>NZ_CP045929.1 GCF_009664835.1 Allosaccharopolyspora coralli
CGCAGAGCTTGCCCGGCCACCTGCGTCGGCACCACTCGCGCACGGCGTGGGCTGATGTTGCAGGGTGGGTGATGTTCCCGGAGGGGAGGGGAGAACAGCGGTGTCCGACCACCAAACCGAGCTCGGTCGGGTGTGGTCCGAGGTGGTGCACGAGCTGTCCTCGGGCACGCTCTCCCCACAGCAGCGCGCCTGGATGCGCGTCACGCGCCCCATCGGCCTGCTGGACGGAACTGCTCTGCTCGCCGCGCCGAGCGACTTCGCGAAGGAAGCGATCGAGCGCGCGCTTCGGGAGCCGATCACCGATGCCCTGTCCCGTCGTCTCGGGCGGGACGTCTCCCTCGCGGTGAAGGTCGACACCGCGGTGCCCGCGCCGACCCGGGCGTCGACGCCTCCGCCCGCACCGAGCGCGACCGCGCACATGGACGCCGCGGCCCCCCGGAACAGCACGAACACAGACCGGACCACGGCGACCGGCTCGTCCACCCGGCACGAGTCGGCCGGGCACGGTTCCGTCCGGTCCGAAACCTCACGGCACCAGTCCACTTCGCACCGGTCAGCCCCGCACCAGCCAGGGCTGCCGTACGACGCCTCCCCGTACGTGACGGCCACACCCGATTCCGGTCGGTACGGCACCGTGACTCCGGCGGAGGTGCACCGACCCACCGAGTCGGCCCCCGGTACGTCCGCTTCGGACACGCACCGTCCGCACGAACACACCGAGACCCCGCGGTCCTACGGTTCCACGCAGACACCCTCCTACGGCTCCCAGGCACCGTCGTACGGCTCGACCAGCGAGCCTCACCGGAGCCAGGAGTTCGGCGCCACGACGCGCGGCGGCGATTCGCGTTCCTCCGGCCGTTACGTGCCCGGAAACCAGTCGTCGGGCACCTTCTCGTCGGACGGGCACTCGTCGGGCCGGCAAGCGAGCGGTGACCACTCGACGTACTCGACCGACGGTCACCGCGCTCCGGACAGATCCGAGTCCCGCACTGCCGGGAGTCTCCCGGCCGGCACCTCGGCGGGGGTCGCCGAATACACGTCGGCGGCCGACCATTCCGTCACACCCGGCGAGGACACCAAGCGCGCCGACGACACCCCGGACTGGCCGACCAGCGACAACGCCGCGAACGACACGGCCGACGAGGACGAGCAGCAGGACTCTGCCGAGGACGAGGTCGACGAGGAGCGCGAGGCCCTCGACGCGGCGAACGAGATCTGGCCGACCTTCGGGCGCGGGCAGTACCCGGAGACGCAGCAGGGGCAGCCCTACACCGCGCCCAAACACGCGCCGCCGACCTCGCAGACCCGGCTCAACGCCAAGTACACCTTCGACACCTTCGTCATCGGGGCGTCGAACCGGTTCGCCCATGCCGCCGCCGTCGCGGCGGCCGAAGCACCGGCGCGCGCGTACAACCCACTGTTCATCTGGGGCGAGTCCGGACTCGGCAAGACGCACTTGCTGCACGCGGTCGGCCACTACGCGCAGCGGCTGTTCCCCGGGATGCGGGTGCGCTACGTCTCGACCGAGGAGTTCACCAACGACTTCATCAACTCGCTGCGCGACGACCGGCAGGTGGCCTTCCAGCGCCGCTACCGGGACGTCGACGTGCTGTTGGTGGACGACATCCAGTTCCTGGAGGGCAAGGAAGGGACTCAGGAGGAGTTCTTCCACACCTTCAACACCCTGCACAACTCGAACAAGCAGATCGTGGTGTCCTCCGACCGTCCGCCGAAGGGCCTGCGGACACTGGAGGACCGGCTGCGGACGCGCTTCGAGTGGGGCCTGATCACCGACATCCAGCCGCCCGAGTTGGAGACGCGGATCGCGATCCTGCGCAAGAAGGCGGCACAGGACCGGCTGGCGGCGCCTGCCGAGGTACTGGAGTTCATCGCCGCCCGGATCGAGCGCAACATCCGCGAACTCGAGGGCGCTTTGATCCGGGTCACCGCGTTCGCATCGTTGAACCGGCAGGCGGTGGACGTCTCGCTCGCGGAGATCGTGCTTCGCGATCTCATCCCGGACTCGCAGACGCCGGAGATCACCGCGCCGACGATCATGGCCGTCACGGCCGAGTACTTCGCCGTGACTGTGGACGACCTGTGCGGGACCGGGAAGACGAAGGCGCTCGCGCAAGCCCGTCAGATCGCGATGTATCTGTGCCGTGAGCTCACGGACTCCTCGCTGCCGAAGATCGGCCAGAGTTTCGGCAACCGCGACCACACGACCGTCATGCACGCGGACAAGAAGATCCGCAAGGAGATGGCCGAGCGTCGTCGTGTCTACGACCAGGTGCAGGAACTGACCTCCCGCATCAAGCAGCAAGCCGCGCGCTGACCGGCCCCTGCTTCCTTCCCTGCCGCGTTTCGTAGCGCCTCCGCTGACGCGCGCCGGTTGGCAGTGCAAGTGCGCGCGTCGTCACGATGCCGCCCCTCCAGCGGAACCCTCGTCCCTCGCACCGGCACGCTGACGCGCCGTCGTCCGCCCACGGTGTGAGCACGGAACTTTTCTGTTGCGGTACTCGGACGCGATCCACCCGGGCCGGCAGGCAGCTTCATGGTGATGACGCCGGGGTTGGCGGGCTCGGCGAGCTCGTTCTTCGTCTCCGCCGCACCCGTCACCGGAGGCGGACGTGCTCGCACTTTCCGTCGCACCGCGCCGATCTCGTCACACCGCCCGAACAGAAAAGTCCGCACCAGCGCGAGATGTCCACAACCGATCCGTCCCCAAGGCTGACCAGCGCTTGTCTCCGATCCACCCACAAGCTGTGCACAACCTGTTCCCGATCTGCCCACAGGCTCGGCGTGGTTGATCACAACTAGCCCACAGCTTCACCCACAACCCGATCCGAGTGAATCCGCCGGAGACGAGCGACCCACAGAGCTTGGGTACAACTCGGCGCCAAGCTGGGGACGCAACTGTGGACAGCTACCCGGGCGGTGTGGACGGATCCGGCCGACCCGCGAACCGTCCACGTCCGGCCCGATCCATCCACCGCCACCGTCCCGGACTGGTCCACACCGGCACACGCACCCTGACCTGCACGAAGACCGGTTGTCCCCACTACCCACAGGCCCTACTACTACGACTGTCTTGTTCTCCCTCTTGAAAAGAAACAAAGAGAAGTAAGGGGGCGGTGGACACGTGGACAACCGGCGGCGAACACCTCGACCGGCTTCGGAGAAGTGCCTCGACCCGGATGCGGAGATCGGTCGCCACGCTCTACGGTGGAAGCTCCGCGAACCCCACGGCTCAGTTCCGAGTACGGAGTTCGCGGTGTTCGTCCTGGACCACTCGGCGCCGTCACGAGTCGGGGCCGCCCCGGATCTCGGTAGGTACGTGCCACCGAGGGGTTCGGAACGAGCACCGCACGCGCGGACGCACCTCAGGCGCGGGGTGCACAGACCCGAACTCGTCCCATCCGCCGTTCTCCGCCCGGCCCCGCCGGAACCGAAAGGACATCCATGAAGATCCGCGTGGAACGTGACGGTCTCGCCGACGCCGTCGCCTGGGTCGCGCGCAGTCTGCCGTCGCGGCCGCCGGTCCCGGTGCTCGGTGGGGTACTGCTCGATGCGAGTTCCGGTGACGGGCTGACGATTTCCGGGTTCGACTACGAGGTCTCCGCGCAGGTCACGGTCGAGGCCTCCATCGACGCGACGGGCAAGACGCTCGTGTCCGGCCGGCTGCTCGCCGACATCACCAAGGCGTTGCCGAACCGGCCCGTCGAACTCACCGTGGACGGCTCGCGGGTCTCGATCACCTGCGGCAGTGCGAAGTTCAGCCTGCCGACGATGCCTGTCGAGGACTATCCGGCGTTGCCTGACCTGCCCGCGCACGCCGGGTCCGTGCCCGGCGACTCGTTCGCCGAGGCTGTGGGACAGGTCGCGGTCGCCGCGGGCAAGGACGACACGTTGCCGATGCTCACCGGCGTTCGCATCGAGATCAACAGCGACCGGCTCACGATGGTCGCCACGGACCGGTTCCGGCTCGCGATGCGCGAGATCACCTGGGACCCGGGCCAGGAAGTCGCCGACACCGCGGTCCTCGTCCCCGCGAAGACGCTCGCCGATTCCGCGAAGACGCTCGGTGGGGCGGGCAGCAAGGTCGAACTGTCGCTGGCCTCCGGCGACGGTCTGCTCGGCATGTCCGGCAGCACCAAGCGCACGACCTCGCGACTGCTGGACGCGGAGTTCCCCAAGTACCGCCAGCTGTTGCCGGACAGTGAGGCGGTCAGCGCGATCGTCGACGTGGCCGCGTTGGTCGAGGCGATCAAGCGCGTGTCGCTGGTCGCCGAGCGCGGCACCCAGGTCCGCTTGGAGTTCTCCGAGGCGGGGTTGCGGCTGACCGCGGGAGGCGACGACGAGGGCAGCGCGGAGGAGGAGTTGCCGGTCGAACTCACCGGGGAGGGGCTGACCATCGCCTTCAACCCGGCTTACCTGCTCGACGGGCTCGGCGCGCTCAAGACCGACCGCGCCAAACTCCAGTTCACCACGTCGAACCGGCCTGCCTTGATCAAACCGGTCGACGACGAGGGACAGGTCGTCGAGGGCTACTTGTACCTGCTCATGCCGGTTCGGTTGCCCGGCTGACCGGCCGGACCCCACCGCATCCACCCCGCGTTCGTCAGAGGAGTTTCGCGTTGCAGCTCGGACTGGTCGGCCTCGGCCGAATGGGTTTCAACATGCGTGAGCGGTTGCGCGCCGCCGGCCACGAGGTCGTCGGCTACGACCGCAACGCCGACGTCAGCGACGTCGCCTCGATCGCCGACCTGGCCGCCGCGCTGCAGGGCGAACGGGTCGTGTGGATCATGGTGCCGCACGGCGACCCGACCCGCGAGACCGTGGAGGAACTGGCAGCGGCACTCTCGGCCGGTGACCTGGTGATCGAAGGCGGCAACTCGAAGTTCACCGACGATCAGGAGCACGCCGCGCGGCTCGCCGAGAACGGCATCCGCTACGTCGACGTCGGCGTCTCCGGCGGGGTCTGGGGCGCGACGAACGGGTACGGGCTCATGGCAGGCGGGGACACCGCCGACGTCGAGCGGGCGATGCCGATCTTCGACGCGTTGCGCCCGGAGGGTCCGCGCGAGGAGGGTTTCGCGCACGCGGGCCCGGTCGGGGCCGGGCATTACGCGAAGATGGTGCACAACGGCATCGAGTACGGGTTGATGCAGGCGTACGCCGAGGGTTTCGAGCTGCTCGCGGCCTCGGACGTGGTCACCGACGTCCCGGCCACGATCAAGGCATGGAGCCGGGGCACCGTGGTGCGTTCCTGGCTGCTCGATCTGCTGGTGCGCGCACTCGACGAGGACCCCGAACTCCAGGAGCTCCGGGGGTGGGTCAGCGACTCGGGTGAGGGGCGCTGGACCGTGGAGGAGTCGATCAACAACGCGGTGCCGACCCCGGTGATCACCTCGGCGTTGTTCGCCCGCTTCGCGTCCCGGCAGGAGGACTCCCCGGCGATGAAGGCGGTGGCGGCGTTGCGCAACCAGTTCGGCGGCCACTCGGTACAGAAATCGGACAGCTGATCCCGGCGAACCTGCCCCGCGTCCGTGCGTGGCGTGCTCACCCGGCTGTGGACAACATGAGAACCTGTGGACAACTCGGTGGATGCTGAACCACCACCGAGAGATCTTCGCAGGTCACGAACGTCCCGCCGGGTCGTTTTGTCGACATGTCGTCTCGACTTGTCCACAGGGTGCCGTTCTCGTCCCGCCGCGCAGGACCCCGACTAGGTTGGATCGCCGTGTACGTCCGCCATCTGCAAGTGAGCGACTTCCGCTCGTGGCCGCACGCGGACCTCGCCCTGGAACCGGGGCCGTGCGTGTTGGTCGGGGCCAACGGCCAGGGCAAGACGAACCTGGTCGAGGCACTGGGCTACGTGGCCACCCTGGGCTCACACCGTGTCGCGAGCGACGCGCCGCTGGTCCGGCACGGAACCTCGCGCGCCGTCGTGCGTGCCGCGGTCGTGCACAACGGACGGGAACTGCTCGTCGAGCTGGAGATCACGCCGGGCAAAGCCAACCGCGCGCGACTCAACAGGGGCGCTGCCACGCGTCCGCGAGAGGTGCTCGGCGTGCTACGCACGGTGCTGTTCGCACCGGAAGACCTCGCGCTGGTACGCGGCGACCCCGGTGAACGGCGGTCGTTCCTCGACGAGCTGCTGACCTCCCGCTCGCCCCGGTACGCCGGTGTCCGGTCGGACTACGAGCGAGTCCTCAAACAACGCAGTGCGCTGCTGAAATCGGCAGGGGCGGCGAAGCGCGCAGGCGCTCGAGCGGATCTGTCGACGCTGGAAGTCTGGGACGGGCACCTCGCGCACTACGGCGCGGTGTTGCTGGCGGGGCGACTCGACCTCGTGGCGGACCTCGCGCTCCACGTCACGGACGCCTACGCGAGCGTGGCGGCGACCGGAACGGACCCCACACCGCAGGATCGGCGCGCGAACATCCACTACCGCAGCAACCACTCCGAGGCGTTCCCCGAGAGCTACGGCGTCGAGGGCGGTCCGCGTGCGGACCCGGCCAAGCTCGAAGGCGCCCTGCTCGCGGAGCTGGAGCGGATGCGGTCGCAGGAGCTCGAGCGCGGGGTGTGCCTCGTCGGGCCGCACCGCGACGACCTGGAACTCGTGCTCGGCGAGTTGCCTGCGAAGGGTTACGCGAGTCATGGGGAGTCGTGGTCGTTCGCCCTGGCGTTGCGGCTGGCCGCGTACCGGATGCTCACGGAGGATGGCGCGGAGCCGGTGTTGATCCTCGACGACGTCTTCGCCGAGCTGGACCGGCGGCGCCGCGCGCGGCTCGCCGAGCTCGTCGCCGGCGCGGAGCAGGTCCTCGTCACGGCCGCCGTGCTCGAGGACGTGCCTGAGGAACTGGCGGGACCTCGGTTCGACGTGCGGGAAGGGGAGGTGCACCGTGCCGAGCAGTCGTGATTTGTTCACCGACAACGACGACAGGGACGACAATGACCCACTCTCTGTGACTGCCGACACATCGAAAGGCCCTCCAACTGGGGATAACCCTGTGGACGCTGTGGACAACTCGACTGCGTTCGGTGATTCGGCGTCCGGTCACGACGGCGCTGCGGCGGGTTCCGACCTCGCCCGCGCCGCCCTCGAAGCCGCCCGTTCCCAGTCGCAGGCGAAGGCTCGGGCGAACGCGGGGGCCCGGGGGAAAGTGCGCACCCGGCGTCCCGGCAGTGACGGGGTCCGTCGCAGGCGCGGCTGGTCGGGCGCAGGCGCGGACGATCGTGACCCGCAGCCGCTCGGTCGCATCGCGTCCCGCATCGCCGGGGAGCGCGGGTGGAGCGACAAGCTCGCCGGCGGCCGCGTGTTCGACCGGTGGGCGTCGCTGGTCGGCGAGGACATCGCCGAGCACACGACGCCGGTGACTCTCACCGACGGCGAACTCACCGTCCAGGCAGAGTCCACCGCGTGGGCGACCCAGCTGCGCCTGCTGCGCAGGCAGCTGCTGCAACGCATCGCCGACGGCGTCGGCAACGGCGTCGTCAAGCGCATCAAGGTCCAGGCACCCGCCGCGCCGAGCTGGCGGAAGGGTCCTCGCCACATCTCCGGTCGCGGCCCCCGGGACACCTACGGATGACCTCGGCGTGTCGCGCTCGACGATCGGCGCCGAGAGGGTTCGCTGGACCGGCGGAGGCCCCTCGAAGGTGGCTGAGGTCGATCTGTGGGCTCAGAGAGCAAATCAGACGTGTCCTTGCCGCACTCCTGAAATGCTCGACCAGTAGAATCGAACGGGGTGTGCGCCGGAACGGTCGGCGGAGACCGGCAGAACGGTCACCGAGCCCGTCCCAGCGGACACCCGGCGGCCCCGAGTGGCGTCCCAGTCCGCTGGGTGCTCGGGGCCACCACCGTGCTGCGCCGCGCGCAGCGCACACCCAGCGGCGACACGCGGCTTCCGGGCCGACACGAGGAGACATCGAGGCCAGTGGCATCGAAAAAGAACGACTACAGTGCGTCCTCCATCACCGTCCTCGAAGGTTTGGAGGCCGTGCGCAAACGGCCCGGCATGTACATCGGGTCCACCGGTGAACGTGGTCTGCACCACCTGGTTCAGGAGGTCGTGGACAACTCCGTCGACGAGGCGATGGCCGGGCACGCCTCCCAGGTCGAGGTCACTCTGCTCGCCGACGGCGGCGTCCGCGTCGTCGACGACGGCCGCGGGATCCCCGTCGATACCCACCCGGTCGAGAAGAAGCCGACCCTGGAGGTCGTGCTGACCGTTCTGCACGCGGGCGGCAAGTTCGACGGCAGTTCCTACGCGGTCTCCGGCGGACTGCACGGTGTCGGCGTCTCCGTGGTCAACGCGTTGTCGAGCGCGCTCGAGGCCGAGATCCACGTGGGCGGCCACGTGTGGCGGCAGCGCTACGAGGACTCCAAGCCCGTCCAGGACGTGCAGAAGGGCGAGTCCACTCGTCGGACCGGCACGTCCATCACTTTCTGGGCGGATCCGAAGGTGTTCGAGACGACCGTGTTCAACACCGAGACGATCGCGCGTCGACTGCAGGAGATGGCGTTCCTGAACAAGGGCCTGACCATCGTGCTCCGTGACGAGCGCACGAGCGAGGACGACGCCTCCGGTGAGGACGCCTCCGGCGAGCAGGCGCAGGTGCGGGAGCAGAAGTTCGAGTACCCCGGCGGACTGGAGGACTTCGTCCGGCACATCAACGCGACGAAGGACCCGATCCACAAGAAGCCGGTCTCGTTCTCGGCCGCCGGCGAGGGCCACGAGGTCGAGGTCGCGATGCAGTGGAACAACGGCTACAACCAGTCGGTCTACACCTTCGCCAACACCATCAACACCCACGAGGGCGGCACTCACGAGGAGGGCTTCCGCTCGGCGCTGACCCGGGTGGTCAACGCCTACGCCAAGGACAAGAAGCTCATCAAGGACAAGGACGGCGCCCTCACCGGTGACGACGTTCGCGAGGGGCTGGCGGCGATCGTGTCGGTGAAGGTGGCCGAGCCGCAGTTCGAGGGCCAGACCAAGACGAAGCTGGGCAACACCGAGGTCAAGTCCTTCGTGCAGACCCAGTGCTTCGAATGGCTCTCCGACTGGTTCGAGCGCAACCCGTCGGACGCGAAGACGATCATCAACAAGGCGGTCTCGTCCGCGCAGGCACGCCAGGCTGCGCGCCGGGCGAAGGAGCTGGTGCGCCGCAAGTCCGCGATGGACATCGGCGGTCTGCCCGGCAAGCTCAAGGACTGCCAGTCCAACCAGCCGGACGAGTGCGAGCTCTACATCGTCGAGGGTGACTCGGCAGGCGGTTCGGCGAAGGAAGGCCGCGAGTCGCAGTTCCAGGCGATCCTGCCGATCCGAGGCAAGATCATCAACGTCGAGAAGGCACGCATCGACAAGGTCCTCAAGAACAACGAGGTCCAGTCGATCATCACCGCGCTCGGCACCGGGATCCACGACGAGTTCGACATCTCGAAACTGCGGTACCACAAGATCGTGCTCATGGCCGACGCCGACGTGGACGGCAAGCACATCCAGACGTTGCTGCTCACGCTGCTGTTCCGGTTCATGCGGCCGCTCATCGAGAACGGGCACGTGTTCCTCGCCCGGCCGCCGCTGTACAAGATCAAGTGGCCGCGGGCCGAGCCCGAGTACGCCTACTCGGACCGCGAGCGCGACGCGCTGCTCGAGGCCGGAGCCGCCGACGGCAAGAAGGTCCCGAAGGACGACGGCATCCAGCGCTACAAGGGTCTCGGCGAGATGAACGCCTCCGAGCTGTGGGAGACCACGATGGACCCGGCGACACGGCTGCTCATGCAGGTCACGCTCGACGACGCGGCCACGGCCGACGAGCTGTTCAGCGTGCTCATGGGCGAGGACGTCGAATCGCGCCGCTCGTTCATCACCCGCAACGCCCGGGACGTCCGGTTCCTGGACGTGTAGTCCCGGACCCCGGCGCCAGCACCCACCAGACCAACCCCGTCGGAACGTTCTCCGACACCGACGACAAGGACGGGCATGACCGAGACCCTGCCCCCGGAAGGCGACCGGACCGAACCGGTCGACATCCAGCAGGAGATGCAGCGCTCCTACATCGACTACGCCATGAGCGTGATCGTGGCCCGGGCGCTGCCCGACGTGCGCGACGGCCTCAAGCCGGTGCACCGCCGCGTGCTGTACGCCATGTTCGACTCCGGCTTCCGGCCGGACCGCGGGTACGTGAAGTGCTCCCGCGTGGTCGGCGAGGTGATGGGTAACTACCACCCGCACGGCGACTCGGCGATCTACGACACTCTCGTGCGCCTGGCCCAGCCCTGGGCGATGCGTCACCCGCTCATCGACGGCCAGGGCAACTTCGGCTCGCCCGGCAACGATCCCGCCGCCGCGATGCGCTACTGCGTCACCGGCGACACCCGGGTCAAGATGGCCGACGGTTCGTCGCCGCGGATCGCCGACATCGTGCCGACCGCGCAGCCCGACAACGACTACGACGTCGATCTGAAGGTCATCGGCCGTCACGGTGACCCGGTCCGCGCGGAGAAGCTGTTTCACTCCGGGCAGCACCCGACGCTGCGGCTCCGCACCACCGGCGGATTCGAACTCACCGGCACTCAGAACCATCCGGTGTTGTGCCTGGTGAACGTCCTGGGCGTGCCGACCTTGCTGTGGAAGCTCCTCGACGAGATCCAGTCCGGCGACCGGGTAGTCATGCAGCGCACCGATGCGCCGGAGGACGTGGCGCTGCAGGATGAGCGGGACTGGGACCGCGCGATGCTGGCGGGTGCCTTCGTCAGCGAAGGATTCGTCTCCGAGCACCGCGCCGGGTTCACCAATGTGGACGCCGGGTTCTTCCGCTCCATCGTCAACTGCTTCGACGCCGTTGTCGGCGGTCGGCGGTACGTGTCGAGTCGCACCATCGCTTCCGGAGCGACGCTTCACGAACTCGACATCCAGGACATGACCGCGTTCCGGCGTAGTCCTCTCGCCTCGATGATCGGGCAGCGCTCGGCGGACAAACGAGTCCCTGAGTTCGTGTGGACCGGCGAGAAGAGCATGAAGCGGGCGTTCCTCGTCGGTCTGTTCACCGGCGACGGGTCGTGCTCGGCCCTTCCGCGTAACCCGGTCCAGATCTCCTACTCGACCTACAGCGCGCGGCTCGCCCGTGAGGTCCAGCAGCTCCTCCTGGAGTTCGGCGTCGTCTCGGCGATCACCGAGTACGCGCGTGGCGAGTTCAAGGTCGTCATCACGAATCGCCGGGACGCGAGACTGTTCGCGACCAGGGTCGGATTCGACGACGTCAAGCAGGACAAGCTGACCGGCATTCTCGACGCGATTCCCGAGTCCAGCCGTGCGATGAGCAACGACCACGTGCCGTTCGTCGCTGACTACATCCGTGAGCACGGGGCGAACCGCTGGACGGAGCGCGACTGGCTGCGCGGGCACAACGTCGACCGGATCGAGCGATCCGAACAGCGTCGCGACGAGATCTCCGAACGGATCACGAACCGCGAGACACTCGACGTCGTCGAGCCCTTGGTCGACGGACGGTACTACTACGCCGAAGTGGAGTCGGTCGTCGATGCCGGTGTGCAGCCGGTATACAGCCTGCGCGTGGACAGCGACGATCACTCGTTCGTGACGGACGGGTTCGTCAGCCACAACACCGAGTCCCGGCTGGCGCCGTTGGCGATGTCGATGCTGGCCGACATCGAAGAAGACACCGTCGACTTCTCCGACAACTACGACGGCCGGACCCAGGAGCCGGACGTCCTGCCGTCGCGCATTCCGAACCTGCTGGTCAACGGCGGTGGCGGGATCGCGGTCGGGATGGCCACGAACATTCCTCCGCACAACATGCGCGAGGTCGCCGACGGTGTCGTCTGGGCGTTGGACAACCCGGAGTGCACCGACGACGAGCTGCTCGAGGCGCTGCTCGAACGGATCAAGGGCCCGGACTTCCCGACTCGAGGGTTGATCCTGGGAACCAACGCGATCTCCGAGGCGTACCGGACCGGACGCGGCTCGATCAAGATGCGGGCCGTCGTCGACGTCGAGGACGACAGCAAGGGACGCACCATTCTGGTGGTCTCCGAGCTGCCGTACCAGGTCAACCCGGACAACCTCATCGAGACCATCGCGACGCTGCACCGCGACGGCAAGATCTCCGGCATCTCGGACATCGCCGACGAGTCGAACGCCCGGCGCGGTATGCGGATCGTGATCACGCTCAAGCGGGACGCGATCCCGAAGGTCGTGCTCAACAACCTCTACAAGCACACCCAGCTGCAGACCACGTTCGGCGTGAACATGCTGGCGCTGGTCGAGGGCGTGCCGCGGACCTTGCGGCTCGACCAGATGGTGCGGCTCTACGTCCGGCACCAGGTCGACGTCATCGTCCGGCGTACCCGATACCGGCTCCGCAAGGCCGAGGAACGCGCGCACATCCTGCGCGGTCTGGTCAAGGCGCTGGACGCGTTGGACGAGGTCATCGCGCTGATCCGGCGTTCACCGACGGTCGACGACGCCCGCACCGGCTTGATCGAGCTGCTCGACGTGGACGAGGCCCAGGCGAACGCGATCCTGGAGATGCAGCTGCGGCGGCTGGCGGCGCTGGAACGCCAGAAGATCATCGACAACCTCGCCGAGATCGAGCGGGAGATCGAGGATCTCAAGGACATCCTGGACAAGCCGGAGCGGCAGCGCACCATCGTCCGCGACGAGCTCATGGAGATCGTCAACAAGCATGGTGACGACCGTCGGACCAAGATCGTCCCGTACGAGGGCGAGGTCTCGATGGAGGACCTCATCGCCGACGAGGACGTGGTCGTCACGATCACCCGGACCGGCTACGCCAAGCGGACCCGCACCGACCTGTACCGGGCGCAGAAGCGGGGCGGCAAGGGTGTGCAGGGAGCGCAGCTCAAGCAGGACGACATTGTCTCGCACTTCTTCGTGTGCTCCACGCACGACTGGATCCTGTTCTTCACGAACAAGGGCCGGGTCTACCGGGCGAAGGCCTACGAACTCCCGGAGGCCAACCGCACCGCGCGCGGTCAGCACGTGGCGAACCTGCTCGCGTTCCAGCCGGACGAGCAGATCGCCCAGGTGATGCAGATCAAGGACTACACCGTCGCGCCGTACCTCGTCCTGGCCACGAAGAAGGGCCTGGTCAAGAAGTCCAAGTTGACCGATTTCGATTCCAACCGATCGGGTGGACTTATCGGCGTCAATCTGAAAGACGAGGACGAGCTCGTCGGGGCGGTGCTGTGCTCCGCGGACGACGACCTGCTGCTGGTGTCGGCCGAGGGGCTCTCGATCCGCTTCCACGCCACCGACGAGGTGCTGCGGCCGATGGGGCGGGCTACCTCGGGTGTGCTGGGAATGCGTTTCAACAGCGGCGACGAGTTGCTCGCGATGGGAGTGGTCCGGCCGAACCGGTTCGTCCTCATCGCGACCGACGGAGGATACGCGAAACGTACGCCGATCGAGGACTATCCGGTGCAGGGTCGCGGCGGTAAGGGCGTGCTGACGATTCAGCACGACCGTCGACGTGGCACGCTGGTGGGCGCACTCATCGTCGAGCTCGAGGACGAGTTGTACGCGATCACCTCCCAGGGCGGGGTCATCCGGACCACCGCAAAGGAGGTGCGGAAGGCCGGTCGGCAGACGAAGGGGGTTCGCCTCATGGACCTCGGCGGCGGAACCTCGGTGGTCGCCGTGGCACGCAACGCCGACGAGGCCGGCGATCCGGATGCCGCAGGACCGGAACAACGACAGTAAGGTGACGCGGTGCACGCTGTGCGGTACAGCGTGCACCGCACGTAGGGGACTCCGATGCCGACAGCAACGAGGGATCGCTCGTGACATCTTCCGACAAGCCGGAGAACGAGACTTCGCAGTCTCAGCAGGACGCGGAGTCGTCCTCGGTCATCACCGAGTCCAAGGCCGACGGCACGGGTTCCGGCACGGACGCACCGGCCACCGGCGCCACGGCTTCCCAGGAGCAGGAGGAGCTCGGTGGCACGGACACGCCGCCCCCGTGGCAGCGTGGCACCGCGTCGAACTCCACCGAGGAGGTCGCCGCCGACCAGTTGCCGTCGGCAGGGGGCATGTTCGCGGCGGACTCCGCGTCTCACCCGGACTCCGAGTCGACCCAGCAGATTCCCCGGCCGGGGTACCGGCCCGGTGAGTCGGCGTCCGAAACGGCTTCCGAGTCGACGACGGCGAACCGCACGACCGTCTCGTTCACGGGGGCGTCGTCCGCCCGCTCGGAAGGACCAGGCGTCTCGTCCCGACGGCCGAGTCGTGGCCCGCGGCGGGCGAGCCTGCAGATCAAGCGCCTCGACCCGTGGTCGGTGCTGAAGTTGGCGCTGGTGCTCAGCGTCGCCCTGTTCTTCGTGTGGATGATCGCCGTGGCGGTGCTCTACGGGGTCCTCGACGGTATGGGCGTGTGGGACCAGCTCAACGGCACGTTCACCGAGCTGACCCAACCCGACGACCCGGCGAGCGAGCCGCTGATCAGCGCAGGCAGGGTCTTCGGGGTCGCTTCCATCATCGGCGCGGTCAACATCCTGCTCATCACGGCCTTGGCGACGGTGGCGGCGTTCATCTACAACGTGGCCGCCGACTTCGCAGGCGGCGTCGAGGTCACGCTGTCCGAGCGCGAGTGAGTCATCGGGGGTGGTGACGTCGGAACCGGCCCACCACCCCCGGCTGCGCGCATGCCCCCACGTGAAAGGGGCGGGCGCCGTCCTGTAATGTTCACAGCACACCACGGGCCTATAGCTCAGGCGGTTAGAGCGCTTCGCTGATAACGAAGAGGTCGAAGGTTCAAGTCCTTCTAGGCCCACCACCCGTGCGTCCCTCGACCGGTGTGTCGTGCCGTGGATGTTCCGGGATCGGAGAACACGAGGAGGGACCGGAAATGAAGAAGCTGCTCGTTCTCGCCGCAGTCGCCGGTGCTGTTCTGTTCGTCGTCCAGCGCAACCGCGCCGCCAAGGCCGCCGAGGCGGACCTGTGGCGCGAGGCTACCGCTGCCGAGGTCTGATCCTGTCGACCGCACGCGCGCCCGAGCGGCGCCGGGCGAAATCCGGGCGCCACGTTGATCCACTCAGCGGCGCCTACTCGGGGACGTAGCTCAATTGGTAGAGCACCGCTTTTGCAAGGCGGGGGTCAGGGGTTCGATTCCCCTCGTCTCCACACAGTGTGACCAGCGAACGCGCGGTTCGGCTGATCGTCTCATGCGGTCTCTGACAGTCGATCTGTCGGCTATGGGACTGGCGATGGGACTGAATCGCCGCGTGTACCCAAGGCACGCGCCTCGAACACGGGTCGGCGCAACCTGACCATCGGTATCGCATCACGCTTGCTACTGAGCTCGTGATCGTTCGATAGCGTCGCAGGATGCGTTGGCGTGGGGTGCCCGGGACCCCGGCCGACGCAGGCTCGGTGGGTTCAGGCCCACGAGCCCGGCTCGCCGAAGTCGCCCGTTCCGGGCGCTGCTGTCGTCCGGCAGGTCCTTGATTCGGCGCAGCTCGGTTTCGTGCAAGCCTGCCGAACGCCGTCAGCTCGTCGGTCTCGGGGCGCTGGGCGACCTCGTCGTCGGTCTTGTCCGGTTCGGAGAAGTACCGTTCCCGGATATCGCTGATCTTCATGAACTTCTTCGCCGTACCCGGCGGGAGGACGGGCAGCGTGTCGAACAGCAGATCGTGCACGTCGTGGTCGGGATGCGAGCCACCACCGGGAAGGTCGCCGGTCTGGCGAGCAGTCCCTGTGCGAGCTCGGCGGGAAGATCCGTGGATGGTTTCGTGCGGTGAGAACCCGCCGGTGGCCGACCTTGCGTAGGCAGCCGCAGAACAGTCGGCGCACAGTCGCCGGTCTTACCTGCGGCTACATTTCCTCGTGGACGTCGGGGTCTCCGCCGAACAGGCGACCGTCGTCTCTGGCCAGCCCACTGATCGCCGTGACTTCCGCGTCGGTGAGTTCGAAGCCGAAGAGGTCGAGGTTCTCCAGCTGGCGCTGCGGGTCCGCCGACTTCGGTATCGGCAGCGCCCCCAGCTGCAGCTGCCACCGTAGGACCACTTGGGCGGGTGTGACGCTGTGCGCTGCCGCGGCGTCGGTCACCGGTCGCTCGGTGAACGGGGCGCTGCGTTTGCCCAGCGGGCTCCATGATTGCGTTTGAATTCCCAGCTCGGCATCGACCTCGCGCATCGCAGCCTGCGGGAAGTACGGGTGCAGCTCGATCTGGTTGACTGCGGGTGTGACTTCGCTGTCGTCGATGACGGCGTGCAGGTGTTGCTCGGTGAAGTTGCTGACGCCGATGGAGCGCACCAAGCCCCGCTCGCGGACGTCGACGAGGGCGCGCCACGCTTCGAGGTACTTGCCGACGCCGGGGTTCGGCCAGTGGATCAGGCACAGATCGAGGTGGTCGAACCCGCTCCTGCGCAGGGACCCTTCGACCGACTCCACGGCCAGCGAGTACTCGTGGTGCCTGCCGGGGATCTTCGTCGTGATGTGCACGTCCTCCCGAGCCACGCTCGATGCGCGCACTGCCCGGCCGACTTCCTCCTCGTTGCCGTAGTTGACGGCGGTGTCGAGCAGCCGATAGCCGCTCTCAAGGGCGGCGCGGATCGCCGCTGTTCCCCCGTCGCCACTCAGCGAGACCGTGCCGAAGCCCACCGCAGGCAGGGAGTTGCCGTCGTTCAGCTCGTAAGAAGGGATCGCAGTCACTCGCGCAGCCTAGCTCGCTGACTGCGGCGACAGCAGAAGTCGGCGGCCAGCGGGAGGTGGCTGCGAACGCAGTTGAGCATGACGCGTTCCGTATGAAATTTCATTGTTGTGTGAAACACGTGTCGTTTATGATGGTTCCATGACTGAGGAAGCAGGCGAGGAACGCAACACGCGGGTGCTGCGGTACGTCGAGCGCTTTGCTCAGGTGCTCGAGGAGTCCGGGGTTCCGCGGATGCCGGCACGGGTGTTCGCCTACGTCCTGGCTGAGGACAGCGACCGCTACACGGCCGGCGATCTCGCCGCCGGCTTGCAGGTCAGTCCTGCTGCGATCTCCGGCGCGGTTCGCTACCTCGTGCAGGTCGGGCTGGTGACCAAGGAACGCGAGCCCGGCATGCGCAGCGACCTGTACCGGATCGACGATCGGGACGTCTGGTCGCGGATCTTCCTGCAGCGTTCAGACCTGCTCGGTCACTACGAGAAGGCCGCCGCCGAGGGCGTCGAGACGCTCGGACCGGACACTCCCGGCGGCAGACGGATGCGGGAGAGCCAGGAGTTCTTCGCCTTCCTGCGCGCGGAGCTCGAAGCGACGATGACTCGGTGGCGCGAGTACCGGTCCCAGCTCGATCTGGACCGGTGAGCACTCGTTCTCGTCCGGTCCCGGCAGTTCACCCACCACGAGCACTTGGGAGGTCCGACATGACCAGCTCGACAACGCCGATGACCGAGGGGATCCCGGCCATCGGCAGCCCCGAGTTCGCTGCCGACCCGCAGGGGCACTACGCATGGCTGCGCGAGCACGCACCCATCGCGCAGACCAAGATCGATTACGGGCCGGTCTCCCAGCCGATCTGGGTGCTCGCGCGGTACGAGGACTGCCGGGCCATGCTCACTGATCCCCGTCTGCCCCGCTCGCCCGGGGGTGGTTCGGCGCTCGCAGCGGGTTTGCCCGAGCATGTCCGCATGGTGAGCGAAGAGTCGCTCATCATGAAGGACGGCACCCAGCACAAGCGTCTGCGCGCGCTGGTCGCCAAGCCCTTCACCCCGAAGGTGATCGAACGACTCGGTGAGCGGGTCCGCGCGCTGGCCACCCATCGTCTCGACGCACTGGCCGGACAGGATGTCCTCGATCTGCGGCAGGAGTACGCCCTGCCGATCCCCTTCACCGTCATCGCCGACATGGTCGGAGTGGGCGAGGCCGATCGCGCACGATTCCAGCTCGGGGTGACCGCCATGCTCAGCAACTTCGAGGGCACCCGGCAGGACTGGGACGCGAAGATCCGCGATCTGACCGAGTTGGTTCGCGAGCTGGTGGCCCGCAAGCGTGCCGAGCCGGCCGACGACATCCTCACCGGTCTGATCCAGGCCGAAGAGGACGGCGATCGCCTCTCCGAGGACGAGCTCGTGGCCATGGTGTTCACGCTGATCGTCGCCGGCTACGAGACCACGTTCAACCTGATCACCAACGCGGTGGTCACCCTGCTCGACCACCCTGACGATCTCGCCCGCTTGCGCGAGGCACCCGAGGACACGGCGCTGTGGCGCTCGGCCGTCGATGAGGTCGTGCGCTTCGCAGGCCCGGTCGGCGGGACGAAGCCGGCCACTTCCGTCGAGGACATCACCTGGTACGGGCAGACCGTCCCCGCCGGGGCCACGGTGATTCCCTTGCTGGGCTCGGCCAACCGGGATCCGGCGGCTTTCGACGAGCCGGACCGGTTCGACATCACTCGCACCCCCAATCATCACCTCGGGTTCGGCCACGGCCCGCACTTCTGTCTCGGGTCCAACCTCGCCCGGATGGAAGCCCGCGTGGCTGTGCAGGTGCTGCTCGCCCGGCACCCGGCGATCTCGCTGGCTGTCCCGCGCGACGAGCTCGCCTTCGAGCCGATGCCGTTGTGGACCCGATACCGACAGCTGCCCGTCCGCCTGGGCTGATGGGAAGGAGAATCGATGCGTATCGACGTCAACTGGGACCGGTGCGCCGGTAACGGCCTCTGCGAGTTCGAGACCGACAAGTATTTCGAGGTCCACGACGACGGCACGCTCGACGTGCAGCAGTGGGAGGTCGACGGAGGGGACGAGCAGCAGGTCCGTCGTGCAGTGGCGGCCTGCCCTACCGAGGCGCTTTCGCTCATCGAGTAAGGAGTCCTCTTCACGGCCGAGCTAGCGGAACAGGCGACCGTCACACGGCGCGTCCTCAGGCCATGCAGCCGTGGCGTGCCCACTGCAGGCGGCGGGGGTGCGACGGGTTACGGGTTCTCGGTGTGGCCGGGGCGATCACGCTTGCGGCGCAGGCGTTTCGTTGTGCGCCACACGCCGAGCATCGCGTTGACCAGTGTGGACTGGCCCCCGAGTTCCACGACCGTGCGTTTGATGCGGTCGACCGGCGCCTGTTGCCGGTGCTCACGAAGACGCCGCTCCGCTTCCTGTGCCCTGATCAGCAGCGAGTCTCGATCCTGCATTCCGCTCGTGTGCACAAGCAGACCGGCGATCGAGTCCGTGGCGGCGTCGAGCAATCCCGCCTGGTCGAGGCCCTCGGGTTGGTCGAACGCGTCGTTGCCGGGCAGTAGCTCGCTGAGGTCGCCCACGACGGGGAAGTCCTGGGTTTTGAGGTGGGCGACGAGTTGATCGGTGTAGTCGCGCACCCAGGGCGCCCAGTCGGCGGGCAGCGTGATCCGTGTCTTGTTCGTACGGCGGGCGAGAACGTGGTGCGCGAGAACCTCGCGGGTCAGCAGCACCCGGTGCCAGACGGGAAAGTCAGGCAGGGTCTCGTTGACGCGCCGCAACACCTCTGCGCCTTCGACGCCGAGCGACGAATTCGCCCGCACATCCGTGTCGAACCCGTTCGGGTCGATACCCAGCACGGAAGTGAACCGCTCCCACAAAAGGTCCGGCGGTGACCCCGGCGGGGGGAGGGTCAAGACGTGCACCCGCTCTGCCTGCACCACGGAACTCCAGCGCCGGAGCACGTCGGCGACGTCGTGAACCTGCCAGAACCACTCCGTGCGTTCGTCTTTGTCGGCCGTGATGTCGCCCAGCCACGTAGCGAACGGCCGCGTGTCGCAGTCTTTGACGTGTTCCTGCCACTCAGCGGGAAACAGCTCGGTCAGACCGCGTGTGGTGTAGACGACGTGGACTTCTGCGGGAGCCAGCGAGGCGACCGCACGGTCCACCTCCGTGACCGTGCAGGCGGCGAGCCGCTCGTCCGAGACGACCACGAGGTCGCTGTCGCTCTCGCGGATTTCGGCAGCCATCGCGTCCCACGCACCCGCCCAGCGCTCGCGCGGATCGTCCTCGTCCTGGTCCAGCCCGCAGAGGTCGAACCCCGCCCGGAAGTGATCCTCCGGCTCCGCGCCCGGCAGGCACACGCCCCGCTGCTGCAGCGTGTCGAGGTTCTTCCAGAGCACGCCCTGCAGAAAGGTGGTTCCCGTTTTGGGCGCGCCGACGTGGAGGTATACGCGCGGACCCTTCGGTTCGGACGCCGCAGACATGGCAGCGCAGTGTAATGCCTGGCGTTGCTGAAGAAGCCGACGACCGCGCCGTGTCCGCGGCAGTTCAGGGGCGGGCTCGGCTCTCGTCCGGCTGGTGGGTGGCCTTGAACTGATCACGGGCCCCTCGTTCAGGAACGGTCAGGGCCAGCACCATTCCGGCGAGGGCGATGGCGGCCAGGATGTAGAAGATGCCGTTGAGGCTCAGCCCGGCGGCGACCAGCAGCCCGCCGACCGTCGGGCCTGCCACTCCGCCGAGCCGTCCGAACCCGGCGCACCAGGCGACCCCCGCGCCACGCACCTCGGTGCGGTAGTAGTTCGCGACGAAGCCGTAGATCAGGGTCTGCGTCCCGCTGGTCCCGAGGCCCACGATCGCGACGAACGGCAGCAGCAGCGCGAGGTTGTCACTGGTCGTGAGCAGGGCCAGGCTCACAGCTCCGATGAAGAAGCACGCGGCGACGACGCGCTTGGCCCCGAAACGATCGGCGACGCGCGATCCGAACAGCGCCCCGACGATCGCGCCGCCGTTGAGGATCAACAGGAAGGTCAGCGATCCCTCGGCGCTGAATCCGGCCGTCTCCATCAACCTGGGCAGCCACGTGTTCAGCGAGTAGACGAGCAAGAGCCCGGTCGCGCTCGTGAAGCCGAGGACGATCGTGGGCAGCAGGTAGGTCCGTGTGACCAGCCCGGCGAATCCCGCTCGCGACTGCGAGCCGTCCTCCTGAGAACCGGAGGTCCGGGTGGCCTCGGCCGCAGGCTCGTTCGGCACCGGCACGCCGGTGCGCGCGGAGACGGCACGAGCCTCCTCGAGCCGGCCGCGCGCCGCCAGCCAGGCGACGGACTCCGGAATCTTGAGCAGCATCAGCGGGACGAGCGTCACCAGCGGCAACGCGCCGATCAGGAACATGCCTCGCCAGCCGACCACAGGCAGCAGCAGGATGGCCAGCAGGGCCGCGAGTAGGCTGCCGAGCGGCACACCGCCGTAGACGATCGCGTTGGCGAGGTTCTTCTTGCCTGGCGGGGCGAACTCGGCCACGGTGGCGGCGGTGATCGCCAGGAGGGCGCCCACGCCGAGCCCCGTGCCGAACCGCAGGAGACCGAACGCGGTGGTCGAGGACGTGAACGCGGTGATCGCCATGCCCACTCCGAACCAGGCGACCGAGCCGATCATGAGCTTCCGGCGTCCGACGACGTCGCCGATGCTGCCCGCGAGGAGCGCACCGACCAGGACACCGAGCAGGGCATAGCTGCCGAGCGCACCGCCGAGCGCGGGGTCCACCGGGCCGATCAGGGACGGATCCTCGAGGAACTGGGGCAGCACCGTTCCGTAGACGACGATGTCGTAGCCGTCGAACATCAGTCCTGCCGTGGCGAGGGACACGACCCAGATCAGGGTTCTGCGCTGCGCGGCCTCAGCTCCGGCTCGTTCGACGGCGGTCACGAGGGCTCCCTTCGACGTCAGGTGTCTCGAAGATGAGCGCACTACTGCTGAGAAGAAAGAAGATTCCTTCGTGCAGAATCCAGACCGCCCAAGTCACGGGCAGGTCAGGTCGGTTCCACGGCTGTGGCCTGCTCAACTGTTCTGGGAAGTAGGCAGAACTCGTTGCCTTCGGGGTCCGCGAGGACGACCCACGGCACGTCGGGGCGCTGACCGACATCGACCCGGCGGGCACCGAGGCCGAGCAGCCGCGTCAGCTCGTCCTCGGTGGACACTCCGTCGGCACGGATGTCGAGGTGCAGCCGGTTCTTCACGGCCTTGTGCTCGGGGACTTGTGGCACGTCGATGGTGGGCCAAGAGCCGTCGGCGGGGCCGATCTCGATGACCTCGTCGGCATCCTCGACGTCGATGATGCTCCAGCCGAGTACCTCGCACCAGAACCGGGCGATGACCGACGGATCCACCGCGTCGATCGAGAGAACTGCCATTCGACTCGTCATGCGGTTAGTGTGCCCCAGGCGCTCCATGCACGGTGTACGTTCACGTGCTGACGCCGCGTGGCGAAATGTGGCGCGGCGGTGACGAGACAGCGACGAGTGTGAGCCACTCTTCCGGTTATCGGAAGGGTGGCTTTTGTGCGCATGACAGGCCCAGGAACATTCCGCTCCGCGACCGTCCGGACCTCGACGCGGGTGGCGGTCGAATCGGACAACCACCCGCACGCGGAACGTCCGCGTGCGCAACTTGCGGAGGTTCCATGTCGACGCAGGCGACGAGTCGCGCGCGTTGGGCGATGGCGTTGTGTTGGATCGCCGTGCTGCTGGACGGCTTCGATCTCGTCGTACTCGGTTCGGTCCTGCCGGTGATGCTCGACGAGGGCGTATGGGGGCTGACCCCGGCGAGCGCGTCGGTGGCCTCCACCGTCGGCCTGGTCGGGATGACGATCGGTGCGCTGGCGATCGGAACCGTCACGGACATGATCGGGCGACGGAAGGCGCTGATCTTCGCCGTCGCGAGCTTCTCGGTGTTCACGGCGCTGTGCGCGGTGGCACCGTCGGTGTTCGTGTTCGGGCTGCTGCGGTTCCTGGCCGGTCTCGGACTCGGCGGTTGCCTGCCGACCGCCATCGCCCTGGTCACCGAGTACTCGAAGGAAGGCCGCAACGGTGCGGCCACCACCACGATCATGACGGGCTACCACGTGGGTGCGGTGCTCACCGCGCTGTTGGGCCTCATGGTGCTCGCTCCGTTGGGTTGGCAGGCGATGTTCCTCATCGGTGCCGCCCCCGCCGTGGTGCTCATCCCGCTGATGGTGAAGTTCCTGCCGGAGTCCGAGTCGTTCCTGCGGGTCAAGGAGTCCGCCCGGACGCGGGGCGGTCTGGACGCGGTGGCGTCGTTGTTCCGCGGCGGTCTGGCACGCGCGACGGTGGCGTTCTGGGTCGCCTCGTTCATGGGTCTGCTGCTGGTCTACGGCTTGAACACGTGGCTGCCGGAGATCATGCGAGCGGCCGGCTATCCGCTGGGCGCGGCGCTGGGTCTGCTGCTGACACTGAACATCGGCGCGTGCGTGGGCCTGGTCATCGCAGGCCGGGTCGCCGACAGCGTGGGTGTGCGCCCCGCCGTGATCTTCTGGTTCGTCGCGGCCGCGGTCTCGCTGGCGTTGTTGAGCGTGAAGCTGCCGGTCGTCGGCCTCTACGCGGCCGTGTTCGTCGCCGGCGTGTTCGTCTTCAGCGCCCAGGTCCTCACCTACGCCTACGTGGGGCGGGTCTACCCGGCGGACAATCGGGCGACCGGACTCGGCTACTCGGCCGGCGTCGGACGGCTCGGTGCGATCTGTGGCCCGCTGCTCGGTGGTGCGCTGCTCACCGGCGGGATCGCCTACCCGTGGGGCTTCTACGCCTTCGCGGCGGTCGGTGCGGTCGGTGCGGTGGCGGTCGCCTTCGTGCGCAGCGCGGCGGCGCGGGAGAGCAAGACGCTCGAGGCGGACACCGCCGAGGTCGGCTGACGGTGGTTGCCCAGCGCGCGGGACAGCCCGCGCGCTGCGGCACGCACCGCCGGGACCAGCGTGTACGGGTCGGTGTCCGACGCGGGGACGACGACCGAGAGCGCGGCGATGACCGAGGAGTCCGGTCCGCGCACCGGGGCGGCGATCGACTGCGTGGACGACTCGATCTGGCGGTCGCTGATCACGTAGCCCTCGCGGCGCACGTCGGCGAGGCGGGTGCGGAGTTCCTTCGGCGACGAGATGGTCCGGTCGGTGAAGGTCTTCAGCGGCTGCGCGAGGATGCGTTCCTGCACGTCCGGGTCGGCGTGGGCGAGCAGCGCCAGTCCGACGCCGGTCGCGTGTACGGGCAACCGCCCGCCGGGCCGCGACGAGACGTTCACGGCTCGGTGACCGGAGATCCGTTCGAGGTAGACCACCTCGGTGCCGTCGAGGACGGCGAGTTGCACGTTCTCGTGCGTGGCCTCGTAGAGGTCCTCGAGGAACGGCAGCGCGGTGTCGCGCAGACCCGGCCCGCGCGGCGCGAGCGAGGCGATCTCGTAGAGGCGGAGACCGACCCGGTACCGCCCGTCGAGATCGAGCTCGAGTGCACCCCATTGGGTGAGTTCACCGACGAGCCGGTGGGTCGTGGTGAGGGGCAGCCCGGTACGGCGGCTCAGCTCGGACAGTGTCAGAGCCGGGGCACGTTCGGTGAACGCGTCGAGGATGCTGAACGCCCGTCCGGTCACGGTGTGCGGTGCTGACGTCATCAGTTCGATGGTGTGGCAGCCAACCGCGCAGGTGACGGCGCCGATTTCCGCTGAACGGGAGATGTGAAGTGTTCGACCCTCGGCGCGGCGAGCTAGTTCGCGGACCGTGCCGAGGGCCGTGGCGGTGCCGCACCGCGTGCACCACCGCCACGGCCGTGAGTGTCCGCGCGCATTGCGCTGCACCGAGACACACTGCGTCGTCCGGTCCCCGCCGGCTACGCAGGCCGGCCACCGGCGGGTTCTCACCTCGTGGCCGGCGAGGACAGCGTCGACGTGCTGGAGAGTCCCTGCCTGACGTCGACGATCCCGCAGCCGGCCGCGAGGGGTGGTTCCGCGACGGAACCACCAACGCAGGCCCGTCCGCGCAGACTCGTGGTGCTCACGCTTCCCGGTCGGAGCCCAGGCGGGAGGTGCCCGCATCCGTGTGCGTCGGCCCCACCCCGTTCGTCGAGCTCGCGTGACGCCCACCGTCGGCGTCGTGGCTCGGGAACCGGTCCTCTTCGGCGTCCGCGGGCAGTGGGTACTCCTCAGGGCGGCGGGACAGCGCCACCGCCGCGACCGCGGCCAGCGCCGCGAGAACCAGCAGCACCCACGGCCACTTCCGGCGCTTCGCCGGTGTGGGGTCGATCCGGGACGCGAGTTCCTTGCGGACAGTGTCGGCGTTGTCCGCGAGCTGCTGACGCGACTTCGCCCGCTTCTTGCGGCCCTTCGCGGCCTTCTTCTCCCACTCCTTGCGGGACTTGGCCGCCTTCTTCTCCCACTCCTTGCGTGCCTTCGCGGTCTTCTTCGCCAGCTGCTTGCGGGACATGCCGGTCGTCCGCTGCGCCAGTCGTTCCTGCAGGTCGTCGGTGTCGACCCCGTGGTGGGCGAGCTCCTGTTCGGCCCTGGCCACAGCCTGCTTGGAGACCTCGCGGCCCACCTTCCCTGCCTGGGTCGCGCCCTTGCGGGCCTCGCGTACCCCGGTGCCCACGGCCTTGCCGACCGACTCGCCGGCTCGCGACATGGCCTTCACCTCGTCCATCGTCTGCCTCCTCGGCCGGTCGTCCGGCCCTTGTTCTCCTTCGACGGCGTCCCCTCCGACAGTTACCAGAATCGAAGTACGGACGCGTCCTACGTGACGATCACCCCCAATACTGCACCCTGGACGCACCATCGCGCTCATTGATGGCAGGATGGTCGAGTGGCTGAAGAGAACGGATCGCTCGTCGGAACGAACGTGACCGCGACTCTGCACACCTCGCAGGGCGACATCCGAATCACGTTGTTCCCGAACCAAGCGCCCAAGACCGTCGACAACTTCGTCGGCCTCGCCGAAGGCACCAAGGACTACAGTTCGCCGAACGCCCGAGGTGAGCGTTCGGGGCCGTTCTACGACGGCGTCATTTTTCACCGGGTCATCGAGGGATTCATGATCCAGACGGGTGACCCGACGGGCACCGGCCGGGGCGGCCCGGGCTACCAGTTCGGCGACGAGTTCCACCCCGAGCTGCAGTTCAATCGCCCGTACCTGCTGGCGATGGCCAACGCGGGGCCCGGTACCAACGGCTCGCAGTTCTTCGTCACCGTGGGTGCGACGAGCTGGTTGAACTACAAGCACACGATTTTCGGCGAGGTCTCCGACCAGGAGTCCCGCGACGTGGTCGACACCATCGCCGCGACCGCGACGGGTCAGGGTGACCGTCCGGTCAACGACATCGTGATCGAGAAGGTCACCGTGGAGCGCGACGGGGCCTGAGGTGTCCGATCAGACCGGCCCGACCAGCGGTGCAGAGGGCGCCCCGCCGCCGCAGATGCCGGCGTGCGTGCGGCACCCGGACCGGCCGACGGGGCTGCGCTGCACTCGCTGTCACCGTCCGGCCTGCCCGGAATGCCTGCGTGACGCCTCGGTCGGTCAACACTGCGTCGACTGCGTCGCCGAGGCGAAACGCACCACCCGCGAGCCCGTGACGGTCGCCGGCGCGAGGGTGTCGACGACACCGGTCGTGGTCCCGGCCCTGATCGGCCTCAACGTGCTCGTCTACGTCGTCACGGCGGCGTTGGCGGGCAACCTGATGCAGAACACGGGTTCGGGGTTCTTCCAGTCGTGGACCCTGGTGCCGATGTACACCGCCGACGGCGACTGGTGGCGGATCCTGACCTCGGGTTTCCTGCACATCGGTGCGGTGCACCTGCTGATGAACATGCTGGCGCTGTGGGTGCTCGGCCGCGACCTCGAGGTCGTCTTCGGGTGGCTGCGGTTCATCGCCGTGTACCTGTTGTCACTGCTCGGCGGCAGCGCTGCGGTGTTCTTGATGGGCGACATGGCGCAACCCGTGGCCGGTGCCTCCGGCGCGGTGTACGGCTTGATGGGTGCGATCGCGGTGGCCGCGGTCCGGCTGAAGCTGAACCTGCGGCCGATCCTGGTCGTCATCGCGGTGAACGTGATCATCAGCGTCACCATCCCGGGCATCTCGCTGCTCGGACACCTCGGCGGCATCGTCGTCGGTGCGCTCACCAGCGCGGCGTTGCTCTACGCGCCAGCGAAACGGCGCACCACATGGCAGCTCACGGCCCTGCTCGGGGTATTCGTGTTGATCGCCGCCCTGTTCGTCACCCGTGATCTGCAGCTTGCCGACCTGGTCTGTCGAATGACGGCCAACGGCCGTGCGTGCGGCGTGCTCGGGTGAGGGTCACACCGCCGCCGCTCGGATGCGTTTGAGTTCGACCACGACGTCTCGCGGCTCCTCTCCGAGGTCGAACCGGCCGAGAATGATCAAGCCGCCGGGCTGGTCCTCTTCGGGAACGTCGATCTCCAGCAGTTCGACACTTCGGCCGAGGCGTTCGGTGCGTCGGACCCGTACGTCGACGTCGGACCACGGCCACTGCTGCTCACCGGTGAGGCCGCGCACGGCGACGCCGTCGGAGTCGGCGGCGAGACGCGGTCGAGCGTGGACGAGGTACGCAGACACGGCGGCGAGGCACACGGTGAGCAGACCGACGAACACCGCGTCGGTCGCGGTCGTGGTGATCCACCACCACACGGCGGCGGCGGCCGTGAGCACGAAGCCCGTCACGATCAGGCCCAGTGGGGTGGACCAGCGGCGCGGAGTATCGATCTCGGCTGTCACGGCCCCAGTGTGACGGACGTGTGCTCAAGCGCTACTCAAGTTGTCCACAGGAGTTGTCCCCATTGGGGATGACTTACACCCGTGTTGTTCGAAAACCGAACGTCAAGATCCGGTCAGGGCAATCCGGTACGGCTCAGCGCCACCGCATGGTCATGA
The DNA here is from genome assembly GCF_009664835.1 of Allosaccharopolyspora coralli. NCBI lineage: Bacteria > Bacillati > Actinomycetota > Actinomycetes > Pseudonocardiales > Pseudonocardiaceae > Allosaccharopolyspora > Allosaccharopolyspora coralli. The sequence goes on from NZ_CP045929.1 coordinate 27,635, forward strand.
GCAGGCCGATGATCATGAAAGCGAAGCCGACCGCGAAGTTCCAGGCGCCCAGGTCCGACATGAAGGGGATCCGCTCTCCGGCCAGGTAGTTCACGACCAACCACAACAGGCCTACCAGCATCATGCCGAGCATCACGGTCACGTACGCCGGATGCGACGGGCCGAGGTGCTTCGCCTGCACCGGGGTGCGGCGGTCGAGCGGCGCGGCGGAGTTGTCCTTCTTGCGGACCTTGGACTTCGGCATGGCGTCCTCGCGTGGTGGTGCGGCCGTCCCGGGCCTCGAACCCGGAGCCGACCGCGTGATCGAGCTGTTCGTCTCAACGAGATCCGGCCGGGGCGGACCATGCAGGCCCAGCGCCGTCGCAGCCGGTTCTCCTCACCCCACGTTAACGCAATCGGGGCGCCCACCGAACACCCGTGGGTCGCGAGGCGGAAGGTGTTGCCGTCTCGTCACCGACCCCGTGGCCACCGGCCCGGCATCGCTGCGCACAGCCTCCCGTAGGGTGTGGGACGTGCGAGTACTCGTCGTCGACAACTACGACAGCTTCGTCTACAACCTCGTGCAGTACCTGGCCCAGCTCGGCGCCGACTGCGAGGTGCGCCGCAACGACGTCGTCACCGACGACGACGTCGCGGCCGCCGACGGGGTCCTGCTCAGTCCCGGGCCGGGCACGCCGGACCGATCCGGCCGGACGATGGACGTCGTCCGGCTGTGCGCACGGACCTCGAAACCGCTGCTCGGGGTGTGCCTCGGGCACCAGGCAGTCGGCGCGGTTTGGGACGGCGTCGTCGACCGGGCGCCGGAGCTGCTGCACGGCAAGACCAGCGAGATTCTCCACGACGACAGCGGAGTGTTCGCCGGGCTGCCGCAGCCGTTCGTCGCGACCCGGTACCACTCGCTGATCGTCCGTGCGGACACCGTCCCTGACGAGTTCCTGGTCACCGCACGCAGCGCCGACGGGATCGTCATGGGCATGCGCCACCGTGAGCTGCCGATCGAGGGCGTGCAGTTCCACCCGGAGTCGGTGCTCACCGACGGGGGCCACCGGCTACTCGCGAACTGGATGGCCGCAGGCGGACACCCCGTGCCGGACACGGTCGTCGACGATCTCGAACGTGGCATGCGTCAAGTCGCCGCAGCCGCCCACCGCTGACCTTTCTGAGAGCTCCTAGCAGTAGGTTTGCTCGGTGGGTCGGGTGGCGGAACCTCAGCGCCCTGCTCGCTGCGGGATCGATTTCTTGAGTAGCAACCTACGCTGCGACATCGCTGTCCTCGCGAGCAGGGCGCTGAGAACCCGCGGGTGGTCCGGCTGCGTACGTGGTTCGACAGCGTTCTTGCCGTCTACGCAGACCGGGCCACGGGACCACCCACGACGCGAAACGACCCCGCACGTCCTCTAGTTGGGGAACGGGAACAGGCCGCCGTCGTCGTCGTCCTCCGGCGACGTCGTGCTGCTCCCGGCGTCGAGCGAGCCGATGAACAACGTGATCGACTGGTTCTTCGAGATCGGCGAGCCCTCGGTGGGCTGGCTCTCGACCACCTTGTTGATCATGGTGAAGTCGTCGACCGGACGCTTCGTGGTCGAGATCTGACCGTTCCAGCCCGCCTGCCGCAGCGCCTGCTGGGCCTGCCGCTCGTTCATACCCCGCACCGACGGCATCGTGATCTGTTCGCCGTTGGAGACGGTCAGCTTGATCGGCGAGCCGGGTCGCACGGTCGTGCCGCTCGTGGGGTTCTGCTCCAGCACCGTGTTCGCGGGCTCCGTGGAGTCGGTCTCCTCACGGTTCACGGTGAACCCGGCGCCCTCCAGCGTCGCCTTCGCAGCGTCGAAGGGCTGGTCGGTGACGTCGGGGACCGAAACCTCCCGCACCGGGATCCCGAGAGTGACCACGATCGTCGTGCCCTCCTCGGCGGTGCCTTCGGCGCTCTGCGCGACGATCTTGCCGATCTCGTTCTGGTTCTCGGTCTCCTGGTCCTTGGTGACCGGGCTGAGCTCCAGGCCGACGTCGCGCAGCAGCGAGTCCGCCTCCTCCACGGTCTTGCCGCTCAGGTCGGGAACCTGAATCTGGCGCGGACCGCTGCCGACACAGAGGTTGATCGGCTGGGTCTTCGGGATGAGCGTGCCGCCCTGCGGGTCCTGCTGCACGACCCGGCCCGACTGTTCCTTGGTGGAGGGGCACTGGTTCCACTGCGGGACGTTCCAGCCTTCGTTGTTGACCTTGAGCGTGGCCGCCTGCTCGGTCATGTTCATGAAGTTCGGCACCGGCAGCCGCTCGGCTTCGTCGGCGCCGCTGAACATGAGACTCGCCGCCCACGCCACCAACGCGAACGCACCCACGCACAGCAACGTGACCAGGGCGATCATGCCGTTCTTGCGGCGCTTGCGTTTGCGCTCCTGCTCGTAGGCGTAGTCCTCCTCCGAGTCGGCGAGCGCGTCCGGACGGTGCCTGCCCGGCACGACCTCGGTCGCGGCGGCGGGCGCGGCCATCATCGAGGTCCGCTCCTCCTCCGACATGACCAGCGGCGCCTTCGGACGTTGCCCGGACAGCACCCGTACCAGGTCGGAGCGCATCTCGGCCGTCGACTGGTAGCGGTTCGCCGGATTCTTGCTCAACGCCTTGAGCACCACCGCGTCCAGCGACGCCGGAACCTGCGCGTTGAGGTCGGACGGCTTGCGCGGGTCCTCTCGGACGTGCTGGTAGGCGACCGCCACCGGCGAGTCCCCCGTGAACGGCGGCTCCCCGGTGAGCAGTTCGAACAGCACACAGCCCGCCGCGTACACGTCGCTGCGACCATCCACCGACTCACCGCGTGCCTGCTCCGGCGAGAGGTACTGGGCGGTGCCGATGACCGCCGCCGTCTGGGTCACCGCGGCCTGGCCGTCGGCCAACGCGCGGGCGATGCCGAAGTCCATCACCTTCACCGCACCGGAGCGGGTGATCATGATGTTCGCCGGCTTGACGTCGCGGTGCACGATGCCGTGCCGGTGACTGAAGTCCAGCGCAGCGGAGGCGTCGGCCATGACCTCCATCGCGCGGCGCGGCGGCAGCGGACCCTCGGACTTGACGATGTCGCGCAGGGTCCGGCCGTCCACGTACTCCATGACGATGTACGGGAGCGTGGCACCGTCGACGTCGGTCTCACCGGTGTCGTAGACGGCCACGATGGCCGGGTGGTTGAGTGCGGCGGCGTTCTGCGCTTCCCGGCGGAACCGGAGCTGGAACGTCGGGTCGCTGGCGAGGTCGGCGCGCAGCACCTTCACGGCCACGTCTCGGCCCAGGCGCACGTCGCGGCCGCGGTGGACCTCCGACATCCCGCCGTAACCGAGCGTGTCGCCGATCTCGTAGCGGTTGGAGAGTAGTCGCGGAGAGCTCATCGATGCGTCGTCCCGATCCTCGTCAACGGTCGTCCCATCATGCTGACGCGCCCTCCCGTGACATCAGCCGTTGCTCGGCAGCTGCTGGAAGTGCGGTCCCCCCGACTTCGGTGTCCCGTGTGGTGGTGCTGGTGGTCGTTGGGTCCATATCCAAGCGGATGAGAGCCCCCTCGGACGCGGCGGGTCCCTCCGCGACCACCAGGGTGGTGGTCCGCTCGGACGTGGTCGTTCCGGGGGCCGGAGCGCTGCTGACGAACACTTGCCACAACACCCAGGCTCCCACTGCCGCCACGACGACCAGCGCCGCGACGACCAGCCCGATCCACAACCCGATCCGGCTGCGTGGGCGCGGCGCCGGATACGGGGGGATCACCCCGGGAGGCAACGTGCCCGCGACCTGGTGCATTCCGGTCGTGGGGCCGGGTGTGACAGCGCTCGCGTGCGCGAGCTGCTGCGGAATCGGGTGTGAACCCGTGTGGTGCCGTTCCGGCCGAGGCTGTTGCGGCACCAACGCCGCTGGCGCGGGCAGCGGCAGGCCCGAGCGCACGGTGGTGACCGCCTGCGCGAACTCGCCCCCGGTCGCGTAGCGGCGACGCGGATCCTTCACGAGTGTGGCCTCGACCACGGCGCGTGCCGCGGGCGGCACGTCCGCGTGCAGCGGTGGCGGTGCGTCGCGGATGTGCATCATCGCCACGGTCACCGCGTTGTCCGACAGAAACGGCCGGTGTCCCTGCAGGCACTCCCAGCCGACCACGGCCAGCGAGTACACGTCGCTGGACGGGGTCGCGTCCCCGCCGAGAGCCTGCTCGGGGGCGATGTAGTGCGCGGTGCCCATCACCATGCCGGAGCGGGTCACCGGTGCTGCGTCGGCGGCCTTGGCGATCCCGAAATCGGTGAGTTTCACCTTGCCGGTCGCGGTGACCAGGATGTTTCCCGGCTTGACGTCCCGGTGGACCAGGCCGCGTTCGTGCGCTGCCTGCAACGCGTGGCCGGCCTGTTCGAGCATGTCCAGCACGCGGTCGGCGTGCATCCGGCGTTCCCTGGCCAGGATCCCGGCGAGCGGCTCGCCCTCGACGAGCTCCATCACCAGGTAGGCGGTGTCCTTCGGCCCGTCCGGCACGGCAGCCGTCTCGCCGTAGTCGTGCACGGCGGCGATACCGGGGTGGTTCAGTGAGGCCGTGGTGCGCGCCTCGGTGCGGAACCGGTGCAGGAACTCGGCGTCGCCGCACAGCTCGGGCTTGAGCACCTTGACCGCGACCGTGCGATCGAGCCGCACGTCGGTGGCCTCCCACACCTCGCCCATGCCACCGACGGCGATACGCCGCCCGAGGTGGTACCGCTCGGCGAGGAGTTGGCCCGTGGTCAGCACTCAGCGACCCCCCTGCAGGCCCGCTCGGATGACCTCGCGGCCGATCGGGGCGGCGATGGACCCACCGGTGGCCTCGGCGCCTTCGTCGCCGCCGTTCTCCACGATCACCGCGAGCGCGATCTGCGGGTCACTGGCGGGCGCGAAGGCCACGTACCAGCCGTGCGGCTGGTCGGCGGCGTCGCCGTGCTGGGCGGTACCGGTCTTCGATGCGATCTCGACGTTCGCGATCTTGCCGGAGCCCTTCGTGCGCTCCTCGGACTGGACCATCATGTCCCGCAGCTGTCCGGCGACCTCGGGCGAGACCGCCTGCTCGAGCTTCTGCGGGTCCATCTCGTCGATGGTCTCCTTGTCCGGGGCCACGGTGCGCTTGACCAGCTCCGGTTTCATGAGCGACCCGCCGTTGGCGATCGCCGAGACCATCATCGCGTTCTGCATCGGCGTGACACGCACGTCGCGCTGCCCGATGCCGCTCTGGTACAGCGCGGCGGCGTCCTCCATCGGGCCCATGTCGGATTTCGCGACCCGCATCGGGATGTTGAGGTCCTGGCCGAACCCGAACGAGGCGGCGGTTTCGCGCATCTTCTCGGCGCCGACGTCGCCTGCGATCTCGGCGAACGCGGTGTTGCACGAGCGGGCGAGGGCCTCGGTCAGCGGTGCCGTGGAGCCGCTGCCGCAGTTGTTCCCGTTGTAGTTCGGCAGCCGCGTGTTCGTGTTCGGCAGCGTGATCGACGAAGCAGCCTGCACCGGGCTGTTCGGCGTGTACCCGCTCTCCAGTGCGGCCGCCGCGGTGATCATCTTGAACGACGACCCGGGCGGGTAGATCTCGGAGACCGCCCGGTTCGTCATGGGATCGCCCTCCTGCGAGTTGAGCGCGTTCCACTCCTGTTCCAACTGCTCGGCGCTGTGGCCGGCGAGCCGGTTCGGGTCGTAGGACGGGGCGTTGGCCATCGCCAGGATGCCGCCGGTCTTCGGGTCCAGCGCGACCACCGAGCCCTCGAAGCCCTTGCTGGTCAGCTGCTCGTATGCGGTGCGCTGCATCGCCGGATTGACCGTCAGCTCGACGTCGGCGCCGGCCGGTTCGCGCCCGGTGACGAGGTCGGAGAGCCGGGTGAACGCGAGGCTGTCGTCGGTGCCGTTGAGGATGTCGTTCTGGGCGCGTTCGATGCCGTTCGAGCCGTAGACGAACGAGTGGTAGCCGGTGACCGGGGCGAACGCCGGTCCGCCAGGGTAGTTCCGGAGGAACCGCAGGTTGTCGTTCGTCTCGGTCGAGTTCGCCAGCGACTCGCCGCCCGCGATGATCTGCCCGCGCGGACGGGAGTACTCGTCGTAGAGGGTGCGGCTGTTGCGCTGGTCGTTGCGCAGCTCGTCGGCCTTGATCACTTGGACGTAGGTGGCGTTGGCCATCAGCAGCACGACCATCGCCATCATCGCGATCGCGACTCGCCGGAGTGGTTTGTTCATCGGGGACGCTCCACCAACTCGGTATGCGCTTCGGCGATCGGCGCCTGCTTCGGCTTCGGCGTGCTGGGCGTCTGTGGCCTGCGCGCCGCGTCGGAGATACGCAGCAGCAGGGCGACCAGCATGTAGTTGGCGAGCAGCGACGAACCGCCGTAGGCCATGAACGGCGCGGTCAGACCGGTGAGCGGGATGAGGCCGGTGACCCCGCCGACGACGACGAACAGTTGCAGCGCGATGGCGAACGACAGGCCGCCGCCGAGCAGCTTGCCGAAGGAATCGCGCACCGCCAGCGCGGACCGCAGGCCGCGCATCATCAGCAGCAGGTACATCATCAGCAGTGCGGCCAGCCCGACGAACCCGAGTTCCTCGGCGAACGACGCGATCACGAAGTCGCTCTGCGCGAACGGGACGATGGCAGGTCGCCCACCGCCGAGGCCGGTTCCACCGATGCCTCCGGTCGCCATCCCGAACAGGGCCTGCTGGAGTTGATAGGCGCTTTCGCTCTCCAGCGGGTTGAGCCAGCCGTCGACGCGCTGCTGCACGTGCCCGAACATCGGGTAGGCGATGGCGCAGCCCACGCCGAACAACGTCAGGCCGATGAACACCCACACCGCTCGTTCGGTGGCGATGTAGAGCATCACCAGCAGGATGCCGAAGAACAGCAGCGACGTTCCGAGGTCGCGTTCGAGCACCACGATGCCGATGGACAGCGCCCACGCCACGAGCAGCGGGGCGAGGTCGCGGGGGCGGGGGAAGTCCACGCCGAGGAACCGGCGGCCCGCGGTGGTGAACAGGTCGCGCTTGGCGACCAGGTACGCCGCGAAGAACACCATCAGCAGGATCTTGGCGAACTCACCCGGCTGGATGGACAGCGGTCCGAGGCGCAGCCAGATCTTCGCCCCGTTGATCTCGGGGGCGAGCATGCTGGGCAGCACGGCAGGCAACGCGAGTGCCACGAGACCCGTGAGTCCGCAGGTGTAGGCGTACTTGGCGAGCGTGCGGTGATCCTTGACCAGCCCGAGCACCAGGCAGAACAGGATGATGGACACGAGGGTCCAGAGGACCTGTTTCGGGTTGTCGGCGGTGAACGTCGCACCGGACCCGGCGGCTTCCTCCGCGTTGCCGAGGTCGACCCGGTGGATGACGACCAGCCCGAGCCCGTTGATCAACGCCACCAGCGGCAGGATCAGCGGGTCGGCGTGCGGCGCCCAGCGACGCACCGCGACGTGTGCGAGTCCGAACAGCCCAAGGAACGCCGCCCCGTAGTACAGGATCTGCCGGGTCAGGGTCGCTTCCTGGTTGATCTCCACCAGCACCAGCGCCGCGGTGACGATCACGGCGGCGCCGATGAGCAGGAACAACTCGGTGCCCCGCCGAGCGGTGGCTCGCGGAGCCGGTGCGGAGCCGGCGGAGGTGGCTCCGGCTGCGGCGACCGGCTGAGACATCAGCTCACCGTCCGGCAGGTGACACCCGGTTCCTGCGCCGGTGTGTTCAGCGGGGTGGCTTCCGGGTTGGGTTGCTGGTCTGGACGGTCGCCCGGCTGCTGAGCGTCCGGCGGAGGATCGTCAGGCCCGGGCGGCGGGGCGGGCTCGCCGGGCCGGTCACCGGGCTGGTCCGGGTTCGGCTGCTCGCCCGGCTGGTCCGGGTTCGGCTGAGGGGTGGGCTGCGGGTCGGGCTTCTCGCACTCCGGCAGCAGCGCGGTGGCCCGCAGTTGCTGGATCGACGCCCGGGCTTCGTCGAGGCCGTTGACCTCGGTGATGCCGTTGCGCACGTCCGGACGCTGCGCCTGCTGCAAGTCCTTGATGTTGATGGTCTGGCAGCCTGCGGGCGCGCCCGGTGCGCAGGAGCCCTCGACCTCGCGATGCAGCGCCACGCCGAGCGCGGAACCCTGCATACCCTGGTAAATCACGACGTTGTCGTCGGTGTTGAGTCCGATGAAGTACTGCCTGTCCAGCCACCAGCGGCCGACCAGGGCGATCCCCGCGAGGACGACGAGCACGCCGACCACCGCGAGGACGGGAATCCACCAGCGCCGCTTCTTCGCCTCGGGCGGCGGGGTGGTCGGATCGACCCGCTGGGGTTGCGGGCGCGGCATCGTGGCGGCGGAGGCACGCGCAGCGGCCGAGTCCGGCTGCGGTGCCTCCTCACCATTTCCCGCGGCCCCCCCGACGATGGGGGCGTTCTCGCCGAACTCGACGTCGACGACGTCGGCGACGACGACGGTGACGTTGTCGGGGCCGCCGCCCTTGAGGGCGAGCTCGATGAGCCGGTCGGCGCACTGCTGCGGGTCGTTGATCCGCAGCGCTTCGGCGATCGTCTCTTCGCTGACCACACCGGAGAGTCCGTCGGAGCACAGCATGTAGCGATCGCGGGCCCTCGCTTCACGCACGGTGAGGCTGGGCTCGGTCTCGTGGCCGGTCAACGCCCGCAGTAGCAGCGACCGCTGCGGATGGTTGGCGGCTTCTTCCTCGGTGATCCGGCCTTCGTCGATCAGCGACTGGACGAAGGTGTCGTCGTGGGTGATCTGGGCGAATTCGCCGTCGCGCACGAGGTAGGCGCGGGAGTCGCCGATGTGCACCAGGCCGAGCTTGCTGCCCGCGAACAGGACGGCGGTCAGCGTGGTGCCCATCCCGTCCAGGTCCGGGTCGCTGGCGACGAGTTCGGAGATCGCGCCGTTGCCGGAGAACACCGCGTCGCGGAGCTGGCCGAGCAGGTCGTCACCGGGTTCGTCGTCGTCGAGCGGCGCGAGGGCCGCGATGACGACCTTGCTGGCGACCTCACCGGCGGCATGGCCACCCATGCCGTCCGCGAGGGCGAGAAGTCGTGGGCCGGCATAGACCGAGTCCTGGTTGTTGGAACGAACCAGGCCGCGGTCGCTGCGGGCTGCGTAGTGGAGGACTAGGGTCATGAGCGCAGCTCGATCACCGTCTTGCCGATTCTGATCGGAACGCCGAGCGGGACCTTCGTGGGACCCGTGACCTTCGCCCGATCCAGGTATGTGCCGTTGGTGGAGCCTAGATCCTCCACGTACCAGTCCGTTCCTCGGAGGGACAAACGCGCGTGTTTGGTCGACGCGTAGTCGTCGTCCATGACCAATGTGGAGTCGTCGGCGCGACCGATCGTGATCGGCCTACCCTCCAGTGAGATGCGGGTCCCGGCCAGCGCACCGTGGGTGACGACGAGCTGCCGCGGGGCCTTGGTGCGGCCTCGCGACGCCTTGCCGCCCGACGCCGAAGCGCCCGGAACGGGCACTCGCATCCCGGACGCGGAGTGGAGGTCGGAACGCACCACGCGCAGCGCGGCCAGCACGAACAACCAGAGCAGGGCGAGGAACCCTGCTCTGGTCAGCTGAATGACCAGCTCTGGCACTTGTTGTGAACGCTCCTACTCCGTGTCCTGGTCGGTGTTCCCGCACTGCGCCGGCGGGACCGGCGCAGTGCGCAGCGGGTTTCTCAGCCCTGGCTGCGGAACACCAGCGACGAGTGGCCGACGCGAATGACGTCCCCGTCGGCCAGTTGCCAAGTCTGCACCGGGGTGCCGTTCACCGTGGTGCCGTTCGTGGACCCGAGGTCGGCGAGCATGGCGCTGTGGCCGTCCCAGGTGATTTCGATGTGCTTGCGCGACACACCCGTGTCGGGGAGCCGGAACTGGCCCTCCTGGCCACGCCCGATCACGTTCGAGCCGTGCTGCAGCGTGTACGAACGGTTCGATCCGTCGTCGAGCTGCAGGACCGCGCTGAGCTGCTGGCCCGGAGCGGGGTAGCCGCCCGGAGCGCTCGGCGGGTAGGCGCCGCCGGGCTGCGCGTACTGGTCGGGGAAGCCACCGGACGGCGGGTAGGCGCCGCCGGGCTGCGGGGAGTAGCCCTGCTCGAATCCGGGCTGCTGGCCGTAGCCGGGGTCGTAACCCGGCTGGCCGTAGCCCTGGTCGTACCCGGGCTGCTGGCCGTAACCCGGCTGCTGGCCGTAGCCGGGGTCGTATCCGGGCTGGGAGTAGCCCTGGTCGTAGCCCGGGTGCGGCGGCGGAGCCGCGTAGGCCTGTGCCGGGTAGTCGGGGGCCGGCTGCCCGTAGCCCTGTCCGTAACCCTGCGGGTAGCCCTGGTCGTACCCGGGCTGGAACTGCTGGCCATAGCCCTGGTCGTAGGCGGGCTGACCGTAGCCGTAGTGGGGGTCCTGGCCGTAGTGGGGGCCCTGGCCGTACTGGCCCTGGCCATAGCCCTGGTCGTAGCCGTACTGCGCCTGCTGGCCGTACGGATCACCCTGGGGGTAGTGGCCTGGTGGCTGGCTCATGGGTCGGTCTCCTGCGGTACGAGGTGTTGCCGGCCGTCGGCTTACGTCGGGGTCGACGGACGATCTGATTCGGAACTGTCCCGTGTGCAGCGTTTCAGAGCGCTCCAGGGAGACTACGACGTCACCATAGGTGTCCCACCCCTGTTCGGTGAGATGCTCCTGGACGCAATCGGCGAGAAGGTTCGTGACCTGCTGTTCCTCCTCGCCTGCGAGCCGATCGTGGTCGGCAGGGCTCAACTGCACCACGAAGTGGTTGCAGGCGAGTAACCGCCCCCCTGCGAGCTCCCTGACCTGCAGGTCGGCTTCCCGCTGCAGTGCCTGGGCGACCTCTTGTGGGACGACCTTGCCACCGAACACGCGCGCGAAGCTGTTCCCGACCATGCCTTCGAGGCGGCGCTCGAAGCGCTGCACGAGGCCCACGGCGATCCCCTTTCACGCACTCGACTTCTTGAGCCATCCTATCTGTGCCATCGGACGGTGACACCGACTAGTTACGAACAGGGGCGTGACCCTCGCGGAAGTCCCTCGTCAGCGCGTGCTAGTGTTGCTCAGCCAACACGGCAACGGGCCCGGCGAGGAGTGATCGGCCCGCTGTCGGAGGCCGAACGCGGAAGTAGTACGCTGGCTCCGCAGTACCGGCCAGTCACGCGCGAGTGGCGGAATGGCAGACGCGCACGGTTCAGGTCCGTGTGTCCGTAAGGACGTGAGGGTTCAACTCCCTCCTCGCGCACCACGGGGCGACGACGAAATCGCCCTCTTCGAACCGACGATAGTAAGGGCCCGCCGTTGGCGGGCCCTTACTTGTTGCGTTGTTCGATCACGGTGGTCGTGCATGTGCTGACGCGGCACAGTTCACGAGTGATCGCGGCGCGAAGGGGTTCTCGCCGTGTTGGGCAGCCCCGATCCGATCCTTGCGCCAGTTCGTCACATCGCCGCTACACCGTGCCCCGGCGAGCGTGAGCCTTTTTGGTGCCCATAGCCACCAAAAAGGCTCACGCGGGCGAGTCTCGGGGCGCGACCGACCTTGCCCGTGGTCGCGCTGCCTGCGGCAAGCCGACGCGCCGCCGCGAAGTGGTCGCGACCTTTGGGCAACTGGCTCGCCGCTACTCCGGGGGTTTCGGTACGAAGTCGCTGCTTCGGCGTAGGCGCGGAGTGATGTGGGCACGTAGCGGCACGATGGAAGGGTCGCCGAACGTTGACAGGCAAGTGGAGACTTGCCTATAAAGGGCTCGTGGACGCGAACCCCGAGCTTTTCAAGGCCATTGGCGACGGGACGCGACGGACGATCCTGGACGAGCTGGCCGACAAGGACGGACAGACGTTGTTCGAGATCTGCGGGCGCCTGACCGTGAAGCACGGCCTGGGCTCCTCGCGCCAAGCCGTCTCGCAGCACCTCGAGGTGCTCGAAAAGGCCGGCTTGGTGCATACCCGGCGGCAGGGCCGGTACAAGTTCCACCACCTCGACACGAGTCCGCTGCGTTCGATCGTCGAGCGGTGGCCCATCGATCGAGAGGAACCGAACCCGTGATCCGTATCAACATCACCAGTGTGTTCGTCGATGACCAGGCCAAGGCGCTCGCCTTCTACACCGACAAGCTCGGGTTCATCAAGAAGACCGACGAGCCTGCAGGCGAGGCGCGCTGGCTCACCGTCGTGTCGCCGGTCGATCCGGACGGCGTCGAGCTGCTGCTGGAGCCGGACGGCCACCCGGCGGCGGGTCCGTTCAAGAAGGCTCTGGCCGCGGACGGCATCCCGTTCACCCAGTTCGCCGTCGACGACGTGCACGCCGAGGTCGAGCGGCTCAAAAGCCTGGGTGTCGAGTTCACTCAGGACGCGACCGATCTCGGCCCGGTCGTCACCGCCGTCTTCGACGACACCTGTGGCAACCTGATCCAACTCGCCGCCCTGAACCAGGCGTGAGCCTTTTTGGTTGCTATAGCCACCACAAAGGCTCACGCCTGAGTCTCGATCAGGTCGGCTCCGCGAGCTGCGCCGCCGCTGTCGGCGATGGCGCGGCGCATCCGTTCCAGATTCGCCGCCGTGTCCGGGTTCGCTGCGACCTCGTCGACCGTGGCCCGAAGGGTCTCGGCGGTGAGCGTGTCGGTGTCGAGGCGTTTTCCGAGCCCGAGGTGCTGGATGCGTTCTGCGTTGACGGCTTGTTCCGGCATCTGCGGCAGTGTGACCAGTGGGACTCCGCAGGACAGTGCCTCCATTGTGGAGTTCATCCCGGCGTGTGTGACGAACGCGGCCGCATGAGCCAACACCGCCGGCTGCGGGAACCAGGGGCGCACGTCCACCGTCGCCGGCACCGGGCCCAACGCGGCCGGGTCGGTCTGGCCGATCGTCATCGCGACCTGCCAGGGACCGTCGCCGAACGCGTCGACGCAGGTCCGGTAGAACTCCGGGTGGTCGGTGAAGATCGACCCCAACGACACGTACAGCACCGGACGCCGTGAATCCGGCGGTGACCACGGCTCTGTCTCGGCGCGGGACCCGACCATGGGGCCGAGGAACTGAAACCGGTAGTCGAAGGTGTCCCCGGCAGGTTGGAACGCTCGCGGCACGAAGACCAGATTCAACGCCTCGGTGACGTCGAAGGTGGCAGGGACGTCGAGTTCGACGTCATGGTCAGCGGCGAACGTCGCTACGTCCTTGGCGAAGGCGACCATCTCGGGATGGTCGGGGCCAAGCCCGGCGGCCAGTTCTTCGCTGACTTGGCCGTAGTGCTCGTTCTCGGCCAGGTTCGGGACCGTGCGCACCGCCGGGATTTCCAGCTTCGCCGCCACCAACCGGCCCGGCCAGTGGGTGGCGTCGTAGCAGACCAGGTCCGGACGCCGGTTCTGGCAGTGTTCGAGCAGCACTGGGTAGACAGCTGCCAGCGCTGCGAAGAAATGCCGAAACCACAGTGCGATCACCTCGGGGCCCACGTCGGCCGGTGGTCGAAACGGGTCGAGATCCGGCAGTTCGACCCACTCGGCTCCAGCCTCCGTCACCTTCTCCGCGAACTCGCTGCTGGTCGCGTAGTCGACCCGGTGGCCGCGCCGCACGAGTTCCTCGACCAACGGAATCGTCGGAGTGACATGGCCATGCCCGGCCAGGGCGACGAACAAGAGGCGCTTCGACACCGCATCACCGTACAAGCTGGATGATGATCTTGTCTTTCGCGATTTGGTGCCGCGCCTGGTGAACGTCGGTCAGCGGGTGTCGTTCGGCGATGCGGGGTTGCCAAAGAGTTCGGCGTGCCGCGAAGAGCTCGGGAAGCCGCAGGCGCCCGGCTCAACTCGTGGCGCTTCGCCTCGGTGTTCAGGCCGGGCCGGCGGTGGCGCTCCTGGCCGCGATGAAGCCTTCGAGGCCGTCGAGGACCGCGCGCAGCGCCACCTCCATCGCTTCGGTGGCTTCGATGCTGAACGAGTCGTCGTCGAGTGCGGCGAGTTGGGGGTAGTCCCCGGTGCCCATGACGCGTTCCAAGATGGGTACCTGTGCGGCCCAGAACTCCTCGTCGCTGATGCCGGTGTCGGCGATGACCTGGTTTTGCAGCACGTAGGTGCGGGCAGTGCCTGTGACGACGTGCTCGACGGCCATGAGGATCGAGATCTTGTCGCGGCCGCTGAGTCCGAGGCCGTCGAGCCCTTCGAGTGCGAACTCCATTCCGGCGAGCGCGTTGGGCCCCAGCAGCGGCCGTGACTGGTTGACCTGCAGCAGCCACGGGTGTTCGAAGAACAACTCCCAGTTTCCGCGCGCGACGAACTCCATGGTGGTGCGCCAGTCCTTGCCGCGTTGCCGCTCGGCGTCCTCGCCGAGGCGGGCCACCCGATCGAGCATGAGGTCGAGCAGTTCGCCCTTGCCGGGGACGTAGCGGTACAGCGTCATGGTGCCGACGTCCAGTTCGGTGGCGACCTTGCGCATGGACAGGGCGCTGAGACCGTCGCGGTCGGCGAGGGCGACGGCGGCGTCGACGATCTCGTTCAGCGTGGTGCCGGGTTTCGGGCCGCGAGTCGCCGGTTCTTTGCCGTCCCAGAGCAGCTCGAGGCTCCGGTTGAGGTCGCCGCTGCCGCTGTGTTCGGACGTCATGGGCTGGATTCCGTCGTCATGGTGGGGCTGATTCTACGAGTCGGGTCTGCTCGGGACGTCGCACGCAATACCGAGTACGTTGTACTCGATACGATGTACGCGGTACAGTGTACCCAGTGGCCCCCCCGGGGTCACGACGACACGGGGAAGGAGCTGGGGAATGGGGACGGAGTACTCCGTGGTCGCCGAAGGGTTGCGCAAACGCTACGGCGCCAAACAAGCCCTCGACGGACTGGATCTGACGGTCCGCCGCGGCAGCGTGCAAGGCCTGCTCGGGCCGAACGGCGCGGGCAAGACCACCGCGGTCCGCATCCTGTCGACGCTGATCCGGATGGACGGCGGACGGGCGACGGTCGGCGGTGCCGACGTGAACGAGGACCCCCGCACGGTGCGCACCCGCATCGGCCTCACCGGTCAGAGCGCGGCGGTAGACGAGATCCTCACCGCGCGCCAGAACCTGCGCATGTTCGCTCGGCTGTTCCACTTCGACCGGGCCGCGGCCCGGCGCCGAGCAGACGAGCTGCTCGAACAGTTCAGCCTCACCGAGGCCGCCGACCAGCAGGCGAGCAAGTTCAGCGGTGGTATGCGCCGGCGGCTCGACCTCGCGTCGAGCATGATCCTCGCTCCCGAGGTGCTGTTCCTGGACGAGCCGACCACCGGCCTCGACCCGCGTGGACGCAGCGAGGTCTGGGACGCCGTGCGGCAGCTCGCGGACGCCGGGACCACGGTGCTGCTCACCACGCACTACCTCGACGAGGCGGACAAACTCTCCGACCGCATCGCGGTCATCGACCACGGCCGCACGATCACCGAAGACACCCCCGACGGGCTCAAGCGCGCCATCGGGGGCGATCGCATCGAGGTCGTCCTGTGCGAACCGGGTGACCTCGATGCGGCGACACAGGTCGTCTCGCGGGTGGCGGCGAGCGAACCGCAGGTCGACACCGAGGAACTCCGCGTCCACGCACCGGTCTCCGAGCGCGTCGCGGCACTGACCGACGTGGCTCGGACCCTGCAGGACGCCCGGATCCGCGTCGAGGACATCGGGCTGCGTCGCCCCACCCTGGACGAGGTCTTCCTGCGCTTGACCGGGCGACCCGCCGAGTCCGAAGAGGACAGCCCTGGCCCGTCTGTCGCCGAGAACGTTCCGGAAGGACTCCGAGCATGACCACCACGACCCCGCGCGTCGAGCACGAGGGACCGGCGCGCCGTGCCTACTGGGCGGTGGCGGACTGCTGGACGATCGTGCAGCGCGACCTGACCCACCTCGTCAAACAACCGTCGCTGATCGCCTGGCAGCTCGGTTTCCCCATCGTGTCGGTGCTGCTGTTCGTCTACGTCTTCGGTAGTGCGATGGACGTCGGCAACGGCACCGACTACGTCTCCTACGCGATGCCCGGCATGTTCGCGATGACGATGGCGTTCGGGTTCATGAACACCGCGATGTCGGTGGTCATCGACAAGGAGCGGGGCGTCACCGACCGCTTCCGCTCGATGCCGATGGCCCCCTCCGCGGTGGTCACCGGGCGAGGTGTCTCCGACGTGCTGCACGCGGCGCTGGACTTGATCGTGCTCGCCGTGATCGCGGTGGCGATCGGATGGCGCTCCGACGGAGGGTTGCTCGCCACGCTGGCGGCGTTCGGTCTGTTGCTGTGGTTGCGGTTCGCGCTGATCTGGATCGGTGTCTACTTAGGACTAATTACCCCCAACCAGGAGGCCGCGGGCAACCTGTTCGCCGTGGCGTTCCCGTTCGGCATGGTCTCGAGCGTGTTCACTCCGCCGTCCTTGATGCCGGACTGGCTCGGCTGGATCGCGATGTGGAACCCGGTCTCGTCGACGGCGAACGCGATCCGCGAGCTGTTCGGCAACCCGGCTCCGCTGGGCGACAGCTGGATCGAACAGAACGCGATCCTCATGGCATTGGTGTGGCCGGTGATCATCTCGGCGATCTTCCTGCCGCTGGCCATCCGCAAGTTCCACCAGCTCGGCAACTGACGGAGGAGATCATGACCATTCTCGTGACAGGAGCGACCGGAACGGTCGGTCGGCAGGTCGTCGCTCAACTGCACGCTGCGGGGCACCCGGTCCGCGCCCTCACACGTGACCCGTCGCGCGCCGATCTTCCGGCGGGGGTCGAGGTGGTGCGTGGCGACCTCACCGATCCGGCTTCGCTGACAGGCGTGTTCGACGGGGTGAGCGCGGCGCACTTCATCACCTTCGGTGGCGACGAGCAGGCTCCGTTGCGGACCGGCGAGCGCCTCGTCGCGATGGCCGAGCGAGCCGGCGTCGGTTCGGTGACGGTGCTCGACGGCCCCGACTCGGGACCGTTCGACGCGCTCGTGGAAGCGAGTTCGCTGCGGTGGACGAGGATCGCGCCGGTGGGCTTCATGTCCAACGCCCTGTGGTGGGCCGACTCGATCCGCGACGAAGGCCTCGTGCGGGAGCCGTTCGCGGGTAATCCGGGGACCGTCGTGCACGAAGCCGACATCGCGGCTGTGGTGGTGCAAGCACTCACCACGGACAAGCACGGTGGGCAGCTGTACACCGTCACCGGCCCGGAAGCGATCACGGTGTTCGAGCAGGTGGCTGTCCTGTCGGCGGCGATCGGACGCGAGCTGCAGGTCGTCGATCTCGACGCGGAGCAGGCCGAGGCGATGTATCGAGCGTGGGGCTTCGACGACGAGACCGTGGAGGTGTTCCTCGGCTTCGGCACGAACCCTCCTGAGGCGTCCGTCGTTCCCCAGCCGACGGTCGAACAGGTCACCGGACGACCCGCCCGCACGTTCCGCGAATGGGCGACGGAGAACGCTTCGGCGTTCGGGTGACCGCGCGGAGCACGTGCGATCGAGGACCAGGGCCTTCTTGGCAACACCCGGGGTCGCGCCTTCGGGTCGAGTGACAACAACGACCGGAACCGTCGAACGGCAACTCGTCACCGCCGAACCACCCGCGGCGCCGACCCGGTCGGGTGGGGACAACTCCGCCCCCTGTGGATGGCGGGGTGGCAAATTCGCGCGAATTTGCCACCCCGCGGTGCGGGACGGGCCGGGGCTGGGGGAGGCAGGGCGGATCGAGCCTCGTCGGCCGTGTCCGAGATCACTCCTTCGGAGTAATCTCGGGCGTTGTCGCAATCGGGCGAAGCTGCGGTGCCGAATCCGCCACGTCAAGCCGCACCAGGTCTTCGTGTCCCCGCCCACCGCGCAGGCCCGGTGTGCCAGCCACATCCCCTGGAGGGTCTGCATGTTCGGCAAGCAGTACATCGCGGGAATGATCAACCGCAGCGCGGAGAACGAGACCGACCGGCGTCGCTTTCTGCGGTCCGCCGGGATCGGCGGTCTCGGTGTCGTCGGTGCGAGCGCGTTGTCCTCGAGCGTTCTCGCGGGCGCCGCCTCGGCGCAGGAACAGCCCAGCGACGCGGCGGTGCTCAACTTCGCGCTGAACCTCGAGTACCTCGAAGGCCAGTTCTACTCGTTCGCCGTCAACGGTGCGCCGCTGCCGGATTCGCTGACCGGCGGCCACGGCGAGCGCGGCCCGGTCACCGGCGGCAGGCAGGTGAAGTTCCGCAGCAAGAAGGTCAAGCAGTACGCCGAGGAGATCGCCGCCGACGAGCGTGCGCACGTCGAGTTCCTGCGTAGTGCGTTGGGTTCGGCCGCTGTGGGTCAGCCCCCGATCGACCTGCAGAACAGCTTCACCGCGGCGGCGCAGGCGGCCGGTCTGGTCGAGGAGGGGGAACCCTTCGACGCGTTCGCCAACGAGGAAAACTTCCTGCTCGCGGCGTTCCTGTTCGAAGACGTCGGTGTCACCGCCTACAAGGGCGCGGCGCCGTTGATCACCAACGCGACGTATCTGGAAGCCGCGGCGGGCATTCTCGCCGCCGAGGCCTACCACGCGGCCAACATTCGCACGGTCATGACCGAGATGGACACCGGCCTGCTCGGCACGGGCCTGCTCAGTCCGAACTACGCCGACGCGACCGCGAAGCTCTCCGACGCGCGGGACAGCCTCGACGGTGCGGACGATCTGGACCAGGGCATCGAGACCGACGGACGGGCGAACATCGTGCCCACCGACGAGTTCGGCGTGACCTACAGCCGTAGCGCCGGCCAGGTGCTCAACGTCGTGTACCTGACCAACGAGGCCGCGGACTCCGGCGGGTTCTTCCCGCGCGGAGTCAACGGCGACATCACCATGAGCGAGGACAACACCTGATCGTTCGTCGGCCGGGGTGGCACGGGCGCATCGTGCCACCCCGATCGACCCGGCGCGGCGGTCTTCGGGTGAGCGGAAACGTGGGTGTCGTGGGGTGATCACCGAAGCGCACGGTGGAGCGGGGTTTGCCCGTCGTCCGCTGCTGCCCGAAAGTGAGCCCATGCCCTCTGAGCTGTTCGATCCGCTGTTCACCTCCGAGTCCGTCGCCGCCGAGCTGGACGACCGGGCGTGGGTGCAGGCGATGCTCGACGTCGAGGCCGCGCTCGCGGAAGCACTCGCCGAGGCGGGGCTCGTCCGGGCCGAGCACGCGCACGTCGTCGTCGAGCACTGTCGAGCGGACCTGTTCGACATCGCCTCGATCGGCAGGCGGGCGGCGAGTTCCGGAAGCCCCGCGATTCCGCTCGTCCGCGACCTCACGGCTCTGGTTCCCGAGGACGCGGCCCGCTCCGTCCATTTCGGAGCCACCAGCCAGGACGTCGTGGACACCGCCGGGGTGCTGGTTCGTCGTCGCGCGCTGGGGCCGATCCTCGACGACGCACGGTCTGTCGCCGATGCGTGCGCGCGGCTGGCCGGCGACTACCGTGAGGCCGTCCTGCCGGGCAGGTCGTTCGGTCAGCACGGCCCGCCGACCACGTTCGGCTGCGTGGCAGCCGGCTGGATGCACGGCGTCGACACCGCACTGCAGCAACTGACCACAATGGATCATCCGCTCCAGTTCGGTGGTGCGGTCGGCACGCTCGCCCCGCTCGGCGACGCGGGGATCGAGGTTCGCACGGCGCTCGCCCGTCGCCTCGAACTTGCCGATCCCGCCGTGCCGTGGCACACGCTGCGAGGTGACAGCGTCGCGTTCGGCGGTGCGCTCGCCCGGGTCCTCGGCGCGCTCGGCAAGATCGCCCGCGACGTGGTCACTCTCGGCCGTACCGAGATCGCCGAGGTGGCCGAACCATCCGCGCCCGGTCGCGGCACGTCGTCGACGATGCCGCACAAGCGGAATCCGGTCGGCTCGGTGCTCACCTCGGCCGCCGCGCATCGTGCCCCGGGGCTCGTCTCGAGCCTGTACGCGGGAATGCTCGCCGAGGATGCGCGGCCGGCGGGACCGTGGCACGCGGAGTGGGAGACGCTGCGGGAACTGCTGCGGCTCACCGGCGGCGCCGCCGCGGCGATGCGCGAGGTCTGCGGCGGACTGAATGTCCACCCCGACCGAATGCGTTCCGATGTGGACAGTACGCACGGGCTGGTGATGGCCGAGAGCGTCGTCGCAGCGCTCACCCCGCACTTCGGCAGGCTCCCCGCTCACGACCGCGTGGAACACGCTTGCGCCGAGGCCGTCGAGCAAGGCCGCCACCTGCGCGAGGTCCTCCTCGACGACACCGACGTGACGGGTGCGCTCGGCACCGACGGTGTCGACGCGGCGTTGGACCCCGCGTCGTTCCTCGGCTCCGCGGGAGCGTTCGTGGATCGCGCGCTCGCCGAACACCGGTCTTGCACATCGTGAGATCCGCGTCCGGCTCTTGGAACTCGGATCGGACTGTGCTGGGCTGGGGGAGGGCGCGCGAGCGCTCGCGGCGAAAGGGGTGACATGGCGGGCAACAGCCGGGATCCCGGCCGGTCGGTGACGGCGCGCGCCCTGGGAGTGCTCACCGCGTTCGACATCGGTCACACCAGGCTGACGCTCACCGAGATCGCCCGCAGATCCGAGATCCCGCTGGCCACCGCGCACCGGCTGGTCGGCGAGCTCGTCCAGTGGGGCGCGCTGAATCGCGAGGGCGACGGGCGCTACGCCGTCGGGCTGCGGCTGTGGGAGATCGGCCTGCTCGCCCCGGTGCACGCGGAACTGCGCCGCACGGCGCTGCCGTACATGCAGGAGCTCTACGAGACGACCGGCGAGAACGTGCACCTGGCGGTGCGCGACGGCCTCGAAGCGGTCTACGTCGAAAAGCTCACCGGCCGCCGCTCGGCGCCGATCATCTCGCGCAGTGGGGGGAGGCTTCCGCTGCATTCGACCGGTGTCGGCAAGGTGCTGCTGGCGCACGCGCCTGCGCCGCTGGTGCACGAGTACTGCGAGCAGGCGCTGCTCCGCCACACGCCGTACACGATCGTCGAGCCCGGGCGGCTCGGGCGGGAACTCCAGGCCATCCGGCAGCGCGGGTTCGCGCAGACTTCGGAGGAGATGACGCTCGGGAACTGCTCGGTCGCCGTCCCCATCCGGGACGCTGACGGCGGTGTGGTCGCTTCACTCGGACTGGTGGTGCACAGTGTGCGTGCCGAACTGCCGAAGCTGGCCCGTCCGCTACTTCCCGCCGCCGAGGCGATCCAGCAGCGGATGCGCGAGCACGAACACGCCGACTCGAGCGACTGAGAGTGCAGTGGGGAACTGGCGTTACCGGGCCACCCGCCCACGTTCCACGATGCCCTCTGACTGGTCGCGCGGAGTGCGCTGCTGCACGCTGTCGACGATCCCGCAGTCGCTGACCAGCATTGATCATGGTTGAGCCTGCTCTCACCCGAACGGCAGCACAGCGGCGCTGAACTTCCCGAACCGCTCGTCGACCGGTCACCGACCGCTCGACGCCGCCGGTCGTACTGCCCGCCGCCGAACGGCGAGGAATCCCCGCAAAGCTGTTTTAGTCAGGGGACCGGCAGCACCGCTGGGGACAGCGAGCGCCGACGACGAGCGCCGACGCGGCGAGATCCAGACGAGGGAGGCGGACGACCGTGACCGGAATGCCCGGACGTGCCACGATCGACAACGAGATCCGGGTGTGTTCCACACGCCTGTCCTCGACCTTCCCGCTGCCCACGTCCGTGGGTGACCTCGCCGAGCTCTCCGCGCGGGCGCTCGACTGGCCGGGCACGGTCCTGCCCCCGCTCAAGCTGCTCGGGCGCCGCATCGTCGGCGTCGCCGAACTCCAGCCGGAGGCGCACGCCGAACGGTTGTGCCTCGGCAGCACGCCGGTGCTCGACCGGGCCGAGATCTCCACCTGGGTGTGGCCCGAGATGGAGGGCCGGGTGCCGCCGCCCGCCGCGCAGCTCACCGGCGTCCTCGCGCCGTCGCGGCACTGGCGCACCGCACTGACGGCCGCGGTGCCCTTCGCGCGGTTCACCAACGCCGCGATCGTCGTCCCCAAGGCCGTCACCGACGGCGAGGACTTCGTGTCCAGCTGCCTGATCCGCGCCCGCCAGTTCGGAGTCGCGGTGCTCAGCGCGGACAACGACGACGTGCGGGTGGAACTGGCGGGGCGGTCCTTCGAGGACGCACCAGCCGCCGAGCACACCGCCGTGTCCCGCTGGGTCAACGAGGTCGTCTACGACCAGTTGCTGACCGCCGAGGCGCCCGCCCCGAGTCGCAGCTGATCCGAGCGCGCGGGCGGCCGCGTGCCTAGGGTGGGGGCATGCGCGTTGTGCTGGCAGGAGGACACGGACAGATCGCCCGCCACCTGGGCAGGCTCCTCGCCGAGCGATCGGAGACCGTGCTCGGGTTGATCCGCCACTCCGAGCACGCCGACGACTTGCGTGCCGACGGTGTCCAGCCGGTGGTCGCCGATCTGGAGAGCCTCGACGCGGACGGGCTCGCCGAGCACCTCGACGGCGCGGACGTGGCCGTGTTCGCGGCGGGCGCAGGACCCGGCAGCGGGGTGGAGCGCAAAGACAGTGTGGACCGCGCCGGATCGGTGTTGCTGGCCGACGCCGCCGAGCGCGCGGATGTGCCACGCTTCCTGCAGATCAGCTCGATGGGCGCAGGCAAACCACAGAACCCGCCGGATGTCGGTGAGGTGTTCGGCGCCTACCTCGACGCCAAGCGTGCCGCTGAGCAGGACCTGCGGCGTCGTGGGTTGGGCTGGACGATCGTGCGGCCCGGCAGGCTCACCGACGACGCGCCGACGGGCAAGGTCACCCTCGGGGTGAACGTCGAGCGCGACGATGTCACCCGCGCCGACGTGGCCGCCGTCTGCGTGGCCTTGTTGGACACTCCGGCCTCGGCCCGCCGCGCTGTCGAACTCGTCAACGGCCCCACGCCCATCGCCGAAGCCGTCCGGCAGAGCCTCGCGTAAGCGGCCGCGCGGATTGAGCCTGTGATCAGGCACGGCGCGCCGTGCGCCACGGAACCACCAGCGCAGATCACCCCCCGGGCACAGTTTCAGTGTTCTTCCGGGAGCCCGAGGACGCGGTCGAGGTAGCGGTTGCGGAGGAGTCCGTCGGGGTCCACTTCGGCGCGGACGCGGCGGAAGTCGTCGAAGCGCGGGTAGCGCTCGCGGAGCGTCTCGGCGTCGAGGTGGTGCATCTTTCCCCAATGTGGGCGACCGCCCACGGCGCCCGCGAGGGACTGCAGGACGTCGAACCATTCCTTGAACGGCATCCCCCGGTACTGGTGCACCGCGACGTAGGCGGTCTGCCTGCGGTGCGCGGTGGACAGCCACATGTCGTCCGGCGCGGCGACCCGGACCTCGACGGGGAACATCACCGGGTTCTCCAGCCGCCGCGCCGCCTGCCGCAGTTCCGTGATCAGGTCGACGAGCGTCTCGCGGGGCACGGCGTACTCGGTCTCGACGAACCGGACGCTGCGGCGCGTGACGAACACCTTGTGCGAGGTGTCGCTGTAGGACCGGGCGGACCATGTCGCGCCGCCGACCCGGTTCAGTCCACGCACGAGGGATGGTGCCGCTCGCCCGAGACGGCACGCGGCGCCGAAGGCGGAGTTCTCCAGGAGCCGGTACTCGACGAAGCTGCGCACCGGGTGCAGCGGCTGCGGTGCCGTCTCGGCGGGCAGCCGGTTGTTGCGCTTGACGAGCGTGTGGTCCCCGTGCGGAAACCAGTAGAACTCGAAGTGGTCGTTGTCCTCGGCGAGTTCGTCGAACCGGTCGAGCACGTCGTGCAGCGGTTCCGGGTGTTCGTCGGCCGCGAGCGAGAACGCCGGGACGCAGCGCAGGGTGACGGTGGTGACGATGCCCAGCGCACCGAGCCCGACGCGTGCGGCGGCGAACAGCTCGGACGATTCTGTTGCCGAACAGGTGCGCAGGGTGCCGTCCGGCAGCAGCAGTTCGAGCGCCGCGACCTGGGTGGCGAGTCCGCCGAGGCGCGCTCCGGTGCCGTGGGTGCCGGTGGCGAGGGCACCGGCGAGGGTCTGCTGGTCGATGTCGCCGAGGTTGGCCATGGCGAGGCCGAGCTGGTCGAGCTCGGCGTTGAGCCGGTGCAGCGGGGTGCCCGCACGCACAGTGACGAGGCCGGTGGTCCGGTCGGCGTGCACGATGCCGCTCCAGCGTGCGAGGTCGAGTGCGACGCCGCCGTTAGGCGCGGCGACGCCGGTGAACGAGTGGCCGCTGCCCAGTGGTCGGACAGTCCGACCGTCGCGGGCGGCGGCACGCAGTGTCGCCGAGGCTTCCTCGACGTCGCGAGGCCGTACGACGGCGGCGGCATCGGTGGTCACGCTGCCCGCCCAGTTGGTCCAACGGCGCTGTGTTCTCGGAATTCCCGTCATCGGCCTTCCCTGGTGGCGGTGGGCGGACTCGTGCCCGGCGGTTGAGGTGCTCGTAGCCGGTCGATCCGGTGTCGACCGCAGCGTCGATCCTTCGCCCGGAACAGACGACGCCCGGTCAGGTGAGTTCTCGAAAAAGTAAGTGAATTGGATTCACATAACAAGGCTCGTGGTCCTACCGTGGGTACGTGGCTCCCAACCCGCACGGTGGCGTCGCGGGCGCTGCTGCCCCAGCGCCCCGCGTGTCCGAGCAGCCCCGACGATCACCCGACGCCGGCCTCGACACGGCGACCCGGCACCTCGACGCGCCGTTCGCCGCGGTGGACCTCGCCGCCTACCGCGCCAACACCGCCGACCTCGCCCGGCGCGCCCGAGGCACCCCGATCCGGCTGGTCACGAAGTCCGTCCGGTGCCGATCCCTGATCACCAAGGCGCTCGAATCGCCGGGCTACTCCGGGCTGCTGTGTTACAGCCTCGAAGAGGCGCTCTGGCTCTACCGGGTAGGCGTGAGCGACGACCTCGTCGTCGCGTATCCGAGCGTCGACCGCGTAGCCCTCCGCGACCTCGCCACCGACCGCGGAGCCGCCGCGGCCATCACCGTCATGGTCGACTCGACCGAACACCTCGACGTCATCGACGCCGCGGCCGGGCCCGAGCGTGCCGAAGTGCGTGTCTGCCTGGAGGTCGACGCGTCGTGGCGGCCGCTGCGCGGACGCGACGTCCTGCACGTCGGCACCCGCCGATCGCCGGTACACACCGTCGCGCAGGCGCGCGACACGGCCACCCGCATCGTCGCCCGGCGCGGATTCCGGCTCGTCGGTGTCATGGCCTACGAAGGCCAGATCGCCGGACTCGCCGACGCCCCGGCCAAACAGCCGCTGAAAGCCGCCGCGTTGCGCTGGGTGCAGAGCCGCTCCCGCACCGAGATCGCCGAACGCCGCGCGGCCATCGTCCGCGCGGTCCGGGAGATCACCACGGTGGAGTTCGTCAACGGCGGCGGCACCGGCAGTATCGAGAGCACGGTCGCTGAACAGGCCGTCACCGAGGTTGCCGCCGGGTCGGGACTCGTCGGGCCGACCCTGTTCGACGACTACAGCAGGTTCGACCCGCGACCGGCCGTGCAGTTCGCCCTGCCCGTCGTGCACCGCCCGAGGCCGGGAACCGCCACGCTCTACGGGGGCGGCTACATCGCCTCCGGCGCCATCGGTGCCGACCGGCAACCCCGCCCCGTCGACCCGGGCCTGCGGCTCACCAGGATCGAGGGTGCCGGGGAAGTGCAGACGCCGGTCGTCGGCCCGGGCGCCGACGAGCTCCGGCTCGGGGACCGCGTCTGGTTCCGGCACGCCAAGGGCGGCGAGCTCGCCGAGCGCTTCCTCGACTACCACCTCGTCGACGACGGCAGACTCCTCGACTCGGTGCCGACTTATCGGGGCGAGGGCAGGTCGTTCGGCTGAGGCTCGTCGCCCAATCTGCTGGACAGGTAGCCGCGCACCAGCTCGCGCGCCTCGGCGACCAGTGCAGGATCACCGTTCGAGTCGTTGCGGAACGCCATGTGCAGCACCGCGTCCGCCGCCTCGACCGCCACCGACAGCGGGGTGGCGAGCCGATCGAGGTCCATCCCGAACTCGCCGCCGATGAACGTGGTGAGCTTGTCCGCGATCACCGCGTTGTTGTCCTTGGTCTCGTCGAGCAGGCGCAGGTCCACGACGTCGCCGAAGTGCAGGCGGCTGAACGCGGGCGCCTCCCGGTGCATCGTCATGTACACCTCGAAGACCGTGTCGACGGCGTCCCACCAGTGCGCCCAGTGCGCGCCCTCGAACCGGTCGGCGAGCATCGACATGAACCGGTCGAGGTTGCGCAGCGTGAGCTCCTGGACGACCGCGCGCTTGTCGGGGAAGAACTGATACAGCGAGCCGACGGCGACTCCGGCCCGCTCGGCGATCAGCGTCGTGGTCAGGCCGTCGTAGCCCACTTCGTCGACGAGTTCGGCGCAGGCGGTCAACATCTTCTCCACCCGCTGAGCGCTGCGCTGCTGGACGGGCTTGCGCCGCAGGGGGGCTACTTCGGTGGGCACGTGGCCTCCTTGATCCTGTCCGCCGTTGCTGGTGCTGACCACGACCGCGACTCCCCTCGGGGTGGGCCGGAACGATCAGTCCGTCCAGTTTCGCGTGATCGCGTTTCTTCCGCTGTGCGGACATGCCGATCGCGTGTCAGCCGGACGGTCAGTGTTCCGACGAGATGACCACGGAGCCTGTCACGGTCGTCGCGAGCAGCGATTTCGGGGTCGCGTTCCCCGGTGCCCACGCTGGTTGGCTCGTGTGACCGCATCAAACCTATGCGCTCTGTCACGTTGCAGGCGCACAAGGTCACTATCTAGCGTGACGTCGGTGTAGTCGGAGCGGGGTCGAGGGATCATGGTGAGTAACGGACTGAGAGGGCATCTGGGAACTTGGGTGTGTGGTCCAGGACCGTCGCCCCAGTTCGTGCCTCGCGGCGTTGGGGTCCTCACCTCGCCGGGGCTGATCACTCGTGACCATGCCGGTTGTCCGGCCGAACCCTGTACCGACTCGGCCCCTCCCGCACGGTCCGTCGGCAGTCGCACCGTGTTCCGGTGAAGACGCATCCGGGCGCCGCGTTCGCGCGGGAGGTCGCGACCGACTGCAGCCCTCCGCAACCTCGGCTCCCCAGGCTCGTGCTCGACGCCCCGCTGGATCCTCACGACGCCGAACGGCTGCTGAGCGACGGCGGGTACGGCCTGCGACTGACCCGGACCGCCGCCGGACTCCGCTTGGACGGAGCAGGCCGTGGCGTGCCGCTCGGCGAGGAACCGACCTGGCTGGACCTGCATCGGGTTCTCGCCCGGCTGCGCCGGCGCCGGGCGCGTCACGATCCACACTGGCTCGCACGGCTCTCGGCGGCCGTGCGTCTCGGACGAACGCCCCGGTTCGACGCCGTCCGCACCGGCGACCTGCACACCCGGTGGCAGGTACTGCAATCCGCCGTGCACGCCGACCCGGCCCTCCGGATGCACTGCGCACTGCGCTGGTCCGAGACAGCGCTGGAGCCTGCGCCGGTTCATCCCATGCACCCCGGCGGCACCGTCATCGTCGACCTGGCCGCTCTCGTCACGGGCGGCCCCGAGCGCGGCAAAGGCCTGCTCGGTGAGGTGGTCGAACACCGCGACGAACACCGCGAGCATCCACTCGGCCACTTCCTGGAGTACGTCGTCCGCCCGCTCGTCCGCATCTTCCGGACCGCACTCGACGATCACGGCATCGCGCTCGGCGAGCTCCGCGGCATCGGCTACGAACTCACCACCGAACTGCAGAGCACCGGGAGGGTCGTGCTCACTCCGCGCGCGCTCGCCGACGCGAGCCCGGCCGCGGCGGCGACCTCGCTCGCTGCCACCGTGGCGACGCTGACGGAGTCGTTCGGGCAGACCTACGGTCAGGACGTGCGCGCCGCCGCCGACGAGGTGTTCGCCCAGGAATTCCGCTACCTGCGGTCGGGCACGGCGAAGCTGCTCCGAGGGGACCACCCGCTGCGCGAGCACGCGCATTGCGTGAC
Organism: Allosaccharopolyspora coralli; assembly: GCF_009664835.1. Taxonomy (NCBI): domain Bacteria; kingdom Bacillati; phylum Actinomycetota; class Actinomycetes; order Pseudonocardiales; family Pseudonocardiaceae; genus Allosaccharopolyspora; species Allosaccharopolyspora coralli. The sequence continues at coordinate 55,445 of NZ_CP045929.1, forward strand.
CGATGAGCAGGACGACCTGCTCAAAGCGGTCCTGCGCACCGTGCAGGACCGCACCCGGGTGCGACGGTGGCATCCAGAGCGGCCCCGGCCGACCGTCGTGGTCGACGTCGACCAGTGCTCGCTCGTGCCGGTGGAGCCGACGCGGGAAGCCACGACCGCGATCTCCGGCCCGAGAAGCGGTGCGCCGCGCGGTATCCCCGAACTGGCCGCTCCGGACACGCTGCCGACGTGGCCCACGACCGTCTCGTCCACATGGGACAGCTTCCTCGACGGCACGGAACTACGAGGTCGGTATCCGGACGTCGACTGGGAAGCGCTCCGGGTCGAGTTCGGCCACGCCTTCGACCGGGCCCGGGATCGTCCGGAACCCGAGTCGGTCGTGCCGGGAGTGGCCCGATTCGTCTGGGACGTTCTCGACGCCGGTGGCCGGGTGCTTTTCTGCGCCCCGGAACGACTCGGCGAGCACGTCGAAACCGTCCTCGCGGAGTCCGGGGTTCCCGACGCGAGCGTGCTGTCCGTGCCCGACGACGACCGGCCCGCCGCGGAACGGAAGGTCGAACTGCTGCGTGGGCAGGGACCCCTCGACGTCGTGGCGGTCTTCGACGACCTCGCCGCGAACCGCCGTGCGCTCGCCGAGGCGTACCCGGGCGCCCGCTGCGTCGCCGTCGAGATCGACGGCTTCGCCACGGAACGTCCGCCGGGGGAACCGACCCCGGACGGAGCGGGTGTGATCAGCAGCTTCGAGACCTCACCGCGCAGGCTCGGGCGTCGCAACACGACCGGTCCCGCGCTCTCGCACGCGCATTCCCTGGAAGAACTCCAGGTCGGGCAGTTACGCACCGGCAAGATCGCGCGACGGTTCACCGTGCACCTCGACCACGACGAGTCTCTGTCCTTCGTGGAGCAGATTCTGGCGGACACCGACCGGGCCGCCGAACGCACTGCCGGCAACGCCCGTCGCCTCCACCAGCCGGACGGACCCGACGGCGACGACACCGACAGCACCCTGCGCGCGGTGCACCACGTGCTCACCCGCAAGCAGTTCCTCAAGGGATCGCGCTCGCACTACCGGCCGGACGACCTCCGTCGCGACGCCCACGTGCCCGTGCGCGCGGGCGAACCCATCAACGTCGTCGTGCTCGGATTTCCCGTCAAACAGTGCCTCAACCGGCTCAAAGCCCTGGGCCCGTTGCCCGATCTCGCCGAGCTCGGCGCGTTCGTCCGGCTCCGCGAACTCGACCGCGCCGTCAGCGCCGTGCACCCGCCGGGAATCCACCTGCACATCCTCACCGACGGCAGGCACTTCCGGCCCCGGCCCGCCGCACTCACCGACGCCTACACCGACCAGCTCCGCCGCTACCTGCGACTTGCCGGGATCGACGACCGCACCACCCTCCGTCCGATCGACGACGTCGCGCGCGACTCGCTCGGCGTCGACGCCGTCGCCCGGCGGCCCGCGCGCATCGCGCACCTCGTGGCGCGCCTGTACGAGACCGTCGACGATCTCGACATCACCGATCGTCCACTGCGGACACTGGAAGCCGTTGTCACCAGAACACCGCCGCCCGGCCCCGATTCCGAGGCCCTCGGCCGGTCGCTGGCGATGTTCCGGGACATGCTGATGTCGGTCGTGTACTCCGTACCCGTTCCCCAGCCGCGGGGGACCGACCCGATCAGCTGGTCCGTGCGCGTGTTCAGCGACCTCTACGACCTCACCAGCGGACGCGTGCCCGCCGAAGTGCGCAGTGCCCGGGCCGCGGTGTTGCGCCGCGCCTGGCACACCGTCGTCCGCTACCTCGCCACTCTGCGCGTCGACGAGGAACTCGGCTACGAGCAGATGTTCGACCACCGTGTCCGGCTCACCGTCAGCGCGGCACTTCCCGGCAGGTGCGGGTTCACCTACCTCGGCGGGTCGGGACTTCTGCCGTGGCAAGGCACCGGCGTCGTCGACCCGCGCGGGCACGTCGCCGTCGACTTCGCGGTCTCCTTGCTCGACCAGGGATTCGTCCCGGTCTACTCCGACCTGCTCGGTCCGCGGCAACCCTGGGCGATGGTCCCCGCCGATCACACCCACCCGAAGCCCGGAGGCGGACTCGCCCTCGACTCCGCCGTGGTCCCCCGCCTCCGCCGCAAGTAACTCGGAGACGAGGCGAACGGCACTTTCGCCTCGTCTCGTGGGGCGAACGTGCCGTTCGCCTCAAGAAACGACCCCGCGCCGTTCGGGGGGACGGGCGGGGTCGTGCCGCGCGACGGACGCACCGGATGCGCGGAGAGTGGGATCCGCGAACCGACACCGTTCGGGGGAGGGGAGGGCGGTGCCGGCCCGCGGATGTCCAAGGTCCGGCGCGAAGCACCGGAGGAGACTGTGAAGTTGTGGTGGGGGCCGACGGCCGGGCTCGTCGTGGTCGGGGGATCACACGAGACCGGCCGGCGGCCACCCGAGGCGGTGACTCGGTCTGGTTCCGGATCGGGGATGTTCCGGGACCGAGACCGCCGGCTTACGGCACCGGCGCCGCCGCGCGCACCGGGTGCGCGGGTCGCTGGTGCCGTCCGGGACGAGGTGCGAGACCCCCGGCCACCAGGTGCTCGTAAGCCGAGCGCCACACCGAACACGGTGCTTTCTGAGGGCGCCAGCGGGTCGAGCACTCCGGGCAGTGGTCTCGGCTGTCCGGTTCGTGAGCGGCCAGCAGCGTCCGCCAGCCCTCGGTCAGCCGAGGGATCTCGGAACGCGCTACGGAGAGCAGGGACGGAGCGTCCGCGCGGTGCGCCAGCTCGCTGAGCAGATCGAGCCGTTCCCACACCGCCTTACGCAGCACCTGTCCCAGTATCTCGTCCACCGAAACGTCACCGTCACTTTCTCGCCTGCTCTGCGGCGGCGCGGAGTGCCGAACTCAGTCGTCCGACGGCGTCGGACGACAGCACTGCGGCGTCGCCGGGCGGTCCTGCGAGAACCACCCTGTCCCGGTCGGCCAGTACGGAGAGGTCGCGGCGTGCGTGCGACAGGTCCCGGAATTCCCACGTCCACCGGCGATCGGGCTCCGCGGTGAGTGGGGTTCGCACGGGGGCCGCCTTCGGGGTGTCGGGCGATTCCTCGTGCGTCCCACCGCGGCCCTGCCGGAGGAAGCGGTGCATCGTCGGGTTCCTCTCCGTACCTGATTGCTTACCGATGACTACATTGGAGCCCGGCGGACCGATCTCGGTAGTCGCAACCCGGTGACCGGGCCGACCGCCACGACGAACGGTCGGGGGACTTCACCCTCACCGATCACCTCGACAGATGCGCACTTCACCGGCGTGCGGGAGTGCGCTTACTCTTCGACCGACGCCCGTCAGAGCGTGAGGGGGTCCAATGAACACCATCGTGACCGGCGGCTCGCCTGTTACGCCGGACGTGTGGAACGGCCGGGAGATGCGGGAGGCGCTGTCCGAGCGGAACATCAGCGAGATCTACCGCCAACTGCGGAAGGTCGGCGTTTCGCAACGTCAGATCGCGGCCTCCACCGGCCAGTCCCAGTCCGAGGTGTCCGAGATCCTCAAGGGTCGGCAAGTCATGGCGTATGACGTGCTGGCCCGCATCGCCGACGGGCTCGGCATTCCGAGGGGCTACATGGGCCTCGCCTACGACGGGGCGACGGCCGTGCGGGTCGCGAACGCGACCAGCGGTCCCCAGGCTGAGGAGGACGAGTCGGTGAAGCGTCGGAAGTTCTTGTCCCATGCCGCGGCGGTCACGATGGGCGCCGCCGTGTTCGGGAAGGAGGAAGGCACCACCTGGATCCCGCAGGACGATGTCCGCACGCCCGCCCCCGCGAACATCGGGATGAGCGATGTGCAGCAGATTCAGGCGACCACCAAGGCGTTGCGCGATCTCGACTACCGCTACGGCGGCGGGACCTGCAGGGACGCGGTGGTGGCCCAGTTGTCCTGGGCGCAGCAGCTGCTCGACGCCACGGCCAGCGAAGCCGTGAAGCGGAAACTCTTCGTGTCCTTGGCCGACATGCAGAGCCTCGCGGGCTGGACGTCGTTCGACACGGGCCTGCTCGACCCGGCGCGAGGCCATTTCGGTAAGGCGCTGGAGTTCGCGAAGCAGGCAGGGGACGAGAGTCTCGTCGCGAGCGTGTTGTACCGGATGGGGCGCGTTTACCTGCACCACGAGGAGCCGAACGAGGCGCTGAAGCTGTTCCAGCTGGGACAGATCGCCGCCCAGGAGTCCGGTTCGGCGTTGACCACGGCCGTGCTGTGCGCCAACGAGGCGTGGGCGTACGGAATGCTCGACCGCCCCGACCAGGTGCAGAAGATGGTGGGACGGACCAAGGACGAGTTCGCGCGGGCCGATCCGGCCGAGGCGCCGGACTGGGTGCGGTTCTTCAACGTCAACGACCTGCACGGCATGATCGGCTCGGCCAACGACGCGCTGGCGGTGTTCAACCCGGAGAAGTACGCGCCGATCGCCGTGGCGGAGACCATCAAGTGCAACGAGGCCTACGGCGCGGACATGCAACGCACGCACGTGTTCGGTTTGAGTCTGCAGGCCACGAACCACATCCGTGCCGGTGACCTGCAGCAGGGGATCAAGGTGGGCCGCAACGCGCTCACCATCGGCGAGAACGTCCGGTCCGCCCGGGTTGCCGACCGGCTCAAGCCGTTGCAGATCGAGGCGGGCAAGCACCGCATGAACTCGGACGCCCGGGATCTCGCCGAGGAGATCCGCCGGTTCCGCGAGGCCTGACAGGGCGTTCGGGAACTGGCGGTGAGGGCACGCCTCTCACGTGCTCAGCCTGAGCAGCGTGAGGGCTCCGGTCATGGACCACTTGCCCAAGTTCGACAATGCGCTCTGAGGCGAACCGGGGACCAGCCTCGGCGCTGCGTCCGTTCCGGCGGGCGAGCGCGGACCGGGGAGTGTGTGATGACGACCGGAACGATGATGCCCGGACACGCGATGGACGGCCGGTACACGCGGCCGAAGCTGGCGCTGGCGCTGGCCGAGATCTGCCGGACGGCGGGTCTCGACCCGCGCGGCGCCCGCCTGCTGCGGTTCGTCAACAACGGTGTGTTCCTGCTGCGTGAGCACCCGGTGGTGGTGCGGATCGTGCTGGCGCCGTCGTTCTCCTACCGCGCGGAGCACGTGGTGCGCGCGGGGCGGTTGCTGGCCGAGTACGAGATTCCGGCGACGCGGTTGTTGCCCGGCCTGTGTCAGCCGGTGCGCGCCGCGGGCCATTTGGCGACGTTGTGGGAGGCGGTCCCGGATGCGGGTCCGCAGCCGACGGGAGCGGATCTCGGCGCGCTGTTGCGCCGGGTGCATGCGATGCCCGTGCCCGGGGACCTGCCGAGCTGGAATCCGATGGCGGACGTGCGCAGGAGGCTGCGGGATGCCGAGCAGCTCGACGTCGCGGACCGTGATTTCCTGCAGCAACGCTGCGACGAGGTCGAGCGGCGGCTGGCGGCGCTGGATTTCCCGTTGCCCCGGTCGGTCGTGCACGGCGACGCGCACCTCGGCAACCTCATCGCCGGTCCGGGCGGTCCGGTGTTCTGCGACCTGGACTCGTTGTGTGTCGGTCCACCGGAGTGGGATCTGACCCCGATGGCGGTGGGCAGGCTGCGCCTGGGGCATTCGCCGGAGCGCTACGAGCAGCTCGTCGACTCCTACGGTGTCGACGTCACGTCGTGGCCGGGGTTCGCGGTGTTGCGGGACCTGCGGGAACTGAAGATCACGATGAGTGTGTTGCCCATCTTGCGGAGTAATCCCCGGATCCGGGGTGAGTTGCGGCGCCGGTTGAGTTCGTTGCGCCGCCGCGACGATGACGAGCGATGGACCGCTTACCACTAGATTCGAGGGCGTTCGGGGCGATCCGCGCACCCCTGAGCTACGGAAAACCGATGGCGCAGCGTGATCAAGAGGGCGGTCGGTCGCGACCGTGCCCCGAATGGACGCGTCCGTCCGGGCGAAATTGTGGGCTGATGTCGCGATCGGAGCGTCATCGCTGGTGACGGCGGCCTCGTTCGAGGGGTAGACCGTGTGCATCGATCGTGAACCCAGTGGCGAGGACCAGGAATCGTGCGGCGGTGGAAGCGAACCCTGAGCTGGCGGCGTCGGCGCGCGCTGCGCTCGGCGCGGATGCTGGACGAGATGGTCGACGCCCAGGTGGCGACGGTTCCGCTGCTGCCCGAGGACGTGCGTCCCCGGGCGGTCGAACAGTTGGCGCAGCTGGTGCTGTTGGCTCAGGTGTACCGGCGTTTCGCGGCGGGATGGATCGCTCAGCTTGACGACCGGTCCGGTGTTCGGCGAGCGACTCACCGCGCGTAGGTAACCGCTCGGCGATCACCCGAGGATTCCGTATCGTGGAATAGTCGGGGCTTCTCGGGCGAGGAATTCGGTCGGACCGAAATCGCGGCGGGGTTCGCCGAGTGAGGCGAACCCCGCCGCGATTTCACGACGTCGGCTTACCGAGCCGCAGCGCGAGTCCGAGTCCGAGCAGGACGAGCACCCCGGCACCTGCGACCCACGGCCACACCGGTGCACCGGAGTCGGCCGCGGCGTCGTCCGGGTTCGTCGGCTGCTCGGCTCCCGCCGGAGCCGGAACCGGCGAGCCGTTGCCCGGCTGGGTGAGCTCGAAAGTCACCTTTCCGGGGACCGGGTGGCCGTCGGCGGACAGGATCCGATAGCCGACGGTGTAGGTGCCCGCAGGTCCGAGCTCTCCCACGGGCGCGGTCACGGACGATCCTTCGACCTGCGGTTCCGCGTCGATCCAGTGCGCCCCGTCCGGGCCGACCATGGTCACGGTGTTGAAGCCCACGCGGACCGGCTGGTCGAACGTGAGCCGCACCTGCCCGGGAGCGGTGTCGAGGCGCGCCCCCTCGCCGGGGTCACTACCGACGAGCGTGTTGTGCGCGAGGGCGGTCGCCGCGCCCGGGCCGAGCACTGCGGCCAGGACCAGCGCGAGCAGCGGGACGACGCGCCTCACTGTGCGCCCGTCCCGTTCCGACCGGCCTTCCTGCTGCGCAGGACGGCACCGCCGCCGAGCCCGAGTCCGAGCGCGCCGACGACCAGTCCGGCACCGCCGAGCCACCGGGCGGTGCTGTCGGAACCGGCGGAGGCGGCTTCGGCGTCACCGTGCTGCCCGGCCCCGGAGCCGGAGCCGTGGTGACCGCTGCCGTCGCCGGGCGTGAGCGTGAGTGTCGGCGCCGGTTTGGCGGGCTCCTGCCCACCGGCCGGTGTGGGCTGGTCCCAGCGCACGACCTCGCCGCTGTCGTAGGTCTGCTCGGCGGCCATCACGAAGGTGTCCGCGTCGGTGGGGAGGTCGCCGATCCGGAGGTCGAACTCCTGGAACTGGTCGGGTCCGATCCGGTTGCCGGGTGTGGCGGTCCAGGTGACGCTGCGCACCGTCTCGGTGAGCCGTTGTCCCTGGTAGTCGACCGGCTCGGGCAGCTTCTCGGAGTTCACCGAGATGTCCCAGCCGGGCACGGGAGAGGTGGAGACCGTGCTGATCGGCTGGTCGGCGGGCAGCCGCAGGGTGACCTTCGTGGTGCCCGCCTGGGGGCGTTCGTTGGGGACGCGGAGCGCGAAGGTCGCGCTGGAGCCCTGGGTGGCGGTGTCGGGATTCGCCGTGACATGGGCCGAGGCGGTCCCGGCGCCGAGCAGCGCGGTGAGTCCGGCGGCGGCCGCCACGGCGGCGGTCCGCGCGAGGGAGCGAGGCATCGATTCTTCTCCTGGAGTGGTCCGTGCGGTGTCCGGACAGGGATCGCTGTCCAACATCGAACGGATGACGAAAGGGAAACGAGTGACCGGAGTGGTTCCGTCGCTCGCGAAATGATCAGTCGGAGAAGACCGGCGGCCCGCGGAGTCCGTGAATCCGTCGCACCGTCAATTGTGCGCGCGTACGTAACGTGACCGGAGTCGGACAAATCACGCGCAGTGGGGCGAGGAATGGGAAACGGTCCGGTTTGCGAGGAAGGATCCGATTCCAGAGGGCTGTCAGCAGAAATACGGCCGCTTCCGCGCGTCCCAGCAGCAGCCCCGTCCCGGCCACCGCGAGAACGTGTGCCGCGATCATCGTCGCCGGGTCGAACGAGGGGCCGATCGCGTGGGCTTGTCCCTGGTGAGACCCCGCGAGTTGGAGAAACAGGTGAAGTGCGAACTGGCTCAGCGACAGGGCCCCTACAATGGCCCAGGGCCCTCGCCGACGGTCGGCGAGTCCCACACCGGCACCGGCGAGTAATGCCGTGACCGCGACTGTGGTGCCCGGATCGGGTAACGCCCCGCCAGCTGCGGCGTGACCCGCTACGGACAGTGACGCCGCGGTGGTGGCCAGACCGACTCCCCGCACGACGCGCAGAGCGCCGCGGGTGGGAGTGGTCCGGGTGGTCACAGCCACCGAGTCTAGGTGTCGGTTCGGGCACGTCGGACCGAGGTGTACTTGCCTTGATTCGCGTGAAGGGTCACGGTTTACGAGTCGCACACGGTCGAGGCGTCACGCGGGGTGCGTGACAGCGGAGGAAAAGCTTCCGGCCGTGGTGACTGAAGACGGAGAGGAGGGGGCGTCGATTTTTTCGGCGCCGGAACCTGTGTCGACCGATACATCGCAGCAGAACAGCGGTGGCCCGGATCCGGGTCATCAACTCACAGAGCCGGAAGGCAAGGCTTTCGCGGGCAAGTCTTCCACGGACTGGATCGTTTTCGGCGTCACCGCGGCGATCATGTTCGTCATCGTCGCCTGGGGTGCGCTCGGGACGCAGTCGCTAACCGACGGCTCGTCGGCCGCACTGACCTGGCTCGTCACGAACGCGGGGTGGGGTTTCGTCCTCGCCGCGACCGGATTCGTGGTCTTCGCGCTCTACCTGGCGTTCAGCCGTTACGGCAAGATCCCGCTCGGCGAGGACGGCGAGAAGCCGGAGTTCCGGACGGTGTCCTGGATCGCCATGATGTTCAGCGCCGGTATGGGTATCGGGCTGATGTTCTTCGGCGTGAGCGAGCCGCTGTCGCACTTCGTGGACCCGCCGCCCGGCACGGTGCCGGGTGAGTCCGAGAAGGCCGTGGAGACGGCGATGGCGACGTCGCTGTTCCACTGGACGCTGCACCCGTGGGCCATCTACGCCGTGGTGGGTCTCGCGATCGCCTACGGCAGCTTCCGCATGGGGCGCAAGCAGCTGATCAGCGCGGTGTTCCTGCCGCTGATCGGCAAGCGCAACGCCGAGGGTCCGCTCGGCAAGATGATCGACATCCTGGCGCTGTTCGCCACCCTGTTCGGGTCGGCCGCGTCGCTGGGTATCGGCACCCTGCAGATCAAGACCGGCATGGAGGAAGCAGGCTGGATCGGCGGCGCCGGCATCGCCCTGCTCGTCGGGATCATCGTCGTGCTGACGATCTGCTTCATCCTGTCCGCGGTCTCGGGCGTCGCGCGGGGCATCCAGTACCTGTCGAACATCAACATGGTGCTGGCGGCCGTGCTGGCGATCTTCATCTTCGTCGTCGGCCCGACGGTGTTCATCCTGAACCTGGTGCCGACCGCCATCGGCGACTACCTGCGTGACTTCGGCGAGATGGCCTCGCGTTCCGGTGCGACCGGTGGCGACGAGATGGACACCTGGCTGCAGAGCTGGACCATCTTCTACTGGGCCTGGTGGATCTCCTGGACGCCGTTCGTCGGCATGTTCATCGCCCGGATCAGCCGGGGCCGCACCATCCGCCAGTTCGTCGGTGGTGTGCTGCTGGTGCCCAGCGTCGTGAGCCTCGTGTGGTTCGCGATCTTCGGCGGCGCGGCCATCAACAGCCAGCAGGCGGGGCAGAACCCGTACGGCACGGGCGAGGCGGAGGCGCAGACCTTCACCCTCCTGGAGAATCTGCCGCTGACCACGATCACCTCCGTGATCGTCATGATCCTCGTGGCGATCTTCTTCGTGTCCGGTGCGGACGCGGCGTCGGTGGTCATGGGCACGCTCTCGCAGCGCGGTTCGATCGAGCCCGCTCGGTGGATCGTCATCTTCTGGGGTGCCGCCACCGGTGCCGTGGCCGCCGTCATGCTCGTGATCGGCGGGGGCGGTGAGGACGCCTTGTCCGGTGTCTAGAACCTGACGTTCCTCGGGGCACTACCGTTCGCGATCGTCATGGTGATCATGTGCTTCGCGCTCATGAAGGACCTGCGCAACGACCCGATCACCCTCCGGGAGGAGAAGGGGTACGAGGTCCTGGAGCAGGCCGTCATCACCGGTGTCGAGGAGCACGAGGGCGACTTCCAGCTGGAGGTCACCCCCGCCGAGTCGACCGACGACGAGGACGCCTCGCCGAACGGGCAGGTCGAAGCCCAGGTCACCGAGAACGGGCAGGTCGTCGAGGAAGCCCAGGTCACCGGCAACGGTCAGGCCGGTGCGACCGCCGCGTCCCGGTCCACGGACGGGAACCAGTAATCGGTGACCTTCGCGGATTATGTTGCCGATCGCTGGCAACAACTGCTGGTCGACTCGTACCAGCACGTCAGCATGGTGGTGCAGTGCGTCGTGCTGGCAACCGTCGTCGGCGTCCTGGTCGGGGTTGCGGTGTACCGCAGCCCCGCCGGGTCGTCGGTGGCGACCGCTCTGTCCAGCGCGGTTCTGACGGTGCCCTCGTACGCCCTGTTCGGGTTGCTCATCCCGCTGCTCGGGCTCGGCGTGGCGCCGTCGGTGGTCACGCTGGTGTTGTACGCGTTGCTGCCCATCGTGCGGAACACCATCGTCGGGTTGTCCACGGTCGACCAGCCGGTGGTGGACGCGGCGCGTGGGATCGGCATGAGCCGGTGGAGCGTGCTGAGGCGGGTGGAGCTGCGGCTCGCGTGGCCCGCGATTCTCACCGGCATGCGGGTGAGCACCCAGATGCTGATGGGGATCGCCGCGATCGCCGCGTACGCCAAGGGTCCCGGACTGGGTAACCTGATCTTCAGCGGGCTCTCCGGGCTCGGCGGGGCCAACGCGGTGAACATGGCGCTGGCGGGAACGCTCGGCGTCATCATTCTGGCTTTGGTGCTCGACGCGCTGTTCGTGCTGGTCGGGCGCTGGAGCACGTCGAGAGGGATCCGTGGCTGACATCGAGATGGCGTCCGGGCCGAGCAGCGGTCACGGGGTGGAGATCCACCTCGACGAAGTGTCGAAGCGCTATCCCGGGCAGCGGGAGTCCGCGGTCGAGTCGGTGACGATGACGATCCCCGCCGGGGAGACGGTGGTGCTCGTCGGCCCCTCCGGTTCGGGCAAGACCACCACCATGCGGATGATCAACCGGCTCATCGAGCCGACGTCCGGGACGATCACCATCGCCGGTCAGGACGTGCTCGGGCTGGATCCGGACAAGCTGCGTCGCGAGATCGGCTACTCCATCCAGCAGGCCGGATTGTTCCCGCACATGACGGTCGGCGAGAACGTCGGCATGGTGCCGTCGCTGGTCGGCTGGACGAAGACGCGGGTCGCCGAGCGCGTCGACGAGATGCTGGACTTGGTCGGCCTGGAGCCCGGGCAGTACCGGAGCCGGTATCCGCGCCAGCTCTCCGGTGGCCAGCAGCAGCGGGTGGGAGTGGCGCGGGCGTTGGCGGCGAACCCGCCGGTGCTGCTCATGGACGAGCCGTTCGGTGCCGTCGACCCGATCACGCGCGGTGTACTGCAGGACGAACTGATGCGGCTGCAGGCCGATCTCGGCAAGACGATCGTGTTCGTCACCCACGACTTCGACGAGGCCGTCAAACTCGGGGACCGTATCGCGGTGCTCGGCGACCGGTCCCGGATCCTGCAGTACGACACGCCGGACGCCATCCTCGCGAACCCCGCCGACGACACGGTCGCGGGTTTCGTCGGTGCGGGCGCGGCGCTCAAGCAGCTCACGTTGCGCCGGGTCCGGGAGATCGAGCTCGGTGCGGTCCCGACGGCGAGCGCGGACGACTCGCCTGCGGCCTTCCGCGACCGCATCGGTTCGCGCCGGGGCGCGATCGGGCTCGTGCTGGATCACAGGCAGCGACCGCTGCGGTGGACGACGGCCCGCGAAGCGGGTGCGGTGTCGTCCTTGGCGCGGGCGGGCAGGCCGGTGGAGGACAGTGTCTCCCAGGCCTCGACGCTGCAGGACGCGCTGGAGGCGATCCTCACCGACGACGACGGCGTCGCCGTGGTCACCGGCTCACGCGGGGAGTACGTCGGTGTGGTCGACATCGACACCGTCATGAACACCATCAAGTCGTTGCGTGAGGAGCACGCCGACGAGGCCGGCGGACGTGTGACTCCCGCCGGGAACTCGGCATGAGCGGCTACGCCTCCGAATCCGGTCTCAGCGGCGCCGAACGGCTCCGGCTCCTCGGCCAACCGTTCGTCGTCGTGCTGCTGGTCGCGGGGGTCGTGCTGTGGGCGCTGCTCGGTGACGTCGACGAGGTCACCGCGCGCAGCCTGAACCTCCCGACGATCCTGTCGTTGACCTGGCAGCATTTTCTGATCAGCGCGACGGTCACCGCGATCGTCGTGCTCGTGTCGGTTCCACTCGGCGTGCTGTTGAGCAGGCCGTGGGCGAAACCGGTCGCGCCGCTCGTGCTGGGGCTGGCCAACGTCGGGCAGGCCGCGCCGGCGGTGGGACTGCTCGTGTTGTTCTTCCTGCTCGTGGGCGGAACGACCGGGTTCTGGATCGCGGTGTTGCCGATCGCGGTGTACACCCTGTTGCCGGTTCTGCGGAACACGATCGTCGGCCTGCAGCAGGTCGATCCGTCCCTTGTGGACGCCGGTCGTGGAATCGGGATGTCCGCGACGAAAGTGCTGCTGCGCATCGAGCTTCCGCTGTCCGTCCCGTACATCCTCGCGGGCCTGCGCACCGCCCTGGTGCTGGCCGTCGGGACCGCGACGCTCGCGCTGTTCGTGGGCGCAGGCGGTCTCGGCGAGTTGATCGACGCCGGGTACAAGCTGTCCAACACGATGGTGCTCAGCGTCGGGGCGATCCTCGCGATGGCGCTGGCCCTGCTGGTCGACTGGGCCGGGGCGATCGCCGAGCAGTACCTGTCGCCGAAGGGGCTGCGATGACTCCGCGTCTGTCCCGTCGTGCGTTCCTCGCCGGTGCGGTGGCCGCGACCGCCACCGGACTCACCGGGTGCGGGCTCAGTTCCGGTTCGGCCGTGCCGTTGCCGGTGGCACCCGGCTCGATCCGGCCGGTGCCGGAGCTGCGGGGTGTCACGCTCACGGTCGGCTCGAAGGAGTTCACCGAGCAGAAGCTACTCGGCTACATCGCCGAGTTCGCGTTGGTGGCCGCCGGGGCGAACGTCCGCGACCTGACGAACATCACCGGCTCGACCAGTGTCCGGATGGCGATGGTCGGCGGCCAGATCGACCTCCTCTACGAGTACACCGGCTCGTCGTGGATCAGCTACAACGGCATGACCGAGGTGATTCCGGACCCGGTCGCGCAGTTCGAGGCGGTCAAGAAGCTCGACGAGCAGCGCAACGGCATCACGTGGACGGCGTTGTCGACGGGAACGGACAACACCTACGCGTTCGCCCTCAACCGGGAAACCGCACGCAGGCTCGACGTCTCGACGCTCTCCGACATGGCACGCGTCGTCCGGGAGCAGCCGCAAGAGGCGACGTTCTGTGTGGAGAGCGAGTTCGCCAGCCGCAACGACGGGATGCCGGGTGTGGCGGAGGCCTACGGCTTCGACCTGGGGAACGCGTCGTTGACGAACCTCAGCAGCGGCACGATCTACACCGCCACGGCGGCGGGCACCACATGCAACTTCGGCGAGGTGTACGCGACCGACGGCCGGATCCGGGCACTGGACCTGGTGGTGTTGGCCGACGACCGGAACTTCTTCCCCCGCTACAACCTCGGCATGACCCTGCCGGTCGACCTTTTCGAGCGGTATCCGCAGATCGGCGACGTGTTCCGCCCGGTCTCGAACCGGTTGAACAACGACGAGCTGATGCGGATGAACGCCGCCGTCGACGTAGACGGCGGCGACCCCGCCGACGTCGCCCGTGACTGGATGGTGGACCAAGGCTTCGTCACCCTCCCCGACGGACCCGACTCAGAGGGAAGCACAGGGTGATGGGCGTGGGTGGTTCCGTGGCGGAACCTCAGCGCCATCCTCGCTGCGGGATCGATTTCTTGAGTAGACACCTACGCGGCGAACTCGCTGTCCTCGCGAGGATGGCGCTGAGAACCCGCGGGTGGCCGGTGTGCGTAGGTGGCGGGAAGACTGTTGGCACTGTGTCTGACCACAGCCTTCCATCCGCGTGACCGCTCAGCGGCCTGCGGCGTAGCCCTGGGCGCCACGGGCGTTGGCCGCGGCCCGCAGGATGCCGGTGTCGGGGTCGCGGGACACGGCGGAGAGCCGTCCCAACGCCCACGGCCCGGCGTCGAGGACGTCGTGGCCCCGGCGGCGAAGCTCGCCCAGCGTGTCCGCCCCGAGCCGGGATTCGGCGACGAGCCGGCCCGGAATCCAGGTGCGCGGATAGAACGAGCTGGGGAACGCGCCCGAGTTCCACGCGGGCGCGTCGATCGCCTCTTGCAGGTTGAGTCCGGCCCGCACGTGCGCGAGCCAGAAACACGACTGCCACTGTTCCTGCTGATCGCCGCCGGGAGTCCCGAATGCCAGCGTCGGTACGCCGCCGCGCAGCGCGAGCGACGGGCTCAGGGTCAGGCGCGGGCGCTTTCCGGGAACCAGCGAGTTCGCCAGTCCGTCGTCGAGCCAGAACATCTGCATCCGGCTGCCGAGGCAGAACCCGAGTTCCGGGATCGTCGGCGAGGACTGGAGCCATCCGCCGGAGGGTGTCGCGGAGACGAGGTTGCCCCAGCGGTCCACGACGTCGAGATGCACGGTGTCGCCGCGACTTTCCCCGCTCGGGGAGACGGTCGGTTCGCCGAGACCGACGCCGCTCGGATCGATCGGTCCTCCCGCGCCCCGTCCCTCGGCGACGAACGGAGGCAGTTCCGGGGTTCGTCCGCCCGGGTGGCCCGGTCGGAGCTCGAGCGCGGCGTGTTCGCTGACGAGCTTGCGCCGTTCGGTCGTGTACGGAGCCGCGAGCAGGTCGTCGGTGATGTCCGGGACGGCCGAATCCCCGTACCACGCCTCACGATCGGCCATCGCGAGTTTCGTCGCCTCGATCGACCGGTGCACCGTGCCCGCGTCGGCGACTCCGTCGACGTAGCGCACGTCGAGGCCTTCGAGCATGCCGAGTTGCTGTGCGAGTGCGGGACCTTGTGTCCACACGCCGAACTTCGCGAGCGTCCATCCGTCGGAGAGCTCGTGTGTCAGCGGTTCCTCGTACGTGGCGGTGAACTCCGCCATGTCCTGTCCACTGAGGACTCCGGCGTGGTCGCGACCGGTGTTGTCCCGTACCGGAGTCTTCACGAACCGGTCCACCGCCTCGGCCACGAACCCTCCCGACCAGGCGCGGCGGGCGGCGTCGATCTGTGCGTCGCGTTCGGCCACGGTCTCGGCCTCGGCAAGCAGCCGTTCCCACGTGTCGGCCAGCGCCGGATTGCGCCACAGCACCCCGGGTTTCGGTGCGGCACCGCCGTCGAGCCACTGTTGCGCGGAGGTCGGCCAGTGCTCGGTGAACATGCCGCGCACCGTCTCGATCGTGCTGCGGATCTTGTCCACCAGCGGGAATCCGTTGCGCGCGTACCCGATCGCGTAGCCCAGCACGTCGCGCAACGACTTCGTGCCGTGGTCGCGAAGCAGGAGCAGCCACCCGTCCCAGGCTCCCGGCACCGTGGTCGCGAGCAGTCCGGTCCCGGGAACGAGATCGAGCCCGAGCTCGTCGCGGTAGTGCGTGATCGTCGCAGCACGGGGAGCCGGTCCCTGCGCGGCGAGCGCGCGGGGGCGCGGGTCTTCGGCGGTCGCGAACAGCGCGGGCACCTCACCGCCGGGACCGTTGAGGTGCGGCTCGACGACCTGCAGCACGAACCCCGCGGCGACCGCCGCGTCGAAGGCGTTGCCCCCGTCCTCCAAGACGGCCATTCCGGCGGCCGAGGCCAACCAGTGCGTCGAGGCGACCATCCCGTGCGTGCCTGTGAGTTCCGGGCGCGTCGTCATGCCCGCACCCTAACGGCCCGCCCCAACGCAACTGAGCGAACGGCACTCTCGCCCCACCGGACGAGGCGAAAGTGCCGTTCGCTCCACCGGACGAGGCGAAAGTGCCGTTCGCCCCACCGGACGGGGCGAAAGTGCCGTTCGCCCCACCGGACGGGGCGAAAGTGCCGTTCGCCCCACCGGACGGGGCGAGAGTGCCGTTCGCCCCACCGGACGGGGCGAGAGTGCCGTTCGCCCACCGGACGGGGCGAAAGTGCCGTTCGCCCACCGGACGGGGCGAGAGTGCCGTTCGCCCCACCGGACGGGGCGAAAGTGCCGTTCACCCCGTCCGAATCGGGCGGGTGGCTAGGCGGCGGCAGCCGAACAGAGCGCCTCCTGGGGTGTCCGGCCGACTCCGTGCCACGACACGCCCACCCGGCGCAGGGCGTCCGGGTCCAGATGGTTACGGGTGTCGACGACGACCGGCCCGTTCATGGTCGACGCCATCGCCGCCCAGTCCAGGGTCCGGAACTCGGGCCACTCGGTGAGCAACACGAGCCCGGCCGCGCCCTTCGCCGCCTGGTAAGGGTCGTCGACGACGGTCACCACGTCGGCCAACCCCGGCTCGTCGCCGCGCAGTCCCGGGTCGTAGGCCGTGAGTTCGGCTCCGCGTTCGGCGAGCATCCGAGTGACCGCGAGGGCGGGTGAGTCCCGCAGATCGTCCGTGCCCGCTTTGAATGCCAGGCCGAGCACGCCCAGCCGCACCCCGGCCAGCGAACCGTTCCTCCCGCAGGCGTCGGCGACCTTGACGACCATCCGTTCCCGCTGCCGCGTGTTCGACGAGATCGTGGCGCCCAGCAGCGGGAAGTCGAACGCGACCGCCTCCGCGACCTGCATCAGCGCGTGTGTGTCCTTCGGCAGGCAGGAGCCACCCCAGCCGGGGCCGGGTTGCAGGAACGACTGGCCGATGCGCCGGTCGTAGCCCATCCCTTCGGTGACGTCGGTGATGTCGGCGCCGAGTCGTTCGCACAGTTCCGCGATCGCGTTGACGTACGAGAGCTTCGTCGCCAGGAAACAGTTCGCCGCGTACTTCACCATTTCCGCGCTCGCCGCGTCCGTGAGTATCGTCGGCGCGCCCAGCCGCGAGTACAGTGCCGCGACACGCTCGGCCGCGTTCTGGGAGTCGGAGCCGACGACGATGCGGTCCGGGTTGAGGAAGTCGTGCACCGCGGAGCCCTCGCGGAGGAACTCGGGGTTGCTCACGATCGCCACGTCCGGGCGCCGCACCAGCCCGGCTACCCGAGCCGCCGTGCCGACGGGAACGGTCGACTTCGTGACCAGCACACAGCCGTGCGGCAGCCGGTCCCGCACCTCGCGGGTCACGGACTCGACGGCGGCGAGATCGGCAGCGCCACCGGAACCCATCGGGGTCGGCACGCACAGGAACACCACGTCGGCGTCGGCCACCGCGTCGGCCGAGTCCCCGGTGAACCCGAGCCGACCTGCGGCGATGCCCTCCTGCACGAGGTCGTGCAAACCGTCTTCGAGGATGTGGACGTCACCGCGCGCGAGTGCCGCGACCTTCGTGGTGTCGACGTCGGAACAGAGCACCCGGTGCCCCAGCGACGCCAGGCAGGCGCCGGTCGTCAACCCGACGTAGCCGGTTCCGACGACGACGATCCGACGGGCGAACACATCCACCACCAGACCTTTCCGACCGCTCCCACACGCACCCGAGCCGGGCTCGCACTTCGGGAGCGTGGCACAGCCGTCGCGCCGCACGGAGCGGAGTCGAGGAGTGTTCACCAGCCGTACTTGCCAGGTCACGCCTCCGCCGACACCCCGTCATGCGGTGGTCACCCGGGTCTCCGCCGAGGCGAACGGCACTTTCGCCCCACAGGACGAGGCGAACGGCACTTTCGCCCCACAGGACGAGGCGAAGGTGCCGTTCGCTCCACCCGGGGCGAGCCTCCGCCGCGTCGGACGGAGTGATTGCGAGCCGGACACGATCCGCCCGGAGCGGCGGCGCGGCCGCATAGGGTCTGCTGCCGTGGAACAGCGACGCCTCGGTGACTCCGGTCTGGTCGTGAGCGCGGTCGGACTCGGCTGCAACAACCTCGGCAGGCCCGGAACCGGCACCGAAACCCTCGAAGGAGCCCAGGCGACCGTCGGCATCGCGCTGGACTCGGGCATCACACTCTTCGACGTCGCCGACGCTTACGGCTCGCCCCGTGGGCGCAGCGAAGAACTGCTCGGCCACGCCCTCGGCCGGCGCCGCGACGAGGCCGTGATCGCCACCAAGTTCGGTACCGACATGCAGGACTCCGGCCCCGGTTACACGGCACGCGGTTCGCGTCTCTACATCCGCCGAGCCGTGGAGGCCTCATTGCACCGGCTCGGCACCGACCGGATCGACCTCTACCAGCTGCACCGGCCCGACCCGGGCACGCCGATCGCCGAAACGCTCGGTGCGCTCGACGACCTCGTCCGCGAAGGCAAGATCCGCTACGCCGGGCTGAGCAACCTCGCGGGCTGGCAGCTCGCCGACGCCGCGTGGACCGCGCGATCCGGTGGGCTCACCACGCCCGTCTCGGCCCAGAACCACTACTCCCTGCTCGCCAGGGACACCGAACGCGAGGTCGTGCCCGCCTGCGAACGGTTCGGTATCGGTCTCCTGCCGTACTTCCCGCTGGCCAACGGGCTGCTCACCGGCAAGTACGAGAAGGGCAGGAAAGCGCCCCACGGCAGCAGGCTCGCCGAGCGGTCCCGCATGCTCGACGAGGCTCCCTGGAACCGCATCGAGCAACTCCGGAGCTTCGCAGACACGCGCGAGGTACCCATGACGACCGTGGCCGTCGGCTGGCTGCTCTCCAGCCGCGTCGTCGGCTCGGTGATCTGCGGTGCCACCACGCCCGAACAGATCCTCGGCAACGTCGCCGCAGGTCGATGGCGTCCCACCGACGGCGACCGCGCCGAGATCGACTCGATCTGCCCGCCCTACCGCAACTGACCGGGCCCCACACGCCCTCACCTCCACCCTGTGGACAACTCCACCCCCTGTGGACAGAGGGGTGGCAAATTCGCGCGAATTTGCCACCCGGCGGGGGTGACGAGGTGTGATCGGGGGCGTCGCTCGGATGGAGGTGTGGTGTGGCTCCGGTGGCCGTCGCGGGCAGCGACGCGAGCACACCACCATCGACGCATGGAACTCCTCGTGATCGCGGCACTGTTCGCAGTCCTCGCGTTGCTGGCCGCGCTGCCGCTGATGGTGCTGCTCAGCATGGCCGAACGTGCACCGCAGCAGGTGCGGCTCCGCGACCGCTGATCACCCGCCCGTCGGGCGTTAGAGTGACCGGCGGTCGAGGTGCACCCTCGGCCTGCCGCGCACAGCCCGGCGGCGAACCAGCGAACGCGAGGAGACCCAGCACCCATGCAGATCACCGAGACGGCGGCGCTCGTCACCGGCGGAGCCTCCGGGCTCGGCGCCGCGACCGCCAAGGCACTCGCCGGCCGCGGCGCCCGCGTCTTCGCCGTGGACCTTCCCGACGTGGTCGCGAAAGCACCCGTCGTCGACGGCGTCACCTACTGCGGGGCCGACGTCACCGACGCCGACCAGGTGCAGACCGTCGTCGAGCAGGCGTCCGGCGCCGGTGTCCCGCTGCGCACCGTCGTGAATTGCGCAGGCATCGGCCCCTCCGCTCGCATCGCGGGGCGCAAGGGCGTCCACGACTACGACCTGTTCCGCAAGGTCGTCGAGGTCAACCTGATCGGCACCTTCAACGTGCTCCGTCTCGCCGCCGAGGCCATCGGCAAGACCGACGCCGACGGCGAGGGTCAGCGCGGCGTCATCATCAACACCGCTTCCGTCGCGGCCTTCGACGGGCAGATCGGTCAAGCCGCCTACGCCGCGTCCAAGGGTGGCGTGCACAGCCTCACGCTTCCCGCCGCGCGCGACCTTGCCTCCAGCGGGATCCGCGTGATGACGATCGCCCCCGGCATCATCGACACGCCCATGCTCGCCACCGTCGACGAGGAGTTCCGGGAGGGACTCGCGGCCGGTGTGCCGTTCCCGAAGCGCCTCGGCACACCCACCGAGTACGCGGAGCTCGCGGTGATGATCGTGGACCACGACTACCTCAACGGAGAGACCATCCGTCTCGACGGCGCGCTCCGCATGGCCCCGAAATGACCGCGTGAGCCTTTTTGGTGGCTATGGCAACCACAAAGGCTCACGCCTCGTTACAGGTCGTCGGCGTGTGGGACGCGGAGGACGTCGTCGGAGCTCATCCAGCGCCGGATGGCCAAGGTGGCTCGGACGTCGTCCTCGTTGTAGGTGCGCAGGCGCTGTCGCTGCGACTCCTGCGGGGCGTCGCCGTCGAGGCCCACCGCGTCCCGGTACCAGCGCATCGAGTTCTCGCCGCTGGCTTCCGGGTCGCGCCACCCGAATCCGGCGCTGGGCGCGATCACCTTGAGTCCCTTGCCGTTCGGGCACAGGAACTGGTCGCGCACCGACGCGAACAGGTCCACCCATTCGTCCGAGCCGATGAACTCACGCACCTCGTCCAACGGCGGGATCCCGGGCTTGCCCGCGAACCGTTCGGCCGAACCGAGCAGCCAGCGGTTCTCGGCGAGTTCGTTGTAGCAGTAAGCGCGGAACGTCAGTCCCCGCTCGTGGGTGCGGCGCCGCACCGCGGACAACCACGTCCAGAACTCGGCGAACGAGCGCGCCTCGTCGTCGGTCGGCAGCGGGTCCCAGGTGGTGAAGTCCCGGTACCCGTGTTCCTCGTCGGTGTCCACACCGGACAGCCAGCAGCCCCACATGTAGGCGCCGTCGTCGGCGTAGCTCTCCATGTCGATGTCGACCTCGACGTCGCCGCGCGGAACCTCGACCTCGCGCACCCGGCGCACCAGCGGGAGCTCGTGCAGCCACGCCTTCGCCAGCAGGATCGCGTCCGCCGTCCGTGTCGCGGCGAGTGGTGCGGCTTCGGCCTCCGGCCCGCTCAGTGCAGCCAAATCGTCCACAGTGGAGACGCCGGCCGCACGGAGCAGCGCCGCGTCCTCGCCGCGCACGACCAGGCTCACGTCCCGTGCCGCGCGGAGGTCGGCCGAGCACGTCGGCCACCACGGGCAGCCCTTGCAGTCGGTGATCCGGGAGGCGTGGGCCAGCGGCTCGGCGCCGCGAGCGGCGGCCGTGGCCACGGCGAGTCGGTCGGCGAAGCGAGCGTCGTACTCCTCCAGCGCGGTGCGCCCGCCCGGCCAAGTGCCCGCGTCGAGGTCGTGCCAGAGCACCACGTCCGCGTCGACGCCGATCACCCCGCCGCGCAGCCGCCCGGAAGTGCTCATTCCGCACGCCTGCAGCATCCGCGTGGCGTGCGCGAGTCGGAGCACGTCACGAGGCTGGGCACGCGGCTTGCGGGCCGCGTCCGTTCCGGCGTCGGCCGGGGTCAACGGCGCCGCCGAGTGCGTCGGCGCCTCAGGAACCGGGGACGTGAGTGCTCCCGAACCCGGGTCGGTGGTTTTGTGCCGGACGACCAGTACGGGCACGTAGCCGTCGTCGACCCGCACCAGAAGGTCGATCGAGCCGCGACGCCCGCCGTCCTCGTCGGCGGGCAGCTGGGGCTGCGACACGAACGCCGCCTCACGGCGCATGGCGGTCAGCGTCGCCTCTTCTCGCGCGCGCCGACCCGCGTCGCCGGGAATCCTGACCCAGCCCTCGCCGAACAGCGCGCCGAGCCGCTCCGCGACGGCCCTCCGGTGGTCGGTGGCGTCGGCGATGCGCTGCTCGACACCCGGATCGGGCGGCGCCTGGTCGGCATCGCGCATGGCCGGGTCGTGCTCGAGGTGCACCCGGCGACGACACCGTGTGACGACGCCCGCGTCGAGCAGCACCTCCGTGTCCATGCGAGCAGGGTAGGTGCTGGTACCGACAGCCGCGTCCGTCACCCCGGTGACGCTGCGTCGACACCCGGGCCGCGTGCTGTGTAGTCACGCTGTCGGCGGCATAGAGTGATCGGGCAACGGTCAGCCGCAGGCGAGTCGGAGGTGCCGGTGATGGCACGGTCGGGGAACAAGCAGTCCGAGGACGAGAACACGGGTGACACGGGAAGCGCCGCGACCACGGAGAGCACCCTGGCGCAGGGCCTCCGGAATCTCGTCCCGACGCAGGGCGGCCGGCCGGAGCCGGCGATCGTCGAGGTGCACGAGCCGGACTTGGTGCCGACCCGCAAGGAACTCAAGCGGATGAAGCGTCGCACCAAGCTCGACAAGAAGGCGGCGAAGACCGAGTCCAAGCTGCTCAAGCAGGAGGACAAGGCACGCAAGAAGGAGGCGAAGGCCTTCGAGAAGGGCGACTACGGCCGGGTCTCGCCGAGTTCGGCGAAGCGGATCATCGCCATCGCGAAGGTCGTGGGTCCGGTCGCCGCCCCGTTCCTGATTCGGGGAGCTGCGTCTGCCAGGGAGGCCGTGGACCGGATGCGCGCCCGCAATCTCGGTGTCCCGGTCGACGACCTCGGTCGCTACACCGGGAAGGGCGCCGGGCTGCACGCGCGGATCGCGGGCGACGCGGACGCCCTGCACGACCTGCGGACGCGGTCGAAGGGGCGCACCGATCAGGACGCGGTCGCCGCCGACCAGTTCGCCGAAGCCGCGGAGAAGCAGCTCACCCAGTTGCAGAGCGCCGTGCGTGCGGCAGAGCGGATGCCCGCCGCGCGTCGCCGCGCCGCGCACAAGGCGGTGGACGGGGAGCTCTCCCGCATCGAGCAGGACCTTTTCCGTCGCCTCGGCGTCTGACAGAGCGTCTGGGGGCTTGGGGACGTGGTCCGGTACCACCCGCGCGGGTGACCGTGCCCTACGGGCAAAAGAGCCAGTTCCCCAATGTGCGCTGTGAGGTTCCGCTCGTGTCGTGCACGGCCTGACGGGAGTTCTGAGTCACCCGGCGAGGGACTGGCCGACGGTGAGCATTCGGAGCGCTCGGGCGGTGGCGGAGGCGAGGAGTTCCGGCGCTTCGGTGATCGCTTCGGCGAGGGCGAGCGGTCCGTCGACGATGCCGACGAACGCGTCGATACCGGTGGCGTAGCTGGTGTCGGCGCCGGCTCCGATGGTGCCTGCGAGGGCGATGACCGGTTTGCCGTGGTTCTTCGCGCGGCGCGCGACCTCGGCGGGCACTTTGCCGCCCGCGGTGGAGGCGTCGATGGCTCCTTCGGCGGTGATGACGAGGTCGGCGTCGGCGAGCCGGTGGTCGAGGTCGCCGGTGTCGAGGAGCACGTCGAAGCGGGAGGCGAGCCGCGCGCCGAGCGCCCCTGCCAGACCGGCGCCGAGCCCGCCGGAAGCGCCGCCGCCGGGAGCGAGGCGGAGGTGTTCTCCGTTCGGAAGCAGCGCCGCCCAGTTCCGCATGGCGGAGGCCAGCGCCTCCACCTGTTCGGGTGAGGCGCCCTTCTGTGGACCGAACACGTGTGCGACGCCCCCGGGTCCGCAGAGTACGTTCGCCGGGTTCGCCGCCACGACGATGTCGACCTCACCCAAACGCCGGTCGAGTTCGCTGACGTCGAGGGTCCGGGCCCGCCCGACCTCGTTCCCGCCGTGACCGATCTCCGCACCGGCGCCGTCCTGCACGCGCGCACCGAGTGCCTGTAACGCTCCGGCTCCGCCGTCGCAGACACCGGAGTCCCCGCAACCGACGACGATGCTGGTCGCGCCGGTGTTCAGCGCGGCGGCGATCAGTTCCCCGACGCCTCGGCTGGTCGTCGCACCGGGGTCGCGCTGGTCGGCCGGAACGAGTCCCAGCCCGGCAGCGGCGGCCATCTCGACGAAGGCGGTACCGCGATGCGCCCCGCCGAGCAGGGCGAAATGGGACGGCACCGGTGCACCGACCGGCCCGGTGACCTCGACGGGCACGAGCCGTCCGCCGGTGCTGTCCGCGAGGAGCCTGGCGGACCCTTCGCCCCCGTCGACCAGCGGCACCGTGTCGGTGGCGGCGTGGGGCAGCGCGCGACGCACCCCGCGCTCGATGGCCGTGGCGACGGCGTCGGCGTCGAGGCACTCCTTGAAACCGGTGGGGGCGATGACGATGCGCATCGGTACTCCATTCAGGACGGACCAAAAAAGGGACGGACACTGTGGACTCGAAATCAGTGCAACGGGAGACCGAGCAGCGGCCAGACGGCTACGGAGAACAGCAGGACAACGGCGACGAGCAGTGGCCCGAGGAAGGCGGACAGGACCAACAGGTCCGTCGAGCGGTAGGTCGGGGCGTCGATCCGGGAGAACACGGCCACGGGCTTCGCCGAGGAGGTCAGCGTGTGGCAGAAGCCCGCTGCGGCGGTCGAGGCGAAGGCGAGCGCGATCGGGTTCATCCCGGCGGCCAATGCCGCGGGCACGACCATCGGAATCAGCACGGACGAGCGCGCGGACCGGGACTGCACCACGAGGTGTGCGGCGGCGCTGACCGCGACGACGCCGACGACGAGCGCGTACCCGCTGCCGACGAGCACCGCGTCCGCCAGCCATTGCGCGGCTCCGCTCGCGACGAGCGCGCCACCCATCGCGGCAGTGGTGGCCATGAACACCAGCAGGGACCACGGGACCTCGGAGACCGCACGCGACATCGAGACGACTCCGCTTCGCGGCGCGGCGAGCACCAGCGCGGCGGCGAACGCCGGCAGCGGTGCCGGGATGCCGTGCCACTCGTTCGTGGACCAGGTCAGGACGACGACCGCCAGCAGCCAGGCCGCACGGGTTTCGACCGGCCGCCACGTGTGCGGCACGTCCAGCTCGGTCCGGAGCAATGCGGACGGCACGCGGAGCGGCTCACGCCGGTCGCTGGGTCGGGTGTGCAGCAGCAGGACGAGTTCCGCGGCGAGGTGGGAGGTCACGACGGCCAGCGGCAGGCCCCACAGCAGCCATTGCGCGTAGCCGATGCCGGAGCCGGTGGTCGCGGCGAGGATCTGGCTGGTGATCAGGTGCGCTCCGGCCCCGACGAGGGAGCCGACGGCGGAGAGCAGGATGACGGTGGGGATCAGCAGCGCCAACGCCCGCACGAGCCGCTCCCGGCGCCCGAAGACGTCGGCGAGGGCGCTGTGCGCAGGCACGGCGAGCGCGGCGCGGCCGCTGGTGCTGGGCACGAGCAGCGCGCTGACGACCAGCGCGACCGTGATGAGGTGCGCGAGCTGCCGCGGTGTGCGGGCGCGGGCGGTGAGCGCGGCGACGAGTCGCCCGGGCAGCCCGGTCCTGGTCAGACCCGCGGCGAGCAGGAACGCCGAGAACATCAGCCAGATCGGCTCGGCGCCGAACGCGGTCAGGAGCTCGACCGGTGTGAGCACGCCGAGCAGCAGCAACCCGGAGGTGGCGGCCACGGCGACGTGGACGTCCTCGAATCGTCCGCTGCACCACGCGACGACCGCTGTGGCGAACACCAGCAGCGTCATGCTCGCGGAACCCTCCGGCGGAGTGCCGTCCGACGTGAGCACCCACGCGAGTCCGCTCAGCACTGCCACGCCGCCGGTGGTGATTCCGACGGCCCACCCCGCACCCGAGCGCGGGTCTACCCGGGGTGGACGCCGCCGGGGGCTTGTGGAGAAGTCGGTGTGCGGCCGGGGTGGCGCGCTCGTCGTGTCCTGCACGATCCCCACGGTCCGACCGGGGGCTGAGCGGTTCGTGAATGGTTGATGAGCGAACCTTCATGTCCGGTTCGTCCCGGCGGTGATCTGCGAAATCGGCGATCCACACCTGTGGACAACTTGCCGCTCAGCCGTGCACACCTGTGGACAACTCAGCCGGCAAGCCCGAGTTGTGCACAGCTGTGGAGGGAGTTGTCCACAGGTGTGCACAACCGAAAGAGCGCGTGAGTCTTTGTGGTGGCTATAGCAACCACAAAGGCTCACGCCCGGTCGCCGAGGCGATAGCCCATGCCGCGAACGGTGTCGATGCGCCCGTTGCCGATCTTGCGGCGCAACGCCCGCACGTAGACGTCGACGACGTTCGATCCGGGATCGAAGTCGTAACCCCACACCTGCGAGAGCACCTGCTCGCGGGAGAGCACTTGGCCGGGGTGGCGCAGGAACAACTCGAGCACCGCGAACTCGCGGGCAGTGAGGTCGATGGTCGCGTCCGGCACCTGTGCGCGCCGCGTGCGCAGGTCCAGCGACAAGTCACCGGAGCGCAGCACGGTCACCTCCGGCGTCCGCTCGGCGGGGCGCAGCCGAAGTCGGACCCGCGCGAGCAGTTCCTCGAACCGGAACGGCTTAGTCATGTAGTCGTCGGCGCCGCCTTCCAGGCCCGCGACGGTGTCGTGCACCGTGTCGCGCGCAGTCAGGATGATCACCGGCACCTGCGAATGGCGTGCCCGCAGGGTTTGCAGCACGGAGAACCCGTCCCGGTCCGGCAGGCCCAGGTCCAGCACGACCAGGTCGACTTCGGCGCCGAGCACGTGATCGAGCGCGGTGGCGCCGTCGGCGACCGCCACCGTGCTGAATCCGTTGGCGCGCAAACCCTTCTCGATGAACGACGCGATGCGCGCCTCGTCCTCGACGATCAGGATGGTGCTCACGGGTGGTCCTCGCTCTCGGCGTTCGCGGGTCGGCGGGTCGGCAATTCCAGCCCGAAGGTGGCGCCCTCGCCGGGATCGGAGAGCACGCGCACCCGCCCCTGATGCGCTTCGGCGATGGCCTTCACGATCGGCAGGCCGAGCCCGGCCCCGGTGCCGGAGCGGCTACGCCCGCGCGAGAACCGGTCGAAGAGGCCTTCGACCTCGGACGGCTCCACGCCGGGGCCTTCGTCGGTGATCCACAGCGTCGCCGTCCCGAGGTGAGCGGCCGAGCCGAAACGGATCCGCGAGCCGGGTTCGGTGTGCTGGACCGCGTTGTGCGCGAGCTGCAGCATCGCCTGGGTGATGCGTTGTTCGTCCACGTCGATCTCGCCCTCGCCGACGTGTTCGAGAACCCACGTGCGGTCGCCGAGCGTGCGGATCTTGGCATCCACGTCGCTGGTCAGCTCCGGGAACGACACCGGCGCAGGATGGACGAAGTCGGGCCGGTCGGCCTTGGCGAGCACCAGCAGGTCTTCGACGATTCGGGTCATCCGGTCGAGCTCGTCGGTGCACAGCCGCACGACCTCCTCCTGCTCGGTGGGATCGGCTTCGAGCAGTTCGAGGTGCCCGCGCACGATGGTGATCGGAGTGCGAAGCTCGTGGCTGGCGTCGTCGACGAACCGCCGCTGCGTGGCGAACGCGTCCTGCAGCCGGTCGAGCATGCTGTTGAACTGCTCGGCGAGCGCGGCGATGTCGTCCCTGCCGTGGACCGGGATGCGCTGGGTGAGGTCGTGTTCGCCGATCTCCGCCGCGGTCTGCCGGACCTGGCGGACGGGGGCGAGGATCGCGCCTGCCACGACCCACGAGGCGATGGCCGCGAGCACGACGCCGAACGCGCTGACGATGATCAGGGTGCGGACCGTGCGGTCCGTTTCGGCGAGCGCGGCTTCGGGGAACTGGGCACCGATGAACCAGCTCGGCTCCGCCCCGGGTGCGGTCACGGTCGAGACCCGGACCCAGCGCATCGGCCCTGCCGCCGTGTCGACCGTCCCGTACGCCTCCGGGGAGTCCACGATGCGTTGCAGCACCGCCGGATCGTCCGAAACCTCGCGGACCAGTCCCGGCTGCGCCTGGTTGGTGTGCCGCAGCCCGTTCTGGTCCCGCCACACGCCGATGAGCGCCTCTCCCGAGTCCGGGTACTGGCGTTGCAGGAATCCGGTGAACAACTCCTCCGGTGTGGTGAAGAGGCTGCCGGTGGTGGGGTCGCGCCCGGTCTCGGCGAAGGTGACGAACTCGTTGGCCTCCTGTTCCAGCGCGGCGGTGACGTTGCGTTCGGTGTCGCTGTGCAGGAACTGGCGCGCCAGCAGCACGATCGCCACCAGCACCACGACGAGCACGAGCAGCATCCACCCCATGATCCGGGCGCGGGCCGGAACCGCCGGACCTCGCCGCTGCTCGGTGGTCTCCGACGTGTCCCGGTCCGACTCGTCTGTGCCGGCCGAGGCGTGCCGTGGCTCGGTCGTGCCCGCCGTGCTGCGGCGCGGCTCAGTCGTCATGATCGTCCAGGTCGTCGAAGTCGTCGTCGTCCGGTGGTGGCGGCGGCAGGTCCGGCGGCGGCTGCTCCGGCGGTGCACCCTGCTCAGGCGGCGCGCTGGGGTGCGGTGCGGGGTTCGGATCAGGACCCGGTGACACGCCCACCTGCACCTCGGTCGGGGCCTGCGGCGGCCTCGGCGAGTCCGTGAGCGCGTATCCGGCCACGATCGCGACGACGGGCAGCGCCAACGCCGCGACCAGCAGGACGATCCTCGGAACCGATCTCATAGCCCCCACTGTCGTCGACAGCACCTCACCCCAGCATGAAGGCCGGATGAGAACTTTTTCATCTCGGGGCGCTCGGGGACGGGAATCGTCGATCGCCGGTGGGCGGTCGGTAGCGGGCGTTAACCTGCACGACGACGGAGCGGGGCGGTCGGGGAGAGACTGGGATGAGCGAGAGCAGTGGCCACGAGCAGCGGTTGATCGACTGGACCGGTGAGCGTTGTGTGCCCTGGGCGGACGACGTGCAGGTCGTCTACGAGCACTACCACCGGTACGCGTTGGCGTCCCGGTTCGCGCGCGGCAAGCGTGTCCTCGACCTCGCCTGCGGCGAAGGGTACGGCTCGAAGCTGCTGGCGGCCGAGGCGTCCACGGTCGTCGGAGTCGACATCGACGAGCGTGCCGTCGAACACGCTGTTCGCACCTACGGTGACGAGGGGCTGCGGTTCCGGACGGGGTCGATCACCGATCCGGACACGCTCGCCGACGAGCCGCCGTTCGACGTGATCGTGTGCTTCGAGGCGATCGAGCACGTTGCGGACCACGAGGCCGTGCTGCACCTGGTGAACTCGCGGCTGACGAGCGGCGGGCTGGTGTTGATGAGCACCCCGGACGCCGAGGTCTACACGGGCGAGCACGGCAACGACAATCCGTTCCACGTCAAGGAGATGTCGCGCGGGCAGTTCGAGCGACTGCTGCAGGGTTCGTTCCGGCATGTCGCGTTGCTCGAACAGAACGTGGCCGTCGGTTCGTTGCTCATGCCTGCCGAACGGGACGCGGCGAGCGACGGCGTGCACCTGAACACGTTGCGGCGCACTGATTCCGCAGCGGCGTGGCAGGTCGACGAAGGTGTCCCGCACACGTATCTCGTCGGTCTCGCGTCGAACCGGACGTTACCGAAGCTGCCTGCCGCCGGAGTGTTGCTCGACGCCGACCAGCACCTCGCCGACCGCCGTCTCGTCGACGACGCCACCGAGGACGAGACGGAGTCGCTGGTGCGGGAGCGGGATGCCGCCGTCGAAGACGTCTCCCGTGTGAACGAGCTGTATCAGCGAAGCCGTGGCGAGGCCGAGGAACTCAAGACGTCCATCACGCAGCTGGAGCAGCTGCGACGGGCCGAGGAGAATCGTGCCGACGACGGCCTGCGGGAACGTGGACGACTGCGGTCGGAACTGGAGCGTCTCGGCGGCGAGCTGCGCGACGCGGGACGGGCCGTCGAGCGGGATGCGGCGCGGATCGAGTGGTTGCGGGACAGCGCGGCGGCGGTGGAGCGGCGAGCGGCGGAGGCCGAACGCCGGGTGAGCGACCTGAATGCGCAGAACGCGGAGCTCACAGCGCAGAACTCCGCGCTGGTGCAGCGTGCGGTCTCGAAGTACCGCCGTGTCGTGGAGCGAGTCGCCCCGCGCGGCACCACGCGCCGTGACGTGTACGAGTTCGCCCTCGGTCGTCCGACGGGTGTGCTTCCGGAGGCGCAGGGCGAGGCCGAGACGGGCCCGATCGCGGTGCCGCGCAGCGACGATCCGCTCGTGAGTGTCGTGATCCCGGTGCACGGCAAGTGGGCGTACACGCGGCAGTGCCTGCGGTTCCTCGGCGGCCATCAGGTCTCGGTGCCGTTCGAGGTGATCGTCGTGGACGATGCCTCACCGGACGAGACGGCGGCGATGCTCGCGCAGTGCCCCGGAGTCCGGGTGGTGACGGCCGAGCGCAATCTCGGTTTCATCGGGGCGTGCAACCTCGGTGCCGAATACGCGCGCGGTGAGCACGTGTTCTTCTTGAACAACGACACCCAGGTCACGGAGTCCTGGCTGGACACATTGACGTCCACAATGGAGTCGAACGACCGGATCGGCATGGTTGGCGCGAAACTCGTCTACCCGGACGGGACGCTCCAGGAGTGCGGCGGCGTCGTCTGGTCCGACGGGCACGGATGGAACCTCGGTCGCGACGGGGTCGCGGACGCCGCCGAGTTCAACTCGGTGCGCGACGTGGACTACTGCTCGGGTGCGGCGATCCTCGTCCGCGCCGAGTTGTTCCGGGCCATCGGCGGTTTCGACACTCGGTTCGCCCCGGCGTACTACGAGGACACCGACCTCGCGTTCGCGGTGCGCGCGGCGGGTTTTCGCACGGTCGTGCAGCCCAAGGCCGTCGTCGTGCACCACGAGGGCGTCTCGAACGGCACCGACCTCGGTGGTGGCGTCAAGAAGCACCAGGAGCTCAACCGTGCGGCGTTCGCGGAGAAATGGGCGGACGTCCTGCGGGCCGAGCACTTGCCGGAGGCGTCACCACGCAACCTGTGGCTCGCGCGGCATCGCGGGACGCACGGGCATTTCGGGCCGATCGCCGTGGTCAAGGACCACCAGGTGCCGCGCCCGGATTTCGACTCCGGTTCGGTGCGGATGCGCCGGATTCTGGAACAGCTCGTCGAACTCGGGTGCCGGGTGGTGTTCTTCCCCGGCAATCACGCGCGGCTGGAGCCTTACACGACGGAGCTGCAACAGCTCGGTGTGCTCGTGCTGCCGGAGCCGGAGTTGCAGCAGGCGTTCCTGGCGGAGGCAGGCTCGCAGATCACGGTGGCGTTGTTGTCCCGGCCGCAGGTCGCCTGGAGCCTCGTGGAAGAACTCCGCACGGCCGCGCCGCAGTGCGTCATCGCCTACGACACCGTGGACGTGCATTTCCTGCGTCTGGAGCGGCAGGCCGAGGTGTCCGAGCGTGCGGACGACGGCGAGTCCGCGAAGGCGCTGCGGCGCAAGTCTTTCGCGTCACGACAGATGGAGTTGGGCCTGTTGCGCTCGTGTGACGTCACGTTGGTGGTTTCGGAGGCCGAGCAGGTGTTGCTGCGGGAGCTCGTGCCGGAGGCCGACGTCCGCGTGCTGTCCAATGTGCACGACGTCGCGTGGGACTCGCCGGATCCGGCCGAGCGCAGCGGTGTGCTGTTCGTGGGCGGTTTCGACCACCCGCCGAACGGGGACGCGGCGGCCTGGGCTGCGCGGGAGATCATGCCGCTGGTGTGGGACCGGGTTCCGGACGCGGTGTTGCACGTCGTGGGCAGCAATCCGACGAAGCAGGTGCGGCAGTTGGAGCGCGAGGGCGTCGAGGTGCACGGCTGGGTCCCGGATCTCGACCCGGTGTATGCGCGATCCCGCGTGACGGTGGCGCCGTTGCGGTTCGGGGCAGGGGTGAAAGGCAAGGTCGGCGAGAGCCTTGCCGCCGGTGTCCCGGTGGTGGGCACGCCGGTCGCCATGGAAGGGATGCATCTGGAGACCGAACGTGACGTTCTGGTCGCCGAGGACGCGGCGGGCTTGGCGGATGCGGTGGTCCGGTTGCTCTCCGACGACGAGCAGTGGCGCCGGTTGTCCGCTGCGGGCAAGGCGGGAGTGTCCGCGCAGTTCGGCCCGGATGTCTCCCGTGCAGCATTGGCGAGCGTCTTGCACACGGCAGACGTCGTGGCTTTTTAGGCGGTCCACAAGGTGATTGGCGTTGGTGGCTGCTTGGCGGAACCTCACTTCGCGGCCGGCTGCGGGGAAGGGGCCGTCGTCGTGTCTTGTCAGCGGCGGAGCCGCTGAGCGTTCACCACGGACGCAGCCGGACCACCGGCGGGTTCTCAGCGCCCTCCTCGCGAGGACAGCGGTTTCGCAGCGTAGGTGGCTACTCGAGAAACCGATCCCGCAGCGAGGAGGGCGCTGAGGTTCCGCTACCCGACCACCAAGCCAGACCTACTCTCAGCAGCGTCGTGTCTTGTCAGCGGCGGAGTTCGTTGACCATCTCATCGACCTTGGCTGCGAGCTTACGGCTGTCGGTGGGGGCGAGGGTGAACCATTCGCGCCCGTCGCGCCCGGCTTTCTTCTCCATCGTGTAGCTGCCGGTGTCGTTGCTGAAGTACTGCACGTTGTAGGGCAGCTTGTGCACGCGCCGCACGCGTTCGTCGTACGCGCGGACGGTGACGACGCCTTCGGTGGTGCGCTGGTTGCTCAGCGCGTCGGTGAGCGTTTGTGCGTCGTTGCGGGAGATTCGGGCCGCGCTGAACGCTTGTTGCATACCGCTTCCGGAGGCCGCGCGACGTCGGGCTTGTTCGATCTGCTCGTTCGGGACGCTGACGGACGCGCCTCGTCCCGGCGCCAGGTCGCCGATCGTGTCGGTGACGTTGCTGGCCAGCCCGACGCGATTGTTCCGGCTCAGCACGATGTTCTCGATGTCTTCGGTGTCGTCGGCGTCGGCTTGCCTGGCGCGCAGGACGGTTCGCCCTTGGTCGACGAACACGGCGTTGTAGGAGGGCCCGCGACTCGAGTGTGTCGCGAGACCCACCGCGAGTGGTGGCCGGGACAGCGCGTACCAGGCGTCCTCCACGACGGGTTCGAGATCGTTGTGATCCATGAGCCCGATCGAACGAAGGTGGTTGCGCCCTTCGTCGGTGGCGGCGAGCCTGTCCTCTTCGGTGGCGCTCACCGGTAGACGTCCGACCCGCAGCATCGGGTGCGGGACGAGGTCCATCCGTTCACTGAGGAACATCGCCGCGTGCGGCGACAACGTGATTTCTCCCCCGGCCATGTTCTCTGCGAGTTCCTTTCAAAAGGCCTGCTGGGTGGGCGGGTGGCCCGCCGGTGGTCGTCCGTGGTGATCGCTCAGCGGTTCCGCTGAGCGATCACCACGACAGCCGGTCCTACCAGGCCCCTCAGCGACCCTGTTCTTCGTCAGGGGCGCCGAACACCGGTGGCGCCACCTTCTTCATGTCGTTGGTGAACACGTCGTCGTTTTCGAGGAGCCAGCTGGGGCGGTCGTGCTCTTGCTCGTCGCCCTGGCCGCCACCGGCGCCGCGAGCTCCGGCACCGCCCATGGCGCCGCCCGCACCGCCGCGCGCTCCGCCTGCGCCGCCGGCTCCCCCTGCCGCTGCACCTCCGGCAGCGCCGCCGCCACCGGAGCCGGGCATGCCGGTCCCGGCGCGTCCACCGGCGCCGAGCTGACTACCGCCGCCCGAGCCGCCGGCGGCACCGGCTCCGCCGCCGACGCCTCCTGCCATGCCACCGCGAGCGCCCATGCCGCTGCCCGCGCCGGGCATACCGCCGCGCGCGCCCGCGCCACCGGCTCCGCCGCCGACGCCTCCGGGACCCTTCGGGGCGACGGCCCAACGCCCGTTGTACGGGTTCTGCCGCATCCATTGCCCGGTTTTCGGGTCCTGGCGGTACAACGTGCCGTCGGGGCCACGGACGGTTCCCGGCGGAAGTCCGGTCGAGGGCGCCGGAGCAGGCGAGGAAGCCCATGCGGAACCGCTGCCTGCGGGCACACCACCCGACGAGGGCGCTGATGCGGTGGGAGCCGCGGTCGGCGTGGACGAGGCCCACGAGGACGACGACGACGCCGGAGTGCTCGGTGTGCTCATCGTCGAGTTGCCGAACTGGCTGTCGGCGGACTGATAGGTGTTGTTCGACTGCTGGGGAGGCGGCGGTGGCGGAGGCTGCCCTTCACGGGGAAGACCGTCGATGACGCCTTGCGTCTGGGAGTCGTAGCGCTCCATCGCCATGACCGCGCGGTCGTTGGTCGCGGTGAAGTCTTCCTGGCGTTCCTCGTAGTCCGACATCCACCCGGTCAGCGCGTTGTCGTCCAGACCCCAGTCCTCGACCCAGCCTTTCTGCGGCGGGTCGATCTGCACCGGACGCCCGTTCTCCAGCGACTCACCCTGCTTGGGAATCGCCATGAACGCTTCCTTCTGAAAGCCCGTCTGCTGGTCGAGTCCGGTGGCGGTGGCCTGGCAGTTCGCCTTCGCACCGTCGAAGTTCGGACGCATCTTCTGCATCGAGGCGGTGGCCGCATCGGCGGCGCGCCCTTCGTGCGCGGCTTCGGCTGCGCGCATCGAGCCCTCGATCTCGCTCCAGATGTCGCCGAAAGCCTTCTCCGCGTTGTGCCACACCTCGACACCGTTGCCGGAGGCCGAAGGCAGATGCCCGGCGTCAGCGGCACCGCCCATCTCGTGCCGGTACTGCCGCGACTGGCTCTGGTAGCAGGGAACCATGGTCATTTCTGTTGTAACCCCCTGAGATCGCCGTCAGGCCGCAGGCCACGACGGCATCGACAGTTCGAACATCTTCTTGTTGACCTCGCACGGATCGACCTCGCCGCTGTCCTCACTGGGTAGGAAGACCGTTGACCCGACGACCTGGTCAGGCTTGGTCGCCACCCAGACGTCGCAACTGCCGTTCATGGTGTCGTCTTTCGTGGCGATCACGGCGGGATGACCGGAGATTTCGAACTCTTCGTAGGTTTGGTACTGGTTTTTCGTGTCGTAGTAGGCCTGCAGCGACCGCCCCTCGACGGGCGCAAACGACACGGACAACGAGCCGTCGCTGCTCTCCCACGCACACGTGTCAGGCGCGTCCGGGTTGATGTTCTTGTCGTCGACCTCGCCGTTCGGCTCGACGCCTACTTGTGCGGCCGCATCCGGGGGGAGCAACTGGCAGACTTCCGGTCCGGCTGCGTTCTTGGGGTTGGACACCGAGATGCTGTTGCCGGGACGTTCAGGCGGCTGTTGCTGTGCCTCGGGAGAGCCAGAGCCTCCCGCCGCGCACCCTGCCGTCAATACAGTCGCGCTCGCGACCAGGGCGCAGCTCTTGAGCCGCATCTTCATCCGTCTTCACGCCTCTCGGTTGACGCGACCCGCGTCGATTGTT
The DNA here is from genome assembly GCF_009664835.1 of Allosaccharopolyspora coralli. Lineage (NCBI taxonomy): Bacteria > Bacillati > Actinomycetota > Actinomycetes > Pseudonocardiales > Pseudonocardiaceae > Allosaccharopolyspora > Allosaccharopolyspora coralli. The sequence continues at coordinate 90,436 of NZ_CP045929.1, forward strand.
GCGCTGTCCTCTGCTCGGCGGTATTCCTCGAGTGAGGCTTGGTACTGCTTGATCTTCGCATCGAGCTCATCACGAATCGCGAAAGCGTTGCTCCGTAGGCTGCCCGGTTGATCACCCGACGCTTGGTCGACAAACGCCTTGTAGGCACGCTTGGTGGTTTCGTCCTGCGCGACGAGCTCATGTGGCTCAACGAGCGTCGCCTGTCGCACCAACGACTGAAGTTCGCTTCGCGCGTCTTCCAGCCGCTTGATGGCGGCTTCGAGTGCGTCGGGGTCGAGTCCGAATCCGGTCATGGGGTCCCCATCCTCCTGTGTCCGCAGATCCCGTGATCATCCTGCATGCCGGGTTGCTCGCGCGTGTCGGGTTTGGCGAGAAATCACTGTGGCATGGACCACAGTTCCGCCGGTTCCCGGCTGCCGGCAGCCTGCACCGACCGAACGTCACGCAGTAGTAATAGTGAGCATTGCCCACGTGGACCGCGCCGACTCGGTCGAGCGCGTCAGTCGCGGACGGTGGGTGGGGACTGCCCGAGCTGACCGGTCAGGATCTGCTGGAACAGGTCGCGCGAAGCGAGGGCGTCCGGGCTGCTCACGTCGACGATCACGGTCCAGTTGTGGCTCGTGTACGCCGTGCGCACGATGCCGCCGCCGGTGCTCACCACCGGAACGCCCTTGAACGACAGGTCCTCGACCTCGGCGAGTCCGGCCTGGCCCTGCAGGTACTTCTCCGTCAGCGCCCGCGCCCCGTTCTCGTCCGGCATCCGGATCGCGATCAGGGTCGTCTTCGGCTCGGTGCCGTCGGTGCCGTGGAACCAGCCGTCCACGAAACCGTTCTGCAGCGCGAAGTCCTTCACGTCCGGAGGCAGCAGCCCGCCCCGTGGACCCTCCAGGCCCGGACGGTCGATCAGACCGTTGAACGGGTGCGGCGGGCCCGGCGGCGGAGGCACCAATGCCTCCGGCCCCGCTGCGGCGGGAGCGGGCTTCGGTGCCGGTGGCTCCGGCAGCTCCGGAGTCGGGGGCGGCGGTGGCGGCGGCGGAGGTGCCGGGGGCTCGGCAGGAGCCTCGGTCTGCTGCGCCTGCGGCGGCTCCTGCGAACCGGACGAGGTCGTGAAGTAGAACACGCCCGCCACGGCGACGCCGACCAACAGGACCGCCCCCAGTGAGAGGCCGATCCACTTGCCCTTTCCTGCCCCTGACGAGGTTTCGAACACTTCCGGACCCTGACGCATCCAGCTCGTGTCGCCGTGCGTCGGCTCGTTCGGGTCGTCCCACGGAGCGCTCGTGCTCGCGGCACCGGCACCCCAGCCCTGCTGCTGAGGCCGGCCCCACGCGTTCGGCTGCTGCGGCCACTCCTGTTGCTGCGGGAACTGCTGCTGAGGTTGCTGTGCTTGCTGGCCTCGGACGTTGACGATCTGCGTGCTGTTGGCATCCGCCGGTGACTGCGCGCCCTGGTTCGCCGCCTGTCCCCAGTTGAACGCGGGCGGGAACGGGCTCTGCGCCTGCCCGCCCTGCTGGTCCTGTTGCGGGAATCCGGTGGCCTGCGGGCCTTGCTGCGGGAATCCGCCCGACTGCGGGTTCTGTTGCGGGAACCCGCCGGACTGCGGGCTCTGCTGCGGGAAACCCCCGGACTGCGGGTCTTGCTGTGGGAATCCGCCCGACTCCGGGCCCGGCTGCGGAAAACCCCCGGACGGCGGCTGCTGCTGCATGCCCTGCTGCGTTGCTTGCGCCCGCCCCATCACCGCGTCCCGGCGGGCGCGGTAGTCCTCCGCCGAGATACGGCCGGCTGCGAGGTCGGCGTCGAGTTGTTGCAGCTCGTCTTGCCAGGTCACCGATTCGCCCTTTCCGGATTTCGCGGTCGCACCCCAACTGCGACCGCCCGCCATTCTGCACCGCGGGCACCCGGTCCCGGGGCAGAACGCGGTAACGATCCGGGACGGCCGTCCGCCACTGCTGGTCCGAGCGCGGATGAAGCTTCCCATACGCGGCGCGGCACCCGTTAGTCTGTGCCGCGCCGGGGGAGGGTCAGCCAGATTCGAGGGGGTGCGTCGGTGCGCGACGCGAGGGTGGTGCACCACGAACCACACCGTTTCGCCCCCGTCGGACACGGCTTCGCGTGGTTGCGCATGATCGGCGCGCTGCTCGTCATCTACGGTCACAGCTCGCCACTGGTCGGCAACGGAGAGTTGATCCCTCCCGAATGGCCGGTGCAGCTCGACGACGGCCTGCTCATGGGATTCTTCGCGATGAGCGGCTTCCAGGTCACCGAGAGCTGGCTCCGCGACCCGCACGCGGGACGCTTCGCGGTGAAGCGAACGCTGCGGTTGTGGCCGCCGATGCTGACCGTGTCCCTCGCCGCGGCACTGATCGTCGGGCCGCTGGTGACCGCGCGGCCCACCTCCGAGTACTTCGCCGACCGCGACACCTGGGGCTACGTCCTCAACAACGCGGGAATGCTCACGCTGCAACACGACCTGCCCGGAGTGTTCCTCGACAATCCGTGGCCGGCAGCGGTGAACGGTTCACTGTGGACGTTGCCGATGGAACTGATCGCGTACGCGGGACTGTTCACACTGCTGATCCTCGGCGTCGCGAAAGCACGGTGGCGGTGGCTGTCGCTGGTCGCGCTGCTCGCGCTCGTCGCCGTGGACCGCAGGCTCGACCACGTCGCAGGGACCGAGGACGCGGGCTCGCTGCTGAGCGTTCCGGTCGAGTCACTGATCGCGTTCCTCGTCGCGTTCGCGCTCGGGGTGGTGCTGAACCTGTACCCGGTCCCGCTGTCGCCGACCGCCGCCGTATTCGGGATCGCCGCCTTCGCCGCGATGCCGAACACCGAAGCGGGCTCGTTCCTGATGACCTTCGTCGTCAGCTACGCAGTGATCGTCGCCGCGCACTACTGGCCCGCCCGGATCCAGGTGTCCGGCACGTGGGTCAACGGCAGCTACGGCGTGTACGTGTGGGGATTCCTCGTGCAGCAACTGCTGGCGATGGCCGGAGTGCGGAACGAATGGCTCATGCTCGCGTGCGCGGCGTCGATCGCCTACGTCCTCGGTGCGCTGTCGTGGGCGTTCGTCGAGGAACCGACGATGCGACTGCGGCACTACGTCACCCCGAAACCGCAGAACCGGCGTGAGCCCTTTTAGTTGCTATAGCCACCAAAAAGGCTCACGCCTGCCCGGTGGTGCTCGGCTGACGCCAGCTCTTCACGCCTCGGTGCCCGGCATGAACTCGTGAGTGATGCTGGGGACGACCACCTGGCCGGTGGACTTGCCTTCCTCGTCCAGGATCCACCCCATCCGTTTCGGCATGCGCAGCGTGAGGATGCTCTTCACCGGAGTCATCCACGGCAGCTTCTCGACGAACCCGCGTTCCAGGCGCATCAGGTCTTCCGGAGAGTGAGCCATCGCCTGGAACACCAACTGTTCGGTGCCTGCGACAGAGAAGCACATGCGTAGTTCCGGCAACGTCGTCAACGACCGGACCGTGCGTTCGAGTTCCGCCTGCGGCACCGCGACGAACCACGTGCACACGAGTGGCCAGCGGGAACGAATCTGAGCGACCTCGCATCGGAAGGCGAGCAGGTCCGTGGACAGCAGCTTGCCGAGCTGGCGGCGGACCGTCGCCTCCTGCCGACCGGTGATGCGGGCGAGATCCGCCGCGCTGCGCCTGCCGTCGTGGGTGAGCCCCTCGATCAGCGGCCAGTACGCGTCGGGCACGGTCGCCGGTGCCGGATTCGTCTCCCGCCGTGTGATCCGGTGCAGCTCGGCCTGTTGTGTCGCGTCCAGCGCGTCGAGGCGCCAGCGGCTGCCCTCCCAATGAACCCGGGTGGCCACAGAGGTGTTGAGCCGCTGCACACCTGGAATCCGAGGTAGAACGTCGAGCCGGAACCGGGTGAGTTCGTCGTGGTCGTTGACCATCGACGTGACGATCAGGTCGCAGTCGTTCGCGGTCTCCTCCACGGTGATCGCGCGCGGGTCCGCGCACAGCCGCTCGACGGCCTCCGCCCGACGGGACGGCTCGACGTCGAGTTCGGTGAACGCGACGAGAACGTTGGTCAGGCGTCGCGCGGGATGCACGGTCACCCACGCCCGGCCCGTCGAGCGCAGCCGCGCCCACCGGGACGCCAGGGTCGTCGGTGTCGACCCGAGTACCCGCGCCAGGTCCACCCAGTTGCCGCGCGGCGCGATTTGCAGGGCGTGCAGGAGCGCGAGATCGTGTTCGTCGAGGGTGGGGCTCACGAAACACCTCCTGCGGCGGCTCTTCGTGCACGAATCTCTCGATTTCGCCGAAGAGCGGGTTTCACGCTCGCACACTTCGCCCCACTTGCCAACGCGTGAATGTCCGGCGAACCGGGAGGTCGTTGATGTCCGTTCTCGAAGATGCCCAGCAACTGCACGGGGATCTGAGCGTTCTGCGACATGCGTTGCATCGCGAACCCGAGATCGGCCTGCACCTTCCCCGCACCCAGGAGAAGGTCCTCGACGCGATCGACGGGCTCGGACTGGAGCTGAGCACGGGAACCGGAACCACGTCGGTCACCGGTGTGCTGCGCGGCAACGGCGACGGCCCGACGGTGCTCCTGCGTGGCGACATGGACGCCCTTCCGGTCCAGGAGAACACCGGAGTGGACTACACCTCCCGCGTCGACGACACGATGCACGCCTGCGGCCACGACCTGCACACCACGATGCTCGTCGGCGCCGCGCGACTGCTCGCCCAGCACCGCGACCGGCTCGGCGGCGACGTGGTGCTGATGTTCCAGCCCGGTGAGGAAGGCTGGGACGGCGCGCAGGTCATGGTCGACGAGGGCGTGCTCGACGCCGCCGGGAAGCGCGTCGACGCGGCCTACGGGATGCACGCCTTTTCGTCCCAAGTGCCGCAGGGAAGCTTCGTCACCCGCGCAGGCGAGATGCTCGCCGCCGCAGACGAGGTGCGGGTGACCGTCCTCGGCTCGGGCGGTCACGGCTCGGCGCCCCATTTCGCGCGGGACCCGGTGACCGCCGTCAGCGCCATGGTGACCGCCATGCAAACCCTGGTGACCCGCCGCTTCGACGTCTTCGACCCGGTGGTCATCTCCGTCGGCTCGCTGCACGCGGGCGCGACCAACAACGTCATCCCGGACACGGCGACGTTCTCGGCGACGGTGCGGACCTTCACGCAAACCGCGAGGGACCGCGCCGCGAACCTGATCCCCGAGGTTCTGCACGGCATCGCCGCCGCACACGGAGTCGGCGTCGAGGTCGACCACATCCCCGGCTACCCGCCCACCGTCACCGACGCCGACGAGACCGCGTTCGCGACCCGGACGATCGAAGAGCTCTTCGGCCCGCAGCGTCATCAGTCGCTGACCAACCCGCTGACCGGCTCCGAGGACTTCTCCCGCGTGCTCGACGCGGTGCCGGGCAGCTTCGTCGGGCTCGGAGCCGTGCCCGAGGACATCGACCCCGAACGCGCCCCCTACAACCATTCGCCGCTCGCCCGTTACGACGACGCCGTCCTCGCCGACGGTGCCGCGCTCTACGCCGAACTGGCTCTCGCCCGCACCCAGTCCTGAGCGTCCTGGTCGAGATCGCAAGGAGCACCAGCGCATGAATGCACCTCAGTCCGCGTCGACCGTGCCGCTGCGGAGCCGGCGCAAGGCGGTCGTCGCCGCCTCCATCGGCAACTTCATCGAGTGGTTCGAGTTCGCCCTCTACGGGTTCTTCGCCGCCGCGATCGCGATGAACTTCTTCCCCGGCGGGGACGGCGGATCGCTGATCCCGACGTTCGCCGCCTTCGGTGTCTCGTTCATCGCGCGCCCCGTGGGGGCGCTCGTGTTCGGTCACTTCGGCGACCGGATGGGCCGTCGCGGCACGCTCGCCGTCTCCATACTCGGAATGTCGGCGGCGACGTTCGTGATCGGCATCCTGCCCTCGTACGAGACGCTCGGGATCGTCGCCCCGATCATGCTGGTGCTCGCCCGCGTCGTCCAAGGGTTCTCGGCGGGCGGGGAATTCGGCGGTGCGACGGCGTTCATGGTGGAGTACGCACCGTCGAACCGCCGGGGGCTGTACGCGAGCTGGCAGTTCTTCACACAGTTCGTCGGCGGGTTCATGGCCGCGGCGGTCGGTGCCGGTCTCAGCAGCGTGCTCACCGAGGCCGACCTGAACGCGTGGGGGTGGCGAGTGCCGTTCATCGTCACCCTGCCGCTGGGTGTCATCGGGTTCTACCTGCGGCTGAAGCTGGACGAGACACCGCAGTTCACGCAGGACAAGCAGGAGTCCCACACCGCAGAAGCGCCGCTGCGGGAAGTGCTGCGGGACTATTGGCTGAGCATGCTCAAGGTGATGGGTCTGCTGATCACCGGCACGACCTCGACGTACATGATCCAGGCGTTCCTGCCCGCTTACCTCGTCGAGGAACTGGGCATGTCGTCGGCGCAGATGTTCACCGGAATGCTCACGGGAATGGTGCTGCTGTGCGCACTCATCCCGGTCTGGGCCCTGTTGTCCGACCGGTGGGGCAGGCGCAAGCCGCTCTTGGTGATCTCGCCGCTGCTGATGGTGATCTGTGCGGTGCCGGTGTTCGCGCTGTTCCAGCAGGCCACATTCCTGGCGACGATGATCGGCTACATCGTGCTGGCGGTGGTGCTCTCGCCGCTGACCGGCGCGCTGGCGATCACGCTCGCCGACGCGTTCCCCACCCGGGTCCGCTACAGCGGGCTGTCCGTGGTCTACAGCGTCGGGGTGTCGATCTTCGGCGGCTTCACTCCGTTGATCTTCGCCTACCTGGTGGAAGCCACCGGGAACCCGATCTCTCCCGGTTACTACCTCGCAGGCACCGCCGTCGTGTCGCTGATCGCGGCGCTGCTGTACCGGGAGGTCTCGTCCGGCGGTGCGTCGGAGGTGGCCGAGCAGAAGGACGGCGCCGAGCCCGCCACGAGCAGGGAAGGCGCGTGAGCGCGCTCGACCGCGCGTGATCGAGGCGTATCCTCGGGGCATGTTCGGACAGAGCCGCATGATCGATCCTGGCGAAGCCCTCCCGGGGCGTGCCGAGCCGATGCGCACCTCCGAGTACCACGCGGAGCTGCCCGACCGCAGGATCGTCGCCCCGTTCCCCGAGGGGACGGGCGTGGCGGTCGTCGGCATGGGCTGTTTCTGGGGCGCCGAACGCACGTTCTGGCGCGTCAACGGCGTGTACTCCACGGCCGTCGGCTACGCGGGCGGCTACACGCCCAACCCGACGTACGAAGAGGTGTGCAGTGGCCGGACCGGCCACGCCGAGGTCGTGCTGGTCGTCTTCGACCCCGAGGTGATCGGCTACTCGCAGCTGCTCAAGGTCTTCTGGGAGAACCACGACCCGACGCAGGGCCTGCGCCAGGGCAACGACCGCGGCAGCCAGTACCGCTCGGCGATCTACTTCACCGACGACGCCCAGCGGGAGGTCGCCGAAGCGAGCCGGGTGCAGTACCAGGCTGCGCTGGCCGACGCGGGCCACGGCCCGATCACCACCGAGATCGCGCTGCTGCAGGACTTCTACTACGCCGAGGACTACCACCAGCAGTACCTCTCCGACGCCAAGAACCCGCAGGGCTACTGCGGCATCGCGGGCACCGGCGTCGCGTGCCCGGTCGGCCTGCCCACCTGATCCGCGCGTGGTTCGTGCCGCCGGGTGACGCTGAGGGGTGTGGCGTTTGTGCCGTAGGGCACGCCTCGCATATGACCCGCCACGGCACGGCGAGCGGTACCGGACCACCTGCCCAGGTTCCAAGATTCCGCTGGGGCTGGGGCGAGGCCGTCCGATTGCGGGCTCGCGAGGTCGGGTCGATCATCCAGGGATGGCTGACAACGTGTATCGCGTGACCGAGGTCGTCGGAACGTCGTCGAGCGGAGTGGACGACGCGATCAAGAAGGGTGTGAAGCGAGCGTCGCAGACGTTGCGTGAGGTCGACTGGTTCGAGGTGACCGAGGTGCGCGGTCACGTCGAGAACGGCGAGGTGGCGCACATCCAGGTCGGGATGAAGGTCGGCTTCCGGCTGGATGAGTGATGTCACAGGTCTACAGGTTGTGCTGCGTTGGTGGTTCCGTAGCGGAACCTCAGCCCGCGGCTGGCTGCGGGATCGTCGACATCGAGTAGCGACCTACACCACGTCGACGCTGTCCTCGCCAGCCACGAGCTGAGAACCCGCCGGTGGCTGGTCTGCGTCGGCGGGCGGGAAAGCTGGCGGCGCAGTGTGCCTGCACCGTAGCCCTCAACCCGCGCACCCTCAGAGGGTTCAGTCCTCTGCGTCGAAGCCGCGCACCAGGGTCTTCGGGGCGGCGCGGCGCCAGGCGTCGGTGAGGATCTCGGCGAGTTCTTCGCGGTCGAGGGCGTCGAGTCGGAGCCGCATGAACCCGAACTTCTCGTCGTGCGTGGTCCAGGTGAACTTCTCCGGCTCCGCGGCGACGAGTTCGGCGCGTTCCTCCGGGCTGATCTTCACGCCGGGCCCGTGGGGGTCGCTCAGCGACGCGAAGATCTTGCCCCGGACTCGGAAGGTCGGCATGCCCCAGGCAGCCTTCTCCGAGGTGTCGGGCAGGGACAGTGCGATCTCGCGCAGGTCTGCCGGGCTGCTCATACCGGAAGCATCCACCGCCGTGCCCCTGCGGGCAAACACAAGACAGCCGCCGGGACCATGGTCACCGGCCTGCCTTGCGAGGCGCGAACTGGAACGCCGGAGACTCTCACTTTGCTGCGGCTGGGCACGTATGACCGTGCCCTACGGGCACCAAGGACAGTTCCCCAATGCACTCTCGGAGCGGATGACGGGATTCGAACCCGCGACCCTCACCTTGGCAAGGTGATGCGCTACCGCTGCGCTACATCCGCACTGTTGCGTGTCACCGGCCGTTTCCGTCCGGCGCCCACTACTTTAACCCATCGCCCGTCCGGCGTTCGACGGGGTGTCGTCGACTCGCGGCGACCGCGCTCTCACCGTGTCGAGCGATACGCGGGGGCCTGGTGGAGAACCGTCCGTGACCGCGGACGTCAAGGTCATCTACGCAGGTCACAGCTCTGTAGAGTGATGTGCGGCATGGTCGGGGGACGCGAGCCGGATTCGCTGTGCACCATCGGATCCGGATCCGGGGGAGGATGCGATGCACGACGACGTGGTCGACGGCACCGAGTTGCCCGAGAACGTGGACGCTCGGTTGCTGAACCGTCTCCGCGCGGGCGACGACACCGCTTACGACGAGCTGTACCGCAGACACGCGCCTGCCGTGCGTCGTTTCGTGCTCGGGACGCGGCGACCGGGCGTCGACGCCGACGACGCCGTCGCGGAGGTCTTCCTCCGTGTCCTGCGGGCGGTGCGCGCCGGGCACGGCCCGCGCGACTACGTGCGCACCTACCTGCTCACGGTCGTGCGCCGGGTGCTCGCCGAATGGAGTTCCGAGCGTCGTGCCCAGCCGATGCACAACGACGAACTCGGTGAGCGAGCAGGCCACCAGGCCGACCACCAGAGCACGCAGGCCGAGCGCGAACTGCTCGCCCGTGCCTTCACGCTGCTGCCCGCGAGATGGCGCGAAGTGCTGTGGCGGATGGAGGTCGAAGGACACCGCCCCGGCAGTATCGCGCAGGACATGGGGCTGACACCGAACGCGACGGCGGTGCTCGCGCACCGGGCGCGGCGCGGTCTCCGGGAGGCGTATCTGCAGGCGTCGTCGACACCGAAGCCACACGAGCCGCGCCGTCCGGCCGCCCCAACCTGCCGGGCCGGTCGCGCCTCGTCAGTCGACTACTGAATCTTCACCCGAAGAGTCGATGCCGCGCGCGGTACCGTGAGTCCACGCGCGGTGGCCCGCGCGGACTCAAGCGCGACGAGCGACGGCCCGCAAGGGGTGAGGCGAGGATGAACCGGGTGGTCCGCGGTTCCGACGGTCGAATGTGGCAAGTGAAGGCGAACCTCGAGTGGTCGAACCCGATCGCCGCCGACGAGTTCGAGCACGAGGTCAGCGGCGGTCCCGCGCCCGGCATCGTGATGGGCGGGATCCTGCTGTTCCTGGTGGTGCTGTTCGTCGCGTGGACGCCGCCCGAGGTGATCGTGCCGTTCTGGGTGGTCCTCGCACTGCTGGTCCTGGTGCTGTTCTTCCCGGTCCGCTGGCTGCTGCGGCGCCCGTGGACGGTCATGGCCGAGACTCCCGGTGACTCCGAAGACCACCCGCCCGAGCGCTGGGTCGGCGTCGTGCGCGGTGCGTTCCACGTGCGCGGAGAGGCGGCTCGCGTCGCCCGCAACATCGAGGTCTACGCCGAACCGGACGTCAACGGCCCACTCCAACCCGTCGAATAGCTCCGCGCCCATCGGAAAGAGGAATCGCGGAGTGATCTGCTGAGGTGGTTGAGTAGCGGAACCTCAGCTCGCGGCTGAGAACCCGCCGGTGGTTGCTGTGCGAAGGTGGTAGAAGACCTCTCCACGCGCTGTGTTCGACGAGCCCGTAACCCGCACGCCCTCTCGCTCCTTCCGGCACACTGGAAGCGTGCCGGAACTTCCCGAGGTCGAGGCGTTGGCGCAGCATCTGCGTACGTACGCCCGCGGTCGCGAGGTGAGCAGGGTCGACGTCGCCTCGCTCAGCGTCCTCAAGACCGTCAGCCCGTCGTGGACCGAGCTGCACGGGCGGCAGGTCACGGACGTGGCGCGGCACGGCAAGTACCTCGACATGGAGTGCGCCGGGCTGCACCTCGTCGTGCACCTCGCCCGGGCGGGATGGCTCCGGTGGTCCGACGAACTCGCGCCGGCCCCGCCGAAGCAGGGACGCGGGCCGATCGGGATGCGCGTGCACCTCGGCGGGCCCGGCTTCGACCTCACCGAAGCGGGGACGCAGAAGAAACTCGCCGTGTGGATCGTGGCGGGTCCGGCAGAGGTGCCGGGCATCGCGAAACTCGGTCCGGACGCCTCGACCGTCGACCCGGACACGTTCGCGGCGATCCTCGACGGCCGGACCGAGCGGATCAAGACGGTGCTGACCAGCCAGTCGATGCTTGCCGGGATCGGCAACGCCTACTCCGACGAGATCCTGCACGCGGCGCGGCTCTCCCCGTTCGCGGTCGCGGGAAAGCTCGACGACGACACGGTGCGGCGTCTGCACGAGTCCGTGCGGGAGATCCTCGACGACGCGGTGCGGCGCTCCGTCGGCCAGGACGCCGCCCGGCTGAAGGCCGAGAAGCGCACGGGAATGCGGGTGCACGGTCGTGTCGGCCTGCCGTGCCCGGTGTGCGGCGACGTGGTCCGCGAGGTCTCGTTCAGCGAACGGTCGTTGCAGTACTGCGCGACCTGCCAGACCGGCGGCAAGCCGCTCGCGGACCGGCGGCTGTCCCGGCTGCTCAAGTAGCGGCCTGGCAGGCGTACGGGGACGGCGGTTCTCGCGGCCGGCTTGCGGGATCGCCGAGTGGCGTCCTGCACCAGCTCGACGCTGTCCTCGCCCATCCCGAGGTGAGAACCAGCCGGGGGCGGTGTGCCTCGGCACGACCAGTACCGCCCCGCACGGCTCCGAACGGGTGAACCGTTTGTCGATCACCCGGGGTGATTCTCTTGATTCTCCCAGTGCACTCCGGGGATCATGGCCGGGTGCTGGAGCTGTTGACCGAGCGGACGGTGCTGACCACGCTCGCAGCGCTCGCCGTACTCGGGATGTTCTTGCTGCTGTGCCGGGCGCGTCGGGTGAGTACCTCGGTGGAGGACGCGACCCTGGCCGCGCTGCACCGGGTGACGACTGCGGCTCCGCACCTGCGAGAGGGCCTGACCGAGGAGTCGGCGGACAAGGTCGCCCCGCACCTGCGCGCGCTGCTGTCCTGTGTGGCCGTCGGGGTCGTCGACGTCGACGGCACCCTGCTGAGCTGGGACGGCGAGGCCAACCAGCACTATGAGGACCTCCGCCGCAAGATCGAGACGGTGGTGCGGACCGGTAAGACCGGCTACGTCGCGCACGGGGACCTGCCGTGCGACCAGCGTCCCTGCCTGATGCGACACGCCGTGATCGTGCCGCTGCAGGTGGAGGGGGCCAACCGCGGGGCGTTGGTGATCATCGCGGGCGGTGATCGCAGACGGCTGCAGCACGCGGCCGAGGAGGTCGCCCTGCACGTCTCCACGCACTTGGAACTCGCCGAGCTGCAGGAGTCGAAGGAACGCCTCGCCCACGCCGAGGTCCGTGCCCTGCGGGCGCAGATCTCGCCGCACTTCATCTACAACGCGCTCAACACGATCTCCGCGCAGACCCGTACCGACCCCGAGTACGCCCGCGACCTGTTGCAGGACTTCGCCGACTTCACCCGCTACTCGTTCCGCAGCAGCGGCTTGTACACGACGCTGGCCGACGAGATCCGCAACATCGACCGTTATCTGACGCTGGAGCGCGCCCGGTTCGGCACCGACCGGCTGAAGGTGCAGTTGCGGATCGCGCCCGAGGTGCTGCCGGTCGTGGTGCCGTTCCTCGCGTTGCAGCCGTTGGTGGAGAACGCGGTGCGGCACGGTCTGGCGAACAAGCCCGGTGGCGGGACGGTCTCGGTGATCGCCGAGGACCACGGCGCCGAAGCGCTGATCAGCGTCGACGACGACGGTATCGGCATGGATCCGGAACGGCTCGACGACGAACTCGCCAACGCCCACCTCACCGGCGCGCATGTCGGACTCGGAAACATCAACAACCGGATGCGGGCGACGTTCGGCTATGACTACGGGCTCGTGGTCGAGACCGAGCAGGACGCGGGCATGAAGGTGATCATGCGGGTGCCGAAGTTCTCGCCGGGTGTGCGGCCGGTGCCCGCGCAGGATCTCGACGAGCCGGAGGTCGAGGTGCCCGCCTCGCAGGCAGGCGTCTGAGAGGGCATTGTGGAACTTAAGTGGGTGGTCCGGTACCGCCCCAGGTCGGCCTCCTGCCTTGCACGGCACGAACCGGAACGCCGGAGCCTCTCACCTTGCCGAGACCTGCCCTGACGGCATCAGGACAAGACCAAAGACAGGCACCGACGGCGGCGCGGGGTCGTCCGGCGGCCGGCCGGGTAACGTCGAGGCATGACCGACGCGCCGCAGAAGTTCAACCGTCTGATCACCGACAAGCTCTCCTCCCGGCTGCCCGCGAAGATCGCCGAACGCACCGAGCGTGGCCCGGTCGTGGCCGTGGTGAAGTTGCACGGGGTGATCACGCCGCAGCCGTCGCCGGTGAGCCGCTCGGTGATCTCGCTGCAGGCCGTCGAATCGGCGCTGACTCGCGCGTTCGGTCACGACCGGCTCGCTGCGGTCGCGTTGTCGATCAACTCGCCGGGTGGAGCGCCGACGCAGTCCGCGCTGGTGGCCGACCGCATCCGCGGTCTCGCCAAGGAGAAGAACGTGCCGGTCGTCGCGTTCTGCGAGGACGTCGCGGCCTCCGGCGGCTACTGGCTCGCGTGCGCGGGCGACGAGGTGTACGCGCACGGGACGTCGATGGTCGGGTCGGTCGGCGTGGTGACCACGAGTTTCGGCGTCGACGGGCTGCTGGAGCGCTACGGGGTCGAGCGTCGCGTGTACACGGCGGGCAACGCAAAAATGCGGCTCGACCCGTTCAGCCCGGAGAAGACCGAGGACGTCGAGTGGCTCAAGGGCATGCAGTCCGAGCTGCACGGACAGTTCACCGACTGGGTGCGCGAGCGGCGTGGGAACAAGCTCGTCGGCTCCGACGAGGACTTGTTCTCGGGTGAGGTGTGGACGGGTACCCGCGCGAAGGAACTCGGGCTCGTCGACGGGCTCGGAACCCTGCGCAGCATCGTGCAGGAACGGTTCCCCGACGCGCACATCGTGTCGGTGGAGGGACGCAAGCCGCTGCTCGCGCGGCTCGGCGTCGGCGGTCCCACGACGCGGTTCGGTGCGAATCCGGCCGAGGCGATGCAGGCGGCGGTGGAGTCCGTCGAACACCGTGCCCTGTGGTCGCGTTTCGGCCTGTGACCCCTCTGAGTAGGCGTTTTGGAACTTGGGGGTCGGTGGTCCGGTACCGCCGCCCCAAGGCGGTTTTTCTCTCCGCCTACGCACGTTCCGCTACGGAACCACCTACGCAGATCAATCCGCACCCTTTCCACCCTGATCTTCGTACGCGCGGGCGATCCACCGGTTCTCGGTTCCACAACGGTGATCGACCCGGCGTGGACACTCAGCCCGCAGCACGGCAAGATGTGGCCTTACCGTGAGTACTCGACAGAACACCGCAGGCCTCGTCGTTCTCGCCGTCGACGACGAGCGGGACGGCCTGAACGAAATGCAGTACCAGCTGGGCCGCAACGCCCGCGTCGCGCAGGTGCTCACCGCGTTCGACGCCGCCGAGGCACTGCGCCTGGTCCGCTGCGACGGCGGCGACGGTGAGGCCTCCACAGTGGACGCGGTGTTCGCAGACGTCTCGATGCCCGGCCTCAGCGGCATGGAACTGGCCCGCGTGCTCACCGCGTTCAAGAACCCGCCCGCCCTCGTGTTCATCACCGGGCACGAGGAGAACGCGCTGGAGGCGTGGGAAGTCGGCGCGCTCGACTACATCATGAAACCCGCCAACGCCGAGCGCATCGATCGTGCACTCCGGCTGATCGAACGCACCAGGGCGCTCGACGCCGAGCCGGACGCGGCCCCGGCGGCTGCCGCGCAGCCGGAGTCCGAGGAGGTCATCCCCGTCGAGCTGGCGGGCACGACGAAACTCGTGCCTCGGTCGTCGGTGCGCTGGGTCGAGGCCCAGGGCGACTACGCCCGGCTGCACACCACGGAAGGTTCGCACCTGGTGCGCATTCCGCTGGCACAGCTGGAGGAACGCTGGGCCGATGCCGGGTTCGTGCGCATCCACCGCTCCTACCTGGTGTCGCTGAGCCTGGTCAGCGAGCTGCGGATGGTCGCGTCGGGCTACTCCGTGCTCGTCGGAGGCGGGGAACCGAAGGAACTGCCCGTCAGCCGCCGGCACACCCGCGAGCTCAAGGACCGGCTGGTGCGCGCGCCGCGCAACACCTGGGGGGCGCAGTGACCGGTGTCGGGCTCCCGGTGGCCGGACCGTGAGCAGGAGCCCTGACGAGCCGACGCGGCCCAGCCAGTCGGCACGACCCGCGCCGCCCTTTCGCGGCCGCCACGGCTCCCACCGGCAGGCCGACCGGTCCCGGACGGATCGGGGTTCGCTGTCCGACCGCCTCGGCGTTCCGGACCGCTTCGGCGACGCCGTGCGGAACCTGCGGCGCGACTCCGGGGCGCCGCGGCGTAAGCGGGTCGTCCTCGCCGACCGGCGCGGTGTTCGACCCGTTCAGCGCACCGTGGTCGACCTCGGGGAGCGACCGGGCGTCGGCGAGTCCCTGGTGCGGCTGCTGATTCGCAACCAGCTCCGGACCGCGCTGGTGCTCGGCGGACTCGCGGCGCTCGCGTTGGCCGGCCTGCCGCTGCTGTTCTGGCTGTTGCCGGAGTTCGCCGCGGCGAGCGTGTTCGGAGTGCGCCTGAGCTGGCTGCTGCTCGGCGTCCTGCCGTTCCCGTTCCTGCTGGGGATCGGGTTCGTGAGCACCCGCATCGCCGAGCGCCACGAGCGGGACTTCGTCAATCTGGTCGAGCGCTGAGCGTGCGGGCGGTGGACGTGCACGGCTGGCCCGTCGGGGCGTGGGCCGTCGAGGGTGGATTCGGCACCCACTCGGCGACGGTCGGCTGGACACTGGCTGGTGTCGCCGCGATGGTCGTCGCGACGTTCGCGCTCGGCGTGTGGGGTGCGCGCACGGCGCGGACCACCTCGGACTTCCTGGCCGCACGGCGACTGGTCGGGGTGGAGCGCAACGCGGCGGCGATCTCGGGCGAGTACCTGTCGGCGGCGTCGTTCTTGGGGATCGCCGGTCTGGTGCTCAAGGACGGGGTGGACGCGCTGTGGTTCCCGATCGGGTTCGCGGCCGGATACGTGGCCCTGCTGTTGTTCGTCGCCGCCCCGCTGCGCCGCTCCGGCGCGTACTCGTTGCCGGATTTCGCCGAGGCGCGGCTGGAATCGCTGCGGTTGCGGTGGTTGACGACGGTGGTGGTCGTCCTCATCGGATGGATGTATCTCGTGCCGCATCTGCAGGGCGCCGGCGTGGTGTTCACCGCGGTGAGTGGGTGGCCGCAGTGGGTCGGTGTCGTGGTCGTGGCCGGCTCGGTCGTGGTGAGCGTCCTCGGCGGCGGAATGCGGGCCGTGACCCTCGTTCAGGCTTTTCAGTACTGGGCGAAGATCTTCGCGATCACGCTGCCCGCATTCGCGTTGATCGCGATGTTCCTGGCGTCCGAGTCGCCGTACCGGCGAGGGCTGGACGCCCCGCTGCCGCCCACGTTCGAACGCGACACGACGGTGAGCGTCGAGACTCAGGTCCGGGTCCAGGTCGTCGAACCCGTGTGGCTGGAAGTCACCGAAGGGGCCCGAGAAGGACCCGTCGGTGTCGGCGTCGTCCATCTGGCGCCGGGAACGCACACGATCCCCTCGGGCACCGAGATGCGGTTCCCGGCCGGAACGGCCGTCCCGGTGGTCTCCGACGCGGACCCGGACAACGCCTCGTGGCTGCAGCCGTCCTCCGACGGCCCGACCGGCCTGTTCGGGACGTATTCGCTGATCACCGCGTTGTTCCTGGGCACGATGGGGTTGCCGCACGTCCTGGTGCGCTACTACACGAACCCGAGCGGGCACACCGCGCGGCGGACCACGCTCTACGTGCTGGCGCTGTTGGGCACCTTCTACCTGTTCCCGACGATCTTCGGGCTGCTGTCCCGATTCTTCGTGCCGAAGTTGCTGGTGACGGGCGAGACCGACGCGGCGGTGCTGATGTTGCCGCAGGCGATGATCGGCGGAGGGCTGGGCGGCGTCCTGGCGGCGGTGACGGCGGCGGGGGCCTTCGCCGCGTTCCTGTCGGCCTCCACCGGTCTGCTGGCCGCGATCGCCGGCGTGTTCTCGACCGACGTCGTGCGGTCGCGGACCGTGGATTTCCGGCTGGTGACGTTGTTCGCGGCCGCGGTTCCGGTGGGAGTCGCACTGATGCTGCCCGCAGGGGACATCGCCGAGGGGGTCGGGCTGGCGTTCGCGATGGCCGCATCGACGTTCTGCCCGCTGCTCGTGCTCGGCATCTGGTGGCGCGGTCTGACCGCCGCGGGAGCGGCGAGTGGTGTGGTCGTGGGCGGCGGCCTCGTGCTGCTGGCCGCGCTGCTCGGAGTGGCCTACGACGACCCGGAGTCGTGGTCCTCGGTGGTGACCTCGCGCCCCGCTGCGGTTACCGTGCCGCTCGCGTTCCTGGTGAGCTGGGTCGTGAGCAAGGGAACCGCCGCACGCGTGCCGTCGTTCGTTTCGAGCATCATGCTGCGCATGCACACGCCCGACCGGCTCGGGGCCGTCGATGACAGTGCCGGGGACGAGGACGCCGTCACCGGTCGTCACCGAAGCTGACCGCCGTCCACATCCCGAGAATCACCCCGCCGGAGCAGGGCGCCGGAGTGCGGCCTCAACAGGAGAAACGGGTGTTCATTCGATCGTAGTAATTCATTCTCCCGTCCGGTCTTCCCGGAGCGGGCTCCACCTCCGTAGCGTGACGAGGCTACTACCGACGGCTCAATGTGTGGGAACCTGTCTCACCACCTGAGCTGTTTACCCGTCAACGGAAGGGGAGCCGTGAGCACTACGGACCAACCGGGGTCCGGGGGCGGCATCGACGCCGAAACCTGGGCCGCCGCACGTCAGAGCCCTGAATTCGAGCTGCTTCGCACACGCTTGCGGAACTTCGTCTTCCCGGTATCGGTCGGCTTCCTCGCCTGGTACCTGGTGTACGTGCTGCTCGCCGACTACGCGCACGGCTTCATGAGCATCAAGCTCGTCGGCAACATCAACGTCGGCCTCGTACTCGGCCTGCTCCAGTTCGTGTCCACGTTCGCGATCACGGCCTGGTACGTCCGCTACGCCGACACGAAGCTCGACCCGCTGGCCGACGAGATCCGTGAGCGCGTCGAAGGAGGCGCCGACAAGTGAGCACACCCGTCCTTGCCGACAGCCCCGTCCTCGCCGACAGCTCTGCCTTCGCAGGCACTGCCGTCCTCGCGCAGGTCAACGAGGTCACCGCGAACCGGTGGCTCAACATCGGCATCTTCGCGCTGTTCGTCGCGTTCACCATGGTGATCGTGTTCCGCGCGAGCAAGAACACCAAGACCGCCACCGACTACTACGCCGCCGGGCGCGCGTTCTCCGGGCCGCAGAACGGCATCGCGATCTCCGGTGACTACCTCTCCGCCGCGTCGTTCCTCGGGATCGCCGGCGCCATCGCCGTCTACGGCTACGACGGCTTCCTGTACTCGATCGGCTTCCTGGTGGCGTGGCTCGTCGCGCTGCTGCTCGTCGCCGAACTGCTGCGCAACACCGGCCGGTTCACGATGGCCGACGTGCTCAGCTTCCGGATGCGGGAGCGTCCGGTGCGCGTCGCCGCCTCCACCTCGACGCTGGCCGTGTCGTTCTTCTACCTGCTGGCACAGATGGCCGGTGCGGGCGGGCTCATCGCCCTGCTGCTGGGCATCACCAACACGTTCGGCCAGTCGCTGGTCATCGCGGTCGTCGGCGCACTGATGATCGTCTACGTGATGGTCGGCGGGATGCGCGGCACCACCTGGGTGCAGATCATCAAGGCGGCGCTGCTCATCACCGGTGCCTTCGCCATGACGATCTGGGTCCTGGCACTGTTCGGATTCAATCTCTCGGAGCTGCTCGGTGCCGCCGTCGAGCGCGCGGGTGACGGCGGCGAGGAGCTGCTCAACCCGGGTGCCCAGTACGGCGAGACCGCCGCCTCGCGGCTGGACTTCGTGTCCCTGGGTATCGCCCTGGTGCTCGGTACCGCCGGACTGCCGCACGTGCTGATGCGCTTCTACACCGTGCCGACCTCCAAGGAGGCCCGCCGCTCGGTGGTCTGGGCGATCTGGCTGATCGGCGCGTTCTACCTGTTCACGCTGGTGCTCGGCTACGGGGCGGGTGCACTCGTCGGACCGGAGACGATCCAGAACGCTCCCGGCGGGGTGAACTCCGCGGCGCCGCTGCTGGCCTTCGAGATCGGCGGGCCGCTGCTGCTCGGGTTCATCTCGGCGGTCGCGTTCGCCACGATCCTCGCGGTCGTGGCCGGTCTGACGATCACGGCCTCCGCGTCGTTCGCGCACGACATCTACACCAGCGTGCTCAAGCGCAGCACGACGGAGGACAAGAAGGGCGAGGTCCGGGTCGCCCGGATCACCGCAGGCGTCATCGGTGTCGTCTCCATCCTCGGCGGTATCGCCGCCAACGGTCAGAACATCGCGTTCCTGGTCGCGCTGGCGTTCGCGGTCGCGGCCTCGGCGAACCTGCCGACGCTGCTGTACTCGCTGTTCTGGCGACGGTTCAACACCACCGGTGCGCTGTGGAGCATCTACGGCGGTCTCACGATCACGATCCTGCTGATCGTGTTCTCGCCGGCGGTCTCCGGTGACGAGGAGGCGATGTTCCCGATGGTGGACTTCGCGCTGTTCCCGCTGAAGAACCCGGGTCTGATCTCGATCCCGGCCTCGTTCCTGCTCGGCTACCTCGGCACGATCTTCAGCAAGGAGTCGGCCGACCCGGAGAAGCAGACCGAGATGGAGGTCCGCTCCCTCACCGGTGCCGGCTCGGAAAAAGCCGTCTCCCAACACTGATCCATCAGGCGAACGGCACTCTCGCCCCGTCACGTGGGGCGAAAGTGCCGTTCGCCCCATCATCGTTCTGGTGCGAACGGCACTCTCGCCTCGTCTCGTGGGGTGAAAGTGCCGTTCGCTCCATGTTCGGGTGAGGGTGCCGGCTGCCTGGCGTGGGGGACGGCCCCATCATCGCTTTGGTGCGAACGGCACTTTCGCCTCGTGTGGTGGGGTGAAAGTGCCGTTCGCCTCGGGCTGGGGAACGGACGTTGCTGGGTGGGTGGCACCCTCACGCGGGCGCAACGGGGTTCATGGCAGCATCGAGGCGTGACTACCCCGATGCAGGTGCCCGGAATGCAGCCGGAAGATCTCCCCGCCGAGGTCCCCTCCGCGAACAGCGCGCTGCTCGACGTCCGCGAACAGGAGGAGTGGGACGCCGGCCACGCGCCTGGCGCGGTGCACATCCCGATGGCCGAGATCCCGCAGCGCCTCGACGAGGTGCCCGAAGCCGACCAGGTGTTCGTGATCTGCCGCTCGGGTGGGCGCTCGTCGAAGGTCACCGCCTACCTCAACGCGAACGGGTGGGACGCGGTGAACGTCGAACGCGGCATGAACGGCTGGTCCGCCGGTGGCCGCCCCGTCGTCACCGACACCCCCGACGCCGAGGCGTACGTGCTCTGATGAACCGACCGCCGGGTCCGCCGCGCCGGATGGAGTGGGTCGCCTCTCCACCCGACGGCCACCGGCCGCGACCCCGTCGCAGGCCTGCCCAGCCGTACGCGGGCCCGCCGTCGTACCCGGCGGTGCCTCGCTGGGGGTTCCCGACCCTGACGTGGCGCTGGCCGCTCGCGCTGCCCACCGGCAGTCAGGCCGACCCGGTGCAGCGCGTGGCGTCGCTGGGCGCGACCGCCGTGTCGACGCTGTGGATCACTGCCGTGCTCGCGGGGCTGTCCGCACTGGCGGAAGGGTGGCGCTACGTGCTGCTGCTGCGCAGCCGGGGCGAAGCGCTGCCGCAGGCGCGGTTGGCGGTCTCCGACGCGCTGGTGACCACGACCGGCGTCCTCACCTGGCTGCTGGGCGTGCTCTGCGGCGTCACGGTGGTGTTGTGGGCACTGCGGGCGCGCGCCGTGGCGCGGGACCGCACCGGGACCCGCGACGAGCGTCCCGACTGGCAGGTCGTCGCGGGCGTGCTGGTGCCGGGCCTCAACCTCGCCGTCCCGGGGTCGGTGCTCGCGGAACTGGAGCACACCGGACTCGTCGGAGAAGGCGCGCGTGAACCCGCCGACCGGCCAAGGCCGACGAGGCTCGTGATCGCGTGGTGGATCGCGTGGGCGGCCACTCTGCTGCTCGGCTGGCTGACCTTCGCGTGGAGTTTCCGCGGCGGTGTCCAGGCCCTGGCCGACGGCGTGCTCCTGCATTTCTGGAACAACGTCGCCGTCGTCGTCGCCGCCGTGCTCACCGTCCGCGTCGTGAAGTACCTGACGGCCGTGCTCACT
This sequence comes from Allosaccharopolyspora coralli, assembly GCF_009664835.1. NCBI lineage: Bacteria > Bacillati > Actinomycetota > Actinomycetes > Pseudonocardiales > Pseudonocardiaceae > Allosaccharopolyspora > Allosaccharopolyspora coralli. The sequence continues at coordinate 111,543 of NZ_CP045929.1, forward strand.
CCGCCCGATCCCACGACGCTGCGCCGGATGCGCGTGCTCGACGCCTCCGTCGGAAGTACGAGCGAACGCGCCCCACGCCCCGAAGGTTCCCGGCGGTAGCGGCCTGAGAGGGCATTTCGGAACTGGCTTGTGTGCCCGTCGAGCACGGTCATACGCGATCAGCCTCGGCACGGTGAGGGGCTCCGGCGTTCGGAGTTCGTGCCTCGCAAGGCAGGGGTTCTCGCCGCGTACGTGTGGTACTCAAGAGGACCCCAACGCGGCGAGGCGCGAACTGGGGCGGCGGTACCGGACCACCTCCCCAAGTCCCCATCGCGCTCTCAGGTTGGCGTGCGGAACCTCGCGGCGATGGCCGAGGGCGCATGGACGCTCCAGACTGGTCCGCGGGAGGGGCACCCGAGCGGAGGCGGCGAGACCATGACCGAGACGCGACCCGAGCGCGAGCCGACCAGCGAGACACCGCAGTCGAACGAGCGGCCTCCGGGCGTCACCGACGAGGTGGTTCTCGCCGTCGGCAGGCTCACCGAGGCGTTGGAAACCGTCGAACGCGCACGCGGGCACCTCTACGAGTTCCACCAGCTCTGCGGGTCGGCCGACGCCAAGCTCGCCGACGCGATCGAGCAACTCCGCGACGCCGGACAGTCGGACACGGCGCAGGAGCTCCAGCGTGACCTGCTCGGCCGCAACGTGGCGCCCGACCGTTGGAGTTTCCAGGTCGTGGAGGAGTACGACGACGGCTACTGGTCACCGTTCCGGGAGCACGAACGCAGGGTGCGGGAGTTCCTGCTCGACGGGCGCCGCCACGTCGCCGAGGCCGAGATGAAGGAGCGCGAACGTTCCCGACCCAGCGAGGCGTGAGTCTTTTTGGTTGCTATAGCCACCAAAAAGACTCACGCCTCCGGTGGGAACGGGAAGACGGCGGGACTGCGGTGTCCGGACGCGGCCACCGCGCGGACGCCGAAGATCACGTTGTCCTTGGACAGGTCGATGGTGGCGCTGGTCGTGTCGCCGACCGCGATCACGTGCGTCCAGAACGGTTCCGCCGTCGGACGCCACACCACCTCGTAGCCCTCGGGGGCGGTGCCGGAGCCGGGAGACCACGACAGGGTCGTGTCGTTGGTCAGGCCGCTGGTGTCGACGACCACGTCCCGGGGCACGCTCGGGGCCTGGGCCAACGGCCACAGGGTCGCGGCGTTCACGCGTGCCACACCAGCGATGTAGCCGAAGTCGCAGAACTCCGGCAGGTCGCCGTACTGGACTCCGCCCTCCTCGCGGACGTCCTGGTGCTGATGGGCGTAGTCCTCGTTCGGTTCGGTGAAGCGCGCCGCGGGGAAGCCCTCCTCGAGGAACGCCCTGTGGTCCCCGCCCCGCAGGTATCGGTCGAGCCGGTAGATCACCCGCACGTCCATGCCGGTCGCCGACCGATGTCCGTTCTCGTGGACGAATCGACCCAACTGGCGCGCGGGCGAGTCGTTGTCACCGCCGATGGTCCGCCTCGTCTCCGCCCGCTCTGGGGCCTCCGTGGTGGGAGGCCCCTGGGCGAAGAGACGGACGCTACGCGGGTCGCGAGTGCCGTCGTCGGCCGTGCTGCTGCCGACGATGTCGCAGGTGAACATGCCCTGGACGTCGGAGCCCGCCTCGGCGAACTGCCGCGCCAGGAAGGCCGCTCCGTAGAGGCCTTGTTCCTCGCCCGCCACCGCCGCGAACACCAGCGTCGCCTGGGAGCGCCGGGTGGCCGTGATGCGGGCGAGTTCCATCGCCACCGCGACACCGGACGCGTCGTCGTCGGCTCCGGGCGCGTCGCTCGTGGCGTCCATGGGGTCGCTGGCGCGGGAGTCGTAGTGACCCGACACGACGTAGACGCGGTTCGGGTCGGTGTCCCCGCGCAGGGTCGCCACGACGTTGCTGATCCGGGTCGGTTCGGGAATGCGAGAGGCCGGTTCCTGCACGTAGGAAGGCACGGTCACGGTCATGCGCCCACCGGAGGCCTCGGCGTAGCGGCGCATCTCCTCGGCGATCCAGTCGCGGGCCGCGCCGACACCCCGTTCGGGATCGTCCTGTGCGGACAGGGTGTGCCTGGTGCCGAACGAGGCGAGCTTGCGCACGATCGCCTCGATGCGCTGCTCGTCGACCTCGGCCAGGATCGCCCGCAACTCGGCGTCCGGCTGGTGCGGTCGCACTCGCTCGCCCGGTCCGTCCGGCCAGTCGTTTCCCGCGCCGTTTCCCGGCTGTGCGGCGGCCGTCCCCGGCAGCACGTGCGTACCGACCGCCCCGGCCGTAACGGCGGCGGAGGACAGCAGGAAGTTGCGCCGGTTCGGCGCGGTAGGACGGTCGTCGTTCGGTGTGCCCCCGGTCGGCTGCTGGCTCATTCCCGCATCTCCTCGAAATCGGTACGGGCGTACTGAGATGAAGTCGCCCATCGTGGCACGGTCGATCGCCCGTTCGTACCGTCAAACGAGGGAATCGCGGCGCGTTCGGAGCACGGACGGCTCAGCCGACCGGCAGGGCGCGCAGGCCGCGGATCACGAACTCCGGCCGCCGCTGAGGCTCGCCGGTGAGGTGCAGGCCCGGCCGCCGACGCACCAGTTCCTCCAGCGCCGTCTGCGCTTCGAGCCGGGCCAGCGGCGCGCCGAGGCAGTAGTGCAGCCCTGCCCCGAAACCGAGGTGCGGGTTCGGGGACCGGGTGATGTCGAGCCGCTCCGGTCGATCGAAGACGTCGGGATCGTGAGCGGCGGCACCCAGCAGCACTGCGATCTTCTCACCCTCACGCACCCGGTGTCCGGCGATGTCGACATCGGCGACGGCGGTGCGTTCGAACAGTTGCAGCGGTGAGTCGAAGCGGATCAGTTCGTCCACCGCGGAGGGTGCGAGACCGGGGTCGGTGACGAGCCGCCGCCACTGCTCGGGATGCCGGAGCAGCGCCAGCACCCCGTTCGCCAGCAGGTTGACGCTCGCCTCGTGTCCGGCCATGAGCAGCAGCACCGCCGTGGCGACCATCTCGTCCTCGTGCAGCTGCTCGCCCGGAGTCGCCACCAGGTCGCTGATCAGGTCCTCGCCGGGGTGTGCGCGCCGGTGGGCCGCGAGCTCGCGAAGGTACGCGACGAACTCGGCCGAGGCGGTCTCCGCCGCGAGGCGCTGCTGTTCGCCGACGCCGGGCTCGTACATCTTCACGATCGCGTGTGACCACGCGGGCAACAACGGCCGGTCGCTGTCGGGAACCCCGAGCAGTTCGGCGATCACCGCCACCGGCAACGGCGCCGCGACCTGCTCCACGAGCTCGCCGTCGAGTCCGTCGACGAGGTCGGCGACGACGGCGCGGATCGGCTCCCGGAGTTTGTCGACGTGTCCGCGCCCGAACGCGGCACTGACGAGCCTGCGCAGTCTGGTGTGCACCGGCGGCTCGTTCTCCAGCATCGAGTTCCGGTGCAGGAGGTTGAACATGCGGAACTGCTCGGCAGGCTGCGCGTCCGTCCACACTCGACCGAGCTGGCGCGACCGCAGTGCAGCAGAGCCTGCCGCGTGCGAGACCGTCACCGCGCCGAGTTGCGGGTGCTCGTGCACGTCGCCGCATTCCCGCAGCTCGGCGAAGAACGGATACGGATCCCGGAGAAAGCCTGCGTCGGTCACGTCGAACACGCCACGACCCTAGCCGCAGCGTAAGGCCGTGCCGCCCGCATCGACCCGCACACGCCCGGTCCGCTAGCGTCGACGGCACCGACCGCGCGGTGGCCCGGTGTCGTCGCCGCAGGTCGACAAGGGTGAACCGATCAACGGAGATCGGTGGAGACCGCGCCCGAACGACGAGGAGACTCCGAGTGGCGAAGCGAACTGCGTCCGAGCCGACCGACGGCGCCGTCGGTCGCCGTCAACCCTGCCCGTGCGGTTCCGGAAAGCGGTACAAGGCGTGCCACGGCAAGTCGGGCGGCGCGGCGGACGTCATGGTCACTCGACCGTTCGAGGGCCTCGCGGCCGAGTGCGAACTCGTCGCCCTGCGCGAGTTCGTGCCGTCGGCGACCGCGACACTGCCGGTGCGCTCCGGCCACCCGGTCACCCTCGCGACGGTGCTGCCGATGGCCGCAGCCGCGCTCCGGCGCAGTGATGACGAGGCGTTCGTCGGACTCCAGGTGCAGACCAAGTCCGGTGACGTGAGCCGCGACCTCGCCCGCGCCGTCGAGTGGGTGCAGAACGCCGAGCCTGGCGAAGGGCTGCCTGCCGTCGGTCCGGAAACGGCCGAGGCGGGGGTCCCGACGCGGCTGCAGGATCTCGTCGAGGCGGACACCCCGCTCGACGTCCAGCTGCACGAGGACTTCTCGTGGTGGATGCCCGGCGACACCGAAGCCACGGGCGACGTCGCGATGTCCCTCGAACGCGCGAATGCCGCGATCCACCCCACGGACCGCCTCCGCGGCGTGGGTTCGGCCTACTGGGTCGACGCGGGCGAGAAGGCCCACGTGCGCTGGGTGCGGCCGGAGCCCGAGGAGAAGCTGCTGGCCGCTCTCGCCCGGCTGTCGGTCCGCGGTGAGCTCGCCCTCGACGAGGACAGCCGCTACGCGGGTTCGTTCCGCGCGCACGGCCTGCTCGTGCCGGTCTGGGACGTCGACCGCGACAAGCACGCCCGGGAGTACGACGGCCCGGTCGCGGCGATGGGTGAACGGCTCGCCGGGGCGCTGACCTCCCTCGACGACGAGCAGCTCGACGCGGCCGAACGCCGCGCGCGCGAAGGCCTGCGAGGACGTCAAATCACCGTTCGCTGATGCCGGGTAGCCCTTCGGGTGGCAGGCTGGGAGTGCGTTTCGTTCTGGGGGAACCTCACCGGCTACTAGTCCGAAGGGGTGACGATCACGGGGGCTGGGCAACCGTCTGGGCCGGGTAGGCGTGTCTTTCCACGTCGGCGTACCGACGTGGAAGGGAGACCTGGCGTGACCGCGCACCTGCCCGTGATCCCGGCCGCGCGTTCGGCGACGGTCGGGTGGTCGGGGGCGGCGCACCAGGACACCATGTCGACCGAAGACGATTTCGCCGAGTTCGTCCGGGTCGCGTTGCCGGGGTTGCTGCGCTACGGGCACGCGCTGACCGGGAACCCGCACGACGCCGCCGACTTGGTGCAAACGGTGCTGGAGAAGGTCGGGTCCCGCTGGTCGAAGATCAACTCGAAATGCGACGACCCGCGTGCCTACATCCGCAAGGCGATGGCGAACACGCACATCAGCCGCTGGCGGCGGACACGGCGGGAGACGCTCATCGCCGACTTCCCCGACGTTCCCGCCCAGCAGCGACACGACCGGCTCGAGGACGAACCGGTGTGGCAGGCGTTGCGCGATCTGCCGCCGAGGCAACGCGCGGTAGTCGTGCTGCGTTACTACGAGGGACTGTCCGAAGCCGAGATCGCCGACACGCTCGGCGTGAGCTGCGGAACCGTCAAGAGTCAGAGCAGCAAGGCGCTGGCGTCCTTGCGTCAACGGCTCGGCCCGTTGGCGGAGGGAGGTGACGTGTGATGGGACTCGACGACGAACTGCGGCGCGTGCTCGGCAACGACGAGTTGGACGTCCCGGTGCGGACCGGCGCAGAGTGGTCACTGGTCACCGGAGCGCGTCGCCGCCGTCACCGGCGCACGACGATGGCGGTCGGTGGGGCACTCGGGATGACCTTGCTCGCCGGTGGTGGTCTCGCGTACGTCAACGAGCGCACCGACGAGCCGGCGGGACCGCCTCCCGTGCCGCCGCCGGTGTCACGGTCGGTCGACCCGCCGGTCGGTCCGCCGCCGCCCCAGCCCCCGGCGGTGAACCCGGGCGAACCGGGGCAGCCGCCGTCAGAAAGCGGGCAACAGCAGCCCGAGCCGCCCCAGCAGCAGGGCTCGACGACCTCGCGTCCGCCGACGGAGACGAGCGAGCGAGACCCGGGACCCGGGGCAGATCCTGCGCGACACCGAGGACCCGCAGGAATCGGAGTCGCCGGGCGATCCGGGAGAGTCGAGCCCGCAGGAGCCGTCCCCGAGCGACGACTACCCCTCCGAGGGCTTCGGGCCGCCGGGCGACTCGACCGGGCAGGACTCCGGTGGACGCGAGACGGTCGACCGGCATTCCCGCCCGGGCACGGACGATCCGACCGGACAGGACACCGACCGCCGCGAGTCGGCCCGTCAGAACCCCAGCACCGGAAGCGAGACCGGCGGTCAGGAGTCGGGCAGTCAGGAGTCGGGCAGCCAGGAGTCGGGCAGCCCGGACACCACCGGCTGACCGCGGAGGCCGGCGCGGGCCGTGGCGAGGTTGCGCGGATCGACGGCTGCGGGGACAGCGTCGACGTGATGTCAGGCGCGACTTGATGTCGGCGATCCCCACAGCGAGCCGCGAGGGGAGTTCCGCCACGGAACCACCCACGCGCACCTTCTACGTCGTCACAGGCCGCCGCCGGCCGCCGGGGGTGCCGTCGGGTCGGTGCCCGGGTCGCCGACCTGTTCGCGGGCGAGGTAACCCTCCACGTCGAACAGGTTGCCGCTGGCGCGGTCGACGACGGTCAGCAGCGTCGACATCTGGGAGACCTCTTCGACCTGTTCCTTGAGGAACCACTGCATGAACTGCTCGCCCACGTAGTCGTCCTCGGCGCGGGCGGCCTTGGCGAGCGCGACGATCTCGTCGGTGACTTCCCGCTCCTGCTCCAGGGCGAGGGCGATGAGCTCACGGGTCTCGGCGAAGTCGTTCCGGACATCGTCCACGCCCGGAATGGTGACCTTGACGTCGTTGTCCATCAGGTACTGCACGATCATCATCGCGTGGTTGCGCTCTTCGACCGCTTGCTTGTAGAAGTGGCGCGCGAGCTGCGGCAGGTCTTCGTCGTCGAACCAAACGGCGACCGCGATGTACTGCTGGGAGGCGTTGAACTCGTTGCGCACCTGCTCCTGGAGGAGCTGGTGGAACGTCGATTCCTTCGGCTGAATTTTCTTCTTGCTGAGAGCCATACCCACAAGATACGCGAAAATTGTCGCCCGCGTATTATGAGGGTTCCCTAAAATATGTTCGCCTCACCTGGGCGAGGCAATGCTCACCCTTCTTTTGGTAAGGCAAACCTCAGCTCTCGGACCTTCTTTTCAGGTGGCATGTGCGCAGGTGAGCGCCGTCACGTCGCGCCGCAGCACAGTTTCGGTTCCGGGCGACGCGCACAATTTTCACGACTCGGCCGAAAGCCTGTGATCACAGTCGGTCGTAGTGCCGCCGAACGAGATGAAACGACTCCTCCCGGCTCAGTGCGGCCGCAGTGGCGGCTTCGTGTGCGCGCGCGTGTTCGCGAACCTTCTCCGGATCCGAGATCAGCTGGGACGCGGTGACCGACTCGTGCCACAACAACGTCGGCAGCCGTTGTGACCCGAACCGCATGAGGTGGAACGTCGCCCCGCCCATCGCCGGATGCCCCGGCACGTCGAACGGCACGATGCGGACGTCGAGCGTGTCCGCGTGCCGGTGCGTCACATCGAGCAGGTGGCGGAGTTGTCCAGCCAGCACCTCGTGGCCGCCGACGCACTGGCGCACGGCCGCCTCGCTCATCACGACGCGCAGCCGCAGCGGCACGTCGTCGGTGAGCCGGTGCTGTCGCCGCATCCGGCAGCGCACCCGCCGGTCCAGTTCGGGCTCCCGGCGGGTGGCGTCGGCCGCGCCGAGGACCGCGCGGGCATAGTCCTCGGTCTGCAGCAGGGAGTTCACGACTCCGCCGTCGTAGGCCCACACGCTCGTGGCGCCGTGTTCGTAGCCGAAGAACTTGAGCAGGTCGTCGTCGAAGACCGTCGAGTAGTCCGCCCACCAGCCCCGCGAGCTCGCTTCCAGTCGCAGTTCGCGCAGTTCCGGGAGTTCGGTGTCGCCGAACCCGTAGTGCTCGAGCAGCGTTTCGAGCCGCTGTTCGCTGATCCGCTTCTTGCCGGTCTCGACGTCGGAGAGGTAGGCGGCGGTCACGCCCGTGAGCCGGGCTGCGGCAGGCCCGGTCAGGCCGCGTTCGCGGCGCCGTTCCCGAAGTCGTCTGCCCAGTGCCCAGCTCGCGACGGTGGGCGACGGCGGCATCGCGAACTCCTCACTGGCCCGGGTGATCAACTTCGCTGCATGGGGTGAAGCGACTCGTTGCCCTCGCGAGGCCTCGCTACGGTGATCTCAGAGTGACCGTAGCAATACGTACCGTGGTGCCCGTCTGGGGTGGCTCGATGTCCGGGTCGTCCCGGTTCCCTCGGAGCGGAACCGGCCGTGGCCTCACACCCACTGGGAGGACGAGATCGTGATCATCGACATGCTGGCCGCCGTGCTCACGAGTCCGCTGCTGTTCGGGGTCGCCCTGACCTCGGCGGGAGCCGGTGTGCTGGCCCTGTTGCCGTTGCGCGACGGCACGGGCCTGCACACCGGTTCGGCCGTCGGCGCCATCCCGGCGCTGCGGCTGATCCGGCTGGTGAAGCGCCGGGAACGACACCGCGAGAGCGCACGTCGCCAGGTCGAGTTCGCCCGGTGGAACCGGAAGCGGCACCCCGGCGTGTTCCACCGGGACGTCGTGCTGCCGCACCGCTTCGGCGAGATCGAACTGGGCACGTGGTTCGCGCACGCCCGATGCGGCGCCCCGGCGACCTGGTCGCGTGGATAGATCCGGCACCAGCCGAGAGGTGCGGTTCCGCCTCTGCCCAGGCCGGCCAGAGAACTCCGTTCAGCTTGAGCTGTCGTCGTGTCTTGTCAGCGGCGAAGCCGCTGAGCGGTCACCCCGTACGCAGCCGGACCTCCGCTACGGAACCACCTACACAAACCTTCAGCAAAAACCCAAAAAACTACAGCGCCGCACGGCTGATGGGGCAGGACATACAGCGGGGCCCGCCGCGACCGGTGCCGAGCTCGGATCCGCTGATCCGCAGCACCTCGATGCCTGCTTCCTCCAGCCGCGCGTTCGTCTCGGCGTTGCGTTCGTAGGCGACGACGACACCGGGGGCGACGGCGAAGGTGTTGTTGCCGTCCTCCCACTGTTCGCGTTCGGCCGTGACCGGGTCCAGTCCGGTGTCGATGACGCGCATCCGCTCGATCCCCATCGCCCGGGCGGTGGCCTCGAGGAACGGCTCCGGTCCGGACACCTCCAGGTCCTTGTCGACCGGGCGCATCGAGTATGCGGTGAGCGAGTCCTGGATCGCCGGGTACATCACGACGGCGTCGCGGTCGACCATCGTGCACACGGTGTCGAGGTGCATCGAGGCGCGAGTCTGAGTGATCGGGACGGCCAGCACGGTGTGCGCGAGTCCGTCGGCGAACACCGAGCGCGCGAAGGATTCCGCCCCTGCGGGTGTCGTGCGCTCTCCCACGCCGACGGCGAGGACGCCCGGCGCGAGGACGAGCACGTCGCCGCCCTCCACGGGTGCCGAGTGCGCCCCGTACGCGCGCGGGGAGTGGGCGAAACGGGGGTGGTAGGCGTAGACGAGGTCGGTCAGCGCGGACTCCCGCCGCCGGGCGGGCAGCAGCAGTGAGGCGATCGCGACCCGGTCGCCGACCCAGACCGACGAGTCGCGGGTGAACAGTAGGTTCGGCAGCGGATCGATGGCGAAGTCGTGCGCGTGGTGCATCCGCCGGACCAGGGAGTGGCCTTCCGAGGCGGGCAGTTCCTCGAACGTCATGCCCGCGACGAGTACTTCGGCGAGTGTCTCGGGCGGCACCGACGTGAGGTGCGACCGGAGCGTGTCGGCGACTTCGGTGCCGAGCCGGCGCTCGTCGACGCCGGAGTGCAGTGCCGACGCCTGGGCCCGGGTGTCGCTCAGCGTCTCGGTGAGCAGGTCGCGCAGCAGCAGCACCCCGACGCCGCGTGCACGCAGGGTCTCGGCGAACGCGTCGTGCTCGTCCTGTGCGCGGTCGACCCAGGGGATCGCGTCGAACAGGAGCTGGTCGTTGTTGCGGGGGGTGAGGCGCTTGAGTTCGTTGCCCGGGCGGTGCAGCAGCACCGTTTCGAGCGGATCGACCTCGCTCTGCACGTTCGGAGTACTCACGCGGCGAAGCGTAATCGCCACGACCGGAAAGTAGGGTGTCCGCGACTAAAAACGACGGATCATTTCGCGAATCGCCCCCTTGGTCGGCTATTCGTTGTGCGCCGTGGTCGGGTCGGTTCGCCGGCTCACGGTAGCCACGACAGGTGGTCGCGCAGCAGGGCGTAGCCGACGAAGGCGACGACGTCGATGAGCGCGTGCCCGACGATCAGCGGCCAGAGCCGGTTGGTGCGTTGCCAGATCCGGCCGTACACCAGTCCCATGACGATGTTGCCGACGAACCCGCCGACGCCCTGGTAGAGGTGGTAGCTACCGCGGATCACCGCCGCGACCCACAGGGACGCGTTCTCCGACCACCCGAGTTGCCGCAGCCGCGTCAGCAGGTAGCCGATCATGAGGACTTCTTCGGCGAAGGAGTTTCCGAACGCGGAGAGGATCAGCACCGGGCCGCGCCACCATGCCTCGTCCAATGTGGATGGCTGCACGGTGAGGGCGAACCCGAGTGCGTGCGCGGTGAGGTACAGGCCGAGCCCCGGAATCCCGATGAGCGCGGCCAGCCCGGCGCCGGCGAGCACGTCCCGGCCCGGCCGGGTCCGGTCCAGGCCGACGCGCCACAGTGCGATTCCGCCGCGCCAGAGCAGGAAGACGCCGAGGGCGCCCCAGGCGACGAGGCGCAGTGCCTGGGTGACTTGCAGCGCGAAGTCGATCAGCCCCAGCTGGGCCTGCGAATCGTTGAGCCCGACGTTCTGGTCGGCGAGGGCCTGCGGCTTGAGCAGCGAGTCGACGAGCGAGAGCAGGCTGCCCACGGCGGAGAGGCCGAGCGTCACGGCGAAGACGACGACCAGTTCGATGGTGAGTGCGCGGCGTTCGGCGGGGTCGCGGACGACGCTCGGCTCGTCGGGTCGGGGCGGTGCCCACCAGTCGCGCAAGATGCTCACACCGGAACGGTAGAGGCTCGACGCCCTCGTCCGGTGCGGGGTCGGTCAGACCTGCTGGGGTTGCGGCACCGGACGGATGTGGCCGTTGCGGTAGCGCAGCGCCCTCGTCCCGGAGCCGAGAAGCAGGGCGTCGCTCACGTCGCGGCACTGGGCCGCCTTCCACAGCAGTGCGTGCGCGGCCACCCACGCGCCTGCGGGCCTCGCGGCGGAAACGTCGACCAACCGCACGAACATCCGGTACCGCGAGAGCACGGGCCCGAACCAGGCGCCGTGGCCGCACCGGTCGACGAGCTCGACGAACACCGTCTCGCGCAACCCGACCGCGGTGTGCGGGCCGACCGGCCCGTCCAGGACGTCGAACGGCCGTGTGGACGCCAGCTCGGCGAGCACGGTGTGCGCGCTCACCGGACCACGCAGGAACACCCGGAACTCGCTCACTGGTCCTCCCTCGCGGCTTCCGACGACCTGTCCGTGCGTTCCGACGCATCCGGTCGCCGCGCCGTTCCGAGCGAACCGACGCTTCCGGGGATGTCTTTCAGAAGGTGTTGCTCGGTGGGTCGAGTGGCCCTCCTCGCTGCGGGATCGGTATCTCGAGTGGCCTACCGACGCAGCGAAACTGCCCTCCTCGCGAGGCGGGCGCTGAGACCCCGGCGGTCGCCGGCACGACGCGACGACAGCTCACTCTGCAAGGGCCCCTAACGGCGGTGGGCGGTGAGGAAGGGACAGCCGACGAGGCGGCGGAGTTCGACGCCCAGGGACTCCGGTGTGGTGGCGGGGCGGGCGAACGCCAGCCGCACGTCGTGATCGCCGGAGGAGCCCTCGACGCGGAGCCGGATCCCGCAGCGATCCAGCCCGAGTGGCCGGATGTGTCCGCCGCGCAGCTCGTCGGGCAGGTGGCGGACGAGCAGGCCGACGACGTCCCGGTGCGAGAGTTCGAGGTGTCGCAGCCACGCGTCCTCGTGCCGGTGGAACGGGTCCGGGCTGGCGGCGGCGAAGTCGTCGGGCGTCACCGAGCAGCTTCCTTCACCGTCGGCGACGACCAGCGAGGCGGTCCGCGTCCGCAGCACGCTCGCGCCGTGGCCGACGTCGAGCAGGCGTGGGTCGGGGCGTTCGTCGGAGAGCGCGAGCGCCGCCTCTCGTGCTTCGTCGCGATCGAGCACGCGAATCCAGCCGGTGAGCCAGAGCAGCCCGCGGACGGGTTCGCGCAGTCGTACCGGCGTCGGGTCCGCGACCTCGAGCACGCCGCCGAGCTCGCCGTGCGGGGCCTGCCAGGCGGCGGCGACGAGCGGGTGTTCGTCGGCGAGCAGCAGCGTGGCGTGGCCGTCGGCGTGGACGTGGTGCAGCAGCGGGGTCACGCGCGCTGAGGTGTCGCTCGTCGGCATCAGTGCCGCACGGCCGCCGCGGACGGCGATGGTGCGGGCGCGTTCGGCGGGGCTCGGCGTGGCCGGTCGCCGGATCGTCGCGTCGCCCACTGCTCCGCCTCCCTGTCGCGCGAGTACTTAGGGGAGCCTAACCCGCACTGCTCGATCAGGAAAGTGATCGCGCGCGAGACCGCCCGATTAGTCGTCGACGACCGGGTGGCCGGGGGCGGCCACAAGCCCGCCCCCGGCCGGGAGTCACGCCTCGGGGCCGCGGCCGGACCAGCTCCACGCGTACGCGGGGTCCTCGCAGGCCTCGGCGGCCTCGCCGAGATGCAGCGGCCGGAACGTGTCGATCATGACCGCGGTCTCGTCGAACCGTTCCGCGCCGAGCGACGCCTCGACCGCCCCGGGTTGCGGGCCGTGCGTACAGCCGGAGGGATGCAGGGACAGCGAGCCGAGGCCGATGCCGGAGCCCTTGCGGGCCTCGTAGTCGCCGCCGACGTAGAACATCAGCTCGTCGGAGTCGACGTTGGCGTGGTTGTAGGGCACCGGGACCGACAGCGGGTGGTAGTCGACCTTGCGGGGGCAGAACGAGCACACCACGAAGTTCGGGCCCTCGAAGGTCTGGTGCACCGGTGGCGGCTGGTGCACGCGGCCGGTGATCGGTTCGAAGTCGCGGATGTTGAACACCCAGGGGTAGAGGCAGCCGTCCCAGCCGACGACGTCGAACGGATGGTGCGCGTAGGTCATGCGGGTCATGCCTTCGCGGTGGCGCACGTACACGTCGACGTCGGTGCCGTCGAGCAGCAGCGGCTGCTCGGGGACGCGGAGGTCGCGTTCGCAGTACGGCGAGTGCTCGAGGAACTGTCCCTTGGCGCTGAGGTAGCGCTTGGGCGGCCCGATGTGCCCGGTGGCCTCGACGACGAGCATCCGCAGCTGTTCGTCGCCGGTGGGCACCACGCGGTAGGTGCATGAGGTCGGCAGGACGACGTAGTCGCCCTCGGCGACGTCGAGCGCTCCGTAGATGGTCTCGACGGTGGCGGTGCCGGTCTGGATGTAGAGCAGCTCGTCCCCGGCGGCGTTGCGGTAGAGCGGGCTGGTGGCGTTGGGGGCGCTGAACCGGATCGAGACGTCGTTGTTGGTGAACAGCAGGCGCCGGTGCCGGACGGCGTCGATCTCGTCGCCGCTGAACTTGAGGTCCTGGGACCGGAAACTGCGGGGCTTGAGCGGCAGGTTGGCCGTCGAGCGCTCGGTGACGGCTCCGGTGCCGAAGGAGTCGGTGACGGTGACGGCGTTGGTGATCGCCGTGGGCAGGTGCCGGTGGTACAGCAGTGCGGAGTCGGAAGAGAAGCCTTCGACGCCCATGAGTTCTTCGGCGTAGAGGCTTCCGTCGGGCGCGCGGAACTGGGTGTGACGTTTGGGCGGGATCTCTCCGACCCGCTTGTAGAACGGCATGTGGGCTCCCCTGTCACCCGGTGAGGTGTCCGATAGTCGGTCACCTTTGTTCACTGGACGTTACGGCATTAGCGTGTCAGCCGTGTCAAGCGCTGTTGAGCTCCGCGCCCCTGGTCCGCGCGGCATTCCGCCTCTTTTTGCCCGGTTGATCGATGACGCCGCGCTGTTCCCGCCGGGGGACGCGAGCGTGCCGGAGGCCGTGGCCTCTCACCTCGAAGCGCGCGACGGTACGTTCGGCGGGCTGGTGGGCCCGATGCTGTGCAAGGCCTCCCGCCTCGCCGAGTTGATCACCGAGCTGGCGAAGAGCAAACCGGCGCGACCGGTCGAGTTGTCGCTGGTGTGCGACACCGGTCTCGGTGGTGTCCCGAAGGCGCTGTCGATCATCGAGGGGCGCACCGAACTGCTCGCGCTGCGCATGGTGGAGATGCCGGCGCCCTCCGACGTCGACGACGTGTGGCTGGAACGGGTCTCGGAGTTCGTGCCCGAGGACGTCGTCCGCGTCGTCGAGCCGCGCCGCGGCGAAGGATGGCTGGACGGCGTCAAGCGCGTCGCCGACTACGGCTGCTGGCCGAAACTGCGGTGCGGCGGACAGACGGCGGAGTCCTTCCCGACCGTCGACGTGGTCGCCGATTTCCTGGCGGTCGCCTCGACCCTCGAGGTCCCCTTCAAGACGACGACCGGCCTGCACCGTGCCGTGCGAGGCGCCGATCCGGAGACCGGTTTCGAGCAGCACGGATTCCTCAACCTGTTGGTGGCCACGGCGAAGTCGCTCACCGGAGGGGACGTGCGCGGCGCGCTGGCGAATACCGACGAGGCGGCACTGACCGAGCAGGCGGAAGGCCTGTCCCAGGACGCGGCGAACGCCGTGCGGGACGTGTTCTCCTCGTACGGTTCCTGTTCCCTGTCCACCCCTGTCGACGACCTCGAGGAGTTGGGATTGCTGTGACCTGGATCGACGATCCTGCATTCGGTCCGGACCGCCCGTTCGGGCCGCAGACGCTGCCGTACGGAGTGCTGGAGACCGACTCCGGCCCGGCGGTGTGCGTCCGTGTCGGTGACCACGCCCTGCCGCTCCGGGGCCTCGCGCCGGAACTCGGCGCCGAGCTCGCCGGAGTGGTCTCCGGCGGCTCGCTCGACCCGTTGCTCGCCGCCGGCAATACACAGTGGACGGCACTGCGAGCGCGGATCGCCGAGGTCGTGACCTCCGATCGGCGCCCGGACGGCGCGGAACTGCTGCCGGTCGACGAGCACCGGATGCTGCTGGGATTCACCGTCGCCGACTACGTCGACTTCTACTCGTCGCGGCACCACGCGGAGAACGTCGGCCGCATGTTCCGGCCCGACAGCGAGCCGCTGCTGCCGAACTGGACGCACTTGCCGGTGGGCTACCACGGCCGCGCGGGCACGGTGGTGGTCTCCGGAACCGACGTCGTGCGCCCGGACGGTCAGTCCCGTCCTCCGGGTGACGAGATGCCGTCGTTCGGACCGTCGAAGCGACTCGACATCGAGGCCGAGGTCGGTTTCGTGTGCGGCGGTGCGCCGACCTCCCGCGTGGGCACCGCCGAGATCGCCGACCACGTCTTCGGCGTCGCCCTGGTCAACGACTGGTCCGCGCGGGACATCCAGCCGTGGGAGTACCAGCCGCTGGGGCCGCACCTGGCCAAGTCGTTCGCGACCTCGATCGCCGGATGGATCACGCCGCTCGCGGCGTTCGTGGACGCTCGCGTCGAGCCGCCGAAGCCGGACCACGCGCTGCAGGACTACCTGGTGGAGAAGGAGCCGTGGGGCCTGGACCTGCACCTGGAGGTGCGGTGCAACGGAACCCCGGTCTCCCGGCCCGAGTTCCGGTACATGTCGTGGTCACCCGCGCAGCAGTTGGCGCACATGACCGTCAACGGCGCCACCGTCCGGCCCGGTGACCTGTTCGCCTCCGGCACCGTGTCCGGCCCGGACCAGGACCAGTACGGCAGCCTGCTCGAGCTGACCTGGGCGGGCAAGGAACCGCTCGTCCTCGACGGCGGCGAGCAGCGGACCTTCCTGGAGGACGGCGACACCGTGACCGTCGTCGGCCACGCCCCCGGCCCGGACGGCTCTGTCGTCGGTCTCGGTGCGGTGACCGGCACGATCGTGGCCGCTGAGCCCCGGTGACTCGGAGGTGAGCCGATGAGCAGGCGTCCCGTCGAACCGGCGCGTGCGCCGCGCAGGGCGAACAGCGCGCCCCAGGCCGGCGCGGGTTCGACGGCGCCGGCCAAAGAGAGCTCGCTGACGCTGGAGCGGGGTCTGAACCTGCTGCAGGCGGTCGCCGACGCCGAGTCCGAGGCGCCGACGATCAGCGAACTCGCCACGGCGATCGACGTGAGCCGTGCGGCGGTGTACCGGCTGATCGGCCCGTTGCAGGCGCGCGGGCTGATCCGCAGAGAGGGCTCCCGGGTCCGGTTGGGACTCGGGGTGCTCTGGCTCGCGGGCCGGGTGCTGCCGCAGTTGCGGTTCGCCGCGATGCCCACGTTGCGGGCGTTGGCGGAGCGCGCGGGCAACACCGTGCATCTGACCGTCGCCGACGGGCACGAGGCGCAGGCGGTCGCCGTGGTCGAACCGTCGTGGACGAGCTACCACGTCGCCTACCGCGTGGGTACCCGGCATTCCGTGGAGACCGGAGCCGCCGGACGGGCGATCGACCTGCCCGCCGAGGGGCCGCAGTGGACGGCCAGCGCCGGTGAGTTGCAGTCGGGCGCGTGCGGGATCGCCGCCCCCGTGCGCCGAGTACCCGGGTTGCGGGCGAGCGTGGGGATCGTGTCGTTGCAGCCGCTCTCGCAGGAGGAACTCGGCCCGCTCGTGGCCGAGGCGGCCGAAGCGGTCGCCGCCGCCCTACGCTGAGCGTTTCCCCGAACGACGGGGAAAACGGTCCGGAAACTCCACTGTGGATGACCGAATCGCACAGTGGATCCCACGCGCTGTGACTCTGGGCGAGCACTCCGCTGCGGTCCGTGACTTGGCTGGTCGCCGTGTTCGCGCTACCTTCTCGTGCACCTCGTCACAGTCCGGCGAGGACGGAACGCGGGTCGGGCGCCACCGGCGACCTGGCCCGCCGTCCAGGTGCCAGGGAGGGCTGTCATCGGCAGGTCCGACGACGTCGTGCCGCGGACCGGGGCCTGGATTCCCCGGCGCCGCGCGATCTACCTCGCTGCCGGCCTGATCCTGCTGCTCGTGGGCGGTGGGACGGCGGCGGTGGGCACGCTGTTGTTCTCCGGCCAGGCCCGCGCGGACCGGCCGATCGCCGACCTCGTGCCCGAAACTCCGCCGGACGTCCCAGGGCAATGGGGCACCCACTACGTCGACACCACCGCCCAGCGCAGCGAGTGGGGCTTGGAGGGCCAAGCCACGCGAACCTGGACACACCCCGAAGGCACCACCGTGCGGGTCACGGTCGGACGCTTCGGATCTCCGGTCTCGGCATCCCTGGCGTTCGCGCGCACCAACCCACGGCAGCGCACGGAGGAAGCTTCCGGGGAGAAGATCGGCGAGTACGACGCGATCTTCGACGAACGTCCGCAGCACCTCCCGACGAACCACGACGGGGTACAGCACTTCTGCGGACAACTGCTCGACAAGCCGGGAATCTGCGACACTCGCTGGCTGTTACTGCGTCACGGGCAGTACCTGGTCGAGATCGTCGTGGTGAACGGTGCGAGTCCGGACGGCAGCCTGCCGGTGTGGGTGCAGTCGCTCGCCGAGACGGTGCACCGCACGATCTGTGCTCGTGCGCCCCAGGTCGGCTGAACCGGGCACACCAGATGCCTGAACGAGCGCGCGGGTTGGTCGCGTGGGTGGTTGCGTGGCGGAACCTCACCTCGCGGCCGGCGCGTCTGCGTAGACGTCCGGGCACTCTCGGCGCACAGTGCCGACCAGCCCGTCAGAGTGCACTTGGGAGCCCTCACCGTGCCGAGGCTGATCACGTGTGATCGTGCCCTACGGGCACAAAAGCCAGTTCCGAAACCTCAGAGAGCTTCTGAGTCTCACCAGAGCGCGTCCGACGGGACCAAGGTCCCTTGTGGCCGGGACCCCTGACCGGGCGATCCGGGACGGCCGACTCTGCGTCGTGCCCGCGCGCGGGAGCAGGGTGGGGGGCGTGGATCCCCTCGACATCGCCCGGTGGCAGTTCGGTATCACCACCGTCTACCACTTCGTCATGGTCCCGCTGACGATCGGACTCGCCGTCCTCGTCGCCGGGATGCAGACGGCCTGGTACCGGACGGGCAACCGCCGCTACCTGAAGATGACCAAGTTCTGGGGCAAGTTGATGCTGGTCAACTTCGCGATGGGGGTGGTCACCGGCATCGTCCAGGAGTTCCAGTTCGGGATGTCCTGGAGTGCGTATTCGCGGTTCGTCGGGGACGTGTTCGGTGCGCCGCTGGCGATGGAGGGCATCGTCGCGTTCTTCGTCGAGTCCACGTTCCTCGGCCTGTGGATCTTCGGCTGGGACCGGCTGTCGAAGGGTGTCCATCTGGCGTGCGTGTGGGCGTTCTCGCTGGCGACCGTCGCGTCCGCCTACTTCATTCTCGCCGCGAACTCGTGGATGCAGCACCCGGTCGGCGTCGAGATGGTCGACGGCGTTCCCCGCCTGAACTCGATCTGGGCGGTGCTGGGCAACAACACCGCGCTGGCGGCGATCCCGCACACCGTCCTCGGGTGTTTCGCCGTCGCGGGCGCGTTCCTCGTCGGCGTCGCCGCGTGGAAGATCCACTCGCGACACCGCGCGGCCCCGGCTCTGACGGATCCGGCTGCCGACGAGGACACCCGCGAGGACCGCAAACTCTGGCACACCTCGATGCGGCTCGGCGCCTGGGTCGGCGTCGTCGCCTTCGCGGGACTGGCGATCACCGGCGACTTCCAGGCGAAGCTGATGTTCCAGCAGCAGCCGATGAAGATGGCCTCCGCGGAGGCGCTGTGCCACACCGAACAACCCGCGAGTTTCTCGGTGTTCGCGATCGGTGACGTCGCCCGGCCGGACTGCGAGAACGTCAAGAGCTTCACGGTTCCCTACGTGTTGTCCTACCTCGCCAACGGGGAACTCGACAGCGAAGTCAAGGGTGTCCAGGAGCTCATCCCGGAGTATCAGGAGCGGTTCGGAACGCACTACCCGGACGACCCGGCGCTGGGGAAGATGGCCGGGCAGCCCATCGAGTACGTGCCGAACCTGCCTGCCACCTACTGGGGTTTCCGGTTCATGATCGGCTTCGGCTCGGTGGCCGCCGCGGGCGCGGTCGCGGTGCTGTGGTTGACCAGGGGCGGGCGATTCCCCCGGTGGCGCGGGTGGCCGCTGCTGGCGGTCGCGAGCATCGCGACCCCGTTCCTGGGCAACATCGCGGGCTGGATCTTCACCGAACTCGGCAGGCAGCCGTTCGTCGTGGCACCGAATCCCGATCCGTCCGGTGTGGACGGTGTCTGGATGTTCACCGCCGCCGCCGTCTCGTCCGGTGTCTCCGGCGGCGAGATGCTGACCTCGCTGATCGGCCTGACGACCGTGTACGCCGTGCTGGCCGTGGTGGAGGTGTTCCTCATGGTGCGGTTCATCCGGGGCGGTGTGGAGTCCGTCATGCCGCCGGAGAAGGGGGAGGACGACGATGACGACGTCCTGTCGTTCGCGTACTGACCGAGGTGTCGCGGTCGTGGACGACGGACTGCGGGAGGAGAACTGATGGATCTGCCGACGGTGTGGTTCTGCGTGATCGCACTGCTGTGGCTCGGGTACCTGTTCCTGGAGGGCTTCGACTTCGGGGTCGGGATGCTGCTGCCGATCCTCGGGCGACGCGAGGAGGAGCGGCGTGTCCTGATCAACACGATCGGGCCGGTGTGGGACGGCAACGAGGTGTGGCTGATCGTCGCCGTCGGTGCCACGTTCGCCGCTTTCCCGCCCTGGTACGCGGGTCTGCTCAGCGCCGCATACCTGCCGTTGTTGTTGCTGCTGCTCGTGCTGATCGGTCGCGGGGTGGCCTTCGAGTATCGCGGGAAGGTCGACACGGCCCGGTGGCGCCGTGCGTGGGACATCGTGATCGTCCTCGCCTCGTGGCTCGCGCCGATGATGGTCGGGCTGGTGCTGACGGCGACCGTGTTCGGCCTGCCGATCGACGTCGACGGCAACCGCGTCGGCGGCCCGCTGGTGATCCTCACGCTGGTGAACGTGGTGGGAGCTCTGGCGTTCTGGGGATTCTCCCTGCTGCACGGTGCCCTGTTCCTGTCGCTGAAGACGGCCGGTGAGGTTCGGGAACGTGCGCGGCGGATCGGGTTGCAGTGGGGTCTGCCGCTGCTGCTGCCGACGGTGGCGCTGGTCCTGGCCGCACAGGTCGGGCAGGGGCACGCCTGGACGTGGATTCCCATCGCGGTGGCCGGGATCGTCTCCGTGCTCGCCTGGTGGTGTCTTCACCGGTGGCGTGAGGGGCAGGCGTTCGCGCTGCAGGGAATCGGACTCGCCGCCGTCGTCGTGGCGCTGTTCGGCACGCTGTGGCCGAACGTGCTGCCGTCCACATTGGACCCGACTTGGTCGCTGTCGATCGAGGGCGCCGCGTCGAGTCCGTACACGCTCGCCGTCATCACCTGGGTCGCCGCGTTCGGTACACCGGCCGTCATGGTCTACCAGGGCTGGACGTACTGGGTGTTCCGGAAGCGGATCGGCACCCACCACATCCCGGCGGTGCACGCGCCGTCGTGAACCCGCTCGGATCACTACCCCGGTTGTCGTCGTCGGCGCGACGCGCGCTGGCGGTGACCGGCGCGCTCGCGTGCGCGAACGCGGTCGCGCTCATCGTGCAGGCGTGGGCGCTCGCGAGTGCGCTCGCGGCTGTCGTCACGACGGGAACCGCTGCGGTGCAGCAAGAACTCGTGGTGCTCGCGGTCGCGATCCTGGCGCGCGCGGTGCTGGGGTGGGCCACCGAGTCGGTCTCCGCGCGCGCCGCCGCCGGTGCGAAGGAGGAACTGCGGGCCGCGCTGCTCGACGCCGCGTTGCAGCTCGGTCCGGAGTGGATCCAACGCCGTGGCGCCGCCGTGCTCACGTCGTTGGCCACCAAGGGACTCGACGCCCTCGACGCTTACTTCACGCGCTACCTGCCCGCGCTCGTGACGGCCGCGGTCGTGCCGCCGCTGATCGGGGCGTGGATCCTGTTCTCGGACCCGGTTTCGGCGGTCCTCGTGCTCGTCACGGTGCCGCTGATCCCGTTGTTCGCGTGGCTCGTGGGGCGCTACACCGAGCAGCGCACGGCGCGCGCCACGGACACGTTGCAACGGTTGTCCGGGCACCTGCACGAACTCGTGCGAGCGCTGCCGGTGCTGACCGCGTTCGGTCGCGCACGCGCGCAGGGCGAGACGGTGAGCAGGGTCAGCGACGCGCACCGGAAGGCGACCGTGTCGACGATGCGGATCGCGTTCCTGTCGGCGTTCGTGCTCGAACTGCTCGCCTCGTTGTCGGTCGCGCTGGTGGCCGTCGGCATCGGATTGCGCCTCGTGTCCGGCGAACTCGACCTCGCGACGGGGCTGCTGGTGCTCATCCTCGCGCCGGAGTGCTACATGCCGCTGCGCGCGGCCGGGGCGGCGCACCACGCGAGCGAGGACGGCGTGGAGGCGGTGCGCCGGGTCGACGAGGTGCTCGACCAGGTCGACGCGCGCGAGGCCGCGGACACCGTCCCCGTCCCGGAAAACTTCGTGCTGCGCGCGGAGGACGTCCGGGTCAGGAACGAGGCCGAGGCGACTCGGTTCGCCGCGCGGCCCGGAGAGATCGTGCGCCTGAACGGCGCGAGCGGCAGCGGAAAGTCGTCCACGTTCGCCGCCTTGCTCGGATTCGTCGAGCCGGCGGAAGGGCGATTCGTTCTCCACACATCGACAGGGAGCCATGTCGACATGGCGACAGTCGAGCGTGAGGACTGGCGTCGCACCGTCGCGTGGGTTCCACAACGTCCGGCGTTCACCGGCTCCACGGTCGCCGACGAGCTCGACGTCGCACTCGCCGATCAGCCCCAGGTCGAGGCCACCGCTCGCGAGCAGGTGTTGCGGGACGTCGGCGGGCAGCATCTGCGTGACCGGGCGATCGACTCGCTGTCCACAGGGGAGCGGCAGCGGGTCGCGGTCGCGAGGGCACTGCTTCGGTTGCACGGGCGAGCAGACGTCCTGCTCTGTGACGAACCCACCGCGCACCTCGACGGGTCGCACGCCGCGCTCGTCGACGCGGCGATCCGTCGCGCCGCCGAGCGCGGTGCGATCGTCGTCCTCGCCAGTCACCGCCCCGACATCGAACCCGCCGCCGCACCACCCGTGGCGTTGGGCGAGGCTCGGGACGAGGTGCAACCGCCGCACACCGCCGGACGGTTGCGAGACCTCGTCACCGGTCGCACCGTGCTCGGGATCGGTCTCGGCGCGCTGTCGCTGCTCGCGGGGGTGGCGCTCACGGCGACCGCCGCGTGGCTCATCGCCTACGCTTCCCAGCAACCGCCGGTCCTGGCGCTGTCGGTGGCCGCGGTGGGGGTCCGCACCTTCGCGATCTCACGGGCAGTCGTGCGCTACGTCGAACGCCTGGTGACGCACGACGCCGCGTTCCGGCATTCGGGCACTCTCCGCCGTCGGCTGTGGGACGCGCTCGTCGCGCTCGGGCCCGTGCGCACCTCCCGGCTGCACCGGGGTGACGGCGTCGCGCGGCTCGTCGACGACGTCGACACCGTGCGCGACCTCGTTCCTCGAGTGCTCGTGCCGCCCGCCGTCGCCGGAGTGGTCGCGGTGGCCGCCGTCGCGGTGCAGACCGTCGTGCTCCCGGAGGCCGGGATCGCGCTCGGCGTCTCGCTGGCGGTCGCGGCGGTCGCTGCTCCGGTGGCCGCGCTGGTCGCCGAACGTCGCGCCAGCGCCGCCGTCGCGGAAGGGCGTCGTGACGTCGCGACACGAGTCCTCGGGTTGCTCGACGGCGCCGCCGAGCTGGTCGCGTTCGGGGCCGACCGCGAACGACGCGCCGCCCTGGCGACCGCCGACGAGCGACTCGCCGCCCGCGCTCGCCGGGTCGCCACCGGGTCCGGCGTGGCGAGTGCGGTCGTGACCCTCGCGATCGGCGCGGCGATGATTGCCGGAGCGTGGTTCGCGGCGCAGGCGGTCGCCGCCGGACGACTCGCCCCGGAACTCGCGCCGCTGCTCGGTCTCGTGCCGCTGGCGGCTGCCGAGGCGATGGGGGCGCTCCCGCTCGCCGCGCAGCAGTGGAGCCCGCTGCGCACCGCGCACGCCCGCGTCGCCTCGTTACTGTCGGAACCGGCCCGCCCCACCGACGCGCCGCCCGTCGGGCCGGAACTGGCGCTCGACGGCGTGGACCTGCGTTGGCCGCAAGCTGCCGAGCCGACACTGCGCGAGGTGTCGTGCCGCATCCCGCAGGGGTCGCACGTCGCGATCGTCGGCCCCTCCGGCGGCGGCAAGTCCACGCTGCTGGCACACCTGCTCGGATTCCTCGAAGCCGACCGGGGACGCACCGAGATTCCGGGATTCGTGAGCTGGTGTCCGCAGGAGCCGCAGCTGGTGTCCACCACGATCCGGGAAAACCTGCGGCTGGCGGACCCGGGCGCCGACGACGAACGCTGCGCGGAAGCTCTCCGCACCGCCGGGCTTCCTGGCTTCGCCGACCGCCTCGACGACGTGCTCGGCGCCTCCGGCGCGACGGTCTCGGGCGGGGAGGCGCAGCGGATCGCGCTCGCCCGCGCGCTGTTGCCGGAGGCGCGGGTGCTCCTGCTGGACGAGCCGACCGCCCACCTCGACGTGCCGACCTCCGAAGCGTTGCTCGCGCGCCTGCGCCGCGACCTCGGCGACACCACCGTCCTGCACGTCACCCACCGCCCGAGCGAAGCCGCCGACGCCGACTGCGTCCTGCACGTCGGCGACGGCCGCGTCACCGGCGCACTCGACGGGCACCGAGTCGCGGGCGAGAGGGACGTCACCCGGGTCGACGGGCTCGGGGCCCGGTCGCGGTCGTCCGCGGAGCTATAGCCTCGTGGACGAGATGGATTCCGAGCTGGCCAAGCGCATGCTGTCGGCGTCGACGGAGATCACCAAGGCCGCCCTGTCGGCCGACGACCCCGCCGACGTGTTGCCGCTCGTCGTGCGCCACGCCGCCGCGCTCGCCGAGGCCGACCTCGGGCTGGTGATGGTGCGGACCGACGACGGGCGCGTCACGGTGGAAGCGGCGCACGGCACCGCGCCCGGCAAGGCGGGCGACCCCGTCGGGTCGGTGCTCTCGGAGCGGTCGGCGGCCGCTCGCGTCGCCCGCAGCGGCGTGCCCGTCGTGGTCGACGACCTCATCGACGACCCGCTCACCGCCCCGTACGTCCCCCCGTCGCTGCGCGTCTACGGCCCGTTCGCGGTCGCCCCCTTCGGCACCCGCGAACGCAGGCTCGGTGCCCTCGCCGTCTACCGCCGTCGCGGGGCGCCGCCCTACACCCGGGTCGCCGTCGACGTGCTCACGTCGTTCGCCGCCCAGGCCGGGCTCGCGCTGGTGCTCGCGGAAGGCTCGACCGCGCGGCAACGCATCGCCGTGTACCAGGAACGGGAACGCATCGCCCGCGACCTGCACGACGTGATCGTGCAGCGCCTCTACGCGGCGGGCGTGCAGCTGGAGATCCTGGACCGGCGGTTGCAGGGCAGACTCGCCGACGCCGACGCCGACCGTCTCGCGGGCACCGTCGACGAACTCGACCAGACCATCGCCGAGGTGCGCGCCGCGGTCCGCACCCTGCGGTCGGGCGAGCCGGACGGACCCGACCACGCACCGGACCTCGCCGACTCGATCCGCTCGGAAGTGCAGATCGCCGCGGAACTGCTGGGCACGCCCCCGAAGCTGGAGATCGAAGGCGACCTGGCGACCGTCCCGGTCGGGGTGGCCGACCACGCCCGCGCCGCACTCCGCGAAGCTCTGTCCAACGTGGTCCGGCACTCCGGCGCACGGACCGTGCTGGTGCGGGTGCAGCGCTCGTCGTCCGGACTGAGGCTGCAGGTCACCGACGACGGGTGCGGCGTTCCGCGTGACGTCACCAAGCGCGGCCTGCGCAACCTGGAGGAACGCGCCGCCGCCGCCGGCGGGGGGTGCGTGCTCACGTCCTCACCGGACAGCGGAACGACGGTCAGCTGGGAAGTCCCGCTGACGAGCTGATCAGTTCCGGCGGCGGGCGACCCAGGCGGCGGCCTGCGTGCGGCGTTCCATACCGAGTTTCGCCAGCATCGAGGTCACGTAGTTCTTCACCGTCTTCTCGGCCAGGAACAGTTGCTCGGCGATCTGCCGGTTCGTCATGCCCTCACCGATGAGGTTCAGGACGTTGCGTTCCTGCTCGGTGAGCTCGGCGAGCGGATCGGGTTCCTCCGAGGTGGCCTTGCGCAACTGGTCGAGCACCCTGCCGGTGGTCACCGGATCGAGCAGTGACCGGCCGGCCGCGACCTCGCGGACCGCGTGCACCAGGTCCTGCCCGCGGACCTGCTTGAGCAGATATCCGGACGCGCCGGCGTTGATCGCCCCGACCAGCGCCTGTTCGTCGTCGAACGCGGTGAGCACGAGGCAGTACGGCCCGTCGTCCGAGGCCCGCAACCGGCGGCACAGGTCGAGACCGTCGCCGTCCGGCAGCCGCATGTCGACGACCGCGACCCCGGGGTGCGTGGCGCCCGCGCGCACCACGGCCTCGTCGACCCCGCCCGCCTCGGCGACGACCTCGATGTCGTCCTCGGAGTCGAGCAGGTCCCGCAGTCCCCGCCGCACGACCTCGTGGTCGTCGACGAGCAGCACACGCACGGTCACGACGATCACGCTACCGGGACGAGCTACCCACGGCCCCGCCCACCGGGCGTGAGCCGCCGCTCTTCCTTGTCAGCGGTGCAGCCCCTGAGCACTCACCACGTACGCAGCCGGACCACCCGCGGGTTCTCAGCGCCCTCCTCGCGAGGACAGCGATTTTCGCCGCGTAGGGCGCTACTCTAGAAATCGATCCCGCAGCGAGGAGGGCGCTGAGGTTCCGCCACCCGACGACCCACGCAGATCAACCCGCGCACCCCCGTCTCAGGGCGTGTACTTCGAGGCGACGTCTTTGACTTGATCCACCGTGTCGTGCGTCTGCTCGGCGACCTTTCGCCCCCCACGGCGCGCCTGGTACGCCAGGGACGGCTTGCCTTCGGTGTCCACGGCGGCGAGCAGCAGCCCGCCGATCAGGCCGAGGTTCTTGTAGAAGTGGATCTTCTGCTGGTCGCGCTGAGCCGAGTCCTCGTACTCCCAGAAGGCGTGGCCGACCACCGTGGTCGGTACCAGGCTGGTGATCAGGGCGAGCGCGGACAGGCGCGGCATCTTGCCCAGTGCCAGCAGCACACCCGCGCCGACCTTCACCGCACCGTCCACGCGTACCAGCGTCTCGGCGTCGGTGGGCAGCTCGTCCGGCAGCGCGTCACCGGCCTGGTCGGTGACCTTGTCGATCTTCGGTGCGGCGGCCTTCGCGTGTCCCTGCACGTCACGCAGGCAGTTGATACCCCCGACGATGAAGATCGAAGCGAGCAGCGGGCGGGCCACACGGCGGATGAGCATTCGAACAACCTCCTCGCGGACGGTCCCTCACGGGACCCAACTGATCCGACCGTACTCATGCCGCAGACGCGACGCTCGCCGTCGACCGGATGATCGTGACGCGCTCACCCGTGCGGAGCGTGCGCGTGGATCTCGTCCCACGCCGCGGCGACATGGCGCGCGCACAGCTCGGCGGACGCGCCGCCGACTCCCGTGCCCAATCCCGGCATCGCGACCGTGCGCACGACGCGGTGCACCGGGGTGCCGTCGTCGAGAGTCCCGTCCGACCACAACCGCAGCATCGCCCGCGCGCTCAGATAGGGGTGCACCGTGTCCGGGGGGAGCTGGTCGCCGGGTTCGCGCATCGTCGGAGCGCTGATCAGCCACTGCGGCGAGGGCACCCCGGTCGGCACGATCAGCGCCTCGCCCACCGGCAGCTCGCCACCGTGGAACGCGAGCACGGCGCTGCGCACCCGCTGCTCGACCTCCGGGAACGTGCGCGCGTACATGGCGTCGATGCCGCCGCGCATCCATCCGTACGAGTTCGCGGGGCTCACCACGGCGTCGGCGCGCACGTCGAGGACCGAGCCCTGGTGCGCCTCCACCCCGGGTCGGGTGGCGGCCAGCTCGGACCACGCGTCTGCCAGCGGCTCGTCCAAAGCACACAGGACGAGCCGCATCGGGGGTGTCGCCCGTTCGGCCGAGCTCTGCGACTCCGTGGTCACACCCACAGCATCGCAGGTAACCGCCCCGCTACGCGATCGTCTGGGTCACACTCGAACGTCCCAGCGGCGACCGACGGCGCCTTCCCCGGCCCGTAGGCTGGTGCCGTGCCGCGTATCACCTACCTGGGACCGCCGGGAACGTTCACCGAGCAGGCCACCCGCGCTCTCGCCGCCGACGCACCTTCCGACTGGGGTCCCGGTGCCGAACTCGTCCCGACGGACAGCGTCGCGCACGCACTCGCGCAGGTGCGGTCCGGTGCGGCACTCGCGGCGGGAGTTCCCGTGGAGAACTCCGTCGAAGGCTCGGTGTCGGCGACGCTCGACGCGCTCACCGTCGGAGATCCTCTCGTCGCCGTGTCGGAGCACGTGCTGCCCATCCGGTTCACGGTGCTCGCCCGCAAGGACACCGCGCTGCAGGACGTGCGCACGATCGCCTCGCACCCGCACGCGCTCGCGCAGGTGCGGCAGTGGATCAACGACACGCTCTCCGAGCCGGAGACGTTGATCGCGTCGTCGACGGCAGCCGCTGCCGACGACGTACTGGCGGAGCGGTGTGACGCGGCGGTCGTCGCACCGGTGGCCACGGAGTACTTCCCCGGACTGGTGCCGCTGGTGACCGACGTCGCCGACGTCACCGATGCCGTGACGCGGTTCCTGATGGTGACGCGTCCGGGAACGGTGCCGGGCCCGACCGGTGCCGACCGGACGTCGGTCGCCGCCGTGATCACCGACGACGTGGGGGCGCTGACGGACCTGCTCGCCGAACTGTCGCTGCGCGGGATCAACCTCAGCCGGATCGAGTCGCGGCCGACGAAGGACCGGCTCGGGGAGTACCGGTTCTTCCTCGACTTCGACGGCCACGTCACCGACGCCCGCGTCGGCGACGCCCTCGCGGGGCTCTACCGCCGGTGCACCGAGGTCCGATTCCTCGGCTCGTACCCGAGAGCCGACGGCGCCGCCGCGAGCGTGCGTCCCGTCGACTCCGAGGAGGCGTTCGACCGGTCCGCGCGGTGGCTCTCCGACGTCCGTGCGGGACGGCTCGCATGACGGGCTTGACCGCGTCGGGCGCGGCGATCCGCCTCGTGCTGGCCCGGCACGGGGAGACTCCGTCGAACCTGGCCCGAGTGCTCGACACGGTGCCGCCGGGTCCGGGACTTACCGACACGGGACGGGCGCAGGCAGAGGCACTCGCCGAGCGGTTCGGCGAGGAGAAGCTCGTCGCGCTGCACGCGAGCCGTGCGTTGCGGGCACAGCAGACGGCGGCTCCGCTGGCCGAGCGGGCCGTGATCGACCTCGCTGTGGCCGACGACCTCCACGAGATCTACGTCGGTGACCTCGAAGGGCGCGGCGACGACGAGAGCCGGGCGGTCTTCGACGCGACGTACTCCTCCTGGCATCACGGCAGGCTCGACGAGCGCATGCCCGGTGGCGAGACCGGCCGCGAAGCGCTCGACCGGTTCTGCGGCGCCGCCCAGCGCATCGTGGACGCCGCGACGGACGGCGTGGTCGTGATCGTCAGCCACGGCGGGATGCTGCGGCTGGTCGCGAACCTGCTCGTCGACGAGGTCGACGGAGCGCGGGCAGACGCCTCCTACCTGCCGAACACCGGCGCGATCGTCCTCGACGCCGACCTCGACGCCCCCACCGGCTGGCGCTGCCACACCTGGGACGGCCTCGCCCCGACGTGACCGCGTGGCAAATTCGCGCGAATTTGCCGCACCCGGTGCTGTGCGCAGCGGCGATGCCGGAGAGATTTCAGCGAAGGTGTGAATTCGCTTTCCTTGTGAGGCGTCCGCGGGTATGGCAGCGCGACGGACCCGTACTGGTCCACCCGTGGGGTCAGGTCCGCGGTGCCGGTGAATCGCCCCGCGAGCCGACAGGCTCAGCCCCAGCCGAGTTCGTGCAGTTTCGCGTCGTCGATGCCGAAGTGGTGGGCGACCTCGTGGACCACGGTGACCGCCACCTCGTCGACGACTTCCTGCTCGCCGGAGCACATGTCCAGCAGCGGTTCCCGATAGATCCAGATGTGGTCGGGCAGCGCTCCGCCGTAGTTGCTGTCCCGTTCGGTGAGGGCGATCCCCTCGTAGAGCCCGAGCAGCGTCGGGTCCTCCGGGTTGTGGTCCTCCACGAGCACGACGACGTTGTTCATCGCCGACTGGAACTCGGGTGGCAGCAGGTCGAGGGCGTCGGAGACGAGCTCCTCGAAGCGGGCCTGGGTCATCTCGACGGGCACGGGTCGTCGCCTTTCGTCAGCGCTCACCGGTGGCGGGCACGCCCGGTTCGACGGGTACCCGGTTCTCCGGCGCGGGTGCGTCGCCGACCTGGACCTCGCCCTGGATGCTGCCGGTGACGGGGGCGAGTCCGCTGCCGTCCGGAAGCTGTGCGCTGACCTTGCAGTTGACCGTCCGCGATCCCGCGTTCCAGCTTTCCTGCGACAAGGTGTCCCAATAGCCGATGAGGCCCTTGTCCTGCGTCGCGTCCGGGCTGCCCGCGAACTCGGCGGTGAGGTCGCGGCAGCGGTCGGCGAGGAAACCGTCCTGGTCCCCTTCCGCCGGGTACCCGCCCGGGAACTGGTCACCGAGGTTCACCGTGCCGGTGATCTCCACGGAGTGCGGCTGCCCGCAGTCGACCGGGTCCCAGACGTCCACCCCGTTGATCCCGAGGCAGCGTCCGACGTCATAGGTGTCGGACTGGTCCTGGGTGGCGACCGGGCCCACGATCGGGTACAGCGCTCCCGAAGGTCCGGGTTGCTGCAGTCCGCAGTGCAGCACTCGGTCGCCCTCGAACCACCCCTCTGAGCTCGGTGTGAAGGCACCGACGGCGAACCTGCCGTTCGGGTCGAGCCGGTCCGAGAGGAAGCGTTGCGACACCTGCGTGCACCGTTGCTGTTTGATCCGTTGCCAGGTAGCGGTGTCCGGGTAGGGCGCGTCGTCGCCGAACTGCTGGCTGAGATCGGCACGTCCGGTGACCTCGAACAGGTGCGGCTGTTCGCAGGCGACCGGGCCGAGGTCGGCGGCGTCGGCGGTGGTCCAGTTCAAACAGCTCCCGGGCCGTGCCTCGTAGACGGGGGCCGGTGCCGCGGCGGGGCCCTGCTGTCCGGAGCCACCGGTGGACGAGCCTCCGCCACCGCTGGTCGTCATCGGCCAGTTCAACACGGCGCTGACGACGAGCACGAGCAGCGCACCGAGCACCGCCGAGATCATCAACAGCCGGGTGTTGGGCTGCTTGCGGCGGCGGAGCGGGCTCGATCCGGTCATCGCGCACATCATGCCGAACCGGAGGGCGCGGTGCCCAACGCGGTGACGGATTCAGGGCGCGCGCCGTCCTCGCCGGCTGCGAGGTGAGAACGGTAGGTGCGACGAAAACGCCTCGAGGGGGTGTGCCGAACCGTCGTCCTGAGGGCAGGTGGACGACGGCGCCTGATCCGGAATCACCGGTTTGGGTAGTGTTGTGCCTGGGAGTGGTCGAAGACGGGAAGTGACGGGCCAGTGGCGAACGACAACGGGACCGGGAACCTCGGACCGGAGGATCCCCGCCAGGACGACCAGCAGGATCAGCAGTCCGGGGGCCGGATGCGGTTCCAGGACGCGGAGACGGCGACTCCGCGGGAGCCGACGCTGGCCGAGAAGCGTGCGCGAGTGGCCGCCGAGAAGCGCCGCGACGAGAAGGAACAGGCCGAGGTCGCCGAGGCGACCCGCAAGTCCGACCAGCGACGCAAGGTGCTCATCGGCAGCGGCGTCACCGTCGGTGTCGTGGCGCTCGTGGCCGCGTTCTACTCCGGATCGGCCTACAGCACCCAGAAGAACGCGGTGGAAGCCCAGTGCACGGTGCAGCGCGGAGGCGAGACGATCGCCCAGCCGGACGAGCACTGCGACGAGAACTACGCGCGCGAGAACGGCGGCCAGTTCATCGGCGGCATGTGGATGATGCCGATCTTCCTGCCCGGCGGCGGATTCGGCGGCTACCCCCAGCCAGGCCAGTACCGCTACAGCTACTCGTCGCCGGGCACGCAGGGAACCGCCCCCGGTCAGCGCGTCGCGAACCCGAACTTCAACGCGCCCTCCGGTAACACCAAGGTCACCACCAAGTCCGGCAGCACCGTGCAGCGCGGCGGCTTCGGCATCGGTAACAAGGGCCCCAGCGGCGGCTGACGGCCCTCCGGCACGAGCAGGGAGCACACACAGGTGCGGCGCAGGACGACACAACGGCGACCGGACTGGCAGGCGAAGGTGGAGGAACTGGGGCTCGTCTTCGGCATCCCCGCCCGCTACCCGGACGGGTCGCATCGCCCGTACTGGGACGAGTCGGCGCACTACGAGTTCACCCACGACGAGGTGCTCTCGCTGGAGGCCGACGTCGAGTTGATGCAGTCGATGTGCCTCGACGCCATCGACCACGTCATCACCACCGAGCGCTTTCGCGACTTCGGCATCCCCGAATGGGTGTGGCCGCACATCGCCGAGTCGTGGAAGCGCGGCGATCCGCACCTGTACGGGCGGTTCGACTTCCGCTACGACGGCTCCGGCCCGGCGAAACTGCTCGAGTACAACGCCGACACCCCCACTTCGCTGCTCGAGGCGGCGGTCGTGCAGTGGAACTGGCTGACCGAGTGCCACGAGGACGGCGACCAGTGGAACTCCATCCACGAGAAGCTCGTGGAGCGCTGGACGGAGATCTCCGAACGGCTCGCCACCCGCGAGGTGCACTTCACCTGGTCGTCCTCCGACACCAGCGGCGAGGACAACCTCACGTCGGCGTACCTGCAGGAGACCGCCGCCGAAGCGGGCCTGGACACCATCGGGCTGGCCATCGAGGAAGTCGGCTGGGACGAACTGCTGGAACGCTTCGTCGACCTCGAGGAAGCACCGATGGAGTCGGTGCTCAAGATCTACCCGTGGGAGTGGATGGTCGACGACGACTTCGGCAAGCACGCCGTGAACACGTTGCCGCGGACGCAGTGGATCGAACCGCTGTGGAAGATGCTGCTGTCCAACAAGGCGTTGCTGGCGGTCCTGTGGGAGATGTACCCGGGCCACCCGAACCTGCTGCCGACGTTCCTCGACGATCCGGGACTGCTCACCGAGTACGTCCGCAAACCGCGGCTCGGCAGGGAAGGCAGCAACATCCAGATCGTCGCGCCGGGCTGGGAAACCAGCACCGGCGGCGTCTACGGGCACGAAGGGTTCGTCTACCAGGCGTTCGACCCGCTGCCCCAGTTCGACGGGCTGCGCCCGGCGCTCGGCGCCTGGGTCGTGGGTGACCAGTCGGCGGGACTGGGCATCCGCGAGACCGTCGGGCTCATCACCGACGACGGTGCCGCGTTCGTCCCGCACCGCATCGTCGAGAGTTGAGCCGGCCGACCCCGACGCGTTCCGCTCGCCCCGGTGCGGCTAGGCTGACCTGCTGTGATCGACCTGAAGACGCTCCGCGAGGACCCGGAAGCCGTACGTGCTTCGCAGCGCGCCCGAGGCGAGGACGCATCCCTGGTGGACGCGTTGCTCTCGGCCGACGAGCAGCGCCGGTCCGCGGTCGCGCGCGCCGACACGCTGCGCGGCGAGCAGAAGCAGCTCGGCAAGCAGGTCGGCAAGGCTCAGGGTGAGGAACGCGACCGCCTGCTCGCCGAAGCGAAGGACCTCGCGGCGAAAGTCAAGGAAGCCGAAGCCGAACAGGCCGCGGGCGACGAGGCTCTGCTGCAAGCCCAACGCGCGATCCCGAACGTCATCGAGCCGGAAACCCCGCCCGGCGGCGAGGACGACTTCGTCACGCTCAAACACGTCGGCACCCCGCGCGAGTTCGACTTCGCGCCGAAGGACCACCTGGAGCTCGGCGAAGCGCTCGGCGCGATCGACATGGAACGCGGCGCGAAGGTCGCGGGCTCCCGGTTCTACTTCCTCACCGGCGTCGGAGCGCAGCTCGAACTCGCACTGATCAACATGGGCGTCGCGCAGGCGACCGCGGCAGGGTTCGACCTGGTCGTCCCGCCGGTTCTGGTGCGCCCGGAGATCATGGACGGCACCGGGTTCCTCGGCGCCCACTCCACGGAGATCTACCACCTGGAGGAGGACGACGCCTATCTCGTCGGCACCTCCGAGGTGCCCCTCGCCGGATACCACTCGGGCGAGATCCTCCAGCTCGACGAGCCGAAGCGCTACGCGGGCTGGTCGACCTGCTTCCGGCGCGAGGCGGGCTCCTACGGCAAGGACACCCGCGGCATCATCCGCGTGCACCAGTTCAACAAGCTGGAGATGTTCGTCTACTGCCGCGAGGAGCACGCCCGCGACGAGCACCAGCGGCTGCTCGCGTGGGAAGAGGACATGATGGCCAAGATCGAGGTGCCGTACCGGGTGATCGACACCGGAGCGGGCGATCTCGGCACGAGCGCCGCCCGCAAGTTCGACTGCGAGGCGTGGATCCCCACCCAGCAGGCGTACCGCGAGCTGACGTCCACCTCGAACTGCACGTCGTTCCAGGCGCGGCGGCTCAACACCCGCTACCGGGACGAGAACGGCAAGACCGCCATCGCGAGCACCCTCAACGGCACGTTGGCGACGACGCGGTGGCTGGTGGCGATCCTGGAGAACCATCAGCAGGAGGACGGTTCCGTGCGGGTGCCCCTCGCACTGCGCCCGTTCCTCGGCGGCCGCGAGGTCCTCACCCCGCGCTGACTCGGGACTCCCCCTGTTCACCCCACCAGGTGTGGACAACCCGCCTCCCCTGTGGACAGCCGGGTGGCAAATTCGCGCGAATTTGTCGTCACGCGGGGATGAGGCGGGTCGCGGTGTCCTTTTCGAGGGTGACGCGGACGAGGGCGGCAGCGAGGCGGGGCAGGTCGTCTCCCGGAACCAGGCCGGCCAGGTCCTTCGCCGCAGTGGGCAGACCGACACGTTTCGCGCCGTCCTGCGCCTTCTTGTCCAAATACGGCCGCAGCTCCGGCCACACGCCCTGCGCTTCGCGGCAAAAAATGTGCGCGCCGACGGGGCCGAGCTTCGGAATCTCCTGCAATGCCTTCGGAATCCCGTCCGGGTGCTCCCGACCCCGGCGCAGGTCCCCGCGATACCGGTCGAGCAACAGTTCCGCACCCTGACCGAGCGCGGT
This sequence comes from Allosaccharopolyspora coralli, assembly GCF_009664835.1. Classification (NCBI taxonomy): domain Bacteria; kingdom Bacillati; phylum Actinomycetota; class Actinomycetes; order Pseudonocardiales; family Pseudonocardiaceae; genus Allosaccharopolyspora; species Allosaccharopolyspora coralli. The sequence continues at coordinate 145,643 of NZ_CP045929.1, forward strand.
CGCGGTGCTCTCGTCGTAGCGCACGTAATGCCCGCGCCCGAGCGCGTCCACCCGCTGCTGCCACGTCGCGTCGAGCATCTTGCGCGGTGTGCCGAACACCGCCAGTTCCCGAGCAGCTGCCACGGCGATGTCCGCCTTGATCCGGGTGGACAGCAACACCGACAGCACCAGCAACCGATACAGCGGGGCGGGCTTGTCGGCGAGGTCGATGTCCGCCTGCTCGGCGTAGGTCGTGCCTGCGACGTCGAGCAGTTCACGGACCGTGGCGTCGTGGCTCTTCACGGCTCACCTCCCTGAGGTGCATGGGGAACTCGCGCGTGTGCCCGTAGGACACGGTCGTACGTGGCCAGCCGGGCATGGTGAGGGCTCCGGGGCGGGCCGTACCGGAGCACGTACCCAAGTTCCCAAAATGCGTTCTGAGGAGGGCTACCCCGGTCCGCGCCCGCTACACCTCACGATCGCAGTGAGGGCAGCACGTCCGAGGCGATCTCCTCCAGCACCGACTCCTTGCCCTCGTACGGCCCGTCGGGTCGCGGCCAGTGCGTGATCACGTCCGTGAAGCCGAGTTCCTTCGCACGCCCCACGACTTCCTTGTAGTACTCGGCGCTGGACAGCGAGTACGTCGGTGCGGCGTCGGCCTGCAGGTAGCGGGCCATGGGGCGCTTGCGGCCCACTTCCTCCAGAGTCTCGTCGAACGTGCGTGCCGTCGCGGCCACGCCACGCCACCACGCCTCGACGTCGTCCCCTCCTCGGCCGGTGGTCACCCACCCGGTGCCGTAGCGGGCGGCGAGTCGCATCGAGCGCGGGCCGTTGGCGGCCATCACGAACGGCACTCGTGGCTGTTGCACACATCCGGGCGAGCGACGTGCCTCGACGGCCTCGAAGTACTCGCCCTGGTAGGTCGTCACGTCCTGGGTGAGGATCTGGTGCAGCAGTTCGACGAATTCGGTGTAGCGGTCGACCCGCTGCCCCGAGCTCAGTCCCGCGGCGCCGAGGACCGTCGCGTCGAACCCCACCCCGCCCGCGCCGAGCCCCACGGAGAACCGCCCGTCGGACACGTCGTCGAGGGCGGTGAGTTCGCGGGCGAAGTGGGCCGGGTGCCTGAAGTTCGGCGAGGCGACGAGCGTGCCGAGCCGGATCTTCGAGGTGACGGTCGCGGCGGCCGTCAGCGTCGGCACCGCGTCGAACCACGGCTTGTCCACCAGCGAACGCCACCCGAGGTGGTCGTAGGTCCACGCGTGGTGGAAGCCGTACTCCTCGGCCATCCGCCACAACGGTTCGGCCGCCCACCAGCGGTGTTCGGGGAGAATCACGATCCCTGCGCGCACCCCGGCGACCGTACCGGCTCGACGGGGTGGGCGACGAGGGGTCCGGGCAAGGTGGTGAACATCGCACCGGCTCGCCGCCGTGTTCGGGCATGATGAACGAATGGGTTCGCCTCGCTTGGTCGCCTCGGACGTGGACGGCACGCTCCTGGGTGCGCTGGAGCAGGTGTCCGAGCGCACCGCGGCAGCCGCTCGCGGGGTGGTCGACGCCGGGATTCCGTTCGTGCTCGTGACCGGGCGTCCGCCTCGGTGGCTCCCACCGGTCACGGAGGCTCTCGGGATTCGGGGCCTGACGGTGTGCTCGAACGGCGCCATCGTCTACGACGCACACGCCGACCGGGTCGTGTCCGCCTCGCTGCTCGACGCGGTCACGTTGCACGACATCGCGCACGTGCTGCGCGAGATCCTGCCGGGCTGCCGGTTCGCTGTGGAGCGCTGCATGTCCTCGGCGCGGGATCGGGTGCCGGAACAGGCGCTCGCCGAGGAGGGGTTCGGCCACGGCTGGCCGGACAGCGAGATCACCATCGCCCCGCTCGGCGAACTCGTCGGCCACGACGCGGTGAAGCTGCTGGTGCTGCACGAGAGCATGAACAGTGCCCAGATGGCCGAGGCCGCGGGACAGGTGCTCGGTGAGCGCGTGCAGATCACCTATTCGATGGGTCTGGGGTTGTTGGAGATCTCCGCGCCGGGGGTGCACAAGGCGTCCGGATTGGCGGAGGTCGCGCGCGAGCTCGGGGTCGGCGCGGAGGATGTCCTGGCGTTCGGGGACATGCCGAACGACCTGCCGATGTTGGAGTGGGCCGGCTACGGGGTCGCGATGGGCAACGCGCACGAGGATCTGTTCGCGGTAGCCGACGAGGTCACCGTCGAGCACAGCGCGGACGGTGTCGCCCGCGTGCTCGAGCGGTGGTGGACACCGGCCGGGCCTACGGCGCCGGTGGCGGGATGAGTTCCGCCGCCCGGTCGCGGATCCGGTCCATCGCCGCGTAGCCGTAGCGGCCGGGGCAGTCCGTGTTTCCGACGTCGCGGTGGGCGAAGACCGTCGGCAGTGCGACTTCCGCCCCTTCGGGGTAGCGGGAGGTGCCGCCGCCGGCGGAGACGAGCGTGGCTGTGGCGCGCGGGTCCACACCGGACTCCGCGAGTTTCCACGCCGTGATCGACGAGACCGATTCCAGCGCCGCAGCCCCGGGTTCGACGAGGTCGTGGCTGCCCATCATGGAGACACCGAACGTGTCCCGGTTGAACCCGCCCGCGTGTCCGCCGACGACGTGCCCGGTGAGTCCCCCGGTGCGGCCTTCGAACATCGTGCCGCAGCGGTCCACGAGCACGTGGTAGCCGATGTCGCCCCAGCCGAGTTCGACGGCGTGGTACTCGAAAATGCCACGCACGAGCGCCGCGGAGTCCTGGCACGAGTAGTCGTTGGCGCCTGCGGTGTGGTGCACGGCGACGGCTTTCGTGGTGGGTGTGGGCTCGGGAGGCCAGGTCATCTTCGACTCGTCGGCTCCCCACTGCGCGCGGGTCACCACGGGCGGGTGGCCGCCCTTCGCGGTGGGGGTGGGTGTGTCGGCCGAACCGGGGTCGAGTGCGACGAGTGTCAGCCGGTCGGTGACGTCTCGACCGTTCTCGGTCGCCCGCACCCGGACTTCGGTAGCGTGCCCGACCCACAGCGGCTCGGTCCCGGTGGCTCCGGGCCCGCCGGTAGCCGGGTCGAGCGAGGTCCACGGACTCCACGCGCCGGAGTCGCGGTGGCGCAGCTGGACGCTGTCCGGGGCGGCTCCGCGCCAGGTGAGTCCGACCATCCGGAACGCGTTCCCGGGTCGCACCTCGCGCACTCCGGAACGGTCGGTGGCCACGGAGGCCAGGGCAACGCGGTCCACAGTGGTCTCCACGCCTTCGTCGGCGTGCGCCGCGGGGGCGACGACGGGGCCGCTGGTCAACACGATCGCGGCGATCACGGGGAACAGGCGCACGAAACACCTCGCTCGGCTCGTGGGAGATCACGACCTGGGCACCAGGGGAGTATGCGCCGGAGTCGACCGCCCCGCCCGATGCGATTCACCGCAGTGGAAGGATGCCCCGGCTGATCTCCGTGCGGTGCGCCTTCTCCGCTCGGGACGGGTGGTGCCGCACCCAGGCGAGGGCCATCGCGACGAGGAATCCGATCCCGATCAGCGTGTAGGAGTTCCCGACGATCTGCTGCGAGAACGTCCAGTCCAGCTCGCGGTCGTTGGTGTACGGCAGGTACCAGTGCGGCCCCATCATCACGATCACCGCGCAGATCAGCACGGTCCAGAGCACGCCCCACCAGCGTTTGTGGACCGCGATCGCGAAGCCGAGCGCGAGCGCCGGGCCCGCCCACACCCAGTGGTGCGACCACGAGATCGGGGAGACGAGCAGCACGAGGATCGCGTTCACCATGACCGCGAGCGCGACGTTGTTGCGGTCGAGCGCGTAGCGCATCCCGAGTACCGCGAGCACGAGCAGCAGCAGGCAGCCCGCCACCCAGGACACGTTCAGCGCCGTGTCGGTGACCTCCTGTTTCGCGATGAGGCTGCGCAGCGTCAGGTTGCCCGCGTACACGGTGCCGAACGAGTCCCCGGTGGAGACGACGGTGTCGAGCCACCAGTCCGCCGAGTCCTCCGGCGCGGCCAGCAACCCGACGACCACGGTGGTGGAGAAGGTCAGTACCGCGATCGCCGCCGCCTGAATGTCCTTGCGCAGGACGAACAGCAGCAGGAACCCGAGCGGGGTCAGCTTGATCGCACCGGCGATGCCGACCAGCAGCCCGCGAGGCCACGGTGTTCGTGGCAGCAGACAGTCCGCGGCGACCAGCGCCATGATCACGAGGTTGATCTGCCCGTAGTTGAGCGTGTCCCTGGCGGGTTCGGTGAGCGTCACGAACGGCATGACCAGCGCCGTGGCCACCGCGATCTGCCCGGACCGGGCGGCCAGGTAGGGCGAGGACCGGGCCAGCGCGTACGCGGTGACCAGGATGCTCAGGTGGGAGAGCACGGAGACCACGACGACGGCGGCCTCGGCGGAGATCCAGGCCAGTGGCACGAACAGCAGCGCGGCGAACGGTGGATAGATGAACGGCAGCGTCCCGCTGTCCGGTGTCTCGGGTGTGAGGTCGTCGCCGTAGATCGCGAATCCGTCGAGCCAGGCGCGCGCGCCGAGCCGGTAGATCTCGGTGTCGAGGTAGCCCCGCGTGTCGATCCAGTGCACGAACCAGATCGCCAGGACCTCGATGACGACTGCGGCGACCAGCAGATACCGGCCGTCACGTGCACGCGACACTGGTCGATCACCCCTGTGCAGGACGGACGTGGAGGCGCGGCGGCCCCCTGCGGGCCCGCTACGAGAAGGATTCACTCGTAATTCTGCCCTGAACGGGGGTGCGCGCGACTCACGTGGGTGGGCGTGCCCGGGCCGCGAGTCGACGCAGCCAGTGTCCGACATGCTGCGGCGCGTCGGACGCGGTTCGCTCTGTCAGGGGGTGGTTTTCGGGGGTCGATTCGGAAAGTGACAGGGATGTCACTCGAAGTGGCGGCCCGTTTTCATCGGATTCTGCCCATCGAGCACGCCGTGGACCAGCGCGAACACTCCAGGTAGCTGCCTGCTGTGTCAAACGTCAACGCGGTTTCAGGGCGTTGCTCCGTTCCCGCTACCCTCGACGGCTGTGAGCTTCGCAGGGTATGACCTGATCGTCGTGGGTTCCGGGTTCTTCGGCCTCACGATCGCAGAGCGCGCCGCCACCCAGCTCGACAAGCGGGTGCTGGTGCTGGACCGACGTGACCACATCGGGGGCAACGCCTATTCGGAGGCCGAGCCCGAGACCGGTATCGAGGTGCACCGCTACGGTGCGCACCTGTTCCACACCTCCAACAAGCGGGTGTGGGACTACGTCAACCAGTTCACGGACTTCACCGACTATCAGCACCGGGTATTCACCCGGCACGATGGCCAGATTTACTCCTTTCCGATGAACTTGGGGCTGCTCTGTCAGTTCTTCGGCCGGGCGTTCTCGCCGGACGAGGCGAAGGCGCTCGTGGCCGAGCAGGCGGCGGAGATCGAGACCTCTGACGCACAGAACCTCGAGGAGAAGGCCATCTCCCTCATCGGGCGCCCCCTCTACGAGGCGTTCGTGAAGGGCTACACGGCCAAGCAGTGGCAGACCGACCCCAAGGAACTGCCCGCCGCGAACATCGCGCGGCTGCCGGTCCGCTACAACTTCAACAACCGGTACTTCAACGACACCTACGAGGGTCTTCCGGTCGACGGCTACACGGCCTGGCTGGAGAAGATGGCCGAGCACGACAACATCGACGTGCGCCTGGACACCGACTACTTCACGGTGCGCGACCAGATCCCGCAGGGGACGCCGGTGGTGTACACGGGGCCGCTGGACCAGTACTTCGACTACGCCGACGGCGAGCTCGGATGGCGCACCCTGGACTTCGAATCCGAAGTCGTGCACACCGAGGACTACCAGGGCACGCCGGTGCTGAACTACGCGGACCGCGAGGTCCCGTACACCCGGATCCACGAGTTCCGGCACTTCCACCCGGAGCGGGACTACCCGAAGGACAAGACGGTCATCGTGCGGGAGTACTCGCGCTTCGCCGAGAGCGGCGACGAGCCGTACTACCCGATCAACACCTCCGACGACCGCGCCAAGCTGGAGGCCTACCGGCAGCGGGCGAAGGCCGAGGCCAAGGACCGCAAGGTGATCTTCGGCGGGCGCCTGGGCACGTACAAGTACCTGGACATGCACATGGCGATCGGGTCCGCGTTGAGCATGTTCGACAACAAGATTGCCCCCTACTTCACCGAGGGCCGTTCACTCGACGGCTCGATGGAGGACTGACGTGACCGACCGGACAGCCGCATCGTCGTCGGCGGAGGCCGAGACCGACGCGCCGGTCACCGTGGCCGGTGACGCCGCGCCGGGTTCCGCCGAGGGCGAGAGCAAGGTCAGCGACTCGGCGTCGGTGCGCACCGGTCAGCGCCCTGTCGCCGCCGAGCAGGTGCTGCAGCGCATCGTGCTGCCCCGCGACGAGGACCCGCTCGACGTGCGGGTGCTCTATCTCGACGAGCCGCAGGCGCTGTCGACGACGGCGACGGTGCTCTCGCGGCGTGCGGTACAGGTTCCCGCGCACAGCAAGGTTTCCTTCGCCTCGTATTTCAACGCCTTCCCGGCGAGCTACTGGAAGCGGTGGACCGAGGTCGACGAGGTCGTGCTCCGGATGACGGTGCGCGGCGCCGGTCGGATCGACGTGTACCGCTCGAAACCCAACGGCGACAGCGTGCATCTGCAGGGCACGCCGGTCGCGAGCGGTGACTCGTGGACCTCGCTGGAGTTCCGCGTGGCGTTGCGCCCGTTCGAGGACGGCGGCTGGATCTGGTTCGACGTCTTCACCAACGACTCCGCCCTGGAGGTCGACGAGGCGGCCTGGACCACCGACGTCCCGTTGCCCCGGCAGCAGGTCGTGGTGGGCACGACGACGATGCGCCCGCACGACTGCGTGATCGCGTTGCAGACGCTGGGCGAGGACCAGCAGGTGCTCGACGTGGTCGAACGCGTGATCGTCGCCGACCAGGGTGCGCAGAAGATCCGCGACACCGAGGGCTTCGACGAGGCCGCCCGCAGGCTCGGCGACAAGCTGCAGGTCATCGAACAGGCCAACCTCGGTGGTTCCGGTGGATTCGGCCGCATCATGTACGAGGGCGTTCACAACTCCGACGCCGCGCAGGTGCTGCTGCTCGACGACGACATCGCGCTCGAGCCGGACAGCGTGTTGCGCGCCAACGCGTTCGCGCGGGCCGCCGCCCAGCCGGTCATCGTCGGCGGTCACATGCTCAACCTCCAGGCGCGCTCGCGCCTGCACACGATGGGCGAGGTCGTCGACCTCGGTGCCGCGGTGTGGCGTGCCGCGCCGGGGGCGGTGACCGATTTCGACTTCGCCAAGACGTCGCTGCGCAAGAGCACCAAGCTGCACCAGCGCATCCACTCCACCTACAACGGCTGGTGGATGTGCCTGTTCCCGCGTGAGGTCATCGAGACCACCGGGCTGCCGCTGCCGCTGTTCATCAAGCACGACGACTCGGAGTACTCGCTGCGCGCCGCCGAGCACGGCTTCCCGACGGTGAGCCTGCCGGGCGCGGCGATCTGGCACATGCCGTGGACGGACAAGAACGACGCCACGGACTGGACCGCGTACTTCCACACCCGCAACCGGCTCATCCTCGCCGCGCTGCACAGTCCCGAGAGCGTGAGCACGAACATCGTCAAGCAGGGCGTGAAGCTGACGCTGCGGCACCTGCTGTCGATGGAGTACTCGACGGTCGCCGTGCAGCTGCGTGCCCTCGAGGACTTCATGTCCGGCCCGGAAGGCCTGTTCGACAGCCTGCGGACGGCGTTGCCCGAGGTCCGGGAACTGCGCGCGCACTACGAGGACGCGCAGACTCTGCCGTCGGCGCGGGAGTTCCCGCCCCCGACAGCGGACCCGATCATGGCCGAGGGTCTGCTCCAGCCGCCGGTGAACCCTGCTGTGATCGCGGCGCGTGCGTCGAAGGCGCTGCTGCACAACCTCAAGGACCCGGCTGCGGACGCGTCCCGGCGCCCGCAGCTGAACGTGCCCGCCGCGAGCGCGCGCTGGTTCCTGCTCGGCTCGTTGGACAGCGCGACCGTCTCGCATCCCGACGGCAGCGGTGTCGCGTTCCGGCGCCGCGACCCGGAGGAGTTCCGCAGGCTGGGCCTTCAGGCGCTGGCGACCTACCGCAAGCTGGCGAAGGAGTGGCCGAAGCTGCGGGAGGCGTATCGTGCGGCGCTGCCCGAACTGACCAGCCCCGAGTCCTGGAAACAGGTCTTCGACCAGAAGTGACCTCGAGGCCCGGTGCGGTACCTCCCGCCGGGTCGGATCCGGAGAACGAACATGGCCAGACCTCAGGAGATGACCACGGTGGCACCCGCCGAGGAGCGGGTGGACACCGGCGAGGTCCATGAGGCGGAGTACGCGGTCACCCCCGAGACCGTGGCCCTGCGTTCCGTGCAGGGCGCCTTGGCGAAGCCGCCGGTCGTGAAGGCCGCGCGGGCGATGTCGCAGTTCGGCGAGCACGCCGCAGGGTGGCTCGCGATCGGTGCGATCGGCGCCGCCGTGGACCGGCGGCGCCGCGGTGAGTGGGTGGCCGCGACCGCCGGTGTCGCGTTCGCCCACGGCGCGTCCATCGGGATCAAGCGGGTCGTACGACGGCCCCGTCCGAAGGACCCGAACGTCCAGTTGCTGGTGGGTACCCCGAGCCAGTTGAGTTTCCCGTCCTCGCACGCGACGTCGACGACGGCCGCCGCGGTGCTCTACGGCGGGTTGACCGGTAAGAAGCTGACGCCGGTGCTGGTGCCCCCGATGATGCTGAGCCGCGTCGTGCTGGGTGTGCACTATCCGAGCGACGTTCTCGCGGGCTCGGCGCTGGGTGGCGTCGTAGCGTGGGGCGTCCGGCGATTCATGAGACGGCGGAGGAATCGTGGCTGACGAGACGGAAACGGGCGGTCCGGAAGCGAGGACCGCCGAGGTCGCCGAGACCGCGAAGACGACGTCCCCGGACACGGACTCGTCCGAGAAGGCCGCTGCCGAGGGCACCGACGACGGTGTGGTGGCGACCGAGGAGGAGCCGATCGCACCGACGGCCCCGACAGCCGAAGCGGGCAAGGCGGGGACGGCCTCGGGTCTGCTGACGGGACTCGTGCGCGAGGCTCGCCCGAAGCAGTGGGTGAAGAACGTCCTCGTGCTGGCGGTGCCGTTCCTCGCGGGCGAGATCGGCGACCTGGGCGTGCTGTTGGATGCCGCGATGGCGTTCATCGTCTTCTCGATGGCGGCCTCGGGCATCTACTTCGTCAACGACGCGAAGGACGTGGAGGCCGACCGGGCGCACCCGAAGAAGCGCTACCGGCCGATCGCGGCGGGCCTGGTGCCGTTGCCGGTCGCCTACGTGGTGGCGACCCTGCTGCTCGCGGGTTCGATCGGGGTGTCGCTGCTGGTGACGCCGATGCTCGCGGTGGTCACGGCGGTGTACGTGGCGGTGCAGCTGGGGTACTGCTTCGGTCTCAAGCACCAGCCGGTGATCGACATGTGCATCGTGTCGTCCGGCTTCCTGCTGCGCATCATCGCCGGTGGTGCCGCTGCCGCGTTGCCGATCTCGCAGTGGTTCATGCTGGTCACCGCGTTCGGTTCGCTGTTCATGGTGGCGGGTAAGCGGTACGCGGAGATCATCCTGGCCGAGCGCACGGGCGCGAAGATCCGCAAGTCCCTGGAGGGGTACTCGGCGTCGTACCTGCGGTTCGTGTGGGCGATCTCGGCGGCGATCGTGATCACCTGCTACGCGCTGTGGGCCTACCAGCAGCACAACATCTCGTCGATCTGGAGCACGGTCTCGATCGTGCCGTTCGTGATCGCGATCCTGCGGTACGCGGTGGACGTGGACAAGGGCACCGCGGGCGAGCCCGAGGAAGTGGTCCTCAAGGACAAGGTGCTCATCGTTCTGGGGGCCGCGGTCGCCGGCTGCATGCTGATGGCGTTCTACTTCTGATCCGCACGACAGGAGCGTGAGCCTTTGTGGTGCCTATGACCACCAAAAAGGCTCACGCGTGCGGTTCGGACAGCAGCACGGATGTCGGGCCTTGCCAGCCCCATTGCCAGCGTTGGCTGGTGGCGCGGTCGTAGGCGCTGGTCGCGATCGGATAGTCGGTCACTTGCAGCACACCCCAGGTGGTGTGCTGCGGGCGACTGAGCGAGCCCTGGAGCCGGGTGGTGACGTCGCGTCGTGCCCCGAGTTCGTCCAGTCCCGCGAAGGATCCGCCGATGCTGGTGGCGAAGCTGGCGTCGCCGCTGAACCCGAGCGCCCCTGGGGGAGCGAGCAGCAGCCTCGGAGGTTCGACGAGGCCGTCGCCGACGCGGGCGAGCCGGTGCTGCAGACACGGCGTCGACCACAGGATCGACCAGTCCACGAACACCGGCCCGGGCCGGTCGTCCAGGAACTGTGTCATCGGTGTGAGGTCGCGGACCCGGGGGCCGGTGAAGGCAAGCCAGCCGCCCGCGTCGGTCGTGGCGTCCTCGGCGCGCAGGCGCAGCCGATCCGCACCGTCCGGAACGGCCGAACGGTCGATGTGCAGCGTCCGCCACGACGGGGTGTCCTGTGGCTCGTCCTGCTCGACGCGGTTCGTCGGGTACTGCGGCCGTTCGTCGTCGTCGGTGTAGGCGTCGTCGAGCACACGCTGCCCGAGTGGCCCGTCAGGTCCCGCGAACTCCACCACGAGACTGTTGCCGTCGCCGGTGCGTCCGGCGACCGAGACGGCCAGCTCCTGCTGTTCGCCGAGATCGGGGAGCGCGAAGTCGTCTGTGGTGAAGCTGCCGGTGCTGATCTGACCGTCCGCGAGGCTGCCCCAGAGGTAGCGGGCACTGCCCGACCCCGGTTCCGCGGGCGCCGCGTAGTTCTCGTCGTAGCCTTCGCCGCGGGTGAACCCCTGGCCTTGTCCGGCGGGCTCGTCCGCTGCGGGTTCCTCGCGCAGCCGCAGCACCCCGTTCTCGGCGTCGGAGACAACGTCGATCTTGTCGACGAGCCCGCAGCTGCCGCCTCGCAGGGTGTCCAGCATCTGGCCGCCGATCGAGTAACTGTCGGACTGACGCAGCGGCGCCACGGTGAACGAGAACAGCATCAACACCACCGACAGCGCGACGGTCGAGGTGGCCACGATCGCGGGCGCCCGCACCAGCGCGCCGCGTCTGTTCCGGGCGAGCAGCACCACGACGGCGACGACCAGCAGCCAGAACAGCGGGCTGTTCAATGGTCGAACCGGCTGCTCGCCCCACGGCATGCCGTACTGCGAGTGCAGGAACCACCGGTTCTCGCCGGCATACGAGAGCCCGGCGGCGAGGATCGTCGCGCCCGTGCCGATCACGCCGACGAGCAGCGTCTGCCGGTTCGGTCTCCGTCGGGCGGCGGTCCAGAGCACCACGATCGCCGTCACGATCGTCGCGGTGCCGACGCCTGCCAGCGCACCGAAGTAGTGGGTCCATTTGGACGGAGCGGCGACGAGCAGGACGAGGCCGAGCGCGAAACAACTCGCGGGTACCGCGGCCGCGCGCAGCCTCGGCAGTGAGCCGCGAGCCGCGAGCGCGAGCACGGTCACCGCCAGTGCCACCGTGGTCAGCACCGCGACCCGCCGGGTCACTCCGCCTTGCAGGTCGAAGCTGAACAGGGCTTCGTAGCGCTGGATCTCCTCGAACCAGGCGACGTTCGGACCGAAGAACCGGTGCAGGGCGGTCGCTCGACGCACCCCGAACCAGGTCTGGTCGGCGAACATCACGACCGGCCCGACCGACGCGAGGCAGCCGCCGAGCGCCACCCGAGCGAGCAGAACCCTGGCTGCCGTACCTCGGATCAGCCGGACGAGGCGGGGGGCGAGCACGACGATCGCGGCGAGCCCGGTGATCGCGCTCGGGCTGACCGCGAGGCTGAGTCCCGCCGTGAGCGCACCGAACCCCAGCGGCAGCAGCCGACGGTGGGTGACGCCGTGGACCAGGAACGTCAGTGTCGCGGTGACGCCCAGCGCTGCCAGCGGCTCAGGGCGAACGCCCAGTCCGAACGGCATCCACCACGCCAGCAGGCTCACGGCGGTGAGCAGCTGCACCCACCGGCTGCGGGCACTGCTCGCCAGCAGGTCCGGTAGCAGCATGCGGCTGAGCAGCACCCAGATCAGCAGCACGGTCAGCACACTGGGGATCCGCATCCACAGTGGATGTTCGCTGATCAGCGCCCACGGTTCGAGTACACGTTGGAACAGGTTGAACGGGGACTCCGACGAGTTCGCCCACCGGTAGTAGTTGCTCACGTCGCCGTTCTCGAGGCCCTGCCGCAGGGTCATGGCGGCGAAGCTGTCGTCTGGTGTGGTGGGGCCCAGGACGAGCCACCACCCGAGGACGAGAACGATGCCGACGTCGAACGGCCACGGTCTGAGGCCGACGCGTCGTTTCCGTCTCGACACGCGACGCCGCCGGTCGGCGAGTCCCAGCAGAACGAGCGACACGACCACCAACGCCGCGTGAAGCGCCAGCAGCACGATCTTGCCCGGCGTGGGCACGCTCTCGAACCACGTGCTCGTCCTCGCTTCGACCTGCATGCCGCCGGTGTCCTCGGGGGCGAGGTCGGTGGTGAACGCGAAGACCTCGTGCACGTGGCGTACGGGGAACCGCACGGTGTCTCCCGCGACGCGCAGCACTGTCCCGTTCGCGTCGGCGTCCACAGTGAGCCCGCAGTCCGGACCACCCGAGAGCGGTTCCGAGTAGATCTCCCGGCCGTCCACCAGCACGCGCAGCTGATCCCCGGCAACGGTGACCACGAGTCCTGTCGTCGCACGACCAGGCAGGTGCGTGCTCATCACGGTCGTGCCCTGGTCGCGTTCCTGGGCGGCGCGCAGCACCGGGCAGGGTGCGTCGAGCGTGAGCGATTCGGGTTCGTAGGGAACGAAGAACGCCGTCGTCGACTCGGCGGGGCGGCCCGCTTCCGGCCAGGTCACCCGCGTGGTGTCGGCGAGAACCGGCGCGAACGGCACGAGCGCCGCGAGCACGATCCCGAGCAGTCCCACGACGAGCGCGACGACGGTGCCTCGGTCGGCGGTCTTTCGCGACGGGTCGCGTGGTTTCGTCGTCACGGCATCGTCCCTCGCACCGGGCGGCCTGGGCGGGCTCGACGGTCAGCCCACTACGGAATTCGGAGCGCAGCAACCTGTGGTGTGGTCGGATGTTCAGCCGGGTGAGTTCGGCGTGGGTTCCGAGCCCCCCGAGTCCGCTTCGGACTCCAGCCCTTCCGCTTCCTCTTCCGGCGGGTTGTTCTCGTAGCCCGGGTTGCGCTCGATCACCGGGTAGTCGTTGTCGGCGAGCGTCGGGAACCCGGTGAGCCCGGAACGCACCTCGTGGTCGACGCGCAGGTCGTACTGGTCGACCGGGTGCAGGTAGCGGACCGCGAACACCTGACCCCACGGCAGTCTCGGCGGCCCTCCCGGGGCGAGTTCGGCCGCCAGTTTCGTCTGCACCCACGCGCGAGACGTCTGCATCCATGCCCCGCCCCAGGTGAGGTTGCTGATGTTGTCCGGCCACTCCGGAGGGAGCCACTCGTCGGTGGTCATCCGTATCGACGGGGTGTCGGTGAGGCCGTGCCGGATCGAGACCTGGTTGACGCACGGCCACAGCCCGGCGGCGATGTGGTTGGCGAAGACGACCTTGCCGTCGGTGAGTTCGCTGATCGGACGCGCTTCGGTGACCTTCGGCTCGGCCACGGCGAACCACGTGTTCACTCCGGTGATCCGGTCGGTCGCCACGACCCGCACCAAGTCCGGCCGTGGTTGCGGGATCGGCACGGCGAGCTGCTGCCATTCGTCGTGCGGGCGCCGGATGTCGCCGCCCATGACCACGGAGTCCTCGGGTTCGGGGCCGCCGGGCGTGGCCCGCGCGAACTCCATCCGGACTTCCTGCCCGTTGATCGCGCCCGCGATCGGCAGCGTGACGTGCGATCCCTCGGCAGGAAGTGGGTACCAGCCGGTGGTGAGCGAGCCGGTGCCGGTGGTGGTGCCGTCAGGCTGTTCGTCGTGCCAGATCGGAGCAGATGTTCCCCACGGTTCGGTGTTCACCGGTACCGGGCGCTCGTTGGCGAAGTCGCCGACGCGCTGCGGCGGCCGGTCGGGCGGGCCGAGCTGCTGCGCGGTGGGAACCTGGACGGAGACGTCGTCGGCGATGCCGCAGCCGTCCCCGAACATCGTCTGCACGCCGCCGCGCGCGACCGTCCACCCGGGATGCTGGCCGATCGGGGCCCAGACGAACAGTGCCACCATCAGCAGCACCGAGCCGATCGAGGCCGCCACGATCACCGCACGATCGGGGTTGATCGCCGCGGGCTTGCCGCTGCTGCGCCGCCATCGCGCCCACAGCCACGCCAGGACCGCGACCCCGATCCACAGCAGCGGATTACGGAGGTACAGGTCGCCGAAGTGGGGCGCGAGGTTGTTCGTCGCCGGGTCCGGGTCGAGGTGGTTGCCGAAGCGTTGTCCGGCGTCGGTGAACGGGATCCACCAGTTCGCGCCGTCGAAGCTCAACGAGGCCGCCCCGACCAGCAGCAGCACCGCGACGGTCGTGATGACGGGCCCGGCGCGTCGCGGCAGGGGCGAGCGCAACAGTGCCGCCGCGAGCAGCACCGTCGGGGCGGCGGCGACGGCGTGGAAGTGGTTCACCCACTTCGTCGGGGTGAGTGCGATCAGCGCGAGCGCGATGGCGGTGGTGATGGCGCTGATGACCACGAGCCGCCGGATCGGGTCACGGCCCATCCGGTCGCGTCCGCTGGCGATGGCGACGATCACGAGAATCGCGAGCGTCAGTAGTACGGGCAGTCGTCGCGCCCAGCCTGCCGTGTTCAGCAGCGTCTGGTAATGCCCGAACTCCTCGTACCAGGGGAACGACAGGTAGTACCAGCGGTGCACCCGGGTGGCTTCGACGACGTCGGCGAGTGTGGCGTCGGCGAACCCGACCGGCACCACGACAGTGGCCGCCGCCGCGGCGAGCGCACTGGCGGCGATCCGAGCGGACCAGCCTTGGCGGCGCATCCACGGCACCAGCCACAGCAGACTCAGCACCAGCGGCGCCGCCGCGACGATCCCGGACGGGGAGACGGTCATGGCGAGCGCGGCGAACACGACGGCGATGGCCAGCGCGCCGACCGACTTGCGCAGGAACGCGGCCTCGGTGAACACCAGCGTCGCTGCCGCGCACATGACGATCACGGGTTCCGGTCGCAGCGTGAGGCCGTAGGGCAGGAACCACACCAGGTGGGCCACCAGCAACGCCCACGGCACCGACCACGGCCCGCCGGAGCGGCCGAGGATGCTCGCGAGCAGCACCCGCAGCAGAGCCCAGGTCACGAGCGCGCAGCCGACCGGGACCAGGCGCATCCACCACAGGGACCAGCCACCGAGTTCGCCCCAGAACTGCAGCAGGTACTGGCTGAGCACGAACGGGTTCTCGGTGACGTTGAACATGTAGACGAAGTTGCCCACGTACCCGGACTCCGAGGCGTTGCGCGCCATCTGCAGGTACCAGCCGTCGTCCATGTTCGCCGGGCCGAGGAACACCCAGGCCAGCGAGATCAGGACGACGAGCGCGTCGGGCACCCCGAACCGGGGTCGGCGCAGCCCGCGGATCGACTGCGAGCCGCGCCAGCGCCGCCAGGCGACGAAGAGCAGTGCGCCGAGCGCGAGCAGGTGGGCCGCGAGCAGCGCGATCTTCAACGGGGTCGGGGAGTGGGCGTACCGGTTGTCGGTGTGGAGTTCGACTGCGAGCCCGGCGGCTTCGGGGAGTCCTTCGGCGTCGGTGGCGAGTTCGGCGACCTGCGGCGGGAGCATCTCGGGCATGCTCACCTGCAGCGATCCGTCGCGGAGGACCCGTACTCCGTCGGCGTCCGCGATGACCTGGTACGAGCAGTTTCCGGCGCGGACCGGCTCGACGAGCACGTCCTGACCGGAAACCCAGAAGCGCGCCGTGCCGCCCTGCGCCGAGATCCCGAGCCCGGGGCCGCCGTTCGGTTGGGTGCTCAGGGCGGTGCCGCCACCGCGGGCGTCGACGGCGCGCAACGTCGAGCAGGGGACGGTCGCGTCGAACTCGAGCGGGCGCCACGGGGACAGCGGCATCACCGTCGACACGGGTTCTTGGCCGGCCTTCGGCCAGGTGACGATCGGATCTTCGGCGCGGACCGGCGCGACCGTGACCAGCCCTGCCAGCACGAGCGTCAACACCGCGAGCCCGGCGATCCACCAGTTCTCGCGGTGTGCGCGTCGGCGGCTCTCCGAGTGGTCGCCCGGTGTCGAGGAATCCTCTCCCATATAAGTGTGATCTGCTGTGATCTCGTGACAGTTGACCACCTCGGGGTATCGATGCGATTACGATTCCCGTCCGTTCACGCTCTGTGTTTGAAGTGAAAATCAGGGTGGAATTCTCCGGCTTTTTCGAGTGACAACAGTCGGTGCAGGTAAACGCTCAGTGTTGCCTCGCCCTGGAAGCTGCAGCTCGGATAGACCACTGAATCTACGGAGCTGTAGACTGCATAGTATGAGCACGACCGTACGTGTGAGTGATGAAACGCACGCGCGCCTGGCCGCTCTTGCGGACGAGACAGGCCAGCGCATCCACACGCTGGTGGAGAATGCAGTAGCGACCTATGAGGCCACAGTGTTCTGGGAGGCGTTCCACGCTGAGTACGACCGCCTCGCTGAGGACCCCGATCAGTGGTCCGAGATTCAGGCTGAGCGAACCGGCGAAGCTTCAACTCTGCCTGACCAGTTCACTCTGCCCGGCCAAGCGAGTGGGGCGTAGCCGATGGCCCAGCGTGGCGAGATATGGCTGGTTGACTTCGGTGAACCCATCGGCCACGAACAAGGCTATCGACCCGCACTCATCATCTCGGCCGATCAGCTCAATCGCAGCCGTGCCGAGTTGATCATCGTTCTCCCCGTCACCTCGACACGCCGCCGCCTGCCGTCGCACATCGAGATCGAGCCGGACGAGTCCGGCCTGAACCACACCACCTACGCGAAAGCCGAAGACATCAAGTCGGTGTCCACCCGGCGACTCGTCCGGCGACTCGGCTCGGCGCCGATCGATCGGGTCCATCGAGCCGAACACGCACTTCGACTGCTCCTCGGGCTCTGATCGGAGCACGCAGACGACGGAGGAGGCGGATGCGGCCTGTTGATCTGGCGCGTGAGCACGGCCTGTCCTCCCAGGCGGTCCGCAACTACGAGTACGCCGGAATCCTCCCGCCTGCCGATCGGACCGACACCGGCTACCGGATCTACACCGACGCGCACGCGCGAGCGTTGCGCGCGTTCCTCGCGCTCGTACCCGGTCACGGCCATGCGACGGCGACCGTCGTGCACGCTCGATGCGCAGGCTCGCGGCATGCTGACCGGAGCTGCGCTGCTGGAGCGCTACCTGCACGCCTGACATGCGTTTGAGGGTCCCGACGATCGGGCTGGGGCGAACCAGCGTTCGATCGCTCGAAAGCCTCACCGGTTCGTTCAATGAGATCATCGAAGGTGGTCAGAGTGGTGCGACGAGGAGAACTCATGAACGCCGAAGGAATCAGCGAGCACATCCACCGCCTCGGTGCGGTCCGCACGCTCCAGAGCCCGGGGACGGTCTTCTTCATCTACGACGCCGTGGGCGACCTGCCCGACGAGCGGCTGTTCCCGTTCGCCACGCTCGTCACCGACAACAGCAACGACACCGTCTCGGACCTGGACGAACCCGGAACCTTCCGAATCAACGTCGGACTCACCAAGTCCGAGTACCGGGAACGTTTCGGCACGCCCCCGACCCGGCGCGACGAGCACGGCGTCCTGGACGCCGGTGTCGACTACGCGGCGCGGGACGAGGTCCTGCCGCACCCGCACTACGCCTCGCACAACTGGGTCTGTGTGGTGAACCCTGCCAAAAGGACGTCCGACGACGTTCACGCGATGCTCGAACGGGCACACGCTTTCGCCGCCCGAAAGTACGACAACCACCGCGCCCGCGAGCACACCCGCGTGCAAGCGGCCGGAGACGTGCCAGAGTCGTCCACTTCGGACTGAGTGGGAAGCTGTCTGTGGTCTGCGGTGGTGCTCACCTACCGGTCACCCTGCCCGGGCCGAGCACGCAAGACCATGCCCTGACGGACATCAGAACAAGATCCCGGACTAAGAGGATACGCGAGTTGATCCGGGCTGCTGGCTCCGTGGAGAGGAAGAACGCGCGGTGGCCGGTAGGCGTAGGCCGAGGGAAAATCGTTGACGCAGTGCCTGATCGCTGCCCTCCGAAGTGCCCCGGGGAAGGACAGCGCTCACTGATGGGAGGTGCGTCCTTGAAGATCATGTCGTACTCGGAGTCGCGTGCGCGGTATGCCGAGACACTGGCCTGCGTCACGGACGACCGTGAGGAAGTGATCATCACTCGGGTTGGTCACGAACCCGTCGTGATGGTCCCGCTCGACGACTACGAATCGTTGAAAGAGACGGCGTATCTGCTTCGGAGTCCGGAGAACGCGCGCCGACTGTGGGGTGCCATCGAGAGGCTCGAGCGTGGTGCGGGCGGGGCTGACGGGTGAAAGCTCACGCGGGATCGGCGCGCGTGGAACGACTACGTCTGATGGCGGACCGACGGCTGAACGCCGAAAGGGCCGCCGGAACGGATCCGGCGGCCCTTCGAGTGTCGCGTGTCAGAACGACAGGCGGCGGAAGATGACGCGCGGGAGGTGGCGCAGCACCGTCATCACCCAGCGCATCTGGCCGGGGACCCACACCTGCTCCTTGCCCTTGTTGACCGCGCCGACGATGGCCTCGGCCACCTGCTCCGGCGTCTGTGCCATCGGCGCAGGCTTCAGACCCTCGGTGAGCTTGGTCTTCACGAAGTTCGGGCGCACGACGGTGACCTTCACGCCGGAGTCCGCGAGCGCGTAGGTCAGGCCGCTGTAGAACACGTCCAGACCGGCCTTCGACGAGCCGTAGACGAAGTTCGTGCGCCGCGCGCGCTCACCGGCCGGGGACGACATGGCGACGATGTGGCCGTGGCCCTGCTTGCGCAGTTTCTCGGCGATCAGCACGCCCAGCGTCACGGGCGCGGTGTAGTTGACGTCGGCGACGAGCTGGGCGGCGTCCGGGTCGGTCCAGCTCTTCTCGTTGTCGAGCTGCACGCCGAAAGCCACCATCGTGACGTCGATGTCGCCGTCGGCGAACGCCTTGTCGATGACCTCGCGGTGCGTCTCCGGCTTACGGGCCTCGAACGGGATGACGGTCACCGTGCTGCCGGTCTGCTGCAGCCGCTCCGAGGCGGCCTCCGCGAGGTCCGCTTCCTCGGGACGTACCGCGAGCACGATCCGCAGCGGACGCTGCTCCGCGTAGCGGTGCGCCGTCGCCAGCGCGATGTCGGACGTGCCGCCGAGAATGAACAGGGACTGCGGATTTCCCACCGCGTCGATCATAGAGCCAACCTTCGAGTCGTGTCGGATTTCGCGAGTCGTTGTCGGAAGCGAACGTCGGACGTGGTCACAGACCGAGCCTGCGGGCGAGGTCGGAACGGAAGACGCCTTCGGGGTCGACCGACTCACGGATCTTGCGCCACTCGTTCAGCCGGGGATACATCTCCGCGACCGCTTCCGGATCCATCCGGGAGTCCTTCGCGAAGTACATCCGGCCGCCCGCCGCGAGCACCATCTCGTCCAGCTCGGCGCAGAACCGGTGCAGTCCCTTGGTGATCGGGAAGTCCACTGTGACCGTCCACCCGGGCATCGCGAACGACAACGGAGCCGGGTTGCTCTCGCCCATCCGCTTGAGCACGTTGAGAAACGTGACGTGGGGGGAATGAGCGATCTTGCGGACCAGCTCGCGCAGCTCCGGTTCCTTGTCGAACGGCAACAGCAACTGGTACTGCAGGAAGCCCTTCGACCCGTAAGCCCGGTTCCACTCACCGAACATGTCGAGCGGGTGGTAGAAGGCCGTGAGGTTCTGGATCTGTCCTCGGCCCTGCTTCGGCGCCTTGCGGAACCAGACCTCGCCGAGCGCGCCGAACGTGAACTTGTTCGCCAGCCCGTTCGGGAAGACGTCCGGGAACGTCATCAGCTGCGGTGCGTCGAATTTCAACGGGTCGCGGCGCAGCTTCTTCGGCAGCTCGTCCACCTTCGCCAGCGAGCCGCGTGAGAACACCGCACGGCCCAGCTTCGGCCCGGTGGAGATCGCGTCGAACCACGCCATCGAGTAGTCGTAGTGCATGTCCGAGCCGTTGCCGAACAGCTCGAGCGTCTCGTCCAGATCGGCCGTGCGGTCGTTGTCGACCACGAAGTAGGCCGACTCGGTGCGCTTCATCCGGACCTTCGCACGCACGACGATGCCGGTCAGCCCCATGCCGCCGACCGTCGCCCAGAACAGCTCCGCACCTTCGCCTTCCGGGGTGAGGGTGCGGACCTCGCCGTCGGCGGTGAGCAGGTCCAGCGAGACCACGTGGTTGCCGAAGCTGCCGTGCGAGTGGTGGTTCTTGCCGTGGATGTCGGAGCCGATCGCCCCGCCCACGGTCACCTGCCGCGTCCCCGGCAGCACCGGCACCCACAGGCCCAGCGGCAGGGCGGCGCGCATCAGCGCGTCGAGGCTCACGCCTGCGTCGACGTCGACGAGCGCGTTGTCCGCGTCGATCGAATAGATCTGGCGCAGCGCGGTCATGTCGATGACGGTGCCGCCCGCGTTCTGCGACGGGTCACCGTAGCTGCGACCGAGACCGCGAGCGATGACGCCGCGTTCGCCGGCGGTACGGACCTCGTGGGCCAGCGTGGGCAGGTCGCAGGTGCTCACGACGCGGGCCCGGCTCGGGGCGGTGCGCCCCCACCCGGTCAGCGTCCGCGTTTCTTCGCGCGGTTGAGCCGTCACAGTTCGAGCCTCCGGGACAGGTCGGAATGGAACACGCCGTTCGGGTCGTACTTCGCGCGCAACGCCCGCCACTCGCTCATGCGCGGATAGCCCGCGTGCAGGGTGGCGGCCGACGTGCGCGACTCCTTCGCCAGGTACAGGCGGCCACCGGCCTCCAGCACCATGTCGTCGAGTTCGTTGCACAGCTTGTTCAGGCCGGGACGCACCGGCAGATCCACGGCAAGCGTCCAGCCCGGCGTCGGGAAGGACAGCACCCCGTCGTTGCCCGCGCCGAAACGTTTCAACACGTTCAACGCCGAGACGTGGCCGGAGGCGGAGATCGTGCGCATCATCCGGCGGAAGACGTCCTCCTGCCCGAACGGCACCATGAACTGGTACTGCAGGAACCCCGCAGGCCCGTACAACCGGTTCCACTCGGCCGCGATGTCCAGCGGGTTGAAGAACTGCGTGATGTTCTGCACCGAACCGAACCGGGTCGGTGACTTGCGCCACCACACCTCGTTGAACATCCGGGCCGTGAGGTTGTTGAGCATCCCGTTAGGGAAGACCGGCGGCACCGTCGCCAGCTGCGGTGCGGCGAAGTGGAACGGGTCCTTGCGCAACTTCGGCGGCAGGTCGTCGTAGGTGGCCGACCAGCCGCGCGTGAGGGTGCCGCGCCCGAGCTTGTCGCCGCCGATCACCGAGTCGAACCACGCGACCGAGTACGTGTACTGCTCGTCGTTGCTGTGCAGCCTGGCCATCAGCTCGTCGAGGTTGTGCACCTGTTCGGTGTCGACGAGGAAGTAGGCGGACTCGACGCGCTTGAGCCGGATCGTGGCACGCAGCACGATGCCGACCAGGCCCATACCGCCGACGACGGCCCAGAACAGCTCCGCGTGCTCGCCGTCCGGGCTCGCCGTGCGGATCTCGCCGTCGGCGCCGAGCACGTCCATCGACAGCACGTGGTTGCCGAAGCTGCCCTCGCTGTGGTGGTTCTTGCCGTGCACGTCGGCGGCGATCGCGCCGCCGACCGTCACCTGCCGGGTACCGGGCATCACCGGGATCCACAACCCGTGCGGGATGACCGCGCGCACCAGGTCGTCGATGGAGACACCCGCGTCGACGTCGACGGTCGCGTCCGAGACGTCCACGTCGTGGATGCGGTGCAGGGCGGTCATGTCCAGCACGAGGCCGCCGGCATTCTGCGACGGGTCCCCGTAGCTGCGGCCGAGACCACGGGCGATGACGCCGCGCTCACCGGACTCCCGCACGGCCTTGGCCAGCGCGTCCACGTCCGGGCTGTGCACCACGCGGGCCGTGGTCGGCGCAGTGCGACCCCACCCGGTCAGGGTGCGGCGTTCGTCCTGTAACGATTCCACCCAGCCGAGTCTATCGACGCGCCGGGCCACCGAAGCGCCGGGTTCGCGTGGCCGACACGGCCGTGGCGGACGTCCTCGATACACTCGGGTCAGCCCGTCTGTGCGGGCCGTGACGGCCGAGGTGCACTCGCCCGCACGACGGTGCAGGCGAGCGCCTCCCCGTACCCGACCCGCAGCAAACGCACTCCGAGGTGAACAGTGGCAGTGGCCTCACCCGACGCCGAGTCAGCGACCGCACCGAAGCGCAGCCTCGTCACCCAACTCGTGCGCTTCATCGCCATCGGCGGGATCTGCGCGGTGATCGACTTCGGCACCTATTCGCTGTTGCTCGGGCTCGCCGGCTGGCCGGTGTGGCTGTCCAAGTCGATCAGCTTCATCCTCGGCACCACGACCTCGTACTTCATCAACCGGCGGTTCACCTTCAACGGCGCCAACACGGGCAACACGAAGGCGAAGGCCGCCGGGTTCGCGATCATCTACACGACCACGTTCTTCGTGAACGTCGGTACCAACCAGCTGCTCGTGGTGCTGCTGAACGCCAACGAGGCGTGGCACTACACCGCGATCTGGGTCGTCGCCCAGGGCCTCGGCACGATGATCAATTTCGTGATGCTCAAGTGGGTCGTCTTCCGCGACTGAAGGTTCGCGACTGCGCCCGAGTTCCCCGTCCGGGTCGCCGTCGGGCACCCGGCAGCCGTTCCTCGCGGAATCCTGCAGCTCGATCCGGGCGCCCACTCGTCAGTTGCTGAATCCGGTGCCGCGGGTCGGGGCGCCGTAGGCGTTGGCGTCGGAGCGGGTCGACTCGATGTGCGCGGTCGCGACCTGCGCGAAGTTCACCGCGAAGACCGTGCCGTCGGCCGTGGCCAGTGCCACCGGTTCACCGGAACTCATCAGGGACGGCAACCGGTCGGTCAGCCGCGCCGCCTCCTCGGCGCTGAGAGCGACGTGCAGCGGCTGCGGAGCCCCGGCGAGATGCAGGACGAGTGCGGGTTTCTTGTCTGCCATACGGATCAGCGCACCACGCCCCGGCGTCCGCGACCACCCCGGTTCGCCCTGAGCTGAGCCGCCCACCGGCACGTTCGCTCACGGCGGACGTGCCGGCGGGCCGGGCTCACTCGTCGTCGGCCGCGTCGGGACCCTCGCCGAAGCCCTGCACGTCGTTGCGGTCGTCCGACGAGGGCACGTCGCCCGGCAAGGACACCGTCGGGCTGATCGGCCCCGGCGACCACCGGCCCCAGTGGGTCTCCCGGTGTTGTACGAGCGCGGTCTCGGCGGGCAGCGCATCCGGCGCGTACGGGTCCACCGTGTACAGCGAACCCCAGTCCCGATGGATGTTGTTCTTCAGATACGTCGGCATCTCCCGCATCGTCGCGGTCACGTTCATCCAGCCGAACGCGCCACCGGCGTCGGGTGAGGACCAGCCCTGCCCCATACCCCGGAACTCGGCGCCCGCGGCCACCCGGAACCGGGGCATCTCGGCGATGCCGTTGCGGATCTGGGACGGCTGCAGACACGGGTGCGTGAACGCGGCCGTCCATTCCACGTACGTGGGGGAATCGCCCACGAAGTCGGTCATGTTCGTCAGCTGCGGTGCGCGGGGAGCACCCACCCCGAGCCAGCCGCTGACGCCGAGCGCCTGGTCCACGGCCACCAGACGCATCTTCGTGGCGTCCTTCGGCGGGCCGTCGAGCGTGAGGCGCGCCTCCCGCCACTGGGGCGCTCCCGCCTGCGAGACGGGGCGCCGCTGCAGCATCTCGAAGCCGTTCTCGGTCTCGCGGCCGAACTCGGCGATCAGGGCGTTGGCCCCCACCTCGCTGCCCGCGATGGTGAGCACCACCGGCACCTGGCCCGACGTGGCCCGCTCCGGCAGGTCGTACCACTGGGTCCGTAGCTCGCCGGTGCCGAGTCCCTGCGGGTCGTAGCTGCCCCACACGGGTGCGTCGTCCCCGCCGAACTCGTGCGGCGGCTTCCAGTCGGGTTCGAACGGATCGGACCCGTCGCCCGGAGGGAGCCCGGGGCGGTTGAAGCCTTGGAGCTTGGCTCCGAGGTACTCGTCCGGCGTCTCCTCCTCCCGCAGCCGCTTCGGGACGTCCAGTTCGGGATTGGCGACCGACGGTTGCTCCGGGGAGACGGTGAGCAAGCCGGCCTTCGGGTTCGGCTCCGCGAACACGTAGTCGGACAGACCGCAGCTGGCTCCGGTGAGCTGTTTGATGTTGTCCGCGCCGAGGCTGTAACTGCCCCACTGCTTCTGGATGACCTTCGCGAACACACCGACCTCGCCGACGACGAGCAGCGCGCACAGGATCGCCAGCGGCGCGGTACCGAGCCGCAGCGCCCTGCTGCGCAGCTCCATCCCGGAGGCGGAACCGGGCTTCTTGCTCGGGAGGTGCTCGTCGACCACCTTCGGGTTGTGCGGATCGAGCTTGAGGTGCTCGATGAACGCGATGACACCGGCGATCGCCGCGACGGCCAGCAGCGCCGTGCTCGCCATGTAGCCGTTGTAGGACGGCGGCTTGTCGAACCAGGGCACGCCCCAGCCGGAGACGTACCACCACGCGTTGGTGCCGGTCGCCGCGAAGGCGAAGATCATCATCAGTCCGGCGAAGAACACCATGCGGTTGCGTTTCGACCGCAGCACGGTGCTGCTCGTGGCGAGCGCCGTCAACGCGGCGAGTGCGCCCCCGACGGCGGCGAACACGCCGAAGTGGTGAGACCACTTCGTGGGGGTGGCCATCAGGACGACGAACGACAGCGCCGTCACTGCGAGCAGCCTGCGGCTCGGCCCGAGTGCGGCCCCCCGGATGCGGCCGCGCCGCAGCAACACCACCGCGCAGGTGGCCAGGCACAGGATCACCAGCAGCACCGGGAAGCGCCGGGTCAGCGAGCCGTCGGGACTCTGGCCGAACAGCGCATTGTACCGGCTCAGCTCCTGATACCACTCCTCGCTGGGGCCGATGTCGGTGCGCAGCTCGGTCGCGTCCATGGTCGACTGCCACGTCTGGTCGGCGAAGACCACGGTGAGAATGACCAGACCGCACGCCGCGATCGGCGCCAGCACGGGCAGCCAGCCGAACTGTTTCGCGCGTTCGTGCAGGAGCTTGAGCAGCGGCTTCAGTGCGGCCACGAACGGCAGCACGGCCACCAGCCCGTGGGGATTCGCGCCGACGGCCAGTGCCGCACCGACCAGACCGAGCGCGGCGGGCATGAGCCTTCGCGTGGCCACGGCGCGCTCCACCGCGCACAGCGCCAGCAGCGAGAACAGCACGACGACCGGCTCAGGCCGCATCCCGTTGTTGTACGGCAGCCAGAAAGCCAGGAACACGGCCGCGGCGGCCCAACCCGCGGCGTGGCTGCGTCTGACCTGCTGACCCAGGCGGGGGAGAACCTCACGACTGATGAGCAGCCAGCTGAGGATGCCCATGAGCAGCGCGGGTAGTCGGACCCACGGCACCGCCGTGGAGACCTGCACCCACAGCGAGTACAGCTCGTAGAACCAGCCGAACGGGGCTTCGGGGACGGCGAACCAGCGGTAGTAGTTACTGATGTAGCCGGTCGCCTCACGAGCCCGCGCGATGGTGAGGATGTAGCCGTCGTCCGAGGTCATCGCTCCGATGAGCCACCAGGCACCGAGCACACCGACGACGGCGGTGTCGCGCAGTGTCGGCTTCCACCAGCCCGGCGGTGCCAGTCGCGGTGGCCGGCGCCCGGCGCGGACGTCCAGCTTGCGCAGGCAGATGACGGAGCCGACGAAGCAGACGAGGGCGAGCGCGATCGCCGTCCACTTCAGCGGCGTCGCGTAGCTCTCGTACCGGTTGTCGATGCGGGCCTCGAACGAGAGCCCTTCGACGTTGTCCTGCTGCTCGTCGAGCTCGGAGTAGATGCCGGTGAGCTGGGCCCGCTGGTCCCCCGGCGAGTTGGCGATGGTCTGGTCGCCGATCTTCGCGGTGGTTCCGGCGGCACTCGACTGGATCGTGATGGAGCAGTCACCGGGCGGGACGAGCGCGGTACCGAGCTGCTGACCCTTGCTCAGCAGGGTCACCTGATTGTTGATCACCTGGAGCGTGAGCGCGGTGACCTTGCCGTATTCGGAGTTCGTGGGGTTGGTGCTCACCAGCGTGCCCGGGCCGTCCGAGCGGGCGTCGAGGTCCCGCGCGGAGGAGCACGGAACCTCGGCGTCGATCCACACGGGCGAGTACGTCGCCAGCGGCGCCGAGACCGACTGGGTGCCCTGAGCGGTCGGCCACTTGAGGGTGCCGATGTCGTGGAAGACGGGCAGGAACGGGACCGCGACGGACAGCAGCGCGCCGAGCACGCCGAGCACCGTGGCGACGATCTTCAGACGCTTCGCTCGCGGCTGCCCGTTCGTGGGGTGCGCGGTGGTGTCGCCGGACGAGTGGTTCTCCTCGTCAGGTTCGGTGGTGTCTCCCTTGCCCGCACTAAGCACAGGGGGAGGATAGTCGCCCTGACCCGGGCCTTTACGGAGCGGGGACCCCTGCGTAGCGGCGGGTGTGCGCGGACGTTGGCTGTCCTGCGGACTCAGGTTGCTCTCAGGCGCACGTCACTTCGCGGCCACCCATTGAGAGGGTGTGCGGGGTTGGCCTGCGTGGGTGGTTGCGTGGCGGAACCTCAACGCCGTCCTCGCTGCGGGATCGATTTCTTGAGTAGCGACCTACGTGGCGAAATCGCTGTCCTCGCGAGGACGGCGCTGAGAACCCGCGGGTGGCTGGTTTGCGTAGGCGGCGGGACAAAAGTCCGGGACGGTGTGCCTGAACGCCGCCTTCAACACCCGTACCCTCCAGCTAAGCCGTTCCGGCGAGGAGCTGGGCCACTCGCTGGTGGGAGGTGCCGACGACCTCCGCGATGGCCCGCTGACTCATCCCCGACTCGCGCAAGGTGGTGATGACCTCCAGCCGGGCGCGGTCGCGATTCGCGAGGGCTTTCGCGGCCTCGGCCTCCCAGTGCTGCAAGGCGTCCACCGACTCCGTGTAGTCACGCCCGCCCTGGCTGAACCGCCACTCCAGCTCGAAGTACGATTCCGGCTCGCCGGTGAGCAGGTGGAGCATGTCGCGCACCTCGAGGTCCACGTCTTCGAGGCGTTCGACGTCGGTCACGGCTCCGGCGAGGTCACGGACGGCCGCGACCCACAGGTGGTCCTCGCGGTGGACGTCGACGACGTGATGATCGGGCCTGGGTGACATCATTTCTCCTCCATCCACTTCTCGCCGAAGATCGATGCCAGCTGCGTTTCGATGCTGCGAAGCACCATCCAGGACAGCTCGCGTTGGTGACCGGTGAGGGTGAAGCTCGCGAGGTGGTCCCCGGTTTCTCGATCGCGGACGTGGAAGAGTCGATGAGAGCCCTTGCCTCGGGCGGGATCTTCTTCGATGCTCGCGCCGTGCTCGCGCGCGGCCTTGCGCGCGAGTTGGAGCACCTTCGCAGGTTTCAGTTTCCTCGTGACCACGACGCTACGTCTATCGGATTGACCGCGCAAGTGGCAAGTATGCTAGAAACTTTCGTGTTCAGCGGCGGAAGAACTGCTCCCGGCGTCCCTGACGGACCAGACGCATCCACTCGAGGAACGCCTTCGGGTCCCGGCGCTGGCCGACGAAGTACAGGCCGAACCGCACGAACTCGAGCGCGCCGATCTTGCGCATCCCCGGCTGGGCGAGCAGGTAGCCGCGATTGCGGTAGGTGTAGTAGCGCTTGTTCGCATCCGCCGGGTCCTGGGCGTGGAACCGCCCTCCCAGCATCGGCTTGAACTCCTCCGAGCCGTCCGGATGCACGAAGCGCGTCCGCAGCGTGGTTCCGAACGGCAGCCCGGAACGCACCACCCTGCGGTGCATCTCCACCTCGTCGCCGCGGAAGAACAACCGGTAGTCCGGAACGCCGACGACGTCCAACGTGGACGAACGGAACAGCGCGCCGTTGAAGAACGACGCGATGCCGGGCAGGAAATCCCCGTCGGCCCCCTCGGCCCGCAGGTCCTCGGCATTGCGCTTCCAGGTCAGGCCGCGACGCAACGGGAAGGCGAGCCGCTCGGGCCGCTCGATGTTCACCACGGTCGGCGAGACGGCCGCCAGGCCACGCTGCTCGGCGACGTCGATGAGCGTGGCCAGCGCGTCCTCGTCGGCGGGCCTGCCGTCGTCGTCGCCGAGCCACACCCACTCCGCGCCCAGCGAGAGCGCGTGCAGGATGCCCAGCGCGAACCCGCCCGCGCCACCGAGGTTGCGCTTCGACGGCAGGTACGTGGACGGGATCGGGCATTCGGCGACGACGTCGTCGACGGGCTTGTCCGGGCCGTTGTCGACGACCACGAGGTGATCGGGCACGCGCGACTGCGCGGCGATGACCTTGAGCGACTCCGCCAGCAGCTCACGGCGATGCCGGGTCACGATCACCGTGACGACGGAGTCGTGAGGGAGGTCGGGCTGCTGTCCGGAGTCCGTGCTCATGGATGTCCCTCTGTGGTCCCGGTGGCGGCATTGTCGGCGGCCCGTGCGGAGCCGTTCGTCTGCCCGGTCGTCGGCGCGGACTCGCCGATCCGTGCCAAGGCTTCCTGGCTGAGGTTCTCGAACGGGTCCTTGCCCTTGTAGTGCGTGAGCACGCTACGCAGCGAGCCCTGCTCGCGCATCTCACCCTTGTCCAGCCAGATCGCCGTGTTGCACAGCTCCATGAGGAACTCGTCCGAGTGCGAGGCGAAGACCAGGATGCCGGAGCGCTTCACGAGGTCGGTGAGCCGTTCGCGCGCCTTCTCCAGGAACTCCGCGTCCACCGCGCCGATCCCCTCGTCGAGGATGAGGATCTCGGGGTCGATGGAGGTCACCACGCCCAGCGCGAGCCGGACCCGCATACCCGTGGAGTACGTGCGCAGCGGCATCGCGAGGTAGTCGCCGAGCTCGGTGAACTCGGCGATCTCGTCGACCCTGGCCTCCATCTGCTTGCGGTTCATCCCGAGGAACAACCCCCGGATGATCATGTTCTCGTAGCCGGAGATCTCCGGGTCCATCCCGACGCCGAGGTCGAAGACCGGCGCGACCTTGCCGACGACCTTCGCGCTGCCGCGAGTGGGCTCGTAGATGCCGGCGAGCAGCCGCAGCAGCGTCGACTTGCCCGCACCGTTGTGGCCGACCAGGGCCACCCGGTCGCCGTGCCGCAGCGACAGGTTGATGTCGTTCAACGCCTCGATGATCGGGACACGGCTGTCGGTGCCGATCTTGCCGCCGGTCTTGCCGAGGACGGCCTTCTTCAGCGAGCGGGACTTCGCGTCGAAGATCGGGAAGTCGACCGCTGCGTTCCACACGTCGATGCTGACCACGGTTCGTCCTCCCTCAGACCCAGTAGGAAACGCGCGAGCGGTAGTTGCGCAGGACGAGCAAGGCCAGCGCCCAGCCCCCGGCGGTGAAGGCGAGCACCAGCCACCAGTGGTGCATGCTCTGGTCCTCGCCGAGCAGCGGCGCGCGCACGATGTCGACGTAGTGATAGATCGGGTTGAGCTGCGCCAGCCAGGCTCGCGGCCCGGCGTTCTGCTCCAGGATCTCGATCGGCCAGACGATCGGCGACATGAAGAACAGCAGCTGCATCAGGCTCGTGACCACCGGCGGGATGTCGCGGAACCGGGTGCTGGCCACGCCGAGCAACAACACGACCCACACGCCGTTGAGCAGCAGCAACGCGAACGCGGGCAGCACCGAGATGATCTTCCAGGTCACGTCCGGCTGAAAGATCGCGAGGATGCCGAGATAGACGACGAGGTTGTGCAGGAACAGCAGGAACTCCCGCCACACGGTGCGCAGCACGTGGACCATGACGGGGGCGGGCAGCTGCTTGATCAGCCCCTCGTTCTTGATGAAGACCTCGGTGCCGCTGCTCAGGCAGCCGCTGATGAAGTACCAGACGATGAAACCGACCGTCATGTACGGGACGTACTGAGCCGGATCCTGGCCGAAGATCGTGGAGTACAGGAAGCCCAGACCGGCGGCGGTGACGGCCATGCCGACCGTGATCCACAGTGGCCCCAGAACCGAGCGCCGGTAGCGCTGTTTGATGTCCTGCCAGCCGAGATGCGCCCAGAGCTGGCGCTGTCGGATGCCGCTGGACATGTCGTGGAACGCCTTGCTCCAGCTCCGCGAAGACGCGTCGGGGGGTGCTGGAGGTCGCTCTGGCGTGCTGGTCGGCTGCACAGTGGGTCAGCGTACCGATGGCCCGGTCGCCGACCCGGTGCGGGCGTCCCCCGGACGGTGGAGGTGCGCAAAGCGGACGCAGTGCCCCGCGCGCGTCGGGAGAGCGCGGTGTCAGAGTGCATCGAGGAACTGGCTTGTGTGCCCGTACGTGACCAGCCGGGGCAGGGTGAGGGGCTCCTCGGGCGGCGGTACCGGACCACCCACCCAAGTTCCCGAATGCGCTCTCAGAGGTACTGGCCGGTGCCTCGTGGCTGGTGCTGAGCCGCCTCGGCCTCCGCCGCGCCCGGTGGCAAACCGCGCCGCATCGACTCCAGCTGCGCACGAGCCGCCATCTGCTGCGCGAACAGGGCCGTCTGCAGGCCGTGGAAGAGTCCCTCGAGCCAGCCGACGAGCTGGGCCTGGGCGATCCGCAGTTCGGACTCCGACGGGGTGCTCTCCTGGGCGAACGGCAGCGACAGCCGCTCCAGCTCCTCGATGAGCTCCGGGGCCAGGCCCTGCTCCAGCTCGCGGATGGAGGACTGGTGGATCTCCTTGAGCCGGGTGCGGCTCGCCTCGTCCAGTGGTGCCTGCCGCACCTCCTCGAGGAGCTGCTTGATCATGGTGCCGATGCGCATGACCTTCGCGGGCTGCTCGACGAGCTCACCGAGCTCCTGACCGCTCCTGGCCTCGTCCTGGCCCGGGTCCTGGTCGCCGTCGCCGACCACGAAGACGTGTTCCTGATCGTTCTGGTTCATGGGTCCATCCTGACTCGTCCTGTCCTGCGCGACCGATCGGGTGAGGGAGCCGCCGAGTCCCGCTCGGCGGGTGACCCGGGAACAGCATGGAACCTCGGCACGTGGTCCCTGCAACACAGCCCCGGGGTGAGTCGATTCCCGCAGCCTCCGTACGGTAGCCGCATGGGGTTCGACGTCGCTGCCGTGCGCGGGCTGTTCCCCGCTCTCGGCGACGGCTGGGTGCACCTGGACGCCCCCGCCGGAATGCAGGTTCCCGAGCAGGTGGCGACCGCGGTCTCGACCGCGTTGCGCGCGCCCGTTTCGGGCCCCGGTGGGATTTTCCCCGCTTCCCAGCGCGCGGAGGCGATCGTGGACGCGGCCCGCCGCTCGATCGCCGACCTCGTCGGTGCCGACCCGGCGGGCGTGGTGCTCGGGCCGAGTTCGGCCGTGCTGTTGCAACGCCTCGCCGACGGGCTGGGCGAGGGCTGGATGATCGGTGACGACGTGGTCGTCTCGCGGCTGGACCACCCCGCCAACATCGCCCCCTGGCAGCGCGCGGCGCAGCGCTCCGGCAGCTCGGTCAAGTTCGCCGAGGTCGACATCGAGACCTGCGAGCTGCCCGAGTGGCAGTTCCGGGAACTCGTCTCCCCGCGGACCAAGGTCGTGGCCGTCACGGCCGCCTCGGGTGCGGTCGGCACGCGCCCGGACGTCCGCAAGATCGCCGACTCCGCCGCCGAGCACGATGCGCTGGTCGTGGTGGACGGCGCGGCCGCCGCTCCGTTCCTGCCGTTGGACATGACGACGATGGGTGCCGACGTGGTGGCCCTCAACGCTTCGGCGTGGGGCGGGCCACCGGTCGGGGCATTGGTGTTCCGCGACGTCGGGATGCTCGACCGGTTGCCGTCGGTCGCGCTGGAACCCGGAGCGCGCGGAGCGGAACGGATGGAGCTCGGCCCGCACGCCTACCCGCTGCTGGCCGGGCTCGTCTCGTCCGTGGACTACCTCGCCGGGCTCGACGACGCGGCCCTCGGGCCTCGCCGGGAGCGGCTGTTGACCTCGCTCGGCTCCGTGAAGGCGTACCAGGCGGGGCTGCTGGCGAACCTGACCAACGGTCTGCGCGCGATGCGGCACGTGATGCTGATCGGCGACGCGATGCGGCGGGTGCCGTCGGTGTCGTTCACGGTCGACGGTGTCAAGGCAGAAGACGCGATCGAGCACCTCTCGGAGCGGGGCGTGTGCGCGTTCGCCGACCCCGGCACCCACGGCGTGTTCGCCGTGCTGGGAGCCGGTGAGGTCGGGGGAGCGGTGCGCGTCGGCCTCGCCCATTACACCAACGCGAGCGAGGTCGACCAGCTCGTCCGCGCGGTCTCCGAACTCACCTGACGCGCGCGGGGCGTGAGTCTTTTTGGTGCCTATAGCCACCAAAAAGGCTCACGCCGCCGTCACTGCACGGGCAGCAGCACCTTGCCGCGCACGCCTCCGGCTTCGAGTAGTTCGTGCGCGCGGGATGCTTGGGCCATCGGCACGCGCTCGGCGATGATCGGCCGCACCGAGCCGTCCTCCACGAGCGGCCACAGGTGCTCGCGGACGTCGGTGACGATCGCGGCCTTGCCGGTCGGTCCGTCGACGGGCCGCCCCCGGAGGCCGAGCACGGACACGGTCAGCCGCTTCACCAGCATCCGGCCCATGTCGAGTTCGCCCTTGCGGCCGCCCTGCATTCCGATGATCGCCAGGTGCCCGTCGGGGGCGAGCGCGTCCAGGTTCTGGTCGAGGTAGCTCGCCCCCATGTTGTCGAGGACGACGTCGGCGCCGCCGAGCTCCTTCGCCGCCGCGACGAAGTCTCCGTCGCGGTAGCTCACCGCCACGTCCGCTCCCAGGTCGCGGCAGAGTTGCAGGTTCTCCTCCGAACCGGCGGTCGCGACCACCCGCGCGCCGAGCGCCTTGCCGATCTGGATGGCGCAGGTGCCGATACCGCCGGAACCACCGTGCACCACCAGCACCTGGTCCCGGCGCAGACCGGCCCTCATCACGACGTTCGACCACACGGTGCACGCGACTTCGGGCAGCGACCCCGCGTCCACGAGATCCACACCGTGCGGCGCGGGCAGCAACTGCCCGGCCGGGACCGTGACCCGTTGCGCGTAGCCACCGCCTGCGAGCAGCGCGCAGACGCGGTCACCGACAGTCCACCCTGTAACATCCTCGCCGAGGCCGGCGATAATTCCGGCGCATTCGAGCCCGAGAATCTCGCTCGCACCTTTCGGCGGCGGGTAGGCGCCGACGCGTTGCACGAGATCGGCACGGTTCACGCTCGACGAGACGACGTCGACGAGAACCTCACCGGGACCCGGCTCCGGGTCGGTGATCTCTTTCCATTCCAGCATTTCCGGGCCACCGGGCTCGCGGATCGTGATCGCGTACATGACCACGACCGTAGTCACGTGCGGCGGCTCCGACCCGCCGGGGCGGGTTTCCCTGACCGCCCTGTACTCTCCGTGATCGCGGGAAAGGCGAGAAAATTCGATTCCCCGACAATGGTTTTCGTCGCAATGTTTCGTCTTCTTTTCTTTTGTGGCGAACTCTTGACTTTCCTGGTGTCGCGTTCCAAAGCTGTGTCGACCCATCCACATCCCTCGGGGAGCACCATGAACTTGCGAACTCTCCTGCCCGGACGGAAAGCCGCGGCGATCGTCGCGGCCTGTGCGGCCACCGCCGCCACCCTCGCGGTCGCCCCCGCCACCGCGGCGCCGATGCACAAAGACCTCGGCGAGACGATCAACGGCAACGCGGTCAACCGGCACCTGATCGCGCTACAGCGCATCGCCGACCAGAACGGCGGGAACCGTGCCACCGGCCTGCCCGGCTACGACGCGAGCGTGGAGTACGTCGCGGGCAAGCTGCGCAACGCGGGATTCGACGTGACGACGCCGACGTTCGACTACACGGCCTGGTACCTCGACGCGTTCGCGCTGCATGTGGACGGCGCCCCCGTCGAGGGCGATGCCCTGGAGTACTCGACGTCGACGCCGGAAGGCGGGCTGACCGCGCCGCTGGCCGTCGTCCCCCCCGACTCGACACCGGGCTGCGAGGCCTCCGACTACGACGGGCTCGACGTGACCGGCCAGGTGGCGCTGATCCAGCGTGGTGAGTGCGCGTTCGCCGACAAGCAGCGCATCGCTTCCGAACAGGGAGCCTCCGCGGCGATCATCTACAACAACGTCGAAGGCCCGCTCAACGGCACCCTGGGTGGCGCCGAGGACGCGGTGATCCCCACCGCCGGTGTCTCGCAGGCCGTCGGCGAGGACCTCGCCGGTAAGCCGGGCGCCGAGGTGCACCTCGACGTGCAGGCCCGCACCGAGGAAGTCACCGCCCGCAACGTCGTCGCCCAGACCCGCACGGGTCGCGCGGACAACGTCGTGATGGCCGGAGCGCACCTCGACAGCGTCGCCGACGGCGCGGGCATCAACGACAACGGAACCGGCACCGCAGGCCTGTTGGAGACGGCGCTGAAAATGGGCAGCACGCCGGACGCGAACAACGCGGTGCGGTTCGCCTTCTGGGGCGCCGAGGAGTCCGGCCTGATCGGCTCGACGAAGTACGTGCAGGGCCTGAACTTCGAGCAGCAGCTCGACATCGCCATGTATCTCAACTTCGACATGATCGGCTCGCCGAACGCCGGGTACTTCGCCTACGACGGCGACGACTCCGACGGTGAGGGCGCCGGCCCCGGCCCGTTCGGTTCCGCGCAGATCGAGAAGGACCTCGTCGAGGCGCTGAGCAGCACCGGCGTCGAGGTCGAGGGCACGGACTTCAACGGTCGCTCGGACTACAGCGAGTTCATCAACGTCGGCATCCCGGCCGGTGGGCTGTTCACCGGCGCCGAGGGCGTCAAGACCGAGGAGCAGGCCGCGAAGTGGGGCGGTGTCGCGGGTGAGTCCTACGACCCGAACTACCACACCCCGCAGGACGATCTCGGCAACGTCGACCGTCTCGCGCTGGAGCGCAACACCAAGACGATCGCCTCAGTGACGCAGCTGTACTCGCAGAGCACCGAAGAGGTCAACGGCATGACCCGCGCCGAGCGCGCGCAGGTCCGCCAGCAGCAGGCGGCGTTCGCCGCGCAGAGTCTCGCCGGTGCGGGCGCCAGCCACGCCGACGAGTCGTCTTCGGCGATGCACGACCACACGCCGGACCGCGCCTGACGCCTGAAACACCGCGACCGCCGCGCCGTGCCCGCACGGTGCGGCGGTCGTCCGGTTCCCTCAGCTTGTGTTTTAACCTCCTCGGTCCTTCGCTGGTCACGGGGACCGCTGCCACCATGGCCGTTCTCGCGATACCCGAGTTGATCTTTTAGCTGGTCAGGCCCGGCGTCTTCCGATGAACCCAGGCAGTGCCAACACTGGAGAGGGCTGGGCACCCCGGAGGGAGGTTTTGAAACACCGGCAGGACAGCGGCCCCTGCGGCCGGTGCATCAAAACTCCATACGTTCACGCTTGGTGATCAGAGCAGGTCTTCTTGCCTGCATCATCCACACCAAGATCACAACAAGTGACGATCAAGAGGTTAAATCACAAGCTCAGAAGGCGTTTTGGAACTTGGGTGGGTGGTCCGGTACCGCCGCCCCAGTTCGTGCCTCGCGGCGTTGGGGTCCTCTTGAGTACCAGGAAGTACGCGGCGAGAACCCCTGCCTTGCGAGGCACGAACTGGAACGCCGGAGCTCCTCACCCCGTCGAGGCTGAGCACGTATGACCGTGCCCTACGGGCACAAAAGCCAGTTCTCAAATGCTCCCTCAGAGATCGAGGGTGAGGCGCAGGCCCTGATCGACTTCGCGCATAAGGGACAGTGGCAGGATGCCCACCCACTCTCGTAGCTCGTCCTTGTCGAGTGTGACCAGCGCGGTGACGTTCACGACCGAGTCTCGAGGCAACCCAGTGGCTCGCGACGGAAGAAACACGGTGCCGGGCTTGAGTGCAAGATCGGTGTGTGACGTGATCACTGCGGCGAGTGCGGTGGAGAGGCGGCTCGCGTTGAGGCCGTCCGACTGAACGATGAGCACCGGGCGGTGCTGTGCCGGCCTACTTCCCTGCGGAGCGCCGAGATCGGACCAGTAGATGTTTGCCCGTTCGATCACCAGTCGTCGTCCATGGCTAGCAGCGTGCGGTGGCCCGCCCTGACAGCGTCCGTTGTCGAGCTGTCCGCCCCCTCGAGAGAGTCGAGCGCGAGGTTCATCTGGCGGGTAAGAGACTCCGTGTCGAGCTTGTCGAGGTAATGCTCAGCGGCACGAGCGAAAAAACTCCGATCGGCTCATGCCCAGATCGTTTGCGCGATGAGACGCCCGTTCGAACGTCTCGTCAGGGAGGGAGATCGCGGTCTTATAACTTAGTATGACTGGGTCCGACGCTGCCGGACGGCGACTTCTCGCCAACGTGACGCCCGCTGTTCACGTTCGGCTGCCAGACTTCCTCCCGACGGTCGAGGCGTGAGGCAGGAGACGGGGATGCACAGCAAGCGCACGACCAGCACTCGCGGCGTGGTTCTCGTCGCCGCAGCAGCTCTCACCGGGACGGCGGTGCTCGTCGAGCCCGCCCAAGCGCAACCCGAGCCGGTGCGGTTCGCGACGTTCAACGCCTCGCTCAACCGTGACGCCGAGGGTGAGCTGCTCGCCGACCTGTCCACACCGGACGACGAACAAGCCCGCGACGTCGCCGAGGTCGTGCAGCGCACCCGCCCGGATGTGGTGCTGCTCAACGAGTTCGACCATGTCGAAGGCGGCGCTGCCGTCGAGGCGTTTCAGCGCAACTACCTCGCTCGCGGCCAGAACGGCGCCGAGGCGATCGACTACCCGTACAGCTACACCGCGCCGGTGAACACCGGGGTACCGTCCGGAATGGACCTCGACAACGACGGCGCGGTCGGCGGCCCGGGCGACGCCTTCGGCTTCGGTGAGTTCCCCGGCCAGTACGGCATGGTGGTGCTGTCGAAGCACCCGATCGACCGCGACGAGGTGCGCACCTTCCAGAACTTCCGCTGGGCCGACATTCCGGGCGCGCGGCTGCCGGACGACCCGGCGACCCCGGAACCCGCCGACTGGTACAGCCCGGAGGAACTCGAGACGCTGCGCCTGTCCTCGAAGTCCCACTGGGACCTGCCGATCGACGTCGACGGCCGCACGGTGCACCTGCTCGCCTCCCACCCCACGCCGCCGAGCTTCGACGGCGAGGAAGACCGCAACGGACACCGCAACCACGACGAGATCCGGTTCTGGGCCGACTACGTCCATCCGGCACGCGGCGACTACGTCTACGACGACGCCGGACGCACCGGCGGCCTCGGCCCGGGCGCCCGTTTCGTCATCGCAGGGGACCAGAACGCCGACCCGTTCGACGGCGACAGCCTCGACGCGGCGGCGAACCAGCTCGTGCGCGCGCACCGCGTCGTCGACCCCAAACCGGGAAGCGAAGGCGCCGTCGAGGCGAGCGAAACGCAAGGTGGCGCCAACGACGAGCACCGCGGGCGGGCGGAGCTCGACACCGCCGACTTCTCCGACGACGAACCCGGCAACCTCCGCGTCGACTACGTGCTGCCGTCACTGCCGTTGATTCCACGCGACGCCGGGGTGTTCTGGCCGACCGCCGACGACCCGCTGGCGCGGTTGAACGGCGCCTCGGACCACCACCTCGTCTGGGTGGATCTTCGTGTTTAGAGGGGGTGCGGGTTGATCTGCGTGGGTGCTTCCGTGGCAGAACCCGCGGGTGGTCGGGCTGCGTACGTGTTTGCCGCTCAGCGGCAACCCGCACACCGTCTCCTTAATCCAAGGCGCGGCGGAGGAAGAAGCGGATCCCGAGCGCGCCGAACACTAGGCACGCCGCCAGGAGCGCGAGGACACACACCCACGGCGGCATGTGTGGCACGTCGGGCAGTAACGCTCCCCGCATGCCCTCGCTGGCGTAGGTCAGCGGGTTGAACGCGCAGACGACCTGGAACCAGCGGAGCTCGTCGAGTTCGACCCACGGGAACTGGCTCGCCCCGGTGAAGATCAGCGGTGCGAGGATCACCGCGAACATGATGTTGATCCGACGCGGCGGCACGGCCGCACCGACCGTGAGACCGACCGCGCCCCCGGCCAGCGAGCCGAGAACCAGGCACAGGACGGCGAACGGCAGGCCCGCGTAGTCCCAGGCGATCTGTCCGAACATGAGGATGCCGATCGGGATCATCAACAGCGCCGCGAACAGCCCCCGCATCGCGCCGAAGAGCATCTTCTCGATCGCGACGCCGCTGATCGGCAGTGGAGCCAACAGCCGGTCCTCGATCTCCTTCGAGTACGAGAAGTCCAGCACCAGGGGGAACGACGTGTTCTGCAGTGCCACCACGAACGCGTTGAGGGCGATCATGCCGGGCAGCAGGATCTGCTCGTAGCCGGGCTGGGTGTAGCCGAGTTGGCCGAGGACCTTGCCGAAGATGAACAGCAACGCCACCGGCTGCACGAGGACCTGCGCGAGGAAGCTCGGCAGTTCCCGCCCCGTCACGAACAGGTCCCGGCCGAGGACCGCGACGAACGCACGTCCGGAACTCACCGCAGGTCCCTCCCTGTGAGGTCGATGAACACGTCCTCCAGCGTCGCCGACCCGAGCGTCAGCCCCGCCACGTCGACGTGGTGTTCGTGCAGCAGTTGCGCCACCGGGCCGAGCAGACCCGCGGGCTCGCCGGTCACGTACAGCCGGACGTGCTGCTCGCTCGCCGTGTCGGAACCGACGTGCTCGGCGCGTTCCACCCCCGCCACAGTGGACAACAGCTTTACGAGTTCGCTCATGGAGCTGCCGTTCGGCCGTACCGACGCGTCCACGGTTCCCGACCCCGGCAGCGACTTGATGAGCGCGGCGGGCGTGTCGAGCGCGAGCAGCGTGCCGTGGTCGACGACGCCGACCCGGTCGGAAAGTTTCTCCGCCTCGTCCATGTCGTGCGTGGTGAGCAGCACGGTGACACCTTCGGCGCGCAGATCGTTGACGCGGTCGTGCACGAACAACCTCGCCTGCGGGTCGAGGCCGGTCGAGGGTTCGTCGAGGAACAGGACCTCCGGGCGATGGATGAGCGCGCGGGCGATCATCACCCGCTGCGACTGGCCGCCGGAGAGGTCGTCGACCCGCGCGGTCGCCTTGTCACCGAGGCCCATCCGATCGAGCAGCTCCTCGGCGAGCCTGCGCCGTTCACGTCGCGGGACACCGTGGTACGAGGCGTGGAACTGGAGGTTCTGCCGCACGTTCAACGACCTGTCGAGGTTGACGTGCTGCGGCACCACCGCCACCTTGCCCCGCGCGGCGACCGGATTCCTCGCCACGTCCACCCCGGCGACCCTTGCCTGACCGCCGGTCAACAGCACCCGCGTGGTGAGGATGCCGACGGTGGTGGTCTTGCCCGCGCCGTTCGGACCGAGCAGGCCGAACACCTCGCCCGGATGCACGGTGAAACTCAGCCCGTCGACGGCGTTGGTGCGGCTCTTCGGGTATCGCTTGACGAGGTCGATCACGTCCACCGCATTGGTCACCCGGCGCCCCCTC
Source organism: Allosaccharopolyspora coralli (assembly GCF_009664835.1). Lineage (NCBI taxonomy): Bacteria > Bacillati > Actinomycetota > Actinomycetes > Pseudonocardiales > Pseudonocardiaceae > Allosaccharopolyspora > Allosaccharopolyspora coralli. The sequence goes on from NZ_CP045929.1 coordinate 185,264, forward strand.
CGTGTCTGTGGTCCCCCCCGCCCGATGCTACTGAGAGGTCCCGACAGGCAAGACCGAATTTCACCGCACGGCGCTTCGGGCGGGTTCTCCCCACTGCGGGCATCGTCCCGCTAACCTGGCGGGGTGCAGGACGATGAACGCGACGTCAAGTGGCTCGACGACACGGAGATGGAAGCGTGGCGCAACTACATCACGGGTAGTGCGCTGCTGGAGTACCGGCTCAACCGGGAACTCCAATCCGGTCACGGGGTCTCCCTCGCCGATTACGAGATTCTCGTCCGTCTCTCCGACCGCGCGGAACACCGGATGCGGATGAGTGAGCTCGCGTCCGAGGTGGCGCACTCGAAGAGCCGCATCTCGCACCAGATCCGGCGGCTCGAACGCGCGGAGCTGGTGGAGCGCACCGAGTGCCCCAGCGACGGACGCGGCGTGTTCGCCGTGCTGACCGAACGCGGCATGGAGGTGCTGCGCGGCATCGCCCCCGATCACGTCGCCAGTGTCCGGGAGCATTACGTCGACCTGCTCGACCCGGAGGAACAGCAGGTCATGGCGAAGGTGTTCGGTCGGCTCGTGGACCACCTGCGGGACACCGAGAGCTGACGGACCTGGCTGGAGCCGGCAGCGTCGGAGTGGCTACGCTGCGACGTGGGAAGCGTGGCAGAGCGGCCTAATGCAGTCGCCTTGAAAGCGACCGAGGTGATGAGCCTCCGGGGGTTCGAATCCCCCCGCTTCCGCACTGTGACCAGCGATGACGCTGGTTCCGTTGAAATACCAGCACCAACGTCACGCGGGCCCGTTGCAGTTTGCTCGACTGTGAGCATCGGACGCCGCTTCGTCACCGAATCCGGTTGCGGTCCCGCACGAGGTCCCCAACTCGGTTCGGGCCGTTCCCGGTGTCGTGAGTCAGCTGGGGTCGGGCGGGCGGTGCAGGTGGCCGTAGGCGACGGGGTGGTCGCGACCTTGCTCGAGGTAGGTCTCGTTGAGGGCTTGGGCGATGATGTTGTGCTCGTGGTTGTCGAGGCACTCGTCGCCTTCCACGTGGCGGCGCAATTGGGCCACGGTCCCTGACCCACCGAGGGCGAGGCACCGTGTCCAGAGTTCCGTGTAGGACAGACGGGAGAGTCTCATTCCCTCGGCGAGGGTCAGCGACAGATGGGTCAGCACGGTCACTCGGTGGGCAGTTGCCCGGTCGTGGTGAGGTGCTCGGCGACCTCGCGCAGCTTCTGGTTGGTGTGTTGCGAGGCGGCGATGAGCAGGTCGAAGGCCTGCTCGGGAGTGAGCTTGAACCGTTCCATGAGAACTCCCTTGGCTTGACCGATGACGTCGCGCGATTGCAGTGCGATGCGCAAGTTCGCCTGTTCGGCCGCGGCGGTCGCCGCCACCGCGGCGTGGGCGGCGAGCAAGGTGCCGATGTGCACCGCGTCGTCGGTGAAGGCATACGGTGCCTCGGCGTAGATGTTGAGCGCGCCGAGCGTCGTCGCGTGTGCGCCGGCATCGGTGGTGTAGAGCTGAAACGACAGCATCGAGCGCACGCCCAGGTGCGCCACGGCCGTGCTGAATTCGACCCACCGCCGGTCGGTGGACAGATCGTCGACGCGAATCACCGGCTCGTGTTCGAATGCCGCGCTCAAGCACGGCCCCTCGCCGGTGCTGTACTGGTGCTTGTCGAGGACGCAGACCAGCTCGTCGCTGGCCACCGGGGTGGACACCGAGCCGCGGGTCGTCATCGTGATGCCGGCGCGCTCCGCTCCCTCGATCTGGGTCAGCGAGGTCTGCACAGTCCGGCGCAGCACGGCGTCCACGTCGTCCTCGGCGGCCAGTTGCCGAGCCAGCGTCGCCAGCAAGTCAGGGTCGGGATGTGCCATCACTGCCAGGATGCCTGCGTGGGCGGGCCGCGCCTAGCAGGTCAGACGCATACGCCATGACCAAAAAACGAACCCCTGAGCGGGCGACAGCCGTAGCCGCTATCCGGTGTGCAGGGTGCGGTGAGGGTGTTCGCCGTAGGCGGACCGGTAGTCGGCGGCGAAGCGGCTCGGTCGGGCATAACCCCACCGGGCGGCCACCCCGGTCACCGTCGTGCCGTCGCCCGCTACGGCGTTCTGTAGGTCGTGGTGAGCTCGATCGAGACGTACGCGGCGCAGGTAGTGCATGGGCGTGGTGTCCAGGTGCCTGCGAAACGCCAGCTGCAGCGCGCGGGGGCTGACATTCGCGGCGCGAGCGATATCGGTCAGGGTCAGATCGAGGTCCGGGTTGGCTTCGATGAACGCGACCGCGCGACGCAGCCCGCGCAGCTGCAACGCGCCGTGGCGACAGCGGTGGGAGCGAGGAGACCTTCGGCCCCGGCGACCAGTTTTGATCAGCCGCCCCGAGCCGTCCTATACCGGTGTCGCCCAGTCCTTACGCCTGCGGTTCATCATGACGCCCAACCGTGTCATCGCCGACCGCGCTGCTGTGCAGCCGGGAGTAGAGCGTGCTCACGGTGTCCTGGACCAAGCCGACCTCGTTGCTGTCGAAGGTTCACGGTTCGATGATCCGCTGCTTCGGAGCGGTTCAGGTGCGCAGGGTGTGGCTGGGCAGCACGCCGTAGGCCTGCCGGTAGCGGGTGGGAAGGCGTGGTGCAGCGCCCGCGGCCCGATCCCGGCCGCGTGGGCGATACGGGCGAGGGTGAGTGGCTGCTCGGGGTGGGCGTCGATGTAGGCAACCGCACGGCGCAGCGCCGCCGGGGTCACGTGTCCGGGGCCACGCTGGTGGGCCAGGGTCATGGTGGTGTTCGGGAAGGTGGCCAACGCGGCGGGCCGCGGTCTGCATCATCTGCTCGTACACCAGCGGATTGGTGCTGCCGGGGTCGGTGCCGGCCAGGTCGCGGTGAAAGAACGTGAGCACATTGCCGAAGTAGCGGTCCATGGCCGCGGAGACCGGCACCATGGACTCGAATCGCACGTCGGCGGAGTCGACGTCGCAGTACTCGGCCGCCGGCCGACCGACACGCTGAAGCGGCAGCCGCATGACAGCGATGTCGATGGAGCGGGCTGTGCATGCAGCGGCGAGCCGAATGGGTACAGGTAGCTGTTCCCGGCGCGCAACTGGCGGTCTTCGGCACTGGTGCGCAGGCGAAACGTGCCGCGCTGCACCTGCCCCATGGGCAGGTACTCCCACGGGGCGGTGGTGATGTCGATGTCGATGGAGCTGTCTCACCGACAGTGGCCGCGGAGGCGACGAAATCGGCCCGCGGCTGCGCATCGACGAACCGGAGTGCGTTGTCGATGTACATCTGCCGTAGATGTTCCGTGGTCTCGTCCTCGTCCCGTGAAGACCCCTGCGCCACACCATCGAATCGATCAACCAGACCTTCAAAGCCCAACTTGAGCTGGAACGACACGGCGGCCGCACCCCCACCGGGGTCACAGTACGGATCCTGCAACGCATCCTCGCCCTCACCACCGCCATCCGGCACAACGACCACACCCGCGCACCCGTCCACCGCTACGACCACTGACCCTCGGAATCGACCGTCTAGGGACAGAACCCTGCGCAGGCGTGCGGACCATCCGGGACGCCCGCTCACACGCGTCCGACGAGTGAGCCGGGGGTATCGTCAACCACCCCGGCGCAGGGGGCTGATCGTCACTGGTCCAGCGCTGGGCAATGTGGCTCGCAACGCGTGTTCGACAGCGTGTGCTTGCTGATGAAATGCGCCGATGGTGACGGTCTCGTCGGCGGGAAGCTCGATCGAGATGTGGAGCCGGTGTCCGCTCCAGCGGAGCGCGACTCGCGGCGGCAGCGTCGTGGGAGCTGCTTCGGCGACGACGGATTCGGCCCGCCGAACCAGGTCAGGGTCGACACCGTCGAGCAGCCGCGTGCCGACATCGCGAATGGTGCCGGCGAGCAGCACAACGATGGCGACAGTGATGAGCAGTCCGACGATCGGGTCGGCCAAGGGGAAGCCCAGCAGTACTCCTAGCGCGCCGAGTACGACAGCCAACGAGGTGAACCCGTCGGTGCGGGCGTGTAGCCCGTCTGCGACCAGGGCGGCCGAGCCGATCCGCCGCCCCACACGGATGCGATACACGGCAACAAGCTCGTTTCCCGCGAATCCGATCAGCCCGGCGGCGAGCACCCATCCGACGTTGTCCAGAGGCTGCGGGTCGATCAGCCGGCTGATGGACTGATACCCGGCCAGCACAGCAGACAACGCGATCATGGCCACGATGAACAAGCCCGCCAGGTCTTCCGCACGACCGAAGCCGTAGGTGAACGAGCGGGTCGGTGCCCGGCGGCCGAGCACGAACGCGATCCATAGCGGAACCGAGGTCAGCGCATCCGAGAAGTTGTGAATGGTATCCGCCAGTAGTGCGACGGACCCGCTGAACATCACCACGACGAGCTGGAGCAACGCCGTCGCGCCCAACCCGGCCAAGCTCACCCTGACCGCACGGATCCCGTGGCCACTGGCCGTGAGGGCGTCGTCCACCGAGTCGTTCGTGTCGTGGCTATGCGGCACGAAAACAGCGTGCAATGCCCCTTTGAGGCCGCTCGGATGATGCCCGTTCTCATGCCGGTCAGATTGGTGGGTTTGGCCGTGCTGGTGGTCAGCTGACCGTTTCACCGAGCCGACCTCATCTCGACCTCATGGTGCCGAGGTGCATCACCCAGCGAGTGCTCCGCCTGGAAGATCGCATCGGCGACGACACGACGCACGTGTTCGTTCGCCAGCCGATAGAAAACCCGAGTTCCCTGCTGGCGGGTCAGCACGATCCGGGCCAGCCTCAGCTTCGCCAGATGTTGCGAGACCGCCGCAGGCGACTTGTCGACGATCTCGGCCAGCCGGTTCACGGGCAGCTCCTCATCCCGCAGCGCGAGGATGATCCGTACCCGCGTGGCGTCGGCCAGCATCGAGAACAGCTCCACGGCCAGCTCGACGTAGTCGCTCTCCACCCCGAAGCTGCAAGAACCGTTATCTGCATTCATATGCAGATTATGACACAAAGGTGGCTCCATGGCAGGCCGACATGCTCGCTCAAGATCACCTGCACCCAGGCCGGCTGTGGACAGCGCTGCTCATCGGCTCGGACGGCAGGGTGCTCGACTGCGTCGTTCGAAGACGACGACACCCGTGGTCGAAACCACCGCGCCCGCCGAAGCGGTGGCCGTCCACTCAGCGGCAGACAGCAGCGCGCCGGCACGGCGTCACGGTCGTGCGCATCGACGGCGCGGCGAAGGCTTCACCGACGCCAATGCAGACACCATTCGTGTGCCTCGACGAACTGCTCGTCTTCCCCGGAATCCGACGACACCGAACGTTTCACCGCAACCACCTCGTCATGCGCCGAGGGTGCCTGTGAATGATTTTTCTTCCACAGGGGGCGAGCGCAACTGGTTTACATTCGTGTAGTCGCGCCCAGGCCCCCAACCCGGGCGAGGATCTTGATTCGACGAGGAAATACCTTCGGGTCGTGATGAACACCATGTCCCTGCGAGGTGCGGGGTGACAGTGGCTAGCATGGCGTCATGCTGAAGGGACTCCAGCGCGCCCAGGGGAGTGTCGGTCTCCTTGCGTTGCTTGCTCTCGCAGCTTTCCTGATGTGCACACTGCTGCCGCATCATTCACACGGCCAGGACGCTACGTCCGGTAGCGCTCACAGCGCCTCGGCGACTGCGTCACATGCTTCTGGTGTCTCGCACCACGGTGCGGTCGGGGAACCGTCCCATGCTCCTGGTGCCGACGCTGTGGCCTCCTCGCCCGGCGATGGCCACGAGCCGCATCAGGAACCGACGTGTCATAACCCGGCAGATCAGTTCATGGACGTGGCGGGTCGGTTCATGCCTGCCACGCCCGACGAGCTGCTGGGGTTGCTCGGAGCCGTCCTGGTCGCGGCTGGAGGGGTGGTTCGCCCTGCCGCATGGCCGCGTGTGCCGCTCTGGTTGACGCGACCACCGCGCTTGCTCTCCGGATTCCCACTTCTGATCGCACTCGGGGTTTCACGAACCTGATTCACGTCCCGCTGATGATGTGCTGAGTACCAGCTGAACAATTCCTGAGGTATCAGCGCTCCGCCATGGCTGTCGTCCTAACGGCGATATTCGCCCACTGATCGGGCGCTTCATGGCTGTCAGTTCTTTTTCCGTTCACTTTCCGCCGCTGATGGCGGACGGTTTCGTTCTCGTGAATACGGCTGAGCCCACTCGCGTGTGTACTGCGGTGGCAGCCCGGGAGGTTTGTAGTGACATACGACTCTGTGCTGGACTGCGTCGGTTCGACCCCGCTGGTGCGATTGCGGCGGTGTTTCCCTCATCCGGACGTCGAAGTCCTGGCCAAGCTGGAGATGCTCAACCCCTGCGGAAGCATGAAGGACCGCCCCGCTCGCTACATCGTCGAGCAGGGGGTAAGCGAGGGGACGCTGCGGCCCGGAATGCGCCTGGTGGAGAGCACCTCGGGCAATCTCGGTGTCGCGTTGGCGGTTGCTGCCCGCATGCACGGATTGGCGTTCACCGCAGTGGTGGACCCGAACACCTCGCCGATGAACTTGCGGTTGCTGGAGCTCTTCGGTGCCGACGTCGACATGGTGACCGAGCCGGACGAGGCTGGTGGTTACCTGCAGACGCGCGTCGGTCGGGCTCAAAGCCACGCCGCAGCGGACTCGGGAGTGGTCTGGATCAACCAATACGCGAACCAGCGCAACTGGCGCGCCTACTACGAAACGGTCGGGGCCGAGATCCTCCAGCAGGTGGACGGCGCCATCGACTACCTGGTCGCACCGGTGTCCACGACCGGATCGTTGCAGGGCACGGCTCGACGCTTGCGGGAGTCGAACCCCGAGCTGACTGTGGTGGCCGTCGACGCAGTGGGATCAGTGATCTTCGGAACCCCCCCGAGCAAGCGGCGCATCCCCGGATTCGGCGCCAGCCGAGTACCGGAGATCTTCACCGCCGACGAGATCGACGACGTGGTCCACGTCGACGATCTCGGCTCCGCTGCGGGATGTCGGCGATTGGTCGAGACCGAGGGCCTGCTCGCCGGAGGGTCGTCCGGTGCTGTGATCGCGGCGCTGGAGACGGTCGTGGACCGCTTGAGTGCGTCCGCGCGGGTCGTGACGCTGCTACCGGATCGGGGCGAGCGCTACCTCGAGACCGTTTACGACGACAGCTGGACAGAGAGCGTGAAGCGCGAGCTCATCGAAAACGATCTGTCGGAGGCGTCGTGAGCACCGCCGAGCGTGTCCAACGGCGCAACCTTGTGCTGCTGTGGGCCAGTCAGTTCGTCAACACCGCCGGGTTGATGATGCTGGTGCCGATCATGCCGTTCTACGTCCAGGGCATGGGCGTCGACGGCACGGCCGAGGTCCAAACCTGGGCAGGGGTGGCTATCGCGGCTCCCGCTCTTGCGCTGACCGTGGCGACTCCACTGTGGGGGCGCCTCGGCGACCGGATCGGGCGGCATTGGATGGTCGTGCGGTCGCTGGTGGGGCTCGCGGTGTCGATGCTCGTGATGGCTCTGGCCGGGAATCCCTTTCTGCTGGTGCTGGGGCGACTTCTGCAGGGCGGTCTCGGAGGCGTCGTGGAAGCGGCCCAAGCATTCGCCGGTGCTGCCGGGCCAGGCAGCAAGCGGGGTTCGGCGCTGGGCAAGTCCTTCAGCGCGACTGCGGCCGGATCCCTGATCGGGCCGTTGGCGGGCGGAGCACTCGTCGGTGCGGGAGCGCTGAGCACTCTGATGATCGTGATCGCCGTCCTGGCCGTCGTGCTCGCGGGTGCCTGCACGCTCGGGCTGCGCGAGCCCGACGCCACAGAAACCTCCGCTCCAGCGTCCGCGCCCTCCGCTCCGGCGAACAGCGTCGGCCGCGCTGGTTTTTGGCACGTCCCCGCAGCTGTACCGCTGGTTATCGTCGCGGTGGCCGCGTATTTCGGGGTCTACGGGCTGATTCCCGTGTTCGCTCAGCACGTGCAGCAGAGTTTCCCCGCCGGGCAGGCCGGAATGTGGGTGGGCGTCTTCCAGTCTCTGACGTGGGCAGCGACGCTCATCGCTTCCTTCTGGTGGGGCCGGCACAACGACCGTGCGCAGCGGCCGATCCGCACCCTTGCTGTGGCTTCGGGGGTGTGCGCGGTCAGCATCGCCGCCCAGGCGCTCCCGCTGGGGCCGGCTGGCTTGATCGTGTTGCGGCTGTTGCAAGGAGCCGCCTTCGCCGCCCTGGCACAGTCGCTGTTCTTCCACTTCAGCCAGCACGCGCCGTCGTCGCGGAGGAGTGGGTACGTAGGCATGGCGAACAGCTTCCTGCTCGCCGGTCAGTCTGCCGGACCGTTACTGGCAGGGCCGATGGCCCTCGCCTTCCCCACGCCGCTCTCGATCGCATTGATGGGTGCAGCATGCGCGGTCGCGTGCCTGTGCTGCCTGCGCGCGTCTCGTATGGATGCCGAACCGCACACGTGGGGGCATGCTTCGACGGACACCAACGACTCGGCGAATCTCCCCGTGCTCAGGCAGATGAGCGGTGTACTGGAGAGCCCGTCGGAGCAGACTGCGCCGATTCGGCGCACTACCGCGGCGACCGTGACTCGCGGACCGGAACCGCCGGGGCATGTGCGGCCGGATATGAATCACCCGTCAGCCGCTCGATTCAGTCACGCTAGTGCAGGACACCGCACTGTGTAACCCGCTCGCTCGGGGCAACCGTGGTTCGGCCTTTCCCGGCCCCGTGGCACGCCCCGGGCCCGGGTCTGGTCGGCGCGCTCAGACGCCGTGCCACCGAGTCCGGGGGCATGCCTGCTTGAGTCGGAGTGGTCCACTCCCACTGTTCGGGCTGGCATGATCGAGATCCGCAGCGTCGGCGGTCCTACCGGGTCTGAATCCGGACGAAGGCCGCTAGCGCGCCCGCTCGAGACGCCGTTGAACACCTACCCGGCGAAGCGGCGGACGCTGTTGACCTCGCCCATGTACTTGACCTCTTCGACCGTGACCGTCTGGCCCTCGGTCGGAGCGTGCACCATCTTGCCGCCGCCGATGTAGATGCCGTTGTGGCTGCCCGAGCTGTAGAAGAAGATCACGTCACCGGGTTTCATCTCGCTCTGCGAGACCTGCTCGCCCTCCGAGATCTGCGACTTCGTCGATCCGGGCAGCTCCACCCCGGCTTGCTCGTAGGCGTACTGGACGAGCCCGGAGCAGTCGAACTGACTCGGTCCCTTGGCGCCGAAGACGTACGGCGAGCCCTGCTTGCTCAGCGCGGCGTTCACCGCCTGGATCGCCTTGCCGCTTCCGGCGAGCGCACCTACCGAGCTGCTGCTGGACAGCGACTCTTGTTCCTGCTGGCTGAGGCTGTTGTACGTCTCTTTGACCTCGGCCACCTGGGCGTCCATCGCGGCCTTCTTGCCGCCGATCTCGTCCTGGATCCGGGCGGACTCGGCCTCGGCTTCCGTCGCGCGGGCGCGGGCGTCGCCGGCTCGCTTCTCAGCGCTCTCGGCTTCGTGGGTGGCACTCGAGAGCGCCTCGACGGCGTCCTTGTTGTCCTTGCCGAGCGCGTCCAGTGCCGAGGCACGATCGAGGAACTCGTTGGGTGATTCGCTGACCATCAGGGCGGAGAGCTCGTTCATCTTCGCGCCCTGGTATGCGGCGCCGGTGAGCTCGTCGACCTGCCCCCGGAACCGTTCCTCTTCGGCGCGTGCCTCGTCGGCGACCTGCACGGCCTGCGCCGTATCGGCTCGAGCCCGCTCCAGGTCGGCCTGGCGCTGGGCGTGATCGTCTTCGGCCTTCTTGTACTCCTCCGTGACGGCTTCAGCCTGGCGGCCGACCTCGCGGAGTTGCTTGGCCGCCTCGGAGGCGTTGCCGGGCTGATCCGGGGCCGCGCCGGCGGGGGTTGCACCTAGCCCGACGGTGACGGCGGCAACGGTGGTTGCCGCCAGTGCTCCGCGAAACGGGAGCTTCAGCCGGTGGGACGCCATAGGAGAGCACGGCTCCTTCGAGTACTCGGGTTCGATGATCGTCACTCGGTGGGGTGATCGCCGCGAAAACGCCCAACACTGTATGCACGATCGATCAGAGCGGTCGAAGCGGGCCCGGTTTCCGCGCGCGGCGCGCACCGTACAAGCGGAACTCCGGCAGTTCGTCGACGTCGGTTCCGGTTTGCCGACCGTGGTCAGCGTGCACGAAGTCGCCCCACGCCTCGATCTGGCCTCCGTCTGCGCTTCGTCAGCGACACGGACGCGAGCGAGCAGGGTGCTCCGCGAGGTCCAGGTACCGCGGCACGTATGTACATTATGTGTACGAACCAGGCACCACGTGCCCCCCAGGGGGATGGCGGTGCCTCACATCGTGTTGTCGAGAAGGGGCGACGATGGCGGCAGACGACGAGAAGAGCGCCCAGAACCACATTCAAGGTCTAGAGCGCGGACTCGCGGTGTTGCAGGCGTTCACCGCCGACCATCCGAGCCGGACGGCGACCGAGCTCGCGACGGCGACCCGGCTGTCACGTCCGGTCGTGCGCAGGATTCTGTTGACTCTGCAGCGCCTCGGCTACGTCGCGACCTCCGAGGGACGATGGACGCTGACCCCGCGAGTGCTCACGATCGGGCATCACTACACCGCCACCCATGCCTTGACGGAGTTGGCTCAGCCCTACCTGATGCGGCTGGCCGAGAAGACGGGTGAGTCCGCCACGCTCGCCACGCTGGACGGCAACGAGGTCGTCTACATCGCCAGGGTGCCGGTGCGCCGGGTGCTCAGCGTGACCGTTTCTCCCGGCACGCGGGCACCCGCGCACGCCACGTCGTTGGGGCGAGTGCTGCTGGCGTGGGAACCGGACGAGCGGGTGGAGCGCTTGATCGCGGAATCCGGGCTGCCCGGCTTGACCCGCCACACCGTCACCGACCCGGCGCAGTTCCGCGAGATCCTCGGCACCGTCCGCGAGCAGGGCTGGTCGATGGTGATCAGCGAACGCGAGGAAGGACTGCTCTCGCTGTCCGCACCGGTCCGCGATCACCACGGCCGGGTCGTCGCCGCCGTCGCCTCCTCCACCTCCACCGGGCGTGCGACGCCCGAGGGGCTCCGCGAGGACGTGGTACCCGTGCTCGTTGACATCGCGAAGGACATCAGTGCCCAGATCGGGAGCCGCACGGCCGGCCCGCCCATCGCGTGAGCGTCCGGTCGGTCATGTGGTCGTCAGCGCTGTGGTCCGGGACTGTGTTCCCCGCCGTCTACGCACTCCGTTACGGACCCACTCGGCTCTGTTCGAACTGGGTCGGCGGTACCGGACCATCTACCCAAGTTCCCGGATGCCCTCCCATCAGAGCTTCTGCTGCAGGACCTGTCCCGGCCACGAGCGCACGGTGAATTCCTCGGCGGGAGTGAATCCCTGTTTCTCGTAGTAGCCGATCAGTGCGCGGTCGGGTCCGCGATAACAGTCCACTCGGAGCAGGTTGACGCCTTGCTCGCGGGCGCGCGTTCGCCCGAGGTCGAGCAGGACGGCGCCCGCGCCCTTGCCCGGGCCGCCGGGGTCCGCGACGAGCAGATTGATGTAGACGTGCGGGGCGGGGCAGTGCGGGATGTGGTCGGGTGCCTCGCCGAGCGCGAGTGCCGCGACCGTGGAACCGCCGTCGTGGTCGGCGAGGTAGAGCTCTCCGCTGGTGGCGTAGCTGGTCACCTGGGCCATGCGGCGCGGGTTCGTCGAGTGCGGCTCGGTTCCCCACTGATCGGTGCGTCCCCGCGCGGCGAGCCATCGGTTCGCGGCGTCCAGCAGCCCGAGCACGGTCCGCACATCAGCCGGGCCGCCCCGGCGGAGCGTGAGGTCGTGAGCTGACATGCCGCCATCGTGCCGGATTCGACGTGGGTCTTGGTGATGCCGTGTGTCTCGATGGTGCTGTCTCGCGGATGCGAGGTCGAGTTCGGGCGACTGTCGCCCGGCAGCGGCCGTGTCGCCCGGGGTCGTGGTGAAGCCGACCGCGAGTGATCACTCCACCGGGTGAAGGCCATGATCATGCAGTAATTCCGAAGCGGCCACGTTGTCGTGCAATTCCACTCTCACGTGTGATCGCGTCTGCGAACTGGCTTCATTCGGTGATCAACGACCGATATTGTGCCATAAACACGATCGCGTGAACTTTGGAATTCTGCTCAGTCTTTCGAGAGGGTTTCCGTGGTGTCCGAGATAGCGCCGGTGATCATGAAATGCTCTGTTTGAGCAGTTCAAGACGCGTGCCGTGGACTCGGGGTGAGATGAGAAACCCACCGGAGGTGTCTCCGGTGGAATCGTGAAGGTATGGGCTACTGTCCGTCCGTCGTCCGGGGAATCCTTTTTCTTCCCCCGCGGATTCACCACGGACGGATACCGCATTCCGAACGAATCGCGTACCCCCGCACCGCGTGTGAAGTCCGAGGAGCGCCATGCTGCACCGCCGAGCCCGAGACGGTCGCCGACCGATGCTCGCAGGCGCCCTCCTGCTCGCACTGCTCACCGGCTGCGGATCCGCGCCGGCGCCGCCCGCGGCCGCTCCCGAGCAGCCACCCGCCCAGGCGCGGGTCGTCACTGCGGACCTGCCGGAGGCCACCACCTTCGGGGATCTCTCGGAGGCTCCCGCCGATCCGGCTCCGCAACAGCCGACTGACGGCACCGTTCTGCGCGTGCACGACGAACTTGCCCTGTACGACGCACCCGACGGCGAACCCTTCGCGCGCCTGCCCGCCACCCAACTCGAGAACCCGACCTGGGTTCCGGTGGTCGAGACCCGAGGACAGTGGTCGCGGGTCCTGCTTCCGAGCAGGCCGACAGGGGCGACCGGCTGGGTGCGCCCCGAGCCGGGACAGGCGGAACCGGCCCGCTCCCCATACGAAGTCGAGGTCGACGTCGACGCGATGCGGATGGTCGTGCGGGAATCCGGACGCGAGATCGGCTCATGGACCGTGGGTGTCGGCGGCGAAGGCACGCCGACTCCCCGTGGCCGCACCTACATGATGGCGGCCATCGAGGAGACGGTGACGACCTTCAGTCCCGTGATCCTCCCCCTCGGAACGCACTCGCAGACGCTGACCAGCTATGGCGGCGGCCCCGGCACCGTCGCACTGCACGGCTGGCCGGACTCGAGCGTGTTCGGAACCGCGAGCAGTGACGGGTGTGTCCGTGTTCCGGACGACGCTCTCGACCTGCTCACCACGCTTCCGCTCGGAACGTTGGTGCTCCTGCGCTGACACCGGATGGGAAGAAGTCCCCGAAAGATCGAGAGTGAAGGAAGTACGACAGTGCGGAAGACAACCGGCGCACTCAGCGCCACAGCATTGGCGGCAGGCCTGCTCGCGGCGGGAAGCCCCGCGCTCGCGGACAGCACCGACAACGACGGTGTGAACATCGGCAACGACAACAACGTGAGCGTGCTCCCGGTTCAGGCGTGTGGGAACAACGTCGCGGTGGCGGGCGTCGTCGCTCCGATCCTGTCCCCGAACGAGACCGAGTGCGTCAACGCTCCGATCGTCGATCACCCCGAGTCGGAAGAGCCGGACGACCCGGAGCACCCGGACGACCCGGAGAAGCCTGAGGACCCGGAGCACCCGGACGACCCGGAACACCCGGGTGAGCCCGAGATGCCGGAGGACCCCGAGCACCCCGGTGAGCCCGAGCACCCGGGTGAGCCGGAGATGCCCGGTGAGGGCGGCTCGAGCCTGCCGACCGCCCCGAGCCCCGAGGTCGTGCCGGGTCACCACGCCGTCACCGGCTGACTCGATCTTCCTCTCGCGACGCGCGGCGCTCCACATCCGGGAGCGCCGCGCGTTGTTCGTCTCAGCCGAGGCGAGACGGACCCGTGCTCGTCAGTGGAGCCCGTGCAGTGCAGAGTGTGCACATGTTGATCCGGATCCCGACGCCCGGTGACCTCGTTGGCGCCGCCCGCTCGACCGCTGAACTGGCGGTCGGGGCCGTGACGACCGCGGCGTCCGTGCCCGGCCGAGTGCTCGGCCTCGTCGACGGCGCGGAGACGGTCCTCGCCCGTATCACCGACATCGCCGACCGGGCGGATGAGCTCGTCACCCGGGTCGATCAGATCGCCTCCCGGACCGAGAAGACGGTGGAAGAGGTCGACGGCGTCGTCGACCGCACCCGGGCGATCGTGTCGATGGCCGAGGACAGCGTTCGCGAGGTCGCCCGGATCGCCGCGGCAGCCTCGACGCTGGTCGACGACTCCGGTGCGATCGCCGAGAAGGCATCGCAGACCGTTGACCGCGCCGGGCACACCGCCGAGGTCGCCGACGGGTTGCTCGCCGAGTACGAGCCGATGGCGCGCAAGGCCGCGCCGATGGCCTCGCGGTTCGTCGACGAGCTGTCGCCGAAGGAGGTCGACGCCGCGATTCGCCTCGTCGACGAGCTGCCGGTGATGGCCGAGCACATGATCAGCGACATCATGCCGATCCTGCGCACCCTCGACCGTGTGGGCCCTGAGGTGCACGAACTGCTCGAAGTCACCCACGACGTGCGGCGGGCGATCGTCGGCATCCCCGGGTTCCAGTTCTTCCGCAGGCGTGGCGAGGGGCGCGTCGACGACAGTTCCGACGATCCGCCCCGCTCGAACGGTCGGAACTGACGGGCGCGGCTGCCCGGTGGGGACCTCCTCCGCGGTGCGCGGGAGGTCAGCTCTTCCAGATCACCAGCTCTGTCTCGTAGCGGTACCGCGTGCTTTCCCAGCTCTTGCCGACAACTTCGAAGTACGCGATGCGTTCGCCGCGTGTCTTGTAGCAGACTCGGGAGCCGACATCGACGTCGATCTTGTCGACGGCGTGAGTGGCGATCAGGTTTTCGCACTGCTGACGCGTCGGCTTGGTGTCCTCGAGCCAGACGGCACCGTCGTCGGAAACGTTCAGCGCTCCGTCGCTGGCCTGCGACAGTTGCCCACCTTCGTTCTCGGGCGGAAGCACGTCGAAGTTGACGTAGCTCGTCATGTTGAAGTGATCCGCCCACAGGACATCCGCACCCGGTTCCGATGACTCCTGGCCGTTGTCCCGCCCAGCGGGGACCGTTGCGGTGACCGTGACGGTTTCGGTGGCCGGGGCCGGTGCGGGAGCGGTCGACTTGCCTACTTGCAGTGCGACGACTCCCGTGATGCCTGCGGCGACCACTGTCGCGATCGCCCCCATCGAACCGACGCAGCCGGTGGTCTTCCAGAAGTTGCGCGGGTTGTCGACGGTCTCGGACCGCGGGTGTTGAGCCTCGCTCGGACCGTTGGACCGACGTGCCATCACGCTACTTCCCCAGTGGTCGGCTTTTCGTTCCGATCACGATACCGGGGCCACTACGGTGCTCGGGCAGGAATGGTGAACGCGGGTTCCGTCGGTCGCGCGAAGTCAAGGACGGTACGACTTGGCGGCGGCGAGGAACGCGTCGTTCTCGTCGGGCTTGCCGATCGTGACCCGCACCCCGTCCCCGGCGAACGTGCGCACCACGACCTTGTTCGCCATGCAGTGATCGTTGAACGCCTGCGCGGTGTCGCCGAGCGGCAACCAGACGAAGTTCGCCTGGCTCTCGGCGACCTCGAAACCGAGGTCCAGCAGGCCGGAGCGCACCCGGTCACGTTCCTCCGCGATCTCCGCGCAGCGAACCTTCAGCTCGTCCTCCGCATCGAGGGAGGCGAGGGCGGCGGCTTGTGCGAGCGCGTTCACGCTGAACGGAATGCAGACCTTGCGGAGCGCCTCGATGATCTTCGCCGGTCCGACCGCGTAGCCGACACGGGCACCGGCGAGGCCGTAGGCCTTGGAGAACGTGCGCATCGAGACGACGTTGTCGCGTCCCCGCAGCAGATCCATGCCGTCGGGCGCGTCCGGGTCCGTGACGAACTCGAAGTAGGCCTCGTCGAGGATCACGACCGTGTCTGTGGGCACCGCGTCGAGGAACCGCTCGAGCTCGGCCCGGTGCAGCACGGTGCCGGTGGGGTTGTTCGGCGTGCACACGAACACCACTCGTGTGTTCGGCGTGATCGCGGCGCGCATCGCTTCCAGGTCGAGCGCGTGGGCGTCGGTGACGGGAACGGTCACCGGAGTGGCTCCGGCGATCCGGGTGATGATCGGGTACGCCTCGAACGAGCGCCACGGGAACAGCACCTCGTCCTCGGGTCCGTTGCAGGTGGCCTGCACGATCTGCTGGCACAGAGCGACGGAGCCGCAGCCGACGGCCACCCGGCCGGTGTCCACCCCGAAGCGCTCGGCGAGCACCTCGGTCAGCCTGCCCACGGCGATGTCGGGGTAGCGGTGCACCTCGCAGGCAGCGGTCGCGACGGTCTCGCGGACGCCGGGCAGGGGACCGCCGGAGACCTCGTTGCTGGCCAGCTTGATCGCGCCAGGAACGGACTTCCCGGCGACGTAAGCGGGAAGCTGGTCGAGGTCCGCGCGGGTGCGCACGCTCATGCTGACTCCTTCGTCTCCTGCGGTCCGGCTCGGCGGCGCGATGTGCCGTCGCGGGCCGCGTCGAGTTCCCGTGCGGGTGTGCACGGTCGTCCTGTGCAAGGTAGCCGCTCGCGTCGTCCCGGCGCACTCACTGTGCGGCCCCCGCCCCGAGCTGCGGTGCCGCCGCGTGCTGGCCGGACGGTGCTCCGTGTGCTGACCGCCCAGTGCTCCATGTGCTGACCGCACAGTGCTCCCGTGTGCTGACCGCACAGTGACGAACCGCTGTCCAGACCGCTGCTCCGTCTGCATGATCACGTTGACTCGTGTTCACCGTGTCGTGGTTCCCTGCGGGACATGACCGACACCCGGATCGAGACCGTCGCGCTCACCGACGGCACCGAACTCCGCCTGACCGTGGCCGAACCGGACAACGTCGTCCGTGGTGGTCTGGTCGTCCTGCACGAGGCTCGCGGCGTCACGCCGCGCGTGCGGGAACTCGTGAGCGCTCTCGCCGAGGAGGGGTGGTTGGCGGCCGCCCCGCACCTGTACCACCGGATCGGTGTCGACGAGCTCGATGCGGAGCACCTGGACGAGGACGTGCACGATCAGGTGCAGGATCTCGACGTCGACTCGGTGATCGACGACGCGGACGCGACGTTCCTGTGGCTCGGTGACCGGGGCGTGGCCGTGGACCGGCTCGGAGTCATGGGGTTCGACGTGGGTGGTGCCGCCGCGCTGGTGGTCGCCGCACGCAGGCAGCTGGGCGCGGCCGTGACCATCGGTGGCGGCGGAATCCTGGAGCCGCTGTCGGACTCCCTGCCCGCACTGATCGACATCGTCTCGGACGTGGGCTGCCCGTGGCTGGGTCTCTACGGCGCCGATTCGAGCATTCCCCGCGACCAGATCGACAAGTTGCGGGAGGTCGCCGACGGTGCACCGGTGGCGACGGACGTGGTGCGTTTCCCCGCGTCGGACCACCGCTTCGAGTCGGAGCCGGAGTCGGCTCACGAGGCGTGGAAGCGCACGCGGAACTGGTTCGACCTGCATCTGCGTTGACTGTCGCGTCGGCGCTGATCAGGAGGCCTTCGGCACGGTTGTCCGCAAGGTTGCCCACAAGCCGGAGCGGTGTTGTCCACAGCCGCGGGGCGAGTTGTCCACAGGCTCGCCGTAGGGTGTGGAGAACAACCGTGCCAGGTCCCCGGTGAGCAGGCGACTCACACACAACCTCCTGCGAACAGCCCTTCGCAGGTGGCCGAATCGGGACCGAATGGGTTAGGAAAAGTCCCATGACATCAAGCACCCCCGAGACGACGCCCGAGCTGCTGTGGGAACCGACCCCGCAGCGTGCGGAGGCCAGCAGGATGGCGACCTTCCGCAGGTGGCTGAACACGGAGCGCGGACTCGACCTGCCCGACTACTGGGCGCAGTGGCGATGGTCGATCTCCGACCTGGAGTCGTTCTGGGGTGCGATCGCCGAGTACTTCGACGTGGCGTTCCACGAGCGGGCCGAGCACGTGCTGCCCGAGGAGGTCATGCCGGGAGCACGGTGGTTCCCCGGCGCGACGCTCAACTACGCCGAGCACGCGCTGCGCGCGGGCGACGGCAAGGGCGAGAACGACCTCGCCGTGATCTTCGCGCGTGAGGACGGCGTCCGTGAGGAGGTCACCTACGGTGAGCTCCGCTCTCGCGTGGCCGCCGCCCGCGCCGGGCTCCGCGAGCTCGGTGTCGGAAAGGGCGACCGGGTGGTGGCGCTGGCGCCGAACAGCCCGGAGACCATCGTCGCGTTCCTCGCCGCCGCGAGCCTCGGTGCCACCTGGTCGTCGTGCTCGCCGGACTTCGGGGTGCGTGCCATCGAGGACCGGTTCGTGCAGATCGAACCGACGGTGCTGGTCGCCGTGAACGGCTACATGTACGGGGGGCGCAGCTTCGACGTGCGCTCCACCGTCGACGAACTCCGCTCGCATCTGCCGAGCCTGGCCGCCACGGTGCTGGTCGACTACATCGGCACCGGTGGGCAGCTCGACGGTGCCGTGAACTGGTCGGAGATGCTCGACCGGCACCGCGACGCCGAGCTCGCCTTCGACCCGGTGCCGTTCGAGCACCCGCTGTGGGTGCTGTACTCCTCGGGCACGACCGGCTTGCCGAAGGGCATCGTGCACGGGCACGGCGGCATGGTGCTCGAGCAGCTCAAGGCGGTGGGGCTGCACTGCGATCTCGGGCCGGGGGACCGGTTCTTCTGGTTCACCACCACCGGCTGGATGATGTGGAATTTCCTGATCGGTGGGTTGCTCACCGGGACCACGATCGTGCTTTTCGACGGCAGCCCGGGGCATCCGGACCTGTCGACGCTGTGGCAGCTCACGGACCGCTACCGGGTCAACTACTTCGGCACCTCGGCGCCCTTCATCCAGACGTGCATGAAGCGCGACGTGCACCCGGCGCGGGACAACGACCTGTCCGCGTTGCGCACGCTCGGCTCGACGGGGGCGCCGTTGAGCAGTGACGGGTTCCGCTGGATCGCCGACGAGGTCGGCCAGGACGTGCAGATCGCGAGTGTGTCCGGCGGCACCGACCTGTGTACCGCGTTCGTGGGTGCGTCCCCGGACCTGCCGGTGTATCTCGGAGAGATCTCGTGCCCGATGCTCGGCGCGGCCGTCGCCGCTTTCGACGAGCAGGGTCGTGAGGTGCACGACGAGGTCGGCGAGCTGGTCCTCACCAAGCCGATGCCGACGATGCCGGTGTTCTTCTGGAACGACCCCGACGGTTCGCGACTGCACGAGTCGTACTTCGACACCTTCCCCGGCGTGTGGAGGCACGGAGACTGGGTGCGCATCACCCCGCGCGGCACGCTCGTGATCTACGGCCGCAGCGACTCGACCCTGAACCGGGGCGGGATCCGGATGGGCACCGCCGAGTTCTACCGCGTGGTCGAGGGCTTCGACGAGGTGGCCGACTCGCTGGTGATCGACACCTCCGGTGCGGGGGAGACGGACGGCGAGCTGTTGTGCTTCCTGGTGCTCGCGGAGGGTGCGGAACTGGCGGACGTACAACCGAAGCTGAGGACCGAGCTGCGCGCCCAACTGTCGCCGAGGCACGTACCGAACCGCTTCGTCGTCGTCGACGAGGTGCCGCAGACGCTCAACGGCAAGAAGCTGGAGGTGCCGGTGAAGAAGATCCTCGCAGGCACCGCCCCCGAGAAGGCCGTCAGCAAGGACGCCCTCCGCAACCCGGAGGCCCTCGCGCCGTTCGTGCGGTTCAGCCAGGATTCACCGCGTTGAGGTGGCGTCGGGGAGGCGCCGAGGCAGCCTCCCCGACCCCCCCTGTGCGGTCCGACCGGCGAGGTGTGTAGGCTTTTCTCCGGTGGCCGCGAGGACGCCGGGAGGCTTCGCCTAGTCTGGTCTATGGCGCCGCACTGCTAATGCGGTTGGGGTTTACGCCCCTCCCGGGTTCAAATCCCGGAGCCTCCGCCGAGGAACTCGTTCCAGGACGAGCGACTCGAACAAGAGAACAAGCGCCCGTAGCTCAACGGATAGAGCATCTGACTACGGATCAGAAGGTTTGGGGTTCGAATCCCTACGGGCGCGCGTCTGGTCGAGACAGAAGCCCCCAGTACGCTGGGGGTTTTCTCGTGCCCGAGGTCAAGTTCAGGGACACGCTCCGGTACGGGTGCCAACTTTGCACTCACCTGTTCGTCACCGAGTTCAGCGCCTCCGCGCTCGCGCGGGAGACCGGGCCCGGACCATCTGGGTGTTTAGCGTCTTCGACGATTGCGACCTCCCCAGCACGTCGGCGATCTCACAAATGATCGACCGCCGGCGACGGGGAGCGCGCCGACCTTGACCCGCACACCCTGACCCCACTGATCAGCTCCGAGCCGGGGGACCTGTTCTGTCCCCTACGTCTCGGGTTGGGTGATTGGCGCTGTCGGCACTTGGCCGGTCTCGTAGAACGCCTCTTCGTTCTTGGGCGTAATCCCTCGACGTTGTTGCCAGCGGCTGATGTACGCGACCAGGAACGGTGCGGTGAACGCCGTAGTGACCACGGCGGCCGCGACTTGTGCGGTGGCGACCCCTTGGACCGGCATCAAGGTCGGGTCGATCGTCGCAACCGCGAGAGGAGTCGCGATCGCGTTTCCAGCGGTGCTTGCTTCGCACACACCGCTGATCACGTTCCGCGTCGGAGCTGGGTGGCGGCGCGCCCGGTGCCACGCGTAAAGGCTGAGAACTGCGGCGCCGCCGGAGAAGATGACTGTGGCCAGACCGAGAGCGATTCCGATCGCGCCGGAACCGGCAAGGACGGTGAAGTCGATTCCGGCTCCGAGGGCGAACGCCGCGAAGGGGATGATCAAACGTTCGCCGGGAGCGAGGAAATCGCGGGCACGCTCGCTGCCGTTGCCAAGGATGAATCCCAGGAGCATAGGGAGGATCGCAGCGAGTAGTGCCATCAACGGAAAGTCGGCCAGGCCCGCTGCTCCCATCGCGATCATGGTAAGGAACGGGCCGTCGTTGATGGAGAGAATCGAGATCGCGCCTTTGTCGGTCTTGTTGGTTCCTGGGCGCCATCGTCAACACCGTCGCCCCCGAAGCCTTGATGATCGGCAGCTTCACGACGGCACTGTTCAAAGAAGGCGCACCCGTTCTCATCGGCCTCTTCTTCATGTCGATCGGGGCGCAGATTCAACTGCGAACCGCCCTGCCCTCGCTGGAGAAGGGCGTGGTGATACTCCGAACTCGCTGGTGAGTGCAACGTAGAGTGATCCGTTGGAGTTCGACATGGCAGCGATGATCGCGAGCGGCAGGAGACTCCATAGACTCCCCTCCGGGGTGAGGAACGCGACCAGGAGACCACACACGACAGCGATGCCGTACTTTGCAAGGTCGTCGGGGTGACAGCGCTGACCGCGCTCGCGCCCGCCAGTTGGGGAACGACGTACCTGGTCACGACCGAACTACTACCGCCCGGCTACCCGCTGTTGTCGACGGTGATCCGATGTCTGCCCGCAGCGCTTGTGCTGCTGGTGATCACTCGGAAACTGCCGCACGGGAGCTGGCTGTGGCGCGCGCTCGTTCTCGGCACGCTCAACATCGGCGCGTTCAACGCTCTGCTGTTCGTGGCTGCCTATCGGTTGCCGGGTGGTGTCGCGGCGACTTTGACGTCCGTGCAGCCGTTGCTGGTCGTGGGCTTGGCCTTCCTGCTGCTGGGTGAGAGGCCCACACGATGGCGGCTGGGCTGGGGGCTGGTTGGCGTCGTCGGTGTCGGGTTGATCGTGTTGCGCGGTGAGGTCTCGTTCGATCTGTTCGGCATCGTGGCGGGCATCGCCGCCGCATGCTCGATGGCCACGTGCGTGGTTCTGACCCGGCGGTGGGGGCGCCCTGACGGCGTTGACGCGAAGGCCATGGCCGGCTGGCAGCTCGCGACCGGCAGTCTTGTTCTGGTCCCCTTCGCGCTCGCTTTCGAAGGAGTTCCGCCCACCGTTGGCCTTCCTGCTGTTGCCGGTTACGCGTGGCTGTGCGTGGTCGGGGCCCTGTTGTCGTATCCGATCTGGTTCAACGGCATCGCCACGCTGCCGGTCGTCGCCGTTTCTTTTCTTCCCCTCCTGTCCCCGGCGGTTGCCACGATCCTGGGCTGGCTGCTGCTCGGCGAGGCTTTGACCCCCTGGCAGGGACTCGGTTTCGCGCTTGCGCTCACCGCCATCACCGCGGCGCAACTGCCCCCGCGCAGTCTGCGTTCGTCCGCTGTTCGTGCAGGTTCCACCCCCAACACACAAGGAGAATGACCGTGACTCGCACCGTGCTGCTCACCGGAGCCACCGGAACTGTGTCCACCGCTTTGCGGCGCGAACTCGAAGGAACAGACGTGCATGTGCGCGCGCTGGTACGCGACCAGAGTCGCGCCGACGAGTTTCGGGAACAGGACGTCGAGGCCGTCCTCGGTGACTTGGAGGATCCGCACACGCTCCCGGCTGCCTTCGCGGGAGTAGACGACTTGTGGCTGCTGACTCCGAATGGCCCACGCGCGCCGGAAAACAACATGAACGCGCTGTGGGCTGCCCGTCGAGCCGGTGTCGAACGCGTGGTGCGTCTGTCAGCCATCGGTGCGGCGCACGACGCCCCGAACCGCAGCGGACGCTTGCACGCGCTCTCGGACCGGGAAACCGAACACAGCGGATTGCAGTGGACGATCCTGCGGCCGCACTGGTTCATGCAGAACCTGCTCAACGAGGCCGGAGACATCGCTGCCGCCGACACGTTCTCACTGAACATGGCTTCCGCGCGGCTGGGCATGATTGATGCACGTGACATCGCCGCCTGCGCCGCCCGCGTTCTCACGGACAACGCGGACCGACACCACGGCCAGACCTATACCCTCACCGGCCCGCGTTCGCTGACCTTCGATGAGGTTGCCGACGAGCTGAGCCGCGCACTCGGCAGAACGATCGCTTACCTGCCGGTCAGCGACGAGGTCAAACGTAAGACACTGCTCGGCTACGGAGTTCCACAGTGGATTGTCGACATGCTTGAGGAATACGCCCAGGCCTATGTCACCGGTTGGGGCGATACCGTGACGGAGTCCGTCATGAACCTCGTTGGCCGGTCTCCACGCACAATCTCAGATTTCGCGCACGACCACGCCAAGATGTTCGTACGGCCAACGTCCTGACAGGCTGTGGCTCCAAGTGACCCGGCGGCTCGCGCTCTCGCGCTCGGTCGAACGCGAGCCGCCGTGCGAGTCGCGCTCAGCTGGGCAGTGTGACGTGCTCCGGCCGGAGGTCGGCCGTGCGGCTGACGCCGAGCAGCTGCATCGTGCGGGTGATCTCCGAGCTGAGGATCTCGACGGTGCGGTCGACTCCCCGCTCGCCGCCCGCCATCAGTCCGTAGAGGAAGGCTCGCCCGACGAGGCATCCGTTCGCGCCGTGCGCGAGCGCGGCGATGATGTCGGCGCCGCTGAGGATTCCGGTGTCGAGCAGGACTTCGCCCCGGCCCTGGAGTTCGTCGACGACCTTCGGGAGCAGCTGCAGTGGGGT
Source organism: Allosaccharopolyspora coralli (assembly GCF_009664835.1). Taxonomy (NCBI): domain Bacteria; kingdom Bacillati; phylum Actinomycetota; class Actinomycetes; order Pseudonocardiales; family Pseudonocardiaceae; genus Allosaccharopolyspora; species Allosaccharopolyspora coralli. The sequence continues at coordinate 208,627 of NZ_CP045929.1, forward strand.
GGGCGCGCGGTCGAGCTGCCTGCCGCCGTGATTGGACAGCACCACGGCGTCCGCGCCCGCGGCGACCGCGTCACGCGCGTCGGTGGTGTTCTGCAGGCCCTTCACGATCAGCTTGTGCGGCCAGATCTCCCGCAGCCATTCCAGGTCGGCGAACGTCACCGTGGGGTCGAACATCTTGTTGATGAGCTCGGCCACGGTGCCGTTCCACGAGGACAGCGAGGCGAACGAGAGCGGCTCGGTGGTCAGCAGGTTGAACGTCCACGCCGGATGCATCGCGCCGTCGAAGAAAGTGCGGGCGGAGAGCGCGGGCGGGATCGTCAGCCCGTTGCGTGCGTCTCGGTGCCGTGCGCCTGCGACCGGCGTGTCGACAGTGAGCATCAGTGTGTCGTAGCCGCTGTCCAGCGCGCGGACCACGAGATCCTTGCTGGCCTGGCGGTCCTTCCAGATGTAGAGCTGGAACCACTTCCGTGCGTCCGGCGCCGCAGCGGCCACGTCCTCGATGGAAGTGGTGCCCATTGTGGACAGCGTGTACGGAATGCCGGTCCGCTCGGCGACGCGGGACACGGCTCGTTCGCCCTCGTGTTGCATCATCCGCGTGAATCCGGTCGGGGCGAACGCAAACGGCAACGCGGACGGTTCGCCCAGCAGTTGCACGGAGAGGTCCACAGTGGAGACGTCACGCAGCACCGAGGGATTGAACTCGAGCTGCCGAAAGGCCTGCCGCGCACGACGCAGGCTGGTTTCGTCCTCGGCGGCTCCGTCCGTGTAGTCGAACGGTGCCTTCGGTGTGCGGCGCCGGGCAGCCTCTCGCAGGTCGGCGATCGTGTGTGCGTTGGAGAGCCGGCGGCGGGTGCGGTCGAGTTCCACCGGTTTGGGCCGCAAGAGGGGTTTGAGCTCGGACCAGCGGGGGATCTGTCGCGTACTCACGAGAGGTCCTTTCGTTGTCAGGCGGATTCGGGGCTACGGCAGCATCCAGGCCAGGACGGTGGACTGGAGGAAGACGAGGACGCAGAGAGTCAGCAGCAGGCCGATGCTCCATTTCAGTGTCGTGCGCAGTAGTCGTGCTTCCTGGTTGACGAGGCCGACCGCGGTGGCCGCGATGGTCAGGTTCTGCGGGCTGATCATCTTTCCCATCACGCCGCCGGAGGTGTTGGCGGCGACCAACAGGGCCGGATCGAGGCCGACCTTCTCGGCGGCGACTTGCTGCAGCCCGGCGAACAGCGCGTTCGCGCTGGTGTCCGAGCCGGTCACCGCTACACCGATCCATCCGAGGACCGGGGACAGGAAGGCGAACGCCGCGCCTGCGCCCGCGATCGCGGTGCCGATGGTCGTCGTCTGCCCGGACTGGTTCATCACGTACGCCAGGGCGAGCACGCCGACGACGGCGAGGGCGGGCAACCGCAGCGATCGGGCTGTGCTTGCCAGATCGGACAATGCCGTACGCAGCGGCATGCGATACCCGGCGGCGACGCCGAACCCGCAGAGCAGCAGCAGGCTTCCCGGTGTGGACAACCAGGCCAGGCTGAACTCCGTGGTGTCGGAGGGCTCACCCGAGGCCTCCGTCAATGCTCCGTACAGGCCCGGCCACGGGATCTCCACGTCCGTGCTTTCCAGGGCGTCGCCGAGCGGCTCCCACAGTTTGACCACCGAGAACACGACGACGACCAGGAGATACGGGAACAGTGCTCGAGTGATCCGCGCTGCGCCGAGCCGTTCCCGGCCGGGCGTCATCGTGGCAACGCCGCCGGTGTCCTGCGACGCTCCGGTGGCCTGCGGTTCGCCGGTGTCGTGCGATGCTCCGGCGTCTTGCGGTGTCTCGGGCGTCGCGTCGGACACGAGGCGCTGACGCGCGGCCTCGCCGCCGCGTGGCTGCCAGAAGCGGAGGAAGACCACCAGCGCGAGCGCGCCGGCCAGCGACGAGACGATGTCGGTGAGCTGCACCGACACGAAGTTCGCCGAGGCGAACTGGGCGATGGCGAAACCGGCACCGGTCACCAGAGCCGCGGGCCACGCCTCGCGCGCACCGCGCCGTCCGTCGACGACGAGCACGAGCAGGAACGGGACGAGGAACGCCAGAAGCGGCGTCTGCCTGCCGACCACGGCGCCGATGTGCTCGTACGGGATTCCGGTCAGCTCACCGGCGGTGATGATCGGGGTACCCAGCGCGCCGAACGCGACGGGCGCGGTGTTGGCGAGCAGGACCGTGACCGCGGCGCGCAGTGGCGGGAAACCGACAGCGACCAGCATCATGCCGGTGATCGCCACCGGCGCGCCGAAACCGGCGAGCGCTTCGAGCAGGCCGCCGAAGCAGAACGCGATGACCACGGCCTGAATCCGGGGGTCCGGAGAGATCATGCCGAAGCACGTCCGCAGGTCCTCGAAGTGCCCGCTGGTCACGGTCAGCTGGTGCAGCCAGATCGCGGTGAGCACGATCCACATGATCGGCAGCAGGCCGAACGCGGCACCTTGGCTCGCCGACGACAGCGCCATGTGCACCGGCATGCCGTAGGCGGCCACCGCCACGGCCAGGGCGGTCGCCAGGCCGGACAGGGCGGCCCAGTGTGCCTTGACGCGGAACACTCCGAGCAGCACGAACACAGTGGCGAGGGGGAGAGCGGCGAGCACCGCTGACAGCGCCAGGCTTCCGCCGAGCGGGGCTAACTCCGGTGTGTACACGGGTGCGGCACCTCGTCTCCGTAGCAGCTGGGTCGACCTTTATATGGTCGGACCAAGGTGAGGCAGTACCCTAGACACGACGCAACGGGCTGTAAAGGTTTGGGGACAGAGATGGCGGGATTCGACGCCGGCCACGCTCCGGAAGGCGGCAGCTCGTGGCGCCCGGTGACGCGCTCGCGAACCTACGAGTTGGTCATCGACCGCATCGAGGAGCAGATCGTCAGCGGGCAGCTGCAAGTCGGTGACCGCCTTCCTCCCGAACGCGATCTCGCGCAGATGCTGGGGGTGAGCCGAGCCGCGGTCCGCGAAGCCCTTCGCGCGCTCGAGGCTCAGGGTGTTCTGCGGATGTCGGTCGGGACCGGTCCCGACTCGGGAACGACGGTCGCTGCGCTGCCCAGCGAGGCGCTGAACCGGCTGCTGCGCCTGCACGTGGCCCTCGCGAACTTCCCGATCCAGCACGTCGTCGACGCGCGGGTGATGCTCGAGCGCGAAAGCGCCCGCCACGCCGCGGACCGGGCGACGGAGGCCGATCTCAAGGAGATGCGCGAACTACTCGCGGCCATGGACGACCCGGACTGTGACCGCGAACGATTCAACGAGCTGGACACGGAGTTCCACGTCGCGATCGCCGAAGCAGGCGGCAACCGCCTCGTCGCCGACATGACGACCGCGATCCGCGAGTCCATGCGCCGCCCGCTGCTGGACGCCTTCCGCGAACTCGGCGACGCGTGGGCGCCGATCGCCGACGGGCTCAGGAACGATCATCACTCGATCTGCGAGGCCTTGGAGGCACGCGACGGCGCCACCGCGCAGCAACGCATGGAAGACCACATTCGCGACTTCTACCGCAACGGTTGGGGAGCGTACGTCTCCGCCGAGGCGGCACAGTAAGAGGCCCACGGGTGATGTGCGTTTGCAGAACCTCACCTCGCGGCCGGTCCGGGGGCGGAGACCGACGCGTGGGACAACGTCACCGCGTCGCTGCCACAGGGAACGTCGATCGGTCGCGTCAGCCGGACGCTTCCTGCGCGACTTCGGTGGAGAGCCCGCCGGTCAGTCGGACGAGCTCGTCGTGGGAGGTGGGGAACATGGTGTGCTTCGTTCCGCCGCCCGCCCACACCGTGGGGTAACCGGTGAGCGCGCTGTCCACGACCGTGCGGATCGGTTGCGGGTGGCCGACCGGCGCGACTCCGCCCACGGGCTGTCCCGTACATGCGAGAACGAACTCGGGGTCCGCCCGCTTGATCGGTCCGATCTCCAGTCGTGCGGCCACTCGCTGCGTGTCCGCACGGTGCGCGCCGCTGGTGATGATGAGCAACGGTTCGTCACCGACTCGGAACACGAGACTGTTCGCGATCGCCCCGACCTCGCAGCCGAGCCGCTGAGCTGCCACGGCCGCCGTCGGGACGGTGTCCTCGAACTCGACGATCTCGCCGGTCGCTCCCCACCCGCGTAGCCGCTCGGCCACGTCTTGTGCGACTTGGTCCATGGGGCGCAGCGTATCCGCGAACCTTGCGCGCTGTCCCCGGGGTGCGGGGACAGCGCAGTGGAGCCCCACCAGGGGAGGGCTCCACTGCGAGCGTGTTCGGAACTCAGCCGATGATGCCGGCGTTGATGATTCCGATGTCGTCGTCCGACGTGTAGTTCCAGTCGATGTCGGTCCAGTTGCAACTCCAGTGGTTGCATTCGTGGCCGCCTGAACCACCTGCCGAAGCGACGCCCATACCGGCGAAAGCGAGCGGCAGGGTGAGTGCGCTGACGACCAGCGCGCGGGACAGCGAACGCATGAGCGACCTTTCTGTCGGTGAGCTCCCCCAGATCCCGCCCCGAACGTGCTTCGGAAGCGTGCCGGGAGCAAGGGGCTGGCGACTTCCTGTCTAGCGCCCCGGCGAATGTCGCGGCTAGGCGTCGTCGGAGCTTTCATTCCATGGTGTCCGAAGTGGAACGCCGTCGAATTCATTGTGGTATGGCGTCACTTTCGTGGGAACTCTGTCTCTCACTCGTCCGTGATCACCGCGAACCGAGAGAGAACTAGAAAAAGGTCCAGGATTCCTGGCTGTTCTCCATCGACGTCGCCTCGCCCGACCGAAGGTGAACGGAATTCTACTGTGGAGTCTGGAACTTTCGGGTCGAATTCACCGTCTTGTCGAGTGATCTCGTCCGGTGAGCAGTGGCAGTGAGTGAACCCCCTGTTCGGGATCGGCGAGAACACCGGCGGCTCCTCGGGGGGACGGTCCGCAGGCTCGGGAACCGCTCCGGGAGCACGACCAAGGTCCCCTTCGGGCTCCTCGCGTCGCGCTTCGGAGTGCCCGCGCCGATGAACTCCCTGTGGTCGATGGATCCGCCGCGAGCGGTCAACCCGCGGAGCCGGGCGGGTAGACCTCGTCGCGGTACGCGGCGAGCGAGGTCTCGAACAGGGCGACAAGCTCGGCGGCTGCGACCCGGAGCTGGTCCGGCGTCGGTGGTGTGTCGGGCTCGAAGGCATGCCGAATCGTGTCGGCGAGCGCGTCCTGCCGCGTCGTGAGCGGCAGCTCCGCCAGGGTCGTGTTGACGTTCGGGGCGAGCAGGAAGCCGGTGATCGTCGCCTCGATCGCGAGCTGGAGGTTCGGTATCTCCGCGCGTACCAGACGGTGTCGGCGCAACAGTGGGTAGAGCTCGTCGGCGTGGACGAGCGCGCGCTTGTGCTGACTCGCGTCGGCGAGCGTGCCGAGCAGCTCGGGATCACCGGTGAAGATCGCTTCCAGGAGTGGCTGCTCCCGCACGGCGGTGAAGAGGTCGCGCAGGAACCGGTGCGGCCTCGCCTGTGCGGGATCGTCCCGAAGCAGTTCGACGATCGCGGTGCTACTGCGGATGCTTTCCCGGATCAACAGCGCGTCGAACAACTGCCGCTTCGTGCGCCAGTGCAGGTAGACGGTGCCTTTGCCGATACCGGCTCGGCGGGCGATGTCGTCGATGGTGACCTTGCGGTAGCCCATCCGGGTCAGCAGGTCGCCGGCAGCGTCGAGGATGCGATCTGCTCGTTCGTTGCGGTCCACCACTGCACCTGCCTGACGTGACGCTCGTCGAGCAGTGTCCGACGCGTTGACTGGATGACGTGTCGACCACATGACCAACTGTCGAATCTAGTCATACAGAACTTCTCGGGACTGTGCAAGGGGCGGGAAGGCCGACGACCATCGAGATGCGCAGGTCGTGTGGCCCCAACGGGTGAGTTCCGGCGAGCGTTCCGCGGGGTACGAGGTCTACGGTCGGAGCTGTATCGCCCGTACTGTGCGCTGGATCACCTGGCGCGCGGGTGCTCCGCGGAAGGGACGAACATGGGATTCGGCGACTTCAAGGACAAAGCCCAGAACATGGGCAAGGAACACGGCGACAAGATCAGCCAGGGCATGGACAAGATCGGTGAGAAGGCCAAGGAGAAGTTCGGCCACGAGGACAAGATCGACCAGGCCATGGAGAAGGGCAAGGACATGTTCGGCGGCGGCTCGCAGGGCGAGGAGGGCCAAGAGGGCCAGCAGGACCGAGACCAGCAGCAGTAACTCGCGCTCACCGCTTCACCCGAGCCGCGACCGGAGGGCGCACCGCGCTCCCTCGCAGGCGGTGGTCGGAGCGGATCATGAGGGGTCGCCCCGGCCGACGGGGCGGCCCCTCGGCGTGCGCGCGACCGGCGGGCTCACACGATCGGGACGTCGGCCTCCGCGGAGTCCTCGCTCAGGGACACCACACGACCCCCGCGTTCGCCGATCTCCCGAAGTCGCTCGGCCGCGTCCGGGGCGGACCACCGCACGCTGAGCGGTTCGCGGGGAGCCGACCGCAGCTCCTCCCACTCGATCCGCGCCACGTGACCCGCATCCACAGTGGACTTGAGGCCGCCGGTGGAGGACAAGGAACCCCGCGCCGCACCCAGTCTGCCGAGTGCGTCGTCGACGGCGTCGATGAGCGCGCCACGGTTCGCTTCCGTCATCGAACGCACCAGCTCCGGGTCGCTCGCCGAGACGCGGGTGCCGTCGCGGAACGAGCCGGCGGCCAGCGACAACGCCAGCGGGCCGCCCGTCCCGGCGGCAGCGGCGAGCACGGCGGCGAGGACGTGCGGCAGATGCGAGATCCGCGCGACCGCGTCGTCGTGCGCACCGCTCGAAGCCGGTACCACGTGTGCGCCGCAGTCCAGGGCGAGAGCCGCCGCCTCGCGCCACGCGGCGAGGCCGGTTTCCTCGTCGAGCGTCACGGCCCACGGGGCGCCGGTGAACAGCTCTGCCGAGCTCGCCTCCCAGCCGGACTCGGTCGCGCCGGCCATGGGGTGTCCGCCCGCGTATCGGACCTCGGGCAACAGACCGCGGACCTCGGCCGCGACCGGGTCCTTCACGCTCACGACGTCGGTCAACCACGCCTCGGGGGCGTGCCAGGCAACCAGGCGGAGCACGTCGCGCACGGCGGTCACCGGAGTGGCGACCACGACCAGCGCGTCCTCCGCGGCGGCACGGTCCAGCGCGTCCTCGGTGCTCTCGACACGGTAGCCGGCCGCCCGAGCGGCCTCCGCGTCCTCGTCGGAGGCGGTCGCGCCCCACACGTCCCGGCCCGCAGCGCTCGCGGCGCGCAGCACGGAACCGCCGATCAACCCCAACCCGATGACACAGACAGCACGCATGAACACATCCTGCCGCACAACGAGGGGCGCGTGGCAGCGGAACCTCCTCTCTCGCGGCCGGCTGCGGGGTCGTCGACATCATGGAGCGATCTCCACCACGTCGACGCTGTCCTCGCCGTCACGAAAGGAGAACCCGCCGGGGGCTGGCGTGCTCGGCGGCGGGAACCTCTCGGCGCCCTGTGCCCGATCAGCCTTCAAGCCGCGCGGCCACCACATCGGCCTTGTCGGATCGGGTGAATCGGCTCCCGGAAGGTGACGTGGCCCCGATGGTGCTTTCGGGTGGCACCCGGACGCCTTACGGTGTGTGCATGACGGTGCAGGAGCCGGTGCCGGGCTTCGCCGTTGCCGTGGTGCGTGAGGACGGCAAATGGCGATGCAGCGCGATGGACAGCTCGGTGATGACGAGTGTGGACGCGGCGATCACGGAGCTGCGCGGGTTGCGATCCACCGGCGCCGTTTTCGGCATGTGCAATGTGGACGACGAGTTCTTCGTGCTGGTCCGGCCGACGCCGGGTGACGCGGATCTACTGGTCTCCGACGCCGCTGCCGCCCTCGACTACGACATCGCCGCCGACGTCCTCGACCTGCTGCGGGTGGAGACCCCGGACGAGGACGACGACGAATTGTGGCCGGAGGGCAACCTCGCGATCCTCTCCGATCTCGGACTGCCCGAGGGGGAGCTGCTGGTGATCATCGAGGAGGTCGACCTCTACCCGGACGAGCAGCTCGAGATGATCGCCCAGCGCTGCGGGTTCGGTGAGCAGTTCGCCGGGCTGATGGAGAAGCTGGACCAGTGACCAGTCCGGCCGGTTCGGACCAGGAGCTGGTGCGGGCCGCGCTCGAGGTCGCGCCCGCCGCACTGTCCACTTCAGACGTTCCCGTCGGTGCGGTCGTCGTCGCACCGGACGGCTCGATGCTGGCCACCGCCCACAACGAGCGGGAGGGGCGGGGCGACCCGACGGCGCACGCCGAGATCCTCGCGCTGCGAGCGGCGGCTGCTCGGTTCGGGGACGGCTGGCGCCTGGAGGGCTGCACGCTCGCCGTCACAGTCGAACCCTGCACCATGTGCGCGGGTGCGCTGGTGTTGTCCCGGGTCGCACGTGTCGTGTTCGGCGTGTGGGAGCCGCGCACGGGCGCAGCCGGCTCGCTGTGGGACGTCGTCCGGGACCGGCGGTTGAACCACCGGCCCGAGGTCGTGGGTGGGGTGCTGGCCGACGACTGTGCCGCGCTGCTGGACACGTTCTTCTCCGGCCATCGTGAGTGATGTACGTCACTTGTGCGTGGAATGGCGCACGTGGTGGGTACCTGCGGGATGGACGCCAAGACACCAGGAGGTCGCTCATGGGTGTGTTCGACAAGGCCAAGCAGCAGGCACAGCAGCTCACCGGCAAGGCGAAAGAAGCCGCCGGCAAGGCGAGTGGTGACGAGAGCACCGAGAACGCGGGCAAGCGGGACCAGTTCGAAGGCAAGGCCAAGGAGGTCGGCCAGGACATGAAGGACAAGGCCACCGGAGCCGCTGAGTCGGCGAAGGAGCGCTTCGGCGGCAACCGGTCGGGTGGCGGCCAGTCCTGATCGTCTCGACGTTCGCGAGCCCGCTCCGTGTTCCGTGGGGCGGGCTCGCTCGTGTGTCGGCGCAGTTCACGGGCCACTCTCCCCCGCTGTCCGGGGTCGCTGGGCGATCCGTTACGCTAATCCACGGTAGCGTGTCCGAGCGGCCTAAGGAGCGCGCCTCGAAAGCGCGTGAGGTGAGAGCCTCCGTGGGTTCGAATCCCACCGCTACCGCCACCACGAAAGCCGGTCACCCCACAGCGGTGACCGGCTTTCGTTATTCGGTTGCCGTCAGGCAGGCAGGCCGAGCGCGTCCCAGACGACGAACGGGTCCATGTCGTCGCACGGGCCGATCGCGGAGGCTCCCCAGTTGCCCTCGGCGGCGCGGTAATGGACATGAGCGTGGTTCAGGCCGTCCGCCACGGTGCCGACCTCCGCCCACTTCTCGCCCTGGGAGAACGTGTCACCGACCTGCATCTCGGACCCGTCCAGCAAGTGGCCCAGGGTCATGCTCATGTCGATGTCGGGGAAATACACCTGGATCCAGCGGTGATAGCCGCCGTCGTCGTAACCGCGGCCCACGACTTCTCCCTCGCCCCAAGCGTAGATCGGGCTGCCGGTTGCCGCGCCCACGTCCAGGCCCTTGTGCCGCTGGTCCCCGTTGCAGCCGAACTCGTAGCCGGGGATGTAGGCGTTGTACGAGGTCGTGGTCTCTCCGTTGGTGACGCCCCACCACGTGTTGTCCGGTAAGTCGTTCGGTACGACGGCGCTCTCCGAGGTCGAGGCGACCGCGGGGCGTTGATGCGCTGGAGCGGGTTCCGCGGCGCCGGCCGTCGCTGTGGCGCCTGTCAGAAAGAGTCCGGCGGCCATGGCGACGAGGGTGATGCGGCGAGCTGTGGTGCGAGCGAGCGATGTCCTCATGGTGAATTTCCCTCTCAAGGCCAGACCGAGTGGTGAATGATGAACAAGTGTCAGCTGCGCGGAGGGTTCAGCACAAGGCTCGCGGGATTCGATCGGCTGATCAGCGCAGTAGCCGTTGTCCGTCCGCCTGGTCGTTCGCCGCCGAACGGCCGAGTCCCGGATCCGGCGCCCACCGGACTCGCCGTGCGGTGGTGAACTTCCGATTCAACCCGACCGGTTGTGTCCGCAGTGGACACGGCGACCGCAGTCCGGAGCCGGTGCCGCGAGCGGAATAGTGCCCGGGTTCGTAGCGTTGGACGTGACGTGGTGGTTGAGCCGAAGCTGCCTGACTGACGATCACGGCGATGTGTCGCCGGGGCTAGCGCACTGGGGAGTGACACATGGCCTTCCATGCACCTTCACGCTTATCCAACCAAGAAGACGCGGGCGAACCGGACTTCGTCTGCCGGGTCTGCGGCCACCGAACGTTCAGCGAGGACACGCCGCACGAATTCGCCGGAGGACTCAGCGACCGCCTACTCTGCCAGGCCTGCGGCGCGCACTACCAAATCTGAGAGTGCTTTTTGGAACTGGCTTGTGTGCCCGTAGGGCACGGTCATACGTGTCCAGCCTCGGCAGGGTAAGGGGCTCCGGCGTGTCAGTTCGTGCCTCGCAAGGCAGGGGTTCTCGCCGCGTACGCCTGGTACTCAAGAGGACCCCAACGCCGCGAGGCGCGAACTGGGGCGGCGGTACCGGACCACTCACCCAAGTTCCAAAAACGCCCTCTGAGATTCGTCGGCACACCGTGCACAGAGCCCCGGGCGCTCGCGCGCTCCGGGGCTCTGAACTGCTGTTGAAGGTTCGAACCCGTGAAAACTATGAGTTCCGCACGAGTTCATTCTCATTCCACTGTGTACGCCGGGCTTCGTTCTCGTTCTCGAACCGCCGGGAGTCCCTCGGGTATGCGGGGCCCCCTCGGGGTGTGGTCACTCCGACTTGGCGTGCTCACGAGGATCCACCCGGTGACCATGCAGATACGCCACTCGCGCCTGCACCATCGTTGACCCCACCCGGATAATCGCCCGTGTGGGTCGGGTCAGAATTGCGATCATGTTGCGCATCAGCCAGCCTCCTTCTCTCCCAGTGAGTGGGCGGCTAGCTACTGAACCGCGCCCCTGGGGTACCCATCCGGACGCCGGACAACACCGGTTTCACAGCGGTACACCGGCGGGCCGTGGTTCCCAGGACGCCGCCGGAGACACGCCATTCCGAACACGATGCGAGCGTGTTCGAACGCCCTCGCTTGCGAGCGCGGTGACCTCCGTGGACCGTTCGGAACAGCTTTCACGGAGAGTGCATGGGGGAAGCCTTTCTGCCCGTAAGGCACGGTATACGTGATCAGCCTCGGCAAGGTGAGGGCTTCGGGCGTTCGGAGTTCGTGCCTGGCAAGGCAGGGGTTCTCGCCGCGTACAACCTGGTACTCACGAGGAACCCAACGCAGCGCCTAGTCTGGACTTTCTCGGGCTGCTTGCGGAAAAGGCCCATCAGCACCTCAACGTCGCTGCGGCTGCTGTCATCCTCTCCGACCAGCGTGGCGGGTGGCGGCCCACCGCCGCCTCGCACGAAAGCGCCGAGCTCATCTCCCTGTTCACCGCACAAACCCGCGACGGCCCCTGCCTGGACTGCGTGCAGAGCGGTACCGCCATCACCAGCCCCGACCTGCACACCGAGCAGCGTTGGCCGTCCTTCACACGCCTAGCCCTCCAGGCCGGCTACCAGGCAGCCGCCGCGGTGCCGCTGCGCTCGCGGCACCAGATCATCGGCAGCCTGACCCTGCTGGGCACCGAACCCGACGGACTCGAACACGCCAGCATCCAGCTGGGACAAGCCCTGGCCGACATGGCCACCATCGGCCTGCTGCAACAACGCGCGTCCCGCCGCGGAGACCTGCTCGCCGGGCAACTGCAAGCCGTGCTGCACCATCGTGTGGTCATCGAACAAGCCAAAGGCGTGTTGGCCGAAGCCGGAAACATGGCTCCTGAGGACGCTTACCGGACGCTGCGCGACCACGCTCGCCAGCACGGCCAGCACCTCTCCGAACTCGCTCGCGGACTCGCCACCGGCACCATCCGCCCCCACGAATTCCTCGCCACACGCCCTGCTTCCGACGACACCACCCGCTAACTCGACCGCGCCTCGTGCACGTGAGATCGCGACGCGAGGGCACCGAGGTAGGGACGAGACGGACGGAGTCCACTCGCGCCGCGACACTCGTAGGCATGCCCGCCCCAGCCACTAGCTACACACCCGGGCACCTCGCTCACCCGTTCAGTGCAGCCGCGGCCCGTACTGTTGCTGGTCGCGTCTCGGGCGTCGGCCAGCGTGAGAACGCTGTCTCGCTCGACCCGAATGGGCGGCCAGACACGCGTGGTTGCGATGTCCCCCGTGCCGTGTCGGCAGCCGCAGGAGTGCGATCCGGCGAGCACGCGGCCGCCGCGCAGGACGTGTTCGGCGAGCAACCCGGCTACTTGTAGAGAGGGCGTGCGAGTACCGGCTGCACGAACGCGGCTACACGGCCGGGGCCGTGCGACCCGAGAAGCTGCGTCCGAACGCAGGCACCAAGAGCAGGCTGAATACTACGCGGCGATCTATCGTGCGTGTGCCGACGTTTATCGAGCGACGTCTTCCGGGTAGTAGCAGACGGTGTTACTGGTGCGACCTCCTGGCGTGTATCGGGCACAGACAGACACCGCGCTGTTGTGCCGCGTGTTGCGGCGCGGTCATGCGGTCGGCCGGCGGGTGCTCGATGTGGGATCCGGGACCGGTGCGCTGGCTCTCGAGGCCTGGCGCGCGGGCGCTTCGTCGGTTACCGCCGTCGACGTCTCGCGCCGCTCCGTCGTGGCGACGTGGCTGAACACCCGGCTGCACGGAGCCGTGACACCGGTGGCATGCGGGGACTTGTTCGGTCCCCTTGGGGACGAGAAGTTCGATCTGATCGTTGCGAATCCTCCCTACGTGCCGTCGCTGTCGACAAACGTGCCGTGGCATCGGAACAGTCGCCGCTGGGACGGTGGTCCGGACGGCAGAGCGATCCTGGACCGGATCTGCGCGGGTGCTGCCGCGCGACTCACCGAGGACGGTGTGATCCTGGTGGTGCACTCGGCGGTCTGTGGCCCCGAACGCACCGTAGAGCGGATGGGCCAGGCCGGATTGGCGGGCACGATCGTCGAGCGGGATGCGATTCCGTTCGGACCGGTCATGCGAGCCCGCGCCACGATGCTCGCGGCCCGGGGGCTGGTCGAACCAGGACAGTCTGTGGAGGAACTCGTGGTGGTGGAGGCCCGACGTGCCGAGTGAGCGAACACGGATCCTGTTGACGGACGAGGGTCCGGCGTTGGTGTACGGCCCTGTGGAATTCGTGCTGCCGGACGGCACCCGAACGTATTCGCAACGACCGGTCACCGCGCTGTGTCTGTGTCGGCGCAGTCGTCGCTACCCCTTCTGCGACACAAGCCACCGCAAGCGAGTACGCAGCGGAAGTGAAGGCCGATGCTGAGTCCGACGACACCGCTGCACCCCGAGATCGGCACCCTGCCGTCGTCTCGCGGTCCGCTGTCGGAGGCTGTGCTCGCCACTCTGCGGAACGAGACGCCGGGTGATCCGGCCGTCGACGCTGCCGATCCGTACGGGGACGATCTCCAGCTCGCCCTGTACTGCTGCTACGAACTCCACTACCGAGGATTCGCCGGTGTCGACGACGAACGGGAATGGCACCCCGGGCTGCTGGCGCTGCGTCACGAACTGGAGCGAGTTTTCCTCGCCGCTTTGCGGGCCGATGTCGTCGCCGGCGACGATGTGACCGCAGAGATCGACACCCTGCTCGTCGAGCCCGTCGACGGGGTCGGCGTCACACATCATCTTCGCCGGAACGGCGCCCTGTGGCAGCTGCGGGAATTCGTGGCGCACCGGTCGATCTATCACCTCAAGGAAGCCGACCCGCAAGCGTGGGTGATCCCTCGCTTGTCGGGCCCGGCCAAGGCGGCACTGGTCACCGTGGAACACGACGAGTACGGCGCCGGTGACCCCGATCGCATGCATGCCGGGCTGTTCGCCACGATGATGACCGAGCTCGGACTCTCCGCACGCTACGGCGCCTACCTCGACCTTGTCCCCGGTGAGACACTGGCCGAGGTCAACTTCATGTCGCTGTGCGGACTCCACCGGTCCCTCCGTGCCGCTTCGATCGGGCAGTTCGCCGTGACGGAGTTGACGTCCTCGCCCGGGTCCGACCGTCTCGTGAGAGGGATGCGCCGCTTGGACTGCCCGCCGTCGGCCATCGACTTCTACGCCGAGCACGTCGAAGCCGACGCAGTCCACGAGCAGATCGTCCGCCGCGGGATGCTCGACCCCTTGATGGCCGCTGAACCGTGGCTGGCGGCCGACGTCGTCTTCGGCATCCGAACCGCCCTGTTCCTCAACGAGCGGTTCTCGGCGCTACTCCTGGATCACTGGCAGCGCGACGCCACCAGCCTTCGAGAACCGCTGACCACCGTCGGGTCGTGATCGCGTGGACGCTACGAGCGAGGATCCGCCCATCGTTGCCGTGGAGGACGCCGAGTTCTGGGACGATCACCAGGCTGTCCTGGACTGTCTGCGCGAGCCGACGCCGCGTGTCCCCTCCTGGTTCGGGTACGACGAACGCGGGTCAGAACTCTTCGAACGCATTACCGAACTGCCCACCTACTACCTCACCCGGGTCGAGCGCGACCTGTTACGGCGTCACGCCACCGCCATGGCCGACGCCGTGGGAGGTCGCGACGTCGTGGAGCTGGGCAGTGGCAGCGCCAAGAAGACCCGACTGCTGTTGGACGCGTGCGTGGGGCGTGGGGGTACTACCTATCTGCCGGTGGACGTCAGCCGCGAGATGTTGCAGACGAGTGGCGCGATGCTGCGCACTGCTGTCCCGGGCCTGACGGTGCAGGGCTTGTGGGGCCGTTACGAGGCCGCGCTCGACTGGCTCCGCGGCAACCGCACCGGACCACTTCTGGTGGCGTTCCTCGGAAGCAATCTCGGCAACGCCACACCCCTCGAACGGGCGGCGCTGCTCGCCGAAATCGGAGCCACCCTCCAGCCAGGAGACCAGTTCTTGGTCTCGGCCGACCTGGAAAAGTCGGCCGCGGAGTTCGAGACCTGCTACAACGACCCTCCGCCCCGCTCGGCTTTCGCGGAGTTCCGGCTGAACTACCTCCGCCACCTCAACCGGCGTTTCGCCGCGGACTTCGCGCTCGACAGTTTCCGCCCTGTCGCACATTACGACTCGTCCACCTCCACAGTGGAGGGACACCTGTACAGCACCCGGACGCAAACGGTGTCGTTGCCGGCCCTGTCCCACACCCTGCGGCTGCGTCGTGGCGAGTCGCTCAACGTCGGATACTCGTCGAAGTTCACCGCCCACGGCCTTCGCGCCGAACTCGCCGGACATGGGTTCACGCCGCAGGAACAGTGGACCGACGATACTTGGCAGTACGGAATCTTCCTGTTTCGCCGCATCGGCAACGACTCTCCTCAACGTTGACGAAACCCGCGAGCATCGGGGGCTGGCCTGTCCTTGAGGGGACCCGGTTAGTCCAAGTCGGCCGACGTGTAGTTGCGACCTTGTCCGTCAACAGATCATCGGCCTTGCCCTACAGTGCGGTCGCGAGGGTGTCCAGGTTGTTCGTCACACAATGATCGTGGGCACCCCCGCTCGACGAGTGACGTCGACCGACACCAACCACGGCTCAGCCCGCTACACCAACCGACACGTCAGTCGCTCCCGTTCTGATCTGCTGTGGAGCTTCACATAAACGCGTGTTAAACGGCGTTATACACTCGGAGCTGGTGAACGCGGATGAGTACTACGATGGGATACCGGTCGCCGAGTTGCCCATTACCGACATCGACGTGCCCGATCCGGTTCATCTGCAGCGGTCGCGGCGTTATCGCGGCGCGGTCGATGTCGACCCGGTGGCAGCGATCGAAGCAGCGGGCGACCCGGCGGGTTTGGTCGCCCGGGATCCGAACTCGGCGACCGGCGAGGCGATCCGGGCTATTGGCTACGCGCCCACCGCGGAGCTGGTGCTGATTTCCGACGATCACCCACCGACCGGGCTGTGGCATGTGGCCACCGCCTGGTCGGCGAGTCACCGTCAGCGCAGCGCCTATACCGGCAGCGACGAGGAGGAGGTAAACGATCATGACGAACCCGAATCCTGACGTGGCCGACAAGCTCGCCGCCGAGGCCGAGCACGCCGAATCGACCCGCGATGCCGAACTGGCTTACCAGCGGCGCCGCCCCAGTGGTGGGCAAGCGGTCTACGGCCTGCGGCTGCCCACAGAGCGCATCGCTCAACTGCGTCGACTGGCCGAGGCGCGCGGCATCGAACCCAGCGTGCTCGCCCGAGGATGGATGATCGAGCAGCTGGACCGCGCCGAAGCCGGCAACCGCGATCCAGGCACAGACCGCTGGGAACGCGACCTCCGCGCCACCGCCGAGCACCTCCGCGAACTACTCGACGAACGCCCCGGAGCATGAACCAACCGCCCGCTTGGTACACCGGTCGAGCGTTGCCATAGCGGAACTTTGTGGTGTCGCGCGCTCGCATACGGAAGCCGTTCCCGGGCGGAGACCCTTGTCGCCGTGCGCGAAGGAGAGACTCTCGTCGTACCGAAGCTCCGACCGGCTCGCCCACTCCGTTCCGGACGCACGACGTCCTTGGCGGCTCGCTGGTCGAACGTGACAACGATGGCCCGACGGAGTGCTCGTGACCTCCGCGGAAAGCGACTGAGACGGAAACTGAGACGGAAGCAGAAACGCCGGGCGCCCGTGTGGTGGGGTGCCCGGCGTTTTTGCTGTTCAGCGGCGGAGGATACGGGATTCGAACCCGTGAGGGCTATGAACCCAACACGATTTCCAATCGTGCGCCTTAGGCCGCTCGGCCAATCCTCCGCGGAAAAGCGTACCGGACGTGTCGCCGCGACCGACGGCCGGGCC
This sequence comes from Allosaccharopolyspora coralli, assembly GCF_009664835.1. NCBI lineage: Bacteria > Bacillati > Actinomycetota > Actinomycetes > Pseudonocardiales > Pseudonocardiaceae > Allosaccharopolyspora > Allosaccharopolyspora coralli. Next base: position 225,429 of record NZ_CP045929.1, read on the forward strand.
CGTTCTGGTGACGCAGGTCGTCGGCAGGGCTGTGTCCGGCGCGGACGTCGTGACTGGTGCCCGCCTCGGGTGGGGGCGCGGGGATGGGTACACTGTCTGTGGACCCCGCGCGGCGTCCATCCTGTGAACTCCCCCAGGGCCGGAAGGCAGCAAGGGTAAGCGGGCTCTGGCGGGTGCGCGGGGTCCCCTTGTGTCTGAGACCGGCTGGGGCGAACGGCACGTTCGCCCCGTGTGACGAGGCGAACGGCACGTTCGCCCCGTCGGCTCGGGGGCGGCCGCGAGGCTGTGACGGGGTGTCGGGGGCACCGCGTAGGGTCGGGGCGTGGCGCTCGCCCTTTACCGCAAGTACCGGCCCGCGACCTTCGCCGAGGTCGTGGGGCAGGATCATGTCACCGAGCCGCTGCGCACCGCGCTGGCCTCCGGACGGATCAACCACGCGTATCTGTTCTCCGGGCCTCGAGGCTGTGGCAAGACGTCCAGCGCGCGGATCCTCGCTCGATCGTTGAACTGTGCCGAAGGCCCGACCGCCGACCCGTGCGGCACGTGCGACTCCTGCGTGGCGCTGGCGCCCGAGGGCCCCGGCAGCGTCGATGTCGTCGAGCTCGACGCGGCGAGCCACGGTGGTGTGGACGACACCAGGGAACTCCGGGACCGCGCGTTCTTCGCGCCCGCCCAGTCGCGGTATCGCATCTTCGTCATCGACGAGGCCCACATGGTGACCCCGCAGGGTTTCAACGCCCTGCTGAAGATCGTCGAGGAACCACCAGAGCACCTCATCTTCGTGTTCGCCACGACCGAGCCGGACAAGGTGCTCACCACCATCCGTTCGCGGACGCACCACTACCCCTTCCGCCTGATGCCGCCCGGTGTGATGCGGGAGCTGCTGGAACGGATCTGCGCCGACGTCGGCGTCACGGTGCAACCGGCCGTGTTCCCGCTGGTGATCCGGGCAGGCGGCGGCTCGGCGCGGGACACCCTCAGCGTCCTCGACCAGTTGCTGGCCGGTGCCGGGTCGGAGGGCATCACCTACGAGCGTGCGGTCGCACTGCTCGGGGTGACCGATGTGGCGCTGATCGACGACATGGTCAACGCGCTCGCCGCGGACGACGGTGCGGCCGTGTACGGGACGGTCGACCGGCTGGTCGAGGCCGGCCACGATCCGCGCCGGTTCGGCGCCGACCTGCTGGACCGGCTGCGTGACCTGGTGCTGCTGCACACCGTTCCGGACGCCCCGCAACGAGGTCTCGTCGACGCGGCGGGCGACGAGTTGACCACGATGCAGACCCAGGCCGACCAGCTCGGCGCGGCCACCCTGACCCGGTTCGCCGAGATCGTGCACACCGGCCTCGCCGAGATGCGCGGTGCCACGGCGCCGCGCCTGCTGTTGGAACTGTTGTGCGCGCGGATGCTGCTGCCGACGGCCTCGGACGGCGAAGGGGCGGTGCTCCAACGCTTGGAGCGCGTGGAGCGACGCATGACGATCGCCTCGCCCGCCAGCGGTGCCGAACCCGAACCCGAAGCAGCGGCGGCGTCGGGCAAGCGCGTGTTCACCCGCCCGACCGAGCGGGAGAAGGTGGCCGAGCCCGAGCAAAGTCCGCAACAGTCGCCGGAACCGGCGGGCGACAACTCCGTGCCACGACGGGAAGAACCGCGACGGGAAGAACCGCGGAGAGAAGAGCCCCGGCGGGAAGAGCCGACTCCGCCTGCGGACGCTCCCGCCGCTCCCGCGCCTGCGCAGGAGCCGTCCGTTCCGGAGGCGGCGGCGCCGGAGCCGGCGCGAACCGGCTACGAGGCCGCCGACATCCGTCGCGTGTGGACACAACTGCTGCAGGCCGTCGCCGAACGGAACCGCCCGACGCAGGCGTTGTTGCTCAATGCGAAGGTCCAGGAACTCCGCGACAACACGCTCGTGCTGTCGATGCCGACCTCCGGGCTCGCTCGGCAGTTCGCGCAGCAACACCGGATCGAGTTCGTGCGGGACGCACTCCGCAGTCTGCTCGGCGACGGCGAATGGGAAGTGCGGTGCGTGGAGGAAGGCGCGCAGCCCCAGCCCACCCCGAAGCAGCAGCCCGCCTCGAAGCCCCAGTCCGCTCCGAAGCAGAGCCAGGCCGCCGCACCGCAGGCGGAGAAGCCACGCCGCCCCTCGACGGAGTGGTCCCGTTCGGACGGCAAGTCGGGGTCCGCTCCGTCGGGCAACGGGAACGACAGTGGCCCGCCCACCGGCAACAGCGGTGGGACGGGTGATGCGTCGCAGCCCGCATCAGGCCCGGCGACCCGGTCCGAGAAGCCGCAGCGCGAAAGCACCGCGGACGACGACATCCCGCCGCCTCCGGAACCGCCGGACGAGGAGCCTCCGCCGGACGAGCCACCCCAGCGAGCCGTCGCGCCTGCTCCCGTGCCTGCGGACGAGGACGAAGAGTCGATGATCGTGGATTCCACCGATGCGGGTGCGCCCCCGGGTCCCGCCCGTGACAGCCACGACGAAGCGGTCGAACTGTTCGCCAGCGAACTCGGGGCCCGGACCCTCGACACCTGACCCGTCAGCGGGCCAGGTGTCGAGCGAGGAAATCGAAGATTCGCGGGTACGCGTCGAGGCGGTTCGTGCGCCGGGCGAGACCGTGGCCCTCGTCGGGGTAGACGATCAGTTCGCACTCGATACCCTTGCCGCGCACCGCATCCACGAGCTGTTCGGCCTCGGAGAGCGGCACGCGCGGATCGTTGGCGCCGTGCACGACGAACAACGGCGCGGCGATGCGGTCGACGTGCGTCAACGGTGAGGCGTCGTGCAGGAACTCGGCGTCGTCCGCCAGCGACCCGTACTCGCGTTCGCGGTGTGCCTGCCGGTAGCCGGCGGTGTTCCGCAGGAACGTGACCAACGACGACATGCCGACGATGTCGATGCCCGCCGCCCACCGCTGTGGTTGCTGCGTCAGCCCGGCGAGCACCATGTAGCCGCCATAGGAACCGCCGTACAGCGCGGCCCGTGTCGGTTCGATTCCCTGCGACGGCAGCCAGTCGTGAATCGCCGCCAGGTCCGCGACCGCGTCGGGGCGCCTGCGGCCGTCGTCGGCGCTGTACCAGCGTTTCCCGTAGCCGGTCGAGCCGCGCACGTTCGGGACCACCACCGCGTGACCTTGCGCCGCCAGACCGTGCAGGGTCGGGTTGAACGCACACACCGACTGGCTCTCGGGTCCACCGTGGATCACCACGACCGCCGATCCGCTGGAGTCCGATGTGGACGGATACAGCAGGCACGGGATGGTCTCACCGTCCGGTGTCGGCACCGCGTGATGTGCGGGCTCGGACAACGACTCGCCGCGCAGCGGTGCGGCCGAATCCGTGAGTTGCTCGACCAATCCGTAACGTGCTGTCACCAGGAGGACATCGCCAGGAACGAGCGGCGAGGTGAAGGACAGCGCCACGCGGGTCGAGTCGGGAGACCATACCGGAGCGGGCATCGGGGACGAACACCAGCCGTGGCCGGGAAGTTGAATGTCGTGCACGAGCGAGCCGTCGTCGGTGTGATGCAGCGACAAGCCCGTTGTTCCGTCCACATTGGTCTGAACGAGTACCGTCCGGCCGTCCGGGGACGGCCATCCGGCCACGTCGTGCTCGTCCGAGGTGACCAGGTACTCGCGCTTGCCGCTCAGCGGGTCGAGGCGCGCGACGCCGGTGAAGTTCCGGCCGGTGTTCGTGGTGACCAGCAGGCCGGAATCGTCCGGCAGCCATCGCACGTGAGTGTGCCTGCACGGCTCCGACGGGTCGGTGAGCGACACGACGCGTTCGTCCTCGGTCGCGGGCATCGTGTTGACGAGGACGAGCTGTTCCGATAGCGGCGGCGTGCCGGGCAGCGTGATCGCGAGGTACCGGCTGTCCGGAGAGGCGGCGACATCCAGCACCATCCCGCCCCGGTCGTAGACGACCTGTTCCTCGTCGGTGGTGGTGCCGCGAACCATGACGTCGAAGTCGACACCGTTGCGCCGGTTCGTCGCATAGAGCACTCGCCCTGGCAGAACGTCCAGCAACGAGTGCACGTAGGCGCCGTCCCGCACGAACGGGACCAATGCGTCCACAGTGGCTGGTTCCGTCAGTCGGTCGAGACGCAGAAGGGAGAGCTGGGCACGTTCGTCACCGTCGGTGTCGTGCTCGACGACCACCGTGCGCTCGCCCGGCAGGTAGCGGCCCCGCACCGCCCCGGGGAGTGCGGTCAGGGGTGTCGTCGCGCCGTCGGTGTCGATCTCCACAAGCTGGACGGATCCCGACTCGTCCGAGCCGGCGAGCACCCGCCCTTCGTCGTCGACGTCGAACGCTCTCCACGTGGGAATGCCGAGCAGCCGTGCGATGTCCAGCGTCATGCGCCCACCCTCGCACGGTGCGCGCGGTCAACCGCCCCGAGCCCCCGAGCGCCACCGGAGCGGACGCGACAGTCACGGACCGGCGCGGCGGACTACCCTGGAGACCGTGCCCGGCAGGGTGAGGTTCCGGTATGCCCGTGCTCGACTGCTGCGCACCCGAATCGCGGACCCACTCCGAGAGGAGCCACGGTGCAACCAGGTGGCCAGCCGAACATGCAGCAGATCATGGAACAGGCGCAGCAGATGCAGCAGCAGCTCATGACTGCGCAGCAGGAACTCGCCGAGGCCGAAGTGTCCGGCTCAGCGGGCGGCGGACTCGTGCAGGCCGTCGTCTCCGGCTCCGGCGAGCTCAAGTCGATGAACATCGACCCCAAGGCGGCGGACCCCGAGGACACGGAGTCGCTCGCCGACCTCGTCGTCGCCGCCGTGCGGGACGCCAACCGCGCGGCGCAGGAACTGCAGGCCGAGAAGATGGGACCGGTGACCGGGGGCCTCGGCGGCGGCGCGGGCGGCCTCGACATGGGCGGCCTCGGCCTGCCCGGGATGTGACGCCGAACCGGTTCGGCCGGTGCTGACAGCGCGACCTCAGGGCCCTGTCGCCGACGACGCTCGTCGTCGCGGCACGGGTCCTGAGAACCTGCGGAGATGTGTCCGACGGTGATCGGGTTCCGGTCCTGACGGCCTCGCGGCAGGTGTCGGTGTGCGAGCCCGAAGGAGAGGTACGGGGTGTACGAGGGGCCTGTTCAGGACTTGATCGACGAGCTCGGGCGACTGCCCGGAGTCGGACCGAAAAGCGCCCAGCGCATCGCGTTCCACCTGCTCGCGGCCGAGCCCGCCGATGTGACCCGGCTGCAGGAAGTCCTGCAGAAGGTCAAGGAAGGCGTCGTGTTCTGCCAGGTCTGCGGCAACGTGTCCGAACAGGAGACGTGCCGGATCTGTCAGGACGCTCGCCGTGACCCGACGCTGGTGTGCGTCGTCGAAGAGCCGAAGGACGTGCTCGCTGTCGAACGCACCCGGGAGTTCCGGGGGCGGTATCACGTTCTCGGCGGTGCGCTCGACCCACTCTCCGGTGTCGGGCCGGACCAACTGCGGGTGCGGGAACTGCTCGCCAGGATCGGCAAGGACGACATCACCGAGGTCATCATCGCCACCGATCCGAACACCGAGGGCGAGGCGACCGCGACCTACCTGGTACGGATGCTGAAGGACTTCCCGGGCCTGAACGTGACCCGTCTGGCGTCCGGTCTGCCGATGGGCGGCGATCTCGAGTTCGCCGACGAACTGACCCTCGGCCGAGCCCTCTCCGGCCGCCGCAACGTGTGATCCCGCTGGACCTCGACGAACGCTGGCGGCGGAACGCGGCAGTGGTCGGGGAGCGGGTCCGGCGGGTCGAGCCTCGGTTGGGGCCGGTCCGGATGGTCGGGATCGACGGTCCGTCCGGCTCGGGGAAATCCGAGTTCGCCGAGGCGTTGGTGGACTCGCTGCGCGGTCGGGGCGAGACGGTCGCGCTGGTCCCGACCGACGACTTCGCGACGTGGGAGACACCGGTCGGCTGGTGGCCCCGTCTGGAAGCCGGGGTGCTGGAGCCGCTTTCCGAGGGCGCGCCCGGCTCCTATCGACGCATGGAGTGGCCGGATGGTCGCCCGGCGCTGGGCGGGCGGGTCACCGTCGACGTGCCGACCGTGCTCGTGGTGGAGGGCGTGTCGGCGACTCGCCGTGCCGTGGCGTCCAGGCTCTCGTTGGCGATCTGGGTGGAACTGACCGGCGCACCCACACGGCTCAACAGATCGGTTGCTCGTGACGGTGCGTGGTCGCGAACGGCGCTGAGGCGCTGGCAGCGCGACGAGCAACGCTGGTTCGCCGCCGATGCTCCGCGAGATCGAGCGGACGTTCTATTGCTGCAACCGGGTGACGACGGAGAAATTTTCGGTATCGAGGGGGAGGGGCGCGGTTTTCCGGGAAGGGGTCCGGAACCGCTTCAGTTCCCGACGTAGCCCGATCGTAACCTTGTGCACTCCACCTTCCGGTCATCCCGGGTTACTCTCTGCTTCATCTTTGCCGGGTCAGACACACCGAGGTGCTGAGATGAAGAGACTTCCCACGCGATCCCGAAGCGTGAGTGTGCGACGGCGGCTGGCGTCAGCGGGGATCGCGGGTGCGCTCGCGGTGTCGTTGGCCGCCTGCGCCCAGTCCGAACGAGGGGAGGCTGGAGGCGAGGGCGGCACGTTCACCTTCGGCGCCGCAGGCGCTCCGGACCTGTTCGACCCGTTCTACGCCTCCGACGGCGAGACCTTCCGGGTCACCCGCCAGATGTTCGAGGGACTGGTCTCCTTCAAGCCCGGCAGCGCGGAGGTCGAACCGGGCCTCGCCGAGAGCTGGGAATCCAGTCCGGACGGCAAGACCTGGACCTTCAAGACCCGGCAGGGCGTGAAGTTCCACGACGGCACCGACTTCAACGCCGACGCCGTCTGCAAGAACTTCGAGCGCTGGTACAACCAGACCGGCGCAGGCCAGAACCAGGCGCTGTCGTACTACTGGATCGAGAACTTCGGCGGCTTCGCCGACGGCCAGACACCGTCGCTGTACGAGGGCTGCCAAGCGCCCGACCCGAACACCGCGGTCGTCAAGCTCACGCGCGCGACCTCGAAGTTTCCGGACATCCTCGGCCTGGACCCGTTCATGATCCAGTCGCCCACGGCGCTCGAGGAGTACCAGGCGAACAACGTCCAGGCGCAGGGCGACAGCTTCGTCTACTCCGAGTACGCCAAGTCGCACCCGACCGGGACGGGACCGTTCACGTTCGAGTCGTACGACCAGGGCAACGGCACCATCCGCCTCACCCGCAACGACGAGTACTGGGGTGAGAAGGCCAAGATCCAGAACCTCGTCTTCCGGGTGATCCCCGACGAGACGGTGCGCAAGCAGGAACTCGAAGCGGGCGGCATCGACGGCTACGACCTGCCGAACCCTGCCGACCTGGCCGCGCTGCGCGAAGCAGGCAACAACGTCCAGGTGCGCGACCCGTTCAACATCATGTACCTCGGCGTCACGCAGAAGAACAACCCGAAGCTCGCCGACCTCAAGGTCCGGCAGGCGCTGGCCCACGCCGTCGACCGGGAGACCCTGGTGAAGGCGAACATGCCGGAAGGGGCCGAGGTCGCCAAGCAGTTCTATCCGAAGACGGTCGACGGCTACGCCGACGACGTGCAGCAATACGACCACAACCCCGAGAAGGCCAAGCAGCTGCTCGCCGAGGCCGGGGCGTCGGACCTGACGGTGAACTTCTACTGGCCCACCGAGGTCACCCGGCCCTACATGCCGGACCCGCGGGGCATCTTCAACACCGTCGCCGACGACCTCCGCCAGGTCGGCGTCACCGTCAACCCGGTGAGCAGGCCCTGGAACGGCGGCTACACCGACGAGGTCGACAACGCCAAGGCCGACCTGTTCCTGCTCGGCTGGACCGGCGACTACAACAGCCCCGACAACTTCATCGGGACGTTCTTCGGCACCACCGAGAACCGGTTCTGGACACAGGCCTCGCCGTGGGGCGAGGACCTCGCCAACCAGCTCCAGGCCGCCGACAGCGAGCCGGACGAGGCCCGGCGAAACGCGATGTACCAGGACATCAACCGCAAGCTGATGTCCGAGTACCTGCCCGCCGTCCCGCTGTCGCACTCGCCGCCGGCGATCGTCGTCAGCGACCAGGTCGAGGGGCTGCAGCCGTCGCCGCTGACGGCCGAGGTCTTCGACACGGTGAGCATCTCCGGCTGAGGTGTCCCGACCGGGGTGCGCGTAGGCGTGCACCCCGGTCGTCGCCTTCGGCGTTCCGCCGTGCCCACCACGAACCGGGGGACTCTTGCTCCGCTACACAGTGCGACGCCTGGCACAGATGGTGCTGGTGGTGTTCGCCCTCTCGATCCTGCTTTTCGCGTGGCTGCGTTCGTTGCCGGGCGGCCCCGTCTCGGCGTTGCTCGGTGACCGGGCCACACCGGAGTCCCGCGCCGCGCTCGAAGCCCAACTCGGACTGGACCGGCCGATCCTGGTGCAGTACTGGAGTTTCGTCAGCCGCGCCGTCACGGGCGATTTCGGCACGTCCACCGGGGTGCAGCGGGGCACTCCCGCGCTGGAAGTCTTCCTCCAGCGATTCCCGGCCACGCTCGAACTGTCCATCATGGCGTTGCTGCTCGCCGTCGCCTTCGCCATCCCCGTCGGTTATCTCGCGGCACGACGGCGCGGCGGCTGGCTGGACAACGTCAGCATCGTCTGGTCGCTGGTCGGGGTCGCCGTCCCGGTGTTCTTCCTCGCGTTCCTGTTGAAGTACGTCTTCGCGGTCGAACTCGGCTGGCTGCCGGCGTCGGGACGCCAGGACACCGGCATCGACGCCACCCGTGTCACCGGATTCTTCATGCTCGACGGCGTGCTGACCCGCGAGTGGGATGCCGCGTGGAACGCGTTCGTGCACCTGCTGCTGCCCGCGGTCGCGTTGTCCACGATCCCGTTCGCGGTGATCTTCCGCATCACCCGCGCCGCCGTGCTCGACGTGATGGACGAGGACTACGTGCGCACGGCGCGAGCGAAAGGGCTCACCGGGATGGTGATCCGGCGTCGTCACGTGCTGCACAACGCGATGCTGCCGGTGGTGACGACGATCGGCTTGCAGACCGGTGCGCTGCTGGCGGGGGCGATTCTCACCGAACGGGTCTTCAACATCTCCGGCATCGGACAGGCGGTGGCGCTCGGGTTCGAACGCAAGGACTTCCCGGTGCTGCAGGTCGTGATCGTCTCAGCGGCCATGGTGTACGTGCTGGTCAACCTCGTCGTCGACCTCTCGTACGCGCTCATCGACCCGAGACTGCGGACCCGGTGAGGGGGACACCATGGTGACCACGCAACGCAAACAACGCATCGACGATCTCGCCGAGTCGGGTGCCGCCCCCGACATGGGTGTCAGCCTCGCGGTCTCCGCGTGGCGCCGCCTACGGCGCAGCCCGGTGTTCCTCGTCGGAGCGACGATCATCGGCGTGTTCGTGCTCGTCGCGGCGCTCGCCCCGTTCGTGGCTCCGCACGACCCGGGCGCCTACATGCTCGAAGACCAGGTGTCCCGAGCGTCGAACACGATCCCGCCGCCCCAGGACGGCCACCCGCTCGGCGGCGACCAGTACGGGCGCGACCTGCTGTCCCGGATCCTGCTCGGCTCCCAGCAGACACTGCTCGTCGCCGTACTGGCCACCGTGATCGGTCTCGGTGGCGGGCTGATCCTCGGTATCACCGCGGGCGCGTTCGGCGGCTGGGTCGACGCATTCGTGATGCGCATCGTCGACGTGATGCTGTCGGTGCCGTCGCTGCTGCTGGCAGTCTCGATCGGGGCCTTGTTCGTGCAGCAGAGCCAGTTCACGGTGATCGTGGCCGTCGCGATCGTGCAGATCCCGATCTTCGGGCGGCTGCTGCGTGGCACGATGCTGGCCCAACGCGCCAGCGACCATGTGCTCGCCGCGCGAGCTCTCGGGGTGAAACCGACCGCGATCGTGTTCCGGCACATGCTGCCGAACGCGCTCGGGCCGGTCATCGTGCAGGCGACACTGGTGCTGGCGCTGGCGATCATCGACGCGGCCGCGCTCTCGTTCCTCGGCCTCGGTGCCGCCGACGATTCCACACCGGAATGGGGGCAGATGCTCGGCTCCGCCCAGCAGGTCATCGACTCGCATCCGCAACTCGCGTTCTACCCGGCGATCTGCATCATCCTCGTCGCTCTCGGCTTCACTCTCGTCGGCGAGTCGCTGCGGGACGCTCTCGACCCCAAGAACCGTCGCTGACCCGGCGGCTTTGGAGACACGCATGGCACTGTTGGAAGTTCGCGACCTGTCGGTGGTCTTCTCCCGCAAGGGGGAACCGCCGGTCACCGCCGTGGACGGCATCTCGTTCGACGTCGAACCCGGCAAGACCGTCGGCCTCGTCGGCGAGTCCGGCTGCGGTAAGTCGGTGACCTCGCTGGCGATCATGGGATTGCTGCCCGCGCGCGGAGCCGAGGTCTCCGGCTCGGTGCGTTTCGAGGACACCGACCTGCTCACGCTGTCCCGCGCCGCGATCGACGAACGGCGCGGACGCGACCTCGGCATGGTCTTCCAGGACCCGTTGACCTCGCTGAACCCGGTGGTGCCGATCGGACTCCAGGTCTCCGAAGTGATCGAGCGGCACCGCGGGTTGCCGCGCAAGCAGGCGATGCCGGAGGCGAAGGAACTACTGGACAAGGTCGGCATCCCGGACCCGAACCGGCGGTTGAAGGAGTACCCGCACCAGCTCTCCGGGGGGATGCGACAGCGCGCGCTCATCGCGATGGCGCTGGCGTGCCGGCCGCGGCTGCTCATCGCCGACGAGCCGACGACGGCGCTGGACGTGACCATTCAGGCACAGATCCTGAGCTTGCTCAGCACGCTCGTCGCGGAGACCGACACCGCACTGATCATGATCACCCACGATCTCGGCGTCGTCGCGGGTCTCTGCGACGAGGTGAATGTGCTCTACGCGGGACGGGTCGTGGAGCGCGCCACGCGCCACGACCTCTTTCACCGGCCCCGGCACCCGTACACCGCCGGTCTGCTGGCGTCCGTGCCGCGACTGGACTCGGAACGCGGCGCGCGACTCAATCCGATCCGGGGAGCGGTCAGCGACAACATCCCGTGGGACGCGGGGTGCGCGTTCTGCCCGCGCTGCCCGAACGCGCTGGACATGTGCGGGAAGCAGACCCCGCAGGAGGCGCTGGACCTGAACTCGCGACTGCTGCGCTGCCACAACCCGGTGCGGGAGTCGGAGACGGTCACCCCAGGGGGTGCGCATGACTGACAGCGGCACGGAACACGTCGTTCCCGACGTGGCCGCGGCGGACACGAACGCGGCACAAGGGGACCTGCTCGTCGACGTCGACGGCCTCGAAGTGCATTTTCCGATCAAACGCGGCGTCGTGCTGGACCGCACCGTGGGTCACGTCTACGCGGTCGACGGGGTGTCGATGCGGATCCACCGCGGCGAGACCTACGGGCTCGTCGGCGAGTCCGGCTGTGGCAAGTCGACCTTCGGCCGGGCGCTGCTGAGGTTGGAGAAGCCGACCGGTGGGCACGTGGTCTTCGACGGCACCGACCTGTCGACGCTCAAGGGTGAGCGGCTGCGCCGGATGCGCAGGCGGATGCAGATGGTCTTCCAAGACCCGCTGTCCTCATTGGACCCGAGGCAGTCCGTGGAGTCGATCCTCGTAGAAGGACTCCGTGCGCACGGGCTCGACCAGAGCAAAGAGTCCACGGCTCTGCGGCTGCGGGAACTGCTCGACGCGGTGGGACTCCCGGCCCGGGCGCTGCGGAAGTACCCGCACGAGTTCTCCGGCGGTCAGCGGCAGCGCATCGGCATCGCGCGGGCGCTGACGGTCAACCCGGACCTCATCGTCGCCGACGAGCCGGTGTCCGCACTGGACGTCTCGGTTCAGGCGCAGGTCCTCAACCTGCTCGACGACCTGCAGAACGAGCTCGGGCTGACGTACCTGGTGATCGCGCACGACCTAGCGGTGGTGCGCCACATCGCCGACCGGATCGGGGTGATGTACCTCGGCGGGATCGTGGAGGAGGCGCCGTCCGGCGGGCTGTACGCGGAGCCGTTACATCCGTACACGCGGGCGTTGCTCTCGGCGGTTCCGGTGCCGGATCCGGTGGTGGAGGACCGGCGGGAGCAGATCCTGCTCTCCGGCGACCTTCCGTCGCCCGCTGCGCCGCCCTCCGGTTGCCGGTTCCACACGCGGTGCCCGTGGCGGCAGGCCGAGCGCTGCGACACGGAGCGGCCCGCGCTGCGGGAGCTGTCGCCGGGGCACCGGGTGGCCTGCCACTTCGCGGAGGACATCCGGGACGGCAAGATCACCCCGCACGCGGTCGACGTCGAAGCCGTCGACCCGACCGACTTCGGCGACCACTCCCTCGCGGATCCCCCCGCCTCCGTCACCGAGGCCCTCGGCCACTGAGGTGGCAAATTCGCGCGAATTTGCCACCTCTCTGTCCACAGGGGGAGGGAGTTGTCCACAGGGTCAGGGCTTGGCCGCGTGGTGGGGAGTGCGGTCGGTTGACGGGGGAGTGAGGTCGCGGGCTGTGGTTCGGCGGAGCCGGATGCTGCCGAGCAGGACGCCGAACACGACGATCGCCCCCGCCCCGAGCTCGATCGCGGCGGGGCGTTCACCCAGCACCAACCACGCGGAGCTGAACCCCACAACCGGAACGAGCAGCGAGAAAGGGGCGACGACACCGGCGGGATAGCGGCGCATGAGCCAGGTCCAGATGCCCGTCCCGAGGATCGTCGCGAGCAGCACCGTGAACGAGAGTCCGGCGAGTGCCCACAGTCCGGTGGCCGACGAGAACGACTCCCCGAGCGCCGCCCAGCCGGTGGTCGGCCCCTCGACGAACGCGGACAGCGCGAACATGGGCAGCGGCGGCACGATCGACATCCACAACGTCAGGTGCAGCGGGTTCGACGGGTTCGCCTTGCGGTTGCACAGGTTCCCGAACGCCCAGCCGAGAGCTCCGCACAGCGTGAGCAGCACCGGTAGCAACGCGGCGGCCTGCGAGCGATACCAGCCGATCGCGACCATGCCCAGCACCGCGATCGTGATGCCTGTCGCCTGCACCGGCGAGATCCGCTCCCGTAGCAACAGTGCGCCGAGCAGCACCGTGAACGGAGCCGACGCCTGGAGCACGAGTGAGGCGAGCCCGGTCGGCATTCCGGTCGTCAGTGCGAGGAACAGGAACGCGAACTGCAACGTCCCGAATCCCAGGCCGTAGCCGATGAGCCACTTCCATTCCACGCGCGGGCGGGGAATCAGCAGCACGGTCGGCACCGCGATCACCAGGAATCGCAACCCGGCGAGGAAGAACGGCGGAAAGTGCTGAAGGCTGAAGTCGATGGCGATGAAGTTGATGCCCCACAGCAGGGCGACCAGTAGGGCGAGTGCGCGATGCCGGTTCTCCACGGGTCGAGCGTCTCCCAGCGTTTTGTGAAGGACAAGCGCCGATAACTGCAGTGCAGTTGTAGTGTTCCTTCATGGACATCCGTCGGTTGAGAGTCTTGCGGGAGTTCGCCGATCGCGGCACGGTCACCGCTGTCGCGCGCGCCCTGTCCTACACGCCCTCCGCCGTGTCGCAGCAGTTGCGTGCGTTGCAGGCCGAGGTCGGCGTGCCGCTGACCGAGCCTGCTGGTCGTGGGTTGCGCCTCACCGACGCGGGCCGGGCGCTCGCGGTCCGAGCGGACGAGGTGCTCGCCGCCGTCGACGGCGCGGAAGCGGTGCTCGACAGCTATCGCTCCACGCCGCGCGGCACCGTCCGGATCGCGCTGTTCCCGTCCGGCGCGCTGTTGCTGCTGCCCGGTGTGCTGCGGCGAATCGGCCGTGAGCACGGCATGGGACTGGAGTGTCGCGACATCGACATGACGCCACCCGAGGTCCCGGCCCTGACCGCCGACTTCGACGTCGTCGTCACGCATCGGGACGATCACGCGGAGTCGTTCGACCCGAGCCGCCTGGAGGTGACGACGTTGCTGCGGGAGCCGCTGGACGTGGCGTTGCCCCTCGGGCATCCGCTCGCCGAGCGGGAGCGGATCGAACTCACCGAGCTCGCCGCCGAACGCTGGATCGGTGTGGACGTGGGCTTCCCGGTGGACGACGTGCTGCGTTCCCTCGCGGTCCGCACCGGAGTGCGACCGCAGGTGGTGCAGCGCATCAACGACTTCCGGGTCACCGAGGCGTTGGTCGCCGACGGACACGGGGTGGCGTTGCTCCCGCGCCACACGATCGACAACCCGCGGCTCGTGCTGCGTCCGGTGGCGGGAGTGCGAGCGGGCCGCAACGTCGAGGCTGTGTCGCGGCGCGGAGCGTCGGTCCGTCCTGCGGTTCGCGCGGTGCTCGACATCCTCCTCGCCGAGGCCGCCGCCGTGACCAGTGAGTGACGACAGAGGCGTGAGCCTTTTTAGTGGTCCTGGGCACCAAAAAGGCTCACGCTTCTCGTGAGGAAGTCGGAGAAGTCGCGGGCTTCGTCCGGTGTGAGGACGATCGTCACTCCCGGCGGGAGCACCATCGCGACCCGATCACCCATCACGAGTACCGAGACGCTGCGCGGCCGGCCGGCCTCGTTCACGCAATCGATCTGCCAGCGCAGATTCTCCGTGGAGGTCGTCGGCGTGTCTTCGGTGGGCCACATGGGTCGGTGCTTCCTCTGCTGGGTTGATCGAGAAGCGCAGAAGTGCACTGAACCGTGCGGCGGGCCGGAGCTCAAGGGTGATCACCCGAATGGGTGCTGCCCTGCGCCGACAGTGAGACCGGGCACACGGCGTGCGGACGGACTCTCGGTGTCGCGCCGATCACGTCGGGCGGTCCGTAGCCTGGGGAGCCGGGTCGGTCCGACCGGGCGGGCCCCACGCGCCGACGCAGACCGGGGACGCATGATCGAGTGGCTGGACACGATCCCGCACGGGGTCATCTATCTCGTCGTCGGCGGCATCATCGGGCTGGAGAGCATCGGCATCCCGCTGCCGGGCGAGATCATGCTCATCAGCGCGTCCGTGGCCGCGGCCCAAGGCATCGCCGACCCGGTGTGGCTCGGCGTGTTCGCCGCGACCGGTGCCATCATCGGTGACTCCATCGGCTACGCCGTGGGCCACCGCTACGGACGCTCGTTGCTGAAGTGGGCGGGCAAGAAGTCCCCGAAACACTTCGGTCCCCACGTGATCGCCGACGCGGAAGCCACCTTCGAACGGTGGGGCGCGTGGGCGGTCTTCGGCGGCCGGTTCGTCGCGCTGCTCCGGATTCTCGCGGGGCCACTCGCGGGCGTGCTGCGCATGTCCTACCCGAAGTTCCTACTCGCGAACGCTTCCGGCGCCATCGCCTGGGTGGGCACGGTCACCACGGTCGCCTACCTGTTCGGTCTGGTCGCCCAGCAGTGGATCAGCCGTGCCTCGTACCTGTTGTTGCTGGCGACGATCGTGCTCACCGTGGTCGTCGTGTTCCGGATCCGCAAGCGGGCGAACCGGGCCGCGCACCAACACGACGAAGTGCACGCCGAACACGACTGAGGACTTCAGAGGGTCTTGCGTGGTGGGTCGGGTGGCGGAACCTCAGCGCCCTCCTCGCGAGGAGGGCGCTGAGAACCCGCGGGTGGTCCAGCTGCGTACGTGGTTTACCCGCTACGGAACCACCCACCCAGCCCCGAACTTCCCGGCATTGCTCGTCAGCGGGAGCCGCGGTTGACCGCCGACACGACCGCGCGGAGCGAGGCGGTCACGGTCGAGGCGTCCACGCCGGCGCCCCAGAACACCTCGGGCCCGGACGAGCCGTCCACCGCGCACTCCAGGTAGGCCGCGGCCAGCGCGTCGTCACCCGAGGTCAGCGCGTGCTCGTGGTAGTCCATGACACGCACGTGGTGCCCGACCTGGGTGAGTGCGTCGACGAACGCCGACACCGGTCCGTTGCCGGTGCCCCGGATCTCGTGCTCCTCGCCGTCGGCGACGACGGTCGCGGTGATCGTCTCGGTGCGGGTGGCGCCGTCCTCGGAGGCTTCGAAGCGCTGCCGGACGAGCGTCAACGGCGTGGTGGTCTCCAGGTACTCGTCGGAGAAGACCTCCCACATCGTGTTCGGGGCGACCTCGCCGCCGTCGCTGTCGGTGCGCTCCTGCACCAGCTTCGAGAACTCGATCTGCATCTTGCGCGGCAGGTCGAGCTGGTGCTCGGCCTTCATGATGTAGGCGACGCCGCCCTTGCCGGACTGCGAGTTGACCCGGATCACGGCCTCGTAGTTGCGGCCCACGTCCTTCGGGTCGATCGGCAGGTACGGCACTTCCCACGGGTGGTCGTCGACGCGGTTTCCCGCGCGTTCGGCGTCCTTCCGCAGCGCGTCCAGGCCTTTGTTGATGGCGTCCTGGTGGCTGCCGGAGAACGCCGTGTAGACCAGCTCGCCGCCCCACGGGGTGCGCTCGCCGACGGGAAGCTGGTTGCAGTGTTCGACGGTGCGCTTGACGTGGTCGATGTCGGAGAAGTCGATCTGCGGGTCGATGCCTTGGCTGAACAGGTTCATTCCCAGCGCGACGAGGTCGACGTTGCCGGTGCGCTCGCCGTTGCCGAACAGGCAGCCCTCGATGCGGTCGGCGCCCGCCTGGTAGCCGAGTTCGGCGGCGGCGACGCCGGTGCCACGGTCGTTGTGCGGGTGCAGCGAGAGGATCACCGAGTCGCGGCGCGCCAGGTTGCGGTGCATCCACTCGATCGAGTCCGCGTACACGTTCGGCGTGGCCATCTCGACCGTGGCGGGCAGGTTCAGGATCACCGGGCGCTCCGGGGTGGGCTGCCAGATCTCGGTGACCGCGTCACAGACCTCCACCGCGAAGGACAGCTCGGTTCCGGTGTAGGACTCCGGCGAGTACTGGAACCGGAAGTCGGTGTCGGAGTACTTGTTCGCGTACTCCACCGCGAGCTCCGCACCCATGGTTGCGATCTTCTTGATGCCTTCGCGTTCCTCACCGAAGACCACCCGGCGCTGCAGGATCGACGTCGAGTTGTAGAGGTGCACGATCGCCCTGTTCGCCCCTTCCAACGAGGCGAAGGTGCGTTCGATCAGCTCCGGGCGGCACGGGGTCAGTACCTGGATGCGGACGTCGTCGGGTACGGCCCCGTCCTCGATGATCTCGCGGACGAAGTCGAAGTCGGTCTGGCTGGCCGCCGGGAACCCGACCTCGATCTCCTTGTAGCCCATGCGCACGAGCAGTTCGAACATGCGCCGTTTGCGCGCGGGCGACATGGGGTCGATCAGGGCCTGGTTGCCGTCCCGCAGGTCGACCGCCGACCACAGCGGTGCGCGGGTGATGCGCGTGTCCGGCCAGGTGCGGTCCGGCAGCGAGACGTCCTCGACGAGCTCGTGGAACGGGCGGTAGCGGTGGTACGGCATCGCGCTGCCGCGCTGCGGGTTCCACGGCTGCTGGTCGGCAGGGGCCGGCCGGGCGGGCGTGGTGATGTCGCCTGCGAACGGGGCGCTGGGTTCGGACGGAGTGGTCATCTGCTTCGAAACTCCTGCTGCGGGGTCGGTCTGGGACGTCAAGACCGGCGCGTCGGTACCCCGCGACGAGGGGCCGGTCGATCAGACCCCGTCGCGGCGACCAAGCAGGAGAGCGCGTGCCACGTGCTCAGACTAACCGGGCCGGGGGCGCGGCGTGCAAATCCCCGTCCGGATGCTGGAACCGCGTTCCGGTTCGGCCCCGGCCTCCGGGTGGCGGAACGCCGAGCGTGATCACCCATGCAGACTGTGGCCCATGGCTGCGAAGAAAGGGTCGTCCGGGGTCGCGGTGCTACTCAACGGCGCCGGGTTCCTGGTGGCCGTCCTGATGGTGATGCACATCCTGTTCGTGCTGGTGAACGTGCCGAACACGCGGTTGGCGGACTCGGTCGGGCAGGCCGCGGTCCCGTTGGCGCTGTTCTTCCCCGGCCTGATCGACACACCGAGCCCGGTGTTGCAGGTCCTCGTCGATTTCGGGCTCGCGGCCGCGTTCTGGATGGTGCTCGGGGCCCTACTCGCGAAAGTCCTCGGCTGAGGTTGGAGGGTGTGCGGGCTGGTTTGCGTGGGTGGTGGGGTGGCGGAACCTCAGCGCCCTCCTCGCTGCGGGATCGGTTTCTTGAGTAGCGGCCTACGCTGCGAAACCGCTGTCCTCGCGAGGAGGACGCTGAGGACCCGCGGGTGGTCGGGCTGCGTACGTGGTGATCGCTCAGCGGCTCCGCCGCTGACAAGACACCACGACGGCTGGTTCCGTTAGTCCCGACCGCAGCTCTCGGTCCGCGCCGTGAGCGGTAACAACTCCCTACCGGCCGGTAGTTTTCGACGACGGTGCGTGCCACACTTCCGATATGACCGAGAACACGGAGACGACGTCGGCGAACGCGAACGCGAACGCGAACACGGGGACGGCGTCGACCCCTGCGGAGGGCAAGCGCAGGCGGTTCGACGTGGCGCACGCCCGCTCGCGCACCGTCGGCGTGCTCGTCGCCGTCGTGCGCTGGATCGGCACGGTCGCGGCGTTGCTGCTCAGCGCTCACGTGGTGCTGACCATCGGTGGTGCGAACCAGCAGAACCCGATCACTCAGTTCGTCGCCGAGTGGGCCGAGTTCTTGGCGTTGGGCTTCTCGAACCTGTTCACGCCGGAGGATCCGCAGCTGTCGGTGCTGGTCAACTACGGTGCGGCCGCGTTGTTCTGGCTGTTGGTGACCTCGTTGGCGGTGCGCATCCTGCGGGCGCTGGGCTGAGCACCGGGCGGCAATCCGGCGGCGAGGACCTCGTGCAGCGTTTCCGCCGCTTCCACCGCGTCGCCGTAGGACAGCCACGCGGGTGCGAACACGAACCGCACCAGGTCCGGCTCGACGTGATCGACGAGCACGCCTCGGGCGAACAACTCACCGGTGAGCCAGCGGGCGTGGTCGTGCCGCAGCGTGACGTGCGGCCCGTGCGGTTGTCCCGAAGCAGGGCGGACGACGTCCACGGGCAGGTCGACGAGCAGTTCCAGGAACAGTCGCACCAGTCCCGCTGTCTTTGCGTGTAGCCGCTCCGGGGGGATGCCCTCGAGTGCGGCGAGCCCGGCTCCGAGACCGGAGGTCGACAGGGTGTTGTCGGCGCGCGCGGCGGGGTGGGGAACGCCGCCGCCGATGTCACCCGGTCCGGCGGCGAGTGTGTCGTGGTGTCGTCGGGCGGTCATCGTGAACGACGGCGCGTCCGGGCCGCCGCCGAGGAACTTGTGCCCGCATCCCACGGCGAAGTCCGCGTCCCAGTCCCGGAGTGCGACGTCGAGCGCTCCCGTCGACCCCGTCACGTCCCACACGACGAGCGCACCGTGCGCGTGCACTCGCGCGGTGATCGCGGCGGCGTCGCGCACGCCTCCGCTCACCGGATCGGTGTGCGACAGCGACACGACGGCGACCTGCTCGTCCACCACCGAGTCGAGGTCCTCCGCCGGATCCCACCAGTGCAGCCGGCCGCCCCTGAAGTCCGCCGCCGAGCGGGCGAGATACCGGTCGGCGGCGGCGCGTCCGGAGTCGAGCAGGAGCACCGGACGGTCCGGCCGGAGCCGCGTGGCCGCGAGCAGCGTCGCGAACGTGTTCATCGAGGCCGAGTCCGCGAGGCGGATCTCGTCAGGGGTGGCTCCGGTCAGCGACGCGAGCCGTCCGAGAACGTCAGGTGCGGTGCCGCTTCCGGTCGTCCTTGCGCGAACCCCGGTTCCGTCGCAGTGCAGGACCCCCTCACGCAGGAGGAACGCTGAGCGTGTGGCCGCGAGTGCGTCGGCGTCGTCCCACGACGCCGCTCGCGCGCGAGTGCTCGCCCACCCAGGGGAATTCATGACGCGATCACGATAGGACGCCGACCGTGGCACGGGGCCGGACCGAGGCCGGACCGTGAGGTTCGGGGTGGTCCCGCTATGCGGGTGCGCGGATTGATCTGCGCTGGTGGTTGCAGTGGCGGAACCTCCCCTCGCGGCTGGATGCGGGAGCGGAGACCCTCGGCGCACCGTGTCTGACCACAGCCTCGACCAGCGCGGCCTCGATGACGGGATTCAGTTCCGGGAGTCGCCGGGGAACACCGGGTTCTGCCAGTCCCCGGTGAACACGAGCTCCGCCAGGTCGTGCCGGTTCCGGGGCGCGTTCTCCTTGCGCTGCAAGGACTCCGGGAGGTCCGCAACCTCGCCGAGTGTGCCGACCGCGATCGCCACCCACGGGTCGAAACCGTCCGGGATCCCGAGCAGTTCGCGCGCGCGGTCCGCGTCGAAGCCGGCCATCTGGTGCGTGACGAGGCCCTCGTCCACTGCCTGCAGCACGAGGTTCTGCGTCGCCAGTCCGAGGCTGTAGGCGTGGTACGGCAGCGGGTCGCCCTCGTCGCCGACGCTCTTGGCCACCCCGATCACCAGCGCCGACGCCGATCCGGCCCAGGAGTTGCCCCGGGAGAGCGTCGAGCGGATCAGCTCGAAGGTCGCGTCCCCGCGTCGCCCGAGGACGTAGCGGGCCGGTTGGCTGTTGCCCCACGAGGGAGCCCAGCGCGCCGCCTCGAACAGCGCCGCGAGTTGCGCGTCGGTCACCTCGGCGGTGGCGTCGAACGCACGCGGGCTCCAGCGCTGCGCCAGGATCGGGTGCAGCGGCACGGAGGTCTCGGCCGCGCGGCCGGTCTCGATCGAAGAACTCATTCCTTCACCTCACGGGTTGTCGGGTGGTCTTGCTTGGTGGGTCGGGGGCCATCAGCACAGATCACGCGCCCTCCATTCTCAGATGGCGTACTCCCATGCGGTCAACGAGTAGGCGCCGAACCACGAGCCGAACAGGACCAGCAGCACCGACGTCGCCACGGCCGTCGCGGTCCGTCGCTGAGCGAGGCCCATCGCGACAGGCAGCAACAGCGGGAACGCGGGCAACATCAACCGCACCTTCGAGTACATCAGCCCGTCGGAGCCGAGGTCGAGCGCGAGCACGATGGCGGCGAACGCGAGCAACGGCCACGGCATCCGGCGGCGCACACACAACACCAGCAGCACCACCGACGCGACGATCACCCACGCGGTGACCGTCTCGAACGCGGAGTTCGGGGTCGCGAGAGTCTCCAGCACGAAGGCGCCGGTGGCGACGCCGCCGTCGAACGCGGACGACCAGCCCCGCTGCTGCAGGTCGAAGTAGCCGCCGAGCGAGCCCGTCTGCACGGCGACCCAGCCGATGTAGAGGCCCAGTCCCGCCGGTGCCGCCAGCGCGGCGAACCACGGCCGCCACCCGTCCCGGCGAGTCACGATCGCGATCAGGGCCGCGAGGCCGACGACCGCCACCACCGCCGCCGCCGTGGGGCGGATCAGCCCGGCCGCCGCGCACATCACGCCCGCGAGTACCCAGTTGCGTTCGAGCACGCCCACGAGAGCCCAGGCGGCGAGCGCACAGAACACCGCCTCCGAGTACGCCATCGACAGCACGACCGACATCGGCGAGGCGGCGAACAGCGCCACGAACAGCAATCCGACCTTCGGGCCGCCGCCGAGGCGCACCCCGATCCGATACAGCGCGTAGGCCAGCGCGACCCCCGCGACGAGGCTCACCACGACCGCCCCGACCAGCACGTTCACCCCGGGCAGCAGCGCCACCAGCTGGATGAGCAGCGGGTAGCCGGGGAAGAACGCCAACGGTGTCTCGGGTAGCCGTCTGCCGTAGCCGTCGACCATCGACGAATCGACACCGCCGTAGCCGTGCGCGGCGACCTCCAGGTACCACTCGCCGTCCCACGCGCCGAGGTTGTCGACCAGCGACTCACCGTTGGCCGCGGACAGCAGGGTCAGGGTGAGCAGCCCCATCGCACGAATTGCGAGGTAAACCACACCCGGCGCCCACAGCAGCACTCGGCGGCGATGCGCGAGCACCCGGTCGAGGGTGGTCGACAGCCACCGTGGAATGAGCTGTTTGTGCTGCACACCCGGCGTGTCGGTGACCCCGGCCCGTGGGGGGTCGACCGGTTCCGCAGTGGTGGACACCGTCCTCCTCCGCCCGCGTCGAAAAGCCGGTCCCACAGGCTAGTGGTCGGGTTCGGGGCTGGGGTTCGGAGGTGGTGATTCGGTAAGCTGGTTCGGCAGCGGAGCGGCTCGGTCCAGGGCGCCGACCTCCCGAGACGGGTGTGTTGTCGCTGCTCTGGGGCCGGTCGCGGAGCTGTTGGCGTGTCGCCGGGTCGTCTCGACCCCGGCGTGGGAAGGGGCCGACTCTCCATACGTCCAACCCGGGACGCCGCACGGCTCGAGGAGGTTTTTTCACGTGGCGCTCGTCGTCCAGAAGTACGGCGGTTCCTCACTCGAGAGTGCTGATCGAATCAAACGGGTGGCCGAACGCATCGTCGAGACCCGCAAGGCGGGCAACGACGTCGTCGTCGTGTGCTCCGCCATGGGGGACACCACCGACGAGATGCTCGACCTGGCGCAGCAGGTGAATCCTGCGCCGCCGCAGCGCGAGCTCGACATGCTGATGACCGCCGGTGAGCGGATCTCCAACGCCCTCGTGGCGATGGCGGTCGAAGCTCTCGGCGTGGAGGCCCGCTCGTTCACCGGCTCGCAGGCCGGAGTGATCACCACCTCTGCTCACCAGAACGCCCGCATCATGGACGTCACACCCGGTCGGGTGCAGGAAGCGCTCGACGAGGGACAAGTGGTGCTCGTCGCAGGATTCCAGGGCGTCTCCCAGGACACCAAGGACATCACGACGCTCGGCCGCGGCGGGTCGGACACCACCGCCGTCGCGGTGGCGGCGGCGATGCAGGCCGACGTCTGCGAGATCTACACCGACGTCGACGGCGTCTACACTGCCGACCCCCGGATCGTCAGCAACGCCCAGCACCTCGACCGCGTCACCTACGAGGAGATGCTCGAGCTGGCCGCGACCGGCGCGAAGGTGCTGCACCTGCGCGCCGTGGAGTACGCGCGCCGGTACGGCGTCCCGCTGCACGTCCGCTCGTCGTACTCGCCCAAGCCCGGAACCATCGTGTCCGGCTCAGTGGAGGATCTTTCCGTGGAACAAGCGATGATCACCGGCGTCGCGCACGACCGGTCGGAAGCGAAGGTCACCGTGCGCGGCGTGCCGGACAACCCCGGTGTGGCCGGGCAGATCTTCCGTGCCGTCGCCGCTGCCGAGATCGACATCGACATGGTGCTGCAGAACGTCTCCAGTACGAACTCCGGCCGCACCGACGTCACCTTCACCGCCGCGAAGAGCAACGGGCCAGAGGCCGTCGCCGCACTGGAAAAGATCAAGGACAGCGTCGGGTTCGACGAAGTGGTCTACGACGACCACGTGGGCAAGGTCTCGCTGGTGGGCGCGGGCATGCGTTCGCACCCGGGCGTGACGGCGACCTTCTGCGAGGCGCTTTCCGATGCCGGAGTGAACATCGAGATCATCAACACCTCGGAGATCCGCATCTCGGTGCTGATCCGCGAGGGTCAGCTCGACACCGCCGTGCAGGCGCTGCACGAGGCCTTCGGTCTCGGCAGCGACGAGGAGGCCGTGGTCTACGCCGGGAGTGGTATCTGATGAGCACCGGACCCACCGTCGCGATCGTCGGCGCCACCGGCGCCGTCGGCACCGTGATGATCGACATCATCGACAACCGTCCCTCCGTGCCGTGGGGCGAGGTCCGGCTGATCGCCTCCGCGCGGTCGGCGGGCAAGAAGATGACCGTCCGCGGCGAGGAGAAGACCGTCGTCGAGCTGAGTCCCGAGGCGTTCGACGGGGTGGACATCGCCCTGTTCGACGTTCCGGACGAGATCTCGGCGAAGTGGGCGCCGATCGCCGCCGAGCGCGGCGCGATCGCCGTGGACAACTCGGGCGCGTTCCGGCTCGACCCCGAGGTGCCGCTGGTGGTGCCCGAGGTCAACGCGAGCAAGGTGCACGAGCGCCCGAAGGGCATCGTCGCGAACCCGAACTGCACGACGCTGTCGATGATGGCCTCGCTCGGTGCCCTGCACCACGAGTTCGGCCTGCGTGAGCTGGTCGTCTCGTCGTACCAGGCCGCTTCCGGCGCGGGCCAGGAAGGCGTCGACCGGCTCTACGCCGAGATCGCGGCCGTCGCGGGCAAGAACGTCGGTGCCCGCGCTGGCGACGTCGCCGAGGCGCTGGCTGCCGCCGGACTGTCCGAGGAGACTCCGTTCAAGGCTCCGCTGGCGATGAACGTGGTGCCATGGGCGGGCTCGCGCAAGGACGACGGCTGGACCTCGGAGGAGCTCAAGGTCCGCAACGAGTCTCGCAAGATCCTCGGCATCGACGACCTCAAGGTCTCGGCCACCTGCGTGCGGGTGCCGGTGCTGACGACGCACTCGCTGGCGGTGCACGCGACCTTCGAGCGCGAGGTCACCGTGGAGCAGGCGCACAAGGTGTTCCGCTCGCAGGACTCGATCGTGTTGCAGGACGACCCGGACAACGAGGTCTTCCCGACGCCCGCCGCGGTCGTCGGCGGCGACCCGACCTACGTGGGGCGGGTGCGTCAGGCGCTCGACTTCCCGAACACGCTCGAGTTCTTCGTGTGCGGGGACAACCTGCGCAAGGGGGCCGCACTCAACACCTACGAGATCGCCGAGACCCTCGCGAACTGAGCGCGCCGTTCAGACGGTCTTGCGTGGTCGGTTGGGTGGCGGAACCTCAGCGCCCTCCTCGCTGCGGGATCGATTTCTTGAGTAGCGGCCTACGCGGCGAAATCGCTGTCCTCGCGAGGAGGGCGCTGAGAACCCGCGGGTGGTCGTGCTGCGTGCGTGATGACTGCTCGGCGCCGCCGCTGACAAGATACGACGACAGCGGCGCCCGAGGTTTCCGGCGACGGGAACCTCGGGCGCTGTTTCGTTCGAACGGGAGTCCGCCGACGCGTCGGCAGGGGGCACTACGATCAGCTCGAGACGGCGTCAGAAGCTGTCTGTGGTCGGCGGTCGCTTACCCGCGTTCTAGCGCACCTCGCGGCGTTGGGGTCGCCTCGACCGAAGACAGGCACTCAGAGGGGGATCCGGGATCGTGTCAGTCTGGAACAACGTGCCGAGCGGGTTCGGCCGCACGCGACGTCGACTGTCGGCGGTGGCATCGGCATTGCGCACAGCAGCGTCGGTGCGACTGGTCGAACCGGAGGTTCTCGGTCTGCGCCGGTTCGTGCGCCCCGGTGACGTGTGTTTCGACATCGGTGCCGCGTACGGCATGTACAGCTACTCGCTGGCCGATCTCGTGGGCCCGACCGGAGTCGTGCACAGCTTCGAGCCACAGTTCAAGTCGCATTTCCTGCTGCGTGCCGGGAAAAACGTCGCAGGCGCACAGCACATGACCGTCGATCGCGCCGGTGTGGGGCGTGAGCAGGGGACCTTCGACATCCTTCTCCCGGTCAAGTTCGGATTGCCGATTCACGGGCACGCGCACCTCGCCGACGGGGTGACGACACAGCACGGGAAGTCCGTGAAGTCCGGGAAATTCTGCTGGACACGGACCATCGCCGTTCCCGTCACCACCGTCGACAAGGTGTGCGCGGATCGCGGGATCGAGCGAGTCGACTTCATGAAGATCGACGTCGAAGGGTTCGAGCCGTCGGTGGTCCAGGGAGCGTCGAGCACGATCGAGCGGGACCGGCCGACGCTGCTGCTGGAGATCGAGGACCGGCACTTGTCGCGATACGACCAGACCGCCGCGGAGTTCAGTCGCATGCTGCGCGACCTCGGCTACTCGATGCACGTATGGAAGGACGGGGACTGGGTCCCGGCCGACGAGGTCACGACGGATCGTCGCAACTACCTGTTCGCCACCGAACGCACTTGGCGCCGCCCCGCAGTGTGAGAGCGCATTTGGGAACTGGCGTTGTGCCGGTAGCGCGCGAACTGGGGCGGCGGTACCGGACCACCCACCCAAGTTCCACAACGCCTTCTGAGATGCGGAGGTCCCGGTCCCCGGCGGCCTCGCGGGCCTGCTCCAGCGCGCTGTGGATGCCGTCGTTGACGAAGTGGAAAGTGGTCCCGCCCGACCGTTTCCAGGGGTCACGCTTCTCGTGGGTCACGACGGACACCCCCGTGTGGAACGGCGGCTCCGCCGGCCAGGACTGCTCGCGAGCTCGAACATGCGCTTGCCCATCACGCTCGCGCCGGTGCGCTCGAATGTCTCCCGTGCGATGTCGTTGTCGCGCCCTTCCTCGCCGAGCTTCAGGCTCTCCCGGACGTCCGTCGACTCGGGAGCGGTGAAGCCGTCCAGCGACATCGACACGCTGAAGAACACCTTCCCCGGTCATCAGTCCTCAGCTCCCCTCCGGACGGTCTCGGTGACGTAGGCAGCCAGGTTGCCCAGGGTCTGCCTGCCGCCCTCGATCGCGTGGTAGGTCTCGACCGCCTCGTCGCGGAGCTCCTTGGTGGGGAACACCGTGCGCATCTCGATCCGGGTGGCCGCACCGTCGGGCACGAACGTGAGTACGGACTCGAACGCGTTCGGGTCGCCGCGGTACTCGCCGTGCAGCAGCGTGATCTCCTCCGGCGGGACGATCTCGGTCCAGGTGATCCACTCCGGGTAGTCCGTCCCGTCCGGCCCGTGCATCACGAAGTCCCACTCCCCGCCGACGCGGAACTCGAAGGACCGTGTGGTGGTCGTGAACCCCGTCGGCCCCCACCACCGCGACAGGTGCCGCACCTCGGTAAACGCCTCGAACACGAGCTCCCGCGGGGCGTCGATGACTCGGGAGACCACGGTCTCGCGGTCCTCCGTCGCGGACCGCGCCGACGCCCCTCGTCCCGTCTCGCTCATCAGCTACTCCTTCCCTCTCGCCTGCTTGATGTCCTGCACGTACGCGTCCAGCCGGTCGAAGCTCTCGTTCCAGAACCGTTCGAACCCGCCGGTCCACTCATGCACCGGTCGCAGCCCGCGGGCGTCCAGGCCGTAGAGGCGCAGCTTGCCCGCCTTGCGGTCCCGCACCAGCCCGACTTCCCGGAGCACGCCCAGGTGTTTGGACGCCCTCGGCTGGGACATCCCCAGCTCCTGGGCCAGCTCGGTCACCGGCCTCTCTCCTGCCCGCAACAGCACCAGGATCTCGCGGCGCTGCGGCTCGGCGATCGCGTTGAAGACGTCCGACGTCGTCGCTGCTCGTGCCATGAGGAGAATCATATTCCCATATAGGAATGCGTCAAGCGGGACGGGATCAGGGCTTCTGCCTTGGTCGTAGGTCCGCCGTATCGTGATATCGAGCAGGCGAACCCGGTCATTCGAACGTGTGTTCCCCCATGGTTTTCCTGGAGATCGTTCCTGACGGCTGGCAGTTGTGGAGGTATGACAGCGATGACCTGGCCCGACCACCTGCTCAGCCTGGACGAGTTCGAGCGGTTGCCCGAGGACGATTCGCGCCGCTACGAGCTCCAGGAAGGCGTGCTGCACGTGACCCCGAAAGCCGCGAGCCTGCACCAGCGGGTGGTGAAGCGACTCGCTTCACTGCTTGATCAGCAGCTTGACGAACGCTGGGAAGCCATGTTGGACGTGGAGGTCGTCCTCACGGCGTCCTATCCGCCGACCTTGCGCGTGCCCGACGTGGTGGTCGCCTCGACCGATCTGATCGACCAGAACCCGAACCGGTTGCACGCCCAGGACGTCGTCCTCGCGGTCGAGGTGATCTCACCCGGCTCGTCCCGGATGGACCGGGTGTACAAGCTCTTCGAATACGCGAAGGCAGGCATCCCGTTCTACTGGGTCGTGGAGCTCGGCGACTCGGTGTCGGTGACGGCGATGCGACTCGGCGGCGAAACCTACGACGTGGTCTTCGACGGTGGCGGCGAGATGATCCTGGAACAGCCGTTCCCTCTGACCCTGGACCTGCCGTCGCTGGCGCGACGCGGGCCCGCTCCCTGATCTCGCCGCACGGAACGTCGGCTCGTGGCCGATAGGTTGGGGGTATGTCAGGCACGGAATCGGAGCAGGTGGTGCTCGGGGTGGACCTCGGCACCACGTCCACCAAGGTCGTCGCGGGAACTCGACACGGGCATGTGCTGCACCAGACTGAGCGCGGCTATCCACTGCGCACGGACGAGCCCGGCGAAGCGGTACAGGATCCCGGCACGGTCCGGGACGCGGCGATCGAGGCGGTCGCCGACTGTGTCACGTGGACCGCTGCGCACGGCCACGAGGTCGTGGGCTTGTCGTTCAGTACGGCGATGCACACGCTCGTCGGTCTGGACGACTCCGGCGCCGCCGTCACGCCTGCGTTCACCTGGGCCGACACGCGCGCGGCCGACGTCGCGCGTCGACTCCGGGAGGACGCGTCGTCGCCGGATCTGCACCGGGCGACCGGAACTCCGGTGCACACGCAGTCGGTCATGGTGAAGCTCGCCTGGCTGAACTCGGGGCGCTCCGACCTCACGAACGGAGCCGTCCAGTGGTGCGGGCTCAAGGACGTGGTGCTGGCCGCGTTCAACGGTGAACGCGACGCCCTCGTCGCGGAGCATTCGCTGGCTTCGGGCACCGGACTGCAGAGCATGGCCGAACTGGACTGGCACGAACCCGCCCTCGAGGTCGCCGGAGTGACGGCCGACCAGCTCCCGCCGCTGCGGGCACCGGTCGACTCCGTCCCGCTGTCCGCGAAGGTCGCTGATGCGGTCGGATTGCCGCAGGGCATCCCGGTCGTACTCGGTGGCGGAGACGGTCCGCTGGCCAACCTCGGCGTGGGTGCGATCGAGCCGGGCGTCGCGGCCCTGTCCCTGGGGACGAGTGGCGCGTTGCGTGTCGTCCGGAACGAGCCCGGGGTCGATGAGCGGTGCCGCACGTTCAGTTACGCGCTCGCCGACGGACGGTGGGTGATCGGTGGCGCGGTCAGCAATGGAGCGGTCGTCGGGCAGTGGGCGGCCGACGCGTTCGGGGTCGAGGTGCCGGACCTCCTCGAGGAGGCGGCGGAGGTGCCGCACGGCGCCGAAGGGCTCGTGGCCCTGCCGTACCTGCTCGGTGAGCGTGCGCCGTGGTGGGAGCCCGGGCTGACTGGTGCGCTCGTCGGGCTCCGCCGGTACCACGGACGTGCGGAGATCACCCGCGCGATCGTGGAGGGAGTCGCCCAGCAGCTCGCGCTCGTCCAGGACGCGGTGCGGGAGTCGGGCGCCGAGGTGCGGTCCGTGCGCGCGACCGGCGGCGGCTTTCGGAGCCGTGTCTGGGCGACGGCCATCGCTGCCGCACTCGACGGCGAACTGCACCTGGCCGACGCGGAGGCGGGCTCCGGCCTCGGTGCCGTGTTGCTGGGCTGGCGGGCGCTCGGCGGCCTGGACTCGCTGGACGAGGCGTCGGCGCTGGTGACGCCGCACGACACGGTCGCGCCCGACCGGGAGGCTGCTCGGCTGCTCGCCGAGCGCAGGCCCTCGATCGCGGAACTCGCTCGCCTCGTACGGGAACTGGTCCCCGGCACGGACTGAGAACGCATTGGGGAACTGGGGTACATGGTCCAGTACGCCTGAGCCTCTCGCCCTGCCCCGGTTGGTCACCTACGACCGTGCCCAACGGGACACATGCCAGTTTCCAAATGCACGCGGGTTCACCCCAGTTTTCTTGACTGATTCCAGTTTGGTCGTGCCATACTGGGTGCGTATGACCCCCAGGACGGCGCCCGAGAGCACCACCGGACGGACCGGTGCCGCGGTGGCTCCGCACAACGGATCGCCCGAGGCGTTCGATCCGACGGCGCGGTTGCGCACCGCGGGGCTCCGGGTGACCAGGCCACGGCTCGCCGTGCTGCGGTGGTTGGAAGGACACCCGCACTCGAGCACCGACCAGGTGGCGGGTGCGGTGCGGACCGAACTCGGCTCGGTGTCCACACAGGCCGTCTACGACGTGCTGCACGCGTGCACCTCCGCAGGGCTCGTCCGCCGGATCGAACCCGCCGGGCATCCGGCCCGGTTCGAAACCCGGACCGCCGACAACCACCACCACCTGGTGTGCCGACAGTGCGGCCGAACGGACGACGTCGACTGCGTGCAGGGCGCAGCGCCGTGTCTGACCCCGTTCGACACCGCCGGGTACGCCGTGGACGAGGCCGAAGTCGTGTTCTGGGGGGTCTGTCCCACCTGCCGTTCCGAGGCCGACCGGCCCCCGGAGGGCAGCCGAGACCACCATGAGGAGGACGGTTCGTGAGTTCGCCGCGACCCACCACGACCAACGCGGGCATCCCCGTCGCCAGCGACAACCACTCGCTGACCGCAGGCACCAACGGCCCGGTCCTGCTGCAGGACCATTACCTCATCGAGAAGAACGCGCAGTTCAACCGCGAGCGCGTTCCCGAACGGGTGGTGCACGCCAAGGGCGGCGGCGCGTTCGGATTCTTCGAGGCCACCGAGGACGTCAGCCAGTACACCAAGGCGGCCGTGTTCCAGCAGGGCGCCACGACCGAGACCCTGATCCGCTTCTCCTCCGTCGCGGGCGAGCTCGGGTCCCCCGACACCTGGCGCGACCCGCGCGGCACGGCGATCAAGTTCTACACCTCCGAGGGCAACTACGACCTCGTCGGCAACAACACTCCGGTGTTCTTCATCCGCGACGCGATCAAGTTCCCGGACTTCATCCACTCGCAGAAGCGCCGCGCCGACAACCACCTGCGCGACAACGACATGCAGTGGGACTTCTGGACCCAGTGCCCCGAGTCGGCGCACCAGGTGACCTGGCTGATGGGTGATCGCGGCATTCCGAAGACCTGGCGCCACATGAATCTCTACGGTTCGCACACCTACATGTGGGTCAACGCCGCGGGCGAGAAGTTCTGGGTCAAGTACCACTTCAAGACCGACCAGGGCCACGACTTCCTGCCGCAGGACGAGGCCGACCGGCTCGCCGGCGCCGACGGTGACCACTACATCCGCGACCTGTGGAACACCATCAAGGGCGGCGAGCACCCCAGCTGGACGCTTTACGTGCAGGTCATGCCGTACGAGGACGCCGCGGACTACCGGTTCAACCCGTTCGACCTGACC
Source organism: Allosaccharopolyspora coralli (assembly GCF_009664835.1). Lineage (NCBI taxonomy): Bacteria > Bacillati > Actinomycetota > Actinomycetes > Pseudonocardiales > Pseudonocardiaceae > Allosaccharopolyspora > Allosaccharopolyspora coralli. The sequence goes on from NZ_CP045929.1 coordinate 256,274, forward strand.
AAGATCTGGCCGCACTCCGACTACCCGCTGATCAAGGTCGGCCGGTTCGTCCTGAATCGGAACCCGGAGAACTACTTCGGCCAGATCGAGCAGGCCGCGTTCGAGCCGTCCAACCTGGTGCCGGGCATCGGTACCTCGCCGGACAAGATGCTGCAGGGCCGGCTGTTCGCCTACCCGGACGCGCACCGCTACCGGATCGGCGCGAACTACATGGACCTGCCGGTCAACCGTCCCGTCTCGGAGGTCAACAGCTACTCCAAGGACGGCCCGATGCGCTACAGCTTCGGCAACGACCCGGTCTACGTGCCGAACTCCTACGGCGGCGCGCACGCCGACCCGAGTTACGGCACCGACGACGCCGCCGCGGGCATCGAGCAGGAGGTCGTGCGCTCGGCCTACGAGCTGCACTCCGAGGACGACGACTTCGGTCAGCCGGGCACCATGGTCCGCGAGGTCTTCAGCGACGAGGAGCGCGCGCGCTTCGTCGACAACGTCGCCGGTCACCTCTCCGGCGGCGTGAGCAAGCCGATCCTGGAGAAGGCGCTGAACTACTGGCGCAGCGTCGACAAGACCACCGGCGACAAGATCGCCGACAAGGTGAACGGTGGCTGAGCCTTCTTTCGCAGCGAAGAGGACCCGGGCTTCGGCCCGGGTTCTTTTCGTGTGTGGGCGGGTGTTGAGCAGCCGCGCGGATTGGTCTGCGTGGGTGGTTCCGTGGCGGAACCTCACCTCGTCGCTGGCTGCGGGATCGTCGACATCAGGTAGCGCCCTACATTACGTCGACGCTGTCCTCGCCAGCCACGAGGTGAGAACCCGCGGGTGGTCGGGCTGCGTGCGTGGTGACTGCTCAGCGGCTCCGCCGCTGACAAGACACGAGGACAGCCCTTTCCTGAACGGGTGATCTGCGTGCCGTCGTCGCGCCGGTTTCAGGGCGAGTGGGCAATGCCGGAAGGGGTCAGGTTCCGGAGTGGGTCCGACGCACCAAGCGTTCACAGGTGCGTAGGACGGTGCGTGCCGCCTCGCGGTGCACGAGGTCGCGCCCGGGGTCGAGTGCGTGGTACCGCCACCGTGTGAGGGCGTCGCCTGCCACGTGCGCCATGGTGCCGTCCGAGGTGCGCGAGGCTTGCCCGAGCCTGCTGCGCAGATCGTCCCCCGCGCCGCCGAGCAGCTGCTGCGCCTCCTCGTCGAGTGCACCGCCGAAACGGATCTGTCCCGACCGCAGCGCCGAGATCAGCCGGAGTTCGGGCCACTCGTGCGCCGAGGCGAGGATGCGTTCCAACTCGGCCCGGAGCTGGTGGGATCCCGGGCGCGGGTTCGCCCGCAACACCATGTCCAGCGCCATCAGCACCGACCGGGCGCGCAACGCGTCCTGGCGCTCGATGAACTGCTGGTGCACCGCCTCGTGCAGATCGTTGAGCCGGCTGTCGTCGAGCAATGTGCTCACGATCTTCTTCGGTTCGCCGACCCCGTCCCGGATCGCGGTGACGGCGCGCTGCAGCCCGAACCGGCCCAGCTTCTCGAACAACGCCAGCCGCACGGCCCGTGGCACCGACTCGGGCTTCTCGTTGCGGGCGAAGCGGTCGGCCGAGAGCAGCAACGCTTCGAGGTTCTCGTCGGGCAGCGCGGCCACCTTGCCGAGTGCGGCCACCTCGTCCGGGGTGAGCGACGACGCGGCCTGCCCGAGCAGTCCGACGACGGGGATCACGTACTGGCTGAACGCGCGCAGCCGTGGATCGTCCCGGTAACGTCGCGCGATCTTGTCCGCGGCCGGAAGTGCTTCGGTGCCACCGCTTCCGGTCTCGTCGGCTCGGGAGAGCACGAGAATCGTGTTGATCGGCGCGCACTGTGCGACGTGCAGTTCGTGCACCGAGTGCAGGAACTGCACGTCCGTCTGGTGTGGGTGGCGGGTGAGGTAGAGCAGCCCGTCCGCCTCGGAGAGGATCTGTGCGAGCGCGCCGCGCCCCGTCTCCTGGACCGCGGAGGACGACACGCCGGGCGTCTCGGACAGGGTGATCGCCTGCAGTCCCGGGGCCGGCGATTCGATGACCAGGCGGGAGACCTCGTCGGGACGCCAGTGCTGCAGGTCGCGGATGGTTCCGACGTCCAGTGTGGTCACCGGGATGTTCTGTTCTGCCCCGTGCGGGGTGTGCACCGTGATCCTCGGTTCGGGCCCGTACCGGTACAGCGTGTTGACCTGGGTGCGTTCCTCGGCGTCGGTGGGCGCGAGGGGCTCGCCGATGAGAGCGTTGATCAGCGTGGACTTGCCGGACTTGACGCGCCCGGTGACGGCGAGCCGAAGCGGATGCTCGAGCCGTTCGAACCGTTCCCGCAGCCACCGGGACGTCCGAGGATCGTCACGGTAGAAGGTCATGGTGCGGGTGAGCAGCGCGCGCGCCCGTGGCAGCAGGCCGTCGTCGGGTTCGGCCTGATGGTGGGGGTTCGTCATGCGCTGAGCCGGTTGGTCGTGAGCATGGCGGCACGTTTACGCAGCACCGAGAGGTCCTCGAGTTTCTTGCGGATGTCGCGGGCGCGTTGGTCTCTGTCGACGGCGCTGCGTTCGGCGGTGCGCTTGATCTCCTGGATGGAGTTGTTGACCTCTCGCTGGTCGGTCTCGGTGAGCCGGTTGAAGTGGTCGTGCAGGGCGCGGTGGGTGGACCGGATGGTGTCCTTGGTGTCCTTGCCGACCTGGAACACCACCTGGTCGATGTAGCGCTGGGTGGCGGTGCGCGCTTCGGCCTGGCGGCGTTTGAGCCGCGAGTCCTTCTCCTCGCTGAGGCTCTTGCTGCCCAGCAGTAGACCCGCTGACAGCGAGACCACGTTCATCAGTGGCAGGCCGAGCATGCTTGTCATGAGCCCGAACATCAGGACGCCGCCGTAGGAACCGCGCAGTCCGGTGAGGATCTGGTCGCCGCGCTTGTAGTGCGCGTTGCGGGGCGCGCGGGGATCGGGGACGCCGTCGGCGGCCTCGGGGGGCGTCGGCTCGGGAACGTCGGGCAGCGAGGCCGCGTGGTCCTCGAGGAACTGGTCGGCGACCCGTTCACTGAGCCGTTCGGAGCGTGCGTGCAGCCACTCGTAGGTCTCGGAGACGGCCTGCTTCAAGCTGTCGGTGAGCCACGCCTGGTAGTCCTCCCACACGACGTTCGGGTCGGCCTGGTCGAGTGTCTCGTTGGCCTGGTGCAGGATCTCCCAGGTGCGTTCCCGGAAGTCGAAGTCGATGTCGCTGTAGAGATCCTGAATGCCGTCGGAGAGCACCTTCTGCCAGCGGCCGACCATGCGCTTGAGGTCCTCGGCGCGCCGTTGCGCGGCTTCGAGTTCGAGCAGTGTCTCGGCGGCGGTGCGCGGGTTCTGCTCCGCGAGTTCGGTCTTGAGCGTGGTGATGACCTGGTCGAGCGCGTCGGCGACGTTGTGCGAGACGAGCCTGCGGGTGAGCTGGTCGTGGGCGCCCGCGAGTTCGGTGCGCAGGTACTCCAGCAGCGGCGGATACCCGGATTCGGCGTTGAGGTCGGCGTCCTGGGCGCGAGCGGCGAGCTGCCGCACGGCGGACGAGACGGGAAAGATCCGGCCGGTGATGCCCGCGTTGGACAGGTGCTTGCGGTTGACCTCGACGACGCGTCGCCAGTGCGGCGTCACGTCGGTCTTGGGCTGGACCAGCGCGACGTTCGGGCACAGGGCGGTGACCTGCCGCAGGAACGCGAGTTCGTGGGTGGTCAGTTCCTGGGTGGCGTCGCTGACCATGAGCAGCGCGTCGGCTTCGGCGACGGCGGCGAGGGTCGCCGCGGTCGGGGTGGCCGAGACACTGCCCACTCCGGGCGTGTCCATGAGGACCAGCCCGTTCTTGAGCAGGCCGCGCGGGATGCCGACCTCGGTCCGGGTGAGGGGGCGGCCGTCGGTGACGGCTTCCTCGGCGTGTTCGCGGACCCGTTCGATGGGTACGGGCAGCCGGTCCGCGCCTGCGGGCCCGTGCGCGGGCTCGTGTTCGACGAGCTGGGCGCTGGGTTCGTCGGCGTAGCGGACGACGGTGGGAACGGTGGTCGTGACGTCGTCACCCGCGGGGCAGACGGTGGCGTTGACGAGCGAGTTGATGAGCTCGCTCTTGCCCTGTTTCGCCTCGCCGACGACGAGGACGAGCTGCGCGGGGTCCAGGATCCGGTTGCGGATCTGCCGCAGTCGGCTGTGCAGATCGGCACGCTGCTGATCCGCGCATTCCGCAGTCGCCCGATCGATCAGCTCCACCAGTGCCGTCTCGATCACGACACCGATTGTTGCGCGTCTTCCCGACGAAGGGAAACCCGGATGGGGGATAGCTCGCTGGATCAGTGGTGGATCACGCACTCACAGTGAGCATTCTCGCTGATCACACGAGACTGCGCCGCGCGGATCGAGGCTGTGGTCAGGGACCTGTGCGCAACCCGGATCACTCCGCGATGCCCTCTTGCCGGGTGGTGGGACGACGATCGGGCCGGGACCTCGGAAGGTCCCGGCCCGATCAGGGAACGAGCACGCCGGATACCGACGTGGTCAGCGCCGGAATGCGCGCCAGGCGTGTCGTGTCAGGTCGTCGGCTCCGTTCAGAGCAGGCCGTCGACGCCCAGGCCCTCGGTGGCGCCGGTGAGGTGGTTGACCTCGTCGACGGTGCCACCGACCAAGCCGTTGACCGCGTCGGCCGGACCGGCCTCCGGGATCGAGACGTCTTCCTGCGGCAGCGCCTCGGCCACCTCGTTGACGACCGGGACGTCCTCGGTCGGCAGGGCTTCGGTGACCGGCGCGACGGCCGGACCCGCGACGCTGCCGACCGTGTTGACGGCCTCGCCCGCGACCGGGACCTCGCCCGCGACGCCGCCTGCGAGCTCGGTGACGCCCTCGACGTCCTCAGCGCCGCCCGCGAGGTCGGTCACGCCGCCGACGGCACCGGTGGCGGTTCCCGCGACGTCGCCCGCGACCGGGATGTCGCCCGCGACGCCGCCTGCGAGGTCCGTGACGCCGTTCAGGTCGGCGGCACCGCCCGCGAGGTCGGTGACCCCCTTGAGGTCCGCTTCGCCGCCGGCCAGGCCGGTGGCGGTGTCGGCGACGTCGCCTACGGCCGGGACGCCGCCTACGGCCGGGACGCCGCCGCTGATGAGGTCGGTGGACCCGCCCGCGAGGTCGGTGGTCTCACTGGCGAGACCGGTCACGTCGGTGGCGAGGTCGGCGACGCCGGTGCCCTCGGCCGCACCCGAGGCCATGCCTGCCGCGCCCGCGGCGACACCGACGGCGGTGTCGAGGGTGCCCGTGGCGAGGTTGGTGGAGGCGTCGACGGTGTTGTCGAAGGAGTCGGTCATCTGGGTGACGGTGCCGTAGGTCACGTCGCCGACCGTGCTAGCCACGCTGCTGACCGCGTCGCCCGAGCCGCCGTCGATGTTGATGAAGTCGTGGGCGTTGATGAAGTTCTGCGAGTCCTGCAGGTCGTGGTTGTGGTCGTGGTTCTGGTCCGTGCCCACGTTGATGTTGCCGAACCCGTTGCCGGTGGCGTTGTTCTCGCTCGCCGACTGCGGGGTCAGCAGGCTGTCGACGTCGCCCGCCGAGGTGAAGTCGGTAACGAGGTCGGTGACGTTGTTGAGCATGCTCGGTTCTACTCCCAGCTCGAACTGTTCCAGTTGGTTGATCGCGACGTGGTGTGTGCTCGTGGCGAACTGCTCGACGCTGGTCTGAAGCGCTCGTCCGTATTCCTCGGCGACGTCGACGGGGGTGTGGTCGAGCGCGAGCGACGTTGCCTGCAGCACATCGGTCGTCGTCATGTCCCCGAGGCCCGCCTGGTGCAGCGACGCGCTCGGGTCAGCCTCGAACGCCGTGCGAGCGTCGGGATCGCTCACGAGACGGCTGAGGAACTCGTGCACCGTCGGCTCACCGGTGGGGTGCGCGCCGGGGGCACTCGGTGTTCCAGGGCTCATGGGCAGTGACCGTAGATCAAGACGGCCCCCGGGCAATCGGGCGTGACTCCTAGTCGTCTACTTCTCTATTAGGGGGTGCACCTAGTGCGCCACACGGGGAATCCCCTACCCATCGGTACGCGACAGATCGTCCACGTTAGGTTGTCCCCAGTCACCCGGAAGACTGGCAATGCCGTACCGGTCGCCGTGCGATCAGTGGCTGCCGACGCGTCGTCGCCGGTCACCGGTAAGCCGGTGCGGCTGACCGTGCCGAGCCGACTCGCAGAGCCGGGCCTGCTGAGCCGGACGCAGCAGGACGGAACGCAGCCATGGCCCGGTGAGAGGAGCCGCAAGTACCGATGCCGTACGTGCTGGGGATCCACGTCGGGGGGACCGTGACCTCCGCCGCGGTCGCCCGGCGCGAGGGCGGTCGCTGGGGCAGCCCCGCTCCCGTCGGTCTCGCCGCGCAGTCACCGACGTTGCCGACCGTGCTCTGCCGGGTCCAGGACGGGTCGTTCGTCGCGGGCCACGACGCCGAACGTCAGGAACTGCATCATCACGAGTGGGTGGTCCGGGGTTTCACCCGCGCCGTCGGCGACGAGGTCCCGCTGCTCGTCGGGGACGACTTCGTGGCCGCTCACGAGCTGGTCGCGACGATGATCGAGTGGGTCGCCGACCTCGTCGCCCACCGTCAAGGCCATCCCCCCGAACACGTCGCCGTCGCCCACCCCGCGACCTGGGGGCCGTACCGGGCCCATCTCGTGCACCAGGCGCTCGGCAGGCTCGGGATCGGTGACGTGACGCTAGTGCCGGAGCCGGTCGCGGTCGGTCTCGACTACGCCGACCGACAGGGACTCGACGACTCGGACGCGATCGCGGTCGCCAGTCTCGGCGGAACCTCGGTCGACGTGACCGTGCTGCGGCGGCGGGAGCCTGGCTTCGACGTGCTCGGTTCGTCGTTGAGTGCCGATCACCTCAGCGGGGCCGTCCTCGACGACGAGGTCGTCACGTTCGTGCGATCCGGTGCGGGTGTCGAGCTCGACGAACTCGACACCGAGAACCTGCGGGTCCGCTCCGATCTGTTCGGGCTGCGGACGGCGTGCGTCAGGGCGAAGGAGATCCTCTCGCACCAGCCGGAGACGACCGTTCCCGTCGAGCTCGGCGAGCATCGCGCGCAGGTACAGCTGACGCGGTCCCGCTACGAACAACTGGCCCGGCCGCACCTGGAGCGGCTGCCGGACCTGCTCTCCCAGGCGGTGCAGTCGGTGGCGTTGCAGTCCGAGGACCTCGCGGCCGTCGTCCTCGCAGGCGGTTCGGCCCGAACACCGCTGCTACGGCAGCTCGTCGGCCAGAAGCTGAGCACCGCCCCGCGGGTGGACGTCGCTCCCGAGCTGGTGGCCGCGCGTGGCGCCGCGGTCTCGGCGGTCACGGCTGTGTCGACGGAGACCGACGAGGACAGCGCGGCCGAGCCGGGAGTCGTGATCGAGCGACCCGACGAGCTCGATCTCGCGGGCAGGCTCGAACCGCCGCCCGCCGACGATCCGCCGGAGCCGATCACCCGGCCGCCGGTGAAGGTGGAACCGATGCACCTGGACCCGCCCGCGCGCAATCCCCGAGTCATGCGCATGATCACGCTGTCGGTCGCCGCGGTGCTGATCGTCATCGGACTCGTCCTCACGGTCATGCACTACCAGGACGGCGGAATGGGCTGGTCGCCGTCCGGGCCGGGACTGTTGTCGACCGGCTGAGCCGACGACCGGCAGGCCGCACCTGAACCGCACACCGTTCGAGCTCACGAAGGACTCATGGACCATCGGACAGCGCCCCAGCGAGACGTCCCGTCCGGGGCGTCGCCCGCGCTGATGCGGCAGGCCGTGGCGAACGACCCGAACGCCGCGATCCAGGTCGCTATCCAGGGCGCGGGCGGGTACGGCAAGACGGCGCTGTTGGTGGCGCTGGCCGGCATCTATCGCGATGCCGGGGTCACCGTGGTCAACGGCGCCGCCCAGCGGCTCGACACGGTGAGCGAGGACGTCGCCGTCGTCGTCGACGACGCACACCGCGCCACGGACCGGACGTTGCACGAGCTGGCGGAGTTGGCTCGCCGCCCCTCGGCGCGGCTTTTCGTCACGTACCGGCCGTGGCCGCGGCGCCCGGCGCTGACCGCGCTCGTGGAGGAGCTCGGGCGCTCGCGACCTCCGCTGCTGCTGGGTGCTTTGGGGCCGGCGGAGGTCGCCCGGCACGCCCGGAACGTGCTGGGGGAGTCGGTGCACGCCGACTCAGTGGAGCGGTTGCTCGCTCGGACGGGCGGGGTGCCGAGGCTCGTGACGCGCGTCCTGGCCGGTGTACGAGGCGGCGGTGCCGGACGATTGCCGGCGTCCGTGCTCGACCAGTTCCAGCACGACATGGAACAACTCGGTGAGCACGGCCGCGCGTGCCTGACGGCGATGGCGGCGGGCGCGGCCGCGCACCCGGAACTGCTGGCGCCGCTGCTCGACCTCGACCACTCCGAGGTGGCGGACGGGCTCAACGCCGTCCGGGCGGGCGGACTCACCGATCAGTCGGACGCGTTGCTGCCGGTGGCGCGGGAAGCCGCCGCCGCCTTGACACCGCTGGATCGCAGGCTCGCCGTGCTCCGGCGCATGGTGGAAACCGCGGTGCAGCGGGGCCGTCCGGTGTTGGACCTGGTGCGACCGCTGCTCGACAGGGACGTCGCTCCGGTCGCGGGACCGCTCATGGCGGAGGCGTTCGAGCAGGCGGGGGACGAGGCAATGCAGGCAGCTCCCGCCATCGCAGGCCGCTGCTACCGCGCCGCCGTCGAGGCGGGCGCGCGGCCGGAGCGCCTCACGGCGCGTCGCGCCCGGGCGGCGGCCGAGACGGTAGCGTTCGACGACGCGCTGCGGCTGGCCGACGAGGTCCTGGTCGGGGAGTCCACTTCGGATCGTGGGCTGGGGGCTCAGGTGGCCGCGACGGTGCTGGCTCACCGGGGGCTGCTCAGGCGATCGGCCGCGCTGTGCGAGTGGTCGACGCGCGGCGCCCGATGGCCCGGCGATCAGGCTTTCGCGGTCGTCGGCTTGCTCGGAACCGGGCGTCCGGCCGATGCCAAGGAGCTGCTGAACCAGCGGGAGGACGGTCCGCCCACGTCGCTGTCGGGTGCGACGGCCGAACTCGCGAGCGGGATGCAGGAGTCGGTCGCCGGGTCGGCCGTGACCTCGGTGTCCACTTTGGCGCGTTCCGCGTCGCTCGCCGAACCGGCGGGCAAGAGCGTGCTCCTGCCGGACTCGCCCGCGGCGGTCGCCGCGATCGTGGCGATGCACTGTGGCGAGTTCGACGCGGCGGAGTCCGTGCTCTCCCGGGGAATCGAAGCCGGAACCGGAGGTTCGCTGCTGGTGAACCGGCAACGGCTGCTCCTGGCGTGGGTGGCGCTGGTGCGCGGGGACACGGTCACCGCGCGGGCGCGCTGGGACTTGATCCCGGACGGCGCGTGCGAACAGCCGCGAGACCGCCTTCTCGCCACGGCGTTGGAGGCTGGAATCGCCAGCCGGGACAATCACATCCCCGCTCTCAACGCCGTGCGTGGACGTATCCGGCAGGTGGTCGCCGAGCACCACGTCGACCTGTTCACCCTGCTGCCGTTGGGAGAGCTCGTCATGGCGGCCGCACGGTTGCGCGACCACGAGTGGCTCGAACCGCACCGGCGCGACGCCTTCACACTCCTCGACGACCTCGACAGTCCTCCCCTGTGGACCGGGCTGTTGGCGTGGCGGTGCCTGCACGCGAGCATGGTGCTCGACGACCTCGACGCCGTGCGTCACTACGCGGACGTGCTCGACGCGACCGCACAGCACAATCCGATGGCCTCGGCGATGAGTGTGGGGGCGGCCACGTGGGTGCGCGTACTGGCCGGGAAGGTCGACGAACCCGAAGTCTCCGAGGCCGCACGAGGACTGCACGCGGCCGGGCTCGTCGCCGACGCCGCCCAACTAGCCGGTCAGGCGGCGCTGCGCACGACGGACCGGCAGGCGATGCTGTCGCTGCTGGAACGCGCGCGCACTCTGCAGGGCAAGCCGACCCGGCCCCGCGCGGTCGGCGGTGCGGGTGCCGGGGACGAGGCGGTGCTCAGCGCCCGGGAGAAAGAGGTCGCCGAACTCGTCGTCGCGGGGCACACCTACAAGCAGGTCGGACAGAAGCTGTTCATCTCGGCCAAGACCGTCGAGCACCACATCGGCCGGATGAAGCAACGCCTCGGCTGCGCAGGCCGCGAAGAGCTGCTCCAACGACTCCGCGATCTCCTCACCTGACTAGAGAGGTGGCAAATTCGCGCGAATTTGCCACCTCTCTATCCACAGGGGGCGGAGTTGTCCACAGCCCGTCGTCGCCGGACTCAGCGGAGTTGCAGCGCGGCGCGCAGGGTCGCGGCGACCTCGACCATCGCCTCGTGGAAGCGACCACCGGCCAACCGGAGATTGGCGAAGCCGTGGATGAGGTCGGCGAACCGGCGATGCACCACCCGGACGTCGGACTGCCGCAGCCGCCGCACGTACTCCTCACCCTCGTCGCGCAGCGGATCGAACCCGGCCGTGACGACGTGCGCCGGGGGGAGATCGGTGAGGTCCTCGGCGAGCAGCACCGACAGCAGGAGATCGCCACGCCGGGCTCCCTCCGGTTCGTAGTGGCCCATGAACCAGTCCATGTCCTCGTCGGTGAGCAGGAACCCGTTCGAGAACAGCTCACGGGACTGCCGGCGGGTCGTGGCGTCCACCACCGGATACAGCAACAGCTGGAACTTCGGCGCGGTCGTGTCGTTTCGGGTCGTGTGGTGGGCGACCACGGCGGCGAGGTTGCCGCCCGCGCTGTCGCCCCCGACGGAGATCCGCTCGCGTGTGGTGCCGAGTTCGTCGGCGTGCTCGACCGCGTGGCGGAACGCGGCGAGCGCGTCCTCGGCCGCGGCGGGGAACGGGTTCTCCGGTGCGAGCCGGTAATCCACCGACAGGACCCGGACATCCGCCCGGGTGGCGAGGAATCGGCACAGGTCGTCGTGGCTGTCGAGGTCGCCGATGACCCAGCCGCCGCCGTGGTAGAAGACGAGCAGGTCACTCGTGTCGGTCACGGAGTGCGGCCGGTACAGCCTGGTCGGCAGCGAACCGCTCGGGGTCGGAACGTGACGTTCGGTGATCTCGACGTCGGTGATCGGGGTGTGTCCGAGCAGCTCGGCGCTGCGGCGCATGAGCGCCCGGGACGCGCCGACGTCACTGCCCGTCAGTCCTGTCTGGCCGGAGAGCTGCTGCAACCGCAGCAACAGTTGTGCGTCCAGCGCGAGTTCCTGGCCGTCGACGACGATCGGCGCGCGCGCCAGTGCCCGTTTGACGCCGTGGGGCAGGCCCAGCACGCAGCGCAGGACGGTTCCTTCCACCGTGGTCGAACGCGCGACCGACGTCAGTGTCTGCAGCATCTGCCCACCTCCTGTGCTCTCGTTCACCTCGAAGCTACCCGTTGGTAATCGGTGACACGAGCCACGGTCGGTCACATTGACCTCGACCGCACTTCAAGTCGTAGCGTCCGAGCCGAGGACAGCCGGTGACCGGTGGAACTCCGCACACACCGAGGACAACCCCGACCGGGGATGGAAGGATCGTGAGAATGACGGTGACCGTGGTGGGAATCGGCGGATCGGTCCGCGCCGACTCGCAGTCCGAGCGCGCGCTGCACGCGACACTCGCCGGCGCCCGGGACGCGGGCGCGAAGGTCCACGCCATCACCGGCTCCGCACTCGTGTTGCCCTTCTACGACCCGCACGTGCTCGAACGCACCGAAGTGGCGCGGGAGCTCGTGGACGCGCTCCGCGAGGCCGACGGGGTGCTGCTGTCCTCGCCCGGCTACCACGGCACCGTGTCCGGACTGGTCAAGAACGCCCTGGACTACGTCGAGGACCTCCGTCTCGACGAGCGCCCGTACCTCGACGGGCGCGGCGTCGGGTGCATCGGCATCGCCCACGGCTGGCAGGCGTCGGTCACCACACTGCAGGCGCTGCGCTCAGTGGTGCACTCGTTGCGCGGGTGGCCGACACCGCTCGGTGCCGCGGTGAACTCCGTCGAAACCGAGCTCGGGCCCGGCGGGTCGTGCACCGACCGGAAGGTGGAGTCCACCTTGCGCACCATCGGTGAGCAGGTGGTCGAGTTCGCTTCCGGTCGCGGCTGACCGGCTGTGTTGAGAAACTCCGGACTGGGTATCCGCGTGGTGTTGGACCGTGCCGGGTCCGACCGCACTGTGTGCTGTGTAGCCCTGTCCGGAGGGAGCGAGCGAAATGGCCAAGAAGTCGGCTGCGAAGTCCCCGATCACGAGTTCGTTGAGTGATGCCGACCGGGACATCACCGGCAAGGCGCTGCAGGCGACTCTGGTCGATCTCATCGACCTGCACCTGGTGGCCAAGCAGGCGCACTGGAACGTGGTGGGCCGGTTCTTCCGAGACGTGCACCTGCAGCTCGACGAGTTGGTGACCGCGGCCCGTGATTTCGCCGACAACGTCGCCGAACGGACCGCCGCACTCGGGGTGACGCCGGACGGCCGGGCGCGCACGGTCGCCGACGGCTCGGGGCTGGGCTCGTTCGAATCCGGATGGCGCCAGGACGAGCAGGTCGTCGAGGCGATCACCGCGAACCTCGGCGAGATCGTGCGGCGGCTGCGCGCACGCATCGACGAACTCGACAAGACCGACCTGGTCAGTCAGGACCTGCTCATCGGGATCGCCTCGAAGTTCGAGGAGGCCCACTGGATGTGGCAAGCCCAACTGGCGAAGAGCTCCTGACGGAAGGTTTTGCGTGGGTGGTCGGGTGGCGGAACCTCTCCCGCCCTCCTCGCTGCGGGATCGATTTCTTGAGTAGCGGCCTACGCTGCGAAATCGCTGTCCTCGCGAGGAGGGCGCTGAGAACCTGCGGGTGGTCCGGCTGCGTACGTGGTTTACCCGCCTTCGCAGGCCCGCCACACAACCGCCTACGTAGATCAGGCTGCGTACCTTCTCAGTGGGGCCGGGCGCGTTGGTATTGGACGGGCCAGAGGTTGTCCGTGCGGAGTTTGTCCGCCGCGTGCAGCACCCAGCGCGGGTCGCGTAGCAGTTCACGCGCCAGCAGTACCGCATCGGCCGAGCCGGACGAGACGATCTCTTCCGCCTGCTCGGGCGAGGTGATCAGGCCGACCGCGCCCGTCGCTACCTCGGCCTCCGAGCGGATCTGCCGGGCGAACCGCACCTGGTAACCGGACGAGACCGGGATCGTCGCGTCCGGCACGGCGCCGCCGGTCGAGGCGTCGACCAGGTCCACCCCGCGCTCGGCGAGCAGCCTCGCCAGCCGGGCAGAGTCGTCGCCGGTCCAGCCGCCGTCGACCCAGTCGGTCGCGGAAATCCGTGCGAACAGTGGGCGGTCCTGCGGCCACACCGCGCGAACAGCCTCGGCGATCTCCAACGCGAGCCGGGCACGGTTCTCGAACGAGCCGCCGTAGCGGTCGGTGCGGTCGTTCACCAGCGGGGACAGGAACTGGTGCACGAGGTAGCCGTGTGCGAAGTGCAGTTCGACCACGTCGAACCCGGCCTCGTCCGAACGCTGTGCGGCTTCGGCGAATCGGGCGGGCAGCGCGGCCACCTCGTCGGTGTCCAGCGCACGGGGCGCGGGAGCGTCACCGAACGACTGGGCGGTCGAACTCACCGTCTCCCAGCCGCCCTCCGCGACCGGAATTCCGTGTCCGCCGTCCCAGGGGACCGCCGACGACGCCTTGCGTCCCGCGTGGCCGAGCTGGATGCCCGCAGCCGCGCCTTGTGCCCGCACGAACTCGGTGATCCGGCGCCACGCGGCGACCTGCTCGTCGTTCCACAGGCCGGTGTCCCCGGCCGAGATCCGTCCTTCCGGAGTCACGGCCGTCGCTTCGGCGATCACCAGACCGGCCCCGCCGGTGGCGAACTGGCCGAGGTGCACCAGGTGCCAGTCGGTCGGCACGCCGTCGGTGGCGGAGTACTGGCACATGGGGGAGACCCAGGCGCGGTTGCGGATCGGCAGGGAACGCAGTTTGAGGGGTTCGAACAAGTGGCTCACGTTCGGTGGCAACAACGGCCTTCGGGGCCGACATTCCCTGTCCCGGTCCGTGGGACACCAGCGCGCTCGGTTCGCGAGTGACGGGCTCGGAACGGGGTTGCGCTGGCGCGCACACGGTGTGCGGGGATCCCGCTGACGGGGGTGCGATGGGCATGGACGCCGAGGTCACCGCATCGCTGACGAGGAGTCATCTGGCAGGCGTGCCCTTCGCAGCGCTCGAGCGGCTCACCAGCGGATCGACCGACCTCCAGCTGGCACCCGGCACGGTCTTCGCACCCGCGGCCCACGCAGCCGAGTACTGCTACCTGCTGGTACGCGGTCTCATCCGGAGCTTCCTGTTGTCCCCGGAGGGCAGACAGGTCACCGTCCGCTACTCCCAGCCGGGTTCGCTCATCGGGCTCGCGACCCTGTTCTCCAGCGGCCCGATCCCGGCTGGCCTGCAAGCCGTGACCGGCTCGCGAGTACTGCTGTTGGACCCGAAGACGGTCCGATCGCTGGCACGCACCGACGCCCGCGTCGGCCACGCGATGCTCGTCGAACTCAGCGACCGGGTGATCATGTACATGAACACCGTCGGCGAGGTGGTGTTCTCCTCCCTGCACGACCGTGTCCTCGCGCACCTGCTGGACATCGCCGAACTCGGACGGCAGAACTCGGAACTCTCCGCCCGGATCAGCCAACAGGACCTTGCCGACCAGGTCGGCACCGTGCGCGAAGTCGTCGTCCGGATCCTTCGTGAGTTCCGCGCGGCCGGACTGGTCCGCACCGAACGCGACCGCATCGTCGTGCTGGACGTGTCCCGGTGCCGCAGGGAACTCGGCCGCGTTCGACAGGGAAGTCCACTCAGGACAGCCCGACCGTCCGGCGAGCGAAGTGGATCTCGGCCGCGACTTGCCTGAGCGTCTCGGCCACCACGAGCGAGCCGTGTCCGGCGTCGTAGCGGTAGAACTCGAACGGGATCTCCCGCTGTGCCAGTCGATCCAGGTAGTTCAGGATCTGTTGGATCGGGCAGCGCGGGTCGTTGTCTCCCGCCAGCACCAGCACCGGTGCGCGCACCGCGTCCACATAGGTCAGTGGCGAGCATTCCCGGTAAGTGTCCGGAATGTCGTCCGGCGCACCGCCGAACAGAGCCCGGTCGTAGGCGCGCAGCGGTTCCATCTCGTCGGCGTAGGCGGAGACGTAGTCGGCGACCGGGACCCCGGCGACACCACCGGCCCAGCGCCCCGGTTGTGTGCCCATCGCCAACAGGGCCAGGTAGCCACCCCACGAGGCGCCGGCCACGACACTCAGTTCGGCGGTCGTCACTCCTTCGGCGAGCGCCCAGTCGTGGACGTGCGCGACGTCCTCCAGCTCGGTCAGCCCGGGGCGTCCCTCGATGGCGTCCCGCCACGGCGAGCCGTAGCCGGTAGAACCCCGGTAGTTAATCTCCACGACGGCGAAGCCCGCGTCAAGCCACGCCGCCCGGTACGCCGAGAAGCGGTCCTCGTCCGCCGCGTGCGGGCCGCCGTGCAGGTTGAACACCGTCGGCAGCGGCCCGTCCCCAGCGTCCTCCGGCCTCGACACGAGCGCGTGTACCGACTCGTTCGGGCCGTACGGGACCGGCACGAACACGTCCGACACGGGCGAGGAACCCGGCGGGCGCTCACCCGGGGGAGTCAACAACACCTGGTCGGTGCCGTCGTCGGACACCGTCCGCACGAGGCCGGGGGTCGCCGCCGACGACCAGGCGTACTCGACGGACCTGTCCGGCCGCACCGACGCGCCGACGACCGTGCCTGCCGGGGTCGGCAGTTCGGCCAGCTTCCCGGACTCGAGGTCGTAGCGGTACATCGAGGTGCGTGCGTGGTGGGTGTGTGCGATGAGCAGCGACCGGCCGTCCGGGTACCAGTCCGCGGAGACCTCGCCCGGCAGGTCGAGGTGGATCTCCGTCTCCGTGTCGGTGGCGACGTCCCAGATCAGCAGCTCTTCGCGTCCCCTGCGCTCGTGCAGCACCAGCAGCCGCTGGTCGCCCCGGACGGGCGGGAACTCCAGCGCATCGAGGCCCTTGCCCTCGCCGTCCCGCTTCTCGGCGACCGTCGAGCCGTCCGCGACGTCGAGCACACGCAGCGCCGGGTGGCGGCTGTCGCCGTGCTCGGAGTGCGAGAGCACCAGCAACGACTCGTCCCACGACAGCGCCGAGAGCCCGCCGTCCTGCTCGTGGGCGTACACGACCTCGGGCTCGCCGCCCTCGCGCGTGACCCACACGGTCACCCCGTCGTCGGTGGACATGCCGAGGCCGACGACCTTCTCGCCGAGCTCCAGACCCGCCGGGTAGCCGGCGTGGGTGGCGGGCAGCTCACGGACCCGCTCACCGGCGGGGTGGAACGGCTCGCTCACCCAGGAGCCGAACTCGTCGCCGTCGGTGTCGTCGAACCACCACACGCGCTCGCCGTCGGCGGACAACGTGCCGTGGAAGGTGCCGTTCGGACGATCGGTGACCTGCCGGTGCGAGTCCGTGCCCCGGTGCCAGGCGTACAGCTCCCACGTGCCGCTCGCGTTCGACACGTACAGGCTGCGGTCGGGATCGCCGTGGGACCACTGCGGCAGCGAGACCCGGGGGGCGCTGAACCGCGCGCGCCACCGCGCCTCCCGCTCGGGGTCGTCGAACAAGGAGTCCGGGATGATCGCCTTCGGGTAGGTGCTCACACCACGATCCTGCCTGACACGAGGCGTGAAAGGGTGTGTGGGTCTTGGCGTTGGCGCTCGGGTGGCCGGTCTGCGTAAGCAGGGAAATCACATACCCACCGAGCAGGCCCTTCACACACTCATGCGAGGTGTCAGCTCACGCGGGTTGACGTGACGCCGGGGATCTCACCGTTGCGGAACGCGTCGACGAACAGGCGGTGATCGTCGCGGACCACGTCGGCGTAGTCGCGGGCGAAGGCGGACAGCCACCGCACGAAATCCTCGTCCTTGCCGTTCACGGCGTCGGCGATGGCCTGCTCAGTGCTGATGGTGACCAGGTCCTGATCGGAGTCCGCGTCGGAGATGCAGTGCGCCTTGGCCACGGCACGGGCGAGCCGGTCGAGCACCGGCACGATCTCCTCGGGTTCGTTGAGCTCGCCCCAATCGAGGTCGGATTCGTACGGTGAGACCTCGTCGACCACGTAGCCGACCCCACCGAGCTCGGTGTAACCGAGCAGCGGGTCCGCGTGTGCCTGCAGCGCGCGTTGCGACAGCGCGGTGCGCTGGCCGTGGTGGCGGAAGTAGCCGCGGATGTGCTCGTCGGGCACGACCCGCGAGGGGGCGGCGACGTTGCCCTGCTTCATGGACAGCACGATGTCGTTCTCCAGCGCCTCGTTCGGGCCTTCGATGAGGACGCTGTACGCGGGCAGACCCGCGCTGCCGATCCCGAAGCCGCTGCGGCCGACGAGGTCTTTGACCGTGTAGGCGACCTCGGGCATCTTCCGGTGCTGCGGGATCGTGGTCAGGTAGTGCTGGAACGCCTCGCTGACCCGCGCGTACTCGTCGTCGCCGAGCCTGCGCACCCCGACCCCGTCGCGGAACCGCCGGTCGTAACCCTCGGTCTCGGTCATCGAGTCGAGCATTCCTGCCCGGCTGCGCAACCGGGCCTTGCGCAGGATGTGATGCAGGATGCCGTCGGTGGTGTCCAGCCGCAGCGAGAACTCGGACTCCTGCTCGCGGGAAACGAACCGGCGCACCTGGTCGAGATAGGCGTGCGCGGCGCTGCGCACCAGGGTGTCGATCTGCTCGTCGGGGAACGCCTTGCGCCAGCCGAGCAGGGCGATGCTCGCGGCGAAACGCTGCAGGTCCCAGGTGAAATGGCCGAGGTAGGCTTCGTCGAAGTCGTTGAGGTCGAAGATGAGCACACCTTCGGCGTCCATGAAGGTCCCGAAGTTCTCGGCGTGCAGATCGCCCTGGATCCACACCCGGCTGGTGCGCTCGTCGGCCCACGGATCCGGCAGCCGCGCCACGTCGGTGTAGAACAGGCACGCGGTGCCCCGGTAGAACGCCCACGGTGACGCGGCCATCTTGCGGAACTTGGTGCGGAACGCCAGCGGTGCGGCCTCCATCAGGTCGGAGAAGGCTTCGACGAGCGTGTCGATGATGCGCCCGCGCCGCAGGTCCGGATCGTGGACGTCGAGAACGGGGGCAATCTCGTTCATTCTGGTTCCCTTCCAAGTGACCCGTGGTGACCAACGCCACCCTAGTAGCGGCACCGTGCTCGTTGAACGGACTGGGTCCGGAACCGACTGGGAGGGTGCTCTGCCTGGTCATGTACGAGGCGTGCCCTACGGGCACACAGGTCAGTTCCCCCATGCGCCCTCACACGGCGGACTCGTCAGGTCGTCCGTAGGCTGCCTGCCGCGATGCCCGGAACCCGACCACGATCTTGTGGCCCGCCGACGCGGTACTGTACGGCGAGCCCAAACCGACCCGGGAGCGAGGAAGCATGGCTGTGCCTGCCGTTGTCTGGTGGCTGACGATCGTGGGCATCGTCGGCCTCCTGGCCTTCGACTTCATCTTCCATGTCCGCAAAGCGCACGTGCCGAGCCTGCGCGAGGCGGCCGTCTGGTCGGCGCTCTACGTCGGGATCGCGCTGGTCTTCGGTGTCGGGGTGTTGGTATTCGGCGGCGGGACCATGGGCGCCGAGTACTTCGCCGGTTACGTCACCGAGAAGGCGCTCTCGGTGGACAACCTGTTCGTGTTCTTGATCATCATCACCAGTTTCAAGGTGCCCCGTGAAGACCAGCAGAAGGTCCTGCTGTTCGGCATCGTGTTCTCCCTGATCGCGCGGACCGGATTCATCTTCCTGGGTGCCGCGCTGATCAACTCGTTCGCGTGGGTGTTCTACATCTTCGGATTCATCCTGCTGCTCACGGCGGGCAACCTGATCAAGCCCGGGGGCGAGGACAACCACTCCCAGAGCAACTTCGTGGTCCGGCTCGCGCAGCGACTGTTCCACACGTCCGAGCACTACGACGGGGACAAGCTGTTCACGATCGAGGACGGTCGCCGGAAGCTGACCCCGATGCTGCTCGTGATGGTCGCCATCGCGGGCACGGACGTGTTGTTCGCGCTCGACTCGATCCCGGCGATCTTCGGGCTCACCCAGAACGTGTTCATCGTGTTCACCGCGACCGCGTTCTCGCTGCTCGGGTTGCGTCAGCTCTACTTCCTGATCGACGGTCTGCTGGACCGGTTGATCTACCTGAGCTACGGGCTCGCGGCGATCCTCGGGTTCATCGGGGTGAAGCTCGTGCTGCACGCGCTGCACGAGAACAACGTGCCGTTCATCAACGACGGCGAGCCGGTGAACGTCGTCGAGGTCAGTACCGGGCTCTCGCTGACCGTGATCATCGGAGTGCTGGTGATCACCGTCGCGGCCTCGCTGCTCAGCAAGAAGGGGCGGGCGCAGAACACGGTGTCGGCGGCCCGCAGGCACGCGGCCGAGTATCTGGAGGTCGAGAACGACCCGGACCGTCGCGAGGAGCTGTACGCCAAGCTGGTCGCCGAGGAAGAAGAGATCCGTGGCCTGCCGGAGAAGTACAAGAAGCAGATCCGGGAGGAGGAGAAGCTCATGGCTCTGCTCCGGAGAGCGCACGAAAGCAGGAAAGAGGCCATGAACGCCGCAGGCGGTTCCCCGGACGGTCCTGCGCCCCGAGAGTGAGGTGGGGTCGTTTACTGAACGATGGTCGCCGCGGACCCGGCTGAGCGCTCTTGAGCGCCTCGCGAAACCGCAGCCCGGACCTCGTGGTGGATCGTCGCGTCAATGGGTGCGAGGGTGGTCGGTCTCCCCGGGCTGCTCGTGACCGTCGATGAGCCAGCGTGCGACGTCGACGAGTTTGATGTTGGCGTGTTGCGACGCGCGCACCAGCCGATCGAAGGCCTGCTGGCCGGTGACGTTGTCGCGCTGCATCAGGATTCCCCTTGGCCTGGCCGATGGCGTCGCGGGAGGCGAGCGCCTCGTTCATCTGTCGATAGCTGCGTGCCCCGGACAGCGCCACGGCGGCGTGCGACGCGAAGACCTCGCCGATGAACCGGGCCTCGTCACCGAACCGGGCGCCGGTCTCGCCGTAGAGGTTCAACGCCCCGAGGGTGTCGTCGTGGACGTAGAGCTGGAACGAGATGAGGCTGCCTGCGCCCAACTCGGCGGCCCGCGCGGCGAATCTCGGCCAGCGCGTCTCTCGGGTCATGTCGTCGACGATGACCGTGTGCTGCTGCCAGATCGCGTCGAGGCACGGCCCCTCGGCGAGCTCGGTTTGGGCCTCGTCGCACTCGCGCACGAGCGCGTCGGTGGGCTCCTGCGCGGTGACCCGGCGCCCGCTCACCTGACTGATGCCGCCGTAGCCGACGCCGGGGACCGTGTCCACGGCCGACCGGACGATCCCTGCCAGGGTGGCTTGCTCGCCCTGCTCCGCTTCCAGATCCCGAGCCACCGCGCCCAGAATGCGGGCTAGTTCGTGGCGCGTGCTGGGGGAGTCCGTCATCTGCTGTCCTTCCGCAGAGCTACCGCACAGGGGGTAGCGACCTCGCCGGCACACAGGGCCGAACCGGCGAGATCTTGATCGAACCGATGTCCGGACCTCGGTCGCGACCCACCTTGTACGTTCCCACGTCTGCGGTACTTCAATCACAGTACGGCACATCCGTCACGACGGACGTCGTCGCGATGGTGCGTCCACGGTCCGGTGCAACGAGAAACGGCCCGGTCGGAGTTCCCTACTTGAGGGCTCTGACCAGGCCGTTTCCTCTGTCGGGGTGGCGGGATTTGAACCCACGACCTCCTCGACCCGAACGAGGCGCGCTTCCAAGCTGCGCCACACCCCGAACGACATCAACGGTGTATCGGGTCTGTGCTCACCGCTGCGGAAGAGTCTAGCGGACGCTCGATCCGTTCCCGAACCGGGTCCCGTCGAACGCCTCGGCTTCGCGCCTGTCCCGGCTCCCCGATCTCGCCTGGGTGCGCGGAACGAGAGTCAACAGGGTCGCCTCCGGTGGGCACGCGAAGCGGACCGGCGCGTACGGCGAGGTCCCCAGTCCGGCCGAGACGTGCAGGTGCATCTCGCCCCACGTCGACGCACCACGGCAGCGCCGCCGGTCGAGGTCGCAGTTCGTCACGAGTGCGCCGTAGCCCGGCAGCCGGAGCTGTCCGCCGTGCGTGTGACCGGCGAGGACGAGGTCGTAGCCGTCAGTGGCGAACGCGTCGAGCAGGCGGGGCTCCGGCGAGTGCGTCAACCCGAGACGCAGGCCCGCCTGCCGCGGCGCTGTCCCGGCGATCTCGCTGTAGCGGTCGAGCTGGATGTGCGGATCGTCGACACCCGCCGCGTGAATCCGCAGGCCGCCTGTAGTCAGCTCGAGCCGCTTGTGCGTCGCGTCCTGCCAGCCACGTTCGATCATCACCGCACGCAGATCCCGCCACGGCAGCGGCTGGCCGTGAACGCGTTTGGTGCGGGCCGAGGGCATCAGGTACCGGCCCGGATTCTTCGGCTTCGGGCCGTAGTAGTCGTTGCTGCCGAAGACGAACAGGCCGGGGCGGTCCAGCAGCGGCCCCAGCGCCCGCACCGCGGCGGGCACCGCCTGCGGGTGCGCCAGGTTGTCGCCGGTGTTGACCACCAGGTGTGGGTCCAGCTCGTCCAAGGCCGACACCCAACGCTGCTTCGAGCGCTGATTCGGTGTCACGTGAAGATCGGAGACGTGCAGGATTCGCAGCTCGTCGGCGCTGTCGGGCAGTACCGGAAGCATCGCTCGGCGCAGCGTCCAGTGTCGACGTTCGAGGCCGGCGGCGTACCCGGCAGCGGCGGCACCGACGGCGCCGGAAGCGAGCAGGAATCGACCGAGCGTGTTCACCCCGCCCACCCTACGGTCCACGCGAGCGGGCGTTCGAAGCGTGCGAGCGGTGCTGCCGGAGATCCGGGTCGCGAGCAGGGCGATAATGGGCACATGGCCGAACTGAAGGAAACGCTGCGCGCGGACATGACCGCCGCGATGAAGAACCGCGAAACCGTCGTCACCGGGGTACTCCGGATGGCGCTCTCCGCCGTCGGGACCGAGGAGGTCTCCGGCAAGGAGGCGCGGGAACTCACCGACGAGGAGGTGCGCAAGGTTCTCGCCAAGGAGGTGAAGAAGCGCGACGAGTCCGCCGACGCCTTCGCCAACGCCGGACGTACCGATCAGGCCGAGTCCGAACGCGCCGAGGCCGAGATCCTGCGTAGCTACCTGCCCGCGCAGCTCACCGACGACGAACTCGACACGGTGGCTCGCGAAGCGGTCTCCGAGGTGGCCGCCGAACTCGGCGAACAGCCAGGGATGAAGCAGATGGGCCAGGTCATGAAGGTCGCGAACGCGAAAGCCTCCGGCAGCGCCGAAGGCGGCCGCATCGCCGCTGCCGTCAAAGCCGCTCTGGCGGCCTGAGAGCGGCGTGAGTCTTTTTGGTTGTTATAGCCACCAAAAAGACTCACGCCTGTCAGCCGGCGCGCCAGTAGGCGAGGGCGTACAGGCGGTCGCGGTCGAGTCCGAGAACGCGTTGGCAGTGCTCACGGATCTCGCGGACGACCGTCGCCTCCGCGCCTACCCACACGTGCGCGCGCTCACCGAGGTCCGCCCACCGGATCGCCTCGGTGAGCAGCGTGCTGCGCCCCGCGGGCAGGCCGTCGCGAGGCAACCATGCCCACTCCACGGCGGCGTCGGTGGCGATGCTCTGCTTCTCGTCGGTGTCCGCGACCTCGACGAACGCGCGCACCGGGGTTCGGGCGGGAAGCTCCTCCAGGATGGCGCCGATCGCGGGCAGCGCGGTTTCGTCCCCGGCCAGCACGAGTGGGTCGGCATCCGGGCTCGGCCGGTACGCGGGAGTGGGACCGACCGTGACGACCCGCTCGCCGGGACGCACTGTCGTCGCCCACGTCGTGCCCGGGCCACCATGCGCGTGCACGACGAAGTCGACCGTCAGCCGCAGCGCATCGAGATCGAACGCCCGGACCGTGTACGTGCGGTGCAACGGTTGCTGCTCGGGGGGAAGGGCGAAGACCTCGTCGCGGGTCGTGCCCTGCGGGGTGGGCTGCCCCGGCTTCGGCAGGCACAGCTTGATCCGCTGATCGCTGCCGCTGCTGACGAAGTCGGCGAGTTCCGGGCCGGTGAGCACGATGCGCACCATGCGGGGCGTGATCCACTCGACGCCCTCGACCTCGAGTTGCCGGTAGCGGGACTTCGCCCGACGGGTACTCGTCACGTTCGCCGAGCTTAGAGGGTGCGCGCGGTGGTTTTCGTGGGTGGTTGCGTGGCGGATGGCCGGTCTTCGGCGGCGGGATACGCTTCTTCGGCGGCGGGACACGCTGTCGCTGAGGACGTCTCCGGAGACTCCGTGGTGACCGGAGCGGAAGGGAGCCCTCCATCGAGAGCACCCTTCCGAGATCACCTCACGGGCCCTCGTCTTCTGGCGGCGGGGTCTGCGTCGGTCCCTCGTCCGGTGGCGACTCGTCTGGTGGGTCCTCCGGAGGCGGTGACTCCTCACCGGGGGATTCCTCGCCGGGGGATTCCTCGCCGGGGGATTCCTCGGGCGGCGACTCGTCCTCCGGAGGTGGCTCCGACGTCGTCGTCTCCGGCCGCGGTCGCGGCACGTAGCCGGTGCTGACCGAGATCGTCACCGTCTCGCCCGGCAGGGCGAAACCGCGTGGCGTCTGGCTCGTCACCGTGTCGCGCTCGCGCTCGCTGTTCACCGATCGCGTCTGCACCGTGTACCCGGCGCCTTCGAGCGTCTCCTGCGCCCGGTCGGAGTTCATGCCGACCACGTTGGGCACCTGGAACTCGTCCCCGCCGCTCTCGTAGCGGTCCGTCGTCGGCGGTAGTTCGATCGTCGGCAGGCCCTCGTGGATGCCGGTCATGGCGTCGAACCAGGTTCGGGCCGGGACCTTGCCGCCGTAGATGTTGCCGCCGTTGGCACCGCACAGACTCGGCGGCGTGGTGTCACAGATGCCCTGGGGCCGATTGCCGTCGGAGAACGTGAGCACCGAGCCCGCGAACTGCGGCGTGGCACCGATGAAGCCCGCCGACTGGTGCGCCTCGGTGGTTCCGGTCTTGCCGATGACCGGTCGGCTCCACCCGGCGGCACTGGCGGCCTGTTGGGCGGTCCCGCCGCTGGCGGTGTCCTTGCTCATCCCGACGGCGAGCGCGTTCGCCAGTTCCTCGTCGACGGCCTGCTCGCACGGGTCCTCGGTGATCGTCACCGGGTTGCCGTTGCGGTCGACGATCTGCTCGATCGGCGATGGCGGGCACCAGGTGCCGCCGCTCATGATCGTGGCGGCCACGTTGGACAGCTCCAATGGGCTCGCCGGCGCGAACCCGAGGGTGAACGCGCCGATGTTGTTGTTCTTGGTCCACTCGGCCTGCGACTCGCCCGCGGTGTCGCCCGGCGGGACCGGCTCACCGGCTCTGTCGGAGAACAGCAGCGTCTGCCGCATCCCCAGCCGAGCCGCGATGTCCACGGTCTCGTTGAGTCCGACCCGTTCCTGCAACGCGACGAATGCGGTGTTCGGCGAGGTCGCGAGCGCGTCCTGCAGAGTGCGTGGGCCCGGGGCCACGCCTTCGGCGTTGCCGACCGTGTAGGGCGCGCTGCCGTTGCGGTAGGTGTTCGAGGTGTAGTTGGGCGGGGCCTGGATGGTGTTGTAGATCCCCATCCCCTGCTCCAGCGCGGCCGCCGCCGTGAACACCTTGTAGATCGACCCGGCGCCGAACTTGGCGATCCCACTGGGCAGCGGGTAGGCGGTCTGGCCCTCGTCGGGGTCGAAACCGAAGTCGCGGTTGGCCACGAGCGCCCGCACCTGGTGCTTCTCCTTGCCGGGTTCCACGACGGACATCACGTTCGCGATCCCCTCGGTGGTCTTGGGCACCTGGCCCTCGGCGGCCTCCTTGGCGAGGTTGGTGATGTTCTGGTCCAACGACGTGCGGATGGTGTACCCGCCTCGCTTGAGCTGTCCTTCGGAGAAGCCGGACCGGCCGAGGTAGTCGAGGACGTACTGGCAGAAGAACCCGTCAGCCGGGCCGGCACCCACGCACCCGTTCGGGATGAGGTTCAGCGGTTCGGCCACCCCGAGCGGCTCCTGCCTGGCCTGCTCCGCCGCCTCGGGGGTGATGCGCTGCTGTTGCTCCATCGCGTCGATGACGAGATTGCGGCGGTTGAGCGCCTCCTCCGGGTTGGTCGTCGGGTTCAGCGAGCTCGGACTGTTGGTGATGCCCGCGAGCAGTGCCGCCTGCGAGATCGTGAGCTGGTCCGGGGTGGTGTTGAAGTACGCACGGGACGCCGAGGTGACACCGTAGGTCTGGTTCCCGAACGGCACCGTGTTCAGGTACCGGGTGAGAATTTCCGGTTTGTTCAGCTGCTGTTCGAGTTGCAACGCGATGCGGATCTCGCGCATTTTCCGCGCCGGCGTCTGCTCGGTCGCTTTGGCCTGCTGGACCGGGTCGTTCCCGGCGACGACGTGCACCAGATAGTTCTTCACGTATTGCTGGGTCAGTGTCGAGCCGCCCTGCGAGATCTGGCCTGCGGCCTGGTTGGTCACCGCGGCGCGCATCGTGCCCGGCCAGTCCACGCCGTCGTGCTCGAAGAACCGCTGGTCCTCGATCGCGATGATCGCAGCCTTCATCGTGTCGGAGATCTGTTCCGATGAGGCCGAGACCCGATCCTGTTCGTACAGGTAGGCGATGGGGTTGCCGTCCCGGTCTGTGACAGTTGTCACCAACGGAGCGGGGGTGGTCAACAGCTGGTTCGAGATGCTGTCGACGGCGTCACCGGCCCGATTGGACACCACGCCGAGTGACCCCACGACGGGGAAGAGCATCCCCGCCACCAACACGCCGGCCAGTATGCACAGGCCGAAGAGCTTGAGAACGCTGTCGCGGACTGACACCTGGACAAGCCTAAGGCGGGCCCCGAAACGTCACTCCGTGTTACAGGGCAAGTACGCCCGATATGATGATTTTCATGCATAACGGACCGACAAAGGTTGCTTGGAGTTCGGAACCGGGGGGCCCTACAGTTCGTCCACGTCCAGCGACAGTACGTTGATCTCGCGTCCCCCGTGGACGCGCGAACGGAGTCATGCGTCCCACGGGACGCGGACAACCGCGCACGCTCGGCCCGAGGACGTGCGCGAACAACCGGTGCCGGGGGGTTCCGGAGAACATGGTCGCCGACGATCCAGTGAGGAGCTGGGGGACTCTATGGTGGAGCAGGGGGACTGGCGGGTCCGCGCGGCATGCCGCGACGAGAACCCGGACCAGTTGTTCGTGAGAGGTGCCGAGCAGCGCAAGGCGCGCATGGTGTGCTTCGGCTGCCCGGTGCGAACGGAATGCCTCGCCGAGGCGCTCGACAACAAGATCGAGTTCGGTGTGTGGGGCGGCATGACCGAGCGGGAGCGCCGTGCGCTGCTGCGTCGTCGTCCCGACATCGGCAACTGGCACGAACTGCTGGAGGCTGCTCGCAGGGAGCACGCCGAGTACGACGAGTGCCGGGTGAGCTGACTTCGGCCCGAGCCACCTCCCCGTGGCTCGGGCGTGAAGAGTGCGCGACTCGAGCTGGGTAGGTGGCTGGGTGGCGGAACCTCACGTCGCGGCTGGCTGCGTGATCGTCGACATCGGGTGGCGCTTTCCATCACGTCGACGCTGTCCTCGCCAGCTGCGAGGTGAGAACCCGCCACTGACGTGCGTGGGCGACGGAGAGTGGCCGGTCAGCTGGCCTGACGGCGGCCGTCGACCCACGCGGCCACCTGTCCCGGAGGGGCTCATTCGCCCGCTAGCCGACGGCCGATCTCGCGGATGCCATCGAGATCGTGCACGTCCGAGGCCAGCGCGGGCACGCCGATCATCGCGACCTCCGGGTGCGCGCGGACGAACCGTTCGATCAACCGTTTCTCCCGTTCGGTGACCGCGACCCTGTCGGCGTGCAAGCGCAGCACCGCCGACGCCAGCGGTGCCGTTCCGGCCGCGTCCAGCTCGTCCGCGGCGGCCACCGCCTTGGCCGGGGACAGGTCCGCGTACACCGGGTGCGTCCGGTTCGCCACCAACCCGGCCAGCGGCATGTTCTCGCTCGCCAGCCGCTCCACGAAGTACGAGGCCTCCCGCAGCGCGTCCGGTTCGGGTGCGGCGACCACCAGGAA
The DNA here is from genome assembly GCF_009664835.1 of Allosaccharopolyspora coralli. Classification (NCBI taxonomy): domain Bacteria; kingdom Bacillati; phylum Actinomycetota; class Actinomycetes; order Pseudonocardiales; family Pseudonocardiaceae; genus Allosaccharopolyspora; species Allosaccharopolyspora coralli. Next base: position 283,412 of record NZ_CP045929.1, read on the forward strand.
CGCGGTGCCCGGTGAGCGCAGCAGCCGGTACGTCGCGTCGGCTCGCTCCCGGAACCCGCCGAACGTCGACTCGAAGGCCTGCACGAACGCGGACGCGTCGGCGAGAAGTTGGCCGCCGATCACCTTCGAGACCGTCTTGGCGAACAGGTCGAACCCGGCGCCGACGATCTTGCGCAGTCCCTTCCCGCCCGCGCGTGCGGGGCTGGAAAGCATCCGGATCAGCTTGCCGTCGAGCACCGTGGACAGCCGCTGCGGCGCGTCGAGGAAGTCCAGTGCGGACCGGCTCGGTGGGGTGTCGACGACGATGAGGTCGGCGACGTCCTCGGCGACGAGCTGGCCGAGCTTCTCCATCGCCATGTACTCCTGAGTTCCGGAGAACGACGTGGAGATCGTCTGGTAGAACGGGTTCTCCAGGATCTGCTGCGCCCGGTCCGGTCCGGCGTGCGCCAGCACCATGTCGTCGAAGGTGCGCCGCATGTCGAGCATCATCGCGCTGAGCGTGCCCCCGTCGGCGGCGCCGCCGAGGGAGACCTCGCGCGGGTGGTTGCCGAGCTCCCGAAGCCCGAGCGCCTGCGCCAACCTGCGCGCCGGGTCGATCGTGAGCACGACCGTCTTGCGGCCCCGTTCCGCGGCGCGCGTCGCGAGCGCGGCGGCGGTGGTGGTCTTGCCGACACCGCCGGATCCGCAGCACACGATGATGCGGGTCTTCGGGTCGTCCACGAGCGCGTCGACGTCGACACGGCCTCCACGTTGCCGGCTCATCGCTTCACCTCGCCGCGCATGCCTTGCTCGCGAAGGTGTTCGGCCAGTTCGTACAGGCCGGTGAGGTCCGCGCCGTCGGTGAGGTCGGGCAGGTCCAGCGTCGGCAGGTCGATCTCGGCCAGTTCTTCCCGAGCGGTGACCGCGGCTCGGGTGCGGACGGCGTGCTCGACCGTCTCGGTGACCAGGCCGTCGAGGATCTCGTCGTTCCAGTTCAACCCGGCCGAGTCGAGGCCGGCGCGAATGCGTTTCGCGTCGACCCTGCCGTCGGCGGCCGCAGTGGTCGACCGGGCGGGCAGCCGGTCCGGGCTGACCCGGTTGAGCAGGACCGCACCCGGTCGCAGTTCGGCCGCGTCGAGTTCCGCGACCGCTTCCACCACCTCGCGGACCGGCAGCTCCTCGAGCAGCGTCACCAGGTGGACCACGGTGTCCTCCGAGTGCAGGAGCCGCACCACGCCTTCGCTCTGCTCGCGGACCGGCCCCACCTTCGCGAGGTCGGCCATGGCCCGCGTGACGTCGAGGAACTGGACGACGCGGCCGGTGGGTGGGGCGTCGACGACGACGGCGTCGTAGAGGTGGCGCCCGCGTGCGTCGGTGCGCCCGACACACTCCTTGATCTTGCCGGTGAACAGGACGTCGCGCAGGCCCGGTGCGAGGGTCGTGACGAACTCGATCGCGCCCATCCGGCGCAGCGTCCGGCCGGCGAACCCGAGGTTGTAGAACATCGCGAGGTACTCCAGCAGCGCGGCCTCGGCGTCGATGGCCAGCGCCCGGACCTCGCCGCCGCCGGGTGCGGCCGCTATGCGCGTCTCGGAGTACGGCAGTGGTGCGGTGTCGAAGACCTGCGCCAGTCCCTGCCTGCCTTCGACCTCGACGAGCAGCACCTTGCGGCCTCCGGTGGCCAGCGCGAGCGCGAGCGAGGCCGCGGCCGTCGTCTTGCCGGTGCCGCCCTTACCGGTGACCACGTGCAGCCGCGCGTGGTCGAGTGCGCCGTTCCAGGCGGCCGTCGAGGTGGTCACGCGATCAGCGTAGGTGTGCGCCCCGCGGCTTGTCCTGCGAGTCGCCTCACTTCGGAGTGCAAGCGTGGCGGAACCTCACCGCACGACGGTCGAGCACACCCAACCCAAGGTGTCCGCCGACCGTGGCCGTGGCCAGTCCTCGCCGGCCATGACGTGAGAGTCCGCCGGTGGCCGGTTGGCGCAGGCGCTGAGTGCCTGACCGCAGATCGACGCGCGCAACCACTTAGGCTGGTGACCATGACGAAATGGGAGTACTCGACGGTTCCGTTGCTCAGCCACGCGACCAAGCAGATCCTCGACCAGTGGGGCGAGGACGGCTGGGAGCTCGTGTCGGTCCTGCCCGGGCCGACCGGTGAGCAGATGGTGGCCTACATGAAGCGTGAGAAGGGTGACTGACGATGGGTCGGTGGTCTGATCGTCTGACCGAGCTCGGCGTCGAACTGCCGGCGGTCGTGCCGCCCGCGGGCTCGTACGTTCCGGCCGTGCGGTCCGGCTCGTACGTCTACACCGCGGGTCAGTTGCCCATCGTGGACGGTGAGCTCGTCGCGTCCGGCAAGGTCGGCGGCGAGGTCTCGGAGCAGAGTGCGCAGGAGCACGCGCGGCTGTGCGCGGTCAACGCGCTCGCGGCGGTGCACGGCCTGGTGGGGATCGATTCGGTCGTGCGCGTGGTCAAGGTCGTCGGTTTCGTCGCCTCGGCCGAGGGGTTCCACGGCCAGCCGGGTGTGATCAACGGCGCGTCCGACTTCATCGGCGAGGTGTTCGGCGAGGCCGGGAAGCACGCTCGTTCGGCGGTCGGTGTCGCCGAGCTGCCGAAGGGGACTCCGGTCGAGGTCGAGATGATCGTCGAGGTCGCCTGACCCGCTCCCGCACCGGCGTCGCTCCGGGCCGCGGACTCGTGGGAGTTCGCGGCCCGGTTGTTCGGGGTGCGAAGAGTCCTGCGGAACAGGTGCGAGCCGGGCTCGTTGATCGACGTCCCCCGAATTCTGATATTCCCCGTTGATCGCCGAAGCCCAACCAGTACGCTTCGTGTATCGCTTCACAGACTTGCGCTGTTGAGTGACACTCGAACGGGTGCCCAAGGAGGGACTCTGACTGCGGTCAGTAGTTGAATGGGCGTCCGAGGGGATGGGGACGGCTGCGGGCACCGACCCGCACCGGCGGTGCGGCTCGCCGCACCCGAGAACACCTGGAAGGGGCGAAGTGGCGGTGCGAGACTCCGACCTGCTGTGCCATGAACTGCTGCTCCGGCTGGCAGGCAGAGTGCCCGACGAGCACCTGTGGCGCTTCCGGGACTGGCTCGCCGGAGGAGCGGCCGACGTGATGGCCAGAGCCTTACCGAGCCTGCTCGTCCGGGAGCGCATCGGCCTCGGGGAGACCGACCACCGTCGCCTCGCCGACACCCTGCTTCCGCTCGGCGCCGACCCGGGGGTGGTGCACGCGATCCTGCCGTCGGAGTACGTCGCCGACCACCACACCTTCACCGCCGAGTCGCCCATCGACGGCAAGGGCGACTCCGAGGTACTCGTCCTCGGGGCCACGCTGCGCGGTCGCGCCGGGATCGGCGAGGTCCGCAGCACGTGGCGCAAGACCGGCGGGACCCGGCTCAAGCGGGTCGTGCTCGTCACCGCATCCGCCGACCACATCGCGCTGACCGGAGAGATCCAGCGCATCCTGCGCGCCCTCGGTGAGCACGAACCGTGCGTCGAGGTCCTGCCCCACGACCTCGACCTGACCCCGTATCACCACGCCGCCCTCGCGGACTCGGTGCTCGTGTGCAGCGGGTCCGACGAACTCGTGGCACATCGTGCGCAGCGCTGACGCGACTGCGGCACCCGATCGACAACCGCACCCGAAGGTGGAGGAGGCAACCGTGGTGGACGTGGCCGAAGGAGCCGGACCCCTCGTCCGGTTGCAGAACCTTCTGCTCACCACGACCGGCAGGGTCGACGACGACGCGGTGAACTCGGCGCGCGAGATGCTCGGCGCCGACGGCCTCGCGCCCGCCGCCGAACTGCTCGCCGGCTGCCTGATCGCCGGCCGGGTCCCCGTTACCGCGCGGGAGCAGTCCGATCTGCGCCGCGTGCTCGCCGAGGCGCGCTCTCAGAGCTCGTGGGCGGACCGGCTGTACGTCGTCGAGTCCGTTCCCGCCGATGCCCATCGCTTCAGCGACCAGAACCGCCCCGAGGCCGACGTCTCCGACGCGCTGCAACCGATCGTGAACCGGCTTCCCGGCCTGCGCGGGGTGTGGTGCGTGTGGCGGGTCACCCCCGCCGGGGTGACCTACGGTGCCGTGCCGCGCCGCGTCGTGCTCGCCGAGATCGGAGCCGAGGGTTCTGTCGAGGCAGCCGGGTTCCAGATGCTCGAAGCCCTCCGGCGCGCGGGGCTCGGGTGTTCCGTCGACGTGTTCGCCTCCGGCAGCGACCTGCCCGACTACCACCGCAACGCGCTCGCCGCCGCGCGACGCGTGTACCTCGACGTGCCCGTCTCCACCGGCCACGGCACCGGCAATCACGGTCGTGCGGCCCGGATGCGGTCCGGCGGTGAGCCCGCGCCCGCCGGGATCTCTGGTTTAGCCGACCCTCTCGGACCGCCGGGCGGGCAGAGACCCCACGACGGTGAGCCCGAGCCTGAGACGTTCGACGCACCGTCGACCGACGCGGAACCGCCGTCGTCCGGCGCGCTGCCCGTCGCCGACGCCGCCGACACCGGCATCGTGCTCACCGAGCCGGTGCCCGCCGAGCCGCAGCCGGACGAGCTCTCGGCTCCTGCTCCGGAGTCGCGGCCAAGCGCCCCGGCCCAGAGTGGGCGCAGCGGTGTCCCCGCGGCCGTCGACGCGAAGCTGACCGACCGCGAACGAAACCTGCTGCGCAAGCTGCACGAGGAACTGGCGCAACGGGAGAAGGATCGTGCGCCCGCCCACGGAGACCGGCACGAGGCATGGACCTCGACGAGCACCACCGCGACCGGCGGCTTCCCGTCGATCGGCGCACCCGCCGGACATCAGCAGCGTTGAGGACAGCGTCGACGTGGTGTAGGTGGTTACTTGATGTCGACGCTCCCGGAGCCGGCCGCGAGGTGAGGTTCCGCTACACACCGATCCGGCTCAACCCGCGCACCCTCTAATCCGGACGAAGCACGCTCTAGGCTGGTCGGCATGGTGCAACTCCCGGACCGCTTCACACTGCCCGAGGGACTGATCCCGTCGACCACACCCGACCCGCCCGCGATCCCGCGGGACGCGGCGACGGTGATGCTGGTGCGCGGCCCCGGGGAGCCGGAGGTGTTCCTGCAGCGCCGGGTCGACGCGATGCCGTTCGCCGGTGGCATGACCGTCTTCCCCGGTGGTGGGGTGGACCCGCGCGACGCGGACACCTCCGTGGCCTGGACCGGCCACGAGCCCGCGTGGTGGGCGGAGCGCCTCGGCTGCGGCGAGGACCTCGCCCGAGCGTTGGTGTGCGCGGCGGTTCGCGAGACCTTCGAGGAATCCGGGGTGCTGCTCGCGGGACCGGACTCCGAGACTCTGGTCGCCGACACCGCTCCGTACGCGCAAGCACGTCACGCCTTGGTGTCCCGGGAGTTCTCCCTGGCGGGCTTCCTCGCGGAAAACGGGCTCGTGCTGCGCGCCGATCTGCTGCGCCCGTGGGCGAACTGGGTGACCCCGATCGAGGAGCCACGCCGCTACGACACCCGGTTCTTCGTGGCCGCTCTCCCGGACGGTCAGCGCGCCGACGACGTCACCAGCGAAGCCGTCGAGGCGTACTGGAGCACTCCGCGGACCGCGCTGCGGGACTGGGACGAGGGCCGGTGCGGGCTGCTTCCGCCGACCTGGGTGACCTTGACGGAACTGTCCCGATGCTCGACGGTGGCCGAGATCCTGGCCACCGAGCGCACCATGGGCAAAGTGGTCCCCAAGATCGTGCGCAACGAGGACGCGGCACGCTTGCTGCTGCCGACCGACCCCGGCTACGAGGAGGCGCAGTGAACCATCCCGCCTACGGCCGACTCCGGGAGGTCACGCCGTTCGCGGCGGTGGTGCTCGCCGACAACCCGTCGCCGATGACACTGGACGGCACGAACACCTGGCTCGTCGGCGACGGCGACTCGCGCACCGTCATCGATCCCGGACCGGACGATGCCGAGCACCTGCGCACCGTCGCGTCCCGGGGTCCCGTCGCACTCGTGTTGCTCACGCACCACCACCCGGACCACGTCGAGGGAGCCGAGACGTTCGCCGAGCTCACCGGCGCGCCGGTGCGAGCACTCGACCCGGCACTGTGCCGAGGTGGTCCGCCACTGCGCGACGGGGAGGTCGTGGACGCGTCCGGTGTGGACCTGACCGTGTTGGCCACGCCGGGGCACACGTCGGACTCCGTCAGTTTCGCCGCGTCGCACGGTGGTGTCTCCGCGGTGTTCACCGGCGACAGCATCCTCGGCCGCGGCACGTCGATCATCGCCCACCCGGACGGACACCTCGGCAGCTACTTCGACTCGCTGCGGCGGCTCGGCGAGCTCCCGGAAGGCTCGATGGTGCTGCCAGGGCACGGCCCGGAGTTGCCGGACGTGCGCGAGATCGTCACCGCCTACCGCGAGCACCGGACGCAGCGGCTCGAGCAGGTGCGGACCGCGAGGGCCCAGCTCGGGCCCGACGCGACGGCCATGCAGGTCGTCAAGGTCGTCTACGCCGACGTCGACCGGGCCGTGTGGCCCGCCGCCGAGGCGACCGTCCAGGCCCAGCTCACCTATATAGAAGAGGCGTGAGTCTTTTTGGTGGTTATAGCCACCAAAAAGACTCACGCCTGCTTCGGCATGACGACAGAGTGGACACCCACGTCCTCCGGTGTCGCAGCGGTCACCACGGAGGACTTCCGCCCGCCCGAGCGCAGCGCCAGGAGTGCGCGGCGGCCGGCGAGCTCGACACCGTCGCGAGTCGCGGTGACGACGGCGTTGAGCACCGGGTCGGTGATTCGGCCGGGCAGGAGCCGAACGAGGTCCGTGGCCGACTGGGCGAGCGAGGTGCTCGTCGCGGTGAGATCCATTCCCACACGCTAAGCACCACCCCCGACACCCCCGTCGCGGCTGTGCTCAGGCGGGGACGAGGGAGACGTCGGTGTGGGCCGGGACGAGAGTGGCGCGGCGGAACCACAGGACGGCTGCGAGCACCGTCCCGCCGATCGCGGCCACGACGAACGATGCAGGAGGGTTCGCCCACTCCACGACCTGCCCGGCCACGGACTGCCCGAGTGCGGCGCCGAGCGTCACCGACGTGATCACCCACCCGAACGCCTCCGTCGCGGTTCCGGCCGGCGCGGCGATCTCCAGCGACACCGAGTGCGCTGTGGACTGCGGGGTGATGAGGCTGCCCGCCACGAGCAGGGCCAGGCTCAGTCCCCAGAGCGTCGAAGGAACCGCCAACATCGCCACGAGCAGCGCGAACCCGAGCAGCAGGGCGGGCAGCCGCAGATGCATCGGCTTCGGCCACGGGTTCATGCCGTAGAGCACGCCGACGATCACCGAGCTCACCGACAGGACGCTGATGAGGATGCCCCCCATGATCGGGTGTCCCGCTCGCTCGGCCGCGGCGGGAACGGCCACCTCGATCGTGCCGAGCAACGCCCCGAATCCGAGCGCCGCGAGCGCGACGGTGCGCATTCCGCGCGAGGCGAGAGGCCCGAGGAGGCTGCCGGACGTGCGGTCGGCGGCCATCGGCCGCTGCCTGCGCGCCGCCGGGGTGAGGGCGAACCACACGGCTCCGACGATCATGCTCAGAGTTCCGACGACCGTTCCGGTGCCCGCCCAGGGCATCGCTACCAGCAGGCCCGCGAGCCCCGGACCGAGCAGGAAGAAGGACTCCATGCTGATCGCCTCGTACGAGTAAGCCGCGTTGCGCACTGGGCCTTCGGGCACGAGCTCGGTCCACAGCGACCGCGCCGCGGGGCCGATCATCGGTTCTGAGGCGCCGACCAGGACGGCGAGCGGGACGAGGACCAGCACGGGTGCGTGCGCCTCGATGGCGAGGATCTCCGCCGCCACGAGCACCGCGAACGCTGAGGTGACCGCGAGCAGCGGCCGGGTCGGGCCGATTCGGTCCATCACGCGCCCCTGGGCGACGGAGCCGAAGGCGACCCCGACGAGTGTCCCGGCGGAGACGATGCCTGCGGCGGCGAACGACCCGGTCTCGCGTTGGACGTAGAGCAGCAGTGCGAGCCCGATCATCGCGATCGGGAGCCTGCCGAGGACGGAGGCGAGTACGGGGCCTCGCGCGCCGGGAGCGGTCAGGGCGGCGCGGTAGTCGGCGAGCGACACGGAGTGGGACACGCGTGCCAGTATGGCCACACTGGTACGCGAGTACCAGTCCTTTTGATGCGCGTCACTCGAGGCGCCACCGCCGCCGGGTTCGAAGTCCTCACCAGGGCATCCGAAAAAAATCTGAAAAGAGTGGGGAACCGACGCAACCCGAACGAGGTTCGGTACGTCCTGTGTAGTGAAGGGGATGACAAGCTGCGGTGAGTGACATGGCATGCTCACTGCGGCGGGAAAACCCGCAGGACCCTCGGTGTGATGGTTCGGGGCCACGATCTCGAGGGTTCGGGGCGTGATTGGTCGGGGGACGGATCACGCAACAGGGCAAGGGGCTGGAGCGCCGCGTCGGGGGTGGCGCCCAGCCCCTTCGCTTGTCCAGAGCAACGTTCGCCGCCCCAGCGCAGTGCCGCAGAGATGCGTGAGCCTTTTTAGTGCCTATGACCACCAAAAAGACTCACGCCTCGGCGCCGCCGTCCCGTCCCGCGCTGCCTGGCGTCCCTCCTGGACGCATGAAGGCCCGGCCGATCCGAAGATCGACCGGGCCTTTCGTGATGTTCGTCCGTTCAGCGAGCCCGGCGCGCGAGCCGCTCCGCCTCCAGGATCAACACGCTCTTGCCTTCGAGCCGCAGCCACCCGCGATGCGCGAAGTCCGCCAGCGCCTTGTTCACGGTCTCCCGGGACGCCCCGACGTACTGGGCGATCTCCTCCTGGGTGAGATCGTGGGTGACGCGCAGCATCCCGGCCTCCTGGCTGCCGAAGCGCTGTGCGAGCTGCAGCAGCGCCTTGGCGACCCGGCCGGGCACGTCGGTGAAGATCAGGTCCGCGAGCATGCCGTTGGTGCGGCGGAGCCTGCGTGCGATGACCCGCAGCAGCTGCTCGGCGATCTCCGGCCGGGTGCCGATCCACTGCCGCAGTGCACTGCGGTCCATGGTCAACGCGCGTACCTCGGTGACGGTCGTCGCCGTCGAGGTACGCGGCCCCGGGTCGAAGATGGACAACTCGCCGAACATGTCCGACGGGCCCATGATGGCGAGCAGGTTCTCGCGGCCGTCCGGAGACTTGCGGCCCAGCTTCACCTTGCCGTTCTGAATGATGTAGAGCCGGTCTCCCGGCTCGCCCTCGGCGAAGATCACATGTCCGCGCGGGAACTCCACCGGCTCCAGCGACTGGGTCAGCGCTTCCGCCGCGGCAGGTTCCACTCCCTGGAAGATCCCGGCCCGGGCTAGGGTCTCGTCCACCTCGTCCCTCCATGTTGAGACGCGGCGGCTCGGTATCTCCCGGTTCCCGCGACGGATCGCGGTGACCGGGCGGCGCCGCCGATCACTGGGCCAGTCTACGACTGGTCGCGGGACCGGCGCGTCCGCAGTCGACCGGCGCGTCCCACCCTACGCAACTGGAACAGTTCCAGCGCACGTCCAATTCCCTGCCGGAACAGCGCCCTGACCTCGTCGGGCCGGGCGTTCTCCAGCAGCTCCTCCACTTCGTTCTCCTGCACCGCAACGTGCCGGAGACGTGCCTCCACCCGTTCCATGAACAGCGTGAAGAACATGATCACTAGCGGTACCACGAGCACGAACCAGGCAGTCATGATGCCGTCAATCTTCGCTCATCCCGTCGCGCGGAGAACAACCGGGGTCGGTTCACGGCTCCCACCCCTGCGATCGGCGCTCCGGCCGACCCTCCGACCGGCGCTGCGTGTCGGGGCGGACCGTACTCTGGTGGAGTGTCCGACCACCCCCGCAACCGCAGCGCGAACAGCACCGATCCGGAGACGGATCTCGTCGGCCCGGAGTCGGGTAACCCCACGAGGAAGATCCCCCGCAAGGCCAGGAGCACGGCGTCGGAAACCCGGGCCGGGCTCGTCCGCCGCGCCCGCAGGATGCTGCGTGCGCTGGCCGAAGCCTATCCGGACGCCCACTGCGAACTGGACTTCGACACACCACTCGAATTGGTGGTGGCCACGATCCTGTCCGCGCAGTGCACCGACAAGCGGGTCAACGAGGTCACTCCCGCCCTGTTCGCCCGGTATCGCTCCGCGGCCGACTACGCGGGCGCGGACCGTACGGAGCTCGAGGAGATGATCCGCACCACCGGGTTCTACCGAAACAAGACGAACTCGCTGATGGGCATGGGGGCCGCGCTCGTCGAGCGGCACGGCGGAGAGGTTCCGGCCGAACTGGACGAACTGGTCACACTGCCGGGTATCGGCCGGAAGACGGCGAACGTGGTGCTGGGAAACGCGTTCGACGTTCCGGGGATCACCGTGGACACGCATTTCGGCAGGCTGGTGCGTCGCTGGGGCTGGACGGATCTCGAGGATCCCGTCAAGGTTGAGCACGCTGTCGGCGAGCTGATTCCCCGAAAGGAGTGGACCATGCTCTCCCATCGGGTGATCTTCCACGGTCGACGCGTGTGTCACGCCAAGAAGCCGGCGTGCGGAGCGTGCTTGCTGGCCAAGGACTGCCCCGCGTTCGGTACCGGCCCCGTCGACCCGGCCGAGGCCGCCGCCCTCGTGCGAGGCCCGGAGGCTCCGCGTCTGCTGGAGCTCGCCGGAATCCGGGACGAGGTGCCCGACCGCAGCGTGGAGAAAGCGGCAGCGCGGGAGCCGAGCGCGTGACGGGTCCACGTCTGCGCGTTGCCGACTTCCGCCGAGAGATCGCATGGACGCTGGTCGTGCTCCTGCTGGCCGGGCTCACCGTCGTCGCGCTGTGGCCGCGTGAGAGCGGATCGCAGGCCACGGACGGTGGCGCCGGTCCGGCACCGGCGCCGGAAGCACCGGTCGAACCCGGTGCCCGTCAGGACGCCGCGCTGGCGGACTGCACCCCGCAGCCCGGCGCACCGCCGCAGCGATTGCGCGGCGTCTCGACGACCTGCATGGCCGACGGCGAGACCGTCGACTTCGGCTCCGTGGTGCCCCGACCTGCCGTGATCAACGTGTGGGCGACCTGGTGCGAGCCGTGCCGCGAGGAACTGCCCGCGCTGCAGGAGTACTCGGCAAGGCCGGACTCGCCGTCCGTCCTCGGTGTCCAGGTGATGAGCGACGAGGCCGACGGGCTTGCCATGCTCTCCCGCCTCGGCGTCCGGTTCCCGTCCGTGCACGACGCGGACCGCTCCGTCGCGGCCGCCCTGCGTCTGCCGCCCGCGCTGCCCGCGACCTATGTCGTCACCGGCTCGGGCGAGCTGCGCAGGACCGACCCGCATGTCTTCCGGTCCGCCGACGAGGTCGACGAGGCGGTCCGCACGACCTTGGAGGGCGCGGGTTGACGCACACCGTGAACGGAGCGCTCGTCGATCCCGCCGACGTCCCCGAGTGGCTGCGCGCCCTCGTCGAGCGTGCGTCCGAGCTGACACCCGACAGCCTCGGCTGGCCGCGGAACAACCCGCCCGCGACCGCGCGCCCGGCCGCAGTGCTGATCCTGCTCGGTGACAGTGCCAGCGACGACGGTCCGGACGTCCTGCTGCTGCGGCGAGCCGAAGGTCTCGACGCTCACCCCGGCCAGGTCGCCTTCCCCGGCGGCGGAGTGGAACCGATCGACGACGGACCGGTGGACGCGGCGATCCGCGAAGCCGTCGAGGAGACCGGCGTCGTCCCCTCCGGCATCCGCCCGGTCGCCACGCTGCCGGAGTTGCACGTGCCCAACAGCGGCTTCCGTGTGACCCCGGTGATCGCGCACTGGCGCGAACCCAGCCCCGTGCTGGCGGTCGACCCGGGGGAGACGGCGGCGGTGGCACGAGTGCCGGTGCGCTGGCTGACCGACCCGCAGAACCGGATCACCGTGTCCATCGGCAGGCACACGACTCCGGCGTTCCTGGTACCTGGGATGCTGGTCTGGGGCTTCACCGGCGGACTGCTCTCCGGTGTGCTCGACCTCGGCGGTTGGTCGCGTGGGTGGAACCACCACGACGTGCGGGAGCTCGACGCGGCGTTCCGGGCCGCCGAGGAGGCCGACGACGTCGGGTTCGCCGGATGATCGGGCGGTCCGGTCCGGGGCGGGCCGGGCGAGACGATGCGGACGTGGTGGTGCCGTGAACTGGGTCGATCTGCTCGTGGTGCTGTTGGCACTGCTCGGTGCCGTCTCCGGTGCCCGGAACGGGATGGTGACCGCGCTGTTCGCGTTCCTCGGCGTGTTCGCGGGTGCCGTCGTCGGTCTCAAGCTCGCTCCGTTGCTGCTGGAACGGCTCGACGGCAACGCCGCGAAGATCGGCTTCGGTGTGGGCATCGTGGTGCTGCTCGTCGGCCTGGGCGAGACCCTCGGCATGTGGGCCGGCCGGGAGCTGCGCGATCGCATCAGCTCGCCGCAGCTGGCCGGGGTCGACAACGGCCTCGGGGCGCTCGTGCAGGGGCTCGCGGTGCTGATCGTGGCCTGGCTGGTGGCGTTGCCGTTCACCTCGGCGACGGCGATCCCGGGCCTGGCCTCGTCGATCACCCGGTCGTCGGTGCTGGGGGCCGTGGACTCGGTGATGCCCACGGCGGCCAAGCAACTCCCGGACGAGCTGCGCAGACTGCTCGGGGTGAGCGGATTCCCGCTGGCGCTGGAGCCGTTCTCGCAGACCCCGGTAGCCGAGATCAACCCGCCGGACACGGCGTTGGCGAACAGCCAGGTCGTGCAGGACGTCCGGTCGAGCGTCGTCAAGGTTCGCGGGCGTGCGCCGTCCTGCGGGCGGGCGTTGGAAGGCACGGGATTCGTCGTCGCTCCGAACCGGGTGATGACGAATGCGCATGTCGTCGCGGGCACCGACGAGGTCGCGATCGAGATCGGGCGTGGCCAGTTGGACGCCGAGGTGGTGATGTTCGACCCGGCCACCGATCTCGCGGTGCTGTCGGTGCCGGACCTGACGGCGGAGTCGATGGACTTCGCCCCGGAACCCGCGACTCCGGCCGACGACGTGATCGCGCTCGGCTACCCGCTGGACGGGCCGTACACGGCGTCTCCCGGGCGGGTCCGCGAACGCATCGATCTTCGCGGACCGGACATCTACGACGCGAACACCGTCGTGCGTGACGTCTACACGGTGCGCGGGAAGGTGCAGAGCGGGAACTCCGGCGGACCGCTCATCGAACCGGACGGCGATGTCGTGGGTGTCGTGTTCGGCGCGGCGGTCGACGATCCGGACACCGGGTTCGTCCTGACCGCCGAGGAGGTCGCGGACGAGGTCGCGGAGGCACCGACGCTGACCGAGCCCGTCTCCACCGGCACCTGCACCGGCTAGCCCCCTTCCGACGGGTGGCAATTTCGCGCGAATTTGCCACCCCGTTGTCCACAGGCCGCGGACTTGTCCACAGATGTGGATCGGGGGGTAGACGTTCGGAGTCTCGTGTGCAGGGGGCGGAGACGCTAGCCGGTCGTGGCGGTGGGTCGAGGTCGTCGCCGACCGTCGTGCCGCCACCGACGCAGAGCGGCTACCGGCGCGTTCTCACCTCGCGACTGGCGAGGACAGCGTCTCCGTGGTATCAGGCCTCCACGGTGTCGACGATCCCGCAGTGACGTTCCGCTACGGAACCACCCACGCCGACCAACCCCGCGCGACGACCTATTCGGTCAGTTCCGGCTGCTGCTGCTGGCGTTTGGTGAGTTGCGCCGTGTCCTTGAGGGAGTCGATCGTGCGCTGCGGCGCGTGCAGCTTGCGGACCCGCAGATAGCCGAGCAGGCCGAACACACCGGCGACGAGCAGCATGAACAGGAAGACGATCCCGAACGAGGCCCATCGCCACAGCCCGAGTGCGTTGAGGCCCTCGGCGGCGGTGAAGAAGAGGAAGAACAGGCTGAAGCCCAGGACCGTCAACGCGAGGATGAAGTAGACGCTGCCTTTGACGCCCTTCTTCACCTCGCCGGCGATCTCCGACTTGGCGAGTTCCACCTCCGAGCGCACGAGCGTCGACAGGTGCGTCGTGGCGTCCCGCACGAGCGCGCCGATGGACTGTTCACCACCCGAGGCGGTGCCCTCTTCGGACAGCGGGATGGACGTGACGGCGGAGAAGTTCTCGTCACGGCTGCCGTTGGTGTTCTTCTGGGCGCTCACGCGTGCCATCGTGCCACGCCGGTGAATCTTCGACCCAGTGACGCGCCTGGTGTTACCCGCGAGTGATCTCCGGTTCCGCTGGGCGGCATCACGCGGGCTGTCGGTGCCTGCGGCGCCACGTGCGGAGCAGCAGCATCATCGCCGCTGCGAGCAGTGACGCGATCGCGGAGGCGATGAGCACCGCAGCCTTGGCGCGCTCGGCCTGAGCGCCTTCGAGGGCCAGCTCGGTGATGAGCAGGCTGACGGTGAATCCGATCCCGCCGAGCAGCGCGAGTGCCGTGATCTCGCCCCAGCCGACGCCTTCGGGCCGGGAGCCGAGGCCCAGTTTCACCGCGAGGAACGACGCACCCGTGATGCCGACGAGCTTGCCGACGACCAGGCCGACCACGATGCCGATCGCGATCCGGTCGCCGCTGATCTGGCCGAGTGCTTCGGCGTCGACGGGAACCCCGGCGGCGAAGAAGGCGAACACCGGCACGACCAGTCCCGCCGACCACGGTTGCAGCCGGTGTTCGAGGCGTGCCGAGGGCGAGGAGGACTCGCCCTGATCGGTCTTGACCCGGGTGAGCAGGCCGAGCGCGACCCCGGTGAGGGTGGCGTGAATGCCGCTGTCGTGGACGGCCAGCCACGTGGCGATGGCCAGCGGGACGTAGAGCAGTGGGGTGGTGACGCGCCGGTGCTGGGCGAACCAATACCCGGCGCAGAGCACCACGGCCGCGAGCAGTCCCAGCAGGCTGAGGCCGCTGGTGAACACGACGGCGATGATGAGGATGCCGCCGAGGTCGTCGACGATCGCGAGGCTGAGCAGGAACACCCGCGCCGCGGTGGGCAGGAACCGTCCGGTCACGGCCAGCACCCCGAGCGCGAACGCGATGTCGGTCGCCACCGGGATCGCCCACGCCTTCTCGGCGCCGGGGGTGCCTGCGCTGAGGGAGAAGGCGAGGACGGCGGGCGTGATCATTCCGCCGAGAGCGGCCACCACCGGCAGCATCGCCTTCCGGGGCTCGGAGAGCTCGCCGACGACCATTTCCCGCTTGAGTTCGAGTCCGACGACGAAGAAGAAGATCGCGAGCAGGCCGTCCTTGGCCCATTCCCCGACGGTGAGGTTCAGATGCAGCGAGGCCGGCCCGAGCTCGAAGTCGCGCACGCCGGTGTAGAGCTCGCTGAGCGGGCTGTTCGCCGCGATCAGAGCGAGCGCGGCGGCCAGCAGCAGGACGACGCCGCCGACGGTCTCGGCCCGGAGATACTCGGCGATGGTGAACGCGGTGTCACGGGACTTGGCGCGGCCATGTTTCCGGCCGAATGTGGGCACGCTGACCGAACTCCTGTTTCGAGACGACTGACCGGGGATGCCGATCGGACGTCCCGGTTACACCGGCGGTGACCCTAGTCCTCACACGGTGGGCGGTCGAACGAGACCTTGAAGGGCGTGCGGGTTGGTCTGCGTTGATGGTTCCGTGGCGGAACCTCGGCCCCCTCCTCGCTGCGGGGTCGATTTCTTGAGTAGCGACATCGACCTCCTCGCGAGGAGGGCGATGAGAACCCGCGGGCGGTCGGGCCGCGTAGGCGACGGAAAAGACCTGTAGGGCGCAGTGTGACTTCGACACGCGTCAGTGGGCGCCGGCCGAAGCAAACGCCCACTGACGTGGGATTGTGAACTTGAGAGGTTGCGCGGGTTGAAGTCGTCAGGCGAACGGCGTCAGCCATCTCCCGCGAGGTGAGGTTCCGCTACGGGACCCCTCCCGAGATCACTCCGCGCATGACCTCCGCTCCTACTCGTCGGTGCCCTTGTTGAGCCCGGCGGAGATCATGTCCATGACCGACGAGTCGGCGAGAGTGGAGACGTCGCCGATCTCGCGGTTCTCCGCCACGTCGCGCAGCAGCCGGCGCATGATCTTTCCGGACCGCGTCTTGGGGAGTTCGGCCACGACCATGATCTGCCGTGGTTTGGCGATGGGGCCGATCTCCTTGCTGACGTGCTCGCGGAGGGTGGCCATCGCCTCGTCGCCCCCGGCGTCGGCGGAGCTACCGCCGCGGAGGATGACGAAAGCGACGATGCCTTGGCCGGTGGTGGGATCGTCGGCCCCGACCACGGCCGCTTCGGCGACCGTGGGGTGCGAGACGAGGGCGGACTCGACCTCGGTGGTCGAGATCCGGTGACCGGAGACGTTCATGACGTCGTCGACCCGCCCGAGCAGCCACAGGTCGCCGTCGGTGTCGTACTTGGCGCCGTCACCGGCGAAGTAGTAACCGAGGTCGGCGAAGCGCGACCAGTAGGTGTCCCGGTAGCGCTCGTCGTCGCCCCAGATCCCGCGCAGCATCGCGGGCCACGGCTTGTCGAGGACGAGGAGTCCCCCACCGCCGGGTCCGACGTCGTTGCCGTTGTCATCGACGACCTTGGCGGAGATGCCGGGCAGCGGAACCTGTGCGGAGCCGGGTTTGGCGTGGGTGACCCCGGGCAGCGGCGAGATCATGATCGCGCCCGTCTCGGTCTGCCACCACGTGTCCACGATCGGGGTGGTGCCGCCGCCGATGTGCTCCCGGTACCACATCCAGGCCTCGGGGTTGATCGGTTCGCCGACCGACCCCAGCACGCGCAGTGTCGACAGGTCGTACTGGGCCGGGATCTCGGCGCCCCACTTCATGAAGGTGCGGATGGTTGTGGGGGCGGTGTAGTAGAGGCTGACGCCGTACTTCTGCACGATCTCCCAGTGCCTGCCCTCGTGGGGAGCGTTGGGGGTGCCTTCGTAGACGACCTGGGTCGCGCCGTTGGCCAGCGGGCCGTAGACGATGTAGGTGTGTCCGGTGACCCAGCCGATGTCGGCGGTGCACCAGTACACGTCCGACTCGGGCTTGAGGTCGAAGACGTGGTGGTGGGTGTAGGCGGCCTGGGTCAGAAAGCCGCCGGAGGTGTGCAGGATTCCCTTCGGTTTCCCTGTCGTGCCCGAGGTGTAGAGGATGAACAGCGGGTGTTCGGAGTCGAACGCTTCGGGAGTGTGCTGGTCGGACTGCTTGTCGACGGTCTCGTGCCACCACAGGTCGCGGCCGTCGTGCCAGTCGACGTCGATGCCGGTGCGGTTGACCACCAGCACGTGTTCGATGCTGGGAGTGCCCGCGACCGCTTCGTCCACATTGGCCTTCAACGGATGCGCCTTGCCGCGCCGGTACTGGCCGTCGCAGGTGATGGCGACCTTCGCCTCGGCGTCGTTGATCCGCGAGCGCAGCGCCTCGGAGGAGAAGCCGCCGAAGACCACGCTGTGCAGCGCGCCCAGGCGGGCGCAGGCCAGCATGGAGAACACGGCCTCGGGCAGCATCGGCAGGTAGATCGCGACCCGGTCCCCGGCGCCGACACCGAGTTCGGCCAACGCGTTGGCGGTCTTGGAGACCTCCCGCTGCAGCTCGGCGTAGGTGATCGCGCGGGAATCCCCGGGTTCACCCTCCCAGTGAATCGCGACCCGGTCCCCGTTGCCCGCCTCGACATGGCGGTCCACACAGTTGTAGGCGACGTTGAGCTCGCCCCCGACGAACCACTTCGCGAACGGCGCCTGTGACCAGTCCAGCGTCTGGTTCCACTTCGTCGCCCACGTCAACCGTTCGGCCTGCTTGTCCCAGAACGCCTCACGATCGGCCTCGGCCTCGGCATACAACTCCGCCGACGCGTTGGCCCGAGCCGCGAACTCGGCACTCGGCGGAAACGTCCTGCTCTCCGAAAGCAGGTTGTCCAAGGTGTTGCTCTGCCCGTCGGGCTGAGTCATCGCTGCGGACCTCCTGACTGGTCATCACGGGGTGTCGTCGGCCGGTTCCCGGCCGTTGGCTCAGACGGTAGTGCGATTCGGCTCGCTCCGACAGGTGTGGCGCGCCGCGGTTCAGACCATTCGTGGGCGTCGGCGGGTGGTCGAATTCCGGATCGGTAGGAATGTCCGGGCCGCGACCCGCTTCGTGTGATCGGGCTCGCACGGAACTGGGCGGCGGCACCCGACCATGCGACAGGTAGCGTCACGCCTCGTGAATGCGCAGGAGTCGCTGCTCCCGTTGTTGGAGCTGTCCGGAGTGCGGGACGCCGTGGCGTCCGCGCGAGCCGCCATCGACGAGGTCCACAGCCATCCGGCGAACCGTCGCGGCTGGCCCGCGACGGCCGCTGAAGCCTCGGTGCGCGCGGCGCGTGCCTCGGCCGCGGTCGCCGGGGGAGCGACCGAGATTCCGGACAGCGGCGAGGTTTCCGACCCGCTGTTGGCGGGTTCGCTCCGGGTCGCCGAGGCGATCGGCCCGCTGCTACCGACCTGGCAGCGAGCACCGTTGCAGGCGTTGGCGCGCCTGCACGTGCTCGCGGCGGCGGATCTCGTCGGCGAGGACAGCGACCAGCTGGGGCGGCCGAGGACGTCCGAGGTCGTGTCGGGACGGTTGGACCTGCTCGCGGGGATCGTCGCCGACGCGCACGGACCCGGCCAGGGCACGGTTCCCGGCCCGGTGCTGGCGGCGGTCGTGCACGGTGAACTGCTCACGCTGGCGCCGTTCGAGGAGGCCAACGGGGTCATCGCGCGCGCGGCGGCCCGGTTGAGCGTCATCGGTACCGGTCTCGACCCGAAGGGGCTCGTGGTGCCGGAGGTCGCCTACTTCCGGCGGCAGGCCGACTACCACGCGGCCGTCGAGGGTTTCGGCACCGGCGAGCCGGACGCGGTCGCCGCGTGGATCGTGCACTGCTGCACCGCGCTGGAGGCCGGTGCGCGGGAGGCCGCGTCCATCGCCGACGCCGTCCAGGAGTCGTGACATGCCGAAGAAACTGCTCATCGACTGCGATCCCGGTATCGACGACGCGCTCGCGCTCGCGTTCGCGCACGGCCGCTCGGAACTGGACGTCGTCGCGGTGACGACCGTCGGCGGCAACGTCCCGCTCGAGCACACCACGGCGAACGCGCTCGACCTGGCCGAGTACTACGGCATGGACGTGCCGGTCTCCCGGGGAGCCGGACGGCCACTCGCCCGGTCGCCCCACACCGCGCCCGAGATCCACGGTGCGCGCGGGCTCGGCGATATCGCACTGCCGGGCGCGGGTACCTGTCTCACCGGGCGACACGCGGTGGACACCATCATCGACACGGTCGCCGCCGCGCCCGGCGAGATCAGCCTCGTCGCGATCGGGCCGCTGACCAACGTCGCCCTCGCCTTGCACAAGGAACCGCGCCTGACCGAGTGGGTGCGGGAGTTCGTGCTCATGGGCGGTGCGTACGGCGGCGCCGGCCCGTCGGCGGGCAGTACGTCGTCGGGCAACACGACGACGATGGCCGAATTCAACGTCTACGCGGACCCGGAGGCCGCCGCGGTGGTCTTCGGTGCCGGGTGGACACCGGTGATGGTCGGACTCGACCTCACCCGGCAGGCGCGCGCGACCGGTTCGGTGCGCGAGCGGTTCACCGACCTCGGCCGGTTGGAGCGAGAGGTCCTCACCCCGGGATTGGACTTCTACGGGCGGTCGGTCCAATACCGCACGCAGGAGGGGCCGCCGATCCACGACGCGTGCGCGGTGGCCTACGTGCTCGATCCGTCGCTGATCGACACCGTGCCCGCGCGGGTCGACGTCGAGACCCGCGGCGAGTTCACGACGGGCATGACCGTCACGAACTTCGGCGCCCAGCCCGAGACCCACAACGCTCTGGTCGCGATCGACCTCCACGCCGAACCGTTCTGGGACCGCGTGACCGAGGCCTACCGCACCCTCGCCACCACCCTCCGCTGACGAGGCGAACGGCACTTTCGCCTCAGCACACGAGGCGAAAGTGCCGTTCGCACCAGGTGCGGGGTTCGGAAGTGGTGGTGCGAACGGCACTCTCGCCCCACGAGACGAGGCGAAAGTGCCGTTCGCACCAACATCTCGCTGCTGCCTCAGCGGTCGAGGCTGCGGAGGGCGTCGCGGACGTGGCCGTCGGTGACCGCGAGTGCCGCCGCCGCGCGCTCCACGTCCACGCCGGTGAGCAGATGCACCAGCGCGGACTTGAGGTCTCCGCCCGCCTCGGAGAGGGCGCGTTCGCAGGTGTCCTCGTCGGCGTCGGTGGCCTGGCGCAGGATGCTGATGGTGCGGCCGCGCAGCTTCGCGTTCGTGGCGACCATGCTCACCATGAGGTTCGAGTACGTCCTGCCGAGCCGGATCATCACCGCCGTCGAGAACGACGTGAGGATCAGCTTCTGCGCGGTGCCCGCCTTCATCCGAGTCGAGCCGGTGACCGGCTCCGGTCCCGTATCGACGGCGATCGTGACGTCGGCGTTCGCGTCCGGCTCGGCCTCCGGGTTCGCCGAGACCAGCGCGGTCGCCGCGCCGAGCCCTCGCGCCGCCGCGAGGGCGCCCATGACGTACGGGGTGCGGCCGGAGGCGGTCAGGCCGAACACGAGGTCCGCGCCGGTGGCCTCGGCCTTGATGGAGGAGGCGCCCGAGGCGGAATCGTCCTCGGCGTTCTCCACGGCTTCCCGGAACGCCTGGGAGCCCCCCGCCTGGTGGGCGACGAACCAGTTCGGCGGCACGTTGTATGTGGGTACCAGTTCGGCGGCGTCGAGCACGGCCAGTCGCCCGGAGGTGCCCGCGCCGACGTAGTGCACGCGCCCGCCGGAACGCAGCGCCCCCACCGCGAGGTCGACGGCTTTCGCCAGTTCCGGCAGCACGTGGCTCACGGCTTCCGGCACGGTGCGGTCCTCGGCGTTGAGCACCCGCAGGATCTCCACCGTGGGCAGCAGGTCGATGTTCTCGGTGTTGCTGTTCGTGCGTTCGGTGGGGGCGTCGACGCGCACCGTCTCGCTGGTGTCGCTGGTCATCGCACCTCCTCCTTCTGCCTGCGGCGATCGGTCCGGGTGCCCATCCGGTGTTCGGCGACGGCCTCGTAGGTGGCTTCGAGCGCTGTCCTGGTCTGCTCGAGGTGACGTTGTGCGACGCCGATGAACAGGCAGTCGACGACGGTGAGCTGGGCGATGCGGCTGGCCGTCGCTCCGGACCGGTACGTCGTCTCGCGCGCGGCGGTGGTCAGCACGTGATCGGCGACCTCGGTGACCGGTGAGCGGCTGAAGTTCGTGACGACCGCCGTGGTCGCACCGCGTTGCCGCGCCTGACGCAGCGACTCGACGGTCTCCGTCGTCGCCCCGGTGTGCGAGATGCCGAGCGCCACGTCTCCTTCGCGCAACAGTGCCGCGGAGGTGAGTGCGGTGTGCGTGTCCGACCATGCGAAGCAGGTGAGGCCGATGCGGTGCAGCTTCTGTTGCAGGTCGAAGGCGACGAAGGCGCTCGCGCCGACACCGTAGACGTCGATACGGCGGGCGTCGGCCACCGCGTCGACTAGCCGCTCGAGAATTTCCGCGTCGAGCTGACCGGCGGTCTCCTCGACCGCCTTGGCGTCGGCGTAGGAGATCTTCTCGATGATCCTGGCGATGTCGTCGTCCGGGCCGATGTCGCCGCCGAGGTCGCGATCGCGCGGTGAGGTGCGGGCGGTGTCGGCGGCGAGCGCGATGCGCAGATCGGGGTACCCACCGACGCCGATGGCCTTGCAGAACCGCGTCACGGTCGTTTCGCTGGTGCCCGCGGCCTCGGCGACGTCGGTGATGCTGCGGCGCGAGATGGACGCGGGATCGTCGAGGACGATGTTCGCCACGCGCTGCTCGGCGCGGGCGAGTCCGGGCAGCAGCGACCGGATCTGCACCAGCGGGCTCGACCCGGTGCTCGCCGAGTCGCGCTGGGAAGGAGTGTCAGCGGCAGTGGCCATGTGGGAAACTTACTAACGGGTGACTTCTTCGGTCAATTCCTGATAGCAGGGTCGCGTGCGCCCGACACACCACCCTAGCGCCACCTCGGTGGATTCCCATCACAAGACGGACGCAGTCGGTCAACGGGTTGCAAGGTGCTGTGACATCTCACCGCGGAGGCAAGGACGCTCCGACCGCTCAGAGGGCTGGGGGAACTGGCGGTTGTGCCCGTGGGGCACGCCTCACACGTGCCCAGCTGCGGCAGGGCAGCGGTACTGGACCACCCACCCACGTTCCCAGATGCCCGCTCAGCGATCGGTCGTGCGCCACCCATCGGGAGTGAGGCGTTCCGGGTTGCGCTCGGCGTCCAGCAACTCGCCGCTCTCGTCGGCGACCCGGATCTCGTCGACGTGCACGCCCCGGCCCACGTACTGCTGATCCGGAGCGTAGCGCCACCGCAGCTGGATGGCCGGGTCGTTCTCCGTGCGGAAGGACGCCTCCACCTGCCACCACGCGCGGTGGCCCGAACCCGCCAGCGACGTCTGCGGCCCGGGTGCTGCGCCCTTCCCGGTCGCGGTCAGCGTCAGCGGTCGCCATGTCTGCCCGCCGTCGGCTGTGGCCTCCACGGTGAGCGGGTCGACGCCACCGGTGTCGTTCTGGCTGTCCACGAACGCGGAGAACGACACCCGCGCGACCCCGTCCACCGTCCGGAACTCGTCGGTGGTCAGCGTCGCCTCGTCGCGGGCGTCGGCGAACCACGAGTCCCTGCCGCTCTTCGGCGGCACCGCCAGCGACTCCGCGAGTCCCTGTGCCAACGCGACCCGCGCCGGATTGTTCGAACCCCACAGCCGCGACGGGTGGACCCGGTTCGTCAGCAGCACCGCGACCGACCGCGATGCCGGGTCGAGCACCAACGACGTGCCGGTGTACCCGGTGTGCCCGGCGGTGCGGGGGCCACTCAGGCCGCCCATGTACCAGCGCTGGTTCAGCTCGAACCCGAGCCCGTGATCGTCGCCGGGGAAGTTCTCGTTGTAGTTGTCCAGCATCATCTCGACGGAGGCCGGTTCGAGGATCCGCTGCTCGCCGTAGCCTCCGCCGTTGAGCAGAGTCTGGCCCAAAATCGCCAGGTCGCGGACGGTGCTGAAAATGCCAGCCTGCCCGGCCACACCGCCGAGCGACCATGCGTTCTCGTCGTGTACCTCGCCGCGAACCATGCCGCGCGGCGGATCCTGCTGAAACTCGGTGGCCGCGATCCGGTGCTGCTTCGATGCCGGCGGGTTGAACCCGGTGTCGCGCAGCCCGAGCGGCTCGGTGATCTCCGTGCGCACCCGCTCGTCGAGCGTCGAACCCGACACCCGTTCCACCAGTACACCCAGCGTGATCATGTTCGGGTCGGAGTAGGTGTAGGTGGTGCCTGGCGGGTTCTCCGGCTTCAGGCCCAGCACGAACGGAATGCGTTCCTCGGGCGGCAGTTTCCACAGTTTCACCTCGGCCTGCAGCCCCGAAGTGTGGGTGAGCAGCTGCTCCACCGTGATCGACTGCTTGCCCTGCGCCGCGAACTCGGGGATGTACTTCGCGACCGGGGCGTTGAGCTCGACGTCGTCGCTTTCGACCAACTGCAGCACCGCGATCGAGGTGAACAACTTCGTGATCGAGGCGACGTCGAATATGGTGCCGATACCGGCCCGTTCCTGCTGCCCGGGCGGCAGCTCGGTTCCGGTGCCGTCGGCGTAGCGCACTGCGTGGCCGGTGGCTTCCTGGCTCACCACCACTCCGTCGTGGGCGAGCAGGCTCACCGCGCCCGCGTACATCGGGTGCTCGCGGCCGGGTGCCGCCTCGGTGCCCGCGACGATCTCCTGCAGTGCGGCGTCGATCGGCCTGCGGTCCAGGCCGACCTCGCTCGGATCACCCGGGCGAAGGACGGTGCTCGCGGGGGCGAAGCCCTGCTGCGGCCGGTCGAAGCGGCCCTCGACGTCGTCGTCCGGACCGCTCGCGGTCGCCGAGCCGCTGGTCAGCGTGACGACCGTGAGCAGCGCACCGAGCAGGATCGTTCTCCGCATCGCTACCTCCCGGGGCACTCCTCGCGCCCTACCGGCCTCCGAGAACTCGACTCCGCTCGGATCTGTGTCCGAAACCTACGGGCCGCCGTCCGCGTCGTCCACCGCCGAATGTGTGCCGATAGCCACGTGATCAGCACAAATGATCGGCTCAGCCGTAGATCAGATGGGGTTGCCGCAACCGTCGGAACTCGGCGACCTCGCCTTCCCACGAGCCCACGACCTCGTCCGTCCCGGCACCCGAGTCGATCATGGTGCGGAGACGATCGGTGCCCGCGAGTTTGTCGATCATCATGTCCGGACGCCACCCGAACACGTCCGGATACAACCGCCGGGCGGTGACCAGCATCGTCACCGCCACCGTGATCGGGCGCGCCTGCTCCCAGCGGTGCAGTTGGACGCCCCCGCAGGTCTGCTCGGCATGCTTCGAGAACGTCGGGACGAAGTAGGTCTCGCGTGCTCGCACGCCACGCAGCCCGGCGGCGTTGATCTCGTCGGCCCAGCGCCAGTCGATGCCCGGCGCGCCGATGATCTCGAACGGTCGCGTCGTGCCCCGCCCCTCCGAGAGCAGCGTCCCCTCGAACAGCCCGGTGCCCGGGTACAGCGCGGCGGTATCCGGGGTCGGCATGTTCGGGCTCGGCGTCACCCACGGCAAACCGGTCGCGGAGAACATGTCGTCCCGCGACCAACCCCGAACCTCGATCACGTCGAGCTGTTCCAGGCTGCCGCCCTCGGCCTCCGGCAGATGTACCGCGTCGAACAGCCGCGCCAGCTCACCGGCCGTCATTCCGTGCTGTTGCACGATCGGCAGCTCGCCGATGCCGGAACTGAACGCCGGGTCGAGCATCGGCCCGTCGACCGTGCCCCCGATCGGGTTCGGCCGGTCGAGCACGACGACGCCGAGCCCGGTCCGTTTCGCCGCGCGCATCGCCGTCCACATCGTCCAGATGTAGGTGTAGAACCGGGCGCCGACGTCGGCGATGTCGAACACGATCTGTTCGACACCGGCCTTGGCGAACATGCCTGCCAGCTTCTCGGCGTCCGCACCGTAAGCGTCGTAGACGGGCAGTCCCGTGCGCGGATCGGCGTAGTCGCCCTCCGAGCCACCCGCCTGCGCCGTACCCCGGAACCCGTGTTCGGGCCCGAACACGGCGGCGATCTCCACCACCTCCGAGGTGTGCATCGCGTCGACGACGTGGTGCAGCGCGCGTGGACCGGTCGAGAGCACACCGGTCGGGTTGGTGATCACGCCGAGCCTGCGACCGGACAGCCGCTGCCAGCCCTCGGCGGCGAGCACGTCGGCGCCGGTCAGCGTGGGTTCCTGCGGGGCAGGGGCCGCCATCGCGTGCGCGGAGCCGGCGGCGCCGACACCGACGAGCGCGGCCCCGGTCCCGCCGAGAAATGCCCTGCGATTCACTCCGCTCATCGCGACCTCACCAACTCACGCCGTGGCCGAACGGGTACGCCTCGGCGCCGGGATTGTTCGGGTCGGGCACCGGAACCGGTAGCTTTCCTGTCGGCGAGATCTCGCCGAACAACGCCTTCGTCAACGACTCCATCGACACCGCCTTGTGCGAGTAGGTCGCGATCCAGGTCGGGACCTCCGGTACGTACGCGGCGTCGTACGGGTCGCGGACGGGGACGCCGATCACCGGTGTTCCCGACTCCTGCAACGCTCGGACGAGGTCGTTCTGTGCGGCCTTCTCCTCGGTCCACGCCTCGTTGGTCAACACCACGGCGACATCGTGCTCCTTCGCCGCCGCGACCGCCTGCTCGATCTGCTCCGGTGTGGGAGCGTCACCGGTCGGGAGTGCGGTGGTTTCCGGGCCACGGGCGCTGATCCGGTCCGCGAGCGTGGCCGTGGTGTCCTCGCCCCAGCCCGTCACGAGCATCCGGCCCGGCTTGTCGTTGAGCGGCAGCAGACCCGCGTCGTTGCGCAGCGCGTTGACCGTGCGGTCGGTGATCTCCTGCGCGTGGGCCTTGTGTTGCGGATTGCCGACGAACTCGGCTGCCTCGTCCACGTCGACGAACGGGTCGTTGACGATGCCACGCTCGGCCTTCATCGCCAGGATCCGCTCGACGCTGCGGTCGATCCGCTCCTCGGTGAGCCGCCCGTCGCGCAATGCGCCCATGACGCCGTCGATGGCGACCTGGAGATTCTGCGGCATGAGCATCTGGTCCGCCCCGGCCTGCAGCGCGAGCACCGGAATCTCGGAGTCCGGGTGCTTGGTGCGAACCCCTTCCATTTGCAGCGAGTCGGTGACGATCACGCCGTCGAAGCCGAGTTCCTCCCGCAGCATCCCGGTGAGCACCGTCGGCGACAGCGTCGACGGCTCACCCGAGTCGTCGAGCTTGGGGACCACGATGTGTGCGCTCATCACGCTGTCGGCGCCCTGCGCGATCGCCTCGCGGAACGGCGGCGCGTCGAGTCGCTCCCACTGCTCGCGGTCGTGGTCGATGACCGGCAGCGACTCGTGACTGTCCTGATTGGTGTCCCCGTGGCCGGGGAAGTGCTTCACCGACGACGAGACGGTGCGGCTCTGGTCCGCGCCCTGCTCGTAGCCCTTGACCTGCTCCCCGGTGAACTTCGCCGCGAGCTGCGGGTCGGAGGAGAACGACCGCACTCCGATCACGGGATTCTCCGGGTTGACGTTGACGTCCCCGCTGGGGGCGAAGTTCTGGTTGATGCCCATCGCCCGCAGTTCGGAGCCGGTGATCGCGGCAGCCTGCGCACCGTCCTCGAGCGACCGGCCGGAGCCGAGCGCCATGCTGCCCGGAAGCTGCGTCGCGGGTTCGGGGACCCGGGTGACCGCGCCCTGCTCCTGGTCGGTGGAGATCAGTAGCGGGATCTCGGAGCCGGTGCTGGTCGCGGCCTGCTGCAACCCGTTGGAGTGCTCGGCGATCTGCCGTGGGTCGTAGAGGCTGTCAGTCCACGAGAAGTGGATCATTCCCCCGATGCGGTACTTCTCCACGACCTGCGCGGGGGTGTCGACGCCGAACTCCTCCCGGTTCTGCGGGTGCGGCGTGTCGGCGGTGCGGCCGTAGGTGTAGGCGACGAACAGTTGCCCGACCTTGTCCTTCAGCGGCATCCGTTGCACGGTCCGCTCGGCCCACTGGCGCGCGGCGGCCTCGTCGGCGGGTGTTCCCGGTGCGGGGGGTGCCGGGTCGGCGGAGCCCGCTCCGCTCGTGACACCCAGCGTGGTCACGGTCAACGCGCTGACGGCTGCGGCCACCACGCGGCGGGTCAAGCGGGTTCGGCCCACGGTGCCTCCTCGGGCGCGGACCGGACCCCGATGGCGCTCCAGGTTCCGGCCGAGCGGTTTTGACAGTCATTCACCGAAAAAATCGACGTTTCGGAAGTTACTCACACGGCCGCCGCCGGTCAACGGTCCGTTTTCTCCGGATCCGCGGGCGCTGCTCGGTGAAGTCCGCACACATGTGAGCGGCGCCCGCCGACTGGTGTCGGTGGGCGCCGCCCTGCGCGTGAGCCGGCGGGTTACCAAGCGTGCAACATCTGTCGTAACTTTTGAGCTAGGCGTCCGGCGTCCCGGCACGCAACCCTGGTGGACGACAAGCCTCCCGCGGCGGCTGCGCGTGGGTGTCCCGTGCTCACGCACGGAGTCCTCTCCAGGGGGAACGCTGCTTCTCCTCCGCAACGTTCCTGGCTGGTAAGGAGTCCGCACCTCTTTTGTAGCCCAGTGACCGAGGTCACGGCAAGCGCCCGACCGGGTGCACCGTTTCAGAGCCTACAGCGCGCTGGTCAGCGAAAACGCTTCGGATGAGCCTCAAGTCCCCGCTCGAGGTCGATCAGTTCCGGCGACGCCAGTGCCGCACGCCGAACCAGGCCGCTCCGGCCGCGGCGACCGCACCGACACTCACCGCCGCCGCGGTGACGGCAGTCCCGGACGGAGTGGGGATCCGCGCCCGCAACGAGACCGGATGGTCGAAGCCGAGCGAGGCCCAGCCGCGTTGCGCGGCTTCCCTGCGCAGGCCCCGATCCGGGTTGACGGCGGTCGGGTGCCCCACCGACTCCAACAGGGGCATGTCGGTGATGGAGTCCGAGTAGGCGTGGCACTGGGCGAGGTCGTACCCGTGCTTGCGTGCGAGTTCCCTGGCTACCTCCGCCTTGTTCTCCGCCGAGCAGTAGAACTCGATGTCGCCCGTGTAGCGGCCGTCGGCCATCACCATCCGGGTACCTGCCGCATGGGTCGCGCCGAGCAGCTTGCCGATCGGAGCGACGACCTCCTCGCCGGAAGCGGAGAGCACGACGATGTCGTGGCCCTGTTCCTTGTGCTCGGCGATGAGCTGTGTCGCCTCCTCGTAGACGAGCGGGTCGACGATGTCGTGCAGTGTTTCCTCGACCACCGCGTTGACCTGGTCGACGTCCCAGCCCGTGCACAGCGAGCTGATGTGCGCCCGCATCCGGTCCATCTGGTCGGCGTCGGCGCCCGCCAGCATGAACATGAACTGCGCGTAGGCGCTCTTGAGGACCGCACGCCGGTTGATCAGGCCCTCCTGGAAGAAGGGCCGACTGAACGCGAGCGTGCTCGATTTCGCGATGACCGTCTTGTCGAGGTCGAAGAACGCCGCCACGCGGGGCGCGTCAGCCGACCGTGGCTCGGCGTCCGAGCGCTTCGCAGGCTCTGTCACCCGGCCAGCATACGAGGTGTGCGCCCCTGTTCGGCCAGAACCTCGCGGAGTCGGCGACCGGCGGCTCGGGTGTTCTCGCGGTTCGTCGTTCCGGGGAGCGCCGAACGGAGCACCACGACACGGAAGAATGGGGCAGTGCTTCTTCCGTCAAGTGGGATCGATTTCTTGACCTTGCGCCGATCTCCGGAACGTCGAGGCGCCGTTCTCGACGCGACATTCCGTCGAATGGACGGGGCGCACGTGGTGGTGGCAGGACGATAGACTGGGGATGCCCGGTTCTTCCGGGCCGGTTCAGCTCAACCCCCCGGAGCTGAACCGACGACGACCCCCGCCCCTCCCCCCTGGCGGGGGTCGTCTTTTCTCCTGGGTGAGACTTGCGAATAGGATTCGCTTTTCTGTTTTCCCTCGGTGTGGCATGAATTCACCCTGTCCGAGTGATTCGTGTGTGCGGGTTTGTCCACAGGTCGCCGAGTTGTCCACAGATCTCGACAAGGCCCTGTCGCGGGGTGTGTGGACGGGCCACTGTGGAAGAACAGATCGCACCGCACCATTCCGTACTGATTTCAACGAACTTCTGCCGCTGGTGCGGCGAGTCCGTGCAGTACCACTCGCGTCCCGCCCGCTTATCCGTGCCGCACGAGGAGAAACGCGTGTCCGCTACCCCGCAGCCACTGCTGATCACTACCGACGTCCCGCTCTCCGAGGAAATCCAACGGCTCGCCGCCGTCGCGGGATGCGGGTTGCAGCGCGTCGCCGATCCCTCCGAGGTGGGCGAGTACTGGAGAACGGCTCCCGCCGTCGTGCTCGACGCGGCCGCCGCCGCACGGTGCGTCGAACTCGCGTTACCGCGCAGACCGGGGGTGCTCCTCCTACACACCTCGGACGACACGGACTTCTGGAGAGCGGCCTTCCGCGTCGGGGCCGAACACACACTCGCGCTGCCGGACGACGACGCCGAACTCGTGGACCGGTTGGCGGGCACCGTCGAGTGCTCCGGGCCGCACCGCGCCGAAGTGCTCGGCGTGCTCGGAGGTTGCGGTGGTGCGGGAGCGTCGGTGCTGGCGGCAGCCGCCGCGCTCGCCGCCGCCCAGCGTGGGGACCGCTGCCTACTCCTCGACGGCGACCCCTGCGGAGGTGGACTCGACCTCGCGGTGGGGACCGAGGAAGCCGACGGGCTCCGCTGGTCCGGTCTGACCGTCAGCGGCGGGCGAATCGCCGCGTCGGCACTGGCCGAAGCGCTCCCCGGTCGCCGATTCGGCGCGGGAACGCTGTCGGTGCTCGCGGGTGATCGCGACGACGGTGCGCCGCCGGATCTCGGCGCCGGCGCCGTCGACGCTGTCGTCACCGCGGCTCGTCGCGTGTACGACACGGTCGTGTGCGACCTGCCCCGCACGGTCGGTGAGCTCACGAACGTCGGATTGCGGCACTGCGACCTCTCCGTGGTCGTCGTCCCCGCCGAGGTGCGTGCGTGCGCCGCCACGGCACAGGTCGTCCGGTCGCTCGCCGGAAACCTCGGCTCGAGCCGGGCCGTCGTGCGCGGCCCCGCACGCAGCGGTCTGACGTCCACGGACGTCGGCCGCGCCGTGGGACTCGACGTGCTCACCACGATCCGCTCGAATCCGGCTTTGCCGGTCGCGCTCGACAGATCCGGTCTCGGCGGAACCCGGTTCGCGGGCCGAGGCCCGCTCGCTCGAGGCGCGCGGGAGGTGCTCGCCGAGCTCACCGCTGTGAGCGCGGCGGGGGAGCTGCGACGGGACGGTGCGGCATGAAGGCCGAGCTCGTGGACAGGGTGCGCGCACGTCTGGTCGAGCGCGACGAGCCGCTCACAGCCGCGGCAGTGGCGACCGCGGTGCGCGAGGAAGCAGGCGGCGTCGTCGGGGATTCGGACGTGCTCGCTGCGCTGCGCCGGCTGCAGACGGAATTCCTCGGTGCCGGCGCGCTCGAATCGTCGCTGCGTGACGAGACCGTCACGGACGTCCTCGTCACCGGGGCGGACGCCGTGTGGGTGGACCGGGGTTCCGGGCTGGAACGGTCCGACGTGGTGTTCTCCGACGACGACGCGGTACGCCGCCTCGCGCAGCGGCTCGCGCTCTCAGCGGGGCGCAGGCTCGACGATGCTCAGCCGTGGGTCGACGCCTGGCTCCCACGGACCGGATCCAGTGCTGTCCGGATGCACGCGGTGCTGTCGCCGGTGGCCGCGCAGGGCACCTGTTTGTCGTTGCGGGTCCTGCGCCCCGCTGCGCACGACCTCGACGCGCTGCGGCGACTCGGCACGTTCGACGAGGCGACGGCAGACATGTTGCGGCGAATCGTCGCCGCCCGGCTCGCGTTCCTGGTCTCGGGTGGGACGGGTGCAGGCAAGACGACGATGCTCGCGGCTTTACTCGGCGAGGTGCCGGAGGACGAGCGCATCACCTGCGTCGAGGAAGCGGGGGAACTTCATCCTGCGCATCCGCACGTGGTCCGGCTCGTCACGCGACCGCCCAATGTGGAGGGTGCGGGCGAGGTGACGACGCGGGACCTGGTGCGACAGGCCTTGCGGATGCGGCCGGACCGAATCGTCGTCGGCGAGGTGCGCGGCGCGGAGGTCTGCGACCTGCTCGCCGCATTGAACACCGGCCACGAGGGCGGTTGCGGCACGGTGCACGCGAACTCGCCGACGGAAGTCCCTGCGCGCATGGAAGCACTCGCCGCGGTCGGCGGTTTGCACCGCGACGCCTTGCACAGCCAACTCTCGGCGGCGGTGCATCTCGTGCTGCACATGCGCAGAACGTCCCGGCGGGGCAGGCACCTCGCGGCGATCGGCGTGCTACGGCGCGGCGGCGACCGGGTCGAGGTCGCTCCGGCGTGGTGCGCGATCGCGGGCTGGGAGCCCGGGTGGGAGAGACTCGCCGAGCTGCTCGAACAACGGGGTGGTGCGTGATGCCCACGATGGCGGCAGGAGCTCTCACCGTCCTCGCGGCAGCGGTCGCACTCTGGCCGCCCACCGGTGCCGCTCGTCGACTACCTCGCCGAACGGCGAAGCGTCTGTCGTTCTCCCGTCTCCGACCTGGCCGCGTGGTGGCGATCCCGGGTGCCGCGGCGATCGGATGGCTCGCGGCAGGCCTGGGCGGGCTTCTCGCGGCGGTGCTCGCGATCGTGCTGGGACAGCGCGTCGTCGTGGCGCATCGCAAGCGTCGGGCGAGTGGAGACCAACTGGCATCGCTGGCCGCCGCCCTGCGGGTCGTGGTCGCCGAGCTGCGAGCGGGAGGGCATCCTGCCGCCGCGGCGGACGGCGCAGCCGAGGACGCAGCGCCCGAGATCGCCGACGTGCTCCGAAAAATGGCCGCCACGGTCCGCCTGGGCGGCTCCGTCGCCGATGCCGCGCGCGACACGAGCGGTCCGTTGGCCCGAGCGTGGGCGCGGGTCGCACGGGCGTGGGCGCTCGCCGAGCGGCACGGGCTCGCCTTGGCGGACCTGCTCGACTCCGTCCGGCGCGACCTCGATCACCGAACCGCCGTGCACCGGGACGTGGAGTCGCGAATGGCGGGACCTCGAGCCACGGCGGGAGTGTTGGCCGTGCTTCCGGTACTCGGAATCGCACTCGGTGAGGCGAGCGGGGCGGGTGCCGTCGCGGTACTCCGGGAGCACGTACTCGGCCAAGTGCTGTTGGTGGCGGGGGTGGCGCTGCTCGGTGCGGGCTTGTTGTGGACGGCGCGGATCACCGGAACGGCGGTGCGAGGCTGATGGTCCTCGGGTGGATCACATCGGTGGCCGGGCACGGCCGGTTGCCGATGTCGTTGCTGTGTCTGGCAATCGCGCTGTTGTTGTGCCCGGGAGCGCTCGCTCGCCGGCGGATTTGCGGCGAGGGCAGGCGCTCACGTTCGACTCCGTGGATCCCGAGGCCGCCCGTGTTCCGGAGAGCGCCGGAGCAGTGCGATCCGGTGGATCTCGCCGCGGGGTGGGACCTGCTCGCCGCGACACTGCGAGCGGGTCTCGCGCTGCCCGCCACGTTGCACGCGGTCGCCGAAGAACTACGTGGGCCGCCGGCACGGCTCCTTCGAGAAACGGCGCGTGCCACGGCGTTGGGTGCCGACGCGGCCACGGCATGGGAGCCCGCGCTCGCGCATCCGGACACCGCGGAATTGGCTCGCGCCGCGAAACGAACCGCCCGCTCCGGCGGCGGACTCGCCGAGGCCGCAGCGGGTTCGGCACAGCGTGCGCGAGCGGCTGCCGGTGAGCACGCGCACACCCGGGTGCAGCGGGCGTCGGTGTGGGTCGCCGCGCCGCTCGGATTGTGCTTCCTGCCGGCGTTCCTGTGCCTCGGCGTGCTGCCGGTGGTCGTCGGCATGGTCGCCAAGCTCACCGCTACCTGGTGAGCACCGAAATCGCTCGATTGTGGATTGTCCCTGTGTGGAAGAGGAGTTCGTCATGTTTCTGTCTGTGTCTCTCGCCTCGGTGCTCCACGTCGCGTGCGGGATTCCGGCCGCGCTCTCGCGGCGCCTTCGCGCTCTGCTCGACGGTGACGACGGGATGAGTACGGCCGAGTACGCGATCGGGACGGTGGCCGCCGCAGCGTTCGGAATGCTGTTGTACACCGTCGTCACGAGTGAGTCCGTCACGGCGGCACTGACCTCGTTGGTGGATCGTGCCTTGGCGGGTGAGTTCTGATGCCGCCCGAGCCGACGGTCTCCGACGAGCCGGATCGGGGCGCGGTGACCGTCGAGGCGGCGTTCGCCACGTGTTCGATCGTGGTCGTCGCCGTGCTCGTGCTCGGCGCATTCGGTCTCGCGCTCGGTCACGTGCGCAGCGCCGACGCCGCGATCGAGGCGGCTCGTCTGGTGGCGCGGGGTGACGCTCGGCTGGCACACGACGCGGTTACTGAACTGGGCCCAGCTGGTGCGTCGCTGACGGTGAGCGTCCGAGGCGCCATGGTCACGACAGAGGTCAACGCGAAGCCCTTCGGGCTCGTCGTGCCGGAACAGTGGTGCCGCGCGCGAGCGCTCGCGGTACTCGAACCGGGTGTCGAGGTGCCGGAGTCGGTCTCGTGAACCGGGACCGTGGTGCGGCCACCCTGCAGGCCGCGGGCGTCGTGCTGGCGCTTCTCCTGCTGCTCACCTTCGGACTGCAGCTCGGCGCGGCGGTGCTGAGCAGGCACCGTGCGGAGGGGGCCGCCGATCTGGCCGCGCTCGCCGCCGCCGCGCACATCGATCGTGGTGGTGACCTCGCGTGTGCGACGGCGGGACGGGTCGCACGGGGAATGGACGTGTCGGTCACCTCGTGCTCAGTCCACGGTTGGCAAGCGTGGATCCGGACCCGCGCCGAACCGGCCGGTGTCCTCGCCGGTTTCGCCTCGTCGTCCGGTCGAGCTCGAGCCGGCCCAGCGTGAGGAAGGGACGGCAGGGGTCGAGATCGACAACTTCGGGTGATCGCGGAGTGGGCCGCCGAGCGCGCACACGCACGACGAGCGGTCGGCGGAGTTCGGTGAGAGGTGGGCGGGCCTCGTCTGGGGCGCCAACGACGGAGGTGAAGGGTGCCTGATCGACCGCTCGTCAGGATGATCTTTCAGCTCCTCGGTGTGCTGCCGGGGCGCTCGTCGCCACTGATCGACCGGTTGTCGACAGCCCCTGGTCCCGTCCGGGTGGGGTGGCGTTCAGTAGTGGTGTGAGCGAAAGCTCATGCGAACCCCCCGGTCGGCAACGGCGCCGCCCGGGGGTGGGGAGCACCAGAGAGCACGCTCGATCAGCCGCCCCCGAACGGTTGATCGACCGAGACAACGACCGGATCAACCGCAAGGAGGCGGACGAACAATGGAGTGGTCGTCGGACGGGTGGCAGTGGTCTTCGGGCCAGTGGCACAGTGCCTTCCGGATCGAACTCCGGGTCCAGGCCATCGGCTTGGCTGCCCGTGGGTGGCCGGTGCTTCCCGGGACCTACCCGGCGGAAGGCCGGTGGGCCGGACGCAGCGGCAGCGAGCCGCACGGCCCGGCGCCGGTGCACACCGGCTGGGAGGACCGGCTCGTCCTGAACCCGGACGACGCGGCGGCCTGCTGGTCCGAACACCAGCCGTACAGCCTGCTGCTCGCCACCGGCTCGAGGGTCGAGGCGATCGAGGTCGACTCGGGCCTCGGCAGGCGCACGGCCTCGGTGTTGCGGGCGGGTGGGTTCCCCGCGCCGATCGTGTCCACACCGGACGGTCGCTGGTACTTCCTCACCGAAGGCGGCCAGACGCTGTGCGAGGAACTCGGCGACGCCACCGGGATCAGGCTGCACAGCAGCGGAAGCTGGGTTCCGATGCCACCGACCACCTACCCGCAGGGCCTCGTGCACTGGAGGGTGAAACCCGAGGTGTGCGCATGGCGCCTGCCCCGTCCCGAGCTGGTGCAGGAAGCCCTGCGGGCGGGACTGCACGACTCCCACGACGTGGCCGATCTCGTCGCCGCAGGACACTGACGGCGCCGTGCGAACCGCTACTGTGTCGACCCGGCCGGCACCGCGCCCCGGGCCCCTCGTCGACTCCTCCCGTCGCGAGGCGAACCGTCGCCCCGGCCACCGGATTCCTGATCCGGTGTACCGCCCCTCCTGGCGACGGTTCGATGAGCCCTGCCGGTCAGTCGATCGCGCCACCAGCGGCTCGCACGGCATCGAGAACAGCCACCGCCCCCGCCTTGTCCAGCGGTTCGTTTCCGTTGCCGCACTTCGGCGACTGGACGCAGGACGGGCAGCCGGCCGGGCACTCGCAGGAAGCGATCGCTTCCCGCGTCGCGTCCAACCACGGGATCAGCGCGGCATAGCCGCGATCGGCGAATCCGGCTCCCCCCGGGTGACCGTCGTGCACGAACACCGTCGCCTCCCCGGTGTCCTCGTGCAGCGCGGTCGACACGCCGCCGATGTCCCAGCGGTCGCACGTCGCGAACAGCGGTAGCAGGCCGATCGCCGCGTGCTCGGCAGCATGCAGCGCACCGGGGATGCGCGCCGGATCCAGCCCGGCGCCCCCCGGTGCGTTGCCGGCGAGCAACTCGTCGCCGACCGTGTACCAGACCGACCGCGTCACCAACGTGCGTGTGGGAAGGTCCAGCGGAACCTGGTCGAGGACTTCACCGGACGGCAGTCGGCGTAGATAGCCGACCACCTGCGAAGTGACCTCCACTTCGCCGAGGCAGAACGTGACGCCCGGCCCGGGTTGCACCTTCTCCTCGGTCCGCAGGACCGCGATGTCGATCACTTCGCGGGGTGAGGTCGTCCACTCGGGATTGTCCGCGTGTACCAGCGCGATCCCGTGTTCCAGGTCGAGTTCGTCGACCACGTAGGACTCGCCCTGGTGCAGATACAGCGCGCCCGGATGCACGGTGCCGTGCGCCGACTCGGGATCGACGGTACCGAGCATCCGCCCGGAGTCGGCCTCGACGACGGCGACCTGTTTGCCGCCGGAACCGCGAATCTCCACCGTCTGATGTGGACGTTCGCGGGAGGTCCAGTACCAGCCGCGTGGTCGCCGCCGCAGCACGCCTTCGCCGGTCAGCGCCTCCACCGCCTGCCGTGCGGCGTCGCCGCCGAAATCGCGCAGGCATTCCTCGGTCACCGGAAGTTCGGACGCCGCGCAGGCGAGATGTGGTTCGAGGACGTAGGGGTTCGTCGGGTCCAGCACTGTCGCTTCGACAGGGCGGTCCAGCACGGCGGGTGGGTGATGCACGAGGTAGGTGTCCAGGGGGTCGTCGCGGGCGACGAAGATCACCAGCGCCCCTTCGCCTTCCCGACCCGCTCGTCCCGCCTGCTGCCAGAACGAGGCGAGTGTCCCGGGGTAACCCGCGACGACGACCGCGTCCAGTCCCGCGATGTCGACGCCGAGTTCGAGCGCGTTCGTGGTGGCCACGGCCAGCAGCTCGCCGGACATCAGGTCACGTTCCAGCGCCCGCCGATCCTCGGGCAGGTAGCCGCCCCGGTACGCCGCGACCCGTTCCGGAAGTTCCGGGGCGACGTCTGACAGCGCGCGCCGGGCGGTCAGTGCCGCGACCTCCACGCCCCGACGGGACCGGACGAAGGCGAGCATGCGGGCGTTCTCGATGACCAGCTCGGTCATGATGCGCGCGGTCTCGGCCCCGGCGGAACGTCGGATCGGCGCTTCGTTCTCCCCGACGATGTCGTCCAGCAGCGGCGGTTCCCACAGTGCGACGGTGCGTGCCCCACGGGGTGAGCCGTCGTCGGTGATCGCCTGGCACTGCGCGCCGAGGAGTCGTTCGCCCAGGGCCGCCGGATCGGAGACGGTGGCGGAGGCGAACACGAACACCGGGTCCGCTCCGTAGTGTTGGGCGATCCGCCGTAGCCGGCGCAGCAACAACGCGACGTGCGAGCCGAACAGGCCCCGATACGAGTGGCACTCGTCGACGACGACGTAGCGCAGCCGCCGGAAGAACCGCGCCCACCGGGAGTGCCTCGGCAGGACACCGTGGTGCAGCATGTCCGGGTTCGTGAAGATCCACCGAGCGTGCGCGCGCACCCAGTCGCGCTCCGCGTGCGGGGTGTCGCCGTCGTAGCTCGCCGCTCGCACGCCGGGAACCCCGAAGAGTTCCACCGCGCGCAGCTGGTCGGCGCCGAGTGCCTTGGTCGGGGACAGGTACAGCGCCGTCGCGCGGCTGTCGTCCTGCAGGGCCGCGAGTACCGGGAGCTGGTAGACCATCGACTTCCCGGACGCGGTACCGGTGGCGACGACGACGTTCTCGCCTGCGCGGGCGCGCTCCGCGCCGTCGACCTGGTGGGTCCACGGGTGCTCGACGCCCTGCCCGCGAAGTGTCTGCACGACGTTCTCGGGCGCCCAGTCGGGCCAGTTCGCGTGCCGGGCCGGACGCGGCGGAATGTGTTCGACGTGCCGGAGCGGACTCTCGTCCTGCGGTACGCCCGCGACCGCCCGGTCGAGTAGTCGCCGCCCGTGATTCACCGCGCGCGCGGTGAATTCGGGCTGCTCACCGGGGGCTTCGTGCTCGGTCACGCTTGCGAGCCTCGCACAAGGCGTGAGTGACCGGACCATGCCGTCCTGCGCCTGGACCCCCGCGTCGGCTCAAGAACTCGTGTCAGAAGGTTTCTCGGTGGTTCCGTAGCGGAACCTCAGCGCCCTCCTGGCTGCGGGATCGATCCCTCGAGTAGCGACCCCACGCAACGAAATCGCTGTCCTCGCGAAGAGGCGCTGAGAACCCGCTCTTGCGCTGCGAACGTAGTCCGACGGCGAGGTGTGGCCGAGACACACGAACAGATGGGTAACTATGCGGCGACGCAACGTAGCTTTGCGTCTCGTGATCGACCTACGTTCGGTCGATCCGATGATGACGGGAGCGCGGCATGCGAGCGGGACGGACGACGACGATCGGGCTCGTGCTGGCAGTGGCGATGTCGGTTCCCGCGACCGGCGCCGCCGACCCGCCGCGCTGCGAGGACCTACGCGAGGTCGCTGTTCCCGGGCGGGTGATGGGGCTGCCCACGTCCGGCGGCGAGGTCCTCGACGCGAGAACGGTTGCGGCCTCCGGGCCGATCGGCGAGCACTGTCGCGTGACAGGGGCGATCCACCCGGTCGACCCGTCGGCTCCGGACATCGTGTTCGAGCTCGCGTTGCCGTCGGAGTGGAACCACCGTGCTCTGATGTTCGGCGGAGGCGGCTACAACGGCACGGTTCCCGCGGTGGAGGGCACGTTGCCGTTCGGGCCGCCCGGCGACGCCGGGCCGCTCGCGTCCGGCTTCGCGACGTTCGCGTCCGACTCGGGCCATCAGGCGGCGCCCGACCACGAGCCGACGCCGTCGCTGGACGGCTCGTTCGGCGTGAACGACGAGGCGCTCCGCAACTTCGCCGGCGACGCGCTCAAGAAGACTCGGGACGCCGCGATGTACTTGCTGCGTCAGCACTACCGGGTCAAGCCGGATCGGTCGTACTTCGCGGGCGGATCCACCGGCGGCCGCGAGGGCCTGGCCGTGGCGCAGCGCTGGCCGGGTGACTTCGACGGGGTGATCTCGGCCTATCCGGCGTGGAACGCGGCGAGTCTCGACCTGTTCTTCGGGCACATGGCGCGCGCCCTCGCCGCTCCGGAGGCCTTCCTTGACGAGCGTGACCAGGCATTGTTGTACGACTCCGTCGTGCGAGCGTGTGACGGCCTCGACGGGGCCACCGACGGTGTGATCAGTGACGCGGTGGGCTGTGACTTCGATCCGAAGGTACTGCGCTGCGAGTCCGGTGACGGCGAAGGCTGTCTCACTCCGGCGCAGATCGAGGCCGCACGAGCGATCTCGAGCCCGCTCGAGTTCGGTTACCCGGTAGCGAGCGGCGAGACCGGTTACCCCGGGTTCCCGGTGTTGTCCGGGGCGAACATGAACGCCGGAGTCCTCGGGTTCGGCACCACCGCCCCTGCCGAACCGATGCCCACCGACGCGGCGTACGGCGCGCAGTTCTGGGACCAGTGGGTGCGTCACTTCGTCACCCGTGACCCGGACTTCGGTTCGCTCGGGCTCGATCCGACGAGGCCGGGGCCGTGGCGGGAGCGCATCAGTGAACTCACCGCACTTCAGGACGTGAACGAGGTCGACCTGCGGCCGTTCGCCCGGCGGGGCGGAAAGCTCCTACTCGTGCACGGCACCGCCGACCAGCTGGTCAGTCACCGTTCCACGATCGACTATTACCAGCGAATGATGTCGGCGATGGGTGCGGAGGCGGTGGAGGACTTCTCGCGCCTCTACCTCGTGCCGGGCGCCGATCACGCCAACGCCAACGCGGCGTTCGCAGCGGGGTGGGATTCGCTCGGGGCGCTGCAGCGCTGGGTCGAGGGCGGTCACGCCCCGCACGACGAGGTCGTTACCGACGTGAACCCCGACGCGAGGCAGCGCACCCGTCCGTTGTGCGAGTTCCCCACGTGGCCGCGCTACGACGGGACCGGCTCCGTGGACGAGGCGGGTTCGTTCTCCTGCGTGGACTAGCGGGCTGGCCGCTCAAGCCACGAGGTGGCCGGTCTGCGTAGACCGGCGGGACATCGACGACGCACTGTGTCTGATCACAGCCGCCACTTCGCGCGGCTTCTACCCCATGTAACCCGATCGGGCCAAATCAGATCGGGTGCTGTTGGTGGATCAAGGGCATCACTGAATCGATACTTCTGTAACGAATCCGCACGTCGGTACGAGTCGCAGATCACATCGTGAGGTAAGCCACCAGTGGCGTGCATAGACTGCCACGACGTCGTTGCCGGGAATGCCGGGAGCGAGCACGCCCCACCCGCGTCGGAGATCGAACGCGTGGCCTCCGATGTTGATCGAGAACAACCCAGGAGGACGGATGTCCCTGCTCTTCGGGGTCCACGGAGGATGGGCCCAGGGCGCTGCACCACCGGAGTCTTCCGGTGTCCGAGCCGCATCGACAGACATTGCCCTCACCGGCCCCGACTACGCGGTGGTCGGCGTCGTCATCGCCATCGCCCTCGGCGCGCTCGCGTTCGGCTCCGTACTCACCAGAGAGGTACTCGCCGCCGGACAGGGCACCGTGAAGATGCGCGAGATCGCCCAAGCGGTGCAGGAAGGCGCCTCGGCCTACCTCAACCGGCAGTTCCGCACCCTCGCCGTGTTCGCCGTCGCGGTGTTCCTGGTGCTGTTCGCGCTCCCGGCCGAGACGCTGTCCGAACGCATCGGACGATCGATCTTCTTCCTCTTCGGCGCCGCGTTCAGCGCCGTCATCGGCTACCTCGGCATGTGGTTGTCCACCCGCGCGAACCTGCGCGTGGCGGCGGCCTCCACCGAGGACGGAGGCCGCGAGAAGGCGATGCGCGTCGCGTTCCGCACCGGCGGCGTCGTCGGCATGACCACCATCGGCCTCGGCCTGCTCGGCGCCGCGCTCGTCGTCCTCGTCTACGCCGGACAGGCTCCACGCGTGCTCGAAGGGTTCGGTTTCGGCGCCGCCCTGCTGGCCATGTTCATGCGTGTCGGCGGCGGCATCTTCACCAAGGCCGCCGACGTCGGCGCCGACCTCGTCGGCAAGGTCGAACACAACATCCCCGAGGACGACCCGCGCAACGCCGCGACCATCGCCGACAACGTCGGGGACAACGTCGGCGACTGTGCGGGCATGGCCGCCGATCTCTTCGAGTCCTACGCGGTCACGCTCGTCGCCGCACTGATCCTCGGCACGGCCGCCTTCGGCCTGCAAGGACTGCTGTTCCCGCTGATCGTTCCCGCCATCGGCGTACTCACCGCCGTCATCGGCGTGTACATCACCAAGGCCCGCAGCGGCGAGAGCGCGCTCACCGCCATCAACCGCTCCTTCTACATCTCGGCGGGCATCTCCGGCGTGCTGTGCGCGATCGCGGCGGTGCTGTACCTGCCGGGCTCGTTCGCCGGACTCACCGGTGTCTCCGACGAGGTCCGCGCGATCGACGGCAGCCCGGCACTCATCGCCCTCGTCGCGGTGATCATCGGCATCCTGCTGGCCGTCGTGATCCTCAAGCTCACCGGCTACTTCACCGCGACCGAGCACCGGCCGGTCCGGGACGTCGGCGAGTCGTCGTTGACCGGGCCCGCCACGGTGATCCTCACCGGACTGTCGGTCGGCTTCGAATCCGCCGTATACACCGCGCTCGTCATCGGCGTCGCGGTCTTCGGCGCGTTCCTGCTGTCCTCGACGCTGTCGGTGGCACTGTTCGCGATCGCCCTGGCCGGGTGCGGTCTGCTGACCACCGTCGGCGTGATCGTCGCGATGGACACGTTCGGCCCCGTCAGCGACAACGCCCAGGGCATCGCCGAGATGTCCGGCGAGGTCGAAGGCGAGAGCGCGAACATCCTCACCGAGCTCGACGCCGTCGGCAACACCACCAAGGCGATCACCAAGGGCATCGCGATCGCCACCGCGGTGCTCGCGGCGACCGCTCTGTTCGGTTCCTACCTGGACGCGATCACCGCGGCGCTCGTCGGGGCTGGCCAGCAGTTCCTCGCGGGCGACTTCGTCGTGTACGCGCCGAACGTGCTCGTCGGTGTCGTCATCGGCGCCTCCGTGGTGTTCCTGTTCACCGGGCTGGCGATCAACGCGGTCTCGCGGGCGGCCGGGGCCGTCGTGTACGAGGTGCGCCGCCAGTTCTCGGCCAACCCGGGAATCATGGACGGGTCGACTCGTCCCGAGTACGGCCGTGTCGTCGACATCTGCACCCGTGACTCGCTGCGTGAGCTGGCCACTCCCGGCCTGCTCGCGGTGCTCGCGCCGATCGCGGTCGGCTTCGGGCTCGGCGTCGGGCCGCTGGCCGGATACCTCGCGGGCGCGATCGCCACCGGAGCGCTCATGGCCATCTTCCTGGCCAACTCCGGCGGTGCGTGGGACAACTCCAAGAAGCTCGTCGAGGACGGCTACCACGGAGGCAAGGGGTCCGACTCGCACGAAGCCACCGTCATCGGCGACACCGTCGGCGACCCGTTCAAGGACACGGCGGGACCGGCGATCAACCCGCTACTCAAGGTGATGAACCTGGTGTCGGTGTTGATCGCCCCTGCCGTCGTCGCGCTCTCGGTCGGTGACGCGGCGTCCCCGGCGCTGCGGATCGGCATCGCGGTCGTCGCGACCGCCGTGATCGTCGGCGCCGTCGTCCTGTCCAAGCGCCGCAGCACGGCGATCGCCGGCACGTCGGCGGAGCAGGGCGCGGTGACCAACGGCGCGAGCTGACCCGCCTCACCTGTCAGGAGGGCACCTCATCCGTGGGGTGCCCTCCTGCTCGTGCGCACCCCGGGTCGGGCCGGGCCCGGGCAGATGCGGGACAGTCGTGCCAGCACGAGCAAGCGACCAGCAGGGAGCGTGCATTGAGTATCCGAACGACGTCCGTCGCAGCGCTCGCGGCAGTCCCACTCGTCCTCGCAGGCTGCTCGCAGCAGTCGCAGGACCAGTCCCAGCAGGCTCCGCAACAGCCGCCCGCCGAGCAGCAGCAGGGCCAGCAGGAGGGTCAGCAGGGCGGTCAGCAGGACGGGGTGCGCTGGGTCGGGAGCCTCTGCGGACTCATCGGCGGCTTCGCCCAGTCGCAACAGCAAGGACCGCAGGTCGACCAGAGCAGCCCGGAGGCGTTCAAGCAGTCCTCGATCGCCCAGATCGACTCCGCCGAGCAGTCGGCGAACCAGACGGTGTCCGAGCTGCAAGGCCTCGGGCCGTCGCCGATCAACGGAGGCGACAAGCTCAACTCGACCTTCCAAGAAGGGTTCGTGCAGGTCACCGACGTCCTACGCAGCGCGAAGGGCAAGGCCGAGCAGGTCGACACGAGCAACGAGCAGGCGTTCACCCAGGGCATGACCGAGGTGCAGAACGAGCTCAAGCGTGGTGAGCAGATCAACTTCCAGGAGCAGTTCACCGAGTTCGACCGGAACCAGGAGCTGAACCAGGCCGCCATGCAGGCCCAGGAATGCCAAGCCCTGATGGCCCCGCCGCAGCAGCCCGGCCAGCCGCCGCAGCAGCCCGGCGGAGCACCTCAGCCGCCCCCGGGACAGTGAGCCCCCGAACGACCTGATCACCCTGTGGACAACTCCGCCCCCTGTGGATAGCGGGGTGGCAAATTCGCGCG
Source organism: Allosaccharopolyspora coralli (assembly GCF_009664835.1). Lineage (NCBI taxonomy): Bacteria > Bacillati > Actinomycetota > Actinomycetes > Pseudonocardiales > Pseudonocardiaceae > Allosaccharopolyspora > Allosaccharopolyspora coralli. The sequence continues at coordinate 326,470 of NZ_CP045929.1, forward strand.
AATTTGCCACCCCGCTGTTCGGTGGTGCGTGGGGCTGGCGGGGTTCGAACGGTTGTTCTATCCTGATCAGCCGTGGACCAGTTGTCCTTCTACTCGGCCGAGGCTCAGCCGCCTCGGATCGCCGACCTGGCCGGGTTGCTGTGCGCCCAGGGCCAGGCGGTCGGTTTCGGCCGGGGAACGGCCGCCCGGCTCTCCGTGGTGGTGGGCGAGCACTGGCGCGCGGTGTCCCTGGTGGAGGCCTGCGCCGAGCGCGGAGTCGACGCCGAGGTGGCCCGCTCCGAAGGAGGGCATCCGCTGATCCGGACCGCGTTCCGCGCCGACCTCACCGCGCTGGCCTCCTCCTGGCTGCGCGGAGCGGTCAAAGCCGTGCCGCCCACGTTCGCCCCGCACGGCAACGCGCTTCGCATCTGGGCGCTGGCCTCCGGGCACCTCGAGCCGGGTGGCTACGTCCTCGGCTTGGACCCGCACGCTCCGGACACGCATGCTCCGCTGCTCGACGCGCTGGGGCGGGCGGGCCTGCCCGCTAAGTCCCTCGGTGTCCGGGGCGGGGGACCCGCACTGAGGGTCACCGGGCGCCGCCGTATCGCGCGGCTCGCCGAACTGGTCGGACCCGTACCGAATGGTGCGATCGAGCGAACTTGGCCGTGGGTGTCGTGAGTGTCACGCCGCACAGACACCGAGGTCACGCGCCGGAACAGAGCGCTCACCCGATACGTTCGTAGGGGCGAGACGCGCGGAAACCGCGGTGTTCGTGCCACGCTGTCCGTCCCCCGGAGCGTGGCCGCCGACCGCGCACGGTGCACACTGGCGAATCGGACACCTCCGCGAGACGAGAGCAGGTAAGCGTGGCTGGGTCGACACGAACGAAGCAGAACGGCACCAACGGTGCCGGAAACGCTCGGCGACTGGTGATCGTCGAGTCGCCCGCGAAGGCGCGCAAGATCGCGTCCTTCCTCGGGTCCAACTTCGTGGTGGAGTCCTCCCGTGGCCACATCCGCGACCTGCCCCGCGGCGCCGCCGACGTGCCCGCGAAGTACAAGGGGCAGTCCTGGGCGCGGCTCGGCGTGGACGTGGACAACGACTTCGAGCCGCTGTACCTGGTCACCGCGGACAAGAAGCCGACGGTGACCGAGCTCAAGGACGCGTTGAAGGACGTCGACGAGCTCTACCTCGCCACGGATGGTGACCGCGAGGGCGAGGCGATCGCCTGGCACCTGATGCAGACGCTGAAGCCGAAGGTGCCGGTGCGGCGGATGGTGTTCCACGAGATCACCGAGTCCGCCATCCAGGCCGCCGCCGAGAACCCGCGCGACCTCGACCAGGACCTCGTGGACGCGCAGGAGACCCGTCGCATCCTCGACCGGCTCTACGGCTACGAGGTCAGCCCGGTGCTGTGGAAGAAGGTCATGCCGAAGCTCTCGGCGGGCCGGGTGCAGTCGGTGGCCACCCGCGTGGTGGTCCAGCGCGAGCGCGAGCGCATCAGCTTCGTCTCCGCGCATTACTGGGACCTGTCCGCGACGCTCGACGCGGGCGCCGAGGCCGACCCGCGGTCGTTCTCCGCGCGCTTGGTCTCCGTCGACGGCGCCAAGGTCGCGACGGGCCGGGACTTCGGCCCCGACGGCCAGTTGAAGAGCGCCGACGTGCGGGTGCTGACCGAAGCCGACGCCCGGCAGCTCGCCGACGGCCTCGCGAGCGCCTCGCTGAGCGTGTCGAGCGTCGAGGAGAAGCCGTACACGCGGAAGCCGTACGCGCCGTTCATGACCTCGACATTGCAGCAGGAGGCCGGCCGCAAGCTGAAGTTCTCGTCGGACCGGACGATGCGCACCGCGCAGCGGCTCTACGAGAACGGCTACATCACCTACATGCGTACGGACTCCACGACGTTGTCCGACGCCGCGTTGAACGCCGCGCGCAGCCAGGCGCGTGAGCTCTACGGCGACTCGTTCGTGACGAAGTCGCCGCGCCAGTACACGCGCAAGGTGAAGAACGCCCAGGAGGCGCACGAGGCGATCCGGCCGGCGGGGGAGAACTTCCGCACCCCGGGCGAGGTCGCCTCCGAGCTCGACACGGACGGGTTCAAGCTCTACGAGCTGATCTGGCAGCGCACCATCGCCTCGCAGATGGCCGACGCGAAGGGCACCACGCTCTCGGTGCGGATCACCGGCACCGCCGAGGGCGGCGAGCAGTGCACGTTCGCCGCCTCCGGCCGCACGATCACCTTCTCCGGTTTCCTCCGGGCGTACGTGGAGTCCGTCGACTCCGAGGCCGGCGGCAGTGCCGACGATGCCGAGTCGCGGCTGCCGCAGTTGGTGCAGGACCAGGCGATCACGGCCACGGAGCTGTCCCCGGACGGACACTCGACGAACCCGCCTGCCCGCTACACCGAGCCGAGCCTGGTCAAGGCGATGGAGGAGATGGGCATCGGACGCCCGTCGACGTACGCCTCGATCATCAGCACGGTTCAGGACCGCGGCTACGTGTGGCGGAAGGGCTCGGCGCTGGTGCCGTCGTGGATCGCCTTCGCCGTCGTCGGTCTCATGGAGAAGCACTTCGGCAGGCTCGTCGACTACGACTTCACGGCCGCGTTGGAGGACGAACTCGACGGCATCGCCGAGGGGCGTCAGCAGCGCACCCGCTGGCTGGCCGGGTTCTACTTCGGCGGCGACGTGGGTCCCGACGACTCGATCGGCCGGGCCGGTGGTCTCAAGAAGCTCGTCGGTTCCGGCGTGGAGGAGATCGACGCGCGTGAGATCAACTCGATTCCGATGTGCACCGACGAGCAGGGCCGGACGGTCTACGTCCGGGTCGGCCGGTACGGCCCGTACCTGGAGCGGGTGCTGGGAACCAAGGAGGACGGCACGCCGGAGTCGCAGCGCGCGAACCTGCCGGACGACCTCCCGCCGGACGAGCTCGACATCGACGTCGCCGAGAAGTTGTTCGCCACGCCGATGGAGGGGCGCAGTCTCGGCACCGACCCGGAGACCGAGCACGAGATCGTGGCGAAGGAGGGGCGGTTCGGCCCGTACGTCACCGAGATCCTGCCGGAGGGCGACAAGAGCAAGCCGCGCACCGGGTCGCTGTTCAAGTCGATGTCGCTGGACTCGATGACGCTCGACGACGCGCTGAAGCTGCTGTCGCTTCCTCGGGTGGTGGGTGACGACCCCGAGTCGGGTGAGCAGATCACCGCGCAGAACGGCCGCTACGGCCCGTACCTCAAGCGCGGCACCGACTCGCGGTCGCTGGAGACCGAGGAACAGATCTTCACGGTCACCGTGGACGAGGCGTTGAAGATCTATGCGCAGCCCAAACAGCGCGGCCGGCGCGCGCCCGCACCGCCGCTGCGCGAGATGGGTGACGAGCCGGACACGGGCAACGCGTTGGTGATCAAGGACGGCCGCTTCGGCCCGTACGTGACCGACGGGGAGACGAACGCGTCGCTGCGCAAGGGTGACGACGTCGAGTCGATCACGTTGGACCGTGCGGTCGAGCTGATCCAGGAACGTCGGGCGAAGGCTCCGGCGAAGAAGAAGGCTCCGGCGAAGAAGAAGAGCACGGCCACCAAGAGCACAGCCACCAAGAGCACAGCCTCGAAGGGCTCTTCGTCGAAGGGCACGGCGTCGAAGTCCACAGCCACCAAGAGCACTGCCTCGAAGTCCACGGCGTCGAAGAGCACGTCGGGACGGAAGACGGCGAGCACGAAGAAGAGCACGTCGTCTTCGTCCTCGGCGAAGGCGAGTTCGACGAAGTCGTCCTGACAGGGCGTGTGGGAACCGGCGGTTGTGCCCGTAGGGCACGCCTCATACGTACTGGGGCGGCGGTACCGGCCACGCGGCCTACCGGCCCACGTTCCACAATGCCCTCCGAGGCCTGGCTTTGCGCCGGCGCTCGGCGGATACTCCGTTGAGCGACGGCGCCGACGGGAGGCGACATGCGTGATGCGTTGTCCGGTGCGGACGGGACTCAGCCGTTATCCGCGATGCAGATGTTCGGCGACGCTCTGAGCGGGGCCGTGCGGCGAGCGACGACGTCCGACGTTCAGGAGACCGTCGAGCAGCAGCACGAGGACGCGGTGCAGCGGCTGGTCGAGCGAGGCGCTGTTCCGCAACAACGGCGTCGCGCTTCCCGTCACGACGAGTCGTCGGCGCAGGCGGCCCGCCTGACGGCCTCCGTGCCGGATGCGCACGGCCCGACGCGGCGTTCGTCGACGGTGCCGCAGCAGAACCTCGTCGCGCAGGGCCGCCGTGAGTTGGAGGTCCCCTCGCTCCGCCCCTACCGATGAGGCGAACGGCACCTTCGCCCCGTGAGACGTGGCGAGAGTGCCGTTCGCACCACTGACCGCGCGGTCCTGGCGTCCGGGGTGACGGGGTGCGGCCGTAGGGTGGGCGCCGTGGAGGAGCACGTGAACACGCCCGACCCGGTGGAGGGTGTGGTGCCACCGCGTTCCGGCGTGTGGTCGGACGTGGTCGGCCAGCCCGACGCGGTGCGGGTGCTCGCGGCGGCCGCACAGGCGGCGTCGAGTCAGGTGCGGGGTGAGCGCTCGCCTGCGGGTGCGATGACGCACTCGTGGTTGTTCACCGGCCCGCCCGGGTCCGGGCGTTCGGTCGCAGCCCGTGCTTTCGCGGCGGCGCTGCAGTGCGAGCGGACCGGTCCCGACGAGGTGCCGGGGTGCGGTGACTGCTCGGCGTGCCGGACCGTGTTCGCGGGCACGCACGCGGACGTGCGGCTGGTCGTACCCGAGGGTTTGTCGATCTCCGTGGCGGAGATGCGCTCGCTGGTGCAAGCCGCCGCGCGAAGGCCGACCACGGGCGAGTGGCGCGTGGTGCTCATCGAGGATTCGGACCGGCTCACCGAGGGCGCGGCGAACGCGTTGTTGAAAGCGGTGGAGGAGCCGCCGGATCGCACCGTGTTCCTGTTGTGCGCCCCGTCGGACCACCCGGAGGACGTGTCGGTGACGATTCGGTCGCGCTGCCGCGTGGTGCGACTGCGGACTCCGTCGGCGGACGCGATCGCCGAGGTCCTGCGTGAGCGGGACGGCGTGGAGCCTGAGACGGCGGAGTGGGCGGCGTCGGTGTGTGGCGGCCACATCGGCCGTGCCCGGCGGCTCGCGACGGACGAGCAGGCGCGGGATCGGCGTGCGGCGGTGTTGCGGATCCCGCTCGGGATGACGCGGTTCGCGGACGTCTTCCGCGCCGCCACGGGTGTCGTGGCCACGGCCGAGTCGGAGGCTACCGCGGCGAACGAGGAACGTAACGAGGCCGAGAAGGAAGAGCTGAAGACCGCGATGGGTGCGGGCGGCACCGGAAAGGGCACCGCTTCGGCGACGCGGAGCGCGAACGCCGCGCTCAAGGAGTTGGAGAAGCGACAGAAGTCACGTACCACCCGGTCGCAGCGGGACGCACTCGATCTCGCGCTGGTGGATCTCGCGGGGTTCTACCGGGACGTGTTGGTGACGCGGTCGGGAGCGCGGACTCCGTTGAACCATCCGGATTGCGACGAGCAGGTCTCCCGCGCCGCAACGGAGTGGACGTCGGAGTCGACGCTGCGGCGCTTGGAGGCGGTCCTGCAGTGTCGTGAGGCGCTGTCGCAGAACGTGAAGCCGATCATCGCCGTCGAAGCCCTCGCCGCCACGTTGCATCGCGGCTGATCGCCGGAGACGCGGGCCGCTCGGCGTGGCCGGTGTCGTGACGCGGGGGTGCGCACAGCGCTCTGCCGCTGCCCGCTACACTGAGTCCCGCATTCGCCGCCTTAGCTCAGTCGGTCAGAGCGACGCACTCGTAATGCGTAGGTCGGGGGTTCGACTCCCCCAGGCGGCTCCACCGTGACCAGCCACTTTCCATCTGCTTGGACAGTGGCTGGTCACTTTCAGTCTCAGTCTCAGTTCCGCTGCTCTACGCCGAGATCCGGAACGCCTCGACTCTCTCGTCGTCGCTCTCGCGCCTGCCGGCGCGGGTGTGATCCTCCGAAGTCGCCACCGCCGAGCACGGGGGCTGTGCGTCATCGCATACTCGGGGCATGGGTTCGCTGTGGCGTGGCCGGGTGTCACTGCTGGGCCGCGTCTACGTGCTGGTGGCGGTGCTGCTCGTGCTGCTCGGTGCGGTTTCCGTGGGTACGTTCGTGTTTCGTCAGTGGGACGAGGCCGTGACGATCCAGCTGACCACGAAGGTCGTTCCGTCCCAGATCGCGGCCAGTGGGCTCGCCGCGGCGTACTCCGATCAGTCGAACGCGGTGCGGGACTTCCAGGACACCGCTGATCCGGAGTTTCTCGGCGCATACCGGATCAGACGGGACGAGGCCACCCGTTTCGGACAGATCATCGACGAGAACATGGGCGGCTTTCCACAGGTCACGAGTTCACTCAACGATGTTCGCGAAGCGTCGCGGACCTGGCGCAGGGACTCCGTCGCGCCGATGATCGAGCAGGTGCGAAGCCAGGGGCCGTCGCCGTTGTCGCCGGAAGAAGCGCGGACGCTGTCCAGGCAGGACGAGGTGCTGCGCGCTGAGCTGGCCGATCTGCAGCAGCGACTCAACGAGATCGCCGCTGACGACACCGCCAAGGCCGGGGCGGCGCGCGCGGCGGCCAACTGGCTGACCTGGAGCGCTGTCGCGGCGAGTGTCGTCCTCGCAGCGGGCGCACTCCTGTTCCTGCGCAGGTCTCTGACCCGCCCGTTGCGCAAGCTCGTCTTTCAAGTCGACCAGGTGGCCGAGGGAGACCTCGACCGTCCGGTGGGGGTGGTGCGGCCGCCCGAGCTGGCTACGGTCGCGCACGCGGTGGAAACGATGCGCAAGCGCGTGCTCGACGAGACCTCGCGCAGGGAGCGGGTGCAGCAGGATCTGGCTCGCCACGAGGCGGCGGAGCGCAAGCGGGCCGAGCAGGACTACGCCACCGTGGTCGCCGCCCTCGACGAGGGCGTGGTCGTCGTCGGCGCGGAGGGAACCGTCGCGGCCGTCAATCCCGCAGCGCAGCGCATTCTCGACTCGGACGAATCCGAACTCGTGGATTCCTCGTCCGTGTCCTGGTCGGTGTTCGACGAGAACGGACGGCTGTTGACGCCGGAGGAACACCCGACGACGGTGACGCAGCGGACCGGGGAGCCGGTGAATTCACGCGTGTTGCGCTTGCGGCGCGGCGACGGCAGCGACGTGTGGGTCTCGGTGACCAGCCGCGCACTGACTCCACGCGAGGACCCGCCGCACAACGTGGTCGTGTCGTTCACCGACATCACCGAACGTCGCGCCGCGCAGCAACGCCTGGAACACGAGGCCACTCACGATCCGCTCACCGGGTTGGCCAACCGCACGCTGGTGCTGCGGCATTGCGACATCCGTTCGGACGGCGACCCGCTGGCGATCCTGTATCTCGACCTCGACAACTTCAAACGCATCAACGACTCCCTCGGCCACGGTGCCGGTGACGACGTCCTCTGCGTCGTCGGGCAGCGACTGTTGCGCACCGTTGCCGGCGAGAACGTGGTGGGTCGCATCGGTGGCGACGAGTTCGTCGTTCTCGTGGACGAGAGCGATCGCGACGTTCTCGCCGAGTTCGGCGAACGCCTCCTCGCCGTTCTCACCGAGCCGGTCGATGTCCGCGGCAGGCAGTTGCACGTCAACGCCAGCATCGGAGTCGTCGTCGCGTCCATTGGGGACGCTCGCCGAGGACAGGACCTGCTGCGGGACGCCGACGTTGCCCTGTATCAGGCCAAGGCGCGCGGTGGGGGTCGTCTGACGTTCTTCGACGTGCAGCTACGGGAACGGGTGCAGCGTCACATGGCCCTGGAGCAGGATCTGCGCCACGCCGCTTCGAAGGATCAGTTGTGGGTGGCGTACCAGCCTGTCGTCGACCTGCGGACCGAACGCACCGTGGCCGCCGAGGCGCTGTTGCGGTGGGACCACCCGGCGCACGGTGCTGTCTCTCCGGGCGAGTTCATCCCGATCGCAGAGGAAAGCGACCTGATCCAGCACGTCGGCGCGCACATGCTGCGTACAGCGACTCGCCAGTTCGCAGCCGAACGTGACCGCCTCGAACTCGATCTGCAGCTCAACGCCAATCTCTCACCCCGCCAGCTTCGCGACCCCCAGTTGCACACGGTGGTGCAACATGCCCTCGCCGCCGCCGAGCTACCTGCCGAGGCCCTGTGCCTGGAGATCACCGAAGAAGCCATCATGCACGACCCCGCGCAAGCCACCTGGGTCTTGAACGAGCTCAGGGACCTCGGTGTCGAGCTGGCCATCGACGATTTCGGAACCGGGTACTCCTCGCTGGCCCAGCTGCAGCGTCTCCCGGTGGACACCCTGAAGATCGACCGGTCCTTCGTCAGCGATCTCGGTGAGTCCAGTGACCGGGAGGCCATTGTCACCAGCATCATCGCCATGGCTCATTCCGTGGCCCTCACGGTCGTGGCCGAAGGCGTCGAAACGGCGCGGCAGCTCGACCTCTTGGCCGGTCTCGGCTGTGACAAGGTGCAGGGCTACTACCTCGGCAAGCCCGCCCCTTTCGACGAACTACCCACGCGGAACCCCTTGCTGCGGCACAGAAAGTCGGCACAACGTCGGTGACGGGAACCGTGACGCTTCGGGGTTGGACGGCCCATCGGCGCCCCAATTTCGCCTAAGTCCTGTGTGGACAGTATGTGGTGTGCTTAATCCACAGTAGACCCTTATGTCTCACCTTTGTCGACCACGCAGAACCGATTTCCTTCGGTGTCGGCGAGAACGACGAAATCCGCGTCGTCCGGGTAGTCGTGCCACTCGACGCGCCCGGCGCCGAGTGTGACGAGCCGTTCCACCTCGCCATCCTGGTCGTCGGTGTAGAGGTCCAGGTGAACGCGTGGTCGTGCCTCGAGGGGACTTTCGGACAGTGTCACCGAAATGTTGGGTCCGATGCCGGATTTCGGCGCGAGAACGACGAAAGTGTCGTCCTGTCCGCGACTACGCCGAACGTAACCGAGTGCCTCGCACCAGAACCGCACGCGCGTGGGACGTCCGACGCGCCGACCACGACCGCACCGATCCGTAGCTGCGTGGGCGTGAGTCTTGTGGGGTCGTCCGGCGGGCGCAACCTCCGCTACCCGGCCCACGGAGCACCACCGTCTGAAAGGACTTCTCGCTCCAGACCCGGAGATCGCAGCGGAAGATCGGGAGAGTACTCTCGCGTTGCGCGCTCATGTCGGGGGTGAGTGCTCTGGTGGGCTTCAGTGGCGTCTTCGTGTCGACGATCGCAGTATCCTGAGATCAATCGCGCCGCCGTGACGTTCTGTGCAGCTTTCATGTCGGTCGTCACTCGCACAGCCGATTGTGGTGGAGCCCGGGAACTACTTCGATCGCAGTGATGCCCGGAAGGATCGGTTGTGATGCAGAGTGCTGAGGTTTCTCCAGGGATCGTCGGGGGTGGCGTGATCCCGGAGGGCGCGCCCCCGCAAGACCTGGAACGCCGGATCGCCGAGCGTTCCGAGAAGCTCTACCACGTCCGGCTCGTGCAGCGGATCCTGATGATCTGGGCCTATCCGGGCAATCTGGTCATTCTCGGCGTTTCGGTCGCTTCCGTGGCGGTGTTGCAGCAGCAACTCGCCGTGGTCGTGCCGCTCGCGGTACTCGTGCCCGCAGCGTCCCTGGTGGCCTCCGCGCGCGCCTTGTACCGGCAACATTTTCGGATCCGGTCGGTGCACACGCAGCTGAAGTCACTGCGAACCGAGCACGAGGAACATCTGCTCGACGAGCTCGGAGTCGAGGACCTGCTCGCCGCCCACAAGCGCTACCGCTCGCAGCTACCGGACGTCATCGCCCGCTACCGGGTGGAGTCACGTTCGTGCCGCCGCAAGCACAACGCGGTGCAGTCGGTCGTGATCGTCGGATCGATCCTGTCGGCTGCCGCGACGACGGCGTCGCTGTCACTCGCCGATGCGCGCGTCCCCGCCGTCGTGCTGAGCCTGCTCGTCGCGGTGAGCGCCGCGTTCGGTGGCTATGCGAAGTACCGCGAACGCAGCGTGAACCTGCAACAGACCGCCGATGCCTTGGAGCGTGAGTACGAGTCCGTGGAGCTGCGCGTCGGCCGGTATCGACGGTTCGGCACCGAACGCGAGGCCTACGCCGAGTTCGCTCACGAGGTCGAGACCCTGCGTGCCGAGCAGGCAAAGCGACGGCAGCACTGGGGACAGGTCTTCGTCGACGACGACACCGCGGTCGTCGGACGGTAGCCGACCGGCCCGGTCAAGTCCCCCGGTTGATCAATACCGGCCGCCGGATCACTTACTCGGTGTCGAGCTTTTGTGCCGCTGTGATCGCTGAGTCGTGGTGCGTGCACCTTCCGTAGCCTGCTTTCGCGTACGTGGAGATCACCGCGTGCAGAAAGGAGCAAGGCGATGAAGCGCACCCTGACCGCAGCCGCCACCGTGCTGGTGGGCAGCGCGGGAGTGGTCGGTATGACCGGCACCGCCAACGCCGTCGCGACCCCCGAGCCCCCCGCGAACCTCCCCGTCGACAACAACGTGGCCCAGACGGCGTACCACGCCGCGTCCGGTCTGCATTCGGCGACGGACGTGGTGGGCGACGTGGTCGAGATGGGCGACCCGGTACAGACCCAGCCGGCCGGCCCGTCGCCCGCACGCGGGGGCGAGACCGTTCCGAGCGACGCCTCCGGCGCGGAGCAACTGCTGATCCAGAACCTGCCGACCGAGCCGCTGTCGGCGCAGCCGGGCGCCAAGTCCGGCGGCGTGACCGACACGCTCGGCGGGGTGACCGACGGCGGCGCTCCGCTGCAGGACGGTCTCGCCGGCGACGCGGAGTTCGGCGGCGTGCCGACCGACGGTGTCGGCCAGAACCCGCTTCCGCAGGTGCCGGTCGTCGACGAGGTCGCCGGCCAGGTGGCGGCCCCGGTCGCCGGCGCCGCCGGCGGATCCAAGGCCGGCAACCCGGCCGACCTGCTCTCCGGAGTCGTCGGAGACGTCGCGCAACTGGAGCCCGGTCAGCTGCCGACCGACCAGCTCACCGGCGGCGGGCTGCCCACCGATCAACTCCCGATCGGCTGATACAGGACGGAATTCGTCCAGCCGAAATGGACGGACGAGCCCTGCGTGCGAAGGTCACGCAGGGCTCGTCCGTGTCCACAGTGGCCTATAAATGCGGAACACCCCGCACGAGGCGTTCCGGGCGAAGCTGCCCCTGGTCTGCGGTGGTGGTCGCTTACCGGCGTCCGGAACGCCGGAGCCCCTCGGCGTGCTCGGGCTGAGCACGCCGAGACCAAGCCTTGACGGGCACGATCGAAGACGGGCTACTCAGTGGCCGTGCTCCTTGGCGCGCCGGTAGGAGCGCTCGATCTCCTCCTCGGCCTCGATGCGGCCGACCCAGGTCGCGCCTTCCACGCTCTTGCCCGGCTCGAGGTCCTTGTACACCTCGAAGAAGTGCTGGATCTCCAGCTTGTAGAACTCGGACAGGTGGTGGATGTCCCTGAGGTGCTCCTGTCGCGGGTCGTCGGAGGGCGCGCAGATCAACTTGTCGTCGCCGCCCTTCTCGTCGCGCATCCGGAACATGCCGATTGCGCGCGCGCTGATGAGACAGCCCGGGAACGTCGGTTCCTGCACCAGCACCAAGGCGTCCAGCGGGTCGCCGTCCTCGCCCAGCGTGTTGTCCACGAAGCCGTAGTCCGCCGGGTACTGGGTGGCGGTGAACAGCGTGCGGTCGAGCCGGATGCGACCGCTCTTGTGGTCCACCTCGTACTTGTTCCGGGACCCCTTGGGGATCTCGATCGTGACGTCGAACTCCACGCGATTCCTCACTCGTCAAAGTCGGGTGCGGCCGCCGACTCGCACCGGTGGCCACGTCATAGTGTGGACCACGACAGGTCGCCGATCGTCACCGCAGTGCGTCACGTCGCATTCGACCACCGGGTCGATCTTCGAGGAGGAGTACGTGCCCGAACCCCACGACCCGCGGGGTGAGGCGTCCGACACGCCCGCGGAGGACGCTGCCGGAGCTGCGGCAGGCGGCCGGGAGCAGGGCGGGCGGCCACAGCGACCGTCGACCGACCGGTCCGCGAGGTCGACCCAGTTCGAGGGGGACCTCACTCTGTCCGTGGATGCCGAGGTCGCTGGGAACGCGGACGGAACCGATCCTGTGACCGTGGCAACAGACGCAGCGAACGAGGGTGAGTCCTCGGAATCACGTGACCGCGCCGAGGCGGATACCGAGGCCCGCTCGGTCCCCTCCACCGCCGCCGCACCAGCGCAGGGCGAAACCGTCGACGGGACGGACTCCGTCGGTCACGCGGGGAAGGCCTTGGACGGTGACGAAACCTCCGTCGAGGAGGGTGCGCCCTCTGCTGAGGAGGTCGAGGCCAGGGGCGCCGGCGCCGCCGCATCGCTCACGGAGACCGAACCGGTGGACGCGGTGTCCGAGGGCGCGCCTCCGCCGCCGCAGCCTGCCGAGGCCGACGAGTCGGCGGCTGCTGCGCCGGCCGCCTCCGAACCGACCGTCGAACCCGCCGGGTCGAGCAGCGACGCCACCGAGCTGGACGGCGCGATCGCCGAGGTCGAGCGCCCGGAGCAGACCGAGACGGCGACCGACGCGCCCACTGCGCAGGCAGCAGACACCGATGAATCGGACGTGCCCGAGCCCGCTGGGGTCGTGGGATCGGACCCGGACTCCGCGGAGGCCGACGCCTCGCAGGCGACCGACCCGGCGGGAGGCACGGCCGCGACCTCGGCGGCGCCTGTAGCGGAGGCTCCGATGGACAGCCGGGATGCCGAACACGGGGACGCCGAGCACTCGGATCCCGAGCCTTCGGAAGCCGCGGATTCGGAACCGGAGGAAGCGGCTGGCGTCACGGATGGCGCCGACGGTCCGGTATCCGCGCTCAGCGACGAGACCGGCGAGCAGACGAACGACGATGGCGCCGTCGAGCCCGCGTCGAGTGACGAACCGGGCGCGCCCGAGAGCGAGGCGTCGACCGGCACGGCGACAGCCGAACACGACACCGCCGAGCCCGCCTCCGCCGAGTCCGAGGCCGTGCCGGAAGCAGACGTCGAGCAGGCCGAAGTGCCTGACGAGACGGAGGAAGACGGCTCCGTCGCGTCGGAGACGGCTCCACAGACGTCGGAGGACGAGCGCGCCCCGCAGGCTGTGGACGAGACGCGCTCGCAGGCACGCGAGGATTCGGACACCGCGGACGTTGCGACGACGCCGTCGGACGATGCGGCCGTCGGGACGGTGTCGGCCGAGTCGGGAACCGACGAGTTCACACGTCCCGACATCGACGAGGGCGACCGCGCGGACTCCGATCCCGAACCGCTCACGGCTGAGTCGTCCGCCGCCGAAGGCTCCACGCCGGACGAACCCGCCGACACGCCCGCTGCGCAGGAGCCGGCTGCGGCCGAGCAGACGCAGGTGCTGCCATCGGTTGCATCCTCCGAGCGCCGGGACGCGCAACAGCCAGAGCCGGACCGATCCGCCGAGGCGGGAACCGAAACGGCCGACCACGCTCCGACGGACGTCGCTCGCGGCGCCCCGCTGGAGTCGGACGCCGAGCGGACGCAGGTGTTCACTCCGATCACCGCGGAACCGCCCGCGTCGGCACCCGCGGAGGCTCCGAGCGAGCAGACCGGAGTCATCCCTGCGGTCACGGACGGGACCACTGCGTCGTCGAGTGAACAGCGCCCGGCGGAGTCGGCGGCCGAGCGGACCGGAGTCATCCCTGCGGTGGACGCCGAGGCGGTCGCGACGCCGAGCGAGCCGGCACCGGCGGAGTCGGTGGCCGAACAGACCACCACGCTGCCGCCGATTCCGTCCGGACCTCCCACTCCGTCGCCAGGGGACGCGGGCACGCAGCGGATTTCCATGGCCGGGTTGCCGAGCGAACCGGATCCGCCCACTTCCCGGATCTCCCGGGGGTCCCTCCCTGCCGACATCGGCCCCGAGACTCAGCGGATTCCGGCCCTACCACCGGATTCCGGAACCGCGGGGCAGCCAACGCCCGATCCGGCCGACGAGGCGTTCCAGGGGCAGGTCGATCAGGGCGTCGAGTCCGGCGCCCCCGAGGGCGAGTCTCGCGGTGGGGTGCGTCGCGGGCTGCTCGTCGCCGCGTTGGCGACGGTCGTCGTCCTCGTGGCGGGTGTGGTCTTCGGTGTCGCCCAGTTCGGTGGTCCGACGATCGCCGAACCGCCGCCGCCGGTGCAGCTTCGCCCGTCGATCACCCCGGTCGGCTCGTCGGCGCCTGCGCCCACACCGAGCGGTACGGAGTCGGCGCTGGCGCAGGCCGCGTCGAACCCCGCTCTCGGCACCCTCGGTGGAGTCGTCGTCGACACGCGTTCCGGGGAGCGGTTGTGGGCATCGCAGCCCGGCACGCCACTGGTCCCCGCTTCGACCACCAAGGTCGTCACGGCGAGTGCGGCGCTGCTCGCGCTGGACCCGCAGCACCGATTCACCACGAAGGTCGTCCAGGGCGAGTCCCCGGGCAGTGTGGTGCTCGTCGGCGGCGGTGACCCCACGTTGAGCTCGCTGCCCCGGGGTGCGGAGTCGGTGTACCCGGGCGCGGCCCACATGGACGACCTCGCGGCACAGGTCGAGCGGGCCACCGGGGGTTCGGTCTCGTCGATCACCGTGGACACGAGCCGCTACGCCGGGCCGCCGCAGGCCTCCGGCTGGCTGCCGGAGGACGTCGCAGGCGGGTTCGTCGCCCCGATGGAGCCGGTGATGGTCGACGGCGGCAGGGCCGACCCGACCGAGGACACGAGCCCACGCTCGGCCGAGCCCGCACTCGACGCCGGAAGGGAACTCGGCGCACTCCTCGGGGTGGATGCGTCCGCCGTCGGTACGGGCACCGCTCCGCAGTCCGGCTCGGCGCCGGGCACCGTGCTCGGTCAGGTCCGGTCCGCGACCGTCCAGGACATGGTCGAGACCGTGCTTCAGCGTTCGGACAACGTGCTCGCGGAGGCGCTCGCGCGCGAGGTCGCCGTCGCGAGCGGCCGCCCAGCCTCGTTCGACGGCGCCACCTCCGCCGTTCGCGACGTGCTCGCGGGCAACGGGATCGACCTCACCGGTGTGACCCTCTCCGACGCCAGCGGGTTGTCCACCGACAACCGGATCACTCCCGAGGTGCTGGGTTCGCTGATCACGAACGCCAGCGCCGCGCCCGGCGCGGACGGTCTGCCGGAGGCTTCCCGGAAGTTGCGAGCGCTGCTGCCCGGGCTGCCGGTTGCAGGCGGCTCCGGGAGTCTCGCCGAGCGGTATCGCTCCGAGAACACCGAAGGCCGTGGCTGGGTGCGGGCCAAGACCGGCACGTTGACCGGGGCCAACAGCCTCGCCGGGACCGTCGTCACCCGCGACGGTCGATTGCTGGCCTTCGCGTTCATGTCCAACGGCACGCCTACCGAGTTCGCGCGACCGGCCCTCGACAACCTCGCGGCGACGCTGCGGGAGTGCGGGTGCCGCTGACAGGGCGCTACCGCCCACGTATGCCCGTAGGGCACGGTCGCGCGTGCTCAGCCTGAGCAGGGTGGAACGCCGGGCATGGACCACTCATCCAAGTGCCACGGTGCGCTCTGAGCCGGAGATCGTTCGCCCGTGCCCAGGTGCGCGGGTACGGTCGAGGTCGTGCGTACCCGTTCGCTCGGCCAGTCCGCGCCCGCCCTGATTCGAGGTGACGGGGCCGGTCGGGCCGGGCCGGGCACCCTCGACTGGGACACCGCCGTCGCGACCGCGACCCGGCTGGTTCAACCCGGACCACCGGGAGTCTCGCGCGAGGTCGCCGACCGGGCGGTGCGAGCGCTACGTGAGTACAGCCTCGTCGCCGAGACCCACGTTCGGGAACTCACCGACCTCGGCCACGAGCTGCCTGTGCGGCACGGTGACGTCGTCGACCGGCCGGGGTGGATCCGCAGCGCGGCCGGCGGCCTCGCCGAACTCACCGACATCGCGACGCGGCACGCGCAGCGCGATGACGACACCGACGAGTCCGCGGTCACCGCGCTGCTGGGCGGCGTCGGTCGGCAGGGCGCGGGCCTGCAGGCCGGAGTGGTGCTCGCCTACCTGGGGGCCAAGGTCCTCGGTCAGTTCGACCCGTTCGTTCCCGGCCCGGACGGTTCCGCCGACGGCAGGCTCGTCCTCGTCGCGCCGAACATCGTCGCCGCGCAACAGGCTCTCGACGTGCCCGCCGACGACTTCGCGATGTGGGTCTGCCTGCACGAGTCGACGCACCGCTTGCAGTTCACGGCCGTGCCGTGGCTCCGGGACTACTTCGCCGCGAGCCTGGCCGAGCTGATGTCCGAGATGGACGGAACCGCCACGGAACTCGCCGGACGGCTGCCTGCAGTGGTCAAGCAGGTCCGCGCGGGCCGCGAGGGGGATTCCAGTCCGGGAATGCTCGGGATCGTCGAGTTGGTGCAGTCTCCACGTCAACGCGCCGCCTTCGACCGGATCATCGCCCTGTCCACGTTGCTCGAGGGCCACGCCGATCACGTGATGGACGCCGTCGGTCCGGAGGTCGTGCCCTCGGTGCGCACCATCCGGGACCGGTTCACCCGGCGGCGTCAGGGCGGCGGGCTGCTCGACCGGGTGTTGCGGAGCCTGCTGGGCGTCGACGCGAAGATCAAGCAGTACGCGCAGGGGGCGGCGTTCACCGATCGGGTCGTCGACGTCGTCGGCATGGAGGGATTCAACGCAGTGTGGACCGCGCCGGAGAACCTGCCCAGCCGCGCCGAGATCACGAGCCCCGACTCCTGGGTCCGTCGTGTCCACGGGTGACGGACGGACCTCCCGCGAACACTGAGAGTGCAGTTGGGAACTGGCTGTCGTGCCCGTAGGGCACGCCTCGCACGGGACCGGCCGGGGCAGGGTGAGGGGCTCCGGGGCGGCGATACCGGACCATCCACCCAGTTCCATCATGCTCGGGGACACTGAGGTCGTGCCGTCACCCGATCCCGCTGTGAGCGCCGTGCGGTCGGCCGTGCGCCGCTTCCTCGCCTCCGCCGACGCGGTGCCGTTCGCCGAGGCGCCGCTGGTCGTCGCGTGCTCCGGGGGTGCGGATTCGCTGGCGCTCGCGGCAGCCGTCGCACACGTAGCGCCTCGGCGGGTGCGCGCGCTCGTGGTGGATCACCAGCTTCAGGCGGGATCGGCCGAGGTCGCCGCGCGGGCTGCCGAGCAGGTGCGCCGGATGGGCTGCGAGGACGTGCGCGTGTGCCGGGCCGAGGTGCGCGGTCCCGGTGGAGCAGAGGCCGCAGCGCGTCGCGCCCGCTACGACGTGCTGAGCCAGGAAAGCCCGGACGATGCTCTCGTCCTCCTCGGACACACCCTGGACGACCAGGCCGAAACCGTCCTGCTCGGCCTCGGACGGGGTTCGGGGCCGCGCTCGATCGCCGGTATGCGTCCGCTGTCCCCGCCGTGGGCGCGGCCGCTGCTCGACACGTCCCGCGTGACCACCCGCAAGGCCTGCAGTGCGCTCGGCCTCGAACCGTGGGACGACCCGCACAACGTCGATCCGACCTTCACCCGTGCCCGCCTGCGCGGCGAGGTGGTCCCGCTGCTCGAGGAGGTCCTGCAAGGCGGGGTCGCCGAGGCTCTCGCGCGCACTGCCGCGCAGCTGCAGGACGATTCCGACGCGCTCGACGCGCTCGGGTCCCGCCTCCGTGGTGAAGCGCACGTGCGTGACGAACTCGACACCGAGGTCCTCGCCGCGTGGCCCGCCGCCGTGCGCAGGCGCGCCCTCCGGGAGTGGCTGTACGCCCGTGGCGTGCCGGAACTCGACGACCGGCACCTGCGGGCCGCCGACGCGCTGGTCGGCCGCTGGCGTGGGCAGGGCCCGCACGCCTTGCCGGGCGGCTTTGAGCTGCGCCGGGCGCATGGCAGGCTTCGGGTGGACGACGGTGGACACGCTTGCACCGCCGGTGCGACCGGAGGGTGAACGTGCGCCCAACAGAGAGGGGAAGCCGGGCGTGTACGACGGCGACATCGCCTCGGTGCTCATCACCGAGCAACAGCTTCGGGACAAGATCAGCGAGATCGCCCAGAAGGTCGACAGCGACTACGAGGACGTCCACACCTCGGATCTGGTGCTCATCGGCGTGCTCAAGGGCGCCGTGATGTTCATGACCGACTTCGCGCGAGCGCTCGGGCGCTCGACGCAGCTGGAGTTCATGGCCGTGAGCTCCTACGGCTCGTCGACCTCGTCGTCGGGCGTCGTGCGGATCCTCAAGGACCTCGACCGCGACATCGCGGGTCGTCACGTGCTCGTCGTCGAGGACATCATCGACTCCGGACTCACCCTCTCCTGGTTGCTGAAGAACCTCGAGTCCCGCAACCCCGCCTCGCTCGAGGTGTGCACCCTGCTGCGCAAGCCGGACGCGGTTCAGGTCGAGGTGCCGGTGCGCTACGTCGGCTTCGACATTCCGAACGAGTTCGTCGTCGGCTACGGTCTCGACTACGCCGAGCGCTACCGCGACCTGCCCTACATCGGCACGCTCGACCCGAAGGTCTACACCTCGGGCCGGTAGCGGTGCGTGGTGGACGACACAGCATGCGGTGGTCACCGCCGGAACTCCTGTGGTTCGCCGACCGTTGACCCCCGTGGGTGGGTACCCTGGAAAGCCCGGCGGAAGACTCGCGCGGCTCGCCGGCTGCGGCGGGCTGTACGCTGGTCCGAACCGGGGGTGGACGTCGACAGGGACGCCCACCGCCGCCCGACGTCATTGTCAGGGAGGGTCGAGGCCGCCCGTCGGCCGGAAGTGAATGGACCGAAAGCGCCTACTCCGCAACCCGCTGTTGTGGTTCCTCGCGGTGTTGCTGCTGTTCTACACGTTCAACGTGCTCTTCGACGACACCCGCGGTTACGCGGAGGTGTCCACCGCAAGGGCTCTGGAGCAGATCGACCAAGGCCGGGTGGCCGAGGTCACGATCGAGGACAAGGAACAGCAGCTTCGCCTGACCCTCAACGAGGGCGAGCAGATCGACGGCAGTAACCGTCTGATCGCCCAGTTCCCTGCGGGCTCCACCGACGGGATCGTGCAAGAGATCCGCGGTGCCCAGATCAACAACTGGAACACCGAGGTCACTCAGGACTCGTTCCTGATGCAGATGTTGATCTATCTGATCCCGCTGGGTCTGCTGTTGCTCCTGCTGCTGTGGATGATGAACAAGCAGGGCGGCGGAAACCGCATCATGAACTTCGGCAAGTCCAAGGCCAAGCAGTTCACCAAGGACATGCCCAAGACGCTGTTCGGTGACGTCGCCGGTGCCGACGAGGCCGTCGAAGAGCTGCACGAGATCAAGGACTTCCTGCAGTACCCGAGCCGGTACCAGGCGCTGGGAGCGAAGATTCCGAAGGGCGTGCTGCTCTACGGGGCTCCCGGCACCGGCAAGACGCTTCTCGCCCGCGCCGTCGCAGGCGAGGCCGGGGTGCCGTTCTACTCGATCTCCGGTTCGGACTTCGTCGAGATGTTCGTCGGTGTCGGTGCCTCCCGCGTGCGCGACCTGTTCGAGCAGGCCAAGCAGAACGCGCCCTGCATCGTGTTCGTCGACGAGATCGACGCCGTCGGGCGTCAGCGTGGCGCCGGGCTCGGCGGCGGCCACGACGAGCGGGAGCAGACGCTGAACCAGCTGCTCGTCGAGATGGACGGGTTCGACTCGAACGCCAGCATCATCCTCATCGCCGCGACGAACCGCCCCGACATCCTCGACCCGGCGCTGCTGCGTCCCGGCCGTTTCGACCGACAGATTCCTGTCTCCCCGCCGGACATGGCCGGTCGTCGCGCGATCCTGGGCGTGCACACCCAGGGCAAGCCGTTGGCTCCCGACGCCGACGTGGAGGGACTGGCCAAGCGCACCGTCGGCTTCTCCGGTGCGGACCTGGAGAACGTGGTCAACGAGGCCGCGCTGCTCACGGCACGCGAGAACGGTCAGCTCATCACCAGTGCGGCGCTGGAGGAGTCCGTCGACCGCGTGATCGGCGGGCCGAGGCGCAAGAGCAAGATCATCTCTGACCGGGACAAGAAGATCACCGCTTACCACGAGGGTGGTCACGCGCTGGCCGCGTGGGCGATGTCCGACCTGGACCCGGTCTACAAGCTCACGATCCTGCCGCGCGGCCGTACCGGTGGTCACGCCCTTGTCGTCCCCGAGGACGACAAGGACATGATGACCCGGTCGGAGATGATCGCCCGGCTGGTGTTCGCGATGGGTGGCCGCACCGCGGAGGAACTCGTCTTCCACGAGCCGACCACCGGGGCCTCCAGCGACATCGAGCAAGCGACCAAGATCGCCCGCGCGATGGTCACCGAGTACGGCATGACCGCACGCCTCGGCGCCGTGAAGTACGGCAAGGAGGAGGGCGACCCGTTCGTCGGGCGTTCCGCCGGTCAGCAGCCCAACTACTCGCTCGAGGTCGCTCACGAGATCGACGAAGAGGTCCGCAAGCTCATCGAGACCGCCCACACCGAGGCGTGGGAGATCCTCAACACCTACCGGGACGTGCTCGACAACCTCGTGTTGGAGGTCATCGAGCAGGAGACGCTGAACCGCACGGAGCTGGAGCGCATCTTCGCCAAGGTCTCCAAGCGTCCCCGGATCACCGCGTTCGACGACTTCGGCGGTCGGACGCCGTCGGATCAGCCGCCGGTGAAGACGCCGGGTGAGCTGGCCAAGGAGCGCGGCGAGCCGTGGCCGCCTCCGGAGCAGCAGCCCGCTCCGGTCGGCGGCACCAACGGTTCCGCACCGCAGGGACAGTTGCCCCCGGGGCAGCCTCCGCAGGTGCAGTCGCCGCAGGGCCAGCCGTACCCGCAGGGCCAGCCGTACCCGCAGGGCCAGTCCGCTCCGCAGGGCCAGCCGTCTCCGCAGCAGTCCGGTCAGGATCAGGGAACGGTGCAGGTCCCGCAGACGAACCAGGACCCCTCGGCGCAGACCGGCGGCCCGTCCGCTCCGCGTGCGGTACCGCCGAACTACGGTGCGCCGCCAGGGTGGACTCCGGCGACGTCGCCGGGCAGCCGGGACACCCAGCACAGTTGGGTCCCCTCGTGGGAGCGTCCGCAGAACCACCAGGCGCCCACCCCACAGCCGGGGCAGGTCGCCGCTGACCCGAACCGCCCGCAGGGTGAGCAGAACGGCTCCGCGGACGAGTCCCAGCGCGAGGACCCGGACAGTCGGAACCAGTGACGGTGCTGTGCCCGGCTCTGCCGTGAGCTCGCGGTGGTGCGCGGGCACGGACCGGTGGAGGACGAGAAGCACGTGACCAGTGAGGTCGGGGAACCGGTCGAGGTGGAACAGGACCACCTCGACCGGTTCGACGTCAGCAGGCCCGAGTTCGACCACGATCGCGCCCAGGCGGCGATCCGGGAGTTGCTCCTGGCGGCCGGGGAGGACCCCGACCGCGAGGGGCTGGTGGAGACCCCGGAACGGGTCGCCCGGGCGTATCAGGAACTGTTCGCCGGGCTCTACACCGACCCGGACGAGGTACTGGACCGCACGTTCGACGAGTCGCACGAGGAACTCGTCCTCGTCCGCGACATCCCGATGTACTCGTCGTGTGAGCACCATCTGTTGCCGTTCCACGGGATGGCCCACGTCGGCTACATCCCGAACGACCAGGGCCGAGTGACGGGGCTGTCGAAGCTGGCCCGGCTGGTCGACCTCTACGCGAAGCGCCCGCAGGTCCAGGAGCGGTTGACCTCGCAGATCGCCGATGCGCTGGCCCGCAAGCTCGAACCGCGCGGTGTCATCGTCGTCGTCGAGGCCGAGCACCTGTGCATGGGCATGCGCGGGGTTCGCAAGGCGGGCTCGACGACCACGACCTCGGCGGTGCGCGGCATCTTCCGTTCCTCCGCGTCGTCGCGGTCCGAGGCCCTGTCGCTGATCCGGGGGCGTTGATGCACGCTTTGTTGCCGCGTCCCGAGCGGTCGGTGGTGATGGGCGTTCTCAACGTGACGCCGAACTCGTTCTCCGACGGTGGCCGCTACCTCGACCAGCGGGACGCGGTCGAGCACGGTGTCGAGATGCACCGGCAGGGTGCCGATCTCGTCGACGTGGGCGGTGAGTCGACCAGGCCGGGTTCGGATCGGGTGGCCGCCGAGGAAGAGAGCTCCCGGGTCCTCCCGGTCGTGCGGGATCTCGTGGCGGCGGGCGTGCCGGTCAGTGTGGACACGACTCGGGCGCAGGTGGCGCGGGCGACCGTCGAGGCGGGCGCCTCGATGATCAACGACGTCTCCGGTGGCCTCGCGGACCCGGACATGGCGAAGGTCGCCGCGGAACTCGGCGTGCCGTGGGTCCTGATGCACTGGCGTGGCCACAGCAAGGACATGAACGCGCTCGCCGAGTACCACGACGTGGTTACCGAGGTGCGGGACGAGTTGAGCCGGCAGGTCGACGTGGCGTTGGCGGCCGGTGTCGAGCAGGAGGCGATCGTCCTCGACCCGGGCCTGGGCTTCGCCAAACGCGCCGAGCACGACTGGGCGCTGCTGCGGCACCTGGACGTGGTGCTCGGCATGGGGTTCCCGGTCCTGGTGGGGGCTTCCCGCAAGCGGTTCCTCGGGGCACTGCTCGCCGAGGAGGACGGCACACCGCGTCCGGCGGAGCAGCGCGACGGGGCGACTGCGGCGGTGTCGGTGCTCGCGGCCGACCACGGCGCCTGGGGAGTACGGGTGCACGACGTGTCGGGGTCGTTGGATGCCGTGCGGATCGCTGCGGCCTGGCGCCGCGGAGGTGCCCGTGGGTGACCGGATCACGCTGACCGGACTGCGGGTGCGCGGCTATCACGGGGTGTTCGACCACGAGAAGCGAAACGGGCAGGACTTCGTCGTCGACGTGACGGCGTGGCTGGACCTGGGCCCCGCGGCGCGTTCGGATCAGGTGGAACAGACGCTGCACTACGGCGAACTCGCCGAGCAGGTGGCCGGGATCGTGGCCGGGCCGTCACGCGATCTGATCGAGACGGTGGCCGGGGAGGTCGCCGATCACGTCCTGAGCGACTCACGTGTCGCGGAAGTGCAGGTCACCGTGCACAAACCGACGGCGCCGATCGCGTTGGAGTTCGCCGACGTGGCTGCCACGATCCACCGGTCGCGATGAGCAGGGCGGTGCTCTCGCTCGGGTCGAACCTGGGAGAGCGGCTGGAACATCTCCGGCTGGCGGTGCACGGATTCGGCGAGGACGTGGTGGTGACCTCGGCGGTGTACGAGACCGAGCCGTGGGGTGTGCGGGATCAGCCTCGCTTCCTCAACGCCGTGATCGTCGTCGCTGCGGACGGGCTCGACGAGTGGGGCTGGCTGCGGCGCGGCCAGGCATTGGAGGCGCAGGCGCAGCGGCGTCGCGAGCAGCGGTGGGGGCCGAGGACGCTCGACGTCGACGTGGTCACAGTGGACGGTGTCCACAGCGATCACCCGGACCTCGTGCTGCCGCATCCCGGGACGCCGAGCCGGGCGTCGGTTCTCGTGCCGTGGCTGGAGGCCGACCCCGAGGCCGTGCTGCCGGGCCACGGCCCGGTCCGTGACCTCGCCGCGGCGCTCTCGAAGGAGGAGCGGGACACGCTCCACCGCCGACCCGACCTCCCCCTCCACTGAGAACCCGCCGGTGGTCGTGCCGCGTCCGTGGTGACCGCTCAGCGGCTCCACCCCCAACCTGTGGACAACTCCCTCCCCCTGTGGACAGAGGGGTGGCAAATTCGCGCGAATTTGCCACCCCGGCGGTTAGCGGAGGGAGGCTCGGAGGGCCGCGGCGAGCCATTTGCTGGCGGCGTCGTCGAGGATGCCCTTCTGCTGGGGCCATCCGTTGATCGTCGCGAGCAGCACCCAGTAGCGGGAGAGCCGGGAGTCGTGGGACTCGAAGTGCCCGGCGATCTCTTCCCGCAGCTCCGGGGTGTCTGCCTTGCCCTTGTGGTCGGCGAAGGTCGTCGCGAACTGGCCCGCGAGTTCCACCGCCCGCGGAGAATCCGCAGGCGTGCCCTCGCGATGCGCCTGCGCGACGGCTTCCTGTACCTCCCACGCCTCCTCGGCGAGCTGCTGCGGCTGCTGCGCGTCCTCCTCGCCCCCGTCGCGTAGTGCGGCCTGCTCGGCGTTCATACCGCGCACCAGGTCACGGAAGCTCCGGTCGCTGACGAGGTCGGCGAGTTCGATCCACGCCTCCACCTGCTCGGTCGAGGCGTTCTCCGGCAGGTTCGGTTTCGCCGAGCGCATCCACGCGATGAATTCCGGGTTCACGTTCAGGCCTTCGCTGACCTCGTCCCAGAACTCGTCGATCATCCGGTTGCGTTCCTCGTCCACTCTGTTGTCTCCATTCGGGGGAGACTCAACCCCGAATGGCACCGGTCGTCGCACGCTCCCCGTGCGGGCCGTCGACGCCGACCCAGTGCCATCCTGGACGGGTGGCGCCACGGCAGCAGGAAAAGATGACTTTCACCCAGCCCCGGCATTTGATCGCGGCCGGGTTGATCGCGGCCGTGATCGCGTACCTCGGCGTTCAGATCGGGTACGGCGGTCTGCAGCGGGTCCCGCCCCTCGCTGGGACGACGCTGTTGCTCGTCGCGCTCGTCGACGGGACGCTCGCGTTGACGATGGGCCCGCGGGTGCGCCGCAAGCAGGACGTGGATCGGGTCGATTCACTGACGGCGGCGCGTGCTGTGGCGTTGGCGAAGGCGTCGTCGATGGCGGGCGCGATCATGGCGGGGGTGTGGCTGGGGTTCCTCGCGTACCTGCTGCCGATTCGGTCCACAGTGGAAGCGGCGAGTTCGGATACGGTCGCGGCCGTGGTCGGCCTGGTCAGCGCCCTGGTGCTCGTCGGTGCGGGCCTGTTGCTGGAATACAGCCTGCGCAACCCCGACGAACCGGAGGAACTGGACGGGGCGGAGGATTCGTGATCACGCGTTGCGGCGGCACATGGTCTCGATGCGATAAAGGCCAGGTACCGTAGGGCCATGCCCGACCCACACGAGACGAGGTCCGCGCATGGTGGTCGCGGCGCGACTGTGCTCGGGGTCGTGACCGTGGTGCTCGCGGTCGGCGCCACCGGCGCCATGGTGCTCGGCGACGACACGCGAATCCTGCGTCTCGGTCTGGTTGGCGCGCTCTGGGCGACGGTGCTGGCCGGGTTCGCCGTCACCGGTCTACGGAAACGGCTCGCGGACAAGGACGCGCGGGAAGTCGACCTCAAGCGGGTCTACGAGCTGGAGCTGGAACGCGAGGTCGCAGCGCGCCGCGAGTTCGAGGCCGAGGCCGAAACGGCGGCGCGGCGCACCGCGGCGGCGGAGTCCCGGGAGGAGCTCGACGCACTGCGTGCCGAACTGGCGAAGCTGCGGGGCACCCTGGAGCAGATCGTCGGCGGGGACATGCTCGTCGAGCGGGTGGCGCTGCATGCCGAGTCGACCCGGGTGCGGTCGTGGGGTGAGCACGAGGGCCCGCCTGCCCGCGTCACCCGGCCCGCCGACCCGTGGGGTGCGCAGTTGTCCCCGGGCGCGGCAGAGTACGGCTACGGCGATTACGCGCACAGTGGTCACGTGCAGTACGCACAGTACGGCGGCGACCCGACGCCGGGTGTGAACGGCGCTGGCTCCGCGCCTCACGGTGGGTACCCGGTGAACGGAGTCCGTCCGGCGCAGGCGCCGCCGCCCGGGGTCGATCACGGCGTGGGCGAGGCGCACACCGACCTCATCAGTCCCGTGCCGGGCAATGCGGCCTCGGACGGGCCCTCGCCTACCCCCGACACGTTGCGCGATTCGGCACGCCCCGCCGTCGTCCGCTCAGGCCCGCCGCCGCAGTCGGAGGTCACCGGCGAGTGGCCGGCCGCCACCGGCGAGGCCGCCGAGCCGGAGTCCGCACCGCCCGAGTCTGCGGAGCCACAGGGGAGCCCCGGCGCGCACGCGCAGGGAAAGTCGGTCAGCGAGTTGTTGGCCGCGTTCGGCGGTGGCCGGGCGTCGAAGCGCAGGCGCCGTCAGGGGTGACCGTGACGCGCCGGCCGCGGTCGAGCACGGAGGGTGCGGGTTCGCCGGGCCGGGCATCGCGCCGAACGTCGAGCACATAGGGTTCCTGCCGTGTCCACCCCAGCTGATCTCTCCGGTGCGCGGCGCCTGCAGATCCAGAAGCAGGCGCTCGCGGTCTGGCCGGTCGTCGGGCTGATCGTTCTCGGCGTCGTCGGTCTGATCATGGTCAGTGTCGCCACCGCGCGGGTCGGTGTCGCGGCGACGGTGATCGGCGCGGTGGCGGCGTTGGTCCCGGTCGGCGTCGTGTTCGCCGCGATCGTGTGGATGGACCGCTGGGAGCCGGAACCGCCGATGTTGCTGCTCGGCGCGTTCCTGTGGGGTGCCGGCGGCGCGACGGCGACGTCCCTGCTGCTCAACGACGCCGTGACCGGGCTCGGCGACCTGCTGGTCGGCGCGGACGGGCAGGCGTTCTTCGCGCAGGCAGTGGTCGCACCGCTGCTGGAAGAGACGGCGAAGGCGCTGTTCGTGGTCGCGTTGTGGGTGTGGCGGCGCAACGAATTCAACGGCCTCGTCGACGGCATCGTCTACGCAGCCCTGACGGCGGCGGGGTTCGCGTTCACCGAGAACATTTTCTACTTCGGCAGGGCGTTCGCCGAGGGCGGGCTCGGCGACGTCTCCGGCGGCGTGGTCGCCGTGTTCATCCTGCGCGGGGTGCTCGCACCGTTCTCGCACCCGCTGTTCAGCTCGATGATCGGCATCGGCATCGGGTTCGCCACGAGGACCCGCCGACCCGCGCTCCGCGTGGCGTACCCGCTCGGCGGACTGCTGCTCGCGATCCTGCTGCATGCCGTGTGGAACGGCTCGACGTTGCTCGGTGGCGTCGGGTTCCTCAACGTCTATTTCCTGATCATGGTTCCGATCTTCGTCGGCACCTGGTTCCTGGTGGCCTGGCAGCGGCGGCGCGAGCAGAGCATCGTCGCCCAGCAGCTGCCGATCCTGCAGCGGGCGGGCCTCATCGTCAGCAGCGAGGTCGAGATGCTCGCGAGTCTGCAGGGCCGGCAGGGCTGGCTGCGCAAAGTTCGGCGGAGCGCGGGGCCGGAGGCGGCGAAAGCCGTGCAGGACTACCAGGTCGCGGTCACCGAGCTGGCGTTCCTGCAGCACCGCGCGGCGGAGGGGCGCACGACCAGTGCCGTGCGCCGCGCTCGCCGGGAGCGGCTGATCGAGGACCTCAAGGCGGCCCGGCGTTCGGCGGCAGGTTCCCGCGACGCGTTCCAGACCGCCCGGGTGAAGATCGACGAACTCACCCAGGTGAACCTGCGACGGCCACCCGACGGCGAAGCTGGGCACCGGCACCGCTGAACGAGTCCACCGCAGAGCAGCCGCGACGTGGATCACCCCTTGGTCGGGTAGCGGAACCTCAGAGCCCTCCTCGCAGTGGGATCGATCTCTCGAGTAGCTCGCTGTCCTCGCGAGGAGGCGCCGGGAACCCCGGTGGCCCGTCTGCGTGGACCGGCGGAAGAACCGCCGACGCAGCTCAGTCGCACCTTCTCGGCGTGGTCCTCGCCACCCGCGTGGCACGGGGGCGGCCGTTCTCGGTTACTCTCGCGCCGCTGTCCGGTACCCGTCGACGGGACTGGAACGGTCAGAAGGGACGCAGTGTGGCGGTGTCTGCTGAGGGCGGACCGGCGCGGGGTCAACGACCTCGGCTCCGGGTCGGTGTCGTATCCGCCGGCCGGGTCGGCGCGGTGCTCGGTGCCGCGTGGAGGCGCGCCGGGCACGAGGTCGTCGCGGTGTCGGCGGTGTCGGACGCCTCGCGACACCGAGCCGAGGAACTGCTCCCGTCGGTACCTGTGCTGCCGCCGGACCAGGTTGCCGAGCTGGCGGACCTGGTCGTGCTGGCGGTCCCGGACGACGCGCTCGACGGGCTGGTGCGCGGACTGCTCGCGGCCGGATCCCTGCGCTCCGGGCAGATCGTCGCGCACACCAGCGGTGCGCACGGAGTGTCCGTACTGACCCCCGCCGCCGAGGCCGGGCTCCTCACGGTGGCGCTGCATCCGGCGATGACCTTCACCGGCCGTCCCGAGGACGTGGAACGGCTCACCACCGCCTGTGCGGCGGTCACCGCGCCCGCCGGCGAAGCCGCGTGGAGTGTCGCGGAAGCCCTCACCGTGGAACTCGGCGCCGAACCGGTCCGGGTCGCCGAGGAGAACCGAAGGCTCTACCACACCGCGCTGACCCACGGCGCGAATCACCTGATCACGCTGGTCAACGAGTGCGCGGAGCTGCTGCGCGGCGCGGGTGTCGAGGTCCCGGACCGGGTCATGGCGCCGTTGTTGTCGGCCTCGCTGGACAACGCGTTGCGGTTCGGAGATCGGGGACTCACCGGGCCCGTCTCGCGCGGGGACGCGGGCACGGTGCGGGCGCACCTCGACGTACTGGCCGCCGACGCTCCGGACGTGCGGGGCGGCTATCGCGTTCTCGCGTCCAGGACCGCCGACCGCGCCGAACGTGCCGGAATCCTCCGCGCCGACGACGCGGCGGACGTCCGTGCCGCGCTCGAACAAGGGGAGGACTCGTGATGGTGCACGACGACAGCGCGACGAAGGCCGGACCCGGATTCCGGCGCGGCGAACTCACGGTGCACGAGCACGCCCACGAGCTCGGAAACGTGACGCGGGCGCTGCGGTCGACGGGACTCACGGTCACGCTGGTGCCGACGATGGGCGCGCTCCACGAAGGACACCGCGAACTGATCCGCCGCGCGCGCAGCGTGCCGAACAGCGTCACCGTCGTGTCGATTTTCGTGAACCCGTTGCAGTTCGGTCCCGGAGAGGACTTCGAACGCTATCCGCGGACCCTCGACGCGGACCTGGAACTGTGTCGTGCGGAAGGCGTGGAGCTCGTCTTCCACCCGGACCGCGCCGAGCTGTACGGGCCGGAACCGCAGATCACCCTCAACGCCGGACCGCTCGGCGACGACCTCGAAGGCGCCAGTCGACCCGGCCACTTCGACGGTGTCCTCACCGTCGTCGCGAAGCTGTTCGGCGTCGTACGCCCCGATCTGGCGCTGTTCGGCGAGAAGGACTATCAGCAGCTCGTCCTGCTCCGCCGGATGGCGTGGGAACTCGCTCTCGGCGTGAAGGTGCAGGGCGTCCCCATCATGCGCGACGCCGACGGGCTCGCACTGTCCTCCCGGAACCGCTATCTCGAACCCGAGCAGCGCCGTGCCGCGCTCGCCCTGTCGGCCGCGCTCGTGGCGGGCCACTACGCCGGTCCCCGGGGTCCGCAGGCCGTGCTCGACGCCGCCCGTGAGGTGCTCGACACCGAGCCGGCCGTGCACGTCGACTACCTCGAACTCCGCGACCGTGAACTCGGCGCCGCCCCCGCCGACGGGGAGGGCAGGCTGCTCGTCGCGGCGAAGGTGGGCGGGACCCGCCTGATCGACAACGCGCTCGTCGTCCTCGGCGACGGGCGCACCGATCTCCCGGAGAACCGGTCATGACCACCGGGAAGACCGTCATCGAGCTCACCGGACCGCGCGTGGTGCGTGGCCATCCGTGGACGGTGGGACAGCGGAGTCGAGGAGGGAGTCTGCGATGTTCCGCACGATGCTGAAGTCCAAGATCCACCGGGCCACGGTGACTCAGGCCGACCTGCACTACGTCGGCTCGGTCACCGTCGACGCCGACCTGATGGACGCCGCCGATCTGCTCGAAGGGGAGCAGGTCGCCATCGTCGACGTCACCAACGGCGCCCGGCTGGAGACCTACGTGATCACCGGCGAGCGAGGTAGCGGGGTGATCGGCATCAACGGTGCCGCCGCCCACCTCATCGAACCCGGCGACCTCGTCATCCTCATCTCGTACGGCGTCATGGACGAGCTCGAGTGCCGCTCGTACCAGCCGCGGGTGCTGTTCGTCGACGCCGACAACGCCATTGTCGAACGCGGCACCGACCCGGCGAGCGCCCCGGAGGGGTCCGGCCTGCTCACCGGCGCCACGACCACGGTCGTGCCGGAGACCGACGACGCGGCGAAGCTCGACGCGCTACTGCAGCAACCCGAACTCGACGGCCGAGCCTGACCGGCCCGGCGATCAGGAAGGAACGACGGTGCTGCTCGCCATCGACATCGGCAACACCAACATCGTGCTCGGGCTCTACGACGCCGACGCGGCGAGCGCGGACGCCCAGGGTGCCGACGTGCCGCTCGTGCGGGACTGGCGGATGCGCACCGAACCGCGCATGACCGCAGACGAACTGTCCCTCACGGTCCGCGGCCTGCTCGGCGACTACGCCGACAAGATCACCGGCATCTCGGCGTTGTCCACGGTGCCCGCGCTGCTGCGGGAACTGCGCGTGATGCTCGACCGGTACTGGACCGACGTCCCCAGGGTCGTCGTGGAGCCCGGGGTCCGCACCGGGGTACCACTGCTCGTCGACAACCCCAAGGAAGTCGGGGCCGACCGCGTCATCAACACACTCGCCGCACACCACCTGCATTCCACGAACTGCGTGGTGGTCGATTTCGGAACCTCCACCAACATCGACGTGATCTCCGCGCGTGGGGAGTTCCTCGGCGGCGCCTTCGCTCCGGGAATCGAGATCTCGCTCGACGCTCTCGCCTCGCGAGCCGCACAACTACGCAAGGTGGAACTCGTCCGGCCCCGGTCGGTCATCGGCAGGAACACCGTCGAATGCCTGCAGTCCGGCATTCTGTACGGATTCGCGGGCCAGGTCGACGGACTCGTCCACAGCATCGTGGCCGAACTCGAAACCACCCACGGCGGGCCGACCACCGTGCTCGCCACCGGAGGTCTCGCACCGCTCGTGGTGGCCGAATCGGGGACGATCTCGCACCACGTCCCGGACCTGACCCTGCTCGGTCTCCGCCTCGTCTACGCCCGCAACTTCTGACCCTCTCAACGAGGCGAACGGCACTTTCGCCCCACCAGACGAGGCGAAAGTGCCGTTCGCTTCATTGGTCCGCGTGGGGCGAACGGCACTTTCGCCTCACAGGACGGGGCGAACGTGCCGGTCGCCTCTTCGGTGTCGGACGGGTTGGTGACGGGAGCGCCGGGCGGCTTCCGTAGGCTTGACGGCCGTGAACGAGCAGGAACACCACGTGGGAACGGACGCCGAGCTACCCGAGCAGCTCCGGGTGCGTCGGGAGAAGCGCGAGCGGCTGCTGGCCGACGGTGTCGACCCTTATCCCGTCCGGTTGCCCATCACGCACTCTCTCGGGCAGGTGCGGGCTGCGCACCCCGATCTCGAGGCCGACACCGCGACCGGCGAGCAGGTCGGTGTGGCCGGCCGGGTGATGTTCCTGCGCAACACCGGGAAGCTGTGCTTCGCGACGCTGCGCGGCACCGACGGCGTCGAGTTGCAGGCGATGCTCAGCCGCGACCGCGTCGGCGCCGATTCCCTCTCCGCTTGGAAGGCGGATGTCGACCTCGGCGACCACGTGTTCGTCCGCGGTGAGGTGATCACCTCCCGGCGCGGTGAACTGTCGGTCATGGCCGACGAATGGCGAATCGCGGCGAAGGCATTGCGCCCGCTGCCGGTGACCCACAAAGAACTCAACGAGGAGACGCGGGTCCGGCAGCGTTATGTCGACCTCATCGTCCGGCAGCAGGCGCTCGACACCGTGCGTACGCGGGCCGGTGTGATGAGTTCGTTGCGCTCGTCCTTCGAGCACCGTGGCTACACCGAGGTCGAGACACCGATGCTGCAAACGTTGCAGGGTGGCGCGGCCGCGCGACCGTTCGTCACGCATTCCAACGCATTCGACATGGACGTGTTCCTGCGGATCGCCCCGGAGCTGTACCTGAAGCGGTGCGTCGTCGGCGGGCTGGAGCGCGTTTTCGAGATCAATCGGAACTTCCGCAACGAGGGCAGCGATTCGTCGCACTCCCCGGAGTTCGCGATGCTCGAGTTCTACGAGGCGTACTCGGACTACGACGGAATGGCACGGCTGACCCGGGAGCTGATCCAGGAGGCCGCTGACGCAGTGTGCGGCACCCGGATCGTCACGTTGACCGACGACACCGAGTACGACCTCTCGGGCGAATGGGCGTCGATCACCATGTACGGCTCGTTGTCCGAGGCATTGGGCGTCGAAGTGACGCCGCGGACTTCGGTGCAGGAGTTGCGGGGTCACGCCGACAAGCTGGAGCTGTCGGTGGACGCCACGTTCGGCCACGGCAAGCTCGTCGAGGAACTGTGGGAACACCTCGTCGGTGATCATCTCTACGCGCCGACTTTCGTGCGGGACTTCCCGGTGGAGACCTCTCCGTTGACGCGCCAACACCGGGACGATCCCGCGTTGGCGGAGAAATGGGATCTCTACGTCCGGGGCTTCGAACTCGCGACCGGCTACTCGGAACTCGTGGATCCGGTCGTTGAACGCGCTCGCCTGGAGGAACAGGCCGCGCTGGCGGCTGCGGGCGACGCCGAGGCGATGCCGGTGGACGAGGACTTTTTGCGGGCCCTGGAGTACGGAATGCCGCCCTCGGGAGGCACGGGAATGGGGATCGACCGGCTCTTGATGGCGTTGACCGGGCTCGGTATCCGGGAGACGATCCTGTTCCCGCTCGTTCGCCCGGAATGACCTGATACGGGGTTCCCGGTGACTTTTTCGTGCGGGGTTGGTGCGTTGTCGCAGTTGCTGAGCTAACCTGACCGCGAGAATGTTCCAGCGGAGGCCACCCAGGGCCAGGTCCATCGGTGTCCCGCTATTGCCAATACCCGGAAGGACTCCGAAGATGGCGCAGAAGGTCACGGTCACCCTCGTCGACGACCTCGATGGTGGACAGGCGGACGAAACCGTCGAGTTCTCGTTGGACGGTGTCGCTTACCAGATCGACCTTTCCAACGACAATGCCACTGAGTTGCGCGACGCTCTCGCCAACTACGTGTCGAGCGCGCGCCGCGCGGGTGGTCGCAAGAAGCCCGGGCCCCGTCCGGGTGGCCGTTCCACCGGCGGATCCACCAGTGCCGATCGTGAACAGAACCAGGCGATCCGTGAATGGGCCCGCAAGCGGGGACTGAAGGTCTCGGACCGTGGCCGCATTCCCGCCGACGTCGTGGAGCAGTACCACAAGGCGAACTGAATCGGGATTCGCCGCCACCGCGGCGGCTCGGTGACTCGGGGCGTCCTTCTCGCGGAGGGCGCCCTTCGTCGTGCGTGGGTCACGATTCGCGTGGCCGGCGGGTAGTGCCCGGCGGAGGCCGGGAATGGTGGCAATTGTTGATGCCCCCGCGATTCGACGCGGTCACTGATCGAGAAACGGTTTTGTGATCCCCGACACTCTTCCGTGTGAGTGCCGCGCGGATCGT
This sequence comes from Allosaccharopolyspora coralli, assembly GCF_009664835.1. Lineage (NCBI taxonomy): Bacteria > Bacillati > Actinomycetota > Actinomycetes > Pseudonocardiales > Pseudonocardiaceae > Allosaccharopolyspora > Allosaccharopolyspora coralli. The sequence continues at coordinate 359,681 of NZ_CP045929.1, forward strand.
GATGCTTTTGCCGCGTCCACGCGCTGGGACACCTCGAATACACCCGGAAGGATGAGTTCGGGTCCGGGGAGCGGCGTTCGCCCGGGTTCGCCGCCGGTGTTCGCGCTGGGCGGACATGCCTCGCTCGTCGGCGTGCGCAGGAATGTCGCAGGCCAGCGGGCTGTTGTGCCGAGCGTTGCCCACGACGCAGGCGGCGCGGCGCCAACGGCGCGGACCGAGAGGGCCCGGGCCTACTACAGTGGGGCGGCGAGAGTGCTGAACGCATCGCGGGCGTCGGCGTGAACCGAAGCCGTGCCCGGAACGAGACCGCCGGCGCAGCAGTCAGGGAGTGCGAATGTTCGAGAGGTTCACCGACCGCGCGAGGCGGGTGGTCGTCCTGGCCCAAGAAGAGGCCAGGATGCTCAACCACAACTACATCGGCACCGAGCACATCCTGCTCGGCCTGATCCACGAGGGTGAGGGTGTCGCCGCCAAGGCGCTCGAGTCGCTGGGGATCGCTCTGGAGGGCGTCCGTCAGCAGGTCGAGGAGATCATCGGCCAGGGCCAGCAGGCGCCGAGCGGTCACATCCCCTTCACGCCGCGGGCGAAGAAGGTGCTGGAGCTGTCGCTGCGGGAGGCACTGCAGCTCGGCCACAACTACATCGGCACCGAGCACATCCTGCTCGGCCTGATCCGCGAGGGCGAGGGCGTCGCCGCCCAGGTGCTCGTCAAGCTCGGCGCGGACCTCAACCGGGTGCGCCAGCAGGTGCTGCAGCTGCTCTCCGGCTACCAGGGCAAGGAGCCCGCCGAGGCAGGCAGCCGTGGCGAGGGCACGCCGTCGTCGTCGCTGGTGCTGGACCAGTTCGGCCGCAACCTGACGCAAGCCGCCCGCGAGTCCAAGCTCGACCCCTGCATCGGTCGCGACAGCGAGATCGAGCGGGTCATGCAGGTGCTGTCCCGCCGGACGAAGAACAACCCGGTCCTCATCGGCGAGCCGGGTGTCGGCAAGACGGCCGTCGTCGAGGGCTTGGCCCAGGCGGTCGTCAAGGGCGAGGTTCCCGAGACGCTCAAGGAGAAGCAGCTCTACACGCTCGACCTGGGTTCGCTGGTGGCGGGCTCGCGCTACCGCGGTGATTTCGAGGAGCGCCTGAAGAAGGTGCTCAAGGAGATCAAGACTCGCGGCGACATCATCCTGTTCATCGACGAGATCCACACGCTCGTGGGTGCCGGTGCCGCCGAGGGCGCGATCGACGCCGCGAGCATTCTCAAGCCGATGCTGGCGCGCGGTGAGCTGCAGACCATCGGTGCGACGACCCGCGAGGAGTACCGCAAGCACGTCGAGAAGGACGCGGCGCTGGAGCGTCGTTTCCAGCCGATCGACGTCGGCGAGCCCTCGCTGGAGCACTCCATCGAGATCCTCAAGGGCCTGCGCGATCGGTACGAGGCGCACCACCGGGTGTCGATCACGGACTCGGCGCTGGTCGCCGCGTCGACGCTGGCCGACCGCTACATCAACGACCGGTACCTGCCGGACAAGGCGATCGACCTCATCGACGAGGCCGGCGCCCGGATGCGCATTCGCCGCATGACCGCGCCGCCGGACCTGCGCGAGTTCGACGAGAAGATCGCCGACGTGCGCCGCGACAAGGAGTCCGCGATCGACGCGCAGGACTTCGAGCGGGCCGCCCGCCTGCGTGACGAGGAGAAGCAGCTCCTCGGCCAGAAGGAAGAGCGGGAGAAGCAGTGGAAGGACGGTGACCTGGACGTCGTCGCGGAGGTCGATGACGAGCAGATCGCCGAGGTGCTGGCGAACTGGACCGGGATTCCGGTCTTCAAGCTCACCGAGGAGGAGACGACGCGGCTGCTCCGCATGGAGGACGAGCTGCACAAGCGGATCATCGGCCAGGACGATGCGGTCAAGGCCGTCTCGCAGGCGATCCGCCGTACGCGTGCGGGTCTGAAGGACCCGAAGCGCCCGTCGGGGTCGTTCATCTTCGCCGGCCCGTCGGGTGTCGGTAAGACCGAGCTGTCGAAGGCGCTGGCGGAGTTCCTCTTCGGCGACGACGACGCACTGGTCCAGATCGACATGGGCGAGTTCCACGACCGCTACACGGCCTCGCGGCTGTTCGGTGCCCCTCCGGGCTACGTGGGCTACGAGGAGGGCGGTCAGCTCACCGAGAAGGTGCGCCGGAAGCCGTTCTCGGTGGTGCTCTTCGACGAGATCGAGAAGGCCCACCAGGAGATCTACAACACCCTGTTGCAGGTGCTCGAGGACGGGCGGCTCACCGACGGTCAGGGCCGCACGGTCGATTTCAAGAACACCGTGCTGATCTTCACCTCGAACCTCGGTACCGGCGACATCTCCAAGGCCGTGGGTCTCGGGTTCTCCGCGGGTTCGAGCACGGAATCGAACTACGAGCGGATGAAGTCCAAGGTCAACGAGGAAATGAAGAAGCATTTCCGGCCGGAGTTCCTCAACCGCATCGACGACGTGATCGTGTTCCACCAGCTGACCCAGGACGAGATCATCTCGATGGTCGACCTGCTGATCGGCCGGGTGGAGACTGCGCTCAAGGGCAAGGACATGTCCCTGGAGCTGACCGACAAGGCCAAGCGGCTGCTGGCCAAGCGGGGCTTCGACCCGGTGCTGGGCGCCCGCCCGCTGCGGCGCACGATCCAGCGCGAGATCGAGGACCGGCTCTCCGAGAAGATCCTCTTCGGCGAGGTCGAGGCCGGTCAGATCGTCATCGCCGACGTGGAGGGCTGGGACGACGAGTCCGGCTCGGACGATTCCGCCCAGTTCGTCTTCCGCGGCGAAAGCAAGCCGTCCCTCGTCCCGGACGCCCCACCGGTGGGCCTGACGGCCTCGTCGGGCTCGGAGGAGTCCTCGGAGGGATCGGAGTCCAACGAGTGACGCGGTAAGAGGGCGTTGTGGAACTTGGGTGGGTGGTCGGGTAATGCCGCCCCAGTTCGCGCCTCGCGGCGTTGGGGTTCTCTTGAGTACCAGGTGTACGCGGCGAGAACCTCTGCTTTGCGAGGCACGAACTCCGAACGCCGGAGCCTCTCACCTGCCCAGGCTGGTCATTTATGGCCGTGCCCTCCGGGCACGAACGCAAGTTCCCACATGCACTCTTCAGAGAGCCGTGGGTGGTGAGGTGGACACGACGGTCGCCGCCGCGTGGCTGACCGCCGTGCTCAAGCCACGCGACCACTGAGCGAGTGCTTCGCGAGCGGCCCCGCACCGGATCCGGTGCGGGGCCGCTGTGCGTCTGTGGTGGGACGCCGTGCGTCGGTTCAGGCGCTTTCCGGGCTCCGGAGGAGTCCGCTGACGAGCGCGACCAAGACCTTGTCCACCTCGGTGTAGGCCGTGGCAGGATCGTCGCTTTCTGCGATCTGCAGCGTCGCGTCCACGAGCACGCTGAGGATCATGCGCGCCGTCGTCGGGATGTGCAGTGGCTGAAGCATCCCCGCGCCGCCGAGCCGTCCGAGAGTGTCGCGGATGAACGGCAGCGCGACCTCTTCGTCGATCTCGCAAATGCGGTCGTGGTTGAGCACGGACGCGGCTTGACGGACGATGCTGCGCGCTTCCGGGTTCTCGACGTGGCCGCGCAGGTAGGTTTGTGCGGCGGCGAGGGCGCGTTCCCACTCGGAGTCGGTCGCCTCCGCGGCGGCGGTGACGGCCCGCATGGCCTGCTGTTGGACGTCGGTGAGCAGCTGGGCGAACAGTTCCTTCTTGTCTGCGAAGTGATGGTAGATCGCACCCTTGCTGACCTGCGAGGACTTCGCGATGTCGTCGACCGAGGTGGTGTCGTACCCGCGTTGGACGAACAGTTCGCGTGCGCTGTCCAGCACGGCGGCGCGAGTCATCTCGGCGTACTGCGCTCGTCTCGACTTGACGCCTTCCATGAACCGCAAGCATACTCACCGACTGAGAGTCGGTGAACGAATAATAGTCGGACACCGAAGGTCGGTCGGCTCACTGGGAGGGTCCGATGGGCTGGGAAAGCTACCGCCGCCGCAAGCGAGCACTCGACGCCGTGATCGAGCGGGCTTGGCGCACCGGCGAGCATGCGCTGCCACCGATCGAGGGTGCGTTGGCCACAGAGTTCGGCAGCGTCGAGGAACTCCGCGATGCCCTGTGCTACCGGTGGTCCCTTCTGCTCACCGCCCGCATCGACCTGGCGATCGAGGACGCTGCAGCACAGGCGGACGTCGGCGAACGCGCGCATGCGTCGTGTGCCGCGGCGAACCCGGGCCTGTGGACACTGGTCGAACCGCATCACGGTGCACGGGCGCACGGGATTCCGGCACTCACCAGGGCGTTGTCGTCCGCAGGGGACACGCCTCGCGTAGAAGATCGTCTTCCGCATCCGGTCGGACGCTGATCCGCTCGGGCGTCTCGGTCGTGTCTCGCGGTCGGGGGCGTCGAGCTCCGGTGCGGCGACAACGGTGGAGCAGCTCACGCACGCGGCGCGCACAGCGCACTGACACCCTTCGTGCGCCGCTGTTCGGCTCGGTGTCGGTAGGTTGGGTGCGGGTGCCGCCGTCGAGGGGAGGTCCGGTGAGCCGCAGCGCGCCGATAGAGCTCGACGTCGAGCGAACTCGCGGAGACGACGAGCGGGAGGGGCGACGGGCCCCGCGCGGACCGATCGTCACGGTGCTGTTGCTCAGCGTCGCGGTGCCGTTCCTCGGGTGGGCGACCGTTTCGCTCGTCGGCTACGACCGCGACCCGTACACCGCCGCGCTCGTTGCGCTCACCCAGTACGCCGTGCCCGTCGGCGGCGCACTCGTGCTTGTCGGGCTGCTGTTGCACCGCTGGCTGACGACGCTGTTGGTGCTGCTGGCCACGATCGGACTGGCTCTGCACGTCGCGCCACGCGCCGTGCCGAATACCTCGGCGCCGGTACAGGGAACGCCGGTCAAGGTCATGTCGATCAACCTGTACTTCGGCGGTGCCGACGTACGCCGGGTGGTCGAACTCGTCCGCGCCGAGCAGGTGGACGCGCTCGTGCTGCAAGAACTCACCCCTGAGAGCGCCGAGGCGCTCGACCGCGCTGGGCTCACCGAACTGCTGCCGCACCGCGTGTTCGAACCCAGGCCCGGGGCTGCAGGCAGCGGTATCGCCTCCCGCTGGCCTCTGCGGGAACTCTCGATCGCGCCACCGAGCACCATGCAACAACCGTCGGCGCTCATCGACTCGCCCGGCCCTGGCGAACTCGAAGTCGTCGGTGTGCACCCTGTGATTCCGGTCGGGGACACCGCGACGTGGCAGGACGAGCTCCGCGCGTTGCCTGAACCGGCGAGGGATGCAGCGACACCTCGCGTGCTGGCCGGAGACTTCAACGCCACGCTCGACCACTCGCCGATGCGCCGACTTCTCGGTCAGGGGTACGAGGATGCGGCGGCGACGACGGGAGACGGGCTTCAGGGCACCTGGCCGGGCGCGGACGTCCGGATCCCACCGCCGATGACCATCGACCACGTGCTCGTCAGCGGGGGTGCCACGGTGCAGGGGTACCAACGGTTCGACGTGGCCGGTGGCGACCACCGAGCCATCCTCACTCACCTCACCCTCCCCGCCTGACCCCCGGGCGAACGGCACTTTCGCCTCGTCTCATGGGGCGAACGGCACTTTCGCCTCAGGCGCGGGGTGGGGCGAACGGCACTTTCGCCTCGTGTGGTGGGGCGAAAGTGCCGTTCGCCTCGAGCTCAGAGGAGCTTTTCGATCGATTCCAACGCTTCGAGCGCGGGCATCGGCAGGGATACGCCCCGCCCGTGCCGGATTTCCGGCTCGCGGGGGTTGATGCGGACCAGTGCGCCGCTGCCGGCGCTTGCCAGTTCCGCGTGCCGACGCACCGACGGGATCGCCGTGCCCGCCCCGAGTTCCACCACGACCAGCCGAGACGCTCGCAGGTCCCGGCGCCAGGCGGTCAGCTCACCCAGCCGCGCTTCCGACGGCTGCGGCACCCAACTCCAGTCGCCGAACATGAGGATGTTCGGGCGAGCCATTCCGCCACAGTTCGGACAGCTCGGAAGCGGCTCCCTGGCGCGCATCGTGTCGGTGTCGACGTCGACGGACACGTCGTCGGCTGGCCAGACGTCGTCGGTGCACGGCTCGAGGCACTGCAGGTGGTGGATCGAACCGTGACACTCCGCCACGTGTTCGAACCCCGCCCGTTGGAAATGACCATCCACATTGGACGTGAATACGCGCGCTCCGTGCTCGGTCGCCGCGCCCCAGGAACGCAACAGCTCGAAGCCGCGATGGGGGACCGTTCGCCGATACATCTGGAGTCGATGCCCGTAGAAGCCCCACGCGAACGCGGGGTCCTCGGCGAAATGAATCGGATCGGCCGCCTCGGTGAACGACAGGCCGAGCCGCTCGTACGGTGGGTACGCGCGCCAGAATCCCTCGTCGCCGCGGAAATCAGGCAGTCCCGAATCAACACCGAAGCCCGCGCCCGCGCACACCAGCAGCGCCTCGGCGCCGGAGATCAACTCCGCGGCGCGCGCCAACTCCTGGTCGCTCACGGCGCGGGGTCCTCCGACGACAACGCGACTTCGAACTCCAGCAGCGACGCTCCCGACGACACCGGCTGTTGCGACCCGGCGTGGGCCGCTCCGGCCGAGTTCTGCCGCCAGTCCTGGAACGCCTCCTCGGTCTCCCAGCGGGTGTAGACGAAGTATCGCGACTCGCCCGCCACCGGACGCAGCAACTCGAACCCGAGAAAGCCCGCAACGCCCTGCATCTGTTCCTTGCGGGCAGCGAACCGCTTCTCGATCTCGGGGCCCGAACCCTCCGGCACCTCGAGTGCATTGATCTTCACGACTGCCATGTTTCCCAGGGTACGGATGTCTCGGATCGGTGGCCCGTGACGTTTGCCGGCGTCGGGCTAAAGCGTGAGCCAGTCGGGATCGTCGGAGCTCGTAGTGACGGCGATGCCATGTGTGCGGGCGCGGACCGGGGCGGTGTCCCTCAGGAGTTCGAAAGCTTCGGCGACTCCGGTCGACGGAATTCCTTGCGTCAGAACGCAATGGGGCACCCACGCGCCGGGAAAGTAGTAGGCGGAGGCCTGTGACACGCGGCCCGCGAGCGCGTCGTGGACGGCGGAGTGCACCGCGAGTAGTTCGGTGTCGACGACGGCGGCGAACACCAGGTTCGGCTCCTCGCCGGGAAATGTGCCAAGCGTGTACAGCCAGACGTCGGGCAACGACACGTAGCGCAGTTCCTCGCGCACCGCGTCGCGAGCCCCCTTCGGGATCGTCCGAGCCGACGCCAGCGTCACACGCGGACGATCCCGTGGACCGCCCGAGAGGCCCGCGTCGTCGAGCCGACGCCACAGCTTCCGCACCGCGTGTTCGGCCTCGTCGTCGAAGAACAGCTCGACCGACTCGGCCATCAGTGCTCGCCCGGCAGCGCGAAACGACCGTCGTCGGTCTGCTCCATCAAGCCGTCCACCAGCAGCGAGTCGAGGCAGCGGTCCCGCTGTCCGGCGTCCGACCACACCGCGTCCAGCTGCTTGCGCGCCACCGGGCCTTCGGCGCCTCGCAGCACGTCGAGGAGCTTTCCGCGCACTTGCCGGTCGGTCCCGGCGAACTTCTGCACCTTCTTCGCCGGACCCGCGTATGCCGGGCGACCGTTGTGCTGCCACGCGCAGCGGCGGCGGACCGGGCAACGTTCGCACTCGGGTGAGCGGACCGTGCACACGGTCTGTCCCAGCTCCATCAGCCCGGCCGACAACGCCGACGCACGCGCCTCGTCCGCCGGTAGCAGCGCCTCGACGTCCGCGAGATCCCGATTCGTGGCGGGCGGTCCGGCGTCACCGGCACCGTGGACCGCTCGCGCCACGACACGACGCACGTTGGTGTCCACGACCGGAACCCGCTTGCCGTAGGCGAAAGCCGCCACAGCTCGCGCCGTGTAGGCGCCGACACCGGGAAGCGCCAGCAAGGTGTCTACATCGGACGGAACGACGTCGTCGTGCTCGGTGGCCACGACACCGGCGGCCTCGTGCAGCCGCAGCGCGCGCCTCGGGTAGCCGAGCTTGCCCCACGCACGCAACACCTCGGCCTGACTCGTCGCCGCGAGATCCGACGGTGCCGGCCAGCGCGACATCCACTCCAGCCAGATCGGCTCCACCCGCCGTACGGGTGTCTGTTGCAACATCGTCTCGCTGACGAGCACGCCCCATCCAGTGACGTCGGGCTCGCGCCACGGCAGAGCGCGCGCGTTCGACCGGAACCACAGGATCAACTCGGTGAGGTCCGGGGCGGAGGTCGTGGGGGCGTCAGCGTCAGTCGTCATCGCACCGTCGATCCTTCCACCCGGCCGCAACGTCTCGCCCACGTGGTCGAGCGTTACTCCTTCCGCCGCAATTCCCGTAGAGCCGACTTCAGGTCGGGCACGACCGTGGCCTTCATGCCCTGGGGCACGGGCCCGGGGTCCGGAGGAACCAGGGCGCGGTCGAACCCGAGCCGGGCGGCCTCCGCGAGCCGGCGACCGACCGAGTTCACCCTGCGGATCTCACCTGCGAGGCCGACCTCACCGACCGCGATCATGTTCGACGGCAGCGGCAGGTCCAGCTTCGACGACGCCACCGCCAAGGCCACCGCGAGATCCGAGGCGGGCTCGGTGAGCTTGGTGCCGCCGACCGTGGCGGCATACACCTCCTGATCGCCGGTGCGGAGATTGCCGCGTTTGTCGAGCACGGCGAGCATCATCGACAGCCGCGCCGAATCCAGGCCGCTCACCGACCGGCGCGGCATCGTCATCTGCGTCGGGGTCACCAACGCCTGCACCTCGGCGAGCAGCGGACGTTTGCCCTCGACCATCACGGTCACGGCGGTGCCGGGGACCATCGACTCCTGCCGGTTGAGGAACAGCCCGGACGGATCGACGACCTCGGCGATGCCGTCGTCCCGCTGCTCGAAACACCCCACCTCGTCGGCGGGGCCGAAGCGGTTCTTCACGCCGCGCAGCAGACGCAGTGCGGAGTGCCGGTCGCCTTCGAAATGCAGGACCACGTCGACGAGGTGTTCCAGCACGCGAGGCCCGGCGACGGAGCCTTCTTTGGTGACGTGGCCGACGAGCACCACCGGCAGGCCGCGCTCCTTCGCGAGCGCGACGAGCGCCGCCGTCACCGAGCGCACCTGCGTCACCCCGCCCGGCGTGCCTTCCGCGTCCGGAGACTGCACCGTTTGCACCGAATCGACCACCAAAAGGCCGGGGGAGACGGCGTCGACGTGGCCGAGTACCGCCGAGAGGTCGGACTCCGCGCCGAGGAACAGCTGTGGGTGCACCGAGTCGGTTCGTTCCGCGCGTAGCCGGACCTGCCCCGCCGATTCCTCGCCCGTGACGTAGAGCGACGGTGTGCCCGAACCGAGCGCCCAGCGATGCGCGACCTCCAGCAGCAGCGTGGACTTGCCGACTCCGGGCTCGCCGGCCAGCAGCACCACGGCCCCCGGCACGACACCGCCGCCGAGGACGCGGTCGAGTTCGCCGATGCCGGTCGAGACGGCGCGGGCGGAGTCGAGGTCGACCTCGGCGATCGGGCGTGCGGGGGTCGACGGAGCCCCGGCGCTCACCTTGGCCAGTGCCGGTCGGGCGGGGGCGGCCTCGTCGATCGTGCCCCAGGCCTGACAGCCGGGGCAGCGGCCGACCCACTTTGCGACCTCGTGGCCGCAGTCGGCGCATCGGTACGTGGGTCGGGGAGGGCGAGCGGTCTTGGATGGCACGGCGCGAGATTATCCGCCGGAGCCGACAGAACCGATCACACCGGCGTGTCGGCAAAGAGCGCGTGAGCCCTTTTAGTGCCTATAGCCACCAAAAAGGCTCACGCGTCTCTTTTGTAGCAGGGGGTCGAGCGCGTCGATCAGCGCGTCGGCCGCGTCGCGGTGCTCCGAGGATCCCTCGAACTCGGCGATCTCGACGCCCACGATCGGCTGCTCCGCTAGGACCTCCGCGACCGAACGCAGGGTCGCGAGATCGAGACCACCTGGGACTCGGTACTCGGTAGGGACTATCCCCGGCTCGAGGACGTCGCAGTCCAGATGCACGTAGACGGGGCGTTGACCGACGGCGGCACGGAGATCCGAGGAGAAGTCCGGCCTCAGTTCGACGGCCCGGATCACGCCGTCGTCGAGCAACCGCTGCTCCGCCGGATCGAGGTCGCGAGCACCGGCCAGCACGATGTTCCCGGTCGCCAGGTCCCCTCCGAGGCCCGAGTCCCACAAACCGGCGGCACCGGAGAGGGCCATGCCACCGAGATAACCGCCGGTGGTGTCCGGGGTGTTGAGGTCTCCGTGCGCATCCAGCCACACCACGCACGCTTCCGGGTGATGGCGCGCGACGACGGGAACGGTGGCGAGCGCGACGGCGCACCTGGTCAGGACGGTCACCGGGACGGTGCCCGCGTCGAGCAGGCGCTCGTAGGTCTCGGCCATGTCGCGCAATCCGGGTCGAGCGGCCGACAGCTCGGGCTCCCAGTCGTGTCCGAGCGGCGGTTCCGGAGTGCTGACGTAGGCCGGTTCGAGGCGAGTACGTCGGGCCAGTGCCTCACCGAGCTGAACTGCCCCGCGCATGGCGCGTTCATTGCGATCACCGGCACGCCCCCGGAAGACCGTCAGTGCGGACATCGCCACTCCTGGGTGCCGGGAACAAAAGAGCGCGTGAGCCTCTTTTGTGGCTATAGCAACCACAAAGGCTCACGCCCTCTTTCTCAGTGGCTGCCTTCGCCCTCGGTGTCGGGGCGCTCCTGCGGACTCGGCCCGATCGGCACCTGCACCGTCGTCTGTCCGGCTTGGGCGAACGTGAACGTCACCGGGATGGTCACGCCAGGGCGGATGTCCTGGGTGAGTCCCTGCACCGTGATGTCCACGGTCGGCCGGTCCGACGGCGTGCCCTGCACGGACGGATTCGTGCGTCCGAACGCGCGCAGCGAGGTCTCGGCAGGCAGGTCGGTGGTGCCCCCGATCCGGATCGAGCTCGCGTACGGGCTCGAGGCGCCGACCAGTTGGTCGTCCCGGGTGCTCTGGTTGACGATCACGGTCCGCAGCGGCGCCGAGCCGCCCTGCCGGTAGAGGTCGCCGTTCTCGGGGTACGCCAGGGTCGCGTTGCGAACGGCGATGGCGCGGTCGTCGTTGACCATGACGTTCCCGCTGCCGCCGCCGACGGCGCCGACCTGGGTATCGGTCTCGGTGACCTGACCCGCGCTGCAGCCGCTGAGGGCGAGCACGGCGCTGACCCCGACGACGACCGGGGCCCACCGAACGGAACGGAGATGCTGGAGGCGGCTCACGGGTGGCTGGTCCTTCCTGATCGCCGACGTCGCGCGCGGGCGTCGACGTGTGGTCGCGTTCGCCGACCCGTCGCGGTGCCGGTCGGGCTACGACCCGAGCTTAATGGTCGGGCCGCAGCGTTCCCGGTCCGCCCCTGACGCGGCAAGGGAATGTGTCCGAGCCGATCTTCGGCACCCCAGTTCAGACGGCCGGTGAGGTGTCCACATCAGATCATCCTCCGGCGTGAACGGGTCCCGGCGAGCATGGCTCAACGTGGTTTGTCAACCCCCTGTTCCGTCTCTGACCTGCGGTTACGGAGGTGGGCGGGTTTCCGGTGGCGTTGCCGCGCGTGCTAAGCTGGGATCAGCGAAAGGGGCAGAGGACACATGGTTTTCAAGGTCGGAGAGACCGTCGTCTACCCGCACCACGGTGCCGCGCTCATCGAAGCGATCGAAACCCGCGTGATCCGAGGCGAGGAGAAGCAGTACCTCGTCCTCAAAGTCGCGCAGGGAGACCTGACCGTTCGCGTTCCCGCTGACAATGCCGAGATCGTCGGTGTCCGGGACGTCGTGGGTCAAGAGGGACTCGATCATGTCTTCGACGTGTTGCGCGCTCCCCACACCGAGGAACCAACGAACTGGTCCCGTCGGTACAAGGCCAACCTCGAGAAGCTCGCCTCCGGCGATGTGAACAAGGTGGCCGAAGTGGTGCGCGACCTCTGGCGACGCGAGCAGGATCGTGGGTTGTCCGCGGGTGAGAAGCGGATGTTGGCCAAGGCCCGTCAGATACTGGTGAGCGAACTCGCGCTCGCCGAAGGTACGGACGAGTCCAAGGCGGAGACCCTTCTCGACGAGGTGCTGGCGACGACCGCGGTCTGACGTCGACTGAGCGCCCGAAGTGAATGCTGTAGCCCTGGTCCCGGCGGCTGGCCGGGGCAGGCGACTCGGCGCCGGGATGCCGAAGGCCCTGGTCCCGGTGGCCGGAGAGTCCTTGTTGCTGCGCGCGGTCCGGGGCCTGCTGGCCTCGGGATGCGTGCAGCACGTGGTCGTCGCCGCGCCGGATGACGGCGTGACGCTGGTCGAGGACGACCTGGCTCCGCTCGGTGCTGCTGACGCGGTGCACGTGGTCGCCGGTGGTGCCGAACGGACCGACTCCGTGCGTATCGCTCTGGAGGCGGCCCTCGCGCGGGTTTCGGGTGTCACGACCGTGCTCGTGCACGATGCCGCCCGTGCCTTCACCCCTCCGTCGGTGGTGCGGACCGTGGTGGAGGCGGTGCAGCGCGGCGCGCCTGCCGTGGTTCCGGTGCTACCGGTCGCCGACACGGTGAAGCAGGTCGACGTCGACGGAGCCGTCGAACACACCGTCGACCGCAATGCCCTGCGTGCCGTACAGACTCCGCAAGGGTTCACCGTCACCGTGCTGCGAGAGGCCTACGAGATCGACGGGGACATCGCCACCGACGACGCGGGTCTGGTCGAACGTGTCGGACATCCGGTGCTGGCCGTGCCCGGCCATCCGCACGCACTCAAGATCACGACGGCGTTCGACCTCGCGATCGCCGAACGCGTGCTCGCCCCCGCAGCGTCGGAAGAGGAACTCACGTGACCCAGCCCCTCCCTCGTGTCGGTCAAGGCATCGACGTGCATCCGGTCGAGCCGGGGCGTGAATGCTGGGTCGCCGGACTGTTCTGGTCCGATGTCGACGGCTGCTCCGGGCACTCCGACGGGGACGTCGCCGCGCACGCGCTGTGCGACGCGGCACTGTCGGCGGCAGGGCTCGGTGATCTCGGCGCCGTGTTCGGCACCGGTGACGACCGCTGGGCCGGTGCACACGGCGTCGACCTGCTCGCCGAGGTGCGCCGCAGGCTCGAAGCCGCAGGCCACGTCGTCGGGAACGCAACGGTTCAGGTCGTCGGCAACACGCCCCGGATCGGCACTCGCCGGGAGGAGGCGCAGCGCGTGCTTTCGGAGGCGCTCGGCGCGCCGGTCTCGGTGGCGGGAACGACGTCGGACGGCTTGGGACTCACCGGCCGCGGTGAGGGTCGCGCCGCGATCGCCACGGCGCTGGTGTTCACGGCCTGACCTGGCGGTGCACCCGGCTGTCTCGTGGTGGGTCGCCAGAGTTCAGGGAATGTTCAGGGCTCGTCCCGGGGTCAACGGGGCGGCTCGTGGCGCACCCTCGGGGTATGGCGCTGGGGAAGTTTGCGTGGGATGGCGGGGAAGCGCTCGGCCGGGCTCCCCGGACCAGGCGCGCGCTCGTGGTGCAGCCGGTCGTGGCGTGGCCGGTGTCGTGGTGGTTGTGGGCCGTGGGCGCCGCGGCCTCGCTCGGCCTGGCTGTCGTCCTGTTGTGGGTGAGCGCGCTGGCGTGCGTCTACGCGATCCTCGCGCCGATGCACGGCAGTGCCTCGCGGCGAGACGAGTGCACCGACTGATCACACCGGGATGCGCAGTAGCGGCGCCTCGGGGGTCCGTGGTGAGCGGGCACACTGTGATCGAGTGGGTGCCCTCGAAACGGTCGTCCTGCACGATCACGACCGGTCTGGGCTTTCCGGTGTAGGCATCGCGTCCGGCGGCGGTGTAGATCTCTCCCCGGCTCACTCCCCGGCCTCGTCGATGTCCCAGGCGAGCGCTTCGACGAAGCCCTGATCACCGTCCGCGTGCTCGCTTGCGGCGACCGCTAGCGACTGAGCGTGTGCAGCAGCCGTGAACGAGGCCGACCGGGAGTCGGGCACCCAGATCTGCACCGGCCGTAGTCCCTGCGCACGCAGCCGCTGGCGGTACTCGTGAACTCGCGCGCGGGATGTCACGATCTGGCGATGGCCGGGCTCGAACACGAGAAGGCCTGGTTCGACGGGATCCACGACGAGCACGGGCAGCCGTTCACACCGCGATGACGTCGACGACCGACTCGAGTGCTGTGAAGTCCTTCGGGTTGCGGGTCAACAGCGGAAGCTGGTGCACCCCGGCGACCGCGGCGATCATGAGATCCATACGTCGTGGTCGTGGATCCCGCCGAAGGCGGAGGACGAGTGCGCGCAGCGCGCCGTAGGTCTGCGCGCAAGGGCTGTCGAACGGAATCACGTCGAGGGTCGAACGAATCTCGACGAGTCGTTCCTGCCGCCGGGCGGACTCGACGACGTTCGTGCAGTGGACGCCGAAGCTCAGCTCCGCGAGGGTGATCGACGAGATGGCGTGCTCGGCAGCATGCCGGTCAGCGGCCTCCGCGGGAAAGTCGATCACCGCGGAGGTGTCCAGCAGCGATACCGGGTGTCTGTTCATTCCCGGCCGCGATCCCCCTGCGTTCCGGGCCGGTCTCGCCACGGATCGTCGAGCTCGTCCGGGCCGAAGAAGCTATCCGCTGCCGCTATGTCTTCGTGCCACGCCTCGACGTCCACAGGGGTCTCGGCGAGCAGCGCAGCCACCTCCGCGGTCGGGATGCTGCGCCGCTTTGTGCTCGGGCGGTGCGGAACCAGGTCGGCGACGGGCTTTCCGTTGCGTGTGACAGTGAAGCTCTCGCCGGCCTCGACACGGCGGACGATCTCTGCGTTGTCGTTGCGCAGCTCCCGCTGCCCGATCACCGTCATAGCACTACCGTAGCACTCGGTGGCGAACCGCGAGGTTCGTCAACCAGCGTCGCAGCTGCTCATGCTCGGTACCGGAACCAGCGATGGTGGCCCTCTCGGCGTCTCGGACAACACCGGACGTGCGGGATACCGTGCGGGTATGACTGTGCGCGCGGTGGTGTTCGACTTTTCCGGCACGTTGTTCCGGCTCGAACACGAGCAGGCCTGGTTCGACGGCATCCACGACGAGCACGGGCAGCCGTTCGACGCCGAGGGGCGTGAGGCGTTGCTTCGCCGCATGGTCGCTCCGGTTCGCGAGGACGTCGACGTGCCCGAGGACGTCCTGGACGCGTGGGAACGCCGCGACCTCGACCCCGAGCTGCACCGCAAGGCCTACGTCGGCCTGCTGACTCGCGCCGGACTGACCGCTGAGCAGGCCGCGACGTTCTACGGGCGGCTCAGCGACCCGTTGGCCTGGACGCCGTATCCCGACGCGGCCGAGGTGCTGTACCGGCTGCATGCCCAGGGGACGAAGACGGCCGTGTTGAGCAACATCGGCTACGACATCCGGCCCGCGTTCGCCAACCTCGGGGTCCTCGACCAGCTCGACGAGGTGTTCATGTCGTACGTGGAGGGGCTCGTCAAACCCGACGCCCAGCTGTTCCGCCGGGTGTGTTCACGACTCGGCGTGGCCCCCTCGGAGACGGTCATGGTCGGCGACAGTGTGGAGGCCGACGGCGGCGCGGCCGAGGTTGGCTGCCGGGTGGTGATCGTCGACCCGTTGCCCGTCGCGGAGCGAAAAGAGGCGCTGATCACAGCGCTGGAGACCGCCGGCGTGCTCTGAGCGGAACGACGAGAGCATCCCTGAGGTGCGGGAACGCGTGACCGGACCCGTACCATCTGCACCGTGAACTTGCACCTGTATGACACCGCCACCCGCTCGACGCGCGCGTTCCGGCCGCGTGAGGAGGGGATCGCGTCCCTGTACGTGTGTGGCGCGACCGTGCAGGGCGTTCCCCACATCGGACACGTCCGCAGTGGCCTGAACTTCGACGTGCTGCGGCGCTGGCTCGATCACCAGGGGCTCGACACTCGCCTGGTCCGCAACGTCACCGACATCGACGACAAGATCCTCGAGAAGGCCGCGGACGCGGGACGGCCGTGGTGGGAGTGGGCGGCGACCCACGAGCGTGCGTTCGAGTACGCCTACGACGCGCTCGGGTGCCTGCCGCCGTCGGTGCTGCCGCGCGCCACCGGGCACGTGACGCAGATGATCGAGCTGATGCAGCGGTTGATCGAGCGCGGCCACGCGTACGCCGCCGGCGGCGACGTGTATTTCTCGGTGGGCACCTTCGCCGAGTCCTACGGGGCGCTGTCCGGGCAGAAGCTCGACGACGTGCAGCAGGGCGAGAGCGCGGCCACCGGCAAGCGGGATCCGCGCGACTTCACCATGTGGAAGACGGCGAAGCCGGGCGAGCCGAGCTGGCCGACACCGTGGGGCCAGGGACGTCCCGGATGGCACCTGGAGTGCTCGGCGATGGCGACCTACTACCTGGGGTCCGAGTTCGACATCCACGGTGGCGGACTCGACCTGGTGTTCCCGCACCACGAGAACGAGCGGGCCCAGTCGCACGCGGCCGGTGACGAGTTCGCCCGCTACTGGATGCACAACGCGTGGGTCACGATGAGCGGCGAGAAGATGTCGAAGTCGCTGGGCAACGTGGTCGCGATCCCGGCGATGCTGGAGCGGGTGCGGGCAGTGGAGCTGCGCTACTACCTGATCACGCCGCACTATCGGTCGACGATCGAGTACTCCGAGGAGTCGTTGGAGGACGCGGTCACCGCCTACAAACGGATCGAGTCGTTCGTGCACCGCGTCACGCAGCGGGCGGGTTCGTGCGAGCCGGGCGAGGTGACCGCCGAGTTCCGTGTCGCGCTGGACGACGACCTGGGCACACCGCAGGCGGTCGCCGCAGTGCACAATGTGGTGAAGGAAGGCAACGCCGCCCTCGACCGGGGTGACGACCTCGCCGCCCGGGAGGCGGCGAGTGCGGTGCGGGCCATGATGGGCGTGCTCGGTCTGGACCCGCTCGCCCCGCAGTGGGCGGAGCGCTCCGGCGGTGACGACGCCGCTCGGCGCGCGCTGTCCGAACTGGTCGAGGACCTGCTCGAACAGCGTCGCAAGGCGCGGGCGGACAAGGATTTCGCCACGGCCGACGCGGTGCGGGATCGCCTGCAAGCCTCCGGCATTGCCGTCGAGGACACCCCCGACGGTCCGCTGTGGACAGTGAAAGACGGGTAACACGTGGCCGGCAACGACAAGCGCCGCGGAGCGAAACGCAAGCCCGGCACCAAGAAGGGCATGGTCGTCGGCTCCGGCGGCCAGCGACGCAAGGCTCTCGAAGGGCGCGGACCGACTCCGAAGGCCGAGAACAGGGTCAGTCACCCCGCGAAGAAGCGGGCCGACGCCCGTAAGGCCCAGCAGCAGAAGCGGGAACGCAAGCAGTCGACCGAGGGCCCGGAGCTCATCGCGGGCCGGAATCCGGTCGCCGAGTGCATCCGCGCGGGCGTGCCCGCCACCGGGCTGTATCTCGCGCACGGCATCGAGCTCGACGACCGTGTGAAGGAAGCCGTCGGCGGTGCGGAGGACCAGGGCATCTCGGTGGTCGAGGTGCCGCGTACCGAACTCGATCGACTCACCGGCGGCGCGTTGCACCAGGGCCTCGCGTTGCAGGTGCCGCCGTACGACTACTCCGACGTCCGGGACGTGCTGGAGCACGCCGTCGACTCGGGGATGCCGCCGATGCTCGTCGCACTCGACGGGGTCACCGACCCGCGCAACCTCGGCGCGGTGATCCGCTCGGCGGCGGCGTTCGGAGCGCACGGCGTGATCGTGCCGCAGCGCCGCAGCGCGGGTCTGACCGCGGTGGCCTGGCGCACGAGCGCGGGCGCGGCGGCGCGGATCCCGATCGCGAAGGCGACGAATCTGACGCGGGCGTTGAAGGACCTCAAGTCCGAGGGCCTCATGGCCGTGGGGCTCGACGCCGACTCGGACGTGAGCTCCGACGAGCTGGAGCTGGCGACCGAGCCGATCGTGGTGGTCGTCGGTTCCGAGGGCCGCGGGTTGTCCCGTCTCGTGCGGGAGACCTGCGACCAGACGGTGTCGATCCCGATGGTCGGCGGTGTCGAGTCGCTGAACGCCTCCGTCGCGGCGGGGATCGTGCTCTCCGAAGTCGCCCGACGCCGCCGCCGCTGAGGGGTGAAGCGAGCTGGGGTTGATCCGCGTTGATGCTCGGGTGGCGGAACCTCACCTCGCGGCTGGCTGCGGGATCGTCGACCTCAGGCAGCCGCTCTCCATCACGTCGACGCTGTCCTCGCCAGCCACGAGGTGAGAACCCGCGGGTGGTCGGCCTGCGTAGGTGGTGGGAACAACTTCCTGACTGCAGCACGCAAGCCGAACACCCTGGATACCGCTACTTCTGAGCTTGGCCGAGGACGGTGTCGACGGTGAGAGCCGAGGCGACGACGAAGCTGATCAGTGGTTCCGGCAACGGCCGGTGGATCTGCAGTACATAGTTGTCGGCGGTGGTGAACGCGGCTTTCGCGAGTCCCTGCCAGGTCTTGCTGATCTTGCCGACCTCGGAGTCGGTGTGGTCGAGGACACTGATGTCCCACGCCCGCAGGTTCTGAGCGTGCAGGCCGCCGACGCGTTGCCCGTTGGCCTCGAACGCGAACCGCACTTTGCCCCACACGTTCTCCATCCGCAGGGACCCGACGGGGCTGCCGTCGCCGCGCTGAACGTGCACGGTCGACTTCCACATCGTCGCGGGGCGGGTGAGGTGCAGGACCGGCGTGCCGTGCGCGTCCCGAATCTCCAGCTTCACCTCCATCACGGAGTCGAGCTTGGTGAGCATGCGCATCGCCTTCTGCATCCCGCTCTGTCCCACCTGCACGACCGAGCCGAGGGTGTGGCCGTGCTGGTCGTAGACGGCGTACTCGTTCGCCGTCTCCCAGATCTTCGCTTTCTGGTTCACCACCAGCACCGGCTCGGTGAACAGCGTGCCGCCGCCTCCGCCGACGACACCACCGACGCTCGCTCGTTTCTGCACCTGACGCTGTACGTCGTCCTGTCCGGTGCCGCCGACGGCGAGTTCGAGGTCGTGCGAGTCGCTCCGGGCCTGCTGTGGCCGGGCCGGTCGTGCGGGGTGCACGTGGTGCGTCCACTGCCTGCCGTCCCACCAGCGCACCTGGCGCGGGTCGCGGTCGGGGTACCAGCCGGGCGGAGTCGGTGCCGTCATGCTCGTGAGCTTATGCGGGTGGCCTCGGCCCGTGGGGCGGGTTCGCCCGTTCCGGACTGGTCGGCGTGGTGGCTCCGTTAGAGTTCCGGACCGTAGAACCAGGGAGGTCTGGTAGCGACGTCCCGAACCCCGAGGCCCCGAGATGTCGTTCGCCAGTCCCCTGTTCCTGTGGTACTTCCTGCCTGTCGTCCTGGTGGGAGTCCTCGTCGCGCCGCGCGCGGCCCGCAACGCGGTCGTCGCAGGCGCGAGCCTGGTGTTCTACGCCAGCGGCGCGGGCGGGACGACCGTCCTGCTGCTGTGCTGCATCGCGGTCAACTTCGTCGTCGGCAGGGGCTTGGAGCCCGACGACTGGGGTTTCGGCGAGGCGCGCAGACGGCTGCTGCTCGTCGGCGGCGTGGGATTCAACGTCGCGGTGCTGGCGATCTGGAAGTACGCGGGGTTCGCCACGGAACAGCTCGACGTGCTCACCAGCTGGTTCGGCGGCGAGTTCCCGGTGGTGCAGCTGGCGCTGCCGATCGGCATCTCGTTCTACACGTTCCACCACATCTCGTACCTGGTGGACATCTACCGGGGTGAGCGTCCCGCGCTGCGTGAGCCGGTCGCGTTCGTCACCTACATCTCGATGTTCCCGCAGCTCGTCGCGGGTCCGATCGTGCGGTACCGGGAGATCGCGGACCAGCTGCCGCAGCGCCGCACGCACCGGCTGGACGACATCGCGTCCGGGTTCCCGAGGTTCGCGTGGGGTCTGACGAAGAAGGTCGTCATCGCCGACACGCTGGCCCCGATGGTCGACGCGTGCTTCGCGACCCCGGCCGAGGACATGACGTTCGCGATCGCCTGGCTCGGCGCGATCGGCTACACGGTGCAGCTGTACTTCGACTTCTCCGGATACTCGGACATGGCGATCGGACTGGCAAGGATGCTCGGGTTCCGCCTGCCGGAGAACTTCGCGCGCCCGTACTCGTCGGTGACGGTCACCGAGTTCTGGCGTCGCTGGCACATGTCGCTGTCGCGTTGGTTCCGCGACTATGTCTACATTCCGCTCGGCGGTAATCGGAAGGGTGTGCACCGCACCTATCTGAACCTCGGTGTCATTTTCGTGCTCACCGGTTTCTGGCACGGCGCGGCGTGGACGTTCCTGGTGTGGGGTCTTTTTCACGGGATGCTGCTGGTCGTCGAGCGCGCCACGGGCCGGGACCGCGCGCCGAGCACCCCCGGGGGCCGGATCGGTCGCCGGGCGGTGACGATGCTGTGCGTCGTGGTGGGCTGGGTGTTCTTCCGCGCGCCGGATCTCGGCACGGCCTTCACGATGCTCGGGCACATGCTGACGCCCGACCTGGCCGGGCTGACCGACGTGGTCGCGGCCTCGATGACCAACCAGCGCGTGCTGTTCCTGGTCGTCGCACTGGCCGTGGTGTTCGTCCCGGCGAACTCGGGGACCGGGCCGTTCCTGGAGTCGGTGCGTTCCCGCCGCGCCACCGCCCTGCGCGTCGGGGTCATGACCGCGGGTCTCGGCTACGCCGCGCTCCTGGTCGCTACCGGCTCCTTCAGCCCGTTCCTCTACTACCAGTTCTGAATAGCGGAGATCTCCTCCCGGTCAGCCACAGGCACCCGACGCACGATGGGCATCCTCACCCACCGAACACCAAGATCAACTGCTGTCACCAGCTGAAGTCGAGATTGGCTGGTGGTGCGGAGCACGGCGAAGGCGTCGTCCTCCGGTCCCTTCTGCTCCGACGCGCCGGGACACGCCGATCGTGGGACATTGCCCACGAGGACGCTGCGCGCCGCCGGTCCGCGCGGGCCTGACGGGATCGCCGCCCCGACGGCGGTGATCGCCGCGAAGATCGGGTGGTTATGCTGCGTAGGTTCTGGCGGCGGATCGGCAAGGGCAAGGAGCAGCGCGCATGGCGGATCAGGAGCGCGAGCAGTGGGGTAGCCGCCTGGGCTTCCTCCTCGCTGCGATCGGCTCGGCGATCGGTCTCGGGAACATCTGGCGGTTCCCGTACGTGGCCTACGACAACGGTGGCGGTGCGTTCCTCGTCCCGTATCTCGTCGCGTTGCTGACCGCGGGCATCCCGATGCTGATCATGATGTACACCATCGGACACCGGTTCCGCGGCTCGCCGCCGCTGGCCTTCCGCAGGATTGCCCGCCCGGCCGAGGCGCTCGGCTGGTGGCAGGTCGTGATCAGCTTCGTGATCGCGACCTACTACGCGGTCATCATCGCGTGGGCGGTGCGCTACGTCGGCTTCTCGTTCGGCACGCAATGGGGCCAGGAAGCCGACACGTTCCTGTTCAACGACTTCCTGAACCGAGCAGAAGAACCGGGCATGATCTCGGGGTATGTCGGCGGGGTGCTGTGGCCGTTGATCGCCGTCTGGGTGGTCACGCTCGGGGTGCTCGCCTTGGGCGTCCGGAAGGGGATCGAGCGCGCGAACAAGGTGTTCATCCCGCTGCTCGTCGTGCTGTTCCTGATCCTGGTGGTGCAGGCGCTGTTCCTGCCCGGCGCGGCCGTCGGCTTGAACGCACTGTTCACACCGGACTGGTCGGCCATCACCGACGGAAGTGTCTGGGTCGCGGCCTACGGCCAGATCTTCTTCTCGCTCTCGGTCGGCTTCGGCATCATGATCACCTACGCCTCGTACTTGCGGCGCCGTGCCGATCTGACCGGCACCGGACTCGTCGCGGGCTTCGCCAACAGCTCCTTCGAGTTGCTGGCGGGTATCGGCGTGTTCGCGACGGTCGGGTTCATGGCCGCCGCGTCGTCGGTTCCGGTCGACGAGGTCGCCACCGACGGGATCGGACTGGCCTTCGTCGCCTTCCCGGAGATCATCTCGAATCTCCCGTTCGGCAGCGCGCTGTTCGGGGTCCTGTTCTTCGGTTCGCTCGTGCTCGCCGGACTGTCGTCGCTGATCAGCATCGTGCAGGTCGTGATCTCCGCCGTGCAGGACAAGACCGGCATGAGCAGGCTGCCCGCCGTGTTCATCGTCGGTGGTGCGACCGCGCTGGTCTCGATCCTGCTGTTCCCGACAGCCGAGGGGCTGTACCTGCTGGACACGATCGACCACTTCATCAACGCCTACGGTGTCGCGCTCGCCGCCCTGGTGGCACTGATCGTGGTCGCGTGGGTGCTGCGCAAGCTGCCGATGCTGCAAGCTCACGCCAACGAATCCTCTGTCGTCCCGCTCGGTACGTGGTGGCGGGTGCTGCTCGGCGTGGTCACGCCGATCGGGCTGGGCTGGATGATGTGGGACAGCCTGCGCGCGGAGCTGGCGAGCAACTATGAGGACTATCCGACATCGTTCCTGTTCAGCGCGGGATGGGCGGTCGTGATCGGCGCGATCGTGCTCGGCGTCGTGGTCGCGCTGACGCCATGGCGGCGTGGCGCCGAAACCGCCGCGGACGAGGACGCCGAGACAGGAGTGACTCGCTGATGTCGACAGCTGCCGTACTCATGATGATCGTCGCGATCGTCCTCGTGTGGGGCGGGTTGATCGCCTCGGCCATCCATCTCCGTCGTCATCCCGAGACGCCCGAGGACGATCCGTCCGAGCAGTAGGCGTCCGGAGTGGTGCCTACGGTGTTGCGTGGATGACTTCGTAGCGGAGTAGTGCGACCCCGTTGCCGAACTCCGTCGACTCCACAGTCGTGAGCTGGGGAATCTCGTAGCCTTCGGGGAACAGGCGGCGCCCGCGCCCCTGCACGACCGGGAAGAGGAACAACCGGTACTCGTCGACGAGTCCCGCTTCGATCAGACCGTGGCAGAGCTTGATGCTGCCCGTCACGCCGATCTCCTTGCCCGGCTGTTGCTTGAGTTCTCGCACCTCGTCGACCCAGCTTTGGTTGATGATCGTCGAGTTCTGCCAGCCGGGGTCGCTCAGCGTCGCGGACACGACGTACTTCTGGATCTCGTTGAGCTCGTCGGTGATGCTCGTCCGATCGTCGGTCTGCTGCGGCCAGTAACCACGGAAGTCTTCGAACGTCTGGCGCCCCAGCACCAAGGCGTCCCCGCGCTCGCTGAGGCGACGAGTCGCTTCCAGCAGCTCTTCGTCCTGGTCGCCCGGGTCGAACCAGTCACCGAGCATCTCGACCGATCCGTCGAGCGTGATGTTCTGTGTGATGGCGAGCGTGCGCACGGGGGCTCCCTTCGTCGGCGACGTGCTCGGTGGTACTGACTGGCTCGGCGGTTCGGAGTCATCGGCCGGTGGGCCGCGAGTTCCGCCGAGGCCGAGCGTCGCCGCGAGGGCCTCGGGATGGATCGGCGTTCGTGGTCGTCATCGGCATCGGCGACCCGGTCCGCAAAGGACTGCGAGGTGGTCGCGTCTACGAAGTCCGACCGCTCGAAGACCACGATCGAGCTGATCGTCAAATGACGTAGCTCCCCAGCGTGTCCTCCACTGTGGACTCGCCGTCACTCGTCTCGCGATAGCGCAGAGACGAACGAGGGGTGCGGGTTCGTGATCACCACAGACGTTCCGTCCTCGGACGTGCGCGCACGTGTCAGACGCGGGAGCGAGCCTCGCACGAACGGGACCACCGAGACCAGCATCGCGCCGAACCCCAGCAGCAGTGGAGGCCTGAGCGGAACGGGCACTGGCGAACGGTGAGGGGGACGTGGGGTGATCTGCGTTGGCGGTTGCGTGGCGAGCCCTCGCACGAACGGTTACCGCACCGGGTGGCGCGCGAGCACCTCGCCGACCTGCTGCGCCACCGCCGGGTCCAGCATCGGGTAGCGGCCGCCCGCTACGAACCGTTCCGAGAGTTCCAGCATCACGACCTCACCTTCGGCGAGGGTCTCTGCCGTCGCGGCAGGCTCCCGCGCGACGGCGTCGGGATGCGCGATGGTGAGATCGGCGAAGGTCGCCGCCAGGTACGGACTCGCGAACTGCGTGAACGAGTCGGCGACCATCCGTGTCGGCCGCGAGATCATGCCCGGCGTCGGCGTCGACTCGAGGCGCAGCGGCTCCTGGAAATCACTCGGCACGAACCGGGTGTTGTCCTGCCCGCCGTCGGGCGCCAGCGAGTACGCCTGGATGTCGACCTTCCTGTTCTGCCCCCGCAGCTCGGGGATGTCCGCGGTGTGCGGGTACGAGCGGCTCGGCTCGACCTTCCACGTGCTGGTGGAGCCCGGCGCGACCCGTTCGGCGAGTGCGTACGTCATCGCGACGCCCCCTTCGTGGGTCCAGTGCGTGTCGATCGCGTGGTAGACCTCGCGCCCGTTTCGTTCGGCGAGGGAACGCAGTTCGGGTCGCATGTCGATCGCGCCGGTCTCGCGAGGAACGGTGCGCCAGAACTCCTGCACCGCCTCGGTCGCGCATTGCTTCCCGGCGAACGAGTCCGGCAGGTGCTCCGGATGGACCGTCGACTTGTCCGGGGCGATGACGAGGTGGAACTCGCGTCCGGACGCCTCGACGACCTCGCGCCACCGCTGCAATCCGTCGACGACCCGGTCCAGCTCCATCCGGGGAACGCACTTGTACGACACGTCGTGGCCGAGGTAGAGCCACCCGTTCTCGCCTTCGATGACACTCGGGAAGACGCCCTCGTCGAGTCGAGGCTTCTCGGGCTCCTCGGCCGGATCGCCACCACCGCCGACCGGTGGTGTGTGCGAACCGCCGTTGCTCGGTGCCTCACCGAACACGCCACGGCTGACGCCGTCGACCGACCGCACCGCCTCGCCACGGAACGGCAGGTTGTCCGACGCCCACGGCGGCAACCCGGTGAAGAAACCCCACCCGTCCATGGGGCTCGGAAACGCCGCCAGCGGCCGGTTCTCCACGGGCTCGGCACGAGCACCCAGCATCCACGAGACGGTCGGCGCGGCGAAGAACAGCACGGCGCACACGAGCGCGGTGAGCTGTTTGCCGCCGTGCCGAGGACGGTGCAGCGGGTGCTCCCGAGGCAGCCACGCCTCGTGGACCGCCGGGAGTTCCGATGACCGCCGTGTCGACACGACCGACACCGTAGCCGGACCGAGCGCCGGATGGTGGTGGAACGCGAGTCCCGGCGGAAACGATCTCCGCCGGGTACGTTGGCGACACGCGTGGAAAGGACGGGACATGGGTGCGGAGCGGATCGGTCTCACCACACGGCAGGTGTTCGGCGACCCCGTCGAGCGTCGCGGCGTCACGGTGGTTCCTGCGGCCGTGTTCGTCGGTGGGGGCGGCGGCGAGCCGGGCCATCACGGATTCGGCGGTATCGCCCGCCCGCTCGGTGCGATCGTCATCGAGGGCGACCGGGTGCGGTGGCTGCCCGCCGTCGACGTCACCAAGGTCGCGGTCGGGATCGGCACCGCCGTCGCGGTGTTCGCGGCCGCCCGCGCTCTGCGGCGCCGCCGTGCCCGCAAAGCCCTCCGGCGCGAGTCCGAGGAACTGCGCCAGGGCCTGGACGACCTCGTCAGCGAAGGCAGCTGAGTGGTCGCAGGAGGCGGTGCACCGGTAGGTGCGGCAGGGTGGGCAGCTGAACCGAGCAGAGCCTTGAGGTGAAGCGATGCCGCAAAGTCTGGACGTAGTCGAGCGACTCGCCGCCCGCGACCACTACCTCGCGGTGGTCGCGACCACGCGCGAGGACGGCACCGTGCAGTCCTCGGTGGTCAATGCGGGGATCATCGACCACCCCGGCTCAGGGGAACGCGTGGTCGCCTTCGTCACCTACGGAGCCGCGAAGAAGGCACACCTGCGTGCGCGCCCACACGCGACACTGACGTTCCGCGCGGGATGGGAGTGGATCGCGGTCGAAGGCGGCGTGGAACTCATGGGGCCGGACGATCCGGCGCCTGATCCGGAGCGAGTGCGCTTGCTGCTGCGCGAGATTTACCAGGCGGCAGGGGGAGAGCACGACGACTGGGACGCCTACGACCGCGTCATGCAGCGCCAGCGGCGTACCGCGGTCCTGCTCACCCCGGACCGCATCTACAGCAACTGACCCGGTAAGAGGATCATTGAGAGGCCGCGCGGATGTTGCCCAGCGGGTCGGGTGGCGGAACCTCAGCGCCCTCCTCGCTGCGGGATCGATTTCTTGAGTAGCGGCCTACGCTGCGAACTCGCTGTCCTCGCGAGGAGGGCGCTGAGAGCCTGTCTTGGAACTGGGTTAGGTGGTGGTGGCCCGCGGGTGTGGGCGGGTCAGGCGTCGGCTCATCATAGTGATCATGGCGCAGTTGATGAAGGCTTCGGAGTGTTCGGGCAGGCGTTCGTAGTCGCGGACGTTGCGGCGTGCTTGGCTGATCCAGGAAAACGTGCGCTCGACCACCCACCGTCTGGGGAGGACGACGAACCCGACCTGACCGGCGAGTTTTGTCACGATCTCGACGGTGATGCCCAGGGTGGCCTTCGCCCACGTCAGGAGGCTGCCGGTGTAGCCGCCGTCGGCCCACACGTGGCGCAGGCCGCGCTGGGTGCGGTGTAGCCGGTTCAGCAGGGGTCGTGCCGCAGGCCGGTCCTGGAAACTGGCGGTGGTGACCATGACGACCAGCACGAGCCCCATCGTGTCGACGGCGATGTGGCGCTTGCGGCCGTTGACCTTCTTGCCTCCGTCATAGCCGCGTGTGGGTGTGGGCACGGTTTCCGCCGCACGCACCGACTGGGAATCGATCGCTGCGGCACTGGGGCGGGTGTTGCGGCCGGCCCGCAGGCGCAGCTGCTCGCGCAGAGCATCGCGGATCCGTTCGAGCAGGCCAGAGGCGTTCCAGCGGGCGAAGAATCCGTACACGGTCTTGCACGGTGGGAAATCGACCGGCAGTGCGCGCCACTTGATGCCGTTGTCGGTGACATAGCGGATCGCATCGATGATGTCGCGGCGATGGTGCTTCTCCGGGCGCCCACCCGCTGGCCTCTGGCAGGCCGGGGCCGGCAGCAGTGGTTCGATCAACGCCCACTCGGCGTCGGTCATGTCCGACGGGTAGCGGCGAGTGCGGGCCGATGCGCTGGACGAAGGCGTCGTGCGGTACAAAGTGAGCCGGGCCTCTGCTGTTGATGATCATGACTGGTATCACGATCACTAGCAGAGGCCCTCCTCATGCCCCACAGCGGGATCCAAGACAAGCTCTGAGAATCCGCGGGTGGTCCGGCTGCGTACGTGGTGAGTGCCCAGCGGCTCCGCTGCGTTACGGATCCGGAAACGCGGAGCACTCCGCGCGCCCTGTTAGCCGGTCGTGAGCTGCGGGGCGTTCTCCGAGACGGTCCGGCTCTGGTGCTTGAGTCGCCACGAGCCGACCGCTCGGCAGGCCAGGTAGATCGCGAACGAGATCGCCGTGACGAACGCGCTCACCGGAACGCCGGGCGCCAGCGACAGCAGGATTCCACCGAGAACCGCGACCTCGGCGAACAGCACCGCGAACAGCGTCGCCTTCAGCGGGCTCGCCGTGATCCGGGCGGCGGCGGCTCCCGGCGTGACCATCAACGCCAACACCAGCAACGCTCCCACGATCGACACGCCGAGCGCGGTCGTGACGCCCACGAGAACCGAGAACAGCGGGGTGAGCAGGCGCATCGGCACGCCCCGTGCGGTGGCCACATCCGGGTCGATGCTGGCGAACAGCAGCGGGCGGTAGACCACCGCCAACACGGCCAGGACCACGGCCGCACTGCCGACCAGCAGCACGACGTCGGCGGTGTCCACCCCGACGATCTGCCCGACGAGGATCGAGAACTTGTTGCCGGTGCGCTCCGGATTCATCCACAGCAGCAGCACCCCGACACCGAGCCCGAACGCGAGGACCGCGCCGATCACCGAGTCCCGTTCCGAGTCCTTGTTGCCGAGGACGCCGAGCAGCAAGGCGGCGACCACCGCGCCCGCCAACGAGCCGACACCGACGCTGAAGCCCAGCAGCAACGCGGCGGCGGCACCGGTGAAGGCGAGTTCGGCCGTGCCGTGCACGGCGAAGGCCATCTTGCGGGCGACCACCAGCGGGGCCACGGCTCCGGACACGAGCCCGAGTGCGGCGGCGGCCAGCAACGCCTGCTGCACGAACGGCATCGCGAGCAGCTCCGCCGCGAGTTCGAGGTCGAAGAAGTCGGCCAGCGAGCTCATCGGCCGCCCTCCACGTGATGGGGATGCGCCGGTTCGTCGCCACCCGCGACGACCAGTCGCCCTCCGACCTGGGCGACGTCGATGTGGGTGCCGTACAACGCCGAGAGTGTCTCGGAGTTCATCACTTCGTCGGGGGTACCGACCCGGAACTTGCCGTCGACGAGGTAGAGCACGCGGTCCACCAGCGGCAGCACCGGGTTGATCTCGTGCGTCACGAACAACACGCCGGCACCGGCGGATTTGGCCTGCTCGGCGATGAGTGAGCTGACCTTGCGCTGGTGGGACGGGTCGAGTGACAGCAGCGGCTCGTCGCAGAGCAACACGCTCGGGTCGCCGACGATCGCCTGCGCGACCCGCAGCCGCTGCTGTTCACCACCGGAGAGCAGACCCAGCGGCATCGACGCGTACGAGTCGGCTTCGACCGCCGCGACGGCCTCACCGACCTTGCGTGCGCGTGCGCGACGGTGCCGGAGGCCCAGACCCCAGTGGTGGCCGTCCAGTCCGAGCCCGACGAGGTCGGTGCCGCGCACGGTCAGCGTCTCGTCGACGGCACGCTGCTGTGGGATGTAGCCGATCGTGCTGCTTCCTCGGCGTGGGGGTGCGCCGGCGACGTCGACTTTTCCGGTGTTGAGTTGTTGCAGGCCGAGCAGCACCCGCAGCAGGCTCGTCTTCCCGGATCCGTTCGGCCCGAGCACGGCGAGGAATTCCCCCGGGCGCACGTCGAGGTCGAGCCCGTCCCACAGCACGCGTGGGCCGTAGGCGAGTCGCGCGTCGCGCAGCCGCACCACGGGGTCCGGTTCAGAACCGGTGTCCTCGGCGAGCGATCCCGCCCAGTTGCGGCGAAGCCCGGTCGAGTCGGCGACGTGCTCGCGTTGCATGCTCATGTCAGCGTTGCCCGTTCAGTGCGGCGTCGAGTGCGGCGATCTGCGAGTCCATCCACGCCACGTAGTCGGTGCTCTCGGGGGGTAGTTCGGTGAGCTCCACGACAGGCAGGCCGCGCTGTTCGGCCTGGGCGCGGAGCTGCTCGGTCACGGGGGACTCCGTTTGCGGGTTGTAGATCAGCGCGCCGGCCTGCCCGGAGTCGATCGACTTGCGGATCTCGGCGACTGCGGCCACCGACGGGTCGCCGCCGGTTTCGACGGAATCGACGAACTCCTGCGGGGTGATGTCGTCGAGTCGGCCGCGCTCGACGAGATAGTGCGCGATCGGCTCGGTCACGACGACCTTCGTGCCGCCGTGGCGGGCTGCGATGTCGTCGACACGCTGCTGCAGTCCGGTGACCTGGTCGGCGAAGGCGGAGGCCCGGTCGGTGAACTCTTGCTGCTGTTCCGGGCGAAGGGCACCGAGCTCGTCGGCGATCGACTGGGACACGTCCTGAACGGCGTCGAGGTCGTACCAGATGTGCTCGTTGCCGTGCTCGTGCGAGTGCCCGCCTCCGCCGTGCTGCTTCGGTTCCTTGCCCTCGTGCGCGTGGCCTTCGTGCTGGTGCTCAGAACCACCGTCGGAATGGGAGTGGGTGTTCTCGCCCTGGAACGCCTGGACCTTCGGGGTCGTCTGGGCGGTGCTGGACAGAATCTGCTGCATGAACTCGTCGTAGCCGCCGCCGTTGAACACGACGAGGTCGGCCTTGCCCACTTCCGCCGCGTCGCGGGGCGTGCTCTCGTACGAGTGCGGGTCGGCTCCTGGGTCGTCGACGACCGGCGTGACCTCGACGTCCTCGCCGCCCACGGCTTGCGCGACGGTGCCCCACACGCTGGTGGACGCGACGACCTCGAGTGCCTCACCCGATGACGGAGCGCCGTCGTCACCGGCACCGGCGGAGCCGCACCCGGCGAGGGTCAGGCCGATCACGGCGCCGCCTGCGACGGCGGCGGTCCGGACGCGGCTGGGGCGACTGCGCACAGTCATCGGGCGCTCCTCGGGGTGGGCGGACACGGATCGCTAACGGGAACCGTTGTCAACTGTACGCGGAGGCGGACATCGGCGACAGGACGCGGGACAGTAGTGCGGCCCACACTGCCGTGTCACCTCTGCCGGAACCGCTCGAGTGGTGGCAGAAGAGAAGCGAAACGGTGTGACGGAGGTTGCACCGATGCCGCGCCTGCGGCTCAGGTGGTGCGTTCCGCGCAGGTCAGCGGCGAGTAGCTGGGCTGGCGGGAGCGGCGGTGGTGATCACGACCCGGCATCGAGTCGGTTCTGGCGCGGACATCCCTGCTTCACCCCGAAGTACTGAACCGTTACGGTTCCTGCATGGCTCGGTCAACGAATGCCCGGCGGCCCGCGACACTCGCCTCGCTCGCGGCCGAGCTCGGTGTTTCCAGAACCACGGTGTCCAACGCGTACAACCGACCCGACCAGCTCTCACCGGAGTTGCGCAAGCGGGTGCTCGACACCGCGCGGCGACTGGGCTACCCCGGCCCGGACCCCGTCGCACGGTCGCTGCGGACCCGGCGCGCGGGCGCGGTCGGGCTGCTGCTCACCGAGAACCTCTCCTACGCCTTCCGTGACCCGGGCGCGCTCAGCTTCCTCGAAGGGCTCGCGCTGGCCTGCGAGGACGCAGGCCACGGTCTGCTGCTCGTGCCCGCGAACCCGGAGCGTGAAGACGTCGCCTCGGTGCACAGCGCCGGCGTCGACGGCTTCGTCGTGTACTCCGTTCCCGAGGACGACCCGCACCTCGCGGCGGTGCTCGAACGTCCGGTGCCGAGCGTCGTGTGCGACCAGCCGAGCATCCCGGACGTCGACCGCGTCGGCGTCGACGACCGCGCCGCGATCACGGCGATGGCCAAGCATCTCCTCGACCTGGGGCATCGGCGCGTCGGGATCTCGTGCATGCGACTGGCGCGGGCGCGCAACGACGGACCGGCATCGTTGCAGCGTCAGGCGAACGCGAGCTTCCACGTCCAGAAGGCGCGGTTGACCGCGCTCGCCGAAGTGTTCAGCGACGCGGGAATCGACTGGTCGACGGTGCCCGTCGTGGAACGGTTCGACCACTCGCAGGAATCAGGCGCGTCCGCCGCCGCCCAGATCCTCGACACCGATCCGGAGGTGACCGCGATCGTGTGCACTTCCGACATCCTCGCGCTCGGAGCGCTGGACGAGGCGGAGCGACGCGGGGTCAAGGTCCCCGACGACCTCACGATCACCGGCTTCGACGGGATTCCCGACGCCGAACGGGCCGGGCTGACCACGATCCGCCAGCCCATCCTGGAGAAGGGCCGCGCGGCGGGGCGCCTCCTGCTCGACACCGCCGAACGTGGGCGTCCGCGCGAGATCCGCCTCGAAACCCAGCTCATCGAAGGCACGACCGCGGGACCGCCGCGCTCGTCCGAGGAACGCTGGTTCGGCCCGTAAAGAGCGCGTGAGTCTTTTTGGTTGCTATAGCAACCAAAAAGACTCACGCCTCGACGTCGGCCACCGCCACCGGATGAGCTTGCGGGGCGGTCAGTAGTTCGTCCACTCGCCCCGGGCGTGGTCGAGGATCGTCGGGTGCATCAGGGTCGATGGCTCCATGCCGGGAATCCGTGCGCGATCCGGTGGGAACGTAGCCGCTGCCCGCAACGTCGGCGGATCGAGCGACCGCAGCGGCGGAGCGTCGTCCGGCAGTCGCAGCGGTGGCGTGCCGCCCGCCTGCGCGAGGTGGAAACCCCACTCGCCGAAGCTGGGCACGGTCACCTCGAACGGGACCGTCGACAGGCCGGCCGAGCGCATCGTGGCTTCGACGCACCAGTACGCCTGCGGCGCGAAGAACGGGGAACCCGCTTGCACGTTCAGCCTCGCGCCGTCGGCCATCGCGTGCCGCACCAAGCCGTAGAACTCCGTCGAGTACAGCTTCGCGGTGGCCGTCGAATCGGCGTCCGGCATGTCGACCAGCACCACGTCGAAGCGGTCCCGGTTCTCGCGCAGCCACTCGAACGCATCCGCCGCCACCGTCGTCACGCGCGGGTCGTCGAAGGCGTGATCGTTGAGCCGGGAGATACTCGGGTGCTCACGAGCCAGGTCCACGACGGCGGGGTCCAGCTCGACGAGCGTGACCTCCTCGACGTCGGGGTACCGCAGCACCTCCCGCACCCCGAGCCCGTCCCCGCCGCCGAGCACGAGGACCCGCTTGCGCGGCCCCGACATCGCAGGATGCACCAACGCCTCGTGATAGCGGTACTCGTCGACGGAGCTGAACTGCAGGTCGCCGTTGAGGAACATGCGGGTGTCACCGGCCCCGAATCCGGGGGACTGGGTGAGCACGATCTGCTGGTACGGGGTGCGCTCGGCGTGCAACACCGGGTCGGCGTAGAGCGCCTGTCGCGCGGTCACCTCGAAGTCCTCGGCGTAGGCCGCCGCACCGCCGAGCGCTGCAGCCACCAGCACCGACAGCGCCACCAGGATCGCCATTGCCCGGCGCGAGAGCTCTCGACGGAAGACGGTCAGTACGAGCCCCAGCCCGGCGGCTGCGTTGAGCATCCCCACGAACAGGGCGCCGTGGATCTGCCCGAACAGCGGCAGCAGCACGAAGGGGAAGGCGAGCCCGCCGAGCAGGCCGCCCACGTAGTCGGCGGCGAAGAGGTCCGCGACGGCCGAACCGGCGTCCTGCTGCCGGATGCGCTGCAAAAGAACCATGAGCAGCGGGATCTCCGCGCCGATCAACACCCCGAGCACGAGTGCGGTCGCGATCAGCGCCGGCATGTACAGACTCAGCCACGCGAACGCGGCGTAGAGCACGAGAACGCTGAGCCCGCCGAT
Organism: Allosaccharopolyspora coralli; assembly: GCF_009664835.1. Taxonomy (NCBI): domain Bacteria; kingdom Bacillati; phylum Actinomycetota; class Actinomycetes; order Pseudonocardiales; family Pseudonocardiaceae; genus Allosaccharopolyspora; species Allosaccharopolyspora coralli. The sequence continues at coordinate 392,561 of NZ_CP045929.1, forward strand.
CAGCGCCAGCAGGATCTCGATCGCCGCGAACGCCTCCGCCGCCCAGCGCTGCAACGGTTTCGCCGTGAGCGCCCCGACGCCCATCGCGAACACCATCAGCGACAGCACGATCGAGGCCTGCCCGATGGTGTCGCCGATGAGGTAGCTGCCGAGGGCGACCAGCGCCAGCTCGTACACCAGTCCGCAGGCGGCGCACACGAACACGGCGAACAGCACGCAGGCGCGAGCGAGCCGAGCCCGCGCGGGCGTCCGGGGAGGCGTTGCCGCCGCGTCGTCCCCGAGTTCCGCCTCCGCGCTCGTCGTCACGGCATCAACCTCCCTGCGTCCCCGACCGCGCGAACCGTCGACGACACGATAGGTGCTCGTGTGGATTGAGGGCTGTGGTCATGCCCACTGCGCCGACAGCTTTCCCCGCCACCCACGCCTGGCCACCTACGCAACCCAGCCACCGGCGGGTTCTCACCTCGTGGCTGGGGAGGACAGCGTCGACGTGATGTAGGTGGCTACCTGAGGTCGACGATCCCGCAGCCAGCCGCGAGGTGAGGTTCCGCTACGGAACCGCCAACGCAGATCACCCGCGCACCCTTTCGTACGCAGGTTATCTGGTCACCAGATGGCGGCTGCCATCACGACGGCGATGACGATGTGGGCGGCGGCCGAGACCCAGGTGCCGGGGTGCATCGTCGGCGAGGTCAGCTCGTCGCCGAGCTTGCCGGGGGTGGCCGCGTCGATGAGCGCGAACGACAGGCTCATCAGCACCAGCCCGAGCAATCCGTAGAACACGGTGCCGAGCAGGCCCGCGAGAATGTCGTTGGCGCTCGCGGCGATGGCGGTCGTCAGGATCGTGCCGATGCCGATCAATCCCGAGACGAGCAACAACGCCGCGTTCGGGTTGCGCTCGACCCAGATCAGCTGCCGCAGCTTGCCCGGCGTCGCCAGGTCGACGAGCACGTAGCCGAGCACCATCATGAGCAGCCCGACCGCGCCGAACGCGACGGCGGCGAGCAGACCGGTGAGCAGTTCTTGGAACACAGTATTGGCCTTTCCGGTGAGGACGCGGAGATGGACGGTCGGTCAGCGGCGCGGAGGGTGTCCGTGCCACCCGGGCGGGGGGTTCGGCCACGGGTTTCCCGGGGGAGGCGACGGCCGGCCTTGCGTGGGTGGTGCGGGCTGCTGCGGCGGTGCCCAACCCTGCGGAGGTGCCCAACCCTGCTGAGGTGCCCAACCCTGCTGAGGTGCCCAACCCTGCTGTGCTGGCCGGCCGTGTCCCGGTGCCAGCGGCGGAGCAGCCTGGTACTGCGGGGGGACCGGCGGTTGCGGTCCCGGCGGGTACGGCTGGGTCATCATTCCCGGCGGTGCGACTCCCGCCGCGCGCTGGGCGGCCGACCGGGACACGAATCCGACGACGGTGAACGCGGCGGCGGCCATCCCGAACAGCACGACCCACACCCACGCCGTCACTACGGCGTTCGTTCCGTCGGAGGGGGGAAGCGGCGTTGCCGGAGCCGCCTCTTGCACCTCCCGCGCCGGGGGCGCGGCCTGCAACGCACCTTGCTCGACCAACAGCAGAGGCAGCGACAGGGCTGCCTGACCCGTTTCGATCGTGGGTTCCGCCACGAGCCGCTGCGCGCTGAACCCGAGCGGGACGAAATCCTCGGCACCCGGGGCCGGGCTGATGCCGGGGGAGGTCTGCGTGTCGATCGAGGCATAGTCGAAGTCGTACTCGCCACTACCGCGGTTCTCGACGACCACGACCCGGACCTCGGCCCACCGTGAGCACGTGTCGGCCGGAACGGTCGGGCCTCGGCTGGACCCGCGCTCGGTGCGGTCGTTCGAACCGTCGGTCAGCGACCAGCCGAAGCACACGCCGTGTGTCCGCTCGGCCTTGGCGAGGGCGGTCGACAGTTCACCCGCGGCCCTGGGGGTGAAGCTCTCGATCGGCGCCGCACTGTCCACTTGGGTCGACGAGTCGTACTGCTTCGTTTCGCCGTCTGCGAACGAGGTGACATCGCTGCCGAAGAGGCTCTGCACGGCGGTGAACGCGATCGTGCCGACGACGATCACGATCGTCAACCCGCAGCCGAAAGGGTTCTTCTTCAGCGGCGATCCGGTCACTTGCCCGCCCCCGGGCCCCGGCCCCGGAAGCTGTCACCGCTCGGGCCGGTCCACGCCCAGAAACCGGCCACGACTCCGTGGTAGCGGTTGTACGCGCGATCGGCGTCCATCACGTGGATGACCGAACCTTGCTCGCGCGGCTGCACCACGACCGCGTCGTCCGAGTAGCGCAGGTACACCCCGGAGGCGTCGGTGGCCTGCGAGATCGGCTGCCACCGGTCGGTGATCTCCCTGGCGACCGTGCTCGGCGGTCGTGGGCTCGTGTAGGCGCGATCCTGCCGGTCGAGGTCCAAAGAGGACGCCCGGGTGTAGTGGGTGTCGACGTAGGCGGCCGGGCCGGTGCCGGTGGAGAACACCGTGATCAGGCCGAGCAGCAGCGCGAGCCCGGCGCAGACCGCCGCGATCACGAACCAGAACTTCGGTTTCATCGTGGCGGCCTTACTGCGGCGAGACGGGGTAGATGGTCACGTCGTACCGGCTGAGCGTCTCACCGAGGGCAGCCTCCCAGCCCGCGTCGCCGTAGGCCTCGAAACTGAGCAGCGCTCCGTCCGGGCCCTCGTAGTCGTGGTAGCGGACGGTGCCGCTGTCGTCGAGACCGGTGGTGGCCTCGCTGCGGAACTCCGCGGAACCGGACTCGTCGGAACGGAAAGTCCGGCCGTCGTGCTCGATCGTGGCCGGGCCGGGCGCCAGACCGGACTCGGCGAGCGGCGTCCACGCGGACAGGATCAGGTCCGGGTCCTCCTCGACGCCGAGCCAGAGCTGGGTGCCCTTGGCGTCGTCGAGCAGATGCTCGGACCAGGTCCAGCCGCCCTCGGACATGCGGAGTGTCCCGCGTGCGGTGTAGGTGATCCCGCGGATCTCCACGATGTCGCCCGCTTTCAGGGCGCGCGGATCACCGCGCAGCGAGTCCTGGTCACCGGTGTGGAACGGGTCGACCGGCCGTGCCGCGGGCTGCTGGCGCCCTTCGCGGGAGCGTCGGATGGCGAGCACGCCCAAGACCGTCGCCACCACAGCGACGATCAGCAACACGACGATCAAGGAAACCACGCCCCGCACCTCCGGTTCGGTCGTTGTCCTGCGATCGCGAGCGCGACCGCGCACCAGACCTTAATCGGACGCGGCCGACCCGTGTGCGGGTTCCCCACAAATCCGGCGTGCCGCACACCACTCCCGGCCGCCCCGAAAGCCTTTGGAGGGCAGTGTGGAACTGGGGTAAGTGGTCCGGTATCGCCGCCCCAGTTCGTGCCTCGCGGCGTCTGCGGTGGTCAGGCGTCGAGGAGCTTGGCGCAGCGGATGAGCCCGAGGTGCGAGTACGCCTGCGGGTGGTTACCCAGCGAACGCTCCGCGATCGGGTCGTACTCCTCGGAGAGCAGCCCGGTCGGCCCCGCGTTGTCCACGATCTGCTGGAACAACTCCTCGGCCTCGGTGCGTCGCCCGGTGAGCAGGTACGCCTCGATGAGCCACGTCGCACACAGGTGGAAGCCGCCCTCGCCGCCGGGCAACCCGTCGTCGCGCCGGTAGCGGTACACCGTCGAGCCGGTGCGCAGCTCGGCCTCGATCGCGATGACCGTAGCCCGGAACCGCTCGTCCGACGGGTCGATGAGCCCGGACAACCCCACGTACAACGACGCGGCGTCGAGGTCGGAACCCTCGTAGGCGGTGGTGAACGCCTGAACCTCCGGGTGCCAGCCGTTCTTCATGACGTCCTGCGCGATCTCCTCGCGCAACGGTGCCCAGCCCGGCTCCGGGTCCTTGCCGTGGCGATCGGCGAGGGTCAGGGCGCGGTCGAGCGTCACCCAGCACATCACCTTGGAGTACACGTGGTGACGCGGAACGTCCCGTTCCTCCCAGATGCCGTGGTCCGGCTCGAACCAGCGTTGTGCGACCGCTTCGGCCATGTCCTTGACGAGTTGCCAGTCGCGGTCGCGCAGCGTCCCGGTGAGGGTCGACAGGTGCAGCGCGAGTTCGACCACCGGGCCGAAGACGTCGAGCTGCACCTGCTGGTCGGCGAGGTTGCCGACGCGGACCGGGCGCGATCCCGCGTAACCGGGCAAGCTGTCGATGACGGCCTCCGGTCCGAGACTGGTGCCCTGCAGCGAGTACAGCGGGTGCAGTCGTTCCGGCCCGGGCAGCGTCTCGACCACGCCGTGCAGCCAGTCCAGGAACGCCTCGGCCTCCGCGGTGGACCCGAGGGACACCAGCGCCTGCGCCGTCATCGCGCCGTCACGAAGCCAGCAGTAGCGGTAGTCCCAGTTGCGGACGCCGCCGATCTCCTCCGGCAGCGACGTCGTCGCCGCAGCCATGATCCCGCCGGTGTCCGAATTGCACAGTCCGCGCAGCGTCAGCGCCGAGCGCGCCACGAGGTCGCGTTCGGTGTCCGGCAACGTCAGCCCGTCCAGCCAGTCCGACCAGTACGAGTCCGCCTTCCGGCGGCGCTGTTCGTACGACTCCTCTGCCGGTTCGAGCGAGTCGCTGCCGCAACGCAGCTCCAATGTCACCGGGGAGTCCTCGGTGACCTCGACGATCGCCTGCGCGGACTCGTGCATCCCGTCGCTGCTGATCGTCCACTGCACGCCCGGCGAGTACAGCACCATCGGCTCGGCGGTGCCCTGCACCCGCAGCCCGCCGGCCTCGGCGGTGAGCTGCACGGCGACCTGGCCGAACTCGGGCCGGGGGCAGAAGTCGACGACGACGCTGGTCTCGCCGCTGATGACGCGCACCAGGTCGGTGCGGTGGGCGTCGCTGCCGTGCTCGAGGAAATCGGTGACCAGCAGCCGGGACCAGCGGGTCTCGACCGTCATCGTCCCCGGCACGTAGCGCTGCCCCAGCGGCATCGGATCACGCTGTCCGCCGTTCGCGTCACCCTGCTTGTAGGTCGGGCGCACCGAGAAGTGGCCTGCGGCGAACCCGCCGAGCAGGTCGGCAACGAAGGCTGCCGAGTCCGGACCCGGATGGCACATCCAGGTCAGGCGTGCTTCGGGCGTGAGCAGGGCGACGTTGCGCTCGTTGGACAACATCGTGAGGCGCTCGATCGGCGGAGCCTGCTCCCCGAACAGCCAGGTGCGCCGCTCGTCCATGAGGAACGCGAGCACGGTCGCGACGTCCGGCGTGTCGGCAATCCGGTAGTCGGCGAGCGTGTCGCCGGGGCCGATCTTCACGCCGATGTCCGGGCCGTGCAGGCGGGCGAACGCCTTCTCGTCGGTGACGTCGTCGCCGAGGAAGATGGCGGCGGTGGCGCCGACCTGATGACGCAACGCGTCCAACGCGATGCCCTTGTCGGTCTGCACGACGGCCAGTTCCACGACGGCCTTGCCGTCGGTGACCTCCACGCCCTCCCACAGCGCCGGGCCGGTGCGCACCGCGTCCAGCACCTGTTCGGCCACGTCGGGCTCCGCGTTGCGGACGTGCACGGCGACGCTCGCGGGCTTGGGCTCCAGGGTGACGCCCGGCCGGTCCTTGACGAGGTTCTGCACCTCGACCTGCAAGCGGGTGCGGAGCTCGGTGGCTTCCGGCTCGAGCTGGTGCACGAAGCCGGCGTCGAACTCGGAGCCGTGGCTGCCGACGAGGTGCACCTCGGAAGGCAGGCGGGACAGCGTCGCCAGGTCGCGCAGCGCGCGACCGGAGATCACGGCGGTGGTGGTGGCGGGCAACGAGGCCAGCGAGCGCATCGCGTGCACGGATTCCTGCTGCGGCGTCGCGGCGTTCGGGTTCGTGACGATGGGCGCGAGAGTCCCGTCGTAGTCACAGGCGACCAGCAACCGCGGCGTCCGTGCCAGTTGGACGATCCTGCGGCGCAGTTCGGCGGGGAGGGCTTCGGCGGTCAACGCCACTCCTGTCGGCGTCGTCGGGACGATGTCTGAATGCTCGGACCCGCGTCGGCGCCGTGGTCCGGGACCACGGGTCGCGGGGTCGACCGGTGCTTGGAGGCACCGGTCCGGTCGGTACCAGCCGTGCGGTCTGGTCCGGTCGAGCCTGCCGCGCTCAGTGTGCTCCGAGTGCTTCCAGGAACGATCTCGCCCACCGGTCGACGTCGTGGGTGAGCACTTGTCTGCGCAACGCGCGCATCCTACGGCGCCCCTCGGCTTGCTCGATTCCGAGGGCCGCCGACAAGGACTCCTTCACACCGTCCAGGTTATGCGGATTCACCAGGAACGCACTCGTGAGCTCCGCCGCCGCGCCCGCGAACTCGCTGAGCACGAGGGTTCCGCCGAGGTCGTGGCGGGACGCCACGTACTCTTTGCACACGAGATTCATCCCATCGCGTACGGGTGTGACCACCATGACGTCCGCCGCGCAGTAGAACGCCACCAGGTCCTTGCGATCGATGTGGGTGTGCAAGTAGTGCACGGCGGGGTGGCCGACCCGGCCGAACTCGCCGTTGATGCGCCCGACCTCACGCTCGATGTCCTCGCGCATCTGCTTGTAGTGCTCGACGCGTTCCCGGCTCGGGGTGGCGACCTGGATCATCGCGACCTCGTCGGCACGGACCCGGCCCTCGGCGAGCAACTCGTGCATCGCGTGCAGACGCACGTCGATGCCCTTGGTGTAGTCGAGGCGGTCCACGCCGAGCATGATCTTGCGGGGGCTGCCTAGTTCGGCCCGGATCTCCTTCGCCCGCTGCTGCACCTCCTTGGTACGCGCGAGCTGGTCGAGCTCCGACGAGGCGATGGAGATCGGGAACGCGCCGACCCGCACCGTCCGGTCTCCGACCTGCACCATGCCCGGCCGGGAGCGCACCCCCACCTGGCCGCGGCTCGGTTCGAACCCGGCCAGTCGCCGCGCCAGCCACAGGAAGTTCTGCGCGCCGCCAGGGCGGTGGAATCCGACGAGGTCCGCGCCGAGCAGGCCACGGACGATCTCGGTCCGCCACGGCAACTGCATGAACAACTCGACCGGCGGGAACGGGATGTGCAGGAAGAACCCGATCCGCAGGTCCGGACGCAGCTCGCGCAGCATCGAAGGAACGAGCTGCAGCTGGTAGTCCTGCACCCACACGGTCGCGCCCTCGGCGCTGACCTCGGCGGTGGCCTCCGCGAACCGCTGGTTGACCCGCCGGTACGACTCCCACCAGCTGCGGTCGAAGACCGGCGAGACCACCACGTCGTGATACAGCGGCCACAGCGTCGCGTTCGAGAATCCCTCGTAGTACTCGCGGAACTCGTCCGACGAGAGCCGGACCGGGCGCAGCGTCATGTCCTCGTCGGTGAACGGTTCGACGTCGACGTCGGCGACACCGGGCCAGCCGACCCACGCGCCGTGGCGTGCCCGCAGGAACGGCTCCAGGGCGGTAACCAGCCCTCCCGGGCTGTGTTTCCATCGTTCGGTGCCGTCGGGGAGACGTTCGAGGTCCACCGGCAGACGGTTCGCGACCACGACGAAGTCGGCCCGCTCGGACTTCTCGCTCACCGGTGTGTTCCTCCTCCGCCGTGCACTTCCCGTGACCCTAACGACTGTTCCTCGCCCGCGCGGGCCGTAAACACGTTCAGTCCAGACGGCGCTCCGCGGGGCGCACGGGCCCGGCCATCCGCGGGCCCGCCATCTTTCGTTCGAGCCGCCCGAGGCCGGTGCGGACCGGACGGGCCAGGAACTCACCGAGCACCACGCCCGCACCCAGCGCGATCCCCGTCGCGACGGCGGTGATGAGCATGGGGACACCGGTGGTGTCTCCGGCGACGGCCAACGTGTAAAGCCCACGGTAGGTGGCCAGCCCCGGCAGCAGCGGCGCCACACCGGCGACAGCGATCACCAATACGGGGATGCGGAGGCGACGCGCGATGATGCCGCCGACGAAACCGACGACCGTGGTCGCGACCGCCGACGACAGGATGGGGCTGGTGCCGGTGAGCTGCAGCAGCGCGAACGTTCCGGCGGCGACCGAACCACCGAGCCCCGCGACGAGCAGCGGTCGGGGCGGCGAGTAGCTGGCCAGCGCGAAGCATGCGGAGGTCGAGGCGCCCGCGAGAGCCATGATCGGCACCCTGAGTGCGGGGGAGTCGATCTGGGCGCCGCCGATGCTTTCGAACGCCCCGCCGACGGCTTCCTGCCCGAAGACCTCCACGGACATGTAGAGCGCGAGCACCACACCCGCGATGAGTCCCGCCGACATCATGGCGATCTCGGCGATCCGGCCGGCCGCGGTCACGTTGTACCCCGTGATCGCGTCCTGCATGGACGCGACGACGGTGAGACCGGACAACAGAACGATGATGCTGGACGCGACGGCGAGCGCGGCGTCGGGCACCACGTTCGTGGAGGCACAGGCGATCGCCACACCGGTGGCTATCGCACCGCCGACGGCCTGCTGGAAGAAGAACGGCAAGGCTCGCTGGTTCAGCCACCGGCCGACGCGGTCGATCAACGCCGTCACCGCTGCGGCGACGAGCGGCAGCCACGGGTCGGAGCCGCCGCCGAGCAGGATCGACAGCGACGCCGCCATGCCCGCCCACGCCATCGTCGCGACCCAGCGCGGGAACGGGTGCGGAGACGTGGTGATCCGGTCGAGCTCCGCGTACGCCTCGGAGGCGGTGATCTGACCCCGGGTGATGCGCCGGACCAGCGATTCGACCTCGGTCAGCCGCGTGTAGTCGTTGGCGCGGTTGCGCACCACGCGCATCGTCGTGATCGGCAGCACCTCGGTGCCGCGATAGCAGGACACGGTGATCGACGTGTAGATGACGTCGACCTCGCAGTGCGGCAGGCCGTACGCGTTGGCCACGCCGAGGATCGTCGCGCTGACGTCGGACGCGCCCGCTCCGCTGGCCATCTGGACCTCGCCGATGCGCAGGCCGAGGTCGAGTACCAGGTGCACGGTCGCGTCGTCCGGCAGCTGCGGCCCGTACACGGCGCTGCGCGACCCGGCGGATTCCTCGGCCGGTCGACGACGCAGCGCTCCCCGAGCGCGCTGCGTGATTCCCACTGCGTGCCTACTTCCCTGTCTTGCCGCGCGCAGGGCGTTGCGCCGTGCACGATCCTCTCGGGGGGCATCGTCGTTCACGACACGACCGTTGCACCTCCGGCTCGTGTCGTCCATCACGAGTTCCCCACACCGCCGCACGGCCCCAGCCCACCCGTGATCGAACCCGCCATCACCGCAGGCCACCACCCCAGCTCAGGTGCCCCGCCAAGATCACCCCCGCGTTCTCTCTCATCCACCAAGTTCCCACCAAACCCATTCAGGTGACCCCCAGCCGCGCCCCGCCCCGTGCGCCCCCGCCGGGTGGCAAATTCGCGCGAATTTGCCACCCCGCCATCCACAGGGGGACCGAGTTGTCCACAGGTACGGCCGGAGGTGCCCGCGCCGCGGAGGGTGAGCGGCCACCGCTTAGGATGACGCCACGCGTCCCACGCGCACGCCGCCGTAGCTCAGCTGGTAGAGCACCCGCCTTGTAAGCGGACGGTCAGGGGTTCGAGTCCCCTCGGCGGCTCCACGATTCACCTGGGAAAACGTCATCGGCAAGCACCACCGGACACGTCCGATGTAGCAACGGATGTAGCAACGCACTCGTTCACAGGTGGTCCTCGAGGCGGTCCAACGCCTCTCGCTGCTCGTCGAGCGAGGCGTGAGCGTAGATGCTCATGGTGATCCGGCTGTCCGAGTGCCCTACGATCCGCGCCACGATGTGCGGCGGCACGCCGACGTCAAGCAGCAGGCTCACGCACGAGTGCCGCAAGTCGTGGAACCGCGTCTCGGGCAGCCCGATCCGGTCACGCAGCGGATGCCAGCTTCGACGCAGATTGCCGGGTTCCAACGGACGACCGATGGTGTTCGTGAACACCAAACCGGAATCCTTCCAGACCTCAGCACTCTCACGCTCCCGAATCTGGCGATCCTGGTGCGCTCGGAGTGCCCGGATACACACGCTCGGCAGCGGGATGGTTCGAGTTGAACCGGCAGTCTTGGTTGGAACTACCATCAACTCCCCGCCGACTCGTTGCAGCGTCTGAACCAGTTCCAACGCCCCTTCGTTGAGGTCGACGTCCTCCCAGCGGAGTCCAAGCAGCTCGGCGCGCCGAAGACCCAGGTAGAGCGCCAGCACATACAAGGCATGCAGGCGGTCATCCTCAGATTCCCGCAGGAGCTTTCTGGCGTCCGCGAGCTCCAAGCCGCGATTAACCCGGTACTTGGGGGTCTTGACCTGCACGAGCGTGGCGACGTTGCGCATGACCAGTTCCTCGCGCATGGCTTGTTGCAGCGCGTTGCGCAAGACGGCGTGGATGAATTGGATGGTGCGCACGGAGAGCCGTTTGTCGCAGCAGCGTCCCAATGCACAGCACTTCTGCTGGTCGACCGGCCGGTCAGCGTCGATGCCGTCGGCGCAACAGCGGCAGTCGTGCTCGAGCCGGGTAAAGAATGCCCGCATCTCGGGGGCTTTGAGGGTGGCGAGCTTCTTCTTACCCAGCCCGGGCACAAGGTAGCGACGAACGACCCCTTCGTAGCCCTGATACGTCTTGGGCCTCCGGTGGCGGACGACATTGGCCAACCAGTGTTCGAGGTAGGCTCCGAGCGTCCACGACTCGGCAGCGACCGGGACGCCGTTGTCGGAGTCGTTGATCTTCTTGCGGAGTTTGCGGTCGGCCTCGGTCTTGGTCTTGGCTGAGACGGTGATCCGCTTGCGGTGCCCGGTCGTGGTTAGCACGTAGGCCGCACCGACCCAGATGCCGTCCTTGCGCTGATAGACCGAGCCTTGCCCGTTCGAGCGCTTCTTGCCACGCTTGTCGGCCATCACAGAGCCCCTTCCATCAGGTGCTCGATGTAGTTGTCGACGGCTTGACGCGGTATGCGTCGTGCTCCTCCGATCTTGACCGAGGCCAGCTCACCGTTGCGGATCAGGTCGAACACGGCCGTGCGACCGACGTCGAGCAGTTTCGCGACCTCTTCCACGCGATACATCAACTTCGTCTCCATCAGTTCATTCCTCCTTCGCAGGTCAGAAAGGTTGTTCGGTGGCTTCCTCCTTGACGGTGTGGCGGTGTTCGCGGGCTTTGGCGGCGGCGGTGTTGGCGAGTTGGGCGTCGGCGGTGGTGTGCCAGCCGATGCCGGCGAAGGTGAGGTGGCCGATGGTGAGGATGTCGGGTTCGTCGCCGGGCTGGACTGTCTTGTCGGGGTAGTCCTCGGCGTGGGCTTGCTGGCGTTTCCAGTTGCGGCGGGCGGCGCGGAGGGTGGCGAGGGTGGTGGAGTAGCGGCGGGATTTGGTGGAGAAGTGTCCGCCGAAGCCGAGTTGGTGTGCCCACCGGTGCAGCCCTGCCCAGGCTTTCTGGAATGCGATGCGCTCGTCGACGTTTTCGTCGAGGCGGGCGATGCCATCCGGTAACTGGCCGATGTACCAGGCGGCGGTGATGAGCCGGCCGGGGTGCGTGTTCATGTCGGCGTAGTAGCCGACGGTGTCGTGGGTGAGCCGGCGGGAGAGGTGCCCGGTGGTTTCGGTGGCTTTGGTGGCGTATTTGGCGAGGTAGCCGGCGACGGCGGTGTCGGTGAGGGCACCGTTGTCGTCGAGGTCCCGGACGGTCAGCCGCACCTGCCGGGTATCGATCGAACGCTCACCCCAGGACAACAGCCATCCGTCGGGTCGTTCGGGGTGGGCCGGGGTGCGGTAGCTGGTGGTCTCCGCGGCTTGGCGCAGGGCGTGTTCGAAGTAGGCGACGTGCAGGCGTGGGTCGGGTGGGGTGATGCAGTCCGGGTCGAGGGGGTCGACGCCGTCGAGACGGACGAGGGCGTGGAAGTGCACGACCCCGCGTGCTTGGAATTCGGCGACTTTGGCGTAGGAGACGCGCAGTTTCACGCCGTAGCGTTTGCCGAGGCGGTCGACTTCCCGGCGCATGTTCTGGCTGGTGTAGCGCCACAGCTCCCCGGCGTAGGCGTTGAACACCACTTGCGCTTGGTGGTCGTAGCAGTCCAAGCAGAACGGCCGGCCCGCGTAGTCATCGCCGGTTTCGTGCCGGCGCAGGCACGAGAACTCGATGCCGTGTTCGCACACGTGCGGATCACGCCGTGGATGGCACGGCTTTCCGGACTTGTGGGCAGTGTGCACGGCCCCGAACGACGGGGCGGCGAGGGTCAGGAACACGGTGGGGTGGTCGGTGACGGTGTCGGGGACACCTTTGCCGCCGAGCAGGCCCGCGTGCACGAGGTGGTAGGTGTCGGCTCGGTAGGTCTCGGCACAGTGCGGGCACACGCTGGCGCGGCGGTTGCCGCAGGCGGTGTAGAGCACCCCATCCGGCATATGTGCGGTGTCGAGGTCGGCGGTCACCTCTCCGGTGCTGGGGTCGGCCGATGTGGTGCGGCCGGCGAGGCGGATGGGGTAGCGGCAGCCGGCGGCCGAAGCGATGTGCCGCAGCCAGCGGTCGTAGCCGGGTTGACTGGCGCGGTGGACGAGGCCGGCGGTGTCGGGTGTCTCGGCGACGGCTCCCGCCCCCAGTACCGAGCGTGTGTGTCCGGTGCTGGGGGTGAGAGTCATGGTCGAGGCGGTCAACGGTTCTCGATCTCCTGAAGTTGGGTTCCGGTCAGGTACAGCCCGCAGGACCGGCAGAGATAGCGGTGTGCCGACTCGTCGGTGTGAGCGGGCGGATGGGCGTCCACTCGGGACAGGTCACTGGGATCGCAGTGCCAGCGATGGGACATCGCGATCTGCGATTCATTCGCCACCTGCACCGGAATCACCCACGGTCTCGGGTGGTGTCGTGGTGCCCCGGGAAGGCCGGATTAGCCTCCAGGTCGCGGGTGGTGGCCCAGACGAACCCGGGAACCGGTTCCCCTTGTGTCCGTAGGACGGGAATCAACCCGTCGGTGTGGACGCATTCGGGGGCGAAGGCTGAATATTGGCCGGTACGGGTGTCGATGCCCAGGCGGAAGCAGTCGACCTCGTTCGTGTCCGGGTATTCGATGAACAGCCACAGTTCATCGACAGCGACGGCCAGTGGATACGTGACGTACATGAGACACACTCCTCCTACGATCGGAATAGCGAGATTTCGTTGCGAGAAACCGAAAAAGGGTGGTTAGTAGGCGATGGTGGTGCGGAGTTGGTGGGCGTAGTCCACGAGCGCGTAAATGTCGGCATCCGAGAGGTAGGCGGATTTCATCCGACGCGGCATGCCACCCTCAGCCAGCAGGAGGCCGATGCCTCGGTCTTCGGGTGCGATATGCGTGGCGGATTGGCCTTGTTTGGCCCAGCCGTGCCCGAGGATGATGTCCGAGGACGCCTCGGTGGTGCAGCGGAACGCGCACCGGAACCCGAACAAGTCCCGCAGGCTGGTGGGGATGATGTCGGCGCTGGGGCGTTGGGTGGCGGCGACGACGATGACGCCGGCGGCACGACCCCGAGCGACCAGGTCACGCACGAGGCGCACGAACTTCTCCTGTTGTTCTTTGCTGCCGATGGTCGCGGAGTAGTAGGCGATCTCGTCGATGACCGCGACGATCACGTCGACCGGGTCGGTCTGGGTGATTTTGCGCCGGCGGACGCGGTCGAGTTCGTCGTAGCGCCAGTCCATGACGCGTTGCAGCTCCTGAAGGCGTGCGAGACCGGCATCGATGTCCGGGCCGACGAACACGTCGGACACGGACTTCCACAGGCCCAACTCGACTTGTTTGCCGTCGAAAAGCCACAGCCGGGTGTCGGTGCACATCGCTGCGTGGGCGACGATGTTGTTCAAAGCGACGGACTTTCCGGAGCCGGGTTCGCCGCCGAGCAGGATGTTGCGGTAGATCAACTCGATGTCCACGCCGTAGCCACGCTCGTCGATGCCGAGATGGACGGGGTCGTAGATGGACAACCCCGACACGGGGACCGGTTTATCCAGGGGTTGGGTGTCAGTCGACATAGTCACTCAGGTCCTCTCCGTTCACGACCACCGCAGCCGCAACGGGCTTCCGGGCGGTCTCAGACGTTTTCGAGTCAGCAGCCGAGGCACCGGTGCGGCGCTCGTCGGCAGGAGTCTCCGAGGCGGCCGTCGGGGCCGGCGGAGTAGGTTTGATCGGCGTCACCGTGGCCGCATCCGGCTCCGCCGGCGCACGGTGTTTCGTGAACCGCGACAACGGCGAACCGACCGCCGAGGCGGCGAGGGGATCGCGGCGGATCACATCGATCGCACACACCGTCGACAGCTTCCGGACCGTGTGCAGCCGGGCGTCCCGGGCCATACACGCTGGGGCGATGTAATCCAGGGCGTCTTCAACGTCCCGAGCGGCCGAACCGGCCGGCAGCCAGACCCAGATCCGTTCACCGGTCTTCGTCGGGCGAGCCCAAAACAACAACGGGTAGTCCCCGTCACGGGTGACCGTGCGGATCTTCGTCTGCCGCAACGACGAGCGGATCCGATGCCGATCGACCACACACCACACGCGCGAGACCACCATCCGCCGGGTGTGCGGTATCGCGAACACGAGTAGTGGGATTCCGATGAGGACACCGCCGGTGAGCCAGGGGTTGCCGAAGGAATCCAGCCAGAAGAACAGCACCAGCCCGAGCACGAGGGTGGTGATTTCGGCGCGCCAGCGCACCAGTGTTCCGAGGATGACGAACCCGACCCACTGTTTCGGTCGGGGCATCATTTCCACCACGTCCACGGTCGCGCCGCGACGGGTGCTGCGAGTAGCCTTAGCCATGCTCAACGCCCTCCCAGGCACAGTTGAGAAGCACGAATGAATGTGGGGAAACGGGGCCGGGTCGAGACGCCTGCCAGCACCCTCGAGCCGGTCCCGTTTCACCTGGTTCGTTAGCGGTGTGCCAGTCCGAATGCGGACTCGGCCTGCTGGATCGACTCCACACAGCCGATCAACACATCAATCACATCGAGCATCTGATCCATCGTGTGAAACCGGACCAACTGCTCACCATCAGCACCATGCAAAACCAACTCGCTGGTGCCGTCGGTGTACTGGATTTCGCGGACGTCGCACTGCATCACAACCGTCCTTCCGTCTCCGGTACGGACAACTGCGAGACCTCGAAGCCAGCCTCGGCGAAGGCGACCTTCGCCATCAGCAGTGAGGCGACGCCGTCCAGATAGGCACGTACACGTGCCATCTCCCGGATTCCATCCCAATCGGGCCATCTACCGGTCTCATTCGAGCGGTAGAGCCGGTTCATCGAGAACACGTGCCAGCTGTGCTTCTCGGCGCACACGGCGCGCCACTGGCACCACCATTGATCGGTCAATTCACTACGAAGCTGCGTCATCACACAAACCTTTCGGTGCGTCCACAAGGGGTGGTGTTCAGGACGCGGCAGCGCCCGAGGACTTACCCGACGCAGTACCGGTCGAGACTGGTGTGATCGACTTCGCGCGATACGCAGTGCCGTTGCGCCCGTTCTGCGCCCACGGAATCGCCTGAAGCTCCGCCGGGGACACCGGCTGACCCTTCGCAACCTTCGGCGGGACAGCACCCGCGACGGTCACGTTGATCACCTCGGCCCCGCCTTCATCCACGGCAACCAGCTGCACAGCAAACAACGGCTCCTTGGTGTTGCGGTCCATCCGCTGCACACCGTTCTGATCATTCTTCGGCTCGGCCTCACGCGAGACCGTGAACGACACCTGCGACACATCAATCAACAGACGCATAACAAAGCCCTCCTCGGCTTTTGTCTACTTTGGTTTCAAACCCCGTCATCGCGGAGTGACACCAGTAGACAGTCGAGGAGGGCGTACGACCCGGACAAACTGTCCGGGTAGGTCTATGAGGGGTCTGGACGGTTCACGTAGGCGTCGTTGACGGTCTGCAGAATCGCAGGCCACGGCAGGTCTTTTCCGGGTGGAGCCTGGCGAGGTTCGTGTAGTGGCCAGACGTCGTCACCGTAGACGAGGTGAACGCCGACCTTCCGCAGAGCCACTAGGTGCTGGTCCCACATGGGTTGCCGAGCATGGGCGGCGTTGACGCGGGGGAACACGACGACGGGCACCACCTGCCCGCCGATGACCTCGCAAGCCGTGGTCAGAAGCTGGTTGTCGGCCAGGCCGAGAGCGAGTTTGGCCACTGTGTTCGCACTGGCCGGCACGACTGCGTAGACGTCGATCGGTGGATGGGGGCTCGATTCCCCGGGCATTCGCGGCTGAATACGCACCTCGTACCCGGTAGCTGCTTCGAGCCTGCGCACCTCACCGAGGTTGTCCAACCACGTGGCGGCGGTGGGGCTGGCAACGATGGCCACCGACCAGCCGGCCTCGATAGCCGGTTGGACGAACTTCTCCCGGATGCGTTCCGCGCCTCCGGCAGCGGTGATGAGCAAGCCGAGGGTGGGGCGCGAGGTGTTCACTGAAGAGCCCTGCAACGCTCGGCAAGTCCGGACAGTGGCGAGGACTTCGCGCCGCCAGTCACCGGTGCTCTGCGATGCATCGCTTTCACCGTTTCGCGGACACCGGGGTTGTGCCGCACGAGCTGGGGAGCCTCGTGTTCGGCGGTCAGCAGGTTCTGCAGAGCCGGTTCGTCCTCGGCAACCATGCTTTGCGCGCGAGCCACGTCGATCATGTGCGTCGCTTGCCGCTCCACGGGCAAGTGCTCTACCGCGATGGACGGACCGTGTTCGACGACGTAGGGCACGTCTCCGAGGTCGAGAGCAGCGGCCAAACGGTGCAGCTCGACGTTCGTTGGCCCGAACCCTGTCTGCCAGTAGTTGCCGTCTTCGTTGAGGCTCCGCGCGACCGAGTGCGCTTGACGGAGCAACTCGGTCGCCGTCTGTCGATCCTGCCGACGAGCGGCAGCGATGGCGGTACGTAGGTGCAACATGCCGAACAGGCTCAACGCGGACGGGTCGCCCTTGGCCATCTGGGGAGAAAGCCAGGTCGACGCGGTGTTACCCAGCGACAGCGCGTCATCGAATCGTCCAACCGCGAGCAGCGCGTGCGTGCCGGCCCGTGCAGCCGAGGCAAGTACGAGCGGGTCGCCAGAGTGATCCGCAGCTTGCATGGCTCGTTCCGCAGCGATCCACGAGAGGTCCGCTTCACCCACCTTGCTCAACGTCGTCGCGGCCAGGTGGTGGGTCCGAGCCGACACAGCCCAGCATGCCCGCACGTCACCCTCGCCAGCATTCGCGGCGTCCTCGAGCTGTTGTGCAGTCTCAATGAGACCGGGAAGTGAGGACACGACACGACCGAGCCTGCCTGATTGGTAGCCGTCCCAGGCTTGCTCGACAAAGTGCGCCGACGAAGTCGGATTCACGTTGATCGGGGCCGCAGCCGCGCCGAACAGGGTGCGGGAGAGCCGACGCGGAGTCATCAGGGCGTCACGAACAGCCGGTATGTCATCGTTCTGCTCGTCGTCTTCCATCAGTACCGGCTGACCGAACAAATCCGGCACAGTCACACGAAGCGCACGAGCAACGTCGGAGATGACGTCGAGCCGACGAATGTCGCGCTCACCGCGCTCGATCTTGCTCAGCCAGGATTCCTTGCGACCAACCAGGTTCGCCAAGACCTCCTGAGTCAGGCCCCGCCTCCGTCGATAGAACTTGATCCGTTCTCCAACGGTCATCTGGTCACCTGCTCCGCGCATGGCTCTGATTTTACCTGGTCAGCACCCGGGGGTACACACCAACACAGGTCATGAGTACAGGAAAACTCCTACACAGCAGGGAAACCGGTTCACGCTGCTTGATCCCCAGCGGATGCGCCAGGTGCACGTGTGCACCCCGCCTTGGCAAGCACGTCCGCGGTCCCATACCACCCGCATTTTGCCTCCAACACCACCTCGGGATCGGCACCGGCCTTCGCGATCTCGGCCGCTAACGTCAGCGGGTCGTTCTCGATGCGAGCGAGGCCCAACCGTTCACCGGCGGCACCCCTGCAGCACGATTACCGCCCGGCGACGGTGCACAGCGATCCCAACAAACTGCTTGCCGTCATACTTCAATACCAGGACCTCCTTCGTCGTGTGAAGTGAGCACCCCGAGCGCTCTCGGACCCAGAAGAGCGGAGGCCCCCGCTCCTTCATCGCATCAGCGCCCGTCCTGCTAGCGGCCCCTGTCAGCGTCGTTGCCTCAATGGAGGTCCCTCTTCTTGCGGCGCACGACTTACCGTAGGTTCAGGCGTCGCCAAACTCGGCGGCGCGCTGTGTCCCATCTCACTTCCGCCGTGGAAGGTGGCGTTCGAGTCGGTTTGCGCTGTAGACACAGCGTCTGTGCGCATTCTGTTCGACCATGCTCGCCCACACCTTTCGGTGATGGCGATCGGCCTACTCCTTGCACTCGTCAGCAGCGCCTCCGGGCTTGCTCAGCCGCTTGCTGTTCGCGCAGTAATCGACGCGCTTGGTGTGGGTGACTCATTGCTCCCACCGGTCCTCGTGCTCTGCACGCTCATTGCTGTCAGTGGCGTTGCTAATGGCGTGAACACCTACTTGCTTGGACGTGTAGGTGAACAGGTGGTCTTCGGTGTTCGTCGCCACCTTTCCTCGAGGCTTGTGCGTCTCCGGGTGCCTGAACTCGACGCGCGTTCTCCCGGCGACCTGATCTCCCGGGCTACTGCGGATACCAACTGGATTCGAACAGCAGCCGCGCTAGCTCCGGTTCAGATTGTCAACGGAACGGTGGGGCTAATTGGGGCCCTTATCCTCATGGCGGTCTTGGATCTGCGACTGTTCGGCGTCACACTAATTGTGCTGATTGTTGTGGGTGGCATCGTCCGCATCGTTATGCCCCGCATTCGAGAGGCCACAGAGCATGCCCAGACTTCTGTCGGACGTGTCGGATCAGCTTTGGATCGCGCGCTCGGCGCGTCGCGCACAGTTAAAGCCGCGGGAGCAGAGGAACGCGAGCAGACGATTGTCGAGCGTGCCTCAGCTGAGGCATACGAGGCTGGCCTCTTAGGGGCCCGGTGGAACGCTGTACTTAGCGTCGTCTCCGAAATGGCATTGCAGGTCTCGTTCCTGATCGTCCTCGGCGTCGGAGGCGCCTTCGTCGCAGCGGGGACACTGTCAGTGTCGACGCTGGTGGCGTTCCTTCTCTATTTGTTCTACATCACCGCCCCCCTCTCTGAACTCGTCCGGGCAACGACCATGATTCAGCAAGGACTCGGTGCGGCCGCACGCGTTTCGGAGGTATACAAGCTAGAAGTTGAGCCTGATGTTGACCACACTCACGCCCCTTCTGAAAAGGAGACGGTAAACGCTCCCGCTCTTGAGTTCGAGGGAGTGCGGTTCAGCTATCCCGGTCGTGAAGAGGTACTCCGCGGAGTCGCGTTTACTGTGCCGGCTGGTTCGCGAGTAGCCCTGGTAGGCCCGTCTGGCGCAGGCAAGTCCACGATCTTTTCTCTGCTGTTGCGGTTTTATGACGCGACAGCGGGGGTCATCCGACTAGACGAGACTGACATCGGTTCCATTAACCGCGGGGCACTACGAAGCCGCATCGGTCATGTCGAACAAGACGCTCCCGTGCTTGAGGGGACGCTGAGGGAGAATCTTTGCTACGCGGCACCGCACGCTAGCGCTAACAGGATCGCTGAAGTCATCCGCGAAACTCACCTGTCCTCTCTTGTTGAGCGTCTTCCGGAGGGAATCGACACCCAACTTGGTGCGCGTGGCGTCACCCTCTCCGGGGGAGAGCGTCAACGCCTCGCGATCGCTCGTGCATTCCTACGGAGGCCGGGATTGCTCCTACTCGATGAGGCCACCGCACACCTCGACGCTCGAACTGAGGATGCGCTGCGAGACACGTTGATGGGCGGCACTACGCATTGCACAGTTTTCGTCATTGCCCACCGCCTGGCCACGGTGCGGGATGCTGACAGAGTCGTCGTTCTTGACCGAGGCTACGTCCGTGCGATCGGAAACCACGAGGAGCTGATCGCACACGATGACCTCTACCACGAGCTCGCCGTCACCCAGCTCCAGTCCGGATGATCGGGTGGTGCGATACAACACGCGGCATGCAGTAGCCGTCCTGCATACGCGCGACACCTGAGGCCAGCGCAGTGGCCGTGCTTGCTTCTGATAACCTGAACTTTGAAACTGCTCACGGTCGGCGGGAGAAAAATGCGTACTGTTGACGAAGGCGTGAGCCCTCGTACACTTTCCCTGCGTCAGCAGTTGGTTCGGTTCGTTCTTATAGGTAGTACTTGCGCAGTGATCGACGCAGGAACTTACTCAATTTTTCTGGCAGCGGGCGCACCTTCGTTCGGCAGCAAGACCGCAGGGTTCATCTTAGGTACCACTGCGTCCTATCTTGTAAATCGGCGGTTTACGTTCAACTCGGACAGCAACGGGCACTCCGTTATGACGGTAGCGCTTTTCGCGGCAGTCTATCTAGCGACTCTTGCTGTCAACGTAGGATCCAATGAACTACTACTCGGGGTGCTCCCCACAGTACCCATCACTGATGGGGAACTGGTACGATACGCGCTTAGCTGGGTGATTGCGCAAGCGCTGAGCACCATTCTCAACTTTATCCTCCTTCGCACTGTCGTGTTCCGTCACTAATTCGCCATTGCAAATCATCCTGACTCTTGCGACGATCGCTTGACCCTGTTTCAGTTTTAGTGAACAACTAAATCAGGCCTATTCGCTTATGGCAGTAGCAATCCTACCGAACTAAGAAAGGGTCACGATGAACGAAAATCAGATGACCGACGAGCCCGTCGCCGCACAAGACTCATATGTGCGTCCCTCGCTGATCGAGATCGGTAGCTTCCGGGACCACACTCGCGGGATCAACGGGACTACTTGGGAACCGCAGCCCCTTACCTGGGCTGGCCCCTGATTTCGGCTCGTCGGACACAGAGGGCTTAATGCTCGAGAACTGCACGAACGGTTCTCCTGGCGGTGAGGCATGGTTCGTCGCATTTCCAGACCAGTCGACCAGCCTCACCGTCGGGGCCGATATCAGCCATCAGGCAACGTCAGTAATTCACCATTCGTCGGGACGACCGTGGATTATCGGCTCGTGGGCCGAATCACAGGTCGCCGCCATTAGACGCGAAAACGCACATATCGCCGTGATTGGGAACGCGGCGGGAGCGCGCAACATTGTTGAGCGTTACATCGACGGCGTCACCAGAATCGAGGACGTCACGCCGCTCGCCAGGGAGCTTCGCGGGTCTTTCTTCATTTTGGCCAAGATTGGTGACCGATGTCGAATCCAGGGTCCTGTCTCTGGGGTCAAGCGGGTGTTTCACTCTGCAAACCGCTCCGGATATTCAGTTGTCGGAAGCCGAAGTGATCTCGTCGCGGCTTGTCTGCCCACCGGCCGAGAGCTCGACTACACATGGCTTTGCGCTCGCTTGGTATACCCGCCGAGCCCGCGATCACTACGCTCTGGATCGCCGTGGCGTGACGTCGAGGCGGTTCCAACCGAAACGTACGCCGCACTTACGGACTCTGGAAAGGTCACCACGCATCGATGGTGGCACCCACCATCGCCCGAGATGACGGTCGCCGAAGCCGCAGAGCCGCTCGGCGAAGCGCTTCGGTCGGCGGTGGCTGCCCGAACCGACGTCGCAGGGCAGAATCTCAGTGCGGACCTATCCGGAGGACTCGATTCCACGCCGCTGTGCCTGCTCGCCTACCAGCTGCGGTCAAGACCGCTCCTGATTACACAGGCGGGTGACGACCGCGCGAACGACGACGCTCGATTCGCTTCCCTTGCGGCAGCGTCGATGCCCGGGTGCAAACACCTCGTCCAGCAACCGCACGAACTCCCGTTACCGTTCTCGGACGCTTTGACAGCGAGTGCCGGACTAGACGAACCTGACTCAGGCTTCCGCAATCGCAGCCGCACCGCGGCCATCGGCCGCCAACTACGCAGCTTTGGCAGTACCATCCATATCGGCGGAGCCGGTGGCGACGAGGTCCTACAGCCGCCTCCAACTTACTTACATGGTCTCATTAGGCGAACCCCCCGCCGTGGCTATCGCTACGTTCAGGCCTTCCGTGCACGCCGCCCGGCCTGCGGCCGCGGCGACATGCTTCACTTCCTCATGAATCAGTCCTCTTACACCGAATGGCAGCAACAGCAGATCGCAGACCTGACGAGCCCCATGCCACGTCATTTGCTGGGTTCTTGGGGGACACCTTTCCGTTTGCCGCCTTGGCTCACCAATGATGCCGTTGAAATTGTTCGGGACTCGCTGACAAATTCACAAAATGATGAGCCATTCGATACAGAGCGTGGCCAGCATGATGCAGCTGAGAGTATAATCAACGCTGGTCGCGTGACCCGAATGACCGGGCAAACTCTTGCACAAGAGTTTCTTTCGTCCGAATTCCCCTTTCTGGATGATCATGTAGTCAATATTGCGCTCTCCGTCCGGCCGGAGGAGAAGGCGGATCCGTGGACTTTCAAGCCCTTGATCCGGGCAGCAATGGAGAGAGAAGTGCCATCCGAGGTTCTGAGCCGATCGACCAAAGCTGATGTGTCGTCCGAAGTTTACGATGGCATGCGAAAATCCCGTGAAGATTTATTGAAGATTTGCACGGAATCCCACTTGGCTGAAGCTGGGCTGCTGGACATAGATTCTCTAGTTGACACTCTAGAGGCGCCACCAAATCCCAACCACCACCCAACCATGCTGAACGAGACACTAGCGACCGAGGCGTGGCTTAGAGCAAACGCTTAAAGCGCGATCAGGAGGACTCGGGTGAAAGTCAACTTATGTCGCCATGTGACCCATTCCGCGTTCCCGGACGGTTCCGCAGTACTTCTCGACGGAAAAGCAGGACGGTACTGGCAACTCAATGAGACCGGGAACCTGATGCTCAAACATCTCCTGTCCGGGCAATCTGCGACAGAGACAGCTCGTCTGATGGGCTCAGAACTTCCTGTCTCCCCTGCGCAGCTGGAGCATGACCTTGCGATATTGATTACTCAGCTCGAGTCGGCCAACTTGGTGAGGCGCAAAAAGTGAGCACGCCAATCCCACTTCCGCCCGCCGCGAGACTGTCTTTGGTCGATCGTGCAGTCGGTCTGACCGCCGTAGGTGCAGCGAGACTCATAGCGCTTACGCCACCCGTCGTGCTCATGCGGCTGCTGCGTCTTCTGCGAACCGGGGCGCGTCCCGCCACGTACCGCGAGGCAGCTCGTGCGCGCGAGATCGTAACCTCGGTAAGCATTATGTGTGCTGGAGAAGGCTGTGTACAACGTTCCATCGCGACCGTTGTGATCAGCCGACTCCGTGGCAGCTGGCCAATATGGCGTTCAGGTGTGCGCCACGACCCGTTCCGAGCACACGCCTGGGTGGAAGCTGAAGGCCATCCGGTTGAAGAGCCCGAAACCACAACTGGGTACACCCCCATCCTCTCGGTCTAGAGCAGGAGTCCGTCCGCAAGACCATGTCCGATTGTCCATCCTCACTTCGATGGCTAGGTCGATGGGCTGCACGCGCCGGTGCAGCTCATGCTGGAGTTGTTGGACGACACGCTGCTTTGGTACGGCGGCCGTGGTGCACGTCGATCAACTGGTTTCTTACCCCGGCATCCCCAAGCCACGCGCCCTTTGCCTGCGTCGAAGACGTTCACGCACCAATGACCGATTCGTGCCCGGTCATGGTCAGCACGTAGGCCGCCCATGAACCGACGGAGGACAACCAATGTGAGGACTTTCTGTACGGTTTCAAGCCGCCCCGGGACGGGGCGGTCGGGCGGCCAACTCCGGCGACCTGGCGCGCCGCTCGTGCCTCGCTCTGCGCCGGGCGGTCGCGACGGGTCGGCACGCCCGCCATCACGTGCGGGGCGTGCGTGAAGGGTGCAGATATCGTCACTCGTCACCTCGAGTCGGTGGTGCCACCCTCTCCGCGCCCGGGATGGTCAAAGCCGAGGTCGACAGCATCAACCCCGCCTTCGGCGTCCCGATCCCGCCGGGGGTCACCTCGACGACGGAAAGGCTGGCCCTGGGTGCGGGGCCGGTAGCGGGATCGGGAGTCCCGGGTTGATGCTGCCGACCTCGGCAGTGCGGCGGGCAAGGACGCGGTAAGGGTGGCGTGCGAGTCATGGCCCGGTGCCGGTAGGCGCACACGGCCGCCGGTTCAGCAACGGCTGTAGCAACCCAGCCCTATCGTGCCGATCCACAAAGGACCAGGCCACGACGATTCCTGCTGGTGTCGAACGAATCCGAACCGACGAGACGTGCGGAACCGTGCCTTGTAAGCGGACGGTCAGGGGTTCGAGTCCCCTCGGCGGCTCCATCGGTGACCAGGGAAACCCCTGGCGGAAGATTTACCGGGGTTCGTTCTTTAGCAACGGCTGTAGCAACCGGCTCAGTCAAGGTGGTTCTCCAGCTTGTCAGGGCTTGCCGTTGCTCTTCGACTGAAGCGTGCGCGTAGATCCCCATCGTCACGCGCATGTCCGAGTTCCCGACGATCTTCGAGACGATGTGTGGCGGGACTCCGACGTCGAGCAGCAAGCTCACGCAGGTGTGCCGGAGGTCGTGGAACCGTTTTTCCGGGTGAACGATCGCCTTGCGCAGGGCGTACCAACTACGCCGGACGTTGTCAGGCTCGGTCGGTGTTCCGATCGTGCTCGTGAAAACCAGGCCGGAGTCCATCCAGACCGCAGCCTCATCACTCTCGCGCTGGTGGCGAGACCGTACGCACCGATAGCCGCTTGTCGCAGCACTGGCCGGGTGTGGCCCCAGGACCTTCTTGACAGTTGGCCAGTTTCCAGCCTTGGACCGTGATCGCATTGGTCGCGGTGCCACGGCGGTCTTCTCAGCGGACGGTGCCAGCCAGTAGAAGGGTGGCCAGCGTGCCGTAGACGCCTGCCGCGAGCCGTTCGAGGAGCGTCCGGGTCGTCGTTCGATGCAGCACCCGGTCCCGGACCGCGCCTGCCAGGTATCCGATCCCGAGATCCGCGAGCAAGCCCAGGGTCTGCAGAATCAAGCCCAGCATGAGCACTGGAGGACCGGATTTTCGGTGGCCTCGCCGAGGAACTGCGGCAGGAACGCGGTGAAAGGGAGCATGATCTTCGGATTGGCGATGTTCACTGCGAAACCACGCCGGAACACGTTGGCCGACTGTTCGGGGGACGGCTCCAGCGGCGACCCGCTCGAACGCCAGGTCGCCCATGCGAGATACGAGAGATACGCAGCGCCGCCGAGCTGGATCACCTCTGCGATGCCCGGCGCAGCGGCAAGGAACGCGCCGACGCCCAGGGCCGTGAGAACGACGTAGACACTGACTGCGGCGGTGATGCCCAAGGCAGCTCGGGTCGCGCCGCCCCGACCGTCTCGCAATCCGGTGGCCACGATGAAGGCCATGTCCGGCCCCGGAGCCAGCAAGAGGACGACGACAGCGGCAATGAAAGCGGGCAGGACACCGAGGTCGACCCACATGTAACCCGTAGACACGGTTTCATAGGTTACGGCGTAGCGGACTGCCCGGGGCCCTGCCTGGGACCGAAGACCTTCGGCGGGCGTTCCGGGTCGCGTGTGTTTCGTCGCGTAGCGTGGCGAGTGATGGCTTTGAACAGCAGCGACAAGGGCACTGAGCCCGAGGGCGAGCAGGCAGACACTTCGGTGCTCGAGTCACAGGACGCGGCACCGGCCGACACGAGCGCTCAGGCGCGCGGCGACGGCAGTGCTGGCGCTGACGACCCTCACAACGTCCCGGCCCAGCCGGGCGGTTCCACGGCCACGGCGACGACCGCCACGGGAGCCTCGGCCACGAGCATGGGAGCGGGGGCTGCGGCCGTCGTCAGCGCCGGGCTCGGGCTGAGTTCCCTGAGCGGCACGTCGCTCGGCGAGATGATGCGTACCCGGCAGGAAATCGTCGGAACGATCGAGCAACAAACCGGCGGGGGTGGTGGCGACCAGATCCAGACCCTCTACGGCGCACCGTGGAACGCGGTCGCGATGGTCAACGGCGTCTTCGCCTTGCTCGCCATCCTCGTCGGTGGGGTCGTGCTGGCCGCGCTGGCCAAGCGGACCGGTGGCGCGCGATGGGTCAACGCCGTCGCACTGGGCGGCGTCGCACTCGGTGTGCTCGGGCTGCTGGTCGCGGGAGGAATGTACCTGGACCTCTTCGCCGGCCCGCCGGTTTTGCCGCAGATGCCCTCCATGCCCGGCGCCCCTGGCTGAGGAACCGCAAGACGTCGGTGCGCCGTGGGCGCAGCGATGAGAGACGACGATGTAGCCCTCGCGCAGCAGGCCAGGAGTGCTCTGGGACGCGGTGAGCGGCGGCGTCTCCCCAGACGGTGGTAAGCGCCCCGCGTCACGCTGTGCTGCGCGTGTCGTCGCACGAGGCTTGCCCGGCAAGCACAATCGACGGAGCAACCGATCCGTCGAGGGGGCCTCATGGCGACGCTGATTGGCGTCCGGACATGGCCGCACGTCGTGGGTGTCTGGCTAGGCTTCCTCGCCGTCGTCGCCGTGATCGCGGTGGTCGGCTCGCTGGCCTCGGTGACCGCGAGCGAGAGCTACACCGAGTTGACCCTGCCTTCGTGGGCACCGCCGTCATGGGTGTTCGGTCCGGTCTGGACTGTGCTGTACGTACTGATCGCCACCGCCGGTTGGCAGCTCTGGCGCAGCGCGGGCCAATGGCGAACGGTGCAGACCGAGCTGAGCCTCTATGCGGTCGGACCGGTGTTGAACGCCGTCTGGACGCCCCTGTTCTTCGGTGCCGGAGCGCCGGTCGCAGCCCTGGTCGACATCGTGCTGCTGGTCGTCGTGGTCGCCGCCACGATCGTCGTGTTCGCTCGCCGGGACGGCGTGGCCGCGCTCCTGCTCGTTCCCTACTGGGCGTGGACGGCCTTCGCGACCGCTCTGAACGCGGCGATAGTCGTTCTCAACTGAACCCCTGGTTTGACACGAGCGCGTCGGCCGGACGAACGCGGTGCACCCCGGCGCCGTGAGCGTCAGTCCTGCGCTGCCGCTGCGAGCCGCGCCCGTTTCCGCGCGGTGACCCGGCTGGGCATGACGCGGTCGAGCTCGGCGTTCACCGCGGCGCCGAGGAGTACCGCGAACGCGGTGAGGTAGAGCCAGAACAGCAGGCCAACCGGGGCGGCCAGGAACCCGTACACGGGGGACTGCTGGAGGATGATCGTCAGGTAGACGCGCAACGCCGCGCTGCCGAGCAGCCACAGCACCAAAGCCAGCACCGCCCCCGGGATGTGTTCACGCCAGGGGGTGCGCAGTGGCACCGCCAACGTGTACAGGGTGGTCAGCACCGCGATCGACCCCAACGCGATCCCCGGCCAGTAGAACCAGTGGATCAGTCCGGACGCTTGTGGTGCGAGCGCGGACAGCCAGCCGGGCCCCACGGCCAGCAACGGCAGCAGCACGATGCCGCTGATCAGCCCGAGGGTGTACAGCAGCAGCGACAGCAACCGTTGGCGAACGATGCTGCGTTGCTCGGCGAGGTTGTACACCAGCGAGATCGCGTCCACGAAGACGTTCAGTGCTGCCGACCCCGACCACAACGCGATGACGAACCCGATCGAGACCACTCCTGCCTGACCGGTACTGAGCACCTCGTCGAGGGTCGGGCGCAGGAGCTGCTCGATGCCCTGCGGCGAGAGGACGGCGCCCGCCGCGGTCTCCAGGGTGCCGCGCACCGCACCGACGGTGTCGGAGCCGATCACTCCGGCGAAGTAGCCGAGCGTGCCGACCAGCCCGAACAGCAGCGGCGGCAGCGACGTGAGCATGAAGAACGCGGCCTCGCCCGCCAGGCCGGTGAGCCGGTGCCGACTGATCACTTCGACGGTGATGCGGACGAGTCGTATCCCGGCGCGGCCGGCGAGGCGCAGCCACGTCAGCCATGTCGGCCTGCTGCTGCGGCTGGCGATCTTCACGCTCCTCCTCCGGTGCCCTCCTGCGGCGGTCTGCGATGCCCATGAGAGTCGCGGAGACGTCCGTTCAGCACGCTGTCGTGATCCAGAACATAGTCTCCTGGCCGGTGGTTCGGGCCGCCCCACCGTGCCGTACCGCTCGGACGTCACGGTTGACTACGACCGTCCTGGGTGGTGAGCAGCCGCGAGTTCCGCTCCTGAGAGGGCATTGTGGAACTTGGGTCTATGGTCCATGACCGGCGTCCCACTTCACGCTTCGCAGCGTTGAGGTCCTCTTGAGTACCACGCGTACACGGCGAGAACCCCTGCCTTGCGAGGCACGAACTCTGAACGCCGGAGCGTCCCACCTTGTCGTGGCTGGTCACGTAGGACCGTGCCCTCCGGGCACAACGGCCAGTTCCCCCATGCACTCTGAGGACGACGAGGTCCCCTGGTCGCCCTCCCGGGAGGCAGACCGGACCGTGTGCAGCGTGCTCGCACGTCGGCGTGTCCGCAGTAGGCCCGATGACGCGGGGAGAATCCTGGAGCCCCCGATGAGTTCCTCCGAACGGAGGGGTCTGACTCCCATGACTGATGACACGACGAACACGCGAACGACGGTCTCGAACATCGGCGTAGCCATGTTCGCCGTCGCTGACCAGGACGCGGCGCGCGCCTTCTACACCGGCAAGCTCGGTTTCGAGCTTCGTGGCGACACCGCGTTCGGCGAGAACGGCGAGATGCGCTGGTTGGAGGTGGCGCCTCCGGGCTCCCGGACCCGGTTGGCGTTGAACCCGGCGATGGGAGGAGCGCCCGGTGGCGGCATGATCGGTGTCGAGACGTCGGACGTGGTCGCCGAGTACGAACGGTTGCGCGCCGTCGGCGGCATCGACCTCGACCCGGAGCCGACGCGCACCTCTGGCGCGCCGCTGCTGTTCATGCTGCGTGACCCGGACGGCAACACCATCGTCGTCGTGGAGGCTCCCGCCGACACGTAGGTGCTCTCGGATGACACACCCCAACGAGGCGAACGGCACTTTCGCCTCACGTGACGAGACGAACGGCACTTTCGCCTCATGTGGCGAGGCGAGCGGCACTTTCGCCTCACGTGGCGAGGCGAACGGCACTTTCGCCTCACGTGACGAGGCGAACGTGCCGCTCACCTGGTGTGAGCGTGGCGCTCGCTCGGTGTGGTTCCGTGTGCGGTCCTTCAGTCGAGGAGTGCGCCGCAGCTGATGTTGGCCGTGGCGGCGGTCATGGTCCGAGCCTTGTCGGAGGCGACGAAGGCAGCGACGTTGCCGAGATCCTCGAGCGACGCGGTCTTGCCGCCGAGAGTCGCCGCTTCGAGCTCCTTCGTGATCGCCTCCTTGTGCGCGAAGTCTGCCGGGATGCTCTCCGGGATGCCGCCCGTTCGCAGGGTCACTACGCGGACCCCGTCCGCCCCGAGCTCGGTGGCGAACTGCCTGCGCATCGCTTCGACGGTGTGCAGTGCGATCTGGAACCCGCCGAGGTAGTGATCGCGCATGGGGTCGCCCTCGCCGCCGAACGCGAGGAGGACGCCCGCGCCCTGGCCGCGCATGTGACGGGCGGCCGCACGCCACACGAGGAACGTCGAACGCACCGCGACGTGGATCGGGCGCTCGAAATCGGACAGGGCCATGTCCGCCATCGGGGTGCCCTGCACGTCCTGTAGTCCGACGAGGGGGAACGCCACGTCGAGGCTGCCCGCACGTGCCGCCACGTCGTCGGCGTGGGCGTGGACGGCGTTTTCGTCGAGCGCGTCGACTTCGGCGGTCTCGGCCGAACCGCCAGCGGCGTGAACCTCTTTCGCCACGACATCGAGGGTGGTGCGGGTGCGCCCGGCGAGGAAGACCCGGGCGCCTTCGGCCGCGAACGTGCGCGCTACGGCGGCGCCGATCGCTCCGGCGCCGTAGATGACGGCGTTCTTGTTCTCAAGCAGCATGTCGACCTCCACGGTGAGTCAGGGCGCGTCCCCCGTACCGACGAGGTAGACCGGCGGAACCGGCGAAAATTGTCGGGGCGCTCGGTATCGTCTCCGGTGTGACGGTCGCGACAGCTGACGACGCCTTTCTCGCGCAGATCGAGCCGCTGCGCCGGGAACTCACGGCGCACTGCTATCGAATGGTGGGCTCGGTGCACGAGGCCGAAGATCTCGTGCAGGAGACGTACTTGCGTGCGTGGCGCGCGCGGGATCAGTTCGAGGAACGGTCGTCGCTACGCACGTGGCTGTACCGGATCGCGACGAACACGTGTCTGACCGCGTTGCGGGGTGCGCAGCGCAGGCCGCTCCCCACGGGTGTGGGCGGGCCGTCGCCGGACGCGCGGGCGACGTTGGCGACCGATACGGACATGCCGTGGCTGGAACCGCTGCCGGACACCGTGGTGTGGTCGAACGCGGCCCCCGACCCCGCCGAGGACGTGGTGACCAGGGACAGCGTGCGCCTCGCGTTCGTCGCCGCGTTGCAGTACCTCACCGCCCAGCAGCGTGCCGTCGTGCTGCTCTGCGACGTGCTGAAGTGGCGTGCCCGGGAAGCCGCGGACGCCTTGGAGGTCAGCGTCGCGGCGGTCAACAGCAGCCTGCAGCGTGCTCGGGCACAGCTGGCGAAGGTCGACGCCGCGGACGTCGAACGCTTGGACAACGCCGACGACCGGGTGCGGGACCTGCTGTCGCGCTATGTCGCGGCGTTCGAAAGCTACGACGTGACCGGGATCGTCGCGCTGCTCACCGAGGATGTGGTGTGGGAGATGCCGCCGTTCACCAGCTGGTTCGTCGGTGCCGACGCGGTTCGTGGTCTCGTCGAGGACCAGTGCCCGGCATCGGCGCCGGGCGACATGCGGATGGTGCCCACCTCGGCGAACGGGTTGCCGGTGTTGGCGGTCTACGAGCGGGACGAAGACGGCGTGCACCGGGCGTTCCAGCTGCAGCAGTTGACGGTGACCGCGGGCGGTGTGTCCCACGTGACCTGTTACTTCGACACGTCGCTGTTCGCGAAGTTCGGCCTGGCCTCCGAGCTGCCTCCCGTGCCCTGAGCGGTCTGCTCCGCGTTCTCCTGGGTGTCGTCGACCTCGCCGGTTTCCGGGGCGGGCAGCTCGGCCGAGACTTCGTAGCCGCCGTCGCGGCACTCCCCGGAAGCGAACTCGCCGTTGAGCAGCGAGACGCGCTCGCGCATCCCGAGCAGCCCGTGACCTCCGCTGGGCAGGTTGGCCCGGGCTCGGAGCCGTGCAGGACCGCCGTTGCGGATGCGGATCCCGGCAGAGTTCGGCGCGAACCGCACCACGACCTCGGTGGACACGAAACCGGCGTGCTTGTGGACGTTCGAGAGCGCCTCCTGCGCGATCCGGTAGAGCGTGCGTTCCACCGGCCCCGGCAGGCCCCTGGCCTCGCCCTCCATCGTCGTCCGCACCGGCAGGCCCGCGTGGCGTGACCGTTCCACCAGGTCAGGAAGGTCCCGCAACGTGGGCTGCGGACCGCGTGAGGACTCTTCGTCGCCGCTGGAACGACGTAGCACGTCGATGACGTCGCGGAGTTCCCCCAGCGCCCGGCGGTTCGTGTCGCCGATCTTGCGCGCCAGCTCGGAGATCTTCGGGTCGGCGTCCGATACGGTCGCTTCGAGCGCGCCGGTGTAGACGACGGCCAAGCCGATGTTGTGCGCGACGACGTCGTGCATCTCGCGAGCGAGACGCGAGCGCTCCTCGGCCAACGCGTTCGCCGCCAGCAGATGCCGCTCGCGGTCGAGGCGTTCGGCGCGCTCGCGCAGATCCTCCACGGCACGGTCCCGTCCCCGCAGGTACATGCCGATGACTCCGGGAGTCACGACGAACGACATCATCATGAACGCCATGTCCCACAGGCTCAGCGGCCCCAGGTCGTCGACCTTCTGCACCAACCACGGATTGAGGTAGTAATTCGCCAGGATCAGCCCCGCGCTGCTCGACGCGGCCACCATCCACGACTTTTCCCACCGGGTGTAGCGGGCCATCGTGCACAGGCACACCGTCAGCATCGGCACGTTGAACCCGACCGCCGTCGCCGCCAGAGCCAGCAGCGTCACCTGCGCCGGGAACCGCCGGCGCGCGATCAGCGCCACGGCCAGCGCGGACATGATCCAGGACGCCCACTCGCCCGCTTCGCCGACGCCGGACTGCCGCACCGCGATCGGGTTCACCCAGAAGATCCCGGCGACGACCATCAGGTCGAACAGCACCGCGCCGGGCGAGGACCACCACAGGAACATCCGTTCCGAGAGCAACCAGCGACCGAGCAGTCGGCTCCGGGCCGTGACCGGGTCGAGCACGCTCAACTCACCACACCGGCGTCGTGCGCGAGGATCGCGACCTGCACCCGGTTCTCGCAGTCCAGCTTCATGAACAGCTGGCTCACGTAGCCCTTCACGGTCGACTCGGTGAGCTGCAACGTCCGGGCGATCGCCGAGTTCGACATCCCGGCGCCGACGAGTTCCAGGATGCTGTTCTCCCGTGGCGTGAGCGTGTCCAGGCGTTCCTGCGCGGCTTTCGCCTTGCCGGGGCTGCCGCCGAACCGGGCCATGACCCGCTTGGTCACCGAGGGGGACAGCATCGCGTCGCCCGCGGCGACCACGCGCACCGCCCGCAGCAGTTCTTCGTAGTGCGTGTCCTTGAGCAGGAAGCCCGACGCGCCGGCCTCGATCGCGGCGTACACGTGGTCGTCGAGGTCGAACATCGTGAGCACCAGCACCTTGGGTGGCGACGACTGGTCCACGATGGCTCTGGTGGCTTCGATCCCGTCCACGTGCGGCATCTGGACGTCCATCACGACGACGTCCGGCTTGCACCTGCGCGCCGCGACCACCGCGTCGGCGCCGTCGCCCGCCTCGTCCACGACGGTGAGGTCCGCGGCGCTGTCCAGGATGACGCGCAGGCCCGCACGTACCAGCTCTTCGTCGTCGACCAGCAGCACGCGAATCACGCGGGACACCGTACCGAGGAACCCCTTCTGCCGACGTGGGACTTTCGTCGGGTATTCGATCTCGGCAGCGGGTGACGCGGGCCGGTCTGCGTGGGTGGTTGCGCGGCGGAGCCGCTGACCCGTCACCACGTACGCGGCTGGCCCTCTGCCTCGGAACCACCTCGCAAGGCCTTCCGCCAGGAGTTCTTCGTCGGTCGTCGGGCGCACAATGCAGGTATGTGCCGAAGCATCAAGACACTCCGCCCGCCGTACGCCGAGCAGGTCACCGACACCGACGTCCGGGCCGCGGCGTTGCAGTACGTCCGCAAGATCTCCGGTTTCCGGCAGCCCGCCGCCCACAACGCCGAGGCCTTCGACAACGCCGTCGACGCGGTCGCTCGGGCCACCGAGGAACTGCTGGATTCGCTGGAGGTCCGGGGCGCCCGGCGCTGACGGGTCTGCTCGGACAGCGACGCTGACCGGGTGTGCGGGTTGGTCTGCGTGAGTGGTTCGTGGCGAAACCTCACCTCGCGGCCGGCTTCGGGATCGTCGACATCGAGTAGCGCCCTGCACCACGTCGACAACCACGTCGCCCCTGGCCTCGCCGGCCACGAGGTGAGAACCCGCCGGTGGCCGGTCTGCGTAGGCGGTGGACAACCCTCGGCGCACTGTTGCTGCCACAGCCTCACGTCGCGCAGCCGCGAAGCGGGAGGTGCGGGCCACGTGAGGGTGACTTGTTGGACGGATCCGTGAGTGCAGCGTGGCGAGTTTTGACCAGGAACTCGACACGCCACCGGATCGGGTGAAATGTGAATCACCACCGTTGTCCGATTTCACCCTCCGCAACTGAGGAGATCAGCGTGGCACTCGCGCGTACTCTGTCGACCCTGGCCGCCGCCGCGCTCGCGGCCGCCACCTTCGCCGCCCCCGCTGTCGCTGCCGACGAACCCTCGGCAGCGCCCGCCCCGTCCGGCGAGGTCAACCCGTACATCATCGACGGTTCCGAGGCCGAGAGCGGTCCGTGGGCCGCTCGCCTGTTCCAGGGCGATCAAGACGTGTGCTCGGCGTCGGTCATCGCGCCCGAGTGGGTGCTCACCGCCCAGCACTGCGTCGAGGGGGCCGGGGACAACATCGGCTTCAACATCGGCGCGCTCGAGCACGCCCAGGGCGAGCGTTTCGACGCCAAGCCGGGTGGGGTGTACGTGCACGACACTGCCGATCTCGCCCTGGTGAACCTCGACCGCCCGACCGACGTCGAGGTCGCCCCGCTGGGCAACCCCGGCGACGTCAACGTGGGCGAGACCGTGCAGGTGTACGGCTGGGGTGCGACCTGCACCGACCGGCCCGAGGGCGAGTGCCAGTCGCCGGTGCTCAAGGTCGCCGACGTCGACGTCACCGACATCGCCTGCCAGGACTACCGCGGTGGCACGGCGGTGTGCGCGAGCCGCAACGACGGCATCACCGCGGGCGGAGACTCCGGCGGACCGATGTTCTCGGGCGACGTCCAGGTCGGTGTCGCGTCGACGAGCGACCGCCAGACCACCACCGCCTACACCAACGTGATCCAGTACCGCGACTGGATCCAGGAGGTCGCAGGCGTCTGATCGCGCCCGCGCGAGGCGAGTGCCCGGTGTCGCTCCGGCGGCGCCGGGCACTCGTGTGTCCGGACGAGAGCATGGTGCCCTTCGCGCTCGTGGCCGGGTGATTCCGGCCGCTGTGACGAACCCGGTCTGGTTCTGCGTCGTGGGCTGTGACACGGTGCGCGGAGTCGCCGGAATTCTTCCGGTGGCCCCGCATGCGAATCTCCGCACGT
Organism: Allosaccharopolyspora coralli; assembly: GCF_009664835.1. NCBI lineage: Bacteria > Bacillati > Actinomycetota > Actinomycetes > Pseudonocardiales > Pseudonocardiaceae > Allosaccharopolyspora > Allosaccharopolyspora coralli. Next base: position 427,115 of record NZ_CP045929.1, read on the forward strand.
GGAACGAGCGACGGAGCGCCGGTGTTCGGAGATCGGGACGGGCGCCCGGCTCGACCGTTGCACCAGGGCACGGCCTTGATCGAAATGGGTATCGACCTAAAGTGTGAATTATCGGTAGCACTTTCTCTGCGTGAATTCAACGCCGCTGTCGCGCTCATCACGGGGGGAGTTGCGTTCTTGCTGGTAGCGAGTCCGGGAATCTCTCGTCTGCCTGACGCGCACCCGATGTTCTGTTAACTTGGATAGACATGACCGGCGAGATAACGGCTCAGAACGGCGGCACGCCTCAGGACGCGAGCACGCCGGACGGGCAGCTGCGGTTCGACACTCCGGTCGTGGACGACGGCCCGGCTCTGCACCGGATCACTCGTGATTCGGGCGTGCTGGACGTGAACTCTCCTTACGCGTATCTGCTGTGGTGCCGCGACTTCGCGCAGACGTCCGTGGTGGCTCGGGCCGATACCGAGGTCGTCGGCTTCGTCACCGGCTTCATCCGGCCCGACGCGCCGGACACCGTCGTCGTGTGGCAGGTCGCCGTGGACTCCTCGCAGCGCGGTCGCGGCGTCGCGAGCAAGCTGCTCGCGCATCTGCTCGACCGGATGATTCCGCGTGGAGTGCGCTACCTGGAAACGACCATCACCGCGGACAACGACGCCTCGATCAAGCTGTTCACCGCTGCCGCGCGCGACCGGGGAACCGAGATCGTGCGCAGCGAGCTGTTCGCGGCGGAGCTGTTCCCCGACGCGCACCTCGGCGAGGACCTCTACCGGGTCGGACCGTTCGCCGAGGCCGCAGCGCGGGCGTGAGTCCGGTGTGTGAACGGACAGCAAAGCTTCCTCGCTGGGCAACGATGACGCTGCCCGCCGGGGACCGAGACGTACGAAGCCGGCGGTACCGGCGCACGACGGGTGCGACCGCCAGGCCGAACGGAGGATCGTGAACGACATCTTCAGTGCCTTGGAATCCGAGGTTCGGAGCTACTCCAGAACCTGGCCGACCACCTTCGACCGTGCGCAGGGCAGCTACCTCTACTCCGAGGACGGCAAGCCCTACCTCGACTTCTTCGCGGGAGCGGGCGCGCTGAACTACGGCCACAACAACCCGGCGCTCAAGCGCAAACTGCTCGAGTACATCGAGCGCGACGGGGTGACCCACGGACTCGACCAGGCCACGGTGGCCAAGCGCGAGTTCCTGGAGACCCTGGACGAGAAGCTGCTCAAGCCGCGCGGCCTGGACTACAAGGTCCAGTTCCCCGGGCCGACGGGCACGAACTCCGTCGAGTCCGCGCTCAAGCTCGCCCGCAAGATCACCGGGCGCGAGTCGATCATCAGCTTCACCAACGCCTTCCACGGCATGACGCTGGGGTCGCTGTCGGTCACCGGTAACTCGATGAAGCGGGGCGGCGCGGGCATCCCGCTGGTGCACGCGACCCCGATGCCCTACGACAACTACTTCGACGGGCAGTTCCCGGACTTCCTGTACTTCGAGCGGCTGCTGGCCGACAGCGGTTCCGGGCTCAACGAGCCCGCCGCCGTCATCGTCGAGACGCTGCAGGGCGAAGGCGGGATCAACTCCTCGCGTCCCGAGTGGCTGCGGGGGCTGCGCGAGCTCTGCGACAAGCACGGCATGCTGCTCATCGTCGACGACGTGCAGATGGGCTGCGGCCGTACCGGGCCGTTCTTCAGCTTCGAGCAGGCCGGTATCACCCCGGACATCGTGTGCTTGTCGAAGTCCATCGGCGGCTACGGAAGCCCGCTGGCGATCACGCTGATCAAGTCGGAACTCGACGTGTGGGAGCCGGGCGAGCACAACGGCACCTTCCGCGGCAACAACCCGGCGTTCGTCACGGCCAGCGAGGCACTCCGGCTGTACTGGAGCGACGACGAACTCGAGAAGGGCACGCTGGCCAAGGGCGAGCGCGTCGGCAAGGTGCTCAGCGACATCGAGGACAAGTACGAGGGCGCCGTGTCCAAGGGCCGTGGTCTCGCCAGGGGCCTGGGCTTCGAGGACGTCGAGGTCGCAGGCAAGATCTCGAAGGCCGCGTTCGAGCGCCAGCTCATCCTGGAGACCGCCGGTCCGAAGGACGAGGTCGTCAAGATCATGCCTCCGCTGACGCTCTCCGACGAGGAGCTCGACCAGGGTCTGCACATCATCACCGAGTCGGTGCAGTCGGTGCTCGGCTGACTGTGCTGAACTGATACCCGCCACGTGTGCCGGCCGGCCCGCATTCCACGGGCCGGCCGCTCGTGTTCACGGCGCAAGCATCTTCAAGGAGGAAACGTGATCGTCCGTACTCTCGACGAGATCGAGGACACCGACGCCGACATCAAGACCCCGAACTGGCGTTCCAAGCGGATCATTCTCGCCAAGGAGAAGGTCGGCTTCTCGGTTCACGAGACCACGCTGTACGCGGGCACGGTGAACGACTTCTGGTACGCCAACCACATCGAGGCCGTCTTCATCACCGAGGGCGAGGGTGAGATCGAGGACAAGGCGACCGGCGAGGTACACCAGCTCAAGCCCGGCTCGCTGTACCTGCTCAACGACTACGACAAGCACCAGGTGCGGCCGAAGACGGACATGAAGACCGTGTGCGTGTTCAACCCGCCGGTCACCGGGCGCGAGGTGCACGACGAGAACGGCGTGTACCCGGTGGTCGTCGAGGACGACGAGGCCGCCCCGGCGACCTGATTCCGGTGCCGGTGGTCGTTTCCTCCGGCACCGATTAGAACCCCCACGCGGCGGGTAGCCACGGAACAAGGGTCCAGCGGGACCGTTCCGGGCTGCCCGCCGCTTCGCCGTGCAGCCCAGGTCCGTGTCCGTACTATCGGAAAACACGGCCCACCTCACCGAGGAACCGAGAATGGCGGCGGTGCCGACGGCACCCGGCCGCTCCGGCGGGAATTCGAAGGAGGTGCCGCATCATGACTGTTGCTGCACGCACCCAGGACCGTTATCCGACCCGGGGGACGGAGTCGGCCCTCATGCAACGGGAGGACCCCACGGTGTGGCCGGGGGTGCGCTCCGGCCCGGTCCGTGACGAGGATCTGCACACGCACGAGGCGACGGGTTTTCACACCGTCGAGGGGATGCTCTCGCCCGCGGAGGTTCAGCGGTACTGGCAGGAACTCGAACGGCTCACGCAGGATCCGCGGATCCGGGCCGAGGAACGCACCGTGGTGGAGCCCGGCTCGGACGAGGTCCGGTCGATCTTCGAGGTGCACCGCATCAGCGACCTCATCGGTGAACTCGTGGCGCAGCCGCGAGTGCTCGACCGGGCGCGGCAGATCCTCGGCTCGGACGTCTACGTACACCAGAGTCGAATCAACTACATGCCGGGATTCCGGGGGAACGGGTTCTACTGGCATTCCGATTTCGAGACCTGGCACGCCGAGGACGGGATGCCGGAGATGCGCGCGGTGAGCATGTCGATCGCGCTCACCGACAATTACCCGTACAACGGCGGCTTGATGATCATGCCCGGTGCGCACCGGACATTCGTGTCGTGCGTCGGGCGGACGCCGGACGGCAACTACAAGTCCTCGCTGAAGGAACAGCGGGTCGGTGTTCCGCAGGAGGACGACATCACCCGGCTCGGCTACGAACACGGCATCCGGCAGTTCACCGGGCGAGCCGGTGACGCGTTGTGGTTCGACTCGAACTGCATGCACGGTTCGGGGAACAACATCACGCCGTTCCCGAGGTCGAACGTGTTCGTGGTGTTCAACAGTGTCGAGAATGCTCTGGGCGAACCGTTCGCCGCGGCACAACCCCGCCCCACATTCGTCGCTGCTCGATAAGGTTTACGCGGGGTGCTTTGCGTGGGTGGTCGGGTGGCGTACGTGGCGGAAATCGTTGTCGTCGCCCGGCGCCTGGGAATTGTCAACCTATTGCTGACCCACGCCGACCAGCTGCACGGCGACCGAAGACCAACTCCGAGACTCTGTGACTCACAGACTCCCGGAGTAACAGACTCAGTGCCACACACGCGGAACCGAGTGCCGGGTGGTTCCATGCGCTGACAATCGGCCCGGTGGCCCCTACCGGTGGTTCAGGTCGTGCTGAGCACGAGTGCAGCTACCAGTAGCACGAACATGACCAAACTCAACGCGCCGAATACCGGCAGTGTGCTTGCCCGAGGCTGCTTTTTTCAGGAACTCGTTTTCCATCCGCAGCCGCTGCACTTCGGCTTCCAACTCGCTCAACCGCGCACGCTCCACGGGACTCATCTCGGGCTCGGGTTCCGGGTTCTCCCGCCGCCAGGTGTTGACCCAGTTGCCCAAGGTCCCCTCGTTGATCTGCAACTCCCGGGCCACCTCAGCCACCGGGCGACCAGTGGCAACTACCAGCTGCACCGCCTCGGCCTTGAACTGCGGGCTGAACTTCCGACGCTTCTCCGGCACGGACGCATCCTCTCAGTCGAGAGGCCCTGTCCAAGATCCTTGATACACCTCAGCCCCGACTGGTGGTACACCGGCGATGATCGCGAGGTCGGCTACAACACCGGCAAATACCGCACGCGCGCGGTCTCGAACATGCTGTGGCTGGACGCCGAAACCCTGTCGAGCAAGGACGTCGCGCCCAACAACCGCTACGAGCGCACTGACGATGGGCAGTACCGCTACGACTCGACCCGACAGGCGGACAGTGATGGTCTGCAGGTCAGGGCACTGAGCAACGACGGAGACTACGCCCGCAACGTCATCGAACACGAGGTCGGCATGCCCTACTGCAACCCAGTCGCGGGGATCACCTACGCCAACCAGCAAGACGTTTACCAGAACAACGGACACTGGATTTACGGCTCCCACGACAAGATGCCCGATCACCAGTTCTACCGGGTGGACTTCATCCAGCAGGACCCAAACGACCCAGGTAGTCCGATCATCGAAGAGCGTGACCTGGTGTTCCATCACGAGCTGGAGGACCCCACCTGCCTGGTCGGCCCGGTCTGCGGGTCGTGGCGTTATCAGTACGTCCGCTGATCGCATCCACGTAGGAGGTCACTGGTGAGGAACAACGACCCTTGGAAGATGGCGGCTCGGTGGGGACTGGCGCTCATCATGTTCGGTTTCTTCATGTACTGGTCGGTGTTCCTCGCCAGCCTCGTGGGCTGGAGCCTGGAACCCCGAGGCCTCGAACGAATCACCGCGCGATGGCACATTCTCCTGTTGTCTGTCCTGGCAGGTCTCCTTGCGGTCATCAGCGCGCGGGCTGTGTTGCGCTTCCGGCTGCTGACGAGCTGGCTCGTGCTCGCGGTGGCCCCCGCGTGCTACTTTGCTGTTGTCGAAAGCGGTGCTGTCTGACTCGAAGTCTTGAGCAGGCAACGCCGCGACCAGATGTAAGCAGCCAATGCGCGTCTCCAGGCACGAAAGCACAAGCTGACCGCACCCGCCCGGTCAGCGCTGATCTGTTCGTTGTCCCTGAGACTCCTGTGAGAGCGCCATCATCCGCCCGCTGTGGGGGTTTGCTGGAGAGCTCACCAGTCTCGCACGCGGGATCAAGGTAAAGCAGGTCAACGCGAGCTGACCCCCCGCGGGTAGGCGCACGATCCTGGCTCGCTCTCAGTCACTCTCACGGGGCCATGAATGGCGCTGTCCGCGGCATCAGCGAGTGATGGCCTCGCTGATGCCGGTAGACCCCGTCAGTGACTGGTGATGGGCCCGTCGGCGAGCAATCAGGGGCGGGGCAAACCGCCTGTTCGCCGTCGCCACGCCAACCGTCACTGCCGAAATCAGGCGTGGGCGAAGCCGAGGTAGCGGCGTTCGTTGAAGGCTTCGCCCGAGCAGGAGGCGCCGAGGTCGTGGGCGATGCGCTCGACGACGTCGGCGAGTTCGAGGCGCTTGAGCCAGTCCCGGGGCAGGGCGGCGGTGCCGTGCCGGGCGCCGAGCAGCGCTCCGGTGATCGCCGCCGTCGAGTCGCTGTGCCCGGAGTGGTTCGCGGCCAGCCGGACCGCGTCGGCGAACTCGTCGGCCTTCGGCAGCGCGAGCGCGCAGTAGGCCCCGATCGCGAGCGCCTCCGGCCCGACCCAGCCCTGTCCGAGCCGCTCGACGTGTCCGACGCTCGCGCCGAGCCGGGCCAGTGTTGAGGCTTCGGCGAGCGCGTGCGCCGTCCGTTCGTCCTCGCGCAGGACGCGCCCGGTCGCCTGGTCGATCGCAGCGGGCAGCCGCCGTCCTTGCACGGCAACGAGATGCACGAGCATCGCGTGGGCACCGGCCGAGGCCCATCCGCCCGTGCCGCCGTGGGTGAGGGCCCCGAAACGGCACCCGAGTTCGAAGGCGAGTTCGGGACCGGGCGCGAACCCGGCCGGTGCGGCGCGGTCGAGGCCGCCGCACCCTTGTGAGGTGTTCGCCGGATCGTCCGGGCTGCCGAAGTGGCCCTCTCCGAGCGCGCGCAGGGTCGTGATGCCGGGTGAGCGGTTGGCGTAGAGCTCGGCCTCGGCCAGCAGGCCGGTCGCGCCCGGTGCGGGACCGTCGTCCTGCTGGGTCGTCAACCAGCGCTGACAGGCGGCGGCGACCGAACCGACGGGGTCCCATCGGCGTCCGTGGTTGCCGCTGGTCCACGCGTGCAGGTAGCCCTCGCCGGTGAACAACGTCAACTGGGTGGCGTCGCCGAGCAGTGCCTGCGGTGGTGGTTCGCTGATCCCGGCCGCGCCGTACTCGGCGTGGATGTCGTCGAGTGGCTGGAACTCCACTGGTGCACCGAGGGAATCGCCGAGAGCTCCGCCGAGCAGGCAGCCGATCGCGCGATCGACCACTGTGGACTGTTCTGGTTCGCGGGCGCCGCGCTCGGCGGTCCGGCTTCGAGCGGTGGACACGCGCCGAGCCTACTGGTAGCGAAAGTCGAACGTCAGCGCCTTCCGCGAACTCGCGGGGTGCGGGTGTGACGCGTCCGTTGGGGTGACGAGGCGGCGTGATCGTGCCGATTCGTGCTGGTGCGCGGGTAGATTGCCCTGGTTTGTGCCGTGACCGGCTCGGTCGTCGTATTGATCGGACCCGGTGCGCATGGTCAAATATGAAGGATTATTCGGTTCCCGGGGGAGCATGGCACCGCAGGAGAGCTCGACCACCGCGCCGAGCACGGGCTTCGACTTCCGAGTGCTCGGCCCGCTGGAAGTACTCCACGACGCCGAGCCCCAGCGGCTCGGGCGCCCCCGCGTGCGCGCGACGCTGGCCTGCCTGCTGCTCGAACCGAACCAGGTCGTGTCGATGGACCGGATCATCGAGACGCTGTGGGGGGACGAACCACCGGCGAGCGCGCGCACGATCATCCACGGCTACATCTCCCGCATTCGCAAGCTGTTCGCCGAGAAGGACGACGGCGCCCCGGACGACGTGCCCCAGGTCGTCACGCGCCCGCCCGGTTACCTGATCCGCCTCGACAGCGACCGAGTCGACGCGCATCGGGCGCGTGCGCTGGTCAACCACGCCCAGCACCTCGAACCGGAGGAACGGTCCCGCGTCCTCACGGACGCGCTCACGCTCTGGCGCGGCCCCGTGCTGCAGGACATCGACTCCGAGCGCCTGCACCGCACGGTCGTGCCGAACCTCGACGAGCTGCGGCTGCTCGCGCTGGAAGAACGCATCGACGCGGACCTGGCGTGTTCCCGGCATCAGAGCCTCGTCGTCGAACTGTCCACTGTGGTCGACGAGCATCCGTTGCGGGAACGGCTCGCCGGGCAGTTGATCCTGGCGCACTACCGTTCCGGTCACCGCGCCGAGGCGCAGGCGCGGTACCACGCTCTGCGCGAGAAGCTCTCCCACGAGCTCGGCATCGACCCGGGTCCGGAGCTGCGCAAACTCTACGATCTGCTGCTGCGCGACGATGACTCGCTGCTCACCGGCGAGCAACGCAGGCAGGGATCGGCCGCGGCGCCTGCCCCCGCCGCCTACGTCGCTCGACCCGTACCCGCGGAACTGCCGCCCGCTCCCGCCGGATTCGTCGGTCGCCTCCCGGAGAGCGCCGCCCTCGACGCGATGGTCGAGCAGGACACCGGCACACCGAACCGGCTCGCGGTCCTGACCGGCACCGCAGGGGTGGGCAAGAGCGCCCTGGCGATCACGTGGTCGCACCGGGTGGCTCACCGGTTCCCCGACGGCCAGCTCTACGCCTCCCTGCGCGGATTCGACTCGGAACGGACTCCACTGTCTCCGGCCGAGGCGCTGACGAGCATCCTCAAGACGCTCGGGGTGGCGGCCGACGCGATCCCGGTCGGGCTCGACGACCGGGCCGCGCTGTACCGGTCGCTGCTGGCGGATCGCCGGGTCCTGGTGTTGCTCGACAACGCACGGGACTCCGAGCAGGTGCGGCTGCTGCTGCCTGCCGGAACCAAGTCGCTGGTGGTGATCACCAGCAGGCGCAGGCTCGACGGGCTGGTCGTCGGCAGTGGCGCGGAGGTCCTGCCGCTGGAGACGCTGAGCACCGACGTGGCCGTCGAGTTGCTCGACCGCGCCGGGATCCCCGGGCGATCGACGTCCGAACCCGCCGCGACCCGTCGGCTGGCCGAACTGTGCGGGGGGCTCCCGCTCGCGCTGCGGATCGCGGCAGCACGACTCGCCGTGAGTCCCGGCCGAGGAGCGGGCGATCTCGTGGACGAGCTCACCGACGAACGCGACCGGCTGCACGCTTTCGACGTCGAGGACGCCGACACCAGCGTGCGCCGTGCCTTCGACATCTCGTACCGCAGTCTGCACGCGACGCACGCGAGCACGTTCCGGATGCTGGGGCTGGTTCCTGGCCACACCTTCACCCCGCACGTCGTCGCGGCGTTGTGCGGTACCGAACCGGCCGGTGCCCGCCGGCGGCTGCGGGCGCTCGCGCTCGCGCACCTGGTCACCGAGCCCGAGCCGGACCGGTTCGGAATGCACGATCTGCTCCGGCTCTACGCACGGGACCTGGTGGCCGACGAACACCGCCCGGCCGCCGGTGACGAATCGGCGTTGCGGCGGCTCGTGCACTACTACATGGTCGTCGCCGACCGGGCGCGGCGGTTCCTCCGCCCGCCGCGCGACTCGCTGGATTTCACCGCCGACACCGAGACCGTCTCGCCGGTGATCGGCAGTCGCGCCCAAGCGCTGGAGTGGTTCGACGCGGAGTGGCCGAACCTGGTGGCCACGATCCGCGTGCTGAACGCGCGAGGGATGCACGAACTGTGCTGGCCGCTGGTGCGCTTGCAGTTCAACTACGTGATGGTGCGCTGCCCTTGGGAGGACTGGATCCAGATCTACACCGACGGTCTGGACTCGGCGCGAGCCGTCGACGACACCGTCGGCTCGCTGCTCATGTCCGCCGGGATCGGCGTGGCCTACTCCCGTTCGCAACGTCCGGCACAGGCGCTGCCGCACTACGCCGAGTCCTACCGGGGTGCTCTCGCCGGTGGCGACCCGGGCTGGCAGGCGATGGCGCAGGTCAACATGGGCGCGGTACTGGTGCGCCTGGAACGGTACGACGAGGCGCGCGGGTATTGCTGGGACGCGTTGCAGACCTATCGCACGCTCGGTGACCGGTACCGCCAAGCCGGGGCGCTGAACAACCTCGCCCAGACCGAGCAGGCGGCCGGGCGTCGGGAGGAGGCGCTCTCGCATCTGGTGGAGGCCGAGGCGATGTGCCGCGAGGCCGACGACCTGGAGACGCTCGCCGTGGTGCTCAGCAACTGCGGCGAAGTCAGTCTCGATCTCGGGCGGGCAGCGGAGGCCGAGCGCTATCACCACGAAGCGCTCGACGTCGCGCTCCGGTGCGGTTCGGCGATGCGGCAGGCCTCGGCGTACGTGGGGCTGGGTGACGCGGCCACCGCACGGGGGGACCGTGCGGTGGCCCGGACGCGCTGGGAGACCGCACTCGGCATCCTCGAGACCGTGGCCTCGCGCAGGGCCGGTGAGGTCCACAAGCGACTCGATGAGTTCGTCGAGCACCACTGACCAGCGACGCGACAGGCGTGTAGCGGACGTTTAGCGGTCGTCTAGCCCGGTGTGGAACCGTGATCATCGGTGCGGGTCGACCGTGCGTGACGTGCACCTGGGCGGCCTGGGGGAGTCCGAGGGGGGAACCGTCGCCCGGCCGTCCCGGCCTGTCGTCGCGTGGATGAGCGCAGGCCGGGACGGACCGCCGGGACGCGGTCGGTCGTGACCGCGCCCCGCACGGATGTGGGGGTGAGTGCGGGCCTCCGCGTCGCCGGAGGTCCGCACTCGTCCGTCCGTCGTCCTCACCGACCCTCGCTGCCCGGCACGAGTTCTCGCAGGTCGGGACGCTTGGGGCGGCGCCCGTCGCCGGAGGACCGGCCCTGCAACCGGCGGCCGATCCACGGCGCGAGATGGTGCCGCACCCAGTGCAGGTCTCCGGCGCGCTGCACCTGCCAGGTCTGCTCGCGCCCTGGCGGCAGCGGTTCGCGCCAGTCCGCGTCGACGGGCACGCCGAGCGCCTCGCACGCGCGCAGCGCGACCCGGCGATGTCCCTCCGGCGCCAGATGCAGGCGGTCGTCGCTCCACGCCCGGGAATCCTGCAGGACGGGCATCGACCAGAGATCCAGCACGAGACAGCCGTGGTGTGCGGCGATCGCGTGCACGTGCGAGTTGTAGGTCCCGACGCGTCCGCGGACCCGGCGCATCACCGGGCGCTCGCGCGGGTCGAACCCGGTGCCGACGAGCACCTGCGCACCGGACGCCCGAAGTGTCGCGACCGCATGGTCGAGTTGGGCCGCGAGAGCATCCGGGTCGCCGCTCGGACGGATGAGATCGTTGCCACCCGCCGTGAGCGCGACCACGTCCGGCTCGGCCGAGACGGCGCGCGGCACCTGGTCCTCGATCACCTGGTGCAGGAGTTTGCCGCGTACGGCGAGGTTGGCGTACCGGAACCCGCTCGTTCCGGCGTCGAGCCGCTCGGCGAGCCGGTCCGCCCAACCGCGCACGCCACCGTCCGGGCCCGGATCGTCCATTCCCTCGGTGAAGCTGTCGCCCAGCGCGACCAAGCTCCGCCAGGGGTGCTCCGGAACTCCGTTCCTGCGCATCGTCGGTGTCCTCTCGCCGTGAACCACCGACCGCGGCGGCCGCAATCCGGTGCCGCGATCTCCGGTCACCCTGGCGAAGCGTCGTCGACCTACGCCACCGTCGGTTACGGTCGCGTCGGTTCCGCGCACGGCACCGAGATCGTCGGCGAGGGCGCGTCGTCGCAGCGTGACGAGGCCGTTCTCGATGTGCGCATGCTGATCGTGCGCCCGGCAGCGGCGACCTACCGTGACCAACGGCACGAACGGACGTCGTTTTCCCGCTGTGGCGGAAAACCACCGCTGAGCAGCGTCTCCGCTCGGGCCGCGGGAGGATCCCGCAAAACGGCGATCACCGCGGCGGGCTCCTGCTAGTGTCCTTCGGCGGTAGCAACAGCAATCATGGGGTCACGACCCGGTGATGGCGCGAGTCACGGTGCCCCGAACACCGCACGCCACGATCGGGTCGAGTGGGGAACGGCGACATGCTCGCGCACGTCGGAACCGGGACACCGGGCGGCACGCCCGGCCACGGGAGAACGGCGGCTCACGTCCACCGTGACGGGGTCGCCGAGGAAGGATCAGGGGGAGTGGTGACGTCACCGCAGCATCCGGGGCGGCCGAGCAGGCACGTCGTCGGCCCCGGGGATGTCTCGCGTGGACCGGAGCAGCGTCCCGACGAGTCTGTCCCGCCGGACGGACGGCGCGCGGCGGCGGGCGGTGCACCCGGCGCAGGACAGGGCAACGGGCTCCTGCCGAAGCCCCCGGCTCCCCAGAGCAACGGGATTCCGTCGGACAACGGCGTGCCCCCGAGCCCGTCGCTGCCGCCGAACCCTGCGACTCCGCCCAGCAACGGCGTGCCGCCGAACGCCGGCTCGCCGGCGCCTCCCCGTCCCGTCGCCCCTGCGGCGCCGCGCGCCTTCGATCTGCGCTCGGAGTTCGCGGCGCTCGCCGTCGAGAGCGACCCGTTCGTCTTCTGGGACCGCGCCGAGAGTCTGAACCCACGCTTCGACGCCGAACAAGCCCGTTCCGCTCGGCCTGCGGGGCGTGGCGAGCCGGTGCGGCCCGAGGCCTCCGCGCCGGTGTCGCTCCTGTCGGGCGACCTCGGCGCCGAAGCGCCGCGACGCAACGGCGTCCCGATGGCCCATGGCGAACTGCTCGTACCTCCGCCCGCCGACCAGCCAGGAGCAGTCCCGGATCGGACTGGTCAGCGCCACGACATCGCAGGGGCACTGCCGGTTCCGTCCGAGATGCCCGAGACGTCACGCGAGACAGCCGAAAGGCCCGGACAGGAGTCTGGCTCCGAGGTCGGTCGGTCCGAGACCGGGGCCGAGTCTTCGCTGCCGGAGGTGCCGCGTTTCGGCGGTATGACCGGCCCGCCCCCGAAACCGCGCAGTGCGCGATCCACCGAGCCGGGCCCGGAAGCGAACCAGAAAAGGCCTGCTCCACCCGACTTCCCTGTGGCGCAGGGCGCTGGCGAGCCGGGGTCGTCCGGGGCGCCGGGACCGAGCCACGACGAGTCGCGTCCGCAGCCTCCCGGCGGTTCCTCCGCACCGACCGGCCCGCCGCCGAGCCCGGCGGACGGGCCTGCACACCCGCCGGCCGGGCGCCGCGACGCGGCGAAGCCCGGACGGAACGGGCCCGGACCGAACGGGCCGCTCCCGCCACATCCGGGCCCCGCCGCGGAGGGACCGCCGCGACCTCCGGCGTCCACAACGGACATGGCTCCGCCGCCAGGCCCGCCCCCGCCGCCGGGCGGACCGAACGGACGGCCACCGAACTTTGCCGGCCCGCCGCCCGGTGGCCGCCGCCCGGTGGCCCGCCGCCCGGTGGCCCGCCGCGCGCGGCCCCGCCAGGCGCCGCGCCCCCCGTTCCGCGGGGCCCCGCACGTCCGCCGCTGCCACCTCAAGCCCCTGGGCCGCCTCCGCAGCACCCGCCCCAACAGCTCCCGGAGCAGCAGGAAGAGCAGGCGACGTCCAAACCGGTGCCTGCTCCGAAACCACTGGCTTACCAGCCGCGCGACGACGGCGGCTTCGGCCCCAAGGGCTCCGGTTCGTGGGGCTCGGGCGGTACCCGCAGCAGGCGCCAGGGACGGAATTCCGCCCTGGCCGGGGACGAGGTGACCGAGGCCGACGCGCGCGGCCACGAGTTCAGCACCGGTGGGTACCGGCCGGAGGAAGGCACCGGCAAGGGGCCGCAGTTCCTCGTGGAGGCCGACGACGTCTACGACGAGGAGTACGGCGAGAGCAGACTCGTGGCCCCACCGGTGTTGGGCGAGGCGCCCCCGAGCTTCCGGGACTTCTGATGGTGGACACGATCACGCTGTCGATCCCGGCGGTGGACGTACTCGGCGAGCACCTCGACCTCAACCTCCGGCAGTTCCCGTTCGAGATCCCCCGGCCCGCCGACGATCAGGAACGGGAGCGGGTGGCCGTGCTCGTGCGCGACGAGCTCGAAACCGCGGGGCTCACCCGGTCCGGGCGTCCCGAACCCGAGCTCGAGGACGCGCTCTACCTGCTGTGCAGCTCGGAGGTCGCGATCGCGGTCTCCGGGCTGCTCGACGTCCGCACCGGACACCGGCTCGCGGCGCGGGTCGTGGCCACCGGGGAGGTCGGTGTCCTCGGCCTGCTCGACCGGGGGAACCTGCGGCTGAACTTCCTCGCGCCGGACGAGCTGCCTTCCGCCGCCGTGGGCCTGTTGCCGGACGCCCCGGCCGGCAGCGGCAGTGCCGTCTCGGCCCCGCTGGCCCGTCCCGGTGAGCCCACCGGCGAGGCCTCGGCGGATCTCGCGGCGCTCACCTCCCGGCCCAAGTTCCGCGTCGGCCAGTTCGGCGTCTCCGCCGGGGGCAGACGCGGCCAGCGGTCCCGGCTGCCCGGCCTCACCTGGTTCGACACCGACCGGGGCCGGTACTCGATGAGCACTGAGCCGCGCCCCGACGGGCAGTACCTGGTCGCCGCCCCCGCCGATGGCGCGCGGCTCGTCGGGCTCCTCGGGTCGATGCTCACGCTCGCACAGGGGCGGTGAGGGATTCCTCGCACCGGGTGTGGGGTGACGCCGCGATATCAGGCAGGCTGTGGTTGTACCTGACCGAGGAGTCCGCCCGATGCCCCACCGACGAATGACCGTGGTGCGTTCATGAGCGCGCAGCGGTCGAGCCAGGTCGCGCCGGGTGAACCGGAGTCGCTGACGACGCTGCTCGGCGGCCGGACCAGTGCGATCGACGCCAGCCTGCCACCGGTCGCGTTCGGGCTGGCGTGGTGGCTGTCCGGGCAGTCGGTCCTGGTCGCAGGCGTGGCCGCCGTCCTCGTCGGGTTGATCCTCGCGGTGTGGCGGCTCGTCAGGGGAGCGCGACCGGCGGCGGTGCTGGTGAGCCTGCTCGCCGTGCTCGTCGGGGCGGTGATCGCCGTTCGCACCGGGCAGGCCGTGGACTTCTTCCTGGTCAGGTTGTTGAGCAACGCGGCCAGTGCCGTCGCCTTCGCGGTGAGCGTCGCGGTCCGGTGGCCGCTGCTCGGCGTCGTCGTCGGCACGGTCCTGCGGCAACGCACCCGGTGGCGGCGGGATCCGGCGCTGCTGCGCGCCTACGGACGTGCCAGCTGGGTGTGGGTCGGCCAGTACTTGGTGCGGCTCGTCGTGTTCATCCCGCTGTGGGCGGCGAACTCGGTGCTCGGGTTGACCGTCGCGCAGGTCGTGCTGACCTGGCCGCTCGTGGCGTTGTGCATCGCCGTGAGCTGGTGGGTGCTGCGCCGCTCGCTGCCTGCCGAGCATCCCGGCATCCGGCATCCGCAGGTCGACTGAAACAACGGTGGAACGTGTCCCTGTCTTCCGCAACGACGCTGGTGCTCGGCCTCGACGTCGGAGGCACGTCGAGTCGCGCGGTACTCGCGGATCTCGCGGGCACGACCCTCGGTGAGGGCCGGGCGGACGGTGGGAACCCGAACTCGCATCCGCCCGAACGAGCCGCGCAGCAGGTGACGGCGGCGGCGCGCGAAGCACTCGGCGACACCGAACCGCACCGGATCGCGCGCACGGTCGTCGGCATGGCCGGGGTGAGCAAACTCAGCGACCCGACCGTGGCGGCGGTGTTCCGGAAGGCGTGGTCGGACCTCGGCATCGTGTGCCCGGTCCGGACCGTCAACGACGGCGAGGTCGCGTTCGCTGCGGGAACGTCGGAGCCCGACGGCACGGTGCTCATCGCCGGCACGGGTGCGATCGCCGGGC
This sequence comes from Allosaccharopolyspora coralli, assembly GCF_009664835.1. Classification (NCBI taxonomy): domain Bacteria; kingdom Bacillati; phylum Actinomycetota; class Actinomycetes; order Pseudonocardiales; family Pseudonocardiaceae; genus Allosaccharopolyspora; species Allosaccharopolyspora coralli. The sequence continues at coordinate 442,311 of NZ_CP045929.1, forward strand.
AGATCCGGGACCACGAGCAGGACCGCGTCGCCGGGGGGTACGGGTGGTTGCTCGGTGACGAGGGCTCGGCCTACTGGCTCGGGCGGGAAGCGGTGCGCACGACCTTGCAGGCGCTCGACCGAGGTGACGATCTCGGTGTGCTCGGCGCAGGCGTGGTCGACTCGCTCGTCGACGAATCCGCGGAGTCGGTCCGCAAAGCGCTCATCACCGGGGCGAACGCGGGCGCGCCGATCGAACTCGCCACCTTGGCGCCGCTGGTGACGACGGCTGTGGACAACGCAGACCCGATCGCGGTCGACATCGTGCGCCGGGGTGCGCAGCACCTGGTCGACACGGCTCGAACGCTGCGTGGAGCGGAGGACACGACGCCGATCGTGCTCGCGGGCAGTCTGGTCGCGTCAGGCAATCCGGTCGGGGACGCGTTGCGTACCGAACTCGCCAACCGGTGCCCCCGCGCCCCGTTGCACGTCGCGGGCCCGGGAGCGTCCGGCGCCGCATGGCTCGCCGCGCGCGCCGTGCGCACCCCTTGAGGCGAACGGCACTTTCGCCTCGTGTGGTGAGGCGAAAGTGCCGTTCGCTCCAGCTCGGGTGTGGTTCAGCGGGTGTGGGTCGTTGAGCGAGTGCGCCGATCCGGTTGAGGCGAACGGCACTTTCGCCTCGTGTGGTGGGGCGAAAGTGCCGTTCGCTTCAGCTCGACCGGGGTCAGCGCGTCCGGGTTTCCTTGCGCAGACCGCGAGGGTGGTCCGGGTCCTCGCCCTTGGCGAGCGCGAGTCCGAGGGCGAGCCGCTGCACCGGGAGTACTTCGAGAACGGGAGCGAGCTCCTCGGCGCACTCCGGAATCTCGATGCGGTGCGAGGCGCCGACGGTGCGGGCGGCGGAGCCGATGGCGCACAGGTCGGCGTCCCGGGCGTGCACGGCCTCGAGCACCTCCCGCATCGCGCCGCCACCGTGACCAGAGCTGATCATGGCGAGCACCGCCGTGTCGGCGTCGACGGCGGCGACGGGCCCGTGGAGCAGGTCTGCGCCGCTGTACGAGCGGGCGGAGACGTAGCTGGTCTCGGCGAGTTTCAGCGCGGCTTCGGAGGCGGTAGCCAGCGAGTAGCCCCTGCCGGTGGTGACGATCTCGTCGGCGAACCGGTACCGCGCGACGGCGTCCTCCACCCCGGTGCGAGTCGATTCCAATGTGGACGATGCGAGGTCGGGAACCGAGGCGGCGGCCGCACCGGAACCGCCCCGCACGGCGTCGACGAGCAGGTACAGCGACAGCAGCGTGGCGCTGTAGGTCTTCGTCGCCGCCACCGCTTGTTCGGCGCCCGCGCGGACGTCGACGGACAATTCGGCCACCGTGTTCAGTTGCGAGTGGGGCGTGTTCGTCACCGCCACGGTCGTGGCGCCGCACTCGCGGGCGGTGCGGGTGACTTCCACGAGATCGGGCGAACCGCCGCTCTGGCTGACCGTGATCACGAGGACCTCTCGCAGGTCGGGCCGGGCGCCGTAGAGCGTGGTGCTCGACGCGGACACCAGCCCGGCGGGCAGTTCGAGCAGCACCTCGGTCAGGTACTTGGCGTACAGGGCGGCGTGGTCGCTCGAGCCGCGGGCGGCCAGCAGCACGAACCGGGGCCGGCGTTCGGTGATGCGGGCGGCGACCTCGGCCACCGCCGCGTGCGCCGCGAGCAGATCGGCGAACATCTGTGGCTGGGCGGCGATCTCGGCGCTCATGTGCGCGCCTGGTCGGGCGTTCGCTTCGTCAGCGGCCTCGGGCATCGGTATCCTCCTAGGTCTAGACCAATCCTAGACCGGCGAGTAGTCTCCCGACACCTGTCGGGCTGCCCGCCTCTACCGGGTCGTGCAAGGCAGTGTCGCGAACAGGAGGGCCCATGCTCGACCCGTCGGCGGCTGGCGGGGCGGACGCCCCGTCGCGCCCTCCGCGTGAGCCCAAGTACTGGGGACTCAAGCAGCACCTGCTCGACAGGGTGCGTTCGCTGCCCGCCGGCTCGCCGATACCCACCGAACGTGCGCTCGCCGCCGAGTTCGACGTGTCCCGTACGACGGTGCGCCAGGCGCTCGCCGAACTCACGGTCGAGGGGCGCCTGGTGCGGGTGCAGGGAAAGGGCACGTTCGTCGCGGCTCCGAAAGTGGCGCAACCGCTCCAGCTCACCTCGTACACGCAGGACACGCTCTCGCAGGGGCGCAGGCCTGCGTCGCGGCTGCTCGACATCGTCGAGGAACCGGCGGACGAGCAACTCGCCCGACTGCTCGGGGTCGGAACGGACGGCATGGTGCTGCGGATGCGCAGGCTCCGTCTCGCCGACGGCGAGCCGATGGCCATCGAGACCACCCATCTGCCGCTGCCCCGTTTTCGCGGCCTCGGTGCGCTGCTCGCCGCGGGCGGATCCCTGTACCGACTCATGCAGGAGCGCTTCGACGTCGAACTGGGCCACGCGGACGAAACCATCGAGACCGCGCTCGCCACTCCCGAGGAAACCGAGCTGCTCGGTGCGGACACCGGGTTGCCGATGCTGTTGCTCTCGCGGCACGTGTTCGACGCGGGTGGAACCACGGTGGAATGGGTCCAGGCGCTCTACCGCGGTGATCGCTACAAGTTCGTCGCCCGCTTGGACCCGCCGCACGGCTGAACGGGTGACCCGTTCACAGTCGAGCCGCAACGCTGTGCCCTGCTGAAACCCGATTTCATTGCCGTTTGTATTCCCGGCGTCCACATTTGAGCCGATTGGCGGCTGTGCGGTGTGAACGGCGGCTGAACACTTGCTGTTCTCCGGGTGGTGATCCACCCCACACAAGAGGAGAACGGAATGGCACGAAGATTCGTAGTCCGAGCGGCTGGGACCGTGATCGTGGCAGCCGGAACGGTGGCGGCATTGACCATGCCCGCGACCGCCGATCAGTCGTCGGAGACCTCGACGACCATCCCCGTCGAGCCCAGTCGGCTGCAGGCCATGCAGCGCGACCTCGGCCTTACCCCGCAGCAGGCCGAACAGCGCCTCGCCGGCGAAGCGAAAGCCAACGCCGCAGACGCGGCCCTGCGTGACTCGCTGGGCGCGGCGTTCGGAGGTTCCCATTTCGACGCCGAGACGAACCGACTCGTCGTCGGTGTCACCGACGCCGGCCGGACGAACGAAGTCCGCGCAGCCGGTGCGGACGCCGTGGTCGTCGACGACAGCAAGCGGGAACTCGACGCCACCGCCGATGCGCTCAGCCGCCACTCCGACGCCGCCTCCGACGGTGTGACCGGCTGGTATGTCGACTCGAAGAGCAACCAGGTCGTCGTGACCACCGCCGTCGGCACCGCCGCTGAGGCGGCCGAGTTCGTGCGCTCGTCCGGTGCGGACACAAGCAGCGTCGACGTCGTCGAGTCGGCCGAATCCCCCCGCACGTACGCCAACGTCTACGGCGGTGACGCGTACTACATGGGCTCGGGTGGCCGATGCTCGGTCGGTTTCGCGGTCAACGGCGGCTTCGTGACCGCCGGGCACTGCGGCACCACCGGAACCAGCACCAGCGAGCCCTCGGGCACGTTCGCGGGCTCGTCGTTCCCGGGTGACGACTTCGCCTTCGTCCGGATCACCGCGGCCGACGTCACCCAGCCGCTGGTCAACATGTACAACGGCCAGGGCCGCGCGGTGTCCGGCTCGCAGGAGGCCGCCGTCGGCGCTTCCGTATGCCGTTCGGGCTCCACCACCGGGTGGTACTGCGGTTCGATCCAGTCGAAGAACCAGACCGTCCGCTACCCGCAGGGCACGGTCTACGGCCTGACCCGCACGAACGTGTGTGCTGAGCCTGGCGACTCCGGTGGCTCGTTCATCTCCGGCAACCAGGCCCAGGGCATGACCTCGGGTGGTTCCGGAAACTGCAGCATCGGTGGCACGACGTACTTCCAGCCGGTCAACGAAGCGCTCAGTCGTCTCGGCGTGAGTCTCAAGACCTACTGAGTCGTCCTCCGCACGCTGACGACAGGTCGGGCCGCGCCGTGATCGGTGCGGCCCGACCCTACTTCGGTCGGAGGTCGGCTCGGGCGCGAGCGATCGGCTCCGGACCAGGTCACGACCGTCCGGTGTCGGAAATGCGCCAAAACGAACCTGTGTTCGGAATCACAGGTGATGATGCTGTCTACCGCTTGGGATGGAGGGCCATCCCGACCGAAGTAGGGAGACAGCATGAGGCGCAGACTCGCGGCCCGCCTGGCCGGATCGGTATTTCTGGCGGCGGGCGTCGTAGGGGCGTTCACCGTGCCCGCGACAGCGAACCCCACCGAGACCATGCCGCAGGGCGCGCTCGACGCCATGCAGCGAGACCTCGGCCTCACCGCCGACCAGGCCGAACAGCGCATCGCCCAGGAAGCCGTCGCGAACGACGCCTTCGCGACACTGAGTTCCTCGCTCGGACAGACCTACGGCGGGTCCCACTTCGACGCCGCGACGGGCAAGCTCGTCGTGGGGGTCACCGACCAGTCGGCGTTCGACCAGGTCCGCGCGGCCGACGCCACTCCCGTCCTCGTCGACGACAGCGAACGGCACCTCAACGCGACCGCCGACGCGCTCTCCGCCGCGGCCGACCGTCAGCCCGAGGGCGTCACCGGCTGGTACGTCGACCCCGCCAGCAACCAGGTCGTGCTCACCACCGCGTTCGGTACCGCCGCCGACGCCGCAGGCTTCGTCGAGTCCTCCGACGCGGACGCCACCTCCGTCGACGTCGTCGAGTCCGCCGAGCAGCCGCGCCTGCTGGAGGACGTGATCGGCGGCAACCCCTACTTCATCGGGAGCGGATCCCGGTGCTCGATCGGGTTCTCCGTCGAAGGCGGTTTCGTGACCGCGGGACACTGCGGTTCGACGGGTGATTCGACCTCGCAGCCCAGCGGCACCTTCGCCGGATCCTCGTTCCCCGGCGACGACCACGGCTACGTCGAGGTCAGCTCCGCGACCCCGGTTGGTCAGGTGAACGACTACTCCGGCGGCACCGTCGCCGTCGCCGGTTCGCAGGAATCCGCGGTCGGCTCCTCGGTCTGCCGTTCCGGTTCCACCACCGGCTGGTACTGCGGCACGATCGAGGCCACCAACCAGAGCGTCAGCTACCCGCAGGGCACGGTGAACGGCCTCGTCCGCACCGACGTCTGCGCCGAACCCGGCGACTCCGGCGGCTCGTTCATCTCCGGCGACCAGGCCCAGGGCATGACCTCGGGCGGGTCGGGGAACTGCAGCCTCGGTGGCACCACGTACTACCAGCCCGTCAACGAGGCGCTGGACGTCTACGGCCTCACCCTGGTCACCGGCTGACGACCGGGTGAGAGGTCGCGTGGGTTGATCTGCGCGGGTGGTTCCGTGGCGGAACCTCAGCGCCCTCCTCGCTGCGGGATCGGTTTCTCGAGTAGCGGCCTACGCTACGAAACCGCTGTCCTCGCGAGGAGGGCGCTGAGAACCCGCGGGCGGCTGGGCTGCGTACGTGGTTACTGCGCAGCGGCTCCGCCGCTGACGAGACACGATGACAGCTCATTCGACCAGGAGTTCTCAGGACAGAGCGGCGCGTAGGGCTTCAGCAGCCGCAGCCGGGTCCTCGGCTTCGGTGATTGCGCGGACGACGACCGCGCGCTGCGCGCCCGCCTCCCGCGCCTCGCTCACGGTGTCCAGATCGATCCCGCCGATCGCGAACCACGGTCGGCCGTGGCCGGAGTGCTCGGCGGCGTGGCGCACCAGGTCGAGTCCGGCCGCGGGACGGCCCGGTTTCGTCGGGGTCGTCCACACCGGACCCGCGCAGAAATAGTCCACACCGGACTCCGTGGCCGCCGAGTCGGCTTGCGCCACGTCGTGCGTCGAACGGCCCACGACGATCCGATCTCCCACGACGCGCCGGGCGAGCCCCACCGGCAGGTCGTCCTGCCCCAGGTGCAGGACGTCCGCTTCGACGGCCAGCGCGAGGTCGGCGCGGTCGTTGACCGAGAGCAGCTTGTCGTGCCGCACACACGCCTCCGCCAGCACCTCCAGCGCGGCGAGTTCGTGGCGCGCCTCCAGCGGCGCCCCGTGCGGCGACTTGTCCCGCAGTTGAATGATGTCCACGCCGCCCGCGAGTGCCGCGTCGGCGAACTCGGCGAGATCGCCCCGCTCGGTCCGTGCGTCCGTGCACAGATACAGCCGGGCGTCGTCGAGGCGGGCGCGAATTCCGTGACCGTCCAGTCCTGGCATGGTCCACAGCCTAGGACCACTCGTGCGCTCGAACCGGTGGCGGTGGGTCACACCGAAGGCTGACGGACGTGCTCCCGGTCGGTACGGTGAGAAGTGGTCCGCACGGGAGTCCGGAGGAACCGGACTGAGAGGGGGCTCACCGCCCCGACCGTCGAACCTGATCCGGGTGATGCCGGCGCAGGGAGCAGGGAAGTGTCGCAGCAACGTTCGCACCGGGTCGCCGTCGTCGGCGGTGGCGTCGTCGGCCTGTCCGTGGCCTGGCGCGCCGCCTCGTCGGGGTCTCGCGTTCGCCTGGTCGACCCGGCCGTGGGCTCCGGCGCGTCGTGGGTCGCGGGCGGCATGCTCGCGCCGATCGCCGAAGCCTGGCCCGGGGAAGAAGAGCTGCTCACGCTCGGTGCCGATTCGCTCGCCCGGTGGCCCGCCTTCGCCGAGGACCTCGCCGCGGACTCCGGTCGCCCGTCAGGGCTTCGCCGCGACGGCACCCTCGTCGTCGGTGTCGACAGCGCCGACCGGGCGGAACTCACGCGCCTCGAAGAACACCTGTCGTCGGTTGGGCGCACCGTCACGCGGCATCCGGGCCGTGAGCTTCGCCGACTCGAACCCGCGCTCGGTCCGGCGGTCCGGGCGGGCCTCGAGGTTCCCGGCGACCTCGCCGTGGACAATCGCGTGACGCTCGCCGCGCTGCGGGACGCGTGCCGGGCACGCGGCGTCGAGTTCGTCGCCGAATCGGCCCGCGCCGTCTCACCCGGCACGGTCGAACTCAACGAAGGGTCGCTGACCTGCGACGTCGCCGTCATCGCGTGCGGTGCGCACTCCGGCTCGCTGCATCCGAAACTCGACGGCAGGCTCCGGCCCGTCAAAGGCGAGATCCTGCGGCTCCGGCACCGGGGCAGCGCCCTGCCGCCGCCGCGCCGCACCATCCGGGGTCCCGTGCACGGCAGGCAGGTGTACCTGGTGCCGCGCGACGACGGGATCGTCGTCGGCGCCACCCAGTACGAAGTGGGGTTCGACACCGATGTCACCGCAGGCGGTGTCCGGGACCTGCTCGCCGACGCCGAGCAGCTCGTGCCCGGCCTCAGCGAGTACGCCGTCGACGAGGTCACCGCGGGCTTGCGCCCCGGCACCGACGACAATCTGCCGATCGTCGAGACCCTCGAGCCCGGCGTCGTCGCCACCACCGGCCACCACCGCAACGGGTACCTGCTCGCGCCGCTGACCGCCGAGACGGCGGTCGAGCTGCTGCAGGACGGAGGACGCACATGACCATCACCATCAACGGCGCCGACCACGGCGTCGAGGCGGACAGCAGCCTCGCGACGATCCTCGCCGCGTACGGCGTCGCCGAGAAGGGCGTGGCCGTCGCGGTCGACGGAGCCGTCGTCCCGCGCGCGTCGTGGCAGGACACGATCGTGCCCGACGGTGCCGCCGTCGAAGTACTCACCGCCGTGCAGGGAGGATGACGTGACCGGCATCGATCCGACCGAACCGCTGGTGATCGCCGGCCGGAAGTTCGACTCGCGGCTCATCACCGGCACCGGCGGGGCGTCGAACCTCGCCGTGCTCGAACGAGCGCTGGTCGCCTCCGGCACCGAACTGACGACCGTGGCGATGCGCCGCTCCGACGCCGAGGGCCGCAGCGGGGTGCTCGACCTGCTCGGACGACTCGGCATCGACGTTCTGCCCAACACCGCAGGCTGCCGGAGCGCCGCCGAAGCCGTCCTGACCGCGCGGCTCGCACGGGAAGCGCTCGAGACGAACTGGGTGAAGCTCGAGGTCGTCGCCGACGACGACACTCTCCTACCGGACCCGGCGGAGCTACTCGACGCCGCCGAACAACTCGTCGACGACGGGTTCGTCGTGCTCGCCTACACCAACGACGATCCGGTGCTGGCGCGGAAACTGGAGGAGATCGGGTGTGCCGCGGTCATGCCGCTCGGCTCGCCGATCGGGACCGGTCTCGGGATCCGCAACCCGCACAACATCGAGATGATCGTGTCCCGGGCGTCGGTGCCGATCGTGCTCGACGCCGGGATCGGCACCGCCTCCGACGCGGCACTGGCGATGGAACTCGGCTGCGACGCTGTGCTGCTGGCGACGGCGGTGACCAGGGCGAACGACCCGGAACGGATGGCTACCGCGATGCGTTCCGCCGTGCACGCCGGCCACCTCGCCGCGCACGCGGGCCGCATCCCGCAACGCTTCTGGGCCCACGCCTCCAGCCCCGACCGCGACACCTGACCCACCCACTCCCACACCTTGTGGACAAAGTCCGCTCTAAGCTCAGCGTTGTGCGGCCTGCGGTCGGGCATAGGGCGTCGACGGTTTCCCTTCCGCCTACGCAGACCGGCCACCGGCGGGTTCTCATCTCGTGGCTGGCGAGGACAGCGTCGACGTGGTGTAGGTGGCTACTCGATGTCGGCGATCCCGCAGCCAGCCGCGAGGTGAGGTTCCGCTACGGAACCGCCAACGCAGATCACCCCGCGACCCTCTCAAGACCACCTATCGGATGCGGTGGCGTTCGGGGCGGACGAAGGAAACGGTGTAGCTCTTCCACGGGTCGTCGTGGCCGAGGGCCCGGTCGATGGCCCCTCGCGCGTGCAACGCGTTCTCCAGCATCGAACTCGCCAACAGCTCGGTCGCCGGGGCGCTGCCCGTCGGCACGTCCGGAATACGCGCCTCGTGCTTGCCGCCGAGCAACGCGTCCACCGCCTGCAACGCCGGGGTCGCCACGGCGCGCTCCTTCTCCGGCCGGAACGCGAGCGAGGCCACGTCCTGGCGCAGCGCGTCGAGCGCGATCGCCGCATCCCGCGTCGCTTCCCGATCCTCGGTCTCCGCGGCCGTGCCGTCGATCAACGCAGGCATCCCGAGCAAGTCCTGGGTACGGCGCAGCGCGAGGACGTGCGCGGACTGGAGCGCCTCGCGCAGGTCCGCGCCCCTGCCGGCGGCACGAACGCTGCGCAGCAACTCCGAGACCGCCCACACCGTCGAGCGCACCGAGCCGCGGACGTTCGGCACCACGCTGCCCGGCAGCACCAGGTAGCTCACGTAGCCGACGATGAGCGCGATCGCCGCGCCGACCGCCGTGTTCCCCGCGAAACTGATCGCCACGTTCGCCAGCGGCCGTCCGAGTTCCATCGCCTGATGGACGACGGTCACGGTGATCAGGGCGCCGAGCAGCACCTGATAGTCCGAGCGCATCCGGTCGGCGCGCAGCATCATGCCCATGATCACCAGCGGAACGAACAGGAACGTTCCCGGTACGAGCGTGATCACGACAGCGAGAGCGACGACCCCGAGCACGGCGCCGCCGGTGCGTTCCAGCGCGCCCGTCATGCTGTCGCGGGCGGCGGGTTGCAGCACCACGTACAGACCGAGCAGCAGTGTCGAGGCCGACGGGTCGCTGAGCAGCAACACGATCACCATGCCGGCGCCGACCGCGAGGGTGCAGCGCAGCGCGTGCCGGAACAGCGACGAGCGCAACGACAGGTGTGCCTTGGCCGCGCCTTTCGCGCGTTCCCACCGGCCGATCCGCGCTTCGGGGGTCGCGGAGATCTCGGACCGTTCCTGCACGGCCGCGCGGATCCGGTCGAGGCCCTGGTTGATGCCGCGCACCGCGGTCGGCAGCTCCTGGCGGCCGCCCTCCAGCACCGCGGCCGCCGGATCACGTCGCGCCTCGGGCGGGAGCCCGGTGCACGCCTTGGCCCGGACGGAGACGGCGAGTTCGGAGGCGATCCGGTCCGCCTCGGCGACGATCCGGCGCAGTTGTTCGGCCTCGGCGCGGTCGGCCCGTCCGGCCTGCGCGAGCAGCGTCTCCCGTGCCGCGCGGAAACGGGACGCCCCGGCGAGCACCTGACCGAGCCAGGTGGCCGCGCCGTCGTTGCGCCACGCCGTCGCGGCGCGCTCGACCACGCCCGGGCCGGGCTCGGTCAGTGTCAGCGCCACCGCGTTCCTGGTCCAGCGGGTGGGGTCGCTCAACCCGATGATCACACGCAACGCGAGGGCGAACAGTGCGCCTGCCCCCGCGGCCGCGAACAGCAGGGCGGCTGGTTGGTCCGTGCCGATCCCGGTCGTCGTGGACACGAGGGTCGCGGCGGCGAAGGTCTGGCCGACGAGCCGGTAGTGCTCACCGAGCGCGGGCAGCATCCCCGCGCCGAACACGACCGCCGCGACGAGCAGGCCCGCCAGGACGGGCACCGACCGCAGCAAGGGGCCGACCGCCATCACCAGCGTCACGGCGGGCACGAACCACGCGAACCGGTGCAGGTCGGCGCGCAGCGACTGCCCACCCGCGCCGACGAGAGCGAACACCGCGGTCAGACCGGCGACCAGGCCGAGCGTGCGGAGGTCGAAGACCCACCCGGCGACGGTGGCGGCCACGGCCGCGACGACCACCATGGTCGTGTACTGGTGCTGGCGCGGATCGGGCGCGCCCGTCCGGGTGGCCAATCGGCGATACACGTCTTTCATCAGCGATACAGCCACGGGTTCGATCATCCCTGATCCGGTCAGTGGTTCGACAGCAGCCGCAGCCTGCGGTGTCGAGGGTCCACTCGACCGGGCTACGCGGCCTTCGTGCAGTGTGTCGGGCCGAGGCCCTGTCGGGTTACCGGCGCGGGATGGAAGTCACCCCACCGGTGGTCAGATCGAGCGCGAGCTCACCCGCCAGAAGGTCGAGACCGGGCCGACGCCGGCGCCGAGCGGATACGCGTGTTCGACGCTGCGGGTGACGAACCGCTTGCCGCACCGGACCGCGTCGGGCATCGAGGCGCCGCGCGCGAGCGCGGCCGTGATGGCCGAGGCGAACGCGTCGCCCGCGCCGTGGGTGTGCTCCGTCGTGTAGCGCGGGCCGACGAGATCGAGCGCCTGCTCGCCGTCGAAGAGCAGGTCGACGCACTCGGGGTCGTCCGGAAGGTGACCGCTCTTGATGAGCACCCATTCCGGTCCGAAGTCGTGGATCGCTTTGGCCGCGTCCCAGAGATCGGCGCGCGTGCGGGCCTCGATCCCGGTGAGCAGCCGTACCTCGTCCAGGTTCGGTGTCACGAGCGTGGCGCGCGGGAAGGCGTCGTGACGCAGGCCGTCGAGAGCGTCCTCGTGCAGCAGCGGTTCCCCGCTGCGGGACGCGGCGACCGGGTCGATCACGAACGGGGTGCGTCCCCCGCGGCCGAAGCCGTGCTTGTCGGCCATCTCGACGACGGCCTCGATCGTCGCGGCGGAGGCGAGCACACCGGTCTTGGCGGCGTCGACCCCGATGTCGGAGGCCACGGCGTCGATCTGGGCGGCGACCACGGCGGGCTCGATCTCGACGAGCCCGGTGACGCCGACGGTGTTCTGCACGGTCACGGCTGTCACGGCGGTCATGCCGTGGACTCCGCAGGAGAAGAAGGTCCGCAGGTCGGCGTGCATTCCGGCACTGCCACCGGAGTCCGAGCCTGCGATGGTGAGCGCGGTCGGCGGTGCGGCGTCGTGCGCGGGAGCCACCGTGTGCGTACCCGGCGCTGCGGGAGCCGAGGGGCCGACGTGGCCCCCGAACGGGGAGGTGTGGGCCCGGCCTCGCGGTCCCTGTGGTTCGTGCATCCCCGTCATCCTAGGCCGACGCCTCGCGCCCCCGTGACCAGCGCCGCTCCCGCCTTGTGTTGGGGCGAACGGCACTCTCGCCCCACATGACGAGGCGAAAGTGCCGTTCGCCTCACCTCAATCGACGACGGGGAGGTAGACGGAGTTGCCGGAGTCGGCGAACTCCTCGGACTTCTCCCGCATCCCGGCCTCGATGGCCTCGACGCTGGTGAGGCCGTGCTCCTCGGCGTATCGGCGCACGTCCTGGGTGATCTTCATGGAGCAGAACTTCGGGCCGCACATCGAGCAGAAGTGCGCCGTCTTGGCGGGCTCGGCGGGCAGTGTCTCGTCGTGATAGGCGAGCGCGGTGTCCGGGTCGAGGGCCAGGTGGAACTGGTCCTGCCAGCGGAACTCGAAGCGCGCCTTCGACAGTGCGTCGTCCCACTCCTGGGCCCGGGGGTGCTCTTTGGCGAGGTCGGCGGAGTGCGCGGCGATCTTGTAGGCGATCACGCCTGCCTTGACGTCGTCGCGGTTCGGCAGACCGAGGTGTTCCTTCGGGGTGACGTAGCACAGCATCGCCGTCCCGGCCTGCGCGATGGTCGCGGCACCGATCGCGGAGGTGATGTGGTCGTAGCCGGGAGCGATGTCGGTGGCCAGCGGCCCGAGGGTGTAGAACGGCGCCTCCTCGCACAGCTCCTCCTCGAGCCGCACGTTCTCGGCGATCTTGTGCATGGGCACGTGCCCGGGACCCTCGATCATCACCTGCACGTCGTGCGATTTGGCGATCCTGGTGAGTTCGCCGAGGGTTTCCAGCTCGGCGAACTGGGCGCGGTCGTTGGCGTCGGCGATGGAGCCGGGCCGCAGTCCGTCGCCGAGGGAGAACGTCACGTCGTAGGAGCGCAGGATCTCGCAGAGCTCGGAGAAGTGCTCGTAGAGGAAGCTCTCGCGATGGTGGGCGAGGCACCACGCGGCCATGATCGAGCCACCGCGGGAGACGATGCCGGTGACGCGCTGCGCGGTGAGCGGGACGTAGCGCAGCAACACTCCCGCGTGGACGGTCATGTAGTCGACGCCCTGCTCGCACTGCTCGACGACGGTGTCCCGGTAGATCTCCCAGGTGAGCTTCTCCGGAGAACCGTCGACTTTCTCCAGCGCCTGGTAGATCGGAACGGTGCCGATCGGGACCGGTGAGTTGCGCAGGATGCGCTCGCGGGTCTCGTGAATTCGTTTGCCGGTGGACAGATCCATGATCGTGTCCGCGCCCCAGCGCGCGGCCCACACCATCTTCTCGACCTCTTCCTCGACGGACGAGGTGACCGCCGAGTTGCCGATGTTGGCGTTGACCTTCACCAAGAAGTTCTTCCCGATGATCATCGGTTCGATCTCGGGGTGCTTGCGGTTGGCGCAGATGACCGCGCGCCCGATCGCGACCTCGTCGCGCACGAACTCGGGGCGGACGCCCTCGCGTGCGGCGATGAAGCGCATTTCTTTCGTGACGGCACCGGCTTTCGCGGCAGCGAGTTGGGTCGGGTGCTCGGTCGCCCATCCTTGCCGCAGCGGTTCAAGTCCCCTGTGGACGTCCACTGTGGCCGGATCGTGGGTGTAGGGGCCCGAGGTGTCGTAGACGTCGAGGTGTTCGCCGTTGGCGAGGTCGATGCGTCGCGCCGGAGTGCGCAGACCCTCGTCGGTGTCGTGGTAGACCTTGCGCGAGCCGCGGATCGGGCCCGTGGTGATGGTGTGCTGGTCGGTGGACGTGTGAGGGCGCACGTCGGCCATGAGCGAATTCACTCCCTACGCCGGCATTATCCGGTCAGGTTCGGGCGGTCGGCGACGCCGGACACGATGTCCAGTCGCCCTCTCAGCGCGCTTCCGGTGCGAGCTCCCGCGTTGCAGTTGTCGAGCCGACCGTAGCGCCCCCGCGACGGCGTGCCAACCCCGTTCACTCCGATGACGGCACGCGCGCCGTCCGGCTACGCTGATGAGCAGGCTCGACCCTGACTGTCAGAGGTGATCGCTACCGTGGGTGCAGACAACGACACAGGAAGTGATCGCGCTGTGACTGCTGAAGTTCTTCTGCCGTCCGCTTGGGAGAACCTGGTTCGGACGTGGCAGGAGCTGGACGTCCCTGAGGGCTGGCGCGCGGAGATCATCGAGGAGAGCATCGTCATGACCCCGCCGCCGGACACCGGGCACAACCTGATCGCCAGCCGAGTGACCAAGGCACTGGTGCGAGCGATTCCCGACGACTGGGAGATTTTCCAGACCCAGGGCGTGTCCGTGCCGCTGCGGAGCAGCGTGTTCATTCCCGACTTGGTGGTGATCCCACGGGAGCGGGTGCCGGGCGGCGATCCTGCCGAGCCGACGCCGATCGAGCACGCACTCCTGGCCGTCGAGATCACCTCGCGCAGCAACGCCGACACGGACCGGAAGACCAAGCTGTGGTCCTACGCGCACGGAGGCGTGCCGCTGTACCTGCTCGTCGATCGGTTCGCCGAGAACGGGCCGGAGGTCATGCTCTACTCGAACCCGGAGAACGGCATCTACCAGGACACTCACCGCGCGCCGTTCGGCAAACCGGTGACACTACCGGCGCCCTGTGAGCTGACGATCGACTCCGGCGAGTTCTGAGTGCTCACATCTCGTCGTCGAACGGGTCGATCGTGAGTGTAGGGGCCGCAGTTGTCATAGAGCCGCGGCGCTCGCCGTTGGCGAGGTCGATGCGCCGCGTCGGCGGTGATGCGGTGCTGGTCGGTGGACGTGTCAGGACGGCCGTGTCGAGTTGCTCCCGACGTCGGCGTGAATCCAGGTCGGGGTCGCGCGGTCGGCTACGCCGGACACGCTGTCCGGCTACGCTGATGAGCAGGCTCGACCCTGACTGTCAGAGGTGATCGCTACCGTGGGAGCAGGCAACGGCACAGGAAGTGATCGCGCTATGGCTGCTGAAGTCCTTCTGCCGTCCGCTTGGGAGAACCTGGTTCGGACGTGGCAGGAGCTGGACGTCCCGGAGGGCTGGCGCGCGGAGATCATCGAGGAGCGCATCGTCATGACCCCGCCGCCGGACACCGGGCACAACCTGATCGCAGACCGAGTACACAAGACGCTCGTGCGTGCGGTCCCGGACGAGTGGGCGATCCTGCAGACCCAAGGCGTCGCGGTCCCGTTGCGCAGCAGCCTGCTCATCCCCGATCTCGTGGTGATTCCGAGGAAACGGCTTGCTGCCTGCGAAGAGCCCGGGCCGACGCCGATCGAGCACGCACTACTCGCAGTGGAAATCACGTCGAACAGCACCACGAACACCGACCGGAAGACCAAGCTCTGGTCCTACGCGCACGGAGGCGTGCCGCTGTACCTGCTTCTCGACCGTTTCGCGGAAGGCGGCCCGGAGACGCTGCTGTATTCGAATCCGTCCGGCGGGATCTGTCAGGACACTCACCGCGCGCCGTTCGGCGAGCTGGTGACGCTCCCGGCGCCCTTTGAGCTGACCATCGACTCCGGCGAGTTCTGAGTGCTCACATCTCGTCGTCGAACGGGTCGGATTCCTCGCGCGGGTCCCACGACAGGCCAGGAACGCCCCACCCGTTGCGTTTGACGGCCTTCTTCCCCGCTCGGGCGTGCCTGCCGACGAGCCGCTCGAGGTAGAGATGCCCGTCGAGGTGGTCGGTCTCGTGTTGCAGGCACCGCGCGAAGAATCCGGTTCCTTCCACGTCCACAGGAGAACCGTCCACAGCAGACCCTTTGACCCGCGCGTGTTCCGCGCGCCCGGTGGGGAAGTTCTCCCCGGGGACCGACAGGCAGCCTTCCCAGTCGTCGTCGGGATCCGGCATCATCCCGTCCGGGCGCTCCGAGGTTTCCAACTCGGGGTTGACGACGACGCCGCGATGCTGCGCGCCGGTGTCGTCCGGGCAGTCGTAGACGAACACCCGCAGGTCCACGCCGATCTGGTTGGCCGCGAGTCCGACGCCGTTCGCGACGGCCATCGTCTCGAACATGTCGTCGACGAGTGTCCGCAGCTCGGCATCGAAGGCTTCGACCCGCCTGGTCGGGTGGTGCAGAACGGGGTCGCCGACGATGCGGATCGGGTGCACAGCCATGGGTCGGACCCTATCGGTCCGCACGGCGTGCGCGGGATCCGTGTCCGCCCGTGCGATCGAGCGCGCCACGCGGGGTCTCGGAACGCAGAGCCCGTGGGCGGGTTCATGATGTAATGAACGCCGGAATCACACGGCTGTGATTCCGGCGGACCCGGGGTGACCCGATCGCGAGGCGAGGAGCTGCATGGACGCCGCCCAGATGTTGACCGCGCAGGAGATCGCGCGCCAGTGCGAGCAGTTGGCGCGCACCGAGGGCCAGCGCAAGTCCGTGGCGACGCCGGTGCGGCACCTGCGGCCCGCCGATCCCGTCACCGAGCCGATCCCGCGGGTGGTCGAGCCGATCGCGACGTCCTCGCCGGAGCTGGCCGCCGAGATCCCGTCGGCGGACGGGGCGCTCGATGAGCGCGAGCGCGGGATCCTCGCGTTCGAACGTCAGTGGTGGAAGCGCAGCGGGGCCAAGGAACGGGCGATTCGCGAACTGTTCGACATGTCCTCGTCGCGCTACTACCAGCTGCTCAACGCGATCCTGGACCGGCCCGAGGCATTCAGGGCCGACCCGATGCTGGTCAAACGTCTCCGCAAGGTGCGCGCGAGCAGGCAGCGCGCGCGGGCCGCCCGACGACTGGGAATCGAGTTGCACTGATGAGCACTCCTGGACCGTCCGGCCGGACCGTGGCCGGCTTCGCCCTCGTCGGTGTGGGCGTGCTGGCCGCCGTGGTCGGCTTCACGACCCTCGGTTCCGGCGAACGGGACAGTGTGGCACAACCGCCGGAGTCCTCGGTGGTGACGCCGCCACCCGAGGAGACGCAGACCTCGGAACTGCAGCTGCCGGGCGAGGAGGAGACGGCGCCTCCCACGCAGGACAGCCCGCCCCCGCGGCCTCCGTCGCCCGCGGACCCCCCACCGGCCGAGCCGCCGCAGCCGCCGCGCCCGCCGGAGCAGGGCGGCGAGCAGAGCGCCGAGGGCACCGTCGTTCGCGTCTACAACAACAGCACGATCTCGGGGCTCGCCGAGCGGGCCGCCGCGGATTTCCGTGGCGTCGGCTCGGTGGTCGCCGAGACCGGAAACTACGCACAGGGCACGATCTACACCACGACGATCTACTACCGTCCCGGCACTCCGGAGGAGGAGCAGGCGCGGTTCCTCGCCGAGCAGTTCGACGCTCGCGCCGAGCCCCGCTTCCCAGGCCTGGCCGAGTCCAGTGACGGGGTCATCGCGATCGTCACGAACGACTACCAAGGTCCGAAGGACGGCAAGTAGTCGTTCGGGTGAGCGACGGTCAGTTCCCACGTTGGGTCGCGTAGCTCTCCAACGACGCCAGTTGCTCGGGATCGAGCGAGGGCCGAACCGATTCTCGCGCGGAGGCGAAGTGTCGCGCGGACACTTCGGCGGCGTCGAGTGACTCCCGCATCGCCGTCAGCGCGGATTCCCGAACCAGTGCGGCACAGTCGGCCGCGGAGTAGCCGTCGAGTTCGTCCGCGAGGGACCTGATGTCCACATCGGACGCGAGTGGGGTGTTCGTCGCGGCCGCCCGGAGGATCTCCGTACGCGCGTCGGAGTCCGGTGGCGGGACGTACACGAGACGTTCGAGCCTGCCCGGTCGCAGCAGCGCGGGATCGATGAGTTCCGGCCGGTTCGTCGCGCCGAGCACGACGACGTCGCGCATCGGCTCCACGCCGTCGAGCTCGGTGAGCAGCGCCGCCACCACGCGGTCCCCGACGCCCGAGTCGGACGACTGTCCGCGGCGGGGCGCGAGCGAGTCGACCTCGTCGAGGAACACCAGCGACGGCGCGGCATTGCGGGCACGCAGGAACAGTTCCCGCACGGCGCGTTCGGACTCGCCGACGAACTTGTCGAGCAGCTCGGCACCCTTCACCGACAGCACGTTGAGCTTGCCGCTGCCTGCGAGTGCCCGCACGAGGAACGTCTTGCCGCAGCCGGGTGGACCGTAGAGCAGCACCCCGCGCGGCGGGTCGACGCCGAGCCTGGTGAACGAGTCAGGGTACTGCAGCGGCCACAGGACGGACTCGGACAAGGACTGCTTGGTCTCGACCATGTCGCCGACCTCGTCGAGGGTCAGGCCTCCAGTTCGCAGTGTGTCCGAAGTAGACATCGACAGTGGTCGAACCGAGGACACCGCGTCGAGCAGGTCCTGCTGGGCGATCCGTGGCTCGGAATCCGTTGCGGTGTCGGCGGATCCGTGTCGCATGGCGGCGCGGACCGCGGCTTCCCGGCACAGCGCGACGAGGTCGGCGGCGACGAATCCCGGCGTCTGCTCGGCGACGTCGTCGAAGGCGACGTCGTTCTCCAGCGGTGCTTGCCGCAGCAGGACGCGCAGCAGGTCCGTCCGTTGCGCCGTGTTCGGGAGGCTGAAGGTGAGTTCCCGGTCCACGAGGCCGGGTTCCCGCAGGCGCGGGTCGACCGACTCGGTCCGCGAGCTGGTGACTACCACGGCGAGCCCTGCGGTGCTGATCGCCTCGCGCAGTGCGTCGAGCGCGACCGTGGCGACCGGCGGCGGGTCGGACGCGGGCAGCAGATCGTCCACATCGGTCACGAGCAGCACGCACCGGGAACCGGCGGTGGCCTCCGCGAGCGCGGACCGCCACCGCTTCGCCGCCGTCGCCGGTTCGAGCGCGGCGATGCTCGGTGCGTTGACCTCGACGAGCGTGGCGCCGACCGACGCGGCCACGGAGCGTCCGAGGGTGGCTTTGCCGACGCCGGCCGGCCCGCTCAGCAGAACGCCGAGCTCCGGTGTCGCGCCGAGGTGGCGCAGCAGGCCGGGCTGATCGAACGAGAGCCGCAGCCATTCGGCCAGGCGCAACGCGTTGTCCTGCGCGCCGACGAGGTCGGTTGTCTCCACTGCGAGCTCGCGAGGGGAGTCCGTGGCCGGCTCATCGGGTGAGTCCACGGGCTCCGGAACCGGCTCGGCGACGGTCGCCGCCGACGAGCCCGGTGCCGGTGGGGGTTCTGCGAGTGCCGCCGACCCGGTGGCGGCGCTCCGCCAGTCCACGACCGTCGAGGGCTGCACCACGACGGCCCCTTCGGGCTCGGTCGAGGCGATGGTGATGAGCTCGGTAGTCCACGTCCGGCCGAGCGTGTTCGACAGCCTGCGACGAACCTCCGGGGCCCCGCCGCGCGTGTGCGGCGCCAGGTCCTGCGGCAACAGCGAGACGGTGTCGCCGGTCCGGAACACCTTGCCGGTCAGCGCCAGCCGGACGGTGTCGGCCGGAACGGACGCCGCGGCGATCCGCGAGCCCGACACCGTCACCCGCCGGGCGGTACTCACCCGGCACGGCGCGACGACGACCTCCGTGCCCTCGGCCAAGCCGAGGTTGCTCAGCGCGATCTCGTCGGCGAGAACGACTCCGGTGGCGGCGCCTCTCTCGGCTGCCGCCGCCAGCGCGACGGTGGTCCTGCTGCCGGTGAGCTGCACGGCGTCCCACGCACGCAGCCCGAGCGCGTCGAGGACCTCGGGGTGCAACCGGACGACGCCGCGCCGGGTGTCGGCGGCCGAGGAGGACAGGCGGAGCGTCAGGGTGATCGATGCGGACACGCCGCCGAGCTTAGTGGCCGCGGGTTGAGGCTGTGGCGGCCACAGTGCGCCGAGGGAATCTACGCAGACCGGCCACGCCTACCACCGACGCGGATCAATCCGCGCGACGCGGTCGCTCACCGCTCCCGGCGGATGCCGAGAGTACGTTTCCCCTGGCGGTTGCGCTGCCCGTTGCGGCGGGCGAGCCGAACCCGGCGAGCGGCGCCTGCGACGCTGCGGCGCAGTGGTGGACGCAGCCCGAGACGGCGCTGCGTACGGCGGATGGCGCGGCGTTCGCGCGGGGGTGCCGACCACGCCTCCGGATGCTGGGCGAGCCACGAGTACCGGTAGACCGCGTACGGCACGTGCGCGAGGTAGACCACCAGCGCCACGGCCAACGAGATCCGCGGGAACACGATCACGCCTGCCGCGAGCAGCGCCACGAGCACGAGCAGCGGCGCGACCATGCGAGGCGGCACCTTCACGGTCTTCAGCGACAGGGTCGGCACCCGGCTGACGGCCAGCGCGGCGATCGCGAGGATCCACAGCATCAGCACGGTCTGGTTCGACCACCAGCCCTGACCGAACTGCGCCGTCAGCAACAGCGGCAGCAGCGCGAGCAGTCCGGCCGCCGGGGCGGGGACGCCGACGAAGAACTCCTTGGTGAACGGCGGTTGTTCGTCGTCGTCGAGCAGGGTGTTGAAGCGTGCGAGCCGCAGCACCATGCACACCGCGAACACGAGGGCCACGACCCAGCCGAGGCGGTTGCCCTGCAGGTGCCAAACGTAGAGCGTCAGTGCGGGTGCGACACCGAACGACATGGCGTCGGAGAGCGAGTCGAGCTCGGCACCCATCTTGGTGGTGGCGTCCAGCAGCCGCGCGATGCGCCCGTCGAGCCCGTCCAGGACGGCGGCCACCGCCACGGCGGCGATGGCGCCGGTGAGCTGCTGGTTGAGGGCGAACTGCACGGCCGACAGGCCCGCGCACATCGCGAGGACGGTGATCGCGTTCGGCAGCAGCCGGACGCCGGGGCTGCTGCGCATGCCGTCGACCGCGCTCACGCCCGCTCGCTTACCCGGGGGACGGGCAGTTCGGCGAGCACGGTCTCGCCGCCGATGGTCCGCTGGCCGGACTCGACGAGGATGCGGGACCCCGCGGGGACGTACAGGTCGACGCGGGAGCCGAACCGGATCAGCCCGTACGTGTGCCCGGCGAGAACCTTGTCGCCTTCGTTGACCGAGCACACGATGCGGCGTGCGACGAGTCCCGCGATCTGCACGACCGCGACGTCGTGGCCGCTCTCGGCACGCAGCAGGACCGAGTTGCGCTCGTTGTCCTCGCTGGCCTTGTCGAGGTCGGCGGAGAGGAACCTGCCCGGCCGGTAGGCCACGGTCGTGGCCTCGCCGGTGACGGGGAGCCGCTGCACGTGCACGTCGAACACGGTGAGGAAGACGCTCACCCGCGTCATCGGCGTGGCCCCGAGGCCGAGTTCCGGCGGCGGGGTGGCCGACTCGACGCGCGAGACGGTGCCGTCGGCAGGGGCGACGGCGATTCCGCCCCGGTCGGGTGTGACACGGCGCGGCTCGCGGAAGAACCAGGCGCACCAAGCGGTGAGGAGGCCTCCGGCCAGACCGGCGATCCGGGAGCGGCGCCGCAGCAGCAGCGTCAGCGCGGCGGCGCCGAGGACGAAGGGGCGCCCGGCGGGGTGCATCGGCGGCACGGTGTCCCTGGCGAGCCTGGCCAGGTGCGCCGGTGTGCTGGTGGGGGCGTGGTCGTCGCTGCTCATCGGGGTGCTTGCCTCGTGGGTCATGGTCGGGGGCGGGAACGTTGCCCGGCGACCGGAGGTCCGGCCGTCTCCGTACAGCATCGCGGACGCCGCGCGGCCGCGGATCGGAGGGGGAGGGGGTCGCTTGCTCGGACCGCCACGGACTCCCGTCGAACAGGGCTCGATAGAGGCCGAGGCGGCACCGGCGCCCCCGAAGCGCCGGTGCCGCCTCGGCACCACGACCGTCAGGCTCCTCCCCGTTGGCGCCTAACGGCCTCCCCTTTGAATCGGATCCGTGCACCCCCCGACGGCACACGCACCCGGTGTGTCCGGTCCTCCCGCCGGCAAGCGAGGCGAAAGGCCAGACGTCTAATCAGAGGAAAAGGATCTACAGTTCGTTACGCTGGTTCCAGTGTAATTGAGGTCACAGGACTGACGTAGCCGCGAACGGAGGACATTGCGGCCTCAATTACGTCACTCTGTGTTTCGCTCGATGGGACATCGAGGGTCACTCGGTTCAGCTTACGTGATCGTCGAGATCCATGCGGGCGCCCATCAGCTCGCCCAGGCCCTCGTAGGGGGTGCCCCGCTCCTCGGAATCCGGGGTACACCGCAGCTCCAGCTCGGCCGTGTCCTCGCCGAGCACCTCGACCATCTCGGTATCGAGCGTCGACAGTGCGTAGTCGTCCCAGAACAATCGCACCGTCAACGTCCAGCCTCCAGTGCGCTGCTCCCAGTGGGCCGAGGACACGTCCCGGCTGTCGACCCACTGCGCGCCCTCGGCTTCCTGCAGGTCCCGCACCGGCGTCGACAGCAGCTCGGCGAGCTGTTCGTTCTCCTGCTGGCGGGCACTGGCCAACACCCCGGCCAGCAGCCGCTGGGTGGTGCTCGCGCTCGACGGCACCAGCACCAGGCCACGGTCGGTGACCACCAGCTCGAACCGGGAGCCCGCCACCTGCACCGAACTCACCAGCCCGGACGGCACGGGCTCCGGGTCCTCGGCAGGCGGTTGCTTGTGGTGCAACGGCACTCCCATGCCCACCAACGTGCGATGCAGGCCAGGGATGTGCTGCGGATCGACCACGGCGGGGCGCACCAGACCGTCGGGGTCGAGGGGTTGCCCGTTCGCCAGGCGGACCTGTGGCCTGCCACCCCAGTCGTGCACGTGGTGGGCCAGCCCCGCACGGACCAGTGCGTCGACCACCGCGGCGCCGAGCAGCTCGGTCAGCGTGTCCACCGCGGCCTGGTCGACGTTCTCCGGGCTCAGCCCCGGGTTGAGCACCGGGTTCACCAGATCCCGGCCGTTGCCTCGGTGGATCGCCTGGAGCACACCGCCGAGCGCCGGGTCGACCGGTACACCGCTCTGCAGCACCGCCGAACTCAACATCGCCGCCTTGTGGGACGCCTGTTTGTCACCCGCGAGCTTGCCCAGTTCGGGCCACGGCGCGCGGGGTCCGAGGCCGTCGATGAGCAGCTCGTCCTCGAGTGCAGGGACCGTGCGACGCGGCTCCCGCAGCAGTGACCACGCGGGCCGCTCGTCGAGGTTGCGGTTGCCGCCGGGCAGCTTCTTCATCGCCGCGATCCGGCGTGCCGTCGTCGGATGCATGCCTCGGGGGCGTTCCTCCTCGATGGCCTTCTTCGCCCGTTCCGCGAGGTCCTGCTTGCGCGGTGGGTGGTCCAGGAACGAGCGGAATCCGAGCAGCACGTCCGGGGTCCGCTCGGCGCAGTTGGCCATGCTGAGGAACTCGTCGCCGTACTCCCGCCAACCGACCTCGATGGCGGTGGTCTTGCGCAGCGCGGTGATCGCTGCCCGCTTGCCTGCGATCTTCACGGCGATCGCGTCCGCGTCCAGCTCCAAGCTCTGGTTCGCCGCGGAGGCCATCGTCTTGTAAAGCCGCGCGTAGCCGTCGAACAGCCACTTCACGACACCGCCGCTGAGGTCGGTCGAGGTCTGCTCGACGCTGACGGTGGCGCGGTAGCACATCGTGCGCAGCTTGCTCGACTCCGCGAGATGGCCCATCTCGTGGGCCAGCACCGAACGCAGCTCGCTGACGGTGAGTCCGGCGACCAGCGGCAGTCCGATCTCCAGGTAGCTTCGGCGGGATCGCAGGCCGAGCAGCGTCGTGTCCTCGCGCACGCAGGCGTTCGGCTCGGAGGTGATGCGGATTTCGTCCGGTGGCCGGGCACCGGCGTCGTCGGCGATCGACTCGACGTCCTGCCACAGGTCAGGCTGCGCGGCGCGAGTCACCGGAACTCCCCTGGGGCGGACCCGGGAGGCGAGCACCGATCGCAGCGTCAGCCCGACGATCACGGCGACGAGCAGCGCGGCGCAGGCGGCGCGCAGGCCGCTGCCGGGGTCGTAGCGGAACGTCACGAGCGCGATCGCGCCGAGGCCGACGACGAGTGCCACAGGAACGGCGAAGAAGCCTGTGTGTAGGGCCAGTGCCAGTGCGGCTCGGGAGGGGCCACGCAAGGTGAGTTACTCCGGTGGTCTCGATCGTGATCGCGTGGACAGCCTACTTACGCCCAATCGTGTGACGGTAGGGGTGTGTGTCACCGTACCCCCAGGCCCCAGCGCTGACCTGCGACGCGAACCCCGATTCCGCCCCGGGCGCTCCCTCGCCCGCCTCCCAAGCCTGTGGACAACCCCGCACCCCTGTGGATGGCGAGGTGGCAAATTCGCGCGAATTTGCCACCCGGCTCAGTCGAGGAGGAGGGCGGTGACGGAGTCGCCGGGCTCGACGCGGGTCGTGGCCGCCGGGAGGTCGACGAGGCAATCGGCCGTGGCCATCGCCGCCAGCAGGTGCGAACCGGCTCCGCCCGCCCACGACACCGAACCGGAGTCCGGGGCGAACCGGCCTCGGCGGAACTGCCGTTTGCCCTCCGGCGAGTCGGCCGCCTCCGTGGTCGTCGCCCGCACCCGGACCCGCTCACGCACCCGGTGACCGCCACAGGCCCGCAGCGCGGACCGCACGAATACCTCGAACGAGACCATCGAACTCACCGGATTCCCGGGAAGCGTCACCACGGCGACGTTGCGGTACGAGCCCGCGCCCTGCGGCATCCCCGGCTGCACCGCGACCTTCCGGAACTCCACACCCTGACCCTCGAAAGCGTCCTTGACCACCTCGTAGGCGCCTGCGCTGACACCGCCCGAGGTGAGCACGAGATCGGTATCGGCCAGATGTGGTTCGAGCTCGGCCTGGAACTCGGCCACGTCGTCGGGCACGAACCGCAGCAGCCGCGCCTCGGCCCCGGCCTGGCGCACGGCGGCGGCGAGCATCGCCCCGTTCGACTCGTAGATCTGTCCCGGCTGCAACGGGACGCCAGGCGCGACGAGTTCCGAGCCCGTCGAGAGCACCAGCACCCGTGGCGGCCGGTGGACCGCCAGCTCCGCGGCGCCGACCGCGGCGGCGACGCCGATCTGTGAGGCACCCAGCGTCGTGCCGTGGGTGAGTACGACCGTCCCCCTCGCGACGTCGTCCCCGGCGCGGCGCACGTTCGCTCCCGGCGAGGGTTCGCGCTGGATGTGTACCTGCTCGACGCCGCCGTCGGTGAGTTCGACCGGCACCACGCCGTCCGCACCGGGTGGCATCTGCGCGCCGGTCATGATCCGGTGTGCCGTACCGGGGCGCAGCGGCGGATTGTCGACGCGACCGGCGGGGACGTCCTCGGCAACGGGCAGCGCGACGGGGCTGTCTGCTCCCGCGCCCGCGAGGTCCTCGACACGCACCGCGTAGCCGTCCATCGCGGAGTTGTGGAACGGCGGCAGCGGAATCGCCGCGGGCAGATCTTCGGCGAGCGCGAGCCCGAGGCACTCGGCGAGCGGGCGTCGCTCGACGGGGGTGGAGGGGAGCAACGCGGCGACGGTCGCGCGGTGCTCGTCGACGGAGAGCATCGGAGCGGGTGAGTTCGACACACTCCGATGATCGACCATGACGGCCCGCCGTGTCGCCCCGGAGCGCGGCGTCCCGCCGGAACCGCGCCGACGGCGATCCCGCACGTGGCAGACTCCGCTTCGCGGGCGCATCGCCCGGGCCCACAGGATCGTGAGGAGGGATCGTGCAGGTCCGCACCCGCCACACCCCGTCGTACGGGGTCGCCCGGCTCGTGCTCGCGCCGGCCGAGTCGGTCCTGGTGGAATCCGGAGCGATGCTGGCGACGAGCTACGGAGTCGCTGTCGAGGCCAGGGCGCACGGCGGGACGTTCACCTCCCGCGCCCGCGCGGCGTTAGGCGGCGAGTCGGTGAACCAGTCCACCTACACCGCGCCGCAGGCCGGGGGCTGGGTCGACGTCGCCCCGAGCCTGCCGGGGGATCTGTCCGTCCTCGAACTCGACGGTCGGACCGGCTGGTGCGCGACCCGGAGCAACTGGCTGGCGTCCGCGAGCACCGTGCAGCAGGACAGCCAGTGGTCCGGGTTCCGGAACCTCTTCGGCGGTGCGGGAGGGTTCCTCACCCACCTGTCCGGGCAGGGACCGACGGTGGTGAGCTGCTACGGCGCGCTCGACGTGGTGACGTTGCAGCCGGGCGAGTTCGTCACGGTCGACACCGGTCACGTCGTCGCCTACTCGGACGCGATGCAGAGTCGGTTGCGGCAGGTCCATCAGGGCGCGCCGCAGTCGATGAAGAGCGGGGAGGGCCTCGTGTTCGACTTCGCCGGGCCGGGTCGAGTGTGGACGCAGACGCGCGATCCGCGCTCACTTCTCTCGTGGCTGCGCGCACATGGGCCCGGCGTGCGTTCGTGAACCGCCCGTTCTCGGTGCTGTGGCAGCACATTCCCGACGTGCGACGTTCACGCACCGTGGTGGGAAAATACCCGTTCGGCCCAGCGATTTCCGGAAACTTGACCAGCATTGAGGCCCGAGATCCGGTGATTCCTCGGGTAGCGTGTCGTTGCTCGATCGGCGTGCGCGCCGGGTACCACTTTCTTGAGGAGGACGCCGTGGCAGCTGGCACGGTCAAATGGTTCAACTCGGAGAAGGGCTACGGATTCATCGCCACGGACGGTGGGTCCGATGTGTTCGTCCACTACTCCGCGATCGACATGTCTGGTTTCCGCACCCTGGCCGAAGGTGACCGCGTGGAATACGAGGTGACGGCGGGGCGGGACGGCCGCACTCAGGCTGACGGCGTCCGCAAGGTCTGACCCGACGCACGACGGCCCGATTTTCCGCGCTCGACGGGAAATCGGGCCGTTGCTCGTCTCGTCCGCGCAACCCCCGTACGGCGAACCGGCGCGCCGGATAGGCTTCTGGCGTGTCGGAAGACCTCACCGGGCGCCGCCTCGGCCAGTACAAGATCGACGAAGCGCTGGGCAAGGGCGGCATGAGCGTGCTGTACCGCGCGACCGACGTCCGGCTCGGCCGCAAGGTCGCGCTCAAGGTCATGGGTGAACACATCACCGGTGACACCGAGTTCCGCGAGCGGTTCGTCGACGAGGCCCGCAACACCGCGGCCATCGACCACGCCAACGTCGTCCCGCTCTACGACTTCGGTGAGATCGACGGCATGCTCTACATCGCGATGCGGCTGGTCGAGGGATCCGATCTCGCGCACCGGATCTCGGACGGGGCGATCGCGCCGCAGCGCGCGCTGGAGCTGCTCGACCAGATCGCCGGGGCGCTCGACACCTTGCACGAGCAGGGTCTCGTGCATCTCGATCTCAAGCCCGCGAACGTGCTGGTGACCGACAGGGAGGCTGCGGCCGAGCACGTGTACCTCGCGGATTTCGGGCTCACCAGGCGCGGCGCGACTGGGCATCGCACGAGCTCGGGCGATTTCCTCGGGTCGCCCACCTACGCCGCGCCGGAACATCTGCGGGGCGAGCCGGTCGACGGCCGCACCGACCTCTACGCCCTCGCATGCATGCTCTTCGCCTGCCTGACCGGCCGACCGCCGTTCCAGGGGGACGTCCAGCAAGTCATTCAGGGGCATCTGAACACCGAGCCGCCCGCCGTGACCTCGCAGGTGGTGCTGCCGAGCAGCATCGACGACGTGCTGCGAAGGGGGATGGCCAAGCAGGCCGACCGGCGGTACGGGACGTGCAAGGAGCTGCTGGCCGCCGCGCGCACCGCACTGTCGGCGGTGGCGCGGCCGGAGGTGCCACCGCCCGCGCGCCCGACAGGCCCTTCCGCGCCGCAACACCGGACGCCGCCGCAGTACGTCCCGCAGCCGCAGGCGCCACCGCCGCAGGCGGCGGGGTACCGGCCTCCGGGGCCCCAGCCCGGCCCGCCGCAGGGCTACGCCCCGGCTTACCGGCAGTCCCGCCCCTTGCCGCCTCCCGGACAGGACCCGGTGCGGCTGCGCCCGCCGATGCCCGCGCAGTCGGCAGCGCCGCTGGCGAGGCGTTCGTCCGGGAACGCGAGGTGGGTGGTGCCGCTCATGGTCGTGGGGGCGGTCCTCGTTCTCGTCGTGATCTTCATCGTGATGGCCACCTCCGGCGGGTCGGGCTCGTCGAGTCCGGAGCCGTCGTCGTCGTACGAGACCTCGGAGTTCGGGCAGGTCCCGACGGTGGTGCCGACGGTCGGCGGCGGGTGACCCCGGTCGGGTGATCAGCTTGCACTCGCCGACCCGGAGTGCTAGACACGGTATTGGCACTCAGCGAGGTTGAGTGCCAAATGGTCGGGACGGTGAGGCCGTTCCCGTCGGCGCCACACGACGGCGTCGCCGGGCGGTCGTCCGTCGCGGGCACCGCCTGGCCACACGAGTCCTGCCGTGGGTGTGCATTCCACCCCCTCGGCGCCCGACAGGTGGAGGACCACACCGCAATGGCCAAGATGATCGCGTTCGACGAGG
Source organism: Allosaccharopolyspora coralli (assembly GCF_009664835.1). Taxonomy (NCBI): domain Bacteria; kingdom Bacillati; phylum Actinomycetota; class Actinomycetes; order Pseudonocardiales; family Pseudonocardiaceae; genus Allosaccharopolyspora; species Allosaccharopolyspora coralli. Next base: position 470,242 of record NZ_CP045929.1, read on the forward strand.
AAGCCCGCCGCGGCCTTGAGCGCGGCATGAACACCCTCGCCGACGCCGTCAAGGTGACGCTGGGCCCGAAGGGCCGCAACGTCGTGCTCGAGAAGAAGTGGGGCGCGCCGACCATCACCAACGACGGCGTCTCCATCGCGAAGGAGATCGAGCTCGACGACCCGTGGGAGAAGATCGGGGCCGAGCTCGTCAAGGAGGTCGCGAAGAAGACCGACGACGTCGCCGGTGACGGCACCACGACCGCCACGGTGCTCGCTCAGGCGCTGGTGCGCGAGGGGCTGCGCAACGTCGCGGCCGGTGCCAGCCCGATCGCCCTGAAGCGGGGCATCGAGAAGGCGACCGAGGCGATCGCCGAGCAGCTGCTCAAGAGCGCCAAGGAAATCGAGACCAAGGAGCAGATCGCCGCCACCGCGGGGATCTCCGCCGGTGACCGCCAGATCGGCGACCTCATCGCCGAGTCGATGGACAAGGTCGGCAAGGAAGGCGTCATCACCGTCGAGGAGAGCAACACCTTCGGGCTCGAACTCGAGCTCACCGAGGGCATGCGCTTCGACAAGGGCCTCATCTCCATGTACTTCGCGACCGACACGGAGCGCATGGAGGCCGTCCTCGAGGATCCCTACATCCTGCTGCTGAGCTCCAAGGTCTCCAGCGTCAAGGACCTGCTCCCGCTGCTCGAGCAGGTCATGCAGGCGAACAAGCCGCTGCTGATCATCGCAGAGGACGTCGAGGGCGAGGCCCTGTCGACCCTGGTGGTCAACAAGATCCGCGGCACCTTCAAGTCGGCCGCCGTCAAGGCGCCCGGCTTCGGTGACCGTCGTAAGGCGATGCTGCAGGACATGGCCATCCTCACCGGTGGCCAGGTCATCAGCGAGGAGGTCGGCCTCAAGCTGGACAGCGCCGACCTGAGCCTGCTGGGCCGCGCCCGCAAGGTCGTCGTCACCAAGGACGAGACGACGATCGTCGAGGGTGCCGGTGACGACGAGCAGATCGGCGGCCGGGTCAACGAGATCCGCGCCGAGATCGAGCGTTCGGACTCCGACTACGACCGCGAGAAGCTGCAGGAGCGCCTGGCCAAGCTGGCCGGCGGCGTGGCCGTCATCAAGGCGGGTGCGGCGACCGAGGTCGAGCTCAAGGAGCGCAAGCACCGCATCGAGGACGCGGTGCGCAACGCCAAGGCCGCCGTCGAGGAGGGCATCGTCGCCGGTGGTGGCGTGTCCCTGCTGCACGCTGCGGTGGCCGCGTTCGACGGTCTCAAGCTCGAGGGCGACGAGGCGACGGGCGCCAACAGCGTCCGGCTCGCGGTCGAGGCGCCGCTCAAGCAGATCGCCATCAACGCCGGCCTCGAGGGCGGCGTCGTCGCGGAGAAGGTCAAGGGCCTGACCACCGGCCACGGCCTCAACGCCGCGACCGGTGAGTACGAGGACCTGCTCGCCGCGGGCGTGCTCGACCCGGCGAAGGTGACCCGCTCGGCGCTGCAGAACGCGGCGTCCATCGCGGGCCTGTTCCTCACCACCGAGGCGGTCGTCGCCGACAAGCCGGAGAAGTCCGGCGGCGGCGGTGACGCTGGCGCCGACATGGGCGGCATGGGTGGCATGGGCGGCATGATGTGAGCCCTGCTCCCTGAGAGCACCATCACCGAAGGGCCGTCCCCGTTCGCGGGGGCGGCCTTTCGTCGTGCCCGGCCGGGTGGCAAATTCGCGCGAATTTGCCACCCCTCTGTCCACAGGGGGAGGGAGTTGTCCACAGGGCTGCGACGGTCGTGTGCGGTCACGGCGGGGTGGGGGCCTCCACGCAGGGGCACGGCGTGTTTGACTTTGCTCTGCTGTGGGGAAACGGTGGCTCGAAGTCCAGGTGAGGAGGACGGCCTTGTCGTCAGCACGGAGCGGGCGGGCACCACGCGCGATGATCGCCGCCCTCGTCGGCGTCGCACTGGTCGCCGCGGGGTGCACGGGAGGCGGCGAGCCCGAGGGTGGCGGCGCGTCGCCCACCACCACGACCAGCCCCCGCCCGCAGCTGCCCGAGGGAGAACAGGGCCCGTTGCCGCAGGTGACGCCGCAGCCGCTGGCGATGAACCGCATCGGCGACGACGTCGCGGTACGCGACAAGGTCGAGCTCGTCATCGACCCGATGGTCGCCCCGCAGACCGTCGACCTCGCGTCCCGGCTGCTGGAGGAGGCGGGCGCCGCCGAGGTGATCGTCCGCGCACCGGGTGCGCGCGTCGAGGACGCGACCCTGTCGGTGCGGATCGGGGACCGGGCCGGTGCGACCTCGGCGAAGGAACTGCAGGACCTCGGATTCCCGCTGGCCTCGACCGAACCGGAGAGCTACACGCTCGCCGTGCAGGGTGGCGAGCAGCAGCTGATCACCATCGGCGCGGCCGACCCCGCCGGCGTCCATTACGGGGTGCAGACCCTACGGCAACTCACCTCGGAGGGGCGTATCGCCGGTGCCGGGGTGGTGGACCGGCCGTCGATGCCGCTGCGGGGCACGGTCGAGGGCTTCTACGGCAGCCCGTGGACCCAGCAGGAGCGGCTCGACCAGCTCGCCTTCTACGGCGACATGAAACTGAACACCTACATCTACGCGCCCAAGGACGACCCGTATCACCGCGAACTGTGGCGCGAGCCGTACCCGCCCGCCGAGTTCGGCGAGTTGCAGGAGTTGATCGGCGCGGCCGCGGCGAACTTCGTCAAGTTCACCTTCGCGATCTCGCCGGGCACGTCGATCTGCTACAGCGATCCGGCCGACGTCGCGGCGCTGCAGGGCAAGATGCAGGCCGTCTACGACGCGGGCGTGCGGGACTTCTCCATCGCGCTGGACGACATCACCTACACCCAGTGGAACTGTGCGCAGGACGCGCAGCGCTACGGCGAGCCGTCGCAGGCGTCGGCCGGGCAGGCGCAGGTGGATCTGTTGAACACGGTGCAGACCGAGTTCGTCGAGACGCATCCGGACACCGCCCCGTTGCAGTTCGTGCCGACGGAGTACTCGGATATGGAGGACTCGCCGTACAAGTCGGCGTTGCGCGAGCAGTTGCACCCGGACGTGGTGACGATGTGGACCGGCGACGGGGTGATCCCGGAGTCGGTGACGATCGAGGACGCCCAGCAGGCCGGGCAGGTGTGGGGCCGCGAGTTGTTCTTGTGGGACAACTACCCGGTCAACGACTTCCCGGCCTCGGAGGGCAGGCTGCTCGTCGGCCCGTACGCGAAGCGCGAGCAGGGCCTGCACGAGCACCTCAGCGGGGCCGTGTCGAACCCGATGAACCAGGCCGCGGCGAGCAAGGTCGCCGAGACCGGGTTGGCGGACTTCTCGTGGAACTCTGCGGACTACGACCCGCAGCGCGCGTGGCGTGCGGCCGCGGAGTACCTCGCCGGTGACCGTTTCTCCGCCGAGCGCGCGGGTTTCGAGGCCGACCCGGCGACGGTCGATGCGTTGCTGGTGTTCTTCGACCTCAACTACTTCTCCCCGGTGGCGAACGGCTCGCCGTGGCAGGGACCGGCACCGGAACTGCAGCGACGGATCGACGAGTTCCGGGCGCAGTGGTCGGGTGGCGACCGTGCGGCGGCCCTGGAGGGGTTGCGCGGGTACGCGCGGGCGATCGCCGACGCGCCGGAAGCGATCCGCGCCGGTGCGGACCGCGACTTCACCGCCGATTCGGAGCCGTGGTTGCAGGCGACGGACCTGTGGGGAGCGGCGCTGCTCGCCACGGTCGACGGCTTGCAGGCCAGGGCCGAGGGCAACGAGCCGGGTGCGCAGGCGAAGTTCGCCGAGTCTGCCGAGTTCGCGCAACGGGCAGGGCAGATCGAAACCGTGCCGGGAGAGAACGAGCAGCAGGGACCGGTGCGCCTGGCCGACGGTGTGCTCGACGTGTTCCTCCGCGAGGCCCCCGGGCTGTGATCTTTTCGGAGGCGCGGGGTGACCTGGTTGACGGCGGAGCCGCTGACGTTCCGCTACCCGACCCACCGAGCACACTTCCGCCCAATTCCTCAGTCCGCCTCGGGGACGAGAAGCCAGCAGGCTAGGTAGACGAGCACGCCGGTGCCGAATCCGAGCAGCGTCGCGACGACGAGCAGGATGCGGACGAGGGCGGCGTCGATGCCGAGGAGCTGGGCGGCTCCGCCGCACACGCCGCCGAGCATCCGGTCGGTGCGGCTCCGGCGGAACGTGCGGGCCGGTGTGTTCTGGCTGGTGTTGAGTGGTGTGCTGTAGTCCGACATGCTTCCAGCCTGCGCGTTCCGGCGTTCGGCGAACTCGGGGAAGACCCGGGTCGCGGCCCGGATTCGACCCGCTGCCGGGTCGGGGTTCAGGACCGGCGGTAGAGGTCGGTGAGGTCGACGTCGTGGTGTTCCCATTGGTCGTAGAGCGCGTCGCTGCCCGCGCGGGCGACGAGTTGCGACTCCGGCCGGGTGACCGGAATGAGCGTGATGAGTTGCAGTGCCGGTTCGCCGGCGTACGGCACGATGTCGAAGGTGTCCGCGAGGTACGGGTGCGGCCCGGCGAGCGCCCCGGCGATCTCGGTGTCGGGCAGCAGCGTTCGGTCGTTGACGACGAGTGCCCCGTAGCCGATCCGGCTGCGGCTGCCGACGAGTAGTTCGGCCACCACGGCGACGAGGTGGCGGGCGTGGAGTGCCTGGTCGGCGTGGGCGGTGCAGACGAGTTCCTGAGGCAGGGGCGCTCCGGCGAGGTGGTCGCGCAGCCCGCTGGTGAGCATCGAGACGTGGCTGCCGTCGTGGTGGTCGCAGTGGACCAGGTGGTAGCCGCGATCCCGGGTGCCGTCGGGGCCGGTCGCGTCCCGGCTGTCGGCGCCACGGACCCTGCCGACGTGGTGCTCGATGTGGGCCGGGAATCCGCTGAACCTGCTCATGGCGCCTCGCTCGGGGTCTGCGTGGATGCGCCGCGATCATGCCACGCCGGTGGGCCGCCGGAATGTGGTGAGCGGGCCGAAGCCGCGCGCGATCCCAGCTGGGTCGGCACGCACCCAGATCTCTCGACTGTGGACAGTGTGGACTCTCGCATCGTGGAGATCGCACGCGAGCGCGAAGCGGCGGGAGGGATGACACGTCACTTAGGCTCGGCGTATGGCCGCGTACGAGGTGCAGTCCCCGGACGAGTTGGCGAAGGCGCTCGACGGGACCGGCTACCTGCCCGATCCCGGCATCGCCACCGCCGCGTTCCTCGCGCTGAGCATGCATCGGCCGCTGTTGTGCGAGGGGGAACCGGGTACGGGCAAGACCGCGCTGGCCCAGGCTCTCGCCTCGGCTCTCGACGTCGACCTGATCCGTCTGCAGTGCCACGAGGGGATCGACGCGGCGCAGGCGCTCTACGACTGGGACTTTCCGCGCCAGCTACTGCACCTGCGCACGGTCGAAGCCACCGCCGAGACCGCCCTCGACACCGAAGCCGTCGAATCCTCCCTGTACACCGGCAGATTCCTGCTCGCGCGACCACTGCTGCGCGCCCTTCAGGAAGCACCGTGCGTGCTTCTCGTCGACGAGATCGACCGTGCCGACGACGAGTTCGAGGCGTTCCTGCTCGAAGTGCTCTCCGAGTACAGCGTCAGCATCCCCGAATTCGGGCGGGTGCGCGCCGAGGTGCCGCCGATCGTCGTGCTCACCTCCAACCGCACCCGCGAGGTGCACGACGCGCTGAAACGGCGCTGCCTGTACCACTGGCTCGAACATCCCGACCTCGACCGGGAGGTCGCGATCCTGCGACGCAGACTGCCCGGCCTCGACGAGCGGCTGGCGCGGCAGGTCGCCGCCGCGGTGCGCCGAATGCGGGAGCTGCCGCTGCTCAAGCCCCCCGGCGTCGCCGAGGCCATCGACTGGGCTCAGGCGTTGCTGGCCCTCGGCGAAGGCACGTGGGACGTCGACCTCGCGGCGAGGACGCTCGGCGCCGTCCTGAAGTACCGCGAGGACGCCGACCGGGTGCACGCTGCCGGCGCCCTCGACATCTGAAAGGGCATCTGGGAACTTGTCGACGGCGGTACGCGACCACCACCGCAGACCAAGGGCAGTTTCTGAGCGGTGCGAACGTGCACAATGGAGGTGTGGACCACACGCTGCGCGGACTGGTGGGGTTCGCCCGAGCCCTGCGAAACTCGGGCATGCATTGCGGGCCCGGCCGGGTGCAGGCGTTCCTGACCGCGACCGAGCAGCTCGACCTCGCCGACCGGGCGCAGCTCTACTGGGCGGGCAGGCTCACGCTCTGCGCCGACCCGGAGGACCTGCCCCTCTACGACGCCGCCTTCGACTCGTGGTTCGTGGCCCCGGGCGACGGCCCCTCCGCACGCCCTCCGCGTCGTGAGCCCACGCGACGTCGCTCCCGCACTGCGCTGCTCGCCGATACCGACGGGGAGCGCGAGACCGGTGATGCCGAGGAGCTTTCCGTCGCCGCCAGCGAAGCCGAGGTGCTCCGGCGCCGCGACCTCGCCGATCTCGGTGCGGCCGAACGCGAACACCTTCGCCACCTGCTCGCGGAGCTCGACGTGCGCCCTCCGCGACGTCGTGGCCTGCGGCAACGCCCGGCACCGCGCGGCACCCTGGATCCGCGAGCGACGCTGCGCGCACTCGTCGCCTCCGGTGGGGAACCGGTGCGGCTGCCGAAACGGTCCCACGCCACCCGAGCCCGTCGTGTCGTGCTGCTCGTCGACGTGTCCGGCTCGATGGAGCCGTATGCCGACGCGCTGCTGCGGTTCGCCCACGTCGTGGCGCGCCGCGCCCCCGCGAGCACGGAGGTCGTCACGCTCGGCACGCGCATGACCCGCGTCAGCAGGCAGCTGCGGCAACGTGACGCCGACAGGGCGCTGGCCGCGGCTTCTCGCGTCGTGCCCGACTTCTCCGGCGGTACCAGGCTGGGTGAGACTCTGCGCGCGTTCCTGGACCGGTGGGGCCAACGCGGACTCGCGCGTCGCGCCGTCGTCGTGCTGTTCTCCGACGGTTGGGAACGCGGCGACCCGACGCTGCTCGGCGAGCAGATGCATCGGCTGCATCGTCTGGCGCACGCCGTAGTGTGGGCCAACCCGCATGCGGGCAACGACGACTACCGACCCGTGCAGTCCGGCATCCGCGAGGCCCTGCCGTGGGTCGACCGGTTCGTCGCCGGACACAGCCTCGAGGCTCTGCGCGAGGTGTGGCGAACAGTGCTCGACCTCGCCGGGTCGAGTCCCGCGCGATCGGAGGTGCGCAGTGCGTGACGTCTTCGAGCAGGTGATCCAGCGGTGGCGAGCGGGCGAAGCGGTCGGGATCGGGACAGTGGTCGCCACCTTCCATTCCGCCCCTCGGCCCGCCGGGGCGGCGATGCTCGTGACGGAGACCGGTGAGGCCGTCGGCAGCGTTTCCGGTGGCTGCGTCGAAGGTGCCGTCTACGACGAAGCGACCGCCGTGCTCGAGGGCGACGGTGCCCGGATGCAGCGTTACGGCGTCAGCGACGACGACGCCTTCGCGGTCGGACTCACCTGCGGCGGCATTCTCGACGTGTTCGTCGAACGCGTCGACGCGGCGGGCTTTCCCGATCTCGACCGGGTCGCCGACTCCGTGCGAGCCGACGAGCCCGTCGCCGTCGCCACGATCGTCGAGCACCCCGACGCCGACAACGTCGGCTCGCATCTCGTGATCTGGCCGGACGACGTCGGCGAGGCGCGCGGCGCGTTCGGGTCCGAACGCGTCCGGGACGCCGTCGTCGACGACGCCCGGGGGATGCTCGCCGCGGGACGAACCGGTGTTCTGGAGTACGGGCCCGAAGGGCAACGGCGCGGCGAAGGACTCCGGGTGTTCGTCAACTCCTTCGAACCCGCGCCCCGCATGCTCGTGTTCGGCGCCATCGACTTCGCCGCCGCGATGGCGCGGATGGGCGGTTTTCTCGGCTACCGAGTCACCGTCTGCGACGCACGACCCGTCTTCGCCACGCGGAGTCGCTTCCCTGAGGTCGACGACGTCGTCGTCGACTGGCCGCACCGCTACCTCACCGCCGAACGCGACGCCGGGCGGCTCGACGGCCGCACCGCGGTCCTCGTCCTCACCCACGACCCGAAGTTCGACGTGCCCGTGCTCAGCGTCGCGCTCCGCGAGCGACTCGCGTACGTCGGTGCCATGGGCTCCCGACGGACCCACGACGACCGGATCAAACGTCTCCGCGAGGACGGTCTGGACGACGGGGAGCTCGACCGTCTCGCGTCACCGGTCGGTCTCGACCTCGGCGCTCGCACACCGGAAGAGACCGCGGTGTCCATCGCGGCGGAGCTCATCGCCCAGCGGTGGGGTGGCCACGGCACTCCGCTCACCGCCACCTCCGGCCCGATCCACGGCAGCTGACCACGAGGCGAACGGCACTTTCGCCTCGTGAGACGAGGCGAGCGTGCCGTTCGCACCGAACTCGCCGATGGAGCGAACGGCACTTTCGCCTCGTCTGGTGGGGCGAAAGTGCCGTTCGCCTCGGAGCTTGGTGGTGATCTGTCTCACACCCGGCGTGTGATCGCGGAGGGTGTGCGGGTTGTCGCTCGCTGTGGATCTTTCGTGCGCTTGCTGGTTCGGCGTGCGCGTAGGACGCTGCTGGATATGTGACGACAGTCACCTGGCTCAGCCTGTCCCTGATCGTCTCGCCGTGTCCGGCCCGAGGAGGGCACCATGCCGCGCATCACCGTCAACGTCGACGGCTCGTCCTACACCGACGACGTCCAGCCGCGCACGCTGCTCGTGCAATACCTTCGCGAGCAGCTGGGCAAGGTCGGAACCGTCGTCGGTTGCGACACCAGTAACTGCGGAGCCTGCACCGTCCACATGGACGGGCACAGCGTGAAATCGTGCTCCGTGCTCGCAGTCCAGGCCGACGGCCACGACGTCACCACCGTCGAAGGTCTCGCCCGCGACGGACAATTGCATCCGATGCAGGAAGCCTTCCACGACAACCATGCCTTGCAGTGCGGGTTCTGCACGCCCGGGATGATCATGCAGGCGCTCGACCTGCTTGCCGACAATCCCGAGCCCGACGACGAGCAGGTTCGCGAGGGCCTCGAAGGAAACTTGTGCCGCTGCACCGGTTACCAGAACATCGTCAACGCCGTGCAGGACGCCGCCCAGCGCATGCAGCCCGGTGCCGGTCCGCCGATGGAGCAAGCCCAGGAGACCAGCACCAGGACACACGTGGCAGGAGGTCAGTAGGCATGACATCCACACTCGAACCGGAACTCGGTCGCGCGCGCAAGCGCAAGGAGGACGCTCGTCTGATCACGGGGCGGACGCACTGGACCGACAACATGACGCTGCCGGGGATGCTGCATCTGGCGATTCTGCGCAGCCCGGTCGCGCACGCCACGATCTCCTCCATCGACACCGAGGAAGCCCGCCGCATGTCCGGTGTCCAAGCGGTGATCACGGGCCGCGACATCGCCGACGAACAGGGCTCGCTGCCCTGCGCGTGGCCGATCACCGAGGACATGAAGGCGCCGAACGCGCCGCCGCTGGCCGTCGACGCAGTGCACTTCGCCGGTGAAGCCGTCGCGATCGTCGCGGCCCGCAGCGCCGCCGAGGCCCGGGACGCGCTCGACATGATCGACGTCGACTACGAGGATCTGCCCGTCGTCCTGGACATGGAGCAGGCGATCGCCGCCGACTCGCCGCTGGTACACGACGATCTCGGAACCAACAGCAGCGCCACCTGGTCCTTCGACTCGGCCGAGGCGGAAACCGGCGGGGACGTCGAGCAGGCGCTGTCCTCGGCCGAGGTTCGCGTCGACCGGACCTTCCGGCAGCAGCGCCTCATTCCGGCGTTCATGGAACCCCGCTCGGTGGTCGTCGACCCGACCGGGGATCAGACGACGATGTGGTCGGCCACCCAGGTGCCGCACATCCTGCGGCTGATGCTCGCGATGACGCTGGGCGTGCCGGAGCACAAGATTCGCGTCATCGCGCCCGACGTCGGCGGTGGCTTCGGCGGCAAGTTGCAGGTGACGCCGGAGGAGGTTCTCGCCTTCGTCCTCGCCCGCAAACTCAACCGTCCGGTGAAGTGGACCGAGACCCGTTCCGAGACGATGGTCTCCGGGCACCACGGGCGCGACCAGATCCAGAAGCTGTCGATGTCGGCCACCAGGGACGGCACGATCACCGGGCTCAAGGTCGAGCTGCTCGCCGACATGGGCGCCTATCTGCGGCTGGTCACTCCGGGCGTGCCGATCCTGGGTGCGCTGATGTTCAACTCGATCTACAAGATCCCCGCGTACCACTTCACGTGCACCAACGTGTTCACGAACAAGACCCCCACCGACGCCTATCGAGGTGCTGGGCGGCCCGAGGCGACGTTCGGGATCGAGCGGATGATGGACGAGCTCGCCGCCGAGCTCGGGATGGATCCGATGGAGGTGCGGCGCAAGAACTGGATCAACAACGACGAGTTCCCGTACACCACCGTCGCCGGACTCACCTACGACAGCGGAAACTACGAAGCCGCCACCGACAAGGCGATGGAGATGTTCGGCTATCAGGCTCTGCGTGCCGAGCAGGAGGAGCGGCGGCGGATGAACGACCCGGTGCAGCTGGGCATCGGGGTCTCCACGTTCACCGAGATGTGCGGGCTCGCACCGTCCCGGGTGCTGGGCTCGCTGTCGTACGGCGCGGGCGGTTGGGAACACGCCTCGGTGCGGATGCTGCCCACCGGCAAGGTCGAGGTGGTCACCGGGGTGTCGCCGCACGGTCAGGGCCACGAGACGGCGTGGAGCCAAATCGTCGCCGACCGCCTGGGCGTTCCGTTCGACGACGTCGAGATCGTGCACGGCGACACCCAGAGTTCGCCGCGTGGGCTCGACACCTACGGCTCGCGCTCGCTCGCGGTCGGGGGTATGGCGGTCGTCTCGGCCGCGGACAAAGTGATCGAGAAAGCGAAGAAGGTCGCCGCGCACATGCTCGAATGCTCCGAGGACGACCTGGAGTTCGAACAGGGCCGACTCGGCGTGCGCGGAACGGACAAAGGCGTCGGGATCGGTGAGTGCGCGTTGGCGGTGTTCACCGCGCACGATCTGCCGGACGGGATGGAGCCGAGCCTGGACGCCGACGCCACGTTCGACCCCGAGAACTTCTCGTTCCCGCACGGCACTCACTTGTGTGCGACCGAAGTGGACACCGAGACGGGACGAGTGCGGGTCCGTTCGTACGTCTGCGTCGACGACGTCGGTGCCGTGGTCAACCCGCTCATCGTGGAAGGACAGGTCCACGGTGGACTCGCGCAGGGAATCGCGCAGGCGCTGTTCGAGGAGGCGGTGCACGACTCGGAGGGCACCCTCACGACGGCGACGCTGGCGGATTACCTGGTCCCGTCGGCGGCGGACCTCCCGCGCTACGAGACGGGACTGACCGAGACGAAGGCGACGACGAACGCGCTCGGCGTCAAGGGAGTGGGCGAGGCGGGCACCATCGCCTCGACACCGGCCGTGGTCAACGCCGTCGTCGACTCGATACGGCATCTCGGTGTCAACGACGTCGAGATGCCCTGCTCGCCGCAACGTGTCTGGCGCGCAGCACAAGGACGGCGCGCTTCGGGCGCCGAAGCCGCCGAAGCGGGCGGCGGACTCGGATCGATGGGTGGCAGTGGCGGATTCGCCACAGGACAAGGAGGTTCCCGGTGATACCCGCCGCGTTCGACTACGTAGCACCGTCCACAGTGGAAGAAGCATTGTCCGCGCTGGGCCAAGCCGGGGACGATGCGAAAGTGCTCGCCGGCGGCCAGAGTCTGATGCCGGTTCTCCGAATGCGGCTCGCCGACCCGCAACTGGTCGTCGACCTAGGCAAGATCGGGGAGATGAACGGCATCCGCGAAGACGGCGACTCGCTCGTCATCGGTGCGATGACCACTCACCACGAGGTCATGCGGGACCGGCTCGTCCAAGAGCACGCCTCGCTGATCACGTTGGCCACGCGCACCGTCGCGGACCCGCAGGTCCGTCATCGGGGGACCTTCGGTGGTTCGATCGCGCACGCCGACCCGGCGGGGGACACGCTGGCCCCGGCGCTGGCGTTGGACGCCGAGATGGTGGTCGCGAGTGCCGATGGACGACGCAGTGTTCCCGCCGCCGAGTTCTTCCAGGACTACTTCACCACCGCGATCGGCCCCGAGGAACTCCTCGTCGAGGTGCGGATTCCGAAGTGGACCGGGTGGGGTGCCCACTACGAGAAGTTCAACCGCGTCGCGCAGGCGTGGTCGATGGTCGGCGTGGCCGCCGCCATCCGGGTCTCCGGCGGGGCGATCGCCGAGGCTCGGATCGCGCTCACCAACATGGGCCCGACGCCGATCCGGGCCACCGGGGTCGAGCAGGCGCTCGTGGGGCAGTCGCCCACCTCGGAGAGTGTGCGGTCCGCGGCACGGCACGCCACCGAGGGCACCAGCCCCACGGCGGACGCCAGTGCCGACGTGGACTACCGCGAGCATCTCGCCGAGGTGCTCACCGGCAGGGCGGTGATCGCCGCCTCCGGCGTGTGACATCGGGTGGGGGCTTTCCTCCGGGAGAGCCCCGCTCGCTGTCCACAGTGCTCTCAGTCGGCCCGGATCAGGGAGGACTCACCAGTGCAGATGCAGCACAACTTCAGCGTCGGTGTCCCGATCGACGTGGCATGGTCGGCGTTGCTGGATCCCGAGCGGGTGGCGCCCTGCATGCCCGGTGCCAAGCTCACCAAGTCCGAGGGCCACGAGTTCGCCGGCTCGGTGAAGGTCAAGCTCGGCCCGATCTCGTTGCAGTACAAGGGAACCGGATCGTTCACCGAGGTCGACGAGACGGCGCGCCGGGTCGTCATCGACGCCAGTGGCAAGGACGCGCGCGGGGCGGGAACGGCGGCCGCCACGGTGACCGCCGCGCTCACCGACCACGGCGAGGCGACGGCCGTGCGGGTCGACACGGACCTCAAGGTCACCGGCAAACCGGCGCAGCTCGGCAGGGGCCTGATCTCGGAGGTCGGTGGCCGCATCCTGGACCAGTTCGCCTCGTGTCTCGCGGACCGCCTCGCCGGTGAGCAGTCGGGTGCCCGCGAGGCGATCGAGCCGACGGCCGCCGCGGCCGCGAGTACCGGTGCCGCCTCGTCCGGCAAGACCGCCAGTGACCGGGTCGCCGACAACGGCAGCGTCGACGGTGAGGAGGCTGCCGCGGCGGCGCGGCATCCCTCGCGGAGTACCGGGGGCAGGCCGGGATGGCGGGTGACGCAGCCGGAAGGCACCGAGGTCGGCCACACCGAGGTCGTCGCCGCCGACACCGTGGACGAGACCGGGACTTCCGGCAGCGGCCAGCAGGAGCCACAGCCACCGAGGTATCAGGAGCCGGTCGCGCCCGCGCCGGAAGCACCGTCGACCGACCCGATCGACCTGCTCGACACCGCCGGGTATCCGGTGCTCAAGCGAGCCGCCCCGATCGTGGCCGGAGTCCTGGCAGTGGTGTTGCTGCGCAGCCTCGTCCGCCGCCGCAAACGCCGCCGAGTAGAGGCATGCGGGGGTTGATCTGCGTGGGTGGTTGGGTGGCGGAACCTCACCTCGCGGCTGGCTGCGGGATCGTCGACATCGAGTAGCGACCTAGACCACGTCGACGCTGTCGTCGCCAGCCACGAGGTGAGAACCCGCGGGGGGCCGGTCTGCGTAGGTCAGCAGCCGCGCAGCTGCGTCGAGGACGACGTCGACCTGGGTGACATCGGCTTCGATGATGGTGAGGTGTTCGTTGTCGCCGAGCAGGTTGCGCGCGTGGTGGCAGGCGATGACCTCCCAGTCCACATGGGCCACCCGGGCGACGGGGTTGTGGCGGTGGGCGATCTCGTGGACGTTGCCGACCGTGGGGACCCCGGAGCCCAGGTCGAGGAACTGGTCATTACCGTCCTCGGTGACCAGGTGCTGCACCGCGCCGCCGAGGAAGCTTCGGTTGGCTTGGCAGTAGTCGCGTTCGGTAGGGGCCACGCGCAGTCTTGTTCGGCCGTGTCGCGGTCGATGGCGAAGTTGGCGGGCCCGCCGAGTTGGTAGTCATACATCCGCGCATGTTCGGACGGGTCCAGTCGACCTCGGGCAACCCGGCTAGCGGACCGATAACGAGGTTCTCGTGGGGGGGGGCTCCTAGGGCTGGGCAGCGGTTTCGCGCTCGTCGGTCATGACTGGGCTCCTCCAACTACTGCGCAGGCTCCGGGGACGGACACGAGCAAACCTACGTCCTCGGCAGCAACAGCGAACAGCTCACGACACTGCGGCCTGGCCAGCAACGATTCTCGCTAGCGTTCAATCCGTCACGGATCTTCCCCAGCCTCCAGTACAACAGGTCGCTTGACTTGTCACGTAGCATGAAGTCATGACAAGCGCAAGCGTGAAGATGAACGCCCAGGGTCGTGTGTCACTGGTTGCCGATATCCGCAACGCGCTGCACATCACGACTGACACGGACCTGGTGGAATACATCGAGGACGGCCGGGTCGTCATCGAGTCGAAGGCGAACCTGATGCGCCGGATCCAACGCGACGCCACCGCAAGCGACAGCGGCACCGGCTCGGTGACCGACGAGTTGATCCGTGACCGCCGTGCCGAGGCCGCGGCCGAGCGTGCCGAGACGGAGCCGAACGCATGAGCGTCGTGTTCGACGCCAGCGCGCTGATGGCATGGATCTACTCCGAACCCGGAGCCGACGTCGTCGCCGAGTCTCTCGCCGACGAGTCAACGACGATCTCGGCGGTGAACTGGTCCGAGGTGCTGCAGAAGATCGACGCACGCGGCGGGGACGCCGACCAGCTCGGCGAGCGCATCCTCGCCCTCGGAGTGTCCGTCGCAGCCTTCGACTCCGCCGAGGCCCGCGCGGCCGCACGGCTCTACCCGGCCACCCGCACCGCCGGCCTCTCCCTCGGTGACCGCGCCTGCCTCGCCCTCGCCCAGCGTCTCGACCACACCGCACTGACCGCCGACACCGCCTGGACCCGGATCCCCAAGACCACCGGCGTGACCGTCGAACTGATCCGCGACCCGCACCACCGGAGCGCGGCAGGCGTGTAAAGGGTTTCGTTATGCCTGTTCGTCGTCGGGACGCCCGAGTCGGGCGAGCGGCGTGGCGGGCGCGAGCGCTGCTTCTACGTCGATTTCGGGATTGGTGGTGCGCAGCAGGTCGGCACGCCAGCCGCGACTACTCGATCACCGATCTCACCGAGCTGTTCTCCGTCTCCCGTCCGACCGTGCACCGCACCCTGCAGCAAGGCGAGGACGGGCAAGCCCGCTGACCTGCGATCAAGAGCTAGCGTTCAGTTTCTCCCGGTTCTTCCCCAGACCCGGAGAAAGCGATCCCGCAGCGAGGGGCCGCCACCCGACCCACCGACCAAGACCTTCTGTCGGACGCCTTCCTACGCAGCGGCTTCGCGTAGGAGAGCGTCGACGCGTTGCAGCCGGTCGAGCCAGCGTCGTTGGGTCCTCGCCTGGGGCGTGGCGGCGGCGACGAGCGTCGGGTCCGGTGCCGGTGCCTGCCGCGGCACCGACAACCGCCCGTCGACGGGAACGAAGGAATCGGCCACGACGTCACCGTCGAGCAGTGCCGTCGTGCCGAGTCCGCACGCGAACGGCAGCTCAGGCAACGTCCCCGCGAGCGCGAGCTGCGCGGCGAGACCGACGCTGGTCTCCACCGCCGACGACACCACGCACGGCAATCCGGACGCTTCGGCGACCTCGAGGGCCTTGTGCACTCCGCCGAGCGGTGCGGCCTTGATGACCGCGACGTCGGCCGCTCCGGCGACGGCGACGCGGAGCGGGTCGTCGGCGTGGCGGATCGATTCGTCCGCTGCGATCCGGACGTCCACGCGACGCCGCACCTCGGCGAGATCGTCGATCGTCGGACAGGGCTGCTCGACGTACTCGAGTTCACCCGCAGCACGCGCAAGCTCCCGAATGCGAGTCACTGCGGTGTCGACGTCCCACGCGGCGTTCGCGTCCACCCGGATTGCACCGGCGAGACCGAGCGCGTCGCGCACCGCGCGGACCCGTTCCACGTCGTCGGCGGCGGTCTGGCCTCGCTCGGCGACCTTCACCTTCGCCGTCGAACAGCCCGACGAGGTGACGACACGATGCGCCGTCGCTGCGTCGACGGCGGGAACGGTGCAGTTCACCGGCACGCTCTGGCGGACCGGCTCGGGCCAGGGGACGGTGCAGGATTCCAGCGCCGCCGTGAGCCACGGCACGGACTCGGCGTCGGAGTAGTCCTCGAACGGGCAGAACTCGCCCCATCCGGCGGGGCCGTTGAGCAGCACTCCCGTGCGGTAGTCGATGCCTCGGAACCTGCTGCGCATCGGCAGCACGTACACGCGCACCGCGTCGAGGTCCGCCAGGTCGATGAGCTCACGCGCCATGCCTCGATCCTCGCAGCCACTCCCGTCCTCGCCGACCGGGCGGGAGACTCGTAGGTGCTGTCGTCGTGTCGTGTCAGCCGCGGAGCCGCTGAGCGGTCACCACGTGCGCAGCTCGACCGCCACCCGACCCACCGAGCAAGACCACCTGCCCCGAACTGAGTTCTCAGACGACGCTGGGGCGGCCGAGGTCGAAGACGTCCACCTCGAACCGCGCCCACTGCTGGCGCAGCGCGGTCACCCCGTGGTCGAGCACGTAGTTGACCTCGCCGAGCGTCACCGGCAGCAGCGTGAACACCTGGAGCTGCTCGACACCACCGGGGTCGGTGAACCGGGTGAACTCCGGCGGGAACAGCGGGTGGCCTCCCGCGAGCACGCCGTGGAACTCCGTGCCCGGCAGCAGCACGTCCCGGTTCGGCACCATCTGGTCCGGGACGAGGTGGCTGCGCTGGGTGACGAGCAGTTCGGCCGTGACGTCCACGAGGTACCGCGCGGCGGCGGCCTGTTCCTTGTAGACGGTGCAGGCGAGTTCCTGGGCGGGATCGGCGCCGATGGCCTGGAAGCGGAGTCCGGAGCTGATCACCGAGGTCAGGTGGTAGTCGTCGAGCTCGAAGAAGACCAGGCCGTAGCCCCGGTTGTCGCCGCGCACGTTCGGCGGTTCGGCGCCGGTGGGGCGCCCCGCGTGCTGTTCGAGGTTCTCCGCCAGGCCGACGAACCGGTGCGCACCGCCGCCAACCGCGGTGAGGGGCTGCTTGTCGGTCGTCATCCGATCTCCCGTGCCTGCGACTGCCCCGTCACGTTAACCGGTTCGGGGGTTGCATGGACACAAATGTGTCACTCTCAGCATAACGGTCAGGGCGACACCTCGGCTCACCAGGGACTTGCTGCCCTGAACAGCCGAGTCATCGTGCACGGAACGTGCTGTTCCGGTGTCGCTCGGCAAGGTCAGCCGGCGTCGGGCAGCGCGGGGCCGAGCAGGTCGTCCGCGTCGACGATGCGGTAGGCGTAACCCTGTTCGGAGAGGAAACGCTGCCGGTGAGCGGCGTAGTCGGTGTCCAGGGTGTCGCGGGAGACCACCGAGTAGAAGTGCGCCTGGTTGCGTTCGGCCTTCGGGCGCAGCAACCGGCCGAGTCGCTGCGCCTCCTCCTGCCGGGACCCGAACGTGCCGGACACCTGCACCGCGACCGCCGCTTCCGGCAGGTCGATGGAGAAGTTCGCGACCTTGGAGACGACCAGCCGGTTGATCTCGCCCTTGCGGAACGCGTCGAAGAGCGACTCGCGTTCCTTGTTCTTCGTGGAGCCCTCCACGATCGGGGCGTCGAGTGCCTCGCCGAGCTCGTGCAGCTGGTCGAGGTAGGCGCCGATGACCAGCGTGGGCTCGCCGGGATGCTGGTCGAGAATGGCTTTGACCACGGGCACCTTGGTGGCGGCGGTGGCGCAGAGCTTGTAGCGGTCCTCGGCCTCGGCGGTGGCGTACTGCAGGCGTTCGTTGTCGGTGAGCGTCACCCGGACCTCGACGCAGTCGGCGGGTGCGATCCAGCCCTGTGCCTCGATGTCCTTCCACGGAGCGTCGTAGCGCTTCGGGCCGATCAACGAGAACACGTCGCCTTCGCGGCCGTCCTCACGGACGAGGGTCGCGGTGAGCCCGAGCCGACGCCGGGACTGCAGGTCCGCGGTCATCCGGAACACCGGCGCGGGCAGCAGGTGCACCTCGTCGTAGACGACCAGGCCCCAGTCGCGGGAGTCGAACAGTTCGAGGTGCTGGTACTCGCCCTTCGACTTGCGGGTGATCACCTGATAGGTCGCGATGGTGACCGGGCGGATCTCCTTCTTCTCCCCGGAGTACTCGCCGATCTCCTCCTCGGTCAGTGAGGTGCGCTCGATCAGTTCCCGCTTCCACTGCCTGCCCGCGACGGTGTTGGTGACCAGGATCAACGTGGTCGCCTCGGCCTCGGCCATGGCGGCGGCGCCGACGAGGGTCTTGCCCGCGCCGCACGGCAGCACGACGACACCGGAGCCGCCTGCCCAGAACGACTGCACGGCTTGGCGCTGGTAATCGCGCAGCTGCCAGCCTTCCTCGTGCAGCGAGATCGGGTGAGCCTCCCCGTCGACGTAGCCCGCGAGGTCCTCGGCGGGCCAGCCGATCTTGAGCAACGCCTGCTTGAGCCTGCCTCGTTCGCTGGGGTGGACGATGACGGTGTCGTCGTCGATGCGGTCGCCGAGCATCGGCTTGATCTTCTTGTGCCGCATCACTTCTTCGAGCACCGCGCGGTCGAGTGCGATGAGCACGAGCCCGTGCGCGGGGTTGTTCGCCAGCTGGAGGCGGCCGAACCGGCCCATGGTGTCGGCGATGTCGACGAGCAGCGGCTGCGGCACGGGGAACCGTGTGAAGCTGACGAGGGCGTCGACGACCTGCTCGGCGTCGTGGCCCGCGGCGCGCGCGTTCCACAGGGCGAGCGGGGTGATGCGGTAGGTGTGGACGTGCTCGGGGGCGCGTTCGAGCTCGGCGAACGGCGCGATCGCGATCCGGGCGTCGTCGGCCCGTTCGTGGTCCACCTCGAGCAGCACCGTCTTGTCGGACTGCACGATCAGAGGTCCGTCCGTCACGTCCTCGGCTCCTCGGTTCGTCTCGCGATCACAGGGAATCCCCCGGGTTCGTCACCGGCCGCGCGCACGTCTCGGCGACCGCTCGGGTCGTCGGGACGGTCACTACCGGGTTCGGGGGCGCAGCGCTGCACTTCCGGTCGGCGCCACCGACGAGGATACGTGCCCGCATCGTCCCTGTCGGCCCGGTCGAGACCGCGGCGGGAGCGGTGGCGGCCGGTGCGGTCCTGTTCGTTGCCATCAGCGGGCGGCGCTGGCCGGTGGCTTTCGAGCAGAAGCCGCGGCGGTAGGTCGCACCGACACTGCCGAGCGTGACCGATTCGCCGTCACTCGGCACCGGACGAGTCCAGTCGGAGAGTGGCGATCGCGGCGCGGGCCTGCTCCGGCTCGGCGCCGTCGGCGATCGCCGATAGGGCGGCACGCCACGCCGCCGCGAGCACTCGGCCGAGCGGTGGGGCAGCGGGGACCGTCCATCGGTCGAGCGACTCGGCCAACCGATCGTGGTCGGTGGCTACGGGAGGGGCTCCCAGGATGCGGAGGAAGTTCTCGCGGACGGCGAAATCCAGCCCGACGAGCAGCGCTGTGGTCACGGCTGCCGCGCGGTCCGGCCCTCCGGCCGCCACTGCGCCCTCCATTCGGTCCAGGAGGCGCCGTTCCACGTCCGCCCGCACGAACGCGTACAGCCCCAGCTTGCTGCCGAAGTGGTGATAGAGCGCGCCCGTGGTGACATTCGCGGCTGCCGCGAGTCCGGTGACCGTGACCTCCTCGAAGGGGCGGGTGCCGAAGTCCTCGATCGCGGCGAGGGCGAGCCTGCCCTTCGGGGACGTCGATACCGGAATCCACTCGCGCATCCAGCCATAATGCAGTTACGCTCTTCCAAAGTACAGTTACGATACCGGGGGTTCCGCCGTGAAACTCGAGTTCCTGTTCGTCCCGACCTCGGACCTGGCCGCGTCGCTCACCCTCTACCGGGACACCTTCGGATTCACGGAGGTCTGGCGGGAGGGCGAGGCGACCGTCGCGCTGGCGCTCCCCGGCAGCGACGTGCAAGTCATGCTCGACGCCAACGACCCCAAGGCTCCGGTCGGCCCGCTGTTCGTCGTGGACAGCGTCGAGACCTTCCATTCTGGGCGCTCGGAGGCCCTCGGCGTGGTCGAAGCGCCCACCGAGATTCCCGGCGGCTTCCTGGCCACGTACCAGGATCCGGGCGGTGCGACGATCTACGTCATGGACCAGTCGACGGACCAGTAACAGGGTGTGCGGATGAGTCTGCGTGGGTGGTTGGGTGGCGGAACCTCACCTCGCGGCCGGCTGCGGGATCGTCGACATCGAGTAGCGCCCTACACCACGTCGACGCTGTCCTCGCCGGCCACGAGGTGAGAACCCGCCGGTGGTCGGCTCGAAAGGTTCGGTTCCGGACGGACCGCAGCTCGCGGAACTGCGACCATTGGGACGAGGCCGGCGACTCGTGTGTCTGTGTATGCGGTCGGCGCAGGCGCGGGATCGCGCACCGGAACTCTCGTGTCAGGAGTGTGTGATGACGGATCGTGACGAACTCCGGGCCAGCAAGGCGCTGCAGGGGTTGCAGTTCCCGACCACCAAAGCGGACATGGTGGAGTACGCCCGGGAACGGTCGGCGTCGGAAGGCACGCTGCGGGCGTTGGAAGCACTGCCGGAAGGGCAGTACGCCAACCGTGAGCAGGCGGTGGAATCAGTGCCGCAGCGCCCTGAACAGTCGTAACAGAAACGACACGCTCGCCGCGCCGATCTGACGGGCTCAGTGCCGACGACTGTCAGGCGCGGCGGGCGGTGCCCTCGCTCTTGCCGGTGTCCTCGGTGGACGCCTCGGGAGTCGACTCCGGCTGTTCCGCCTCGGCCGCGCGGGCCGTTTCCTGCGCCTGCCTGCGCCGACGCGCTCTCTTGGACTCGCCGGGCGGCGCCACGGCCGGAGCGGTCTCGGACGTGGAGCCGTCTTCGGACGCCTGCTCCGTGGCGGACGCGTCGGCAGGTTCCGGCTCTTCGGCCGCTGCCCTTTCGGAAGCTGAGTCTTCGGGACCAGCTTCTTCGGAGGCGGCTTCCTCGGAGATTGGCTCGTCGGCGACCGGGGATTCGGCAGCCCTCGTCGTCGCAGAGTCCTCGGATGTCTCCGGCTCGGCAGTGGAATCCGCAGTGGACTCTTCCGGGGCGTCGGAGCCGGAAGCCGCAGTGACGTCCTCGGCCGGGGGCGCGTCGCTGCGCTGCTCGGCGGCCGGCGGGATCTCCGTCGAGCCGCGCCCCCACCGCCACCAGCGCGGCCGCCGGGTGCGCGGTTCGCCAGCATCGGCGGGTGCCTCGGCGGCGGGGATGGGCTGGCGCAGGAGACGGGCCACTTCGCCGCGCAGGTGAACGAAGGTCTCCGACTCGCGGGTCGAGATCTGGTCCCGCTCGCGGCCGAGGTCGACGGGCAGTTCGGCGACGATCGAGGCGGGCGAGGTGGACAGCACCAGGATCCGGTCGCCGAGGTAGACGCTCTCGTCGATGTCGTGGGTGACCAGCAGCACCGTGGTGTCCTGCTCGCGGCGCACGCGCAGCAGCAGGTCCTCCAGTTCGAAGCGGGTCTGGGCGTCCACGGAGGCGAACGGTTCGTCCATCAGCAGCAGCGCCGGACGACACGCCAGTGCTCGCGCGATCGCGACGCGTTGCTGCATGCCGCCGGAGAGCTGCCACGGGTACTTCGTCGCCGAGGCGTCCAACCCCACCGAGGCCAGCGTCTCGGTCGCCCGCTCCCGCCGTTCGGTGCGGCTCAAGCCCCTGGCACGCAGCGGGAACTCGACGTTGCCGCGCACCGTCATCCACGGGAACAGCGAACGCCCGTAGTCCTGGAACACCACCGCGAGGTCCTCGGGAACGCTCGTGACGAGGTCGCCGTGCAGCCGGACCTCGCCGGTGGTCGGTTCGAGCAGGTGGGCGATCGCCCGGAGCAGGGTCGACTTGCCGCACCCGGACGGTCCGACGATGCAGGTCAACTCGCCTGCTTCGACGCGGAAGCTCAGGTCGGATACGGCCGTGTGCCCGTTGGCGCCTGCGTAGGTGTGGCCGAGTCCGGTCACGTCGAGCATGGTCGGCACGGAAGGCTCCAGGTTCGTTCGGTCAGTCGGGGGGCCGAGTCGCGCCGAGGACGGTGCGCTCGACCGCGAGCAGGGCGGTGTTGAGCAGGTTGCCGAGGACTCCGAGCAACACGATCCCCGCCCACAGCCGGGTGTAGTCGAAGTCGTACTGGGCGAGCTGCATGGCATGGCCGATGCCGTCGGTGGCGCCGACGAGCTCGGAGATGACCATCATGATCAGCGCCAGGGCGAGGCTGATCCGCAGACCCGCGAAGATCTTCGGCAGCGCGCTCGGCAGCACGACGTCGAGGATCCAGTACGTCCGGGGGAGACGGAACGCGCGCGCGGTCTCGACCTTGACGGCGTCGACCGAGCGTGCCCCGTCGGCGCTGTTGAGCAGGATCGGCCACACGCAGCCGAACACGATCGTGGCGAGCTGCATGCGGGGGCCGATGGAGAACAGCACGAGGAACACCGGCACCAGCGCGGGCGGCGGGATCGCACGCATGAACGACAACAGCGGGCCGACGTAGGCCAGCGCGGCCTGCGAACGGCCGAGCAGCAACCCGCCCGCGACACCGAGCACCGCCGCCACCAGCCATCCGGTCAGCAGCCGGGTCACGCTCGGCACGATCTCGGTAAACGCCGCGTCGGTCAGCAAACCCTGGGACAGGGGCCCGCTGAACCAGGCGTCGACGCCGGAGCCCACGATCGCCACCGGCGTCGGGAAGAACGGGCTCCCGATCTGCGCGGCGGCCCATTGCCAGAGCAGGACGGCCACGACGACCACCGTCCACCGCTGCACGAACCCGCTCAGTGCTCGGCGGGGAGCCGCGACCACTGTCGTCATGTCGCCGCCCCCGCGGGAGCCCAGGTCACCCAGCGGCGCTGAGCACCGGCCATCCCGGCGTTGACCAGGTAGCCGAGGATCCCGGCGAGCACCGTGCCCGCCATGACCTGATCCATGCGTCCGCCTCCGCTGCCTGCGATGAAGATGAACTGGCCGAGTCCGCCCGCGCCGCCCGCGAGCATCTCGACGCTGATGAGCACGATCAGCGCGGTGCTCGCCGCCAGCCGCAGCCCGGTGAGCACGAACGGCGCCACACTGGGCAACTGCACCCGCAGCAGCACGAGATGCCGGGGCAGGTTGAACGCCCGAGCGGTCTCGACGTGCTGGCCGTCGATCTCCCGCAGCGCGTACATCGTGTTGAACAGCAGCGGCCACACCGCCGCGTACACGGCGAGCAGGATCTTCGACTCCGGTCCACTGCCGATCGCCACCAGCACGAGGGGGATCAACGCGACCGACGGGATCGGACGCAGGAAGTCCACCAGCGAGCCGACCGCGGTCCGCAACACCGGCACGCTGCCGAGCAGCAGCCCACCGGGGATCGCGACGACCGCGGCCAGACCCATCGCGATGGCCCACGCCAGCACGGTGGCGATCACGTCGAGCACGAAGTCCCGCTCGCCGAGCAGCCGAACGAGTTCGGTGAGCACGACCGACGGCGGCGGCAGGTACTCCTGCGGTGCGAGGCCGGAGCGGGCGACGAGTTCACACAGCACGAGGAACACGGCCACGCCGACCACACTGCGGAGATGATTCCGCATCGTTGACGATCCGTCCGTTACGCGCGTGATCAGTTCTCGGGAGGAGCCTGGAACAGCAGCGGCTCCACCTGGAAGTTCGGCGGCAGCTCGCCGTTGGCCTGCATCAGCTCCGCGACCCGCTGGAGCCGTCCGGCTTCGAGCGTGGTCGGGAACACGCCGAGCCGGACCAGCGCGGCCGTCTTCTCGTTGATCTTGGCGTAGGACGGCAGCACGTTCTCGACCTGGGCGCGGTCCTGGCTGGCCTCGGTCTGGGCGCGGGTCATCACCCGCTGGAAGGCCGCCGCGGTCTTCGGGTTCTCCTCGACGAATTTCTGGGTGCCCGCGTAGCCGGCGATCGGGATGTCGGCGGTCGGGCCGGTGGCGGTGTCGACGAGGGTCTTCGCGCCGAGCTGGTTGGCCTGGGAGATGAACGGCTCGATCATCGAGGCGGCCTGGACGTCACCGCGCTGCAGGGCGGCAGGCATGTCCGGGAACGGCATGACGACGAACTCGACGTCCTCGGGCTGCACGCCGCGGGTCTGCATGGCGGCGATCAGGCTCAGTTCGTTGAGGTTCTTGCGCGTGTTGACGGCGACCTTCTTCTTGCCGTCCTTGAGGTCGCTGACCTTCTCGACGCCGTTGCCCGGCATGGTCATCGTCAGGAACATGCCGTCGTCCGCCTGGTAGCCGTCCGAGACGATCTTGAGGTCGAGGATCTGTTCCTGCTGGGCCTTGAAGAACGACACCCAGTTGCCGAAGGTCACGTCGAGTTCGCCGTTGGCCAGCAGCGGGATACCGGCGGCGCCACCCTGAATGGGCTGGAGTTCGACCTCGAGGCCGGCCTCCTTGAAGTAGCCGCGCTGGATGGCCATGTGCAGCGGCGCCACGTCGATGGCGGGCATGGTGCCGACGGTGATCTTGGACTTCTCCAGGCCGCCGGTCCCGGAACCGCCCTCGTCGGCTTCGGAGCCGCTGAGCAGGCCACAGCCCGACGCGAGGAACAACAGACAGGTCGTCGCAACAGCGAGAAACATCCTCGACACCGGTCTACGGGTTACGTGACCGATTCGGACGTCGGGTCGATGCATGGTGGGATCGCTCTCTCACGTGAACGGGCGGGCCTGGCGGACGTGGTGAACAGAGGCACTCTCCTGGGTCGATACTCGAAGCGTCAACCTACGAGTAGGTGAGTGCCCTGCGGCTTTGGTCACTTTCTGCAAGCGGCAGCGGGGGCCACACGGCTACCGGAGTCGCTTTCGGACAGTCGTGCGTCCTAACAGGTGAGAGCGGCATCACAGACTCCCGGGTTGTTTCCCACATTTTCACTGAGCGGTTCGCGCGGCTTGGACACTCTCCGTGCGTGAGCATTTCTCGTCACGGGCGTCGCGCAGTCGCCCTGATCGGGGGATCATTGCCCCTGATGCGCTACGGACCGTGGGTCGACCCGCTTCCCCCTCGGTGCTGGTCGCCAGTACGCTGAGCCCGCAGTGGGGAGCAGGCTGGCCCTGGTCCGGCAGCCTGCCGACGAGGGAGCCCCATCTTGTTCCCTTGTCGCTGAGCTGCAAATATGAGCTGTTCGTGTCGGCAGTCCCCCGAGGTCGGCACGGGAAACGCCCCATCGCGCTGTCGGAGTGAGGAAGCCCGGAGTGGCCCGAGCAGAGAGTGGTCCCGATCGGCTCAACGTCGACGGGACAGCAGGTGCGCAGCCCCCCCGAACGGGCGATGACTCTGCTACTGACGGTAAGCGTTCCGTGACGCTCGGAAGCGGCGGTTTCTCCGCGCGTCCGGGCGAGGGCGACGGGGGGTCACGCTGGCAGCTTCGCCACTGGCGGTTGCGGACGAAGCTGCTCACGGTCCTGCTCGTCCCGTCGATCGCGGCGGTCACGTTCGGTGCGATCCAGGTCGTCAACGACTACCAGCAGGCCGACGTACTCGAGCACAACCAGATCCAGGTCGAGCTGGACACGCAGGCCAGTTTCCTCGCCGACCAGCTGCAGCGCGAACGTGACCTCACGGTCGACTACATCGCTTCGGGACGCAGCACGCCCCGCACCGAGCTGGACCGCCAGCGCCAGGCGGTGGACCGTTCGGTCAACGGCTTCCGGGCGAAGGTCGACGACGTCGAGACCGACCACGCCGACCACGACGCCGGTTTCGACGAGACCGCGAACAAGTTCGTGCAGGCCGCGGCGAACCTCGACCGGTTGCCGAGCCTGCGCGAGGTCGCCGACGGCAGCGCCTACCCGCCCGACGCCGCACTCCGTGCCTACACCGACTCCGTCGAGAGCCTGCTCAACCTGGGCGAACAGGGCATCACGACGTTCAACAACCCCGACCTGGTCCGGATCTACCTCGCCACCAACGCGCTCTCCCGCGTCAAGGAACAGGAGTCGATCAAGCGCGCCAGGCTCACCCAGGCGCTGCACGAAGACGGTTTCGAAGCCGCCGAACTGCGCGACTACCTCGCCGCCGACGCCCAACGCGACGCCTCGCTGACCGAGTTCCGCAAGTGGGCCACGCCCGAGCAGGTCCAGGCCTACGACGACACCGTCACCGGTCTGCAGGTGGACCAGGCGAACAACATCGAAGAGCGCGCGATCGTCCGTTCGCAGAACGGCGAGTCGATGGGCGAACTCACCCCGGCGTCGTGGCTGCAGGCCCAGGGCGAGAAGATCGAGCGCAGCTCCACCGTCGGCCAGCAGTTGCGGGGCGCGTTGCGCACGGAGGTCGACGACTACGCCGCAGCCGCGAACACCCGGATGTGGGTCGAGGCGTCGCTCATCGTCGCCACGCTCGCGCTCGCCGGGTTCATCGCGTTGCTGGTCGCCCGGTCGCTGCTCCTGCCGCTGCGGACCCTGCGCCGCAGCGCGCTCAACGTCGCGCAGTACCGGCTGCCCGAAGCGGTTCAGGCGATCCTCAACGACGGCGCCTCCGACGCCTCGGGCCGCAAGATCGACCCCGTCCCGGTGCACACCAGGGAAGAGATCGGGCAGGTCGCGCGGTCGTTCGACCAGGTCCACGAGCAGGCGCTCAACCTCGCCGCCGAGCAGGCGTTGCTGCGCACGAACGTCAACGAGCTGTTCGTCAACCTCGCCCGCCGCTCTCAGACGCTGGTGCAGCGGCAGCTCGGGCTCATCGACACGCTGGAACAGGACGAGCAGGACCCCGACCAGCTCAGCCAGCTCTTCGAGCTCGACCACCTCGCGACGCGCATGCGGCGAAACAACGAGAACCTGCTCATCCTCGGCGGCACCGACCTCACGCGGCGAATGATGAAGCCGGTCCCGCTCTCCGAGGTGCTCGGTGCGGCGGTCTCCGAGGTCGAGCAGTACGCCCGTGTCGCCATCGCCGAGACGCCGGAACTGGCCGTGCAGGGCCGCGCCGTCAACGACATCGTGCACCTCATCGCCGAGCTGCTGGAGAACGCCACCGTGTTCTCCAACCCGGACACCGAGGTCGGCATCCGCACCGCCTACCGCAGGGCGGAGCTGGTCCTGGAGATCCGCGACCGGGGTGTCGGCATCGACGCCGGTGAGCTCGACGAGATCAACTATCGGCTCGGCAGGCCACCCGAGGTCGACGTCGCGGTCTCGCGGCGCATGGGTCTCTACGTCGTCTCGGTGCTGGCTCGCAGGCACAACATCGCGGTCTCGCTGGAGAACAACGCCGACCTCGAGGGCGGGGTCACCGCCACCGTGCGGATCATGGGCGAGTACGTCTCGCAGCTCACCCCGGACGGCCCGGTGCCGATGCAGGACGCCCGCGGCGGTGGCGACGAGCGCGACCCGCTGACCGAAACCGGATCGCACACCGGTCTCGCCGCCGCGTTCGGCCACGCGGGCGCCGGTGACCCCGCGCCGACCCGCGGATCCGACGCGGTCAACGGGTTCGCCCCGCAGCCCGCGTGGCAGGACGCCGGTTTCCCGACGGCCGACGACTGGGATACCGACTACTCGGACGAGGGTCGCTGGAGCGAGACCGACGAGCAGTTGCGTCACGAGTACTCGGTGCAGGTCTCCGAGAGCGGCGGATTCGGCGCTACCGACGTGCCCCGATGGGACAGCGGCGCCGAGGACGAACCGCACGCCGGCGAACCGGAGCCCGACGAAGAGCCCACGTCCACCTCGTTGTCGCCGCTGATCGCCGGATTCGGTGGCGCGAACGGATTCGGTGCGGACCACTCGGACGACACCGACGACCGGGCGGACGACGTACACGAAGGACAGTGCGGTACGCCGCCGGGGATCGAGGACCCGGGCGGGCTGTTCCACAGCCCCTTCGAGGAAGCGAAGACGTCCCAGTTCGAGCCGGTGACCCCGCCCGACGAGGGACTCCCGAACGGCAGCGCCGTGGACACCGGTGCCGCCGAGACCGAACAGCCTTCCCCGTTCGCGCCGCTGGGGTCGCCGGAGCCCGCCGAGGCCGACGACGCGCCGACGCAACGCCTACCGATCTACGAGGCCGTCTTGTCGCAGTGGTTCCGCGAAAGCGATGGCGCCGACGCCGAGCCCGGATTCGGCGAGCTGTCCGAGACCGACGGACCGTTCGAAGCCGCGGAGACCGCGTCGGAGGCGCCGACCTCGTCCGGCGACGATTCCCGGTCGAGCACCGGGCCTGGGGACACCGTCCTGACGGGCAGGCCACTGCCCACCGCTCGCGGTGAGGACCCCGGATGGGGTTCCGCCGACGCCGGGTGGGAGGCCGCCGACGCACTGGCCGAACAGACCAGGAAGGCCGAGGAGAGCACCACCACGGCCGGCTTGCCCAAACGGGTACCGAAATCGAACCTGCTGCCCGGTTCCGCCGCGCAGAAACCGCAGCCGAGTACCCCGCGAAAGCCTGCCGCGCCCCGGTCGCCCGACGCGGTCCGTGGCAGGATGTCGAACTTCCAGCAAGGAATTCGCCGGGGTCGGCACGCCAAGGCCGAACCAGTCTCGACCGAACAGCCCCGCTCGAATCCGAGCCGTCACGAGGAGCAGGAGTGACCGGGTCCGTCCAGCATCCCATGAGCAGCAACAGCAACAGCTTCAGTTGGCTGATCACCGACTTCGTGCGCCGGGTTCCCGGTGTCGCGCACTCGGTGGTGGTCTCCGCCGACGGTCTGCTGCTCGCAGGCTCCCAGGGCCTGCCCCGGGACCGCGCCGAGCAGTTGTCGGCGGTCGCTTCCGGGCTCGTCAGCCTCACCCAGGGCGCCGCCCGCTGTTTCGAGGCCGGCGACGTCACCCAGACGGTGGTGGAGATGGAGCAGGGCTACCTGTTCCTCACGTCCATCAGCGACGGCTCGTGCCTGGCGGTCCTCGCCGCGCCCAACGCCGACATCGGGCTGGTCGCCTACGAGATGACCTTGCTCGTCGAGCGCGTCGGCCGCCAGCTCACCCGGAGCTGCGTGCGCAGCTGCAGGGAATGGGCCGATGAGACGCACTGCCCGATTCGAGGGGAGTTCGCGATGACCAGCGGGCCCGACCCGAACTGGGACGGAGATCTCTACCGCCTGTACCAGCAGCGCGGCGACGCCGACGCGTGGCAGGACGACTTCGTCGAGGCGGCAGGGGACCAGGCTCGCGGGCAGGATCCGTGGTCGAACGCCTACGGCGCCGACTACCGGTCCGGGGAATACGGGCGGTCGCTGTTCGGCGGCCCGGGTGCCGACCTCATCGGATCCGGCCGCTCGTCGGACCGGGCGTCGGCGGACCGCTCTGCCCGGCGCGGGACCCCGTCCGGCGGGGGTCCGCCGTCGATCTCGCAACCGTTGCCGCCGGTGTCGCAGTCGATGCCGTCGATCTCGGCCTCGATGCCGACGCTGGGGGCCCAGCAGGCACCGGCGCCGGACGCGTCGAACGACACCGGCTCGTTGGTGCGGCCCTACGCCAGGACCAGGGGGCGCACCCGAACCGAATATGATCTCGCCATCGAGACGCTGGTCTCCACCAGTGTGCGCGGCCGCGACCAGTCGAGCCCGGCCACGCCGGAACACCGCTCGATCGTCGGGCTGTGCGAGGAGGCTCGCTCGGTGGCCGAGATCGCGGCCCACCTGCGCCTGCCGCTCGGCGTGGTGCGGGTGTTGATCGGCGACATGGCCGGTCTCGGTCTGGTCCTGATTCACGAGAGTGGCATGGTCGTCGGGGACCGACCTTCCATGGAGTTCTTGGAAAGGGTGCTCAGTGGGCTTCGCAGGCTCTGACCCCCGGTCGGCGGGGAACAACGGCGGCGGGAAGACCTCGACGAAGATCGTCGTCGCCGGCGGTTTCGGCGTGGGCAAGACGACGTTCGTCGGCTCGGTCTCCGAGATCGTGCCGCTGACGACGGAAGCGGTCATGACGGAGGCGAGCGTCGGGGTCGACGACCTCAGCGCCACCCCCGGCAAGTCGACGACGACGGTCGCGATGGACTTCGGTCGGGTGTCCCTGGACTCCGACCTGATCCTGTACCTGTTCGGCACACCGGGCCAGCATCGGTTCTGGTTCATGTGGGACGACCTGGTGCGCGGCGCGATCGGTGCGGTCGTGTTGGTCGACACGCGTCGGCTCGCGGACGCGTTCGCCTCCATCGACTTCTTCGACGACCGCGGCCTGCCGTACGTGGTCGCGGTGAACTGCTTCGACGGGGTGATGCATCACCGGATGGAGGACGTCCGGGAGGCGTTGACCATCGACGAGTCGGTCCCGATGGTCACCGTCGACGCCCGCAACCGGGAGTCGACGAAGCAGACGCTGATCACGCTCGTGCAGCACGCCATGCGCCAGCGCATGGCCGCCACCCAACGCTGACGCTCACCTGTTCGAGGGCACGCACGCGGGTGATCTGCGTGGTGGTCCCGCGCCCTCTCAAAGTCGAGGCGAACGGCACTTTCGCCTCGTCTCACGGGGCGAAAGTGCCGTTCGCTCCATGGATCGGGTCATTCGTCGACGACGGCGACCGAGGTGATGCGGTGCAGCGGAAAGTTTCCCAGCTCGCCGCTGCCCTGGTCGTAGCCCTGCAGGATGCCGCCCCCGACGGTCACCGGTGCGACGACGCGTTGCGTCGCTCCGCCGTGCGCGTCGACGAACCCGAGCCAGACGGAGCGCTCGTGCGTGGCGGCGTCCCGGAGGAGTTCGAGAGTGGCGCTCGCGCTCGGACGCCCGCGTTCCGGAGTCACCGCGCTGCCACGCCGGGCGGTGCTCGCGCGATCGCCGGCGCGGACCTGACGGACGAGTTCGGCGAGTTTGTCCTCGCTCGGAGTCGGCAGGGCCGCAGGGGCGGGCTCGCGGCCCATCGCCCGCACCCGTGGTCCCTTGGCGGTGAGGTCGAGAACCTGGCCGTCCGGGCCTTCGGCGACCGGGGCGAACCCGGCCGACCGCATGGTGTCGACCACCTCGCTGAGCGGCAGCGGACTCACCAGCACAGTCGGCGCGATCTTGCGCAACTCGAGGTCGGCGAGCGCGGCGGAGGCGAGGACTTCCGCGAGCAGAACCTCGTCGTCGCAGCGCAGAAAGGCTGATGCGGTCCCGGCGCGCAGCCGCCCGTGGCGCCGCGAGACGTCGTCGATCAGGTAGGTCAACGCCTGCGGCACCGGCGTCCGGGACCGCTCGCGGAAGAACGCGTGCAGGTCGTCGGCGCTGCGCCCGGCGTCGTACGCGCGGCGCACGCTCGACTCGCTCACCCGGAAGACCGTGGCGCTGCCTGCAGACTCCACGTCGGCGATCTGGTGCATCTCGGCGGCGAGGTCGGGCTCCAGCCGCCCCGGTGCCACGACCGTCAGGTCGGCCTGAACGAGAACATGGTCGAGCGGTTCGGGCAGCGACTCGCCGAGCAGTTTCGCGGCCTCCGACGAGCCGTCGAGCAGTGCTCTGCCCGCCGTGGGAAGCGCGCCGAGAGCGACGACACCGATCGCGGTCGCCTCGGCGACGGACCACCGGACCAGATCGTCGCGGAGTCGACCACCGCGACGCGGCGCCCGCCACGCCAGAACGGCCGCCACGTCGGCGGCGTCCCGGATTCCGTGCCCCGAGGGGAGTTCGTCGAGCAGCGTGAGCACGCGGCGCCGGTCTCGCGGCGCGTTCGGCCGGCGAAGCTGTTCGGACAACGGCCCGAGCGGTTTGTCCTTCTCGTCCCGGGCGCCGATGAGTCCGGGCAGGCGCGGCAAATCCAGCCAGGTCTTCGCCACCACCGCCCACTGCTGTTCCGGCATGGACGAGCGCCACGTGTCGGACTGTGTCGTGGGCACCCACTGTGGCGCCTCGTCGTCGGTGCGTGCGAGCAGTCCGGCTGCCACGGCCAGCTCGACCAGCAGGGCGAGCCGGTCCTCGTCGACGTCGACGTCCTTGGCGGTCCGGCGCAGCTCCCGCACGCCGACGCCGCCCGAGCGCAGGACGTCCGGTGGGTCGTCGCCCCACGCGTCGAGCAGCGATTCCATGTGCCGCAACAGTTCCAGCACGGCGCCCGCCGAGGTCGAGTCCACTGTGTGCTGTTCGCGTTCGACGAGGTCGAGGATCGGTTCCTCCGGCTGCACCGTCCCCATCGGACAGTCGCCGCGGACGGCGAACGCCATCTCGCGAGGCAGCTCCACGGTCTGCTTGTCGCGACGCAGCAGCAGACTCCGCGCCAGCAGTCGTTCCGCGGGCGAGTCCGAGTCCGCGCGCGGTCGCTCGAGTGCGGCGTCCCTGGTCCGTCCGAGTGGTGAGCCGTCGGCGAGCTTGTCGACCAGTGCGCGTTCACCGTCGTCGAGGGCGGCGACGGCTTCCTCGGCCTCGGCTCGTGCGAGCGACGACGGACGCCCCAGCCCGCCAGGCGTCGACGGCACCGCCTCGCGCAGCGTCGTCGGGACCGCCAGTCCGTCGTCGTCGCCCCACACCAGGGCATGAGCGCGCAGCAGTTGCACGGTGCGGCGCACCCGTTGCGGGGTGACCTCGGAGCCGAGCAGCTCGGCGAGCGCCTCGAGCGACGTCGGCTCCTGGTCGGCATCGAGCACGACCAGCGCCTCCAGCGTCGACAGCGCGAACGCGTCCAGCTCCTCACAGGCGCGTGCCACCGACGAGCGCACGCCCGCGCGCGTCGCCAGCACCGACGAGTCCGCCGGTGGCGGCGCGGCGAGGTCGGGCCGCGCGCGGAGCAACTCGACGAGTTCCTCGTCGCCGCGGTCCCTCAGCCATTCGGTCAAGGACGCATTGGGCATCCTCACCAAGATAACGACCCGGCTCCACCGCGCCCGCTCCATGGGGCAAACTGGAACGCGCACCACACCCCGGACCCGCAGTGGTGTGACGAGTACAGGAGGACCACGTGGCCAGCGGCAAGAAGGTGAACGAAGAGCGCGTCGACCCGGCATGGCCGCAGGTGCAGGACGGCGAGCACGCCGTCAGTGAGTTTCTCGCCGACAAGCAGGGTGCGCTGTCCCCGTTCGGCGACACGAGCTTCCCGCTCACCGAGGAGACACTCGGCTACCGGCACCCGGTCACCCGCGTCAACTGGAGCTGATCGCCGCCCCGAGTGGCGGGAAACACACGTGACCGGTGAGTAACCCACCCGGGGGTCACGGCTGGTGGGGACGGTTCTAATCTCGACGTCGACGTCGACGTGAGAGGTTGTGCCATGCCTGTTCCCGGCCCCGGTTACTCGATCACCGTGCGCGTCGAGGCGCCGCCGTCGGCGAGCGCGGCGGGAGACCTCGCGGGCGCGATCGGCCGGGCGGGCGGTGTCATCACGGCGTTCGACGTCGTCGAGTCCCACGCGGACCGCATCGTCGTCGACATCACCTGCAACGCGCTCTCGTCCGATCACGCCCAGGAAGTCCAGGACGTTCTGGAGTCCCTGCCCGGTGTCCGGGTTCGCAAGGTCTCCGACCGGACCTTCCTCGTGCACCTCGGTGGCAAGATCGAGGTCGCCTCCAAGGTCGCGCTCGCCAACCGCGACGACCTCTCCCGCGCCTACACGCCCGGTGTCGCCCGGGTGTGCACGGCGATCGCGGAGAACCCGGAGGACGCGCGCCGGCTGACCGTCAAGCGGAACTCCGTGGCCGTGGTCACCGACGGCTCCGCCGTGCTGGGGCTCGGCAACATCGGGCCCGCCGCGAGCCTGCCGGTGATGGAAGGCAAGGCCGCCCTGTTCAAGAAGTTCGCGGGCGTCAACGCCTGGCCGGTGTGCCTGGACACCCAGGACACCGAGGAGATCATCCGCACCGTCGAGCTCATGGCGCCCGTCTACGGCGGCATCAACCTCGAGGACATCGCCGCCCCTCGCTGTTTCGAGATCGAGGCGCGGCTGCGCGAGAAGCTGGACATCCCGGTCTTTCACGACGACCAGCACGGCACGGCCATCGTCGTGCTCGCCGCGCTCCGCAACGCCCTACGCGTCGTCGACAAGGACCTCTCCGAGTGCCGCGTCGTCGTGTGCGGGGTCGGCGCGGCAGGCTCGGCGATCATCCGGCTGCTGCAGCACAAGCACCCGGGCGACATCGTGGCCGTGGACGTCGACGGCATCGTGCACCGGGAGCGCGGCGACGCCGACGCCAACCTGCGCTCGATCGCCGAGACCACCAACTCGGACAACCGGACCGGGTCGTTGTCCGACGCGGTCAAGGGGGCCGACGTGTTCATCGGCGTGTCGGCGCCGAACCTGCTCAGCGCCGAGGACGCCGCGGCCATGAACCCCGGCGGCATCGTCTTCGCGCTGGCCAACCCGGATCCGGAGATCGACCCGCTCGAAGCGCAGAAGCACGCGAAGGTCGTCGCCACCGGCCGCAGCGACTACCCGAACCAGATCAACAACGTTCTCGCGTTCCCCGGTGTCTTCCGTGGTCTGCTCGACGCGCACGCGCGCGAGATCACCGACGAGATGATGGTCGCGGCGGCCAACGCCGTCGCCGACGTCGTGGACGGCGAGCGGGTGAACGCCTCGTTCATCGTGCCGAGCGTGTTCGACTCGACCGTCGCTCCCGCCGTCGCGGAAGCCGTCCGCAAGGCCAGTCCGGCCGTCGAGGACTGACCCGAGGGGCGAACGGCACTTTCGCCTCGTCTGATGAGGCGAAAGTGCCGTTCGCTCCGAGTGTCGCGGCCGGTCCGGTCGGCGGAGTCAGAACTCGGAGTCACCCCACTCGGTCACGGTGACCTCGTCGCCGACGGCGAGCTTGCCGGTTCCGAGCACCGCGAACTTCGCGCCGAACGCCAGGCTCTGCGCGCGAGATCGGCGATAGGTCGCCAGCGTCGACAACGGCTCCGGCCCCCGCTTGCGTCCGGTCTCGGGATCGACCGTCGTGACGACGCATCGGTCGGCGAGTTTCGCGTACGCGATTTCCGTCTCGCCGATCCGCAGCGTGCGGGCCCGGTCCTCCGCATGCGGCTCCCAGCCGGTGACCACGATGTTCGGCCGGAACCGGTGCATCGCGACCGGTTCGACCCCGCGCTCGGCGAGGCGTTCGGTGAGCAGCGTGTGTGAGGCGGAGGAGAGCACGTGCACGGCGCAACTGTCGGCGAATGCCGAGGTCCCCGTCACGAGCCCGTCCGTGACGCGGTCGTTCTCCGGCGGAATGCGCACCACGCGGCACGAGACGCCGAGCGCGTCGCCGAGCCACTCGGCGGCGCCGTCACCCTGGTCGATCCCGCGCAGCGCCGTCCCGAGCGAGCGGACCTCGCAGCGGGGCGACTCCACGTCGACGCCGAAGCGAAACGGTTCGACGCCCGGGGCGCACAGCGTGAGTTCCGTGCCGTCGGCGCTGATATCCGGGGTGATCAGTGCCAGACGCGGGTGTTTGCGCTGGGTGAGCCCGGTGCCCTGGTCGTCGACCACGAGGAACGTCCGATCGTGCTCCAGCCCTGCCCTGGTGAGCAGGGCGCGTGGCACTGTGCTCCCCGCGCACCCTTTGACCGGGAAAAACGTCAACGCCGCGACCGTGGCCATGCCGCGAATCTAGCAGCGCGGCCACGAAGACCAACCCGCAGAAGCTCGAAACGATCAGCCTCCCGGCCGGTGCGCGGTCGGGTTCCTCTACGCTCGACGCATGGCGCAGGACGAGCTCTCCCACGTGGACCGCGACGGCGCCGCACGGATGGTGGACGTCTCCGAGAAGCAGGCCACCGCCCGGACCGCTGTCGCCACCGGCGTGGTCCGCACGACCCGCGACGTCATGGCGCTGCTGCGGCGGGACGGGTTGCCCAAAGGCGACGCGCTCGCCACCGCCCGTCTCGCGGGAATCATGGCCGCCAAACGCACTCCGGATCTGGTGCCGCTGTGCCACCCCATCGCGCTCAGTGGTGTCACGGTCGAGCTCGAGCCCGGCGAGGACAACGTGACCATCACGGCCACCGTCCGCACGACGGACCGCACCGGGGTGGAGATGGAGGCGCTCACCGCCGTCACCGGCGCCGGACTCGCCCTGCACGACATGATCAAGGCCGTCGACCCGGCCGCCGTCCTCGACCGCGTGCGCGTCGAACGCAAGGACGGCGGCAAGACCGGAACGTGGGTGCGTGAGACATGAGAACCGCACGCGTCATCGCTGCCTCGAACCGTGCTGCCGCGGGGGTGTACGAGGACAGGACCGGGCCCGTCATCGTCTCGTGGCTGCGCGAACGCGGCTACGACGTGCCGGAACCCCGCGTCGTCGGAGACGGTGAACCCGTCGGTGAAGCACTCCGCGAGGCCGTCGACGACGGAGCTTCGGTCGTCATCACCACCGGCGGCACCGGCATCAACCCCACCGATCGCACACCCGAAGTCACCGCACAGATCCTCGATTACCCGGTTTCGGGTCTCGCCGACGCGATCCGCACCGCTGGATTGCCGCACGTTCCCACTGCGGTGCTCTCTCGCGGGCTGGCCGGGGTCAGCGGCAGAACCCTCGTGGTGAACCTTCCCGGCTCCCGCGGAGGAGTCAACGACGGACTGGGCGTGCTCGACGGCGTGCTCGACCACGCGGTCGAACAACTCCACGGGGGAGACCACGATCGGGTCGCGGGCGAGGGCGCGCCCCGAGCCGAGGTGCTCCGCGCCGGTGTCACCGATACGCCTCTCGACGTGCAGGCGCTCGCGTCGCTGGTCGACCATCGCGCCGCCGGAGCGGTTGTCACCTTCGGCGGCGTGGTCCGCGACCACGACGGCGGCAAAGGGGTCGACAAGCTCCATTACGAAGGGCATCCGAGCGCGCACGAGGTCATCGCGGACGTAGCCGTCGAGATCGGCGCTCGGGCCGGCGTTCGCGCGCTCGCCGTCGAACACCGCATCGGGTCGCTGGCCATCGGCGATACGGCGCTCGCCTGCGCCGTCTCCGCCGACCATCGTGGCGACGCCTTCGCGGCCTGTTCCGACCTCGTCGACGAAGTGAAGCGGCGGCTGCCGATCTGGAAGCACCAGACGTTCACCGACGGAACCGAAGAGTGGGTCAACTGCCCGTAACTCGGGCTGGCGCTCAGCACCGCCAAGGCACTCACCGGCACGGCGACTTCACGCAAGCGTCACTGCTTCCCACCACCGCACCCGGCGAGTCCGGCAATCCCCGATCAGCGAGCTGCCCCAACCAAGGCCTCACCCCTGTGGACAACTCGCCGCCCTGTGGACAGCGGGGTGGCAAATTCGCGCGAATTTGCCACCCGGACGCAGAAGTGCCCCGCCGCTTCGGGGGTCGCGGTGGGGCACTTCTGGCGATCGCCGGGGCGTGCGGGCCGAGCCGATCACTCGGCTCGCACGCCACTCGAGGCGATCACTGCACGTCGAGCTTCTGGCCCGGGAAGATCATGTGCGGGCTGCTGAGCACGTCGCTGTTCTGCTCGAAGACGTCCTGGTAGTCGACGCCGTACTTCTTGGCGATCTTGCCCAGGGTGTCACCCGTCTGAACCGTGTAGTCGGCGCCGCTGGACTTCACGGAGCTCTCGGACGAGCTCGAGCTGGACTCCGAGCTGGAGCTGCTGGAGCTGGAGGTCTCCTCCTGCGAGCTCGACGTCGAGCTGCCGCCCGAGGTCGAACCGCTGGTCCAGTTGGTCTTCGAGGTGCAGGCCGGCCACGCACCGGGACCCTGGCCCGCGAGGACCTTCTCGGCCACCGCGATCTGCTGCTCGCGGGTGGCGTCCTTGGCGTTCGCGGCGTACTGCGTGCCGCCGAAGGCCGCCCAGGTGGACGGGGTGAACTGGAGACCGCCGGAGAAGCCGTTGCCGGTGTTGGCGCTCCAGTTGCCGCTGCTCTCACACTGCGCCAGCTCGTCCCAGTCGGCCGCGTTGGCCGGGGCCGCGACCGCCAGCGGGGCGGCGACGACGGCGCCGGCGACGGCGACGCGAGCGAGGTTACGACTGGCGTTGGAAGTCTTGCGGTGCTTGCCCATGTCCCTCTCTCCAAGCCGCGCCTGTGGGAGCACCCGGACCTTGCGAGCCCGGTCGGCTTCGGGGGCCGACGTGACCTTCCGGGCGTTCGGGGCGCCCGGTGGCGGTTCTCCTGCCCCTGTCCGCTGTTCTTTCGTTCGGGGTAAGAAGCCCGCCGGACAGGGTTCGGCGCTGCGGGCTTCCAGTCCTTGCCGGTCGGTTCGGGGCCGACCGAGAAGCGACAGTACGTAATCGAGAAGTGGATCGGAAACCTGAGCAATGGTGACGCTCGTCACAGTAACGTTGCGAGAACGCTGACGATCTGACCTAAAACTGCTGATCAGGGAGCTGTTATGAGTCCGTATCCGGTTCGAGATCGATCACTGCCGGTGAGGCTTGGATCACCCCTTCGGCGACAGCGTGAACGGTCGCCGAAGGGGCCTCAAAAGGACATCCAGGCCGAAAGAGTGCGTGGACGAGGTGCTCGGCCGGGTCTCCGGAAAACCGTTCACGTGTCACCGTGCGACAGCGGTGGACGACTGTCCGGGCATCTGTGGGTGACGGACCCCCGGCCGGGTTAACGCGGAGCGCGTCGCGCGGGAGGCGACATCGAAATGTCACTCGTCCGAGGGTGTAAGACACGCCGAGGTGTCCGGTAGACGCGGGCGCGCGTGCGCCCACAGAAGAGAGAGGTAAGGAACTCGGCCGCACGTGGCCACGCACGGTCGTCGGCGCGTCAACCTCCGGCGAACGGGGGCAAGACGTCCAAGGTCGCCCCGTCCGGGACGGCGACCGAACGGTCCCGCACGGCCAGCCCGGCCAGGAGGAAACTGCAAGCCGGAAGCACGCTCGCCAGGCTTTCGTGCCGGTCGTGCAGTGCTCCGATCACGGTCGCCGCATCGTGCGGCCTTCCGTCCGCCTCGAGACGGACGGTCTCCTCGGCGACCCCCGCGGCCGCTCGGGCGCCCGCGAAGTACCGCACGTGCACCGAAACCGCTCCCGGTGCGCTCGAATCCGTCTTCGCGACGTGTGCCGCTTGATCCACCACTCAGCCCCCGATCGCGCTCATCGGCCGGGACGGCTCGGCGAACCCCTGTCCGTCGACGCCGTGCCCTTCGGCCTTGGCCCACATCTCGCCGCGCCAGAGCCGGGCGAGTTCGGCGTCGTCGGCGCCGTCACGCATCGGTCCGCGCAGGTCGGTCTCGGTGTTCGAGAACAGGCAGGAGCGCAGTTGCCCGTCGGCGGTGAGCCGGGTCCGGTCGCATGCGGAGCAGAACGGCCGGGTCACCGAGCCGATCACGCCCACCGTGCCGGGGCCGCCGTCCACGAGCCAGCGTTCGGCGGGGGCCGAGCCGCGTTCGGCCTCGTGCGGGGTCAGGGCGAACTCGCGGTGCAGCAGTTCGAGGATCTCGTCGGCGGTGACCATCTGGTCCCGGTCCCAGCCGTGCTGGGCGTCGAGAGGCATCTGCTCGATGAAGCGCAGCTGGTAGTCGTGCTCGAGGCAGAATCGCAGCAGGTCGCCTGCCTCGTCGTCGTTGATCCCGCGCATGAGGACGGCGTTGACCTTGACCGGATGCAGCCCGGCCGCCGCGGCGCCGCGTAGACCCGCCAGCACTGCGTCGAGCTTGTCGCGACGGGCGAGTTCGCGGAACCGGTCGGCGTGCAGTGTGTCCAGCGAGACGTTGACCCGGTTCAGTCCCGCGTCGGCGAGCGGCCGGGCGAACCGGTCGAGGTTGATCCCGTTGGTGGTCAGCGAGGTCTTGGGGTTGCCGGGCAGCGCCGAGGTGGCGGCGATGACGTCGACGAGGTCCTTGCGCAGCAACGGTTCCCCGCCGGTGAACCGGACCGTCGTGATGCCGAGGCTCTCGACGGCGAGCCGGATCAGCCTGATCATCTCGTCGGTGTCGAGTAGTTCGTCGCGCCCGAGCCACGGCAGCCCTTCGGCGGGCATGCAGTAGGTGCATCGCAGGTTGCATTTGTCGATCAGGGACACGCGCAGGTCCCTGGCCACCCTGCCGAATCGGTCGACGAGTTCGGGCGTGTCCGGACGCGCCGAGGTGTCGGTCGGGGTGCGTACGACCGGAATTCCCAGCTCCACGGCATTCACGGCACCGAGACTAACCGTGAGGTGCGACACCGATCGACCCGTTCACCATCCGGGACGACATGCGATCACGCAGATACGGTACGAGGCTCTGGATTTCTCCGCAGATGCGGAACTAGAGTCCTGTTCATGCCGCAGTATCGGATCTCGGAGATCGCCGGGCTGTTCGCGGTCAGCGACGACACTGTCCGGCGCTGGCTGGACGCGGGGCAGCTCGCAGCGGAGCGGGACGCGTCGGGTCGGCTCGCG
This sequence comes from Allosaccharopolyspora coralli, assembly GCF_009664835.1. Classification (NCBI taxonomy): domain Bacteria; kingdom Bacillati; phylum Actinomycetota; class Actinomycetes; order Pseudonocardiales; family Pseudonocardiaceae; genus Allosaccharopolyspora; species Allosaccharopolyspora coralli. The sequence goes on from NZ_CP045929.1 coordinate 510,467, forward strand.
GTCGACGGTGCCGCACTCGCCCGGTTCTCACGTGAGCAGGCACAGGCCACGCCGGACCCGTCCGGGGTGGGCCGCTCCGCCCGGAACCGCATGGTCGGCCTTGTCACCGAGGTCGTCTCGGACACGGTGATGTCGCAGGTGGAGATCCAGTGCGGGCCACATCGGGTGGTGTCGCTGATGAGCACCGAAGCGGTCCGTGACCTGGAACTGGAACCCGGAGCCCTCGCGGTCGCGGTGATCAAGTCGACCAACGTCGTCGTCGAAACACCAGGGGAGTCGTGATGCGCTGGATCAGCAGGATCACCGCAGCGGCGGCCGTGCTCGTGCTGGGCGCGAGCTGTGGCCAGGGGCGGCAGGGAGCCGACTCAGGCGCAGAAGGCGGCGAGCGCGAACTGACGGTCTTGGCGGCGGCGTCGTTGACCGATCCGTTCGAAGAGGTCGCGGCCCGCTTCTCGGAACAGAACCCTGGGGTGCGCGTGCGGTTCGACTTCCAGGGCTCGTCGACACTCGCCGAGCAGATCATTCAGGGACGACCCGCGGACGTGTTCGCCTCGGCCAACGAGAAGAACATGACGAAGGTCGTCGACGCCGACGCGGCGACCGGGAAGGCGGAGCCGTTCGTGACCAATCGGCTCACGATCGCCGTCCCGCCCGGAAACCCGGCGGGGATTCGGTCGCTCGCCGACCTCGCCGCCCCTGGAAAGGCCGTGGTGACCTGCGCGGACCCGGTCCCGTGCGGGGCAGCGACCAACGAGGTGGAGCAGGCTTCCGGGGTGCGACTTAACCCGGTCAGTGAGGAGAACGACGTCACGTCGGTTCTGCAGAAGGTGCAGGCAGGGGAGGCCGACGCCGGGCTCGTGTACGTCACGGACGTGCGTTCGGCGCAAGGCCGGGTCGAGGGGATCGACTTCCCCGAGTCGCGGCAGGCGCTCAACATCTACCCGATCACCACGTTGCAGGACGCGGCGCAGCCGGAGTTGGCGGCCGAGTTCGTCCGGTTCGTGCAAGGTCCCGAGGGACGTGAGGTTCTGGAACGCGCCGGGTTCGGGGCGCCGTGACGGGCCCGGCCGGGGTGCGTGAGTTCGGCACGCGGCCGTCTCGGTCGGGGGTGCCGCTGCCGCTGTGGCCGTTCGCGGCCCTGGGGCTCGCGCTGGTGGTCCTGCCGGTGCTCGGGCTGTTTCTCCGGGTCGAACCGACGCGGCTTCCCGCTCTGCTGCTCAGTGACACGGCGCTGTCGGCGCTCTGGTTGTCGGTGAAGACGTCCTTGCTCTCCACTGTCCTGTCAGTGCTGCTGGGCGCACCGCTGGCGATGGTGCTGGCTCGAGGCTCGGTTCCGGGGGTGCGGGTGCTGCGGGCTCTCGTGTTGCTGCCGCTGGTCCTGCCTCCGGTGGTCGGCGGTCTCGCCATGCTGTACCTGCTCGGTCGCACGGGTCCGTTGGGAGGACCGCTGGACGACCTGTTCGGCGTGACCGTGCCGTACACGACGGCGGCGGTGGTGCTCGCGCAGACTTTCGTGGCGATGCCGTTCCTGGTCGTCGGGCTCGAAGGCGCGTTGCGCTCCGCCGGCGGTGCCTACGAGAAGGTCGCCGCCACGCTCGGAGCCGGGCCGTGGTCGGCGTTCCGCCGGGTGACCGTGCCCCTGTTGCTGCCCGCGCTCGGGTCGAGCCTCGTGCTCACGTTCGCGCGTGCACTCGGTGAGTTCGGTGCGACGATCACCTTCGCGGGCAGTCTGCAAGGCGTGACGCGGACGTTGCCGCTCGCCGTGTACACCGAGGCGCAGTCCGATGTGGACGCTGCGGTGGCGATGTCGTTGCTGCTGGTCGCGTTGGCCCTGCTGGTGATCGTCCTCGCGCGTCCCAAGGCGGTGGAAGGACAGCTGTGAGCGAAGGACTCGACGCCGACGTCGACGTGCTGCGTCGCGCGTTCGCGCTCCGCGTCGCGATGCACGCCCCGCCCGGTGAGGTCGTGGCGGTGCTCGGGCCGAACGGTGCAGGCAAATCCACTTTGCTCGCCGCCCTGTCCGGGATGCACGACCCGGACCGGGGCCGGATCGCACTCGGCGAGCGAGTGTGGTTCGACTCGGCGCAACGCGTGAGCGTGCCCACCCACAAGCGCGGGGTCGGACTGCTCGCTCAGACGCCGCTGCTCTTCCCGTACCTGTCGGCGCTGGACAACGTCGCGTTCGGGCCGCGTTCGGCCGGGCAGAGCAGGGCCCAGGCGGGTGAGGCCGCCGCCGGGTGGCTCGAACAGGTCGACGCGCTCGTCCTCGCCGACCGCCGTCCCGCGCAGCTCTCGGGTGGTCAGGCGCAACGCGTCGCGCTCGCGCGTTGTCTGGCCGCCGAACCCGAACTGTTGCTGCTCGACGAACCGCTCGCCGCCCTCGACATCGACGCCGCGCCTGCGATGCGCGGCCTGCTGCACCGGGTGCTGGAGGGTCAGCGGACACCGACGGTGCTGGTCACCCACGACGTGCTGGACGCGGTCGTGCTCGCCGACCGCGTCGTGGTGCTGCACGAGGGTGAGATCGTCGAACAAGGGCCGACGCGGACGGTCCTGACCCGCCCGAAGGCCGCGTTCACCGCGCGCATCGCCGGGCTCAACCTGCTCAGCGGACTGCTGGACGGTGACTCGGTGCGCGCCGAGGACGTGGTCGTCAGTGGCCGCATCGCCGAGGAAGGTCGCCCGGGCGAACCGGCGGGTGCCGTGTTCGCGCCCACCGCCGTGGCCGTGCACCGCGAGCGCCCGCACGGGAGCCCGCGCAACGCCGTGCGTGTCAGGCTCGACGCGGTGGAGCCGCGTGGTGACGTGGTCCGGCTCAGAGGCACCGTCGACGGTCCAGCGGACGGGACGGCGCTGGCAGCCGACGTGACCGCCGCCGCGACGGCTGACCTGCGACTCGGAGTCGGGGAGTGCGTCTGGTTCGTCGTCAAGGCCACCGAAGTGGCCATCCACCCGCTGTCCGGGGGATCATCGCGCGCGTGACTGACACCGCGTGGACCTACCTCATGGACATGGACGGCGTGCTCGTGCACGAAGAGCACATGGTTCCCGGCGCGGACGCGTTCATCAGCGCGCTGCGCGAAGCGGGCAACCCGTTCATGGTCTTCACCAACAACTCGATCTACACCCCGCGTGACCTGCGAGCCCGGTTGTTGCGCAGCGGATTGGACATCCCGGAGTCGGCGATCTGGACTTCGGCGCTGGCGACCGCGCAGTTCCTCGACAACCAGCGGCCCGGCGGTTCGGCGCACGTCGTGGGCGAGTCCGGGCTCACGACGGCGCTGCACAACATCGGCTACGTGCTCACCGACCGGGAGCCGGACTACGTGGTTCTGGGGGAGACCCGGACCTACAGCTTCGAGTCGATCACCAAGCTGATCCGGCTGGTCGAGGGCGGGGCGCGGTTCATCGCGACGAATCCCGACGAGAAGGGGCCGAGCCCGGAAGGGTCGCTGCCCGCGACGGGCGCGGTCGCGGCGCTCATCGAGCGCGTCACCGGCAGGGCGCCGTACTACGTCGGCAAGCCGAATCCGCTGATGATGCGCTCGGCGCTGCGCACACTGGGTGCGCACTCGGAGAACACACTGATGATCGGCGACCGGATGGACACCGACGTACGTTCGGGGCTCGAAGCGGGGTTGCAGACGATCCTGGTGCTCACCGGCATCTCGGGGGAGCACACGGCGGAGCGCTACCCGTACCGGCCGACAAAGGTGATCCGTTCCATCGCCGACCTCGTCGACCACGTCAAGGATCCGTTCGGGGCCTGAGAGTGGATTCGGGGACTGTCCTTGGTGCGCGTAGGGCACGGTCATACGTGCCCAGCCGCAGCACAGTGAGGGGCTCCGGCGTCCGGCTGGATTCCCCGCGGGTCACGCCCGGTCGAGGTCGCGGCGGAACCGTCGGGGAGGCTGCGGCGTGCTCGGGGGGTCTTCGAGCGCGGCCTCGACCCGGTTGAGTTCGTCGGCGAGCTGCTCTGCGGCGTCCCTGACGAGCTCGGCCCGGCCGCTCAACGAGCCCGACCAGTGCCGCTGTGCTGCGGCGAGGCGGTCGAGCAGGTCCGCTTGCAGGCGCAGGCGTTCGACCTGCGTCCAGGTGGCGGGCTCCGCCCGGCCTGACTCGCGCAGAGCGCGCTCGATGGCGGCCGCGACCCTCTCCAACTCCAAGTCGGTGATCATGACACCCCCGCGTCGGGACCGGTTTCCTTGAGGTGAGAGGCGAGCACGGCCACCGTAATACGGAACTGTGTGTCAGATCACGTGCGACACGGTCACCGGGCCGGGCTCGGCACGCCGGGCTGGTCGGTGTCCACGATGCGTTTACCCATCGGCAGCAGCGAGACCGGGACGAGCTTGAAGCTCGCGATTCCCAGCGGGATGCCGATGATCGTCACGCACAGTGCGAGGCCCGTGACGATGTGCCCGATGGCGAGCCACCAGCCTGCGAGGATCAGCCACAGCAGGTTGCCGATGGCCGCGCCCGAGCCGGCGCCCGGCTCGTCCACGACGCGGCGGCCGAACGGCCACAACGCGTAGTTCGCCATTCGAAACGAGGCGATCCCGAAGGGGATGCCGATGATCGTGATGCACAGCAGCACGCCGGCGACCAGGTAGCCGACGGCCATCCAGAAGCCGCTGAACACGAGCCAGATGATGTTGAGCAGCAGAGCCATGACACCAGCGTGCCAGGTGCCCGGCCGCGCGTCCTCGGTGATCTCTCCGAGGCGGCCTCAGGGGCTCACGCGTGCAGCTGACCTCGGAGAACCGTCACCGCTCGACCCGCCAGCCCGACGCGGGTCCCTCGGAGCGTGACCTGAACCTCGCCGCCTCGGGGTGAGGCCTGCTCGGCGGCGAACCGTTCTCCATGGCCGGTGCGGCCCAGCTTCTGCGACCAGTACGACGCGAGGATGCAGTGCGCCGATCCGGTCACCGGGTCCTCGGGGACCCCGACGTTCGGAGCGAACACGCGGCTGACGAAGTCGAGTCCGGGACGGTCCCCGGCGGCCGTGACGATGACGTCGTGCGCGTCGTCGAGGGCGTCGAGGTCGGGGTGCAGTGCGCGGACCTCGGCGGCGGAAGCGACCTGCACCAGTACCCAACTCTTGCCCTGCGCGCACGCCTCGATGGTGACGCCGGGAAGGGCGTCGACGACTTCCTCCGGCGGCTCCACCGGCTCGGCCAGGCCCAGCGGAAAGTCCATCTCGATCGTGCCGTCGGCCAGTGAAGTGCACGCGAGCTCACCGCTCGCGGTCGTGAACCGCTGCTCGTCGCCCAGCACGTGCGCGGTCGCGAGCGTGGCGTGCCCGCACAGGTCGACCTCGGTGGTCGGCGTGAACCACCGCAGCGACTTCGGCTCGTCGGCGGCGCCGCCGGTGACGACGAACGCCGTCTCCGAGTGGTTCAGCTCCGCGGCCACCGACTGCATCCACGCCGTCTCCGCAGGAGCGTCCAGCAACACGACTCCGGCCGGGTTGCCACTGAACGGGGTGTCGGTGAACGCGTCGACGACGTAGACATCCATTCCCTGAGCTTATCTCTGCCGGACGAGCGATGATCGTCACCGGCGGGCAGCGACACCGCGGGCAGGGGCTCGACCGCGACGACGCGGCTGGGCGATGATGGTGACGCAGAGCACGCGAGCCGGAGGTAGCAGTGGACACCAACGAACAGACCTTGCCGAGCTACTCCTCCGGCACGTCGGACGTTCCGCTGCTCGGCGACACCATCGGGGACAACCTCGACCGCACTGCCGCCGCGCACCCCGACCGCGACGCGCTCGTCGAGTTCGCCACCGGCCGCCGCTGGACCTACCGCGAGTTCGTCGCCGACGTCGACGCCCTCGCCCACGGGCTCCTGGAACGCGGAATCGTGAAGGGCGACCGCGTCGGGATCTGGGCCCCCAACCGTTCGGAATGGACCCTCACCCAGTACGCGACCGCGAAGATCGGGGCGATCCTGGTCAACATCAATCCCTCGTACCGGAGTCACGAGCTCGAATACGTCCTCAACCAGGCGGGCATCCGGATGCTGGTCTCCGCCGAGTCGTTCAAGACCTCGGACTACGTGGGCATGATCGACGAGGTGCGCGGCCGGTGCCCGACCCTCGAACAGGTCGTCCACGTCGGCACCGGCGACTGGGACGGGCTCTTCCGGCGCGATGCGGATGCGCAGGTGCTCCGCGACGCGCAGCGCGCGTTGTCGGCGGACGACCCGATCAACATCCAGTACACCTCGGGCACCACCGGATTCCCGAAGGGCGCGACACTGTCGCACCACAACATCCTCAACAACGGCTTCTTCGTCGGCGAGCTCTGCGGCTACACCGAGCGGGACCGGGTCGCGATCGTGCCGCCGTTCTACCACTGCTTCGGCATGGTGATGGGCAACCTCGCCTGCACCAGCCACGGCTCCGCGATGGTCGTCCCGTCCGAGGCGTTCGAGCCGCAGTCCGTGCTCGACGCGGTCGCGACCGAACGCTGCACGTCGCTGTACGGGGTGCCGACGATGTTCATCGCCGAAATGGATCTGCCGACCTTCGACGACTACGACCTGAACTCGCTGCGCACCGGGATCATGGCGGGCTCGACCTGCCCGGTCGAGGTGATGAAGCAGGTCATCGATCGGATGGGCATGTCGGAGGTTGCCATCTGTTACGGCATGACGGAAACCTCTCCGGTGTCCACGCAGACCCGCGCCGACGACTCCCTGGAACGGCGAGTGTCCACCGTCGGCCGCGTCGGCCCGCACCTCGAGATCAAGGTCATCGACCCGGTCACCGGACTGACCGTGCCCCGAGGCGAGTCGGGTGAGCTGTGCACGCGCGGGTATTCGGTGATGCTCGGGTACTGGGAGCAGCCCGACAAGACCGCCGAGGCCGTCGACGCCGCCCGCTGGATGCACACCGGCGATCTCGCCACCATGGACGAGGACGGCTACGTCAGCATCACCGGCCGCATCAAGGACATGGTCATCCGTGGTGGGGAGAACATCTATCCCCGCGAGATCGAGGAATTCCTCTACACCCACCCGGACATTCTCGACGCGCAGGTCGTCGGGGTGCCGGACGCGCGCTACGGCGAAGAGCTCTGTGCCTGGGTGCGCCTGCACGCGGGAGCTTCCGAACTCACCGCCGAGACGCTGCGTGAGTTCTGCACGGGCAAACTCGCGCACTACAAGATTCCCCGGTACGTGCATGTCGTCGAGGAGTTCCCGATGACCGTCACCGGCAAGGTCCGCAAGGTCCAGATGCGCGAGGAATCAAAGCAGCTCCTGGAGCTGTAGCCACAGGACGCGCCATTCACCGCTTTGGTCACCCTGCGTAACCGCAAATTCGCGCGAATTTGCCGCCCACACCGGTGCGAACGGCACTCTCGCCCCACAAGACGAGGCGAGAGTGCCGTTCGCACCACCATCTCGCTGCCGGCTCAGCGGGCGAGCCCGCACCCGCCGTGACACAGAGGTATCACCGTGCGTGGTCGCGGCGAGGGCGAACGATGAGGCGAACGGCACTTTCGCCCCACAAGACGAGGCGAGAGTGCCGTTCGCACCACCGTCTCGCTGCCGGCTCAGCGGGCGGCGTCGGCGAGGGCGGCTTCGTCCTCGGCGCCGAACTGTTCCTCGAGCTGCTCCGGGGAGGCGTCCACGTCGATGTCGGCGAGGTTCGCCCCGCGCGCCGACGAGATCGCGCCGAGCCTCCGCGTGGCACGGTCGCCCGCGTACGCCGAGAGTTCCTCCAAGTCGAGCTGGAACGGTGGCTCCTCCGGCGCGTCGTCCGGTTGCCACTGGATCTGTTCCACGGCCAGCGGCAGGAGTTCTTCCATCCGCTTCTCGACGATCTCCCAGTTCGCTTCGTCGGCCGCCACGTGCCTGCGGCAGGTGAACGTGCCCCACGCCATGTGCCTGCGCTCGTCGTCGCCGATGCGCCGCACCACTTCCTGCATTCCGGGCATGATCCCGCGCGCCGCGCAGATCTTGTGCCACGCGTAGTAGCCGGTGAGCGCCAGCGTTCCCTCGATCACGTGGTTGTAGGTCACGGAAGCGCGAACCTGGTTGGCGGGGCTCGGGTCGCGGTGCAGGGCGTGCAGCGACTCGGGCAGTGCCTCGTAGAACAGGGCGCGGTAGCCGGGGTTCTCTTCGACGTGGCTGTGCAGGTCCTCGGTGAGTCCGACGGCGTCCATCCACAGCCGGAACGCCTGGGTGTGTTTGGCTTCTTCGAAGCAGAACTGCGAGAGGTACAGCTCGTCGCCGAACCGTCCCTCCGTGGCCATCGCGGCCATGAACGGCTGAATGTCCTGGGTGACGGCCTCCTCTCCGGCGATGAACTGCGAGCACAGCATCGCGACGCTGCGGCGCTCCTCGTCGTCGAGGTTCTGCCAGTCCTGCGCGTCCTGGCTGAAGTCGATCCCCGCCGGGTCCCAGAACTTCTTGTTGCCCTTCGTGAACAGGCGCAACGGCAACGAGTCCCAGCGGAGTCCACCGGCACGGAGGGAGTGGAAGTGCTCGCGGTGCGCGGTCAGCTCGGCGGTCATGAGGACTCCCGGTGGCGAGGGCGTGTCGGACGCCACAGCATTTTCGGTACTGAACAGTTCCGCGTCAAGGGATCGGTAGCCTGGCCCGGTGACCTCCCGCCTCGGACCGGTCGTGGGATTCGACCTCGACCTCACCCTCATCGACGTCCGGCCCGCCATGACCGAACTGTTCGCACGGCTGTCCCGCGAGTTCGGCGTCGAGCTCGACGGTGAGCACTTCGCCGCGAACCTCGGTCCGCCGCTGCCCGACGTCATCCGCGCTTACGGCTTCGACGAAGAGCTGGTCGAGCGCCTCGTCGCGCGGTTCCGGGAGTTGTACCCGGCCACGGCCATCCCGGTGACGACCATGATGCCGGGAGCCGCGGCCGCACTCGACGCCGTGCGCGCGGCCGACGGCTCCACGCTCATCGTCACCGGCAAGTACGAACGCAACGCTGCCCTGCACATCGAGGCCCTCGGGTGGGAGATCGACCGGCTGCGCGGCGATGCGTTCGGTGCCGACAAGGGTGCCGTTCTGGCCGAGTGCGGAGCCGATGTCTACGTCGGCGATCACGTCGGGGACGTGCGTGGCGCGAAGGTGGCCGGGGCGCTCGCCGTCGCGGTGGCGACAGGGCCCCACGACGCGGACACGTTGGTGGAGGCCGGTGCGGACGTCGTCCTGGGCGACCTCACGGAGTTCCCCGACTGGCTGAAGACGCGCTGACCTCCTGGTGTCGCTACCCAGAGAGAACGTCCACACAGGACTGGCGCGATGCGGTCGACCCGCCACGAACGTCGAACGCCGAGCTCGTAACCGGTAGTATTCGGCCGGTTACGCCGGAAGTGCTCGACGATCTCGTGAGCGGAGGAGCAACGATGGCCGGACGCCTCGAAGGCAAGCGGACGTTGGTGACGCACGCGGACCGATACCTCGGCCCACCTGTGGTCGAACTCTTCTCGTCGGAGGGCGCCGATGTGGTCGCCGACGAGTCCGTTCTGGACGAACCCGACGCGGCGCAGGGCCTGGTCGCCAACGTCGGGCACATTGACGTCCTGGTCGCGAACTTCGCGGGGCCCCGGGAGTACATGCCGGTCACGAACATGCTGGTCGGCGCCGACAGCTTCGCCGACCAGGACTTCCAGGCCTACCTCGACGCGCTCGTGTGGCCGTTCCTGCGGATCGTGCGCGCCGTGCTGCCGCAGATGATGGAACGCCGCGCAGGCAAGATCGTGGGCGTCACCAGCGCCACCCCGGAGCGCGCGATCCCCGGGCTGAGCGTGTACTCGGCCGCCCGCGGAGCGCAGAACGCGTTCCTGCAGGTCGTCGGTAATGAAGCGGCGCCGTACAACGTGCAGGTCAACGCTCTCGGGCCCGCGCACATCGAGAACAACATGTACTACACCGACGAGATGCTGGCCGACGAGTCGGTGCGCCAGCAGTTCGAGGCTCAGATTCCCGCCGGGCGACTCGGCACCGGTCCCGAGGCGGCCGAACTGGCGTTGTCCCTGGCGAGTTCGGGCAGCGATTTCCTCGCCGGTCAGGTCATTCCGATCTCCGGTGGCTGGACCACCTGAGCCGCTGCGGTGTTCAGTCGGCTCGGGTGCGTCGACGCGAGCGCACGAGCATCGACACCAGCCCGACGGCCAGTCCGGCCGGCGCGAGCAGCGCGGCGAGGTTGAGCCACACCGGGAGGTCGCTGAACCCGGCCGCGAACAGGACGAAGATCGCCACCACGGCCAGCAGTCCGGCCGCGAACAGAATCAGCGCCACGTGCGTTGCCGTCGACTGCGATGCCTCGTCCATGGCGTCGAGTCTAGGCGCCGCCGCAGTACCCGCCGAAAATCGGGCGAATACGCGGTACCTGACTCGTGCGTCGGCAGAGTGTGACTCGTCCTGGCTGTGCGCAGCGGTCGACGCCAGAGTTTGTGACATGATCAGGAAATGCATCTGTCGCAACGGTTCGACTGGCGGGGGCACTCCGTCGCGTGGGATCACGTCGGAGGATCCGGGCCTGCGGTGGTGATGTGCCACGGGACGCCGTGGTCCGCCCAGGTGTGGGTTCCGTTCGCGCAGGCTCTGAGCCGGGAATTCTCGGTCTACTTGTGGGACATGGCTGGCTTCGGCCAGTCCACCAAGCACGCGGACCAGCCCGTCGACCTCGGCACCCAAGCCGAGCTGTTCGATGACCTGCTGCGTCACTGGGATCTGGCCTCGCCGCACGTGATCGCGCACGACTGGGGCGGCGCGGTGGCGTTGCGGGCGCACCTGCTCCACGGAGCGGCATACTCTTCGCTCGCATTGGTCGACGTGGTGGCGCTTCGCCCGTGGGGTTCCGACTTCTTCCACCTCGTCGCAGAGCACAAGGACGTGTTCGCATCCCAGCCCGGGTTCGTTCACCGGGGAGCGTTGGAGGCCTACATCGCCGGTGCCAGTCATCGGGGACTGTCGAGCGAGCAGATGGACGTCCTGACCGCTCCATGGCTGTCGGATGAGGGTCAGCGCGCCTTCTACCGGCAGATCGCTCAAGCCGATCAACGCTTCACGGACGAGATCCAGGACCTGTACTCCGAGATCGACCTCCCGGTGAAGATCGTCTGGGGACGTGAAGACACGTGGATCCCTGTCGACAGGGCGACGCGATTGGCCGAGATGATCCCCGACGCCGACGTCGAGATCATCGACGAGGCCGGGCACCTGATCCAGTACGACGCCCCGATCCACCTCGCAACGGCCTTGCAGCGGTGGCTGCTGCACGTCCGCACGTAACCACCGGTCGCACGCGCCTTGTGGCTGGAGAAAGAGGGGTAAGTGGGTTGATCTGCGTGGGTGGTGCCGTAGCGGAACCTCACCTCGCGGCTGGCTGCGGGATCGTCGACATCGAGTAGCGCCCTAACGCAAGAGGAGTTCTGCGTAGTGTTGCTGAAGGGCCTGCATTTCGTCAGGTGAACGGGTCGCAACCTGCTTGCCCAGCTCCGCTTGGATGCGGTCGAGAAGGTGGTGCCACCCGGCCGCGTTCCGGGACAGAATGGTGATCGGGTCGTCTCCAGCGGCGACACCGCTCATCAGATGCATATGCCAGTGCGTTTCCAGCCCAGCGAGGCCAGATGCGTCTGTTCGGTGAGTACTGCGGTAGCGCCGTCGCTGTGCTCCAGCAGTCCGTGTCGGGCGGGCGCACGGCGGCACTTCGGGTGTCCGGCCGGGTACCCTAGAGTGACGCGTCCTGGAACGCTCGAGCCGCACGGCCGACCGGGGCGCGTTCGTCGTGCCGGGGAGAGCACCCGTGCGGCGCAGCGCAGCGGCCCGGCGAGGTGGTCACTGCAGGTGGAGGCGACGACGACGGTCGCACCCGGCTTCGTGAGCGGGTGGGTGGCCGAGCGACAGGGAACGGTGAGGACAGTGCCGACCGGCAAGGTCAAGTGGTACGACGCGGACAAGGGTTTCGGATTCCTGACCCAGGACGCTGGTGAGGACGTCTACGTGCGCTCCACCGCTCTGCCGTCCGGGGTGGAGGCGCTGAAGACGGGCCAGCGGGTCGACTTCGACATGGCGCAGGGGCGTCGTGGGCCGCAGGCGCTGAAGGTCACCCTGCTCGACCCGCCGAAATCGGTGGCGGAATCGCAGCGTCGCTCGCCCGACGAGCTGCACGGCATGGTCGAGGACATGATCAAGCTGCTCGAGGCCCGCGTGCTGCCGGACCTGCGCCGCGGCCGCTACCCGGACCGGAAGAACACCAAGCGCGTCGGCGAGGTCGTCCGCGCCGTCGCCCGCGAGCTCGACCCCGGCGCCTGAGCGGGACGCCCCGCCCTCACGACTGGGGTGTGACGACCCACGTTCCGGCCAACGCGAACTGGATTCCCCCGTCTTCGGCGGGCAGCAGGACGCCGGAGTACTGCTGCACCTCGACGCGGGTGAACTGCGCGTCGTCGGCGGGTGGCCGCGCCGTGTAGGTGCGTCGTTCGTCGGGGGTGAACACCGAGCTGCGGTCGGCGACCTCCTGGCCGTTCGGCAGCCGGTACATCATCGCCACCTGCCAGGGTGCCGACGAGACCTCGCTCGGCACCGAGATCTGCACCGGCGAACCCGGCGGCACCCGCAGGTCCCCGATCGCGTCCGGATTCGGCGGTGAGCACTCCGTGCCGATCGCGTTGCAGAACTGGGCGGCCTCCACCCGGATCGATTCGCCGTGGGCGTAGAACGTGATCTCCGGGCTCTCGGGGGAGCCGGAAGCGGGAGTGCCGCAGCCGGCGAGCGCAAGGCCGGCGGCAGCCAGCAGCGCAGTCAATCCTCGGTGCACGCCGTGAGCCTACGTCGCCTGCCGCGCGCGTTCGGTAGCCGGTTCCGGTGCTCGGCGCAGGCGCGGAATCAGACTGCCACCGCGCCCGGCGGTGACGGTCTGGGCGAACCCGAGTGCGAGCAGCCCGGCGACGACCGTGAATCCGATCCAGTACTCCGGCGGCAACAAGACCCCGAGCGCGCCGCCGAGGACCCAGCTGAGCTGCAGGATCGTCTCGGACCGCCCGAACGCCGATGCGCGGGACCGTTCGGGCATGTCGCGCTGAATGACGGCGTCGAGGCAGACCTTGGCCAGCGCGCTGGCGCTCGCCCCGACGAGGGCGACGACCACCGCCAAGGGCAAACCCGCGAACACGGCGGCGACGGTGGTCGCGGCGAGCACGCCGCCGAGGCACGCGATAATGAGCTGGTCGGGCTTGTGGAAGGTGAGCTGCGCACCGACGGCGTTGCCGAGGAAGCTCCCGGCGCCCGCCGCACCGCCGACGAGTCCGAGCAGGCCGAGCTGCATCACCGGGTCCGTGACGCCCGCCTTGATGACGAAGGCGGCGAAGAGCGTCAGGAACCCGGTCAGCACCCGGATCGAGCCGTTGCCCCACAGCGCCACGACGACGTGGCCGGTCATCGGCGTGCGCTGCTTCTTCGAGCGTGCGTGGCTGGTGATGACTGCGGGAACCTCGCCCGCGGTGCTTTCCACCCACGCCGGGATGCGCAGGCACAGCCACGCCGCGAACGCGGCGAGCGCGGCCATGTACCAGAGCGCGCCTTCGGAGCCGAACAGGTAGGCGCAGCCGGAAGCGACGGCGCCGAACACCCCGCCCGCGGCCATGCCGAAAGTCGTCAGCCGCGAGTTCGCCTTGGTGAGAGTGATCTCGTCGGGCAGCACGCGCGGGGTCATAGCGGCCTTGAGCACCCCGAACGACTTCGACATGACCATGCAGCCCAGCGCCGCCGGATACAGCAGCCAACTGTCGAAGTTGAGCGCCATCACCACCGCGAGCACGACCCGGATGCCGAACGACGCGGCGAGCGCACCGCGCCTGCCTTGCTGGATGCGGTCGAGCGCCGGGCCGATCACGGGCGCGATCAGCGCGAACGGTGCGACGGTGATGAGCAGGTAGAGCGCGACCTTGTCGCGGCTCTCGGCGGTCGCGGCCGAGAAGAACAGGGTGTTCGCCAGGGCAACGGCCATCGCGGCGTCGACGGCGTAGTTGCCCATCACGGCATAGATGAACTTGCCGAGCCCGGATCGGTCGGCCCCGTCGGCGTTGGCGGCGGAGAAGAACAGCCGCACCGCTCGCTGGCTCAGGTTCCGGGTCCGCCAAGCGGCGACCCGCGTGACGGTGAGTTTGCGTGGCGGTTCGTTGCCGCGCCGCGGTTCGTCCGGCTGCTCCGGAGGCGGCTCCTCCTGCGGTTCATGCCTGCCCGGGTGGTCCCTGGGCAGCGGCGGGAGCCTGCGCGAGCGGTTCGTGCGTGCCGTGGCGTAGTCCGGGTCGTCGTCCCACGGGTAGCGACGAGACGGTTCGGAACGGTTGCGGCTGCCGTGTTCGGCGCGGTTGCGCTGGTCGTCCCCGGCACGGTTCCGGTGTTCGGCGCCGTTGCCCGGCCGGGTCCGGCCTTGGTGGGTGACGCGTCCGCGACGGTGCCCGGCGCTCCACCCGGCCCGGCCGCGCGGTTCGTCGTCTCGTCGGGCAGCCATGCCTGCCATCTTGCCGTATCGGTCCCGGGGCGCAGGATCATGCCGGGACGAACCGCACACGGTAGAGGTGCGGCCAGTACTTGCCGGTGAGCAGGAACTCGTCGGTGCCGTCGACGGCGGCGATGCCGTTGAGCACGTCGGCCTCCGCCGCGTCCTCCGGCGGCAGCAGCCCTGACGCGTCGACGACGCCGGTGACCTGCCCGGACCCGGGGTCGATGCGCACGATCCGGTCCTGGCCCCACACGTTCGCGAACACCTCGCCGCCGACGCACTCGAGCTCGTTGAGTTCGGTCACCGGCCGCTCGTCGAGCGTGACCTCGACGGAGCCGGTCTCATCGAACGTCACCGGGTCACGGAACGTCAGCTCGTCGCTGCCGTCCGACATCACCATCCGCTGCCCGTCGTGGCACAGGCCCCAGCCCTCGCCCTCGTAGCCGACCCGCCGGACCTCACGCAGCGACTCGCGTTCCCGCACCAGCGCGACCTCGTTCTTCCAGGTCAGCTGCCAGATGCGGTCCCCGGCGACGGTGATGCCCTCACCGAACTCCTCCGGGGCGAGCGGCATTTCGGCCAGCGTCCGCCCGGTGCGCTGATCGACGGATCTGATCACCGAGCTCTCGTATTGTCCGGTCCCTTCGTAGAGGATGCCCCCGGCGAGTTCGAGTCCCTGGGTGAAGGCGGTGCGATCGTGCGGAAGGACCTCCATCACGTCGACTCGCAGGTGTGGGACGCTTCCCGTGTGCCACAAGCCCTGATCGGACTGCTCGCGGTGTGCCTGGCCGTCGCCGTTCCCTGGTTCCTGCGTTACCGCGCAGCTCGCTGGCAGCGCGACCAAGCCCGCCAGCACGAGGGCGAGCAATCCGCTGTGTCGTCGCATCCGCACGCGGTCAGCGTGACACGGGCGTCGGAGGACTCGGAGGCGTGCGGCACAATCAACGGTGTGACGTCTCTGTCTGCTTCGATCAGCAGCCCGGCTTCCGGTGGTCGTGCCGGCGGTGCGGGTCTCGGCCATGCTGCCGGTGTGGATGCCGCGTACACCCCGGACGACGACCGGCGGGACAGGGTCGTGCCCGATCCCGATCCCCGGCTGGTCGCGTCGGTAGACCTCGCACGCACCGCCGCCGAGGACGAGACCGGGTCCGGTTCGGACGGGCCGGTCGGTGCCCACGTGGGGGTCGAGCCCGAGGCGGAGGGTCTCGCGACGCACCTGTTCGAGTCGACCGATCCCGGGTACGTGGGCTGGCGTTGGGCGGTGACCGTCGCCACTGTCGGCCCGGGCGAGCCGGTGACGGTGAGCGAGGTCGTGCTGCTGCCCGGTCCGCAGGCGCTGACCGCGCCCGACTGGGTGCCGTGGAACGAGCGGATCGAACCGGGTGACCTCGGCGCGGGCGATCTGTTGCCGAGCAGCGCCGACGACCCGCGGCTGGTTCCCGGCTACGTGCTCAGCGACGACCCGGCGGTCGAGGACGTGGCTCGCGACATCGGGCTCGGGCGGGAACGCGTGCCGAGCCGTGAGGGCCGCTTGGACGCCGCGGAGCGCTGGTACGAGGGCGAGTTCGGCCCGGACACGGACATGGCCCGGCAGGCACCGGGTGCGTGTGGCACGTGCGGCTTCTTCCTGTCGCTTGCTGGTTCGATGCGCGCGGCGTTCGGGGTGTGCAGCAACGAGGTCGCGCCCGCCGACGGCCGAGTCGTGCACGTCGAGTTCGGCTGCGGCGCGCATTCGGAGGCCGAGATCGACACGTCCTCGACGGTGCCGGTCGCCCGGGTCGTCTACGACGACACGACGCTGGACTACGAGTCTCGCGAGGACTCGCCTGCTCCCGAGGCCAGGGGGTGACCGACCCTTTCGGCACGGCCGCGCTGCGCAGCGCGGTGTTGCAGGCCTGGGACGCCTCGCCGACCCGGTTCCGGGAGGACGCGAACGCCGAAGGCGACCTGCGAGTCGGCGGGTACCGGGATCGGTTGCTCGTGGAGCTCGTCCAGAACGCCGCCGACGCCGCCGACGGAGCCGGCAAGCCCGGCTCCGTGTGGGTGCGGCTGGTCGACGGCGAGTTGCGGGTGGCGAACACGGGCGCGCCGCTGACGGTCGCCGGTGTCGAGTCCCTGGCTTCGCTGCGCGCGTCGGCGAAACGCGAGGGCGCCTCGGTGGGGCGGTTCGGCGTGGGTTTCTCGGCGGTGCTCGGAGTCTCGGACGACCCGTCGATCGTCTCGTCCACGGGTGGGATCCGGTTCTCCGCCTCGGCGACGCGTGAGCAGGCTGTTCAGCGTTCGGGAGTCGCCGACGAGGTGGCTCGCCGTGAAGGCGACGTACCGGTGCTGCGGTTGGCGTGGCCCGACGACGGGCAGCCGCCGGAGGGCTACGACAGCGAGGTGCGGCTGCCGCTACGTCCCGGCGTGGACGCGACGGAGTTGCTCGCGGCGTGCGCCGAGCAGGCCGCGGACCTGTTGCTGGCGCTGCCGTCGGTCGGGGAGATCCGCGTCGACGACCAGGTGTGGCGCAGGCACGACCGCGACGGCGACGCAGTCGACGTAGACGGGCCGGACGGAACGCGGCGATGGGTGGTGCACCGCGCGTCCGGCAACCTCCCGGAGTCCACGATGGCCGGTTTGGCCGTGGAGGAACAGCGGCACTCGCGATGGTGGGTGTGTTGGGCGGTGCAGCTCGACGAGGACGGTGCTCCGGTCGACGCGAGCGGCGACGTGTTGCACGCGCCGACGCCCACGGACGAACGAGTGTCGTTGCCCGCTCGCCTGTTGGCGGGTGTCCCGCTGGAGCCGGACCGGCGCCGGGTGGCGAATTCGCGCGCGTCCGAAGCGGTCTTGGTGTTCGCCGCGGAGTGCTACCCGGAACTCGTGTCCAAAATGGACCCGGAGCGCCGCGCCTCGCTGGTTCCGACGCCGGACTTTCCGCTGTCCGATGTGGACGAGAAGCTGCGACAGGTGGTGACCGACCGTCTCCGGGTGTCGGCATGGCTGCCGTCGGCGGCCGGGCGCGCGGTCGCCCCGCATGCGGCTCGTGTGCTCGACTTCCCGTCGGCTGAGCTGGTGAAGCTGCTTACCGACCTCGTTCCCGGGCTTGTGATCGCCGAGCTCTCGGAGCCCCGTTTTCGGCAGCGGCTGGCGGCACTGGAGGTCACCCGGCTCGGCCCGGCGGAGATCGTCGAGGCGGTGACGGGAGTGCAGCGTCCGGCATCGTGGTGGTACCGGCTCTACGCGGCGGTGGCTCCGATCGAGGAGTCGGATCCGCGAGCCCGCGACGACTTCGCTGCTTTGCCGGTGCCTTTGGCCGACGGACGCACCGTGACCGGACCCCGCGACGTCCTACTGGGAGCCGACGGCGACGACCCCGGCGCTTTGTTGTCCACTCTGGACATTTCAGGCTTGCGGATCGCCGCTGCGGAAGCGAGTCACCCGCTGTTGGAGAAACTCGGCGCGCATCGGGCCGGCCCGGGCGAGCTGCTCGACGCACCGCCGTTGGCGGACGCCGTACGCAGGAGCGTCGCGGACGCACGCGCGGGCGCGGACACGGGGCCGCTGGTGGAGGCGGTGCTGCGGCTCGCCTCCGGAGTCGCCTCGCGGGACTGGCTCGGCGCGTTGGCGCTTCCGGACTCCGAGGGTGATCACCGCAGGGCCGACGAGTCACTGCTTCCGGACGCGGCGCTGCGTACGGTTCTGGATCCCGAGTTCCTCGGCGGTGACGGCCCGCTGTCGGTGCTGGATGCGGAGTTCGCCGCCAGGTGGCCGCGGGAGCTGCTGACGTCGGTGGGCGTGCTGGACGGCTTCGCCGTGCACGTCGAGGAATCTCCCGTCGAGGCGCCCGAGGAGTTCGCGGACGGCGAGCAGTGGTGGCACGAGCAGGAAACGTGCGAGCAGTGGCCGCCGTCGCGGATCAGCGGCGTCCGCGACCTCGACCTGGTCGCTGCGGACGCGTGGCCGGAGGCGCTGCGCCTGCTCGTCTCGGAACCGGACACGTTGCGAGCCTTGCGGGAACCCGGCGGGCACGCCTCCTGGTGGATCGCACGGTTCGCGACGTTGGCGGGGCGCCCGCCACGATTCTGGCGGCTCGAGGAGGCCGACGAGCTCTCCGGGCTGTACGACCCGGTGCCGGACGTCGGGCTGGACGTCGAACCGTTGCGGTTGGCTGGTGTGCGCCAGGAGTTGCGAGTAGCCGATACCGACGACGCCGCCGACCTCCTGGCTCGGCTGGCGGAGCGGGAACGCGCCGTCCGTGCGGGCACCGCGGTTCGGGCGCACCGAGCGCTGGCCGACGCGGTCGCGTGTGACGTCGTGGACACCGACGACCTGGAACCGCCGCGCGCGGTGCGGTCGCTGTCGGGCGCGGTGGTGGACGCGCACCGGGCGGTCGTACTCGACGAACCGTGGCTGCTCGGCGTGCTCGACGCGCCGCTCGTCGTCGCGGGCGGCAGCCCCGACCAGCTCGACGCCGAAGCGCTCGCCGAACTGCTCGACCTACCGCTGGCATCGGAGGACCCGGCCGCGCGGATCGAAGACGCTGGCACGGTCCAACAATGGCGCGACGCGGCACGCGTACCCGCTGCGTGTGAACTACTCGGCGTCCCGGTGCCTGCGGGCACGGTCGCTGTGCACGAGACACTGACGGTGCGGGTCGCGGACGGGGAGCGGCGGGTGCACTGGTGGGTCGACACCGACGGCGCCGTCCACGCGGACCACACGCCGGACGGGCTCGGACGTGCCCTCGCCTGGGCGACGGGACACTGGCCGGACCGCTTCGCGCTCACGGCCCTGCTCGCCGACCCCGAAGCCACCACCCTCCTGCGCTGACGAAGCGAACGGCACTCTCGCCTCACGACACGGGGCGAAGGTGCCGTTCGCTCCAAATCCCGGGTGGGGTGAACGGCACTTTCGCCTCACGACACGGGGCGAAGGTGCCGTTCGCTTCAAATCCCGGGTGGGGTGAACGGCACTTTCGCCTCACGACACGGGGCGAAGGTGCCGTTCGCTTCGAATCCCCGGGTGAGGTGAACGGCACTTTCGCCTCACCACACGGGGCGAAGGTGCCGTTCGCTTCAAACGGATCGCCGCTCAGCGGTCGTCGTTGTCCCAGTCGCCGAAGACGGCGGGGGCGACCGGGGGCAGCCCGAGGTCTTCCCACGCTTCGTCGGTGTCGAGCATGTACTTGTTCTCGTGCTCCTGGTCGTCCTCGCCGGGGGCTCCGCGCCCGCGCGCGCCGGGCGCCATCGCGCCTCCGCCCATGCCGCCGCGCGCACCCGCGCCGCCCGCGACTCCGCCACCGGTGCTGCCCGACCCGCCGAGGCCGCCGGTGCCCGCGCGGCCGCCGGCGCCGAGGTTGTTGCCACCCGAGCCGGAGCCGACACCCGAGCCGGAACCTCCGCCCACACCGGAGCCGCTACCGCCGCCGAGACCGCCCACTCCGGCACGTCCACCGGCGCCGAACCCGGAGCGTCCGCCTGCGCCGGAACCGCCGCCGGAACCGCCACCGACACCCGTGGCGCCGCGGCCTCCGGAACCGCCACCGACACCCGTGGCGCCGCGGCCTCCGGAACCGACGCCCGTTCCGCCGCGGCCTCCGGAGCCGCCGCCGACGCCCGAGCCGCCACGGCTCCCGGAGCCGCCCCCAACGCCGGGAGCGCCGATCACGCCGCCGCTGATACCTCCAGGAGTGCCTGCACCACCGGAGCCGCCGACACCAGCTCCGCCGGGTACGCCGGCACCAGCACCGCCGGGGCTGGGCGACCACGCCGAGCCGCTTCCCGCGGGGGAGCCGGTCCCGGCCGAGGCACCACCGCCGACACCGGATCCGCTGCCCGATGCAGGGTCCACGCCCGTGGCGGAGCCGTGGGGGAACGAGCCCTGATATCCGGAACCGGCGGCCACCGAGCTCCCGCCGCCCACCGTGCTCGTGTCGCTGCTCAGGCCGCTACCGGTGTAGCCGTTGCCGCTGCCCACGGTTGCCTTGCCGTGCGGTTGGGCGTCGCCCGGCGCGTAGGTCATCTCCGGGGCCTTCGGGTAGTGCGGCAGGCCCTGGTTCACGCTGCTGACGCCGTTGCTGTAGGTGTCGTAGTGAGCCTTGGCCTCCTGCGCCTTCGCGGTGGCCTGACGCTCCTGCTGCTGCAGGTCGGTCTCCGAACCGGTCAGCCACGCGCCGCCCTTCTCGAGCATGTTGTCCGTCGCCGTGACCTCCACCGGCTCCGGCATGCTGTCGCGGACGCGAGAGAAGTTCCCGACCTGGGCCTCGGCGCTGCTTCCCACCGCGTCCGACACCTGCTGCGCGTCCATCGCGAACTGGCTCATCGGCCGACTCGCCGCGTTGTGCGCCTCCGCCGCCTGGCCCGTCCAGACGACCCCGGCCTGCTTGTTCGCGTCCTCGATGAGGTTCGCGACTTCGTCGAAGTCGGCAGCGATGTCGTTCTTCCAGGTGCGAACCGAGTCGACCAGCTGGCCGGTGCCCTTGCCGCCGTGGATCTGGTTGTACTTCTCGGGGTGGTTGAAACCGACCTGATTCATGATCTCGTCGGAATTGCCCGAATCCGACGTGCGGGTGACGACGTACCCGCCCACGATAATGGGTAGCACCATGGCTGTTTCCTTAAAGATTCGGGTGTGGCATCAGGACTTCGGAGGGAGGTTGCTGAGCGCCGAGGCAGCCGCTTTCTCAGCGATTGCGCATGCGTCCTGCATTTTGGCTTCATCGCTGTAGACAGCCCCGTCGATCATCAGAGTGTCGTGGTCGTTGACTCCGACGATGACGCCGCAAGTTACGTCCGAAGCGTCTACCTTTGCAGCAGGATGGCCTCCGATATCAAGCTCGGTGTAATTCGTGAAGAGATCCTTGTTGCTCTGGATTCGCCCGAATCCTCCGCCGTTCACCGTGTCCGGTGTCACGCTGACGCTCGCGTTCGAGTCGTCCCACACACAGATGCCTTGTCCCCACTCAGACTCTTCGATAACGGGTGGTTCGGTCCCAGCGCCTACGGCGGCGAGATTGTCGGGTGTCAAGCCCGAACACGGGTCCTCCGCGACCGCACCCATGTCTTTGGGATTCTCCACCTGGGAGGCGGGTGGTGGAGGCGCCGCAGAGTTCTCTGTAGTGGGCGCCCCGGGTGTGGGCGAAGGGGCTTGGTCACCCGCACCGCATGCTGCGACCACGAGTATGGACGCGAGGCAAGCTGAGGTGGCGATCACACGGCGTAGCACGACGACTCCTCAAGTCCTTGTTGGCGTGGCGGACTCGTCAGCCTGCTGATAGCCCTGCTGGGCGCTCTTGAGCTGCTCGATCTGGTGTTTCACGCGGTTGATTCCGTCGGTCACGGCGTCGAGAAGGCTGCCTGGACCATTGGTTGCCATGTCGTTGAGTGCTTGAGCCAGATTCTTACTGACTTCGTCGTTCCCAGGTGCGCCGACCGTGCTCAAGCGGCTTGCCTGCCGTCGAATCGACTGCAGCTTCTGCTGGGCGTCTTCGTACTTGGCGATGAGGGCGGGGATCTGGTCGAGCTCGACGGAGAACGACGCCGCCTGGGCGGTGCCGCCGGAGTTCACGGCGGTGTTGACGACGTAGCGGGCACCGGAGCCGGGGACAGCCCCGGAGGGTGAGTTGTCCAGCATTCCTGTCTCCTCCTTTCCTGGCGTGGGTTCTGTTGTGTGCGCTGATCGCGACGATCGGTGTCATCCTGCCAGGGCAGCGGCCGGATATGGGCAGATGTGACGTACCGGGTACCGAGTCGGTTCCGCGGTCCTCCGTTCGGAGCAGCCGCCTCGTCACCACTGGGCGTTGCGATGAGTGCGAGCGGCGATCTCGCCGAGGACACGGTCGAGGGTGGCAGTGTCGGCTCCGGCGAGGACGCGCTGGTTTCCTGCGTTGTAGAGCGCCACGCGCCCGTGGGCGACGTCGAAGACGTTCACGGTCTCCTCGCCCCGGTGCTCCTTTCCGTGCCGGTCCCAGACCGTCACGCCGAGCTGTCCGGCTCCGGACTTGTCCGCGTCGAGGATCTGAGTCATCGCGCGGTAGCCGTCGACGTCGACACCTTTCGCACGCAGGATGCGGTGAATGGACCGTTGGTCCGGCTCGCCGTCGCGGGCGGCTTCGGTGGCGGCGGCGCGCAGTTCGACGAGGTCGACACTCATTGGCGGTGTACGCATCGGTGCGCTCTCGGGCAGCAACGCCATCAGCGAGCGGACCTCGTCGCCTGCCCGAACCTCGTCGATCACGATCCGGTCGTCGGCGACGACGGTGCGCACGGCGAGCTGGCCGGCTCGGTCCACGCACGCCCGCAGCTCGTGGCCCTGGGTCGCCGAGAACCGCAGGTCGTACTCCACGGCCGTGTTCGAGTACGTCGCGATGAGGTCCCACACGTCGTCGGAGACCTGGCCGCCGCGCTCGATCAGGCCTCGGCGCCGACACTCGTCCTCCGCCTCCCGGAACGCGACACGTTGGTCGGCGGGACGCGCCCCGTAGTGGCTGTAGGTCGCCACCATCGGCACGCGAGTCAGCTTCGCCGTCTCGGCGAGGATCGCGAACTCGAACCGGTTGACGTCGATCTTCAGGCCCACGTGTTCTCCCCAGCACCTTTGGACTGTCGCGACGGGAGACTATCGGGTCATCGGCGAGAAAAGGGCGTGAACCGCCGAAACCGAACGATTCTCCCGAGCGCGCGGCCGCGTGAGCCTTTTTGGTGGCTATAGCAACCAAAAAGGCTCACGCGGCTTTAGTCGAGTCCGGAGAGGCCTTTCCACGCGCCGCGCGAACCCCGCCGGGACGCCGACCGCTGCCACCAGAACACCGCGTAGCCGACGAAACCGAGTACGACTCCCGTCAGGCTGGTCCAGAACTCGATCCCCGGGCCCACGGTCAGCGCGAAGAACACGAACGCGGCCATCCACACGAGCGTCGCGGCGAGCACCACCGGGGTCGGCTCGACGAGCGGCGACGGCAGGCCGGGCACCGGGCGAGAGTGCTCCGCCGCGGCGGGGGTGCTGTCGTGTTCGTCGGCCACATCGTGCAGGCTACCCGGGGCACCGTGCTGGATGGTGGGAGCGCATGACGGACAAAAAGAACACCGCACGCGGAACAGCCGTGCTCGACCGGTACTTCCGGATCAGCGAACGCGGATCGAGCCTCACGCGAGAGCTGCGCGGCGGGCTCGTCACATTCGTCACGCTTGCCTACATCATCGTGCTGAACCCGCTCATCCTCGGCAATTACTCGGCCGACGACGCGGGCGCCACCCGAGACGTGGTGGGCGACATCCTGCCGGTGCCGCAGGTCGCCGCCGCCACCGCGCTCGTCGCCGGCGTGATGACGATTCTGTTCGGCCTCATCGCGAACTACCCGTTCGCCTTCGCCGCCGGTCTCGGCATCAACACGCTCGTGGCGGTCACGATCGCGCCACAGGTGACGTGGCCGGAAGCGATGGGGCTCGTCGTCATCGACGGGCTGATCATCCTCGTGCTCGTGGCGACCGGGTTTCGCACCGCCGTGTTCAACGCGGTGCCACCAGAGCTGAAAGCCGCCATCGCGGCGGGAATCGGGGCTTTCATCGCCTTCGTCGGGCTCGTCGACGCGGGCTTCGTGCGCCGCCTTCCGGATGCCGCCGACACCACCGTGCCGGTCGGACTCGGCATCGACGGCTCCATCGCGTCCTGGCCCACCGGGCTGTTCGTCCTCGGCTTGATCTTCACGAGTGTGCTCGTCGCCCGCAACGTTCGCGGCGGCATCCTCGTCGGCATCCTCACCACGACCGTCGTGGCGATCGGGCTGGAGTCGATCGTGGGAGCCGGGCCGTCCCAGGGCGTCAACGAGTACGGCTGGAACCTCGGGTACCCGGCGTTGCCGGAACAGGTCTTCAGCCTCCCCGACCTGGCGCTGATCGGCGACATCTCGTTCGGCGCGTGGACGCGGCTGCCCGCGCTGGCGTGCGCGATGCTCGTGTTCACCCTCGTGCTGGCGAACTTCTTCGACGCGATGGGGACCATGACCGGACTCGGCAAGGAAGCGGGCCTGGCCACCGACGACGGGAAGCTGCCCGGCATCGGCAAGGCACTCGCGGTCGAGGGCGTCGGCGCCGTCGCGGGCGGGGCAGGCTCGGCGAGTTCGAACACGGTCTTCGTGGAGTCCGCGGCCGGGATCGCCGAAGGCGCGCGGACCGGTCTGGCCAACGTCGTCACGGGGCTGCTGTTCCTCGCGGCCATGTTCTTCACCCCGCTCTACGAGGTCGTGCCCGTGGAGGCTGCGGCGGCGGCGTTGGTCATCGTCGGCGCGATGATGATCGCCCAGGTGCGGTTCATCGACTTCACCGACTTCACGATGGCGCTGCCCGCGTTCCTGACGATCGTGATCATGCCGTTCACCTATTCGATCGCCAACGGCATCGGTGCCGGGTTCATCAGCTACGTGGTGCTGGCGACCGCGAGCGGGCGGGGGCGTTCGGTACACCCGCTGATGTGGGTGGTCTCCGCCGCGTTCGTGCTCTACTTCGTCTCCGGCCCCGTCTCCGCCGCCCTCGCCACCTAACCCCCCCAAAACGGTGGGGACAACTCCGCCGCCTGTGGATGGAGGGGTGGCAAATTCGCGCGAATTTGCCACCCGGGGTGAGGGATGTCTCGGAGAGGGGGTGGGGTTATTAGGTAAACTAAGGATGTGGCCGTGAAGTCCGAGACCGACGTCGTAGAACGGGAACGCGCGCTCACGGGGAGGCTGCGCGTCGCGGTTGTGCGGCTGACTCGGCGCCTCCGCGCGCAGACGCCGGACGACGCGGTGACGCTCACCCAACTCTCCGCGATGGCGTCGCTGCGCAAGTCCGGTACGGCGTCCCCGGGCGAACTGGCGGCCCAGGAGGGTGTGCGGCCACCGTCGATGACCAGGGTGATCGCTGCGCTCGAGGACAAGGGCCTGGTCACCCGCCACGCGCACCCCACCGATCGCAGGCAGGCGATCGTGGAACTCACCGAGGCGGGGCACGCGCGGATCGAGGACGAGGTCCACGCCCGCGAGCGGTGGCTCGACCTCCGGTTGGCCGAGCTGGACGACGAGGAACGTGCGGTGCTCAGCCGCGCCGCGGAAATCATCGACCGCATGTCGGGGAGCTGAACAGCCCGCAGTGACAACATCCGCTCCGAGGGACGAACACGACACACCCGGAGCGAGTCCTACCCGGCCGAATCAGTCCACATCGGACTCCGGCGGCGGAATGTTCCGCTCCCTGCGCGAGCGGAACTACCGTTATTACGCCTCCGGTCAGGTCGTGTCCCTGACCGGGACGTGGATGCAGCGTGCCGCGCAGGACTGGTTGGTCCTCGAACTCTCCGGCGGGAGCCCGGTCGCGCTCGGTGTGGCCGTGGCGTTGCAGTTCCTGCCGTCGCTGTTCCTGACCCTGTGGGCGGGTGTGCTCGCCGACCGCTTCGACAAGCGCACCCTGCTGATCTTCCTGCAGAGCGGGCTCGGCGTCTGCGGACTGGTGCTCGGGCTGCTCGACACCACCGGAGCCGTCGCGTTGTGGCACGTCTACGTGCTGTGTTTCGTGCTCGGGGCGTTCGCGGCCGTCGACGCGCCGGTGCGACAGTCGTTCGTGGTCGAGATGGTCGGGCCTGCGCAGCTCACCAACGCGGTCGCGCTGAACTCCATGACGTTCAACCTCGCGCGCATCGTCGGGCCTGCCGTGTCGGGCGTGCTCATCACCCTCATCGGCACCGGCTGGGTGTTCCTGCTCAACGGGTTGAGCTCGATCGCCGTGGTCGCCGGGCTCGTGGCGATGGACGTGTCGCGGCTGCGCCGTCCTGAGCAGCAGCCGCGGGAGAAGGGGCAGCTTCGGGCGGGACTCGAGTACGTGCGGCAACGCCCGGACCTCGTCGCGATCATGGGTGTGACGTTCTGTATCGGCACGTTCGGAATGAACTTCGAGAGTGCGTTCGCGGTGATGGCACGCAACGTCTTCGGCAGCGGCGCCGACGGCTACGGGCTGCTGATCACGATGCTCGCGGTGGGAACGCTGAGCGGCGCGACCTTGGCTGCCCGACGCAGCGCGCGCGGCGGACCGCGGTTGCGGCTGGTGTTCGGCGGGGCCGCCTCGTTCGGTGTGCTGCTGATGCTCGCGTCGCTGATGCCGACGTACTGGACGTTCGCGGTGGCGCTGATCCCGGTCGGCATCGCCGTGATGACCTTTACGACCAGCGCCAACGCGACGACTCAGCTCGCGGTGTCCCCGGCGATGCGGGGGCGGGTGATGGGGTTGTACATGCTGCTGTTCTTCGGCGGCAAACCGCTCGGTGGACTGGCGACCGGCTGGCTCGCCGAGGTCTTCGGTGGGCGGTCGCCGCTGTTGCTGGGCGGGGCGGTGTCACTGCTGGCTGCGCTGGTCGGGGCGGTGATCGTGCGTCGTTCGCGGTCGAAACCGGCGCAGGACTTGCCCCGGTAGACAGGTTAGGCTAACCTAAAGCTCGTCCGCTTCGTGGTGGGAGCGGCAGTCAGTTCGGGAACTGGATTCGGCCCCGGCCTCCGCACGGAGACCGGGGCCGAATCGTGTCCGGAGAGCACTTCGGGGCCCTCCCTGAGGAAGGCCCCGAAGCGTTTCGGCAGATCAGCTTGTCGGAGCACTCACTGCCGAAGTCGTGATCACTCGCCTCACGCGGTGGGCAGCCGCAGGCCGTTGAGGCCGTTGCGCGCGTCCTCGAAACGCTTGCCGACCTCGGCCCAGTTGACGACGTTCCACAACTGCTTGACGTAGTCCGCCTTCACGTTCTTGTACTGCAGGTAGTAGGCGTGCTCCCAGATGTCGAACGCGAGCAGCGGGGTGGTCGCGATCGACAGGTTGGAGTGGTGGTCGCGGAGCTGCTGAGTCAGCAGCCGCTGGCCCACCGGGTCCCACGCGAGCACGCCCCAGCCGTTGCCCTGGATCGTGGTGGACACGGCCTCCATCTGGGCCCGGAACTTGTCGAACGAGCCGAAGTCCTGGTCGATGGCGGCGGCCAAGTCGCCGGTGGGCTTGTCGCCCCCGTCCGGGCTCAGGCCCTTCCACCAGCTGATGTGCAGGGAGTGTCCGGCGAGGTTGAAGGCCAGCGTGGTCTCCAAGCCGACGATCTGGGAGAAGTCACCCTTGTCGCGGGCCTCGGCGATCTTGTCGATCGTGTCGTTGGCACCCTTGACGTAGGTGGCGTGGTGCTTGCTGTGGTGCAGCTCGTTGATCTCACCCGAGATCGCGGGCTCCAGCGCCGCGTAGTCGTAGTCCAGCTCGGGCAGAACGTACTGGGCCATTGTGAGCGTCTCCCTCGGCCTCGGTCGCTGTCAGAAGTGTCTTGCAACTGCAATCTACTTGCAAGAAGGCCCGGTATGCACACGTGGCGCGGAGATCGGTGCCCGGCGAGGGTGATCACAGTCCGTTGACCTGCGTCGGGCGGTCAGGCAGGATCTCCGGTTGAACTTCGCGAACGGGAGAAGTCCGGTGAGGCCGTGGTCCGCCACGTCCGATTCCGGCGCTGACCCGCAACGGTAGGCCGCGTTTCGCGGCGAGCCCGATCGCCCGCTCGCGCAGAGACTCCATCGACCGCCGCGGTCTGCGGTCGGGGTCTGAGCCCGTCGACGCCGGTGTCGCGGGGTCGGGCACGTCACGGGCCGCCCGACCGGAAGGCACCCATGCGCGGCCGTCTCCGCCTGCTCGCCCTCATCGCCGTCAGTACAGTGCTCGCCGCGTGCGGTACTTCCGCACCACCGCAAGCAGCGGAAGGTCACCGCGTCGACAACTGCGGGCGCACCCAGGTGTTCGCCGAGCCGCCGCAGCGGGTGGTCAGTCTCAACCAGCACGCCACCGAGATCCTCGTCGCGCTCGGGCTCGGAGACCGCCTCGTCGGCACCGCGTATCCCGACGACACGCAGCCGCCGGAGTCGGTGGCGGCGGAGTTCGACCGGGTGCCGCAGCTGGCCGAGAAGTACCCGTCGGTGGAGACGATCCTCGAAGCGGAGCCGGATCTCGTCGTCGGCGGTTACTCCAGCGCGTTCCGGGAATCGGACGGCCGGGGCCGCGAGTCGTTGGAGGACATGGGAATCGCGACGCTGCTGCTCTCGGAGTCCTGTGTGGAGGGTGCCGCGACGTCCGGGATGGAGCTGCTCCTGTCGGACATCACGATGTTCGGCGAGGTGCTCGGATTGCGGGAAGCGGCGCGGGAACTCAACGCCGACATCGCGAACCGGGTCCGCGCGGTGGAAGAACGCCTGCGCGACAAGGCGCCCGTCGACGTGTTCGTCTACGACTCCGGCGAGAACGCGCCGATGACGCTCGGCGGGCGCGGTGTCGGTGCCGACGTGCTCCAGCGTGCGGGCGCCCGCAACATCTTCGCCGACGTCGACGAGACCTTCGCGGACGTGAGCTGGGAGGAAGCGGCTGCGCGGCAGCCCGAGGCGGTGATTCTCCTCGACTACCTCGGCGCGCCGGTCGACCCCAAACGGGACTTCCTGCGAGGGCATCCGCTCATGTCCGGCACGCCTGCCGTCCGCGACGGGCGGTTCCACCGAATGCAACTCGTCGAGCTCACCGAGGGGATCCGGTTCCCCGACGCCGTCGAAGACCTCGCCGAGGCGCTTCACGGCGTATGAGGTCCCTGTCCGTGCGGGCCGGACTGCTCGTTCCCGCCCTGCTGGTCGCATTGCTGCTCGCGGTGTGTCTGGCCGTCGCGGTGGGTTCAGTGTCGCTGCCCTTGTCCCAGGTGGGAGGCATTCTCGCCGAGCCGGTTCTGCCGTGGCTGATCGAGCCCGAGTGGACGCGGGTGCGGGAGGCGATCGTGTGGGAATCGCGGATGCCGCGGGTGGCGACGGCGGTAGTCGTCGGCGCGGCGCTCGCGGTCGCCGGGGCACTCGCGCAGACCGTGACCGCGAACCCGATGGCCGACCCGTACCTGCTGGGCGTGTCCCAGGGTGCGGGGTTGGCGGTGTCGATCCTGACCGTCTTCGGGCTGGGAGCGGGGCTCGCCGGGTATGCGACCTTGCCGGTGGCGGCGTTCCTCGGTGGACTGCTCGCGCTGGCGGCGGTGATCGCGGTGGCGGGCCGTTTCGGTTCTGTGACAGCGCTGATTCTGGGAGGGATCGCGGTGGGGCAGATCGCGAGCGCGCTGATGACGGTGGTGCTCTACACGGCTGAGAACTCCGGGCAGGTCGCGCAGGTGATGTTTTGGATGACCGGGGGTCTCGGTTCGGCGCGCTGGGAACTGCTCGCGGTTCCGGCGGCCGTTCTCGTCGTCGGTCTCGTCGCGGCGGTGGCGATGGGGCGCTGGCTGGACCTGCTGCACGCTGGGGACGACGCGGCGGCAGCGAGCGGAGTCGATGCCCGAACAGTGCGGGTGCTGAGCCTGGTCGGTGTCTCTCTCGTCGCCGGAACGGCGGTGGCGATCTCGGGCGGGATCGGGTTCGTCGGGCTGCTCGTGCCGCACGCCGCACGGTTCCTCGTGGGTGGTGGTGCCAGGAAGCTGCTGGTGACGTCGGCGTTGCTGGGGGCGGTGTTCCTGGTACTGGCGGATCTCGCCGCGCGCACGGTGGTGGCACCCTCGGAGCTGCCGGTCGGCGTGCTCACCGCCCTCGTCGGCGGCCCGGTGTTCCTCCTGATGCTCGCCCGGCGGCGACACCCCGTGTGGTGAGGCGAGTGCCGTTCACCTTGTGTGGTGGCGCGAACGGCACCTTCGCCTCGTGTGGTGAGGCGAACGGCACCTTCGCCTCGTGTGGTGGGGCGAACGGCACCTTCGCCTCGTGTGGTGGGGCGAACGGCACTTTCGCCTCGTGTGGTGAGGAGAGCGGTTCACCCTGTGTGGTGGGGCGAAGGGCACTTTCGCCTCGTGTGGTGGGGCGAGGGTGCCGTTCGCCCCGACGGAAGGCGGAGTGATGGCGGTTCGGACCGAAGGGTGGAGCGTCCGGCTCGACGGCCACGACATCGTGTCCGAAGTGGACATCGACGTCCGGAAGGGCGAGGTGTTCGGGATCGTCGGGCCGAACGGCAGCGGCAAGACCACCCTGCTCCGCTCCCTGTACCGGGCGCTGAATGCCTCCGCCGGAGCTGCCGAGGTCGCCGGTCTCGCGGTACCGACGACGCCACGGCGCCGGCTGGCCACGGTGCTCGCGGCCACCGTGCAGGAGCCCGTCCCCAGTGCCGCGTTCACCGTGCGGGACGTGGTCGGCCAGGGCAGGACGCCGCATCTCGGTCTGCTGCAGCCTATCCGGGACGCCGACCGCACGATCGTCGCGGACGCCCTGCGCGCCACCGCCGTCGAGCAGCACGCCGACCGCGACGTCCGCACGCTCTCCGGCGGCGAACGCCAGCGAGTCGCCATCGCCCGCGCACTCGCGCAACGGCCCGAGGTACTGGTGCTGGACGAACCCACCAATCACCTCGACCTGCGCCACCAGTTCGCGGTGCTCGAGCTGCTTCGCGAACTCGCGGCCGGGGGTCTCACCGTGGTCGTGACGATGCACGACCTGCGGATGGCCGTCTCGTACTGCGACCGGCTCGCGGTGCTCGACGAAGGCCGTCTCGTCGCCACCGGAGCACCGAGCGACGTGCTCGGCCCCGACTTGCTGGCGGACGTGTTCGGCGTGCGCGGAAATCTTCGCCGAAACGGGCAGCGCTGGACGCTCGACCTCGAAGGGACGGTCTGAGCGGTCAGTCCAGCGGCCAGCTGTGCACGGGCTCGCCGATGTTGGTGAGCTCGACGTAGCGATGCAGCATCTCCGCGAGCGCCGCCCGGCGTTTCATCCCGGACCGTTCCAGGCTGACGACGAGATCGCGTTGCCACGACGCTCCGGTCTGGCGGGTCAGACAGCGTTGCTCGATCACTCCGAGATGGTGTTCCCGTGCACGATCCGAGACCCCGCACATGCGCAACCCTTCGTGCGCCATCGGCAGCAGCCTGCGCAGCACCAACTCGTCGGGCGCGATCCACCCGGTGCCCGGCCAGTACAACAGCGAGTCCATCCCGTTGCGGGCGCCCGTGTAGAAGTTCTCCTCCGCCGCCTCGAACGACATCTGCGTCCAGAGTGGACGGTCTTGTTCGGTCAGCGACCGTTGCACGCCGTAGAAGAACGCCGCGTTGGCGAGCACGTCGATCACCGTGGGGCCGGACGGCAGCACCCGGTTCTCCACCCGGAGATGCGGAACACCGTCGGTGATGTCGTAGACCGGTCGGTTCCACCGCCAGATCGTCCCGTTGTGCGCACGGAGTTCGGCCAGCGACGGCGCCTGCCCCGCGTCGAGAGCGCCGACAGGATCCTCTTCGACCGGTTCCGGCAGCAGGGCGGGAAAGTAGCGGACGTTCTCCTCGAACAGGTCGAAGATCGAGGTGATCCAGCGCTCCCCGAACCACACCCTCGGCCGCACGCCCTGGTTCTTGAGCTCGACCGGCCGCGTGTCGGTGGACTGCGTGAACAACGGAACCCGGGTCTCGTGCCAGAGAGCCTTTCCCAGCAGGAACGGTGAGTTCGCACCGATCGCCAGTTGGACCCCCGCAATGCACTGCGCCGCGTTCCAGTGCGCGGAGAAGTCTTCCGGCGCCACCTGCAAGTGCAGCTGCACCGACGTCGACGCCGACTCGGGCAGGATCGAGTCCGCGTACGAACGCAGATGTTCCTTGTCGCCGCCGTCGAGCGGGCGGCCCTCCATCTCGAGCAGCATCTCCTCGCCCTTGGCGCGGAAGATCTGCTCGTTGAGCAGCGCGTAGCGCGGGGGTTTCGACAGCCAACGCGGGTCGAGGTGCTCGGTGAACATCGTCGGCAGCGTGCCGATCATGACCATTTTCGCGCCGGCGTCGTGAGCCTTGTGGTCCGCGCCGATCAGTGCGCGGCGCAGCTCGTCCTCCAGCAGGAGCGCGTTCTCACCCGCCAGCGCTCGCGGCCGCACGTTGATCTCCACGTTGTGCTGGCCGAGTTCGGTGGTGAACGACTCGTCGTCGATCTTCTGCAGCACGACCGAGTTCGACATCGACGGAGCCATCGTCTCGTCGACGAGACTGAGTTCGATCTCCAGCCCCATCTGCTGGTGCGGGAAGGAGAAGTTGCCGTCGGCGAGCATCCGGGCGAGTGCGTCGAGCCCCCGCTGCATCTTGTCCCGGTACCGCTGCCGGTCGACCGACCTGAATGTCCGGTTCGTCTCGTCCGTGC
The DNA here is from genome assembly GCF_009664835.1 of Allosaccharopolyspora coralli. Taxonomy (NCBI): domain Bacteria; kingdom Bacillati; phylum Actinomycetota; class Actinomycetes; order Pseudonocardiales; family Pseudonocardiaceae; genus Allosaccharopolyspora; species Allosaccharopolyspora coralli. Next base: position 543,090 of record NZ_CP045929.1, read on the forward strand.
CCATGCCGCACTCCCCCGCTTCGGTTGGTCGGCACGCCAGAGAATTCACCGTGACACACGCCCCGAGGCCGGGCCAGCGGCCAAAACGGTGTTCCGGCAGGCCACGCGTGGTGGTCGAAATCCCTGCCGGAGCGGGCTTGCTGCGCCGTCGGGACCCATCGCGGATGGCTGATCGGCTTCGGCGTCGGGCCGATCGGAGCAGGCCCGCGGCTCAGGCCAGGGCCGGGTATCACACAGCGTCGCGACCGGGCCCGCGAGCCACAGTGACCGGCGCGGGGGTGTGGCGACGGCGACCGAGCGCCCACCACGTCACGGTGGCCGCGAGTGCCACCCCGAACATCACCAGAGCCATCGGAAGCGCCGACTCGACGCCGCCGAGACCGACGAGGGGAGCGGCGAGCGCGCCGATCACGAACTGGCACGCCCCCAGCAGCGCGGAAGCACTGCCGGAAACCTCCCGGTGATCGGCCAACGCCAGCATCGCCGCATTCGGCATCACGAACCCCATGCACGAGATGAGGACGAACATCGCTGCCAGTACCGCCACCAACGGGAGCCCCGCCGCCACCGTCGTGACGAGAACGGCCCCGGAAACGGTGGCCGCGATCAGCGCCCTGCCCAACAGCTGCTGTTCGGTGGCGACGCGGCCCGCGAGCAGACCGTTGATCTGCCCGCACGCGACGAGGCCGACCGAGTTCAGCCCGAACGTGAGCGCGAACGCCTGGGGCGACATGCCGTAGACGTCCTGCAACACGTACGACGATCCGGAGACGTAGGCGAACATCACCGCGATACCGAAACCGGCGGCCAAGGCATTACCGAGGAACGACCGGGTGCGCAGCAACATGCCGAACGTGCGCGCGGTCGCCCGCCACTTCAACGGCTGCCGCCAGCGTTGCGGCTTCGTCTCGGGGAGGGCGAACGCCACCACGGCCAGCAACAACGCGCCGAACCCGGCGAGCACGACGAAGACCCCGCGCCATGTCGTGTAGGTGAGCACGCCGCCGCCGATCACCGGCGCCAGAATCGGCGCGAGGCCGGTCACCAGCATCAACGCGGAGAAGAAGCGGGTCGCCTCGGCACCCGAGTACAGGTCGCGGATCGCCGCCCGCGCGATGACCATCCCGGCCGCAGCGCTGAGACCCTGCACGAGCCTCAGCACGGTCAGCTGCTCCACGGAGACGGCGACCGCACACAACACCGACACCACCGTGTACAGCGACACCCCCACCAGCAGGGGGCCGCGCCTGCCGACGGCGTCGCTGACCGGGCCCGCGATGAGCTGCCCGAACGCCAAGCCCAGCAGCACCGTCGTCAGGGTCAGCTGTGCCTGCGCCGAGGACGTCCCGAGAGCCGTGGTCAGCTGCGGCAACGCGGGCAGGTACATGTCGACCGACAACGGGCCGAACGCGGTGAGCCCACCGAGAATCAGCGCGAACCGCAGTTTCGAGCCGCGCGGCGCCGGTTCCGGCGGGTCCGAGGCGACACCGACCGTCGCTTCCGCGAGTGTTCCCGCGGCGACCTCGGGATCGTGCCTGGTCACGTCGGCGCGCGCGCTGGTGACGTCGTCGCCCGGGGGCATGGGGCTCCTCGCGGTCGGGGTGCGGCGTGGTGGTGGCAGTCAGTCCGGGCGCCACACCGTTCTACCCGAACGGTCGCGTGTCGTTCCCGTTCACCTCCGTCAGGTGTGACGAACTCGACCGAGGCAGAGGGCGCGCGGGTTGATGTGCGTCGGTGGTTCCGCGGGTGGCGGCCCACGCAGCTGACGGGACCCGGCAGGGCTCGATGCCGCGGCGGAACACCCCGGCGCGAGATGCGAAAATGAGCACGTGGCGACGGTGATCGAAGTGACCGAGGTCGACGACCCCCGCGTGGACGACTTTCGCGACCTCGCCACCGCCGACCGCCGACCGGACCGGCCCGGGGGACGCGGGCTCGTCATCGCCGAAGGCGTCGTCGTGGTGGAACGGCTCCTCGCCTCGCCGTACCCGGTGCGCTCGCTGCTCGGGGTGCGCCGCAGGCTCGACGCACTCGCCGAGCCGCTCGCCGCCGTCGACGTTCCCGCGCACGTCGCCGAGGCCGACGTGATGGCCCGGGTGGTCGGATTCCATCTCAACCGGGGTGTGCTCGCCGTCGCCGACAGAGCCCCTGTCCCGGACCTCGACGTGCTGCTCGCGCGCAGCAAGCGGGTCGCGGTCCTCGAAGGCATCGGGGACCACGAGAACCTCGGCTCGCTGTTCCGCAACGCCGCCGCGCTCGGTGTCGACGCGATCCTGCTCGGTCCCGGCAGCTCCGACCCGCTGTACCGGCGCAGCGTTCGGGTGTCGATGGGACACGTGCTGCGGGTGCCGTTCGCTCCGGTCGAGAGCATGTCGGCGGTGTTCGAGGCGCTGACCGCTCACGGCTACCGGACCGCCGCCCTCACCCCACGCCCGAACGCAGTGCCGCTGCGCGAGGCCGAACTGGACGACGACAAGGTCGCGGTCCTGCTCGGCTCCGAAGGCCCCGGACTCACCGAGGAGGCCCTTGCCGGTGCGGACACGACAGTGCGCATTCCGATGGCCGACGGTGTCGACTCGCTCAACGTCGCCACCTCCGCCGCCGTCGCTTTCCACGCGATGAACGGGGCCGCATGACGCCGAAGGTGGAACTGGGCGTCGCCGACGGTCGCCCGGTGCTCGTGATCGCTCCGCAGCGGCGGGAGATCGATCCCGCCCACTGCCGACTGCCACCCGGGCTCGTCGACGCGCTACAGGAATGGGCGCGGATCGCCGCGAGCGTCCAGGAAGCCGACGCCCGCGCCGACGCCGTGTCCCGGCGCGGGCGCCAACTCGCCGCGCGAGTCGCGCAGTCGCTCGGCGACGAGATCGGATACCACGATCCCGTGACCGGCGACGTTCACCGGGTCGTCCACCGCAGCGAACCGCCCGAGTCGACGCCGTGGGCGACCGGGCTCACCGTCGCCGCGATCGTCGCGGCGATCACGGCGACCGCGCTCGTCATTGTCACCGCCGGTCTCACCCAGGTGAACGTGCTGCTCGCGATCGCCGTCAACCTCGCCGTGGCCGCCGGATTCGCACCGTCCATCTGGCTCGGGCGGCGCGTGCTCGTGTGGCGCTGGGTCGCCTACGGCGTCGCAGCGGGGATCGTCCTGGCCTGGATCGGCCTGCTGTTCAGCCTGCTCGGGGCTTGAGAAGGCATTTCGGAACGTGGGCAGAGGGTCCGATACCGCGGTGTAGGAGAACCCCTGCCTGAGGAGGGACGAACTGGAACGGAGCCTCGCACCGTGCCGCGACTGATCGGGTGTGAGGCGTGCCCTACGGCACACATGCCAGTCCCCACACGCCCTCTGACGCGCCGAGGCGTGAGCCGCCGTCAGCGGTGGGAGCGGACTCCCAGCAGGACGTCCTCCCAGGACGGGACGATCGGATGGTTCTTGCGGCCCCGACGCGGCGACTCCGGCGCGCGCTGGTCCTCCGGCGCCTCCGCAGACTCCTCCGGGTCGGTGAGCGGCAGCTCCTCGACCTCGGCCATCGGAGGCTCGTCGACCTCGGCGACCGGAGGCTCCTCGGCCTGCACCGGCTCCACCGGTTCCGGCTCCGGGGCGGGTTTGCGCTCGGCGCGCTGCGGCATGTCCAGCGGCGGGATCGACGGGGTGGCGCTGCGCCGCGGCTGCGGCGGGGCAGCGGTCGGTTGCTCCGCGACCGGGAGGCTCTGCTGACCCTCGTCGGTCTCCTCGTCCTGGTCGAGCTCGAGCGCCTCCCGTGCCAGTTCCGTCACCGGGCGCACCGTGCGCAGCGGGCGATTCGGCGCCGGGTCGAGCAGGTCGGCGGCGTGATCGTCCAGCGCGGCCACCGTGCCGCCGTGCGCGCCCGGGTGAAAGACCCAGCGCGCGACGTTGTCCGAGCGGCCCGCGTTCCAGCGAAGCTGCACGACCCACTTGCCGTCGTCGCCCCGCCACGAGTCCCAGCTGGTCTCCGCGTAGTCGTGGCCGCGCATCCCGAAGGTGTGCGCCACGACCTCACCGAGCGTCTGCACGTCCGGCCCGTCCTCCCGGACCGGGTGCGCGCGCTGGGCCATCTCCGCGGTCCGGGTCCGCTCGAGCAGCACCGGGTAGGCGTAGCGCTCCACCTTCTGCTCCGGGATTCCCGACGAGGCCGCGACCTGCTCCACCGAGGCGCCCGACCGGATCCGTGCCTGGATCTCCCGAGGACGCATCTGGGCCTCCAACTCGATCTGCACCTGGCCGAGTCGGGTCAGATCGCCGCGGGCGGCCGCGCGCAGCCGCTCGTCCGCGGGCACCGAGAAACGGTCGCCCGTCTCCGGGTCCTCACAGACGACGGTCTCACCGTCCTCGTCGAGCCCGACCACCCGCAGCGCTCGCATATGCCAGCCTCCCGCCGACTACATGTCACCAAGCTGTGACGATAGCGCGGCGCGGCGTCTTGACGAGTGAGGCGCGCCGGGCCGCACAGTTCGTTGTCACCATCTTTCCTGATCTGACGTGATTCCGCCGCCGCAGTGACGCGGATCGATCCGCCCGACGAATGCCGCTGCCGGGACCGTCCGAGATGGACGAATCCCCGGGCTCCACTGGGAACCCGGGGATTCGGCGCTGTGCGGGGAGAAAACGGTTGATCAGCGCAGCCGCGGGACGAGCCAGTCGATCGCACCGGTCAGCTTCGTCACGTCGTCCGGCTCGATCGCGGGGAACGTCCCCACGCGCAACTGGTTGCGGCCGAGCTTGCGGTACGGCTCGGTGTCGACCACCCCGTTGGCGCGCAACGCCTTGGCGAGGGCGGCCGCGTCGATCGAGTCGTCGAAGTCGAGCGTGACCACGACCTGCGAGCGCTTCGCCGCGTCGTCGACGAACGGCGTGGCGAACTCCGAGGACTCCGCCCACTGGTACAGCCGCTGCGAGGACTCCTTCGTGCGCTGCGTGCACCAGTCCAGTCCGCCCTGCGCGAGCATCCACTCGATCTGGTCGGCCAGCAGGAACAGCGTCGCCACCGCGGGCGTGTTGTAGGTCTGGTCCTTGCGCGAGTTGTCCAGCGCCGTGGTCAGCGACAGGAACTCCGGCACGTAGCGGTCCGAGTCGCCGATCTCGCCGATCCGCTCGATCGCCTTCGGGCTCATCGCCGCGATCCACAACCCGCCGTCGGAGGCGAAGCACTTCTGCGGTGCGAAGTAGTAGACGTCCGCGTTGGCCGCGTCGAACGGCAGGCCGCCCGCTCCGGAGGTCGCGTCGACGGCGATCAGCGCGTGCTCCGAACCCGCCGGGCGGGTGGGCTCCAGCATCACGCCGGTGGAGGTCTCGTTGTGTGCCCAGCCGATGAGGTCGGCGGTCGGGTCGGCCACCGGGTCCGGGGCGTCGCCGGGCTCGGCGGAGATCACGATCGGGTCGGCCAGCCACGGTGCGGCCTCGGTGGCCTTCGCGAACTTCGAGGAGAACTCGCCGTAGGTGAGGTTCAGCGCGCGCTCCCGGACCAGCCCGAACGCCGCGGCGTCCCAGAACGCCGTGGTGCCGCCGACGCCGAGCACCACCTCGTAGCCGTCCGGCAGCGAGAACAGCTGGGACAAACCTTCACGGACCCGCCCGACCAGCGACTTCACCGGCTTCTGCCGGTGCGAGGTGCCCATCACGGCCGCGCCTTCGTCGGCGAGCTTCGCGAGCTGCTCGGTCCGGACCTTGGACGGTCCGCAGCCGAACCGGCCGTCAGCGGGGGCGAACTCCGCGGGCAGCTGCAGCGTGGTGGGGTCGGTGTGCGTGTCGGCCTGCGTCATGCCGGCGCCTCCGGTCGTGGTTGTGCGAACACGGTTCATGGCCAGATGACCGGCGCCGTTGCCGGTTCGAATGCGGTCGAGCCGCGGGACCGGGCCGTCGCGAACATGGGGTCGCGTGCTCCGGTCCTTCGCCCTCGGCCGTGTCGGAGTCGACTCCGACGGCCTGCTCCAGAACCTACTGCTCCGGGGCGCCGGTAGCCAATATCGCAGGTCACAGCCGACCAAATCCGCGGGGCGAACGGCACTTTCGCCTCACCACACGAGGCGAAAGTGCCGTTCGCTCCACAGCATCGTCACTCGGACGGGTGAGTTCAGCTCGCGGGGGCGGGGAGGGGTGCCACCCCGCCCCAGCCGGCGACGTCGTCGAGCGAGCGGGACTCCGGACCGACGTACTTCGCCGACGGACGCACCAGCCGACCGGTGCGCTTCTGCTCGAGCACGTGAGCCGACCAGCCCGCGGTCCGGGCGCAGGTGAACATCGCGGGCATCATCGGCGGCGGGACCTCGGCGAAATCCAGCACGACGGCGGCCCAGAACTCGACGTTCGTCTCGATCGCGCGGTCCGGACGGCGCTCGCGGAGCACCGACAACGCCGCCTGCTCCAGCGCGGCGGCGGCATCGAAACGGGGCGCGGCGAGACGGCGGCAGGTCGCACGCAACACCCGCGCACGAGGGTCCTCGGCGCGGTACACGCGGTGCCCGAAGCCCATGAGCCGCTCACCACGGTCCAGGATGCCTTCGACCACACCGCGCGGATCGCCGGTGCGCTCGACCTCCTCGACCATCGGCAACACGCGGGCGGGCGCTCCCCCGTGCAGCGGACCGGACATGGCGCCGACGGCGCCGGAGAGGGTCGCCGCGACGTCGGCGCCGGTGGATGCCACGACGCGGGCGGTGAACGTGGAGGCGTTGAGCCCGTGCTCGGCCGCCGAGACCCAGTAGGCGTCGAGAGCTTCGACGTGCGCGGGGTTCGCCTCGCCGCGCCACCGGGTCAGGAACCGCTCCGTGGCACCGGCGTGGGCGTCGACCTCAGGCTGCGGCACCGGAGACTGTGCCCCACGAGCAGACTGGGCGACGAAGTCCAGGGCGAGGGCGGAGGTCCAGGCCAGGTGGTCCCGAGCCTGGGCGTCGTCGACGTCGAGCAGCGGGCGCATGCCCAGCGTCGGTGCCAACGTGGCCAGGGAACTCTGTGCGTCCACGCGAACGTCGCCGGTGGAGACCGGCAGCGTCATGGGCGGTGCTGGCGGCAGCGCGTCGCCGAACCGGCCGTCGACCAGCAACGACCACACGTCGCCGAACGGGACACGGCCCGCCAGGTCCTCGATGTCCACGCCCCGGTATCGCAGCGCGCCGCCGTCCCGGTCGGGCTCGGCGATCTCGGTGTGGAACGCGACGACGCCTTCCAGCCCCGGACTGAACGTCGTCTCGGGAGGGGTCGGTGCGTGGGAAGCTGCCTGAGCTGCGGACATGATTGCCTCGTCTCCTCGCTGAGCCGGTCCGACGGAGCGTTCCGACGGCTGTGGATGGTGCGTGGCGGGGTGCGAGGTTGCGACGAGGCGGCCCTGGCGTTGGACAACAGTGCACCCGCGGGTGGCGCGGCGGCAATCATCCGACCCGGGCCGGGTGCATGACAGTGATCACATTCGGCTTCGAGGCGGGCTCGCAGCGTTCCGGCTGTGCCGGGCTCGTGGGTTATGGGCATGTTGGTGAGCGGGGCTTGAGTGTTCAGTGTGTGACCGAACACTGAATTGATTACGGAATCGATCGGGCCGACGCCTGGCATTCGGCACGTGTTCGCGCCGCGTTTACGGTCGAGTGGTCGGCGCTGTCGGCTGCTTCGCACGTTCGCGGGCTGTCGTCAGGGCCTCGCACCCCGTACTGTCCGGCGTCAGCCGCAGGACACGCCCAGTCACCACGAGCGCGCCCAGCCACGTCGGGCGGACCCAGGGAGGACGAGCCGATGACGCCCGAGGCGAAGACCACGCTGCCCTCGATGCGCGTGTCCTACGAGGCCGGAGCGCTCGACGAGACGTTCCTCGCCGACACCTGGCACGAGCAACTGCAGCTCTGGTTCGACGAAGCGGTGGGCGCCGAACTGCCCGAACCGAACGCCATGGTCCTCGCCACCGCCGACGCGGACGGGATGCCGTCGTCGCGAACCGTGCTGTGCAAGGGGTTCGACGAGCGTGGGCTCGTGCTCTTCACCAACTACACCTCGGCGAAAAGCCACGACCTGTCCGCGACGCGGGTCGCGGCGGCCACGTTCCCCTGGTACGCGATGCAGCGCCAGGTCAACGTGCGCGGCGAGGTCGAGAAGGTGCGGTCCGACGAGACCGCGGAGTACTGGGCGCAGCGGCCCCGGGGTTCACAACTCGGCGCGTGGGCGTCACCGCAGTCGCGGGTGGTCACCGGACGCCCGGCCTTGCAGTCGGCGCTGACCGGCATCGAGCGTCGGTTCGCCGACGCGGAGAAGGTGCCGGTGCCGCCGCACTGGGGCGGCTGGCGGATCCGGCCGGACGTGGTGGAGTTCTGGCAGGGGCGCCCGGACCGGCTGCACGACAGGCTCCGATTCCGCCGCGAGGGCGAGTCCTTCACCGTCGAGCGCCTCGCCCCCTGACCCGGCCCCAGCCGCGAGCCTCCCCACCCCGACCGGAGCCCTCCAGCCTCCCGTCACCCACCCACGCCCCCTGTGGACAACTCCACCCCTTGTGGACAACGAGGTGGCAAATTCGCGCGAATTTGCCACCGGGATCCGGCCGTGCGCGACGGTCGTGGACCGGCTGCCGGGCGGTTCCGTCGAGGCCGTGGGCAGCGGGTGGAGGGCAGGGGAGTCTCCGGGCTCACGGTTCGTGAATCTCCGAGTGACCACATCGGGTTGTGGACAACTCCGCCCCTTGTGGACAACGAGGTGGCAAATTCGCGCGAATTTGCCACCCCCCTGGGCGGGTGAGGGGCGGGGATAGAGTCCGGGGGATGGGTGTGCGCGGGCGGGAGCTGGGGGAGTCGCGCGCAGGACGCACCGCAGCTTTGGGAAGGCTGCTCAGCACGGTCTTCCTCGACACGCGGCCGCTGCGGTACCCCGCGTACCGCAGGCTGTGGATCTCGACGATCGTCACCACGGTCGGCGCCTCGCTGAGCACCGTCGCGGTGCCCACGCAGCTCTACACGATCACCGGAACGTCGGCTTACGTCGGCCTCGCGGGGTTGTTCGGGCTGATGCCGCTGCTCGTGTTCGGGCTGTGGGGCGGCGCCGTCGCGGACACTGTGGATCGGCGGAAACTCCTGCTGATCACGAACACGGGATTGGCCGCGACCGCGGTCCTGCTGTGGCTCGTCGCGGCAGCCGACGTGCGCTCGCCGTGGGTGGTGCTCGGTCTGTTCTCGCTGCAGCAGACGTTCTTCGCGGTGAACTCGCCCGCACGGATGGCCACGATCGCGCGCCTGATCCCGCTGCACCTGCTCGCGCCCGCGCAGGCGCTCGGAGCGACCGTTTTCACGTTCGGCTCGATCATGGGCCCGCTGATGGCCGGCTCGTTGCTCGCCGTCACCGGCCTGCCTGTGCTGTACCTGATCGACGCCGTCGCACTGAGCCTCGCGCTCTGGGCGATCGTGCGTCTGCCCGCGTTGCCTCCGCAGGAAGGCGCCCCGACCTCGGCGGGGCTGCGCTCGGTGATCGACGGGTTCCGGTACCTCACCCTGCACAAGGTGCTGCTGGCCTCGTTCGTCCTGGACATCATCGCCATGGTGTTCGGGATGCCCCGAGCGCTGTTCCCCGAGATGGCCGAGCGCACCTTCGGTGACCCGCCGGGAGGGGGCACCGCGCTCGGGTGGCTGTTCGCGGCGATCCCGATCGGGGCGTTCCTGCTCGGGGTCGTGTCCGGTTGGCTGCATCGCTTTCAGCGGCACGGTGTCGGAGTCACCCTCGCCGTGCTCGCCTGGGGTGTCGCCGTGGTCGCCTTCGGCATGACGGACGTGCTGTGGCTGGCCGTGCTGTTCCTCGCGATCGGCGGAGCCGCGGACCTGATCAGCATGGTCTACCGCAGCGCCATCCTGCAGGCGGCAGCCACCGATTCGATGCGCGGCCGCATGCAGGGCGTGTTCGTCGTCGTGGTGGCCGGAGGACCGAGGCTCGCCGACACGCTCCACGGCGCCGGCGGCGCCGCGCTCGGCACTCAAACCGCGGTCGCCGGCGGCGGAGTGCTCGTCGTCGTGTTCACCGTCGTCGCGGCTCTGTGCATGCCGGCCTTCTGGCGCTATCGGGCGCCGGTCGAGGAAGCCGAACCGGGACGGACGGAACCGCAACACCATCCCTGACCTGGTTCGTTCACGGTTCGGGGGGCGGTTTTAGCCCGTCCGGGTGGCCGGTGCACACTCTCCCGCATGGCGAACGAGACCACCGTGAGCCCCGACGCGTCGGGAGGCCCGGAGAACCCTGGCCTCAAGAGGGTGATGGGGCCCAAACTGCTGTTGTTCTTCGTGATCGGAGACATCCTCGGCACCACGATCTACTCGCTGACCGGCAAGGTCGCAGGCAAGGTCGGCGGCGCGCTGTGGGTGCCGTTCCTCGTCGCGTTCGTCGTGGCGTTCCTGACCGCGTTCAGTTATCTGGAACTGGTCGGCAAGTACCCGAAGGCGGGTGGCGCGCCGCTCTACGTCCACCGCGCGTTCGGGATCCACTTCCTGACCTTCCTCATCGCGTTCGCCGTGATGAGCTCGGGCATCACCTCCGCCGCGTCCGCCGCGCAGGCGTTCAGCGGCGACTACATGGAGGAAGTCATCGGCACCGGCGTGCCGTCGTGGGGCATCGCGATCGGCTTCGTCCTCCTGCTGGCCGCGATCAACCTTCGTGGCGTCAGCGAGTCGGTGAAGATGAACATCGTGCTGACGTGCATCGAACTCGGTGGTCTCGCCATCGTCATCGCGACAGGCCTGTTCGCCCTGTTCGGCGGGAGTTCGAATCCGGACGTCACGCCGGACCCGTCCCGGCTGCTGGAGTTCAACCCGGATTCCTCGCCGTTGCTGGCGATCACCTCGGCGACCGCCTTGGCGTTCTTCGCGATGGTCGGCTTCGAGGACTCGGTGAACATGGCCGAGGAGACGAAGGACCCGGCCAAGACGTTCCCGCGAGCCCTGTTGCTGGGCCTCGGCGTCACCGCCCTGATCTACCTGGTGATCGCGGTGATCACTTCGACGTTGGTGCCGACGGACGAGCTCGCCGCCTCCGACGGTCCGCTGCTGCTCGTCGTGCAGGCCGCCGCGCCGTGGTTCCCCGCCGTGCTGTTCTCGGCCATCGCGCTGTTCGCCGTCACCAACACCGCGCTGATCAACATGCTGATGGCCAGCCGTCTGCTGTACGGCATGGCGAACGAGAAGATCATCCCGAAGCAGTTCGGCTCGGTGTACCGCAAACGGCAGACTCCGTGGGTCTCCATCCTGTTCACGAGCATCATCGCGATCGCGCTGGTGAGCACGTTGGAGATCGAGAACCTGGGCAGCACGACCTCGTTGCTGTTGCTGACCGTCTTCGCCGTCGTGAACGTGGCCGTTCTGGTGCTGCGGAAGGAAAAGGTCGAGCACGAGCACTTCCGCGCCCCGACCTGGGTGCCCGTGCTCGGCGCGATCACCTGCGCGTTCTTCGCGAGTCCGTTCTCCGGGCGGCCCGCCACCGAGTACGTGATCATGGGGCTGTTGCTGGGCGTCGGTGTGTTGTTCTGGGTCGTGAACTACTTCGTCACCGGCCGCACGCGGTTCAACGCGGAATCCCTGCAGAAGTAGCCACCGTCGGCTCGGAGCCCCGCACGCTCGGTGCGGGGCTCCGAGCCGTTCCGAGCGACGCTCAGTTCTGTTCGAGCAGGTTGTTCATGGTGTCGATCTCGGCTCGCTGAGAGTCGATGATCTGCTGCGCGAGCTGCTTGGCCTCGGGGTTCTGTCCGTCGTCGAGTTCGGTCCGAGCCATCGTCACCGCGCCTTCGTGATGTTCGATCATCATGGTCAGAAACATCCGGTCGAACTGTGCGCCTTCTGCCTGGCCGAACCGTTGCATCTGGTCGGGCGACATCATGCCCATGTCACCGTGATCCATACCGTGCATGTCGGACGGCGATTCCGGCACACCCCAGTCCCGGAGCATGCCGGACATCGCCTGAATCTCCGGTCCTTGGGCGGCCTCGATCTGCCGGGCGAGGTCCTTGACCTGGTCGGACTGGGCGCGCTCGGGAGCGGGACGGGACATCTCGATCGCCTGTTCGTGGTGCGGGATCATGCCCTGAAGGAAGGCGACGTCGGCCTGGTTGTGCCCGCCTTGCTCGGCCTCCGGATTCTGGGACTGTTCGGTGTTCGGCGGAGTTGCGGGGGCCGGATTCGTGTTCTCGCCGGTGCCGCCGCATCCGGCGAGCAGCGCGGCCGCGGCGACGGCCGCCGCCGCGGAACGGAGCACGTGGGTGCGTTGCATGGTGTGTTCCTCGTCTTTCGGCATCGTGACGTGTGTTTCGGGAACTGCGTGCATGGCCGTTTCGGCTCGAAGGGTCGAAACGGCCGCACACGAGCTCTCACAGCCGAAGTACGCACAGCATCGCGAGCCTGCGGGGAACGGGTAACGCCGGCCGGAACCGGTGCAGCCCGGGGCGTCGTTCCGAACTCGCCCGGGGCAGTCGCACCCGGATTTCGCCGGTCACCGCGGAAAAGAGCAGCAGTGCGAAGCCGAGCATGATCGTCAGACACAGGTGCAGCACGTCGTGTGACGACGAGCCGTGTGTCTCGTCGCCGAGTCCGGTGGTTGCCGGGGAGGTCGTGACCTCGCCCGCTTCCACACGCACAGGCTCGTCATGTGCCCGGTGGTGCTGTGTCTGCGCGGCACTGCCTGCGGGCGAAGGCACCTCGTGCGCCTGATCGTGAAGTCCGGGCGCATGGTGCATGACCATCACGGCGAACGTAAGGAGGATCAACAGCCCCCACCGGTAGATCCCGGACGTTCGCCGCATACCGCCACCGTACAGCGACGCACGCGGGGCGGCCGCCGCGCCGACGAACCCCTTGCGAGAGTGGTCGGGTTGGTCTGCGTGGCCGCTACGCATCGATCGAGGCGGGAACGGGCCGGTCGGCCTCGACCCGCACCGGGGTCTGTGTCGTGGTGCTGCGGAACCGTCGCAGCCGCAGGCTGTTGCCGACGACGAAGACGCTGGAGAAGCCCATAGCGGCGCCGGCGATCATGGGGTTGAGCAGCCCGGCGGCGGCCAGTGGCAGCGCGGCGACGTTGTAGGCGAAGGCCCAGAACAGGTTCCCCTTGATCGTGCCCAGGGTGCGGCGGGCGAGCCGGATCGCGTCGGCGGCCACGCGCAGGTCGCCGCGCACCAAGGTCAGGTCGGAAGCCTGAATGGCCACGTCGGCGCCGGTTCCCATGGCCAGGCCGAGTTCGGCCTTGGCCAGCGCGGCGGCGTCGTTGATGCCGTCGCCGACCATGGCCACGACCCGCCCGTCGTGCTGCAGCCGGGTGACGACGTCGACCTTGTCCCTGGGCAGCACCTCCGCGATGACTTCGTCGATGCCGACCTCGGCCGCGACGCTGCGGGCCACCGACTCGTTGTCCCCGGTCAGCAGGACCGGGCTGAGGCCGAGCCCGCGCAGTTCGGCGATCGCTTCCGCCGAGGTCGGTTTGACGGTGTCGGCCACCTCCAGCACGGCGCGGGCCGCGCCCGCCCACGCCACCGCGATCGCGGTTCGGCCTTGGCGTTCAGCGTCGGTTCGGACGGCGGCGAGCTCGTCGGGCAGCGGCTGACTCCACTGCTCCAGCAATGCGGGCCGGCCCACCAACACGGCTTCGCCGTCGACCACGGCCTGCACGCCCAGCCCTTCGACGTTGGTGAACTCGTCGACCGTCGGAAGCGCCCCCAGCCGCTCGGCAGCTCCGTTCGCGATGGCCTTCGCGATCGGGTGCTCCGATGCCTGCTCGGCCGCCCCGGCCAGGCGTAGCGCCTCCGCTTCCTCGGCCCCGACGGTGTGCACTGCGACCAGTGACATCTGGCCCGTCGTGACGGTGCCGGTCTTGTCCAGCACGACCGTGTCGATCCGCCGGGTCGACTCGAGCACCTCGGGCCCCTTGAGCAGAATGCCCAGCTGGGCACCCCGGCCGGTGCCGACCATGAGCGCGGTGGGTGTGGCCAGTCCGAGCGCGCACGGGCAGGCGATGATCAGCACGGCAACGGCGGCGGTGAACGCTGCGGCCGCACCGGCACCGGCGAGCAGCCAGAAGGCCAACGCCGCGAGAGCCAACAGGATCACAGCAGGCACGAACACCGCCGAGATGCGGTCGGCCAGGCGCTGGACCGCCGCCTTGCCGTTCTGGGCGTCCTCGACGAGCTTGGCCATCTGAGCCAGCTGCGTGTCCGAACCGACACGGGTGGCACGCACCACGAGCCTGCCGCCGTCGTTGACCGTGGCACCCACGACCGAGTCCCCGACACCGACTTCGACCGGGACGGACTCCCCGGTGAGCATGCTCGCGTCGACTGCGGAGTTGCCCTCTTCGACCACGCCGTCGGTGGCGATCTTCTCGCCGGGCCGGACCACGAACCGGTCACCCTCGACGAGTTGCTCGGTGCCGATGCGCTGCTCGCGGCCGTCGCGGAACACCGCGACTTCCTTGGCGCCGAGTTCGAGCAGCGCACGCAGGGCGGCACCGGCGCGGCGCTTGGAGCGGGCCTCGAAGTAGCGGCCGGCCAACACGAACGTGGTCACTCCGGCCGCGACCTCGAGGTAGATGTTCCCGGCGCCGTCCGTCGGCCGGATGGTGAGCTCGAACGGGTGAGTCATGCCGGGCATGCCTGCGTCACCGAAGAGCAGGGCGTAGAGCGACCAGGCGAAGGCCGCCAGGGTTCCCATCGAGATCAGGGTGTCCATCGTGGCCGCGCCGTGGCGCAGGTTGGTCCACGCCGCCCGGTGGAACGGCCACGCTCCCCAGACGACCACGGGCGCCGCCAGGGTCAGCGAGATCCACTGCCAATAGGTGAACTGCAGCAACGGCAGCATCGCCATCGCGATGACCGGCACCGACAACGCCGCGGAGATGAGCACCCGGTCCCGCAGTGCCGTGGTCGGGTCCTCGGTGTCGGTGCTCGTCCCACCGTTCGGCTGGTCGGCGGAGGTCGATTGCGCTGGGAGTGCGGTGGAGTACCCGGCGGCCTCGACCTGGCCGACGAGCCGGTCGGGATCCAGCTCGGCGGGGTAGGTGACTTTGGCCTTCTCGGTGGCGAAGTTGACCGTGGCGGTGACGCCGTCCAGCTTGCCCAGCTTCCGCTCGACACGGGCCGCACACGAGGCGCAGGTCATGCCGCTGATGGCCAGCTCGACCTCGTGAGTGGGGCCGGGCTCCGTGCCGGTGACCGTGCTCATGCAGCTGCTCCTGTTGTTCGCGACACCGGATCGGTGCCTGCTGGATGGTGGCGCATGCCGTGCGGGCATACCAGGCGACTGGCGCCTCCAGGTCGGAGACTCCACATGTATACCCCTAGGGGGTAGTAGTATGTCAAATCCGAGCCCGGTCAGTGGTGTGCAGGAAAGCTGTGTGCCCGTATCGGTTCGTGCTCACGCGGTCCGAAGTGTTCTCCGGCCGATCGACGGCTCCCGATGGTTAGGGTGGGGATGTGAGCGATCGTGTCCCCACGACCGGCAGGCAGTTCGAGATCCGGCACGATGCGACCCGCGCCGTCGTCACCGAGGTCGGCGCGGCGCTGCGGGTGTTCGAAGTGGACGGTGTGCCGTACTCCGAAACCTACGCCGCCGACGACACCCCGCCCGGCGGCGCGGGTGCGGTCCTGGTGCCCTGGCCGAACCGGGTCGCCGACGGACGGTGGACGCTGGAACGCGAGCCGCAGCAGCTCGCGCTCACCGAACCCGAGCGCGGCAACGCCATCCACGGTCTGGTGCGGCACACGGCCTGGACCGTCGTCGAGCACGCTGAGTCCACAGTGGTACTCAACGCGATGGTGCCGCCGCAGCCGGGCTGGCCTGCGCCGTTGCTGACGTCGATCGGGTACCACGTCGACGCCGCAGGGCTCACCGTCACGCACACCGTGGAGAACCTTGGCGCCCGTGCCGTGCCGTTCGGCGTCGGTGTCCACCCGTACCCACGCGCGGGTCGCGCCGAGACTGACGAGTGCACGCTGCGGCTCGCCGCCGGCAGCGTCGTTCCCGTCGACCCGGAACGGTTGCTGCCCGTGCGGCCGCCTCGCGCGCTCGAAGGCTCCGAACAGGATTTCCGGTCGGGCCGTGCGATGGCGGGGGTGCTGCTGGACACCGCCTTCGGTGGCGCGACACCCCGTCCCGACGACCCGGACGGCAAGGTCCGCCACCGGCTCACGCACCCGTCCGGGCAGGGAGTCGAACTCTGGGCCGACCCGGTCTTCGGCTGGGTGCAGGTCTACACGGCCGACGACTACCCCGGCCGCGGACGGGCGGTGGCGATCGAGCCCATGACCTGCCCGCCCGACGCCCTGAACTCGGGAACCGACCTCATCGTGCTCTCCCCGGCCGAGTCCTGGATGGCCCGCTGGGGCCTGCGTCCGCTGGGCTGAGGCCCACATTCATGGGGCGAACGGCACTCTCGCCTCGTGTGGTGGGGCGAAAGTGCCGTTCGCCTCGTCACTTCGTGCGTAGGCCGCGGCCGATGAGCATGCGCTGGATCTGGTTGGTCCCTTCGAAGATCTGCAGCACCTTCGCCTCGCGCATGTAGCGCTCGGCGGGGAAGTCCCGCGTGTACCCGGCTCCGCCGAGCACCTGAACGGCGTCGGTCGTGACCTTCATGGCGGCGTCGGTGGCGACGAGCTTGGCCACGGACGCCTGCTGTCCGAAGGGGAGTCCTGCGTCGCGACGCCGGGCCGCGTCCAGGTACGTCGCCCGCGCGGAGTGCACGGCGGCGGCCATGTCGGCGAGTAGGAATTCGAGGCCCTGGAACTCGATGACGGGTTTGCCGAATTGGTGGCGTTGCTCGGCGTAGTCGACCGCGAGATCGAGTGCCGCCTGCGCGAGCCCGACCGCGCACGCGGAAATGCCGAGGCGGCCGGAGTCCAGTGCGGCCAGTGCGATCTTGAGTCCGTCTCCCTCGTTGCCGACGAGCCGTTCGCCGTCCAGGTGCGCACCGTCGAAGATCAGGTCCGTGGTGGGCGAACCGGTGAGGCCCATCTTGTGTTCCGGCGCGCCTGCGCTGAGGCCGGGCGTGGTTCCGTCGACGAGGAAGCAGCTGATGCCCAGCGGCCCGTCGTCCGAGGTGCGGGCCATCAGGGTGTAGAAGTCCGCGACACCTCCGTGGGTGATCCACGACTTCGTCCCGGTGACGGCGTAGGCGTCAGCGGTGCGCTCGGCACGGGTGCGCAGCGCGGCGGCGTCGGAGCCCGCGTGGGACTCCGAGAGCGCGTACCCGCCGAGGGTTTCGCCGCCGAGCATGGCGGGCAGCCACTTCGCGCGCTGCTCGTCGGTGCCGAAGTTCGCGAGCGGGTAGCAGGCCATGGTGTGCACGGACAGGCCCACGCCGACGGTCATCCATGCGCTGCTGATCTCCTCGAGGACCTGCAGATACACCTCGAAGGGTTGTGCGGCGCCGCCGTACTCCTCCGGGTAGGGCAGACCGAGTAGCCCGGAGGCGCCGAGGGTGCGGAACGCCTCGCGGCCGAACCGGTTGTCGGCTTCGTGGTCCGCGGCGGCCGTTGCGAGCTCGTTGCGGGCGATGTCCCTGGTGAGGGCGAGGAGATCGGTTGCTTCGGGGGTGGGAAGCAGGCGTTCGACAGGCATGGCGGTGGATGCTCCGAGTGCCGTGGGTGGTCCGTCCCGTCGGCGACGGGTACCAATGAGAGTACTGTAGGACTGGTGTCAGTACTATAGCTGTGCGGGCGCGAGTGCCACCCGAAGGTGGCAGCACCCACCTCGCCGGACGGGCACCCGTGCTGTGGCAGGCTCGATCCATGACGCTGTCGCAGGGGGAATCTGGGAACGTGGGTACGTGGTCCGGTGCCGCCGCCCCCGCTCGTGCCGCACTGCGTCGGGGTTCTCCCGAGTACCGGGTGTCCGCGGCGAGAACCTCTGCCTTGCGAGGCACGAACGGGAACGCCGGAGCTGGCCACCCTGCTCGAGCTGAACTTCCGACGCCGTGCCCTACGGGCACCACTGCCAGTTCTCCCACGTCGTGTCAGGGGGTCGCCGTGCGCTGGATTTCTGCGATCACGCCGGTCCGATGGCCGCGCCCCAGGCGCGGAGGGGGCCCACGGTGAGCCCTCGCGCGGGGACCGTCACCGAGCCCGGAGCCTCCCGACGCTCCTCCGCCGACGCCCGCCGCGCCGATCTACTCGACCGGCTTCGAGATCTGTTCCTGGCCGAAGGATTCGCTCACTTCACCCTTGACGACCTCGCCGCGCGGCTGCGCTGCTCGAAGTCCACGCTCTACACGCTCGCGGGCAGCAAGGAGCAGCTCGCCGTCCGGGTCGTCGGCCACTACTTCAAAGGCGCCACCGCCACCGTCGAACGCCGTGTCCGCAGCGTCGACGGTGCCCGGGACAAGGTCGGCGCCTACCTCGACGGTGCGGCCGCGGCGTTGCGCCCCGCCTCGCGTGCGTTCATCGAAGACATGGCGGCCAACACGGCGACCCGCGCCACCTACGAGGCGAACGCGCGTGCCGCTGCCGGCCAGATTCGTGCCTACCTCGACGAAGGCGTTCGGGAGGGCGTGTTCCGAGCGGTCCACGTCGGCCTCGTCGCCGAGATGATCGGGATGACCATCACCGGCATCCAGCGCGGCGACGTCGGCGAGCGCACCGGGCTCACCGACGCCGAAGCGTTCGCGGAGCTGTCCCGCTTCCTGCTCGGCGGACTGAGTCGTGGGCCGGGGGAGCCGACGTGATCGTCGTCGGCGGCGACGCGCTGGTGGACCTGGTTCCGGACCCCTCGACCGGTGACGGCGAGCTGGGGCCGCTGCACCCGCGCCTGGGTGGCGGTCCGTACAACGTGGCCATCGCGCTCGGCAGACTCGGTGCGCCTGCAGGGTTCTTCTCCCGGATCTCCACCGACCAGTTCGGGGACAAGCTCGTCGAACGCCTGTGCAGGTCCGATGTGGACATCCGGCTCGTCCAGCGCGGCCCGGAACCGACGACGCTCGCGGTCGTCGGCCTCGCCGAGGACGGCACCGCGCGCTACAGCTTCCACACGTGCGGCACGGCCGGGCGTGCCGTGTGCGACCCAGGCCCGCTGCCCGACGACGTGAGGGCACTGTCGTTCGGGACGTCGGCGATGGTGCTGCGGCCGGGCGCGGCGGTCTACGAGGCGTTGCTGGAGCGCGAGGCCGCCCGCGGACGGTTCATCGCGCTCGATCCCAACGTGCGGCCCGCGCTGATCGACGACCCTGCACGGTGTCGCGAGCGGTTCCGCGAGTGGTTGCCGTCGATCGGGTTGCTGAAGCTCTCGATCGAGGATGCCACATGGCTGGTGGACGACCCCACGGCCGATCTCGTCGAGGCCTTGCGCGAGTGGTCTTCGGAGGGCCCGGCGGCCGTGGTGCTCACCAGGGGAGCGTGCGGGATGTCGGTACTTACCGGCGACGGCGACTTCGTCGACGTCCCCGCCCGTCCAGCCCAGGTGGTGGACACGATCGGTGCGGGCGACACGGTGCAGGCGGCCCTGTTGGCCTGGCTCGACCGCCACGGGTTGCTGTCCACGGCGGCGGTGCGCAGGCTGGGGGCCGAACAGTGGCGGGCAGCGCTGACCCATGCGGCGGCCGCCGCCGCGATCACCGTCGCGCGGCCGGGCGCGGAACCCCCCTTCCTCGCCGAGGTGCCCGGTTGAGGATCACTGGCGCGGTGGGAGAGAAACGCCACCGGAAATTGCCGTGGAGATCTCCTTCGAGCATTTTTTCGTCCGGCACGAATTGACTCCGGGGCGAGCCGGATGCGGTGACGTGGCTTCGGCCACGCATCCGGATTCGATCGATTGATCGATTGCGGACAGCGGTGACACAGCGTGGCAGTGCCTCCGCAGGGTGGTTGCACTGCCGCGCAGACCGGCTACGTGACGTGAAAATCGTGCGGGTTCGGGGCGGTGGGAGATGTGATCGTGGTCCCACCTGCGTATCGGGGATAACACGATTGCTGCGCGATCGGGGGAAAGCGGTCTAGCGTGACATCTGACAGGACCCCAACGGGGCGGTGCTGCGACGGCACGGACACCTCCGACCGTCGTGCGCGATTCGAACGCACCCCACCTGAACGCGTTCGGGATCGCCCAGACGGTGCTGCCCCCGACGAGCGCGAGAGGTTCCCGAATGCCCGACGACGCGACCGCCAAACGTACCGTCGCGCTGCGCTACGACGGCGGCGAGCACGAAATGGACGTGGCTGTGCCCACCGAGGGTGCGCCCGGCGTGGACCTCGGCAAGCTGATGGCTCAGACCAATTTGGTGACGCTCGACCCGGGCTTCGTCAACACGGCGGCTTGCAAGTCCGACATCGCCTACATCGACGGAGACGCCGGCATCCTCCGCTACCGGGGGTACCCGATCGAGGAGCTGGCGTCGCAGTCCAACTTCATGGAGGTCAGCTACCTGCTGATCTACGGTGAGTTGCCCACCCAGCAGCAGTACGACGAGTTCGCGGGACGGATCCGCCGCCACACGCTGCTGCACGAGGACCTCAAGCAGTTCTTCGACGGTTTCCCCCGCGACGCGCACCCCATGCCGGTGCTCTCGTCCGCGGTCTCGGCGCTGTCGACCTTCTATCAGGACAGCCTCGACCCGTCCGACTCCACGCAGGTCGAACTCTCCACGGTCCGGCTGCTGGCGAAGCTGCCCACCATCGCGGCCTACGCCTACAAGAAGTCCGTTGGCCAGCCGTTCCTCTACCCGGACAACTCGCTCGGGCTGGTCGAGAACTTCCTGCGCATGACCTTCGGGTTCCCCGCAGAGCCCTACGACGTCGATCCGGCACTGTCCCGCGCACTGGATCTGCTGTTCATCCTGCACGCCGACCACGAGCAGAACTGCTCCACCTCGACGGTCCGGATGGTCGGCTCCTCCGAGGCGAACCTGTTCGCCAGCGTCTCGGCGGGCATCAACGCCCTGTTCGGTCCCCTCCACGGCGGCGCGAACAGCGCGGTGCTGGAGATGCTCGAAGGGATCCAGGCCAACGGCGGCGACGTCGACGACTTCGTCAACCGGGTCAAGAACAAGGAGCCCGGCGTCAAGCTCATGGGCTTCGGGCACCGGGTGTACAAGAACTACGACCCCCGCGCGGCCATCATCAAGAAGACCGCCGACGAGGTGCTCAGCAAGCTCGGCGCCAACGACCCGCTGCTCGACATCGCGCTCAAGCTCGAAGAGAAGGCGCTGGCCGACGACTACTTCGTGGAGCGCAAGCTCTACCCGAACGTCGACTTCTACACCGGCCTGATCTACAAGGCGATGGGCTTCCCGACGAAGTACTTCACCGTCCTGTTCGCGCTCGGCAGGCTGCCCGGCTGGATCGCGCACTGGCGGGAGATGCTCGACGACCCGGCCCGCAAGATCAGCCGTCCGCGGCAGGTGTACACGGGCTACCCCGAGCGGGCCTACACGCCCATCGGGAACCGCTGAATCCTTCTCGTGAACGATTGTCTCGGGGTGCGCAGTCCTTGCGAGGGCCCGCACCCCGAGAGGGCCTTGTGAACCTGGGGTGAACGCCCGGACGTGCTCGCGTGCGTTCCGGGTAGCGTCGCGGCATGAGCGGTCCGGCGATCTTGTGGTTCCGGCGGGACTTGCGCCTGCGCGACCACCCTGCGTTGCTCGACGCCGCGGCGGCCGCGGACGGGCGAGTGCTCGCGGTGTTCGTGCTCGATCCCGCGCTGCTCGAACCGTCCGGCGCGGTTCGTCGGACGTTTCTGTTCCGGTGTCTGCGCGCGCTCGACGAGCAGCTCGGCGGGCGGTTGCTGGTGTTGCGCGGCGACCCGGTCGAGGTCGTTCCCGAGCTGGCGCGGTCGGCCGGTGCCGTGGGCGTGCACGTGTCCGCCGACACCGGTCCCTACGGGCGCGAGCGGGATGCGCAGGTGCGGCAAGCGCTCGAAGCGGACGGCGTCGGGTGGCATCCGAGAGGATCGCCGTACGCGGTCACGCCGGGGCGGGTCACCAAGAACGACGGTTCGCTGTACAAGGTCTACACCCCCTTCCGCCGCGCCTGGGGGGATCACGGCTGGCCACGTCCGGCGGACTCCGACGAGACGTCGGCGCGTTGGCTGGACGGGAGCATTCACGGCGGGGTGTCGATCCCGGACGACGAGGTTCACGATCTTCCGCTGCCGGACGCGGGCGAGTCGGCGGCGAACGATGCGTGGCGATCGTTCCGCGAGTCCGGCCTGCACGACTACGAGGGTGCACGCGACCGGCCGGACCGTTCCGGCACCAGCCGCATGTCGCCGTATCTGCGGTGGGGCTGCGTGCATCCGAGGACGCTGCTCGCCGACCTCGCGGGCGATCGCAGTCAGGGAGCGTCGAGTTACCGCAACGAGCTGGCCTTTCGCGACTTCTACGCCGACGTGCTCTGGAACTGGCCGAGCAGCGCCCGGCACAACTTCGACCGCCGGTTCGACCGCATCCGGCTGGACTGGGACCGCGAGCTGTTCGCCGCGTGGCGCGAGGGGCGCACCGGGTTCCCGATCGTCGACGCGGGAATGCGTCAACTGCTCGCCGAGGGCTGGATGCACAACCGAGTACGCATGATCGTGGCGAGCTTCCTCGTCAAAGATCTGCACCTGCCGTGGTGGTGGGGTGCGCGGCACTTCATGCACCGGCTGGTCGACGGTGACCTGGCCTCGAACCAGCACGGCTGGCAGTGGGCGGCGGGCAGTGGCACGGACGCGGCGCCGTACTTCCGGATCTTCAACCCCACCACTCAGGGCGAGAAGTTCGATCCCGACGGCGCGTACGTCCGCTACTACGTCCCGGAGCTGCGCGGCATCGACGGCAAGGCCGTGCACCAGCCGTGGAAGCTCACCGCGCAGCGGCCTGAGGGATACCCGCAGCCGCTGGTCGAGCACGCCGCTGAGCGTCGCGAAGCCCTGGCCCGCTACGCCGAGATCAAGAACGCGTAATGGTGGAGCGAACGGCACTTTCGCCCCACCACACGAGGCGAAAGTGCCGTTCGCACCACCACACAGGGTGAACCGCTCTCGCACCGCCACACGAGGCGAGAGTGCCGTTCGCACCGCCACACGAGGCGAAAGTGCCGTTCGCACCACCACACGAGGCGAGAGTGCCGTTCGCACCACCACACAGGGTGAACCGCTCTCGCACCGCCACACGAGGTGAAAGTGCCGTTCGCCCCGTGATGTGGCTAGCTCACCACGCCTTGCAGTGCCTGAGTCACCAGGTACTCCACCGGTGCTCGGGCCCGCTCCCGCGCCGCGGGTGTGAGTCCGAGGCGGGTTCGTCGGTCGAGGACGTCGTCGGCGTCGAGCGCCCCCTCGTGGCGCACCGCCCACACGACCTCGGCAGCGGTGAGGCGTGTTCCGGGCGCGACGGCGTCGGCGAGATCCGCGTCGAGTTCGGCGAGTGCGGCGAGCCGGGGTGCCTCGGTCCCGTACTTGCCGACGAGGTGCGGGTCGGCGTCGATCGTGGCGAGCCGCGCCGGTTCGGCGGCACCGACCAACGGCACCGCTCGAGTGCGGGACGGCCCTGCGGCAAGACTCGCCTGCGTGAGTGCCGTGTCGACGGCGTCGGCTGCTGTTCGGCGGTAGGTGGTCAGGCTCTCACCGAGGGCGGTCACGAGCCCGTCTGTTCCGGTCACCACGGTGGGGTGGCCTCGTCGTTTCGTGGCGCCGTTATTTTCCACAAAGGACTGTGTCGCGCTGAACGACTCCAGTACGTGGCGACGTTCGAGCGGCGTATCGAGAACGTTCCGCATCGTCAGAAGCAGCGAGTCCACATCGGAGCCTGCCGATGCGTCGAGTGTGGACGCCTCCTCGTCCAGGGGTTCGTCGGTGACACCGAGAAGTGCGTGGCCTTCGGGTTGCGGCAGTACGAAAGCGGCTTCACCGCGGCGCCCGGAAGGTGGGCGCGTCACCGCCGTGGCGGCGATTCCCGCCGCATCGGGATCGATGACCAGGTGTGCGCCACGCCGGTGCCGGAGCCGGACGCCGGGGTCGAGCTGGGCGGCCCACGAACCGGTCGCATTGATCACGGCAGCGGCGCGCAGGCGCAACGATTCGCCGCTGCGGCGGTCGACGATGTCGGCGCCGTCGTGGTGCAGCGCCCGCGCCCGCACGCGGGTCAGCACGCGGGCGCCGAAACCGGCCGCCGTCCGCGCGAGCGCCACCACGAGTCGTGCGTCGTCGACGAGCTGTGCCTCGAAGTGCAGGACCCCACCGCGCAGCCCTCGTCTGTGCAGCCCCGGAACGAGCGCGAGTGCCTCTGCCGCGGGCGCTCGGTGCGGCGGCGGAAGCAACACGGACGGGGTGCCTGCGGTGCGTCGCAGACCGTCCCGCGCTGCGGCTTCCGCCACGAGCATGCCTTCCGTTCTGCGCGACACGTGCTCGTGCAACGGGGCGAGCTGCGGCACGGCTCGGGTGAGGTGGGGCGCGGTGCGGGTCATGAGGATGCCGCGCTCCACGGCAGCCTGTCGCCGTGCCCAGGGCGAGCTACGGCCCGGATGGCCGCCGTGGAGCAACTTGCTCGTCCAGCGTGACGCGCCCCATGCGAGGTCGTCGGATTCCACCAAGGCGACCGACAGGCCGCGCGCGGCCGCATCCAGGGCCGCGCCCGCGCCGGTCACGCCGCCGCCGACGACGAGCACGTCGAGTCGGTGCCCGTCACCGAGCGCGCCGAGTTCTCGTTCGCGCCGACCGAGGTTCAGCGAGGTCGCGCGAAGCGAGCCCGCAGGCAGCGGCGTGGTGGTCACCGGAACTCCCAGCGCTTGTCGGATCAGAGCGTGACGAGCATCTTGCCCTTGTTCCGGCCCTCGAGCACTCCGAGGAACGCGTCCGGGGCGTTGCGTAGTCCGTCCACAATGGTCTCGGAGTACCGCAGGCTGCCGTCGGCGACCCACGGCGCCACGTCGGCGAGGAAGTCGTCCTTGCGGTGCCCTTCGTCGGCGACGATGAAGCCCTGCATCGACAGGCGCTTGGTGACGAACTGGAACATGTTGCGCGGACCCGGTTCCGGGCTGGTGGCGTTGTACTGGGACACCGCGCCGCAGGCGGCGATCCGGCCGAAGTCGTTCATCGCGGCGATGGCGGCTTCGAGGTGGTCACCGCCGACGTTGTCGAAGTACACGTCGACGCCGTCGGCAGCCGCGGACCGCAACTGTTCGCCCACCGGGCCGTCCTTGTAGTTGAACGCCGCGTCGAAGCCGAGTTCGTCGACGAGATGCCGGACCTTCTCGGGCGACCCGGCGCTGCCGACCACCCGCTTCGCGCCGCGCAACTTGGCCATCTGCCCGACGAAGGACCCGACGGCACCCGCAGCCCCGGAGACGAACACGGTGTCGCCGTCGCGGAAACGTGCCTTGTCGAACAGGCCGACGTAGGCGGTCATCCCCGGCATGCCGAGCACACCGAGGTAGGCGTTGAGCGGTGCGACGTCCTCGGACACGACGGTGGCGTGTTTCGCGGACAGCGTCGCGTACTCGCGCCAGCCGAGCTGGTGCAGCACGTTCTGGCCGGGCCGGATGTCCGGTGAGTTCGACGTCACGACCTCCCCGACCGCGCCGCCGTCCAGCGGTTCGCCCAGCTGGAAGGGGGGAACGTAGGACTTGGCGTCGTTCATCCGCCCGCGCATGTACGGGTCGACGCTCATGACCTTGTTGCGGACCAGGATCTCGCCGTCGCCGGGTGCGCGTACCGGTGCTTCGACGACGTCGAAGTTCTCCGGTGTCGGTCGTCCGTGCGGGCGGGACGCGAGCCGGACCTCGAGTGCCTGTTCCGGAGCTGCCTGTGCCGTCACCG
Source organism: Allosaccharopolyspora coralli (assembly GCF_009664835.1). Classification (NCBI taxonomy): domain Bacteria; kingdom Bacillati; phylum Actinomycetota; class Actinomycetes; order Pseudonocardiales; family Pseudonocardiaceae; genus Allosaccharopolyspora; species Allosaccharopolyspora coralli. The sequence continues at coordinate 568,815 of NZ_CP045929.1, forward strand.
AACCTCCAATTACGAAACTAATTTGTGCCGTAATTTTACGCGGGCCGCTCGACCGCGGCCACCGTCGCGGCGGTCACCGAGCGGTAGGTGAACCCCAGCCGCGTGTAGAGCGCGATCGCCGCCGGGTTGTCCCGGTCGACCATCAGCGACACCGCTCCGTGCTCGTCGTAGAGCCGCTCGGTGAGCCAGCCGCACACCTGCCGTGAGAGGCCGCGACCGCGGTGCCTCCGGTGCGTGGCTACACCGCCGATGAACCCCAGCTCCCGCGCAGGCCAGCAGTCGGCCGCCACCGACAGCAGCGCACCGGAGGCGTCGCGAACTCCCGCCCAGCGACGCGCCCCCGGATCGCCCGGAACGACGTAGGCCGACGGGTTCGCCGACGCGAGCAGCGCAGCCACCTCGTCGATCTCGGGTTTCGGCAGCCACTCCGCGGACCAGCCGCGCACCGGCTCACCGACGAGATCCATCCACCCGAACGTGCCCACCTCGCGCGTCACTCCTCGTGCCGCGACCTCCCGAGCGGACTCGGTCGTGCCGAGAGCACGCAACTTTCCCTCGCGGGGCAGCGGGACGCGGCCCAGCAGTGCCGCGACCGCCTCCGGGCCGCCGGTGAAGACGAGCCGGTCGTTGCGGTTGAGGCCCGGGGCGTACACCACCACGGCGTCGTCGAGCCGCCACGCCGACCCCGCCTCGTGCGGGTAGTCGTCCTCCAGGGCTTGCGCCGCCCAGATCAGCATCGGCTCCGAGGTCGCCGCCGCCACGTCGTGAGCGGTCTCCAGCTGCTCCATGCTCTCGATCCTGCCGGATCGTCCCGCCCACCGGTCCGCGCCCGAGCGGGTGCAGCGGTCAGAGCGCACTGGGGAACTGGCTTTGTGTCGGTAGAGCACGGTCATACGTGACCAGCCTCGGCAGGGTGAGGGGCTCCGGCATTCGGAGCCCGCGCCTGGCACAGCGGGGTTCTCGCCGCGTACGGCCTGGTACTCGAGAGGACCTCAACGCCGCGAGGCGCGGACTGGGGCGGCGGTATCGGACCACCCCCCCAGTTCCACTTGCCCTCTCAGTCTTCGGGCCCGCGGCGTCGGGAGCGCCAGGGGCGTCGCGGGAGCCAGGACGTCGCCCGCCAGCCCGGCTGCCCGAGGGTGTCCCGCAGTTCTAGGTAGGCGACCTGCACCCGCCGGATCGCCTCCGACGGCGCGCAGGGTTCGGCGTCGGAATCCGCGTCCGGCATCCGCGAGACCTGCATCCACTTCTCGTCGAACAGGGCGTCCATGGCGTGGTCCCAGCGTTTTCGGACGCCGTCCACCACCTCCGCGTGCTCGGCCTCGGCTTCGGTGAGTCGCGCCCGTCCGTCGGGGAGCTCGTCGCGGAGCCGCTGCGCCTTCGCGCGCTCGTGGTCGCGGAGCTGCTGGGCTCCTTGCGTGGCGAGCGCGGCCACTTCCCGGTAACGGTCGGCAGCCGAGAGCGGCGGCTCAGTCACGGGATTCCTCCCTCGTGCCGTCGCCCGCCCGCGGACTCGGCATCGTGATCTCGTCCGACCGGGTGTCGAGCTCGAACGGGAGCACGACTTCGGGGCGGGAATGCAGGGAACGGTCGAAGAAGAGCCCACGCCGCGCGCGGGGCGACCAGTTCACCGGCTGGCCGGCGGCGAACGCGGTGAGCTCCGAGCCGTGCACGTCGAAAGCCAGCCACGCCCCGATGTCATCGACGGGCCCCATGCCGAGGCTGTGCTTGAGACGCTGCACGCTGCGCCACCATCCGACCGTGTGCACCCGCAGTTCCGGTCCCTGTTTGAGAATCGTGCGCAGCCGATCCAAGCCACTGGCGTTGCTCGCCGGATCCTTGCGCTCCCACGTGGTGTGGGCCGCGTCCGCCGCGTACAGCAGCAGGCACTCCGTGACCTCGCCGCCGGAGGCCGTGCCCGCACCGCCGCCGGACGTGCTGCGCTCGTCGATCACGGCCGCGAGCCGGTCCAGCGCCCCGGTGGCGTCGTCGAGTCCGACATGGTCGACCTCGTGTCCCGCCGCACGCAGCTCCGTCACGACCGCGCCCACGGCAGGTGCGACCTCGTCGACGAGCCCCGCGATCGTGAACCGGATCGTTCCCGGCGCGTACTGCTGCCCCAAGGACAACGCGGCGGCCCCGAGTACGTTCGACGCGTCTACCCGCACCGAGCCGAGCACGGCGATGTTGCGGCCGGGTGACCGGTCCAGCCGGACCGCCGCCGGAGTGCCTTCGACGTCGATGACCTGCCCGAGCACGGCCGACCGTTCCAGGCCTGCGCGCGGTCTCCGAGACAACCGGGGCAGGTGCGAGCCGTCGAAGAGGCGGGGCCTGGTCGTGGACGGTTGCCTGGCCTCCCACAGTCGCTGCTGCAATGCGTACATCGTCTCCGGTGCGGTTGCGTCCGGCAGCCGAGCGACCTCGTTGCCGTGCCGAACCCCGGACTCGTGGTTGACGACCGCGTGCCAGCGGGGCAGTTCGACCGCAGCGGAGTTGTCCTGCACGAGCACCCGCCGGGCCTTCGGCAGTGCGATCCGCAGGATGAACTGTTCGAACACGGCGGGCTTGCCCCAGAACGCCTCGATACCGGACACGTCCTGGCTGGCGAGCACCAGGTGGATGCCCTGCGAACGGCCGCGCCGTGCGACGTCCTCCAGCAACGCCGTCGCTTGCGACGAGACCGGGTCCCGCTCGGCGAACAGGTACTGGAACTCGTCGATGACGGCCACGATGCGCGGCCAGCGTCCCTCCGGGTCCTGCGCGCGCAGCTCCTCGAGCTTGGTGACTTCGTGCGCCTTCGCCGCGTCCGCGCGGCGGCGCATCTCGTCGGCGAGGAACTTCAGCAGCGCCAGACCGAACTCGCGGTCGGCGTTGACGTTGACCCCGACGACGTTCGCGTGCGGCAGCCAGCTCGGGTCTCGCGTACCGGGCGTGAACTGGGAGAACGACACGCCTTCCTTGAAGTCGAGCAGGTAGAGCTCCAGTTCGTCCGGCGAGTAGCGGGCGGTGAACGCGCCGATCATGCCGTACAGGAAGTTCGTCTTGCCGGAGCCGCTCGGGCCGCCGACGAGCGCGTGCGGACTCGCGTCGCCGAGCGTCAACCACACCGGCTCGCCCTCGCGGAAGCCCACGGGTGCCTGCAGTCCGGTGGTCGAGCGGCACGCCCACAGCTGCTCGGGCACCAGATCGTCGAAACCGCGGACGCGGGAGCGCTGGGCGACGAAACGCTCCGAGATCGCCTTGCACGCGCGCGTGGCGTCCTTTCGCGGCATCGGCGGGTCCGGCGTCATGACCGCGGCTGGACCCGACATGCTGCACCGAGCCCCGTCCGTGTTCAGGTGCACCGACTCCATCGCGCTGTTCACCGACAACCGCAGGTTCACCGCCACCAGCTGAATCCCGCAGTCGAGGCCGCTGCGTGCGACTCGGTGCAACTTCTGCTGTTGCTCGTCGGGCAGTTGTTGCCCGTCGCCGAACAGCACCGCGATCCGCCACGGTTCCCCGCGGTGCCCGGTCTCCGCGGCGAACGACCGCAGCGAGGTGTGCCCGCCGAGCAGCGCGCCGGTGTGGATCCGGCGGATGTGCTCGGAGAGCTCGTCGAGCAGGTCGTCCAGGCGCGTCGGGTCGTGCATCGTCACCAGGCCCGACCGGGTCAGCGGGTGCAGGCCCGGCAGGGTTCCGGTGAGCTGCGCGACGTCCCACACGTGGACCCGCACCAGCCCCGGCCGGAACTGGCTCAGCACCCGCAGCAGCAGGTTCTGGACGAGCCCCTCGGCGGCTTCGCCGGTGTCGTCGGTGCTGACGTGCAGGTGCGACTCGTCCAGCAGCGGCACGGCGACGGGGAACGGGGACGGGTCTGCAGCGTCGGGAACGTGTGCCTCGCCGAGGCGCCACAGCTCCGGTGGGGAGTGCGTGTCGGCGGAACCGACGGTGCCGAGCCAGTCCCGCCACGGCAGACCGGCGCTGCCGCGAGCGACCTCGTCGACGAGCGACGTGAGCTCCTGCGGGCCGTACGCGGTCCAGTCCGCGTAGCACTCGTCGCGTTCTCGGACGGCCTCGCCCCACGCCGATTCCCGCGATGCGGCGGGGAGTACCTCGGTGGTGTGCTCGGGCGCGTCCGATTCGTCCCCGGTCTTCGGCGCGGCCTCGGTGCTCTCGTCGAGCAGCGCCGGCTCCCGTGCGACCTCGCACACTCCGTGCTCGGCGATGCGGAGCGCGAACTCGCGATGCCCGTGCTCCGAACGGGCACGGTGCAGCGCGGCGTCAGCGGAGCCGAGTGCAGCGGCGATCGCGGTACGCAGGCCTTCGTAGGCCGACTGGACTCGCGAGCGACGCTCGTTGCGTGGTCGCACACCTCACCTCGGTAGACGTGTCGCTGAACGTGATCAAGATACCACTGCCCGAGGTCGCCGGGGGCTCACAACCGGCCGGCGAAGTCCCCCAGAAGTGCACCGCTGCGGTCGAGCAGATCGATCGCGCGGGTGATCTGGTCGTCCGCCCGGAACAGGCCGGGCGGCACCACGGTCTCGGGGTGGTGCGGGTCGAGCGAGGCCAGTGCCGCCTGCGCCTCGACCAGGGCGCTGCGGCTGGTGGCGAGCTCGCCGCGCGCCCGCGTCATGTGCTCCTCGACGCCGTGCAAGGCCTGGAGCAGTTCGTGCAGCGCCGACACTCAGAGCCGACCGGCGTAGCCCTCGGTGGAGGAGATGCTCGCGTTGATGGTGCCCTGCACCCCGCTGAGGCTCTGCGTCGCCTCGGCCAGCATGCCGTGCGCCTGCATGATCTCCTCCTGGCCACTTCCCTGCGTCGCGTCGGCGAGCGCCTGTTGGGCCTCCTCGAGGGACATACTCGCCTGCTGCAGTGCGGCGACGCTCTCCGACGCCTTCTGGTTGGCCAGGGCGATGCCTGCCCGAACCTCTTCCACGCCTGCCATCTGTCCGGGTCCTCCGAGTTCTCGCAAAAAGGTGCGCACTGCCGCTCGCAGGCGCGATCACGCGGACAAGTTAGCGCCTCGGGGTCGTGGGGGTGCAGGCAGGGCGGGAGTCTCGTATCCAGGGCGGCAATCGCGAATGCTGTTCGGATCACAACATCACTCGCTCGGGTGGAACAGTGACGGACACGAGGGATTTCCGAGAATTTTCCGTGAATTCAACTCACACTGCCGGTGTTCCAGTGTGGAGTTCCCGAGTCCACCATGGACGGAACGGTGGAGGTCAGCTCGATCGCCGCGATTCCCGACGGTGGTGTCGGGGCCGCCGACCACCGTGCGGTGGCCACCGACGCTCCCGCTCGGGGCCGTGACCAGCCGACACCACCCAGCCGCGCCACCGCGTCCGCCACGATCTCCGCCGGCTCCCCCTCCGCGGGTCCGAGGTCCCACTCCACCCGCACCATCGGCGGCCGCTCCGCACTCCCGAGCAACGTCACCGAACGCGACACCCTGCTCGCCACCGCCCGAGCGGGCCACTCCGCCGCCGCGTGCCGCTGCGTGACGACGTCCACGACCATCCCCAGCCGAGGTCGCACGCGCCCGTGCTCGTCCACGTCGGCCAGCCCCGGTTCCGGCTCCGGCGGCGGCAACAGATCCGGATCCTCATCGGCGAAGACCGGCGCGCCCGCGTCGCCGACCCACGCCTCCACGAGCAACCGCTCTCCACCGGGTACCAAGGCCTCGACGAGCTCCGGATCGTCCACGACGCTCCACGCGGTCGGCGACTCGCACGACACGCGGTGCCGCGGGAACTCCGGCCCCAGCTCGCGCAGAAACGTTCGTACCGCCCGGGACAATGCCGCGGGGCCCGCGCCGGAGGAGCTCGCCGGCAGACTGATCGTCACGGACCAGCACCCCGGTTCCTCGTCCGAGCAGTCGCCGCACTCCACGATCCGGCCGCCCACCCGATGCAGCAGGGACTGGCACGCACGACGCGCCGCCCGGTCGTCGTCGGCGGCGACGACCACGGTGATCATGAGTTCCAGCTCGTCCATCGCTCGACCATTCTGGCGCACGATCGACATCGCCGGCGGACGGACCTCGGTGCCGGCGCACCCGGTCACCACGCCCAGGCACGGGGCCGACACGTCGCCGCCGGCGCCCCGATGGACGCCGGCGGCGACGCTTCCCGTATCCCTGAGTCGCGTGTGAGGCGTGCCCTACGGGCCCCCGAGCCAGGTCACGGCTCTGCTGTCAGGTGGAGTCGGTCGTGGCCGAACCGCCCGTGCTCGAGCTGCCGGACCCCGAGCTGCCGGAGCTCGAACCGCCGGAGCGGGACGTGCTGGTGCTCGAGCTGCCGGACCCCGAGCTGCCGGAGCTCGAACCGCTCGTGCCTGACGTGCTGGTGCTCGAGGTGCCGGAACCGCCGCGGTGCGAGCTGTCGTCGATGTCGAAGCGCTCCTTGCGCACTTCGCCCTGAACCGTCTGCTCCTCGGTGACGGTCTCGGTGTTGATCGTGACGCGCTCGACCGGAACGGACTCCGTGTTCACCACGGCACGCTCGGCGTGCAGGACGATCTCGTCGTCGGCCTCGCCGATCTCGGTTCGCGACTTCGCGGACGCGGTTATGTCGGTCTGTTCGGTCTCGCTGATCGGGTGCCTTTCGATGCGCACCTCCTCGCGGCTCAACGGCACCGTCACCGACTGCTGCTCGGTCACGACGTACTTGCGAAGCCGCACTCTGCCGGACTCGACGTTCTCGGTGTCGACCCGCAGCCGCTCTTCGGACCGCGTCATCTCGTGTGGGATGGTCCCCGACGACGACGTCGACATGCCGGACGACGTCGCGGTCGAAGTCCCTCCTGAGGTCGTCGTGGACTCGTCCGCACGATGCTGGCCGCCCTGACCCTCCGGTGCCCGCATCCGCCACGACGGGTCCGCCGAGGTGCTCTCGCTCTCGGGAGTCTTCGCCGCCGTCGCCGTCGGTGACGCACTCGCCGAGGTGGAGGTCGCCGACTCCGACGCGGACATGCTGCTCGTCGACGCGGTCGTGGTGTCCTCCGAGGCCAGTGACGTGTCGCTGGTGTCCGACACCGACGTGTCCGAAGCGCTCGCGGTGTCCGAAGAGGACGACGAACCGCGCGAGCCTGCCGCCGCGGCGCCCACGCCGGCCACTCCCGCTGCGCCCGCAGCGGTCGCCGCGCCGCCTCCGGAGGAACCGGCCTCGGACATCGTCCCGCTCGTCTCTGTGGCCCCGGTCGTGGGCTGTGCGGGCACCTCGCCCTCCGGCGCCGCCATCGCCGCGTCCGATCTCGTCCCGCTCGCCGTCTCCGCCGTGTCGGACATCTCGGTGCCGGCCATGTCGCTGCCGGTCTCGGACTGCTGGGCCGAGGTCGCCTCCGCGCCGGAGGTGCTCTCGTCTTCGGCCCCACCACCCCGGGAACCCATCGCCATTCCACCCGCGGCCGCGCCGCCTGCGGCGGCTCCGGCCATCGCGCCGCCGGACCCTTGCCCCGAGCCCTGGTCGCCGGCTGCCTGGCTCTGTTCACCAGCCGCTCGGCTCTGTTCGTCACCTGCCTGCGACTCCTGATCGCTCATCCCGGTGCCGCGCTGCACGCCGTAGTAGCTGTAGAGGTCCTGGCCTTCCTTGTCGGACAGGTGACCGTGCTGGGTCGAGACCTTCGGAGCATCCTTCACCTTGCTCTTGGTGACCCCGACATTGATTCCCTTGTCGCCGGAAGACGCCCCGGCCAGCGGCACGAAGGTCTCCTTGGTGCCGAACATGCCGGTGCGAACGGTGACCCACTCGGGTTGGTGCGTGGCATCGTCGACGTAGACGTTGCCGACGCGGCCGATCTTGTCGCCCTCCTGATCGAACACGTCGTTGCCGATGAGATCCTGAGCGCGCTTGACGTCCTTCATGGAAACCGCCTCACCTCGGTGCTGGGGGAGGACCGGACCGCCCGGTACGCAGACGAAACGTCAGGACGGCGCGAGGTCCTGCCTACCGGGACCCACTGCGTTCACGCTGCGCCCGGACCCGGGGACCCGCAACCGGATCCCCGCCTTTGCTCACACTTTCGGGGGACGCGACACGCCCGGTCCTCAGCGGCTGATCTCCCGACGGACGAACGCGACGACGTCGCGGATCACGTCGGCGCCGTTGGTCTCGTTGAACACCTCGTGCCGGGCGCCCGCGTAATGGTGCTCGTGGAAGTTGCGGCCGCGGATCCGGTCGATGCCGGTCCGGGTGTCCTCGGCAGGCACCAGCTCGTCGTCCTCGCCGTGCAGCCACAACGTCGGGAGGTCGAGCTGTGGACCCTCGTGGATCGCCAGCAGGCAGCGGTCGATCGCCATCAACGTGCTCCGCTTGAACGCCCCGTGCCACACGAGCGGATCGGCGACGTAGTCGCGACCCACCCCCAGGTCCCTGGACAGCGACTCCGGGTCGATCGGGGTGTCCGGGAGCTGCGTGTTCTCGAGGAGATCGAGCACGTGCCAGGTCCCCAAGACCGGTGCGGACAGCACGACTCCCCGGAACTGCTCCTGATCGCGTTGGGCGAGCCGGGTCGCGAACATACCGCCGAGTGAATGTCCGATGAGGACGACGGGCAGTTCGGGATGTTCGGCGGCGAGCCGCGCGTGCAACGCCTCCAGGTCGTCGACGATGCGTTCCGCGTCGTCGATCAGCACCCGTTCACCAGGGGACCGGCCGTGACCGCGGTGGTCCGGCGCGCACACCAGCGCTCCCTCCGCCACGAGCTGGTCGGCGACTCGGTGATAGCGCCCGCCGTGTTCGCCGTACCCGTGGACGACGAGAGCGAGCCACGTCGGCTCCGGCGGTGCCCAGGTGCGGACGAACACGTCACCGTTGGAGCAGGGGACGAGATGTTGCGTCGGGTCCGCCATGGCCACCACGACAGCACATGCCGGGCCGCGTGGCCAGCATCGATCGCTGTGCGGTCGCCGGCGGTGTCAGCGGGCGTTGTGGAACTTGGGTGTGTGGTCCGGGACCGCCGCCCCAGTTCGTGCCTCGCGGCGTTGGGGTCCTCGTGAATACCACACGTGCGCGGCGAGAATCCCTTCCTTGCGAGGCACGAACTCCGAACGGAGCCCCTCACCCTGCCCCGGCTGGTCTATGACCGCCCTACGGGAACACGTGCCGGTTCCCAGATGCGCTCTCACTCGCGATCAGCCGGGGCACGGTGCGACGCCGGTGCTGGACGATCCACCCAGTTCCCAGCTGCGCCCTCAGTGGTAGGCCGTGCCGTCCACCGAGCCCTGGCCGCACACCGGGCCGAACGGCCACTCGACGGGCAACGGATCGGTCTCGTCCGGCGGGATCACCTCCGCACCGGCCGGGGTCGGTGCGCACGGCTCGGTGACCGGTTCGTCGCCGTGCGGCACCACGGACCAGTGCAGTGTCGCCGCGGCCGCGTCACCGGGAGCCAGCTCGATCAGGGTCGGGCCGGGGTTCGCGTTCCGGGTGAAGTCGGTGGGCAACGGACGACCCTCGGCGTCGACGAGTTGCAGGCCACCGTAGCCGTACAGCGTGCAAGTCTCCCCGCTGTCGTTGCGCAGCACGAGGTCCGCGTGACGCTGACCCGCACCCGGATTCCCGGGCTGCAGAATGCCGCTGAGCATCGACGTGTGGCAACGCTGCACCTCCGCCTGCTGCAACTCATCCTGCTGCACCTCGGATTGCTCCGGGGCGGGTCCGCTCGCCTCGGAGTCCTCAGTGGAAGGTGCGGGCGCCGGTGGCGGGGGAGGCTCCGGTGCGGTCGCGGGCTGTTCCGCTTGCTGTGGTGCGGGCGGAGCCGCGGGGACTTGCGCCGCGAGGTCGTCGGTCGCCCGGCCGCAGCTGGCGAGCAGCAAGCCCGCCAGCACTGCGCCGGTCGCCTGTACCGCGCGCAGTCCCGGTCGTCCGGGCCGTCGCCGGATCACGGTGAACTCGTCCACGTCGACCACCTCCACAGTGCCACCACCGTTGGGTCGGTTCCTGCCGGATCCTCTACAGGCAAGACGTTCGACAGCCGTCGCGGTTGCCCGGAAGCGCCGACATCACCCGTGTGCGTGGCACGACCTCGTACTCCGCGCCGGATCCACTGTGCGGCGTGGTCGGCGGGTCCGCAGCGAGGTCGAGTCACCGCCGGGACGAGTGGGACGTGAGTGCTCTCGTGGGGTGCTCACGCTCCTCCGAACAGACGAGATCTTGCACTGATCGGTGGGACTGCCGACGCGTCGACTTCGATACCGTGGTGATCAACATCCGACACCGAGCGTGAGGGGGAGAGATGGCCGAGCGCATTCCCGGCATCGACGTCGCGAGATACCAAGGTGAGCCGGACTGGGGCGCGGTCCGTGGCGCCGGGTACGCCTTCTCCTACATCAAAGCCACCGAAGGAATCGGATACGTCAGCCCGACGCTCGATTCCCAACTCGCCGGTGCGCGCGGGGCCGGACTGGTCACCGGGCTGTACCATTTCGCGCGTCCCGACACGAATTCCCCGCAACAGGACGCGGCCGATTTCGCCGGTCAACTGGCCCGCCTGGACTCCTCGGCCCACGGGAACCTTCCACCGTGTCTGGACATCGAGGTCGAGGGCGGCGACCTGAGCGCCTGGGTGAAGGGATTCATCGACGCGCTTCGCGGGCACACCGGCCGACACGAGATCATGGTGTACGCCTCGGCGTCCTGGTTCGCCGACAAGCTCGGCACCGACGCATGGGCCGACCCCGGCGTGTTCCTGTGGGTCGCGCACTACGGGCGTGAGCCGGGATCGCCCGGCTACCTCACCGACCGGGTGGTGCTCCATCAGCACGCCTCCGACGGCCAGGTTCCGGGTATCGCAGGCAACACCGACCTCAACGTGTCCTTGGTGGATCTGCCGGTGCTCACCGGCGGCGGTGCCCCGCCCCCGCCGCCACCTCCGCCGCAGGAGACCTACGTGGTGCAGGCCGGCGACACGCTCTCCGGCATCGGGGCGCAGCTCGGCGTCGACTGGCGGGCGATCGCGGAGGCCAACGGCATCAGCGATCCCGACATGATCTACGTCGGGCAGGTTCTGGTCATCCCGCGCTGACCCGGGACGGTGCGGCGCCCGCGCCGTCGGTCACCCCACCGGGGTTCGGGCGAGTACGGCGCCGAGCCCGTATGCGAGGCCCATGACGCCGAGCTCGGCGCCGATCCAGGTGAGCAGGGCGGTCCGGTGGTGCCGGAGGATGCGCGGGAGCAGACGCCAGCGCACGTGGGCCCCCAGCGCTCCGAGCACCACCAGGAAGACCGCCTTGACCAGCACGAGCTGGCCGTAGCGGGTGGTGACCAGTCCGGCGAGCCCCACGCCGGGCGTGAGAACCAGCTCGGTGACGGCGTTGACCAGGCCGGACAGCCCCACCAGAGCCAGCGCGACACCGGCGAGCGTCGAGTAGCGCGGCAGTGTGGTCGCGAGCAGACCGCGCAGCGGCGCAAGGCAGAGCGCCACCGCGAACAGGCCGCCTGTCCACACCGCCGCGCCGACGACGTGCAGCTCGACGGACAACACCGCGAGACCGTGCGCACCGCCGGTCGTCAGATGCCCGGTCAGCGGGACCGGAACGAGCCCGAGGATCGCGAACGCCGGGGCAAGCACCGGATGCATCTCCCGGCCTCGCGCCGCCACGAAGCTCAGCGCGGCCGTCACGAGTGCGCACGCGCCGCTGACCAGTAGCCCGGTGGCCGCAGGCAGGCCGAAGGTGTAGCGCAGGACGGTCTTGACACCCTCGCTGCCGGGCGCGACCTCGGCTGCCTGCAGCGGCAACGAGACCAGGCAGCACAGTACCCAGAGAAGCGCGGTCGCGATCGCCGCTCGCCGAGCCGCGGTCAGCGCTGCCTGGGTGCGTGCGCGACCGTGCTGTGCGGACAGCAGCGGCAACAGAGCCAGCCCCACCGTGCTCGCCGCGACCAAGTGCAACAGCACCCGCACCGTGGGAAGGCCGAAACGGACGAGCGGGTCCGTGCCCGGCAGTCCCGGAATGTCGCCCGTCCAGGTGGCCACGGTTCCGAGGACTGCGGCGAGTACCCCGGTGAACATCATCGTGATGGCGACGACCCCGCGTCCGTCCCACCACAGCCCGGTCGGAGTTCGCTGTTCGCTCGGCTTCGGGAGCACGTCGTGCATCCTCGCACTCGCCGGTTCGGCATTTCGCCGAGCCAAGCTGTCACATGACGTGATCGAATGATCACAAAACGGCAGAAGGAAGGATTCCGGGGTGCCGGCTGTGTGACGTTCGCGGTTGTCGTGTGAGTCACCGTCGAACTGTCCGTCTCGATGTGCTCCGGCCGTGTGCGGTGCTGTTTTCGCCACCGTGATGAACGCGCCGACAACGTGGTCGGCGAGTGGATCTTCGAAGCGCAGCGGGGACGTGCAATCCTGACAAACTCTTCAGTGCTCCTGTTCTAGAGTCGTGGTTGTGAACCCGGTGATCGGATCGAGCGCGCCGCGGACTCGGCGGGTCGAGTCCGCCACCGCAGTGCGTCCCGGTACGAGCGCCGAGGTGCATTCCCCCGCATTCCTCGCATCGACCACGTGCCGTGTCGGCGTGATTCGCGGTGCTGTGGGTCCGATGGCCCCAAAGCACCGTCGACACCGGGAATCCCCGACGCCCGGAATCGGGGAAGATCCTGAGCGCCGCCCGCCGGCCGTCAGGGAGATTGGGGGTCGGACCCCCGATGTGGCGAGGCCCCGGAATACGCGAGCTTGACGTCGTGAACACCGACAGGACACCGAACAGCCAGGGCGGCCGGGAGGCTGCCGGGTCGAACGTGGTCGAGCACAGTGGAGGGGTGAGACTGGGGGCAGTGTCGCTGGGAGGGCATTGTGGAACTGGTGTGGGTGGTCCGGTACCGCCGTCCCGGTTCGTGCCTCGCGGTGTTGGGGTCCTCTTGAGTACCAGGCGTACGCGGCGAGAACCCCTCTCTTGCGAGCCACGAACCGGAACGCCGGAGCCCCTCACCGTGCCCCGGCTGATCACGTATGAGCGTGCCCTACGGACACCAAAGCCAGTTCCCCAATGCGCGCTGAGGGAGGAGAACGGGGTGAGCCGCGGCGAACGGCGCCGGGCGTTTCCGGCGCGAGGACGACACGAGGTGGTGCCGAGGTGCAGCATCCCCACTTCGTCGGGGCGTGATGCACGATGATCACTGTGGCGGTCCTGCTCGCAGCTGTGGGCGCGTGCGGTTTCGCGGTGGGGGCGCGGCTTCAGCACGGTGCGGTGCACGAGACGATCGGTGATCGTGGGCTGCACCTGCGGGCCCAGCTGCATCTCGTACGTAACCCCCGATGGTTGGCGGGTCTTGCCGCGTTGGGCACCGGAGTGGTGCTGCACGTGTGCGCACTCGGGCTGGCTCCACTGAGCGTCGTTCAACCGGTCGGGGTCCTGGCGCTGCCGATCACCGTGCTGCTCACGGTGCGGGAACGCAGTCACCACTTTCGCGAGGTGCAGGGCAGTATCGGTGTGGCAGTCGTCGCGGCGACGGCGGGAGTGGGGGCCTTCGTGCTGCTCGCCGTGGGCAGCGCACGAGGAACGCCGGTCACCGACGGCGACGAACGCACCGCGACCCAGCTCATCGTGGTCGCCGTCCTCGCCGTCGCCCTCATCGGACTCGCCACCAGGTCGAAACTGCGGTGCATCACCTTCGCGGCCGGATGCGCCATCGCCCACGGGTACGTCTCGCTGCTGATCCGCGGCATCGCCCAGGACTTCGGTCCGTTGGGGATCGGGGCGCTCGACCTGTTCCCGCTCGTGGGCATCGTCGGAGCCGCGCTCGTCGGGGCGTGGCTGTTGCAACACGCCTACGCCAGCGGTCCACCGGACCTCGTCGTGGCCTGTTTGACGGTCATCGATCCGCTGGTCGCGGTCGGACTCGGGATCGGGCTGCTTGGTGAGGCGGATCATGTCGGGGCCACCACCGCGGTCCTGCAGGTGGCGTGTGCGATCGTGGCGTGTACGGGTGTGTTCGCGCTGGCGAAGTTCCATCCCGACACGCAGCGTTCCGACGACGCCCCCAGCGCACCGGCTGGTGGGCACACCGGTGGGCACACTGCTCTCGCCGGGCCGAACAGGACCGACCGTTCCCACAGGAGTACGACGTGACCTCCCCCATCCTCAGTCGACGGCCGCTTCGGATCGTGATCGGCGCGGTGACCTTCCCACCGGACGTCAATGGCGCCGCGGTCTTCGCGCAACGGCTGGCACGGGGGCTCGCCGCGCACGGCCACGAGGTGCACGTCGTCTGCCACTCTCCGACGTCGTTCTCCACCCAGGAGAGCGCGGACGGGATCACCGTGCACCGCGTCGGCTCGTACGCGACGGGCGTGCACGGCACGATCCGGATGATGTCGCCGTGGAAGGCCTCGCGGGAGGCGGGCAGGCTGCTCGACGAGATCCGGCCGGACGTGGTGCACGTGCAGTCGCACTTCTACATCACCCGGGGACTCGTCAACGCTGCCCGTGCTCGGGGGATCGGGCTCATCGCGACGAACCACTTCATGCCGGAGAACCTGTTCGGCTACCTGAAAGTGCCGAGGATGCTGCAGGGGCTGGCCACGAAGCTCCTCTGGAGCAACTTGGTCCGTCACTACAGCAAGGCGGAGATCGTCACCGCGCCGACGCCTCGTGCGGTGAACCTGCTGCAGGAGAACGGGTTCGCGAAACGGGCGATGGCGCTCTCGTGCGGCATCGACGTGCAGCGGTACGCGACCCCGGCGCGCCGGTACCGGGCGCAACACCCGGATCGTGAGACCAGGAACGTGCTGTTCGTCGGCAGGCTCGACGAGGAGAAGCACATCGACGACCTGCTGCGGGCGACCGCGGTGTTGCGGGAGACGGTGCCGCTGCGGTTGGAGATCGTCGGCGAGGGCAGCCGCCGGGCGGCGTTCGAGCAGCTCGCCGACGAACTGGGCATCGCCGACCTCGTGCATTTCGCCGGGTTCGTCAGTGACGACGAGTTGCTCGACGCCTACGCGCGGGCGGATCTGTTCGTGATGCCGAGTATCGCGGAACTGCAGAGCATCGCGACACTGGAGGCGATGTCGGCAGGGACACCGGTGGTGCTGGCGAACGCGATGGCGCTCCCGCACCTGGTGCACGAGGGCGAGAACGGTGTCCTCTACCCACCACGGGACGTGCATGCGCTGGCGCGCGCGATGGGCGAGATCCTGCGCGACCGCACGGTGATCGAGCGGATGGGTGTTGCGGGTGAGCGGCTGGTGTATCAGCACGACATCAGCGTGGTGCTCGACCGGTTCGAGTCGCTGTACCGGCACGTCATCGACCCGGAGGAGAGCGCGCAACCCGCCGAGATCTACACCGGCCTGGCCAGCTGACGCCCGGTGACGACCGTGACCGACGACGAGCGTCCCCCACGTGGAGTGGAACGGATCCTGGGCTCGCGGCTGCACTGGTGGAGCTACGGGCATGGCGACGACACGGGCCGGGGCGACGGCGTGGCCGACGACCAGGCGGCCCCCGCGGTGGTCATGGTGCACGGGCTGCGCGGCACCCATCACGGGTTGGAACCGATCGTCGAGCACCTGCCGGGGCGCCGGATCGTGATACCGGATCTGCCGGGATTCGGGATGTCGACGCCGATGAGCGGCGCCCACGACGTCGACGGCTACGCGGCAGCCGTCACGGCACTGATCGACGTGCTGGGGTCCCGTCCGGTGGTCCTGCTCGGTCACTCGTTCGGCTCGATGGTTGCTGCGCGGGTGGCCGCTCGCTCGCCACACCTGGTTGACCGGCTGGTGTTGGTGAACCCGATCGCGACCCCTGCGCTGCAGGGGCCACGGGCTGTGCTGTCCCGGCTGACCTCGGCCTACTATGCGATCGGCAAGGCGCTGCCGCGCCGCGCGGCGCGGCCGTGGTTGTCGCATCGCTGGGTGGTGGCGGCGACCAGTCGCGCGATGACGCGCACCCGCGACCCCCGGATTCGCCGGTTCGTCCACGACAATCACCTCCTGTACTTCAGCCGGTTCCACAGTCCGGCGTTGTTGAGCGAGACGTTCGAGGCCTCGGTGTCGGGCACGGTGGTCGACGACGCGCCGTCGATCACCGTGCCGACGCTGCTCGTGGCGGGCGAGACCGATGAGATCGCGCCCGTCGCCGGTCAGCGTGCGTTGGCAGGTACCGTCGCCGACGCTCGGCTGGTCGTGGTGCCCCGGGTCGGACACCTGATCCACTACGAGACGCCGGCCGTGGCGGCCCACGAGATCGACGCGTTCCTCGCCGCAACGCCGGAGACGCACCGATGAAGGTGTTCGTCGACGCACGCTGGACCCGCACCGACGCCCCGGACGGCATCACCAGGTTCGGGGCGAACCTCATCGCGGCCCTGCACGAGTTGCATCCCGTGACGATGCTGATCCACGACGAGCGGCAGCTTCGCCTGTTGCCCGCACACGTGCCGCATGTGCGGATCAACAGTCCGTTCTCGCCGCGTGAGCTGCTCGTGTCGCGGACGTTGCACCGTCTCGGTGCCGACGTCGTGTTCAGCCCGATGCAGGTGATCGGCGGTTTCGGGCGTCGGTATCGGCTCGTGCTCACGTTGCACGACCTGATCTACTACCGCCATCCGGAGCCGCCGGGTTTCCTGCCCGCGCCGGTTCGGCTGGTGTGGCGCCTGTTCCATCGAGCGTTCTGGCCGCAGCGAGTGCTGTTGAACCGTTCCGACGCCGTGGTGACGGTCAGCGAGACCACCGCGCGGCTCATCGCCGAGCACCGCTTGACCACTCGCCCCGTGACCGTCGTTCCGAATGCCCCGCCCGTCATGGCGGAGCTCGAGGACGGAGGCGGCCGAGGGGAGCGTCGCGATCTGCTGTACATGGGTTCGTTCTTGCCGTACAAAAACGTCGAGACGTTGATTCGGGGCATGGCGCGGCTTCCTGGATATCGCTTGCGTCTGCTGAGTTCGATTCCGCCGGAGCGGCAAGCGGAACTACGCGCATTGGTTCCTCCCGGTAGCGACGTCGTGTTCCACAACGGTGTGAGTGACGAGGAGTACCGCGAACTGCTCGGTGGCGCCGCGGCGTCGGTGACGGCGTCCCGGGACGAGGGTTTCGGGCTTCCGGTTATCGAGGCGATGAACGTCGGAACTCCGGTGGTGTGCAGCGAACTGGAGATTTTCCGTGAGGTGACAGGCGGTCACGCGTTGTTCTTCGCGACCGAGTCGGCGGAGGAGTTCGCCGCGGCGGTGCGGACACTCGAGGACGCATCGTTGCGCCGGGAGCTGACCGATCACGCACGGGGACGCGCCGCGGACTTCACGTGGCAACGATCGGCGGAACGACTTCTCGAGGTACTCGAGTCCTCGTCGGACCGAACACGGTCAGTGTGACCAGATCTGAATCGCCCGCACCAGAAATGGCGTGTGTGGTGTGTGGGTGCGTCCAGGATAGGTGGTGAAATCGGCCTCGGAGGAACAGTCGGCGTCTTGGTAGGCGGTGACCGGCCGATCGAGCGAGTTGGCGAACGACCGCGCTTGCCGGCCCTCCGGAAGCGGAATGCATTCCTCGAGCGCGATCGTCCGCAGGTCCGCCTCGTACACCGCGCCGCGGTACTCCACGTCCGTCCATGAGCAGAACACACCCGCCTCGCAGTCGGGCAGCTCGGCGGAGGCGGCCGAGGCGGAACCCGCTCCCGAGAGGGTGGTGGCCATCGCGAGGATGCCGACGGTGACCAACCGCCCGACGCTCGAACGCAGGACACGGGGCCACGGGCGGGAAGAACAACGGCGGCTGCTGACGACGGCGGGCAGTGAGGCACACGACGGCATGACGGATTCCTTTCACAGCAAGGGAAATGAGCCGGACCGATCGGCCCGATACGATCACTCTTCCCGACGCTGCCCGCCGGTCGCCAGCGATCAGGGTGGATTCACCTCGACCGGGTGGTCTCCGACGCTGCCCGCGGACAACCACGAGGAAAGCCGGCGCCCGTGGGAGCATCACCCGGTCTGGAGAGCCCGGGCCCGACGGGGCCTCGGCGTCCGTGACGAACGCAAGGACGTGTCGGCTGGGACCACGAAGCGAAGCGGCTCGCCCCGGTGTTCACCGGCGACGCCGCATCCACACAGGACGAATCACTGGCTACCGACGCCGAGACGCTCGAGCGAGCGGCTGATGCGGACCGCTCCCTGGCGGACGGCACGTTCCACGTTCCATCGCCGCGCGCGGAGCTCGTCGAGCGGAAGCGAGATCGCGACCGAGGCGACGACGACACCGTTGGCCGCGTGTACCGGAGACCCGAGACACGCCAGTCCGTTCTGGAACTCTCCGCTCTCCAGTGCGACCTGCGAACCGCTGATGTGGGTGAGTTGCTCCTCGAGAATCTCGCGGTCGCAGATGGTGCTCGGCGTGACCGCTTGCAGCCCCGCGTGCTCGAAATAGGCGGAGCGCTGGTCGAACGTCATCGAGGCGAGCATGATCTTGCCGAAAGCGGTGGAATGGACCGCCTCGTGGAATCCGACGTCGAGCGGCCGGATGCGCGGGCGCCGATCGGAGTCCTCGATGTGCGCGATGACGATCTCGGTGTCCCGGTACACCGCGTAGTACGCGGCCGCGTCGGCTTGGTGATGCACGATGCTGATCGCGTTCTCGACGTCCGGGTGGACGGCGAGTTGCCGGGACAGGGTTTCGCCGAGATCACGCGCCCGGCGGCCGGGAACGTAGACGTCCCGGTCGGCGAGGTGAACGATCTGCCCGTCATCGAGCAGTGTGGTGATGATGTACCGGATCGTCGCCATCGGGAGCTCGAGGTCTGTGGCGAGCTGTTGCGCGCTCACTCCGCCCGGGGCCTCGCCGATGGCTTCGAGTGCTCGCAGCGCCTGACTGATCGGGTGCGGCGTGTCCGGTTCCGGCACCGAGCCTCCGGGCGAGTCTGCGTGTCCCGCGCGGTCTCGGGCGTCGCCGGTGCCCCCACGCGTGGGGGTTCGGCCGGCCGCCTCGAATGCCGAACGCGTGCTCATGTTTGTCACGGTAAGCGCCACCAGCCGACTCAGCACTCCTTATTACTCTGTGTCATCGACCACGGCGATGCGGACGTTCGGGTGGGGATACGTCGTGCAGGGCCGAGTGCACGACAACTGAGGGAGAAGCCGACGTCACGTTCGGGCGAATTCGTCGGCACGTCGACGGAGTCGTGTAAACACTGCGTAGTGCTCGGCGCGGAGCCTGGTCATGCGCGCCGACGTGCGGTCTCATGGGCCGATGCGAACTACCGTGTTGGGCCGATCAGGCCTCGAGGTGTCCCGAGTCGCGTTCGGTACCTGGCAGCTCGGAGGCGAGTGGGGTTCGTTCGACGAGGACGCCGCGGTGCAGGCGATCCGGCGTGCCAGGGACCTCGGTGTGACCTTCTTCGACACCGCGCACGCCTACGGCGCGGGGATGTCCGAACAGGTGCTGGGCACAGCGCTGCGGGACGAACTCGACAGCGACCGGGACGCGGTGGTCGTCGCGACCAAGGGCGCGATCGACCCCGGCGGCGAACGTCCCCGAGACGCGACCCGGGCGTCGCTGCGCAAGGGTGTCGAGGACAGCCTGCGTGCGCTGCAGCTCGACTACGTGGACCTGTATCAGGTGCACTGGCCCGACCCGAGCACGCCGGCCGAGGAAACGGCCGGTGCACTGCAGGAACTCGTGGACGAGGGCAAGATCCGCCATGCCGGGGTGTCGAACTACGACGCGGTGCAGATGGCCGCCTTCGACCGGATCCGTCCGGTGGAGACACTGCAGCCGCCGTACCACCTGTTCCGGCGCGGCATCGAGTCCGCGATCCTGCCGTACGCGCGGGACAACGACATCGGCGTGCTCGCCTACAGCCCGTTGGGCAGCGGCCTGCTCACCGGTCGGCTCGCCACCGACACCACGTTCGATTCCGACGACTGGCGCTCGCAGGCCACGGCGTTCCGTGGCGAGACGCTTCGGCAGAACCTGGCGGTGGTAGACCGGCTGACCGAGTTCGCCGGCTCGCGCGATCTCACGGTCGGGCAGTTGGCGATCGCGTGGGTGCTCGCGCAACGGGGTGTGCACGTGGCGATCGTCGGTGCCCGCAGCGCCGCGAACATCGAGAGCAGCCTCGCGGCGGCCGACGTGGAGCTCTCGCGCGACGATCTCGGCGAGATCGAGCGGATCGTCGCGGACGGCGTCGAGGTCGAGGGCGCCAGCCCGGAAGGCGTTGCCTGAATCGGCCGCCGAATCAAGGGCACTTCGCCGCCACCCGGCTCGTTGAACAGCCACACACCCGTGTCCGAGCATCGGCCGCCCAACGGAACGACCCACCGCCCGTGACCGCCCCTGTCCCGTCGCCCGGGACGTCGTATGGATGAGGAGTTCGACCAGATGCAGGGTTTGATGCAGGACCGCCCGCTCGAGCTGCCGCACCTGTTCCACCGCGCCGAGCAGCTCTTCGGCACCAAGACCATCACGACGACCACCGCGAACGGTGAGGTGACCAGCACCTACGCCGAATGGGCCCAGCGTGTCCGGCGGTTGGCGACCGCGCTCGACGACCTCGGTGTTCCGGACGACGCGCGGGTCGCGACGTTCGCCTGGAACAGCCAGCGCCACCTGGAGTTGTACTTCGGCGTGCCGTGCACCGGGCGTGTGCTGCACACCCTCAACATCCGCCTGTTCCAGGACCAGCTCACCTACATCGTCGAGCACGCGGACGACCGCGTGGTCTTCGTCGACCGCTCCCTGCTGCCGGTGCTCTGGCCGATGGTCGACGGCCTGACCAGCCTCGAACACGTCGTGGTCATGGACGACGGCGCGGACGCGGAGATCCCGGACGACCCGCGTATCCGGGACTACGAGGAGCTGCTCGCCGCCAGCGCCCCCTTCGAAGGCAGGTTCACCGTCGCGGACGAGAACCGCGCCGCGGCGATGTGCTACACCTCCGGCACCACCGGAAACCCGAAGGGCGTCGTCTACTCGCACCGGTCCACGGTGCTGCACTCGATCGTCAGCCTGACCGCCGACAACCTCGGCCTCAGCGAGCGAGACGTGGTGCTGCCGGTGGTGCCGATGTTCCACGTCAACGCGTGGGGCCTGCCGTATTCGGCGGTCCTCGCGGGTGCCTCGTTGGTGTTCCCGGGGCCCGCGATGAAGCCGGAGGCGCTCGTGCGGATGATCGAGGCACACCGCGTCACGTTCACCGCGGGTGTGCCCACGATCTGGATGGGCATGGTGCCGCTTCTGCGCGATCACGACCTCTCCAGCTTGCGTTCGGTGATCGGTGGTGGCTCGGCCATCCCCACCACGCTCTCGGAGTCGTGGCGGGAGGCGATCGGGTTGCCGATCACGCAGGCGTGGGGCATGACCGAAACCAGCCCGCTGGGATCGTCGGCCACGCCACGCAGCCACCATGATCAGTTCACCGCCGAGCAGCTCGTCGAGTTCCGTGCGACGCAGGGCCAGTCGGTGCCGCTGGTCGATCTGCGAATCGTCGATCCCACCACCGACGAGGAGGCGCCTTGGGACGGAGAGTCCGTCGGTGAATTGCAGGCGGCGGGACCGTGGATCGCCTCGGCCTACTACGGCGCCGGGGTCGGCACGGACGCGTTCACCCGCGACGGCTGGCTGCGGACCGGCGACGTCGCCACCATCGACACCTATGGGTGCGTGCGGCTCGTCGACAGGACGAAGGACCTGGTGAAGTCCGGTGGCGAGTGGATCTCCTCGGTGGAGCTCGAGAACCACATCATGGCCCTCCAGGGTGTCGCGGAGGCGGCGGTGATCGCCAAACCGGACGAGAAGTGGGACGAACGGCCGGTCGCGTGCGTGGTGACTGCCGAGGGCATCGAGCTCACCCAGGACGGAATCCTCGACCACCTGCGCAGCCGCGTCGCGAAGTGGTGGCTGCCCGACGAAGTGTGGTTCGTCGACGAGATCCCGAAGACGAGCACCGGGAAGTTCTCCAAGAAGACGCTGCGGGAGGAGCTGCTCGACTGAGCGTGCGACCATGATCCGGAGCGAGCGGCACTCTCGCCTCGTGAGGTGAGGCGACGGTGTCGTCGCGCCGTGACGTGTCACTACGCTGGGTGAGTACTTCGGTGTCGTGCGTGGGTTCCGCAGTGCGCTCACACTGGGTCGGGTACCGCAGCTGGAGGTCGGATGGCCGCTGACAACCCGGATCCGAGGATCCACTTGCGCTCGGATGCCGACGTCGTGGGCTTGTTCGGGGCCTCGCTGCGCCAGTACGCGGTGTACACGCTCTTGCCGGACGGAACCGTGAGTAGTTGGAACCCCGGGGCCGAACGGATGACGGGGGTGGCGGCGGCGGACGTGATCGGCAGGAACATCTCGATGTTCTACACGCCCCAGCAGATCGCGGAGGGCGTTCCCGAACACCTGCTGCAGCGCACCGCCGAGCTGGGGACGTCCTCCGAGGAGGGGTGGCGGCTCCGGCAGGACGGGACGATCTTCTGGGCGCACGTGTCCACCACGGCGCTGCACAGTGAGACGGGGGAGCTGCGTGGTTTCGCCCGGATCACGCGGGACGAGACGGAGACGCACAACCGGCTGGAACGCTCGTTGCGGCAGTTCAGGGACCTTTTCGCGCTCACGCCGGTGGCGATCGGGCTGTTCAACCGATACGGGTACGTACTCGACTCGAACGAGGCCTTGTGCTCGTTGCTCGGTTATCAGCCGGACGACGTGCACGGTGCGCACGTCTCGAAATTCGTTCACTCGGACGAGCCGCAGCGTGCCTCCGTCCTCGCCGGGTACGCGACGGGGGAGCCCCCGGACGTGCCGTCGACCCAGGAGTGGTCGCTGGTCACCGTCGACGGTGCGCGGGTGTATTGCTCGGTGCACATGGCGCGGTCCACGGCCGCGACCGGCCACCCGTTCTGGTTGATCGCATTCGAGAACGTCACCGAACGGCATCACCACGCGGAGGAACTGCGCAACTGGGCGATCCACGACGAGGTGACGGGGTTACCCAACCGGGCGGGAGTGCCCCCGCTGCTCGCGGTGCCGGATCCCGAGAGACTCGCCGTGTTCTACTGCGACGTCAACAAGTTCCGGCGCATCAACGAGTCACTCGGTCACGGCGCGGGAGACGAACTGTTGGGCGCGCTCGGACGACGGTTGCGAGCGACGCTTCCGGACGGATGGTCGGCAGCCCGCTTCGCAGGCGACGAGTTCGTCATCGTGTGTCCCGATGCGGAGGCGGCCGGCGGGATCGAACGCGCGGCGACACTGGTGGACCAGTTGTTCCGGACGACCGTGCCGCTGCGGGGTGAGTACGTGGACGTGTCGGCGTCGATCGGCGTCGCGTCGTGTTCGGACGGTATCGCCGTGGACGACCTCGTCCGCCTCGCCAGTGCCGCGGACCTGCACTACAAGGGTCCGAAAGCGGGGTCGATCGCACTGGCATCAGCCGAACTGATCGAATCCGTCGGACTGCAGCTGCACCTCGAGGGTGAACTCCGCGACGCCCTCGCCAACGACGCGCTTCACCTCGAGTATCAGCCGATCGTGGGTGCCGACGGGGACGTCGTCAGTTGTGAGGCTCTGGTCCGGTGGTGGCATCCCGAACGAGGGCTGCTCAGCCCCGGCGTGTTCCTGCCGGTCGCCGAACAGGGCGGTCTGATGCGTGAGCTCGACCGGTGGGTGCTGCGGCGCGCCCTCACGGAGGCGGCGCAGTGGCCGGTGTCGCACAACGGATTTCCGGTCAGCGTGTCGGTGAACCTCTCCGAACTGTTGCCTGGCGAGTCGGAGCTGGTCGACGACCTCACCGCGCTCGTCCGGGACACCGGGATCACGTGGGAACGCATCGTTCTGGAGATCGTCGAAACGGCGCTGATCGACCTGCCCGAGTCGGTACTGAAGAGGATGCGTGAGCTCGCGGGCCGGGGCGTGCGGTTCGCCGTGGACGATTTCGGCACCGGCTACTCGTCGTTGGGCAGGTTGAAGGAAATCCCGGCGGAGATCATCAAAGTCGATCGCCGTTTCGTGGCCGACGTGGCCACCGACAAGTGGGACCACGCGTTGGTGAAGGCGATCGTCGACATCACCCACGCGG
Source organism: Allosaccharopolyspora coralli (assembly GCF_009664835.1). Classification (NCBI taxonomy): domain Bacteria; kingdom Bacillati; phylum Actinomycetota; class Actinomycetes; order Pseudonocardiales; family Pseudonocardiaceae; genus Allosaccharopolyspora; species Allosaccharopolyspora coralli. The sequence continues at coordinate 592,804 of NZ_CP045929.1, forward strand.
CCGGTGGTCGGTGCATCGGGGAAGGTGTGGAGACCCTGGAGCAATTGGAGACGCTCTCGGCGATCGGTGTGACCGCCTACCAGGGGTGGCTGTTCGCCCACGCCATGCCTTCCGCGGAACTGTGCACCCTCATCCGCAACGGTGTGTCCGTTCCGATGCGTGGCTGAGGGGCGTTGTGGAGCTGGGGTCGGGGGTCCGGTACCGCCGTCCCAGTTCGTGCTTCGCGGCGGGGGGGTCCTCGTGAGTACCACGCGTACGCGGCGAGAACCCCTGCCTTGCGAGGCACGAACTCCGAACGCCGGAGCCTCTTACCTTGCTCCGGCTGGTCACGTATGAGGCGTGCCCTACGGGCACCAAGACCAGTTCCCGAACGCACTGAGTCATACGCGGCGGAGCATGTCCGCGGTGACGTCGGCCGGACTCGTGCAGCCGGCGAGGGCGAGGGTGAGGTCGAACTCGGCGATGATGTTGCGGACCGCTTCGTACACGCCTCGCTGCCCGGCGAGTCCGAGCCCGTACACGTAGGGGCGTCCGACGAGGACGGCGCGGGCGCCGAGGGCGAGTGCGGTGAACACGTCGGCACCGCCCCGGACGCCGCTGTCGAAGAGGACCGGTACGGTCCCGTCCACCTCGCGCACGACTTCGGGGAGCGCGTCCAGTGAGCCGATGGCCCCGTCGACCTGTCGGCCGCCGTGGTTGGACACGACGATGCCGTCGATGCCGTGGTCCAGCGCCCGCCGCGCGTCATCCGGATGCTGCAGTCCTTTGAGGACGATCGGCAGGGAGGTGCGCTCGCGCAACCACTGCAGCTGGCCCCAGTCCAGGGCAGGGTTGGAGAACACGTCGATGAACGTTTCGACGGCGGAGCGCGGCAGCGGCGAGCGCAGATTCCGCAAGAGCGGGCCCGGGTACCGCCGAGCCATGGTCAGCAGCGATCGCACGGCGGTGAGCGTCGGGCGGTCACCGGCGGAGGCGGGTACGCGACGCTCGGCGATCTCGGTGAACACGGGGTCGCTGGTGTACTGCGCGATACCCATGCCGCGGCTGAACGGCAGCCACCCGATGTCGAGGTCGCGGGGGCGCCAACCGAGCAGCCCCGTGTCGAGGGTGACCACGATCGCCGAGGCCCCGATCGCCTCGGCGCGGGCGACGAGGCTCTCGGCCAGCCGGTCGTCGTTCGGCCAGTACAGCTGGTACCAGGACGGCGTGGTGCCGAGTTCCCCGGCGACGTCTTCCATCGGTGCGGATGCCTGCGTGGAGATCACCATCGGCGTGTCCAGTTCGGATGCGGCGCGCGCCACCGCGAGGTCGGCCTCGGGGTGTGCCAGCTCGAGCACTCCGATCGGCGCGAGCAGCACCGGCGCGGGCAGCCGACGGCCGAACAGCTCGACGGAACCGTCCCGGCGCGAGGTGTCCCGCAGCATCCTCGGCACGATCCGCCACCGGTCGAACGCCGTCCGGTTGGCCCGCGCCGTGCTCTCCTGCCCGGCGGAACCGGCAACGTAGCGCCACGCCTGCTTGGTCATGCGACGTTCGGCGGCTGCCGCCAGTTCGCGAGGGGAGACCGGAACGCGTGGTGAGCGACCGAAGACGCCTGCCCGGTAGATCAGCGACTGGGCTGCCCGGCCGAACGTCTCGCCGGGATGCTGTTCGGGCACGGTCACTCCTCGACACGGACTGCGGTGGTGTTCCGAACGGTTCTAACGAGTAGGCGAACCCGGCGCAACGGTCTCGCGGTGGCGTGGCTCCGGGCGTGCGGGTCGAATGGTCTGCGCGGTGCACTGAAGGGAGCGGCGATGCGGCACGGGGTGCGCTCGATGAGCGGCTGGATCACCCGCGGCGAGCCACCGGGAGGTGGGCTCGACGAGTTCGCGAGCCCGGCCGAGGTCACCGGTGCGTTGCAGCGTTCGGGCGAGACCGTCTCGTTGTTGAGCGTTCAGCATCCGCATCGCACGATCACCGCTCGCCGGGGCGGACTGACCCTGGATGACGTGCTGCCCCGCGCTCGCGCCCAGCTCGACGAGCTACGTCGGCGCCGTTATCGGCGGGCCGAGGACGTGGTGCTGCCGTATCGGGTCAGCGGGTCCGACGGCACGGCGTTCGGCATGCTCTGCCTGGTCGACCCATCGGCCGCAGGCCGCGACGGTCTGCCGAACGTGCGCCACGGTGAGGACGTCTACCCGGCCGTGGTCGCCGAGCGCGCAGCGGTACTGGCCGGGCTTCGTTGTGCTACGAGCGCCGCGATGCTCGTGCCCACATCGCCGCTGCCGGAGTTGGGCAGCGCTCTCCGAGACGTGACCACGCGCCTCGGCGGCCCGGTGGTGTCCTTCAGCGACGAACGAGCACGTTCCCACGAGCTGTGGGAGATCGGTCCCGGCGACGACCAGAACGCACTGTTGCGGATCGCGGCGGCGCATCCGTTGCTGGTCGCCGACGGCAATCACCGCATCGCCGCGGCGCGCGAGTCGGGGGTAGGCGGGATGCTCGCGCTCATCACCGACGGCCCGGACGTGCGAATCGGGCCTCTGCATCGGGTGATGCGCGACGTTGACTGGTCGGTCCCTGAGTTCGAGCAACGGTGCAGACGACACGGCCTCACGGTGCGGTCCTCGGTGGACGGAGCAGCGCAGGGGCGACTCGCGGTCCGCCTGCGTGGCGCCTCCTTCGAGATCGACGTGCCGAGCACCGTCGAGCCCGAGCGCGTCGGCAGGGATTACTGGTTCGCCGAGCGCGTGCTCATCGACGAGATCTTCGATCTCGACTCGGAGAGCAGCGACGTCCGGTGCCTTCCCGGTTCGGCGTTGCCGGAGCGCGGCCTGCCTGCGGAGACGGGCGCTGCGGTGTTACTGGCCCCGTTGACCTGGACTGACGTGCGGCACGCGGTACGGCTCCACCGGCCGACGCCGCGCAAGAGCACCTACTTCACCCCGAAACCCCGCAGCGGCGTCTACCTCGCCGATCTGGGGTGAACGCGTCGATCATCGCCCGGCGTGATAGCGACGGTGCAGGTCGCGGATCTGGTCGGCCAGGTCGGGGTCTGGGCCGTCGACGGTGGCGCCGGGGACGATGTCGCGGATCGGCAAGGGGCGAACCGGTCCTGCTGGGACGTCGAGTTCGGTGAGCCAGCTGCTCAGCTGCGCCGAGGAGCTGGCGTACACGATGCGACCGAGTCCGACCCATCCGTGCGCCGCGGCGCACATCGGGCAGTGTTCACCGGAGGTGTACAGGGTCGCGGCGGCGCGCTGCGTCTCAGTGAGGTGTGTTGCGGCCCAGCGCGCCAGCTCGAACTCTGGGTGCTTCGTGGAATCGCCGCCACTGACTCGGTTGTGGTCCTCGGCGAGCACGGTTCCGTCGTCGGCGACCAGGATAGATCCGAACGGCTCGTCACCTGCTTCGAGCGCGGCCGTCGCCAACTGCACCGCGCGACGGATGTGCTGCTTGTCGTACTCCTCCACGACGCTCCTTTCTCTTGCGGCAAACCCAGGCTTATTCGACTCGGCCGGTGAGGGCAAGTGTGTGCCCGAGCCCGACGAACGCCGCGGCGAACGTGCGCCGCATCCATGCCATCACTTTCGGTCGCGACAAGACCCGATCCCGCATGATCGCAGCCAGCGAGCCGTACAGTACGAACGTCATCGCCATGAACACTGCGCTGAGGGCGATCATCCGCGAGAACAGGCTTTGGCCAGGCGTCACGAAATGCGGCAGGAACGCCAGGAAGAAGATCGACAGCCTGTGCCGGGTGTGACCGTCACGATGAACGAGGTCAGCAAGCACTCGACAGTCACGGCACGCCCCTGGTTGGTGAGTATTCCCGTGCAGACTACGCGCGGAGTCCAGCACATACCGCTGCAAACGGGTGACGCACGCGGGGTGCGTTAACAAACGGGGCGCCGCCGCGATGGTGGGGGTAACGGTGCCGATGTCCTGGTGCCGTCCCTGTCACCTGCGCTGAGGAACACTGCTGTGAACGTTGTCCGTGTCGCGAGCGTGATCGTTGCCGTGATGGTCGTGTCGGCGGCCGTCTGGGCGCTGTCGTCCCCACGAGACGTCGGAATGGAACGGCCTGCGCAGCCTCTGCTGACGGCGGTCCCTACGCCGGAACCGCAGGAGAAGGGCGACACGGACGGGCGTGACCCGGTGAACGACCCGCTCGCCTACACCGACAGCGGCACCGGACCCGGCGGTGTGGCCCCGGACGAACGCGAGATCGCAGGTGAGCCACCCACCCCGCGAGGCGCCGGTGCGCAGGACGGACAACAGTTCGAGCGGTTCACGCCGGAGCCGCTGCCCACCTTCACTCCACAGCCCCGGTACCCGAGCAACCCCGGCCCGTCCGGACTGCCGGAACTCGGTGGCGAAGAGTTCCAGACGTGCCTCGACGTCGTCGGGAAGATGGACTTGGGCTTGATCTTCGAGTGCCTGCGCGGTGACGGCGGGTCGTGACCCGCCCCGACGGGACCGGCCGCTGTTCGCAGCCTGACGCGTCACCGGTAGGCTACGGGGAGGTCGACCGTGTCGGCCGTGCCCTCGTAGCTCAGGGGATAGAGCATCCGCCTCCTAAGCGGAGGGTCGTAGGTTCGAATCCTACCGAGGGCGCATCGCTTGACCTGGCGAAACTCCCCAGCGGAGCGCTGCGGATGAAGGTCTACGCGGGCATCGACCCCGTGACGAAACGCCGCACTAACTCACTGATGCGGTTTCCGGCAGGCGACTCGCCAGAAGCCGAAGCGGAGCGCATTCTGACGCGGCTGCTGAACTCACGAGGGTGCCAGGAGCTCGTTCTCTGTTGGGCCAATCCGAATAATCAGTACTGTAGTTTCCGATTGAAACGGACGAAGCACCCAGAAAGGCGCCGACGCGACATCGCTTGTCGACATGCATTGGAACGTGTCGTCACTCGTCGCAGGAACAGGGAACTACAGTAAGATCAACCCTCATTTTTTGCCCCCTACTCGTCCCACTCAGCCGGTTCAATGTCGGCGAGCGCGTCCGTCCGCTGCGCAAACGTCGCCGCACGTGTCGGCGTTGGGGGCGTGAGTCTTTTTGGTGGTCAGAGCAACCAAAAAGGCTCACGCGGAACTGGTCGTAGCGACTCATTCCTGCACCGGGATTCGACCGGGTACGTGCTCGTTCCGGAAGCGCGCGAGACGGAGTCCGGTTGGCGGGTCGGCAGCTCGTCCGGCCGGGAGCACGCGAATCCGTCCAAGGTGGTCGAAGCGTCACCTCGGTGCTGGCCTACACCGCGCGGCCAGACTCCACCGGCACGGGACGGGCGACAGCGGGATGCGGGTACGCGGACAGGTCAGTCCTGGTGGCTACAGGATGTTTACAGGCCGTTCGACCGCTTGTCAGCAGGTTTCGGGAAAAATCGGGAGAAGATCGAGAAAGGACAGGCCGACAGCGGCGTCGTGACGTCCTTCGAAGCCACGTACGCCGACACAGGAGAAGTCGTCCATGTCCCAAACCGATGGCGCCCAGGATCCTCGCCTGAAGCGTTTCGTCGTGATCGCCGCCGCGGTGCTCGCCGCCGTCGCCGGGTTCGTCAACTCAGTCTTTCTGACGTCGTTGTTCCATCCGGTCAGCCATGTCACAGGCTCGTTGTCGCAGTTCAGCATGGATCTGCACGACGGCGTGCACGAACGCGGGGGCAACCTCGCCGAGATGGGAACGTTGGTGACGATCCTGCTCGCCTTCTTCGTCGGCGCGATCGCAGCCGGGACCATCGTCGGCCCCAACCGTCTGGTGACCGGCCGTCGTTACGGTGTCGCGCTGCTGGCCGAAGCCGCACTGCTGGGGGCGGCTCCGCTGGCGGGCATCGAGCTGGGGCTGATCGCCGCGATGGTGCTGGCCGCCGCCGCCTGCGGGCTGCAGAACGGGGTGTTCTCCAACTATCGCGGCATGGTGATGCGTACGAGCCACATGACGGGAACGATGACCGACCTCGGTGTCCTCATCGGAGGCATCCGCCACCAGCACTCCCCGCTGTGGAAATACCTACTGCTGACCGCGACCCTGGCGACGTTCGTCGCCGGTGGTGTCGTCGGCGCTCACATGGCGACCATGGTCGGCATCCACGCGCTGTGGGTACCGGCGCTGTGCTGCGCCGTGCTCGGCCTCTCCTACACGAGCTTTCGTCACGGCCAGTACGTCGGCAGCAAGAGCCAGGTGAGCGACCGTGAGCCGACGCATGTTTGATCTTGTCCGCCCGCTGTACACCGCCACCGTGGCAGTCCTCCCGTCAGGCGAGGTTGCGGTGTCCGCACGGGCAGTGCTGATCCAGCGGTGCGATGCTCTGCGTCGGTACCCTTCGGTGTCGTAGACCATTCCTGTCAGGAAGGACGTCATGTCGCTGTTCAAGAAGGCTTCGGAGTTCGCGAAAGGCCCACAAGGCAAGAAGATGATGGATCAGGCGAAGAAGTTCGCTTCGGACCCGAAGACGAAGTCCAAGCTCAACGAGTTCAAGAAGAAGTTCAACGGCGACAAGTGACCGAACGCGTTCGCAGAGGCTGCGCAGTGCGGCTCAGGCCGATGGGCGTGGGCCTCTGCGATGCGTTTCCCCGCAGGTATAACGCTAGGTGGTTTCGGCGAAGCGTTCGGTGTCGTGGGACTTCCCGGCGACGATGAGCAGGTCGTCGGGGCGCACGATGGTGTCCGCCGTGGCGTAGGTGAACCCTTCGCCGCGCCGTTTGATGCTCACGACCGTGATGCCGTATCGGGTGCGCAGTTGGCTGTCGCCGAGTGGCCGCCCGACCGCTTCGGCGGGCGCGGCGGTTTTGACCAGGGTGTAGTCGTCCTCGAATTCGATGTAGTCGAGCATCCTGCCCATGACCAGGTGCGCGACGCGTTCGCCCATGTCGTGTTCGGGCAGCACGAGGTGGTGTGCGCCGACTCGGTCCAGGATCTTGGCGTGCTGTCGGGAGAGCCCTTTGGCCCAGATGTTGGGGATACCGAAGTCGACGAGGACCGAGGTCGTCAGGATGCTGGCTTCCAGGTCGGCGCCGATGGAGACGACGGCCCGAGGGGAGCGGTGCACTCCGAGCTGTCGCAGGGCGTCGATGTCGGTCGAGTCCGCGACGGCGGCGTGGGTGACCACGTCGGCGTACTGCTGCACAACCTTTTCGCGGGCGTCGATCGCGAGAACTTCGGTGCCCTGTTCCATCAGTGCCTGCGCCAGCGAACCGCCGAAACGGCCCAGACCGATGATGACCGCGCGGTTGTCGGTGTTGTTGTTCCTAGCCAACGATGGGTCGCTCCTTGGGTCGTTCGTAGCGGCGCGGGCGCTCGCGCAGTGCAAGAGCCGCGCCCAGGGTGACAGGGCCCAGCCGGCCGATGAACATCAGCAGCGTCAACAGTAGTTGCGCTGTCGGTGGCAGGTGCGGAGTGATGCCGGTGGACAGGCCGACCGTGGCCATCGCCGAGATCGACTCGAAGAGGACGGCGTCGAGGCTGAAGTCCGTGACGGTCAGCAACGTCATCGTGGTGACGGTGATCAGGCCGGCGCTGAGCAACGCGATCGTCAACGCCTGACGCTGGACTCCGTCGGAGAGGCGGCGACCCATCACGTGCACGGTGGGTTCGCCGCGGAGCTCGGCGATGATCACGAACGCCAGGAGCGCGAACGTCGTCACCTTGATGCCACCGGCAGTGCTCGCACTACCGCCACCGATGAACATCAGGACGTCTTGAGCGAGCAGGCTCGTCGCGGTCATGTCGCCGGTGTCGATGCTGTTCAGGCCGCCGGATCGGGGCATCACGGCCGCGAAGAAGGCCGCCAGTAGCTTGGTGGGCACTCCGAACACACCGAGCGTGCGCTCGTTGTCCCACTCGCTGACAGCGATGAACGCGAAACCCACGACGAGAAGTGCGCCGGTGGTGATCAACGTGATCTTGGTGTGCAGGGACCACCGTCCGCGGTGTCGCCGTCGCAGTCGACGGCCTAGTTCGAACAGCACCGGAAAGCCCAGACCGCCGGTGAGTACCGCGCATGCGATCGTGAGCGTGATCCACGGATCGTCCACGAAACGCATCATGCTGTCGCTGTAGAGCGCGAGCCCGGAGTTGTTGAACGCCGACACCGCGTGGAACACACCGGAGTACATCGCGTCGCCGAAGCGGTATCCGTACCCCAGCATCAGCCGCGTGGACAGCACGACGGCGACGACGATCTCGATCACGATGCTGAGGCTGATCACGCCCACGACGACCTTGCGCACGTCGCCCAGTTGGAGGCTTCGAGTCTCGCTCTGCGCGGTCAGTTCCATTCGCAGGCCGAACCGGCGGGAGACCAACAGGCCGAGCAGCGAGGCCAGGGTCATGATGCCCAGGCCGCCGGCCTGGACGAGTGCGAGGATGACCACTTCCCCGAACGTCGACCAGTGGGTCCCGGTATCCACCACCGCCAGACCCGTCAAACACAGCGCGGAGGTCGCGGTGAACACCGACGCCACGATGTCGGTCGGCTCGCCACGCTCGCTGGCAACCGGCAACATCAAGAGCACGGTGCCCACGATGATCGTCGCCGCGAAGCCGGCGACGACACCGCGAGCAGGACTCCCCGACGCCGGTGTCAACCTACGCAGCGTCCGCCACGCCCCCCGTCGCATCTGGGCGACCGGGCCGGGGCGACTCACGCCCTCACCTCACCGGTACCGGCCCTGAACCAGTCATCCACCGGGCGAAGGCTAGTCCTCGCTGACCCGCCACCTCGCTCGAGGTGCGGGGAGCTGCGCTCACGCTTGTCGTCACGTGGCGTCTACTGCTTGGTGCTGTGTAGCCCCACTTCGGCAATGCCCGTTGCCGAGCCGGACGCCAGTGTCAGCGTGGTGGTCAAGAGCCCGGGGAAGCGATCTTCGAGGTCGTCGTTGCGAAGCCGGACGAAGCATCGCTTGCCCTCTTCGCGGGTGCGCGTGATTCCGGCCGATCGCAGCACTTTGAGGTGGTAGCTGAGCGTGGAGTTGGCGATCGGCGCGTCCAGGTCACCCCAGGCCCGCTCTTCGCCGTCGCTGAGGAGTCGAACGAGTCCCAGACGGATGGGGTCGGCTAATGCGTGCAGCACCGTGGGGAGGTTGAGGGACTCCATCGAGGGGTGTGTTGCGGCAGCCACTCCTCGATCGTACTCTGACAATCGTTCGATGTTCGTCGATTATAGAATGGATACTGGGGATGAGGCGTGTCGGAGCTGCCGGTTATCCGGTGTGGCTGTTGTGCTTGTTCGTCGGGATGCTCGCCCTCGGCACCGACGAGTTCGTGATCTCGGGGATCTTGCCGGACGTGGCCCGCGACCTCGAGGTGACGCCAGGAACCGCGGGACTGTTGGTCACTGCTTTCGCGATCGCGTTCGCCGCCGGGGCGCCGATGCTCGCGTTCCTGACCGACAGACTGAACAAGAAATCGGTGCTGACCGGGGCATTGGTGATTTTCGCGGTGGCCAACGCTGCGGTCGCGGTCAGCGACGAGTTCACCCTCACCCTGCTGCTGCGGGTCGTCGCCGGGCTGGCAGCCGCCGCTGTGTCGCCGACCTGCATGGTGATCGCAGGGATGGCCGCCCCCGACGGAGAGAGCGGCCGATACTTGGCGGTGGTCACTGCGGGACTCACCGTCGCCCTGTTCACCGGCGTGCCGTTCGGGGCGTTCCTCGGTGACGCCCTGACATGGCGGGCGACCTTCGTGTTGATCGCGCTCGTCGGTGTGCTCGTGGCCGTCTTGAGTGCATTGTGGCGATTCCATTGCTCGGCACGCTCTGGCTCGCGATCGCAGTCGCTTGCGCCGCCGTCCGTCCGGCTCCCGCCGCCGACTGCCCACACGCGTCCGCCTCAACGACTGCGACGTAGCCAACTTCTCAAGGGCGCGTCGTGGTTCCCCATCGTGACGCGACGCGGTTCTTCCGGCCTCAGCCGCGCCTTGCCGATGTCAGGCTGACGACAGCCGACAGCGACGACAGAATTGTCATGACGCGGGCGCGGCTCCGGGGCGCTACCGTGGGCGCGTGAACAGCCGAGAGGTGCCCGGTGGGGTTGTGCACGAGCTGCCCGCAGACTTGAGCGAGGCGCTGCTCGCGAACCCCACGGCACTGGCTGCCTGGGCGGACATCACACCCTTGGCCCGCAACGAGTTCATCTGCTGGGTCGAGGACGCCAAGCAGACGGCGACTCGGGGGCGCCGCATTCGCCGGACTCAAGAAGAGTTGGGAGAAGGCCGGCGCCGACCCTGCTGCTGGCCCGGGTGCCGACACCGGGAGCGCGTGGGCAAGTAGCAGGCGTGCGGTGCGTCGGGCTCGAGAGTGAACGGGCCGCCGGATCCGGCGGCCCGTCCGTTCGAATCCGCGTCAGGACAGGAAGTCGAGCAGCGCGCGGTTGAACTGCTCCGGGTGCGTGGTGTTGAGGCCGTGCGGGCCGCCCTCGATCAGGGCCAGCGAGCCGTGGGCGAGTGTCTCGTGGGAGCGCTTGCCGCTGACCTCGAACGGCACGATCATGTCCGAGTCGCCGTGGATCACCAGCGTGGGCACGGAGATCTCGGCGAGCTCGTCCCGGAAGTCGGTCAGGCCGAACGCGCCGACGCAGTCCAGGGTTCCCTTCGGCGACGCGAACGACGCGATCTCGCGGTGGTAGAGACGGGTGGGTTCGCTGACCAGGTCGGAGCGCTCGCCCGTGGCGAAGAAGTTGGTGACGAACCCGTCGAGGAACGCGATGCGGTCGCCGCGCACGCCGTCGCGGAACTGCTGGATCGTCGCGTCGTCCAACCCGCCGCCGGGGTTGTCCGAACTCTGGTAGAGGTACGGCGGGACGGCAGCGGCCAGCACGGCCTTGGACACGCGGTCGGTGCCGTAGCGGCTCAGGTAGCGGACGACCTCGCCGCCGCCCATCGAGAAGCCGACCAGGGTCGCGTCCCGCAGGTCGAGGTGGGTGAGCAAAGCGTTCAGGTCGGCGGCGAACGTGTCGTAGTCGTAGCCGCCCCACGGTTGTGAGGAACGACCGAAACCGCGGCGGTCGTAGGTGATCACGCGGTGGCCCGCTTCGACGAGCACGGGCACCTGGTTCTCCCAGGCCCGGCCGGACAGCGGCCATCCGTGGATGAGCACCACCGGATTTCCCGAGCCGTGGTCCTCGTAGTACAGCTCGACCTCGGCGCTGTTCTCGGTGCCGACTCGCACCAGTGCCATGACGAATCCTCCTTCCGGCTCGATGATCGATCAGGTGGTCAGGACCATGCGGAACCGCGCCTCGTTGGTGATCATTTTTTCGTAGGCGTCGGCCGCTTCGTCCAGCGGCACGGTCTCGATCATCGGACGGATGTCCGTGAGCCGGCTGAATCGGAGCGTGTCCTCGGAGTCCTTCGAGGTGCCGGAGGGATGTCCGACGATCGAGGCGCCCGGCATGATCAGTGAGGGAGCGGCCACTTGCAGCGGGTCGTTCGCCGCGCCGAGCACCAGCAGCTGCCCGCGTGGCGCGAGGCCGGGCACGGTTTGGGAGGCCGCTTCGCCACTGGACGCGGTCGCGAGCACGACCTGCGCTCCGCCGAGCTCCGTGAGCGCCTGGCCCGGGTCGGTGGCCTGGCTGTCGATGTGGTGGTGCGCGCCCAGCTTTCGCGCGAGGTCGGCCTTGGCGGGACCGCGGGAGATCGCGACGACCTCCATGCCCATCCGGGCGGCGAACTGAATGCCGAGGTGGCCCAGGCCGCCGACGCCGAGCACCGCGACGCGGTCACCCGGCCGAGCGGTGCTCTCCCGCAGTGCGTGATACGTGGTCACGCCTGCGCACAGCAGCGGTGCGGCCTCGGTCGAGGAGAGTTCCTCGGGTATCCGGGCCAAGGCGTCGGCCGAGACGACCACGTAGTCGGCGTAGCCGCCGTCGAACGTGATCCCGGGGACGGGGCTGTTCGGGCAGGTGACGAAGTCGCCTCGCCTGCACGACTCACAGTGGTGGCAGGAGCCGCCGAACCAGCCGACCCCAACGCGCTCTCCCTGCTGCCAGGGCCCGGTCACCGCCGGGCCGAGTTCGTCGATCACGCCCACGATCTCGTGGCCGGGAACGATCGGATACGGGGTGCTGGGTAGCACTCCTTCCTTGGCCCACATGTCGCTGTGACACACCCCGCACGCCTCGACCCGCACCCGGACCTGATCGTCGCGGACCTGGGGCATGTCTCGTTCGACCAGTTCGAGCGGAGCGCCCGCTCGGGCAACCTGCACGGCTCGCATCGTTGCTCCTCGATCGCGTCGTTGTGCTGGGGTGGTCCTCCCGGGCACGGCCCCCCGTGGGTCGTGCGTGCGCACCGGGCCCATGCGTGCCCGGAAGGACCGGATCGGGTGGCCGCTCAGGCCAGGGAGGCGGTCAGTTCGAGGTGGATCCCGTCGGGATCGCTGAACGAAAGGATGGCCAGCCCGGAGTCGGGCAGGTCGATGACCTCTCCGTGGGTGACCCCGGCGGCGTCGAGCCGGTCGCGGGCGGTCACCAGTTCGTCCCGTGAGTCGACCCAGAAGCTGAGGTGGTCCAGGCCGGTGTTTTCGGAGTCGAACCGCTGTCCCGACGGGGCCACCGGGCGAAGCCCGAGGAGTTCTCCGCCGGGGGTTTGGTACACGGTGCCGCCGTAGAACTGCTCCGGCGATTCCCGCACCGCCGCCTCGTCGGCGCGATCGGAACTGTCGATGACCACGGGCCAGCCGAGCACTTCGTCGTAGAACGCCTTCGAGCGGGCGATATCTGTGACGGTCAGTCGCACGTGGGCGAATCCGGAACTACTGATCAGAGCCACGGAGAACGTCCTCCAGTCCTCGTCGAGACCGTTCCGAGCCGGTGTCAGACCGTGGCCCGCAGCGTGACGTCGATGTTGCCGCGGGTGGCCTTCGAGTACGGGCAGGCCTGGTGAGCCTTGTGCATCAGGTCGTCGGCGGCCTGCTGGTCCATACCCGGGAAGTGGCCGGTCATCGTGGCGTTGAGACCGAAACTGGTCTCGTCCGGTCCGATGCCGACTTCCGCGTCGACGGTTGTTCCGTCGGGAACGGTGACGTCGTCGTTTCTGGCCACGAGCCGCAGTGCGCCGTGGAAGCACGTGGCGTAGGCCGCGGCGAACAGCTGCTCGGGGTTGGTGCCCTGGCCGTCGCCGCCCATCGCGGTCGGCATTCGCACCGGCACGTCGATCTGCTTGTCCGACGAGCGAACCTGCCCGTCTCGGCCGCCGCCGCTGGAGACGGCTTCCGCGGTGTAGACGATGCTCATGTCGTTCCTCCTTGCGATACGGGGTGTTGCGGGCAGTTCAGTATCGATCCGCGTCGGACGCCGGAAGATTGGCCGGTGTCCGGGTCTCCTGGCCGTTGACCGTGGCTCCGGCGTGGGCGATGTGCGGGGTGTGTTGCAGGAAGTCGGCCGGGAAGTCCAGGCGCGGTTGCGACAGTTTGTCCAGAGTGGACATTTCGTCGGTGCTCAACTCGATCTCCAGCGCGGACAGGTTGGCTTCGAGTTGGTCGAGCCGACGCGCGCCGATGATGGTCGAGTGCACCCGGCAACGCTGCTGGACCCACGCCAGCGCAACAGCCGCCACCGACACGCCGTGACCGTCCGCGATCGCCCGCAGCTGGTCGATCAGCGCGTAGTCCTGTTCGGACAACTGGCCCGTCAGGTTCGGTCCGCGGTCGGACTGCGCGGTTCCCGCGTTCTCCCGCGTGTACTTGCCGGACAGCAGACCACCCCGGAGTGGACTCCACGGGGTGACACCCAGGCCGAGGTCCTCGGCCATGGGCAGCAGCTCGCCTTCCACGGTGCGCTCGAGCAACGAGTACTCGACCTGCAACGCGGTCAGCGGTGTCCACCCGCGCGACTGCGCCAGCGTGTGCGCCTGGGCGGTCTTCCATGCCGGGGTGTCGGAGAATCCGACATAGCGCACCTTGCCCGCGCCGACTAGGTCGTCGAGCGCCCGCATCGTCTCCTCGATCGGAGTGTCCTGGTCCCAGGCGTGCATCCAGTAGAGGTCGATGTGGTCGGTCCGCAACCGGCGCAGCGACTCCTCGACCGCACTCATGACCGCCTTGCGTCCGGTGCCGCCACCGTTGGGATCACCGGGGTAGAGGTTGGCGAAGAACTTCGTGGCCAGCACCACGCGGTCACGGAGCCCCGGGTGGTCGGCGAAGTGATCGCCGATGATCTTCTCCGAGTGGCCGTTCGTGTAGATGTTGGCGGTGTCGACGAAGTTGCCGCCGCGCTCCAGGTAACGCGAGAGCACGGCGCGCGACTCGTGCTCGTCGGCACCCCAGCCCCAGTCCTGTCCGAACGTCATCGTGCCCAGGCACAACGGACTCACCCGGAGTCCGGAGCGCCCCAGCGTCACGTACGAGTCCAACATCGCGAACCTCCCGTTCGCTTACGGGGTGACGAGCACCTTGAGTGCCTCGCGGTCGCTCATCGCGCGGTAGCCCTCCGGAACTTGTTCGAGGCCGACCGTGCGGTCGAAGACCCGGCCGGGCTGGATCTCGCCGGAGAGCACGTCCTCCAGCAGCTCGGGGATGTAAGCGCGCGACGGCGCGACACCGCCGACGATGGAGACGTTGCGGAAGAACACGTGGGAGAAGTCCAGGCGGCCCTTCTCGTACTGCGGCACACCCACTCGGGACACCGCGCCACCGGCGCGGACGACCCCGAGCGCCGTCTCCAGGGCCTGCTCGGTGCCCACGCACTCCAGTACCGCCGGGGTGCCGTTGCCGCCGGTGAGTTCGCGTACCCGCGTGGCGCCTTCTTCGCCTCGCTCGGCGACGACCTCGTCGGCGCCGAACGAGCGACCGAGATCGGTGCGATCGGGGTGCCTGCCCATCAGGACGACCTGCTCGGCGCCGAGCCGCTTGGCGGCCAGCACCGCCGAGAGACCGACCGCGCCGTCACCGATCACGGTGACTCGCGAACCGGCTCCCACCCGCGCGCAGATCGCGGCGTGATGGCCGGTGGCGAACACGTCCGAGAGGGTCAGCAACGACGGCATCAGCGGGTCGTCCGCCGAGACCGGCAGCTTCACCAGCGTGCCGTCGGCCAGCGGCACCCGGGCGGCTTCCCCTTGGCCGCCGTCGGTGCCTGCGCCCCAGCCGCCGCCGTGCTCGCACGAGGAGGTCAGCCCCTCGGCGCAGAACTCGCAGGTGCCGTCGCTGATCAGGAACGGTGCTACGACCACGTCGCCGGGGCCGAACCCGGTCACGGCGGAGCCGACTTCCTCGACCACACCGATGAACTCGTGCCCGATCCGATCTCCGGTCGCGGTGGCCTCCCGTTGCTTGTACGGCCACAGGTCGCTGCCGCAGATGCAGGCTCGCGTGATCCGCACCAGCGCGTCGGTGGGCTCGGCCAGCTTCGCGTCCGGCACGTCTTCCACCCGGACGTCACCGGCGCCGTAGATCAACGTGGCTCGCATTCGTCCTCCGGTAGTCATCGTCCACCAAGAAATGGTGCTCCAGGTCCTTGCACACTAGGTACACGATCTGGGCCTACGCAACATCGCGGCGCAACGGGTGGGCGGCTCGGAACAAAGCCGGATCGCGCACCACGAACCCGTGCTCCAGGCGTTCCCCGCTCCCGGTCTGCCTACACTCGGATGCGGTGAATCAGGGGCACACCAGCACCTGGGCCACGAGGACTTTGAGTCCGAGCTGCGTGCCGTCTACCGTCGGGCCATGGCGACATCGCAGGCACAACACCCCGACGACCTCGAGGGTGCGCAGGACCTTCAGCTGGAGAACCAGCTGTGCTTCGCGCTGTACGCCGCGTCGAGGGCCGTCACCGAGCTGTACCGCCCGCTGCTCACCGAGTTGGGGGTGACCTACCCGCAGTACCTCGTGCTGCTGGTCCTCTGGGAGCGCGACACCCGTCCGGTCAAAGACCTCACCGAAGCCTTGCAGCTCGACTACGGCACCGTGTCACCACTGTTGAAACGACTCGAAACCCACGGGTTGGTCACGCGGCGCCGTGCCAGCGACAACGAGTCCCGCGTGCTGGTCAGCCTCACCCCCGCAGGCCGCGAGCTGCGCGCCCGCGCCACCGGCATCCCGCACGCGCTGCGCTGCGCGCTCCAGCGTTCCGACCATGGCGCCAACCGCGAACTGATCGACACCCTGCAGCGAGTCACCGCCGCCGCACAGGCAGCCGAGCCGCTGACCGTCACGGACGACGACGCCTCGTAGGGACTCCTGGCAGACAGTGTTGCTTGGTGGTCGGGTTGAGCACGTGGTGTCCATACAGATCAACCCGCGCACTCTCACTCGCCCTCGGAAGCCTTCCGTCGCTTGACCGAGCCGAGTGGTTCGGGCGCTTGGAGCCGGTACCGCACGCCGAGCACGCGGATCACGAAACACACCGCCGCGGCTGCGAGCGCGGCAGGCAGCCCGTAGAAGCCGAGTTCGAAAGCGATCACGGTGATCACGGCCGCCACCAAGGCCGGGAGGGCGTACAGGTCGCTGCGCAGCACCGTCGGAATGCGCAGGACGAGCATGTCCCGGATCGTGCCGCCGCCCACTCCGGTCACCACTCCCAACAGGAGCGCGGGGCCGATCCCGAGACCGAAGTCGAGTGCTTTGCTCGCGCCGATGACCGCGAACGTGCTCAACCCGATCGCGTCGAGCACCATGATCGGGGTACCCAGCCGGTCGAGCGCCTTGCTGAGCGCGAACGCGATCAGTCCACCGGCGACGGCGAGCGCGAAATAACGCCAGTCGCGGAACGTGGCAGGCGGTATCGCCCCGATGAGGACGTCGCGGATGACGCCGCCGCCCAGCGCGGTGATCATGCCGAGGGCGACGACGCCGACCACGTCGAGCCGTGCGACGCGGACCGCGGTCAACGCCCCGTTGAGTCCGAACGCGAAGGTCCCTGTCAGATCCAGTGCGACCAGCAGCGGCGGTTGGTAGGTCATGCGACTTGCATACCCCGTGACGGGCGTCGGTGTCGCGTGGGCGCTCCACGATCCCGTGTC
This sequence comes from Allosaccharopolyspora coralli, assembly GCF_009664835.1. Lineage (NCBI taxonomy): Bacteria > Bacillati > Actinomycetota > Actinomycetes > Pseudonocardiales > Pseudonocardiaceae > Allosaccharopolyspora > Allosaccharopolyspora coralli. The sequence goes on from NZ_CP045929.1 coordinate 609,748, forward strand.
GACCCGGGCGGTCGAATGAGCGGACGTCGCTGTCGCGATGCGATCACTGGAATCCGACTGGCTCGCCGCGCCGTAGAGTCGCATCGTGCGCATCGACATCGTGGTCTACGACGGAGTGGACGAGATGGACGCTCTCGGTCCGTTGGAGGTGTTCCGTCGAGCAGAACGCCTGGGGGCCGAGTTCCGGACCGAACTCGTCACGCGTGAGCCGCAGCAGCACGTGACGGGTAGTTACGGCCTCCGCTTCCTTCCGGACGCCACCTACTCACCTGGCGCGGACCTCCTGATCGTGCCTGGTGGCGGCTGGGCCGCTCGCACCGAAGCGGGCGCATGGGGCGAAGTCGAGCGCGGAGACTGGCTGCCACTGCTCACAGACGCCGCCACCCGAGCCGTGACGGCCGGAGTGTGCACCGGATCCATGCTGCTGGCACACGCCGGTGTGATCGGTGCTCGACGCGCGAACACGCACCACGCCGCTCAGGACGATCTGCGGGCCACCGGCGCCACTGTGGTCACCGACCGGGTCGTCGACGACGGCGACGTCCTGACCGCGGGCGGGGTGTCCAGCGGTGTCGATCTCGCCTTGTGGATCGTCGAGCGATTCGCTGATCGCGAGTTCGCGGACCGAATCGCCACGCACATGGAGTACGACCGAGTGCGGCCGGCGGACACTTCCGGCGCGGGGTCGTAGCTCACGGCGAGGTGATCGCGTTGTCGTGGGCGGAGTGGTCGATCTCCACGCGGTTGCGACCCGCGCGTTTCGCACGATAGAGCGCGGCGTCGGCGGCGGCGAACAGGCTGTCGAGGTGCGCGGGACCCGCGGCGACACCGATGCTGACCGTCGGAGGCTGGGCGGTGGCGCCGACGGCGAGGCGCCAGTCATGGGAGTCCACCGCCGCCCTGATCCGCTCGGCGACGAGTGCTCCGGCGTCGGCCCCCGCGTTGTCGGGGTCGAGGAGCAGGACGATGAACTCGTCGCCTGCCCACCGGATGAGCAGATCCCGGCTGCGAGTCTCGCTCCGGAGCAGGTGCGCCACCTCCTGCAGCGTGACGTCCCCCGCGGCGTGCCCGGACTCGTCGTTGACGCCCTTGAACCAGTCGACGTCGATGAGGATCAGCCACGGTACCCGGCCCTGCGCGGCGGTTTGCTCCAGCAGCTCCGGTGCCTGCCGTTCGAGACCGAGCCGGTTCGTCAGCCCGGTCAGCGGGTCCCGGGTGGCCGCCTCCTGCGCAGCGGACGCCAGCTGCTGCGCCTGCACCGCGACGCGACGCTGTTCGAGCGCTTGCCCGAGCCCTTCCTGCAAGGTCGAGACAGTCACCGAACTCGCGTTCACCGTGCGGCGCAACGCCTCCGCTTCCCCGACGGAGTCGCCGAGTTCGTGGCAGATCGCGGCGAGATCGTCGGAGAACTGCATCACCAGCAGCGTGTCCCGGATGCGTTCTCCCGCCTCCAGAGCGCGGCTCGTCTTCGTCCGTGCCAGCTCCAGATCGCCCGCTTCGCGGTGGATGGAACCGAGCGCCCAGTACGCCGTCGCCGAACAGAACACGTCCTGCTCGGCGATGCTCTGCTCCAGCGCGGACTTCGCGCGTCGGTGCGCTTCGTCGGCTTGCCCGATCCCGAGCAGCGCACGGGCGCTGCCCGACAGAGCGCGTCGTGTGACCGGTCCGTCGTCGCCCCGCCGGAGTGCCTCGTCGAACCGGTCGAGCGCCTGCTCGTAGCACTGCATCGAAAGCGCATCGACGTGCAGAGCCCGCGCGACCAGTGCCGTCGCCTCCCGGAGCAGGCAGTGGGCCAGGGCAGACTCGTCGCCCGACTCGCGTGCCACCTCCACGGCCAGCGACAACAGCCCCAGCGCCGACGTGCGATGACCTTCCAGCAGGTATCCCAGCATGCTGAGGGTGTGCGCGGCGGCGGGGCCGCTCGGCTCGTCACGATCGAGTTCGGCCCAGCCCTCGGCGGCGAGTTCCAGTGCCAGGGAGATCCGGCCGAGCCGCCACGCCATCAACGCGCGGTGCACCAGCACCGTCGAGCGTGGCCAGTCGTCATCCACGACCCCGGGTGCGGGACAGATCAGCTCCTCGAACCCCTCCTGACATTCGTCCACGCGCCCGGAATCCAGCAGTGACCGCAACCTGTGGTCCTGCTCCGGAATCAGCCCCTCGAGGAGGGGACGTTGGTGATGCCGCACCACGCCTCTCGCAGCTCTTGTCCGACTGGGATGCCGGATCCAGGCTACCGGGAGCGTCCACGCCTGTACTTCTCGTGATGGACGACATCCTCCAGCGGCAGGCGTGTGCGCCAGCCGTGCCGCTCCAGATCCGGTGTCTCGGCGAGCTGCCGGACCGTCCCCAGACACAGCCACGCCACCGGGCGCACGCCCTGCGGAATGTCCAGCAGTCGTCGCAGAAAGTCCTCCCGATAGAAGCTCACCCACCCGACACCGAGGCCTTCGGCTGTCGCGGCGAGCCACAGGTTCTGGATCGCCAGGCACACCGAGTACAACCCGGCGTCGGCGATCGCGTGCCGGCCGAGAACGGCCGGCGCACCGCGATCAGGGTCGTAGGTGACGACCACTCCGAGCGAGGACTCCACGACCCCCTCGACCTTGATCTTCGAGAAGGTCTGCGCGCGCTCACCGCTCAGTTCGGCGGCGAACGTGCTCCGCTCGGCCAGGACGTGCTCGCGGAACGCCCGGCGGGTGTCCTCGCCGCGGACGACCACGAAGTCCCACGGCTGCGTCAACCCCACGCTCGGCGCGCTGTGCGCGGCGGTGAGTACCCGGCGCAGCGTCTCGTCGGGGAGAGGTTCACCGGTGAACTCCGAGCGCACGTCGCGGCGTCGGTGCATCACGTCGTAGAGCTCTGCCGCCGAGGGCGGGACTGCGGACAAGGATGAGGAGAAGGGGCCTGCGGTGTTCACCCGGACATCCTGCCGGGCCTTCGCTGCCGCCACCATGCCCCGGTGCCTCGGCTCACGGCGCGGGTGGTGGGAGGGAGAACGACCCGTTGGACGAGGGAGAGGCGATTCATGTTTTCCTCCCGAGAGGCGCACACAGCCGCTGTGACCATGCATGTTTCCTCCTGTCGCCGGGTACGACGGGAGGAGGAACGAGAAAGGAGACGACGCGATGAAGTCGGGTATCCATCCCGAGTACGGGCCGGTGGTGTTCCAGGACCGCTCGACGGGCAAGCAGTTCTTCACCCGCTCGACCGCGACGTCGGAGACCACCGTCGAGTGGGAGGACGGCAACACCTACCCGCTCATTCACGTGGACGTGACCTCGGATTCGCATCCGTTCTGGACCGGCAACCAGCGGGTCCTCGACAGCGAGGGGCGCGTCGAGAAGTTCCGCCGCCGCTACGGCGACCGGCCCGGCCGCAACGGCGGCCGCTGAGCCGTTCCCGGGCCGCGACGCACGGCCCGACGTGCCGAAGGCGGAGCGTTCCGCCGCGCTCACGTCGTGCGCAGTACAAGCGGCCCGGTGCACTCTGTGGCATGAGTCCGTGGTGAGCGACCGCACACCGCTCGGCCCGTGCGAAGGCACGCCCCGCGCGTAACCCTTCGTCTCCACAGACACCCACGCCCACCCGAGCCCCGTGACACCACCGGCACATTCGCGCGAATTCGCCACGCCCTGACCAGGCCCTTTGCGCCCGGGGTGGCAAATTCGCGCGAATTTGCCACCCCGCTGTCCACAGGTGGGGGGAGTTGTCCACAGGGGGCGGAGCGGGGGTGTTGCGATGGGTGGCGCGGTGGGCTTCTCAGGTGCTTCTCAGAACTACGGGGAACACTGTCCTCATGCGGATCCTCGTCGTCGACGACGACCGGGCCGTGCGCGAGTCACTGCGCCGGTCGCTGCAATTCAACGGCTACCAGGTGGAACTCGCCGCGGACGGTCAGCAGGCACTCGACTGGTTGTCAGGGCAACGCCCGGATGCGCTCGTCCTCGACGTGATGATGCCGAGGGTCGACGGCCTCGAGGTCGCTCGTCGTCTTCGCAGCATCGGCGACGACCTGCCGATCCTGGTGCTCACCGCCCGCGACGCCGTCTCCGACCGGGTCGCCGGTCTCGACGCGGGAGCAGACGACTACCTGCCGAAGCCGTTCGCCCTGGAGGAGTTGCTCGCCCGGCTGCGGGCACTGCTGCGTCGCGCGACCCCGCCGGAGGAGGTGGACGGCCGCGCGCCGGAGGTGCTCCGGTTCGCCGATCTCGAACTCGACCCCGGCACTCGCGAGGTGCGACGCGGGGAGCGTTCGATCAGCCTCACCCGCACCGAGTTCGCCCTGCTCGAACTGCTCATGTCGCACCCCAAGCAGGTCCTCACCCGTGGTCGATTGCTGGAGGACGTGTGGGGATACGACTTCCCGACCTCGGGTAACGCGCTGGAGGTCTATATCGGCTACCTACGGCGCAAGACCGAGGCCGACGAGGAACCGCGGCTGATCCACACCGTGCGCGGTGTCGGCTACGTGCTGCGGGAGACGCCACCGTGACCCTTCGCCGGATGCTTGCCGCGGTGCGTGCGGGCGGGCCGGCCGCAGGGCGCTGGCAACGCGTCTCGCTGCGCAACCGGGTCACGCTGCTCGGCGCCTTGTGCGTGGCGGGCGCGGTCGCGCTGATCTCGCTGGGCGCGTTCTTCACCGTCCGCGACAGCTTGTACGAGCAGGTCGACAGCAACCTCATGGAGCGCGCGAACCAGGCCGTCTCCGGGCCGCAGGTACTGGGACCGGATCTGCAGTCCGCGCCCGCGGCGTTCTACGCTGCGGCGAACCTGAAGATCAGCCTCGTGCTCGCGGACGGTACCGAGATCTCGGGCAGGGGGCAGCGGCCACCGTCGGGTCTGCAGGAACTCGCCGTGGCGCAGGGACAGATCCCGCACTCGCTGCGCACCGACGAGGGCAGCGACACGCGAGTGGTGGCGTTGCCGTCGGGTCAGGACCGTGCCCTGGTCATGGCCCAGTCGCTGCGTCCGACGAAGAACACCTTGGCGCAGCTGAGCATCGTGCTCGTGGTGATCGGCGGCTCCGGGATCCTGCTCGCGGCGGCCGCAGGGACCGCCGTCGCACGCGGCGGGCTGTTGCCGGTGCAGCGGCTGATGGCCGCGACCGAGCGGATCGCGCGCACCGGCGACCTGCGCCCGATCCCGGTCAGCGGCGACGACGAGCTCGCCCGGCTGACCACCAGCTTCAACAAGATGCTCGGTGCGCTCGCGGAGTCGCAGGAGCAGCAGCGCAGGCTCGTCGCCGACGCGGGACACGAGTTGCGCACGCCGCTGACCTCGCTGCGGACGAATCTGGAGCTGTTGATGGCCTCCGACGAGCCGGGCGCTCCGACCCTGGCGTCGGAGGACCGCAAGGAGATGCTCACCGACGTGCGCGCGCAGATCACCGAGTTGTCGGCACTGGTCGGTGATCTCGTCGAGCTGGCCCGGGAGGACGCACCCCAGGCTGTGCACGAGCCGGTCGAACTCGTCGACGTGGTGGAGCGTGCGCTGAGTCGTTCTCGTCGCCGAGCGGGCGACGTCGACTTCGATGTCCGCGTGCAGCCGTGGTCGATGCTCGGGGACGCCACCGCGCTGGAGCGAGCGGTGGTCAACCTCCTCGACAACGGCGCGAAGTGGAGCCCGGCGGGAGGGACCGTGCGGATGGAACTCAGGCCCGACACGGAGCCCGGCTTCACGGTCCTGGAGGTCGCGGACGCGGGGCCGGGGATCGAACCCGACGACCGCCCCCACGTGTTCGAGCGCTTCTACCGCTCGTCGGACGCGCGCACGCTGCCCGGCTCGGGATTGGGGCTCGCGATCGTCAAGCAGGTCGCCGAGCGCCACGGCGGGCAGGTCGGGGTCGGCGACGCCCCGGAGGGCGGGGCGCTGCTGACGATGCGGCTACCCGGCCGAAGCACGCGTTCGCACGAGGAAACCCAACAGTAACGAACATCGGCACCTCGCGTTGGGTCCGTCACCCGGACTTTCGGTGTTCGGTTGTGTTGACTTACGGTTTCAGGTGTCCCTGTTTCGGCGAAGCTCCGCCTGGACGGGAGCCCCATCGGCCCGAACGGAATGAGTGCAGTGCTCGCACGACAACGTCAAGAGATGATCCTCGACGAGGTCCGCCGCGCCGGGGCGGTGCAGGTGAGCAACCTCGTGCTACGCCTGGGCGTCTCCGACATGACGATCCGTCGCGATCTCGACGCGTTGGCTCGCGGCGGGCTCGTGGAGAAGGTGTACGGCGGTGCGACGTCGACGCTCGGACGCAGCACCGACGAGCCCGGCTTCGAGGCGAAGTCGGTGCGGCAGCTCGCCGAGAAGGAGGCCATCGCCCGCGCCGCCACCGAGTTCGTGCGGCCCGGCACCGCGATCGGCCTCACCGCGGGTACCACGACGTGGACGCTCGCCCGGTTTCTCGACGACGTCGCCGACCTCACCGTCGTCACGAACTCGGTCCGGGTCGCCGACGTTCTCCAGCAGCGCGGGCGGACCGACCGCACCGTCGTGCTCACCGGTGGGATCCGGACACCGTCCGACGCGCTCGTCGGGCCGGTCGCCGTCCAGTCGCTGCGCTCCCTGCACCTGGACCTGGTGTTCCTCGGAGTGCACGGCATGGCGGCCAAAGCCGGGTTCACCACACCGAACCTGCAGGAGAGCGAGACGAACAGGGCGTTCGCGGAGGCCGCGAGCAGGCTGGTGGTCGTCGCAGACCACGCCAAGTGGGCCACCGTCGGCATCTCCACCATCGTCGGGTTCGACGAGGTCGACGTGCTCGTCACCGACGACGGGCTGCACTCCGACGCGCGCAGGATGCTCAGCGAGGAAGTGCACGAACTCGTGGTCGCCGACCTCGACTCTCGCGGGGGTAGCGCATGAGAATCACACCGCGAACCCTGGCCGACGGCCGCGAGATCGTCTACTACGACACGGACCCGTCGGCGCCGCCTCGCGACGCCGACGACCTCAGGGACCTGCCCGCGCAGGCACCGGCCTCGGAGATGCGGCGTGATCCGCTGACCGGCGAGTGGGTCGGGCTCGCCGCGCACCGGCAGACGCGCACGTACAAGCCGCCTGCCGATTCCTGTCCGCTGTGCCCGTCGGCGCCGGGCAAGCCGAGTGAGATTCCCGAAAGCGACTACGAGGTCGTGGTCTTCGAGAATCGGTTTCCGTCGTTCGCGCAGGTCACCGGTGAATCGGGGACGGCTCCGTGCCAGCCGTTGGTGCCGTCGGAACCGGCGCGCGGCCGGTGCGAGGTCGTGTGCTTCACCCCGGAGCACACGACGTCCTTCGGGCAGCTCTCCCCCGAGCATGCCCGCACCGTCGTCGACGTGTGGGCGGAGCGGACCCGGGTGCTGTCCGCGACACCAGGCGTCGAGCAGGTGTTCTGCTTCGAGAACCGTGGCGAGGACATCGGCGTGACGCTGCATCACCCGCACGGTCAGATCTACGGGTACCCGTTCGTCACCCCCAAGACCGCGACGATGCTGCGCGTGGCGTCCGAGTACTTCGACGCGCACGGGACGCACGTGCTCGGGGACGTGCTCGCGGCCGAGCGGGCGTGCGGTGACCGTGTCGTGGTCGCCGGTGAGCACTGGACGGCGTTCGTCCCGGCCGCCGCGCGGTGGCCGGTCGAAGTGCAGGTGGTGCCGCATCGGCGAGTGCCCGACCTGGTCGCGCTCACCGAGGCCGAACGCGACGACTTCGTCGCCGTTCAGCTGGACGTGCTGCGTCGGCTCGACGCGCTCTACGACGCACCGCTGCCCTACATCGCCGCATGGCACCAGGCACCGGTTCGCACCGGCCGAGAGTTCACGTGGCTGCACCTGGAGCTGTTCTCGGTGAAGCGGTCCGCCGACAAGCTCAAGTACCTCGCCGGGTCGGAGTCCGGGATGCGCGTCTGGATCAACGACGTGAAGCCGGAACAGATCGCCGAGCGGCTCCGTGCGGTCTGACCGGCTTTTGTGCTCGTGAGTCACGGTCGTACGTGATCAGCCGCGGCAGAGTGAGGGGCTCCGGGGCGGCGGTGCCGGACCACCTACCCCAGTTCCACAATGCGCTCTGAACCAGCCGATTCGTGTTCAGCTCCTAGGCCCGTCTCAGGTGCATCTCAGCTCGACGGGGGAGAGTGTGGGGTATGGCCGACAACGACCCCCGTCCGAACGGCGCCGGTGACGAGACCGCCGCCGGCGGACCTCAGCCGCACGGCTCGCCAGAGCAGGCCGGGGCGGCCCCGGAGCACACCACACGACCCCAGCAGTCCGGAACGCCGGAGGGCCTGGGCACGCCGCCTGCGGGCGCCGGACACTACGGCGAGAACCCGCCGACGGCGCAGTTCCAGCCGTATCCCGGCAGCGGGAGCCCGAACGACCCCGGCCAGCAGGGCCGGTACGGGCAGAGCCAGTACCCCCCAGGCGCGTACTCACAGGGGCACTACGGGCAAGGCGAACAGGACGCGAGCCAGCAGCACGGCTACTACCCGATGAGCCCGGTTCACCAGCCCGAGAACCAGGGCAAGCGCCGAGGAGGCGGGGGCAAGCTCGTCGCGGGCGCGGTCGGGCTCGCGCTGGTCCTGGGACTCCTCGCAGGCGGGGCAGGTGGTCTCGTCGGTTACCGGATGGGAGCCGAGAACACCCCGGGTTCGACGTCCCTCAACACGCCGTCTCCCGCGCGCAGCATCAACAACGCCCCCCAGGGTTCGGTGCAGGCCGTGGCCGACAAGGTGCTGCCGAGCGTGGTGCAGCTACAGGTGAACTCCGCGCAGGGCTCTGGTGAGGGGTCCGGTGTGGTGATCTCCGAGGACGGCTACATCCTCACCAACAACCACGTCGCCGAAGGCGCCGAGCGCGGACAGATGACGGCGCTGTTCCACGACAATCGCAGCGCCCCGGTCAGGGTTGTCGGCAAGGACCCCAGATCCGACCTCGCCGTGGTCAAGGCCGACATCACCGGACTGCAGCCTGCGGAGTTCGGCAGCTCCGGTGACCTGCCCGTCGGCTCGGACGTCGTCGCGATCGGCTCGCCGTTCGGACTGTCCGGCACGGTCACCAGCGGCATCGTCAGCGCCAAGGACCGGCCGGTGCGCGCAGGCGGTGAGAGCGGGCAGCAGAGCAGCGTGCTCAACGCGCTGCAGACCGACGCCGCCATCAACCCCGGCAACTCCGGTGGGCCGCTGGTCGACATGGAGGGGCGGGTCGTCGGGATCAACTCGGCGATCTACAGCCCCGGGTCCGGCCAGCAGCAGGCCGGGTCGGTGGGGCTCGGCTTCGCCATCCCGAGTGACCAGGCGCGACGGATCGCCGACGAACTGCTCCGGACCGGGTCGGCGACGCACACCACGCTCGGGGTGCAGATCACCGATGCTCGCCGAGCAGGCGCGCTCGTCGCCGAGGTCGTGCCCGGCAGTCCCGCGGAGCGGGCCGGACTGAGGCAGGGCGAAGTGGTGACGAAGATGGACGACCGGGCCATCCGCGACGCCGACACGCTCGTTGCCGCCGTCAGCGCCGAGACGCCCGGGGCGCAGGTGACGCTGACCGTGGCCGGCGAGGGCGGAGGCGGTGAACGCACCGTCGACGTCACCCTCTCCGGCCAGAAGTAGGGGGCTCGATGACACTCCGACGGGATTGCGGCGGTTACCGAACCGGACGAGGGGACGGTCGAGACGGAGCTGTCGGCCGGTACCTCGCCGATCAGGTCGGAGACTCCGCCACGGGCCGGGTCTTCGACACCGCCGTTGGTGACCCTGCCGTGGCCGACACCGCTGTTCCCGACGCACGGGAGGCCGAGGACACGGCATCGGTCGGCGAACTCGGATCTGTCGAGGATCGGACATGGCGGTCACTCGCCGCAGGCGGTGTCACCGGCGGCGCGGAGCGAAAACGGCGAAGTGTGGGCGCATTGTTCACCGACAGCAAGGAGTTCAGCGACATGGTTGACCGAGCGAGCGGTCTCGTGGATCGGGAGAGGGGAGAACCGCCGGAAATGATCGCCGAGTTCGATCTGACCACCGAGGGGCTTGCTACTACGGTGAACGACATGGAACGCAGCGCGCAGCGGTTGGGTAGGGCTCTGGTCGTCGTCGTCGACGACCGGGTCGCCCACGGGGAGCAGGAGAACAACATCGGTGCCCTGGTCACCGAGTTGCTGGAGGAAGCCGGGTTCATCGTCGACGGTGCCGTCGCGGTGGCCGGGGAGACCGTCGACATCCGCAACGCGTTGAACACCGCGGTCATCGGCGGTGTGGACGTGGTGATCACCGTCGGCGGCACGGGAGTCTCGCCGCGCGACGTCACGCCGGACGCGACGGCAGGCGTCCTGGATCAGCCCATCCCGGGGATCGCCGAAGCACTGCGCGGTTCCGGCCTGGCGGCCGGAGCGGTGGATGCGGGCATCTCGCGCGGTCTCGTCGGTGTCTCCGGCAGCACCCTGGTCGTCAACCTGGCCGGTTCCCGCGCCGCGGTCCGCGACGGAATGGCCACGCTGACACCACTGGTCGCGCACGTCATCGAGCAGCTGTCGGGCCTCGAACCGGCCTGACCGGCGTCGCTGAGAGTGCATTCGGGAACTGGCTTTCGTGCCCGTAGGCATGGTCATACGTGATCGCCCAGGTTCCACAATGCACTCTGGGAGCGTGCCCGTGCTGACGGCGGAACCTCACGCAGTCTGACGACCGCTGAGGTTCCGCCACCCGACCCACCCTGAACAGAACCGTCTGACCGGAGTTCTCAGGTCTCCTTCGGCCCCTGGCCGGGCTTCGGGTCCTGCCCGCCGTCGCCGTCACCGTTCTGGTCGCGCTTGAGTGCGTCTTCGACCTTGTTGCCGTAGGTCTCGATCTTGTCGTGGTACTTGCCGCCGGTGGCCTTGTCCAGACCCGACTTGGCGGCGTCGATGCCCTTACCGGCGTGCGGGCCGGCCTTGTCGGCGAGTTCGCCCGCCTTGCCCTTCGCCTGCTCGGCGAAGTTCTTGGCCTTGTCCAGGAAACTCATCTTCTGCCTCCGTGGCTCGGAACGCTGCGCGTGTCCGCATCGTCGATCGGTGCGACCGACGCGGCGCGAGCGCTTCGTGGACTCATGGTGACACCATGATCACCGTTGCGGTAGTGCGGCTGTGACCCGGGCGGGTTGTCGTGTCCGGGGTTCGGTGGAGCAGGATGGGCGCATGGCTCGTGAACAGCACCCGTCCGAGACCGAGCGGGCGCGCAGGCTCGCCGAAGTTTTCGGTGACGTGTTGCCCGACACCACGTCCGACGAGCGACGGAGCGGCAGTACCGGCGACGAGCCCGAGGGGCGGGACGAGTCGGAGCGTTGGTACCGGGAGAACCGGCCACCGCATCACGACCCGAGTTGAGCGCCCGTCGCACAAAAGCCAGTTCCCCCGATGCACTCTCGGCGCCTGTTCTTGTCTTGATGCCCGGCAGGTCTCGCGCCGCGGCCCGAGAACAGGCAAAGCTCCGGATTTTGCAGGTTGTCGCTCGCGATGCCGGCGGCGCCGCTGCGTCGGTGCTGGTAGTCGAGGCGAGGCCAACACCGCGAGCGGCAAGCTGGGGCGCCGAAAGCGATCACCACCGCAGAGCCCAGACACTGCTCAGTTGCGGTCCGGGTGCTGCTGCGTGGACTGAGCCGAGGTGAGGTTCTCGTCCGCGAGGCCGTCCAACTCGGGCAGTCCTTGTTCGCGACGGAGCAGGTTGCGGATCTCGAGCAGCAGTTCCACGTCGGTCGGCTCGGCAGGACCTTCCTCCTCGCCCGCCTTGCGGCGCTCCTGGATCTTCTGCATCGGCATGACGAACAGGAAGTACACGACGCCCGCCGTGATGAAGAACGTGACGAACGCGTTGATCACGGCCGCGACGTCGATCGTCGAGGCCTCGTTGCCCGCCACGATCTGGAAGCTCAAGCCGCTGACGTTGTCGCCACCGGCGGCGGCGATGAACGGCTTGATGATGTTCGTGGTGAACGCGGTGACGAGTGCGGTGAACGCGCTGCCGACGACGACGGCGACGGCGAGGTCGATGACGTTGCCGCGCATCAGGAAGTCCTTGAAGCCCTTGAACACAGCTGCTCCTTGTCGGTCGGGTTCGAGGTTGGTCGGATTCGTGGGACCGATTCGCGTGATCGGATCGTAGACAGCGTGCGTTCGGATTCGTCGATGACGCGGCCGAGCGGGGAAGAGTCAGCGGAGTGTCACTGTCACGGCGTGCGTCAACGCGTCGGCAGCGACCTGAGCCGCACGATCGCCGGGCACGGCGACGACCAGCAGTCTGCCCTGTTCCCCCGCTGTGTCGAGACTCGGCCCGACCGCCAGGACCGGCACGTTCTCGGCCACCACGGCGCCCGCATCCGGCGAGGTCGATTCCGCGGTGGTGACGACGTCGACGCGCCGACCCTGGTGCAGCAGATCGGCGACGTCGGGGTCGGCGAGACGAACCGGGACCGCGACGTGCCCTTGGTCGCCGCTGGTGAGCCGGGTCAGCTCCGGTCCGACGAGACGCACGTCGGTAAGCGGCTCACCGGCACGGGTTGCCGCGGCGAGCACTCGCCCCGTGGCCTGCGAGGAGTCCGTCAGCGCACCGTTCGGCACGTGCTCGGCGGGCACTTGTCGCGGTGTCACGTCGTCGGGGCCGAGCGGCCGTCCGGGCGCGAGGTCGCGTTCGGCGACGAACACGGTCGCCTCTGCGGGCGCTGTGGTCGCCGAGGGCTGGACCGCCAGGACGGCGGCGAGTACGAGAAGTGCGGCTGCGGCGATCCGGCGCAGGAAGGTCACCCGAGTGCCGGGCCCTTGCGGCAGGTGCGCGAGTAGCCGCTCACGAAGTGCGCGCCACCGGCGCGAGTGGGAATCCATGCCCCGAAGCTAGGCAGAGGGAGACCGGCTCGGACAGGACAAGTAGGCGAACTGTGGACAACTCGACGGCCTGTGGACAACTCCGCGCAGGCTGGTGTCTGGCTGGCTGACCAGCCACGATGCCGGTCACACGAGGTCCACACACGCGTGAACCCGCCGTCCCGAGGACAGCGGGATCACGCAGAAGAGTGGGTTCAGGATGCCGAGGCGGTGGCCTTCGACCCCGACGAGCCGGACGAGCTGCCGGAGTCGCCGGACCCGGAAGAACTGGCCCCGGACGAGCTGGAGCCCGACGAGCCGGACCCGGAGGAGTCGGAGCTGCCGGAGCCGGACGAACCGGAGTCGCTGCCGGACGAGCTGCTCGATCCGTTCCCGCTCGTGACCGAGCCGGAGCGGCTATCGGTGCGGTAGAAGCCGCTGCCCTTGAACACGATCCCGACGGCGTTGAAGAGCTTGCGCAACCGCCCCTCGCACTGCGGGCAGTCGGTGAGCGAGTCCTCGCTGAACGACTGCACGACCTCGAAGTCGTGTCCGCACTCGGTGCACGCGTACTGGTACTTGGGCACGGCCGTCAACCTCCGGGGGTTCGCCATCGGCGCTCGACTCGGCGGAGCACCTGGTCGCCGGGAGCCTCGACGCGGCCGGCACGTGCGGCAACACCGGAAGCTCCGTGGTCGAGTCCGAAGCCGCCAGCAGTGCTGGCGTTCACGGGCTCCTGTTTGGCACTCGAAGACACGGAGTGCCAGCCTCCATGATGCGGCACGAGTGGCACTCGCTGCAAACACAGGTCCGTCACACAGGTAGCCGGACCACACCTCGTTCGGGCGTCATCACAGCCGTCATGCGTACGTCGTGTTCCTCACCGGGCAGGGCTTCGACGAACTCGGTGTCACCGACGACCGCCACGAGCTCGACCTCCCGGCGAGCCGCGCCCAACGAACGGTCGTAGTACCCGGCACCTTTGCCGAGCCTGATGCCGTGACGGTCCACCGCGAGCGCGGGGACGAACACGACCTCGGCGCGGCCGACGGCCTCGGCGCCGAGCCGCTCACCGCTCGGCTCCAGCAGCCCGAACGCCGCTCGCTCCAGCGAGTCCGGACCGGTGTAGCGGGCCCACTCGAGTGGCCCCCTGCCGACGACGACCGGCAGCAGTACCTCGACACCCGTTTCGTGCAACCGGTCCAGCAACGCCAGCTCGCCCGGCTCGTCACCGACGGGCACGTAGCAGCACACGGCCCGCGCGCCGGTCCGGGCGACGACCTCCAGCGCGAGGCGGGTGAGCGCCGATGCCTGCAGCGCACGCCGCTCCGCGGGCACGGTGGCGCGATCACGTGTCAGCGTCTCGCGCCACTGTTGTTTGGACAGGGGGGAGTGGGCCGGTCGAGTCACGAGGACGCATCGTAGTCAACTTGGCTAGGCTCGCGGACCATGAACAGCCCGACGCGCTCGCCCCGGACTGCCGCGTTCCAGACCGCCATCGTGCCCGCGGCCGGGTTGGGAACGAGGTTCCTCCCGGCGACCAAGGCCGTCCCGAAGGAGCTGCTTCCCGTCGTCGACACCCCCGGTATCGAGCTCGTCGCCGGTGAGGCGGCCGAGTCGGGGGCCGAACGGCTCGTCGTCGTCACGTCGGCGGAGAAGCGCGCCGTGACCGACTACTTCACGTCCGCGCCCGAGCTGGAACGGACGCTCGAAGAACGTGGGAAGACGGATCTGCTTCACAAGGTGCGACGCGGCCCCGCGCTCATCTCCGCCGAGACCGCGATCCAGGACAAGGCACTGGGGCTCGGTCACGCGGTGGGATGCGCCGAGCCGAACCTCACCGCGACGGAGGAAGCCGTCGCCGTGCTGCTGCCGGACGACCTGGTGCTGCCTGCCGGTGTGCTGAGCCGGATGGCCGAAGTGCGGGAGCGACAGGGCGGCAGTGTTCTGTGTGCCTTCGAGGTGGAGCCCGACAAGGTCTCGTCGTACGGGGTCTTCGACGTCTCCGCGACCGACGACGACGACGTCAAAGCCGTGCACGGCATGGTCGAGAAGCCCGCGCCCGCCGATGCGCCGTCCCGGCTGGCTGCCGCAGGCCGCTACCTGCTCGACCGGGCGATCTTCGACGCGCTGCGCCGGATCGAACCGGGCGCGGGTGGTGAACTTCAGCTCACCGATGCCGTAGCGTTGCTGATCTCCGAGGGGCATCCGGTGCACGTCGTGATTCACCGAGGTGCGCGACACGACCTGGGAAATCCTGGCGGTTTCCTCAAAGCTGCGGTGGACTTCGCGCTGGAGGATCCCGAGTACGGGCCGGACCTGCGGGACTGGCTCGGCGCGAGGGTGAACAGGAGCTGAGGGCGCCGCCGCGCCGACCCCGGGTGGTGCGGCGGAGCCGGTCCGGGAAGAGGTCGACACGATGAGGTCAGTAGACGAACAGATCGCCCGCGTTCTCGCTGCCGCGGTGCGGCCGTCACCGGTGCGCGTGGCGATCTCCGAGGCGCAGGGATTGCTGTGCGCCGAAGAGGTCGTGGCTGAACGTGCGTTGCCCGGGTTCGATCAGGCCGCCGTCGACGGCTATGCGGTGCGCAGCGTGGACGTGCACTCCGATTCGGACGACGGCGCGGTGCTACCGGTGGTCGGAGAGATCCCTGCCGGATCGCGGCAGCCGCGTCGATTGCAACCCGGCCAGGCAGTCCGGGTCGACACCGGCGCACCGCTGCCCACTCTGGCGGACGCGGTGGTGCCGCTGGACCACACCGACGAACACCCCGCGAAGGTGACCGTCCGCAACCCGGTGCCGTCGGCGGCGTACGTCCGGCGCACCGGCGAGGACGTGCAGACCGGCGACGTCGCCGTGCGGCGCGGCACGACGATCGGTCCCGCACAGGTGGGTCTGCTCGCGGCGGTAGGCCGCAGCAAGGTCCTCGTGCATCCTCGGCCACGGGTCTCGCTGATCTCGGTGGGTGACGAGCTCGTCGACGTCGACCGCACGCCCGGTCAGGGGCAGGTCTACGACGTGAACTCCTACGCGCTCGCGGCGGCGGCGCGCGATGCGGGCGCCGAGGTCACCCGGGTCGGCATCGTCGACGCCGACCCGCAGCGGCTGCGAGAGGTCGTCGAGGGGCGTCTGCTGCTCTCGGAGATCGTGGTGATCGCCGGGGGTGTCGGTGGCTCGGCGGGCGCCGACGTGGGCGCGGCGTTGCAGGAACTCGGCGATTTGGACGTGACGCGGGTGGCGATGCATCCGGGCTCGGTGCAGGGGTTCGGCCGGCTCGGTCCGGACTCGGTGCCGACGTTCCTGCTGCCTGCAAACCCGGTCAGCGCGCTGGTGGTCTTCGAGGTGCTGGTGCGGCCGCTGATCCGGTCGGCGCAGGGCAAGGCGAATCCGCACCGTCGCACCGTGACCGCGAGCCTGACCTCCCCGGTGACCTCCACCAAGGGACGTCGGGGCTTCCTGCGCGGCCAGCTGCTGCGCGACCCGGACACCGGCTCGTATCTTGTGCAACCGCTGGGAAACTCGGGTTCGCACCTGCTCGCGTCACTGGCGGAGGCGAACTGCTTGGCTGTCGTCGACGACGACGTCACCGAGATCTCCGCGGGCGAGGACGTGCGGATCAGTTACTTGTCCCAGCGCAGTTGACGACCGGCGAGGGGTTGAGAGGTCGATGCAGGGCGCCGCGCTCGATCGTGGTCGCAGCCCCGGGTGGCCGGCGTTGCTCGGGCCGCTGGTGGTGCCTGCCGGTGTCGTCACGTTGCGCCCGCCGAAGCTGCGGGACGGCTCGGTGTGGAGTATGTGCCGGCTCCGCGACCGCAACTACCTGCAGCGGTGGGAGCCCACGTCGATGGGCACGTGGGAAAGCCGCAACGCGAAGCTCGCGTGGCCCGCGCAGTGGAGTGCGCTGCGCTCGATCGCCCGTCGCGGCGATGGCCTGCCGTTCGTGATCACTGTGGACGGTGTGTTCGCCGGTCAGTTGACGGTCGGCAACGTGGTGCGGGGCGCGTTGCGTTCCGCGTGGGTCGGCTACTGGGTGACCGAGCAGCGCGCGGGTGGAGGCGTCGCGACGGCGGCGGTGGCGCTCGCGGTGGACCACTGTTTCGGCCCGGTCGGCCTGCACCGGCTTGAGGCGACGGTGCGGCCGGAGAACGAGCCGAGTGTGCGAGTGCTGGAGAAGTCCGGCTTCCGTCGTGAGGGCCTCTTCGAGCGCTACCTGGACGTCGCCGGTGCGTGGCGCGATCACTACGTGTACGGCACGACGGTCGAGGACCACCCGGAAGGACTGGTCTCCGAGCTCGTCCGGTCGGGACGCGCGCGACGCTCGTGATCACTCACACGCGGGTGTGACACCGCCGACACGCCGACCGTCCGGTGTAGATCACTGCTCCATTCGAGGGTTTTCTTGTCGCTACCGGAACCATTGCGTCTCGGCGTGGCTCAGAGACAGATGTGACTGTTGTGGCTAGCGTGGTGATCGTTGATTTCTGCCGATGGCCAGGGGGAGGTGGCGAGGCATGCCCAGTTCGTTGATCTTCGTTGCGCTGGCGGCGGCCTGGTTGGTCGTGCTGGTGCCCATGTTCTCCCGCCGCAGGCAGGAAGTCGCCAAGACCGCGGACTCCGCGCTGGCCGCTCGGGTGGTCAGGCGGGGCAGTGGCACGCCATCGGCCGCGCGAGCCGGTGCGCGCAAGACTCCGAGGACCATGAGGGTGGAGGAGGCAGTCGCCATGCCGGAGGCCGAGCGGGACGACGTCGACGCCGGAGTCGACGTGGATGATCTTGACCACGACGCCGAACACGAGGACGGCCAGTGGCGGCGCGTGCACAGTGACGACGCTCGTGCCGGCCGTCGCTACCGGCCCGGTCGCGGCGGGTTCGACCCGGAGGCCGCCGAGCTCGCGGCCCGCGCCAAGTACGTCCACCGGCAGCGCCTCGTGCTGGCGATGCTGCTGGGCGCGGTGGTGACCGCGATCGTCGCCGTCGTCGCGTGGACCCCCGCGTGGTGGATCCACGGTGCCATCGACGTCGGGCTCGTCGGTTACCTGACCTACCTGCGTCGTCAGGTCCGCATCGAGGAAGAAGTCCGGCACCGCCGGCTGGCGCGGCTCAACGGCGGCCGCGCGGACGAGCGGGGCGACCTCGACGGCGAATGGGAGGACCGCGAGCTCGAGGACGAAGCCTTCGCCGAGGAGGAGCTGGTCCGCGACCGCTTCTCCCGGGACGAGTTCGTCGAAGAGGACTTCGCCGAGTTCGACGACGAGAGCGCGGGTGGATCGCGGAGGGATCGGCGTCCACAGGGCTACCCGCACCCCACCCGTGCCGAGGTCGTCGAGCTCGACGACGAGGACCCCATGTTCGACGAGCTCGACGAGCGCACCTGGGCGCCGTACCGGAAGGCTTCGGGCGAGTAGACCCCCGGACTGAGGGGGCGTGCTGAGTGCGTCGGAGCGGTTGCTACGCTTGTCACGTACTCAGCAAGGGGCTGTGGCGCAGTTGGTAGCGCATCTCGTTCGCAACGAGAGGGTCAGGGGTTCGAGTCCCCTCAGCTCCACCGAGGACCGTGGAGAACATATTCATCCGAAGCCCTGACCAGCGATTGTCGCTGGTCAGGGACTATTTGGTGTCTCCCGGCCCGGGTGTGCGTCCGCCCGTCGACAAGCCTCCGCACGTCACGTCGCTGGTGCCGAGTCAGGCGGCGAGCCGGTCGGCGATCCAGACATTGATGATCGACTGCCGAGTCGCTTCGCCTCGCGGTCCGGCGACTCGAGCATCCACGCCGGGAAGTCCACAATCGCTGCCCGGGGCCCTCGACAGAGTCAGGGGCCGAGGTGGCCCAGGGAGACGACGTTCACGCCGTCGTCCCGCGTATAGCTGGTGCTACCCGCAGTGAGAACGTTGAGGGACGCCAGTTGCTCCGAACGCTGCTGGGACACCTTCTCCGCGAGTGTGCGTAGGTGGTCGGCGGCCGTGTCGATGTTCTTGCTGCCACCGATCTTGACCTCGAACGCGGCCCACCTGCCGTCGTTGAGTTCGACGATCGCGTCGATCTCGAGACCGCTGCCGTCCCGGTAGTGATAGATCGAGCCGCCGAGTGGTTGTGCCAGGACACGCAGATCACGTATGCACAGGGACTCGAACAACAGGCCCAGGGTATTGAGGTCGTCGAGCAGCGCACGAGGACCCGCAGCAAGCGCGGCGGCAGCGAGCGACGGGTCGATGAAGTGCCACTTGGGCTGCGCGCGCAACCGGGCCTTGGATCGCAAGTGCGGCGCCCAAGCAGGCTGTTCCTCGATCACGAACACTCGAGTCAGCGCGTCGATGTATTTGCGGACCGTCTGGGCCGACACCTCGGTTCCGGATTCGTCGATCTCGGCTTCCCGGCTCAGTTTCGACGCGGAGATCTCGGTCGCGGTGTTGCGTGCCAGCGCCCGGATAAGGGCCCGCACGCGGAGCGGGTCGGTGCGGAATTCGGCGCCTGGGAGGTCCACCCGCGCGATGTCGTCCAGGTAGCTCCCCAGGTAGTCCTGTGGCGAGCGATTCGGCTGCGCCACCAGGGCGGGCCATCCGCCGCGGACCAGCGCGAACGCATAATCCTGAACTGTGGGCCCGCCGATTCCGGCAACGGTTTCCCCCGAGAAGAGTCCGCCGAAACTTACTGTCCCGGTGGTCTCGCCGCTCTCGCTCAAGGTCATCGGGCGTAGCGTGACCCTGCGAAAACGACCGGCGCCGCTGTGCCGGGTGATGTCGTCGGGCGGGGTCGCGGAACCGGTGAGGACGAACTGTCCCGGCTCGGCTCGCTCGTCGACTTCGTGCCGAACTGCGTTCCACAAGGTGGGTGCGAGTTGCCACTCATCGATGAGACGGGGGGTGGCGCCGGACAGTACGAGACCGGGAGACGCTTCCGCTATCGACGGCAGGTGTGGGTCGGAGTCCAATCGGACGGAGCTTTCTGAAACCTGTAGACCGGTCGTGGTCTTCCCGGAAGCACGGGGTCCCTGGATGATCACGGCGCCGAACGTGGTCAGGGAGTCACGGACAAGATCATCGACGACGCGATCACGATAGGTTCTCACCAGGCCATTATAACTTATGCAGGGATTTCAGTATCGCATCTGCATGAATCCGAGTATCACTCTTGCAGGGGCCCGTAGCTCCCCTGCTGAGCACCACGCACCTGGCGATCGCGATCTACGAGGAGCGGCCGGGCGCCTCTCGCTCGTGACCGTGACTTGACCAGCCCGTCCGCCTACTCCTGCTCGGCTCCCTTACGGGTCGTGAACGGCAGCACGAGTCGGGACTGGTGAGTGGCGTCGCGGTAGATCTTGTGGGCGACGGGGCGACCGACCGGAAGGTGGAAGGCGTCCGGTGGCAGCAGCGAGTTGTGCTTGTCGGCCAGCGGTTCGTTGTTCGACAGCTCCACCTTGAGGCGGTGGCCGGGCTTGAACGTCGCCGCGAACGGGTACAGCCGCAGCACGTATTCCTCGATCTTTCCGGGTTCCACCGGCACGGCGCGGGTGTGTGGATGGTGCGGGTTGCCCTCGGTGGTGCGGTCGTCGAGCTCGCGATGTGAAGCCTTGAGGTAGCCGCTGGTGATCAGCTGGTGCGAGCCGTCCGGCCCTTCGTCCCAGAGACGCAGGATGAAGTTCGTGTCCTCTTGGTCGATCTCGGCGAACAGGTGGGCCGCGCCCGTGCCGATCAGCTCCGTGTCCCGCTCGAACGGCGCGGTGTTCCAGCTGAGGATCTCCACGGTGTCGGTCACCGTGAGCGGCGCTTGGTAGAAGCCGTCCGGGGCGGCGTGTGCCGCGTCCAATCCTTCGGGCTCGAAGGAGAGCGTGTGGCGCGGGCGCAGGTACAGCGACCGGTACTCCACGTCCTTCGGCGGCCACTGGCTGCCGGTCGCCCACTCACGCGAGCCCTCGACGAAAGTCGTGACCTCCGGCTCGTCCATCACACCGTTGTCGATGCCCTTGAGCCAGTAGTCGTACCACCGGAACATCTTGTCGTGTTCCTCGACGAACGGGCGCGACTGCATCGGCGGGTACGGGCCGATGTCCAGCTTTTTCGGACCCCGCACCGTGTTGAACAGTTCGATCGTGCCGTCGATCGTCCAGCCCCGTCCTTGGTCGATCTGCAGGTAGACGGGAATGTCGATGTTCGGGGCCAGGCTGATGGGGTTGCGCTCCTCGTACCACTCCCCGTCGAGGTTGTTCATCACGATGTCGAACCAGAACTCACGGTTCTTCGGGTACTTCAGCACGTGCACCAAGTTCGGCCATGCGGCCACGTCCGGGTCTTGCAGGCGTGCCTCGACCAGCTTGTCGAGCTCTTCGGCGGCGTACAGCTCCTGCATCCGGGACTTGACGTTGGTGTGCGCGATACCCGAGTCACCGCCGCGTCCCTCGCGGGCTGCACGCGGCATGAACCACATGATGCCGCCGTGGTAAGTGGTCTCGTAGAAGTCGAAGTGGCCGCCGCTGACGAAGATCGCCTTGAGCTGCGGCGGGCGCTCGGCGGCGGCGAGAACCTGCATGGAACCGAAGTACGAAATGCCGATCATGCCGACATTGCCGTCACACCAGGGTTGCTCGGCGACCCATTCGATGAAGTCGTAGGCATCCTGGCCCAGCGGGACACCGCCCGCGTTGTAGTTGCCGACCATCTCGCCGCCGGAACCGCCGGAGCCCCGCAGGTCGCCGATCACGTGGACGTAGTCCTCCGCGACGACGCGCGAGATGTCCCCCGCCTCGATGCAGCCGTCCCACAACGGACTGGGACGGCGCTGCGGCGGCATGGTGAGGGCGAAGGCCTGCAGGTCCTTGCCGTACGGGCTCAGTGCTACCAACGCGGGACGCGGCTTGTCCGTCGTGCCGTGGTAGGCGTCGGCGACGAGTGTGACTCCGTCCCGCGTCGGCACCTGAAGATCGGTGCGGACGGCGATGGTGTTCCCACCGGCGTCCAGCGTCGAGTAGCCGGTCATGGGCTCGTAGCTCCTCTCGTCACGGGTTCCGGTCGAACTGCTCGCGATAGCCGTGCATCGTCGTGAAGAACGGTGACGGTTCGAGCGTGGGGTCCCCCTGGTAACCGAGTTCCTCGGCGACCGGGGCGAACGGCGAGTACACCGAGTCCGTCTCCCGCAGACCCTCGTGCAGGTACCGGTGGGCGGTGGCGCTGATGCGGGCCTCGATGTCCAGGCTTTCCTCAAGCGCCAGTTGAGACTGCTCGCTGTCGAGCTCGACGCCGTGAGGTGTCCCGTCGGCCGTGCGGTACGGATGGCCGAGGTACAGGTTCCTGGGGCGGATCTCGTCGCGCAGGTACCGCAGGCTCGATCGGTACGCGGCCGGGTCCTCGTAGCCGGGGAAACCATTGGCCGCCCCGTGGATCTGGGCGGCGTCGCCGACGAAGACGGACCGCTGCCCGTCCACGGCGTAGGCGACGGATCCGGTCGTGTGGCCCGGAATGTGGTGCACGGAGACGGAGACGTCCCCGCCGAGCGAGAGGTTTTCGCCGCCTTTGAGTAGCACGGTCGGCTCCATCTCTCCTGAGATGACCGCCTCCGCCGCTTCCGTCTGCTTCTCCACGCCGTTCGGGTCGTGCAGGTATTGCTCGCGCACCTGCACGTACTGGTCCACGTGGGCGCGCCGCGAGCGCAACAGGTGCGCGTCGGCCTCATGGATCACGACCCGAGCGCGCCGGCCGGTGAGTTCCCACAGGGCGTGCGCGCCGCCGAGATGGTCGATGTGGCCGTGGGTGAGCAGGATCCAGCGGACGTCGGCGATGTCGCGGCCGAGGCTCTCGAGCGCCGGGGCCATCCCGTCGGCGGGTGACGAGGCGATCCCGGTGTCGACGATCGCCGGCTCGGGTGCGTCGATGAAGAAGGTGTAGAGACCGAATCGGCCCCAGGGCGAGACCAGGGGATGGATACTCACTTCGTGGGTCATGACTCTCCTTCTCGGGAACAACGCGTTCACGAGGTCCGTGTCATCGCTGGTTCAGGAACTCGCTCGTTTCCTTGAAAACCCGGTGATACTCCGGAATCCAGGCGAAGTTGACGACGAACCCGTGGTTGGCACCCGCATAGCGACTGACCGTGGTGCGCACACCCGCTTCGTGCAGCCGACGACCGTAGAGTTCGCCCTCGTCGCGCAGCGGGTCGTATTCGGCAGTGATGATCAGAGCGGGAGGCAACCCGGCGAGGTCCTCGCGTTTGATGGAGGAGACGAGGGGATCCGACGGGTCCGCGCCGCTGTCGAGGTAGAACGAGTTGAAGGGCTTCAGGCCAGGCGTTTCGAGGCCGTACCCCTGGGCGTTCTCCCGCAGCGACGTATAGCGGTCGACGTCGAAGTCCAGGTCGACGGAGGGGTAGAACAGGATCTGGTGCGTGACGCGGTCGAACCCGTCGTCGTGAGCCATCGCCGCGACGGCGGCCACGAAGTTGCCGCCCGAGCTGTCACCGGCGACGGCGAGGTTCCCGCCGTCCCACTTCAGGAACTCGCCCTGCTCTGCGGCCCACCGCACCACCGCGTAGCAGTCCTGCAGGCCCGCCGGGTATGCGGCCTCCGGGGCCAGCCGGTAGCCGACCGAGACGACCTTGTGCCCCGTCTCCTTGGCCAGTGACCGCGCGACGCCGTCGTGAGTGTCCAGACTTCCGGAGAAGAACGCGCCGCCGTGGAAGTACACGAGCAGGCCGTAGGAGTCTGCCGCTACGGGCGTGTAGATCCGCACGGGTACGCCCGGCGCGGTGGCGTCCTCGACGGCGTGCAGAGGCAGGCGATCTTCGAGCGGCGGGACTTGCTCCGCCTCGGCCGCGCGCATCGCCTGCGGGTCCGGCGGTGCGCTGTGGTCCGGCGCGGGGAGAGTGGCGAGCACCTTGGCGATCTCCGGATGCACGGTCATGTCCCTTGTCGTCCTTTCTGCGTGTCGTCCTGAAACTGGCGGGCGACCCCCTCGGGGTCTCGGGTCGCCCGCCGGTATGCGCCCCCGAGGGACTCAGAGCGCATTTAGAACTGGCGTTTGTGCCCGTAGGGCACGGTCATACGTGACCAGCCTCGGCAGGGTGAGGGGCTCCGGCGTTCCAGTTCGTGCCTCGCAAGGCTGGGGTTCTCGCCGCGTACGTGTGGTACTCAAGAGGACCCCAACGCCGCGAGGCGCGAACTGGGGCGCCGGTCCTGGACCACCCACCCCAGTTTCCAGATGCACTCCTTAGTCGATGGATTCCTTCTCGGGGAAGGCTGTCTTCAGGCCCTCCTTGGAGTCCCATTCCTGTCGGGAGACGTGCTGGAGTGCGTCAGTGGTGGGCTTGCGTCGTGATTCGTAGAGCGCCAGCGCGTTCTTCACGGAGTCGGCCTCCTGCAGGGCTTCGGCGAGGGCACTGGAGTCCTGGATCGTCTGGTTCGCCCCCTGTCCCTGGTGGTGCAGCATGGCGTGGGCCGCGTCCCCGATGAGCACCACCGAGTCCGTGTGCCACCTGTCGAGGGAGTCGATGTCGTACACACCGCGGCTCGTGACCGCGGCCGGGTTCAGGTTCCGCGCGATTTTCTGCAGGCGCTCGTCGAAGCCGGTCAGCAACCCGGCGATCTCGTCGACGGTCACCTCCGGGCGCCAGCTGTCGTCGTCCGAGGGCGCCGTGATGTCGAAGGACACCTGGTCGCGGTGACGCAGTGGCAGGAAGTAGACGAGGGAACCGTTGTCTCCCTGATACATCCGGAAGTTGTCATCCGCGACCAGCCCGTACGTGTCGTCCGCGGAGATGACCGCGCGGTGTGCGTGGGCATGGGCGAACACCGGCTCGACGTCGGCGAACAGCTGCGCCCGCACCGCCGAGCGGATGCCCTCCGCACCGACCACCAGGTCGGCGGTCTCCTTCCCGCCGTCCTCGAAGGTCACCGTCGAGCGGTGTCCGTGGTCCTGAATGGACACCACCTTGTGGCCTAGGTGGAGCCGATCCGCGGGGATGTGTTCGACGAAGGTGTCGATGAAATCGCTGCGGTGAATCAGGCGGGTCTTGTTCTGCTGCTCGTACTCGTGGGTCTTGGGCCATTCCTCGCGCAGGACGACCTCACCCCGGCCGGTGAGGATCTCGAAGTAGTCGCTCGCCGAACTCACGGACGCCATCGCGTCGAAGATCCCCCACCTGCGGAAGACCTCCACCGTCGGTGGACGCATGCCGATACCGGCGCCGACCTCCCGGATGGCGGTCGCCTGTTCGTAGAGGTGGACGTCCACGCCCAGCTTGTCGAGGAACACCGTCGCGGCGGCGCCGCCGAATCCGCCACCGATGACGGCGACCTTCAGGCCCTCGAGCTCCGCAGTCTTCATGTCGCTTTCGCTTTCTCATGTCCAGCGCGCGTCCGCGCGGTCGGTTGACTGGATGGCGATCGGTCCGCCGGTCAGGTGCGCATCGTGAGGAAATCTGCGGGATTGTCCTCGAACAGTGTCGTGATGCTCGCTTCGTCCATTCCGGCGTCACGCAGGTCGGGGACGAGGTCTTCGAACAGGTAGTTCACCGTGTGCCCCTTCACTCCCGGCCAGCCGAGCGGGCTGCAGTTCGCATCGGCCGAGACCAGGAGCTGGTCGAGATACCCTTTGTGCACGAGGTTGATGAAGTGTTCGAGGCGCTCCTGGCGCGGGCGGGCCCAGAAGGGCGGGTCCTCGATCTCCGTCTCGTAGCCGAACGTGTCGAAGCCGATGCGGCCGCCTTGCCCGAAAATCCACTCGTGCGGCGTGTTCGGCGCGTTCGGACCGTCGTCGGCGTGCCCGAACAGCACGCGATTCAGCGGCAGCCCCTCCTCGGCGAAGATGTCGACCGCCGGCTGGGGATCGATCGCGAGGTGGGTCAGGATCGGCACCCCGGTCGTCACGGCCGCGCGGGCCGCCGCGCGGTAGATGCGTTTGTCCAGCTCGGTCATGCGCCCACCACGACTCACGCCCACCTTGATGACTCCCGCGCGGCTGCCGGTGTCGCCGATGCCCTCGGTGATCTCGTGGACGAACTGCCGCCTCAGGTAGTCGA
Source organism: Allosaccharopolyspora coralli (assembly GCF_009664835.1). Lineage (NCBI taxonomy): Bacteria > Bacillati > Actinomycetota > Actinomycetes > Pseudonocardiales > Pseudonocardiaceae > Allosaccharopolyspora > Allosaccharopolyspora coralli. Next base: position 635,553 of record NZ_CP045929.1, read on the forward strand.
CGCTCGCCCGGGCGAAGAACGGCAGGGCGGTGTCACCGCCGACGAAACCGGTGCAGGCGACGATGTTGACGCCGGTCTTCGCGGACAGGGACTTGTAGTAGTCGACGTCGCGGCCGTTGCAGATGCCGGTCACGTCGACGAACGTCCCGCCGCCGTACTCGCGGAACCGGCGCAGCTTCGGGACGGTCGCTTCGTAGTGCTCCTCGGGCGTCTTCCACCACTGGGTGTCGAGTTCCGAGCCGGGCATGCCGTACCCGATGTGTTCGTGGACGGCGACGATCCCCAGCTCCTCAGGGGAAATCGCACCCAGGACGGTGTTGACCTTGGACATGGTTCTCACTCCCAAACTCACAGGGACGGGCCGTCGCCTCAGCGCAGCGTCAGCAGCTCGCGCGGGTTGTCGACGAGGATGCGGCGGGTGTCTGTGTCACTGAGACCGAGCGATGTCGCCAGGGGAACGAACGTCGAGCAGACGTAGCTGTACGGAATGTCGTATGCGGGTTCGCCCTTCGCGACGCCGATCGCGTTGCACGACAACAGGATCCGGTCGCCGTATCCGGCCTCGACGAGATCGAGCACCAAGGCCGCGCGCTCGCGGTCACTGACGTGGGAGTCGTCTTCCAGTCCCACGTGGTCCACGGCGACAAAGGCTCCACGGCGGGCGAGGGCGAGCGCTGAGTCGTCCGCGATCGCGTCCTTGCGATCGAGCCCGCCGACGACGACGCGGTCGGCCGGGAGGTTCTCATTCAGGACGACGTCGAGATCGCGGAGGGCGTCCTCGCCGTACCGGATGGAGATCGGCACGCCCGTGGTCAAAGCGGTCCTGGCCGCCCCACGGAAAAGGCTCTCCTCGGTGGCGGTCATGCCGTGGCGATCGGCCGCGGTGGCCACAAGGCCGGCGGCGCCCCGCCGCTGCACGCGTGGGACCACCATGCCGTCGGTGATCTCCCTGCTGAAGAGATCGGCGAACTTCTCGGCAGGCCACGGCGTCGGCGGGTTGGTCTGCGGCGTCAGGAAGTAACCGCCGAGCATCTCCTCCGGCCCCATGCCGGTGGACGCGACGATGTGCACCCCGGTGGAGCGCGAGAGCGCCTCGTAGAGCTTCACGTCGCGGCCGTGGAACATGCCCGTGCTGTCCACAATGGTCTTGCCGCCGTGGTCGCGGAAGTCGGTGAGCTTGTTCGCCAGGATCTCGAAGATCTCGGCACGGTCCATGGTGACGTCGAAGGCGTGTTCGGCGCCTGGGACCACGGAGAGCAGCGCCTCATGGATCGCGACGACTCCCAGGTCGCCCGCCGGAACGGGACCGAGGACCGTCGTGACGGTGTTGCTCCCGGCGCTCTTCGTTCCCGTCATCGGCACTTCCTTCCGTCGCAAGGCTCGTGATGCCCGCCGGGCGGACGAGGGTGGCTAGAGCACGGTGAACCGTGTCATTTCAGTTTACACGATGTCAAACAAAAAATCGCCATGTATAGTTTCGGCCCAAGGCGGTCGATCAGGTGCTGATGGGGGAGAGTTGAGGTCGTGGCGAGCCTTCGTGAAGCACAGAAGAAGATGACCCGGCGTCTGCTGCTCGACGCCGGGCTCGAGCTGTTCACGGCCAAGGGGTACGCCGCGACGACCGTGGACGAGATCGCCAAGGCGGCCGGAACGACCCGCGTCACCTTCTACGCCTACTTCCCCTCGCGCAGCGACCTGATGAAGGCCCTGATCGACGAGCAGCTCAACGAACGCCTGGAGCGGATCCGCTCGGACCGGCACGGCTCCACGGCCTTGGACCTCGTCGCGGCGGTCAGTGACGGTGGCCGCGAGGCGATCCGGCACTGGCTCGCGGACAGTGTCGAGCGCTGGCCCTCGATCCGCGTGATCATCCGGATCGGCCGGGACGCGGCTGCGGTCGATCCGGAACTCCGCGACTTCGTCGAGCGCTGGTTGGACGAGTCGATCAGTGACATCGCGGACGGACTGGCCCGGGCGGGCCGGTTCGAGCCGCACCAGCGCCATTTTCGCGGGGTGCTGGCGATGGCGCAGCTCGACTACGTTGCCCAGCACTGGGACGACGTCGACTGGAAGCTCACCGAGGAGCAGATGCTCGACGAGCTCACCGACAGCTGGTTCGAACTCCTAGGCCGTCCCTGAGAAACGCGCAGCGCGATCGTTCCCGTGGCGGATCCCGCGCCTGCGTCGGCCCTGCGAGGCGGGGCGTGAGTCTTTTTGGTGGTCATAGCAACCAAAAAGACTCACGCGCCCGCGTACCTGTCCGCAGGGTGGGGCGTTGAACCGTAGTACCTGCGAACAACCTGAGCCAGGAGGCCTCCCGTGCGACGAACCGTTCCCGCGATCGCCGCGCTGAGCCTCACGGCCGCGCTCCTGGTCCCGGTTCCGGCACTTGCCGTCCCCGCGAACGACGATCTGCGCGAAGTCATGCTCGTCGGCAACAACTGGGAGGGCACCGCCGACGTCATCGAATCGACCGAGCCGTATTCCAAGATCGGCCGGATCGACATGATCCCGGACGAGGACGAGCGGCTCCACGAGATCTACAGCGATCCGGTGAAACTGGGCTATTACCTGGGAGTTCGACACACCGCCGGCGAGGGGAACGACCAACTCGTCGACGACTTGTACTCCACTCCGGACGGGCGATCCGTCGTCGCCTCGCGTCCCAGTTTCGCCGACGTCGTCTCGATCGACGTCGTCACCAACGAGGTCAACTGGCGCTTCCCTGTAGCCGGGCACCGCGCCGACCACATGGCGGTGTCGCCGGACGGGGAGCGGGTCGCGGTCTCGGCCTCCACCGGCAACACCGTGCACGTACTCGACATCCGCACCGGTGAGGAGCTCGGTTCGTTCCCGACCGGCGACAAGCCGCACGAGAACGTCTTCACCGACGGTGGGCGCTACATCTGGAACATGGCCATCGGCGACGTCTTCACGCCCACCGATCATCCCTCGCTGGATTTCACCAAGGGCGACCGCAAGATCACCATCGCCGACACCGAGACGCACGAGGTCGTTCGCGAGATCGACATGCGGGAACGCCTCGACGCGATCGGACTCGAGGACTTCTCGGACTCGGTGCGTCCGGTCTCGTTCACGCCGGACGAGTCGACACTGTACTTCCAGGTGTCCTTCTTCAACGGGTTCCTGGAGTACGACGTGGACAGTGACCGCATCACCAGGGTCAAGGAACTGCCCAAGAACCCTGAGACGGACGAGAACCGCACCACCTGGGTCAACGACTCGCGACACCACGGTATGTCGATGAGCCCGGACGGCAGCAAGCTCTGCATCGCGGGCACCGTGGACGATTACGCGACCACAGTGGACACTGAAACGTTGGAAGAGGGGCCGCTCGTGTTCGCCGGAAAACCTTACTGGGCCACCGTGAACGGCGACGGCACGCAGTGCGTTCTGTCCGAGAGCGAGCGTGACTCGGTCTCCATGATCGACTTCGAGAGCGGCCGCAAGGTCGCCTCCGTCCCGGTGGGCGACCATCCGCAGCGGATCAGGGTCGGCCACGTCCCGGAGGCCTGGACGGGACCAACCTCGTAGCCGACGACGTGGCCTGCCGCGGCCGGACAGGCCACGTCGTCGACGTCAGTCTCAGCCTGTCTTGATCGCGGAGACTTCGAGCTCCAGGGTGACCTTGTCGCTGACGAGCACGCCGCCCGTCTCCAGTGCGGCGTTCCAGGTGATACCGAAGTCCTTGCGGTTGATCACGAGCGCGCCGTCGAAGCCCACGCGGACGTTGCCGAAGGGGTCGGTGGCCTGGCCTTCGAAGCTGAACGGCACGGTGACCGACTGTGTCACGCCCTTGATCGTGAGGTCTCCGGTGACGTCGAAGTTGTCCTCCCCGGTGGGGGCGATCCCGGTGGTCCGGAACGTGATCTCCGGGTAATCCTCCATCGCCAGGAAGTCGTTGCTGCGCAGGTGGCCGTCCCGGTCGTCGTTGCGGGTGTCGATGCTGGCCGCCTGGATGGTGAGCTCGGCCGAGGACCGGCTCGGGTCCTCGCCGTCGAGAGTGGCGGTGCCTTCGAACTCGTTGAAGGAGCCGCGCACCTTGGTGACCATGGCGTGCCGAGCGACGAAGCCGATGCGGGTGTGGGCCGGGTCGAGCGTGTACTTGCCGGTCAGCTCGGTGCGGTTGGTCGGGGTGGACATGAGGTGAACCTCCATTTCGTTGATGCGTCAACTAGATAATGCTCCAACATTGGTGACGTGTCAACTATTCCGTTACGCTGTGGGCGTGACGGAACCACGGTGGCTCGACGAGCGCGAGCGGAACGCTTGGCGCGGCTTCCTCGACATGCACGCCCAGCTCAGTGCACGACTGCACCGACAACTGCAGGAGGAGGCCGGGCTCTCGCTGGCCGACTTCGAGGTGCTGGTCCACCTCACCGACCAGCCCGAACCGCGCATGCGCATCGGCGAACTCGCCACGGCCATGCAGTGGGAGAAGAGCCGACTGTCCCATCACATCGGGCGCATGCAACGCCGTGAACTGGTGGCGCGCGAAGACTGCCCGAGCGACGCGCGGGGCGCGTTCATCGCGCTGACCGAACAGGGCAGGGCCGTGATCGAGCGCGCGGCGCCCGCGCACGTGACCGCCGTGCGGGAGTGGGTTTTCGATCAGCTCTCGAGCGAGCAGGTCGCCGCGTTGGCCGCGATCTCCGAGAACGTCGTGCGTCGCCTGAACGGACGAGACTGACGCCCGCTCAGTCGGGGTCGGGATCGTCGGCTCGGTCTGATTCCCGGCTGCGCTTGTACTCCTGGTAGAGCGGTGCGTACGTGTCGGTCGTGGCGTCCATCTGATCGGCCAGCGCCGCCGTGGCGCCCGTGAGTTGCCCGAGGACGTCGTTGATCAAGGCGTCGGTCCGCGGGTCGCCGGTGTTGATCGCGGCGGCGTGGTGTGCGCCGTCCTCGGCCTGCATACGCAGGCGTGTCGCGCTCAACCGGAGCTCGTCGAACGAGTGCTCCATCCGATCCTGCCCGTCGTACGAGACGTCGTCCCGATCCATCCGCCGCTCCCTTCGACGGACCCAGCCTAGCCCGACGATCCGACCGGGTGCTCCGGATCACCGAGCCAAATTGCCGGATGCGGTGAATCCGGGCGACGAGGTCTCGTCGAGTCGGAACATCGGGTAGTCGCCCCCGAACCGGTTGTCCAGCACCGTTGCGTCTTCGGACTCGTCACGGATGCTGATCCCGAGGCGGCTCTGCGACGCGCGGAAGTCGTTGCCGGTGACCTCGACGTGCGGGAACCACCGGATGAGTACGGCCGGGGAACCCGCCGTCGCGCAGACGTTGTTGTGGAACCGAAGCGTGTGCGAGCGGCCGACGGCCCCCAGCGAGCCCGCGTCCTCGGCCGAGGCGGCCAGGCACTGGTGGTCCACGTTGACACAGCGGTTGTTCGTGATCTCGACGTCGACCGTCGGCGGCCGCTCCCGGTCGTCGGTCCAGAAGCAGGTCGTCCGAGGTGGACGCGGGTACCCGTCGTCCTTGATGTCGCGCACCGTGTTGCCGCTCAGGACGTGGTCGGAGCCGAAGAAGTGGATGCCGTCGGCGTAGCCTCCCTCGCGAGCCACGATCGTGTTGATCTCGTTGTTCCGCACCGCGATTCGTTCACCGTCGATGCTGATCCCGACGCCTCCGGCGCGGGCGACCGCATTGCGTTCCAACAGTGAGTCCGTGCAGCGAGTGCAACTGATGCCCTCGTCGGCCGCGTCCAGGACCGTGTTCCCTCGGGCGGTGAGCCCGTCTCCTTCGAGGACGAGTCCGTCGCCTGCTCGCGTCGTGAACCCGTCGACCGTGACGTGATCGGCGGCCACCGCCACCGACTGCACGACCGTCGTGTTGCCGAGCAGAGTGATCGGCTGCTGCGGAGTACCGGAGTTCTGCAACGTCAGGTCGGTCTCGGCGAGTTCTGCGCCGCCGAAACACACGGTGCTGCCGGGTTCGGCGGTGGTCAGCGCGGCCGTCGCCTCGTCGGGCGTCGTTGCCCACGCGGTGCACTGGTCCGGACCGGGCTCGGCCGCGCGGCGGTCCGCCTCACGCAGCGGCGACGGGGCCTGGACGGCGGCAGGTGGAGGCGGGGCGAGTTCGGCGCCGCCCGTGCACGCGGTGAGCACAACGACCGCGGCGACCGCCGAAAACCCTCCTCCCCATGCGCGCATGGCCTCTCCCCTCGGGGTGATCAGCCTCCCGGCTCAGGTTAGGGCGCCTCTCCCGAGACCGCTGCGTGAGCCTTTTTGGTGGTTATAGGCACCAAAAAGACTCACGCCTGTGTCGCCCCGATAGCCCAAGGAAGATTTCCGGTTGAACAGGTAATATACGAAAGAACCTTGATACTGAGTCCGAATCTGATGTAGCAAATACGTCGACCAGGGGGTCACGGTCACCACCGTGGCCAGGGAGACGCCGGGAGGCCGCACATGACCGCTCAGCACGAGACCGCAGCCCGCACCCACGGGGTCGGCGCCCGAAACGCCGTCGACGCGCTCCGCACGCAGGTGACCGGGGACCTCATGGACATCGTCGTCGACCTCGACTCGGGCAACGGCTGCCGGTTGCGCGACCTGCGGGACGGCACCGAGTACCTCGACATGACCATGTTCTTCAGCTCCGCGCCGCTGGGACACAGCCATCCGGGCCTACACACCGCTGAGTTCGAGGCGTCGCTCGTGCGCGCCTCGCGCGTCCGCCCGTCCAACCCGGACTTCGCCACCGTCGAGCAGGCGGACTTCGCCGCCACCCTCACCCGCGTGTACGGCGACCCCGCACTGCCGTTGCTGTTCTTCATCGACGGCGGCGGCCTCGCCGTCGAGAACGCCCTCAAGGTCGCCTTCGACTGGAAGACCAAGCACAACGCGGCGCGCGGTATCCCGATGCGCGGCTCCCGCGTCCTGCATCTGGAGCGCGCGTTCCACGGGCGCACCGGCTACACCATGTCGCTGACCAACACCGACCCGAACAAGGTCCGCGACTATCCGATGTTCGACTGGCCGCGCATCCCGAGCCCCGCCGTCGACCCGGGAACCGACTGGGACCGCGACGAGCTGCTGCCTGCCGAACTCGCCGCACTCGACGCCGCGCGCCAGGCCTTGTACCGCCACGGCGCCGAGGTCGCGTGTTTCGTCTACGAGCCCGTGCAGGGCGAAGGCGGCGACCGGCACCTGCGTCCGCAGTTCCTCAAGGCGATGCAGCAGCTGTGCCACGAGCACGACGTGCTCACCGTCGCCGACGAGGTGCAGACCGGCGGCGGCCTCACCGGCCACGCCTGGGCGTATCAGGGCCTCGGTCTCGAACCGGACCTCGTCGCCTTCGGCAAGCGCGTCCAGGTGTGCGGTGTCATGGGAGGGCGCCGCGTGCTCGACATCCCCGAGAACGCGTTCCGGGAGCCCAGCCGCATCAGCTCCACCTGGGGCGGTTCGCTGGTCGACATGGTCCGTGCGACCCGGATCCTCGAGATCGTCGAGGACGAGAACCTGCTCGACCACGCCCGCGCCATGGGCGACCAGCTGCTCGCCGAACTCACCGACCTCGCAGTGGAGTTCCCGCAGCTCGTCGGCAAGGCGCGTGGGCGCGGTCTGATGTGTGCGATCGATTTCCACGACCCGGCGATGCGTGCCGAGGCACTCCGGGTCGCCCGCGAGCAGCACCGCACGTTGTTCCTGCCGTCCGGTACGCACACGCTGCGCTTCCGGCCGCCGATGTCGGTGCGCGCCGACGAACTCAACGAGGCGCTCGCCGCCTTCCGCAAGACCCTCACGGCCCTCGCCTGAACCCGATCGTGTGGAGCGAACGGCACTTTCGCCTCGTGTGGTGGGGCGAGAGTGCCGTTCGCTCCGGTGTCGCGGTGACCGTCACCGCCAGGACGGCAGCCACATCTGGGCCTGCCAGTGCGCCTCGGTGATCGGATCGGCGTTGAGGATCGGCCACAGCCACACGAAGTTCGCCACCACCAGGCCGAGATACAACGCCACCGCCAGCAGGCCGGTCCGGCGCCGCTCGAACCCGCCGCGCGTGGAGCCGAGGATCTCGCCGAGCACCAGCACGATCCCGAGAACCAGGAACGGCGCCAGCGGCGTCGCGTAGAAGTAGTACATCTGCCGGTCCAGGTTCGTGAACCACGGCAGGAACCCGGCGCCGTAGCCGACCAGCACGGCGGCGTAGCGCCAGTCCATGCGGCTCGTCGCGCGCCACACGGCCCACCCCGCGACCGGCAGGGCGAGCCACCACATCGCGGGCGTGCCGAGCAGCATCGTCGCCTCGACACAGGTTTCCCGCCCGCAGCCGGGCACATCCGACTCGTAGTAGTAGAGCATCGGCCGCATCCCCATCGGCCACGACCACGGCTTCGACTCCCACGGGTGGGGGTCGTTGGCCGGCGTCGACAGTCCGGTGTGGAAGTCGAGCACGTTGAGGTGGTAGTAGAACAGGGACCGCAGCGCGTCTGGCAGGAAGGCCATGCCGACGTCGGACTCCGTGAGCGCCGCGTGTCTGTCGGTGGCGGTCTCGCTGGCGAACCAGTTGAACCACGTGGCGAAGTAGACCGTGATCGGCAGCGCCACCAGCGACGCCAACGCGGGCCTGGTGTCCCGGACGAGTGCTCCGACCCACGGGCGCCGGACTCCGGCGGTGCGTCGGGCGAGCACATCCCAGAACACGCTGAGCAGCCCGAAGGCCACGATGTAGTAGAGACCGTTCCACTTCACCCCGCAGGCCAGCCCCAGCAGCAGCCCCGCGGAGAACCGCCACCACCGGAACCCGAGCCTCGGCCCCCACGTCGACACCTCGGCTCTGCCCTCGGCGACGACCGTCGCGAGCCGGCCGCGGACCTGGTCGCGATCCACCAGCAGACACGCGAAGGCCGCGAGCACGAACGCGGCCTGGAAGATGTCGAGCATCCCCACCCGGGACTGCACGTGGCTCAGCCCGTCACAGATCAGCAGTACCCCGGCGAACGCGCCGAGCATCGTGGACCGGGTCATGCGGCGCCCGATGCGGACGATCAGCAACACCATCAACGTGCCCGCCAGCGCGGAGGCGATCCGCCAGCCCCACGGGTTGTACCCCAGCGCCCACTCGCCGAGAGCGATCAGTTGTTTGCCGACCGGCGGGTGCGCGACCAGCTCGTAGCCGGGGTTGTCCTCGTAGCCGCCGTTGCGCAGCATCTGCCACGCCTGCGGCACGTAGTGCTTCTCGTCGAAGACTGGGGTGCCGTCGTCGGTCGGACTGCCGAGTTCCCACAGCCGCACCAGCGCGGCCACGGCGGTCAGGGCCAGCGTGACCAGCCAGCTCCACAGCCGGTCGGCAGGCATCGCCGGGGTGAGCAGCCGCACCCGGTCGTCCTCGCCCGGGCGGCGCGCCGCGGGGACGGAGCCGATGGCGACTGGGTCGTCGTCGGCCGTCCGGCGGCCGCGCGGCGCGAGGACACTCACGCCCGAATCGTATGCGACCCGCCGGAACGCGCCGCTGCCCTCCGCACCAGCCCGCGCATTCGCGGCCGTTCGGGGCGGGAACGGGGTCGATAGGGTCGACGGGTGGACGTTGCTACTGATCCGGGGCGGCTAGTGCTCGCCGCGACACCGCTCGGCGACGCACGGGACGCCTCGGCGCGGCTCGTCGAGGCGCTCGGTTCCGCCGACGTCGTCGCCGCCGAGGACACCCGCCGAGTCCGCTCGCTGGCCACGGCGCTGGGCGTCACTCCCGGCGGCCGAGTCGTCAGCTACTACGACGCCGTCGAACAGGCCCGGAGCCCGATGCTCCTCGGCGCCCTCCGCGAAGGGCGGACGGTGCTGCTGGTGACCGACGCCGGGATGCCGAGCGTGTCCGACCCCGGCTACCGGCTCGTCTCGGCGTGTGCGGCCGAAGGGCTGATCGTGACCTGCCTGCCCGGTCCTTCCGCCGTGACCACGGCGATCGCGGTGTCCGGGCTCGCGTCGGACCGCTTCTGTTTCGAGGGGTTCCCACCGCGCAAGTCGGGCGAGCGGCGCCGCTTCCTCGGCAGACTCGTCGCCGAGGAACGGACCAGCGTGTTCTTCGAGGCGCCGCACCGCCTCGCCGACACGCTCGCCGACGCGGCGCACGTGCTCGGCGAGTCCCGGGAGGCCGTCGTGTGCCGCGAACTCACGAAAACCTACGAGGAAGTCCGCCGAGGCACGGTGGGCGAACTCGCGGCGTGGGCGGCGGAGGGAGTGCGCGGTGAGATCACCGTTGTCCTCGCCGGTGCCACCGCGCAGGCTCCCGACGACCCCGACCAACTCGCTCCGCTGGTCGAGCAGCGCGTCGAGGACGGTATGCGGGTCAAGGACGCTGTCGCGGAGGTCGCCGAACTCGCCGGGGTCCGCAAGCGCGCGCTCTACGACGCCGTGATGGCCGCTCGCCGAAGCTGAGCCCCTCGGAGGTCGGTCAGGCACGGTGCGGCGACGGGTTTCCGCTGCCTACGCAACTCGGCCACTGGCGCGCCGAGGTTCCGCTACGCACCCTTCCACGCAGATCACTCCGCGCAACCACAGTGCTCAGCCCCGGAGCAGCGTGAGCAGCGGCGCCGCCTTCGTGAGGCACTCGTGCCATTCGGCGACCGGGTCCGAATCCGCGACGATGCCGCCGCCGACCCCGAGGTGCATCGCACCGTCCGCGTACTCCAACGTGCGGATCGCGACGTTGAGTTCCATGCCCGCGACCGGCGAGATCATGCCGACCGTGCCGCAGTAGACGTCCCGTGGCCGCGCCTCCAGTTCCGAGATGAGTTCCAGCGCCCGCACCTTCGGGGTGCCCGTGATCGAGGCGGGCGGGAACGTCGCTGCCAGCACTTCCGCGTGCGTCACCGACTCGGGCACCCTCGCGTGCACGTCCGACACGAGATGCCAGACGCCGGGATGGGGTTGCACGTCGAGCAGCTTCGGCACCGTCACCGTTCCCGGGGTCGCCACCCGGCCGAGGTCGTTCCGGGCCATGTCGACGATCATCACGTTCTCGGCGACGTCCTTCTCGGAGGCGCGGAGCAGCCGGGCGTTCTCGTCGTCCTGCGCGCCGCGTCGCGGCAGCGTGCCCTTGATCGGGCTGGTGTGGACCTCGCCCCCGCGTCGCCGCAGGAACAGCTCCGGCGACAGTGACGCGACCGCGCCCCAGCCGCCCGCGACGTAGGCCGCGCGGGCCGGGCGCAGCGACTCGCTGCCCGCCGCGAACACCTCCAGCGGGTCACCCTCGAACGGGAGGGAGAACCGGCTGCAGATGTTCGCCTGGAAGATCTCGCCCGCCGCGATCTCCTCGATGCAGCTGCGCACCGCCTTGCAGTGCTCGTCCGGGTCCGGGGTGGCCACCGGGCCCGCCGTCCACGTGCCGCGCGCGTCGCCGCCGTCGGTGACGTGGTCCAGCGACGCGCACACCGCGCGCATCCGCTCGTCGTCGTGCAGTGCCTCGAACCACCACTGGCCGGTCGAGTCCCGCCGCAGGACATGGTCGGCCCAGCCCCACGCCGCGGGCGGCAGCACCCTCGGCGCGCTCCACATTCCGGGGTCGGTGAGCCCGTAGCCGAGGTAGCCGATCCAACCGCCACCCACGACGCCACTCGCGGCGTCGTCGACGCGAGGCAGGTCGTCGAGCGTGCCGAAGGCGTCCTCGCGCGGCGCCACCACCACCGACGGCGCGAGTACGGCGCTGTGGCCGAACCACTCGCCGGTGAGCGCAGCGGGCGGCGCGAGGCCCTCTCGGTGCGCGCGCGCCGACAGCCGTCGCAGCACCTGTTCGGCGCTTGCCGAGCCGCCGAGCGGCCGGACGAGGAGTCCCATTCGCCCAGTGTCGCAAACCCGATGGATCACTCTGCGTCCTTGTGTGCTGCGTCGATGCGGCAGCGAGGTGCGATGATCCGTACCGTGACGCGCATGGTGACCGTCACCGGTGCGACGCGACTCACTCGGATCACGGGGGAGGAGTCCTGCAATCGCACCGCCGCCCGGTTCGACGTCCACGCCACGGATCTCGGCATCCTGTGGGACGACGGTCGCGGTGGAGTGGTCGCCGCCTTCGGCGACACCTACGGCGCGGGCTGGGGCGGACACGGCGCGGGACCTCCGCGCGCCGACTGGCGCGCCAACGTCCTCGCGCGGTCGACGAACACGGACCTCGACCGGGGGCTGCTGTTCGATTCGGTAGTGGAGCGGGCGTCCGGCGGGGCGGGGCAGATTCTCAGCGGCGACACCCGAGCCCGCGAACACACCGTGATTCCCACGGCGGGAATCGCGATCGGTGAACGCAACTTTCTGCACTACATGTCAGTACGGCACTGGGGGATGCCCGGCGTGTGGCACACGAACTACGCGGGCGTGGCCTACTCCGACGACGGCGGCCGGACCTGGACGAAACCCGCGAGCGCGGTGTGGCCGAACCACGGCCAGCGTTGGTACCGACGCTTTCGGCGCCGTGACCAGGGCGGTCACCCGTTCCAGATGATCGGCTACGCGGGCGTCGTCGACGGATACCTGTACCTCCTCGGCACGCCGAGCGGGCGGTTCGGGGCGGCGCGCCTCGCGCGAGTGCGCACGGCCGACGTGCTCTCGGCGGAAGCCTACGAGTACTGGTCGGACGGAACCTGGCAGGACGACCCGTTCGCGGCCGAGCCCGTCCTCGCGCCGCCGGTCGCCGAGATCTCGGTCCAGTTCCACCGGCATCTCGGGCTGTGGTGCGCCACGTACCTCGACGAGCATCGTGCGGCGCTCGTGTTGCGGACCGCCCCGGAACTCACCGGGCCGTGGTCGGCCGCCCAGGTCGTCGTCGCCGGACGGCAGTACCCGGCCCTCTACGGCGGATACCAGCACCCGTGGGGCGTCGACGGCCCGTCCGTGTACTTCACGCTCACTCGATGGGGGCCTTACAACGTCGACTTCTTCCGCGCCGACCTCACCTGAAACGAGGCGAACGGCACTTCCGCCTCGTCCTCCGGGGCGAAAGTGCCGTTCGCCCCTTCCGTCGGTGGCGGAGCGACCGCCCTGCGCGGAAACGAAGTGGTCCGCGACAGTAGGCTGAGGGCATGACCGATTCCGTGTTGACCGCTGTGGCCTGGCCCTACGCCAACGGCCCTCGGCACATCGGCCACGTCTCCGGCTTCGGTGTGCCTTCGGACGTTTTCTCCCGCTACCAGCGGATGGCCGGCCGCAACGTCCTCATGGTCTCGGGCACCGACGAACACGGAACGCCGATCTCGGTGCAGGCCGACAAGGAAGGCCTCACGCCACGGCAGCTCGCCGACAAGTACAACCGGCTCATCACCGAGGACCTGCAGGGCCTGGGCCTGTCCTACGACCTGTTCACCCGGACGACCACCAGCAACCACTACAGGGTCGTCCAGGACCTGTTCCTCGCCCTGCACCGCAACGGTTACATCCAGCCCCGCACCACGACCGGCGCGGTCAGCCCGTCCACCGGACGGACCCTGCCGGACCGCTACATCGAGGGCACCTGCCCGATCTGCTCGTACGACGGGGCTCGCGGCGACCAGTGCGACAACTGCGGCAACCAGCTCGACCCCACCGAGTTGATCAGCCCCGTCTCCCGCGTCAACGGCGAGACGCCGAAGTTCATCGAGACCGAGCATCTGTTCCTCGACCTGCCCGCGTTCAGCGACGCGCTCGGCACGTGGTTGTCGACCAGGACCGACTGGCGGCCCAACGTCCTCAAGTTCGCCCTGAACCTCGCCGAGGACATGCGGCAACGCCCGATCAGCCGGGACCTGGACTGGGGTGTGCCGATTCCACTGGACGGGTGGCGTGACCAGCCGATGAAGCGGCTGTACGTGTGGTTCGACGCGGTGATCGGCTACCTGTCCGCGAGCATCGAGTGGGCGCAGCGCATCGGCGAGCCGGACGCGTGGCAGCAGTTCTGGACCGACCCCTCGGCCCGCGGCTACTACTTCATGGGCAAGGACAACATCACCTTCCACGCCCAGATCTGGCCGACCCTGCTGATGGGGCACAACGGCCACGGAGACAAGGGCGGGGAGCAGGGCCCGTTCGGCGCGCTCAACCTGCCGGACGAGATCGTCTCCAGCGAGTTCCTCACCATGAGCGGCTCGAAGTTCTCGACCTCGCGCGGCACCGTCATCTACGTCCGCGACTTCCTCGAGGAATTCGGTCCGGACACCCTGCGCTACTTCATCTCGGTCGCCGGTCCCGAGAACCAGGACACCGACTTCACCTGGGACGAGTTCGTGCGGCGCACCAACTTCGAGCTCGCCAACGAGTGGGGCAACCTCGTCAACCGTGCGGTGTCGATGGCCGCGAAGAACAACGGCGCCGTCCCCGCACCCACCCGGCCGGACCCGGCGGACGCCGAACTGACCAGCCTGTCCAAGGCCGCGTTCGACACCGTCGGCCGTAACCTCGAGCACTCCCGGTTCCGTGCCGCGTCACAGGAAGCGATGCGGGTGGTCTCGGCGGCCAACAAGTACCTCTCGGACCAGGAACCGTGGAAGCTCAAGGACGACCCGGACCGCCGCGACGCGGTGCTGCACACGGCACTGCAGGTCGTCTCCGACGCGAACACGCTGCTCACGCCGTTCCTGCCGCATTCGGCGCAGAAGGTGCACGAGCTGCTCGGCGGGTCGGGAACGTGGGCGGCGCAGCCGGAGATCCACGAGGTGTCCGATTCGGACACCGGGAACGCCTACCCGGTGCTCATGGGCGAGTACGCCGCCGAGCAGGCACGGTGGGAGTCGCGCGCCGTCGAGGTCGGCACCCCGTTGGCGAAGCCGACGCCGTTGTTCGCGAAGCTCGATTCCGCACTCGGCGAGACCGGGCCTGCCTGGGCGCCGATCCGTAGCGAGGCCTGAAATGGGTTCGCGCGAGAAGCGGGAGCGCCCGCCCGTTCCCGAGGCCCTGCCCGTGCCTGCCGTCGACGCCCACACCCATCTCGACGCGTGCGGCGCGACGACGCCCGAGCAGGTCGTCGAGGTCGTGGACCGTGCCGCGACAGCCGGGGTGACCCGGGTCGTCACCGTTGCCGACGACCTCGAGTCCGCGGCCTGGGCGGTGCAGGCGGCGAGCTGGGACGAGCGGGTTTTCGCCGCGGTGGCCCTGCACCCGACCCGCACCACGGGTTTCGGGGACGCCGAACAGCGTGAGGTCGAACGTCTCGCGCAGCAGCAGCGCGTCGTGGCGGTGGGCGAGACCGGGCTCGACTACTACTGGGACTACGCACCCGCCGCAGATCAGCAGGAGGCGTTCCGCTGGCACATCGACCTCGCCAAGCGGATCGGCAAGCCGCTGATGATCCACGACCGGAACGCCCACGAGGACATCCTGCGCATTCTCGGTGAGGAGGGCGCGCCGGAGACGGTGGTGTTCCATTGTTTCTCCGGGGACGAGGACTTCGCACGGCGCTGCGCCGACCAGGGATTCGTCCTGTCCTTCGCCGGAACCGCCACGTTCCGCAACGCGAACGCGCGCGGCCTGCGCGCCGCGGCACAGCAGGCTCCCGCTGATCAGGTCCTGGTCGAGACGGACGCTCCGTTCCTCGCGCCACACCCGTACCGCGGGCGGCCGAACGAGCCGTACTGCGCGAACTACACACTCCGGGACTTGGCCGAACTCCGTGGCGTGACAGCGGAAGAACTCGCGGTGACGACTTCGGCGAACGCCGCGCGGGTGTTCCCATTCCATCAGGTGGTCGCAGGCTGAACCGCCGTCACCGACGGTTCTCCTGCCGGGGCGCGCCGAACCGGGTCCGGTTGCGTGGCTCTGCTGTCCGAATACGGTCCACTGTGGAAGCCGGGATGGGGAGAACGCGGCGGAAAAGCGCTGGTCATCGCCTGTTGTCCGGTGTGGTTCGCGGTGCCGGAGTGACGATGCTCCGGTCCGGAACAGCCCCAGGCGTCTGATGAGTCCTCTGCCCGGAGCGACAACAGTCAGGACGGTCATGGCACTCGAGCACAGTGCAGCACTCCGGACCGCAGGGATCGCCGTACTCGTCGCGCTCGTCACGGTGGGTGGCGCTCCGATCGCGGCGGCTGCCGAGGCACCGCGTGCGAAAGTCGCAGGCAGCGTGTGGGACCGGCTCGCGTGGTGCGAGTCGACCGGGAACTGGTCCATCGACACCGGAAACGGCTACTACGGCGGCCTGCAGTTCAGCCTGCCCACATGGCGCGACTACGGCGGTCCCGAGTACGCGTCGTACCCGCATCGCGCGTCCAAGGCGCAGCAGATCGACGTCGCCACGAAGGTTCGCGACGACCGTGGCGGGTTTTCCGCCTGGCCCGCCTGCGCGAGCACGCTCGGCCTTCCGACCTGAGCCACTGTGGTCAGTGCACACCGGACACTCTCGCGGCGAGAGTGTCCGGCCGAGGCAGGCTCCGGCGTGTCGGATCGGCAGTACTCGGTTGTGATCCTGGTAATTCTGACGTGGTCGGCGAGGCCACGGTCGGTGTGCTTTCCCATCGCGTGTTTCCCGGTATGAGAATCGTGCCGCGGGACGTCTTCGCGGTAACCTCATGTGCGCGTTGCAGGTCAAGTAAAGTCCACCGAGGACAGATCGCCGAACGTTGATGTTACTGCCAAGGCGAAATGTGACCGGTTGCTCACTCCGGTGATCACCGGGTCGTCACGCACCGTCGCGGCCGGCTCGGCATTGCGGTGTAACCCAGGTCACACCGAGGAGATCGGCTCTTGGCTCCGCCTTCGGGATCACGCTACAGTCACGGCCTCGTAACCCCATGGCAGGAGCCGGCGGGTTGCACCCGCTAGTCGCCGCCGGAACTTCGTCGGGGAGGTCGGGCTGTGGTCGCGAGACCCACAGCGCGGCTCAACGGCGCGGACTACGGGGATCGGATGCAAACGAAGCACGAAGGTCGTGCCTGGACGGTGTGTGAGGAGTTCGTGAGCGACATGGGATCGTTCGGCGAACGCTTGGACATGCCGACGGGACACCGACCTTCGGCCTTCCGGAGGTAACGAACCCTGTGAACGGACGCGGCACGCCCGAGAGCCCTACGCACGGCTATTGGGCCGATTCCTTCGACTCGGCGACGGACTGGTTCTCCCCGGTCGCCCACCCCGACACTCCGACCGCTGTCGGTGTCATGGAGCCCACCTTCTCGGGCCACGACCTCGACGCGGCTTTCACCCGGGAAGCGCACCCGGTGACCGGCCACTCGGGCGTCCCGGCCGATGCGCTCGACATCACCGAGGCCGACGTCCTCGAAGCGCTCGGCCCGGACGCCGACGAGCTACTCGCCAGCGCCGACGTCGACGTCGCCGAACTCATCCGGCTCATCAACGCCGAGACGGTCGTCCTGCCGCCGCTCGTGCTCCCGGAGTTCGAGTCCGACGAGGACGAAGCCCCGCAGTTCGCCGCGGCCGTCAGCACCTGGAAGCGGCGCTTCCTCAAGGGTGCCGTCGCCGCCGTGATCCTCTCGCTCACCGGCGGGGGCGGCGCCGCCGCCGCGATGGACAAGTCCGTCACCGTCGAGATCGACGGCGAGACCCGTCAGGTCAACACCTTCGACTCCACCGTCGGGGAGGTCCTCCAGGACGAGGGCGTCACCGTCGGCAAGCACGACGCGGTGAGCCCGTCGCCGCAGTCGGAGATCCAGCACGGCGACACGATCACCCTGGATCAGGGCCGCCTGCTGAAGATGACCGTCGACGGCGAACCCCGCGAGGAGTGGGTCCGCTCGGTCACCGTCGGCCAGGCACTGCGCCAGCTCGGCATCCCGGACCAGGGTGCGTGGACCTCGGCGGACCGCTCGATGGCGGTTCCCGAGAACGGCATGAACCTGGCCGTCAAGACACAGAAGAACATCACGATCACCGACGGCGGAGGCGCGCCGCGCGAGCTCAGCACCAATGCCGTCACGGTGGACGAGCTGGTCAAGGAGCAGAACCTCGCGCTGGGCGCCGAGGACTCGATCAGCCCCGGCGGCGGCGAGAAGGTCGTCGACGGCGCTGCGATCCAGATCGACCGGCTCACCAGCTCCGTGGTCAACGTGACGACCCCGATCGAGCCGCCCGTCAAGGAGATCGAGGACGACTCGATGCTCAAGGGCGAAGAGAAGGTCCAGGAGCAGGGCACTCCCGGCGAGAAGATCGTCTTCACCCGCGTGTCGGAGCGCAACGGGGAGGAGACCGGCCGCGAGATCGTCGGCGAGAAGGTCGTCCGCGAGGCCAGCGAGCGCGTCGTGCTGGTCGGCACCAAGACCCCGCCGGTGAGCAGCGGCGGCGGTGCCGGCGGCAACACCGTCTGGGACAAGCTCGCGCAGTGCGAGTCCACCGGGAACTGGTCCGCCAATTCCGGTAACGGCTATTACGGCGGTCTCCAGTTCGACCAGCAGACCTGGAGTTCCTTCGGCGGCGATCAGTACGCCGCGTACCCGCACCAGGCGAGCCGTGAGCAGCAGATCGAGATCGCGACGAAGGTCCGAGACTCCCGCGGTGGCTACGGTGCCTGGCCGTCGTGCTCGTCCAAGCTCGGCCTGAGCTGACTCGCGAGCTTCCGGTCCGGTCCCCGGCAGTGTCAGGGACCGGGCCGGTTATTGTTCTCGGGTGCAGTCGGCGGAGAAAGTGCGGTTGCTCGGCCCGGCCGATGTGCGCCGGCTCGCCGGGGAACTCGGCATGCGCCCGACGAAGAAGCTGGGGCAGAACTTCGTCCACGACGCGAACACGGTGCGCCGGATCGTGACGGCCTCCGGAGTTCGGCCCGAGGATGTCGCGCTCGAAGTCGGTCCGGGACTCGGGTCGTTGACTCTCGCACTGCTGCCTGCCGCGCGGTCGGTCACCGCGGTGGAGGTCGACCCGACCCTCGCCGGGCGGCTGCCGACCACGGTCCACGAACACGCGCCCTCGCTCGCCGACCGCCTGCACGTGGTCGAGGCGGACGCGATGCGGGTGCGCGCGAAGGAACTCGGCCCGGCGGCGCCGACGGTGTTGGTGGCGAACCTGCCGTACAACGTCGCGGTACCGGTCGTGCTGCACCTGCTGGCCGAGTTGCCGTCGCTGCGGTGCGGGCTCGTCATGGTGCAGCAGGAGGTCGCCGAACGGATGTCGGCGGGCCCCGGCGGCCGCACGTACGGCGTGCCGAGCGTGAAAGCCGCGTGGTTCGCCGAGGTGCAGCGGGTCGGGCCGGTGTCGCGTTCGGTGTTCTGGCCCGTCCCCAACGTGGATTCCGGCCTGGTGTCGTTCACGCGGACGTCGCCGCCGTCGACGACGGTGTCCCGCGCGGAGGTGTTCCGGGTGGTCGACGCCGCGTTCGCCCAGCGACGCAAGACGTTGCGGTCGGCGCTGTCGAGCTGGGCGGGCTCCGGGGCGGAAGCGGAGCGGCTCCTGCTCGCGGCAGACGTCGACCCACGTGCTCGCGGTGAACAGCTCCGCGTGTCCGACTTCACCCGCATCGCCGAAGCAGCCGCCACCCCCTGACCTGCCGGGTGGCAAATTCGCGCGAATTTGCCACCCCTCCATCCACAGGTGACGGAGTTGTCCACAACCCGGCGTGGTCACTCGATGGAGTCCGAGACGCGGGACGCGGTGCTCCCAGCACTGTTCACAGTCTTTGTGGTTCGGCCGGGGCGAGCCCACGGGCCTCCCGCGACTCAGTGCCACTGCTGGCAAATTCGCGCGAATTTGCCACCTCGCTGTCCACAGGGGGTCTGGGGTGTCCCCACCTGGTTGGGGGGTCGGGGTGCGGGGAATGGAGAACGCATACGTGTGGTTGTTCGTCAAGGTCCCTGGGTGACGGCCGAGGAGCGGCGGGTCCGGTGGGGCTGGCCAGGAGAGATCGATAGTTACTGAGGGTTGTCGCACGGGGCCTCGAACGAGGCTCTTGCCGGGTGTGACGTGCAGAACAACCTCGGAACGTGACAAGGATCAACTTGCGTCGCCGACGTCGAGTGGGGTCTACTATTCGAGAAATCCATCCCGAGCGGCCGAGAGATCTGGCTCGTCGACGCCGCAGCAACCACCCGTTCGCGGGTAGGTGCTACCGCCAGGACCGATGGAGTGAGCGGTGTTGATGAACGTGAGCGCGAGCGAATCCCCGACCCGGTGGGCGTTGCGCGAGACGCAGTCCCTGATCGGATTCGACCTCACCGAACGCCGCGTGATCGACCACGGACGACGGACCACGTCCGGCTGTCGCTGAGACGAGCCCGATCGCGCTGCCATCGTGGCCGCGTTTCCCTTCTTCCCTTGCTAGAGCCATTCCCCGGCCCGGGCGCCTCAGCGGGCGCCTGCGACCGCACGAACTGATGCGGAGCCGATTGTGATCACAGTCGAGAACATCACCAAGTCCTTCACACAGAACGGCGAGACCGTCGTCGCGCTCGACGACGTCTCGATGGAGGTGTCGGCGGGCGCCGTGTGCGGGGTCGTCGGCCCGAGCGGAGCGGGAAAATCCACACTCGCGCGCAGCATCGCGCTGCTGGACAAGCCGGACCGGGGTTCGATCAGGGTCGACGGCGTCGACCTCCTGTCCCTCGACGGCAAGCAGCTCCGTGCGGCGCGCCGCCAGATCGGGGTGGTGCCGCAGGGCGACTCGCTGCTGCGGCAGCGCACCGCTGCGGGCAACGTGGCGCTCCCACTGGAGGCCGCGAACCTCTCCCCACAGGACCGCCGCAGCCGCGTCGGTGAGCTGCTCGACCTCGTCGGTCTCACCGACAAGGCCACCGTCTACCCGGACCAGCTCTCCGGTGGGCAGCGGCAGCGCGTCGCGGTCGCCAGGGCGCTGGCGGCCAAGCCCTCGGTGCTGCTGGCCGACGAGCCCACCTCCGCGCTCGACCCGCAGACGACCGACTCGGTGCTCACCGTTCTCGACCGTGCCCGTTCGGAGCTGGGTGTGACGGTGCTCGTCGTCACCCACGACATGACCGTGGTGCGCCGGATCGCCGACGATGTGGCGGTGCTCGACGGGGGACGCGTGGTGGAACACGGCAACGTCGTCGACTTGGTGTCGGAACCGGGCAGCTACGTCGGCAGCACGCTGCTGCCGCAGACCGACCAGGCTGAGCAGCTCAAGCCGTCGGTGAGCGGCCACGACGTCGTCGCCGAGGTGGTCCTCGTCGGCTTCGCCGCCGTGGGCGCCCTGCTGCCGGAGGCGTCGAACCGGTTCGGCATCGACCTGTCCATCCTCGGCGGCGGACTGACCCGTCTCGGCGACACGCCGGTCGCGAAGTTCCGGGTGGGCCTGACCGGTGAGGGCTCCGAGTCGGCGTTGAAGTGGATGATCGAGCGGGACGCGCACGTGCGCCGCGCGCCGGCGAAGGTCGAGGTCGCCGCGTGAGCGACTCCACTCCGTGGCTCGAAGTTCTCGAAATGATCGGCCCGGCCACCGGTGAAACGGTGTACATGGTGGTCGTGTCGACGATCCTGGCGGTGCTCGGCGGTCTTCCGCTGGGGGTGCTGCTGCACCTGACCTCGCCGTTCGGGCTGGAGCCGCGCCCGGTGCTCAACCGGGTGCTCGGTGTCGTGGTCGACGTGACGCGCTCCGTGCCGTTCGTCGTCCTGCTGGTGGTGCTGGCCTCGTTCACCCGGCTGCTCGTCGGCACGTCCATCGGTAGCACGGCGGTGATCGTGCCGCTGACGATCGGCGCGATCCCGTTCTTCGCGCGGTTGACGCAGAACGCTCTGCGGGAGGTCGGGTTCACCGTCGTCGAGGCCGCGATCACCACCGGCTCGAGCCGGTGGCGGATCGTGTGGACCGTACTGCTCGGTGAGGCGCGGGCGGCGCTGGTCGGTGCCGTCGGCGTCACGGCGGTGGCGTTGATCGGCTACGCCGCGATGGCCGGTGCGATCGGCGGCGGCGGGCTCGGCACGACCGCGATCCAGGACGGCTACCAGGGCTACGACGACCGCGTGCTCTACAGCTCGGTGGTCGCGCTCGGTGCGCTCGCCTGGGGCATGCAGTTGCTGTCCGACTTCGCTGCCCGAACCGTCGACCGCCGGCGCGCCGCCACAACGTAGTGGTTACTCGGATCGAGGCTGCGGTCGGGCTCACTGCGCCCACGGTTTTCCTGCCGGTCTACGCAGACCGGGCACCGGCGGGTTCTCACCTCGCGACTGGCGGGGACAGCGTCGACGTGATGTCGACGATCCCGCAGCCGGCCGCGAGGTGAGGGTCCGCCACTGAACCCCCAAACCCTCCACGCCTTCGTCTTCCCTGTTCCCCCTCACTCCGCGCCGCGACCGCGATGCGGAGTCCGCTCGACGTGCCCGGGACCCGGGCGTGTCTTCACGAAAGGACGCGCGAAACCATGCGCTTTCGGATCGCAGCAGCGCTGCTGACCACGGCCGCGATCGGGCTCGCCGGGTGCTCCACCGGCGCTCAGGCTTCCGACCCCAACGGGCCGTTGCGGGTGGCGGTGAGTCCGCAGCCGCACGGCGAGATCCTCGAGTTCGTCGACGAGGAACTCGCCGAGCGGGCCGGACTCGACCTGGAGATCGAGACGTTCAGCGACTACAACCGCCCGAACGAGGCCCTGACGCAGGGCGAGCTGGAGGCGAACTACTACCAGCACCAGCCCTTCCTGGACGAGTACCGGACCGAGAAGGGTGGCGAGTTCGCGTGGGTGCAGCCGGTGCACCTGGAGCCCCTCGCGGTGTACTCGAAGGAGCACCGGTCGCTGCAGGACCTGCCGCAGGGCGCGAAGGTCACGCTCTCGAACGATCCGGCGAACCGGTTGCGCGGCTTGAAGCTGTTGGCGGACAACGGGGTTCTGAGGTTGAAGCCCGAGGTCTCGGAGAGCGCGCGGGTCGAGGAGGCCGTGGCGGAGAACCCGAAGAATCTGGAGCTCTCGACGCTGTCCCCGGACCAGCTGCCCCGGACCGTCGAAGAGGCCGACGCCGCGATCGTCAACGGGAACTACGCGTTGAAGGCGAACTTGAAGAACCCGGTCGCGATCGAGTCCGCGGAGGGGAGCCCGTACGTCAACGGGCTGGTCACGACGCCGCAGCTGAAGGACGACCCGCGGGTCGTCAAGCTCGCCGAGCTGCTGCGCTCTCCGGAGGTGGCGGAGTTCATCCGGCAGAACTACACGAAGGAGACGGTCGTCCCGGCTGCCTGACCGCTGCTCCCGCCGTCACGAACTCGCGCGAGAGCGCGCCCCACGTCCGCATTGTGTGCCGAGCTGTGCGCGGACGTGGGGCGCGGTAGCCGCGCGAGCGACGTGCCGTCGGACGAGGGAGGCACGGGACGCCGTAGGACACGTACTCTGGATGGGTGCTGTCCGTGGTCCCCACACCCATCACCGTTCGCGTCCCGGCCAAGGTGAACCTGCACCTCGCCGTCGGAGACAGCCGCCCGGACGGCTATCACGAGCTGGTGACGGTTTTCCAGGCGCTGTCGATGACCGACGACGTCACCGTCGTCTCCGCCGACGAGCCCGGCCTCGAGGTACACGGTGAGGGCGCCGAGTCGGTGCCGACCGGCCCGAGCAACCTCGCGTGGAAAGCGGTGCGCATTCTCGCCGAACACGCCGGGCGTGATCCGGAGGAGCCGGGCGTGCGGGTCACCCTCCACAAGGGCATTCCGGTCGCAGGCGGTATGGCCGGGGGGAGCGCGGACGCGGCGGGGGCGCTACTGGCGCTGAACACCCTGTGGAAGCTGGAACTCCCCCGTGACGAGCTCGCCGACGTCGCCGGGCGGCTCGGTAGCGACGTGCCGTTCGCGCTGCAGGGCGGGACCGCACTGGGCACCGGGCGCGGTGAACGGCTGGTACCGGTGCTGGCGCGGCACACTTACCACTGGGTGATCGCCCTGGACCGGGACGGCTTGGAGACACCCGCGGTCTACACCGAGCTCGATCGGCTGCGGGCGGAGCCGAAGGCCAACCAGGTCGGCGACGTCGAGCCGGTCCTGGAGGCGCTGGCGTCCGGGGATCCGCGCCAGCTCGCCCTGCTGCTGGGCAACGACCTGCAGTGTGCGGCGGTCTCGTTGCGCCCCGGCCTGCGCCGGACGTTGCGGGCCGGCGTGAACGCCGGTGCGCTCGCCGGCATCGTCTCCGGTTCGGGGCCGACCTGTGCGTTCCTGTGTACCGACGCGGATTCGGCGGTGAAGGTCGCGGCGGAGCTTTCCGGCGCCGGCGTGTGCCGCACGGTCCGCGTGGCCCAAGGGCCCGCTCCCGGTGCCCGGGTGCTCAGCGATGAGCGCGCCGACCGGCCCACGCCGCCTCAGGTGCACGCGTAAGAGGTTGCGCGGATTGAGGGGTGGCGTTCAGTCACCGTGCGACGTCCGGTTCTCCGCTGGCTGTGCGGACCCGCCACGGAACCACCAACCCAGATCACTCCGCGCACCTTCTCAAGGAATCTCCGTTCCGGCCTGCTCGTTCCCGGTGTGCGGCCGGTGCCGCGGCACGAGCCGAGTCCGAAAGGAATCATGAGCAACCTGATCAACCTGGAATCCGTGCACTTCAGCCACGGAGTGAAACCGCTGCTGGACGGCGTGTCCCTCGGCATCGCCGCGTCGGACCGGATCGGGGTCGTCGGCCTCAACGGGGGTGGGAAGACGACGCTGCTGGAGGTGCTCTCCGGAACCGAGAAGCCGGACGAGGGCCGCGTCAGCCAGTCCCGTGATCTGCGGCTGGCTGTCGTCACGCAGCGCACCGAGCTGCCGGAAGCCTCGACGGTCCGCAACGCCGTGCTCGACCCGCACGGTTTCGACGCCGAGCACGAGTGGGCGGCCGACCCGAAGGTGCGCTCGGTGCTGGGCGGGCTCGGCATGACCCGGCTGGGGCTGGACACGCCGGTGGAGAACTTCTCCGGTGGTGAGCGCCGTCGCGTGGCGCTCGCGGCGGCGCTGGTGCGGGAGCTGGACGTGCTCGTGCTCGACGAGCCGACGAACCACCTCGACGTCGAGGGCGTGCGGTGGCTGGCCGACCACCTGCTGGAACGCCGCTGCGCGTTGGTGATCGTCACCCACGACCGCTGGTTCCTGGACGCGGTCTGCAACCGCACGTGGGAGGTCGTCGACGGCCGCGTCGAGCAGTACGAAGGCGGTTACGCGGACTGGGTGTACGCGAGAGCCGAACGTGCCCGACTCGCTCAGCAGGCCGAGGAGAAGCGCCGCAACCTCGCCCGGAAGGAGCTGGCGTGGTTGCAGCGCGGCGCGAAGGCCCGCACGTCGAAGCCGCGCTACCGGGTGGAGGCGGCCGAGGCCCTCATCTCCGACGTCCCGCCCGCGAGGGACACCGTCGAGCTGGTCAGCTTCGCCCGGCGGCGTCTCGGCAAGACGGTGATCGAGCTGGAGGACGTCGACCTGAGCATCGGCGACCGCGCGCTGCTCAACGGTGTGACCTGGCGGATCGGCCCGGGTGACCGAGTGGGCGTGGTCGGCGTGAACGGCTCCGGGAAGACGACGCTGCTGAACCTGCTCGCCGGTGAGCGGGGACCGGACGCCGGACGCCGGATCGAGGGCAAGACGGTACGTCTCGCGCACCTGAGCCAGGAGCTGCACGATCTGCCGGGGAACTGGCGGGTGCTGGAGGCGATCGAGGACGTCGCCGAGCGGGTCACGTTGGGCAAGTACGAGCTGACGGCGTCCCAACTGGGGGAGAAGTTCGGGTTCGGCAAGGGCAGGCAATGGACGTCGGTCGCCGATCTCTCCGGTGGGGAGAAGCGGCGACTGCAGCTGGCGCGGCTGCTGATGGCCGAGCCGAACGTGCTGGTGCTCGACGAGCCCACGAACGACCTCGACATCGACACGTTGCAGCAGCTGGAAGACCTGCTGGACACCTGGCCGGGCACGCTCGTGGTCGTCTCGCACGACCGGTACCTGGTGGAGCGGGTGTGTGACACGGTGGTGGCGCTGTTCGGTGACGGCCGCGTGACGGATTTGCCCGGTGGGATCGACGAGTATCTGACGCGACGCCTGTCCCTGCTGGAAGCCGAGTCGGGTTCGCTCGGCAAGCAGGCGGGCGGGGTCGCTGCGAAGGCATCGGAGCAGGGCTTGTCCGGTGCTCAGGAACGGGCCGCTCGCAAGGAACTGTCCAAACTCGAACGGCAGCTCGACAAGATCGGCAAACGAGAGGACGACATGCACGTGCGTCTCGCGGAGGCGGCGACCGAACCGGAACGTCTCCAGGAGCTCAACGCGGATCTTCGCGCCTTGCAGAGCGAGAAGGACGACCTCGAGACGCGGTGGATGGAGCTCGCCGACCAGCTGGACTGACGGCTCGGCGCTTGGCTGGTGGAGTCCATCGAGGACTGAGAAAGCATTGTGGAACTGGCAGTTGTGCCCGTAGGGCACGCCTCTCACGTACTCAGCCTGAGCAGGGTGAAACGCTCCGACGCACCCGCCCCGCGGCCGTGAAATGTGACCCAGTGCACGTAGGCTGTGTGGGTGAGCCTTTTCGTGGACGCACTCGTCGCGGCGGCGCGGGACAACGAGGGAGCCGGAGCGCGCGGCCTGACCACCGGCGAGCCTGCCGAGCCGCGCCGACGCACGTGGGGACAGGTCCACGCCGAAGCTCGCGCGTTCGCGGGCGCTCTGCGCGACGGGCAGCCGCGGGTGCGTCCCGGCGACGCAGTCGCCGTTCTCGCCGCCGACCCCGCGTTGGTCGCCCCGGCCGTGCAGGCGGTGTGGCTGGCGGGAGGCAGCGTCACGATGCTGCACCAGCCCACGCCGCGCACCGACTTGAATCGCTGGGCCGCCGACACGCTGCGGGTGCTCGACATGGTCGACGCGCGGCTGGTGTTGCTCGGGCCGCCGTTCGACGACGTCGCGCCGGTCCTCGACGAACACGACGTCGCCTACCGGCAGCTCACCGAACTCGGCGGTGGCGAGCCGTTGCCCGTGCCTGTTCCCGCGGAGGCGGACACGACAGCGCTGCTCCAGCTCACCAGCGGTTCGACCGCGGAGCCGAAGGCGGTACACATCACCCACGGCAACCTGCACGCGAACATGCTCGCGATGGTCGAGGCGGCACGGTTGCGCCCCGAGGAGGACGTCCTCGTGTCGTGGCTGCCGCTGTTCCACGACATGGGGATGGTGGGCTGTCTGACCGTGCCGATGGCTACCGGCCTGGAGACGGTCAAGGTCACTCCCGCGGACTTCCTCGCCGCACCGACGCTGTGGATGGAACTCGTCAGCTCACACGGCGCCACCGTGACCGCCGCACCGAACTTCGCCTACGCGATCACCGGACGTCGACTGTCCTCGATGGACGACGGCTCCCTCGACCTGTCGCGGCTGCGGTTCGCGCTCAACGGCGCCGAACCGATCGACCCGAAGGCCGTCGCCACGTTCACCGACGCCGGGGTCCGGTTCGGGCTCGACCCGAGTTGTGTGGTGTGCGCGTTCGGCATGGCCGAGGCGACGCTGGCCGTTTCGTTCGCCGACCTCGATCGCGGACTCGAGGTCGACACCGTCGACGCGGAAGCGCTCGAACACCGGCGTGCGGCGGTCCCGGCCGAGCCCGGCTCGCGGTCCACCCGGCAGTTCCCGCTGCTCGGGAAAGGACTGCCCGGCATCGAGGTCTCCGCCGTCGACGACGAGGGCACGGTCCTGACCGAGCGGGAGGTGGGTGAACTGCGGATCCGGGGCGCGGCGGTGACTCCCGGCTACCTCACGGTGGACGGCCCGCTCGCCGCGCAGGACGACGAGGGCTGGCTGCTCACCGGCGACGACGGGTATCTCGCCGACGGGCAGGTCGTGATCTGCGGGCGCCGCAAGGACGTCATCATCATGGGCGGCCGGAACCTGTACCCGGTCGATGTCGAACGCGCCGCGGACGAGGTCGACGGTGTGCGGGCGGGCAACGCCGTGGCCGTCCGGATCGAGGCGGGCAGCAGGCGGGAGCGTTTCGCCGTGATCGTGGAATCCCGATCCGCTGGCGACGAGCAGGCCGATCGCGACCTTCGCAAGAACGTCGCCGCGAAGATCCTCGACGCGGTCGGGGCCCGGCCGTCGTCGGTGGTCGTGGTCGCGCCGGGCACGTTGCCGAAAACCCCGTCCGGCAAGCTCCAGCGCTCCGCCGCAGGAGACCTGCTCGACCGGTAGTCGGCCCCGGTCAGTGGAACCGGTTCTGCGCCGCCTCGAGCCCCTGCGCCGCCACCGCTTCCACGGCGTCCGCGCAGTGGTCGATGAACCAGCCCAACTCCTTGGACTCCGCCCGGGAGAAGTCCTTGAGCACGTAGTCTGCCGCGTCCATCCGGCCCGGCGGGCGGTCCACCCCGAACCGCACCCGCAGGTACTCCTTGGTTCCCAAGGACTTCGTCATCGAACGCAGGCCGTTGTGGCCGTTCTCGCCGCCGCCGCGCTTCAACCGCACGGTCCCGAACGGCAGATCCAGCTCGTCGTGCACCACGATCAGTTCCGTCGCGGGCACCTTGTAGAACTTCGCCACCGACGACACCGCGCCCCCGGAGAGGTTCATGAACGAGCGCGGCTTCGCCAACACCGCCCGGCACGGGCCGAGCCTGCCCTCCACGACCTCCGCACCCGACTTGTGCGCCTTGAACTTGCCGCCGACACGAGCGGCGAGCTCGTCGAGAACGAGAAACCCGATGTTGTGCCGGTTGCCCTCGTAACGGGGACCGGGATTGCCCAGGCCCACGATCAGTGCGGGCCCGGCAGATTCGACAGCATTCACGACGAAGGTTCCTTGAATGTCTGAACAAAAGGTCTTGCGTGGTGGGTTGGGTGGCGGAACCTCAGCGCGCTCCTCGCTGCGGGATCGATTTCTTGAGTAGCGGCCTACGCGGCGAAATCGCTGTCCTCGCGAGGAGAGCGCTGAGAACCCGCCGGTGGTCCGGCTGCGTACGTGGTGACGGCTCAGCGGCTCCGCCGCTGACAAGACACGAGTCTGCCCGGCGGCGTACGCAGGCCCGCCACTCCACCACCAACGCAGATCAACCTGGGTGTCCACCGAGATTTCCCCGGAGAGACGTACGGCGCGCCGCCCGTGTGGGGCGACGCGCCGCGGCAGGCTGTGCCCGACGTCGCGGGGTCAGGACTCCTCGGTCTCCCCGGCGGACTCGGTCTCCGAGTCGGACTCGTCCTCGACGACGCCGGCACCCTCGGTGTCGATCTCCGACTCCATCTCGGCCTCGGTCGGTGCCTCGGTGACGTTGACGACCAGCGCCTCCGGGTCCGCCTGCAGCTCGGTGCCGCGCGGCAGGACCACCTGGGAGGCGACGAACTGCGTACCCGACTCGGCACCGTCGATGGAGATCTCGACCTGCTCCGGGATGTGCAGCGCCTCGGCCTCGACCTGGATCTCGGTGAGCTCCTGGGTGACCAGGGTGCCGGGCGCGGCGTCGCCGTTGACGACGACCGGCACGTCGACCGTGACCTTCTCGCCGCGGCGGACCAGCAGCAGGTCGACGTGCTCGATGTAGTTCTTGATCGGGTGCGCGGTGACGGTCTTGGTCAGCGCGAGTTCCTTGCCGGAACCCGACACGTCCAGCGTCAAGACGGCGTTCTGGCCGTTCTCACGAAGCGCACGGGCGAACTCGACGGTCGGCAGCGACAGGTGCTTCGGGTCGGAACCGTGGCCGTACAGGACCGCGGGGATCTTGCCCGCGCGGCGGGTGCGGCGTGCGGCACCCTTTCCGAACTCGGTGCGCGGTTCGACGGAAAGACGTACCTCGGACACGGTGCTCTACTCCTCGTGACGGGCGAATACGTGGCTGGGCGGCTCGGCGAACGGCGGCGGGGCGCGACTGGTGAGAGCGACAGCGACGGTCGGCCAGGCCACGCGACACGAACGTGTCGCGGCGCCGACAGCAGTCGGCTGCACCTGCCGCCGCGTCGATCACGCCGGCTCCGCGAACCGGCCTCGCCGAGGCAACCCGAATAGTTTAGAGGGCGCGCGGATTGATCTGTGTTGGGGGTTGCGTGGCGGAACCTCACTCCACGGCTGGCCAGCATGCGCAGGCGGTGGACACGCCCTCGGGGCGGGATGCTCGACCGACCCCGGATGACGAGAGCCGAGCTGGGGTGCACCCGTCGTGCGCTCGGCGAACAATCACGGTTCGGTACCGCACCCTGGGCAGTGCGGATCACACCGGATTACCTTGTCGTGCATGTCGACGGACGTGACCTCCGCGCAAGACGCCCCGCGCCCGACCTGGCGGGCACGGGTGAGACAGATCGGCCCCGGGATCATGGCCGCCGCCACCGGTGTGGGCGCCGGCGACCTCGTGGCGACGATGGTCGCGGGATCGCGCTACGGGTACGCGCTGTTCTGGGCGGTCATCCTCGGGACCGTCTTCAAGCTCGCGCTCGGTGAGGCCGTCGGTCGATGGCACCTCGGTTCCAACCGCACGATGCTCTCCGGGTGGCGAACCATCGGCCGTTGGATCATGGCCTACTTCGGCCTCTACATCGTCGTCTGGGGCTTCATCTACGGCGCCACCGCGATGTCGGCCTCGGCGTTGCCGCTCAACGCGCTGTTCCCGGTACTCGGTGTCGAGTACTGGGGGATCCTCTGCGGGCTCGCCGGGTTCGGCATCGTCTGGTTCGGGCGCTACGGCGTGCTCGAGAAGATCATGACCGCGCTCGTCGGAGTCATGTTCGTGACCGTGGTCGGCACCGCGATCCTCGTCGGCCCGAACTTCGCCGCGCTCGGTGCCGGAATGGTGCCCACGCTGCCGGACGGCTCCGTGGCCTACGTACTCGGCTTGATGGGCGGCGTCGGCGGAACCATCACGATGGCCGCCTATGGGTACTGGACGTTCGCCAAGGGGTGGCGCGCGCCGTCGTGGATCCCGTTCATGCGCACCGACAACGCGGTCGGCTACATCACCACGGGCATCTTCGTCATCGCGATGCTCGTCGTCGGGTCCGAGATGCTGCGGGGGCAGGCCCTCGTCGAGGGCGACACCGGACTGCTCATGCTCGGCGACGGGCTGGCCGCCGACTACGGCGAGTGGGCGCGGATCCCGTTCCTCGTCGGGTTCTTCTCCGTCGCGTTCAGTTCCGTCATCGGCGTGTGGAACGGCGTGAGCCTGCTGTTCGCCGACTGGTGGCGCACGTGGAACCTGCCGAAGGACGCCCCGCCGGAGTCCGCGGGCGACTACGACCAGAAGGCCGGGCAGGCCAGCACCTCCTACCGGGTTTACCTGCTGTGGCTGACGTTCCCGCCGATGTTCCTGCTCTTCCTCGGCAAGCCGTTCCAGCTGACGATCGTCTACGGGGTGCTCGGGGCGCTGTTCATGCCGTTCCTGGCGGGAACCCTGCTCTACCTGCTCAACTCGAAGACGTTGATGCCCGCCGCGCACCGCTCACGGTGGCTGTCGAACACGCTGCTCGTGCTGTGCCTGGCGCTGTTCGTCTACGTCGCAGGCACCGAGATCGTGGACGCCGTCTCAGGCGACTGACCCGTTTGGGGCGAACGGCACCTTCGCCTCGTGAGACGGAGCGAACGGCACTTTCGCCTCGTGAGACGGGGCGAGAGTGCCGTTCGCTCCGTAAGAGCGTGTGGTGCGAACGGCACCTTCGCCTCGTCTGGTGGTGCGAGAGTGCCGTTCGCCTCAGGGGCAGGAATGACGAAGGGCCCAGGGATCTCCCTGGGCCCTTCGTCGTGAAGCTCGGTCAGGCTTGGCCGTCGAAGAGGCTCGTCACCGAGCCGTCCTCGAACACCTGCTGGACGGCCTGCGCGACCAGCGGCGCGATCGACAACACGTGCAGATTCGCGAACCGGTGCTCATCCGGGATCGGCAGCGTGTTGGTCAGCACGACCTCCTTGGCACCGCAGTTCTCCAACCGCTCCGCCGCGGGACCGGACAGCACCGCGTGCGTGGCCGCGATGATGACGTCCTTCGCACCCGCCTCGAGCAGCTGCTCGGTCGCCTTGGTGATCGTGCCGCCGGTGTCGATCATGTCGTCGACGAGGATGCACAGCCGTCCCTCGACGTCACCGACCACGCGGTTGGCGACGACCTGGTTCGGCTTGCTGGGGTCCCGGGTCTTGTGGATGAACGCCAGCGGCGTGCCCCCGAGATCGTCGGCCCACTTCTCGGCGACGCGCACCCGGCCGGAGTCCGGCGAGACCACGGTGATCCGCTCGTCCTCGTAGGTGTCCCGGATGTAGCCCGCCAGCATCTTCTGCGCGAACAGGTGGTCCACCGGGCCGTCGAAGAAACCCTGGATCTGGTCGGTGTGCAGGTCGATCGTCATGATCCGGTCCGCACCCGCCGTCTTGAACAGGTCGGCGATCAGCCGCGCCGAGATCGGCTCGCGGCCCTTGTGCTTCTTGTCCTGCCGAGCGTAGCCGTAGAACGGGAGAACGGCGGTGATCCGCTTGGCGCTGGCCCGCTTCAACGCGTCGATCATGACGAGCTGTTCCATGATCCCGTCGTTGAGCGGGGCACAGTGCGACTGCACGACGAAGGCGTCGCAGCCGCGCACGGACTCGTCGTAGCGCACGAAGATCTCGCCGTTGGCGAACTTGTAGGCCGCCTGCGGAGTGACGGTGACGTCGAGCTCCTTGGCGACTTCCTCGGCGAGTTCCGGGTGACTGGTACCCGAGAAGAGCTTGAGGCTCTTCTTCGGAGTCGCAGACATGGCGCTCACGGTCATCGTCCCTCCCGTTTGACGCCGGTCATCGGTCGTCACGCGTGTCGTTGCTGTTCTTGTCCTCACCAAGCGCACGTTGGGCGGCTTGGTCGGCGGCGGTTCCTGCGCGGCGCTTGGCCACCCAGCCTTCGATGGTGCGTTGCCTCCCGCGCGCGACCGCCATCGCGCCCGGGGGGACATCCTCGACGATGACCGAACCGGCTGCGGTGTAGGCACCGTCGCCAACCTCGACGGGTGCGACGAACATGTTGTCGGCTCCCGTTCTGGAGTGCGATCCGATCACCGTGTGATGCTTGGCGACCCCGTCGTAGTTGACGAACACCGACGAGGCACCGATGTTGCTGTGTTCGCCGATGGTCGCATCACCGACGTAGGTCAGATGCGGCACCTTCGTGCCGGTGCCGATGTCGGCGCTTTTCGTCTCGACGAACGTGCCGACCTTCGCCTCGCCGGCGAGGCGCGTGTTCGGCCGCAGGTAGGCGAACGGGCCGACGCTCGCGTTCTCGCCGATCACCGCGGAGTCGGCGTGGCTGCGCACCACGGAGGCGCCCGTGCCGACACGACATGCGGTCAGCGTGCTGTCCGGGCCGACGACGGCGCCCTCGCCGACGGTGGTGCCCGCCCGCAGCTGTACGCCCGGTTCGACGACTACGTCGCGCGCCAGCTCCACGTCGCAGTCCAGCCAGACCGATGCCGGGTCGACGAACGTCACGCCGGCACGCATGTGCGTCAGCAGCAGCCGCCGGTTCATCTCAGCACCGAGGCGCGCCAGCTGCACACGGTCGTTGACACCTTCCACCAGCCACGTGTCGGCGCACACCAGCGCACCGACCCGCCTGTCGTCGGCGCGGGCGATGGAGAGGACGTCGGTGAGATACAGCTCGCCCTGGGCGTTGTCCGTCGACAGGCGGCTGAGCGCGTTCTCGAGGACGGCCGCGTCGAAGGCGTACACACCGGAGTTGATCTCGGTGATCGTCGCCTGTTCCGGGGTGGCGTCCTTCTGTTCGACGATGCCCAGCACCGTGCCCGAATCGTCCCGTTCGAGACGGCCGTACCCCGTCGGGTCGTCAACGACGGCGGACAGGACGGTGACCGCGTTGCCGGAGTCGTGGTGCTCGGCCAGCAGCGCACGGAAGGTGTCGGCGTCGAGCAGCGGCACGTCGCCGTAGCTGACGAGCACGGTGCCCCGCCCCGCGTGGGAGAGCTCACTCGAACCGCACGCCACGGCGTGACCGGTGCCGTTCTGCTGCTCCTGGACGACGGTGCGGACCTTCCGGTCGAGGTCCTTCGCGACGGCGCTGAGGTGGTCGGTGACGGCGTCCCGCCCGTGCCCGACGACCACGACGAGGTCCTCCGGGTCGACGCCGGCGACGGCGCGCACCGCGTGTTCGACCAGCGAGCGACCGGCGATCGGGTGCAGCACCTTCGGGGTCGCGGAGCGCATCCGGGTGCCTTCTCCCGCGGCCAGCACGATCGCGCTGACCGGGGCGGACGCCTCGGTACTGGACGG
Organism: Allosaccharopolyspora coralli; assembly: GCF_009664835.1. Lineage (NCBI taxonomy): Bacteria > Bacillati > Actinomycetota > Actinomycetes > Pseudonocardiales > Pseudonocardiaceae > Allosaccharopolyspora > Allosaccharopolyspora coralli. Next base: position 669,559 of record NZ_CP045929.1, read on the forward strand.
GGCGGTCGCGCCCTGGAGCATCGATGCTCTCCCTCGGTCCGGTGCAGACTGCCGTGCGGAGCCTCGATCACGCTGTGGAGTGAGGCGTCCGAGCGGGTGAAGGGTAACCGGCCGGGTGACCCGGCCCGAGCGGCGCCCCGCCGAGGCCGCAGCTTCGTACGCGGGACGTCGGTGATGCTACGCCGCTGTCGGGGCGCTGACTGAGTGCCTGTCTGTGGTCTGGTCGCGATGTCCGTGAGGGCATGGTCTCGCGTGCTCGGCCCGTGCACGGTGGTAGGTGACCACCACCGCAGATCAAAGACAGTTCCGCACCCTGCTCCGGCTGAGACCGTGCCGTACGGGCACGAATGCCAGTTCCAGGATGCCCCCTCACAGCCGCTCCGGCGGCGTCCACGGGTCGTGGCTGTCCGCGGTCGCGCCGACTCCCGTCGTGAACGCGGAGACGCGGTTTCCGCCCTCGCGTTTCGCCTGGTACATCGCGGCGTCGGCGCGAGCGAGGACCTGCGGCGGCGATTCCTGCGGGCGCATGGACACCACGCCGATGGACAGCGTCACTCCGTGGGAGAGTGCGCGGGGCGTGTTCGCCACCGCGTCCACGGCGCGGGCCAGAGCCGCTTCCGCGGAGGCCAGCGTCGCGCCCGGCAGCAGCACCACGAACTCGTCACCGCCGTAGCGGGCCACCAGGTCGTCGGTACGCAGTGCGTCGCGCAGGGTGCCCGCGACGACGCGGAGCACGTCGTCGCCCTCGGCGTGCGAGCGCTCGTCGTTGACTTCCTTGAAACCGTCGAGGTCCACGAGCCCGACCGAGAGGGGATGAGCGGACGAGTCCTCCCGGAGCGCGTCGAGCTTGTCGTCCAGCGCGCGCCGGTTCGGCAGTCCGGTGAGGGGATCGTGCAACGCCTGCTGCGTGATCGCGTTGTGCCGCCGGGTGAGCCGGTGGTGCTCGAGCCGCGACTCGAGGGTGACTTCCCTGGTCTGCCGCATCGCCCCGAGCTCGGCCTCCAGCGCCTGCCCGTACGCTCGCAGCGCCTCCGCCCGCGTGTCCTCCGCAAGCCCGGGGACCTGGGCGTACTCGCGAAGCAACGAGATGCGCAGCGACGGTTCGGAGGTGTCCTCGGAGAACTCCTTGACGGTGCGCGCGAGCACACTCGCTGCTTCGTCCGCCCGCCCGGAGGCCACCAGACAGCGGCAGAGGGCGATCACCACGATGATCTTCTCGCGGGCGAGCCCGCCGGTGTCGAGGCCGCGCAGCAGGTCGAGGCGGTCGAGATGCTCGGCGTCCGGTTTCGTGAACGCGTGGGCGACGCCGAGCACCGGCATCTGCTCGGCGGCGGGGCGGTCCGCCGTCCGTGGGAACAGCGACTCGCGCCACGGGCCCTCGGCGGCGACGGCGATGGCGGATGCGGTGCGGAACCGCGCGGCGGCCTCGTCGTGCTGACCGGTGCGTTCCAGTCGTAGGCCCCAGCCGATCAGCATCCGGCAACGGTTGATCAGGTGCGCGGCGATCTCGTGCGGCCCGCCGCTCTCCCGGATGCGGTGATGGGCGCTGGCCATGACCTTGTCGGCCTCGCCGAAGACACCGATCTGCGCCAACACCAGCCCGATGTCGACGAGTGCGGTCGCCAACAGCCGCTCCCATGAGCGGCGTCCGAGGGTGGAGTCCGGGACCAGTTCGACGTCGAGCATCGCCAGAGCGCTGGCGATCTCGCTGAGCGCGGTGTCCTCGTTGCCGCCGAGCAGCGAGCGCCGGCCGCGCAGTGCGCGGGCGTCCGCCTCGAGCACCTGCAGGCCGTGCTTCTTGGTGTGTGCCAGCAGCTCGTCGAGCAGCGGGTCGGCCGTCTCGACGAGCTCGGGGATGGCCAGCCGCATCGTCGCGCAGTGCCGGACCAGTTGGGCGACGACGCGGGGTTCGCCGCGTCGCTGCGCCTCGGCGAGCAGTCCGTCGGCCTCGCGAAGGGTCGCGTGCTGGCGGTGCGGGTCGCTGTGCTGACCCATCGCGTTGAGTTCCCGGGCACGCCCCACCAGCCACGCGTCCGAGACCTCGTGGAGCGTGGTTTCCGGTTCCTTGCGCAGGTCGACCTCGTCCTCGCGCAGCGGCACACACCCCCTGTCGACGTCCTCGACGGTCAGCACGGCCGTGGTGACCAGAACGGCCGCCACGGCTGTCCACCTGTGGCTCCGGACAGCCGTGGCCGTCCGTTCTCATGACCGGGACGGCCAGCTCGCCCACTGGGCGGCCGGCCCGCCGGGGCCGATCGCTCCGCCGCCAGGATTCGAACCTGAACCTTCTGAACCAAAATCAGAGGTGCTGCCTTTACACCACGGCGGATCGCTCCGGACGCGAGATCCGGATCGCCTCGGTCGCCCAGTCTAGCGGGGGAAGTCGATCTCTTCTCCGCGCCGTCGGCCCGGAGTCATCGTGGCACGGGCGTCCAGCCGCACCGACGTCGGTGTGGCCGAACGAGTGTGAGACACGCCCGGCGTCCGTTCGGACACGCCGCGAGCTCCGGAGGTCAGGGGTGTCGATCCGACCCCGAACAACTTACGCTGGCGTAGGTTACGGTCCCGTAGGCTGACGACGGTGTGGACGGGTCGTTCCCCAGACAGCATCGCCCACCTTCCGACCCAGTTGAGGTACAGCATGACCGCAGCAGCAACCGACCGCGTTGCCGACGAAAGTACGGCGCGCGGCGGCCGGAAGCCGCTACTCGCCGAACCCCGAGGCTCGGGCCACCAGGTGCTCGTCTACCTCTTCCTGCTGATTCCGATGACCGCGCTCCTCGCCGCGATCCCGCTCGCCTGGGTCGAAGGTTGGCTGGGCTGGACCGACATCGCGCTCATGGTCGGGTTCTGGCTGATCAGCGGACTCGGTGTCACCGTCGGGTTCCACCGCCACTTCACCCACGGCTCGTTCAAGGCGAACCGTTTCCTGCGCGGGTTCCTCGCCGTCGCGGGCATGATGTCCGCGCAGGGGCCGGTGATCACCTGGGTCGCCGACCACCGCAGGCATCACGCGTTCTCCGACCGTGAGGGCGACCCGCACTCGCCGTGGCTGTTCGGTACCGGCCCGGCCGCGCTGATGAAGGGGTTCTGGCACTCCCACATGGGCTGGCTGCTCAACCGGGACCAGACCAACGAGGAGCGCTTCGCCCCCGACCTGCGCAAGGACCGGACGCTGGTCCGGCTCAACGCGCTGTTCCCGCTGTGGACCGTGCTGAGCTTCGCCCTTCCCGCCGCCATCGGCGGTCTCGTCACGATGTCCTGGTGGGGAGTGTTCACCGGATTCTTCTGGGGCGGTCTGGTGCGCGTGTCGTTCCTGCACCACATCACCTGGTCGGTGAACTCGATCTGCCACATGATCGGGGAGCGCCCGTTCAAGAGCAGGGACAAGGCGGCGAACTTCTGGCCGTTGGCGATCCTGTCCTTCGGCGAGTCCTGGCACAACCTGCACCACGCGGACCCGACCTGCGCCCGGCACGGTGTGCTCAAGGGTCAGATCGACATGTCCGCCCGCGTGATCTGGGCGTTCGAGAAGCTCGGCTGGGCGTGGAACGTGCGCTGGTCGAACCCGCAGCGGCTCGCCCGCATCACGCTCACCGAGAACAAGGCGTGATCTCCGGCGGAGCCGCCCGCGCTCGCCCGCGAGTGACCACTTAGGCTCGCGGGCGTGGTGGGACGGCGTCGAGGTCGCAACGCGACCGGAGGGGGTTCCGGGCGCCGCACGGATCCTGGTGCCCGTGTGCGCGTCCGGATGACCGGCAAGGAACGGCGCCAGCAACTGCTCGACGTGGCGCGGGAGCTCTTCGCGGAGAAGGGCTTCGACGGCGCCTCGATCGAGGAGATCGCCCACCGCGCCGAGGTGTCCAAACCGGTCGTCTACGAACACTTCGGTGGCAAGGAAGGCATCTACGCGGTCGTCGTGGACCGCGAGATGCAGCATCTGCTGGACACGATCGTGTCCGCGTTGTCGGCTGGTCACCCGCGCGCGCTGCTGGAGCAGGCCGCGTGCGCGCTGCTGGACTACATCGAGAGCTCCACCGACGGGTTCCGGATCCTCGTCCGGGACTCGCCGGTTCCGAGTACCACCGGCACCTTCTCCAGCCTGCTCAACGACATCGCCAGCCAGGTCGAGCACATCTTCGGTCTGCAGTTCAGTGCCAAGGGCTACGATCCGAAACTCGCCCCGCTCTACAGCCAGGCACTGGTCGGGCTGGTGGCGTTGACCGGCCAGTGGTGGCTGGAGGTGCGCAAGCCGAAGAAGGACGACGTCGCCGCGCACCTGGTCAATCTCGCGTGGAACGGCCTGTCCCATCTCGAGCACGAGCCCAAGCTGCACATTCGCTGAGAGCGCATTTGGGATCTTGGGTGGGTGGTCCGGTACCGCCGCCCCAGTTCGTGCCTCGCGGCGTTGGGGTCCTCTTGAGTACCAGGCGTACGCGGCGAGAACCCCTGCCTTGCGAGGCACGAACTGAAACGCCGGAGCTCCTCACCCTGCCGCGGCTGGTCACTTGCGACCGTGCCCTACGGGCACACAAGCGAGTTCCCAAAACGCCCTCTGAGGAAAACTCCGTTGGAAAGGGGTTTGCTCGCAGGGTCGGGTGGCGGAACCTCAGCGCCCTCCTCGCTGCGGGATCGGTTTCTTGAGTAGCGGCCTACGCTGCGAAACCGCTGTCCTCGCGAGGAGGGCGCTGAGAACCCGCCGGTGGTCCGGCTGCGTACGTGGTGAAAGTGCGCGGATTCGCCTGCGTCGCCATCCGCAACGCCGTGCACGGGGTCCTGGCCGAGCACTTCGACCGCGCGGACTGGTGGAACACTCCAGGCCTCGATGCGCGGGCGGTAAGCACGGCCCGTGATGAAGAGGACAAGCTCGCCGCCCGGCTGCCGAAGGTCACCGCGGACGACGTCGTCGCTGCGCTGTCGTTCGGGTTCTGGTCATCGATGCTGGGCGGCCCGAAAGGCGCGCTCGAGCAGAACCTGTACTGGCAACGATGCCTGCACCGGGCTTTCCCCGGATGGACCCACCGGCCGAACGACGCACGAGGACGCAAGGCGTTTCTCCGCCGCATCGAGCTCCTGCGGAAGTTCCGCAACCGGGTCGCACATCACGAGCCGATCCACGCGCGTGACCTGCGCAAAGACCACGACCGCATCCTTGATGTTGCCGCGCTGATCCACCCCGATCTCGCCTCGTTCTTGCGGGGGCACAGCCGTGTGCCGGACGTACTCGCCCGTCGCACTGCTGCCGTCGAGGATGGCGTGTGCCAGTTCTGAACCGGACCAACACCTGCGCCGGTTCTCGAGAGGGCGCAGGCTGGACCCTGTGAGGTCGCGTGCCCGGCGGCGGTGTGAGCACTGCCGCCGTTCTCTGGAGAGCGGGCGCCGGGCCGACGCCCGCTTCTGCGGCGACGTCTGCCGGGCGGCGCACCGGCGAGCTGAGCAGCTGTTCGTCGAACTGATCGCCGAGGGGAAGGCAACCCGGTTCGGCTCCCCGAAGCCACCAGGAGGGGGCCAGTGCGTGCGCTGCGGCCGCGCCTGGCCGGCGTATCGACATCGCCGCTCGGACGCCCTCTATTGCAGCGCGTCCTGCCGCACGTTGGCGTGGCGTGATCGCGCAGCCGGGCGCAGACCCGTCAACAGTTGACGGCTCGACGACCGGCTGGTGATCGACACCGGCAACCCTGGGAACCCTGGAAACCCAGTGGTTTACGTGGTGGGGTCTGAGTAGCAGCCGAACAGGATCCTCCGGTAACGCCCGCTGCTGAGATCGGTGGGCCGCGCAGTACTGAGCCCGCGCCGGGTTGGCGCGGGCTCTTTGGTGTGGCTAGTGCGGTTATTGCTGGTCGCTGATCCATGCGGTCGTCTCAGCGATCGAGTCCGCGAGACCGGATGGGTTGAGCACAGCGACGTTCAGTCTGGTGTGGCCATGGCCGCTTCGGTGGCGGGACCGTCCCCGCCGACGAACTCGGCCGCGATGTCGGCGTGCTCGGCGGCATCCCGCTCGGCGAGCCACCGCTCGGCGTCGATCGCCGCGGAGCAGCCGGAGCCGGCCGCGGTAACCGCCTGACGGTAGGTCTTGTCGACCAGGTCACCGGCGGCGAACACGCCGGGAACGCTGGTGTGGGTGGTGGGTTGGCGCACCTGCACGTAACCCTCCGAGTCGACCTCGAGCTGGTCGCGGACGAGCTGGCTGCGGGGGTCGTGGCCGATGGCCACGAACATCGCGTTCACCGGCAGGTCGGAGACCTCTCCGGTGAACGTGTCCCGCACCTTCAGTCCGGACACGGTGCCGTCGCCGACCACCTCGTCGACCACCGCGTTGGTGCGCCACTTGATCTTCTCGTTCGCGCGGGCGCGTTCGAGCATGATCTTGGAGGAGCGGAACTCGTCGCGGCGGTGCACGACGGTCACCGAGCTGGCGAACCGGGTCAGGAACGTCGCTTCCTCCATCGCCGAGTCACCACCGCCGACCACGGCGATGTCCTGCTCGCGGAAGAAGAACCCGTCGCAGGTCGCGCAGGAGGACACACCGCGGCCGAGGAACTCCTCCTCGCCGGGCACGCCCACGTATCGGGGTGCGGCCCCCATGGCCAGGACGACGGCCTTGGCGCGGTACTCGACACCGTTGACCGTGACGGTCTTGATGTCGCCGGTGAGCTGCATGGCCTCGACGTCCTCGGCCCGCAGCTCCGCACCGAATCGTTCGGCCTGGGAACGCATCTGCTCCATGAGCTCGGGGCCCATGATGCCTTCGCGGAACCCGGGGTAGTTCTCCACGTCAGTCGTGTTCATCAGCTCGCCACCGAACTGGCTGCCCTCGAACACGAGAGGTTCGAGCTCCGCCCGCGCGGCGTACACCGCGGCGGTGTAGCCGGCCGGGCCGGAGCCCACGATGATCAGGTTGCGGACATCGTCGGTCACCGCGCGGCCTCCGGCACGAGCTCGGCGAGCAGGTCACGCACGCGGCGGTCGATGTCCTCGCGAATGGGGCGGACCTCCTCGACAGGTTTGCCTGCGGGATCGTCGAGTTCCCAATCCAGGTAGCGCTTGCCGGGAAACACCGGGCAGGCGTCACCGCAACCCATGGTGATCACGACATCGGCGGCTTCCACCGCGTCGAAGCTCAGCTTCTTCGGGAACTCCTGGGAGAGGTCGATGCCGAGCTCATTCATGACCTCGACGACGGCGGGGTTGACGGTGTCGGCAGGAGTGGACCCGGCGGAGCGGACGGCGACCGTGCCTTGGGCGTGGTGGTGCAGCAGTGCGGCGGCCATCTGGGACCGGCCTGCGTTGTGCACGCAGACGAACAGCACTTCGGGGGTCGAGGGCACGAGGGCTCCTTGGTTCTTGGCGATCGAGGTGAGGCGTTCGCGAGCGAAACGCGTCGCGAGGGTGGCGAGGTGGGTGTGCACCCGTGCGGTGGCGTTGAGTTGCGCGTAGGTCTCCTCCACTACCGCTCGGATGGTTTCTGGACCGAAGATCCCCTGGAACTGGGGTTGTAGGTCAGCGGTAGCGCGGTCTAAGAGTTCGGTGATGTGCGGGTCGGTCAGCCGGTATTCCTCGGCGTTGTGGGGTGACCTGGACATGGTGGCCGCCTGAGGTCGGTACGGCGGATGTTGACTCACGAGAGTGCTCGGGATTTCGACTGACTCAAATCTCCTATCGAATACTGTTGATGGGACGTCGCAACTGGATCAGGCGCAGGGTCGACGTATGGCTTGGGCGTGGTGTGCCTGCGCGGTGAGGTTGGCGATGCCGACGGTGAGGATGCTCAGTGCTTCGGGGCGCAGACGGTAGTAGGTGTAGCGGCCGCGCGGCTCGGCGGCGACGAAGCCCGCTTCACGCAGAACGCGCAGGTGGTGGCTGATGGTGGACTGTCGTGCTCCGGTGTCGTCCACCAGGTGGCAGGTGCACATCTGCTCGCGTGCGAGCAGGCGCACGATCTCCGCGCGGAGCGGATCCCCGAAGAGCTTCACGGCGGCTTCGGCGAGGTCTGGTTGCGCATCCGCAGCGTGTCCGGGAGCGTCTTCGTCAGCCCCAGCAACAGGAGACATCAACATATTTCGATATAACCACCGACCGCAGCACTGCGTCAAGGGTCGATAGAAAAGACTATAGGCGCATATGAACTGGTATTTCGCTGTTCGATGCCACGAGGAGCACCAACCGAGAAATCGCTCACATCAGCTTGGTTTGATTCATCAGTGTGTGTCGATGTAGCGTCGGCTATGTCGTGCTTCCGAAGGGAAAGGGGCCTGTGATGGCGACTGTCGAGATCTACGACCCGGCGATGTGCTGTTCGACGGGGGTGTGTGGGCCCTCGGTGGATCCGGCGCTGGCGCAGTTCTCCGCTGATGTGGACTGGCTCGGGACCGCGGGTGTGGAGGTGCACCGGTTCGGGTTGTCGTCGGAGCCGGGCAAGTTCGTGGAGAACACCGAGGTCGGCGCGCTGCTGAAGGACAAGGGTGAGGAAGCCCTGCCTGCCGTGTTCGTCGACGGTGCGCTGCGCACCACTGGGCGGTACCCGACCCGACTGGAACTGGCCGAGTGGACGGGGGCCGAGACTGAGCGCCCCGGCCTGCCGGCAGCCGAGCAGGCCGAGTCCGGTGGTGGATGCTGCGCTCCGGGAGAGTGCTGAGCATGAGCCCGTCCACTGATCAGGTCCTGGGGGGTCTGCTCCGGGGGAGCACGCCGTTCTTGTTCTTCACCGGCAAGGGCGGCGTGGGCAAGACCTCCACGGCCGCGGCCACGGCGATCGGTATGGCCGATGCCGGGCACAGCGTGCTCGTGGTCAGCACCGACCCGGCCTCCAACCTCGATGAGGTCCTGCAGACCCGAGCTGGCCGGGACCCGCGGCCGGTGCCCGGGGTGGCCGGGTTGCACGTGATGAACATCGATCCCGGTGAGGCGGCGGCGCAGTATCGGGAGAAGGTCCTCGGCCCGTACCGGGACAGCTTGCCGACCTCGGCGGTGGAGCAGATCGAGGAGCAGCTCTCCGGTGCGTGCACGGTCGAGATCGCGGCGTTCAACGAGTTCGTCGCGCTGCTGACCGATCCGGCCATCCGCGAGCGGTTCGACCACGTGGTCTTCGACACCGCCCCGACCGGACACACGCTGCGGCTTTTGAGTTTGCCCAGTGCGTGGTCGGACTTTCTGGCCACCAACCCCGGCGGTGCCTCGTGTATTGGCCCCTTGGCCGAGCTGGGCGCGCAGCAGCAGCGCTACGGCGAGGCGATGGGAGCGCTGGCCGACGCGGGCCAGACCACGCTGGCCCTGGTGACCCGACCTGAGCAGGGAGCGTTGGCGGAAGCCGGACGGGCGTCGACCGAGTTGCGTGATCTCGGCATCGACAACCAGCGATTGATCGTCAACGGCGTGTTCTCAGCCATGCGCGAGGAGGACCCACTGGCGATGGCCTGGCAGCAGCGCGGGCAGGAGGCGCTGGAGCACATGCCCGAGTCGTTGGCCGAGATCACCGTCATCGAGTCCGTGCCGTTGCTGCCTGCGTTGCCGGTCGGTGTGTCCGGCCTGCGGGCCATGTTGGATCCGACCCCGGTGGCCGAGACCGCCGCGTCGGCCAGCACACCGCTGCAGGCGGGCCTCGACACGGACCTGCACGGGCTGGTCGACGAGGTCGCGGCCAGCGGCCGCGGACTGGTGATGACGATGGGCAAGGGCGGCGTCGGCAAGACCACGATCGCCGCGGCGGTGGCCACCGAACTCGCCCGACGAGGACATCCGGTCACCCTGACCACCACTGACCCGGCCGCACATGTCGACTCGGTCGTGGGCGAGACCTCGGGTGACCTGAAGGTCACGCGGATCGACCCAGCCGCCGTAACCGCAGCGCACACCGAATCGGTGCTGGCCGAGGCAGGAGCGCACCTGGACGAGCAAGGCCGGGACCTGCTGGTCGAGGACCTGCGGTCACCGTGCACCGAGGAGATCGCGGTATTCCACGCCTTTGCCCGCACCGTGGCGGCGGCCAGTGACCGGTTCGTAGTGGTCGACACCGCCCCAACCGGGCACACGCTGTTGCTGCTGGATGCCTCGCGCAGCTACCAGCAGCAGCTGTCCCAGCAAACCGGGCAGGCGCCCCCACCGGAAGCGGTGGCACTGCTCGACCGGCTGACCGACCCGGACTACACCCGCATTCTGCTGGTGAGCCTGCCGGAGGCCACCCCGGTACACGAAGCCGCCGCCCTGCAGGGCGATCTCGCTCGGGCAGGTATCAAGCCGTTCGCCTGGGTGATCAACCAGAGCTTGGCCGCAGCGTCCCCGAGTGACCCGTTGCTGCTGGCCCGAGCCGCCTCGGAGCGGCGCTACCTGACCGAGGTCGCCACCGAGCACGCCGACCGCACCGCCGTACTGCCCTGGCGGCCGGTAGTACCAGCCGGTGCCGAGCAACTAGCGCTGCTCGCCGGCGGCAACTAACCCGAGCGGTGGCCGGTCGCCATACCGGCACCGGCCGCCGGCTTCGACTCACTCACCACAGGAGAGACGACGACGCCATGACAGTGGCCGCAATCCTGATCTTCCTCGCCACGCTCACCCTGGTGATCTGGCAACCCAAGGGCCTGGGCATCGGCTGGAGCGCGCTCGGCGGCGCCGTGGTGGCCCTGGCCACCACGGTGGTGCATTTCTCCGACGTGCCCACGGTGGTGGGCATCGTCTGGAACGCCACGCTGGCCTTCGTCGCCGTGATCCTCATTTCCCTGATCCTCGATGAGTGCGGCTTCTTCGAGTGGTCCGCGCTGCATGTGGCCCGGTGGGGCCGCGGACACGGGCGGCTGCTGTTCGTGCTCATCGTGCTGCTCGGGGCCGCGATCGCCGCGGTGTTCGCCAACGACGGCGCCGCGCTGATCCTGACCCCGATCGTCATGCAGATCATGCTCGCTCTGCGCTTCTCCCCGACAGCCTCGCTCGGCTTCGTCATGGCCACCGGGTTCATCGCTGACACCGGCAGCCTGCCGCTGGTCGTGTCCAACCTCGTCAACATCGTCTCCGCCGACTTCTTCCACATCAGCTTCGCCCGCTACGCCGCGGTCATGGTCCCGGTCGGCCTCGTCTCCGTGGCCGCCAGCCTCGCCGTGCTCCTGCTGTACTTCCGCCGCTCCATTCCGAAGACCTATGACGTGACCGCCCTGCGCCAGCCGGCGGAGGCCATCAGCGACCAGCTGACCTTCCGCACCGGGTGGGTTGTGCTTGCGTTGCTGCTGATCGGCTACTTCAGCGCCGACCCGCTGGGCGTGCCCCTGTCGGTCGTGGCTGGAGCCGGGGCGCTCATCCTCATCGCCGTCGCCGCACGCCGCCCGGCCTTCCTGTTCGCCCAGGCCGTGCGGCACCCCCAGCCCGCGACCGTGGGCGCAGGCAGTGCCGAGACCGCAGCGGAGCACCCGGCAGGCGATCCGCGCAACACAACCGACGCAGGCGACCACGCGGCAATCCCGGCAGCACCCGGCGACGACCGTCCGAGCGGGCCGCGGCGGATTCCCGTCGGCAAGGTCATCCGAGAAGCACCCTGGCAGATCGTGCTGTTCTCCATCGGCATGTACCTGGTCGTCTACGGCCTGCGCAACCAGGGCCTGACCGGTGAACTGGCCAAGCTGTTCGGGTTCTTCGCCGACCACGGGGTGCTCACCGCCGCGCTCGGCACCGGAGTCGTCGTGGCCGTGCTCTCCTCGATCATGAACAACATGCCCACGGTGCTCATCGCCGCGCTGGCCATCGGCGCCGTCGGTGCGACCGGCCTGTCGCACGAAGCGATGGTCTACGCCAACGTCATCGGCTCCGACCTCGGCCCCAAGATCACTCCCATCGGCAGCCTGGCCACCCTGCTGTGGCTGCACGTGCTCGACCGCAAGGGGATGCACATCGGCTGGGGCCGCTACTTCCGCACCGGCATCGTGCTCACCATCCCCGTCCTGCTGATCACACTGCTCGCTCTCGCCGGTTGGCTCAGCATCATCGGCACCTAACCCGGGTGCGAGGCTTGTACATCCCGGGGTAGTACGAAAGGAGAATCGCCATGCACTGCTTCGACTGCGCCGAACAGAACACCGAACGGCCCGCCGTGGCGACCTGTTCGGACTGCAGCGCGGGAGTGTGCGCCCAGCACGCCTACGTCGACCGGCGCCCCGTGGCATGTCGTATGACCGCCGGCATGGTTCCCGTGCAGCAGCCGACACGGCAGACGGCCCGCATCCTGCGCTGCCCGTCCTGCGCCCAAATCCATGCCGCCGTCGCGACCTGCGAAGCACGGGCAGGCAGGGACTGCTAGTAGCCGGCTGCTTCCGCCGCCGAGCTCCTCCAGGCCGGTGCGCTCGGCGAAGCGTTCGGCACCCCAGTTAGCGCCGATGGCGTTCTTGATGTCGCTGGCGCGGCGGGGGGTAGCGGTAGCACACGCCGAAAAAACAACGGTTAGCTAGGTTTGGCCAGGTCAGAGACGTGGTTGAGCGGCTCTGTACTCGTCGACGTTGGGGTTACCCGGTCTCGGCGTGCTGTTCGTCTGTGGTGAGGATGTCGCTCGTCAGTGATCGTGTGGCGAGCGGAGTGGTCGGTGTCGACGCGGTTTTTCTCCGAGGATGAGATTCGGCGGTTGCGGTCGTGGCCGGAGGAGATCGGGCGGAATGAGCTGATCTCCTACTTCACGTTGGGCTCGGGTGATCGAGCGTGGATACAGCGGTCTGCGCGGGGCTCGGGCAACCGGTTGGGGCTGGCGGTGCAGCTGTGCGCGTTGCCGTGGTTGGGGTTTGTGCCCGATGACGTGCCTGCTGTGCCCAGGTCGGCGTCGAACCGTCTTGCGGTGCAGTTGGGGATTGCTGTGGCCGAGCTCGATGGGTATGGCGAGCGGGAGCAGACTCGGACCGAGCATCTGCGGCTGGCTGCGGCCCGGTTGGGGTGGCGCACGGCCGGCGCGGTGGAGTGGAAGGAGCTGGATGAGTTCCTGCTGGCGCGTGCGGTCGAGCATGATGCGCCCAGCGTGTTGTTTCGGCTGGGCTGCGAGTACTTGAGCTCGCAGAAGGTGGTCCGGCCCGGTGCGATCTCGTTGATGGAGCGCATTGCCACGGTTCGCAAGGACGCGGTCGCCGAGGTGTATGCGCGGGTCGAGCCGCTGTTGGATGAGCACCTGCGCGGTGAGCTGGACGGGCTGCTGGCCGTCGAGCAGGGCATGAGCATCTCGCGGTTGGCGTGGCTGCATCGCGGGGCGACGACGGCCTCGCCGATGGCGATCCGCGGGGAACTGGACAAGCTGCGCTACCTGCGCGGGATCGACGCTCACGCGCTGGACTTGTCGAGCCTGCCGGACGCGCGCCGTCGGCGGCTGGCTTCGGTGGGCCGGCGGGCGACGAATCAGGCTCTGGCCCGTCGGGATATCGACAAGCGGTATCCGGTGCTGCTGGCCACGGCCGCCGAATGCGCCGTGGAGGTGCTCGACGAGCTCGTTTCCATGTTCGACCAGGCCTTGTCCAATATGGAAAACCGGGCTCGCCGCAAGCTCGACGAACACCTGGCGCAGCGGGCGCGGGCCTCGGAAGGTCGGTTGACGCTGCTGGACGAGATGCTGGCCGTGGCCACCGACCTGGACAACGTGCCCGATGCCGCGGTCGGGGCGAAGTTGCGCAGCGGGATCGGAATGGAGCGGCTGCGCGCTGCCCGGCGGGATCCGAAAGACCGGCTACCGCGTGATCACGGGCATCTGGCCATGGTTGATGCCAGCTTCACCTATCTGCGCGAGTTCGCCCCGCACGTCATTGGCGCGCTGACCTTCGCCGCCTCGACCGAGGCCCAGTCCCTGGCCGAGGCGGTGACGATCCTGCGCGAGCTCTACGCCCGCGGTGGCCGCAAGGTCCCCGACGACGCGCCAACGGCCTTCGTGCCGACCCGATGGCGGGACTATCTCGACCGTGCGGCGAAGAGTGGGAACAGCACCGCATATCGGCATTACTGGGAGTTGGCCACCCTGTTGGGGCTGCGGGATGCTCTGCGCTCGGGCGATATCTGGGTGCCGGGCTCGCGCCGGTATGCCGACCCGACCACGCTGCTGCTGCCGGCCGAGCAGTGGCCCACGTGGCGCCACGAGTACTGCGCCCTGGTGCAGGCACCTGCTGAGGCCAACACCGCCTTGGAGCAGGCCGGGGAGCAGTTGCAGGCCACGCTGACGGAACTGGAGTCGGTCCTGGCCGCCGGGGACGGACCGGTGCGGATGAGCGAGACCGGCGAGCTGACCGTCAACCGGCTCTCGGCCGAGGCAGTCCCCGAGGAGGTGGAGAAACTCCGGTTGGACCTGGTGGAGCTGTTGCCGCGGCCGCAGCTGACCGAGCTGCTCATCGAGGTCGACCGGTGGTCGGCCTGGTCGGATCAGCTCACCCACGCCGGCGGTAAAACCCACCGCGAAGCCCAGCTGCGCCGCAACCTCTACGCCGCGATCCTGGCCCAGGCCTGCAATTTCGGACCGATCGCGATGGCCGAGGCCTCCGGGATCTCGGAGGAGACGCTGCGCTGGACCACCGAGTGGTACCTGCGCGAGGACACCCTGCGGGAGGCCAACGCGGCCATCGTGGGCCACCATCACGAGCTGCCGCTGGCCTCGGTGTGGGGTGGCGGCACCATGTCCTCCAGCGATGGGCAGCGGTTTCCGATGCGGGGCAAGTCGCTGACCGCGCGGGCGATGAGCCGCTACTTCGTCGACGAAGGCGTGGCCACCTACACCCACGTCTCCGATCAGCACACCACCTATGGCACCAAGGTCATCCCGGTCACCGACCGCGAAGCCGTCTACGTGCTCGACGAGATCCTCGGCAACACCACCGACCTGCCCATCACCGAACACGCCACCGACACCGCCGGGCAAACCCTGACGGTGTTCGCGCTATTCGCCTTGACCGGCTTCACCCTGTCCCCGCGCATCCGCGACCTGGGCGGCATTACCCTGCACCGGCTCGGCACCCGCAAAGAGACCACCAGCGCGTTTCCGAACGCGGGCAGTCTGCTGACCGGCACGATCGACACAGCGCTGATCCGTAGCCAGTGGGACGAGATGCTGCGGCTGGCCGCCAGCCTCAAATACGGCCACGCCACCGCCTCCCTCGCGGTGTCCAAGCTGCACGCTTCCTCGCGGCGCTCGGCGCTGGCCCAAGCACTGGTCGAGTACGGCAAGCTGCAACGCACGATCTATGCGCTGCGGTATCTGGCCGACGAGGCCTACCGGCGTCGGATCACCCGCCAGCTCAACAAGGGCGAGAGCCTGCACTCGCTGCGTCGGGATCTGTTCTTCGCCCACGAAGGCACCGTGCGGCGCCGCCATCACGAGCAGCAGACCGAACAAGCCCTGTGCCTGTCGCTGGTGACCAACGCCGTGATCACCTGGAACACCGCCTACCTCGAACTCGCTCTCGAGCGACTGTCGCAGCGGCGCGGGCGCATCGACCGGGACCTGTTGACGCACGTCTCCCCGGCGCTGATGGAACACGTCAATCCATACGGGACGTATGAGTTTCCGATCGAGGCCGAGTACGCGCGTAGCGGCTACCGGCCACTACGCAGCCCCAGCGACACGGTGTAGGACTGTTCGCCCGGTGGCGAAAGCCGGGCGGACGCTGATCTCAGGAGTTCTGGAGGTGGGTGTGGGGTCGTTCGTGGCGGAAGACCGGCACGGCCAGGGCGGCGGCGAGCAGCACTGCTGCTCCGAAGGTGCTCAGGGCGACGCCGAATCCGGTCGGCAGCAGGAGGGCTTGGAAGGCGAGGCTGCCCAGGCCCATGCCGGTGAACAGGGTGAAGACGTTGAGTGCCATGGCCAGTCCACCGTGTCCGGGCAGGTTGGTGACGATGCCGCCCAGGGGTGGTTGGGTCATGTCGTAGCCCAAAGAGAGGGCCACGATGCTGGCTTGGACCGCCAGCAGCGGCAGGGGGCTGGCCAGCAGCAGCGCGCAGATCCCGCCGAGGGCCACTCCGGCGGGGATGATGCGGGCACGGCCGTAACGATCGGCCAGCCGGCCGATGACCGGGCCGAGTAGTAGGCCGGGGATGCCGTAGCCGAGCAGGGTCAGTCCGATGCCGAACTCGCCCAGGTCGAACCGTTGCTGCAGATACACCCCGAGCCAGGTGTAGATCCCGGAGTGCAGCAGCGCGTTGATGAGCACGTAGGTGTAGGTGCGCCGCCCGCGGGTCTGACGTAGCAGGGCTGCGTAGCCGGCGGCCACGGTGCGCGGCGCCGGCGGGGATGCCGACCGCGGGGTCGCCGGTAGCACGGCGAGGGCGGCGACCAGCAGCACCAGCCCGGCCGCAGCGGTGGCCAGGAACAGTCCGGACCAGCCGACCAGTGGCTCGCCCAATGCTCCGGCGGTGGCGCCGACGGCGATGCCGCCGGCCATGCCCCCGAACAGCCACCCGAGGGCGTGCCCGCGCCGCTGATACGGAACCAGGTCGCCGACCAGGGCCAGCGCGATCGGCACGACACCGCTGGCGCCGATGGCGGTGGCCAGGCGCATCCCGATGAACGCCCCGGCACTGCTGGCCAGCGCGGTCGCGCCGACCAGGACGGTGAACGCGGCCAGCGAGCCGAGAATGACGGGCCGCCGGCCGAGGTGTTCGGAGGCTGGTCCCCACACCAGCACCATCGCCCCGTAGGGCAGCAGGTAGGCGGGCACGGCCAAGCCGACGAGGCTGGGGGCGGTGTGAAAGACCTCGGCCAGCCGGGGGATCAGCGGCGCGACCATGAAGATCTGCGCGAAGATCACGAACGCGGAGGCGGTCAGCAGCGCCAGCATGCCCCGTGGGGCGGCGGGCATCCTCGGTTCAGACACGTTTGTTTCCTTGTGCGGCAGTGTCGGGACGCGGCAGGAACGGGCGCGCGGCGTGCTCGAGCGGGCCGCGCGCCCGCCTGGTCTGGCGCCAGGGTTGTGTGGACGGTCAGGCCGCCGTGCGGTTTGCGGGTTGCTGCTCAGTTGTCCCGCGTGCGCGGCCGACGCTGGCGATGGCGTTGATCAGCAGCGAGGGTCGGGTGCCGAAGGAGTTCAGGAAGATCGTGGTTACCGAAGCGCCCATGGCCACCATCGCCCACACCGGGGAGATCAGGCCGGTGCTGGCCAGGGGGATGCCGAGTCCGTTGAACGTGAAGGCCAGGCCCACGTTGGTGCGGGTGCGTCGGTAGGCGCGGTCGCTGATCTCGCGGGCGTCGAGCACGGTGTGCACGTCCTCGCGCAGCAGCACGACGTCGGCGGATTCCACGGCGATGTCGGTCCCGCCACCGGCGGCGAGGCCCACGTCGGCCTGCATCAGCGCCGGGGCGTCGTTGATGCCGTCGCCGACCATGGCCACCCGGGCACCGTTGGCTTGCAGCTCGCGCACGAGCTCGGCCTTGCCGTCCGGGCGGATCCCGGCGTGCACCTGTTGGATACCGAGTGCTTCGGCGACATGGTCGGCGGCGCGTTGGTTGTCGCCGGTGACCAGCACCGGTTCCATGCCCGCCTGGCGCATCGTGGTGACGGCCTCGGTGGCGTCGGGCCGCAGCTCATCGCCCAACGCGATCAGGCCCAGGGCGGTGTTCTCGGTGGCCACGGCGATGACAGTGTGCCCGGAGGCTTCGAATCGGTCGATCCGCGTGGTGAGCTCGGCCAGGTCGATGCCGGCGTCAATGAGCAGTCCCGGCCGTCCAATGAGGACTCGCTGTCCGCCGACGGTGGCGCGCACCCCGGAGCCGGTCATCGACGCGAACTCGTCTGCGGTCTCCACGGCCAAGCCCTGGTCCTGGGCGGCGGTGACGACGGCACGCGCCAGTGGGTGTTCGGAAGGGTCCTCGGCTGCTGCGGCCAGCGCTAACACGGCGTTCTTCTCGCCGCCGTCGACGGATTCGACGGCTCGGACGGTGGGCCGTCCTTGGGTCAGGGTGCCGGTCTTGTCCAAAACAATGCGGCGGACGAGTCGGAAGGTTTGGAAGGCCTCGCCGGTGCGCATGACGATGCCGGCATCGGCGGCGTGTCCGGTGCCGCGCACGATCGCCAGTGGTGCGGCGATGCCGACCGCGCAGGGATAGCCCATCACCAGCACTCCCAGGGAGGCGAACACCGCCCGGTGCACATCCGGGTCGCCGGTGACCAGCCAACTGCCGGCCAACCAGGCGACGAGAGCCAGGGCGGAGATGCTGAGCACCGTGGGGGTGTAGACGCGCAGGACCTTGTCGACCAGGTGCAGGATGCCGGGTTTGAGTGCGCGAGAGTCCTCCACATGCCGCACGACCTGGGCCAGGAAGCCTTCCGCGCCGGTGGCGGTGACCTCGATGGTCAGGCTGCCGGTGCCGTTGATCGATCCGCCCACGACGTCCTCGCCGGGACCGCGATCGGCCGGAACTGGCTCGCCGGTGACCAGCGAGACATCCACCGCCGAGGCCCCCTCGCGGATGCGCCCATCCAGCGGGATGCGCTCGCCGGGGCGCACCCGCACGTGCTGGCCGATGGCGACCTGCTCGACCGGCACCTCGGACTCGGCACCGCCGTCGGCTCTGTCCACGAGCCGGGCGAGGTCGGGCTGTAGGTCCAGCAGTTTCTTGACCGACTGACCCGAGCGGGTCTTGACCAGCAGCGACAGCCACTCCGAGAAGATGTGATACGTGGCCACGATCGCGGCGGCCGCGAAAAACTCCGCGGTCGGGTAGTTCTCCAACAAGCCGGTCAGGCCGATGATGCCGCCAGCGATGCCGCCGAACGCGCCGGCCTCCAGCAGCACGTGCTGGTTGAGGATCCCGCGTCGTGCGGATTGATACGCCATGCGCAGAATGTGCGGGGCCACCCCAAAGACCATCGCCCCGGCGAGCACGGCGGCGATCCAGCCATTGACCGGGGACTCCAGTAGCCCGGCGAAACGCGCGGCCAGCGCGAGCGCACCGGGGGCGGCGACCGCGGCGGCCCATCCCGCCGCTCGGGCCTGCCCGGTCGGGCGCAGGATGGAAAAGACCAACCCGAGTGCAGCCACGAGCAGGGTGGCGCACAGCAGCGTCCACCATCCTTCGGCGATCTGGACCATCGCGGTCAGGCTCAGCCCGATCGCGGTGAACAGCCGTTTGCCCTCGGCCAGCAGGTCGGCCTCTTCGTCCTCGAAGGCCCGCAGCTTGCGGGGGTCGTAGAGCTCGTAGCCGATATCGCGCAGCGTGCCCAGGATCTCCTCGGGCTCGACTACATCCGGGTCGTAGTCGACCAGGGCTTGCTCGTGGGTCAGGCTCACCGACACCGTGCCGACCCCGTCCATGCGGCCCAGGGCCTTTTCGATCGTGCCGGTGCACAGCGAGCAGTGCAGCCCCGCGATCTTGGCCCGGATCCGTTGCTGGCCTTCAGTCGTACTCGGCTCCGAGGCCCACAACTGCGGGCGTTCCTCCACCACGGTGCTCACCGACTCGCCCCCTCGGTGACCTCGAAGCCCGCCGCCTCGATCCGCTCGACCAACACGGCACGATCGGCCAACTCCGGACCGAGGCGCACATGCACGTGGCCGCTGCTGTGATCGGCACTCACCTCCCGCACGCCGTCCACGCGGCCCAGCACCTTGGCGATGCGCTGCTCACATCCCGAGCACGACATGCCCGTGACCTGCAACTGCACCGTGTCCATGATCTCGTACTCCCTTGCGTGACCTGCGGTTGTCGTCGTCAACACGCACGCTAGAACCTTGCCCCAGGGGTAAGGTCAAGGATGACGGTTCGCGGCCACACACAGAGGAGGATCTGATGGGTATGACCGTCGGCGCGGCGGCGGCAGCCGCCGGAGTCAGCGCCAAGGCGATACGACTGTGGGAGTCCAAGGGGCTGCTGCCGCCGTCCGAGCGCACCGAGTCCGGCTACCGCGTGTTCACCGAGGACGATCTCGACGTGCTGCGCTTCATCCGCCAGGCCAAGACTCTGGGTCTGACCCTGCCCGAGATCAAAGACATCATCGACCTGCAACGCGACGGTGCCACACCGTGTGGCCGGGTCACAGAACTGCTCGACACCCACATCACCGAGATCGACCGCACCCTGGCCGACCTGCGCGCACTGCGCCGCTCGTTAGCCTCCGCTCGTCGGGCCGCCCGCGAGGGCCAACGCCGCGGCCAGGACGCCGTGGTCTGCCGCATCATCGAAAACCACACCGACCGCGACGACAGCGCGCGCACCGAGGGGTAGGCGGCCACACTCGCCTACCCCTCGGTCCCCGTGGGTTCGGGGCCTCAGGCGGTGACCGTGGCCATCGCCCGGCACTGCTCCGCGCACCGGCGACACGCCGCCGCGCACTCACGGCAGTAATCCATGTCGTACTTATCGCACTCAGCCGCGCACGCCTCACACACCTGGGCACACAGCTGGCACAACTGCGCCGCCCAGCGCGAATCACGGGCCAGCAGCGTCACGCAGGCCGCACAGATCGCCGCACAGTCCAGACACAGCCGGGCGCACTCGGCCATATCCGGATTGCCGGCGCAACAGTTGTAGTTGCACGTCTCACACGCCTGCTGGCATTCGGCACACGCATCCAGACACGCCTGGTTGCGCTGCTCCACCATCGTCGTAGCCATCACGTACCTCCCTGATTCGCTCGTTGGTTCGCTCAACCCCGCTACGGGCGCCCCACCGAGGTACCCATCACCCGAGGCTGCGCACCCCGAGGCGTAAGGGGTTGCCCCGGGAGGAAGGTCAAGGCGTCACGTTCATGGCCACCACATCGAGCCACGTGTCACAGACAACGGTGTCGACGAAAGGAACCTTTCTCGACATGATCAAAACTCTGCCCGGATCACAGCCTCGAGCTACCCGGCAAGTGTCGAAAAAACGCGTTGCAAAGTCGGAGTGTCCAAAAATCCGATCACGGCCCTTTGTCGTACAGTCGGCACGCCCGTGATCATGGAAGGTGCCGCCGATGACCCACGCCCCGCACGAGCTCGTCCTCGACGGCGACCCGCTCGAGGCCATCGGGGCAGGCGCCCGCGTCGGCTACGCCCGGGTGTCCACCGCCGACCAGAACCTGCGCCGCCAGGTCGACGCCCTCACCGGTGCCGGCTGCATCCGGGTGTTCGAGGAGAAGCTCAGCGGGAAGAACGCGGAGCGGCCCGAGCTGTGGACCTGCCTGGACTACCTCCGTAAAGGCGACACCCTCGTCGTCCTGGAACTCTCCCGTCTCGGCCGCAGCCTGCAAGACCTGCTGTCCCTGGTCAGCGAGCTGCGCAGGCGCGGCGTCGAGTTCACCTCGCTGCACGAGAACCTCGACACCACCACACCGGGAGGCAGGCTCGTGTTCCACGTCTTCGCCGCGCTGGCCGAGTTCATCCGCGAACTCATCGTCGACGGCACCCGCGAAGGCCTCGCGGCCGCAAAGGCCAACGGGGTCCGGCTCGGCCGGCCACCGGCCATGACCCCCGAACAGATCCGCCACGCGCGCGCACTGCTCGCCGAACCCGACACCACCGTGGCCTCCATCGCCCGCCTGCTCGGCGTCAGCCGCTCCACGATCTACAAATACCTCCCCGAACTCAGCGCCAACCGGGCTCTCGAACCCGCTGAATCCGGCCCGCCCCCAGCGCTCCCGAGCTAACCGTTGTTTTTTCGGCACCTGCTACCGCTACCCCGTTGAGCACGACCAGATCGACGTGCTTGGCTTGCAGCTGGTTGGACAGCTCGATGAGGTGCTCCAGCGACCGGCCGAGTCGGTCGAGCTTGGTGACCACGAGCTGGTCGCCGGTGCGGTTGGCCGCCAGTAGCGCTTTCTCCAGTTCCGGTCGGCGCG
Source organism: Allosaccharopolyspora coralli (assembly GCF_009664835.1). Taxonomy (NCBI): domain Bacteria; kingdom Bacillati; phylum Actinomycetota; class Actinomycetes; order Pseudonocardiales; family Pseudonocardiaceae; genus Allosaccharopolyspora; species Allosaccharopolyspora coralli. Next base: position 691,302 of record NZ_CP045929.1, read on the forward strand.
CGAGCGTGCCGGAGGCCTTGTCGACGAAGACCTCGTCGCAGCCTGCCGCAGTCAGCACGTCGTGCTGGGCTTCGGGGTGCTGGTCGCGGGTGGAGACTCGTCCGTAGCCGATCCGCATGGCCCGGACCGTATTGCGAAGGCCCGACAGCGTGACGGTGGCGCGGACACGGGTTGCGTTACAGACCCGACCTGCGAAAACACTCGACGGCTTGCAATGTCTCGTGAACGTTCGTTTGTGCGACGGTGCTCTTCCGAGAAGGTAAGGGCGCCGTCTGGTTGGTGAGAGTGTCGAGCTTTTGCGGATGCGGTCGACGGGAAGTCGGGTCAGGCGCTGGCGCCGTGCGTGATCGTCACCCGGCCCCCGTCAGCGGACCTGGATGGTGGCCATCATGCCGGCGTCTTCGTGGTCGAGGATGTGGCAGTGGAAGACGCTGCGGCCGGGATAGGCGGTGAACGGAATTCGCAAGCGTACCCAGCCTTGTGGTGGCACGAGCACGACGTCTTGCGGTGTTCCGGATAGCGGGGCGTTGTCGCTGGTGGCCAGCACGACGAACGGCCATACGTGCAGGTGGAACGGGTGGGTCATCGGGGTGGTGTTGACCACGGTCCACTCTTCGACTGTGCCGAAACGAACGAGTTGGTCGGTGCGGTCGGGGTCGAAGGCGCGGCCGTCGATTCCGAGGCTCATGCCTGCCGTGCCCATTCCCATGGTGAACGCGACCTCGCGCCGTTTCCCGTCCGTCGTGGCGCGCGGTTGCTCGGCGGGCAGCGCTGGCGGCAGCGGGGCCGGCTTCGCCTCGGGGCCCCCGGCCATCAGAGTGGCCAGCAGCACCCGTTCGCTGCGGACACCGCCGCCCATACCGCCCATGCCCATGCCGCCGCGGTCTACTGGCTCGGACAGAAGGGGGAAACGCCCGGGTGTCGTCGGACGCACCAGGACGTCGGCGCGGCTACCGGGCGGGAGCACGACGCGTTGCTGGCTTTCCGGGGCGGGCAGGAACGCCCCGTCCCGAGCGACGAGGTCGAGTTCGTGTCCGGCCAGCCGCAGCGCCAGTACCCGGGAGGCGCAACCGTTGATCACGCGCCAGCGCTGCGCGGTCCCCGGCGCGGCGCCGAGGGTGGGTTGATGCTGCCCGTTGACCAGGACCAGTTCACCCTCCCGGCCTTGCATCCGCTCCATCCGGTCGGGGCGGGCAACGACGCCGTCCACGGTCATCGTCGTGTCCGTGACCAGCAGAACGCGGTCCTGTTCGACGGGCAGGTCCGGGCCGTCATCGACCAGCAGCGCCCCGCCGAGCCCGCCGAAGACCTGATCGGCGACCAGCCCGTGGCGGTGCGGGTGGTACCAGAAGGTCCCGGTCGGGTGGTCGCGTGGGATACGGAATAGGTAGTCGAACGAGGTTCCCGGTTCGATCCGCAGGAATGGATTGTCGCCGTTGCCCTGCGGCGAAACGCGAAGCCCGTGGGTGTGCAGGTTGGTGGGCTCGGCGAGCCCGTTGATCAGCCGGACTGCGAGGTCGTCTCCCGGCCGGACCCGCAGTGTCGGTCCTGGTGAGCTCCCGTTGTAGCCCAGCGCCTCGGTGTCGCGCCCGGCCAGCGCCACGCCCGCGGCGGCAGCGAGCTCCACCTGCAACCTGCCGCCGCGGCTGCTGAGCACGCGTGGTTCGCGCAGCGGCGCTGCGGTGGCGGCCGGACGGAACCCGCCGCCGGCCGAGTTTGCGCTCCACAGCCATCCCGCGGTGCCGCCTGCCACACTCGCGGCACCCGCCGCGGCCACACCCATCGCGCGCCGCCGGCTGATTGGTCGGCCACTCACTGCAGCTCGTCTCGCATCTGGCGGTACTGCTGCTCGTCGATCTCCCCACGAGCGAACCGCTCGTCCAGGATCTGGCGCGCCGACGGCACCGAACGCGGCGGAGCGGTTGCCCCACCCCGGACAAGCCGGAAAGCCACGTACCCGAGCAGGATGAGCCCGACCAGCACCAGCAGTGGCCAGACCAGCATCCAGCCCATCATGCCATCCATCATCGTGCTCACCTCACTGCTCTGAGTGCCGGGTCACCCAGCGGGGCTTGCGGCGGCCAGGCGTTCGACGATGCCGAGCTTAACCACTCATGCTGGTGGTGACCGTGCCGTCGGAGCCGACCACGGCCAGCTGATCCGGCGTCAGGTCCCGCACCACAGTGCCCCTCGGAGTTACCGCGTCAGCCTGCCTGCGTGGGCAGGTCTGCCTGTTTCCAGGCGGTCATGCCGCCGAGGACGTTGCGCACGTCGGTGTGCCCGTGGCGTTGCAGCAGGCTGGTGGCCACCGAGGAGCGGTAGCCGCTGCCGCAGGTCACCGCCACCGGCTTGCCGTCGGGGACCTCGTCGAGGCGTTCGGGCAGTTCGGCGCCGGTGATGTAGGCAGCGCCGGGCACGTGTCCGCCAGCCCACTCACTGGGTTGGCGCACGTCCAGCAGCTCGGTCTCGCCGCGGGCGAGTTCGTCGTTGAGCTCGTGCACGGTGATCTGAGGAGTTTCCTCAAGGGGTTTGGCGGCCGTACGCCAGGCGCTCATGCCGCCGCGCAACCACCCCAGCGGAGGTGGGTAGCCGATCCGCAGCAACTGCCACGTGGCCTCCCATAGCTCCCCTGGTTGGTCGAGGATCAGCAGCACCTGCGCGTCCGCGGGTAGCACCGTGCCCGCCCAGGTGGGAAACGCCGTGCCGAGACCGACGTTGAGGGCACCGGGGATGTGTCCTCCGCCGAAGGCTTCCGGTGAACGGGCGTCCAACACGATCGTGCCGGTTTCGCGGTGTTGTTCGAACTCAGCGACGGTCAAGGCCGGTGGCTCGGCCAGCACTCCGAGTGGCTGGACACCGGTCATGTTGCGGCTGCGCATGCGCAGCCAGTACGGCGGTACCGCAGGCAGGTTGTCTAGTCGGAGGCATTCGCGGACGAAGCCCTCAGTGTTGTCCACTTCGGATAGGATCGCGTTCGAGTGCCGCTCGTAGCCCAGGGTGGTCGAGAGGCGGCTGCCGATGCTGCCTCCGCACAGCGAGCCCGCCACGTGGGTGGGAAACACCTGCACGTGGTCGGGCAGGGCCAGCAGCTTGTCCTGAATCGTTGCGCAGAACGTCCGCGCGGCTTCCTGTGCTTTCTCCTGACCGCCGAGCAGGTCCGGGCGAGCCAGGTCTCCGACCAGCAGGGCCCCACCGGAGAGCAACAGCGCCGGATGATCGGCGCTCATGGCACGGTCGTAGACCAGCAGGCTGATGTGCTCCGGTGTGTGCCCCGGGGTGTGCAGCACTTCGAGCCCGACGTCGCCGATCTCGATGACCTGCCCGTCGCTGATCGGCTGGTGGGAATAGCCGAACTCGCCGGCTGCTGATCCCCACACCTGGGCACCGGTGCGTTCGGTGAGCTCGGTCAGCCCGGACAGGTAGTCGTTGTGGCCGTGCGAATCGGCCGTGTAGGCGATGCGCATGCCATGAGTGCGTGCTGCTTCCGTGTAGACGTTCACGTCCCGGCGCGGGTCGAACACCAGCGCCTGCCCGGTCTTCTCATCCCCGATGAGGTAGGAGGCGTGTCCCAGGGACTGCAGGTAGAACTGCTGGAACAGCATGGTCTCACGCCACCTCTCCCGGCTGCTCATCGTCGGGAGTGCGCACCGGTAGATCCTGCTCGGACCAGGCCTGAATGCCTCCGTCGAGATTGTCGGCGCGATAGCCGTGCCCAGTCAGGAACTCGGCCATCTTGCCGCTCCGGCTGCCGCTGCGGCACACCGTGACAACCGGTTGCTGCTGATCCACCTCCTCGAGCCGCCCGGGCAGTTCGTTCATCGGGATCCACCGCGAGCCAGGAATCCGCCCGGCCTGCCACTCCTGCGGCTCCCGAACATCGACCAGCTGTATCCGATCTTGTTGCCCGTACAGGTCCTTGGGATCCATGGCCACTCCCTTTCCGAAGCGATCCCGCAAGTCGGCGACACCGACATGCCGGAAGGACGAACCGATTCCGGTCCCTTCCTCGTCCGTTACCCGGTAGCCGCTCCCCCCATGCAGGCACACACCCTGTCCTTCCGATGTTCCCAAGCCCCGGAGAAGGGGGCCGCTGGTCACAGGCATGGCCCCGGAGACGGTGGGCCGCCCGGCAGTCGCAGGGGACGGGTCAATACTCGAGTTGTTTTCTGCGCGCGCTACCGCGGTGGCTTGGTGACGAGCACGAACTGCGCGGCACTTATCCGAGTGCGGTGGGATTGAGGATGGCCGCCGTGGCCACACCGGCGGCGACGATGAGGACGATGTAGGCGAACCAGCGGCGCAGGGTGGCTGCCGGCAGGCGGGGTGCCAGCCGGCCCGCGAGTGTGGAGATGACCAGGGCGGTGCCGGCGAAGACGGCGAGGAGGGTGTAGTCGAGCGAGGCTGCCGTGGTGGCGTGGGCGGCCAGCCCGGCCAGGGAGTTGATGAGCACGATCACCAGTGAGGTGGCCACGGCCGCGTGGGCCTCGAGCCCGAGCAGGGCGGCAAGCGCGGGGACGATGACGAAGCCGCCGCCGACGCCGAACAGGCCGGTGAGCACCCCGACGCCGGCGCCGGCGCCCAGGGATTTGGGCAGGCAGCTGCGCCAGTCGATGCCGCCTTCGCCGGTGCGGCAGGCGCCGGCGTGGTTCTCCCCGCCGCGCAGCATGCGCACGGCCACCACGACCATGAGCGCGGCGAAGGCCAGCAGCAGCCAGCGCTGCGGAACCAGCCGTCCCAGAGCGGTGCCGGCGAAGGCGGCCGGGATGCCGGCGGCACCGAAGACCAGGGCCACCGGCCACCGCACGTGGGCGCGCCGTGTGCGGGGGGCGATGCCACCCACCGAGGAGACCGCGACCACGGCCAACGAGGTGGGAATCGCCATCTGCAGGGGTTGTCCGACGCCGTAGACCAGCGCCGGCACCGCCAGGATCGACCCTCCGGCACCCAGCAGCCCCAGGGCCAGCCCGATGACCGCGCCGAACAGACCCGCCAGAACCATCATCGTCTCCTGCTTCCTCGAGAACGCGCGGACGCGCCTCGGAACTCACACCGGGGGAGGGAAAGAGAAGGGCGGGCACGCCCGGGGCGGTCAGGTCAGCGGGACGGGGAACCCGCTGGGGCCTGCCCGCTGGTCAGGGCTTGAATCATGCTCGCCCCGTCGAAGTTCGGGGTGCGGTTGTGCGGCAGCAGGCCCAACACGCGCGACATGGCGCAGGTGTTGGTGATCGCGGCGACGGTCAAACCGCCGCCGACGAAGCCGGCAAGCCACTTCAAGGGTTCGTAGGCGGTGCTGGCGAGTACGCCGGTGAGCACGAGCAGCCCGGCGGCGAGCCGCACCTGGCGTTCCATGCCCCAGGTGCCCGAGCCGCGGTTGACGGGCGCGTCGTGCTGCTGCCACCCGGTGATCCCGCCGGACAGGACGCTGAGCTGGTCCAGTCCTGCAGACTCCAGCACGCTGCGTGCTTGATCCGCACGGACGCCGGAGGCGCACACCAGCACGATCGGATCCTCGTGGTCGGCGGTGAGCTCGGTGCGGTGCTCGCGCAGCAGGTCCAGCGGCACGTTGTAGGAGCCGGGAATGTGGGTCGCGGCGAACTCGCCGGGGGTGCGCACGTCGATCAGCCGGGTGCGCGGGTTGTTCTCCAGCAGGCTGCGCACCTGCGGGGTATCCATGCTCACCGGTGTCGTGCGAGACATCGGTCTCCCTTCCTTGTTGGTCCTGTGGCGTGGTCAGTCGGGTTCTCGGTGCCGTGTCTCAGCGGGCTGGGGTCAGGTCGAGGCCGGCGTCCTCGGCGTTGGCGAAGAAGTCGTCGACGAGCACGACGTCACGAGCGGCGTGCTCCAGCAGGGAGGCCGCTGCGGTGGCGCGGTAGCCGCTGCCGCAGTGCACCCACACCGTCCCGGTGGGGACCTCGTCGACGCGGTCCTTGAGCTCGTACAGCGGAATGTGCACGGAGCCCTCGATGTGCGCGGAGCGCCACTCGTTGTTGGTGCGCACGTCCAGCACCACGTCCGCTGCGGGGAACCCGTCGACGCCGCCGTCGCGGACGGCGGCGAGGTCGGGGAAGGTGGCGGTGGTGGTGCTGCGCAGCTGATCGACCTCGGCGGCCAGCTCCCGCGGGCGTCCTGATGCGGCCGCGGAGAACGTGTCGATGCCGATGCGGGCCAGTTCCCGCTGAGCGTCGGCGACCTGCTCGGGTGTCTCGCCGAGCAGAGTGATCGGTGCGCCCCAGTCGATCATCCAGCCCAGCCAGGTCGCCATCGGCCCGTCCAGGCCCAGGCTGACCGTGCCCGCCAGGTGCGAGGCCACGTAGGCAGTCCGCGAGCGCAGGTCCACCACCCACTCACCGGCCTGCAGGCGCCGCCGCAGTTCGTCCGGCGTGGCCCGGGCAGGCATGCGCAGGTCCAGCGGCTCGGGACCGGTGGTGTTGTGCACGCCCATGTGGGCGTAGTAGGCGGGATAGGCATCCAGACCGGACAGCATCTGCTCGACGAACTCGCCCTCGGCCAACGTCAGCGCCGGGTTGACCTGCTTCTGCTCGCCGATGGTGGCCGAGTCGCCGGAAGCCTGGCTGGCCGAGCAGAAGCTGCCGAACCCGTGGGTCGGCCAGATCTGCGCCCCGTCCGGCAGGGTCTCCACCAGCTTGCGCGTCGAGGCATGCTGGTGCCGGGCCAACTCGTGGCTGTGCTGCTCCCCCAGCAGATCGGTGCGCCCGGTGGTGCCGAACAGCAACGACCCCCCGGTGAACACCCCCACCGGGCCCTGCTCGCCCTCCAAGACGTAGGACAGGTGGTGATACGTGTGCCCCGGTGTGGCCACCGCCCGCACCCGCATCCGTTCCGACACCTCGACCACGTCACCGTCGGCCAGCGGTGTGTGCGCGAACGGCGCCTCGTCCGCAGCGGCCACGCCGTAGTCGGCGCCCGTCAGTCGGGCCAGTTCTAGCCCGCCGGAGACGTAGTCGTTGTGCACGTGCGTCTCCAGCACCAGCGCGATGCGCACATCCAGGCGCCCGGCCGCGGCGAGGAACCGATCCACATCACGTTGCGGATCCACCACCACCGCCAGCGCACCATCGGTCGCCAGGTAACTGCGATCGCCCAACGACGAGGTGGCGATCACCTCCACACCCAGATCGCCGGCAAGCTGATGGTCGAGTTCTCGTACTGCCGTCATCGTTGCGTTCCTCCTTCGATGTCACACGGAGTCGATCCACGTCGCGGTTTCGCCTGCCATCGACACCGCTCGTACTCCTGCCTCGTCATCGCTCCGAGAATAATATACCCAGTGGGGTATATATAAGTTATACGAGTGGGCATGCACGAGAGCACACCCATCAGCGGCTAAGCGGGGCTTGAATCAAGCCAGCGCCAGGAACAACCGCTCCAGCTCCTGCTCGGTCATCTCCGGCTCATCGCCGTCATCGCGGGCCTGCTGGCAGTGCCGCATCCCACTGGCCACGATCTTGAATCCCGCCCGGTCCAGCGCCCGGGACACGGCGGCCAGCTGGGTCAGCGCCTGAGCGCAGTCACCGCCCTCCTCGATCGACTCGATCACACCGGCCAACTGTCCCTGTGCGCGGCGCAGACGCGTCAACGCGTCTCCGACCAGCTCCGGCTTCATCTCCACGGCAATCACCTCCACTGCCCGCAACCAATATACCCACCGGGGTATTCATGTCAAAAAAAGGGAGCAACGAGCAGCCGCAACCACCTCGCCCCGCCTGTAATAAGACCCAACGGGAGACCGGGCGGATGGGGTGATGTCGTCGGAGTACTCGTGGTGTCGACGCGAGTTCGGCAGGTGTGGTCTTGGATGAAGACTCCGGTGGTCAGGAACAGTGGGTGTGCCGAGGTGCCGCCGCAGCGGTGCCCGGTGCTGGCGCCGATGATCGAGCCGAGGGCGAAGATCAGTACGACCTGGGTCAGGCCGAGGGGCTGCTGCAGCGGTCGTTCCCGGAGGTGCGGGCCAAGCATTCCCGTCCTCGGCCGGCATTCCTGCCTGGCTGGCCCTGTACTCCCGAAGTTGTCCTGAGGGGCAAAGTAGCCGCGAGCGCTGGACATCAAGTCTTGGCTGAGCTCTGCTCCCGTTGCAGGGTGCGGTAGACGGTGGCCTTTCGGTAGCAGGTGCGCAGAAACCAACGCTTAGCTCTGGGGGCTGTCGAGGGTGAGTTGGCGGCGGTGGAAGTCGAAGTGCTGGGTGGGGAAGCGGTAGACGTCGGCCAGCGTCATGTAGTCGGCAAAGAACGGGTCCCATTGGGTGGGGTAGTGCATGCCGCGGGTGAGGTCGGCATCGGTTTCGGCATCCAGTCGGCGGTGGAGCGCGGTGATCACGCGGTCGAACAGGGTGGTCATCTGAGTACGGGTGAGGGTGGTTCCACCGAGGGCGGAGCCGAGGTAGTTCACGGCGTCGAACGCAGCCGTGGCCGCGTTGAGTCCGCGGGCGTAGACGCGGCTGATGCCGGTGGGTAGCCGGCTGAACACCCGCACCAGGGTCAGCAGGGCGCGCAGGATCAGATAGCCCAGCAGCATGTGAAACAGCAGCTGCTTGTTGGTCCAGCGGGTGCCGTTCGACGGTCGCCGCAGCTCAGCATCGTCGGCGTTGTCGAGCAGCTGGTGGAACGCGGTGCGGGCGCGCTCCATGTCGTCGTGAACGGCTTGTTTGTCCACGTGCTGAGTATCCGTCCTGTGGGCCGGGAAGCGCTGCTCAGGTGCCGAGCTCGGGCTCCAGCGTGCGGGTGCTGAGTTCGGGGACGTACTTGTAGAGCGTGGAGCGGGACACGCCGAGCAGGCGGGCGATGGAGGCGACGGTGGTGTCGGGTTCGGCGAGCAGGGCGCGGGCGTGGCGGATTTGCTCGGGGCTCATGGCCGGGGGTCGGCCGAGCCGGACGCCGTTGGCGCGGGCGGCGGCCAGGCCCTCGCGGGTGCCGCCGGCGATGAGCTCGCGCAGGAACTCGGCCAGTGCGGCGAAGACGTGGAACACGAGCCTGCCGCCGGGGGTGGTGGTGTCCAGTGCTTCGTGCAGTGAGGTGAATCCGATGCCGCGTTTGCGCAGTCCGCTGACGAGGGAGAGTAGGTCGGCGAGGCTGCGGCCCAGCCGGGAGAGTTCGAGGACGACGAGGGTGTCGCCGCTGCGGAGGTAGTCCAGGCAGGCGGCCAGCTCGGGGCGTTCGGCGTTTTTGCCGGACAGTTTCTCCTCGAAGACCCGGATGCATCCGGCCTGGGTGAGGGCGTCGACCTGGCGGCGCAGGTTCTGCTCGGTGGTGGACACGCGGGCGTAGCCGATGCTGGCGCCGCCGCCGATCGCGTCGAGTGGGTTGCCGTCGAGGGCGAGGTCGTCCGAGGTGTCGGCCATCGGGCACCTTCCATGATCGCGAGCGTGCCCGGAGTGTACGACAAAGGTCGGGGTCGAGGTTGTTGGACACTCCAGGTTTGCAACGCATTTTTCCGACACCCTCGAGCGGGTCTCGGGCTGGGTCAGCCGCCCGTGGCCGATGCTGTTGAGAAACGATCCTTTCTTGAACGCTCGGACTTGACTCGGTAGCTGGGTACAAGGTCTAGCGTCGGTGCATGAGGACCGGAGAGGTTGCCGGGCAGGCCGGCGTGAACATCCAAACGTTGCGCTACTACGAACGTCGGGGGTTGCTGCCGGAGCCGCCACGCCGCGAGTCCGGCTACCGGTCCTACGGGCGCGATGCGGTCGACGTCGTGCGGTTCATCAAACGCGCCCAGCAGCTTGGGTTCAGTCTCGACGAGGTGGACGGTCTCTTCGGGCTGATGGTCGGCGGTCCCGACGACTGTGCCCAGGTTGAGCAGCTGGCGCTGGCACGTCTGGCTGAGCTGGAGGACCGGATCGCCGATTTGCGCGCGATGCGGGACTCGCTGGAGCAGCTGGTGGCCACCTGCCATCTGCCGCGTGCCGAGCGGCACTGCCCGCTGCTGCGCGCCCTGGGCTGCGATCCAGACCGGCACGACACCCACGAAGGAGATGAGTTGAGATGACCACCACCGAACGCCACATCCAGGACGGTGTGCAGAGGTTCCTGGCGTCGATGCGGGGCAACCTGGACGCGACCGAGCGAGACCTGCTCCCGGTGCTTGCCCGCCTGGCCGCCGACGACGAACCGGTGACCCTCGCGCGGCTGGCCGCCGCCACCGCTTGGGAGGCCGACGAGGTTCGGGCCGCGCTGGCCACGTTCTCCCAGCTGGGCTACGACGAGCACGGTCGGATCACGGGGCTGTTCACCCGCTCGTCTGCCTGGTCGGTCGCGTTCACCGTCGATGGCACGACCCTGTATGGCTGCGCCAGTGACACTCTGGTGCTGCCGGTGATCCTCGGCCGTGCGGGTGTGGCCGAATCGACCTGCCCCGCCACCGGCGAGCCCATCCGCGTCGAAGTCACCCCTACCGAGGTCGTCAGCGTCGATCCGCCGCAGGCCGTGGTGTCGAAGGTTCGTCCCACCGAGGGGGTGACGGATCTGCTCACCGAGGTCTGCGGGCTCGGGCATTTCTACAGCTCGCCGGAGGCCGCCGCCGGCTGGCTGGCTGAGCATCCCGAGGGCTTCGTCGACACCGTCGCCGACGACTTCGATATCCACCGCCGGGCAGCCATCGAGCTGGGCTGGTCCGCCGCGGCACACGGCAAGCCCAGCCCCGCCGGGTAACGACATCGACAAACCACTCGCCATGTCAGCCGAGCTGAACGCTGGTTGGCTGTCGGACCGCGCTCGGTCGGCCGGACCGGCTGTCCGTCAGGCGCGGCGTCCGCGGAGGCACCAGGTGGCTTCGGTGACGCTGGCCACGGCCAGGCCGAAGGCCAGGTGGGCGGCGTAGCCGCGTGCGTGGGTGACCAGGGGGTAGGCGCGGTTGGGTGCGGAGAAGCCGACCAGCGGGGTGAGGAGTTCGTCGGCGATGAGGCTCATGGCCGTGCCCATGGTCAACCCTGCCGGGAGAGGTGGCAGCGTTGTGTGGCGGCGCAGCAGCGCATACAGCGGAGCCCAGGAGATCCCCAGTCCGTAGTGCAAGCCCATGGAGGCCTGCTGCAGCCGTTGGTCGTGCAGTGTGACCCCAAGCAGGTGGGCGGTTTTCTCGGCGGCGACCTGGAACGGTGGTCCGGGGCGGGCTTCGTCCTCCTGGGCGCGGTGTTGCTCGGATTCGCGGTGGTAGAGCGCCATGCTGATCGGTTCCATGACCTTGGTGCCCAGGTAGCCGGCCACGGCACTGACGGCCAGGTCCTCGAGGACGGTGGCTGCGGTGCGCATCGTGTCGTCCTCCTTGTCCTCGTTGCGTGGGGCCAGCGGCAGGCCTGATGTCGGAGCCAGACCTGCCGCGTTGGGTGTGCGGTCTTCTAGCAGCAGTCGGTGCCCATGTGCTGCTCGGCGAGCTGACGGCCGAGGGTGAAGGCCTCGGCCACGGGAAGCACGGCGGCTTCGGGGTGTTCGGACAGCCACGGTTGGGCGGCCTCAGGCGAGGCGAAGAAGTGCACCTGGTTGCAGAAGGCCGAACGCACCGACGTGCACTGCCCCGGTGTGACCAGCGAGACCACGGCGCCGGCCGGCTCGACGCCGACGACCCTGTCCGGCTCGACGGTCAGCCGCACGGGTGTGGTGGTGGCGTGGCAGGGCGATTCCACCTCGGCGGGGCGGTCGAGAACGGCCGGGAACAGCAGCGTGTCCAGCGCGCACCACGTGTACAGCTGCCGGCCGTCGACGGTGAAGTGGTGCGGAGTCCGGCGGTGGGTGAGACCGTAGCCGACGAGGCGGCAGTGTTCGTCGTATTCGGCATCCGGCAGCGCTGCCAGGGCGTGGCGTACCTCGTCGGTGCTGTGGCCGATGGCTGCGGCGAGCTCGTCGGCGGTGACCGGGTGGCCGCGGGCCAGTAGTCGCAGCAGTGGTGGCCACAGCCACGCCATGCCGCCCTCGGTGAGGGCGGAGCTCAGGGTGGCGTTGAGCCGCTCGGCCAGAGGGTTCTGTTCGGTGGTCATCACGCGGTCCTTCCTGGGGTGGCTGAGCGGGTCAGGCGGCGCAGCAGGACAGTTTGGACACGTCGCGGGTGAAGGTCTGCGCGGCGAGTTTGAGGGCTTCGGCCATGGTCAAATAGGGGCACCACAGCTCGCCCATGCCGTGCACGGTCATGTGGTTGTGCAGGGCGTAGACGGCGGTGGCGATGATGTCGCCGGCGCCGGCGGCCAGCACGTGCGCACCCAGCAGCCGCCCGGTCTCGGCCTCGGCGACGAGTTTGACCAGCCCGCGGGTGTCGCGGTTGACCAGCGCCCGCGGCACGTGCTCCAGCGTGAGCACGCGGCATTCACAGTCGTAGCCGGCCCGCTCGGCTTCGACCTCGGTCATCCCGGCAGCGGCGATGCTGGGGGTCGTGAAGGTCACCCGCGGCAGATGGTGGTAGTCCAGTGTTCGTCCGGCGTCGTGGAAGGCGTTGTCGACGACGACGGCGCCGTGCGCGCCCGCGACGTAGACGAACTGCGGGTGCCCGGTCACGTCCCCGGCGGCCCAGATCCGCGGGTTGTCGGTGCGCAGCTGTTCGTCGACGCGGACGTGGCCCCGGTTGCCGAGCTTGACCCCCATGGCTTCCAGATTGAGTTCGTCGGTGACCGCACGGCGTCCGGTAGCGATCAGCAGTTGCTCGGTGCGGACCTCGTGCGGGTGGCCGTCGCTGTCGGCGACCGTGGCGAGCACGTGGCCGTCGCGGTCTCGGCGCACGGTGCGCACCTGGGAGTGGGTGTGGGTGGTGATGCCTTCATCGGCGAAGACCTGCTCGACACCGGCGGAGACCTCAGGTTCCTCGGCCGAGGCCAACTGTGAGCGGGCGACGACGGTGACCTCGGTGCCCAGGCGGGCGAACAGTTGGGCCTGTTCCAGGCCGACGTAGCCGCCGCCGAGCACCAACATCGATTCCGGCAGCGCGTCCAGTTCCATCGCCGTGGTCGAGGTCACATAGTTCATCTCGTCGAGCCCGTCGATCGGCGGTGCCCACGGGCTCGAGCCGGTGGCCACGAGGTAGTGCTCGGCCTCGATCCGCTGGGAGCCGCCGTGGGCCAGCTCGACCTGCAGGGCCGGGCCGTCGACGAAGCTCGCCTGGCCGGCCAGGATCTCCCAGCCGTACTCGGTGGCCAGGCCGGTGTACTTGTCGGCCTGCATGTCGGCGACCAGGCTGTCTTTGCCGGCGATGAGCTCGCCGAAGGCGACCTCGTCGGCGCTGGTCCGAATGCCGGGGAAGTGCTCGGCCGAGAGTGCGACGTGGCGTGCCTCGGCGGCGGCCAGCAGCGCCTTCGACGGCACGCACCCGGTGTTCACGCACGTGCCGCCGATGGTGCCGCGCTCGACCATGACCACCGAGTAGTCCTGCCGCCGGGCGGCGATGGCCGCGGCGAAGGCCGCCCCGCCGGAGCCGATGATCGCCAGATCGAAAGCCATGCTTGCTCGCCCTTCTTCGGATGTGATGGGTTCTGCCCACCCGTCGTTGTATCCGCGTGAGCGGATGTATGCTGACACCATCGTATCCCCGCAGGCGGATATGTGCTCGACGGTGGGAGGAGATCCATGACCAGCACCGCACATCCCGATCCCGGCACACCGTTGCTGCCCGACGACGGCCAGCAGGTAGGCACGGTGGCGAAGTTCTTCCGCGCCCTGGGCGATCCCACCCGGCTGCGCCTGCTGGAGTTCCTGCTCGACGGTGAGCACTCCGTCAGTGACTGCGTGGCCCACGTCGGGCTCGCCCAGGGGCGGGTGTCGACGCATCTGGCGTGTCTGGCCGACTGCGGCTACGTGCAGGCGCGCCGCGAGGGCCGGTGGTGCTACTACCGCGTGACCGACCCGCGCGTGGCCGACCTGGTGACCCTGGCCCGCTCGCTGGCCGCCGACAACTGCACAGCCCTGGCCACCTGCGAGCGCATCGACGGGCCGCAGTCAACGCAGACAGGGATGTGATCAGCGATGAGCGATTCGGACACACGTGGCCTGCTCGCCGGACTCGGCATCGGCGCGGCCTTGATCCTCTGCTGCGCGGGCCCGGTGCTGATCGCGGCCGGAGCCCTCGGCGCCCTGGCCGGAATCTTGTCCAGCCCGTGGCTGTGGGCCGCCGCCGGCGTACTCCTGCTGGCCGCCCTGCTCACCACCATGCTCCGCGTGCGCAGCCACTCCCATTCAGCGGGCGCCTCGCCGTCTGAGCACACCGCCCGCACGGATGCGCCGCACCCACGCCGCGACCAGCCGTAACGACGGCTCTCCCCGCCAGTCAGGGCAAAGACTCCTGCCCTGTGCCGGAACTCCGCTTCGAGGAAGGAATGCCCACTCGTGCCGTCTGACTCCGACACGTCCGCTGCTGCCGCAACACCCATGCCTACGACCACGGTGCTGGCCCGACTGGCTCAGGATCGTGCCTCCCAGCTGATCTTCGCTGTGCTGGCCGTGGTGGCTTTCGGCGTCTACGGCAGCGTGCTGCCGGCCGAGGCCGCCGGAGGCCACCTCGGCCCGACCAACATCGTCCTGCTGAGCCCGCCGCTGCTGGCCTTTGCCCTCATGCTCGCTCTCGGGGTGGCGGTGGTGCTGACATTGCAGGTGTACTCGATGCGCCAAGCCGCAGCGGCACGGCGCTCCGCCGGCGGCCGCAGCGCTGTCGGCGCGGGTGGGTTCCTGGTCAGCCTCGTGCCCAGCCTGTGCTGCAGCCCCGTACTCCCGGCCGTGCTGGCGATCTTCGGCATCGGAGCCAGCGGAGCCACCGCGACGATGCAAGCCATCGTGCCGTACACATTCGCCATCCTGACCGCGATTCTGGCGCTCTTCGCCGCCACCGGTTGGGTGACGCTACGCCGCATCGCCGCCGCAAGCCCAGCCTCCTCTTCCAGCAGCGGCAATTGCTGCAGCCCGAGCAAGTAGGTCCGCATCACGCGCGGCATCCTCCTCGCCCCACGGGCCCGTAGCTAGGGCAACACGGTCCCCACGAATCAATGGTTGCGATGAAAGGTACGACCCCATGACCGTCCCCCGACCCCGCCGCGTGCACGGGGTGGTGGCGCTGGTCCTGTTGGCCGGGCTCGGCGTGGCCGGCTGCGGCACCAGCACTCCTCCCCAGACCGGGGCGGGCTCCGCCCCCCAGCAGCAGACAACTGCAGGCCACACCGGCACGGTGACAGCGCTGGACGGCACAAAACTCACCATCCCCGCCACAGGCCGGGTGACGGTGGCCTACTTCTTCGCCCCCGGCTGCGTGACCTGCGTCCCGGCGACCAAACAGCTCGCCCGAGCACAGCAGCAGACTGGGCAGCAGGCGCGGTTCGTGGCGCTGAACCTCATCCCCGACGTTCCGGCCGGTTCCGTGCGGAGTTTCCTGCGCTCGGCCGGAGATCCGCAGGTGCCCGTCGTCAAAAACGGCGTGCCGCTCGCACGGGCACAGCAGGTGACGTCCCTGGGCACCACCATCGTCTACGGCCCCAACGGGCAGGAGGTCTTCCGCGGCGTCGATGCCAGCGCCGGCGCCATCACCACCGCCATCCAGAAGGCTCGCTCATGATCGCGCTGCTGGCGATGGCCTTCGGCGCCGGGCTGATCTCGCCGGTCAACCCCTGCGGATTCGCGCTGCTGCCCGCGATGCTGGGCACTGTGGCCGATCCCGGCCGGCGACCCACCGCGAGCACCAGCACGATCGCACGCCTGGGCGCCGGCGTGAGTTCCGGACTGATGATCACGGCGGGGTTCGCCGGCACCCTCACCGTCGCAGGGCTCGCCCTATCCGCGGGCCTACGCGCGATCACCGGGCTCGCGCCCTGGTTCGCCGTCGCCGTCGGCATCCTGCTGGCCGTGGCAGGCCTGGCGATGCTCACCGGATGGCACCTGCCCTTACGCCTGACCAACCGGATCCAGCCGCGCCGGCACGGCGGCCGGTGGGGCCTGTTCGCCTTCGGCATCGGCTACGGCATCGCCTCGCTGTCCTGCACCGTGGCCGTACTGCTGGCCGTGGTCAGCCAAGCCCTCGCCACGACCAACCCGGCGGGCATGCTCGCCGTGTTCGCCGCCTACGCCACCGGCGCCGCCACCCTGCTGCTCCTGCTGTCCGTCTCGGCCGCCTTCGCCAGCAGCCTGGCCACCCGGTGGGTGCATCGGCTGCTGCCGCACACGCACCGCATCACCGCAGTCCTGCTCACCCTCAGCGGCGCCTACCTGCTCGCCTACTGGATCCCCGTCACCACCGGTGGACAACCCCCCACAGCCCTGAGCCTGGGACCGGTGGCCGGCGCCGCAGCCACCTGGATCACCACCCACCAAACCCTCGTCGTCATCCTGGCCCTGGCCACCCTCACGGCGGCTACGATCATCGCCACCCTGGGACCCCGACGACGGCCCGCCCCCGCGCGCGAGCACGAACCCGCCAGCCAGCCGATAGAGGACACCCAATGCTGACACGTGCCCTACTCGGGGTCTGAGTAGTAGCGGTACAGGATCCTCCGGTTAGCTCTGCTCCAGCGACGCCAATAGACCGCCGGGCTCGCCCATCTGTGCGCGAACCCCTACTCGACCGGTCGATCACCTTGGGATGGCTTTCGACGCCGTGGCCCATGAGTTCTGGACGCCCTGACACACAACTCCGGCCCCGGGACACCGCACGAATCTCGTCTGGTGCCTGCACACGGTTGTACGCACCGGGGATGGACCCGCTCAGGATGACAGTCGGTGGGCTGTCGTTTCTCGAAGCCGCAGTCAGCCAGGCCGTGCAGGGCTCACACGAGACCGACAGCGAGCCCCCGCTGCGCCCCTACGCCCAGCAGGGCTGACCTCGCACGACTGGTGTTAGCGGGCACCAGTGCGTGTCACTAGGCGATCGCTCAACGAGACGGGGCCAGGAGGTCGAGTCGTTTGGTCATGTCCAAGCGGAAGCGTCCGTAGGGGTTGATGTTGGACCAGAACAGTGGGCTGAGCGCTCGGCGCTCATCCGGACCGAGCAGTTCGTCCCAGCCCGGGCTGTCCAGGACGTTCTGCAACAGTAGGGTGTTGACGTGCACCAACGCCGACTGCAGCAGGTGCAGCGCGAGCATGGAGACCTCGGCGTGCTCGCGATCCGGCCCGGTCAGGTCGCCGTCCTTGCCGTAGAAGATGACGCCGTTGCCGGAGTTCCAGTTCTCCACCACTTGCAGCCCGCCGTGGATCTCGCGGCGCAGCGTGGGATCGGCGAGATAGTCGCAGGCGAAAATGGTGCGCACCGCCCGGCCCAGTAGAGGGCCGTGGCGTTTTCGGACAGGCAGCCAACTAAAATCGCTCCTTCGAGGGAAGGTTGTCTGTGTCTGGAACGAAGCGTCGGTCGTATTCTCCCGAGTTTCGGGATGAAGCGGCGAAGATGGTGACCGAGACCGGTCGTACGGTGGCCGAGGTTGCTCGCGAGCTCGGGTTGAATCAGCAGACCCTGCGGAACTGGGTGAACGCGTACGAGGCCGCGCACGATGCTCCGGAGCCGTCGTTGAGCGTGTCCGAGCGTGCGCGACTGCGTGAGCTGGAAGAAGAGAATCGTCAGCTGCGCATGAAGACGGAATTTCTGGGAAAAGCAGCCGCCTTCTTTGCCAGCGAGTATCGGTGAGCCAGCGGTACGCGTTCATCGCTGCAGAGAAGGACACCACGGACGAACACGGCGTGAAGAGCTACACCGTGGAGAACATGTGTGCCTGGCTCAACGTGTCGAAATCTGGATTCTACGACTGGCTGTCGCGACCCGAGTCGGACACCGACCGGCGCCGTCGCTACCTGGGCACGTTGATCAAGAAGTGTTTCGACGACTCCGATGGCACCTACGGCCACCGGCGCATCCACGCGTGGCTGGCCCGCTGCGGAGAGCCGGCCACGCCGGAGCTCGTGCGCAGCATCATGCGGGATCAGCAGCTCGTCCCCTGCCAGCCTCGGCCCTGGCGCCCGAGCCTGACCCAGGCGAGCACGCACGTGCTGCCGGACCTGCTCAAACGTGACTTCACCGCCCGTGAGCCGGGCGAGAAATTGGTTGGCGACATCACCTATATCCCGACCGGACAGGGATGGGTGTATCTGGCCACGGTCATCGACTGTTATTCGAAAGCCGTCGTCGGATGGGCCATCGACGACCACTACCGCACACCACTTATCGAGAAGGCGATCCACATGGCTGCCCGCAACCACACCCTTCCCGCCCGCGCGATTTTCCATTCAGACAGGGGCAGCAACTACACGTCCGCCGACTTCGCGATGACGCTACGCTCGCTCGGCATCCGACAATCCGTCGGACGCACCGGGATATGCTTCGATAACGCCATGGCCGAATCCTTCTTCGCCACCCTGAAAAATGAACGCGTTCATCGAGTTACCTACCTCACCAAAGACCACGCCAAGGCTGACATTGCTTCCTATATCGAGCTTCGATACAATCACCGCAGGCTCCATTCCGCTATCGGATACAAGGCCCCGAACGAAGCCCATGCCGAGTACTACAACCATGCGAACGCGGCATAAAATAACCCACTAACAAGCCGTCCGAAAACAGGCCGGCCCCTCACAGCTCTTCGAGGGCTTGGTAGGTGGGATGCTTGGGTCCGCCGCGGGTGAACCGGCGCAGGATCGACTCCGACTCGGCGGTGCCCAACCGCAAGGCGGTGGCGTATTTGACCATTTGGTCGTACTGCTGGGCAATGAGGTCCCACTTGATCGGCCTGGTGGTCACTGCGCCGAGGTGGGCCCAGGATCCGCCGTCGTCAGGCCGGTACAGCCGGATGGAGCCGATGTTTTTCAACCGGGGCAGTAGCCGGAACCCGAGCAGTTCGGTGAAGGCGAAGCCGACCACGCTGGCGCCGTGGGTGTCGACGTAGTTGGCGTCGATCTCGGCGTCGGTGCAGTGCCGCAGCAGCCCTTCGATCATCGCCGCGACCTCGGAGGAGGAGCAGGACTTGAGTTGGGAGTAGATGCAGGTGTGCTGACGTTCAACGTGCCAGTAGATCATCACCCCGGGCCCGCCGTAGCGCTGATGCCACTCGGTCATCAGGTTCGACTCCCACGAGCCGAACTTCTTCGAATCCGACGCGCAGGCGGTGCCCTGGCCCCACCACTGGGGATCGCGGGCGTCGAAGGTCGCGTTGACGAGCTTGGCCACCGCCGCGCGGAGGTTGTCGCGGGTGATGAAGTGCCGGCGTACGTGCCGTAGCTCGCGTTCGGTTTCCTCGTGCTCGCCGGTGGCCACGAGCTGGCGGATGCCGATGTTGGTGCCCAGGGCGAATAGGCACAGCAGCAGCCGCCGCCGCAGCGTGTCCCGGTCGAGCGTTTCGCGGGAGGCCACCGAGGAGAACTCGCCGGTGAAGTCGGTGAGGAAGTCGGCGTCCTTGAGCACGTCGAGCAGATCGAGGGTGCCCCAGCGGCGAATCACCTCGTCCTTGACCGCGGACAGGGTGCGGGGTTCGGGCAGCGGGTCAAGCTTGGGCACGGTGATCCAGGGCTCGCCGCGGCGCCGGGTGATCCGGACTCCGCCGGCGGTGCCGCCGGCCAGGGCGCTGTCGAATCGGTTCAAAGCAGTGGTCATGCGCTGCTTGAGGTCGGCGACGAACGCCTCGGCCTCGCGGGGCTTGCGCAGGGCCTCGTAGTGCACGTCGCGGGTGGATTCGAAGTCGGCCGGCAGGTCGTCTTCGGGATTGCGCCACCGGTTGCCGCCGGCGACATACAGCTCGCGGCGCCGCAGCGCATCACGCAGGGACACCAGGACACACAGCTCGTACGGGATGCGCTCGATGCGGCCCCGTTCGTCGACGACTGCGTCCCGCCAGGCCTTGGGCACCACTCCGTCGATGGGCACGCCGTTCTCCTCGGCGTAGAAGCGGGTCTTGCCGTCGGTGTCGCGATACCGCTGAAGCAACTCCAGGGCCTGCATGATCGGCCGGTAGGTGGTGTTGTTGCAGCGAAAGCCCAACGCGGCCAGCAGCGACGGCAGCATCCGGCGGTAGTAGTTCGAGTACGAGCTGCGCAGCACTGTGCGCACACGGGCCTGAAACGCCTGCTGGTTGGCCTTGGCTTCCTTGACCAGCTCCTGCAGCGTCGCCTCACCCACCACCGGGTACAGCGCGGTACGCACGTGCTCGTCCGGATGCTCAAGAGCAGCATCGGCCAGCCGAAACAGGATGCCTTCCTTGCCCCGTACCCGGCGCAGATCGTCGGTGAGTTCGCGCTCGACCTTCCGATCCGCCTTCGCGTTGATCTTGTGCACCAGGGCGATCAGCAGATCCACCAACGCATCGGTGATCTCGCTTTGGCGTGTCCAGCACAGCGCCGCCAGCAGGGTCAGCCGCACCTCAAGAGGTGATTCCCGCAGGTCGGAGGGATACGAGCGCATCGCCCGCGCCCGCCAGGCATCCACCAGCTTCTCCGAGGCATCGACGAACAATCCCTCCGGCAACCCAAGCTGGCGCACCGCCGAGAGCTTGTCGATCTCGCGCAGTAGCGTTTCCAGCCCGATCTGACCGGGGTCAGCCTTCAACCCCGCGAGCAACCCCCGCGAGCTGTGCTCGTCGGCAACCAGCTCCTCCAGCGCGGCTACACACTCCGCGGACAGCCGTTCCACGGTGCGCTGGCAAAACCGCTGCTCGAACGTCGAACGGGCCGAACCGACGATGCGGTCCAACCGCCCGGGAGGCTCCAGCCCCTCGGCGCGGCAGCGCACCAGCACCGCTTGCCGCAACCCCTCCTCGGTCAGCTCGACCGGGCAAACCTCCTCGGCCAGCCAGTCGGCAAGCTTGTCCTCATCACCCCGGGAGAACTCGCGAAAGCCGAACGCCGCCCGGATCTGCGCTCGGTGTCCCTTGATCGAGCGTGACCGCCACGAGTAGTGCCCGAACTCCTCGACAGGCACGCCGACCTGTTCAGCCACGTAGTCGACCGCCTGCGGAGGAATCTCCTCGGCGTAGCGCGGAAACCGCGCCTCGATCTCGAAGAACTTCAGCAGCAGGGCAAAACCCAGTCGGGTGGAGCCGGACTTGTTACCCACCAGCCGCCAGTCCGCGCCGACCAGCGTCCACGACCCCACCAGCTCATCCCGCCGCCACTCGCGCTGCATTCAGGAACGCTACCGCCCCGTGATCGGCACGAGCGCTGGCCCTACTTTGCCCCTCGGGCCAGCTTCGGGAGTCCAGGGCCTCCGGAGCCCGGTTCGAGCGCCTGAGCCGGAACTGGCGCCTGGAACTCGACCTCAGTGACGCGAGCCAAGTCGCGGCCTCGCTGGCTGAGCTGTGCGTGGCCGCCCGCAACTACGGCACCACCGTGCTCGTCCTGGACCCCGCCAGCGGAATGCCAGCGATGACGGTGCTCAGCGACTCGACGGCCCACTGACGTCTCGCATGTCTCGCAGAACTGCGAGACATGCGAGATCTGCGAGAGGCGGTGTCGGACGCTGTCGCTGGGGCGATGCGGTCTCCGACCGCGCCGGCGCCTCCGGCGGGAATGTCGCATCGGCGCGAGCTGCTGGTAGCGGGCCGGGTCGAACCCGAAGGGTGGCTCGACCGGCCCGCGTGACCGGATCGGCGGGACTCCCCTCCCGCGCCCGGTCCGCGCAATAATCGTACTCGTGTTCGACAGATCGCCAGGTATGTGCGCGGCCGGTCATGTCCTGCACGGCGGTCGGGTGCTCGCCGGGTGGCAACCGTGCGGCTGCCCGGGCGCGACCCATGGCGGCCCGGCCATCGCACCTACACCTGCCTCGCGTGTGTGGAAGCCGGGCGGGCCGCCGAAGCCAACCCTCTATGAGGGTCGCCACGCCCCAAGTGGCGATCAGCCGCAATACGGGCCACGGCTGCGCTGAGGTCTCTCGCATATCTCGCATTACTGCTAGGTCTGCGAGATCTCGCAGAGCTGCGAGAACGGCGCGTAATACGTGTTTGCGCAGCGTGTGACCTCGCAAGTCTCGCAGATCTGCTAGCTCTGCGAGGTCTGCGAGAGTCGGTGTCTGACGTCGTCGCTGTGGGCGATGCCGGCTTCCAGGAGCGCGGCGAGTACTTCGTGTTTGCTGGTGCCGGGCAGCTCTCGCCACAGCTGGTCGGCGGTGGCGGTGAGGTGTGCAGCGGTCTCGGCGGGCAGGTACCAGGACCGCGTCACCATCCGCGGTTTCTCTCGGGGCGGCTCGGCCGCCGGCGGGGCGCTCGTCGACGTCTCGTCGGGTCGGGACTCGGCGTAGCGGCCGGCCAGCCGGTTTCCGACCGCGCCGGCGCCTCGGGAGGACCCGAAGTCCTTCTTGCTCATGCCGGAGTCCCTTCGATCGCGTCGGCCACGGTGCGGTACGCCTGGGCGTGTTCGGAGTCGGGGGCGTAGTCGGTGACGGTGCGCCCGGCGTCCCAGGCCTCGGTGACGGTCACCGACAGCGGCAGGTGCGCCAGCAGCGGCAGGTGGTCGAGTTGGCCGAACTCGCCCATGACCGAGGAGGCGAGCTTGCCCAGCGGGCGGCGATACACGCTGGGCACCAGGCCGTGCAGGTGTAGCCGCGGCCGCCGCAGCGCGGCTTCTAGGGCCTCGATCTGATCGAGCAGTAGGCCCAGCGCCCGCATCGAGGTCCGTTCGGGCTGCACCGGGATCACCACGCCGTGCGCGGCGGCGAGCGCGTTGTCGGTGAGGATGTCCAGCGCGGGCGGGCAGTCGAGCACGCACGCGTCGTAGTCGTCGGCTAGTTCCTCCAACAGTCGGGCCAGTCGCCACTCGCGGGCGGGTAGCTTGTCCAGCTCCCGGCCGGCGACGAACATCGCCAACGCGTGCGGCAGCACGTCGAGCACCCCGCCGGCCTGCGAACTCGAGTGCCGCGCGATGAGTTCCTTGGCTGGCCCCCGATAGACCCCGGTCAACGCGTCCGGCAGCGTTGGCCCGTCCGGCGACGCCTCGGACAACCCGAGTGCCTCGGTGGTCAGATGCCCCTGCGGGTCGAGATCGACCAGCAGGACCCGGCGGCCCCGGTCGGCCAATGCACCGCCAATGCCGGCGGCCAGGCCGGTCTTACCGACGCCGCCCTTCTGATTGAGCACGCTCGTGATTCGCACGTCTCGCACACCTCGCAGTCCTCGCAGGTCTGCGAGATCTCGCAGACCTGCTATGTCTATCAGACCTGCGAGAAAACGCGCGCCGATGTGCTGTTTCGCCGAGCCGTCCGCACATAACCCGTCGTGGCCGACGCGAGGCTTACCAGGACATTTCCGGCGCCGGCAGGTGTTGACTCCCTCATTTGTGTAGGACAGTATTCGGGAGTGGGTCAGGTCCGGTTCGCTAAATCGGCACGCAAGCACAAGGTCGCGGCGGGACGGGCCCGGGCGGTGCTCGCACAGCCGTACGTAGTGGTGCCGGAGCCGCGCCCTGGCGGACTCCCGGACATGCTCATGCACCTGGGTGACGACCACACCGGCCGCGCCTTGGAAGTGGGCGACGTCGAGCTCGCCGACGGCACCGGCGTCCTGGTAATCCACGTGATGGACCTGCGGAAGAAGTACCGGGGCCTCTACGAACGCGGCAAACAGCAGACCGAGGACGGGGGCCAGCAATGACCACCAAACGCAAGCGCCACACGCCACCGGCGCAGCAGGTGGCGCGCAAGAAGACCTCCGCCGGCGGCACCTACCGACAGGGGAAGGCGACCAAGCCGACGGACGAGCCGGTGGACCTCAACGCCGAGGAGCTCTACGACACCGCCGGCAACCGCATCACCGAGGACTACGTCGCCGAGGCGGTCGCCGAACTCGAAAGCGACGAGCTGGTCGTCGACGAGACCCGCGCCCAGTTCCCCGGCCGCGGCCGACCGTCGCTGACCGCGCCGGGCACCCGCTCCCCGCGAGTCGACGTCCGGGTGTCGAACTCAATCAAGGTCGAGATCGAAAAGATCGCCCACCAGCAGGGACGCCGCGAGTCGGAGGTCGTCCGCGACGCGCTGGAGCAGTACCTCGCCAGCCACTGACCAGCTGCTCACCGAAGGTTTACTGGTTCGACCGGCACCGAAGGGGTATCGGTAGCACATGCCGAAAAACCAACGGTTAGCTCTGTTTCGCCAGGTCAGGAGCGGGGTTGAGTGGTATGTGCTTGATGATGCCAGCGGCTACTGGCCGCTGCGCGAATCGTGACGTCAGCCAGCTGCGGCGATGGCCCGTTCCCGCTGCGGCGGAGACTCGATCACTACTCTCGGCTGTCCGCCAAAGCGGGAACGGTCCACAAGTGGGAACACTTCACTTCATGCGTTTTGTAGGGTCCGTTTGGCGAGGCGTTGTGGTGTGGGCCAGCGGACCTTGTGTACCCACCCGAGCTTTTCGAACACCCAGATCGTTCGGGCGGAGATGTCGAGTTGCCCGCGTCCGACCCCGTGACGGGCGCAGGTGGGGTCGGCGTGGTGCGAGTTGTGCCAGGATTCGCCGAAGGACACCAGGGCCAGTGGCCAGAAGTTCGCGGCTTTGTCCCGGCTTTTGAACGGCCGTTCGCCGATCATGTGACAGATGGAGTTCACCGCCCAGGTGACGTGGTGCAGCAGTCCGACCCGGACGAGCCCGGCCCAGAACAGCCCGGTCAGCATGCCCCACCAGGACCAGCTGAGCACTCCGCCGAGCACGGCGGGCAGCAGCAGCGTCGCCGCCGTCCACACCGGGAACAGGCCGTTGATCCGGGTCAGTGTGCGGTCCTTGAGCAGATCGGGCGCGAACCGCTCGGTATTGGTCTGATTCCGGTCGAACAGCCAGCCCATGTGGGCGTGCCAGAATCCGCGGGCGACCGCGAGCGGAGTGGTGCCGTACAGCCACGGTGAATGCGGGTCGCCTTCCTTGTCTGCGTAGGCGTGGTGCCGGCGGTGGTCGGCGACCCATTGGATGATCGGGCCCTGCACGGCGAAACTGCCCGCCACGGCCAGGAACGCTCGCAGCGGGCTGTTGGCTTTGAACGCCCCGTGGGTGAAGTGGCGGTGAAAGCCCACCGTCACTCCCAGGCCGGTGAGGCAGTACAGGGACAGGGCCAGGGCGAGATCCACCCAGCCCAGGCCCCAGCCCCAGGCGACGGGCACGGCAGCAATGAGGGCCAGTAGTGGTGCCACCGTAAAGACCGCGATCACAGCGATCGCGGCCCGGGACTGCCGTTTCCCGCTGATCGGGGGGCGGGCGGTGCCGAATCGGGATGTTCGCGAAGTATCGGCCTGGTCCACGGGTGAGGTCGTCATCGCCTCTCACTTCACACGTCGGTACGTACTGTCGGAGCCCTCCGGTTGGCCGGCCCACCCTCTGCTGCCGCGGCGTCCTGCACGCCTCTGCGAGCGGGTGGCAGATGTGTGCTCACGGGTGCCCGATACGGACCGCGCCAACCAACGAGGGGAGGTTCCTCGGAGTCTTGGGCGTGCCTGCGGGGTGTGCGACCTTTCCTGCCAGTTGCGTCGGGTAGCGCAGTGCCGAATGCGGCTCAGCCGGCGCGCGAAGCAGGAACGAGGCGTTCAGCTGCAGCTGCAGGCCCGGCTGTGCCAGCATTGCCCCTCGTCAGGCGTACCCGGAGCAGGGATTCGGGGAAGCTGCGACATGCATCGTTGGGCACGGAGTCGGCCGCGGGCTTTCCGGTGCGGGGCTGACTGCTCAACCACTGGTATGTGGGTACCCGCAACGAGCACACCGTCAAACCGGGCTGCGGCGAGACGCGGTCGATGCTTCGACCGGCAGGACAGGGGCGACCGCGGCACCGCGGGCACAAACCCCAACCACGGCAACCAGCCGCCATCGACGCAGACACCCTCGCCGTCGCTCGCGCCCGCCGCGCCCGCGGAGAATCGGTCACCACCATCGCGAACCACCTCGGCATCGGCCGCTCCACCCTCTACCGAGCCCTGGGCTCCGAAGACAAGACAGCACCAGCAGAGCCGAGCGCGTCATAGCTCCCGCGTCTATCCCATCGCTCGTTTGCGGCTGGTGACAGCTTCCTTACCAACACCCCCGTCACGCGGGAGCGGTTGCGTCGGCTGTTGGGCGAGGTCGAGGGTGCCGCCCCGGAGCAGGGTGTGGCGGCGGAGCGGTTGGCGGTGGTGCGTCAGGTCCGCGAGGGGCTGGACCTGTTCGAGGCGGATGCGTTGGTGGCCGCGCGGCAGGCGGGGCTGGACTGGGCCGAGATCGGGGCCGCGTTGGGCATGAGCGGGCAGGCCGCCGGTAAGCGGGCGCGGCAGCGCTATCAGCTCACCGATCCCCGCACCGACCGGGACACCGGTCGGCCCCGCACCCGGGGCACATACCGTCCCCGCACACCCCGCAACGCCGACGGCGACATCACCGCCAACCGACTGACCCTGCCCATCCGGCCGATCCAAGGTTCTGAGCTGCGGTGACGGCAAAACTTACATTTTTGACATATCTTGCTCTGCCGCACGGTGTAGAGTGCATGGTGGTCGTTGTATTTCTGGGTTCGTGTTTTGCGCATGCTCGCAGGATGTTGATGCGGGCGAGCTTCTTTCTTTGGTTGCAGCTGGAGTGGAGTCGCCGTCTGAAGACTCGGCCCGGGCTTCCGCACGGTGTGGTTGCCCGTCATTCCCCAGCTCCCGAAGGAGACAGACATGACCAACGGAACCGTGAAGTGGTTCAACTCGGAAAAGGGCTTCGGCTTCATCGCCCCGAACGAGGGCGGCCCGGACGTGTTCGTGCACTACTCGGCCATTGACGCCTCCGGCTTCCGCACCCTCGAGGAGGACCAGCAGGTGGCCTACGACGTCAGCCAGGGCCCCAAGGGCCTGCAGGCCGACACCGTGCGCGCGGTCTGAGACTCCGCTGAGTTTCTTCCCGGGCCGCACCGCGTGGTGCGGGCCGGGGACGGCGGTTTCACCCCGGCATAGCTCCCGTACTCGCCACTTTGCGGTGCGGTTGAGGCAGGCCGAACCGATCTAGTCCCGCAGCACGCTCGTCGCCGTGACGACGCTGCCCGCCACTGGGCGCGCAACGAAGCGGCTGGCTGCAGCCTGCTGCAACACCAGTTCCTCTCTCTTCCGGTTGAGCCGAGCGCGTTTCCACGGGCCGGGTTCCCGGAACCCTTGTTTCTGTCTGCGGCCTGCAGCGGCAACTCTCTGCGTTGCGCCAGTCCACAGGATCCTTCGACGTGCATTGGAGCCCGATGCGGGTTAACTACAGCCTGATCACGACCCTGCCCACAGTGTTCACAGTGGATGGTGACCTCGCCGGCGAGGGAGTCGCCCTGCTGGCGGAGCGGCTCTGGCCGCATGTGCTGACCGGACCACCGGCAACGCTCGTGGACCTGGCCCTGGCCACCACCATCGATGCCGCCGGGCTCGACCTCCTGGTCGCCGCACACGCCTACACGGCCCATCGCCGCATCCCTCTTCGCATCGTCAACGCGGCGCCCCGCGTGCTCCGCGTGCTGCATGCGGCCGGAGTGAGCGCGCTCCCGGCCCACAACCCCCGCGCTGAGTTCGCGACCACCACGGCCACGACCCCGGCACTCCAGCAGAACGCCGCGGTGGTGTCGGCTTGATGCGGCACTGCCGCCACGTCGCGCGGACGTTGTCCGATGATGCTTGGCAGATCACCGATGCCGAAGGCCAGCACACGGCGCGCATCGCCGGCACCGAACACGATGCGATCGCCCGCGCCCACCACCAGCTCGCCGCCTACGGCGGAGGACACGTGTCCCTCACCGACGCCGACTGACCACCGCCCCCAACCACTGGCCGCACACGTGAAGCCCACGGGTGCGACCGAGGGCATCAGACCTCCCGAAAGGACCTTCCTGTGAACCTCTCCACCTCCCTCCGCCCCGGCAACGGACCTCGGAGCGGCTCTGTACGCGCGGGCCGGCGCGGCAAGATCACACAGGGCAAGACCCACAGCGAAGCCATGCGCTGCCTGAAACGCCGCCTCGCCGACCACGTCTGGCGCACCATGATCACCGACGAACGACGATTGGCGGCAGGCCCGGGAGGACATTCGGGGGCGTCTCTATCGTCCAGCGCGGTCGGCTCAACCCCGAACACCGACTCTTCGGACCAGTCACTTCCCGGGCCCACCAGTGCTCACCATACCGAACCAGTCCTCACCGGTTGACAAACACAGAGGAACCCCGTTTTACGGACTCGTTGTGTGGGGCGCGTGGGGAATATCCAAACGAGAAGTGGCGCTTGTCCGTGACTATCACGGACAGCCACGGACTATCTGCGGTACAGCCCGTCCCGTAACCTCACTGACCAGTGTGGACGGATCGGGAGACCAGGTCGACACGGCGTGTTTATCTGCGATAGGACGATCGCATCCGATGCGGAATCGCGTACCAAGCGCGGTGATGCCGACTCGCGGTGTCAATGGACCAGCACGTTGAACTGCACTGACAGGCCTTAGCGGGAACCAGAAGTGCCAAACAAGCGCCACTTCTGGTTCCGCTACTACTCAGACCCCCCATCGGGCGCGTGTGTCGACGCAAAACAGCCCCTCTCCGGTGGAGAGGGGCTGTTGTTTTCCTCGCGATGTCCCCGCCGGCGCTGGGCCGGTCGAAGCACCGAAAGAAAGGGGGGGATCAGACCTGGACGTTGCTGGCCTGTGCGCCCTTGGGGCTCTGGGTGACCTCGTAGGTCACCTGCTGGTTCTCAGCCAGGCTGCGAAAGCCGCTGGCGTCGATGTCCGAGTAGTGTACGAACACGTCCGGACCACCCTCGTTCGGGGCGATGAACCCGAAGCCCTTTTCCTCGTTGAACCACTTCACGGTTCCCTGTGTCATGCTCTGCCTCCTCTGGGAGCTGGGATGACGGGTGGCCACACCGTGTGGCAACCCGGGCCGGCGTGTTTCACAGACGACCCACTACTCCAGCTACAACCAAAGACAGCACAGCGCGCCCGCATCAAACGTCTGAACGAGCGTGCACAAACACGAGCCCAGAAACCAACGACGGCCACCCCCTGCAACCCCACACCCCCCTGCGTTATTCCTCCACCAGCGGCACCGCCAGTCCCGAATCCCGTTAACGGAGGATCCTGTTCCGCTGCTACTCAGACCCGATATTGGGGCCTGTCGGCGCCGGAGACGTGGCGCCCGGTGTTGGGGTTAGAAGAACCGGGAGAAATTAAACGGTAGCGATCATCGCAGCTGGTCAAGCTGTCGCGTGTTGCTCGGCGAGGTGCTGCTCCCCTGCAGCGCGGGCAGCCGAGGAGGTATCGGCGAGACCGGTGTCTCCGCACTCGCTACACATCCAGCGATACTGCACCCACGCGGAATCATTGCCGGTTCTGTCGCTGCGTTCGGTGTGCACGTCGACCGTGGGGTGCTCGACCATACTTCCTTCGCCTGTGTCCTCGGCTTCGAGACCGCCAGTATAGGGCGTTCACGAACGCGGCGCGGCGGTTCCGGTTCTTCCCCAGACCCCTCGGGGACCCCGCGCATGCTGGGACCGTGCCCAGAACCTCGACACGTCGCTGCGCGGGATGCGGGTCTCGACTACCGCGCGGGGCCGGCCCCGCGCCGGCGGGTGTGCGGCAACGCCCGCGCCTACCGGGCCCGCCGCCGGCGGGAGAACGCGCTGCTGCGGATGCTGGAAGCATTTCCGGCGGTGCTGACCACGGGCACGCCCGGTGCGGCCGGGACCGTCTGCCCGGGCTGTGGTTGGGCGATCTATCCCGGCGGCCGTCGGCTGCGCGCCGACGCCCGGCACTGCTCAGACACCTGCCGCCAGCGCGCTCACCGCGCCGCAACCCGGCCCGAACGATCATGACGGGAAGCCGTGACAGCACCCGGGACAGAACGCGTCGCTGCTGCGCGCGATCCTCAGGCTGAGTCGCGTAGCTCGTGTTCGACGGCGCGGCGGATCCACGCCGACAGGGACCGGTCGTCGTCCTCGGCGGCGCGGCGCGCCCGGTCGAGCACATCCAGGGGCAGTCGCACGGGCACCGGGTCCGACAGCTGCTGGCGGCGCCGCCGGGCGGGGCCCTGCGGCTGCTGGTTCTCGGCCCTTGCGTAGAAGTCGTATTCCTGCTCGGGGGTCATCGCGGTGTTGTTGGTCATCGGTCCCTCCGGTATTGCGCGGCGAGGCCCGGAGCGGCCTCGTAACAGCCAATCGGGCGGCAGCGACGGACATCGCCGCTGCGCGCCGGTGCCAGCGGCACCATGAGCACCCGGCCGGCCACCTCGGCGACCATCAGCCAGTGCGCCGGCGGTTTGGCCGGGTAGAACAGCGGATCGGCCGCCCACACCTCGGCGACGTCGTCGACACCCAGGTGCGGGTGTTTGAACAGGTGTGCGGCCTGCGAGTCGATCTCGAACGGATCCTGTTCGTCGAGCAGATCAGGGTCGAACAGCTCCGCCTCGGATCGCTCGCCAGCCACCTTCCAAGGGTACTACAGTCGAATACGCTCGACTACAAGCGACTACACGCTACTCGGTTCACTGGCGCTCCGGCGTGTCGGGAAACGGTCGTTTGCAGACACCTTGCGTCGTCTGTCAGTTTCCGAAGTCGACTGCACGAGCGACCTGGGGTTTCGCCCGTGAGTGCAGAGGAGTTCGGACAGCCGAGCTGCTCGAACTCGTGTGCACGGCCGTCGCTTTGGTCAGCGACCCTTCACTCGCGGAGCTTTGCCGTCCTCGATCCGCCAGTCGTCTCACGAAGGATCCTGCTGTGACACGGGCCTTGTGCCGGGTCAGCGTTGGGTGGCGAAGCCGATTCCGAGCGATGAAGGTGCCTCCGGTCGCGGTGTCGAGTCGACGGCGAGCGCCACGCATCGTCCACTATCTGTGCTGAGCCGAACCACGTGGCCGCAGACGAAGCCTCGCCGAACGTCCGAAAGGGGATCCGCCGCAGTGGTACGCCGGTCGACGGGGTGGGTTCAGGCGTCGGGGCTGGTGTGCGGGGTGTGGGGTTGGGCCAGGATCGCCTCGAGTGCGTCCATGTTGGTGGTGGTGGCGATGTGGCGGGCGAGTGCGGACAGGTGTTGGCCCTGGCCGCGGGCGTAGTCGCGCAGCAGCACGTAGGCGGTGTGTGGGGGGAGTTGGCCGTGTTCGGCCAGGGTGCCTTTGGCTTGTTCGAGCACGACGCGGTGGTGCAGGACGGCTTGGAGTTGTTCGGCCAGCAGGTCGCCGCGGTGGAGGGCGGGTTGTTGCAGCAGTCCGATGGTGGCCATGTCAGCTAGGGATTGGCCCAGTTGCAGGCTTGCCTCGTCCACCCCGTCGGGGGTGGTGTTGAGTAGGGTCAGGCTGCCGATGATCTTGCGGTGGGACCGCATCGGCACCGCGGCGGCGGCCTGGTAGCCGGCCTGGGTGGCGTGCTCGGCGAAGGCGGGCCAGCGTTGGCCGTGGTCGGCCAGGTTCGGGATGGCGACCGTGCTGCCGGTGCGGACGCATTCCTGGCACGGCCCGGCATAGGTTTGGGCGGTGAACAGCGCCACGAGCTCGGGTGTCTCGTGTGAGGTGGCGGTGGGGTGCCAGCCGCCGCGCTGGTCGGACAGGATCACTCCGGCCGCGGCGACGTTGAGGTGCTGGCTGGCCTTCTCGGCCAGGAGACCGAGGAAGTCCAGCAGGTCGAAGTCGTCGACGAGCGTGTCGGCCAGGGACACGAAGGTGTCGGCGAGGTGCTGCTGTTCTTCGGTGCTCATCACACGGGGGCCTTTCGCTCGTGCTCGCGCTGCTCAGGACAGCGGGTCCGGGTCGGTGTCGGCGGAAAACCGCAGTTCGCGGGCCACGATGTGGCGGGCGACGTCGGTCAGGGCGAGTTCGTGGGTGTAGGCGTGGGCGCGCATCCGCAGCAGCGCCGCCTCGGTGCTCGACCCGAGTTGGATCCGGACCATGCCCGAGGCTTGGTGGATCTCGGCGTGCGGGTCGGCCAGCCAGCTCACGTCGTCGGTGGCGTGCCCGTCCAGTTCGGTCATGATCGTGTGGGTGGCCAGATCCGCCAGGATCAACGCATCAGTGATCGCCGCCTGACCCAACGGGCCCGTGGCGTCGCGGTAGCAGTCCAGCGATCCCAGCCGGATCACCCCGACCTGCAGTGGGAAGGAGAACACCGCCGCAGCCCCCAACGTGTGGGCCTGCTCGGCGAAGGCCGGCCACCGCTGGTGCGCCTGGGCCAGGTCGTCGACGAGCACCGGTCCCCCGGTGGTGAACGTGTCCAGACACGGGCCCTCACCCACGGTCAGCTGCAGATCTTCCAATCCGGCGCTGACGTCGTTGCTCGCGTGGACCAACCCGCGGCGGGTGGCCTGCCCATCCCCGTCGCCGTCGCCGTCGCTGAGGTGGGTCAACACCGTGGCCCCGGCCCCGGAAACGCCCAGCTCGGAGACACACCGCCCGCAGAGCAGACTCATCCGCGAGGCCCCGGGCTGCTGCTCGGCGTCGGTGGCCAGCAGCGCCTCGAGCGCCTGGCGCCGCTGCTCACTCATCCTCTGCTCCACTCCTCGAGCGCTCGGTGCGGGCGGTTGTGCCCGCACCTGGGTCTGAACGGGCACAACCTCGGCCGGTCCACGCTCCCGGGAACGCAGGCGACCTACTGTGTGTGTTCCCCGGGAGCGGGGCTGTCATGCTCCGGATTGGGTCCGGGATTACTGCCGGTCAACCACTGTGCCACGGCGAGCAGTTTCAGGTTTGTCTGCTGCGAGGACTGCACCAACATCGCAAAGGCCTGCTCGGCATCAAGACCGAATCGTTCCATGAGTATGCCCTTGGCCTGCCCGATCACATCCCGGCTGGCCAGGGCTTGATTCAGCTGACCCGTGTGCTGGGCCTGCCCCAACGCGGAGGATGCATGCGTCGCGAACAACCCACCCAGCACCCGGGAATCGTCGCTGAAGCCGTGCGGGCTGCTGGCATACAGGTTCAACGCGCCCAACGAGTTCTCCCGCGCGAACAGCTGGAACGAGAGCATGCTGCCCACCCCGGCCTCGACCGCGGCCGGACCGAACCACGGCCACCGCTCGGCCGCAGAGGCCATATCGTCAACGGCGACGGTGTGCTCGTCCCACAACGCCGTCACGCACGGGCCCTCCCGATAGCTCGCCTGCGCCTGGTCGATAGCCGACACGGTGTCGTGGCTGACCGCCTGCGAGATGATCTCCCCATCGGATTGCAGCAGCGAGACCCCCGCGTACTCGGCGCCAGGCACCGTGCCCACGGCCGCGGCCACGATCCACGCCACCGTCTCGGCCTCACTCGCCTCCTGCGAACCCGTCATCTGCTGGGCCGCCGCCGACAGCACTTGCACCAAATCCGGCGCGCCCGCCGGATCCTCCTGGCCGTGCACCATCACCAGACCTCACTCTCGCTACGTCTGGTTCGTCCGCACCCTGCTGAACGCACTGCACCAGCTTCCTACCCCCAATTGTGTCAAACCTCGCTGTAGTGCCCAGAGCCGCAAGCTCCCGCCGGGATGCGGTGCTTACGTACGCAAGCGGAACCCCCACTGAGACAGCACCGCCCGGCCGATACTGACGCGAGACGAAGCCACGAGCTGGCGTTCCGCTGACCAGGGTTGTCTCAGATACCTGGTACGGTGAAACTCTCACTGAGGGGTGGCTAACCGTTACACTGCCGATCATGTCCGGCACCCTGGTTGGCTACGCCCGCTGCTCCACCGACGAGCAAGACCTCACCGCCCAACGCCAGCGCCTGGCCGAACTCGGCGTGGACGCCGACCGGATCTATCTCGACCACGGACTCACCGGCACCAAGAGAACGCGGCCCGGGCTCGATCAGGCCCTGGCCGCCGTCCGAACTGGCGACACCCTCGTGGTGCCCAAGCTCGATCGGCTGGCCCGGTCGGTGCCGGACGCCCGCGCCATCGGCGACGACCTCGCCGAGCGCGGCGTCGCGCTGTCGTTGGGCGGACAGGTCTACGACCCGGCCGACCCCATGGGCAAGATGTTCTTCAACATCCTGGCCACCTTCGCCGAATTCGAAGTCGACCTCCTACGCATGCGCACCCGCGAAGGCATGGCCGTGGCGAAGGCGAAGGGAAAGCTGCGCGGCAAGCAACCCAAGCTCTCGCCGAAGCAGCAGACCGAACTGAGGCGCATGCATGACAGTGGCGACTACACGATCACCGACCTCACCGAGCTGTTCTCCGTCTCCCGGCCGACCGTCTACCGCACACTCCAGCGCGGCCAGTCGTCCCAGGCGGAGTGAAGCCATGCCCGATCAGCAGCCCAGACCTCATATCCGCCCGATTTTCGGCGAGTACTACGGCTACCCCTAGTAGCGCTGCAGCCACCGCCGCGGCGGGGAGTTGATCAGCGCGGTCTCGACCCGGTTCATCAACATCGCAACACCTCGATTGCATCGCACGGAACTGCTATCATCGGGATATGACGATGAATAGCACGGAGAGGTGCCTGGCGTCGAACCCGCCGGGCGCGAACCTGGATCCGGCGGTGGCGTTGTTCCACAGCCTGTCCGATGCCGCGCGGGTGGCGATCGTGCAGCGTCTGGCCTCCGGTGAGGCCCGCGTCGCGGACTTGGTCGCCGAACTGGGACTGGCGCAGTCGACGGTGTCAGCCCACGTGGCGTGCCTGCGTGACTGCGGGCTGGTCGTGGGCCGCCCGCAAGGGCGGCAGGTGTTCTACAGCCTGACCCGCCCGGAGTTGCTGGACCTACTGGCCTCTGCCGAGACGCTGCTGGCCGCGACCGGCAACGCGGTTTCGTTGTGCCCGAACTACGGCACCGACACCACCGGCGAGCCCCAGAACGAGGAGATCGTGCGATGAGCGATGCTTGCGGCTGCGGCAGCGACGAGCCCCGCACCGGCGAGGAAGCCGAAGAACACGAGCCGGAACGGCTCTGGCAAGTCACCGAACTGCGCGCCGCGGCCGTCGCCGGGGTGCTGCTGATCGCCGGATACGCGACGGAGTGGGCAGGCGCGGCGCCGATGCTGGCGCTGATCCTCAAGTCCTTGGCTCTGGTCGCCGGTGCCTACACGTTCGTGCCCTCCACACTGAAGCGGCTGGCCAAGGGCAAGATCGGTGTCGGCACGCTGATGACGATCGCGGCCATCGGCGCGGTCATCCTGGGTGAGGTCGGCGAGGCCGCGATGCTGGCCTTCCTGTACTCCATCAGCGAGGGCCTGGAGGAATACTCCCTCGCGCGGACCCGCCGGGGCCTGCGCGCGTTGTTGTCGCTGGTGCCCGATGAGGCCACCGTGCTGCGCGACGGCAGCGAGGTCGTGGTGGCCCCGTCCGAGCTCCGCGTCGGAGACCGGATGGTGGTCAAGCCCGGCGAACGCATCGCCACCGACGGCGTCATCCGCACCGGCCGCACCGCGCTGGACACCTCCGCGATCACCGGCGAGTCCGTGCCCGTCGAGGCCGGTCCCGGCAGCGAGGTGTTCGCTGGGTCGATCAACGGCACCGGGGTGCTCGAAATCGAGGTCACCACGACTGCCGAGGACAACTCTCTGGCGCGGATCGTGCGGATCGTGGAGGCCGAGCAGTCCCGCAAGGGCGCCAGCCAGCGCCTGGCCGACCGCATCGCCAAACCCCTGGTGCCCGGCGTCATGATCGCCGGCGCCCTCATCGCCGGCATCGGCAGCCTGCTCGGCGACCCGGCGACGTGGATCGAACGCGCCCTGGTGGTGCTCGTGGCCGCCTCGCCCTGCGCGCTGGCGATCTCCATCCCCGTGACGGTGGTCGCTGCCATCGGCGCGGCCAGCAAGATTGGCGTGCTGGTCAAGGGCGGTGCCGCGCTGGAAGGACTGGGACGTGTGCGGGGGGTGGCGCTGGACAAGACCGGCACGCTGACCCGCAACCAGCCGAGCGTGGTCGACGTCGCCACCACCGACGGGATTTCGCGGGAGCGGGTGCTGGGACTGGCCGCGGCGCTGGAAGCCCGCAGCGAACACCCCCTCGCACGAGCGATCCTCGCCGCCGTCGACGGCGACATCGCCTCGGCGACCGACGTCGAGGCCGTCACCGGCGCCGGGCTGACCGGGCAGGTCGACGGACGCACCGCGCGGCTCGGGCGCCCGGGCTGGCTGGACTCCAGCCCGTTGGCTGGCGACGTCGAGCGGATGCAGCACAGCGGGGCCACCGCGGTGCTCGTCGAGGACGACGGACAGGTGATCGGCGCCATCGCCGTGCGCGACGAACTCCGCCCCGAAGCGCGCGAGGTGATCACCCGGCTGCACTCGGGTGGCTATCACGTCGCCATGCTCACCGGCGACAACCAGGCCACCGCCGCCGCACTGGCCGCCGAGGCGGGCATCGACTCGGTGCATGCCGAACTGCGGCCGGAGGACAAGGCCCGCATCGTCGGCGAGCTGGGCCACCAGCGATCGATGGCGATGGTCGGTGACGGTGTCAACGACGCCCCGGCCCTGGCCACCGCCGACCTGGGCATCGCCATGGGCGCGATGGGCACCGACGTGGCCATCGAAACCGCTGATGTCGCGCTCATGGGCGAGGACCTGCGGCACCTGCCGCACACCCTCGACCACGCCCGACGCGCCCGGCGGATCATGCTGCAAAACGTCGGACTGTCCCTGGCGATCATCACGGTGCTGATGCCCCTGGCCCTGTTCGGCATCCTCGGGCTGGCGGCGGTGGTGCTGGTGCACGAGGTGGCCGAGGTCGTGGTCATCGCCAACGGCGTCCGGGCCGGCCGCGCCAAGCCGCTGCCCGGCGGGAAGCCCGCGGCAGTGCGGCCTACTACGACAGTGGGAGCCTCGGCGTGACCCGCACCGAAACCCCGGTGGTGAGGGTGGCCCGGCGCCGGGCCACCCTGGCCACCGGGGCCGTGCTGCTGGCTGGCGGGGACCTGGGGATCAAAACGTGGGCCGCCCAAGCGTTGACCGACGGCCACTCGATCGATATCGGACTGCTGCAGCTGCGGCTGGCCTACAACCCCGGCGTGGCCTTCAGCCTCGGCGCGACCCTGCCCGCCTGGATCGTGTTCACCGCCACTGCACTGATCACCGCAGCCCTCGCGGTCTACGCCTGGCGGGCGGCCCGCACCGGGAGCCTGATCATGCGGCTCGGTCTGGCCGCGGTGCCGGCCGGAGCCGTCGCCAACCTCATCGACCGCGGCGTCGACGGCGCGGTCACCGACTACCTGCACACCGGCTGGTTTCCCACCTTCAACCTCGCCGATGTATTCATCACCGGTGGTGGGGCGTTGCTGGTCCTTGCCTCGCTGCGCACCACGTCCCCATCGCCAGACAGGAGTGAATCCGGTGCGTCGTGATCCGCGCAGCGCTCCGCACCCCCTTCCAGAGCCTTCTCGGGCAGACAAACACACCCGGCGGTTGCGCCCATCATGTGCCGCCACCGGTCTGAGGGCGCTGGGTGCGATCGCCGGTGGCCTGACCGTCTACGCCAGTGCTCCTCCACACCACCTGTGGTGGCTGGCACCGCTGGGTGTGGCCCTGTTCGCGCTCGCGCTGCACCACCGGCGTGCCCGAGGTGGC
This sequence comes from Allosaccharopolyspora coralli, assembly GCF_009664835.1. Lineage (NCBI taxonomy): Bacteria > Bacillati > Actinomycetota > Actinomycetes > Pseudonocardiales > Pseudonocardiaceae > Allosaccharopolyspora > Allosaccharopolyspora coralli. The sequence continues at coordinate 728,658 of NZ_CP045929.1, forward strand.
TTCGGGTATGGCTTCCTGTTCGGCCTCGCCTACCTGCTGCCCCTGCTGAGCTGGCTCTACGACACCGTCGGCGAGGAATTCGGGGTGTGGCCGTGGTTCGGCGTGGTCACCATCGAAGCAGTGTTCTTCGGTCTCGCCGGCGCGGGCATGGCCCGTGTCAGCCGCCTGCCCGGCGCTGCGATCTGGATGGCCGCGGTCCTGGTCGCGACTGAAACCCTGCGCTCGCACGCCCCCTACGGCGGATTCCCCTGGGGACGGCTGGCCTTCACCCAACCGGAAGGCGCGTTCGGGCCGCTGGCTTCTTTCGGCGGGGCCGCGCTGGTGACCTTCGGGGTGATGCTGTCCGGGTGCGGACTGGCCGCGCTGACGCGACACCTGCGGGACGGGATCCGGGAGAGGCCGTGGCCGGCGGTATCGGCAGCCACCCTCACCGCGTTGCCGATCACCGCCGGGCTGGCGAGCATGTCCACCCTCCCCCCCCCCCACCCTCGATACCGCACCCAGTGCGGGAACAGCCACCGTCGCCATCGTCCAGGGCGGCGCTCCCAACATCGGCATCGGCCTGATGGGCAAGAACGAGCTGCTCCGCGCCAACCACATCCAGCAGGCCACCAAGCTGGTCCAAGGGGTGCGCTCCGGGCGGCTCCCCCGACCGGACCTCGTCATCTTTCCCGAATCCTCGAACGTCTGGGGCCCCTCACGCAGCGACCCCGCGCTGGATCGGATCGCCGACCAACTCGGCGGGCCCATAGCGGTCGGCGGTATCACCCGTGAGGCCAACGGCGCCATCAGCAACCGCGTGATCCGCTGGGACCCGGCTCTGGGCGCCACCGACGAGTACGTCAAGCAGCACCTCGTCCCGTTCTCCGAGACCATCCCTCTACGCGAGCTCGCCTCGGCCGTCACCCCATTCGTCAAACAGTTCTCGCGAGACATGACCCCGGGGACGAGCCCGGGCCTCTTCGACATGGGCACGACGCGAGTGGGCTTCGCGATCTGCTACGAGGTCGCCTACGACTCGGTGCTGACCGAAGGCGTGCGCGGCGGTGCCGAACTGCTGGCCGTGCCCACGAACAACGCGTGGTTCGGGCGCAGCGAGATGACCTATCAGCAGCTGGCCATGGCTCGGCTGCGTGCTGTCGAGCACAGTCGCTCGGTCGTTGTCGCCTCCACCAGCGGGGTCAGTGCGATCATCCGTCCCGACGGCACTGTTGCCGAGCAAAGCCGGCAGTACACCGCCGACCTGCTCATCCAACAAATGCCGCTGCGCTCAACCACCACCCCGGCCACAAGGCTCGGCTCCCTACCGAAATGGATCACCACCAGTCTCGGGGCCGCCGCACTCCTCGCCACGCTGCGCCGCCCCGAACGACGTCGACACAACCCCCACCACAACCCCGACGCCGAGAACTGAGCACAGCCGGCACACAGTGATCAGCACCCGGCAGGCGCACTCGAACACAGGACCACGCCGCCAGCGGCGGTGCCTGCCAGTCGTGCGCCCTGCCTCCTCGTGAGGGGTGGTTCCGCACGTGACCGCAGCCTCCCTCTGCGACCGATGAGGTTCACGAGTGCTCGGGTGCGTCCTCCCGTTCGGCGGGCGGGGTGAGGTCGACCGGGACCCGCTCGGGCCATCGCAACGAGCCGGACGCGGTGACCTGCGGAGAGTCCGGTTCGTGCGTGGAGTCGGGCGCCGGGTCGGCGTCCGTCAGGCGCCACGACTGGTCCCCGTCGGCGAGCAGGGCGTGGACCTCGCGGAGCCGTTCGGCGATCTGCGACCGCGTGTGGCGCACCGCGTCGGCCTGGTCGTTGGCGTGTCCCACGACGCGATCCGCCTCGGCCACCGCGTCGTGCAGCACCTGGCCCGCCTCGTGCTTGCTATCGGCGAGGCGCCGGGCGTGCCGCTCGTCGTCGTCGATCCGGCGGTGTTGCAGCCAGGCCGAGAACTCCTCCTCGATTCGTGCTCGCCGTTGTTCGGCCTGCTCGTCCGCCCGGTGTCGCTCGTCCTGAGCCTGGATGTCGGCGGTGCGGCGTTGCTCGTCGGCTTCGGCGGTGAGAGCTTCGGCCTCACTCCGGGCGCGGTGCACCAGCTCGCGCCCGGTGGTCTCGGTCTCCGACCGCTGGCGCTGGGCGTCGGCGAGCAGGTTCCGGTACGTCGCCAGCAGTTGGTCGGCGGTGCGCTGTTTCTCCTCGGCATCCATGCGGGCACGGCCGACGATGTGTTCGGCGGAGTGCTCGGCGAGTTCGACCTTGCGCCGCAGCAACGGGTCCAGCGCCGTGGCGTCGACGGGTTCGCGGCTGACCTTGTCCAGTTCGGCACGCAGCCGCGCCGCTTCGTTGCGGGACTCGTCGAGCCGTTGCACCAGTTCGTCGACGTGGGCGAGCGCGGCGTCGCGGTCGGCGACGAGCGTCTGCACGTCCGCTTCCACCCGATCCAAGTACTCGGTCACCTGGTCCGGGCGCCAGCCCAGCCACGTCTTGTCGAACCCCGGCTCCAGGGGCACGAGGTCCCGATGTCCGGCCGAGTGTGTACCCATGTCGACCCCCGTCCACTCGACGTCCGGGCCGCGGCGCCCGGTGGCCTCCCCGGTGTGTCCGGCCGGGAAGGACACCCTGCTCAGGACACCGCCCGAGCGCAAGCCCGACTGTGTGCGCTCGCCCGAGTACGGACCGTTCACCGCCTATCCTGCGCGAAACCCCGGCTCCGGTCGAGCGCCACGCCGCAGCCGGAAGGAGGACGTCCTCAGAGTGCATTGGAGAACTGGCGTGTGTGCCCGTAAGGCACTCCTCGTACGTGACCAGCCGCGGTACGGCGAGCGGCTCCGGCGGAGGTACCGGACCACCTCCCCAAGTTCCACCATGCGGTCTCAGCTTCGGGGAGTGACGCGGAGGACCTTGTCGTCGCTGCCGTTGGAGGTGGTCACGTACAGCGCGCCGTCCGGGCCCTGCTGAGCCCCGCGTAGCCGCCCGTGCGTGTCGTCGAGTTCCGGCGGTATCGCGAGTTCCCGCACCTCGCCGGCATCGTCCAGCCGGAAGAGCATCAATTTGCTGCCTTTCAGCGCGACCACCGCGAGCATCCCGTCGAGCGCACCCCACTGATCGCCGGTGAGGAACGAGGCACCCGCGATCGCCTCGGTGGCCTCACCGGATGACCACTTCGCCTCGACCGCGTCCGGGAACCGCTGCAGGTCGGTCATCGGCACCGACTCGTCGTAGTCGTCGCTGGTACCGCCGCGCGACGGGTCCCAGCCGTAGTTGCCGCCGGGCTCGACGCGGTTGATCTCGTCGTCGATGTCGGGCCCGTGCTCGGAAAGGAACACCGTTCCGCCGGGGCGCACGGCCACGCCTTGCGCGTTGCGGTGGCCGTAGGAGTAGATCAGCCGTTCGTTCGGGTTCGGTGAGTCCGCGAACGGGTTGTCGGGCGGCGGCTCGCCGGTGTCGATGTTCATGCGCAGCAGCTTGCCGCCGAGGCTCTGCCGGTCCTGTGGAGTCGTGGGGTTCGCGGAGTCTCCGGTGCTCACCAGCAGCGACCCGTCCTCGGCGACTGCGGGGCGGCAACCGGAGTGCCGCCCGCTGGAGTTGAGGGGGATGCCGGTGAGCAGCGGTTCGCCGACGCGTTGGGCGCTGCTGCCGTCGTCGGCCAGGCGCCACTTGACCAGACGGACGTCGACGGGTGAGCCGTCCTCCTGATGCGCCTGGCAGGTGACGAACGTCCGGTTCCGCGCGAAGTCCGGGTGCACGGCGATCCCCATCAGGCCGCCCTCGCCCTGGGCGTACACGTCGCCCAGGTCGGCCTCGACCGGAGCAGCCTGCGCCCCGGCGGTGTTGTCGGTGAGCAGCGCCAGCGCGCCCGATCGCTGAGTGACGAGAGCCGTGCCGTTCGGCAGGAACCCGAGCCCCCACCCGTGTTCGAGTCCGCCTGCCACGACCTCGACCCGCAGGCCGGACTGTGGCGGCGGAGCGCCGTCGGCTTCCGTCGGCGACGGGCTCGAACAGGCTGCGAGCGGGAACAGGGTGACCAGCACCAGGGCGGCGAGGCGACGCATAGGCGGCAGTGTGGCAGCCGTGACTGTGTGATGACTGTGTGATGATCGTCAGGTCGCGACCGGCGCACCGGATGCCGGGGCGAGTCGTTCCCCGTCGGCCTACGCGGACCGGCCACCGGAACCGCCGACGCAGATCAACCCAGCGCACCCTCTAAGCTGGATACCGAACCCCTCCGGAAGCAGTCCCGGGCAGGGGTGTGTCTGTGCTCGCCCTGCGCTGCTTTCTCACGAGGTGCTTGCCCGATGCCCGAGACCGGCTCCCCGGTCGCACCCCTCGCGGGGTTGCTCGACCCGTTGCTCTCCGACGCGACGTTCCGCACCGTCGTGGAGTCCGCGGGACAACCGCACCTCGTCCTGGAAGGGCCGATTTCGGCGCGCCCGCTGGTCGCGGCGAGCGTGGCCGCCGGGGCCGTACGTCCGGCGCTCGTGGTCACCGCCACCGGCAGGGAGGCCGACGAGGTCGCCACCGCGGTCTCCGGCCTGATCGGGTCCGGTGGTGTCGAGGTGCTGCCCTCGTGGGAGACGCTGCCGCACGAGCGACTCTCCCCACGCGCGGACACGATCGGCGGGCGGCTGGCGGTGCTGCGTCGGCTCGCGCATCCCGAGGAGCATCCGCAGGGCTCGATCCGGGTACTGGTCACCACCGTCCGCAGCCTCATTCAGCCGATCGCCCCCGGACTCGGCGAACTGCGGCCGGTGCGACTCGCCGTCGAGGAGGAGCACGACTTCGAGGAGCTCGTCGAGCGCCTGGCCGGGCTCGCCTACACGCGCGTGGACATGGTCGAGAAGCGCGGCGAGTTCGCGGTGCGCGGCGGCATCGTGGACGTGTTCCCGCCGACCGAGGAACACCCGCTGCGGGTGGAGTTCTGGGGCGACGAGGTCACCGAGATCCGCCCGTTCTCGGTCGCCGACCAGCGTTCCCTCGACGCCGAGGCGGACGAGGACGCCGTCTTGTTCGCCCCTGCTTGCCGCGAGCTGCTGATCACCGACTCGGTGCGGGAACGGGCCACGAAACTCGCCACCGAGCACGAGGCGGACGCGCACCTGACCGACATGCTCGGCAAGATCTCCGGCGGGGTCCCGGTGGAGGGCATGGAGGCCCTGATCCCCGCGCTCTGCGACGGTGAGATGCAGCTGCTGACGGATCTGGTGCCGGAGTGCACGCACGTGCTGCTCGCCGACCCGGAGAAGGTTCGCGCGCGTGCGGCCGACCTCGTGCGCACCGGCGAGGAGTTCCTCGAGGCCTCGTGGATGGTCGCCGGTGACGGCGGGCGAGCACCGATCGACCTCGGTGCCTCCGCGTACCGGGCGCTGGGCGAGGTCTCGGCGTACACGACCGGTCTGGGGTTGCCGTGGTGGCAGCTCACCCAGCTCAGCAGCGATGCCGACATCGCCGACGGCGCGGCGGACCGGACCGTGGTGCGGTTGCCGCTCAAGCAGGTCGAGTCCTACCGCGGCGACGTCGAGCGGGCGTTCACCGATCTTCGCGCGCACACCGCCTCCGGCGGCGCGGCAGTGCTCGTCGTCGCGGGCACGGGCACCGCGCAGCGGGCGGTCGAGCAGATGCGGGAGGCCGAACTGCCGGTGCGGCTCGCCGACGGCCTCACCGAGGGCCCCGAGAGCGGAGTGATCACGGTGGTGCGCGGCGGGCTCGAGGACGGCTTCCTCGCTCCCGACGTGGCGCTGGTCGTGCTCACCGAGACCGACCTCACCGGTGACCGGGGTGCACCGTCGACCCGGGACATGCGCCGGATGCCGTCGAAGCGGCGCAACGCGGTCGATCCGCTCGCGCTGAAGGCGGGCGACTTCGTCGTCCACGAGCAGCACGGCATCGGCAAGTACGTGGAGATGGTGCAGCGCACGGTCAGCGGCGCGACCCGCGAGTACCTGGTGCTGGAATACGCGTCGTCGAAGCGCGGCCAGCCCGGCGACCGGTTGTTCGTCCCCACCGACCAACTCGACGAGGTCTCCCGCTACGTCGGCGGTGAGCTGCCCACGCTGAACAAGCTCGGCGGCTCCGACTGGAAGAACACCAAGGCCAAGGCGCGCAAGGCGGTCAAGGAGATCGCCGCCGAGCTGGTCCAGCTCTACGCCGCCCGGCAGTCCGCGCCCGGCCACGCCTACGGCACGGACACCCCGTGGCAGCGGGAGCTGGAGGACGCGTTCCCGTTCACCGAGACCGCCGATCAGATGGGCGCCATCGACGAGGTCAAGGGCGACATGCAGAGCGCCGTTCCGATGGACCGGGTGATCTGCGGCGACGTCGGCTACGGCAAGACCGAGATCGCGGTACGCGCCGCGTTCAAGGCGGTCCAGGAGGGCAAGCAGGTCGCCGTGTTGGTGCCGACGACCCTGCTGGCCCAACAGCACCTCACCACCTTCACCGACCGGATGCGCTCGTTCCCGGTCACCATCCGGGGGCTGTCCCGGTTCACGCACCTGCCCGATGCCGAGCAGGTGATCAGCGGGCTCGCCAAGGGTGAGGTGGACATCGTCATCGGCACGCACCGGCTGCTGCAGACTGGTGTGCGCTACAAGGACCTCGGGCTCGTCATCGTCGACGAGGAGCAGCGCTTCGGTGTCGAGCACAAGGAGCACATCAAGGCACTGCGCACGCACGTCGACGTGCTGACGATGTCGGCGACGCCGATCCCGCGCACGCTGGAGATGAGCATGGCGGGCATCCGGGAGATGTCGACCATCCTGACTCCGCCGGAGGAGCGGCATCCGGTGTTGACCTACGTCGGCGCCTACGACGAGAAGCAGGTCGCCGCCGCGATCCGGCGGGAGCTGCTGCGCGACGGCCAGGTGTTCTTCGTGCACAACCGGGTCCAGTCCATCGAGAAGGCCGCACGTCACCTGCGCGAGATCGTGCCGGAGGCCCGCATCGTCACGGCGCACGGCCAGATGAACGAGGACCGGCTGGAAAAGATCATCCAGGGCTTCTGGGAGCGCGAACACGACGTGCTGGTGTGCACCACGATCGTCGAGACCGGCCTGGACATCTCCAACGCGAACACCCTCATCGTGGAACGCTCCGACACGCTCGGCCTCTCCCAGTTGCACCAGCTACGGGGCAGGGTCGGCCGTGCCCGGGAGCGCGGCTACGCGTACTTCCTGTACCCGAGCGACAAGCCGCTGACCGACACCGCGCACGACCGGCTGGCCACGATCGCGCAGAACTCCGAGCTGGGCGCGGGCATGGCTGTGGCGATGAAGGACCTCGAGATCCGCGGCGCGGGCAACATCCTCGGCGCGGAGCAGTCCGGGCACATCGCCGGCGTCGGGTTCGACCTCTACATGCGGCTGGTGGGCGAGGCCGTCGAAGCGTTCAAGCAGCACGCCGGTGCCGAGCCGGCGGACGGGGAGACCGAACTCGCCGAGGTCCGGGTGGATCTCCCGGTGGACGCGCACATTCCGCACGACTACGTCGCCGGTGAGCGGTTGCGGCTGGAGGCGTACCGCAAGATCGCGGCGGCAGCGGACGCGGACACGTTGGACGCGGTGCGGGGCGAACTGCACGACCGCTACGGGCCGCTGCCGGAGCCGGTCGAACGGTTGCTCAAGGTCGCCACGTTCCGGCAGACGTGCCGCAGGCACGGGGTCACCGAGGTGACGTTGCAGGGCACGTCGCTGCGGGTGGCGCCGCTGGATCTGTCCGACTCGCAGCAGATGCGGCTCAAGCGGCTCTACCCGAAGGCCGTGTACAAGGCGGCTGTGCGCACGGTGTCGGTCCCGCACCCGACCGAAGGTGCTGCCGGGGGACGCATCGGAGCGCCGAAGCTGCGGGACGACGCTCTGCTCGAGTGGTGCACCGAACTGTTGGAGGCGCTCGCGGGCAAGCCCGCGCCTGTCGGCTGAGTCCTCCGCCTGAATTCTCCACAGCCTTTGTACGCTGCGGTTTCGACCGTCGGCTCGCCCAGCAGGGTGAGTGGGCGAGTGGCGCCGCTCCTCGACTCCCGGGATCCTGGTCTCACAGCGTCATGGTCGCGACACGCAACGCGATCGGGTGATGAGGCGTGGGTGACCGGCCTGCGTCGTGCGGCGAGGGGGCGGTGTGGCGGAACGCGGCGGACCACCCACGGGCGACGCGCGCAGGGAGCCTGTGGGCGACGGGCCGGAACCACCGGAACCGCCTTCACCCCCGGGAACGAGGTCGCGACGACGATGGTCGGTGTTCCGGATCGGCCTCGCCCTGGTGTCCACCGTGGTCCTGGTGTTCACCGGATACGCCTACTGGACGCTGCGGGATCTCGCCGGTGGGCTCACCAGCACCGACGTCATCGGCTCGGAGCTGAGCGAACCCGACGGCGCGACGGACATCCTGCTCGTCGGCAACGACTCGCGCACCGACGCGCAAGGGGACCCGTTGCCGGAAGAGGTGCTGCGAGAGCTTCGTACCACCGACGAGGGCGGCAATCTCACCGACACCATGATCCTGGTGCGGATCCCGAATGGTGGCGGGCGAGCCAGTGCGGTGTCCTTCCCGCGGGACACGATGGTGCGGCTGACCGACGGCTTCGGCACGCACAAGCTCACCGAGGCGTACTCACGGGCGCAGAACGATGCGCGGGAGGACCTCGCCGCCCAAGGGGTCAGCGACGAGCGCACCCTGGATCGACGGTCCCGAGCCGCGGGGCAGCGGTTCCTCATCGAGAACATCGAACGGTTCGCCGGCGTGAGCATCGACCATTACGCCGAGGTGAATCTCCTGGGCTTTTACCAGATCACGAAGGCTGTCGGCGGTGTCGACGTGTGCTTGCGCGCCCCGGTGGACGACAGCGAGTTCTCGGGCGCGGTGTTCCCGGCGGGTCCGCAACGGATCGAAGGTGCGGACGCGTTGTCGTTCGTGCGTCAGCGTCACAACCTGCCGCGTGGGGACCTCGACCGAGTGGTGCGCCAGCAGGTGTTCATGTCCGGGTTGGTGCGCAAGATGCTCTCCACGGGCACGCTCGCGAATCCGGCGAAGCTCGCGTCGCTGTCGGAGGCGATGCAGGACGCGGTGATCCTCGACAAGGGCTGGGACTTGGTGAGCTTCGCCCAGCAGATGCAGGGCATCGCGGCCCGCAACGTCGAGTTTCGGACGATCCCGTTGCAGGACAACGGGGACGGCACGATCGACGCCGACCCGCGCGAGGTGCGGCGGTTCGTCGACGACATGCTGCTCAGCCCCGAGGAACGCCAAGAGCAGGCGCGCAGCGACCCGGAGCGCGTGAACGTCGTGGTGAGCGTGTTCAACGGCTCGGGCGTCGCCTCGCTCGCCGATCGGGTCTCCGAGGAGATCGCCGCCGAGGGTTTCGGTGCGGGCACGGTCGAGGCGGTGGATTCGGTGTCGCGGACCGTGGTGGCACACGCGCCGGAGGAGGCGTCGACGGGTGCGCTCGTCTCGAACGCGCTCGGCGGCGTACCGGTGGAGGTCGACGAGGAAGTGGCTCCGGGCACGGTCGCCGTGTTCCTCGCTCCCGGCTATGACGGGCCGGGCAACCAGAACTTCGCGGGAGAGGGCCCGATGCGCCTCGACGGTTCCGCCTCCGGACAGGAGCAGGAGGCGGTGGGCTCGCCGCAGAACCCGATCACCGCGAACGGCGTCCCCTGCGTCAACTGATCCTTCGTCGGGACGGTGTGCGGGTTGGTCCGTGGGGGTGGCGCCGTCGCGGAGCCTCACCTCGCGGCTGTGCGCGCGAACACTCGGCACTATTACTGAGTGTTTCCGTCTCATAGCGTCGCTGGAACGAGGGACTCGTCGGTGTGTCGGATGCGGGGGTGTTCGCGCTCGTCGTGGCTGGTCCCGCGCGTTTCGTCGGGGGACGGCCGTCCGGAAACGACCGGTCCGCCACTGATCCTCTGCCAGACTCGGTGCACGACGAGCGAGGAAGTGGTGGTGGGTGCAGTGACGCGGTCCCGGCCCGAGAGTGTGATGTTCGGTGCCGGCCGTGCGGTTGGTGTCGTGGGTCTCTCGCTGGCGGTCACCGCGTGCGGCGGCGGTGCGGCGGAACAGGTGGTGTCGGAACCGGCGCCGCGCCCGCCGCCCGGTTCCGGGCCGGCGACCTCGACGACGCCATGGGATCCGGGTCCTCTGCTCGAGAATCCGTGTCGTGCGCTCACCGCCGAACAGCTGCTCGACCTGGGCATCGCGAGCGGAACGGGGGAGCGGCAACCGGACGCGCCGGACGGCCCGACGTGCCGATGGAGCGACCGGTTCACCGGACCGACGGACTCGAGTACCGACGTGACCTTTCCGGAGCCGGGTGAGCCGTCGCCGGAAACGGGCGGGCAAGAGCGGGAACTTCGCCCGGTGGGCGGACGTCTCACGGTGGCGACGATTCGAACGGCCGATGTTCCGGATGCCGCTTCCGCGTGTGACGTCTCGGTCGACGTGGACGGTGACGACGCGGTGCTCGTGCGGGTCGTCGCGGGAGGTTCGTCTCCGTTCGGCGCCGACGTGTGCGCACGTGCGGTGACGGTGGCGGAAAACGTACTGGCCACAGCGGAATCGGATATGTGAAACGCGGGACACGGTCGTCGCGTGCCGAGCGAACGGACGCGGGTGCGCGGCACCCGCTCGAACGGGGAGTGCTGGAGTGGGCTGGGGAGCGGATCTCGTCGGCGGCATCGTCGACACGGTGCGGGAGCGCGACGGCGGGCGCGTGGGCGTGGCGCGCGACCTCCCTTCGGACACCGACGAGTCGTTCGACTCGGCGGTCGAGGCGGTGAGCGCCGAGTTGCCGGACGTGCCGCGGCCCGAGGGAATCAACGGAGCCGACATCTTCTCGTGGTTCCACCATGGGGCTGGCACCGGCAGCGCCGACGCCGCGGTGGCCGGGTGGGACGAGCTGGCGCGGTATCAGCAGGACGTGGCTCGTGCGGCGTACTCCGCGCTCGCCGAACTCGACCCGGCACGGCAAGACGCACGGCGTGAGTCGGCACACGCAGGTACGGACTTCTTGGCGCGCACTGCCGATCGCGCGAGTGAGACCGCGACACGGTGCGTGGCAGTGGTGCAGGCGCGGAGCGAAGACTTCGACCGGGCCAACAAGCACGTCGTGCCCGTTCCTGCAGAACCCCCGCGGCTGACGTTGTCCTCGCCAGTACATCCGCTGGACGCAGGAGGGCAGGCGCACCGGTCTCACGAGTTCCAAGCCCAGCAGCGGGCGAACCGGGCCGTGCTCGTGGAGTACGCGAGACGGACCGCGGCGAACACCCCTGAGGTGCCGTTCTTCTCAGAACCGGACCCTGCCGATCACGATTGGTCGGGAGGTTCCGCGAGCGCGTACGGAACCGGCGAGCCATCGAGCGTGTCCACGGCCGAGACGTCGATGCTCGGTACGTCCTACGCGAGCGAGACTCTGCAACGTTCGCACCCAGATGTCCCCGGCGAGCCGGTGCCGCCGCGCGTGGTGGCCACCCCGCCGGGATGGCGGGATTCTCCGCCATGGGCGGAGGCATCGGTGAGTCGCTTCGGAGGCCATCAACGCGCGGAGGAGACGCGTCACGACCAGCCGGAATATCTCGTCGACGCCGATCCGCACGAGGTCTTCGGCAGCACTGAACCCGTCGGTCCGGCGGCGCTGGGTGCGCCGTCCGACGAACCCGCGGCACCGGACCCGGAGACGACATGACGACGCCCCAGCGGGCCGGGAGAGGAGCTGGCTGTGGCCGTTCGCGTTGACGCGGTGATCGAGGAGACGGTCACGCTGAGCTGTGCGACCTACGACGTGCTGCACCACGGGGAGTGCGGCGACGACGCGGTGAAACCCGCCGCAATGGAAGGTGTGTCCCCGGGCGCGACGTATCCCGAGCGGGTGCGGGTGATCGGCGAGGCGCTCACCGAACTCCGCACCGCTGGGATGGCTACTGTGGACACTCCTGATCGGGAGCTGCTCGACACGGTGCGCTTGCTGCACGATCCCCACCGGCGGATGTACGGCTGGTACGTGCGCCGAGACGGCGACGGGGAGACGTCCGGCGGTTTTCATCTCGCGGAGTCCGACGATCTCGCCGTCGCCGCGTTCACGGCGAACGGCGTCGTGGTGTTGGAACCGATCGAGTGGGACGAGATGTACGCGACGGTGCTCTCGTTGTTGCCGGACGTCCCACCGGTCGGGTCGGAACCGCTCACGGTCCCCGTACACCCGAGCTCCGTTCCGGTGGACGAATCAGGCTGGGGTACCCAGGCCGCGAGCGGTGTGCTCGGCGGAGTGCCGCCGGGGGCCGCGGACGCACAGGAGGAAACGGCCGCCCTGGAACGTGTCACCAGCGCCGCTGCGCCCGACTTCGTCCTGCAGCTGTGGGCTTCGGAGTGCGATCCGCACGGTCGAGAGGTCGAGTGCGATTCCCCGCTGACCTACTACGCGAGTGCGCACGGTGCGGCACTCACTGTCCACACAAGACTCGGTGAGGGTCGTGAACCGCATGTGCGCATGCTGCCTGCGACGCGGGACGCGCTCTACGCGGAACTGGACGGGCTTACTGGGTGCGCTGATTGAGGCTGTGGTCAGGCAGGTGCGTCGACGGTTTCCGCTGGCTGTGCAGACCCGTCACGGAACCGACGCAGACGAACCCTCGCGCCCTCTTACCTTGCTGGCGGCGCGAATTGATCGGCCTCGGCGCGAGTGCCTGACCGCAGGGCCCAATCGGCGGCGCCGCCGGGGCGGTGAGACGAGCGTCACAGTTCGGAGATCTGGTCGACTGCGGGGAAAAGTTGCTGCGCAAGGTGGCGGACAGCGACTGTGTGTTCATGAGAGGGTGACGGCTGTGAGTTCCGTCATCCCTCGCCCCGGTCGCCTGTTCGTCGCGCTCGCCGCTGCGGGTCTCCTGCTCACCGGCTGCGGAACGGGGCCCGGTCAACCCGGCGCCGCAGCCGTCGTGGGTGGCGAGACCATCCCAGTCTCCGACGTCCGGAGCTGGTTCGACGGTCTCCTCGCCAAGGAACAGGGCGTCAAACCCGAACTGCAGGCACAGGGGCAGATGGACGACGTGGCGCGCAACATCGCGACGTTGACCGTCCGGGAGAAGCTCGCCGAGCGTGCCGCCCGTGCCGAGAACATCACGGTCTCCGACAACCGCGTTTCGGAGGAGATCGCCGCACGCGGTGGTGCCGAGGCCGCCACGAGGGGACAGATCTACACGCCGCGGAATTTCCGGGACGGCGTCCGGGCGCAGCTGATCGCGACCGAACTGGGACGCAAGTACGCCGACCGGCTCGCCGTCACCTTCGACTACACCCAGGCCACGACGCGCAGCGACGCAGAACACAAGGCGCGCCGCATGGCCGCCGGTGCAGAGGAGACGCGGAAGGTCATCGCCGAAGATGCCGCGGCTGGTCTGCCCGCCATGGAGGGTGAGCGGTTGCGTGCTGCCGAAACCCCGGAGGTCAACGCCCTCGCAGCCGCGACCCCACTGTTCGCGGCCGATCCAGGCACAGTGCTCGCGTTCCAGGGACAGCAGGCCGGGCAGTGGCTCGTCGCGCGGATCACCGAGCGCCGGACCGACGCGCGGGGCCCGGCGCCCGCGCCGATGGACCAGGAGACGCTGCAGGCGCTGGGCACGCAACTATTGGCCCTGACCGGCGAACGCGTGGGTGTCGAGCTGAGCCCTCGCTACGGCGTGTGGGACCCGATCGCGCTCGCGACCGCACCGAACGAGGGAGAGACCACCGGATTCCGTTACTCGGACTCCGAGAACCTCGGCCGTTCCTGACCCACGACTCCGCTGCGGCCGGGCGACGTTGCGACACTGGAGTCATGAGCACCAGCAGCTCCTGTGCGGGTTCCACGATTGTCCTGGTCGACGATCGTCTCGCCACCGCCGTCCCCGCCGCCGCGGTGCCGGTCGTGCGCGCGGCGGCGGAGGTGTACGCGGATCCGGGTTTGGCGGACGAGACCGCCCGGGAACTCGGTGCGGTGACCGCGCCGGAGCGTGCCGCACTGCTGGCCGCCGCGTCGCGCGAACCGGTCGTGCTGGTCGCCCCGGTGACCGGGTCGGACGCGGCGGACGCACTGCGTGCGGCCGGTGCACGAATCGTCTCGGCGGCACCGCCCGTCGGGGCGGAATTGCTGGACGCCGTGACGGTGATGGATCGGTTGCGTTCGCCGGGAGGCTGCCCGTGGGACGCGGAGCAGGACCACGAGTCGCTGCGTCGGTATCTCGTTGAGGAGACCTACGAGCTCCTCGACGCGATCGAACACGACGACCGTGGGGCACTGCGCGAGGAACTCGGCGACGTGCTGTTGCAGGTGCTCTTCCACGCCAGGGTCGCCGCCGAGCACGCCGCCGACCCGTTCGGGATCGACGAGGTCGCGGCCGCGTTGGTGAGCAAGCTGGTCTCTCGGCACCCGCACGTGTTCGGCGACGGTGAGCACCTGCACGACGCCGAGTCGCAGCAGGTGCGATGGGAGGAGCTCAAACAGCGGGAGAAGCGCCGGGAGTCCGTTGTGGACGGTGTCGCGCTGGGGCAGCCTGCGGTGGCGTTGGCGGCGAAGCTCGCGCAACGCGTGGAGCGCGTCGGCTTCCCGCCCGAGTTGCTGCCGGACGGCCACGGTGCGCGGGGACTGTTCGCCCTCGCAGCACGAGAGCGGCTCGACGGCGCCGACCCGGAGGACGAGCTCCGTGGCGTCGCGCTCGAATTCGCCGCCAGGGTGCGGGCCGCCGAGGCCCGGGCGCGAGCCCACGGCGCGGACGGCATCGACTCTGCCGACCAGTGGCGCACCTTCTGGTCCGACGAGCACGACCCGTCGCACGGCGGCCGCGGGTGCGGCTCTGCCCGGACCCGGTGACCGGCGGGCGGCGACCGTGATCGAGACTGGTCACGCCGCGAGGGGAACTCCGCCCTACGGGAACCCATCGGTGTCCGCACTCGTTCGTGGAAGGGCGGATGGTCCCGACGGCTCCGAAGAGGGAGCCGTGAAATCTGTGCAGGAGGAGGCAGCCGGTGGCGCGCGGACCCTCGTTGGGCAGTGCCGTGGCGCTCGCATCGGCAGCGCTCGCGGCACTGGTCCTGGTGGTGTGGCTCGCCGAGCGACCCAGCCCGAACCGTTCCCGGACCGGCCCCACTCACCTTCCGGCCGCCACCGCGCCTCCCGACGAGGGCGTCGCGCCGCCGGCGGTGCGGCTGCTGGAGGCCAACACCCGCGATCTCACCGTCGCCGAGCGACCGCAGACCCAGCTCACCGGGTGGGCCGAGGCGATGTCCACCGAGCTCAACATTCCCCGCGCCGCGTTGGAGGCCTACGGGTACGCGGCGCGGGCGACGGAGGTCAGCCGACCCGAGTGCAACCTGAACTGGCCGGTGCTCGCCGGCGTCGGTGCGGTCGAGTCCGGCCACGGGCGGTTCGGCGGCGCCGAGCTCGACGAGACGGCGCGGCCCTCGATCCCGATCCGCGGAATTCCGCTGGACGGCGCGGACGGCGTCCGTCGGATCGACGACACAGACTCGGGGCGGCTGGACGGGGACGAAGTCTTCGACCGTGCCGTGGGGCCGTTGCAGTTCATCCCGGAGACTTGGAACGAGTGGGCGGTCGACGCCGACGGTGACGGCTTCGCCGACCCCGACGACCTCGACGACGCGGCGTTGGCTGCGGCGCACTACCTGTGCGACTCGGCCGGTGACCTCGAGGACCCGGACAGCTTCTGGGACGGGGTGCTCACTTACAACGCCAGTCGTAGCTATGTTCAAGAGGTACTCGACTTCGCCGACCACTACGGGAAGTCGAGTCGCAGCCTGCAGCCGGAGAACTGACCGATCGCGTAGCCTGGCCGGGTGATGTCGACCACTCCCCGCGACCGAGCGCGCCGTGCCGCTCTCGCCGCGCTCGGACGCCTCGCCGTGGCCGCCGTCGTCATCGCCTCGACGGTGGGCGCTGTCGCCGTCGTCGCCGTTCTCGGCAGGCCGCTGACGGCACCCGTCGCCGGGCCGCCCGCCGAGCCGGAGATCGAACCCGCGGCCGTCCCTCCCGGCTCGGCCGCGCCGCCGGGACTGGAACGGCTGCCGGAGGTTCCGGAAGTGCCGGAGCAGGGCGAGTCCGACCCGATCCGGGAGTGGGCGGACGAGGTCGCCAACGCCGTCGACGTGCCTGCCCGCGCGCTCGTCTCCTACGCCAACGCAGACCTGGCGATGCGCGACTACCAGCCGAACTGCAAGATCTCGTGGGCGACGCTGGCGGGAATCGGCCGGGTCGAGTCCAACCACGGCCGCTACGGCGAGCGGGTGCTCGACGAAGACGCCCGCCCCTCGTCACCGATCATCGGGGTGCCACTGGACGGCGGTCCGGGTGTGGCGGCGATCCCGGACACCGACGGCGGAACGCTGGACGGAGACGGGGTGCACGATCGCGCGGTCGGGCCGATGCAGTTCATTCCCTCCACCTGGCAGAAGTGGAGCAGCGACGGCAACGGGGACGGCATCGGCGATCCGCACAACCTCGACGACGCAGCGGTGGCCGCCGGCCGCTACCTGTGCTCGGGGGCCCGCGACATGACCACCGGTGAGGGCTGGTGGGGCGGTCTGTTCTCCTACAACCGCTCCGTCGAGTACGGGCAGAAAGTCTTCGCGCTCGCCGAGACCTACGCCGACGCCGGCTCCCGCCGCAGCTGAGGTGGCAAATTCGCGCGAATTTGCCACTTCGCCATCCACAGGCGACGGAGTTGTCCACAAGTCAGCACGGCCTCCACTCAGACTCCCGAGCAAGGGGCCGAGGCGCTCCCATCGCTGGTCCCGCCCTCCCGGGCTCGGTAAGGCTCGCGCCGCTGCCCTGTCGGCCTCCCGGGGCGCCGCTGGCAAATTCGCGCGAATTTGCCACTGGGCTATCCACAGGGGGGTGGGGTTGTCCACAGGGGATCCGTCGTCGGCGAGCGCCCGGGGGGGGTGTTAGCCGTCTTCGACGGCTATGCGGGCGCTGACCTCGCCCAGCGCCTCCTGGTATGCGGGATCGGGGTTCATCGTCGCCGCCAGCCGCAGCTGCGTCTGCGCCTCCCGCAGCCTGCCCTGCCGCTGCAACGTCCGCCCGAGCACCAGCCGCGCGTAATGGTCGGACGGGTCGAGTTCGAGCACCCGCAGGAACGCGCGTTCGGCCCGGCGCAGCTGTGCCGAGAAAAAGCACGCTCGACCCAGCAACAACTGCACACTCGGCTTGTCGGGCTCGACGTCGAGGACCGGTTCGAGCTTGCGCAGCGCCTCGAACGGCCTGCGCTGAGCCACCAGGTCTTCCGCTTTGCGGAACGCGTCGATCGTGGTCTCGCTGCTCATCGCTTCGCCTACCCCTCGGGTCGACTCGATGGTCGCTGCGTGCACGCCCGCCGGTCGGTGGCCGGCGAGGTCGGACGACGCCGCTCGCCCGACGGTGCCACCACACTACGCAGCACGCGGGCACCGCTCGACCTCCGACCGGATGGCGTGCGGTAAGCGAGAGGACCGTCCGGGTGCGCGAGCCTCCGGCGGGCCGATCACCCACCCGGTTAGGCTCGGGGACGGTGGTTCGGCGTCCGCACCGCCGAGGTTTCCCACCGTGACCACAGGGTCACCCGGGGTAACCACAGCGCGGTCGCGGACGTCCCAGATACGGAACGCGGTAAGGAGCACAGGTGGCGATCATCGAACAGGTCGGCGCACGCGAGATCTTGGACTCGCGCGGCAACCCCACCGTCGAGGTCGAGGTGGCGTTGGACGACGGGACGCTGACCCGTGCGGCTGTGCCTTCGGGAGCTTCGACCGGTGAGCACGAGGCCGTGGAGCTGCGCGACGGCGACGCGAGCCGTTACGGCGGCAAGGGGGTCGAGCGGGCCGTCGGCGCGGTGCTGGACGAGATCGGCCCCGAACTGACCGGGATCGAGGCCATCGAGCAGCGTGTGGTGGACCAGAAGCTCGTCGACCTCGACGGCACTCCGGCCAAGTCCCGGCTCGGGGCGAACGCCATTCTCGGCGTCTCTCTCGCGGTGGCGAAGGCCGCGGCCGAGTCGGCGAACCTGGAGTTGTTCCGTTACGTCGGCGGCCCCAACGCGCACGTGCTGCCGGTGCCGATGATGAACATCCTCAACGGCGGTGCGCACGCCGACACCGGCGTCGACGTCCAGGAGTTCATGATCGCTCCGATCGGCGCCGACTCGTTCTCCGAGGCGCTGCGCTGGGGAGCCGAGACCTACCACGCACTGAAGTCGGTGCTGAAGACCAAGGGCTTGGCGACCGGACTCGGCGACGAGGGCGGCTTCGCTCCCGACCTGGCGAACAACCGGGAGGCACTGGACCTCATCGCGCAGGCGATCGAGAAGGCCGGGTACAAGCTGGGGCGCGACATCGTGCTCGCGCTGGACGTGGCCGCGACCGAGTTCCACGCCGACGGCGTCTACAACTTCGAGAAGTCCCAGCGCAGCGCGCAGCAGATGGCCGCGTACTACAAGGAACTGCTCGACGCGTACCCGCTCGTGTCCATCGAGGACCCGCTGTCGGAGGACGACTGGGACGGCTGGGTCGAGCTGACCAAGGAGATCGGCGATCGGGTGCAGCTCGTCGGCGACGACCTGTTCGTCACCAACCCGGAGCGGCTGGAGGACGGCATCAGCCGACGCGCCGGAAACGCGCTTCTGGTCAAGGTAAACCAGATCGGCACCGTGTCCGAGACACTGGATGCGGTGAACCTCGCGACCTCGTGCGGGTACAAGAGCATGATGAGCCACCGCTCCGGGGAGACCGAGGACACGACGATCTCCGACCTGGCCGTGGCCACCGGCTGCGGGCAGATCAAGACGGGTGCTCCGGCACGGTCGGAGCGTGTGGCGAAGTACAACCAGTTGCTGCGCATCGAGGAGGCACTCGGTGACGCGGCCCGGTACGCGGGCGAGCTCGCTTTCCCGCGGTTCACCACGGAGGGCTGAGCAGGATGCCGAGCGGGCGCTCGTCGGATCGGGACCGTCGCCGTCGAGGGGACACCTCGTCGTCGCGGCGATCCGACCACGCCCGCCGGACCGGCTCCCGCGGCACCTCGGTGAGTAGCAAGGACACGACCGCGACGACCCGCGCCCGCCCGACCGGCCAGACGGCCCGGGCGGGCGCGCGGTCGAGCACGGGCGGCGCGTTCAAGCTCTCGTCCACCCGCCGTGCGGCCGTGCTCGCTATGGTCGTGTGCGCCATGGCGTTGAGCGTCTCCGTACCGCTGCGGACCTACCTCAGCCAGGGCGAGGAGCTCTCGGCGCGGCAGCAGCAGCAGGAGCAGTTGAGCGCGCAGGTCGAGGAACTCGAACAACGCAAGAAGAAGCTCTCCGACCCGGCGCAGGTCGAGGCGGAGGCCCGCAAGCGGCTGGGTTACGTCCGGCCCGGTGAGACGCCGTACATCGTGCAGGTTCCGGAACAGCAGCCTGCGCAACGACCCGCCGGGGACCACAGCGACGAGCAGCCGCCCTGGTACGAGGAGTTGTGGAAATCGTTGACGGGGAACGGATCGTGACCGTGCCGGACGGAGTCGGCGACGGCGACCGCGCCGAGATCGCCCGCCAGCTCGGTCGCCCGCCGCGGGGGCTGCGTGCGGTAGCGGCTCGGGACGGCTCGGGTGCGCCCGCCGTGGTGCAGACGCACCCTCGGCTGGAGGACGGCACGCCGTTTCCGACGCTGTACTACCTGACGTCACCGAAGCTGGTGTCGGCGGTGTCGACGTTGGAGGCCGAGGGCCTCATGAAGGAGATGCAGGACCGTCTCGCCGAGGACGAGGAACTCAGTGCGCGGTATCGGCAGGCGCACGAGTCCTACCTCGCGGAGCGCGACGCGATCGATCCGCTGGGAATCGACGTGACCGCGGGCGGGATGCCGGATCGCGTCAAGTGTCTGCACGTCCACGTCGCCCACGCGCTCGCGAAGGGGCCGGGTGTGAACCCGTTCGGGGACGAAGCGCTCTCGGTGATCGACCAACGCTGGCCCGAGAACGCCTCCAGCTGAACCTGCTCCTCCCATCGGGTGAAACCGGCCGGAATCGTGTGATCTGTGCAACCCGACTGCGCTCGGGTGTCGTCCCGCATGTGAAGCCGGAGTCGTCTCGGGGTCTCGTGATCGCTGCCTCGCCATCGCGCGCGTTGCCGCGAAGTGGTGTGGACTGCGGGGAGGCCGCGACGTCGGGGAGCGGGAGGCGCAGTGGGATCGTCGAAATCTGGTCGGAGCGGCCCCGCGTCTTCTCGTCCCGTCCGGCGGAGTGGGATGCGCCGTGTCGCCGCCGGAGCGATCATGCTCCCGGCGCTGTTCCTGCCCGCCGCGCTCGCCAGCGCCTCCTCCACGATGATCTCCGCGCTCCCGGAACGGTTCGCGACGGCGACGGAGGATCCGGATGAGCTCGGTGCCACCGGCCAGGTGCCGGAGGCGCTGCGGCCCAGTCCGGACGTGATCCGCGGCGCCGTCGACCCGGAGGCGCTCACGGGTGCGGGGCCGCCGATCGAGGTGCCGGACGGTCCGCTGGGGATTCCGGAGCCGATGCTCTTCGCCTACGTCGACGGTGCCCGCAAACTCGCCGACACGACGCCCGGATGCGGCGTGGACTGGGCGGTGCTGGCCTCGATCGGGCGTATCGAGTCCGCTCACGCGCGGTCGGGCAACATCGACGTCAACGGCACGACGGTGAGCGCGATCCTCGGGCCGCGCCTCAACGGCGGCCCGGACATCGCGGCCATCCGCGACACCGACAACGCCTTCCACGACGGGGATCCCGTGTGGGACCGGGCCGTTGGACCGATGCAGTTCATCCCGTCGACGTGGAGCCGCTACGCCGTCGACGGGAACGACGACCTCGTCGCCAGCCCGCACAACGTGCACGACTCGATCACCGCGGCGGGCAACTACCTCTGCGCTGGGCGAACGGATCTGCGCGATCCGGGGAACCTCGCCGCGGCGGTGTTCACCTACAACCAGTCGAACAGCTACGTCCGCGAGGTGTTGATCTGGGCCGACGCCTACCGACGGGGCGTCAACCCGGTGCCGACCGAGCTGGCTCCTCCGGACGACCGCGATGTTCTGGCGGGCGAACGGCTGCCGGAGGGCAGCCCGGACGTGCTCGCCGAGCCAGAGGCCACACCACCGGCTCCGGACGTCGAGGCGCTGCCCCCGCTGCCGGAACTGGACGAGGCCGTGCCCCCGCCGCCGGCCCCGGATGTCGACGCCCTGCCCGAGCCCGTACCGCCCGCGGACCAGCCGCCCGAACCACCGTTCCCCGACACCGGCGTCGTGCCTCCGGAACCGCCGGATGTGGACCCGCCGGTAGAGGAGGCGCCGCAGGTGCCTCCGCCGGGGAAAGGTGATTCGGTCCCGCCGCGCGAACAGCCGCAAGGCGACGTGTCTCCGGATCCGGTGCCGCCCCCCGGGGGCGAGTCTCCGGCGGAACCGCCCGGCAGTGAAGTCCCGTCCGAATCGGACCCCGCCGAGCACCTGCCCCCGGCTTCGGAGGAGTCAGGTGACGGGCTGGAGCCGGAGGACCCAGCCCAGGACCAGAACCCGCCGCAGCCGCAAAAACCAGACGAGCAGTCCCCGGTTCCGGATCAGCCGCAGAAGCCGGAACCGCAGGCTCCGGAACCGCAGGCTCCCGAGCTGGTGCCACACCCCGGATATCCGGGGAGTGCCCCGACGGAGGAGGAGACGACACCTCAGCCGGTGCCGTCCGTTCCGCCGGAACAGGCTCCGGAACCGACAGAGCCACCGTCCGAGTCGCCATCAGAGACGCCACCGCAGCATGTGCCGGAGTCTCCGGCGACAACTCCGCCGTCGGAGGAGATGGACGTCGTCGACTGTGACGAGGCCGCGATCAGCGAAGGTCGCTTCACGCTCGATGAGACCGAGGTGTTCGACGGCCCGATCCCGATGAACCACACGCCGCCCGTAGAGGCAGCACCGGGAACCTGGGTCGTCATCAACGCTCCGGGCGACCCGGCTGATCCGCACTCCCAAGACCAATTGGCCCGGTGCCAGGTCCCAGCTGAGTGATCACCACCCTTCGCGCCGCGCAGTTCCGCTGGTCACGGATCCGAGGGTGGCAAATTCGCGCGAATTTGCCACCCCTCCATCCACAGGCGACGGAGTTGTCCACAGGCCGGCATCGTCGCTCAACGGATTCCGAGGGACGAGCTGAGGCACTCCTCGTTCTGTTCTCGCCCGCATGGGCTCCGCGGAGCCGAACCGCAGCCGTTTCGCACCTCAGCACGACTGCTGGCAAATTCGCGCGAATTTGCCACCTCGCTATCCACAGGGGGGTGGGGTTGTCCACAGGGGGTGTCGTCGGGGTGGTTCGCGTCCCGAGTGAAGCGACCCGGTGGTGAGCACTTGGGGGGACGGAGATCGGGTGGCGATAGCGTGGATTCGGCCGAGAGACGAGGGAGGGCCGAATGGCGAGGGTCGCGGCGATCGACTGCGGGACGAACTCGATCCGACTGCTGGTCGCGGACGTCACGAGACACGAGGACGGCACTGCCGACCTGCGCGACATCTACCGCGAGATGCGGGTCGTGCGGCTCGGGCAAGGTGTGGACGCCACGGGGCGGTTGGCCGCGGAGGCGATCGAGCGCACTCGCGCCGCCCTTCAGGAATACGGCGCGATGGCGGTCCGCAAGGGCGTGCAGTCGCTGCGGATGGTCGCGACGTCGGCGACCAGGGACGCCGCGAACCGCGAGGAGTTCTTCTCGATGGTGCGGGACACGATCGGTGTGGACGCCGAGGTGATCACCGGCGAGGAGGAGGCGCACCTGTCGTTCATCGGTGCCGTCGGCGATCTCGACCCGGCGGACGGACCTTTCGTGGTCACCGACGTCGGCGGCGGCTCGACGGAGATCGTCGTCGGGCGCTGGGACGGCGCTCGCGCGGAGATTCACGGTGCGTTCTCCGCCGACATCGGCTGTGTGCGGCTCACCGAGCGCTGCCTGCACAGTGATCCGCCGTCCGAGGTGGAGGCCAGGGACGCGGAGACGCTCGCCCGCTCGGTGCTGAATCCGGCGTTCGACTCGGTCGACGTGACGCAGTCGCGGACCTGGGTCGGGGTCGCCGGGACGATGACGACGTTGTCGGCGGTGTCGCAGGACCTGCCGGTCTACGACCCGCATTCGATTCACCTCTCCCGCATGTCGGACCGGCGGGTCGCGGAGGTCACGAACGACCTGCTGGCCATGACGCACGAGCAGCGCGCCGCGATCGGGTCGATGCATCCCGGCAGGGTGGACGTGATCTGCGGTGGAGCGCTGGTGGTGCAGGTGTTGGCCGAAGAGATGCGGGGGCGTGCGCGCGTCACGGACCTGGTCGTCAGCGAGCACGACATCCTCGACGGGATAGCACTGTCTATCAGCTAGTTCTCACGATGTGGTCGGTGATGTTCCAGCGTCTGAGTGACGGCCCGTCTGGATCGAACCAGAAGGTGACGGCTTTGTGACAGTTCCTTGCCGTGAGCTGTGTCTCGCTTATGTTTACGCTCGTCTGTCTCGGCGGTGAATGGGCCGTCGACGCCGTGACCCCGAAGGAACCCGGCTGGGGCACGCGTGAAAGCGGAAGGACGCACACATGCGCAAAGGACGTTTGGCCGCCATCGTGGCTGCCCCGATGGCGGTGGCGTTGCTTGCCACCGGCTGCGGCGGCGGTGGCGGTGGTGCCAGCGAAGACGGTGTGATCACCGTCAACACCACCGAACCGGAGAACCCGCTCGTTCCCGGGAACACCACCGAGACCGGTGGTGGCAAGGTCGTCGACGCGTTGTTCACCGGCCTCATGCGGTACTCCCCTGACGACGGCACGGCCCAGATGGCCCACGCCGAGTCGATCACGCCGTCGGAGAACAACACCAAGTTCACGGTCAAGCTCAAGCCGGACTGGACGTTCCACGACGGCACGCCGGTCACGGCCGAGAACTACGTCCGGGCGTGGAACTACAACGCCTACGGCCCGAACGGCATGAGCACCGAGAGCTTCTTCAGCAACATCCAGGGCTACGAGCAGGTCACCTCCGAGGACCCGGACGGTGACGACGGCCCGCAGCAGGCCCCGCAGCCGCAGGCCGAGCAGATGTCCGGTCTGCAGGTCGTGGACCAGAACACCTTCGAGGTGACGCTCTCGGAACCGTTCGCGAGCTTCCCGATCACGCTGGGCTACAGCGCGTTCTCGCCGCTGCCGAACTCCTTCTTCGAGAACAAGGAAGCGTTCGAGGAGAACCCGATCGGCAACGGTCCCTTCCGCTTCGAATCGCGTGAGCCGAACACCGACATCCGGGTCCGGGCTTTCGACGAGTACAAGGGTGACGACAAGCCGTCGATCCGTGGCGTGGACTTCATCGTCTACAACGAGCTCGAGGGCGCCTACCAGGACGTGATCTCGGGCAACCTCGACTTCGTCGAGCAGGTGCCGCCGTCGGCGTTGGTCGACGAGAAGTGGCGCCAGGACCTCGGTGACCGTGCCCTGGAGAAGAAGGCCCTGCTCAACACGGCCCTCGACTTCCCGCTCTACGACCAGAAGTACCAGGACCCGAAGGTGCGCAAGGCCATCTCGCTGGCGATCAACCGCGAGGAGATCGCCCAGCAGGTCTTCAACGGCTCGCGGACCCCGGCGACCGGCTACGTGCCGGAGGGCCTGCCCGGGTACGAGACCGGTGCCTGCGGCGAGGCGTGCGAGTTCAACCCGGAGCGTGCCAAGCAGCTCATGTCCGAGACCAACTTCCAGGGTCCGGTCACGATCAGCTCGAACGCCGACGGTGGTCACAAGGAGTGGATCGACGCGGTCTGCGGCAACATCCGCAACAACCTGGGTCTGGAGTGCGGGTTCAACCCGGTTCCGACGTTCTCCGAGTTCCTGACCATGCACAAGGAGAAGGCGCACACCGGCCCGTTCCGCTTCGGCTGGGTGGCGGACTATCCGTCACCGGAGACGTTCCTGGCCAAGATCTACAAGACGGGCGCGTCGTCGAACTACAAGGACTACTCGAACCCCGCGTTCGACCAGAAGGTCAACGAGGCGAACGCGGCGTCGACGGTGGAAGAGGCGAACGCGCTCTACCGTGAGGCCGAGCAGATCCTGGTCGAGGACATGCCCTCGATCCCGCTGTTCGACCAGTCGGCGCAGGCCGGGCACTCCGAACGACTCACCAACGTCAAGGTCACCCCGTTCCGTGAGCTGGACCTCGCCTCGGTCCGTCTCACCGAACAGCAGTGATCTTCAGAGTGTGACTGAGGTTCCGGCCCGTCGGCTCGGCTGACGGGCCGGAACCTTGCCTGGTGTTTCGGAAGGAGCCCTCGTGGGGCGCTACGTCTTGCGGCGACTGCTGCAGTTGGTCCCTGTGTTCATCGGGACCACGTTCATTATCTATTACCTCGTGTGGTCTCTGCCCGGTGATCCATTCGCCGGCAAATGCGGTGAGCGGCCGTGCCCGCCCGCGTACATCGCGGAGATGACCGAGAAGTACAACCTCGACGATCCGGTGATCGTCCAATACTTCAAGTACCTGGGGAAGCTGCTCACCGGGGACTTCGGTGAGACCTACGCGGGTGTGGAGATCAGCGAACTGATCCTCAACGCCTACCCGATCACGCTGCGGCTGGCGCTCGTCGCGCTCGTCTTCGCGGCGGTGATCGGTATCGGTGCCGGCATTCTGACCGGACTTCGGGGCAAGGGGATCGTCGACAACATGGTGCTGGTTTCCACCCTGTTCCTGATCTCGCTGCCGGTGTTCGTCACCGGATTCCTCGCGCAGGTCTATCTGGGCACGGAATGGGGGCTGATCAGGCCGACGGTCAGTTCGAGTGCGCCGCTCAGTGAGCTCATCGTTCCCGGACTCGTCCTCGGGAGCCTGTCGATGGCCTACGTGGCGCGCCTGACGCGGACGAGCATCATCGAGAACAAGAACGCCGACTACGTGCGGACCGCCGTGGCGAAGGGACTTCCCGGCAACCGTGTCGTCGGGGTGCACATCCTGCGCAACTCGCTGATCCCGGTGATCACCTTCCTCGGCGTCGAGCTCGGTGTGCTGATGGGCGGTGCCATCGTCACCGAAGGCGTGTTCAACATCCGGGGCATCGGCGGCCTCGTGTTCAACGCGATCGTCCGTCAGGAAGGCATGACGGTCACCGGCATCGTGACGCTGCTGGTGATCGTGTACCTGATCATGAACCTGCTCGTGGACCTGCTCTACGCGGTTCTCGACCCGAGGATCCGATATGACTGACCAGAACACCGCGGTCGTGACCTCCTCGTCCGAGGTGCCGGAGCCGCAGCCGGCGTCCGGCAAGACCCAGGACAAGCCCCGTGGGCTGTGGGCCAACGCGTGGCTCGACCTGCGCAAGCGCCCACTGTTCCTGATCTCGGTCAGCATGATCATCGTGCTGATCCTCATGGCGGCTGTCCCGCAGTTGTTCACCTCCGGCGACCCGGTCGTGCAGGATCTGTCCAAGGCCCGCGAAGAACCGTCGGCAGAGGCGTGGTTCGGCTACGACACCTACGGGCGGGACATCTTCGCCCGCACCATGTACGGCGCCAGGGCCTCCATCGTCGTCGGCATGCTGGCGACCCTGTTCACGGTGTTGATCGGCGGCACGGCGGGACTGCTGGCGGGGTACTTCGGAGGCTGGTTCGACAACCTGATGTCGCGCTTCGCGGAGATCTTCCTCGGATTGCCGTTCGTGCTCGGTGCGATCGTCATTCTCTCGACGCTCAACGCCGGGGTGGCCTTCCCCGGGCCGCTGCGGATCATGACCCAGGTGATCCTGTCGATCGCGATCCTGTCGTGGCCGATGGCGATGCGGATCATGCGGTCGGCGGCGATCTCGGCTCGTCAGCAGGACTACGTGCGTGCCGCGCGTGCCCTTGGCGCGTCACCGTCGCGCATCATCCTCAAGCACATGCTGCCGAACTGTCTCGCGCCGGTCCTGGTGTACGCCACGATCGCGCTGGGTGCGTTCATCGGCGCGGAGGCCACGTTGTCGTTCCTCGGGCTCGGCCTGCGTGACCCGGTCGTGTCGTGGGGCGTGATGATCTCCGAGTCCCGTTCGTACATCATGACCTCGCCGCACCTGTTGCTGTTCCCGGCGGCGTTCCTGGTCGCCACGGTGCTGTCGTTCGTGATGCTCGGAGATGCCATCCGGGACGCACTCGACCCGAAGCAGAAGTGAGGAGGACTCCTGTGTCCACTACGGACAACGCGACGGGGGCCGCCTCCGGGGCGCCCCTGCTCGAAGTCGACGACCTGCACGTGGAGTTCCGCACCCGCGAGGGTGTGGCGAAGGTGCTCAACGGCGTGAGCTACTACGTCGAGTCCGGGGAGACCCTCTCGGTGCTCGGCGAGTCCGGTTCCGGCAAGTCCGTCACCGCCCAGACGGTGATGGGCATCCTGGACATCCCGCCCGGCAAAATCACCAGCGGAAGCATCCGGTTCAAGGGCGAGGACCTGCTGCACGCCACACCGGAGCGTCGGCGTGAACTCCGCGGCGACACGATGGCGATGATCTTCCAGGACGCGCTCTCGGCGCTGAACCCGGTCTACACCGTCGGCTTCCAGATCGGGGAGCAGTTGCGGCTGCGCCGCGGGATGTCCCGCAAGGACGCCCAGGCCAAGGCCGTGGAACTGTTGGACCAGGTCAAGATCCCGAACGCCAAGCAGCGCGTGAAGGAGTTCCCGCACCAGTTCTCCGGCGGGATGCGGCAGCGCGCGATGATCGCCATGTCGCTGGCGCTGGACCCCGAACTGCTCATCGCCGACGAGCCGACGACCGCGCTCGACGTGACGGTGCAGGCCCAGATCATGGACCTGCTCGACGATCTGCGCCGGGAACGGGGGATGGGGCTCATCCTCATCACCCACGACCTGGGCGTGGTCGCCGAGGTCGCCGACCGGATCGCGGTGATGTACGCGGGCCGCATCGTGGAGAAGGCCGACGCCTACTCCCTGTACCGGCAGCCCGGGCATCCTTACACCGAGGGCCTGATGCAGTCGCTGCCGCGTCTGGATCTGAAGGGCCAGAACCTGTCGACGATCAAGGGCTTGCCGCCGAACCTGATGAACATCCCGTCCGGCTGCCCGTTCCACCCGCGCTGTCACCGGGCGGTGGAGCAGTGCAGCACGCACGTGCCTGAGGTGCACGAGCTCGGGTTCGGCCGGGTCAGCGCCTGCCACTTCGCGGAGGAGTTGATGAGCCGTGACTGAGCCGATCCTGGAGGTCCGGGACCTCGTCAAGCACTTCCCGGTGACCCGGGGTGTGCTGTTCAAGAAGACGATCGGGCACGTGCGTGCCGTCGACGGCGTCTCGTTCGACCTGAACCGGGGCGAGACCCTCGGCATCGTGGGCGAGTCGGGTTGCGGCAAGTCGACGCTGGCGCAGGTGCTCATGCGCCTCGAGAAGCCGACGAGCGGGTCGGCGCATTTCGAGGGGCGCGACATGTTCGGGCTCACAGGCTCGGAGCTGCGCAAGCTGCGCCGGGACATGCAGATCGTGTTGCAGGACCCGTACACCTCGCTGAACCCGAGGCGCACGGTCGGCGACATCGTCGGCGAGCCGTTCGAGATTCACCCCGAGGTGGCCCCGAAGGGGGAGCGTCGCCGCAAGGTGCAGGAGCTGCTGGAGGTCGTCGGACTCAATCCCGAGCACATCCAGCGCTACCCGCACCAGTTCTCCGGCGGTCAGCGTCAGCGCATCGGGATCGCGCGGGCGCTGGCGCTGCGGCCGAAGGTGATCGTCTGCGACGAGCCGGTCTCCGCGCTCGACGTGTCGATCCAGGCGCAGGTGATGAACCTGCTCGGGGAGCTGCAGTCGGAGTTCGGCCTCTCGTACATCTTCATCGCCCACGACCTCGGTGTGGTCCGGCACCTCTCGGACCGGGTCGGGGTCATGTACCTGGGCAAGGTGGTCGAGATGGGCAGCGACGAGCAGATTTACGAGCGCCCGCAGCACCCGTACACGCAGGCGTTGTTGTCGTCGGTGCCGGTCGCGGACCCGTCCCTGCGGGGGCAGCGCGAGGTCATCCGGTTGACCGGTGACGTCCCGAGTCCGGCGGACCCGCCGTCGGGCTGCCGCTTCCGCACCCGGTGCTGGAAGGCGCAGGACATCTGCGCCGAGCAGACGCCGGAGCTGACGACCCGGGTCGAGAATCACCCGGCGGCGTGCCACTTCGCCGAGGTGCACAGCCACGTCGTGCACTGACCCACGAAAGCGACCACTGGCGCCCTCGCGGGACTTTCCCGCGGGGGCGCCGGTGTGCGTTCTGGGGACGTGTGCTCAGGACGACAGCGACACGAGGGTGGCGACGACCCAGCCGACACACACGAGCAGCGCGAAGGACGACAGGCCCACCCCGAATCCGGCCGCGACGCGGTTGTCGGGCTCACCACGCCCGAGTTTGCGGTACGCGCTCACGCCGAACACGAGCCCGCAGATGCCCAGCAGCCACGCCACCACACCGATGAACGGCACGAACGCGAAGAACGCGGCGGCGCAGCCGAACGCGAGACTGACCGTGCCGGAGTCGTCGGTGGTCGAGTTCGGCGTCGGCTCGTTGTCCGGCGCCGGCGGGTAGTTGGGCATCATGGCGTGGTCGCCTCCGGGAACGCAGGCGACGACGTGGTGGCGAAAGGCGCGGTCGTCGTCGTGTCCGTGGTGGTGGGTTCGGTCGTGGTGGTCTCCGTTGTCGTCTCCGACGTCGCCGGCCCTGTCGTCGTCGGCCCGGTCGTGGGGGGCCCGGTCGTGGGGGGCTCTGTCGTCGTCTCCGTCGTTCGTGTAGTGGGTTCGTCGCTACTGGGCGGCGGGACGGGTGGCATTCCGGGCGCAGCGGGGGCGCTCGCCTCGTCCAGGCAGGGTGGACCCCAGAGGCCGCGTTCGGCGTTGCGCGCCTGCGTCACTGCCGACTGGATGGCCGACGCCTTGACCACCGGAACCCCGACGTCGAAGTACTCCGCGTGACCTTCGCGAGCCGTCTCGGTCGAATAGTCGCGGCCGTTCGGCAGCGTCAGATACACGAGCTCACGCCCGTAGCGGTCCGAAGGCTGCTGACTGTCGTCGTAGTGCACCCGGACGGTGTTGCCCAGCAGTGTGCTCATGGCCCAGTCGGTGGCTTCGGTACCGGCGCAGGTTCCGGCCTCCGGGGCGTCGATGCCGAGGAGGCGGGCGGTGACGGAGCGGGGACCGACGGAGTAGCGCACGGTGTCACCGTCGACGACCTCCGCGATCGTGACGCTGTTGTCGAGCAGGCGGGTCGGGGACTCGGTGCGGGGAGTCGTCGGTGGCGTCGAGGCGGCCGACGGGAGATTCGGCGCACCGGCGGTGACCGTCACCGTTTCCGGCGGCGGCGGTGTGGACTGCTCTACGGGCTCGGCGCGGCAGGACGCAGCGACGCAGGCGAGCAGCATGCCGGTACCGACCAGGGCGGGATGCGCGAACGTCCTCGACATGGACACCTCCGGCCGTATGCCGCGGGCCCGTGTGCCTACCCGTCCATCGTGCCGGTTGCGCCCACCTTTCGCCTGATCGAGTGGCCCAGAGGTGCGCGGATCGATCTGGGTTGGTGGTTCTGTGACGTTATTGCCCGAATTCGCACCCGTGGGTCACGAACTCGGGTGTCGCGTCAGCGTTGGAGGAACTCGGCGAGGTCGGCGGACTGCTTGATCCGCGAGGGTTCGTGCACGTACATCATGTGCCCGGCCGGATAGTACTTGAGGTCGATGTTCACCCGCAGCTCAGGCGGGATCTGCAACCGAGCCAGCACGTGCTCGGCCGCGTAGTACGGCGTCGCCCCGTCGGTGTGTCCGCATCCGACGTGGATCTTCAGATGCGGGTTGGCGCGCATCGCGGCGGAGAGTTTGTCGGTCACCGACACCTGGCTGCCCTCGAACTCCTTGTACGACCACGGATGCACCCGACTGCTGAGCAGCTCGTACGGCAGGTCGTTGGCGTAGTCGAGTTCGGCGCGCAGATAGTGGTTGATGCCCGCCGCGTACGCGCCCTGAATGCCGGAGATGCTCGGGTCGTTGGTGAACCGCTCACCGGCCGCGTCCGGTTCCCACCCGGTGAACCGTCCGTCCATGCGCCCGACCGTCTTGCGCTGGTCGCGCAGCAGCTCGGTGAAGAACCGGACGTGTTCGATCTTGAGGTCCACACGGTCCACGTAGTCCTCGGTGAGTCCGGTCAGCTCGGCGGTGCGGCGCACCATCTCCTGCCGTTCGGTGGGGGTGAGCCGCGAGGCTCGCGCGAGCGCCCACGGGTAGTCGCGGGAGGCGAACTCCTCGGCCTCGTCGAGCACCTCGCGCAGCGGCCTGTCGCCGTGTTTGCCGTGGTGGTTGGCGATGGCGGCGTAGGTCGGCAGGAACAGCGAGTACGGCAGCTCGTTGCCTTCGGTGAACCGGATCGTGCCCATGTCCAGCACCGAGGAGATGAGCATGAGGCCGTTGAGGTAGAGCCCGTAGCGGCTCTGCAGGCGGTCGGCGAGCGCGGCGGCGCGCAGCGTTCCATACGACTCGCCTGCGAGGTACTTCGGCGACAGCCACCGGTCGTGCCGGGTCGTCCACAGCCGGATCAGCTCGGCGATCGTCTCGATGTCGCGCTGGTAGCCGTGGAAGTCGGCGGGCTCGCCACCTTCCACCGCCCGCGAGTACCCGGTCGAGACGGGGTCGATGAACACCAGGTCGGTGTAGGTGAGCAGGGTCTCGTGGTTGTCGGCGAGACCATAGGGAGGCGGCGCCAGTGCGCCTGCGTCGCCGGAGACGACCTTGCGCGGACCGAGCAGCCCGAGGTGCAGCCACACGCTCGACGAGCCGGGGCCACCGTTGAACGCGAAGGTCACCGGCCGGGATCCGGGCTGCGCGTGATCGGCGACGTAGGAGGTCAGAAACACCTCGGCCTTGGCGACATTGCCGTCGAACTTGCCGTCCGTGAACGCTTCTTCGCGGAGCACGACGCGGCCGGTGGTGGCCGTGTAGGCGAGCTCGGTCCCGTGTGCGGTGATCGTGTGGTGCGTGCTGACCAGGTCGTCGACAGGTTCGGCGGGGCGGGGAGTGTCCTCGGCTGCCTTGTCGGTGGTTGCTGCGGTGTCCTCGGTGCCTGCCATGCCCCTGACCCTACGTGGTGTCTCCTGCCGGTCATTGAGGCTCGGGGCGGGCGTCGGACCCTTGCCTGCGGTCACTCTGGGAGGCTGGGCACATGGCGAAGGCGATCTCCCGACTGGTGCAGGATCCGGTCACCGATCCGGCCGAGGTCGCGGCCGGGGCGGGACGCGTCGCCGAGCTCGATGCGCTGGTCGCCGACTGCACGGCGTGTCCGAGACTGGTGCGGTGGCGCGAAGAAGTCGCCGAGACGAAACGTGCCGCGTTCCGCGACGACGAATACTGGGGGCGCCCGGTTCCCGGGTTCGGCCCGGTGGACGCCGCGATCGCGATCGTCGGCCTCGCCCCCGCCGCGCACGGCGCGAACCGGACGGGCCGGATGTTCACCGGGGACCGCTCGGGCGACGTGCTCTACCAAGCGTTGTACGACGTCGGGCTCGCGTCGCAGCCGACGTCGGTGGCCGCCGACGACGGCCTGGAGTTGATCGGGACCCGCATCACGGCTCCGGTGCACTGCGCTCCGCCCGCGAACAAGCCGACCCCGCCCGAGCGGGATACGTGCCGACCGTGGCTCGCGCGCGAGTTCGAACTACTGCGCCCGACACTGCGCACGGTGGTCGTGCTGGGAGGGTTCGGCTGGCAGGCGCTACTGCCCGTCGTGCACGACGCCGTCTGGGAGGTGCCGCGCCCACGCCCCCGCTTCGGTCACGCCGCGCACGCCGCGCTCCCGGCCCGGGACGGCGGCGCCGCCCTGCACCTGCTCGGCTGCTATCACGTCAGCCAGCAGAACACCTTCACCGGCAAGCTCACCCCCGCGATGCTGCGGGAGGTGCTCTCGCAGGCGAAGGAGCTGGCGGAGGTGGGGTGAGGGCTGCACCCGAGCGAATAACGCTTGCAGCTGAACGGTGATCGGGCTGGTCAATACAGCATTCGGATCAACCAGCAGTGGCGCATCTGCTTCGAGTGGATATCGTCGGGCCCGGAGAACGTCGAGATCGTGGACTACCACTGAAGGGAGCTGAGGATGTCTGATGAGTTCGTCATGCCTCCGGTCCATCCCGGGGAAGTCCTGCATGAGGAGTACCTGGAGCCGCTCGGCGTCACCCAGCACCGGTTGGCCGTGGCGATCGGTGTTCCCCCGCGCCGGATCAACGAGATCGTGCACGGCAAGAGGGGGATCTCCGCCGACACGGCGTTGCGGCTCGCGCGCTTCTTCGGCACCTCCGAGCGGTTCTGGCTCAATCTCCAGTCGCGCTATGACCTGGAGCGGGAGAGGGGCGCTCTCGCCGACACGTTGGACCGGATCCAGCCGTTGTCCGCGTGACGGTGCATCAAGCGCTCGTGATGTCTGCGCGAAGTTTC
Source organism: Allosaccharopolyspora coralli (assembly GCF_009664835.1). Lineage (NCBI taxonomy): Bacteria > Bacillati > Actinomycetota > Actinomycetes > Pseudonocardiales > Pseudonocardiaceae > Allosaccharopolyspora > Allosaccharopolyspora coralli. Next base: position 762,076 of record NZ_CP045929.1, read on the forward strand.
GAGATTGGCATTGACGCCAACGATGCCGAGTCGTTGCGTCGGTTCTGGCGCGTGGCGACGGGTCACGTTGAGCAAGTCACGGCCGAGGGGGCTGTGGATCTGGTCGATCCTTCTGGGAAGGGGCCGACGCTGTGGTTTCAGCGGGTTGCCGAGACCAAGACCATGAACCGCGTTCACCTGGACATCCGGGTTTCGGCCGAGTACCGCCAGGTGTTGATCGATCAGCTGTGTGAGCTGGGAGGCCAGAAGATTCACACGGCTCCCAGGTTCACGGTCCTGGCAGACCCCGAGGGCAACGAGCTCTGCCTCACGGAGTGACCTTGATCCGGCAGCTCCGTAAATCCGTTCACTTCTGCCAGCAGAACACCTTCACCGGCAAGCTCACCCCCGCGATGCTGCGGGAGGTGCTCTCGCAGGCGAAGGAGCTGGCGGAGGTGGGGTGATGCGTGAGCCTTTTTGGTGGCTATGGCAACCAAAAAGACTCACGCCATGCTGCAACGCCGACACTGGCTCGCCGGTGCTGCCGTGGGTTCTGGTAGTCCTCGATCTGTGATCTCAGCGAGAGAGTGGAAAGGCTGTATCTCGACCACGGGCTGCCGCCCAGCTTCCAGATCAGTCCGGCCGCCCACCCTTTGGAGCTCGATCACGTCCTGGCCGAGCGCGGATACGAACTGAGTGGCGCCACGACCATCGCGGGGGTGACGACGTTCGGTCCACTGCGCGGAAAATCCTGACCGGCGGGTCCGCGTTGTATGCGGTGAGTCGCGACGAGTTCGGGCCCGCAGCCGTTGGGCGTCTCTCGCTCGTGGGTCAGTGGGCCGGCGTCTACTGCATGGCGGCCCGCGCCGATGTTCGTCGTCGTGGCCATGCGCAGGATAATCTTCGCGGGTATGGCGGCGATCACCATCGAGCTGGACACGCGCCATCTGCGTCGGCTCGACCTCGAACTGATGCCAGGCCAACGACACAGCGAAGGCTGGACGAAGGAGCGCTGACAGCGGCAAGTGCTGGAGCAGACGAAGGAGTTCGCGGGGTTCCGGTGATGGCGCGTCGGACTCACGTGCGGGCGTAGTCAGCAAGGACGACGCTGAGGGAAACGTCGGTATCATCGGTGATACCATCATGCCATGCCGATGACTTTGCGCCTGTCGGACGCCGAAGCCGATGCGCTGCGCCGACGTGCTGAACTCGAGCATCGCTCGATGCAGGACGTCGCCAGGCAAGCCGTTCGCGAGTACGTGGAGACCCACAGCCGAGCTGAACTACTTGATCGTGTACTTGACGAGGAGCTGCCGCGGTATGCCGAGGCGCTGGAGCGGCTCGGCCAGTGATCCACCTGACGCTCGCTGAACTCATTCACGTCGCTCAGCGAGCGATCGCGGGCGAAGTCGAGGTGCGTGACTACGGGTTGCTCGAGTCGGCGCTGGCACGACCACGGGCTTCGGTGTTCGGCGACGATGCTTATCCGAGCCTGGAGGAGAAGGCAGCGGCCTTGTCGCATTCCCTTGCAGGCAACAATGCTCTCGTCGAAGGCAACAAGCGCCTGGCTCTGGCGGCCACCATCGCCTTTCTCGGCGTCAACGGAAAGCGGCTGACTCTGTCCAACGACGAGGCGTACGACTTCATCATCGCTGTTGCCGCCGGCGAGCTCAACGATGTTCCCGGCATCGCCACCGTCATCAGGGAAGCGATCGAACCTCGCTGATCCGAGTCCGCGCACGTCAGTTCTGCCATGCCTCGTCCGGTACCGGCGGGAGCGTGTCGCCGGTCTCCAGCAGGGTCTTCAGCCCCGAGAGCAGGGGCGGCCAGCCGGTGCTGACCATCTGTCGCATCGTGCTGCCTACGGGGAAGTCGTCGTGGACGACGGTGAGCTTGACCGTCTGCCCGAACGGTTCGATCTCGAACGTGACCTTCGACTGGGTCTCGGAGGCGAGCGTGGCGAGCACGTCGTCGTCGATCCCGACGGCCGCAGCCCATTCCGGTGTCGGCGTGTGCCACGTGTAAGCGAGTCGACGGTACGGTTCGGCTTCCAGCACCACCTGGTTCGGGTCAGCGGTGCGCTGACCTTTCTCCTCCCAGGCCATGGGCGAGCCCGGGCGCCAGTCGGTGTCGAAGGTGACTCCCCAGTACCGGCGGGTGAACGCCGGATCGGTGAGGGCCTGCCACAGCTGTTCCGGTGTGGTCTTGATGAACGTGGTGTACACGAAGGCGGGTTCACTCATCGGGCCTGACTCCAATGCCTGTTTGAGATCGGCCAGCGCCTCCGTGCGCCGCCGGTCGTACTGGTGCATCCAGCGATCGGCGATCGCATGTATCGGAACGGCGTTGAGGTAGTGCAGCTTCTCCCGGCCACGACGAACCGTGGTGACCAGGTTGGCCTCCTCGAGTACGGCGAGGTGCTTGCTGACCGACTGCCGGGCCATGTCCAGTCCCTCGCACAGCTCGCGCAAACGCTGCCCGTTTCGCGCGTTGAGACTGTCGAGAAGCCGACGCCGATTCGGGTCGGCCAGCGCCCTGAAGACCCCGTCCATAACACCTGCGTTGATCCGAACTTATGCAACCGTCTGGGTGCATAAAATAGGCAACCAACGGGCTGCATGTCAAGAGGGTCGAGTCTGCTGCGGTGTGCCTGTGGCGAAACTGAAGCGATATAACTTGATTATGCAGTCGGAATGAAGGCAAAATGCAGTCATGACGGTACTGACGATCCGGGACGTGCCGGAGGACGTCAAAGAAGCTCTCGCGGGAGACGCGCGAGAGCGTGGGCAGTCTTTGCAGGCCTTCCTGCTGGGTGTCGTGCAGCGGCAGGCAGCGTTCAGTCGTAACCGGCAGCTCCTCTCAGAGATCGAACGCGATCTTGCGGAGGGTGGCGGTGCCGGTGACGATGCGCCGGACGCCGCAACGCTTCTGGAGCAAGCGAGACCGGATGACCTGGAGAATCGCGACGGCAGGCCAGGGACGGGTGGCGTCGCGTGATCGTTGTTGACGCGTCTGCACTGGCGAACATGTTGCTGTACGCGGACGAGCGCGGCCGCCGATCGAGGACCGTGCTGGGCAGGGATCTCGAGTGGGCCGCGCCGGAGCACTGGAAAGCCGAGGTGTTCTCGGTTGTCCGTGGGCTGGCGCTCGGGAGCAAGATCAAGGAGGAGCAAGCCGTTCGAGCGGTCGAGCGACTCCCGCTGCTCGGCGTCGAGCACGTCTCGCTCGACGATCTCCTCCCCCGGATGTGGCAGCTACGCGCCGGAATCAGCGGTTACGACGCTGCCTATGTGGCACTGGCGGAGGCACGCGGCATCGCGCTCGTGACCTCCGATGGGCGACTCGCACGCACGGCGACGAAGTATTGCAGGGTGGAGCTCGTTTCCGCTGCAGCGTGACGGCTCGGAGCATGGCGTGAGCCTTTTTGGTGGCGATGGCAACCAAAAAGGCTCACGCCCGATGCCGACACTGGCTCGCCGGGTGATGCCGTGGGGTCTGGTATGTCTCGGTCTGTGATCTCAGCGAGCGAGCTCGACGATTTGATGAACCGGAGTTGGCGCGCTCTGTCCGAAGTGCCAGTCGACGGCTGGATCGTGCGTCGGTCCGAGGGAGTTACGCAGCGGGCGAACTCGGTGCTTCCCGTCGCTGCTCCGCGCGACCTGCCGGACGCGATCACGCGAGTCGAAAGGCTGTATCTCGACCATGGATTGCCGCCCTGTTTCCAGCTCAGTCCAGCCGCTCAGCCTCCGGAACTCGATGAGGTCCTGGCCGAGCGCGGATACGAATTGAGCGGCGCCACGACGATCCAGGTCGCTGAGGTCGAGGAAGTGCTCAACCGGTTGTCGTGTGGTCGTTCGAGCGTGGAGGTTCGAGACGAACCGGGTGACGACTGGATGCGCTTGTGGTGGGCCGTCGACGGTCGCGGTGATGACGATGCTCGGGTCACTGCGGGGAGAATCCTGGCCGGTGGGCCTGCGCTGTATGCGGTGAGTCGCCACGAGGGGTCGCCCGCAGCCGTTGGTCGTCTCTCGCTCGTGGGCCAGTGGGCAGGCGTCTACTGCATGGCGGTCCGGGCCGACGTCCGTCGTCGTGGCCATGCACAGGACATTCTTCGTGGATTGCTCACGGCGGCCGCCGATCGGGGAGTGCGGCACACCTGGCTGCAGGTCGTCTCCGACAACCTCGCGGCACGGAAGCTCTACGAGCATGCCGGGTACCAGGACTTCTCGACCTATCACTACCGGGTGCGCCGTCATTGATGCTGCCCGGTAGTCACGCTCTGCGGCGCAACTACTCGCCGCAGAGCGAACATCGGTGGCAGGCGATCATGCAGCGGCTATGGTGGACGTGATGACCCCCTACGTTGCCCTGGACAGGCTCCGGTCGTCGGTCGAGACCGGCGCGGTCGCGGAGCTCGGTACACGGCATGGTCTCGACCTGCTCATGGTCCACGGCAGCGTGTTGGATCCCGAGCCGCTGCGAGCGGCGGCGGACCTGGACGTCGCGTTCCGGCATCGGGTCGACGCGTCTCGCGACGTCGTCGGGCTTGTCGACGAACTGATGGAGCTGACCGGGTTCGACCGGATCGATCCACTGGATCTGCGCAGCGCCGGCGTCGTCGCCCAGGCTCGAGCGCTCGGACCGGACAGTCTGGTGTTGTACGAGGCAACGCCGGGTACGTTCGCCACGGCGCAGATGGCGGCGATCACCATCGAGATGGACACGCGCCATCTGCGCCGGCTCGACCTCGAACTGATGGCAGGCCGATGATGCAGCGAAGGCTGGACGAAGGTGTCGTCCGCAACAAGCTCGACGCCCTCGACCGTGCGCTGAGGACGCTGCACAGTATCGGTCCACTGGACGCTCAGCGATTGAGAGACGACGCTGTCACCGCCGCAGCCGTGGAACGGTTGACTTGTCGCCTGGTCGAGCTGGCCGTGGACCTGAACACCCACATCAGCGCTTCCGTACTGGGGCGTGCACCGGAGAACTACCGCGCGAGCTTCGTTTCCTCATGAGGAAGCGTTCGTCACCGCGAGATCAGCGCGACCCCGCCACAGGTGCGTGAGCCTTTGTGGTGGCTATAGCAACTGAAAAGGCTCACGCCTGCCGGTCACCACAGGTCGCCGTCGCGCCAGTCGCAGGTGATGTCGCCGGTGAGGTCGAGGGCGACTGTCACCGGTAGGACGAAGGTGCAGTCATCCTCTTCCGGGGTTCGGACGATGCCGGACGGGGTGAGAGCCGAGGTCGGACCCTGCCAGAGCTGCCAGGATCGGCTCGCGTAGAACGCCGCGCCGGCGTCGCTGGCTCCGAGCGCGCCGAGTTCGTAGGCACCGTGCACCACCGCCTCCAGCGCCGCCATGATCGCTCCTCCGTGGCCGAGTCCGCGCCGGTCGGCCCGGATTCCGACGCCTTCGACGTAGCCGGTGCGCCAAGCCCGGCCAGCGTGGAGGAGTCGTCGTTGCACCACGCTCCCGTGGCCGACGAGTTCGTCGCCTTCCCACGCGAGTGCGTGCATCCCGCCGAGCGCGTGTTCCCAGTCGTGCTCACCCAGGTCGTCCTCGAAGACCTCGACGAGCAGCTGACGCGCGCGTTCGAGTGTCGTCCGGCTCAGCTGGCAGGTGTGCGCGACGTCGACGTCGACCATGACCCCATCGTCGTGCATTGACCTGGTGCGCGCTTCGGGTCGTACCGTCGGCGTCGTGCACTACTCGATCGCGCAAGCGGCGCCTGACGGCGGGTTCTCCGTCGACAGACCCGAATGGAACCTGATCCTCGACATGCGCGATGCCGAACGCCTCGACACGACACCAATGGAGAAGGAGGTGTCGGCATGAGCATGCCGACTCGCAGGCTGGGAGACCTCACGGTCGGCGCGCAGGGCCTCGGCTGCATGGGGATGAGCCACGCCTACAGCAGCGGGCAGGACGACACGGAGTCCGTCGCGACGATCCACCGGGCGCTCGATCACGGAGTCACGCTGCTCGACACGGCGAACGTCTACGGCGCCGGAGTCAACGAGCAACTCGTCGGCCGGGCGATCGCCGACCGCCGGGACGAGGTCGTGCTCGCCACGAAGTTCGGCATCGTCCACCGTGACGGGCAGATGAGTGCCCGAGGCGATGCCTCCTACGTGCGGGAGTGCTGCGAGGCGTCGCTGCGCCGGCTCGGTGTCGACCACATCGACCTCCTCTACCAGCACCGCGTCGACCCGGACACTCCGGTGGAGGAGACCTTCGGGGCGTTGTCGGAACTGGTCGCCGAGGGCAAGGTGCGTCATCTCGGTATCTCCGAAGCGAGCGTGGACTCGATCCGACGCGCCCACTCCGTGCATCCGGTCGCGGCGCTGCAGAGCGAATGGTCGCTGTGGACGCGGGAGATCGAGGCGGAAGTGCTCCTTGCCTGCCGTGAGCTCGGCATTGGCGTCGTGCCGTTCTCGCCGCTGGGCCGGGGTCTTCTGACGGGAGCGGTGACGTCCCGCGACGACCTGGCGGAGGACGACGCCCGGCGTGGATTCCCGCGCTTCGGCGAGGACAACCTCGACCGGAACCTCGCGATCGTGGCGGTCCTGCGTGAGCTGGCGGAATCCAAGAACGTCACGGCGGGGCAGCTCGCCCTCGCGTGGGTGCAGCACCAGGGTTCCGATGTGGTTCCCATTCCGGGCACGAAGCGACGCGCCTACCTCGACGAGAACGTCGCGGCTGCCACGGTCGAGCTGTCCGAAGACGATCTCGCGAGGATCGAGTCCGCCGCATCCGCAGGGGAGGTCGCAGGGGAGCGCTACCCCGAGTCCTTCGCGCGAATCGCGGGACGGTGAGCCCGTCCATACCGATTCAGAATCGCAACAGTGCAGGTGAAGGTGGTCGTCGTACGGGTCCTGCACGCGGGGCCACCCGCCGGAGGCTGTCGTGTTCCCGGCGAGTGCGACCTCGTTTTCGAGTAGGGTGGCTGAACATCGAGGCGGAACCCGGCCTGGGCAACGGAGCCTGACAGGACACCGCGGTGCGTGTCGCCGAGCGCGACGCCACCCACTGCACTCGCACGAACACACTGCGTTGATCGTGATCGGTGACACCGGCGATCGGAGTCACACTGCGGGGGGTCTGTGCGGCGCGTGCGGTCGCAGAAGTGCGACCATGACAGTCATGGCTGACAAGTCCGATCCCACCCGGATCCTCGTCATCGGCGGCGGTTACGTCGGGATGTACACGGCGCTGCACCTGCAGAAGAAGCTCGGCCGTCGTGAGGCGTCCGTGACGGTGGTCGATCCTCAGCCGCACATGACCTACCAGCCGTTTCTTCCTGAAGCGGCCGCGGGAAACGTCGAACCCCGGCACGTGGTGGTGCCGCTGCGCCGGGTGTTGAAGCGGTGCCACGTGATCACCGCACGCGTCACCGAGATCAAGCATGCGGACAAGCGCGTCACCATCGAGAACCCCCAGGCGGGCAAGGAAGAGCTCGAGTACGACGAGCTCGTCGTCGCGCTCGGGTCGGTCTCGCGGCTGCTGCCGATCCCGGGGCTGGCCGAGCAGGGCATCAGCCTCAAAACCGTCGGCGAGGCGATCTACCTGCGTAACCACGTCCTGGCGAAGATGGACGCCGCCGCAGGCACCGACGATCCGGAGGTGCGCAGGCGCCTGCTCACGTTCGCCTTCGTCGGCGGCGGCTACGCGGGCACCGAGGCGCTCGCCGAGATCGAGGACATGGCGCGCTACGCCTGCCGCTACTACGAGACGATCTCGCCGGACGACCTGAGTTTCGTCCTCATCGAGGCCGCGGGCCGGATCATGCCCGAGGTGAGCGAGAAGATGGGTGTGTACACGGTGCAGGCGCTCGAGGAGCGTGGCATCAAGGTGTACCTCAACACCTTCCTCAAGTCCGTCGAAGGCGGGCACGCGGTGCTCTCGGACGGCACCGAGTTCGACACCGACACGCTGGTGTGGAACGCGGGTGTCAAGGCCAACCCGGTACTCAAGAACAGCGACCTGCCGTTGGACGAGCGCGGGCGCGTGCGCTGCACGTCGCACCTGCAGGTCGAAGGCTTGCCCGGCGTGTGGGCGGCGGGCGACTGCACGGCGGTGCCGGACCTGTCGAAGACCGACGAGGACCCGGACGCCACGTGCGCCCCGTCCGCGCAGCACGCGGTGCGGCAGGCCGACCAGCTCGGCAAGAACATCATCTCCGCGCTGCGCGGCAAGAAGACCCGCGAGTACTACCACGCTTACGCGGGCTCGGTCGCCGGTCTGGGGCTGTACAAGGGCGTCGCGGACGTCTACGGGTTCAAGGCGAAGGGCTTGATCGCGTGGTTCATGCACCGCGCGTACCACGTGAGCCGGATGCCGACGTTCAACCGCAAGATGCGGATCGTGATCGACTGGACCCTGGCGTTCCTGTTCAAGCGCGAGGCCGTGTCGATGGGGCAGATCCAGGACCCGAAGGCCGACTTCGAGCGGGCTGCGGCGAGCTGACTCGTGACCCAGTGCTCGGGCGGTCTGGTGGCGCTCGTCCGAGCGTGCGTTCCCGACAGTGCCAGTCGGAGCAAGATCCTCCGTACAGGGGATCGCTTTCCCAGTTGACCTTGACATTCTGTAGTGCCGTACCGCACTGTAGTTGATGATTTCACCTGAAAGTATGTGAAGTAACTGGGAGAGAGGTGATTTCCTTGACGATCAAGGAACTCGCCGAACTGTTCCGTCGGGGCGAGGTCGCTGAGGGGCCGTTGGCCGACTTCGCGGCGGACTACGAGCAAGCGTCGAAGGTCTTCCGCAAGAAGGACGACTGATCCATGGCTGACCCCGGCCCGAGTCGCGAACACGATTCACGTTTGGCGGCTGTCGTCCGGGGGAACGAGCCCGCCGACGACGTCGCGGAGGGTGCCACCCGCAAGCACCGGTCGATGCCGATGCTGTTGCAGGGCCAGGACTACTTCTTTCGGTCCCCGAGCAACGTGCTGGATTTCCAGGAACGGATGCACCGTTCCGGTATGGTCGCCGATTTCTCGGCGGACCCGGTGCCGTGTGTGCTGGTGCTGGCGCGCGCCGACGACATGGAGATGAACGAGCTCTCGCTCGCGCTCGCCGAGGTCGGCATCCGCATGGTGCGCCTCGACGCCGACCGGTGCCTGGACGTGGCGCTGACCGTCTACACCGACGCACCGCTGGTCGAGTACGAGCAGTGGTTGCTGCGGCCGATGCTGGTGTGGCGGCGGCATTTCGACCTCACCGCGCTTCCGGTCGACGCCACCACCGTCCAGGGTGCTTACGTGCACGAGCAGTGGCGTGCGGTGGCGGGCTGGTTGTCCGGACGAGGCGACTGGGAGCAGATCAACCCGTTCCGCGTGACCCAGCATCTCGACCGCCTCACGCAGCTCAGTGACGCCGCGTCGTTCGGGTTGACGGTGCCGAGGACGACGGTGACCACGTTGCCGGGTCGAAACCGGCCCGGCGGCGCGAGTTGCATCGTCAAGACGGCGGGCAAGCACCTGCTCGAACCGGAGCCGGGCGAGCTGCGCGGCCTGTTCCCACGGCCGCTGGACACTCGCCGCGTCGGGGAGGCATTGGAGCCGGCACCGGTCCTCGTCCAGCAGTACCTCTCGTCGGAGTACGAGCTGCGGGTGTTCGTCGTCGGCGAGGACATCCTCGCCTACCGGGTCGAGAAGGTCGATCCTGCCGAACTGTGGGTCGACCCGGACGCCGTGTCCGTCACGTCCGTCGAGGTGCCGGACGAGCTCGGCGAGAAACTGCTCGGGCTGTCCCGCCACTGGCGATTACACGTCGCGGCCTTCGACATCCTCGTCACCGACGGCGATTTCGTGTTCCTGGAGGTCAACGTCAACTGTGACTGGCGCTGGTTCGAGCGTCGAGCAGGCTGCGGTGCGGTGTCCGATGCCGTGCACCGTTGGGTAGCAGCCCGCTTCGACGAACTCGCCTCGGCGCCGCGTCGCGGCGGCAAGCGACACTGACCCCGGGAACCTCACGACCGGTCGCGACGTCGCAAGCCCTGAGCCCCGCCCCCGTAGCCCAAACGGCAGAGGCAGACGCCTTAAAAGCGTTCCAGTGTCGGTTCGAATCCGACCGGGGGCACCACACCCTCCGTGTCACCTGCGCAGGAGGGCCTTCGACGCGCACACTGGGACGACGAGATCCGCTCCTGTCCGGAGCGGGCCGCGAAGCCGGGCCACTTGCCCGCAGGCCCGCCCGGCAAGGGCCGGTGCTGGAGTGGTACCGCGAGTCCGGGAGCGCGGCCCGCCGCGCCGCTGTGGTGACGCTGCTCGTGCTGGCCGGGCCGGTGCTGGTCTTCGCGTCGACTCGTCGAGGGGCTCGCGACGTTCGAGTGTCGCCTCGTCGTCGCCCTGATCGAAATGGGTGTGGTCGGCGCCGAGGTCGCTGGGCGCGCAGGATTGATCCGTCTCGAACAGTCCTCTGTCACTGTGCTGCACGAGCAAATCCCTCTCGTGCTTGGCGACCCTGGGGACGATACCGGGCTGAAGGTCGTTACGACCGGTAGATCGCCGCGTAACGTTCGGCCTGCTCTCGGCGGTTGCGTTCGGACGCGGCTTCTCGTGTCGCACGGCCCGTTCCGACCGGGTAGCCGTGTTTGTGCAACCGGTACTCGCAGGTGTACTCCATATAGGCCACCGAGTACCACAGGGCCATGATCACGCCGCCGAGCAGCGACATTCCGGTGACCCACAGCGGACCCGGCGCGAGTAGGACGAGCAGTCCGGGGGAGACCTGCACCAGGCTTCGGCCGAGGTGTCGCAGCACCCACGTGCGCGTGGTGATGTCGTGGAGAACCCATTCCGCGTACCGGGAGGGCAGGCGCCCGCCGAAGGCGTACCAGACCCACAGCAGCGGGTTCGGACGTCGCCGACCGTCACCCATCGCGCACTCCTTTCGACCGCGACCCCCGCACCCTGCAGCCTACCGATGGTTGAAGAGTTGACAGGAAAGATGCGCTGCCGGAGCGTGAGCGCCCCGCCCTCTCCGCGACAATGGGACTCCGTCCGAACGCGTGAGGAGGAGTCGTGTCCGCCGCAGAGGGGTTGCGCAAGGAACCGAACAGCCCGTTGGGCGAGCAGGTCCGTCGAGCACTGCAGGAACGGATCGCGGAGGGGCGGCTGCAACCCGGCGACCGGATCTTCGAGCAAGAGCTGGCCGTCGAGTTCGGAGTCTCGCGGGTGCCGGTGCGCGAGGCGATCCGGCGGTTGCAGGGCGACGGCCTCGTGGAGGTGCGCGACCGGCGGCGCGGCGTCTTCGTGCGCAGTCTGGGCCGGCGTCAGGCCGAGGAGTTGTTCGACGTCCGCGAGGCGTTGGAAGGGTTGGCGGCGAGGCTGGCGGCCGAGCGCAGTAGCCCGGACGGGGTCGAGCGGATGGCAGCGCTGGTCGCCGAGGCCCGCCGGTCTTTGGAGGCCGGTGACTTCGCGGCGATGGCGGAGGCGAATTCGGCGTTTCACGACGAGCTGGTGGCGCTGTCCGGGCACGAGCTGCTGCCGACCATGCTCGAACCGTTGCACGGGCGGCTCGCCTACCTTTTTCGCCTGAACCTGGAGCCCGACCGGGTGTGCGCGGAGCACGAGCAGCTGCACGCGGCCATCGCCGCGGGCGACGCCGAAAGCGCGGTCGCGGTCGCCCAGCAGCACGTGGCCTCGAGCCGCCGCATGGTCGTCGACCACGACCTGTGCTGACCCGGAGAACTCCTGACAGAGGTCTTGCTTGGTGGGTCGGGTGGCGGAACCTCGGTGCCCTGCTCGCTGCGGGAATCGATTTCTCGAGTAGTGGTCGGGCAGCGTACGTCGTGATCGCTCAGCGGCTCCGCCACGGAAACACCCGGCGCCCTATGAACGCGTGAGCGGCCAGCCTGCGATGTCCTTGCGCTGCGGTGTGGAGTAGCTGCCGATCGTGGACGGTCGCAGGCGCAGGTCGACGAGCGTCTCGGTCAGGCCGACCCCGGCCGCGACGGGCTCCACCACAGGCACGCCGACTTCGTCCTGGACCTGCTCGGCCAAGCCGACGAGCCCGGCGCAGCCGAGGCAGACCACGCCTGCGCCGTCCCTGTCGACCGCTTGCGCGGCTTCCTGCACGATGTGCCGACCGATGCGTGCCGTGTCCCGTTCGAGTTCGAGCACCGACATCCCGACCGAGCGCACCGAAGCGCACCGTCCGTCCAGACCTGCGAGCCGGAGGCGATCGCGGATCTGGCCGACGGTGCGGTGCAGCGAGGTCACCACGGAGTAGCTCCTGCCGAGCAGGCAGGCGAGTTGCACCCCGGCTTCGGTGATGTCGACGACCGGCACGTCGAGCAGTTCCGTCAGCCCTTCCCGGCCGTGGCCGCCGAAACCGGCGACGACGAGGGCGTCGAAGGGTTCCTCGATCGCGATGATCCGGTCGATCACGCCGACTGCGGCCAGATGACCCTCGAAGTTCCCCTCGACCGACGCGGGCCCGAACGTGGGTGTGACGGGCAGGATTTCCGTGTCCGGGCCTGCCGCGCCGAGCGCCTGCTCGTGAATGGCGCGCGTGATGTTCTCGGTGGTGTTGATGTTCGCCACGACGATTCGCATGGCAGGTGCCTTCCGCTCGGTTGTGGTGCGTCGGCGGGTATTGCGGAACTGGCTTGTGTGCCCGTAGGGCACGTCTCGCAAGTGATCAGCCGGGGCACGGTGAGGTATCGGACCACACACCCAAGTTCCACAGTGCGCTCTCGGCGGGGGCAGGGAAACCCTTGGCACGCCCGCACATCGCCGGTCAGCTGCTGTTCGGCGGGGGCGGCCAGTTGGTGAGCGTCTTCGGCGGCCTGGGCGCGTACGTGCGCACCTTCGAGGTACTCAGTCCCAGCCGGACCAGCGATTCGGCGATCGTGACCGCTGCCGACACCCCGTCGACGACGGGCGCGCCGGTCCGGTCGAACACCTGCTCGGCGAGTCCGGCCATGCCGCCGCAGCCGAGACAGACGACCTCGGCCTTGTCGCGCGCGACCGCCTGCTCCGCCTGCTCGACGATGGCGTCCACGCTGGCCTGGGCGTCTTTCTCGAGGTCGAGCACCGCGAGGCCGCTGGCGCGTACCGAGGCGCACCGAGCGCCGAGCCCCGCGGCGTCGAGACGGTCCTCGATCAGCGGGACCGTGCGGTCCAAGCTCGTCACGACCGAGTAGGTGCGGCCCAGGAACTGTGCTGTGCTCGCGGCCGCTTCGGTGATGTCGACGATCGGCACGTCGAACAGTTCCTGCAGCCCTTCCCGGCCGTGTTCGCCGTACCCGGCCTGGATGACGGCGTCGAAGTGCCCGGGGTAGGCCCGGACGGCCTCCATCACGGCGATCGCCGCAAGGTAGCTCTCGTAGTGTCCTTCGACGGATTCGGCGCCGAAGGACGGCGTCACGGGAACGATCTCGGTCGCCGCGTCGGCGACCGACGCGGCCTGCTTGGCGATGGCGTCGGTGATCGAGGCCGTGGTGTTGACGTTGACGACGAGAATGCGCATGTCTTGGGCCCTTCTGGCACTCGTGGCGTCGGTTCACTCGGCAGGGACGGCGATGGACTCGCCGTCCACGTCCTGCGCGTCGTGCTTGCGGTCGCCGATGACGATGTAGATGAGGGCGCCGAGAATCGCGCCGATGAACCACGAGAAGCCTGCGACGGAGCTGAACGCGGGGACCAGCGCCAGCACGACCGCGATCGCGGCGGACGGCGCGAACGCCCAGACGGCCTTCGGGTTGTAGCCCCGCCGGTAGTGGTACTCGCCGTGCTCGTCCTCGGTGTAGAGGTCGGGGATGTTCACGCGGGCCCGGCGCAGCAGCCAGTAGTCGGCCGTGATGACGCCGAACAGCGGTCCGAGCAGTGCACCGAGGCCGCCGAGGAAGTAGTTCACCACGACCGGGTTGTCGTAGAGGTTCCAGGGCAGGATGGCGAGGCCGATGACGGCGCTGACGACGCCGGCCCGCCGGAAGTTCAGGTGCCGGGGGAAGAGGTTGACGAGCACGTAGATCGGCGCCACGAAGTTGGCGAGCAGGTTCACCGCGATCGTCAGGACGATCAGTGCGATCGAGGCGGCGGCCAGCAGGGCCATGTTGGGGATCGTCTGGACGATGTCGGTCGGACTGGTGATCACCCGCCCGTCGAGCTTGAACTGCGCTCCACTGAGGACGACGATGATCACGCCGAAGAAGAGCATGTTCACCGGGATTCCGACGAGGTTCCCGCGAACGATCGCACGGCGGCTCGTGGCGGAACGCGTGAAGTCACAGAAGTTGAGCACGAACGTGCCGTAGATGACCACCCAGAGCGCCGCGCCCTGCAGGATCTGGACCCACATGTCGGCACCGGTGAGCGGCTGCGACGTGGACAGGGCGATGGACCCGTCCGCGCGGACGAACAGCCAGACCGCCAGTGCGCACATCGTGATGAGCGTGACCGGGGCCGCGATCGCCATGTATTTGCGGATCACGTGCATGCCGTAGCTGACGATGAGGACCTGGATCGCCCAGAGCGCGAGGAAGGTGATCCAGCCGAGCGTCGACAACCCCAGCACCGACTGTTCCCGCAACGGCTGCAGCGCCGGGAACAGGGCGACCAGCAGGGTGTTCAGCACCGACGAGGCGAGGTAGGTCTGAATGCCGAACCAAGCGATGGCGACCGCGCCGCGAACACCGGCCGGTATGTGCCCGCCTTTGGTGCCGAACGCGATCCGGCTCATGACCGGGAACGGAACTCCCGTCTTGTGTCCCATGTAGCCGGACAGGGTCAGCAGCAGGAACAGCAGCACCGAGGCGAGTACGAAGGCGAGAAGGATGCCCCACACGTTCAGTCCGAGCGCGAACAGGCCGATCGCGAAGGTGTAGTTGCCGAGGCTGTGCACGTCGTTGGCCCACAGTGTGAAGACGTTGTAGGAACCCCAGCGGCGCCCTTCCTTCTTGGTGGGTGCGAGGTCGTAGCTGTAGAGCCGAGAACTGGCGCGCCCTGGCGCGTCCGCCGGCTGGTGGTCTCGAGAAGTCGTTGCGGTGCCCGAGGTCTCGCTGTCCATGACACGGTCTCCGGTTCAGGGGAGGTTCGGCGGTGTGCCGGGTGCATCGGGCCGGGGATGCGTCCGCGTCGGCTGGTTCTCGTGTCGGCGCGCCGGGCGTTCCGCTCGGATTAACGATTCGTCGCGAGTATTTCGTATTACGAAAGTATACTTTTGGTATGCGAAGACGCTAAGTCGCGTTCGTTCTCCCGTCAAGAGCTTGGCCCGCCTGCGTCACTGCCGTGCGCGGTGTCTGTACAGGGCGCGGTGTCGCCTTCGATGCCGGCCCCGCAGAGGCGCGAGCCCAGCTCGCGCCGCGGTCGAGCTGGGGCAAGCCAGGCCGCCTTGTGCGGTGGCTGCTCCGGTCTCCGGTGTCTGCGACCCCGGAGCAGTACTCAGGAGTCGTCGCGCTGGTCCGAGGTGGGCGCGGGATCCCAGAGCACCACGGCCGCACCGGATCGGGAACGCAATTCGTCGACTTGTTCCGGTCGCACCCCGATGCAGGACTGGCGGCGCCCGCAGCACTCGGCGAGCTTGTCCCGAGAGGTGAACGCCAGCAGTGCGAGGTCGCCGTTTCCCGTCTCGCGAAGTTCGAGTGTCGCCTCGCTGTCCCCGCTGCCCACCGGCCGGGAGGGAACGTAGGCGACGTTCGGCGCGGTCGCTCCGGTGGCGTTGTCCTGCACGGCGAGCCTCCTCGTATCGGCGACGGCCGCGACGGTACCTGTCCTTGGTGTGTGGCGTCCGGAATCTGCTATCCGGGTGCCGATGTCACATTCGTCCTCGCGGAGATCACCACGCGGTTCATGCAACGTGGAGAACTGCCCGATCCCGGGAGCGCGCTGCGGTGCAGTAGTCACCGCTTCACGAACAACTGATCATTCCTGACAGGAATCTCCATGCACAAAGGAGCGCTCGTTCGCGGCCATAGCAACGATACGGTCACGAGTGGATTGCAAGTAGGCGACCGATGGGAGCCGTTCGAGCCTGATTGTTGATTTCAGCCGGGCAAACTTCCCAGGGTCACGACTCCTGCGAACATTGTTCATGTTTTAGGTGGTGCCCTGGCCGAGTAAGACCCACCGGGTTTGTAGCTCGTTTCGGCATGTCGTCACAATCGCGGGCATGAGTTATCACCACGGTCCGAACGACTACCCTCCGCAGAACCCTGGTCACTACTCGTCGCAGGGACCACCGCCGAGTGACCGGCGGGGCGGGGGCGACATTCTCGCGAACGTGATCCGAGTAGTCACCGGCCTGATCGTCACAGTGTTCGTGTTGCACATCCTGTTCGTGGTCCTCGACGCCAATCAAGGCAATGAATTCGTCTCGTTCATCTACAGCCTCGCGCAGGTTTTGGTTCTCGGCCTGGGGGACGTATTCACTCCCGATGATGCCGTGCTCGGCGTGGTGCTGAACTACGGCTTGGCCGCATTGATCTATCTCGTCATCGGACGCCTGATCACCAAAGCGATCCAGCGCTGATCAGCCACACCGGAAGGTCTGGCGCTGGTGATCACAGATCTCGTGCGCGCCAGGCTCGACCGTGCTCACGGCATGAGGCCTGAGAAGTGGACCCGGCAGCCTTCCGGACAGTGGTGGGCTGGCCGGGTTTCGCGCTTCTGTGGGCGGCCGTGCTGCGTTCCTCGGCGAGCACCAGATCGACCTGGCTCGGCACACCGGATCCCGTCTCGCGTTTGATCAGTCTGGGACGCCCGGGCCTGCTGTGCGCCGGTGTCACGCGGCCAGGGCGTCGTCGACCTCGGCGGTGGTCGGCGGGTTCGCGCCTGCGCGGGCGCAGGTGATGGCCGCGACGGTGGTGGCTCGGCGCATGATCTGTTCGGTCGCCGCTTCGTCGGCGAGTGCGTCGAGGGACCGCGGGCCCACCCCTGCCCGCAGCGCCCCGTCGAGCAGGCCGGCCATGAACGCGTCCCCGGCCCCGACCGAGTCGACCATCTCGATCTGCGGCGGCGCGAGCGTGCCGGTGTGGTGGTCCGTCGCCCAGAAAACTCCGTCGCCGCCGTGGGTGACGGCGACCAAGGCGGCCTCGGCGAACATCTGCGGCAGCGCCTCCGGTGGGGTGCCCGGGAACAGGAACTCCAGGTCCTCTTCGCTGCACTTGACGATGTGTGCGTGCGCGGCAGTTCGCAGCACGTGCTCTCGCACCGAATCACGGTCCGGCGTGATCGTCGGGCGCACGTTCGGGTCGTAGCTGATGAGGACGTTGCCGGCGCGGGCCGCGTCGCGCACCATGCTCTGCACCGTCTCCGCCCCCGGTGCGAGCACCGCTGCCAGCGACCCCACGTGCAGCAGGCCCGTCCCGCCCGGCACCCGCAGGTCCGCCACGTCCCAGTCGAGGTCGAACTCGTAGGTGGCGCTACCCCGCTCGTCGAGCCGGGCCAGTGCGGTGCTCGTGCGCGGGGCCACCGACGACCGCACGTCGACACCGTTGTCGCGCAGGTGGCGCGCGACCAGCTCGCCCCGCTCGTCCTCGCCGAGACGGGTGAGCAACGTGGGGGCGTGATCCAGCCGGGACAAGCCGACGGAGACGTTCGCAGGCGAACCACCCGGATGCTCGACCGGCTCCGTGTCGCCGGGACGCAGCACCAGGTCGACCAGGGACTCGCCGACGACGGTGACGGGCGGAGTGCTCATGCCACACCGCCTCGCCGGGCCAACGCCGTGGCCGCGGCCGGTGCCAGCGGCAGGTCGGGGAACACGACGGCCTGATAGGCGTGGTACACGTCCGGTTTGCCTGGCCACACCGTGGTGGAAACACCCAGGTCCGAACCGAGCTCGTGGTGCCAGCTCCCTCCGGCTGTGTCGACGAAGTGATCCGCCAGGAACCGCCACCACTGCTCGGCGAGCTCAGCCGCCTCCTCGTGTTCGGCGGCGCGGTACAGGGCGTCCGCGGCGAGGACCGCCTCGGCTTGCACCCAGTGCATCCGCTCGGCGACGACCACGGCGTCCTCCCAGTCCAGCGTGTAGACGAAGCCGGGTGCGCCGTCGGCGGCCCAGCCGACTCGGACCGACTCGTCGAACAGCGTCGTCGCCGCGTCCAGCAGCCAGGCCGGTCCGCCCCGTTCGTGGAGCCCCACGAGCAGGCGGGACCACTCCAGCCAGTGCCCGACCGTCGTGCCGTACGGGCGGAACTTGTCCGCAGGCTGCTTGGCGTTGTACTCCAGCAGCGGTGACCAGTCCGCGCTGAAGTGCTCCGGCATCCGCCAGCCGTGGTCGCGGGTGAAGCCGCCCACGATCCGCTCGGCGATGCTCATCGCCCGCTGCCGCCACAGCGGCTCACCGGTGGCGTCGGAGCAGGCCGTGAACGCCTCGACCGCGTGCATGTTGCTGTTCGCGCCCCGGTAGTCCTCGCACAGTGTCCACTCCCGCGAGAACGACTCGACACCGAGACCGTGGGACTCGTCCCAGAAGTGGCGTTCGATCACGCGCTGTGCCCGGTGCAGCAGGTCCTCGGCGCCGCTGAGTCGTGCCGCGTACGCGGTGGAGGCCGCGAGCAGCACGAAGCAGTGGCCGTAGAACGTCTTGGACACCTCCAGCGCGGTGCCGTCCGAGTCGATGCTCTCCACCCAGCCGCCATTCGCCGGGTCGTGGAACAGGCCGATCAACGCGCGGACCCCGTGCGCTGCGTGGTCGCGCGCACCGGGGTGGCCTGCCAGTGCGGCGAGGCCGAAGACGTGCGTCATCCGGGCCGTGATCCACAGCTCGCGCCGCGTGGAGTCCGGCGTGCCCTGGGAATCGAGGTATCCGAAGCCGCCGTCGGGCAGGACGGAGCGCGAGGCGAACTCGAGCAGGCGTTGTGCCTCCGCCTGCCGCCATGCGGCGCCGCCGGGCTGGTGTGGATCACGCATGAGTGTCACTCCGAAGGGACGTAATCGATGCAGGGTGCATGCTCTCCCATCGGTGGCCCGTGCGGTCTCCCGGGGCGGGCGCAACCGCTGTGAGCAGTCACCCCGCGACCCGCGCTGGGTTCGCGGCCGAGCACGTGGCACCCTGGTGAGGCTGGACCCTGCATCCTGCGGCCGGGGGACGGCTGTCGACGGTGCGGCTCGACGATTCGCGCCGAGCAAAGACCAGGAGTGGGTTCGTGTTCGATTTCATCCTCTACCCGGTGTCGGCCATCCTGTGGTTCTGGCACCAGGTTTTCGGCGCGGTACTCGGGCCCGACAACGGGTTCGCCTGGGTGCTGTCCGTCTTCTTCCTCGTGTTCTCGCTGCGCGTGGTGCTGCTCAAACCCGCCATCAGCCAGATCCGCTCCGGCCGGAAGATGCAGAAGTTCGCGCCGCACATCCAGAAGCTGCGGGAGAAGTACAAGAACGACCGGCAGCGCATGGCGCAGGAGATGCAGAAGCTGCAGTCCGAGCACGGGGTCAACCCGCTCGGCGGCTGCCTGCCGGTGCTGCTGCAGGTGCCGGTGTTCCTGAGCCTGTTCTGGGTGCTGCGCGGATTCACCCCGCAGGCGCAGAGCAACTACATCTTCGACAGCGGAGGCGTGCAGTCGTTCCTGCAGGCCGACCTGTTCGGCGCGAAGCTCGGTAACTGGATCACTCAGCCGGAGGCCGAGCTCGCCGCGTTCGACACCTCGCGGACGACCATGATGGCCGTCGGCATCCCGCTGATGATCGTGGCCTCGTTGGCCACCTACTTCAGCATGCGCATGTCGCAGAAGCGCCAGACCGATGCGTCGATGTCGAACCCGCAGACGCAGATGATGGCGAAGTTCATGCTCTACATCGCGCCGGTGGGCACCCTGATCTCCGGGTGGTTCCTGCCGATGGCGATCGTGCTGTACTTCATGGCGAACAACATCTGGACGCTCGGCCAGACGCACTTCCTCACCAACAAGATCGACCGCGAGCAGGAGCGCGAGCGGGAGAAGGAGATCGCGGAGAAGAAGGAAGTGCAGCGTCCGAAGCCGGGCCAGAAGCCCGCGCAGACGCAGAACGGCGGCGGCACCGCCGTCAAGGTCGACTCCGACGGCGACGAGTCGGACTCGGACGAGACCCCGCAGGAGAAGTCGGGTGGCGGCAGCGGCAAGAGCAGCGGAGGCGGCAAGGCCGGAGGCGGCGGCTCGTCCCGACCACCCAAGGGCGGCGGAGGCGGCAACAAGAATCCGCAGAAGAACAGGCCGGGCAAACAGGCGGCCTCGGCGAAGAAGAGCAACAAGAAGCGCCGCTGACTCGGCATACCGAGAGGCGTTCCGGCCCCGTCTCCGGCCCGTGGTGTGACGGACGTAACGATGAGGGGCGGGTCTCGTTGAGTTCCGCAGGGAGTGTGGTGACTCCCCGTACCCCAGCGGTACTTGGACTCCGGCCGCTGCTTCCGGGGAACAGCGAAAGGCCCGGTGGTCGCCCCCGACCACCGGGCCTTCTTGCTTCTGGAGGGCGTGCGGGCTGGTTTGCTCGGTGAGTGGGGTGGCGGAACCTCAGCGCCCTCCTCGCGGGGACAGCGTCGACGTGATGTCGGTACCTACCTGATGTCGACGATCCCGCAGCCAGTCGCGAGGTGAGGTGCCGCCACGGAACCACCCACGCAGCCCAACCCTCACACCCGCTTACACCGGCGTGGCGATGACGATTCGGTTGTCGGTGTAGCCCTCGTCGCCGCCGACGAACCTGCCGCCGCAGGTGACGAGCACCAGCCGGTGCTCACCGCCCTGGCTGAACAGCTCCGCCGCCTGCGCGGGCAGCTCCTCCTTGGTGACGGTCACGATCTCGGACACCCGGTACGTGAAGTCCGTGCCCTGTTCGTCGCGCACCGAGACCGTGCCGCCGGGCGCCGCGTCCCAGAGCTCGTCGAAGGGGCCGATCTCGCCCTTCCAGTTCACATGCCCCGCCAGGACCGTCGCGCCCTCGGGCGCGTCCAGTCCCGCCCCCCACCACGTCGCCTGGCCGACGCCGTCCGGGACGGGCAGCGTGCCGGTGGGCTCGAGTTCCTTGCGGACGAGTGTGGCCGTGCCGCCCTGAGGAAGCTGCACGGTCCCCGGCGGCTGACCTGCGGGTTCGAACACCGGCTGCACCGGTGCTCCGCTGTCGGTCGTCGCGGGCAGAGGGGCCGGGGGCTGCTGAGCAGTCGGTTCACCGCCGCCGGACACTGCGATTCCGGCGACGAGCGCGACCGCCCCTGCGAGCCCGACCGCACCCGCGAGGACCGCGGCGAGCCGACCACGACGCCGCGGGCGTTCCGTGTTCCGCTCCGTCACTGTCGACGGCCCGCCGAGACCAGCTCGCGCCGGTAGGCGAGTCCTCCGCCCACGGCCGCTCCGGCCAGCGCGAGCGCACCGAGACCGATCAGAGCTCCCGAGAGGGTTTCGTCGCCGCTCGCGCGGACGTCGACGACCTCGCCGTTCGGCGCGACCGGGTCACCGGCGGGGATGTGCACCGGGACGGTCGGAGTGTTCGCCTTGTTCGTCAGTGCCAGTTCCAGCGTCCTCCCGGCTTCGACGGTGCCGGTCGCGGACGGAGCGGCGGCCGGGTCGAACGCTTCCTCGTATCCCGTGGCCGGGCTGACCTCGGTGACACTGATCTGCTGGGGCGCCGCGAGTCCCGGGACGGCGACCGTGCCGTCGTCGGTGGTGGTCACGACGGCGGGCTCACCGTTCTCGCCGACGAACTCGGTGCCGTCGGCGAGCATGGCAGGGGTGCCGTCGGGACCGGTCACGCGGAACGAAGCACCGGCGATACCGGCCTTGCTCTGCTCGTCGGTCTTGACCACGAGCGCCTCACCTTGCGGGGCGAGGGCCCCCGCTGCCGCCGCCACGGTCAGTGTCTCCTCGCCGCCGGTGGAGACCAGGCGCTGCGTGCCTTCCGGGTCCTGCACGGATCGCTGGACCTTCGGTTGCGCCGTAGGGGCGACGAGTTCACCGGTGATACTCGGAGCCGGCCCGGTGGGGGTGACTCGCAACCGCAGCGGGCTGCCGTCGTCCGGAGTAGTCACGGTGCCGTCCTCGGCGATTCCCTCGACCTCGGCGTCGGTCACGTTCAGACTCACCGGGGCGCCGCTGATGCCTTGACCGTCGGCTCCGACGACCTCGATGGTCCACTCGTCCGCCTGGCCGATCGTCTGCGGTTCGGCCGGGGCCGCCATGCTCGCCGTCCACGGACCACGGTTGCGCTCGGCGTCAGCGGCGATCGTGGCCACGAGCTCGGCCGCCTCCGGGTGCTTCTCGTCGAGCTGGGCCTGGTGGTAACCGATGTCGTAGGCGACTTCGGTCATGTCGCCCGTCTCGGTGTCGCCCGGCGTCGACGTCGCCGCGTGCAGCAGGTGGGCGACGGCCGCCGCCTCGTCGTCCGAAGTGGTCTCGCCGTGGCGCAGCAGCATGTACGAGACCATCGACGCGACGTCCTCCGGCAGCGGGTTGCCCCACTTGTCGGTCAGTTCGCCCGCCGGTTCGTACTCCTCGTCCCGGTCCGGCGACTGCAAGCCGAACTGGACACACCAGGCCTGCTCGCCACCGACGACGAACGAACCCAGCCACACGCCGTTCTGCCAGTGCTCGTTCTGGCCGGGCGCGATCGTGTGGCCGTGGCCGAGCTCCTCGGCGAAGGTCCGGACCGGCTCGTCCGGATCCGAGGCGAAGGCGGCGGGCCCAGCCAGCACAGAGCCCCCGGCGATCACGGCGGCGCCCGTGGCACCGGTGATCCACTTCCTGAACGTGCGCATGCGAACTCCACTTCTCGTGGGTGAGATGAGAGACAGGGGTGTCGGCGTGCGCTGCGTCATCGCTCCCAGAAGCGCACGAACACCCGCGACGATCCTTGAGCGCGCCAGGGGTCGCCACAAGGTCCGTTCGGGCGCGGAAGTGGATCAGTTGTTCGCGGATTTGCCGACTGTGCACCCGTACGGACGCACTCTCGATGCCCTGTGCGACGGTGATGGTCACCGTCCGCGGCGAACCCGTGCGGTTGGCCGCGTCGCCGGATCGTGACGTGTGATCGAGGTGACCCGTTGCCACCCCCGACCGGGGGAGTAAAGTGTTCTTAAACCCAGCGACGGGAACTAACCGGCGGGTTCGGTCGTTGTCACGGTGACGGCGCACGTACGCCCAGGAGGATGAGTTGCGCACTACCAGCAACCCAGCGTTCAAGAACCTGCCGAGCGGCGGTGGGTACGCGAACTTCAACTACGGCCAGGGTCAGCCCGCCGCGGCCGGCGGCACCTTCGGCCAGGCGCCGTCGGCCCCGGCGCAGACCGGCCGCCCGATGACCATCGACGATGTGGTCACCAAGACCGCGATCACGCTGGCCATCGCCGTCGCGACCGGCGTGGCGACCTACGTGGTCGGCGGCGCGAGCTCGGTGATGCTGGCGCTGCCCGCCGCCATCGTCGGCCTGGTGATCGCGCTCGTGATCGTCTTCCGCAAGAAGGTCAGCCCGGGGCTGGTCATCGCCTACTCGGCGGTCGAGGGCGTGTTCCTCGGCGGCATCAGCTATCTGTTCGGCGTCCTGGTGGCGGGTAATCCGGCGATCATCGCGCAGGCGGTCGCGGGCACGATCGGTGTGTTCGCCGGGATGCTCGTGGTCTACAAGACCGGCGCGATCCGGGTCACACCGAAGCTGACCAAGTGGATCATCGGCGCGATCGCCGGTGTCCTGGTCCTCATGCTGGTCAACCTCGTCGCCAGCTTCTTCACCGAGGGCGGCCTCGGCCTGCGTGACGGTGGTCCGATGGCGATCGCGTTCAGCCTGCTGTGCATCGGCATCGCCGCGTTCAGCTTCCTGCTGGACTTCGACGCCGCCGACAAGATGATCAAGAGCGGCGCGGACGCGAAGCTCGCCTGGTACGTCGCCTTCGGTCTCATGGTCACCCTGGTCTGGCTGTACCTCGAGATCCTGCGTCTGCTCTCGTACTTCCAGAACAACTAGTTCGGAAGCGACACCCCGACGCGACAGGGGCGCCGAGCTCACCCGAGCTCGGCGCCCCTTCTCATACTGCACACCGATGAAGCGAACGGCACTTTCGCCTCACAAGACGGGGCGAAAGTGCCGTTCGCTTCGTGGAATCGGGCTCAGGAGAGGCGTTCGAGGACCATGGCCATGCCCTGGCCGCCGCCGACGCACATCGTCTCCAGGCCGAACTGCTTGTCGTGCCACTGCAGCGAGTTCATCAGCGTGGCGGTGATCCGTGCGCCGGTCATGCCGAACGGGTGGCCCACGGCGATGGCGCCGCCGTTGACGTTGAGCTTCTCCAGCGGGATCCCCAAGTCCTGATACGACGGGATGACCTGTGCGGCGAATGCCTCGTTGATCTCGACGAGGTCGATGTCGCCGACACCGAGTCCGGCGCGGGAGAGTGCCTGCTTCGACGCCTCGACCGGCCCGAGCCCCATGATCTCCGGGGACAGCCCCGAGACTCCGGTGGACACGATCCGCGCGAGCGGGGTGAGCCCGAGTTCCTTGGCCTTGGTGTCGCTCATGATGACGAGCGCGGCCGCACCGTCGTTGAGCGCGCAGCAGTTGCCCGCCGTGATGCGCCCGTCCGGCCGGAACACCGGCTTGAGCCCGGACAGGGCCGCCTTCGTCACGCCCGCACGCGGCCCGTCGTCGGCGTTCACGACGGAACCGTCGGGACGCGTGACCGGCGTGATCTCCCGATCCCAGAAGCCGTTGGCGATGGCCTTCTCGGCGAGGTTCTGGGAGCGGACGCCGAAGTCGTCCATCTCGTCGCGGCCGACGTTCTTCTCGCGGGCGAGGTTCTCGGCGGTCTGCCCCATCGGGATGTAGACGTCGGGCAACGCGTCGTACTCACGCGGATTGTTCCACGTGTCCGAACCTTGTTCGGCGACACGTTGGGTGCGCTGCTCCGCCTCTGCGAACAGCGGGTTGTGCGTGTCCGGCAGCGAGTCCGAACTTCCCTTGGCGAGCCGCGACACCATCTCGACACCGGCGCTGATGAACACGTCGCCTTCACCGGCCTTGATGGCGTGCAGTGCCATCCGGGAGGTCTGCAGGCTCGACGAGCAGTAGCGGGTGATGGTGGTGCCGGGCAGGTGGTCGTAGCCGAGCAGGACGGACACGGCCCGGGCCATGTTGAAGCCCTGTTCACCACCGGGCAGGCCGCAGCCGAGCATCAGGTCGTCGATCTCGCGCGGGTCGAGTCCGGGGACCTTGTCGAGCGCGGCGCGCACCATCTGCGCGGTGAGGTCGTCCGGACGGAGGTCGATCAGCGAGCCCTTGCCTGCACGACCGATGGGGGAGCGTGCGGCGGAGACGATGACAGCTTCGGGCATGGAGGCTCCTTCGTTGCTCGGCGTCCGCGTGAACGCCGGTGCCGAGCGGCGATGCGTCGTTCGTGGTGATGCCACTGTAGGACCGTCACCGCGCCGCACGCGGTGACGAGGGTCACCCAGGCGAGAACCGATGTTACCGATTGGTAGCGGCTACTGGTCGCCCGCCCAAGCGCGGCGAGCCAGCCCGCGGTTCAGCCGAGCGACGATGCGGCGCGTCGGCCGCCGAGCTTCGGCCGCCGTCGACCGCACCGGCGGGCGCGGAACGGGCCCGCCCGCCCACTCGCCGATCGCGTCGCAGAGCACCGGCAACAGCACGTCGGCGGTGGCCGCGTACCCCGCCGCCGACGGGTGGAAGTTGTCCGGGCTGAACATCTCCGACGGCCGGGTGAGGAATTCCGGTGAGAGCAGGTCCGCCAGCGGTACGGCCCGTCCTCCCACGGCCTCCACCTCACGGCGCTGCGCCTTTCCGAGCGCGTGACTCCAGGACCGGGCCACGGCGCGCAGCGGCTGCGGGATCGGACGGATCGCGCCCAGGTCCGGGCAGGTCCCGGCGACGACGGCCACGCCCCTGTCCATCAGTGCGCGCACCGTCTCCCCGAGCAGGCGTGCGGACGTGCTCGCCCGCTGCTTCGACGTCACGTCGTTGGCACCGATGAGAATCAACGCCAGCCGCGGCGGAGTCACCAAAGCGGCCTCCACCTGGGGCCGGAGCCTGCGGCTGGTGGTACCGACGACGGCGTGCGTGGTCAACGCGACCGGACGCTGAAGCTCCTCGGCCATGCCCCGCGCGATGCGCACCCCCGGGAGTTCGTCCGGCTCCTCGACACCGAGCCCGGCCGCCGTCGAGTCGCCGAGCACCGCCAGCTCCAGAGCATCGGCACCGTCGGCGTCCGGGACCGGGCCGGAGCCGTCCGGCAGATACACGCCGTCGGCTCGCAGCGGTTGCGCGCGAGGCGGTCCGATGATTTTGCGCGCTCGCCGGGATTGCTCGTTGAGCAGGCCGTACGCGGCGCCAGAGAGTCCGCCCGCGGTGCCGAACGCGTAGGCGAGCAGACGGATCGACTGGAAACCGAACATCCGACACCTCCGATCCGTCCCTGTTCCGTTGCTCAACAGTTCCGCTACTCCGCGGTTCCCCTACTCAACAAGACGTCCGGGGCCGCGATTTCGTTCCCTCGTGTCCGCGACGTCACCGCGAGTGGGGTGAACGGGCCGTCGACCATTAGGCTCGGAGTCACCGTTTGCGGACAAGGGGAGGCACCCGTCGTGGAGTACGCCGAGCACGTCGTCGACCTGGTGGGAAACACACCGCTGGTGAAACTGAACTCGCTGGCGACAGGCCTGTCGACGCCGGTACTGGCCAAGGTCGAGTACGTCAATCCGGGCGGCAGTGTCAAGGACCGCATCGCGCTGCGGATGGTGGAAGCAGCGGAAGCCTCGGGCGAACTGCGCCCCGGCGGCACCATCGTCGAACCGACCTCCGGCAACACCGGCATCGGTCTCGCCATGGTCGCCCAACGCAAGGGCTACCAGTGCGTGTTCGTCTGCCCCGACAAGGTCAACGTCGACAAGCGAAACGTGCTGGAGGCCTACGGCGCCGAGGTCGTCGTCTGCCCGACCGCCGTCCCGCCGGAACACCCCGACTCGTACTACTCGGTCTCCGACCGGCTCGCCGCGCAGGACGGCTGCTGGAAGCCGAACCAGTACGCGAACCAGTCGAATCCGGAATCGCATTACCACTCGACGGGTCCGGAGATCTGGGAACAGACCGAGGGAAGAATCACGCATTTCGTCGCGGGCGTCGGAACCGGCGGGACCATCTCCGGTACCGGGCGCTACCTCAAGGAGATTTCCGACGGCCGGGTGCAGATCGTCGGTGCCGATCCGGAGGGGTCCGTGTACTCCGGCGGAAAGGGCCGTCCCTACCTCGTCGAAGGCGTCGGGGAGGACTTCTGGCCCGCCGCTTACGACCGCGACATCTGCGACGAGATCGTCGCCGTCACCGACGCGGACTCCTTCCAGATGACCCGCAGGCTCGCCAGGGAAGAGGCGATGCTCGTCGGCGGCTCGTGCGGGATGGCGGTCGCGGCGGCGCTGCGGGTCGCGGCCACCGCCGGTCCCGACGACGTGATCGTCGTGATGCTGCCCGACGGCGGCCGCGGCTACCTCAAGACCATCTTCAACGACTCGTGGATGGCCTCCTACGGCTTCCTGCCGCCGGATCACGCGGCCGGTTCCGTGGGCGACGTGCTGCGGCGCAAAGACGGCACGATGCCGGAACTGGTGCACGTGCACCCGAACGAGACGGTCGCCGAAGCGGTGGCGATCCTCCACGAGTTCGGCGTCTCGCAGATGCCGGTCGTCCAGGCCGAGCCACCGGTCATGGCCGCCGAAGTCGCGGGAGCCGTCAACGAGGCCGACCTGCTCGACTCGTTGTTCGCGGGCAAGGCCAATCTCGCCGACAAGGTCGAGACGCACATGTCGAAGCCGCTGCCGACGATCGGAGCGGGCGAGACCATCAGCTCCGCCATGGCCGCGCTCACCCACGCCGACGGCGCCATGGTTCTCGTCGACGGCAAGCCCGTCGGCGTCGTCACTCGCCAGGACGTGCTCGGTTTCATCGCCGGCCGGTGACGGGATTCCGATAGGCCACCACTACACGCCGACCCGGTCGGATACCGTGTCCGGCGACAGCGCCAGGTCCACCCGAGGGGGTCCGACAACCCGATGAGCTCTCCGCAGCCGCCACAGGGCGGTCCGCAGGGACAGCCCGAGCACCAGGGCGGTTCCGATCCGAATGCGGACTCGACCCAGATGATCAATCCGACGGGAGCGCCGCAGCAACAGCCGCAGCAGCAGCCGGTGGCGGACTCGACGCAGGTCGTGCCGCCGTCGATGCAGCCGCAGCAGCCCCAGCCGATGTATCAGCAGCCGGGCCAGCCCACGCCGCCTCCGCCGCAGGCGCCGCAGGGCGGCGGAGACTCGACGCAGGTCGTGCCGCCGACGATGCAGCCGCAACAGCCCCAGCCGATGTATCAGCAGCCGGGCCAGCCCAGCCAGTCCGGCGGGTTTCCCGCACAGCCGCCCGGCCCGCCGTCCGGCGGCTTCCCCGCGCAGCAGCCGGAGCCCAGTGCCTTCGACGCCGCGCTCAACCCGCCGCAGCCTCCGCAGCCGCAGCCCGGCTTCGGGCCACCGCCTCCGCAGGGCGGGTTCGGTCAGCCCGGCATGATGCCCGGCGGTCCCGTCGGGCAGCCGGTCGAGTGGGGTACCCGCGCCCTGAGCTACCTGATCGACTTCGTCGCGCCGGGTGCGGTAGTGGGCGTGCTAGCGCTGATCGTGAGCGCTATCGCCGGTGACAGCGTGGGCTTGGGCATGGGCCTCAATGCAATCTTGTACCTGGCACTTCTGGGTTTCCTTATCTGGAACTCCGGCTACAAGCAGGGGACCACCGGTCAGTCGCTCGGTCGCGGCGTCGCGAAGACCAAGCTGATCAGCGAGGAGACGGGCCAGCCGATCGGCTTCGGCAACGCCTTCCTCCGCCAGATCGTCCACGTCGTCGACAGCCTCCCTTGCAACATCGGCTACCTGGCTCCGCTGTGGGACGAGAAGAAGCAGACCTGGGCCGACAAGATCATGAGCACGCTCGTCGTCCCGGCCGATCCCGCACCGCAGGGCGGCTTCCCGGGTGGGCCCGGTTACGGTGCGCCACAGAACCCTGGTTTCGGTGGCCCGCAGTCCGGCGGCTTCCCGGCTCAGGGGCAGCCGCAGGCGCCCTACGGCCAGCCCCCGCAGCCCGGGTTCGACGGTCCGCAGTCGGGCGGCTTCCCGGCTCCGGGACAGCCGTCGTACGGCCAGCCGCAGCAGCCGTATGGACAGCCCCAGCAGCAGTACGGCCAGCCGCCGCAGCAGCCCTACGGTCAGCCCCAGCAGCCGTACGGCCAGCCGCCGCAGCAGTATGGGCAGCCGCCGCAGCAGCCGGGGGGCTACCCGCCGCCCCCGCAGCAGTACGGCCAGCCGCCTCAGTGGTGATTCGGCGCTGACCCGCCGAGGTGAGCTCGTCCAGTGGCCCCCGACCCACGCGGTCGGGGGCCACTGCTGTGTCCGAGCCCTCCGCCGCGAAAGAATCCTGTAGGAGGTGTTGCTCGGTGGGTCGGGTGGCGGAACCTCAGCGCCCTCCTCGCTGCGGGATCGGTTTCTTGAGTAGCGCCCTACGCTGCGAAACCGCTGTCCTCGCGAGGAGGGCGCTGAGAACCCGCGGGTGGTCCGGCTGCATCCGTGGTGACAGCTCAGCGGCTGCGCCGCTGACACGACGCGACGACAGCTCATGCTGCAAGGCCTTTTGAGAGTGCGTGCCGCTTGATCTGTCTCGGTGGTTCCGTGGTGGAACCTCACCTCGCGGCTGACCGCAGCTCCGCACCCGCGTGACCATTATGCTGCGAGGCATGACCGACGGCTTCGCGACCCGCGCCATCCATGCCGGGCAGGAACCAGACCCGAACACCGGCTCCGTGATCACGCCGATCCACGCGACCTCGACCTACGCGCAGGACGGCGTGGGCGGACTGCGCCAGGGTTACGAGTACTCGCGCACCGGTAATCCCACGCGCACCGCCCTGGAAGAGGTGCTGGCCGCGCTGGAGAACGGTCAGCACGCGCGAGCGTTCGCCTCCGGGATGGCCGCGACCGACGCGATCCTGCGCGCGACGATGCGCCCTGGTGACCACCTGATCATCCCGGACGACGCGTACGGCGGCACGTTCCGTCTCATCGACAAGGTCCTCGCGGGCTGGGGTATCGAGTACACCCCGGTGCGGCTGTCCGATGTGGACGCCGTGCGGTCGGCGATCCGCCCGAACACCAAGGTGCTCTGGGTGGAGACGCCGACGAATCCGTTGCTGGGGATCGCCGACATCGCCGCGCTCGCGCAGCTCTCGCACGACACCGGGACGACCCTCGTCGTCGACAACACCTTCGCCTCGCCGTACCTGCAGCAGCCGCTGGAGCTGGGCGCGAAGGTGGTGTTGCACTCCACCACCAAGTACCTCGGCGGGCATTCCGACGTCGTCGGCGGAGCGATGATCACCTCCGACGAGCAGCTCGCCTCCGACGTCGCCTTCCTGCAGAACAGCGCCGGTGCCGTGCCCGGACCGTTCGACGCCTTCCTCACGATGCGCGGCCTCAAGACCCTCGGGGTCCGCATGGACCGGCACTGCGCGAACGCGGAGCGGATCGTCGCGGCGCTGCAGAGTCATCCGAAGGTGGGCCGCGTCTACTACCCGGGCCTCGAGTCGCACCCTGGCCACGAGGTCGCGGCGAAGCAGATGAACCAGTTCGGCGGCATGGTCTCGTTCACTCACGTCGACGGGGAACAGGCCGCGCTCGAGGTGTGCTCGCGGACCCGGCTGTTCACCCTCGCCGAATCGCTCGGCGGCATCGAGTCGCTGGTCGAGCACCCCGGCAAGATGACCCACGCGAGCACGGCGGGCTCACTGTTGCAGGTTCCGTCGGAGCTGGTGCGCCTGTCCGTCGGGATCGAGGAGGTCGACGACCTGCTCGACGACCTGCTCTCCGCGCTGGGCTGAGGCCACACCCGGCACCCGCGTGGCCTCTTCGGGGTTCTTGCAGTCGTCGTGTCGTGTCAGCGGCGGAGCCGCTGAGCGGTCACCACGGACGTAGCCGGACCACCGGCGCTGAGGTTGCGCTACCGACCCACCCGAGCACAACCTCCTGATGAGGAGCCACTCAGTAACGGCCGTGTCCGTCGCCGAGCGGGCGGGTGTCGGGCTCGGTGGGCACCTCGGGGGCCACCGGAACGTCCTCTGCGGACACGCAACCGCCGACCAGCTCCACCACGCCTTCGCGCTCCTCGTACCGCCCCGGGTCGTCGCAGCCGGAACTGATCACTGTGAACAGCGCCACACCGGACAACGCCGTCGCGGCGGCGAAGCCGGTGATCAGCGGAAGCGTGCCCGCTTTCGCCGTCAGCCCCGTCATGCATCCTCCCCGCACACCGCAGAGTCGGCTCGTCACGCGCCGTGCCCCGTCGAGGGTAGCCGAGGTCCGTTCCGCGCGTCGGCCTCGCACGGAGCTGGCACGATGACCTCATGCGGTTGGTCGGCCAGCAGGAGATCCACACGGCGCACGAGCACCTCGGCGGTGTGGTGCGGCGGACGCCGCTGGAGCACTCCCGGGTACTCGGTGAGCACAGCGGCGGCGAGGTCTACCTGAAGTGCGAGAACCTGCAGCGCACCGGTTCGTTCAAGCTCCGGGGCGCGTTCACCCGGCTGCGGAATCTCACCTCCGAGCAGGCCGCTGGTGGTGTCGTCGCGGCCAGCGCAGGCAACCATGCGCAGGGCGTCGCGCTCGCGGCATCGCTGCTGGGTATCCCGTCGACCGTGTTCATGCCGGATCGCGCACCGCTGCCGAAGCTGTCGGCGACCAAGTCGTACGGTGCCGAAGTGCACGTGGGCGGCGTGAACCTGCAGGACACGCTCACGGTAGCGGTCGAGCACGCCGAGAAGGCCGGGTCGGTGTTCATCCACCCCTTCGACCATCCGGACATCGTCGCCGGGCAGGCCACGGTCGGAGTGGAGATCCTGCGGCAGCTCCCTGAGGTCGCGACGATCGCGGTCCCGACCGGCGGCGGCGGGCTCGTGAGCGGCGTGGCGGCGGCGGTGAAGGCCGAGCGCCCCGACGTCCGGGTGGTGGCGGTGCAGGCGGCGCAAGCGGCGGCGTGGCCGGGCTCGTTGGCGGCCGGACGCCCACTGGCGGTGGACAGCAATCGGACGATGGCCGACGGGATCGCCGTCTCCGAACCGGGCGAGGTGACCTTCGCGCACGTCAACGCGCTCGTGGACGGTGTGCTGACGGTCAGCGAGGAGTCGCTGTCGCAAGCGTTGCTGTCGTGTCTGGAACGAGCGAAACTCGTCGCCGAACCGGCGGGTGTCGCGGCGGTCGCGGGCATGCTCGAACATCCCGAGCAGTTCCGTTCACCGACGGTCGCGGTGCTCTCCGGCGGCAACATCGACCCGCTGTTGTTGCACCGGCTGATCAGCCACGGGATGACGTCCGCGGGGCGCTATCTGTCGCTGCGGGTCCGCATCCCGGACCAGCCCGGTTCACTGGCGGCACTGCTCGCCGACATCGGTGAGCTGTCCGCGAACGTCCTCGACATCGAGCACTCCCGCATTTCCGGTGCGCTCGCGCTCGGCGAGGTCGATGTCGAGATCAGCCTGGAAACGCGGGGACCGGAACACCGCGAGCACGTCGTCGCGGAGCTGGAGCGGTCGGGCACGCGCGTGATCGGCAGCCGCTGACGACGATGGGAGGTCACCGGCGACGCAGCACGTCCCGGTGACCTCCCATCGACCCCCCTTCCGAGGTGAGTCGTGGCGCGGATCGAGGTTCCGCCACGGAACCACCAACGCAGCACGACTCGCTTCCGCTATGCCTGCTCAGAGGTTGCCGCGCAGGTCCTGTTCCCGCTCGATGGCCTCGAACAACGCCTTGAAGTTGCCGATGCCGAAGCCGAGCGAGCCGTGCCGCTCGATGAGCTCGTAGAACATCGTCGGGCGGTCCCCGATGGGCTTGGTGAAGATCTGCAGCAGGTAGCCGTCCTCGTCCCGGTCGACGAGGATGTTGTGCTTCTTGAGCTCCTCGATCGGCAACCGCACGTTGCCGATGCGCTCCCGCAGCTCCGGATCGTCGTAGTAGGAGTCCGGTACGTCGATGAACTCGATCCCGGCCGCGCTCATCGCGGTGATGCTGCGGACGATGTCGCCGGTGGCCAGGGCGATGTGCTGGCAGCCGGGCCCGGCGTAGAAGTCGAGGTACTCGTCGATCTGCGAGCGCTTCTTGCCGAGCGCCGGCTCGTTGAGTGGGAACTTCACCCGGTGGTTGCCGTTGGCGACGACCTTGCTCATCAGCGCCGAGTACTCCGTCGCGATGTCGTCGCCGACGAACTCGGTCATGTTCACGAAGCCCATGACGCGGTTGTAGAACGACAC
The DNA here is from genome assembly GCF_009664835.1 of Allosaccharopolyspora coralli. Lineage (NCBI taxonomy): Bacteria > Bacillati > Actinomycetota > Actinomycetes > Pseudonocardiales > Pseudonocardiaceae > Allosaccharopolyspora > Allosaccharopolyspora coralli. Next base: position 795,300 of record NZ_CP045929.1, read on the forward strand.
CCACTCGTCCATCTTGCCGAGCTCGACGTTGCCGACGCAGTGGTCGACGGCCTGGAACACGCGCTTCGGCGCGCCCTCGGGCTTGACGAAGCTGCCGCGCTTCGCGACGTAACCGGGCAGGTACGGACCCGAATACCCGGAACGGTCGATGAGCGTGTGGCGGGTTTCGCCGTAGGTCGCGATGGCCGCGCGGCGAATCGTGCCGTGCTCGTCGGCGACGTCGTTCGGCTCTTCGAGCACGGTCGCTCCCTGGGCACGGGCGTGCTCGACGCACTTGTCCACGTCGGAGACCTCGAGCGCGAGGTCGACCACGCCGTCGCCGTGCTTGGCGTGGTGTGGGACGAGCTCACTGGTCGGCTCGACGGCGCCCTTGAGGACGAAGCGGGCGGAGCCGGACTTGAGGACGTAGGCCTTGTGGTCGCGGTTGCCGTTCTCGGGCCCCGAGTAGGCGATGAGTTCCATGCCGAATGCGGCCTGGTAGAACACCGCGCTCTGGGTGGCGTTGCCGACGACGAAGACGACGGCGTCCAACGCGCGCACCGGGAACGGGTCCTTCGTCGCGTCGTGGTCGACGAGGCCGACGAGCTGCTTCATCTGGTCGAAGGTGACGTCGTCGATCGCGCCGGAGCGGCTGGGCTGGTTGACGGTCCCGGTCACGGTGCCCTCCCTGTGGTGGCCTGGTCTCGATGCGATCAGCGTGCACCGGGCAGACATCGTGAGCAACAGACGTCCGATTAGCTGTACAGATTGCCCAATGTGGGAGCGGTCCGATCGCCGAAACTGAGCAGACTGAACAGCGAGCGCACCTTCCGGCGCGGACCGCCCGTGAACGGGACGGGCACGGCGAGCATGGGCGCGCCAGTCCCGAGGCGTGAGCCTTTTCGGTGGCTATAGCAACTAAAAAGGCTCACGCCTCGGGACTGCCTGCCGCACGACAACGGGCGCCCGGGGAATCCCCGGACGCCCGCCGTCGAGTCGGACTGCTCAGCCGGTGAAGGGCTCCGCCTTCACGAGCGTGACCTTCATGGTGCCGCCCTGAGGCAGCTCGTACTCCCGGGTCTCGCCCTCCTTGGCCTCCAGCAAGGCCTGGCCGAGCGGGGAACTGGGGGAGTACACCTCGAGCTCGCCGTGCGCGCCTTCCTCCCGGTTGGCGAGCAGGAACTGCTCCGTGTCGTCCTCGCCGTCGTACCGCACGGTGAGGACCGAGCCGGGCCGGGCGATTCCGGACTCCGTCGGGGTGTCGCCGACCTGGGCGGTGCGGAGCAGCTCCTGGAGCTGCCGGATGCGGCCCTCCACCTGCCCCTGCTCCTCGCGCGCGGCGTGGTACCCGCCGTTCTCCTTGAGGTCGCCTTCCTCCCGCGCCTCGTTGATCTTCGCGGCGATCGCAGGACGGTTGGCCACGAGCTCGTCCAGCTCACCCTTGAGCCGGTCGTACGCCTCTTGGGTCAGCCAGGTCACCTGGGTCTCGCTCACGGTCACCACTCCTCGTCGACGTCGGCACCGCACTCCGCGGGCCGTCTCCACCCCGGCGCGGTTCGACCGCCGCAGCCAGGAAACGGAAAAACACGGCCCGCCCGGGGCCGTGCTGTCATCGACTCTAGCACGTCACAGGCCGCCGCGACGCCGATTTTCGGGCGCCGGCGGTGGCTACCGAGCGTGGTTCACTCGGTTGGCCGCGTCTGGCTGGACAAGTACTCGGGAACGCGGTACGTGCACCCGTAGACCTCGCCTGTGACCGGCCGTTCGGAGGTCGTGAGCACCGTGTCCAGCCGGGTCGTGCCCTGGGACGGGGCGACGAAGACCTCCTTGCGGCCGACCTCGGCGCCATCGACCTCCCGGGCACGCACGACGCACGCGGCGGGCTCGACCGGGTCGTCACGCTGCACCTCGAGAGTGATGTGTACCGACCGGTCGTCGAGCACCCGGAACGCGAGCTGTTCGCCCTGGATCGGGGGGCTCCCCCAGTTCCGGTACCCGATGAGCGTCACGGCGAGTAGTACTACGGCGCCGAGTCCGATCAGCAACCACCGGGCCCATACCGGCGGCCGTCGGTCGCCCCCACGCGAGCCGTAGCGGTCCGCCGGTGGGTCCGGTAGTGCCACGGTCGCCCTCCCGCTCGATTCGCCGACCTGCCCGTCGGAACTGTCGGTCCCCCGGGAACAATGGGAGACGACTACGGCGTTGAGTATCCCCGGGGTCCACGATCGCTCGTCGCCGGGGCTGTGTCCGGTGGCGCTGGGGTATCCGAGCTGTCGCTGCTCGGATCGTGGGCGCTCGGACCGACGGAACGGGCTCGGAGGAGCTCTGGAGCAGGAGGGACCGCCCGGCGATGGCCGAGAAGCTGCGTCTGATGACCGTGCACGCGCATCCGGACGACGAGTCGAGCAAAGGCGCGGCCACGACGGCGCGATACGTGGACGAGGGCCACGAAGTGATGGTGGTCACCTGCACCGGCGGTGAAGCGGGCAGCATCCTCAACCCCGCGATGGACCGCCCCGACGTCGTGGAGAACCTCACCTCGGTACGCCGGGAGGAGATGGCGACCGCGGCGTCGATCCTCGGTGTGCAGCACCGTTGGCTGGGGTTCCTCGACTCCGGGCTCCCCGAGGGCGATCCGCCGCCGCCGTTGCCCGAGGGCTGTTTCGCGCTGACGCCGCTGGAGACCTCGACCGCAGAGCTGGTGAAGGTGCTGCGCGAGTTCCGGCCGCACGTGGTGATCACCTACGACGAGAACGGTGGCTACCCGCACCCGGACCACATCCGTACCCACGAGGTGTCGATGGCAGCGTTCGACGCGGCGGGCGACCCCGATCTGTACCCGGGCGCCGGTGAGCCCTGGCAACCGTTGAAGCTGTACTACTCGCACGGCTTCTCCCGGAAGAAGATCGAGATGTTCCACCACGCGTTGACCGACCGCGAACTCGAGTCGCCGTACGGTGAGTGGCTGGAGCGTTGGGACACCTCGCGCCCGGATCCGTTCGACCGGGTCACCACGCAGGTCGAGTGCGCGGACCACTTCGAGGCTCGCGACGACGCGCTGCGCGCGCACGCCACCCAGATCGACCCGACGAGCCGCTGGTTCGCGGTGCCGCTGGACGTGCAACGCGAGCTGTGGCCCACTGAGGAGTACGAGCTGGTGCGGTCGCTGGTGGACACGACGTTGCCGGAGGACGACCTGTTCACCGGCGTGCAGGAAAGGGTCACGGCATGTTGATCGTCGGCGCCGCCGCCACCACGGTGTTGGCGCAGTTCCCGGGCGGTGGCCAGGGCGAAGACTTCGGAAAGTCCTCGCCGGTGGGGTTGTTCCTGCTCATCGCTTTCGGTATCGCGGTGGCGTTCCTCATCCGTTCGATGACCAAGCACCTGAAGAAGCTTCCGACGTCGTTCGACGAGCAGAAAGCCGCCGACGCGGCTCCCGCGCACGTCAAACGCGCGGAGGAGCAGGCTGCGGCCCGGGCGGAAGCCGAGGCGGCCGAAGCCGGGGACGAGTCGGCCGAACCCGCGAAGGGCAGCGACACGAGCACCGCGTGACCACTTTCCGCTGAATTCCAACCGAGCGAACGGCACTTTCGCCTCGTCTGGTGGGGCGAAAGTGCCGTTCGCTTCATGTGCTCCGGGGGCACGGCGCGCGGTTGCGGCTGGCAGGGTGGGGGCATGGCGGAACGGCTTGCGGACGCGACGAGTCCTTACCTGCTCCAGCACGCGGACAACCCCGTCGACTGGTGGCCCTGGTCGGCCGAAGCATTCGAGGAGGCCCGTCGCCGGGACGTGCCGGTGCTGTTGTCGGTCGGCTACGCGGCCTGCCACTGGTGCCACGTCATGGCGCACGAGTCCTTCGAAGACCCCGAGATCGCGGCGATCATGAACGAGAACTTCGTCACCATCAAGGTCGACCGCGAGGAACGCCCCGATGTCGACGCGGTGTACATGGAGGCCACGCAGGCGATGACCGGCCAGGGCGGCTGGCCGATGACCTGCTTCCTCACCCCGGACGCGGAACCGTTCCACTGCGGCACCTACTCGCCGCCGCGGCCGATGCAGGGGATTCCCTCGTTCCGGCAGCTGCTCTCGGCCGTCGTCGAGGCGTGGACCGAGCGTGGCGGCGAGGTCCGCGAGGCCGCCTCGACTGTCGTTGAGCAACTCTCCTCGCAGCGAACCGTGCTGCCGGAATCCGCTGTGGACTCGGACACGCTGGTCACGGCGGTGTCCGGACTGCACGAGGAGTTCGACAGCGCGAACGGCGGTTTCGGCAGCGCGCCGAAGTTTCCGCCCTCGATGGTGCTGGAGTTCCTACTGCGCCACCATGCCCGTCTCGGTGACGAAGGAACCGGTGCGCAGGCCAGGGACATGGCCGAGCGCACCGCCGAAGCGATGGCCCGCAGTGGCATGTACGACCAGCTCGCGGGCGGTTTCGCGCGCTACAGCGTCGACGCACGCTGGGTCGTGCCGCATTTCGAGAAGATGCTCTACGACAACGCTCTGCTCCTGCGCGCCTACGCACATCTCGCGCCACGGCGGGACTGGGCCGCTCGGGTGACGCGCGAGACCGCCGATTTCCTGCTCCGCGACATGCGTACTCCGGAGGGCGGTTTCGCGGCGTCGCTCGATGCCGACACCGACGGGGTCGAGGGACTCACGTACGTGTGGACACCCGAGCAGCTGTGCAGCGTCCTCGGCGACGACGACGGCGCGTGGGCGACCGAGCTGTTCGGTGTCACCGAAGCAGGCACGTTCGAACACGGCTCGTCCACGCTGCAGCTCCCTGAGGACCCGGACGATCACGAACGGTTCGAGCGGGTGCGCCGGGTGTTGTTGCAGGCGCGGGACCTGCGGCCCCAGCCGGGGATCGACGACAAGGTCGTCACCGCGTGGAACGGTATGATGATCGCCGGACTCGTCGAGGCGTCGATCGCGCTGGACGAGCCCGCCTGGCTGGCTGCCGCCGAACGCGCCGCCGAGCTGTTGCTGAGTCTGCACGTGCGAGACGGCAGAGTGGTGCGCACGTCACGGCACGGTGTCGCCGGAACGGCGGCCGGCGTGTTGGAGGACTACGGTTGCCTCGCCGACGGCCTGCTCGCGTTGCACCAGGCGACCGGTTCGGCGCGGTGGCTCGACGCCGCGTGCGAACTGCTCGACACCGCGCTGGAGCAGTTCTGCGACCAGGACGAAGCGGGCGTCTTCCACGACACGGCATCCGACGCGGAAACACTCGTGCGACGCCCGTCCGAGCCCGCCGACAACGCCAGTCCCTCGGGTGCCTCCGCAGTCACCCATGCCCTGCTCACCGCGTCGGTGCTCACCGACGCGGCACGGTCGGCGCGCTACCGGGAGGCAGCGGACGCGGCGCTCGGCCGGGCGGGTCTGCTCGCCCACCGGGCACCCCGCTTCGCCGGGCACTGGCTCGCGGCGGCCGAGGCGGCTCAGCACGGTCCGTTGCAGATCGCCGTGGCCGGCGCGGACGATCCCTCCCGCCGGGAGCTGCTCGACGCCGCCCGGGGCAGGGCGCCGGGCGGCGCGGTCGTGGTCGCAGGCGAGCCGGACGAGACGGGGGTGCCGCTCCTGGCGGGGCGTCCGCTCGTCGAAGGCGCCTCGGCGGCCTACGTCTGTCGCGGATTCGTCTGCGACCGCCCTGTCACCACTCCGGACGCGCTACGGAGCGCTCTGTCCTGACGCCGACTGTCTTCCCGTTCGCCCACCGCGAACCGTGTCACCTGCACGAGTCCTGCGCGATGCGTGCCCGATGCAAGCGTGTAATGCTGTAATCAGCCGACTGAAGCGGGGGTGACCGGAATGCGGTCGAGGTTCCAGCGAGTAGGACGTGGTCGGGGACCGTCGTGGACCGGCGGAGGGCCGGGTGCCGGGGAGCGGGGCCGTGGTCGCCCCGCCGAACCGCCGTCGGCCGAGGACGCACACGCCTGGTTCACGGGTCGGCTACCGGACGACTGGTTCACCGGAGCACCGGCGGTCACCGTCGACAAGGACGAGATCCTCGTCGTCGGAACGCTCCCGCCGCTCGACGACCAGTACGCCGACGAGCCGGCACGGGCGGCAGCGGAGAAGGGGCGCGTCGCCCGGTTCCGGGAAGACACACGCGACGAACGGGTGAGCATCGCGCGCCAGGCCGAGCACCGTTACGACCGCAAGGTCGCCTGGGGCGCCCGGATCGGCGGCACCGAAGAACTGTTCACCACGCTGTCCGTGCCGGTCATGACCAGACTCCGCCAGCCGGAGCGTGCTGTGCTCGACACTCTCGTCGACGCCGGCGTGGCACGGTCGCGTTCCGACGCGCTCGCGTGGTCGGTGCGCCTCGTCGGTGAGCACACGCAGGAGTGGCTCGCCGAGCTGCGCGAAGCGATGAGCACGGTCGACGAGCTGCGCAGGCAAGGGCCGCGCGCCCGAGCCGACTGACGGGCGACGAGTTCGGCGTAGGCGGGCGTGGGTGGCGCCGTGGCGGAACCTCAGCGCTCTCCTCGCTGCGGGATCGATCTCTCGATTAGCCGCCCTACGCGGCGGTATCGCTGTCCTCGCGAGGAGGGCGCTGAGAACCCGCGGGTGGTCGGGCTGTCTCCGTGGTGACCGCTCAGCGGCCGCTGACAAGACACGACGACAGCTTCTTCTGCAAGGAGCGGGCTCGGGCTACGAGTAGAGGGCGAGCCAGATCGCCACGTGGTGGCAGATCGCGGCGGTGGACACGGCCGCGTGGAAGAACTCGTGATAGCCGAACGTCTTCGGCCAGGGATCCGGCCACCGACACGCGTAGAAGATCGCACCGACGGTGTAGAGACCACCGCCGACGATGATGAGCACCAAGGCGGCCACACCCGCGTTCTCCAGCAGGTCCGGAAGCACGAACACCGCGACCCACCCGAGAGCGATGTAGACGGGTACCCCGACCCACCGCGGCCCGTGCGGCCACGCGAGCTTGAGCACGACACCACCGAGGGCACCGCCCCAGACCACTGCCAGCACCCAGGTCGCGGTCGTCGGCTGCATCGCCAGCATCGCCAGCGGCGTGTAGGTGCCCGCGATGAACACGAAGATCATCGAGTGGTCGAGGCGGCGCATCCAGGTGCGGGCGCCGAAGCTCTTCCACGTCGTGCGGTGGTAGAGCGCGCTGACGCCGAACAGGCCGAGCACGGTCGCCACGTAGATCGACGTGCCCAGCGCAGCGGAGCCGGAGACCGTCGCGGCGGCGAGCGAGATCAGTGTCGCGCCCGCGGCGACGGCCACGACGAGAGACCAGAAGTGGATCCAGCCCCGCATCCGGGGTTTCGTGATCGAAGCCGGTCGGCGTTCGGACATCGCGGAGGTCACGGATCGAGGTTACGGGCAGCGGGCGCCAGGCGAACAGACATGCGGGCGTGACATCCACTTCATCCGGCCGGTCGCCACGGATTCTCACCCGACCGGGGCAGCGGCGATCACGCGCGGAGAGTGGGACGAACGGGACGCGAGCCAGGGAGGGCTCTGCGCTTGCCTCGGGCCCGCGTAGGCTCGCGGAGCGTGGCGTTCAAGGACCGGGTGCGGAACCTTCTCTACGATCTCTACGAGCGGCGTGTCCGTCGGCAGCTCAGCGACGTGGCGGGGCCCCGGCACGTCGGGATCATCCTCGACGGCAACCGCAGGTGGGCGCGGGAGGCAGGACTCGACGTCGGCCACGGACACCGCGCAGGCGCCCGTAAGATCGCTGACTTTCTCGGCTGGTGCCAGGAAGCCGACGTCGAGGTCGTGACCCTCTGGTTGCTCTCGACCGACAACCTCGGCCGCACCTCCGACGAGATCGACACTCTGCTCGACATCATCGCCGGAGTGGTCGACGACCTCACCGAGCGCGACACGCGGTGGCGGGTCCGGATCGTCGGCGCGCTCGACCTGCTGCCCACCGAGGTCGCGGCCAGGTTGTCGGCCGCCGCACTGCGCACCGAGGGCCGGAAGGGCATGCAGGTCAACGTGGCCGTCGGCTACGGGGGTCGACGCGAGATCGCGGACGCGGTGCGCAAACTGCTCCAGCAACACGCCGAGGTGGGAACGTCGATCGAGGAGTTGGCCGAAGTACTCACCGTTGATCACATCGCCGAGCACCTCTACACCTCCGGGCAGCCCGATCCGGATCTGCTCATCCGCACGTCCGGTGAGCAGCGCCTGTCCGGGTTCATGCTGTGGCAGTCGGCGCACTCGGAGTTCTCGTTCTGCGAGGCCTACTGGCCGGCGTTCCGCCGGGTGGATTTTCTTCGCGCCTTGCGGCAGTACGGGGCACGGCACCGTCGTTACGGATCCTGACCGCCCGGACACGCAGAAGGGCCGGACCCGTCGGTCCGGCCCTTCTGGACGAGCTGGGTGATCAGCCCTCCACCGACGGGTGGTCGACGACCGGGGCGTTCACGCACTCGGCGGACTGCGGCGACAGGATCGGCACGACCGCGCCCAGGACAGCAACGTTGTTGCCGCAGGCCTGCACCGGCAGGACGCTGGCGTTGTTGTCGTTGAGGATGTTGACGCCGTCGTTGTCGTGGCTGTCGGCGTTGGCGACGGGGGCCAGGACCATGAGGCCGGCCGCTGCACCAGCGAGGACCGCTGCCTTCTTCAGCACTTCGTTCACTCTCCTTATGAGTTACCGCGGGATTCCCGCTCACCTCGGACGGGCCGACCGGACCGCGAGGTGGTCCTATGACTGGCGGGTTCGAAATAAAAGCTACCCGGTGATTCCGGACGATTCCAAACCGTGTACCACCATTGTGTGATCAACGGCCTCGTATTCGCAGGTAGATCCACTGCGAATGCTTTCCGGTGGCGGAGAAACAGAAGAATTGTTCCGGACATGCGAAAGGGGGCGTCGAGCTCGTGCTCGGCGCCCAGCGGCGATCAGCATGGTGTGCTGCGGTCACGCACGCGCGAATGATCGGGGTTCGGTGCGTGGGAACCCGCCTCGCGCGTTTGGTCGGCGAGGCCGGAACCTACTTTCCGGTAGTTTTCTTCTGTGGTCGAGTTCGGGGTCGAGAGCATTCTGCACGAGACGGATTCAGTGGGACGAGCCGGGTCCCGGAGCCGAAGCTCGAGACGCGAGAGAAGAGGTGACTAACACTATTGAGTGTATTGTTCGCAGTTCCTCTCAAGTTGATTCCGCCGCTCGGTGATGAGAACGAGTGAGTGTCTGTCGCCGGTGGTGCCGTGGCCGTATCCTCTACGTCGTGGACGCGCGGCGTTTCCTCACCGACCACCTGCTGCTCGGGCTTCGGCTCGAGGCCCTGGCTCCGGGCTGCGTCGACCCCCGCGGCGCACCGGCTGTCCTGCGTCGTCGCGCGGCCGCCGAACCCACGTTCGAGCCGTGCAGGCTCGTTCATGCCGCTCGGTGGCTACGGCGCACGCTGCGCTCGGTGGAACTGCCGGCCGATCTGAGACGGCACCTCGACGCACAACTGGTCGCGTGGGAATGCCTCGGAGAGCTCCTCGACGGTCGGAGCGTGCCGTTCCGAACCCGAGTCGAGCGCTACCACCAGGTGGCGGTCGGATTCGGGGAACCGGACGAGTACCACCGGGCACACCGCGAACTCGCGAACGCCCTCGGCGCTCGTCGCGACCTGGTAGGTGCGCTTCACGCGGTCGATCCGGTGATCCCGGCGGCCCGCGTCGTGCCGCTCGCGCGGGCGTTCGCCCGGTCGTTGCGTGAACACACCCGGGCGGTGGTGGGCCTGCCCGCTCAGGAGTCCGTTCGGATCGAACTCGTCACCGGCAGACGGTGGGGTGCCCTGCACGAGAACCTCGGTGATCTGCGGTCTGTCGTGCGGATCAACACCGACCGCGGTGTTCGTGCGCGGCGCCTGCCGCACCTCGTCGCGCACGAGGCCTACCCAGGCCACCACACCGAGAGTTGCCACGTCGACGGTCTCCCGGAACTCGCGCTCCGCCCGGTGCACGGTCCCCGGGCCGTGGTGTCCGAGGGACTGGCCGAGCTGGGGGTTCGCGCGGTCATCGGCGCCTGCTGGGGCCGCTGGGCTCAGGAGATCTACGCGGATTTCGGTGTTCGGGTGGACGGTGACCTGTTCCAGCAGCTCCGCGCGGCCATGGAACTGCTGCGCCCGGTGCGGCAGGACGCCGCGTTGATGCTGTACGAGTCTGGAACCGACGAGGACGAGATTCTCGCTTACCTGCGACGATGGTTGCTCGTCGACGACCGCGGCGCACGGGCGATCCTCGGCTTCCTCGCCGATCCCCGGTGGTGCACCCATGCGAGTGCCGCTGCCGCGGGCGTTCGATTGCTCGGCCCACTGCTCGGTGACCTCGCTCTGCGCCGTGTCCTGACCGAGCCCACGTTGCCCGCCGATCTGCGGACTCCTGCCTCCACCGCGGAGGTCGCGTCATGACGGCGGTGTTCGTCGGGCTCGCGACGGTCGACCTCGTGCAGCGCGTCGAACGCCTGCCGGGTCCGAACGAGAAGGTCGCTGCGCTCGATGCGGAGTTGCTCGCGGGCGGTCCGGCCGCCGTCGCGGCGCTGACGGCTTCCGTGCTCGGGTCGGAGTCGGTGCTGGTCACCGCGCTCGGCAGGCATCCGTTCGCGGCGTCGGCGACGGCGGAGCTCCACGAACACGGTGTGCGCGTGCTCGATTCCGCCGACACCGGCGGCGTGCCTCCTGTCTCGGCGGTAACGGTGCAGAGCGGCACCGGCGAACGCAGCGTCGTCTCCCGCAGCGCCGCAGGCAGGGTGAGCACTCCACCGGACGCGTTCTCGGAGGTCGTCGGTGGTGCCGACCTCGTCCTGCTCGACGGGCACTACCCGGAACTCGCGTTGGCGGCGGCTCGTCTCGCGAGCAGTGCGGGCGTGCCCGTGCTGCTCGACGGTGGAAGCTGGAAGCCCGTGCTCACCGACCTGTTGCCGCTGGTGGACGTCGCGGTGTGTTCGGAGGACTTTCGTGCTCCCGGCACCGACACACCCGAATCACAGGGCCCGGCACTGCTCGACCGGGGTGTCGACGCCGTGGCCGTCACCCGAGGCGCCGCGCCGGTGCTGTGCTGGTCCCTGCGCGGTGAACCGGAGGAGTTGTCCGTGCCGCCGGTCGACGCGGTCGACACACTCGGCGCAGGCGACGTCTTCCACGGTGCGGTGGCGCACGCGATGTGTCAGAGCGCGTGGCGTGAACGGTTACCCGAAGTAATCGATTTCGCCGGTCGGGTGGCGTCGGCCCGAGTCGCCCACAGGGGCAGGACGTCGTGGATCGACGCACTCCACACCAGTGCTGACCTCGTGTTTCTCGGGTGACGACCGAAGTGTGCGGGCCTGCGGACGAAGACCGGGACGTGGCGTGCGGATGACGATTCGCTGAATCACCTGTGTGGCTGCCTGCCCAGAGCCGATCACGGCGGTAGCGTCCGCGGTGACGGGCCGTGTCGTAAGCGGTCCGTCCGGGGAGGCCCTGACCGTGGTTGCGAGCAGGATCGAACGACTCCGTCGTTCGTCGCGTACGCGAGGGGCCGGTGCGTGGCCCTCGTGGTCGCGGCGGACCGGACGAGGTCCTGCCCGGGCACGGTGGGGCCGGCCCGGCCCGCCGACGTGCGGGTGTGCCCGCCACGCCCGCGAGGGAGTAGCCGTGACGACACGACGTTCCCGGCCGCACGCGGACCACAGCACCACGGATTCCGCTCGCCGCCCGTCCACCGCAGGTGACATGCCGATCAGCGCCGACACGGAGGTTCGTACCTACGTCCTGGACACTTCGGTGTTGCTCTCCGATCCCTGGGCCATGACCCGGTTCGCCGAGCACCACGTCGTGCTTCCGTTGGTCGTGATCAGTGAACTGGAGGCGAAACGCCACCATCCGGAACTCGGCTGGTTCGCCAGAGAGTCGTTGCGGGTGCTGGACGAGCTGCGGATCGAGAACGGCAAACTCGACGCGCCGGTCACGGTCACCGACGAGAACGGTCTGCTGCACGTCGAGCTGAATCATTCGGATCCGTCGGTGCTTCCGCCCGGTTTCCGTACCGACTCCAACGACACCCGGATCCTCGCGTGTGCGTTGAACCTGGCCGCGGAGGGCAACGCCGTCACGTTGGTCACCAAGGACATGCCGATGCGGGTCAAGGCCGCGTCGGTGGCCTTGGAAGCCGACGAGTATCGAGCACAGGACGTCGTCTCGTCCGGATGGACGGGAATGGCCGACGTGGACGTTCCGTCCGGCGAGGTGGACACCCTGTTCAAGCAAGGCGTCGCCGACATCGACGAGGCCAAGGATCTGCCCGTGAACACCGGTTTGCGGCTGCTCGCCGGCTCCCAGAGCGCGTTGGGCCGGGTGACCGCCGACAAGCAGGCCAAGCTGGTGCGGGGCGACCGCGAGGCGTTCGGCCTGCACGGGCGGTCGGCCGAGCAGCGGATCGCGCTGGACCTGCTGCTCGACCAGGACGTCGGGATCGTCTCGCTCGGTGGACGAGCAGGCACCGGCAAGTCGGCACTGGCGTTGTGCGCGGGCCTCGAAGCGGTGATGGAACGTCAGCAGCACCGCAAGGTCGTCGTGTTCCGCCCGGTGTACGCCGTCGGCGGGCAGGACCTCGGCTACCTGCCGGGCAACGAGAACGACAAGATGATGCCGTGGGCGCAGGCCGTCTTCGACACCTTGGGTGCGCTGGCCAGTGAGAACGTCCTCGAGGAAGTGCAGGAGCGGGGCATGCTCGAGGTGCTGCCGCTGACCCACATCAGGGGGCGGTCGCTGCACGACTCGTTCGTGATCGTCGACGAGGCGCAGTCGCTGGAACGCAACGTGCTGCTGACGGTGCTCTCGCGGCTCGGTGCGAGCTCCAAGGTCGTGCTCACCCATGACGTCGCCCAGCGCGACAACCTCCGGGTGGGCAGGCACGACGGGGTGGCGGCCGTGATCGAGAAACTCAAGGGGCATCCCCTGTTCGCCCACGTCACGCTGACCCGCTCGGAGCGTTCGCCGATCGCCGCCCTGGTGACCGAGATGCTCGAAGACGAGCTCACCCCCTGAGAAGGCGTTGTGGATCTTGGGTGGGTGGTCCGGTACCGCCGCCCCAGTTCGTGCCTCGCGGCGTTGGGGTCCTCTTGAGTACCAGGCGTACGCGGCGAGAACCCCTGCCTTGCGAGGCACGAACTGGAACGCCGGAGCTCCTCACCCTGTCGAGGCTGAGCACGTATGACCGTGCCCTACGGGCACACAAGCCAGTTCTCAAATGCTCTCTAAGGGGCGGGCGGTCCAGTGGCCGCGGGGTGGCAAATTCGCGCGAATTTGCCACCCCGCTGTCCACAGGCGGCGGAGTTGTCCCCAGCCGGTTGGGTGGTCACCAGCCTGCGGGCAGGGGGCGACCTTCGGCGAAACCGGAGGCGGACTGGATGCCGACGAGTGCGCGCTCGTGGAAGTCCTCCAAGGTGCGGGCACCGGCGTAGGTGCAAGAGGACCGCAGCCCGGAGGTGATCTCGTCGAGCAGGTCCTCCACTCCCGGACGCAGCGGGTCGACCGTCATCCGCGAGCTGGAGATGCCCTCCTCGAACAGCGCCTTGCGAGCCTGGTCGAACGTATTGTCGCCGCGCGTGCGAGCGCTCACGGCGCGCTTCGAGGCCATGCCGAACGACTCTTTGTACGCCCGGCCCTGCTCGTCACGCTGGAGGTCACCGGGCGACTCGTAGGTACCCGCGAACCACGAACCGACCATCACCGACGATGCTCCGGCGGCGAGCGCCAGCGCGACGTCTCGCGGGTGTCGCACACCGCCGTCGGCCCACACGTGCTTGCCGAGTTCTCGCGCGGCGTCGGCGCACTCGGCGACGGCCGAGAACTGCGGGCGGCCGACGCCCGTCATCATCCGCGTGGTGCACATCGCGCCTGGCCCGACACCGACCTTGATGATGTCCGCGCCCGCCTCGGCGAGGTCCCGAACACCGGCAGCGGTGACGACGTTGCCCGCCACGACCGGAACCTCCGGCGAGACCGAACGTACCGCCTTCAACGCGGCGAGCATCTTCTCCTGGTGGCCGTGCGCGGTGTCCACGACGAGCGTGTTCGCGCCTGCCGCGAGCAGCGCGGACGCCTTCGCGGCGACGTCACCGTTGACTCCGACGGCGGCAGCTACGCGCAACGAGCCGGTGTCGTCCAGGGCGGGGGTGTAGATCTCCGACCGCAGCGCGGAGCGACGCGTCATGATTCCGGCGAGCGTGCCCGCCGCGTCGACGGCGAGCGCTACCGACTTGCCCTGCTCGTGGAGCTGCTCGAAGACCTCGCGCGGCTTGGTCTCCAGTGGGAGCACCAGCGGCTTGTGGTCGGCGACCTCTTCGACCCTCGCGAAACGGTCGACACCGGTGCACGCCGACTCGTCGACCACCCCGACCGGGCGGTCCGAGTCGTCGACGACCACGACCGCGCCGTGCGCACGCTTCGGGAGCAGGTTGCTCGCGTCGGCGACGGCGTCCCGCGCGTGCACCACCAGCGCGGTGTCCCACACGGTATGGCGTTGTTTGACCCAAGCGATGATCTCGGCGACCGCGTCGGGATCGACGTCCTGCGGAATGACGGTCATGCCGCCGCGTCGCGCCACGGTCTCGGCCATCCGGCGCCCGGCGACGGCGGTCATGTTCGCCACCACGAGCGGCAGCGTCGTCCCGGAGCCGTCCGTGGTCGCGAGGTCGACGTCGAAGCGCGATTCCACGCCCGAGCGTCCCGGCGCGAGGAACACGTCGTCATAGGTCAGGTCGGTGGCGGGCTGCTGCCCGTTCAAGAACTGCACGAGTCCCCACGATACGGGGTCGGGCGCCGGTCACGGCCCGACGCGGGTACCCGAAGGTGACTGCTCGCGATCGGACTTCGGGTGCCTACCCGCCGGAGCGCGTAGGCCAGCCACAGGAGAACCACCACGCAGAGCGCGAACGACGCCACGGTCGCGTAGTACACCGGCACGAGCGGAATCGATGCCGAGGTTGCCGCCGCCACCACACCGAACACCACGTGAACACGTCGGTCATCGGAGCGAGCCGAATTCCTCATGAGTGTCGTGCCCCACCGTACGACCGGACGCCGGTCAGGCATCGTCGTCGAGTTCGCCTCGGACCGAGCTGTACGCCTGGTAGTCGCGAAAGAAGCGGCTGTAGAGCTCGGTGCCGTCGTCGAAGGTCGCGTCCTCGACGGGCCGGACGTCGACGACGTCCTTGAGCTTCCAGGTGATCGGCCGGTGGTGTTCGTCCTCGTAGCTGGTCTCCAGCTCCTTGCCGAAGCTGCGGGCCTTCTCCCGTGCTTCTTCCTCGTCCGCGGCTTTGAGAAGGACGAACGACTCCTCGTACAGCGGTTGGTGCTCGGCCGCGTCGGAGGTCGACTCGACGACCAGGACCGCCACGTAGACGTCGGGTTCGGATCGCTGCGTGCGGAGTTCGGCGAGCGGGTCGACCGGGGTGCCGACCGGGATCGACCCGACGGCCTCGAGATCCTCGTCGGGCTGCTCGGCGGTGTCGTCGTGCGGGGAAGTCATGCGTCCCAGGATGTCACCGCTTCGGAAGCAGGGCGCGCACGGCGTCGAGGGTGTCCGCGTTCGCGGCGTCCTTGTCCGGCCGGTACCGCAGTACCCGGGCGAACCGCAGCGCCACACCGCCGTCGTAGCGGGTGCTGGTCTGCACTCCGTCGAGCTCGATCTCGACGACGATCTCCGGGTGCAGGTACACCGCCCAGTCGTCGGATCGCGTGGCGTGGCGCGGGAATTCCTCGGTCTGCCAGGCGAGCAGCTCGTCGGTGAGACCCTTGAACGTCTTGCCGACCATGATCGGCGGGCCGCCGTCGGGGTCGCGCGCCGCGAGGTGCAGGTTGGACAGCGAGCCGGTGCGGCGACCGTGTCCCCACTCGGCGGCGAGGACGACGAGATCGAGGGTGTGCGCGGGTTTGACCTTGCGCCAGGTTCGGCCACGACGGCCCGCCGCATAGACGGAATCGAGGCTCTTGACCATGACGCCTTCGTGCCCGTTGTCGAGCGCTTCGTCCAGCAACGTGCTCGCCTGGTCCGGGCTCGGTTCGAGCATGCCCGGAATGCGGTGCGGGGCCGCGACGGTGTCGAGCGCGTCGAGCCGTTTGTGCAGCGGTTCGTCGAGCAGGTCGAGGCCGTCGAGATGTAGACAGTCGAAGAAGTAGGGCTGCAACAGCAGGTCACGAGGGCTCTGGGCGCCGAATCGTCCCATCGTCTCCTGGAACGGCCGGGGACGACCGGCGTCGCTGAGCGCGAGTGTCTCGCCGTCGAGCACCACGGACCGGCACGGCAGGCCGCGAACGAGGTCGACGAGTTCGCCGACGTGCTCGGTGATCTCGCGGAGTGTCCGGGTCCACACGTGCACTTCGTCGCCGTCGCGGTGCACCTGGATCCGGGCACCGTCCAGCTTGTACTCGACGGAGGCGTCTCCGAGATCGTCGAGCGCCTGATCGAGAGAGTCGGCGGGGGAGGCGAGCATGGGGCGCAACGGTCTCCCCAGCTCGAGCCGGAATCCCGCCAGCGCCTCCTCACCGCCGGTCAGTGCGGCCTCGGAGGTCAGCGCGAGCCTGCCGGAGAGCATGAACGCGCGCCGCACCACCTCCGACCGAACCCCGGCAGCGGTCGCGATCGCTTCGAGCATCACGCCCTCCAGCGCGCCCTGCCGAAGCTCGCCGCCGAGCAGGCGCACCAGGAACCGCTGCTCGTCCTCGGTCGCCGCGCCGAGTAGGGCGGTGAGCGCGTCCGTGCGTCGCTGTGCGGAGCCGCTACCGCTGATCTCGCGAAGCCGGTCGATCGACTCGTCCACCTCGGACACCGTGAGCGCGGCCTGTTCGGACGGCGACACGGTCGCGGTGGACAGCGTCGACCAGCCCACGCCCGCGCGCCCTCCGGGGAGTTCCCCGGCGAGGAACGCGGTCGCGAAACGGATCTCGGCGCGGTCGAGCCGGGCGAGCAGGCCGGCAAGGGCGGCGACCTTCGCCTTGCGCGAGCGGGTCGCCGCGACCTCGCCCGAGGTCGCGACGACCTCCGCGAACAACACCATGCGCCCATGGTGCGCTCGACCCCCGACAACCGTCCTGGAGACGGCCGTCAGGCCGGGGGATGCGCCATGGCGAGGACGTCGAGGGCGGTGTCGAGTTGTTCCACGGTGAGCGTGCCGTTGTCGACGTGGCCGCGTTCGAGGACGACCTCGCGGATCGGGCGCCGCTCCTTGAGCGCCTGCTTGGCCACGGCGGCGGCTTCCTCGTAGCCGATGTAGCGGTTCAGCGGGGTCACGATCGACGGTGACCCTTCCGCGTACTCGCGGGCGCGCGCGGCGTCGACTTCCAGTCCGGCGAACACCTTGTCCGCGAGCAGCCGCGACACTCCGCCGAGCAGGCGAGCCGACTCGAGCACGTTGCGGGCGATGACCGGCAGGTTCACGTTCAGTTGGAAGTTGCCCTGCGCCCCGGCGAACGAGACCGCCGCGTCGTTGCCGACGACCTGCGCGACGACCTGCAGCGTCGCTTCCGGGATCACCGGATTCACCTTGCCGGGCATGATCGACGAGCCGGGTTGCAGGTCGGGCAGCGCGAGCTCGGCGAGGCCGGTCCGCGGGCCGGAGCCGAGCCACCGCAGGTCGTTGGCGATCTTGTTGAGGCTCACGGCGACGGTTTTGAAGTGCCCGGAGGTCTCCACTACGCCGTCCTGGGTGGCTTGTGCCTCGAAGTGGTCGCGTGCCTCGGTCAGCGGCAGCCCGGTTACCGAGGCGAGCTCGGCGGCGACCTTCGTTCCGAACCCGGCGGGGGCGTTGAGGCCCGAGCCGATCGCCGTACCGCCGATCGGCAGCTCGCCGAGCCGGTCGAGCCCGGACCGCAGCCGCTCGACGCCGTAGCGCATCTGACTCGCCCACGCTCCGGCCTCCTGCGCGAGCGTCATCGGCACTGCGTCCATCAGGTGTGTGCGGCCGGACTTGACGACCTCACCCCACTCGGCGGCGCGGGACTCCACCGTCGTGGCGAGGTGTTCCAGTGCCGGAATCACCTCGGTCAGCACGGCTTCGGTCGCCGCGACCCGGATGGTCGTGGGGAACGTGTCGTTCGAGGACTGCGAGGCGTTCACGTGGTCGTTCGGGTGCACGTCCTGCCCGAGTGCGCGGCTCGCCAGCGTCGCCACGACCTCGTTGGCGTTCATGTTGGACGAGGTGCCGGAGCCCGTCTGGAACACGTCGATCGGGAAGTGTTCGTCGTGCCGTCCCTCGGCGACTTCGTCGGCGGCGGTCGCGATCGCTTCGGCCAGCCCGGGCTCGAGAATCCCGAGCTGTCCGTTCACGCGGGCCGCGGCGGCCTTGAGCAGGCCGAGTGCCCGGATCTGCGCGCGTTCGAGGCCGCGCCCGGAGACGGGGAAGTTCTCCACGGCCCGCTGCGTCTGCGCGCGGTAGAGGGCGGCGGCGGGCACCCTGACCTCGCCCATCGTGTCGTGCTCGATCCGGAAGTCCTGTTCGTCCATGGTCGAAGTGTGGACCCGGAAGGGCGGCCGAGGCACCAGGACATGCCTCATCGCACACGACGAAGGCGGCGCCCGGAGAAGTCCGGACGCCGCCCTCGTGTGTTCGAGCCGTCAGGCCCCGATCGTCTGGTTGATCCAGTCGAGGTGGGTCGTGGCGTCGGTGTAGATCGACGGTGCCGTGCCGCAGACCGGGACCGGGCTGCCCAGCCGGCTGGTCACACCGGTCAGCCGCCAGTTGCCGGGCTCGCCTTCCAGCTGCGGGCCGCCGGAGTCTCCGAAGCAGGCGTTCGAGCCGAGCTGCTCACTGCCGGTACAGATCTCGCTGGCGCCGTCGATGAACCCGAGCGTGCACGCCGCGTCCGGGGCGACGTTGGTCTCGAGCTCCTGCAGCTGAGCCGGCGGCTCGCCGCAGCCGCGCACCGGACAGGTCAGGCCCCAGCCGATGATCCGGCTCGCGGTGCCCGGCTCACCCGAGGCGTCCGCCAGCGGGATCGGGGTGTTGGCCACCGGCGCGTCCAGCTTCAGCAGGGCGATGTCGTTGGCGGTCGAGTACTCCGGATGCACCTTGATCTCCGAGACGCCCGCCTCGGTGCCGCCGCTGGTCTGGTCGGGGCTGCCGATGCGCAGGTTCAGGCCGCTCGGCTGCACGTCCTGCACGCAGTGCGCGGCGGTGAGGACCCACTCCGGGTCGATCAGCGACGCGCCGCAGCTGTGGTTGCCGTCGCGCTGCAGCGAGGCCATCCAGTCGTATTGTTCGGTGGCCTCGTGGCCGCCGACGATCAGTGTGTCGGGATCGTCGGTCTGCGTGGCGGCCGACGCTGACAGCGGTAGTGCCCCCGCCACGAGCGCGCACGCTGCGATGCCGCTCATCACCAGTGACTTCACGCGCACCGGCTTCTCCTCTCCCGCGGATTGTTTCGCAGAAGGTAAGCAGTAAGTTACTGACCAGGTACCGCCGAGTGCAGTGCAACCGCTGGTCCGGATGGAGTAATTGCCTTCGCGGGGTAGTTCGATTGTGATCACCGTGCCCGGCATGGGCGATTCGCTCACTCGACGGAAACCGATCGCGGCTAGCCTGGATACACAGGGACACGAGCACGGAGGTGCGGCGTGGCGGAACGGGTGACGACCGAAGTGGACCTGCTCGTCGTGGGCGCCGGCCCCACGGGCCTGTTCGCGGCCTACTACGCGGGATTCCGGGGCTTGTCGGTGGCGCTGGTCGACTCCCTTCCCGAGCCGGGCGGCCAGGTGACCGCGATGTACCCGGAAAAGATGATCTTCGATGTGGCCGGTTTCCCTGAGATCCGCGGACGCGCGCTCGTCGAGGCACTCGTCGAACAGGCCGCCCAGTACGACCCGCTGTACCTGCTCGGCAGGAACGCGACCGATCTGACCGATGTGGACGGAGGGTTGCGGGTCGCCGTCGGCGAGGAGGAGAGCGTGCAGGCCGGGGCGGTGCTCGTGACCGCAGGGATCGGGGAGTTCTCACCCCGCCCGCTGCCTGCCGGGCAGGACTGGCTCGGCAGGGGAGTCGTCCATTTCATCCCGCACTTGCAGGAACACGCCGGGCGCGACGTCGTGGTGGTCGGTGGTGGCGACTCCGCGTTCGACTGGGCCTTGGCGCTGCATCCGATCGCGCGAAGCGTCACGCTCGTGCACCGTCGGGAGCGGTTCCGCGCTCAAGCCGGCATGATCCGCAAGGTGGAGGCTCTCGACGTCCCGCTCGTCACCGGGGCCCAGATCGCCGAGGTACGCGGCGACGAGAGCGGCGTGTACGAGGTGGAGCTCGCCGTCGGAGACCAACGCAAGGTCCTGCCCGCCCAGACGGTCGTGGCCGCGCTCGGGTTCACCGCCGACCTCGGCCCCATCGAGGCGTGGGGACTAAAACTGGGGAAACGGTCCATCGTCGTGGACAGCACGATGCGCACCAACCGGGACCGCGTCTACGCGGCGGGCGACGTCGCGTCCTACGAGGGCAAGGTCAAACTCATCGCGACCGGCTTCGGCGAGGCCGCCACCGCGGTGAACAACATCGCGGTGGCGCTGAATCCCGACGCCCATCTGTTCCCCGGCCACTCCTCCGACATGAGCTGATCCCGCCGCGGCCTGCGAGGGCGCGCGGGCCGAGTGCCCTGCCGGGCCGCGTGAGCCTTTTTGGTGGCTATAGCAACCAAAAAGGCTCACGCGCTCTTTCAGGTGTTCTGGTTGATCCAGTCCTGCAGCGCGGACACGTCGGTGTAGATCGACGGGCCGGTGGCGCAGTTCTGGTCGTTGTTGCCGGCACGGGAGGTCGCGCCGATCAGCTCCCAGTTGCCCGGGGTGCCCTTGAGCTGCGGGCCGCCGGAGTCGCCGTAGCAGGCGCCGGAGTCACCACCGGGATTGTCCGTGCAGATCTCGTTGGCGGCGTCGATGCCGGTGCAGTCGGCGTCCGCAACGATCGAGGTGTCGAGCTCCTGCAGGTAGTCCGGCGCGCTCCCGCCGGGGGCGGGGGTCGTCTGGCCCCAGCCGATGATCCGGGTTTCGGTGCCGTCGGCACCGGACTCGGCGGCGATCGAGATCGGCTGCGCCTGCATCTGCTTGTCGAGCTGGATGACGGCGAGGTCGGCCGACGGGTGCGAGACCGTGTTGACGACGTTGGCCGTCTCGCCACCGTTGGCGTGCTCGTTGGACCCGACACGCACCGACATGTCGCCGCCGCTCTCGACGCAGTGCGCCGCGGTGACGGCCCAGTCGGGCTTGATCAACGAGGCGCCGCAGCCGTGGCTGCCGTTCATCTGCAGCGACACCATGAACGGGTATTCCTCGGTGGCGTCATGGCCACCGACGATCAACGGGTCGACGTCGTCGGCCGGGGCCGCCACCGCAGGAAGTCCCACCGCGCCGACCATCGCGGCGGCCGCGAAGGCGCCGACCAGGAGTGAACGTGTGCGCATAACGTCGATTCCTTCCGTGTATCCCGGCGGTCGTTCGCCGGTTTCCGGAAACTGTAGGGCGCGTCACAGAGACCGGAGCACCCACGAAAGGAGGGAGACACCCGGTCGAGCTCACTCGGATTTCCCGGATTGTGCGTGTTCCGATCACCCGGAGTGCCCCGCGCGGCTACCCGGCGTCCCTCGTTCAGGCGGGCACGGCGACGCTTGTCAGGCGCGCTTCTTGCCCGGGTCGGCGTCGGCGTACTCGGTGAGCTTGCTCAGCTTGTGCGAGGAGTCGATGACGCGCACCGTCCCCGACTTCGAGCGCATCACGATCGACTGCGTCGTGCAGCGGTTCGCCCGGTAGTGCACACCCTTGAGCAGCGCCCCGTCGGTGATGCCCGTCGCGCAGAAGAAGACGTTGTCCCCACCGACCAGGTCCTCGGTCGTGAGCACCCGCTCCACGTCGTGCCCGGCGGCGCGGACCTGCTCGCGCTCGGCGTCGTCCTTCGGCCACAACCGCGCCTGGATCGCACCGCCCATGCACTTCAGCGCACACGCGGTGATGATGCCCTCCGGTGTGCCACCGATGCCCATGAGCATGTCGACACCGCTGTCCGGTCGCGCGGCGGCGATCGCCCCCGCCACGTCCCCGTCCGAGATGAACTGGATCCGCGCGCCCGCCTCGCGGACCTCGCCGACGAGGTCCTCATGGCGCGGGCGGTCCAGGATGCAGACCGTCACGTCCGAGACGTCCAGTTGCTTGGCCGCCGCTACCCGCCGGATGTTCTCCGCTGCGGGCAGGTTCAGGTCCACCACGTCCGCGGCTTCCGGGCCGACCGCGAGCTTCTCCATGTAGAACACCGCCGACGGGTCGAACATCGCGTTCCGTTCGGCGACCGCGAGCACCGCCAACGCGTTCGGCATGCCCTTGCTCAACAGGGTGGTTCCGTCGATGGGGTCGACCGCGACGTCGCACTCCGGCCCGTTGTGGTCGCCGACCTCCTCGCCGTTGAACAGCATCGGGGCCTCGTCCTTCTCGCCCTCGCCGATGACGACCACACCGCGCATGGAGACCGTGCCGATGAGCTTGCGCATCGCGTCGACGGCGGCGCCGTCCCCGCCGATCTTGTCGCCGCGGCCCACCCACCGGCCGGCGGCCATCGCCGCGGCCTCGGTGACGCGGACCAGCTCCATCGCCAGGTTGCGGTCGGGGGTCTCGCGGCTGGTGCTGGTGTTCAACGCGCCTCCTGGGTAGCGACGGATCTCGATCCGAAAGATCGTGTCAGAGTGCATTGGGGAACTGTCCTTGGTGCCCGTAGGGCACGGTCATACGTGCCCAGCCGCAGCAAAGCGAGGGGCTCCGGCGTTCGGAGTTCGTGCCTCGCAAGGCAGGGGTTCTCGTCGCGTACGCCTGGTACTCAAGAGGACCCCAACGCCGCGAGGCACGAACTGGGGTGGCGGTACCGGACCACCCATCTCAGCTCCAAAACGCCCTCTCAGACATGCGCCGGGGTTCTGCGCGACCGACCGGTGGAAGTGGCTCACACCACGCGCGGCCGCACACTTGGCGCTGATGATACTGGGCACGGACGTGTCCGTCCGGCTCACTCGGTGTCGTCGTCCGCCGCCGACTCCTCGTCGGCAGGCTCGACAGCCGCCAGTGCGTTCTCCACCCGTTCGCGGGCACCGGCGAGGTGCCGCTCGCACACCGAGGCCAGCGCTTCGCCGCGTTCCCACAGCGCGAGCGAGTCCTCCAGGTTGAGTCCGCCGGCCTCCAACTGGGAGACGACTTCGGCCAGCTCGTCCCGCGCCTGCTCGTAGCCGAGCTTTGCGACCTCGGGATGATCGGCCTCGGGGTCGAAGTGGTGCCCGCCCGACTCGTCGGGGTTGCTGCCGTTGCCGCTCACGGTGAGCCCTGCCGCCCTCTCGTCGTTCCTGTCCGCTCGGCGCTCGCCCGGGCTCCGCCGGACGCCAGCGCCGACGCGATCACCTGGTCGTAGTCCGCGAACGCCTCGGCGTACTCGGCTCCGTCGCCCTCCTGAACCGCGTCCAGGATGCGCTGCTGTGCGCGGCCCACCCTACGACGGTGGTCCCGCAGGTCGTCGGCACCACCACGCCGCTCGACGCGCTCCGACGCCGCGCCTGTGAGTGCGTCGAGCAGTCGCGGCAGGTGGTGGCGATCGGCCGAATCGCAGCCGCCGAGCAACGCGAACCAGCACCCCGCCGCGGCGGCTCTGGCCGCGCGCAGCTCGACGGGAGCCTCTGGCACCGCTGCGCAGGTCAACGGGAGGAACACCGGATGCAGCGGGGCCGCCGGATGCGCGAAACGGGAGTGCATCGAACCAGAACCTCCGATCGAACCGGCCCGGTGCGCCACGCGGTCCGTCGGGACCGTCGACACCTCGCGGCAGCGACGTGATCACTGCCCGGGTGACGAGAGTCAGCCCTCGGACACGATGGCGTGGACCGCACCGTCAACGACTCGGACGCGCAGTTCGGTTCCCGCGGGTGCGTCCTCGATGGACCGGAGCACCCCGTCTCCGGGGGCCGTGCGCTGCACGATCGCGTAGCCGCGAGCCAGCGTGGCCGCCGGGCCCAAGGTCGTCAAGCGAGATCGGGTCGCGCCGAGCGTGTGTTGCTCGGCCGACAGCGACGCTCGCATTGCCCGCCTCGCCCGGTCCCGGAGGTGATCGACCTGCTCAGCGCGCCGGTCCAGCGGGCGGTGCGGGTCGGCGAGCACCGGGCGGGTCCGCAGCGACGCCAGCAGACGACGCTCACGATCCACCCATCCGTGCAACGCGCGGCGCGCCCGATCGCGGAGTTGATGCACCCGCCGGGTCTCCTCGGCGACGTCGGGGACGACACGTTTGCCCGCCGCCGTCGGCGTCGAACAGCGGACGTCGGCGACGTGATCGAGCAACGGCGAATCCGGCTCGTGCCCGATGGCACTCACCACCGGCGTCCGGGCGGCGGCGACGGCGCGACACAGCGCCTCGTCGGAGAACGGCAGCAGGTCCTCGACGCTGCCGCCGCCGCGCGCGAGCACGATCACCTCCACCGTCGGATCGGCATCGAGCTCTTCCAGCGCGTCGAGGATCTGCGGGACCGCCGTCGAGCCTTGCACGGCGACGTTGCGGATCTCGAAGTGCACGGACGGCCAGCGCAGCCGCGCGTTGGTGAGCACGTCGTGCTCGGCCGCCGACGCCCGCCCGGTCACCAGACCGACCTTGCCGGGAAGGAACGGCAGCGCGCGCTTTCGGCGCGGGTCGAACAGGCCCTCGTGCTGCAGCAGCTTGCGCAGTCGCTCGATCCGGGCGAGCAGCTCACCCACCCCGACGGCGCGGATCTCGTCCACCCGCAGGCTCAGCGTGCCGCGGGCGGCGTAGAAGTTCAGCTTGCCGTGCACCACCACCCGCGTGCCGTCCGTCAGCGGGGTCTCCATCGAACGCAGCATCTTCGCAGAGCACGTCACCGTCATCGACACGTCCGCCGACGGGTCGCGCAACGTGAGAAACGCCGTCGCCTGGTTCGGCCGGGCCGAGATCTGCGTGACCTGTCCCTCCACCCAGACCGCGCCGAGCCGGTTGATCCACTCGGCCACTTTCCTGGCCACCGTCCGCACCGGCCACGGTTCCTCGGCCGTCGTCGGCCCGCCGCGCCCGGTGCTGCCGTTCGTGGATGTCAGAGTGGACTCCTAGGATCTCGTGGTGCTCGCAGCGGCACACCGGTCGGCGTCATCGAAGGCAGGACGCACCGACGGGTGTCTGTCTTTGATCTTGGCCCAACGCGGCGAGCGGCAAGCTCAGGACTGGTCACCGGAGCGGATCGTGCCCAGTCTGCGCGAGAGCATCCGCAGGAACTCAGGACGAGCCAGGTTCGCCCGCTCGTGGTCCAACATCCTGGTCAGGTCCTCCTCGGAGAACCAGCGCAGCTTTCCACGCAACTGCGGCAGGGTGAGCTGATCGTAGCCGGGCAGGACGTCGAGGTCGTCCGTGACGCGCTCGTGGCGGACCGGAACGTCGGCGGGCGCGGCGGTCTCCGCCTCGTCCTCGTCGAAGGTCGCCCAGTCCGGTGCCTCGTCCGGTTCCCGCAGCGGCGACAGTGCCTCGTCGCCCTTGATCGCCAGCTCCGTCACGTGCTGTTGCAGCCGCATCGACAGTTGCAGAGCCTGGCTCGTGACGGTCACGGGCAGCCCCACCAGGGCGGACGGGAGTTGACGGGTCTGCTCGACGGCGGTGGCCGCCAGCCCCGCCGCGACCCGCAGCGGGAACGGGAACGATCGCATGGTCACACCCTGCCGCACTCCGGCTCCGGAAGCCATCGGCGCCGCACCCGGACACGGTCGTGAGATGGGTCCCCGAGGGGTGCCGTCGGGCTGACCCGATCGGTGAGGGTTCCGTACCCTGAACACCATGACCACCTCGCCTCAGGCTCCCGTGGACGACGCCGACCGGACCGACCGCCCCAAGCGGGTGCTGCTGGCCAAGCCCCGCGGCTACTGCGCAGGTGTGGACCGTGCCGTGGTCACCGTCGAGAAGGCCCTGGAGACCTACGGCCCGCCGGTGTACGTCCGTAAGGAGATCGTGCACAACAAGCACGTCGTGGAGACGCTGCAGGATCGCGGCGTCATCTTCGTCGAGGAGACCGACGAGGTGCCCGAGGGCGCGCTCGTCGTGTTCTCGGCGCACGGGGTGTCCCCCGCGGTGCACGAGGAGGCCTCGAACCGCAACCTCCGCACCATCGACGCCACCTGCCCGCTGGTGACGAAGGTGCACAAGGAGGTCAACCGCTTCGCCCGTGAGGACTACGACATCCTGCTCATCGGCCACGAAGGCCACGAAGAGGTCGAAGGTACCTCGGGCGAGGCGCCGGACCGCGTCCAGCTGGTCGACAAGGCCGAGGACGTGGACAAGGTCGACGTGCGCGACCCCTCCAAGGTGGTGTGGCTCTCGCAGACCACGCTCAGCGTCGACGAGACGATGGAGCGCGTCGACCAGCTCCAGGAACGGTTCCCCGATCTGCAGGCGCCGCCGAGCGACGACATCTGCTACGCCACCTCGAACCGGCAGGTCGCGGTGAAGGCGATGGCGGCCGAGTGCGACCTCGTGCTCGTCGTCGGATCGCAGAACTCCTCGAACTCCAAGCGCCTCGTCGAGGTCGCGTTGCAGGCCGGCGCCACCGATGCCCACCTGATCGACTACGCCGACCAGGTCGACGACAGCTGGCTGGACGGTGTCGCCACCGTCGGTGTGACCAGTGGCGCCTCCGTTCCGGACGTGCTGGTGCTGCAGGTGCTCGACTACCTCTCCGAGCGCGGCTGGGGTGACGTCGAGGAAGTGACGACGGCGAACGAGAAGATCGCCTTCGCGCTGCCTCGCGAGCTTCGCAAGGATCTCGACGAGAATCCCGAGAGCCCCAGCAGCGTCCGCTGACCCACCTTCCTCGTGTGAGGCGAACGGCACTTTCGCCCCGTGTGACGAGGCGAAGGTGCCGTTCGCTCCATGTCCTGAACGGCGTGAACGGCACTTTCGCCCCGTGTGACGAGGCGAAGGTGCCGTTCGCCTCTCATGAGCTGATGTCGTGCACTCCCGCTCCGACACGCGGTCCGGAGCAGTGATCGAACCGGTCGCATACTTGCCCGTGCGTGGAAGAGCGCACGGGATCGGCGCAGCTTTCGGAGGCGCTTTTCGTCAGCCGGGGTCGCGACGCGGCGGTCGTGGCCGGCGTGGCGGTTGAGTGCCGGGTGGGGGTTGCGCCGGACCGCCGGGCGGGCGTGGTTGGTTCTCGGGCGGCCGTTGCGGCTTCTCCGGAGGCCGCTGTGGCCGACCGCCGGGAGGGGACGGCGGCTCGTTGCCCGGAGGCCGCTGCGGTTCGTTTCCCCTGCGCCGCGCGGGCGGCGGTTCCCCGCGTTCGGGAGCCTGCCGGGACGGAGCTCGGCGTCCGGGTGGCGGTGTCGACCCACGCCCGGGTGGCGGTTCGCTGCCCCGGCCATTGCCGGGTTGGGGCTGCCCCGTCCGGCCCTGACCGGGTGGCGGTGCGGGGTTCCGGCCCTTGCCGGGCTGCGGGTCGCGCGCGCGATCTCTACCGGGCTGCGGTGCCCCGCCACGGCCCTTGCCGGGCTGTTGCTCGTCGGCCCGGCCCCTGCCTGGACCGCCCCGAGCTGGTGTCTCGCCGCGGTCGCCTGCCGGTCGTTTCCGACCGGGCTCCTTGCCGCGCCCGCTGTCACGAGTGGGGCGCCCGCGCTCGTCTCGTGGTTGTTTGGTGGCCGTGGGGCGCTGACCGCCCTGCTCGCCTGCGTGTGCGGTGGCCTTCTCGGCGCGGTTGCCCGAAGCCGGTTTCCGCGGCTTCGTCTTCCGCGTCGGGGCGTCGGCGTTCGCCTGCGCCGGTTTGCGTTCGAGCACGAACATGCGCACGAGCCCGATGACGAGGGTGGCAACGGTGGTCGCCGCCATCGTGGGGAACCCGTTGATGAGCGGGCTCGCGAGGGCCAGTGCCGTGGCGGTGGTGCCGCCGCCTTCGGGAGCGCCCGACCCGGCGAGCAGCACCACGATCGGCATCGTCACCGCGAGCACGAGCGGCGGGGTCACCATCGGCCCGTACACGCTGCGGCGACGGACCAGCAGCACGCTCATGACGCTGCCGACGAAGAAGCACGCGGTGAACAGCAGGCCCGGCCGGCTCCAGAGCAGCACGTCGGCGAGCGTGCCGAGTGCGGTCGGCAGGACCGAGAACGCGAGAGCGATCCACCACGCCTTCCCGCGCATGGTGGGAAAAGCGGAGCGGTCCGCCCAGGCGAGGGCGCCGTCGTTCGGGCTGGGCGCACTCGGGCGCTCGCGGGTGGCGGTCACGGCTGTCTACCGTAACGCGCGCCGTTGCCGGATCGAGGCACGTCTCCGGTGAAGACGTGACGGTGCCGCTGTACTTGCACGAACGGGCGAAACACGACCACGCATCGGCACGTCTGCGCCGAGCGAGGTGACAGGGCGTGTGAGTCTTGACACGCAGCGCCGCCCCTCTTAGCTTCGAGCAATCGTTTTCTCGCCGCGGCGGCGTGAACGGGGGCCCGATGAG
This sequence comes from Allosaccharopolyspora coralli, assembly GCF_009664835.1. Lineage (NCBI taxonomy): Bacteria > Bacillati > Actinomycetota > Actinomycetes > Pseudonocardiales > Pseudonocardiaceae > Allosaccharopolyspora > Allosaccharopolyspora coralli. Next base: position 823,718 of record NZ_CP045929.1, read on the forward strand.
TGCAGCATCACCCCTGGTCGAGATGACTGGGATCACCAAGCGATACGGCGGAGTTCTGGCCTGTGACGCGGTGAGCTCGTCCCTGTACGCGGGTGAGGTGCACGCGCTGCTCGGTGAGAACGGCGCGGGCAAGTCGACGTTGATGAAGGTCCTCTCCGGCGAGGTTTCTGACTACGAGGGCGACGTGTCCGTCGACGGCACGCCTGTCCGCTTCGGCAAGCCCGCCGACGCCCAAGCGGCCGGTGTCGCGATGATCCATCAGGAGCTCGACCTCGTGCCCGCCCTGTCGGTGGCCGAGAACCTCTTTCTGGGGCGCGAAGTCCGACGGTTCGGGGTGATCGACCGGCGGACGATGGCTGCCGCGACTCGCGACGTCCTCGCCCGCACCGGCATCGACCTCGACCCGTCCCGGCCGGTCGGTGAGCTCCGCGTCGGCGAGCAGCAGCTCGTCACGATCGCGCGGGCGCTGGCACTCGACGCCCGCGTGCTGATCATGGACGAGCCGACGTCGGCCTTGTCCAACACCGAGGTGGAGCGGCTGTTCTCGGTGATCTCCGAGCTGCGCCGGTCGGGAACCGGCATCTTCTACATCTCGCACCGAATGGACGAAATCGGACGAATCGCCAACCGGGCGACGGTGTTGCGCAACGGCAGGCACGTCGCCGAGTTCGACGCGCAGCGGATGACCGCTGACGAAGCCGCGGAGGCGATGGTCGGCCGTGAGGTCCGCACGATACTGCGGGACGAGCACGGCCCGGTGGGCGAGGACTTGCTGCGTGTCACCGGGCTGGCGGTCCGCCCGACACGCCCTCGGGTCGGCAGGCGCGAACCGGACGGCATCGACCTCACCGTCCGATCCGGGGAGATCGTCGGGTTGTGCGGCCTGCTCGGCGCGGGGCGCACCGAACTGCTCGAATCCCTCTACGGCGCGGGTTCCTCGGGGCAGTGGGACGGCACGGCGGAACTGGACGGCGCACACGTCCGGCCCGGGAGTCCCCGTGCCGCGCTGCGTCTGGGCATCGCGTTCGTGCCGGAGGACCGGCGCAGTTCCGGCCTCGTGCTCAACCACTCGGTGCTCGCCAACACCGTGGTCTCGATCGTGGACCGGCTCCGAACGGCGGGTCTGGTCCGACGCCGCTCCGAGGTGGCGGAGACGCAGCGCACCGTCGACCAGCTCAAGGTCAAGCTCGGCCGCATCGCCGACCCCGTCGGCACCCTCTCCGGCGGCAATCAGCAGAAGGTCGTCTTCGGCCGGATGCTGCTGACCGAGCCGAAACTGCTCCTGCTCGACGACCCGACGCGCGGCGTCGACATCGGGGCGAAAGCCGAGATCTACCAGCTGCTCAGCGAGATCGCCGGGCGCGGCATCGGCGTGCTGCTCGCATCGTCGGAACTGCCGGAGCTGGTCGGCGTGTGCCACCGCGTCGTGGTGTTGCGCGGCGGCCGCAGCGTCGCCGAGTACGAGACCGAGAACGTGACGGAGGCCGACTTGCTCGCCGCCGCGATGGGGGAGCGGGTCGGCACGGGGGGAGGTGCACGGTGAGCGAGACGCGCGACGAGGCGGACACGGCGGTGGCGACGGGAGCGTCGCCGAGTTCGCGGACCGGGTTGGTCGATTCGTTGTTCCGGTTCCAGAGCTTCTTCGGTCTGCTGGCCGTCTTCCTCGCGGCGATCGTGTTCTCGCCGCGCAACAGCGACGGGCAGATCCTGTTCCTCACCAGCGACAACCTGTTCAACATCACCCGGCAGGTCTCCGAGATCGGCATCATCGCGATCGGGTTGACCTTCGTCATCCTCATCGGCGGCATCGACCTCTCGGTCGGGTCGGTGCTCGGGCTCGCCGCCGTCGGCTCGGCGGTGCTGATGGTGGAGAACAACCTCGGCATGATCCCGGCGGTGCTGCTGGTCCTGCTCGCGGGCGCTGTGTTCGGGTTCCTGCAGGGGGCGGCGGTCGCGCTGCTCGGGGTGCAGGCGTTCATCGTGACGCTGGCCGGGCTGCAGATCGCGCGGGGGCTGGCGCGCATGTGGTCCGGCGGGGAGACGGTGCAGATCTCCTACGGCGACGGCCCCGACCAGGCGCCGATGGCGTTCTCGCTGCTCGGTGAGCGCACGTTCGGCGGTGTGGTGCCGATCCCGGCGATCATCTTCGCGATCGTGGCGGTGGCGGCGATCCTGTTCCTGCGCACCAGCGCCTACTCGCGGCACCTGTACGCGATCGGTGGCAACGAGAAGGCGGCACGGTTGTCCGGTGTCCCGGTGAACCGGGTGAAGATCACCGCGTTCGTCATCGCCGGCCTGTGTGCCGCGCTCGCCGGCATCGTCCACGCCGGACAGCTCAACACCGGCAGCCCGAACGACGGTATCGCCTACGAACTCGACGGCATCGCGGCCGTCGTGGTGGGAGGCACGAGTCTCGCCGGTGGACGCGGCTCGGTCGTCGGCACCATCGCGGGCGCGCTGCTTCTCGGCATTCTCAACAACATTCTGCAACTCAACAGTGTCGACACCGATATCCAGTTGCTCATCAAAGGACTCGTGATCGTGGCTGCGGCGGCTTTGCAGCGGCTCCGGCCCACGCAGTAGGAGACGGTCCACCCGGGAGGAATGCACGATGCGCAAGACGATGAAGTCCTGGATCGCCGTCGGGTGCGCCGCGGCCGCGTTCTCGGCCGCCGGTTGCGGAACCACCAGCCAGAACACCGGCCAGGTGCAGCCGCAGGACCCGACGCAGAACTGCCAGGGGCCGGACGGCAGGTACACGATCGGGATGAGCCAGGCGAACCTCGCCGAGCCGTACCGCGTCCGGATGGACGAGGACATCAGGAAGGCGGCCGAGAAGGTGCCGCAGTTCGAGGAGGTGAAGTTCCTCGACGCGGCGAAAGACAACTCTCAGCAGGTCAGTGACGTCGAAAGTCTGATGACCCAGCAGGTCGACCTGCTGATGATCTCGCCGAACGAGGCCGCGCCGCTGACCGAAGTCGTCAAGAAGGCCTACAACGAGGGGATTCCGGTGGTGCTGCTCGACCGCAAGGTCGAGGGCGACGCGTACACCACGTTCGTGGGCTCCGACAACACCGAGATCGGCCGTCAAGCCGGCCAGTTCTTCGCCCAGCAGCTGCTCCCCGACGGCGGCAAGATCGTCCAGATCAAGGGTCTGTCCGGGTCCACGCCCGCCGCCGAGCGGGAAGCGGGATTCAAGCAGGGCATCGAGGGCTCGAACATCGAGATCATCGACACCGTCGACGGCGAGTGGGAGCGCTCGGTCGGCCAGCAGCAGATGGACGCACTGCTGAAGGCGCACCCGCAGATCGACGCCGTCTACTCGCAGAACGACCCGATGGCCGAAGGTGCCTACCTCGCCGCCGAAGCCGCTGGACGGGTGCAGGACATGGAGTTCGTCGGCATCGACGGCCTACCGATCGAGTCCGGTGGCATCAAGGCGGTCGAGCAGGGTCGACTCGCGGCGACGTTCGTCTACCCGACGGGCGGGCAGGAAGCGGTCGAGGCCGCCAAGAAGCTCCTCGTCGACTGCGAGCAGGTGCCGAAGCAGCAGACGCTGCCGACGCAACTGGTGACGCAGCAGAACGCCGCCGAGGTGTACCAGCGGCTGAACCAGAACTGATCCGCGGGCAGGAGTGGGCGGTGTCAGTCGGTGGAAGCAAGTGAGCTGGTGAGGAGCTCGGTGAAGACTTCTGCTGGGGTTCGGTAGTCGAGTATACGGCGGGGGCGGTTGTTGAGTTCTTCGGCCACGGTGTCCAGGTAGGACTGGTGGTCGGTGATGTCGGTTGCTTTGGGGAAGTATTCGCGCAGCAGCCGGTTGGTGTTCTCGTTCGTGCCGCGTTCCCACGGCGAGTGCGGGTGGGCGAAGTAGATGTCGACGTCGGCGGCCAGCGACAACGCCGCGTGGCGTGCCATCTCCGAACCCTGATCCCAGGTCAGGCTGGTGAGCAGATGCGACGGCATGTCGTTGATCTTCGACAGGAGTGCGTCGTGGGTCGTGGTGGCGTCATGCCTGCCGTCGGGCAGCGCCACACAGCAGGTGTAGCGCGACGTACGCTCGACCAGGGTGGCCATGGCGGTTTTGCCGCCCTTGCCCACCACGAGATCCCCTTCCCAGTGTCCGGGCACCCTGCGGTCGGCGACCTCGGCCGGGCGTTTCGATCGAGCGCATACCCACGATCCGCGCACCCGAGCTGCGGGCCCGGCCACGGGAGCGCCGCTGGCTACGCCCCGAGCGCAGCCAGATGCCTTGACGAGCCAGTTCGCCGGTGGGCAGCGCATAGATCCAGGTGTAGATCGCCTCGTGAGACACCTGCCAAGCCTGCTGGCCCGGCCGTTCGTGCCGCAACCGGCCCGCGACCTGGTCCGGCGAGCAGCCCTCCCGCAGCTTGGTCGTGACCACCTCACGCAGCACCGGATCTGTATCCAGCTTGCGGATCTTCGGCCGCGCTCGTGCCGACGTGGCCTGTCGTACGGCTACCTGGGCCCGGTAATGCGCCCGGCCGCCATGGCGACGGATCTCGCGGCTGACCACGCTGGGATTCCGCTCGATCCGCTCCGCGATCACCGCCTGGTCCACGCCCTCGGCGATACCGCGCGAGATCTCTTCCCGATCGCCGCCCGTCAACATCGTGCGCTGTCCCACCCGGACACTCCTCGTCGGCCTTCCACACTCCACCGACGACATACCTACACCAAGATCACGTGCTTACACCGGTTGAGATCAAGGTGCGGCCGTTGCGTTCGCGCGGAACGGCCGCATTCTGCTGCCCGATTTCGTCGACGTGCTCACGTCGATTCTTTCGGGAACGGAACCCGGAGTTTTCGGAACCAGGGCCCGCCATTCACGGCCGCGGTCGCTCGGTGGCGCGGAATCGTGACCGAGATCGCCTCCCTGAGTGTCCGAACCTCCTCGGCGGTCCCCCGAACGGGAATGTGTCGACCACATGAGCTGTCCGGATTGAACACGCTCCGGCGTCTCATTGCTCCATCACGGCCATTCCTCCGGAAAACGCCCCGTGGTGGTTGCCGGAATTCACGGTGATCGGTGACCATCGAACGCAGATCATCATCGGCACCGGAATCGGAATGGCTTCCGACATCGGTGTCGATGCCCGTCCTTCGTCCGAACCGGCGAGCCGAGTGTCTCTGCTGCGGCCGGATTCGACGAATTCGAGTCGCACCACCATCGTGTCCCGGAGCCACACGCCTCGAGAAATCCACTGTGGAGTCTGCGGCCGGTCGGTGAGGAGTGGAGGCGAGCATGATGAGACGACGACGCGGGCTCCGGCGCTTCGGGGCTGTCCTCGCCATCGCGGCACTCGCGATGGTCACACCCGCCGCCGGAATCGACGGCGACACCGCACAGGCCCAGACCGACCCCGGCGCCTCTGCGAGCGCGGTCGGCTGGGACACCTACCGGAACATCGACGGCTTCTCCCAGCTGCGGGGGCAGGAGCGCAGCAGGCAGTTCTCCAGTTTCGCCGACGACGGCAGCAACAACGACGGTTTCCAGGGAACCTACTCGTGCCTGCGGCAGAGCGACCGCGGATGCGTCATCGCCGAACGGGAAGGCGCAGGCGAGGTGTCCTCGATCTGGCTGACCCGCGAGCCCTGGGGCGACGTCACCGGGACCGGCAACATCACCATCGAACTCGACGGCCGCACCGTCCTCGACGCCCCGCTGATCGACGTGGTCTCCGGCGAGGTGGGTGCGCCGTTCGTCTGGCCGCTGGTCGGCAACCCGGAGGACGCCGCAGGCGGCGTGGTCATCAAGGTGCCGATGCCCTACCGGGAATCGATGCGGATCACCACGGACGAGAACCCGTTCTTCTACCACGTCGACTACCGGACGTTCCCGAGCGCGGACGGGGTCCGGACCTTCGACCCCGCCGACCCCGCGACCGACGTGCTGAACAAGCTGCGCCGCTTCGGCGTCGCCGACCCGAAAACCACTGCGGACAACACCGACACCACGCGTCAGGACTTCACGCTGCCGCCCGGTGGTAGTACCGAGATCGCCGCTGTGGACGGACCCGCACAGATCAACCAGCTCCGGCTGCGACTGCCCCAGGTGGTGCCGAGCCCGCGGGTTGTCGACGACGGCCGAGCCTTCGGTGCCGCAGGCGGAAGCAGCTTCCGCATGGCCGTCGCGCCGGAGAACGAGGGGATTCGCATCGTCCGGCGATTCGATCCGCAGATCGCCGACCAGGTCGCGAGCCTGTCCGTCGACGGTGTCCCCGCGGGCGAATGGCGCAGCGGCGCCGCACAACCCGGCGGGTGGGGAGTGCAGGCCATCGAGGTCGACCCCGCGATCACCCAGGGAAAGTCGTCGGTGCAGATCGACAACCGGTTCGTCTCGTCCTCGCTGGACGTCAACGAGTTCCGCTACGACGTGCAGTCGAAGGTCAACGGCGAGTGGGTTCGCACCGACGTCCTCGACCTCGGGCCAGGCCACCCCGGCGAGGAGCAGGCTCACGGATACCGCATCGACAATCCCGTGTTCGCCAGGGAAAAGCTCGTCGGACGCTACGGGTTCAGCGAGCAGGAGGTTGCCGCGTCGAAGACGCTGCTCGACACGCTGCGCCTGCGCATCACCTTCGACGGGAAGACCACGGTGGACTCGCCGGTCGGTGAGTTCTTCGGATCCGGGCTAGGCGAGCACGACGTGCGGACCCTCATGAGCTCCATCGACCCCGGTCAGGACGGGTGGTACACGGCGTGGTGGCCGATGCCGTTCAGTTCGGACGCGAAGGTCGAACTCGTCAACACCGGACCCGTGGCGCTCGAAACCGGCACCGGCGAGGTCAGCACGGCCGCCGCTGACATCGATACCGACACCGGGTACTTCAACACGACGTCCCGGCGCGGTCTGACCACCCCGGGCGAGGACTGGAACTTCATGAACGCCGAAGGCTCCGGGACCTTCTACGGAGTCACGCACACCATGCGTGGCCTGATTCCGCCGAACTCGACCCGCGAGTCGACCGACCTGCAACCGTTGTCCCGCGAGGATCCGGTCTCCAACCAACGCAACTATCTCGAAGGTGACGAACGGTTCTTCGTCGACGGGTCGTCCACCCCGGCGTGGTACGGGACTGGCAGCGAGGACTACTACGAGTCCGGCTGGTACTTCCGGGCAGGCACCACGTTCTCGATGCCGCTCGCGGGCAATCCCGCACACGAGATCAACGGCGACGGGTGTCAGTACGACTGCACCGGTGCCTACCGTCTGCAGGTTCCCGACGCGGTGCCGTTCAGCGACGGGATGGTCGCAGGCATCGAACACGGGCCCGCCAACGACGAACCGGGCGACTACAGCTCGACGGCCTACTGGTACGGCGGCAACCCGTCCAGCCATACCGAGACCGACGTCGTCGACGTCGCCGACCCGGCCGACCGGGAATCCCACCAGTACACCGCTGCCGGTGAGAACCTCGAGGACCTCACCTCCCGATTCGAAGGAGACCAGAACAACCAGCCGTTCACCAGGACCACCACCACCGCGACGGGGCCGGTGAGCTTCACGGTCGGGGTCGACGCGGACAACGAGGGTGTGCGGCTACGCCGACTCTCCGACCAGATCGCCGCATACCAGCAAGCCGACGTGTTCGTCGACGGCGCGCCCGCCGGTTCCTGGATGCAGCCACTCGGCAACGGCACCGACCGCTGGCTCGAGGACCACTTCGACGTGCCTGCCGAGCTGACCCAGGGCAAGGAGCAGGTGAGGGTGGAGATCATCCCTCGGGGTGACGCCCCGCCGTGGTCCGCGTCCCGGTACACCGTGTTCTCCCGCTGAGCGGCGCTCCTCGTCGCGAACGAGGCCAACGGCACTTTCGCCTCGTCTCATGAGGCGAAAGTGCCGTTCGCCTCATTTCGGGTGTTGGGGCGAGCGGCACTTTCGCCTCGTCTGGTGGGGCGAAAGTGCCGTTCGCCTCGTTCAGGTGTGGGAGGTGCTGGCTCGGGCGACGAGGTGCGCCGAGAGTGTGGTGGTCGAGGAGTTCCCGTCGGGGTTCTCGTCGCCGATGCGCCGCAGGAGCAGCTGGGCGCCTACCGCCCCGACGTCGTAGGCAGGCTGAGCCACCACGCTCAACGGCGGATCGACCAGCGACGCCCAGGGCGCGTCGTCGAAGGCCACTACACCCACGTCCCGGCCCGCGCGCAGCCCCAGGTCCGCGAGCGTCTCCAGCACGCCGATCGCCATCGAGTTGTTCGCCACCAGCAATCCGTCCGGCGGCTCGTCGGCCGTCAACAGCGCGTGCGCCGCACGCCTCGCCCCCGCGGCCTTGAACTCCGTGCGGCGGACCAGTGCGCTGCTGCTGCGCAGCTTCGCCACGCGCAAGCCGTCGCGAAACCCCGCGAGCCGCTCGTCGGCGGTGGGAACGCCACTCGGGCCGGTGACACACCCCAGGCGCCGGTATCCCTGGTGTGCGAGGTGCAGTGTCGCCTGCTTCGCCGCGAGCCGGGAATCCACGAGCACCGCGTCACTGCCCCAACCCGGCAGCGGCCGGTCCACCGCCACCACCGGCGTGTCGTGCACCCGGAGCAGTTCGGCGCTGTCCCCGCGCCCCGTCGGAGACAACAGCACGCCCGCCACACGCTCCTGCAACGCGACGTCGAGGTACTCCCGCTCCTTGTCCGGCTCGTCGTCGGAGTTGCACAACACGACGGAGTACCCGGCCGCGTGCGCGACGTCCTCGACTCCGCGCGCCATCGCTGTGAAGAACGGGTTCTCCACATCGGAGATGATCAACGCGAGCACCGCCGTCTCCTGCTTGCGCAGGCTGCGGGCCGGGCCGTTCGGGCGATATCCGAGATCGTCGGCGGCGGCGACGACCCGCGCCACCAGCTCCGGATCGACCGTGCTCTTGCCGTTGAGTGCGCGCGACACGGTCGCCGTGGACACGCCCGCCATGGCCGCCACATCACTGATGGTCGCCACGCCGACCTCCCTTGTTTCCACCGACCGAACCGTCCTTCGACGGCAGCCTTGACAGCGCTCGTCCGCCCAGAATAGCTTCCGAGAAAACGATTGCTCACCGCGAGAGGGCAGCAATCCGCACACACGTTTGCCGCCCCGGTCCGGTAGCCCCCGTGGTCGTGACAACGAAGTCCGCATTCTTGGGAGGATCTCGTGGCTCGTATCGGCGTGATCAGCATTTCCGACGGACGTGACCACGTCCACGCGCGAAACGCGGACTTCATCCAGGGCAAACAAGACGCCTTGGTCCACTCGTTGAAAGAGGCCGGCCACGAGGTCGTCGTCGGCGACGAACTGGTCGCGACGAACACGCTGGCGAGTTCGGTGGCCAGGAAAGTCGCCGCCGCCGACGTCGACGTCACGGTCCTGTACTACACGGTGTGGGCGTTCCCGCACTTCACGATGCTCGCCGCCGATGCTACGCGCAGCCCGCTGGTGCTCGTCGCCAGTACCGACCCCACCGAACCGGGGCTCGTCGGCATGCTCGCCGCGGGCGGCGCACTCGACCAGATCGGCCGTACCCATACCCGCGCCTGGGGCGCTCCCGACGACCGCGAGCTCGCGGAGAAGATCAGCGTGCAGGCCACAGCGGCCGGAGCCGTCTCCTCGCTGCGAGGCTCTACCTTCGGCCGCTTCGGCGGACGCCCGATGGGGATGAACACCGCCGTGGCGAACACCGACCAGTGGCAGGCCCTGTTCGGTATCGACGTCGAAGAGATCGACCAGTACGAACTCGTCCTGCGCGCCGAACGTGCCGATGCGGCCGAAGCTCGCCGCGGCCGCGAATGGATCGAGCAGCACGCCGCCGGGGTGCACTACGACGGCAAGAAGCTCACCCCGGAGCTGCTCGAACGACAGATCCGTTCTTATCTCGCAGTGCGCGACATCATCGGCGAACGCCACCTCGACTTCTCGGGCATCAAAGGCCAGCCCGAACTCACCGAGCACTTCGCGACCATGGACGTCACCGAAGCGTTCCTCAACGACCCCTACGACTGGAACGGGCCGAAACAGACCCACGTGTGCGCCACCGAGGCCGACATGGACGGTGCGCTCACCATGCAGTTGCTCAAGAAGGTCGCCGACACGCCGGTTCTGTTCGCCGACGTCCGTCACTACCACGCCGACCGCGACATCTGGGACCTCTGTAACTCCGGGCAGCACGCCACCTGGTTCGCCGCGCGCAGCGACGACCCGGCGGAGAACCTCGCCCAGGTGAACTTCTATCCCGAGGTGTTCTTCTTCCCGGCAGGTGGTGCGTCCGTGCAGCACATCGCCGCTCCAGGGCAGATGACGCTCGGCAGGCTCACGCGCGACGGCGGTGAGTACCGACTGCAGCTCATGCTCGGCGAGTTCGAGAACTACGACGCGGCGACGAACAAGGTGCTCGTGGATCAGTCCACACCGGAATGGCCGCACGCCTTCGCGCGTCTCGACGCGCCGGGTGAGGTGTTCCTCTCGAAGTTCGGGGCGAACCACATCCACGCCGTACCGGGCGACCACCGCGCGGCGATGCGTGCGGTGGCACGGCAACTGGACATCCACCTGGACGAGTGGTCGCGGGAGTCGTAACCGCTCCGTCGCTGACGATCGCGTGTTGAGCACCGTTGCGGAAGGGGTCTGGTGATGGCTGAGGAACTCCTGGTCGGGGTCGACATCGGGACCTCGAGTTCGAAGGGTGTGTTGGTCTCCACCGACGGCACGATCGTGGCTCGGGCGACAACGCCGCACGAGACGTCGTATCCGCATCCGGGGTGGGTCGAACACGACGCGGAAACGGTGTGGTGGAAGGATTTCCGTGCCCTGCTCGCCGAACTGCTCCCGCAGGCGGATGGCCGGCGGTTGGCCGGCCTCGGGATCAGCGGTATCGGTCCGGTCCTGCTTCCCGCTGACGGCGCGGGGACCCCGTTGCGGCCCGCGATCCTCTACGGCGTCGACACCCGGGCCACCGCCGAGATCGACGAACTCAACGAGGAGTTCGGTGCCGAGGCGATCCTGCGCCGGGGTGGCTCGGCGCTGAGCAGCCAAGCCGTGGGCCCCAAGATCCGCTGGCTCGCCAAGAACGAACCCGACGTCTACGCCCGCACCGAGATGTTGCTCATGTGCAGCTCCTATCTCGTGCACCGGCTCACCGGGCGGTACGTGCTCGACCATCACTCGGCCAGCCAGTGCGACCCGCTCTACGACCTGCACGCGAAGAACTGGTCCGCCGAGTGGACTCAGCGCGTGGCCGGGGGTCTGCCGCTGCCCGAACTCGCCTGGCCGACGGAGGTCGTCGGTGAGGTCGGCCCGACAGCGTCCGCCGAGACCGGGTTGCCGCAGGGGTTGCCCGTGACCGCTGGCACCGTCGACGCGTGGGCGGAAGCGACGAGCGTCGGAGTGCGCGAACCCGGCGACGTGATGCTCATGTACGGCACCACGATGTTCTTCGTCCAAGTCCTCACCGACCCGCGCCCGCACCCGGCGTTGTGGGGAACGGCCGGGGCTTTCCCGGACACCTACACCCTGGCGGCGGGCATGGCCACGTCCGGAGCGGTGACGGACTGGTTGCGCAGGCTCGTCGGCGGGGAATTCCGTGACCTCGTGGAACAAGCCGCCACCGTGCCCGCGGGCAGCCGGGGGTTGTTGTTGCTGCCGTACTTCGCGGGTGAGCGCACACCGATCTTCGACCCGGACGCGCGCGGCGTCCTCGCCGGTCTGACCACCAGCCACGGTCGTGGCGAGGTGTATCGCGCCGCGTTGGAAGGGATTGCCTACGGCGTCCGGCACAACCTCGAAGCCATGGGCGAGGCCGGCGGTGGCGTGGGCAGGCTCGTCGCAGTGGGTGGGGGCACGCAGGGCGGGTTGTGGACGCAGATCGTCTCGGACGTCACCGCCCGGGAACAGCAGGTGCCGGGCGAGACCGTCGGGGCGGCACTGGGGGATGCCTTGCTCGCCGGAGTGGGCACCGGTGCCGCGGTCGCGCCCGAGAAGTGGAATCCCGTGGAACGGGTGGTGCACCCGGACTCGGCGAACACCGCCAAGTACGGCGCGTTCTACGAGAAGTACCGGCGGCTCTACGATTCCACTGTGGACATCACGCACTTTCTGGCCGACGAGCAGCGCGCCGCGGATTGGTAGAGCTTCTTCGGTAGGTGTTGCTTAGTGTGTCGGGTGGCGGAACCTCACCGCCCCCTCGCATCAGCGGCTCGACGACAGCTCATCGTGCAATGAGTTTCTCCGTCGGCGGATCCGCGTGGTCACGACTCGTCGGCGCCGATCGCGAGCGCGTCGTCGTCGCGGCGGACGGCGGGGACCGCCGTCGCGGATCCCGCCGTGTCCGACAACGGCTGGACGGCACTGCGGAAGGACTCCAGTGCCTCCAGCTCCCTGCGCCGCGCGGAGACGAACCGCTGCAGGTGTGTGCTGGAGAGGTTGACCGCCTCGACCGCCCCGGAGGCCGCACGTTGCGCGCGGAGCGCGTGCGAGCGCACCTGGTCGATGTCTTCGGCCAGCGTCCGTTCGGTCGCGGCGAACATGGCCGCCGAGGCCAGCACCGCGAACCCGGTCGGTCCGCAGAGGAACACCCGCTTGCCGAACAGCCACGACAGCAGTTGCGGGTCGGTGTCGAGCGCTGAGATCACGGCAGCGTCCGAGGGGACGAACATGATCGAGCCGTAGATGGCGTCCGCCCACCGCTGGTACCCCTTGCCCGCGAGTTCCGTCGCCCGGGAGCGGATGTTACGGACGTGGACCCGCAGGGCGTCGGCACGTTCCTCCGGGTCGTCGGTCTCCATCGCCTCGGCCCACACCGCCAGGCTGGCCTTCGCGTCGACCGGAACCTTCCGCCCACCCCCCACGGTGAGCACCATGTCCGGTTTCGCCGCGCCACCGCCGGCGACGTCGGCCTGCAGTTCGAAGTGCACGCCCTCCCGCAGGCCGAGTGCGCGAGCCGTCTCGACGAGCACCTGTTCCCCCAGCTCACCGCGACCGGTGATGGAGGCGAACGTGACCTCGTAGCGGCGCAGTGCCGCCTGCTGCTCGGAGGTGCGGGCGCGTTCGGCCTCGACCATGCGCAGTGCCTGGTCGGCGCGCCGGGCGCTGTCGCTGTAGAGCCGCCACAGCAGTGCCAGTGCGGCCGCGAACAGCAGCACCAGTACGACCATGATCGTGACGAGCACCCCGGTACTCACGCTGGTGTCCTCCCTCGTCGATGGGTGGTGTGTCTGATGCGACGATCATGGCGCACACCACCGACAAGAACGTCGGCGGACATGCCGCCCGCGTGTCGGCCCGGCGCGAAAAGTCCTGTTCATCGGGTTCCGCGGACGAGGCGCCGAGAGTCGGGTCATACTGACGGGTGTGACGGATCCGGACAGCATTCGCGTCGGTGACAGCGCGCGCCGAGAGGTGGACGCCCAGCTGCAGAAGGCGCAGGCGGAGGGGTGCTTAACTGTTGCTGGTTCTGAGTAGTTCCGTGTCATCGTGTGTTGTTCTGTACGGGTGAGGTTGAAGGAGTGGGCGCGTGCACAGGGTGTGTCGTATCGGGCTGCGTTGAGTTGGTTCCATGCGGGCACGTTGCCCGCGCCTGCTCGGCAGCTTGATACGGGCACGATCCTGGTCGAACCGTCGGCCACCGAGTCCGGGCGGACGGTGGCGTACTGCCGCGTGTCCAGCACGGACCAGCGCGACGACCTCGACCGGCAAGCCGGACGGGTCGCGCAGGAATGCGCCCGACAGGACTTCACCCTGGACAGCACGGTCACCGAAGTCGGCTCCGGGCTGAACGGCAACCGGCCGAAACTCCGCACACTCCTGTCAGACCCGGCTGCTACAACGATCGTGGTGGAGCACCGCGACCGTCTCGCCCGGTTCGGCGTCGAACACCTCGAAGCCGCACTCGCCGCACAGTCCCGCCGGATCGTCGTCCTCGACGATGCCGAAGTGGAAGATGACCTGGTGCGCGATGTGACCGAGGTGCTCACCAGCATGTGCGCCCGGCTGTACGGGCGCCGGTCCGCAGCGAAACGGGCGAAAGCAGCCCTGAAAGCTGCGGAGGTGCCGCCGCGATGAGCCGGACGTTCCAGCCCCGACCGGGGTTCACGGTGCAGGCGTATGAGTTCGCGCTGGCCCCGACCGAGCAGCAAGCAGACGCGTTGCGCAGCAACTGCGGCGGGCAACGGTTCGCCTACAACTGGGCCTTGGCCCGGGTGAAAGCCAACCTCGACCAGCAGGAAGCGGAAGGCTCGTACGGCGTATCCGAAGACGAGGTGACGCCCGGTCTGAACTGGTCCGCTTACAGTCTGCGGAAAACCTGGAACGCCGCCAAGCACGCGGTGGCGCCCTGGTGGGCCGAGAATTCCAAGGAGGCGTACTCGTCCGGGCTGGCCAACCTCGCGACCGCGTTGAACAACTGGAACCGGTCCCGGAAAGGGCAGCGGGTCGGTAAGCGGGTGGGATTCCCCCGGTTCAAGTCGAAGCGCTCTACCTGGTCTGCCACGTTCACCACCGGCGCGTTCGGACTCGCTCAACGCAATCGGCGGCACGTGCGGCTGCCGACGATCGGCACCGTGCGCACCCACGAGTCGACCCGGAAACTCGCCCGGCGCATCGAGGCCGACACCGCCCGCATCCTGAAAGCCACCGTGTCGCATCGCAGGGGCCGGTGGTTGGTGTCCTTGCAAGCCGAAGTGCAACGCGACCAACCGCAACCGGCTACCACCGGCGGCACCGTGGGCGTCGACCTCGGGGTCAAGCACCTGGCGGTGCTCTCCACCGGCGAACACGTGTCGAATCCGAAGCACCTGGACCGTGCGCAGCGGAAACTGCGCCGACTGCAACGGCAGACGTCCCGCCGCACGGGTCCGGACAAGCGGACCAAGCAGAAACCGTCGAACCGGTGGCACGACACGCAAGACCGGGTGCGTCGAGTGCAGCACTATGTCGCGAACGCCCGCGCCGAGGGGCTGCACCAGCTGTCGAGCCGACTCGTCGACGAGTTCGACACGGTCGTGGTCGAGGACCTGAACGTGGCCGGGATGCTGAAAAGCCGCACCTTGTCCCGCTCGATCGCGGACGTGGGCATGGGCGAGCTGCGGCGCCAACTCGACTACAAAACTACCTGGAACAGACGTCGCCTGGTTGTCGCCGACCGGTGGTACCCATCCAGCAAAACCTGCTCGGCCTGTGGCGCGGTGAAAACCAAGCTGCGCCTGTCCGAGCGGACCTTCAACTGCGATGCCTGCGGCCTGTCCCTGGATCGTGACCTCAACGCCGCCCGCAACCTCGCCGGACTGGCCGAGGCTGCGGGTGGCACGTCCACGGAGAGTTGCGCCGGGACGGAAAACGAGCCCGCTGGAAACCCTGGTAAGACCAGCTCTGCTGGCGTGGGGTATCGCCACGGGAAGGCCGCACCGGACGGTGCGGCCAAGGCTGCGTAGCGATACGTAGCTCAGGAAGTGCACGTTTTTACACACTTTCTGAACGGTTCCTGACGCTGGCCGAGTACGACGACCGCGCGGCGCGGTGCTGGTCCGCGAAGACCCGCAGTGACCTCGACGTGCTGACGAACGATCTGCCCGAGCTGACCGACGGTGAACCTCCGGCGCGAGCGGAGGAGGCCTCTTCGTCGGTGGAGACGTCGGATTCGGATCGGCGAGGCACGTGGGCGGGACTGATTCCTCCTGTCGTGATGGCGCTGGGTGTCCTTCTGCTGGGCAGTTACGTCGCGACCTCCGACGACGGCGCGTCGGTCTTCGGTGAACGGGTCGTCTCGGCGGCGGACGGGTCGGTCCAAGTCGGCGTCCTGTTCGGTTCCGCGACGGTGGTGGTGCCGAACGGTACGCAGGTGGTGCAGGAAGGCCTGCTGATGTTCGGCGGTGTGGATTGCCTCGCCGCGTGCACCGGACAGGGCGAACGCGAGGTCGTCGTCGACGCTCGGGGTGCCTTCGGCAGCGTCGACATCCTCACCCAGCAGGAGATCGAGGACGGGGTCGACCTCGATGACGACGACGAGGGCTGAGCGGCCCGTTCCGTGACGATCATGCCTGGCCGCCGAGCCGGCTGAGCACGGCGTCGCCCGGTTCGCTGTCCGACACGCCGAAGTGATCCGGGGGGTCCCGGTCGATGTCGGGCCGCCCGGTTAGCTTGATCCCATGCGGGTGCTGCACACCTCCGACTGGCACGTCGGCCGGACGTTCCACGGTCGTGATCTGCTCGCCGATCAGGAACAGGTGCTGTCCGGATTGGCGGACCTGGTCACCACGGAACGCGTCGACGTGGTCGTGATCTCCGGGGACCTCTACGACCGCGCCGTTCCTTCCGGCGAGGCCGTCGAGATGTGCGTCCGCGTGCTCGCCCGTGTGCGGGAAGCGGGAGCGCAGATCGTGGTGACCCCGGGAAACCACGACTCCGCTGCTCGTGTCGGTGCGTTCGCCGAGTTCGCAGCGGCGGGCGGGTTGCACCTGCGCACCCGGATCTGTGGTCTGCACGAGCCGGTGCTGCTCGACGACGCGCACGGCCCCGTCGCCTTCTACGGAATCCCTTACCTGGAACCGGATCCCGCTCGTCGTGCCCTGCAGTCCTGTGGTGACGTGCCAGGCGCGGGCGATGTCGACGCTCGCGGCCACGCAGCGGTACTGACCGAGGCGATGCGGCGCATCACCACCGATCTCCGCGCTCGCGCATCGCAAACCCGCTCCGTCGTCCTCGCGCACGCCTTCGTGACCGGAGGCGAGCCGACCGAGTCGGAACGCACCATCGCGGTCGGCGGTGTCGAACAGGTGCCGGGTTCGGTGTTCGACGGCGCCCACTACGTGGCACTCGGGCACCTGCACGGGCCACAACGCCTCGACGAGCACCTGCGCTATTCGGGCAGCCCGGTCGCGTACTCGTTCTCCGAGGCACGGCAACGGAAATCCGTGTGGCTGGTCGACCTCGCCGAGAGCGGACTCGCGGGCGTCGAACGCCGGGAGCTGCCGGTCCCGCGACGGCTCGCGACCGTGCGGGCCACGTTGGACGACCTGCTCGCCCACGAGCAGTACGCGGACCTGGAGGAGGCCTACCTGTCCGCGACGCTGACCGACGAGGTGCGTCCGCTCGAGGCGATGCGTCGGTTGCAACAGCGATTCCCGCACGCCGTGCATCTCGAGTGGGAGCCCGACGCCGGTCGCGCGACGTCGACGCTGCGCTACTCCGAGGCGGTTCGCGGACGTGACGACCACACGCTCGCGCGCGGTTTCGTGGCCGACTGTCGGGGCTCCGAGCCGACCACGTCCGAACAGGAGCTGCTGTCGGAGGCCCTGCGGTCCGCCGACGTCGCGGAGGCCGCTGGATGAGGTTGCACTCGCTGGAACTGTCCGCGTTCGGCCCGTACCGGGGCCACGAGTCCGTCGACTTCGACGCACTCGGCGAAGACGGACTGTTCCTGCTGCACGGGGACACCGGCGCAGGAAAGACCACGGTGCTCGACGCGATCGCGTTCGCCCTGTACGGCCGGGTTCCCGGAGCGCGGGACGAGGTGAAGCGGCTGCGCTGCGACACGGCCGACGCAGGAACCCCGACGACGGTCGCGCTGGAACTCACCGTGCAGGGCCACCGGCTGCGGATCGAGCGCAGTCCCGAGTACCAGCGCCCGAAGAAGCGCGGCGACGGCTACACCACCCAGCAGGCCCGCGCGTCGCTCAGCTGGCTCGACTCGGTGCCCGAGGGGCAGTCCGCCGAGGGGCACACACGCATCGACGAGGTCGCCCGCACGGTGCACCAACTCCTGGGTATGAGCGCGGAACAGTTCTTTCAGGTGGTCCTGCTGCCGCAGGGCGAGTTCGCCCGGTTCCTGCGCGCCGACACGTCCGAACGTGCCGCGCTGCTGGAGAAGCTGTTCGGCACCCGGCGTTTCGCCGACGCCGAGCAGTGGTTCGTCCAGCGACGCCGGGAGAGCCTGCGCGCCGTCGAGGAGCACGACGGCGTTCTGCGCGACCTCGTCGCACGGGTCTCGCAGGTCAGCGGCACCGACGCCGCGGAGTACGAGTCCGAACAGGACTGGCTCGAGGACGTCGAGAAGGCGGCTCTTCGACAGCGGGAGGAGGCCCAGGTCGGTCACGAGCGTGCGCGGCGTGAGCGGGACACCGCGGAGGCGCTGCTCGCCGAGCGACGGGATCTCGCGGGCAAGGTCCGTCGCGTGCGGCACGCCAACGCCGAACTGGCCGACCTGGCCGCGCAACGGGATACCCACGACGGCTGGCGTGTGGAACGCGACGGTGCTCAGCGCGCCGCGCCGGTGGTCGCGGCACAGCACACCTTGCGACGCGTCGAGCAGGAGCACGAGCGCGCCCAGGCCGATTTCGAGACCGCGTCGGCACGGTGTGTCGGCGTCGACACCGATGCCCCCGTCGACACGCTGCGCGCGGCGGCCGGCAGGGACCGCGAACAGGCGGGTGCGCTGGCACAGCTGGTGGCGGTGGCGAGCCAGCAGGACACCGACCGTGCCACGCTGGCCGATCTCACAGCGCGCATCGCCGACGGCGACACACAGGTGCGCACGCTGGACGAACAGGCCGAACGGCTTCCGGAACGGATCACCGAGACCCGCAGGGCACTGGACGAGGCACAGCAGGCACAGACCCGCCTCGGACCGGCCTCGGACAAGGTCGACGAACTCACGGCGCTCCGCCAGGTCGCTCGGGAACTCCCCGCCGCCGACGCTGCCCACGAACAGGCGAGTGAGAGTGCCCGCGCCGCGATCGACGAGCATCAGAGTGCGCGGGACCGCGTGGCGGACCTGCGGGAGCGCCGGCTGGCGGGGATGGCGGCCGAGCTCGCCGCCGGACTGTCCGAGGGCGCACCGTGTCCGGTGTGTGGCTCGCAGGCACACCCCGCACCGGGGGAGCCGGTCGACGAGCCGGTCGGCCCGGAGGACGAGGAAGAGGCCCGTGCGGTCGAGCAGCGCGCGCACGCCAGACGGGACGAGTCGGCCCGGGCTGTCGCCGAGGCGGAACGGACGTGTACGCGTCTTCGTGAGCGACTCAGCGACCGTTCTGCCGACGACCTCGATGAGGCACTGGGCACCGCCACCCACGAGCGGGATACGTTGCGCTCCGCGGCCGAGAAGGTGCCGGAACTGACGAAGAAACTCGGCGAGCACGAGTCGGAGTCGGAATCGGTCGCCAAGCAACGCAGCGAATTGGCCGCCGCGCTCGCCTCGGCGAGAACCGAGCACGACTCACTGGCGACCGCGGTCACCGAGCGGGACAAGCAGCTCGACGAGGCACGCGGCGAGCACCCGAGCGTCGCCGCGCACCGTGCACACCGGCTCGACCTGGCCGAGCGGGTCGACAGGCTCGTCACGGCTCGACTCGCCAGGGACGACACGCAGCGCCGGGTCTCGGAGCAGCGCGACGCGGTCGGGCAGGCCGCGTCGGAAGCGGGCTTCGAGGGTGTGGACGCGGCGTTGGCCGCCGAACGCGATGCGGAGCGCGTCGCCGAACTCACCGACGCGCTCACCGACGCGGAGCAGCGCGCGGCGACGGCACGCGCGACGCTCGGCGACGCCGAGCTTTTCGGCGTCGACCCGGACCAGGAGATCAGCCTCGACGGTGTGGAGGAGGCGGCTGCGACCGCGCGGACGACCGCAGAGAACGCCACCGCGGCCGCCCGTTCCGCCGAGCAACGGCACACCACCGTGGAACAGCTCGCCGAGCGGTTGCGCAAGGCGTGGGCCGAGGCCGAGCCGGTCCGGGCCGCCCACGCCGAACTGGCGGCGCTCGCCGACGTGGTGAACGGCCGTGGTCAGAACTCCCGGAAGATCTCGTTGCAGTCGTACGTCCTCGCGGCCCGCCTCGAAGAAGTGGCGGTCGCGGCCACTCATCGGCTGCAACGGATGAGTGACGGCCGGTACTCGTTCGTGCATTCCGACGCCGCCGGTGCGCGGGGAACGCGGGGCGGACTGGGCCTCGACGTGCTGGACGACTACTCCGGCCATGCACGCCCGACGAAGACGCTCTCGGGTGGCGAGTCGTTTCTCGCTTCGCTGTCGCTGGCGCTCGGGCTCGCCGACGTCGTCGCCGCCGACACCGGGGGTGCCTTGCTCGACACGTTGTTCATCGACGAGGGTTTCGGCACGCTCGATGCGGACACGCTCGACCTGGTGATGGACACGCTCGACGAGTTGCGAGCGGGGGGCCGTGTCGTGGGGCTGGTCTCGCACGTCACGGAGATGCGACAGCGGATCAGCTCGCAACTGCACGTCCGCAAGTCCCGCGCGGGCTCCTCCCTCACCATCCTCACCTGAACCCATCCAGCCCCACTGAGGTGAACGGCACTTTCGCCCCACGAGACGGGGCGAACGGCACTTTCGCCCCACGAGACGGGGCGAACGGCACTTTCGCCCCACGAGACGGGGCGAACGGCACTTTCGCCCCACGAGACGGGGCGAACGGCACTTTCGCCCCACGAGACGAGGCGAACGTGCCGTTCGCCTCGGCGGATCACGGGGTTTCGTGGGTGAGGAGGCTGCGCTTGAGGTCGAGGCCCCAGCGGAAGCCCCCGAGCGTGCCGTCGGTGCGCAGGATGCGGTGGCACGGCACGAACAGCGCTGCCGCGTTCCGTGCGCACGCCGAGGCCGCTGCTCGGACGGCTCCGGGACGCCCTGCCAGGTCCGCGAAGGCCGTGTAGCTGATCGGTTCGCCCGGTGGGACCTTGCGCAGCACGTCCCAGGCGTGAGTGAGGAACGGTCCGGAGCTCTGGCGTACCGGGACAGCGTCGACCGCGCCGAGATCGCCCTGGTGGTAGGCCGCCACGGCGTCGGTGACCTCTCCGAGGTCGTTCCTCCGGCGAGGCTCGGTCGGCCGCAGCGAGGGGGACACGACCTCGAGCAGTGCCGCGAGGTCGTCCGTCCAGCCGGCTGCGAGTACCGCTCCGTCGGAGTCGGCGACGGCCGTGAACGGCCCGAGGAATGTGTCTACTATGGACCAATGTGCGGTGGTCATGGTGCCTCCGTTCGAGAGAGTGTGGATGCGGCGCGCCAGCAGTGCATTCCGGCGTAAGCGCGCCAGGGGCGCCACCGTTCCGAGTGCGTGCGCAAGCCGGTGGAGGTATCAGGGATTCCCAATGCACGTGCTCCTTTGCGGAGCACCAGATCTCCGTCGAGCAGGACGTCCGGCGCGCCGAGCACGCGCATGATCACGTAGCTCGCCGTCCACGGTCCGATTCCAGGGAAGCTCTGGAGTTCGGCACGGAGTTCGTCCGCGTCGCGGCCCGGGTCGATGCGGAGTGTTCCGTCGGCCAGGGCGCCTGCCGCCGCAACGACGGTCTCGACGCGGCGGCGCGGTCCGGTCAGCACGTCGGCCGCCTCCGACGCGAGCGCGTCGGACGTGGGAAACAGGGTGTGCACGGCGCCGTCGGGCGTGTCGAGTGGCTCGCCGAGGCGTTCGGTGAGTCTCCGCGCGGCCGTGCGCGCGGCCGCGACCGAGATTTGTTGTCCGAGCAGTGCACGGATCAGGATCTCGTCGCCGTCGACACTGCCCGGCACCCGAACTCCCGGCGTCCGGTGCACCGTGTCCGCGAGTGCCGGGTCGGCGCCGAGCGTCGAGTCCACGGCCACCGGGTCGGCGTCGAGGTCGAAGAGACGGCGCAGCCGATTCACCGCGCTGGCGAGGTCGCGCAGGTCGGAGAGGCGCAGAGAGCACTTCACGTGGTCGGTGTCGGGTCGGAGTGTCACCATGGCCGGTCCGTGCGCGAGCCGCAACGCCCGCGTGTATCGGCCGGGTCCGGTGTCTTCGACGCCGTGGATGGATCTGGCGGCGAGAAAGCCGAGGACCCCGTCGCTGTCGAAGGGTGGCCGCGCCGGCAGCCGGAGGTGCACGTTCCCGGCGAAGTTCGCCTCGGCAGGAGTTCGGCGGGCACGCAACGCGGTGGGAGTGGCGGCGAAGACTTCGCGAACCGTGTCGTTGAACTGGCGCAGGCTGGCGAACCCGGCGGCGAACGCGACGTCGGAGAACGGCAGCGCGGTCCGTTCGATGAGGACCCGGGCGGAGTGTGCCCGGTGTGCGCGGGCGAGTGACAGCGGTCCCGCGCCGAGCTCGCCGGTGAGCACGCGAGTCAGCTGGCGCGTCGAGTACCCCAGCTGCGCGGCCAGTCCGTCCACACCGGACCGTTCGACCTCGCCGTCCCGGATCAACCGCATGGCTCGGCCGGCGAGGTCCGCGCGCAGGTCCCATTCCGGCGAGCCGGGGACGGCGTCCGGCAGACAGCGTCGACACGCCCGATAACCGGCGCCCTGGGCGGCGGCGGTGGTCGGATAGAAGTCGACGTTGTCCGGTTTCGGCGTCCGTGCGGGGCACGAGGGGCGGCAGTAGATCCCGGTGGTGCGCACCGCGGTGACGAAGCATCCGTCGAAGCGCGCGTCGCGGGACGACACCGCCCGGTACGCCTGTTCGGTTTCCACCAGCATGTGCACGATGGTGCCAGCGTCCCAGCGCCGTCACTAGCGGAAATCGGACGTCGCCGTCGGCACCCGTCTCGCGGACCTCGACCGTGGTGGCGATGCCTCCACTGCTGTGAATGTCGACCTTGTGGGGGAGAGCTCCCCCACGTCCGGGAATGATCAGTAGGCTCGGGGTATGGCTCGAACTACGCGGGGAATCAAGGCGGCAGGGGCGGTGGCCGGTGCGGTGCTGGCCCTGACTGTGGCGACGGGGTGCGACGACGTCATGCCCGCGCCTGAGGACCAGGAACAGGAGCAGCAGGACGGCGGCGGCCAAGACGGCGGTGGCCAAGACGGCGGTGGCCAGGAAGGCGACGATGGCGGTGGTCAGGGCGGCGGCGAGGACGAGGGCGACGACGGCTGAGGGCGAGGACGACTGGGTGAGTCGGGCCCCCGGCCGCTCGCACCTGGCCTGGCCGGGAAGGCGGGGGACCGCACGGACTACACTGCGGGACCCGTGAGCCTCACCCTGGGAATCGTCGGCCTGCCCAACGTGGGCAAGTCCACGCTGTTCAACGCGCTGACCCGGAACGACGCGGTCGCCGCGAACTACCCGTTCGCGACGATCGAACCGAACGTCGGGGTGGTGCCGCTTCCGGACCCCCGGCTGGACACGCTCGCGGAGATGTTCAGCTCCGCGAAGACGCTGCCTGCGACGGTCTCGTTCGTCGACATCGCCGGGATCGTCCAGGGCGCGTCGGAGGGACAAGGCCTGGGCAACAAGTTCCTCGCCAACATCCGTGAGGCGGACGCCATCTGCCAGGTGATCCGCGTCTTCGACGACCCCGACGTGGTGCACGTCGACGGTCGGGTGGACCCGTCCAGCGACATCGAGACGATCAACACCGAGCTGATCCTCGCCGATCTGCAGACCTTGGAGAAGGCGCTGCCGAGGCTGGAGAAGGAAGCCCGGACGCACAAGGACAAGCGGCCCATGCTCGATGCGGCCAAGGCGGCGAACGGGGTCCTGGAATCGGGGAAGACGCTGTTCTCGGCGTACGGCCACGATCCGGATCCGCTGCTGCGTGAGCTGAACCTGCTGACCACGAAGCCGTTCCTGTACGTGTTCAACGCCGACGAGGGCGTGCTCGCCGACGAGGACAAGCAACAGAAGCTGCGGGACCTGGTCGCCCCCGGCGACGCGGTGTTCCTCGACGCGAAGGTCGAATCGGAACTCATCGAGCTCGACGAGGAGTCCGCCCGCGAGCTCCTGGAGTCCGTCGGTCAGCCTGAGCCCGGACTGAACGCCTTGGCCCGCGCGGGTTTCCACACACTCGGCCTGCAGACGTATCTCACGGCGGGCCCGAAGGAAGCGCGCGCGTGGACCATCCGCACCGGGTGGACCGCGCCGCAGGCGGCCGGTGTCATCCACACCGACTTCGAACGCGGCTTCATCAAGGCCGAGATTGTCTCCTACGGCGATCTCGTCGCGGCCGGGTCGATGGCCGACGCGAAGTCCGCAGGCAAGGTCCGGATGGAAGGCAAGGACTACGTCATGCACGACGGCGACGTCGTGGAGTTCCGCTTCAACGTCTAGCAGCGGGAAGAAGCAGGCGGTCAGCAGATGTTCGGCCGGTCCTCGCTCGTCGTCGCGCGTCGGCGTGTTCCCTGGCTCGCCCAGGACTGCCCGTCGACCCAGGGCTGTCCGCATGCTCGGCAGGGATCCTCGGCGTCGAGCTCGTCCCGGGCCAACGGCTGCGCGATCTGATCGTCCCTGCCTTCCATCCCCTGCCAGGATTCGGAGCGGAGCGAAGGCATCGCGTGTGCGCGGCGGAGGTGGGAGGATATGGACGCCCGAGCGATGGTCCTCACCTACGCGACGTCTGCGATTGGCGGGACGCGCCCTACTTGTGATGAGGCCGGTACGGCACGAGCTGTCTTTGACGGGGTCTGTGAAAGCGGGTATCTTCGAAATATCACGACAGGCCTGCTTCTCGCGATGAGACGCAGGCTTGTTCTCTTTCTATCCCCGGTGCCGGGGACTCCAGGATGATGCGCAAGTGACGATCCCGGAGAGCACCTACGCGAAGCCGTTCCTCACGCTTCCCGCGCAGATCCGTCGGTTGCGCGAGCGCGGCATGGAGTGCGGCACGGACGAGTTCGCGGCGGGGGTCCTGCAGCGCTACGGCTATTACCGGCTGTCCGGCTACTGGCATCTCTACCGAGCTCGGCCCGAGCCTCCTGCACCCCGGTTCGACGACGAGGGGCGCGAGGTGCGCCTGGAATCATTCGTGCCCGGGACCAGCCTCGCGCACGTGGTCTCCCTGTACGAATTCGACCACGAGCTCCGCACCCGACTGGGAGATGCGCTCAGCACGATCGAGACGGCGTTTCGGTTCTTTATTGGCCACCGACTCGGCAGAGTCGATGCGTTCGCGCACCGGAACCCCGAGGCGCTGGGTGCAGTGAGGCGCGGGGATCCGGAGGCGTTGCCCGAGCCCACGTCCGCTTATCGCGAGTGGCTCGAGGAATACGACCGCCACGAGAAGCGTGCGAGGGGCGACTTCGTCGTGCACTTCCGTGAGAAGTACGGCCCGCATCTGCCGATCTGGGTGGCGACGGAGGTGATGTCCTTCGGTGTCCTGAGCAGTCTCTACGGCCTGATGCGCCAGGGCGATCAGGAGGTCCTCGCCGCGCGATTCCAGGCCCACGCCGCCGACGGCCGCGGCGACCGCGGTGCCCTGGGGAACTGGCTCAACAACCTCCGGAACGTCCGGAACATCTGCGCGCACTACGGCCGCCTGTGGAACCGCACGTTCGACGTGCTGATCGATGCGCCCGGCGAGGCGCGCAAGGACGACGACGATCCCTTGTTCCCGCTCGCCGCCGAGGGCACGAACAACAAGCTCTACGGCGTGCTGCTGATCATGCGTCACCTCCTCCTCAGCATCGCGCCGGAACGGACCGACGTCATCGACATCGCCGACTTCATCGAGGACAGATCGGACACGCTCGGCTTCGCCATGGGCCAGCTCGGGTTCCCGGCAGACTGGAGGGGCCGTCCGATCTGGGAGCAGGGGTTCGCCCTCGACTCTTCGCCGATGCTGGCCGCAAGCCTCCTCGACCGCGTTGACAGCCTCACCGCCCCGCAGGCCCGTGCAGCGCTCACCGCTGCGCAGCCGACGCCCACGGACAAGCAGCGGACGCCCGGACAGCTGGCCGCGGCGAAGCGAGGCGCGCAGAAGTCCTTGCTGCGGACCTACCTCAGGTACGAGGTCGTGATCGAAATCGAGCTCGGTGGGACGAAGCATTACCCCGCTTTTCAGTTCCGCGACGGGAGGATCATCGACGCCCTCGCGGAGATCAACAAGGCGTTCGCCGCCGCCTGCAGCGACGCGCGCCCGGTGCTCGTCACCTCGGCGCTGCTGGACTGGTGGCAGACGCCTCACCCTGCCTTGCCGAAGGGGGCAGACGGCCATGCTCAGTCGCCGCTCGACCTGCTGGACTCCGTGTCCGAGGAGGCGTTCGAGGAAGCGATTCACGAAGCTGGGGCCAAGAGCAGCCTCGTCGCTCCAGACAGTCGGTGCTAGGAAGCGTGGCTCCTGGGCAGGAGTTGACAGTGCGTAGCGATGAGGATGGGGTCCCCCTGCGTGGACGTCTGCGAGTGGCGGCACGCACGAGGAGTGCGATCCTCGTTCCCAGCTATGGCGACGTTTTCGAGTTCCGCTTCAACGTGTGATCGAGCGCGTGTGCCCTGGTCAAAAGACTAGGGGTGCGGAGTGTTGGTCAACGATTCGTCAGCAGAAACGCCACGTGGCAAAGCAGCCCGTCACTCCGGGCCCGCGCTTCCAGCTCCGGAGCCGTCACCCGAACTTGAGCGGCCGCCCGCGCCGGGGCCTCCGGTGGCGCCGGACCGGCCGCTTCTCCTGCGGCGTCGGGAGCGGGTGAGGGTGGCAACGGGGTTGCGCTTGCTCTCTCGGTTCCAGATTCCCGTCGTGCTTGTCAGTGCGTAGTCGATCCGGGCGTCGACCTGCTCACCGAAGTGTTCGTCGAAGTCGTGCGAGAGCGCGCCTGCGAGCTCACGCCCTCGGAGCCGCCGCTCGGTGTTCAGCAGCTGCCGGTGCTCGGCGCTCAGCGCTCGGTACGTGGCGAAACACATCAGGATCAGCACGATGCTGAACGGCAGAGCTGTGGCGATGGAACCTGCCTGCAACGCGGATGTGCTGCCGGCGAGCAATAGCCCGATCGCGACCAGACCCTCCAACGAGGCCCACAACACCCGGCTCCAGGTCGGTGGGTTCGGGTGCCCGCCGGAGGCCAGCATGTCGACCACCAGCGAGCCGGAGTCCGATGACGTGATGAAGAAGATCGCCACCAGCACGATCGCGAGGACCGAGAGCACCGCGCCCAGAGGGAGCTGTTCGAGGCCGAGGAACAGGGCCTCCTCGGCGATCACTCCCTGCTCGGGGTCGACCAAACCACCCTGGCCGTAGAGCTGCTGGTGGATGCCGGTACCGCCCAGAGCCGCGAGCCACAAGAACCCGAGGACGGTTGGGACCAGCAGCACACCGGCGATGAACTGCCGGATCGTTCGGCCGCGGGAGATGCGGGCGATGAACACCCCGACGAACGGCGCCCACGCCATCCACCAGCCCCAATAGAAGATCGTCCAGGTCGCCATCCATTCCTGCCCCGCGTCGCCGGTGTACGCGCCCGCGTCGAAGGTCATGTTCAGTACGTTGGCGAGATAGACCCCCAGGGACTGGACGAAGTCGCGCAACAGGAACAGCGTGGGCCCGAGCACCAGCACCGAGACGAGCAGCACTCCCATCATCGACAGGTTGATGTTGGAGAGCCACTTGATGCCTCGACCGAGACCGCTGACCACAGAGGCGATGGCCAACAGCGTGATGATGACGATCAGGATCACGAGGACCGTGTTGTTCGCCTCGCCCAGGACACCCATCGCCGACAGGCCGGCAGCAATCTGCTGAACACCCAGACCGAGTGAGGTGGCCACCCCGAAAACGGTGCCGATGATGGCGAGGACATCGATCAGATCACCGATCCAGCCCTTGACCCGGTCCCCGAACAGTGGCTCCATCGCCCACCGGATGGACACCGGACGTCCGCGCCGGTGGATCGCGTACGCGAGTGCGAGTCCGATGACGGCGTAGACCGCCCACGGGTGCAGGCCCCAGTGCACGAAAGCCTGTGCCATGCCGAGCTGGGCGAGCTCCTCAGCTGAGCCTGCCGTGCCGGGCTTGGGGTCGCTGGTGGCGAAGGTGAGTGGCTCGGCCAGCCCGTAGAAGACCAGCCCGATACCCATACCTGCCGCGAACAGCATGGAGAACCAGGACCACACGCCGAACTCCGGCGGCTCGTCGTCGTGGCCCAACTTGATGTTGCCGAAACGGCTCAGCCCCATCCACACCGCGAACACGATGAACGCGGCCACCACGATCATGTAATACCATCCCAGACCTTCGGTGATGCCGGTCTGGAGCGTGTTCAGCACCTCGCTGGTGCCGGAGGGGAACAGGATCGCGGTGATCGTGATGCCGGCGATAATGAGGAATGCGGGCCAGAACACCGCAGGCGTGACCCCGCCCTTTCCGATGCGGACGCCGTGTTTGCGCAGTTGCTCTTCGACATCTGCGGGTTCCGTGGCCTCGTCGATACGCGGCTCGTCGGCGCCGCTCGGGTCGACCGGGTCTGCGCCGTCACGTGCGCGGTCCGGGGACTGCGTCGACTCGCTCGTATGTCCGTTCCCCATCGGGCGACAGTGTGCAGGCCGGGAACACCGGGCGCCAGACACGAACGCCCTGGTGGGGGACCGTGCAGAGCCACCAGAATGGTCCCGAGATCGTCTCCTATGGTGACCTCGTGGCCGCCGGATCGATGGCCGGCGCGAAGTCCGCGCCCGGCCCCACACGGTCACGGGGAGCTGGTGGACCAGTCGATCGCCTTGAGGACGCGTTGGAGATGTGCCTGAGCCCAGTCGGTGTCCAAGGGGCCGGTGCGCAGCAGCCATCGGTGAAACATCGGCCCGTACAGCAGTTCGGTGATCGCCGCGGGGTCCTGCACCCCTGCCTCAGCGAGCCGTGCGGCCACTGCACGGAGTTGCGGGTCGAGTAGGCGGGTTCGCAGGTCGGTCGCGAGCGCCGGGTCGGTCTGGATCTCGGCGGTGACTGCCCTGAGCATCGTGTCGTGTGCGGCGTCGTTCATCTCCGCCACCGTGGCCAGCAGCAGTGCCTCGAGATCGTTCGCCAGCTGGCCGGTATCCGGCACCTGGATCTCACCGTTCGGGGCCGAGCTGGAAGCCAGCAGCGCATCGAAGAGAATGGCCGCCGGCGACGGCCAGGAACGGTACAGCGTCTGCTTGCTGACCTGGGCGCGAGTGGCGATGCCTTCCATCGTCAACCGGGCGAAGCCGATCTCTCCGACCATCGCCAGGACGGCTTGGTGCACTCGGGTGACCGTTCGAGGGCGTGCCATGGTGACCAGCCTACAAAAACGAGACGGTGCGTCCAGTTTCCGTGTACGGTGTGAACGTATGACGACGCAGACGTGGATGATCACCGGAGCGAACCGTGGCCTCGGTCGAGCACTCACCCGACTGGCGCTGGAGGCAGGGCATTCCGTCATCGCCACGGTTCGGGGTGAGCACTCGCTGACCGCGCACGAGCGACTGGTGGTGCACCGGCTCGACGTTCGCGACCGCGACGGTGCTCGAGCTGCTGTAGACCGGGCGGTCGAGCACTTCGGACATCTCGATGTGCTGGTGAACAACGCCGGCTACGGCCTGGTCGGCGCGATCGAAGAGCTCGGCGAACAGGACGCGCGGGAGATCATCGAGACGAACCTGCTCGGCCCGCTCTGGCTGGCACAGGCAGCGCTGCGGCCGATGCGTATTCGGGGGAGTGGGCAGATCGTGCAGATATCCACGGTGGGCGCTGTGGGGACGATGCCGACGCTGGGGGCCTACAACGCTTCGAAATGGGGGCTGGAGGGCTTCAGCGAAGCACTGGCTGCGGAAGCGCGAGACTTCGGCATTCGCGTGACCATCGCGGAGCTCGGTGGCGTCGGCACCGAGTGGCGACGGGCAGCATGCGGTTCGCCACGCCCGATCCCGCGTACGACGAAATCCGCACTCAGTTGTTCGGCACGTCCGAGGTGCCCTGGCCCGGTGTCGACGGCACGGGCGGTGGTACTCCCGTCGCGGAGGCCGCAGCGGCAATCGTGCGCCACATCGCGGACGCGGAGGACGAGCGGCTTCGGCTCATCGTCGGTGACGACGCGCCGGAGCAGATACGGACTGCCGTTGCGGCTCGCACGGATGACTATCGGCGAGACTGGCGATACCTCGCGCTGGAGCGTCCATAGTGTGGATCTGGTGCTGAGCGCGGGCGGTGGGGTCTTGCGCGAGCATCGCGCCCTCCATGATCTAGACGACTTCGCGCGCGACGAGGCCACGACGCCGTAGTCGGTGACGAGCTCGGCGACCCATTTGCGAGTATTGTTGGTTCCGTATTCCAGGGCAGCCGTGTGAGAGCGCTTTTGGAAGAGCAATTGTCAATACCTGTGGATGAAGTTTGTTTAGGCTGCTGAGGGTGGGGCGTGGTCGTCGGGGCGTTCGATGAGTTGGCCGGCTGTGAAGCGGGCGCCGGCGCGGACGAGGGCCACGAGGTGGGGTGCGTTGATCGCGCGCCAGCGGGTTTGGGCGGATTCGATGAGCTTGAATGCCATGGCCAGCCCGGCAGCCCGCGAGCCGGGTCCCTTGGTGACCTTCGTTCGATGCCGCACGGTCGCGAAGGTCGACTCGATCGGGTTGGTGGTGCGCAGGTGTTGCCAGTGTTCGGCCGGGTAGTCGAAGAACGCGAGTAGCTCGTCGAGGTCGTCGGTGAGCTTGGCGACGGCCTTGGGAAACTTCGCGCCGTAGGTGGTCTCGAAGGCGGTCACGGCCTCACGCGCGTGGTGTTTGTCCTCGGCGTTCCAGATCTCGGCCAGGGCCTTTTTCGCGCCGGGTTGGGCGGATTTCGGCAGGGCGGCCAGCACGTTGCCGGTCTTGTGGAACCAGCACCGCTGCTCGGCCGTGGTCGGGAAGACCTCGCGCAGTGCGCCCCAGAACCCGAGGGCCCCGTCGCCGATGGCCAGGGTCGGGGCGCGCATGCCGCGGCGGGCGCAATCGCGCAGCACATCGGCCCAGGACTCGGTGGACTCGCGGTAGCCATCGGCCAGCGTGATGAGTTCCTTGCGGCCGTCGGCGCGGACACCGATGAGCACCAGCAGGCAGAGTTTGTGCTCGTCGAGGCGGATGTTGACGTGAATGCCGTCGGCCCACACATACACGTAGTCCACTGCGGACAGATCGCGTGCGGCGAAGGCTCGTTGTTCGGCCTTCCACTGCTCGGTGAGCTTCGTGATCACCGTCGACGACAGGCCCTTGGTCGAGCCGAGGAACTGTCCCAGCGCGGGCACGAAATCCCCGGACGAGAGGCCGTGCAGGTACAGCAGCGGCAACACCTCGGTGATCTTGGGTGACTTGCGGGCCCACGGCGGCAGGATCGCCGAGGAGAACCGCTTGCGCTCGCCAGTGTCGGGGTCGATGCGCTTGTCATTGACCCGCGGGGCGGTGACCTCGACAGCACCGGAGCTGGTCAGCACCTCACGCGGTTGGTGCGAGCCGTTGCGCACCACCAGCCGGTGACCGTGCTCGTCACGCTCTCCGGAGTGCTGGGAGATATAGGCATCCACCTCGGCCTGCAGAGCCTCAGCCAACATCCGCCGAGCACCCTCACGAGCAATCTCATCCAGCAACGACGAGGGCGACGAGCCCTGTGTCGAGCCATCATTACCAGAAGTGGGATCAGGGACTACGCTAAGCATGGGTCGTACCTTCCCGACCAGCGCTGCAACGCCGGTCATGCTTGAGAACCTTCACTCGATCACTGGGAAGGTACGCCCCCTCCCAGCCGATCCACAGGTCCCAAGCATTGCTCCTTTTGGAACTTGGGGAGGACGTTCCGGTCGCGTTGACGAACGAGAAAGAGAAATACACATGTCTCGCTCATTGAGACAATTAATTGATCGGAGCAGACGCTCAGAGCCTGTTCCTAATCTTGGGTGAGGCGTTTGCTGGTGGTGTGGATCATGGCCCAGCGGACGATGGCTTCGTGGTGTTGGGGTAGGCGTTCGTAGTCGCGTACGCAGCGGCGGTGCTGGTTGATCCAGGCGAGGCTGCGTTCGACGACCCATCTGCGGTGTAGGACGACGAAGCCGACTTGGCCTGCGAGTTTGGCGACGATGTCGATGCTGATCCCGAACAGGGTTCTGGCCCAGTCGATCAGGGTGCCGGTGTAGCCGGAGTCGGCCCACAGGTGCCGCACGCTCGGGCAGAGGTAACGCAGCCGTGTGAGGAGGTGCCGGGCGGCGACGCGGTCTTGGACGCCGGCGCCGGTGACCAGCACGCAGATCAGCAGGCCAGCGGTATCCACAGCGATGTGGCGTTTACGGCCGTTGATCTTCTTTCCCGCGTCGAACCCGCGGGTACCGGCACCGACGGTCTCGGCGGCTTTGACCGAGGCCGAGTCGATGATGCCCGCGCTCGGAGCGGCGTGACGACCTTCGGTCAGCCGTGCTCGGTCTCGCAGAGCGTCAAGCAGGTCCTGGGTGGCTTCCTGCCGTTCCCAGTCGGCGAAGTGGTTGTACACAGTGGACCACGGCGGGAAATCCGCTGGCAGGGCGCGCCATTTGATCCCGTTGTCGACCACGTACAGAATCGCGTCGACGATCTCGCGGCGGCAGTGCTTGGCCCGGCGGCCACCCCGACCGGCCAGCCACCCCGGCGTCGGCAGTAACGGCTCGATCACAGCCCACTGAGCATCGGTCATATCCGACGGGTAGCGCTGCGACCTACACGAAGGACGGTGCGTGGTAGCCAACAGGCAACACTCACGACCCCGCACGCCAGGTATCGACAGGCTCAGGCACGATGGCACCCGGGACTCCTCGGTAGAGCGACTGATTAGACACCACTCGATCTACCAGGAGTCCCTCTCCTTCCCCGCAGCGCCCCATCAGCCCAAGATCAGTTCAGGAACAGGCTCTCAGAGGCCGCGCGGTTTGGGGCTGTGGCCAGGTACGG
Source organism: Allosaccharopolyspora coralli (assembly GCF_009664835.1). Lineage (NCBI taxonomy): Bacteria > Bacillati > Actinomycetota > Actinomycetes > Pseudonocardiales > Pseudonocardiaceae > Allosaccharopolyspora > Allosaccharopolyspora coralli. The sequence continues at coordinate 856,244 of NZ_CP045929.1, forward strand.
TGCGTCGACGTGTTGCCTGCCACGTACGCAGACCGGCCACAGAACCACCTACGCAGATCAATCCGCGCGCCCTGCACGTGACGGTGTCGGGATCTCTCGGGTCGGTGCCGAGTAGGATCATTTTCGCCACCCAGTTCATTCGTTTCAGCGGTGCTCGGCCGGGGCCGATACGTGCACCTGGCCTGTCGAGGAGGAAAGGAACCACAATGGTTGTCGGCTGGTTGCGTCGGCGCTGGTCCCCGCAGCGCTCAGCCCGCCCGAGCGCCACTGCCTATCTGCCACCCACGCCGCTGTCCGGTGGCGTGATCAGCCTCCAGGTGCACGATGAGCAGGAACGGCTGCAACCCGACGCGACGGTTACGGTCACGGACCGGTTCAACCGGCAGGTCGCTACGGGCGAAACCGACACATACGGCTCGTATCTCACGATGGTCCCGCCGGGTCCACACAAGGTCACCGTCAGCGCGGGCGGCTACAAGAGCAAGATCGAGCGCGTCGAGGTCGGCGTCAACGAGCACCACTCGCTCGGGAGCGTGACGATCGAGCCGGACGATTCGTTGGCCTTGCCCGAACCGGGCCTGTGGACGTTCGACCAGGCTCACACCGAAGTGCGTTTCACCGCTCAACACATCGGCATGTCGAAGATCCACGGCGGATTCCTGAACTTCGACGGTCAGATCCGGGTGCAGTCGCCGTTCGAGTACTCCGAGGTCGACGTCACCATCGACGCCGCCAGCATCACCACCGGCGTGCCGCAGCGGGACGAGCACCTGCGCTCGCCCGACTTCCTCGACGTCGCCAGGCATCCGACGCTGCAGTTCAGCAGCGAGCGCCTCGTTCCGGTCAGCGGCGACCGGTGGAAGGTGCGCGGGGCCCTGACGCTGCGCGACACCACCAGCCCCGTCGAACTCGACACCCGGTACCTGGGCCTGCGCTCCTGGAACGGAATCAGGGCTGCGTGCGTGTGCAGGACGGAGCTGCGGCGTGAGGACTACTCGGTGAACTGGCAGCAAACCCTCGCCAAAGGCATCGCCGTCGTCGGCCCGACCATCCAGATCGAGCTCGACGTGCAAGCGGTCCTGCAACAGTGAACCCTCGGTGCCGAAGCCGTCACACCGGAATGCCACCAGGGGGGGTGCCTCTTCCGGGCTCCACGCCGCGCGGGACCATGGGACGCGTGGAACAGCAGCAGCAGCGACGTGAAGCGCGCACGGCCGGGACCGTATGCGCCGCGCACGTCGGATTCGGCGCCGACGACGACGCGGCCAAGGTCGCTCGCGACCGGTTGGCGAAAGTACTGGCGCATTACCGCAGGGCGTTCGTGACGGAGCGGGACGAGACCGCACCGGTCTGATCGGCCCCGGCTTCGACCTTCGAGAACGCGGGCTGCGGTGGGAAGGACGGTCACGTGGTTGCCGTGGCGGAACGCATCGCCGCGCTGACCGTTCGGCTGCTGGGCGAGGACTGTGTGGGTGTGTACCTGTACGGCTCGGCGGTCGCAGGAGGTCTGCGTCCGGACAGCGATGTCGACGTGCTCGTGGTGACGGAAACGTCGCTGTCCGACCAGGTTCGACGCGAGCTGATCGGAGAGCTGCTGCGCGTCTCGGGCCGCTGGCCGGTTCGGGACCACGAACACCCGGTCGAACTCACTACCGTCGTGCGCGGCGAGGTGGTGCCGTGGCTCCATCCGGCTCGCCGGGACTTCCAATACGGCGAGTGGCTGCGCGACGAGTTCGAAGCCGGGGCTCTGCCACGGCCGGCGAGCGATCCGGATCTGGCCGTGCTGGTCACGCTGGTCCGGCAGGCAGGGGTGCTGCTCGCGGGGCGGTCGCCGCAGGACGTGCTCGATCCCGTCCCGTCGCAGGACGTGATGCGGGCGATGCGGGACGGCCTGCCGGAGTTGCTCGACGGCCTCGACGGCGACGAGCGCAACGTCGTCCTCACGCTGGCGCGGATGTGGACGACGGCCGAGACGGGAGAGATCCTCTCGAAGGACGCGGCCGCAGCGCGCGTCGCCGCGCAACTCGACGGACGGGAACGCGAGATAGTCGAGCTCGCCCGAGCCGCCTACACCGGCGGCGTCGTCGACGACTGGACCGGTCTCCGTGAACCGCTGCTCGGGTTCGTGGACCGCGCGAGGCAGGTTGTCGCGGCGCCCCGTTGAGCCGTGCCATCGGAGTCACTCCTGTAGCCTCAGTTCGACCATCGGTAGCTGGTTCACCGGGACCCCCACCGTCGATTCGATCGCGCCGCGCAAGTGCTTCCAGGCTCGCGGATGTGCCTGTTGGTAGCGCCGCAGCGCCGCCGCCGACTCGTCCTCGGAGAGCATGCGAGCAGTGGCCGGGACTCGATCGCGCCCGCCGGTGCTGACGAAACACGCGGGGTGCGCCTGCAGGTTGCGGAACCATTGCGAGCGTTCGCCGAAGCCGCTGACGATGACGAGGCGGTTCGGTGCGGGACGTTCCACGACCTCGAGGCAGACGAACCGCTGCTGTCCCGACCGCCTGCCGGTGTGTTCGAGCATCATCATGCGGCTGCCGAGCAGCCGTCCGAACCCGGAACGGTAGAGGGTGATCGGCGATCGGGCGAGCGACCGTGTTCGCAGTGCGAGGGCGGCCAACTCCGACGGTAGCGAGACGTCCGTGTTCCCGGAATCCGTGTCGTGGCGCGGGGTTCCGCCGTGCCCGCCGATCACCTTCATCAGGTAGACGGGGCCGAGCCAGCGTTGCGGTCCCCGGTCGGTCGCGACATCGGCGGCGCTCAGTGCGCCCGCGACCAGGTTCGCGACGAGGCGTCGTCGTGGATCGCTCGCCAGAACCGTCTCCAGCGTCGCCGTCGCGGCGACGGCGCTCGCGTAGCGCGCCACGGCTCGCTTCCACGAACCGTCGCCGACGACCGGCACTGCGAAGGGCTGAAGGTGTGCGCCGACGAACACCATGCGTTCGCGCAGTGGAGATTCCGCATACTTCGCTCGCGTCGGCGTGAGTTGGAAGGCGATGACACCTCCGATGAGGTCGAACGCGATAGGCGCCATCGTCGTCGCCGCCAGGAATCCGTTGCGGCGTTTCGTCTGCACCGCGACGAGAACGGTACCCAACGCCGCAGCCGAGACGACCCCGGCCGACCGTTCCGCGCCCAGCGGACCGACCAACCGCCCCCAGAAACGTTCAAGCTGTCCATTCACGACTGCACCGTACGCGGGATCGTTGCGCCACCGCCTGCTGTGCGGGCTGAGAAACCGGATTCAGGCTTGGTCAGGCACGGTGCGTCGACGGTTTTCCCGCTACCGACGCAGACCGGCCGCGAGGTGAGGTTCCGCTCCGGACCCGCCAACGTAGATGACTCCGCGCACCCCTCTTACGCGCTCGCGGCGGGAACATGACGATGCGGGGCACGGGTCAGCCACCCGACCCCGATGCCGACGACGACACCGATGAGCGTCTCCACGCCCCGATCGAACAGCAGAATCGTCGCGGGAGTGGGAACGACGAGGTGGGTCATCAGCAGGGCCAGCGGCGTGATCGAGATGAGCGCGAGGGCGTAGTTGCGGCCGACCCACAGTTCCGCACCCGCCTGCAACGCGACGATCACCAGGATGAGCGCGAACCCCGCGGGATCGAACGCCAGCAGGATCGCCGTGAGCACCAAACCCGCGGCCGTGCCGACGATCCGGTGTGCTCCGCGGATGAGCTGCCCCCGGACGTCGCGATGTGTCAGCGGCACCACCGCCGAGACCATCGCCCAGTAGGGGTGACCGATCCCGATACCCGTGGCCACCGATCCGGCGAGCAGGCAGCTCGCGGTGCAACGCACGGCGTGGCGTGGCGCGATCAGCGAGAAGGAGACTCGACGCAGGCTGGTCCGCACCGCCGAGTCCGGCCTGCGGTGCACGCGCCAGGCAGAGCCGAGACCGCCGACCACGACTGCAAAAGCGGCGGAGCCTCCGGCCACGAGGGCCGCGACCGTGACGTCACCGGGCTCGGACGGCAACGACGCGCACGCCGCGAAGGAGAAGACCGGGAACAGCGGCCCGGGCGGGTGCCAGTCCTGCGCGTCGGAAAGCAGCGAGGTGACACCGGCCACCAACGCCGCGATCGGGACGGCCAGCCAGTCGCGGTAGTCGGACAGGCCGACCACGACGCCGGCCACCACCGACGACGTGAGCACCAGCGCCAGGCTCGACTGCATCTGGAGCCGGGACAGATGCACGTGGGTGCGGCCGAACAGCGACGTGAAAGCACCGAAGGCGGCGTAGATCGACCACTCCTGGTGGCCGATGAGCCACAACACGAGCAAGGGAACGGCCACCGACAGCGCTGCTCGCGCGGCCACGCGGTGCGAGCCCGCGTGTGGCCCCACCCGCATCAGCTGGTCTGTGAAGCGGGGATTGTCGGGCACGACGTCCATTTTCCCTCGGGAAAGCCTCGGGCGAAACGGTGCGGGTCACAAGGCGTCGCATCTCACGCTCGCCGCGTACGTGGGCAGGAGCACGTCTCGTTGCCCGAGTTCAGCGGAACCGCCTAGGCTACTCGTCGGTAACTTGGGAGGTCGGCTCGAATGAACATGTACCTGCGGTTGCTCGTCGTGCTGATCCGCGCGCGAGTGCGCGGCGCGGGCCCGGTGCTCGGTCCCGGCAGGATCCCGCTGCGGGTCCGCCCCACGGACCTCGACCCGTTGGGGCACATGAACAACGGGGTCTACTTCTCGATCTTCGACCTCGGCCGCATCGACCTGATGCTGCGCTCGGGCATGTACCGGCGGTTCAACCGAGCCGGATGGTTCGGCGTCGTGACCGCAGAGACCGGCACGTTCCGCCGCGAGCTCAAGCCGTTCCGGCGTTTCGAGCTCGACACCCGCGTCCTCGGCTGGGACGAGCGGCACCTGTACTACGAACACCGCATCGTCAGCGAAGGGCGGCTGGCGAACAGTGCGGTGATCCAGATCCGGTTCCTGTCTCGTACCGGTGAGCGCATCGAGCCACAGCGCGTGATGGACCTCCTCGACGACGACATCGTGCGTCCGGAGCTGCCCGCGTGGGTGCTGGACTGGGCGAAGTCGACGTTCCACCACGCCAAGGCCGCCGAAGCCGACGCAGCCGAGGCACTCGCTCACTGAGCTCGTCGGTGGCGAAGGCTGCTCGTGAGCACAGCTGCGGGCAGGATGGTGGGCGTGTACAGGGAACGGGCATCCACCGTGCCGGGCGCTGTGGTGTGGGAGAAGACCGGAGTCGGCCACGACGCGGTGTTGCCGGACGGCTGCATGGACCTCATCTGGATGGGCGGTCAGGTCGTCGTCGCCGGTCCCGACACGAGCCCCCACGTGAGTCTCTTTGGTGGCTATAGCAACCAAAAAGACTCACGCGAGGACTCGGAACGCTTCGTCGGACTCCGGTTCCCACCGGGCGCACTGCCACGGCTGCTCGGTGTGCCCGCGACGGAACTGGTCGACGCTCGTGCTCCGCTCGCTGAGGTGATGCCGGGCACCGACGCGCTCGCCGACGAGATCGCGACCGCGGATGCCGGGTCCGCGCTGGAATCCTTCGCGCGTCGTCAGACGATGTACACACCCGATGCCCGCACACGGACGATCGTCCAAGCGCTGCAGGCGGGACTTCCGGTGTCCACAGTGGCGAGTCAGGTGAATCTCAGCTCCCGACAGCTCCATCGGTGGAGCCTCCGGAACTTCGGCTACGGCGCGAAGACGTTGGCTCGCATCCTGCGTTTCCAGGCAGCGCTGAACCTGGCCTCCGTCGAACCGTGCGACGCCGCCGTCGCCGCTCGCGCCGGGTATGCCGACCAGGCCCACCTGATCCGCGAGACCACAGACCTCGCGGGCTGCACTTTCGCCGCCCTCGCCAGGGCGTGAGTCTTTTTGGTTGCTATAGCCACTAAAAAGGCTCACGCGAGCGGGGCGAAGCGGTCGACGGAGGGGGGCAGCCGAAGGCTGGCGTCTTGTGCATGTCGTCGGCGATCATGCCGACCGCGTTGGATTCCGGTGTCAGCGTTCGTAGACCTCGCGGCGGTGCCCGAGGGCGACCACGACGACAACGAGTTGGTTGTCGTCGACGCGGTAGAGGATCCGGTAGTCGCCGACCCGGCGGCGTAGGTATCCGGGTTGGCCGGTCACAGCCACCACCCCGCCGGGGCGGGGGTCGTCGCGGAGTTTCTCGATCGCGGCTTGCAGCCGACGGCGTATCGGCTTGTCCAGTTTGGCGAGGGTCTTCACCGCGTCGCGGGTGATCTCCAGCCGGTAATGGCTCACGCGCGGCCGCTTTCGAGGTCGGCCACGGCGGTGTCCCAGGAGACGGCGCCGGAGGCTTCGGCCTCGGCGACCCGACGCGCCCAGTAGGCGTCTTCGGTCTCGGCAATGGCGTCGGCGGCTTCGGGGGTGACCAGCGCGGCGATGCGCTCACCGCGGTTGGTCACGTACACCCGATAGCCCTGGTCTGCCTGATCGATGTACTTGGTTGGGTTGGTCTTGAGGGTCGACACGGGCACCTCGACCACTTCGTCATCGTGGCCCATCGAGATCGTTTCTGCGCTCATATGTCCACGGTACCATCAGATATACGAGACCTAAAAGACCTATTAGACTATTGTGCGGGTGACTCGCGTCGAGCCGGTCTTCGTCACCGACCAGGCGCACGCGTCCACGTGGCCACAGTCGCCCCGCCACGAACCTATTGAGGCTGCGCGTGGGCTCGGGAATCAGCAGAGTTCGGATCGGGTCTCGCCTCCGCCGTACCGCAGTAGTCCCGAAGGACAGTGCTCCCTTTCCTCCGAGGCGTACGACGTCTTTGCTGCGCCCTCGCCAGGGCGTGAGTCTTTTTGGTTGCTATAGCCACTAAAAAGGCTCACGCGAGCGGGGCGTAGAGGTCGACGGGGGTGCCGTCCGGGTCGAGGACCGTGGCGTAGCGCTGGCCCCAGGGGGCGTCCCACGGTGGGTGGTGGCCCTTGTGTCCGGCCTCCGTCAGCCGCGTGTACGTGGTGTCCACTTCGGATGGTGTGGCGCAGTCGAATGCCAGCGCCGCGCGGTGACCCGCCGACGGGGGCGTCCACGACGGGTCCATCGAGCGCACCATGTCCGCGGAGTCCCACATGAGTCGCACACCGGAGGCGGTGGTCACCTCCACGTGTGGTTGCTGTTCGGCCTCCTCTGGGATGTCGAAACCGAGCAGCCGGTAGAAGGCCAGCGTCTTGTGCATGTCGTCGGCGATCAAGCCGACCGCGTTGAATTCCGGTGTCATGAGGCGACGGTAGAACCACCGGCCGGTGGTCGCATTGAACGAATCGGACGTCACGTCGCGCTCGGAGTCCGCGCAGCCGTTCACCGCTTCTCGGGCAGGAGGACACCGGGGTTGAGGATTCCGGCCGGGTCGAGCGCCTGCTTCGTGGCACTCAACGCGGTGGCGAAAGAGTCCGGACGCTGGCGGTCGTACCAGGGCCGGTGGTCCCTGCCCACGGCGTGATGATGGGTGATCGTGCCGCCGTGCCGGATCAGTGCCTCCGAGACCGCGGCCTTGATCTCGTCCCATTGCGTCACGGTGCTACCCCAGCGCCCGCTCGCGTAGATCCCGAAGTACGGCGCCGGACCGTCCGGGTAGACGTGGGTGAACCGGCACGTCACGACTCCCGTGCCGCACACTTGCCGGATCGCTTCGTTCGCGGCGGTCGTGACGGCAGCGTGGAGATCGGCGAAGCGGTCCCAGGTGCAAGCCGTCTCGAAGGTCTCCACCACCACCGAATGCTGCGCGAGCGCGTCGCGGAGGTACGGCATCCGCAGGAACGACGACCGCCACTGTGTCGCTGCGTCGCCGACCTCCCCGTGCTCCCGGTCCACCGGCCGGCCGCCGTGTTCCCGGCACAACGTCAACGCCCGGCTCAGTGCCGCCTCCACCGGGTGATCCGCGGACTCGAATCCGAGTACGAGGACCCCGCCGCCGACGGAGACACCCGCGTTGAGCAGCGCCTCCGTGGCATCCAGCAGACGGCAGTTCGAGGGGTGGAGACCGGCTTGCACGACGTCCCGGGTCGCGGCCACCGCCGAGGCGAAGTCACCGAAGTGCACCGAGCAGCGTGCACGCCAGTGCGGACGGCGCTGCAACCGCATCCACGCTTCGGTGATCACGCCGAGGGTGCCTTCCGAGCCCAGGAACATTCGGTCCGGTGACGGACCCGCACCCGATCCGGGCAGCCTGCGGGACTCGCCGGCGCCGGTGGGACCGACGGTCCGCATGGACTCCACCAGGTCGTCGATGTGCGTGTACAGCGTCGCGTAGTGGCCGCCCGCGCGCGTCGCCAGCCACCCGCCGAGCGACGAGAACTCGAACGACTGCGGATAGTGCCGCAACGTCACGTCGTACGGGCGGAGTTGTTCCTCCAGGTGCGGCCCGAGCGTCCCGGCCTGCACCCGCGCCGCGCGGCTCACCGTGTCGATCTCGAGCACCTGGTCCAACGCGGTCAGATCCAGTGTCACGGCGCCCGTGTAGTCGCCGTCGAAGCGGGGTTCCACGCCGCCGACCACGGAGCTGCCGCCGCCGTAGGGCACCACGGCGATGCCCTCGCGGGTGCACCAGTCGAGTACGTCGGCGACGTCCTGTTCGGTGCGTGGCCTGGCCACCAGGTCGGGCACGTTCCGGAGTTCGCCGTGCAGGTTGCGGACCACGTCGCGATAGGCCTTGCCGTGCGTGTGCGCGGCGCGTTCTTCGTGGTCGGCGTGGCACAGCCCGGCGAGTGCGGCCGGGGGAGTCACTCGGGGCGCGGGAAGGTCGAGCGACTCGGGCCGGGGAGCCTCGTGCCGTGTGAGGTCGCTGCCGGGCAGCAACGCGGCGACCCTGTCGACGAGTTCACGCCGCTCCTCGCCTCGCACGGCGGCGTCGACTGTTCCCCATCCCCACCACGAGCGCCGCTGTCCGGATGCTGTGCTCACCCTTGCCTCCCCAGTTCGCGTCACACCGGTTCAACGAGGCAGGACGCCGGGCGAATACGGCGGTTTCGGCAGCGGTCAGTTCTGTTCGCCGTAGATGGTTTCGCAGGGGATGCCGTCGTTTTCGTTGTCCATGTTCGACGGGTAGCCGAGTGCGGCCCAGTAGGAGTTGACTTCGTCGAAGGTGAGGCCGTTGTCGGCGAGGACGGAGCAGTCGGTGGTGCCCCACCACTCCTGGTTTCGCGGCGCCGTCACCGGCGGCGTCGTCGCTGGCGGAGGCGGGGACGCGACGGGAGGCGGGGCTGCGGGCCGCGGCGCGGACACGGACTCTTCCACCGGAGTGGGCGGCTGGCCGGTGTCCGGCGACACGGGAGGCTGGATCTGGATGGTGCACGCGCAAGCGAGCAGGAGCGCACCCAAAACCGCTCCGAGCCGGAAAGCGGTGCTCGGACGGAGTGTGTGCTGAACGTGTCCGCTCATGGTTCACCCCGAACCCGTGACGCGACGGATACGGGTTCATCGCGCCAGGAAGACCGCTGTTACCGGGGATGCGGAGAGTAACTATGGCCTTTCATTGCTTTCCGAAGGTTGGCTTGGCGGGTTGGGTGGCGGAACCTCAGCGCCCTCCTCGCTGCGGGATCGATTTCTTGAGTAGCGGCCTACGCGGCGAAATCGCTGTCCTCGCGAGGAGGGCGCTGAGAACCCGCGGGTGGTCGGGCTGGGTACGTGGTGACTGCTCAGCGGCTTCGCCGCTGACACGAGCCACCGGGCAAAACCTCCTGGGGTCTCCGTCTTTGCCGCGCGGTGGCGACGATCGTGTCGACGGCACGGTCGAGTGCGGCGTCGGTGAGGTCGGCGCGTGCGGTCAGTCGCAGCCGGGAGGCCTCGTCCGGCACAGAGGGCGGGCGGAAACAGCCGACCACGACACCGCGCTGCCGGCACGCCTGCGCCCACTCCGCTGCTGCGGTGGGGCTCGACGCCGGAATCCCGATGACCGCAGCTCCGGGCGTGCTGACGGTGAGTCCTGCGCTCGTCAGTCGTCCGTGCAGGCGCTCGGCGACCCGGCGCACCCGGTCGCAACGGTCGGGTTCCGCACGCACCAGCCGCAATGCGGCCAGCGCGGCCGCAGCGCACGCCGGGGCCAGCCCGGTGTCGAAGATGAATGTCCGCGCAGTCTGCGTCAGGTGCTCGATGACCCGTCGCGGCCCGAGCACGACGCCACCCTGCGAGCCCAGCGCCTTCGACAACGTTGCGGTGGCCACCACGTCGCCGGCGCCACCCAGGTCGAGGGCAGGAAGTGCCCCACCGGGCGACAGCACCCCGAGACCGTGTGCGTCGTCGACGAGGAGCCCCGCTCCGTGTGCCCGGCACACAGCGTGCAGTTTGCACAGGGGCGCGCTGTCGCCGTCGACGGAGAACACCGACTCGGTGAGCACCATCGCCGGGCCGCCGTGCGCGGCGAGAGCGGCGTCGACGGCCGTCGGGCTGCCGTGATCGACCACCACCGTCCGGCTGCGAGCGAGACGGCAACCGTCGATCAGCGACGCGTGATCGTGGCGATCGGAGACGATCAGCGTGTCCGGTCCGGTCAGCGCCGTCACCGCGGCGAGATTCGCGGCGTAACCGGACGAGAACACCAAGGCGGCCTCGACACCGCAGGCGTCGGCGAGTTCGACCTCCAACTCCCGGTGCAGCGCCGTCGTTCCGGTGACCAAGCGTGAGCCCGTCGACCCGGCACCCCATCGCAGTGCGGCGTCGGCCGCGGCGCGACGCACCACCGGGTGCGCGGACAACCCCAGGTAGTCGTTGCTCGCCAGGTCGAGCGACTCGTCGTCGGCCTCCCGTACCCGGACCTCCCGGTCCAGCCCGGCGCGACGCCGTTGCGCCGCCACGTCGTCGACCCAGTCGAACGGCCGATCGGACGAGGACGTCGGGGACGACGGACTCGGAAACTGCGGGGTGAGAGACACGGCGCGCACTCTGGCACGGTCGGCGCGGACCGCGACACTGTCCGGTTCACACAATCGAACCGTCTCGATGTTGTTCGGAACGCCAATGCCTGCGGCGATACCTCCCAGGGCAGGATCTCCGACGTGCCCGACGATCACCCGAACCGCGCAGGCAGGCGCCGGACACCCGGCGAGCTCCTCGACCTCGACCACGACCACGTCTGGCATCCGTACGGGTCGATGCCCGCGAACGACCGGCCCTACCTGATCGAGTCCGCGTCCGGCGTGCGGCTGCGCCTCACCGAGCCCGTCGACGGTGTCGGCGAACTCGTCGACGGCATGTCGTCGTGGTGGGCGGCGATCCACGGCTACGCCCACCCGGTGCTCGACGAGGCGATCCGCGATCAGCTCGGTCGGATGAGCCACGTGATGTTCGGTGGCCTCACCCACGAGCCCGCGATCGACCTCGCCACGCGCCTCGTGGAGATCACCCCGCAGCCGCTGCGGCACGTGTTCCTCGCCGACTCCGGCTCGGTGTCCGTCGAGGTCGCCGTCAAGATGTCCCTGCAGTACTGGCGGTCGCGGGGCCGTGGCGGCAAGCGCCGGATGCTCACCTGGCGTGGTGGCTATCACGGCGACACCTGGCATCCGATGTCGGTGTGCGACCCCGAAGGCGGCATGCACCACCTCTGGGGCGAGTCGCTCGCCGAGCAGGTGTTCGCCGACGCACCGCCGCAAGGCTTCGACACGCCGCCGGAGCAGTCCTATCTGGACCATCTCGACGCGATGCTCTCGCGGCACGCCGAGGAGATCGCGGCGGTCATCGTCGAACCCGTCGTCCAAGGAGCGGGCGGCATGGTCTTCCATCACCCCGGATACCTGCGAGCGCTGCGGGAACTCACCGACGTTCACGACGTGTTGCTGATCTTCGACGAGATCGCCACCGGGTTCGGCCGCACCGGGGAACTCTTCGCCACCGACCACGCCGGGGTCAGCCCGGACGTGCTGTGCCTCGGCAAAGCGCTCACGGGCGGGTATCTCACGATGGCCGCCACCCTGTGCACCGCGCGGGTGGCCGAAGGCATCTCCGACGGCGAGGTGCCGGTCCTCGCGCACGGACCGACGTTCATGGGCAACCCGCTCGCGTCGGCGGCGGGCCTCGCCTCGGTGAACCTGCTGCTCGCACAGGACTGGAAGTCGGAAGTGCGCCGCATCGAGACGGGGTTGCGGGACGGACTCGCCGAAGCCACCGGGCTGCCGGGAGTCGTGGACGTGCGCACGCTCGGCGCGATCGGTGTCGTGGAACTCGACCACGACGTCGACGTCGCGACCGCGACCGACGTCGCCGTGCGGAACGGGGTGTGGCTGCGGCCGTTCCGGCGGATGCTCTACACCATGCCGCCGTACGTGACCGGCGATGACGACCTCGCGATGATCGTGCGGGCGATGCTGGCCGCCGCGCGGGACGCATGAGCGGCGGCGAGGTTCTGGTCGTCACCGGAACGGGAACCGGCGTCGGCAAGACCGTCGTCACCGCGGCTCTCGTGAGCCTTGCGACGTCCGAGCGACGTGTCGCGGTGGTCAAACCGGTGCAGACCGGTGTCGCGGCCGACGAGGACGGCGACCTCGACGAGGTGCGACGGCTGGCCGGACCGGTCACGACCGTCGAGCTCGCGCGCTACCCGGACCCGCTCGCGCCCGCGACCGCCGCGCGGCGCTGCGGACGATCTCCCGTCCGCCCGGTGCGGATCGCCGAGGCCGTACGCGAGGCCACGGACGAGCACGACCTCGTGCTCGTCGAGGGAGCCGGTGGTCTGCTCGTGCACTGTGACGACGACGGCGGCACCCTCGCGGACGTGGCAGCGTTGCTCGACGCTCCCGTCCTCGTCGTGGCCGCCGCAGGGCTGGGGACGCTGAACTCGACGGCACTCACCGTCGAGGCACTGTCCGCACGAGGACTCGGCTGCCCCGGTGTCGTGATCGGCTCGTGGCCGCACGAACCGGACCTCGCGTGCCGCTGCAACCTCGTCGACATGCCGACAGTGACCGGCAGGCCGCTTCTCGGGGCACTGACCGAGAACGCAGGCACGTTCCGCCTGGACGAGTTCCGTGCCCTCGCCCGGGACGGCCTCGCTCCTGAACTCGGTGGACAGTGGGAGCCGGGCGGCGAGTGGTAGGGACGCTGCTCCCGCGCTAGCGTGCGCACCGTGACCACCGCACCGCCCGCCGTGCTCGTCGTCGGCGCCGGAGTCCAGGGACTGACCACGGCCACGGTGCTCGCCGAATCCGGTGTCGACGTCCGGGTGCGCACCGCCGAAGCACCCCGCGACACGACCTCCTCCGTCGCCGCCGCGATGTGGGGCCCGACCTTCCTGCAGCCGACCGAACGAGTCACGGGGTGGACGCTGGATTCGCACGCGGCGTTCACCGCGCTCGCCGACGAGCAGGACACCGGTGTTCGCATCGTGGGCGGCCGCGTCGCCGCACGAATCGACCTCGGTGACGAGATACCCGACGAGGCGCGCGCCGTGTCCGACCTCGCCCCGTGCGCGCCGAGCGACCTACCCGCCGGATTCGTCAGCGGTTACCGGATGTCCGTGCCGCTCATCGACATGCCTGGCTACCTGGAATACCTCGTCGACCGGCTCGTGCGCGCGGGAGGACGTCTGTCGCTGAGTCCGGTGTCGACGCTGCGTGCCGCCACCGAGGACGCGCCGATCGTCGTCAACTGCACCGGTGTCGGGGCACACGAACTCGTCGGTGATCCCCAGGTGCGGCCCGTGCGCGGACAGCACGTGGTGGTGCGCAATCCTGGAATCGAGGAGTACTTCATGGAGGTCGGCCCGGACGATCGCTGGGCGGGGATCTTCCCGCACGGCGAGCGTCTGATCCTCGGTGGCGACGCTCGTGAGCACGACTGGAACCGCGAGTCCGACCCGGTCTCCACGTCCGGGATCCTGCGTCGCTGCGCCGCGATCGACGACCGTCTCGCCGAGCCGGTCGTCCTCGACGTGATGGTGGGCCTGCGACCCGGACGCCCGGCGGTGCGACTGGAAATCGAGGACTACGAGGGAGCGCGGATCGTGCACAACTACGGCCACGGTGGTGGTGGCGTCACGCTCTCGTGGGGCTGCGCCCACGAAGCCGCAGCGCTCGCGGCCGCCGCGCTGTGATCAGCGGCGCCAGTGCGCAGGCCGTGTCAGGGTGTCCGGGATCGTCGTCGCGGCGTTCCCTCGTGCGGCTTCCAGCTGCGGCTGGGTGACGAACAAGCCGGTGTCCAGACGTGCGCCGCGTACGTCGGCCGCTCGCAGGTCCGCGCCGAGCAGATCCGTCCGATACAGGCTCACCTCGCGCAGATCCGCCCCCAGCAGGTAGCTACCGCGCAGGCTCACCCCGCGCAGGTCCGCCCGCCGGAGGTTCCGGCCGATCAGGTCGGCACCGACCCGGTCACGCCCCGAACCACGCGCGCCCGCCCGCGCGGACTCGCTGACTTCGTCCAGCACCGGACGGACCCGCTGGCGGTACGCGGCGATGTCGAAGGCGGCGAGCGTGTCGGCGCCGGCCCTCGTCGCGTCCTCGCAGTCTCGTGCGGCCGTCCGAACCGACTCGCGCAGTGGACCGTCCGGCACCAGCGTATCCGCCTCGGCGAGGTACCAGAGCAGCTCGTGCAGCTGACGCATCAATGCGAACACGGCGAACATCGAGTTCGCGGTCGATGCGTCGTCCCGCCAGGTTCGCCCGCCGAAGGTCACCTGCGTGACGTGCTGGCCCGCTCCGAAGCAGTCGAACACCGCACAGCCCGGGAACCCCTCGTCACGGAGCCGGTCATGGATGCCGCAGCCGCAGTCGGCCAACAGGTTGCGGCACGGTTGCCCGGCGGGCTTGTCAACGGCGAAATCGGCCGAAGCCGCGAACGCGGGCGCGACGCAGCACAAACCCGCGCACGAGCCGCAGTCCGCCCGCAGTTCCCGGCGCATCCGCACCCCTCCGATCGTGGAACACGATCAGGATAAACAGAAGGCCGTGCCTGCGGGGGCTAGCGGAACCTCAGCCCCTCCTCGCCGCGGGATCGATTTCGTGAGAGGGCGTCTCGGAACTGGCATGTGTGCCCGTAGGGCACGCCTCACAGGTGACCAGCCGCGGGGGCTCCGAACTGGCGCGACGGTCCTGGACCACCCACCCAAGTTCCCAGATGCCTGCTTAGGAGCCGGACAAAGTGTCCACGACGCCGTCGATCTCCTGGGCCATCGACACGTCCTTCTGGGTGATGCCGCCCTCCGAGTGCGTGGAGCACGAGAACCGAAGCTCGCGCCACCGGATGTCGATGTCCGGGTGGTGGTCCTCCTGCTCGGCGATCTCGGCGATCCGGTTCACCGCCTGGATCGCCTGCGGGAAAGACGCGAGCTTCGCGGTCCGGACCAGGGCGGTGCCCTCCTGGGTCCAGTCCGACAGGTGGTCGAGGGCTGCCTGGATCTGGTCGTCGTTGAGCAGAGACGTCATGACCTCATGGTGGTACGTGATCGTCGATCGCGCGACCTCCCGTCGGTGGGACGTGCACGCCCGGGCCAGTAGACTGCGCCGCGCCACGGGAGTCCGGTCCGCCGGACTGAGAGGAGGGCACGCCCTCGACCGTCCGCACCTGATCCGGATCATGCCGGCGCAGGGAGGCGAACACGATCAGCCCGGCCAGGGGCTCGCGTGGCGCGACCCCGGGAGGATCGTTGTACCGCTCGTTACCCCGTACCGCTGTTCGTGTCGCCGTCTGCGCCGCCGTGGCCCTGCTCGCCGCGGGATGCTCGCTGGTCGCCGCGCCCACCGCCACCGACGAACGGACGGTCACCGTCGTCGCACACGACTCCTTCGTGCTCGACGAGCAGGTCAAGGCCGATTTCGAGGAACGCAGCGGGATCACTCTCGAGGTCCGGACGGTCGGTGACGCCGGTGCGCTCGCCAACCAGCTCGTGCTGTCGAAGGCCGCACCGCTGGGCGATGTCGCTTACGGCGTGGACTCGACCTTCGCGTCACGGCCGCTCGACGAGGGCGTGTTCGTCCCACACGAGTCGCCCGCGACGCAACGCGGTCCGCAGCGTTATGCGCTCGACCCGCAAGCGCGGCTCACCGCCGTCGATGTCGGAGACGTCTGCGTCAACATCGACCCCGCGTGGTTCGCCGAACGCTCGATTCCGGAACCGCGGACGCTCGCCGACCTCACCGACCCGCGCTACCGCGACCTGTTCGCCGTGCCCGACCCGAAGACCTCCTCACCGGGACTGGCGTTCCTGCTCGCCACCGTCGCGACCTTCGGTGAACCCGGTTGGCAGGACTACTGGACGAAGCTGACCGCCAACGGTGTCGAACTCAGCGCGGGCTGGGAAGAGGCCTACAACCAGGAGTTCTCCGGTTCGGCGGGACAGGGGCCGAAGCCCATCGTGCTCTCCTACGCCTCGTCGCCGGCGGCCGAGGTCGGTGCGGACGGAACTCCGCGCACCCGCGCCCTGCTGGACACCTGTTACCGCCAGGTCGAGTACGCGGGTGTGCTGGACGGAGCGAAGGACCCGCAGGCCGCGGCGGAGGTCATGGACTTCCTGGTGTCCCCGGAGTTCCAGCGGACCGTGCCCGAGCAAATGTACGTGTACCCGACGGTCGAGGGGGTCGCGCTCCCGGACGGCTGGGAACGCGCGGCGCCGCAGCCTGAGCAGCCTGCAGAGCTCCCCGCCGAGCAGGTCGAGCAGAACCGTCAACGCTGGATCGAGCAGTGGCGCGCGCTCGTCCGGGGGTGATCGACCCGCCGAACCGGGTAGGCGGTCACCGGCTGTTCGTGGCGGTGGCCGCGACGAGCGTGCTCGGGTTCCTCGCGGTGTTCTTCGCCTGGCCGGTCGTCGCGATCATCGGCCTCGGCGTCGGCGGCGACCTCCTCGGCACCTTCGCCGAGCCGTCAACGGCGCGACTGGTCGGCTTCACCCTCGGTCAGGCCGCGGCTTCGACCGTGGTGGCGCTGCTCGCCGGGATGCCGTTGGCGTTCGTGCTCGCACGCGTCGCACTGCCCGGTAAAGCGGTGATCCGGGCGCTGGTGACGGTCCCGTTCGTGCTGCCGACGATCGTCGTCGGGATGGCGTTTCGTGCGGTGTTCGACGTCGACGGCGCGGCAAGCAGTGCCGTGGCGATCGTGCTCGCCAACGCGTTCTTCAACGTCGCCGTCGTCGCCCGCACCGTCGGAGGTTTCTGGTCGCATCTGGACAGACGCGTGGAGGACTCGGCGCGCACCCTCGGGGCGAGTGGTCTTCGCGCATTCCGGTCCGTGACGCTGCCCGCGCTCGCCCCGGCGATCGGCTCCGCCACGGCCGTGGTGTTCCTGTTCTGCTCCACGAGTTTCGGCGTGGTGCTGGTGCTCGGGGGAGGGTCGCTGCGCACGCTGGAGACCGAGATCTACCTGCGCACGGTGGAGTTGCTCGACCTCTCCGGTGCGGCCGCGCTCTCGCTGATCCAGCTCTCAGCGGTGGTCACCGCGCTCGGATTGGCCTCTTTCGCCCGCAAGCGACGGGAAAGTGCGCTCCGCCTGCGTCGAGCGGACGAAGCGATTCGGGCGCCGCGAGGGCGTGAATGGTGGGTCGTCGGTGTGGCGGCGTCCGTGCTCGCCGCGTTGCTCACGCCCATCCTCGGGCTGCTCGTGCGCTCGGTGTCGGGCCGGAACGGATGGACATTCGACGGCTACCGGGCCCTGTCCGGAACCGGCGCGGACGGCACACTCGAAGTGTCCGGATGGGAAGCAGTGTCGCAGTCCCTGCGCACGGCTGCGGACGCGACGTGGATCGCGATGCTGCTCGGCCTGTTGGCCTCGATCGTGCTGGTCAGCGTGCGGCGACGGTCAGCGGAGGCGATGGACGCGGCACTGATGCTGCCGCTGGGAGTCTCGGCGGTCACCATCGGCTTCGGTTACCTCGTGACGCTGCACCTGCTTCCCGGTGACCTGCGGACCTCGCCACTGCTCGTCCCGTTCGCCCAGGCTCTCGTCGTCACGCCACTGGTGATTCGCACGGTGCTGCCGGTTCTGCGCGCGATCGACCCACGGCTGCGCGACGCGGCCGCGACGCTCGGCGCCGGGCCGTGGCGGGTGCGGTCGGCGATCGACCTGCCGCTGGCGTTGCGTTCGGTGTGCGCGGCGGCAGGATTCGGGTTCGTCGTGGCGCTCGGCGAGTTCGGGGCGACGAGCTTCCTCGCCAGGCCGGACACCGCGACCCTGCCGGTGGTGATCGCGCGGCTGCTCTCGCGACCCGGCGAGTCGAACCTGCAGATGGCCTACGCGGCGTGTTCGTTGCTCATGGTCGTCACGGCGCTCGCGGTGATCGCGATCGAGAGCGTCCGCGTCCGTACTCACGGCGTCGAGGAGTTCTGATGGCTCTGGGCCTGCACGGAATGAGTGTCCACTTCGGAGAGAAAACGGTGTTGTCCGAAGTGGATTTAAAGGTTCCGGACGGCGAGGTGCTCGCACTGCTGGGGCCGTCCGGGTGTGGCAAGTCGACGCTGCTGCGGGCCGTGGCGGGGCTCGAGCGACTTCAGGCGGGAATGGTGTGCTGGAACGACCGCGACCTCGCTCCGGTGCCGGTGCACGAACGTGGGTTCGGCATGGTCTTCCAGGACGGCCAGCTGTTCCCGCACCGCGACGTCGCGGGCAACGTGGGCTTCGCGCTGGCGATGCGCGGAGCCGATCGTCGGCGGCGCGCGGAGCGGGTCGCCGAACTGCTCGCGTTGGTCGGACTGGGCGGCTACGAGCGTCGCCGCGTCACCGACCTCTCCGGTGGTGAAGCACAGCGGGTCGCGTTGGCCCGCGCGCTGGCGGGAGACCCGCGGATGCTCCTGCTGGACGAGCCGCTGTCCGCGCTCGACCGGGCGCTGCGGGACCAGCTCGCCGTGGACCTCGCCGGACTGCTCGCGCGCGCAAGGGCGACGACGATCGTGGTCACCCACGACCACGACGAGGCGTTCACCCTCGCGGATCGGGTCGCGGTCATGGCCGACGGCCGGGTCGTCCAGGTCGACACCCCGTCACGGCTGTGGCAGCGGCCCGCCGACGAGCGAGTCGCCCGATTCCTCGGCTGCTCGACGATTGTGCCCGCGAGCCTGCACGAAAGTCGCGAAGGTCGGGACACCATCGCCACCTGTGTGCTCGGCAGCGTGGCGGTGGCGGAGAACGGCGCCGATGCTGCTGCAAGCACGGTTCGGCTCGGCCTTCGCGCGGGTGGGCTTCGTGCCGTCGCCGGGAACGACGACGATCGCGCCCCGATCGTCCGGCAACGCCTGCACCGGCATGACCATGTGCGGCTCGTTCTGGACGTGCCGGAGATGGGAGAGGTCGAGGCCGTCGCCCCAACCGGAACCGCCCCACACGTGGGCGACCACGCCACGCTGACCCTGGACCCCAACGGCGTAGCGATCATCAGCGACGGGTGAGGGGTGTTCCTCGCAGAGGCTCTTGCTTGGCGGGTCGGGTGGCGGAACCTCAGCGCCCTCCTCGCTGCGGGATCGATTTCTTGAGTAGCGGCCTACGCTGCGAAATCGCTGTCCTCGCGAGGAGGGCGCTGAGAACCCGCGGGTGGTCGGGCTGCGTGCGTGGTGACCGCGCAGCGGCTCCGCCGCTGACAAGAGACGACGACCGCTCATTCCGGGTTGTTCTCCCGCCACCTTCGCAGACCGACCACCGGCGGGTTCTCACCTCGCGGCCGGCGAGGACAGCGTCGACGTGGCGTAGGGCGCTACTCGATGTCGAGGATCCCGGAGCCGACCGCGAGGTGAGGTTCCGCTACGGAACCACCC
Source organism: Allosaccharopolyspora coralli (assembly GCF_009664835.1). Classification (NCBI taxonomy): domain Bacteria; kingdom Bacillati; phylum Actinomycetota; class Actinomycetes; order Pseudonocardiales; family Pseudonocardiaceae; genus Allosaccharopolyspora; species Allosaccharopolyspora coralli. The sequence continues at coordinate 875,929 of NZ_CP045929.1, forward strand.
ACGCAGATCAACCCGCGCACCCTCTCAGGCTCAGCTGTCCTTGGTTGCCATTCGTGCTATTGATACCGACACCCCGATGACGACGTAGCAGCCGGCTCGCCACAGACCTTCGACGAGGTTGTCGGTGACCACCGGATCGCGCAGCACGTCGATCACCGAGGTCCAGCCCGTCGTGACGAGGAACGGGTGCAGCCAGGACAGCGACGAGAAGGCACCGAGGACGCCGAAGACGATGACGATGCCCATCGTCGACGCGAGCACGACCACCGGATGTTCCGTCATCGACGAGAGCGCCAGCGCGATCGCGCCGACCGCCGCCATCTGCGCGACGACCCACAGCGCCGCCATCGCCACCCGGGCGAGTCCGTCGAGCATCGGCAGCGTCGTCCCGGACAGCGTGACCAGGTCGCCGCCGCCCACCACGAGCAGTCCGGTGAGCACGCCGCTGACCGCCATCACCCCGACGGAGAGGGCGATCATGGTCAGCACGCCGAGCGCCTTGATCAACACCACCCGGACACGGCTCACCGGCGCGAGCAGCAATCCGCGCAGCGTGCCGTGCGAGGCTTCCCCGGCCAGGGCGTCGGCCGCCACCGTCGCCGCGACCAGCGGCAGCAGCATCGTCTGCGCGAGAATCATCGTCGCCACCGGCAGCACGAGCCCGTTTCCCGCCACCGTCGAGAGCGCCGGTGGCCCGTCTCCCGCGCCGGGCCCGCCGGTCAGCGCGATCGTCGTGCCGACCACGACGGGCAATGCCGCCATCAGCAGCAGCGCCGCCATGTTGCGTGGGCGACGCAGCACCCAGCGGAGCTCGGCGGCCACGACCCGCCCCCACGGTGCGGCGTTGCGTGCGGGTGGCGTCCCGATCGCCGTCGTGGTCATGATTCGTCCTCCGTGAGCCGGGCGAACACGTCTTCCAGCCCGGTGCGGCCACGACGCGCCTCGTGCACGCCGATTCCCGCCCGGACCAGTTCGGCGATCACTTCCGGAGCGTCGACGTCGGTGAGCTCGACCCGGATCTCGCCTTGGTGTTCGGAGGCGGCGATCCGGTTGTCCCGCAACGCCTCCACCCCGCCGTCGACGTCCGGTGTGGACACCAGCAGTGTCGGGCCGCCGGACTCCAGCAGGCCCGCGAGCTCCCCCTGGGCGACCAGCGAGCCCTGATGCATGACCGCCACGTGGGTGCAGGTCGCCTCGACCTCCGAGAGCAGGTGCGAGGAGACGAGCACGGTGGTTCCGGCCCCGTGCAGTTCGGCGATGATCCGGCGGACCTCCTTCGTGCCTGCCGGGTCGAGGCCGTTCGTCGGCTCGTCCAGCACCACGAGCTCCCGCGGCACGAGCAGCGCCGCCGCCAGCCCGAGCCGCTGCTTCATCCCGAGCGAGTAGCCGCGGAAGCGCCGGTCCGCCGCGCGGGAGAGTCCGACCCGGTCGAGTGCGTCGCCGACCGCACCCGGGATCGTCGATCTCGTCAGGTGCGGCTCCATCGCGGCGCAGCGCAGCAGGTTCTGCCTGCCGGACAGGAACGGATGGAACCCGGGACCCTCCACCAGCGCCCCGACCCGGGGGAGAACCCGGTCGGCGTGCTCCGGAACCTCGCAGCCGAGCAACTCGACCTCGCCGGAGGTCGGGCGGGTCAACCCCAGCAGCATCCGGATCGTCGTCGTCTTGCCCGAGCCGTTCGGCCCGAGCACGCCGACGACCGCGCCGTGCGGCACAGCCAGGTCGACGTCGGCCACGGCGACGGTGCTGCCGTAGGTCTTGCGCAGGCCGCGTGTCCTCGCGGCGAACGTGTCCGAGGTGTCCACCGGGGTGGGAGCGGTCTCCTCTGCCCCCACCCGGTCGACACGCAGTGCGTCGGTCATCAGGAGTTCCCGATCGCGTCGGTCAGCACCTGCTCCGGCACGGCGCCGACGGCGACACGCCCGTCCGAGGTCAGCAGTGCCGAACCCGCCTTCGTGGTCACGACCCAGCCGTCGCCCCACGGCCCGGACACCTTCGTGCCGACCTGGTCGGCGAGTGCCCGGACGTCCTGCCCGCCGGGGCCGTCCTGGCGGTTCTGCTCGTCGTCGCCCTGCTGCAGTGCCTGCTCGGGCAAGCGGCTCACCGTCACCGTGTCCCAGCCGTCGCCGACCTTGCGGTGCGGCGGCTTCTGCGCCTGCTCCGGAGCCTTCTCCTGCCGCTGCGGTTCTTCCACCGTCGTCCCGGCGGGCGGGGTGAACTGGAACAGGCGCGCTTCGGGCACGGTCATGTCCAGTTCGGAGAACCCGACTCGCAGCGCGGGATCGTCCGAACCGTGGGTGTTGACCACGACGTTCAGCGGCACCCGCTTCTCGGCGTCGACCGCGACCCGAACCTCGCGCAGCACCGTGCGTTCGCTCGGCTTCGGCGTGAGGACGAGCTCGTAGGCGTCGCGGCCGGCGACGCTGGCCGTTCCGTCCACCGTCACGGTGCTGGACTCCCGGAGGGTGCCGACGACGGCGCGCGCGGCCTCGGCCGGGTCCGCTGGACGCTCCTGGGCGTGGTGCGGCTCCCGCTGCTGCTGTTTCGCCGGGTCCACGTCGGAGCGGGAGGCGGTTCGGGTCGCCGAGTCCCACGTCCACACCGTCGACCCGTCGTGGACGATCGTGCGCTCGCCCGACTCCGACGGCAGGGACACCCGATGCCGGTCGGCGCCGTCGGACCAGACCCGCATGGTGTGCTCGCCGTCGGCGAGCATCGCGCCGACGCCGCTGTCCTCGCCGCCGGCGCCCGGGAGCGCGGGAAGGCCCAGCGCGTTGTCCACCGTCACGGTGCCGCTGAACGCCGGTGGTGACGAGGTCATGACGGACTCGACGAGCTTCTCCGGTGGGATCTCGGGCAGCGTCGGGTTCGCGGTCGCACTCGGCAGGCTCAACGCTGCCAGTCCGAGCACGCCCGCCGCCGCTCCGGCCGTCGCGACGACCGCGACCCTTCTGCTCTGCATGGTGCCTCCCGATGTCCCGGGACCGTCCGGCCCCTGCTGCCCGAGTCTCCCGTTCCCGCTGCTGCTCGGGCACCCCTGCGATCCGGATTCAGCATGAACGTGTGTTGCTGAGATCGGGCTGAGACCGCATCCGGCGCTGAGAACCCGCTGAGAAGCCGCACGCGTGGGCACCGTCGCCGCGCGACGGGTGCCATCCTGAACGCCGACGCGTCGGGAGGCCGAAGGAGGGGTGGCGATGTCAGCGCGTGAGATCGGGGACGAGGCGGGTGAGGCGCCTCGGGTCCTCGTGGTCGACGACGAGGCAGGCGTTCGCACCGCGCTGCGTCGCGGACTCGCCGCCGAAGGCATGCACGTCGAGATCGCCGCCGACGGCCACGACGCCCTGACCCTGGCAGGCACCGGAGCCTTCGACGTCATCGTCCTCGACATCATGCTGCCCGGCCTCTCCGGATACCGGGTTCTGCAGCAGCTGCGCGCGGATGGCGTGACGACTCCGGTACTGATGCTCTCGGCGAAGGACGGCGAGGTCGACCAGGCCGACGGGCTCGACCTCGGTGCGGACGGCTACCTGGTCAAACCGTTCTCCTTCCTGGTGCTGGTCGCCCACGTGAGAGCACTGGTGCGGCGCAACGACATCACGTCCCGGCAGAGCATGCTGCGCATCGGTGAACTGGAGATCGACCGGGACCGTCGTCAGGTGCGCTGGAACGGCGCGGAGGTCGAGCTCTCGCCACGCGAGTACGGCCTGCTCGTCGCACTGGCGAGCCAGCCGGGATCGGTGTTGACCAAGGACGACCTGGTGCGCACCGTCTGGGGGCGGGACCAGTTCGTGACCCGCAACGTCGTCGAGGTCTACATCGGCTACCTGCGGCGCAAGCTCACCGCCGTCGGTGCGGGCGAGCTCGTGCACACCGTCCGTGGACACGGCTACCGCGTCAGCGCCGATCCGGCATGAGGCGAGTGCTCACCTCGGTCCGAGCCTGGTGGGCGCGGCGGACGGTCCAGTTCCGCACCAGCTTCGTGGCGGCGGCGGTCGCGCTCGTCGGGCTCGCGCTGCTCGCCCGGATCAGCATCGCGTTCATCGGCTGGTTCCTGCTCGAGTCCGTCGACACCGAACTGCGGGTCACGGCCGAGTCCGCAGCCGAGCGCTTGGCCACCGGGACGCCGCCGGGACCGCTGGCGGGGGCCGACCTGCGGGTGCTCGACACCGCCGGGGAGCCCGTGGACGGTCGCCCCGGACCGGAGCTGTCCCCCTGGGAACTCAACGAGCTCAAGGCGGGAAACGGAGTGTTCGACCGTGGCGGGCGATCCCTGAACAACGGCGACAGGCCCCCGCAGCGGTGGATCGGTCAGGTCGTGCCGGCTCCGCAGGGGCAGCCGCTGCTCGTGCTGGCCGGTACCGGGCTCGTCGGCCACGACAACACGCTCGGGGTGGCGTCGGCGCTGCTGTGGACGAGCTCGGTCATCGCCGCCGGGACCGTGTGGGCGGCGACCTGGGTCGTGGTGCGCCGCTCGCTGCGGCCGGTCCAGAACATGCGGCTCGCGGCGACGAGACTGCCGGAGGGGGAGCGGTTGCCCGTTCCGACGGCGCGGGACGAGTTGCGCTTCCTCGCCGAAGCGCTCAACGGAATGCTGGCCGGGCGCGACGCCGACACCCGGCGGTTGCGCAGGTTCACCGGGGACGCGGCGCACGAGCTGCGCAACCCGGTCGCGTCGATCCGGGCGCAGGCAGAGGTCGCGGTCGTGCACCCGGACCCGGAACTCACGCAGGACACGCTCGCCGACATCGCCGCCGAGGCACAGCGTCTGTCGGATCTCGTGGAGAGCCTGCTGGCGCTGTCCCGAGCGGAGTCGATCGTGCCGGAGTCCGAGCCCGTGGAACTCGTCGCCGCTGCTCAAGCTGCGGCGGACCGTGCGATGCTCGGGGGATCGCGTCCGAAAGTGCAGCTCAGCACGCCCACGGGCGCTGTCGTCGTCCTTGCCGCTGCGAACGAGGTCGCCACGGTGCTCGACAACCTGCTGTCCAACGCGGCTCGGTACGCGCGGGCGCTCGTACGGCTCTCCGTGCTGCCCGCAGGCGGTGGCTGGGTGCGGCTGGTCGTCGACGACGACGGCCCCGGCATTCCGGACGAGCAACGCGCGCGGGTGTTCGACCGCTTCCACCGCGTCGAAGCCGATCGGGCGAGGCGTAGCGGCGGAGCCGGGATCGGCCTCGCGTTGGTCGCCGAAGCCGTCCGGCGGCGAGGTGGCACTGTGCACGCCGGTCGTTCGCCCGAGGGAGGCGCTCGCATCGAGGTGCGCTGGCCCGCCCCGGGCGCGCAGCCGTCGCACCGGGCGTAGCCGCGTCCGAGTCGGCCGCAGGAGGTCGGGCAGGATGGTCGTCCGTGGTGGTGATGCGGAGATCGGCTGCGGTGGACGCGCCCGCGCACACCGTGGCGGCGGTGCTGCGGGAGCCCTCGACGCTCGTTCGCGCGCTCGCGGGCGCGGGTGTTCGGGCCCGGGTTTCGGACACGGTCGGGCGGCTGTTGGTCCCCGGGGACGAGGTGCGGCTCGGGTTCCCGTTCAGTCCGTGGATGGTGCCGACGTGGTTGCGAGTCGTGCGTGCCACCCCGAACGGCATGCGTGTGGTTCTCGTGCGCGGGTTGTGGCGTGAGCTGACCGTCGAAGCGTCGCTCACCGAGCTCGGCGGGCGAACTGAGCTTGTCGCCGAGTTCCGGGGGACGGCCGCGTTCGGGGCCGCGTCTCGCCGCAGCGTGGAGCATGCGCTCGACACGGTGGTGCGCGAAATCGGCGCGGTAGCCCAAGACTGGGCCGGCCGCCGGGTCGTGGTGGGTGCGGCGATCGTCCACGACGGACTGCTTCTCACACAGCAGCGACGATTTCCCGTTGCCGACGCCGGGCGCTGGGAGCTTCCCGGCGGGCGGGTGGAGCCTGGTGAGTCCGAAGTGGACGCGGTGGTCCGGGAATGCAATGAGGAATTGGGCGTCGGCGTGGCCGTGGACGGCGGCGTGGCGGCGGGCGGGAGCGGAGGCGCGACGAGCAGAGTCGGGACCGACGTGCCGTTGGAACCGGACAGCGTGCTGCGGATCCATCGGGCGCGTCTGCTCGACCCGTCGGAGGTCCCGCGACCGATCGAACACCGGCGGCTGCGGTGGGTCGGCGCGGCCGAACTCGGCGAGCTGGACTGGCTCGAGGCCGACCGCGTCCTCGTCCACTCCCTGCGGCTCATGGAAGCGTGAGTCTTTTTGGTTGCTATGACCACCAAAAAGACTCACGCCCGCTAGCCGACTCCGGTCCAATCAGAGCAGCTCGATCGTGCACTCCGGCTCTGGGGCTTTCGTCAGCCGCGCGTCGGTGGTGAGCAACGCGGCCGCGTCGGTCAACTCGGTCAAAGCGACGTATGGGGCGTCGTAGGCGCCGAGGTTGTGTCGAAGCGCCCAGATCCTCGGGCGGAGCCGGTCGGCCGGGAACCTGGTCAGAAGCTCGGGCGAAGCCCTCCATCGCGAGGTCACCTTGCTCTTCGTTGAGAGCGCCGCGACGAATCAGGCCCCGCACAACGTGGGTGAGTTCGCCGTCGATCAGGTGCGGCCCGCCAGCTCTTCGTCGCCGAGTCGTTCGGGCTCAAGGTTGCCTGCGACGAGCTCCACGACGACGCCCGCGTCGACGACCTTCACTCGCCGCGTCCCTCGTGCAGCACCGACAGGATCGTCTCGCGATCCGACCGTCCCCGAACTCGACCCTGGGTCCGACGGATCACGTCAGCGTTGTGCCGTCCGAGCCGTCATTTCCCGGGAACAGCCCCGGTGTCCCTGGCAGCGTGCCGGCTCGGTGGTGGGGCGTGAGCCTTTTTGGTTGCTATGACCACCAAAAAGACTCACGCCCGCTGGCCGACTCCCTTCCCGGACAGGTGCAGTCGGGGCCAGCTCGCCACGGCGCGCAACATCTGGCGATCGTGCGTAGCCACGATCGCGGCAGCCCCGGTGTGGTGCAGCGCTTCGGTGAGCTCGTCGACGACGGTCGCTGAAAGGTGGTTGGTGGGTTCGTCGAGCAGGACGAGGTTCGGCCGGACGGCGAGTTCGAGCGCCAGCTGCAGGCGTCGCCGTTGCCCCTCGGACATCCGCCCGACCGTGGTGCGCATGGCGTCGCGGTCCAGCAGCCCGAGTGTGCTGAGCGCCACCGCATCGCCGTCGTGGATCGTGCCGGCGGCGACGAGCCTGCCGACACGACGCTCGTAGACTTCGCGCCCCGAGCGTTCGGCGTCGCCGTGGCGGTTCCACGGCGGTACCTCTTGGGACAGTACGGCGATCCTCGCGGCCTTGGTGTGGGTGACGCCGCCTGTGGTGGGCGCGAGATCGCCGGAAAGGACGGAGAGCAAGGTCGACTTTCCCGCGCCGTTCTCCCCGGTGACCACGAGCCGGTCCGCGGCGCCGATGTCGAGCGACACGGGTTCCGTCAGGCGCCCGGCAACGGTGATGTCGTCGGCACGCAACAGCCTCGTACCGGCTCGGGCACCGAGTTCGGGCCAGCGCAGCGTCAGCGGCGGGGCCGGCACTGTGATCTCGTGAGCGTCGAGGGCGGCTTGCTGGCGGTGCAGGGCCTGGACCACGCCGGGCGCACGGGACTGGCGCTGGTGCTTGCCGGTGCCCTTGTCCGGACGCCAACCGGTGGACAGTCGGTCCCGAGCCTGGGCGACGGCCTCCGTCAACCGGCGTCGTTCGTCCTGCTGGGCCGCGTGGTCGGCAGCCCAGCGTTCCCGGTCGCGGCACCGTGCGTGTTGCCAGGCGTCGTAACCACCGGCGTAGAGCGTCGGCCTGCCGTCGCGGCTGGGGTCGAGGTCGAGGAACTCGGCGGCGACGTCGGCTAGCAGTGCGCGGTCGTGGCTGACCACCGCCAGCCCCCCGTCGTGCTCGCGCAGTCGGCGAGTCAGGAAGGCCAGGCCGTCGGCGTCGAGGTGGTTCGTGGGTTCGTCGAGCAACAGGATGTCGTGCCGAGCGCCGAGCAGACAGGCCAGCCGTACCCTGTAGCGCTGCCCCGCCGACAACGTGTCCAGCTCGCGGTTCCGGTCGGCGCACGCTCCGAGCGCGTCGAGAGCGATGTCGACCCGGCGCTCGGCATCCCATGCATCCAGGCGAGTCGCGGCCTCGAGCGCCGTGGCGTAGCGGTCTTCGGCGCCGTCGACACCGTCGGCCAGCTCCCCGGTCGCGGCGTCCAACGCCGCCAGTGCCGCGACCGAGGTGTGCAGGGCGGCGTCGGTGACCGTTCCCACCGTCGCACCTGGTGCGGCGGTGAGCTCCTGACGTGCCATGCCGATCGTGCCGACACGCGTGACCGTGCCCTGATCGGGCAAGAGCAGGCCGGCGAAGGCGTGCAGCAGGGTGGTCTTGCCGCGCCCGTTCTCGCCGACCACAGCCAGTCGCGAGCGGTGCGAGACCGTGATCGTGACGTCGGTCAGGACCCGGCGGTCGCCGCGGGTCACGCCGACTCGGTTCGCACGGATGTGGGCGCTCTCGCCGGCGGGCAGACCGTCAGCGGCCCCGACGTCGAGAACGGCGGAAGTCAGAGGTGAGGGACAGAACGGGGATCGGGGAACAGAAGGCACAGGATGCTCCGCAGCTCGGAATGGAGCCGGGCAGCATGATTCGGCCGCCCGGCGGAAAACAACCGGGACGGCGGGCGCTGATTCGGATCAGGTCAGAAGGGCGCCGCCGTCAGCGGACGGCGCGCACCTTCTGCGACCAGAGGCCACTTCCTGTACACATCACGACCACGCTAGCAGACCACCAGGGAGCGTGAGCCTTTTTGGTGGCTATGACCACCAAAAAGGCTCACGCCGCGTCAGCGGAGTCCGGCGAGCCGGAGAGCCGCCGACAGTCGTGGTTGCGCTCGGTCGGCTGCCCGCGTGGCTCCGCGCGCTCGGCTCCGGTCCAGCTCGTCCGGATCGGCGAGCAGCTCCTTCGTACGTTCCCGCACGGGACGCAGGTGTTCGATCACGGCCTCCGCGGTCGCCTCCTTCAGTGCGCCGTACGACGAGTACTCCGCGGCGAGGCCGTATGGGGTCGTTGCTCGACAGGCGCCGAGGATCTCCAGCAGGTTCGACACGCCCGGCTGGTCGTCCGGTGCGTACCGCACCGTGCCGAGATCGTCGGTCACCGCGCGGCGCACCTTGCGGCGTACGAGGTCTGGCTCGTCGAGGACCTGGACCACGCCCACCGAGGAGCCGGCGGACTTCGCCATCTTCCGCGTCGGGTCGGACAGGTCCAGGATCCGCGCTGCCGTGGGGGCGACCGTGGCGCGCGGGACCGCGAAGACCTCCCCGTACTCGGAGTTGAACCGGCGGGCCAGCGTCCGCGCGAGCTCGACGTGTTGGTCCTGGTCGCTTCCGACCGGAACCTCGGTCGCGCCCTGCAGCAGGATGTCGGCCGCCATCAGCGCGGGGTACGTCAGCAGGCCCAGGCGGACCGACTGCTGTTCACCGGCCTTCTCCTTGAACTGGATCATCCGTGCCGCCTCGCCATAGCTGCAGGTGCATTCGAGCACCCAGTTCAGCGCGCCGAGCTCACCCGCGAGGTCGGACTGGACGAAGACCGAGTCCGTGTCGATGCCCGCCGCCACCAGCACGGCGAACGACTCCCTGGTCAGCGTGCGCAGTGTCGACGGCCGGTAGGAGACCGTCATGGCGTGCATGTCGGAGATGAAGAAAAGGTCGTCCGGCGCCCGTTCGGCGGCCCACCGGGCGACCGCCCCCAGATGATTGCCCAGATGGATGTGGCCGGACGGGGTGACGCCGGACAGACGTGGCATGGTTGTTCCTCCCTGCCTGCCGCCATCAGGGAGGACGCGTCATCCGCTCGCCGCCTGTTGGCGGCCGGACGGTTGCGTGTGCGAGATCAGTGCACGACGGGTCGGGGCCGCTCGTCGGCGGCCCACCAGTTACCCGAATGCGTGTGCACGCAATGAATTCTACCGGTCGGACGATCGGCATCAGACCCACGGGGGCACTACGCTGGAACCATGTATGTGGTGTTGGTGAATTACACGGCTCCGCTGGCCGACATCGACAACGCGCTGGCGGATCATTCCGACTGGATCGCCCGGCACTATGAATCGGGCGATTTCATCGCCGCGGGCAGGCGCGACCCGCACACCGGAGGTGTCATCATCGCCAGGCCGATGGTGCGCGGGCAGCTGGACGCGATCCTCGCGACCGACCCGTACGCGATCCAGCGGCTCGTACGGTACGAGGTGATCGAGTTCCAGGCGTTGTTGACCATTCCCGAACTGGCCCACTACGCCGATCACCTCGCGCCCACGCGCGACTGACGCACGCGCCGGAGCGGGCCGGACGGCAGGACGCGGCCCTGAAGGTCAGCGGACGGACGACTGCGCCGCGAGACCGCGATGGTGGCCCGCCGCGGTGAGTTCACCGTGCCTTTTTGCCCTTTTTGGACGATTTCTTCGGGTTCTTCCGGGAATCGGGCCCGGTTTTCTTCGTCGGCGCCGGCTCGTCGGATTCTGTGCCGTTTTCGCGGGCTTTCTCCGCTTTCTTTTCGGCCTTCTTCGCGTCCTTCGCCTTGGCGTCCCGCAACACCTCGCGGAGCACGACGATCGGGCAGCTCTTGCACGCCGGGGTCGAACGGCAACATTTGCGTTTGACCTTGATCGTGCCCTTGCCCACCGTTCGACCTCCTTCGGCGCTCCGGGTGCCCGGCCCGGCGAACCGGGCCCCTGTCAGGGTAGGGCAGCCTCACCTCACTCGGCGAGACCCTGCGGCTGTGCTGTTGCGCTCGACACGGTGCGACCGGTTGTGCGTCGCCGTGCACTACGCTAGAGGGAGCCGCGCGCCGACACAGCGTGCCCGGAGGCAGCCACCCGACGCTGCGCCAGGGCGCCGTCCCGAGCCTCGCCGCGGCGGTGCGTGCGGGGCCGCGGGCGCCGACGTCGACCGCCGACACCGCCCCGCTCGACAGCAAGCTCGTCCCGAAACGCCAGGAGACCCCGCGTGCCCACCAGTGTCGCCGTCCCGAACCAGCAGACCCGCACCGATCTGCGCAACGTCGCCATCGTGGCGCACGTCGATCACGGCAAGACCACCCTCGTCGACGCGATGCTGCGCCAGTCGGGCGCGTTCTCGGCACGCACCGAGCCCGTCGACCGGGTCATGGACTCCAACGACCTGGAGCGCGAGAAGGGCATCACGATCCTGGCGAAGAACACCGCGATCCGGCGCGAGACCGGCGACGGTCCCGTCACGATCAACGTGGTCGACACCCCCGGCCACGCCGACTTCGGCGGTGAGGTCGAGCGCGGCCTGTCGATGGTCGACGGCGTGGTGCTGCTCGTCGACGCCAGCGAGGGCCCGCTGCCGCAGACCCGGTTCGTGCTGCGCAAGGCGCTCGCCGCCGACCTGCCGGTGATCCTCGTGGTCAACAAGGTCGACCGTCCGGACGCGCGCAACGCCGAGGTCGTCGACGAGGTCCACACCCTGTTGCTGGACCTGGCCACCGAGGTCGGAGCCGACGATTCCGTGCTCGACCTCCCGGTGATCTACGCCTCCGCGCGGTCGGGCCGGGCGAGCCTGACGGCGCCGGACGACGGCGACCTTCCCGCCGACGAAGACCTGACCTCCCTGTTCGACGTGCTGATGGAGCGGGTCCCTGCGCCGGTCGGCGACGACGAGGCGGGACTGCAGGCACTGGTCACCAACCTCGACTCGTCCCCGTTCCTCGGCCGGATCGCGCTCTGCCGCATTCACGCGGGCACTCTGCGCAAGGGGCAGACGGTCGGCTGGTGCCGCGAGGACGGCTCGGTCGAGAAGGTGCGGCTGACCGAACTCCTCGTCACCGAGAACCTCGACCGGGTTCCCGCCGAGACGGCCAGTGCCGGTGACCTGGTGGCGATCGCGGGTATCCCGGACATCACCATCGGGGACACCCTCGCCGACCCGGACGCGCCCGAACCGCTGCCGCGCATCACCGTCGACGCCCCCGCGATCTCGATGACCGTCGGCACCAACACCTCGCCGCAGGCAGGCCGCAACGGCGGCACGAAGATGACCGCGCGCCTGCTCAAGAACCGCCTCGACGCCGAACTGATCGGCAACGTCAGCGTCCAGGTCGTGCCCACCGAGCGCCCGGACACCTGGGAGGTGCAGGGCCGCGGTGAGCTGGCGCTGGCCGTGCTGGTCGAGACGATGCGCCGCGAGGGCTTCGAACTCACCGCGGGCAAGCCGGAGGTCGTGACCCGCACCATCGACGGCACGCTCTGCGAACCGTTCGAGCGGCTCACGCTCGACGTGCCCGAGGAACACCTCGGCGCGGTCACGCAACTGCTCGCCTCCCGCAAGGGGCGCATGGAGCACATGGAGGGGCACGGCACCGGCCGGATCAAACTCGACTACGTCATCCCGGCGCGCGGTCTCATCGGATTCCGCACGGAATTCCTCACCGAGACGCGGGGAGCGGGCATCGCCAACCACGTGTTCGAGGGCTATTTCCCGTGGGTCGGCGAGCTGCGCACCCGCAACAGCGGCTCGCTCGTCGCGGACCGAGCGGGCGCGGTGACCACCTACGCGATGACGCAGTTGTCGGACAGGGGGACCTTCTTCGTCGAGCCGACGCAGGAGGTCTACGAGGGCATGGTCGTCGGGGAGAACCCGCGCGCCGAGGACCTCGACATCAACGTCACCAAGGAAAAGAAGCTCACCAACATGCGCTCCGCCTCCGGCGAGGAGCTGGAGCGCCTGGCCCGGCCGCGCAAGCTCGGCCTGGAGGAGGCTCTGGAGTTCTGCTCCGCCGACGAGTGCGTCGAGGTCGGGCCCAACACCATCCGGGTGCGCAAGGTGACGCTGGACGGCACGACCAGGCAGCGGGAGCGCAACCGGCAGAAAGCCAGGGACAACGGCTGAGCTCGCGAGTCTTTTCAGAAGGTGGGGGCTGGCTGGCGGAACCTCAGCGTCCTGCTCGCTGCGGGATCGATTTCTTGAGTAGCGTCCTACGCTGCGAAATCGCTGCCTCGCGAGGAGGGCGCTGAGAACCAGCGGGTTGTCGGGCTGCGTACGTGGTGCCCGCTCAGCTGCTCCGCCGCGGACATCCGCCCAAGGGCCCCTAAACCGCCCCCGGTGTGCGGGAGGTGGTGACCACGCGGAACCATGAGACACGGGGCGACGTCCCCTTTCGGGGGTGTTCGCCGTGTGTGAGGGAGGTTCTGCAGCGTGAACGAGGGTCCACGACGGAAGCGCGCGATGCTGCCTGCGTTGCTCGCGGCCCTGTTCACGCTCGCCGCCTGCACCAACGCTCCGCCTCCACAGTTGGTCGAGCGCCCGCCGAGCGAGTCGCCGACGACCAGCGCGCCCACGACGCGGCCGAAGCTGACCGAGGTCACGGTCGGGGTCGACAACCTCGAGGGCGGGTTCAATCCGCATTCCCTGGCCGACTTGTCGCCGACGAGTTCGGCGTTGGCGAGTCTGATGCTGCCGTCGGTGTTCCGGCCGGGGCCGGGTGGCGAACTCGAACTCGACCGGACGCTGATGGAGTCGGCCAAGGTCGTCGAGGACGCCGAGAAGTTCACCGTGCGGTACCAGATCCGCAAGGAAGCGGGCTGGTCGGACGGGGCACCGATCGCCGCCGAGGACTTCGTCTACCTGTGGGAGCAGTTGCGGTCGCAGCCCGGTGCCAGTGATCCGGTCGGCTATCAGCTCATCGAGGACGTCGCGTCCCGCCAGGGCGGCAAGACCGTCGAGGTGACGTTCAGCAGGCCGTACGAGGGCTGGCGCACGCTGTTCACGAATCTGCTACCTGCGCACCTGGTCAAGGACGCGCCGGGCGGCTGGGCGGAAGCGCTGGACCGCGGCTATCCGGCATCGGGAGGGCCGTTCGCGATCCAGCAGTTCGACCTCGACCGCGGTGAGATCGTGCTGGTGCGCAACGACCGCTACTGGGGTGAGCCGGCCGTGTCCGACCGGGTGGTGCTGCGCTCCAACGACCGCGCTCGCCAGGTCGAGTCGCTGCGCAGCGGCGACAGCCACGTCGCGGTGTTCTCCGCCGACGACGAGACGATGGACGCGCTCCGCGGCCTGGGCGACGCCGTCCGGGTGAAGACGGTCCCGCGACCGGCGACCATGCAGCTGTTGCTGCGGCCGAGCAGCCCGAATCTGACCGACGTCCGGGTGCGCAAGGCGGTCGCGTCGGCGTTGAACCGTGAGGATCTGACCGAGGTCGGTACCCAGGGCGGTCCAGCCGACCAACTCCCGGCGCACGCGCAGGTGCTCGCTCCGTCGGAGCGTGGCTACACCCCCACCGAGCCTCCCGGTGCGTTCCCCGGCGAACCGGACGGTGGCGAGGTCGCGCGTCTGCTCGGCGAAGCCGGGTATCAGCGTAGCGGGGGCACGTGGCTGCGGGACGGCCGTCCGCTGAACCTGGTCATCGCGGCGCCGTTCGACAACGAGCAGTACATCCGGATCGCGGAGGAGACCGCGGACCAGCTGCGGCAGCAGGGCATCCAGGCGAACGTGATCACTCCGACCGGCGACCAGCTGTTCGGCGAGATGCTGCCCGCGAACCCCCGCACGGAGGACCCGGGAGCGAGCTCCGTGGACATCGCGGTCGCGCCGCGGCCGGCCGGTGGCGATCCGGCGACGATGCTCGCGGCCTCCTTCGGGTGCCCGAAGACCGACGAGGACGGGGAACAACCGTTCCCGTACACGATGACCGGGTTCTGCGACCCGCTGCTGCAGCCGACGATCGACGCGGCACTGAGCGGGGCGATCTCGTTCGACGAGGCCTCGGAGCGGGTCGAGCCGGTGGTGTGGTCGCAGGCGGTGGCGCTGCCGCTGTACCAGCAGGCGCAGGTGATGGTGGTGCGCCGCGGGATGAGCGGGGTGCAGCCCGGTTTCGGCTTCGCCGGGCCGTTCTCGACCGCCGACCGCTGGCTCGGTTCCCCCACCGACGACGACGGTTACTGAGGCGTGAGGGGTGCGCAGGCGTGAGCCTTTTTAGTGGCTATAGCAACCAAAAAGGCTCACGCGCCGCAGGCCTGGTGTGCGTGCGCTGCGGGCAGCGGTTTGCGCTCCGCTTCGACACGGACGGGTGCACGGCGTGCCGCGCCGAGGGCGTCCCCGCCGCGCTGGTGGCCGAACTAGCCCTGGACGAAGTGGACGGCGCCGCGCTGTGGTCCGAGTGGGCGGGGCGCCCGCACGGGCTCTGGCGGCACCGTGAACTGCTCCCGGCGGACGCGGACACGGCCGTGTCGCTGGCCGAGGGCGGGACTCCGCTGCTGGAGGCGGACGGGCTGCTGATCAAGGACGAACGGCGCAACCCGACGGGCAGTTTCAAGGACCGGTTCTTCAGCGTGGCGGTCTCCTGGGCGCGGCAAGCCGGCGCGGACACGGTGGCGGTGGCCTCCAGCGGGAACGCCGCGGTGTCCATGGCCGCGTACGCGGCGGCAGCCGGCCTGAACGCGATGGCGGTCACCACGGCGGAGATGAGCCGAACCTGGCGCGCACTGACGACGTTGCACGGCGCCCGGTTGGAGTTCGCCGCCGACGCGCAGGAGCGGTGGACGTTGTTGCGGGAGAATTCCGACCGCTGGCAGGTGCTGACGAACACCTCGGAGGTCCCGGTGAGCAGCCTGTGGGTGGGGATCGAGGGCTACAAGACGATCGCGTACGAGATCGTGCGTGACCTGGGAGCCGTGCCCGACGTCGTCACCGCTCCGGTCTCGCGCGGGGACGGCTTCATGGGAATGTGGCGGGGGTTCCTGGAACTAGAAGAACCTGGGCGTGACGAACCGGTTGCCGCGAATGGTGGCCGTCGAGCGTTACCCGTCGCTGACCTCGGCGTTGGACCGAGGTCTGGAGCTGCCACCGGCGCACGGGGCGGCCACGGGCGAGCGGGCCACCTCGATCGGAAATCCACAGGCGACGGTCATGTCGCTGCAGGTCATCCGCGAGTCCGGTGGGACGGCCGTGCTCTGCGACGACGATCAGTTGACGCAGGCGGCGGCCCGGTGGGGTCGTCGAGGCATCGCAGCGGAGCTGAGTTCGGCGGCGGGCTCGGTCGGAGCCGACGAGCTGCGGCGCCGTGGCGAGGTGGGCGCAGACGAGACGGTCGTGGCGTTGTGCACGGCGGCTGCGGCGAACCAGCCCGAGACCTTGCCGTGAACTCGCCCCGCACCGATCCCGGACCTCTCGGCCGGTGGCTGCCACCGTTTAGGCTGGCCCGGTGACGTTGACGGCCCCTCCACGGTTACTGCTGGTGCACGCGCATCCCGACGACGAGACGCTCACGACGGGCGGGACGATCGCCCGGTACGCCGCCCGTGGAGTGGAAGTGATCCTGGTGACCTGCACTCTCGGCGAGGAGGGTGAGGTGATTCCGGAGAGCCTGCGCGGACTCGACTCCGACCACGCGGACCAGCTCGGCGGCTACCGGGTCGGTGAGTTGCGCTCGGCGTGCTCGGCGCTGCGGGTGGCCGACCACCGGTTCCTCGGCGGCATCGGCCGGTGGCGCGACTCGGGGATGCTCTGGGAGAGCGGCGGCCGAGCGGGAGCCGCGACGAAAGCACACCCTCGGGCGTTCGCGACCGGCGACCGCGACGAACAGGTCGCCGCACTGCGGGAGGTGCTGGACGAACTCAAGCCGCAGGTCGTCGTGACGTACGCGGCCGACGGCGGCTACGGGCACCCTGATCACGTGCGGGCGCACGAGGTGACCATGGCGGCCACGGATGCGGTGCCCTCGGTGCTGCGGGTGTTCCACACGGTGCCGTCGCGTACTGCGCTCGAAGCCGGACTCCGGCGGCTAGCGGACGCACCCGGAATGCCGTTCGAGATGCGTCCGCTCGACGAGATCCCGCATGTCCCCGACGAGGAGATCACCACGATCGTCGACGTCGCCGAACACCTGCCCGCGAAGATCAGCGCGTTGCGGGCGCACGGCACGCAGGTGCGGACGTGGTTGGACCAGCGGCACGATGGGGCCGGAGTCGCCGCCTTGGCCCTGTCCAACGGCGTCGCGATGCCCGTGGGCGACCACGAGCACTTCGTGCTGGCCTCGGGTGAGCCTGAAGGCTGCGCCACCGGCTTGTTCGGCGGGCTCGGGGTGAGCGGGGCGGTCGGGCAGTCGTGAACTGGAGTGTCTCGGACCGACTGCTGCTCGGCGTGCTGATCGTCGACGCGGCGCTACTCGCCGTGGTCGAAGTGATGTTCCTCCCGCTGTACTGGGGGGCGGTGCCGTTCCCGATCACGGCTGCCGTCGCGGCCGTGACCACTCCGTTCCTGGTGGTCGCCGCGGGCAAACTGGGTTTCGGGGCGCGCGGCGCCTCGGCGCCGTTGGTGGCGTGGTTCCTCACGGTGTTCGTCGTCGGTGTGCTCGGCCCCGGTGGCGACATCGTGCTGTTGAGTGACTGGCGGACGTTGCTGCTGCTCGCGGGTGGAACCGTGCCCAGCGCGGTGCTGCTGGGGTTGCTCACCGCACGGCAGCAGGCCCAGGCGGGCCGGGCTCGCCCGTGAGTGAGACGTGGCTCACCGCGCCGGGAGCCATGCGGTGCATGAGATCACTCCGCGGCGGGGTACACGATGGATGAGCTGGACAGCGCGTCGGTATAGGGTCGGTCGCGCTCCCGGCTCGTGGGACCGTGCTCCGCGCGGGCCGGTGCGCGAGATACTGTCGGGGGACCGCGCCCGAGTGCCGTGGCGCGGCAGAGGAAACGCTTAGCAGGAGTGACAACGTGACCTACGTGATCGCCCAGCCCTGCGTCGACGTGCTCGACAAGGGGTGTATCGAGGAATGCCCCGTCGACTGCATCTACGAAGGCGGGCGGATGCTCTACATCCACCCCGACGAGTGCGTCGACTGCGGCGCCTGCGAACCGGTCTGCCCGGTCGAGGCCATCTACTACGAGGACGACGTTCCCGAGGAGTGGGCGGCGTACACGAAGGCCAACGTCGACTTCTTCGACGACCTGGGCTCGCCCGGTGGCGCCGCCAAGGTCGGCAAGGTCGACTACGACGTCGAGCCCGTCACGAGCCTCCCGCCGCAGGGCGAATGACCGGCCTCGCGGGCCCGCGCCTGCCCGAGTTCCCCTGGGACTCCCTGACCCGGCTGGGTGAGGTGGCGCGGGCCCATCCCGGCGGGGTCGTGACCCTGTCGGTGGGGACGCCGGTGGATCCCGTCCCGGAGGTCATCCGGGAGGCACTGGCGTCGGTCTCGGACGTGCCCGGCTATCCCGCCACGCACGGCACGTCCGAGCTGCGCGAGGCGGCCGTGGGAGCGCTGCGGCGCCGTCACGGGGTGACCGGCGTGGACGCCGAGGACGTGTTGCCGACGATCGGCTCGAAGGAGCTCGTCGCGTGGCTACCGACCCTGCTCGGGGTCGGCCCCGGCGACGTCGTGGCGATCCCGGAGCTGGCCTACCCCACCTACGAGGTCGGGGCACAGCTGGTCGGTGCCGAGGTCGTCCGGTTGGCTCCCGGCGAGGCTCCGCCCGCCGGGACCGCGCTGATGTGGGTGAATTCGCCGTCGAACCCGACCGGCCGTGTGGCCGGTGCGGAGGCGTTGGCGTCGTCGGTGCGGGCGGCGCGTGCTCTCGGCGCGGTCGTGGCCTCCGACGAGTGCTACCTCGCGCTCGGCTGGGACGCGCAACCGGTGTCGGTGCTGAACCCCGAGGTCAGCGGTGGTGCGTTCGACGGCCTGCTCTCGGTTCACTCGCTGTCGAAGACCTCGAACCTCGCGGGCTATCGCGCCGGTTTCGTCACCGGGGACCCGGCGCTGGTCCGGCGGTTGCTCGAGGTGCGCAAGCACGCGGGCATGATCATGCCCCGCCCGGTGCAGCAGGCGATGGTCGCGGCGTTGACCGACGACGAGCACATGGCGGTGCAGCGCGAGTCGTACCGGCGGCGCCGCGCGGTGCTTCGGACGGCGTTGGAAGGCGCCGGGTTCACCGTCGAGCATTCGGAAGCCGGACTGTACCTGTGGGCGACCCGTGGCGACGACGCGTGGGACACCGTGGAATGGCTGGCTGAGCGCGGAATCCTCGTCGCACCGGGCACGTTCTACGGCCCGGACGGCGGCCGGCACGTGCGAGTGGCCCTGACCGCTTCGGACGAGCGAATCGACACGGCCGCTCAGCGCCTGTCGGCCTGAGCGACTCGGACCCGCGCTCGTGAGAACGAGATCAGCGGGAACAAGCGCACTACCCTGGACGGGTGAGACCCCTCTCGTTGCTTTGACGATCGACGAGCGACGCTGGTTGAATACAAGTGAGCCGGTGACAAGAGCCCCAGGGGGGCTCTCCCTCTCAAGGGGTAGCCGGCTTTTTACTTGCTCCAGGGCGTGAAGCAAGTCGTGAATGATTCAGCGATCATGTCCCAGTAGCGTGTCTCGTTCTTCTCCAGTTTTCGCTGGACCGCCCAAGCCGCATAGTCCGCAACTTGGAGCCCCCACGCTGTCGCCGCAGGCCAGTGGCACAGATGAACATCGCGACCGTGAGGTCCCTGAACACGGCAAACGTCGTGGAGAGCGGACTCGAACGCCTTCTTGCGAGCGTTGGTGCCGAGCGTGGCCGCAATGACGAACAGCCTGTCGCCTGGATCGGACACTCGCGGAGCGATGAACTTGAAGTGCTGATGCCAGGCAAGCTTGTACAGGTACACGTCTCCCGCTTCCCGTACGCGCGGGTAGGCGTTGTCCTTGTCGAGCATCGTGGCGTCGAACCGCCATCCTTGATCCGCGATCAGACCGAAGACTTCTTTCCGGGTCGGGTGACTGTCGTCGCAGGCGTGAAAGCAGCCCTTGTTCAGTGGCACACCAGCGGCATGGAGTTCGGTTCGGACCCTCAGTGCTTCGGTCAGGACGGTGCCGTGATCTCGGATCACGGCCGTGGCGATCCCGAAGTGGCGTGACGCGCCTTGATGTTGCTTGTAGTCGAGATTGCCGGTCTCGTCGGCGTACATGTAGACGTTGGCCACGATGTTCCTTCGCGCGCGTTCTGTTGATCAACTCACCGTATCGCCCGGAGCCGACCTCACGTATCGGCTGCACAGGTGAGCGCCTTGCGAAACAATCACCGCTTTGCGGACTCGGGTGAGCGGGTAACGCATGGGGTCACCCGGCGCATTGGGCTGTGCGGCGATCACCGGAGGGCTCGGGGGTTCAGAGGGCTTCGCCGCGTTTGCGGAGTTTTCGCCAGGCCCCGGGCCACAGGTCTCGTTGAGCGAGTCTGCGCCGATGCTCGCGCTCCACCAGGCGTCCCGCCGCGAGCGCGACGTCCGGGCATGCCTCGTCTCCGAGTTCGGTGACCAGTGTGCGGAGTCGTTCGATCGCCACGCACGCGTCCTGGTGATCCCCGATCACGTCCTGGAGCCTGGCAGCGGCCTTGACCACGCGCCGTACGGGTTTGCCGCTGATCGGTGTGGCGAGTTCGCCGGTGTAGCGGAGACGTTTCACCCGGATGCGGATGGCGTGCAGTGCGTCGTCCGCGGGCTCCGTGTCCAACGCGCGGATCTCCTTCCGCAGAGTGCGGAACTGCTTGGCGGCCAGCGTCCGCAAGGTCTCACTTCCGTCCACATCGGAGTCCTGGTGCGGTAGAGGAGTGTTGAGAGCGGCGACGAGCCGGTGCAGCAGGTCCAGATAGCCTTGACTGTCCAGAACAGACAGCAGCTCACGACGGGCGGAGTCGTGCTCGGCGTCGAATCCCTGCAGGAGCCGGTCGGCCGCCCGCTGGTCTTCGACAGGGAGCCCTGCGGCTTGCGCGCGCAGCTGTGCGCTCATGACGTCGAGGTCGCGGACCGGGCCGAGGGCACGCCCGAGTTCGCCGAGGTCGGCTCGCAAGGGCTCGGCGAACGACGCGTCGAGGAACGGGCCACCCGCCTTGAGCACCGCCCGCATGCGCCGGACCGCGACCCGCATCTGGTGCAGATCTTCGGGATCCTCGCCGGATCGGGTGCCCGGGTCGTGTTCGAGCAGGCGTCGGGTGCGATGGTCGAGAGCCGCGCGCACGTGCTCGTGCACTGGTGCGTCGCTCGGTGCGTGGACCTGGGTAGGAAGGCTCTGTCCCAGGTCTTCGACCCGGGACGCCACGGTGGCGGTGTCGGACTCGTCGAGCGCCGCCCGTTCGGAAGTCATTCTCGAGTATGGCACCGCCGAGCAACGAACACCGCCGAGCAGGCGATCTCGTTGATCGCCCGCTCGGCCTGGCGTCGAGCTCAGTCGTTGGCGTGCAGCGCGGCGTTGAGTTCCACCTTGCCGCCGGTTCGGGGACGCACCTCGACGGCACCGGTGGTCGAGTTCCGGACGAACTGCAGACCGTTCGACCCGGACAGCTCGCGGGCCTTGGTGAGGGTGCCGTCCGGCAGCGACACCTTCGTGCCTGCGGTCAGGTACAACCCGGCTTCGACGACGCAGTCGTCACCGAGCGAGATGCCGCATCCTCCGTTGGCGCCGATGAGGCACCGCTCGCCGACGGAGATGACTTCCTTGCCGCCGCCGGAGAGCGTACCCATGATCGACGCGCCGCCTCCCACGTCGGAGCCGTCGCCGATCACCACGCCCGCCGAGATGCGACCCTCGACCATCGAGGCGCCCAGCGTGCCCGCGTTGAAGTTGACGAAACCCTCGTGCATGACCGTGGTGCCGCTGGCCAGGTGGGCGCCGAGGCGTACCCGGTCGGCGTCGCCGATGCGCACACCGGACGGGGCGACATAGTCGACCATGCGCGGGAACTTGTCGATGCTGTAGACGGTGACCGCGCCGCGTGCGCGCAGCCGCAACCTCGTCTGTTCGAAGCCCTCCACGGGACACGGGCCGTGGTTGGTCCACACGACGTTGGACAGCAGCCCGAACAGCCCGTCGAGGTTCTGACCGTGCGGCTGGACGAGGCGGTGCGAGAGCAGGTGCAGTCGCAGGTACACCTCGTGCGCGTCGGCCGGGGCGTCGGCGAGCGCGGCGACGCCGGTACGGACGGCGACGACCTCGACACCGCGCGCCTCGTCGCGCCCCACCAGTTCGGCTCCGGCGCGGCCGAGGAACTGTTCGGTCTCCTCGACACCGAGCCGGGCGCTGCCCACCTCGTCCGGCGCCCCCAGACGGACCATCGGGAACCAGGTGTCGAGGACGGTGCCGTCGTCGGTCACGGTGGCCAGTCCGACGCCGTGCGCGCCGGTGGTCTGCGGGTCGGGAGTCTGTGCGCTCATGGGGAAAACGGTAATCGGCCCAGGTCGTCTGCCGTCCGGAGGGTGGTCATCGGGTCGAGCGGTGCCGGAACCGGCGGGTACGCTGCGTGATCGTGACGCCGCGACTGAACCTCACCGCCGACCCCGTCGAGCTCACCGCCGCCGTGGTGGACGTGCACAGTGTCTCGGGCGAGGAAAAAGCGCTCGCGGACGCCGTCGAGCAGGCTCTGCGCGAGCAGGCGCCGCACCTCGAGGTCGTCCGCAACGGCGACGCCGTGCTGGCCCGGACGAACCTCGGCCGCGAGTCGCGTGTGGTGTTGGCCGGACATCTGGACACGGTTCCGCTCAACGACAATTTCCCCTCCCACCGGGAGGGGTCGGGCGCTGGGGAGCTGCTGTTCGGGTGCGGCAGCACGGACATGAAAGGCGGAGTCGCGATGATGCTCTCCGCCGCCGGAGCGCTGGCCGAACCGAGGTACGACCTGACGTTCGTGTTCTACGACTGCGAAGAGGTCGACGCCGCCCGCAACGGCCTCGGGCGTATCGAGCGGGAGCTGCCGGAGTGGCTCGACGGTGACCTCGCGATCGTGGGGGAGCCGTCGAACACGACGATCGAGGCCGGGTGTCAGGGCACGCTCCGGGTCGAGGTCCGTACCACCGGCAAGCGGGCGCACAGCGCGCGGGCGTGGATGGGCAGCAACGCGATCCACGCGGCGGGGCCGGTGTTGCAGCGGCTCGCCGACTACACGCCACGGAACCCGATGATCGACGGTTTGCAGTACCGCGAGGGCCTGCAGGCGGTGCGCATCGAGGGTGGCGTCGCGGGCAACGTGGTGCCCGACGAGTGCGTGGTGGCGGTCAACCACCGGTTCGCACCGGACACGTCCCTGCCGGAGGCCGAGGCTCGCGTCCGGGAGATTTTCGACGGGTTCGACGTGACCGTCGTCGACGCCTCCCAGGGTGCACTGCCGGGCTTGTCCGTTCCGGCGGCACGGGAGCTCGTCGCCGCGGCGGGCGGCGACCCGGTCGCCAAACTGGGGTGGACCGACGTGGCGCGGTTCGCCGCACGGGGACTGCCTGCGGTGAACTTCGGGCCCGGTGATCCGATTCTGGCGCACACCCAGCGCGAGCACGTGCATTCCAGCGACATCCGCCGCGCGGTCGCCGTGCTGCACCGCTTCCTGAAAGAGGGCGCGGACTGAGGCGTGAGTCTTTGTGGTGGTTATAGCAACCAAAAAGACTCACGCCTGGGTCAGGACGTGGAGCCCGGTGTGGCGATGGTTTCGGAGTCCGGGAACGCCGGTGTCATGTCCTCCAGGGACGCGCGTGGCGACGGTGGGACGGCCTCGGGCACCTCGGCATCGTCGAGGACGCCTGCGGCGTCCTGAGCGCCGACCTCGTCCTCGTGGGGGCCGGTCGAGGTGGTGTGGAGTTCGCCGCCTTCGAACTCGCCGTCCCCGGCGGCCTCGGCGCCGCCCTGGGCTCGTTCGAGAAACCGCAGCAGCTCCACCGGGAACGGCAGGACCAGTGTCGAGTTCTTCTCGGCCGCCACCTCCACGACCGTCTCCAGCAGCCGCAGCTGGAGCGCGGCCGGAGTGTCGTGCATCACACGCGCGGCGTCCGAGAGCCGCTGCGAGGCCTGGTACTCACCGTCGGCCGAGATGACCCGGGAGCGCCGCTCCCGCTCGGCCTCCGCTTGACGTGCGATGGAGCGCTTCATCGTCTCCGGCAGCGAGACGTCCTTGATCTCCACCCTGTCGATGTGCACCCCCCACCCGAGTGCCGGGCTGTCGATCATCAGCTCCAGGCCCTGGTTGAGCTTCTCGCGGTTGGACAGGAGGTCGTCGAGGTCGCTCTTGCCGATGATGGACCGCAGCGAGGACTGGGCGACCTGGCCCATCGCGAAGCGGTAGTCCTCGACGTTGATGACGGCCCGCACCGGGTCGGTGACGTTGAAGTACACGACGGCGTCGACCCGCACGGTCACGTTGTCCCTGGTGATGCCCTCCTGCGAGGGCACGGCCATCGTGATGATCTGCAGGTTGACCTTCCGCATGTGGTCGATGCCCGGCACGATCATGGTGAACCCGGGACCGCGGACGTGCTCGCGCAACCGGCCGAAACGCAACACGACCCCGCGTTCGTACTGTCGAACCACCCGCGCCCCCGCGGCGACGTAGAGGACCCCCGCGGCCAGGATGATGAGAAGCAAACTGAGAGCGATCATGGCAGGCTCCCGCGTTCGAAGGCCGTTCGGATCGCCTCGTCCCTGGTGAGGACGCTGCGACGGCCACGGCGTCGATCGCGCTGAACGGACGCCGGTGGGTCGTCGTGAGCGGCTCGAGCCGGGACGCCGACGCACCCGATCTTCTTCGCATGATACCCCTGACCTGCGGCCTTGGGCTGCCACCCGCTCGGGTCACGGGAGCCGGTGGCTACGCTCGCGGCATGACCATCGAGAGCCCGCGAGAGAGCCCGAACTCGGACGAACGGCCGCAGGAGAGGCAGACGGGGCCGGTCGTGCTGCGCCGCTCCCGGCTGAACGAGCCGAGTACGACCGACCAGCGGCTGCTCGACTCGCGCGGGCCGACCGACTGGGTGCACACCGACCCGTGGCGGGTCCTGCGCATCCAGGCCGAGTTCGTGGAGGGCTTCGGCGCGCTGGCCGAGGTGCCGCGTGCGGTGACGGTGTTCGGCTCGGCGCGCACCCCGCGCGAGCACCCCGAGTACCAGCTGGGGATGCAGCTCGGTTCCGGTCTGGCGGACTCGGGCTGTGCGGTCATCACCGGAGGCGGTCCCGGCACGATGGAAGCGGTGAATCGCGGTGCTTCCGAGGCGGGTGGGCTGTCCATCGGACTCGGGATCGAGCTGCCGTTCGAGCAGGGCCTGAACCCGTGGGTGGATCTCGGTGTGAACTTCCGGTACTTCTTCACCCGCAAGACGATGTTCATGAAGTACGCGCAGGCGTTCGTGTGCCTGCCGGGCGGCTTCGGCACGATGGACGAGCTTTTCGAGTCGTTGACGCTGGTCCAGACCAAGAAGGTCACCAAGTTCCCGGTCATCATGTTCGGCCGGTCCTACTGGCAGGGGCTCTACGACTGGATGCGGGACTCGATGTGCGCCTCCGGCAAGATCGGCGAGAAGGATCTGTCTCTGCTGCACCTGACCGACGACGTCGACGAAGCGGTGTCGCTGGTGCAGGAGGCGTACAAGGCATGGGAGGACGCACATTGAGCGAGCAGTTCGCGGTCTGCGTGTACTGCGCGTCGCGGCCGGTTGACCAGCGCTACCTCGACCTCGCGAAGGCGGTCGGCTCGGCGATCGCCCGGCGCGGGTGGTCGTTGGTCTCCGGTGGCGGCCGGGTGTCGATGATGGGTGAGGTCGCCAGGGCGGCCCGAGCGGGCGGTTCTCGCACGGTCGGGGTCATCCCGAAGGAGCTCTACGAGCTGGAGGTCGCCGACACCGAGGCGGACGAGTTGCTCGTCGTCGACTCGATGCGGGAGCGCAAGGGCCTCATGGACCGGCACGCGCAGGCGTTCGTGACGTTGCCCGGCGGGATCGGGACCTGCGAGGAGCTCTTCGAGGTGTGGACCTCGCACTACATCGGGATGCACACCAAGCCGGTCGTGCTGCTCGACCCGGACGGGCACTACGACGGCCTGCTCAAGTGGGTGCAGGACCTGGCGGGAACCGGGTTCGCGACCCAACGCTCGGTGGACGCACTACGGGTGGTCACCGACGTCGAGTCCGCGCTGGACGCGTGCGCGCAGTGAGCCCGCTGCGGTTCGGCGGCCGCAGTGTCGCCGACGACCGGCCGCTGGTGATGGCGATCGTCAACCGCACCCGGGACTCGTTCTTCGATCGTGGGGCGACGTTCGACGAGTCGGCGGCCACGGCGGCGGTCGATCGGGCCGTCTCGGACGGCGCGGACCTGGTCGACATCGGTGGCGTGCGCGCGGGCGCCCAGGGCGAGGTGGTGGACACCGACGAGGAGTCGCGCCGGGTGGTGCCGTTCGTGGCCGCCGTCCGGGAGCGGCACCCGTCGGTGGTGATCAGCGTGGACACGTGGCGGCACGAGGTGGCCCGCCGGGTGTGCGAGGCAGGGGCCGACCTGCTCAACGACACGTGGGCGGGCGCCGATCCGAAGCTCGCCGAGGTCGCCGCCGAGTTCGGTGTGGGAGTCGTCTGCTCACACACCGGAGGTCTCGCGCCCCGCACGGACCCGTTCCGGCCGCGCTACGACGACGTGGTCGCCGAGGTCGCAGCCGAGCTGGTCGGTCTGGCGGAGTGGATGGTGCGGCTCGGGGTGCCACCGGAGGGTGTGCTCATCGACCCCACCCACGATTTCGGCAAGAACACCTGGCACGGCCTGGAGTTGCTGCGCAGGCTGGACGAGCTGGTCGGCACCGGCTGGCCGGTGCTGATGGCACTGTCCAACAAGGACTTCATCGGCGAGACGCTGGGCGCGGCGGTCGACCAGCGGTTGGAGGGCACCCTCGGGGCGACCGCCGTCGCGGCCTGGCAGGGAGCGCGGGTGTTCCGAGCGCACCACGTCGCCGAGACCCGGCAGGTCGTGGACATGGTGGCCGGGATCGCGGGCACCCGCCCGCCGCACCAAGTGCTGCGTGCCCTGTCCTGACCGGCGACCGATTTTCTTCAAGGTGCGCGCGGGTCGGTCTGCGTGGGTGGTCGGGTGGCGGAACCTCACCTCGCGGCCGGCTTCGGGATCGTCGACCTCAGGTAGCGCGCTCTCCAGCACGTCGACGCCGTCCTCGCCGGCCACGAGGTGAGAACCCGCGGGTGGTCGACCACTGACCCAAAGGTCGAAAACGCCCCTCTCATCAGAGGACTTCGTTGATGAGGCGGGTGATCTCGGTGACCGAGACCTCCGGCAACAGGCTCTCCACGAGCGGGGCGAGGCGGATCCAGCGTGCTTTGACGCGTCGTGCGCTCGGGGTCGGCTCGGCGAGGTCGTCGACGAGCTCGCGGACTCGCCACAGAGCCTCGTCCCGTTCCCACGGGGCGCCGTCGTGCTCGGCAATGGCCTCGCCGAGCAGGTCCATGTAGTGCCGGACCTGGTCGAGTGAGTGCACCGGTTCGTCGTCCTGCACCGTGAACGTGGTCGCGGCGAGGAGCGCGGAGCCCGGGTCGTTCTCGGGGTGGCTGTGCGGTTCGTGCGGGTGCACCACCGGGGACTCCTCGGGTGTCGTCGGGTCTCGTGCGTCACGAGACGGGGTGGGGCGGCTCGGGGAGCGGCTGTCATTGAGATCGTTCAGCATCCCACTCGGTGACTGTGTCGATCAATCGACGCTCGGCGTACCGGATTCGCGTCACCGCCACCCGAATGGATCAACGCGTTCCCGCGCCTCGGGATATTGCCTCCACCTGGAGTGTTGCACGTCACGTGGGCCGGGTGGCGGGTGAGGACGAAAGTCCCTGGTGTGGAGGGCGATGACACCCGCCCTCCGTGTCCGTAAAGTCACTTCTCGTGAAGGCTGATGCGCTGCGCGGGCACCTCGACGCCCTCCTGTTGGCGAGCCTGGACGGCAGGCAGCTGCACGGGTACGCGATCATCGAGGTGTTGCAGGAGCGCAGCGGCGGTGCGCTCGATCTGCCGACCGGCACCGTCTATCCGGCCTTGCGCAGACTGGAGCGTGCCGGACACGTGCACAGCGAATGGAGCACGGTCGGCGGCAGGCAGCGCCGGACGTACCGCCTGACGACCTCCGGCGCCCGGACGCTCGCCGACGAGCGGCTCGCCTGGAACGAATTCACCACCGCCATCGAAGGCGTACTCGGCACAGAGTCGCCGACGCCGGCGCAGGCCTGACAGGGCGTGGGAGCTGGCCGTTGTGCCTCCGCTGACGACGGTCGCCTGCCGTGCTCCGGACGCCACCGGCCCGGCCGTCGGCCACTCGTGCCACGATCGGAATCGTGGTGAGCGCACTCCTGTACCTCGTGGTGGCCCTCGTAGTGGCCGGCGTCGTGTTCGTGCTGGCGTCGGTGGTGTTCGGCCGTGGCGAGGAGCTCGAGCCGTTGCCGCCCGGCACGACGCCCACGCGGCTGCCCGCTACGGAGGTCGACGGTGACGACGTTCGCGCCCTGCGGTTCCAGCAGGTGCTGCGCGGGTACAAGGCGACCGAGGTGGACTGGGCGCTGCACCGCCTCGCGAGCGAGCTCGACGAGTCGCACGGCCGCATCGCCGCTCTCGAACGGCAGCTGGACGCGGCGAGCGAGCAGCTCGCCCGCCACCGTCGCGAGCAGGAGGGCTGAGCATGGGCCGCACGGTGGAGGCGCGTTGCGCCGTTCCGGTCGCCGCGAGCGGGGAGACGGTGTGGCAACGAGCGACCGACTGGGCGAGTCAGGGCGAGTGGATGCTCGGGACGGAGGTCTTCGTCGTCGACGGTCACGGCGGGCTCGGTGCGACGCTGGCCGCGTTCACGGGGGCCGGCAGCGTCGGGGTCCTGGACACGATGAGGATCGTGCGGTTCGAGCCGCCCCACCGGTGCCGGGTGGAGCACACAGGGAACGTGGTGCGCGGTGAGGGAGGTTTCGAGGTCGTCCGGGAGGGACCGCACTCGGCGAGGTTCGTGTGGTGGGAGGCGCTGCGGCTGCCGACCGCGCTGGCGTGGGGTTGGCCGCTGGCGCGGCCCGCGTTCCTGTGGGGGCTACGGCGCTCGCTGGAGACGTTCGCGCGCCTCTGCCGGGAACGAGAAGGGAGCGCGGGTGAGCGAGACTGACGGAGCGGCGGTGCTCGGCGACGACGGGCTCGCTCGCTGCCCGTGGGGCGCCGGACCACCCGACTACGCCGCCTACCACGACACCGAGTGGGGGCGGGAGCTGCACGGCGAGCAGGCGCTGTTCGAGCGGATCAGCCTCGAATCGTTCCAGTCTGGGCTGTCGTGGCTGACGATCCTGCGCAAGCGGGAGGCGTTCCGCTCCGCGTTCGCCGGGTTCGACCCGCGGCGTGTCGCCCAGTTCGATGCCGAGGACCGCGCGCGGTTGCTCGCCGACGCGGCCATCGTCCGCAACCGCGCCAAGGTCGACGCCACGATCACCAACGCCCGCGCGACCGGCGAACTCGACTCTCCGTTGGACGAGCTGCTGTGGTCCTTCGCGCCGGACGACGACCGCAAGCGGCCACGGACGATTCACGACGTCCCGGCGACCACGCCCGAGTCCGTGGCGATGGCCAAGGAGCTCAAACGGCGCGGGTTCACCTTCGTCGGGCCGACGACCTGCTATGCGCTCATGCAGGCGACCGGCATGGTCGACGACCACCTCACCGACTGCTTCCGCGCTGGTCGCTAAAAGGGTGCCCGGAGGTGGTCTGTGTGGGTGGTTCCGTGGCGGAACCCCAGCGCGGCTATTCGACGTGGAGGCGTGAGTCTTTTTGGTGGTTATAGCCACCAAAAAGACTCACGCGACTTGGCCTGCGCTCGCGCGCGACTTGGCCTGCGCTCGCGCGCTTGCTTCAGTGGCCGCTGAAATGCGGGGTGCGCTTGTTCAGGAACGCGGAGACGGCCTCGCGGTGGTCGTCGGTCTGCCCCGCCTGCACCTGCGCCCCGGCTTCGACGGCGAGTGCCTCGTCCAGGCCTTCGGCGGCGGCGGCCAGCACGGTCTCCTTGATCCGCGCGTAGGCGCTGGTCGGTCCGGTGGCCATGCGGCCGGCGAGCTCCTGGGCGGCGGTCGTGGCCTCGCCGGAGCCGACGAGCCGATTGATCATGCCGATCCGCAGCGCCTCTTCCGCGGCGACCGGTTCGGCGAGCAGCAGCATCTCCATCGCCCGGCCGTAGCCGATCAGGCGGGGCAGTGTCCAGGACACGCCCGAATCGCCCGAGAGTCCCACGTTGGCGAACGCCATCAGGAACTTCGCGTCCGCCGAGGCGACCCGCAGGTCGCAGGCATAGGCCAGCGACGCGCCTGCTCCGGCGGCGGTGCCGTTGACGGCGGCGATGACGGGTTTCGGCATGCTCGTGACCGTGCGGATCAGCGGGTTGTAGTGCTCCTCGACCGTGTTCAGCGGCGATTCCTCACCCGAGTCCAGCTGTGCGACGTGCTCCTTGAGGTCCTGGCCCGCGCAGAACGCCTTCCCCGCGCCGGTGATCACCACGGCCCGGACCGACTCGTCGGCGGCGGCGTCCCGCAGTGCGCCGAGTAGAGCCTGCTTGAGCTCGACGGTCAGCGAGTTGAACGCGTCCGGCCGGTTCAACGTGAGCAGCCGTACACCCGCAGCGTCGTCGATCAGCAGTACCTCGGACACGTCTCGCCCTTTCGTCGCTGGTGTTCCGCCCGGTCTTCGCGGGTCAGGGTGTTCCTGCCCCGGCGCCGCCCGCAGTGCACAGTGGACGGTCCGAACGCCGCGCCGCATCCTCGGCACGGGTGGGTGTCCCCAGTGGACCAGCTCGACTCCGGGGTTCGGAACACGGCCCGAAGTCCGGCGACGGGCTCCTCGAACCCGGACCGGAGCCTGCCTCCAGGCGGACCGACCGCGGATCGAGCACCCACGACGGCCGAGTCTGCCACCCGCGAGTGGCATTCGACCAGCGCAGCGCGACACGAATAGATCGGCTCGGTTTCGCCGCCGCGTCCGGATGGGGGAGAATGGTGCGGGTACCGACTGGTCGCGGCGGCCAGCGGTGGGGAATTGTTCACGGAGGGAGCACGCTATGGCGGCCATGAAGCCCCGGACCGGTGACGGTCCCCTCGAGGTGACGAAGGAGGGACGCGGCATCATCATGCGCGTTCCACTCGAGGGCGGTGGGCGGCTCGTCGTCGAGATGTCGCTCGATGAGGCCAAGAATCTGGGCGACGCCCTGGAGTCGGCGACCGGCTGAGGCCGCTGCGGCGTGCGGGCGTGTCCGCCCCCGACCGCGCCGAACACTCCGGCCCCGGCACGCGTGGTGCCGGGGCTTCGTCCGTGATCGGCCTGCGCAGCGCCGCGCAGGTGAACCGTGGAAGGTAGTCGTGCCCGTTTCTTCATCCTCCGGTCCGCTGTTCGAAGCTGTGCACGCGGGAGAGTCCGAGCGTGCACTGCCGGTGATCCCGACGTCACTGGTCGAAGTGGACGTGGTGACACGTCGGCGCGACGGTCTGCCGACCGCGACGCCCGTTTACGCCGGTGAATCCGGCGCGGATCTCGCATCCGCCGCGAGGTCCTGGTCGGTTCCCGAATCCCTGTTGAACGCGGCCGGGGCGACGAGTGCCGTCGGTTCGGTCACCTCGTTGCCGTTGCCCGACGACCGGCTCGGGTGGACGGTCGGTGTCGAGTCCGGTCGGCCGGACCAGTGGCGCTCCGCCGGTGCGGCACTCGTCCGCGCCGTGCGTGAACGGCTGACCTCCGCGAGTGACGACGACTCCGACCCGTCCGACCTCGGCGACGCGCTCGATGCCGAGTACGTGCAGGTCATGCTTCCGGACGCCGCGGACGCGGAGCTGATCTCGGAGGTGACGCTGGGTCTCGCGCTCGGCGACTACCGGTTCCGGGTGACCGGCGAGTCGTCGAAGCCGCGGTTGCGCAAGGCGCTGTTGCTGGTGCCGGAGTCCGCCGAGGTCGAGACGCTGCGCCAGGCAGCGGCGCGGGCGCGCGAGTGGGCGGCGGCGACCGCGCTCGCCCGCGACCTCGCGAACGCACCCTCCAACTTCAAGGACCCCGCCTGGCTCACCGGTACAGCCGCGCGGCTCGCCGAGGAGGTGCCGAACCTGTCGGCGACCGTCCGGCACGAGAAGTGGCTCGCCGCGCACGACTTCGGCGGTGTCCTCGCAGTGGGAGGCGGCTCGTCGCGACCGCCACGGTTGCTGGAGCTGCGGTGGCGGCCGCCGGGCGCTGCGTCGGCGCCGCACGTGGTGCTCGTCGGCAAGGGCATCACCTTCGACACGGGCGGGATCTCGATCAAACCCGCCGAGGGCATGCACTTGATGCGCACCGACATGGCCGGTGGCGGCGCGGTCGTCGCCGCGATGCTGTCCATCGCCCGGCTCGACCTGCCGGTGCGGGTCACCGCGTTCGTGCCCGCCGCGGAGAACCACGTCTCGGGGTCGAGCTACCGGCCGGGGGACATCGTGCGGCACTACGGCGGGACGACGACGGAGGTGACCAACACCGATGCCGAGGGGCGGATGGTGCTCGCCGACGCGCTCGCCTACGGCATCGAGCAGCACGACCCGGACCTCGTGGTGGACGTGGCGACGTTGACCGGCGCGATGAAGGTCGCGCTGGGGCTGCGCACCGGCGGTGTGTTCGCCTCCGACGACGCGGTCGCGCACCGGGTGCGGGACGCGGGCGAGCGGGTCGCGGAGAACTGGTGGCCGATGCCGCTGATCGCCGATCACGCCGACGACGTGCACAGCGAGATCGCCGACGTGCGGCAGTGCCCGCCAGGGCCGGGCGGTGTGATGGCCGCGATGTTCCTCCGCGAGTTCACGTCGGGTCGCCCGTGGGCGCACCTCGACATCGCCGGTCCCGGTCGTGCCGAGCGAAACTACGCCGAGGTCGTTCCGGGAGCGACGGGGTTCGCGGCCCGGACGCTGATCGAGGTCGTCGCCGGAATGCAGTGATCCCTCGGGGCCGCGGCGCGACGCCTGGCCGAACGGTGCCGGGTCACCGGCTGCGGATGAAGTCGCGGAAGGCGCGCACCGCCGGTGGAGCCGGATGACGGGGCGCCCACGCCAGCCCGACCGTCCGGCCTGCGGGCGGGTCCAGCGGGATCTCCACGGTGCCCGGTGTCGGCCCGGTGTCGGCGGCGGGAAGGAGCGCGACACCGAGTCCGGCGGCGACGAGTCCGCGCACGGTGTCGACCTCCTCGCCCTCGAACGCCAGGCGCGGGACGAACCCGGCGCCCTCGGTGAGATCGGTGAAGATCTGCCGCAGGCCGTAGCCGACGCGGGTGGCGATGAAGTCGTCGTCGCCGAGTTCGGCGAGGTGAAGCCGCCGGCGTCCCGCGAAACGGTGCCGCGTGTGCAGCACCGCGAACAGCGGCTCGTCGCGGACCGCCGCGCACTCGAACGCCTCGTCCTCCGGGAGCGGCGACACCAGGCAGAGATCGATCTCGCCCGCGTGCATCCGGGTGAGCATGTCGTCGCGGGCGCCTTGTGCGAGCCGGAACCGGACCGTGGGGTGTTCGTCGCGGAACGAACGGATGAGGTCCGGAACGAGCCGCCGACCCATGGTGTGTTGGAAGCCGAGTACGACCTGCCCGCGTTCCGGGTCGAGTTCCTCGACGACGGCGCGGCACCCCGCGTCGAGCGTGCGGAGCGTGTCCCGCGCCGCGTCGGCGAGAAGCTCTCCGGTGCGGGTGAGCCTGATCCTGCGACCTTCCCGCACGACGACCGGGGTGCCCAGTTCGGTGCCGAGACGGGCGAGCGCGCGGCTCACCGACGGCTGCGGCATGCCCAGTCGCTGGGCGGCCCGCGTGACGTGCCTCTCTTCCGCGACCGCCCGCAGCAACGCGAGGGTGGGCGCGAGATACGCGCTGAGCTGCGATGCGTCCGGCAGCGGATCCAAATGATGCGTCATGGCATCAATAATGACCACTTTCAGCATTGGACGCATGAGTTGTGCGGTGCCTACGTTGCGCGGCGTGGACAGCGCGCAGGAACACAGCAGGGCGGTACGGATCCGGATCTCCCTGCTCTGCGGTGCACTGGCGCTGTTCGCCCTGCTGTACGTGCCGCAGCCGGTCCTGCCGCAGCTCGCCGACGAGTTCGCGGTCTCGGCGGGCACGGTCGCGTTGCTGGTATCGGCCTCGACGCTCGGGCTCGCCGCCGCGGCGGTGCCGCTGGGCACCCTCTCGGACGTGATCGGGCGGCGCAACGTCATGGTCACCTCGCTGCTCGTGGCCGAAGCGCTCGCGCTGCTGTTGCCGCTGGTGAGCAACTTCCCGCTCATGGTCGCGCTGCGGCTCGTGCAGGGCGCCGCCGTCGCTGGGGTGTCCACCGTCGCGCTCGCCTACCTCGGCGAAGAGGCCCGGGGGCCGCAGTTCGGCACGACGATGGGGCTCTACATCGCGGGCAACACGATCGGCGGCATGTCCGGGCGGCTGCTCGGCGGCATCCTCGGTGACTTCCTCGGCTGGAAGGGCGGCATCCTCTCGGTCGCCCTGCTCGCCGGTGTGTGCACGGCGGTGTTCGTCGCGCTGCTGCCGAAGGAACGCCACCACCGGCCGAAGCCCGCGCAGGTCGGACCGCTGCTGGCGGGGCTGCGCGCCTCGGCAGGAGACCGGATGCTGCGGGGGCCGTACCTCGTCGCGCTGCTCGGTTCCGCCTCGTTCGTCGCCGTCTACAACGCGCTGACGTTTCGTCTCATCGCGCCGCCGCTGAACGTACCGCCAGCCTGGGCGGCGCTGGCGTTCCTCGCGTACGCGGCGGGCACCGTCACCTCCGCACTGGCCGGTCGCGCCGCCGACAGGTGGGGCCGGGCCCCGATCACGCTGCTCGGTGTCGGAGTCACCGTCGTCGGGCTGTGGCTGACGATGTCCGCCCAGCTGTGGGTGATCCTGCTCGGGCTCGTGCTGTTCACCGGCGGCTTCTTCGGCGCCCACGCTGTCGCGAGCGGCTGGGTCGGTGCCGAGGCGCCCGCGTCGGCGCGTGGGCAGGCCTCGGCGGTGTACCAGTTCTGCTACTACGCCGGGAACGGGATCGGCGGGATCTTCGGCGGTCTTGCCTACGGCGTGTGGGGATGGACGGGCATGGTCGCGATCCTCACGGTGTGGCTGGTGGGCAGCGCACTCGCGGTGTGGCGGGTGCGGACCCGCCAGCAGAAGGCCGAACCGCTCGCCGTGGGCTGATCAGCTCACGTGGTGTCGGCGTCGAACGGCGGCTGCTCGTCGTTGCCGAGCGGGCGCTGCGGAGTCCGTCCCGACGTACCCTGCCGGGACGAGCCGTTCGACGGGTACTGGTTGCCCTTGTCGTCGCCGAACGGGTCGTCGCCGTTGAACAGGTGGTTCTGCACCGCGCGCTTCGGATCCATGTTGCGCAGATTGCGCAGGTCCTTCAGCGGTTTCTGCAGGTCGTCGTACTCGGGGCCGAGCTCGTTGCGCAGCTGCTCGCGGGCGCCGGTCGCGTAGTCGCGGACCTGGCGGACGGTGCGCCCGAGCCACGCCGCCCCTTCGGGTAGCCGTTCGGGGCCGAGGATGAACAACCCGGCGACGACGAGCACGAGGATCTCGGCCCAGCCGATACTGTCGAACACCTCGCCACCTCCGGTCGTCGCGTCTGCGTGTTCAGCGTACCGATCGTGGCCGCAACTCGGTCGACACCCGGGACACCGGCGTGTGCGGACAGAGGTCCCCTCTTACAGCTGGGCGTCGAGTACGAGTTCGCGGCCTTCCCGCACCACGGTGACCGGGACGCGGGAACCGACCGGGTTGCTGTCCACGGCCACGATCAGCTCGTCGGCACTGCCGACCGTGCGCTCACCGACCTTGGTGATCACGTCGCCCTCCGCGAGACCGGCCCGCTGCGCGGGACTCCCGTCGCGGACGTTCTGGACTTGCGCGCCGTCGGCCATGCCGTCGCTGACGGACTTCGCGTTCACCCCGAGGTCGGCGTGCGAGGCGCGCCCGGTCTGGATGAGTTCCTCGGCGATCCGGCGCACGTCGTCGATGGGAATGGCGAAGCCGAGGCCGATCGAGCCGCCCTCCCCGCCGGAACCGAGTGTGCGGATGGCGCTGTTGATGCCCACCACCGCGCCGTTGCCGTCCACGAGCGCGCCGCCGGAGTTGCCGGGGTTGACCGCAGCGTCGGTCTGGATGGCGTCGATGACGGCGTTGGTGTCGGTGCCCTCACCGGCCAGCCGCACTGGGCGGTTCACCGAACTCACGATGCCGGTCGTGACGGTGCTGGCGAGGCCGAGCGGCGAGCCGATCGCGATGACGTCGTCGCCGACGGCGAGGTCGGACGACTTGCCGAGGTCGGCGACGGTCGGGTTCGCGACCTCGACCTTGAGCACCGCGAGATCGGTCTTGGTGTCCCTGCCGACGATCCGCGCGGGCGCACGGGTGCCGTCGTGGAAGACGGTCGAGACCTTCGCGTCCGGAGTGTCTGCGGCCATCGACACCACGTGGTTGTTGGTCACCACGTAGCCGTTGCCGTCGATCACCACCCCGGAGCCGGTGCCTCCCTGCGAGCCGACCCGAACCTCGACGGAGACCACGGCAGGCACGACGCGCTGCGCCACGTCGGCGACCGAGCCTGCCGGGTGGTCCTGGCCGGGTTCGGCCTCGGCGAGCGTGACGTCGGGGTTGGTCAGCGGATTGCCCTCCTCGGCCGTGATGCGTCCGACGAAGCCGCCGACCATCGCGATCACCAGGGCGACGGCGGCGAGCGCGGCGAGCGCGCGCGGCCGCACGCGTTGTCCGAACAGCACCTCGCGGGCACTGAGCAGCGGGCCCCGTCCGGGCTCCGTCCGCTCGTCGCCGGAATCCTCGGAGACGGCGGGCGGGCCGATGATGGCGCCCGCTGCGGGGTTGCGCCACGGGTCGTGTGCGCCGCGTCCGCTCCAGAAGTCCGAGGTCGCGGGTGCGTCACGCTCCGGGTCCGGAGCTGATTCGCCCGGGGCGCGTTGGAGGGCGCTCACCTGCTGCGGCGGGCGGCCGAAAGCCTGGACGAGCGCTTCGGCCGGCGGAGCGCTCTGCTGGACGCCGGTGATCGGCGGCGGTTCGTGCCTGCTCGTCGGATCGAAACTGCCCTCGACACCGCGGGGGCGGCCGAACACGCCTGCGGTGGATGCCTCGGCGGCTTCGGAGCCTGCGGGGTGAGCCGCAGGCCGGGTGTCCGGAGACTGACCACCGGCCGGTTGCCCGGGCCTGTGCTGTTGCTGCGGAGGCGGTGGCGGGTGCCCACCCGGGTGGGCGGGCATGCCGCGCCCACCACGGCCCTGCTGCCACGGGTGCACAGGTTCGCCCGGAGGGTGCTGGGTGCTGCGTGGCGCTGCCGGAGGTTGCTGGGGATCCGGGCGCTCCGGAGAGTCCCGCTGATGATGGCGGCCGGTGTCGTCCGGACCACCGTCGTGTGGCGCCCAGCCGGCACCGGACTCGGATCCGTCCGCAGGCCCTCTCCGCTGCTCGCTCATCGCTCCCCGGGCGTGGTGTCGGCTCGTCCCTGTCCACCCGAGTGGATCACACGAGTGGGCCCTTGCAGGCACCGGCGCGCGCGACAGGCGTCGCGGCCGATGCGGCCATCATGCCTCGCGTGGGGTGAAGTCCGCGTGGGAGCCCGTGTCCGGGAACTGGCGGTTGTGCCCGTAGGGCACTCAGCGCGGAGCCGCGGCCGGAACGGGCGCCTGCGAGATCGCTTCTGCGGCGGGGGCCGGAACCGGGGTGGACGGTTGTGGTGCGGGTGCCGGGCGCGGCGTGTCGCTCGCGGGGGCTTCGGTGGCGTTCGCCGGGACGGCGGAGTAGGGCCACGAACTACCGTTGAGGTACGGCGCGGGTTCGACCTCGTCGACGGGGACGCTGACCAGCGCGAGCGTGCCGAGCATGAGTCCGGAGAACATGACGCCCGCGTGCCGCCCTCGCCGGTGCGGATGGGCGGTGTCGTGACCGGAAGGCGTGGCCCGCGAGCCCAGCGGGGGGTTGCTCGCGAACGGTTCCTGCCCCTCGCCCAGGGCGGAACCGGTCCCGAAGACGGCGCCGCCGAAGGTGCCGCGGTCCACACGGTCGGGCCGGGCCACGGCGACGAGCTGGCCGTCCTCGTCCAGCGCGAGCCCGTCGGGTTCGCTCGGCAGGTCCGCCTCGGACGGGATCGACTGCAAGGTGCGCAGCAGCTCCGGCGAGACCGACGGCACCGCGGCGGACCGGACGGCCGCACGGGCCTGTCGCTGGGCCGCGGCCTCGGCAGCGCACGACGGGCACGACGCCACGTGGGAGGCGGCACGATCGTAGGCGTGGGGGGTGAGTTCACCGTCGACGAACGCTACGAGCGCGTCCAGAGCGAGGTGCTGTTCGGCGAATCCCCACCCGCGCATTCCCGTCATTCGGTGTCCTCCTGAACTCCGTGACGGCGCTCCTCCTGAACTCCCTCACGGCGCGTTTCCAGTGCCGCCTTGAGCAGCTGCCGACCACGGTGGATCCTGCTGCGCACCGTACCCAGCTTCACGCCGAGCGTGGCGCCGATCTCCTCGTACGAGAGTCCTTCGACGTCGCAGAGGACGACCGCGGCACGGAACTCCGGGGGGAGGGCGTCGAGCGCGGCCTGCAGGTCCGGGTCGAGGTGCGTGGCCTGGAAGACCTGCTCCGGCGTCGGCGCACTACCCGGCAGCCGGTCGGTGTCCTCGGGCAGACCCTCCATCCGCAGGCGGGACCTGCGGCGGGCCATGTCGAGGAACAGGTTCGTGGTGATGCGGTGCAACCACCCCTCGAAGGTGCCCGGCTTGTAGGAGGCCAGGGAGCGGAAGACACGGATGAACGTGTCCTGCGTCAGGTCTTCGGCGTCGTGTTGATTGCCGGAGAGACGGAACGCGAGTCGATACACCCGATCGGCGTGCTCCCGGACCACGTCGTCCCAGGACGGCGGGGTCCACGGCACTTCCTGCTCGGGGACGACGGCGTCGGTGGTGTGCGGCTCGGCCGCACTCATCGGCTGTGTTGCCATCTGACGCGAAGGCACCTCCTGAAGGCAGTCGCACCGGGAGAACGATCGGGAGGTCCCCCGAGTTCCTGCGGAACGGTGTTCCCGAGGAACGGGGTTTCGAAACGTTCCGGTTCCCGCGCGTGGGCCCTGGGACGGGACCCTGGCCGGGCCGGGCGGGAGCTGCCGGCCCGGTTCTCACTATGACCGGTGCGCGTGAGGTGACGGTGATAAGCCGCTGAGAACAACCTGAGAAAGTGGGCGTGAGTCTTTTTGGTGGTCAGAGCCACCAAAAAGACTCACGCGCTCTAGGCAGGGGAGACGGAGAGGAGCTGGCCGGCGAGTCCGCGGGCACGGGTGGAGAGCTTCTTCGCGACGTCCCCGAGCACCTGGCTCGCCGGGGAGTCCGGGTCCTCCAGCACCAGCGGCGTACCGCCGTCGCCGGACTCGCGCAGCTTCGGGTCGAGCGGCACCTGGCCGAGCAGCGGCACGTCGGCGCCGATCGAGCGGGTCAGCGAGTCGGCGACGATCTGCCCGCCGCCGGAGCCGAAGACCTCCATGCGCTGCCCGTCCGGCAGCTCCATCCACGACATGTTCTCCACGACCCCGGCGAGCCGCTGCCGGGTCTGCATGGAGATCGCACCGGCGCGCTCGGCGACCTCGGCGGCGGCCTGCTGCGGTGTGGTGACGACGAGGATCTCGGCGTTCGGGATGAGCTGCGCGGTCGAGAGCGCGACGTCGCCGGTGCCGGGCGGCAGGTCGAGCAGCAGGACGTCGAGGTCGCCCCAGAACACGTCCGAGAGGAACTGCTGCAGCGCACGGTGCAGCATCGGACCGCGCCACACCACCGGCGTGTTGCCGGGGGTGAACATGCCGATCGAGATGACCTTCACGCCGTGCGCCTGCGGCGGCATGATCATCTGGTCGACCTGGGTGGGCTTGCCGTCGGCGCCGAGCATGCGCGGCACCGAGTGGCCGTAGATGTCGGCGTCGACCACGCCGACGGACAGCCCACGCTCGGCCATCGAGGCGGCGAGGTTGACCGTGACGCTGGACTTGCCGACGCCGCCCTTGCCGGAGGCCACGCAGTACACGCGGGTCATCGAGCCGGGCTCGGCGAACGGGATGCGGGGTTCCTCGGAGTCGCCGCGCAGCTGTTTGCGCAGTTCGGTGCGCTGCTCGTCGCTCATCACGTCGAGTTCGACGTCGACGGAGGTCACGCCATCGACGGCCTCGACGGCGGAGGTGACGCGCTCGGTGATCGTCGTCTTCATCGGGCAGCCCTGCACGGTGAGGTAGATGCCGACCCCGACGGCTCCGGACTCGCCGACGGTGACGTCCTTGACCATGCCGAGCTCGGTGATCGGCTTGTGGATCTCCGGGTCCTCGACCGAGGTGAGGGCGTCGCGGACGGCCTGCTCGGTGGGAGCGGACTGGGTGCTGGTCACGGCGAGCTGACACCGACCTTTCGTCACGGCTGGACTGCTGCTCCAGCAGCTCCCCCCATGCTACGGGCGGGTAGCACACGGGTGACGAGTGAGGATCGGCTACGTGCGCTGCGTCACGGTGAAGAGGGGTGTGGGGTGTGCGGGTTGGTCTGCGTGGCCGGCTACGGAGACGGTGGCGACGACGTACGCGCGACGAAGTCCCGCGTCAGCTCTCGCCGTCGTCCCACTGCGGGTTGTCGCGCAGTGCGTGCGCGTCCGGCCGCGGCCCCCGCACGCGTCCTCGCCTGCTCTCGGTGCCGGGGAGCTCGTCACGGAGCCGGTCGAGTTCGGTGCGCAGGAAGTCCCGGGTGGCCACCTCGCCGACAGCGAGCCGCAGCGACGCGAGCTCGCGGGCGAGGTACTCGGTGTCGGCCTTGGTCTGTTCGGCCCGCGCACGGTCCTCCTCCAGCGAGACCCGGTCGCGGTCGTCCTGCCGATTCTGGGCGAGCAGGATCAACGGCGCCGCGTAGGCGGCTTGGGTGGAGAAGGCCAGGTTGAGCAGGATGAACGGGTAGGGGTCCCAGCGCAGCTGCACCACGAGCACCAGGTTGAGCGCGATCCAGGTGACGACGATGACGGTCTGCCAGAGCAGGAAGCGTCCGGTGCCGAGAAAGCGGGCGATGCGCTCCGAGAGGCGTCCGATCAGCTCGGGGTCGAATTCCACGGAGAAGCGGCGTGGCTCCCGGGGCTGGTCGAGTCGCCGGCGGGAGTGCAGCTCAGGCACGGTCACCTCCTCGCGGCACCGGGGCACTGCCGGACTCGTCGGTGTCGGGCAGACCGCCCTCGCGCCAGTCCTCGGGCAACAGGTGGTCGAGCACGTCGTCGACGGTGACCGCGCCGAGCAGTCGTTCCTCCTCGTCGAGGACGGGTCCGCACACGAGGTTGTAGGCGGCGAAGTAGCGGGTCACGTCGGTGAGCGTGGCGTCCGGCCGCAGGCTGGCGAGATGGGTGTCGACCGCCGCGGCGACGAGGCTGTAGGGCGGTTCGCGCAGGAGCCGCTGGATGTGCACGCAGCCGAGATAACGACCGGTGGGCGTGCCGGTCGGTGGCCGGACCACCAGAACCATGCTGGAGAGCGCGACGGGCAGGTCGGCGACGCGCACCATGGCGAGGGCCTCGGCGATGGTCGTGTCCGGCTCCACGACGACGGGTTCGGGAGTCATGAGGCCGCCCGCCGTGTCGTGCGAGTACTCCAGGAGTCGTTTCACCGGCGCGGATTCCTTCGGCTCCATGAGTTCCAGGAACCGGTCCTTGTCCACTTCGGAGAGTTCGCCGAGCACGTCCGCAGCGTCGTCGGGGTTCATCGCTTCGAGGACGTCGGCGGCGCGTTCCTCGTGCAGATGGGTGAGCAGGTCCTTCTGGTCGTCCTCGGGGAGTTCCTCGACCACGTCGGCGAGCCTGTCGTCGTCGAGTGCCTCGGCCACTTCGTAGCGCCGCTTGGAGGGAAGCTCGTGCAGGGTGCTGGCGACGTCGACGGCGCGCATGTCCTCGAACAGCGCCAGCAGCTGGTGTACTTCCTGGGGCTGGTTGGCGACGTCGAGCGTGGCCAGGCCGCTGACCTGGTCCCAGGACAGGACGGTGACCGGGCCACGGCGGCCGAGTCGTCCGGTGCGTTCCCGGACGGCGACCTTGCTGATCTGCCAGTCGCGGGTGCGGGTCTGCTCCATCGCCACGTCGACGAGCACGGCGGACCTGCTCGTGGCGTTGACGGTGACTTTCGCGTCGAGCAGCTGGCCGAGGACCAGCAGTTCGTTGGGGCGCTGGGCGAACGCGCGCATGTTGACGCTGCCGGTGCTGAGCGTGGCGGCGGTGGCCTCGATCCGCGCCACGCGCAGCATGGGGACGAAGACGCGGCGCCGGGTTCCCATCTCCATGACGAGCCCGAGAACTCGGGGCGGGTTGTTGCCGACCCGGAGACCGCTGACGATGTCGCGGACCTTGCCGATCGACTCGCCGTCCGGGCCGAACACGGCCAGGCCGCTGAGTTGCGCCGCGAAGACTCTGGACGTGCCAGCCACGCTGATCAGCCTATCGGGTGGTCGCGGGCAGAGCAGTCCACGACTCGCCGTGCTCCCGACGTCCGAGCCTGACCTGCGGGTGCACGGCGTGGATAGGGTGGGCGCGAGTCGTGGAGTGGAGGAGCAGCCGTGGTTGAGCAGCGTTCCCGCCGGAGTTGTCTCGCGGTGCCGGGGTCGAGCGAGAAAATGATCGACAAGGCGCGTGGATTGGCT
Organism: Allosaccharopolyspora coralli; assembly: GCF_009664835.1. NCBI lineage: Bacteria > Bacillati > Actinomycetota > Actinomycetes > Pseudonocardiales > Pseudonocardiaceae > Allosaccharopolyspora > Allosaccharopolyspora coralli. The sequence continues at coordinate 918,340 of NZ_CP045929.1, forward strand.
GCCGACCAGTTGTTCCTGGACCTGGAGGACGCGGTCGCGCCGCTGGCGAAGGAACAGGCGCGAGGGCAGGTGGTCACGGCGTTGACCGAAGGCGGCTGGGACGGCCGGATCCGCACGGTGCGGGTGAACGCGCTCGACACGCAGTGGACCTATCGCGACGTGATCGAGGTCGTGGAGGGTGCCGGCGAGCAGCTGGACACGATCATGTTGCCGAAGTGCGCGGGACCGGAGCAAGTGCGGTGGCTGGAGTTGACGCTCGCGCAGATCGAGCGGGCGACGGGCCTGCCGGAAGGCGGCATCGGCATCGAGGTGCAGATCGAGGACGCGCCCGGTTTGGTCTCCGTGGACGAGATCGCAGGCGCCTCTGCGCGGATGGAGGCGTTGCACTTCGGTCCGGCGGATTTCATGGCTTCGATCAACATGCGGTCGTTGGTGGTCGGCGAGCAGCCGCCCGGCTACGACGTGGGCGATGCTTACCACTACCCGTGGATGCGCATGCTGATGGCGGCGCGTGCCCACGACATCCAGGTACTCGACGGGCCGTACTTGCAGATCAAGGACGTGGATGGCCTGCGGACGGTCGCGGCGCGCTCGGCGGCGCTCGGGTTCGACGGCAAGTGGGTGCTGCATCCCGCGCAGGTCGAGGCCGTCAACGAGGTGTTCTCGCCGCGCCAGGAGGATTACGACCGCGCGGAGAACATTCTGGACGCCTACGAGTGGTACACCTCGGAAGCCGGTGGCGCGCGCGGCGCGGCGATGCTCGGCGACGAGATGATCGACGAGGCGTCGCGAAAGATGGCCCTGGTCGTCGCGGGCAAGGGCCGGGCAGCCGGGATGGTGCGCACGGATCGCTGGACGCCGCCGTCGCAGTGAGACCGGGTGAAGGGTGTGCGGACGGAGGGTTGCGCTACCGGTCCACCAACACAGACCAATCCGCGCACCCTCGGACCGAAACTCTCGATCCGCGTGACGACTTACCGCGCCCCGGTTCGAAGCGGTAGATTCCTCCTCGGCGTTGATCTCCAGACCGAGGGCGGTTCGGCGAGTGTCCACTGTGGCTCCGGACGGCAGGAACCAGCAGGAACTACGGCTCGCACTGGCGATGCGGGGCGGCGCGAGCATGGCGGTCTGGATCGGCGGCGCCGTCGCCGAGATCAACCACCTGCGCACCGCGCTGACGCCTCCGGAGCAGGAACCTGTCGCGGACGACGCACGGGCGGCTGCCCCGTTCGGCAGGAAGGTTCGCACACCGCACAAGCAGGCTCGTGTGGACACTGAGGTTCCGGAGAAGGCCACGCAGGAGCGGAGCAGCGAGGATCGGGGCGTCGAGCGCACGGCGACACAAGCCACGACCGGCTCGGACGGGGCGAGCACACCGACCGATCTCGGAAAGGAGACGGCGTCGCTCACCGTCGAGCACTCCGCGCAAGCGGTCTCGGCCGGAGGTGACGGAGGCAGCCTCGTCGGCGATCCGGCCGAAACGGAACTGAGCGACCCTCCGCACGAACCGAAAGCCGACGGTGCGGGCACGACCGAGGACTCGCCGCGGCCGACGATGTTGGACGAGCACCCGTGGGCGGTGCTGGCGCGGCTCGCCGGGTACGACTCGGTCGCCGTGGACGTGCTGGCCGGGGCGTCGGCGGGTGGGCTGAACGCGACCCTGCTGTCGACGTCGCTGGTGTACGGGATGCCGTTCGACCGGATGCGCTCGACGTGGGTGCGGTTGGCCGACCTGGAGGCGATGTCCCGGCCGGTACCGATGTTCTGGGACCGCAAGCCGATGTCGTTGCTCGAAGGTGACGCCTACTTCCGCGCCGAGTTGGCCGAAGTGCTCGACGATGCCGAGAGCGTCGAACCGTCCCGGGCCGAACGTGCGGATCTCCTGCTCACCGCGACCTTGCTGGATCCGGTGGTGGAGCGGCGGTTCGACGCGGGCTCGACGCCGATCACCGAGGAGCGCCGACGTGCCTGGTTCCGGTTCCGGCACCGAGGTGAGCCCGGCGACCCGCTCTCGGATTTCGCTGCGGGAACGGCTCGGAAACGGACCGCCAGGGAGCTGGCGCAGGCGGCGCGCTCGACCTCGTCGTACCCGTTCGCGTTCGAACCGGCGCAGGTGCATTCCCGCCCGGGTGAACCGCCGCTCGGAGAGCCGAACATGTTCGGTGCGTTCTCGGAGGTGGCGGTACCGCCGGAACACCGCCCGTTCCGGGTGATGGACGGCGGCGTGTTGGACAACATTCCGGTGGCTGCGGCGATCCACTCGATCGCCTCGACGGTGGCGGACCGGCCGTCGGAGCGTTTCCTGCTGTACCTGAACCCGGACCCGGAGTCGCCGACAGGGGAGCGGGAGGGCTCGCGGCTGGCGTTCCCGGTCGCATCGACGGCCATGCGGGCCCGGATGACGCAGGAATCGTTGCTCGCCGACATCGAGGCGCTGGACGAGCACAACAGTGCGGTGGAGCGAACCGCGTTGCGGCGCAAGGCCTTGTTCGCACAGATCAGCGCGGTCGAACCGGCTCAGCGCCCCGACGAGCTGCGCAGGGTGGTCGAGACGGTGCGCGACGACCACGCGGTGGTGCGGGTCGAGCTCGACGCGTTGGCGTTCGTCCGGCTGCTCACCGACCCGGCCGGGTCCGAGGACGGCAGGTTGTTGCCGCCGGTCGTCGGAGATCCGTTGCAGGGCTGGTCGGCCGCCGCGGTGTCGGCGTTGCCGGACGCGTTGTCGCGACGGCTGGCCGGTGAGGCCGAGCCGAACGCTGTCTTCGGTGACGTGCGCGGCTTCCTCTCCGCGGTGGAGGAATGTCTCGGTTGGACGCACGACCTGGAATGCGACGCGACGGGCGAGGCGGCTCGGGAGGTCGCTCGGTGCAAGGCCGCGCTGTACCGGCTCCGCGTGTTCGGCGAGGTCCTCGAAGGGCACGCCGATCGCTACTGGGTGCACGGCGCGCAGCTGGAGCCGATCGTCGACCCGGCGGAGTTGAACACGTGGGTGGGACGGGTTGCCGATCGCAGGCGCCGGTTACAGCACGCACTGCCCTCGCCGGTGCGGCCCTTGCTGGGCGCGGTGCTCTCCGAGATCGAGCAGGGCGAGCGTCTCGTCGGGGAGTCCTTCCAGCGCCCGCTGGGTGATTTCGCCGCCGAACTTTTGTCCATTGTGGAGTCGTCGGGCGCGGACGCCGCCGCCGAGGACACGCCGGGACACGTGGACGCCGTTGCGGAAGCCTCCGGCGTTCTGGACCGCCTGCTGGCTCGGCTGGCGTTCGTCGCGCCCACCCGCACGGAGTTCCGGTTTCCGGAGCAGATCGGCTACGGCATGCTCGAATCCGCCGCGGCCGACGACCGGATCGACGTGCTGCGCCGGGTGGTCGTGCTGACGGCACCGCTGGACGTCGGACGCGCTCCGGGCTCGCGGATCCGGCTGATGCGGGTGCGCAGCGACGCGTCGTCGCCGCTGCCGTTCGAGGCGTTGCGCCGCGACGGCGAGCTGCGGGTCGAGGACAAGGTCCGGGGCGGCGATCTCGGCAACTTCGGTGCGTTTCTGTCGGCACGGTGGCGGGCGAACGACTGGATGTGGGGCCGCATGGACGCGGTGCCGACGCTGGTCGACATGCTCTGCGACCCGGCACGACTGCGGATCCACAACGAAGCCGCAGGCGCCGCCGGAGTGTTCGAGGAACTGCGGGTGTTGGCGTGCACACCGTCGCCGGAGGAACTGCGGGGAGCAGGCGAGGGCGTCGCGGGGAAGTGGCGCGGATTCCTCACCGAACGGTGGGAACATCGTGCGGAGGACGTGCGCTCGGAACTGGCGACCGCGTTCGCGGAGCCCGACGGTGACCACCCGTTGCCTGCGACTCGCGCAGCGGTCACCGAACGTCTCCAGTGGATGATCGCCGCGTCGGAACTGCCGTTCGTGCACGAAGTGTCGCAGGGAGCCGAACCGGACCTTCCCGAGCGCGAGCCGCAGCCGTTGCCGTCGCCGCGCCGAGTGTCGGCTCAGGTCGAGCGGTACTCGGTCGGTGCGCAACGAGTACCGGACCTCGGTGAGCGGCGGGTCGCGGGAATGGCGACGCGGTTCGCGCTGCTGGCGCATCGAGCGGTGCGGCCGGGACGGTCCAGCGTGTGGGCGTGGCTCGGACGAGGCGCGATCATGCTGCTCAAGCCGTTCGTGGTGATCGCAGCGTTCGCTGTCGCCGCACCGGTCCGCGCGGCGACAGTGGGTCTGCTCGGTTCGATGGCGGCCGCGTCGGCGGCCCCGCTGGCGACCTTCTCGGGTGACGAGGGCTGGGACGATTCCGGTGTGAGCGGGCTGGTTCCGATCACGTTCGCCGGCAGCGGGGTGGGGGTCGCCACCGTGCTCGCCTGGGTGGTCTCCGGGGTGTTCGCGCTCTGGCTCGGCGTCGTCGGTTCCGGCCGCGTCCGGTTCGGCCGCGGTGGTGGCGGGCAGTCCGCCCAGAACGAGGCCCCGAGCCGCCGGGACGGACAGCTCAGCGGCGGACTGCGGTGGACGTTCGCGACGCTGCTCGCCGCCGTGCCGCTCGGGCTCGTGGCCGTGATGTGGGCGAACGGCTTCCGGCTCCGCCCGCTCGGCCTGCTGCTGGTGGCGATCGGTCTCACGTGGCTGGCGACGTTCGCGTACAAGGCGTCGGGACGGGTCGCGGCGACCGTCGTCGGCGGCCTCGTGTTCGGTGCGACGACGTGGGCGTTCGCCGACGGGTTCCTCACACCGTGGGCGACGGCGAGTTGGCTGGGCTGGACGATCCTCGTCACCGCCTACGCCCACGCGATCCTGCTCAGCGCCGTCGACCTGCTGCCCCCGCGCCCCCGCACCGACCCCCTCAGCACCACTTCCTGACCACCCCACGAGGCGAACGGCACCTTCGCCTCACCCCACGGGGCGAACGGCACCTTCGCCTCACCCCACGGGGCGAACGGCACTTTCGCCTCACTGTTGGTCGATGGGTGAACGGCACTTTCGCCTCAGGAGACGGGGCGAACGGCACTTTCGCCCCATGCCACGGGGTGAACGGCACTTTCGCCTCACTGTTGGTCGATGGGTGAACGGCACTTTCGCCCCATGCCACGGGGTGAACGGCACTTTCGCCTCACACGGGGCGAACGGCACTTTCGCCTCAGGAGACGGGGCGAACGGCACTTTCGCCTCACGAGACGGGGCGAGAGTGCCGTTCGCCTCGTGGGGTGCGAGACGTTGTTCGTCGCGGCACGATGACGGAGATCGGCGGGAGAAGGGAACGGACATGACGAGTGCGGAAACCCGGAACGGTTCGGGCGTCAGGATGCCTGCGGCGTTCTTCGGTCACGGCAACCCGATGAACGCACTGGAGGTCAACCGCTACACGAGCGCCTGGAAGGCGTTCGGTGCGGCGGTTCCTCGGCCACGCGCGATTCTGGTGATCAGCGCGCACTGGTACATCAACGCCACTGCCGTGACGGCCATGCCGAGGCCGCGCACCATCCACGACTTCTACGGGTTCCCGCAGCCGCTGTTCGACGTGCAGTATCCCGCCCCCGGTCTACCGGAGCTCTCCACCGAGATCAGCGACATCGTGCATCCGACCTGGGTCGGAGCCGACGTGGACAGTTGGGGCATCGACCACGGGACCTGGTCGGTGTTGGTGCACGCCTTCCCGGACGCCTCGATTCCGGTCGTCCAGTTGAGCATCAACGCCGACAAGCCGTTCGACTACCACCTCGAACTCGGGGCGAAACTCGCGCCGCTGCGGGAACGCGGGGTGCTGATCGTCGCCAGCGGCAACGTGGTGCACAACCTGCGCGGCATGGATTGGAGCCTCCGCGACGACGGCTACGACTGGGCGCGGCGGTTCGACGAGGACGCCAAGACCCGCATGCTGACGGAACCGACCGAAGTGGCGACGCTCGACGCCCACAGCGACTATCGCCACGCGGTGCCCACACCGGACCACTTCATTCCCGCGCTGTACCTGGCGGGGCTCGCCGGGGCGGCACGGGGATCCGGCACCGAGGTGCTCGTAGACGGTTACGCGTACGGATCCTTGTCGATGACGGCGTACACCCTGGGCATGTCGTGCCCGTCCGCGTCAGGGGTGGGTGGCTCCGCTCCGCCGCCGGACGAGGTGGCGCCCGACGAGTCCAACATCTAGCCGGGCGGTGGATCCGGCGACGGAACGAGACTCGGGCCGCACGGGAGGCGATGCGGCGCCTACGATCGTGGGTGTGACGGAACCGTCCGAACCTCCGATCGGCTCGGCGCACAGCGGCCCCGGCGAGACCGCACGCGCGCAGGATCCCCAGTCCTCGGCCCCCGCGTACGGCGCGCCTCCACCGGGCGGGGGCGCCCCGGCCGCGGTCGAGGCTCCGGGGGCCAGCGCCGTGCGACAGCCGCCCGCCCCCTCACGCAGCGCGGTGATCGAAACCGGTCAGCCCTACCACCTGCTCGCGCGCAATTCCGCTCACCGCTGGTGGCGCCCGCTCGTCTCGCTCGTCGTGTTCGTCGTGCTCGCCGTGATCGCGTTGGTCGCCGCGCTGGCCACGGTCACCGCGGTGGCGACGCTGCCGAGCGTGACGGGCGGTGCCGGCGTCCTCGACGCAATCGACCGGGTTCTCACCGATCCGATGTTCTTGCTCTTCGCCGGGTTCGCCACTCTCGTGGTGTTCCTGCCGTGCGTCTGGTTCACGGTGCGGACGTTGCAGAACCGGCCGTTCAGCAGCGTCAGCTCGGTGGTCGGCGGCCTGCGGTGGAGGTGGCTCGCTGAGTGCCTCGGCATCGCGGCCGTCCTGCTCGGAGCCGTCTTCGCGTTCGGCTTGGTCTACGAACTGATCACCGGACCGGGCGGCCCGATCGGCTTCCCCGGCTGGCCCACCTACCTCACGATCGCCGCCATCGCCCTGCTCGTGGTGCCGTTGCAATGCGCCGCCGAGGAGTACGCGTTCCGCGGATTCCTGGTGCAGACGCTCACCGCCTGGTTCCGCACCCCGTGGGTCGCCATCGTGCTCTCGTCGGTCGCGTTCCTGTTCAGCCACGGCTACACCGACGTGCTGGTGTGGATCCAGCTGATGCTCATGGCGCTGGTGATGTGCTGGCTGACCATCCGTACCGGGGGTCTCGAAGCCGCGATCGGCCTGCACATCGCCAACAACGTGCTCAGCCTGCTCGTCGCGGGGGTCTACGGCGTGCCCAGCCTCGAACAGGCCGGTGACTTCGCCGCCGCCGACGTGGTTCCGTTCCTCGTCGTCATCCCGCTCTATGGCTGGATCGCCGATCGGCGCGCCCAGCGCCGTGAACTGCACACCGTGCTCGGCGGGCGAGCTCCCGTCTCGCCGTGGACACTCGGTGTGGAGCGGGTTGATCTCCGCTCGGGCGCGACGGAGTAATCTGGTAGCGGGAGGATTCGGACACGACGCCGGTCGTCCCGTACACAGCCCCTCGTCAGTGGAGGTGTCCACGGTGACCAACCCGTTCGCCGGCTCGAGCCGGTCCGGGCCGCACACCCCCAGCATGCCGACCCCGCCCACGGGATGGCCGATCGGCTCGTACACCACCTACGGGGAGGCACAGCACGCCGTCGATCACCTGGCCGACAACGACTTCCCGGTGCAGGAAGTGACCATCGTCGGCGTCGACCTGATGCTCGTCGAGCGCGTCACCGGGCGGCTCAGCTGGGCGCGGGTGCTCGGCGGGGGTGCCGCCTCGGGTGCGTGGTTCGGTCTGTTCGTGGGCCTGATCATGGGGTTGTTCTCGCAAGCGGGCGCCTGGATCGGACCGGTCCTCGTCGGTCTCGGCACCGGTGTCGTCTTCGGGCTCGTCTTCGCCGCCGTCGGTTACGCCTCCACGCGCGGCCGCCGCGACTTCTCCTCCGCGAGCCAGTTGGTCGCCGGACGCTACGACGTCCTCGCCCAGCCCAAGCACGCCGAACAAGGCCGCGACATGCTCGCCCGGCTCGCCATGCGAGCCCCGGACGGACAGTAGCCGCCGCCGATCACACGGTGATCGGGATCCCGTTGCGGCACAACGGAGTCGGTCCCGCGGGCGGACGTGACTCACGGCAAGTGGGTTCAGCTGGGGGAAAGTAGCGCACGCCTCTTGCCTTGATCGATCTACACGCCTACCTTGCTCACACCGGCCGCGACGGCCGGTACCGGCAGCGGGGCCGAAACCCTCCCGCGCGCCGATCGAGCGACGGGGAGGCGGAGACCGTTGGGCACACCCGGCAGACGACGCGGCCGACGCGCGGCCGCGCTGGGCGCGGGACTCGCGTGCGTCACCGCGCTCACCGCGTGCGCGCCCGCCGAACCGCCGAACCAGGTGAACCTGTACTACGCGCCGGAAGACAACCTGCAGAAGGTCGTCGACCGCTGCAACGCCGAATCCGGCGGCCGGTACAACATCGTCTACAACAAGCTGCCCCGCGACGCCGACGGTCAGCGCGAGCAGATGGCGCGCCGTCTGGCCGCGCAGGACCCGGCCATGGACATCCTCGGACTCGACACCACGTGGACCGCCGAGTTCGCCGAAGCCGGCTGGATCCGCGAATGGACGGGCGACCGCAAGGCCGAGGTCTCGAACGGAACCCTCGCGGGTCCGCTGGCGTCGGCCACCTACGAGGGCAAGCTGTACGCGGCGCCGAAGAACACCAACGTCCAACTGCTCTGGTACCGCGGTGACCTCGTCGACCAGCCGCCGCGTACCTGGGACGAGATGCTCCGGCAGGCCGACCGGCTCGAGGCCGAGGGCAAGCCGAGCACGGTGCTCATCCCCGGCGCCCAGTTCGAGGGCTACGTCGTGCAGTTCAACACGCTCGTCGCCTCCGCGGGCGGTCAACTCGTCTCCGACGACGGCCAACGCGCTGTCGTCGACGACGGCGTGGTGCGTGCCTTGCAGGCCCTCCGCGACCTCGCCGACTCCGGGCACACCAGCCCGTCGATGTCGAACGCGCAAGAAGACGACATCCGTATGGAGTTCGAACAGGGCAACGCCGCTTTCCAGCTCAACTGGCCGTTCGTCTACGCCTCCATGAAGGAGGACTCGCCGGAGCAGCTGCAGAACCTCGAGTGGGCGCGCTACCCCAGTCTCGACCCGAACAAGCCCAGCAAGGTCACCATCGGCGGTTTCAATCTCGGCGTCAGCCAGTACTCGCAGAAGCCCGACCTCGCCTTCGACGCCGCGAGTTGTCTGCGCAACGCCGAAAGTCAACGCTTCTCCGCGGTCAACGACGGCGTGCCGCCGACGATCGAGTCCGTCTACGCCGGGCCGGGAATGGCCGAGGAGTACCCGATGCGCGACGAGATCCTCGCCGAACTCAGGGATCCCGCCATCAGGCCCGTCACCCCCGCCTACCAGAACGTGTCCACAGTGCTCGCGAAGCTGCTCTCGCCCGCCTCCGACATCGAGCCGCAGCGCACCGCCGAACGGCTCCGCAACGAGATCCAGGACGCACTCGACTCCACCGGAGTGATGCCGTGAGCGCCGCCACCCGCATCTCCACGTCGGAACGAAAAGCGCCACTGAGCGAAGGCAAACGCGCCGAACGGCGGCTCGGCTGGCTGCTGTGCGCTCCGGCCGCGATCGTGATGCTCGCGGTCACCGCATGGCCCATCGCGTACGCGGTGTGGCTCTCGTTCCAGCGGTTCGACCTGAAGTTCCCGGGCCAGCGCGAGTTCATCGGGCTCGACAACTACGTCACCGTGCTCACCAACCAATACTGGTGGACGGCGTTCGGGGTCACCGTGTTCATCACGGCGGTGCAAGTGATCATCGAACTGGTACTCGGGATGATCCTCGCGTTGATCATGCATCGGGCGCTCGTCGGCAGGGGGCTCGTCCGCACCGTCACGCTCGTGCCGTACGGCATCGTCACCGTCGTCGCCGCGTTCAGCTGGCGCTTCGCCTGGACACCCGAGACGGGCTATCTCGCGAACGCCCTCACGCCGAACGGTGCGCCGCTGACCGAACAGGGCAGCTCGCTGGCCATCATCATCCTCGCCGAGGTGTGGAAGACGACGCCGTTCATGGCGCTGTTGCTCATGGCCGGACTCGCCCTGGTCCCGGAGGATCTGCTCAAGGCCGCCTCCGTGGACGGCGCCGGGCCCTGGCAGCGCTTCACCAAGGTGATGCTGCCGGTGATGAAGCCGGCGATCCTCGTCGCGCTGCTGTTCCGCACGCTCGACGCGTTCCGCGTCTTCGACAACATCGTCGTGCTCACCGAAGGCGCCCAGGACACCTCGTCGGTGTCGGTGCTGGCCTACAACAACCTCATCAAGGGCCTGAACCTCGGCATCGGCTCCACGATGTCGGTGCTCATCTTCATCGCCGTGGCGATCATCGCGTTCGTCTTCGTGAAACTGTTCGGCACCGCCGCGCCCGGCAGCGACGAGAAGGACGGGAGGGGCTGATGGCCGCCACGGCCAAGAAGAAGGCACAGTGGACGGTGCTCAACGCCGTCGTCATCGTCTACGCGTTGCTGCCGGTGCTGTGGATCGTGTCGCTGTCGTTCAAGACACCGGCCACGATCGCCGACGGCAACTTCATTCCACGGGAGTGGACGTGGGAGAACTACGCGACGATCTTCAGCACCAGCGAGTTCACGCGTTCGTTGATCAACTCCATCGGGATCGCGCTCATCGCGACGCTGGTCGCGGTCGTCATCGGGGTCATGGCCGCCTACGCGATCGCCCGGCTCGACTTCCCAGGCAAACGAGCGCTCGTCGCCGTCTCGCTGCTCATCGCGATGTTCCCGCAGGTGTCCCTGGTCTCGCCGCTGTTCGAGATCGAACGCAACCTGGGGCTGTTCGACACCTGGCCGGGTCTGATCCTGCCGTACACGACCTTCTCGCTGCCGTTGGCGATCTACACGCTCTCGGCGTTCTTCCGGGAGATCCCGTGGGAACTGGAGAAGGCCGCGAAAATGGACGGCGCCACCCCGTTCCAGGCGTTCACCAAGGTCATCGCTCCGCTGGCCGCGCCGGGCGTGTTCACCACCGCGATCCTGGTGTTCATCTTCTGCTGGAACGACTTCCTGTTCGCGATCTCGTTGACCTCGACCGAGGCGTCACGGACCGTTCCGGTCGCGCTGCAGTTCTTCACCGGTGACTCACAGTTCGAGGACCCCACGGGCTCGATCTCGGCGGCCGCAGTGGTGATCACGATCCCGATCATCCTGTTCGTGCTCTTCTTCCAGCGCAAGATCGTCTCCGGCCTCACATCGGGGGCGGTGAAGGGTTGATGCGCGCCACCAGCTTTGTGTGTGAAAGGACTTCTCGTGGCTGAGATCGTTCTGGACAAGGTCAGCAAGCGGTACCCGGACGGTTCGCTCGCGGTCCGCGACGTCGACCTGAGCATCGGCGACGGCGAATTCGTCATCCTCGTCGGCCCTTCCGGATGCGGGAAGTCCACTACGCTCAACATGATCGCCGGGCTGGAGGACGTCAGCGCGGGCAACCTGATCATCGACGGCGACCGGGTCAACGAGCGTGCGCCGAAGGACCGGGACATCGCCATGGTGTTTCAGTCGTACGCGCTGTACCCGCACATGAGTGTCTTCGAGAACATGGCGTTCCCGCTGCGGCTGGCCAAAGTGGACAAGCCGACGGTCAAGGAACGGGTCGACGAGGCCGCCCGTGTTCTCGACCTCACCCAGCATCTCGACCGCACCCCCGCCAACCTCTCCGGCGGCCAGCGGCAGCGGGTCGCGATGGGGCGTGCGATCGTCCGGAGCCCCAAGGCGTTTCTCATGGACGAGCCCCTGTCCAACTTGGACGCCAAGCTCCGGGTGCAGATGCGCACCTCGGTCTCGAAGCTGCAGAAGCAGCTCGGCACCACCACCGTGTACGTCACCCACGACCAGACCGAGGCCATGACGCTCGGCGACCGGGTCGTCGTGATGCGCGGCGGTCTGGTGCAGCAGGTCGGCTCGCCGCAAGAGCTCTACAGCAACCCGCACAACCTGTTCGTCGCGGGCTTCATCGGCTCGCCGGCCATGAACTTCCTGCCCGGTGAGGTCGACGACGGGACGCTGCGGTGCGCGTTCGGCGACGTGCCGCTGAGTGATCGCATCCGCCGCTCGCTGGAAGCCGCCGACGCGCCGCGCGAACTCGTGCTCGGCATCCGGCCGGAGCACTTCGAGGACGCCGCGCTCGTCGACGACCGTCGCAGGGGCCACACCTTCACCGACGAGGTCGAGATCGTCGAGGAGATGGGTTCCGACAAGTACGTCTACTTCACCCTGCACAGCGCGCAGGCGGAGTCGGCGCAGCTGGACGAGCTCGCCGTCGACACCGGCACGTCCGATCTGCCGAGCGACCAGGCGCACGTCGTCACCCGGCTGTCGGTGGAGTCGACGGCGCGAGAGAACCAGAACGTCGAGGTGTGGTTCGACCCCGACAAACTGCACCTGTTCGACCCCTCGACGGGCAACGCCGTCACCTGAGGCATCGCACCCGACCTCGGACGATCCGGCAAATTCGCGCGAATTTGCCACCCCTCTGTCCACAGGGTGGCGAGTTGTCCACAGGGGCGGGGCCGAAGGGTGGGGTGCAGCGCGATCGGGGGAGTGAGGGGCTGCGCGGGTTGAGGCTGTGGCTCGCGAGGACGGCGTCGGGCGTGGTGTAGTTCGCTCCTTGATGTCGACGAGCCCGTAGCCAGCCTGTCGGCGGTTCCGCGACGGAACCGCCGACCCGGACCAACCCGCGCGACCTCCTAGCCCTGCTGGGCGATGACGATGAACAGGGTGATGATCCAGCCCATGAGGGCGGCGGAGAGCAGGGTGAGCTTGCTGGTGACCAGACGGGTCAGCATGAGTGCCTCCCGGGCGTGACAACGAAGTCCTACAGGGAAAGTCGCCTCACGATGTGGCCGACGGTTCCCGCGCGCGTTACGCGCGCAGCGCGGCGTGGCGCGGAACCGCAGTCCACACCGTGCCGGGTTTTCGCACCGCGGCACGACGTGCGACCGCGCTTCGTCGGGTGCGGCTCGCGGCGGTGGGATCGCCGGGACGGAACGGAACGGCAAGCACGGCGACCTCCCTCGCAGGCTCGTGCGGAACACGACTCACGGACTGTGGCTGGCGCGGCCACACCCGAACGACGGCCGGGTCGGGCGTCGGGACCGCAGGCGGGACGAACACGCGACTGCCCACCGGTGTGTCGGGTGAGTGGCTGCGCCCGTGACACCGCATGTCACAACCACCCGTTCTTCCGGAAGATCTTGAACAGGGCGATGCAACAGCCCAGCATCACCAGCAACGTCACCGGATATCCGAACACCGTGTTCGTCTCCGGCATGTTCTCGAAGTTCATCCCGTAGATCCCGGCGATCATCGTCGGTGTCGAGATGATCGCGACCCAAGCCGAGATCTTGCGCATGTCGGTGTTCTGCCGCAGCGTGATCTTCGCCAGCGTCGCGTCCACCAGGGTGGTCAGGAGCTCGTCGAACGAGACGACCCGCTCCGAGACCGTCGTCAGGTGGTCGTCGACGTCGCGGAAGTACGACCGCACCTGCTCGGGCACCATCGGCGTGTACCCCTCGGCGAGCCGCTTCAACGGCTTCGCCAACGGCATCACCGCGCGCCGCAGGTCCAGCACCTCGCGCTTCATCAGGTAGATCTGCTCGGCGTCGATCGTGGTACGGGGTGCGAACACCTCGGCCTCGATCGTGTCGATGTCGCCCTGGATCGCCTCGGTGACGTCGAGGTAACTGTCGACCACGTGGTCGGCGACGCCGTGCAGCACCGCTGCGGGCCCGAGCGCGAGCTGCTCGGGGTCGGACTCGAGCTGCCTGCGCACCACTCCCAGGCCCGCGTGCTTGCCGTGTCGCACCGTGATGACGAAGTCGTGGCCGACGAACGCCATCAGCTCGCCGCTCTCGACGATCTCGCTGGTCGCGGTCAGCTTCTCGTTGGCGACGTAGCGGACCGTCTTGAGCACCATGAACACGCTGTCGTCGTAGCGGTCCAGCTTCGGCCGTTGATGCGCGTGAACCGCGTCCTCGACGGCCAGCTCGTGCAGGCCGAACGTCTCGGCGATGCCGTTGATCTGCTGCTCGTCCGGCTCGTGCAGGCCGATCCAGACGAACCCGGTGCCGCGGCCGCGCACTTCCTCGATCGCTTCGCCGTGCGACCAGTGGCCCGCCAGGCGATGCCCGTCGACGTACACCGCGCAGTCCACGACGGACAGCGGGCGCGACTGCGGCGGACGCGGCGCGGCGTTCTTCACGCGCGACGAGCGATGGCGCAGACCGAGCGAAGGCAGGCTGGGCACAGCGACCTCCTGGGGGGCAGACACTGGGGCGACGCGGGACTTCGGCGTTCGCATCCCGGCCGGCCTCTCGGCGGTGCCTACCGCGAGGGGATGACCTACTGGCGGAGGTCTCCGGCGGGGATGCGGCCGGTACTACACGGCAAAGCATTGTTCGAGCTGCTCACGATCCCTCACCTCCTTGTGTTGCCCACCGACCGGTGGAAAATCTCGTCAACCGAGGCGAAACGATACCTGCTCGACCGACGTGGCCGAGCAGCCCCCTTGACGCGGTGTCGCCGAAGACCGTGAACGGGTGAATTGTCGGCTTCCCGGGAGAGTGGCAATGGCGGCGCAGCTCGGGAATGCGGCAGAGGTTCACTCCGCGGTCGGGAGGCAATTCCAGGAACGCAACAGGGCCGCGAGTCCCTCGGTCAGAGCATCCGCGGCGTCGAGTGTGGCGAAAGTCGCACTGCCCACCCACATTGCCGCGGCGGCGTCGTCGCCGGCACACGGCGTCTCCCCGCTGCTCCAACAGGAGTAATCGGTAATCCCGTACGTCACCGACCCGGAGTGAACCGTGGTGCGTCCGACAATCGGCCCGACGGTCACCGACAGTCCCGTTTCCTCCAGGACTTCCCGCGCCACCGCTGAACGGTCGGATTCCCCGGACTCCACTCGGCCCCCTGGCAACGACCACAAGCCGCGACGCGGCTCGTTCGCGCGGCGGACCAGCAGCAATCGTCCCTGGTCATCGTGTACCACGGCACCGACGCAGGGCAGCGGGTTCCGGTCCGATACGATCATCAACACGGAGCGTAGTGGGTTGGGGGCGACTCGAAAACGACTGACCCGAGTGCGGTACAAAGCTGCCGTACAGCGCCGGAGTGCGGTACAACGGATCAGCAGCGGTATGCGTCAAAAGGTTTTTCGGACGGGGTGCGTCACAGTGAACATGAAGAAAATCCTCACCTGGGCCGGGATCGCGTTTCTTCTCTTCTTCCTGATCTCCTCCCCAGCCCAGGCCAGCGATGTCGTCAACGGACTGCTCGGCAGCCTCCGGCAGGCGGCAGAGGCCGTCATCACTTTCATGCAGAACCTGTTCCAGTAACCGGCGGAGGCGGGTGCCGTGTTCGCACCGAGGGATCCCGACGAATACCTTCTCGACACCGAGCGGCGAGTCATTCGTGTCCGCCGTCACTGGGCCCACCTGGTGTGGGACCTGTTCGAGGCGGTCGGGCTCCTGGTCGGAGTGGTCATGGTGTCCTACCTGCTGCCCGGCGGGGTCTGGTGGGCGCAGAACATCCTCTGGTACGCGGGGCTGTTCGTGCTCATCAGGTTCGCCTACAGCGTCATCGAATGGTATGTCGAGCGCATCGTGGTCACCGACAAGCGCTTCATGATCATCACCGGCATCGTCACGTCGTCCGTGCAGATGATGCCGATCAGCAAGGTCACCGACCTCACGTATCACCGCAGCGTCGCGGGCCGCGCGTTCGGCTACGGCACCATGGTCGTTGAATCCGCAGGTCAGATCCAGGCGCTCAACAAGATCGAGTACCTGCCGAACCCCGAAGAGGTTTTCGACGCCATCTCGCACCTGGTGTTCGGGGACAAGAAGGTGCAGCAGGACCGCTTCTCCATGCTCAAGGCCCGGCGCGCCGCGGTCGGCGCACGCAAGTCCAAGCTCGCCAAGTAAGTGGTGGTGCGGGGTTGACGTGCGTGGTTCCGTCGCGCAGCTCTCCTCACTCCGATGGGGCGAGCGGCACTCTCGCCTCGTGTGGTGAGGCGAGAGTGCCGTTCGCCCGGCTTAGGGTTTCGGGTTGGGTCGGCCGATGGGTGACACTGGGGGCGTGGCTATCGACCTGCACACGCACTCGACCGAGTCCGACGGCACCGACACGCCTACCGAACTCGTCGCCGCGGCCGCGGCGGCAGGGCTCGACGTCGTCGCCCTCACCGACCACGACACCACGGCCGGGTGGGCGGAAGCCGAACGCGCCGTGCGTGACCAGGCCGGCCACGTGCGGGTCGTCCCCGGCGCCGAACTCTCCTGCCAGTGCCCGGACGGGCAGGGCCGCCACATCACCGTCCACATGCTGGCCTACCTGTTCGATCCGCGGTCCGAGGCGCTCGTCGCCGAACAGGCCCGGCTCCGAGCCGAACGCCGCACGCGGCTGCGCGTCATGGCCACCCGGATGGCCGACGACGGCTTTCCTGTCGATCCGGACGCGCTGATGGACGCGCTCCCCGAGGATTCACCCGGCGGACGGCCGCACCTCGCCCGCATGCTCGTCCAGGCCGGTGCCGCCGAGGACGTCAACGACGCGTTCGCCCGCTACCTCGGCAACCACGGCCGCTACTATCTGCCGCGCACCGACACTCCGGTCTTCAAGGCCGTCGACATGATCGCCGAGGCGGGAGGGGTGACCGTTCTCGCGCATCCGTTCGCGACCGCGCGCGGCCGGACGGTCTCGGCACGGACCATCGCCGAACTCGCGGCGGCAGGACTCAGCGGTGTCGAGATCGACCATCCCGATCACGACAGCGACGCGCGGGAGCAGCTCCGCGAGATCGCCGGGACTCTCGACCTCGTGCCCACCGGCAGCAGCGATTACCACGGGACGAACAAGACGATTCCGCTCGGAGCCGAGACCACCGATCCCGAATCGCTGGACCGGTTGGCGCAACGCGCCACCGGCAGCAAGATCTTCGGGTGATCCTCGGGTCGCGTCCTGGGCGGCCCGTTCCCGTGCGTACTGTGGAAGGGTGCAGGGGCAACTCGGTCTTGAAGGCATCCCGGCCGAGCTGGTGCGGATCACGCCCGCTCGGCTGAACACCTGGGCCGCGTGTCCCCGCCGGTACCGGATGGCGTATGTCGATCGGCCGACGCCGCCCCGCGCCGGACCGCACGTCGAAGCCACCGTCGGCGCCGCGGTCCACAACGCGCTCAAGGCGGTGTCGGAACTTCCCGCCACGCAGCGCACGTCCGAGAAGGCCGTGTCCGAGCTCCGCCGCTGTTGGAAGCACGACGGTTTTCGCGACCGCACTCAGTCGGTGCGGCACCGTGATCGCGCCGCAGGGTGGCTCTCCGAGTACGTCGCGGGCCGGGACGGGGATCTCTCGCCGCTCGCCGTCGAGCGGTGGGTCTCCGCGCCGGCTGGCTCGATCATCGCCGAAGGCCGTGTCGACCGCGTCGACCAGCGCGGCGAGGAGATCGTGGTGGTCGACTACAAGACCGGCAGGCACGTGCCCGAGACCGACGACGCCCGCACGTCGCGAGCGCTCGCGCTGTACGCGATCGCGGCTCGCCGCACCTTCCGCAAGCCGTGTCGCCGGGTCGAGCTGCACCATGTGCCGAGCTCAACCGTAGCCTCGTGGGAGCACACCGAGGATTCCCTCGCCGAGCACCTCGCCGACGCGGGGCAGACTGCCGGGCGGATCGGCCGTGCCACCGAGGCACACGCGGCCGGCGAGGATCGCGACGTCTGGTTCCCGCCGCGCACCGGCGGGCACTGCTCGCGCTGCGACTTTCCGGCACACTGCCCGGAGGGCACACAGGCCGCACCGGACCTGGCGCCATGGGCGAAGGTGGAGCGCGACGATGCGACCTGACGAGCACCCGGGACGTGCCCACGACGGGCGGCCGCGACGCCGGCCCACCGCGAGCCCGCCGCCGCAACAGCCACCGCCGTATCGGCAAGCCTCTCCGCACCAGTCACCGCACCGGCAGCCGGTGCGCCCTCCGAGGGCGACCCGGCCGGAGCGCACGCTGCACGAGCCGCAACCTCACCGGTGGGACGAGCAGCAACCGCGCGGGTGGGACGAGCAGGCTCACCGGCGCGACGAGCGAGAGCCCGTGGGGCGTCCCCTGCGGCGCGGCCCCAGTGCGGGTGGGCTCGCCGCACGCGGGTTCACGGGTTCACTCGCGGCGGGGTTCACGCTGCTGTCGGTCTTCCTCATCGCGGTACAGTTCTGGGCCACCGGCAATGGGCAGAGCGGCCCCGGCATCCCTGCGGTCGTGTCGCACTGCGTCGCGGCGGTTGCCGCGCTCGCACTGCAGGCGACCGCCGACCGCAGAACCGGAGCGGTGGCCGCGGGATACGCGCTCGGAGTGGTCGCAGTGGTGATCGGCTCGCTGTGGTTCTGGTGGTGGGCCTGAGAACGCATTGTGGAACTGGGGTGGGTGGTCCCGGTCCCAAGCCGCTCACCGTGCTCGGGCAGAGCGCGCGAGACCATGCCCTGAACGGGCATCAGGACCAGAGCAGAGACAGGCACTGATCCTCAGCGCAGAGCGACAAGCGTGTCGCCGCGCTGTTCCAGCACGGTGTCTCCGAGCACGGCGACCTCGACGGGACCGTCGAACCCACCGCGATCGACGGGGATCATCGTCTCGCGAGCTCCCGATCTCGGGTCGATCACCGCGAGCCCGTTCCGCACGGGCACCAGCAGCTTGCCCGCGAACAACGCCCCCGAGCCGAGCGTGTCGGGCACGGTCCACAGCGGGGTGAACGAGTTCGGTGCCAGGGCGACGGTGTCCCGGCCGGTGAACCAGGTGAGCGGCTCACCGGGTGTGGTCGCCTCCACGCGAACCTCGTCCGGCGGCAACGCCTCCGTCCGAGCCGGGAACGATTGTCGGCGGTTCCCGTCCGTGTCGTAGACCGCGACCTCGCCGCGGTCGCGGAGAACGGCCGCGACGAACTGCTGGGAGACCGCGACGATGCTCGCGTCTGCGCTGCCGAGAGCGACGGAGAGCACCTGCTCCGGTTGTTCGTCGTCCTCGGGGCGCGCCTTGATCACCGTGATTCGGTCACTCTGCTCGCCGGGACATGCCTCCACGAGCCCCACCCGGTCGTCACCGACTCCGACCGACACCGTCCGGCACCCCGGGCGCGGAAGGTTGTTGCCTGCGTTCTTCGGTGCCGCCGGAACGCCGTACTGCTGGGTACGCACCAGGTCCGAGCGCCAACTCTCCACGATGCCGGTTCCGGTGGCGGTCACGTACGTGCCGTCGCTGAGCAGCCGGGTTCCGAGTTCGGCGTCGGAGTTGCGCTGCGGACCGCGTGTGCCGGTCGCGCCCTCCAACGCCGTGACCTCGCTGCAGCCGTCGCCTTTCCGGTGCACGGCGATCGCACCGCGCCACTCGGCGCCGACCGTGCACAGCGGGAGATCGCGCGCGTAGCGCCACTGCTCCTCGCCGGTTCGCGGATCGTGGCCGCGCACGGTGGAGCCGTCACCGGTGATCACCCCCGGTCCTGCGGTCACCGGCTCGGGTGTCGCCCCGCTGGGGGCGCGCCATGCCTCGGTGAGTTCGGGCGGGACGGCGACGGGCTGTTCCGGTGCGGGGATCCGAGGCGAGATCTCGGAGAGGGTGGCGCGCGCGTCGCTGGTGACCCACACCACGGTCGTCGCGACGACAGCCGCCACGACCAGCACCACGACCGCGACGAGATCCGCTCTGGTGCGCCGTTCCGGCCCTGCCACAGTCACGTCCCCCGGCACTTCCTCGTCCGCTATTCCTTCGCCGAGCTTAGAGGGTGCCCGGAGTGATCTGGGTCGGTGGTTCCGTGGCGGAACCATCCCGGATGTCCTCTCAGCTCAGAGGGCGTTTGGAACTGAGGTGGGTGCTCCGGTACCGCCGTCCCAGTTCGTGCCTCGCGGCGTTGGGGTCCTCTTGAGTACCAGGCGTACGCGGCGAGAACCCCTGCCTTGCGAGGCACGAACTGGGACGCCGGAGCCCCTCACCGTGCCCCGGCTGATCACGTATGACCGTGCCCTACGGGCACACAAGCAAATGTCCTCTCAGACCCGACTCGACGCCGCTGTGCCCCGGGGTGCGCGCACACAAGCGAACGCCCCGAGGCTGCGTGGGCCTCGAGGCGTTCGACCGGTCAAGCGGTGGTGGTCATTCCGCTGCGGGAGCGGAGTTGCCGCCCCGGCCGGAACCACCCCGGCGACGACGGCGACGCGGACGGTCCGAACCGGGCGCCTCCTGCTGGCCGGAGCCGTTCGAGGTCGCGGCCTCCGACGGCGCCTTGGCGTCCTCCGCGTTCGCGCCGCCGCGAGTGCGACGCCGCTTGCGTCGACCCGCCGGACGGCTCTCGCCTGCTTCGCCGTTCTGTTTGGACTCGCCACCTCGGCCGCGTCCACGGCGGCGTGGCGCGCGTTTCGCGTCCTCGTCCGGCTCCGACGACAGTCCCGACCGGGTGCGCTGCGAGAGCGGCAGCCGACCACTGGCGTCCGAAGGGATGTCGAGGTCGGTGTAGAGGTGCGGCGACGTGGAGTAGGTCTCCACCGGCTGCGGCTTGCCGAGGTCGAGCGCGTCGCTGATGAGCTTCCAGCGGGGCTCCTCGTCCCAGTCGACGAGCGTGATCGCCACACCGGTCTTGCCCGCTCGGCCGGTGCGGCCGATGCGGTGCACGTAGGTCTTCTCGTCGTCCGGGCACTGCAGGTTGATCACGTGTGTGACGTCCTCGACGTCGATGCCGCGAGCCGCCACGTCGGTGGCCACCAGAATGTCGACCTTGCCGCCTCGGAACGCCCGGAGTGCCTGCTCGCGGGCGCCCTGGCCGAGGTCGCCGTGCACCGCGGCCGACGCGAACCCGCGCTCGGCGAGATCGTCGGCGAGGCGCTGCGCGGTCCGCTTCGTCCGGCTGAAGATCATCGTCAGTCCGCGGTCGGTGGCCTGCAGTGCCCGCGCGAGCAGTTCGGTCTTGTCCATCGCGTGCGCGCGGTAGACGAACTGCTCGGTGCGCTCGTGCACCGCGCCCGCGTCGGCCTGCTCGGCACGGATGTGGGTGGGCTGCTGCAGGAAAGTGCGGGCCAGGTTGATGATCGGCCCCGGCATCGTCGCCGAGAACAGCATCGTCTGCCGCTGCTCGGGCACCATCCGCAGGATCCGCTCGATGTCCGGCAGGAAGCCGAGGTCGAGCATCTCGTCGGCCTCGTCGAGCACCAGCCCGTTGACCTTGCCGAGCACCAGGTGCTGCTGTTCGGCGAGGTCGAGCAGCCGACCCGGCGTGCCGATGACGACGTCGACGCCCTTCTGCAGCGCCTCGATCTGCGGTTCGTACGGCCTGCCGCCGTAGACCGCGAGGGTGCGCACACCCAGGTGCTTGCCCGCGTCCGTCAGGTCCCGGGTGACCTGCACACACAGCTCACGGGTCGGGACCACGACGAGTACCTGCGGCGTGCCGTCGCCCGGGTTCTGGACCCGCTGCAGCAGCGGCACACCGAAGCCCAGGGTCTTGCCGGTGCCGGTGCGCGCCTGCCCGATCAGGTCTTCGCCCCGCAACGCCAGCGGCAGCGTGAGTTCCTGGATGGCGAACGTGTGCTCGATGCCGGCCTGCGAGAGCGCCCGCACGATCTCGGACTTCACGCCCAGTTCTGCGAACGTCGGCGTCGCGGGTGCGGCGCCCTCGGCGTGCAGGTGCCGGACCTGATCGACGTCGACGTCCTCGCCGCCGGTCTCGGCGTGCTCGAGGGCGTGCTTGTCTGTCGTGTCGGGCTTCGCGGTCGGGCTGGTCTCGGGGGCCGGGGTGTCGTCTACGGAGCTCTCGGAGCCCCGGTTGTTCGTGATCGTCAGGGTGATCGCCTCTCTCGTACCTGCGCGCACGGATCGGTGTCACCCATGATCGGGACACTCGGGACGGGACGAACTCCGGCCATCGACCGCGTCGTACGGCGGTCGGGAACTATGCTCGAAGTCACCGTCGTAATGGTGCGCGCCCTTGTTCACGTCAGCGGCCCACGCCGCTGTCAGGTCTGTTCGTACCGGAGTCGTCGAGCGCGGGGACGGTTCCTCGTGCCGGCACCCACCGGGTCGGTGGACCGTGTCACGGGCTGCGTTCGCGCCGACGGTGTTCCCGGGTCCGCCCGATCGCGGGCGCCTCCTTCGACCTGCGACGATCCGTCGGAGACGGTGTCGCAGAGGACCCTCGTGGATGATCCTCGACGGCCCGTTGCGCGGGCTCCGCGACGATCGCACCGCCTGACGCCGGTACTCCTCCACGTTCCAGGATACCTGCCGTCCGGAGGATCGTGCGCGACCCGACCCGGTGCGGGTGTCGAGCGATAGGCTCCGGGCCATGAACGAGGCTGAGCGAAGCGGTACGTCGACACCGGCCACGACGAGCACGGACATGGGGGACAAGTACGAGGAAGGTGTCGTCGACCTGCTGGCCGCACTCGCCTACGGCGAGTTGTCCGCGTTCGACCGTTTGGCCGAGGACGCCCGCGCCGCACCCACCCTGACCGGGCGGGCGGCGCTGGCCAAGATGGCGGCCGCCGAGATGGGGCACTACCGGGTGCTCGAAGAACAACTCGCCCGGCGTGGCGCCACTGTCGAGACCAAGATGCAGCCGTTCGTGCAAGCCTTCGACGACTTCAACGAATCCACCGCCCCGCACTCCTGGCACGAATCGCTGGTCAAGGCTTACGTCGGTGACGGGCTCGCCGCCGATTTCTACCGCGAGATCGCCGAATGGCTCGATCCGGAGACCAAACGGATCGTGCTGTCGGTCGTCGACGACACCGGCCACTCCGCCTTCGCCGAACGCGAGGTCCTCGCCGCTTGCGCCGACGACCGGACCCTGCGCGACAAGCTCGCGCTCTGGGGTCGCAGGCTGCTGGGCGAGGCGGTCACCCAGGCGCAGCGGGTCGCGGCGGAACGGGACGCGCTCTCCGAGCTGATCATCCGCGGGTCCGGGGACCTCACCGGCATCGCGACGCTGTTCCGGAAGCTGCAGTCCAACCACACGAAACGCATGCAACGCCTCGGCCTGGCCTGAGCCCGGGTTCGCGCCGGCGAGTGCTTCCCCCACCCGCCCACCGAGGCGAACGGCACGTTCGCCTCGTCTCATGGGGCGAAAGTGCCGTTCGCCTCGATGGGGCGTGTGGGGTGAGCGGCACGTTCGCCTCGTGTGGTGGGGCGAAAGTGCCGTTCGCCTCAAATTGAGCCCCCGGAGCCTCCGGAGCCCCCGGAGCCGCCGCGACGCCTCAGCCGCTGGGGCTGCTCGAGTCTCCGGGGGTGCCCGAGTCTCCGGAGCTGCCGGCCCGCACCGTCGAGACGAACTCCTGGAAGTCCGCGCGGACCGAATCGAACTGTTCGCTAGGCGCCGTCATCGCCAGCCGCACGACCGCGCGCACGCCAGGATCCCGCTCATCGGGCATGGCCAGATACACCTGGCACTGCACCAGTTCCCGTGTCGTCTCGCCGATCACGGCGGAGACCGTCAACAGCTGCGTCAGGCCCGGAGCGTCCGCAGAGCCGATCTCCCGACGGTCGGACACCGCGACACCTCGCGACGCTTCCGCGAGATTCGTGACCGACTCCTCGGCCACCTCCACGAGCGAGATCTCGTCCGAGCGGACCTCGCCGTCGATCGTGATGTTCGTGGTGAAGCCGGGCACCTGGGACGTCGGGTGCAACGCGACGAACGCCGCGCCGGGAGCACCTACCTCGTCCGGTTTCGCCGCCTGCCAGCCTTCGGGAAGGCGGAACTCGATCGGGACCGGCATCGATGTCGCCACGTCACACTCCTGTTCCTCCGGCCGCGTTCACTCCAGCCAGCCGGATATCGTCTTGCTGGCGTCCCCTGCGGCGTCCCCGAGCTCGCCGATCGCGCTTACAGCGTCGCCCGCGGTCTCCTGGACCTTGGCCGGGTCGATCGTCACCTCGAAGCCGAGCTTGCCGCCGAGACCTACCGCAGCGCCCGCGTCGGCACCGATCTCAAACGTTCCGTTTTCAGAAGGACCGATGGTGATCCCCGCCTCAGCGCCGGCCCCTGCCCATCCTTCGGCTGTGGCGTTGATGCCGATTCCGCCAACGTCGCCACCGCCTTTCGCTGTGCCCTTGGCGCCAGCGAAAGCATCTGCTCCGATTTTGAGCCCGTCAGACTTGTTCAAAGTCGCGCCCGCGCCCGCCTGTGCGCCCGCTTGGCCTTCGACTTTGCCGTACCCGCCGAACGGGCCTAGTTCAGAACGGCCCTCGGCGGACGCTTTTGCCATTGCAGCGACTTGGGCCTTCGCATTCAGTCCTTCATCGGTAAGCGAAGCGGCGACCGTGGCCTCGGCACCTACGCTTGCTTCGGCTTTGCCGGAGAGGCTGTAAAGATCGTTGCCGACGGTTCCTTCGGCGCTCGCCTTGCCGAGCTGCGCGAACGCTTTGAGTTCGCCAAGCTTGCCGCCGCCCGGTCCTTTCGCCTCGAAGCCGGCACCGGGACCGCTCGCCTCGGCTTTGCCTTTTGCCGACCATCCGCCGGTGACCGCGTCGACGAGTCCGCCGAGCACTCCGGTCCCGTCGGTGTGCTGACCGCCGATCGTCCGAGCGTGCTGGTCGCCGGTCGAACGTAACTTGCCGCGCGCGTGTTCGAGCAGGTCACGGGCTTCCTGCCGCATCGCTTCGCCCGGGTCCGTGAACGGTCCGACTGTCGTGGGCGTGTTCTGGGTGTTGGCGTTCGCGACGGCCGCGTTGTGTTCGGCTGTCGCTCGCTCCGTGGCTGCCTCCCCGCGTTCCCAGATCTCGACGGCCTGAGCAGCTTGGGCCTGCGCCCACCGGAGGGTCTCGGCATGCTCGGTGAGCACCCCGGAGACGGTCTCCAGGGCCTCACAGGCTTTGATCCACTTCGGTGGCTCGAGGGAGAACATCTCCTGGAAGCTGGTGCTCGCCTGGCCTTGCCATCCGCCGACATCCACCTTGCGCAAGTCCCGCGCGACGATGTCGAACTTCTCGCCCTGCTTGCCCAGCATTTCCGCCGCGTCATCGACGTGAGCGGGCTGCCCCGGCACGAGTTCCTTGGGGTTGGTCGTCTCTCCCAACTCAGCCATGCGACCCCCCGGGCGGTGGGACCTCGGCGGCGAGCTGTTGCATGCGTCGACGTTCCGCGTCGTCGTCGCTCTCGTAGGTGCGTGCCACCGCGTGCAGACCGGTACTCGCGGACTCGGCGCTCTGCATCAGCACATCCGTGGCCAGCTTGGTCGCCTCGCAGAACTCCGTGAGCGCACGGTGAAGGCCGTCGTGACCGAATGCTGCAGCATTGGTCGCGACATCGGCCGTGGCCGCGGGCTCGATCGGTCGGACGATGCCCGTGATTTCAGCGGCGATACCTCGTACTTGTTCAGGATCAGCGCCGAAGCCGGCAGCTGTCATCCGTTCGTCCCTTTCCTGAGTCGCCGATGGTGGAGCGGTTCAGAGCTTGCCGAAGGCGAGGCCGCGCCACGTCCAGCCCGCGCTCGTCACAGCTTCTTTCAGCGGAGTTTTCAGCTCACTGCTAGAGAACTTGTAGCTGTAGACTTCGCCGTACTGGCCTTCTTCTGTGAAGGCATACCCGGTGCCGAACGAGACCTTATTGCTCTGGCCCCTGGAGAATTCCGCAGTGAGGGACAAGGTCGGTACACCGACATTCCACGAGACCGACCACTCCTGGTCGATCGACCTGACCTCGTTTTTCGCCGGATCGAATCGCATCAACACCCTGAAGACCTTCTTCAAGCCTGCTTTGGAGAAGATCGCGTACCAGGATGCGTCGACGATCTTCCACTCCGCGACCAGGTCGACGCCCTCCTGGTGTGCCGGACGCACCACGTACGGCGCCGTCGGACGGTTGACGGCGAGCAGGGCTTGGTAGACCTCGTGGGGTGATCTCGGCGGGACACCGTCGGCGGGCCGCTTGGTGCCGGTCAGCCAGTCGAACATGCCCATCGTGCGCCTCCGTCAGCTCGCGTCGAGCCGCACGCTAACAGGGCGCCGCACGCCACCAGGGCACCGCTCGTGAACCCGCCTCGATCAGTACGGGTCGTAGCGGCTGTCGTGGCCCAAGCGGCGGGCCACCGGGTACAGGCGCAGGCGCAGCAGGATCTTGAAGAACGCGTTCCGCAGGAACCACGGCAGCTGGGCGAGGATCCGGAGCCGGTCGCGGGCAGTGGGGCGTTGCAGGCGGAAGCGTGCCAGCGAGGACGCCCGGTCGACGTAGACGTAGCGCCTGCCGCAGAGCATCTTCGCCAGCGTGCCGAGGGTGACACCCAGCGACGAGAAGCAGTCGTGCACGAGGACCTCACCGCCGGGCGGCAGATTCCGCGACCAGCGGAGATCGTCGGTGTAGGTCCAGTAGTCGTGTTTGCCGTCGATGTAGAGCAAGTCGATCGGACGGGTCCACTCGGGGCGAAGCGCGGTGCTGTGTCGTTCCACGAGCTCGACCACGTCGTCGAGGCCCGCGGTGGCGATGTTCTTCTCGAACAGGTCTTTGGTCGCCGCGCCCCCGAACATCGGGCCGCCGACGAACGGATCGACGGCCACGACCGACGCACCTACGGTTCGAGCCGCCGCTCCGAGAATCAGCGTGGAACGTCCGTGGTGACTTCCGATCTCGACGACGACCGCGCCCGTTCCGAGTCGTCGCACGGCCTGCCACAACTGACGGGCCTGCCCGCGCGTCATCCACCCTTTGACCTGGGCCGCGTGTGCCCAGGCGCGCTCGAACTCGGGCTCGCTCGACGGCCTCGACGGCTGTGCCATGTCCACCTCTCCGTTGGGGGCCATGCCACCAGCCACCCAGGTTCCCCAGCACCTAGTATCTACCCGATGGTAACCACGGGCGGCGGCGAGCACGACAGGTTGCCGCAGCGTGGTGGTGTCGACTCGACGCGCACCTGGCCGCGGCGGCCCACGCCCGCGCTGTGGGTCGGCGCCGTGCTGGTCCTAGTGTCCTTCCTACAGGCGCCGGGAAAGATCACCTCGGAGACCAAGCTCGACCTCGCGATGGACCCCGCCGGGTTCCTCGGCCGCGCCCTGCACATGTGGAACCCACAGGCGACCAGTGGTGAGCTGCAGAATCAGGCCTACGGCTACCTGTTCCCGATGGGCCCGTACTTCGTCGCGCTCGACGCGATCGGGGTGCCCACGTGGATCGCGCAGCGGCTGTGGTGCGCGATCCTGCTGTGTCTGGCGTTCGGCGGTGCGCTGCTGCTCGCGCGGAGTCTGCGGATCGGCACCGAGCCCTCGCGGCTCGTCGGAGCCGTGGCGTACGCGCTCGCACCGCGCATGATCACCGAGATCGGGGTCGTCTCGGCGGAGATGATGCCCGCAGCGATGCTGCCGTGGGTGATGTTGCCGCTCGTGCGTGCGGAACGGATCGGGTCACCCCGCCGGGCAGCGGGCCTGTCCGCGCTGGCCGTTCTCGGCATGGGCGGCGTCAACGGGGCGATGGTCGTCATGGCCCTCGTGCTGCCCGGCCTGTGGCTACTCACCCGCAGGTGGACGCGCGGGCACGTGAAGCTCGTGGCGTGGTGGTGCGTGTTCGTCCCGGTGGTCTCGCTGTGGTGGATCCTGCCGCTGTTGCTGCTCGGCAGGTACAGCCTGCCGTTCCTCGACTACATCGAGTCCGCGGCCACCACCACCGGTCCGCTGTCGCTGTTTCAGGTGTTGCGCGGCACCGACCAGTGGGTCGCCTACATCGTCCAGGACGGTCCGTGGTGGCCCGCCGGATGGGCGATGATCAACAATCCGGTCCTCATCGTCGCCACCGGTGTCGTCGCGGCGCTCGCCTTGTGGGGCCTCGCGGACTCGCGGCTGCCCGAACGCCGTTTCCTCGTGCTCGCCGCGATCACCGGGCTGACGTTCCTCGCGGTCGGGTTCGTCGGGGAGCTCGGCAGTCCCTTCGCCGAGACGGCCCGGGAGTTGCTCGACGGCCCACTGGCGCCGCTGCGCAACGTGCACAAGTTCGACCCGGTGCTGCGGCTCGCGTTGGCGCTGGCGTTCATGCACGCGGTGACGGTTCTGGGGATCGAACGAGCACCACGGACGCGCTGGAGCGGTGCATTGTGGACGGCGGGCGCGGCAGCGCTCGTCGTGGTCGCCGCCGCGCCCGCGTTCCTGTTCATGCTGCGCCTGGAACCGGGGTGGGACGAGACACCGCGACACTGGCAAGAGGCGATGTCCTGGGTCGCCGAACGCGACGAGCACGCCCGCACGCTGCTGGTCCCGTCCACCGGCTTCGGCCTCTACGACTGGGGCCGCACGATCGACGAGCCCGCGCAGCCGCTCGCGTCGAGCCCGTGGGCGGTGCGCAACCAGATCCCGTTGGGCTCGGAGGGCAACACCAGGATGATGGACGCCGTCGACGAAGTCCTCGCACACGGCCGCGGCGATCCGCACCTCGCCGACATGCTGGCGCGCTCAGGGTTCCGGTTCCTGTTGCTGCGCAACGACATCCCGCGCGAGAAGACCGAGGCGCCACCACTGTCCCGGATGCACGAGGGACTGGCGGCCTCGCCCGGCCTGCGCAAGGTCGCCGACTTCGGCCCGACGGTGCAGCCGGGTACCGGTGAGTCGGCCAGCGTGGTCGACACCACCGCGCCCCCGGTCGCCTCGGTGCAGATCTACGAGGTCGAAAGTGAGGTGCCGAGAGCCACCGCCACCCCGTTAGACGAGGTCACCACCGTCAGTGGCGGGCCAGAGTCGCTGCTGCCCCTGATGCGGTCCGGGCAGCTCGACCCGAGGACACCCGTGGTGCTCACCGGCGACGGAGGTGCGGGCGGCGAACGCGTCGTCACGGACGGGCTGCGAGATCGGGAACGAGACATGGGCCGGGTGCGTGAGAACCTCAGCGCCACCCGCACCTCTGAGCAACCGACCCGATTCGACCGTGGTGCGCAGGACCTGCTGCCGGTGCGCGGGGAACAGCACCGGACGTTCGCCGAACTGCGCGGGATCACGTCGGTCTCGGCGTCCACTGCGGCCTCCTACGCGGACTCTGCCGGGCGGGTCGACCCGACGCATCAGCCGTTCGCCGCCGTCGACGGGGACCCGACGACGGCGTGGCACTCGTCGAGCTTCTCCGGGCCCGACGGACAGTGGCTCGAAGTGGATCTGCCCGGACCGCGCGACGTCGACTCCGTCGATCTGTCCTTTGTGGAGGACCTGCGGGTGGGGTGGCCCGCGAGCCGCATCCGGATCACGACCGACCAGGGCTCGATCGAACACTCGGTCCAGCGCGGTGGGGGCACGCACAGCTATCCGACCCGAGCCGGGCCGACGTCGAAGGTGCGGGTCACGGTTCTGTCCCTGGTCGTGGGCAGGCAGGACGGCAACGTCGGGATTTCGGAGCTGGCGGTGCCCGGCGTCGAAGCCGAACGGTTGCTGCGCGTTCCGTCGGACACCGGCGCGCTCGCGGCGGGACCTCGGCCGGGATTCACCTTCAGCCGAGGGCCGGCTCCCGAGTTCGCGTGCCAGCGGGACGCCTCGGGAGCAACGCGCTGCGACGCCGGTCTTGCGCAGGAAGGGGAGGAACCACGCGGCCCGCAGCGGCTGTTCAGCACCGACACCGACGGCACGTACCAGGTCGGGGGCACGGTCCTGCCAGCTCCGGGAGGGGTGGTTCCGTTCGCCCCACAAGGTCTCGACGTCACCGCTTCGTCGCAGCTCGGAGGCGACCCTGCCGCCGGGCCGTTCGCCGCGATCGACGGTGACGCCGCGACCGCGTGGGTTCCGGACGTCACGGACCTGGACCGTTCGCTGCGGCTTTCGTGGGACGGTCCCAGGGAAATCAGCGGCATGCGCCTGTTCGTGGACAACGCGCACACCGCGATCCGGCCGAACAGCGTCGAGATCGTCACGCCCGAAGCGACGTATCGCTCCGATGTGGACGCTGCGGGGAGAGTGGAGTTCCCGCCGGTGACCACCGACGTCATGGAGATCCGGATCACCGGATTCGACGGCCAGGACCCGGTGACCGGCCAACCCACGAACCGGCACGCAGGAATCGGTACGCTCGAACTCACCGGCGCCGAAGACCTGCTCACCCCGGCCGACCCGGAGACCCCGTTCACGGTGCCGTGCGGCCAAGGCCCACCGGTGACCATCGACGGTGTCGAACACCCCACCTCCGTCCGCGGCACCATCGCCGACGTCACCGGCCACCGCACGCTCCCGCTGATCCCTTGCGACGACCTCGCCGAGGACGTGCCGATCCCGGCGGGCGAACACGAAATCCGCACGGCTCCCTCCGACGCGTTCGTCGTCCAGGGCCTGTGGCTGCGGCCCGCCGAAGACGGCCCCCGCGCGGAGCCCGCACCGTCGCGTCCCGTCGAGGTGACCGACTGGAACGAGACGAGCCGCAGTCTCGACCTCGCGCCCGGGCCACGGTCGGTGTTGTCGGTTCCGGAGAACGCCAACCAGGGGTGGGTGGCGCGACTCGACGGCGAGCGGCTCGAGCCGACCCGGGTGGACGGCTGGCAGCAGGCGTGGGTCGTGCCCGAGGGCGCGGGAGGCGAGGTCACGCTGGACTTCGAACCGAACAGCCGTTACCGAGGCGGTCTGCTGGCGGGCGGGTTCGCCGCGCTCGCAGTAGTCGGGGCGACGTTCCTGCCGGTACGGCGGCGACAGCAGGTCTCGACCGCTCCGAGTGGCGGCCGGATGACGTTCGCGGCGGTGGCCGGGCTCCTGGCGGTCCTCGGTGGGATCCCCGGGGTGGTGGCCCTGGCCGCCGGGCTCGGCCTGCGGTGGTGGCGGCCGTCGTTGTCGCCGTGGTTCGCGCTCGGCGGGATGGCGGTCGCGACGACGATCGCGTTCGCCGGTCAGGTGCTCGGCTTCGGCCAGGAGTGGGCGAACGCCGGGCCGAGTCAGGCGGCGGCGCTGCTCGCAGTAGGCGCAGTCATCGGGACATGCCTCGACTTCTCCCGGAGAGGGAGTGGTTGATCTGCGTGGACGTGCCTCGACTTCCGCCGTGAGAACTCCTTGCAGAAAGGAGCTGTCACCCCAGTACGCAGCCGGACCACCGGCGGGTTCTCAGCGCCCTCCTCGCGAGGACAGCGGTTTCGCCGCGTAGGTCGCTACTCAAGAAATCGATCCCGCAGCGAGGAGGGCGGGAGAGGTTCCGCTACCCGACCCACCGAGAAACCGTCTGACAAAAGTTCTCAGCTTCAGTTCGGGCGGCGGGCGCGATGCAGGTCTAGGGCGGCGCTGCCGACGGTGAGAGCTCCGGCGGTGAGTGCGGCGGCAGTGATCACCTCGAGTGGTCCGTCGTGCAACCAGATGAGCACCAGTACGACCTCCAGCGCGACCGCCGACCACATCAGAACCGTGACCCGCCGGTCGGCGTCCGCCAGCCGCGAGAACAGCAACACCTGCACCATCGACAGCAGCGCGCCGACGAGCGCGAACGGCCACAGTGACAACGTGCTCGACGCGTACTCGCCACCGCCGATGATCGACACGAGCTCGCTCCCGGAGAACGCGCAGAACCCGATCACCGACGCCCCGAGCCCGGCACAGACCACGAGTGCGGCAGGGACCGTCCGCTTCCGGGCGGCACGATGCGCGAGCCGAGGCAGGACGACCACGGCGACCGCTTGCGGGAGCCAGTAGGCGATCTTCGTGACGATGGAGCCGACCGCGTATTCCCCGGCGTCGGGGCCGGGAAGCACGAACCGCGCCAGGACGAGGTCGAGGTTGAGCAGCAGGACCAGCGCGAACATCGCCTGGATGGCGTGCACGATCTCGCCGAGTCGTTCGCCGCGGAACGCGTGCGGCAGCGGCGCGCCGCACTGCCACCATCCGACAGCCGCCACCACCAGCGACCCGAGCGCGGCACCGGCCATGGTCGCCGCGGAGGTGCCGAAGGTGAGCAGGCCGAGCAGTGCCCCGCCGACCTTGCCGACACCTTCGAGCGCGACGAGCCCGGCGAGCGCGACGAACCGCTTCGACCCCTGCAGGATTCCGTGGAAGAGCCCGAGCATCGTCAGCGGCGCGAGCGCGACGACCAGGAACATCGCGGGCAGCGGGCCGTCGAGGTGCAGCAGCAGGGTCAGTGGCAGGACGACGAGCGCACCGATCCCCAGCACCGCCGTCGTGGTCACGAGCCCGCTGGCGAGCAACCGCGCGGTGAATTCCCGGCGGGGAGCCGGGTCGTCGCCGCCCGCGACGCGCAAGGCGACCACTGTCTGCAGGCCCATCGCCGGTACGACCCCGATGACCAGAACCGCGAGCAACGCGCTCAGCTCCCCGAAGTGCGCGGGTGCGAGCACGCGGGCTGCGACGACGTTGAGGACGTAGCTGGCGGCGTTGCTGCCCGCGAGTGCCGCGGCGACGAGCAGCGGTTCGAGCCGCGCGAGCCACCGGTACCGGGGCGGTGCGGCTTCTCGGGTCGTCACCGACTCTCCCCTCACCGGTCGAGCCGGGGTCGGTCGCGGGCGGCTTCGGCGACGCACCCGACGATGCCGCTTACCCGCGAGTAACCTCCGACTGTAGCCTGACCGAGCACCGACGAGGGAGACCCGGTTGGACGCCGACGACTCGACCACTCCGCCGCACGGCAGGCGGGTCCTTCTGGCGGTGTCCGCGGCGTTGACCGTGCTGGTGCTCGGACCGTTGCTCGGGCCGGGGTTCGCGCTCTCCTACGACATGGTCTTCGCGCCGCGTCAGTACCTGCTGCCCGAGTCCTTCGGGCTGGGCGAGGTCCTCCCTCGGTCCGTTCCGGCCGACGCGGTGGTCGCCGCGGCGACGTCGGTGCTCCCCGGCGACCTCGTACAGACGCTGGTGCTGGCGGCCGCGGTGTTCTCGGCCGCTTACGGTGCGGGACGACTGGTGCCGACGGCCTCGGTACCGACGCGAGTGGTCGCGGCGGTGGCCTACGTGTGGTCGGCCTACTTCGCGGAGCGGTTGTTCCTCGGCCACTGGCCGCTGCTGCTCACCTATGCCTGCCTGCCGTGGATCGCGCTCGCGGCCTTGCGGCTGCGACGCGGGCAGGCGCGAGCGGGAGCGCGCCTCGTCCTCGCGACCGCACCGGCGGTGCTGACCGCGCCCGGTGGTGTGCTCGCGGCCGGGGTGGCGTTGGCGTGCGCCGGGCGCCGCAAGGTCGGCATCGTGCTCGGCGTGTCGGCGGTGCTCAATGCCCCGTGGTGGGTGCCGTCGTTGCTGCGGGGCGCGGAGACCCTGTCCGACCCGGCAGGCGTCGCCGCGTTCAGCGCCCGCGCCGAGAGTTGGGGACCGGCATGGCTCAGCGTGCTCGGCCTGGGTGGAGTGTGGAACGCCGAGGTCGTGCCGGACAGTCGCACCGGACCACTCGCTCCGATCTTCGTGCTGGTCACCGTCGCTGTCGCGCTCGTCGGCCTGCGACGGCTCGCGTGCAGGTGGGGTCGACCCGCCTGGGCGTTGTGCGTGCTCGGTGCGATCGGTTTCGCGCTCGCCGTCCTGGCCACGATGCCGATGGGGGAGCCGTTGCTGGCGTGGGCGATGCAGCACGTTCCCGGCGCGGGTCTGCTCCGGGACGGACAGCGGTGGGTGGCGTGGTGGGCGTTGCCGTGGGCGCTCGGGTTCGCTCTGGGCGCGGAGCTGCTCGCGGAGTACGTGCGGTCGCGCGGACGGACCGCGGTCCTGCTCGGCGCGGCACTGCTTCCGGTGGTCGTGATGCCGGATCTGGCGTGGGCGGGATGGGGGCGGATGGAACCGGTCGACTATCCGGCGGACTGGTACCGCGTCCGGGAGATACTCGCCGACGATCCGGCGCCCGGCGCGGTGGTGACGCTCCCGCTGTCGAGTTTTCGCAGCTTCGCGTGGAACGAGCACCGCACACAGCTCGATCCCGCGCCACGGGTGCTGCCGCGCAGCACGGTGATCGACGACCGGCTCCGCGTCGGCGATGCCGTCGTGGCGGGCGAGGACCCTCGGGCGCGGCACGTGCGCTCCGCGAGCTCGGCCGAGAACCTCACGGAGGCCGGAATCGGCTGGATCCTCGTCGAGCACGGCACGCCGGGCCGGGCGGACCCCGCGTTGCTCGAGGACGCCGCAGAGGTGTGGAGCGGGCCGTGGCTGAGCCTGTACCGCGTGCCCGGTGACGTCACGCCCACCGAGATCCCCCGAACACAGGTCGTCGCGGTGGCGGCGGCCAACGGTCTCGCGGGCGGGCTGATGATCGGAACGCTGTTGTGGCTGGGGTTACCGTCCGGTAGATTGTCCCGAATCACGCGTCGGACGAAGGAGTGACACGGTGGGCAACGTCATCGGAGCAGCTGTGGCTCTGGTTCTCGGACTCGGGCTCGCCGCTGGCGCGGGTCAAGGCATGATCGCGCTCGCGGATCCGGACGGCTCCGACGAGGTCACGAACGCGGTGAACTCCTCCGTCAACCCGATGAGCGACCCGGACACCCTCTACGGCAGTCGCTGACCTCTGCACCGTGGGCTCAACTCCGCGCCGGCGGCGCGCCGAGGCCGCTTCCGAGAGCGCGCACGCGGCGGTGGGACTCTACGGCGATCCGACGGTGTCGTGGAGCATCGTGCTGCACGCCCGGCTGCACGCTCCGATTCGAGCGGACGACGTCGCCGCGCGACTCGCCGAAACCACCGTCGCCCATCCGCATCTGGGCTCGCCGCCTGCCGTCCGGGAGGTATCGGCCGCCGAGCTGCCCGCCCTGCGTGACCGATTCGCCTCCGAGTCCTACGAGCGAGGTGATCCGCTCGTCCGCGCGGCCGTCTGTGCCGAGGAGCCCGGGCTGGTCATCGCCGCCCACCACGGAGTCGTCGACGGCCTCGGCTTGCTGAGCCTGCTCGGCACGGCGTTGGATACGCGCGTCACCTCCCAGGCCGCCGGACTCGGCGATCGCGAGCCCGAGGGGTCCTTTCTGATGTCGGCGGTGCGGCGTGGGACGGAGGCCGTGCTGGCCCCGCCCTCGCGCATCACCCCGCTCCCGGCCGGAACGCGATCGGATGGCGGCGACGTGTTCGTCCGGCGCGATCACGATCGGATGCGAGCGGGCACCGCCGTTCTCGCCGTCGCCGCGACGCGGGCCACCGAACGCTGGAACCGGGGCAGTGGCCGTGCCGCCTCGCGGATCGTCGCGGCCGTCGGGGCGTCCCGCCGCAGCGGCGCCACCACGCGCCCGGTCCAGGAAAGCGCCTTCTTCCGGCTGCGTCTGCAGCCGGATGCCCGAGTCGAAGACGTGGCACGGATGCTGCGCGACCACACCCCCGAACCCGAGTTCCCCGCACGCTCCAGCGGCCTGTTCCGGTTCGGGACGAGACTGCTGGCCCGCCGGCTCGGCTCGACCTTCCTGGTCTCCAACCTCGGAGTGGTCGACACGGGTGGCGAAGTCGCCGCGCTGGCGTTCTACCCCGCCGCCAGCGGCCGCTCAGGCGTGGCCTTCGGCGCGGTCACCGTCGACGGCACCACCACGCTCACCGTGCGGGCGCGTCGCCGGGACTTCGACGAGCGGGCGGCCGCCGCGCTCGCCGACGGGCTCGTCGACCGGCTCGACGCGTTGGTCGGGTCCGTCGACGGTCAGCTCGCGCACGAGTGACTCGAACGCCGCGACACTGTCCTCCCACCGGTAGCGGCCCGCGTGCGTCGTCGCCGCCTCGCCCATCACGCGCCGCAGGTGCGCGTCCGCGAGAAGCCGCTCGACGCCGTCAGCGAACTCGTCGAAGTCGTCGGCCAACAGGCCCGTCCGGTCCTCGACGATCGACTCGGTGACCCCACCCGCAGACCGGTAAGCCAGCGACGGGACGCCGTGCGCGGCGGCCTCCATGATCACGATGCCCCAGCCTTCCTTCACCGACGGGCACAGGTGCAGCCACGAGCGCGCGAGGATCTCGTGCTTTGTGTGTTCCTCCACCCAGCCGTGGAACGTGACGCGCCGCTCGACGCCGCGCGTGCGCGCGTACTCGCGCAGCTCGTTCTCCCAGGGGCCTTGGCCCACCACGTCGAGCCGCAGAGTCGGCCACCGCTGTCCGAGCAGGGCGAGCACGTCGATCGCGTGCTCGACGCGCTTGTGCGGGACCAGTCGGCTCACAACCGCGAGCGTCGGCTCCGGCGCACGGCGACCGCTGTGCGCCGGCACCGGGTCGAGGCCGTTCGGCACCACCTCGACACGCGCGGGATCGACGCCCAGCTCCGCCAGCTCCGACCGGGTCACCTCGGAGACGGTGACGTACCGGCACTTGCGGTACACCTTGGGCGCCAGCCACGACTCGATCCACCAGCCCACTCGTCCAAACACCGAACCCAACGCGCTGGCCCACTGTTCGCGATGCACGTGGTGCACCAGGACCACGACGGGACAGCGTGCGACCAGTTTGGACAGGAACGGCATGCCGTTCTGTACGTCGATGACGACGTCCGCGCGGGTGCGGGCACTGGCCAGCAGGGCGTGCGCGTACACGCTGAACGTGCTGCCACGCCTGCGGTAGCGGACGCCGTCGCGCCACTCGCCGACCCCGGCGTGCGGATACGCCGCGCACTGGATGTCGACACGGTAGCCGCGCCGCGCCAGCCCGTGCGCCATCTGTTCGACGTATCGTTCGGAACCGCCGCCTGCCGGGTGTCCGGTGTCGCGCCAGTTGAGCAGGAGCACCCGCGGGCGGGAATCGGCGTCGCGCACGAAATTCTCCCCACTCCGGCACGTGATGCTAAGTTGACGGTGCTGACAGGATAATCGACGGTCGATCCGAAAGCGAGATGCGAGAACGATGAAACCTTCCCGTGTGCGATTCGGTTCAGATCGTTCTCGAGATCCGGGACACCGGCCGGATCTCGCTCGGTCCGTGCGATTGTTCACGGCGTTCCTGCACGAGCAGACGGATCCCGACAGATTCTACGGCGAGCTCGCGAAGGACTCCGTCGAGCAATTGGCGCGCTACACGCCGTTGTCCGGGCGAACGGTGGTCGACGTCGGCGGCGGGCCCGGTTATTTCTGTGACGCGTTCCGGGCGGCGGGCGCAGGCTACCTGGGCGTGGACCCGGATGTCGGCGAGCTGTCCGCACGCGGAACACCTGGTCAGAACATGGTTCGGGCCAGCGGGACCGAGCTGCCCGTCCGGGACGGCGCGGTCGACGTGTGCTACTCGTCCAACGTTCTCGAACACGTCTCCGCGCCCCGGACGATGTTGGAGGAAATGTGTCGCGTGACGAGACCGGGCGGCATCGTGTTCGTCTCGTACACGCCGTGGCTGTCTCCGTGGGGCGGACACGAAACAGCCCCGTGGCATTTCGCAGGCGGCGATTTCGCACGCGATCGCTACATCCGGAAAAACGGCCACGAGCCCAAGAACAGGTTCGGCGAGACGCTGTTTCCGATCAGTATCTCCGCCGTGCTCGACTGGGCCCGTGGCACCCCGTCCGCAGAATTGCTGCACGCGTTTCCCCGGTATCACCCGTGGTGGGCGACATGGATCGTCCGGATCCCCGGAATCCGGGAGGTCGCGTCGTGGAATCTGGCGATGGTGTTGCGTAAGAAACCGTGAGCGCGACCGAAGGGTGGAAGAGTCCCGCCGCACTCCGGTGAGCACGGCGGGACTCGGTCTCAAAGGGCATTGTGGAACTCGGGTGGGATGCCGGTACCGGACCAGCCACCAAGTTCCAACAATGCCCTCTCGCACTCAGCGATCGCTCATCGCGTGCTGCGGATGAGTCGGAGCGTCGAACTCTCGATCCGGGGTCGTGCGGTTGCGCCGCGGCAGCAGCAGGAGGCCGGCGACCACGAGCAGCGCGCCGACCGGGCCCAGCACCCACGGTGCTGCGGAGAGCATCTTCAACCCGCCCATGCTCTCTTCGGCCTGGGCGACCTTCGCGGCGATCGTGTCCGGCGAATACTCCAGGTCGCCGTCGAGCACCACGGTGCCCTCGTCCTGACCAGGCAGGCGGAGTTCCTGCCGTTGCTGCTGCTCCTGCTTGACGATCAGACCGGTCGTGGGCTCGACGTAGTCGGTGATCGTGTTGGTGTAGTAGCGGCCGACGTCCACCGAGGGCTCCGGACCCGCGCCGACGAGCTCACCGGCGACCTGCTGCTCGCTGAACTGCGTGGCCGGGATCGGCTGCACGAACTTGAGGACCGGCAGGCCGTTCACCTCGTCGGTGCCTTCGAACGAGGAGGTCACGGGCTTGCCGATGGTGTTGTCGTAGATCTCGTAGGACTTCCGCTGCGTGTCGAACGGGTACTTGAAGTGCAAACCGGGCTGGCCGCCGTACTCGGCGTACTCCTGCGGCTTCTGCCCCGGAGCGTCGGGGTCCTGCTGGAGTTTCGCGACGAACGTGCTCTCCGGTGCGCAGCGGTTCTCGTCGGTGCCGGTGTAGCCCTCGGCGGTGCGACGGTCGAAGCACACCTGCCGCTTGCTCGCGCTGACGACCTTGTCGTCGGCGTTGTCGGTGACCCGCAGGGTCTGGGCCCAGACCGCGACGTCGCTGCCCTCGGTCATCTCCGGGCGGGAGAAGTTGGCCTGCACCTTCGCGACGGCCGTGAGGTCGACGTCCTCACGAATGGTCGGTTCGGGACCCTCCGGCGTTTCCTCGACCGCCAGTACGCGCTCCGCCGTTCCGTCGAGGACCGTCGTCGAGTTCTGGTTCAGCGGTGTCTTCGCCAACGAGTGGTACACGTGCGTCGGCAGCAGAACCGCCATGGCGATCGCGAACACGCCAACGACGAGCAGAGCGAGACTGAGTGCGCGACGCACCGGTCCTCCCCAGGGTGTGGGTTCCGAATCACAAGCTACTGGACAGTAAGCCAGCTTTGATCCTGATGGCCGGATCACACACCGTCAACGGCGAGTTTCGCCGTGCTCCCCCGAACGGGCGAGAGAGCTGGGGTGTGAACGAAGCCGCACAACCATCTCTGTTCCCCGTCACAACGTGTCCGGTGCCACGATCGAGCTGACCGGAGCGCGCCCCCGACGTGCTCCGGCTCCCCAACGAAAGGGCGGAGAGCGGTGCGGAACATCGGCGAGCGAGCGGTCGGTACCCCGGCACGGCCGGCTCGGGACACGGGACTCGAGAGAGTCACGATCAGTGACTGCGCCGGCGCGAACGGGCGAGCGTTCGAGTGGGGCGGGCCGGGAGTCGCGCTGACCCGGGGTCTCGCCGAACCCATCCGCGCCGGTGTCCGCGCCGCCACGCACGCCGTCGACGCCGACACCCGCACCGACGCGGTCCGCCTCGTGGAACTCGGTGTCTGTGCGTCCGCGGTCGTGCAGGAAGACAGCCGCGGTCTTGCCGCGCCGCCCGACCGTGGGCGGGTGCAGTGGCACGCGCGCGGACTGACCGTGATCGCCCGCGACCTCGCCGATCTCGTGGCGACGGTCCCGCTCGTCGGTCAGGTCGAGCGCGCAGGCACGCACACCGAGCCGATCCGGGTCGGCGCGCACAGCGATTCCATCGCCGACACGAGGATGCGCGACCGCATCGGAGACGTCGCCGCGCGCCTGTCTCTCGGTGGCGTTCCCGTCGTCGACTTGGACGCGGAACGATCCCCACTGTTCGGCGGGCTGCTGCGGCGGGTCAACCGGGCGTCACGAGCCGACATCGACGTCGTGGTCACCTCGGTGCCGCCGCCCGACACGCACCCGGCCGCAGGGACCGTGGTGAGCTTCCCGTCCACTCCGGACGGCGCAGGCGACCACGTGCAGGTGCGGGCGCGGGAGGGTGTCGCGGGCACGTCCGTGCTGGACCTGCTCCGGTCCCTGGCCACCCCGTAAGAAGGCGTTTTTGGAACTTGGGTGGGTGGTCCGGTACCGCCGCCCCGGTTCGTGCCTCGCGGTGTTGGGGTCCTCTTGAGTACCAGGCGTACGCGGCGAGAACTCCTGCCTTGCGAGGCACGAACTCCGAACGACGGAGCCCCTCACCGTGCCGCGGCTGATCACGTGTGAGGCGTGCCCTACGGGCACAAAGCCAGTTCCCCAATGCTCTCTCAGAGGGTGTGCGGGTCGGTCTGCGTGGGTGGTTCCGTGGCGGAACCTCACCTCGCGGCCGACTGCGGGATGGTCGACCCCAGGTCGAGACGTACATCACGTCGACGCTGTCCAGTCAGCCACGAGGTGAGAACCCGCCGGTGACCGGCCTGCGTAGGCGGTGAGAAGAATGCGGCGCACTGTGGCTGACCACAGCCTCAACGCTATCGGGGACCTTCCGTGACCGGAGGGTGCCCCGACCGCGCACCCTCTCAGCCGACGCCGAAGCCCACGCGCTGCGACTCGACCGCGCCGATCTCGACGTACGCGAGCCGAGCCGACGGCACGATGAAGCGACGGCCCTTGTCGTCGGTCAGGGCCAGCACACCGTCGGCCGTCTTCAGCGCGTCGGCGACCAGCGACTCGACCTCGTCGGGGGACTGGTTGCTCGCGACCGTCAGCTCGCGCGAGCTGTCCACCACGCCGATCTTGACCTCCACGCCGAACCTCCGTTGAGTACTCG
The DNA here is from genome assembly GCF_009664835.1 of Allosaccharopolyspora coralli. Lineage (NCBI taxonomy): Bacteria > Bacillati > Actinomycetota > Actinomycetes > Pseudonocardiales > Pseudonocardiaceae > Allosaccharopolyspora > Allosaccharopolyspora coralli. The sequence continues at coordinate 958,734 of NZ_CP045929.1, forward strand.
TGTCCATTCGGGCTACGGCCAGGCTATCCCAGCGAGGGCGACGCCCGAGGGACGGACGCCCCACGGACCGGACGTCCGAGGGACAGGGCACCTCCGGACGGCCCAGGTGGACACCCCAAGACAGACGTCGTCGCCGGATCGCGGCGCGGGCTAGAGTCGCAACATGGTTTCGCCCAGCACGCACTCGATCGCTCCCGCTCACCGGGCGATCGGACGAACCATGCTGAACAAGGTGCCCGAACTCGCCGACCGGTTCGCGCGGCTGCTCAGTGAGCAAGACGACTTTTACCGTGAGGTCTACCGCGTCGCCCCGGACGAGCTGCGGAAGGTGTGCGAGGCGAACTTCACGCGTGCGCTGCGCGCGTTCATCGACGGGGAGGAACCGGCCCTGGACGCGGCTCGCAAGACCGGGCGCGCACAGGCCCTCAAAGGGATCCCGCTCTCGGCGGTCCTGCGCGCATTCCGGCTCGCAGGCAGTTTCGTCTACCAGGACCTGCTGGAGCAGGCCGACCTGTCGTCGATGCCCGCCGACCAGATCCTGCAGATCAGCAGCCAGGTGTGGCAGACCATCGACGTGTACTCCGCGTCGCTGGCCAGCGCCTACAACGAGGTCGCGACCGAGTCGGAGCAACACGACGAGTGGACGCGACGCAGCGCGTGGCTGGAGCTGCTCGCGGGTCACCGACTGGAGCCCTCGGCGGTGCACAACGCGGCACAGGTCCTCGGGTTGCCGATGACCGGCAGGTTCGTCGTGGTCGCCGGTGCCGCGGCGGCCGACGATCGGGCGCCGGAGGCCGACGGGACGGACACGAACGTGACGGTCTCCGAAGCGGGCGAGGCGGCGCCGGTTCAGGTGTCCAGACTGCTGCGCAGCACCGGCTATCAGTCGGCATGGCGTACCGGCCCGGGCTCGGAGATCGGCATCGTCGTCGTGGAACGTGACCTGCGCACGTTGCGCGAGGCGTTGGAAAGCACGCCGGTCGCGGTCGGGGTGAGCACTCCGTTCGGTTCGCTCCGCGACGTTCCGGCGGCCGTCGAGCGCGCGCGGCTCGCGCAGCAGTGCGTGCCACCCGGCGTCAGCGGCGTCGCGGTCTACGGCGACACCCCGGTGACGACGCTGGTCGCGGGGGCGCCGACACTGGCGCGGGAGGTCGCGCTCGCGCCGCTCGCCGGGGTGCTGGAACTCCCCGAGGCGGAGCGCACTCCGCTGCTCGACACGCTGCGGGTCTGGTACGAGACCGCCGGTTCGGCGAAGGTCGCGGCGGGCGAACTGTTCGTCCACCCGAACACCGTGCGGTACCGGATGCGCCGCGTGCAGGAGCTCACGTCGTTGGACGTCTCGAATCCGGTGGCGGTCGCGGAACTCTACGTGGCCCTCGAAGCCCACCGCTTCGCTCCCAGCTGACCCCCGCGAAGACGAGGCGAACGGCACTCTCGCCCCGCCCCGGTGAGGCGAAAGTGCCGTTCGCCTCACCGGGGCGTTGTGGTGCGAAGGGCACGTTCGCCTCGTCTGGTGAGGCGAAAGTGCCGTTCGCTTCACCGGGGCGTTGTGGTGCGAGAGTGCCGTTCGCCTCGTCTGGTGAGGCGAGAGTGCCGTTCGCCTCAGGCTGGGTCGGTGGGTTCGAGGTCGCTGAGCGACGTGGGGACGGCGAACGGGGGCCGTCCGACGCCGGTGATGCGGTGACGTGACCACGGGTCGGGGTCGGAGAGGGTGCCGAGTGCGTCGCCGTCGTCCGTGCTGAGCACGACACGCGCCGAGCGGCCCCCGGTCAGCGCGTCGACCTCCGGGTTCGCCGCGATCCGTCCGTACCAGTGGAACCGCCCGTCGATCGGCTGGAAGTGGCCGCGCAGCACGACCTCGACCGCGATCGCGGCGTCTTCGGTCCGCAGCATCGCGGGGCCGGTGTAGTCGTCGTCTTCGTCTTCCACGTGTCCTCCCGGTCGAGTCAGGACCCGGACTCGCCCGACTCCCCGTCGGCGATGTCCGGCACGACGTGCAGTTCGGGTGCGAGCGGCTCGTCCGGGTCGAGCACGATGCCGCCGTTGCGCAGCACGCCGTCGATGGCGTGCCAGATGATCTGGGTGAGGTACCTGGCCAGGTCCTCGCGACTCATCGACCGTCGCTCGAGCCACCATTCACCGCTGGCTTGGACCATGCCGACGAGCCCGTGGCTCCACGCTTCCACCCCGCCGGAGTCGAGTTCGAGGACGCGCATGAACTCGCCGAGCATGCGGGAGAGCGTTTTCGCGATCTCGGCCTTCTCCATCCCGACCGGGTCGTCGTGGGCGGGCCGGTCCGCGTAGGCCCGGTGCACCACGAACCGGTAGAGGTCCGGGTATTCCTCGATCAACGTCAGATAAGTGTCGATGATCCGGTGGATGCGCTCTCGCGGTGAGCCACCTTCGTTGATGGTCGGGGCGAGGCGCTGCATGAGCAGTTGCGTTCCCCACGAGCCGACGCCGGCGAACAGGTCGGACTTGTCGTGGAAGTGCCGGTAGAGCACCGGTTTGCTGACGCCGGCCTCGGCTGCGATCTCGTCCATGCCGACTTCGGGGCCGTGCTCGCCGATCGCGCGCACCGTCGCCTCGACGAACTCGGCACGTCGTGCCGCCCGGTGGTGGCGCCACCGTTCGCGGCGGGCATCACCGCCCGATCGGGTGCTCTTGACACTGCGGTGTGGGTCACTCACGCTACCGACGGTACGTGTTACTCGAAGTAACACGCAATGCTGCGACCGCCGCATCGAGAAGGTGATCGACCGATGTCCAGTGCTGCCTCGCTCAACGACCGGGAGAAAACCGCGGCACGACTGCTCAAGTCGACCGCGAAGAACAGCTACGACCCCGAGGTCGACATCGACTGGGACGCGCCGCTGTCCGACGACAGCCCTTACATTCCGTTCCACCGCAGTTCGCTCTACGGAACGCACCTGTGGGATCGGCTCAGCGACGAGCAGCGCGTCGAACTCACCAAACACGAGTTCGCCAGCATCGCCTCGAACGGGCTCTGGTTCGAGATCCTGCTGATGCAGCTGCTGCTCAAGGAGGTCTACGACCGGGACCCGCGGAGCAACCACGTGCAGTACGCGCTCGCCGAGATCGCCGACGAGTGCCGCCACTCGACGATGTTCGCCCGCGCCGTCGAGCGTGTGGGGGCACCCGCCTACGGGCCGCTGCCGTGGGTGCACCGGTTCGCCAAGATTCTGCCGTGGCTCGTGCACGGCCCGTCGCTGTACGCGAGCGTGCTCGTCGCCGAGGAAGTCCTCGACCGTTTCCAGCGTGACCAGATGAACGACGAGCAGGTGCAGCCGCTGGTGCGCATGGTCAACCGGATCCACGTCCTCGAAGAGGCCCGCCATGTCACGTTCGCCCGCGAAGAGGTGCTGCGGGGCATGGCCGAAGCCGGACCGCTCGCACGTCGGTATCACCAGTACGTGACCGCGCTCGTGGGCTATTTTATCCTCTTCTCGCTGATCAACCCGCACGTGTACAAGGCGGTCGGGATCTCTCCGCGAGAAGGGCACGCGGCAGCGTGGTCGAATCCGCACTTCCGCGAGACGCGGCGCTGGGCCGGGGAGAAGATCATGTCGTTCCTCGACGGCGCCGGACTCGTGGGAAGGCCCGGCGCGCGCTGGTGGAAGAAGGCGCATCTGCTTCGATGAGCAGCACCACGACGAGCTCAGCGCAGACGACGAACACGAGGCATCCCGCATGACAGGTCCCGTCCGGAATCTCGAATGGACCGTGACCGACCCTCGGCACCACACGACAGGGGAGAGCCAAGGCATGGCAGTACGCACCCTCGACCGCAGCAGCGTGTTCACCACCAGCGACGGTGTCCGGTTGCACGTGAGCGACACCGGGCCGGACGCCGCGCCGGTCACGGTGGTGTTCCTGCACGGCTGGACGCTCGACCTGGCCACATGGGACACGGTGTGCGGGCAGCTCGACGAGGGTCTGCGGCTGCTGCGGTTCGACCTGCGCGGGCACGGTCGCTCGCAGCCCGCACCGCCGGAGACGGCGACCATCGAGCGTTGCGCGCTGGACCTTGCCGAGCTGATCGACGAGCGGGTGCCGACCGGGCCGATCGTGCTCGCCGGGCACTCCATGGGTGCGATGACGATCATGGCACTCGCCGAGGGGCGCGCCGACCTGTTCGCCGAGCGCATTGCGGGTGTCGCGCTCGTCGCGACCTCCGGAGGCGGTCTCGGGCTCTCGCGGGCGACGTTCGGGCTACCGGGGCCACTCGGCAAGGCGAGCACCTCGGTGCAGCGCGGTCTGCAGCGATGGCTCGCGGGCAATGAGCACAGCCGTTTGCTGCGGGACTCCCGCACGATGCGCCCGGGAGTGCGCTGGCTGCTGTTCGGGAAACGGGCCCGTCGCGCAGACGTGGCCGCCACCGCCGAATCGCTCGCCTGCTGCCATCCGCGCAGCATGGGGCAGTTCCGGGAGTCGCTCGCCACGCACGAGCGGCTCGAACGGATCGAGGCACTGCGCTCGGTTCCGACGGTCGTCCTCGCCGGACTCTCCGACCGGCTCACCCCGTACCCGCACGCCCGGCGGCTCGCACGTGCGCTCCCGGAAGCGGAACTGCTGGTCCACGCCGACGCCGGGCACATGCTTCCGCTGGAACGCGGCGACGCGGTGGCGGCCCGGATCAGCGACCTCGTGCGTCGGGTGTGGCCGGATGAGTCCGCGCGTGCGGGAACGGACTTGAACGATCCGACATAGTTGTCTTCCCACGACCGGGTTGTCCGATACGGTGCTTCGTCGGGATTCTGCTGTCGAAGGAAAGGAGCGGGCGCCCGGACCGGGTGCCCGATGCTGTGTTAACTGAGCCATCACAACAAGAAACTTCCCGGTCGGACGACGCGTCGCCGGGTGAGGGCGGCGAAGAGAAGCTGGTCGATCGGCCCGGTCGCACCGACTGGGGCGTGTTCGGTATCGCGGCGGTGCTGGCCACCGCCTTCATCGCATGGGGTCTGCTCGCGACCGAATCCCTACAGGCGTTCTCCGAGACGGCGCTGCAGGTGCTCGTCCGCAACGGCGGATGGGTGTTCGTCACCGCCGGAACCGGGTTCGTTGTGTTCGGTCTGATCCTGGCGTTCACCCGGTTCGGCCGGATTCGTCTCGGCGACGACGACGAGAAGCCGGAGTTCCGGACGTCCTCCTGGATCGCGATGATGTTCGCCGCCGGTATGGGCATCGGTCTGATGTTCTACGGCGTGGCCGAGCCGCTCCAGCACTTCACGACTCCGCCACCGGGCACCAATGTCGCACCGGGCAGCCAGGAAGCACTCGGGGCGGCGATGGCCACCTCGTTGTTCCACTGGACGCTGCACCCGTGGGCGATCTACGCCACCGTCGGCCTGGCGTTGGCCTACAGCAGCTACCGGCGCGGTCGTAAACAGCTGTTGAGTTCTGCGTTCGTGCCGCTGTTCGGCGAGCGCACCGCGAACGGCACCGTTGGCAAGATCATCGACATTCTCGCGGTGTTCGCCACCGTCTTCGGCACCGCCGCCTCGCTGGGCATCGGCGCCACCCAGATCGCGGCCGGACTGCAGCAGGTCGGCTGGGTCGGTTCGATGAGCAACACGCTGCTGGTCGCGATCATCACCGTGCTCATCGCGGCGTTCGTGATCTCGGCTGTCTCCGGAGTGTCCAAGGGCATCCAGTGGCTGTCGAACAGCAACATGGTGCTGGCCATCGTGCTGGCCGCGTTCCTGTTCGTCGTCGGCCCGACCGTGTTCATCCTCGACCTCATCCCGAACGCCGTGGGCTCCTACGTCAGCGACTTCGGCATGATGATCTCGCGCACCGGCTCGGTCGGCGGCGAGGACACCACCGAGTGGCTGTCCACCTGGACGATCTTCTACTGGGCGTGGTGGATCTCCTGGGCGCCCTTCGTCGGGATGTTCATCGCCCGCATCAGCCGCGGCCGGACCGTGCGCCAGTTCGTGGGCGGCGTGCTGATGGTTCCCAGCGCCATCAGCCTCGTGTGGTTCGCGATCCTCGGCGGCACGGCCCTGTTCGAGCAGCGCAACGGGGTCGGTCTCGCGGACGCGAGCGGCGAGGAGGAGCAGCTGTTCGGCATGTTCGACCAGCTCCCGTTCTCCGGGGTGCTCAGCGTGCTGGCGATGCTGCTGATCATCAACTTCTTCGTCACCAGTGCCGACTCGGCCTCGGTCGTCGTGGGCTCGCTCTCGCAGCAGGGCAGTGCACGGCCCCGGATGTGGGTCGTGGTGTTCTGGGGCGTGGTGATCGGCGGTGTGGCGATCTCGATGCTGCTCGCCGGCGGTGACGAGGCGCTGACCGGACTGAACAACACGACGATCATCGCGGCGTCGCCGTTCGTGATCGTGGTGATCCTGCTCTGCTTCTCGCTGATGAAGGACCTGCGGCAGGACCGGGTGATGCTCGTCGAGTCCCGCAGCGCCGAGGTGCTGGAAGAAGCGGTGATCTACGGCACTGAGGAGCACGACGGCAACTTCCATCTCGAAGTCACGCCGAGCGAGCCGTCCGATGACTCCGACGACTCCGGGGACTCCGGGGACTCCGGGGACTCCGGGGACTCCGGCAAGGAGGAGAGTCGCAGCAGCTCGTCCAGCGACGAGAGCTGATCCCTGCGACGGGCGTGGTGTCCTGCCAACCGGGCACCTCGCCCGTCCCACGGGTCCGGTGCTGAGAGGGCGTGCCGGTGGAGCTGCGTGTCGTCGTGTCGTGTCAGCGGCGGAGCCGCTGCGCGGTCACCCCGTTCGCAGCCGGACCACCGGCGGGTTCTCAGCGCGCTCCTCGTGAGGACAGCGGTTTCGCTGCGTAGGCCGCTACTCAAGAAATCGATCCCGCAGCGAGGAGGGCGCTGAGGTTCCGCCACCCGACCACCCACCCAGATCAACCCGCACGCGGTCTCAGTCTCAGGGGCGTTGTGGAACTGAGGTCCGGTACCGCCGCCCCAGTTCGCGCCTCGCGGCGTTGGGGTCCTCTTGAGTACCACGCGTACGCGGCGAGAACCCCTGCCTTGCGAGGCGCGAACTGGAACGCCGGAGCCCCTCGCCGTGCCCCGGCTGATCACGTGTGACCGTGCCCTACGGGCACCAAGGACAGTTCCCAAATGCCCTCTCAGCCCTGTTGCAGGGGGAAGCCTGCCAGGCCCTTCCACGCCAGCGTCGACATGAGCGAGACCGCCTCGTCCCGCGAGACCGAGCCCTCGGTGCCCAGCCAGTACCGCGCGGTGACCTGGCTGAGGCCGACGAGGCCCACCGCCAGCAGGCGGGCCCGTTCGTGGTCGATGCCCGCGTCGGCCGCCACGACGTCTGTGACCGCGTCGATGCAGCTGGACATCGCGTCGTCCACGGCCTTCTCCACCGCGGGTTCACCGCGCAGGTCCGACTCGAACAGCAGCCGGAACGCCTGGCCCTCACCGTCGACGAACTCGTACAGCGCCTGCACGGCCTGCTTGACGCGCTGCTTGTTGTCCGGGGTGGACGAGATCGCCTCGCGGACTCGCTGCACCAGGGCGTCGCCGTGTTTGTCCACCAACGCCATGTACAGCTCGAGCTTGCCGGGGAAGTGTTGGTAGAGCACGGGCTTGCTGACGCCGGCCCGCTCGGCGATGTCGTCCATCGCCGCAGCGTGGTAGCCGTTCGTGACGAACACGTGCTGTGCCGCGTCGAGGAGTTGAGCTCTGCGTGCGGTCCGTGGGAGGCGGACGCCTCGGGCCGACTGGTCAACACCTTGCGCTGCAGCTTCCGTCATGCTCGCCTCCACCCGGTTCTCGACGCGAAGCCGGCAAGGGTGGCCGACTTCGAGCGCCCCTCACCTTACTCGCCGGTAGAGCCGATGCAGCGGGGACGGTTCCGATCGTCGGCATCGTCTCGCGGCCGATTTCCGGCATGCTGTCGGGGTGAGCACGAGACCACATCCCGATGTCCTTCCGGTGAACGGCGGCGGTCGAAATCTGACCCGGGTTCCGCTGCGCTGGGAGGACGTGCCGTCCGCGGTGGAGGCGGTCGCGCCCGCTCCGTTGCGCACGGTCGAACTCGACACGACCGTCGGACCGGTTCACCTCGGCATCCGGGACACGGCGGGCGATTCGGGGGCCGACGCGGTCGCGGTGCACCTGCACGGGCTGGCCGCCTCGTCGACGCACTGGACCGACCTCACTCGCATGCTCACCTCGCGGACGCGCTCGATCGCCGTGGATCTGCCCGGGTTCGGCTGGTCCGAGCCCCCGAACGGATTCGACTACCGGCGGCGGTCGCACGCCGACGTCGTGATCGCGCTGCTCGAGTCGCTCGGTGTGGGTGCGGTACACCTGTTCGGCAATTCCTTCGGCGGCGCGGTGGCGATCGAGGTCGCCGCACGCAGACCCGACCTCGTCCGCAGTCTGACCCTCGTCTCGCCCGCGGTGCCCGATCTCCGTCCGGACCCGCGCCGCGTGTCGGACCGGCGCATGCTGTTCACCTCGGTGCCGGTCCTCGGCAGGCGGATGCGGCGGCAACTCGCGGCCGCGTCGGCCAGGGAGCGGGCCGACAAGCTGATCCGGCTCTGCGTCTCCGACTCGTCGCTATTATCACCCGATCGTGTTGGCGACGTGGTGCGCGAACTCGAAGATCGCGCAGCGTTGCCTTGGGCCGCGACCGCGCTGGCGACCACCACGCGCGAGCTCGTCCGCTCCTGGATGGTGCGGCCGTCCGAGTCCCTCTGGTCCCTGCTGCACCAGGTCCAGGCGCCCGCGCTCGTCGTGTGGGGCACCGATGATCGCCTGGTCAGCGTCCGGAAAGCACCCCGAACGGCACGCCAGTTGCGTCGCGGCAGGTTGCTCGTGCTGCCTCGCACCGGGCACGTCGCGCAGATGGAGCGGCCCCGCCTGCTGGCGGCCGCCGCACTCGGCATGGTCGACGAGGTCGCGGCCGGCCGGTGGTGACTCGCGCGGACGTCGCCACGAGGGCATGATCACACCGGGTGTTCAGCCTGTCCGGGCGTGAATATCGGTTGTGGCACCCTGGGGCGCGTGCAACGGCCGACGTCCGGATCCCCCGACTCCAACGCGCGCCGCCGGGAGGCGGCGTCCGGAGGCGACCCCGGGTCCCGTGGCACCACCGCCGTTCGGGACGGCCGCGACCAAGCCGAGCCGCTCGCGGCCGCCCGCAACCCCGAGCCCGAGCGGCCGGCGCCGCCCCGCCGCCGCGGCCTGGCGTCGCGCTACGGGTGGCGCCTCTACGCGGTGCCGATGCTCGTCGTGGCCACCGCGCTCGCCGTTTTCCAGGTGGTCGAACCCGCCTCCGAGAGCCCGGGCGGCGCAGGCGCCGGAGGCGACCAGGCCGCCGACGTCCCGGAAGCGCCGGTGCTCGACGAGGCGCCGCCCGGTCAGCGCTACTCACCCGAGATGTTCTCGGCCGACCTGCCTCCGGGAGCGCCCATTCCCGAAAGCGGAGCCGGGACCTTCGACGTATTGCCCGGCAACTCGCCACAGGTCGGTCAGGGTGACATGTACCGCTACACGATCGAGGTCGAGACCGGGATCGAACTCACCGAGGGCAGGGACGCTTTCGGCAACCTCGTCGAACAAACCCTCTCCGACCCGCGCAGCTGGACGCACCCGGAAGCGGGCGGCATCGCCCTGCAGCGCGTCGACGACCAGGGACCGCCGCCGGACTTCCGGGTCACGCTGGTGAGTCAGAACACGGCACGCCAGGTGTGTGGCTACGGGCAGGGCCTACCCTTCGACACCTCGTGCCGGATCGACGACCGCGTCTACATCAACGCCGCTCGCTGGGTGCGTGGTGCCATCTCGTTCGAGGGCGACAGCGGGACCTACCGGCGCTACGCGATCAACCACGAGGTCGGGCACGTCTTCGGCAACCCGCACGTGCCGTGCGGCCAGGACGGGGCGCTCGCGCCGGTGATGATGCAGCAGACGTTCAGCGTCGCCAACGACGAGCTGCACGAGCTCAACAAGGCCGTTCCGCAGGGCGCCGACATTCCCAGGGACGGCAAGGTCTGCAAGTACAGCGCTTGGCCGTTCCCCGTCGCCGGGTGAATCTCCCGCATGGTGGGAGCACTTTCGGTGCGGGAAGACGGTCGGCCACGCTGACGTTGAGGGGTGTGGGTCGATCCGGTGTCCGGATCGACCGGACCAAGGGGATGCGCACGTGGGCCCGTGCGCCCGCGAACACACAGGGTGTGTGCACCCGCATGGCGGATAACGCGCGCACCGAGCACGAGGAGGAGCTGGGATGTCCGGCGACACAGCCATCACGCTTCCGCCGCTCGTCGAGCCTGCGGCGGAGCTGACCAAGGAAGAGGTCGCGCGCTACAGCCGCCACCTGATCATTCCCGACGTCGGGATGGACGGGCAGAAGCGGCTGAAGAACGCGAAGGTGCTGGTCGTCGGTGCCGGCGGGCTCGGCAGCCCTGCGTTGCTGTACCTGGCCGCCGCCGGTGTCGGCACCCTCGGCATCGTCGAGTTCGACGAGGTCGACGAGTCGAACCTGCACCGCCAGATCATTCACGGCCAGTCCGACCTCGGCCGGTCGAAGGGCGAGTCGGCGCGGGACTCCATCGCCGAGGTGAACCCGTACGTCCGAGTCAACCTGCACGAGACGCACCTGACCTCGGAGAACGCGCTCGACGTCTTCCGCGACTACGACCTCATCCTCGACGGCACCGACAACTTCGCGACCCGTTACCTCGTCAACGACGCGGCGGTGCTGCAGGGCAAGCCGTACGTGTGGGGTTCGATCTTCCGTTTCGAGGGCCAGGCCAGCGTGTTCTGGGACGAACACGGCCCGAACTACCGCGACCTGTACCCCGAGCCGCCGCCGCCCGGGATGGTGCCGTCCTGCGCCGAGGGTGGCGTGCTGGGCGTGTTGTGCGCCTCGATCGGCTCGATCATGGTCAACGAGGCGATCAAGCTCATCACCGGCATCGGTGAGACGCTGCTCGGGCGCCTGATGATCTACGACGCGCTCGAGATGAGCTACAAGACGGTCAAGATCCGCAAGGACCCGGACGCCGATCCGATCACCGAGCTGATCGACTACGAGGCGTTCTGCGGTGTCGTCTCCGACGACGCGCAGCAGGCCGCGGTGAACAGCACGATCACACCGCAGGAGCTCAAGGACAAGTTCGACCGGGACGAGAAGTTCGAGTTGGTCGACGTCCGCGAGCCGCACGAGTACGAGATCGTCAAGATCGACGGCTCGACGCTGATCCCGAAGGACCGCATCCTCTCCGGTGAGGCGCTCGCGGAGCTGCCGCAGGACCGGCAGATCGTGCTGCACTGCAAGTCCGGCGGTCGTTCTGCGGAGGCGCTCGCGGCGCTGCACAAGGCCGGGTTCTCGGACGCCGTGCACGTCGGCGGAGGCGTTCTCGGCTGGGCCAACCAGGTCGACACCTCCCTCCCCACGTACTGACCGCCCCGTCCCGTCCCGTCCCGCCGAGTTCCGTTCACCCCTGTGGACAACTCCCTCCCCCTGTGGACAGCGGGGTGGCAAATTCGCGCGAATTTGCCACCCCGGCTGGGCGGGGATGGGGGCTGACGGAGCGTCGGTGCCACGGAAACGGGTAGCAGCGCGGTAGCGTTCCGGCCCGTGAGTGCTACACCTGAGCCACCCCCGACGCATGTGCGTGCCGCCTTCGGCGCGCGTGGCGAGGAGGAGCCCGAACTCCTCGAGGGCGGGATCGCCTGGCGGTGCGGCGAAGTCGTGCTCCGTCCCGCATCGCACACCGCCGAGGCCGCCTGGGTGGCGCAGACGCTGGACCTGCTGGAACCGGAGGACGTGCGACTGGCCCGCCCGCTGCGGTCGACCGACGGGCGCTGGGTGGTCTCGGGCTGGTCGGCCAACCGCAACATCGACGGGAAACCGGAACCCCGTCACGACGAGGTGGTCGCCGCGTCGTTGCGGCTGCACGCGGCCAGTAGTTTCCTCGCCAAGCCTCGCTTTCTCGACTCGCGCCAGGATCTCTACTCGCTCGCGGACCGCATGGCCTGGGGCGAACAGGAGCACCCGCTGGTGCCGGAGAAGGGCGGCCGGCTCTACGACGTTCTCGAGGGCTCCCGCCGCAAGGTCCAGCTGCGTCAGCAGGTCGTGCACGGTGACCTGTTCGGCAACGTGCTGTTCGCGGGCAACGCGCCGCCCGGGATTCTCGAGTTCGCGCCGTACTGGCGGCCCGCCGAGTGGGCCGCGGCGGTCGCCGTGATCGACTCGTTGGCCTGGGGCGGTGCGGACCCGGCGATCGTGGAGCGCTGGTCGCATCTCGCCGAGTGGCCGCAGTCGTTGCTGCGGGCGTTGCTGTTCCGGCTCGCGGTGCACGCGCTGCATCCGGCCTCCACGACACAGTCGCTGGGCGGGCTGGAGTACGCCTCGCAGATGGTGCTCGAGGTCCTCTGATTCCCGTCCGGTGCTGGTACTCGGCAAGCTGCGACGCCGGTGAGCCACCACCACCGCAGATCAAGACGGCTTCTGATTCCTGCCGCGTGTGAGGATGGGGCCATGAGCGAGAACCTCCCGTTGAGCGGAGTCACCGTCGGGCTCACGGCCGAGCGCAAGGCGGACGAGTTCGCCGCCTTGTTGACCCGCCGGGGCGCACACGTCGTGCTCGGGCCGTCGATGCACACCGTGCCGCTGCCCGAGGACGGCGAGTTGGCGGCGGCCACGACCGACGTCCTGTCCGGGCCGGTCGATGTCGTCGTGGCGGTCACGGGCGTCGGATTCCGCGGCTGGGTCGAGGCCGCGGACCACAACGGGGTCGGCGACCGGCTCAGGGAGTCGCTGGGTTCGGCGACGCTGCTCGCTCGGGGTGCGAAGGCGCGCGGCGCCGTCCGTGGGGTGGGGCTCGCCGATCCGTGGACCGCGCCGACGGAGGAGTCGTCGGAGATCCTGGAGTACCTGCTCGCGGGCGGGGTCTCCGGCAAGCGGGTCGTCGTGCAGGTGCACGGTGATCCGATGACCGAGTTCCGCGAACGGCTCACGCAGGCCGGGGCGGAGGTTGTCGCCGTTCCGGTGTACCGCTGGACGGACCCGGTTGATCTGGCTCCGCTGGACGCGTTGATCGACGCGGTGATCGCCGGTGAGGTCGACGCGTTGCCGTTCACCAGTGCTCCGGCGGCGGCGAACCTGTTCGGCCGCGCGGACCGCACCGAGCGCGGTGCGGCGTTACGCCAGGCCATGCGCGAGCGGGTGTTGGTGGCGAGCGTCGGCCCGGTGACGGCGAAGCCGCTGGAGGCCGAGGGTGTCCCGTACTCGATGTCCGAACGCGCCCGGACCGCTTCGCTCGTGACACTCCTGGAGACCCGGCTGCCGTCCCCCGGGTGACGGCGCGCGAGACTCCGGGGGTGGATGAGGAGACGTTCGAGCGGGTGCGCGCCGTCGTGGAGTCGATTCCGAACGGGCGGGTGTTGTCCTACGGGGACGTCGCCGCGCTCGCGGGGTTGCGGTCGGCGAGGCTGGTCGGGCGCATCCTCTCGGAGGACGGTGCGGACGTGCCGTGGCACCGCGTGTTGCGTTCGGACGGCACCGTCGCGACGCATCTGCGCGAGCAGCAGCTCACCCGCCTTCGAGCCGAAGGTGTCCTGGCCGACCGCGACCGAGTGCCCATGCGCCGCTACCGCTGGTCCCCGGCACCTTAGAATTCCTTGCAGGGGGTTTGTTCGGTGGTCGGGTGGCGGAACCTCTCCCGCCCTCCTCGCTGCGGGATCGATTTCTTGAGTAGCGGCCTACGCTGCGAACTCGCTGTCCTCGCGAGGACGGTGCTGAGAACCCGCGGGTGGTCGGGCTGGGTTCGTGGTGACTGCTCAGCGGCTTCGCCGCTGACACGACACGACGACAGCTCAGGGGTCGCGGGCCGATCCGCGATGGGTGGTTCCTTGGCGGAACCTCACCTCGCGGCTGGCTGTGGGGTCGTCGTAGCGCCCTCCATCACGTCGACGCTGTTCTCGCGAGCCACCCTCGTGTACGTCGCGGCACACAGGGGGACCGGAGTGTCGGGGTGGCGTGATTCCATCGGGTCGTGCCGATCTCACCGCAGCTGGTCCGACGCGGCGTCCGCGCGCGTCCGGAACGCGAGTGGGAGCTGTCGGCTCGCCGGGCGTTCGACCACGACTCCGGGCTGTTGCGGGTGCTCGGCGGGCCGGGCACGGGAAAGACGACGTTGCTCGCAGAGGTCGCCGCCGACCGGATCCTGCGTCGTGATGCCTCGCCGGAGAACGTGCTTGTGCTGACCGCAGGCCGGAGGGCCGCGGCGACGGTGCGAACCGAGATCACCCGCCTGCTCACCGACGACGCCGCCCGGGCGGGTTCGGTGCACACGGCCTCGGAACCGATGGTGCGGACGGTGCACTCGTACGCGTTCGCGGTGCTGCGGCTGCAAGCGATGCGCGCTGAGCACCCGCCGCCGCGCCTGCTCAGCGGACCGGAGCAGGACACTGTGGTGCGCGAACTGCTCGCGGGCGACGTCGAATCCGGCGCGGGTTCGTGGCCCGCGTCGCTGCGTCCGGCGCTGACCGTGCCGGGGTTCGCCGAGGAACTGAGGGACCTGCTCATGCGCGCGGCCGAACGCGGGCTCGGTCCGGGCGATCTCGCCGATCTCGGCAAGCGGCACGAACGCCCGGAATGGGTGGCGGCCGGCGCGTTCTACGAGCAGTACGAGCAGGTCACGCTACTCAGCGGAGCGGGGGAGTCCGGCGCCGCACCGGCGCTGGACGCGGCCGAGTTGGTCGGATCGGCACTGCTGGCGTTCGACGCGGACCCGGGGTTGCTGGCCGCCGAACGCGAACGGGTGCGCTACGTCGTGGTCGACGACGCGCAGCAGCTCGATCCGCAGCAGTTCCGTCTCGTCGAGTCGTTGGGCTCGACCGCCACGGAGTTCGTCGTGGCGGGCGATCCGGACCAGACGGTGTTCTCGTTCCGCGGTGCCGAGCCGCGCGGGCTGGTCGAGGCCGACCCGACCGGGGAGCACACCGAGGTCCTCACGCTGGACCGACGCATGGCCACGCCCGTCCGGGCGGCCGTGCGCAGGCTGATCTCGCGGCTGCCGGGTGCGGGTGTGCAGCGTGAGCTGGATGGTCCGGAGCGCGACGGTTCCGTCCGGGTGCGGCTGCTCGCCTCGCCGGCCCAGGAGGCCGCGTGGGTCGCCGACCAGCTGCGTCGTGCGCATCTGCTCGAGGGTGTGCCCTGGTCGGAGATGGCGGTGATCGTGCGGTCGAGTGCGCTGTCGGTTCCGGTGTTGCGCCGGGCGTTGCTGGCTGCGGGCGTGCCGGTCGAGTTGCCGTCCGACGACGTTCCGTTGGCGAAACGCACCGCCATTCGTCCACTGTTGACACTCCTGCGGTGTGCCGCGCGCCCGGAGGAACTCGACGGTGCGGCCGCGGACGCGCTGCTGTCGTCGTCCCTCGGTGGTGCGGACCCGCTCGCGTTGCGGAGGCTGCGTCGCGGGTTGCGCCGTTTGGAGGTCGCGGCGGGAACGGATCGGCCGAGCAGCGAGCTGCTGGTCGAGGCGCTGCACTCGGGGGACCGGCTCACCGCGTTGGAGGCGTCTGCCGCGACTCCGGCGCTCAGGGTGTCGTCCTTGTTGCGCACCGTGCGGGAGTCGATCGAGGCCGGGGGCAGCGTGGAGGAAACCCTGTGGCAGGCGTGGGTTTCCAGCGGCCTTCAGGAACGGTGGGTGAGCCTCGCCGAGCGCGGGGGAGTGCAGGGTCGGCAGGCCGATCGCGACCTCGACGCCGTGATGGCGTTGTTCGACGCGGCTGCGCGGTTCGGGGACCGGCTACCCGGTGCCGACGTCGGTGGTTTCGCCGAACACTTGGAGAGCCAGCAGATCGCGGGCAGCTCACTCGCGCCGTCGGCGCCGCGTGGCGACGCGGTCTCGGTGCTCACCGCACATGCCTCCACGGGCCGCGAGTGGGAGGTCGTCGCGATCCCCGGGGTGCAGGAGGGAGTGTGGCCGGATCTTCGGCTGCGCGGGTCGCTGTTGGGCGTCGAGCGACTGATCGACGCCGTCTCGGGTGTCGAGGGCGGCGTCTCCGCGACCGCACCGCTGCTGGCCGAGGAACGCAGGCTGTTGCTCGTCGCCGCGAGTCGTGCCCGGCGGTCGCTGCTGGTCAGCGCGGTTCGGGGCGAGGACGAACAACCGTCGCGCTTCCTGGACGAGCTCGAGGGCGTCGTCACCGAGGCCGACGCGGCGGAGCGTCCGCTGGAGCGGCCCGAGCGTGGGTTGGTGTTGGCCGACCTCGTCGGCGAGTTGCGACAGGTGGTCTGCGACGCGAAGGAGGACGAGTCGCGCCGGAAACGTGCCGGACGCCAGCTCGCCCGGCTGGCCGAGGCCGGAATCCCTGGCGCACACCCGAACTCCTGGTACGGACTTGCGGAGCCGTCGACCGAGGCGTCGCTGGTGAGCGAGGGCGATCCGGTCCGCATTACTCCATCCACAGTGGACACTCTGAGTACGTGCCCGTTGCGGTGGATGATCGAACGTCACGGTGGCCAGGACGCGGCGGAACTGGCGTCGGTCACCGGCACCCTGGTGCACGCGCTCGTCCAGGCCGCGGCGGACGGCGCCGACACCGACGCGCTCCGGCGAGCACTCGACACCGCGTGGGAGACGGTCGACGCAGGCGCACCCTGGTTCTCCCGCAGAGAGAAGGCGCGCGTCGAGTCCATGATGGACTCGTTCCTGTCGTGGTTGACGCAGTCCCGGCACGAGTTGACCCAGCGCGGTGTGGAGCACGACCTCGATGTGGAGGTTCCCGCGCGCGAAGGTGGTCCGTGGCTGCGTCTGCGCGGCCGGGTCGACCGCCTCGAATCCGACGCGCAGGACAGGCCGGTCGTCGTGGACGTCAAGACGTCCAAGACGCCCGTGAGCAAGAACGACGCCGAGGAACACCCGCAACTCGCGGTGTACCAGCTCGCCGCCGCGCTCGGTGCGTTCGGTGAGTCCCGCGAGCCGGGTGGCGCGCGGCTGCTCTACGTCGCCAAGCCGGACGCGAAGACGGGAGCGGCCGAGCGCGGGCAGGGCGGCCTGGACGAGGAACGCATCGCGGTGTGGCTCGACGTCGTGCACGACGCGGCGGCGTCCAGCCTCGGACCGGCGTTCGTGGCCAGGGAGAACGCCGACTGCGACCGGTGCCCGGCACGGACGTGCTGCCCGGTGCATCCGGCGGGACGGCAGGTGGGATCGTGACGGGCCCCTCTCCGCACCGCATCGCACAGGCTCTCGGTCTGCATCCGCCCACCGAGGAGCAGGCAGCGGTGATCGCAGCGCCGCCGGAGCCGGCGCTGGTCGTCGCGGGCGCGGGCGCGGGCAAGACGGAGACGATGGCCGCGCGCGTGGTGTGGCTGGTGGCGAACCGGTTCGTCACCCCGGATCGCGTGCTGGGTCTGACCTTCACGCGTAAGGCAGCCCGGCAGCTCTCGGACCGGGTGCGTGCCCGGCTCCGCAGGCTCGCGGGCTCCGGGCTGCTCGACGAGGTGGATCCGTCCGGCGCGCTGCGCACCGAGGTACTCGCGGCGGAGCCGACGGTACTGACGTATCACGCCTATGCGGGGCGGCTGGTCGGTGAGCACGGTTTGCGCGTGCCGGTGGAACCGGGTGCCCGGCTGCTCACCGAGACGGCGGCATGGCAGCTCGCGCATCGCGTGGTGTCGGGGTGGACGCAGGACCTCGACACCGACAAGGTGCCCGCGACGATCACCCAGCACGTGTTGTCGCTGGCCGGAGAACTCGGTGAGCACCTCGTGGACCCGGAGCAGCTGAACGCACACGCCGACCGGTTGTGCGCCCAGATCGAGAACGCGCCCCGCGCCAAGGGGCAGCAGGCCGCCCTCTCGCAAGACATGCGGAAAATCGTTGCCGCACAACGTCTTCGGGTGGCGTTGCTGCCGTTGTTGGAGGACTACCAGCGCCGGAAGCGACGCGAGGGCGCGATGGACTTCGCCGACCAGATGTCGCTGGCCGCCCGGCTCGCCGCCGAGCATCCGGAGGTGGTGGCGGGGGAGCGGGAGCGCTTCGGTGCGGTGCTGCTCGACGAGTACCAGGACACCGGGCACGCCCAGCGAATCCTGCTGCGGTCGTTGTTCGGCCGGGTCGACGGCGACGACGCGCCGTTGCCGGTGACGGCGGTGGGCGACCCGGCGCAGGCGATCTACGGGTGGCGCGGGGCCAGCGCGGCGAACCTGCCGCGCTTCACGCAGGACTTCCCTCGCCGTTGTGGAAACGGAGCGCTCGCGCCCGCGGAGAAGTACGGGTTGTTGACGAGTTTCCGGAATCCGGCCGAGGTGCTCGACCTCGCGAACGCGGCCTCGGCCCCGCTTCGCCAGAACGGCCTCGACGTCGAGGAGCTCCGGCCCCGGGACGGAGCAGGGTCGGCGGACCTGCGGTGTGCGCTGCTCGACGACGTGCGCGCCGAGCGTGACTGGACGGCGGACCGTGTCGCCGCGATGTGGCGGGACACTGTGGACTCCACCGGTGCGCCGCCGACGGCGGCCGTACTCGTGCGGCGACGCGCCGACATGGCCGACCTCGCCGCCGCGTTGCGGGATCGCGGCCTGCCGGTGGAGGTCGTCGGTCTCGGCGGGCTGTTGGACGAGCCCGAGGTGCGGGACCTCGTCAGCGCGTTGCGGATCCTGGTCGACCCGCTCGCGGGTACCGGGGCGATGCGGCTGCTCACGGGTGCCCGGTGGCGGTTGGGCGCGGCCGATCTGGCGGCGTTGTGGGAACGTGCGCGGGAGCTCGGCACCGCGCCCGAGGCCGAGGGCGACGACGAGGACGGCACGTCGCTCGTCGCGAGTGCGCTGCCTGGTGAGCATTCCGAGCAGGCCGGTCTCGTGGACGCCTTGGACGATCCCGGCGACGCGCGCCGGTATTCCCGCCTCGGGTATCAGCGGATCCGCAAGCTGGGTACGGAACTGCTGGCGCTGCGCCGGAGGTTGGAGCAGCCGCTGCCGGAACTCGTCGCCGATGTCGAGCGGACGCTGCTGCTCGACATCGAGACCTCCGCGCGTCCGGCGGGGAGCAGTCGAGTCCACCTCGACGCGTTCGCGGACGTGGTCACCGACTTCGCCGCCGCCAGCCCGTCGGCGACGTTGCCTGCGCTGCTGGACTACCTCGCCGCGGCCGAACGAGCCGAGGACGGTTTGGAACCCGGCGAGGTCGAGGTCGCCGATGATCGCGTGCAGATCCTGACGGTGCACGCCGCGAAGGGACTCGAGTGGGAGGTCGTCGCCGTCCCGCACCTGTCGAAGGACGTGTTTCCCGGCAAGCGCAAGACGTCGTGCTGGCTGCGGTCGGTGACCGAGCTTCCGGCGGAACTCCGCGGCGATGCGCGGGATCTGCCGCACCTCGATCTCGACCGGCTCGACGGCATGGACCGCAAAGAGGTCAACGAGGTGCTCACGGCGCACGACGAGGCGTTCGAGCGGCGGCGGCTCACCGAGGAACGGCGGCTGCTCTACGTCGCGGTCACCCGTGCGGAGCGGGCGTTGCTGCTGTCCGGCCACTGGTGGGGTGAGTCGGGGACGAAGCCGAAAGGACCGTCGGAGTTCCTCACGGAGCTGGCGGAGGTGCTCGGTGACGGCGTCGAGGCCTGGGCACCCGAACCCGAGGCGGACACGGCGAACCCGCTCGCCGATTCGGTGCGCGACGAGCAGTGGCCTGCCGACCCACTCGTCCGTCGCCGCGAGGCGGTCGTACACGGAGCGGAGCTCGTGCTCGACGCCTTGGAGCCGCAGGACAGCGGCGACGGCGGCCTGTTCACCCTGCCGGACGGACATGCGGATGCCGGCTCCTCCGATGGTGAGTACAGGGAGGACGAGCCGGTCGCGGAGGACACCGAGACGGAGCCGGACGACGAATGGGCTCGCGACGTCGACGTGTTGCTGGCCGAACGTGCCGCAGCACAACGCCGTCGCGACCAGGTCGAACTCCCGGAGCATCTGTCGGTGAGCCAACTGGTCGAGCTGGCCTCGGATCCTGCCGGGCTGGCCCGCAAACTGCGTCGCCCGCTGCCGTTCCCGCCGAACCCGACGGCACGACGCGGCACGGCTTTCCACGCGTGGCTGGAGCATCGGTTCACGTCGAACGCACTGCTCGACTTCGACGAGCTTCCCGGCGCAGCCGACGATTCCGCCGCCGTGCAAGAGGACCTCGCCGCGCTGCAACGAGCCTTCCTCGCGAGCGAGTGGGCGGATCGGACACCGCACCGGGTGGAGGTGCCGTTCGAGACGCAGATCGACGGGGTCGTGCTACGAGGACGGATGGACGCGGTCTTCGGCGACGAGGACGGCGCCTGGACGGTCGTCGACTGGAAGACCGGTGCGGTCCCCGCCGCCGACGCGGTCCCTGCGGTCTCGGTGCAACTCGCCGCATACCGGCTCGCGTGGGCGGCACTGTCCGGAACCCCGCTGGATCAGGTCCGCGCCGCCTTCCACTACGTGCGCCACGACGAGACACTGCGCCCGGCGGACCTCCACGACGCCGACGGCCTCAAGTCCCTCATCGCCACCGTCCCCAAGGCATGACGGCGCTGGGAGCCCGTCGGCGACGGTGTACGATAGATGTATGACAGAGCGTGTGACAGTCGTGCAGGCTCGGTTGACCGAGGACGATGCTCGTCAGGTTGACCACGACGCTGCCGTGCTCGGGCTTCGAAACCGTTCCGAAGCTCTCCGGGAAGGGCTACGACTGCTCCACCAGCGCGCTGGTCACGCGGACCTGGCACGCGAGTACGACGCCTTCTACGGCACGTCAGAAGCGCCGATCAGTGACATCACCGCTGCCGGTGACCAAGTAGCGGCAGAAGTCATGAGCACCGATGACGACGGCCGCTGAACCCACATGTTCAGAGGTGACGTATGGGACGTGCAGTTTCCCTCACCGATAGGAGCACGACCCTGCGTCGTGCTGACCGTCAACGTGCTGATCCCACGCCTCGGAGCTGTCACGGTCGCTGAGGTCACCGGCACCGAGGGGCCCAGTTCGACCCACATTCCGGTAGGCCCGGAAGCGGGATTGACCGGCCGGGGTCAGTCGTACATCAACGCCACGGCCCTGCACACGATTTCGAAGGGGAAACTGCGGCGACAACGCGGACGTCTCGCCGTTCCTGAACTCCAGCAACTCACCAAGGCGCTCGCGCTCTACCTCGACCTCGAAACCTAGCTCGTCCTTTTGTTTTTTTTTCGGGGACTCATTCTGGGTCCGACATCGCCCATCATGAAAGCTGAGTGTTCGAACGCCATGGCGTGGCGTGCTCGCCGGGCCTCTGCACTCGAACGATCAAGAGTTTCTCATCGCGACGGTTCTCGAGGTCTGACGTGCGATCGCTACCGCGACCTCTTCTTGCCTTTGCGACGAGGAGGTTTTCCGCGTGCGCGCGACCGATTTTGACGGCTGCGAGCATTCTCATTCGAATGCTCGATTCCCACGACAACCGAGTGTCCTTGTTGTGCCCTCGATTCTACAATCGA
Source organism: Allosaccharopolyspora coralli (assembly GCF_009664835.1). NCBI lineage: Bacteria > Bacillati > Actinomycetota > Actinomycetes > Pseudonocardiales > Pseudonocardiaceae > Allosaccharopolyspora > Allosaccharopolyspora coralli. The sequence continues at coordinate 980,198 of NZ_CP045929.1, forward strand.
TCGTAGCTCTTCTATTGTTGTACCGACTGTGCCGCAAAGGCCGTGTTGAACGAGATTCGTGAACTGCGTTGTCACCATATAGCGGTCGATGGTGTCGTAACCCAGGATTTTCCCACCGTTTCTTCCGGTGATCCTATCGTCTTCTAGTAACAGTCGCACATAAGACAGGGGAAGGTACATGCCGTCTGCTGGTTGCCGCGGATCGTTCGGTCGATGAGTTGGCCAGTGAGCGAGTTTGACGAAGCACGGGTCCGTACCGAGCCGCCAGTCATCCGGGGTCCTGGGTTCGCTACTCAGGTTCGCGATTTCGCCCAGTCGGTCTAGTTGGCTGCGGAACTGTTTGTCAACATATAGATTCCTGTCGGTGCGGAGACGCTTGTACTGTACGAGAACGAAGCTGTTTGTTTGTTTGTGATAGTAGACCATGTCGGCACCGAGGCGACTCTCCACTGGCGTCGCGTTGACATTCGCGACCTCAAGGGTGCGACCATCCGAGGCTGCAAAGACATGTAAATCACAGCGGAATTTCGGATCATCCCGGATGCCCAGGAATTGGTAAGGATCAGATACTGTAGTCCGGGCGTCATGCTCGATCAGCGAACTTTCGGAGGGCTCGGGAATGAGTCCGGAGAGATACGGGGCATTTGGATTATCGGGACGGTTCCACGCGGCGACTGCGGAGACGGGAAAGTCAGCGGTTCGAACGAGTGTTCCGAGCGCGTCCTGTTGCTCTTGCCACGCTCTGTCTTCGGCAGTCCCGGGATCGAGTTTGCTCGGCGAACCTAAGGCGATCAGCCAATCCAACATGTAACTCATCGAGGGAGCATGGGCACGTAAAGCCTTGATTAATTCGTCCGTGGAGGCGCGGCTTATCGTGGTATCTTCCGCTGAATTTAATGCTTGGTGAACATCTTTTTGAGTTTGACTGGAAAGATGCCGAAGGATTCCTTGTTCTGATGTGAGGTCGATGGGCTCGTTGCAGCTCCGCAGGGGATCTATTGTTATGGTCTTGTCTACGGCGCCGACTTGATTTCCGCTGGGTCTTATCACCATCCCTATCCGGGCGAGATGGTAAATTTTTGGGGTGGTGTCGGACGCTGAGCATACCAGCGCCAACTGAGGCGAGCTGTCCACCGGGCGCAGAGAATAGCGAAGAGCCTTGGTGAGCTTTTGCTCGGCGTCGAGCTTCTTCTCGATACTCTCTAGTTCGGACTTAGATAAGACAACTACATAGGTCACAGGGGTACACTACATCTTGTTCGCGCTTGGTGTGACGATTTTGGCGAGTTCGTTTTCGACGCCTACGCAGGATTCAGCACGGGGCTGAGGAACCGGCTCGGTTCGCCGTGCCAGGACACCCACAGGTGTTCTCGCGCTCGCGTGCAGGCGACGAACAGCAAGTTGCGCTCGGACTGCAGGTCCTGTTGGTGTTGTTGCGGATCCCGCTCCGCGTCGGTGAGCGCGTTCGGTTGAGGAACGCTGCCGTCGGACACGTCCGCCACCGCCACGCAACGGAATTCGAGTCCTTTCATCTTGTGCATCGTGCCGATCCGAACTCCTGAGCCGTCGGAGTCGTCGAGGGGACTGTGCTCGATGCCTGCTTCGGTCAGCGCCGCACCCACGGCTTTGCCGAATTGGACGGTCCGGGCGGTAACGCCGATGGTGTCGGCGGGGAACTCCTGGTCGAGCCAGTTCCGGACCTGAGCGACTACGGCGGCGATCTCGCTCTGCTTGTCGGGGAATCCCTGCGATTCGGGTGGGTCGCCCCGGAACGAGGACCGGTAGCCGACGAGGTGCGCCTCGCCCTCGTCCATGTCGTCCACACGTTCACCGAGCAACAAGGCGGTGCTCCACAGCAGAATTTCCCGTGAGGTGCGGTAGTTGATCCGCAGCGTTGACGAGCGTCCGGTGACGTGAATACCGAGTTGGCGCAACGACACCTTGCTGTCGTAGATGCGTTGGTGGGTGTCCCCGGCGATGAACAGATCGTCAGGACGGGGCGGGACGAGCGCTCGAAGAAGTCGCCATCGAGACGGGTGCAGGTCTTGGGCTTCGTCGATGATGACGTGCTGGTACGGCGATTCCGCCCCGTCTCGCAGGGCGTCGGCCGCCCCGTCGGCGATCATGTCGAAAGTGCAGCGGTCCTCCTCCTGCAGCACATGCTGGAAGCTCTCGATGACTGCCCATACTTGGTCTTTGGCGGCTGGCCGGATCGCGAGACCTCGACCGCGGCGGTCGGCTGCACGATATTCCTCGGCGGTGGTGATTCGTTGCGCGAGGACTACTTGCCGCCACTCTTGGTCGAGGAACGTGTCGGGCTGGTCGAGACCGTGCTCGACGGCGAGGTTGCGCCAGTGTGCTCGACGGTCGCTGTCGTCGATGATGGTGGGCTGTCCGTGCACGGAGCGGTAATACCGGTGGGCGATCACGTCGACGTGCTGCACATCGATTCGTGCACGGATGACGGCATCGGTGACGAGCATGTCGAGGTTGCGAGCGAGTTCCTTCGCGAGGTTCTTGGTGAAGGTCGTGAGCAAGATCGACTTCTCGGGAAGTTCCGGGTTCCGGGCGAGGTGGTGCGCCCGGTGCAGCGCCACGACCGTCTTTCCGGTTCCGGCGCCGCCGGTGACGCGCGCGGGGCCTTTGTACGGCGCATGTGCGGCGATCCGGCGTTGCGTGGGGTGCAGGAATACGCGCCACAGGTCGAACGGACGCTCCAGCACTTCGGCGAGTTCGTCCGAGTCGTGCACCACGACGATGTGGCCCTGCGATCGCAACATCGCGTCGGTGAAGCTGGCGTCGTCGTCCTCGGTGGCGTGCGGGAAGTTCTGGGCGAGTTCCTGCCACACCGCTTCGGGGGTCATTCCTGCCGCGAGGCCGGTGAGCACGTCGTACTGCAACTCGGGGATGAGCGCCCGGAGTGCGTCGAGCTGGTCGACGTCGTGCAGGAGACGGCACAGCGTGCGGATCTCGTCGTCGATGCCGAGCCGCGTGAGATCCGCGTCGGAGATGTCGTCGAAGAGTTTTGTCGTGGGCGCGGAGGGTGCGGAGTCGAGCCGGCGGAAGCTGTTGGTGGCGGTGGCGAGTGCGACGTCGTTGCGTACCTCGATGCCTTTGCTGACTTTGTTCCGGGTGACCCTGCGATTGCGTGCCCACTCGATCGCTTTGTCGTGGGGGAGCACGGCGAGCAGCAGGTAGCCCCCGTCCCCGTCGTTCCTGACCACGACGCCGCGCCAGAACTTGGTGATCCGGATGGTGCGGATGTCGGGGTCGTGCGCACCGGTGATCTTTTCCAGGTGCAGCCCCGCGTGGGTGTGGTGCTCGAACTTGTCGAAGACTTCGTCGACGCGATCACGTACCGGCTTCTCCAGTTTGGCGTATTGAGGGAAGAAGTCGCGATGCACTCCCAGAGCGGTCACGGACGAGCTCCTTCACGTCGATCGGTCGGTGGATCCACCGTGCCACACCATGATCACGAGTTGGGTGCGAAATCGCTGAATCCGATCAGTGCGTTGACTTTGTCAACAGTGCGATCTCGCAGTAGTGTTGTCAACATGACAGAGGCGCTGAGTGCGGCGGAGATCGCGAGGCTGGCCGGTGTCGGTCGCGCGGCCGTCACCAACTGGCGCAAGCGCCATGAGGACTTCCCGCGGCCGCTCCCTGGGTCGACCGGTGCCGCGCGGTTCGACGCTGAGCTGACCCGCCAATGGTTGCGTGCGCACGGCAAGCTCGGTGAGCAACCGCTCGCCGACATCCTGCGGGACGCGGCGGAGCGTCTGGGAGATGACCTCGCCGTAGGCGACGCGATCATCGGTGCGACTCGCGCGCGGGAGTTGGAATCGACCGGGGCAACTGGCCGCGAGGATGATGTAGTGCGGCTGCTCGCTGACTCGGATGTTTCGACGATCGAGGAGTTCGTCGCGGACTGGGCGGCGCGGAGGGGCGTCGGGCCTTCGCCCGCGCCGGAGCTTGCCGATCTGATGTACCGACTCAGCGGCGGTGGTCGCGTGCTCGACCCCTTCTGTCGTGGTGGTGAGCTGTTGCGCCCGGCCGCTGCGCAGAAGTATCCGGTGCGAGGTCAATGCCTGGACGAGGTGTCAGCCCGGGTGACATCAGCGGTGCTGCGTTTGCATGCGGACGCGGCCAGGATCGACACGGGCCATGCGCTGCGCGCGGACGCGACCGAAGACGAGGTGTTTCCGGCGGTGCTCACGGTGCCGCCGTGGGGCGAGAAGGATTGGAGTGGCGAGGACGTACAGTTCGATGCTCGCTGGGAGTTCGGCTTGCCGCCTCGAACGAGCAGCGAGCTGGCATGGGTGCAGCACGCCGTGGCACACCTCGATGAGCAAGGCACGGCAGTCGTCGCGTTGCCTGCCGGGGTGGGCGTGCACCGGGCGGGTCGCCGCGTGCGTGCCGAGCTGGTGCGTCGCGGCGCGCTGAGAGCGGTCGTGGGGTTGCCGACGGGTGCCTTCCGGTCTTCCGCCGCGCCGTCGGTGCTCTGGGTGCTCCGTCGGCCGAGTGAGGCATCGGGTGTGCTCATGGTCGACGGAGCACACGCGCGAGCCAACGGCGCTCTGGACTGGGACGAGTTGCTCGAGACAGCCCTGCCCGCGTGGGAAGAGTTCGACGCGTCCGCTGACTGCCCCGAACAGCAGGGAGTGTGCGGCGTGGTGTCGGCGATCGACCTTCTCGACGAGGCCGTAGATCTCAGCCCGGCCCGCCACCTCGCCGCGACTGTCCAGACGGATGTTCCCGGCCTTCGAACGCTTCGCGGTCAGGTTGCCGACGTGGTGGGCCAGCTCCCGGAATTGATCCCAGCGATCGAGCCGTCATCCTCACCGCGCGGGCCCACGACCTCTGTCGGCGAACTGGGCAGCACGCCCGCTTTGACGGTGCATCGCCAGTCCGCATCGGTCCCTGACGGCAAGGAACTGCCCGCGTTGACGGCCCGCGATGTCGTGAGCGCCAGGGCGCCGTCCGGGCAATGGGGTGGGCGCGACCCGATCTGGCTGCGGCCGGACGACGTGGTGCTGCCGATGATGGGCGGGCGACTGACGAGTCGCGTGATCGACGACGAGAAGGGCGTGCTGGGGCCGCAGGTGTGGTTGCTGCGGGTTGATCCGGAGCTGGTCGACCCGTGGTTTCTGGCGGGCTTCCTGCGCTGTTCGGCGAACCTGGCGTTGACGTCGGGTTCGGTGACGGCGCGGCTCGACGTGCGCCGGGTGGAGCTGCCGCGGTTGCCGATCGACGAGCAGCGGGTGTACGGGGAAGCGTTTCGCAGCGCGATGCGATTGGACGAGGTCCTCGACGAGGCGCGACGGGTTGGCACGGACTTGGTCACCGGGGTAATCGACGGTCTGGCCGGTGGTGCGTTGAGGCCGGTCAGCGACAGCGGTGACACAGGATGAAACGTTCCTGACATGGTGTGCGACACGAGCAGTGATCGGGCAGTTGTCCGGTGGTGAGAGGTGGAACGTGAGTAGCAAGCATCAGGAGCTGGCGGGCTTCATCTGGTCCGTCGCGGACCTCCTGCGTGGTGACTTCAAGCAGTCCGAGTACGGCAAGGTGATCCTGCCGTTGACGGTGCTGCGCAGGCTCGACTGTGTTCTGGAGCCGACGCGGGCTGCGGTGCTGGAACGCTGGGAGAAGGCGAAGAAGGACGGGACCGGCAACCCGGAACGGTTGTTGACCCGGCTCTCGGGCTACAGCTTCTACAACACCAGCAAGTTCACCTTCCAACGTGGAGTGCCGGGGTTGACCTCGCTGCTGGCCGACCAGGACAAGGTCGGGAAGAACCTGAAGTCCTTCATCGGCAGCTTCTCGGATGAGGCGCAGGACATCCTGGACAAGTACGACTTCGAGACGCAGATCAATCGGCTTCAGAGCGCCGGGATCCTGTATCAGGTCGTCGGCAAGTTCGCCGAGGCGGACCTGCATCCGGAGGTCGTGTCGAACCACCAGATGGGGTACCTGTTCGAGGAACTGATCCGGCGGTTCTCCGAAATCTCCAACGAGACCGCCGGTGAGCACTTCACCCCACGTGAGGTCATCAAGCTCATGGTGAACCTGCTGCTCGCGCCTGACCAGGCGAAGGTCACGGCCCCCGGCGCGATGCTGCGGGTGCTCGACCCGGCGTGCGGAACGGGCGGGATGCTCTCCGCGGCCGAGGAGTTCATCACCTCGCACAACTCGAACGCGCACGTGACGGTGTTCGGGCAGGAACTCAACGCCGAGTCGTACGCGATCTGCAAGTCCGACCTCCTGATCAAGAACCAGGAGGCGCAGAACATCCACCACGGCAACTCGTTCAGCCACGACCGGCACTACGGCACGAAGTTCGACTACATGCTGGCGAATCCGCCGTTCGGTGTGGAGTGGAAGAAGGTCCGCGACGACGTGGAGCGGGAGGCCCAGCTCGGTCACGCGGGACGCTTCGGCGCAGGGTTGCCGCGGATCAACGACGGGTCGTTGCTGTTCCTGCAGCACATGATCGCGCACATGAGGTCGCCGGAGGACGGCGGTTCGCGGGTCGCGATCGTGTTCAACGGTTCGCCACTTTTCACCGGCTCGGCAGGGTCGGGGGAGTCGGAGATTCGGCGCTGGATCCTGGAGAACGACCTGCTGGAGGGCATCGTCGCGCTGCCGGACCAGTTGTTCTACAACACCGGGATCTCCACGTACTTCTGGATCCTGACGAACCGGAAGGCCCCGCAGCACAAGGGCAAAGTCACCCTGCTCGACGCGCGCGAGTACTGGGCGAAGATGCGCAAGAGTCTCGGCGACAAGCGAAAGTACGTCACCGACGAGCAGATCCACCAGCTCACCGAGCTCTACGAGCAGGCGTCGTCGGCGGCGACCGACGAGTCGCACCCGTTGCACGAGAAGGTGAAGGTCTTCGACACCACCGACTTCGGGTACCAGCGCATCACCGTGGAACGCCCGCTGCGGCAACGGTTCGAGCTCACCGAGGACACCGTCACCCAGGTCGAGGCGGCCAAGCCGCTCGCGAAGTTCGATGGCAGCGAGGCGTTGCTAGCAGCGCTGCGGACGCTGACCGGACAGACGTGGTGGAAGAAGGTAGACTTCGAGTCGGCGCTGCGCGGCGCACTCGCCGAGTCCGGTGCTGTCGCGAAGCTGCCCGCACCGGTGAGCAAGGCCGTCCTCGGCGCGGTCGCGGTCTCCGACGAGGACGGTGAGCTGCAGACCGACCCGAAGACCGGCGACGCGTTGCCCGACCCGGACCTGCGGGACAACGAGAACGTGCCCCTCGACGAGGACATCGACGTCTACGTCGCCCGCGAGGTGCACCCGCACGTCCCCGACGCCTGGGTGGACCACACCAAGACGAAGATCGGCTACGAGATCCCCTTCACACGGCACTTCTACAAATACGTGCCGCCCAGACCACTGGAGGAGATCGACGCCGAGCTGAAGCAGCTGGAGGGCGAGATCCAGCGCCTCCTGACGGAGGTGACGGAGTGAACGAGGTGCGGCTCAAGAACTTGGTGACCCACATCGTTGAAAAGAACGACGGTACCCTTCGTGAGTTCGTTGCGCTTGAGAACCTGCATTCGGGCAGTGGATCATTGAATTCCGGCGAGCTGGAATTTAAGGCGGCTGAGGACAGTCTTCAACATAAGAAGGGTGACGTTCTTTTTAGTAAGTTGCGTCCGTATCTGGCGAAGTCGCACCTTGCTAAAGTTGCTCGCACTGGGACAAGCGAGCTCATGGTGTTGCGTGCCGGTCGCGATCTTGACAGTCGTTACCTTTTTTACACCTCCTTGTCGCGTCCGTGGATCGACTGGGCTGTCGCGACTTCGTACGGATCCAAGATGCCGCGCACCTCCTGGGAGGGAATGGCGGATTACCGGCTCCACGTGCCGCCGCTGGAGGAGCAGCGCCGCATCGCCGACTTCCTCGACGCCGAAACCTCCCGCATCGATGAGCTTGTTGCCTTAACCCGAGTTCAGTTGACCGTCCTGGCAGAGCGGAGGATTGTGCAAGTTCGTCAGATGACCACACGTGGAGCGGCGAGAGTCGCCAGCCCGACCGGCGTTCCCTGGATGCCGAGGATGGCTAGCGGATGGACGCTTCGCAAGATCGGACGGACGTTCAAGACAGGAAGCGGAACGACGCCCCGTTTGGACGACGAACGGTACTGCGGAGACGACGTCCCATGGATTAACACGTCCGATCTGAGGGATGGGCTCGTTGACGTTGTAAAAAACAGCCTGAGTAATGAAGCGTTGCGGGATCACTCGGCTTTGCGCGTCTATGAACCGGGAGTACTTGTCGTCGCAATGTACGGAGCAACCGTCGGGCGGGTTGGAATAACGGGAACTTCCTGCTGCGTGAATCAAGCTTGTTGTGTCTTGTATAGCCCGGCAAGTTTGACGACCGAGTATGCATATTTTTGGCTATTGGGGTTCCGGGGGGACATTCTTAAAATGGCGACTGGTGGTGGTCAGCCAAACATTAGTCAAGATACGGTGCGTTCGCTCCGAATTCCGGCCCCGGATGTGAGTACTCAACGAGAAATTGTGCGGTTCCTTGAGCGTGAAGAAGGACTCTATCGGTCCAAGACCGAGCTACTGAACAAGAGGCTCGAACTCCTCGCGGAGCGGAAGCAGGCCCTCATCACCGCGGCTGTGACCGGGCAGATCGACGTGACGTCGGCGGGCCGGGCGACGGCGGATCTGCGGGCGTAGCCGGTCACTCGGATGGTGGATGTTGGTGTGCGGGTGTCGCGAGACGGTGACGGCACCACCGGCAGGACAGAGAGGCAGTGATGGGCGAACCACCGCAGGACACACCCCGCGCTGCCGCGACCGTGCAGCCGTCGCAGGCCGCGTCGGTGCTCGCCGCCGCGCGGTCCTTCCGGGACGCCGCCACCTGGTTCCTGGCCGAACCCGCACGCCTGCGCGAGCGCGCGCAAGAACAGTACCGAGCGCTGCGCCACTGGGCGGTCCACCAACGGCTGTCTGCCATGCCGGTTGAAAAGCTTCGGGACGCGGGAACCGGTGGCTTGCGTATCGGAAACCTGCGAAAGGCGGGCTACGACTCGGTTGGCGCCGTCGCCGCCGCTCGCCCCGAGCACTTGCTGGCGGTTCCGGGCGTGGGGCAGGCCACCGCACAACACGCGCAGCAGGCCGCGTGGAATCTCGCGGAGGCGGCCGAGCGCGAGATGGTCGTGCGTCTCGACCCCGACGCGCGTCCCTCCGCACAGACCGAGCTGATCGGGACGCTGCGAGCGCTGCAGGTCGCCGAGCACGAAGTGTCCGAACAAGGCCACACCACGCGTGCTGCACTCGACGAGGTCGAAGCCCTCGGCCCGCTCGCCCGGCGTGCCACTCACAAGGCGCGCATGTTCTTCGCCCGCAGACGGAAAAAGGACGAAGCGCTCAGCGCACTCGGTCGTCTCGATACCTTGCTCGCCGAACCACGTGTCGCGGACATCAACGCGGCGTTCCGTCGGGTCGCGGCGAGTACCGAGACGCGTGACCCGAACTCGCTGTGGCTGGACTACGAACATCGGGCCGCCGCCTACAACACCAAGCTCGCCGAACTCGCCGGCAGCAGCGCCGAGCCGGGAGGGTCCGCCACCGGCCACATCCCGACCGAACTCGAACGCGAGATCCGTGCCGTCCCGCTGGACACCTCGCTGCTGACTGTGACGCTGCGCGGTTACCAGGACTTCGGGGCGAAGTACGCGATCTCGCGGGAGAAATCGATCCTCGGTGACGAGATGGGGCTCGGCAAGACGATCCAAGCGCTCGCCACCATGGCCCACATCGCCGCCCACGGTCGCAGACACTTCCTCGTCGTCTGCCCCGCCAGCGTGGTCATGAACTGGGCCGACGAAACGGCCCGGCACAGCAAGCTGAAACCGTACACACTGCATGGAACGATGCGTCAGCACGTCATCCGAACTTGGCTCCGGGAAGGTGGCGTCGCCGTCACCACCTTCGAGACCCTGCAACGGCTGCGGGGTCTCGACGAGGTGCGCGTCGGACTCCTGGTGGTAGACGAGGCGCACTACGTCAAGAACCCCGACGCCAAGCGGTCCCGGGCGGTGGCGGACGCGGGCAGCCGGGCCGAGCGCACCCTGTTCCTCACCGGGACACCGATGGAGAACAAGGTCGAGGAGTTCCGGAACCTCGTCGACTACTTGCAACCCGCCGTCGCCGCGAAGGTCAGTGTCCAGGACACCCTCGCGGGCGCGACGGCGTTCCGCCGTGCGGTTGCGCCGGTGTACCTGCGCCGCAATCAGGACGACGTGCTGACCGAACTACCGGACAAGCTCGAACTCGAGGACTGGGTGGAACTCGGCCCCGCCGACCACGCCGCGTACCGGTCGGCGGTGCAGCGCAGCAACTTCATGGCGATGCGTCAGGCCGCTTACCAGACCGGACTCCAATCGGCGAAGATCGAACGGCTCCGGGAGATCGTGGAGGAATCAAGGGAGAACGGCTGGAAAGTCATCGTGTTCTCCTACTTCCTCGACGTGCTTCAGACGGTGCAGCAGGCGGTAGGCGAGGCAGCGATGTCCCAGCCGTTGACCGGAGCGCTCGGCCCGAACGAGAAACAAGCGCTGGTTGCCGAATTCGGCAATCGGGACGGCCATGCCGTGCTTGCCAGCCAGATCACCGCAGGCGGAGTCGGTCTCAACATTCAGGCCGCGAGCGTGGTCATCCTCGCCGAACCGCAGCTCAAACCCAGCACCGAAAACCAAGCCATCGCCCGTGCCCATCGCATGGGGCAGACCCGCAAGGTGCACGTCCATCGACTGCTCGCCAAGGACACCGTCGATCAACGGCTGATGGAGGTCCTCGAAGGCAAAGCCAGACTCTTCGACGCCTACGCACGCGAGAGCGCCGCGAAGCTCGCCGACCCCGCGGCCGTCGACAGGAGCTACCTCAACGCCGACCTGTTGCACGACGCCGACGTGCCCGTGGACCGGCGCATCGTCCAGGTCGAACGGCAACGACTCGGCCTGGACTGAACAACCCCGAGGGAAAGCGACACCATGGCTGTACCCGAGTTCCGGAGCATGATGCTCCCGCTGCTGAGTTTCCTCGGCGACGGCGAAGCGCGGCACTGGCGCGACCAACGTGACAGCTGCATCCGTGAGTTCGAGCTCACCGACGACGACCTTGCCGAAACCATCGCAAGCGGCGGATACCGGCTGGACGGTCGTGTGCAATGGGTGCACACCCATCTGTTCCAAGCTGGCCTCGTGGATCGACCGCGCCGAGGCACGGTGCAAATCACCGAACGAGGGCGAAAGGTTCTCGCCGACCCTCCGGATCAGATCGACGCGACCTACCTGTCCCAGTTCGAGGAATACCGGGAGTTCCGCAGTCGTACCAGGAAGACTCCTGACGATGCGAACGCCGACGAATCGACCGAGACGGCCACGCCCTGGGAGACGGTGGCAGCAGCTGTCCGGGAGAACGACGAAGCGCTCACCAGCGAACTCTTGCGCCGCGTCACGACGCAGGATCCGGCGTTCCTGGAAAAGCTCGTGCTCCGCTTGCTCACCGCGATGGGCTACGGCGGACGCACCGGCGCCACCGAACACTGGGGCCGTTCCGGCGACGGCGGGATCGACGGCACCATCCGCCAGGATGAGCTCGGGCTCGACCGCGTGTACGTGCAAGCCAAGCGCTACACCGACCACAGCGTCGGACGCCCCGACATCCAGGCCTTCGTCGGAGCCCTGCACGGGGTACAGGCCGATCGTGGCGTGTTCATCACGACGAGCCGCTTCACGCAGGACGCCACCTCCTACGTGGAGCGCATCGCGAACCGGATCATCCTCATCGACGGACATCGGCTCGCCGAGCTGATGCTGCTCTACAACGTCGGGGTCCAGGACGAACGAACCTTCGTCCTCAAACGCGTCGACGAGGACTTCTTCGAGTGACAACCACTCAACACGAACATGGGGAACAACATGAGCGCCGTGCACAGTGAAGCCGCTTTCGAGGCCGCGATCGAAAACCATCTGCTCGCCAACGGGTGGCGACAGGGAAGCCGGGACCACTACGAACCCGACGTCGCCATCGACACCGCCGAACTCACCGCGTTCCTCGGCGCCACCCAGCCGCGGGAATGGGACCGCATCCGCGACTACTACAGCGACGCCGACGAAGCACAGCGTGCTTTCGCGCGCCTGGTCGCCGCACAGATCGACGAGCGCGGCACGTTGGACGTACTGCGCAACGGTGTGAAAGACCGCGGCGTGCAGATCCAGATCGCGTTCTTCCGGCCCGCCCACACCGTCGCGGCCGATGCGCTCGTGGAGTACGAGGCCAACCGCCTGACCGTGACACGACAACTGCACCACTCCGCGAAGAACCCGCGCGACTCGCTGGACCTCGTGCTGTTCCTCAACGGGATTCCCGTCGCCACCGCGGAACTCAAGAACCACCTCACCGGCCAGACCGTCGAAAACGCCAAGCAGCAGTACCGTTCCGACCGCGACCCGACCGACCTACTGTTGTCGCGGCGCGCCCTCGTGCACTTCGCCGTGGACCCCGAGCTGGTGTTTCTCACAACCAAGCTGGAAGGCGAGAGCACCCGGTTCCTGCCGTTCAACACCGGATCCAACGGACCCAGTGTGTCCGGCGCAGGTGGCAACCCGCCCGCAGCTGACGGGGACTACCGCACCGCATACCTGTGGAAGCAGATCTGGCAGCGGGACAACTGGCTCGACCTGTTGCGTCGCTTCGTGCACGTGCAGGCACCTCAAGGCGGACGGGCCCGGAGTCGAGGTCGCAAACGCGCCGAACTCACCACGATCTTCCCGCGCTACCACCAATGGGACGCGGTGCTGAGGCTCACCGATCACGTCGCTCGCCACGGCTCCGGGGACAACTACCTCGTCATGCACTCGGCGGGATCGGGCAAGTCCAACACGATCGCCTGGCTCGCACACCGACTGTCCAGCCTGCACACACCCGGTGAGGCTGCGGAACTGGACCCGCAGGCGGGCCTGGGGCCCAACGAGCAGGTTTTCGACAAGGTCATCGTCATCACCGACCGCACCATCCTCGATCGCCAGCTTCAGGAAACGATCTACCAGTTCGATCACGTACCAGGTGTGGTCGAACGGATCACCGGGACCCGAGGCGGGTCCAAGTCAGCGCACGTCGCGTGGGCGCTGCAGGACTCGGGGGTGAAGGTACTCATCGCGACGATCCAGACCTTTCCGTTCGTCCTCGACCAGGTGCAAGCCGTCGGTCAACAACGGTTCGCGCTCATCGTCGACGAGGCGCACTCCTCCCAGTCCGGGGACGCTGCCAGCGATCTCAAGAAGGTGTTGCTCAAACTCGGCAGCGACGACATCGACGAAGACCTCGATCTGCTGACCGCCTCCGCCCTTGCGCGCAAGCAGCACCCCAACATGTCCTGGTTCGCGTTCACTGCCACGCCCAAGCCCAAGACACTGGAACTGTTCGGACGACGGAACGCGATGGGCAACCACGAGCCGTTCCACGTGTACTCGATGCGCCAAGCCATCGACGAAGGATTCATCCTCGACGTGCTGCGCAACTACATCACGTACAAGACGTACTACCGCCTCGCGACCGACCCTGCGAACGAATCGAAAGAAGTCGATGAACGCAAGGCCAAGGCGGCGCTCGCACGCTACGCCGAGCTGCACCCGACCAGCATGGAGCAGCGCGCCGAGATCATCGTCGAACATTTCCGTCACCACACGGCCAACCAGCTCGGAGGACGTGCCAAGGCGATGGTGGTGACCCGATCCCGCGAACACGCAGTGCGATTGTTCTGGGCGATCCGGAAGTACGTCGACATCCGTGGGTACAGCCAGCCCACTCCGCTCGTGGCGATCTCCGGCCAGCTCACCATCGACGACGACGAAGTCAGCGAATCCAGCCTCAACGGATTCAGCGACCGGGAACTGCCGAGGCGGTTCGCCTACACCAAGCTCGACGACCCGAACGCCGCGCACACCGACACGCAGGAATACCGGATCCTTGTCGTTGCCGACAAGTACCAGACCGGCTTCGATCAGCCGCTGCTGACCACGATGTACGTGGACAAGCAGTTGAAGGGCGTCGCGGCGGTGCAGACGCTGTCGCGGCTGAACCGAACCCATCCGCTCAAATCACAGGAAGACGTCTTCGTTCTCGACTTCGCCAACGAAGCGGAGGCGATCCAGGAGCAGTTCCAGCAGTTCCACGAGACGGCACTGACTCCGCCCACCGACCCGAACATGCTGTACACCAGTCAGCACAGCGTGATGGCGTTCGGGCTGCTCGTGGATTCCGAGATGCAAGCGTTCGCCGACGGTTACCTTGCAGCGCAACGAGATGCCGCCACCGACGCGGACTGGGCGAAGGCGCACGCCCAGCTCTACCGATTCACCGACGCCGCCCGCGACCGGTTCGTGCAGCTGCATTCCGAGGACCCCGAGGAAGCCGAGGAGTTCCGCCACGCGCTTCGGCAGTATGTTCGCCTGTACGCGTTCCTCGCACAGGTCGTGCCGTACCACGACGCCGAGCTCGAACGGTTGTACCTGTACGGCAAACACCTCCTGAACCGGCTGCCTCGGGACAAGGACGCCTCTGTGGACCTGGGGCCGTTGAACCTCACCCACCTCAAGATCAGCCGAACCGGGGAGCACGACGTCCGCGTGGCCCCCGAAGGCGACCAAGTGCTGCCGGGATTCGCCGGCACTGGTGCGGGGCGAGCATCCGAGCCGGAGAAGGCTTCGCTCGCGGACCTGATCGCAGCGTTCAACGAGCGATACGGGACCAACCTCGGAGAACACGACTTCCTCGGCGACGTCGAAGCCGCTGCGGACGACAACAGGATGAAGGCGTTCGCCCTGAACAACAGCGAGGAAGTCTTCGGCGACGTCTTCGACACGCACTTCAAGAACAAGGTCATCGAACGGCACGAAGACAACACCAAGTTCATGAACAAGTTCCTCGACGACGAGGACATGCAGGAGGAATACACCAAGCTTTGCCGACGTAGGGCGTACGAACTGATCCACCGCGAAGTCGCGTGATCGAAAAGGCTGCGCGGGATGGCCACGCGCGGGCACACTGATCGCCGACGATCAAGGAGGCGTCGGTGGCACAGCACAGAGTGATCGCAGGACGATACGAACTCACCTCTCCCATCGGACGCGGTGCGATGGGAGAGGTGTGGGCGGCCTATGACACGAGGCTGGACCGGCCGATCGCGGTCAAGCTGTTGCCCGCGACCAAGATTGCCGATACCGAGAATCCCGAAACCATTCGGCAGCGCTTCGTGCGGGAGTCGCGGCTCACGGCCCGTGTGGAGCACGTCGGTGTGCCTGCGGTGCACGACGCGGGCAGCGACGGCGACGACCTGTTCCTGGTGATGCAGCTGATCGACGGCATCGACCTGGCCGACCTCGTCGCTGAACGTGGCGCACTCGCCGAAGGATGGGCGGCCGCGATCGGTGCCCAGATCGCGGGTGTTCTCGCCGCTGCTCACGATGCTTCGTTGGTCCACCGGGACCTCAAGCCGAGCAACGTGATGGTGGACTCGCACGGGACCGTGAAGGTGCTCGACTTCGGTATCGCTGCCGCATTGGGAGCGAACGTCACCCGGCTCACCGCCACCCACGAGACGCTCGGCACCCCGGCCTACATGGCGCCTGAACAGGCCATGAGCGGCACTGCCACGCCGCGGAGCGACCTGTACTCGCTGGGCTGCGTGCTGCACGAGATGTTGTGCGGTGAGCAGGTATTCACGGCGAAACTCCCGCTCGCGTTGTTGCACAAGCACCTCGACGAGCCGCCCGCACCGCTGCGGCAGTGCGGTGTCTCGGTGTCCGAGGAGGTGGAAGAGCTGGTGCTCGACCTCCTCGCGAAGGATCCCGAGTCCCGGCCGGAGAATGCACACGAGGTCTACCGCCGCCTCATTCCGTTCCTACCTGTCCCCGAACACACGAGCAGCTCGGTTGAAGGCGATCCGACTGGGCCGTATCGGGCCCCGCTGGCGCCACGCGCCTCAACACGACGTCAGGAGCCTGATCTCGTATCGCCGCCCGCGACGAGTGTGAGCGAGGACCGCATTCGTGCAGACCAGGAGCGAGCCCACGAACTGGTAGACGACGGTCGCTACACCCAGGCGGCGGAGCTGCTGCGCACGTTGCTGGCTGACAGCGCGGCCAGTGCTCAGCTCAGTTTCGAGCGCGGGGTGAAGATCCGGAAGAACCTTGCCGGGTTCTCGTTCCTGGGCGGCGATTACCGGGCAGCGCTCCGTGAGTATCGCGTGCTGCTCGCGGACGCCGACCGCGGCGAGGTGAGCCCCACCGAGATACTCACGTTCAAGGAGATGATCGCGAGCTGCCGGGCCGAGCTGGGAGAACACACTACGGCTATCGCTGACCTGCGCGTTCTTGTCGACGAACATGCGCAGCTGTTGCCGGAACAAGTGGAACGATCCTGTGAGCTGCGTCTTCAGCTAGCGATGCTGCTCATCCACACCGATTCCGCTGACGAGGCACGGGAGCTGCTGGATGACGTGGTGCGGGTGGCAGACGAGGCACGGTTAGACGAACCCGCAGCCCGAGCAAGACAGCTGCTCCGTCGGCTCGACGCACTCGCCCAGTGACGCCACCCCCGCCGGGCTTTCTCGCGGGGCGAACGGCACTTTCGCCTCGTCTTGTGGGGCGAGAGTGCCGTTCGCCCCGCGAGGGTGCCGCCGAGATCCACACGTTCGGGTGGCGGCGGTTGTGGTGGGGTGCGCGCGGCTAGCAAGATCTTCGCGATGCTTGGGAAAAGGGAGTGGAAGCTCGCGTCCCCGCCGGAAACGGCGGTGGCGGTGGACTCGGACGTGCTCGCGATGCGGGCGCCGCTGGTGAGGGTGCGTCGGGACGAGGATGGCGCATGGTACTTCGACGGCCCGGGTGAGGCCCCGAGGTCGGCGACCACGACCACGCTCGCCGCCGTGGTGGGCGCGTGGCCGCACGTGCTCGCCCTGTCCACATTGGACGTCGATGATTCGGCGATCTGGTCGTGGAAGCGGCACGGCTGGACCAGCGAGACGGAGTGCGCCTGCGGCGAGTGCGACCTGCCCGTGGCGGCGGACCTCGATCGGGGCACCTGGCCGTCCGATCTGCGTCCGGACCGGGTCGTGAGCGTGGAGAACACCGCGCTGTCCGGGCAGGAACCGTTGACCGACATCCTGTCCACGCCGGGCGGGATCGCCCTGCTGGCCGCGGGCGGACATCACCGCACCAGTGACCAGATGGCTCCGGTTGCGCTGGCGAACGTGATCCGCCGCTGGCCGCACACCATGCAGGCGCTGCGTACGTTGAAGCCGAACCGGGGGATGCGGTGGAACTCCGAGGCGCTCAACTGGGCGGAGTACACCACGGCCTGAGCGGTCAGCGGGGGTTGTACTCCGCGAGTTCCGGACGGTTCGCCAGTACCTTCGAGTACAGGACCTCGAGCAGCCACCTGCCGAACAGCGATGACCCGAACTCGCCGGTCCGATCCTCCGGGGCGAGCACGAGGTCCGCGGGAGCGTCCGGGGCATCCGCGACGACGCCGATCCCGTAGTAGTCGAGCTCGCTCAGCGAGATCGTCTGCAGTTCGGCGTCCGCAGGCACGACGACGCTGCAAGGGGCGAGCGTCATGAGTGTGCCGCAGGCGCGCAGGGCGCGGCTGAGTTTCGGGACGGGCACGAGGATGCCGAGCAGGTCGACGGCCGCCACCGGCAGGTGGGCGTGCGTCGAGGTGTCCGACCAGGTACGGAACCAGGCCGGGTCGGGCTGCGGTGCCCACTCGTGTTCGAGACGCCACGCGTGCACGTCCGGACGGACGGCGGCGACGGCCGCGAAGCGGGCGCCGAGGATCTCGACGTCCGGGATCAGGTGTCCGTTCCACCCGAGCGCGTGGGCGGCGTGCTCCAGATGCTGCACCGGAGCATCTTAAGCACGATCGGAGCATCTTCAACAACTACACCGATCACGCAGCGTCCTCGCAGGTAAGGCCGCGTCACCGCTGGTTCGCGCTGCGAACACGCCAGGCCCACCGGATCAGCGGGAGCTGCAGCGGGAGCCGGGCGAGTGAGCCGTAACGCAGGGCCGGACGGGAGCGCCGGGTGTCCACGGCCATTTGTACGTTCGCCGGGAACACCGCCACGAACAGCGCCGCAGCGGCCAGCGCTCCCGTCGATCGCGTGCGCGGGTGCGCGACCGCGGCCGCGCACGTCAACTCGGCGACACCGCTGGCGTAGGTCCAGGTGCGCGGCGTGCCGGGCAGGGCGCGAGGCACGATCCGGTCGAACGGCTTCGGCTGCGCGAAGTGCAGTGTGCCCGCGGCGGCGAGGGTGGCTGCGAGGGCGAGCGCGGAACGAGTCTCGGAGGACGGCATGCGCGGACTCTGCCACCGGGGGCTGAACAGCCACAACGATCGGGTTCGCTTCGTCACCACCGGCGGGTGTCTCGTGTCCGGACGCGTGCCCGATCGTTGCGTTCTTCCGTTCGCGTCCCGGCCGCCAGGCAACCCTTGCGACGCGGAGTGATCACCCCGGGACAACAGGCACGTACCACGGCCTCGGGTGTTCTGGAATTATCAAGGTCGTGGCGCGGCGACGTGGTTCGGCATCGGTGGTGTTGATCCTCCTGGTCCTGGCGGCGGTGGGTGGTGCCGTCGCCGGAGTCGTGCTGCTCCCGCATGTACGGACGAGCGCTTCCGGTACCGAGTCCGTCGAGACCGTGGCCGTCGTCGTCGAGTCGACGCCGTGCGGAACGAACGGCAACGGTGATCTCGTCGAGGTCGACGTGAACGGGCAGCCGCAGCGGGTTCGGTTCGACGGCTGCGGGCACACCGTCGGCACCGAAATCACGGTCTGGTTGTCCCCGGGGCAGGACGACGTGACGGCCCGGCCGGTGGGAGCCGCGGCCCCGGCCTCGGATCAGGGGAACTTGAGAACGAGGGTGACCTGGGTGCTGTTCACTCTCGCCTGCTCCGCCGGAGCGGGCTTCGCCGCGCTGCTCGGGGCAAACCGCCGCGTCAGCTGACGTCCGAGTCGTCGGCCAGCCACGTGTTGCAGTCGGTGATCCGGTTGATCGAGAAGCCCTGGTTGACCCACGCGGCGTTGTTGGCCGGGCTGCCGTGGTCGCGTTCGCGGCCCGCATAGTCGCCGCGCTGCCCACCGTCCTGCACGGCGGTGAGGATGTGATTGTTGTTCACCCCGCCGTTCTGCAAGGACGCGAGCGCCATCCCGCCGAAGCAGGTGGCTTGCAATTCGCTGCGGCGGCTGAGCTCGAGCCCTCGGGAAGTCTCGGCTCCCGCGTCGTGGCGAGCGGTGCCGTAAGCGTTGAGGATGCCGGTCATGCCTTGCACGGCATGGCCGAACTCGTGCGCGAACTGCCCCAGGTAGACGCCGGGTTGGGTGTGCCCCTCGACGTCGCGGTAGTACGACGCGGTCATGTAGATCGTGTGGTTGGCGCTGCAATACATGGCGGTCTCGTCGGCGTCGCGTCGCCCGCAGGGGTTCGTCACGCTGCCGCTGTCGAAGGTGATGACCTCGGGCGCCACGGCCGGGAGGTTCGCTTCCTCCAGCGCCGGGGTCCACATGTCCATGAGGCACGGAGCGGCGGACTGGTAATAGGCCTCCTGTGCGTCGGTAGCGACGGCGAACGCGGCCAGGTCGCAGCCCGTCTCGACCGCTCCGTTGCCGGGAATGTTGAACGGGTGGTTCCCGAGCGCGTACACGGGCTCCGGCTCGGCCGGTTCCGGCGGAACGGTGGATGTCTCCGGCCGCTCGGTCGACGGTGTTGCAGTTTCCGATGTGGACGTGGGCGGGTTCGAGATCGTGCTGCTCGCCGTGCTGTCGGTGTCCTGGTCGGTGTCGCCGTAGGTCGGCTCGTAGCTGGGCGCCGCCGCGTCGTCGCCCGAGTCGGCGACCTCCGCCAGTCCGGCGGTGCCGAGCAGGCACAAGAACCCGGCACAGATCACGATGCCGATGATGCCGCCCTTGTCGGAACCGCTCTTGCGGGGACGGAGACCGGGCCTGCCCTGCGGAGGGATCGGTGGACGCGGCGTGGGCACCGGCTGGTGACGCGGGTGCGTCGGGGCTCGGCGGGCCACGTTCGGTGGGGGCAGCGGTGGCCGCGCGGCTGGCGCCGCTCCGGCGGGTGGCGCAGGCGCCGGACCCGGTGCGTGGCGGTGCTGTGCGTGGCTGGGCTGCACGGGGCTCGGCCGTCCCGGCCCTTGCTGCGGAGCGGGGCGAGCGGGCGGTGCACCCTGCGGTGGCCGTCCCGGCACTGACCCTCGACGTGGCGGCAACGGGCGGGCGGCCGGCGGCGGCGCGACCGGCCGGGCCGGGGGATGCCCGCTCCGGCCAGGGTGGTGCGGAGGAGTCATGCGGTCCTTCTACGTATCAGTGTGAAGGGGGAAGCCCGGGTCACCGGACGCGTGCGGAGTCGACCGACCAGGTGTCGCAGCGACTGGCGCTGTTGTCGTCGAAGCCGGTCTGCACCCAGGTCGCGTTGACGTCCGGCCTGCCGTGATCGGGCGGGCGTCCGTCGGTGTAGTCGCCGCGAGTGCCGGAGTCGCGCAGTGCCTCTTCGAGTGTGCTCGCGGCGACCGAGCCCCCGGTCACCGACGAGAGGAACATGCCCCCGTAGCAGGTGGCCTGGAGTTCGAACCGCCGTGCGGTCTCGAATCCGTCGGGCGTGCGCATGCCGACCGCCTGCCGTCGCTGCCACGAGGCGTCCATGATCCCGGCCAGCTCCTGAACGTGGTGGCCGTACTCGTGCGCCAACTGTCCGAAGTAGACGCCTGCGGTGTCGCCGTGGCCCTCGATGTCGCGGTAGTAGGCGGCGGTCATGTAGATCGTGCCGTCGCAGTACAGCGCCGTCTGCGTCGGCGAGCGTGATCCGCACGGTGTTCGCACGTCGGAGGTGACGACCTCGACGTCGGCGGGACGGAACGGCAGGTTCGCGGTTTCGAGCACCGGCCGCCACGCCTCGTTGAGGCACGGCATCACCTGCTCGAGATACGCCTCCTGCCC
The DNA here is from genome assembly GCF_009664835.1 of Allosaccharopolyspora coralli. NCBI lineage: Bacteria > Bacillati > Actinomycetota > Actinomycetes > Pseudonocardiales > Pseudonocardiaceae > Allosaccharopolyspora > Allosaccharopolyspora coralli. Next base: position 1,001,237 of record NZ_CP045929.1, read on the forward strand.
CTCAGCGGTCGCGTCGAACTCGGGAAGGGGGCAGCGGACTTCAGGCGCACCTGTGGGCATCGCGTTGAGCGGGTTGTCCGCCAACGCGACGACCGGCGTTGCCGGTGCGGTGCTCGCCGAGTTCCCACCGTCGGACTGTTCCGGCGTCGCGGGCGGTGGCGCGACGGAGGTGAGAAGGGGCGGTGCCGTCCGGTTCTGCGGCGCCGGAGAGTGCACGCCGAACGCTGCGATCACCCCGACTGCGCCCACCAGGACGCACACACCCAGCAGGATCCGTCCACGGCGACGGCGGGACGGGGACGGCTCGTCACGGAACAGCGAACGCTGCGCGGCCCGGTGCGACGTCGGACGGTCGGCGGGCCCGCGGGAGCGACGTCCCGGCCGGTTCGGGTTCGCCATCGCCGAAACCGCCTCCCGTCTTGTGTCGATTGCGGCGCAGAGCGTACCGCGCCTTCGCTAGGGTTCGGGCCGTGTCGAACAAGCGCGTCCTGATCTCCGCCGTCGTCGGCATCGTCGCGACGATCTTCCTGTGCCTTCCCGTTGCCGCATCCGCACAGGAACTCCGCGGCGCCGCCTCGTCCCAGGTGGACGTCACGGTGGAGCGCGACGGCGCGCTGACGGTGACCGAGAAGATCACGGTGCCGCCAGGGCAGACAGCGCACCGCACCGTGCCCCTCCGCGAGCCTGCCGACGACGGTGCGCGGGAACGCGTGCACGGCGTGCGAGACATCAGCGTCGACGGGCCGGGAACCGGCGAGACCGACGGGGAGACGTTCAGGCTCTCGCTGGAACCCGGCGAATCGACCGTGACGTACGTCGTCGACGGGACGGTGGCGCCACTCGGCGAGGTCGACGAGGTGTCCTGGCAGGTCGCCGGTGGTTGGGACGTGCCGCTCGAGCAGGTCGGGATCGACTTCCGGGTACCGGCGCCCAGCGAGTCGATCATGTGCACCACCGGCTCGGTCGGAGCGGGGACACCCTGCGACGAGTTCCAGATCACCCACACCCAGGAGATCCGTGGCAGTGAGTCGGACCTGGCCCCGGGCGATCGGATCGACTTCACCGTCCAGCTACCCGCGGCAGCGGTACCGGCGAACGCCGTCTTCGAGGACACCTTCAGCCTCACCCGGGCGTTCTCGCTGACCCCGGCCAGCGGCGCCGGGCTCGCCGGAGCCGGACTGGCGCTCGTCGGCGGGTTCGGCGTCCTCTGGTACGTGCGGGGCAGGGACACCGCAGCGCTCGTCGCCGACGTCGACCCGGTCGACGTTCTCGTCGACGGCCCTGACGGCGTCACGTTCGCCTCGCCCGACGGTGTCCTGCCCGGCCAGGTCGGCACGGTCGTCGACGAGCACGTCGACGTCGTGGACGTGACCGCGACGATGCTCGACCTCGCGGTGCGCAACTACCTGTGGATCGAGGAGATTCCCGGCGAGCAGGGCTCGCGCGACTGGCGGATCGTCGGGCTCAATCCGCCGGACGAGTCGTTGCGGGACTACGAGCGCGCCGTCTACGAACTGCTGCTCGGCACCGGCGAGGGCCAGCGGGAAGTGTTGCTCTCGCACCTGCGCGCGGGCGAAGCGCTGGATCTCACCCGGGTCCGTGACGCGCTGTACGCCGACGTCGTCGACCACGGGTGGTTCACCCGCCGTCCGGACACCGAGCGAAACCTGTTCTGGTGGCTGGGCGTCGGACTCGGGATCGCGGGCGTCGTGCTCACCGTGCTGCTCGCGGCGACCTCGGCGCTGGCGTTGCTCGGTGTCGCCGTCGCGCTCGGCGGCGTCGCGCTCACGTTCGGTGCCGGGCTCATGCCCGCCCGCACCTCCCGTGGCAGCGCCGTCGTCGCCCAGGTGCGGGGCTTGCGGGACTACCTGCACTCCGCGACCGCGGACGCCCTGCCCGCCGGAGATCGCGAGGTGGTGTTCTCCCGGTCCCTGCCGTACGCCGTGGTGCTGGGCGAGACCGCACGCTGGCTCGCCGAGTTCGCCGAGCTGGATCCCGGCGCCGACGGGACTCCCGGCCTGTACTGGTACGGCGAGTACGTGACCGAGGCCGGGCACGTGGTTCCCGACCTGCGCCGGTTCCGGACTCACCTGCCGCTGCTGATCGACGCGATGGACGGGGTGCTGGCTCAGGCGGGACATCTGCGTTCGCTGCGGTGAGCCCCGCGCGCGTTCGGGTGGGTACCCAGCGTGACCGTGCCGGACGCACGTAGGCTGCACGCATGGCGGAACCGCAGTTGCATCGACTCACCCTGCCCAACGGGCTGCGCGTGGTGCTGGCGCCCGACGACGCACCGGGGCGGGCGCCGGTGGTCGGCGTCAGCGTCCACTACGACGTCGGGTTCCGGTCCGAGCCGGAAGGCCGCACCGGCTTCGCGCACCTCTTCGAACACCTCATGTTCCAGGGCAGCGAGAGCCTCGAGAAGCTCGCGCACTTCCGGCACGTGCAGGGCTCCGGCGGCATCTTCAACGGATCGACGCACCAGGACTACACCGACTACTTCCAGGTGCTGCCCTCGGCGGCGCTGGAACGTGCGCTGTTCCTCGAGGCCGACCGGATGCGGGCGCCGAAACTCACCGAGGAGAACCTCCGCAACCAGGTCGACGTGGTCAAGGAGGAGATCCGCCTCAACGTGCTCAACCGGCCCTACGGCGGGTTCCCGTGGATCCTGCTGCCGCCGGTGCTCTACGGCACGTTCGCCAACGCCCACAACGGCTACGGCGACTTCACCGACCTCGAAGAGGCCACCGTCGACGACTGCGCGGCGTTCTTCGACACCTTCTACGCACCGGGTAACGCGGTACTCACGATCACCGGTGATCTCGACGTCGAGCAGACCACGGAGCTCGTGCACCGCCACTTCGGCGACGTGCCCGCCCGCGCGGTCCGGGAGCGTCCGTCGTTCGCCGAACCGTTCCCGGAGCGGGAACTGCGGGGGCATCACGCCGATCCGCACGCGCCGCTGCCCGCCGTCGCGATCGGGCACCGGCTGCCCGACCCGGTCGGCGAGCTCGACGCGTACCTGGCGAACGTCGTGCTGGCCGCGGTGCTCACCGACGGCGACGCCTCCCGGTTGCAGCAGCGCATGGTCTACCGCGACCAGCTCGTCGTCGACGTCCACGCCGGCTGCGGTCTGATGGGGGCACCGCTCGACGCGCGGGACCCCGACACGTTCACGTTCACCGCGATCCACACCCCCGAGGTCGGCGCGGACCGGGTCGTCGGGGCCATCGACGAGGAACTCGACGCGCTCGCGTCCTCCGGGCCGACCGCAGAAGAACTGTCTCGGGTCACCGCCCGCTGGACGGCAGGCCTGCACCGGGAGAACGATCGGGTCGTCTCCCGCACCCTGGACCTCGGCAGTGCCGAACTGGTGCACGGCAAGGCCGAACTGATCTCCGAACTGCCGCGCCGCATCTCCGAGGTCACCGTCGAGCACGTCGCCGAGGCCGCCAAGGCCCTGCGCCCCGACGCCCGGGCCGTTCTCGAACTCGAACCCGCAGGCTCCGACTCGGCAGACTCGGCTGGAGGAACCGCATGACCGCCGCACACCGTACCGCCGAGGAGATCGGCCGCACCGAGGCCGGACCGCGCCCGCTGCCGCCGTTGGGTGAACCGCGCTCCTCCCAGCCACCGGCCACAGTGGACACGGTGCTCGGGAACGGGCTCCGCGTCGTCGCCGCCCGCCACGGCGCCGTTCCGATGGTCGAGCTCCGGCTGCGCATCCCGTTCGCCGGGGAGGACACGATGCACCCGGCGCGGGCCGAGGTGCTCGCCGAAACACTGCTGACCGGCACCAGCACCCGCGACCGGGTGCGTTTCGACACCGACCTCGCCGCGGTCGGCGGCGACCTGCAATCCGTCGTCACGCCCGAGCAGCTCAGCATCACCGGGGACGCGCTCGCCGACGGTCTTCCCACGCTGCTCGACGTGCTCGCCGACGCGTTGACCGACGCGGTGTACCCGGACACCGAGGTCGCCGGGGAGAAGGACCGGCTCGTCGAGCGGCTCGCCGTCGCGCGCTCCCAGCCTCGTGTCATCGCCCGCGAAGCCCTGCAACGTCACCGCTACGGCGATCACCCGTTCGTCCGCGAGGTGCCCGAGGCCGAGAACGTCGCGCGAGTCGACTCCGCCGAGGTGCGGACGCTGCACCAGGAGTCGGTGCTGCCGCGCGGTTCGGTACTCGTCCTCGTCGGCGACTTCGACCCGGACACGGTCGTGGCGCAGGTCGAACGCGCGTTGTCGGGATGGTCCTCGCAGAACTCCGCCGAAAAACTGCCCGCGCTGCCGACGCTCGACGGAGGGGACGTGCAGCTGGTGCACCGGGAAGGTGCCGTGCAGTCCCAGATTCGACTTTCCGCCCAAGGCCTGCCGCGCACCGATCCCGGCTACGCGGCGCTGCAGATCGCGAACCTGACTTTCGGCGGCTACTTCTCCTCCCGGCTGGTCGAGAACATCCGGGAGGACAAGGGCTACACCTACGGCGCGCACTCGGCGTTCGAGTTCACCAGGGACAACGGCACCATCCTCGTCGACGCCGACACGGCCAGCGAGGTCACCGCCGCCGCACTCTGGGAAACCCGGTACGAACTCGGACGGTTCGCGTTGGTGCCGCCGACAGGCACCGAGATCGAGTCGGCCCGGCAGTACGCCATCGGGAGTTTGCTCACTTCCACCGCCTCCCAGACCGGACTCGCCTCCCAGCTCGCCTCGCTCGCCGTGCTCGGGCTCGGGATGGATTGGCTCGCCGCGCACCCCGATCGGTTGCGTCAGGTCACCGGCGAGCAGATCGCCGAGGCCGCCCGCTACTACGCGCCGACCGCCTTCACCGGCGTCGTCGTGGGGGATGCGGAAAAGCTCCTGCCGCATCTCAACGACATCGGCGGCGTCGTGGTGGGCTGAGCGGGCATTGGGGAGCTGGCTCTTGTGCCCGTAGGGCACGCCTCATGCGTGACCGGCCTCGGCAGGGTGAGGGGCTCCGGCGTTCGGAGTTCGTGCCTCGCAAGGCAGGGGTTCTCGCCGCGTACGGCCTGGTACTCAAGAGGACCCCAACGCAGCGAGGCGCGAACTGGGGCAGCGGTACCGGACCACTCACCCAGGTTCCACAACGCCCTCTCATACGTGACCAGCCGGGTGTGACCCGTGCCGGTGGTGGGTGTCGTCGCCAACGGGCGAGGCGTAGGTTGCTGACGGGCGGGGAGAAGTCGAGTGCTCCGCCCAGAAGTGGAGTGCGATGAGTACCCCGGACGTGGCGGGAGCGACAGGGTTCGGCCTGGACGCCGCACCACTGCTCTCCCGATCCACCGTGGACCGTTCGGAGTGGTTGCGCGACGAGGACACCGCGCAGCTGTGGGCGCACGGGCGGGTCCTGCTCGTCGACCGCAAGGGGCGAGCCCCGGTGCTCGAGGGCGACGTCCTCGACCATCGGCCTACGGCGGAGTTCGGTACGCAACCCCCTCCCGGCGCGGTCCTGCTCGGGCAGGACGACGGAGTCAGCTACTGGGCGTTGCGTGCCGGCCGGGACGGCGCTGAACTCGGCTGGCGCGACCTGCGGAACGCAGGCGCCCTCCTGGGTTCGGTCGACGCCGGGCTGCTCACCACGGCCGTCGGGCTACTCAGCTGGCACGACCGGTCTCGCTACTGCGCGGTGTGCGGCGCGGGCACCCGGGGCGTGCGGCTCGGGTGGGTACAGCAGTGCAGCGGATGTGACCGGGAGGAGTATCCCCGCACCGATCCGGCAGTGATCTGTCTCGTGCACGACGGTGGCGACCAGGTGCTGCTCGCTCGGCAACCGGTATGGCCGCGGGACCGGTACTCGGTGCTGGCGGGCTTCGTCGAGGTCGGCGAAGCGCTCGAAGCGTGCGTGCAACGCGAGATCCGGGAAGAGGTCGGCGTGACCGTCTCCGACGTCCGCTACCTCGGCAGCCAGCCGTGGCCGTTCCCGCGTTCCCTGATGGTCGGATTCGCCGCTGTGGGCGATCCCGAGCAGCCGTTGCATCCCGCCGACGGTGAGATCGAGGACGCGCGGTGGGTGCCGCGCGACGACGTTCTCGCGGCCCTCGAGGCCGAGGGAAACGCGATCAACGGTCTCCGCCTGCCGCCGGGCGTGTCCATCGCCTACCGCATGCTGCGCGGCTGGGCCAACACGCCTAGCTGATCGCTGAGAGGGCGTTGTGGAACCTGGGTGGGTGGTCCGGTACCGCCGCCCCAGTTCGCGCCCGCTGCGTTGGGTCCTCTTGAGTACCACCCGTACGCGGCGAGAACCCCTGCCTTGCGAGGCACGAACTCCAAACGCCGGAGTCCCTCACCCTGCCGAGACTGGACACGTATGAGGCGTGCCCTACGGGCACACAAGCCAGTTCCGAAATGCACTCTCAGGCCGCGCCGGGAACGTCCAACGCGACGTCGAGGTCTCCCACGTGGGCGACCATGTCGACCGTGCCACCGAGTGCCTCGACGTAGGCGCGGACACTGCCCACGGTCAGCGAGTTCAGGTCGCCGCGTTCGATCGAGCTGACCCGCGGCTGGCCGATCTCCATGCGCTCGGCCAGTTCCATCTGGGTCAACCCGGAGTGCCGCCGCAGCTCACCGAGCCGATAGCCGGTCACGTACGCCGCGGTGACGCGGAGTCCCGCTGCCCGCCGTTCCGTGTCGATGCCGAGTTCGTCCCGAACCTCGTTCCATGGCACTGTCATTCTGTTCACTCCTGTTCCTGTGCTGAACCTGCCCGACCACCCGTGTTCATGGATCGGCGATCCCGGCCACGTGTGTCCGATAGCGCTGCTCGGCAATCGGGATCGCCGCGCGATACCAACGCTCCCATCGACCAGCCTTGTCGCCGCCGATCAACAGAATCGCTCGCCGTTCGGGGTCGAAGGCGAACAGAATTCCGTACCTCTGTGCGCCCGCTCGAACCAGGACGAAGTTCTTTCAAGTTGTGTAGTTGCGATCCGTGCACCTTGTCGGCAAGAGGTCGCGACAGGCTCGGCCCGCGAAGCTGCAAAACCGCGACGGCACCGTCGATCGCATTCTGCGTGTCCTCGTCGAGGGTTCGTAGCCAGTCGACAACTTCTGGTACTGCTTCCACCGCCCATGTCATGATCACACGCTACTGCCTAAAAAGCATAATACCTGCACATCGCCGACTTTTCCACTCGATCGCGTGTTCGAATCACGCTTTCGGCTTGATCGACACGCGGGGGGTCCGCCAGCGGGGTGTGATCGAGTCCGGCGGGGCGCTTCTGCGAGGATGCTTCGCATGGCCGATCAACCGCGACGACTGCTGGAAGGACTCGACCCCGAGCAGCGGACGGCGGTGACGGCCCCTCGTGGTCCGGTGTGCGTGCTGGCCGGTGCGGGCACGGGCAAGACCCGCACCATCACGCATCGCATCGCCCACCTCGTCGAGCGCGGACTCGTCGCCCCGCAGCAAGTCCTCGCGGTCACCTTCACCGCCCGAGCGGCGGGGCAGATGCGCACGCGGCTACGGGAACTCGGTGCGGGCGGTGTTCAAGCGCAGACCTTCCACGCGGCGGCGTTCCGGCAGTTGCGGTACTTCTGGCCACGGGTGCACGACACCGGCGTGTGGTCGCTGGTCGACAACAAGTACCGCTTCGTCATGAACGCGGCGAACCGGCTCGGCCTGTCGACGGAGAAGGACTCCGTGCGCGATCTGGCAGGCGAGATCGAGTGGGCGAAATCGTCGCTCATCGCCCCCGACCGGTATCCGTCCGCGGCGGCGAAGGCCGGGCGCTCAGCGCCCACGGCGCCCGAGTCGGTGAGCAAGGTCTTCGCCGCCTACGAACAGCTCAAGACGCGTGCGGAGGCGCTGGACTTCGACGACCTGCTCCTGCACACCGCCGCGATCCTGGAGGAACACCCCGAGGTCGCCGAGGAGTTCCGCAGCCGCTACCGCTCCTTCGTCGTCGACGAGTACCAGGACGTCAACCCGCTGCAGCAGCGCGTGCTCGACGCGTGGCTCGGCCCGCGCGACGACCTCACGGTCGTCGGCGACGCCAACCAGACGATCTACTCCTTCGCCGGGGCCGCACCGCAATGGTTGATCGGGTTCCCGAGACGTTTCCCCGAGGCGACCGTGGTGCGCCTCGAACGCGACTACCGGTCGACGCCGCAGGTCGTGGCGCTCGCGAACCAGGTCATCGACGCCGCCAGGGAGCGTCCCGCCGGTACTCGGCTGACACTCGTCGGCCAGCGACAGGACGGGCCGAAACCGGATTTCGCCGAGTTCGACGACGAGGTCTCCGAGGCGCAAGCGGTCGCGCACAAGATCGCCGCGCTCGCGCGGGACGGCACACCGCTCTCGGAGATCGCGGTGCTCTTCCGCGTCAACGCGCAGTCCGAGGTCTACGAGAAGGCGCTCGCCGACGCCGAGATTCCGTACCAGGTGCGTGGCGGTGAACGGTTCTTCGCGCGGACCGAGGTGCGGCGGGCGATGGCCGCTCTGCGGACGGCGGGATCCCGCGACGACCTCACGTCCGGCGACCTGTGCGGCAGCGTTCGCGCGGTTCTCGCCGAGGTCGGCCTCACCGACGAGCCGCCTGCCGGCGGTGCGGCTCGGGAACACTGGGAGTCGCTGATCGCCCTGGTGGAACTCGCCGAAGAACTCGTCGCCGCCGTGCCGGACGCGGACCTGGCGCACTACAACGCGGAACTCGACGCACGCGCCGAGTCGCAGCATCCGCCGACGGTCGAGGGGGTGACGCTCGCGTCGTTGCACGCCGCGAAGGGGCTCGAGTGGGACGCGGTGTTCCTCGTCGGGCTCGTCGATGGCACCTTGCCCATCCAGTACGCCGACGGAGACGACGCGGCGATCGAAGAGGAACGGCGGCTGCTCTACGTCGGTGTGACGCGGGCGCGTGAGTTCCTGCGGTTGTCGTGGGCGCTGTCCCGGGGCGAAGGAGGCAAGCGGTTCCGGCGGCGGAGCCGGTTCGTCTACGCCCTCGTTCCCGACGACAGTCCGGCGGCCCTGCCTGCGCGCGTGCAGCAGCGGGAGGCCTCCCCGATGCGGTCGCAGGGGGGCGCCGTCACGCCGCGGTGTCGTACCTGCGAGACGAAACTGCTCGGGACCTTGGAGATCAAACTGGGGCGGTGCGGCCACTGCCCCTCCGATGTGGACGAAGGGCTGCTCGCCGAGCTCAAGGCGTGGCGCAGCGACCGTGCCCAACAGCTCCGGGTTCCCTCCTACGTGGTGTTCACGGATGCGACGCTGACGGCGATCGCCGAGCAGCGACCGTCCGACGAGGCCGCGTTGATCGCCATCTCGGGGATCGGCGGGACGAAGCTCGAACGCTTCGGCGCGGACGTCCTCTCGCTCGTTCGCGCCGAGCGATCGCGGCCCTGACCTGCGTCGGCACCGAGTCGCGAGAAAAATGTCCACCCGAATGCGGGGATCTGCAGAAATTCGGTTGCGGCGCCGGGTGCGCTGCACATAATCTGCAAGCGTCCAGGTCGAGGCGCTTCACGCGCGTCGGCGCGTACGACCCCGAGGGGAGGTGGCCACAGTGATCAGCACGCAGATGCTCGTTACCCCTGGCCACCCGCTGACCGGGGGTATCGAACTGCCGTACGCGCCGGCGGGGCCGAACGCGGCCGCCACGCGTCGCCGTGCGGGTTTCGCCGTCCCGACCGTGATCATCCCCGATGATCGCCGGTCCGTCCTGGAACGAAGTCCATGATCAACTAATCTGGACTCGCCACGACTCCCAGGCCGCGGACCCGCATCGGGTTCGCGGCCTTTTTGCGTTCGCGACCCGCTCGTCGCCCGAGAAGTCCAACCACTGGAGGAGAAGAAATTGTTGACCACCGGCGTACCGATACAGCAAACCGGTGAACCCGATGTCCTCGGAGCGCTGCTCGACAGTGCCCCCGGGGTCGGCCAGGACCTGCCGTGCAGGCGGGACCCCGACCTGTGGTTCGCCGAGAGCCCGGCCGAACTGGAGCGCGCCAAGGCGCTGTGCGCGGACTGCCCGGTCCGTGCCGAGTGCCTCGCAGGGGCGCTGTCCCGCGCCGAGCCCTGGGGTGTCTGGGGCGGGGAGATCTTCGAGCGCGGCGCCGTCGTCGCTCGCAAACGGCCTCGTGGCCGTCCACGCAAGCACCCGGTCGACGCGACCGGTGGACGCGATCGCAAGGAGCAGGCCGCATGAACGACACCCGTGTCCTCGCCACCCGACCGTTCGCGTCCGCTCGACCGAGCACAGAGGAGCACTCCGTCATGATGATGCCGGAAGAGATGTCGAGAATTCGACATCAGCAATTGCGACAAGAGGCCGACGAGCAACGGATGGCTCGTCGGTTGTGCGCGGGGAGGTGGTGGCGTCGGCTGGCGACGTACGCCGCTCGCCGCGCCGACCGCCTGCAACCCTAGAAACACGTGGTGCGAACGGCACTCTCGCCTCGTCTGCTGAGGCGAAAGTGCCGTTCGCACCGCCGGGCATAGGGTGAGGGCGTGACTGGGCACGGCAACGGACACGGGCATGGGCACTCCCACGACGGGATGGACTGGAACGCCCGGCTCGACGATCTCCGCCACGCGGATCGCCTCGTCGAGCCCGAACGCGCGACGCTCGCCGAAGCGCTCGTGGGCGCGGACACGCGCTCCGTCGTCGAGATCGGTTGCGGGGCCGGTGGCATGGCCACGGCGCTGGCCGCTGCGATGGACCACCGTTCCCAGTCGACTCTGACCCTCGTCGATTCGGCACCTGAGTTGTTGGGGGCCGCCGAGAGCCACGTTCGCGACTCCGGCTCCTCCGTGGACGTCCGAACCGTGCTCTGGGACGCGGCCGGCGACGAGGTCCCGTCCGCGCTCGAACCTGCCGACCTCGTCTTCGCCGGGATGGTCGTGCACCATCTACCGGACCAGGCCGCCGGACTCCGCCGACTCGCCGCGCTGGTCCGTCCCGGCGGCGCTCTCGCGATCGTCGAATCCGGGCTCCCGCAGCGGATCCTGCCGTGGGACGTCGGTGTCGGCGAACCGGGGCTCGAAGACCGGCTGTCCGGGTACCAGCAATCCTGGTTCCGCGAGATGCGGGCCGGCATCCACGGGTCGGTGCGGATGCCGATCGGTTGGTCCCGTGCACTCCGGGAGGCCGGGCTCGTCGACGTGCGCAGCTGGTCCTATCTCGTCGAGCGCCCGGCACCGGTTTCGGACCTGGTGATGCGCGCGGCGCTGCGCCGACTCCGCTTCCTGCGGGACTCCGCCGCGGAACACGGCACCGCCGACGATCTCGCCGCGGTCGACGCCCTGCTCGACGAGGACGGCCCGCACTACGTCGGTCACCGCGACGACCTGCACTACCTGCTGGCCGACACCGTGCACACCGGGCTCGCAGGGCGGGCGGGGTGATCTGGGTCGGTGGTTCCGCGGGGACACCGCACATCGGGGCGGCTGTGGGATCTCGACCGCATTCCTGCGCCCGCGCGGCCACTCAGAGGGCATTTGGGAACTGGCTTTTGTGCCCGTAGGGCATGGTCGCAAGTGACCAGCCTCGGCAGGGTGACGAGCCGGTACCGGACCCCCTACCCAAGTTCCACAATGCGCTCTCAGTCCTCGGCGAACCCCGGCTGCCAGCGTTCGATGATGCTCTTGGCCGCGACCGTCGCGTCGAGCTGGCAGAGGATGCCGGTGGCGCCCAGCGTGACGCGGTGGATCAGCAAGTAGTCCGGCGGCAGGTTCAGCGCCCGACCGGTCCGGAAGTCCGGACTGCGCAGGTCGCCGACCCGCTCGGCCTGCCGCTGCATCCACCGTCGGGTGAAGTGGAACGTCTCGCTGCGGCACGGGTCCACGAACGGCCCCAGATACGCCTGGACGTCCTCGGCCCGGAGTTCGCTGTCGGCGTGCACGAACCGGTCCGCTCGCAACAGCTGCAGCAGCTCGTCGGCGCGGTCCTCCAACGCCAGCCGTAGCATCCGGCCCATGGTCGTGGGCAGGCCGTCGGGCAGGCGCGCGACCGCGCCGAAGTCGATCACCGCCAGCCTGCCGTCTTCCAGCATCAGGAAGTTGCCCGGATGGGGATCGGCGTGCAAGAGGCCCGATCGCGACGGCGAGGAGAAGTGGAACTCGGAGAGCAATCTGCCCGTCTCGTCCCGCTCGTCCTTGCTCCCGTCGGCGATGATCGACGCCAGTGACGTCCCGGTGACCCATTCGGTGACCATCACCTTCGGCGAGCTCGCGACGACCTTCGGAACGAACAGCTGCTCGTCGCCGTCGAAGGCCGCCGCGAACCCGCGCTGGTTGTCGGCTTCGGTCCGGTAGTCGAGCTCCTCGACCATGCGGTCCTGCAGCTCGGCGAGCAGCGGTCGAACCTCCGTACCCGGCGCCAGCGACTCGAACAGCCGAGAGAACCTGGTCAGCTGGCGCAGATCCGAGCGCAACGCCTCGTCGGCACCCGGGTACTGGATCTTCACCGCGACCGTGCGGCCGTCGTGCCAGACCGCCCGGTGCACCTGTCCGATGCTGGCCGCGGCGATCGGTGAGTCGTCGAACTCGGCGAACCGGTCTCGCCACGAGCGTCCGAGCTGTTCGGCCAGCACACGGTGCACGCTCGACGGGGCCATCGGTGGGGCAGCGGACTGCAGTTTCGTCAGCGCTTCCCGGTACGGGCCCGCCATCTCGTCCGGCACCGCGGCCTCGAACACGCTGAGTGCCTGGCCGAACTTCATCGCGCCGCCCTTGAGCTGCCCGAGGACGGCGAACAGTTGCTCGGCTGTGCGCGCCGAGACGTCCGCGTTGATCTCGTCCGCGCTCTGCCCGCTGAGCCGTTTCCCCCAGCCCGCGGCGACTCGTCCCGCCATCCCCAACGGCAGGCTCGCGAGCTTCGCCGTGCGCTGGGCAGCCCGGCGGGGGATGTCGGCCACGGAAAGGCTCCTCTCGCACGCGGATCGGTACACCCCGTCGACACCCTGCCGGGGCGATCTTCGGGGTGCTGACGCACATGCTAGAGGTTTCCCGCGAGGCGCGGGGCGAGTTGATCGTGGAACGCGGAACCGCCGTGCGCAGCAGCGGACGAGCCGCATGTCCTGCGGTCACGAGGCGCCTGGCCATCAGCCCGGCGCACGAGTCCGCGGGTGGGCCACTCGGGCGGCCCACCCGCGCCGTTCAGGCCTTACCGAGGATCCGTGTCATCTTCGTGCCGCAGACCGGGCAGGTTCCCTTGGCCATGCGACGGCCGTTGGTCTCGGCGACCTCGCCGGAGAAGTCGCGCTTCTCCCGGCACTTCACGCAATAGCCGTTGTACGTCTCGGCCACGGCGCCCCTCCTTCGTGTCGTGAATCTGCGACCGGTACGGACCGGGTCTGTGCCTGGCCGCGGTCGCGTTGTGAGGAACCGTACCCGTGGAGTAATCGACACGCAGGCGTGTGGGGCACGGCGTGTTCCGCTGAACGGAGCAACGAATGCGCGTTCGGTGCATCGCGGGCTGGGGTGAAGCTCACAGGGGGCCCCGAACGTCCGGGGCACCCGTTAAGGTCCCGTCTCGTGGCGGAACCTCAGGTCGAAGTGCGGCGGAGCAAGCGTCGGAAGCAGACCGTGAGTGCCTACCGGGACGGCGAAAAGGTGGTTGTCCTGCTGCCTGCCCGAATGAGTCGTGCGGAGGAAAAGCGCTGGGTAGCGGACATGCTGAGCCGCTTGCAGCGCAGTGAGACCAAGCGCCGCTCGCCCGCGCGGGCCTCGGACCAGGCGCTCGCCGAGCGGTGCCGTGAGCTCTCGGCGCGCTATCTCGACGGGACCGAACCCGAGTCCGTCCGCTGGGTGCCGCCGATGCGCACGCGCTGGGCGTCGTGCACCCCTGCCGACGGCAGCATCCGCATCAGCCGCCGTCTCCGAGATGTACCCGGATGGGTGCTCGACTACGTGCTCGTGCACGAACTCGCGCACCTGTTGGTGCCGGGCCACGGCCCGGACTTCTGGGAATGGGTGACCGCCTACTCGAAGACCGAGCGGGCCATCGGTTATCTGGAGGGGCTCTCCGCCGCAGCGCACCTAGAACTGAGCCTCGACGACGACGAAGGCTGAGGTCTGTCTTTCAGTAGGTTTGTTAGGTGGTTCCGTGGCGGGACCTCAGCGCCCTCCTCGCTGCGGGATCGGTTTCTCGAGTAGCCACCTACGCAGCGAAACCGCTGTCCTCGCGAGGAGGGCGCTGAGAACCCGCGGGTGGTCCGGCTGCGTACCTGGTTGATCAGCGGCTGCGCCGCTACGACTCGAGGACGGGGCTCATGCTGAGAGTGCAATAGGGGTACTGGCGTGTGTGCCCTGAGAAGCTGTCTGTGGTGGTGGTCACCTGCCGGTGTCCCAGTTTGCCGCTCGCGGCGTTGGGGTCGCCTCGAGTACCAGTACGTACGCAGCGGCGGCCCCGGCCTTGCGAGCGACAACCTGCAACGCCGGAGCTTCTCACCGTGCTCGGGCTGAGCACGCGAGACCATGCCCTGACGGGCATCAGAACAAGAGCACAGACAAGCCCTTAGGGCACGCCTCATACGTGGTCAGCCTCGGCAGGGTGAGGGGCTCCGGCGTTCGGAGTTCGCGCCTCGTAAGGCAGGGCGTTCTCGCCGCGTACGCCTGGTACTCAAGAGGAGCTCAATGCCCGAGGCGCGAACTGGGGCGGCGATACCGGACCGCCTACCCCAGTTCCACAATGCCCTCTCAGTCCCTCGGGGTGTCCCCGGTCGAACCGTCGGCGTCCCCGTCCGAGTCGCTCTCGTCCGTGCCGTCCGAGTCGGTGCTCGCCGCACCCTCGTCGGCCCGCTCGCTCTCGGCCTGCTCGGCGCGACGGATCGCGGCGATCGGGTCGTCCAGGTCGGAGGACTCGGCGCCCCAGCGGTCCGCGAAGTCCAGCGGCTCGTCGAGGTCCTCACTGCCCGGCAGCAGGTCCGGATGGTCCCACACCTGATCACGGCTCTGGATACCGTGGCGCTCGGTGAGCAGCCGCCACAGCGACGAGGCGGCGCGGAGCCTCCGCGGCCGCAGTTCGAGCCCGATGAGCGTGGCGAAGGTCTGTTCCGCCGGGCCGCCGCTGGCGCGCCGCCTGCGTACGGTCTCGCTCAGCGCGTCCGCACCGGGCAGGCGCTCCCCGACGGCGTCGGTGACGACCACGTCGACCCAGCCCTCGACCAGGGCGAGCAGCGTCTCGAGACGCTGGAGCGCGGCTCGCTGCTCCGGAGTGTCCTTCGGCTCGAGCGGGCCGGAGTTCATCAGTTCCTGCATCGAACTCGGGTCCGACGGGTCGATCTTGCTCGCCATCTCCTCCAGCGAGGAGGTGTCGATGCTGATGCCGCGGGCGTACTCCTCGACGGTGGCGAGTAGCCGCTGCGCCAACCACGGCACGTGGCTGAACAGCCGGTGGTGTGCGGCCTCGCGCGCGGCGAGGAAGACGGTGACTTCGCTGGCCGGGCGTTCCAGCCCCTCCACGAAACGGTTGATGTTCGCTGGCAGCAAGGCGGCCGTGCCCTCCGGGCCCAGCGGCAGCCCGACGTCGGTGGAGGTGAGCACTTCACCGCCGAGCTGGCCGAGACCGTTGCCCAGCTGCGAGCCGAAGGTCAGTCCGCCCATCTGTCCGAGCATGCCCATCAGCGGGCCCGCCGCCTGCTTGGCCTCCTCCGGCATGGCTTCCAGCCACGCGTTCGACATCCGCTCCGCGATCGGGTCGGCGAGCCGCTTCCAGGTCGGCAGCGTCTTCTCCACCCAGTCGACGGACGACCAGGTCTGCGTCGCCCGGATGGCCGCGGGCAGTGCCGTTGCCGGGTCGAGCCACATCTCGGCGAGGCGGACCGACTCCTCGACGGCCTGCACTTCCTGCTGGCTGGGGCGTTCGGTGCGCTGGTTGCCGTGCAGCTGCTGGACGGCCATCTGCTGCGCGAGGTCGTAGTTGACCGGACTCTGGTCGCCGCCACCGCCGGACTGCGCATGGCTGAGTACCTGGCCCAGCTGGGTCAACATCTGGCCCAGCTGCGACATGTCGAAGTTCGGCATCCCGCCGGAGCCGCCCGGGCCGCCGGGCAGGCCCGGGATGCCACCGAAGCCGAAGCCGAAGGGCGGCTCGTTGCCGGAGCCACCTGAGTCGCCGGAGCCGGAACCGCCCTGCGACGACTCGCCCTTGTCGCGGTCGTCGGGATCTTGCGGGCTGAACCCGAACGGCACGTCGCTCATGTGGTCCACCGTACGCGGCAGGTCCAGGTCGGGCGTACAACACCGCCCCGTCGGGTGCCTGTTTCGGCGCTGGGCGAACGCCGCCGGCGGCGACCGGGCCGAGGACCGCAGGAGATCGGGGAATGCACCCCGCCCGAACCGGCCGGCGCGCCCCGGCACGTACCCTGTCGTCTCGTGACTCGCCGAACGTGGACGCTGCTGACGAGCGTCGTTCTGGTCGTGGTGTGCGGGCTGCTCGGCGCCTTCGTGCGAGTGCCTTTCGTGGCACTGGGGCCGGGACCGACGTACGACACGCTCGACGTCGACGGTGACGTGCCGGTGATTCGCGTCGAGGGTCAGCAGACCTTTCCGACGGACGGTGACCTGCGGATGACGACCGTGTCGGTCACCGACCAGTTGTCCCTGTTCGGGTCGCTGGGCCTGTGGGCGAGCGGACGGTACGCGCTCGCGCCGCGCGAGGTGTACTTCCCTCCGGGCAAGACCGAGGCCGAGATCGAGCAGGAGAACACCGAAGCGTTCAGCGACTCCCAGACGACGGCCGAGACCGCGGCACTCCGGCACCTCGGATACCCGACGAAGGTCATCGCGGGGGAGATCGTCCAGGGTAGTCCGTCGGCAGGCGTGATCGAACCGGGCGACGAGTTGATCAGCGCGCAGGGGCAGCCGGTGACATCGGCGCAGTCGCTGCGCGAGGCGATCGCCGGAGCGAAGCCGGGGGACCGGGTCGAGCTGCGGTTCCGGCACGCCGACGAAGCCGAACGCACCGCGCAGATCCAGCTCGCGCCCCGGGAGGACGACCCGTCGCAGGGCTTCCTCGGGATCGGCGCCAGTGAGCAGCCCGACGTGCCGTTCGACATCGAGATCAGCCTCGCCGACGTCGGAGGCCCCTCGGCGGGCCTGATGTTCACCCTCGCGATCGTGGACAAGCTGACGCCGGGTGCGATCAACGGCGGTCAGGCCGTCGCGGGCACGGGCGAGATCGACCCGGCGGGCAACGTCGGCCCGATCGGCGGGATCCCGTTCAAGATGCTCAAGGCCCGCGAGGACGGTGCGACGACGTTCCTGGTGCCCGCCGGGAACTGCGCCGAGGCCAAGGCTCAGACACCGGAGGGTCTGCAGCTGGCGAGGGTCGGCACGCTCGATGACGCGCTCAGCGCGCTCGAGGCGCTCCGTGACGGCCGCGCGCCCGCGAGCTGCTGACGTTCCCCACCGCAGAGTGTTCGAGGGTGCGCGGGTCGGTCTGCGTGGGTGGTTCTGTAGCGGAACCTCACCTCGCGGCTGGCTGCGGGATCGTCGACATCGAGTAGCGCCCTACGCCACGTCGACGCTGTCCTCGCCAGCCACGAGGTGAGAACCCGCCGGTGGCCGACCTGCGTAGCCGACGGGGAAAGCCGTGCCTGCGCGCAACTCTCAATCCGCGCGCCACCTATTCCGCGAAGGTGCCGTGCAGCGCGCGCAACAGGTTCGGTGCCAGCGTCCGGTCCTCGACGAGGTCCCCCGCGCCGTCGTCGCCGGGGGTGCGCAGCCGCATCAGGCACGCTTCCTCTTCGGTGCGGAGCACGCCCGCGACCAGTCGAGCCTCCTGCCGGTGCGGGTGCTCGGCCGCGACCTCCCGAGCCTGCTCGGGGTCCTCGGGCAGGTCTGACTCCGCTTCCGGAGGCAGCACGACGATCTCCTGCACCAGTGCACACCCGGCTACCTGCTCGGGCCAGCTGATCCGCGACAGCGCCTCCCCGAGGTCTTCCGACGGCAACGACTCCTGCGCGATCGGGGTCAGCTCCGTCGCCTCGCCGAGCTGATCGGCCAGCTCGGGTTGAGTCGAGAGCAGCTGCTCGGTCGGCACGAGAGCGAACATCTGGGCGGGCTGGTCCCAGCCGGCGGAGCCGACGAACTGCTCGATCTCCCGGATCGCGCTCGCGAGCGAGGACTGGCCGTGGGCAGCGGGGCCGTCGGGGGTCTCGGAAGGCATGGCCCGCATGGTCGCACTCCGGCGTGTCGGACCGGTGACCGGCACCGCAGCGCAGCGCCGTGTGTGGTGTCCGCTTCACCCCTTTTTCGTGGGGACGGTGCCGGGAACCCCACCCCAGGCCGTAGAGTTGACATCACGGGTGGCCTCGTGTGACCGCGGACACTCGGCACCTCGGTCCGACGAGCTTCATCTGGAGTGTGCGCTGTGGCCATGCGGCCCCCGGTAGGAATGCCGAAGTTGTCCCGACGGAGCCGGTTTCTGTTGATTCTGGGCGGTGTCGTGCTGCTCGCCCTGATCGTCGGATCCCGCCTGATCGGCACCTACGTCGACTGGTTGTGGTTCGGCGAGGTCGGCTACCGCGGCGTGTTCACCACTGTCGTGCTCTCGCGCATCGTGCTGTTCCTGGTGATGGGGCTGTTCGTCGGCGGGGTGCTGGCGCTGAACCTGTGGCTGGCGTACCGGTCGCGGCCGGTGTTCGTGCCCGTCACGGGCCCGGACGATCCGCTGGCGCGGTACCGCACCGTCACCACCGAGCGCTCGAAGCTCTTCGGCATCGGCATCCCGGTCGTCGTCGGCCTGCTCGCCGGACTCACCGCGCAGACCGACTGGCGGACCGTGCAGCTGTTCCTGCACAGCGTCCCGTTCGGCAAGACCGATCCCGAGTTCGGCCTCGACATCAGCTTCTACACGTTCCATCTGCCGTTCTACGGGTGGCTGCTCTCGTGGGGCTTCGTGGCCGTCACCGTCGCGTTCATCGGCGCGCTGGTCACGCACTACATCTTCGGCGGCATCCGGCTTGCCGGTCGTTCCGGTCAGCTCTCCAACGCCACGCGCGTCCAGCTCGCGATCCTCGCGGGCATCTTCGTCCTGCTCAAGGCGGTGGACTACTTCTTCGACCGGTACCAGCTGCTGCTGTCCAACCGGAACCAGCTGTTCACCGGTGCCACCTACACCGACCTGAACGCCCTGATGCCCGCGAAGCTGATCCTGCTGTTCATCGCGGTGTTCTGCGCGATCGCGTTCTTCGCGGCGGTGTTCCTGCGTAATCTGCAGATCCCGGCACTCGCGACAGTGCTGCTGGTGTTGTCCAGTGTGCTCATCGGCGCCGTGTGGCCCGCCCTGCTCGAGCAGTTCTCGGTGCGCCCGAACGCCAACCAGCGTGAGGCCGAATCGATCGAACGCAACATCGCCGCGACCCGGGACGCGTTCGACATCGGCAAGGACAAGGTCAACGTCCAGGACTATCCAGGCACCACCGAACTGGGGCCCTCGGAGGTCGCAGCCGACCAGGGCACGATCCCGAACATCCGGCTGCTCGACCCCAACGTGCTGTCCGAGACGTTCACGCAGCTGCGCCAGCAGTACAACTTCTACGGCTTCAACGACAAGCTCGACATCGACCGCTACCGCGACGAGAACGGCAGACTGCAGGACCACCTCGTCGCCGTACGCGAGATCAACACCGATGGCCTCGCCGCGAACCAGCAGTCCTGGATCAACCGGCACACCGTCTACACCCACGGCAACGGGTTCGTCTCCGCCCCGGCCAACCGCGTCGACCGCTCGCAGCAGGACGGCGAGGGCGGTGCCGCGACTCAGGGCGGGTACCCGGTGTTCAGCGTCAGCGACGTCGCCAACAACGGCCAGGGCAGGATCCCCGTCGACCAGCCCCGCATCTACTACGGCGAGTTGATCGACGACTACGCCATCGTCGGTGGTGAGCCGGGCGCCCCGCCGCGCGAGTACGACACTGATACTGAGTCCTACACCTATACCGGCCAGGGCGGGGTGCCGATCGGCGGCTGGTTCAACCGACTGGCCTTCGCCGCGTTCTACGGCGAGCGCAACATCCTGTTCAACCAGGCGATCGGTGCCGAGTCGAAGATCATCTACGAGCGCAATCCCCGGGACCGCGTCCAAGAGGTCGCGCCGTGGCTCAAGATCGACGGCGACCCGTACCCGGCGGTGGTCGACGGTCGCGTCAAGTGGATCGTCGACGGCTACACCACCCTGAACAACTACCCGTACTCGGAGCAGACCGAGCTCGGCGAGGCCACCAACGACACGCTCAGCGGCGTCGAGCGGCAGCCCGATCAGCAGATCAACTACATCCGCAACTCGGTCAAGGCCACGGTCGACGCCTACGACGGCAACGTCGAACTCTACGAAACCGACCCGAACGATCCGGTCCTGCAGGCGTGGAAGGGTGTGTTCCCCGGTGTCGTCAAGCCGGAGAGCGAAATCTCGCAGGAGCTGCGCAACCACTTCCGCTATCCCGAGGACATCTTCAAGGTGCAGCGCAGCCTGCTCACCGAGTACCACGTCGACGACCCGCAGGAGTTCTACGCGACGCAGACGTTCTGGGAGGTCCCGCCGGATCCGACCAGCTCCGGACAGGGGGGTGACGGCGACTCCGGCAACCAGCAACCGCCGTACTACCTCGTCGCCCAGGTCCCCGGTCAGCGAGAGCCGACGTTCCAGCTGACCAGTGCGCTCACCGCGCTGCGGCGACCGAACCTGGCGGCGTGGGTGTCGGCGTCGTCGGATCCGCAGACCTACGGGCAGTTCACGGTGCTGCGATTGCCCACGCAGACGCAGACGCCAGGACCCGTCCAGGTACAGCGGCAGATGGAATCGACGCCGCAGGTCAGCCAGAACCGCACGCTGTTCAACAACCCCGCCGTGCGGCCCCTGTTCGGCAACCTGCTCACGTTGCCGGTCGCAGGTGGGCTGCTCTACGTCGAGCCGATCTACATCCAGCCGAACAACGAGAACGCCTACCCGCAGCTCGCGCGTGTTCTCGTGTCCTTCGGTGGCAAGGTCGGTTTTGCCGAGACCCTCGACGGCGCGCTGGAGCAGGTGTTCGGCCCCGGCGCTGGGGACAACACCGGCGACACCGAACAGGGTGATCAGCAGGCCGGCGATCAACAGAACGGCCAACAGCAACAGCGCCCGCCGGGCACTCCGCCACCGAACCAGGGTGACCAGCAGACGCAGGCCTCGGTCGACGAGATCCAGAACGCGCTGGAGAGGGTGCGTGCCGCGCAGCAGTCCGGGAACCTGGGTGAGCTCGGTCAGGCGTTCCAGGAGCTCGAGGACGCGACGCGCCGGTTCGAACAGGCCAACGGCGGAGGCTGACGTCCGTCCGTGGTGGCCGTGGGCGGTGTCGTCCGCGTCCACCACGGTTCGGGCACCCCGGTGCGTCGGCCTTCGGCCCGTCGCGTAGGCTGGGGACACAACGCAAGACGGCGCGGGGTGGAGCAGCTCGGTAGCTCGCTGGGCTCATAACCCAGAGGTCGCAGGTTCGAATCCTGTCCCCGCTACCACAACGGAGGTCCCTCGCCACGGCGAGGGACCTCCGTTTCTTCGTGTCGATCCGTCGCGAGCCGATGATTCTCGGGTGCGCCGACGGCCGTCATCCCCGGAGGACGATTCCCCGGGAAGTCTCTGTGATCGACTTGAAGCCCGCGTGTACTGCGATGACGAGCGTGCTCGCGCACGACGGTGAGTCCCAGCTCGATGCCCGCACGCGCTGCACCGAGTTCGCGGTGCGTGACCTCATCGACCATGTTGCCGCCGTCGCACATGGATTCAGCGCCCTCGCCCGCGCCGAGGCCGACGCGACCACGATGCTCACGACCGCCGAACTCCGAGGTGCCTGGCTAGCGACCGTCGCCGAGCATGTGCGCGACTTGGGCGCGGCGTGGGACGACCGGGCTGCGTGGCCCGGAACCTCGACGGGCGGCGGCGTGGAACTGGCGAACGAGGTCTGGGGGCGGATCGCGCTCACCGGTGTGACGTAACGCTGGGGAAGCGTTGCCGGCCCACGCCTGAATGCAATGCGCGGAGCGTCCGTAGACCGTGCATTGGTCCGAAATGCGGTTGATCTGGCGGGACGCCAACGCCTGAGCTCGGTCGCCGGTTTCGCTTCCTCCGCGAACTTCGTTCGTAGCCAGCTCGTGCGCATTGCCGTTCCCGCTCGCTCGCTGTGCCGCCCGGCGTCCCGGCCCGGTCATGAGAAGGGTGCGGTGTGGGCCGTCCGGGTGGACACTGGAAGCAGCGGAGAACACCAGACCGGGCGGACAGGAGTGCCCGACCGGGGCATCGTGGCGCGTCGACGGTGGCTCGCTGTCATCGGAGGCTGTGCCGACCGAGGTGTCCGAGGCCGTGGACCGCCGAACGGGCGCCGACCGCACGGAGCAACGTCATCTCCACCACTGTGGACAGATCTGGCGACCACTGTGGACAGCATGCCGTCGGCGTGGCACTGTGAAGGGGTGACCGAGTTGAATGCCACCTCCGCCGCCCTGCTGGGACTACTCCACGAAGGTCCGAAGACCGGTGGGCAACTGGTCGCTGCCGCCACCGAACGCTTCGGGGGCTTCTTCAGCGTGACCCGCAGCCAGGTCTACCGGGAGCTGCCCTCGCTCACCGACGACGGCCTTCTCAGGCTGGGCAAGCAGGGACCGCGTTCCAGCCAGCAGTACGTGATCACCGCCGCGGGCAAGCGTGCCTTCAAATCGTGGCTGAACACGGAGCCGGGCCCGGACAACGTGCGCAGCCCGCTCATCCTGCGTCTGGTGTACGCGGCGTCGCTCACCCCCAAGCAGCGGGCGAGCCTGGTGGAGTCCGCGCGGGCCCAGTACACGGAGAAGCTCGACGCGGCCAAGGCCGCGGCCAAGGCCGCCGACGATCCGTACGCCAAAGCGGCGGCCGACTTCACGGTCTCGCACAACCGCGCGGTGCTGAAGCTGCTCGACGCCATCCCCAAGTGATCGCCGGTTCCCTGGCGACCGGGCCCGTCCGCGTCGGCGGCCCCTGCGGTGTGACGTACCCTTGAGTGCCGTGAGCGCCGACGCAGCAGACCTCAAGGAACTGTCCACGACCCTCGAAGGCATCGAGGCCGTGATGGACGTGGAGGCTCTGCGCGCCCAGATCACCGAGTTGGAGACCGAGGCCGCTCGTCCGGACCTCTGGGACGACGTGGAGTACGCCCAGAAGGTCAGCAGTCGGCTCGTCCACCGGCAGTCCGAACTCCGCAAGGTCATGAGCCTGCGGCAGCGGCTCGAAGACCTCGAGGTGCTCTACGAGCTCGGCGCCGACGAGGACGACCCGGACAGCGTCGCCGAGGCCGACCAGGAGCGGGTCGCGCTCAAGAAGGAACTCGACGCGTTCGAGGTCCGCACGCTGCTCTCCGGCGAGTACGACGAGCGTGGCGCCGTCGTCACGGTCCGTGCCGAGGCGGGTGGGGTCGACGCCGCCGACTTCGCCGAGATGCTCATGCGGATGTATCTGCGCTGGGCCGAACGTCACGGCTACCCCACCGAGGTCTACGACACCTCCTACGCCGAGGAAGCGGGCGTGAAGTCCGCGACGTTCCGCGTGGACGCCCCCTACGCCTACGGCACGTTGTCGGTCGAACAGGGCACCCACCGACTCGTGCGGATCTCCCCGTTCGACAACCAGGGCAGGCGCCAGACTTCCTTCGCCGGCATCGAGGTGCTTCCCGTCACCGAGGAGACCGACCACATCGAGGTCTCCGAGAAGGACATGCGGATCGACGTGTTCCGCTCGTCCGGGCCGGGTGGGCAGAGCGTCAACACGACCGACTCGGCCGTGCGCATCACCCACGTGCCGACGGGAATCGTCGTCTCCTGCCAGAACGAGAAGTCGCAGCTGCAGAACAAGGCCGCGGCGATGCGCGTGCTGCAGGCCAAGCTGCTCGCCCGCCAGAAGGAGCAGGAGCAGGCGGAGCTGGACGCGCTCAAGGGCTCCGGGTCGAGCTGGGGCAACCAGATGCGTTCCTACGTGCTGCACCCGTACCAGATGGTCAAGGACCTCCGGACCGACTACGAGGTCGGCAACCCGGAAGCGGTCTTGGAGGGCCAGATCGACGGCTTCCTCGAGGCCGGCATCCGGTGGCGCCGTCAGCAGGACGCCGAGACGGCCTGAGCTGGGCGTGACGGCGGCGTGACCAGCGACGCCGCGACCAGCTGCGATCAAGCTCGGAACAAGGACGGGTGAGCTGACGTCCCCCGAACGGGCGCAGGTAAACTTCCCGCTCGTGATCCGGCTCGAACACGTGTCCAAGACGTACAAGACGTCGACCCGACCCGCCCTCGAGGACTGCTCGGTGTCCGTCGACAAGGGCGAGTTCGTGTTCCTCATCGGCCCCTCGGGGTCGGGTAAGTCGACGTTCCTGCGACTGCTGTTGCGTGAGGACGTGCCCAGCCGGGGACGAGTGTTCGTCGCCGACTGGAACGTCGCCAAGCTCCCGCGGCGCCGCGTCCCGAGGCTGCGCCAGCGCATCGGCTGCGTCTTCCAGGACTTCCGCCTGCTGACGAACAAGACCGTCGCCGAGAACGTCGCCTTCGCCCTCGAGGTCATCGGCAAGCCCCGGCACACCATTCAGAAGGTCGTGCCCGAGGTGCTGCAGCTCGTCGGCCTCGACGGTAAGGCCGACCGCATGCCGCACGAACTCTCCGGTGGTGAACAGCAGCGCGTCGCCATCGCCCGTGCCTTCGTCAACCGGCCGCTGGTGCTGCTCTGCGACGAGCCGACGGGCAACCTCGACCCCGACACCAGTCAAGACATCATGCTGCTGCTGGAGCGCATCAACCGCACCGGCACCACCGTCGTCATGGCCACCCACGACCACTCGATCGTCGACTCGATGCGTCGCCGCGTCGTCGAACTCAGCCTCGGGCGGGTCATCCGCGACGACGCGCGCGGTGTCTACGGCGTCGGCCGCTGACGACCTCCCCCGATCCCCGAAACCCCGCCAGGAAAGCTGACACAAGATGCGCGCGAGCTTCGTATTCAGCGAGGTCGTCAACGGCCTTCGTCGCAACGTCACCATGACGATCGCGATGATCCTGACGACCGCCATCTCGCTGGGCCTGCTCGGTGGCGGTCTGCTGGTCGTCCGCATGATCGACACGATGCAGGAGACCTACCAGGACCGGGTCGAGGTCGTCGTGTTCATGACCGACGACGTCAGCGCCAACGACCCCAACTGCGACCAGCAGCCCTGTTCCGACCTCAAGTCACAACTGGAGACCACCTCCGGTGTGCAGTCCGTGGAGTACGAGAACCGCCAGCAGGCGTTTGAGAACTTCAACAAGGTGTTCGAGTCGCAGCCCGAGCTGCGCGACGTCGCCCGCCTGGATGCCATGCCCGCCTCGTTGCGGATCAAGCTCGCCGACCCGGAGCGGTTCCCCGCGATCCAGGCGGAGTTCACGGGACAACCCGGTGTGGACAGCATCGTCGACCAGGCCGAATACCTGGACCGGCTCTTCGACGTCCTCAACGGTGTCCGAAACGCGACGTTCTCGATCGCGCTCGTGCAGGCGATGGCGGCGCTGTTGCTGATCTCCAACACGATCCAGCTGTCCGCGTTCACGAGACGGACCGAAACGGGGATCATGCGGCTCGTCGGGGCGACCCGGTGGTACACGCAGCTGCCGTTCCTCTTGGAAGCCGTCGTCTCCGGACTCATCGGTGCGGCGCTCGCCATCGGTGGCCTGCTCGTCGCGAAGGCGACGTTCATCGACTCGATCATGGCACCCGTGTTCGGTACCGGGATCATCCCCGAGATCGGCTACTCGGACATCGCGTTCGTGGCACCGATCCTGGTGCTGGTGGCGACGGCGATCTCGGCGGTGACGGGATACGTGACCCTCCGCCTCTACGTCAGACTGTAGAACCGGTGCGAACGGCACTCTCGCCTCGTCACGTGGGGTGAAAGTGCCGTTCGCCTCGTCGGCTGCGGGGGATATGCGCTGGCGTCAACGGTTAGGCTTTCGGACATGGTGAAGGAACGTGGGCGGAAAGTGATCGCGCAGAACCGCAAGGCGCGACACAACTGGACGGTGCTCGACACCTACGAGGCCGGCCTGTCCCTCACCGGCACCGAGGTGAAAAGCCTCCGCCAGGGCAGGGCTTCCCTCGTGGACGGCTTCGCGACCGTCGACCACGGCGAGGTTTGGCTGCGCAACATCCACATCCCCGAGTACACCGAGGGCACCTGGACCAACCACGAGCCGCGCCGCTCCCGCAAGCTCCTGATGCACAAGGGCGAAATTCTGCGCCTAGTCGGCAAGATCAAGGAGAGCGGCCTGAGTCTCGTGCCGCTGTCGCTTTACTTCTCCGACGGCAAGGCGAAGGTCGAACTCGCCCTCGCCAAAGGCAAGAAGGCGCACGACAAGCGCCGCGACCTCGCCGAGCGGGACTCGCAGCGCGAGATCGAGCGCGCGATCGGCCGGGCGCGCAAGGGGCATCGCTGACGTGACGTTGCCTGAGCCGCCCCGCGCCGATGCCGACGTGCCGCGATGGCTCGACCAGCTGGGGCTCGACCGGCTCGTCGACATCCACACGCATTTTCTGCCGGAGCGGATGCTGCACAAAGTGTGGGCGTACTTCGACCAGGCGGGCACTCATTACGGGAGACCGTGGCCGATTCAGTACCGCTCGGACGAACAGACGAGGCTGCGAGCGCTCTCCGATCTCGGCGTCGGGGTGTTCGCGCCACTGGTGTATCCGCACAAGCCCGGTATGGCCGCGTGGCTCAACGAGTGGGCGGTGGACTTCGGTACCCGCACTCCCGGCGCGGTGCCGACCGCGACGTTGTATCCGGAGCCCGGGATCGTCGACTCCCTGTCGACCGCGCTCGATCACGGCGCCCGGTGCATCAAGGTCCACGTCCAGGTGGGTGCGTTCGATCCGCGCGATCCGCTGCTCGCCAAGGCGTGGGGACTGATTGCAGAGGCACAGGTCCCCGTGGTGATCCACTGCGGACACGGCCCGTTGCGTGGCGACTACACCGGGCTCGACGTGTTCGAGTCCGTGCTGCGTGAACACCCGGCACTCGTCACGGTTCTCGCGCACTCGGGGATGCCGGAGTACGGCGCGGCGCTGCAGCTCGTCGAGCGGTATCCGAATGTCTACCTCGACACGACGATGGTCGGCGTCGCGTTCACCGAGGACCTCATGCCGCTGCCGGAGGACTGGTCGGAACGGCTCGCCGACGTTCCGGAACGGATCGTGTTGGGCAGCGATTTCCCCAACATTCCCTACGCCTACGCCGAACAGCTCGACGCGATCGCCGGATGGGCCGAGAACGAGCGGCTCGGAGTGCCGTTCTTGCGTCGCGTGCTGCACGACACTCCGGCGAGACTGCTGGCCGTGTAACACATATCACGCGCCGCGCTCCTGGCCAGTGGGAAACCGACTGGCCCCGGATCGCGGACGGCGAGCACGATGCCGACCGTGCCTGCACTGCTCCTTGCCTTCACCGCCGCGCTCGGGTACGGACTCAGCGATTTCGTGGGCGGCCTCGCCTCGCGACGGACCCACGTGCTGCACGTCGTGCTCGTGTCGTATCCGGTGAGCGTGGTGCTGGTCGCGCTTGTGGCGCCGTTGGCCGGTGGCAACGCGACTGCGGCGGCGATGGCGTGGGGCGCGGCGTCGGGCGTGGCCGGTGGTCTGGCCGTCCTGTGGTTCTACGCCGCGTTGGCAACCGGTCCGATGAGCGTGGTCTCCCCGGTGACGGCGGTGCTCACGTCGGCTCTGCCGATGCTGGGCGGGCTTGCGCTGGGGGAGCGGCCGGGGCCGTGGGCGCTGGTTGGTGCCGTGCTCGCCGTCGGTGCGGTCGTTTTGGTGAGCAAGGAGGAACGCAGCACCGTCGACGAGGGAGCCCCGGCGCGGTTCACCGCGAAGGTGATGTTGCTCACTGTCGGTTCGGGTGTCATGTTCGCGCTCTATTTCATGTTGCTGCACCGCATCGAGGCAGGTGCGGGCCTGTGGCCGGTGTTCGCTTCCCGCGTGGTGGCAAGCGTGACCGTTCTCGTGGCGGCGATCGCGTTCGGGCAGCTCCGGTTCGCCCGCGGTGTCCCCGCGACCTTGGCGCTCGCTGCAGGAGCCCTTGACGTGATCGCCAACATCACGATGCTCTACGCCCTGCAGATGGGCATGTTGTCACTGGTCAGCGTGATCGCATCGCTGTACCCGGCGGCCACGGTGCTGATGGCGCGGCTGGTGCTGGGTGAGCGCTCCGGCCGGGTGCAGCAGGTCGGTCTCGTGCTCGCAGCGGTCTCGGTTGCCCTGATCGCGGGAGCGTCGTGACCCGGTAGGGAATAGTGGAATGATCGCCGGAGCGGAACACGTTATGCTGGTACGACCGAACGGGCCGAAGGACGGTCCGGGACAAGGGGGTGAACGGTTTCGACTCCGTACGTTGATCCAAGAGAAGCGTGCCGGTGGAGGCGGACGGCCACCGAAAGCGTCGACCGCAAAAAAATAAGCGCCGACAAGAGTCAGCGCGAGTTCGCCCTCGCTGCCTGAGCGAGGAGCGACTCTGTCGGACCGGGAGCGCCTCCGACCCGGAATCCGGCATCAGCTAGGAGGCTTCACCACCAGGTTCGGCCGCGGAACCGAGTGGGACATCCTACAGCGGCTGGGCCCGTCACATCGGCTTGTTCGCGTGACCGGTGGGGCCGAGTAGAGGCGTAGCGAACTGCGCACGGAGAAGTCTTGGTGAACCGACGGAGGACCCGGGTTCGATTCCCGGCACCTCCACACCGTTCGGGCCCTGGTCGGCGACGTTCCGCCGACCAGGGCCCTTTTTGCCTCAGCAGGCTGCCGACGGGCCCCCACCAGCGCACGTGGCTGCGTGAGCCTTTTTGGTGGTCAGGGCAACCAAAAAGGCTCACGCTGTTGTGCCGGTGGTGCGCCGTGGTGCGCACCGCGTTGCGGAACAACGCCACGGCCTACGGGTTCTCCATCTCGATCACGGCTTCCTACGGTTTGGCGAGCAGCGCCAACGGCGGCCCGAGCGCCGACGAGACGATCGCGTGCGCGGTGGGAGCCGGCGTGGCGTTCGTCCTCATCGGAGCGGTGTTCCTCACCGGGTTCCCGCAGGGCAGTCCGCGCGAAGGTGGACAGCTCGCGACCATCAGCGGCGGTATCGACCTGCTGGCCGTGCTCAATAACCTCGGCAGGCGTATGCCTCCACCAGCGCACGTGGCAGCGTGAGTCTTTTTGGTGGTCATAGCCACCAAAAAGGCTCACGCGGCTTTATCGGGGTGCGGCGCGCCGGTCGGGATGGTCTTCGAGGGCGTCGCGGTCCCAGCCGGCGGCCTCGGCGACGGCGTCGTAGGTGGTCTGGAAGAAGTCCAGCAGGGTGGCGTCCGGGGCGCTACTGGTGCGCACTGCTTCGTACGGCAACAGGAATTCGTTGACGCCTGTGTCGTAGTAGGCGGACGTGGGCCGGACCGGATGCTCGCGGTACCCGTCCGGTTCGGGGTAGGCGTAGGCGTAGAAGGTGCCTTCGGCGCTGCCGCCGGGCCAGAAGCCGCAGCTGGCCAGCTCGTGCGAGTAGCCCTCGACCATGACCCAGTCGGCACAGTTCGGCACCCCGCCCGGGTGCGGCGGTGCCGTGTTGCCGGAGAACCGCGTGCAGGCCATGTCCAGCGCGCCCCAGAAGACATGCACCGGGCTCGACTTCGCGATGAAGCGCGCGCGGAACTCGTTCAGCACGCGGTCGGCGGCGAGCAGTTGTCCCCAGAAGCGCGTGACGTGGTCGGGATCGTACGAGGCGAGCTCGGTGTCGTCCGGGAACGGGACGGAACGTTCGACCTCGACGGGACTGGTCATGATCGACACGTCGAGATCCATGTCCGCGAGTGTGGCCATGACCTCCTGGTAGAAGGTGGCCACCGTCTTGGGTTCGAGCGCGATGTCACGCTGTTCGCCGCTGCTGGAACGCATCCGCAGCCGGTGGTCGACGAAGTCGAACTCCATGTCGAAAAGTTGGTCGCCGTGCGGAATCGACGAGGTCGTGAGCCCGCGCGGTGTGACGTACAACGGGACTTGCCACCAGTGGTTGAGCATCGGCGCTTGCGCCATGCGGATCTTTCCGACGATCTGGGTCCACATGTGCAGCGTGTCGCGCGTATCGGCCCAATCGTCGACTCGCAGCGCCGGCCAGGATTCGGTCATGAAGGCTCCTCGGTCCGAGTTCGCTTGTCACCGGGTTTTCATGATGTGCCCACGTGCGTCCGTCGGCATTGTGCGGCGGAGTCGCGCGTTCCGGCCGGAGATGGCTGTAGCGTGAGTCGTCGCAGGGCACGTGGAGTGCGCGGGTGGACGGAACGATCTGATCCGAGGTGGTCGGTGACCGGAACAGGATGGGTCGACGCGGTGATCGGCGTCGTCGGCGGGATCGTTCTGATGTGGTTCGTCCTGGTCGTGGCGCTGCTGATGTTGCGTCCTCAGCGAGAGAGCGTGCAGGAGGCGTTGCGTCTGCTGCCCGACCTGGTGCGGTTGCTGCGACGGTTGGCCGCCGACTCGGCGCTTCCTCGTGGCGTGCGGGTGCGGCTGGCGCTGCTGTTGGGGTACCTGGCGCTACCGGTCGACTTGATCCCCGACTTCGTGCCTGTGCTCGGGTGCGCCGACGATGCGATCGTCGTCGCCGTGGTGCTGCGATCCGTCGTGCGCCGAGCCGGCCTGGACGCGGTCCGTGCCCACTGGCCCGGAACCGAGGACGGGTTCGCCGCGGTCTGTCGGATCACCGGACTTCCGCGGTGATCGCGCCTGCGCCCGCGCTGTGGCAGCGTGAGCCTTTTTGGTGGCTATGACCACCACAAAGGCTCACGCGGGTGGGAGGTTCGCCGATGTTCAGTGTCACCGTCCGGGATCACGTGATGGTCGCCCACAGTTTTCACGGTGAGGTGTTCGGGCCGGCACAGCGGTTGCACGGCGCGACGTTCGTGGTGGATGCGACGTTCCGGCGCGCCGAGCTCGACGCGGACAACATCGTCGTCGACATCGGCAGGGCGACGCAGGAACTCGGCGCGGTGCTCGCGGAGCTGAACTATCGCAACCTCGACGAGGTTCCCGAGTTCGCCGGCGTCAACACGTCGACGGAGTTCCTCGCCCGTGTCGTTGCCGACCGGCTCGCCGGTCGGGTGCACGCGGGTGCGCTCGGCGAAGCGGCGCGGGGGCTCGACGGAATCGTCGTGAGCCTGCACGAGTCGCACGTGGCGTGGGCGAGTTACGAGCGCGCGGTGTGACCACCTTCTTCGTGGTGCCGTCCACGGTCGACGATCCGACCGTCCCCAGTGGAGGGAATCGTTACGACCGAGAACTGTTCGCGAGACTGCCGGACGCACGGAAAGTGCTCGTGCCTGGTTCGTGGCCGCACCCGAACGCGGATGCCCGCGACCGGTTGCGGCAGGAGCTTGCCCAGCTTCCGGACGCCGGGGTGGTGCTCGTGGACGGGCTGGTGGCGGGTTCGGTCCCGGAAGTCGTTGTGCCGCAGGCACAGCGGTTGCGGATCGTGGTACTCGTGCACCTGCCCCTCGCGGCGGAGACGGGTCTGACGCACGAGGTCGCGGTCGATCTCGACCGGCGGGAGCATCGGGTGCTGCACGCCGCCCGGGCGATCGTAGCCACGAGCGTCTGGTCGGCTGACGCGCTGGTCCGTCGTCATGGACTCGACGCCGAGCGCGTCCACGCTGTGCTGCCCGGCGTCGACACCGCGCCGCTGGCGGAAGGAACCGACGGCGTGTCCCGGCTGCTGTGCGTGGCCTCGGTAACCCCGCGCAAAGGTCACGACGTGCTCGTGGACGCGCTCGCCGGAGTCGCAGACCGGACATGGAGATGTCGGTTCGTCGGTCCGTGGCGCGCACCGGATTTCCTCGCCGTAGTCCGGGAAAAGATCGCTCGGCACGGTCTCGACCGGCGGGTGGAACTCGTCGGCGCCCAGTCGTCCGCCCGGCTCGCGGTCGAGTACGACGCAGCCGATCTCGTGGTCCTGCCGTCGCGATCCGAGACGTACGGGATGGTGGTCACGGAGGCCCTCGCTCGCGCCGTTCCGGTCGTCGCGAGCACTGTGGACGGTGTTCCGGAAGCACTCGGCGTCACCCCGGACGGCGCGATCCCGGGGCTACTCGTAGCCCCCGGTGACGCGGTGGCGTGGTCGGCAGCACTGAACAGCTGGTTCTCCGATCCCGCTCTGCGGGAACGTCTGCGCGGTGCCGCGCGGCGACGTCGTGCCATGCTGGAATCGTGGGACGCGACGTCGGGACGGCTAGCAGCTCTGCTCGACCGGATGCACGCACCGTGAGTGCGTTCTCGGCCGAGTGGCTGTCGCTGCGGGAGGACGCGGACGCGGCGGCTCGAGCCGTAGAGCTCCTCGAACCGCTGCGGGAGCATCTCGGACGTGGGTCGATCGTCGTCCGCGACCTGGGATCCGGCACGGGTGGGATGGCGCGGTGGCTCGCCGGCAGGCTCTCCGGGCCACAGCACTGGATCCTGCACGACCACGACCCCGAGCTGCTCGCCGCCACGACCGTTCCGGACACCGCCGCCGACGGTGCGGCCGTGACAGTGGAGACCTCTCTTGTGGAGGTCTCCGACCTCGGAGACCTCCACGGCACGTCCTTGCTGACCGCCTCCGCACTGCTGGACCTGCTCACGGCGAACGAGGTCGACGCTCTCGCCGAGTCCTGTGCCGACGCGCGGTGTCCGGCGTTGCTGTCTCTGAGCGTCGTCGGCAGGGTCGTGCTCGAACCGGTCGACCCGCTGGACGCCGAGGTCGCCGAGGCGTTCGACGCGCATCAGCGACGCCGCACGGACAGCAGGCAGCTGCTCGGCCCGGATGCTGTCTCCGTCGCGACCGACTCCTTCGCGCGGGAGGGGCTGGAGGTGCGCACCGCACCCAGCGTCTGGCGGCTCGATCGCAGCGCGCAGAAGCTGACGGAGCAGTGGTTGCGCGGGTGGGTCGATGCTGCGAGTGAGCAGCGACCTGCCCTCGATCTCGACGCCTACCTGCGCCGACGACTCGACGACCTCGCCGCCGGAGCCCTGCGGGTCGAGGTGCACCACGCCGACCTGCTCGCCCTGCCGTCGCGGTGAGTCCGATGCTGTGGCGGTGGCTTCGTGCGGGTGCGGCGGTGGTGATCCTGGCCGCGCTCGCGTGGCGGCTCGGCACCGATGCGTTCGTGGACGGGATCCGCGCGGTCGATCTCTCCACCGTGTTGGCGGCGCTGGGGATCGGTGCGGTGACGACCGTGTTGAGCGCCGTGCGCTGGTGCCTCGTGTGTCGTGCGCTCGGTCTGCCGTTGGCTTTCTCGGTAGCCGTTGCGGACTACTATCGGGCGCTGCTGCTCAACGCCGTCCTGCCTGCGGGGGTTCTCGGAGACGTCCATCGCGCGGTGAGTCACGGCCAGGAGACGGGGGAGAGCGGACGAGCCGCACGCTCCGTGGTGCTCGAACGCACCGCCGGGCAGCTCGTGCTCACCGTCGTGGGCGCGTTCGTGCTGCTCGCGCACGGTGCCTCCGGACGTCTCCTGCCTGACGTGGGCGTCGGGCTCGCGGTGGTCGGGGTGCTCGTCTCGGCGGTAGTGGTTGCGGTCCGGAGGCTGCCGCCGTGGTCTCGGCCGCGCCGCACGCTCGCAGCGACCGGGGCGGACGTGCGGCGCGTACTGGCCGGGGACGTCGCCCCGGGTGTGCTGGCCCTGTCGGTCGCGGTGCTCGCCGGTCATGTCGCGTTGTTCCTGGTGGCAGCGGACGCAGCCGGGGTTACCGCTTCTGCCGTCGAGCTGGTGCCGCTGCTGCTCGTCGCTCTGTGCGCGATGGGCCTGCCGATCAACGTCGGCGGTTTCGGTCCGCGTGAGGCCGCCGCCGCGTGGGCGTTCGGCCTCGCCGGGCTCGGCGCGGCCGAAGGGCTGACGACGGCCGTCGTGTACGGCGTCCTGGCGCTGCTGGCGAGTGCGCCCGGGGTGGTGGTGCTGCTTTCCCGACTACACGGGCGTACTCAGCCCGCCCAGGCCGGATAGTCGGTCCACGCCTGCAACGTGGTGTCTGCCTCGAATCGCCGGTTCAGGCCGCTGCGGGGGTCGCGGAACTCGAGCACCGCCGACCGCAGCTGCAACGGCCGCGTGAAATCGTCCAGCGCGCGTTCGTACACCTGCGGGTAGAACGTGTCTCCGAGGATCGGCACTCCGAGGCTGTTCAGATGCACACGGAGCTGGTGGGTGCGCCCGGTCCGGGGGAGGAGCCGGTATCGACCCAAGCCGTCGCGTTGTTCCAGCAGTTCCACGTAGGTCTCGCTGTTGGGTTCGCCGGGAACTTCTTCGGCGGTGAGCACGCCGCGTTCCTTGACGATGCGGCTGCGCACCGTGCGCGGCAGTTCGAGTTTCGGGTCCACCGACGCCACGGCCTCGTACTCCTTGTGAACCCGCCGTCGCGCGAACAGTGTCTGGTACGCGCCGCGCAGTTCGGGCCGCACGACGAACATCAGCAGACCCGAGGTCATCCGGTCGAGCCGGTGCGCCGGGCTCAGGTCGGGTAGGCCGAGTTCGTGGCGCAGCCGCACCAGCGCGGTCTGCAGCACGTGCTTGCCGCGCGGGATCGTGGACAGGAACGGCGGCTTGTCCACCACGAGCAGGTCCTCGTCACGGTGCACGATCGGAATCTCGAACGGCACCGGCACCTCGTGCGGCAGGTCGCGGTGGAACCACACCGCCGAGTGCGGCACGAACGGTGCGTCCGCGGTGACCGGGCCGTGGAGGTCGACGATCTCGCCGTTGCGGAACATCGCGTCGAGCCGCTCCGGGGCGATCATCGGTAGCCGCTCCCGAAGGTGTTCACCGAGCGTGGCCCACGGCCCGTGGCCAGGCAGGCGTATCCGCGCCGGGTCGAGGCCGTGGCGCTGCGCCAACGGCGGCCGCTGTCTCCGTCGCATGCCCGCAGCGTAGGCCGACCGGCGTGCCCTTCCCTCTTCCCGGTCGGTGACGCGGCGGCACCATTCGGGTGCAGCTGAAAAGTGTTGGCGGGTGCGGCGGCCGAGCGCGAAGCTGAAGGAGTCCTCGCCCAGACGACCCGGGCACGACCGAACGCACTGTGGCAAGGGGGCGGGCTCGCCCGGGCGGGGACAGCGAACGCTGGGTTCGGCACATGCCGGCTCAGTGACTGGGGGGCGGGGCGGCGGGTGCATGCAGCAGCCGCCGCCCCATCACCGTGAGTTCGTGGCGCACGCGTTGCCCGCGTCGGCTCGTGTGCACGAGTCCGGCGGCACGGAGCAACCCGACCTGTTCGCTGGCCGAGGCGGCGGAGCGTTCCACGCGGGTGGCGAGGACACCCGTCGAACACGGGTCGTCGAGCGCGGCGAGGATCTGCGCGCGCGTCGTACCGACGACCTCCGCCAGCGCCCGCATCCGCGGGTCGCCGGGCGTGACTGTCGCGGGCCGGATGTCGACGCCGGTCACCGGATAGACCAGTACCGGTTCGAGATCGGGGTCGGCGAGCGTGACGGGCACACCTGCGCAGAAGAACGACGGGATCAGCGTGAGGCCGCGTCCCCGCAAGTCGATCTCGTGGTCCACGGGATAGTCGGCTTCGAGCACCGGCCAGTCCCAGCGGATCCGGGACGACAGACGCGCCAGCAGCGCGCCCGTCCCGCCGGCGGCGAGGTGGCCGCTGCGCGTGGTGAAGTCCGCGGCGACGTGACGTTGGATGCCCGGCCAGTACGGCTGGACGTAGCGTCGGAAGTAGTCTCGCAACGCGCTGTCGACGAGCATCCTGCTCGACCGGCCCGGGCTGGTCAGGTCCGGCGCCCAGTCCGGCAGTGCGGTGTGGCTCTCCAGCGCGCCGCTGAGCTCCTGCTGCCACTGGCGCGCGGGCGTGTCGAGCACGGCGTCCAGCGCCGCCTCGAATCCGTCGCGCGAGTCGGCGGGGGTGAGGAAGTCCGGGAAGTTGCCCTGCGGCGGGATGAGCAGCGACAGCAGGTCCCGGCTGGGGGACTCGGTGCCGGTGACGGCCTCGATCTGCCTGCTCCACGAGTTCTGCGCCGCGCTGTTGGGCTGGCCGGGACGCAGGCGGTGCACACTCAGGGTGAGCTCCCACATCGGGTCCGGGCGCGGCATCACCCGGATCCGGTGGAGGTCGTCCGGTGCGAACGTCATCCTCAGCACGGCCGCGGCTCCTCGACGGCGGGACTCGGTGGAGGCCGCGCTGTCTGCGCGACGAAGTCCAGTGTCCCAAGCCCCGCCACTCGATAAACGGGTTTCACCGGATCGAGCCGTTCGGCGCCCGAGTGTCACCGCTGCTCACGGTCGGTGATCACCACGCGCATCCGGGAACACGACAGCGCGGAGCGCGTCACGGTGGACGCACTCCGCGCTTGTTCGTGCTGAGGATCAGAATCCGTCGACGTTGAGCAGTGGCTCCTGCGTTCCGTCAGGGTCCTCGGACGGGAAGATCCAGTCGTTCGTCCCGGCCGCCTGCAGCGCGGACTGCACCTGCGCGGGCGTGTCGCCCGGGTTGGTCGCCTTGTGCAGTGCCGCCGCGCCCGCGACGTGCGGGCTGGCCATCGACGTTCCGGAGATCGTGTTCCGGCCGCCGTTCATCCACGTCGAGTCG
Source organism: Allosaccharopolyspora coralli (assembly GCF_009664835.1). Taxonomy (NCBI): domain Bacteria; kingdom Bacillati; phylum Actinomycetota; class Actinomycetes; order Pseudonocardiales; family Pseudonocardiaceae; genus Allosaccharopolyspora; species Allosaccharopolyspora coralli. Next base: position 1,037,788 of record NZ_CP045929.1, read on the forward strand.
ATGCACGTGCCGGGTGCGATCAGGTCGATGTCCGGGCCGAAGTTGGAGAAGTCAGCGAAGGTGTCGTCGACGTCCTCCCGGCACGTCGCGGCCGCACCGCCGCCGGGCTGACCGTTGAAGTCGGCCAGTGCGCTGGTGGTGATGACCTCGTCGTAGGCCGCGGGTGTGGAGTTCGCGGCGTCGGCGGAGTCGTTGCCCGCCGCGACGACGAACGTGACGCCCGCGCCGACGGCGTTGCAGATCGCCTCGTGTTGCGCGTCGCCGTTGGTCCGGCCGCAGTTGCCGTCATCGGTGCCTTGGCCGCCGAGGCTCATGTTGGCGACCTCGATCTTGTCGGCGTTCGCGGCGACGTAGTCGATCCCGCAGATCACGTCGGAGGTGCTGCCCGCGCCGAGCGCGTTGAGGACCTTCACCGGCCAGATCCGCGCCCCGGGAGCCATGCCGACGACGCCGTCACCGTTGTCGAGGGCGCCGACCGTGCCCGCGACGTGACTGCCGTGCCCGTTCATGTCGTCCGGCGTGAGGCCGAGCAGCGAGCAGTTCTTCGCGCCTTCCTGATTCACGTTGAGGTCCGGGTGGTCGAGGTCGACACCGGTGTCGATGACGGCCACGTCGACGTCCACACGGTCGTCGTTGCCGTCGATGGCCGCGGTCGGGCTCTGGTCGGCCTCGGAGCGGTCGATGCCGGTCGGCGTCACCTGAGCCTGCGGGCTCGGTTGGGCGAACGCGCGGACTTCCTTGTCCTCCTGCACGTACGCGACGTTCGGGTCCGCTTCGAGGCGGTCTTTCGCCTCGCGGGTCAGCGTCGCGGAGTAGCCGTTGACCGCGGTCCGGAAGACGTTGGTGACCTCGGCGCCGAGGCCTTGCACGGCCTGCTGGGCCAATGCGGGCGCGTCGGCACCCTGCTCGAGCACGACGATGTAGTCGCCCGTCTGCTGGCTCGCGTCGTCGGCGGGCGCTGCGTACGCGGGCATCATCCCCACGCTCAGCGCGGCGCAGGCCGCGAACGCGACTGCTGCACTCTTTCTCATCGGACCTCCCGTTGCCTGCCGCCCGCGGACGGCCGTCGCGGGATCACGAGCCCTCGCCCTCTCGCATCCCCGGATTGTGGGAAGTAAACGCACCATGTGAAAGAACGGGAAGGGCGCGTGGGAACGTTACTCCGAATGCCGTGAAGATCGGTATTGTGCTGGTCCGAATGGACTAATCACGTTGGTCCTGTGTGGTCGTCACCACCGGAAGATCACCTCGTTTGCCGCGAGCCACTCGGGTTCTGCGTGTGGATCTCGAAATGGGCCGGCGGTTCTCGGAAAACGGACATTCGTTATCGGCAACCCCGTGACGAGATTCGCCTCCGCGGGAGAAGTCGGACCGTCCTCATCGGAATGGTGAACATCCGGTGGTTACCGTGCCGGAGCGAGATCGTGTCGTGCTGTTGCCGGGAGAAGCTGTCGCGAGGCCTGCCGATGATCAGTGCCTGATCGGGCGTCGGTGCAGCGTGCACGAGCAGGGAGAATGGCGGGTATGGACCCGCTGCACGACCCGGACGACGAAGAGCTCCTGCACCCTCGGCAGGCGCGGGAGCTCGCAGGCCGCGTCGAGGTGGCCCGGCTGTCCTCGGGCGCGATCCGTTACGGCAGGACCGGGCAGGTCGCGGCGGCCAGCGTGGTCCTCAACCCGGACGATCCGCTGCCTGGGGGCAACCACGCCTGCGGCCTGTGGGGAACCGGAGCGGAGGTCGCGGGAACACTGCTGCGGTTGGAGCGGACCTTCGCCGACAGCGACCGCGCCGAGGCCGTCGTCTACGCGTCCCCGACGACGGTTGGCGAGATCGAGGGCATCGCCGACGACGCCGGGTGGCGGGCAGTCGAGGAGAACGTGGCTCTCGTACACCGCACTCCGCAGGCACCCGGTACCCGCGCGCGGCTCGCCACCGGTGCGGACGCGCCCGGGATCGCCGAGCTCGTCGCCGACGACGCCGGGCTGTCCGGTGGGGCCGAGGCCCGGCTGGTGCGACTGCTCGGGCACCGGCTCGACGACCCGCGCTGTCTGCTCCTGGTCGTCGACGACGCCGACGCCGACCCGCCACGCGTCGCCGGGTTCGCGCAGGGATTCGCCGAACACGGCGTCGGCCTCGTCGAGCACGTCGTGGTGCGCCCTGGCCGTCGCCGGCGCGGAATCGGATCAACGCTGGTCGGCGCGGTCGTGGCCGCTGCGCGGGACCGCGGCGCGACACTCGTCGCCGCCCAGACGGAAGAAGGCGGGGGCGCGCAGCGTTTCGCCGAGGAGTGCGGGTTCGAGGTGACCTATCCCGTCACCACGTTCGCCCGGCGGATCGACGAACTTCTCGACTGAACGGTCGGCAGGTTCGCGACCCGCGACGCGATTGACCAGACGTCCTACCTTTGGTTGGCTGGCGTGGGTCTCGTCGTGCCGCTGACGGAGTCGCGACGTCGGGAACGGCGTCACCACTGGGGATGTGCACCGCGCTGCCGGGCCAAGACGGGGTGCGACGCGAGCGCCCCACCAGGAACGGAGGTTCGGTGTCCGACCAGCAAACCCCGGAACGCTCGAATGCGGGCTCCCGGCTGCCACGGGAGATCTGGATTCTCGCCGCGGGCAGTTTCATCGTGGCGGTCGGGATGGGCATCGTCTCTCCCGCGTTGCCTGCGTTCGCCGCGAGCTTCGACGTCGGCGTGACGCTGATCTCGTTCGTCATCAGCGCGTTCGCGTTCATGCGGCTGGCGTTCGCCCCGGTCAGCGGTCGGTTGGTCTCCCGGTTCGGGGAACGCCCGATCTACGTATGGGGCATCGCGATCGTCGGGTTGAGCACGGCGGCGTGTGCGTTCGCCGAGTCCTACTGGCAGCTGCTGGTGTTCCGCGCCCTCGGGGGAACCGGCTCGACGATGTTCACCGTCTCCGCGATCGCGCTGCTGGTGCGGCTCGCGCCGCCGGACCGCCGGGGTCGCGCTTCGGGCGTGTGGGCGACGAGTTTCCTGCTCGGCAACATCTCGGGCCCGATCGTCGGCGGCGTCATGGTGGGCTACTCGCTCCGGCTCCCGTTCGTCAGTTACGCGGTCGCGCTGTTCCTCGCCGCGTTCGTCGGCTGGATCATGCTGCGCAAGTCGACGCTCGCGGCCCGGGCAGAGGACGACGGCTCGCCCGCGATGACGGTGCGCGAGGCGCTCGGCCACCTCAGCTACCGGGCTGTCCTGTTGTCGAACTTCAGCCTCGGCTGGGGCGTGTTCGGGGTCCGGATGGCGCTGCTGCCGCTGTTCGTCGTCGAGGTCGTGCGGACCACGGAAGGCATGGCGGGTGTCGCGCTGTCCGTCTTCGCCGCCGGGAACGCCGCCGTGCTCATGGTGGCGGGGAAACTCTCGGACCAGTACGGCCGCAAACCGATGATCCTGGCCGGGTTGGCCGTGACGGCGGTCGCCACGATCGGGTTAGGATACACCACCACAGTGCCGCTGATGCTCACGGCATCACTGTTCTCCGGGGTCGGCGCCGGCCTGATGAACCCCGCCCAGAGCGCCGCCGTCGCCGACGTCATCGGATCGAAGGCACGCGGCGGCACCGTGCTGGCCACGTTCCAAATGGCCGCGGACGTCGGCGCCATCGTCGGCCCGCTGATCGCAGGAGCACTCGCCGACGCGATCTCGTTCGAGGCAGCGTTCCTCGCGACCGGCATGACCGCCGTGATCGCGCTGGCCGTCTGGGTCTTCGCACCGGAGACGATGGCCAAGCGCGAACCCGAAGGCGACGAACACACCTGCCAGGACCTCGCGCCCGAGGTCGGGCATCTCGACGACGCTCCGGAGGTCCCGAACACGGAGCGTATCGCTGGGAACCGCTCCGAGACCTGACCCGGCAGCGCGTGCGGACGGGTGATCAGCATGCCTACTGCCGCGTCCGTCTCTACGGTGACGGGACACCGGCTCGGTGCACCGAGTACCGCATGGAGGCGACATGAGCAGTGGCGGAATCGATCCGACGGCACTGTCCGAACAAGACCTGAACCGCGAACTCGCACACCTGCACGCCACCCGGCACGAGACGTTCCTGCACGGCTCGTCCGACGCGCTCCGCGAGCACACCGCTCGCACGTTCGACCTGGAGAAGGAGTACATGCGGCGCCATCCCGACCGGGCCGTCGATCCTCGGCGGACCCGGGAAGGAGCTCGAGCCGCCAGTGCGCGCGCCTGAACGCCGCACTCCCCGTGTCGTCGTCCTCGGTGGTGGGCACGTCGGTCTCACCGCTGCCTTGCGGTTGCGGTCGAAGCTGCGCTGCGGAGAAGCGCACGTCACCCTCGTCGACCGGCAACCGCACATGACGTACCAGCCGTTCCTCGCGGAGGTCGCGGCCGGGTTGCTGCGTCCGGGGAACGTCGTCGTCCCGCTGCGTGCGGCTCTCCCCGGCTGTGACGTCCGGACCGGGCACGTCACGCGTGTCGACACCTCGGCGCGGCGCGTCGATCTGGAACTCCCGGTGGGCACGCCGGAACACCTTCACTACGACGTCCTGGTCGTGGCTGTCGGCTCGATCTCGCGTGCGTCGCCGATTCCCGGACTCGCCGAGCAGGGGATCGGCTTCCGGAGCCTCGGCGAGGCGGTGTACCTGCGTCACCACGTGTTGTCCCGGTTGGACGCGGCCGCGAGCACGACGGACGCGGACCTGCGGGAGCCGCTGTTGACGTTCGTGTTCGTCGTCGGCGGCGGCTACGCCGGGGTCGAAGCCGTCGCCGAACTCGAATCCATGGCCCGTGAGGCGAGCAGGAACCATCCGACGCTGCGAACGCAGGACATGCGCTGGGTGCTGGTCGACGTCGCGGACCGGATCTTGCCGGAGGTCAGTGCTGCGATGGGCGACTACGCCCGGCAACGACTCCACGAGCGCGGAGTCGACGTCAAGCTCGGCACCCGCGTCCTGACGGTCGAGGACGGGAAGGTGGAGTTCTCCGACGGGGACACCGCGGAGGCGGACACCATCGTCTGGACTACCGGGGTCATTCCGCATCCGCTGGTGGAGACGATCGGTCTCACCCGCGACGACAGCGGGCGCCTGGCCACGACGACGAAGCTGCAGGTGCGCGGCACACACGAGGTGTTCGCCGCCGGTGACTGCGCCGCCGTGCCCGACCCGGCCGCCGACGATCCGGACGCGACGTGCGGTCCGTCGGCGCGGCACGCGGTTCGGCAGGCTCGCACGCTCGCCGACAACGTCGTCGCACTCCTGCGCGGCAGGCAGCTCACCGACTACGAGCCCACGCACGTGGGGTCGGTCGCGGGCCTCGGCCTGCATCACGGGATCGCGGAGGTCCACGGGATCACGCTCAAGGGTGTCCCCGCTTGGGCGCTGCGCCGTGCTCACCACGTGGCGAAGATGCCGACCGCGCTCGCGAAGCTGCGGGTCGTCGCCGAGTGGTTCACCCGGCCCCTGTTCCGTCGTCAGGTGACGTCGCTGGAAGGTCTGCAGGACCCGCATCGGGAGTTCCTCGTCGCGACCGGTCGGGCCGGGTGAGTCACTCCAGCCCAGGGAGCGGCGCGACGCCGTGTTCCCAGCGCACGAGCCGGAGCGGTTTGCCGTTTCCGGCGCGGGCGATCAGCGTCGGTTCGAGCACCCGCACTTCGCAGGCCACTCCGAGTCGTTCGAACAGTGCCCGGCCGAGGTCGCTTTCCAAGGCCGCGGCATCGACGTCGTCGTCACGGGGTTCGACCGCGACGCGCAGGACCGGCCGGGACAGGTCGCGCCGGTCGTCGACCACCGTGTAGTGCGGTGCGACGCGGGTGTCGGCGAGCAGTGCGGCTTCGATCTCCGTGGGGAACACGTTGATCCCGTCGATGACGAGCATGTCGTCGCGGCGGCCGACGATGCGGCTCATCCGGCGCAGCGTCCGCGCCGAACCCTCGGCGGGCCCGGACATTGCCGCGAGGTCGCCAGTCCGGTACCGCAGCAGCGGCAGCCCCGTTTTGGTCAGCGTCGTGAACACGAGTTCGCCGACGTGGCCGTCCGGTACGGGTTCACCGTCGGGGCCGATGACTTCCGGATAGAAGTGGTCCTCGGCGAGGATGAGCCCGCCTTCGGAGTCCAGCGACTCACATGCCACGCCGGGGCCCATCACTTCGGTGAGACCGTAGATGTTCAATGCGCGCAACCCGAGGAGTTCCTCGATCTGTTCGCGCATCGCGTCGGTCCACGGCTCGGCCCCGAACAGACCGACGCGCAGGGGAAGCTGTTCCGCGGTGATCCCGGCCGAGCGGAGCGCTTCGCCGAGGTAGATCGCGTACGACGGGGTGCAGCACAACACGTCCGGCCGCAGGTCGAGCAACAGCCGGAGCTGCCGGTCGGTCGAGGTCCCCGACATCGGCACCACGGCAGCGCCGAGCCGCATCGCACCCTGGTGCAGGCCCAGCCCGCCGGTGAACAGCCCGTACTGGTAGGCGCAGTGCACGACGCTCCGCGAACCGGCACCGGCGCCGCCGAGCGCCCGCGCCACGACCCGCGCCCACACGTCGAGGTCGTGCGCCGTGTACGGGGCGAGAACGGGGCGTGACCGCGTGCCGGACGAGCCGTGCACGCAGACGATGTCCTCCTCCGAGGCGGCGCGGAGCCCGAACGGGTAATACTCCTCGAAGTCCTGCTTGCTCAGCATCGGAAGCTGCGACACCGTGTCCAGGCCGACGTCCGCGCCACGGGTGACCCCACAGTCGCGCAGCCGCGCCGCCTGCACACCACCCGCAGCGAGCAGCCGATCCACCAGCCGAACGAAACGGCGTTCCTGCAGCTCACGAAGGCGCTCCGGCGCGAGCCCCTCGGCATCGGGCTCGACCAACGGGGGCGGGACCTGCTCAGCGGAGATCACCCGTACTGGTGTAGCAGCCCCACGGACACGCTGGGTAGGTCCGATAAGGCGTTACCCGACCCCCTGCGGATGCGCGCTCGGCGGCTGTTGTACGGTATTCACGCACGCGATGAACGGCACGCCGAGATCGCGACAACCGCATACGGGGCTGTGGCGCAGCTGGTAGCGCACTTGACTGGCAGTCAAGGGGTCACGGGTTCGAATCCCGTCAGCTCCACCAGCGAAAACGGGCCGTCGGAACACTCCGGCGGCCCGTTTGACATCTACGATTGACATCAGTCCTCGCTCAGCAGCCGGTTCATGCGGTTCGACATCTCGCGCTTGGAGTCATCCAGGACGTGGGCGTAGATGTTCATCGTGATCCCGATCGAGCTGTGCCCGAGCTGCTCCATCACCTCACGGTCGGTCGCCCCTTCCATCATGAGGAAAGTCGCGCAGGTATGACGCAGGTCATGCACCCGGATCCGCTCAATCTCAGCTCGCTTCAACAGCGTGTCGAAGGCCCGGTTGATGCTTCGCGGGTCAATGACGCGGTTACGGCTGGTCACGAAGATCAGATCTCGCGGTTGCTTCGGATGTGGATTGGCCTGGGCAGGCAGAGCCCGGTCGGCGACCACCTGGCGGTGCTGTTTCAAGGCTTCGATGCAGACCGCCGGCAGGTGCAGCGTGCGTCGTGAACGGCTGGTCTTAGGATCACCGAACACGATGTCGCCGTTGATCCGCTGCACGGTGCGACGGACCCGCAGTTCTCCGGTGGCCAGGTTGATGTCAGACCACGCCAGTCCGAGGGCTTCACCCCGGCGGAGGCCGGTCGCGAGGTAGATCAGCCAGAGCGCGGCCAGCCAGTGTTCGTTGGCGTGCTCGATGAACCGACGCGCGTGGCGAGGTTCCATCGGGGTGACCTCGTGTTCCTCGCTGCTGGGCGCGGTGACGAGCTTGGCGACATTGCGGCCGATGAGCTCGTCTCGTACGGCATGCTGCAAGGCCGTCCGCAACACGGCATGGATGAACTGGACCGTGCGCTTGGACAACGGTCGGCCCTTACGTCCGTTCTGCTTGGACACCTTCGCCAAGAACGTCCGCACGTCCTGGACGCCGAGCTTGTTCAGCCGCTTGGATGCCAGGTGAGGGCGGACGTAATGCGTCGTCAACGTCTCGTACGTTGCGAACGTCGACGGGCGTAGCTCATGGCGGGCGACCTCGTAGAGCCAGTAGTCCAGGTACGGGCCGAGCTTCATCGACGAGGTCACCGAGGGGATGCCCTTGCGGTTGTTGTCCAACAGCTCGATTCGGCGATCGTTGACCTCCTGCCAGCTCTTGCCGTAGACGTACTTCCGCACGCGCTCACCGGTGGCGGTGTAGACGTAAACGGCTGCGTGGTAGCGGCCGTCTTTGCGCTGGACGATGGTGCCCATGCCGTTGGCTTGCTTGCGGGGCATCAGGCCACCTCCTCGATCAACGACGCCACGTAGGCATCCAGGGCGGACCGAGGCACTCGGCGCGAACCGAACACCTTCACCGAGACGAGTTCCCCGGTTCGGATCAGGTCGTAAACTCGGGTGCGACCGATGTTGAGCAACTGCGCGACCTCCGGCACGCGCAGAAGCACCGGTTCCATAGTGGACATTTCTAGCTCCTTGCTTTCGGTGTTGGACAAGGGACTCACTGACATTCCTCCTTGGCGGTGTGTCGGTGTTCGCGGGCTTTGGCGGCGGCGGTGTTGGCCAGCTGGGCATCGGCGGTGGTGTGCCAGCCGATGCCGGCGTAGCTGAGGTGGCCGATGGTGAGGATGTCGGGTTCTTCGCCGGGTTCGATGGTGTCGTCGGGGTAGTCCTCGGTGTGGGCGTATTCGCGTTTCCAGTTGCGGCGGGCGGCGCGGAGGGTGGCGAGGGTGGTGGAGTAGCGGCGGGACTTCGTGGAGAAGTGGCCGCCGAAGCCGAGTTGGTGTGCCCATCGGTGTAGGCCTGCCCAGGCTTTTTGGAAGGCGATGCGTTCCCATACGTCTTCGTCGAGGCGTGCGATGCCATCCGGTAACTGGCCGAGGTACCAGGCGGCGGCGATGAGCCGGCCGGGGTGGGTGGTGGCATCGGCGTAGTAGCCGACGGTGTCGTGGGTCAGCCGGCGGGAGAGGTGCCCGGTGGTCTCGGTGGCTTTCGTGGCGTACTTCGCCAGATATCCGGCGACGGCGGTGTCGGTGAGGGCGCCGGTGTCGTCGAGGTCGCGGACGGTCAGCCGCACCTGCCGGGTATCGATCGAGCGCTCGCCCCACGCGAGCAGCCATCCCTCGGGTTTCTCCGGGTGGGCCGGGGTGCGATAGGTCGTGGTCTCCGCAGCTTGGCGCAGAGCGTGTTCGAAGAACGCCACGTGCACCCGGGGGGCGGGCGGGGTGATGGTGTCCGGCTCGAGGGGATCAACGCCGTCGAGGCGGATGAGGGTGTGGAAGTGCACGACGCCGCGTGCTTGGAATTCGGCGACTTTGGCGTAGGAGACGCGCAGTTTGACGCCGTAGCGTTTCCCGAGGCGTTCGACTTCGCGTCGCATGTTTTGGCTGGTGTAGCGCCACAGTTCCCCGGCGTAGGCGTTGAACACCACTTGGGCTTGGTGGTCGTAGCAGTCCAGACAGAACGGGCGGCCCGCGTAGTCGTCGCCGGTGTCGTGTCGGCGCAAGCAGGTGAACGTGACGCCGTGCTCGCAGACGTGTGGGTCTCGGCGTGGGTGGCAGGGTTTGCCGGTTTTGTGGGCGGTGTGCACGGCCCCAAAGGAGGGGGCGGCGAGGGTCAGGAAGACGGTGGGGTGTTCGGTGACGGTGTCGGGGACGCCTTTGCCGCCGAGTAGGCCGGCGTGCACGAGGTGGTAGGTGTCGGCCCGGTAGGTCTCGGCACAGTGCGGACACACGCTGGCGCGGCGGTTGCCGCAGGCGGTGTAGAGCACCCCATCCGGCATGTGCGTGGTGTCCACGTCAGTGGTGACCTCACCGGTGGCCGGGTCGGCACTCGTCGAGCGGCCGGCGAGGCGGATGGGATAGCGGCAGCCGGCGGCCGGGGCGATGTGTCGGAGCCACTTCTCGTAGCCGGGTTGCGAGGCCCGGTGCACTAAGCCGGCGACGTCGGTGTTGGGGGGTGTCTCGGCAGCGGCTCCCACCCCCAGGACCGAGCGGGTGTGCCCGGTGCTGGGGGTGAAGGTCGGCGTCGAGGCGGTCACTGGTGCTGGTTCTCCTGGATCTGGGTTCCGGTCAGGTACAGCCCGCACGAGGGGCACAACCACCGGTGTGCGGCTATGTCGGTGTGTTCGGGCGGGTAGGCGTCCACTCGGGACAGTTCGGACTCGTCGCAGTGCCAGCGGTGGGTCATTGCGATCTGGGCTTCATTCGCCACCTGCACCGCACTCACCCCCGGTCACGGGTGGTGTCGTGATGACCGGGAAACGCGGGATTGGCCTCCAGATCCCGGGTGGTGGCCCAGACGAATCCGGGAACCGGTTCGCCCTGGGTGCGGAGGACGGGGATCAGCCCGTCGGTGTGGATGCATTCGGGGGCGAAGGCGGCGTATTGGCCGGTGCGGGTCTCGACACCGAGGCGGAAGCAGTCGACCTCATTGGTGTCGGGGTATTCGGTGAACAGCCACAGTTCATCGGTGGCTACAGCGAGTGGGTAGGTGACGTACATCGGACACACTCCTCCTGCGAGTAGAAAGCACGGAATCTGTTGCGAGAGAGGAAAACGGCTAGTAGGCGATGGTGGTGCGGAGTTGGTGGGCGTAGTCCACGAGCGCGTAAATGTCGGCATCGGAAAGGTAGGCGGATTTCATCCGACGCGGCATGCCACCTTCGGCCAGCAGCAGGCCGATGCCTCGGTCTTCGGGTGCGATGTGGGTCGCGGATTGGCCCTGTTTGGCCCAGCCGTGCCCGAGAATGATGTCCGAGGAAGCTTCGGTGGTGCACCGGAACGCGCACCGGAACCCGAACAAGTCCCGCAGGCTGGTGGGGATGATGTCCGCAGACGGTCGTTGGGTGGCGGCGACGACGATGACGCCGGCGGCACGCCCCCGCGCAACCAGGTCGCGCACGAGGCGCACGAACTTCTCCTGTTGTTCCTTGCTGCCGATCGTCGCCGAGTAGTAGGCGATCTCATCGATCACCGCGACGATCACGTCGACCGGGTCGGTTTGGGTGACCTTGCGGCGGCGCACACGGTCCAACTCGTCGTAGCGCCAATCCATGACGCGCTGCAGTTCCTGAAGCCGTTGAAGGCCGGCGTCGATGTCGGGTCCGACGAACACGTCGGAGACGGACTTCCACAGGCCGAGTTCGACTTGTTTGCCGTCGAAGAGCCACAGGCGGGTGTCGGTGCACATCGCGGCGTGGGCGACGATGTTGTTCAGCGCCACAGATTTGCCGGAGCCGGGTTCGCCGCCGAGCAGAATGTTGCGGTAGATCAACTCGATGTCCACGCCATAGCCCCGCTCGTCGATACCGAGGTGCACGGGGTCGTAGATCGACAGCCCCGAGACGGGCACTGGCTTGTCCAGGGGTTGGGTGTCAGTCGACATAGTCACTCAGGTCCTCTCCGTTCACGACCACCGCAGCCACAGGCTTACGAGCGGTCTCAGACGATTGCGAATCAGCAGCCGATGCGGCCCTCGAGCCGTTGTCGGTCGTGGTCTCCGAGCTGGTCGTAGGGGCCGGCGGAGTGGGTTTGATCGGCGTCACCGTCGCCGCACCGGGATCGGCCGGTGCGTGGTGTTTGGTGAACCGCGACAGGGGTGAGCCCACGGCGGAGGCGGCGAGGGGGTCGCGGCGGATCACATCGATCGCACACACCGTCGAGAGTTTCCGGATGGTGTGTAGGCGGGCGTCGCGGGCCATGCAGGCCGGGGCGATGTAGTCCAGGGCGTCTTCGACGTCCCGAGCGGCCGAACCGGCGGGGAGCCAGACCCAGACCCGTTCCCCGGTCTTGGTGGGACGAGCCCAAAACAACAGGGGATAGTCACCGTCGCGGGTGACCGTGCGGATCTTCGTCTGCCGCAGACTCGACCGGATCCGATGCCGATCAACCACACACCACACCCGAGACACCACCATCCGACGGGTGTAGGGCACGGCGAACACGAGTAGCGGGAGTCCGATGAAGACACCACTGGTGATCCAAGGGTTGCCGACCGAATCCAGCCAGACATACAGCACCAGCCCGATCACGAGGGTCGTGATTTCGGCGCGCCAGCGCACCAGGGTTCCGAGGATGACGAATCCGACCCACTGTTTCGGTCGGGGCATCATCTCCACCACGTCCACGGTCGCGCCGCGACGGGTGCTACGAGTAGCCTTAGCCATGCTCAACGCCCTCCCAGGCAAAAGTTGAGAAACACGAAAGTGAGTGGGGAGACGGGGCCGGAGGGTGGACCACCACAGAACACCCATCCGGTCCCGTTTCACCCCGTTCGTCAGCGGTGTGCGAGTCCGAAGGCGGACTCGGCCTGCTGGATCGACTCCACACAGCCGATCAACACATCGATCACATCGAGCATCTGATCCATCGTGTGAAACCGGACCAACTGCTCACCATCAGCACCGTGCAGAATCAGCTCGCTGGTGCCGTCGGCGAACTGGACTTCGCGGACGTCGCACTGCATCAGAATCGTCCTTCCGTCTCGGGTGCGGACAGGTGCGCGGCCTCGAATCCGGCCTCCGCGAAGGCGATCTTCGCCATCAGCAGCGACGCCACACCGTCCAGATAGGCACGAAAGCGTGCCAACTCCCGGATTCCATCAAGGTCGGGCCAACTATCGGTCTCATTCATCCGGTAGGCCCGGTTCATCGAGAACACGTGCCAGGAGTGCTTCTCGGCGCACACCGCGCGCCACTGGCACCACAACTGCTCAGTCACTTCACTACGAAGCTGCGTCATCACAAGAAACCTTCCGGTGCGTTCACACAACGGGTGTTCAGGAGGCGGCAGCGCCCGACGACTTACCCGTACTGGTCGAGACTGGTGTGATCGACTTCGCGCGATACGCAGTGCCGTTGCGCCCGTTCTGCGCCCACGGAATCGCCTGAAGCTCTGCCGGGGACACCGGTTGACCCTTCGCGACCTTGGGCGGGACAGCTCCCGCGACGGTCACGTTGATCACCTCGGCCCCGCCTTCATCCACGGCAACCAGCTGCACAGCAAACAACGGCTCCTTGGTGTTGCGGTCCATCCGCTGCACACCATTCTGATCATTCTTCGGCTCCGCCTCACGCGAGACCGTGAACGACACCTGCGACACATCAATCAACAGACGCATAACAAAGCCCTCCCAGGCTTGCTCTCTTGGTTGTCGACACCCCTTCCGGGTGCGCAACACAAGGAAACCGCCGAGGAGGGCTTGGAACCCGGACAAACTGTCCGGGTGGGTTCAGGACGGGTCTGGACGGCCCGCGTATGCGTCGTTAACGGCCTGCAAAAGCGCAGGCCACGGCAGGTCTTTACTGGGTGGCGCGTTCCGCGGTTCGTGCAGTGGCCAGACGTCGTCACCGTAGACAAGATGGACGCCGGCCTTCCGGAGAGCCGCCAGATGCTGGTCCCACATGGGTTGCCGCGCGTGCGCGGCGTTGACTCGCGGGAACACGACCACCGGCACAGCCTGGGCGCCGATGGCTTCACAGGCTGCCGTCAGGAGCTGGTTGTCCGCGAGGCCAAGGGCGAGCTTGGCGACCGTGTTCGCACTCGCAGGAACGACCGCGTAAACGTCGATCGCCGGATGCGGGCTTCCTTCACCGGGCGTACGTGGCTGCGAGCGCACGACGTTCCCGGTGACTTCTTCGAGATTGCTGAGTTCGTCGTCGGCAAGCCAGGTCGCCGTCGTCGGACTCAGGGTCACGGCAACGTCCCAACCGGACTCGATGGCTGGCTCGACGAGCATCGTGCGTACACGCTCAGCACCGCCGGCGGCCGACACGAGCAGGCCGAGGGCGGGGCGGGTCACTGGATGGCCCTGCAACGTTCGGCAAGCCCGGAAAGGGGCGAGGACTTCGCGCCACCCGCGACCGGCGACCGCCGATGCATCGCCTTAACGGTCTCGCGAACCATCGGACTGTGTCGCACGAGCTGGGGAGCTGCCTGCTCGGCAGTGAGAAGCGACTGCAACGCCGGTTCATCTTCGGCCAGCATGCTTTGTGCTCGAGCCACGTCGATCATGTGTGTCACGCGTCGTTCGACCGGAAGATGCTCGACCACAATGGACGGACCGTGTTCGACGACGAACGGCACGTCCCCCAGGTCGAGCGCAGCCGACATGCGGTGAAGCTCCACGTTGGTCGGCCCGAAGCCCGTCTGCCAGTAGTTGCCGTCCTCGTCGAGGTCATGAGCGGCAGCGAAGGCCCGGTTGAGCAGCTCGGTCGCTGTCGGGCGGTCTTGGCGACGTGCCGCCGCGATGGCCGTACGAAGGTGCAGCATCCCGAATAGGCTCAACGCGGACGGGTCGCCCTGCGCCATCTGCGGAGCAAGCCACTCAGAGGCACGGTTGCCGAGCGAGAGCGCGTCATCGAAGCGCCCGACCGCCAGCAGTGCATGTGTGCCGGCGCGAGCGGCAGACGCCAACACGAGCGGATCGTCCGAGGAATCCGCGGCCTGCATCGAGCGTTCAGCAGCGATCCAGGCAAGATCCGCCTCACCCACTTTGCTCAGCGCAGTCGCCGCCAGGTGATGAGTTCGAGCCGAGACAGCCCAGCAGTGCCGCGCGTTCGCCTCTCCTGACGAGGCGGCATCCTCCAGCTGTTGTGCTACTTCGATGAGCCCGGGAAGCGCCTTGATGACGCGGCCCAGTCGACCCGCCTGGTAGTCATCCCACGCCTCCTCAACGAACCGAGTGGACGATTCGGGGTCAGCGGTGACGACTGGCGAACCGGAGCCAAACAGCGTCCGGGACAGCCGCCGAGGCGTCATGAGCGCATCACGTACGGCAGGAACGTTGTCGTTCTCCTCGTCGTCCTCCATGAGAACCGGCTGTCCAAACAAGTCGGCCAGTGTGACCCGCAGAGCCCGTGCCACGTCCGAGAGAACGTCCAGACGCCGGACGTCGCGCTCCCCGCGCTCGATCTTGCTGAGCCAGTCGACCTTCCGGCCCACCAGGTTCGCCAGAACCTCTTGGGTGAGACCACGTCGACGCCGGTAGAACTTGATGCGTTCCCCGACTGTCATCTGGTCACCAGCTCCGCGCATGAGTCCAGTTTACCGGGAGTGCCACGTGCAATCCATAGCAACGCGCGAGTCGATTCGCCTCAATTGAGCCCGAACCTGAGTTCGTTGCGTTAACCATAGTTCGCGAAACTCACGAAGGTCTTCCCAAGCGCTCACGGACAACATCCACAGGGCCGATCAGAATGAATGGAGAAAGGAGGACCAAAGTCCCTATTGGCCCCGGTGGTAGGATAGTAAATACTGCAACGAATAGCGACGCGGCAGCAAGGAAAGCGGAAAGCCACGAAGGAGTACTCGTATAAGCGCTGAGCAGCCGTAGCGCTACTCTGATTGTCATACCGCTGGGTGAACCGTTAAGCCTGGCTCTCCTGCGATGCTCTGCAGTTTTGCGAACATCTTTCCTGTACTGAGACATCCACCTTTCACTGCGTTGTTTGCAGCGGAGATGGTGGGACCGTAGAGCCCGCTCCTTGGCGATCATCGACGGCGTAAGACTGTCCGATAGAGTAGTACTTTTAAACTTGTCGATACGAACGGGAGCACGAAGGACAACCTCGTACGAAAGGAAGCAGAAAAAGATAGTAAATCCGGTCACAATCAGAAATAGTTTCGCACCCGCGTATCCATCTGAAAAGACCTGTAGCCAACCTATAAAGGTGAGCGGCGCGAAGTATGCAAAGCTGACCCAATCCGACGTTCCCAAAGAAGACCAGCTGGGCTGCTGACGGGATTCTACGCTCCAGATGAACCACAAACACACACCGATCACTACTACGCCGTGAGGGGCCGGCCTGTTTTCGGACGGCTTGTTAGTGGGTTATTTTATGCCGCGTTCGCATGGTTGTAGTACTCGGCATGGGCTTCGTTCGGGGCCTTGTATCCGATAGCGGAATGGAGCCTGCGGTGATTGTATCGAAGCTCGATATAGGAAGCAATGTCAGCCTTGGCGTGGTCTTTGGTGAGGTAGGTAACTCGATGAACGCGTTCATTTTTCAGGGTGGCGAAGAAGGATTCGGCCATGGCGTTATCGAAGCATATCCCGGTGCGTCCGACGGATTGTCGGATGCCGAGCGAGCGTAGCGTCATCGCGAAGTCGGCGGACGTGTAGTTGCTGCCCCTGTCTGAATGGAAAATCGCGCGGGCGGGAAGGGTGTGGTTGCGGGCAGCCATGTGGATCGCCTTCTCGATAAGTGGTGTGCGGTAGTGGTCGTCGATGGCCCATCCGACGACGGCTTTCGAATAACAGTCGATGACCGTGGCCAGATACACCCATCCCTGTCCGGTCGGGATATAGGTGATGTCGCCAACCAATTTCTCGCCCGGCTCACGGGCGGTGAAGTCACGTTTGAGCAGGTCCGGCAGCACGTGCGTGCTCGCCTGGGTCAGGCTCGGGCGCCAGGGCCGAGGCTGGCAGGGGACGAGCTGCTGATCCCGCATGATGCTGCGCACGAGCTCCGGCGTGGCCGGCTCTCCGCAGCGGGCCAGCCACGCGTGGATGCGCCGGTGGCCGTAGGTGCCATCGGAGTCGTCGAAACACTTCTTGATCAACGTGCCCAGGTAGCGACGGCGCCGGTCGGTGTCCGACTCGGGTCGCGACAGCCAGTCGTAGAATCCAGATTTCGACACGTTGAGCCAGGCACACATGTTCTCCACGGTGTAGCTCTTCACGCCGTGTTCGTCCGTGGTGTCCTTCTCTGCAGCGATGAACGCGTACCGCTGGCTCACCGATACTCGCTGGCAAAGAAGGCGGCTGCTTTTCCCAGAAATTCCGTCTTCATGCGCAGCTGACGATTCTCTTCTTCCAGCTCACGCAGTCGCGCACGCTCGGACACGCTCAACGACGGCTCCGGAGCATCGTGCGCGGCCTCGTACGCGTTCACCCAGTTCCGCAGGGTCTGCTGATTCAACCCGAGCTCGCGAGCAACCTCGGCCACCGTACGACCGGTCTCGGTCACCATCTTCGCCGCTTCATCCCGAAACTCGGGAGAATACGACCGACGCTTCGTTCCAGACACAGACAACCTTCCCTCGAAGGAGCGATTTTAGTTGGCTGCCTGTCCGAAAACGCCACGGCCCTCTACCGAGAATCAGCCAGTTATGCGAGTCGTTACTCAGCCAGTTTGTTCGTCTGGCGGTGGATACCAAGGCGATAGACGCGCTCCACCAAAGAACCGTAATCAAGGCGGCACTCACTTGTCTTCTCCAGAATCGACGCCAAGTATTACTTACCGAGCAGCGGCACGCAAGTAGCAACTGAGTCCCCTATTGATAAGCGTTATGGTGACACATAAGTAGGTTTTTCGAAGCTAGACAGAATCGGTAAATCCCAGGCTGATTTCCGAGGTTAACGCGAAGATACTTTGTCAGGACACGGGATCCGTAGCGCTGATCAACGCGCGCAGATAATTATGGAAGTGTGATATTTATGACTCGGTATTTGCTAGCCCATCGGTTTCCGAACCTGGCTTGGGCGGCAACTCAGAAGCCCGCGAGAAAGAGGCCGTCAGTCATAGGACCCGCGCACTCTCCAAGTTCGTTCCGTTGATTGGCGCCCTATTTTTCTCCGGTGGCGGCCGGATCAATTTCCGGAAACGCGGCACGTGCGTCGTTATTTAGTTCGGCTCCATTCGCTACAGAGTACCGCATTCCGAGATGAACAAGATCCCAAATTTTGCGATTCGCCTGAATCAGTCGCGGAGTGAATCGTACTGTCCGCGTTTCGTCGGACAGTACCAACTCGTAGCCGTTCATTCCTCGTGGCTGGTACTCAATTCCTGTAAGCTCGTACGTTTTCACCCAGTGCTTACCAATTTTTAGCCAATCCGCGCCAGCGGTCACAACCTCCGCGCGTGATGCGTAAACAAGGTAAACGAAGAGTCCACCGATGAGGACCCAGTTTGGCCAGAGGGAGAGTGCCCACAACCCGCCGTACAAGTACAGCGCAACAGCAAGAACGAAGGGAGGGGCCAGCGCGGTCAGCCAGGAGGCCAACTTGCGCTGGCGATAACGCTCCAACCCCGGTCCTTCTCCGGCCAGTGGAGGTGGTACCTGCCCCGGCCGCGTTTCGTTATAACCGCCTGGGCTCTGCGCGGGCGCCTCCGGCGGACGTGGCTCGCCTGTTTGTCGGTCCGGCCGCGGAGGAAGTTCAGCGTGGAAGCTGTCACCGGCCAAAACGTGCCTTCCTGCGCTCGTCGGTGTAGTCGTCCGGGCTATTGCCACCATCGCCACCGAGATCGCGATAGAGGTCTCGAAAATCGTGATCTTGGAAATAGGTCCAGGCGGTAGCCGCAGTGAAGCCTACACCGAGTCCGAGCGCGGTAATCGGACCTCCGGCCGCCGCGCCAACACCACCGGAGGCGGCGGCAGTCGCAACGCTTGATGCGCCAACGCTGAACGCCAATCCGCCAAAGTTGGTCCATACCGACTTGGCAACTGGTTTACCTGAAGCAATATCAGTCACCGTAAATGTTCCGGCCCCAACGACGCCAACGACGTTAAATAGTCGTCCCATCCCTGCGAGCCGACTATTTCCTTGGCCGCCGAGTGTTCGAGAGAATTGGCCAAGTATCGCTTCCCCGGCGAGGGTCTTACCGCCACCTAGAACGAGACGTGCATTGCTCTTGGCTCCTCTTTCGTCAACGCCCATGTTTGCATTGAGTTTCGTCAGGTGGGCTTCACGTTGAGCGGGTGGCATATCCGTTGAGAGTTTCTTAAACTCTTCGATGAACGTCTTTTGTTTCTGCGCATTTAGGGCAAGTGCCGAAGAAGTCCCATGAGCCACGCCCATGTAGGTGAGGCCTCGAGCGACCCAGGTCATCGGGTTAGCAATGAATGCTTCCACGATCCCATTGGCGCCTGACATGGCCTTGAGCAGGGTCCGGTGCGCGGTGCGTTCCCGACGTCGTTCGTTGTCGGCCATCGCTTGAATCTCGCGGTACGCGTCGAGTTTCTCTTTCGCCCGCTCTTGTATTTCGGACGCCGGGTTTAACGCAGGCATATCGCCGCCAACACCTTGTGGAGCAGAATCGTCTGCGCCTCCGGGCGGTTGATGAATGACAGTGCCCACGACTGTCAGGCCCTTCGCGTGCGCGAGGTCGAGGCAGTCCTGCATGCCCGACCGAACGGTTTCGATATCGCTAGCGAAGAGGTCTACACCCCAGATCAACCAGTCGACGGCTTCCGTGATCTGATCAATGTCCGAGGCACAGCCAGACACGTGATCGCGGAAGGCCTCCCCGGCACCGCCCTTCCAAACCTGCTCCGATGACGACCGCACCTTGTGCGCGGCTGTCGCGGCGTCGTGGTTCGTTGCCGAGAGCTGACTCAACCACTCGACGAGCCGGCGGCACGATTCCGGCTCAGACTTGACATGTACGTCGATGTTGCCCACAAGTTCCCCTCAGTGGTCACGGTCAGCCCGGAGGCTGCGGCATTCCCTCTGTGCCTTGGTCATCAGAACGGAGGTATTCCTCTCGGGAGGCACGAACGTCGTCGGCGATCTGGTGTAGGCCGCCACTGGCCCCGGCACTTGCCTCGGAAAGCCGACCGATTGTGTCGGCCAGCAACGTCAACGACTCGCCCGCATTGGCCATCGGGGAGGGTTGCATGCCATCCAACTTCGCGGCGCCGCCTTCCAACTGGTTCGCAAGACCCGCCATTTCGTTCGTGCTGTTCTGAATGTCTGCCACTACGTCTCCTGCGTGGTCTTCATATCGTCGTCAGGCAGCGGTACGTCTTGTAGCACGACCTGGGCGCCTGTCTGTTCGGCCAGGGTCATGACGTCGGTGTCAGCGACAGAAACCCAGGGCTGAGCTTCCCCGCAACCTTCTACGAGGCGTTCGAGGCTGGTGTACGTGAGCAGAGCGAACGCGCCCTCGGACGTGTAGCGCAACTCGAAGCGGACTTGTTGATCACCAGTCGACGCCCGTTCACTCGGGACAAAGACTTCGGTCTGCGGGGCGCCCAACACTGCTGGTGCAACAACGTGATCTTCCCCGGGCTGTGCCGGTGGCACGACCATGACCTCCTTGGATCAGCCTTAGCTGCTTGCCCACGTAGCGTACCGGGAGTGGCCATGGCGCTGTCTCAGGTTTGATCAAACCCACTTCGAGCATCACCCGTACGCACGAATGGAAGAGGCGACGATCTGTGCTGTGAGGACTTTCTGTACGTCTTCAAGCCGCCCCGGGACGGGGCGGTCGGGCGGCCGACTCCGGCGACCTGGCCCGCCGCTCGTGCCTCGCTCTGCGCCGGACGGTCGCTGCGGGTCGGCACGCCCGCCATCACGTGCGGGTCGTGCGTGAAGTGTGCAGACGTCGTCATGGTGCCACCCTCTCCGCGCCCGGGATGGTCAAAGCCGAGGTCGACAGCATCAACCCCGCCTTCGGCGTCCCGATCCCGCCAGGGGTCACCTCGACGACGAAAGGCCGGCCCCGGGTGCGGGGCCGGTAGCGTGATCGGGAGTTCCGGGTTGACGCTGCCGACCCCGGCAGTGCGGCGGGCAAGGACGCGGTGAGGGCGGCGTGCGAGTCATGTCCCGGTGCCGGCGGGCAACCACGGCCGCCGGTTGCTCGGCTGACATCCATATCGGACATCAACCGAGCCGTACGGCAATGAACTGACCTGGGATTCACTGATGTCACCCAGGACAGCCGAAGTGCCACCGTCCCAGGTCAGCAAGTTCGTCAACGGAGCTGGCAGTCAAGGGGTCAGGGGTTCGAATCCCCTCAGCTCCACCCCTCTGACCAGGGCCGACGCGATACAGCGTCGGCCCTGGTTTCGTACTGCCTGTCTAACTGCCTGTCTATCGGTTCGATCTTGTGTCCCCGAAGATGTCGTCCATGGCCGTAGCGCCCTCGACCATGACCGGACGGATCTGCTTCCGGTAGACGTGTTCGGTGACGCGCGTGCCGCTGTGTCCGACCAGTCGTGCGATGTCTTCCAACGAGACACCGGACGCAGACATGACCGAGACGAAGCTGTGCCGCATCTCGCGAGGCGTCCAGTCACCCGGGGGAAGACCAGCGGCCTTGATGATCTGTCTGAACCACCTCCGCACGTTGTGGTGGTCGAGCTGGGTACCGGCAGCCGACCGGAAGACAAGACCGTATGGCTCCCACTCTCTACCAGCCTTGGCAGCCTCGGCGCGTTGGCGAAGGCGATGAGCTCGCAGCGCGACGACGCATCGCAGTGGCAATGCCAGCGTGCGACGTGACTTTCGGGTCTTGGTGTCACCGCCTTCTCTCACCGAGTGCCAGACCTGAATGGCGCGCGGCGCGGGCGGGTCTTGTGCCGAGTCGCCATGCAGTTCAACGTGATCCCACGTGAGTGCCCGGAGTTCTTCCGGGCGAGCGCCGATGAGCAAGGACAGCTCGACGTAGGCGTGAATCTGTGTGCCTTCGGCGGCGTGTAGGACTGCTTCTGCTTGTTCGATGGTGAGCGATTTTGATGGTCTTCCTTCGAGACCAACGGGAATGTCGCACAGGCTCACCACGTTGCGCCTCACTTTGTCGCGTGCTTGCGCATAGCGAACGGCGCGGCTGAGGATCGAGTGCAGCAGCCGCACCGTTCTCGTACTTACGTTTGCGGCACGATCGGCGAGCCACCTCTCTACGTGTTCTGCTGTGAGGGCGCGGAGAGTTTTGTTGCCCAGCAACGGGATGATGTGGTTTGCGGCGATAGTGCGGTAGTTCTCCACGGTCGAGGCGGAACGTCCATTGAGGCCGTATTTCAGCCACCCCTCGACTGCGTGCTTTACCGTGTACGAGTCGGACGCCACCGGCAAGCTGCTGTCGCGATCATCCACCAGCTCCTTTAGCTTGTTCCGTGCTTCGGTCTTCGTCTTGCCGCTCGCCTGACGGGTCATGCGTTTGCCACGCGCGTCGAACCCTGTGGTGACCCAGGCGATCCAGCGCTGTCGGCCTTTGTGCCAGTGCAGACCGCCGTCGCCCCTGCTACGCCGTTTGGCCATAGTCGTCCTCCTTCGCTTCGCGCTCGAGCAGTTCGATGAAGTCTTCAATGGCACTGTGAGGTGTATCAAGGATCTTGGACAGGGCCTCTCGACTGAGAGGATGCGTCCGTGCCGGAGAAGCGTCGGAAGTTCAGCCCGCAGTTCAAGGCCGAGGCGGTGCAGCTGGTAGTGAGCACCGGTCGGCCGGTGGTTGAGGTGGCCCGGGAGTTGCAGATCAACGAGGGGACCTTGGGCAACTGGGTCAACACCTGGCGGCGGGAGAACCCGGAACCCGAGCCCGAGATGAGTCCCGTGGAGCGTGCGCGGTTGAGCGAGTTGGAAGCCGAAGTGCAGCGGCTGCGGATGGAAAACGAGTTCCTGAAAAAAGCAGCGGCCTTCTTCGCCCGGACGCAGGACTGAGTCAGCGCTGCGCGCTGATCGAGGCGGAGAAGGCCAACTACAGCATTTCCTGGATGTGTCGCATGCTTGGCGTGGCTCGGTCGTCGTTCTACGCCTGGCGCCACCGCGCCGAGACCCCGACGACCGCCCGGCGGCGGGAGCTTGCCGGACACGTGCGCCGCGTGTTCGACCAGTCCCGCCGGACGTACGGGTGCCGCCGGGTCGCCGCCCAGCTGGCCCGGGACGGCATCGAGGCCAGCGTGGGCCTGGTCGCGGACCTGATGCGCGAGCAGGGTTTGGCCGCGGTGCAACCCCGCGCGTACAAGACCACCACCGTGCCCGGTGAGCAGCCGGTGACCAGCCCGGATCTCCTCGGGCGGGACTTCACCGCCGGCACGCCCGGAACGCGGCTGGTCGGCGACATCACCTACCTGCCCACCAGCGAGGGGTGGCTGTATCTGGCCACGGTCATCGACCTGGCCACCCGCATGGTCGTCGGCTGGGCCATGGCCGCCCACATGCGCACCAGCCTGGTCATCGACGCGCTGGCCATGGCCCGCACCCACGGGCACCTCACCGCCGGGGCGGTGTTCCACTCCGACCGCGGAGCCCAGTACACCTCGAAGGAGTTTTCCCGCTACTGCAAGAAAATCCGCGTCACCACCAGCCTCGGTGGCACCGGAGTCTGCTGGGACAACGCCGCCGCCGAATCGTTCTTCGCGAGCCTGAAAAACGAGTGCTACCACCTGCACCGACACACCACCCGCGCCCGCGCACGATTCGCCGTAGCCGACTACATCGAAGTCTTCTACAACCGCCAACGACTACACAGCAGCCTCGGCTACCGCACCCCCACCGAGGCCCTACACGACCACCACCCGGCCGCAGCAGCGGCCTGACCACAACAAACCAGAGGAACTGTCCAAGATCATTGACACAGCCCAAACTGGCTTTTGTGCCCGTAGGGCACGGTCATACGGGGCACTGTGAGGGGCTCCGGCGTTCGGAGTTCGTGCCTCGCAAGGCAGGGGTTCTCGCCGCGTACGTGTGGTACTCAAGAGGACCCCAACGCCGCGAGGCGCGAACTGGGGCGGCGATACCGGACCACCCACCCAAGTTCCACAACGCCTTCTCAGACCTCGTCAGTGGCGGGCGTGTCGTTGCGCGGCCGCAGGATCGCCGCGCTCAGGGCCATCGACGCGGGCCAAGCGACCATCGTGAGAACGAAGGCGATGGGCCACGCGATGATGAACTGCTTGGGCCAGGCGGTCAGCCACTCCAGTGACGGGCCCGTGAAGACGAGGCCCATGATGCCCGACATCGTCGCGGCCATGATGAAGGTCATGACCTAGAGGGCCGTGGCGTTTTCGGACAGGCAGCCAACTAAAATCGCTCCTTCGAGGGAAGGTTGTCTGTGTCTGGAACGAAGCGTCGGTCGTATTCTCCCGAGTTTCGGGATGAAGCGGCGAAGATGGTGACCGAGACCGGTCGTACGGTGGCCGAGGTTGCTCGCGAGCTCGGGTTGAATCAGCAGACCCTGCGGAACTGGGTGAACGCGTACGAGGCCGCGCACGATGCTCCGGAGCCGTCGTTGAGCGTGTCCGAGCGTGCGCGACTGCGTGAGCTGGAAGAAGAGAATCGTCAGCTGCGCATGAAGACGGAATTTCTGGGAAAAGCAGCCGCCTTCTTTGCCAGCGAGTATCGGTGAGCCAGCGGTACGCGTTCATCGCTGCAGAGAAGGACACCACGGACGAACACGGCGTGAAGAGCTACACCGTGGAGAACATGTGTGCCTGGCTCAACGTGTCGAAATCTGGATTCTACGACTGGCTGTCGCGACCCGAGTCGGACACCGACCGGCGCCGTCGCTACCTGGGCACGTTGATCAAGAAGTGTTTCGACGACTCCGATGGCACCTACGGCCACCGGCGCATCCACGCGTGGCTGGCCCGCTGCGGAGAGCCGGCCACGCCGGAGCTCGTGCGCAGCATCATGCGGGATCAGCAGCTCGTCCCCTGCCAGCCTCGGCCCTGGCGCCCGAGCCTGACCCAGGCGAGCACGCACGTGCTGCCGGACCTGCTCAAACGTGACTTCACCGCCCGTGAGCCGGGCGAGAAATTGGTTGGCGACATCACCTATATCCCGACCGGACAGGGATGGGTGTATCTGGCCACGGTCATCGACTGTTATTCGAAAGCCGTCGTCGGATGGGCCATCGACGACCACTACCGCACACCACTTATCGAGAAGGCGATCCACATGGCTGCCCGCAACCACACCCTTCCCGCCCGCGCGATTTTCCATTCAGACAGGGGCAGCAACTACACGTCCGCCGACTTCGCGATGACGCTACGCTCGCTCGGCATCCGACAATCCGTCGGACGCACCGGGATATGCTTCGATAACGCCATGGCCGAATCCTTCTTCGCCACCCTGAAAAATGAACGCGTTCATCGAGTTACCTACCTCACCAAAGACCACGCCAAGGCTGACATTGCTTCCTATATCGAGCTTCGATACAATCACCGCAGGCTCCATTCCGCTATCGGATACAAGGCCCCGAACGAAGCCCATGCCGAGTACTACAACCATGCGAACGCGGCATAAAATAACCCACTAACAAGCCGTCCGAAAACAGGCCGGCCCCTCAACCTGGGTCAGGAAGATGCTCTTCTTGCTCATCGTCCGTTCCTTGTCAGGGACGACGACGCCCTCGGTGCTCGCAGTGGCGCCGCCGACCGTTCCGTTGCGGGAATGGGGTTGCGCCAGGGGTTCACACCGTCGGGTGCGACTGCATCTCGCAGAAGCGCGAGGGCTGGAATAACCACACCAGCCTGAATCTTCTAGGCGAGGCGATGTTAACCGATGTCATCGGCCGGTCGAACCGGGGCGGCTCGGTCGCCGATGGTGCCGTGCCAGGACTCGGTGAGGACGTCGAGCATCTGCTCGTGCTGCACACTCCAGCGGCCCGGGGTCCAGTGGCGGGCGACGCGGTCGAGCTCGGTGATGGCGGTTGCGCTGCGCAGGCCTGGTGGCCACCACGGCGACGCGGTCGGGTATGACGGCAACCGACGAGGCGCGTGCTGCGCTGGTGGCCGAGCTGGTCGAGGCCGGGCGCGGAGACCGAGTACTGCTCGCAGTGTTTCCAGGACACTGACCTGGTCCTTCGTGTTCGAGTAAGCTCTCCCACCTTCCACCCCTCTGACCAGGGCCGACGCCGACCGGCGTCGGCCCTGGTTTACTGCGATGTGGTTGATGTCGATGGCACCTACGCCAGGTGGCTCGATGGCATCGGCGCCGAGTTCGTGCTGCTGCGTCCGGACTTCTACGTCGCAGAGACTGCCCACGACCCGGTGCGTCTGCGCTCCCATCTCGGTACGGTCCTCAATGGACTGCACCTGACGACCGGTCGCCCGGTGGCGGCCGCAGCTCGATGAAAGTGATGAACCGGATGAGTCTGCATTTCGACCACGTCACCCTCGGCCAGCGGGTGCGGTTCGGGACGAACCGCGCCGCGGACAACCTCGCCGCGGAAGTGAATCGGCTCGGCGCCGAGCGAGTCATGGTGATCGCCGCACCGACCGAATCCGCCATCGCCGACTCCGTCACCGGACACATCGATGTGGCTGTGCGCCACGACGACGTCGCCCCGCACGTGCCGCTCGACAAGGCAGCGAAGGCCCGGGCGGTCGCCTCCGACAACGGCATCGATCTGCTCGTCTGTATCGGCGGCGGCTCGACCACCGGATTGGCCAAAGCCGTGGCGATGACGACCGCACTGCCGATCGTGGCTGTGCCCACCACCTACGCCGGGTCCGAGGCCACCAACGTGTGGGGGTTGACCGAATCGGCCCGCAAGACCACCGGCGTCGACGACACTGTCCTGCCGACCACCGTGATCTACGACGCGGCGCTGACGCTGTCGCTGCCGGTGGAGTTGTCGATCGCCTCCGGGCTCAACGGCATGGCGCACTGCATCGACTCGATGTGGGCGCCGCGTGCGGACCCGATCAACCAGGCCATGGCAGGGGAGGGAATCCGCGCACTCGCCAACGGCCTGCCCGCTCTCCGGCAGGATCCGCACGATCTGTCCGGCAGGGAACAGACGTTGTACGGGGCGTATCTGTCCGCAGTGGCGTTCGCTTCCGCCGGTTCCGGTTTGCATCACAAGATCTGCCACGTCCTCGGCGGCGCCTACAACCTGCCGCACGCCGAAACGCACGCCACGGTCCTGCCGTACGTCCTCGCCTTCAACGGCCCCGCAGCGCCGGAAGCCGAGGCACGCATCGCCACGGCATTCGGCGCCGCGGCGGCCATCGAGGGCCTCGATGCGCTGCGAGACAAGGTGAACGCGCCGCGAGCATTGCAGGACCACGGTATGGCCGAAGAGGCGATTCCCGAGGCCGCAGAGCTGATCCTGCCCGCCGTTCCCGAATCGAATCCTCGGCCGGTCCGTGAAGCCGATCTGGACAGACTCCTGCGCGCAGCCCACACGGGCGCCGCCGCCACTACGTGTGGAACAGCAGCGTGCAAGGCGTAGGAATCGGAACGCCGCGCTCGCGCAGACTTTGGCCCACGGTGCCTGCGGTGACGTCCATGCGTGCGGCGGCCAGCGACCCGCTCCTGGTGGTAGAGCCTGCCCGCGTCGTCGATCTGCTCCTGGCACGGGCCGGGTGGAGCCGGTTCGGGGACGCCCTGAGTGTGCTGCGAGTATCGGCGGCATCGCGAAGCCAAGGGTGACCGCGAAGACGAAGATCTTCCGAATTGAGATCGTGCTGGTCGACGTGGCGCCGTTGGTGCGTCGTGTGGTTGAGGTTCCGGGCGAGATGAGCCTGGCGATGCTGCATGCGGTCGTGCAGGAGGCGATGGGTTGGGAACACGCGCACCTGCACGAGTTCGGGGTGGGGGGCGTCCGCTATGGGATGCCGGACCCGGGCTGGGATGCCGGCGTCGCCGACGAATCGAGGACCAAGCTGTTCCGCCTGGTTGCCGCCGGTGATCGCATGGACTACGTCTACGACTTCGGGGACGGCTGGGAGCATGCCCTTCGCGTGGAGGATGTCGTCGATGCCGAGCCCGGCGTTCGCTACCCGCGATGCGTGGACGGGCAGGGGGCGTGTCCACCCGAGGATGTCGGTGGTGTTCCCGGCTACCAACTCTTCCTGGAAACCCTCGCCGATCCGGCTCATCCCGACCACGACGACCAGACCGCGTGGTGGGGTGGTGACCGGTTCGATGCCGCCTCGTTCGACCTGGCCGCCGCCGACCGGGCTCTCGAGGGGCTGGCATGGGCGCCGCTGGCGGCGGTGAAGTCCTGATCGGTCTGGGTTGGGCCGCGGCATTCTGTGCAGGAAGATCAGCGAGGCTTCCACGTTGATGCGGGAGCGTTCGCAGCGCAGAAGGTTCCGTTTACAGGCTGCTGGCGTGCTCGCCCCACAGCGTGCGGTTGATCTCGCGTTCCAGCTCGCTGACGGGCACCGGAAGCAGGGTTTGCGGGATGTGGATCGGCGTGGTCATCATCTTGAGGTTCGCCCGCAGCGCCAGCTTCTTGAGACCTGACGTCCTCGCCACTACGGCTTCCGGTTCCCGCACCTGAATGCTGAGCATCCGTTGCCAGCCCATGGAGATCTCCATGACGAGCTCGATATCGCTCCAAGGAATGAAGCCGACGGCAGCGGCTGACGCGTGGTCGTACAGACCTGTGCTGTCGAGCACCACGGCGGGCTTGGGCGCCACGAGCCGCGTCACGCCCCAGAGCAGGCAGGCGCCGAAGAACAGGATGCTGAGCGCTCCGAACGCGAGCACCAGCTCGGGCGGGCGCGAACTCGAGCCGGGTTGTGCGTTCAGCGCTGTGGAACACATCCACACACCGACCGCCACGAAGGCCGCCGCGCCCAGCACGAGCAGCGCCAGCTTTCCCCGGCTCTGGGACACGACGAACCGGTAGTCGTCCTGGCCCGGTTGCCCGGCTCGATACACCTTGCTCAACGACGACTCCCCTCATGGCTGGCTTCCACCGCAGCACTTCGACCCGACGCGAGCGCGGTCGGCAGGTCACCGTATCGATCTGGCACTGCGTGGCCCGCGTCGGCCCCGGTCGGCGAGGTTCCGGCCGTACCGACTCCGAGAGAAGCCTTCGTGTCGCTACGCGTGAGGTGTTCCTACGTCGACCCGACCAAGTACGTGGCCGTCGAGACCGTCGACATGGCACCAGTCAATCCGAGGAGAACCCAGCCCGTGCGCCGCAGCCAACCCATGATGGCGGCCCGGATCATGAGGAAGCCGATGAACCACGGAAGGGCCCACGCCGCGAAGAACAGGCCGATGAAATCGTGGCGGGTCGCACCAGGGTCGGGATCGTGGGGATCGACACCGCCCATCGTGGTGTCCACATAGGCCGCCCAGCCGGGCCAGGCCCGAGAGCATGATCAGGCCGCCGATGATGATGCCCACGATCCGCAGCGGCTTGAAGTCGACGGCGCGTGCCGCGCTGCCGTGATCAGCAGCCATCGAGCTGCGCGCCTGTTGTACTACTCAAACTGGTTCCCTCGGTGACGCCGCTGGAGCGAGCTGGTCCGCAGCATGGTGATCGTTACGACGATACGGGCGAAGCGACGAGCCCGTGGTGATCCACGTGCTTCGTCGTCGGCCCAGCGTCGGCGCCGACAACCGGTGCCACACGTCCTCAACCGGGGCAGCAGCAACACGAGTTCGCCCCGGCGCCGGAACTCGGCGCCGGGGCGAACGTTGCGTAGGAGCGGGATCAGGCGAGGTCGAAACGGTCGAGGTTCATGACCTTGTCCCACGCCGCCACGAAGTCGTGCACGAACTTCTCCTTGGCGTCGTCGGAGGCGTAGACCTCGGCGACCGCCCGCAGCTCGGAGTTCGAGCCGAAGACCAGATCCACTCGGCTGCCGGTCCACTGGACCTTGCCGGAGGCGTCACGAGCCTCGAACTGCTCGGAGGACTCGTCGGTCGGCGTCCACGTCGTGCCCATGTCGAGGAGGTTGACGAAGAAGTCGTTGGTGAGCGCACCGGGCTTGTCGGTGAGCGCACCCAGTTTCGAGTCTCCGTGGTTCGCGCCGAGCACGCGCAGACCGCCGAGGAGCACCGTCATCTCCGGTGCGCTCAGGGTGAGCA
The DNA here is from genome assembly GCF_009664835.1 of Allosaccharopolyspora coralli. NCBI lineage: Bacteria > Bacillati > Actinomycetota > Actinomycetes > Pseudonocardiales > Pseudonocardiaceae > Allosaccharopolyspora > Allosaccharopolyspora coralli. Next base: position 1,067,315 of record NZ_CP045929.1, read on the forward strand.
GGTTCGCCCGGTCGACGAGCAGGTGCTCGGCCGGAAGCGCACGGCCCTTGCCGAGGTAGTTGCGGAACCCGTCCGCGGCAGGCTCGAGGTAGGAGAACGAGTCCACATCGGTCTGTTCCGCCGTCGAGTCGCCGCGGCCCGGGGTGAACGGAACCGTGAGGTCGAATCCGGCGGACTTGGCGGCCCGCTCGACACCGACGCACCCGGCGAGCACGACGAGATCCGCGAACGAGATCTGCTTGGCGCCCGCGTTGAAGGACTGCTGGATGCCCTCCACCGTGCTGAGCACCGTAGCGAGCTCGTCCGGCTCGTTGACCTCCCAGCTGCGCTGCGGCTCGAGGCGGATACGTCCGCCGTTGGCGCCGCCGCGCTTGTCGCTGCCGCGGAACGTCGAAGCCGAGGCCCACGCGGTGGAGACCAGCTGCCGCACCGTCAGCCCGGAGTCGGCGATCGTGGCCTTCAGCTCGGCGATCTCCGCGTCACCGACCAGCTCGTGGTCGGGCTTGGGAACCGGGTCCTGCCAGATCATCTCCTCGGAGGGAACCTCCGAACCGAGGTAGAGGTCGGCTGGGCCCATGTCGCGGTGGGTCAACTTGAACCAGGCGCGGGCGAAAGCGTCCGCGAACTCCTCCGGGTTCTCCCAGAATCGCCGCGAGATCGGCTCGTAGATCGGGTCGAGCTTGAGCGAGAGGTCCGTGGTGAGCATGTTCGGCGCGATCTTCTGCGACGAGTCGTGGGCGTGCGGGACGGTGCCCTCACCGGCGCCGTCCTTCGGCTTCCACTGCCAGGCGCCACCCGGGCCCTGGAACAGCTCCCACTCGTAGCCGAACAGGTTGCTGAAGAAGCCGTTGCTCCACTGGATCGGCGTCGACGTCCAGGTGACTTCGAGACCGCTGGTGATGGCGTCGGCGCCCTTGCCGGAGCCGTAGCTGCTCTGCCAGCCGAGGCCCTGCGCTTCGAGCGGGGCCGCTTCGGTGTTGGGGCCGAGGTTCGAGTCCGGTGCAGCGCCGTGGGTCTTGCCGAACGTGTGGCCACCGGCGATCAGGGCGACGGTTTCCTCGTCGTTCATCGCCATCCGGCCGAACGTCTCGCGGATGTCGCGGGCCGCGGCCACCGGGTCCGGCTTGCCTTCCGGGCCCTCCGGGTTCACGTAGATCAGACCCATGTGGGTCGCGCCCAGCGGCTTCTCCAGGTCCCGCTGCTCCCCGCCGGAGATGCGCTGCTCGCTACCGAGCCAGGTGGTCTCGGAACCCCAGTACACGTCGCCTTCGGGCTCCCATGCGTCCTCCCGGCCACCGGCGAAGCCGAAGGTTTTCAATCCCATCGACTCCAGCGACACGTTGCCGGTCAGGATCAGCAGGTCGGCCCAGGACAGCTTGCGGCCGTACTTCTGCTTGACCGGCCACAGCAGCCGGCGAGCCTTGTCCAGGCTGACGTTGTCCGGCCAGCTGTTCAGCGGCGCGAACCGCTGCTGGCCGCTGCCTGCGCCGCCGCGCCCGTCGCTGACGCGGTAGGTGCCCGCGCTGTGCCAGGCCATCCGGATCATCAGCGGGCCGTAGTGCCCGAAGTCGGCGGGCCACCACTCCTGTGAAGTCTTCAGCACCTCCTCGATGTCGCGCTTCACGGCGGGAAGGTCCAGCGTCTTGAACGCCTCGGCGTAGTCGAAGTCCTCGCCCATCGGGTCGGTCGCGGCCGGGTTCTTGGCGAGGATCTTCAGGTTGAGCCGATTCGGCCACCAGTAGTTGTTGCCGTCTCCCCGCGTCGGGTGCGGCAGCTGGTCGCCGTGCGCGACCGGGCAGCCGCCGGTGGTCGCCTCAGCGCTGTCAGTCATCGGAGCTCCTTCGTGGATCATTCGGGCGTTCGGGAAGCGATTCGGGGACGCAGGCCGAGCACAGCCCCCAGTAGATGACCTCGGCTTCGTCGATCTCGAAGCCGTGGGCATCGGACTCGGTCAAACAGGGCGCCGCGCCCACGGCGCAATCGACATCGGCGATCGCGCCGCACGACCGGCACACGACGTGGTGGTGGTTGTCGCCGACGCGTGTCTCGTAGCGGGCCACGGTTCCCATCGGCTGAATCCGTCGTAGTAACCCCGCGATCGTCAGCGCGCGCAGCACGTCGTAGACCGCCTGGTGCGAGACCTTGGGAAGATCGTCGCGCACGGCGCCGATGATCGTGTCCGTGTTGGCGTGCGGATGGTCGTGCACGGCGGAGAGCACCGCTACCCGAGGACGCGTCACGCGAAGCGAGGCCTCGCGCAGCATGCGCTCGTAGTTCGCGGCTGCCGTGGACATGCGCCATAGTCTGCTCGATTTTCTGGAATCAATCAAGTGTCGCTGGCGGGTCCGTCGCGGCCCCTGCGCCTCGGCTCGTCGCACGCACCGTGGAGTCCACAGTCGACGGTTCGGGGCTGCGAGCGATGGGTGCCCGCGCTGCGGACGCGCGGGTCGCCCCACGTGGGACAGTTAGTTGAAACTTCATATAAGTCCCGTATCGTGGGCCCGGCATCCTCTCCGCGGCCCTGCACCGTCCGACTCGAAGGGGGCGACTCATGAGCATCGCGGCTGTTCGGCTCAACCACGCCGTGCTGTTCGTCACCGACCTGGAACGTTCCGTGCGCTTCTGGAACGACGCTTTCGGCATGGAGATCGTCGCCAGGGAGCCGCGTGCCAACGCCGCGTTCTTGCGGTTGTCGCGCTCGGGGAACCATCACGACCTCGGGCTTTTCGGCCTCGGCGAGACAGCGTCGCCGAAGCCGTCGCGCAGCGTCGGTCTGTATCACCTGGCCTGGCAGGTCGACACCATCGACGAGCTGGAGCAGGCTCGCCAGACCCTTGCCGAACTCGGTGCTTTCCACGGTGAATCCAGCCACGGCGCGACGAAGAGCGTCTACGGCGCGGACCCGGACGGAAACGAGTTCGAAGTCATGTGGATGCTGCCTCGCGAAGACTGGGGCGCCTACGAGAACGCGGCGCCGGTGGACAGGCTCGACATGGCGGGCGAGGTGCAACGGTGGAGCGGCGTGCGCACGGCCGGTCGCGTCGCCGCCGGAGACCTGAGCTGAGTCCACGGACACAGCGTTGTTGTCCGGAAATCCCGGCCGAGACCACGAACACCGCAACGAAGGAGAAGTCATGCCCGCACCGTCCGGCAGGATGCACGACCTGGCGATCCTGCTGGCCCGGCTCGTTGTCGGCGCCGTGTTCGTCGCCCACGGTTGGCAGAAGTTCTTTCAGTGGGGGATCAACGGAACAGCCGAGTCGTTCGGCCAGATGGGCATTCCCCTTCCCGGGGTCGCGGCGTGGGCCGTGGCACTGATCGAAACGCTCGGTGGCCTCGCGCTGATGCTCGGCGCGGCATTGCCGGTGGCCGGTGTGCTGTTGGCCCTCACCATGCTCGGAGCACTGTTCGTGGCGCACCTCTCGAGCGGCTTTTTCGCCAGCGACGGAGGATTCGAGTACGTGCTGGTCCTGGCCGTGGTCGCGTTGGTGCTCAGTTCCCGAGGCGGAGCATGGAGCGTGGACAGGGTGCTGCTCCGGCGCAGCGCAGCGACCACGACCTGATCGCCGTTCCGGCGACTCCCAGGCTCTCGTCAAGCGGCGAAAACCTGGGAGTCGTCGGCGAACGCCTTGAACTCCAGGGCGTTTCCCGCCGGGTCGAGGAGGAACATCGTCCACTGCTCGCCGCGCTCGCCCTCGAAGCGCACAGTGGGCTCGATGACGAACTCGGTTCCTGCCGCGTGCAGCCGCTCGGCGAGTGCGTGGAACTCGGGCACCGTCAAGATCAGTCCGAAGTGCGGTACCGGGACGTCGTGGCCGTCGACCGGATTGTGCACTCGCTGCGGCCGATCGGGCGCCAGATGAGTGACGAACTGGTGGCCGTGCAGGCTCCAATCCACCCAGCTTTCCGAGCTTCGGCCCTGCTCCAGGCCGAGGACCTCGCCGTAGAAGTGACGTGCGGCGTCGAGGTCGTCGACCGGCATGGCGAGATGGAACCGGGGGATCGGGGAGTCGAGAACAGTCATGGTCGCCTGCCTTTCCGTCGCCGCTGACCTTACGCGTGAGCCTTTTTGGTGCCTATAGCCACCAAAAAGGCTCACGCGAGGTTCGTCGGCGTTCGCCGGTGCCTTGCCGAGCTGGTGCGTGGCTCAGATCCCATCGACCGCACGGCGTGATCGGAAGTTCGTGGGTAGGTTTCGCGCGTGGCCAGCGTTGCGGTCGGGGGCGTGAGTCTTTGTGGTGGTCATAGGCACCAAAAAGGCTCACGCCGCGGTTAGCGCATGACGACGGTGTAGGCGGCGAAGCCGGCTACGACGAGCAGAACGGCCGCGGCCGCGATGATCATCGCGAGGCCGAGCCAGCGGCGTACGGCCCCGGAGTCTTCCTGGTCGAGGTCCGGATCGGTGGTGCTCGTTCGCGGTGTGCCGGTGTCGGACTGTGGCGGAGGCTGCGGCGGCAGTGCCTTGGTTCCGTCGGAGCCGGAGAGGTTCACCGTGCGGTCCTCCGGGCTCGCCGTCTTCGCACTCACGGCGGAGAGCAGTTCCGAACGCAGGTGCGTCGCCGACCGGTGCCGCTCGTCCGGATCCTTGGCGAGCGCGCGCAGGATCACCGCCTGCAGTTCCGGACTGACGTCGGGGTTGATCTCGCGCGGGGGCACGGGGGTGGAACGCACGTGCTGGTAGGCCATCGCGACGGCCTCCGTACCCGGGAACGGCGGGTCTCCCGTGACCATCAGGTAGAGGCAACATCCCAGTGCGTACAGGTCCGTCCGCGCGTCCAGCTGCCCGCCCTGCACCTGCTCGGGCGCGATGTAGGCCGGGGTCCCTCGCACCTCGCCGGTGGTCGTGCGGAACGCGCTGCCCGCCATTCGCGCCAGGCCGAAATCGAGCACCGTCACCGTGTCGTCGCCGCGCAGCATGATGTTGCCCGGGCTGATGTCCCGGTGGATCACGCCGGTTTCGTGCGCGGCGTTCAGCGCGCGGCACACCTGCTCGGCGATGGTGACCGCCACGTCGTCGGCCAGCGGGCCGTCCCGTCCGACACGACTGCGCAGCGATTCTCCGTCAAGGTGTTCCATCACGACGAAGACGGACTCGGTCGGCGGCGAGCCGGCTTCCGACACGCCGATGTCGTGGACGGCCACCACGTTCGGATGATCGATGGCCGCGGCGGCCCGTGCCTCTCGGCGAAGCCGTTCCCCGTGTTCGGGATTGTCGTGCGGCTCGGCGGGAATCAGCTTGATCGCCACGGTTCGGTCGAGTTCGCGATCCCGTCCCAGGTGTACTTCGGACATGCCGCCCGTGCCGAGCAGCCGCGTGATCTCGTAGCGGCCACGGAGAACTCGCGGGCGCTCGGGTCCGGCGTCGTCGATCGCGGCCATCTCGTCTCTACAGGTCCTTGGTTCGTTCGGGTTCGCCGCCCTCGATCATCTCGTCGAACAGGTAGCGGTAGTCGACCATCGCCTGCCGCAGCCGTTCGGTCGACGCGCCGTCCTGCTCGTTGTCGACCGCCACCGAGTGGGCCGCGCGGAAGTGCTCGACGAGTTCGGGATAGTCGACCGAGACGAGCTTCGCGCGGTCCTCGAACTGCTCCACCGGATACCCGCGGTCGCGCATCACCTGCAGTACCAGGAGGTCGGCATCGCGCAGACCCGCACTGGGCGTGTCGACGAACTTCGCCTGCGCGGACTCCCAGGATTTGCCGAAACGCTCGCGTTGTTCCGGAGTGAGGTGGTGGATCGAGAGTTCACGCCGACGCTGCAACCGTGCCTGCAGCTCCGCCTCGCCCTTGTGCCGGCCGTGGGCGTGCACGACCCGGTCGTACTCGCCTCCGAAGTGGTCGCGCAGCGCTGTCGTGCGCCGGTTCGCCCGGGCTCGGCCCATCAGGTAAAGGACGATTCCGATGGCCAGCACGACGGCCGCGACGATCGCGATCACCAGTACGACGTTCGTCTGCACGAAACCTCCCTCGTCCGACGGCGGCGGAGATTTCTGCCGATCGTAGGCAGGCCGACGCCCCGTACCTGCGTCGTACCCTCGAAAGAGTGACCGCAAACAAGAGAGTGTGCGGGTCGGCCTGGGTGGGTGGTCGGTGACAGGGACGCTGATCTCGCGGTCGGCTGCGGGGTCGTCGACATCAGGAGGCGCACCACCTCGTGTCGACGCTGTCCGCGCCGGCCACGAGGTGAGCACCCGCTCGAGTCAGAACCAGTGACTTCGCCCGCCGACCTTCGTTCCGACTCGGCCCAGGACGGCGAGGACGACGCCCACGACGAGTAGCACGCCGCCGATCGTCGTCAGGATCGAGATCTGTGCGAGCAGACCGATAATCAGAAGGATGACACCCAGGGTGATCATTGAATGCACTCCGTTGTCGTCGAAAGCGGTTTCTGGGCACGGTGTACCCACTGAAGCGCCCTGAATCACTCCAACGAGTGTTATTTCTGGCTGCTGGCAGCCACACATGCTTCTCACGTCCGTTGACCAGCGAGAGTGACGGAGCTCCGCCTCCCGGACTACCGTGGCTCTTCGGGGCCACGGACCTCGGCGGTGCCGGGACCGTGGTCGGGCAGCACCGAGGCGGCTGTGGTCTCGCGGTGCAGCCGCAGGAACTCGAGATGCCGCTCGTACTGGTCCAAGACGTCGCCGAGTAGCTGTTCCTTGCTGTACCCCATGACGTCGTAGCCCTGACTGCCCTCGGTCAGATGCACCTCGAATCGCACGTAGGTGTCGGCTTCGCCGCCCGACGACGCGGCGAAGGAGGGCGTGGACGTCTCACTCGGCCACAGTCGGTAGCTGAACTCCTCTTCCGTGCCCATCGGAACCCGCAGTTCCAGGTGCGGCACGCCGATCTCCTCGTCGACCCATTCGGTGACCGACGCGCCCGCACCCTGCACGCGCAGTTCCTCGGCCACCTCCCGCAGGACCGGCCCGGACACCCGCTCGGTGAACCCGGTGGCGGTTCGCCGGTCGGGGTAGCTCATCACCCTGGCCAGCCGCTGCCGCCAGTTCCGGTTCGCGCCCGCGCGATCGCTCGTGGTTCGTTCGGACAGTGAGGACGGCAGCGTCGTGTGGAACGCGTCCTGCCGGAACCGCTCGACCCGCAGGGCCCGGTACACCCCCCACATGATCAGGAACATCACGAACGAGAACGGCAGGCCCATGATGATCGTCGCGTTGGTCAGCGCCTCCACGCCGCCGACGAGGAGCATCCCGATGGTGAGCAGACCGGTGGCCGACGCCCAGAAGACGCGCAGCCATGCCGCGGAGTCGGTCAGCGGGGTCGGCAGGTGCGAGCACAGGTTCGACATCACCAGCGAGCCGGAGTCGGCCGAGGTGACGTAGAGCAGCAGCCCGACGAAGGTGGCCAGCCCGGCGCTGAACGTCACCCCCGGGTACTGCGCGAGCAGCTCGTAGAAGCCCTGTTCCGGGGCGTTCATGGCGGTCTCGCCGAACTGTGCGTTGCCCCGGCGCACCACACCCAGCGCACTGTTGCCGAAGACGGACAGAAAGGTGAGCGTGAACAGGAACGGCACGATCAGCGTCGCCGCGACGAACTGCCGGATGGTGCGTCCCCGCGAGATCCGGGCGAGGAACAGTCCGACGAACGGGGCCCAGGCGATCCACCACGCCCAGAAGAACAGCGTCCAGGAGTTGAGCCACTCGGTCGGCTGATCGTAGGCGAACGTGTTCAGCGTCATCGCCGGGAAGCGGCTGAGGTAGTCGCCGATGTTGAGGATGAGCCCGTTGAGCAGCCGGATCGGGTTCTCCAGGACCAGCACGTAGAGCATCAGTCCGACCGCGAGCACCACGTTGAGCTGGGACAGGCGCCGGATGCCGCGGTCGACACCGGCCACCGCCGACACGGTGGTCATGACGACCGCGAGCACGATCAAGCCGATCTGGGCCGGAACTCCTTCGGGGATGCCGAACAGGAAGTTCAGGCCGAAGTTGAGCTGCACGACGCCGATCCCGAGCGACACGGAGATGCCGAAGACCGTGCCGACCACGGCCGCGAGGTCGACGGCGTCACCGATCCGGCCGTGCACGCGCTTGCCGATGAGCGGATACAGGGCGGAGCGGATGGCCAGCGGCAGGTGGTACCGGAAGGCGAAGTACCCGAGCACCAAGCCCATCAGCGCGTACATCGCCCAGCCCGTGATGCCGTAGTGGAACAGAGTCCACACGACGCCTTGCCTGGCGGCCTCGACGGTCTGCGGCGAGCCCTCGGGTGGCGCGAGGTAGTGGCTCACCGGGCCGGAGACGGAGAAGAACATCAAGTCGACGCCGATCCCCGCCGCGAACAGCATCGAGGCCCATGCGAACACGCCGAAGTCCGGAGTGGAGTGCTGCGGCCCGAGCTTCACCGTTCCGTATCGGGACGCCGCGACGAACACCACGAACGCGAGGAACAGCGTCGCGGCGAGGAAGTAGTACCAGCCGAAGCCCCTGGAGATCCAGGTGACGACGGTGCCGATCGTGGTCGAGGCGCCTTGGGGCGTGATGATCGCCCAGACCGAGACGGCGAGGATCAGAACCGAGGAACCGACGAAGACCAGCGGCTTGAGCCGAGCCTCCTGCGTGTCGTCCGGGATCGGCTCGGCCGCCGTGCTGTCGTTGTCGCTCTGGGTCGACACACCGCTCACCCTTCCTGCGGATATCGGTCGAACGTGTGATCCGGCTCATCATGCACGCCGGTCCGCGCTGTGTCAGGCGCTCGTCGGGAAGTGCGGTTGCCGCGTGCTCGTCCGGCCGACATGAGGGCTGCAGCCTTGCTCCCGGGTGGCGCGTGCTGACACGCTGGCTAAGCGGTCGCTCAGTTGATCATGTGCGTCCGTGAGTCGCGCGGCAGCGACGGTTCCGACCGTCGCGGACGTCGGAACCGTCGCCGACCAGCTCCTCTCGATCCCAGGGAGTTCCTCCGATGGAAGACGACACCACAGCAGCGGACCTGCGCCGCAGGGTCGCGAGCGTGCTCGCCGAGCACGACCCCGCCACGAGTGACCCACTGGAGTTCCACCGCGCCCGCTTCGACGCCGGGTTGGCATGGGTGCACTTCCCCGAGGGGTTCGGCGGTCTCGGCCTGGCGCGCGAGCTGCAACCGTTCGTCGACGGACTCTTCGAGGAAGGCGGCGCGCCGGACAACAACTCGAAGATCAACGGCATCGGGCTCGGCATGGCCGCGCCCACGATCCTCGCCGCCGGGTCGGAGGAACAGCGCCGTCGCCACCTCCGGCCACTGTGGACCGGGGAAGAAGTGTGGTGTCAGCTGTTCAGCGAGCCGGACGCGGGATCCGACCTCGCCGCGCTCGGCACGCGCGCGGTCCGCGACGGCGACGACTGGGTCGTCAACGGGCAGAAGGTCTGGACCTCCGTCGCACACCTCGCCCGGTTCGCGATCCTGATCGCACGCACCGCACCGGAGCTACCCAAACACCAGGGGATCACCTACTTCATCTGCGACATGACGGCGCCGGGAGTCGAGGTGCGGCCGCTGCGGCAGATCACCGGTGAGGCCGAGTTCAACGAAGTCTTCCTCACCGACGTACGCATCCCGGACGGTCAACGCCTCGGTGCGGATGGGGACGGCTGGCGCATCGCCAACATCACCCTCAACCAGGAGCGTGTCTCCATCGGAGGCAGGGACACTCCGCGCGAGGGCGGAATCCTCGGCATGGTCGCCGACACCTGGCGTCAGCGCCCGGACCTGCGCACGCCGGAACTACACGACCGGCTGCTGACGATGTACGTCGAGTCCGAGGTCGCCCGCCTCACCGGCGTCCGGATGCGGCAGAAACTCGCGGAGGGCAAGCCAGGGCCGGAGGGGTCCGCGCTCAAGCTCACCTTCGCCCGCCTGAACCAGGAACTCAGCGGGCTGGAACTGGAACTGCTCGGTGAGGACGGGTTGCGCTACGAGGACTGGACGATGGTGCGGCCGCAGAAGGTCGACTTCACCCAGCGCGATGCCGGTTACCGGTACCTGCGCGCGAAGGGCAACTCCATCGAGGGCGGCACCTCGGAGATCCTGCGCAACATCATCGCGGAACGCGTACTGGGCCTGCCCGCCGAAGCCCGCGCGGACAAGGACATCCCGTGGAAGGACCTGCCCCGATGAGCGCCGACATCACGCTGCTCGAGTCCGACGTCGAAACGTCGTTGCGCAGCACCGTGCGGGAAATGCTGGCCGACCGCTGTGATCCGAACGCGGTGCTGAGCGCCTACGAGGGCGACCGCGCACTCACCGCCTCGCTGTGGAAGACGGTGGCCGTCGAACTCGGGCTCGCCGGACTGGTGATTCCCGACGAACGCGGCGGGGCCGGTGCCTCCGTGCGCGAGGCCGCGGTGGTGCTGGAGGAACTCGGCCGCGCGGTCGCGCCGGTTCCGTTCCTCTCCAGCGCGGTCGAGGCTGCCATCGTGCTCCGGGAGGGGAACTCCGCCCTGGTCGAGCAGGTGGCGTCGGGGGAGCGGACCGCCGCGCTCCTGGCCCCGTTCTCCACCGCCCCGGACGCCGACTTGCCCCGGATGAGCGTGGACGGAAACGAGCGGCTGAGCGGACGCGTGACGAGCGTCGCGGGCGCACTCGAATCCGACACGCTGCTCGTGGCGGCGGACACCGTCGAGGGCACAGCGGTGTACGCGTTGCGAACCTCGGACGTGGCGGTGGCTTCGTTCGTGTCCTTGGACATGACGCGGCCGCTGGCGGACATCACCGTCGACTCCGTTCCCGGCGAGGTGGTCGTGCCCCCGAACTCCGGCGAGGCGGCGTTCCGGCGGGCGCTGCGGGCCGGGGCCGCACTGCTCGCATCCGAACAGGTCGGGGTGACGGCATGGTGTCTCGAGTCGACCATCGCTCACCTCAAGGAACGCAAGCAGTTCGGCCGCACCGTGGGCGGCTTCCAGGCCCTCAAGCATCGGCTCGCCGACCTGTTCGTCGAGGCGGAGTCGGCGTCGGCGGCCGCGCGGTACGCGGCGGGCGCACTGGCCGCGGATTCCGACGACGCGGCGATCGCGACCGCTGTCGCGTCCTCGTACTGCGCCGAGGTCGCGGTCCACGCCGCCGAGGAGGCCGTCCAGTTGCACGGGGGGACCGGCATGACCTGGGAGCACCCCGCACACCTCTACCTCAAGCGGGCCAAGGCGGACGAGATCGGGCGGGGCAGCCCCGGCCACCACCGTCGCGTGCTCGCCGACCTGGTGGACATTCCAGCGAGCTGAGAGCGCCCTGCGGAACTTGGGGAGGTCGCCGCCCCGTGCCGCGGCTGGTCACGCATGAGGCGTGCCCTACGGGCACACACGCCAGTTCCCCAATGCCCTTTCAGGCGTGGGCGAGTCGATGGAGCAGCTCGCGCGCGGACCGGGCGAGCGGGCGCAGGCTGAGCAGCAACACGGTCCAGCCGACTCCCAACAGCAACCCGCCGAAGACATCCGAAGGAGAGTGCACGCCGAGCACGATCCGCGAGAGCATGGCCGTCGCGGTCAGCGCCATCGCCGCCAACAACACCGCAGCGCGTCGCCGGGAGCCGGTGAGTAGCGGCAGGATCAGCAGGGCGATCATCAGATACACCGCCGCCGCTTGGGCCGAATGACCGGACGGGAACCCGAAGCCGTCCTCCACACCGACCAGCGGCAGCGCGGGCGGACGCGGCCGAGCGATGATCCATTTGGTCAGCCCGACGAGGGAGCCGACGCCAGCCGAGGACGCCACGAGCAACACGAGCGGGGACCAGGATCGTTTCCGGCGTACCAGCAGCACACCGGCCACGACCGCCAACGGGAACACCACCAGGGTGTCGCCGACCCAGGTCAGAACCGACCAGACCGCGATCGCCGGTTCCGACCGAACCTCGCCCACCAGTTCCAGCAGACGCCGGTCCAGGGCCACCACCGGTCCTCGGTTGTACACCTGGCCGGCCAGAGCCGTGAATCCCGCGGCGCACAGGGCACTGATGAGCACACCGAGGGCTCCCGAAACCCAGGGCCATCGCCGCAGAATCGTCCGCAGGTCCCGCGTGACGGACGGCCGTTCGGCTCCGTGCGTGTTCGAGGAGTCGTCGCCCGCAGCCGCCATTCCGACCTCCACACGCACGAATGAGTCACAGCGTCCCGAGATCGAGCGTTTCGGCGATCGCACGTCCCGGTGCCGGTGAGCACGTCCTCGGGTGAACGACCAGTCGTGCCCGTGCCGACCTCGAACAGGGACGAGGCTCGTGACTTCGTCACGGGCGTCAGCGGCACCTGCCCTTGTGGACGAGGATAGGGCACAGGTGCTGGTGCCCGTTCGAACCCATCGGAGACACCCTCGAAGGGTGCACGGGGTGACCTGTGTGGGGAGGTGGGCGGTGGAAGCTCACGTGGCCGGCCGGCCCGCGTAGGCGGCGGGAGATCCGCGCGAACATCACCTCGGTGCCATGATCCGAGGTTCATTGAATTCGACCTCAGGTTCACCTAGCGTGGTTGTGACGCGGAACACGCACGCTGGAGGGAATCATGCCGAACGTAGCCCGACCGCCGTGGGAACACGCGGGCTCGGCCCCGAACGCGGTGGCGCTGCGGGCGGGCGACGAGGTGTGGACCTACGCGCAGCTGCGGGATGCCTCGGCCGCGTTCGGCGGCGAACTCCGAGCACTCGGCGCACGTCCTGGAGACCGAGTTCTGCTGGTGGCTCCCACCGTCGCGGAGTTCGTGGTCGCGTATCTCGCCGGGCAGCTGCTGGGCACGGTGGTCATCACCATGAACACGATGGCGACCGAGCCCGAGATCGACTACGTCGTGGAGGACTCCGGTGCGTCGCTGTTGATCGCCTGGCACGAGGCGAGCCTGGCTGCGTCCCGCGTGGCCGAGGAACGTGACCTGTCGTTTCGGGTGCTGGCACCCGGAGCCGGGGCACGTTCGGGGACGCCCGTGGACGAGCCGGTGGAACGAAACCTCGACGACACGGCGGTTCTGCTCTACACCTCCGGAACCACCGGGCGCCCCAAGGGCGTCGAACTCACCGTGGGCAACCTGCTGGACACCGCGAGGACGTTCGTCGAGCAACTCGACCTGACCTCGCAGGACCGGTTCGGTACGGCGCTGCCGCTGTTCCACGTCTTCGGGCAGGCCGTGTGCCTCAACACGGTTCTGACGACCGGCGCGTCGATGTCACTGCTCTCGCCCTTCGAGCCCGTCGCCATGCTGGAGATGATCCGGCGGGACCGACTGACCACTGTGGCCGGTGTGCCGACCATGTGGAACGCGATGCTGCACGCCTCCGGCGACTTCGGCCCCGCCGACTTCGCCGATCTGCGACTGGCCTCCTCCGGGGGTGCCTCGCTTCCGGGTGAAGTGATCACAGCGTTCTCGGACCGGTTCGGCTGCACGATCCTCGAGGGTTACGGCCTCACCGAGTCCAGCGGTGCCGCGACCTACAACGCGCCGGATCGGCAGCAGCGCATCGGATCGGTCGGGATTCCGCTTCCCGGCACCGACGTGGAGATCCGGAACCTCGACGGTGAGCCGGTGCCTGCCGGCGACGTGGGCGAGGTGTTCCTGCGGGGGCCGAGCGTGATGAAGGGCTACTGGAACCGTCCCGACGCGACGGCGGCCGACCTCGCCGGCGGGTGGTTGCGGACCGGCGACCTCGGCCGTGTCGACGAGGACGGCTACCTCTACATCGTCGACCGTGCGAAGGATCTCATCATTCGCGGCGGCTACAACGTGTACCCGCGCGAGGTGGAGGAAGTGCTCTACGAACACCCGGACATCGTCGAGGTCGCGGTGCTCGGAGTCGCCGACGACGCCTACGGTGAGGAGGTCGCCGCGGTCGTCGCCACCCGCTCCGGCGCGCCGATCGACGAGGACGAACTGCGCACGTGGGCGAAGGAACGGCTGTCCCCCTACAAGGTGCCGCACCGGTTCCGTTTCGTGGACACCTTGCCGAAGGGACCGAGCGGGAAGATCCTCAAGCGTGCCATCGACCGGGACGCACTCGAGAACCCCGCGAGCTGAGCCCGCGGTACGGCCTCGGACGGGTTGAGCGCTGCGGTCCGGCACACTGCGCCGAAGTGTCCCCGCCGCCTCCGCACACCGGCCGCGAGGTGAGGTTGCGCCACGGAACTACCCAGGCGAACTCGCCCGTCGCGCTGGCTGGGTTGTGGGAACATCGTCCGCGGTGGACAGGAGGCCCCATGACGAACGGTTCCCGAGGTCGTCGGCGGCGCGGCGACGAGATTCCGGCTCTGGTCGAGAGTTCGTCGCTGCGCGAGCAACCCAGTACCGCGCGCGGCGCACGCACCCGCGCCGCGCTCGTCGCTGCCGCGCGGGTCGTCTTCGAACGAGACGGGTACTTCGGCTCGCGGCTGACCGACATCAGCGCCGAGGCGAACTGCTCCACCGGCAGCTTCTACACGTACTTCACCAGCAAGGACGAGATCCTGCTCGCGGTGATCGAGGACGCGCAGCACGACATGCTGCACCCCGGGACGCCACACCTCGCCCCGGAGGACAGCTCGCCCGCCGCGGTCATCGAAGCCAGCAATCGTGCCTACTTCGAGGCGTACCGGCGGCACGCGAAGCTGATGCTGATCCTCGACCAGCTCGCCGCGAGCAACGCCGAGTTCCGGGAGCTGCGGCGCAGGCGCGGCAAGGCGTTCGCCGACCGCAACGCCCGCGCGATCAAGGACCTGCAGGACAAAGGGCTCGCCGACACCGACGTCGACGCGGGGATGGCCGCGCGCGCACTGTCCGGAATGGTCAGTCGGATGGCGTTCTACTCCTTCGCGATGGAGGAGAACTATCCGCTCGGTACGCTCGTCGAGACCACCACGAAGCTGTGGCTCAACGCCTTGAACATGACCGACGACCGGTAGCCGCTCGCCGGTCCTGTCCGCCTCAGTGTGGTACTCAAGAGGACCCCAACGCGGCGAGGCGCGAACTGGGGCGGCGGTACCGGGCCACCGCTCCAAGTTCCACAGCGCCTTCTCACGTCGTGGCCGGGGACGGTGTCGCGGTGGTCCCGGCTCGCTGGTGGGTCTCGGGAGAAAGCAGCACGCAGGTCAGCGAGATCAACGCCACCAACGCCATGTACCCGGAGACGGCGAGGGTCGTTCCGGTCGCCGCGAGTAACGCCGTCATCAGGAACGGCGTACCACCGCTGATCACGATGGCAGGCAGCTGGTAAGCGATGGAGGCCGCCGAGTACCGCACGTTCGGCTGGAACAGTTCCGCGAGGTAGGCCGCGTACGGACCGTAGACGAGGGACGACGCGACACCGCCGATCGCCACCGCGACGAACACCCAGAACAACGACTCGGTGTTGATGAGCCAGAAGTACGGGAACGCCCACAGTGCCATCGCCGCCGCGCCCACGATCATCAACGGTTTGCGTCCGATCCTGTCCGATGCCGACCCGGCCCAGTAGATGGCCGCCACGCCGAAGGCCGACGCCGCCAACGAGGCGATGAGCAGCGAATCCCGCGACATGCCCAGTTCGCGCGTGCCGTAGTCGAGCACCCCGGCGACGCCGATGTAGAACACCGCGTTGCTGGAGCCGAGAATGCCGGCACCGAGCAGGATCCGGCGCCAGTGCGTCGTGATCGCCTCCCGGATCGGCGCCCGCACGACCTTCGCGCGTGACGAGTCGGCGGCCTGCTTGAGCTGCTGGTACTCCGGGCTGTCCTCCACTCGCGTCTGGATGAACAGCACGATCGGCAGCAACAACGCGCTGGCGAGGAACGGAATGCGCCAGCCCCACGCGACGAAGGCCTCGCTGGGCACCGTCAGTCCGACCACCAGGAAGGCGACGGTACCGAGGATGAGTCCGAAGGGGACGCCCATCTGGCCGAACGTTCCCGCTTGTCCGCGCCTGCCGGGCATCGCGCTCTCGGTGAGCAGCAGAATCACGCCACCCCATTGGCCGCCGACCGCGATTCCTTGCAGGAACCTCAGTGTCACCAACAGGATCGGCGCGGCGACGCCGATCTGCGCGGCGGTGGGTAGCAGCCCGATCCCGACGGTCGAGCCTCCGACGAGGATCAGGCACGTGACCAGAGCCGGTTTCCTCCCGATCCGGTCGCCGATGTGCCCGAAGACGAGCCCGCCGAGTGGCCTGGCCACGAACCCCGCCCAGAACGTGCTGAACGACAACAGCGTCGCGGTCAGCGGGGACGCGTCGGGGAAGAAGATCGTGCCGAAGACCAGCGCCGCGGCGGTCCCGTAGATGAAGAAGTCGTACCACTCGATCGAGGCGCCGACGAGACCGGCGGCCATGAGCTTGCGCAGGTGCTTCTTGCGTTCCGGCGACGGAGCGGTGTTCGCGGACGTCATGGGCCACTCCATGCGTGAGTGTCGGGCGGGAACGGCGGACGGCGTGGTGTTGCCGCGGTGGATCGGTCTGCGGTCGCCTCGTGGGTGCCGCAACGGCGGAATCCGGGGAGCGTCAGGTGCCCGAACAGCCGTCCGCGCACGTGCTCGTCGGACCGTGCGGCCGTCGGACTCGGGCGGCTGGGTCGTTCGTCGCGGTGTCGGGCCGGGGTGGCGGTCACGCCCGGCGGGAGTGATCGGGACCACAATCTAAACCAAAGTCGAATCCGGATTCAAGAGTTGTGGCCATTGACTGCGGGGGTCGCCGTCAGCAGACTCGGCGGATCCGAGCTTGGGTGCACGTGGGGAAACGGGTGTCGCGATGACGGCGGTACACACGGTGAACGGTCCGGTGAGCAGTGCCGAGCTGGGCCGGGTCCTGGTCCACGAGCACGTGTTCGTGTTGGGCGAGGAGTACCGGCAGAACTACACCGACTGGGACGAGGACGCGCGGGTCGAGGACGCGGTCCGGCGGCTCACCGAACTCAAGGAGCTCGGCATCGACACGATCCTCGACCCGACGGTGCTCGGGCTCGGACGGTACCTGCCGCGCATCCAGAAGATCGCCGCGCGGACGCCGCTCAACATCGTTCCCGCGACCGGCATCTACACCTACAACGACGTGCCGTTCCAGTTCCACCACCACGGTCCCGGCCTGCTGTTCGACAAGCCCGAGCCGATGGTGGACCTGTTCGTGCGGGATCTGACCGAAGGAATCGCCGACACCGGTGTGCGGGCGGCCTTCCTGAAGTGCGCCATCGAGGACCCGGGTCTCACGCCGGGTGTCGAGCGCGTGATGCGCGCGGTCGGGCGGGCGTCCGTGCTGACCGGTGCCCCGATCACGGTGCACACCAACGCGCACACCCACTCGGGGCTGGTGGCCCAACGGGTGCTGGCCGAGGAAGGCGTGGACCTGTCCCGTGTGGTCATCGGGCATTCCGGTGACTCGACGGACCTGGACTACCTCACGAAGCTCGCCGAAGCGGGTTCGCTGCTCGGGATGGACCGGTTCGGGCTCGACGTGCTGCTGCCGTTCGACGACCGGATCGACACGATCGTGGAACTGGTGCGTCGGGGATTCGCCGAGAACGTCACCGTCGCCCACGACGCGGCCTGCTTCATCGACTGGTTCGACGAGGCCGAGAAGGAAGCGGCGGCGCCGAAGTGGAACTACCGCCACATCAGCGAGGACGTGCTGCCCGCGCTGCTCGAACGAGGTCTCACCGACGACGACCTCGACACCATCCTGGTGCACAACCCCCGCCGCTACTTCGAACGCGAGTAGGACTTCTTGGAGGCTGCGCGGATTGCTCTGCGTTGGTGGTGGGGTGGCGGAACCTCTCCCGCCCTCCTCGCTGCGGGATCGGTTTCTTGAGTAGCGGCCTACGCGGCGAAATCGCTGTCCTGGCGAGGAGGGCGCTGAGAACCCGCGGGTGGTCGGGCTGGGTACGTGGTGACTGCCAGCGGTTCCCCAGCCTGAGACGACCCGCCGGTCAGTTGCCACGGAAGTACCGACGCACGCGCTCGAGATCGGGGTCAGCGGGCGCCGACGAGACGGGTCGCCAGGTCCGCGTAGTGCTCGCCGATCTCGTCCGGCGTCCACTCTCCCTCCTCGCGGTACCAGCGTGCGATGTCGATGCCCAGCGAGAGCAGTGCCACCGCGGTCATCCGTGGATTCGTGACCGTGAACTGTCCACTCGCGACTCCGGTGTCGACGAGGTGGCGCAGTTCGTCGCTGATGGTCCGGCGGAGGAGGCGGATCTCTTCGGCGTGCTCGGGGCCCAGCGCGGACAACTCGTCATTGATGATCCTGGCCTGGGTGTTCCCGCGAGCGTGGTGCACGGCGAATGCCCGCACGACCGCGCGCAGCCGCTCAACCGGATCCGACGCGCCGGCGATGGCGTCCCGCACGACCGCGAGCGTCTGCTCGTGGCCCGCTCGCGAGATGAGGTGAAGCAGCTCTTCCTTGGATTTGTGGTGCACGTAGAGGGCCGCCGGAGACATCCCGGCAGCGGCGGCGATGTCGCGGGTGGTCGTGCCGTGGAACCCCTTCTCGGCGAACGCGGCGATCGCGGCTTCGAACAAGCGGGCTCTGGTGGCCTCGGCGCGTGGGGTGGTCGCGGACATCGGCCCCATCTTCGCAGAGCACGCCCCGCAGGCGGCACCGACGGACCGGGGCGGATGGTGGTCGGAGGGCGTCCGGCGGAATAGTCGGCGGTGCCGGACCGGTTGGTGCCGATATGAAGGCGATTGGTGTGACGGAGTTCGGCGGCCCCGAGGTACTGCACGCGGTGGAGTTGCCGCAGCCTCGCCCGGGAAGCGGACAGGTGCGGGTGCGGGTGCACGCCGCGACGGTGAACCCGACCGACACGGTCCTGCGCAGCGGCGCACGCGCGGAGGCGATGCGCGACGACCCGAAACCGTACGTCCCGGGCATGGACGTCGCCGGGGTCCTGGACGAGGTCGGTCCCGACACCGAGACCGATCTGGCCGTCGGCGAGCACGTGATGGGCATCGTGGTACCGCGGGGAAACCACGGCGGGTACGCGGAACAGGTCGTGCTGCCCGCCGAATCGGTGGTCCGGGCGCCCGCCGGGGCCTCCGACGTCGAGGCGGCCACGCTGCCGATGAACGGGCTGACGGCCCAGATGACGCTGGACCTGCTGGCATTGGTGCCGGGGCAGACGCTCGCGGTCACCGGCGCTGCGGGCAGCTACGGCGGGTACGTCGTGCAACTGGCCAAACATCGTGGCCTGCGGGTGGTCGCGGACGCCTCGGCCGCCGATCGCGCGCAGGTCGAGAGCCTCGGTGCCGACATCGTCGTCGACCGTGGCGAGGACGTCGCCGACCGGGTCCGTGAGGCGGTGCCCGACGGGGTCGACGGCCTCGCCGACGGTGCGGTTCTGGACGACAAGGTGATCGACGCAGTGCGGGACGGAGGTGGCATCGCCACCGTGCGGTTTTTCGCCGGGCAACCCGAGCGCGGAGTCACCTACCACCGAGTCATGGTCCCGCAGTACGCGACCGAACACGGCAAACTCGACCAGCTCCGGGTGCTCGCCGAGCAGGGCGTGCTCACACTCCGGGTCGCGGACACGTTCCCGGCCGAGCAGGCCGCGCAGGCGCACCAACGGCTCGAGGCCGGTGGCACCCGCGGACGCCTGGTGCTCACGTTCGCCGAGTGAACCGGTGACGCACTCTGATGATCCCGGTGGTACGGGGCCGCATCGCCTACCACCGCGAGCCTCACTCCGAGTGCACCTCCGCCGCATCGACGCGTGAGTCTTTTTGGTGGCTATAGGCACTAAAAGGGCTCACGCGGGTTCTCTGCCGCGCGACGAAAACCACCGACAGCAGCCCGAGCCAGACGACTCCGACGTAGAGCGCGACCCGAGTCTCGGCCGAGAACGCGAGCACGACGAAGACGAACAGCATGAACACGATCGTCACGACCTGGGCATACGGCCACAACGGCACCGGGAACCGCAGCGCGGCGGCCTGCTCGGCGTTCATCGACCGCCGCGCGCGGTACTGGGAGAGCACGATCATCAGCCACACCCACACCGTGGCGAACGTCGCGATGGAAGCGACGACCGCGAAGACGTTTTCCGGCATCACGTAGTTGAGTACGACCCCGATCAGCAGCGCGCCGGTCATGACGATCACCGTCATCCATGGCACGCCGTTGCGCGAGACCGCGGTCATGATCGCCGGGGCCTGACCGCGCTGCGCCATGCCGAACAGCATCCGTCCGGCTCCGAAGATGTCGCTGTTGATCGCCGAGAGCGCCGCGGTGATCACCACGACGTTGAGGACGGTGGCCGCCGAGGTCAGACCGACGCTGTCGAAGATCTGCACGAACGGACTACCGGACGAGTCGATCGAATCCCACGGGGTGATGGCCATGATGACCGCCAGAGTCAGCACGTAAAACAGCAGTACCCGCACCGGCACCGTGTTGACCGCACGCGGGATGGTCTTGTGCGGTTCTTCGGCCTCTCCTGCTGTGACGCCGATGATCTCGGTGCCGCCGAAGGCGAACACGACCACGGCGAACGAGAGCACGAATCCCTCGACCCCCATTGGGAAGAACCCGCCGTGCGACCACAGGTTGCTCACCCCGGTGGCGTCCGGGTTCCCGGAGAAGCCGAAGACGAGGATCGCGATGCCGCCGAGGATCATCGCGACGATGGCCGTGACCTTGGCGAGGGTGAACCAGAACTCCAGCTCGCCGAACACCTTGACGCTGAGCAGGTTGGCAGCGCCGATGACGAACAACGTGGCGAGCACCCAGATCCATCTCGGCACGTCGGGGAACCAGAATCCCATGTAGACGCCGAGCGCCGTGACGTCGGCGATGCAGACGATGACCATCTCGAACGCGTAGGTCCATCCGGTGACGAACCCGGCGAGGCGCCCGAGATGTCTGCTCGCGTACTCCCCGAACGAGCCGGGCACCGGGTTGTCGACGGCCATCTCGCCGAGCGAGCGCAGGACGAGGAACACCGCGGCCCCGGCGATCAGGTACGCGAGCAGTACCGAGGGCCCGGCCTGGTCGATGGCTTCGGACGATCCGTAGAACAGCCCGGTTCCGATGGCCGAGCCGAGTGCGATGAAGCGGATGTGCCGCGTGGTGAGACCTCGACTCAGTCCCGCCGTGTCTTCGTTCACCATGTCCTCCCTGCGGGAACCACGCCGTTCCTCCTCGGTGCCGGGGATGTTCGCGGCTGCGCACTCGGAACGTGTTGCGGGCCACAGCCACGGACGCCCAGAATGTATAGTGCTGTATATACATTTCGTCAAGGGGTGACATGCGAGCTACAGGAAAGGAATCGAGTACGTCGCCGGCTGTGGGGCACGCCCTGGACATCCTCGTCCGGCTCGCCCAACGGCCCGGCCCCGTGCGAGCCTCGGCGCTCATGCGCGACCTCGGGCTGCCGCGCTCGTCCGCCTACCACATTCTGTCGGTACTGGAAGATCGCGGATTCGTCGTGTACCTGCCGCAGGAGAAGGCCTATGGGCTCGGCGCGTTCTCGTTCGAGATCGGCTCCGCGTACCTGCGCCATGAATCACTGGAACGGCTGGCCCGGCCGATCCTGCGACGACTCGCCGCCCGGCTCGGCCAGACCGTCCAACTCGGCATCCTGCACGGGGCGGAGACCGTCTACCTGCTCAAACAACCTCCCGATGCGGAGCCGACGGCCGATGTAGCGCTGATCACGGATGTCGGAGTCCGGCTGCCGTCGCATCTGACCGCCAACGGGCGCGCGATTCTCGCGGACACGCCCGGAGCACAGTTGCGAGCGTTGTTCGCCGGTCCCGCCGACTTCGTCACCCGCACCGGGAGCTGCCCCCGCTGTCTGGCGGACCTGCGCCGGATACTCGAACGGGACCGCGCTCGCGGGTGGTCCGAAGAGGTCGAACTCGTCGCAGACGGTCTCCGATCGGTCGGGACGGCCGCCCACGACCACGCCGGGCGGCCCGTCGCCGCGGTGAGCACGACCTGGTGCCGCCACCATCACGATCGGGATCCGGCCGAGGTCGGCGACGTCCTGCGTCGCGGCGCCGCGAGGTTGACGCGAAGCCTGTCCGGCTGTCCACCGGCCGTGGACAACTCCGACGAGCGGGCCTGAAGAGCGCATTCTGGAACTGGGGTGTGTGGTCCGGTGCCTTCGCGTCTCGCGCCGTTGGGGTCCTCTCGAGTACCACGCGTACGCGGCGAGCACCCCTGCCTTGCGAGGCACGAACTCCGTCACTTGCGACCGTGCCCTACGGGCACACAAGCCGGTTCCCACATGCCTCGGAACGCCGGAACCGGTTAAGGGTCTACATCGGACAGTCGGATCAGGTCGTGTCGAAGATGCCTTCGAGCCGGTAACGGGACCCTGGGTGCAGCAATCGGGCGGCGCTCACGAGCTGACCTTCCGACCAGGTGCGCCGGTGAATCACCAAGCACGGTTCGGACTCGTCGATGCCCAGCAGGGCACAGTCCTCCCGGGTGCCGAGCACGGCTTCCACGACGTGCTCCCCCTTGCCCAGCGGGGCGATACGGGAGAGGTAGTGGTTCGGTGTCTGCGTCGTGAAGTCCTGCTCCAGGTAGTCGGGCGCGAGTTCCGGGTGCACGTGGCGGTCCTCGAGCTGGATCGCGACCTCGTCCTCGAAATGCACGAGCACCGAGTGCAGCACCGGCTGTCCCTCGGGGATTCCGAACAGACGGTGCGCACGCAGGTCGGCGGGCTCGCTGCGGACGGAGATCACGTCGGTGCGGTGCCGGTGTCCGCGACGGTGCACCTCGTCGGCGATGCTGCGCACGTCGTAGAGGGCCGAACTGCTCTTGCGCTCGGCGACGAACGTGCCCACCCCGGCCAGTCGCACGAGGAGCCCGTCGGTGCTCAGCTCGCGCAGGGCCCGGTTGATCGTCATGCGGGACAGGCCGAGCGAGTGCACCAGCTGGCTCTCCGACGGCAGGAGCTCACCCTCGGACCAGCGCCCGGTGCCGATCTGCTCGGTGATCACGTCCTTGAGGCGGCGGTAGGCAGGCGCCGACTCACGGCGACTCGCGCCGAACAGCGCGGCGACGTCCGTGGCGTCGATCGTCACGCTGATCACCACCCGTTCCGTCGATCACGTGTACGTGGACGACCAGCGTATCGGCGAAACGGACACCGCAGGGCACGGGCAGCGGGGAGCCCGGCGCTAGCGTTGTCTCGGATTCGAGAAACTCACTGGTCAGCGTTGGTTCCTCCGTGCGATTCGCGTGCCATGGAGGGCGTCGACGCCCGCCATGGACATCGTGAACGGAGAACCGCCATGACCGCTGGACATCGCGAATCGCGTTCCTCGCACGGCGACCACGCGAGCCGCACCACGAGCCCACGAGGCGACGAGCGAGTACACGACGACCGCACAGCCTTCGACCACATGCTCGAAGAGGAGCGCGGAACGGTCCATCGGGGAATCGACTGAGTTCGTCACGAGAAGCCGAGCCGGCCACCCGATGGCCGAACGTCGATCCTGGCCGGACCGCTTGACGGTGCGAGAGACTGGAGGCATGGATTCGGACCAGTGGCCCGGCGATCCTTCCGGGATCGACCTCGGCAAGCCGAACTCGGCGCGGATGTACGACTACTATCTGGGCGGCTCCGCGAACTTCGCGATCGACCGTGAAGCCGCCGAGGCCGGATTGGCGGCGATGCCGCACGCCCGCGACTACGCGCGCGCCAACCGGGCGTTTCTCGGCCGAGCTGTCGCGCATCTGGCGCGCTGCGGGATCGACCAGTTCCTCGACCTGGGCTCGGGCGTGCCGACGGTCGGCAACGTCCACGAGATCGCGCAGTCGATCGAGCCCTCGGCGCGAGTCGCCTACGTCGACCACGAGGCCGTGGCGGTGGCGCACGCTCGTCGGCTGCTGGACTCGACGACCGGTGTGACGGTGACCAACGCCGATATCCGCGTGCCGTCGGAGGTGCTCGCGGCGCCCGGGGTGGCGGAGCTGATCGATTTCACCCGCCCGGTCGCGGTGCTCGCCGTCGCGATCATTCCGTTCGTCCCGGACCAGCGCGAGGCGAACGAGGTCTTGGACGAGTACCGGCAAGCCACGACGACGGGCAGCGCGCTGGTCCTGTCGCACATCTCGGCGCTGTCCGCGACGCCGCAGCAGGTCGCGGACGCAGAGGAGGTCATGGCGTCGACGCCGACCCCGGCGCGGTGGCGCACTCGCGAGGAGGTCGAGGACTTGGTGCGCGTCGACGAGTTGATCGAGCCGGGTCTCGTGCCCGTGCCGTTGTGGCGGCCGGACCGGCCGGTCTCTGCGGACACCGCCGAGAGCAGCAACGCTCTCGGCGCGGTGGGGTGGCTACGGCGCTGACCGCTCGGCGCGGCCGTTCGACTTTCGCGTGTTACCCGCCGGTAGTACCGTGGTGTGTCGTGGATCACTCCGAATCGCGAGGGGGTCAACGATGACCACGGTCGATCGTCCGGACACCGGTGGGCACGTCGATGCCGACCAGGCAAGGCAGGTGGCCGAAGAAGCTCGGGAATCCCGTTGGGACCGGCCGAGTTTCGGCAAGGAACTGTTCCTCGGCAGACTCCGCCTCGACCTGATCGACCCGCTGCCCGACAGCGATCCGGACGCCTCGGCGGAGGGTGAGGCGTTCCTGCGGCGACTGCGCGCGTTCTGCGAGGCCAACGTCGACGGCCCCAGCATCGAGCGGGACGCGTGGGTGCCGGACGAGGTCATCAACGGTCTCAAGGAACTCGGCGCCTTCGGGATCAAGATCCCGCGCGCCTACGGCGGGCTCGGTCTTCCCGTCGTCTACTACCACCGCGCGTTGATGCTCGTCGGCACCGCCAGCCCCGCGATCGGCGCGCTGCTCTCGGCGCACCAGTCGATCGGGGTGCCGCAGCCGGTGAAGATGTTCGGCACACAGGAACAGAAGGACGAGTTCCTTCCCCGCTGCGTCCGCGAGATCACGGCGTTCCTGCTCACCGAACCCGACGTCGGCAGCGACCCGGCGCGACTCGCCGCGACCGCCGAACCCGCCGCCGACGGCGAGAGCTACACCCTCAACGGCGTGAAGCTGTGGACGACGAACGGCGTGCTCGCCGACCTGCTCGTGGTGATGGCGCGAGTGCCGAAGGCCGAAGGGCGCCGCGGCGGCGTCAGTGCCTTCGTCGTCGAAGCGAACTCCGACGGCATCACGGTCGAGAACCGCAACGAGTTCCTCGGCCTGCGAGGCATCGAGAACGGCGTGACCCGCCTGCACGACGTGGTGGTGCCCGCGCGCAACCGGATCGGCCGGGAGGGCGACGGCCTCAAGATCGCGCTGACCACGCTGAACACCGGTCGGCTCTCGCTTCCCGCGCTGTGCGCCGGATCGTCGAAATGGTCCGTGCGGATCGGGCGCGAGTGGTCGGCCGAGCGCGTGCAGTGGGGCAAGCCGGTGGGTGAGCACGAGGCCATCGCAGGAACGCTGTCGTACATGACCGCGACGGCGTTCGCGCTGGAGGCGATCCTCGAGGTCTCCGGGCGGCTCGCGGACGCGGACCGGCACGACATCCGGATCGAAGCGGCGCTCGCGAAGCTCTACAGTTCGGAACACGCGTGGCAAATCGCCGACGATCTCGTGCAGGTGCGGGGCGGGCGCGGCTACGAGACGGCGGATTCGCTGGCAGCACGCGGTGAGCGTGGGGTTCCCGCCGAGCAGATGCTGCGCGATCTGCGGATCAACCGGATCTTCGAGGGCTCCAGCGAGATCATGCGCCTGCTCATCGCACGGGAAGCGGTGGACGCGCATCTCTCGGTCGCGGGCGACCTCGTGGATCCTCAGGCCGACATGCGGGCCAAGGCCGACGCTGCTCGCGGTGCGGCCGGGTTCTACGCGAAGTGGCTGCCGAGTCTCCTCGTCGGCAAGGGCCACCTGCGCAGCAGTTTCGGCGATTACGGCCCACTCGCCGAGCACTTGCGGTTCGTGGAACGGGCGAGCCGCCGCCTCGCGCGTCAGACGTTCTACGGAATGTCGCGCTGGCAGGCGAAACTGGAGCACCGGCAGCTGTTCCTCGGCAGGATCGTCGACATCGGGGCCGAACTGTTCGCCATGAGCGCCAGCTGCGTGTACGCGCGTTCGGCCGGTCAGGACCGGTCCGCGCTCGAGCTCGCCGACGTCTTCTGCAGACAGGCCCGGCGCCGCGTCGAGGCGTTGTTCGATGCACTGTGGAGCAATACCGACGCCGACGACCGCCGGGTGGCCAAGCGACTCCTCGACGGTCGGTACACCTGGCTCGAGGAGGGAGTCACCGACGTCTCGCTGGAGGGGCCCTGGATCGCCGAGGCGCAGCCGGGTCCGACTCGACGCGAGAACCACCGCCGATCCGTATAAGGCAGCGTGAGTCTTTTTGGTGGCTATGACCACCAAAAAGACTCACGCCTCTGTAGAGGTGAACGGCACCTTCGCCCCAGGAGACGAGGCGAAAGTGCCGTTCGCCTCGTGCGGAGTGGCGGCGCGGCGGCTCGCCATGAGGCTCACCTGAACGGGTGGACGCCGGTGGTTGTTGCGTCCGGGGTGCAGATGGCCATGGCGCCGAGCGCGACGCCGACGCCGTCGCAGACGACGAGCAGCCGTCCCGCGACCTCACGGATCTCCCCATCCGCGCACAACACCGGCAAGTTCGCCGCGAGATCCTTGACCTGCGGTTCCCGCATGGCGCGCCGGAACCCTGCCCAGTGCGCCTGCCGCAGGTGTGCCGGGACCACGAGATCGAGACTCCGCCGACCCGCGTCGCGCGCCGGGTGTCCGAACAGGGTTTCGGCGACGGGGTTCCAGCACGTGATCACGCCTGCGGTGTCCGCGACGATCACGGACCGGCCGTCGACGGTCGTGGTCACCACTTCTCCGGAACGCAGTCCAGGACGAGCTGATCCACGGGGGTCGTATGCACGCCCGCGACGCGCAGACCCGCGCGCCGGGCCAGTTCCGTGTACTCGTCGACGGTGCGTTCGCGGCCACCCAGCAACACGAGCATGCGCAGGTTCATCTCGGTGAACGAACCGGCCTCGGGAGTGTGGGACTCGATCACGATCACCCGGCCGGTGCTCCCCGCGGCCTCGGCGCAGCGGCGCAGAATCTCCACGGCCTCCGCGTCCGGCCAGTCGTGCACGATGCTGCTCAGCACGTAGTGATCGCCGCGCGCGGGCAGCGGGTCGAAGAAGGTCTGCCCGTCGAACGTGCACCGCTCGTCCACGCCTCGTTCGGCGAGATACTTCCGTCCGCGCTCCACCGTTTCCGGTAGATCCACGAGGCTCGCTCGTACGTCCGGGTTCTCTTCCAGTACTGACGCCAGCAACGCACCCGTCCCGCCGCCCACGTCGACCACGTGCGCCGTCGACGGCCAGGCGTAGCCGCGCGCCGCGTCCAGGACGAACTCCCGACCGGAGGCCATCGTCTCGTCGAACGCGGCGCCGACGGAGGCGTGATCGGCGAGGTACTCCCAGAAGGGTTGACCGAACACCCGTTGCCAGCTCGGTTCGCCAGTCCGGACGGTGTGCAGCAGTTCGGTGAAGGCGAGGTCCATCCGGCCGCCGAAACCTTCCAGGTCCAGCCACAGTCGCATGCCCGTGGGCGAGTCGCTGCGCAGCTGCTCGGCGGTCGCATTCAGCGCGAACACGCCCGGCGTGGACTCGACGAACACACCCTGGCCTGCGAGGTGCGACAGCACCCGCGCGAGCGCGTCGGAGTCCGTACCGGAGCGTTCGGCCAAGGCCGCCGCGTCGAGCGGTCCGTCCGCGAGCAGGTCCGCGACGTTCGTCGTCGCCGCGACACGCAACGCCATCGGGGTCACGAGATCCATCAGCGGCCACAGGCTCTGCACCGCGTCGTCGTGCTCGGACATTCCGCCTCCGGTCAGCGCCGCCGGGGCGTGAGCCTTTTTGGTTGCTCTAGCCACCAAAAAGGCTCACGCTCCCCGCACACCCCGCCGTCTGGTCGTCAGGGTGTCTTGGGGATGAGGATCCACAGGGCGATGTAGATCAGAATCTGCGGGCCGGGCAGAACGCAGGAGATCACGAACGCGAGGCGCACCAGCCCGGTGCTCCAGCCGAACCGCCGCGCGATGCCGGAACACACGCCGGCGATCATCTTGCTGTCCTGGGGGCGCATGAGTTGAGCTGCCATGCCATCAGTGTGCCTGCCCCGGCGACGGAGAGCACACGAAAGCGGGTGGACCCCGAAGGATCCACCCGCTTGCGTCTCCGCTCGTCATCCGCGGTGCGTCATCACCAGGGGCTGACGCCGCCGTAGAAGGTCTCCGAGCTCAACTCGTGCGTCTTGCGCTCGACACTGTCGGTGTTGTCACCGGTGTTGCCCTCGATCGTCGTCACCTGGTTACCGTCGACCTTTTCGACGATGCCGATGTGCTTACTCGTGGACGGGCTGCTCGGGCCGGTACCGAAGAGCAGGACGTCGCCCGGCTTGGCCTGGTCGAGGTTCTCCGCGTCGTAGGCGGTGCCCTTCTCCTGGCCCGTCTCGTAGACGTTGCCGGTGAAGGCGTACTGCTCGGGGTCGACGTCGACGCCGGCGTCCTGCCACATGTTCATGGCGAACAGGGCGCACCAGGAGACGCACTGACCGGAGTACTTCTGGCAGTTGTCGCCACCGGTCTCGGTGGTACCGATCTCCGGCTGCGCGGCCGAGATGATCCGGTCCGGCAGAGACGGCGCCGGGGCGGGCGCCTGGCGGGGCTTGTTCTGACCGTTGCCCTTGGCCTGGCCCTTCTTGGCGCCGGCGTTGTCCTTCGCAGCCTGCGGCTTCTGCTGCGGACCGTTCTGGCTGTCCTTGATCTGCTGCACGATCTGGGCGGCAGGGCCGGACAGGACCGGTCCGTCGGGGTGCGAGACCGGGGCGGCAGCGGCGCTGCCGAAACTCATCAGGGTCATCGCGGAGGCCGCGCCGAGCGTGATGAGCGTCTTGCGGACGCGACGCGCCGCGGTGGGACGGGGGGACTGGTTCTCGTCGGCGTTCGATTTGCCAGTGATGTAGTGCACTTCGGGGAATCTCTTCTTCTTCGGGGGAAGGGGTCGTTCCCCGGCTTCGGGGGTGCCGGGCGGAACGACGTCGACATTGCCGGTCCTGAGCCCGGGTGACACCGGTGAATGTACGTATACGGGTACCTGGACGCCGATTCTCGCCGTGGCTTGTCGCACCATTTTGTCGGTCCGATACCAGCTGTACTCGATGTGTAGTCGCCGCTATTCGTCGATCATGTCCTCGTCTGTCACCCACTGTGTCGATGTCACTTCGGGTAGTGTCTGACGTGGGGTTTCGATGCGGCGGATGCGGTGTGCGCGTGGTCAGGAGGTGACTACTCCGAGCATCCACGTGGAACTCCCCGATCGCTCCCGCTGAGCCGGAATCGGCGCGGAGTTGCCGAAGGGTCGCGTTTCTCGTGATCCGCCCGGACGTTTCGGGTCGACTATTTCGCCGATCGTCCGAAATTCGTGGAGTGACAGGGTGAATGCGAACGGTAATGGTCTCGTACGCACCGCCTCGCCGGGGATCCGGATCGCACCGCCTCGACGGCACCTCGGGTGGGAAACGAACGGGAACGGATCTCGGCTGCGTATCGACTCCTCGCTGGACGGCCACCGGAGACGTCCGGGCCGCTAGGTTCCCCCTGTCGAGCTGCTCCGGACGGGAAGGCGGGAACGACTGTGAAAAGGCTGATCGCGGCCACGGCCGCGTGCGTGACGATGCTGGGTCTCGCGGCAGCGCCGGTGAGCGCGGCACCCGGACAAGACGACGTGATGCCCGGACGAGACGGGGTCGTCGACCGACTGGAATCGATACCGGGCCTGACGGTCGTCGGGGAACGCCCCACCGAGCAGGGCTACCGCTTCTTCGACCTCACGTTCACCCAACCGGCCGATCACCACGATCCGGACGGCCCCACCTTCGAGCAGCGGCTCACGCTCCTGCACAAGGACTTCGCGCGACCGAACGTGATGTACACCAGCGGCTACTACGTTCCACCTGTGCCGCACCGCGCCGAGCCGACCCAGCTCGTCGACGGCAACCAGCTCAACATGGAGTACCGGTTCTTCGAACCGTCGCGGCCCGAACCGGCCGACTGGACCACGCTCGACATCTGGCAGGCGGCCACCGACCAGCACCGCGTGGTGGAGGCGTTCCGGCAGGTCTACGGCGAGGAGTGGATCACCACCGGCGGTAGCAAGGGCGGCATGACTGCCACGTACCACCGCCGCTTCTACCCCCAGGACGTCGACGGCACCGTGGCCTACGTCGCCCCCAACGACGTGGACAACGAGGAGGACAGCCGCTACGACGAGTTCTTCGCCACCGTCGGCACCCCGGAATGCCGGGACGCGCTGGCGGCGGTGCAGCGGGAGGTGCTCGTACGCCGCGACGAGATGCTGGCGCGCTACCGCGACTACGCCGAGCGCAACGGTCTGACCTTCGAGCGGCTGCCCGGCGGCATCGACCAGGCGTTGGAGGGAACCGTCCTCGACACCGTGTACGCGTTCTGGCAATACCAGCTCGAGTCGGACTGCGCCACGGTGCCGCCCGCCGACGCCTCGACGCAGCAGCTCTGGGACTTCGTCGGCAACGCCGTGGGCTGGGATTCCTTCGCCGACGCCGGGCTCGACCACTACGTGCCCTACTACTTCCAGGCCGCCACCGAGCTCGGCTGGCCGGACGTCTCGCACGAGCACCTCGACGACCTGTTGCGCCACGACCACGACGGCGGTCCCGCGCAATACCTGCCGGACGGGCTCCCGGTGGAGTTCGACCGCAAGGCGATGGCCGACATCGACCGGTGGGTGCGCACGCGGGGTACGGAGTTGCTCTACGTCAACGGGGGGAACGACCCGTGGGCGGCCGAGCCGTTCCGCGTCTCGCCCGCACCGCCGAAGGACTCGGCGGTGTTCACCGTGCCGGGCGGCAATCACGGTTCCGACATCGCGCAGCTGCCGCAGGCCGAACGCGACCAGGCGACCGCGATGCTGCTGAAGTGGGCGGACGTGTCGGACGACCCTGCGGTCCTGGACGGCCCACAGCACATCCCGGCGCTCGACGACTACGAGATGCCTCGGCGCCCTCTCTGACCTGCTGAGAAACCGACAATCGAACGCGAACGCGAAGGACGGCACCCCGTCCGGCTCGTGGCCCTCACTCGAGGTGACACGGGCGGACAGGGTGCCGTCCGGCGTTCGCTCGCCTCGTTGGGCCTCACCGTGCCCGTGCTGAGCACGCGAGACCATGCCCTGACGGGCATCAGAACAAGACCACAGCCGGGCGGTCAGTGGCGACCGCCGGGCTCGCAACCCACGCCGTGAGGTTCGTTCGCCGTGTCGCTCACGCGCTCTCGTGCACGATGACCCCGCGGATGTTCTTGCCGTCGCGCAGATCCTGATAGCCCTGGTTGACCTCGTCGAGCGTGTAGCGCTTGGTGATCAGTTCGTCGAGTTTGAGCTGGCCGGCGTCGTAGAGCCGCAGCATCTTGACGATGTCGTACTGCGGGTTGGACGAGCCGAACATGGTGCCCTTGATCGTCTTCTCGTACAGTGACATCTCGGTGCCGGAGACCTGCACGGTGATCTTGTCCGGTCGGGCCAGCCCGGTGAGAACGACGGTGCCGCCCTTACCGACCGCGTTGAACCCTGCGGTGACCACCTCGTCGTCGACGACACCGACGGTGATCAGTGCCTGATCCGCCATGTCGCCCCAGGTCAGTTCCCGTATTTTCTCCTCGGCCTCCGCTGCGGTGGCGAACGCGTGGGTGGCCCCGAACTTCATGGCCGTGTCCCGCTTGAACTGCACCGGGTCCACCACGATCACGTGCTTGGCGCCTGCGTGCGCGGCACCCTGCACGGCGTTGATGCCGATCCCGCCGATGCCGTAGACGACGGTGGTGTCGCCCGCGTGCACGCCCGCGGCGTAGTTGGCGGTTCCCCACCCGGTGGGGACGCCGCAGCCGACGAGCACCGCGGTTTCCAGCGGCAGCCAGTCGTCGACCTTGACCACCGAGTGCTGGGAAACCGTGGAGCGCTCGGCGAACGTGCCGAGCATGCAGATGCCGCCGTAGTCCGTGCCGTTCGCGTGGAACCGGTAGGTCCCGTCGGCGAGCTGCCCGTCCAGAATGTTCGCGCCCATGTAGCACATGTACTGGCGGCCGGTGGAGCAGTACCGGCACGTCCCGCAGTTGGGGATGAAGCTGCACACCACATGGTCACCGGGCCGCACTTTGGTCACGCCCGGCCCGACGTCCTCGATGACGCCTGCGCCCTCGTGGCCACCGACCATGGGGAACCGGGGCGGCAGGTCACCGTCGGTGAGGTGCAGGTCGGAGTGACACAGGCCTGCGGCGGTGTATTTGATCAGCACCTCGCCGTCCTTGGGGCCGTCGAGGTCCAGTTCCATGATCTCGAACGGCTTGCCTTCACCGTGTAGTACCGCTGCCTTCGTCTTCATCGGTGCCTCCTTGATCACACAAGGTCAGACTTCGTAATCACAGGGTGGCCGGAGGTGAGTCCGAACTCAACATCGCACCTCGACGCGACGAGTCGCCCGCGCCGAGCGAGGCGACACCGGTCGCAGGGGCTCGATCCGCAGGTGTACGCGGCGAGGACCCCTGCCTCGCGAGGCGCGAACTCCAACGCCGGGGCGTCTCGCACCAGAGCCAGTTCTCACAGGGTTCTCCTGTCGCCGCGGCGCCGAAGGGCTCCGGTCCCGCGCGCCACCTTCAGGAACCAGTCGGGCGAATCCTGCGCCACTCCTCGTGTGTCCCTTGTCACAAGGCGGTGGTTTCGGCAGAGTCGTGCCCACCACACGCACCGTGAGAGGTGAAGCGATGACCTCGACGACCTCCGAACTCGCCGACCTCCAGCGCGCGCTCGGCCAGCTCCGCTCCAGCGTGGGCGCTCTGCACGCCCGCTACGGGGACCTGGCAGTCGTGCGCCGCATCCACAACGACGTGGACCGGCTCGACATCGACGTGGCGGACCTCGCCACCGCAGCGCCGGCACCCGAGCCGCGGCACGCCAAGGACGACACGGTGGTCGTACCGGATACGCCGTACGACCCCGACCTGTGGCGCGACGTCGACGACGAGGGAGTCGGTGGGCACCACCCGCACAACCACTGACACCTGACGGACAACACCAGAAGGGCAGCCATGTCCGCTCCCCCCGACGCGACCGGCCGGGCACGGCCAGAGACCGCGGGTCGTGCCCGGATCGACCGGCGCACCCTGCGCGGCGACCGTTGGTGGCTGCCACCGCTGCTGACGTTCCTGGGGCTGTCCGCATTCGTCGTGTACGGCGTGGTGCGGGTGTTCCTGAACCAGTGGTACTGGGTGCCGGAGTACAACTACCTCGCGCCATTCTTCTCGCCGTGCCTGTCGGAGGCGTGCGTGCCGGGTGCGAGTCACTTCGGCCGGCCGGTCCCCGATCTCGGCCCGTTCCTGCCGCCGCCGGTAGCCGTGCTGCCGTTCGTGCTCGGGTTCCGCCTGACCTGCTACTACTACCGCAAGGCGTACTACCGGTCGTTCTGGTTGTCGCCGCCTGCGTGCGCGGTGCGCGAGCCGCACAAGTCCTACACCGGCGAGCGGCGGCTCCCGCTGATCCTGCAGAACTCGCACCGGTACTTCTTCTACGCGGCCCTGCTGGTGGCCTGCGTGCTCACCTACGACACGGTGATCGCCTTCAAGGGCGCCGACGGCGGGGTCGGCATGGGTCTGGGCACCGTGTTGATGCTGATCAACGTGGTGTTGCTGTGGGCGTACACGCTCTCGTGCCACTCGTGCCGGCACCTCGTCGGCGGCCGTATCAACCACTTCTCCAAGCATCCGGTCCGGTACTGGATGTGGAACCAGGTCACGAAGATGAACGGCAAGCACATGCAGCTGGCGTGGGCGTCGCTGTTCTCCGTGGCACTGGTCGACCTGTACGTGACGCTCATCGCGGCCGGTGTGATCTCCGACCTGCGACTGTTCAACTGACGAGGGAGCAACACCGCACATGGTGGAGATCGAACGGCACGACTACGACGTTCTCGTGATCGGTGCCGGGGGAGCGGGTCTGCGCGCGGCGATCGAGGCACGACAGCGCGGGCTGCGCACCGCGGTGATCTGCAAGTCCCTGTTCGGCAAGGCCCACACGGTGATGGCCGAGGGCGGGATCGCGGCCTCGATGGGCAACGTCAACTCCCGTGACGAGTGGCGTGTCCATTTCCGGGACACCATGCGGGGCGGCAAGTTCCTGAACAACTGGCGAATGGCCGAACTGCACGCCACCGAGGCGCCGGACCGTGTGTGGGAGCTGGAGACCTACGGCGCGCTGTTCGACCGCACCGCGGACGGGCGGATCAGCCAGCGCAACTTCGGCGGGCACGAGTATCCGCGGCTGGCCCACGTCGGCGACCGCACCGGGCTCGAACTCATCCGCACGCTGCAGCAGAAGATCGTCTCGTTGCAGCAGGACGACCACGCCGAGACCGGGGAGTACGAGTCGCGGCTGCGGGTGTTCCAGGAGTGCACGGTCACCGAGCTACTCAAGGACGGCGACCGGATGGCGGGCGCG
The DNA here is from genome assembly GCF_009664835.1 of Allosaccharopolyspora coralli. Lineage (NCBI taxonomy): Bacteria > Bacillati > Actinomycetota > Actinomycetes > Pseudonocardiales > Pseudonocardiaceae > Allosaccharopolyspora > Allosaccharopolyspora coralli. The sequence goes on from NZ_CP045929.1 coordinate 1,101,742, forward strand.
TTCGCCTACTGGCGGGAGAACGGACGGTTCGTCGAGTTCCGGGCGCCGGCGGTGATCCTCGCGACCGGCGGCATCGGCAAGTCGTTCAAGGTCACGTCGAACTCGTGGGAGTACACAGGGGACGGTCACGCGCTCGCGCTCAAGGCGGGCGCGGCGCTGATCAACATGGAGTTCGTGCAGTTCCACCCGACCGGGATGGTGTGGCCGCCCAGCGTGAAGGGCATCCTCGTCACCGAGTCGGTACGCGGGGACGGGGGGGTGCTGCGCAACTCCGAGGACCGGCGGTTCATGTTCGACTACATCCCCGAGGTGTTCAAGGACAACTACGCCGACTCGGAGGACGAAGGCGACCGCTGGTACGACGACCCGGACACCAACCGCCGACCCCCCGAGCTGCTGCCGCGGGACGAGGTCGCCCGCGCGATCAACAGCGAGGTCAAGGAGGGGCGCGGCAGCGAGCACGGCGGGGTGTTCCTCGACGTGTCGAGCCGGATGCCCGCCGAGGAGATCACCCGGCGGCTGCCGTCGATGCACCACCAGTTCAAGGAGCTCGCGGACGTCGACATCACCGCGGGGCCGATGGAGGTGGGGCCGACCTGCCACTACGTGATGGGTGGTGTGGAGGTCGAGCCCGACACCGCGGCGTCGCGGGTGCCGGGCCTGTTCGCCGCCGGTGAGGTCGCAGGGGGGATGCACGGCTCGAACCGGCTCGGCGGCAACTCGTTGTCGGACCTGCTGGTGTTCGGGCGGCGCGCGGGTGCTGGTGCGTCGGAGTACGTCCAGGGAATCGGAGCACGACCCGCGCCGGCCGAGTCCGATGTGGACGCGGCGGCTCGGCGCGCGGAGGATCCGTTCGACCCGGGGGATTCGGCGACGTCGGCGGAGAACCCGTACACCCTGCATCACGAGTTGCAGCAGTCGATGAACGACCTCGTCGGCATCATCAGGCGCGGAGAGGAGATGCGCCAGGCGCTCGACGCGCTGACCGGCCTGCGGGAGCGTGCGCGGCACCTGGCGGTGGAGGGCAACCGGCAGTTCAACCCCGGATGGCATCTCGCGCTGGACCTGCGGAACATGCTGCTGGTCAGCGAATGCGTGGCGCGGGCGGCGGTGCTGCGGACCGAGAGCCGGGGTGGGCACACTCGGGACGACCACCCTGGGATGGATCCGAATTGGCGCAAGACCCTGCTGGTGTGCACGCTCGACGGCCCGCCGCACGGTGTCGAGAGTCCGGTCGAGGTCGTCGAGCAACCGCAGACGCCGATGCGCGAGGACCTGCTCGCGCTGTTCCAGCTCGACGAGCTCCGCAAGTATTTCACCGAGGACGAGCTGGCGGCGGTGCCGTCCGCGGAGTCCTGAGAGGAGAGACGAGGACGATGGCACAGCAGGCACATCTGCGGGTGTGGCACGGCGATTCCGAGGGTGGAGAGCTGCGCGACCACCACGTCGACTCCTATGAGGGCGAGGTCGTGCTCGACCTGGTGCATCGGCTGCAGGCGACCGAGTGCCCGGACCTGGCCGTGCGGTGGAATTGCAAGGCGGGCAAGTGCGGGTCGTGTTCGGCGGAGGTCAACGGTCGCCCGAAGTTGATGTGCATGACCCGCATGTCGACCTTCGCCGAGGGCGAGACGATCACGATCACGCCGATGCGAACCTTCCCGGTGATCAAGGACCTGGTGTGCGACGTGTCCTACAACTACGTCAAGGCGCGCGAGGTCCCCGCGTTCCGGCCGCCGGAGGGCCTCGAGCCCGGCGAGTACCGGATGCAGCAGGTCGACGTGCAACGCTCGCAGGAGTTCCGCAAGTGCATCGAATGCTTCTTGTGTCAGGACACCTGCCACGTCATCCGGGACCACGAGGAAAACAAGGAAGCGTTCTCCGGACCACGGCTACTGATGCGCGAGGCCGAGCTGGAGATGCATCCGCTCGACGAGTACCCGGAACGCCGGGAAGACGCCAAGCAGGAGCACGGGTTGGGCTTCTGCAACATCACGCGTTGCTGCACGGACGTGTGCCCGGAACACATCCAGATCACCGACAACGCGCTGATCCCCTTGAAGGAGCGGGTCGCCGACCGCAGCTACGATCCGCTACGGTGGCTGTTCCGCAAGAAGTGAGCCGTTCGGACGAACACACTCCGGCGAACGGGTCTGCCGCAGCGTGATCGCCGGTGCGCGCGGACATGATTTCCCGTGTTTCGGCGGAGTCCGTCGTTTGTCGTTTTTCCCGGCTGCGACCGTGATTGTTCCGCGGCTGGGAATTGTGGCAATTCTCCTTTTCTGGTGGAGCAAGAGACGGTTGTGTGTCCGGCGAGATGCCGCGCACGCAGCGCAAATGCGGTGGCCGCGATCTGTTCGAATCGCGACCGGTAGCTGTTGAAGCGCCCGTCGAGGTGGCGGGTTTCAGCCAACACGATTCTTCGTCGGACATCACGCCGTTAAGTTCCCTCCTATCCGAAGTCAATTCATACGTCGCCCGATTTCCCGGGCGGTGAAAGACGGAGGGACGAACTTCGTGAAGAAAACTCTGATGGGCGCCGGTGCCGGTGTGTCCGCTGCGGCCTTGCTGCTGGCGGTCGCCCCCGCGCACGCGGCCCCGAACCAGGACCTCGCTCCGCTGACGATGCACCAGCAAGCCGCTTCCGGTGCCGGTGACGTGTTCGTGGTGAACCTCAAGGACGGTGCCAACGTCTTCGGTGCCGCTCAGGAGATGGACGTGCAGACCCGGCAGGTCTACACGAACACGCTGAACGGCTTCTCGGCGCAGCTGAGCCCGGAGCAGTTGCACCAGGTGCGGTCGAACCCGAACGTCGAGGGTGTCTCGCAGAGCTACGACATTCAGGTCGAAGCACCGACTCAGGACGCACAGGCGACGTGGGGTCTGGACCGCATCGATCAGCCCCAGCTGCCGCTGGACGGGGCCTACACGCCGGCGGGCAACGGTGAGGGCGTGACCGCCTACATCCTCGACACGGGGATCGACGCCGAGCACGCGGACTTCGAGGGTCGTGCCTCGGTCGGTTTCGACACGACTGGTGGTGACGGCGGCGACCGGCAGGGCCACGGCACGCACGTCGCCGGCACGATCGGCTCGGCGGGTTACGGCGTCGCGAAGGCGTCGAACCTGGTCGGGGTGAAGGTTCTCGGCGACGACGGCTCCGGTTCGACCGAGGGCATCATCAAGGGTCTGGACTGGGTCGCCCAGGACGCCGCCGGCAAGCCTGCGGTGGCGAACATGTCGCTGGGTGGCGGCAAGGACCCGGCGCTGGACGAGGCCGCGACCGGCCTGGTCGATCAGGGTGTGTTCCTCGCGGTGGCCGCGGGCAACGAGAGCCAGGACGCCTCGAACGTCTCGCCCGCGTCGGCCGAGGGTGTGTTCACCACGTCGGCGTCGGACGAGACCGACACCCACGCGGAGTTCTCGAACTACGGTGAGACCGTGGAGGGCTACGCCCCGGGTGTGGACATCGAGTCGACCGTTCCGGGTGGGAGCACCGACACGCTCAGCGGCACGTCGATGGCCAGCCCGCACGTGGCCGGTGTCGCCGCGGTGCACCTGGGTCTCAACGAGGGCTCGGCTCCTGCCGACATCGTGACCGCGCTGCAGGACACTGCCTCGGCCGGGGTCATCCAGGGCGCCCCGCAGGGCACCATCCCGGACCTGCTCCAGGTCGCACAGGGCTGACGCCCATCCGGGAGTGCACCGGCTGAACAGCACCACCTGATGGCCGGGTGTCGCCCTCCTCCCGGGGCGGCGCCCGGCCATTCGTGCGGACCGCGGGTGTCACCGGGAGAACGCGACGAACAGTTCGGACAGAAACCCACGACGGTGCGAGAACCGTGTTCACTCGCCGGGTGAACCTCGTTCGTCAACAAATTCTTTCGCAGCGGCCGATCACAGCCGCTTTTCGTCTCTCATCTTGTCGCTCGCGACATCCCCTGCGGAACCGGGTGTCCGCTCGTGCCGGTGACCGGTGCGGGCGAACGTATGAGCGCGGACGGCGCTCGCGACAGGAGGAAGTGCTCAAGCGTGCATCAACTTCTCGTGTCCTTCAACGGTCTCGTCCCGATCGCTCTCGTCCTCTTTCCGGTCGCCATCCTCGTGGCGGTCGTGTCGGTCGCGCTGCGAAGCCGGCTGCGCGATGTCCCCTTCATCGTGCGCGATCCGCTGATCGACGCCCTGCTGGTGTACTCGTCGTTGGTGACGGCGTATCTCGTGCTCTCGCCGCAGGCGGCCGTCGTCGAGCCGCTGGCCCTCAACCCCGGCAACGACATCGCGATCGCACTCGCCGCCCATCCCGGTGACGCCCGCCCGTGGATCCAACTGCTCGGCAACATGCTGCTGCTGGTCCCACTCGGCGCGCTCGCCCCGTTCCGGCTCACCTGGCTGGACAAGCCGCTCAAGATCGCGCTGGCGGGGTTGGTCGTCTCGTGCGTCGTCGAGAGCGTCCAGTTCCTCACCGTCACCGGTCGTGTCGCGTCCACCGACGACATCGCGCTCAACACCCTGGGCGCGCTCGCGGGCGGACTGCTCACGCGTGGCCCGTGGTGGCAGCGCGATCCCGGAGTGCCGGGACGTTCCGCGCACAGCGGCGCGGGCGAGGGCCGGTACCCGGTGTGGTGGCTGATTGCCGAGGTCGAGGAAGAGCGCCGCAGACAACAGCACCGCGTGCCGACAGGCCGACACGGTGCCCCCACCCGCTCCGGGTCCGCCGCTGTGCGCGGACGCGGTCTCACGGGTGCCGCGCGCTATCCCTGAGAGTCCATTGTGGAACTCGGGTGGATGGTCCGGTGCCGCCGCCCCACGGCTCGCTGCGTTGGGATCCTCGTGAGTACCGCGCGTATGCGGCGAGAACCCCTGCCGTGCGAGGCACGAACTCCGAACGCCGGAGCCCCCTCGCCCTGCCGGGCTGGTCACGTATGAGCGCGTGCCCTACGGGCACACATGCTCGTTCCCAGATGCCTCTGACGGCCGTCCCCTTTCGACGGAACCGTCAGCCGCGTGACTTTTCGTGCAGGTCCTGGTTGCGTCGGCTGAAGGACCGGCCCAGTGCGCGCACCTCGGCCTCCATCTGCGGAACGAGCCTGCGCTGAACGGTCCGCATGAGTCTTGCGACCGGGCGGGACGCAGGCAGGTTGCGCATCCAGTGCATGAGCATGACCGAGCGCGGGACGTAGATCCTGCGTGCGCGGCGTTCCACGCCCGCGGCGAAGGCCTCCGCGCATTTGTCCACAGTGGTCAGCGAATGCATCGGCCACGGCAGTGCCGCGCGCATCTCGCGGAAGCTCGGCAGGTCCGCCGAAACCTCCCGGACGAGGTCCGTGTCGATCCACGACGGGTGCGCGCTGCCCACGTCGACGCCGAGATGGGCGAGTTCCCCCTGCAACGCGCTGGCGAACGCCTCGCAGCCCGACTTGCTCGCCGTGTACGCGCTCATGCCCGCCGTGGGGGCGAATGCCGACAGCGAGGAGACCACCAGCACGTAGCCGCGGCGGTCGACGACGTGGGGAAGCGCGGCGCGGACCGTGCGGAAGACTCCGTTGAGGTTGACGTCGATGGTGTGCAGGAACGAGTCCGGGTCGGTTCCCAGCACGGTGCCGAACGGAGCGACGCCGGCGTTGGCGATCACGACGTCGATGCCACCGAAGTGTTCGACGGTGCCCGCGACGGCCTTCTCCAGCGATTCGCTGTCGGTGACGTCGGCGGTGAACCAGGCGTGCCGGTCGCCGAGTTCGGCGGCGACGGACGCCAGCTCGGCGGGTTCGAGTCCGATCAGCGAGACGCGGGCACCACGGCGAGCCAGCGAGCGGGCGGTCTCGGCACCGATGCCGCGTGCGGCGCCGGTGATGAGCACGGTCTTGCCAGAAAGTGACTGCGGCATCTGATCTCCTGCGCTCCGTTCCTACCGACAAGTAGGTTACTCATAGTAGGTCGCGGTCGCCGCGAACAACAGACCCGAGCGCACCCCGACGTGAGGCGAACGTGCCGTTCGCTCCGTCTGGTGAAGCGAAGGTGCCGTTCGCTCCGTCTGGTGGGGCGAAGGTGCCGTTCGCTCCGTCTGGTGGGGCGAAGGTGCCGTTCGCCTCGTCTGGTGGGGCGAAGGTGCCGTTCGCTCCGTCTGGTGGGGCGAGGGTGCCGTTCGCTCCGGAGGAGCGGTGAGGCGAAGGTGCCGTTCGCTCCGGAGGAGCGGTGGGGCGAAGGTGCCGTTCGCTCCGTCTGGTGGGGCGAGGGTGCCGTTCGCTCCGGAGGAGCGGTGAGGCGAAGGTGCCGTTCGCCTCGAGTGCGGGGGGTCAGCCCTGTAGCGAGCGGAGTTCCTGGAGCTCGGCCTCCTGAGCGCCGACGATCTGCTCGGCGAGGCCGCGCATCCGCGGGTCCGAACCCTCCTCGAGCTGGGTCTGGGCCATCTCCACGGCACCTTCGTGGTGCTGGATCATCGCCTCGATCCACAGTCGATCGAACTCCTCGCCGGAAGCCTGGCGCAGCGCGTCCATCGCCTCCGGGCTCACCATCCCGGACATGCCGCCCTGCTGCGGGGTCTCACCGCCCTGGCCCTGCTGCTCGCCGAGCCATGCCCGCATCTGCCCGATCTCCGGGCCCTGTGCCTGCGCGATCCGGCTCGCGAGGTCGCGCACCTGAGGGTTCTGCGACGTGCTCGTGGCCAGTTCGGAGAGCTCCAGTGCCTGCTCGTGGTGCGGCACCATCATCTGCGCGAACTGCTGGTCGGTGCTGCTCGGGCCTTCGCCTGCGCCCTCGCCTTGGCCGGGGCCCTGCCCCTGGCCCTGCTCGTCGCCGCTGCCCTGGCTGTTCTCCGGCCCGGCCGGCGCGATCTCCGACGGGGGCGGGGGCGTGCCCGGGGCGGGCGGATTCGAGCTGGGCGCCTCCGTCGACGGAGCGCAGCCCGCGAGCGCGAGACCTCCGGCCAGCAGGGCGCCGATGATCATGGTCCTACGCACGTGTTCCCCTCCAGGGTGAGTCGTTCGTCCCCGGCCGGGCCGGGGACTGCGCCGCAGCGGGCGTCGAGGGCGGTCATGCCTTCTCCCGTAGGTTAACCGGCGTCCCGGCGCGTTTCGCGAGCACTCCGCTCCCGCGATCGCGCGATCGCCGGTCCGAGTCGTCCGGAGGTGTCCGGGTGTCGGGTCGATCTCATCGCTACTGACTCCGACACCTGCCATGAATAGGGTGGCTACGGGCCGCCCGTACTCGCCCGAGTCGGTCGGACTACCATCATCAGCCGGCAGCGTGCGACGGCACCGTCTCCGCCTGCCGATCACCACGGCCCGCCGGGTCGGAGGGCTCTCCGGAGCCTGCAAGCTTTCGTCAGTGCAGGAGGCACCGTGACGGCCGTCGCGCCAGAGCCGATCGCCACGCGCCCCGACCCGGCGCGCAAGTCGGTCAAGGGGTCGTTCTTCACGCAGATGCTGCGGACGACCGATCACAAGCAGATCGGCATCCTGTATCTCGTCACCTCGATGGCCTTCTTCCTGATCGGTGGCCTCATGGCCATGCTGATCCGGGGTGAGCTCGCGGTGCCGGGCATGCAGTTCCTGTCGCAGGAGCAGTACAACCAGCTGTTCACCATGCACGGCACGATCATGCTGCTGCTGTACGCGACGCCGATCCTGTTCGGGTTCGCCAACTACATCCTGCCGCTGCAGATCGGGTCCCCGGACGTGGCGTTCCCGCGCCTGAACGCCTTCAGCTTCTGGCTGTTCTCCCTCGGCGGGACGATCGTCATCAGCGGTTTCCTCGTGCCGGGCGGTGCCGCCGACTTCGGGTGGTTCGCCTACACCCCGCTGTCGGACGCGCTGCACTCACCTGGGCTCGGAGCCGATCTGTGGATCTCGGGCCTGCTGGTCTCAGGCCTGGGCACGATCCTCGGTGCGGTGAACATGATCACGACGGTCGTCTGCCTCCGCGCGCCCGGCATGACCATGTTCCGGATGCCGATCTTCACCTGGAACATCCTGGTCACCAGCGTGCTGGTGTTGATGGCCTTCCCGATCCTGACCGCCGCACTGGCGGGCCTGCTGGCCGACCGGCAGCTCGGCGCGAACGTGTTCGACCCGGCCAACGGCGGCGTCATCCTCTGGCAGCACCTGTTCTGGTTCTTCGGCCACCCCGAGGTCTACATCGTCGCGCTGCCGTTCTTCGGCATCGTCTCCGAGATCTTCCCGGTCTTCAGCCGCAAGCCGCTGTTCGGCTACTCCGGGCTGGTGTACGCGACGCTGGGCATCGCGGCGCTGTCGGTGGTGGTGTGGGCGCACCACATGTACGCCACCGGCGCCGTGCTCTTGCCGTTCTTCGCCTTCACCACGTTCCTCATCGCGATCCCGACCGGCATGAAGTTCTTCAACTGGATCGGCACCATGTGGCGCGGCCAGTTGACGTTCGAGACACCGATGATCTTCTCGGTCGGCTTCCTCGTGACGTTCTTGTTCGGTGGTCTGACGGGTGTGCTGCTCGCCGCGCCGCCGATCGACTTCCACGTCTCGGACACGTACTTCGTGGTGGCGCACTTCCACTACGTCCTCTACGGCACGATCGTGTTCGCCACCTTCGCCGGGATCTACTTCTGGTTCCCGAAGATGACCGGCCGGATGATGGACGAGCGTCTCGGCAAGCTGCACTTCTGGCTGACGTTCATCGGCTTCCACGCCACGTTCCTGGTGCAGCACTGGCTCGGTAACGAGGGCATGCCGCGCCGCTACGCCGACTACCTGGAAAGCGACGGGTTCACATTCCTGAACACGTTCTCCACGGCGGGCGCGTTCCTGCTGGGCGCGTCGATGCTGCCGTTCCTGTGGAACGTGTTCAAGAGCTACCGTTACGGCGAGATCGTCGACGTCGACGACCCGTGGGGCTACGGCAACTCGCTGGAGTGGGCCACCTCGTGCCCGCCGCCGCGGCACAACTTCACCGAGCTGCCCCGGATCCGCTCCGAGCGGCCTGCCTTCGAGCTGCACTACCCGCACGTCGCCGAGCGGATGCGCCTGGAGGGCCACGTCGGGTTCACCGGCAAGCCGCTGGCGCACGCCGCGGTCTCGGAAGAGGCCGCACAGGCGATCGTGCCGCCCGAGCAGGGCGGCGATCGCGACCCGAAGGAGAAGTGAGGGGCCGCACGGATTGAATCCGCACGATCCCGAAGGAACAGCATGCGCAGGAACCCCGGTGCCCGGTTCGTCCGGCCCGGGGTTCTTCGCGTGGGGCGCGGCCGGGCGGAGTGGATCCGAATCGTTCCGGTGTGGCTCCGGTCATACTGAAAGCAGGAGACGGGCCACAGAAGCTGGTCCCGGGGATCGGCGGTGTGCCAGGCTGGGTCCGCTCGACGAGGAGCCCCGACGGTCGGTGCCGACCGCGGGGCTCCTCGTCTTTTTCCGGGGCTCGCCCCCGGGGAGCGGACGTTGTCGTCGATGCCGAAGGAGCCAGACGTGACCACCTCGCAGCACACGAGCGTGCTGATGACCGTGACCGGCGAGGACAAGCCCGGCGTGACGTCGGTGCTGTTCGCCGCGTTGACCGCGCACGGCGTGGACATCCTCGACGTGGAGCAGGTGGTCATCCGGGGACGGCTGGTGCTGGGTGTCCTGGTGGCCACCGAAGGCGACCCGGAGCATCTGCAGGAGTCGGTCGAGCAGGCGATGGCGACCGTGGGCATGACGGTGGACGTCGAGATCGACGCCGAGGACGGGGACGCCGCCAGGCTCGCGTCGACGCACGTGCTGGTCGTGCTCGGCAGGCCGGTGACGGCCAGGAGCTTCACCGAGGTCGCGCGCAGGCTCGCGGCGATCAACGTGAACATCGACTCCATCCGCCGCGTCGCCGACTACCCGGTCACAGGCCTGGAGCTGCACGTCAGCGCGCCCGAGGGGGAAGAGGCGGACGCCGCGCTCACCAGCGAGACGACCGAACTCTCCGCGCGGATCGGGGTGGACGTGGCCGTGGAGCGCACCGGCCTGAGCCGCCGCGCGAAGCGGCTCGTGGTCTTCGACGTGGACTCGACGCTGGTGCAGGGCGAGGTCATCGAGATGCTCGCGGCGAAGGCCGGTCGTGAGGACGAGGTCCGCAGGGTCACCGAGGAGGCGATGCGCGGCGAGCTGGATTTCGAGGAGTCGCTGCGTCGCCGTGTGCAGGCGCTCGCGGGTCTGCCGGAGTCCGTCCTCGGCGAGGTCGCCGCGGAGCTGGAACTCACGCCCGGTGCGCGCACGACGGTGCGCACGTTGCGCAGGCTCGGATTCCACACCGGCGTCGTCTCCGGAGGCTTCACGCAGATCATCGACGCGCTGGTGGACGACTTGGGGCTGGACTTCGCCGCGGCCAACGAACTCGAGGTCGTCGACGGCAAGCTGACCGGGCAGGTGATCGGCGAGGTCGTGGACCGTCCCGGCAAGGCGAAGGCGTTGCGCCGGTTCGCGCAGGAGTTCGACGTGCCGCACGGTCAGTGCGTGGCCGTCGGCGACGGCGCCAACGACATCGACATGCTCTCGGCGGCCGGGCTGGGCGTCGCGTTCAACGCGAAACCGGCGTTGCGTGAGGTCGCGGACACGGCGCTGTCGGTGCCGTTCCTCGACGCGGTGTTGTTCATGCTCGGCGTGACCAGGGCCGAGGTGGAGTCCGCCGACGCCGAGGACGGCGTGGTGCGCCGGGTGCCGCTCGAGGACTGAGGCGCAGCGGGCGTGAGCCTTTTTGGTGGCTATGACCACTAAAAAGGCTCACGCCATGGTGAGACAATGGCCGGGTGCTGAGTGCTGCCCCCGTGTTGAATCCGCTGCTCGCGCGCTATGCGACGTGGTTGTCGTTGTCCGGCGAGTCCACCCGGGACACCTCCGACGAGGAGCCCGACGAGGTCGTCCTGATGCCGCTGGTGCTGCGGATCGAACGCACCGAGCCGCCCCGGCGCACCGACCTGCTGGAAGCCGCTGCCGCCGCGTCGCTCGCGGTGTGTCTGGACGAGCGTTGCGCCGTCGGTGGCGAGTGGCACGAGGCGATGCACCGGTGGATCTCCGGGCGGATCCGGAAGGTCGCGCGCCGGGCGCGGGGTGCGCACTGGCGCGCGGTGCAGGACCTTCCCGGTCACACGTTCTCCGTGCACGGTGCACAGGTGCGGGCGTTGCTCCCAGCCCGGGTGGCCGACATGCCGAAGGAACTCACCCGGCTGCAGATCTCCGGCAGTGAACTCGACACCGACGACCCGGGGCAGGCCCCCGCGGGGCTGCCCGTGTTGTGGCTGAACCCCGACGTGGGAATGAGCGCCGGGAAGACGGCAGCTCAGGTCGGGCACGCCACGATGATCCTCGCCGCGCAGCTGCACGGTGACGGCGACGACGAGGGGCTCGAGCGGTGGTCGGCCGCCGACTACCGCTGCGCGGTGCGCACGCCGGAACCGGCCGTCTGGAACGCGCTGCACACCGGCGACTCGGCGAGCGCGTGGCGCGAGCACCGGGTGGCGGCGGTGCGGGACGCCGGGTTCACCGAGATCGACCCCGGCACGATCACGGTGCTCGCGCAGTGGCAGGAGCCGGTGAGCTGACGGATCATACCTCGCCGCGCAGGTGCCGGTCGCGCTGGTCCAGCCCGAGCGGGCCGTACGGGTAGTCCGGCGCGCCGGGGTCGCTCGCGGCGTCGAGGCGGCCGGTCTCCTCGGCGGTGAGCCGCACGTCGACGGCGGCGAGGTTGGCGTCGAGCTGTTCCAGGGTGCGAGCCCCGAGGATCACCGAGGTCACCGCGGGGCGGTCGGACAGCCACGCCAGCGCCACCTGTGCCATGGACACTCCGCGCTCGTCGGCCACGGCGCGGACCGCGTCGACGACGTCCCACGTGCGCTGCTCGGTGTTGCGACGGTCGTAGCCCTCCATTCCGCGAGCCGGGTTCTCGCCGAGGCGGGTGGCGCCATCGGGGGCACTGTCCCGGGTGTACTTGCCGGTGAGCCAGCCGCCGCCCAGCGGTGACCACGGCAGCAGCCCGAGCCCGTTGGCCTGCACGGCGGGCACGATCTCGAACTCGGTCTCGCGGGCGAGCAGGTTGTACTGCGGTTGCAGCGTCAGCGGCGCGGTGAGCCCGCGGAACTCGGCGACGTCCACGGCGCGCTGCAGTTGCCAGCCGGTGAAGTTCGACAGTCCGAGGTAATGCACCTTGCCCGCGCTGACCGCGTCGTCCACGAAGGACAGCGTTTCCTCCAGCGGTGTGTACGGGTCGAACGCGTGCAGCTGATAGAGGTCGACCGTCTCGACACCGAGCCTGCGCAGCGAGGCGTCCAGTGCGGACGCGAGGTGTTTGCGGGAGAGTCCCCGGTCGTTGGGCCCACGGCCGGTCGGGAAGCGGCCCTTCGTGGCCAGCACGATCTGTTCGCGGGCAGCAGGGCCGCGCTTGTCCAGCCATGAGCCGATGATCTGCTCGGCGGCTCCGGCGGTGTAGACGTCGGCGGTGTCGACGAGGGTGCCGCCCACCTCGACGAAGCGGTCGAGTTGCGCGTGGGAGCCCGACTCGTCGGTTTCGTTGCCGAAGGTCATGGTGCCGAGCGCGTACGTCGACACGGCACAGCCACTGCCGCCCAAGGTCCGGTAGTGCACGACACCCTCCCGAGATCGATTCAGTCCCTACTGAGCCCCGTCGCGGGACTCCGCTGATCAGCGTCGGTCCAGGGTACGTGTCGCAGTCTCTCGAGGACGGAGGCCGCACACAGCTCACCAGGGCCGCAAGTCGACTCGGAGACTGTGTCCCGCCGGAGAGGGGCGTGAGTCTTTTTGGTTGCTATAACCACCAAAAAGACTCACGTGTCGGTACGGGCCCGGGTCATCGCAACCGCCCGCATTCGTGTGAGTGGTGGTCATGGGGCCGGTGGCTCCGTATAGCGTGGAGTCCATGTTCTTGGTCACAGGGGCTTCGGGCCGCGTCGGGCGGCACATGCTCGACGGCTTCCGCGAAGCCGGTCTTGCCGTTCGCGCCGTGTCGCGAGATCCGGACGGCGCCTCGCTGCCGGAGGACACCGAGCCGTACCGAGCCGACCTGACCCGTCCGGATTCGCTCGCGGCCGCCCTGCGCGGTGTCGAGGTCCTGCACCTGATCGTCTCCGGGGCCGAAGTGCCGATCCTGGAGCTCGCCCGACGGGCCGGGGTGCGGCACGTGGTGCTGCTGTCCTCGCGGCTGGTCGACACCCAGCCCGCCAACGTCCTCGCGTTGCGGCACCTCCGTGCGGAAGAGGCCGTGCGCGCGAGTGGTTTGTCGTGGACGTTCGTTCGCCCCGTCCAGTACAACTCGAACGCGCTGCGCTATGCGCAGGACCTGCGCGAGGGGAGTGTCGTGCGCGCGCCGTTCCCGAAGACCGCGCTGCCGCTGATCGACCCCGCCGATGTCGCCGCCGTCGCCGTCACGGCCATGACCGGCGAGAACCACGGCGGGCAAATCTACTCGCTGACCGGTCCCGAAGCGCTGACCCCGCCTCAGCAGGTCGCGACCCTCGCCGCGGTGTTGGGGCGTGAGCTGACGTTCGAGGAGATCGGCCCGCAGCAGGCACGTGAACGAATGGAGCCGGACGTGTCGTGGGTCCTCGCGGACGCCGTCCTCGACGCGGTCGGCGGCTCCTCCGACGTCGACGCCGAGATCCTGCCGGGTGTCGAGAACGTGACCGGAAAGCCGCCCCGCACCTTCGGGCAATGGGCCTGGGACCACCGAGCCCACTTCAGCGGCTGACGTGCTGGTTCTGGTTGAGGTCACGCGGGATATGGGTTGTGACCAGGCACACCTCGCCGACGTTGTTCCCTGCCTACGCAGGCCGGCCACCGGCGGGTTCTCACCTCGTGGCCGGCGTGGACAGCGTCGACGTAGTGTAGGGCGCTACTCGATGTCGACGAGCCCGCAGCCAGTGCGAATACTCAGTCGTCGCCGATGCCTCGGGCTGCTAGTGCTTCACCGAGCTCGTCGGAGTGGCGGACGGTCCGGACCATCAAGGGGATCGCGAAGGCCGAAACCGAGCCTTGGATGCCGCGTGCTCGCTGCGCCTCCCGCGTTTCCCGCGCGATGCTGGACACGGCCGCGACGGCCTGGAGCGTGAGTCCGACGAGCAGGCCGAGCCGCTCGGGCTGCACCCCGAACCGGTCGAGTGGGCGCAGGCCGCGCTCGACGGCCGTGATCAGGTCGTCGATCCGGGTGGTCAGGGTGAACAGGTTCGCCGCGCCGATCGCGGCGAGGATCCGCAGGCTCACGACCTCCGCGCGTTCCAGGTCCAGTAGCCACCACTGGATCAAGAACACGAACGCCACGAGCGGCAGCGCGACCTTGGCGACGTGCAGGCATCGTGCGGGCGGGATCTGCGCGAACCCGTAGGCGACGCAGACCCCGACCACGAGCCCGAGTTGGTGCACCGGCTCCGGCAGCAGCACCACGAGCAGCGCGAACCCGAGCAGCATGAGGAACTTGCCGCCTGCCGGGATGCGATGCAGCAGGCTCGTGCCCGGATGGTGCAGTCCGACGAGCGTCACGCGACCACCTCCCGGTAGTGGCGCAGCGCCGGTTCGGGCTTGTCGTCGGCGACGACCCGGCCGTGCTCGAACACGATCACCCGGTCGAAGTTCTCCAGCAGGTCCAGATCGTGCGTGACGAGCAGGACCTGCTGGCGCAGCGTGTGCAGCACGTCGACGAAGTGGCGCTTGTTGCGCAGGTCCAGCAGTGTCGTCGGCTCGTCGCAGACCAGCACGTCCGGCTCCAGCACGAGCATCGAGCACAGCGCGAGCAGCTGCTTCTGGCCGCCGGAGAGCTGGTGCGCCGGGTGCTCGTCGTAGCCGCCGAGGCCGTGTTCGGCCAGCACCTCGCTCGCTCGCCTGCGCCGCTGCTCCTTGGACAGGCCCTGTCTGCGCAGCGAGAACGCCACGTCTTCGGCTGCCGTGGGCATCACGATCTGGCTGTCCGGGTTGGTGAACAGGAAACCGACGCGCTTGCGGACCTCGCGACCGGACTTCACCGGGTCGCGGCCGCCGACCCGCACCGCTCCGCGGGCCGGGTGGACGAGGCCGTTGACGGTGCGAGCCAGCGTCGACTTGCCGGAACCGTTCGCGCCGACGAACGCGACGCGCGGCTCGGTCAGCCGCAACGACACGCCCGTCAGGACGGTGCGGTCGTCGTAGTCGTGCCCGACCGCGTCGAATTCGATCGTGTGTTCCACAGTCATTCCACTCGCTCCCACGTCGCCGCGACCCCGAGCCCACCACCGGACGACAGCGCGGTGAGGGCGGTGCGGGGGCCGTCGGCCCGCACGGTCCGGGTGAAGGTTCGCACAGCCAGTACTGCGCCGGACGCCCCCCATGGGTGTCCGAGCGCGATCGCGCCTCCATCACCGCTGACCGTGTGCTCGTCGATCCCGACCGCGTCCAGGCAGGCCAAGGTCTGCCCGGCGAAAGCCTCGTTGAACTCCACCACCCCGGGGACAGCGTCCCGCATCACCGCGCGCATCGCAGGCACGGCCCCGAGGCCCAGACGGTTAGGGTCGACGCCGCTGGTCCGAGCGTCGATGAGGCGCAGGCCGGGCAGGCCCCACTCGCGCCGTTTGCGCTCCGTAGTCATCAGCACGACGGCAGCACCGTCGTTGACGCCGCACGAGTTCGCCGCGGTTGCGGTGCCGTTCGCTCCGAACGCCGGGCGGAACCGGGCGAGCCGCCGCTCGCTGAATCCTTCTCGCGGCCGTTGGTCGGTGTCGACCCCGCCGACCGGAACGAGCTCCGCCTCGAAGCGCCCGTCGCGCCGCGCGGCCACGGCACGCGCGTGGCTGCGCACGGCGAAGGCGTCCTGCCGCTGGCGGGAGATCCCCGCCTCGGCGGCGATCAGGTCCGCGGCCGGGCCCATGTCGGGGTCACCGATCTCGGCGGGTGCGAACGGGGCGCGCGAGTAGAACACCGGCGGGTCCGAGGCCGATCTCGGGCGCCACGCCCGCCACGGCGCCGTCGACACGCTCTCGACGCCGCCCGCCAGGTACACCTCGCCCATGCCCGCGCGGATCATCGCAGCGGCGGTGACGATCGCGGACAGCCCGCTCGCGCATTGGCGATCCACAGTGGATCCTGGCGTGTCGTGGCCGAGGCCCGCACTCAGCGCTGTGACCCGAGCCGGATTGCCACCCGGGCCGAGTACGTTGCCGAGGATCACCTCGTCCACCGTCGCCGCCTCGACCCCGGTGTCGCCGAGCACCGCCCGCACCACCGGAGCGGCGAGCCGTTCGACCGGGAGGTGCCGCAGCGAACCGCCGGTCTCTCCGATCGGCGTCCGCCGCGCGGCCACGATCACCGGCGTCGTCACGGCCACTCCTGCACGGTCAACGTCCCGTCGAGCACGGACCGGGACACGTCCGCTCGTGCGGGTTTGCCGGAGGCCGTGCGGGGGATCGACGGAGTGGCCAGCCAGCGACGGGGTCGTTTGCCGGGAGCCAGAGCCTCCCGAGCGTGTCCCCGGAGGTCCCGCAACCGGGGTGGTGACTCGGGATCCGGCTCCACCACGGCCGTGACCGTCGACTCGAGCCGTCCGTGCGGGGAACCGACGACGATCACCTCGCGCACCCCGGTCACCGTCCGCAGGACAGCCTCGACTTCCTCGGCCGGGACGAGCGTGCCACCGGACGACACGACGGCTCCCGCACGGCCGTGCACGGTCAGGCTGCCGTCTTCGTGCAGCGTCGCGAGGTCGCCGGTGCTCGACC
Organism: Allosaccharopolyspora coralli; assembly: GCF_009664835.1. Lineage (NCBI taxonomy): Bacteria > Bacillati > Actinomycetota > Actinomycetes > Pseudonocardiales > Pseudonocardiaceae > Allosaccharopolyspora > Allosaccharopolyspora coralli. The sequence continues at coordinate 1,118,420 of NZ_CP045929.1, forward strand.
AGCCGGGCTCGACCGGGCGCAGCTTCGCGGCCTCCACCGAGCCGCCGTGGACCAGCCCGCTACGCACCTGCAGGACGCCGTCGACCACCCGCACGTCGACTCCGCTCACCGGTCGCAACGGACCGTCGTCGTGGCGGATCGCGACCACCGAGTGCTCGGCGGAGCCGTAGTACTCGACGGCCTCGCAGTCGGGCAGCGTGTCGGCGAGCCTGCGTCGCAGCGCGTCTTCCATGCGCGCACCACCGCACACGACCTTGCGGAGCCGGCATCGTGCCCGCATCGGCTCGTTTCGTTCCAGGACCGACAGCATCGAGTCGAGCATCGCGGGAACGAGGTGTACGACCGTCGCCTCGCGGCCCGCTTCGGCCGCGGCGACCGGCGACCAGCGCTCCAGGAGCCGCACCGCCAGGCCGCGATGCAGCGCGTGTGCCGTGCCGAACAGGAACAACGACGAACTCAGCGGCCCCGGCACCAGCACCACGTCGTCCGGCGTCGTCCCGATCTCGAACGCCTCGAAGCTGCGCTGCCACGACGCACGGGTGCGGACCAGCACCTTCGGGCGTCCACTGCTACCGGAGGTCGTGGGGAGGTAGAACAACGTCTCGTCGTCACCCACCGGTTCCGTACGGGCCTCCGGCGGGCCCGGCGGCACCGTCACGTGTGCGGCGGCCTCGACGTCGGCGAGGACCGCCTTCCGCTCCCGCCCGGACCAGGACGGATCCACCACGAGCGACGCCGCCGCGAGCAGGTCCGCACCCAGCAGCCACGACAGGCGAGGCAGCGCTCCGTCCACGTCGATCGCGACGCGGTCGCCCGCGTGCACCCCGGCGCGACGTAAGTCTTCTGCCGCACCGTGCGCCGAGGAGACGAGCGCCTCCCACGAGTGCGTGCCGTCGTCGGTGGTGACCGACGGCGCGCCGGCGTGCTCTCGAAGTAGCGGGGGAACGGCGGGCATCGTCACTCGCTGGTGGCCGCCGCTCGGCGCGAGCCGGTGAGCGTGCTCGGCACCGCACGGTGCACAGCCGCCGCGATCAGCGACACCAGCACCAGCTTCACCGCGTCACCGGGTACGAAAGCCAACGACTGCACCGCAGCGGACCAGAGGTCGCCGGTGAACGCGGCCCAGTAGGGGATGCCCACGAGATAGTCCACGGCGATGCCTGCCGCGTTGGCCATGAGCATCACGGCGACGCCGGGCTTGCGGGCCCGCTGCACGATGAACCCGACCAGGAACGCCGCAACGGCCCAGCCGAGGATGAACCCGCCGCCAGGACCCACGAACGGGGCCAGCCCGCCCCGGGCTCCCGAGAGCAACGGCAACCCGAGCGCGACGAGTCCCAAGAACAGCAGCGTCGCAGCGCCACCGCGCCGTGCGCCGAGGATGCTGCCCGCCAGCAACGGCCCCGCGTTCTGCAGCACGATCGGAACCGCGGCGCCTGCGACGTACAGCCCGGGGAACAAGCCGAGGACCGCGATGAACGCGGCGAAGACGACAGTCCGCGCGAGAGTGGCGGCAGGCACGGACGGGCCGGAAGCGGGCACGAGAACTCCTCGATCGACACGGGGTCACCGCTGGTGACCACGTTCGTGGCCAGCGGCGCCGACAACCTACAGGCACTCGATGTCGAAACAGAAAGCCGCGCCGTGATTTGTAGCTTCCCCACAACTGTCGGTGCCGTACGACATGATCGCGGGTATCGCATGCCGGACAGTGCGCTGGTTGATCTGCCCTGTTCCTCGCGCTGGAACTGCCGGAACCCAGGCACTCCCCACGGGAATCGCGGCGTCAGGCCGAACGGGCCGCGCCGTCGAGACGGCGGAGTGCGCCGCGGACGACGTCGGGATCGTAGGTCTGCCAGAACGGCGGCAGTGAGGCGCGCAGGAACCCGCCGTAGCGGGCCGTGGCGAGCCGGGAATCGAGCACCGCGATCACACCCCGGTCGTGCATGGATCGCAACAGCCGCCCGGCTCCCTGAGCCAGCAACAGCGCCGCATGCGTGCCCGAGACGGTGATGAAGCCGTTGCCACCACGCTCCTGTACCGCCTTCGCCCGCGCCGACATCAGCGGATCGTCGGGGCGGGGGAACGGGATGCGGTCCATCACCACGAGCTGTAGCGAATTGCCCGGCACGTCCACGCCCTGCCACAGGGACAGCGTCCCGAACAGCGACGTCTCCGGATCCTCGGCGAACTGCGAGACCAACAGCGAGGTGCTGTCCTCGCCCTGGCACAGCACCGGGGTGTCCAGTCGCTCGCGCAGCTGTTCGGAGGCCTCCCGCGCCGCCCGCATCGACGAGAACAGGCCGAGCGTGCGACCACCGGCGGCCTCGACGAGACCGGCGAGTTCCTCGACATAGCTGTCCTGCAAACCCGACGTGCCCGGCGGCGGCAGGTGGCGGGCGATGTAGAGGATGCCGCTGCTGCCGTGCTGGAACGGCGACCCGACGTCGAGACCCGACCAGGCAGGGTCGCCGTCGTCGGAGGGCGGCTCCTTCGCGGTCGCCACGCCCTCGGCGGCCTCGGCGCTGCGTTCCGGCGGCAGCCCCCACTGACGCGCGAGCGCGTCGAACGAGCCCCCGAGCGCCAGCGTCGCCGAGGTGAGCACCGAAGTCCGCTGCCCGAACAGTCTTTCCCGCAGCAGCCCGCCGACACCCAACGGCGCGACGCGGACGGCGGGCGGCCGATTCGGCTCGCTCGCGATCCAGACGACGTCGCGGCGCTGGCCCTTCGGGTCGTCGAAGGCGTCGAGCAGCCGGATCGCCGTGTCGTGCACCTCCTCGGTGAGTGCCAGGGCGAGCTTGCGGGCGGTACCGCCCTCGACGTCCTCCTTGCGTTCCGGTCCGAGCGCGGTGACGCACGCCGAGGCGGCGTCGCGGATCACCCGCAGCGTCGTTTGCAACGCCTCGGGCATCGCGTCGAGCCGTCCGGCGGGGGCGTCGGCGAGGACCAGCTCCAGGCCCTCGCTCGCCTCGTCCAGCCGGTCGGCGGTTTCCTGGTCGACGGCCCGCCCGCAGCGCCGTGCTGCGAGACGCACCCCGCTCGCGGTCAGCTCACCGGTGGCTGCCGAGGTCACGCGGTCGACGAGGTCGTGCGCTTCGTCGACCACGACGACGTCGTGTTCCGGCAGCACCGGGCGGTCGTCGAGCGCGTCGATGGCGAGCAGTGCGTGGTTGGTGACGACGACGTCCGCGCGCCCCGCGTCGGCGCGCGCGTGCTCGGCGAAGCAGTCCGCCCCGACCGGGCAGCGGTGCGCGCCGAGGCATTCCTTCGCCGTCACCGACACCTGCCGCCACGCCTGATCGGTCACGCCGGGAACGAGCTCGTCGCGGTCTCCGGTCTCGGTCTCCTGCGCCCACTCGCGCAGCCGCGTCACCTGACGCTCCAGGGCGGAGGCCGCGAACGGGTCGAACAGGGTGCCGTCCTCGGGTTCTTCGGGCGCGTTGCCGTGAATGCGATTGAGGCACACGTAGTTCCGGCGTCCTTTGAGGATCGCGAACGTGGGGCGGCGGCCGAGTTCCCCGGCGAGCGCGGTGGCCAGCAGAGGCAGGTCACGATCGACGAGCTGGCGCTGCAACGCGATCGTCGCGGTCGAGATCACGACGGTGGTGTTGTCCGCGACCGCGTGCCGGATCGCCGGAACGAGGTAGGCGAGCGACTTCCCGGTCCCGGTACCCGCCTGGACCGCGAGGTGCTCGCCGGAGCGGATCGAGTTCTGCACGGCCTCGGCCATCCGGCTCTGTCCGGAGCGTTCCGTGCCACCGACGGCGTTGACGGCGACTCCGAGCAGCGTCGGCAGAGCCGGAATGTCGGCGGGCTGCTTCGCCGTGCGCGAGGCGGTGTCGCGCAGGTCGGCTGCGATCTCCGGCGGGAGTTGTTCGTCGGCGTCCTGTGCGAACACGGTCGGGTCGGACCATTGCGGGACGGAAGGCACGCGTCGACGTTACCGCCCGCACCCGACGCGACCGCCGAGACTTCCCGCCGCCGACGACACCCACTCCCGACGACCGACGAGGCGAACGGCACTCTCGCCCCGTCACGTGAGGCGAAAGTGCCGTTCGCCTCAGCTTCCCGCACGAGGCGAAAGTGCCGTTCGCCTCGTCTGGTGGGGCGAGAGTGCCGTTCGCACCGTTGGGCTTCGCGGTTGCTCAGCTGTTCGCCACGAGCGGTTCGCCGCGCGTGGCGACACCGGCGGCGTCGAAGTCGGCGAGCGCCTTGTCCACCGTCGCCCGCGACACCCCGGCGGTGAGGTCGAGCCGCACGGTCGTGGCGAATCCCTCGCGCGCCGCATCCAGGGCGGTGGCACGCACGCAGTGATCGGTCGCGATGCCGACGATCTCCACGTGTCGCACGTCGCGCTCGCGCAGCCACTCCGCCAGCGGGCGCTCCGAGCGATTCGCGCCCTCGAACCCGGAGTAGCCGTCGTCGTACGCGCCCTTGGAGAAGACCTCGTGCACCCCGGCGACGTCGAGGTCCGGATGGAACGCGGCGCCCGGGGTTCCCACGACGCAGTGCACCGGCCACGACGTCACGAAATCGGGATCGTCGCTGAAATGCGCGCCCGGGTCGACGTGGTAGTCGCGGGTGGCGACCACCGCGTCGTAGCCGCCGTGGCCGATGTGCCGCGAGATCGCCGACGCCACCCCGGCGCCGCCGCCGACCGCGAGCGAGCCGCCCTCACAGAAGTCGTTCTGCACGTCGACCACGATCAACGCCGTGCCGGCCCGTTCGTCCATCGTCCTCACCCGTGTCCGTAGCTGTCCGGGAACACCGTCGGGATCGCAGGCTCCCCGTGCGAGAGCTTCAACCCCTCCCACGGCACGCTGACCAGCGCGTGCCGCAGGCGCTGTCGATTGTCCTCCAACGACGGCCGATCCGGGACGACTTCACCGTCGCGGACCAACGGGATCCGCAACGGCCGGTCGTCCTCGCCCTGCTTCGGAGGTGGACCGTCGACCGGGTACACGACCTCCTCGATGGCGGTGCCGGTCGGCTTGTGCCGCCGGAACGCCTCCTTGTGGCCGCCGCGGGATTCCTTGTGCGAGCTGCGTTTGGCAACCGGGCGCCCGTCGACCTCCACGAGCTTGTAGACCATGCTCGCCGTGGGAGCACCGGAGCCCGTCACCAGCGAGGTGCCGACGCCGTAGCCGTCGACCGGCTCCGCGCGCAGCGCCGCGATCGCGTGTTCGTCCAGGTCTCCCGAGACGACGATCCGGGTCCCGGTGGCGCCGAGAGCGTCGAGCTGCTCGCGTGCCTGCCGTGCGAGCACGCCGACGTCCCCGGAGTCGATGCGGATCGCGCCCAGCCCGGTTCCCGCGACCTCGATCGCCGTGTCGATGCCCCGGCTGATGTCGTAGGTGTCGACGAGCAGCGTCGTGCCGGTGCCGAGTGCCGCGACCTGCGCGGCGAACGCCTCGTGCTCCGAATCGTGCACGAGCGTGAAGGAGTGCGCGGAGGTTCCGGTCGTGGGAATTCCGTAGCGACGCCCGGCTTCCAGGTTCGATGTGCCTGCGAATCCGGCGAGGTGGGCCGCGCGAGCCGCCGCGACGGCGGACTCTTCGTGGGTGCGCCGCGAGCCCATCTCGATGATCCGCCGACCGTTGGCGGCCGAGACCATGCGGGCGGCGGCGGAGGCGATCGCACTGTCGTGGTTGAGGATCGACAGCACCAGCGTCTCCAGCAGCACCGCCTCGGCGAAGGTGCCGCGCACCGTGAGCACCGGCGAGCCGGGAAAGTACAGCTCACCCTCGGGATAGCCGTCCACGTCCCCGCTGAACCGGTAGCGGCGCAACCATTCCAGGGTCTCACCGTCGACGACCTCGTCGCGCGCGAGCATCTCCAGCTCGGCGTCGTCGAACCGGAAGTTCGCCAGTGCGTCCAGCACGCGGTCCACGCCGGCGACGACCCCGTAGCGGCGTCCGTCGGGCAGGCGGCGCGCGAAGACCTCGAACACGCACGGACGGTCGGCGGTCCCGTCCCGCAGCGCCGCAGACAGCATGGTCAGCTCGTAGTGGTCGGTGAACAGTGCGCTGCTCCCGGCGGACCGTCGCGCCGGGGCGTGCCCAGAAGACGTCATAGAGCACAAGATTACGTCGCCGCCACTGCGACGCGGAGTGGTGCGGTGTGCCCCGCGGTGGCCTTCGGCGGGCGTGCGACCATGGACACATGACTTCGCCCGCTGAAGTGGAGCGCGCGCAGCCGAACGAGGCCGCGGCCGGGGACACGCCCTGGGTGACGCTGGTCTGGAACGACCCCGTCAACCTCATGTCGTATGTGACCTACGTCCTGCAGCAGATCTTCGGCTACAGCCGTGACCACGCGACGAAGCTGATGCTCGACGTCCACCACAAGGGTCGTGCGGTGGTCTCCTCGGGTGCGAAGGAAAAAGTCGAGAACGACGTCGCGAAACTCCACGCCGCCGGCTTGTGGGCGACCATGCAGAAGGATTCCTGACTCGTGGACGGTTGGACCCGTACCGACGGTCACGTCGTGACCGACCTCGCCCAGCCCGAAGCGGCACTGCTGCGGGGACTGGTCGGCCAGATCAAGGACATGCTCACCGAGCGGGCTTCGGAAGCGCCGGAGGACGAGCTCGCTGCGCTGACAGGCATCCGGACCGGTCCCTCGACGCCGCCGGAGCATCAGGCACTGGCTCGGCTGCTGCCCGACTTCTACCGCACGGACCCGGAAACCGGGGAGTCCGACGAGGACGAGCAGAACGCGGCCGGGGCCATGCGATCCCTGCACGAGCCGGAGCTGATCGACCTCAAGACCGGGGTGGCCGAGACGGTGCTGTCCACCTGCCCGGCGGGCGGCGGCCGGGTCGAACTCAGCGACGAGCAGGCGCAGAGCTGGCTGGCCGCGCTCAACGACGTGCGGCTCGCACTCGGCTCGGTGCTCGACATCGACGACGACACCGCCGACGAACCGAACATCGACGACCCGTCCCTCGACGAACTCAAACGGGAGCACTACGGCGCGTACCAGTGGCTGACCTGGGTGCAGGACAGTCTGGTGCAAGCAGTCATGGCTGACTGACTGGTGACGTGACTGAGAACTCCTTTCAGAAGGTTTGCTGGGTGGGTCGGGTAGCGGAACCTCAGCGCCCTCCTCGCTGCGGGATCGGTTTCTTGAGTAGCGGCCTACGCGGCGAAACCGCTGTCCTCGCGAGGAGGGCGCTGAGAACCCGCCGGTGGTCGGGCTGCGTACGGGGTGGGAAAAATGTCGAGCACTATCACAGCTCTCGATCGCTTAGCTGCAGAGTGAAGGAGGCGCTCGTGCCGGTTCCACGTTCGGAGTCGGGGATCGTCGACGTGCCGGGAGTTGCCGTCGGTCACCACCAGCGGATCGACGCGCACTGGGCGACCGGGACCAGCGTCGTGCTCGTTCCGGACGGGGCGATGGCCGCGGTCGACGTGCGTGGCGGCGGCCCGGGAACACGGGAGACCGACGCCCTCGACCCCACCCACCTCGTGCAGCGCGCACACGCCGTCGTGCTCACCGGAGGTAGCGCCTACGGTCTCGCCGCCGCGGACGGGGTGATGGGGTGGTTGGGCGACCGCGGACACGGACTACCCGTCGGTGCCGATGCGGCGCACGTCGTGCCGATCGTGCCCGCGGCCGTGCTGTTCGACGTGCCGATGAACGACTGGGGGAACCGTCCGGACGCCGAGTTCGGGCGACTGGCCTGCGAGGCTGCAGGCGACGACCGAAGGCAGGGCAACGTCGGTGCCGGAGCCGGTGCGGTGTCAGGTCACGTCAAGGGTGGCATCGGTACCGCGAGCGTCACCCTGCCGGACGGTGCGACGGTCGGTGTCCTCGTCGCGGTCAACTCCTCCGGCTCGCCGGTCGACCCGGACAGCGGAACGCCGTGGGGCGCCACGGTCGAGGTGCTCCGGCGGCCCCCGAAGGACGAGGTCGAGGCGGGTCGGCCGGACGGGACTCGTCCTGGCAGGCACGGCCCGGTGGGGCGCCCGCTCAACACCACCATCGGCGTCGTCGCCTCGGACCGGCCGCTGTCGAAAGCCGAGTGCCACCGCGTGGCGGTTGCCGCGCACGACGGTCTCGCGCGGGCGGTGCGGCCCGCGCACGGGATGACCGACGGCGACACGTTCTTCGCCCTGTCCACGGCTGCCGACGACGCGGGCAGCGCCGCGGAGGCGGGGCGGGTTACCGCGCTGGACGAGGTCTGCGCGACCGCGGCCACGCTCGTCGAGCGCGCGATCGTGCGCGCCGTGTTCGCCGCGGAGCCGATCGGCGATGTGAGTTCCTACTCAACGCGCTACCCGTCGGCCCGGGAATGACGAGATCCTTCCCGGCGTTGGAGACAACAGTGCCCGACCAGCGGTTCCACTTCGTGAGACCGCTTCCCCGAGCCCAGTAGGATGGTGACCGTGCTGGTGATCCGACGCGACCTCGTGGACGCGATGGTCGCCCATGCGCGCCGGGACCACCCGGACGAGGCGTGTGGCGTCATCGCGGGCCCCGACGGCTCTGACCGCCCCGAGCGGTTCGTCGAGATGGTCAACGCGGAGCGGTCACCCACGTTCTACCGGTTCGACTCCACCGAGCAGCTCCGCGTGTGGCGTGCGATGGACGCCGCCGACGAGGAGCCGGTGGTCATCTACCACTCGCACACCGCGACCGAGGCGTACCCGTCCCGCACCGACATCTCCTACGCCTCGGAGCCGAACGCGCACTACGTGCTGGTCTCCACGCGCGACCCCGAGGAGTACGAGCTGCGGTCGTACCGCATCGTCGACGGTGAGGTCACCGAGGAGCCGGTCGAGGTCGTCGAGTCGTACATGTTCGCGCACACCGGCCACGACGAGGTGCCCGACCGCGGCTGAACGCACGCCGCGCCGTCGCATCACCGGCCCGTTCCGGGCCGTTCGCCGTCCTTTCGACGCATCCCGATCGCTGCACCGCACAGGAGGTTCCCGCAATGGCAGTCAACGTCTCGATCCCGACGATCCTGCGTACCCACACCGGCGGCCAGAAGGCCGTCGAGGCCAGCGGCGGCACCGTCGCTGAGGTCATCAACGACCTCGACAGCCGCCACGGCGGCATCAAGGACCGTCTGGTCAAGGAAGGTTCGCTGCACCGATTCGTCAACGTCTACATCAACGACGAGGACGTGCGGTTCGTCGGTGGTCTCGACGCCTCGGTCACCGACGGTGACAGCGTGACGATCCTGCCTGCGGTCGCGGGCGGGATGCGCTGAGGCGAGCAGCAGTTCAGGAGGAGGTCCCTCATGGCGCGCTACGACTCGTTGCTCGACGCGCTCGGCGACACACCGATGGTGGGGTTGCCGAGCCTGTCGCCGTCGCCGGACGTCCGGCTGTGGGCGAAGCTGGAAGACCGTAACCCGACGGGTTCGGTCAAGGACCGGCCCGCGCTGGCGATGATCGAGGCCGCCGAGAAGGAGGGCCGCCTCACCCACGGCTGCACGATCCTGGAACCCACCTCGGGCAACACGGGGATCTCGCTGGCCATGGCCGCCAAGCTCAAGGGCTACGGCCTGGTGTGCGTGATGCCGGAGAACACCTCCGAGGAGCGCAGGCAGATCCTGCAGGCCTACGGGGCGCGGATCGTCTCCTCGCCCGCGGCAGGGGGCTCGAACCAGGCGGTGGCCGTCGCCAAGGAGCTCGCCGAGCAGAACCCGGACTGGGTGATGCTCTACCAGTACGGCAACTCCGCGAACGCGGACGCGCACCGCCGCGGCACCGGCCCGGAGATCCTGCGGGACCTGCCCAGCGTCACGCACTTCGTCGCCGGGCTCGGCACCACCGGCACGCTCGTGGGCGTCGGGCGGTATCTGCGCGAGCAGAAGAGCGACGTGCAGGTCATCGCCGCCGAACCCCGGTACGGCGAGCTTGTCTACGGGCTGCGCAACCTCGACGAAGGGTTCGTCCCCGAGCTCTACGACGCCGAGGTGCTCAGCAGGCGGTTCTCCGTCGGCTCGTACGACGCCCTGCGTCGCACCCGACAGCTGCTGGAATCCGAAGGCGTGTTCGCGGGAGTGTCCACCGGCGGCGTGCTGCACGCGGCGCTGACTGTCGGCGAGAAGGCGGCAGCAGCGGGGGACGCGGCCGACATCGTCTTCATCGTGGCCGACGCCGGGTGGAAGTACCTCTCCACCGGCGCGTACACGGGCACGCTGGACGAGGCCGCCAGCCGCCTCGACGGCCAACTCTGGGCTTGAGCCTGCGCGCGAGCAAGCGTGCGCGTGCCCCTGAGCAGCCCCTCCCGAAGCGTGAGCCTTTTTAGTGGCTATGACCACCACAAAGGCTCACGCCGCTCAGCCTGCGAAAGCGTAGGGGCGGACGCCTGGTCCCACCCCGCGCAGGACCAGCACGGCGCCGTCGTCCTCGCCGGGCTCGGCGAGCCCCTCCGGTGCCGAGGTCACGTACAGGTCGGCGAGTTCCGGCCCGCCGAAGCAGCACCCCAGCGGTCGTCGCAGAGGCAGGTCGACGGTCGTGTCCAGTTCGCCCTCGGGCGTGTACCGCCGCACCTGGCCTGCGTCGCGCAGCGCCAACCACACCGCGCCGCTCCCGTCCACGCACAGCCCGGCAGGCTCACCGTCCTCGACCTGGACAAACGTGTGGCGCGGCCCCACCGCGCCGCTCTCGTGCTCGACGTCGAGGATCTCGACCAGCCCGGTGGCGCTGTCGGCCAGGTACAGCCGGTTCGCCTCCGCGTCGAAGGCGAGTCCGTTCGCCGCGGGGAGGTCGGTGAGCACGGCCGAGGCACTGCCGTCGGGGAGCACCCGGGCGAGCCAGCCACCGCCGCTCTCGTCCTCGCGGACCGTGGTCGCCCACAGCCGCCCTGCCCGGTCGACGGCGGTGGCGCCGCTGCGGACCCCGTCCCGCGCCCAGTACGTCAACCACGTGCGGCGCTGGCCGTCGGCCTCGAAGACGGCGACGCCCTCGTCCAGGTGCAGCACGAGACCGCCCCGGCCCCGTGGTTTGGCCGCGCCCACCCGCTGAGCTAGCTCCATCGAATGGTTCGCGCCGCCGGGTACGTGCCGGTGGACGGTGCCCGCCGCGCTCTCGTCCGCCGCGCGGTCGACCCACAGGAGGGTGTCCCAGCCGACGTCCCAGGTCGGAGCGCCTCCCTCGCGGGCACCGGCGGCCACCGCCACCTCGACCCGTCCGGACATCGTCTCCGACACCGCCTTCCCGCTCAGCCCGTTGTGCGACACGTTCCGCACGGTACTCGGTGATCTTGGAGTCTCCGGGTCATCCCCGATTCCGTTCGCGTCCGATCCAGGTAACCTCGGAGAGGTGAGCATGTCGCCTTCGTCCGAAAACCGCTCCCGGGTGATCCCGGCGAAGCCGGTGCGTTCCGCGCTGCTCGTGGTGCTGTTCGTCGTCGGCCTCTATGTGATCGAGTTCTACGACGCCTTCTTCCTCGGACAGGCGTTGAACCGCGAGGGGATCTTTCCGCGCCAGGTCGACGGGCTCGACGGCATCCTCTGGGCACCGTTGCTGCACGGTGACTTCGCCCACCTCGGCGCGAACACGGTGCCGCTGCTGGTGCTCGGCTGGCTCGTCATGGCCGGAGGTCTCGGACAGTTCGTCGGGGTCACGGCGACGATCTGGCTGCTCGGCGGACTGGGAACGTGGCTGATCGGCTTCCCCGCGCCGCACATCGGGGCGTCCGGGCTGGTGTTCGGCTGGATGGTGTTCCTGCTGATGCGCGGGTTCTTCGCCCGCAGCGTCGGCCAGATCGTGGTGGCGATCGTGCTGTTCCTGTACTGGGGCGGGATCCTCTGGGGCGTGCTACCGGGGCAGCCGGGAGTCTCCTGGGAGGGCCATCTCTTCGGTGCGCTCGCGGGCGCGCTCGCCGCGTACATGATCGGACGGCAGGTCCGTGACGCCGACCCGTGGCGACCGGGCAGACTGTCCGGGTGAGCAAGGCACCCATCGGAGTCCTCGACTCGGGCGTGGGCGGGCTGACGGTCGCGCGCGCTCTGGTCGACCAGTTGCCTGCGGAGCGGTTGCGCTACGTCGGCGACACCGCGCACTCGCCGTACGGTCCGAAGCCGATCGCCGAAGTCCGCTCCCGGACGCTCACGCTGCTCGACGAACTCGTCGACAGCGGCGTGAAGATGCTGGTGATCGCCTGCAACACGGCCTCGGCGGCCTGCCTGCGCGATGCTCGCGAGCGTTACGACGTGCCGGTCGTGGAGGTCGTCCTACCCGCCGTCCGGCGCGCCATGGCGGTCACCCGCAACGACCGGGTCGGAGTGATCGGCACCACCGGGACGATCCGCTCCCGCGCGTACGAGGACGCGTTCACCGCCGCCCCGCAGGTGCGGCTCACCACCGCCGCGTGTCCCCGGTTCGCCGACTTCGTGGAACGCGGCATCACCTCCGGACGGCAGGTGCTGGGGCTCGCCCAGTCCTATCTCGACCCGCTGCAGCAGGCCGACGTGGACACGATGGTGCTCGGCTGCACCCATTATCCGATGCTGACCGGTGTGCTCCAGTTGGCGATGGGCGAGCAGGTCACGTTGGTCTCGAGCGCGGAGGAGACCGCGAAGGACGTCGTGCGCGTCCTGACCGAACACGACCTGCTCGCGCCACCGGGAGTTCCGGCGACCCACGAGTTCCGGTGCACCGGTGAGCCGGACCGGTTCGCGAAGTTGGCCGCCCGTTTCCTCGGGCCCACGCCGGTCGGTGGTGCCGTCGAACAGTGGTCCATGTCAGGCTCACGCGCATGAGACTGACGGTCCTCGGTTGTTCGGGTGGCGTCCCGGGCCCGGAGTCACCGGCGTCCGGGTACCTGCTGGAACACGACGGCACGCGACTGATGCTCGACATGGGCAACGGCACCCTGGGGCGGTTGCAGCGTGTCGCCAGTCCGTTCGACCTCGATGCGGTGGTGCTCTCGCACCTGCATCCCGATCATTGCGCGGACTTCGCCGCGCTGACGGTGCTGCGGCGTTTTCACCCGCGCCTGCCCGACCTCGGGCGATTGCCGTTGTTCGGCCCACCGGAAGCCTCCGAGCGGTTGGCGGCGCTGTACGCGGCGAACCCGGCCGAACTCGCCGAAACCGACCTGTCGGGTTTCTACGACTTCCGCCCGCCCCCGGAGGAACCGGTGCGGATCGGACCGTTCGAGATCACCGCGATCCCGGTGAACCACGTCGTGCCGACCTGGGGATACCGCGTCGAGGCCGGTGGCAGGGTGCTCGCCTACACCGGTGACACCGGGCCGTGCGCATCGTTGACGGACCTCGCCAGGGACGTCGACGTGCTGCTGTGCGAGGCGTCGTGGGCCGACGCGCCGGACCAACCGTCGAACCTGCACCTGTCCGGACGCCAGGCCGGTGAGCTCGCCACTCGCGCGGGCGTGCGCAGGCTGCTGTTGACGCACCTGCTCGCCTGGTCGGACCGTGCTCCGGTCGACGCCGAGGCCAGGGCCGCCTTCACCGGCGACGCGGAGTGGGTCGTGCCGGACGCTCAGTACACGGTCTGAGGGCGCATTTGGGAACTTGGGTGGGTGGTCCGGTACCGCCGCCCAGTTCGCGTCGCGTTGGGTCCTCTTGAGTACCACACGTACGCGGCGAGAACCCCTGCCTTGCGAGGCACGAACTGGAACGACGGAGCTCCTCACCCTGTCGAGGCCGAGCACGTATGACCGTGCCCTACGGGCACACAAGCCAGTTCCCAAATGCTCTCTGACGACACCCGCGCGTCCGCACTCCGTGAGCGCGTACAGTCGTCGCCCACCGAGGAGCGGCAGAAGGGTGACGATGACGATCACAGCGGTGTGGGCGATCAGCTCGCCGGCGAACACCCACGCCGGTGACGGCCTCACGGTGACCGAACCGTCGGGAGTGGACGAGCTGGTCGACCGGCTCGCGGAACCGAACACCGGGCTCGCCGCGCTCTGGCACGAGCAGCGCGAAGCCGCCGACCCGGACACCGGCATGCTCGATCACGACGTGGTCACGGCGGTCGCCGCCGGGTTCGGGTATCTCGCCTACATCGACACCGATCACGACTACGCGGTGCTCGACGGCGACCCGGACTCGCCGCCGCTGCACGTCGACGACGTGCACTTTCCAGCGGGCAGTGGCGTCGTGGTCGACGTACTCGCCGAGGCGCTGCGCGAATTCCTCAGCACCGCGCGCCGTCCGGTCGCCGTCGAGTGGCGCGAGGTCGACCCGGGCTGAGCGCCTGTCTCTGGTCTTGTCCTGATGCCGCGTGGTCTCGCGTGCTCGGCCGAGCGACAGCTTCTGAGGTGCTCGCCGCGTACGGCTTGGTATTCAAGAGGAAGGCGCGAATTGGGGCGGCGGTACCGGCCCAACCACCCACCCAAGCGCTCTAAGCGACACCGGACGGGTTCACCGAGAGTGTGCTCGTGACGGCTAGGGTGGGCCCGTGGCACGTACAGATGGCCGGGGCGACGATGCGCTCCGAGAGATTCGACTGACCCGCGGATACCAGGACTGGCCTGCAGGCTCGGTGCTCGTGGAGTTCGGGCGCACCCGGGTGTTGTGCGCCGCGAGCGTGCAGCAGAGCGTCCCGCGCTGGCGCGCGGGCTCCGGCCTCGGCTGGGTGACCGCCGAGTACGCGATGCTGCCGTCGGCGACGAACACGCGCGGCAGCCGTGAGTCCGTGAAGGGCCGGATCGGTGGCCGCACCCACGAGATCAGCCGGTTGATCGGCCGCTCGCTACGCGCCTGCATCGACCTCGCGGCGCTGGGGGAGAACACGATCACGCTGGACTGCGACGTGATCCAGGCCGACGGAGGCACCCGGACCGCGGCGATCACCGGTGCGTACGTGGCGCTGGCGGACGCGATCACCTATCTCGGTGCCGCCAAGCGCCTGTCCGATCCGAAGCCGCTGTCGTGCTCCATCGCGGCGGTGAGCGTCGGTGTGGTCGACGGCCGGGTCCGGCTCGACCTGCCGTACGAGGAGGACTCGCGCGCCGAGGTCGACATGAACGTGGTCGCCACCGATCACGGCACGCTCGTGGAGGTGCAGGGCACTGGTGAGGGGGCGACGTTCCCTCGCTCCACGATGGACACGATGCTCGACTTCGCCCAGGAGGGGTGCGCCCAGCTCACCCGCATGCAGGCGGACGCGCTGGCCGAGCCCTATCCCGGTGAGTTGCCGGGGAGCAAGTCGTGACCCGGCTGCTGCTGGCGAGCCGCAACGCGAAGAAGCTCGACGAGCTGCGACGGATTCTCGCGGCCGAGGGCGTCACGGGCGTCGAGGTCGTCGGGCTCGACGCGGTGCCGGACTACCCGGAAGCGCCGGAAACTGGTGCCACGTTCGAGGAAAACGCCATGGCGAAGGCCGTCGACGCGGTCCGGGCGACCGGGCTGCCCGCCGTCGCCGACGACTCCGGCCTGTCCGTGGACGCGCTGAACGGGATGCCGGGTGTGCTCTCGGCACGGTGGTCCGGCGGGCACGGCGACGACCGCGCGAACCTGGACCTTCTGCTCGGTCAGCTCGCCGACGTGCCGGACGAGCGGCGTGGCGCGGCGTTCGTCTCGGCGGCGGCACTGGCCACTCCGGACGGTCAGCAGGTCGTCGTGCGTGGTGAGTGGCGCGGCGTCCTCGTTCGGGAACGGCGTGGGGAGAACGGCTTCGGCTACGACCCGGTCTTCGTCCCGGAGGGCGAGACGCGGACGTCCGCGGAGCTCACGCCCGCGGAGAAGGACGCCGACTCCCACCGAGGCCGCGCACTCCGGCTGCTGCTCCCGCACCTGCGCACCTTGCCCGCCCCCACCGCCTGACCGAGGCGAACGGCACTTTCGCCCCATGAGACGGGGTGAAGGTGCCGTTCGCTCCATGTGGGGTGAGCGTTGCCTTGCCGCGCGGACGTGGTGCGACGTGGTGCGAACGGCACTTTCGCCTCGTCTCGCGGGGTGAGCGGCACGTTCGCCTCACTTGGGGTGAGCCGTCGTCGTGCGTGTGGGACGGGGTGAGCGGCACGTTCGCCTCACGAGACGGGGTGAAAGTGCCGTTCGCCTCAGGGCGTCGCACCGGCGCGTGTGTCGTGGGCGGAAGATCGGTCGTGTGACGCGGGTCCCTGTGGGGTGCTCGGGACGCGAGTGAAGGACTACCGTCCTGGCGATGTTCACCGGTCCCCTCGAGCTGGGCCTGCTCGTCCTCGCGGGCTTCGTCTCCGGCGTCTTCAACGCGGTCGCCGGGGGCGGGTCGCTGCTGCTGTTCCCGGCTCTGCTGGCGACCGGGATGCCCCCGTTGATCGCGAACGTCACGAACTCCGTCGCCCAGGGACCCGGCTTTATCGGAGCCGCCGTCGGACAACGGCGTGATCTGCTCGGCCAGCGGCGACGGGTGCTGCTGACCTCCTCGGCCGCGGTCGTGGGCTCGGTGATCGGCTGCGTGCTGCTGCTGGCACTGCCGGGGTCGGTCTTCGACGTGGTCGTGCCCGTCCTCGTCGGCTTGTCGGCGATCCTCATGGCCCTGCAGAACCAGATTCGCCGCTGGCTCGGCAACAGTGAGGTGGACGCTCCGGACCGGACGGTGCTGCTGACCGTCGGCATCTTCCTCGCCGCCGTCTACGGCGGCTATTTCGCCGGGGCGCGCAGCGTCATCTTCATCGCGATCCTGATGCTCGCGGCGACCGATCCGATGCGCCGGTTGAACGCGCTGAAGAACTGGCTGGGTCTGATCGGCAGTGCCGCGACGCTGGTGGTGCTCGCGTTGCTCGCGCCGGTCGACTGGTGGGCGGCGCTGACGTTGGTGCCGTCCACGCTGATCGGCGGGTACATCGGGGGCAAGGTCGCGCAACGCCTGCCTGCCACGGCGCTGCGCTACACCATCGTCGTCATCGCCGCCGGGGTCGCCGTCTACCTCGCCTGGGACGCGTTCGTGAACTGAGCGCGGGCTCCCGCTCCACGGCGGAGCGGGAGCCCGGGACCTTAGAGGCATTTGGGGACTGGGATAGGTGCTCCAGTAACCGCCGCCCGGTTCGCGCCCCGGCATTGGGTGCTCTTGAGCGCCACGCGTACACCGTGACAACCCCTGCCTTGCGAGCGACAACCTGCAACGCCGGAGCTTCTCACCGTGCTCAGGCTGAGCACGCAAGACCATGCCCTGACGGGCATCAGAACAAGAGCACAGACAGGCTCTCAGACGCCCAGTTCCTTGCGGAGCCGCTCGACGTGCCCGGTCGCCTTGACGTTGTAGAGCGCTTGGGCGATCTTGCCCTCGGGGTCGACGACGAACGTCGAGCGGATCACTCCCTGGACGACCTTGCCGTAGTTCTTCTTCTCCCCGAACGCGCCCCAGGCGCTCATCACCGACTTGTCGGCGTCGCTGAGTAGCGGGAACGTGAGCCCTTCCGCTTCGCGGAACTTCGCGATCTTGGCCGGGGTGTCCGGCGAGACACCGACGACGTCGAAGCCGGCGTCGTCCAGGACGCCGAGGCTGTCGCGGAAATCGCAGGCTTCCTTGGTGCAGCCGGGGGTGCTCGCGGCGGGGTAGAAGTACACCACGACGGACCTGCCCCGATAGTCCGACAGCGAGACGGTCGAGCCGTCGGCGGCGGGCAGCGAGAACTCGGGAGCGGTGTCGCCGACGGCGAGGCGGTTCTGTTCGGTCATGCGGTCGAGGTTAGAGCCTCCGCTGACGCGGCGGGCGTCCCCCGGCGCTCGTCCCGCCGTGCGGAGCGTTCGCAGTTGCAGGAACCTCGGAGCGCGGAGACGACAAGAAGCCGCATCCCGACGCTGACGGAGGCCACGCCGTGCCGACAATCGCCGATCAGTTCATCGAAGTGCTCGCGCAGGCGGGCGTCAAACGCATCTACGGGATCGTCGGGGACAGCCTCAACCCGATCGTCGACGCGGTCCGCCGCACCGACGGCATCGAGTGGGTCTCGGTGCGCCACGAGGAGTCGGCGGCGTTCGCGGCGAGCAGCGAGGCTCAGGTGACGGGGAGCCTCGCGGTCTGCGCGGGCAGCTGCGGCCCCGGCAACCTGCATCTGATCAACGGACTCTTCGACGCTCACCGCAGCGGCGCTCCGGTGCTGGCGCTGGCCTCGCACATCCCGTCGGAGCAGATCGGTACCGACTTCTTCCAGGAAACCCACCCGCAGGAGCTGTTCCAGGAGTGCAGTGGTTTCTGCGAGCTGCTGTCCCAGCCGGAGCAGATGCCGCGGCTCCTGCGCAGCGCGATCCAGTCGGCCGCCGGGCGCCGCGGCGTGTCGGTGCTGGTGCTGCCCGGCGACGTGGCGAACAAGTCCACCGTCAAGCCGACCGGACACGGCGTCGTCGACTGTGTTCCGCCGACCGTGGTGCCCCCGGAGTCGCAGGTGGCCCAACTGGCGGACTCGCTGAACTCGGCGGAACGGGTGATGCTGTTCTGCGGTGCGGGCGCGCGCGGGGCGCACAAGGAGGTCATGGACCTCGCGGGTGCGCTCAACGCCCCGGTCGGTCACGCGCTGCGCGGCAAGGAGTGGATTCAGTACGAGAACCCGTACGACGTGGGCATGAGCGGCCTGCTCGGGTACGGCGCCTGTCACGAGGCGATGCACTCGGCGGACCGCGTGGTGCTGCTCGGCACGGACTTTCCGTACAACGACTTCCTGCCGCAACAGAACACGGTCCAGGTCGACATCGATCCGACGCACCTCGGACGCCGGTCGGTGCTGGATCTGGCGGTGCAGGGCGACGTCGGCGAGACGATTCGGGCGGTACTGCCGCGCGTGCGGCAGAAGTCCGATCGTTCTTACCTGGACCGGATGCTGCGGGAACACGCGGGCAAGCTCGAACAGGTCGTCGAGGCCTACACGAGCAACGTCGAAAAGCACGTGCCGATCCACCCGGAGTACGTGGCCGACGCCGTCGACGACCTCACCGCCGACGACGCGGTGTTCACGGTGGACACTGGGATGTGCAACGTGTGGGCCGCCCGGTACATCACGCCGAACGGGCGACGGCGCATCCTCGGCTCGTACGTGCACGGATCGATGGCCAATGCGTTGCCGCAAGCGATCGGAGCGCAGTTCGCCGAGCCCGACCGGCAGGTCGTCGCCCTGTGCGGGGACGGCGGGTTGTCGATGTTGCTGGGGGAGATCCTCACGGTCCGGGCGCGACGACTGCCGGTGAAGATGATCGTGTTCAACAACTCGTCGCTGGGGATGGTCAAGCTGGAAATGCTCGTCGACGGGATTCCGTCGTTCGGCACCGATCACGTCGGCGTGAACTTCGCTGCCATCGCGGATGCGGCCGGCATCGATTCCGTCCGGGTGGAACGCCCTGCCGACGTGCGCGAGAACGTGCGCGAGATGCTACGCCGCCCGGGTCCGGCGCTGATCGACGTCGTGACCGACCCGGACGCCCTGTCCATGCCGCCACGGATCACCGGCGAACAGGTGGCGGGATTCGCACTCGCGGTGAGCCGGACCGTGCTCTCCGGCGGGGTCGGCAAGATGGTGCAGCTGGCGCGGAGCAACCTGCGCAACATCCCCCGGTGACCCGCGAGCCGAACCCGTACAACCTGGTACTCAAGAGGACCCCAACGCCGCGCGGCGCGAACTGGGGCGAAAGTTCCGGATCACCAACCCAGTTCCACGATGCCGTCTCAGAGCCTGTCTTTGATCTTGGTTAGGGGGTGGGGGCCCGCGTTTGTGGGCGGGTCAGTCGTCGGCTCATCATAGTGATCATGGCCCAGTTGATGAAGGCCTCGGAGTGTTCGGGGAGGCGTTCGTAGTCGCGGGTGTTGCGGCGGGCTTGGCTGATCCAGGCGAAGGTTCGTTCGACGACCCATCGGCGGTGCAGGGGCACGAACCCGGTTTGTTCGGCGAGTTTTTTCACGATCTCGACGGTGATGCCCAGGGTTGTTTTCGCCCAGGTCAGCAGGGTTCCGGTGTAGCCGCCGTCGGCCCAGATGTGGCGCACCCTGTGGTGGGCGCGGTGCAGCAGCGACAGCAGAGGGCGCCCGGCGGGCCGGTCCTGCAAGTTGGCGGCGGTGACCATGACGACCAGCAGCAGTCCCATGGTGTCCACGGCGATGTGGCGTTTGCGGCCGTTGACCTTCTTGCCGGCGTCGTAGCCGCGGGTGGAGTCACCGACTGTTTCGGCGGCGCGCACCGATTGCGCGTCGATGGCGGCTGCGGTGGGCCGCGGGCGCCGGCCGGCCTGCTGGCGGACCTGTTCACGCAGCGCATCACGCATTATTTCCACCGTGCCGTTCTCGCGCCAGCGAGCGAAAAAGCCGTACACGGTCTTGCAGGGCGGAAAGTCCACGGGAAGCGCGCGCCATTTCACTCCGTTGTCGGTGACGTAGCGGATCGCGTCGACGATGTCGCGGCGGTGGTGCTTCTCCGGACGCCCCCCGGCCGGGCTGGCACACGCCGCCGTGGGCAGCAGTGGTTCGATCACTGCCCACTCGGCGTCCGTCATGTCCGACGGGTAGCGGCGAATGCGGGCCGATGCGCTGGACGAAGGCGTCGTGGGGTACAAACTGAGTCGGGCCTCTGCTGTTAGTGATCATGACTGGCATCACGATCACTAGCAGAGGCCCTTCACATGCCCACCACCGGGATCCAAGACAGCCTCTCAGAGTGCGCGCACGCGGTGCCTGCGTCGACTGATGCTGTGCCGTGGACCGTCCTGTGCGCGCGGTGTCGTGCGCCGCACTCCTCGTGCGTATCCGCCGCGCCACCACATCAGGATGGCGGTGCCGAACAGCGCGGCCCAGACCAGCATCGACAGTGCGAGCAGCCAGTACACCCCGGAAGACCCCCTCGGTCCACTGTGCC
Source organism: Allosaccharopolyspora coralli (assembly GCF_009664835.1). NCBI lineage: Bacteria > Bacillati > Actinomycetota > Actinomycetes > Pseudonocardiales > Pseudonocardiaceae > Allosaccharopolyspora > Allosaccharopolyspora coralli. Next base: position 1,139,171 of record NZ_CP045929.1, read on the forward strand.
CGTTCCGCGTGTCCTCCCCGGCGCGGAACGAGTGGATCAGTGCGTGCCGCTCCAGCATGATTCCGTCCGACGTGCAGATCCAGATGTCGTCCGGGTGACACGGTGGTGACGCACCGTGTCAACAGGGGACACTGATGACCATGACAGTGAGCCCCACCGTGCGACGCAGGCGGCTGGCTGCCGAGCTGCGTCGCCTGCGCGCCTCGGCCGAGGTCACCCAACAGCAGGCCGCCGCGCACCTCGGCTGCACCCAGGCGAAGATCGGCCGGTTCGAGACCGCGAAGCGGTCGCCCTCGGTCGGTGACGTCGCCGCGTTGCTGGAGTTCTACGAAGTCCCGTGCGACCAGCACGAGCACCTGATCACCCTCGCGCGGGACGCGCGCAAGCGTGGCTGGTGGCATCCCTACAGCGATGTGCTCCCCGAGTGGTACGAGACGTACGTCGGCCTGGAGTCGGAAGCGTCCACAATTCACACGTACGAGTCCGAGGCCATTCCCGGCCTGATGCAGACCGAGGAGTACGCGTTCGCCCTGACGAAGGCGACTCTCATTCGCGCGGAGGAATCCGAGATCGCCCGGAGAGTCGAATTGCGAATGCAGCGCCAGCTTCGGGTGGCCGGATCGGATCCGGCGGAACTGTGGGCGGTCGTCGGCGAGGTGGCGTTGCGCCGTCGTGTCGGCGGCCCCGGTGTGCTGCGCAGACAACTCGATCACGTGCTCAAACTGGCCGAGTTGCCGCACGTGACCTTGCAGGTGATGCCCTTGGACGGCGGTGCCCATCCGGCCCAGGCGGGGCCGTTCGTCATCCTGCGCTACTCCGATCACGCGGATCCGGGCGTGGTCTATCTGGAGACGCACGTCGGTGGGTTGTACCTCGAAAGAGAGATCGAGCTGCTCAACTACAAGCGAATGATGGACCACTTGCGTGCTCATGCGCTAAACCCGGAGGGGTCGGCTCAGCTCATCCACCGACGAAGAGGAGAACTGTAAATGGAATGCATCACGGACTGGCGCACGAGCACCCGCACCCAGGGGCAGGGCCAGTGCGTCGAGGTCGGGTTCGGTCCGGACCGCATCGCGGTGCGGGACACCAAGAACCGGACGGGCGGACACCTGTGTGTGACCGCCGCGCGGTGGGAGTCGTTCGTTTCCGGCGTGAAGCTCGGAAACTTCGACTCCTGAACCCGCGAGGTGTGGCTCCGCCCGCACGGGGCGGGCCACACCTCCCGCGAACGCCCGTGGTGCGAGCGTCAGCCGTCCCGTTCGAGGAACGGGGTGAGCAGGTTCGGCACCGCTTCCTCCGCGACCGTGAGCCCGTCGGTCGCGGCGACGTCCCGCACCGCGTACGCCCCGCTGCCTGCGGCCGTCGTCGCCGAGATCGTCACGAGCCCGGCAGGACGCTGAAAGATCGTCTGTTCGACCCGCCACCCGATGATGCCGTCGCGTTCCAGCGCGACAGTCCGCCGCACGCCGACTCCCGAGCGGGCGAGAAGGTGCCGGGCAAGCAGTTCGTGGCCGAGGTTCCAGTAGGACTCCAGCCCGAACGCCCATGCGATCAGCAGTGCGGCGATCGCCAGCGCCCACGCCAACGGAATCAGCCAGCCGGTGACCGTCGCCGCGAGGACGAGCGCGGTGCCGACCAGGACACCCACGGCCGTGGCACGAAACAGCCTGCGGCGCAGCGCGGCAAAGGGATGGCGGACGAGTGTCCGCGACGGAACGGGAGGGTCGGTTCCCAGCGCGACTCCGGAGACGCGGCGCACCTCCTCGCGTGGTGCAGGAGGCATCAGGGCTGCCCGGTCGGGCTGTCTGTTCCCGGACTGCTGGTCGGAGAGGCCGGTGGCGACGGCGTTGAGTCGCGCGCCGCCGACCCATCGCAGCAGCATCGGTTCGACGAGTTCGACGCCCCGCAGTCGACGCTCCTCCAGTGACAGGGACCGGACGGTCAACAGCCCACGCCGGACCCGCAGCATGCTGTCCTGTTCGCGGGTGAGTGTGAACCCCCACCACATCTCCAGCGACAGCAGCACGGCGCCGAGGGCACCGACGAGCAGTGCGCCCAGCACACCGGCGGTGACGCTGATCCACACCGGCAGGGACACCACGTCGCCGAGCACCGCGTCGTCGAGTCCGAGATTCATGATCACGTCGGCGAACGAGCCGATCGCGGAGGCGATCGCACCCCAGACGACGGCGGCCAGAGAGACGGTCAGGGCGCCGTAGCCGAACCAGGCGGGCCGGATGGAGGACAGCGTCTCCGCGGCGGGTACCGAGGCTGTGTGCGACTCCGCTGCGGTGTCCGCTGTGGACGGAGTGCGCAGCAACTCGTGGCGCAGTGCCTCCGCGCGAGGGGTGGTGACGGCGTCGAGTTTGATCTCGCTGTCGCCCGCCTGTTGTCCGGTGCCGATCTTCACCACCGACAGACCGAAGACGCGGTGCACCGGATTGGCCGTGAGGTCGACGCTGCGGATGCGATCGCGCGGGATGGACTTGTGGCTGCGGGACAGCCGACCGGCGCGCAGTTCGAACCGGTGCCCGGTGATGCGATAGCGGGTGAAGTGCCAGCTCACCCACGAGGTGATGCAAACACCGAGAACGATCAGCAGCCAGCCTCCGGCGGTGACGAGCACCGCCATGCGTTCGGCGCCGCTGAGCGCCATGATCGCGAGCGGCGGAATCGCGAGCAGCGCCACCAGTGACGACACCGCGACGACACTCTTCGGATCCAGCCGCGTCCAGCCCTCGCCCTCCGGTAGCACCGTCTCGCCGGACGTGCCCGGCACGGTGGCTTCGGGCGGTGCGGCAGGCTCGCCTACCGAGCCGGGACGGGGATCGTTCACGTCGCATCACCCTTCGTCGCCTGCGTCACGGCGGTGAGCCGTTCGACGACGTCGGCGGCGAGGTCGCGGTCGAGGCCCTCGATCGTGATCGGACCGGCGGCGGACGCTGTCGTGACGGTGACGCTGGACAGTCGTAGCAACTGCTGCAGCGGACCACGGGAGCTGTCGACCGTCTGGATCCGCGACATCGGCGCCACCCGCCACTCCTGGTTCAACCAGCCGGACGAGGTGTAGACGGCGTCGTCGGTGGTTTCCCACCGGTGCACCCGGAACCGCCACTGCGGCATGACGACGACGTGGGCCACTCCGAGGACGGCGACGACGCCGAACGCGAGCAGCACCCATGTTCGAAGCGACGGCACGAAGTACGCGGCCACCCCGAGCGCGAGAAGCAACGGCGCGACGAGCAATGCGGCCCGCAGCGTCCACCACAGGATCGCCCGCCGATCGACTCGGTGCCGCGGAGGCCGTAAGCGCACCCGGGAGCCCGACGAGGGTATTGCTGAACTGGACACGGTCGCCTCTCTTCTCCGGGTGACTCGCCTCATTCTTCCAGCATGATCTCGCCGGGCAGGCCGGCGTGCTCGAAAACGGGACGTCGACGGTCACTCGGTCGAGCCGAACGGCGTCGGAAACACGCCACGGCCGGAGTCGGACCGGCGCCGTGGATGGTTCCGTGACCTGCGCGAACCGGATATTCACCACGCGTGCTCCGGGAAAACGGCAAAGCCTGGTTCTTTGGTCCGGTTCCGCCGGGGATTATCGTCCGAGGCCAGATTGCCGCAGCCGGTGGCAACTTGTGCACAGCTCGGGAACTCCCCCGGCCGGAATCAGGAAAGCTAGGAGAACAATCATGGCGCTTCGCGGCCTGACCCGCTTCATCGGCATTTCCGCCGTCGCCCTGTCGTCGTTCGCTGCGGTCGGGCTCGCCGAGGCGGCCCCCACGCAGTCGAACGACGACGTGAACCCCTACATCGTTGGTGGCGAAGAGGCCAACATCGAGGACCACCCGTTCACCGTCGCGCTGACCCAGAGCGGTCAGCAGTTCTGCGGTGGCACCATCGCCGCCCCGAACAAGATCGTGACGGCGGCGCACTGCGTCGAGGGCTCCGACCCGAGCAGCATCGAGGTCGTCAGCGGCCGGACCCTGATGAGCGGCTCCGACGGAACCGTCTCCCAGGTCACCGACATCTGGGTGCACCCGGAGTACACCGACGCGTCGGGCTCCGGCTACGACGCCGCGGTGCTCACCTTGGAGGCCGACGTCCAGGAGGCTCCGGCGGAGCTGGCCACCCCCGACGACCCGGCGTACCAGCCGGGCACCACCTCCACCGTGCTCGGCTGGGGCACCACCAGCTCGGGCGGTGAGCAGTCCGACCACCTGCTCAAGGTCGACGTCCCGGTCGTGGGCAACCCGGAATGCAACGAGGCGTACGGGGGCAGCATCAACGAGACGATGACCTGCGCGGGAGTCCCGGAGGGCGGCAAGGACGCCTGCCAGGGCGACTCCGGTGGTCCGCTCGTCGTCGACAACAAGCTGATCGGCATCGTCTCGTGGGGTCAGGGTTGCGCCGAGGCGGGCTACCCGGGCGTGTACGGCAACGTCGGGCACATGCACGAAGAGATCGCAGCCCAGGTCAACGCCTGATTAATGGGTGTGGGTTGAGCTGCGTGGGTGGTCGGGTAGCGGAACCTCAGCGCCCTCCTCGCTGCGGGATCGGTTTCTTGAGTAGCGACCTACGCGGCGAAACCGCTGTCCTCGCGAGGAGGGCGCTGAGAACCCGCCGGTGGTCCGGCTGCGTAGGCTGCAAGAACCCGCGGGTGGTCGGGCTGCGTACGTGGTGATCGCTCAGCGGCTGCGCCGCTGACACGACACGAGGACAGCTCGTTCTGCGAAAAGTCCCGCGTGGGTTGAGTTGATGGTTTCTTCGGGGCGGGGCGTCCGGGTGCGGGCGCCCCGCTTTCGTGTCTCCGGTGATCCGCGACACGAGGGGAACTCCGGACTCGCTGCGGTAGTTTGCGGGCATGTCCACTTCACACTCGACGACGCCCTCCGACGCTCTCGAGCAGCTGCTCACCGGCAACGCCCGTTTCGTCCGGGGCGAGCGTTCCTATCCGCATCAGGACACCGACCGCCGCGCTTCGCTGGCGTCCGGCCAGTCCCCGTTCGCGGTGGTGTTCGGCTGCTCGGACTCGCGGCTGGCCGCCGAGATGCTCTTCGATCAGGGACTCGGTGATCTGTTCGTGGTGCGCACCGCCGGACACGTCGCCGGCGCTGAGGTGACGGGCAGCATCGAGTACGGCGCGCAGGTGCTCGGGGCGCCGCTGGTGGTCGTGCTCGGCCACGACTCGTGCGGCGCGGTGACCGCGGCCAAGGGCGTCTGCGACGGCGGCGCGGCCCCGGGCGGTCACGTCCGCGACGTCGTGGAACGGGTGACGCCGAGCGTGTTGGCCGCGAAGTCCGCGGGTCTCGACACCGTCGACGACATCGTCGACGAGCACATCAAGCACACCGTCGACTTCCTGGTGGAGCGCTCCGGTGCGCTCGCCGAAGCCGTGGAGAACGGGACGTGCGCGGTGGTCGGGCTCTCGTACCGGCTCGCCGAGGGGTCGGTGCGGATGGTCGCGGCGCGCGGTCGGGTGCCGGCTCCGGCGGCCTGACTGTCGCGTTCCCCGGGTGCCGGGTGCGCAATCGGCGTAACGTCGGGCGCCCCGGCATCCGATGTTGCTGAGTGAACGACATACCCTGCGGAGGCCGAACGCGTGCGGCACAGTAGTGGGAAGTCCGACTTTCAGCGAGGAAGGCGCAGCGCAGTGACCGGAGCATCGAGCCGTTCCCATGGCGACGACTGCGCGTCGATGCTGGCGAGGTACGGAGAGCTCGCGGCGGAACTGGAGGACGAGACCGACCCGGCGAGATGCCGCGCACTCCGCCAGCGTCTGGCCGAGCTCGACACCGCCATCGACGCCGTGCTGCAACGCGCCACTCACCCGAGTCTGTGAACCGCCTGTTCACCAAACTCAGCCTCAGGCGAACAGTCCGGCGACGGCGAGCACGAGCCCGAGCGGCGCGGCGACGAGGACGCCGATCCTGAGCATGTTGTGCCGTTGAGAGCGGTGCGAGCGCAGTTCGTCCTCGGAACGGGTCGAGATGATGTAATGCCCGCCGTCGTCCGGTCGTCCCACGACGAGCGGGCCGAACTTGTCGTGCACCTCGCCGAGGATGTAGAGCTGCTTGCCCGGCCGGATGGCCCATTCCTCGTACTTGTAGCCGATGGTGTTGTTCGAGTCGAACATCGCGGGCAGCTGGATTCCGAACGCGCTCTGGCTCTGCTTCTGGTACGGCTCGAACCGGTCGACGACCTTGTCCGGCTGGTCCGGCTGCGTTCCGGTGGGGTCGACGCCGATGAGCGTGCCCTCCTGGTCGCGCAACGCGTAACCGTCGCCGGACGTGTGGCTCGCGACGGTCTCGCTGGATCGGTGGGTGCGCCTGCGGCCGTCACGGTATTCGGTGCGCTCGTACTGCCGGACGACCTTGTACTCGTACCAGACGCATTCGGTTTTGCTGAGTTCCGAGGTCAACGGCCCGTGCGGGTTGGGGTGCGCGGCGCCGACGACTTCGCACTGCTTGCGGAAGCCGCCCTGGTTGCCGATCTCGTCGGAGGCCGCGCGCAGCGTTTCGAGCTGGGGGACGGGCAGCGTCTCGGCCCCGATCATCGCGTGCAGTTCGCTGCGCGTGTGTCGCATGAAGTAGAACCCGGCTCCTGCTGCGAGGAGCAGCACGAGCCCGGCGATGCTGATGCCCAAGACGCCTCCAACTCAGGGCGGACCGATGCTCCGAGCCTATGCGACCGGGTTCACCCGGTGGGGCGAGATCGTCGGAAGAGACCGTGCGGGGTGCTCTGTGTGGTCGGTCCGTGGCGAACCTCAGCTCGCGGCTGACTGGGAACCGGCCATTGGCGCCTTCGCCCTGCTCGGAGGCGCCAACGGCTCGGGCGGACCGGATCAGCCCTGCGGTTGGAGCGCGCTCCGCAACCTTTCGACGTCGATCTTCTTCATGCCGAGCATCGCGTTCATGGCGCGTCGCGCGGCGGCGGGGTCGGGGTCGCTGAGTGCCTCGGTGAGTTGCTTCGGGATGATCTGCCAGCGCAGGCCGTACTTGTCCCGCAGCCAGCCGCACTCGATCTCCTGGCCTCCGTCGCCGACGAGTGTCGACCAGTACCGGTCGACCTCCGCTTGGTCCTCGCACTCGACGTACAGCGAAACCGACTCGTTGAAGTGGAAGTCCTGCGCTCCGCCGTTGAGCGCGATGAACTGCTGCCCGAACAGCTCGAAGGTCACGATCACGACGTCGTCCGCGTCCGGTTCGGGGCCGGGGAAACGGTTCGTCTCGACGATCCGCCCGTCCCCGAACGTCGCGATGTAGTACGCGGCGGCTTCCTCGGCCTGGTCGTCGAACCACAGATAGGTGGTGATCTTCTGCATGGCGAGCCTCCTCACGATGCGCCGTCGACGGCGCTACGAACAAGACTCGCCCCACCCGGAGAACTCATCGGGCCGGCGATCCCGGCCGTACGTACGACAGGGGTTCCGCTGCCGGTCACTGTCAATCCGGGTCCAGGCGCGATGGAGTACGGGGCACGTCCCGCAGGTCGCCGGGCGGCCACGCGCTCTGACCAGGCCCGTCGCGCTGCATCATCTGCTGGCGACAGCCGTTTGCTGGGTCCAGCACTCCAGTACCACCGGTACCACCGGATCGATTACGCGTGGTCGAAGTGCGCGCGGGCGCGTTCGACGGCGGGCAGCGTGCTGGTGGTCCAGCGCAGGAGCGCGTCGATGAGGTCTTGCAACGACTGTCCGAGCGGAGTGATGCGGTACTCAACGGCGACCGGCCGCGTGCTGGTCACGCAGCGTTCGACCATTCCGTTGCGCTCCAGGCGCCGCAGCGCCGCCGTGAGCGACTTCTGCGTCACGACCGGGATCGCGCGCCGCAGTTCGTTGAAGCGCAGCGGCTCCTCCTCGCACAGTGCGGCGAGGACGTGCAGGGACCACTTGTCGAGCACCTGGTCGAGCAGTTCGCGGTGTTGCTCGGTCAGGTGAAGGTAGTCCGGGAGTGCGGGGGTGGTTTCGGTCATGACACCTAGTCTCGTTGAAGTGCCTTCCGGGTACCAGGTAGATGTTGGATACCAACTTCGACAGGGAGGTTCGATGCTCACCGAAGCCGACCGAGTCCTGCTAGACCGTCCGCTGTTCGGCCTGCTCACCGTCACACCGGCCGCGGGGCGCATGCCGGCCCCGCGGCCAGTCTGGTTCGAAGCCACGACCCAGGGGGATTTGCAACTGTTCACCCTCACTACCAGCCCCCGAATGCGCCGTCTGCAGGCCCAACCGCAACCGCGCGCATCGTTCGTGGTGGTGAAGCCACCAGGCGAACCAGAGGGATGGCTCTCGGTCGAGGCTGACGTGACCGTTCACCACGACGGCGCGCAAGAACTCGCTTTTCGGCTCACGGAGCGCTACTGGGATTCGACTCAGACCGAGCAGCGCGCCTCCGCCAGGGCGATGTGGGAAGTCGAGGATCTACGTCGACTCGTCCTACACCCCTCCCGGGTCACCCGCGGACCAACCTGACGGACCATGCCGCATCGCTGTGTGACGATCATTCTGGAACGTGACGTAATAGGACACCGGCGTGAGAGCTATCCGCAGCGGAACCCTCACTGAGACGGCACCAACAGCCGTATACGGGACCCGGCGAGTGATTCGCCGAGCGCGACGTGGAAGTGGCACCGTCGGTCTCGGTTCCTGGACGGTCACTTCGTTCGCAGGTGGGGAGTTCGCGCACGTCGGTGTTGCCGTGGTGAGCGAAGCTCAGTTCTGGCGCTCGTTGTTCTGTCCGGGTGGCTTGTCGGTGAAGGTGGGCAGCGGCAGGTGGCGTCGTAGGACCCAGTTCGTCTGTACCTCGTGGTTGGCCAACGAGTGGCAGAGGCCGTTGTAGACCAGGTCCCACAGGGCCGGGTTGCCTTGTAGGTCGTAAATCGAGCACGCGACCACGCGGCCGTCGTTGTCGGCGAGTCGCACGATGAACCCTGCGGGAACGCTCAGGTATTTGACCTTGGCGAGCTTGTACGTGTTGACCCAGCCGCGTCGAGTTTGCAGCCATTCGGCTCCGGCGGCGAGGTAGTCCCGCCGCGTGCTGCGATACAGCAGTGCGAGACCGGCGAGAACGAAAAGATCGAGATACCAGTAGGTGACAAAGTCGAAACCGCCGGTGGCCAGCGCCGTCCCCAGAAAGATGACCACAGCCGAGATCCCGGTGGCGACCAGTGCGACGTGCGGGGAAGTGTAGTGGCACTCCAGCAGTGGTCCTTGCCCTGCGGGCGGCTCCGGATCCCTGCCGGGGCGGTGTGGGGTGTACTCGTACATTTCGGGTTTGGAGCCCGGCGCGTGCGGTGGGCGCGGCTCCCCAGTATGGCGGTCCGGTCTCGGGGGGAGAACGTCGGTGTACATGATCTTGGTCCCGATTAGAAGACGTCGCGGAAGAAATCGCCGACGGCGGTGTTCTCGACGACCCAGCCAACGCCGACCCGAGGCTGCGGTTCCGGCCCCGAGTACCGCCACCTTCCTGCGCAAGGTCGAGGTAGAAGCTCCACGACAAGCCATGATCACTCGTCATGTCGCCTGGCGCACGAGGTCGATCACGTCGAAGTCGGCGGGTAACTCGCGCACATCGGCGTCGCCTTCGTCGAGGAAGTCAGTTGCGATTCTCGTCGTCCTGGCCGGGCGGTTTGTCGGTGAACGTGGGCAACGGCAGGTGGCGTCGTAGGACCCAGTTCGTCTGTACTTCGTGGTTGGCCATCGAGTGGCAGAGGCCGTTGTAGACCAGGTCCCATAGTGCCGGGTTGCCTTGGAGTTCGTGGATAGAGCAGGAAACCGTGCGGCCATGGGCATCGGTGAGGCGTACGTGGAACCCGCCCGGAGTGCTCAGGTATTTCACCCTGGTGAGTTCGTAGGTGCGCACCCAGTTTCGGCGACTTTGCAACCACTCGGAACCGGCGGCGAGGTAGTCCCGACGGGAACTCCAGTACAGCCCCCCGACGACCCCGGCGAAGATGGCGTAGTTCCACCAATACTGGACCCATGCGAAGCCGGTGATCAGAGTGATGCCCACGACCAGGATCGCTGCGATGATCCCGGCCACGACGAGGTTGTCCTTGTTGGTGCCGTAGTGGCACTCCAGGATGGGGCCTTCACCGGATGGAGGTTCGGGGTCACTGCCGGGGCGGTGTGGGGTGTACTCGTACGTCTGCGGCTTGGAGCCCGGCGCGTGCGGTGGGCGCGGCTCCCCGGTGTGGGGGTCCGGTTTCGGGGGCAGCACATCGAGGTTCATCGGTTCGTGGCCCAACCTCTAGAAGACATCGCGGAAGAAGTCGCCGACACCGGTATTCTCGACGACCCAGCCAACTCCGGCCGACGCTACGGTCCCGACTGCCACCGCACCGAGCACGGCCCACCCTCCGGAGCCGATCAATGCGATGGCTCCTGCCGTGGCGGCAGCGCCTACGGCGTAGTTAGTCGCCGTGCTCAGAATGGTATTACTCGCGTCTGCGCCACCGGCGATGGCAGTTGTTGCGCTCGCTGCGCTGAGGGCCCCTCCCACGTAGGGGACCTTTTTCAAGACACGGTTTGCGTTCTTGGCCAGGACACCGTTGCTGCTGGCTAGCGCCTTGTCACCCGGATATCTCGTGAGCTTGTCAAAGACTTGCTTGCCCCGTCTCGTTTCGTTGAGGTGGCCCAGCTTCGACGAGTTGCTGGCGGCGCGAGTGGTGGCAACATTGCCGCGGGCGGTGTGGCGCAGTGCGTCCACACGGGCCTGCGCCCGCTTCGCCGGAGTATTGGCGGGGTTGTCGGCGATCTCTTTCAGGGCGCTCGCCGTCTGGGTATGGGCGTTGGCCTTGTCACGGAACATGACAGCAGCACCGTGCAAACTGCCCACCGCGCTGGCGACGGTGGCAGCGGCTGTCCACCCGCCGGTACTGGTCAGATATTCGAGAGGCGAGGTGAAGCCATCCGTGGCTGCCGTCAGCTGCTCGTGGGCTTCGTTCTCTTTGCGGCGCGCGTCGGCGACCGTCGTGGAAGCCTCTTCGTAGGCGCGTACCAACTCTTGGTGCTGCCCGACCGCCGCGGTGTGGGCGGCCATGTCCTCGGAGTGCTGACGAGATTCCGCCGCCGGAACCCTGCCCTGGGGTGCCTGAGGAGCGGCTCCTGGTCCCGGCCCGGGTGGCTGGATGTGGGTGGCCGTGACCGCCAATCCAGCACGTCCAGCGACTCCACGAGCCTGATTCATCCAGGAGTTGACCGTGTCAATCTGGTCGGCGAACTTTGTCAGAGCCTTACCGGCCTTCCGGGCGATCTGTTCCAGCTCGTCGGCGCTCTTGCCGTTGCTGGACAGCTCCGTCCGGAAGTTCTCGGCGGCCTGACCCCCCCCAGCATGCTTCCGACGTGGAGCGTGCCTTGCTGATGCTGGTGGAGGTGTTCCCGACGCCGTTCGCGAGATCGTCCAACCACTTGCTGGTGTCCCGGCAGGACGCGACGTCACCGAAGACCTGCGTGTCCAGTGGCTTCATTCTCGTTCAATCTCCCCATGTGCCCGAACCGACCGTTCGTTCTCGTCGCCGCGCTATTGCTGTGTCTTGCCCAGATCGGACGCTGCGCCCTGATCGGTGTTGGCGTAGGTCGTCCGGCTGTCGGAGACGTCATCGGCTGATTGACTCGTGCCCTGAGCCAACCCGGCCGCCGCTTGTGTCAGTCCCGCCAACACCTGCGCCACGTTGGCCGACGAGCGCCCGGCGTCCGGCGCTCCCGTCGCTGATGCGGCGGGGCCCTCCAGTGCGCTCGCACCATCCCGCAGCGTGCCTGCCACGTTCTCCATCGCGGCGCGATCCGCGTCGATGCCCGTCATGCGGTCTCCTCCTCCGAACCGTGTCGCATCTCGTGGGGCAGTTCGATGTCCCACAAGATGGTGTCCGCGCCGGATTGACGCTGTAGGTCGCTGATCCGTTCCCGTGGTGTCGAAATCCACGGCTGTTGCTCACCGCAGCCGCCCACCAGTAGCTCTAGCGACGAGTACGCCAACAACGCCAACCCGCCCGCCTCGGTCGGTCGCAGCTCCAGCTCGATCTCGCTGGCCCCGGGCTGCAACCGCTGCGACGGCACGTAGACGTCGCTGGGCGTTTCGTCGTTTTCGTACCCGATGAACTCGCTGCCCAACACAGCAGGAGCCACATAATTGGCGCCCGCGTTCGGGTCTTGTGACGACACCCCGTACACGCTCCCTCTCGCAGCATCACGCGATCTCTGATCGAAAAACATCCTATCGAACCAGGCGGAACAGAAACCCGTGTTTCTACTCATTCCAACTCTGGACGGCGGCGGAGCTGGTCGTGACCCAGGAGTGGCACGGGCACACGGTGCGGATACAAGATGATCACCGTTGTTGCCACGTCTTCGGCACGACGGGCTCTGCGCTCCGCTTTCGCCGCACGGGAGAAAGACGATCTTCGCTGGTGAGGCCGGCGAGACTCGAACTCGCACTGGCTAGGACCTAAACCTAGTGCCTCTGCCAATTGGGCTACGGCCCCTCGATGCCTCAGGGTAGCGGGTGCGTGACGGCTCACCGCGAGCGGCTGTGTGGCGACACGGCGCACGCCGGTGCGACGCGGCGGCGCGAGTGATCTACCGTGTGAGCAGCCAGGTGAACATGAGGAGGACGCGTGGCTCGTGATCCCGACGCCATCGAGCGCGACATCGAGAAGGCCCGAGACGCGCTCGCCGTCACGCTGGACGAGTTGAGCGTGAAGGCACATCCCAAACGGTTCGTCGACGCGGGCAAGGCCGGCGTCGAGGAGAAGCTCAACGACCCGAAGGTGCGCTATGCACTCATCGGGGTGGGTGCGCTGGTCACGCTCGTCGTGGTCCGCAAGATCTTCAGCTGAGGACGGACTGCTGCCGCTGCCGGGCTCACCGCAGCAGCGGCAGCAGTGCCTCGTCCAGCAGCCGCTGCACGAACGTCTCGTCCAGCGGCTCACCGGTCAGCATCAGCCGATAGATCAGCGTCGCCCCGGCCAGTTCGGCGACCATGTCGGTCGGCGCGTCGCCGTGGATCTCGCCGCGCGCGCTCGCCCGGTTCAGGATGCGCTGCAGCATGTCGCGCCGCGGCAGCAGGAACGACTGCCGGAACGCCGCCGCCAGCTCGGGCTCGTGCGGAAGTTCCCCGACGAGCGCCTGCGCCGCCTTGCCCGCCGGTCCCGTCAGGAACGCCGAGAAGCCCGACAGCAACGCGCGCAGGTCCGTTTCGAGTGAACCGGAGTCCGGTTCCGGGATGCTGCGCTGCACCATCTGGTTGCAAGTGTCAATGACGAGGTCGAGTTTCGACTCCCACCGCCGGTAGATCGTCGCCTTGCCCGCGCGGGCACGCGCCGCGACGGCGTCCATCGTGAACGCCCGGTAGCCGACTTCCGCCATCACCTCGAGCGCGGCGTTGCGCAGCGCCTCGTCCCGACTGGCGTCACGTGGGCGGCCTCGGCCCGACGACGAGCCGGACAGGACGGACTCGTCGGGGCCGCTGATCGCACCCTGCACAGCCGTCATCCTCTCGGCGTGGCGGGAGGGCAGTTCCGTCTCCACTGTGCTCGACGGGCGCGCGTCACTGGCCCGCGGGCGTGTGGGTGGCCGCGACCTCCGCCGCCTCACGCGTGGCCTCGTCGGACAGGCCGTGCCGTGCCTGCAGGTACGCGGTGCTGAAAGCGAAGCCGTCGCCGTCGAGCAGGTGGATCACCACCCGTCCCGCCCTGCTGGGTGCGATCTGCTCGATGAGCTGGTCGGCCTGGTCCCGGGCCGCGATGAGTCCGGGCGCGCGCGCCGTTTCGGTGTTCGAGCCCGAGGTCACCGTGACGGCCCAGTCGTCGCCGTCCGGGACGTAGTTGGCAGTGATGTGTTCGTTGGCCATCGGTCCTCCGCGTCGAGAATGCTCCTGATCGTGTGACGTCGCACATCCGCGCGACACCGCCGGGACGCCCCTCGGGCGCGCGGCGTGCGGGGCGCGGCACCTCACGCGTGACGAAACGACCCTACGACGTGTCCGATTCGAGGTCTCCGGGGTGGTCCACGTCCCAGCCTGCCGCGACGTCGTCGCAGGCCACAAGCGCGACATGCCGCGTTCGTAGGTAATCGCGCGCACCGGAGTCGCCGGTGGCGACCTCGCGGATCCCGGGCCAATGGTCCCGTCCCAGCAGTACCGGGTGCCCGCGCACTCCACCGTAGGACGCCGCGACGAGGGCGTCGGGAGCCGCATACGCCGCGACGCGGCGCACCGCCGCTTCGGTGACGCCCGGCATGTCGACCGGCAGCACCAGCGCCGCGTCGATCTCGTCGGTAGCCCACTCCAGGCCCGTCCGGAGCGAGGAGCCCATGCCGCCTGCCCACTCCGGGTTCTCGACGACGTTCCCAGCGTCGAGGTGCGCCCGGTCGCGGACCTCCGCAGCGGAGGCACCGAGCACGACCAGCACCCGGTCGCAGCCTGCCGCCAGGACCCGGCTCGCGCGGTCGACGAGGAGCTCGCCGTCGAGTTCGGCGAGTGCCTTCGGCATGCCGAACCGACGACCGGCTCCTGCGGCCAACACCACACCCAGCACGTGCACTCAGAACTCCTCGTCCGAACGGTTTGCTCTGTGGGTCGGGTCGCGGAACCTCAGCGCCCGCCTCGCTGCGGGATCGGTTTCTCGAGTGGCCCCCTAGGACGCGACGACAGTTCGTCCGGCAAGGACCGCTCAGTACTCCACCCGATCGTGGTGATCTCGCCATGCCTCGAACGGCGCATTCCGCTGGGGCGAGTCGAGTCTGCGCAGCGGTACCGGCCACTCCGAAGCAGGGTGGAGCAGCTCGTGGAAGGTCAGGTCGTCGAACCCGGCTTCGGCGGCGTCGTGCCGGTCCGCCGCGTACAGCACTCCGTCCACCCGCGCCCACAGCGACGCCGCGAGGCACATCGGGCACGGCTCGCACGAACTCACCAGGACGCAGCCCTGCAGACTGAACGTGTCCAAGGCTCGGCACGCGTCCCGGATCGCCAGCACCTCGGCGTGTGCGGTCGGGTCGAGACCCCGGGTCACGCTGTTGCCGCCGCTGCCGACGACCGCGCCGTCCCGGACGACGAGTGCCCCGAACGGTCCACCGCCCTCGGCGACGTTGGCCACGGCGAGATCAAGGGCCTGTTCGACGTGGGCCGCCGCGTTCATGAACTCGCTCACTGCTGCTCCTCGCCGTCGAGTCCGAGCAGGCGCGTCGGAGTGACCGGAATGTGGGTGAGTTCGCGGCCGGTCGCCGCCCGGACGGCGGCCACCACGGCCGGTGTCGCGGTGATCGTCGGCGGCTCACCGACGCCCCGCACACCGTAGGGCGCGTTCGGGTCGGCCTCCTCCAGCACCTCGATCCGCATCGGCGGCACGTCGAGCACGGTCGGGATGAGGTAGTCGGTGAACGAGCCGTTCACGATCCGGCCGTCGGAAACCGAGACCTCCTCCATCAGCGCGAGCCCGAGCCCCTGCGTGGCTCCGCCCTGGATCTGGCCGAGTACAGCGTCCGGGTGCATCGCACGCCCGACGTCCTGCACACAGTCGAGCGCGACGACTTTCACGAGGCCGAGTTCGGTGTCGACGTCCACGACGGCTCGATGCGCCGAGAACGCGTGCTGGACGTGCACGCGGTCGCTCGCCCCTTCGTCGTCCATCGGGAACGTGGGCCGATGGTGGAACTCGCGCTTCTCCTCGACCGCGGTGTCCAGAACCTCGGCGAGGTCGGCGAGCACCTCGCCGTCGAGTGAGACCGCGCCGTCGGTCAGCGTCAGAGCGTCTACGGCGACGGCGTGTTCGTCGGCGACTCGATGCAGCACGACTTCCCGAACGGCCACGCAAGCGGCGTGCACGGCGCCGCCGGTGACGTAGGTCTGCCGGGAGGCCGAGCTGGATCCGGCCGGGCCGACGCTGGTGTCGTTCGGATGCACGTTGACGCGGCGCACGCCGAGCTCGGTGCGCGCGATCTGCTGCTGCACGGTCACGATTCCCTGTCCGACCTCGGCAGCGGCGGTGTGCACGGTGGCGAGCGGCTCCCCGCCGACGAGTTCGAGGCGCACCCGCGCGGTGGAGAAGTCGTCGGCACCTTCGGAGTAACAGACGTTCTTGATCGTCACCCCGTATCCGACGCCGCGGGCGATCCCTTCGCCGTGGGTCGTGTTCGACACGCCACCGGGCAGGTCCCGCACGTCTGCGCCGGAAGGGAGACTCGGTGGCAGCGGCATGCCGCGCAGCCGATCGAGCAGCTTCGGGACGGCAACGGGGGAGTCCACGACCTGACCGGTCGGCAACCGGTCGCCTTCGGTGAGGACGTTGCGCAGCCGTAGCTCGACCGGGTCCATCCCGAGCGCCTCGGCGAGTCTGTCCATCTGGGACTCATAGGCGAAAGTCGGCTGCACGGCGCCCAAACCGCGCATCGCTCCGCAGGGTGGATTGTTCGTGTACACGCCCCACGCGTCGAGTTCCACGTTCGGGACCACGTACGGGCCGGTCCCCAGCGCGGTCCCGTTGCTCACCACGACCGGAGTCTTGGACGCGTACGCGCCGCCGTCGAAGTACAGCTGCGCCTTGATGTAGACGAGCTCACCGTCCCGGGTCGCACCGTGCTCGTAGCGCATGCGGGCGGGATGCCGGTGCACGTGACCGACGAACGACTCCTCCCTCCCGTGGACCATCTTCACGGGCCGCCCGGTGCGCAGCGCCAGCAAGCAACAGTGCACCTGGATCGACAGATCCTCGCGCCCGCCGAACGCGCCACCCACTCCGGACATCGTCAGCCGCACCTTGTCCTCGGCGAGCCCCAGCGCGCGAGCAGTCTGCTCCAGGTCCGAATGCAGGTCCTGCGTCGCGAGGTAGAGGTCCACGCCGCCGTCCTCGGCAGGCACCGCGAGTCCCGCCTCGGGCCCGAGGAAGGCCTGGTCCTGCATCCCGATCGTGTACGTGGCGGACACCACGACCTCGGCGCGAGGATCGGGGTCGCCGGAACGGATCCGCTGGTGGCGCACGACGTTGCCGTTCTCGTGCAAGGCGGGCAGCGACTTGTCGTGCGCAGCACGGATCGGGTCGAGCACCGGTTCCAGCGGTTCGTAGTCCACCACGACGCGTTCGGCGGCCAAGCGCGCGGCTTCGGGTGAGTCCGCGGACACGATCGCCACCGGTTCGCCGACGTAGCGCACCACGTCGACCGCGAGCACCGGCTGATCGCGCACCTTCACCCCGTAGGCGTTCTCGCCGGGCACGTCCTCGTGAGTGAGCACGGCGAACACCCCGGCCGTCGCGAGCGCCGGTCCGACGTCGACGCCGCGAATCCGCGCGTACGGGTGCGGGCTGCGTACCGTCGCACCCCACAGCATGTCCTCGGCGACCAGATCCGAGGCGAACGCGAACTCGCCGCTGGTCTTGAGCGTCGCGTCCGGGCGCGCCGGTGACTCGCCGACACCGCCCGTGACCCTGCTGGCGTGCTCCGTGCTCGTCATGACCGGGCCTCCTCAGCGGCCGAGCGCACGGCGTCGAGGATCTTCTCGTATCCGGTGCAACGGCACAGGTTCCCGGCCAAGGCTTCACGGATCTCCGGGTCTGCCGGGGCGGGATTGCGGCGCAGCAAGCCGTGGACGGCGACGACGAGACCCGGTGTGCAGAACCCGCATTGCACCGCGCCCTCATCCGCGAACGCACGGTGCACGGCGGGGTCGTCGACGCCTTCGACAGTTTGTACCTCGCGTCCCTGCACCTGGCCTGCCGCGACCAGACACGAGCACACGGCGGCGCCGTCCAGCAGCACCGTGCACGAGCCGCACTCGCCCTGTTCGCACGCGTTCTTCGACCCCAGAAGGCCCCAGCGTTCGCGCAGCAGCGTGAGCAGGCTCTCGCACTCCCACACGCCGTCGGCGTCGCGTTCGCGGCCGTTGACCGTCGCCGTCACCCTCATCGCGCCACTCCTTCCGCGCACGCCCAGGCGAGCGTTCGGCGTGCGAGGACCGCGAGTGCGTGGCGCCGGTAACGCGCCGAACCGCGGACGTCGTCGATCGGTGCGGTGGCCTCGGCGACCAGTTCACCGAACCGCCGCACCACCGAGTCGGCGAGCGGGGTCGGCGACTCCCACCAGCCGTCCAGTTCGGAGGCCAGGAACGCCTCTGCCTCCGGCGCGGTCAGCGGCGCCGGTCCCGCCGACCCGATCCCGGTGCCGACCCGCCCCGGCGACAGCGACAGGGCGAAAGAGCACACCGCGATCACCATCGCGTTCCGCGGGCCCACCTTCGAGAACTGTTGCGGTCCCGTCGCTTCCGGAACGTGGATCGCGGTGATCAGCTCGTCGACTGCCAGCACCGACTGTTTGGGCCCCGTGCAGAACTCCGCGGCGCGCACGCGACGAGCTCCGCGTACCGAGGACAGTTCGACCGACGCGTCCGAGGCCACCAGCGGCGGGAACGAGTCGCCGGCGGGGGAGGCGGAACCGAGGTTGCCTGCGATCGTGCCCCGGTTGCGGATCTGCGGTGAGCCCAC
Organism: Allosaccharopolyspora coralli; assembly: GCF_009664835.1. NCBI lineage: Bacteria > Bacillati > Actinomycetota > Actinomycetes > Pseudonocardiales > Pseudonocardiaceae > Allosaccharopolyspora > Allosaccharopolyspora coralli. The sequence goes on from NZ_CP045929.1 coordinate 1,157,639, forward strand.
TGTTCGCGATGCCGTCGCCAGTCCTGGCAACCGGTCCGCCAGTTCGGTGATCACCCGCGCGTAGCTCACGCCCGCGCCGAGACGCACGACTCCGGAATCCGCCGACCACTCGTCGCACTCCGCGATTCCGGTCAGGTCGAGCAACGCGGGCGGGCGGGCACGTCCGAAGTTCACCTCGACCATCACGTCGGTGCCGCCCGCGATCGGTACGGCCTCCGGGTGCTGCGCCTTTGCCTCCAATGCTTCACGCAACGTCGCAGGGCGCAGGAACTCCGTTCCCACCACGGGGGCCGGTGCAGTGGACTCCATCGCGTCCCTTCCGTTCCGTCGCCGGGCTCGTGTGGTCATTACACGCCGGTGCGTGCGCCTTGGCCACCCACGATCAGTCCACACTTCGAGGTTGCGCGGATCGAGGGTTGCGGTCCGGCACCCTGCGCCAACAGGTTGCGGTTCCGCCACGCAACCACCAACGCAGAGCAACCCGCGCACCCTTCTCAGGGCGACTACTCGGTGTCAGTGGTCACAGTCGGTTCCACTGTCCGGGGGATCTCCGGGAAGCGGTTCGAAATCCACTTCGTTGAACGGTACGGTGCTTGGTCGGCACTGAAGCAGGACACAGCCGCTGCGGGCCCCTAGCGGATCGCGCAGCCGCGGCGGAGAACGGAGGTATCGGGATTGACCGACCAGTCCGCCACCACCGGTGTGACGGACCGCCCCCACGGGACCGGGGTCGCGGGAACCACCGCGTCGACCACCGGCCCGATCGGCAGTACCGATACCCCGATCCTCGATCATCTCGACCGCCGTGCTCCTTCCAGCCCGTGCCTGGTCCTCGATCTCGCCGTCGTGCGCCGTCGGCACGAACAGCTCCGTTCGGCCCTCCCCGACGCGCGAATCTGCTACGCCGTCAAGGCGAACCCGATGCCCGAGGTCGTCGCTGAACTCGTCCGGCTCGGCGCCTCCTTCGACGTGGCGAGCACCGGGGAGATCGACCTCTGCCTGCGGCAGGGAGCCGCTGCCGAGAACCTCTCCTACGGCAACACGATCAAGAAGCGCGCGGACATCGCGTACGCGCACGAGTGCGGTGTGCGACTGTTCGCCACCGACTCCGAGCCCGACCTCGACGCCATCGCCGACTCCGCTCCGGGCGCTTCGGTGTTCTGTCGTGTGCACGTCGACAACACCGGCTCCCGGACACCCTTCGGACGGAAGTTCGGGTGCCGCCCCGACCACGCCGCGCGGCTGCTGACCCGCGCCCGCGAACTCGGACTCGACGCGTACGGCGTGTCCTTCCACATCGGATCGCAGCAACTCGAACCGGACGCCTGGGAGCACGGACTCGCTGCGGTGCGCGACGTCTTCGAACAGGTCGCCGGGCTCGACGTCCGGATGGTCAACATCGGCGGCGGACTGCCCGCCGCGCACACCGACGACGCGCCGGAACTGGCCGACTACGCGGCCCGCATCGAGTCGTCCCTCGACGACCACTTCGGCTCCGCCCGGCCGGAACTGCTCATCGAACCCGGCCGGTACCTCGTCGGTGACGCCGGGGTGGTGCGCAGCGAGGTCGTGCTGGCCACCGAGGACCGCGAGCCCGATCGCCGGTGGATCTACCTGGACGTCGGCCGGTATCGTGGACTGGCCGAGACCGAGGGCGAAGCCATCGGTTACCGGATCCGCACCAGCCGCGACGGCGACCCGGTGGGACCGGCGGTACTCGCCGGGCCGACGTGCGACGGCGACGACGTGCTCTACCAGCACACGCTCTACGACATGCCCATCACGCTGCGTGCAGGCGACCACGTCGACCTGCTCAGCGCGGGCGCCTACACCGCTAGCTATTCGTCGGTGTGTTTCAACGGATTCCCGCCCCTGGCCACGCACTGTTTCGACAGTGAGCGCCGGGAGCGACCCTGACCGCGCCCGGCGCGTCCGGGCGCGGTATCGAACCAGCAATCTGTGCAACGTTGGGAGGTCGAGAGATGTCGATCGACACCGGGACCCTGAACACGGTCGGACTGTTTACCGGACACCACGTCCTCGCCGAGCTCGAAGGCATCGCACCGGCCTTGCTCGACGACGAACAGTTCCTCCGGAACACCCTCGACAGCGCGTTGACGCGTTCACAGGCCACGGTCTGTGACGTCATCGCCAAACGCTTCGAACCGCAGGGCGTCACGGTGCTCGCTCTGCTCTCCGAGTCGCACGCCTCCATGCACACCTACCCGGAGGACGGCTCGATCTTCATCGACGTGTTCACGTGCGGTCACGTGGCGCAACCCGAACAGGCGGTCGAGCTCATCGCCGAGGCGCTGCGTCCCACGACGGTGAACACTCAGACGATCCGACGCGGTCGCGAGGCCGAGCCCGAGTTCGCGACCTGAGACCCCACCGCGCGGTGGCACCGGAGGAGGAACGGCGTTGAGTGACGCACAGCGATGGATCCACGAGCCGCTGGGGCCGGACATGCAGCGGTTGTGGCGTCTCGACGAAGTCATCTGGGAAGGCGACACCCCGTACCAGCACGTCGTGATCGGGCGTACCGGTCAGGGCGTGTCCCTGTTCTGCGACGACGACAGACAGAGCACGGAGCAGTCCCAGCTGGTCTACCACGAGGCGCTGATGGTGCCCGGTTTCCTGCTCGCGGAGAAGCTCGAGCGCGTGCTCGTCATCGGGTCCAGTGAGGGCGTCGCAAGCCGGATGGCGGTCGAAGCCGGGGCGAGTCAGGTCGACCACGTCGACATCGACGAGGCGTGCGTGAAAGCGTGTGCCGAGCACCTGCCGTACGGCTACGGTCTCGACGACCTTCCCGCCTTGGAGAAGGGTGAAGGGCCGATCCGGCTGCACTACGCCGACGGACTGTCCTTTTTGGAAGGTGCGCCACCGGAGGGCTACGACCTGGTCGTGGTCGACCCGCCGGACGAACGCGCCGACGACGCTGAGGGCGAACAGCACAACCAGCTCTATGGCACGGCTTTCGTGCAGAAGTGCCACGACGTGCTCGCGCCGGGCGGCGTCGTGGCCTTCCAGGCAGGCTGTCCGACGGTGTGGCGCAACGAGACGCTCATCCGCTCGTACAACCGCTTCAACGCGGTGTTCGAGACGGTGCTGTACTTCGGTTCGGACGAGCACGAGTGGGCGTACCTGTTCGGGCGCGGCGAGCCCGTCGACGACCCGACGAACGTGCTGCTGGACTCGTATCCGAACCTGTCCTACACGCCGCAGACGATCGACGACGCGACGCTCATCGGGTCGACGGTGCCGCCCTACTCACTCCGCCACCAGGACTGAAGTACGAAGAGAACTCCTATCAGACGGCCTTGTTCGGTGAGGTCGCCTTGCGGAACCTGGGCGGCTGGCAGGCGTGAGCCTTTTTAGTTGCTATAACCACTAAAAAGGCTCACGCCGTCGTAGTCGATGCGGTGGCACAGGGCCGGCATCTCGCCCGCCGCCAACGCCGGCATCACCTGGGGAAGGTCCTCGAACGCGCTGTGGCCCGTCACGATCGCGTCGAACGCCGGATCGGTGAGCAGCCGTAGCGCCAACCGCATCCGGTCGGCGATGCTCCGGTGCGTGCTGCGGGCCGGTGACACCGTGCCGACCTGGCTGCTGCGGATCGTCACCCTGCGGGAGTGGAACGCTTCGCCCAACGGCAGCGCAGGCCGACGATCGCCGAACCAGCTCATCTCGATCACGGTGCCGTCGGTGCGCACCAATTCCAGTGAACGCCGCAGGCCCTCGTCGGTGCCGCTGGCATGGACGACGAGGTCGCACTCGGGCAGCGCTCCCGCCGGTTCCGTGAACTCCACGTCCAACGCCTCGGCGACCCAGGCGCGGGACGGCACCGTGTCCACGAGCTGCAGCCGCGTTCCGGGAATCCCCGCCAGAAGCCGGGCTACACAACAGCCGACCATGCCCGCACCGACCACAGCGATGCGGTCGCCGACCAGGGGAGCTGCATCCCACGCCGCGTTCACCGCCGTCTCCACGGCACCGGCCAGCACCGCGCGCGCGGGCGGCACCGAGTCGGGCACAACGGTGACCGCCGTCGCCGGAACGACGAACCGAGTCTGATGTGGATGCAAACAGAACACCGTTCGTCCCACCAGGTTGGCGGGGCCGTGCTCGACCACACCCACCGCGAGGTAGCCGTACTTCACCGGAGCCGGGAAGTCGCCCTCCTGGAACGGTGCGCGCATCGCGTCCCGCTGGCTTTCCGGCACCTCGCCACGGAAGACCAAGGCTTCGGTACCGCGACTGACTCCTGAGTGGACCGTGCGGACGAGAACGTCGTCCGCTCCCGGCTCGTCGAGCTCGACCGTTCGGATCTCACCCTGACCGGGCTCGGTGAGCCAGAACGCGCGTGCGGTGCGCACCCTCGACGCCTCCCGAAGTCTGCGAACTCGTTGTCGACCAGCAGAATGGTAATGGTGCGCGCCGAGCCTGCGGAGGAACCGTATGACCCGTGAGCCGGTCACCGACCGCCGTAGCGGACGAGCGGATGGCCCCACGGCCGAGGTCGTAGGCGTGGTCTCGTCGGTCCTGCTACTCGCCGTCGTCGCCGGAACCGTGGGCTTGAGCCTGCTCGGCTGGGCAGCAGGTTCGGGGTGCGCCGTGCTGCTCGGTGTGCTGCTGCTGCGCGGCAGGCAGGGTGCCGCGCTGGGCCCGGCGGGACAGGTCACGCTCACCCGAGCGGTACTCGGGTGCGTGGTCACCGCGCTCGTCACCGACCGCACGGACGCGACCGTGCTGCTCGTCGTCGTGGCGTCGCTCGCACTCGTGCTCGACGCTGCCGACGGCTGGGTCGCGCGCCGCACGGCGACGACGAGCCGGTGGGGAGCGCGTTTCGACATGGAGGTCGATGCGTTCCTGCTGCTCGTCCTCAGCGCCCACCTGGTCTCGTCGCTGGGCTGGTGGGTACTGGCGATCGGGGCACTGCGGTACGTCTTCGTCGCCGCTGCGCGGCTGCTGCCCTGGTTGAACGCACCGCTGCCGCCGAGTGTGTGGCGGCGGCCGATCGCCGCGCTACAAGGGATCGTCCTGGTCGCGGCGATCGCGTTGCCCGGGCCCGTCGCTGGCGCTGCCGTTGCTGTCGCGCTGGCACTGCTGTGTTGGTCGTTCGGACGTGACGTCTACAGTCTCGCGCGGCAGGCCTGAGAGAGCTCCTTGCTGCGGGATCGAGTTCTTGAGTAGTCGTCCTACGCTGCGAAATCGCGGCCTCGCGAGGAGTGCGCTGAGAGTCCGCCGGTGGTCCGCTGCGTAGGCGGTGGAGAGAACTGCCGGCCCGCCGTCTGGCCACAGTCGTGAGTCCATCGGCGGTTCAAGCAGTGATTGACTCACGGGGTGTGGGTGCGGTCCCCTGGGGTCGTGACCGTGAACCAGACCGAACGCTCCCCTCGGGCACGTCTGCTCGACGCAGCCGAAGAGCTCCTGCTGCGTTCAGGGTGTGACGCCGTGTCCGTGCGCGCGATCAACGCCGAAGCGGGGATGAATCCCGCAGCCGTGCACTACCACTTCGGGTCCAAGGACGCCCTGATCGCGGCGCTGCTGGAAGCCCGCTTGACCCCGCTGTGGCAGGACGAACTGGCCGAGCTCGCGGCACGCCGTGACGCCGGTCGTCCCCCGGCGACCGCGGAACTCGTCGACGTCGTTCTCGGTCCGCTGCGACGACTCGTCGAGCACCCACGTGGTCGCTTGCACCTGCATCTGCTCGCGCGACTGGTGCTCGGCAGGCGTGACGTCGGCTGGACGTCCCGGTGGTTCCGGATCGAGCCGTGGGTCGACCTCCTGTGCTCGGCGCGGCCCGGGCTCACCGAGTCCCAGGCGCGGGAGCGACTGATGCTCGCCTTCGACCTGACGTTGCACGTCGTCGGCACCCCGGCTGCGGACACACCACGTGAGAATCCGACCGGACTCGAAGCGCTGCGGACGTTCGTCGCAGCAGGACTGGAGGCCGCGCCATGACCGCTCCCGACGTGTTCGGCGCTGCCCGGCTCGGTCCCGTCGCGATGCCCAATCGGATCATCAAAGCGGCGACGTTCGAGGGACGGACCCCCGAGGCGCTCGTGACCGACGAGCTCGTCGAGTTCCACCGGCGGCACGCTGCGGGCGGCGTCGGGATGACCACCGTCGCCTACTGCGCGGTCGCTCCCGAGGGCCGCACGGATCGACACCAGATCTGGATGCGACCGGAGGCGGTTCCCGGCCTGCGCCGCTTGACCGAGGCCGTGCACGCGGAGGGCGCGGCCGTCAGCGCCCAGATCGGCCACGCGGGACCAGTCGCCAACGGTGCGTCCAACCGCGCACCCGCGATCGCCCCGTCGGGGTTGTTCAGCCCACTGAGCATGCAGCGGGTCCTCGCCGCAACCGCCGACGACATCACGCGCGTCGTTCGAGCCCACGCCGAGGCGGCGCGGCTGGCGGCCGATTCCGGATTCGACGCCGTGGAGATCCACTTCGGACACAACTACCTGGCGAGTTCCTTTCTCAGCCCGCTGCTCAACCGGCGCCGCGACGGCTACGGCGGCTCACTGCAGAACCGCGCCCGGTTTCCCCGCGAGATCGCCAGGGCCGTGCGCGACGAAGTCGGCGACCGGATCGCGATCACCGCGAAACTGAACACGGACGACGGTGTCCCCGGTGGCTTCTGGCTCGACGAGAGCCTCACGGTCGCTTCCTGGCTCGAGAGCGACGGGAGTCTGGACGCGTTGACGCTCACCGCGGGGAGTTCTCTGCTCAACCCCATGTATCTGTTCACCGGCGACGTCCCGGTCCGCGAATTCGCGGGCGTGCAACCGAAACCGGTCGGCGCGGTGCTTCGCGTCGTGGGGCGGGGCTTTCTGCGTAGCTACCCGTACCGGGATGCATACCTGCTGGACCGGGCCCGTCAGTTCCGGGAACGCGTGAGGATGCCGTTGGTATTACTGGGTGGCATCACCTCGACCGAGACGATGGAACTCGCGATGGCGGAGGGTTTCTCGTTCGTGGCGATGGCGCGGGCGCTGCTGCGGGAGCCCGACCTGCCGCGACGGCTGCGCTCCTCCCGCTCCGCCCGGTCGCTGTGCATCCACTGCAACAAGTGCATGCCGACGATCTACCGACGGACCGAATGTGTACTCGCGAGGACGACATGACCCGCGACCGAGAAGGACAGGAGTCCACATGGGACTGATACTGGTCACGGGTTCTGCGTCCGGCATCGGCGCCGCGACGTGCCAATCGCTGCGCGCCGAGGGACACCAGCCGATCGGACTGGACCTGCGGGACGCCGACGTCGAGGCCGACCTGAGCATGCCGGAGGGACGGCAGCTCGCCGTGGACGGCGTACTACGACGCTGTTCCGGCACTCTCGACGGACTCGTGCTCTGCGCCGGTCTCGGCCCGCACGTGGACGTACCCGAGCGGATCGTGTCGGTCAACTACTTCGGCACGACGGCACTGCTCGACGGCCTGTTCCCGGCACTGTGCAACGGCGTGAGGCCTGCGGCGGTCGTCGTCTCCTCGCTCGCGTCCACGATGGTGTCCTGGGAGGACAATCCGTTCGCGACCGCGGTCGACGCCGACGACGAAGAGGCGGCGTCAACGGTGGTAGGCGAACTCGGCGACCTCAAGGGACATCTCGCCTACGCCGGCGCGAAGAACGCCCTCACCGTCGCAGTGCGCAGACGAGTCGCCGAGTGGGGAGCTGCCGGGGTCCGGCTCAACACGGTGGCACCCGGCTCGGTCGGCACACCGTTGCTGGAGGCGGGATTGCGGGACGAGCGCTACGGCGACGCGATCCGGGATCTCGTCGCTCCGATCCCTCGTTGGGCCGCGGCGAGCGAGGTGGCCGCGGGCATCACGTTCTTGCTCGGGCCGAACGCCGCCTACGTGCACGGCGCCCAGATTCCCATCGACGGCGGCGTCGACGCCCTCCTGCGCCCCACCCGCTTCTGAACCGGCGCGAACGGCACTCTCGCCCCGTCGGTTGAGGCGACAGTGCCGTTCACACCAACGGATTCACGACGACACCGCCCGAAGGTACGGGTGGAGTCCGGTGGTGTCGTCCGGTCCCTGCTCGGACGACCCCGGCCACGGCTCGAACCACTGTTCGAACGCCAGGCCACGTGAGCGCAGTGCCTCCTGCGCCTGCCGCATCGGTTCCGTCAGCGTGTCGTCGGACGGCGGGAAGACGACGTCGACCTCGAACAGATCCTCGTGCGGCACACCGGTTCGGGCTGCCGCGTCGAACGTCGTGAACACGCGCCCGCTCCGTTCCCAGTCCATCAACTCGGCGGCCTCGAGCAATACGCGAGCCTCGTTGACCACGAGCCGCAACGCCAGCGCCTCCGCCACCGTGCTCGGCGGATGCCAACCCCGGTTCGCAAGGCGTTGCGCCACCGACGCCGACGAGAGCAACAGGGCTCGCGTGAACAGGGCGTCGTACCGTTCTTCGTAGCACGGCGGCAGTTCTTCGAGTACGAGGAGACCGACGGCGTCCTTGACGGTCGCGTTGTTCACCGACAGCGCGAGTTCGTCGTAGAAGAGTTCGTCGGTGACCACCCGTACCGCGTGCACGACCGCTCCTGCCGCGACCAGTCGATCCTCGTGCGCCACCTCACCCGAAGGATCGGAGAAGACCTCGGACGAGAACGCGGCCAGTTGTGGAGCGAGCGCCACGAGGCGCTCCCGCCAGAGTGTCGTGTCGAGCGCGGGTTCCTCGGAGCCGTGCTCGGTGTCCCCGCCGAGTGCCTCCTCGATCGCGGCGTGCAGCGCGGCCTCTTCGACGTCGTCCGAGTCGCGACCGGAGAAGCTCTGGTTGAACTCGTCCTCGGTGATCCGCACCTCGGAGCGCGACACCGTCCAGCCGACGAGCAGTTCCGTCTCCCCGAGCAACTCGTCGAGGACCGTCGCCGCACCTTGCTCGGCCGAATTCAACGAGGGGGCGTCCAACGCGAGCACGACCGTGGTGCCCCGCTCGCGTGCGGTGATCCGGTAGTCGAGGACGTCGATGTCGTCACCGTCGTTCGCGACCCCTTCGACCTGCGACAGCTGACGATCGAGCAGCGCCACGACACCTTCCTGCTGCAACCCGTCCAGGTCCGTCGCCTCGACCGGCGGTTCGAGACCTGCCGTCACCACGTAGTCCACGGTTGGCCCTCTCTACGGATGCAGCGGATGATACGTCTCGCGGGCACGCCGTCCCAGCCTCGATGCACCCAGGACGGCCGGCCGGAGCACTGTGAGGGCGACGACGGTCGCCGGGTGTGTGGGGACCCACGCGGAGCGGTCGGTCAGTGGGCCTTGTCGTAGGCCTCGACGATCTCGGCCGGAATACGCCCGCGGTCCGAAACCTGGGTCCCCTGCTCGCGTGCCCACTCCCGGATCGCCTGATTGCGTTCGCGGTCTGCGGTGTTCTGCGCGGCCTGGGACTTGGCGTTCTTGCGACGGCCACCGGTTTGTTTCCGCCCGCCGGCCTTGCGGGCGTTCGCCACGTAGGACGCCAGTGCCTCGTGCAGTGCGTCGGCGTTCTCGTCCGAAAGGTCGATCGTGTAGTCGACTCCGTCCAAACCGAACTCGACGTGCTTGCTCGCCTCGGACCCGTCGATGTCATCCACCAGATGAACGGTGACCTTCTGCGCCACTGGTTAACCCCTCGCTGCGATTTGTACTCGTACGCGCACGTGCCACGCCGGTGACACGGCCCGGCGGACGATAAACGATTGTGCCGAGAATATGCCAACTCGTTCGGGCGAACGGTTCCGGGGCTGCCGTGGTTCTGCCACGTCCGCGTTTGTCCGCCCCGTTGCTTGCCGGTATCCGCGACGACTCGAACCCGCACGTCGTCGCGGGTGCGTCCCATCGTGACGTAGTCGGTCCGATGTCGGTTTCCCGCGCGGGGCAGCTTTGTTCTATCGTTGTCCACGAGGCGGCGAGCCGGAAGGGTAGAGTCGAAGTGGACCCGGGTCGGTGCGTCCGGCCTGCAAGTGTCGCGGTTCGAGGCGGGGCACGTTCCCGAGACAGGTGATCATGGCCGAGCGGATTCAGGTGGAACTCGTCGACGACATCGACGGTTCACCAGCGCAGCAGAGCATCACTTTCGCGCTGGACGGCGTGACGTACGAGATCGATCTCAACGATCGGCACGCACAGCAGCTGCGGGCCGTCTTCGGTCGATACATTCCGCGGGCCCGTACCGCGACGGCCGAGAACTCGGACGAAACCGAGAAGTCCGAACAGAAGAGTTCCCGGCAGCAACGCGAGGATCAGCGGAACCGTCGTGCGAACCGTCAACTCACCGAACAGATTCGCGGCGCCGCGCGCCGGACGCGCGAACGTCTGAATCACCGCGACGACGACGAACAGCCGACGTCGGCCGCTGCGGCCGAACCGCAGGGCGCACAGCCGGTCCCGGACCCGGATCGACTTCCGAGCGAGCCTGTCCAAGAACCGGCACCCGTGGAGCGCGTCGCAGCGGTGTCCCTCCCGCAGTTCTCCGCCGCGGACTGACGTCCGGCCGGAGCGCGCACACCTTTTCACCGAACTACGCCGACCGCGGCTCGCCGGAGTGCGCACCGCCGCCGCGGCGTCCTGGCACGCACTCCGGCGAGCCGGGAGGTCAGTCCTCGGCGCGGCGACGCCGTCCGCCGGTGCGGGGCGTCGCTTTCCGGGTTTCCGATCCGCTCTCGCTGTCGGACTCGCCTGCGAGCGAGGACGCGAACTCGGGTGGAGCGCTGGGCGCCCAGTTGTCGTCCTCCGGGTCGATCAGCGTGTGCTGCAGCTCCGTGTAGATGGGTGTGGAGTCCACTGTTACCCCCGTTCTCCTCGTCGGCTCGGCAGACTACCTGCCCGGGTGCCCGTACTCGGCCCCATGCTTTCGATGATCCCCCGAAGGAGAGGTCGTCGGTCGAGAGTTCGTGTGCCCGCAGCCAAGCGGGTGTCTCGACCCCCGATGATGCGGCGGATTCGGCGACAACGCCAAGATCGTCCGATGACCTGCGAAGATGCTAAACGCGGGGATGGGTGTTGGGTGGGTGTTGGGGTTGGTGTAACTTATTCATCGCCAGCACGGAACGGGCCGGGTTCGGACCGGGTGCTGGGGATCGTGAAGGTGGCACGGTTGTGGTGCTGCAGTAGCGGTCCGTGTTTCCTTGCCTCGCAGTGTGGCTGCCGATGTGTCGGTGGTTGTGGCGCGGGTGGGGTTTGATAATAGTTGTATGTGGTTCCCCGATGTGGTTCGTCGGGTGAGGTTCCGGCCCGATCGGGTCGGGTGGCCCCCCGGTGAGTCGCTGAGATCCGTGTGGGTTAGGGTGGAGCCAGAACGGAACGCGGAAGTGTTCCGGACGCGATAACGATGACGCTTGCTTGGTGGCCTTGTTGTGGGGTTGCTGGGTTGTGCGTGTGTTCTTTGAGATCTCAACAGTGTGCCGATGTTTTGTGGTTGGTGGTTTGGCTGCCTGGCCTGCGTTGTGTGGGTTGGGTGGTTTTGTTTTTGTGCCAACTGTTTTTGTTGGTCAGGTTTTGAATGATCCTTGTTGGAGAGTTTGATCCTGGCTCAGGACGAACGCTGGCGGCGTGCTTAACACATGCAAGTCGAACGCTGAAGCCCTTTCGGGGGTGGATGAGTGGCGAACGGGTGAGTAACACGTGGGTAATCTGCCCTGTACTTCGGGATAAGCCTTGGAAACGGGGTCTAATACCGGATAGGACCTGTCCTCGCATGGGGGTGGGTGGAAAGTTCCGGCGGTATGGGATGAGCCCGCGGCCTATCAGCTTGTTGGTGGGGTAGTGGCCTACCAAGGCGACGACGGGTAGCCGGCCTGAGAGGGTGACCGGTCACACTGGGACTGAGACACGGCCCAGACTCCTACGGGAGGCAGCAGTGGGGAATCTTGCGCAATGGGCGAAAGCCTGACGCAGCAACGCCGCGTGGGGGATGACGGCCTTCGGGTTGTAAACCTCTTTCGACATCGACGAAGGGGCCCTGTTGTGGGGTTTTGACGGTAGGTGTAGAAGAAGCACCGGCTAACTACGTGCCAGCAGCCGCGGTAATACGTAGGGTGCGAGCGTTGTCCGGATTTATTGGGCGTAAAGAGCTCGTAGGCGGTTTGTCGCGTCGGCCGTGAAAACCTGCCGCTTAACGGTGGGCGTGCGGTCGATACGGGCAGACTTGAGTTCGGTAGGGGAGACTGGAATTCCTGGTGTAGCGGTGAAATGCGCAGATATCAGGAGGAACACCGGTGGCGAAGGCGGGTCTCTGGGCCGATACTGACGCTGAGGAGCGAAAGCGTGGGGAGCGAACAGGATTAGATACCCTGGTAGTCCACGCCGTAAACGTTGGGCGCTAGGTGTGGGGACTGTTTCCACGGTTTCCGTGCCGTAGCTAACGCATTAAGCGCCCCGCCTGGGGAGTACGGCCGCAAGGCTAAAACTCAAAGGAATTGACGGGGGCCCGCACAAGCGGCGGAGCATGTGGATTAATTCGATGCAACGCGAAGAACCTTACCTGGGTTTGACATGCACCAGATTGCCGTGGAGACATGGTTTCCCTTGTGGTTGGTGTACAGGTGGTGCATGGCTGTCGTCAGCTCGTGTCGTGAGATGTTGGGTTAAGTCCCGCAACGAGCGCAACCCTTATCCCGTGTTGCCAGCACATGATGGTGGGGACTCGCGGGAGACTGCCGGGGTCAACTCGGAGGAAGGTGGGGATGACGTCAAGTCATCATGCCCCTTATGTCCAGGGCTTCACACATGCTACAATGGCCGGTACAATGGGTGGCGATACTGTGAGGTGGAGCGAATCCCATAAAGCTGGTCTCAGTTCGGATCGGGGTCTGCAACTCGACCTCGTGAAGTCGGAGTCGCTAGTAATCGCAGATCAGCAGTGCTGCGGTGAATACGTTCCCGGGCCTTGTACACACCGCCCGTCACGTCACGAAAGTCGGTAACACCCGAAGCTCATGGCCCAACCGGTTGTCCGGGGGGAGTGGTCGAAGGTGGGACCGGCGATTGGGACGAAGTCGTAACAAGGTAGCCGTACCGGAAGGTGCGGCTGGATCACCTCCTTTCTAAGGAGCAAACATCGTGTCCATGTCTGGTGTGGTTGCGTGCGTGTTGCGTGTGTGGCTGTGCTGGGTGTGGGGTGTGCCTGCTGTGCATGGGCGGATGTTCCGTGTGGTGGGTGTGCTCGAAGAGTTGTGGAAACGCTAATCACTGGTCGGCTGGTTCTGCTCGTGTTGTGGGTGGGGTTGGTCGTGATGTCGGTGCACTGTTGGGTTTTGAGGGAACACACGGGTGTGTGTTGTCTGGTTGTTGTTTGAGAACTGTATAGTGGATGCGAGCATCTTGTTTTTGTCTTGTGTTTCTGGTTTGTGTGTAAGTTGTATTGGGCACACGGTGGATGCCTAGGTACCAGGGGCCGATGAAGGACGTGGGAGGCTGCGATATGCCTCGGGGAGTTGTCAACCGAGCTGTGATCCGAGGATGTCCGAATGGGGAAACCCAGCCCGAGTGATGTCGGGTTACCTGCATCTGAATGTATAGGGTGTGGGGGGTATACGCGGGGAAGTGAAACATCTTAGTACCCGTAGGAAGAGAAAACAATTGTGATTCCGTGAGTAGTGGCGAGCGAAAGCGGAGGTTGGCTAAACCGTGCATGTGGGAGACCCGGCAGGGGTTGCGTGTGCGGGGTTGTGGGGCGTTGTTGGAGGGGTCTGCCGGCCCTTCAGCGTGGCTGCGTGGGTTAGTTGAACAGGTTGGGATGCCTGGCCGGAGTGGGTGAGAGTCCCGTAGGCGAAAATCTGCGTGGTGTGTGTGATGGCGTGCCCGAGTAGCAGTGTTTCCGTGGAGGGCGCTGTGAATCTGGCGGGACCACCCGTTAAGCCTGAATACTGCCTGGTGACCGATAGTGGAGAGTACCGTGAGGGAATGGTGAAAAGTACCCCGGGAGGGGAGTGAAAGAGTTCCTGAAACCGTGTGCCTGCAATCCGTCAGAGCTGTGGCTGCCCCTGTTGGGGTGGTGGTGATGGCGTGCCTTTTGAAGAATGAGCCTGCGAGTTGCTGCTGCGTGGCGAGGTTAACCCGGGTGGGGTAGCCGGAGCGAAAGCGAGTCTGAAGAGGGCGTTGGAGTCGCGTGGTGCAGACCCGAAGCGGAGTGATCTACCCATGGCCAGGGTGAAGCGCGGGTAAGACCGTGTGGAGGCCCGAACCCACCAGGGTTGAAAACCTGGGGGATGAGCTGTGGGTAGGGGTGAAAGGCCAATCAAACTTCGTGATAGCTGGTTCTCCCCGAAATGCATTTAGGTGCAGCGTTGCGTGGTGCCCGGGTGGGGTAGAGCACTGGTTGGTTGATGGGCCTTTACGGGTTACTGACGTCAGCCAAACTCCGAATACGCCTGTGGTGGAGCGTGGCAGTGAGACGGCGGGGGAAAAGCTTCGTCGTCGAGAGGGAAACAGCCCAGAACACCGGCTAAGGCCCCGAAGTGTGTGCTTAGTGGGAAAGGATGTGGGATCGCAGAGACAACCAGGAGGTTGGCTTAGAAGCAGCCATCCTTGAAAGAGTGCGTAATAGCTCACTGGTCAAGTGGTCCTGCGCCGACAATGTAGCGGGGCTGAAGTACACCGCCGAAGCCGTGTCGCTCACACTGTGTGTGGGTGGGTAGGGGAGCGTCCTGTATCCGGTGAAGCATCTCTGTGAGGGGGTGTGGAGGGTGTGGGAGTGAGAATGCAGGCATGAGTAGCGAGAGCAGAGTGAGAATCTCTGCCGCCGGATGACCAAGGGTTCCTGGGGCAGGTTCGTCCGCCCAGGGTGAGTCGGGGCCTAAGGCGAGGCCGACAGGCGTAGTCGATGGAGAACGGGTTGATATTCCCGTACCCGTGTGCACGCGCCCATGGCGAGTCCCGTGAGACTAACCACCCGCTGCTGACGGGGGTCTTCGGATCCTGGTTGGTGGTGCGTGGGACCTGAGTGGGTAGTAGTCAAGTGATGGGGTGACGCAGGAGGGTAGCCCTGCCGGTGAGTGGTAGTACCGGTGTAAGCCTGTAGCCCGTTGTCCAGGGAAATCCGGGCAGCGTGTGGGTGAGAGGTGAGGCGTAGCCGTGGTGGTGAAGTGGGTGATCCCGTGCTGTCGAGAAAAGCCTCTAGCGATGTGTGTGCACGGCCCGTACCCGAAACCGACACAGGTGGTCAGGTAGAGAATACCGAGGCGGTCGGGTGAACTGTGGTTAAGGAACTCGGCAAAATGCCCCCGTAACTTCGGGAGAAGGGGGGCCATGTCTGGTGATCCACCGTGCGTGGGGAGCTGGGTGTGGCCGCAGAGACCAGGGAGAAGCGACTGTTTACTAAAAACACAGGTCCGTGCGAAGTCGTAAGACGAGGTATACGGACTGACGCCTGCCCGGTGCTGGAACGTTAAGAGGACCCGTTAACCATCTTTGGGTGGTGAAGCGGAGAATTTAAGCGCCAGTAAACGGCGGTGGTAACTATAACCATCCTAAGGTAGCGAAATTCCTTGTCGGGTAAGTTCCGACCTGCACGAATGGCGTAACGACTTCTCCGCTGTCTCGACCACAGGCCCGGTGAAATTGCAATACGAGTAAAGATGCTCGTTTCGCGCGGCAGGACGGAAAGACCCCGGGACCTTTACTATAGCTTGGTATTGGTGTTTGGTTCGGCTTGTGTAGGATAGGTGGGAGACTGTGAAGCGTTCACGCTAGTGGGTGTGGAGTCGTTGTTGAAATACCACTCTGGTCGTTCCGGGCATCTCAACCTCGGGCCCTGATCGGGTTCAGGGACAGTGCCTGGTGGGTAGTTTAACTGGGGCGGTTGCCTCCTAAAGGGTAACGGAGGCGCCCAAAGGTTCCCTCAGCCTGGTTGGCAATCAGGTGTTGAGTGTAAGTGTATAAGGGAGCTTGACTGTGAGACTGACGGGTCGAGCAGGTGCGAAAGCAGGGACTAGTGATCCGGCACTGGCTGGTGGAAGCGGTGTCGCTCAACGGATAAAAGGTACCCCGGGGATAACAGGCTGATCTTCCCCAAGAGTCCATATCGACGGGATGGTTTGGCACCTCGATGTCGGCTCGTCGCATCCTGGGGCTGGAGTTGGTCCCAAGGGTTGGGCTGTTCGCCCATTAAAGCGGCACGCGAGCTGGGTTTAGAACGTCGTGAGACAGTTCGGTCCCTATCCGCCGCGCGCGTAGGAGACTTGCGGAAGGCTGTCCCTAGTACGAGAGGACCGGGACGGACGGACCTCTGGTGTGCCAGTTGTCCCGCCAGGGGCACGGCTGGTTGGCTACGTTCGGAAGGGATAACCGCTGAAAGCATCTAAGCGGGAAGCCCGTTCCCAGATGAGGTCTCCCACCCCGTTGTGGGTTAAGGCCCCCACCAGATCAGTGGGTTGATAGGCCCGACATGGACACCCAGTAATGGGCGGAGTGGACGGGTACTAATAGGCCGAGGACTTACCACAACCACACCACAAACACACGCGACAACCACGCGATCTTGCATCCACTATACGGTATCTGAAACAACAACCACCCCCACCACACACACGTGTGGGCCCGGGGGCTCGGCACAGTTGAATACGCACAACACATCAAGACTTCCACCCCCCCACCCGTGTGGGGTTGCCGGGGGTGGTGTTGAGTGTGTCGGTGGCGATAGCGGAGCGGGAAACGCCCGGACCCATCCCGAACCCGGAAGCTAAGCCCTCCAGCGCCGATGGTACTGCACCCGACAGGGTGTGGGAGAGTAGGACACCGCCGACATTCCACCCACACGGAGGGGCTGGCCACCACGGCCAGCCCCTCCGTTTTTTGTGCACAGGATGCCTTTCGACGTTCGCCGGAGGGCGCCACTGCTCGTCGATGACGGGAAGACTACAGTCCCGAAGATGAGCGCGAACGTGCACCAGCAGGCCGGCCGGAAGCCCCGCAGTTATGAGGTCACCGACGGGATCGAACGAACCGCGGCTCGGGGCATGCTCCGCGCGGTGGGCATGCAGGACGACGACTTCACGAAGCCGCAGATCGGCGTGGCGTCGTCGTGGAACGAGATCACCCCGTGCAATCTTTCCCTGCAACGCCTGGCGCAGGCGAGCAAGGAGGGCGTCCACGGGTCGGGTGGTTTCCCGATGGAGTTCGGCACGATCTCGGTCTCCGACGGCATTTCCATGGGGCACGTCGGCATGCACTACTCACTGGTGTCGCGCGAGATCATCGCGGACTCCGTGGAGACGGTGATGGAGGCCGAGCGGCTGGACGGCTCGGTGTTGCTCGCCGGGTGCGACAAGAGCTTGCCGGGCATGTTGATGGCGGCGGCGCGGCTCGACCTCGCCTCGGTGTTCGTCTACGCGGGCTCGATCCTGCCCGGTCGCGTCGACGACCGCGAGGTCACGATCATCGACGCGTTCGAGGCGGTCGGGGCGTGTGCCCGCGGCCTCATGAGCGAGGAGGAGGTCGGCCGCATCGAGCGGGCGATCTGCCCCGGTGAGGGGGCGTGCGGCGGGATGTACACCGCGAACACCATGGCGTGCGCGGCGGAGGCGTTGGGCATGTCGGTGCCGGGGTCGGCGAGCCCGCCGTCGGTGGACCGTCGTCGCGACTCCGGCGCCCGCCAGGCGGGTCGTGCGGTGGTGGAGATGATCGGCAAGGGCCTCACCGCACGCGACGTCATGACGCGTGAGGCGTTCGAGAACGCGATCGCGGTGACGATGGCGTTCGGTGGCTCGACGAACGCGGTGCTGCATCTGCTGGCGATCGCCCGTGAGGCCGAGGTCGAGTTGACGTTGGAGGACTTCAGCCGGGTCGGCGACCGCGTTCCGCATCTGGCGGACGTCAAGCCGTTCGGCAGGCACGTGATGCCGACGGTGGACCGGATCGGCGGGGTTCCGGTGGTGATGAAGGCGCTGCTCGACGCCGGCCTGGTGCACGGAGACTGCATGACGGTCACCGGCAAGACCGTCGCCGAAAATCTGGCCGAACTGGATCCGCCGGACCTCGACGGTGAGGTGGTGCGCACGCTGGCGAACCCGCTGCACCCGACCGGTGGTTTGACGATCCTGCGTGGCTCGCTCGCACCGGAGGGTGCGGTGGTGAAGAGCGCAGGGTTCGACACGGACGAGTTCGACGGAACGGCGCGCGTGTTCGACGGAGAGCAGGACGCGATGGCCGCGGTCGAGGACGGCTCGTTGCAGGCGGGAGACGTCGTGGTGATCCGCTACGAGGGTCCCCGTGGGGGTCCCGGGATGCGGGAGATGCTGGCGGTGACCGGTGCGATCAAGGGCGCGGGGCTCGGCAAGGACGTGCTGCTGCTGACCGACGGTCGCTTCTCGGGCGGCACGACCGGATTGTGCATCGGCCACGTCGCCCCGGAGGCCCCGGACGCCGGGCCGATCGCGTTCGTCCGGGACGGCGACCGGATTCGGCTGGACCTGCGGTCCCGAACCCTGGATCTCGTCGTGGACGACGCGGAACTGCAGCGCCGCAAGGAGAACTGGGAGCCGAACCCGGCGAGGTTCACGCGGGGCGTGCTCGGCAAGTACGCGAAGCTGGTCGGGTCGGCGGCCGAAGGTGCCGTGGTGGGCTGACCCCGGCCGCCGAGCTCCCGTCGGGATCAGGCGGGCACGTCCATCGTGAGCACCGGGTTCGTCGTCGGTTGCGGTGACCCGCCGGTGGGTTCGACGGTGACGCCCATGGCCTGGGTCTCGGCGGGCAGCTGCGCGATGAGCGGGTCGAGGCTTCCGGACGGGTCCTGCTGGAGCAGCCCGGCGGACTCGTACCCGTACTCGCCGATGAACCACAGCTGGTAGACGCTGCCCTCTGGCGGTGGGGTGACCTCGTTGCCCAGGAACATCGCCTTGCCGATGCCGTCGGACAGGACGGTGGTGGCACGCAGGCCGCCTTCGCTGGCGGTGAGAGTCTCTGCGTCCGGCGCTTCCATGATCTCGGTCATAGTCGCGCCACGCTCACGCACGTCCTGCATCTGCTGCTCGGCCACGGTGCGCTGCTGGTGGCTGTCGTAGGCGATGGCACCGAACACGCCGGCGAGGGCGACGCCGAGCACGGCTGCGGCGACGGCGAGGCGCGTGCCCCAGGCGGCGCGCGTCGGGATTCGGGTGACCGTGGCTTCCGGCCGCGGTTCTTCGCGTTCCGTGGGCGGGGCCTGCCGGGTGGTGGCGACCTCGGAGAGGACACGGGATTTGAGGGATTCGGGCGGAGTGGTGGCCGCGGTGGCGCCGAGGCGCGCGGCGGTCGCCTGTAGCTCGCTGATCTCTTCGGCGCATTCCGGGCAGTCGGACATGTGGCGCTCGAATTCGCGGCGTTCCTCGGGCGAGAGCGCGTCCACAGCGTAGGCGCCGGTCAACAGGGCCGGATCGGATGTCATGACGCAACCCCCATGCAGTCGCGGAGTCGGATGAGGCCGTCGCGGAGCCGGGTCTTGACGGTCGACGGCGGCGCCTCCAGCAGGCCGGCGGCTTCTCGGTAGGTGTAACCGCGGTAGTACGTGAGCATCACGGATTCCCGTTGGAGTTCGGTGAGGGTGCCGATGCAGCGTCGAACCTGCTGCTGTTCCCACTTGGAGGCGACGGATTCGGCGACTTCGTCGAAGGGGCGTCCTTCGGCGCGGGAGCCGACTCTGGCCTCGCGTTCGGTGGCGGCTTGAGCGGACCGGACGCGGTCGACGGCCCGTCGATGGCCGAGGGTGAGAACCCAGGTCAGGACGGTGCCGCGTTCGGGGCGGTACTGGGTGGCGGTGCGCCAGACTTCGACCAGGACTTCCTGCGTGACTTCCTCGGACTGGGCGGCGTCGCGGACGATGCGCTGGACGAGCCCGAACAATGAGCCTGCGATGTGGTCGTAGAGCTGTTCGAAGGCCCGTTCGTCACCTTTCGCGACCTCGGCAACGAGTTGTTGGGCGGTGGGCGCCTCGGATTCGGCACTGCCGAGCCAGGCGCCACCGCGCTGATCGGGTGTGCTGGGTTCGCCCATGGCGCCTCCTCGTCGTCGTCTCCGTCAGTGTGCGGCGTGTTCGCGGTTCTTGCGGAACCCGAACTGCCACACGTCGAGGTAGCGGGAGCGGAACCCCGCCTCGCTGTAGGCGAGGTAGAACTCCCACATCCGCCGGAACCGTTCGCTGAACTCGAGTGCGGCGACGTCGTCCCAGCGGTGCACGAACGTCTCGCGCCAGCGTTCGAGCGTGTCGGCGTAGCTGAGCCCGAACGCGTGCCGGTCGGTGATCTCGAGCGTGGTGTGGTCGCGGGCGGCGTGTTCGACCGATTCGACGGACGGGAGTTCGCCGCCGGGGAAGATGTACTCGTGGATCCACGTGTGGGATCGGCGGGTGGCCAGCATCCGGTCGTGCGGCATCGTGATGGCCTGCAGTCCGACGCGGCCGCCGGGGGCGGTGAGCCGGTCGAGGGTGGCGAAGTACGTCGGCCAGTACTCGGAGCCGACGGCTTCGATCATCTCGACGCTGACGACGGCGTCGTACTGGCCTTCGGCGTCGCGGTAGTCCTCGAGCCGGACGTCGACGCGGTCGCCGTGGCCTGCCGCGGCGATGCGTTCGCGGGCGAGCTGTTGTTGCTCGGAGGAGAGGGTGAGGCTGGTGACCTGCGCTCCGCGGTCGGCGGCGCGCAGTGCGAGCCCTCCCCATCCGGTGCCGATCTCCAGCACCCTGGTTCCGGTTCGGACCCCGGCGAGGTCGAGGATCTGGTCGATCTTGCGTTCCTGGGCGGTACGCAGGTCCTCGGCGCTGTCCCGGAAGAGCGCCGAGGAGTAGGTCATGGTCTCGTCCAGGAACGTGCCGAACACGTCGTTGGACAGGTCGTAGTGCCGGGAGATGTTCTGGCGGGCGTTCGGCGCGGTGTTCTGTGCGGTGCCGGGTTTGGGGGCGTCGACCCAGCGGCGGAACGCCTGCAGCGGGGTGGGCACGAGGGTGGCCATGCGTTCGGCGAACGGGGTCAGCAGGTCGGCGAGACGAGGGCTGTTCCAGTCACCGGCCATGTAGGACTCGCCGAAGCCGATCTTGGCGTCCGCGCCGAGCCGGTGGAAGAACGCGCTCGGGCGCAGGATGTCCATCAGGGGCGCGTCCGGGCCGCCCGCGCCGAGGGTGACGCCGCCGGGAAGCGTGATCCGGACGGGCAGGTGCCGCACGGCGTGACGGAACAGCCGTCGCGCGATGTAGGCGCGCAGCGGCGAGTTCGGGGCGGCACCGAGGGCGTCCCAGGGCGGGGTGGCCTGGGAATCGGCGGGGGCGAGGTGGGTCGGCGCGGCGGTCAACGGACCTCCTCCTGATGTGTGTGCGGGGTACGGGGAGTGATCGGGATCCGTCGCAGCACCATGCCGATGCCGTGCGCGCGGATGAGGGCGGAGACGCGGTGCGGGACGAGCGGGTGCCGCAGCGTCGCGCGGAGGAGCTCTCGTCGGGTCGCTGGGCGACGGTCTCCGGTGAGCACGGCGGTCAGCAAGGGGTGATCGTGTTCATCGTGCAGCGCGACGCGCACGTGCAGGCGGTCGCCGGGCTCGTCGAAACGCATCCGGTAGCGGCCGTGGTTCGGCAGGAACGGGGAGACGTAGAACCGCTTGTCGGTCTCGGCGAGGCCGTTCTCGTCGGGGTGCAGCAGGTAACAGTGCCGTTCCCGGTAGGTGTTGTGCACCTCGGCGACGACACAGGCGAGATCGCCGTCGGGGTGGTGGCACCAGTACACGGTGATCGGGTTGAACACGTGCCCGAGCACGCGGGCGTGGGCGAGCATGAGCACGCGTCCGCCGCGCAGGTCGACTCCCTGGGTGGCCAGCCACCGGTCGAGGTTCTGCCGGATGCCGCGGTGCGGTGAACCGAGGTGGTCGCGGGCGTCGAAGCGGGCCAGCGGCCGCAACCACCAGGGTTGGCGGGGTAGGTCGTCGAGGTCGACGAGCCACGTGTGCAGCCGATGCCGGAACTGCGTGCGGACGTCGTCGTCGAAGGCGTTGCCGTGCCGGGTGTGCCGCACGGTCACCTCGTAGAGCGCCGGCGCGACGTCCTTCGCGGAACGGGGGTGGGTGGTTTCCGCGGTGACCTTCACATCACCACCCCACTCCGAACGCCTCGGCGGCACGGACTCCCGACGCGCAGCCGTCCTCGTGGAATCCCCACCCGTGGTAGGCGCCGGCGAACTGGATGCGGTCGTCGCCGAGTTCGGGCAGCTTGCGTTGCGCGGCAACGGATTCCGGCGTGTAGAGGGGATGCCGGTACCGCATCCGCGCGAGCACCGTGTCCGGGTCGACGCGGTCGGTCGCGTTGAGCGTCACCACGTGATCCCGGGGCTCGTCGAGCCGCATCAGGCGGTTCATGTCGTAGCTGACGAGTACCCGGCCGGTGTCGGCGGCGCAGCTCGTCTTGAGGTGATTCCAGGAGGCGCGCGCCCCGCGCGCGGCAGGCAGCGGCGCGGTGTCGGTGTGCAGCCAGGTCTCGTTCTCCGAGTAGCGGAACGCGCCGAGCACTTTCTCCTCGGCGGGTGTCGGATCCTCCAGCAGCGCCAGCGCCTGATCGGCGTGGCAGGCGAGGACGACGCGGTCCGCCAGCCGCACGGTGTCGGACTCGTCGCGGATCTCGACCCCGTCGGCGGTGCGGCGCACGGAACGTACCGGAACGCCGCTGTGCACGGCGGTGAGCCCGTCCGCGACGCGGCGCACGTACTCGCGCGAGCCGCCCACGACCGTCCGC
This sequence comes from Allosaccharopolyspora coralli, assembly GCF_009664835.1. Taxonomy (NCBI): domain Bacteria; kingdom Bacillati; phylum Actinomycetota; class Actinomycetes; order Pseudonocardiales; family Pseudonocardiaceae; genus Allosaccharopolyspora; species Allosaccharopolyspora coralli. The sequence goes on from NZ_CP045929.1 coordinate 1,180,323, forward strand.
CATGTCGGAGAGCCGCTGACCGACAACATCCCGTGATGGCGCAGGAACTCGAAGAGGTAGCGCGCCGGGTACCGTTTGCTGCTGTCCCGGTCCGACGACCACACGGCCGAGACCAGCGGCAGCGCGAAGTGGTCGACGAAGTAGTCGCTGTACCGACCGGCTCGGAGGAACTCCTCGAGCGTCCCCTCCGCCCCGGTGGCTTCGTCGGTGTCCAGCAGTGCGTTGGCCTGACGATGGAAGCGCACGACCTGTCGCAGCATCGACAGGTAGCGCGGATTCGCGGCGTTGCGCTTCTGCGCGAACAGTCCGCCGAGACGCTTGGCCCCCGCGTACTCCAGCCCGCAGCCCTCGCAGCGGACACTCATCGACATTTCAGTGTCCTGTGTGGACACGCCTAGCTCGTCGAACAGTGTCAGCAGGTTCGGATAGGTCCGTTCGTTGTGGACGATGAACCCGCTGTCGACGGCGACGGTGCGGCCGTCGGTGGTGGCGACGTCGTGGGTGTGCGCGTGGCCGCCGAGCCGGTCCTCCGCCTCGAACAAGGTCACCTCGTCGCGCGCTTGCAACAGGTGCGCCACGGTGAGGCCGGAGACTCCGGCGCCGACGACGGCGACCCGTCCCGGTGCGTCGCTCATCGCTCGACTCCTGCCGGTTCGGGGTCGTCGGTGTCCGGCGCGGAGGTCGCACGGACGAACCGGCGCATGTGGCCCTCCCATTCGGCCCGTTTGCGCAGCATCGAATGGCCCACGCCCGGAATCACGACGTAGCGCACGTCGTGCCCCGCGGCGGTGGCCCGGCGCGCGTACGACTGGGAGGCGCGCTGCGAGGTCATCCGGTCCCGATCGCCGTGCACCATCAGGACAGGGCGGTCGGCGAGCTGCTCGAACGGCTCGCCGCTCTCGATCCACGGTGCGAGTGCGCACACCGCCGTCACCTGGGGGTCACCGGCGAGCCGGAGCGCCGCGCGGCCCCCCATCGAATGACCGACCAGCACCACGCGGGCGTGCGGGTGAACGCATCCGATCTCCGACATCGCCCAGCGAGCGTCCTGCACCGCGTCCATGGCGGGTCCGTTCCAGCCGCGGATGCGGTTGCGCAGCAGCCACACGGCGGTACCGGACTCCGACGCGGCCCGGTGCGCGATCCTGGCGAACGGAAGCATCCGCAGGTAGGCGAGCTGTCGAGGGCGGACCCGCTGGTGGCTGTGGGCCTTCCCTCCGTGCAACACGAGCACGACCGTGTGCGGAGTGTTCGTGGCGGCCGGGAACACCCGCAGATTCGGCGTTCCGGGTCGATCGGTGCGCATACCAGGTATTCGGAGCGTGCACTTGAATCGCTTGGTGATGTGAGCCGCCACACGAACCTCCGTTCTCGCCAATCTACCCACCACATGGTGTCGAATGACGAACACCGACACTGAGTGTCTCAGGGAGTGATCGTGAGCGTCTCGCAGGACCGAAGCAGTACCACCGGCCAGCCTGCCACGGCCCAGCGTGGCCGTTCCGGGGCAGCGGCACGACTCGAAGCACTGGTCGCGGAGTTGTTCGGGGTCGAGTTGCCGGTCGGGGTCACCGCCTGGGATGGCAGCACGGCCGGCCCCGAGGGTACTCCGCGCGTGGTGCTGCGCCGTCGGCGAGCGCTGCGTCACGTCGTGTGGACTCCCGGGGAACTCGGACTGGCCCGGGCGTACGTTTCCGTCGATCTCGACGTCGAAGGCGACCTCACGGAGGCACTGCGCCGGTGCTGGGCGCTCGCGCGCCGGCTGCGGGGCTCGCTGCGGTTCGGGCCCGGTCAATGGCGCCGGATCCTCGCCACCGCCGTCCGGCTCGGCGCGATCGGACCACGGCCCGCGCCACCCGAAGCGGAGGCGCGGCTGTCCGGCTCCTTGCACAGCCGCAGGCGGGACCGCTCGGCGATCTCGCACCACTACGACGCGGGCAACGACCTCTACGAGCTGCTGCTCGATCCGCGGATGGCGTACTCGTGCGCGTACTTCGGCTCCGAAGAGACCGGCCTCGACCGGGCGCAGGAGGACAAGCTCGACCTCATCTGCCGCAAGCTCGGTCTCGTCGAGGGGCAGCGGATGCTCGACGTCGGCTGCGGCTGGGGTTCGCTCATCCTCTTCGCCGCCGAGCGCTACCGGGTACGGGTCACCGGGGTCACTCTCTCGGGACAGCAGGCCGCGTTCATCCGTGAGCGGGTCGCACAGCGCGGGCTCGCCGACTTCGTCGAGGTGCGGCACCAGGACTACCGCGAAGTCGACGACGCGCCGTTCGACGTCGTCGCCTCCGTCGAGATGGGCGAACACGTCGGGGAGAAGAACTACGCGGAGTACGCCGCGAAGCTGTTCTCACTCCTGAAGCCGCAGGGGCGGCTCGTGCTCCAGCAGATGTCGCGCGGTGCGACGGCACCTGGCGGCGGAGCGTTCATCGAGCACTACGTCGCGCCCGACATGAGCATGGTCTCGATCGGCCGAACGCTGGACCACTTGGAGCGGGCGGGTTTCGAGGTGCGCGACGTGGAGATGATGCGCGAGCACTACGTGCACACGGTTCGGCCGTGGGCGCGCACGCTGGAAGAACGCTGGGACGAAGCCGTCGGGATCGTCGGTGCGGAGGAAGCGCGCGTGTGGCGCCTGTACTTGGCTGGCGGGGCACTCGCGTTCGAGGAGAACAGGATGGGTGTCAACCAAATCATGTCCGTGCGCCCCACCTCCGAAGGTGTCAGCGGGCTTCCGCTGACCTCACGGCGCGCGTTGCTCGACCACCGTCCGGAGCGGTGACGTGGGTGTCGTCGGCCTGGTCGTCGCAGCACTGGTGACCGCGTGGGCGGTCGTGACGGTCACCTTCCTCGTGGCCAGGGTGCGGCGACGCTACGACACCATCGACGCCGCTTGGGGCGCCGGGTTCGCCGTGATCGCCGCGGTCACCCTGCTGTTGTCCGGGCCGGTCTCGGCGCTGTCGCTGACCGCGGTCGTGCTGACCGTCGTGTGGGGCGGGCGGCTGGCGGGGCACGTCCTGCGACGCTCCCTGTCCGGCCCCGAGGACGCGCGCTACGCGGAGATGGCGGCGAAAGCCTCGGGTGATCCGGGACCGCGCATGTACTTCCGCGTGTACCTGACCCAGGCCGCCGTCATGTGGTTCGTCTCGTTGCCGGTCGTGTTCGCCGCCGGAGCCAGCGGATTCGAGCCCGCTGTCAGCGACGGGTGGGCGAATCCGTGGCTGTGGGCGGGCACGGCGCTGTGGGTGGTCGGGTTCGGTTTCGAAACGGTCGGCGACGAACAGCTTCGGCGGTTCAAGGCCGACCCGGCCAACGCGGGCAAGGTGCTCGACACCGGTCTCTGGCGCTACACACGCCACCCGAACTACTTCGGTGACGCCTGCGTGTGGTGGGGGCTGTACCTGCTGGCGTGCTCGACGGTGCTCGGGCCGGTGACCTTCCTGTCGCCGGTGCTCATGACGTGGCTGCTCGCGGCCGGGTCGGGCAAGCCGATCCTCGAACGGGGGCTGCGGCAACGGCGCCCCGACTACGCCGCCTACGTCGACCGCACCAGCGGCTTCCTTCCCTGGCCGCCGAAGCGAGCGTGACGAGGGGAGACGAATCCGCCCGCTGCGGGCGAATCCGTCTCCCGTGTGTCACCACTCCAACGAACCACCGGACTGGTACTCGGTGACACGAGTCTCGAAGAAGTTCTTCTCCTTCTTAAGATCCATCGCCTCGGACATCCACGGGAACGGGTTCTCCGTCGGCGCGAACACCGGGTCGAGGCCGAGCTGGGCGCACCGGCGGTTGGTGACGAAGTGCATGTACTGCTCGCACAGCTCGGCGTTCAACCCGAGGATGCCGCGCGGCATCGTGTCCCGCCCGTAGGCGACCTCCAGCTCGCACGCGTCGGCGAGCATCCGCCGAATCTCCGACTGGAAGCGGTCGGTCCACAGGTGCGGGTTCTCGATCTTGATCTGGTTGATGCAGTCGATGCCGAAGTTCAGGTGGATCGACTCGTCGCGCAGGATGTACTGGTACTGCTCGGCGATGCCGACCATCTTGTTGCGGCGCCCGAGCGAGAGGATCTGCGCGAAGCCGGTGTAGAACCACATGCCTTCGAACACCACGTAGAAAGCCACGAGATCCCGAAGGAACGCCTGGTCGGCTTCCGGAGTGCCGGTGCGGAAGTCCGGATCCTCCAGGCTCTGCGTGTAGTTCAGCGCCCACGCGTCCTTGTCCGCGATCGACGGGATCTCGCGGTACATGTTGAACAGTTCGCCCTCGTCGAGGCCGAGGCTCTCGCAGACGTACTGGAAAGTGTGCGTGTGCACGGCTTCCTCGAACGCCTGACGCAGCAGGTACTGACGGCATTCGGGGTTGGTGATGTGCCGGTAGACGGCGAGCACCACGTTGTTGGCGACGAGCGACTCGGCGGTCGCGAAGAAGCCGAGGTTGCGTTTGAGCATGGTGCGTTCGTCGGCGGTGAGCCCGTCGCGGGACTTCCACAGTGCGATGTCGGCCTGCATCGACACCTCGGTGGGCATCCAGTGGTTGTTGCAGCCGGCGAGATACTTGTCCCACGCCCAGCCGTACTTCAGCGGCAGGAGCTGGTTGACGTCGGCCCGGCTGTTGATCATGGCCTTCTCGGCGACGTCGATCCGTCCCGCGTTGCGGTCGATGTCACCGAGCCCGGTTCCGCTCGTCGCCGATTCCACAGAAGTCATTCGCTCTCTCTCCGAATCGCATGATGAGGCGAACGGCACTCTCGCCTCGTGTGGTGGGGTGAAAGTGCCGTTCGCGCGAACGCGTGTGTGAGGCGAACGGCACTTTCGCCTCGTGTGGTGGGGTGAAAGTGCCGTTCGCGCGGTTACTGGCAGGCTTCGCAGTCCGGCTCGTCGACCGAGCACGCCGCGGGCTCGGGTGAGGGCGACGGGGACGACGTGACAGCGGCCGCGGTGACGGCGTTCAGCTTGCCGTCCGTGCCTGGCAGCGTGCTCTTCTCGACGTGCGTCGCACTGGTCGAGCGTAGGTAGTACGTCGTCTTCAACCCTCGTCGCCACGCGAGCCGGTACAGCTCGTCGAGAATCCGCCCGCTGGGGCGCGAGACGTAGAGGTTCAGCGATTGCGCCTGGTCGAGCCACTTCTGCCGCCGTGCCGCCGCCTCGACGAGCCAGTGCGGCTCGACCTCGAACGCCGTGCGGTAGAGCTCCTTGAGGTCGTCGGGCACCCGTTCGACGGGGCCGAGGCTGCCGTCGTAGTACTTGAGGTCGGCGACCATCGCCTCGTCCCAGAGTCCGATGCGCTTCAGGTCGGCGACGAGGTGTGCGTTGGCGACGGTGAAATCGCCGGACATGTTCGACTTGACGTAGAGGTTGCGGTAGATCGGCTCGATCGACTGACCAACGCCGCAGATGTTGGAGATCGTCGCGGTCGGCGCGATCGCCATCACGTTCGAGTTGCGCATCCCGTCGGCGCGCACCGTGGTCCGCAACGCATCCCAGTCCAGTGTGGACGTCGCATTCCAGTCCTCGCCGCCGCGTGCCTCGCGGAGAAGGCCGAGCGAATCGAGCGGCAGGATTCCGCGGCTCCACAGCGAACCTTCGAAGGATTCGTAGCGTCCCCGCTGAACGGCGAGTGCGCTGGAGGCGGCGATGGCGTAGTAACTGAAGTGCTCGGTACTGCGGTCGGCGAACTCGACGGCTTCCGGCGAACCGGTCGGGATCCGCTGCGCGAACAGCGCGTCCTGCACCCCCATGATTCCCAGGCCAATCGGCCGGTGCCGCAGATTGGACCGCCGTGCCTCGGGAATCGTGTAGAAGTTGATGTCGATCACGTTGTCGAGCATCCGCACCGCTGTGGTGACGGTCCGCTCCAGGCGGTGGGTGTCGAGCCCGTCGGCGGTGACGTGCTGCGCGAGGTTCACCGACCCGAGGTTGCAGACGGCGACCTCGTCGGCGCTCGTGTTCAGCGTGATCTCGGTGCACAGGTTGGACGAGTGCACGACCCCCGCGTGCTGTTGTGGCGAGCGCAGGTTGCACGGGTCCTTGAACGTGATCCACGGGTGGCCGGTCTCGAACAGCATCGTGATCATGCGACGCCACAGGTCGACCGCTGCGACCGTGCGGTGCACCGCGAGCTCGCCGCGTTCGGCCGCCGCCTCATACTCGCGGTAGCGCTCGGCGAACGCCGCGCCGTAGAGGTCGTGCAGGTCCGGGGTCTCGTCGGGGGAGAACAGGGTCCAGGTGCCGTCTTGCTCCACCCGACGGAGGAACTCGTCCGGAACCCAGTTCGCAGTGTTCATGTCGTGGGTGCGGCGGCGCTCGTCACCGGTGTTCTTGCGCAGGTCGAGGAATTCCTCGATGTCGATGTGCCACGTCTCGAGGTAGGCACACACCGCGCCTTTACGCTTGCCGCCTTGATTCACCGCGACGGCGGTGTCGTTGGCGATCTTGAGGAACGGCACGACGCCTTGCGACTGACCGTTGGTGCCCTGGATGTGGGCGCCGATGCCGCGTACCGGGGTCCAGTCGTTGCCGAGTCCACCCGCGTACTTCGAGAGCAGCGCGTTGTTGCCGACGGAATGGAAAATCCCGTGCAGGTCGTCATCCACAGTGGTCAGAAAGCAGGACGACAGCTGCGGACGGGTGGTGCCCGCGTTGAACAAGGTGGGTGTGGAGCACATGAAGTCGAACGAGGTCAGCAACTCGTAGAACTCGATCGCACGCGCCTCGCGGTCGTCCTCGTGCAACGCGAGCCCCATCGCGACGCGCATCAGGAACGCCTGCGGTAGCTCGTAGCGCACTCCGTGGTCGTGCAGCAGATACCGGTCGTAGAGCGTTTGCAGGCCGAGGAAGTCGAATGCCAGGTCCCGGTCCGCTCGGAGTGCGTGGCCGAGCCGGTCGAGGTCGAACGACGCGAGTTCCGGGGTGAGCTGGCCGAGTGCGACACCGTGGCGAACGTAGGCGGTGAAGTACTCGGGGTAGCGCCCGCGCATCTCGTCCTGGTCGGCCTCACGGGAACCGTCCGCGAGGTGGCTGAGCGCCTCACGGCGCAGCGAGTCCAAGAGCAACCGCGCGGCGACCAGGGAGTAGTTCGGTTCGGACTCGACCAGGGTCCGGGCGGACAGCGTGAGCGCCTCGGCGAGTTCACGGCTGCTCATGCCGTCGTAGAGTCCGCGCCGGGCTTCCCGCAGTACCGCTTTCGGAGCGACGTCGTCCAGGTCGCCACACGCCTGTTCGACCACTGTGGACACTCGATGCCAGTCGAGCGGCGTTTCGGCGCCGTTGAGGTCAACCACGTGGACCTGTGGTTCTTCCGCTCCGGGTTTCGAGGTTTCCCGTGCGGCTGCGCGTTCTTCCCGGTACAGCACGTAGGCGCGGGCGACGCGGTGGTGCTCGCCCCGCATCAGGGCGAGCTCGACCTGGTCCTGGATCTGTTCGACGTGCACGAGCGGTTCGGTCCCGGCGTGGCGGAACAGCGCCGTGGTGACCTGCGCGGTGAGCTCGGCGACGAGGTCGTGGATCCGGGAGGATCCGGCCGAGCCGGAGCCCTCCACGGCCAGGAACGCCTGGGTGAGCGCGACGCCGATCTTCGTCGCGTCGAACGGGACCGGTGTCGAGTCCCGGCGCAGCACACGGGCGTGCTCGACAACAGTGGGCGGCGGTGTGGTGGCCAGCTCGGTCACGACGCTCTCTCCTCGCGAGTCGACGGTGATCCGGGCGAGGGTGGGCCGCGACGAGCCGCGCGTCTCTGCGCGAGCAGTTTCGCGGCGACCCTCCCTCGGGGTCCCGGACGGCGCGTCCGGTCGGGCGCGCGCCGATGGCAGGTCTTCGGACTCACGGGCGTCCTACTGATCGTGGCTTCCCGGGCCGGAGCCCAGTGCCGATCCCGTCCTGCGTGGGCAGGCCGGGCACGACTGTCGTTCCCGTTCACCGCTGCGGGGCAGTCCCGGATTCGCACCGGGTTCCCTGTTGTCCCGCCGAGCTACGCCCGGCGAACCATCGATGATCACCACACTACATCTAGGGCGTACCTGTGTCCGTGAGGGCCAGATATCGGGGTGGGTCGAGCCGCCTCAATGGCTGGTGAGCACTCCGGTCGCGGCCACGACCAGCGTGGCGACTCCGGTGTCGATCGTCGGATGCGGAACCGGCGCGAACAACGGTGAATGGTTCGACGGCAGGTCGCTGTCCAACGTCCCCGCTTCGGCCGAAGCGGCGAACCGGTCCGCGTCGGTGCCGCCGACGAACCAGTAGGCGGAGGGGATACCCGCCGCCGAAGCGAACACCCCGAAGTCCTCGCTCCCGGTCACCAACGGGGCTGCGAACACCCGCTGGGCACCGAAATGCTCGCGGAACCGTGCGGTCGCTGCCTCGGTCGTGGACTCGTCGTTGACGGTGGCGGGAAACGTGCCTTCCGCGGTGATTTCCGGTTTCCGGTCCGCCCCGGCAGCGGTGGCCTCGGCGTGCACGATCCTGTGCACGGCGTCGAGAACTCGCCGCCGCACCGTTTCGTCGAACGACCGCACGTCGATGCTGAGCTCGGCCTCGGCCGGAATGATGTTGCTCTTCGTCCCGGCATGCAGCGAACCGACGGTCAGTACGGCCGAGTCCGTGGCGGCGACTTCGCGGGAGACGATGGTCTGCAGGCGTAGCACGGTCGAGGATGCCATCACGACAGGGTCCACAGTGGTCTCCGGGCGCGAACCGTGGCCGCCGTGTCCGAACATTCGCACGCGCAGTGTGTCCGAAGCGGACATGATCAGGCCGCTGCGGGTGAACACCTCGCCTGCGGGCATCGGTCCGACGTGCTGACCGAAGGCGACGTCGGGTGTGCCGAAACGTTCGAAGAGCCCGTCGGCGATCATGCCGGCGGCTCCGTCGCCCAGCTCCTCGGCCGGTTGCAGAACGAACTGCACCGTGCCGCGCCACCGGCCCCGGGAAGCCGCGAGCGCGCGGGCGGCGCCGATCAGCCACGTCACGTGCATGTCGTGTCCACATGCGTGTGCGACCGGAACTTCGTTGCCGCCGGGATCGGTGCCGGTGGCCGTGCTCGCATACTCCAATCCGGTCTGCTCGTGCACGGGCAGCGCGTCCATGTCGGCTCGGAGCAGCACGGTCGGTCCCGCGCCGTTGCGCATCACCCCGACCACTCCTGTCCGGCCCACCCCGGTCGTGACCTCGCATCCCGCCGCGCGCAGGGCTTCCGCGCCGACACGAGCGGTGCGGTGCTCGGCGAAGGACAGCTCGGGGTTCCGGTGTAGATCGACGTAGATCGCTTCGAGTTCGGCGGCAGAGTCGGACACGGACAGCGCACGCGATTCCCCGAGATCGGTCATGGGCGCATTCTCCCGTAGCGGCTGGGCACCCGCAGATGCCGCCGCCGCCTCACGTCTCGCGGAAAGTCGGTTGCTGCGGGAGGGCGTACTGCGAAGAATCGCACCTATGGGGTTTGTGGAGGCGGCGGCGCTGGCCTACCGGCTCGGCGACGGCCGCGAGCTGTTCGAGGACGTGTCGTTCCGGGTGAGTGCGGGCGACGTCGCGGCCCTCGTCGGCGACAACGGTGCGGGAAAGACCACGCTGCTGCGGATGCTCTCCGGCGAGCTGCCCGCCGCCTCGGGCGCCGTGAACGTGCAGGGTGGGCTCGCGGTCATGCCGCAGTTCATCGGCTCCGTCCGCACCGAGACCAGCGTCCGCGACCTGCTGCTGACCGTCGCGCCGTCCGCGCTGCAGCGCGCCGCGAACGAACTCGACGCGGTGGAACTGCGGTTGATGGACACCGACGACGAAGCGACTCAATTCCGCTACGCCGAGGCACTGACCGCCTACGCCGAAACCGGTGGCTACGACGCGGAGGTCGTCTGGGACGCGGTCACGGTGGCCGCGCTCGGCATTTCCTTCGACCGCGCGAAGTTCCGCGACGTCCGCACGCTCTCCGGTGGTGAGCAGAAGCGGCTGGTGCTGGAAGCGCTGCTGCGGGGACGTGAGCAGGTGCTGTTGCTCGACGAACCGGACAACTATCTCGACGTGCCGGGTAAACGGTGGCTCGAGCAACGGCTTGCCGAGTGCGGCAAGGCCGTGCTGCTCGTCAGCCACGATCGGGAGCTGCTCGCGGCGGCCGCCACGCACATCGTCTCCCTCGAAGGGCACACGGCGTGGGTCCACGGTGGAGGGTTCGGCACGTGGCACGAGGCGCGGGCGGCCCGCACAGAACGCATGGCCGAGCTGCGGCGCCGCTGGGAGGACAAGCACGAGCAGCTCAAGGAACTCGTCCGGTCGTTGCAGCGCGCCGCGACGATCAGTGACGAGATGGCTTCCCGGTACCGAGCCGCGCAGACGCGGCTGCGGAAGTTCGAGGAGGCGGGGCAACCGCCGTTGCCGCCGAAGGAACAGGTGTTGCGACCGCGTTTGCTCGGTAGCCGCACCGGCAAGCGTGCGATCACGTGCGAGAGCGTGGAGTTGACGGGATTGATGCACCCGTTCGACCTGGAGGTGTTCTTCGGGGACCGGGTGTGTGCGCTGGGCTCCAACGGTTCCGGCAAGAGCCATTTTCTGCGACTGCTCGACGATCCCGAGTCGGTACGCCACACCGGTTCCTGCCGACTCGGCGCACGCGTGAAGCCGGGCCTGTTCGCCCAGACACACGAGCATCCGGAGTGGCTCGGGCGCTCACCCGTGCAGATCCTCGGGCGAGGAGAAGGCGATCGCGACGGCGTGGACCGCGGTTCCGCGATGGGCGCGCTGAGCCGCTACGGGCTGGCCGCGTCCGGTGACCAGCCGTTCGAGACGCTCTCCGGCGGGCAGCAGGCTCGGTTCCAGGTGCTGCTCTTGGAACTCGCCGGGGCGAGCCTACTGCTGCTCGACGAGCCGACCGACAACCTCGACCTCGTCTCGGCGGAAGCTTTGCAGCAGGCGTTGACGGAGTTCACCGGCACCGTCGTCGCGGTCACCCACGACCGGTGGTTCGCGCGGTCGTTCGACCGCTTCCTGGTGTTCCGCGCGGACGGTGCGGTCACGGAGGAGCCCGAACCGGTCTGGGACGAAGGCCGCGTCCAGCGGACGCGATAGCCCTCGACCCAGCGAGCGCCCCGTGGCAAATTCGCGCGAATTTGCCGCCTCGCCATCCACAGGGAGTGGAGTTATCCACAGGGCTCAGGTGGGGCCGCGTTGGGTGGATGGGGGACCTGTTCCGCGGACGTGTGCCGTGCAGCTACCCGGATGAGCACCTACGACGCCGCGATCCTCGCGTGGCACCACGGTCAGGGCCACGAGCAACCAGACCCACCGCGAGCACCACCCGGCCTTCGAGGGGTGGCAAATTCGCGCGAATTTGCCACCCCGCTGTCCACAGGGAGTGGAGTTATCCACAGGGACATGGCGTTCGGTGCGGGGTGAGGCTGGGGGTCAGTTGAGGGCCTTCGGTGTGGGTGTCTCGACGGCGATGCGGCCTTCGCGGCGCAACACGGACAGGGCCATGAGCAGCTGGGGCCAGTGCTCGACGTCGCCGAGGTCGAGCCCGGTGAGCGACTCGACGCGACGAAGTCGTTTGAGGACCGTGTTGCGGTGGCAGTACAGCAGTTTCGCCGCCCGCAGGGTCGAGCCGAGGGACGTGAGCCACACGGACGTGGTGCCGAGTAGTTCGTCGCGCTCGGCGGCCGGGAGTGCGAGCACCGGGCCCAGCGTCACCGACACCATCCGATCCGCCAGTTCCGGCGAGTTGAGCAGCAGCGCGTCGGGCAGGCAGTCGTCGAGGGCGACCGCCCCCGGCACATCGGCGGGCAGCGTCGCCATCGCCAGGCGTGCCATCCGGTGTCCGGCCGCGACGTCGCCGAGGTTCGTCAGCGACGGCGACACCCCGACTCGCCCGCCGGTGCGCCGACGCAGCATCGCCGCGACCTCGGCCGGGGTGGCGTGCTCGGCGGTGAGGATGCCGACCTGGCAGCCGGTGCGCAGCCGCCACGCGCCGCTCACGCCGTGGTCGGCGAGGAAGCCGTTCAGCCGGTTCGGCGAGAGCGGCTGCGCACTCGACGTTTCCGCGGTGACGACCACGAACGGCCGGTTGCCCTCGAGCCGCAACAGTTGCTCGGCCTCGACCCGGACGGTCTCGGCACGGCCGTCGATGAGCGCGTCGAGGACCGCCATCAGACGCAGGTCCGTGCTGCCCCGCAGTTCCTGCTCGTGGGTCTGGTAACTGCGCGCCATCTCGGCGGCGTACGACTCGGTGACGCGGAAGACCTCGGAGGCCGACCGAACGAGCTCACGGAGCTGCTCGGAGTCGGCGGCGCCGGTGCGTTCGGCGAGGTCGGACCACAGCACGTGTCCGCCGACCTGCCAAGCGTGCAGGACCCAGTCCAGCGGGCAGTGTTGACGCGCACGACGAACGCCCGTGCTGCGAGCGGCTTGCCGCAGGTCGGAAGCCGTGGGCCCGGCACCGTGCAGCGTGGTGAGGATGCTGCTGATGTTGTCCCGGCAGGATCGCCACAGGTCGTCCTTGGTGACCGGTCCGTCCCGATCGTAGGGCTCGCCCCACACCTGGTCCACGAGTTCGTCGGCGAGGCTCGGCAACCTGGTCAGCGAAGTGCGGGCCAGGGACGCGAGCATCCGGTGCTCGTCCCCCGCACGCTCGGTGTCGACGGCCAACGGCTTCGCTCCTTCGCGACGCCCCCAGGCGGATGCGCAGCCTATCCGCCGATGCCGACCTGCGTCGACCACTCGTCTCAGCTCGACTGCTCCGAACGGGTGTGTGATCGGGACAACATGCACATCAACCGGATCCGAGGTGTGGGCGTTTTGGCCTCGATCTTGTCGCTCGTGCTGCTGAGGATGGATGCCTCAGACCCCGACCGGCCGCTCGTCGAGAGGACACCAGGTGCAACAACGTCCCTCACCCCAGGAAGACACCGCCCACGCGCCTCGGCAGATGGGGCGGCGCCGGTTCATGGGCTACTTGCTCGCCGCGCCGACCGTCGCGGCCGCCGCGCAACTCGGGCTCGCCGAGGGCACTCCGGCGTCGGCGGCGGTACCGGAGCCTTCCGACATCTACGACCTCAACGACCTGCTCACGCAGGCCGCGTTGCCCACGTCGAACCTCATCACCGTGCAGGTCCATTCGGACGGAACCGCCTCGTTCGAGATGCCTCGGGTGGAAAGCGGGCAGGGTGTCACCACCATGGCCGCGATGATCATCGCCGAGGAACTCGACCTGCCGGTGGACAAGGTGCGCGTCACGCTCGCCGACGCCCGGCCCGAACTGCTGTTCAACCAGTTCACCGCCGGCTCCAACACCGCGATCTCGATCTTCACCCCGATTCGCGTGGCCGCGTCCATCGCCAAGGGACGGCTGCTGGAGGCGGCCTCTGCTCAGCTCGGCGACGCGGCAGGCACGTTGACCGGCAAGCTCGGCGTGGTCACGTCCGCGACCGGCACCCAGATCCCGTACGGCGAGCTGGCGGAGAAGGCCGCCAGTGACGTCACCAAGCAGGTCGAGGCGGCGCTGAAGCCGGAGTCCGAGTTCGGCGTCATCGGCAAGCCGCACAACCGCATCGACGCGCTCGAGGCTGTGACCGGTCGCAAGAAGTACGCGATGGATCTCGACGTCGAGGGCGCGAAACCGACCATGGTGTGCCGCCCGCCGACGATCAAGGGCACGCCCGACTCGGTGGCGAACCTCGAACAGGTGCGGAACATGCCCGGCGTGACCCACGTCGAGCCGATCGCCACCGGCGTTGCGGTCCGTGCCGAGACGTTCGGGCAGTGCATCGACGCAGTCAACGCGCTCGACGTCTCCTGGAACGGGGGCACCGTCGACGGGGAGTCCGACGAGACGATCCTGGAGAAGGTCCGCGCCGCCGAGATCCCGCTCGCGGTCCCCGACGTGGACCCGCTCGCCGAGACGATCGACAGCGGCTTCACGTTCCACTTCCGCAACAACGCCGCGTTGGAGCCGAACACCGCCGTCGCCGACGTGCGCCAGGACAGCGCCGAGATCTGGTCCTGCTTGCAATCGCCGATCCTGTGTCAGGAGGAGGTCGCCAAGCAGCTCGGGATGTCGGTGAGCGCCGTGACCGTGCACGTCCAACAAGGCGGCGGTGCGTTCGGGCGGCGCATGTTCAACGACGTCGTCCTCGAAGCCGCGGAGATCTCCCAGAAGATCGGCGAACCGGTGAAGCTCATGTGGCACCGGACCGACGAATGCCGCCAGGGCCGCACGCATCCGCCGTGCACCTCCCGGATCCGGGCGAGCATGCTCGGCGACAAGGTGCTCAGTTTCGAGCAGCGGCACACCAGCGTGGCCACCGACTACACGATGGGATTCGGCGAGGCGATCACGTCCCAATCGGCGAAGTTGCCGCCGCTGGGGATCGGGAACGAGGCAGGGTTCTCCATCCCGGTCTTCGAGCTGACCGTCAACGTGCCGTACACGTTCGGTGCGACGACGCAGCTGCTCAACGAGATCATGGAGTACGACACGTTCCCGACGGGCAGCAACCGCAACCTGTTCAACCCCGACGTGCGGACCGCGCAGGAACTCGTCGTCGACCAGATCGCGGCGAAGATGGGCAAGGACCCGTTCGAGTTCCGCACGGAATACATCGACGACGAGCGGTTGCTCGCGGTGCTGGAGAAGGTCGGCGAGGTCGGTGAGTGGGGCCGCGAGATGGCTCCGAACACCGCGCAGGGTGTGGCCGTGCACAAGGAGTACAAGGGAGCGATCGCCACGCTCGTCGAGATCGACTGCACGCCGGAGACGGTGAACCGCCAGATCCGCAACGCCGTCACCGGTCCTCGGGTGACGAAGGTCGTCACGGCCGTCGACACCGGGCTGACCGTCAACCCGCGCGGGCTCGAAGCCCAGATGCAGGGCGGTATCTCCGACGGCATCGCCCAGGCGCTGACGTCGAGCCTGCACCTGAAGGACGGGGTGTTCCTGGAAGGCAGTTGGGACGACTACTTCTACACGCGGCAGTGGAACACGCCGCAGGACATCCAGGTCATCGTCATGCCACCGACGACCGGGAAACCCGGTGGCGCGGGCGAGTTCGGTGTTCCGGCGTCCATGGCGGCGGTCGCCTGCGCGTACGCCCGCGCGACCGGGACCGTGCCGACGAGCTTCCCGATCAACCACGACGCGCTGAGTTTCGAGCCGAAACCGACCGTGCCGCCGCTGCCGCAGTCGCCGACCAACGGCCTCGACTTCGTCTACTGAGGAGCGTATCTCCATGCCTCAACACACTTTCCGTCTCAACGGAGAATCGGTCACTGTGGACATCGAGGACGACGTGCGGCTGCTGTGGGTGCTGCGCGAGGTGCTCGGGGTGAACGGACCGAAGTACGGCTGCGGCATCAACGTCTGCAAGGCGTGCACGAGCCACATCAACGGCAAGGCGTTCAACCCCTGCTCGGTGCCCGTCGGTGAGATCCAGGAGTCCGACGAGGTCACCACGATCGAGGGTCTGCCCGCGACGGTCGGCGCGGACCTGCATCCGATGCAGGAGGCATGGTTGGACTTCGACGTGGCCCAGTGCGGCTACTGCCAGCCTGGCCAGATCATGGCCGCCGTCGCCACCGTCCGGAAGGCCCAGGACGAGGGCCGCGAGATCACCGACGAGGACCTCGACACGATCCGCAACATCTGCCGCTGCGGCACGTACCCGCGCATCCGCCAGGCCATCAGGGACGGTGCGCAGAAGATGTGACAGCGCGTGAGCCTTTGTGGTGGTTATAGGCACCAAAAAGGCTCACGCTACGCACCCAGCCCCCTGCCCCTGCTGCACACCCAGACCCCCGCCCCCCGCTACACACCCAGCCCCCTGCCCCTGCTGCACACCCAGACCTCCGCCCCCGCTACGCACCCAGTCCATCTGCGCGTGCTGCACACCCAGACCTCCGCCCCCGCTACGCACCCAGCCCCCCTGCCCCTGCTGCACACCCAGACCCCCGCCCCCCGCTACGCACCCAGCCCACCTGCGCCTGATGCGCGGATCACACCGTCTCGCTGGGCGGTAACGACGCCTGGTCGCCGACGCTCGCGGTCGTGTCGCCTCGGAAGGTTGATGCACGATGGGCGAGCGGGGCGAGTGCGTGCCCGTGTGCCGAGCGGAGGGAGTGCCGTGGCGGGCGACCGACCGGCGCGATCGGCATGGCTGGTGTGGGGCGTCGCGGTCGCCGTGTACGTCGCCGCGGTCTTCCACCGGGGCAGTCTCGGAGTCGCCGGGCCGCAGGCTCTCGAACGTTTCGGCGTCGGCCCCGCCGCGCTGAGCGCCTTCACCGTCCTGCAGGTCGGTATCTACGCGAGCATGCAGATTCCCGCCGGGCTGCTCGTGGATCGCTTCGGCGCTCGCCGCATCCTGGTGATGTCCGTCCTGCTGCTCGGGCTGGGGCAGACGTTGTTCGCGGTGACCACCGCCTATCCGCTGGCTTTGGTGGCACGCGCCGTGCTCGGTCTCGGGGACGGCCTCACGTGGGTGACGATCCTGCGACTGGTGGCATTGCGGTTCACCACGAGGCAGTACGCGCTCGTCGCCACGGTCTCGGCCGCGCTCGGCGGGCTCGGCGGTGTGGCGGCGACGTTCCCGCTCGCCGCCGTGCTCGTCAGCATCGGGTGGACCGGTGCGTACGCACTCCTCGGCGGCCTTACCCTCGCGTACGCGGTGGTCGTCGGTCTCGCGGTGCACGAGCCCGGAACGCATCAGGATTCCCGGGTACGAAGCGGCGCCAGCATGTTCCACAACGTGGGCACGGCGTGGCGCGTGCCGGGTACGAGACTCGCGTTCTGGGCCCACTTCTCCACGATGTTCGTGAGCGTGGCGCTGGCGCTGCTGTGGGGTTTCCCGTACCTCGTCGAGGGGTTGGGCGTGGCGCCGGGGCTTGCGGGGGTCGTGCTCAGCACGCTGATCCTCGGACAGGTCGTCGGTGGGCCGATCGTCGGCACGGTGATCAGCCGGTTCCCGATCGCGCGGATGCCGATCGTGTTCGGCTACCTGGTGGCGGCCCTCGCGGCGTGGTCCGTGCTGCTCGGGTGGCCCGGCGTACCGCCGCTGGCGTACGCCGTCACGGCTTTCGCGATCTTCTCGCTCGGGGGTCCGATCTCCGCGATCGCCTTCGCGATCGCCCGCGACTACAACCCGATCCACCAGGTCGGGGTCGCCTCGGGCGTCGCGAACACCGGCGGGCACTCGGCGACCGCGCTCTCGGCGCTGGCGGTGGGTCTGCTGTTACAGCTGACCTCGACTCTGCCCGCCGCTGAGTCCTATCGGATCGCGATGCTCGTGTTCGTCGCCATGTTGCTCTTCGGCGGATTCCGCACGCTCGTGTGGTGGCGCCGGGTGCGTCGTGAGGTGTTCGCCGCGCAGGACCGGGGCGAGCAGGTGCCGGTGGTCCTGCGCAGGCGAACCGTTCGCGAGTCCGGGTAGGCGCTCAGTTCGCGGGAGCCATCTCACCCATTTCGCCGAATCCGGTCTGCTCCGGGTCTTGGATGTTGATGATCTGCGGCGTCGTCGCGAGATACTGCGGGATCCACGACATCGCTTTGCCGAAGTGGTCCGAGTTCACGTGCTGCTCGCCGGCCTCGGGGGAGGCGAACCCCTCCACCAGCACGTACTGGTTCGCGTCGTCGACGCTGCGGGACCAGTCGAAGAACAGGTTGCCCGGCTCGGAGCGGGTGGCCTGGGTAAACTCGTCGACCAGGCTGATCCACCGGTCGCTGTGCTCGGGCTTGATCGTGAACTTGACGACGATGAGGATCATGCGTGTTCCCTTCTGTGGCGGGCTCCGACACCCGCATTCTCGTGGCCGCCGCATCTCGTGTCTCGCCGAGGGGTTTCAGACAGGGGGCAGCGGCCGCGCAGCGCGGTACAGTGCCGGGACAAGATCGTGTGGACGAGGGGTGGTTGTGGTGGACAAGTCCGATCTGGACAAGCCGAGTCCGGCGCGGATGTACGACTACTACCTGGGCGGGGCGACGAACTTCGCCGTCGACCGGGAGGCCGCCGAACGCGCGTTGGAAGCGATGCCGTTCACCAGGGTCGGGGCGCGGACGAACCGGGCTTGGCTGGGCCGGGCCGTGCGGTATCTGGCCGGGCAGGGGATCCGGCAGTTCCTCGACCTGGGGTCGGGGTGTCCGACGGTCGGCAACGTGCACCAGGTCGCGCAGGAGGCCGCTGACGGGTGCCGAGTGCTCTACGTGGACAACGACGATGTCGCCGTCGCGCACGCCGAACGCATCCTCGACAGTGAACTCGGGGCGGATCGCGGCTCGGCCGCCGTGTGTTTCGACATGCGCGAGGTCGACGAAGTGTTGCGTGCGGCCTCGCTGTCTCTCGACCTCAGCCTGCCGGTCGCGGTGCTCGCGTCGGCGGTGCTGCATTTCGTCCCGGACGAGGACGACCCGGCGGGGATTCTCGCGAAGTATTGTGCGCCGCTGGTGCCGGGCAGTTTCCTGGCGATCTCGCACATGAGCCCCATCGGACGACCCACCGACGAGATGAGCGGCTTCACACAGGCCTACGAGAAGGCGAGCCTGCCGCTGAGCCTGCGGGATCACGACGAGGTGGCCGAGTTGCTCGTCGGCTACGACCTGGTCGAACCGGGACTCGTGCGAGTGCCCCTGTGGTGCCCGGACTCGCCTACCGAACCGGCGGACGCGGAGTTCCCCGGCTTCGCCGCACTGGCCCGCATCCACGGCTGAGTCGCCGCGATGGAGTCCGAGGCCCGCTCCGTTGTGAGACTGGCGTGAACGGACTCGGAAAAGGGCGCGATGATCGGTGAGAACGAACCGTCGCACCCGCTCGAGGCGGAGTACCGGGCGCGCGACGCGTTGCTGCGAGCATGCTGTGGACCAGCTTGTGCAGCTCCGCTGGGGTGGTCCGGTGCGATCCGGCGGCGGTCGAAGTGTTTACGCCTTGCGGTACACCAGCGCCCGCATCAGGGCATCCACCGGACCGCTGCGACCCGTACGGTCCATCCACGCTGCGAGGGCCAGTGTGAGCAGCCACGAACCGAGTCCCACCGCGAGCGCTCCGAGGCTGTCGACGTGCGCGCCGACTCCGAGCAGATCGGGGTGCAGCACGACGGCGACCGTCACGGAGTTGAGCAGGTAAAAGGTCAACGACCGTTGTCCGACCGCGGCGACCGCACGGGTGAGCGCACCGCGGTGTCGGTCCAGCCGTAAAGCGAGCAGCGCGAAGCCCGCCGCGTACCCCGCACCGCCCAAGACTCCGGTGAGTACTTGCAGGGACAGCAGGAGGCCGGTCGGCACGACCGCGAGCTGCACCGCCCCGATCCCGATCAGGGCCGCGGGAACCGCTCCCAGCACGGAGATCGCCACACCGCCCACGGCGATCCGGCCCAGCAGCCCGCGGTGCGCGGCCGGGTCGTCGAGCAGACCGTGGCGGCCCGCGAGGAAGCCGATGACCACCAGCAGGAGCAACGGGTAGGCCACCGCCAGAACCAACGGAAGAAACGGCAGGGCGGCCAGTCTCCCGAGCCAGTCCGTGAGCGTGGTGTAGCCCGCCGGTTCGGCGGCGACTCCTTCGCCGAACGCGGTCGCGGCAGCGGTACCGAGCATGGCGATGCTGCAGGTGAGCGCATACAGAATCGTCAGCAGCACGATCGTGCGCTTGAGCGTGCGGTCCGGCCGGAACAGCAACCATCCGATCACGAGCCCGGCCAGTCCGTACGAGGTGAGGATCTCTCCCTGATACACCAGGAAGGCGTGCACGGCGCCGAACAGCAGCAACAGCAGACTGCGACGGCGCAGCAGACGGCGCATCTCAGGCTCGTCGGTGCCCGCCCTGCGCTGCCGGGCGATCATCCACGACATGCCGTAGCCGAACAAGATCGCGAACATCGGAAAGGCACGGTTGTCCAGCAGGAGAACCGTCAGAAATCGGGCCACGGTGTCCGGTGGTGCCTGCTCCGGTGTCGGGGTGCCGAAGACGATGCCGGAATACACCCCGGAGTAGGCCATCGCGATGAGCAGCAGCATGACGCCGCGAGCCAGGTCGGGGGCGAGCTTGCGCTGCGCCGCAGGTGTGGCTCCGCGCGGCCGGTCCTGCGCCATGGCGTTCATGCTTCGTTCCTTCCTCCAGTTTACCGCGTGAGCCTTTTCGGTGGTCATGGCAACCAAAAAGACTCACGCCCGTGCTACGCCGGGCGGCATTGGTCGAAGGGTGTCCACAGGGGACGCAGCGCATCCGGGTGTGCGTCGGCGTCCAGGATCTCGCGGTGGCGTCAGGGTGCGAGACTTCGAATTCCTCAAGCTGTGCGCCAGGTGTAGAGGTCGCGTAGCAGGGCGATCTCGGCGCCGTGGTGGAGGACCTCGCGGTGAATGTGGAGCACGAGCGCCGCAGTCGACCAGTCCGCGAACGGTCCTTCCGCCGGGCCGCACGGCTCGACCAGCCCGTCTTGCCCGAGTCCGGCGACACCGGCCATCCAGCGGGCGTAACCGGCGTCGAGCTGGTCGAGTGCCTCGGCGGCCGTGGGCGCGTAGGTGTGGCTCTGGTGGTCCATCGCCGGGCCGTCGAAGTGCGCGGCGTTCCGCGCGCCGAACACGCCTGCGACCAGGTGCCCGAGGCGCCAGGCGATGGTCGTCACCGGTGCGGGTGACGGTTCGGGGATCGCGAAATCGATCGTGTGAGTGCCGGCCCCGACAGCGATCGGGGCGGTGCTCTCCCCACGCGGGCGGACGTTCCAGCAGCCGGGTACCGGCTCCCAGAAGTACTCCGCGTCGGTCAGTCCGGTCAGACGCGGACGGAATTGGTTGGCCCAGTGCCACTCGAGCTGGCTGCGCAACTCCTCGTTCCAATCGAGGCGTGCATTCGTCGTCGTGTCCATGACCGCAGACTGTAGACGCAGATGCGGACCGAGTAGGTCCGCGATTTCTGCCATGCTGGTCTTCGTGGTCGAGCACCTCGCGGTGCTCGACATCCCGTTCACCCCGTTGCACCCACCGCAGCTCGCCGAGCGCTGCGCCGAACTGGCCGACCGCCTCGGGCGTGCGGCGGCGCGGACGGAAGCGTGGCGGGTCCACGATGCGGAACGACCAGCCTCATCGGACACATCGTTGGTCGATCGAACGGATGTTGCCGCTGTCCCTGTGTGTGGGGGCGATGAGTTTTCGAGTCGCCGTCGGTCTATCCGAGAATCGACACGAGGAGGATCCATGACCAGTAATCCCACTGACTCGCAGGCCGCGCCGACGCTCGTCACCCTGCCCGAGGTGACGACAGCCGTTGTGCGCGGGTCACTGCCGGTGAGCGACTTGCCCGGCTTCTTCGACAGCGCGTTCGGCACGCTGGTGGAGACGGTCTCCGCGCAGCAGATCGGCATCGTAGGCGCGGCGTTCGCCCTGCACCACCGGCCGCCCACGGACACGGCGGATCTGGAGGTCGGATTCCCCACCGATCGCGCCGTCCGTCCCGAGGACGGCGTCGTGTCCAGTGGATTGCCCGCCGGCCGCGTTGCTCGGATGGTGCACGCGGGTGCCTACGACGGCCTCCCCGGCGCGTGGCACCGGCTCCAGACCTGGATCGAAGAGCAGGGTCTGACGCCGACCGCGCCCGTGTGGGAGGTCTATGTGACCGAACCGCGGCCGGACATGGATCCTCGCGACCTGCGAACCGAGCTGCACTGGCCGCTCGCGGACTGACCACCACACGGTTGCGCGGACCAGGTCGCGTCGTGGGCGCTGAGGTTGTGCCTCAGCGCCCACCTGCCAGATCCGGGCGAGTTCGTCAGCCGGTGATCGCGGCGAGGATTCCGGTCGCGGCCGCGACGACGAGGCCGGTCCACAGGACGATAGCGACCGCCTGCCAGAGAAGAACCCAGCCTTTGCCGACACCCGCGGCGACGAGCGTGGCGGCAGTGAGTTGGGTGGGGAGCGCGATGGGCGCGAGGAGGCTCGCTCCTGGCACTCCGAACCGGACGACCCAACCGCGGACTCGCTGCCGACGCTTCGCGGTCTTCGGGGGGTCGTCGTCCCTCTCGTCGGTGATCACCGGGGTGGTCGAGTCCGCCGCTTCGACGGACGGACGGTGTGCGGCGGCTCGGACGCGCGAGCTCAGCAGTATGACGAGCACCACGCTGGCGAGGTTGCCCGTGACACCCGCCAGCCCAGCGACGAGGGGGTTGAGACCTGCGATGACGCCGAAGGCCGCCGACCCCTCTCCCTCGATGTAGGGGACGGTGCCCGCTGCGGCCACGAGTATCGGCTGCAGGAGGTCGGGCACGCCCGCGACGAAATCGTGGAATCCCTCGTACGGAGTGGACATAGGAGGCTCGTTTCCTGGAGGAAGTCGTTGCTTGACGGTGGCGAGGGCGCCGTCTCGCCTGGCGGGTGTTCCCTCGGTTCCCACGGAGGTAGTGCGGTTCGAGTACTAGTACGCTGTGCCATAGCGCTCAACGAGAGGCTAGCACACTGTGCTAGCACAGTGTGCTATCAAACCTGATCAAGCACGACACCGATGGGGAGTAGCTATGGCCGCAACGCGTGAACGGATCATCCACGCCGCGAGCGAGGTCCTCACGGAGGAACCGAACGCGCTTCCCAGCGTGCGCACGGTCGCCTCTCGCGCCGGTGTCGGAGCGAGCACGTTGCGCTATTACTTCCCGACCCAGCGCGAGCTTCTCGACGCGGTGCTCCAGCAGACCTTCGCGCAACGATTTCCCGACGGCGGCATCCGCGACGTGGCGGTCCCCGCGGCGGTCCGTCTCCGCAATTGCCTCGAGGGACTGCTGGCCCCCGTCGGGCGCGGTGAGCAGGCGCGCGAGGTGATGCGCGGCATCATGCGCACCTTCCTCGATCCGGCGCACGGGCAGGACGCGGCAGCAGCGATGGCGCGGATCAACGAGGCCGCCGGAGCGCGTGTCGTGTCGTGGCTCGAGGTTCTCGAAGAGCAGGGTGAGCTGCCACACGGTGACAATCGCCGAAGGGCGAACGTCCTGCTCACGGTGATCGACGGACTCTCGCTCGGACGGTCACTGCACGGCGGAGAACTCACGCCGGAGCAGGAATCCGCAGTGCTCGACGACATAGTCGGGGCCGTGCTCGGTGGGCAGCCGCAGGCCCAGGCCGGGAGCAGCGCGAGTGCTCACGTGTGTCCAGACGGTGGGCGTAGCTAACTGGTCCACGTTGGCAAGCGGGCCGAAATGCGCAAGATCGGCGACGTGGTGATCCGCAGCCTACGCTGTCCTCGATGACCTGCTGGTACAGCCTGGACGTCCGGAAGGCTGACAGGTTGGGAATTCAGGTGTGTCGGGAATGCTTCGCGCAGCATCGTTCGCTCAACAACCGTAGACGCGCTCTGGAGGGATGGCAGCCATGTCCTACATCAGGCAGTTCGACCACGTCGGATTCACAGTCGCGGACCTCGACTCGGTGATGGCATTTTTCGTCGGACTGGGGCTCGAGGTCGAGGGACGCACATTCGTGGAGGGCGAATTCATCGACACGGTCATCGGCATCCCGGACTCGAAGTCGGAGATCGTCATGTTGCGCCCGCCCGGCGGAGGAACCGGGATCGAGCTCGCGAGCTTCGTCAGGCCCGACCACGAGCCCGGGTCGCCCACCGCGATGGCCACCGAGCTGGGGATGCGCAACGTGTGTTTCGAGGTCGGTGACCTTCAGTCGGCCGTCGACGGCCTGGTTGCGGACGGGTACGGGCTGGTCGGGGGTATCGGCCAGTACGAGAACACCTGGCGCATGGCCCACGTGCGCGGACCGGAGGGAATCGTCGTCTCGCTGACCGAGCGGATCGCCTGACCGCGGGTCAGGCCACCGCCGCGTCCAGGGCACCGTGGCTGTCGCACATCGGTGGAGGGCTGCGCGCGGTTCGCTCACACGATCGCCGATCAGTCGGGTTCGCGCCCTTTACTGACCAGGGTGTCTACAGGGGACGGACGGTGCTCGATGGAGCCACGGCCGACGCACTCGACACGTGGATACGGAGTTCGGGACGAGTGTGGAGGAGAGCGCCCCGAAGAAAGAAAACCCCAGGCCGTCGACCTGGGGTGATGTGCGCCAACAGGGACTCGAACCCCGAACCCACTGATTAAGAGTCAGTTGCTCTACCACTTGAGCTATTGGCGCTAACCTGTCCTCCAGGGATTCCGATGGCCGGTCCACATAGCCCTGTTCCAGTTTCGGGGTGTTTCCCGGGGTCTCCCTGGCGACGTGCGAAACGTTAGCACAGCGTCCGCGGCGGCCCTGTCGGCGGGGTCGCTTCCGAGGAACGAGCTGCTGGGGAAGACAGTTGCACCGGGCAACCTCAGCGGTGTGTCGCACGTCTACGGGAGAACAGGTGTCAACGGCTCACAGTTCGTGTACATCTGGATTTATGCACACTCGGTCGGGGCCTTACTGCGCTCCGTGCCGGAGCATGGCGGATCGACGGGAAACGGACTGTGGCGCGATGAAGGTGCTGCGTAACTCTTCCAGGCGGGGTCGGACTACTCGTTGGTCCGCGCTCTGGCTGGTGGCGGGTGTGATGCTGGTCGCCGGGTGTGGCGGCGGGCCCACAGGAGAGGGCGCGGGCCCTGAGGCGCCGCCGCCCCGGGTGGAGTTCAGTCAGCCGGACGGGGCGCAGGGTGTCCCCCCGACAGCGCCCGTCAACGCCACGGTCTCCAACGGCACGATCACCGAGGCCGTGATGGTCAACGACGACGGAAAGCAGGTCGACGGGGCGATCGCCGAGGACGGACTCAGCTGGACTGCCGGCGAACCTCTGGGCTACGGCAAGGAGTACACGCTGACCGTCACCGCCGACGGCGGGAACGGTCCGGTGACCCAGCAGCGTGCGTTCACGACGGTGCAGCCCGACGCGCAGACTTACGTGTCGATGAACCCGCTCGACGGTCAGACCGTCGGGGTCGGTCAGCCGTTGGCGTTCTACTTCAGCGCCGACGCGCCCGCTCCGGACAAGGCGAAGGCCGAGGAGGCCATCAAGATCCACACCGAGCCGGCGGTGGACGGCGAGTTCTACTGGTTCGACGACCGCGAGGTGCACTGGCGCCCCCGCGAGTTCTGGCAGCCCGGTACGGAGATCACGATCAACGCGCAGGTCTACGGCAAGGACCTCGGTAACGGCGTGTGGGGCCAGGAGGACCGCTCGGCGACGGTCACGATCGGCGACTCGGTGATCCTGCGTGCCGACGGCGCGAGCCACCAGATGAGTGTCGAGGTCAACGGGCAGGTGCAGCGCACCATCCCGGTGTCGCTGGGCAAGCCGGAGTTCCCGTCGAACAACGGGACACACGTCGTCACCGAGCATCACGCGACCAAGCTGATGGACTCGTCCACCTACGGTCTGCCCGTCGAGCAGGGCGGATACATGACCGAGGTGGACTGGGCCGTGCGGATCTCGAACGGCGGGGAGTTCCTGCACGCCGCGCCGTGGTCCGTGGCCGACCAGGGGCGCCGCAACGTCAGCCACGGGTGCATCAACATGAGCGACGCCGATGCCAAGTGGGTCTACGATTTGCTCAAGAAGGGCGACGTCGTCGAGATCACGAACTCGGGCGGTCCGGACCTGAGGTCGTGGGACGGGTTCGGTGACTGGCAGGTCCCGTGGGAGGAATGGGTGCAGGGCAACCGGTAAGCGGAGAGCGTGATGGTTCCGTCGTGGAACCTCACCTCGAGGCCGGCTGCGGGATGGTCGACATCGAGTAGCGCCCACGCCACGTCGACGCTGTCCTCGCCGGCCACACGGTAAGAACCCGCGGGTGGTTGGTCCGCGTAAGCAGCGGAAACACTGTCGGCGCACCCTCTCGACGCCTCACTCGCGCGCGGCCTCTGACCCGGACACTCGGCACGACGAAGGGCTCACCCCAACCAGGGTGAGCCCCTTTGCGCTCCGAGCGCTCGACCTGACGTATACCCCTAGGGGGTATACAGTCGAGTCATGGACACAGGACACGAGCACGAGGGCACGACGTCGCCATCCGACGCCGAGGCCCACTCGGGCAACGGCGGGACGGGTCACGACCACTCGGAGCATGGTGGGCACGGCGACCACGTGGCGCAGTTTCGGCGGCTGTTCTGGATCATGCTGGTGCTCGCCGTGCCGGTGGTGGCGTTCAACGACATGTTCGCCATGCTCGTCGGGTACGGCCTGCCCGACGCGGCGTGGGTGTCGTGGGTGTCTCCGGTGCTCGGCACCGTCATCTACCTGTGGGGTGGTCGTCCGTTCCTGAGCGGCGGGCTCGGCGAGATCCGGTCGCGTCAGCCGGGCATGATGCTGCTGATCGGGCTGGCCATCACCGTCGCCTTCGTGTCCTCGTGGGCGGCGAGCCTGGGGCTCGTGGACCGTCAGCTGAACTTCTGGTGGGAACTCGCGCTCCTGGTCGTCATCATGCTGCTCGGTCACTGGATCGAGATGCGCTCCCTGGCGCGCACCACCTCCGCGCTGGACTCGCTGGCGGCGCTGCTGCCCGACGAGGCCGAGCGGATCGAAGGCGACGAGGTCGTCACCGTCGCGCCCACCGAGCTGGCACTCGGCGACCTCGTGCTCGTCCGCCCCGGAGCCTCGGTGCCCGCCGACGGCCGGATCGTGGACGGGTCGGCGCACCTGGACGAGTCAATGGTCACCGGCGAGTCGCGTCCGGTCCGGCGCGAGATCGGCGAGCAGGTCGTCGCAGGCACGGTCGCAACCGACTCCGCCCTGCGGGTGGAGGTCACCGCGACCGGTGAGCAGACCGCGCTGGCCGGAATCCAGCGTCTCGTCACCGACGCGCAGAACTCGTCGTCCCGCGCCCAGCGACTCGCCGACACCGCCGCGGCGTGGCTGTTCTGGTTCGCGCTGAGCGCGGCGCTGATCACCGCCGTGGTCTGGAGCCTGCTGCAAGCACCCGACTCCGCGGTGGTGCGCACCATCACCGTGCTGGTGATCGCCTGCCCGCACGCTCTGGGGCTGGCGATCCCGCTCGTCGTCTCCATCGCCACCGAACGTGCGGCCCGGGGTGGTGTGCTCGTCAAGGACCGGCTCGCGCTGGAGAGCATGCGCACCGTGGAGACCGTGCTGTTCGACAAGACCGGCACCCTGACGAGGGGTGAACCCGGCGTCACCAAGGTGGAGCCGGTCGCCGGGCGCACGGCCGACGAGGTGCTGGCGTTGGCCGCCGCCGCCGAGGCCGACAGCGAACACCCGTTGGCCACGGCGATCGTCGCGGCGGCGCGGGACCTCTCCGTCTCGCGGGCCGACGACTTCACGTCCTCGCCGGCGGTAGGCGTCAGTGCCACCGTCGACGGCGTCCGGGTCCGCGTCGGTGGCCCGTACCTGCTCGAGGAACACGGCCTCGACGAACTGCCGGTCGCCCAGCCGTGGCGTGCCGAGGGCGCGATCATCCTGCACGTGCTCGCCGACGGTGAGGTCATCGGGGCGCTGCGGCTCGCCGACGAGGTCCGCCCCGAGTCCCACGAAGCGGTCGAGGCACTGCACACTCTCGGTATCCAGGTGGTGATGATCACCGGCGACGCCCGTGCCGTCGCCGACTCGGTCGCCGGCGAGCTCGGGATCGATCGTGTCTTCGCCGGGGTCCGGCCCGAGGACAAGTCCGCGAAGGTCGCCGACCTGCAAGCCGAGGGACACAAGGTCGCGATGGTCGGCGACGGCGTCAACGACGCCCCTGCGCTCGCCCGCGCCGATGTCGGCGTGGCGATCGGGGCGGGCACCGACGTGGCCGTCTCCTCGGCAGGGGTCATCCTCGCCGGTTCCGACCCCCGCTCGATCCTGTCGGTGATCGAGTTGTCCCGTGCGGGCTACGGCAAGATGAAGCAGAACCTGTGGTGGGCCGCCGGGTACAACCTCGTGTCGGTGCCGCTGGCCGCCGGCGTCCTGGCCGGTGTCGGGTTCGTGCTCCCGATGTCGGTCGGGGCGATCCTCATGTCGGCCTCGACCGTCGTCGTCGCCCTCAACGCCCAGCTGCTCCGGCGTCTCGACCTCACGCCCGAGGCGAGCACGCGGGCCGTCCTCGGCAGGGCATGACCAGAACCACAGCGGAAAGAGCAGGGCCCCGAACCGAAGTTCGGGGCCCTGCTCTTCTGGGGTGAGTGACGGGATTCGAACCCGCGACTTCCTGGACCACAACCAGGTGCTCTACCTACTGAGCTACACCCACCACGGTCCGAGTCGGCCTCGTTCGAGGTGACCCGGAGCGACGCTCATTATCCTAGCGTGCGGCGTCCAGCGCGTTGACACCGGTCCTGACGTGGGCGAACCGCCAGGTCACGAACTCTGGAGCGGAGTGCCGTCCGGCGCGAGGCCGTCCGCGGCGAGCAGTTCGGTCGCCACGGCGCGTGCCTGCTCACTCGTCGGGCCGGGGTCGGCCACGAACGCGGTGCGGCGGTAGTAGGCGAGCTCGCGGATCGACTCGCGAATGTCGGCCAGCGCGCGGTGCGCCAGCCCCTTCTCCGGCTGGCCGTAGTAGACCCGGGGGAACCAGCGGCGGCACAGCTCCTTGATCGACGACACGTCGACCATCCGGTAGTGCAGGTACCCGTCCAGCGTCGGCATGTCGCGGCTGATGAAGCCTCGGTCGGTGGCGATGGAGTTGCCCGCCAACGGAGCGGAGCGGCCCTCCGGGACGTGCTGCTTGACGTAGTCGAGGACCTGCTGCTCGGCCTCGGCCAGCGTCACCGTCGAGGTCCGCACCTCGTCGGTGAGGCCGGAGTTCTCGTGCATCGTGCGCACCACCTCCGGCATCCCCTCCAACGCCGCCTCGTCGGCGTGGATCACGATGTCCACACCGTCACCGAGCACGTTGAGGTCCGCGTCGGTCACCAACGCGGCGATCTCGACCAGAGCGTCCTTGCCCAGGTCGAGGCCGGTCATTTCGCAGTCGATCCACACCAGACGGTCGTTCACCCGCGCGAGCCTAACGCCGCCCCCGCCGGGGCCGCGCGGGGTGGGTGACGCTCCTCATCCGTCACGGTCCGCGGTGTCCGGCAGCTGCTCACGGAGCAGCCGGGTCACGACCTTGCCGGTCTCGTTGCGCGGCAACTCGTCGACGAACACGACCTCCCGCGGTACGGCGAACCGGGCCACCCTGCTGCGCAGCCGCTCCCGTGCCTGCGCCGTGTCGAGCCGCTGGCCGTCCCGGAGCACCACGAACGCGGCGAGGCGTTGCCCGAACTCCTCGTCCGGCACGCCGGTGGTCGCCGCGTCGCGCACCTCGGGAAACGCGAGCAAGGCGTCGGTCACCTGCTGGGGATGCACGTTCTCGCCACCGGAGACGATCGTGTCGTCGGCCCGTCCGGTCACCGACAACCGGCCCGCCCGGTCGAGGTGCCCGAGGTCGCCGGTGGCCATCAGCTCACCCACGACCGTGCCTCGGCCGCCACGGGTGTAGCCGGGAAAGAGCATCTCGTTGCCGACGAAGATCCGGCCGTTCGTGCCGGTCTTCACCGGCCGGTCCCGGTCGTCGAGGATCCGCAGCGAGGTGTGGTGCGGGGCTCGCCCCGCCGTGCCGGGCGCCTCCTTGAGGTCGTGCGGAGTCGCGATGCTCGCCCAGGACACCTCGGTGGTGCCGTAGACGTTGTAGAGCACCGGGCCCCACGCACGACGGACGCGGGTGGCCAAGTCCGGCGGCAGCGCCGAACCGCTGGATGCCACGACCCGGAGTGTTCCCAGGTCGTAGGGCACTCGCACCGACTCGGGCAGGTCGAGCATCCGTTGCAGCATCGCGGGGACGACGAACATCGAGGTGCAGCGGTGCCGCTGCGCGGCCGCGAGTGTCTGCTGCGGGTCGAACTTCCGGCGCAGCACGAGCGTGGCGCCGAGGACGCCCCCGAGCAAGAGAGCCGCCAGCCCCCAGGTGTGGAACAGCGGGGCGGGCACCAGGATGCGTTCCCCGGCGCGCAACGGAACCCGCGCGAGGACCACGGCGGCCGCGTGGAGATCGCGGTTGGCCGGGCGGCGGGCCCCTTTCGGCGGGCCGCTGGTGCCCGAGGTGAGGACGACGATCTGTGCGTCACGTTCGGGCGGGCGCAGCGGGGTGCGACTGGAGCTGCCGATGAGGTGTTCCAACGTGGTGCGCCGCGTCGTCCCTTCGGTTCGGGCGAGCACGATCCGAGTGCCGTCCGGGACGGCCGCGAGGTAGTCGCCGAACGCCTCGTCGGCCACGAGCAGATCCACGTCGTGGTCGGCGAGCACGCCGCGTACCTGGTCGGGAGTCAGGCCGGTGTTCACCAGCACCACGTCGGCGCCGATCTTCGAGCACGCCACGACCGTCTCGACGAACCCGTGGTGGTTGCGACAGAGCACGCCGACGCGCGTACGGGAGTCGACTCCGTGCCCGGCGAGCCCGTTCGCGAGCTGTGTCGTCCGCGCGTGGACCTCGGCGTAGCTGAGCGCGCCGCGCTCGTCGATCACGGCCGGACGGTCCGGATGCCGCACCGCGCCGATCGCGAACGCCGCAGGGGGAGAAACCCCCCACTGCGCGCGGATCCGGGCGATGCGCAGCAGTTTGTCCGGGCGGAGCAGGCGCAGCGCGCCGCGCCGGGCGAGCACGAGTGCGGTGAATGCCCCGGGCAGCACACGATCGGCGAGGTCGGTCAGGCGCTCGAGGACGGGCACGGCTCACCTCTCGACGGCATCGACGTCTCGATCCTGCACCGGTCCCGCCCGGTTCGGGAAGCCGTACGCGTCAGGAGTCACTTTCGGCCGACGTCACCGCGGCCTCGCGCAACGCGGCCCGTAACCGCCCGACCTCCATCGGGGACAGCACCGCCGTCTCGCCGGGTGGCACGACCACGACGATGCTGCCGTCGTCCACCGACACCGTGACCTCGCGGCGTTTGCCCGTGAGGTCACGACACTGCACCTGCCAAGCGTTCCCGGTCACGACGGTTCGTCCTCCCGACACATGCTCGCGACAGCCGACGAACTCGATCATGGCCGAGACCGGGGCGCGCGGTCATGCCGGGTCCGTTTTCGTGGCTTCGCGACCGCGACAACGGCGTGCCGAGGGGTCTGCTCTCCGCCTACCCAGACCGGCCACGGAGCCACCAAGGCAGATCAATCCGGCAACCATCTGCGGGGGATGACCTGTCGTCGTGTCGTGTCAGCCGCGGAGCCGTTGATCAACCACGTACGCAGGCGGACCATCGGCGGGTTCTCAGCGTCCTCTTCGAAAGGACAGCGGTTTCGTTGCGTAGGTGGCTACTCGAGAAAGCGATCCCGCAGCGAGGAGGGCGCTGAGGCTCCGCTACGGAACCACCGACCAACACCCTCTGACAGCAGTTCTCGGGACGAGGTGGGTCAGGCGGCGCGGACGCGCAGCCCGACGGGCTCGGTGGCCACGGTGAGCGCACCCTCGAAGTCGGCGATCGGCAGCTCGTCGCGGATGAACCGGTGCGGGGTGCCCGCGGTGCTGATGCCGATCTCGGTGGCCGCGAAGGTCTCCTCGACCCCGACGCCGTTGAGGTGCACGTCGAGCGATCCCTCGTGCAGCGTGACCTCGACCCGGCCGCCCTCGATCGTGACGGTTTCGCCGTTCCGCGTGACCTCGAGCTTGCCGTCGGTGGTTTCGGCGAGCACCGCGAGTCGGGTCAGGGCGACGTCGCGCTCGCCCGACGAGGCGGCGGTGACGCCGATGACGTCGCGCTCCGACTCGCCCGCCAGCGTCGCGGTCCGCTCGCCGGGAACGAACAACGGGGCGCGCAACTTCGCGGCGAGCCGGTGCGGCTGCCACGAGCCGTCGCCGACGAGGTTGACCACGGCCGCGACCTCGCAGCCTGCGAGCAGGCGCTCGCTACCGAGGGCGGGTGTGATCTCCACGGCCGACACCCCGCGTTCGACGAGCAGGTCGCGCAACGCCTTGCCGCGCACCCTGCTGGTGCGGTCGAAGCCACGGCTGATCGCCACCGAACCGGTCGACGCGGCCTGGGCGGCGGCGTCGGCGAGACCGGAGAGAGGAGCCCATACTCCTGCCGGATCCTGCTTGTGTGCGGATCGCGCGCGGGCGGAGACGGGGCCGTCGGTCGAGGTGTCCATGTCTCAACTGTAGTAGCTGAGCTACCTGTTTCTCCCCGGCTGAGCCCGTACGCGCGGTGTGAGATCCCTCGCTCTGTGTGGGGCTTGCGTCCGCCGGCCCGGACTCCTCCGGGTGGGCGGGGTGATCAGTCCTGGACAGTTCCGCCGGTCGGCCAGCACGCTGTTCGTCTCAGCGCCCGAGATCATTCGTCCGTGGGAGGAAAGCGATGGCGGCCACCACCGCACCCGAGTCCGTGTTCACCTGGGGAGCTCCACCTCTGAAGTTCGGGACGGGTGCCGTCGACGAACTCGCACACGACCTCGGGCAGTTCCAGGCGCGGCGGATTCTCGTGATCACCGACCCGGGTGTCGCCGCCACCGGAGTGCCCGCCGGGATCGTCGGAGAGCTGACCGCGCAGGGACTCGACGCCGAACTCTTCGACCAGGTCCACGTCGAACCGACCGACGAGAGTCTGGTCGCGGCCGCTGAGTCGGCAGGCACCGGATGGGACGCGTTCGTCGCGGTCGGCGGCGGCTCGGTGATCGACACCGCCAAGGCGGTCAACCTGCTCACCACCCAGCCGGGCACGCTCATGGACTACGTGAACCCCCCGATCGGCGAGGGGCGCAAGATCACCGAGCCGCTGCGACCGCTCGTCGCGGTGCCCACGACAGCGGGGACCGGTTCGGAAAGCACCCCGGTGTGTGTCATGGACGTCCTCGGTCTGAAGGTCAAGACCGGGATCAGTCACCCGTCGTTGCGCCCGGTGCTGGCGGTCGTCGATCCGACCGTGACCATGACGCTGTCGCCTGAGGTCACGGCCGCCTCCGGGATGGACGTGCTGTGTCACGCTCTGGAGTCGTACACCGCCCGCCCCTACGCCGCGTTCGCACGCAAGCAGCCGCAGGACCGGGTCGCCTACTGCGGGTCGAACCCGGTGTCGGACTCGTGGGCCGAGCAGGCGCTGTCGTTGTTGGCACGCAGTTTCCGACGAGCAGTGCTCGTCGGGGGTGAGCTGCGCGCCCGGGAGGACGTGATGCTCGCGGCGACCTTCGCAGGCATGGGGTTCGGCAACGCGGGGGTGCACGTGCCGCACGCGTGCGCGTACCCGATCGCCGGGCGGGTACGGGACTACCGGCCGGCGGGGTATCCGGACGAGGCGATGGTGCCGCACGGCCAGTCGGTGTCGCTGACCGCGCCCGCCGCGTTCCGGTTCACCTTTCCCACGGACGCCGACCGGCACCTGCGAGCCGCCGCGCTGCTCGACCCGAAGGCTCCCGTCCAGGAGGACCCGCGGGACCAGCTGCCGTTCGTGCTGACACGGCTCATGCAGGACATCGGCATCCCGAACGGGATCGCGGAGGTCGGCTTCGACGAAGCCGACGTGCCCGATCTCGTGGACGGTGCGATGCAGCAGCAGCGGCTTCTGGGCGTGGCGCCGCGCCCGGTCGGTTCCGAGGATCTCGCGAGGATCTTCCGCGACTCACTGCGGAACTGGTAATCGCAGTTCACGCGGCTCGTCCGCGCGGTACGTGGACTCGGGTTCCGAGGCTGCGATCAACGGCACTGTGCCGACCGTGTTACCGCAGCCGACGCAGACTCGCCACGGAACGCCCATTCAGATCACCCGCACGCCTTCAAGGGTGTGCGACGGCGTCCTCAGTTGCTACGTTGGCGGTGTGACGCGGGGTGCCCGGCCGTCCGGCCAGGGCTGAGAAAAAACCCGTCGAACCTGACCTAGGTCGCACTAGCGGAGGGACGTCACCACCGTGACTGATCGTGCACGCGGGTTCGCCCGCGAAGTGGCCGCACTGCGGGAGCAGGCGCCGCTCGTCCACTGCCTCACCAACATCGTCGCCGCCGGGTTCTCGGCCAACGCGCTGCTGGCGCTCGGCGCGTCACCGGCGATGGTGGAGAACGCCGAAGAGTCCGCCGAGTTCGCCGGTGTGGCCGGTGCGGTGCTGGCCAATCTCGGGACGCTGTCCGAGGAGCGGAACCGTGCACTGCGGGCGGCGGTGCGCGGCGCGGAGCACTCCGGGACGCCGTGGGTGCTGGACCCGGTCGCCGTCGGCGCTCTGCGACACCGCACCGAACTGGCGGCCGACCTGGTCCGGTCCCGCCCGGCCGTGGTGCGCGGCAACGCCGCCGAGGTGCTCGCGCTCGCCGGAAACGGCGGCTCCGGCAAGGGCGTCGAATCGCTCGCAGGCTCCGAGTCCGCAGTCGATACCGCACGGAAGTTCGCCGGCGAGAACGGCTGTGTCGTGGCCGTCAGCGGCGAGGTCGACTACGTCACCGACGGCACCGAAACGGTCGCGGTGCCCGGTGGGCACCCGCTGATGGCGAAGATCACCGGCATGGGCTGCGCGCTCGGGGCGAGCACCGCCGCGTTGCTCGCGGTGACCCCGGACGCTCCGTTGTCCGCCGCGGTCACGGCCTCACAGGTGTTCGCGGAAGCGGGCGAGCGTGCGGGCGCTGCCGCGCGCGGACCGGGCAGTTTCGTCGTCGAGTTCGTCGACGAGCTGCACGCGATCGGCGGCGACGCATGATCGATTGGAGTCTGTACCTCGTCACCGACACCGCACTGTGCGGGCACCGAGGGGTTGTCCGCACCGTGCGGGAGGCCGTCGACGGCGGGGTCACGGTCGTGCAGGTCCGTGACCCCGCCGCCACCGGGCGGGAGCTGTACGAACTGGTGGTGTCGGTGCACGAGGCGTTGCGGGGTACCGGTGTTCCGTTGCTGGTCAACGACCGGCTCGATGTCGCACTCGCCGCCGGGGCCGACGGTGTCCACCTCGGCCAGTCCGACCTGCCTGTCGAGGCGGCACGGGCGGTGCTCGGGCAACAGCGGGTGCTCGGCCATTCGGTGTCCACATCGGAGGAAGTCGAGGCGGTTCCGCCCGAGGTCGACTACCTGGGCGTCGGCCCGGTCGTGGCGACACCGACGAAATCCGATGCCGCGGACGCGCTCGGCCTCGACGGACTCCGCGACCTGACAGCGCGCACGATCCTGCCCTGCGTCGCCATCGGCGGCGTGCACGCGGACAACGCGGCCGAGATCGCCGCGACCGGTGTGGCCGGGCTGTGCGTGGTCTCCGAGATCTGCGCCGCCGACGACCCGCGCTCCGCCGCGGCCACCCTGCGAAAGGTGCACCAGTGATCCCCAACGTGCTGAGCATCGCCGGAACCGACCCCAGCGGGGGAGCGGGCGTGCAGGCCGACCTCAAGACGTTCTCCGCGAACGGTGCGTACGGCATGTCCGTGATGACCGCGCTGGTCGCGCAGACCACCACCGGCGTCGCCGAAGTGCACGAACTCCCGCCCGAGTTCGTCACGTCCCAGCTCGTGACCCTGCTCGACGACGTGCGCGTCGACGCGGTGAAGATCGGGATGCTGGCCAACGCGGACGTGATCCGCGCCGTGGTCGCCGTCCTCGACCGCTACCGTCCGCCGAACGTGGTGCTCGACCCGGTCATGGTCGCCAAGAGCGGCGACCGGTTGCTCGCCCCCGACGCCGTCGAGGTCCTGCGTGAGGAACTGCTCCGGCGTGTCGACTTCGTGACGCCCAACCTGCCGGAAGCCGCGGACCTGTTGGGGGAGCAGGAAGTCCGTGACGCCGACGCGATGGGCGCTCAGGCCGAACGGCTCGTCGGGCTCGGCGTCAAACGAGTCCTGCTCAAAGGCGGGCACCTCGAAGGAGAATCCAGTGTGGACCTTTTGAGCGCGGACGGTGGCGTGCAGCTGCTCGACGCCCCGCGCGTGACGACCACCAACGACCACGGGACCGGATGCACGCTCGCGGCCGCGATCGCCGCGCTGCGCCCGCAACGTCCCGACTGGTCGACGGCGGTGCGCGAGTCCAAGGACTACCTGACCGCCGCGTTGCGCGCCGCCGAACGGCTCGACGTCGGACGTGGCCACGGCCCCGTCCACCATTTCCACCAATGGTGGTGACCCCCGAACAGAGCACGAAAGGACACAGGATGAGCACGCTGCCGGCGCCGTCCCCGGGCGGATTCTGCGAGCAAGCATGGGATACGACGAAGGCGCTGCGTGAAGCGATCGTGCGTCACCCGTTCAACATGGCTCTCACCCAGGGCTCACTCGACCGCGAGCGCTTCGTGTTCTACATCGTGCAGGACGGGCGGTATCTCGTCGGTTTCGCGCAGGCACTGGCCGCCGCCTCGACGAAGGCGACCGACCCCGAGGACGCGGCGGTGCTCACCGGCAGCGCACACGGGGCGCTCGTCGAGGAACGCCGACTGCACGCCGGCTACGTCGAGGAGTTCGGGCTCGCCGAGTCCGAAGTGGAGGGAACCGTCACCTCTCCCTCGTGTCTGGCCTACACGTCCTTCCTGCGCGCGAGTGCGTTCACCGACGAGTACCCCGTCCTGCTCGCCTCCGTGTTGCCGTGCTTCTGGGTGTATCAGCACGTCGGCAGCACCATTCTCGACACTGCAGGCGACCTCACCGACCATCCGTACCGGAAGTGGATCGAGACCTACGCCGACGACGAGTTCGCCGACGCCGTGCTCGCCGCCCGCGACCTCACCGACAAGGCTGCCGCCGCGAGCACCCCCGAGACCCGCGAGCGCATGACAGCGGCGTTCGTGCGTTCCACCGAGTACGAGTGGATGTTCTGGAACAGTGCGTGGACACTCGAGCAGTGGCCGACCGTGCAGTGGGTCGGTCAGCGTCCGTAGATCTTGTCCGCCAGCGCGGACTTGAGCGAGCGCAGGTCGTCGAGGGTCGCGGGTGCGAAACCACCGGAGGTCGGCACGTCGGGCAGCGACAGGTCCTCGTTGAGCGTCCATCCGGAGCCCCGCTCGACGAGGGACCGGTGCTTGTTCGCGTAGTACCCGGAGCTCACCGAGACCGCGACGCCCGGTGCTCCTGCGGCGGCGGCCATCAGGTGCACGTGGAACCGCGAGGAGATCCAGCGTTGCCCGGCCGCCGCGGGCAACCCGCGGTCCATGATCTCGGAGAACGGGTAGAAGCGGGCGCCGGGCAGGTCGTGCTCGATGAGAGCGAAGACTTCCCGGTCCACGCGGGGGATGCCCTCAACGAAGCCGACCCGGTCCGGGCCCACACCCCAGGAACGCAGCGTGTCCAGCACGAACCCCGCCAGCGACGGGACCGTCACCTCGAGCATGTCCGACTGGACGCACACCATCACGTCGCGCAGGTCGTCGTCGCGGTACAGCGCGGGGCTCACGCCGAAGAACATGTCGTCGCCGGTGCAGTGCACGTGCGGCGAGCCGATCAGTTCGGCCGACGGCTCGTCGCGCACGTCCACGAGTTCGAACTGTGCCGCGAGGTTGCGGACCAGCGAGCGGGCTTCGTCGGCCACCGGCCACAGCCCCTGCCCGGTCATCACCGCGCGCCCGCCGGAGCGGCGGACCGCCGCGACCGCGGCCGCCATGAGGCCGATGTGGCGGGGCCAGATGCCGTTGACGAACCCGCCGCCGACGAGGTGGACGACGTCCGCGCGGGCGGCGACCTCGATCCCGGCGACCCACCGTGGCGCCAGGCCGGGGTCGGCGACGGCGTGCTGGACGAACGCGGCGACGTCCCACGGTCCGTCCGTCGGTGCTTCCCAGCACAGCCGCCAGAACGTGTCGGTGAACCGCACGTTCGGGTGCAGGTGGCCGAGCAGGACTTCGCTGGGGCCGGGGTTCGGGCAGTCGATCCAGACCTCGCTGTTCGGCGCGACGGTCGCGAGGTGCTCGAGCCAGGTGGCGGTGATGAGTTCGTCACCGTAGTTCGGGTGACCGGTGGTGGTGATCAGGTAGAGCCGCCGCTCGGGAGGGGTCCTGTTCGTCACTGGTCGCTCCTGCCGGTCGGCGCGCCGCTCGCGCGCATCGCGCCGAAACTAGCACCGCCGACCCCACCCCCTCATGCCACGCCCCGCCCGCCAAACGGAGCGAACGGCACTTTCGCCCCATCAGACGGAGCGAACGGCACTTTCGCCCCATCAGACGGGGTGAGCGGCACTTTCGCCTCATCGGGCGGGGTGAGCGGCACTTTCGCCTCATCGGGCGGGGTGAGCGGCACTTTCGCCTCATCGGGCGGGGTGAGCGGCACTTTCGCCTCATCGGGCGGGGTGAGCGGCACTTTCGCCTCATCGGGCGGGGCGAACGGCACTTTCGCCCCATCAGACGGAGCGAGAGTGCCGTTCGCTCGGTGCTCGTGCGGGTTCGCGGGCGGTCAGTGAGCGTTCTCGCTGAGCTCGTCGCGGAGCCTGGCGATGCGGGAACGCGTGTGCTCGAACTGCGCCGCGTGGTGCTCGCGGAAGCGGTCCGAGGACGTCGGTTGCCGCGGCACGTCGACGGACTCCGGACTCGCCTCCGATGCCGATGCTCCGGCGTCTGCGAGTGAGGAGTCGGTCGAGGCCGCCGTGGCGGTTGCCGGGGCCGTCGCAGAGTCCGGCGCCCCGGCAGGCGCCGCATCCGCTGAGGTTTCGCCGTCCGCGCCGCCCAGTTTGGCCACCGCTGTCGAGCCGCTGCGGACGGGCTTGCGCAGATGGTGCCGCCCCGACGCGGCGGCGGAGCGGGTCCGGTTCTGGTGGGCCCGGTGCAGCAGTGGCCAGAAGATCAGCGTGGCCACGGCGAAACCGCCCACGAAGGACAGGATGAGCAGGTCGTAGCCGACGGTCGAGGACTGCGCGAGCGTCATGGGGAGGACTCTCCGATCCGTTCCGTGCGTGCGAATCTTCCGGCCACCCGGCCGCGTCAGTTGCGGCGGGACCGGTCAGTGGTCTCGGCGAGACCACCGTCCGGTGTCGTGGTGTGTGAGCGGTCCAGCGGCACGGTGAAGGTCTGGAAGTCTTCCCGTTGCCCGGGCACGTCCACCTCCGGGTGCTCGCCGGATTCGAGGTCCTTGAGGTGGCTGATGTCGGTGTAGCCCTCGGACCGGACGATTCCGTCGCCGTTCGTGGCGGGCGATCCGTTCTGCGATTCCGGCACGTCCGACGAGGACTCGAGCTGTGCGTGCAGCGCGTGCGAGGAGCTGCCGATGACCTGCCGGGCTCCTTCGAGTGCTTCGATGACCTTGGTGCGGCGATTCTCGAGCTCGTCCCGTTGGCCGCTGATCTCCTCGAGCGCGTCGAGCCGCAGCTGCTCGGTCTCGGCATCCCACTGCGCGCACTGTTCGCGGCTGCCCGCGAGCATGGCGTCGCTCTGGGCTTGGGCCTGCTCCATGAGCCGCGTGTATTCGTCGCGGACCTTCTGCCGCAGCCGGGTCTCGCGTTCCCGCAGCTCTCGGACGTTACGTGCGTGTTCCTGGCGCATCTTGACGCTGCGCTGCTCCAACTCCCGCATGAGCCCGGCGCACTCGGCGCGGAGCTCGCCGGCGGTGTTCTCGGCTTGGGTGATCAGTGTCTCGGCTTCGGTCTCGGCGCTGCCGCGCACGATCTCGGCTTGATGCAGTGCTCGATCGCGGAGATCTTGGACTTCTTCCTCGGCGGTGTCGAGCATGTTCTGCACCCGCTGCGAGGCTGCGGGAAGGCCGGTGTCGGAGGACTCGATCCTCTTGAGGCGATCTTCGGCCCGGTCGAGACTGTGCCGGGTGTCGTCGCAGAGTCTGCGCAGATCGTTGTTGAGCTGGGCGGCTTCGTTGCGGTCGACGGTGACGAGTTCGAGCTGGTTCTCCAGCGTCTCGATGTGTTCGGTCACCTGGCCGCGGTTGAATCCGCGCATCTGGATGTCGAATCCAGGCCGGAGTGGGACGACGGCGTCGGCGGGGTCTTCCATTCTGGACACTCCTCTCCGGGCGGACGAGGTCAGCGCTCGTGTCCGGAGAGTAATCGGGTGGGCACGATCTCGCGCGGTGGAATGTTCACCGGTGCGAGCGGCCCCGATCGTCCACTGTGTCCGACCGTCCCCACGCATTCCCGATCGAGTCGCTGACCTGGTCTTTCGGCTCCGGCGCGGCAGTGTGCGGTAGGTGACATGGACACGTGGCCCGGAGTTGAGGTTAGGCTCAGCTCACATCATCGGGAGGTGGGAATGTCCTCGGCAGAGGTCTGTGGCGACGAGGTTCGGGTGGCACACCTGAGGTCGTCGGCGTTGCTGCGCCGGTGGCTCGCGGAAACGCACGCGACGGTGCGGCCGGGACCGTTGCGGCTGACGATCGGGCCGCTGACCGTGCGCACCGACGTGCTGCGACAGTCCCTCGTCGGGGCGCACGAGTTCGGCCCCATCGAAGTCGTCGACGACCACGATCGCCCGCTGGCGCGCGTGGAACCGGCGTTGCTAGCCGCCGCCTGCACGTCCGCAGCGCAGTCTCGCGTCCCGCGTGAGGCGCCGATCAACCAGGCGGGAGCGGGTTCGGCCACCGACCTGGTGCTTCGTGCGGTGCGGCGTGGCGAGATCGACGTGCTCCCCGCGGCAGGCGAGGCCGAGACGCTGCTCACCGAGTCCGTGGCCGAACCGCCGCAGCTGGTGCGCATGATCGGCAGCGCCGCCGAAGCCGCGCGCTGGTGGGACAGGTACCTGGAGAACGACGTCGTCCCGGTGCTCGACGACAGGACCGCCGCGAGCACCGCGCAGTTGTTGTCGCGCCAGGCGCTCGCGGCGGTCGGCGTGCTCGCTCGATACCGCGTCTGTGACGAGGCGGAGCTACTGACGTCGTTGTCGTCCCGCCTGCACGACTCGGCCGACGACCACGAACTCCTTCGCCACTGGCTCGCGGCTCCCACCGTCGCCGGCGTCGCGGTGCTCAACGGCGGTGCGCTGCACTATCGGGACCGCGCCGGTGCCGTCGCGTTACGGCCGGTGACGCACGAGGTGCCGAACCCGCTCGCGCGGGTCGGTCTCGACGCGATCCCCGGCGTGCCGCTGCCGGAGCTCGGTGACGGGTGGGCGCTGCGCCCGGTACGCGCCGAGTCGGAGTCCTCGCCGGACGTCTCGCTCGTGCACAAGTGGATGCACGCCGAGCACGTCGCCGCGACCTGGCGGCAGGACTGGTCGCTGCCGCGCTGGTTCGAGGAACTGTCCACCCAGCTCGCGGGTGATCACTCACTGCCGTGCATCGTCAGCCTCGACGGCCGCGAGTTCGCCTACGTCGAGCTGTACCGGGTCGCGCGCGACAAGATCGGCGAGTGCTATCCGTTCCATCCGCGTGACCTGGGTGTGCACGTCGCAGTCGGCGACCGGCAGGTCATCGGCCGGGGGCTGGGCACCGCGTTGCTCGACGCGCTGGCGGCGGCCCTGTTCGACGCCGATCCGGAGTGCCGTCGCGTGGTCGCCGAACCTGACATCCACAATGGAGCGTCGGTGGCGGCCTTCGGCAAAGCCGGGTACCGGAAGGTCGCCGAGGTCGGTCTGCCGGACAAGAACTCGGTCCTGCTCGCCCGGAGCCGCTGAGCGCCGCGCCCTCGACCACTACGGGAACAACCGGCAGACACGAAGGGTTGCACCGGACGATGGACACGAACCGCGACCTGGCGAACCCGTCCCGCACCGGCCTCGCGGCCGGAAACGGCCCCGACACCGACCCGGTCAGAGGCCGCGCACACGGCGAGTCCACCGTGCCGCTGTCGGTACTCGACCTCGCGACCGTCGGAGTCGAGACGAGCTCGTCCGAGGCGCTCGCGACCACGACCGAGCTGGCCAGGGCCACCGAGATGTGGGGCTTCCATCGGTTCTGGGTCGCCGAACACCACGGCATGCCCGGCATCGCCAGCTCCTCGCCGACCGTCCTGCTCGCCCACCTCGCGGCGCACACCAGCCGCATCCGGCTCGGTACCGGCGGAGTGATGCTGCCCAACCACGCACCGCTGGTGGTCGCCGAACAGTTCGGCACGCTCGCGGCGCTGAACCCGGGCCGCATCGACGTCGGCCTCGGCCGAGCGCCCGGGACCGACCCGAACACCGCCCGGGCGTTGCGCCGCACCACCGGCCCACTCTCCGCCGACGACTTTCCCGAACAACTCGGAGAGTTGATCGGGTTCCTGCGGGACGAGTTCCCGATCGACCACGCCTACGCCGACGTGCATGCCGTACCGAACGGTCCGGTGCCGCCGATCTGGCTGCTCGGTTCCAGTGGCTTCAGCGCCCAGGTGGCCGGTGCGCTGGGCTTGCCCTTCGCGTTCGCCCACCACTTCAGCTCCAAGAACACACTGCCCGCGCTGGAGCTCTACCGTGACTCGTTCCGGCCGTCCGAGATCCTCGACGAGCCGTACTCGATGATCGGTGTGCAGGTCATCGCCGCGGACACCGACGCCGAAGCGGTCGAACTCGCCCGCCCCATCGCGCTGTCGATGATGCGACTGCGCAGCGGCAATCCCGGCCGGTTGCCGACCGTCGCCGAAGCCCGCGACCGCGAGTACACCGACGGCGAACGCCGCTTCCTGGACTCCTGGTTCGACGACGCGGTGCACGGTTCGGGGGCCACGGTGCGCGCCGAACTCGACGCGCTGCGTGAGCGCACCGGAGTCGACGAACTCATGATCACCGCGAACCTCGCGGACCGGAAGGCGAAACTGCGCTCGTACGAGCTCGTGGCCGCGCAGTACGGACTCCTGGACTCCGCCACGTCGAACGCCT
The DNA here is from genome assembly GCF_009664835.1 of Allosaccharopolyspora coralli. Classification (NCBI taxonomy): domain Bacteria; kingdom Bacillati; phylum Actinomycetota; class Actinomycetes; order Pseudonocardiales; family Pseudonocardiaceae; genus Allosaccharopolyspora; species Allosaccharopolyspora coralli. Next base: position 1,222,816 of record NZ_CP045929.1, read on the forward strand.
CGCGAGAGCGGAAGAACTGACTCCTCGCAACGTGGGGTGAGCCACTGCCGGGGCAGGTCTCGCGCGGGAGCGGTAACGGTGTGGCGTACGGTCTATCGGAACGGGCACGTCCTCCCGGCGACCGTCCTCGCAGCGGTCGCTCAGCGCGGCGCACAGGACTGCCCGGGCGTGCGAGCGCGAGGCGGGATTGAGGGATTTGTCGTGAAGTCAGGGTTGCTGACCTTCTACCGCGTCATGGCTTACGTGACCGCGGTGCTGCTGATCGTGCTCTGCCTGGCCATGGTGCTCAAGTACCTGTGGCCCGCGGGCAGCGCGACGCAGGTGTTCGGCGACACCTGGACCACCTACATCGGTATCGGCCACGGCTACCTCTACATCGTGTACCTGTTCGTCGCGTTGCTCCTGACCCGGCAGCTACGGGTGCCGCCGGTGCCGATGCTGCTCGTCCTGCTCGCAGGCACGGTGCCGCTCGGCGCGTTCTTCGCCGAGCGCAAGGTCACCCACTGGTACGAGCAGAGCCGCGCCGAGATGTCTCTCGACGGCGGTGCCGCCGACAGCCGGTCGGCGAGCTCATGACCACGACCGTGCCCGAGGCCCAGGCCGGTGCCCCCGTGCCGAGCCGCCGCCGCAGCGTCCTGCTGGCCTACTTGGCGCTGACCAAGCCCCGGGTCGTCGAGCTGCTGCTGGTGACGACCCTGCCGGCGATGTTCCTCGCCGAACGCGGTATCCCCTCGCCGTGGCTGGTGCTGGTCACCCTCGTCGGCGGCGCGATGTCGGCGGGCAGCGCGAACGCGCTCAACTGCGTCGCCGACTCCGACATCGACGCGGTCATGCACCGCACGAAGTCGCGACCGCTGGTCAGCTACGAGGTGCCGCGACGCCACGCGTTGATCTTCGGCATCGCGCTCGGGGTCGTCTCGTTCCTGGTGCTCTGGCTCGGGGCGAACCTGCTGGCGGCGACGCTGTCCGTGGCGGCGATCCTGTTCTACGTCTTCGTCTACACGCTCGTGCTCAAGCGCCGGACCTCGCAGAACATCGTCTGGGGCGGTGCGGCCGGCTGCATGCCTGTGGTGATCGGCTGGGCGGCTGTCGCGAACGCCGTCGAATGGCCCGCGCTGGTGATGTTCGGCGTGGTGTTCCTCTGGACGCCGCCGCACTTCTGGGCGCTGGCGATGAAGTACAAGGACGACTACGTGCGCGCCGGGGTGCCGATGCTTCCGGCGGTGGCCACCGCCAAGCAGGTCTCGATCAGGATCCTGCTCTACACGTGGGCGACCGTGGCCTGCACGATGCTGTTGGTCCCGGTGACGAGCTGGGTCTACGTCGTGTGCGCGATCGTGGCGGGTGCGGCGTTCCTCATCATGGCGCAGCGGCTGCACGCGGCCGTGCGGCGGGGAGTCGGCTACAACCCGATGACCCTGTTCCACCTGTCGAACTCGTACCTGACGGTGCTGTTCGTGGCCATCGCGGTCGACGCGGCCGTCGGCCTCCCCGTCCTCGGCTGACCCACCCCTGTGGACAACCCCGCCCCCTGTGGACAACCGGGTGGCAAATTCGCGCGAATTTGCCGTACCCCCGGGGGGTTAGCCGAGGATGGCGCCGAAGGCGAGTCCGAGCAGATAGGTCGCGAGGGCGGCGCCGAAGCCGATCGCGAACTGCCGTAGCGCACGCCACAACGGGGATGCTCCGGTGAGCACCCCGACGGCACCGCCGGTGAGCATCAGTCCCGCACCCGTGATCACGCCCGCGGCCACGACCGCGAGGGTCCCGCTCAGGCCGATCGCGAACGGCAGCACCGGCAGCAGCGCCCCTACGGCGAAGAAGGCGAAACTGGAGGCAGCGGCTTGCAACCCGCTGCCCACGACCTCCGTGCCGTCCTGCTCGGCCTGCCCGGGGACGCGCTCGATCCGGCGTTTGTGCAGCATCTCGTTCGCCACCCGTTCGGCTTCCTCGACCGGCATTCCCCGAGCCCGGTAGACGAGGGCGAGTTCGTTCTCGTCGACGTCGAGTTCGCCGACCGACGAGCGCGCCGACCGGTCCGGCTTCGAGGCCGCGAGCAGCTCGCGCTGCGAACTCACCGAGATGTACTCGCCTGCCGCCATCGACAAGGCCCCCGCCAAGAGCCCTGCCATCCCGGTCAGCAGCACCGCCTGTGCCGTCGCACCGCCACCGATGACGCCGAGCACGAGCGCGAGGTTGCTCACCATCCCGTCGTTGGCGCCGAACACGGCGGCTCGCAGGGTGCCGGACATCTGCGCTCGCCCCCGTGCGCCCAGCCCCCGCACGACCTCGCCGTGGATGCGTTCGTCGGCACTGATCACCGCAGGCACCTCGGCGTCGGCCTCCTGGTACGAGCGCGCCTCCGCCTGCTGCATCAGCGCGAGCACGAAAACCCACCCGAACCGACCTGCCAACCACGCCAGGAGCCGCAGGCGAAGGGCACCACGTCGAGGCTCGCCCTCGTCGTCGCCGAGCAGTTCCTCCCAGTACGCCGCGTGGCGCTTCTCGGCTTCGGCGAGGCCGAGTAGGACCTCTCGTTCCTCGCCGGTGCGCCGCGCCGCCAGCTCGAGGTAGATCCGGGCCTCTTCGCGTTCGTCGGCCAGCGCGCGGCGCCACCGCCGCACCTGCGCGGGTGACCTGGCGCCGTACTCCTCCGGCACGTGCCCTCCTTCGTCGCGGTCAGGGTGCGCCGCGACAGCGGGTCGTGGCGGATTGCGGTTCGGAGCACGCGGGTACGGCTCAGGGAGCAACCGTAACCTCGCTGAGGAGGAACTCGTGGCGAAGGTGTTGTGCGTTCTCTACGACGACCCGGTCGAGGGCTACCCGCCCCGGTACGTGCGGGACGACATCCCGCGCATCGAGCACTACCCGGACGGGCAGACCACGCCGACCCCGAACGACATCGACTTCACGCCGGGGGAGTTGCTCGGCAGCGTCTCCGGTGAGCTCGGCCTGCGCCGGTTCCTGGAGGACGCGGGTCACACGCTGGTCGTCACCTCCGACAAGGACGGCGCGGACTCGACGTTCGAGCGGGAGCTTCCCGACGCGGACGTCGTCATCTCCCAGCCGTTCTGGCCTGCCTACCTCGACGCCGACCGGCTCGCGAAGGCGGAGAAGCTCACGCTGGCGATCACCGCGGGCATCGGGTCCGATCACGTGGACCTCGACGCGGCGGCCGAGCGTGGCGTCACCGTCGCGGAGATCACTTACTGCAACAGCGTCAGTGTCGCCGAGCACTCGGTCATGCAGATCCTGGCGTTGGTCCGCAACTACATTCCGTCGCACCGGTGGGTGATCGACGAGAAGGGCTGGAACATCGCGGACTCGGTCAAGCAGGCCTACGACCTGGAAGGGATGAAGGTCGGCGTGTTGGCGACCGGCCGGATCGGCATGGCGACGCTGCGTCGGCTGCACCCGTTCGACGTCGAGTTGCACTACAACAGCAAGCACCGCCAGTCGGCCGAGGTCGAGCAGGAAATCGGACTCACCTGGCACGACGGCCCCGAGTCGTTGGCCACGGCGGTGGACGTGCTGTCGATCCACGCGCCGTTGCAGGCCCAGACCGAGGAGCTCTTCGACGGCGAGGTGCTCGGCAGGATGAAACGCGGTTCCTACATCGTCAATACGGCGCGCGGCAAGATCATGGAGCGGGACGCCGTGGTGCGGGCGCTGGAGCAGGGGCAGCTCGCGGGCTATGCGGGGGACGTCTGGTACCCGCAGCCGCCGGAGCGCGACCACCCGTGGCGGACGATGCCGAACCAGGGCATGACGCCGCACGTGTCCGGCTCGACGCTCTCGGCGCAGGCGAGGTACGCGGCGGGCACGCGGGAGATCCTGGAGAGCTGGTTCGATGGTCGGCCGATCCGGGACGAGTACCTGATCGTCAGCGAAGGCGATCTGGCCGGAGCCGGGGCCCGCGCCTACAGCGCAGGCTGAGGAGTGCGCGGGTGGGGTCCATGGTGAGCACCCCCGGGGGCTGGGGCCACGAGCGGATCGTGACCCCAGCCTCCGTTCAGGACGTGGATGCGGTGGCGGGAACGTCTTTGCCTTCGAGGCTGGACTTGTACGTCTCCGAGAGAAGGTAGGTGCAGCCGAACGAGATGACGCACATGGCCACCACGTACAACGCGATCGACATCGACGATCCCGTCCAGGCTAGCAGTGCCGTGCAGATCATCGGGGCGATACCGCCACCGAGGATCGACGCGAGCTGGTAGCTGATGGAGGCGCCGCTGAACCGGAGCCGGGTGCTGAACAGCTCGGAGAAGTACGCCGACTGCGGCCCGTACACGGCGGTGCGGCACGCCTGGACGATGACGCCGCCCAGGATGAACAGCGCCAAGTAGCCGCTGTCGACCATCATGAAGTACGGCACCGCGAACGCCGCGAGCACCGCCATGCCGGTGAGGAACATCGGTCGCCTGCCCACGTAGTCCGACAGGAGTCCGAACGCGAGCATCAGCGGGATGTCGATGAAGCTCAGGAACGAGTTCACGCCGAGAATCGTGGTCCGCTCGTAGCCGAGGCTGGTGGTGGCGTAGGCGACCATCCAGGTGCTGCCGATGTAGAACGTCGAGTGCGTACCGAGGAACGTGCCGGTGGCGAGTGCGATCGTCTTCGGGTGGGTGCGCAGCGCCTCCAGGACCGGCATCTTCGATGCGTTCGACTTGTCCTGCATGGCCTTCTCGAAGATCGGGCTCTCGCTGACCTTCAGCCGGATGACGAAGCCGACGACGATGAGCACGGCGCTGATGAGGAACGGCACGCGCCAGCCCCACGCGAGGAACGCGGCGTCGCTCATCCCGGCCGAAAGTGCGTAGAAGGTGAGGGTGCCGAGCAGCAGACCGGCGGGGACGCCGACCTGAGGCCAGCTGCCGTAGAACCCGCGCCGGTTGTTCGGCGCGTGCTCGACGGCCATGAGTACCGCGCCGCCCCATTCACCGCCGACACCGAGTCCCTGGGCGAACCGCAGCAGCGTGAGCATCAGCGGCGCCCAGATGCCGACCGTCTCGTAGGTCGGGAGGATGCCCATGAGCACGGTGGCCCCGCCCATGAGCATGAGCGAGTAGATGAGCATCGGCTTGCGGCCGACCTTGTCGCCGAAGTGCGAGAACAGCACGCCGCCGAACGGGCGCGCGATGAAGCCGACGGCGAAGGTGGCGAACGCGGCGAGGGTGCCGACGAGCGGGTCGAACTCCGGGAAGAAGAGCTGGTTGAACACCAGCGCTGCGGCGGTGCCGTAGATGAAGAAGTCGTACCACTCGATGGTCGTGCCGATGAGGCTGGCGAACGCGACGCGGCGCGGGTGGCCGGCGGTGCCCTCGGCGGTGGTGGTCATCTCGCGAACCCTTCGTGGGACGGGCTGTTCGGCACAGGACGGGGCGATCGTCGTGCTCGTGGGTGGAGCGCGACGGTGCGAATCGTGCCTGGCTCGGAAGGTGCTGGGCGCAGGTCGCCTGAGCACCGGGCTGCTGTGTCGTAGATAACTAACACTGTAAGTTTTGCGGCACGCTAGCCTGCCCGATCGCGCCACGGCAAGAGCCGGAGCGCTTTCGTTCCCGGAACCCTGTGAACACCAAGACGAAGCGAACGGCACTCTCGCCTCACGTGACGAGGCGAGAGTGCCGTTCGCGCCAGCGTGGTTGATGGGGCGAGCGGCGCGTTCGCCTCACGTGACGGGGCGAGAGTGCCGTTCGCACCAGTGTGGTTGATGGGGCGAGCGGCACGTTCGCCTCACGTGACGGGGCGAGAGTGCCGTTCGCACCAGTGTGGTTGATGGGGCGAGCGGCGCGTTCGCCTCACGTGACGGGGCGAGAGTGCCGTTCGCACCAGTGTGGTTGATGGGGCGAGCGGCACGTTCGCCTCACGTGACGGGGCGAGAGTGCCGTTCGCACCAGTGTGGTTGATGGGGCGAGCGGCGCGTTCGCCTCACGTGACGGGGCGAGAGTGCCGTTCGCACCAGTGTGGTTGATGGGGCGAGCGGCGCGTTCGCCTCACGTGACGGGGCGAGAGTGCCGTTCGCACCAGTGTGGTTGATGGGGCGAGCGGCGCGTTCGCCTCACGTGACGGGGCGAGAGTGCCGTTCGCACCAGTGTGGTTGATGGGGCGAGCGGCGCGTTCGCCTCACGTGACGGGGCGCGAGTGCCGTTCGCACCAGTGTGGTTGATGGGGCGAGCGGCGCGTTCGCCTCACGTGACGGGGCGAGAGTGCCGTTCGCACCAGTGTGGTTGCCCGAACCCGGTTCAGGTCACTCGACGGTGACGCTCTTGGCGAGGTTGCGGGGCTTGTCGATGTCCCGGCCCAGCGCGGCGGCGAGGTGGTACCCGAACAGCTGCAGCGGGATCGTGAACAGGATCGGATCGAGTTCCGGTTCGCTGTGCGGAACCCGGATCACCGTGTCCGCCAGTCCGTCCGGGATCTCGGCGTTGGTGACCGCGATGACGGGCCCACCTCGCGCCTTGATCTGTTCCATCGTGCCGATGTTCTTCGACAGCAGTTCGTCGTCGGGCACGAGCACGACCGACGGCATCGTCGGGTCGATGAGCGCGAGCGGCCCGTGCTTGAGCTCGGAGGCCTGATAGGCCTCGGCGTGCACGTAGGAGATCTCCTTGAGCTTCTGCGCCCCCTCGCGCGCGATCGGCCAGCCGCGCACCCGGCCGATGAAGAACATGCGCTGCGCGTCGGTGTACTTGCGGGCCGCGTCGGCGACGTCCTGCTGGGCGTCGAGGATCGAGGTGAGGTGGTCCGGCAGCGAGGCCAGTCCTTCCACGATCCGCTTGCCGTGCGCCACGGACAGGTCGCGGACACGCCCCAGCAGCAGTGCGAGCATCGCGAACGACACCGTCATGTTCGTGACGGCCTTGGTGGAGGCGACGGAGACCTCGGGACCGGCGTGCAGGAAGATCCCGCTGCCGCATTCGCGGGCGATGGCGCTGCCGACGACGTTGACGGCGCCGATGACCTGGCCGCCCTTGCGTTTGAGTTCCTGCACGGTGGCGAGGGTGTCGATGGTCTCGCCGGACTGGCTGATCGCCACGTACAGCGTGTTCGGATCCACGACCGGGTTGCGGTAGCGGAACTCGGAGGCCGGTTCGGCGTCGGCGGGGATGCGGGCGAACTCTTCCACGAGGTTCGCCCCCACCTGGCCCGCGTAGTACGCCGAGCCGCAGCCGAGGAACTTGACCCGCTGGATGGAGCGCAGCTGCCGGGGGTCGAGCCCGAGACCGCCGAGATGCGCGGTGGAGAAGCGCTCGTCGAGCCGCCCGCGCAGGGCGCTGCGCATCGCCTCGGGCTGTTCGTGCATCTCCTTCTGCATGAAGTCCGGGTAGCCGCCGAGCTGGTAGTCGTCGTCGGCGACGTCGACCACGGTGGCGGTCTTGTCGGTGCGCCGCGCCTGCAACGTGCTCGTCCGGTAGTCGTCGGCGCGGACCGTGGCGAGCTCGCCGTCGTCGAGGTGCACCACCCGCTGGGTGTGCCGGACGAGGGCAGCGAGGTCGGAGGCCACGTACATCTCGCCGTCACCGACACCGAGCACGATGGGGCTGCCGTTGCGGGCGACGACGAGCTGGTCGGGGTGGCGGACGTCGACGACGAGCAGGCCGTAGGTGCCCTCGACACGGTGCAGCACGCTGCGCACCGCGGCTTCCAGCGACTCGGCGCCGTTGTCGATCGCCTGCGAGATCAGGTGCGCGAGCGCTTCGCTGTCGGTTTCGGAGACGAGGTCGACGCCACCGTCGGTGAGTTCGGCGCGCAGCTGCTCGGCGTTCTCGACGATGCCGTTGTGCACGACCGCGACGTGTTTGCCGGAGTCGAGGTGCGGGTGCGCGTTGACGTCGGTCGGCTTGCCGTGCGTGGCCCAACGCGTGTGGGCGACGCCTGCGGTGGCGGGGGAGCCGTCACCGACGAGGTCACGCAGCTCGTGGACCCGGCCCGCGGTCTTGGTGACCTTCAGCTTGCCCCGTTCCGCCACGGCGAGGCCCGCCGAGTCGTACCCCCGGTATTCCAGCCGCAGCAGCCCTTCGACCAGGATCGGGTCGGCTCGGCGGTGCCCGATGTAGCCCACGATTCCGCACATTGGCGTGGTGTCTCCTCATCCGTAGACGATGCGTCGCAACTGCCGCTCGGACAGCGTGCCCGCCGCGACCGGCCTGCGCGCGAGTTCGGCGCCGAGCAGCTCCCAGATCTGGGAGTTGCGCCGGCCTCGTTGTCGCAGTTCGGTGTGCCTGCGCCGCACGTAGTCCTCGGTGGTTTCGGAGAAGAACTCGACGACGTCGGTCACGACGCGCGCGGCGGTCGGCTCGGGGAGTCCGGTCGACGCGGCGACGTGGCGCACCAGCTCGACCGGCACGCGGTGGCTCATGACGGCCGAGCTTGCCACCGTTCGAGTGATCCGTTCAAGTTGGCCTGCCCGAATTCGGGCAGAGATCAGCGCATCAGGGGGAACACCGACGCCGAAGCCCGACCTGTGGCGACCTCGATGAGCGTGACGGGGTCGGCGATCTCGGCGAGCAGTTGCGTCGTGAGCCGGACGGGGTTGTCGTCGAGCGGCCCAGGACGCGGCAGATCGAGCGCGGCGGCGATGTCGAAGTAGTGCACCACCGACTCCATCACCACGATGCGGCCGATTTCGCTCTGCGGAAGGACTGTGGCGCCAGCGTAGTCGAGCGGACGCGTGAGATCGGTCGTGCGGAGCACCTGGATGGCTTGGGGCCCCACGGTGGCGAACTGTTTCACCAGCTCCTCGGTCGAGCGTTCGTCCTGCGTAGCGGCTTCGGCGACGTGCTCGGCGCTCTGGTGAGCGAGTCCGCCGGGGCGGTTCCAGTCTCTGAGCAGCTCACCGGCGGTGGCGTGCGTGAGCGGTTTCGACGACGACGGCCACTGTGCCGACTGCACGATCATTGGCGGGAACATCGTCACGTGCGCGTAGGTGTCGCGGACCGTCCACGAGCCCAGCCGCGTGGGCTGTGACCACTGCTGGTCGGTCAGCGCGCGGCCGAGTTCCGCCCATGCCCGCCACGCGGACTCGATCGCGTCCACGATCACGCTTGCCTCCCAAGATCGAGTTCTCGCCGAGTATGGCGTCGTCCGCGGTCGGGGCGAGGGATTTCCCACTTCCGGTGTGATGGCGGTTACCCGCCAGTGTCCGGACTCCGTCTCGGCTCGGTGCCAGTCTCCTGATCACGTCGGCTGCGTCCGTCGACGCTCGTGATGAGGAGGAACCGAGATGCGACAGTCCCCGATGAGAACCGCGTTGACCGGTGCCGCTGCGGCGATGCTGCTGCTGGTGGGCGCTCCCGTCGCCGGTGCGGTCACGGACGAGACCGCCGAACCGCGCATCGTCACCTACGACGCGAGCCAGGCCGAGGAGTTCCAGTCCGCCATCGACGACGCCGCCGCCACGTGGAACGAGCAGGTCCAGAACGTGCAGCTCGAGAAGGCGACCGGTGGAGACGCGGACCTGACCGTGCTCGCCGACGACGGCTGGCCCCGAGCGATGACGGAAAGCCTGGGCGTCGGCACGGTGTGGATGGGCAGGCAGGCCGTGAACGAGGGCCACCACGTCCCGCGGATCGCGACCCACGAAATCGGCCACATCTTCGGGCTCCCCGACGACCGCACCGGCATCTGCGAGGAGTTGATGTCCGGTGCCAGCGCCGGGACCGAGTGCCAGAGCGATCTCCCGAACGACGTGGAGAAGTCCGAGGTCGAGCAGAACTTCGCCGAAGGCGCCGTGATCGAGCCGAGGCTCTACACCGAGGCCCCCGTCGCCGGATGACCGAAGCGGCGTGTGGCCACGAATTCGCGCGAGTTCGTGGCCACCGGCGCGCACTCAGGATTTAACGTTGCGTTCGGGATGATTCTTTGAATCGCCGCAGCCGGAGCATGTTTCCTGCTAGCGGGTTGAACGTAGCTCCGGCGCTCACCGAGTGCGCCAGTCCGTTGTACACCAGGGCCCACAGTTCGCGGTTCGCCTCGAGCGTTCCGATGTACACCCGAACCTTCCTCTGCTCGGCGTCTTCGAGCACCAGCGTCCAGCCGAGGACTACACCGTACAAATGAACACTCTTGAGCCGGTGGGTGTCGACCCATTTTCGTTTGACATGGAGCCAATCGTTTCCGGCCGTCAGCCGGACTCCCCATCCGCTTGCTGCCATGATGATTCCGGCGACAGCAACGATTCCGAGCATGATGGGGTCAGACATCCATTCGAAGCCGCCTCGTTGGAGGCTCGCTCCGACGATGATGATTCCGACCACGATCAGGGCGCCAAGCAGGACGGCTCGCTTGTCCTGGATATGGAGTTCCAGCGCAGGCCCCCTGTCCTCCGGTGCCGTGTCCGCCTTATCGAGGTTCACGGTGGGGTCCGGGCCCATTTTGCCGAGCACGATTGGTGCCGCTGGTGGCCTTGGCTCGCCTGTGTTCGGGTCAGGCTTGGCGGGTGCTTCAGTGGACAACTGAGCCCTTTCCAGTGTGATCCGCCGGCCGCGCGAGCACGGTGCCTGCTCAGCGGACCTCGTAGGGGACTGTGCGTTTGTGGGCGGTACGGCGGTGCGCGGCGACGATCGTCTCGTGCGCGTGTTCGCTGACCGGCTTGCCTTCGAGGAAGTCGTCGATCTCGTCGTAGCCGATGCCGAACGCTTCTTCGTCGGGCAGGCCGGGGTTCTGCGATTCGAGGTCGGCCGTCGGCACCTTGCCCACGAGGTCGTCGGCGGCCCCGAGTTCGGACGCCAGTGCGCGCACCCTGCGCTTGGTCAGCCCGGACAGCGGGGTCAGGTCGCAGGCGCCGTCCCCGAACTTGGTGAAGAAGCCCATCACGGCCTCGGCGGCATGGTCGGTGCCCACGACGAGCATGTTCCGCGCCCCGCCCGCGGTGTACTGGGCGATCATCCGCTGGCGGGCTTTGATGTTTCCCAGTACGAAGTCGAGCCGCCCCGGATCGTCGAACACGAGACCGCTCGCCTTCACGGATTCGAGCATCGCGTCGCTGGCCGGCTGCACGTCGACGGCGAGTGTGTCGTCCGGCTCGATGAAGGTCAGCGCCCGCTGGGCATCGTCCTCGTCGCGCTGTCGCCCGTAGGGCAGCCGCATCGCGAGGAACCGGGCGTCGCCGCCCTCGCCGCGGACTCGCTCGACGGCGAGCTGGCACAGCCGTCCGGCGGTGCTGGAGTCGACACCGCCACTGATGCCGAGCACGAGCCCGGAGGAGCCCGCCGCCCGCATCCGCTCCACGAGGAACCCGACGCGGCGCTCGATCTCGGTCGCCGCATCGAACGTGGCTGCGACACCGAGCTCCTCGATGATGAGTTCCTGGATGTAGCTGCGGCTCGTGTCGCTCATGTCGTCCTCCTGCGGTGCCGACGATGCCCCGCTCCAGCCTTGCACACCGTCTTGTCGGAGCACCGGCAGCAGGCGCTCGGCGGCGAACGCGTCCGGCACCGGCCCGAGCCCGCCGCCGTCACGGCGCGTGAGCAGCGGTAACGCCGGTTCCTGCCGGGCGATGTGAGGGTGTGGCCGCGCGGGGAGAACGGGGTCGATCCGCGGGGCGCCCCACGGGTGGGAGGGGTCACGATGAGCTGGCCGCAGGACTCCGAACCGACGCGCTACGAGCCGCCACGGCGCCGGGAGAGTAGTGCGAAACCGTGGATCGTCCTTGCGTGCGTGATGGCCGTGCTCGCTCTCGCCATGGGGGCGATTTCGGCGGTCGTGCTGATGGGACGCTCCCTGCCGAGCCTGACGGTCGCGGGCAGCAGCGTCCGCCCACCCGGTGGGCCTGCGCTGTCCGCGGACTGGGCGGCCCAGCCTCACCCGTCGTTGCCGTGCGGCGAGGGCACGCCGCCGGAGGTGGTGCGCACCGACCAGGGCGACCTGACCGGCGACGGATACCCGGAGGTGCTGGTCACGATGACCTGCCGTGCGGTGACCACCGCCCAGCCGGAGGTCGTCGAGGTCTACGACGGCGCGTCTCCGGACGGCGAACCCCGGTTGCTGTCGACGTTCTTCGAGTCCGACCGCATCTCGGTCGCCGACGTGTCCGTGAACGGCCGCGTCGTGTCGATCGACGGCGACGCGTGGAGCGACAGCGCGCCGAACTGCTGCCCGGATCAAACCTTCGTCCAGGAGTACAGCTGGACCGGTAGCGGGTTCTCGGCCGCTCCGCGCACGGTCACGCCCGTGACGTCGAGTGCCGCGCCCGCGCCGCAGACGCAGGTCGCCGAACCGACCTATCCGTCGCCGTCTTCTGGCTGCCCGTCGTCGGCTCCGTACCTGGTCAGCGGGATGCAGACGGCGCAGTCGCAGGTGCTGCTGTGCACCGACTCGTCCGGGCAGGTGTACTACAGCGGCACCGACCTCGGCTCGGGCAACGCGATCACGTTGCCCGCCTACGCCACCGGCCGCGGCTACGAGGCCTACAACGACGGCTACACCTATCTGGTCACCGGAAGTGCGCTGATCGTGAAGGACGGCGGTTCCGTCATGTCCGAACAGCCGGTCCTGTCGAGCTGGTGACGGCTCAGCGCGACTTCTTCGGCGTGACCCAGATGGTGATGGTCGCGGCAACGACGGTCTTGCCGCTGGTGTCGGTGACGTTCACCGGCACCTCGACGTCCTTGCCCTCGTCGCCGAACTCAGGGATCTCCGAGAGTTCGGCGCGGGCGAACATGCTCGTCTCGGCCTTCGCGGTGTAGGAGACCTGCATCCCCTTCGGCAGCCACCGGTGGCTGGTCGGCACTGTCGCCTCCGCCAGCATTCCCATCGCGATCTCGGCGAGGTTGCAGGCGGCGATGGCGTGATAGGTACCGATGTGGTTGTGCACGCCCCACCACTTCGGCGAGGTGACTTCGGCGCGGCCCGCTTCCATCGTCTGCACCGTGGGCAGCACGGTGCGGAAGTACGGGGCTTTGAGGGAGACGGCCGCGGAGAACAGGTATTTTCCGCCGGGAATGCCGGAGAGCTTCTGCCACATCGAGAGAGTCTGTGTCGCCATGCGGGCGATGTTACTATCGAGTAGCATGCGGTGAACGGGACCCTGTGTCACCGGTCCAGCACGTCGTCGAGGCGATCGCGGACACCGCGCGCTCGCGCGTCGCGGGTGAGCTGCGCAGTGGGCGAGCGAGTTCCACGTGCAGGAACGGAAGGTCGCGCTCCGCCGCGGCGACACCTTGCACGTTCGTCCGGCCGGTGAGCGGGCACGCGTCGACCCAGGACCGCAAGAGACGGAATCCCTCCGCGTCGAGTACGTCCGCCGTGTCGAACAACGCGGGCCCGGCCTCCCCCGGCCCGGGGGAGAGCACGACGTCCACGCCCGAGAGGCTCGCGAAGCCGTGGACCTGGACCTGAGGGAGTCCGCGCTCCATCAACCGCAGCGCGAAGGCGTGGAACAGGGAATCCGTCCGGTGGGCGACGTCGCCTGCCTCGTCGGCCGTGCGCCGGTGGGAACCGGCCATCAGCAACACCGCCCCGGGAGTTCTGCGGAACAACTCGGCACCGACGACCTCGGTGTCGAGGTCCGCGCTCGGATGGGGAACCGCGATCAGCGAGGACGGCGGGGTCTGCGGGTCGAGCACGACGGTGCCCCAGCGTCGGTCTCCGTGCGTCGCGCCATCGACCAGCACGACACGGCGGTCGGTCGCGGTGTCCACGCAGTCGGCGAGGCGGAATCCGTGCGGGGCCAGGCACGAGGCCGCGTCGTGGAGACCGGACGAATCCGCGAGCAGCGCATCGAGTCCCTGCACGGCGGCGCGTCGCTCCCCGCGCGTCGGCGTGCGGTACGGGTCGTCGAGCCGCATCCGGTCCGCGAGGGCGGCGAGGTGGTTCGACAGGTCGATCCGGGCCGACTCGCCGGTGACCTGTCGCGTCCCACGACGGATCAGCATTGTGCCGAGGATAACCGTGTCGCGCGGGTCGGGGGGCCGCTCGGGCCGAGTAAGAGGGTGCGCGGGCTGATCCGCGTGGGTGGTCGGGTGGCGGAACTTACCTCGCGGCGGGCCTGCGGCATATGCGGCGGGGAATCTGTCGGCCGTGCCTGACCACAGTCCTCCACCAGCACGGCGACTCATCGCGGGTCGTAGTCCAGGGCTTTCCGGCGGCCTCGCGCGTGCGTGCGACGTCCCTTGAGTTGCCAGCCGATCCCGCGCGCCATCTCACGCTGCGCTTCGCGCTCGGCGAGGGCCCGTCGCTTGTCCCACTTCTTCTTGCCGCGCGCGAGGGCGAGTTCCACTTTGACCCGGCCGTCGCGGAAATACATCGACAGCGGCACCAACGAGTACCCGCTCTCGCGCACTTTCACCTCGAGCTGGCGGATCTCCCTGCGGTGCAACAGGAGTTTCCGTTTCCGGCGTGGCGTGTGGTTGGTCCAGCTGCCGTGGTAGTACTCCGCGATGTGCAGGTTGCGCAGCCACACCTCGCCGTCGTCGACCGTGGCGAACGCTTCCATCAGCGACGCCCGGCCGAGCCGCAGGCTCTTGACCTCAGTGCCCGCGAGCACGACACCGGCCTCGTGGGTGTCGATGACCTCGTAGTGATGCCGTGCCCTGCGATTCGTTGCGATGACCGACTGGTTTCCCCGCGCCACCATGACCCCTCACTGTACGGTCCGTGCCCTTTTCGGGGGAGTGTCGCGTCGTGCGCCGCGATGTGTCGGTGCTGGGTTCTACTGTCGACCCACCAGCGCCGCAACAGGTGGGAGCGAATGATGAGCACAGTGGCCGCCGTGCAGCCCGACGGGACACCGACGTGGGTCGACCTCGGGATCCCCGATCTGGACAAGGCCTGTTCCTTCTACGGCGCGTTGTTCGGGTGGCAGTTCCAGGTGGGACCGGAGGAGACGGGCCACTACACGATGTGCTTGATGCATGATCGTCCAGTCGCGGCCATGTCGTCGTTCTTCGACCCCGACGCGGGCGGATTCTGGTGGAACGTCTACCTGGCCACGTCCGATTGCGACGCTACCGTCGCCCGCGGAACCGAGGTAGGCGGGACAGTGCTCATGGAGCCGATGGAGGTCATGGACCAGGGCCGGATCGCGATGCTCCGTGATCCCGCGGGGGCCCAGATCGGCTTGTGGCAGGGGCGCGCGCACATCGGAGCGGAGGTCGTCAACGAGCCCGGCGCGGTCGTGCGCAACGACCTCGTGACGGCCCAGCCGGACGTCGCCCGTGAGTTCTACGCGGCGTTGTTCGACTTCACGGCCGACCGCAACGAGGACATCCCGGGCGTCGACTTCACCTTCTTGCGGCGGCGGGACGGGCACGAGGTCGCGGGCATTCTCGGGAATCCGAACGCGACCGCGTCGCAGTGGGCGACGACGTTCGAGGTCGCCGATACCGATGCGGTGGTGGCGGCGGCGAAGGCTCATGCGGGATCGGCGAGTGCGCCGGAGGACATGGTCTACGGCCGGATCGCCAGCGTCGTGGACCCGTTCGGCACGGAGTTCTCGGTGATTCAGCGCGCGAGTGGGTAGCTGTCTCAGCGTGTGACGGTGAAGGTCCGGCTGGTCCCGCCGATCGGTGTGATCGCGCCGGTGAGTGTCTTCGCTTCGCCGCGGTAGAGCACGCGGTAGGTTCCCGGTTCGACGTCGCCGGGGACGTCCCAGGTGATCGTGATCGTCGACGCGGCGACCCCGTCCCTGGCCCAGTGGAGTTTCGTGGCCCAGTCGCCGTCGTCGTGGACGCGGCTCCACCTGCTGCCGCTGTCCCGCTGCACCTCCAAGTGTGTGCCGTTGCGGTGCAGGGCGTTGCCGGGGTGGGCGCCGGAGAAGACGATCACGACAGTCTCGCCCGCGCGGTACGACTCGTTCGGTTCGGTGAGGACGTCGCCGAACCCGTGACCGATCTGCGGCGCGTCGACGATGATCGGCGGCTGCAGGGCGAGTTGCTTGTCCGAGTGGTCCGGCGGGACGGGTCCCAACGGCAACTGTTCGCCGTCACGCATGGCGGTCGCGAGTGCGGCCGAGACCTGTTGCAGTGCGGGTAGTTCCCACCGGCCGTACAGGGTGCTGCCACCCTCGTACTGCTGCGAGTCGTACTCCTCGGGGGTGGTGACGTAGTGAATGTAGGCGTTGCTGTACCCGGCGACGAGCACATCGGTGACGTCGGCGCCGACGATGTCGGCCACGGTGCGGCGTAGCCGGTACCCGGCGCCGATGGTGACTTCCCCGGGAATTCCGATCAGGTAAAGCTGTCCGATCCGGACCAGTTGGACCGGCACCTTCTCCTGCACCCAGGGGTAGATGCGGTTCATCTCGCCGAGCGGAGCCACGCAGTCCTTGGGCGCCTGGGCATCGGCGAGTTCGGGGGAAACGGTGAACAACACGCCGTCGGAGACCGCGTTCCAGAACGGGTTCTCTCCCTCGTTGAAGCCGGGGAAAGCGGGGCCGTCCTCCATGCTCCCGGCGGCCATCGAGGCGCCGACCACGGGTTTGGACGTCGAGTGCTCCTGCCCGTCACCGGTGAACTCGGGCCGCACCCGCACGTCGGAGAGGTTCACGTACACCAGCCGTGAGTCGACACCTCCGACGAGGGGCGTGCCGCTCTGAGTCAGCTGGCGCGCGGCGGCGTCGAACTGGCGGTTGCCGTGGGCGCGGGTCTCGCCGAAGTCCTCCGGTGTGGTGCCGGGCGTGAGGTCGAGGTTCGGGGACATGTCGCCGGCGTTCGTCTGGGCGAAGGCGGCGACGAAATCGTCCGGATGTCCGGCGAGGTAATCGGCTCCGAGGACTTCCCGTTCCCACCGGTAGGCGGCGTAGCCCTTGTTGTCGGCGCTCACGAGCCGGTTGTCCCCGCACATGCTGGTGCCGTGCGTGGGGAACCAGTTGATCGCGCCGATCGGTTCGCCCTTCCGTTCGACGCGTAGCAGCGAGGTTTGCGGATCGATGGCGTCGGGGAAGAACTGCCGGATGTCGTCGGTGTTGAGGTCGAAGGCGTCGCGGGAACGGTTGACGCTGGCGCCGTGCAGTTCGCCGTGGGTGAGGACCAGTGTGGACGGTGCGAGGTCCGCGTGCGCGCGCTCGATGGACTCGACGATGCCGTCGGTGACCGCGGTGAACGTTTTCTCGTGAAAGCCGAGCGTCGTCGCGTTGTACAGGAAGTGGTGCGAGTACCCGCCCGGTCCACTGTGGGTGTGGGTGGCGGTGAGCAGCACGTTCTGTTCGGTGTAGAGATCGCCGTAGCGTTCCCGGAGCCTGCGCACCACTGCCTTGTGCACGCTGTCGAACATCAGCGGGCTGTCCGCGACGGTGAGCACGACTCGCTCGCTCGTGGCTTCGTCGACGACGATGAACGACCGAGCCCGCAGCCGCTGGTGCAGCCCGGCAGCCTGTTGGTCGACACGGCCGTAGCCCATCAGTCCGCATTCGGCGATCTCACCGGTGGCGTCGGAGATGCCGCGTCCGACGAGCATGGATTCGCCGGACTCTGCCGTCGCCTGTGTCGTCGTGTGCGCCGCGAGCGCGCCGACTCCGACCGCCCCGGCGGTGCCGCGTAGAACGGTGCGTCGACTTGCTGTCCACCCGGGGTGGTCCATGCGTTCTCCTCGACCCGACCTAGAAGTGAGCGGTATTCATGTTATTTACCGTGTCGTAGGTCATACTGCAAGAGGCGAACGGCGCAAGCGCGCGCATGGCCCTACGGTGTGCACGTGCCCGAACCCGCACGAGCCACGGGGAGCCGATGAGCGTGCCGCCCGAGAAGCGACGAACCGTCCCTGCTCGCCCGCAACTCGACGGTCAGTTCACGGCCTCGCTGCGCCGGTTCGCCAGTACCGAGTCGAACAGCGCCGGGCTGCTGCTCGCCGCGACCGTCCTCGCGCTGCTCTGGGCGAACTCCCCCTGGTCGGCCAGCTACTCCGCGTTCTGGGAGACGCCGCTGGCGATGCGGCTCGGTGACGCCGAACTGAATCTCGACCTGCGGCACTGGGTCAACGACGGGTTGATGGTGTTCTTCTTCTTCGTCGTCGGTCTCGAGGTCAAACGCGAGATCGCCTTGGGGGAGCTGAGTTCGTGGCGCCGATCCGCCGTGCCGCTGTGCGCCGCGATCACCGGGCTCCTGCTGCCTGCCGTGTTGTTCCTCGCGCTCAATCCCAGCGGCGAGCAAGCCGCCGCCTGGGGTGTGGTGATCTCCACGGACACCGCGTTCGTGCTCGGCGCGCTCGCGCTCACGGGGCGACGACAGGCCGCGCGGCTCCGGATCTTCCTGCTCGCCCTCGCCGTCGCCGACGACGTCGGGGCGCTGTCGATCATCGCGCTGTTCTACACCGAGCGGATCTCGCTCGTGGCGCTCGCGCTGGCAGTGGCCGGGTTGGTGTCGATGCTCGTCCTGCGCCGGTTCCAGGTGTGGCGCGGGCCCGCGTACTTCGTGCTCGGAGTCGGGATCTGGCTGGCCACCTACGAATCCGGTGTACACCCCACGATCGCCGGTGTCGTCATCGCTCTGTTCGTCACCGCGCACCCGCCGCGCCGGGAACACGTCGAGGACGCCGCCAAGCTCACCCGCGCCTACCGGCAGTCGCCCAACCCGGAGTTCGCGCGACAGGCGCGCCTCGGGATCGAACGTTCCGTCGCGCCGAACGATCGCCTGCAGCGCCTGTATCAGCCCTGGTCGAGTTTCGTCATCGTGCCGATCTTCGCGCTGGCCAACGCGGGGATCGCCATCGACGGCGAGATCGTCCGGGAAGCGTTGCAGTCGCGCCTGACCCTCGGTGTGGTCCTCGGCCTGGTCGTGGGCAAGTTCGTCGGCGTGAGCCTCGGCGCGCTCGCCGCCGTCCGCCTCCGGTTCGGCGCCCCGCCACCCGGTGTCGGGGCGACGGGCTTGGCCGGCGCTGCCGCGCTCTCCGGAATCGGATTCACAATCTCGCTATTCATCGTCGATCTGGCGCTGGACGACCCGGAGCTCGCGGACGAGGCCAGACTGGGTGTGCTCGCCGGTTCCTTGCTGGCCGCCGTGCTCGGGTGGTCGATCTTGCGTGCGAGCGCACTGCTCGCGCCGCGTTCGGGGGAGCGCAAGGGCCCGCCCCTGCTGAATCGGCCCGTTGACCCGGATCGCGACCACGTGCGGGGGCGTTCGGACGCGCCGCTGACCCTCGTCGAGTTCGCCGACTTCGAGTGTCCGTTCTGCGGGCGGGCGACCGGGATGATCGCAGAGCTTCGGGCGCACTACGGTGATCGTCTGCGCTACGTGTTCCGGCACATGCCGCTGACCGACGTCCACGAGCACGCCGAACTCGCCGCACACGCCGCCGAAGCCGCGGGTGCGCAGGGGCAGTTCTGGGAGATGTTCGACCTGCTGTTCGCGCGCGCCGACGCGCTGGGCTTCGACGACCTGGTACGGCATGCGCAGACGCTCGATCTGGACCTGGACCGATTCGTGGCGGACCTGCAGCACGAGGTCCACGCCGCGCGGGTGCACGACGACCTCGCCGATGCCCAGGCCAGCGGAGCGGGTGGAACCCCCACGTTCTACGTCAACGGACGACGCCACGACGGCCCGCACGATGCGGCGAGCCTCGTGGCCGCGCTCGACGCCGTGGCACCGGAGACTCGTTCGTGACTGGATCATCGGCTCGGAGGTTCTTAAGCTCGCGGCATGGCCAGGTACTACGACGTGCATCCCGACAACCCGCAGCGGCGCACGATCGGCAAGGTTGTCGACCTGCTGCGGCAGGACGGGTTGATCGCGTACCCGACGGACTCGTGCTTCGCTCTCGGCATCCAGCTCGGCAACCAGAAGGGCATGGACCGGATCCGCTCGATCCGCCGCCTCGACGACAAGCACCACTTCACGTTGATGTGCCAGGACTTCTCCCAGCTCGGCCAGTTCGTCCACATCAACAACGCCGTGTTCCGGGCGCTGAAGGCCGCGACCCCCGGCCCGTACACGTTCATCCTGCCCGCCGCGCGGGACGTTCCCCGCAGGCTGTTGCATCCGAAGAAGAAGACCGTCGGCATCCGGATCCCGCAGCATGTGTTCACGCAGGACCTGCTGGCCGCACTGGGGGAGCCGCTGCTGTCCTCCACGCTGCTGCTGCCCGATGAGGAAGACCCGCTCACCCAGGGATGGGAGATCAAGGATCGGCTCGACCACGTACTCGACGCCGTCATCGACTCCGGAGACTGCGGTGTGGAACCGACCACGGTGGTCGACTTCTCCAGCGGCGAGCCCGAGGTCGTCAGGCGCGGAGCAGGCGACCCCGACCGCTTCGAGTGAGAGAGCAGGATGCGTGAGCCTTTGTGGTTGCTATGACCACCAAAAAGGCTCACGCCCCCCGTGCGGTGACTGCGCGCGGCGGGCACCTGTTCCGGGGTCATCAAGCGATGACCTCGAAGGAGCAGCGGGCGCCGCTGGCCGCGGCAAGCTTGCCGTCACTGGTGATCAGTGGACCGTCGAGGCGTTCGGCCAGCGCGACATACGCGGCGTCGTAGGGGGTCACGTTGTCTTGGAGCTCCCAGACCCGCTGTAACAGCGGAGCCAGCGGCATGCGTCTCATCGGAAAATCCGCCAGATGCCGCAGTGCGGCAGGTATCACGGCGTGCAGCGCGGGACTGCGGCGGGCCATGCCTCGTAAGGCGGAAACGACCTCAGCATCCACATGGGCGGGAGCAAACAGGGCGTCGCCTGCGGTCAGGCGTGCCGCGACCACGTCGCGGCGTGAGTCGTCCGCAGCGTAGAAAGCGGTCAGTACGGAAGCGTCGATCACGCTGAGGCTCACGACGCTTCGCGGATCTCTCGTACCGCGGCGGTCGCGTCGTCGAGGGTGAGGCCGCTGCCGTGGGGTGGCCGGTAGGAGGCCACGTATTCGTCCAGGCGGGCAACCTGGGCGACTTCGGTGAGCCGGTCGACGACAAATGCCGAAAGTGACTGCCGGTTCGCCTGGGCGGCCTCAGTGAGCGTGGCGTATACGTCGTCCGGTACGTCCCGCAGATTCATCCGTTTCATGGTGCCAGTGTGGCACCACTAGGGGATTCCGGCAACTTCCCACCACGTACCCGCCCGAAGACCGAGTAAGCGGCCTCGCCACCGAGAAGTGTGGCGAGGCCAGGCCGTTTTCGCGGGTCAGTGCTGCGCGAGCCGCGAAACTCGCTGTGGCGCGTGAGCCTTTTTGGTGGTCAGGGCCACCACAAAGGCTCACGCCTGCGGGACGCGTTCAGGCGGTGGCGAGTGCTGTGGTCGCGACGGTGGCGACCACGACCGTCAGGCCCACGTCGGCGATGCGGCGCTTGCGTTTCGTTTCCCGCAGCCACGGCAGGTCGGCCCACCGCAACACTGCACCGAATACACCGACTGCCGCGCAGAGGACGACGGCGAACCACACCACCACCGGGACGGCCGACCACCACACGTGGACCCGTGCGAACGCGACGAGCGCGATGAGCATGGCGCTGTGGGACAGCAGCGAGGCTCGGTCGTTCGTGCCGTTGGCGCGCCATGTGCTCACGGTGAGGGAGACCGTGACGACTCCCACGAAGACACACAGCCCGACTTGGAACGCGACACTCATGGCGACAGTCCCTTCAGGAGTGCGAATCCGACCTCGTCGATGTCGGCTGCGGTGTTGGACAGCACGACGACTCCACGCCCGCGTTCGCGGTCGAGGGTCATGATGCTGGAGAACCCGCCTGTTGCGCCGTTGTGCCAGGTCACGCGGCTTCCGTCGCGCTCACTGACGTGCCAAGCGAGGCCGACGTCCGTGCTCGCGCCGTCGTTCCAGCGCGGGTGCACCGCGTCCATGCCGGGTGCGCTTCCTTCGAGCACGGTCAGGGCGAACCGTGCCATGTCGTCCACAGTGGAGCGAACACCGCCCGCGGGCGAGTGTCCCGACAGGGTCCACGGCTCCGCGGGATAACCACCTTCGGTGTATCCGGTGAGTGCATCGTCGGGGAGTCCGTCCGGTGTCAGCGGAACCGTGCTCCTCGGCATGCCGACCACGTCGAACAGCCGTTCTCGCAGCAAGTGCTCGTAGTCGGTGCCCGTCGCCCGAGCGAGTACTTGTCCGAGCAGAGCCGCACCGAAGTTCGAGTAGCGGTAGTCGCCGCGTCCGTCCAGGCGCGCCGCACCCGCGCGCTCGACGACCTCGTCGGCGGTCGCGGTGTAGGGGTCGCGGTGCAGCATCGACGCGGCGTAGCTGTTGGCCCAGGCGCCGATTCCCGGTGCCAGACGGGGAAGTCCGGAGCGGTGACTGGCGAGTTCCGCGAGCGTGACGTCGCCGACCGGCGTGTCCGACAACGTGGGCACCAGTGCGCCGACTCTCGTGTCCAGCGTGACCTCGCCGCGCTCGACGGCGTCGGCGAGCAAGTGCGAGGTGAGTACTTTCGTGATCGAGCCGATCTCGTAGGCGGTGTCGTCGTCGGCGCCGAAGTGTGCGGTGCGGACTCGGCCGTTCTCGATCATCGCGACGCTGACGCGGTCCTTCGTGCCCATGAGCAGCGGACGGGTCGTCTCGATGAGAGCCCGATCGCCGCTGGTGTCGTCGGCCAGCGCGGGTGGCTGCGGCGTTGCGAACGCGCCGAGCGTGAACACGGACAACGCCGCGGCGATCCCGGTGGCGAGTCGGCGACTCGATCGACCTCGCAAGCTCATGACGGTCCTCCGGTTGCGGTGAGGATGACGAGCAGCGGCACGACCCGGTCGGTCGGTACGACGTACTGCCCACGGGAGCGAGCGGTCAGCCAGCGAGCGCCGGTCAACTCGCGGACGTGGTGGTAGACCTGCCCGCTGGTGCCGACGTCGAGCTGCTGGGTGAGCTCGGCGACGGTGCGGGCGCCGCCCACGACGGCACGCAGGATCGACAGCCGGACCGGATGGCCGAGCGCGGCGAGTCCGGCCGCGTGTTCGGACCAGTCCTGGTCGAGGAGTTGGTCCGTCGTCGCGCCGTACTGCCAGTCGGCCGGGCCCGACTCGAGCTCGACGCTGCCGGTGAACAGAACACCCCCGCGCTCCGGCAGCCGTGCTTTCAGCTCGGTGAGCGCCCAGAACGTGTCACCGTCGACCGCTCCCGTCGGGGGTGTTCGCTGCGGTTCTTCCAGCGCCGCGACGCGCTCTTCGAGTGCCGCGACTCGCTCCTGCAGCTCCCCGTCCTTCGTCATGACGTAGATAATACGGAATTACGTAATAAAGGCAAGACGTTCGACCCGACTGGCGTGGACGTGCGTCGCGGGCGGTGCAAAGGTGGGGTGTGCCAGACGTCGCGAGGTTGTCCCGCGATCGGCTCCGTGCGCTCCCTCCTGAGGCCGGAGCGGTCGTCATGGGCCTCGGCGTCGTCGCGCTCGACAGCCGGCACCTCGGCTTGCCCGCCGTGTGGTGGTCGCTGCTCGTCACAGCGGCACTCGCGTGGCTGGTGCTGATGTCGGCTTTCGTGCAGCGCTTCGTCACCGACCGCTCGCGGCTGACCGCGGAAGCCGCCCGGCCGGCAGCGCTGACGGTCGCGGCCTCCACCGGCGTGCTCGGATTGGGCGCGTGTGCGGTGGGGGCCGGTGTGCTCGCGTCCGGGTTGCTCGTAGTGGCAGTGGCCTGTTGGCTCGTAGTGCTCCCCAGGGTGCTTGCGGTCGGGTGGCGCCCGGAGGCCGCACCGTTCGTCGGTGGATGGTTCCTGCTCTGTGTCGCTTCCCAGTCCGTTGCGGCGCTGGCTGCGCACCTTGCGGTGCTCACCCGCGCGGTGTGGCTGCTGCCGCTGAGCGCTGCGGCGATGCTGGTCGGGCTCGCGTTGTACTGGTTCGTGCTGAGCCGCTTCGACCTGCGGCAGATCCGAACCGGACAGGGTGATCACTGGGTCGCCGGTGGCGCGCTGGCCATCTCGGTCGTTTCCATCGCGAGCCTCACCGAGGCGCTACGCGATCTGCATGTCGCGGAGTTCTTCGCCGTGATCGGAACCGCAGCCGCACTCGTGCTCCTGACGGCGACCGTCTGTTGGTACCTGGTGTTGCTCGTCGCCGAGTGCGTGACACCCCGGCTGCGCTACGACCTGCGTCGCTGGGCCACGGTGTTCCCGCTCGGGATGACCTGCGCAGCCGGTTCCGCTACGGCCACCGTCTCCGGCGTCACGGCGTTGTCCGTGGGGGCACAGGTGCTGTTCTGGCCCGCATTGATCGTGCTGTGTCTGACCGGCTGGGGCGCCCTCCGCCGGGTGTGGACCTCACCGAGGTGACCGGCGGGGGCGGACTCGCGACCCCGCCGGTCGTGGTCAGGCGGCGATGCTGCTGTGCGGGTCGATGACGTACTTCTTGGCGGCGCCCTGGTCGAACTGCTGGTAGCCGGTGGGCGCGTCGTCGAGCGTGATCACCGTGGCGTTGACGGCCTTGGCGATCTGCGCCTTGTCGCTGAGGATGAGGTTCATCAGCTGCCGGTTGTACTGCTTGACCGGGCACTGTCCGGTGACGAAGTAGTGCGACTTCGCCCAGCCGAGGCCGAGCCGCACTCCGATCTGGCCGACCTGCGCGTTCTCGTCGACGCCGCCGGGGTCCCCGGTGACGTAGAGGCCTGGAATGCCCAGGCCGGCGCCTGCCCGCGCGACGTTCATGATGTCGTTGAGCACCGTCGCAGGCGCCTCGCTCGCGCCCTTGCCGTGGCCGCGTGCCTCGAACCCGACGGCGTCGACGGCGGCGTCGACCTCGGGCTCGCCGAGGATGCCTTCGATGAGGTCGGGCAGCGGCGTGCCCTGGCTGAGGTCGACGGTCTCGCACCCGAAGCTGCGCGCCTGCGTGAGGCGGTCGGCGACCATGTCGCCGACGATCACCACCGAGGCTCCGAGGCATTGCGCGGCGTGGGCGGCAGCGAGGCCGACCGGCCCGGCACCGGCGACGTACACAGTGGACCCGGTTGTGACGCCCGCCGTGTAGGCGCCGTGGTATCCCGTGGGAAAGATGTCCGAGAGCATTGTCAGGTCCAAGATCTTCTCGAGGGCCTGGTCCCGGTCGGGGAACTTCAGCAGGTTGAAGTCCGCGTAGGGCACCATCACGTACTCGGCCTGCCCCCCGATCCAGCCGCCCATGTCGACGTAACCATAGGCGGCTCCCGCGCGAGCCGGGTTGACGTTGAGGCAGATGCCGGTCTTGCCCTCGTCGCACATGCGGCAGCGTCCGCAGGCGATGTTGAACGGCACCGAGCACACGTCGCCTTCCTTGACGAACAGCACGTCGTCGCCTGCCTCGACGACCTCTCCGGTGATCTCGTGACCGAGCGTCTGTCCGACAGGCGCAGTCGTGCGCCCGCGCACCATGTGCTGGTCGCTGCCGCAGATGTTCGTGGAGACGAGTTTGAGAATCGCCGCGTGGGGAGCCTTGCGCTTGACGCCGAACCCGGTGGCGACCTCGTCCGGGATCTCCAACTTCGGATAGTCGATCGTCTCGACACTGACCGAACCCGGTCCCTGGTAGACGACCACGCGGTTGCCTGGCATGAGTTCTCCCTCCTCACCCGCGCCCGGATCGGGACGCGAGCCGGTGTAGCCGGTCATGGTCCCGGCGACGACGGGCGGGTCGTTCAACCCGCAACGACGCGCGCATTCATGGTCCCGCGCACTCGCGTCGATGGCGAGCCACGAATGGGTCATGCCAGTGGAGCGAACGGCACTCTCGCCCCACGAGACGAGGCGAAAGTGCCGTTCGCGCTTCGGAGGGGTGAGATCGACGGTGCTGCTACCGTCCGGCCATGGCTGAGCGGAACGGGCCGATCGTGCGGATGCCGCTGCGAGTGCGCTACCACGAGTGCGACCAGCAGGGGATCGTGTTCCACGCGCACTACCTCGCCTACGCGGACATGGCCTCGTTCGAGGTGTTCAAAGCACTGTTCGGCTCGCACGCGGTGTTGCTCGAGCGCGGAGTCGACGTCGTGGTCGCCGAGTCGACCGTCCGGTACCTGGCGCCGTGCCGGTTCGACGACGATCTCTCCGTCGAGCCGCACGTCGAACGCCTGGGCACGACCTCGCTGGCGCTGCGCTACGAGATTCGCCGGGACGGCACGCTCGCGGCGGAAGTCACCAACCGCTACGTCTGGGTCGATCCAGAGGCTCTGCGCCCCACGGCTCCACCCGGCGACGTTCGGGACGCCTTCCGCGAATTCACGTGACTCAGAGAGCGTTGTGGAACTGAGGTCGGTGGTCCGGTACCGCCGCCCCAGTTCGCGCCTCGCGGTGTTGGGGTCCTCTTTGAGTACCAGGCGTACGCGGCGAGAACCCTGCGTTGTGAGGCACGAACTCCGAACGCCCTGTCAGAGGCTGTCTTGGATCCCGGTGGTGGGCATGTGAAGGGCCTCTGCTAGTGATCGTGATGCCAGTCATGATCACTAACAGCAGAGGCCCGACTCAGTTTGTACCCCACGACGCCTTCGTCCAGCGCATCGGCCCGCATTCGCCGCTACCCGTCGGACATGACGGACGCCGAGTGGGCAGTGATCGAACCACTGCTGCCCACGGCGGCGTGTGCCAGCCCGGCCGGGGGGCGTCCGGAGAAGCACCACCGCCGCGACATCGTCGACGCGATCCGCTACGTCACCGACAACGGAGTGAAATGGCGCGCGCTTCCCGTGGACTTTCCGCCCTGCAAGACCGTGTACGGCTTTTTCGCTCGCTGGCGCGAGAACGGCACGGTGGAAATAATGCGTGATGCGCTGCGTGAACAGGTCCGCCAGCAGGCCGGCCGGCGCCCGCGGCCCACCGCAGCCGCCATCGACGCGCAATCGGTGCGCGCCGCCGAAACAGTCGGTGACTCCACCCGCGGCTACGACGCCGGCAAGAAGGTCAACGGCCGCAAACGCCACATCGCCGTGGACACCATGGGACTGCTGCTGGTCGTCATGGTCACCGCCGCCAACTTGCAAGACCGGCCCGCCGGGCGCCCTCTGCTGTCGCTGCTGCACCGCGCCCACCACAGGGTGCGCCACATCTGGGCCGACGGCGGCTACACCGGAACCCTGCTGACCTGGGCGAAAACAACCCTGGGCATCACCGTCGAGATCGTGAAAAAACTCGCCGAACAAACCGGGTTCGTGCCCCTGCACCGCCGATGGGTCGTCGAACGAACCTTCGCCTGGATCAGCCAAGCCCGCCGCAACACCCGCGACTACGAACGCCTCCCCGAACACTCCGAGGCCTTCATCAACTGGGCCATGATCACTATGATGAGCCGACGACTGACCCGCCCACAAACGCGGGCCCCCACCCCCTAACCAAGATCAAAGACAGGCTCTCAGACGGCGGACCATCCGTTGTCGACTGGCAGGATCACGCCGTTGACGTTGCTCGCCGCGTCGGAGGCGAGGAACACGATCGCGGCGGCGATCTCGTCCGCCTCGCCGATGCGGACGTCGATGTTGGGGCCGAGGGCGGCGGGGCCGTGTCCCTCGGGGTCCGCGGTGACCTCGATGTTGGTGACCGTGCCCCCCGGAGCGACCGCATTGACGCGGATACCCGAGTCCCGATACATGACTGCCGCCGATTTCGTCAGCCCGGCCACACCGTGTTTGGACACGGTGTAAGCGGTTCCGGAGGCGCCGCCACGCAGGCTGGCCTCCGAAGCGGTGTTGACGATCGAGCCCTTGCCCTTCTCCAGCATTCCCGGCACGACCGCACGCAGGAGCAGGAACGGCGCGGTGAGATTGATCCGCAGCAACCGGTCCCACTCCGCGTCGGTGATCTCGTGCGGGGCGCCCATTCCGTCCATGATGCCGGCGTTGTTGACGAGAACGTCGATCCCGCCGAACTCGGTGCGCGCCGTGTTGACGACCTCGTCGACGACGGCGGGGTCGCTGAGGTCTCCTGCGACGCTCACCGCGGTGCCGCCGGAGTCGCTGATCTCCTTCGCGGTGGCGGCGCCGGTGTCCGGGTTCAGATCGGCGATGAGCACGCGGGCACCCGCCTCGGCGAAACGCAGAGCGCTGGCCCGCCCGATGCCCGACCCGCCTCCGGTGACGATGACGCCCGCTTGATCCAGACCCGATGTGCTCACGTGTGCCTCCCGATGCCGTCTCTCCGCTGGCACATCGTGCCATTCGCCTCGAACACCGATTCGCAGCGGTGCGAACGGCACTTTCGCCTCATGAGACGGGGCGAGAGTGCCGTTCGCACCAATCGCGGTTCAGGTGAGGTCGACTTCGAGAGTGCCGGTGGCCAAGTAGAACGGTGCCGGTACGGGCGGCCGACGGAACCGTGCCAGCCGTTGGAGGAATAACTGTGGCCAGCGGGGTGCTGCTCGCGTGCCGGTGACGTAGACCGTCGCGTGCATGGATTCCGGATCGGCGAAGGCGAGTGCGGGACCGTAGGTTCCGCGCGCACACCAGTTCGGCGTGTCGGACACGTCGGTGTCGAGCAGCCGTCTCGGTTCCGACCAGTCGCCCCGGTCGGCGCTGGGGTGAGGTGCGGTGATCCACCACAGCCCCTGCCCGGGGAAGTCGCGGACACCGTGGAGGTTCGACCCGCGTGCGAGAACCATGACCCAACCGTCGCGGCCTCGGGCGAGCGCGTTGTCGAAGAAGCCCTCGGACGAGTCCGCGAAGACCCGCGGCGGTGACCAGTCGGTGAGTCCGTCCTCGCTGTCGACGCAGCGCAGTTCGTAGTCCGGTTGTTCGCCGGGGCCGATCTCGTGCGGATTCGCCTGATACCACATGCGGTAACGACCGTCGGTGTGGATCACGAAGGGTTCGAGCACGCTCGCCCGTGGAGCTTCGCCTTGCAGGACCGGCTCGTTCCTGCGGTGCCAGCTCCCGTCCCGGTACTCGAGGACACCGATCGAGTAGCGGCTCTTGGGGCCGTAGTGCTTCGACGTCGCGCGGCCGGTGTAGTAGATGCGTGGGCCGTGTCGGCCGGATGCGGGAACATAGCTCGGGGTGTGCATCCCGGCGGCGTCCCATCCGTCGCGCGGCGGGTCCGCTGTGAGTGCGGTGACACGGTTCTTGCCGTCGTGATCGACAATCCACGGCCCTGTCGCGAGTGAACCGTCATCGGAAAGCCTCGCCCGGTAGAGGCGATTACGGAACCCGGTCGAAAAGCCCCCGAGAAAAAGCGTCCAGCGACCGTCGATGCGATGCACATCCGGGTCACCCACGCCGAGAAGTCCGCGAGGCATCGGACCGTCGACCATGTCCCAGAAGACCTGCATCTGGGAACTGCCTTGTGCCCGCCACGAATCCGGGCGTGACGTCTGCATGGAACGCGACCTCCGTGACCGCAGCTCCGCTGCGTCGGTGACTCCCCTGCGGCTCAGGTAGGTCGATGACGGCGATGCTAACAGCGATTTCCAGTTCCATCGGCCGTTTCGCGCATGCCAGGCTGGGGTTCGCCCCTGCCCGCGTCACACTCGGGCTGAAGAAGGGAGGGGCTGTATGACGGCCGCGAACGACCGTGCCGAACGGTGGCGGCGCCACTGGGACAAGAGCGCACCGTCCTACGACCGGACCATGGGAGTGTGCGAGCGGCTGCTGCTGTGGGACAGCCGTGACTGGGTCTGTTCCCGCGCGAGCGGCGAGGTTCTCGAGGTCGCGATCGGAACGGGTCTCAATCTCGCATTCTATCCCGGCGAGATCGCCTTGACCGGGATCGAGTGGAGCCCGGCCATGCTCAGCCGTGCCCGGCAGCGCAGCGGAGAACTCGGCCGGGAGACCACGCTGCTGGAGGGCGACGCGCGGTCGCTTCCGTTCCCGGCGGAGTCCTTCGACACGGTCGTGTGCACGTTCTCGTTGTGTGCGATTCCGGATCAGCCCCAGGCTGTCGCGGAAATGGTGCGGGTCGTGCGGCCAGGTGGCCGGCTGCTGCTTGCGGACCACATCGGCAGCAGCTCCCGGCTTGTGCGGGCTTTTCAAAGCGTGCTGGAGAAGGCGACGATTCCCCTTGCAGGCGAACGTTGGGTGCATCGCCCGCGGAAGGAAATCGAAGCCGCGGGACTCGAGGTCGAGTCCTCGCAGCGATTCAATCTCGGCCTGGTGGAACGCCTTGTCGCGCGCAAACCCGAGGACAAGTGACGCTGGTTCTGCGCCACGCCGCGGCGTCGGGGCACCGAGCTGAGCCGGCGGCCGGTCAGGTTGCGACGACGGGCGCTACTCCACTGCGGCAGGTGTCGGCTATGACATCAATCAGGGTAAGGATCCGACGCAGGCTGTGGTCTCCGGTGGAGCCTCCTTCGTGTCGGGTGCCGTGGCCTGCGGCGATCGGTGCCATGTTCGGTGGTCCGGTCGGTGTCGTCGGTGGTGCCCTGGTTGGTATCGGTTTCGGGATCGCTGTCGATTCCGGCTGGAACCTGTTCGATTGAGCAGTCCACAGAGGACGAAAGGAGTGCCGGGTGCCCCAAGTTGCCCCGCAACCCGACAGTGCCACGGGCGAACCGAGGCCACCACAGGCACCCGTCATCACTCCGTGGAAGAACGAGGGCAAAACCGACCGCAGGCGTGCGAAGTTCCCACAATCTCCAGAAGGCGAAGGACCGGTCCCGGAGTGGTATCAACAGACCGAGTACGGAATGTTCAAAGGGGGTTTAGCGCTGGGCGTCCTCGTGATCGCGTTCCTGTGCATTTTTGACGGTGGCTTCTCGTGAATAGCGCTCGTGGTGTCTGTGGCTCTTCGAGGGTTCTACTTCCTCGGACAGAGCCAGGGATTCTCGGCCGGTGCCGAGTGGTTCGCCCCAGCCTCAAGAGTCACGTCAGGCTGTACGAGCTTTCCAAGGTCGAGGTCGAGTACCAGGCTGGTGGTGCCTCGGTCGCCCTCACGCGACGGCAGAGGGCAGCGGCGGCGGTCTCCTCGGACGGCTACCAGGGCTTGTGGCTGGATACTTCGATCTTCCACGGAGACCTGGCGCCGCCGGAGCCGGATCGGGTCAAATACAAGCGGTAGCTTCTCTGCTCACGGAAAGTGCGAATCGGCCACGGCCCGGGTGCACGAAGCCACGGATCATCGACTGACCGAAGGGCTCAGAAGACCACCCTGCGCAGGCCACGGAGTCACAAGCGCTGTGCGAGACTCACTCTGTTCGTTTTGCCTGGTTGCGCCCCCGGCAGGGTTCGAACCTGCGACCTGGAGATTAGATCATTCCACAGTGGACGTGTGACCACGTGTAGCCGGAATCACGCTTCGGCGAGTGCCCGATGTTGGAGAGGGTGTTGCGGGTCACTCTGTGCTGTTCGGGTGATGAGTAGTAACCCGCTCTTGCGTCGAGGCCGTGTTCGATACGGTGTGCTCGCGATGGACAGCGTAGGCAGTGTGACCGGGGTAGCTGGTCGGTTGAGGGGGAAGTATGTCGCCGGGCGCGTTCAGCGCTGACGACGGGGCGGTGGCGCCTGCGGTGTTCGAACCGGAGCACTTCGACGATGTGGACGACTGGGCTGCCCAGCCTGAGCCGGACGCCGAGCAGAACGCTGAGCAGGGTGCCGAGGATGAGGGCACGGTGCTGGTGCCGACGGCGGAGTTCTCGTCGGTGGGCGATGAGGCCGAGATCCAGTTCCGCCGCACCGATACGGGGCAGTTGGCGCTGCCGATCTACACGAGTGTGGAGTCCTTGGTGGCGTGTTGTGGGGAAGAGCAGCCATGGCTGGCGGTGACGTTGGACTCGCTGCCGGAGATCGTGTCCACGGCTGGCGCGGACGGGATCGTGCAGGACCTGCCGCTGCCTGAGATCAGCGGTAACGAACGGGGAGGGAACTGAACGTGGGCTTTCAAGCCGATCAGGCGGACCTGGACGGGCTGTCGAACACCATCAACGAGTCGTTGAACAGCCTCAATGCGGCGGCCGGGGCTCCGGAAGGCGAGGTCGACGCGGGTGAGTCGACGGCCGCGGTAACGGGCATGATGGCTTCGCTCTACGAGTCGTTGACGACGATGACCCAGGACACACAGCAGGCGGCGGCGGAGGTCGCAGACAGCGGCGGGGTCTACACGCGCACGGATGATCAGGCGGCTTCGGGGTTGCCAACTGGGGGAAGTAACTGATGACCGGCGCGATCAACACCGCAGTGAAGGGCCTGCCGGACTCGTGCCGGGCGACGGCGGAAGAGTTGAGCAAGCTCAGCGCGGGATCTGATGAGGTCGGTACCGGCCTTTATCGGGTGCGCAGCGAGTCCGAGTCATGCTGGACGGGCGAGGCTGGGGACGCCTTCCGGGAGGCGATGCAGAAGCGGGGGCGGGCTGCCAGTGACCTGGCGGAGGCCGCGAGTCGTGGCCAGAAGGCGTTGGAAACCTTCGCCGACGAGTTGCAGACGGTGCGCGGGTGGGTACGTCAAGCACGCGAGGTCGCGGCCAAACACGGGCTGACGGTGACACCGACGACGATCGAGCCGCCCGGACCGGCACCTGCGGCGCCCCCAGAGGCCACCGGCCCGCCGCGACTCGGCGAGGGCTCCCTTGAGCCAATGCTCGCGCATGGCGAGGCAATGGCCGATCACGAGCGCAAGGTGCGCGGGTTCAACGAAGCTCAGCACACCGTGGAGCGTGCGCGTAATAAGGAAAGGGACGCGCACCAGGCGCTCACAGAGGCGATGGACTACGAAAAGAACGTCTTCGAGTCCCTGAAGAGTGGTGCGTTCTGGACGCTCGTGGGCGTGAACACGTCTATGGTCACAACGCCGCAGATCAGCGCGGACAAGTTCGCCGCCAAGGCGGAGGGATTCCACGCCAAGGCCACCCACGCCGCTTCGGCCGCGCAGGATGCGGCGTTGACTCCGGCGCAGCAGCGGGCGCAGGCCGCGAAGGCGGGCAAGATGTCGAGCAGGGCCGCGTGGGCCGAGAAACAGTCCGCGAAGTCTCAGGTCGTCATGGATCGGCTGCACAGCCGGACCGGAATCAGCGGTTCGGCTTCGCGCATGCTCGGCTCGTCGGTGAAGGGCGTCCCGATTCTCGGCACCGCCATTAGCGCGGGTGTCCAGATCGAGCAAGTTGTCAATGATGGGAAACCTGTCGGTAAGGCGGGGTTGAGCCTCGCGGGTGGCACGGCTGGTGGCGTCCTCGGAGCCGCTGCGGTCGGCGCCATGGTCGGCGGCCCGGTGGGCATTGTGGTGGGTGCAGGAGTCGGTGCCGTCGCCGCGGGCGTCGGAAGCTGGCTCGGCGAGGAGGGCTACGACCTCGCAACAGAAGGCGGAGACGGATGACCAAGGGTCAGAGAGTGCGGTTCGGAGTCCTCATCGTCCTGAACCTGGCCGCGATCGTGTGGCTGAGTCTAGGAAACCTGCGAACCGAGTTCGGGCCGCTAACGCTGTTCTTCGTCGCGGCTTCCTGCGCCTACGCGCCTGCGCGAATGATCGCTCTGTGGCGAGCGAACCGAGAAGCTCCGGTTGCCTCTCGCCTAGTGCCTCTCCGCGTGTCCATGGGGGTCACAGGCCTCATTACTTTCGGGCCCGCGATCGCTGCGATGGCAGGCTGGGCCGGAATACTCCCTGCCGTCATTTCCTTCCTCGTTGGCATGATCTTGATGTGCTGGACGACCGCGGTCTTCTCCGATGGCTATCAAGGCTTGTGGCTGGATGCGATGATCTTCCACGGGAACCTGACGCCACCTGAACCGGATTGGGTGAAGTACAAGCGATAGTCGCTCACCCGGACAGCACCACGTCACCCACCCGGAACCGGGAACGGCCCGGCGTGGTCCCGGCCCTGCGATATCAACCGTCCACGATGCACATAGCCACGGATCATCGCCGGGGTGGCGCTGCGGCCCAGCAGACTCGGCATCGCACGAGCGATCTCCGACGCCGAAGCCAACCGGTCCGCGACCGCGTCCAGCAGGAACATCCGCCGCGACTTGGTGTCAAAGCAGGCGCCGCACTCGCGACACCACACGGTGACCGCGTCCGGCGGGGCGTACAGATCCTCGTCGCACTGGTCACACGGACCCGCATACCGCCACGGTCGGGGGCGGTCGACCGCACGCCAGCCACGCGAGACCGCGTCGCAAACCTCGTCGTGCAGCTCGTCGGCCCGCGGATGTGTCCGCAACGCCGAAGCGTGGGTGGCCAAGTGACGAGCGGCGTCGGTGGCTGACGGCGATTCGCGTCCGCCCGGAACCTCACGACCACGCCGCAAGCACGTTCACCAGGTCGCCGTGAGCCTCGGCGGCGGCCCCGTTGAACGGCAACGCCGGATCGACCGCCGCACGTGGCGTACGCACCCGCTCACTCATCTGCGCCAGCTTCGCCGTCGCCGTCTCCAACTCGACAACTTGGTCGACAAGCGCTGTGCGAGACGCACTCTCTTCGTTTTGCCTGGTGGCGCCCCCGGCAGGGTTCGAACCTGCGACCTAGAGATTAGAGCGCGCGGCTTGTCGTTGTTTGACGCTGACGGACCGTTATGTGCCGTGACCAGGAAGGATTGGTCGATCCGAGCGTCCATTGTGCTCGGACGTTTGACAACATTCGACGTCCAAAGATGGGGGTAAAGTGGGGGCGCGAGCCGTCTCGCAGCGGAGGGGTTTGCCTCCATCCCGTCGACCTGGCGTAGCCCGATCACGTCGTGGGGAGGGTGCAACCTGTGAGCTTGACCGTAGCCGATGGTGCCCGGTTTGCGCCCTCCCCACGACGTGATAGCCCTCGGGGAGGTCGTCGGGATGGAGGCTTCCCCGGAACCACCCACCTGACCGCATCGTCCGCGCGGTCGCCGCCATCCTGTTGGCCTGCCCGTCCGGCGAGGACATTTCTTTGCGGTGATCTGGCTCGTCGGGTGCGCGTGTGAAGCGATGGTTACTCATCTAGCGGCCCCTGCGTGGTTCCCGGCCGCCTGCTTTCCGCTCGTGGCCGCGCGCGGGTCGCCGGGACCGGCGCTTGCGCCGCACGCCCGGCGTGCCCGCTTGCGCGGCCACACGAAACAGCAGGCAGGCGGCCCCGCAGGGGCCGCCCTTGATGAAGTAAGGAAACTCTGAACACACGCACTCTGCTGCGGTCTGCTGCGGTGTCGTGATTCGCTGGATGAGTCCCACGCGGTGTTCATGAGTGCCACGCGGTGTTCAGTTGATGGCTGACACTGCCGACAGGCGGTGGTGACTGTGTGTTCCGGCGCCGTCTGGGAATCAGATCCCGTCTTCGGCTCCACCCGTGTCTCACGGGGGATCCCCTGTCGTACACACGGCCTCAGTACCTTGCGGCTCGCCGTAGCAACCGGAGAACCGGGCCCAGTGGCGCCGATCAACCTCACCTGGTGCAGTGGGCGCCGCAAACTTGGCAGATCAATCGTTCGATCACGCCCGCGGCGAACTCGTGGGGGCTGTCTTCGGTCAGTGCGTAGTGGCCACAGACCTGACAGGCCAGCTCGGAGGGGGTCTCAAGGGCGGGTCCGTCGCGGGGACCGAAAATCGGCGAAGCCATCTCCATCACTCCCGACATGTGGCCGAAGCGCGTGTGTCGGCAGCTGGAGGCTTAACTGCCCGTATCGGTCAACGAACACCCCGGCGGGGAGTGTTCCCGCTGGCGGCGGGGTTGGTGAACGAGGTCACCGGGCCGCCCAGGCTAGGGGGCGTGGGGACGGTGGTCGCCGTCGGGGTTGTCGTGCTCGTCGATCATCCACTGGGCGACCTGGGACAGTTTGATGTTGGCGTGCTGTGAGGCTGCGACGAGCAGATTGAACGCCTGCTGGGCAGTGATGTTGTCGCGTGCCATGAGCAGACCCTTGGCTTGGCCGATCGCATCGCGGGTGTCCAGCGCCTCGGACAGCTGGCGGGAATGGCGGGCACCGGCCAGTGCGATGGCCGCGTGGGTCGCGAACACTTCCCCGACCAACTGAGCCTCGTCGCCGAACCGCACCCCGGTGTTGCCGTACAGGTTCAGCGCCCCAAGATTGTCGTCTTGTACGTAGAGCTGAAACGAGATGAGGCTGCCCGCCCCGAGCTCGGTGGCGCGGGCGGCAAAGGACGGCCAGCGGGGCTCGGTGGCGAGGTCGTTGACGATCACCGTGTGCTGCTGCCAGATCGCATCCAGGCACGGGCCTTCACCGAGTTGTTCCTGGGCCTGGTCGCACTGGGCCACTAACGGGTCGGTGGGTACTCGTGCGGTGACATGGCGACCCTGCACCTGGCTGATCCCGCCGTAGCCCACGCCGGGCACCGTGGCCACTGCGGCCTGCACGATCCCGCCCAGCGTGTCGTTCTCGTCGGGCTCGGCCTCCAGCTGCCTGGCCACCGTGCTCAATGTGCGGGCCAACTCATGGCGCCTGCCGCCACCGCTTGCCGCCATCGGCCTCATCCCTTATGGGTTAGCTGAGCTGACGCACGGTCATGCCGGCACGTGTGGTGAACCGGCACAACCTTGACTGTCCAACGCCCGGGCGTCTCACCAGCCCATTCACAGTATTCGGCCCGCGCCTCACCCAGGCAAGGCGTCCCAGCTCGCAATGTGACACCCATGGCGCGGCAGCCTGGCCGCTCGAATGCGGGTGCACGAGTCGCCGCGTTGGTCCGCACTCGTGTGCACGGCAAACGCGGGTTAGTCCGTGTCCGCTCAATGGGGCCGCCCATGTGGTGTCGCGACCTGGTCATGGAGGCCGGGGGCTAGCGCCGAAACCGTTCCCGCTGTTCCTCGAGTGCGTGCCGATACCTCGCTTACCAGTCGAAACGATGCTCAGCGCCAGCTCGTGTACCGCTACTACTCAGACCTCCGCCCGGCCAGGCCTACTACTTCTTGGACTTGGAAGTCCGGCGCAGTCGTGTGTTGACGAACTCTCCCATTCCCCAACGGCCGAGCTCGCGGCCGAAGCCGGACCGCTTCACACCACCGAAGGGCAGGCCGGGAAGCGTGGTGCCGTGCTCGTTGATGTAGGCCATTCCTACCTCGAGCTGGTCGGCGATCTCCTGGGCGCGATCGATGTCGCTGCCCCACACCGAGCCGCTGAGTCCGAAGCCCACGTCGTTGGCCAACGTGACGGCCTCGTCGGCCGAATCGACGCCGTAGATCACGGCCACGGGTCCGAAGATCTCCTCGGAGTAGGCGTCCATGTCCTTGGTGACACCGGTCAGCACGGCCGGACGCATGAAGGCACCTTCTCCTTCGACCGCGTCGCCCCCGGCGTGCAGGGTGGCGCCCTGCTGGATGGCGCGTTCGACTTGTTCGACCACGGTGTCCCGCGCGCCGATGGACGACAGTGGGCCGACCTGCGTGCTCGGGTCCGTGGGATCCCCCACCCGGGCCGACTCGAAGGCCTGGGTGACGGTCGCGACGAAGTCGTCGAGCTTGTCGTTCGGCACGATCATTCGTTTCGGAGAGTTACAGGCCTGGCCGGTGTTGGACAGGCGTGCCCGTGCGGCGATCGTTGCGGTCTGCTCGATGTCGCCGTCATCGAGCACGATG
This sequence comes from Allosaccharopolyspora coralli, assembly GCF_009664835.1. Classification (NCBI taxonomy): domain Bacteria; kingdom Bacillati; phylum Actinomycetota; class Actinomycetes; order Pseudonocardiales; family Pseudonocardiaceae; genus Allosaccharopolyspora; species Allosaccharopolyspora coralli. Next base: position 1,260,039 of record NZ_CP045929.1, read on the forward strand.
AGGGGATCGGAGCCGCCCAGCTCCAGGACGGCCTTCTTCAGATGCCTGCCTGCGGTTTCGGCCACCGATGCACCTGCGCGTTCACTGCCGGTCAGTGAGATGCCGCGTACACGCGGGTCGGCGATCATGTCGGCGATCTGATCGTTGCTCGCGAACACGTTGGTGTAGGCACCCTCCGGCACCCCGGCAGTGTGCACGATCTCGGCCATGACTTCCGACGACGCCGCACAAATGTGTGCGTGCTTGAGGATGATGGTGTTGCCCACCATCAGGTTGGGGGCGACGAATCGGGCCACCTGGTAGTAGGGGTAGTTCCACGGCATCACTCCGACCAGCGGGCCGATGGGCGCGGTCTGGACCAGCGACTCCTCGGATCCCTGCGGATCGAGTACCTCTCGTTCCAGCAGGTCCGGCCCATGCTCGCCATACCAACGGTAGATCGCGCCAGCCAGCTGGACTTCGCCCACCGCCTCCTTCATCGGCTTGCCCATCTCGGTCGAGATCAGCTTGGCCAGCTCCTCCTGGCGAGCATCATAGGCATCAGCAATCCGAATCAGGAGCTGCGCACGCACGCTCACCGGTGTCGCGCGCCACTCGGCGAAGGCAGCGTCCGACCGGCTCAGGACCCTGCTGACACCCCCATCGTCCAGCTCGGTGAACTCCTGCTCGATCTTACCGGTGGCCGGGTTCAGCGTCACGTACGAAGACAAACCGTGTTCCTTTCCAGCGTCTGCAAACAGGTGCTGAGCGGCAGGGCTCCGAGCACACGTGCCGCGGTGTTGCCCCGTGCCGCCGCGTCTCCTGAATTACCCTCACCGCATGATCAGGAAACATCAATCCGGCTGAGGTGTGCCCTAGGAGGGAACCCCCACCCGACACCAAGGCACCCTGTGGGCGTGGACTCACGAGCGTGACCAGCTATGTCTCATTTACCCCGTCCGATCCGCGGGGCGTAGCCAGCCTGGAACAGCTCGGCACAGTGCGTCGCCACCGCGAGATCGTGACTGCCGAGCCCCACGATCACGTCGCACGGGCGAACCTCGTGGTGCATGTCGTGGAACTCCCACAACGTCTCGACATCGGCACGAAAGGCCGTCGGAATCATCGTCTGCGAGGTGGTCAACGTGGCCTCCGTGATCGTCGGGATCACTCGCTCTTCGGTCCATCGTTTCAGGATCGCCGGGCGACTGCGATCGCCTTGTCGTCGTGTTGTTTGGAGCGCGGGAGGTGATGTCCGTGGGGGTCGTGGTTGGCTTCCCAGCTCCGGCAATAGTCGAGGAGCGCTTCGAGTTCACGCGGGCCATGACGGGCGATGCGTGGCCAGTCGTTGAGGTTGAGGTACTCGATGGTGTTGAAGGCGCCATCAGTGGCCAGTACCGACCATGGGGTTGTGTCGATGGGATGACTGATCGTGAGCGCGTGGTTTGCTGCCTCGGGGTCGGCTTCGGCGATCCAGTAGCCACCGGCGCGGTTCCGCCACTGTGCCTGCTGATCTTGTAGCTCGTGCAGAAGTCGACGGTGGTGTTGGTCGTAACCCGTTCCTGATGCGAGGCGCTGACGGTACTGCTGGCGCTGCGGCAGTTCGAGGGCGTCGATCCGATGATCGGCCAACTGGCCGTGCGGGAAGACGATCGGCGAGTCCCCCAGCACAAGACCATCTACGTGGTCGGTGCAGACACGGACCATCGCGACTGTGCTTGACGGCGAATCGCCTCGACGCAAGTTGAGATCACAGGCGGTCTGCGCGATGGCTTCGCCGAGTGCCGTGCGCAGGTCCGTGTCGGGTGTGTTCGTCAACTGAGCAGCAAGATGTCGGCCCAGTTGGTCGGCGTAGGTCGACGCGCTGACTGGGGCCGGCCGAAACGCCGATGCCCCGTCGAGGACGAGCACCGCACTTGGTGTCGTGAATACCTTGTCGTCACTTGCAGCTTTGGCCGGGAGCTGGGCGCTAGCGCAACATACTTGTTCACCAGACATAGGGTCCTGCTGCAAGCTCGCTATGCGTGATCGTGAGTCCGTCGTAGCTGGCACGTACGGCGAGGCTGAACGACGCTTCACCCACCTTGTCGTACAGTTCGCCGAGGTTCGTTGTGAGGTAGTGGGCCGCTCCGAGCGACCCGATCGCATGGATGCCAGCGATGTGCACGAGTACCCGGCCATCGAAGTTGTGTCGAGCGACGTAGGCGAGATCCGCGTCGGCAGGGGCGCCTTCGTCGTCGGATGGGGAGCCGGTGCGTTCGCCGGTCTCCTGGTGCTCGAACCACCACCGTCCGCCGTCCTTGATTAGTCTGGACTTCGGATCTTCGTCCATGAGGGAACCGGCGACCGGGGCGGACTTCGGACCGCAGACGATTACACCATCGCCTTCGGGAAGGTCCGCGGTCTCGGGGCCAACGTGGTAGCGGTCGACGGCGAAACGCATGGCTGTCAGCAGCTTCTCGAGCTCCTGCCCCGTTGTGGAATCTTCGGCTGCGATCAGCGGCCGCTCTCGGTCCGTCGTTTGGTAGCGGTACGGGATCCCCACACTGACCGGCCCAACCCCGAAAAGCACCCGTTCGGGGCCCGCCGCGTCCTTCCTGACCTGGCTGATGCGCCCCTTGGTGATACCGAGGGCCGTTGCGATCTCGGTATAGCTCATGTCGCGCTCGCGATGAGCTTCCTCGATCGCGGCCTTTCGCAACCGTGCGAGCTCGGCCGACCGGTGCTGATACGTGGTGATCAGGTCAGTCGCCCTCTGCCCACGCCGGATGGGGTCGGCCTCACGCCGCACCGCCTCGAACTCGTCCCTCGATGTCACCGGCTCAGTTTAGGCCCCTTGACAACCAAATGCGACGCCCGTAGCTTGTGTTTAGACCCCTTAACATACGGAGCGTGATAACGAGCCGGTCGTTTAGGGGGATAAACCATAGAGTCACGCACCCATGGAGGCGAAGAACGATGGCTGAGACGTTGCGGAACATCCCGGTGGAGTTGAGTGGGCACAAGTTGCTGGTGTCGGAGGCTCCGGTGGCGAAGACGCGGGAGACGGAGAGCGGGGCGTCGGAGGTGGTGACGAACCCGGTGGATGGGTCCACGTTGTTCGTGGTGTTGCTGTTCGCGAAGCCGCGTCCTCGGGATGGCCGGTCGGCGGGTAAGGGTGCCGAGATCAAGGTGACGTTGGAGACCGACCCGGGTGATGAGGTCGAGGACGGGATGCTGGTCGAGCTGATCAATCCTCGTGTCTCGCACTGGGAGAACGAGCTGGGCGGCCGGACGATGTCGGGCCTGTCGTGGCGCGCGACCGGCGTCAAGCTCGCGGGCTGACCTGAGCCCACCCGACGGCAATTACTGATCGCCGATGTGACTTACTAAGCCCTTTTTTGGGGCTGCCTGTTCTTTGATGAATTCCAGAGTGGACCGAGCTATACCTTTTTCCGGCACGAGTTTGTCGTGTCGGGGGAAGTCATGTTGGCCCCCGGCGGCTGTGTGTTCCGGGGGTCTTCATGGCATCCAGAGAGAGGAGATTCGGTGATGGAGCAGATGACGCAGGGTCCGGTGGGTGTGCGGCGGTCGCGGTTTTGGTATTGCGCGGCGTGCTCGCTGGGCGGTTCCTATGTGCACAGTTTCGATGAGTTTTGCGAGTGGGGTGGTCACACGTGAGCGAGCGAGGCCAGGTGTGGCGGTGCCGCGCCCGGAGCAATGAGGTGTTGTCCCGGGTGTCGACGGTGCGTGCCGATGCCGAGAAGTTGTCGCGGGTGCTGGATGAGAACTGCCCGGCCGCGACGGTGAACATTCCTTTTATCGTTTCGGCGCTGTTGGACGCGGAATCACGCTTGGAGGACACGGCTGAGGAACTGGAGGGGTTGTGATGAGCACACGCAATGGGTTTCACGGGTCCGGCTGCCTCGGCGGCGGCCGCTGACCACGCACGACACCGATTGACCAGCAGGCGAAGGGAGGCAGTGGCGATGGGTGGGCATGACTGTACGGCGTTTTTCTATGTGACTCCGGACGGGAGGGCGACATGCCAGACCTGCGGCAACACCTGGCGCGCATGACCCCCGGGGGTATGGAACGGGTCGGTGAACACACGAGGAAAGGAAGAGCATGGCGCATCCGGCGATCAGTAAGCAGATTGCGATGAAAACTCCGGCGGTGAGTCGCCTGCATGTGTTGGGCAGGTTGATCGAGGAGCTGGACAAGGACTTGGACCGGGTCACGCACCTTCGCGGGGAGGTGGTCGACAAGCGCAAGTACACCGAATTGGAGGACCTGGTGGCGAAGGCCCGGACGCGGTTGACGGCGGTGCGGGACGCGCTCGCGAAAAACGGCGGCACGGTTGTAGCGAAGGGATACAAGTAATGGGACTGCAACGGAGTGACGGGGTGCATCACACGGTGCGCCGGATCGACGGTGACATGAAGATCATGAACAACGTGCTCCGCAAGTTCGGCACCCCACGCTCCATCGGGTCCGAACTACGCGGGTTGAAGGGCGCGGTCGGCGATGTGATCGCGAAGATGGAAATGATCGAACGCCGCCGCTAACCACACACAGTACGACTCGGCGAGGCGCCGCACCCCTCACACACGGGGTGCGGCGCCTCGTCGTGTGTCGAGATCACACATGAGGGAGCAGATACACCATGGGCAAGCAACGCGAAACGAACACGAGTCCGGTCCGGGCCACCGCCGGATGGCTGGCGCGGCACCCCCGGATTGACGCCACCGCCCTAGCCACCGGCGCGGGGGTGTGGTTCGTCGGGTATCAGGCCCTGTTGATCGGCGCGGCCGCGACCGTGGTGGCTGGGGTGTCGTGGCGGGTGCTGGACCGCCCGTCGTTTGATCGGCTGGCGGGCAGGTTGGTGCGGGCGTGGTGGCGCCGGTGGGCGGTGTATCAACGCCAGTGGCACCGCATCCTGTTCGCCTGCGGCCTGATCCAGACGAGCCAGAAGGGCACCAGCCAGGTGCCGAAGGTGCTGTCGGTGCGCAGTACCTGGTGCTGGGACACGGTGCGGGTGCGGATGGTGAAGTCGCAGACCGCTGCGGACTACGAGGCGGTGCTGGACCGGCTGGCGGATGCTTACCGGTGCAGGCGGGCGACGGTGCGCCAGCTCAAACCCGGCGTACTCGCGCTGGATTTCCAACGCCACGAACCTTTCGACACCCTGTCCGTGCCGCTACCGGCACTGCCGGAGAGCGTTGACGAGGTCGACCTGGCGACACTGCCGATCGGGGTCGATGAGTACGGCCAGGACCTGAACCTGAACCTCATCGACGGGATCCACCACCTCTTCGGCGGGGCCACCGGCGCGGGCAAGGGCTCGTTCCTGTGGGGCACGCTGCGCCAACTCGCCCCGCTGATCCGCGAGGGCCTGGTGCGGCTGTGGGTCATCGACCCCAAGGGCGGCATGGAGTTCGGCCAAGGCCAAGCGATGTTTCACCGCTACGCCGACACCGACCACGACGGGGTCGCCCTGACCCGCGAGTACGTGGCCCACATGGACGCCCGCAAGAAACGCCTCGGAACGGCCGGGGTGCGCAAGCTGACGGTCTCGGCGGAGAACCCCATGGAGATCCTGATTTGCGACGAGTTGGCGGCGATGACCGAATACGCCGACCGCGACATCAGCCGCGAATTCGAACCCCTGCTCAGTAAGGCGTTGACGCAGTATCGGGCGGTGCTGGGCCGGGTGCTCGGTGCGGTGCAGGAACCCACCAAGGACAACGTGCCCATGCGCGGCCTGTTCCCCACCAAGATCGCCCTGCGGTTGGACGAATCCTCGTATGTGGACATGTGCCTCGGCGAAGGAGTCCGCGACCGAGGCGCCTTCGCCGACCAAATCCCCGGCTACATGCCCGGCATCGCCTACCTCAAACACGAGGGCAAACGTGAACCCCGCCGGGTGCGGGCCGCCTTCACCGACGACGACGACATCACCGAACTCGTCGCCTTCTGCGCCGACGGACCCGCCTTCGCCGCACCAGCCACCGTCACCCCGCTGACCCGCACCACCAAACCCACCGACGACGAGGACGCCGACGAGATCGAGGACATCGAGTTCATCGACGCCGACGACGACGATCAGGAGGACATCGCATGACCACCGCACTCACTCGACCCGCCCCGCACGGCGGGTATGCGGCTCCCACGGTGGACCGGCATACCGGGGCCGTGTGGTCGCAGACCGCCGACCACCGCGAAGAACTCTGCCGCCTCGTGGTCGACACCCGCTACCCCGAGCAGCCGTTCTACCTGCACGCCAAGGCCGCACTCCGGTTGAACACCGAGAAACCCATGGGGCGGCTGCATGCGCGGGTGTGCCCGACCTGGCGGTGGGCCACCGCCACCGACCTTGACCACCTCACCGAAGGGAGCTGACTCATGCAGCCGTTGTTGCACATCACCTTCACCGGCAAAGGCTTCGCCGTTTTCCTCGCCGTGATCCTCGCCGTGATCGCCGCAATCGGGATCGTCTACCTGGTCTTCGGCCCCACCCCGGCGATCCTGCTCGGCATCGCCCTCGCCCTGTTAATCCAGGGCATCAAAGCCCTGGTCCGCTTCGACTAGAAGGGAGGTGAACACCATGGACACCGACCAGGACAGCGAGGACCTGAAGCCGAGTCGGGCGCATCGCTGGTTGGCGCCGGTCTCGCTGCTGATCGTCGCTTTCGCGGCGGTGATGGGCTGGGCTGCCTCGTTCGTCGGGCTCCATGCCTACGGACAGCACGCGATGGCCGGGTTCGGGTTCTGGACCGCCTGGCTGCTGCCTGCGACCTTCGATGGGGCGGCGTTCGCCTGCACCCTGATGACCTATCGGTCGGCCATCCATGGTCGCTCGGCAGCACGCGGCCGCGCCTTGATGTGGGCCTTCACCGCTGTGTCGGCGTGGATCAACTGGATCCACCAACCCACACCCGACACCCGCCTCGTCGCGGCCGGGCTGCCCGTGGCAGCGGTCGCCGTCTTCGACGTCGTACTCGGCGAACTTCGGGCAGACTACGAAGCCCGCCACGGACGCCAGGCATTCCGGCTGCGCCCCGGCCTGTTGGCCCTACGGTGGCTGGTCGACCGCACCGGCACCGCATCCGCATTTCGCCAGCAGATCACCGGAATCCCGGTGGCCGAACTCGCCGGACTTGCCGCGTCACCAGCCACGACCGAGGCGGCCTCCACGACACCGACACCCCCAGTGGCCCCGGCAGCACCGGCAGCCCCATCCGGAGTGAAACTCCCGGCGGACATGGTCGAGGCCATCCGCCACGCCCACCACGAAGCCACACAGGCGGGCCGGGAGTTCACCGCCGCTGACGTGCGGGCCGTGGTCAAGGTCCCCGAGGCCATGGCCGAGCGAATCGCCACGGATCTGCACACCCGCAACGGACACGCCCTCACCAGCTAACCCGGTGGGGCACCACCACAACTGAATCCCCAACTACTGGCTCGGCGGATGTGTCGAGCCACCCGGGGTTCGGCGCCTCCGCCGCCTTCCGCCACTGGAGGTGACCCCGAATGGCGCCGACGCCCACCGTCGACCGCATGACCCGCCGCCTGCAAGCGGCCGACTACCGCACCTGGCGCGAACAGGTCGAACGCACCGGAGGATGCACCCACCCCGTGCGCATGAGCGGCCACCACTTCATCACCGACAAGCACAGCGGAGACGTGCTCTCCGCCCACCGGGGACAGGTCATGGCCCCCTGCGGCAACCGCCGCGAGAGCGTCTGCGTCGCGTGTTCCGACCGCTACGCCGCCGACGCCTTCCACCTCCTGCGCGCCGGACTCTCCGGCGGCACCAAGGGCATTCCGGAGGCCGTCAGCGACAAGCCCCGATTGTTCGTGACGCTGACCGCGCCGTCGTTCGGCCCGGTCCACAACCGCCCCACCACCCGCACCGGCAAACACCGCCCGTGTGCGTGTGGGCGGTGGCATCACGAACATGACCCCGCCCTCGGCCAACCCCTCGACCCCGAGACCTACGACTACACCGGCCACGTGCTCTGGCAAGCCCACGCCGGAGACTTGTGGAGCCGGTTCCGCACCTACCTGGCGCGGCACCTTGCCCGCGCCGCCGGGATCACCGTCCGCGACTTCTCGAAGCACGCCCGGGTGTCGTTCGCGAAGGTCGCCGAATACCAACGACGCGGGCTGATCCACTTCCACGCCGTCATCCGCCTCGACGGACCCGACGGCGCCGTCGACTCCACCCCCTCATGGGGCTCCACCGAAGTCCTGACCGACGCGGTCCACGCCGCCCACGCCACCAGCCGCCTCACCTCCCCCGACGTCAACGGGCACCGCTGGGACCTGGCCTGGGGTGCCCAGATCGACGTGCGCCCGATCAAACCCGCCAACGCCTCCCACTTCGAGGACGAACACGGCGTGATCACCGACGACCGCCTCGCGAGCTACGTGGCCAAGTACGCCACCAAGGGCACCGGCAAATCCGAAGCCACCGACCGCCCCATCCGCTCGGAAGCCCACATCGACCGATTGCAGGTTTCGCAGCATCATCGGCGGATCATCCACACCGCCTGGACCCTCGCCGCCCCGGTGGCGTGTCCGGCTTGCCACCCGCACGGCGAACACCAAGACGAAGGGTGCGGCTGCGATCCGGGCCACTGCGAGACCTGCAGCGGGGGCGGACTCGTCTCCCGCACCACGAGTGCGCAGTATCTCGGGCAGATCGAGCCGGATGCGGTCGACCCGATCGACTCGCTCAAACTCCGCCGCTGGGCCCACATGCTCGCCTTCCGCGGGCACTTCCTGTCCAAGTCCCGCCACTACTCGGTGACCTTTAAGAACCTTCGCGAGGCGCGGTCGGTGTTCCGTCACGAGGCCGCACTCGACGCTCTCGGGATCGAGGACCCGGACTCGGTGCTCGTGGTCAACCACTGGGACATGACCAGCGTCGGCCACCGCGACGACGACGAACGCGAACTCGCCGCCGCCATCGCCGACAACCACCGCCAAACACGCAAACACCGCCACCACACCGAAAGGAGAGACTGATGATCCGCAACCTCTGGGCACCCACCGACGTCGCCGACTACCTCGGTGTGCCGGTCGGCACCGTCTACCAATGGCGCACCCGTGGCGGCGGTCCTCCCGGGCGCCGCGTCGGCAAACACGTCCGCTACAAGCCCGACGACGTCGAAGCCTGGTTCGACGAACTCGCCGAAGGGGTGATCTGAATGGGACGACCATCATTGCCGCTCGGAACGCACGGTGAGATTCGGTGCTACCTGATAGCAGGCAAGAAGTATAGGGCTCGGACGTTGTATCGCGACTATGACGGCAAAGTTCGGCCCGTGGAGCGCGTCGGATCGAGCAAAACCAAAGCGCGGGACACCTTGCGTGCTGCACTTCGTGATCGTGAACGCGCTGTTGTGGGTGATGAAGTCACGAGGAACACGCGCATGGCGGCAGTGGCAACGTTATGGCTTCGCGAGCTCGACGAGTCCTCGAAGGCGTACCGCACGAAGCGGACGTATCAGGAAGCTTGGGAACGTGATCTGTCTGCTGCTGTGGCGGATCTCCGCGTTTTCGAGGTGACCGTCTCGGTTGCGACGCGGGTACTTCGCAGCATTCGCGACACTGCGGGCACTGGCAGCGCGAAGCACGCAAAGGTTGTTCTGAGCGGGGTCCTTGGCCTGGCAGTCCGCCACGACGCGCTGGACAGCAATCCGATGCGAGAAGTGGTGATCGGAACCCCTGCCAGGGACACCGGCAAGGGGCCCGGAGACAAGATGGTGCTGACCAGCGAAGAACTCGTTGGATTGCGGCGACATCTCCGCACCTCGTGTGATGCCAGCCGCTACGAACGACAGGACTTGCCGGACCTGGTGGACATGCTCTCGGCGCTCGGCTGCCGCATCGGCGAGCTTCTTGCGCTGGACTGGTCGAAGTTCGATGCCGGACGGGCGACCCTCGCCATCGAGGGCACGGTTATCCGTGAGAAGGGTGTCGGCCTCAAAGTCCAGTCGCACACGAAGTCGTCAGCGGGAATGCGGACTGTACAGATACCGAAGTGGGCCGCCAAGACACTCGTTCGCCGTAGCCATGAGGCGACGACCGAGTGGGTCTTCCCGGCCGCGAATGGGCGACTTCGTGACCCGGACAACACGAGGAAGATGCTACGTAAGGCGGTAGCGGCGACATCATGGATGGGCCTGCACCCGCACGCGTTTCGACATCTGGTCGCCACGAGGCTGGACGAGGCGGGGCTATCCGCCCGGGAGATCGCTGATTACCTCGGCCATGAGCAGGTGAGCATGACGCAGGACGTCTACATGAACCGCAAGTCGGTGGGAAGCTCGGCTGCCGACGCGCTCGCGGATATCGAGCCGGAGGGCTGAGCGCAAAGGTGGGGGAAAGATGGGGGTTGATCTTAAGCTAGATCAACCCCCATTGCTGTGACCTGGTGTTTTGTGCCCCCGGCAGGGTTCGAACCTGCGACCTAGAGATTAGAAGTCTCTTGCTCTGTCCTGCTGAGCTACGAGGGCCGGTGCACCCCGGCGGGCATCGTCGACGTGCAGCAAGCAAGGGTAATCCTAGGCCCGCCGCGTGGTCGTGTCTGCGTTGTGGCCGTTGTCGAGCCGGTATCGAACGGCAAGCTGATCGACAGCTCCGTGGGTGAGCGTGGGAGGCAGCCGGGACCGAACCTACGGTTGAGTAGCCTCTCCGGCATGGCTGAACTCGTCTACCCGCCCGTGATCCTCGCCTGCAAGGCGATGTTCCGAGTGCTGGACCTGAAACTCGACGTCCGGGGCGCCGAGCACATTCCGCGCGGGGGCGGGGCGGTGATCGCCTGCACGCATCAGAGCTACCTCGATTTCATCTTCTGCGGTCTCGGCGCGCAGCCCGCGAAGCGGCTCGTGCGGTTCATGGCCAAGCAGGAGGTGTTTTCGCACCGCGTGTCCGGTCCGCTGATGCGGGGTATGCGGCACATCCCGGTCGATCGCAACTCGGGAAGGCGTCCTACGACGAGGCCGTCCGGCGCCTGCGTGACGGTGAGGTCGTGGGGGTGTTCCCGGAAGCGACGATCAGTCGTTCGTTCACCGTGAAGGACTTGAAGTCCGGTTCGGTGCGGATGGCTGCCGAGGCCGGGGTGCCGATCGTGCCGATGGCGATCTGGGGCACCCAGCGCCTGTGGACGAAGGGGCGGCCGAAGAACCTCACCCAGCGTCACGTGCCGATCTCCATCCACGCGGGCGCCCCGATCACCCCGGACACCGAGGCCGTCGACGAGGCGACAGGGCAGCTGCGCGGCGAGATGCAGAAGCTGCTCGACTCGGCGCAGGCCGAGTACCCGGCCTCGCCCGCCGACGCGGACGACCGCTGGTGGCTTCCCGCACACCTCGGCGGCACGGCACCGACACCGGCGGAAGCAGCCGAGATGGACCGCGCTCGCCCCGAGTGAACACTCAGCCGGGCGGGAGCTTGCGCAGCGCGGCTCCGGTGAGGCCGTGCAGTGCTTCGGCGGTGTCGGCGGCGCTGGCCCCGTGCAGCGAGAGCAACGTCACCAGTGTGCTGTCCTCACGCACGGCTGTCGTCGCTGCGCACGTCTGGTAGACCTCCCGCTTCTCGCAGTACAGCCACGTCGAGTGCCCCTCGATCGCGGTGGCGGTCCCGCCCGGCTGACGAGCCGCGGCCTCGGCGAACGGCACGCCGAAACCGGCGGCTGCCGCGTTCTGCTCGAACCGCAGGCCGTGCGTGCAGATGCCGGGCCCGGGATCGTCCGGTCGCGGTGGGCCGACCGGCTCGCCCACGGCGGTGAGGTCCTCGGGTGCGAAAAGGACGCACGGGTCGATGTCGGTTCCGCGAGGCTGCGGAATCGTCGGCGGCGGCACCGGGCTCGCGTTCGACGTGGCCGACGCCGCGGTCTCGTCGGGTGCCCCGAAACCGGCGGCGGGTTCCGGATGGCCCGCGATCTGCGTGCCGCACCCGGACAGGCCGAGCGCGACCGCGGCCAGCGGGGCGAGAAGACGACGGACCGGGCGCACGACGAGCACAGTAGTAGCCGCCTGTGTCGTCGCGCACGTGTGATCACCGCCCGGAGGCACGCCTCCTGGTGGGTACGTCCGCACCTGCGGTTACGCTCGGTTCGTGGCATCGGAATCGGCGGGGGAGACCATCACCCGCAGGCATCGCTCCGGATCGAACACCGTCGGAGTTCTCGTCGTCACGGCCGTGCTGCTGGCCGCGTTCGTCGCCGTGGCGCTTACGGCCTTGTCTGCCAGCGACGTCTACAGCCTCTACGGTCTGCCCGACCCGGGCACGTTCACGAAGTACGGGCTGTCCGTTGCCCGGTTGCTGACCGAGGCGGGTGCCGTCGTCAGTATCGGCTCCCTGCTGCTGGCCGCGTTCGGCATTCCCGCGCAGCGGTCCGGCGCGCTCGCCGCCGACGGGTACGCGGCCGTGCGCACCGCCGGGTGGGCCGCGCTCGTGTGGGCGGTGGCCGCCGCGTCGCTGGCGCCGTTCACCGCGGCCGACGCCTCCGGTCGCCCGGTCACTGAGGTGCTCAGTGCCGAGGTGTTCTTCGGCCTGTTCGGTGCCATCGCCGAGGTCCAGAGCTGGACGTTGACCGCGCTGGTCGCCGCGCTCGTCTTCGTCGGCTGCCGCCTCGTGCTGTCGTGGGGCTGGACGGTGACGCTGTTCGCGCTCGCGCTCGGCGGCCTGATGCCGATGATCGCCAGCGGTCACTCCGCGAGCGGTGGTGCCCACGATCTCGCGACGAACAGCCTGCTCATCCACCTGTACTCGGCGACGCTGTGGGTCGGCGGACTCGTCGCGCTACTCGCCCACGCCGCGCGCGGAGGAGCCCACCTCGGTCTCGTCGCGCGCCGGTACTCGGCGGTCGCGCTGGTGTGCTGGGGCGCGCTCGCGTTGTCCGGGATCCTCAACGCGCTGGTGCGCGTCCCGTTGACGCAGGTGTTCACCACGACCTACGGGGCGCTGGTGCTCGTGAAGACCGCGGCCGTGGTCGTGCTCGGCGTGTTCGGCTACCTCCAGCGGCAGCGGGCGGTGCGGCGCATCGCCGACGGCGGCGCGCGATCGCTGATGCAGCTCGGTGCGGTCGAGTTGCTCACCATGTTCGCCACCTTCGGCGTCGCGGTCGCGCTGAGCCGAACGCCGCCACCGGCCGAGCTCGGGCCCCCGCCGGGGCGCACCGAGCTGCTCATCGGCTATCCGGTCGAGTTCGCGCCCACCGCCGCCCGGCTGCTGTTCGACTTCCGGTTCGACCTGATCTTCGGCACGCTCGCGCTGGTCCTCGCAGGGCTGTACCTAGCGGGGGTGCGGCGGCTGTCGCAACGAGGCGACCAGTGGCCCGTCGGGCGCACCCTCGCGTGGCTGTGCGGCTGTGCCACGATCTTCTTCGCCACCAGCATGGGCGTCGGCGTGTACGCGCCCGCCATGTTCAGTGTCCACATGGGACAGCACATGCTGCTGTCGATGCTGGCGCCGGTGTTGCTCGTGCTCGGCGGTCCCACGTCGCTGGCGTTGCGGGCGCTGCCCGCGTCCGGAAAAGATGCGCCCGACGGGGCGCGCGAGTGGCTCGTCGCGTTCCTGCACTCCCCGGTGACGCGGTTCCTGACGAACCCGTTCGTCGCCCTGGCGCTGTTCGTCGGCTCCTTCTACGCGCTGTATTTCTCCGGCCTGTTCGACGCCGCTCTGCCGCAGCATTGGGCGCACCTGGCGATGAACGCGCACTTCCTGCTCGTCGGCTACGTCTTCTACTGGCCGGTCATCGGGGTCGACCCGGCGCCGCGGCCGCTGCAGCCACTGGCGAAGGTCGGTCTGGTGTTCGTCTCGATGCCGTTCCACGCGTTCTTCGGCATCGCGTTGATGATGTCCAACACCGTGATCGGGCAGAACTTCTACCAGTCGCTGGCCCTGCCGTTCATGACCGACCTGCTCGCCGACCAGCGGCTCGGCGGCGGCCTGGCCTGGGCTTCCGGCGAGGTGCCGCTCGTCGTGGTGATGCTCGCGCTGCTCATCCAGTGGTCGCGCGCCGACGCACGTCAGGCACGCCGGATCGACCGCAAGGCCGACGCCGACGGCGACGCCGATCTCAGCGCCTACAACGCGATGCTGCAGCAGCTCGCGGACAAAGACTCCGGCCGCTCGTCGTCGTGACCCCGGGCGGTGCGAAGCCGACACTGACTCGCCACTACGATTGAGCGTATGGCCGAGTTCATCTACACCATGAAGAAGGTGCGCAAGGCGCACGGGGACAAGGTCATCCTTGATGACGCCACGATCCAGTTCTACCCCGGCGCCAAGATCGGCGTGGTCGGCCCGAACGGCGCCGGCAAGTCGACCGTGCTCAAGATCATGGCCGGACTCGAACACGCGGACAACGGTGAGGCCTTCCTCTCGCCCGGCTACACCGTCGGGATCATGCAGCAGGAACCCCCGCTGAACGAGAACAAGACCGTCCTCGGCAACGTCGAGGAAGGCGTCGGCGAGATCGTCGAGAAGCTGCACCGCTTCAACGCGATCGCCGAACAGCTCGCCACGGACTACACCGACGAGCTGATGGAGGAGATGGGCAAGCTCCAGGAGGAGCTCGACCACGCCGACGCCTGGGAGATCGACTCCCAGCTCGAGCAGGCGATGGACGCGCTGCGCTGCCCGCCGCCGGAGGCCGAGGTCAAGAACCTCTCCGGTGGTGAGAAGCGCCGGGTGGCGCTGTGCAAGCTGCTGCTGAGCAAGCCCGACCTGCTGCTGCTCGACGAGCCCACGAACCACCTCGACGCCGAGAGCGTGCTGTGGCTGGAGCAGTTCCTCGCCAACTACGAGGGCGCCGTCCTGGCCGTCACACACGACAGGTATTTCCTGGACAACGTCGCGGGCTGGATCCTCGAGCTCGACCGTGGCCGCACCTACCCGTACGAGGGCAACTACTCCACCTACCTGGAGAAGAAGCAGGAACGGCTCGCGGTGCAGGGCAAGCGCGACCAGAAGCTGCAGAAGCGCCTCAAGGACGAGCTGGAGTGGGTGCGCTCCAACGCCAAGGCGCGCCAGACGAAGTCGCGGTCGCGCCTCGACCGCTACGAAGAGATGGCGGCCGAGGCGGAGAAGACCCGCAAGCTCGACTTCGAGGAGATTCAGATCCCGCCGGGCCCCCGCCTGGGCAACACGGTCGTCGAGGTCGAGAACCTGCGCAAGGGCTTCGGCGACACGGTTCTCATCGACGACCTGTCGTTCAGCCTGCCGCGCAACGGCATCGTCGGCGTCATCGGCCCGAACGGTGTGGGTAAGACGACGCTGTTCAAGACGATCGTCGGTCTGGAGGAGCCCGACTCGGGCACCGTGAAGGTCGGCGACACCGTCAGGCTCTCCTACGTCGACCAGAACCGGGCGAGCATCGACCCGAACAAGAACGTGTGGCAGGTCGTCTCCGACGAGCTCGACCACATCAAGGTCGGCCAGGTCGAGATGCCCTCCCGTGCCTACGTGAGCGCCTTCGGTTTCAAGGGCGCCGACCAGCAGAAACCTGCCGGAGTGCTCTCCGGCGGTGAGCGCAACCGGCTCAACCTGGCGTTGACGCTCAAGGAGGGCGGCAACCTGATCCTGCTGGACGAGCCCACCAACGACCTCGACGTCGAGACGCTGAGTTCGCTGGAGAACGCGTTGGAGAACTTCCCGGGCTGCGCCGTGGTGATCTCGCACGACAGGTGGTTCCTGGACCGTGTGGCCACGCACATCCTCGCGTGGGAGGGCACCGACGAGAACCCGGCGAAGTGGTTCTGGTTCGAGGGCAACTTCGAGGGCTACGAGCAGAACAAGATCGAACGCCTGGGTGCCGAAGCGGCTCGTCCGCATCGCGTCACGCATCGCAAGCTGACGCGAGGCTGAGCGGGGAGGTGCCGTGCACGGTTCGGGCCCGGGCCGGGCGGAGGACGATCTGCTGAATCCGGCCCGCCGGATGCGCTGGCGGGTCCCCGAGCTGACCTTGCTTCTCGGCGACCGGTTGACCGCGCAGGCGCGGCTCGCCGGTGACCGCTCGTTGCGGTTGCGGGCGGAGACGCTGGCCGTGTTCGCCTCGAACCGGCTGGGACGGTCGATCGCGGTGACCGAGCGGGCGATCGCGGCCACGCACGACGCCGCCGAGGGCCGGGCGGGCGTGCCGCACGAGTCCTTGCCGGAGCTGCGGATCGAGCTGGCGTGCTGCGCCCGGGTCGCGGGAAGCGCGCACACCGCGCTGCGGGTGCTCGAGCCGGTCCTCGCGCAGGACCGGATCGAGCCGTCGATTCGCGCCCACGCGCTCGTCGAGATGAGTGCCGCGCTACCGCCGGACAGCCGGAGCACTGAGCGCGCCGAGGCGTGTGCCGAGGCCGAACGGCTGTACTCGGCGGCGCCGGAGCTCGACGAGGACACGGCCATGCTGCTTCGAGCGCGGGTGTCCGCTGTCCGCGCTGGGCACACACGTCGGGAGGGTGCGGCCTCGGAGGCGGTGACCGCCGCGGAGGCGGGCCTGGAGTTGCTGGCCGCGATGCCCGACCCGGAGGCCGACAGCGGCGAGGTGCGTTCGCTGCTCGTGTTGGAGCGGGTCCACGGGTTGCTGGATCTCGGTCGGCACGAAGCCGCGCTCGCCGCGGCCGACGAAGTCCTCAACCGGCCGGTGCGTGCGGCATCGGCGAAGTCGGTGGGCTGGTTGAGACTGGCGATCGCGACACGGGTGCACCTTCCGGCCGGTGACCACGACGCCGCTCTCCGGTTGCTCGCCGAGTCGTCGACGGATGCCGAGCGACACCACTGCGGTGAGGTGCACGCGGAGTCGTTGAGCGTCCTCTCGCAGGTCTACGAGCGCACCGCCGAGTACGAAACGGCGCTGCGATGCCTGCGCGACGCGTACGGAATCGAGCGCCGGTGGCGGACCGCCGCGCACACGGCGCGGGTGCGCGTCCTCGAAGAGTTCCCGCGGATTCCGGCGCCCACCGTCGTACCGCAGCAAGACAGGCGCGAACCGGTGGCCGAGCCCGAGGCGCCTCCGGGCGAGTCCGCCCCCGCCTTCTCCCCGCAACGGTCGCTGCCCGAGCAGGAGAGCGCACGCGATGCGGCGCGGCGACTCATGGAGACGCTCAGCGGCACTGCGGCCTCCTCCGAGGTCGCTGCGGACCTGATCGGCGATCCTCACGACGAGGTACCGGCGGGACCGGACTGGGCGGTGACGGTCGAGGACCGGATGTTCGGTGGGCCGGAACCGGTGCTCGTTGACGACCTCTCGACAGCGGTCGAGGACACGCCGGGTCACGGGGTCGGCGAGACGTCCGACGGACGATCCGAGGACGAGCAGGTGCGGTCGGCCGGTGACGAGCCGACGGCGTTCTCGTCCTTCGCCGAGCACATCCTCGCCACGCTGGCTGAGGAGTCTGCCGGCGAGCGCGCCGAGTCCGAGCCCGCGCCCTCCGGCGGTGCGTCGCTCGACAGGGCCCGGCCTGAGCAGTCCGAGCGTGAGCCTGAGCGGAACGTGTTGTCCGGCCGGGCACCGGGTGTGCTGGCCTCGATGTTCGGGTTCCCGGTGGACGCCGGCGCTGCCGTCCCGTCGTTCACCGGTAGCAGGCGAGTGGCCGAACCGGACGTTGAACCGGACGAGGAACCCGTCCCGGACGAGCGGAGGGCGGGGTTCGAGCCCGAGCGAGAACTCGACGGACCGGCGGAGCGAGCCGAGGTCACCGCGATCATGCCGGTGATCGCCACGCCACCGGCCGACCCGGCCGTCCCGGATTCGGCTCCGGCATCGGAGAACCCCGGCGGCGAGTCGGAGCCGACGCGCGTCGAGGACCCGGCGCCCCTGGGGACGGGCTCGTTCGAGGCGTTTCCGTCGGCGGCGAGTACGGACGGAACCGGCGCCTTTCCGGCCGCCCTGGCCGAGCCTGGCCCGGATGACCAGGCTGGTGAGGGGCGGCGTTCGCGCGGCAAGTCGCTCGCCGAGATCCGGGCGGGCCTCCGTGGGGCTCCCGAGGCGCCTGTCCCCGGTACCGGTGGCCGCCGCAGGCGCGCCGAACCCGACGAGGAGCCGACAGCGCGTGAAGCCGTGCTGCCCGAGCCGACGGGCCACGAGCCCATCGGGGACGCGCCGACCGAGCTCGAGGTCCTGGGCACCGGGTCGACGGGGTCCGAGCCGACGCTCCACGAACCGCCAGAGCCCGAGCCGAGCGGCGATTCCGTCGCGGCGAGCGCCGAGGGGGACGCTCCTGCGGAGCGCGCGCTGCGCGCTGTCGGTTCGGCCAAGCATTCCCGCGCCGGACTCGCGGACCTGCTCACCGAGGCCCTCATGGCCTACGAGACCGGGCGGCGCGGCGAGCCCGTCGCCGAAGAACGCCCCACCGGAACGGACTCGGGTGGGCGTACCGGCGGCGATGTGTCCGGAATCACGCTCGGATCCGAGACCGGCACCGTGTCGGTCCGGGGTGGTCCGCGCAGGTCAGCCGACAGGGAGGAAGGCCGGGACACGCGGGCACGACACCGGCACGGCGGTTCCGACCAGCACACCTGGACACCTCGCGTCCGGTGAGGTCGTGGGGGCCTTCGAGTGGCGCCGCTCCCGGCCGCTCGCCCACGGGGACGTGCGCAGGCTCTAGGGTGGATGCGTCTTGGCACAACGAGGTGCCGTGAAGCGTGGAGCTGCCTGAAGATGACCTCGAATCCCGGACAGGTGGAGACCGAAGTGACCCGGCGAGCCCAGCGGGAGACCGCGATCACCGCTGCGCACGACGACCCGGAGCAGGCCAGGGACAAACTGCTGGACCGGGCCGCGGAGTCGGCGCCGGAACTCTCGGACCTGTTGCACAAGTATTACCGCCACGTTCCCGCCGAGGAACTCGCCGACGACGACCCGAACGACCTCGTGGGGGCGCTGCGGTCGCATCGTGAGCTCGCCCGCCACCGCGCCTCCGGCAGACCGGTGGTGAAGATCTTCAACCCGAGCCGGGCCGAGGACGGCTGGCAGTGCGGGGCGACGGTCGTGCAGACGGTGGTCGACGACATGCCGTACCTGGTGGACTCGGTGATCGCCGAGCTCGGCCGGGACGGTGCGCAGGTGCGACGCATCATTCACCCGATCATCGTGGTGCGCCGCGACGTCGCGGGTGAACTGCTCGAGGTGCTCGCCGACGCCGACCCGTCGTCGCCGCCCGCCGACGCGCTGGCGGAGTCGTGGATGTACGTCGAGGTGGACCAGGTCACCGACCCCGAGCGGGCGCGCACGCTCGAACAGGGTCTGGGCACCGTGCTCAACGACGTGCGGGAGGTCGTCGAGGACACCGAGCGGATGATCAGCACCGCGCGCGGCCTCGCCGAGTCGCTGGAGGAGAACCCGCCGTCATCGGTGGACCAGGGACACGCGGCCGACGGTGCGGGGCTGCTGCGCTGGCTCGCCGACGGGCATTTCACGTTCCTGGGCTACCGGCACAACGAACTCGTCCGCGACGACGACGGCACCCCCGCGCTGCGTGCGGTGCTGGCCTCGGGGCTCGGGGTCCTGCGCAGCGACAGTCTCGCCGCGCGCAGCCTGACTGCGGGTCCGGACACGGCGGCCAACGCGTTGTCGAAGGACCTGCTCGTGCTCACCCAGGGCAGTGCTCCGTCCACTGTGCACCGAGCGATCCACCCGTACTACGTGGGCGTGAAGACCTTCGACGACAACGGCGAGGTCACCGGCGAACATCGGTTCCTCGGCCTGTTCACCACCACCGCGCTGCACGAGAACGTGCTCGACATCCCGGTGATCGAACGCGGGGTGCGTGAGGTCATCCACCGCGCGGGCTTCCCGATGGAGTCCTACTCAGGGCAGCGGATGCTGGAGGAGATCCAGAACTACCCGCGCACCGAACTGTTCTCCACCGACATCGACACGCTGCAGCAGACGATCACCGGGGTGCTCGCACTCGCCGAGCGTCGCAAACTCAAGCCCTTCATCCGGCGCGACCCGTTCGGCCGGTTCTTCTCGTGCCTGGTGTACCTGCCGCGCGACCGGTACACGACGAGTTCGCGGCTGGCGATGCAGGAGGTGCTGCTCGACGAGCTCAGCGGGTCCAGCCTCGAATACAGCACCCGGGTCGGCGAGTCGACACTCGCTCGGGTGCACTTCATGGTCCACACCGACCCCGACCGTTCGGGCGAACCGGATCCGCGCCGGATCCAGGAGCGGCTGGAGCGTGCCATCCGCACCTGGGACGACGAGATGCTCGACCAGGTCGACCAGGATCGGGCACGCAACGGGCACCGGATGGGTGTCTCGGAGGCGCTCAACGAGGTCGCGCAGCGCTACTCGGCGTCGTTCCCCGAGGCGTACAAAGAGGATTTCGACGCGAGCGAGGGCCTGGTGGACCTGGGCCGCCTGCATTCGCTGGCCGAGCCCGGCGATCTCGCGATGTCCTTCTACCTCCCGAAGGACCCCGAGCCGGGTGAACGCCGGTTCAAGATGTACGTCGAACAACGGGTCACGCTCTCGCAGGTCCTGCCGGTGTTGCAGAGCATGGGCGTCGAGGTCGTCGACGAGCGGCCGTACGAGGTGATGCGCGAGAACGGCACCCGATGCTGGATCTTCGACTTCGGGCTGCGGCTCGAACCGGGGCTGCTCGACGCGGCGGGGCCGGAGCGTCTCGACTCGCTGCGGGAACGGTTCGAGGAGGCCTTCCGCGCCGCGTGGCGGGGGCAGGCCGAGGTCGACCGGTTCAACGCGCTCGTCCTGCGCGCCGGGTTGAGCTGGCGCGAGGTGTCGGTGCTGCGCGGGTACGCGAAGTATCTGCGTCAGGTCGGCACCGCCTACGGGCAGGACTACATCGAGAACGTGATCCTCTCGCACAGCACCACGGCGGTCGCGTTGATGCGGCTGTTCCAGGTGCGCTTCGACCCGTCGGTGGACGACGCGACGCGTGAGTCCCAACAGGACGGTCTGGTCGCCGAAGCCACCCGGCTCATCGACGAGGTCACCGGCCTCGACGCGGACCGGATCCTGCGCGGCTACCTGAACCTGATCCAGGCGACGCTGCGGACGAACTACTTCGTCGCCGACGGGCAGGGGAACCTGCGCTCGTTCCTGGCGTTCAAGCTGGAACCGCAGGCGATCCCCGGGCTGCCGGAACCGCGCCCGCAGTTCGAGATCTTCGTCTACTCGCCCCGCGTCGAGGGTGTGCACCTGCGATTCGGCTCCGTCGCCCGGGGTGGCTTGCGCTGGTCGGATCGTCGCGAGGACTTCCGCACCGAAATCCTCGGTCTGGTCAAGGCGCAGGCGGTGAAGAACGCCGTGATCGTGCCGGTCGGGGCGAAGGGCGGCTTCGTGGTGAAGCGCCCGCCGCTGCCGACCGGGGATCCGGGCGCGGACCGGGAAGCGAACCTGGCCGAAGGGATCGCGTGCTACCGCAGCTTCATCTCCGGGTTGCTCGACCTCACCGACAACCTCGCAGGCGATGGGGTCGCACCGGCCAGAGACGTGGTGCGCCACGACGGCGACGACAGCTACCTGGTGGTGGCGGCCGACAAGGGCACCGCGAGTTTCTCCGACATCGCCAACGAAGTCGCCGAGTCGTACGGATTCTGGCTCGGTGACGCGTTCGCCTCGGGCGGGTCCGTCGGCTACGACCACAAGGCGATGGGCATCACCGCGAAGGGCGCGTGGGAGAGCGTCAAGCGGCACTTCCGCGAACTCGACGTGGACACCCAGAGCCAGGAGTTCACCGTCGTGGGTGTCGGGGACATGGCCGGTGACGTCTTCGGCAACGGCATGCTGCTCTCCGAACACATCCGGCTGGTCGCCGCGTTCAACCACATGCACGTGTTCATCGACCCGGACCCGGTCGCGGCGAGTTCGTTCGCCGAGCGCCGGCGGCTCTTCGACCTGCCACGATCCACATGGGACGACTACGACCGTTCGATGATCAGTGAGGGCGGCGGAATCTGGCCGAGGTCGCTGAAATCGATCCCGCTGAACCCGCAGATCCGTGCGGCGTTGGGCATCGACGAGGACGTCCAGCAGCTCTCGCCGCCGGAGCTGATCAAGCACATCATGCTTGCCCCGGCGGATCTGCTGTGGAACGGCGGCATCGGCACCTACGTGAAGGCCAGCACCGAGTCGCACGCCGACGTCGGGGACAAGGCGAACGACTCGGTCCGGGTGGACGGTGACCAGCTGCGGTGCACGGTCGTGGGTGAGGGCGGCAATCTCGGACTCACCAGCCTCGGGCGCATCGAGTTCGCCCAGAACGGCGGCAAGGTCAACACCGACGCGCTGGACAACTCGGCCGGGGTGGACTGCTCGGACCACGAGGTCAACATCAAGGTGATGCTGGACCAATTGGTCGCGCAGGGCCGGCTCGGCGGCGAGCAGCGCAACGCATTGCTCGCCGAGATGACCGACGAAGTGTCGGATCTGGTGCTCGCGGACAACTACCGGCAGAACGCCGTGCTCGGTGTCTCCCGGGCGCACGCCGCGCCGATGCTGTCGGTGCACGCCCGGCAGATCACGGCGCTGGAACGCAACCGGGGCGTGGACAGGGAACTGGAGGCGCTACCGACGCCGAAGCAGGTCAAGGAACGGGACAAGGCGGGCGAGGGGCTCACTTCTCCGGAATTGGCGACCCTGTTGGCGCACGTGAAGCTTTCGCTCAAGGACGACGTACTCGCCTCGGGGCTGCCTGACGCGGACGCGTTCGCCTCGAAGGTGCGGGACTACTTCCCGACCCCGTTGCGTCAGCGCTACGCCGAGGCGATTCCGGCGCACCCGCTGCGCCGGGAGATCACCTCGACGGTGATGGTGAACGAGGTCGTCGACGGCGCCGGTGTCTCCTACGCGTTCCGGTTGTCGGAGGAGATGAGCGCCGAGACCACCGACGCGGTGCGGGCGTTCTTCGTCGCCACCGGCGTCTACGACCTGCCTGCGCTGTGGCGGGAGATCGACGCTCTGGACAGCGTGATCGCCAGCGACGTCGCGGACTTCATGGTGCTGGAGACGCGGCGGCTGCTCGACCGTGCCTCGCGGTGGTTGCTGTCGAACCGGCCGCAGCCGTTGGCGATCGGTGCGGAGATCAGCCGGTTCCGGCCGGTGGTGGCGGAATTGTCCGGCGCGATCCGCGGAATGCTGCGCGGCGGCGCGGCGCAGGCCGCGGCCGAACAGCGGGACAAGCTCGTCGCCGACGGTGTGCCGGAGTCGCTGGCCGAACGCGTCGCGGTGTTGCTGGACACGTTCTGCCTGCTCGACATCACCGAGGTCGCCGAGCTCGCCGAGCGGGACAGCAGCTCGGCCGAGTACACCGCAGCGGAAGCGGCGGAGGTCTACTACGAGCTCTCCGAACACCTCGACATCGAGCGGTTGCTGGTGGCCGTCGGTGAGCTGGAACGCGGCAACCGGTGGCACTCGTTGGCGCGGCTCGCGCTGCGCGACGACCTGTACGCGTCGGTGCGGGCGATCACGGTCGACGTGCTGCGCGCCGGGGACCCGGGCGAAAGCCCGCAGAACAAGATCGCCTCGTGGGAGCAGGCGAACGCGGCTCGGCTCGGCCGTGCCCGCGCGGCATTGGAGGAAATCAAGCGCTCCGGGCGGCTGGACCTCGCGACCCTGTCGGTCGCGGCACGCCAGCTGCGCAGCATGGTGCGCTGACGGTGAACCGGGTGTCCGGTCGCGCCGGACAGCCGGATCCGTCGAGTTCGAACAGAAGGGAAGTCGGTGGGCGCTTACGTTGCCGAGGTGCCGGTTCGGTGGTCCGACATGGACGCCTACGGACACGTCAACCACGCGCGGACGGTCACGCTCCTGGAAGAGGCACGCGCGTGCCTGCTGTTCCAGGAGGCGGGCCGCCGCGGGCTCCGTGGCTTGGCCGACGGCATGGTCGTCGCCCGAGTCGCGATCGACTACCACTCGCCGGTGGTGTATTCGGCGGGTCCGTTGCAGGTGACGATGTCGGTGCGGGAGCTGCGCGCCGCGTCGTTCATCGTCGACTACACGGCCCACGCGGGCTCGGAGGCGTCGGTGGCCACGGCGGAGACGCTGATGGTGCCCTACGACGTGACCGAGGGGCGTCCGCGTCGGCTCAACGACTCGGAGCGGGCGTTCCTGCAGGAATGGCAGGTCGCCACGACGAACACGGAGCCGCTGCGTGGCTGAGTTGCGGATGCCGGACGCAGTCGAGCGCGACGATCTCGGCGCCTTCGTCGCCCGGGTGGTGCGCCTCGACGATCAGGCCGTGGTGCGGATGCGCAATCGTCCCGGCACGGACCGGCTCGACGTGTGGGCCCAGACGCCGTTCGACGCGCTGTGCACCCGGGTGGTGGGTGGCGAGGTCGAACCGTCGGACGTCACCTCGGCGGGCGGTGAGTTGCTCGCGACGTTGACGGTGGCCGGTGGACCGGTGATGGACCCGGGGCCGCCCAAGGACCTGATGTGGCGTTCGCAGCTGCCGCCGGCGGAAGGCTGGAAGCGGGTCGACGACCTCCCCGCCACGGTGGTGTCCGAAGTGGCCGAACACGGCGTCGGGGTGGCGAAGGAGAACGTCGGTCCGAAGGGCACTCCGCCGGCCTCGCTGATGGATCAGGAGGTGTTCACGGTCTCCGGCTCGGGTTACGAGGTGACGGTGCCGCTGCGCTGCCTGTTCGTGCTCTCGGGCATGGGGTTCCTGCCGCAGCAGCCCGATCCGGACGAGATCGTGCGGGTGAGCGCCACCGACGCGTGGCTGCGGCTCGACTCCCGCTTCGGCGCGGTCGTGCGTCGCCGCCACGCCCTCCTCCCCCTCCTGATGTGAGGCGAACGGCACTCTCGCCTCACCACACGAGGCGAACGTGCCGTTCGCCTCACGGGGTGGAGTGGTGCGAACGGCACTCTCGCCTCGTGTGACGGGGTGAGAGTGCCGTTCGCACCACGGGGGGCCCCGTCAGGCGTCGCGGGGCAGGCTCTTGGGCTTGAGGTGGGGGAGGAGTTCGCAGACCCAGCGCACCGACTCGCTCACCGCCGCCTCGAGCGGCCCGCGGACGAACCGGCGGCGCCACAGCACCGCGAACAGCACCGAGAACACCAGGAACACCTCGGACATGTAGACGTTGAGCCACGCCACGAAACCCGTCGGTTGCGAGCCGTCCTCCGGGAAAGCGGGAAGGTTCGCGATCCCTTCGCTGGCCGGACCCAACGCGGCGATCTCGGCCAACTCGGGTGACACGCCGCTGAGCGGCCAGCCGCCCACGGCGACCTGCCACGCCAGCACCATCGCGTGCAGCGCGTAGAGGGTGAGGCCCATCGAACCGGCGAGCGCGAACGGCTTCAGCGCGCGCCCAGCGTGGTCCGCGAGTTCGAGGCACACGGCAAGCACCGCCATGCACACGCCGAGCCCGCCCACCATCTCGAACGTGCTGCCGGTGTGCGGGGTGGCGGCCAGCAGCCAGTCAGCGTGGCCGACGGCGACCGTTCCCTCCGGCGGCATCAGCCCGTCCGGTCCCCACTGCGGCCGCACGCCCGCGAGCGTGACCAGCAGGGACGAGGACGCGTACGCGACGACCGCAACGACGACTCCACCGAGTCCGAGTTTCAGCCGCACCACCCGGTCGCGCAGGTCGCACCGTCCGATGGCCATGCCCGCGAGCACCAGTCCGAGGTACGAAGCGGCAGGGTAGAAGCGGTACAGCATCATGTCGACGAGCCCGAGGTGCGCGATGAGATGCCCCGGGTCTACCGAGTTCACCATGGCCACCATGTTCGTCAACGCCTCGTCGGAGGCCAGCCAGTTCCGCAGCACGAACGACAACTGCGGACCCAGGACGAGCACCGTTCCCGCCGCGATCGCCAGACCACGCGCCGGCATCCCCACGAACGGCAAGGACAGCAGGAAGTACAGCCCGTAGAACGCGATGATGACCGTCAGCAGGAACCCTGTCGCCTCGGTCGCCTTCGCCAGCGCGACACCCAACAGGATGAGCAGCACTCCGCGCACCGCGATGCGCGTCCGCGCCGCCCGCAGCGCCTCACCGGTCGGTGGTGTCGTCCGGCCGGACAGCAAGGCCAACGACACGCCTGCGAGCACCGTGAACAACGCCGTCGAGCGGCCGCTAAAGGCGAAGAAGGTCACGTGTTCCGCACGGCCGTCGACCACCGGGACTCCGAAATGGACGCCGAGCATCCCGACGATGGCGAGGAATCTGGCCAGGTCCAGGCCGACGAGCCGTCGCGTCCGAGGCGTGCTCGCAGCCTCCGGCAGCACAGCAGTCATGGCGTCCACGAACCGGAAACTCGGGGAATCGGAATACCCCGAAAGATACCCAGCCCCGGTCGACACCCCGCACCGCAGGGGGTTCAGGCGAGGCGTACATCACACAGCGGCGAACAGGCGCGCGGATGGATCTGCCAAGAGGGTGCGGAGCGGGGCTGTGGTCAGCAACGGTGCACCGACGGTTGTCTCGCTGGCTGCGCAGAGCCGCCGCGGAACCACCAACGCAGATCACTTCGCGGGCGGAAGCTCTTGGCGCAGGGTGCCCGACCAGTGCCCGATCCGCGCGACCCGAACATCACAGCAGCCATACCGATGTGTCGGGAGGCAGCTCGCGTGACGTCAACGGCCGACTCGACAGCAACACCTCACCGGGCGGCAACGGAACCGTCGTCGTGGACGTGTTCGTCGCACACACTGGTCCACCGCGGCCGCGCTGGAACGCCAGGCACCCCGAGGGAGCGCCGTACCAGTCGACGTCGTCGTTGTCGGTGAATCCCGGGATCTCCCGGCGCAGTTGCAGCGCGGTCCGGTACAGCGACAACGTCGAGTCCGGTGTTTCCATCTGCGTCTCGACCGTGAACTCCGCCCACTCGCGGGTCGTGGCCTCCCAATGACCGGGCGCGCTGGAGAAACCGAACGGGGGTTCGGTGCCCTCCCACGGCATCGGGCTGCGCACGATCGTTTCCGACAGGCCCGGGATCACTCCGTCCGGCAGCGCCAGCTCTTCGCCGTTGTCGAGCCCCGGAATCCCCGGCAGCGCGCACTTCACCAGTGCCATCGCGCGTGCGCGGTCGCGGCCCAGGTCGCCGCCGCCGTAGCGGGTCACAGGCCGGGTCAACGCTTGCCCCGCCGACACCCACACCGCCGGGCTGCCGAGCGCGTGCGAATCGGCGAGCACGCGCTCGATCGTCTTGCGCAGCTCGTCGGCCTCGAAGCTCACGTCCCCCAGACGCAGGTCGGTCACCAGGTTCGACGAGCCGCTCCGGCCATGGTTGGCGAACCAGTCGTCGATCACCACGCCGACACCACGGTTCGGGTAGGTGTCGAACACCGGCCGGAGGAGGTCGACGAGTTCCTGCACCACAGCGTCCGCGGGCGCGCCCATGCCCGGCTGGGTGCCGACCCGGATCCCGTCGAGATCGCTGCCCAGCCAGAAGTGCACGGCGTCGGCGAACCCGGCCGCCGCATCGGGGCCGACCCGGTCGCGCTCGAACGGCAGGTCGATCGTGAGCCGCATCCCGGATTCGTGGGCCTCGGTCGCCAGCAGTTGCAGCGACGCCAGGTCGCCCACGACCGGGTCCACCCGCATGCCGCGTCCACGACCGTCGACGGCTTCCGAGACCACACCGGTCAGCCAGAGCGCCTCCACACCGAGCAGCTCCAGATAGCCGAGGCGATGCCGGATGCCGTTGAGGTCGCCGACGCCGTCGCCGTCGGAGTCGGCGAACAGGCGCAGGTCGACCCGGTAGAACACGGTGTCGTGCCACCAGGCGCGCCGGGTCCCGTCCGGCGGGTGCTCGTTCATCGACTCAGCTCAAGCCCTCTAGAACCACGAGTTGATCATGCTGTTGGCCGCCATCTCCAGGTACTGCCAGAGCTGGTCGCGATGCGCCGGATCCAGGTTCGCCTCGTCCACCGCGATGCGCATGCACCGCAGCCAGGCGTCACGCTCGGCCGGGCCGATCTTGAACGGTGCGTGGCGCATCCGCAACCGCGGGTGCCCGCGCTGGTCGCTGTAGGTGTGCGGGCCTCCCCAGTACTGCATGAGGAACAACCGGAGCCGCTCCTCGGCCGGGCCGAGATCCTCCTCCGGGTACAGCGGCCGCAGCAGCTCGTCCTTGGCCACTTCCTCGTAGAACCGCGCCACGATGAAATGGAACGTCGCCTCGCCGCCGACCTGGTCGTAGAAGGTGTCCGTGGAAGTCACAGGACCCATCTTCCACGGACCGCCCCGTCGGTGTCACACGGTCGGCAGCATGGGGCGCCCTGCGGGGTACGGCGGCTTGATGTCTTCTTCGTCGTAAGCCTGCTTGATCTCGACCCGCAGTCTGCGCTGCACACTCCACTGCTTGCCGGGGCGCACCTTCACCGTGAGCCGCAGGGTGATCGTGTCCGCGGTGATCTGGTCGACACCCAGCATCTCGGGGGGCGCGAGCACGTCCTGGGCGAGTGGTTCGCGTTCGGTGGCTTCGCCTGCCACCCGCGCGGCCACTTCCAGGGCTTTCTCCACGTTGCTCGTGTGCGAGATCGGAAGGTCGACGACGGCGGTCGCGAAGCCCTGGGAGGAGTTGCCGACGCGCACGATCTCGCCGTTGCGGACGTACCAGACCGTGCCGTTGAGGTCCCGGAGCGTGGTCACCCGCAACCCGACCGCCTCGACGGTGCCGCTGGCCTCGCCGACGTCCACCCAGTCACCCACGCCGTACTGGTCCTCGACCATCATGAACATCCCGGACAGGAAGTCCCGGACGAGGTTCTGCGCACCGAAGGCGACCGCCACACCGACGACACCGGCGGAGGCGAGCACCGGGCCGAGTTCGAAGCCCAGGTCGCTGAGGATGTACATCACCGCGAGGCTGAACACGACCAGCGAGGTGATCGACTTCAGCACCGAGCCGATCGTGCGGGCGCGTTGCATCCGGCGCTCCTGCAGCATCGCCTGCGAGGTGGCGTCGCCCTTCCGCTCGCGCAACGGCTGCAGGACCTTCGGGGGAGATCCGTTGCCCTGGGTCAGCTTGGTGATCGCGCGGTGGACGAACCAGCGGATCGCGAAGGCGACCACGAGGGTCGTCAGGATGCTCAGCGGCTTCGCAATGACCAGGTCCGCGGAACGGGCCAGCCAGTCGCTCTTGGTCAGATCGTAGACCGCGCCGCACCAGCTGCCTTCCTCCTGGATGCAGTTGGGCTGGGACAGGCTCGGAGGAATCATGGATCGGGGGTCTCCACGGGGGTGTGTTCAGG
Organism: Allosaccharopolyspora coralli; assembly: GCF_009664835.1. Classification (NCBI taxonomy): domain Bacteria; kingdom Bacillati; phylum Actinomycetota; class Actinomycetes; order Pseudonocardiales; family Pseudonocardiaceae; genus Allosaccharopolyspora; species Allosaccharopolyspora coralli. Next base: position 1,289,180 of record NZ_CP045929.1, read on the forward strand.
TCTGCGGTGCGACGTGGCGCACGGGTCGGGACGGGGGTGCCCGACGGCCCCCTCGGCGCGTCGGCCGAAAGAGCACTCGTCTGTTTCGATCGGTTCCCGTGACGTCAGCGTTACCGAATCGAACCCAGCGGTACGTGTTGTGTTCAGGTGATCGCGGACGGTGCGCTCACTCCCACGCGAGTCCGGTCGCCTCCGCGAGGAAAGTGAGCTGGTCGGCCGCCAGGCCCACAGTGCGCGAGACCGAACGAGCCGAGTGCCCGACCTCGGTCTCCCGCCGGAGCAGCACGGGCCGGTCGGCGGGATCGGAGATCGTCGCGTACTGCATCGCCGCGCACATTTTCCTGGCGTGGTGGGGATCGACCCGTGTGTCCGATTCGAACACCGTGAACAGCACCGAGGGGTACTCCGTGCCGGCCCGGACGTGGTGGTACGGCGAGTACGACAGCAACCAGGCCAGTTCGTCGGGATCGTCGGCGGTGCCGTACTCCTCGTTCCACGTGCGGCCGAGTAGGAACCGTTCGTAGCGCACCATGTCCAGCAGCGGTGCCGAACACACCACCGCCCGGTACAGCTCGGGCCGCTGCGTCAGCGCCGCACCGACGAGCAGCCCGCCGTTGGAGCCGCCGGTGATCGCGAGCTGCTCCGCAGTGGTCCGACCGGTCGCCAGAAGGTGTTCGGCGGCAGCGTGGAAGTCGTCGAAGACGTTCTGCTTGCTCTCGCGCATTCCCGCGCGGTGCCACTGCTCACCCTCCTCGCCGCCGCCACGGAGCGACGGCTCGGCCCACACGCCGCCTGCGGCCACCCAGGCCAGCGCCGAGGGCGCGTAGCCCGGCTCCATCGACAGCGAGAACCCGCCGTAGCCGGTGAGCAGCGCCGGGCGCGGCCGGTCCGGCCGCTCGGTGGGGCTCAGCACGAACATGCGCACGGTCGTGCCGTCCGCGGAGGTGTAGGAGACCTGGCTCGTGTGCACCTCGGGCAGGTCGGCGGCGCCGGGAGCCGCTTCGTCGAGCACGGTCTCGCGGGCGGCGTGCGAGTAGCGATGCACGGACGGGGGCGTCGCGAAGTCGGTCCAGCCGATCCACAGCTGGTCCCGGCCGGAGTCGGTCCCCTCGTCGACCGTCGTCACGTTGGTGACCTGGCCCGTTCCCGGCAGCGGCAGCACCTCGCTGCGTGCGCCGGTCTCGGGGTCGTGCAGTGCGAGTTCGGAGACCGCGTGCCGCGTCCGCAACACGACGAGCTGTGCGGGAGCGTCGTCGCCCCCGTCGAACCAACGCGCGGCCTCCAGCACCGAGTCCGGGTCCTCGGGGACCAGCTCCGTCCAGTTCCGGCGTTCGGGCGTCTCCGGGTCCGCCACGCACAGTCGCCAGCGCGGCGCGTCCCACGTCGTCTGCACGTAGAGCCTGCCGTCGCGCTCGACCCACGCGGAGGCGCGAATGCCCTCCTCGGTGTCCAGGATCTGCCGCAGCTCCGGACGGTCCGCACTCGACGCGTCCAGGTCCGCGATCCACACCGAGTCGCGCCGCGCCGTTCCCGGGCAGCCTTGCACCAGCAGCCAGCGACCGTCACGGGACACGTTCGCCGAGAAGTAGAACGTGTGGTGCAGACCCTCACCGTGCACCAAGAGGTCCTCTCCCGCGTCGGAGCCGACCCGGTGCCGCCAGACCCTGCGGTGGAACTGCTCCTCGCCGTCCGGCAGGTCCTCAGGCGGGAGGCGCCGAACGTAGAAGAACTCCGCACCGCCCGGGAGCCAGCCGATCGACGAGTAGCGGCAGCGGTCGATCGGCCCGTCGAGCAGCTCCCCGCCGGCCACGTCGAGGACGTGCAGCAAGGACTCTTCGTTGCCGCCGACCGAGATCTGGTACGCGAGCCGGTCACCTTCCAGGCTCGGCGACCACGAGTCCAGCGTCGTCCGTCCCGACGGGTCCATCGCGGCGACGTCGATCAGCGCACGTTCCGAGCCGTCGGCCTCCCGCACGAACAGAACGGGGAACTCCTGCTCGCCCAGTCTGCGTGTGAAGAAGGCGCGGCCCGCACGCCAGACCGGCACCCCCACCGAACCCGCCCGCAGCAGCGACCGCATCCGCTCGGACACGGCCTCCCGGCCGGGTAAGACGTCCAGCCACTCCCGTGCGAGGGCGTCCTGAGCGGTCGACCACTCCTGCGTCCGTGGGTCCTCGGAGTCCTCCAGCCATCGATAGGGATCGGCGACTCGATGACCGTGCAGGTCCTCGACGAGCGCCTCACGCTGGGCATCCGGGTACGGCTGGGTCTCGCGCGCAGTGTCGGTCACGCCGTTCGACGATACGGGCGACGGCGTGTCGAACGGTGGGGCACCGCACGAGGGCGTTCGCCGGTGCGTACGCTCGTGTTCACGGTTCGTTCCACTGGACCGGCGTGATCTGTTGCGGATCACACATGCGCAGCGGGCCCGTTGTGTGTTCGACTATGCGCGATACCCCGGTGGAGGTGGTCGCGTGCACGACCGAATACCGACTCCGATCGGCGCAGCGTCAGGGCTGACGTCGCGAGGCCCGCTGTGTCCGCGCAACCAGTCCGGCGCGAACGGACACGCCGGCCCGAGCTGGCGCAAGCAGCGCGTCCTGCTGCTCAACGCCACCTTCGAGCCCCTCACCGCGTTGCCGTTGCGTCGAGCGCTCGTCCTGGTCGTGTGCGGAAAGGCCGAGGTCGTCCACGGGGACGCGGCGGGCATGGTGGTGCATTCGGCCACCACGAGCGTCGAAGTGCCGTCGGTGATCCGGCTCAGCAACTTCGTCCGCGTCCCCTACCGGGGGCGCGTTCCGTTGACCCGGGCCGCGCTGATGCACCGCGACGGTCACCGCTGCGTGTACTGCGGGGGCCGGGCAGAGACGATCGACCACGTGGTGCCGCGCAGCAAGGGCGGGCCGCACTCGTGGGAGAACTGCGTGGCCTCGTGTACCAAGTGCAACCACCGCAAGGCGGACAAGACCCTCAGTGACCTGGGGTGGCGCCTGCCGGTCGTGCCGCAGGCGCCGCGCGGCAGGCACTGGAGGCTGGTCTCGGGGCTGGCCGAGACCGACCCACAGTGGCTGCCGTACTTGGGAGTGTCCGCGGCCTGACGGGCGTCCGACGTCCTCAGGCACCGATCAGTGCCTTCTCACGCCCGCTGATGCGCACGCCCTGTTGGCCGGAGATGCGCACGCCCTGTTGGCCGGAGATGCGGACGCCGTGTTGGCCGGAGATGCGGACGCCGTGTTGGCCGGAGATGCGGACGCCGTGTTGGCCGGAGATGCGGACGCCGTGTTGGCCGGAGATGCGGACGCCCTGCTGACCGGAGATGCGCACGCCACTGTCGGCGGTACTGATGCGGACACCACGCCCCGCTGAGTCACGCTCCGTATTCGTGCTGCGCAGAACCGTCCGGCTGCTGATACGCACTCCGCGATCACGCATTCGGGGAGTCGCGTTCAAACTCGGAGAGTATTCGACGGTCTTCGAGTCGTGAGAAAAAGGAGTCGTGAAACGAGCCTGGATGGCGGTGTTGTTGTTCGTCATGCTGTGACTCCGTCCGGTTGTTGCACACCCTCAGCAAGCGTGTGCAGCGATGCAAGATCCATACAGGTGAAAACTAAGAGTGGTGGCGGGGAGAAACAAGCCACCAACTCGCCCGGCCGGTGCGACCTTCTGGGGCGACTCCATCCAGCCGCCCGGACTGCTCCGAAAGTGCCACGGTGCGGTGAGAGAGTTGCCGCCCGAGGCAACACGGGGTAGCTGCGCTACGGACGAGGAACGGCGCTCGAAAGGTACGGGCGCCGTCCGCTGAGGTGAGGTTCCGCGGCAGAACCACCAACGCAGGTCACTCCGCGCGCCCTCTACGGCTGCGCGAACGAGGTCCGAAACCGCCCTCTGAGAGACGCCGAGGCTCGGCCGGGCTCGCGGGACAGGTCACGCCCACGAGGCGAAGGTCATCGGATACCGTACGGGCGTGACCGTTCTGCAGACCGTCCTTGCCCTGGTGGTGGCCCCGGCCCTCATCTACGGCGTGATCATGCTGCTCACGCTGTGGCCGAAGTTCGTCCGCTCCCGCCCGCAGGCGGGCGAGGACTGGGACTTCGAGCCCGTGCTGTGGGTGGCGAACCCCGCGGGCGTGAGCGCCGACGGGTCGCGGCAGGACAGCGACCAGGATTCGCGGACGACAGCCGCTCGGGGAGGCGCACGTGGCAACTGGTGACATCGCCACCCAGGCCGAGACCGACCGGGACCTTGATGTCGGGGAGGCGCGCACCCCCACCGGCCGGCTCTCCGTCGCGCGCCGCGTCGAACGTTCGCAGCGGCCGTCGCCGTTCCGTCCCGGGGAACTCGCGCGGCTTGACGAGGCGTTGACGCTCTCCAGCCGGAGCACCGGGTTGGAGTTCGCCGTCTACCTCGGGGATCTCGGTGAGCAGACGCGCGAACAGGCGGAGTCCGTGCACGGCGCGCTCGGGGCCCGTGCGGCCGACGGCGTACTCATCGCCGTTTCACCGGCCCAGCGTGTCGTCGAGATCGTCACCGGCGAGGAGTCGCAGCGCAGGGTCCCGGACCGTAGTTGTCAACTCGCGGTCATGAGCATGGTCGCCTCGTTCAAGGAGAACGAGTACGTCGACGGGCTCACCAGCGCGTTGCGCATGCTCTCGGACGCCGCGGGCGACCGCAGGCGCGACTGAGCCGACCACCCACCGCACCGAGCAGGTCGCATCGACGACCTCGCCGACACGACAGCACTGCGCCCCTCCCGGATTCCCGGTGAGGGGCGCAGTGGTGTGCGTGGTCAGGAGCGGTCGAACTCGCGCGCCGCGAGGGCGCGGACGATCCCGGCCCGCCCTTCGGAGACGAGCCTGCGCAGCGAGGCGGGGTGCTCACCATCGAGCCAGGCGTCGGTCGCGTCGACCGTGTCCTGGTGCACCGCCCACGACGGGAACAGGCCGATCACCGTCGGCTGCGCACGTTCGCTGGAGCGTCGCTGCCAGACCTCGTCGATCTCCGCGAAGTAGCGCTGTACGTACGGCGCCAGCAGCGCGCGCTGCGCCGGGTGCTGGAATCCCGCGATGACGGCGTCGCTGACCGCGTTCGGCAGCTCGTCGTCGTGGACCGCCCGCTGCCACGCCCGTTCCTTGGCGTCCTCGGTCGGGATGAGTGCACGCGCCCGTTCCGCACGGCGACGCCCCGTCGCCGTCTGGTCCTGGGCGAGCTCGGCGTCGATCTCCTGCTCGCTCGCGGCCCCGTGCGCGACGAGTGCCTGCAGCAGCGTCCACCGCAGGTCGGTGTCGACGACGAGCCCTTCCAGCGGGGCGGTGCCGTCGAGCCAACCGCGCACGGCGGTCAGGTGCTCGTCGCTCAGTACCGAGCTGGTGAGGGAATTGACGAAGGCGAGCTGGTGGTCCGAGCCCGGCTTGGCCGCGCGCGCCAGCTCCAGCACCCGCGTGCTGTAGCGCTGCCACCCCTCCGGTTGCCAGTCCTCGGCGCCGTAGGAGTTCAACGCCGTCTGGGCCTGCAGCAGGACCCGCTGCACGACTCCAATCTCGCTCTCCGCGCCGATGCCGCTGTCGGTGGAACGACCCAGCACGAGCGACACGAAGTCGCGGGCCTTCAGCTCCGCTTCTCGGGTCATCTCCCACGCCGTCGACCAGCACAGCGCACGCGGCAACGCGTCCTGCACGTCGCCGATGCGGTCGATGAGGCACGCCAGCGACTCGGGGTCGAGACGCATCGTGCAGTAGGTGAGGTCGTCGTCGTTGACCAGGAGCAGACGGCCCCGATGCACGCCGACGAGGTCCGGCACGTCCGTGCGCTCGCCGTCGACGTCGAGTTCGACCCGGTGGGTGCGGACGAGCCCGCCGCTGCCGTCCTCGTCGTAGATGCCGATGGCGAGTCGATGCGTGCGGAACTCACCCGCTCCGGGGCGGGCGGGGCTCTGCACGACCGTGAACGAGGTGAATCGACCCTGCTCGTCGAGGCTGAACTGAGGACGGAGCATGTTCAGTCCCGTGGTCTGCAACCACTGCGCGCTCCACCAGGACAGGTCGCGACCGGAGGCCTCCTCCAGCGCCGTGAGCAGATCGTCCAGGGTCGCGTTGCCCCAGGCGTGGCGCTCGAAGTACACCCGCAGCCCGGACAGGAAGTTCTCCAGACCGACGTAGGCCACGAGTTGCTTGAGCACCGAAGCGCCCTTGGCGTAGGTGATGCCGTCGAAGTTGACCTCCACGGCCTGCAGGTCCTGGATGTCGGCGGCCACCGGGTGCGTCGACGGCAACTGGTCCTGCCGGTAGGCCCACGACTTCTCGACGCTCGCGAACGTCGTCCACGCGTGCGTGTACTCGGTGGCCTCGGCCTGGGCGAGCACGCTGGCCCAGGTGGCGAACGACTCGTTGAGCCAGAGGTCGTCCCACCACCGCATGGTGACGAGGTCGCCGAACCACATGTGCGCCATCTCGTGCAGGACCGTCTCGGCGCGCCGCTCGTAGAGGTAGCTGGTGACCCGCGACCGGAAAACGTAGTCCTCGAGGAAGGTCACGCAACCCGCGTTCTCCATGGCACCGGCGTTGAACTCCGGCACGAAGCACTGGTCGTACTTGCCGAACGGGTACGGGACACCGAACGCCTGGTGGTAGAAGGCGAATCCCTGCTTGGTCTCGGTGAACAGCCGCTGGGCGTCCAGGTGTTCGGCCAGCGAAGCGCGGCAGTAGAGGCCCAGCGGGATCTCGGGCCTGCCGTTCTCGGCGGGGTAGGTGTCGCGCCACTCCGCGTACGGCCCGGCGACGAGCGCCACCAGGTACGTCGACATGGGCTGCGTGGTCTCGAACGAGTGCCTGCGGGTGCGGCCGTCGACGTCGGCGACCTCGGCCAGGGCGTTCGAGACCACTTTCCAGTCCGCGGGCGCGTCGACGGTGAGCCGGTAGGTGGCCTTCAGGTCGGGCTGGTCGAAGCAGGCGAACATCCGCTTGGCGTCGGCGGTCTCGAACTGGCTGTAGAGATAGGTGCCGCCGTCGACCGGGTCGATGAACCGGTGCAGACCCTCGCCGGTGTTCATGTAGCGGCAGTCGGCGCGCAACTCGAGTTCGTTGTCCTCGGCCAGGTCGGGCAGCCGGATGCCGTCCGATTCCTCGTAGCCCGAGACGTCGAGTTCGATCCCGTTGAGCACCGCCGAGTGCACCCGAGCGGCCACGATGTCGATCCAGCTGTCCGCGCCGACGCGCGTGCAGGAGAACCGGACGGTCGTGGTGGAGCCGAAGGTCTCGACGGCGAGACCGTCGGCGCCGCCGGAGAGGTCCAGGTCGACGGTGTAGGAATGGACCTCCAGCAGCGACGCACGCTGTTCGGCCTGCTCACGTGTGAGGTTCGGCGGGGCCAAGGGACACCTCGTTGCTCGTCGTAGGGGCCGGTCTTGCCACCGGCAGGGCGCAAGGCATCCAATCACGCTCGCGGTGTCGGTGCGTTCCCGACACGGCCGCGGTGATCGGCGTGTCGGCCGGGACGCATCCGCGAGCGGTGGCCGGGAAGATTTCGCGCCTTCAGTCCGTTGTACCTCGGTAGCTGCTCACAGCACATCCGTTCACGCCTTGGAGGTTTTCGACGATGACCAGTGCCGACCGTGCCAGGGTCGATTTCTACTTCGACCCGGTCTGCCCGTTCGCGTGGGTCTCGTCGCGTTGGATCCTGGAGGTCGAGAAGGTCCGTGACATCGACCTGCATTTCCGGGTGATGAGCCTGTCCGTGCTCAACGAGGGCCGGGACCTCTCGGACGACTACGTCGACCTGTTGAGCCGGGCATGGGGCCCGGTTCGCGTGGTGATCGCCGCGGCCAAGCACCACGGGGACGAGGTCGTGGCCCCGCTCTACACGGCGATGGGCACGCGCATCCACAACGAGGGCAACAAGGACTTCACCCAGGTCGTCGAGCAGTCGCTCGCCGAGGTCGGTCTGCCGGCTTCGCTCGCCGAAGCCGCATCCAGCACGGACTACGACGAGGAACTGCGGGCCAGTCACCACGCGGGGATGGATCCGGTGGGAGACGAGGTCGGCACACCGACCATCCACGTGGACGGTGTGGCGTTCTTCGGCCCGATCACGACGCGTATCCCGCGCGGCGAGGAAGCGGGCAAGCTCTTCGACGGCGCCCGGCTGCTCGCCGGCTACCCGTACTTCTTCGAGCTCAAGCGCAGCCGCACCGAAGATCCCCAGTTCGACTGAGTTCCCGCGTCCGCCCGCGCGCCGCACGGCTACCGCGGTGCGCGGAGCGCGGCGGGCATCCACGGATACGGATCGTCGAGCATCGAACGGTCGGCCCGGAGTTCGGCCCGGAGTTCATCCAACACCGGTCCCGCGACGTAATGTCTGCCGCGCGTTTCGCCGACTGCTGTGAGCAAGTTGAACTGGACCATACGAGCAAAGTCCCGGGTTGCAGTTCGCCCCTCGAGTTCGGCGCGTCTGAGGTGCCCGGATCGGCGGACTCGATACCCGAGCACCGCTTCGTAGAGAACGTCGGTGACGCGTTCCGGCAGTGCGTGTTTGCCGACGATGTCGTCCAGTCGTAGCCAGATGCGTTCCGCATTGCGGATTCGACGCCGCAGCGTCTGCGCCTGCATGTGGTGGGCGCGGAGGTTGAACTTGATCCACCAGTGCGCGTCGCGGTGCGGGTTCCAGTGCCCCGCTCCGGTCAGTGCGAGTATCCGGTAGTAGTCGTCGGTATTGTGTCCCAGCCACTCCTCGATGCTGGCGAACGCGGGTTCCACGATGGACGTTCGGGCCAGCACGAGCGTCTGCAGGGCACGTGCCATGCGACCGTTGCCGTCGCGGAACGGGTGGATCATGACCAGATTCAGATGCGCCATCGCCGCTGCAGTGAGTGGGTCGCACGCCGTCTGCTCGTCGAGCGAGCGCGCGAACGTGCTCATGAGTTCCGGAACGTTTTCGGCATCGGGGCCTTCGTAGACGTTCGCACCGAGCTTGTCGTCGTGTACGTAGATCGAACGCGTCCGATACTGCCCGGGATCTTTCGACAGGTCGTGATTGAGCAACATGAAATGCATGCTGCGGATCGCTGAGGTGTCGAAGTGGAAGTGCGGGTCGTTCGCCATGCGCAGTACGTAGTTCAGGGTCTGCCGGTAACCGACGATCTCCGCCCAGGTGCGCTCTTCGGCGCTCAGCGGTTCCTCCTCGTCCACAGCCGCGACCGCATCGTCCACCGAAACGACGTACCCCTCGATGCTGTTGGACCCCTGGATGGCGCGAGCCAGCATCGTGCGACGCAGACCGCCTGCCCAGCGTTGTGGCGCGCGGAGTGCGGAAGCCAGCTCGCGACGCATTCGGTGTACGTCTTCGGCGACTTCGTGATCCGCTGCGTCGAGCGTCGGTAGGGCGAAGAGTTCGGTCAATCTCCGCTCCTTCGGTCGGGTATGTGGTCGGGATGTCTCAATGTCCGAAACATTGAGACACACGGTAGGGTCGATGTCTCAATGTCGCAATCATTCGGCCACCTGCTCGCCCGTTCGTGTAAGGGATCGGTCAGCGGGTGGTGCGATCGAGCGCTGTGCGTGTGGTGGGTCCGGGATAGGGGGACTCGGCTTCCGCTTCGGATGCGGTGATCAGGCCGAGTCGGTGGTTGCGACAAAGTTCGGCGAGTTCGGCGATGTTCGCTTGCTGTTCGCGGACGAAGTCGGCTGTCACGGGATTCCCGTGGCCGGGGACGACGACTTCCGCACCGAGATCGAGCAGCGAGTCCATAGTGGATGGCCAGGATTCCGGGTGTGCGTCCTCGAAGTCGGGCGGGGCGCCTTGCTCGACGAGATCTCCCGCGAACACGACCGCATCCGTCTCGACGACGAGGTCGTGATCGGTGTGGCCGGATCCCAAGTGCAGCAGCCGCACGCGGCGGCCGCCGAGGTCGAGGGTCGTGTGTTCGGAGACCAGGTGATCCGGTCGGACCACCGACGTCCCGACCAGTGCTTCGACGGTGTCGGGTGAGCCTTCGGCGCGGTAGTGCTCGGCCCACGTGGTGCGCTGTACTTCTGCGGTCCTGTCGAGGAAGCGCGCGCAGCGCTCGTGCGCCCACACCGGCGCGGGCAGGAACGCCTCGGTGCCGAAACAGTGGTCGAAATGCCCGTGCGTGAGCACGATCTGCCACGGCAGCTCTGTCACTTCGCGCACGGCAGCCGCGAGTTCCGCACCCTGTGCTCGGTCGCCGCGCGTGTCCACGACGAGGGCTTGCTCGGCGCCGACGACGAGGCCGACGGTGAGGTCCAACTCCGTGTAGCGACGGACAAACACCCCGTCCGCCAATTCAGACCATTCGCTCACGCAGCACCACTCTCCACGTCCTTCCTCCCCGCAACAGTGGCTCGATGATCGCCCCCGCGCCCAGCCCGTCCTCATGCGTGAGCCTTTGTGGTGGTCATAGCCACCAAAAAGACTCACGCCGGTCAGCGGCCGCGTCGTTCGCTCGACGGACTCGCCACCTGTGTGGAAGGACTCGGTCGCCGCGTCCGACGGCTACGTCGACACAGGTACTGAACGAGAGCACTCCACCACGACGGGCCAAGAGAGGCGTGAGCCTTTGTGGTTGCTATAGCCACCAAAAAGACTCACGCTCCCCGCCGCGGATCATGCGCTGGAGGATAGCCAGGTTCCGGGGGCGTCACGGCGTTTGGCACACTGCGCGTGTGCGCGTCTATCTAGGTTCCGACCATGCAGGATTCGAACTCAAGAACCACTTCGTGAAGAAGCTCGCCGAGCAGGGTCACGAAGTCACCGATGTCGGCCCGGCGGCGTTCGACGCCGAGGACGACTACCCGCCGTTCTGCGTCGAAGCGGCTCGCCGCGTCGTCGCCGACGAGGGCAGCCTCGGCGTCGTCATCGGTGGTTCCGGCAACGGCGAGCAGATCGCCGCGAACAAGGTCCCCGGCGCTCGCGCCGCGCTGACCTGGAACGTGGAGACCGCTCAGCTCTCTCGCCAGCACAACAACGCCTTGCTGGCCGGGCTCGGTGCGCGGATGCACACCGTCGAGGAGGCCGAGCGGATCGTCGATGCGTTCCTGTCGACCGAGTTCGAGGGCGGCCGTCACCAGCGTCGCATCGACCTGCTCTCCGAGTACGAGCGGACCGGAACGCCTCCGGCGTTGCCGCAGGCGTGACCCTCCGGAGATGACCACTCGACCGACCCCGGCCGGCTGGTTGCTGACGCCCCTGGTGGCGTTCGGCGTCACGCTGGTCGGGGTCGTCGCGCTGTACGCGTTCAACGCCGGAGCGGTGCCGCCGATGCTGGGCGGGATCGAGGCCGTGTGCGGCAGTCCCGACTGCGGTCTCGGTATCGGTGTCTGGCTCATCGCGGGTGGAGCTCTGCTCACTCTCGCCTCGGTGCTCGCCGGAGGTGTCGTCGGCTACCTGCGTCGCTGGCGTCCGGGTGCGGCGCGGCGTGGGCTTGTGGTCGCCGGGTGGTGCCTGCTGGTCTACGTGCTCGAGGCGATCGTCCTGTGGGTGCTGGCCGGTGCCTGAGGGACACACGCTGCACCGGCTCGCTCGGGAGCACCAGGCCGACTTCGGGGACGGTGCCGTCCGCGTCAGCAGCCCGCAAGGCCGATTCACCGCCGGTGCGGCGCAGCTCGACGGGGTCTTGTTCGAACGTGCCGAGGCGCACGGCAAGCACCTTTTCCACCACTACGCCACGGACGCGGTCGTCCACGTCCACCTCGGGTTGTACGGGGGGTTCACCGGTTTCGCGCTGCCCGCCCCGGAACCTCGGGGGCAGGTGCGGCTACGTCTCGAAGGTGAAGAGCGCGGCACGGACCTGCGCGGACCCACCCGATGTGACCTCATCACGCCGGAAGAAGCCGAGTCACGGCGCGCGAAGCTCGGTCCCGACCCGCTTCGCGACGACGCGGACCCCGAACGGTCCTGGCAGCGCATCTCACGCTCGCGCACCAGCATCGCGGCGTTGCTGATGGATCAGACCGTGCTCGCGGGAGTCGGTAACGTCTACCGCGCGGAAGTGTTGTTCCGTCACGGCATCCCGCCCACGACGTCCGGCCGGTCGCTGGGGCGCGAGCGGTGGGAACTCGTCTGGGGTGACCTGGTCGACCTCATGGCCGACGGGGTGAAAGTCGGCCGGATCGACACCGTGCGCCCCGAACACGAGCCGCAGGTGACCGGCAGGGCGCCGCGCGAGGACCGGCACGGTGGCGAGGTATACGTTTATCGGCGGGCCGGCCTGCCGTGCCTGGTGTGTGCCACGCCCGTCGCTCTCACCGACCTGCACGCTCGCAAGCTCTACTGGTGCCCCACCTGCCAGTCCTGACCGCGGCACCCAGCCGCCGACCTGTGGACAACTCCGCCTCCTGTGGATAACCGGGTGGCAAATTCGCGCGAATTTGCCACCCGGGCTCGGTGGGTGGGTCAGAAGCCGAAGTCGCCGAAGCCGTCGAAGAAGCCGCCGTCGCCGCCCATGTCGCCACCGCCGGTGTCGCCGCCTGCGTCCCCGCCGCCGGGGTCGCCGCCGTCACCGGCGCCGCCGTCCATGGCGCCGGCGCCCTCCGCGTAAGCGGGTGCCCCGGCCATGCCCATGAACATGGCGCTCATCATCATGTACGAACCGGCGACCCAGACGCCGCTGGCCAGCGCCGGCTTCCACCACGGATCGCTGTACCAGCCCTCCGGCACCGGCTTGCCTGCGACACGACCGCCCGGGTAGTAGTGCGGCGTCCGCTCGGTCGGTTCCGGAGAGGCGATCTGTCGTTGCCCGTCGACGTCGACCTCGCGGTACTCGGTCACCCTGCCCGCGTTCCGCTGTCCGCTCAGGTCGGGCAGGTCCGGGCCCGGATCCATGTCCATCGCGGTTCGCGCCGCACGTACGTAGTACAGACCTTCCAGCGAAGTCTCCGTCGTGAGACGACACTGCTCCAGCGAGGTCGCCTGCTGCAGCTGGGACGCCGCCGCGTTATGGCGCTCAGAGGCGTCGGCGAGCGCCTGTTTGGCGGCCTCGTTCGTCCCGACCAGATTCAGCACCTGACCGCCGAGGCGTTCCATCCAGCGCCGCGACTCGGCTTGGGCGTCGGCCAGTTCCCGTTCCCGCACGGTCGCGCGATGGCGTACCCACCACACGGACGCGAGGATCACGGCGAGCACGATCACGCCGAACCAGATGGCTGTGTCCATGAGCCCTCCGCAGGTCAGGCCGGTCGGCACCGGTCACGATTCGGATGATTCCGACAGTACGCGTCGTCACCCACCGTTTCCCCTAACAGGCGTACGTCAGCCGAGGGTGATCTCGCCGGCCTTCTCCCATTCGAGGGACGAGTGATCTCGGCTGAGCTTGACCAGGGTGACAGCGGGGACTGTCGCGGTGGTCGCCTCGACGCCCGTTCCGGACAGCACCGCGGCTGCGAACACGCCCGGCCCCTCGGCGGTGGAGTGCGCGAGGCTCACGTGCCGGTCGGTCTCGTCCGGCTCGGCGGGTATGGCGGAGCCGAGGACGCTCTCGGAGGCCGAACGCAACGCCTCGCGCAGGTGTTGCACCGTGGCCTGTGGCTCGGCGGGCAAGGCGAGGGCCTCAGGAAGGACGACGCTCTCGTGAAAGGACAGGGTGAGCGGGTCGATCCCGTTCAGCGACTTGCGGCCGGCCGCCAACAGATCGTCCACTGTGGACTCGGGGAGTTCGTCGGTGAACCCGACCTCCTGCAGCAGAATGTGCATCCACTCGAGCGGGACCAGGTCGAAACCGGGAAGGTCGCGCAGCGCGTACTGGTATTCGTTGACCAGATTGCGCAGGCCGGGTTGTTCGGTGAGGGGGAGCAGCCAGGCGTAGGCGGTGCGCCCGGAACTCCAGTCCTGACGCCAGCGGGAGTGGACGCGAACCTGGTCGGCGTGCTGCATGTCGGTCACCTTTCCGATAGTGCACCGGCGGAGCGTCGTGTGGAGCGTTCATGAGTTATCTCATGAGCGTTTCGGTGCCACGACGACCGGTCCGTCGCTCCCGTGCCGGTCGCCGTGCTCAACCGACCCGTCCGGTCTGTTCGGGTTCGACCGCGCGATGCGTGGGGTCGAGCGTGGGCGCCGCGTCGGAGTCCCGTAGCCGCAACGCGACCAGGACCCCAAGCACACTGAACCCGAGCGTGACGAGGTAGGCGCCGCGAAAACCGGCCATCTGCGCCTGCGCCGCCAGCTCGGGCCGAGCCGGGTCTAGGCCGGCGAGCGCGAGATTCGTGGCCGCGACGAGCACCGTGGCCACGATCGCGGTGCCGAGCGCCATCGCGACCTGGCGGCCGGAGTTGAACAGCGAGCTCGCGCGGCCCATCGACGCGGACGCGATCCGCGCGAACGTGGCCGTCTGCACCGGCGTCATGAGCAACGCCATCGCGACACCCTGGGCCGTCAGGCACGTGATCAGCCACCAGATCGGCGTGGTCTCGGTCAGCGTCTGCAAGGCGAGGCCGACCAGGAGCTGGACGCCGAATCCGGCGAGGATGAGCCGTCGCGGCCCGATGCGTCCGTAGACCCGGCTGACGACCTGGGTGACCAGCAGCATGCTCAGCGCCTGCGGCATGAGCACCAGCCCGGCCAGTGTCGGCGAGCCGTCCCGCACGTTCTGCACGTACAGCGGGGTCAGGAACAGTACGCTGAACATGGCACCCGTCATGCACATGAGCAGTGCGTTGCCGGTGCCGAACATGCGGTCCCGCAGCAGGCGCAGGTCGAGCATCGGGTGCCGCACCGACAGCTCACGCCAGGCCAGGGCGCCGATGAGCAGTGCGGACGCGGCCAGCGGGGCCCAGGACGCCGGGGAGCTCCACCCGCTCCCGGCGCTCTGTTCGAGCCCGACGAGCAGCAACGCCAGTCCGGCACCGGCGAGGACGAAGCCGGGCACGTCGAACGCTCCGGGGCGTTCCTGCCGTTCCTCGCGGAGGAACAGCACCGTGAACGTCAGGGCGAGCGCACCGACCGGCACGTTGATGAAGAAGATCCACCGCCAGCTGGCGAACTGCACCAGCACGCCCCCGATCAGCGGTCCGAGCATCGGCGCGATCGTGATGGGGATCGCGAGGACGGCGGACGCCTTGGCGCGCTCGTGTGGTGGGAACGCGCGGAAGAGCATGGCCTGGCCGACGGGCACCAGCATGCCGCCGCCGACGCCTTGCAGGACGCGTGCTGCGATGAGGGCCCACACGTTCGGTGCGAGACCACAGAGCACGGACGCGACGGTGAAGATCACGACGGCGGACAGGAACGCCCGTTTGCTGCCGAATCGGTCGGCGATCCAACCGGAGGCGGGGATGAACACCGCGAGGCTGACCATGTAGCCGGTGAGGACCCACTGCAGCACGCCCGCTCCGACGTCGAACTCACGGCCGAGCGTGGCGAGGGCGACGTTGAGCACCGTGACGTCGAGGATCTGCATCACGAGTCCGAGGACGAACGTGATTCCGACCAGCCACTTGTACTCCAGGTGTCGCACGCACGTCCCTCGCTGTCGTCTCCGCCGCAATGATGCCGGGCAATCGGCCCACCCCCCAGAATGCGCGCAGCCACCGACAGCGACCAGGTGGGGGCCCACGAGCGGTACAGTGACCATGATCACGACGCGCGGGGTGGGTATGGAGTCGAGCGGGTGGCGGTCCGGATTCGTCGAGTGCGACGAGGGTCGGCTCCGCGTCCTCCTGGCGGGCGAGCGGGGCAGCCCGGTGCTGTTGCTCAGCGGCGCCGGTGTCGACAACGCCCTGTTGAGCTGGCGCCACCTCATCCCCGCGCTCGCCGAACGGCATCGGGTGTTCGCACTGGACTGGCCGAAGCAAGGGGCGAGCAGACCGTGGCGCGGGCACGCCGGTCACGAGCGGATGCTGCGCTGCGTCACCGAGGTCCTCGACCACTTCGGTGTGGACGCGGTCGACCTCGTCGGGCTCTCCCAGGGTGGTGCGCTGACGCTCGCGTACGCCATCGACGAGCCACAGCGAGTGAGCAGGCTCGTGGCCATCGCGCCCGCCGGAGTCGTGTCCTTCCCAGTGGGTGTGCACCAGTTGTTGTGGCTCACCGCGAAGGTCGCCTTGCTGAACCGCACGGTGCCGAACTGGATGCTGCGGTCGCGCGCGAGCGTCCGCTCGTTCGTGCGGCGCGGACTCGTGCCGACCCCGCCGGACGACGTCGACGACCTCGTCGACGAGGTCCAGGCGGAGGTGCGGGCGCACGGTGCGGCTTCCTCCGACTGGCAGAACTCGTCGATCGGCTTCCGGCGGATGCACGTCGACCTCCGCCCACGACTGCAGGAGATCTCCTGTCCTGCGCTGTTTCTCCAAGGTGACCGGGACGTCGCGATCAGGCCGAAACACACCCTGGCGGCTGCGGCGCGGGTGCCGAACGCGCGGCTCGAACTGCTTCCCGGCCACGGGCACTGGCCGAACCGGCAGAGCCCGGCGCGGGTGAACACGATGATCGGGAACTTCCTCGCCGAGTGATCCGGTGCGACCTCCTCGGTCGTCGAGTGGTGCGCCGACGGTTTCCGCTGGCTACGCAGACCGGCCATCGGCGGGTTCGCCCCTCGTGGCTGGCGAGACAGCATCGAGCTGGTGTCAGTGGCCACTCGATGTCGACGATCCCGCAGCCAGCCGGGAGGTGAGGTTCCGCGAGGGAACCGGCTACGCAGAACGATCCGCACACCCTCTCACCGTTGAATCGCGGGCTCGGCCGCGGTCGCGGCGGTCGCCCGTGTGAGTGCCGCCGTGATCGTTTCCGGCGTCGGATCGGTGAGTACCGCGGCGACGTGGGCGTCCGGACGCACTACCCAGAGCTCTGTCGGTGCCGTCGCGAGTGCGTCGCGGACCGTGCCGTCCGGGTCGATCTCGTCGAGTGCGAGCACCCGCACGGGCGTGTCCACGTGCGCGACGGTTCTCCGTGCCGCCGCCGTCTCGACCTCGGCACCCGCCAGCAGCAGGAATCCGTCCCTGGCCAACGCGCGGAGACGACTCGGGCCGTCCGGGGTACGGACCGGGACGTCCGGCAGCAGCACTCCCGGGCCCGCTGGTGGAACCTGCCCGCGTGGCGGTCTGTCCACGGCGGGGCGACGTGGATCCGGGGTCGTCAGCGGCGAGACGCAGTACCAGAACGGCTCGGACAGCCGACCGGAGTCGACGTCGGCCCGAGCGCCGGGCTCGGTGGTGGCGCTCTCCAGGATCTCGGTGCGCCGCTGCGCACGTTCCTCGTCCGGCGGCACGAGGAAGTTCATCGTCGCCGTGGTGACGGCGAGGTTCTCCCTGGCCGCCGCATGGCGTTCGTCGTGGTAGGTCTCCAGTAGGCCCTCCGGTGCCCAGCCACGTCCGACGTAGGCGATCTTCCACGCCGCGTTCTCGGCGTCCCCGACCCCGGAGTTCAGACCGCGCGCACCGAACGGCGAGTACAGGTGTGCCGCGTCCCCGGCGAGCAGGATCCGATCGCAGCGCATCCGGCTCGCGACCCGCGAGTGGAACCGGTACACCGACTGCCACACGATCTCGTACTGCCGGTCACCGATGATCGCCCGGATCCGATCGTCCAGAGCCCCGGAGGCCTCCTCGGCTTCGAGGTCGTAGTCGCCGGGGACCTGCCAGTCGATCCGGTACGTCGAGTCCGGGCACGGGTGGATGAGCACCTGGCGACCCGGGTTCCACGCCGGGTCGAAGTAGAACCGGCGCTCGGTGTCCCAGCCGGGAAGGTCCGCGCGGATGTCGCAGATCAGGAACCGGTCGTCGAAGGAATGCCCGTCGAAACGGACGCCGAGCATCCGCCGCAGCAGCGCACTGTGCCCTCCGGTGCACACCACGAGATAGGAGCTGCGCAGTACCGTCCCGTCGGTGCAGTGGACCTCGACCCCCGTGGTGTCCTGCTCGACGCCGATCGCCTGGGCGCCCCACCGCACGTCGATCAACGGTTCGGCGGCGAGGCAGTCGTCGAGAATCTGCTCGGTGCGGCTCTGGGAGAGGTTGACGAACGGCGGGAAGGCGGGATGACCGCTCGTCGCGAGGTCGACGCTGAACAGTTCGGTGTCGCGGTAGAAGGTGCGCGCCGTGGACCAGGTGAGCCCTTCCGCCGCGATGCGCCCGCCCGCGCCGACGGCCTCCCAGACGTCGAGGACGTCGCGTTGCTGGCAGATGGCCTTGGACCCGTGGGCGTCCCGTCGGGGGCGCTGGTCGACCAGGATCGCGGGTACGCCCCAGCGCGCCAGCAGCAGGGCGGTGGTCTGGCCAACGGGCCCGGCACCGAGGACGAGGACCGGTTCCCCCGGCCAAGTCCCCGGTGTGGGCAGGACGTTCGATGCGGTCTCCGACATCGGTTGCTCCCGTCGTCACGAAGGGACTCATCCCTGCAGCTGGGCCCAGACCTCCCGATCGCGTTCGGCGGTCCAGATCACCGGACGGTCCACACCGGACAGCTCGTCCCACAGTCGTGAGACGTCGAACGGCAGGCAGTGCTCGAAGATCGGCCAGTGCCCGTAGTCGTCGTTGAGCGCGGCATGGGTGGCGTCGAAGGCGTCCTTGAGGCTGCCGCCGCGCCGCCGTACCGCGTCGACCTCGCTGATCATGACCCGCAGGAAATGGCGGGTTTGTTCGATCGCGGCGTCGACCTCAGCGCGTCCGCGGCTGACGGCACCGCGTCCGCCGACGAGCTGTTCGGCCTCCAGTGCCTTGAGTTGGTCGAGCGTGCCGGACGCCCACTCGCGGTGGAAGGCGTCGCCGGTGTAGAGCGCGGCCTGTGCCTCGACGAGATCGCCGGCGAACAGGATCTTCTGGCGCGGCAGCCAGGCGGTGATGTCGCCCTCCGTGTGGCCCCGGCCGTGGTACTGCAGGACCAGCTCGCCCCGGTTGCCGCCGAGGTCGATGGTCATCCGGTCGGCGAACGTCAGCGTCGGCCACGTCAGGCCGGGAACGGTGTCGGCCGCTTCGGCGAGGCGCGGCATCCGGGCGAACTCGCTGTCCCAGTCCTGTTTCCCCCGCTCGGCGACCAGGTCGCGGGTGATCTCGTGCGAGACCACGGCGTCGGCCCCGAACGCGCTCGCGCCGAGGACGCGCACCGCGTGGTAGTGCGAGAGAACGAGGTACCGCACCGGTTTGTCGGTGTGTTCGCGCAGCATGGCCAGCCACTTCCCGGCGGCGACCGGCGTGGCCAGCGCTTCGAAACAGACGAGGAAGTCCTCGCCCTCGATCGCTCCGATGTTGGGGTCGCCCTCGGCGGTCAGCGCGTAGACGCCGTCGGCGAGGACTTCCAGCGTCTGTTCCTTGGCGGCGGTGTCGGCGGAGGAGGCGAACGGTTTGGCCATCGGGATCGTTCCTTTCGTACGGAGGGAGGTGGTGTTCAGTCGGTGGCGAGGACGAAAGCCTCGCGTTCGGCGGCAGGCCGTTCCCGCAGCGCGAGCACGGCGGCCAACGTGACCAGGCAGGTCGCGAGCATGTAGCCGGAGACGGACAGCGAGGTGCCGGTGACGTCGATCAGCCAGGTCGCCACCATCGGGGCGAATCCGCCGCCGAGGATGGCGCCGAAGGCGTAGGCGAACGAGACGCCGCTGTAGCGGATCGGCGTGGGGAACAGTTCGGCGTAGGTGGCGGCCTGCTGCCCGTACGTCAGGCCGAGTCCGAACCCGAGCGTGACCACGGCTAGCAGCATCAACGGCAGTGAGGCGGTGTCGATGAGCAGGAAGAACGGGATGCTCCACACGCCAAGCGCGAGCGTGCCGAGGAGGTAGGTGTGCCGTCGTCCCCAGCGGTCCGACCAGTGTCCGGCCAGCAGGGTGAACACTCCCCACGAGACGGCCCCGACCATGCCGACGAACAGCATCGTCGAGCTCTCCAGGTCGAGTTGGCGCGTGCCGTAGGAGGTCAGGAACGCGATCAGGATGTAGCCGATCATGTTGTTCGCGATGAACAGGCCGATCGCGACGACGAGTTCGCGTGAGTTCGAGCGGAACACCTCAGTCAGCGGGGCCGAGCGCCGCTCGCGCCGTTCGCGGAGCTCGGTGAACACCGGGCTCTCGGAGACCTTGGCGCGCACGAAGAATCCGACGGCGATGAGCACGACCGACAGCAGGAACGGCACCCGCCATCCCCAGGCCTGGAACTGCTCGGGCGTGGTGATCGCGGTGACGGTGAACAACACCAGGTTGGCCAGCAGCAACCCGATCGGGACGCCGATCTGCGGGAAGGAGCCGAAGAAGCCGCGTCGCCCGGGACTGGCGTGCTCGACGGACATCAGTGCGGCACCGCCCCATTCGCCGCCTGCGGAGAATCCCTGCACCAGGCGCAGCAGGACGAGCAGGATCGGTGCCGCGACGCCGATCGTCTGGTACCCGGGCAGCAGGCCGACTCCCACGGTCGCCCCGCCCATCATCAGCAGCGTGACGACCAGCACGATCTTGCGGCCGAACCGGTCACCGAGGTGCCCGGCCACGACGCTGCCCAGAGGGCGGGCGATGAAGCTGACACCGAGGGTGGCGAAGGCCGCGAGCAGCCCTGCCGTTCCGTCGAGTGCCGGGAAGAACAGATCGCCGAAGACCATGCCTGCGGCCGAGGCGTAGATGAA
This sequence comes from Allosaccharopolyspora coralli, assembly GCF_009664835.1. Lineage (NCBI taxonomy): Bacteria > Bacillati > Actinomycetota > Actinomycetes > Pseudonocardiales > Pseudonocardiaceae > Allosaccharopolyspora > Allosaccharopolyspora coralli. Next base: position 1,309,721 of record NZ_CP045929.1, read on the forward strand.
GAAGTCGTACCACTCGATGGTGGTACCCACGAGGCTCGCGCCGACGACGCGGCGGAGCTGGCTGCCGGAGGCGCTCGGCGGCGGTGTCGCCGCCGGCTCGGAGGACGCATGGGGAACGCTGCTCATCGGGGCCCTTCCCGTCGTGCGGGCGGCTTCCGGCTTCGGACTCGGAAACCAATCAAAGGTTTGACAAACGGAGGAAAGCACAGAGAGCTGCGTCACACCAGAGCCCGGCGAACCTGTGACCATTCAGATAGACGTGATGTCCGTCACAGCGAACGGGCGGTTTCGCGAGTTCAGGGCAGGACAGGCGCCTCAGCTCGAGGCGGTGCGCCATGAGGCGAACGGCACTTTCGCCCCACCACACGAGGCCAAAGTGCCGTTCGCTCCGCGCGCTGCCGGCAAGGGGTGGCAAATTCGCGCGAATTTGCCACCCCGCTGTCCACAGGGGGTGGAGTTGTCCCCACTCGGGCGGGTGGTGCTGGGGTTCAGCGCCGGCCGGCGAGGCAAGCGTCGACGTGGTGTAGGGCGTTACCTGATGTCGACGATCCGGCAGCTCGTCGTGAGGTGAGGGGTCCGCTACGGAACCGCCAACCCGCGCGCCTTCATCAGGACCGGTGGCTGACCCAGTTCGCCGTCTGCGCGGCGGAGGCCAGCTTCGTCAGAAGCACGTTCAGCGTGGCGACCTCGTCCGCTGTGAGAAGGCCCGCCCACTCCGCTTCACGAGCGTTGTGCGCCTGGAACGTCGACTCCAACCGCTCGGTGCCTTCGTCCGTCAGCGAGAGCACCACGGCGCGACGGTCGCGATCGGCCGGCGTGCTCCGCACCAGTCCGGACGCGCTGAGCGTCTTCGACAGGCTCGACACCGCCGCGCGGCTCATCCCGGTGAGTTCAGCGGCCCGGCTGGATTCCTGCGGCCCGCTCGCCCAGAGCGTGAACACCAGGCGGAACGCCGACCAGCTCCACCCGGCGGGCCGGTGGACGGTCGACTCCAGGTCGTAGACGACGGTGTTCGCCACACGGTGCAGCAACAACACCATCGTCATCGCGGCACGGTCGACGTCCGGCAGTCGCTCCGCCGTGCGTCCGAGCGCCCTTTCCACGACGGGAAGGGCCCCGCGCGGGGTGTCCTCGAACACCGGGTCGACCCGGTCGGCGTCGTCGCGGTCCGATCCGCCGTCCTGGGCTTGAGACATGGCCCGATGGTAGGCGCGACGTGATCGCCGAGCCCGGACGCGCCGACGACGCACTCGGCCGTCCACTTCGGGCAGTGTCGTGTTCGGCCTGTCTTGATCGGCCCCGTCGCGTACCTCTCGCTAGTGTGTCCCTGTGAAGCTGAGCTGGGAAGCACTGACGATCGACGCCCGCGACCCTTCGGCCTGCGCTCACTGGTGGGCCGAAACCCTCGGCTGGGAGGTCGTCTCCGAAACGTCGGCCGGAGTGGAAGTGCGTTGCCCTGGCAGCGCGACGGCGAGCTTGTTCTTCGTCCCGGTTACGGACGAGAAGATCACCAAGAATCGGCTCCACCTCGATCTTTATGCGGAGGACCAGGCCGCGGCCGTGGAACAGCTGCGAGCTCGTGGAGCGGAACGTGTCGACATCGGTCAGGGCGAGGACGCCGACTGCGTAGTCCTCCGCGACCCGGAAGGCAACGAGTTCTGCCTGCTGGAACCTCGCGAGGGTGCCGACACCATCGACCCGGAGGAACATCGTGCCTGAGCTGCAGAAGCTGACCCCGTTCCTAATGTTTCAGAAGGGCGACGCGGAGGCGGCGGACGGCGGCAACCCGCTGATGCCGTTGGACGACTACGGCTTCGGCTCGTTCGGCTGGACCAGTGACCGGTTCGGTGTGTCCTGGCAGCTGAGCCTCGCAAATGAGGCGTGAGCCTTTTTGGTGGTCATAGCAACCAAAAAGACTCACGCGCTGGTCGGAGCGGGCGACGGGAATCGAACCCGCGTAGCCAGTTTGGAAGACTGGGGCTCTACCATTGAGCTACGCCCGCGTGCAGGGCTTCTCCGAGTGGTCCGGTTGGCCGGGGCTCGGTTGACCTTGCGGGACCCAGCTTAACGGGTCGGGGTAGGCTCCTTGCAACGCACCCGGGTATTCGGGTGCGGACGGGGCGCGACCGGGGTGTGGCGCAGTTTGGTAGCGCACTCGCTTTGGGTGCGAGGGGTCGTGGGTTCAAATCCCGCCACCCCGACGGTCGACGGGTCGGTCATCCGCCACGCGGGTGGCCGATTCCTCATTTCGGCCCTTGTGAGCTGCGATTTCGCTGATGTTCTCCGGCGGTCGGCTGGTCTCGGCTGATTCCTCGTGTGCTGCGACGGAGCGCTGCGGTAACGGTTTGTGCTGCGGTTTCGATGACTCGAACGTGCAGCAAGAGGTTTCGCCCGTTCCCTCGGCGACGTCGGCCCGACTGGTGCGCCCTGCGGTCGTCGTGGTGGCCGCGCTCGCTGTCGTCGCAGCGGCATTGATCGCGGTGTCCGTTCTGGTGGAAACCCCCGACGGCTCGGGCACGCGGTTGCCTGGCGAGGTCGTGACGGCCGTCGCGCCGAACTGATCCGGGGCGGACCGCCGTCATTCGGCGTCGATGCGTTCGACGTGATGAGTCGCCGGGTGCCCCGCGGCTTTGCCGCAGCTGGACGGCCGGGCCGGGTGAAGGTGCTCCGTCCGGGTCGTGACCTCCCACCGGCGTCCGTCCTGATGGGCGATCCGCACGACTCCGTCGTGCTCGCCGAGGACGTCGACGGCGTCGGCGAGGTGCTCGCCGAGCCGGGCGCGCACGGCGAGTTCGGCGGCCTGCGCGGGTTGGCTCCACGTCGCGCGACCCCGGCAGTGGTCGAGGACGACCTTGCCTGCGCTCGCCGACGACAGCACGGCGTCGGCGAGCCGGGCGTCGAACCGCCCGTAGGTGTAGCCGCTGGGGAGGACGACGGCGGCGGGCGCGAACCGGTGACCGCCGGTGTGCGTGGTCTCCCACACGACGCCCGCGTGCCGGGGGCCGAGCTCGGCGATGAGCGTTCGTCCGTGCACCGCGCAACACAGATCGCGTCGGCCGTTGGTGCAGACCAGCAGCACGGGCTCGGGAGCGTGGCGGCCCCAGTCCTGGTGGTCCCCGCGAGCGAGAGCGTCGAAGTCGAGATCCAGCAGCTCGTCGGGTGCGGCCACCTGCGTCGTGCGCAGCCAGCCCTCGCGCGGGTGGGTGCGCGCGAGGTAGACCTGGCGAGCCGTCCCGGGCCCCGTGTCGGGGTGCCGTCCGGGTCGCCGGATGAGCTGAACGCGGATCCCGGCCGCTGCTGCGCGTCCGGCGATCGCCGCGCCGACGTCGGGATCCAAGCGGCTCTCGTGCAGCGCATCGGGACCCCACGGCCCGCGTTGCTCCAGGCACAGCCACGTCGGTGCGACGGCGGCCGTACCCGGAAGCGGCTCGCCGAGTCCGGCCGACAGCGCCGAGCAGGTGTCCGCGCAGCCCGCCGCAGCTGCGCTGCCTGCGATGTTGCTGCTGCCGGACTCCACATCCCCACTGAAGCACGCCCTCGCACGGTCGGACGCGCCGGGCGTCGGGAGGCCGTGCTCCGGTGCCGTGGCAACCCCCGACCGGGCACTCGAGTGCGACGAAATAGACTCGGAGGTCAGCCCGGCGTCGACGGAGCACGAGTCGGCACGTCCGCCCGTCCGCTCCCACCGGCACCGCCGGGACCGCAAGCACGTTCGTACTAGGAGACCACGTGAAGAGCACCGTCGAGCACCTCAGCCCGACGCGCGTCCGGTTCAACGTCGAGGTGCCGTTCGACGAGCTCAAGCCGAACTTCGACGCCGCGTACAAGGAACTGGCCCAGCAGGTCCGCATCCCGGGTTTCCGCCCCGGCAAGGTGCCTGCCAAGGTGCTGGAGAGCCGTATCGGCCGGGCACCCGTGCTCGACCAGGTCATCAACGACGCGGTGCCCTCCAAGTACCTCGAAGCGGTGAACTCCTCGGAGGTCCGCACCCTGGGCCGCCCCGAGATCCAGGTCACCAAGATCGAGGACGGCGACGAGGTCGCGTTCACCGCCGAGGTCGACGTCCGGCCCGAGATCACCCTGCCCGCCTTCGGTGAGCTGTCGGTGTCGGTGGAGGACGTCGAGGTCACCGAGGACGAGGTTCAGGAGCAGCTCGACGAGCTGCGCGCCCGCTTCGGCACTCTCACCGGGGTGGAGCGCCCTGCGCAGCACGGCGACTTCGTCAGCATCGACCTCTCCGCGACCGTCGACGGCCAGGAGGTGCCGGAGGCGCAGACCAGCGGGCTCTCGTACGAGATCGGGTCCGGCCAGCTCGTCGACGGCATCGACGACGCGCTCATCGGCGGCAACGAGGGCGAGACCCACACGTTCACCACGAACCTGGTCGCAGGCGAGTACGCCGGACGTGACGCCGAGGTGAGCGTGACGCTCGAGTCGGTCAAGGAGCGCCAGCTCCCCGAGGCCGACGACGAGTTCGCCCAGATGGCCAGCGAGTTCGACACCGCCGAGGAGCTGCTGGCGGACCTGCGCGAACGCCTCGGGCGTGTCAAGCGCATGCAGCAGGGCATGGAGGCCAGGGACAAGATCCTCGACGTGCTGCTGGAAACCACGGACGTTCCGCTGCCAGAGGGTGTCGTCGAGTCCGAGGTCGAGGCCCGCACGGAGGACGCGATGCAGGGCTTCGAAGGTGACGACGAGCGTTTCGCAGAGCACCTCAAGAGCCAGGACTCGTCGCGGGAGCAGTTCGACGCCGACACCCGCTCCGAGTCGGAGAAGGCGGTCCGAACCCAGCTCATCCTGGACACCATCGCCGACACCGAGGGCGTCGAGGTCTCGGACAACGAGCTCACCGAGCGGATCATCTACCAGGCGCAGCAGTTCGGCGTGAGCCCGGACCAGTTCGTCCAGCACGCCCAGCAGTCGGGTCAGCTCGGCGCGATCTACGCCGACGTGCGGCGCAGCAAGGCGCTGTTCTCGGTCGTGCGCCAGGCCACCGTCACGGACGCTTCCGACAACGCGTTGGACCTCGACGCCCTGTTCGGCACCGAGTCCGACGAGAGCGGTGAGGCGGACGAGGCGGCGGAGTCCGGTGACAACGGTGAGGCCGACGGCGACTCCGACCAGAAGAGCACCGCCGGTTCCGCGGCGGAATGACTTGGGCGGTTCCACCGCGGTGGACCTGCGCGGTTCCACCGCGAAGTGGGACGCGGCGAGCCGTTGTGAGCTGAGAGCGAAAACGGGCGGTACCGGGAAGCTGGTGCCGCCCGTTTTCGTTAGGGTCGTGAGTAACGGATCATCCGCTCACCGCCCGTGGTGATCGTGTGGGTGCGGCCCTCGTTCCGGGACGTACCGATCCTCAAGCACAGACGACATCCCAGAGCTGTCCCGGCCGGACCGATCCGCGGCCGGGTCCACTGTGGAAGAAGGCAGGGAGACGTGACGCAGCACCTGACCGACGCGCAGACACCGCAGATGCGCTCGGCACCCAACGGACTCTCGCTCAACGACTCGGTGTACGAGCGGTTGCTGCGGGAGCGCATCATCGTCCTCGGGGCGCAGGTGGAAGACACCATCGCCAACCAGATCTGCTCGCAGTTGCTGCTGCTGGCCGCCGAAGATCCGGACCGTGACATCTCGCTGTACATCAACTCGCCGGGCGGATCGGTCACCGCGGGCATGGCGATCTACGACACCATGCAGCTGGTGCGGCCGGACATCACCACCGTGGCGATGGGATTCGCGGCCTCGATGGGGCAGTTCCTGCTCTCGGCCGGTGCTCGGGGCAAGCGCTTCGCGCTGCCGCACGCCCGGATCATGATGCACCAGCCGTCCGCCGGCCTCGGGGGTACGGCCTCCGACATCGCCATCCAGGCCGAGGTCTTCTCCAAGCACAAGCTGGAGATGGCGCAGCTGATCGCCGAGCAGACCGGCCAGACCGTGGACAAGATCACCGCCGACTCCGACCGCGACCGGTGGTTCACGGCCGAGGAGGCCAGGGACTACGGCTTCGTCGACCACATCGCCACCGCCGCCAACCTGCCGTCGAGCTGATCGGGCGCCCGAGCACAGGGTCCGCACGATCACGATCAACGAGGAGTCACCGACGTGAGCTCATTCCAGCTTCCGCAGTCCCGGTACGTGCTGCCGTCGTTCGTCGAACGCACCGCGTACGGAGTCAAGGAATCCAACCCGTACAACAAGCTGTTCGAGGAGCGCATCGTGTTCCTCGGCGTCCAGGTCGACGACGCCTCGGCCAACGACGTCATGGCGCAGCTGCTGTTCCTGGAGTCCGACGACCCGGACCGGGAGATCCAGATCTACATCAACTCTCCCGGCGGGTCGTTCACGGCGCTGATGGCGATCTACGACACCATCCAGTACGTCCGCCCGGACGTGCGCACCATCTGCCTCGGGCAGGCCGCCTCGGCCGCCGCGGTGATCCTGGGCGCGGGCACGAAGGGCAAGCGCCTGGCGCTGCCGAACTCGCGGATCCTGATCCACCAGCCCTCCACCGAGGGCATCTACGGCCAGGTCTCCGACCTCGAGATCCAGGCCAACGAGGTGCAGCGGATGCGCGACCTGATGGAGGCGACGATCGCCCAGCACACCGGCAAGCCGCAGGACGAGATCCGCAAGGACGTCGAGCGGGACAAGATCCTCACCGCCCAGCAGGCTCTCGAGTACGGGCTGGTCGACGAGGTTCTTCCGTACCGGAAGCTCTCGGCCCAGACGTAACGAACGGGCGGGACGACACGCCCGGACGTCACGGGAGCCAGCATCCGGGAGGGTGCGGCGAGACTGTGACCCTTGCAGGGAGTCCGGTGTTCGAGCACCGGCTACCACCGGGTCACAGTCTCCCCGAACCCGGGCAACGGCAGGTACCGTCGAGGACGGCATACACGGTCAGGCACCGATATCGACGCGGTGCCGGAGGGGACGAGGTCAGCGGTCATGGCACGTATCGGTGACGGCGGCGACCTGCTGAAGTGCTCCTTCTGCGGGAAGAGCCAGAAGCAGGTCAAGAAACTCATCGCCGGTCCCGGCGTGTACATCTGCGACGAGTGCATCGATCTCTGCAACGAGATCATCGAGGAGGAGCTCGCCGAGGCGGGCGAGGTCAAACTCGACGAGCTGCCCAAGCCCAGCGAGATCCACGATTTCCTCGACCAGTACGTCATCGGCCAGGATCCCGCGAAACGCAATCTCTCGGTCGCCGTCTACAACCACTACAAGCGCATCCAGGCCGGAGAGCGCACCAGTGGCCGGGACAGCCGTGAAGAGAACGTCGAGCTGATGAAGTCGAACATCCTCATGCTCGGCCCGACCGGCTGCGGTAAGACCTATCTGGCGCAGACCTTGGCGAAGATGCTCAACGTGCCCTTCGCCATCGCCGACGCCACGGCCCTCACCGAGGCGGGCTACGTCGGCGAGGACGTTGAGAACATCCTGCTCAAGCTGATCCAGGCCGCCGACTACGACGTCAAGCGTGCCGAGACGGGCATCATCTACATCGACGAGGTCGACAAGATCGCCCGCAAGAGCGAGAACCCGTCGATCACCCGGGACGTGTCGGGTGAGGGTGTGCAGCAGGCGCTGCTGAAGATTCTGGAGGGCACCAGCGCCAGCGTTCCGCCGCAGGGCGGCCGCAAGCATCCGCACCAGGAGTTCATCCAGATCGACACGACGAACGTCCTGTTCATCGTGGCGGGCGCGTTCGCCGGGCTGGAGAAGATCGTCGAGGACCGGGTCGGCAAGCACAGCGTCGGATTCGGCGCCGACCTGCGGTCCAAGGCGCAGGCGGACGAGACGGATCACTTCGCCGACGTGATGCCCGAGGACCTCATCAAGTTCGGCCTGATCCCCGAGTTCATCGGCCGGCTGCCCACCGTGGCGAGCGTGACGAACCTCGACAAGGAATCGCTCGTCCAGATCCTCACCGAGCCGCGCAACGCACTGATCAAGCAGTACAAGCGCCTGTTCGAGCTCGACAACGTGGAGCTGGAGTTCACCAAGACCGCGCTGGAGGCGATCGCCGATCAGGCGATCCTGCGCGGTACGGGCGCTCGCGGGCTCCGCGCGATCCTCGAAGAGGTGCTGTTGCCGGTGATGTACGACATTCCGAGCCGGTCGGACGTGGCCAAGGTCGTCATCACCGAGCAGACGGTCCGCGAGAACGTCAACCCGACGATCGTGGCTCGGCAGGCGTCGCGGCGGGAACGTCGCGAGAAGTCCGCCTGAGTCCACGTTGCGCAGGTGAACGCTAGCCCTGCCTTGGTGCGCGAGGGGCTGGTGGTGCGCGCCTTCCCGTTGGATGATCATGGTGGGACACGACCGTCACAGAGGGGGAGCGGCGCCATGAGCCGGACACAGGTCCTCCTGATCCCTGACCGCTCGGACGTGGGGCCGTGGCACTGGATGCGGTGGCTGGTTCGCGAGCTGGATCATCACGAGGGCGCCGCGGCTGAAGTGGTCGGCGTCGGTCGTGCTCCTCGACCGGAGTGGGACGAGGGCGTTGCCGCGTTGCGGGCCGCGTTGTCCTCGGTGGCCGACGACGCTCACGTGGTGGTGGCCGCACAGGGCAACGCGGCCGCGTTGTGGCTGCAGCACGCGGCCACCGTGGACACGGATGCGCGTCGGGCGGACCAGGTGCTGTTGGTGGCGCCACCCGAGCCGTCGCGACGGGGACCCGCCGCTCGTGGTGTGATCCCGTACCCGGTCGACGCTCACGCGCTGCGCCGCGCGGCGGGAGTGACCCGACTGGTGGCGGGCTCGGGTGATCCCACGTTGCCGCTGTCGAGTGCGCACGCACTGGCGGACGCGTTGCAGGTGGAATTGGACGTGATCCCGGACGGTGAGCGGCTCGACACGGCGGCGGGGTACGGCCGATGGCCGTCGGCATTGCGCTGGGCGCTCTACGGGACCGTGCCGTTGCTGGACCGGTTCGACGGCGAGGTCCACACGGTCGGTTATCTGCCTGGCAAGTTGCGGCCGGCCTGAGAACTTCTTTCAGAAGGGCGCAAGCTCAGCGTCCTTCTCGCTGCGGGATCGATTCGCGAGTAGCGCGCAAGGCCCCTCGAGTCACTCTCGGCGGAGGCGCTGGCCTTGCGCGTGGGCGCCGGTGAACCGGACGGCCTCGGGAAGCGCCTTCCGGTAGTAGCGGCTGTTGTGTCCGCCGGGTGTTGTGGAGGCGAACTCGGGGTCGGCGAGTTCGATGAAGCGCCGGGTCCCCTTGATGAACCGGTCCCGAGTGCCGCACCAGACCCCGAGGGAGACACCGTCGAGGGCGTCGACGTGGCGCAGCGGGTCGATCTCGGCCCATTCGGCCTCGTCGGCGAACGCGCGGCGTTTGCGCATGTCCGACCAGTTGGTGAGGAGTGCGGGCGCGATGACCGATGTGGTCCGGAGGGGGCTGCCGAGTTCGTTCCGTCGGCGGGCGTACACCAGGGAACCGAAACCGCCCATGGACATGCCGATGGTGGCGAACGGGAGCCCGTCGGCCCCGCCGAGGTTGCGTTCGGCGAGCCAGCGCGGCACCTCGTCGAGCAGCATCCACATCGGATCGTCGCCGTCGCGGTGGTGCCAGTAGCTGTTTCCGCCGCCGTCGACGGAGAGGATCGCGTACGGGGGGATCTTGCCCGACCGGACACTGTTGCTGAGCCAGTCGGGGACGCCGGCCGCCGCGTTCCGCGCGTCGCCCCACCGGCCGTGCAGCATGAGGCAGGTGGGCAGCCGTGCCCGGTCCACTCCCTCCGGGTACATCAGGACGAGGTCGACTTCACGGTTCCGGGCCACGGAGTGCACCCGTTCGAGCGAGACGTTGTTGCGGTTCGCGAACGCTTCGACTTCCCCGGGGCCGGAAGCCGCCGTGGTGTCACTGCCGAGACCGGTGACCAGGGCCGCGGAGCCTGCGACTCCGGTGGTGAGCATCGTGCGACGGGACACCATCCGGGTGCGCTGCTCGCGCGTCATGCCACCTCTCCCTCGAATCACTGCTGCGGACCGTCCGGGGGCATGCCGTGGGCGGCGCCGTGCCCGTCCTGGCCCGCGTCCACGCTACCGGTTCCGATGTGCTCCGCGCTCACCCGCTGATGGCCGGTGTAGAGGTTCATCGAACGGCCACGAAGAAATCCGACAAGCGTCATCCCTTGGTCCTCGGCGAGTTCCACGGCGAGGGAAGATGGAGCGGAGACGGCGGCGAGCGTGCTCACACCCGCCATCGCGGCCTTCTGCACCAGCTCGAACGACGCGCGCCCGGACACGAGCAACACGGTCTTCGTGAGCGGGACGCGCCCGTCGAGAAATGCCCATCCGAGGACCTTGTCGACGGCGTTGTGCCTGCCGACGTCCTCGCGGGCGGCGAGCAACGTGCCGGACGCGTCGAAGAGCCCGGCCGCGTGCAGTCCGCCGGTGCGGTCGAACACGCGCTGGGCATCCCGCAGCGTGTCGGGCAGCCCGGCGAGGGTCTCGGCGTCGATGACGAGGGGGTCCTCGGCAGGGGAGTGGTTCGTGGTGAGACGGACCGAGTCCAGGGCGGCTTTGCCGCACACGCCGCAGGATGACGTCGTGTAGAAGTTCCGTTCGACGGAGGTGTCCGGTGGCGCGACGTGCGGCGCGAGGTGGAGGTCGAGGACGTTGTAGGTGTTGCGCCCGTCGGGTCCGGGGCTGTCGCAGTAGCGCGCGGTGGCGACGTCGCCGGACGCGAGCACGACTCCTTCGGTGAGCAGGAACCCGTGGGCGAGTTCGATGTCGTGCCCTGGTGTGCGCATCGTCACGCTCAGCGCTCGCGAGTCGATGCGCAGTTCCAGCGGCTCTTCGGCGGCGAGCGTGTCGGGACGGTCCCGGCTCCCTCGGTCATCGATCCGTACCACCGGACGCCGCACCGTGATCCTGCCCATTGCCTGCCTCCCGAGTCCGCTACTGACTCGATCGTCCCTTTTCCCTGCCCGCGGTTGCCAGCAGGATGATTCGCGTGCCTCGAGTCCGATCGTTCCCGCGATCGGGCTGTGCGAGACTCACCCATCGTGTGTGCCGTCGCCGAGCGAGGGAGGACCGGGTGGACCCGCACAAGTTCTTGGCGGACTTCGAGCGCAAGTCGGAGCAGATGCAGCAGCAGCTCGCCGAGTCCCAGGAGCAGCTGGCCTCCGCTCGCAGCGAGGTGACCAGTTCGGACGGCACCGTCACCGTCACGGTGGCCGGAGGTGGCGGCATCGAGTCGCTCACGTTGAGCCCGAAGGCGACACAGCTCGCGCACACGGTGCTCGCGGACCGGATCATGGACACGATCCGTCAGGCCCAGGTCGAGGCCGCCCGCTCGGTTCAGGAGAGCATGCGGCCGCTGCTGGGTGACGGGGAAGGCATGGACTTCCTGACCGAGCAGGTGGATCAGGGGATCGCCCGGATGCAGCGGTCCGAGCACGCGCCGGGAACCGAACCGCGCCGTTCGGCCGTCGAAGACATCGAGTTGGACTGGGACGACGACGAGGACGACTGGGACGAGCGGGGTGGTCGATGATGTCGGGACTGCAGACGAACACCGAGGCGATGAACGCGCACGGCAAGCAGCTGACGGGTGACATCGCGTCGGGTCTGCAACAGGCGCACGACGCGTCGACTTCGGTGCAGTTGGGGCCGGAGGTCATGGGCGTGCTGTGCCAAGCGTGGTCGTTCATCTTCACCGACGAACTGGACTCGACGAAGCAGATGCTGGGTCAGTTGCCGAAGGCGATGGAGGAGTCGGGGCACAAGGTGCTCGACGCCGCCAAGGACATCCGGGATCGCGACGACCGTGCGGGACAGGACTTCGGGGGTCTGCAGGCATGAACGATCTCGTGGCGAAGGCCCAGGACGACGGGAAGTCGTTCACCGGCGCGGGCCCGTTGGACGGCATCGAGGACATCGGCAACAACGTCGACAACGTCTTCGAAGAAGGCAAGAAGATCGACCCGGTCCAGCTCGGCATCGACGGTGCGGGACTCGCGCTCGACACCGCCGGTGCCGTCGTCGACCCGCTGGGCACGCTCGCGTCGTCGGCGGTGGGCTGGATCATCGAGAACGTCGGGTGGATTCGGGAGCCCTTCGACGATCTGATGGGAGATCCTCCGGCGATCGAGGCCGTCGCCGCGACGTACGAGAACATCTCCCAACGTCTTCAAGAGATCGCCGACCAGCACAAGGGTTCGCTGTCGCAGGTCAAGGACTGGCAGGAGCAGTCGGGCGCGGCGTACCGCGGAGAAGCCGCGCAGCTCTACGAGCACGTGTCCAACGGGGCGGCGGGTGCCGCCTCGGCCGCGAACAAGATCAAGACTGCTGGGGCGCTGGTCGCGGCCACTCGAGCGTTGATTCGTGACGTGTTGGCCGAGATGGCGGGGACGTTGATCGTCTGGGGCCTCGGGGCTCTGGCGAGTTCTGTTCCCACAGCGGGTGCATCGGTCGCCGCGTTCATCGCGCGTGCGGTGGCGAAGGGCGCCGAGGTCGCGGGCCGGATCGCCCAGTTCCTCAAGAAGCTGTTCAAGGCGCTGGACGACCTCGGCGGGTTGGCGAAGTCCTCCAGCGACGCGCTCCGCAAGCGCGCCGACGACCTCGCCGACATCAGCAGGCAGCGCCCGGACGTCGGTCTCGGTGGGCGGCTGAAGATGCGGGAGCAGCACATGGAGGCCGACTTCCGCGCCAAGGCCGACGGGCGCGACGCGCTCGGCGACAAGCTCCAGGGCGACGGGCTCGAGGCTCGCAACCAGAAACTCGACGACTTCACCGACCGGATGAACGACAAGGCCGCCACGAAACGGGACGAAGCCGCCGCGCACGACCGCTCCGCCGCCGAGAACTGGCAGGAGAGCGCACGGGACCGGTGGGCAGGACGCGATCATGCAGGAGCTGGATGGGACCGGTTGACCACGTCCGCGGATCAGACATCGAATGGCCCGCTTAGTGACTCCACCGTCGGGAAGGCTGCTGAGTGGGTTGACAGCAAGCTTGGTAAGACGGCGACCGATGGTCAGAACTGGATCCGTTCGGTGATGTCCGGAGACCTCGGGCATGTCAAACCGGAGGCGCCATGGGTCGGTGACGTGGTACCCGGGGCCAAGGAAGGAGCGAAAGAGTTCAACAAGGCTTTCACTCAGGACGATGACGAGAAACCGTATGATGAAACGCCTCGGCCGTAGCGTGGGCACATCTCGACGAACGCCGATGCGTAGTCGCATGTTCGAGACTGAATAACCAGAAAGAACGTTACCTCCGACGATGAGAAGCGAGAGGCTGGGGTTGTGAGCCGTCGTGAAACGCGCGGGCTGCAGAAGGGTTCGAGAGAAGGTGATCCAGGGGCAGGGGCTCCGGACGGCCTGGGGCGTGGCTACACGCTTCGGGTGCGCCAGCGGGAACTGAAGCGCCCTGGACGAAACATCGTCATCGCGCTGTTGCTGGCATGTGCGACCTTTTATCTCTATTCCCTATTTCTCGCCAACACTTCGTTTTTGCATAGTGGGGACCAAATCGGCGCGAGACAGGAAGGCGTCTTGACCATCGAATCCTGTGAGCCGAACTGGCTTCTGTTCGGTGCGCGGTCGGTGTGCTCCGGTACCATTGTTCCGGAGGGCGCTCAGGGGCGGTCCGACGAGTTCGTCAAGTACGTTAACAAGTATTCTGACTTGAGGGGCGGCGCCGTCGGAACAGCGGTTCCGGCGAAAGAAGTATCGGGCGTGTTCGGAATGAGCTGGAAGGCCGTACCGGTTCCGGAAGCCGGGTTCGTTCCGTCGTTGCTGATCGGCCCGTTGGCGATCGCCGCCTGTTCGCACGGTGTCTTCGCAGCTGGGCTTGCTGTGCGCTGGTGTTTCGGAGTGGTGCGTTCTTCGCTGGCAGGGGCGCGCCGGTAGTGCACGAAACTGTGAACAATCGGGACAGCAATCGGTGACGCAAACGCGTGGGGCGACATCGGTCGAGAGCCCGGGCCGTTCCGGGATCCGGGGGAAGACGATTGCTCTGGGGCTCGTGGTGCTGGGCGTGGCGCTGCTGCACTACGGCTGGTTCCTGGACAGCCGTGGTCACGGCGGCCCGGTGAACGGGACCGGTGAAGTGACCGTGTGTGACTCGAATTGGCGCTATCTCGGTGTCCTGCAGACCTGTGAGGTCCGGCTTCCGGACAGCGCGTTGACGCTGGCGGTTCCGCGGCATGTGCTGGCGGTTGCGTTCGCGATCACGGTGAGCGCGCTGTGGTTCGGTTCCGCACACTTGGTGCACGGCTTCTTCGTCGCGGGTGCCGAGTCCACCGCGCCTCCGACCGGTGTCGCGACTGTCGAGTCTCAGCCTGCCACCGCGACGCGTGGATGTTGGGTCTGGTGTGGACATGCGACGCGGTCATCGTCCACGACAGTGGCCGCAGGATCGAGTACACGTTCCACAACTCGACGCTGACACCCGAGAATCGGCACCGCCCGCAAGCTACAACGACCCCGGCAATGCCTCGGGGCCGAGCGTGGCGTGGGCCCCGCACGGCAACTGGCCCGGCCGGTTCGGCTACGTGATCGCGATCGTGGTCGTGGTCCTGTTGAACCTGGTGGGACTCGGCCTCCTGCTCGGTGCGTGGCGGACGTCTGGGCCTGTCCTGCCGAGCCGTTCCGCCCGTGCCCGAAACGGCGCGAGCACCGAAACCGCCAGTCGTACCGTGACTGTCGCGCGCCCCGTGAGTTGGGAGAATCTCGCTTCGGCCGCGAACTCGTCGAGGCCGTCACGTCCGAAGCCGGACCGGCCGTCGAGGCCGGGGTTCATGTCGACGTGGCCGAGGCCGGTGATGTGGGCACTGCCAGTGGCGCTGGTGTATGCCACGTACTTCAACTACGGGTACATGCTCGGAGACGTGAGCTACGGCGGGACTGCCAACGGCACACTCGTTCTGGAGTCCTGCCAGGCCGACTGGTCGGTGTTCGCGACTCGGTCGACCTGCGTGGGCGAGGTCGTTCCGGACGAGGGCGAGCCCGAATCGTTCCGGCACGAGTTCGCCAGGTTCACCGTGGACGACGTCGGCATGCCGATCCGCGTCACCGACGACCGGACTCAAAGTGGACGGGGCTGGCACACAGTGGACGAGTTCGTGCCGTCCCCGCTGTTCCGCGTCCTGCTGCTGGTGCTGCCGATCGCGGCACTGCTGACGTTCCTGCGAGCTCTCGCAACGGTACGACCGCGCGAATGATCATCTTCCCGCTGTGTGGAAACCTCGGAAGGTGATCGGTGTTCGACATGGTTACCCTGGGCACCCTTTGCGTGTGATGTACGTCGCAACGGAAGGGTGACGTAGTGGCTCTCGGATTTCTCGGGCCGGACAGGATCGTGGCCTCGCCGGGGTGGAGCCGGTGGCTCGTCCCTCCTGCGGCCCTCGCGGTGCATCTGTCGATCGGCCAGGTTTATGCCTGGAGTGTGTTCAAGTCGCCGCTCGAATCGGCGATGGGCCTGTCCGGCACCCTGAGTGCCCTGCCGTTCCAGCTCGGCATCGTGATGCTCGGACTCTCCGCCGCTTTCGGCGGAACGCTGGTGGAACGCAACGGGCCCCGCTGGGCGATGGCGGTCTCGACCGTGTGCTTCGTGGCGGGCTTTCTCATCTCGTCCGCGGGCATCGCGCTCGGTCAGTTCTGGCTCGTCGTGCTCGGGTACGGCTTCGTCGGCGGCATCGGGCTCGGTATCGGCTACATCTCACCGGTGTCCACGCTGATCAAGTGGTTCCCGGACAGGCCTGGGATGGCCACCGGGATCGCCATCATGGGCTTCGGTGGCGGCGCATTGGTCGCCTCACCGTGGTCGTCCGGCATGCTCACCGCGTTCGGCGAGGACCGCGGTGGGATCTCACAGGCGTTTCTGGTGCACGGTGTCGTGTACGCGGCGGTGATGCTCGTGGGCGTGTTCCTGGTTCGGTTGCCTGCCCCAGGATGGAAGCCGAAGGGGTGGGAACCCTCGGAGCCCGGAGACAGCACGATGATCAGCTCCGGGCACGTCTCGGCGCAGAACGCGTTGCGCACGCCACAGTTCTGGCTGCTGTGGGTGGTGCTCTGCCTGAACGTCACCGCCGGTATCGGCATCCTCGAGAAGGCTTCGCCGATGCTGGTGGACTTCTTCGCGGGCACCAGCACACCGGTGGCGGCCACGACCGCCGCCGCGTTCGTGGCGCTGCTGTCGCTGACGAACATGGCGGGCCGGTTCGTGTGGTCGTCCACATCGGACTACGTGGGGCGCAAGAACATCTACCGCCTCTACCTCGGCGGTGGTGCCTTGCTCTACCTGTTCCTCGTGGTCGCGGGTTCCGCGAGCGTGCCGCTGTTCATCATCGCGGCGATGGTGATCCTGTCGTTCTACGGCGGCGGTTTCTCCACGATTCCGGCGTACTTGAAGGACCTGTTCGGGACCTATCAGGTCGGGGCGATCCACGGTCGGTTGCTCACGGCATGGTCGGCGGCCGGGGTACTCGGGCCGCTGATCGTCAACGCGATCGCGGATTCCCAGGAGGCGTCGGGCGCTTCGGGCGCCGGCCTGTACACGCTGTCGCTGTCGATCATGACCGGGTTGCTCGTCGTCGGGTTCGTCGCCAACGAACTCGTCCGGCCCGTCGACCCGAAGTTCCACGAACCCGAATCCGGACCGCAGGCCGAGCCCGCCGCCCGATCCTGAACCGCATTCGGTGAGGCGAACGGCACTTTCGCCCCGTGAGACGAGGTGAAAGTGCCGTTCGCCTCGTGTTCAGCGGGGGTCGAGGCGGACGACGAGGGCCTTCGACACGGGGGTGTTCGAGTCCTCGGCGACCGAGTCCCGCGGGACGAGGGCGTTGGCCTCCGGGAAGTACGCCGCGGCACAGCCCCGCGCCGTGGGGTAGCCGACGATGCGGAACCGCTCGGCGCAGCGTTCCTCCACACCGGACGGACCCTGCCACTCCGAGACGAGGTCGACGAGTTCTCCGTCGGACCGGCCGAGCGCCGCGATGTCCTCCGGGTGCGCCAACACCACCCGCCGCGCGTCCTCGATTCCCCGGTAGCGGTCCGAGAGCCCGTAGATCGTGGTGTTGTACTGGTCGTGGCTGCGCATCGTCTGCAACAGCAACCGCCCTTCGGGGACCTCGATGGGCTCGACCGTGTTCACCGTGAACAGCGCCTTCCCCGCCGGGGTGTCGAAGGTGCGTCGGTCGCGGGGCTGGTGCGGCAGCACGAAGCCGTCCGGCTCGCGGACCTTCGCGTTGTAGTCCGCGCATCCAGGAACGACGTGAGCGATGTGCTCGCGGATGAGGTCGTAGTCGCGCTCGAAGTCCTGCCACCGCACCGGATGCCCGGGTCCGAACAAGCGACGTGCGAGACCCGACACGATCGCGACCTCCGACAACAGGTGCGGCGAGGCCGGGTCGAGGCGTCCGCGTGAGGCGTGCACCGCCGACATCGAGTCCTCGACCGTGACGAACTGGTCGCCGGAGGCCTGCGTGTCGCGTTCGGTGCGGCCGAGCGTCGGCAGGATCAGCGCGGTACGGCCGGGAACCACGTGCGACCGGTTGAGTTTCGTCGAGATCTGGACGGTCAGCCTGCACTGCCGTAGCGCCTCTTCGGTGCCCGCCGAATCCGGTGTCGCCGCGGCGAAGTTGCCGCCCATGGCGACGAAAACCTTCCCCGGTTCGTCCCGCATCGCCCGCAGCGCCGTGACCGTGTCGTGGCCGTGTCGGCGCGGGACCGAAAGCCCGAACTCGGAATCCAGCGCGGCGAGGAAACTCTCCGGCATCTGCTCCCAGATGCCCATCGTTCGGTCTCCCTGCACGTTCGAGTGGCCGCGAACGGGGCACAGGCCGGCGCCAGGCTTGCCGATCATGCCGCGCAGCAGCTGCACGTTCACGATCTCGCGGATCGTCGGGACAGCCTGTTTGTGCTGCGTGAGGCCCATCGCCCAGCACACCACGATCCGTTCCGACTGCACGAACATCCGCGCGACACGCTCGATCTGGTCACGGTCGAGGCCGGTGGCGCGTTCGACGGCGGGCCAGTCGAGGTTCTTCGCGTCGGTGAGGAAATCGTCGAGACCCTGAGTCTGTTCGGCGAGGAACTCGCGGTCGAGCACCGTGCCGGGCGACTCGGCGTCGGCCTCGACCAGGAGGCTGCCGATAGCCTTGAACAGCGCGAGGTCGCCGCCGAGCCGGATCTGGGCGAACTCGTCGGCCAGCGGCGTGCCCGAACCGACGACCCCCCGGGGATGCTGCGGATTGCTGAATCGCATCAGCCCCGTCTCCGGCAACGGGTTCACCGCGAGGATCCGGCCTCCGTTGTGCTTGACGCGTTCCAGCGACGTCAGCATGCGCGGATGGTTCGTGCCCGGGTTCTGGCCGACGACCACCACGAGATCCGCGTTCTCCACATCGGACAGTGAGACCGAGCCCTTGCCGACGCCGATGGTCTGCGTCAACGCCGCACCCGAGGACTCGTGGCACATGTTCGAACAGTCGGGCAGGTTGTTGGTGCCGAACGACCGCACCAGCAGCTGGTACAGGAACGCGGCCTCGTTACTGGTGCGGCCCGAGGTGTAGAAGATCGCGTCGTCCGGACTGTCCAGACCGCGTAGCTCGTCGGCGACGAGGTCGAACGCTTCGTCCCACGGGATCGGCCGGTAGTGCGTGTCGCCCTCGCGCAGCACCATCGGCTCGGTGAGTCTGCCGCGCTTGCCGAGCCAGTGTTCGGTCTTGTCCGCCAGGTCGGCCACCGAGTGCTGCGCGAAGAACTCCCGCCCGATCCGATCCCGGGTGGCTTCCTCGGCCACGGCCTTCGCGCCGTTCTCGCAGAACTCGGCGACGCTGCGGCTGCCGCCGTCGGCGGCCCGGTGCTCCGGCCACGCGCAGCCGGGGCAGTCGAAGCCGCTGCGCTGGTTCAGCAACGGCAATGTCTTGACGGTCCGGGCGAGGCCCATCTCCTTCAGGCTGCGTTGCAGCGACACCAGAACGCCCTTGACGCCTGCCGCGGAGCGGCCTCGCTCGCGGACGCGCAGGTCGGATTCATCGACGTCCTGATCAGCCTGGTGTGCTCGCATGCGATCAGCGTGCGCGGTGTAAGGCATGCTCTGCAACGACCGATGTGTTGAAAGGGTGCGCGGGGTGAGGTTCCGCTACGACAACCACCAACGCAGATCACCCCACGTACCTCGAAGCTAAGCCGACACCGTGCACGACGCCGGTGAGCGGTTCGTAGAATCCGGTCCGTGACTGAGACCTCCGCTACCCAGGCCCGTGAACTCCCGTCGAGCTGGAACCCGGCCGACGCCGAGGCGGAGCTGTATCAACGCTGGGTAGCCGCGGAGTACTTCACGGTCGATGCGCACAGCGGCAAACCGCCGTTCTCGATCGTCATCCCGCCGCCGAACGTCACCGGTAGCCTGCACATCGGCCACGCGTTCGAGCACACGCTGATGGACCTGCTCACGCGTCGGCGGCGGATGCAGGGCTACGAGGCACTGTGGCTGCCGGGGATGGACCACGCCTCGATCGCGGTCCAGGCGCTGGTGGAGAACCAGCTCCGTGCGGAGGGGGTCGACCACCGCGAGCTCGGGCGCGAGGGCTTCCTTGACCGGGTGTGGCAGTGGAAGGAAGAACACGGCGGCGCGATCCTGGCGCAGATGCAGCGCCTCGGCGACGGCGTCGACTGGACCCGTGAGCGCTTCACCATGGACGACGGGCTCTCCCGGGCCGTGCGCACCATCTTCAAGCGGCTCTACGACGACGGCCTCATCTATCGCGCCGAGCAGCTGGTCAACTGGTCGCCGCAGATGCGCACCGCGATC
Source organism: Allosaccharopolyspora coralli (assembly GCF_009664835.1). Lineage (NCBI taxonomy): Bacteria > Bacillati > Actinomycetota > Actinomycetes > Pseudonocardiales > Pseudonocardiaceae > Allosaccharopolyspora > Allosaccharopolyspora coralli. Next base: position 1,329,500 of record NZ_CP045929.1, read on the forward strand.
TCCGACATCGAGGTCGAACACCGTGAGGTCGAGGGCGAGCTGGTGTCGATGCGCTACGGCTCCGGGGCCGCCTCGGTCGTCGTGGCGACTACCCGGGTGGAGACGATGCTCGGCGACACCGCCGTCGCGGTGCACCCCGACGACGAGCGCTACCGGCACCTCGTCGGCACCGAGATCGAGCTGCCGCTGACCGGCAGGACGATCCCGGTCGTCGCCGACGAGCACGTCGACCCGGAGTTCGGCACCGGCGCGGTCAAGGTGACCCCGGCGCACGACCCGAACGACTTCGAGATCGGCAAGCGGCACGACCTGGCGATGCTCACGATCATGGACGACACCGGCCGGATCGCCGATTCGGGCACCCGGTTCGACGGCATGGACCGGTTCGAGGCGCGGGAGGCGGTGCGCGAGGCTCTCGCCGCACAGGACCGTGTCGTCGCCGAGAAGCGCCCCTACGTGCACAGCGTCGGGCACAGCTCCCGGTCGAAGGAGCCGATCGAGCCGCGGCTGTCGATGCAGTGGTTCGTCAAGGTCGGCCCGCTGGCCCAGGCCGCCGGCGACGCCGTGCGCGACGGCAGCGTCGCCGTGCACCCGCCTGAGATGGCGAAGCGGTACTTCGACTGGATCGACAACCTGCACGACTGGGCGATCTCGCGGCAGATGTGGTGGGGCCACCGCATCCCGATCTGGTACGGACCGAACGACGAAGTCGTCTGTGTCGGGCCGGACGAGCAGCCGCCGACCGGCGAGGGATGGCGCCAGGACGAGGACGTCCTGGACACGTGGTTCTCGTCGGGGTTGTGGCCGTTCTCCACGATGGGCTGGCCCGAGGACACCGCCGACCTGCGGACGTTCTATCCGACGTCGGTGCTGGTCACCGGCTACGACATCCTGTTCTTCTGGGTCGCCCGGATGATGATGCTCGGGTTGTACGCGATGGACGGCGTCCCGCCGTTCAACGTGATCGCGCTGCACGGCATGGTCCGCGACCCGCACGGCAAGAAGATGTCGAAGAGCGCGGGCAACACGGTCGATCCGCTGGAGTGGATGGACACCTACGGCGCCGACGCGCTGCGGTTCACCCTCGCGCGTGGCGCGAACCCGGGTGCGGACGCGCCGATCAGCGAGGAGTGGGTCGCGGGCTCGCGCAGCTTCGTCACGAAGCTGTGGAACGCCACCCGCTTCGCGCTCGCCAAGGGAGCGGTGGTTCCGGATTCGTTGCCGGAGCGCGGCACGCTCACCGACGCCGACCGGTGGATCCTCGACCGGACGGAGGCGTTGATCGGGGAGGTGGACGAGCTGCTGGAGGACTTCCAGTTCGCCAAGTCCACCGAGGCGCTCTACCACTTCACCTGGGACGAGTTCTGCGACTGGTACGTGGAACTGTCGAAGGTGCAGATCGACGAGGGCGGTGACCGGGCCGAGTCGACGCGGGCCGTGCTCGGGCACGTGCTCGACGTGGTGCTGAAACTGCTGCACCCGACGATCCCGTTCGTCACCGAGAAGCTGTGGACGACGCTGACGGGCGGTGAGTCGGTCGTCGTCGCGGACTGGCCGAAGCAGCTCGGAGTCGAGGCCGACGACGCGGCGGCCGAGCGGGTCGCGGCGATGCAGAAGCTGGTCACCGAGATCCGCCGCTTCCGTTCCGACCAGGGACTCAAGCCCGGCCAGAAGGTCGCGGCACGGCTCGGTGGAGTGGCGGCGCTCGGGCTGGCCGAGCACGTCCCGCACGTCCGGTCGCTGGTGAAGATCACCGAACCGGGTGAGGATTTCACGTCGTCCGCGTCCCTCGAGGTCGCTGTGGCCGGCGGCACCGCCGACGTCGAGCTGGATCTCTCCGGCGCGATCGACGTGACGGCGGAGCGCAAGCGGCTGGAGAAAGACCTCGCGGCGGCGGAGAAGGAACTGTCGGGCACCGAGAAGAAGCTGGCGAACCCCTCGTTCACCGACAAGGCGCCCGCCGAGGTCGTGGACAAGATCAAGATTCGCCGGGACACGGCGCAGGCGGACATCGACCGCATCACCGCGCGCCTGGAGTCGATGCCCGGCAAGTGAGTTCGACACACCCGGAGACCCGGAGTCGCGCACGTCACTGGACGGCACGGCGCCTCCGGAGAGTGGCGGGCGCGAGCCGTAGACTGCGCACAGGCGGAACATTGGCGACGAGCAGGGGAGTCGAAGCGTGTCCGACCCCGACCCGAGTGGGTTGCACGAGCTGCGAGTGGTGGAGGCCGAGCTCAACGAGCGCTGGCCGGAAACCAAGATCGAACCGTCCTTGGACCGGATCCGGGCGCTGACCGACCTGCTCGCAGAACCCCAGCACACCTATCCGGTGGTGCACGTCGCGGGCACGAACGGCAAGTCCTCGACCTCGCGCATGATCGACGCGCTGCTCGGCCGGATCGGTTTGCGCGTGGGCCGCTACACGAGCCCGCATCTGCAGCTGGCCACCGAGCGCATCAGCATCGACGGTGGCCCGATCAGCCCGTCGGACTACGTTGAGGCCTTCCGGGACATCGCTCCGTACGTGACCATGATCGATTCTCGTGGTGACGTGCCGATGAGCAAGTTCGAGGTGCTCACCGGCATGGCGTTCGCCGCGTTCGCCGAAGCCCCGGTCGAGGCGGCGGTGCTGGAGGTCGGGCTCGGCGGTGGCTGGGACGCCACGAACGTGGCGGACGGTGCCGTCGCGGTGCTGTGCCCGGTGGCGCACGACCACGCCGAGTACCTCGGCACCGACCTCGCCGGGATCGCCGCGGAGAAGGCGGGCGTGATCAAGCCGGGGTCGGTCGTGGTGATGGCCCAGCAGGCGCCGGAGGCGGAACGGGTCATCCTGGAGCGGGTCGCCGAGGTCGACGCGACCGTCGCGCGTGAGGGCCACGAGTTCGGCGTGCTCGAACGCCAGGTCGCCGTGGGTGGCCAGATGCTGCGCCTGCAAGGCCTCGGCGGCGTCTACGAGGACGTGTTCCTGCCGCTCTACGGCGAGCATCAGGCGCGCAACGCGGCGCTCGCGCTGGCCGCGACCGAGTCGTTCTTCGGTGCGGGGGTCGCACATCAGCTCTCCGTCGACTCCGTGCGCGAGGCGTTCGCGGGTGTGGTCACCCCCGGGCGCATGGAGCGGGTCCGCGCCGCGCCTGCGATCTTCGTCGACGCCGCGCACAACCCGCACGGGGCTCGTGCGCTGGCGGGCGCGTTGACCTCGGAGTTCTCCTTCCGGCGGCTGGTGGGCGTGGTGAGCGTGCTCGGTGAGAAGGACGCGCGGGGCATGCTCGCCGAGTTGGAGCCGGTCGTCGACGAGCTGGTGATCACCACGAACTCGTCGCCGCGCGCGCTGGATCCGGACGCGCTGGCCGCGATCGCCAAGGACGTGTTCCCGAGCGAGAAGCTCGTCGTGGAGCCCCGGTTCGACGACGCGGTCGAGACCGCCATCCAGATCGCGGAGGAGACCGACGATCCGGACGAGTCGATCTCCGGTGGGGGAGTGATCATCACCGGTTCGGTCGTCACCGCGGGTGAGGGACGGGCCCTGTTCGGCAAGGAGCCCGCGTGAGCAGCGAGGACCCCGACCGCGTGCACAGCGAAGACACCGACCGCGTGCACAGCGAAGACACCGACCGCCCGGAGCTGGGCGTCGACGAGCACGGGATGCCGATCGCCCCGGAGCACGTCCGCGACCCGTGGAAGGGGCTGCGCGGGGTCATGGCCGGGACCTTGGTACTGGAGTTCATCGTGGTGGGCCTCGCACTGCCGATCGTGTGGCAGTTCGGTGCCGGGGTCTCGAGCGTGGGCTTCGGGGTGGTGATCGCCCTGGCGTTGGCGATGCTGGCGACGGCGTTCGTGCAGCGAAAGCCGTGGGGTCTGTGGCTGGCGGTCGGATTGCAGCTGGCACTGGTCGCGTGCTGGGTCATTCACCCGACGATCGGGGCGATGGGACTGCTGTTCGCGGCGGTGTGGGCGTACATGCTGTACCTGCGTCGGGATGTGGCGATCCGGATGCGGGAGGGTCGCCTCGCCGACCAGCTCGGGCACCCGCCGGCCGACTGACCACCGCATCGAGCCCTGGTGCATCATGATGCGGAGTGTCTACACTTGAGTGCATGAATACCCGCACGACCATCACGATCGACGAGGATCTGCTCGATCGACTCAAGATGAGGGCGACTCGCGACAAGACCACCGTGAGTGCACTCGTCGAGGAGGACCTGCGACTGGCCGAGGCACGCCGTGCCGCACAGAGTGATCCGTCTCGACCTCGTTTCACCCTGCCGACGTTCTACATCGAGCCCTTGCCCGGCGTGGATCTCAACGACAACGCCGCTCTGTTGGACCTGATGGAGTCCGACGAGTGATCGCATGCGACGTCAACATCCTGCTGAACGCACAGAACACGGCTCTACCGGAGCATGAGCGCTACAACGCCTGGCTCGAGAATGCTCTGAACGGCACCGTGCCGATCGGGTTTCCGTCGCTCGTGTTCAGTGGCTACCTGCGTATCGTCACCAATCCGAAGGCGTTCGTTCGGACGTTGCTCCCGGCGCAGGCACTGGAGATGGTGGCCGCCGTTCGGACTGCCCCGGCGTTCACGCCGGTCGAACCCGGACCGCGGCACTGGGAGATCTTCACCGAGCTGTGCCGGAAGGCGGAGGCGAAGGGAAACCACGTCCCGGATGCCTACCTCGCCGCGATCGCGATCGAGCACGGCTGCGAGTGGATCACCGCCGATCGCGGGTTCGCACGGTACCCCGGGTTGCGGTGGCGGCACCCGCTCGACTGACGGAACCGATGACGGATGTCATGGTGGGTTGTGCACCCACCCGCCGGGACCGGTGAGGGACAGGACTACTGGGGGAGGACCGGCTCCGCCACGATGGGAGCCATGACGACGCCGATGGAACAGCACGAGCCGAAGCCGTCCGACGGTACGGAGCGGACGGGACAGGCCGCTGACGCGGAGAGGCTGCCCACCCCCGAGGAGAAGAAGGCGCAGCAGCGCGAGGAAGCCGCCGAGGCGTTGCGCAAGATCAAGCCGTGGGGCCCGGGCGCGGCGAGCCGTACCGACAAGGCGTTGATGTGGGCGATCGTCGGCGTGACGGTCTTCGGGATGGCGATGTGGCCCGCACGCCCGTTCCTGCTCGGGTCGCACCCCGTGGTGCTGGAGTTCCTCACCGGCAGCAAGGCCGCGGTCGGGGCCGGTGCCGCCTTCGCGAGAGTGGGCGAGGTCTCGCTCGCACTGGTCGTGTTCGCCGGCGTCGTCGGCATGATCAAGTTCGACTGGTTGTTCTGGTGGGCCGGTCGCCAGTGGGGACGCGGCATCGTGAACCTCTTCGCCCAGACCGAGCGCTCACAACGCTTCGCCGAGCGCATCCGCACGATGAACCCGTGGTGGATCCGTCTCGCGGTGGTCTTCGCGTTCGTGCCGGGAGTGCCCGCCGGGCTCGTGTACGCGCTCGCGGGATGGACCGGGATGCGCCTGACGAGTTTCCTGTTGTTGAACGCGATCGGGTCACTGATCATCACCGGTATCGTCGCCGGGCTCGGGTACGCGCTCGGTCAGTACGCGGTGGACGCGGTGATGGCCGTGGACCAGTACGCGATCTGGATCAGCGTCGGAATCGCCCTGGTGGTCGCGTTCATCGCCCAGCGCGAGGCCAACGCCAAGCAGCGGCGAGCTAGCTGACGTCGACCACGGCACGTCCTCGCGTCTCACCCCGGTTGAGCGCGTCGTAGGCGTCCTGCACCTCGTCGAACGAGTAGCGGCGGCTGATCGCGTCCTGCGGTCGCAGCTTGCCCTTCGCGACCAGGTCGAGCAGGACCGGCATGTCCCGTCGGGGTTTGGCGCCGTAGGAGCCTTTGATCTGCAGCTTGCGGCGGGCGATGGTCGCGAGGTCGAACTCGGCGCTGGTGCCTCGTGGTGCGATCCCGACGATGACGACCTGTCCGCCCTCGACGACGGAGTCGCGGGCGATGCCGAAGGTCGTGACGTTGCCGAGCGCTTCGAACGCGACGTCGACGCCGCGCCCGCCGGTCAGGTCGCGAATCGCTTCGGCAGCGTCGACCTCGGCGGAGTTGACGGTTCGTGTCGCGCCGAGAGACCGGGCGGCGGCGAGCTTGTCGGTGGCGACGTCGACGGCGATCACCTCGGACGCCCCGAAGGTCGTGGCGAGCTGGATCAGCGCCGAGCCCACGCCGCCTGCCGCGACCACCGCCACGGTGTCGCCGACCTGCACGTTCGCGGCGTGGCGCAGTGCCCCGTAGGCCGTCATGGTCGAGCAGCCCACGGAGGCGACGTCGGTGAGTTCGACGCCTTCCGGAACCCGGTACGCGGAGGTGGCGGGCGTGACGCAGCGTTCGGAGAGCCCGCCCATCGAGTACATCCACACCGGCTCGCCGTCGGGACGGAACAGTCGCGTCTCGCCGTCGTAGAGCTGCCCCTTGCCGCGGTTGTAGGCGAAGAAGTCGACGCAGAGATCCTCGTTGCCGCGGGAGCACTGTGCACACGTCCCGCACGGCATGATGAAACTGGTGATCACCGGGTCGCCGACCCGCAGGTTCGCCACACCCGGCCCGACCTCGGAGATCACCCCGGCCACCTCGTGCCCCAGCACCGACGGTGTCGGGAACGGCAACTCGCCCTTGAGGACATGCAGGTCGGTGTGGCAGGCGCCGCAGGAACGCACGTCGATCGCGACCTCACCGGCCTTCGGGTGCGGATCCGTGAGGTCCTCGATCCGCATCGGCTCGTTCGGCGCGGTGTGCACTGCGGCGCGCATCGGCGTCCTCCTGTGGCGGGTGGCCCGACCGGCCGGTCGGTACGGCCGCGCCGACGCTATCGCGGTGGTCTCCGCCACACCAGCCTCGAGCGGTGGGCTCGGGGTGATCCGCGTTGGCGATTGCGTGACGGAACCTCACCTCGCGCCTGGTTGCCCAGGCACCTGCCCCACAGGTGGGAGAGCGACCTGCGTCGCTACGCTTGCGGACACATCGGACGCGTGGCTGTCGACGGACCGCGCGCAAGCACGTGAAGGAGACAAGTCGTGAGTGAGCGCACCCTGGTCCTCGTCAAGCCCGACGGCGTGCAGCGAGGCCTCGTCGGCGAGGTCGTGAGCCGCATCGAGCGCAAGGGCCTCTCGCTGGCCGCGCTGGAGCTGCGCCAGGTCGAGCAGCAGGTCGCCGAGCAGCACTACGCCGAGCACGACGGCAAGCCGTTCTTCGGCTCGCTGCTGGAGTTCATCACCTCCGGGCCGGTCGTGGCGATGGTCGTCGAGGGCCCGCGCGCGATCGCGGCGTTCCGGCAGCTCGCCGGTGGCACCGACCCGGTGGACAAGGCCGCGCCCGGCAGCATCCGCGGCGACTACGGGCTCGAGGTCCAGTTCAACCTGGTGCACGGTTCGGACTCGGCCGAGTCGGCCGAGCGGGAGATCAAGCTGTGGTTCCCGGATCTCGGCGAGTGAGTAGCGGTTTCGTCACCGGCCCGCACCGCGTCGACCAGCCGCATCCCGACCTCGTCGACGGTCTCACCGACCTGTGGGGGCGGGTGTCGGTGGCGGGTGGCGCGGTCGGTTTCCGGCCGTCCGATCCGCTGGAGAAGGTCCGCGAGGCCGCCGCGAAGGTCGTCGACGACGTCTCGCAGCGTCGCGCCTTCCTCATCACCGTCGGCCGGGACCGCGAGCTGGTCGGTGCGGCGGTCCTGACGCCCCAATCATTGCCCGCGCGGGCGCACACCGGGGAACTGTCCTGGCTGATGGTCGACCCCGACCTGCAGGGCACGGGGTGGGGCCGCCAGTTGCACGACGCGGTGCTCGCCCAGGCTCAGGCGGTCGGTCTCACACAGCTGGAGCTCATCACCCGCAGTGGTCAGGACCTGGAGCGCTACTACGAGGCACTCGGCTGGGTCGAACGCGGTCGGTGGCCCGGCGCGGTCCGCCTCGACGACGGCGACACCCGCGACGAAGTCTGGCTCACCCGCGACACCTGACGCCGGGTGGCAAATTCGCGCGAATTTGCCACCCCGCTGTCCACAGGGAGGGGAGTTGTCCACAGGTGGCGGGGTGGTGAGCGCCTCGGTGGGGTGAAGGTTGGCCTCGGTGGGGTGAAGGTTGAGCCGGGGGATGACTGGGCCGGTGGGGTGAGGTCGGTGTCGGCGCGGCACAGGCCTCTACCCTGGGAGCCGTGTCTGTGCAGTCCGTCTACGACCAGCTGGAGCCGCTGCTCTCCCGCGTCTCCAAACCCGTCCAGTACGTCGGCGGTGAGTTGAACTCGACAGCCAAGGACTGGGACGAGACCTCGGTGCGCTGGTGCTTGATGTACCCGGACGCCTACGAGGTCGGCCTGCCCAACCAGGGCGTCATGATTCTCTACGAGGTCCTCAACGAGCTGCCCGAGGTGCTCGCCGAGCGCACCTACTCCGTGTGGCCCGACCTCGAGAACCTGATGCGCGAGCACGGCATCCCGCAGTTCACGGTCGACAACCATCGTCCGGTCGGCGGGTTCGACGTCCTCGGCGTCAGCTTCGCGACCGAACTCGGCTACACCAATCTGCTCTCGGCGCTCGACCTCGGTGGCATCCCGCTGAACGCGGCGGACCGCACGGACGAGCATCCGATCGTCCTCGCGGGCGGGCACGCGGCGTTCAACCCGGAGCCGATCGCGGACTTTCTCGACGCGGTGGTCCTCGGTGACGGAGAGGAAGCCGTCCTGGAGGTCACCTCCCAGATCCGGCGCTGGAAGGACGAGGGCCAACCGGGCGGCCGCGAGGAACTGCTGCTGCGGCTCGCGGAGAGCGGCGGCGTCTACGTCCCGCGGTTCTACGACGTCAGCTACCGCGCGGACGGCGCGATCGACGCGGTCGTGCCGTACCGGGTGTTCAAGCGCACCACGATGGAGCTCGACGAGTGGCCGTATCCGAAGAAGCCGCTGGTTCCGATGGCGGAGAGCGTGCACGAGCGGATGAGCGTGGAGATCTTCCGTGGCTGCACCCGGGGCTGCCGCTTCTGTCAGGCGGGGATGATCACCCGCCCGGTGCGGGAGCGTTCGGTCGAGGGCATCGGCAACATGGTCCAGTGCGGTCTGGAGGCGACCGGGTTCGAGGAGGTCGGGCTGCTGTCGTTGAGTTCGGCGGACCACTCCGAGATCGGTGACATCACCAAGGGTCTCGCCGACCGCTACGAGGGCACCAACACCGGCCTGTCGCTGCCCTCGACGCGGGTGGACGCGTTCAACATCGACCTCGCCAACGAGCTCTCGCGCAACGGTCGCCGCTCCGGTCTGACCTTCGCGCCCGAGGGCGGCAGCGAGCGGATCCGGCGCGTGATCAACAAGATGGTCTCGGAAGAGGACCTGGTCCGGACGGTCGCCGCCGCGTTCGCGAACGGCTGGCGTCAGGTGAAGCTGTACTTCATGTGCGGACTGCCGACCGAAACCGACGACGACGTGCTGCAGATCGCCGAGATGGCCAAGGAGGTCATCCGGACCGGCAGGCAGGCGGCGGGCCACAACAACATCCGCTGCACCATCTCCATCGGCGGGTTCGTCCCCAAGCCGCACACGCCGTTCCAGTGGGCGGCGCAGTGCGATCCGGACACGGTCGACGACCGGTTGCGCAAGCTGCGGGCGGCGGTGAACTCCGATCGCAAGCTGGGGCGCAGCATCGGCATGCGGTACCACGACGGCAAACCTTCCCTGGTCGAAGGCCTCCTCTCGCGCGGCGACCGTCGACTGGGACCGGTCATCGAGCGGGTGTGGCGTGCGGGCGGCCGCTTCGACGGCTGGAACGAGTACTTCTCCTACGACCGGTGGAGGGAGTGCGCGGACGCCGAGTTGCGGCCGCTGGGCGTGGACGTCGACTGGTTCACCACTCGCGAGCGCGGCGAGGACGAGGTACTGCCGTGGGACCACCTCGACTCCGGTCTGGACAAGGAGTGGTTGTGGACCGACTGGCAGGACGCCCTCGACGCCCAGGAGCAGGACGACTGCCGGTGGACTCCCTGCTTCGACTGCGGTGTGTGCCCGACGATGGGCACCGACATCGAGGTGGGACCCTCCGGCCGGCCCCTGCTTCCGATCTCACCGGTGGGCAAGGGCTCACCGGTCGCCAACAGTGCGTTCGGCTGAGGAGGAGCCCTGAGTCGTCAGGACAAGCCCAACCCGTCGGCACCGCCGGTGCAGAAACTGCGGGTGCGCTACGCCAAGCGCGGTCGGATGCGTTTCACCTCGCATCGCGACCTGGCCAGGGCGTTCGAGCGCACGCTGCGTCGCACCGGGGTGCCGATGGCGTACTCGCAGGGCTTCAACCCGCACCCCAAGGTCTCGTGGGCCGGAGCGGTGCCGACGGGTGTGGCCAGCGAGGCGGAGTACGTCGAACTTCAACTCGTCGAGCGGGTGGATCCGGGGGTGGTCCGTGACGAGCTCGACGCGGCGCTGCCTGCCGGGATGGACGTGCTCGACGTCGTCGAGGCCACGTCCGGGTCGTTGGCGGATCGGCTGGAAGCGAGCCGCTGGTGCATTCAGGTGCCCGGTGTGTCCGCCGACGAGCTGCGACATGCCGTGGAGCGGTTACTTGCCGAGTCCGGCGTCGAGGTCGAACGCATGGGCAAGGACGGGATGCGTACTCTCGACGCGCGGGCCGCGGTCGTCGCCGCCGAGGTCGTGGAACCGGTGACCGTCGCGGGTTCCGTGGCTGCGGACAGTGACGGTCACGACACGTTCACCCCTCGGATGGACGATTGGCCGACTAGCTGTGAACCGTATGGGATACTCGTAACGGTCGTACGGCAGACAACACCGGTCGTGCGGCCCGACGACGTACTGAGCGCGTTGCGTGTCGTCGCCGACCTGGCACCTTCCGCCGCCCCTCGGGCGGTGCGGTGGGAGCAAGGCCGGCTCGACGACACCGGGGTGCTGGCCGACCCGTTGGCCCAGGACAGGGCGGCGGCCGGAGCCCGGCGGGGAGAGCCTGCGGCCGGGTGACGGGTGTCGGCGCGGACGTCGCCGTACCCGCCGTGCTGCCGTCCCGGGCGAGGACCCGGGAGCAGGGGGGAACCAAGAATTGCCGTCACCACGGTGGCGGAGAACAGAAGAACACACAGGCCCCTGTGCGGCTCGCGTCGTCGAGGACGCGCCCGGGGGCGGAGGAGCTGGATGTTGAACATGGATACGCCCGCTGGAAACTCCAGCGGGCAGTCGCCCACACCTACCGACGACTCGCCCCAGGCGACGGTCGAGCTTCCCGCGAAGCTCCGGGTGCACGCGCTGGCCAAGCAGCTCGGCGCGAGCAGTCGCGAGGTGATCACGACACTCGAGTCACTGGGTGAGTCGGTGCGCAGCGCGCAGTCGAACATCACCCGTGACGTGGCCCTGCGTGTCGTCCGGGAACTGCGCCCTGAGCAGCTCGTGGACGACACGGACGAGCAGCAGGCATCCGTCGCGCCGAGCGACGGTGGCCAGGTGTCTGCCTCCGCCGACGGCGACCGGGCCGAGCCCACGGAACCGCACACGCCTACCGAGTCGGCGAGCACGCCGTTCGCGGCCGCCGCCGATACGCAACCGAGTGCCGAGCAAGCGCCCGCTCCTGCGGGCCTGTCGCCGCTGTTCGAGGCTCCGCAGGCCACGTTCCTCGCCGCGGCCGAGACGGCACCGGCCAAGTCGAAGCCGGAGCGGTCGGCGACGGAGGACTCCCAGGACACGAGCCAGGGGTCGGACTCGGACGACGAGGACGACACCGACGACGAGGACGGCGACCAGTCCGGCCGCCGCCGGCGTCGGCGTGGTCGGCGTGGCCGTGGCCGGGGCCGCGGTGGTGACGGCGACGACGGCGGCGGTGAGGAGTCGTCGGACGAGCAGCCCGACAAGCCGGGGCGCCAGGACAAGAACGACAAGGGCGACAAGAGCGAGAAGAAGTCCAAGAAGGACAAGAAGTCCGACAAGGACGGCGGGTCCGAGCAGGCGGACGGCGCCGGGCCGAAGGAGGAGAAGTCCTCCGACGACTCGGGTGACGGATCCAGTCGGCGTCGCCGCCGCAGGCGTCGCAAGGGCACGGGCGACGACGAGTCCGGCCGGGACGACGATCCGCCGAACACCGTGGTGCACACGCGCGAGTCCGCGCCGGAGAAGGACTCGGGCGGCGACGACGAGGTCCGTGCGATCAAGGGCTCGACCCGTCTGGAAGCCAAGCGTCAGCGCCGCCGTGACGGTCGCGAAGCGGGGCGTCGCCGCGCGCCGGTGCTCTCCGAGTCGGAGTTCCTCGCCCGCCGCGAGTCCGTCGAGCGCCGCATGGTGGTCCGGGAGCACGGCGAGCAGACCCAGATCGCGGTGCTGGAGGACAACGTCCTCGTCGAGAACTTCGTGACCTCGTCGGGCAGCGGTTCGCTGGTCGGCAACGTCTACCTCGGCCGCGTGCAAAACGTGCTGCCGAGCATGGAGGCCGCGTTCGTCGACATCGGTAAGGGCCGCAACGCGGTCATCTACGCCGGTGAGGTCGACTGGGACTCGGCGGGACTCGCGGGCAAGTCGCGCCGGATCGAGCAGGCGTTGAGCTCGGGCGACAGCGTTCTCGTGCAGGTCACCAAGGACCCGATCGGGCACAAGGGTGCGCGGTTGACCACCCAGATCAGCCTGCCAGGACGCTTCCTGGTGTACGTGCCGGGCGGCAGCGCCACCGGCATCAGCCGCAAGCTGCCGGACACCGAGCGCAAGCGCCTCAAGGAGATCCTCAAGCGGATCGTTCCGGAGAACGCGGGCGTCATCATCCGCACCGCGTCGGAGGGCACTAGCGAGGACTCGCTGGAGCGTGACGTCAAGCGGCTGCAGGCGCAGTGGGACGTCATCAAGGAGCGCTCCGAGCAGCCGAAGGCGCAGGCTCCGCAGCTGCTCTACGAGGAGCCGGACCTGCTGATCAAGGTCATCCGGGACCTGTTCACCGAGGACTTCACGTCGTTGACCGTCCAGGGTGACACCGCGTGGGACACCATCGAGGCCTACGTGAACCACGTGGCACCGGACCTGGTGGACCGGCTGTACAAGCACACCGGCAAGAACGACGTGTTCACCGAGCAGCGCATCAACGAGCAGATCTCGAAGGCTCTGGACCGCAAGGTGTGGTTGCCTTCCGGCGGATACCTGATCATCGACCGCACCGAGGCGATGACGGTCATCGACGTCAACACTGGCAAGTTCACCGGCTCCGGCGGCAACCTGGAGGAGACGGTGACCCGCAACAACCTGGAGTCGGCGGAGGAGATCGTCCGCCAGCTCCGGTTGCGCGACATCGGCGGGATCATCGTCATCGACTTCATCGACATGGTGTTGGAGTCGAACCGGGATCTGGTCCTGCGGCGGCTGACCGAGTGCCTCGGCCGCGACCGCACGCGGCACCAGGTCGCCGAGGTGACCTCGTTGGGTCTGGTGCAGATGACCCGCAAGCGAGTCGGCACCGGTCTGCTGGAGGCGTACAGCAACACGTGCGAGCACTGCCGTGGCCGTGGCGTGCTGGTGTCGACGGATCTGCCCGCCACGGGTGGCGGTAAGCACGAGCACAAGGGCGATCAGAAGTCCGAGCAGAAGCACGACGGTGGCAAACAGGACGGGGGCAAGCAGGACAAGCAGGAGCGTCGTAAACGCGGCAAGGGCCAGCAGTCCGACGCTCCGGCCGCCGAATCCGCTGCGGACGCCACGCAGACGGAGAAATCCTCGTCTCCGTCGGAGGAACCGAAGTCCAACTCCAGCGCGGATCAGCAGGACGGGTCCCCGAAGGGGCGCGATCGGCGAAACAAGGCCGGTCGGCAGGACAAGGCAGACCAGCGTGCGGGTCGCGACGAGTCGCAGGCCGCTCCCGTGTTGGAACCGCGGGGCATGGCCGACTCCGGCTCGCAGAGATCCCGGTCCGAGGAGCCTGTGGCGGACTCGTCCGGAGCCCGTGACCAGCAGGCGGGCACGGCAGCAGCGGCAACGGGAGCGGCGACAGCCGGTGACAAGGCAACCGGTGAGAAGGCGCCCTCCGGCCGGTCACGTCGTCGCAAGGTGAGTCGCCCCGCAGGCAGCGCGGGCGAGGCGGTGACCCCGGTGGTCGCCGAACCGGTTTCCACCGAGCCGACCACTACCTCCGAGCCGACCACTACCTCCGAGCCGACCACTACGTCCCCGGCCGCCGAGCCGAGCACGACGCCGGACGGCTCGGCCCCGTCCACGAGTGGTGCCGCTGGTGACGCCGAGCCCTCGCAGGCTGCCGAGCGCTCGCGTCGTCGCAAGGTGAGCAGGCCCGCAGGCAGTGCGGGCGCGTCGTCCGAGCCGGTGGTCGTGAACTCTGCGGCTGCCGAGTCGTCGGCGGCACAGCCGAACGGCGCCGCCGCACCCGAATCGGCGCATTCGGGGTCGGCCGAGTCCGACGTCGTCACAGCGGTTCCGGAGGCGGCTCCGGCTCGTCGTCCGCGCAGGCGAGCCGCGTCGCGGCCCACCGGTCCCGCCGGGGGCGACGCCTGATCGAAGAAGTACGAGAGCGGGGCGGCGCCGATCCGGTGCCGCCCCGCTCTTTCGTGGCCGGTCGGCGTAGACCGGCGCACTGTGCCTGACCGCTGCTTCGATCCGCGCCCCTCTCAGCTAAGCTGATGGGACTCACACCGGCGCGTGTCCTGGACGGCGTCGCCGCGTGCTGGGGGTCGTGCTCGAGAGGATCCCCCTCGTGGTGAACACGGGTGGGCAGGTCTGTATGATGGTTGAGAACTTCTCGCCGCCGGTGGGGCGGAGAGGCTAAACGCCTGGTGAGTTCGGATCCGCCCGCAGGGGACGGCAGTTGCCCGGATTCGGCCAGGAACCCGCCGTACACGCTGTGCGAACGGCGCGGCCGGATCACGGACCATCCCGGTCGGTGCGGACGCACGTCGCAGACCGGGTGAACAAGCGAAACCGAGCAGCAGGAGACTTCCGACTCATGTACGCGATCGTCAAGACCGGCGGCAAGCAGTACAAGGTGGCTGTCGGGGACGTCGTCGAGGTCGAGAAGCTCGAAGGCGAACCGGGCTCCGAGGTCACGTTCCCGGCGCTTCTGGTCGTCGATGGCTCCCAAGTCACCGCCGACGCCGATGCGCTGGCGAAGGTGGCGGTGACCGGCAAGCTGGTCGAGCAGACCAAGGGCCCCAAGATCCGCATCCACAAGTTCAAGAACAAGACCGGATACCAGAAGCGTCAGGGTCACCGGCAGAAGCTGACCCGCGTCGAGGTCACCGGCATCAACAAGTGAGGACTTGAGTAGGTATGTCAACCAAGAAGGGTGCATCCAACTCCCGGAACGGCCGCGATTCGAACCCCAAGTACCTCGGGGTGAAGCGTTTCGGCGGTGAGGCGGTCAACGCCGGTGAGATTCTCATCCGGCAGCGTGGCACCAAGTTCCACCCGGGCGACAACGTCGGCCGCGGCGGCGACGACACGCTGTTCGCTCTCGCGACCGGTGAGGTGCTGTTCGGACAGAAGCGCGGTCGCCGGATCGTGAACATCGTCCCGGCTGAAGCCTGAGCCGGACTTTTCCTTCGAGCAGGCCCGGCACTCGCCGGGCCTGCTTTGTCGTGTCCGGGTCCGGAGTCAGCGGGCCTGCTCCGAGGGTGCTGGAGTGGCACGCTCGCGGGTAGCGGGACATCCCTTTCCTGATGATGTCTGGAGGCATCCGTGTCGCGGTTCGTCGACCGCGTGACCATCCACGTTGCGGCAGGCAACGGGGGTAATGGCTGCGCTTCGGTCCATCGGGAGAAGTTCAAGCCCCTCGGGGGCCCGGACGGGGGCAACGGTGGCCGCGGCGGGGACGTGACCCTGGTGGTCGACTCGCAGGTGCACACGCTGCTCGATTTCCACCACCGGCCGCACCTGCGGGCGAAGAACGGCAGGCAGGGGCAGGGTGGGCACCGCAACGGTGCCGTCGGCGCTGACCTGGTGCTGTCGGTGCCGGACGGCACCGTCGTGTTGTCCCAGGACGGCGAGGTCCTCGCCGATCTCGTCGGCGTCGGGACCACGTTCGTGGCCTCGCAGGGTGGCCGCGGCGGTCTCGGCAACGCCGCGCTGGCGTCGAAGGCACGCAAGGCTCCCGGTTTCGCCCTGCTCGGCGAGGAGGGCGATCAGGCCGAGCTCGTCCTGGAATTGAAGTCGGTCGCCGACGTGGGGCTCGTCGGGTTCCCTTCTGCGGGCAAGTCCTCGCTGATCTCGGTGTTGTCGGAGGCGAAGCCGAAGATCGCGGACTATCCGTTCACCACGTTGGCGCCGAACCTGGGTGTGGTCACCGCGGGAGAGACGGTGTTCACGGTCGCCGACGTGCCCGGGCTGATTCCGGGCGCGAGCGGTGGGCGCGGGCTCGGATTGGAGTTCCTGCGCCACATCGAGCGCTGCGCGGTGCTGGTGCACGTGGTGGATTGCGCGACGCTCGAACCGGGACGCGATCCGCTGTCCGATGTGGACGCTCTGGAGAACGAGCTCGCCGAGTACACGCCGGCGTTGAGTGCGGAGCTCGGTGCGGTCGATCTCGAGTCGCGGCCGCGCATGGTCGTGCTGAACAAGATGGACGTCCCGGAGGCTGAAGAACTGGCCGAGCTGGTGCGCCCCGACCTCGAAGCGCGTGGCTGGCCGGTGTGGGAAGTCTCCACGCAGAGCCGAAAGGGCTTGCGGGAGTTGAGTTTCGCGCTCGCCCGTACCGTCGAGCAGTACCGCGCCGAGCAGCCGGAGCCGGAGCCTGCACGGGTCCTCGTGCGTCCGAAGGCAGTCGGTGGCGACGCTGACTTCACCGTCGAGCCGGACCCGGAGACCGAGGACGCGTTCGTCGTGCGGGGGGACAAGCCGGAGCGCTGGGTGCGGCAGACCTCGTTCGACAACGACGAGGCCGTCGGATTCCTGGGTGATCGACTCGCGAAGATCGGTGTCGAGGAGGCACTCGCGCGGCACGGCGCGCAGCCCGGCAGTCAGGTCACGATCGGCGGCGTGACCTTCGACTGGGAGCCGTCGACGCCGGCAGGGGTGGCCGCCGTCATGAGTGGGCGCGGCACCGACGCGCGCCTGGAGAGCAACGATCGCGTGCCGGCCTCCGAGCGCAAAGCGGCCAAGCAGGCTCGGTACTACGCGGGCAAGGAGTCCGTCGACGCGGACGAGTTGCGGTGGGCTGAAGAGGAAACCGGCCCCCGCGCGGGCGACCGCGACGACGATGTCTGGGACGACGTGTGGGACGACGACGCGGCGGAGGGCCCCGCCGAGGTAGTCGACGACGCCGACGACCGGGAAGACCGGAGCGGACGATGAACGCGCCCACGAGTTCGTTGACCCGGCACGCGGTGTCCGTGGCCAAGCGGCTCGTGGTGAAGGTCGGGTCGTCGTCGCTGACGACCGCCGGCGGCGGGTTGGACGCCGAACGACTCGACGCGATCGTGGACACGCTCGCGTGCCGCGTGGCGGCCGGGACGGGCGTGGTACTGGTGTCGTCGGGTGCCATCGCGGCGGGAATCGCCCCGCTGAAGTTGCGGCGCAGACCAAAGGACCTGGCCACGCAGCAGGCCGCCGCGAGTGTCGGGCAGCAGGCGCTCGCGCACGCGTATGCGGAGTCGTTCGCGCGGTACCAGCTCACTGTGGGCCAGGTATTGCTGACTGCGGACGACGTGGCCCGCCGGGCGCACTACCGCAACGCTCAGCGGACGTTGCACCGGCTGCTCACACTGGACACGGTGCCGGTGGTCAACGAGAACGACACGGTCGCGACGAACGAGATCCGGTTCGGCGACAACGACCGTCTCGCCGCGATGGTCGCACACCTGGTCGGCGCCGATGCGTTGGTGCTGCTGTCCGATGTGGACGCACTTTACGACGGTGACCCGAGGCTGCCGGAATCCAGTGCGATCCGTGAAGTGCACGGGGAGAAGGATCTCGAGGCTGCGAAGATCGGCGACTCCTCGTCCGGTCTCGGGACCGGCGGAATGGTGTCCAAGGTGGACGCTGCTCGTCTGGCGTGCACGTCGGGTATTCCGGTGCTGCTGGCTTCGGCGGCGGAGTCGGGACGCGCTCTCGGTCCGGCCGACACCGGTACGGCGTTCCGGGCGCGCGGTTCGCGTCTGTCGGTCCGCCGTTTCTGGCTGGCTCATGCGGCGACTGCGCACGGCCGGTTGTGGCTCGACGAAGGGGCCGTGACCGCTGTCGTGGATCGGAGGCGCTCGTTGCTGTCGGCAGGTATCACCGGGGTCGAGGGCGCTTTCCACGGGGGAGACGTGGTCGAGATCGCGGACCCGCACGGCACTGTGGTTGCCAGGGGTCTCTGTTCGTTCGATTCCGAGGAACTGCCCGAACTCGTCGGTCGTTCCACGCACGAGCTCCCCGACGATCAGCGGCGTGAAGTCGTCCACGCCGACGACCTCGTGCCGCTGCCGTGACCTGGCGAGCGTCGGTCAGCGCAGGGGGATGTTCCTGGTTTCCGGCAGCGTGAGGATGATGGCGAATCCGATCGCGGACCCTGCGGCGACGTACCAGAAGAACGCCACGGGTGCGCCGAGCGCGGCGAGTCCCTGCAGCACGAGGGGAGCGGTGCCGCCGAAGACCGCGACGGTGAGGTTGTACCAGGCTCCGATGCCGAGTCCCCGCAGTTCGGTGGGGAACAGCTCCGACATGATCGCCGGGGCGATCGAAGTCATGGCCGTGTACAGCACGATTCCGACGCAGAACACGACGAGCAGCCCGCCGAGCCCGGGGCGTACCAGAGTGGACAGTGGAACGATGAGCACGGCGGTGGCACCGGACCACACCAGCAGCTGCGGTTTGCGTCCGTAGCGGTCCGAGAGCAGCCCGACCGGATACTGCAGCGCGATGAACAGTGCGGTCGCGATCGACAGCGCGAGGAAGACGTCGTTGGCGTCGGCTCCGCGATTCTCCACGGCGAACGGGGTGAGCGCGCTGAAGAACGTGTAGTAGCACAGTGTCGAGACCATGCTGAACCCGACGAGCTGGCCGACCGCCTTCGGGTGCTGGGTCAGCGTGAGCCACAGTGGATTCTTCAGCGCCTTCGCGCGCTTCTTGTTCTCCTCGAACTGTTCGGTTTCGTTGAGCGTGCGGCGCAGCCACAGGCCCACGATGCCGAGGATCCCGCCGATGATGAACGGGATCCGCCAGCCGTAACTGGTGAGTTGTTCGTCCGTGAGTGCCGACGTCAGTCCGAACCCGAGCAGCGACGCGACCAGCAGTGCCGCACCCGTCGAGATGTAGAAGAACGACGAGTACCGGCCCCGGTGCGAGGCGGGGGCGATCTCGGCGAGGTAGGCCGAGGCGTTCGAGACCTCGCCGCCGAGCGAGAGTCCTTGACCGATCCGCGCCAGCACCAGCAGCAGTGGGGCCGCCCAGCCGATGGACGTGTAGGTCGGCAGTAGTCCGATCAGCAGCGAGCCGCCCGCCATCAGCGAGATCGTCAGCAGCATCGCCGTCTTACGGCCCCTGAGGTCCGCGAACCGTCCCAGCATCCACCCACCCAAGGGGCGGAAGAAGAAGGCGAGCGCGAACGTCGCGAGCGTGTTGATCAGCGAGAGGGTGGCGTTGTCACTGGGGAAGAACGCGCCGGCGAAATAGACGCTGAAGGCCGCGTAGATCGTCCAGTCGTACCACTCCACGGCATTGCCGATGCTGGCAGCGACGAGTTGCCGGATGGGGAGTCGGTGCCGCTCGGTGCGCCCGGAACTCACCGTCTCCGTCGCGTCGTCGGTCATCGCTGCCTCCCGCCCTCGCGCGGATCAGTGAAGTGTGGACACAGTACGGCCCCGCTTTCCTCAGGGGAAGAGGGCGATTCACACGGAGCGAACGGCACTTTCGCCTCGTGTGCTGAGGCGAAAGTGCCGTTCGCTTCAGAGTGCATTTTGGAACTGGCTTTTGTGCCCGTAGGGCACGGTCATACGTGCCCAGCCTCGACAGGGTGAGGGGCTCCGGCGTTCGGAGTTCGTGCCTCGCAAGGCTGGGGTTCTCGCCGCGTACGTGTGGTACTCAAGAGGACCCCAACGCGGCGAGGCGCGAACTGGGGCGGCGGTACCGGACCACCCACCCAAGATCCACAACGCCCCCTCAGCGGGAACGTGGCGCGGGAGGCGTCACGCGGCGGTGGCGAGGGTGAAGGGCAGGACGGCAGGGGCTCCCGACTGGCGGAGCATGCGGCTCACGACGGTGACTGTCCATCCGGTGTCGGCGAGGTCGTCCATCAACAGCACCGGGCCGTCCACACCGAACAGCGTGCTCGCCAGCTCGTCCGATACCCGGAACTGGTTCCACACCGACGCGACGCGCTGGGCACTGTTCGTCGCACGACGCACCGGAGCGCTCACGTCCGTGTCGACCTCGCCGAGCAACGGCAGCCGACCGACCGAGGCGATCTTCGACGCGAGGCTGCGCACCAGCTCGGGACGTGTCCGTGAGCCGATCGAGACGACACCCACGGGTCGCTGTTCCCAGTCCCAGGCCGCGAGAACCTGCACACACGCCTGGAACACGTCGTCGGGCAGTTCCTGATCCGGTGACGCGGTGCCGAGTAGGTCGCGGAGCCGGTTGCCCCAGCCGATATCGGTCAGCCGGCCGAGCGCACGGCCCTGCGACGCCTGCTCGTCGGCGGGAATCTTGCCGGCGACGTCGATCCCCAACGCCGCCATGCCACTCGGCCACATCTTGCGTGGGGTGACCTCCACGCCGGGCCGGTTCAGCCGATCGGAGGCTGCCTGCACCGACCGCTCGTCGACGCTCGCGGACAGCGGCGAGCCCGTGCAGTTGTCGCAACGGCCGCAGGGCTGCGCGCCCGGGTCGTCCAACTGCCGCCGCAGAAACTCCATGCGGCAACCGGTGGTCGCGACATAGTCGAGCATCGCCTGCTGTTCGGCCTCGCGGGCCTGCGCGATACGGCCGTAGCGCTCGGCGTCGTAGGACCACTGCTCGCCGGTCGCCTCCCAGCCGCCCTTGACCCGGCGCACCGCACCGTCCACGTCCAGGACCTTGAGCACCATCTCCAGCCGGGACCGGTTCAACTCGACCCGAGGCTCCAACGCCGCCGTGGACAGCGTGCCGCCTTCGGACAGTGCTGCCAGTACCGCGCGGACCGTCGGCTCCGGCGGGAACGCCATCGACGCGAAGTAGCTCCAGATGTCGCGGTCCTCGCGGCCCGGCATGAGTAGCACCTCGGCGCGCTCGACACCGCGCCCCGCTCGCCCGATCTGCTGGTAGTAGGCGATGGGGGAGGACGGTGCACCCAGATGCACGACGAATCCGAGGTCCGGCTTGTCGAAACCCATACCCAACGCCGAGGTCGCGACCAGCGCCTTGACCCGGTTCTGGAGCAGATCGTCCTCCGCCCGTGCTCGCTCCGCCGGATCGGTGCGCCCCGAGTACGAGGCGACCTCGAAACCCTGGTCACGCAGGAAACCCGAGACCTCGTCGGTCGCCGCCACGGTGAGCGTGTAGATGATTCCGGAGCCGGGCAGCTCGCCCAGATGCTCGGCCAGCCACGCCAAGCGGGCTTGTGTGGTCGGCAGCGACACGACGCCGAGCCGCAGGCTCTCCCGGTCCAGGGTCCCCCGTAGCACCACCGTCGAGCTGTCGTCCTCGTGCCCGGTGAGCAGCTGCTCCGAGACGTCGGCGACCACGCGGTCGTTGGCGGTCGCGGTCGTCGCCAAGACCGGGACGCCGTCCGGCAGCTCGGCGAGCAGCGTGCGCAGCCGGCGGTAATCCGGGCGGAAGTCGTGACCCCAGTCGGAGATGCAGTGCGCTTCGTCGACCACCAGCAACCCAGCGGACTGGGTGAGCTCGGGCAGCACGGTGTCCCGAAAGTCGGGGTTGTTCAACCGTTCCGGGCTCACCAGCAGGACGTCGACCTCGCCGACCGCGACCTGCTCCTCGATCGACGCCCACTCCTGCGGGTTCGCCGAGTTGATCGTCGCCGCGTGCACGTCCGCCGCAGCGGCTGCCTCGACCTGGTTGCGCATGAGGGCGAGCAGCGGCGAGACGATCACCGTCGGCCCCTCGCCCAGCTCGCGGAGCAGGGCCGTCGCCACGAAGTACACGGCCGATTTGCCCCAGCCGGTGCGCTGAACCACCAGCGCACGGCTTCTTTCCAGCACCAGGGCTCGGATCGCGCTCCACTGGTCCTCGCGCAACGTCGCGTCGGGACCGGCGAGGGCGCGGAGGTGCTCTTCGGCCTGTTCTCGCAGTACGGCTTCGTCCACGTCCTGATTCCTACCGGATGCCTCCGGCCACGGCCGGGCACCCCTGGGTATCGGCATGTGGGAAAGCCGTGGAGGTCGGTTCTACCCTGGAGAGGTGACCAGCACCGTCCAGTCTCCCGACACTGTCCCCGACGCTCTGCGCGAACAGGTGCACGGAGCCGCACGCCGTGCCCGCACCGCCGCCGGCGACCTCGCTCTGGCCACCCGTGCAGAGAAGGACGCTGCGCTGCACGCCATGGCCGACGCGCTCGTCACGCGCACGCCGGAGATCCTCGCGGCCAACGCGGAGGACGTCGACGCGGCGCGCGAGTCGGGGATGACCGAAGCACTCGTCGACAGGCTCAACCTCACCGCCGAGCGCGTCGCGTCCGTCGCGGACGGCTTGCGCAGCGTCGCCGGGCTCGCCGACCCCGCCGGGGAGGTCGTGCGCGGCAGTGTGCTGCCGAACGGGGTGCAGCTGCATCAGGTCCGGGTGCCGCTCGGTGTCGTCGGCATCGTCTACGAAGGCCGACCGAACGTGACGGTCGACGCGGCCGGGCTCACCTTGAAGTCGGGCAACGCGACGCTGCTGCGGGGTTCGTCGTCGGCGGAGCGCTCGAACACGGCGTTGGTCACGATCCTGCGCGAGACCCTCGCCGCGCAGGGACTTCCCGCGGACTCGGTGCAATTGCTGCCCTGCCACGACCGTGCCTCGGTGACGCACCTGATCACCGCGCGGGGCCTCGTCGACATCGTGATTCCGCGCGGTGGCGCCGGACTCATCCAGGCCGTCGTGCAGCAGGCGACGGTGCCTGCCATCGAGACCGGCGTGGGCAACTGCCACGTGTTCGTCGACGCGAGCGCTGACCTCGACATGGCGCTGCGCCTGCTCGTGAACTCGAAGGCGCGTCGGCCGAGCGTCTGCAACGCCGCCGAGACGTTCCTGGTGCACCGTGACGTCGCCGCCGAGTTCGTGCCGAAGGCCGTCTCCGCGCTCGCCGAGGCGGGCGTGACGGTGCACGGCGACGGCCCGGTGCAGCAGCTCGGGGGCCCCGGAGTCGTCGCCGCCACCGAAGGCGACTGGGACACCGAGTACCTCGCCCTGGACATCGCCGGTCGGGTGGTCGACTCGTTCGGGGACGCCCTCGAGCACATCGCCGACCACGGCTCCGGGCACACCGAGGCGATCGTGACCTCCGACGTGCGGTCGGCGCGGCTGTTCACGAGCCGGGTGGACGCGGCGGCCGTCATGGTCAACGCCTCCACCGCGTTCACCGACGGTGGCGAGTTCGGGATGGGCGCGGAGATCGGGATCTCCACGCAGAAGCTGCACGCGCGCGGGCCGATGGGCCTCACCGAGCTGACCTCGACGAAGTGGGTGGCGCACGGCGACGGGCAGGTTCGCGGCGGGAGCTGAGGCGGACTGCGGCAGCCGGAGGAACCTCGGCGCGATCCGTCCACATCAAGGTCAACAGCACGTACCGTCACCGGCGAGGCCGCTCAGTCCGTGACGGGGGAATGGCATGACCACGCAGCCGCGCCACTATCCGTTCAGTTCCGCGAACCGTCTGCACCTCGACCCGTTCTACGCGCATCTCCGCGAGCACGAACCGCTCTCGCGAGTGCGGCTGCCCTACGGCGACGACGCCTGGCTGGCGACTCGCTACGACGACGTGAAGTTCCTGCTGTCTGACCCGCGTTTCAGCCGCGAGGAGTCGACCCGGCGCGACGAGCCGCGGCTCAATCCACACCAGCAGTCCTTCGGCATCATCGCGATGGATCCGCCGGACCACACGCGGCTGCGCAAGCTCGTCGCCAAGACCTTCACCTCGCGCCGCGTCGAGCAACTCCGGCCACGGACCGAACGGGTCGCCGACGACCTGGTGGACGCGATGGTCGCCCGCGTCGCGGCGGAAGGGGGCCCGCCGATCTCGTCGACGAGTTCGCGATGCCGCTGCCCGTGATCGTGATCTGTGAGCTGCTCGGTGTGCCGCACGAGGACCGCGCCCAGTTCGAACAGTGGTCGGAGGCGTTCACCTCGCTGACGAAGCTCTCGCGGCAGGAGATCGAGGACTACGGCGTCCGGATGTACGGCTACATGGGTGAACTCATCGCCCAACGCCGACAGGATCCGCAGGACGACCTGATCAGCGCGTTGGTCTTCGCCCAGAGCGACCAGGGGCGGATGAGCGAGGAGGAACTCATGCTGCTCTGCGTCGGGATTCTCGTCGCCGGGCACGAGACCACCGGGTCGCAGATCTCGAACTTCGTCTACCTGCTTCTGCAACACCCCGAGCTGCTCGCACAGTTGCAATCGGACCTGGACCTCGTCCCGTCGGCGGTCGAAGAACTGCTGCGGCACGTTCCGCTCGGCGCGAGCTCGGTGTTCCCCCGATACGCCACTGAGGACGTCGACATCGGTGGCGTCACAGTGGGCGCGGGCGATCCGGTGTTGGTGAGCCTGCCCGCGGCCAACCGGGACCGGTCGGTGTTCTCCGAGTCCGAGACGCTGCTCCTCGACCGTCACGACAATCCACACGTGACGTTCGGACACGGTCCGCATCATTGCCTCGGTGCTCATCTGGCGCGCGTGGAACTGCAAGTCGCGGTCCGGACTCTGCTGGAACGGTTACCGGGACTGCGTCTCGCGGTCCCGGAACCGAAGGTGCGGTGGAAGACCGGGCTACTCGTGCGCGGGCCGTTGGAACTGCCGCTCGACTGGGATTCCGGGCGGGACTCATGATGTGGTCCGTCGAGGTCGATCAAGACACGTGCGTCGGTTCGGGCATGTGCAACGCGGCCGCTCCCGAGCTCTTCCTGTTGGAAGGGTCCACGTCGGTCGCGCTGAGGCCCACCGCCGAGCCTGCCGAGGACGTTCGTGACGCTGCCGAGTCGTGCCCGGTGGAAGCCATCACCATCCGTGACACGGACACCGGGGCGATCGAAGCCCCGACCGACACGTGACTCCGACCGAGTGAACTGCGACACGAATCGGACGAAAGCGCGTCATAGCCGCGGCGGCCGGGTATCTCACTCGGTGCGCGCCTGCAACGGCAGCGCCCGCAACCCCGGTGGACCCCCAGTCGCCGGCACGAGGTTGCGAGGGGCCGTGGGCTCGGTCACCGGGGGAGCGGTGGCCGAGCCCACGTGCGTGATCGTGAGTAATTCTCGGCAGAAGACGGTGCGCGGTGGCCGCGGGGTCGATGTCGCGAGTGGCTCCGCCACGGAACCGCCGACGTAGATCAACCCGTGCACCCTTTAAGCTGGGCGACCATGGCTGGACGGCGCCGGATCGGGGTCATGGGTGGCACCTTCGATCCGATTCATCACGGCCACCTCGTGGCGGCCAGCGAGGTGCAGGCCCAATTCGGTCTCGAACAGGTCGTGTTCGTGCCCACCGGGCAGCCGTGGCAGAAGAGCGGCAGCGAGGTCAGCGCAGCCGAGGACCGCTATCTCATGACCGTCATCGCGACGGCCTCCAACCCGAGGTTCTCGGTCAACCGGGTCGACATCGACCGCAGCGGACCGACGTACACCATCGACACGCTCAACGACCTGCGTGCCCTCTACCCGGACGCGGAGCTGTACTTCATCACCGGCGCGGACGCGATGAGCGCCATCCTGTCGTGGCACCGGGTCGAGGAACTGTTCCAGCTCGCCCACTTCATCGGCGTCACCCGACACGGCTACGCGCTCGACGACGACCACCTGCCGGACGGCGCGGTGACCCTCGTCGAGATCCCGGCGATGGCGATCTCCTCCAGCGGCTGCCGCGAGCGAGTCGCCGGCGGCCTGCCGGTCTGGTACCTCGTTCCCGACGGCATCGTTCAGTACATCACCAAACGCGGCCTCTACCGGCCCGACGGGCTCACCACGCCCGAGTGGGGACCATGATCATCCGGTAGGACGTCGGTACAACGCACGCGGTCCTTCTCGCTGAGACAGCGTCATGCTGACGCGCAAGCAGGCTCATCATCCGTAGCGGCAACGTCTCGCTGGAGACCCGTGAAGACAGCGAGACCGGATTCCTAAAGTGCCTGTGACCGGCGAAAAACCGTGTAGGCGGCGTACTGTCAAGAGTCCACCCGGGCACCGCCTGAGCCCGGCGATTTTGGGGGAGCCGTCATGAGTACCCACAAGCAGGACGACCGTGCCCCGGTCACTGCGACCTCGGATCTTCCCTTCGCTGATCTTGCTGTGCCGGGACTCGCCGCCACTGACTCGCGGGTGACGTGCGCGGTCTGCGGGCATAGCGACCACCTGCGTGCGGGAGCACGACCGGCCACGACGCGCTGGGCCTGCCCACACTGCGGGGCGCACCACCACCTCTGGGTATGACCCGCGAAAACACCGAACGGTCGCGGGAGGGTGGGGCCGGTAGCGGCTCGGACGAGGTGGTGCACGCTCCCCCCGCGCACCACCTCACACCCCGAGTCCGCGCTGCCACCGGCACGGCAGGCGGTGGCCCCTCGTGCCCACCACCTCCGACCCGACCGGACACCGCAGAGACCCGGTCGGCCCACGGGTCGTGACTCCCCCTCCGACGTCACGGCCCCTCTGCAGCGTAGAAAGCAGTGGGAACATCGGTAACCCACCTATCGGGTGACAGGGCCTTGCTCAGCAGCACCGTTGTCCCATCGCACCCACCCTGGCGTACACGACGATGATCGTTCCGGTACGCGGGGCACTTTCTCTCCGCCCCCATCGTGGTCATCATTCAGTGGCAGCGTCCTCACTGTCGGCCCCACGAGGCCACCGGTCGGGGCGTCAGGGTTCCGCCCATGACCCTCGTGTGGGCGGAACCAACGAGCGAGAGCAACTCCCAGTGACTTGGAGGGCGTATGTGCGAGGCTGGCGAGCGTGCCCTGACCACTTGCCCATCCGCCGTCACCGAACCGGTGCAGCGCACCTGGCAACGTTGCCGGACCACCACTGACCCGGTCGAACGCGCCGCACTCTATGCTCGGCTGACCAGCGCGCTTGAAGAGGCTGCCGCGGCGGCCACCGGTCCCGCAGCCGCCGAAACGCTCTACGACGCGGCCGCCACAGCTCGCCGCACTGCCTACGCAGCGCGCCGCGACCAGATCACCCGCGCCACCCGTCAACCCGGGAGTTGTCGCTGACGATCACGACGCGGATCGAGTGGCCGCCCGGACGCGAGCTCCTGTGGAGGTTGTCAGAGGAGGTGGCCGACGGCACTGTAGCTGTTGACGGGGGGTTCTTCGCCCGTGCAGTGCGGCCAGTGGTTGGTGGCGACCAGCCCGGGGTCGACCAGGGGCCATCCGTCCAGCAGTGCGGTGACTTCGTCGTGGCTGCGCAGGGTGATCGGTGTGGTGGTGTTGCGGTACAGCCGGGTGCCGGTGGTGGCTTCGACTCCGGTGAGGGTGACCGAGGCGCCGTGGGAGCACACGAGGTAGCTGCCCGGATGGCAGGCGGCGCGGTAGCTGGCCAGTATGCCGATGGGGTCGTCGGCATCGGCGACGAAGTGCAGGACCCCCACCGCGAGCAGCCCGACGGGACGGGTGAAGTCCAGCAAGTCGGCGACGCCGGGGGCAGTGAGGACTCCGTTGACGTCGCGGAGGTCGGCGTGGGTGATGCTGGTCCGCACGTTGCCTTCGAGGAGTGAGTGGGCGTGTGCGACCGCGACCGGTTCGTGGTCGACGTAGGCGACCCGAGCCTGCGGGTTCTGCCGGTGGGCGATTTCGTGGACGTTGCCCACGGTGGGGATGCCTGAGCCGAGGTCGAGGAATTGATCGATGCCCTGCTCGCAGAGGTAGGTCCCGGCTCGGGAGAGGAACGAGCGGTTGGCGCGGGCGGCTTTGCCGACCTCGGGGGTGAGGGCGAGTACCTGATCGGCGGCGTCGCGGTCGATGGCGAAATTGGCGGCGCCGCCGAGGTAGTAGTCGTACATGCGGGCGGCGTTCGCTGCGGTCACGTCGACGTTGGTGATCGCGCCCGGTGAGAACGCGGTGTGCTCGTGGCGATCGCGTCCTTGCATCTCGGTCCCTCCTGATCAGCGCGGCCTGGCCCTCGGTACTCGATCATTCCACGCGAGCCCGCCCGCTCATACGGCATACCGGTCATAAGGCGCAGTTCGTGCCGGTCGTGCGGAACCGCGGATCCGTGAGAGGTGCGTCGGTTAGGGTCTGCGCCGCACGTTTCACATTGAGCTGGAGGCCGTGATGGCCGAACTCGCCGAGAAGTTCCGGGTGTACGACCCGGACGAGACCGATTTGCTGCCTGCGCAGCTCTACCTCGCCTGTCGCCCGGACGAGGACAGCGGCGGGCTGATGCTGGAGACGAGGGAGCTGTCCGGACAACTCGTCGTTCTGGGGTATTCCACGCTGGATACGTTCCTCTCCGGGTGTGGAGCGGATCAGCCGTGGATTCTGCTGCCGGTCGACAAGATCCGTGACTTCGCCTGCATCAGCGAGGGATCGGCCCTGGAGTCCCCGGAGTTCCGTTTCGGCGTGTTGTTGGACGGCCCGATCCCCTCCGAGCTGCGTGGAACCGCAGGCGGTTGGGCTGCAGACGAGGCGGACTGGAACGAGGCTGAGTCTCCGGACTGGACCACCGTCTACCTCGCCTCTCGCCCGTTCAGCGGGCGGCCGGAACAGGTCGGCCTCGAACTGCAACCGATGCCGGGCGAGCGGTTGGCTGTCATGGCATACACCTCGCAGGCGGCTGTGCGTGAGGGATGCGGCCCGTACCAGGCAGCGGCGCCGGTGCCTGCCCGGTTGCTCGGCGATATCCGGCGCCGAAGCGGGGCGCACACGATGTGTCTGGATACGCCGTTGCCGGAGCACCTGCGGCACAGCGGAGGGGAGTGAAACATGTCCGACGAAGTCCGTGTCGGCCAGGAACAGCTGCGTCAGATGGCGTCCGCTTTGCGAAGCAGTACGGACGAGCTTGACAGTGCGGCGAAAAACGCGCCCGGCATGCCGGAAGTGAGTACCTCGGCCGACAAGATGAGTCACACGCTGGGGGAGCTTTCCCAAGCCGCCGCAGGGTTGATCGCCACGATCGAGGAAGTCGCGGGCAAGATCGACGCGAGCGACGGGAGTTACGGCGACGTGGACAACCGCAATGCCGAACGCTTGCAGAAAGAAATCTACGACGAGTACGGCGGCCGGCCGGACTGAGCGGGGAGTGGGACATGGCTGGGGAACTGGAGACCGAGGTCCTGGACGACCCGGGCTCGTGTCGGCGCAGCGCCGAGTGGCTGGGGACGATCGCCGACGGCATTACCCACGTCGTCGATGCGGCCAACCAGCAGCGAGGCGGTTCCGACGGCTTCTGGCGAGGCACGGCGGGTGATGCCGCGCGGGGTGAGCTCGGCCGTGAGGCCAAGAACGCGGACGAGCTGGAAACCGGAATCACGACGATCAAATCGGCGCTGACGGTCTTCGCCGACGAGATCGACACCGTGACACGTCGCATGGCCGATGCGCGCAGCGCCGCCCGGGAGGCGGCATTGGTGATCAACGGCGAGAAGATCCTGCCGCCGAAGCCAACGCCTACCGGTCCTCCCGGGCAACCGGCGGGCCCCAGCGGCGCGGACGAACAGAAGCGAAAGGCGTTCGAGCAAGCAGGAGAGATCGTCGAGGACGCGCGGACCAAACAAGAGCAAGCACACCGCAAACTCGAAGCTGAGCTGAATGACCCGAACGAGACGTTCAACGCGGCCAAGACCCACGCCATGCGGGCCGTGACCGGCGGCTTGACCGCCATCAAGGCCTCCAGCGACGGCGCTGCGGCGCTGTTCGACAAAGCGGACGACTTGCGCGGCACAGCGAAGGAAATGGAGCGGCTCGCGAAGACAGCGGACCACAGCACAGACGCCGCCAAGGCGAAAGTCGCCGCCATGCAGACCCGAGCCAAAGCCAACGTCGCTGAGGCACGCGGAGAAAGAACCGGTCGACTCGCGAACAAGCTCGGTCGCGTAAGTGAGTTCGTCGCCGCGGACGCGAGCATTCATGTGAAGGGCGGTTCCAAACTCGCGACAGGAGCGCGTTCCGCGCTGCGCGGGGTCCCGTACGTAGGTACAGCGATGACGGTGTCCTCAGAGGCTCTAGATTACGGGACAGGGACCGATACGGCAGGCGAAGCTGCGATGGATGCAGGTGCCAGCCTCGGCGGAGCCGCGGTGGGTGGTGCTGTAGGCACCGCGGTCGGCTCGGCGATCTGCCCTGGTGTTGGCACCGTGGTGGGTGGTGCTATCGGCAGCATGGCCGGGGATTTCCTCGCGACCGAAGCAGAAAACTTCCTGACGGGCGAGTAAGAGCAGGGCAAGAAGAACATGTCTGAAGAAATGCCGACGTACCCGACGCAGTTGCCGCCAAAACCTAATCCGCTGACGGGTGAGCCGCGACCGCCGCGGGCGCCTGGATTCTTTAAGAGGGCAAAGCCGCCGAAGGATCAGGATTCCGAGCGGGATCGGGGTGAGCGTCGGAAGCCTGCGCCGCCTGAGGGGTGTGGGCCGGTGCTGGAGTGGTACCGGCACAGTCAGCGGTACGCGATCGGCATGGGCCTCGCGGCGTTTGTGGTGATCGGAATCGGGGTTGGAATCCGGCAAGGGTTCGACTACAGTTTCCTACAGTACTGGTGGATGTGGGTCATTCTCTTCGTGGCCGCGCTGGGAATGTACAGTATTTTCCGCGCAGTGGACCCAGCGGTGGGTTCAGACTGGCTGCGGGTCGGGCGCATGTGGGTCTTATTGTATGAGCTCAAGGAAATCAAGGTCCGCCACCGAGGGCTGTCGATGCACCTCGACGTCAAAGACAGCGGGAACCGAATTCTACAGGTGCGGGTCGATCATTTGCAGGAGGATCGCGATATGTGGGACCTGGTCTATAATGGTCTGATGCATTCGGTCCTTGTGAACGGGGCGAACACTAATCGCGGAGTGCATTCGCGGCTGAAGGTGCCGGAGCCGCCTGAGTGAGAGCGCCGCTGTGGTGGTGGAGAAGCCGGTGGCGTCGGAAGAGTTACCGCCGCGATCTGATCGGTTCACGGGTGAGCCGCGGCCGCCCCGTGCGCCAGGCTTCTTCAAGTGGGACAAGCCGCAGAAAGACCAAGACTCCGAACGTGACCGCAGTCAACGTCGCAAACCTGATCCGCCGGAGGGGTGTGGGCCCGTGCTGGAGTGGTACCGGCACAGCCAACGTTATGCGATCGGAATGGGCGTCCTGGGTGCCATTTTGATCGGTGTTTTTGTCGGTTTGCGGCAAGGACTCGATTACAGCTGGCTTAGCATGCCGTGGACCTGGGCTGCCATCGCCGTGGCGGGGTTGGGTATGTACGGGATTTTCCGAAAGGTTGGGGCTGCTGTGGGAGCGGACTGGTTGAAAGTCGGCAAGATGTGGGTTTTGCTGTACGAACTGACCGACATCAAGGTTCGTCACCGGGGTATGTCGATGCACCTCGATCTCAAGGACAGTAGAAGTCGTAGTCTGCAGGTGCGCGTGGATGAACTCCAGGAGGATCGCGATATGTGGGACCTGGTCTACAACGGCCTGATGCATTCGGTCCTTGTGAACGGCGCGAACACTAACCGCGGAGTGCATTCGCGACTGAAGGTTCCGGAGCCGCCTGAGTGAGTGTGTCGCTGTAGTGGTGGAGAAGCCGGTAACGTCGGAAGAGTTACCACCGAGGCCTGATCGATACACGGGTGAGCGGCGGCCGCCGCGGGCACCGGGGTTTTTCAAAGGTGTGAAGCCGCCGAAGAATCAGGATCCGGAGCGGGATCGCAGGGAACGTCGCAAGCCTGATCCTTCGGAGGGTTGTGGGCCGGTGCTGGAGTGGTATCGGCACAGCCAGCGTTACGCAATCGGCATGGGACTTGCGGCGTTCGTGGTGATGTGTATCGGAGTCGGGTTCCGGCAAGGGCTCGATTTCAGCTTTCTCGGGTTCTGGTGGATGTGGGTATTCCTCGCCGTAGCTGCGTGGGGAATGTACGGGATTTTCCGAAAGGTTGACCCTACAGTGGGAGCGGACTGGTTGAAGGTCGGCAAGATGTGGGACTTTCTGTACGAGCTTGCCGACATCAAGGTTCGTCACCGGGGCATGTCGATGCACCTCGACCTCAAGGACAGTGGAAATCGCATTCTGCAGGTGCGCGTGGATGAACTCCAGGAAGACCGGGATTTGTGGGACCTGGTTTACAACGGCCTGATGCATTCAGTGCTCGTGAACGGTGCGCAAACCAACCGCGGAGTGCATTCGCGGCTGAAAGTGCCCGAACCCGCGGCCACTGTCGGCGTCACCGACGAGCGGCGCAGGCCTCACACCGAGTGCCTGTCATCGCCGACAAGCTCAGAGGTCGCGGACCACGCGGGCGGGGTTGCCGACTGCGACGACGTTCGGTGGCAGGTCGCCGGTGACCACCGCTCCGGCCCCGACAACGGTGTTCTCTCCGATGGTCACCCCCGGGCAGACGATGACCCCACCGCCCAGCCACACGTTGTCGCCGAGAGTGATCGGTCGCGCCGACTCCCACTTGGCACGGCGCGGCTCTGGATCGACGGGGTGGGTCGGGGTGAGCAGCTGGACGTACGGGCCGATCTGCACGTCGGAGCCGAGGGTGATCTCCGCGACGTCGAGCAGCACGGCACCGAAATTGACGAAAGTGCCTGGGCCGATCTTCGTCCGGTAGCCGTAGTCGACGTACAGCGGCGGCCGCACGTCCGCACCCTCGCCGACTTCTCCGAGCAGCTCATTCAGAGCCTTGTGGCGCGCTCGCGGGTCGCTCGCCGGGGACGTGTTGAACCGTTCGCTCAGTTCGGCCGCGCGTTGCTGGTCCGCTATCAGCTCGGGGTCGTCGGCGATGTACTGCTCACCGGCGAGCATGCGGTCCTTATGGTCGCCCACAGCGCTCCCTTCGGCGCGACTCCGGTCGGTTCCGCTCCTCAGTCTGGTACAGCGTTGCCGCCCCTGTGCCTGCCTGCGGCGAGTGATACGTCACTGCGGGCCCCTCGGCCGGGTCAGTCGTCCAGGCCGGGCGGGGATTCGCTGAGGACCCAGTACTCGGTGAACCGTTCGCCGTCGTGGCGGAGGATGTCGTGGCCGTGGAACTCGGTAGGCTTGCCCCGGTAGTGCCCTCGTGCGACCCAGCGCGCGGTGATGAGGCCGCCCTGCGCGACGGGCCCGATCTCGGTGGTGAACGTCAGGTCGTCGTCGAACATCGTCCTGCCTTGACGGACGACTGCCGCGAGTGCGTCGGGTCCGTGGACGAGACCGGGGTTGTTCGGCCAGTTGCCGACGAAGGTCGGGGTCACCACCCGCGCTGCGATGCCTTCGAGCGATCCGAGGTCGCCGCTCCACAGCTGGTCCAGCCAGCGTGAGTACAGCTCGTCGGACATGCTGCTCCTTCCGTCGTGTGCTCTCGCTCCGAACCCTAGAACGTCACACCGGCATGCGTCCGAACAGCACCGCACCGGAGGAGCCGTTGCCTGCTCGACGTGTGCAGGTCCATACCTGCGCCGGGTGCTGGAGTGCGTGCTGCGCTGGATATCCTCTAGGGCGGCGTGGGTCGGACGGTGCCCACCTGGAAGGAGAGACGTGGCAGCCACCGAAGAGGCCCGCACGCTTGCCCTGGTCGCAGCGCAGGCCGCGGCGGACAAGAAGGCCACCGACGTGGTCGTGCTCGACGTGTCCGGCCAACTGGTCATCACCGACTGTTTCGTGATCGCGTCCGCCTCCAACGAACGGCTCGTCGGGGCGATCGTGGACAACGTCGAGGAGAAGATGCGCGCCGCCGGTCACAAGCCTGTGCGCAGGGAAGGGGCACGTGAGGGGCGTTGGGTGCTGCTCGACTACGTCGACGTCGTCGTGCATATCCAACACGCCGACGAGCGCTCCTTCTACGAACTGGAACGTCTCTGGAAGGACTGCCCCCGCGTCGACTTCGTCGACGCCACGGGTGGTCGCGGTGCGGACCCCGACGAGGACCGGCAGTGAGTTTGCACCGCCTCGTCCTGTGGCGACACGGCGAGACGGACTACAACCTCGCTGGTCGGTTGCAGGGGCACTTGGACAGCGCCCTGACCGACAACGGCCGTCAGCAGGCGCTGGTGGCCGCGGAAGCCGTCGGCGAGTTCGAACCCGATGTCGCCGTGAGCTCGGACCTGCGCCGGGCGCGGAGCACAGTATCGGCGTTGGGCGAGGTCAGCGGGATTCCGGCCGCGTTGGACAAGCGGCTGCGGGAAACGAACGTCGGAGACTGGCAAGGACTCAGCGGCGCCGAGATCGAACATTCGTGGCCCGGCGCGATGACCCTGTGGCGCTCCGACGCGACGTGGGCACCGCCGGGCGGAGAGTCCCGGGTGGAGGTCGCCGAGCGCGCACTGTCCGTCGTGACCGAACTCGACCACTCCCACCACGGCACTGCGTTGTTGTGCACGCACGGAGGACTGATCACCTCGCTGACCGCGCGGCTGCTGGACCTGCCCGTGCGACTGTGGCCGTCGATCGGCGGCGTCGGGAACTGTCACTGGGTGGTTCTCGTTCGCAGGGACCGGCACGATCACACGT
This sequence comes from Allosaccharopolyspora coralli, assembly GCF_009664835.1. Taxonomy (NCBI): domain Bacteria; kingdom Bacillati; phylum Actinomycetota; class Actinomycetes; order Pseudonocardiales; family Pseudonocardiaceae; genus Allosaccharopolyspora; species Allosaccharopolyspora coralli. Next base: position 1,364,200 of record NZ_CP045929.1, read on the forward strand.
GGCGGCTGATGACCTACAACCACGGCGTCACGAACTGACCGGCCCGACGTCGAACTGTCTTCTGCCCCGGCCGAGAAAGTGAGGTCCTCGTGCGCATCGCCGTGGTCACCGACTCGACCGCCTATCTCCCCGGTGGGTACGCCGAGCGGTATTCGGTGCGGACGGTTCCGCTGCACGTCAGCGTGGACGGCGCCGAGACCGTCGTGGAATCCGAATTCGGGCCCGACGACCTGACGTCCGCGTTTGCGAGCAAGCGGCGCGTCACGACGTCAGGGGCGACGTCGCAGGAACTCGCAACGGTCTACCGGGACGCGCTGGATTCCGGCGCGGACGGTGTCGTGTCGGTGCATCTGTCCCGTCAGCTCTCCGCCACGTGGGACGCGGCACGCCTCGCCGCGTCCGATGTCGACCCGGACCGGGTCCATGTCGTGGATTCCCGATCCACCGGAATGGGGCTCGGCTTCGCGGTGTTGGCCGCTGCCGAACGCGCCCTCGCCGGTGCCGGGCTCGCGGAGGTCGAGGCGAGCGCGGTGGCCACCGCCGAACGCACGACCACGATGTTCTCGGTGCCGACGTTGGATTACCTGCGTCGGGGCGGGCGCATCGGCACCGCCGCGGCCGTGCTCGGGACAGCACTGGCCATCAAACCGCTCCTGCACGTCCACGACGGCAAGATCGAAGCGCTCGAGAAGGTGCGCACGACCGGACGCGCGATGTCGCGACTGTTGGAGATCTCGGTGCGGTCGGTCGGCTCGGAACCGGTGTCGATCGCAGTACATCACCTCGCCGCCCCGGAACGCGCCGAGCAACTCGGGGAGCAGATCCGGCGCCGGTTGCCGGACTGCCGGGACTGTGTGATCTCCGAGGTCGGAGCGGTCATCGGCGCCCACATCGGGCCGGGGGCGGTCGGTGTCGTCCTGCTTTCCGGTGGTTGGCGACCGGACGCGTGAGTCGCCGTGGCGAATAATCGGTGGGGCGACCGTCGCGGGGGCGCTAGTGTGTCGCGCATGGGTGCTTGTTTCTTCGTTGCCGTGAGGCTGCGCCGCGTCTGACGGCGGGCTGACTTCTTTCGGACAGCTTCAGCTTCGCCGTGTCGGGTCCTGTGCCGGTGCGGCGATGCATGCCGCCCGGCTCCCTTCGAATGTCGCGGAGCTCACCCATGCCTGCCTCGATGCCGGGCGGTCGAGAAGAACTCGGCCAGAACTTCCTCGTTTCCTCCCGCGTGATCGGCACGATCGTTGATCTCGTGGCGCGCACGGCCGGTCCTGTCGTCGAACTCGGTGCCGGCGACGGCGCGGTCACGCTACCGTTGAGCAGGGGCGGACGCTCGGTCACCGCGGTCGAGATCGATCCGCGCCGCGTGCGACGCCTCCGGCGTACCGTCCCTGAGCACGTCGCGATCGTGCAGCAGGACATGCTGCGGTACCGCCCACCTCGACACCCGCACGTGCTCGTGGCGAACCTGCCGTTCCACCTGACCACCTCAGTGTTGCGCCGCGTGTTGGCCCAGGAGCACTGGACCGACGCGGTGCTGCTCGTGCAGTGGGAAGTCGCCCGTCGGCGAGCGGGAGTGGGCGGGGCGAGCCTGATGACCGCGAGCTGGTGGCCCTGGTACGAGTTCGCGGTGGTCACCCGCGTGCCTGCCGAAGCGTTTCGGCCGGTCCCGTCGGTCGACGGCGGCCTGCTCACGGTCACGCGCAGGAAGACGCCGCTGGTCGTGGACCGGGTGGGCTACCAACGGTTCGTCCGGGACGTGTTCACCGGTCGGGGTAGGGGTGTCTCCGAGGTCGTGACGAGAACCGGGTGGGTGTCACGACCGTCGATGCGGGCATGGATGGGAGCTCGTGGGCTGCGGTCGACGATGCTCCCGAAAGACCTCACCGCCGAGCACTGGGCGTCTCTGTGGGCACTCGCGACCGAAGATGCGTTATCGGTTCGTCACCTTCGGTTCGAACAGCATCCGGATTCGCACGTGAATTCACCCCGAAAGCGTGGACGTTCGCGCTGAACTGTCCACAGCATCGCGAGTTGTCCACAGATGACGAAATCGGTGCTGCGTCGCGAGATCGGACGTGGCTAGCGTCGACGTCATGTCTCCGACGACCGAATTTCCCACTGTGACGGCGAATTCACGTTCTCGAGGTGCGTCGCCGGACCCGCGGGTGGCGGAGGGTGATTCGCCGTACGAGCGTCTTCGTGCGTTGATGAAGGACCCACCGACACGGTCGGAATCCACGGCAGCGCCGACATCAGGACGCATGGCGCGCTGGGCCGAACGGTGGGTGCCGTCGTCACTCCGGGAGTCCAGAATGGACGTTGGCCGTACCGGTGCGGTGGGTCTGGTGCTCGCGGCACTGCTGATCGTGGGGTTCGTGGCCTTCGGGGTGTGGCGTGAACAGCCTCGTGCCGTTCCTCCACCACCGCCTCCACCGAGCCCGTCGCCTGTCGCCGCCGCCCCACCACCGGATCTCGTCGTCAGTGTGGTCGGCAAGGTCAACGAGCCCGGGCTCGTCACGGTCCGACCCGGCGAGCGGGTCGCCGACGTGCTGGAAGCGGCCGGTGGGGCGAAGGCAGGGACCGATGTCTCTGCCTTGAACCTCGCTCGGAAAGTGGCGGACGGTGAGCAGATCTACGTCGCGGTGCCAGTACCGCCCGGCGCGGCGGAACCACCGACGAGCCAGGGCAGCGATGCGAGCGAGGACGAGGACGTCATCGACCTCAACACCGCCGGCACCGGCGAGTTGGAAGAGTTGCCTGGAGTCGGAGAGGTGACGGCCGAGCGGATCGTGCAGTGGCGTGACGAGAACGGCCCGTTCACCTCCGTTGAGCAGTTACGGGAAGTCGACGGGATCGGGGAGGCGAGGTTCGGCCGATTACGTGATCTGGTCCGGGTATGACACCGGTGTCCACGGCGTCGTGGGTCAGCGGGCCCGGCCGCGAACGGATTCTCGACCTCAGGCTCGCTCCTGCCGCCGTCGCGGTGTGGGCGACCACGGTGGTGGGAGTCCACAGTGGTTCCGGACCGCTCGCGGTGGTCGCTTCGGTAGCGGCACTGGCAGCGGCGATCGTCGCGGTGACAGGACCGAAGCGGTGGAGGATCATCGGAACCACCGTGTTCGCCCTCGTGGCGGTCGCAGCCGCCGGATTGGGGATTCGCGCCCACTACGTCGAACAACACCCGTTGCACGAGGTCGCCCAGCGCGGTGGGGCCGCGACGGTTCACGTGGAGTTGTCCGACCGGCCGAGACAGCTGTCCGGCCCCTCGTACGGCGGCAGACGGCCCGGACAGACGGCGCTGGTGCGAGCGGATCTGCTGTCGCTGAGTAGCGGTGCACGAGATGTCCGGCTCGGCGGCGAGGTACTGCTACTCGTTCCGACCGAGCATTGGGGCGAGTTGATCATCGGGAACCGTGCGACGACGACCGCGAAGGTCCTCCCGTCGCGAAGTGGCGACACCGTGGTGGCAGTGCTGCGGGCGTCCGGCGCGCCACGCGAACTCGGCGAACCGACGGCGGTGCCCCGTGCGGCCGAGAACCTCCGTGCGGGACTGCGGCAAGCATCGGTCGCGGTACTCGGTGAGCGCGCAGCGGGACTTCTGCCCGGACTGGTCGTCGGCGACACGTCACTGATCCCGGCGCGCGTGGTCGAGGAGTTCCGGACCGCCGGACTGGCTCACCTCACGGCCGTCTCCGGAGCGAACCTCGCCATCGTGAGTGGAGCTGTTCTCCTGCTGCTGCGGGGAATTGGGGCGGGCCCGGTGCTCGCGGCGTTCGGCGCCGGTGTCGCGTTGGCCGGGTTCGTGGTTCTCGCCGGGCCGGAACCGAGCGTGCAGCGGGCGGCCGCTATGGGGGCGATCGCGCTGTACGCGCTCGCTGCCGGGCGCCCGCGCGCAGCACTGCCCGCGCTGTCGGCGGCCGTGATCGGCCTTCTGTTGTGGGAGCCGGAACTGGCCACTTCCGCTGGGTTCGCCCTGTCCGTTGCGGCCACGGCAGGACTTGTCGTCCTGGCGCCACAGTGGGCGGCGGCGTTGCACCGGCGCGGCGTGCCGATCGGGCTTGCCGAGGCGTTGGCGGTGCCGACGGCCGCGCACCTCGTGACCGCTCCGATCGTCGCGGCGATCTCCGGTGAGGTCAGCGCCGTCGCGATCATCGCCAACCTGCTGGTCGGCCCCGTCGTCGCACCGGCGACCGTTTTCGGCGTGATGGCGACTGTCGTCGCACCTGTGTGGGAAGGAGGCGCTCAGTTCCTGATCGTGCTCGCCATGCCCGAGCTGCAGTGGTTACTCGGGGTCGCGAGTACTGCGGCGAGCGTTCCGGGAGCGTCGTGGGAGTGGCCGTCCGGCGTCGGGGGCGGGCTCGCGTTGGCCGGTCTCGTGTTCGTGGCGGCAGTGATGCTGCGGTGGCCCCGGTTCCGGTGGACCGTGGTGGCGCTGGTCCTGGTGGCCGTGGTCGTGATGCTACCGGTGCGCACCATAGCACCGGGCTGGCCGCCCGCGGAGTGGAGCGTCGTCGCCTGCGACGTCGGCCAGGGTGACGGGCTGGTCCTCGCAACGGGCACGCCCGGTGAGGCCGTCGTCGTCGACACCGGTCCGGCCCCGGAACCGATGAGGGATTGTCTGCACCGGCTCGGCGTGAAGTCGGTGCCCTTGGTGGTGCTGACGCACTTGCACGCCGACCACGTGGGCGGGCTCAGCGGGGTCTTCGAGCACGCGGCGGTGGCGGCAGTCGGCGTCGGGCCGCTGCGCGAACCCCGCTGGGCGATGACCGAGGTCGACCGCGAGGTTGCCGCGACAGGCGCACACGTACTCGACCTCACAGCCGGACACCGGATGCGCTGGAACGCGTTGACGCTGGACGTGATCGGTCCGGTCGGTGCTGCGGCTCGGTCGGCTGGCGAGGAAGAAGCCAACGACTCCTCGCTCGTGCTCATGGCCACGACGCCCGCCGGCCGAATACTGCTGACCGGAGACGTCGAACTTCCCGCGCAGTCGAGCCTTCTGTCCTCCACAGTGGACCTGCGGGCCGATGTTCTCAAGGTTCCGCACCACGGATCTCGGTACACATCCCCGGATTTCCTCGAGGCGGTGGGAGCGCGGATCGGACTGGTCAGCGTCGGGGACGACAACAGCTACGGACACCCGAGCCCGATCGTGACCGGGGCGCTGACCCGGTCGGGAAGCCGCGTGCTGCGCACCGACCAGGAAGGAGACATCGCGATACTGCCCGGTCCGCGACACGTGAGCCGAGGTGATCCGATACGTGCCGAAGACTGACCGGACGACACCAGGGGCTCACCGTCCCGCGCCGCCCGGTCAGTGACGAGTCACTTGCCGAGCGCCTCGCTGACCGCGTCCGTCGTCGGCTTGACGGTGGCCTTCGGGCCGACGTGGTCCTGCACCGCGTCCAGAGTCTTGAGCCCATCGCCGGTGATCATGAGCACGGTCTCGGCGTCCGGGTCGAGCTGGCCGGTGTCGATGAGCTTCTTGGCGTTCGCCACCGTCACACCGCCCGCCGTCTCGGCGAAGATCCCCTCGGTGCGCGCCAACAGCCGGATGCCGTCGACGACCTCCTCGTCGGTCACGTCCTCGATCGCGCCGCCCGTGCGGCGCACGGTGTCGAGCACGTAGGGCCCGTCGGCGGGAGCGCCGATCGCCAGCGACCGGGCGATGGTGTCCGGGCGGACCGGCTGGATCATGTCGCGGCCGTTCTTGAACGCCTCCGCGACGGGGGAGCAGCCGTTCGCCTGCGCACCGAAGATCTTGTACGGGCTGCCCTCGACGAGGCCGGTCCGGGTGAGCTCGTTGAACCCCTTGTCGATCTTGGTGAGCTGGGAGCCGGAGGCGATCGGCACGACCACCTGCTCGGGCAGCCGCCAGCCCAGCTGTTCGGCCGTCTCGAACGCGAGCGTCTTCGAGCCCTCCGAATAGTACGGGCGCACGTTGACGTTCACGAATGCCCAGTCCTCGTGCTCTCCGGCGAGTTCGGTGGCGAGACGGTTGACGTCGTCGTAGTTGCCGTCGACCGCGAGCAGCGATCCGTCGTAGACCGCGCTCATGAGCACCTTCGCCCGCTCCAGGCTCGACGGGACCAGCACGACAGAGTCCCAGCCCGCGCGGGCGGCGGCAGCGGCGACGGCGTTTGCCAGGTTGCCGGTCGAAGGGCAGGCGAGGACCTTGAACCCGAACTCACGGGCCGCCGCCAGCGCGACCGCCACGACCCGGTCCTTGAAGGAGTGGGTGGGGTTGCCGGTGTCGTCCTTCAACCAGATCCGCTTGACGCCGAGCGCCTTCGCGAGGTTGTCGGCACGCACCAGCCTCGTACAGCCGGGGTCGGTGTTCGGGTGCTGCTCGACGTTCGACGGCACTGGCAGCAGGTGCTTGTAGCGCCAGATGGAGCGCGGGCCCGCCTCGATGTCCTCACGGCGAATCTTGCCGAAGTCGTAAGCGACTTCCAGCGGAGAGAAGTCCTCGAGCGAGACGAACTCCGGAGCCAGCGGCTGGCGGTGCCCTTCTTCCTTCGACACCAGTTCGACGGCCGGTCCGAGATCATAGGGCGCCGTCGTGGTCGTGGTCTGGGCGGCAGCGGTCATCGCGAGGTTCCTTTCCCTCATCTGTCCCGCGGACGGGTCGGACTTGGCACCTGCGTGGCCGGTCGACCTCGCGAAAGTGATCGCGACGGACCGACACCGGTTGCCGGGGCTTCAACGGGCCGTTCCCTCTGCCCCTCTGGATGAGCTTTTCTGCTGTGCCCGTGACGCTACGGGATGAGCGCGCGCTGATTCCACTGGGCTTCCAGCATCCGGGAGTGCACCGCGCTGTCACAGGCGCGTGGGAGCATCGGAGCATGAGCGCACCGTCCGTCGTTCCCGATCCAGTTCACCTGGTCGTGGGAGACGAGGAACTGCTGGTCGAGCGGGCAGTGTGGAATGCCGTCGGCGAGGCTCGTGCCGCGGACCCGGCCGCGGAACTGCGACGCGTGAAGGTGAGTGACCTCACCCCGCCGGAACTCGACGAAATGCTCAGCCCGTCGCTGTTCGCCGAGGGTCGGGTCGTCGCGCTCGACGCCGCGCAGGACGCGGGCAAGGAGATCGCAGAGGCAGTGCTCGCGCACGCGAAGCACCCGGCGGACGGAGTCGTTCTCGTCGTCGTCCACAGCGGTGGAGGACGCGGCAAGAACGCGAAGGAGCTACCCGACGCGCTCCGCACACTCGGCGCGCGGGTCACCGAGTGCAAGAAGATCACCAAACCGGCCGACCGGGAAGCGTTCGTGCGCTCCGAGGTCAAGCGCGCCGGTGGCCGTATCGACGCGGCCGGCGTGGCGGCGTTGCTCGAGACCGTCGGCTCCGACCTGCGGGAACTGTCGTCGTCGGCGTCCCAGCTGGTCGCCGACACCGGTGGCGCCGTCGACGCCGAAGCGGTCCGTCGCTATCACCGTGGTCGCGCCGAAGTGACCGGCTTCGTCGTCGCAGAGAAGGCCGCCACAGGCGACCGTGCGGGCGCGCTGGAGGCACTGCGCTGGGCGCTGCAGCTCGGGGTGCCGCACGTGTTGATCGCCGACGCACTCGCCGACTCGGTGCGCACCATCGGTCGGGTCGCAGCGCATGGCCGCGCAGACCCGTTCCGGCTGGCCAGTGAGCTGAGCATGCCGCCGTGGAAGGTGAAGAAAGCCCTGGCCCAGTCGCGCGGGTGGAACAGCGCCGCGATCGCGGACGCGTTGCAGCTCGTCGCGAGTGTCAACGCCGACGTCAAAGGCGTGGCGGCCGACGCCGACTACGCGTTGGAACGGACGGTGCTGCAACTCGTGGCGCTGCACGGCTCACAGCGCTGACCGTCCGGGCCAGACACACGAAGGCCCGGTCCGCTCGGACCGGGCCTTCGAACGATCACGCGGATCAGAGGCTGTTGGCGCGCTTGGCCATGGCCGACTTCTTGTTGGCGGCCTGGTTGGCGTGGATGACGCCCTTGCTGGCGGCCTTGTCGAGCGCGCGGCCTGCGGCGCGCTGCAGCTCGAAGGCCTTGTCCTTCTCGCCGGCGGCAGCGGCCTCGCGGAACTTGCGGATGGCGGTCTTCACAGCCGACTTGACCGACTGGTTGCGCTGCCGGTTCTGCTCGTTGGTCTTGATCCGCTTCATCTGGGACTTGATGTTGGCCACTGGGTGCCTCTCTTCCGGTTCGAAGGGTCGTGCCGCGCTGATGTGGCTCCGCGTCCCGGTTCCTGTGGTCCGCGGACTTCCTCCTGTGCGGAATGCCGCACGGCACGAGGCACGATGCTAGCAGCGAACAGAGGTTGTCCGAGGCGGTGGGGCGAGTGCGAGCTCGGCCACCGCCCCCGGGCAGGAGCTCGGGCGCGATCTAGGGTCCGGGTGTGCTCACCGCGTTGAACTGGCCCGGTTTCGCCGACGTGTCCCTCGCCGCGCTGCTCTTCCTTTGCGCCGCGGCGTTCTGCGCAGGCGCCGTCGACGCGATCGTCGGCGGCGGCGGTCTGGTCCAGCTTCCCGCGATGTTGTTGGTGTTGCCGGGCGGTGAGGCGATCTTCTCGCTGGCGACGAACAAGATCGCGTCGATCGCGGGGACGAGCGCGGCCGCGCGCACCTACGCGCGAAGGACGCCGATCGACTGGCACAGCGCATTGTCGATGGCCGCGGTGGCCCTGCTCGGGTCGTTGGGTGGCGCCGTGGTGGCCGACCGGCTCTCGTCACGGACGTTGAGCGTGATCGTGTTGGTCGCGCTGCTGGCCGTGGGCTACTACACGCTCCGCACACCGGACCTCGGCTCGATTCACACACCACGCTTCGGAAAGCGGCATCAGATCCTGGTCATGTGTGTCGGGGGTGTGGTGCTCGGCTTCTACGACGGCATCGCAGGCCCGGGCACCGGGTCGTTCCTCGTGTTCCTGCTCGTCGGGCTCGTCGGCTTCTCGTTCGTGGCCGCGTCCGGGACCTCGAAGGTCGTCAACGTCGCCACCAACGTGGGCGCGCTGGTGTTCTTCATCCCCGCGGGCAAGGTGCTGTGGGGGCTCGGACTGGCGATGGCCGTCTGCAACGTCGCGGGCAGTGTGCTGGGCGCCGCGACGGCGACGAAGCGCGGGTCACGCTGGATCCGCAAGGTGTTCCTGTTCGTCGTGGCCGCGCTGGTTGTCAGCCTCGCAGTCCGCCTCGTGGCCGGCTGAGTCGTCTATTCGGCGTCGTGGCGTGGCCGCCCACGTGACGGCGGGCCTTTCGCGTCCTTCGGAAGGCGTCCGGCGTCGGCGAGGGCGCGTCGGAGTACGAACTCCACCTGGGCGTTGGTGCTGCGCAACTCGTCGTTGGCCCACCTCACGAGAGCGTCGTGCGTGCTGGGGTCCAGGCGCAGCAGGACACTTTTGCGTGGCGCCACTACCGCCTCACTGGTAAAGCGAACCGGTGTTGACCACCGGTTGGGTCTGCTTGTCTCCGCAGAGGACGACGAGCAGGTTGCTCACCATCGTCGCCTTGCGTTCTTCGTCGAGGTCGACGACGTCCTTCTCGGCAAGTCGGGTCAACGCCAGGTCCACCATGCCGACCGCTCCCTCGACGATGCGCTGCCGTGCGGCCACGACCGCCCCCGCCTGCTGACGCTGCAGCATCGCCTGGGCGATCTCCGGCGCGTAGGCGAGGTGGGTGAGCCGGGACTCGATCACCTCCACGCCGGCCGCCTGCACGCGGGCGGCGATCTCGGCGGAGAGCTTGCCGGTGATCTCGTCGGCGTTCTCGCGTAGGGACAGGCCGCGCTGGCCCTGGTTGTCGTACGGGTAGCTGGTCGCGATGTGGCGCACCGCGGTCTCGGTCTGGGTCTCGACGAACTCCACGAAACTGTCGACCTCGAAGGACGCCTGCGCGGTGTCGGCGACCTGCCAGACCACGACCGAGGCGATCTCGATCGGATTGCCGTCGGCGTCGTTGACCTTCATCACGGCAGTCTCGTGGTTCCGGATCCGGGTGGAGATCTTCTCCTTCGTGCTCAGCGGGTTCACCCACTGCAAGCCGGTGGGGCGCAGGGTGCCGATGTAGCGGCCGAGGAACTGCAGGACCCGTGCCTCACCCGGCGCGACCGCGGCGAACCCCAGCATCAGCGTGACGGCGGCGAGCAGCGCGACGATCGCGGGCACGATCAGCGCCGGCCTCGCGAGTCCCGCGCCGATGATGAGTCCGCCGAGTCCGCACAGGAACAGCAGGAGTGTCAGCGCCAGCATCGGCATGCCCGAGACGTGTCGCGCCGGCCGCTCGCGGATACCGGGTTCCGGCATCGCGATGTCGGTCTGCGGTGTTCCGGTGCGAGTCGTGTCGGGCGGAGCGAGGTCGGTGGAATTCATCGGTGTGCCCTCGTGGTTACGCGGTTGATGTCATCAGCTTAGCAAAGTGATATCACTTTTTCGAATCTCGTGTCGTGCGCCAGGGCGTGAACCGGTAGAAGTCGGGTATGGAGGTGCTGCACAGCAGGTTGATCATCCGCCCGCGCGACCGGGAGCGATCGCTGGCGTTCTACCGGGATGTGCTGGGGCTCGCGATCCAGCGCGAGTTCCCCGGCGGCACCGTCTTCCACCTCGGGCAGGGTGCGCTGGAACTTTCCGGCGACGGCGGCGCCGGCCCGAGTCCCGACCAGGTGCTCTGGCTCCAGGTGCGCGATCTCGAGACGACGTTCGGGCAGCTGCGCGAACGGGTCACGGTGCTCACCGAGCCGGAACGGCGACCCTGGGGGCTCGACGAGGCCTGGATCACCGACCCCGACGGCGTGCGGATAGTGCTCGTCGAGATTCCCGCCGACCACCCCCTCCGTCGCGACCACCGCAGCCCCTGACCTCAGCGGTTGCGGTCGAGCGGGCCGAGCCGTCCGTCCCGGACGCGAGGGTCGGAAATCGGGCATGGGCGACGGCGCGCGGTGCGAGCATGGGACCATGGGGTGAACCCGTGCCCTCCGTCCCCAGCCGGGACACGCCGCGCCGGAGTCCCGACAACCCCGAGGAACACTTCTGTGAGCTTCGCCGACACGACCTTCACCTCACCGGAGCGGATCCGGAACTTCTGCATCATCGCGCACATCGACCACGGGAAGTCGACGTTGGCGGACCGGATGCTGCAGCTCACGGGCGTTCTCGGCGAGCGGGCGTACCGGGCGCAGTACCTCGACCGGATGGACATCGAGCGGGAACGCGGCATCACGATCAAGGCCCAGAACGTGCGCCTGCCGTGGGCGGTGGCCGACACCGACCACGTTCTGCACATGATCGACACTCCGGGGCACGTCGACTTCACCTACGAGGTGAGCCGGTCGCTCGCGGCGTGCGAGGGGGCGATCCTGCTGGTCGACGCGGCCCAGGGGATCGAGGCGCAGACGCTGGCGAACCTGTACCTGGCGATGGAGCACGACCTCGAGATCATCCCGGTACTGAACAAGATCGACCTGCCCGCAGCCGAACCGGACCGCTACGCCGCCGAGTTGGCACACATCATCGGCTGCGAACAGGACGAGGTACTACGCGTGTCGGCCAAGACCGGTGACGGTGTGGAGGCGGTTCTCGACGCCGTCGTCACGCAGGTGCCGTCCCCGGTCGGCGTGCACGACAGCCCGCCCCGTGCGATGATCTTCGACTCCGTCTACGACACCTATCGCGGCGTGGTCACCTACATCCGGGTCGTGGACGGCAAGATCACACCGCGCCAGCGCATCCGGATGATGTCCACGGGCGCCACCCACGAACTGCTCGAGGTCGGCATCATCTCGCCCGAACCGAAGCCGTGCGACGGGTTGGGTGTCGGCGAGGTCGGCTATCTCATCACCGGGGTGAAGGACGTCCGGCAGTCCAAGGTCGGCGACACCGTCACCGCGGAGCGCAAGGGAGCGGCCGAGCCGCTCGCCGGCTATCGGGAACCGCAGCCGATGGTGTACTCGGGTCTCTACCCGATCGACGGTTCCGAGTACCCGCTGTTGCGCGAGGCGCTGGACAAACTGCTGCTCAACGACGCGGCGTTGAGCTACGAGCCGGAGACCTCCGGTGCCCTCGGATTCGGGTTCCGCTGCGGGTTCCTGGGCCTGCTGCACCTGGAGATCACCCGAGCGCGGCTGGAGCGCGAGTTCGGCCTCAACCTCATCTCGACGGCGCCGAACGTGGTCTACGAGGTGACGCTGGAGGACGGCACCGAGCAGGAGGTCACCAACCCCTCCGACTGGCCCGAGGCCAAGACGAAGGAAGTTCGCGAGCCGATCGCGAAGTGCACCGTCATCGCGCCGTCGGAGTTCGTGGGCGCGATCATGGAACTGTGCCAGAGCAGGCGCGGCCAACTGTCCGGAATGGACTACCTGTCGGAGTCGCGGGTCGAGCTGCGCTACACCATGCCGCTCGGTGAGATCGTGTTCGACTTCTTCGACCACCTCAAGTCCCGCACCAAGGGCTACGCCTCGATGGACTACGAGGAAGCGGGCATGCAGTCCTCCGACCTGGTGAAGGTGGACATTCTCCTGCAGGGCGAGCCCGTCGACGCGTTCAGCGCGATCGTGCACAAGGATTCGGCGTACGGCTACGGCACGAAGATGACCTCGAAGCTGCGGGAGCTCATTCCACGGCAGCAGTTCGAGGTCCCGATTCAGGCGGCGGTCGGTTCCCGCATCATCGCCCGCGAGACGATCCGGGCGATCCGCAAGGACGTGCTCGCCAAGTGCTACGGCGGCGACATCAGCCGCAAGCGCAAGCTGCTGGAGAAGCAGAAGGAAGGCAAGAAGCGGATGAAGACCATCGGCCGTGTCGAGGTCCCGCAGGAAGCCTTCGTCGCCGCCCTGTCCACCGACGAGGCCACAAAGGACGACAAGAAGAAGTAGCGCGTAGCCGGCCGGCCACGCTGGTGCGGCCGGGTCCCGGCGACGGTTGCGATGCGTGAGCCTTTTTGGTGGTTATAGGCACCAAAAAGGCTCACGCCTGAATCTTTCCGCGAGGGGCGCGCCTCTTGTGGGAATGACCCTGTCTTTCACCGACGCCCGCACTCGGAGCGAGTGGGACCTTATCCGGCGCTCCCAACACGACATCGTGACGACGCGGCAACTCCGCGCGTTCGGCCTCAGCTGGAACGCGATTCGAGCGAAGCTGGACGGGCGCCGATGGCAACGAGTTCACCGCGGCGTGATCGCCCTGTTCACCGGACCACTGACGCGTCAAGCTCGCCTCAGTGCCGCGTTACTCTACGGCGGTGGCCGCTCGTGCCTGAGCCACGAGTCCGCGGCCGAGGCGTGGGGCTGGTTGCGCCAACGAGATGACGAACCCATCCACATCACCGTGCCGTACACACACTCGGTACGAGCTCAGCCCGGACTGGTGATACATCGAAGCCGCGCGTTCCAGCACGTGCTCGCTCCGCTGGTGCCACCGAGAACGAATCGTGAAGACACCGTTCTCGATCTCGCGACAGCTCAGCCCGACCGCGCCTCCGCGCAACGGAACTTGATGAATCGTGCTACCGCACACCGGGTTTCGGCCACCGCGTTGTTCGAGCTGATGCAAGCGCGACCCGCGTACCGATATCACGCCGCGTTGGAACGTGCGGTGCGTTTCCTCGCGGAGGGAACGACGTCCGTACTGGAGGTTCGCTACCTTCTCGATGTCGAGGCAGCCCATGGAATTCCCCAGGCACGGCGCCAAGTTCCGGTCCGTGCGGACGGGCGAAAGTTGCTCGAGGACTGCGATTACAGCCCCGTCGGGGTTCCCCTCATCGTTCGGCTGGACGGGCGTGCCTACCACGGTGACGTCGAGACGGCGTTCCGCGATCGGCGTCGGGACAACGCGGCGGAGCTGGCGGGGCGGCCACGACTCGTCTACGGCTGGAACGACGTTCGCCACGACCCCTGCGGTGTCGCGGCCGAGGTGCTGACGGTGCTGCGGCGTGACGGCTGGAACGGTCCCGCCCGGCCGTGCGATCAGTGCGGGGACGTGAGCAAGACGTGAGTCTCATCGGCGGCTGAGGCCATCGAACAGCTCAGCGGGCGTGAGCCTTTTTAGTTGCCATAGGCACCGAAAAGGCTCACGCATCGCCACCGGCGGCGGGATCGAGCTGCGCGAGCATGACTCGGCCGGTGTCAGTGGCTCGTCTTCCAGACGTAGGCGGCCGAGATGGGGAGGTTGCGGTGCTTCGCCCACTTGGGCTTCGCGGCGATCCAACGGTCGTCGATGACGCCTTCCCGCATTTCCTCCAGTGCCCACCCGGCCTCCAGAGCGGCCGTCACGTGGTCGCTGACGAGGTGAAGGTGCGTCGCGATGGTGAACGACTCGCCGCTGTCGTCGGTGAAGTGCGTGGGCATGCCGGTCGAGATGATGAACTGCGGGTGGTACGAGACGACGACGAAGCGCGCGTCCTGTGTCGCGAGCCGAGACGCTTCGGAGTAAAAGGCGCCGAGATCCGGGAGATGCTCGTCGACGAGCGAGGCGATCACAAGCTGATAGGTGTCGCCCTCGAGCCCGGTGGAGGTGGCCTCCCCTTCGACGAGCCGATCGTGGACACCGCGTTCCCGGGCGACGGTCAGCATCTCGGGCGTGAGGTCGACCCCGTCGACGTGCGGGACGCCGTGCTCGCGTAGCCACACGCCGGTGCGTCCGGTGCCGCAACCAAGGTCGGCCGCACGGTGGACCGCACTCCAGTCCGGTGCGGTGAGCGCGTCGAGTAGCGCGAGGTCCATCACGTCCTCGACTGTGTTCTCGTAGGTCGCCGCCCACCCGGCGTAGCCGGTGCGCACGTCGACGGTCGGGTAACCACGCGAGTCGAAATCCGAGAAGGTCAGCACACCGCACAGTCTGCCGCACCACTCCGACAACAGACACACCCTTTCCGCGTGCCGCATGATCGGCGGATGACCGAGGGGGCCCTGCCGGGGCCAGGCTGAGTCTACTCGGAGGCGTGAGTCTTTTTGGTTGCCATGGGCACCAAAAAGGCTCACGCATCGCCGCTGGCACCGGGACCGAGCTGCGCCCCACGGCACGGCCCGGCTCGGCGAGGTCAGGCTCGGCACGGCCCGGCTCGGCCGGGGTCAGGCGTCGTGGTCTTCGAGGAAGCGGTAGACGTCGGCCTCGTCCACGCCGGGGAAGGTGTCCGAGGGGAGTGCGGCGAGGACGTGGGAGTGCGCCCGCGCGGACGGCCACACCATGCCCTGCCAGCGGTTCGCGAGGTCGGCCGGCGGGCGTTGGCAGCACTCGCCGTTCGGGCACTTCGATTGCGAATGGTTCGTGGTGTCGCGTCCGCGGAACCACCGCGACTCGGTGTACGGGACGCCGAGGGTGATCGCGAAGTCGCGGCCGCGGCTGGGGTCGACGTGGGCGACACACCAGTGTGTCGCGCCGGGCTTGTCGGTGTACTGGTAGTAGGTCGAATACCGGTCGGGGGAGGCGAACACCTGCCTGCCCGCCCAGTGCCTGCACATCCGCTGGCCCTCGATGGCACCGCTGGCGTCGGTGGGAAAGACCAGCCCGTCGTTCTCGTAGGCCTTGTAGATGATGCCGGTCTCGTCGTTGCGGACGAAGTGACACACCAGGTCGAGGTATTGGGTGGCGAGGTTGGTGAACCGGTGTGCGGCCATCTCGTAGGACACCGAGTACACGTCCCGCAGGTCCTCGACCGCGAGGTCGCGGTCGGCCTTGGCTTTCTGCAGGAAGGGGACCGCGGTCTTCTCGGGCACCAGGACGGCGGCGGCGAAGTAGTTCGCCTCGACGCGCTGGCGCAGGAAGTCGGCGAAGTCGCGTGGCTGGCTGTGCCCGAGGGTGAGGTGCCCGAGGGTCTGCAGCAGGATCGTGCGCGGACTGTGCATGCCGAGGGACTCGCGCCGCAGGAAGATCCGTTGGTGGTGCATGTCGGTCACCGAGCGCACCGAGCGTGGCAGGTCGTTGACGAACCGCAGACCGTAGCCGAGGTGAGTCGCGATGGACTGGATCACGCCTTCGGACAGCGCCCCACCGTGGTAGCCGACCTTGTCGAGGATCTCGGCCGCGGCTTTCTCGATCTCGGGGAAGTAGTTGCCGTGCTCGCGCATGGTGTGGCGCAGCTGGGCGTTGGCCTTGCGCGCTTCTTCCGGGGTGGCGACCTGCTTGGTCTCGCGCCGCTTGAGCTCCTCGTAGAGACCGGCGACGTGTTCCAGTGCTTCGGTGGGCATCCGCTTGCCTGCCTTGAGCGGGGGCAGGCTCAGCCGCTGGTACAGCGGGTCGAGCTGGGCCTGTTCGACGGCGATCTCGAGCTCGGCGCGCCGGTTCGGCGGCTTCTTGGACATGAGGTCGTCGACGGTGCAGCCCAGGGCGTCGGCGAGTGACCGGAGTAACGACAACTTCGGCTCGCGATGGCCGTTCTCCAACAGAGAGAGCTGTGACGGCGCGCGACCGACACGTTCTCCCAGGTCGACGAGGGTGAGGCCGGCGGTCCTGCGGAGGTGCCGCAGCCGCTGGCCGAACACCAGAAGATCCTGATCGGTGGAAAAACTACGGTCTTCTTCGGCGGCGAAGTCCTGCATGAGCTTCACCGTAGCAGAAAGAAGTGGCAAATTTCCTCGAGAAACTTCTCGATTTTGCTTGTGCTGCCGTTCAACACTGGGTTCACCAAGGCAGCAAGAGACCCCGAAAGGTGACAACCATGAGCCAGCCCGGAACTCGTGAGCAGGCGCTCAAGGCCGCCGCCGACCTCAAGCAGGAGTGGGACACGGACCCGCGGTGGAAGGGCATCGAGCGGACGCACTCCGCCGAGGACGTCGTCCGGCTCCGGGGCTCGGTGCAGGAGGAGTACACCCTCGCGCGCAACGGCGCCGAGAAGCTGTGGAAGGGCCTGCACGAGAACGAGTACATCCACTCGCTCGGTGCGTTGACCGGCAACCAGGCCGTCCAGCAGGTCCGCGCGGGCCTGAAGGCCATCTACCTGTCCGGCTGGCAGGTCGCCGCCGACGCGAACCTCGCGGGCGAGACCTACCCGGACCAGAGCCTGTACCCGGCCAACTCGGTGCCCCAGGTCGTCCGCCGTATCAACAACGCGCTCAAGCGCGCCGACCAGATCGCCTGGTCGGAGGCGCTGGACCCGGAGACCGAGGCGACCTCCACGGACGAGATCGACTGGCTCGCCCCGATCGTCGCCGACGCCGAGGCCGGTTTCGGCGGTGTGCTCAACGCCTACGAGCTCATGCGCGGCATGATCTCGGCGGGTGCTGCCGGCGTGCACTGGGAGGACCAGCTGGCCTCCGAGAAGAAGTGCGGTCACCTGGGCGGCAAGGTCCTCATCCCGACCAGCCAGCACGTCAAGACGCTCAACGCCGCCCGGCTCGCCGCTGACGTCGCCGGCGTCCCGTCGCTCGTCGTTGCTCGCACGGACGCGCAGGCCGCGACGCTGCTCACCAGCGACGTCGACGAGCGCGACCAGAAGTTCCTCACCGGCGAGCGCACCGCCGAGGGCTTCTTCAAGGTCAACAACGGCATCGAGCCCTGCATCACCCGTGGTCTGGCCTACGCGCCGCACGCCGACCTGATCTGGATGGAGACCTCCAAGCCGGATCTGGAGGTGGCCAAGAAGTTCGCCGAGGCCATCAAGGCGAAGTACCCGGACCAGATGCTGGCCTACAACTGCTCGCCGTCGTTCAACTGGAAGGCGAACCTGGACGACAGCACCATCGCCAAGTTCCAGCGCGAGCTCGCCCACATGGGCTACAAGTTCCAGTTCATCACCCTCGCGGGCTTCCACTCGCTGAACTACGGCATGTTCGATCTGGCCAAGGGCTACGCGCAGGACGGCATGACCTCCTACGTGGACCTGCAGGAGCGCGAGTTCGCTGCGGAGAAGGACGGCTACACCGCCACGCGTCACCAGCGTGAGGCGGGCACCGGCTACTTCGACCTGATCAGCACCGCGATCGACCCGAACTCCTCGACCACCGCGCTCGAGGGTTCGACCGAGACCGCTCAGTTCCACTGAGCCCGGTAGCGACAACGAGATGTGAGTGGCCCGCCCGGCGGGCGGGCGCTCAGTAAGACGCACCAGCGGCCCTGTGGCGGGGTGTTCGGACAAACGCGATGGTGCGAAGTGGGCGGGAATCCCGGAGACGGGGTTCCCGCCCACTGTTTCGTCTGTGGAAGGGTGCGCAGGTTCGTGGCGGAACCGCACCTCGCGAAAAGGGCGCTGAGGTGGCGCTACCCGCCGCCGAGCAACACCTTCTGCACGGAGTTCCTACTCGCCGCCGCGGACGTCGTCCCAGCGTGCGGCGAGTTCCGCCCGGGAGCGGATGCCGAACTTCATGTAGATCCGGGTCAGGTGGTACTGCACTGTCTTGGTCGACAGGAACAGCTCGTCGGCGACTTCCCTGTTGCTGTGCCCGTTCGAGACGAGTTCGCCCACGGCGCGTTCCTGCGGGGTCAGCGAAAGGTGCGGCGACTCCTCCGCGACCCCCGACGACCCGGTGCGCACTCCGGCGGCCTTCAGCTCCCGGTCGCACCGCAGCACGTAGGTCTGGGCGCCGAGCCGGGCGTAGAGCTCGCGGGCGGTCGTCATCACCCCGTCCGCATCCCGTCGTTTCCCCGCCCGGCGCAGCGCCTGCCCGTAGGCGAAGTTGACCCGCGCTCGCTCGTAGGGCAGTGGGAGGTCTTCCAGCAGCCGCAACGAGTTCTCGAAGCTCTTCCGTGCCGCGTCCAGGTCGCCGCGCGCGGCGAGCAGCCTGCCTCGGGCGTAGCCGAGGCGCGCCTGCCCAGAGACCTGACCTCGCTCGGCGACGATCGACTCGTGGGTGTCGAGGAACTCCTCGGCGTCCTCGTAGCGGTTCTGCAGGACCAGCGCGTTGGCGTAGACGTCCGCCCACGGCCAGAACCCCGACTCGGTGATGGTGCCCGCCGCCCACGTCCGCGTCAGCGGCGCAAGCGCTTGCAACACCCCGGAATAGTCGGCGAGAGCCTCGTTGTAATGCGCCAGGCCGAGGCACGCGGGCACTCGCATGATCGCGTAGTCGTGCGGTCCCGCCGCCCCGGCCCGCAGGCTCCGCTGAGCTTCGTCCCAGTCACCGCGCAGCGCGTGCACCTGAGTGGCGGTCCAGTGGATGAGCGGAGTGATCAAGGCGTGGCCGGTGCGGTCGGCCAGGTTCAGTCCCCCGTGGACGGTCGCCAAGGCGGCGTCCCACTCGCCGCGAGCGAACTGAGCGCGGGCCAGCCACGCTCGTGCCCACAGCGAGATCCGCTCGGAGCCGCCGAGGAACCCGGTCGGGACCGCGGCCTGCAACTCGACGATGGCGTCGTCGACGCGATCGAGGGCGAGGTTCAGCCACCCGATCGCCATCCCGACGCGCTGTGCCTGCGCGCCCTGTGGTTTGCGCTCGGCGAGCACGCGGTAGCCGCTCATCGCCTCGACGGGGTGGCCGGAGCCGGCGATGCCGAGACCGCGGATCGCTTCGGCTTCCAGCGCGATCGTCGAGCCCGAACCGGCGAGTTCGACGGCGCGGTCGGACCAGCGCACCAGGCCGTCGCCGTTGAGCTCGGCGAGGCTGTGCAGCACGTAGCGTTGGCAGATCTGGGCCGCGACGTCCGGGTTCCGTTCGGGGACCACGAGGTCCCACGCCCGCGACAATCGGCTTACGGCCTCGGCTGAGCGACCGCGCACGATCGCCAGGTAGCCCAGAACCGCACCCTGCAACGGAGTTTCCCGCAGGCTCGCCACCTCTGCGGTGTACGTGGCGGCGCGCGAGATGTCGCCCGCGCCGACGAACGCGTCGACCCCGCGCAGGAGTCGTTCGTCCCGTCCCTGGTCCTCGGTGGACAGGCGACTGGCTTTGATGAGCAGTTCCGCGGTCACCGCCCACTCCCCGGCGGCGGAGCGTTCTCCTGCCAGGGCGTCGAGGCGGTCTGCCAGTGAGGGATCGGGAAGTAGCGTCGCCCCGATCTCGTGGTCCAGCCGCCGCACCGGATCGGTCACGATCGTGGCCGCCCGCCGATGCGCGGAGGTGCGTTCGGCCACGCCGAGCGACGCCACGACGGCAGCCTCCGTCATCGGGCCGGGGAGTGCGAGGAGTGCGGCTCCGCGTCGCGTCGTCTGGGTGAGCAGGCCGGTGGCCGTCGCTTGATCCGTCGCCGGCAACGGCTCGTCCAGCTCCGCGAGTGCGACCGCCTCCGCCAGGCTCGCGGGGCCGCCCAGGACGGCGACGGCCTTGACCAGCTGCCGTGCCGACTCGGAGCAGGACTCCATCCGCCGCGCGGTGTCCGCGCGCACGGCGGCGGTCGGGGGCAGTGCGGTGTCCGGCTCGGACCAAGTCTCCGCCGGGGTTTCGGTGAGCAGTGCGACGAGGTGCCCGGCGATCCCTCCGGTGTGCGCGCGGAGGTGTTCCGCACGGGGCGGAGCAAGGGTGACGCCGTGGTCGGCGGCCAGGTCGATCACGGCCGAGGAGGGCAGCGGCTCGATCGCGAGTGTGGTGTCGGCGGTCCTCGCGACGAGCTCGTCCATGCTCGGGTCGGAACCCGAATCCGGTCGTCCCGCGAACAGGAGGAGCATCCTCGAACGCGGGTGGTGCCGTGCGCACGACGAGAACGCGCGCACCGTGTCCGGGTCGCACCAGTGAGCGTCGTCGACGACGCACACGGCGACCTGCGACTCGGCCAGCGCGTCACCGGCGCGGAGCGGGTCCACCGTCGCCTCGGGCGGAAGCCGTCCGAGCAGCTGCTCCAACACCCCGAACGGCCGCTCGGTTTCCCAGGGCACAGCCCTGGCCCGCCGCACGGGCGTGTCGGTGAGTCCGGCAAGGAAATGCGTCAGCAGGGCCGTTTTGCCGACACCGGCAGGACCGGTCAGCTGCGCGACGGTGGCGCCGTCGGTCTCCGTCTCGTCCAGCAGACGGCGCAGCGTCGCGAGCTCCGTGACCCGGCCCACCAACCGATGCATCGGGTCACTGTATCCACGGTGTCCCCGTCAGCCCAGGTCGCCGCCTGCGACCGGCAGGACCGAACCGGTGATGTACGAGGCCTCGTCGGACGCCACGAACGTGATCGCGGCGGCCTGCTCGTCCAATGTTCCGTAACGCTTCTGGAACGTGGAATCCACGACTTGGTCGTAGGTCTGCTGGAACCAGCCTTCTTCCCGCTCGTCTCGGGCGGGCCCGCGCGGGATCCGCCGTTCCGGAGCCTCGGTGCCGCCGGGAGCTGTTCCCGCCACCCGGATCCCGTGCGGTGCCGCCTCCATCGCCAGCGCACTGGTGATGGCGTTGACCCCGCCCTTCGCCGCCGAGTACGGCACCCGGTGGATGCCGCGGGTGGCGTTCGAGGAGACGTTCACGATCGTGCCGCCGCCCGCTTCGATCATCGCGGGAAGCACCGCCCGGCTGCACCACAGGGTGGGCATCAGCGACCGGGTGATCTCGGCCTGGATCTCGTCGTCGCCGAACTCCTCGAACGGCTTGAACGCGATCGCACCGCCGACGTTGTTGATGAGCACGTCGATCCGGCCGAAACGTTCCAGCGTGTTCTCGACGGTCTTCGTCGCACCCGACCACGTCTCGAGGTCGGCGAGCACCGGAGCGGCCCGAGTGCCTGCGGCGCAGAGCAACGATGCCTCGTCCTCGATCATCTCGGCGCGGTCGACCAGGGCCACCGTGCCGCCCTCGGCGGCGACCCGGCGCGCCACGGCCTGCCCGATCCCTTGCGCCGCACCGGTGACCACGACGACCTTGCCCTCGAACCGGCCGGGGTAGTAGCGATCCGGCAGTACTTGGGCACGGGTGTCGTCCATGGCGCGCCGCATCGTCCGCTTGGAGCGCTCCGCGTGCTCGACGACCAGCGTGCGGGCCCGCTCGCGGTCGCCGGACTCGAAGGCCTCGACGATGTCCAGGTGGTCCTGGGCGACCGACGGGTCACACCAGGTGGCGTGGCGCAGGACCTCCTGCATGCGGCCCTTCACCCCGAGGTTCTGGTACGCCTGCAGCAGGTGATCGTTGCCGGTCAGGGTGAACAGGTAGTCGTGGAACGCCGCGTTCGTCTCGGTGTACGCGGCGGCGTCGGTGAACCGGTCCCCCTCGACGTACGGCACGGTCGACTCGGCGAGCAGCCGGTACCCCGCCAGGTCCTGCGAGGACAGCCTGCCGATGGTCAACTCCAGCGCGCCGAGTTCCAACGCTTCCCGCGCTTCGAAGATCGCGTCGGAATGGTGCACCGACGGGTGCTCCTCGCCGATGACGTACCCGCCCCCGTTGTGCTGCCCGGCAGCGCCGACCGCCACGGTCGGTGTGGAGGGTTGTGCCGGCGTGGAGGCCGGAACCGGAGTGGGGGACTGGGCGGGACGCCGAACCAACGGCTCGATCTCGGCATCGGGGAGGATCTGTTGGCCCGCGACGGATCGCGCCCCCGGAGCGGGCAGCAGGCCCTCTCCCGTGCCGACATCGGCGGTCGGGCCGTCGCCGCTGGCACGGGTGATCGGTTGACCGGCGATGGCGCGTGCGGTGGCGGCCTCGCGTTCGGTGGACGGCGCGCCGTTGGCCGCGTGCAGCGGCTGAACGTCCGCACGCGGTGAGACGACCTGCCCGGCGATCGATCTGGCTTGCGGCACCGGTGTCGGCACCTCCTCGGTCGGCACTGCGTCCGTTTCGTCGGTGGTCAGCGTCGCCGGGGTGTCCGGCACAGCGGGTTCGACGGGAGCGGGGTCTTCGGGAACAGCGGGTTCGGGTTCCGGCGGCGCCGGGACGGCTGCCACCTCGGGTTGCGGCTCGGCCGGAGCGGAGGCGTCCGCCTGGGCCGACGGAGCCCCCGAGTCGGCTGCGGTACCGGACAGCGCGAACTTCTCGTAGTAGAAGCCGACCGGTTCGATGCCCTCGGTGGAGAAGTGCTCCCGCACCGCCTCGACCATCGGCGGCGGACCGCACAGGTACACGTCCACGTCGCCGTCGTAGACCTGCTCTGCCCGCAGCAGGCTGGTCACGAATCCCTTGTTCGCGGCCGAGCTCTGCGGGTCGGCGACGCAGTGCTCCCACCCGACCGCGCCGATCTCGCTGGTGAGTCCGTCCACGGTGTCGAGTTCGACGAGGTCTTCGTCGGTGCTCACGCCGTAGAGGACGTGCACCGGCCGGGTGGTGTTGTCGGCGCGCAGCTTCCGCAGGATCGACATGATCGGCGCCAACCCGGTCCCGCCAGCGACCAGCAGCGCCGGACGCTCGGTCTCGCGCAGGAAGAAGCTGCCGTGCGGCCCGGTGAACGAGATCTCGTCGCCCACCCGGGCGCGCTCGGTCAGGTACGTCGACATCACCCCGCCGGGGCTCAACTTCACGAGGAACGTCAACGTGTGCTCGTCCGGCGCGTTGCTGAACGAGTACGAGCGGGACTCGTCGGTGCCCGGCACCGCGATGTTGACGTACTGGCCCGGCAGGTAGGCGAGTTCGTCGCGGTTCGGGATCTCGATCCCGACCGAGTACGTCGTCGACGACAGCCGGGTCACGTGCGCCAACGTCCCGGTGTAGGTGGTCGGCTGAGTCTTGGCGACCGCCGACGTGCTGGCGATCCGGAGCACGAGGTCCGACTTCGGCGTCATGCTGCACGGCAGGACGTACCCACGCTGCGCCTCGTCGTCGGCCAGCGCGTCGTCGATGTAGTCGCCGCCCCAGAAGTTCCCCGATTCGCAGAACGCCTTGCACGTTCCGCACGCACCGTCCCGGCAGTCCAACGGGATGTTGATCCGGGACCGGTACGAGGCGTCGGCGACCGTCTGGTCGTCCTCACAGGAAATGAAACGGGTGACGCCGTCCTCGAACGCGAGCGCCACTTGGTGCTGGCTCATGCTCCGGCTCCTCGCGGTCGCCTCAGAAGTGGTAGATGTCCACGACGTGGTGGATGTAGTCGTTCTTCAACACCACCGTCTTGCGGCGAATCAGCGGGGACTCGCCGGAGAAGTCGATCGTGTAGAAGGACGTGCCGTAGTAGGTGTCGACGGTCTTGTACCGGAAGTACATCGTGTGCCAGTTGAACCGGATGTCGACGAGATCACCGCGGCGTTCGATGACCTCCACGTTGTTGATGTTGTGGCTGGTCCGCGGTTCGGGGATCGAGGTGGCCGCCGAACGCTCCGTGCGGATCCGGAAGACCCGGTCCTCGAGGCCGCCCTTGTTGGGGTAGTAGATCAGTGAGATCTCGGTCTGCGGGTCCTCGGAGAGCAGGTCGTCGTCGCGCCACGACGGCATCCAGTAGACGACGTCGTCGGCGTAGCACTCGAGCCACTTCTCGAACTCACGGTCGTCGAGGTAGCGCGCTTCCCGGTAGAGGAACTGTTCGATGTCGTGCTGGGTGATCTCGGTTCCCGCCGGCGTCGCGGCGGTCCGCGGTGCCGTCGAGTTCGGGGTTTCGGAGTTCTGGGTCGCGGTCGTCACGGCAATGCTCCTCAGCGGGTGGGGTTCGTCTGCTCGGCTTCGTCCTTCTGCAGGGCGCTCTGCAGCGTGTCCTGCCAGTAGCCGTGCTGCACCGCGAACAGGCCCTCGTCCTCGTTCTTCTGGCCTGCGGAGATGACGCCGTGCATGCCGAGGGTCTCGGCGACCTCGTCCGGTCCGTTGAGCCAGTGCTCGGCGCCGCGGCTCATGTCGTTCCACGGTGCGGCGGTGGCCTGGAACGTCTGCTGGCAGGCGCGGAACTCCTCCAGGTCGTCCGGGGTGGCCATACCGGAGGCGTTGAAGAAGTCCTCGTACTGCCGGATGCGCCAGGCCCGCGACTGGGCGCTCTCACCCTTCGGCGCGATGCAGTAGATCGTGACCTCGGTCTTGTCCGGTGCGATCGGGCGGAAGTGGCGGATCTGGGTGGAGAACTGGTCCATCAGGTACACGTTCGGGTACAGGCAGAGGTTCCGGGAGCCCTTGACCATGAACTCGCCCTTGGCGTCGCCGAACTTCTCCTTGAGCGCGTCCAGGTTGTCCCACAGTGGACGATCCTGGGGGTTGCCCGCCCACGTCCACAGGCACAGGTGGCCGTTGGGGTAGGACCAGTAGCCGCCACCGGACTTGCCCCAGCTGCCCGCGTCGAGGGTCTTGGTCTGGTTCTTCGACTCGCCGGTGTCCCGTCGCGAGGTCGTCGCGGCGTAGTTCCAGTGCGTCGCGGTGACGTGGTAGCCGTCGGCACCGTTCTCGGCCTGGACCTTCCAGTTGCCGTCGAAGGTGTAGGTGGACGCGCCCTTGAGCACCTCCAGCCCGTCGGGGGACTGGTCCACGAGCATGTCGATGACCTTCGTGGTGTCGCCCAGGTGGTCGGCGAGGTCCTTGACGTCGGGGTTCAGGCTGCCGAACAGGAACCCGCGGTAGGAGTCGAACTTCGCGACCTTGGTGAGGTCGTGCGACCCGTCGTTGTCGAAGGTCTCCGGGTAGCCGGCGCCGTCCGGGTCCTTGACCTTGAGCAGCTTGCCGTCGTTGCGGTAGGTCCAGCCGTGGAACGGGCACGTCAGCGTCGTCCGGTTGTCGGTCTTGCGCCTGCAGACCATCGCGCCGCGGTGCGCGCAGGCGTTGATCATGCAGTGCAGCTGGCCCTGCTTGTCCCGGGTGATCACGATCGGCTGACGGCCGATGTAGGTGGTGAAGTAGTCGCCGGGATGGGCCACCTGGCTCTCGTGGGCGAGGTAGATCCAGTTGCCCTCGAAGATGTGCTTCATCTCCAGCTCGAAGAGTTCCTCGTCGGTGAAGATGGTGCGCTTGGCCTTGTGCACACCCGCGTCGGCGTCGTCGACCACGGCGTCGGACAGCACGGACGTCAGGTGCTGAAGCGTGTCGGTCATGTGTCCTCCCGGTTACGAGCGGCGGTCTGTCGAACGACTATGACGACACGTGTGCGCAGTCACATTGGGCAAATGCCTAGGACTGACCCAGGGGGTGATCCATCATTATGGTCGATCAATCATGCATGAATGAGACCTTGCGTTGCCCCAATACTCGTACATACCGTCAATGAATCGAAGCGGAACCGCGGCGGCGTCGAAGGGGGCGACATGGAGCTCAGGCACCTGCGCTACTTCGCCGCGGTCGCCGAGACCCGGCACTTCCGGCTCGCCGCCGAACGCCTGCACATCGCCCAGCCGGCGTTGTCGCACTCGATCCGGCAACTCGAACGCGAGCTCGGCGTCACCCTGCTCGCCCGTACGACGAGACAGGTCAGCCTCACCCCCGCGGGGGAACTGCTGTATCGGGACGCGCTGCGGGTCCTCGACTCGGTCGAAGACAGCGTCCGTGGAGTTCGCCGAATGGTGGACGGCCGCCAAGGCCTGATCCGGATCGGGTTCACCGGGACTGCCGCTTACAGCCAGTTGCCGATGATCGCGCGAGTGCTCAACGAGCAGCTACCGGAGGTGGCGCTGGAGATCCACGCGGACCTGCTCACCCCCGCCCAGGTGGAGTCGTTGTCCTCGGCCCGGCTGGATCTGGGTGTGCTGCGTCCGCCGGTGGAGGGCGAGGACCTGACGATGCGCACGATCACCAGCGAAGCCCTGGTGCTCGCGATGCCCGCCGACCATCGGCTCGTGGAACAGCCGGACGTGGTGATGGCGGACCTGCGCACCGAGGACTGGGTCCTCTACACGGACTCGCACTCGGCGATGAACGACGCCATGACGCGCGCGTGCCGCACGGCAGGCTTCGCGCCCCGGCACCGCCACACGGCGCCGTCCACCGGCGTGCTGCTCGCGTTGGTTTCCGCAGGTCTCGGCGTCACACTGGTGCCGGAGTCCGTCCGCAACGCCCCACCGAGCGGCGTGGTCTTCCGGAACCTGCCCGACGCCGATTCCATCGACCTGGCGCTGGCGTGGCGGCGCGACGACGACTCGCCGCTGGTCGCGCACGTGCTGAAGACACTCGAATCCAGTGGACTGTTCGACGAGAACCCGGAGACCGGCCGATGAAGATCATCCGGATCGAGGCGATCCCGTTCGCCATCCCGTACCGCAAGCCGTTGCGCTTCGCCAGTGGCGAGGTCGACACGGCGCAGCATGTGCTGGTGCGGGTCCACACCGACGACGGGATCGCCGGTGTCGCCGAGGCGCCGCCGCGACCGTTCACCTACGGCGAGACGCAGGACGGCGTGCTCGCGGCAGTCCGCCAGATCTTCGCCGACCAGCTGACGGGTCTCGAGCTCACCGACCGGGAGACGATGCGTGCCCGGATGGAGCGCACCGTCGGCAACCCGGCAGCGAAGTCGGCCCTCGACATGGCCGTCTGGGACGCGCTGGGCAAGACGTTGAACCTGCCGGTCAGCGAACTGCTGGGCGGCTACACGGACCGGATGCGGGTCAGCCACATGCTCGGGTTCGACGAGCCGTCGGTCATGGTCGACGAAGCGCAACGGATGCGGGACGAGCACGGCATCACCACGTTCAAGGTCAAGGTCGGCAGGCGGCCGCACACGCTCGACACCGCCGTGGTGCGGGCGTTGCGCGAGAACCTCGGCGACGAGGTCGAGCTCTACGTCGACGGCAACCGGGGCTGGAGTGCCTCCGAGTCGGCGCGGGCGCTGGACGAGATGCGGGACCTGGGACTGACGCTGGCCGAGGAACTCTGCCCCGCCGACGACGTGCTGGGCCGACGATGGCTCGTGGACCGGTGCGACATCCCGTTCGTCGCCGACGAATCCGCGGTCACGCCGGCCGAGGTGACTCGCGAAGTCCTCGGCGGCTCGGCGACCGCGGTGAGCATCAAGGTGGCCCGTACCGGTTTCACCGGTTCCCTGCGCGTGCATCACCTGTGCGAGGGCCTCGGCCTGGAGACCGTGATGGGCAACCAGATCGACGGCCAGCTCGGGTCGATGTGCACGGTCGTGTTCGGCTCCGCGTTCCGCCTGACCTCGCAACGGGCGGGGGAGCTGTCGAACTTCCTGGACATGGCCGACGACCTGCTCACCGAGCCGCTGCGGATCAGCGGCGGTGAGCTCACCATCCGGCCGGGCTCGGGTCTCGGTGTCGAGATCGACGAGGACAAGCTCACGCACTACCGGCTGGACGCCTGAAGAACCCGAACTTCGAAGGAGAATCGTCATGTCAGAGACCGTCACCGCCGCCGGCTCGGGCGCTTCGGCGACCGACCGGTTCCAGTCGGACAAGGCCGCAGCCGCGGCCGACACTCCGCCGGAACGGGTGGACATGCTGGCTCGCGAGGTGCTGGACGCAGTCCACCAGACGATTCGCAAGCACGAGGTCACCTACGACGAGTACAACGCCCTGAAGGCGTGGCTGATCAACGTCGGGCAGGACGGCGAGTGGCCGCTGTTCCTGGACGTGTGGGTCGAGCACGTCGTCGAGGACGTCGCGACCTCCGGCCGCGAAGGCAACAAGGGCAGCATCGAGGGCCCGTACTACGTGCCGGACGCGCCGGAGTACCAGGCCGAGGCCACGCTGCCGATGCGGGAGAACGAGCCGGGGACGCCGCTGTTGTTCCAGGGTCAGGTCCGTGCCGTCGACGGTACTCCGTTGTCCGGGGCGAAGGTCGAGATGTGGCAGGCCGACGACGAGGGGTACTACTCCCAGTTCGCGCCGAACATCCCGGAGTGGAACCTGCGCGGTGCGGTCGTCGCCGACGAGCAGGGCAACTTCAAGATCAACACGATTCAGCCCGCCCCGTACCAGATCCCGACGGACGGGTCGTGCGGGAAACTGATCGCCGCCGCCGGGTGGCACGCATGGCGGCCCGCCCACCTGCACCTGAAGGTCTCCGCGCCTGGGCACCAGAAGCTCACCGCGCAGCTGTACTTCCCCGGTGACCCGCACAACGACGACGACATCGCCTCCGCGGTCAAGCCGGAGTTGCTGCTCGACGTGCGACCCGCGGACAGCGGCAACGGAAACCAGGTCACCTACGACTTCGTCTTGGACGCCTCCTGATGCTTTTCCACGTGAAGATGGACGTACACCTGCCGCCGGACATGGACCCAGACGTCCGCGCCGACACCCTGGCCAGGGAGAAGGCGTACTCGCAGCAGCTGCAACGCGACGGCAAGTGGCCACACATCTGGCGGATCACCGGTCAGTACTCCAATGTCAGCATCTTCGACGTCGCGAGCAACGACGAGTTGCACCAGTTGGTGTCGAACCTGCCGTTGTTCCCGTACATGGACATCGCGGTGACCCCGCTCGCGACCCATCCCTCCGACGTCAAGGCAGGCTGAGGTGACGCTGACCAGACCGGAAATCGCGTGGACCGTGCTCGCAGACGGGCCCGCGGGCGCGGAGACCCTCGTGGTCGGCTCGTCGTTGGGAACCGCCGTCGAGCCGCTGTGGACCGCGTGCGCGAAGCGACTCGCGCAGCGGTACCGGGTCGTTGGCTGGGATCTGCCGGGACACGGTCGGAGCCCCATCGCCGACGGATCGTTCACCGTCGCGGACCTTGCCGAGGCCGTGCTCGCGGAGTGGCCGTCCGGACGCGCCCGGTACGCGGGCGTCTCGGTCGGCGGCGCCACGGGCCTCGAACTCGCCCTGCGTGCAGGCGGGGTCGCCGAGGCGGTGGCCGTGATGTGCTCCGGTGCGCAGATCGGTAGCGCGCAGAACTGGCAGGACCGGGCGGATTTCGTGCGCCGCGACGGAACCGCGGCGATGGTCGACGGTTCGCGCCAGCGGTGGTTCTCCCCGGAGTCGAGAACGCAGCTGCCCGGCGCCGTGACGGAACTGCTCGATTCGCTGGTCGCCGCGGACGACGACTCGTACGCCCGCGTGTGCGAGGCTCTGGCCACGTACGACGTACGTGACCGCCTCGGCGAGATCGACATTCCGGTGCTCGCCGTCGCCGGGGCCGACGACGCGGTCTGCCCGCCACAGCAGGCACACGACATCGTCGACGGAGTCCGAACCGGTCGTGCCGTCGTGATCAATCACGCCGCTCATCTGGCACCGGCCGAACAGCCGGATGCGGTCGCCGACCTGCTGCTGGCCTGGGGGATCGAGGAAGGAGACGAGACATGACCGGCGAGTCGTTCCTCTACGACGCCGTTCGCACACCGTTCGGGAAGTACGGTGGCGCGCTCGCCAAGACACGGCCCGACGACCTCGCGGCGCTGGTCGTGGGCGAGCAGGCCCGGCGGGTGCCGAACCTGCCACCGGAGGGCATCGACGAGGTGCTCCTCGGCAACGCCAACGGTGCGGGGGAGGAGAACCGCAACGTCGCCAGGATGGCGGTGCTGCTCTCCGGGCTGCCGGTGAGCGTGCCCGGCTCGGCGCTGAACCGGCTCTGCGGATCGAGCCTGGACGCCGCGATCCAGGCGTCCAGGCAGATCGAGACCGGCGACGCGGACGTCGTCGTCGCGGGCGGGGTGGAGTCGATGAGCCGCGCCCCGCTGGTCATGCCGAAGAGCGAGAAGCCGTTCCAGGCAGGAGACGTGACACTGTCGTCGACCACGCTGGGTTGGCGGCTGGTGAATCCGAAGATGGATCCGACGTGGACGGTGTCGCTGGGTGAGGCCACCGAGCAGCTTCGGGAGAAGTACGACATCGGCCGTGATCGGCAGGACGCGTTCGCCGAACGCTCGCATCGGCTCGCCGCGAAGGCGTGGGACGAAGGCTTCTACGACGACCTGACCGTGAGCGTGCCCGGCGCCGAGCTCTCCAGGGACGAGTCGATCCGCCCCGACACGACGGTGGAACGCCTCGCCGGCCTCAAGACCGTGTTCCGCGGCGACGGCACGGTCACGGCGGGCAACTCGTCGCCGCTGAACGACGGGGCCTCCGCCGCCCTGCTGGGGTCGGCGAACGCGGCCGAGCTGCTGGGGATCGACCCGGTGGCGCGGATCGCCGGCCGGGGCGCGTGGGCGAACGAGCCCCAGTACTTCGGCTACGCCCCGGTGGAGGCCGCGAACCGTGCTCTCACTCGGGCCGGGATCACCTGGAACGACGTCGACGTCGTCGAACTCAACGAAGCCTTCGCCGCGCAATCGCTGGCCTGCATCGACGCGTGGGAGGTGGATCCGGAGATCGTGAACCCGTACGGCGGCGCGATCGCGATCGGGCATCCGCTGGGCGCCTCCGGGACCCGCGTCCTCGGAACTCTCGCTCGCGGGTTGCAACGCTCCGGCGGACGCTACGGCGTCGCCGCGATCTGCATCGGCGTCGGCCAGGGGCTTGCCGTGGTGCTGGAGAACGTCTCGGGGAGGAAATCATGACCGCGCGGGTAGTGACCGACCCGGACGCCGCCGTCGCCGACATCGGCTCCGGTGCGACGGTGCTCATCGGCGGGTTCGGTGTCGCAGGGCAACCGGTGGAGCTGATCGAGGCGCTGGTTCGCAACGGCGCGGAGGCACTCACCGTCGCAAGCAACAACGCGGGCAACGGGGACGAGGGTCTGGCGGCGCTCGTCGGGCAGAAGCGCGTCCGCAGGATCGTCTGTTCGTTCCCGCGCCAGTCGGATTCCTGGTGTTTCGACGAGCGCTACCGCGCGGGTGACATCGAGCTGGACCTGGTACCGCAGGGCAACCTGGCCGAGCGGATTCGCGCGGGCGGTGCCGGGATCGGCGGCTTCTTCACCCCGGTCGGGTACGGGACCCAGCTGGCCGAGGGCAAGGAGACCCGGATCATCGACGGTGTCGGGCACGTGCTGGAAGAGCCCATCAAGGCTGACTTCGCGCTCATCAAGGCCGATACCGCCGACGAGGCGGGGAACCTGACCTTTCGCAAGACCGCGCGGAACTTCGGGCCGATCATGGCGACCGCCGCGCACCACACGATCGTGCAGGTCCGCGAGGTCGTGCCGATCGGTGCGATGGACCCGGAAGTGGTGGTCACGCCCGGAATCCACGTGTCCACCATCGTGCCCACGGAGGCGACGCAGCGATGAACGATCAGGTGTTGAGCAAGGAGCAGATCGCCGAGCGGGTCGCCAAGGACATTCCGCGGGGCGCGTTCGTCAACCTCGGCATCGGCCAGCCGACCAAGGTGTCCAACTACCTCGGCGCGGACAGCGACATCGTGCTGCACACCGAGAACGGGATGCTCGGCATGGGCGCGGAAGCCCACGGCGACGACATCGACCCGGATCTGATCAACGCCGGGAAGATCCCGGTCACCGAGCTGCCGGGTGCCGCGTACTTCCACCACGCCGACTCGTTCGCGATGATGCGCGGGGGACACCTGGACACCTGCGTGCTCGGTGCCTATCAGGTCTCCGCGAACGGTGACCTCGCGAACTGGCACACCGGTGAGCCGGACGCCATCCCGGCGGTCGGCGGCGCGATGGATCTGGCCATCGGCGCGAAGGAAACGCTGGTGATGATGAGCCTGCAGACCAAGGACGGGCGCTGCAAGCTCGTCGGTGAATGCACGTACCCGGTGACCGGAGTCGGGTGTGTCAGCCGGATCTACACCGAGCGCGCGGTCTTCGTCATCGAAAAGGACGGTGTCGCCGTCCGGGATCTGTTCGGCACCACCATGACGGAACTGGAGTCCATTGTGGGCGTACCGCTCCGGGACGCCACGTCGGAACGTGTGGCCTGAGCTCGTCAGGCCGCGGCGGGGCGGAGCAGCTCGCGTAGCTCCCGCACCGCCGTGCGGCCCGCTCGGTTGGCACCGACGGTGCTGGCCGAGGGGCCGTAGCCGACAAGGTGGATCCGAGGGTCGGCCTCCACCCGCGTGCCGTCCATGACGATCCCACCCTGGGAGTTGCGCAGGTGCAGCGGTGCCAAGTGATCGAGAGCGGCTCGCCATCCGGTGCACCACAGAATCACGTCGGCGCGCCACTCGCTTCCGTCGTCCCACGCGACGCCGTCCGGCGTGATCCGGTCGAACATCGGGTACCGGTCGAGCACGCCGCGTTCGCGCGCTTCGCGTAGCTGGGGAGTGAGCGGCAGGTCGGTCGCACTGACGATGCTCTCGGGTGGCAGTCCCTCCCGGACGCGTTCGTCCACCCGCGCCACGACCATGCGGCCGTAGTCGGAGGTGAACGGCTCGTCGCGGAACACCGGCGCGCGGCGGGTCACCCAGAGCGTCGCGGCGTACTCGGCGATCTCGGTCAGCAGCTGCACGGCAGACGTTCCGCCGCCGACGACGACCACCCGTTTCCCGGCCAGTTCCTGCGGACTCCGGTAGTCGGCGGTGTGCAGCTGGGTGCCGAGGAAATCCGAACCACCGGGATAGTGCGGCCGGAACGGACGGGTCCACGTACCGGTGGCGTTGATCACGGCGCGGGTGGACCACGTACCGGCGTCGGTTTCGACGACCAGGCCGCCGTCGTTGCCTTCGCGTACGGCGTTCACCGACACCGGGCGCTGCACGTCGAGTTCGAACTTTCGCTCGTAGGCGGCGAAGTAGGCGGGGATCGCGGTGTTGGCGCGTTCGTCGGGGGCCGGGGGGTCGAAGGCCATTCCCGGCAGGTCGAAGATCCCGTGCACCGTCTCCATGCGCAGCGTCGGCCACCGGTGTTGCCACGCGCCGCCGGGGGCCGGGTTCGCGTCGAGCACCGTGAAGTCGAAACCGGACCGGCGCAGGAAATGCGCACTCGACAGGCCGGCCTGGCCTGCTCCGATGACGACGACGTCGGTGTGCCTCACGCTCGCCACAACGCTCGTTCGGTGCGGGCGCTTCCCGTTCCCGACCGATCTCACACTCTCGCCGCACCACCTGTGGTGCGGGTCATTCTCCGCCTGCCGGGGTTCGGCTAACGTTTGCCCATGATCGTGGAACGCTTGCCGATCGTGGCGGCACCGATGGCCGGTGGTGCCTCGACTCCCGAACTCGTCGCGGCCGTCTCCGCCACCGGCGCGACCGGCTTCCTCGCCGCCGGGTATCTCTCCGAGGACGCGCTCTCGGAACAGATCGCCCGTACGAGGGAGCTGACAGTCGAGCCGTTCGGCGTGAATCTCTTCGTGCCTGGTGCCCGCAACCCGGCCGATCTCAGCGCCTACGTGGAGCGGGTGGGAGACGAGGCGCAGAGGTACGGCGTCGAACCGGGATCGCCGCACTGGGACGACGACGACTACCAGGCCAAGGTCGAACTCGTGCTCGCTGAGCGCGTGCCGATGGTCTCGTTCACCTTCGGCGCCCCGGAGAAGGCCACTGTCCAGCGGCTGCACGCGACGGGCACCGAGGTGATCGTCACGGTGACCACCCCGCAGGAGGCGCGAACGGCCGTCGACGTCGGTGCTGACGTGCTGTGTGTCCAGGGCAGCGACGCCGGAGGACACCGGTCGGTGTTCGAGGACGACGCCGACACCCCGGGCGGTGGCACCTTGCTCGGAACACTGTCCGCAGTGCGTCTTGTGGCCGCGACCGTCGACGTCCCGCTGATCGCCGCAGGAGGATTGGTCACGGGAGCCGACGTGGCGGCGGTCCTCTCGGCAGGGGCGGCAGCCGCCCAGTTCGGGACCGCGTTCCTGCTCGCCGACGAGGCGGGAACGGCGCCGACGCAGCGCGACGAACTGCTCGCCGGGACTCGTGACACGGCGCTGACCCGGGCGTTCAGCGGACGACCCGCACGCGGGCTGGTCAACCGCTTCCTCACTGAACAGTCCGAGCACGCCCCGGCTGCGTACCCGCAGCTGCACCACCTGACCCGACCGGTCCGAGGCGCCGCGGGCAAGGCGGGCGATCCGGAGGCGATGTCGCTGTGGGCCGGGCAAACCTACTCGCTGGCGCGGCCGTTGCCCGCGGCCGAGCTGGTCCGCACGTTGGCCGACGAGGCTCGCGCGGCCGTCGGCGACGCTCAGCGCCGTCTCGGAGGCTGAGTTATTCGCTCGTTCCCGGTGTGTGGTGGCTTGTAGGTTGCCCGCATGGGGCGTGTGGAATCGGTGAACATCGCAGTCGAACGCACCGGTGACTGGACCGGACGCATGGGCCGGACCGGCATCGACAAGCGGCCCAGCGGGGAGCCGATCGACCTGGCCGACCCAGATGCCGACTCCGGTTCCGGGGTTCTCGGCGACCTCGTCGTGGACACCCGGCATCACGGCGGTCGGGACCAGGCCGTCTACGCCTTCGACGTCGAAGACCTTCGGTACTGGTCGCGGCGGCTCGGCAAAGACCTGGCGCCGGGCAACGCGGGAGAGAACCTCACGGTGGCAGGCTGCGACGCGAGCAACGCGGTGATCGGCCAGCGCTGGCGTGTCGGTTCTGCGCTGCTGCGGGTGACCGCACCGCGCGTGCCGTGCCGCGTGTTCGCGGGGTATTGGGACATGCCCAACCTCGTCAAGATCTTCAGCGAGTACGGCCGCACCGGCTCCTACTTCGCCGTCGAGCAGGGCGGCGCCGTCGCGTCCGGGGACGCGGTGGAGGTTCTGTCGACCCCGGAGCACGGCGTGACCGTGGGCGAGGCGTTCGCTTTCGTCGGGCAGGGCCGCCGCGACCTGCTCGATCACCTCGAAACCGCGATGTCCGACCTGCCGGGTGAGTTGGCTCGCCGAGTGAGCGCCGCCCGCGGCAGCGAATCCCGGCCCGTGTAACCCGAGCGGACGCGTGAGCCTTTTTGGTTGCTATAGCCACCAAAAAGGCTCACGCGACCTGGTGGGCGCGGGCTTGCCCGACCGAGGACACTGGGTGGTGTGACACAGCGCACCCTGTTCCCGGGCGCCTGTGCCATGAATCATAGGAGTACCAAACGTTTGGCGTCCTAGTACCGAGTCGCTCGATCCGGCTCGGCAGGCGCGACATCGGCGAAGGGTGCGGTATGACCAAGGAGCTGGAGCACTTCATCGGCGGCCGGCGCGTGGCGGGAACGTCCGGCGCTCACGGTGACGTGTTCGATCCCAACACGGGTGCGGTGCAGGCCAGGGTGCCGCTCGCCTCCGCCGACGAGGTCGCGGCTGCCGTGGCCGACGCCGAGCAGGCGCAGCGTGACTGGGCGCAGCAGAACCCGCAGAAGCGTGCCCGCGTGCTCATGAAGTTTCTGGAGCTGGTCAACGGGGAAATGGACTCGCTCGCCCGGCTGTTGGCCAGCGAGCACGGCAAGACCGTGCCCGACGCCAAGGGCGACATTCAGCGCGGCCTCGAGGTCGTGGAGTTCGCCTGCGGCATTCCGCACCTGCTCAAGGGGGAGTACACCGAGAACGCGGGCACCGGCATCGACGTGTACTCGATGCGGCAGCCCCTCGGCGTGGTCGCCGGGATCACCCCGTTCAACTTCCCCGCGATGATCCCGCTGTGGAAGGCGGCCCCGGCGATCGCCTGCGGCAACTCCTTCGTCCTCAAGCCCTCCGAGCGCGACCCCTCCGTGCCGATGCGGCTGGCCGAGCTGTTCATCGAGGCCGGTCTGCCGCCGGGCGTGTTCAACGTCGTCAACGGCGACAAGACCGCGGTCGACGCGGTGCTCACCGACCCGCGCATCCAGGCGGTGGGCTTCGTCGGCTCGTCCGCGATCGCCGAGTACATCTACACCACGTGCGCCCAGTACGGAAAGCGTGCGCAGTGCTTTGGCGGCGCGAAGAACCACATGATCATCATGCCGGACGCGGACCTCGACCAGGCGGCCGACGCACTCATCGGTGCCGGCTACGGTTCGGCGGGCGAGCGCTGCATGGCGATCTCGGTGGCCGTTCCGGTGGGTGAGGCCACCGCCGACGCCCTCGTCGAGAAGCTCGTCAAGAAGGTCAACGACCTGCGGATCGGGACCAGCTACGACGAGGCTGCCGACTTCGGCCCGCTGGTGACCGCCGAGGCCCGCCAACGCGTCCTCGACTACATCGGCAAGGGCGTCGACGAAGGGGCGGAGCTGCTCGTCGACGGCCGCGAGTTCACGATGGCCGGGCACGAGGACGGCTTCTTCCTCGGCGGCTGCCTGTTCGACCGGGTCACCCCGGACATGACGATCTACCGGGAAGAGATCTTCGGTCCGGTGCTCTCGGTGGTGCGTGCCGCCGACTACGAGCAGGCACTGCGTCTGCCCAGCGAACACGAGTACGGCAACGGTGTCGCGATCTTCACGCGGGACGGGGACGCCGCGCGGGAGTTCACCTCTCGCGTCAACACCGGCATGGTCGGCGTCAACGTGCCGATCCCGGTCCCGATCGCGTACCACACGTTCGGCGGCTGGAAGCGGTCCGGATTCGGCGACCTCAACCAGCACGGGCCGGACTCGGTGAAGTTCTACACCGCCACCAAGACCGTCACCTCGCGCTGGCCGTCCGGCGTCAAGGAAGGCGCCAGCTTCACCATTCCGACGATGAACTGACCGCGCGTCGGGCGGGTACAAGGTGCCCGCCCTACGCGACGGTCACCGGATCGACCGGGCGTGTGGAGACCCCATCGGCCCGGCACAACCCCGAGCGATCCTCCGGGGGGAGGGAGACACCGTGTCCGTCGCAGCACCCGAAGTTCTCTCACCGTTCGCGCTCACCGAGGACCAGAGTGCGATCCGTGAGACCGCACTGGAGTTCGCCGCCGAACAGCTCGCGCCGCACGCCGTCGCGTGGGACCAGGACAAGCACTTCCCGGCCGACGTCCTCCGCGAGGCGGGCAAGCTCGGCATCGGGGGTATCTGCGTCGCCGAAGACGTCGGCGGCTCCGGGCTGAGCAGGTTCGAATCGAGCCTGATCTACGAGGCCCTGGCCACTGGGTGTCCCTCGATCGCGGCCTACATCTCGATCCACAACATGGTCGCGGGCATGATCGACAAGTTCGGCGACGACGCGCAGCGTGCGCGGTGGTTGCCGAGCCTGTGCTCGTTCGAGACCTTCGGCAGCTACTGCCTCACCGAACCCGACGCGGGCTCGGACGCGGGGTCGCTGCAGACCACCGCGGTGCGCGACGGTGACGACTACGTGCTGACCGGTGTCAAACAGTTCATCTCCGGGGGCGGGCACTCCGACATCTACGTCGTCATGGCGCGCACCGGGGAGCCCGGCGCCGGCGGCATCTCGACGTTCGTCGTCGAGGGACGGCCGGAGGGACTCTCCTTCGGGGCGAACGAGAAGAAGATGGGCTGGAACGCCCAACCCACCCGTCAGGTTCTGTTCGACGGGGTCCGGGTGCCCGCAGCCAACCGGCTCGGGGACGAGGGAATCGGCTTCAAGATCGCCATGACCGGTCTGGACGGGGGTCGGCTCGGGATCGGGTCCTGCTCGCTCGGCGGCGCGCAGGCCGCGCTGGACCAGAGCCTCGCCTACGTGCGGGAACGGACCCAGTTCGGGACGAGCCTGAGCACATTTCAGGCCGTGCAGTTCACGCTCGCCGACATGGCCACCGAACTGGAAGCGGCGCGCGGGATGCTCTGGCGCGCGGCATGGGCCCTGGACACGCGTGATCCGCAGGCCACGCAGCTGTGCGCGATGGCGAAGCGGTTCGCCACCGACACGGGTTTCCGCGTGGCCAACGAAGCACTTCAGATCCACGGAGGATACGGATACCTTGCCGAGTACGGACTGGAGAAGATCGTCCGTGACCTGCGGGTGCACCAGATCCTGGAGGGAACGAACGAGATCATGCGGCTGATCGTCGCGCGTGGTCTGCTCGGGGGCTGATCGCTACGCTCATGAGCGACCACGCCGGTGAGCACCACGTCTCCACCGGGAACGTTTCTGCACGACACGGGAGTCGCCCACGATGACCTCGGATTCCGCCACGGAACCGGAAGTTCTGATCAGCGAGCAGGGATCGCTGGCCCGGATCACCCTGAACCGCCCGAAAGCGCTGAACTCGCTCACTCTCGGCATGGTGCGCAGTATCACGGCCGCGTTGCACGACTGGCGCGAGGCCGAGCACATCACCACCGTGCTGATCGACGGGGCGGGAGAGAAAGGCCTGTGTGCCGGCGGCGACATCCGTGCCATCCACGACGCGGCGAAAGCCGGGGACAACGCGACCATCGAGGCGTTCTGGTCGGAGGAGTACCGGCTCAACGCGATGCTGCCGCGGTACCCGAAGCCGATCGTGGCGTTCATGGACGGCATCACCATGGGCGGCGGTGTCGGAATCTCCGCGCACGTCTCGCACCGGGTCGTCACCGAACGGACCAAGATCGGGATGCCGGAGGTGGGCATCGGGTTCCTCCCCGACGTCGGCGGCACGTATCTGCTCTCGCACACGGTGGGCAAGGTCGGCGCCCATATGGCGCTGACCGGTACGCCGGTCGGTGCCGGTGACGCGCTCTACGCCGGGCTGGCCGACCACTACATGCCGAGCGAGAAGCTGCCCGAGCTGGTGACGGCGCTTTCGTCCGGGCCGGTGGACGACGCCCTGGCGAAGCTCGTCGAGCCGGGGCCGGAGGCGCCGCTGAGCGCACACCGCGGCTGGATCGACGACGCTTATTCCGCGGACACCGTGGAGGGGCTCGTGCAGCGGCTCGATCAGACGCCGCACGACGAGGCTGTCGCAGCTGCCGAGACGATCCGAACGAAGTCACCGACCTCGCTGAAGGTGACGCTGCGGGCCCTGCGAGAGGCCCGCGCGTTCACGCTCGAAGAGGCGCTGAACCAGGAGTACCGGCTCGCGTTGCGCTGCGCGTGGATCGGCGACCTGGTCGAGGGGGTGCGCGCGACACTCGTGGACAAGGACCGCAACCCGCAGTGGTCGCCGGGTTCGCTGGACGAGGTCGACTCGACACGGGTGGACGCGTTCTTCGCGCCGCTCGGCGAAGGTGAACTCGGTCTGAGACCGCACACCTGACCGGCGAACACTCCGGACGACCGTCGCACCGGCACACACCGGACGTACTCACGCACGTCCGCTCCGACGAAGGGAAACACGACAATGGCTGTCATCGGCTTCATCGGATTGGGCCACATGGGTGGTCCGATGTCGGCGAACCTCGTGAAGTCCGGTCACACCGTGCAGGGTTTCGACCTGGCGCCCGCCGCGTTGGAGTCCGCGGCCGGCCAGGGCGTCACCGTGGTCGACTCGGTCGCCGCCGCCTGCCGCGACGCCGATGCGGTGATCACGATGCTGCCCAGCGGTAAGCATCTTCTCGACTGCTACGGCAGTGAGGACGGGGTGCTCGCGTCCGCCGCCGACGGAGCGTTGCTCGTCGACTCCTCGACCGTCGACGTCGCGGATGCCCGGAAGGCGCACGAACTCGCCGGCGAGGCCGGGTTCCGCTCCGTCGACGCCCCTGTCTCGGGCGGCACCGCCGGCGCGGTGGCCGGGACGCTGACGTTCATGGTCGGCGGCACCGAGGACGCGTTCCGGCTGGCGGAAACAGTGCTGGAGCCGATGGCCCGCAAGGTCATCCACTGCGGTGCAGGCGGCAACGGTCAGGTCACCAAGATGTGCAACAACCTCATCCTCGGCGCCTCGATGCTCGCCGTGAGCGAGGCGTTCGTCCTCGGCGAGAAGCTCGGCCTGTCCCACGAAGCGCTCTACGACGTCGCCTCCGTGTCCACCGGACAGTGCTGGTCGCTGACCACGAACTGCCCTGTTCCGGACATGGTGGAGACCAGCCGGGCCAACCACGACTACGAGCCAGGGTTCTCGTCCGCGCTGATGCTCAAGGACCTCCGGCTGGCCGAGTCTGCGGCGGAACAGAGCGGCACCGACACCGCCATCGGTCGTCTGGCCACCGAGCTGTACCAGCGGTTCAACGACGAGGGCGGCGGCGCCAAGGACTTCTCCGCGATCATCCACTCCGTCCGCGACCAGTCCTGAGCTCGTCAGGGGCGCGCGGCCGTGCCCCTGCTTCGACCCGGACTTCCGGGGTCTGACAGGCGGCGTACGCTGGCCCCTCGTGATGGACTCGTTGTTCGAGCTGTGGGACGGCTTCGAGCTGTGGCTCGTCCAGCTGCCGTATCCGCTGCTGGTGACGCTGGTGCTCGTGGTGCTGGTGCCCACGGCCTGGGCCGTGTCGAGGCTGCTCGACCACGGCGTCGACATCATCGCCGCCCGGCTCAGCCGTGAGCCGGGCGCCGACCCGCCGCTGCGCAGTGCGGATGTGCCGATCTCGGGCGCGACGGCCGACCGAGAGGCGTCCGAGTGACGTCGCGATTGCGCATCACGGTCGCGCTCGTCGGGATGATCGTGCTCGTGCTGGGCGGGTGGCTGGTCCGGGAGGCGACCGACGTGGCCGCGCCCGGCGACGCCTCGGGGCGAGTCCCCGGCGTCGAGTCGGGTCTGCCGGTGGAGCCGCTGTCCTCGCTACCCCCGGAGGCCGAGGACACCTGGCGTCTGGTGGAATCCGACGGCCCGTTCCCGTATCCCGACCGCGACGGAAGTGTGTTCGGCAATCGCGAGCAACTCTTGCCGGAGCGTCCGCGTGGTTACTACCAGGAGTACACGGTGCCCACCCCGGCCGAATCCGACCGAGGAGCGCGACGCCTCGTCACCGGTGACGGTGCCGAGGTGTACTACACCGCCGACCACTACGACTCGTTCGTGGTCGTCGACGCAGACAACTGAGGAACGCCGGACGGGTTGCTGGCGTGCAGCCCCGGCAACGGGCAATCTCGGAGTAGAAGGATGTTCGCAAGAAGGGAGACCGTCGTGAGCGACGGTGAGGTGTCTTCAGACGACGTCACGGCTCGGCAGGCGGCAGAGGACGTGGAACAGCGCGGCGCGACCGCGCACGTCCTCGACGGTTCGGATCTGGTGAACAAGCGCACCACACTCGACGGCATCGCCGCTGTGCTGTCGTTCCCGGAGTGGGCGGGTCGCAACCTCGACGCCCTCTATGACTGCTTGACGGACCTGTCCTGGCTGGACGAGGGCGAGCACGTGCTCATCTGGAGTGGGCACCGCAATCTCGCCGAGCACGACCCGAAGGCGTACCGGCGGATCAACGCGGTGCTCAAGGACGCCGAGCACAACCCGTGGTGCCGGCGCACCTTCACGTCGGTCCTGCCGCGCGACTGATCGATGGCGGGACGATTCCGCGCGGAACCGCCCCGCCCCGGCTCAGCCCTGCGGCACCCACGAGGGCTTGCGCTTCTCCCCGAACGCGCTGATACCTTCCTGGCCTTCCGAGCCTGCGAAGTGCTTCGCGGAGAGCTCGAGCATCGCGGCGAAGTCCTCGGACATCTCGGTCGGGCGTGGTTGGCGCAGCATCTCCTTGGTCGCGGCGAGTGCCGTCGGGCCACCCAACGCGAGCATGTCCGTGTAGCGCGCGGTCTCGGCGCCGAGCTGCTCGGCGGGGACGCTGGAGTTGAGCAGCCCGATCGTGACCGCACGGTCGGCGTCGAAGGTCTCGCCGGTGAGGAACAGTTCGTGCGCCGCGCGGGCGTGCAGGCGCGGCAGCACGGTCACCGAGATCACGGCGGGCACGACACCGATCCGGACCTCGCTGAAGGCGAAGGTGGCGGTGTCGGCGGCGACGGCGATGTCGCACGCGGAGACCAGGCCGATGCCGCCCGCCCGCGCGGGTCCGGCGAGGCAGGCGACGACCGGCTTGGGGCTCAACCACAACTGTTCGAGCAGCTCCGGAAGTTCTTGTACACCCTGGTCGCCGGAGCCGGCATCGCGGGATTCCTTGAGGTCCATGCCCGCACAGAAGACGGTGCCGGTATGCGTGAGGACGACGACTCGTACCGCGTCGTCCTCGAACGAGTGGGTGAGGTGGTCGCGCAGTTCGCGGCGGAGCTGCCGGGACAGCGCGTTGCGGTTGTGCGGCGAGTCGAGCGTGATGGTGGCGACGCCGTTGTCGACGGTCCGGTGCACGAGTTCTTCGGCCATGACCGGCACCGTATCCCCGCGTGAGTCTTTTTGGTGGCTATAGCAACCAAAAAGACTCACGCCGCCGGTGAGTCGCTCGCTCATGCGCGGTAATGCTTCGCCCAGTCCGGTGTCGCGTCGGCGGTGACTTCGTCGACCCGCAGGAAGTCCGTGGCGAGCTGCGTGGCGACCTCGCGGACTTCCAGCGCCTCGGTGAGCTCCTCGGGAACCGCATCGCAGCCGAGCGCCGCGCCGAGTACGGCACCGCAGACAGCGGCGGTGGCGGCACTGTTGCCGGAGTGCGTCGCTGCCAGCGCCACGCCTGCGGTGAAATCCTCCGGGTGCGAGAGTGCGGCGGCGAGCGCGATGCCCAGCGCCTCGGGCGCGGTCCATCCGGTGCCGAGCGAGGCGAGGGACTCAGGGGCTGCGGGACCGTCGCCGGTCGCTTCCAGCGCCGATCGCAACGCCTGCACGGTCGCCTCGGAGCCGTCACGGTTGTCCAGGTCCTCGACGACGGCCGCGACCGACTCTGCCACGGAGGCACCCGAATCGAGCCCGTGCACGATGCCCGCGAGGGCGCCTGCGGGCAGGTATCCGTTCGAGTGCCCGTGGGTGACCACGGCGATCTCCGCACCGGAGGTCACCGCGTGCTTCACGTCGGCCGCGTGGAACCCGACCGTCGCTCCGCGTGCTGTCGCGATCGGCCCGTCGCCCTCGTTCGGTGGCGCGGTCAGTGTGGGGACACTCTGCTGGCTGGCGAGTGCGGCCAGCGTGGTCTCGTCCGGGAACCGTTGTCCTTGCTCGACGATCGCGGCGGCGAGCGGGCCCGTTGGCAGCGGGGTCGGGCAGGGCACACCCTGCGCGGCGAGCCAGTGGTGCAGGGTGAACTGCACGAGCGACGGCGCGTGGGCCGCGGTCTCCCGGGTGCGGGATCGGAGCGCGGTCCGGATGAGTCCGTCGAGGACGAACAGCGACTGTTGGGTGATGGCCGTCGTGGCACCGGTGCGGCCGAACGCCTCGGTGTACGTACGCGGGCCGTCGGGTCGGTCTTCGCGGATGTCGTGC
This sequence comes from Allosaccharopolyspora coralli, assembly GCF_009664835.1. Lineage (NCBI taxonomy): Bacteria > Bacillati > Actinomycetota > Actinomycetes > Pseudonocardiales > Pseudonocardiaceae > Allosaccharopolyspora > Allosaccharopolyspora coralli. The sequence goes on from NZ_CP045929.1 coordinate 1,407,730, forward strand.
AGCGCCGTGAACATCCACGGGGCGCCGAGGGCATCCCCGACCGCGCCTCCGAGCACCGCGCCGGTCAGTCGCTGGTCCCGGCTCACCGAGGGCGTCTCGTCGGCCGGTTCGACGGCGGTTTCGGACTCCGTGGCATCGGCGTCCGGGGCCTCGGCCGACCTCCCGGCACTGTCCTCGGTGAGCTCGCCGAGCAGCTGAGTGGCGCGCTCGGGTCCGAACGCTTCCTCCAGGAGCTTGCGCAGATCCTGCGAGCGGTCGGCTGAGGTGTCGGCGTCCGCGTCGCGGAACCGCCGCAAGGCCGTGATCAGACGGAACTCTTCGTCGGAGATCTCGTCTTCGGATGACGCGTCCTGTGCTTCCACGGTCGCGGCCGCGTCGTCCGGTATCGCGGTCTCGTCCGCCTCCGGTTCCGGTGCTCCTTCGGTGCCGGCGGCCGTCTCGACACCGGACACCGGCGCTGCTTCGGCAACGGGGGACTCACGCCCCGCGTCGTCGTCCTCGTCGGCAGTCACCGCTGTCGCAGCGACTCCGGCTACGGCAACGGCCCCGAGTGCTGCGGCTCCGGTGTCCGTGGTCCCGGTGGCCTCCTCCACCTCGGCCGTTGATCGCACGAGTGCCGACGAGTCGCTGTCCTCCGTGGGATCGGCTGAGGTGCTGTCGTTCGCCGAGTCCGGTGTGGACTCCACGGCGTCAGGGCCGGAGGTCGCCGCAGCACTCTGCTCTTCGGTGTCCGCAGTGGACTCCTGCGGCTCGGTAGCGGGCGACGGGCCCGGATCGGTCGCCGTGATCGGTTCGAGCACGTCCGGGAACTCCACACCGGAGGCGTTGCGAACGGTGGCGTAGCGGTGTGCCCAGTTCGCATCCTGCGGCGGCTTGGGCGAGAACTCCAGCAGTGCGTCGCGCACGAGTTCCTCGATCACGTCCCGGTACTGCAGGTCCCGCAGCCACACGCCGGGCAATCCTGCCGCTCCGTGCAGGGCACCGGAGAGGACGCCGCACAGCGTTCCGGTCGCGGCGCTCGGTCCCGAGTGATTCACGGCGATCAGCACCGCCTGGCCGATGCCGGACGCGCCGGCCGTCGCGGCTACGGCGATCGCGAGAGCCTGAGACCCGGTCTCGCCGGTGCCCAAGGCGTCGGTCAGGTCCCGCGAGCTCGGCGCGCCGTTCTCCGCCAGCTCCAGGGCGCTCCGCAACGCGGCGTCGCACTCGTCGTGACCGGAGAACGTCACCAGTACGGTCCGCGCCGCACGCACCGCGTCGTCGAGCGGCTGACCACGAAGCAGGCCGTGCACGATCGCGGCCGCCGCCCCGGCCGCGAGGTGGTCGCCGGGATGGGGGCAGGTCAGCGCGGCATCACGCGAGGCGGTCTCGAAGACCTCGTGGAGGTCCTCCGACCACAACGCGACCACGCCCGCGCGCACCACTCCGTCCGGGCTCCGCAGGTCAGGGGGCGGGGATTCCGAGGCGGCGAAACGACGGGTGGCCGCGGTGATCGCGCACCCGGGGGCCTCGTCGCCGCTGAGTTCGGGCCGTTCCAGCAGCCAGCTGCCGGGTTCGGGATGCTGATCGGCGAGCGGTCCTGCCGCTTCGAGCCACGGCACCCCGCGCGAGTGCAACCAGCGCTGCAGCGCGAGTTGTTGCACGGGAAGCGGATTCTCCGTCGGCCACGACCGCACCGTCGCATGCGCGCGGACCAGACCGTCCAGCGCGAACAACATCACCTGCATGTCGGTCGAGAACATGCCCGACTGCTCGCGGTCGTACTCGGTGACGCCGGATTCGCCGCAGCGTTCCCGGATCTCGTCCAGGGGCAGGTGGGAGACCGGTGCGCCGAGTGCGTCGCCTGCCGCTGCCGCGAGCATCGACCCGAGCATGCGGGTGCGGAAGCGCGAATCGGTCGCCGGGGCGGCGTCGGCCGACTGCTCGGAGGACGTCACCGGCTCGCCAGCGTCGTCGGAACCGGCCTCTTGCACCGAGGCTGACGCCACGGGCTGAGTCGCGTCGGCCGGGGGAGTGCCGGGCGAGGCAGCCGGAGTCGGACGCGAGCCGTTCTGCGACTGGGGCGAGGTGGCCGCAGTCTTCACCAGATCCTCGCCCGGGATGCGTGCTTTGACCGGACTGGTCGGGTTGATCTGGACGTCGACACCGGTGAGCGTGTGGTCCGCGATCTGCCGCCCGGTGAGCTTCTGCCACGACGTCCACGTCTGCGGCAGGTAGGCGTCGGAGGTGAACACCTGGAGCTGGCGCCGACCCGACTCGTGCTCCACCGTCACGAGGCCGCTGCCCTGCGGCTGCGAGAACAACATCAGCTCGGCGTCCAGCAATGCGGCGAGCAGCGTCGGTCCCTGCGCGTATCCGGTCGTGGTGAGCTGCAGAGCGCGCTCGACGTCGTTGGTCGGGGTGGGCAGCCGCAGCGCCACCGGGGAGGGCCGATAGTTCGGATTCGGTGAGAAGTCGTCCGTCAGTTCGCCGCGCTCGTCGACCCGGTAGCCGCCGATGAACCCCCACGGCGGGACCTCCGCGTTGGGGTCGGTGAAGATCGGATCGACGACGTAGAGCCACGTGTTGGGTTGTTTCGCGGCCTGCTCGCGCATGGCCGGTGTGATCACCGGCCGACTTTGCTGCTGGGTGTTCATGCCCGCTCGTCCCCGACTTCGTCCGTGTGTCGTGATCGCGGCGCCGAAGGGAGAGCCCCGGCCGCGCCGGGGCGACCGCGGACTCTCCGCGCTCGCGTCAGAAGCACTCTCTCATGGCTCGATCGAGTGAAGACGGCGGTTCCGGCAAATCCGTGGGAGAGGCGTCTACCTGTGAGGCTCCTGAGGTGGACGACGGACCGGGCCGAACCGGATTCGCGCTGTTCGGGCCGGGGTTCGGTCGTACTCTGACAGCTCGCCGGACAGAGGGGAGTCGGCGATGCAGGGGTGGCACGCAGCGCGCTGGCATGCACCACCACGACGCGGTTTCGGCGGTGCGGGGGTGGTCGGTGTCGGCATGAGCTTGCTCGTGATCGCGGTGGTGCTCGGGATGGTCGGTGTCGACAGGCCGGCCCGGACCGCGGCGGTGGCTCCCGCGCCTGGGCCGCCACCCGTGGCGTCCGCGCAGGAGGCGACCGGCGCGGTCGAGGACTACGCGCGGAACCTCGACAACACCGACCTCGGGGTCGCGGTGCTGGACCGGCGTACGGGTCAGTTCGCGGGCAACGATCGTGCCGACGAGCAGTTCAACTCGGCGTCGGTGGTGAAGCCGATCGTCGCGATCGACATCCTGCAACGGCGCGCCCAAGGGATGCCTGTCTCGGAAGCGGACCTCGAGTTGATCCGGTCGGCATTGAAGACGAGTGACGACGAGGCGATGAACGACCTCTGGGACCGGATGGACGGTCCCGGCGCGGTGACTCGGGTGGCACAGCAGCTCCGCCTGCAGGACACGAGGCCGCCGCGCGATCCGATCTGGTGGGGCGACACGCAGGTGTCGGCGCGGGACATGGTGGCGGTGTTCCAGCATGTGCTCACCGGGATGCCCGCGCGAGACCGCGAATTCATCGTCTCGGCACTGCGGGAGGCGCCGCCCGTCGGCGACGGCGGCTTCGAGCAGAGCTACGGGCTCGCCTGGGACGGAGCGGAGCAGCCGGCGGTCAAGCAGGGATGGATGTGCTGCCGCGACGGGTACGTCACGCTGCACAGCACCGGAGTGCTCCGTGCCGACCACCGCTACGTCGTGGCACTGCTGTCGACCCAGCCGGGTCACGCAGGCTACGAGGAGGCGAAAGCGGTTCTCACCCGCGCCGCCCAGACCCTCACCGCGGAACTCCCCTGACGCCGAGGCGAACGGCACGTTCGCCCCGTCTGGTGGGGCGAGAGTGCCGTTCGCACCAGAGCACGCGGGTCAGGCGGGAGCGGCTCGTCGGCGCGGGGACCAGAGGCGTGAGTCTTTTTGGTTGCTATAGCCACCAAAAAGACTCACGCCTGGCGCTGGGTGGGGTGCGACGGGGCTACGGCAGCGCGGTAGCGGTCGGCGACGAGGTCCGCGACCTCCGGCGCAGCGCCCATCGGAGCGGCGACGGCCGGTTCCGTCGTGTGCTCGTGGAGCGCGGTGACGACGCGATCCGGCAAGAGTCCCGGTGCGAGGAACCAGGACGCCAGCGCGAATCGCCGCGCCCCCCGCGCCCGCAGCGCGGCGACGGCCGCCGGGACGTCCGGCGCGGCAGCCGCCGCGAACGCGGCGCTCGCGCCCGCCCAGGGCGCCCGGCCACCCCAGCGGCCCGCGACATCGGCGACGAGCCGGTTCGCCGGTTGATGCGAGGAACCGGCTCCGGCCAGCAGCACGCCCAGTGCCGGGTCGTCGAGGTCGACACCGGTCTCGGCGAGACGTCCCCACGCGGCGTCCTCCAGGCGCCCGTCCGGCCCGAGCACCGAGGCGACGTGGACGTGGAAGAACGGACGGTGCCGCCGAATCTCGGAGACGATGCCGGGCACGTCCACCCGGGCGTGGAAGGCGTGCCCGAGCAGCAGCGGTACCACCACGGCCTCGCGGTGACCTTCGCCGTGCACCGCGTCGAGCACGTCGTCCAAGCGCGGCGACGACAGGTCGAGGAAAGCCGTCCGCACGTCCAGATCCGCGTGTCGTGCGCGCACCAGGTCGGTGAGAGCGTGGATCGTCGCGGCAGACCGTGTGTCCCGGCTGCCGTGCGCGACGGCGATCAGAGGTGTGGTCACTGCGCTCCGGCCAGCGGTGCTCCGACGAGTCCTGCGGCCAGCGTGGTGCCGTCCGCGGGGTCGATCACCAGGAACGAACCGGTGCGCTTGCTGTCGGCGTAGTCGTCGACAGGCAACGGTTCGGCGGTGCGCAGCCCCACGGTGCCGATCTCGTTGAGTTCCAACGACTCCGGAGCGCCCACGGTGGACAGAGCTTGCTCGTCGAAACGGGTCGTCAGCTCGGTCACGAACGCCTGCACGGTGCGGCTGCCGTGCTTGACCAGCAGCTTCGCGCCGGGCTGCAACGGCTTCTCGGCCAGCCAGCACAAGGTGGCGTCGATCTCGTCGGAGACCCGAGGCGGGTTCTGCGCGGCTGCGATCACGTCCCCGCGTGCGATGTCGAAGTCGTCCTCCAACAGCACGGTCACCGAACGACCGGCCGCCGCGCGCGGGGTCGAGCCCTCCGGGGTGTCCACGCGAGACACCGTGCTGCGCAGGCCCGCGGGCAGCACCACGACCTCGTCCCCCTGGGAGACGACACCCGCCGCGACCTGGCCCGCGTAACCCCGGTAGTCCGGATCCTCGGCGGTGCGCGGACGGATCACGTACTGGACCGGCAGCCGGAACGGCGCGTCGTGCGGGTCCGGTGCGACCGGCACGTTCTCCAGATGTTCCAGCAGCGACGGGCCGGTGTACCAGGGAGTGCGCTCGGACCGCTCCACGACGTTGTCGCCGTGCAGGGCCGAGACCGGGATCGTCACGACCTTGTCGTCGGTGTATCCGAGCCGGTGCGCGTGCGCGGTGAATTCCTCGGCGATGTCGCGGTGCACGGACTCGTCGAAGTCCACCATGTCGATCTTGTTGACGGCCAGCACGAGTCGGGGCACGCCGAGCAGCGCCAGCACCGCCGCGTGCCTGCGTGTCTGCTCCAGCACACCCTTGCGCGCGTCGACCAGCAGGACCGCGAGTTGCGCCGTCGACGCACCGGTCACGGTGTTGCGCGTGTACTGGACGTGGCCCGGGGTGTCGGCGAGCACGAACGAGCGTTTCGGCGTCGCGAAGTACCGGTAGGCCACGTCGATCGTGATGCCCTGCTCGCGCTCCGCGCGCAGGCCGTCCACCAGCAGCGACAGGTCCGGCGTGTCGAGCCCGCGGTCTGCGCTGGCCCGGTGCACCGCGTCGAGCTGGTCGGCCAGCACCGACTTGGTGTCGTGCAGCAGGCGGCCCACCAGGGTCGACTTGCCGTCGTCCACGCTGCCCGCTGTCGCGAGCCGCAGCAGGTCGGTGTGCACCGGCAACGTCACCTCGGCCCCGCTGTCCGGGGCGGTCCGGGTGGTCGTGTCGACCGGAGTCGTCTCAGTCATCGAAGTCCTTCGTGTGTGTCCCGGTGGTCGGCGGCGTGCGTGACGCGGCCGATCAGAAGTAGCCCTCGCGCTTGCGGTCTTCCATGGCTGCCTCGGACATCCGGTCGTCGGCCCGCGTCGCGCCGCGCTCGGTGAGGCGGCTCGCGGCGACCTCGGCGATCACGTCGTCCACCGTGTACGCCTCGGACTCGACCGCGCCGGTGCAGGAGCCGTCGCCGACGGTGCGGTAGCGGACGGTCTTGGTGAGGACCTCCTCGTCCTCGCGAGGACCGCCCCACGGACCCGAGGTGAGCCACATGCCGTCCCGCGCGTGCACCTGCCGGGCGTGCGAGTAGTAGATCGAGGGCAGCTCGATCTTCTCGCGCTGGATGTAGCGCCAGACGTCGAGTTCGGTCCAGTTGGACAGGGGGAACACGCGGACGTGCTCACCCGGACGGTGCCTGCCGTTGTAGAGGTTCCAGAGCTCGGGGCGCTGGCGGCGCGGGTCCCACTGGCCGAAGGCGTTGCGGAGGCTGAAGATCCGCTCCTTGGCGCGGGCACGCTCCTCGTCGCGGCGGCCACCGCCGAAGACCGCGTCGTGCTTGCCTTTCTCGATGGCACCGAGCAGTGGCTGGGTCTGCAGCGGGTTGCGCAACCCGTCCGGGCGTTCCTCGAGGCGGCCGTCGTCGATCCAGTCCTGCACCTTCTCGACGTGCAACCGCAGCCCGTGCCGGTCGACGAGTTGGTCCCGGAAGTCGATGACCTCGTCGAAGTTGTGTCCGGTGTCGACGTGCAGCAGCGCGAACGGGACGGCCGCCGGGCGGAACGCCTTCAACGCGAGGTGCACGAGCACCGTCGAGTCCTTGCCGCCGGAGAACAGGATGACCGGGCGGTCGAACTCGCCTGCCACCTCGCGGAAGATGTGGATCGCCTCGGACTCCAACGCGTCCAGGTTGTCGACCTGGGGTGGCGCGTCACCCTCGGGTGCCCACTCCCCGGCGACGGGTGCGCCCGGCCGGCTCGCCTGTTCGGTGGTCATACGACGCTTCCTCCTCGCCGCCGGCGGTTCGCGCCGGCACACAGTCCGTCAGCCGTGCAGGCCGCATTCGGTCTTCGACGTTCCGGCCCAACGCCCACTGCGCGGGTCGTCTCCCGGCGCGGGCTTGGCCGTGCACGGCGCGCACCCGATGGACGGGTACCCGGCGGGTACCAGCGGGTTGACCAGCACACCGTGCTCGTCGATGTAGGTGTTCATGTCCTCGTCGCTCCACGCCGCGAGAGGGTTGATCTTCACAAGGCCGTTGCGATCGTCCCAGGTCACGACCGGAGTGTTCGCCCGCGTCGGTGCCTCGACCCGGCGCACGCCCGTCACCCACGCCTCGTATCCGGCGAGGGTGTTGCGCAGCGGTAACACCTTACGCAGGTGGCAGCAGCGCGCGGGATCGCGGTTGAACAGGTCCTTGCCCTCGGAGGCGTCCTGCTCGGCGACGGTCTGCTCGGGTGTCGCGTTCACGATGTTCACGCCGTGGACCGCGGCGACGGCGTCGCGTGTGCCGAGCGTTTCGGCGAAGTGGTAGCCGGTCTCGAGGAACAGCACGTCGACGCCGGGCTTGGCCTTCGACGCGAGGTCGACGAGTACCGCGTCCTGCATGTTCGACGCGACGATGAGGCTGTCGCCGAAGGTCTCGGCCGCCCACCGCAGCGACTCCTCGGCGGAAGCGTCCGCGAGCGGTCCTTCCGCCTCGGCGACGAGGGCGCGGAGCGTGTCGTCGTCGCGACGAGCAGGGAGGTCGGTTCCTGCGATGTCGGCCGTCATGTCGTCTCCTCGTCAGTTCGGGCTTGCCGGGCCGGGGTCGGCCTCCGTGCGACCCCTTTCCGTCAGCTCGTCCCGGGCTCCTGATGTTCCCGCCCGGTGTGCAATCCCACGAATCGGACGGCGAACACGCGGAGGCAGTCCTCGCACCGCCACGCCCCCTCGGGCTCGGGGAGCAGGTTCTCCTCCCCGCAGTACGGGCAGTAGAACGGTGCCATCCTGCCTTCACCGGGCGCGCTCATCGCAGCTGCTCGTCCTCGACGCGGTTGACCCATTGCGGGAACCGCTCACCCTGTTCCCGCTGGTCGAGGTAGCGGCGGACGAGGCGTTCGACGTAGTCGCCGAGCTCGGCGGTGGTGACCTTGTGCCCACGCACCTTACGGCCGAACCCGGCGTCGAGCCCGAGCCCGCCGCCGAGGTGCACCTGGAAGCCCTCGACCTGGTTGCCCTCGCCGTCCTGCACCATCTGGCCCTTGAGGCCGATGTCGGCGACCTGGGTGCGGGCGCAGGCGTTCGGGCAGCCGTTGAGGTTGACCGTGACAGGGTTCTCCACATCGCCCTGCACGTCGGCGAGGCGCTGGTCGAGCTCCTCGATGAGTCGGATGGCGCGTTCCTTGGTCTCCACGATCGCGAGCTTGCAGAACTCGAGACCGGTGCAGGCCATGACGCTGCGCTTGAACGGCGTCGGGTTCGCGTCCAGCCCGAGCGCCGACAGGTCGGAGACCAGGCTGTCCACGTCGGACCGGTCGACGTCGAGCACGAGCAGGTTCTGTTCGACGGTGAAGCGGGCCCTGGTGGACCCGACCCGCTCGGCGGCCTTGGCGGCCTCCACCAGCGTCGAGCCGCTCACCCGCCCTGCCGCGGACTTCGCGCCGACGTAGAACTTGCCGTCGACCTGCGGGTTCACCCCGAGATGGTCGCGTGGTCCTTCCGGCGTCTCCGGAGCGGGACCGTCCACGAGGGTGCGCTCGAGGTACTCGTTCTCCAGCACCTCCCGAAACTTCTCCGCGCCCCAGTCGGCGATCAGGAACTTGATCCGGGCGCGGTGCCGCAGCCGCCGGTAGCCGTAGTCGCGGAAGATCTGCACGACGCCGTGCCAGACGTCGGCGACCTCCTCGCGCGGGATCCACGCGCCGAGCCGCACCGCGAACTTCGGGTTGGTGGAGAGCCCGCCACCGACCCACAGGTCGAAGCCGGGGCCGTGTTCGGGGTGCTCGACGCCGACGAACGAGACGTCGTTGATCTCCGGGACCGTGTCCTGGCGCGGCGAACCGCTGATCGCGGTCTTGAACTTGCGCGGCAGGTTCGACAGCGACTTGTCGCCGATGAACCGTTCCGCGATCTCGTCGATCGCCGGGTTGGCGTCGATGATCTCGTCCGCTGCGATCCCGGCGACCGGGGAACCGAGAATGACGCGCGGGCAGTCGCCGCACGCCTCGGTGGTGTAGAGGCCGACGGCTTCCAGCTTCTCCCAGATCGCCGGGACGTCCTCGACCCGCACCCAGTGCAGCTGCACGTTCTGCCGGTCGGTGATGTCGGCGGTGTCGCGGGCGTAGGTCTGTGAGACCTCACCGATCACGCGGAGCTGCTCGGTGGTCAGCGCCCCGCTGTCCACCCGGATCCGCATCATGAAGTACGAGTCGTCGAGCTCCTCGGGCTCGATGGTGGCGGTCTTGCCGCCGGGGATGCCCTGGGCGCGCTGGGTGTAGAGACCCAGCCAGCGGAAGCGCCCCCGCAGGTCGCCGGGGTCGATGGAGTCGAAGCCCCGGTGGGCGTAGATGTTCTCGATGCGCTCCCGCACGTTGAGCGGGTTGTCGTCCCTCTTCGAACGCTCGTTGGGGTTGAGCGGCTCGCGGTAGCCGAGCGCCCACTGCCCTTCACCGCGCGTCTTACGCGTGCGTGCCGGAGCTTGCGTCGGGGAGGCCATACGGTGGTCGTCCTCTGCGTGACGTGGCGTGGTGGCGCCGCGCAACGTCCGCTTCGTCGCGGTTCCGGAGGTCGGCGCACACCCGGCGCCGACTGGACAGTTCGGATCGCGGGTGGGAACTAGCCCGTCATGCGGCACAGCGCGCTCGAGACCCGGCGCAGGTCCACGTAGCGCCGGGCGACCAGCAGCGTTGACGGGGTGGCGTTCACATCGCTCAGGGTGCCACGTGCTCACCGACCGAACCAAGACGATCCGCATCCTGGGACACTGGTGGGGTGCCTTCCCAGTTGCCCGACGGCGAGCCCGCTCCGAACGACGGCTCGCTGCCCGAATCCGCCCTGACCGGGCTCGGTCTGCGCCCGTTCGGGATCTACGTGCACGTGCCCTTCTGTGCCACCCGCTGCGGGTACTGCGACTTCAACACTTACACCGCCGATGAGCTGGGAAGTTCCGGCGGATTCGACTCGTGGCTGGAGGGTCTGCGAGCCGAACTCGATCTCGGCGCGCGAGTGCTGGCGGCCGGTCCGAGAGCGGTGCCGAAGGCGGAGACGGTGTTCGTCGGCGGAGGCACGCCGTCCCTGCTCGGGGCCGAGCGGCTCGGGGCGGTGCTCGACGCGATCCGCGCCTCGTTCGGACTCGCGAACGAGGCGGAAATCACGACGGAGTCCAACCCGGAGTCGACCTCGCCCGAGTTCTTCGCCGGCATTCGTGACGCCGGTTACACCCGGGTGTCGCTCGGGATGCAGTCGGCTGCCGAGCACGTGCTGCGCGTGCTCGATCGGCGACACACGCCCGGAAGGCCGGTCGAAGCGGCGACGGAAGCGCGCGCCGCGGGGTTCGAGCACGTCAACCTCGACCTGATCTACGGAACGCCGGGTGAGACCGACGACGACCTGCGCCGTTCGCTGGAGGCCGTGCGTGCGGGCGGTGTCGACCACGTCTCGGCGTACTCGCTGATCGTCGAGGACGGCACCCCGATGGCCCGCAAGGTGCGACGCGGCGACGTGCCGATGCCGGACCCGGACGTGCTCGCCGACCGCTACGAGATCCTCGACCGGACGCTGTCGGAGGCCGGTCTGCACTGGTACGAGGTCTCCAACTGGGCCTCGGACTCCGCTGCGGAATGCCGCCACAACCTCGGCTACTGGCGGGGTGGCGACTGGTGGGGCGCCGGTCCCGGCGCGCACAGCCACGTCGGCGGTGTGCGCTGGTGGAACGTCAAGCACCCTGCGCGCTACGCCACCGCCCTCGCCGGGGGCGAGTCGCCCGCGCACGCCCGCGAAGTCCTCGGCGTCGAGGACCGCCGAGTCGAGCGGGTGATGCTGGAACTCCGCCTGGCCGGGGGAGTCCCGGTCGACGTGCTCGACGAGTCCGGTGTGTTGGCCGCCAAGCAGGCCGTGACGGACGGTCTGCTCCGCGCCGAGGACCTGCGCGCCGGTCGCTGTGTGCTCACCGACCGCGGACGTCTCCTCGCCGACGCCGTGGTCCACGCCCTGTTGGCGTGAGGCCGCGCGGACTGAACCTACTGTCAGGCACGGTGTGCCGATGGTTCTCCCCGCTGTCCACGCAGACCGCCACGGAAAGCCCGACGCAGAAAAATCCGAGCATTCTTCTCAAGGTCGGTTCCGGCCAGGACAGGCCGTGGGCAGCCCCTGCGCTTCCGCGGCCTCCAGCAACCGCATGTCGTAGGTGACGAACGCGGTGAGGCCGGGCACAAGGACTGCTGACGCAGTGGCCAGGTGGATCGCATCGATACTCCGCAGACCGGCTTCCGGAAACGCGGCGGCGGTGGCACGCACGACCTCGTCGATCTCGTAACGAGCGATCCGCTGCATCAACGCGGGAACGGCACTGATCAAGCCGGGCTCGGTGCGCCGCAACGCTCGGGCGAGTTCGACCTCGCTCAGCACGGAGGAAACGAAGTCGACGCCCGCGCGTGCGTTGAGCCACTCGGTGAGCCTCGCGCTCTCCGGCTCGTGGCGGATGAGCTTCACCAACGCCGCTGTGTCCAGGTAGAGCATCAGTCGCGTTCGCCGTCCCGCATCGAACGCATCAGTTCGCCGGCTTCGTGATCGGTGCGTACCGGTCCCCGCGGGGCCGGAAAGGGTCCGCGGCGCGTAGCGGGGTGCATCCGACCGCTCGTCACCAGGTCGGACAGCGGGCCGGGCTCGACCGGAACGATGCGGCCGATGACGGTACCCCGTTCCGTGATGTCGATCTGTTCGCCTCGTTTGACCCTGGCGAGAATGCGCGACGTCTCCTGGTTGAGTGCGCGCACCGGTTCTTCTCTCATGCGGCCAAAGTACTACGGTGGCGTATTACGATCGACCCGTCGGCTGGGGGTGTTCCCTCGGCCCTCCGCCCGAAGTGAGGTGGCACCGGTGTGCGATGACCTCTGGCTTTCCTGTGGGACGCTTCGGCACCGTAAAATCGGGTACACGGGCCGGTATGTCCACCGCTGCGGCCGGAGGTCCGCGACGAGGAGGGAGACGTGGTGAACGCCGACGACCGTCGCTTCGACGTCCTGCGTGCGCTCGTGGCCGACTATGTCTCGACCAACGAGCCCGTCGGCTCGAAAGCGCTCGTCGAACGGCACAACCTCGGTGTCTCCAGCGCCACCGTGCGCAACGACATGGTCGCGCTGGAGGAGGAAGGGCTCATCGCGCAGCCGCACACCAGTGCCGGCCGGATCCCCACGGACGCCGGTTACCGGATGTTCGTCGACCGGCTGCACGAGATCAAACCGCTCACGTCGCCCGAACGCCGCGCGATCCACGCGTTCCTCGACGGGGCGCTCGACCTCGACGACGTGATGCGCCGCAGTGTGCGGTTGCTGGCGCAACTGACCCAACAGGTCGCCGTCATGCAGTACCCGACGCTGACCCGTTCCACGGTCCGGCACATCGAGGTCGTGCCGATCACCTCGGCGCGGCTCATGCTGGTGCTCATCACCGACACCGGCCGTGTCGACCAGCGCGTCGTCGATCTCGGGGACGTGATCACCGAGGACGACGTCGCCCGGGTGCGGACCGTGCTCAACAACTCGATGGCGGGCAAACGGCTCGCCGACGCCTCCGCGTCGGTCGCGGAACTGCCCGAGCAGGCGCCGAGTGAGCTGCGTGACACTTTGACGCGTGTCTCCAGCGTGCTCATCGAGTCGCTCGTCGAGCACCCCGAGGAACGTATGGTGCTGGGAGGCACCCCCAACCTCACTCGCAACGTCGCGGACTTCCCCAACTCGCTGCGACAGGTCCTCGAGGCACTCGAGGAGCAGGTGGTGGTGCTCAAACTCCTGGCGGCCGCGCGGGACTCGCGTACCGTCACCGTCCGCATCGGCGGCGAGAACGAGGCCGCCGAACTGGAGACGACGTCGGTGGTCTCCACCGGGTACGGATCGGAAGGAATGGTCCTGGGAGGATTGGGCGTGGTCGGCCCGACCCGGATGGACTATCCGGGCACGATGGCCTCGGTCCGCGCCGTGGCCGCGTATGTGGGGGACATCCTCGCGGGGCGGTGACCCACGACAGGACGGGACCCCGCGCGGGAATCCCGCCGAGACACTCGCACGATCGAGCAGAGGAAGTACGCACAGGTGGTCAAGGACTACTACGGGACCCTCGGGGTGGACAAGGACGCCAGCCCGGAGCAGATCAAGCGCGCCTACCGCAAGCTCGCCAGGGAACTGCACCCCGACGTGAACCCGGAGGACGGCGCCCAGGAGCGCTTCCGTGAGGTCACCACGGCATACGAGGTGCTCTCCGACCCGAAGAAGCGACAGGTCGTGGACCTCGGCGGTGATCCGCTCTCCAACGGTGGCGGCGGCGCAGGCGGCGGCCCGGGCGGCGGCGACCCGTTCGCCGGGTTCGGCGGCCTCGGCGACATCATGGACGCCTTCTTCGGCGGGGGTGCCGGCGGTGGCGGTCGTGGCCCTCGCAGCCGCGTGCAGCACGGTTCCGACGCGCTGCTGCGGATGGAACTGACGCTCGAGGACTGCGCGGCGGGCGTCAACCGCGACATCACCGTCGACACGGCGACGGTCTGCGAGACGTGCGACGGCGGCGGCTCCCGTGCGGGCAGCGCGCCGTCCACCTGCGACACCTGCCACGGCCGCGGCGAGATCCAGTCGGTGCAGAAATCCTTCCTCGGCCAGGTCATGACCTCACGCCCCTGCCCCGTCTGCAACGGCTTCGGCGAGGTCATCACCGATCCGTGCCAGCAGTGCAGTGGCGACGGGCGGGTGCGCTCGCGGCGCACCATCACGGTGAAGATCCCCGCCGGTGTCGGCGACGGCATGCGCGTGCGGCTCGCCGGTGAGGGTGAGGTCGGCCCCGGCGGTGGCCCGCCCGGCGACCTGTTCGTCGAGGTCGAGGAGCAGCCGCACGAGCGGTTCACCCGCGACGGGGCGGACCTGCACTGCACCGTCGAGGTGCCGATGACGGCCGCCGCGCTGGGTACCACGATCACGCTCGACACCCTCGACGGCAGCGAAGAGATCCCCGTCGAGCCCGGCACCCAGCCCGGCCACGAGCACGTGCTCAGCGGTCAGGGCCTGCCGAAGCTGCGCTCCAACGGGCGCATCCAGGGGCACGGCGACCTGCACGTGCACCTCGACGTCGTGGTGCCGACGAAGCTCGACGACCAGCAGAGTGAGCTGTTGCGTCAGCTCGCGACCGCGCGAGGTGAAGAACAGCCGGAGCCCACGGTCACCCCGAACGGCAACGGTCACGGCAACGGATTCTTCTCCCGGTTCCGCTCCTTCGGCCACCGCTGACTCCGGCATGTCACTGCCGGTGTTCGCGGTGGACACCCTGCCTGTGCCCGGCGTCGCGACACTCGACGGGCCCGAGGGCAAACACGCCGCGACGGTGCGCCGGATGCGAGCGGGGGAGCAGTTGCTGCTCAGCGACGGCCGAGGCGGACTCGCGACATGCGAGGTAGTCGAGGTCGGCAAGGCCGAACTCACGCTGAACGTCCTGGACACCAGTCAGGTGCGGCCGCCGCGAGTGCGTGTGCGGCTCGCCCAGGCGCTCGTGAAGGGCGACCGGGGCGAGCTCGCGGTGGAGACCGCCACCGAAGCGGGCGTCGACACGATCGTGCCGTGGAAGGCGGCACGCTGCGTGGCGCGCTGGGACGACGGCCCGCGTGGCGCGAAAGCGCTCGGCAGGTGGCGCAGCGCCGTCGCCCAGGCGGCGAAGCAAGCACGACGACCGTGGACTCCGGAGGTCACCGAGCCGGTCACGACGAAACAGCTCCTCACCGTCGTGCGGCAGGCCGACGTGGCGATGGTGCTGCACGAGTCCGCGACGAGACCGCTCACCGACGTCACGCTCCCGGATGAGGGCGAGATCCTCCTCGCCGTCGGGCCCGAGGGTGGCGTCAGCGACGAGGAGCTCACCGCGCTCTCCGAGGCCGGAGCGGTGCCGGTGCGCCTCGGCCCCGACGTGCTCCGCGCGTCCACCGCCGCGTCCGTCGCCCTCGGCGCCCTCGGCGCCCTCACCTCCCGCTGGTCGTGAGCCCGTCGGCTGGGAGGCCCGTCGGCTGGGGTCGGGGCGGGTCGGTCGCCCGGGTGGGGCGTGGGCCTGGTCTTGGCTCGCGTTGGCATGCGTGAGCCTTTGTGGTGGTTATAGGCACCAAAAAGGCTCACGAGGGGGCGGGATAGCCTCGAGGGATGAGCGATGAGGACAGCTTGTTCCGGAAGATGATCGACCGTGAGATCCCGGCCGACATCGTGCACGAAGACGACCGCGTCATCGCCATCCGGGACATCAACCCGCAGGCACCCACCCACGTTCTGGTGGTGCCAAAGACCCGGTACCGCAACGTCGCCGAGCTGGCCGAGGCCGATTCCGATCTGCTCACGGAGCTGTTCCGGGTCGCCACGAGGCTCGCGGAGCGCGACGGCGTCGCCGAGTCCGGATACCGGCTGCTGTTCAACACCAACGCCGATGCCGGTCAGACGATCTTCCACGTCCACCTGCATCTGCTCGGAGGTGAGCCATTGGGCGCGCTCACCGGCGGGCCGATGCATGGCTGAGTGATCCTGCACGCAGCGTCGTCGGCGGCAAACGCGTGGCGCCGTGTTCTACCATCGGGGCAGCGAAAGACCTCATCCCAGGAACGCACACCGACTCGCGCGCACCGCGCAGGAAGCAGGCCCGAAAGCACGTGGCCGGAATGACAGCAGGAGGTGCCGCCTCGTTCGAGGATCGGCAGCCGTCGGAGACCGCACAAGCCCAATCGCAGGTCACCATCCCCGACACCGCCGTGCTGGCGTTGCTGGGATCCCGGGACGAGAACCTGCGCGTCATCGAGGACGCGCTCCCTGCGGACGTGCATGTCCGCGGCAACGAGGTCACGCTCACGGGTGAACCGGCCGAGGTGGCGTTCGCGGAGCGCGTGTTCGCCGAGCTCATCTCGGTCGTCTCGCGGGGCAGCACCCTGAGCCCGGACGCGGTACGCCGCAGCGTGGGGATGCTCGCCGCCGACCACAACGAGTCGCCCGCCGACGTGCTCAGCATGGACATCGTCTCCCGGCGTGGGCGCACCATCCGGCCGAAGACGCTGAACCAGAAGCGCTACGTCGACGCGATCAACTCGCACACCGTCGTCTTCGGCATCGGTCCGGCAGGCACCGGCAAGACCTACCTGGCGATGGCGAAGGCCGTGCAGGCGCTGCAGGCCAAGGAGGTCAACCGGATCATCCTCACCCGGCCGGCGGTCGAGGCGGGGGAACGGCTCGGATACCTGCCCGGCACGCTGCACGAGAAGATCGACCCGTATCTTCGACCGCTCTACGACGCCCTGCACGACATGATCGACCCCGAGTCGGTGCCGCGGCTCACCCAGGCGGGCACCATCGAGGTCGCGCCGCTGGCGTACATGCGCGGGCGCACCCTCAACGACGCGTTCATCATCCTGGACGAGGCGCAGAACACCACGCCCGAGCAGATGAAGATGTTTCTCACCCGGCTCGGGTTCAACTCGAAGATCGTCGTCACAGGTGACATCACCCAGATCGACCTGCCCGGGGGACAGCGCAGCGGTCTGAAGATCGTCCGGGAGATCCTGGACGGAGTGGACGACGTGCACTTCTCGATGCTCGACAGCCACGACGTGGTGCGGCACCAGCTGGTGACCGACATCGTCAACGCCTACGAGGTGTGGCACGCACGGGAAGAGCAGGACCAGGACGGCGGATCCGGCGGTCGCGAGAGGTCGGAGCGTCACGGCGACCGCCGCCCCGGCCGTAGGGACGGACAACGACGGGGACCGGCATGAGCATCGAGATCGCCAACGAGAGCGGTGTGGCGGTCGACGAGGAGTCGATCGTCGGGATCGCCCGCTTCGCGCTGGACAAGATGAACGTGAGCCAGGCGGCGGAGTTGTCCGTCGTGGTCGTGGGCCTCGACGTGATGACGGATCTGCACGAACGGTGGATGGATCTGCCGGGGCCGACGGACGTCATGTCGTTCCCGATGGAGGAGTTCGACGCGCCGTCCCGGCCCGATGCGACCGACGGCGGTCCGGCGCTGCTCGGTGACATCGTGCTGTGCCCCGAATTCGCGAAGGATCAGGCGCGCAAGGCAGGGCACGGTCTGGCGGACGAGCTGCACCTGCTCACCGTTCACGGCGTGCTGCACCTGCTCGGATACGACCACGCCGAGCCCGACGAGGAACGGGAGATGTTCGCGCTGCAGAACAGGATTCTCGCCGACCACAAGCAGGCGCGGACCGAGGCGGACCGCCTCACCGCGCAGCGCTCGGCGGACGCCCGCGTCCTCGGGGCGGTCGGCCTCGACGAACCGGGCGGCGAGGGCCGGCCCGGACGGGGCTGAGGACGGTGTTCCCGAGCTTCACTCCGTTGCTGGTGTGGGCGGTGCTGCTCGTGGTCGCGGCGGGCGTGTTCGCGGCGGCGGACGCGGCCATCGGGACAGCGTCCCGGGCACGGGTGGACGAACTGGTGCGCCAAGGCCGCGCGGGGTCCGCGCAGCTGGCGAAGGTCGTCGCCGATCGGCCCCGGCACGTGAACCTGTTGTTGCTGTTGCGTCTGGCCAGCGAGCTGTCGGCGACGGTGCTGGTGACGGTCGCGGCCCTGGAGGCCGCCGACTCGCAGGCGTGGGCGGTCGCGGTCGCGGTGCTGATCATGGTCGTGGTCTCGTACGTGCTCGTCGGCGTCGGACCGCGGACGCTGGGCAGGCAGCACCCGTACGGGATCGGCCTGTCGGTGGCCGCGCCGGTGCACCTCATGGCACGCGTGCTCAACCCGCTGACCCGCTTGCTGATCATCATCGGCAACATGATCACGCCGGGTCGGGGGTTCCGCGAGGGCCCGTTCTCCTCGGAGCTCGAGTTGCGGGAGATGGTCGACCTGGCGAACCAGAGCGGTGTCGTCGCCGCGGGTGAACGCGAGATGATCCACTCGGTGTTCGAACTCGGCGACACCGTGGCCCGCGAGGTGATGGTGCCGCGCACCGAGATCATCTGGATCGAACAGACGAAGTCGGTGCGGCAAGGGCTCGCGCTGTGCCTGCGCTCCGGGTTCTCCCGGGTCCCGGTGATCGGGGAGAGCGTCGACGACATCGTCGGCCTCGTCACCCTCAAGGATCTCGCGCGGGTCGTGGTCGAGCGCGGCAACCTGCACGAGTCCGGGCCGCGCGTGGCGGAGCTGATGCGGCCGGCGAGTTTCGTCCCCGATTCCAAGCGCCTCGATGAGCTGTTGCAGGAGATGCAGCTCTCCCGCAGTCACATGGCCATCGCGATCGACGAGTACGGCGGCACCGCCGGGCTGGTGACGATCGAGGACGTCATCGAGGAGATCGTCGGCGAGATCACCGACGAGTCCGACCGCGAGGAGCGTCGGCCGGTCGAGCACGTCGACGAGACGACGGTGCGAGTCAGCTCCCGGCTGCCGGTGGAGGACCTCGGCACGGTGTTCGACGTGGCGCTCGACGACTACGACTCCGAGGTGGAGACCGTGGGCGGGCTGCTGGCGTTGCGGCTCGGCCGCGTGCCGCTGCCCGGAGCGGAGGCCGAGGTGGAGGGGCTGCGGCTGCGTGCCGAGGGCGGCAAGGATCATCGTGGCCGGATCCGGATCAACGCGTTGCAGGTGCGCCGCAGCGACGGCGGGCCGGTCAGCACCACCACGGCTGCCGACTCCGAGCGCTCCGAGACGGCAGCAGGCGGGGCGCAGAGTCGTGGTGCCGAACAGGAAGGGACGAGTACTCGTGGCTGAGCACGTTCAGGCGCAGGCGGAGATCGACGCGGAGGACGCGAAGATCGTGACGCTGGCCCGGTCGGGGCGCGCGCGCACCGGCGCCGCCGAGGGCGCAGCCGTGCGGGACACCGACGGCCGGACCTATGCCGCGTGCACGGTGGCGCTGCCGTCGCTGACGCTCACGGCGTTGCAGGCGGCGGTCGCCGCCGCGGTGGCCAGCGGCGCCGAGGGGCTCGAAGCGGCGGCCGTGGTGACCGATTCGGAGCAGCTGGACCCCGACTCCGTCGCCGCCGTCCGCGACCTCGGCTCGTCGGCACCGGTGTTCCGCTCGGACGCCGGAGGCACTGTCCGGGCGCGTGTCTGAGAGAGCAATTTGGAACTCGGGTGGGTGGTCCGTGACCGTCGCCCCAGTTCGCGCCTTGCGGCGTTGGGGTGCTCTTGAGTACCAACCTGTACGCGGCGAGAACCCCTGCGTTGCGAGGCACGAACTCCGAACGCCGGAGCCCCTCACCGTGCTCCGGCTGGTCACGTGTGAGGCGTGCCCTACGGCCACACATGCCAGTTCCCCAATGCACTCTGATTCGTAGCCTCCCGCGCGGGGAGCCCGGTGCGGGTTTCCCGAGGGCTGCGGGGACAATGGGGCAGTGACCAGCACTCCTGATGCGCACCGTTCCGGTTTCGCCTGCTTCGTCGGACGGCCCAACGCGGGCAAGTCGACGCTGATGAACGACCTCGTCGGCTCGAAGGTGGCGATCACGTCGAGCAAGCCGCAGACGACGCGGCACGCCATCCGGGGCATCGTGCACCGCGAGGACGCGCAGTTGATCGTCGTCGACACGCCCGGTCTGCATCGCCCGCGGACGCTGTTGGGCGAGCGGCTGAACGATCTCGTGCACGAGACGTGGTCCGAGGTCGACGTCATCGGGTTCTGCGTGCCTGCGGACCAGAAGGTCGGCCCCGGGGACCGCTACATCGCCGAGCAGTTGGCGAAGGTGGCTCGCCGCACGCCGGTGGTCGGGGTGGTCACCAAGACCGACCTGGTCGGCAAGCAGCAGGTCGCCGAGCAGTTGCTCGCGCTGCAGGAGTTGATGGACTTCGCCGAGCTGGTGCCGGTGTCGGCGGTCGACGACTACCAGATGAACACCCTCGCCGACCTGCTCGTCTCCCAGCTTCCGGAAGGCCCGCAGCTGTACCCGGACGGTGAGCTCACCGACGAACCGGAGGAGACACTGGTCGCGGAGATGATTCGGGAGGCCGCGCTGGAGGGCGTGCGCGACGAACTGCCGCATTCGCTGGCGGTGACCATCGAGGAGATGGTGCCGCGGGACGGCCGCGACGACCTCGTCGACGTGCACGCGGTCGTGCACGTCGAGCGGCAGAGTCAGAAGTCGATCGTCATCGGCCGGGGCGGTGAGCGCCTTCGCGAGGTGGGGACGACCGCGCGCAAGCACATTCAGGCGTTGCTGGGCAGCAAGATCTATCTCGACCTGCACGTGAAGGTCACGAAGGACTGGCAGCGCGATCCGCGTCAGCTCCGCAAACTGGGATTCTGATCACCGATCGAACGGAACGGCCCCGGGCTCGGGGCCGTCGTAGGTAACGTACGCGCGACCGGGACGCTCGGTGCCGATCGCTGCGCATTCTCGATGAAGGACTTGTTGACGTGAGCTATCCGTATGGCCCTCCGCCGTCCGGCCCGAACCCGCAGCAGCCCTACGGCCCCGGTTCGGGACCGATCCCGCAGCCGGCGCCGCCGTACGGGCAGGACCCGTACGGACAGTCCGGTTACGGCGCGCCGCAGGGTTACGGGCAGCCGTCGGACGCGGTACCGCCCCATGTCGGCGTCCCTGCCGAGTGGGGCACCCGGCTCGGTGGCTATTTGCTCGACGGGCTGATCGTCAGTGGTGCTCAGATCGTCGCGATGCTCGCCGGGGCGATCGTGGGGGCGATTCTCGGGGTCTTGGTCGGCCTCGGGGACCCGGGCGTCGGGGGAGTCGTGGGGGGCCTCGCCTTTTTCATCATCCTGATCGCGGGCACGTTCGGCTTCGCGTTCTGGAACATCGTCTACCGGCGTGGCGTCTACGGTCAGACGCTCGGGCAGAAGATCGTGAAGCTCAAGACGGTCAGCGAGGAGACCGGCCAGGTGATCGGCGCGGGGAACGCCTTCCTGCGTCAGTTGTGCCACGTGCTGGACACGCTCGCCTGCTACGTCGGGTGGTTCGCGCCCTTGTGGGAGCCGAAGAAGCAGACCTGGGCGGACAAGATCATGGCCACGGTCGTGGTCTCGGCCGAGACGGGTTCGCCGTTGCCGCTCACCAAGCGGGAGCAGAAGGAACAGCAGGAGGCCGCAGCGGGCGGCGGTTACCCGGGGATGCCGCAGCCGGGTTACCCGCAACAGTGGTAGTCGTGTGCGCTGTCCGGTAGGTCGACAGTGTGGTTCGGTCGCAGAATCTTCCTGAGAGTGCATGTGGGGCTAGGGCACGCCTCATGTTCCACAATGCCCCTTGAGCGGCGAGGCGCCCCAGCAAGGTCGGACGAGACGAGGTTGAAGTCGTGAATCATCCCTACGGCGATCCGTCCGGGCAGAACCCGTACGACCAGGCACAGCACGGTCCGGGCTCGGGGCCGATGCCGCAGCAGATGCCGTACGGCCAGGGCGGTTACCCGGCGCCCATGCCCGCGTCGGACCCGTACGCCCAGGCATACGGCCATCCGGGTTACGGGCAGGCGCCCACGCCGGTTCCGCCGCACGTAGGGGTGCCGTCGGAGTGGGGGACGCGGGTCGGTGGCTCGGTGCTGGACGCACTCATCATGATGGGGGCCGCCCTTGTCGTGATGCTGGTCGCGATGGGCGCGGGGGCCGGGGTCACCGTGCTGGTCGTCGCCTTGGGGGGCGGTGAGTCCGCTGCGGTAGCCACGCTGTTCGCGTCGTACATCGTCGGGCTGCTCGCCATCCTGGCTCTCGGCTTCTGGGCGCACGTGTACCGGCGCGGCGTCTACGGCCAGACCTTCGGCCAGAAGATCGTGCGGATCAAGACCGTGTCGGAGGAGACGGGCCTGCCGCTCGGGGTCGGTGCCGCCTTCGCCCGCAACCTGTGCCACATCCTCGACAGCCTCCCGTGCAACGTCGGGTATCTGGCGCCGCTGTGGGAGCCGAAGAAGCAAACGTGGGCCGACCGGATCATGAGTTCCGTGGTGGTCTCCGCCGAGACAGGCACCGCGCTGCCTCCGACGAAAAAGGAACGCAAGCGAGCGGCCTCCGGCGACGTGTACTCGCAGCAGCCCTCTCGCGGCGGGCCTCGACAGTGGTGACGGCGTGTTCACCCGAGCAGTGATGTTCCCGGTGCGGCGGATCCCCCGCACCGGCCTGCTCGTGCTCGGTGTCGGCGCGTTCGGCCTGGTGCTGGGCAGTGGGGTGATCCCGGTGCCGTGTCCGCTGAAGTTGCTCACCGGGCTCGACTGCCCCTTGTGCGGGGGAAGCAGGGTCGCGGGCGCGTTGCTGCAGGCGGACCTCGCCCGGGCGCTCGACGTCAACGCGTTCGCCGTCCTCGTGGTGCTACCGCTGGTGGCGGTGGTGCTGGTGGCGATGGCGCGGGTCGAACTCGGCCGGGCGAGATTCCACTGGCCCGCAGGCAGACTCGGCAGCGTCCTCGGTTACGTGCTGCTCGGCGCGTTCCTCACCTGGGGCGTGGTGCGCAACCTGCCGTTCGAGCCGTTCACGGTGCTGCGGGCGTGATCAGACCGTCGGTGCGTGGTTGATCATGAAGATGATGAAGGCGACGTAGGCGGCGATGAGCAGGGTGACCAGGATCGTCGCGCAGTAGCCCACGATGAGTCCGGCGAGCGCGAGCGTGTCGCCGTCCTGGTGCGGATTCTCCCGGATCTGCTTGCGCGCGATGTGCCCGCAGATGATGCCGCCGATCCCGATGCCGCTGACCGACAGGATCAGCGCGACCAGCGCGAGGTTGTTCATCGGCTTCGACACCGGGTAGTACGGATACGGACCGCCTTGCGGTGGCGGCATGGCAGCCGGGTGAGCGGCGGCCGTCTCGTGTCCTGCTTCGTCGGTGTGTGGCTGGTTCACTCTGCTCCCCCTCGTGATCGTTTCGGTTCGAGTATGACGCCTACGAACGCGAGTTGGTTGCATCGCAGTCGTGATCCCCCTGAGGCGTGGATCACGTGATCGGTGAACGTCAGTTCTGTGAGCCGATGAACGCGAGTACGCCACCGACCACGACGTAGAGCGCGCACAGACCGACTAGCCCGTAGCCGATGATGAGGCCTGCCAACGCCATCCCGGCTCCCTGCTCGCCCTTCTCGCGAATCTGCTTGCGGGCGATGTGCCCGCAGACGATCGCTCCGATCCAGGACAGACCGCAGAGTGGGAGCAGCGAAAGGACGAGCGCGATCACAGCCAGTGGGTTCGTCCGACCCGGCGTCGGGTAGCCAGGATGGCCGTATCCCGGGTGGCCGTAGTGCGGAGCCGACGGCGTCTGCGCCGGGAATCCGGAGGAGTTCGGGTGGAACGAGCCGTAGTACTGCTGCGGCTGCTGTTCCGGGTACTGGCCGTACGGGTGGGTCATGGACGTCCTCTCAGAAGCTGTCTCTCGTCTGCTGTGGTGGTCTCTTGCCGCTCGTGGTTGGGGTCGCATCGAGTACCAGTACGTACGCAGACGACCCGGGAATGCCGGAGCTCCTCTCCAGTGCTCATGCTGAGCATGCGAGACCATGCCTGACGGCCATCAGGACAAGATCAAAGACTCAGGTGTTGATCGTCGGCGACGGTATCCGCTGGAGCCTCGTCGTGTGCCGGGAACGTGCGGATCGATTCCTGCGCCGTGTCGGACGTCTCGTCGTGTCGGAGTGCGACGATGGCGGCGTGAGTCTTTACCGGGATACGGCCGTGGTGCTTCGGGTGCAGAAGCTCGGTGAGGCCGACCGGATCATCACGATGCTGACCCGCCGCGGCGGCAAGGTCCGTGCCGTGGCGAAAGGCGTGCGGCGCACGAGCTCGCGGTTCGGGGCACGGTTGGAACCGTTCTGCCACGTCGACGTCCAGCTCTACACCGGGCGCACGCTCGACGTGATCACCCAGGTGCAGACGCTCGACGCGTTCGGCGTGCACATCGTCGACGACTACCAGCGCTACACCTCGGCGTGTGCGGTCCTGGAGACGGCGGACCGGCTCGCGGCCGAGGAGGGCGAGCCGGTGCTGCGGATGTATCTGCTCGTCACAGGTGCCCTGCGTGCGTTGGCGGGGCGGGAGCGGGACGCCTCATTGGTGCTGGACGCATTCCTGCTCCGCGCGATGTCGTACGCGGGGTGGGCGCCTGCGCTCTCGGAGTGCGCGCGGTGTGCCTGCGCGGGGCCGCACGCGGCGTTCAACGTTCCTGCCGGTGGTGCCGTGTGCGCGGAGTGCCGTCCGGCCGGTTCGGCGCGTCCGTCTCCGCACACCATGACCTTGCTGGAAGCGTTGCTGCACGGCGACTGGGACGCGGCGGAGGCCACCACCCGGCCGGTGCGCAGAGAGGCCAGCGGCCTCGTCGCCGCACACCTGCAATGGCACCTCGAGCGGCAGCTGCGCTCGTTGCCGCTGGTCGAGCGGGTCGTGCCGGATCTGATCCGGGAACGCGCCGCCGACCTCGAGGAGCAGCAGTCGTGATCGTGCGACCGTATCGACGCGGTGACCGCGCCGCCGTGCGCGAGATCTGCCTGAGCACCGGTGACGGCGGGGAGCCTGCACGCGGCATCCTCGACGACCCGGACCTGATGGCCCACGTGTTCCTCGACCCGTACCTGTTGTTGCAGCCGGAGCTCGCGTTCGTCGCCGAGGTCGACGGGATCGTGCTCGGCTACGTCGTCGCCGCGCTCGACAGCGAGGAGTTCTTCGCGCGCTGGCAGTTGGAATGGGCGCCCCGCTTCTGCGTGAGCCATCCGAACACGCCGCACGTCGTCGTCACCCGGGCCGACAGCCTGCTGCGTGCCTACCTGCATCACCCGAGGCTGTTGCTGCCGTCGGGGCTCACCGTTCATCCGTCGCACCTGCACATGAGCCTGCTCGCGGGAGCGCGCAGGCACGGTGCCGGTCGCGCGCTCCTGCGGACGGAGTTCGCCGCGCTGGCACGGGCCGGCTCGCCCGGCGTGCAGCTCGGCGTTCAGGACGACAACACCGGTGCGCAGGCGTTCTACGAGGCGGCCGGGATGGTCCGGTTGCCGCCGGACGACCACGCCGCGGTGCGCTACGGCAGGCACCTGCGCTCGGCCGCCTGAGAAGGCATTGGGGATCTGGGGTAGGTGGTCCGGTACCCGCCGCCCAGGTTCGCGCCTCGCGGCTTTGGGGTCCTGGTGACTACCAGGTCTGCGGGGGTCCGAGGCCGTTGCCGTCGCCCTCCGGCCCGGTGCCGGACCCCGATCCGCGACAATGGTGGGCGGCCGGGAGTCGACGAAGGAGAACTCACCCATGCTGCGACGCCGTGGGCGGGGCAGGAACAGCGAGAGCGTGCAGGCCCCCGACCCGCACCCGTCCGGCGCGCGCCCGCCGCAGCTGCCGCAGGAACTGGTGCCCAAGCACGTCGCAGTCGTGATGGACGGCAACGGGCGGTGGGCCAACGAACGCGGCCTACCCCGCATCGAGGGGCACAAACGCGGCGAGGCGGTGGTGCTCGAGCTCGCGCGCGGGGCGATCGAGATCGGGGTGCAGTGGCTGTCGCTGTACGCGTTCTCCACCGAGAACTGGAAACGCAGCCCGGACGAGGTGAAGTTCCTGATGGGCTTCAACCGCGACGTCATCGCCCGCCGCGTGGACGAGCTCGACGACATGGGTGTGCGGATCCGGTGGGCGGGACGCAAGCCGAAGCTCTGGCGCAGCGTCGTCAACCAGCTCCAGTCGGCCCAGGAACGCACGAAGTCGAACGAAGTCCTGAATCTGTCGATGTGCGTGAATTACGGTGGCCGTGCCGAGGTGGGCGACGCCGCCCGCGAGATCGCCCGGTTGGCTGCCGCGGGCAGGATCAGCCCGGACCGGGTCGACGAGCGGACGGTGGCGCGGCACCTCTACCAGCCCGAGATGCCCGACGTCGATCTGTTCATCCGCCCGTCGGGGGAGAGCAGGACCTCGAACTTCCTGTTGTGGCAGTCGGCCTACGCGGAGTTCGTGTTCCAGGACACGCTGTTCCCCGACGTCGACCGGACGCATCTGTGGCAGGCGTGCGAGGACTATGCCCGCCGTGACCGACGCTTCGGCGGCGCGGTCGACCGCACCACGGGGTCCGGCGACGCCGTCACCGATACCGCCCGAGGGGGCAACGTATGACTCAGGAGGCCGCGAGTACCGCGGAGCTGTTGACCGCAGCCAAAGAGGCGCTGGAGACGTATCACGAGGTCAGTGTCGACGACGACGGTGCGCTGACGTTCCGGCACTCGGAGGTTCCGTGTGCTGTGCAGGCGATGCAGCTCGCCGAGGGGCTCACGGTGCTGAGCCTGACGTGCGTGGTCGCATGGGACCTGCCGCAGGACGACAAGCTCGCCCAGTCCGCCGCCGAACGCGCAGGTCAGGGCTTGTTCGGCACGCTGGGTGTGGTGCGGACCGAGCGCGGGATGGACGTGACCTTGCGCTACGCGTTCCCCGCCGAGGGCATGGACCCGCCGCCGCTGGGCACGTTGCTGATGCTCGTGGTCTCCACGGCGTCGCAACTGAGGGGTGAACTCGTGGACGTGGACACACCGGCCGAGTAGGAACTCCTTGCGGAAGGTTGTGCTCGGTGGGTCGGGTGGCGGAGAGGCAGCGGCTTCGCCGCTGACATGACGTGACGACAGCTCCATCCGCAAGGACGCGGGAACCCAGTCGGCCCGGTGTGCCTCTCCGCAGCGCCACTCGGTGAGGGGACTCCTCGGCAAGTCGGCAACGGGAACCATTGTCGTTCTGGCAGGCTGCTTCCGTGACGATCACGGAGCCCGTTGCACGGCGAACGCCGCCCCGGCGTGGAGGTGTCGGTTCGCTGGAAGTGCTGTGCGTGCTGCTGCTCGTCGCTGTGCTCTTTCAGGACACCTGGGCTTCGCTACTGGACGCACCCGCCGTGCGCACTGCGGCGACGATCTTCGTCGCCGTCTGCGTGCAGGCACTGCCGTTCCTCGTGCTGGGCACGTTGGTCAGCGGCGCCATCGCCGCGTTCGTGCCGTCGCACGTGCTGCGACGCACGCTGCCCGCGAACCGTGGCGCGGCCGTTCCGGCCGCCGGTATCGCGGGGCTCGCGCTCCCCGGCTGCGAGTGCGCATCGGTTCCTGTGTCGCGGCGGCTGATGCAGCAGGGAGTGGCTCCCGCGGCGGCTCTGGCGTTCTTGCTCGCGGCTCCCGCGATCAACCCCATCGTGCTGGTGTCCACTGCCGTCGCGTTCCCCGGCGAACCCGCCATGGTGTTCGCACGGTTCGCGGCGTCCCTGCTGACGGCGTGTGTGATGGGGTGGCTGTGGCTCACGTTCGGCAGCTCCGAGTGGATCGCCGAGCGTGCCCTGCGTCGAGTGGCGGCGCGTGAGCGGGAGTCGCGGTGGGCGACCTTCGCCGAGAGCGCTCGGCACGATCTCGTGGAGGCGAGCGGGTTCCTCGTGCTCGGGGCGTTGGCGTCAGCGGTTTTCGGTGTCGTCGTGCCCGCCGAGTGGATGCATTCCCTGGGAGGGCAGCTGGTCCTCGCGATCGTGGTCATGGCGTTGCTGGCGGTGGTCCTCGCGCTCTGCAGCGAGGCCGATGCCTTCGTCGCCGCCGCCATGCCCGGCCTGCCGCTGCTGCCGAAGCTCGTCTTCCTCGTCGTCGGACCGGCCGTGGACGTCAAGCTCATCGCGCTCCAAGCGGGCACCTTCGGCCGCGCGTTCGCCGCACGATTCGCCCCGGTGACCTTCCTGGTGGCGATCGCCTGTTCGGTCGGTGTCGGACTGCTCGTGCTCGGAGGCGCCTGATGCGCCGGGAGACCCAGAACCTGCTGCTCCTGCTGCTGGGTGGCGCCGTGCTCAAGATCGCGCTCACCGGAACCTACGTGCGTTACGTGAAGCCGTCCCTGCTGCCGTGGCTGATCGCAGCGGCGGCGGTGACCGTCGGGTTGGCGTTGTTCGCGATCTTCCGCGACATCCGTGCAGCTCAGCGTGGTGTCGCGGACACCGGTGACTGCCGGGAGCACGGCACGCGCAGCCCGTGGATGTTGCTGCTTCCCGTGTTCGCGATCTTCCTGGTCGCCCCGCCCGCGCTCGGCGCGGACGCGGTGACACGAGCCGGCGACGGGAGCCGGGTGCCGGACCGGCCGAGCTCGGCGGAGATGTTCCCCGAACTCCCGCCTGGGGACGCGCCGCTGCTCAGCGTCTCCGAGTTCGTGACTCGGGTCGTGTGGGACGACAGCGGCACTCTCGACGGCAGGCCGATCCGGTTGCGGGGATTCGTCGTGCACCCGGAGCAGGAGGGGCCGACGCAGCTCGCGCGACTCCGGGTGAATTGCTGTGCGGCCGACGCCGCCCCGATCCGGGTCGATCTCGCCGGAGCGGCGGCGAAACGGTCGAGCACGCTCGCAGCCGACACGTGGATCGAGGTCACCGGAACACTGCGCACCGGCTCGGCGACCGAGGCCAACGGTCAGGTCCCGACCCTGGAGATCACCCAGCTACGGCGCATCGCACCGCCGCAGGATCCGTACGAGTACTGACGGCTCAGCTCGTCGCGCAGGTCGGGCAGGTGCCGACGATCTCCACGGTGTGCCGCACGTCGGTGAACCCGTGTTCACCCGCGATGCTCTCGGCCCAGTTCTCCACGGGCGGGTCGTCGACCTCCACGGTGCGTCCGCAGTGCCTGCACAGCAGGTGGTGATGATGATGCGTGGAGCACAGCCGGTAGACGGCCTCGCCGGAATCGGTGCGCAGCACGTCGATCTCCCCGGCCTCCACCAGCGTCTGCAGCGTCCGGTAGACGGTCGTCAAGCCGATCCCTTCGCCGCGGTGTCGGAGCTGTTCGTGCAGCTCCTGCGCCGACCGGAAGTCGTCGACCTCGCTGAGCAACCGCGACAC
The DNA here is from genome assembly GCF_009664835.1 of Allosaccharopolyspora coralli. Classification (NCBI taxonomy): domain Bacteria; kingdom Bacillati; phylum Actinomycetota; class Actinomycetes; order Pseudonocardiales; family Pseudonocardiaceae; genus Allosaccharopolyspora; species Allosaccharopolyspora coralli. The sequence goes on from NZ_CP045929.1 coordinate 1,436,761, forward strand.
GGCGGCGCGTTGCTTGGTGCTGCGGAGGCCGGGAAACGAGGCCGCAGGGCGTTCGCCGGCGGTCACACGGTCTCCGTTCCGCGCGTGCCGTCCTGTTCGGAGGCCACGCGGAGACCGCCGTCGGCGGGCTGCGTGGTCTCCTCGGAGTGCAGCACCGCGTCCACGACGATGTGCGCGAGGTGCTCGTCGGCGAGGCGGTACACGACCTCGCGGCCGTGGCGCTCACCCTGGACCACGCCCGCGGACTTCAATACCCGCATGTGCTGGCTGATCAGCGGCTGCGTGACGCCCAACGCCTCGACGAGTTCGTGCACGCAGCAGGCGTCCGAGCGGAGCTGGAGCACGATCGCGATCCGCACCGGGGCGGCCAGTGCACGCAACAGCTCACCGGCGGCGACCAGGGTCTGCGGATCGCGCTGGGGCGCGGGAGCGGGCGCCGTCCGCCCCGGTGTATGCACGTGCGTCTCGGCGCTGTCGGGGTGCGGCCGGTCGTTCGGGGGCGTCTGCTCGGACAGCGCGCTCTCGTCCGTACTCGATCGGTCCGGGCTGACTGCGGGCATGGGTTCCTCTCCGGCGTGGGTGAGCCGTGGGCGAGCCTTCGAGCCCCGCACGGGTGGTTCGCCGTCTCATTCTACGGGTGCCGTCCCTCGCTCCCGGTGGCTGCGAGTGCGGCGCGGCGGGAGTGGCTCGGAGTTCTACAGTGGCTGCGTGCTGCTGCTGTGCCGATTCGACGTGACCGAGGCCGAGGTCGACGAGTTCGTCGACTCCGCCGATCGCGCTCTCGCCCTGCTCACCGCTCGCGACGGGTGTCTCGGCGGGGAGCTGGCACGGGCGATCGAGGAACCGGCGACCTGGGTGCTCACAATCCGGTTCGAGTCCGTCGTCGCCTACCGGCGCGCGCTGTCCGGGTTCGAGGTCCGCGAGCACGTGATCCCGCTGCTCTCCCGCGCCCGCGTCGACGTGCAATCCGCGCACGAGACGGCGCTGACGGCCGAGGGCGGCGCGACGCACCGGCACACCAGTCTGCTCGCGAAAGACGCGGGCACCGTCCGCCTCGGCGAGGCCGCCGGACCCGCCGATCCGCGCTGATCCGCGCGCGGCCTCCCCGTGCGTCGACGAGTTGGTGTCGCTGAGTACCCTGGGTTTTCGGTCGGCGCCCCGGTGACCAGCCCGGATCGCGGTGTCGGCCCGTCCTGACCCGACCAGCGTTCCCGGAGTGACCGTGCCCGCCGACAAGATCGACACGATCGTCAACCTCTGCAAGCGACGTGGCTTCGTCTACCCCTGCGGGGAGATCTACGGAGGTACCCGGTCGGCGTGGGACTACGGTCCGCTCGGTGTCGAATTCAAGGACAACCTCAAACGCCAGTGGTGGAAGTCCGTGGTGCAGGGCCGCGAGGACGTGGTGGGCCTCGATTCGTCGGTGATCCTGCCGACCCAGGTCTGGCAGGCCTCCGGCCACCTCCAGGAGTTCGTCGACCCGTTGGTGGAGTGCACGAACTGCCACAACCGGTTCCGCGCCGACCACCTCGTGGAGGAGTTCGTCGAGCGCACCGGCAAGGACGTCGCCGAGGACGACACGTCCCAGGTGCCGTGCCCGAACTGCGGCGTGCGCGGCCAGTTCACCGAGCCGCGCCTGTTCAACGGGTTGCTCAAGACCTATCTCGGCCCGATCGAGTCGGACGAGGGCCTGCACTACCTGCGGCCGGAGACCGCGCAGGGCATCTTCACCAACTTCCTCAACGTGATGACCACGGCGCGCACCAAGCCGCCGTTCGGGATCGGCCAGATCGGCAAGTCGTTCCGCAACGAGATCACGCCAGGCAACTTCATCTTCCGCACCCGCGAGTTCGAGCAGATGGAGATGGAGTTCTTCGTCCAGCCCGGCGACGACGAGAACTGGCACCAGTACTGGATCGACGAGCGGACCCGCTGGTACACCGACCTCGGCATCGCCCCGGACAACCTGCGCCACTACGAGCACCCGCAGGACAAGCTCTCGCACTACTCCAAACGCACCGTGGACATCGAGTACAAGTTCGGTTTCGCAGGCGGCGAATGGGGGGAACTCGAGGGCGTCGCCAATCGCACCGACTTCGACCTCTCCACCCACTCCGAGCACTCGGGCGTGGACCTGTCGTACTTCGACCAGGCCAGCGGCACCCGCTACCGTCCGTACGTCATCGAGCCCGCGGCCGGTGTAGGCAGGCCGATGATGGCGTTCCTCGTCGACGCGTACCACGAGGAGGAGGCGCCGAACGCCAAGGGCGGCGTCGACAAGCGGGTCGTGCTCAAGCTGGACCGCAGGCTCGCGCCGATCAAGGTCGCGGTGCTGCCGCTGTCCCGCAACGCCGACCTCTCGCCGAAGGCCAAGGACGTCGCGGCGATGCTGCGCAAGAACTGGAACATCGACTTCGACGACGCCGGCGCGATCGGGCGCCGGTACCGGCGGCACGACGAGATCGGCACGCCGTTCTGCGTGACCGTCGACTTCGACAGTCTCAACGACCACGCGGTCACGGTCCGCGAACGCGACACCATGACCCAGGAGCGGGTCGCGATCGACAAACTCGAGGACTACCTGGCCACCCGCCTGCTCGGCTGCTGATGCGGCACCGTCCTGCCGGGGCCCCGAGCAGGTGAAAGGGGTGCCGCGAGGCTCCGATCGGGGGTCTCGACAGGGGCGCCCGCCGGCGTTCTGGAATCATGGGCGTGTGGCTCGATACCGTTCCGCTGAGCAACTGACCGCCCGGCCGGGGCGGTCAGTTCGCCGCGCTGTGTTCGGGGCCCTGCTCGTGCTGCTGCTCGTCGTCGGCGGCACCGGATTCCGGGTCTGGCAGGTCGCGCGCGCCGACGAACGTCGTCCTGTCGACATCGGCGTCGTCCTCGGCGCGGCGCAGTATCACGGTGAGCCCTCGGAGGTGCTCGAGGCGCGGCTGGACCACGCTCTGGAGCTGTACCAGGACGGGCTCGTCGACCACGTCGTCACCGTCGGCGGCCGACAGCAGGGCGACGAGTACACCGAGGCACAGGCGGGGAAGAAGTGGCTGGTCGAGCACGGCGTTCCGGAGGGCAACGTCGTCCCGGTCGACGTCGGCAGCGACACGATCGGCAGCGTCCGGGCGGTGGATCGCTTGGCCGACCGGCGCGGTTGGGAGACCGCGTTGATCGTCAGTGATCCGTGGCACTCGCTACGGGCGAGGACGATGGCCAACGACGTCGGCTTGACGACGTGGGCGTCGCCGACCCGTTCGGGGCCGATGGTGCAGACCCGCGAGATCCAGTTCAATTACGTCCTTCGCGAGACCGCGGGATTGCTGTTCTACCGGCTGACTCACGCGCCCGCCGAGGTCAGCGGCTTCGGACTCGGCTGAGCTACGAGAGTGCGTGGGGTTGCGTTGATGGGTCGGGTGGCGGAACCTCAGCGCCCTCCTCGCTGCGGGATCGATTTCTTGAGTAGCGACCTACGCGGCGAACTCGCCCTCCTCGCGAGGAGGGCGCTGAGAACCCGCGGGTGGTCCGGCTGCGTACATGGTGCAAGGACGGTCGGCAGCGCCCGAGAGGGCAGCTGACCCGCGCGCTCCGGCGGACGCGAGTTGTCGTCGGTGGACCGTAGGCTTGCGGCGATGACCACCGACGATCACGGGTTGCCGGGATACCGCGACGAGGACACCGCACGGCTGCTGCCCGAGCAGCCGAAGGGCGCCGCTTTGCCTGGTGCCGAGTCCTCGGCGAGATCGCCGTTCGCGCGGGACAGAGCGCGCGTGCTGCATTCGGCGGCACTGCGCAGGCTCGCCGGGAAGACACAGGTCATGGGCCCGGGCGAGGGTGACGTGCCGCGCACGCGGCTCACGCATTCGCTGGAGGTCGCCCAGATCGGGCGCGGGATCGCCGAGAACGTGGGTGCGGATCCGGATGCGGTGGACATGGCGGGACTCGCACACGACATCGGTCATCCGCCGTTCGGGCACAACGGGGAGCGCGCGCTCAACGACCTCGCGGGTGAATGCGGCGGGTTCGAGGGCAACGCGCAGACGTTGCGCATCCTGACGCGGCTGGAGCCGAAGCTCGTCGATGGCGACGGCGCGGCGCACGGGTTGAACCTCACCCGTGCGTGCTTGGACGCGACGACGAAGTACCCGTGGCCGAAGGAGCCGGGGGTCGCCAAGTTCGGCGCCTACGAGGACGACCTCGGTGTGTTCGAGTGGATGCGTCGTGGCGCGCCACCGGGCAGGCGCTGCCTCGAGGCACAGATCATGGACTGGGCCGACGACGTCGCGTATTCGGTGCACGACGTGGAGGACGGGGTGCTCTCGGGCCGGATCTCGCTGCGTTCGCTGGCCGGCCGGGAGGAACGCGCGGAGATCGTGCGGATGGCGGCGAAGCACTTCTGGCACGGCGCCGACGACGCGACGAGCTTGTTGGAGGAAGCCACCGCCCGGTTGGTGCGGTTGCCGGCGCTGGCGGTCGTGACGGACTTCGACGGGTCGCTGGCCGCCCAGGTCGCTTTGAAGAACATGACCAGCGAGTTGGTGGGTCGGTTCGCCTCGGCGGCGGTCTCGGAAACCAGGTCGGTCCACGGCGCCGGGCCGTTGACCCGGTACGCCGCGGATCTGGTCGTGCCGGAGCAGGTCGCGGCGGAGGTGGCGGTGCTCAAGGCGGTGGCGGTGCGGTACGTGCTCAGCGACCCGGAGCGGTTGCGGATGCAGGAGCGACAGCGGGTGCTCGTGGCGGAGCTGGTCGAGGCGGTCCTTGACGGTGCTCCCGAGTCGCTGGATCCGGTGTTCCTGCTCGCGTGGGGGCGCGGGGGATCCGACGCGGAGCGATTGCGCGTCGTGGTGGATCAGATCGCATCGCTGACCGACGCACAGGCCGTCGCTTGGCACCGACACAAAGTAACCATGCGTACCTGAACCGAGTGAGTGTGACCTGTTCGGGGGTCAAAATCACCAGTGGATCAGGCACAATGTTTACTCAGAGTGCAGCCCGGGCTGGAACCCCGACCGGCGCGGGCCCACTCCGCGACAAGCGGCCGAACCCCCGACGACCCCGTGCCGCGTTGGAGACCCCCGATGCCGAACAGGCACTACATCCAGAAACTCGTCGCCAGTGGCGAGCCCTACGTGAACACCGACAACCTCGCGGACTGGGTGAACGACCTGCGCTGGCGCGACCCCGAAGCGCAGCGCGCCGCCGAGTACATCGCCCAGGAGCTGCGGCTCATGGGTCTTTCGGACGTCGAGGAATCGCTGCGCTGATCGTCTTCGCGCCACCGGGCTGGCAGACTCGGTACCGGGCCTGGATCCTCCGGGCGACCGAGAGCGAGAACTCCACCGGGAGCGCGACCGTGAGCGAACACCTGCACTTCAGCCTGTCCCTGCATCACGCTCTGGCGCCTGCGGGCGACCGTGGCTTCTGCTGGTCGCCGTACTCCGTGGCGAGCGCGCTCGGTCTCGCGGCGGCCGCTGCCGGTGGTGACACCCGGCGTGAGCTCGCCGCCGCACTGCGACTCCGCGAGGACGACGACCTCGCGGGCCTGCTCGAGACCCTCGACGGCGCCGCGAGGCTCGGTCACTCCGAGCGGGACGACGGGCCCGAGCTGGCAGTGGCGAACACCCTGTGGACGCACGAGGACCTGCCTGTCGAGGAGTCGTACCTGAAGACGCTCGCCGACTGGCCGGGCAACGTCGTGCGGCACGCACCGTTCCGAGCCGACCCGGACCGCGCTCGCCGGACGATCAACGCCGACGTCGCCGAGACGACTCGCCACCTGATCCCGGAGCTGCTGCCCGAGGGCACCGTCGATGCCGAGACGGTGGCGGCCCTGGTCAACGCCCTGTACCTCAAGGTCTCGTGGGCCGAGGCGTTCACCGAGGACAACACCGGTCCGCAACCGTTCGACTCCCCGAGCGGCCGTCGTGAGGTGCCGACGATGCGCGCCGAGCGGCGCAGCGGCTACGCGCACCAGGACGGTTGGCAGATCGCGACGGTGCCGGCCGCCGGCGGTGTCGAGGCCGTCGTCCTGCTGCCCGACGACGACCTGACCACCGCCGAACCGCAGCTCACGCCGCGGCGACTCGAACAGCTCCTCGCGGCACGGTCGCCGCGCAAGCTGGACCTGTGGCTGCCGAAGTTCGAGGCGACGGGCGAAGCCGAACTCGAACGGTCGCTGAGCACCCTGGGTGTCGAGCGGATGTTCACCCCGGCCGCGGACTTCACCCCGTTGACCAGTGAGCCGTTGAAGGTGTCGTCGGTGATGCACCAGTCGGTGCTGCGCATCGACGAAGCCGGTCTCGAGGGTGCCGCGGCCACCGCGGTGATGATGCGGCTGACCTCGGTCGACACGACCGAGCCGCGCACGGTCCGGATCGACCGGCCGTTCCTGTTCCTGGTGCGCCACCGCGACACCGGGGCGCTGTACTTCGTGGCGCGGGTCGTCGACCCGAGCTGAAGTCCGCTCGTGCCGCTGTCACATTCGGCCGGGCCGGCCCGTCAGGTGTTCGAGAGCCCGCAACCGGCGGGCCGCGGACGACGGAGCGCACTCATGCCACGCATTCCTGAGTTGACCACCCGGCAGGCAGGGTGGTTCACCCGACTCTTCTACAAGGCGATCAAACGCCAGTACGGAGCCGTCCTCGAACCGGCCGGCGTGACCGCACACCACACGGGGCTGCTGCTCGGGATGTCGGTCTCGGAGGCGGCTGTCCACGTCGCGGCTCGCGCACTGCCGGCCAGCGTTCGGGAGCTCGCCGTCTACCGGGTGTCGACGAGGATCGGCTGTTCGTGGTGTGTCGACTTCGGCACGATGTTGCAGCGCAACCAGGGTCTCGACATCGAACGACTACGGCACATCGACGACTACGAGACCTCGCCGTCCTTCTCCGAGCTGGACCGTCTCGTGATCGCCTATGCCGACGCGATGACCGAACAGCCGATGCGGGTCACCGACGAGCAGGTGGCCGAACTCGACAGACGGCTCGGGCACAAGGCGATGGTGGAGCTGACGTACATGATCGGGCTGGAGAACTCACGGACACGCTTCAACCACGCCCTCGGCATCACCGACCAGGGCTTCACCTCCGGCGAGGCCTGCCGCGTCCCGACGCCCTGACCGCCAACGAGGTGAACGGCACTTTCGCCCCACCAGACGAGGCGAAAGTGCCGTTCGCGCCAGTGGCCTTGTGAGGTGAACGGCACTTTCGCCCCACGTGACGAGGCGAGGGTGCCGTTCGCGCCAGTGGCCTTGTGAGGTGAACGGCACTTTCGCCTCACGTGACGAGGCGAGGGTGCCGTTCACCTCGATCAGAGGGTGACGTGGGTGAGCTTGTCGGGATTGACGACGTCGAAGATCTCGGTGATCCGGCCCTCCCGGACCGATGCGGTGAACACGCGAGGATGGATCTTGCCGCTGCGGTCGAGGTCGGAGGATGGTGCGGGCAGCACGAAGCCGACATCGCCGTTGACCAACGCCGGTCGCGCCGCGTCGAGCGTCCTCTCGGTGCCGTACATGTCGATGATGCCCAGGATGAACCGACCGACCTTGTCCACGCCGACGATGGGACGCCGAGCCGTCCGCGCCTTGCCGCCGCTGTCACCGTAGAGCGTCACCTCGGGATGCAGAATCTCGGTGAGGGAGCCGAGATCGCCGGATCCGATCGCGGCGAGGAACTCCTCCAGCAGGCGCTGCTGCTCCGGCAACTCCGTCCTGGCCGGTGGCTCGTCGCCGATCCGCTTGCGCCCGCGCGAGGCGTGCTGGCGGGCGGCGGCGACCGTGACGCCGAGGACGTCGGCGATCTCGTCGAACGGCACGTCGAAGCCGTCGTGCAGGACGAACGCGAGCCGTTGGTCCGGAGTGAGTTCGTGCAACACTCGCACGGCGGCCATCCGCACGTCGTCGCGCTGAACGACCTCGTCGAGCGGGTCCGGGGTCCCGTCGGCGGGGGTGACGAGCGGCTCTGGCAACCACGGCCCGACGTACTGTTCGCGCCGATGCGCAGCGGAGCGCATCCGGTCGAGGCAGATCCGGCCGACGACGGTGGTCAGCCACGCCGCGAGGTCGCGGATCCTGCCACGGGCGTCGGCGTCGAGTGCGGCCAGTCGCAGCCACGCTTCCTGGACGGCGTCCTCCGCGTCCTGGAGGCGTCCGGTCAGCCGGTAGGCGATACCGATGAGGTGTCCGCGATGGGAGTCGAAGTCGGCGGCGAGCGCGTCGTCACTGGACACGAACCGGTCACTGGACACGAACCGATTGTGCACCATCGTCGTAGTCCGGGTACGGGTTCGTTCGGGTGCCTGGCGCGACGCCTAGACTGTGCGCCGTGGCAGGGCTGATCCGGGAAAGCGACATCGCGCAGGTGCGGGAACGCAACCGGATCGACGATGTCGTCGGCGAGTACGTGGCGTTGCGCCGCGCGGGTGGCGGCGCGTTGAAGGGTCTGTGCCCGTTCCACGACGAGAAGACACCGTCGTTCAACGTGCGTCCCAGCCACGGCACGTTCCATTGCTTCGGGTGCGGCGAGGGCGGCGACGTCATCGCGTTCCTGATGAAGACCGAACACCTGGGCTTCGTGGAGTCCGTGGAACGACTCGCGGACCGGGTCGGCGTCCAGCTGCAGTACGAGGGCGGCACGCCCAGCCCGAAGCGGGATCGCGGCTCCCGTGCCCGGATGGTGGAGGCGCATCGGGTCGCCGCCGAGTTCTATCAGGAGCAGCTGCGGTCTCCGGAGGCGTTGCAGGCCCGCGAGTTCTTGGCCTCGCGCGGTTTCGGCGAGGACGCGGCCGTGTCCTTCGGGTGCGGTTTCGCGCCCGCGGGCTGGGACACCCTCACGACCATCTTGGTGCGCAAGGGTTTCGAGCTCGACGAGTTGATCAAGTGCGGCTTGTCGAAGGAGGGCCGCCGAGGTCCGATCGACCGTTTCCACCGGCGGCTGTTGTGGCCGTTGAAGGACCTCGCCGGCGACGTGATCGGTTTCGGTGCGCGCCGGGTCTTCGACGACGATCCGATCGAGGCCAAGTACGTCAACACTTCGGCGACGCCGCTGTTCAACAAGTCGCAGGTCCTGTTCGGCATCGACCGGGCGAAGAAGGAGATCGCGAAGCGTCGGCAAGCGGTGGTGGTCGAGGGCTACACCGACGTGATGGCGATGCACCTCGCGGGAGTGCCGACGGCGATCGCCTCGTGCGGAACCGCGTTCGGCGACGACCACATCGCGGTGTTGCGCCGGCTGATGATGGACGACGACGCCTTCCGCGGCGAGGTCATCTTCACCTTCGACGGTGACGAGGCCGGGCAGAAGGCGGCACTCAAGGCGTTCGACGGCGAGCAGCAGTTCGCGACCCAGACCTACGTCGCGATCACGCCGGACGGCCTCGACCCGTGCGAGCTGCGCCAGGAGAAGGGCGACTCGGCGGTGCGGGACCTGGTGGCACGGCGGCGCCCGCTGTTCGAGTTCGCGATGCGCAGCCTGCTCAAGGACTACGACCTCGACTCGGTCGACGGCCGGGTGGCGGCGCTGCAGCGCACGGTGCCGCTGGTGGCGCAGATCAAGGATCCGGCGAAACGTGACGGCTACGCGGCGAAACTGGCCTGGTGGGCGGGCTGGAACGACGAGAACCAGGTGGTTCGCCGGGTGCGCGAGTCGGCGGGAGCGGGGACGCCGTCGAAGCGACGCAGGCAGTCGCGCACCTCCCCGAATCAGGAATCGCTCGGGGTCGAGGTCGAGTTGCCTGCGCGTCCGCCCCGGCACGATCCGCGCTGGTCTCAGCGGGAGGTCCTCAAGGCGGCATTGCAAGCGCCCGCCCTGGCAGGCCCGCTGTACGACTCGCTACCGGAGGAGGCGTTCACCGAGCCTGCGTACGTCGGCGTGCACCGGTCGATACTGGCGGCAGGCGGGACGACTTCGGGTCTGGCGGGTTCGAACCTGCTCGAGGCGGTCTCGCGAAGCTGCGAGGACCAGGTGGGGCGCAGCCTCGTGACTCAGTTGGCCGTGGAGACGCTGGACACGAAGTACGAGGAGGATCACCGCTACGTAAGCGGGATCATAGCGCGGTTGCAGGAGAACCTGGTCGCGCGGCAGATCGCCGACATCAAGTCCCGGGTGCAGCGCTTGTCGCCGTTGGAGGACGCGGACGAGTACCACGCGTTGTTCGGTGACCTGGTGGCCCTGGAGCAGTACCGCAAGGCGTTGACCGAGCAGGCGATGGCGGGTCTGGAATGAACCTCGTGCGGCGTGTGGTGGCACGGTTGACCGGGATGGCCGCGCTGCCCGGGGATTTCACCGGCGCTCTCGACGACCAGGAGCTCGTGTTGGCGGCGGGCGAGTCGGACGCGGGCTCGCTGGTCGCCACGAACCACGGCCTGTGGCTTCCGGAGTCCGGTGGGCACCGCCGGGTGGGCTGGCATCTGGTGAGCAAGGCGACCTGGAACGCGGGGTCGTTCGTGGTGATCGAGGCGGACGAGGTCGACGAGGCGGAGGGTGCGGTGTTGCTGGCCGACCGCGCGGCGCGGCGGTTCTCGCTGAGCTCCCCGGGGAAGTTCCCGCAGAGCGTGCAGGAACGGGTGACGTCCTCGATCAAGTCCTCGCATCACCGCGAACTCGCGGGAGGGGGCGCGTGGTTCGTGCAGCGCAAGGTCCCCGGCCGCGACGGAATCGTGCTTCAGGTGCGCGCCGATCCGGGGACTGACCGCGAGGCGTTGCGCGCCTTCGCCGCCTCGATCGCGAGCCAGCTTCGCCGAGCGAAGCGCCCGGACTGATCGCGCTGATACAGTACGGCCGTACTGTTTTTGAGGAGGCGGTCTCGTGTGGGATGCGGAACGGTATCTGGCGTTCAGTGACCATCGGAGCCGACCGGCGCAAGACCTGCTGGCACGAGTGGGCGCGAGCGAGGTCCGGCGTGCGGTGGATCTGGGGTGCGGCGCCGGAAACCTGACCGAACTGCTGTCGCGGCGGTGGCCGCGGGCGACGATCGAGGCGAGCGACTCGTCGGAGGAGATGGTCGCCGCGGCCCGCGAGCGCGGGGTGGACGCGCGAGTCCAGGACGTGCGCGACTGGATGCCGCAACCGGACACCGACGTCGTGCTCTGCAACGCGGTCCTGCAGTGGGTGCCCGACCACGTGGAGCTGCTGCGGAAGTGGATGCGCAGCCTGCCCGCCGGGGCATGGTTCGCGTTGCAGGTGCCGGACAACTTCGACGCTCCGTCGCACACTCTCGCCTACGAGCTGGCCACGGAATCCCCGTGGCCGGAGCAGGTCGCGGCCGCGTTGCGCGAGTGCTCACCGGTCGCGTCCGTCGACGAGTACGCCGACGCCCTGCTCGACGAGGGTTGCGAGGTGGACGCGTGGCGCACGACGTATCTCCATCTGCTCGACGGGCCGGATCCGGTCCTGAACTGGATGAGCGGCACGGCACTGCGGCCGGTACGGGCCGTCTTCTCCGACGTCGAGTGGGACCGTTTTCAGGCCACCCTCGCCCCGAGGCTGCGCTCGGCGTACCCGGCCCGACCGGACGGCCGGACGTGGTTCCCGTTCGCCCGCACGTTCGTCCTCGCTCGGCGTCCGGACTGAGTCACGGCTGTGACCTGCGACTCCTTACAGGCGCAGGGGGCATGTGAACCGGATGGCGAGCATGCGCTACAGTGGTCACTGTCGGAGCGAGCACAGTCCGATGACAACATTCCTCCGTAGCTCAATGGCAGAGCATTCGGCTGTTAACCGAAGGGTTACTGGTTCGAGTCCAGTCGGAGGAGCCAACGGAGCGGGTTCAGAATCTGGAACTCGCTCCGTATTCGATTTTAGTACTTTCGCTTTTCTGGGGATTCTCGCGCCGGGTAGCCGGTCCGAGTGAAGAAGATGTCGGTTCGGTTCGAGTGCCGTAACGATCCTGCTGCGATCGCCGATGCAGCTCGTGCGTCTCGAACCGTCCGGCGCGACTGTCTTCGCACGTCAGCGGCCCATCCGGGAGCTGAGTGGAGCAATTGTCAATACCTGTGGATGAAGTTTGTTTAGGCTGCTGAGGGTGGGGCGTGGTCGTCGGGGCGTTCGATGAGTTGGCCGGCTGTGAAGCGGGCGCCGGCGCGGACGAGGGCCACGAGGTGGGGTGCGTTGATCGCGCGCCAGCGGGTTTGGGCGGATTCGATGAGCTTGAATGCCATGGCCAGCCCGGCAGCCCGCGAGCCGGGTCCCTTGGTGACCTTCGTTCGATGCCGCACGGTCGCGAAGGTCGACTCGATCGGGTTGGTGGTGCGCAGGTGTTGCCAGTGTTCGGCCGGGTAGTCGAAGAACGCGAGTAGCTCGTCGAGGTCGTCGGTGAGCTTGGCGACGGCCTTGGGAAACTTCGCGCCGTAGGTGGTCTCGAAGGCGGTCACGGCCTCACGCGCGTGGTGTTTGTCCTCGGCGTTCCAGATCTCGGCCAGGGCCTTTTTCGCGCCGGGTTGGGCGGATTTCGGCAGGGCGGCCAGCACGTTGCCGGTCTTGTGGAACCAGCACCGCTGCTCGGCCGTGGTCGGGAAGACCTCGCGCAGTGCGCCCCAGAACCCGAGGGCCCCGTCGCCGATGGCCAGGGTCGGGGCGCGCATGCCGCGGCGGGCGCAATCGCGCAGCACATCGGCCCAGGACTCGGTGGACTCGCGGTAGCCATCGGCCAGCGTGATGAGTTCCTTGCGGCCGTCGGCGCGGACACCGATGAGCACCAGCAGGCAGAGTTTGTGCTCGTCGAGGCGGATGTTGACGTGAATGCCGTCGGCCCACACATACACGTAGTCCACTGCGGACAGATCGCGTGCGGCGAAGGCTCGTTGTTCGGCCTTCCACTGCTCGGTGAGCTTCGTGATCACCGTCGACGACAGGCCCTTGGTCGAGCCGAGGAACTGTCCCAGCGCGGGCACGAAATCCCCGGACGAGAGGCCGTGCAGGTACAGCAGCGGCAACACCTCGGTGATCTTGGGTGACTTGCGGGCCCACGGCGGCAGGATCGCCGAGGAGAACCGCTTGCGCTCGCCAGTGTCGGGGTCGATGCGCTTGTCATTGACCCGCGGGGCGGTGACCTCGACAGCACCGGAGCTGGTCAGCACCTCACGCGGTTGGTGCGAGCCGTTGCGCACCACCAGCCGGTGACCGTGCTCGTCACGCTCTCCGGAGTGCTGGGAGATATAGGCATCCACCTCGGCCTGCAGAGCCTCAGCCAACATCCGCCGAGCACCCTCACGAGCAATCTCATCCAGCAACGACGAGGGCGACGAGCCCTGTGTCGAGCCATCATTACCAGAAGTGGGATCAGGGACTACGCTAAGCATGGGTCGTACCTTCCCGACCAGCGCTGCAACGCCGGTCATGCTTGAGAACCTTCACTCGATCACTGGGAAGGTACGCCCCCTCCCAGCCGATCCACAGGTCCCAAGCATTGCTCAGCTGAGTGAGGCTTTCCGTCCCGGTCGTCCCGCCGAACGGACCGCACCTCGTGTGTGAAGAATGAAGGGACCGTCACCGCGAGTTCCCCGCGAGCGGTGGTGTCGATTGTCGGGGTAGAGAGATCAGGGGAGTGAGGACAATGTCTGCACCGGGTATTGGCAAGGAAACGCACGTCGCGCTGCCGGATTGGTCGACCGTCGAACGGCTGCCGAAGCCGCTCAAAGCACTGGTGTATCTCGTCCTGCTCTCGCTCCTGACGACAGCCGCCATCGGTGCGCTGCTCCTGACGGTGGCGATCATCGGCTTGTTGACGGGCTCGTTCCCGGTGGGCGCCCTCCTCTTCTGACAGCTGTGGTCTCCTGACTGCAACCCGTGAGGGCTTTGCTCGGGTTCTGCGGCTACGGGGCGGCGCTCTCCGGAGTGTCGCCCCGTAGCCGTTCGTGCGTGTGTAAGAGCCTGTTCCTGAACTGATCTTGGGCTGATGGGGCGCTGCGGGGAAGGAGAGGGACTCCTGGTAGATCGAGTGGTGTCTAATCAGTCGCTCTACCGAGGAGTCCCGGGTGCCATCGTGCCTGAGCCTGTCGATACCTGGCGTGCGGGGTCGTGAGTGTTGCCTGTTGGCTACCACGCACCGTCCTTCGTGTAGGTCGCAGCGCTACCCGTCGGATATGACCGATGCTCAGTGGGCTGTGATCGAGCCGTTACTGCCGACGCCGGGGTGGCTGGCCGGTCGGGGTGGCCGCCGGGCCAAGCACTGCCGCCGCGAGATCGTCGACGCGATTCTGTACGTGGTCGACAACGGGATCAAATGGCGCGCCCTGCCAGCGGATTTCCCGCCGTGGTCCACTGTGTACAACCACTTCGCCGACTGGGAACGGCAGGAAGCCACCCAGGACCTGCTTGACGCTCTGCGAGACCGAGCACGGCTGACCGAAGGTCGTCACGCCGCTCCGAGCGCGGGCATCATCGACTCGGCCTCGGTCAAAGCCGCCGAGACCGTCGGTGCCGGTACCCGCGGGTTCGACGCGGGAAAGAAGATCAACGGCCGTAAACGCCACATCGCTGTGGATACCGCTGGCCTGCTGATCTGCGTGCTGGTCACCGGCGCCGGCGTCCAAGACCGCGTCGCCGCCCGGCACCTCCTCACACGGCTGCGTTACCTCTGCCCGAGCGTGCGGCACCTGTGGGCCGACTCCGGCTACACCGGCACCCTGATCGACTGGGCCAGAACCCTGTTCGGGATCAGCATCGACATCGTCGCCAAACTCGCAGGCCAAGTCGGCTTCGTCGTCCTACACCGCAGATGGGTCGTCGAACGCAGCCTCGCCTGGATCAACCAGCACCGCCGCTGCGTACGCGACTACGAACGCCTACCCCAACACCACGAAGCCATCGTCCGCTGGGCCATGATCCACACCACCAGCAAACGCCTCACCCAAGATTAGGAACAGGCTCTAAGAGGTCACCTGGGAACTGGGGCGGTGATCCGGACTGTGGCTCGCGCGGACTGCGGTTCGAGCGGTTGTGCGCCGTCGCTTGGTGCTTCGCCGTGCTGCGACGTGAGGAACGTCTCCAGCGGATATGCGAATCGAAGGTGCAGAAGAGACCGGCGGTGCCTGCTCTCCCGAATCGGGATCGACTCACTGCTTCGGCCGGGTCGCGAAAGCGTTTTCGGACGTCGCGCCGCTACCCTGGGCGACGGGAACGGTAGTGACACGAGCGCCCGAATCAGGCATCTCGCCACTTCGGTCGCGGTGTACCGATCGCATGGCAAGCGGTGCGTTCCTGGTAGAACGGTTCCAGGCTCCTTCTGTTCGGCCATGTGGGTGGTCTTCGTGGGGAGCCGGGGACAACGTCGCACCGCCGTGGGCGGCGGGACGGGATCGTCGATGTGGGCCTTCCCGCCCGGACGGCTATTCGGGCCTCGCTACGGCGAGACGACCTCCCGGGAAGGACCATGACTTCGACCCGACTCGGAACCGCAGCGGCAGCGGACTCCGGTGACACCGCACCGGGTGAGGCGAAGCACGAGCGCGGGAACTCGGACGGCACCGTCGACAGCACCGCCCGACTCGTCGGTATCGACGTCGCCAGGGCGATCGCGATCCTGGGAATGTTCGCGGCCCACGTCGGCCCGACGGACTACGACCATCCGCATTCGTGGGCCTTCCTGCCGTTCCACGGCAGGGCGGCGGTGCTCTTCGCCGTGCTCGCCGGGATCTCCATCGCGATGATGTCCCGTGGTGCGGTCTCCGCGGGCGGCGGTGGATGGCGGAAGGCGTCCGTCCGCATCGGCACCCGGGCGGTCCTGATGCTCGCGCTGGGCGTGGTGATGAACATCGTGTTCGTCGTCCCGGTGTGGGTCATCCTCACCTATTACGGCGGGTTCTTCCTGCTGTCCCTGCCGTTCCTGCGGTGGGGCGCGCGAAGCCTGGCGATCGCGGCCGGCGTGACGATCGTCGGCGCGCCGATCGTGTCGTGGCTGATCCGGCGCGCCTACTTCCCGAAGACGCTCGTCGAGACCCCGCTCCAAGACCTCGGGGCGGAGCAGTTGACGTCCTTCGCGGGGGCGTTCGACTTCCTCACGACCTTGATGCTGACCGGGGTGTTCCCGACGTTCATCTGGATCGGGTACGTCTTCGCAGGCATGGCGCTCGGCCGCCTGGATCTTACGTCGCCTCGGGTGGCCAAGGTCGTGACCGCTGTCGGTGCGGGGCTGGCCGTCGTTTCGTACGGCTCGTCGTGGCTCGCGCTGAACGCCTTCGGCGGTGCGGACAAGATCTACGGCGTCCTGCAGGCGCACGCCGACGCGGAGGGTATTCCGGTCGAGACGTACCTGCAGCTCACGCTGTTCAAGGTGCACGGCACCCCACCGACCGACGAGCCCGCGTGGCTGTTGCTCTCGAGCGCGCACAGCGGCACTCCGTTCGACGGGGGTGGCAGTGTGGGGTTGGCTCTGGTCGTGATCGGTGTGGCACTGATGCTGCAACCGGTCGCCGGCAAGGTGCTGCGACCGCTGGCTGCGGTGGGGGCCCTGTCGTTGACGTGCTACATCGGGCATCTCGTCGTCATGCAGCTGCTCTGGGGCGGCGATCCGGAATACACCGCGCTCAACGCGATCCTTTTCGTCGTCGGCAGCATCCTGTTCGCTCGGGTGTGGCGCCGCTGGTACGGCCAGGGGCCGATGGAGAAGCTGGTCGCCAAGGTCTCCTCCGCGGCGACGAAGGCGGTGCGCTGACGCCCGGAACGGAGTTCCGTGTGTGTCAGCCGGCCGTGGCGCGGAGCAGGTGCAGCTGGCCGAGCTCGGCGGTGTTCTTCATCAGCTCCGCGGTGACCCAGGCGAGTGTGTCGGCCAGGGCTTGCTCCGGAGCGTCGTGCCAAGGGAACGGGGCTTGCTTATCGAGGTCGTCGGCGGTCAGGCCGTTGAGAACGGCGAGCCATTCCGTGCGTAGCGAGCGCAGCCGCTCAACGGACGCCTGTCCGGTTCCCGGCCACGGACAGTCCGACGATGATTCCTGCTGCATCTCCCGTCGGCATCACCTGTTTCCTGTGGACTGCGGGCGTCGTCTCGGTGCGCGATATCGTGGCTCGACGTGAGGTTGGCACGGCGTCTCGGAACGGTGGATGCGGTCGTCGTCGGCTTGTCCTCGATGATCGGCGCCGGTGTTTTCGCCGTGTTCGCCCCGGCTGCTGCCGCAGCGGGAACCGGTCTGCTGATCGGCTTGGCCCTGGCCGCTGTCGTCGCCTACTGCAATGCCCAGAGCTCCGCCGCCTTGGCTGCCCGCTACCCGGAATCGGGAGGCACCTACGTCTACGGTCGCGAACGCCTCGGCGACTGGTGGGGGTTCACAGCGGGCTGGGGCTTCGTCGTCGGAAAGACGGCGTCGTGTGCGGCCATGGCCCTCACCTTCGCGGGCTACGTCACCGACGAGCACGCCGAGCTCGTCGCGTCCGCCGCTGTGATCGCCTTGACGACGGTCAACTACTTCGGTGTCACCAAGACCGCGGCGGTGGCCCGCGTTCTGCTCGGGATCACCCTGCTCGCACTGGCGGTGGTGCTGGGCGGGATCTTCGGTGGTGGCGAGCTCGGCAGAGAACATCTCGGCACGGCAGAGCTGTGGACCGGTGGCGGGGTAACCGGCATTCTCCAGGCGGCAGGCTTGCTGTTCTTCGCCTTCGCCGGGTACGCGCGCATCGCCACCATGGGGGAGGAGGTGCGTGATCCGCAGCGGACCATCCCTCGTGCTGTTCCGATTGCGCTGGTCATCGCCCTAGTCGTGTACGCCGCGGTCGGAGTCGCTGTGCTGCTGAGTCTCGGTCCTGCGCGCCTCGCGACCTCCGCCGCCCCGCTCGTCGACGCCGCTACTGCCGGTGGCGTCGGCGGTCTCGCACCGGTCGCCGCTGTGGGAGCGGTGGTGGCGAGCTTGGGTGCGTTGCTGGCGCTGAGCACGGGAATCGGTCGGACGACCTTGGCCATGGCCCGCCGACACGATCTGCCGGTATGGCTTTCGGCGGTCCATCCTCGTCACCAGGTTCCGCACCGCGCCGAGATCGTGCTCGGCGTCGTGGTGTGCGTGCTCGTACTGACACTGGATCTGCGCGGGGCGATCGGATTCTCGTCGTTCGGCGTGCTCGTCTACTACGCCATCGCGAATGCGTCCGCCTGCACGCTACCGGCGGAGCTGCGACGATTCCCGCGTTGGCTCACCGGTGTCGGAACCGTCGGTTGCCTCGTGCTCGCCGCCACCTTGCCGTGGACGTCCGTCGTCGCCGGAGTCGCCGTGTTCGCCCTGGGACTCAGCGGCCGGGCTCTGCATCGTCGCTTCGGACGGTCCGGTGACTCGCGTCAGTGTTCGTCGTAGTGGCCGTCGTGGGCGGCGTGGCGATGTCCATCGTGGACGTAGTCGACGTGGTCGCCGTGCGGCACGGCGACGTGGCCGCAGCCTCGCCGTGCGTGTGGTCGTGATCGCTGTGCTGCTGATGCGCGGTCGTCTGCGAGCTCCACTGATGCCGTTTTCGCAGTTGAACCAACTGTATGGGTGGGAGCGCGGCTGAAGGCGTGAGCCTTTGTGGTGGTCATAGCCACCACAAAGGCTCACGCCTCGGTCACCGGTTGTTGTTGACGGTACGTTCGATGCGGTCGCCGATGTCGGCGTCGACGTTGCGCCAGTACTCGAAAGCCCGCTTGAGGACCGGCTCCGTGACACCGTCCAGGAGGTGTCCGGCCACATTGGACACGAGCCGTTCGCGCGCGGCGTCGTCGAGCACTTCCCGGACCATCGTGCCCGCCTGCCCGAAGTCGTCGTCGTCGCGACGTTTCGTGTAGGGCTGCTGCACGATCTCTCCGCTGGTGTGCCAGCCGGGAGGCGGGCCGGTCAGGTTCGGGTCCGCCTCGGGGCCGCCGTAGGAGTTCGGCGCGTACACCGGGTCCGAGATCTTGTCGACCCGCATGGCGCCGTCCTTGCTGTAACTGTGCACGGGCACCTGCGCGGAGTTGACCGGGATCTGCTTGTAGTTGCCGCCCAATCGTGCGCGGTGCGCGTCCGCGTAGGAGAACATCCGAGCCAGCAGCATCTTGTCCGGGCTCGGACCGACGCCCGGCACGAGGTTGTTCGGCTCGAACGCCGCCTGTTCGATCTCGGTGTGGTGGTCGGTCGGATTCCGGTTGAGGGTCATGCGCCCGACCTCGATCAGCGGGTAGTCGCCGTGCGGCCAGATCTTGGTCAGGTCGAACGGGTTGAAGCGGTAGGTCTCCGCCTCGGCGAACGGCATGATCTGCATGTAGAGCGTCCAGCTCGGGTGATCGCCTCGCTCGATCGCCTGAAACAGGTCGTTCTGGTGGTAGTCACCGTCGGCGCCCGCCAGGTGATCGGCCTCCTGCTGGGTGAGGAAGTCGACGCCCTGGTCGGTCTTGAAGTGGTACTTGACCCAGAACTTCTCCTCCTGGGAATTGACCCACATGTAGGTGTGGCTGGAGTAGCCGTTCATGTGGCGCCAGGTCTTCGGAATACCGCGGTCGCCCATCAGCCAGGTGACCTGGTGCGCTGATTCCGGCGACAGGGTCCAGAAGTCCCACTGCATGTCCTTGTCGCGGGAGTTCGTGTCCGCGCGGCGCTTCTGCGACCGGATGAAATGCTGGAACTTCATCGGGTCGCGCATGAAGAACACCGGCGTGTTGTTGCCGACCATGTCGTAGTTGCCGTCACTGGTGTAGAACTTCACCGCGAAACCGCGCGGGTCGCGCCAGGTGTCCGGGCTGCCCCGCTCACCGGCGACGGTGGAGAACCGGATCATCATGTCCGTCCGCGTACCCGGCTGAAACACGGCCGCCTTGGTGTACGCGCTGACGTCACCGGTGACCTCGAAGGTGCCGAAAGCGCCGTTTCCCTTCGCGTGCGGCTGACGCTCCGGGATGCGTTCCCGGTTGAACTGGGCCATCTGCTCGATGAGGTAGTTGTCCTGGAGCAGGATGGGCCCGTCCGGTCCGACCGTCAGTGAGTGCTCGTCGCTGACGACCGGGATGCCCGCATCCGTGGTCGTGGGTCGCTTGGCTTCTCCGTGGGTCATTGCTGTGGCCTCCTCGTCGTGGGAAGGATCTGTTCAGCTGCCGACCATCATCGTCGTCGCGCGGCCCAGCAGCACTTCGGTCTTCGCGAAGCCAGGCCATCAGCGTCCGGGATCGGACGGGGCGGCGCAGTGCCGGCGACGTCGCCGCGGTGCCACGCGGTCGAGCACGACCGGCAGAGCGGCGCCGATATTTCGAGCGGAGGGTGTCGCACTCCACCCGAGGAACGTCGTCGCGCGCTGACTCGTGCCGCTGAGCCATAGCAGCCAGGACACTCTTCTCGCAGGCCCCAGTCAACACCGGCGTCACCCTCGTGCTCACCATCGACCATCGACTGGTGCACGGAGGTTATTGCCGGGGCGAGGGATGCCCGACAGCGGTGAACGATTCGTCGTCGACCACCGCTGTCGACGCTACGTAGGCATCGTCAGAACTGTCCCAGGTGTGGGAGTCTCGCGAACGCGAGCGTCATGCCCTGTGCTCGTTCTGCGCGGGAACGCTGGACTTCGGCGACAGGGGCTCGCCGGATCACCCGATCGGAGCAACCCATGATCTCCAGGTGAGTCAAGATTGATGAATCAATCAAATATGTCCGCGCACGGATCTGCGATCCTTTGTGGACGCGCGAGGCCTCGATCGCGGAGGCCGCTCTCCTGCGTGAACCTTGGTCGTTTTCACTGGGGGCGGTGTTACGGGCGGTGTCAGTCGGTGGAAGCAAGTGAGCTGGTGAGGAGCTCGGTGAAGACTTCTGCTGGGGTTCGGTAGTCGAGTATACGGCGGGGGCGGTTGTTGAGTTCTTCGGCCACGGTGTCCAGGTAGGACTGGTGGTCGGTGATGTCGGTTGCTTTGGGGAAGTACTCGCGCAGCAGCCGGTTGGTGTTCTCGTTCGTGCCGCGTTCCCACGGCGAGTGCGGGTGGGCGAAGTAGATGTCGACGTCGGCGGCCAGCGACAACGCCGCGTGGCGTGCCATCTCCGAACCCTGATCCCAGGTCAGGCTGGTGAGCAGATGCGACGGCATGTCGTTGATCTTCGACAGGAGTGCGTCGTGGGTCGTGGTGGCGTCATGCCTGCCGTCGGGCAGCGCCACACAGCAGGTGTAGCGCGACGTACGCTCGACCAGGGTGGCCATGGCGGTTTTGCCGCCCTTGCCCACCACGAGATCCCCTTCCCAGTGTCCGGGCACCCTGCGGTCGGCGACCTCGGCCGGGCGTTCCTCGATCGAGCGCATACCCACGATCCGCGCACCCGAGCTGCGGGCCCGGCCACGGGAGCGCCGCTGGCTACGCCCCGAGCGCAGCCAGATGCCTTGACGAGCCAGTTCGCCGGTGGGCAGCGCATAGATCCAGGTGTAGATCGCCTCGTGAGACACCTGCCAAGCCTGCTGGCCCGGCCGTTCGTGCCGCAACCGGCCCGCGACCTGGTCCGGCGAGCAGCCCTCCCGCAGCTTGGTCGTGACCACCTCACGCAGCACCGGATCTGTATCCAGCTTGCGGATCTTCGGCCGCGCTCGTGCCGACGTGGCCTGTCGTACGGCTACCTGGGCCCGGTAATGCGCCCGGCCGCCATGGCGACGGATCTCGCGGCTGACCACGCTGGGATTCCGCTCGATCCGCTCCGCGATCACCGCCTGGTCCACGCCCTCGGCGATACCGCGCGAGATCTCTTCCCGATCGCCGCCCGTCAACATCGTGCGCTGTCCCACCCGGACACTCCTCGTCGGCCTTCCACACTCCACCGACGACATACCTACACCTAGATCACGTGCTTACACCGGTTGAGATCAAGACGTGCTCGACCTGCAAGGTATGGCACTTCCCCAGGTGGTTCGTGAGGGGCCGGCCTGTTTTCGGACGGCTTGTTAGTGGGTTATTTTATGCCGCGTTCGCATGGTTGTAGTACTCGGCATGGGCTTCGTTCGGGGCCTTGTATCCGATAGCGGAATGGAGCCTGCGGTGATTGTATCGAAGCTCGATATAGGAAGCAATGTCAGCCTTGGCGTGGTCTTTGGTGAGGTAGGTAACTCGATGAACGCGTTCATTTTTCAGGGTGGCGAAGAAGGATTCGGCCATGGCGTTATCGAAGCATATCCCGGTGCGTCCGACGGATTGTCGGATGCCGAGCGAGTGTAGCGTCATCGCGAAGTCGGCGGACGTGTAGTTGCTGCCCCTGTCTGAATGGAAAATCGCGCGGGCGGGAAGGGTGTGGTTGCGGGCAGCCATGTGGATCGCCTTCTCGATAAGTGGTGTGCGGTAGTGGTCGTCGATGGCCCATCCGACGACGGCTTTCGAATAACAGTCGATGACCGTGGCCAGATACACCCATCCCTGTCCGGTCGGGATATAGGTGATGTCGCCAACCAATTTCTCGCCCGGCTCACGGGCGGTGAAGTCACGTTTGAGCAGGTCCGGCAGCACGTGCGTGCTCGCCTGGGTCAGGCTCGGGCGCCAGGGCCGAGGCTGGCAGGGGACGAGCTGCTGATCCCGCATGATGCTGCGCACGAGCTCCGGCGTGGCCGGCTCTCCGCAGCGGGCCAGCCACGCGTGGATGCGCCGGTGGCCGTAGGTGCCATCGGAGTCGTCGAAACACTTCTTGATCAACGTGCCCAGGTAGCGACGGCGCCGGTCGGTGTCCGACTCGGGTCGCGACAGCCAGTCGTAGAATCCAGATTTCGACACGTTGAGCCAGGCACACATGTTCTCCACGGTGTAGCTCTTCACGCCGTGTTCGTCCGTGGTGTCCTTCTCTGCAGCGATGAACGCGTACCGCTGGCTCACCGATACTCGCTGGCAAAGAAGGCGGCTGCTTTTCCCAGAAATTCCGTCTTCATGCGCAGCTGACGATTCTCTTCTTCCAGCTCACGCAGTCGCGCACGCTCGGACACGCTCAACGACGGCTCCGGAGCATCGTGCGCGGCCTCGTACGCGTTCACCCAGTTCCGCAGGGTCTGCTGATTCAACCCGAGCTCGCGAGCAACCTCGGCCACCGTACGACCGGTCTCGGTCACCATCTTCGCCGCTTCATCCCGAAACTCGGGAGAATACGACCGACGCTTCGTTCCAGACACAGACAACCTTCCCTCGAAGGAGCGATTTTAGTTGGCTGCCTGTCCGAAAACGCCACGGCCCTCTATCGTTCGAATTGCTCGGTACCGCGCGCTGGTCGGCGGTGGTGACTGACCGGGGCGAGTGCACGAGGATCATTTCGGTGCGCCGAGCCCGTGACGAGGAGGTGGCGATCTATGAAGGCTGAGGATTTCGACGAGCGCTTCGACCACGGCGAGGACGTGACGTCCGAGCTTGATCGGACGAAGGTCAGACGCCCCAACGCTGAGCAGCGGCGCGTCACTGTGAACTTCCCGGCGTGGATGATCGAGTCGCTGGACCGCGAGGCGAAGCGTCTCGGGGTGAGTCGGCAGTCGATCATCAAAGTCTGGATCGCCGACCGGCTTGAGCACCGCGACCACCACGCCGCCTGACGCGGCCATACTGGCACCAGCCCACTCGTGCTCACTCATGACTCTTGCGCGAGGCTACCCACACGAGTGACCGGCGCTCCGCAGGCTCGGCCCGTTGATCAGGTCGTCAAGCGGGTGCGCAGGGTGGTGAGTTCGGTGTCTGACAGACCGTTGTCGAGGAGGAAGTCGGGCATCGTCAACGACGTCATCGTCGCGGTCAGTGAGGCTTCGATGGTGGTGTTGTGGTTCGCGACGAGCTCTTTCACAGCAGCGAGTTGGTCGCGGATACCGAGTTCCTCGTATCGCTGCTTCATCCGGTCGTAGGTGAGCAGATAGTCGGCGATGATCTCTTCCGGCATCGCTCCGGCCAGCGTGAGCAAGACGACGGCGAGGATCCCTGTCCGATCTTTGCCACTGGCGCAGTGGAATACCACGCCTCCCGGCGCAGCCCGGGCGATCGCCCGAACGGCGGTGACCACCCGCTCTGGGTGCTCAGCCAGCATCGCCGAGTAGTACAGCGGCGAGGCCAGGTTGTCTGAGGTGTATCAAGGATCTTGGACAGGGCCTCTCGACTGAGAGGATGCGTCCGTGCCGGAGAAGCGTCGGAAGTTCAGCCCGCAGTTCAAGGCCGAGGCGGTGCAGCTGGTAGTGAGCACCGGTCGGCCGGTGGTTGAGGTGGCCCGGGAGTTGCAGATCAACGAGGGGACCTTGGGCAACTGGGTCAACACCTGGCGGCGGGAGAACCCGGAACCCGAGCCCGAGATGAGTCCCGTGGAGCGTGCGCGGTTGAGCGAGTTGGAAGCCGAAGTGCAGCGGCTGCGGATGGAAAACGAGTTCCTGAAAAAAGCAGCGGCCTTCTTCGCCCGGACGCAGGACTGAGTCAGCGCTGCGCGCTGATCGAGGCGGAGAAGGCCAACTACAGCATTTCCTGGATGTGTCGCATGCTTGGCGTGGCTCGGTCGTCGTTCTACGCCTGGCGCCACCGCGCCGAGACCCCGACGACCGCCCGGCGGCGGGAGCTTGCCGGACACGTGCGCCGCGTGTTCGACCAGTCCCGCCGGACGTACGGGTGCCGCCGGGTCGCCGCCCAGCTGGCCCGGGACGGCATCGAGGCCAGCGTGGGCCTGGTCGCGGACCTGATGCGCGAGCAGGGTTTGGCCGCGGTGCAACCCCGCGCGTACAAGACCACCACCGTGCCCGGTGAGCAGCCGGTGACCAGCCCGGATCTCCTCGGGCGGGACTTCACCGCCGGCACGCCCGGAACGCGGCTGGTCGGCGACATCACCTACCTGCCCACCAGCGAGGGGTGGCTGTATCTGGCCACGGTCATCGACCTGGCCACCCGCATGGTCGTCGGCTGGGCCATGGCCGCCCACATGCGCACCAGCCTGGTCATCGACGCGCTGGCCATGGCCCGCACCCACGGGCACCTCACCGCCGGGGCGGTGTTCCACTCCGACCGCGGAGCCCAGTACACCTCGAAGGAGTTTTCCCGCTACTGCAAGAAAATCCGCGTCACCACCAGCCTCGGTGGCACCGGAGTCTGCTGGGACAACGCCGCCGCCGAATCGTTCTTCGCGAGCCTGAAAAACGAGTGCTACCACCTGCACCGACACACCACCCGCGCCCGCGCACGATTCGCCGTAGCCGACTACATCGAAGTCTTCTACAACCGCCAACGACTACACAGCAGCCTCGGCTACCGCACCCCCACCGAGGCCCTACACGACCACCACCCGGCCGCAGCAGCGGCCTGACCACAACAAACCAGAGGAACTGTCCAAGATCATTGACACAGCCCAGTCGATTCTAGAGGGCCGTGGCGTTTTCGGACAGGCAGCCAACTAAAATCGCTCCTTCGAGGGAAGGTTGTCTGTGTCTGGAACGAAGCGTCGGTCGTATTCTCCCGAGTTTCGGGATGAAGCGGCGAAGATGGTGACCGAGACCGGTCGTACGGTGGCCGAGGTTGCTCGCGAGCTCGGGTTGAATCAGCAGACCCTGCGGAACTGGGTGAACGCGTACGAGGCCGCGCACGATGCTCCGGAGCCGTCGTTGAGCGTGTCCGAGCGTGCGCGACTGCGTGAGCTGGAAGAAGAGAATCGTCAGCTGCGCATGAAGACGGAATTTCTGGGAAAAGCAGCCGCCTTCTTTGCCAGCGAGTATCGGTGAGCCAGCGGTACGCGTTCATCGCTGCAGAGAAGGACACCACGGACGAACACGGCGTGAAGAGCTACACCGTGGAGAACATGTGTGCCTGGCTCAACGTGTCGAAATCTGGATTCTACGACTGGCTGTCGCGACCCGAGTCGGACACCGACCGGCGCCGTCGCTACCTGGGCACGTTGATCAAGAAGTGTTTCGACGACTCCGATGGCACCTACGGCCACCGGCGCATCCACGCGTGGCTGGCCCGCTGCGGAGAGCCGGCCACGCCGGAGCTCGTGCGCAGCATCATGCGGGATCAGCAGCTCGTCCCCTGCCAGCCTCGGCCCTGGCGCCCGAGCCTGACCCAGGCGAGCACGCACGTGCTGCCGGACCTGCTCAAACGTGACTTCACCGCCCGTGAGCCGGGCGAGAAATTGGTTGGCGACATCACCTATATCCCGACCGGACAGGGATGGGTGTATCTGGCCACGGTCATCGACTGTTATTCGAAAGCCGTCGTCGGATGGGCCATCGACGACCACTACCGCACACCACTTATCGAGAAGGCGATCCACATGGCTGCCCGCAACCACACCCTTCCCGCCCGCGCGATTTTCCATTCAGACAGGGGCAGCAACTACACGTCCGCCGACTTCGCGATGACGCTACACTCGCTCGGCATCCGACAATCCGTCGGACGCACCGGGATATGCTTCGATAACGCCATGGCCGAATCCTTCTTCGCCACCCTGAAAAATGAACGCGTTCATCGAGTTACCTACCTCACCAAAGACCACGCCAAGGCTGACATTGCTTCCTATATCGAGCTTCGATACAATCACCGCAGGCTCCATTCCGCTATCGGATACAAGGCCCCGAACGAAGCCCATGCCGAGTACTACAACCATGCGAACGCGGCATAAAATAACCCACTAACAAGCCGTCCGAAAACAGGCCGGCCCCTCAATTCTTTCCCAGCGCTCGTAGAACGGTGTGCCGATTGGCTCCAGCGGTACCTGCACGGTGGTGATCCCGGCCGGTCTCGGTGCACGGTCTTGCCCGCATTCGTCGGCATGGCGTAGATCGACGACAGTGCGGACCCCGTATGCCCACGCCGCCGCCCACCCCGATTCGCTCAAGTGGTTCGGTGCTTCCATGCGAACCACCGAACCCGGCTTGACCTGCCCCAATCCGCCGAGGTCACGAACATTGACACACCCGTCCCACACCAGCTCTCGGGCACCTGGAACGCCTACCGACACGAGGAGCCTCCACTTCTCGCTTGCTTCTCCTGGTCTTCGTCATTCCGGTACGAGCAGAGCAGACGATGCACTTCCTGACCGACATCACGGCGAGCCTGTGGCGGAGAACGCGCCGACTCGTGACCGCGTGGTCTAGTAGCTCACGGGGTCGGTCCGACCGACTCGCGAGTCCCGGGCGGCGACGTTCAGGGCGAAGTCCACGAGGTAGTCATTGAGGCGTAGGACTGCGCGCTGCGCTTCCTCTGCTTCGCGTTCCACCAGAGCCGTCAGCAGGTCGACGTGCAGCGGCTTTCCCGCCGCGACTTCTGCGGCAGGGTCGACGATATTGGCGAGCCAGAACCGTCGGGAAAGTCCCTGCAGCGGTGTCATCGCGTTCGCCAAGTACTCGTTGTGCGCCGCCGCCGACAACAACCCATGGGTTTCCCGTACGGCTGCGAGATACGGTTCGAGTTCCTCGAGGTCGCGCAGTTGCTCGGTGAGCGTCCCGATGACGGCCAGCTCCGCGTCGGCCGCACGCGCACAGGCCAGGGCCACGGCCAAGGGCTCGGTAGCACGGCGCACCTCCAGTCGGCGTAGCTGCTCATCGACGGAGTTCGAGGGGATCTCGATTCCGCGTCCAGGCCTGATGCGCACCAAGTGGTCCCGGTCGAGTCGTTGCACTGCCTCGCGCAGTGGAGTGCGACCGAGCTCGAGCGCCTCGACCAGTCCAGCCTCCGTCCAGAAATCGCCCGGTTTCAGGCCGCCGGTCTCGATCATCTCGACCAGCGTCGTGTACGCCTGGTCAGCCTTCGTCATCTCCCACTCCTTTGAGCCACAGGTTACCCATACCCCCTGCATACGTTTGATATACGCGACGTATATGTTCTACCGTAGCGTTGTCGCTGTGGCACTGATCACTCAGGGAGCTCGTCTCATGAAGTACAACCCCGCCGCGGAAGCCAGTCCGTTGCCTTACTCCCCGTTCAAGAGCTGCACTGTTCCGCGCCCCATCGGTTGGCTCTCGAGCGTCAGCCCCGACGGCGCGGAGAACCTAGCCCCCTTCAGCCAGTGGCAGAACCTCACCTTCGACCCGCCGATGGTGATGTTCTCCGCCAACCAGTACCCGGACGGTCGCCGCAAGGACACCGTCCTCAACGCGGAGACCACCGGTTGGTTCGTCTGGAACATGGCCACGTACGCACTCCGCGAGGCGGTCAACACCAGCGCCATGGCCCTAGAACCGCAGGAGAGCGAGTTCGACCGCGTGGGTCTCACTCGCGTGTACGCGGACAACCACCCGGCCCCGATGGTCAAGGAGAGCCCGGTGAAGTTCGAGTGCCAGTACCACTCGACCCACCGGATCTCGGGGGCCTCCGCGGTGGGCACCATCGACATCGTCTTCGCCAACGTGCAGACCATTCACATCGACGACGACGTCATCACCCCTGAAGGCCGTCTGGATATCGCGAAGATCGAGCCGATCGCGCGGCTCGGCTACTTCGACTACACGGTGGTCCGTGAGACGTTCGAGATGCGCGTTCCCGGCGCCGACCGCGAAGCGCAGTTGGGCCTGGAAGGACGCGCCGCATGAGCAGCGAGGCCCGCGTGAAGACCACCGTCGCCACCACAACCACCGGGGGCGGCAAAGGGCGCCGCCTCCGCGACCTCGTCGCCGTGAACTTCGGCAACACCCTCGAGTGGTACGACTGGACGATCTACTCGCTGTTCGCCCCATACTTCGCCGTTCAGTTCTTCAACCCCGACGATGCCGCGTCCGCATTGCTGGCGACGCTGGCCGTGTTCGCGGTCGGATTCATCACCCGGCCGCTCGGGGGCTTTCTCTTCGGCGCCTACGCCGATCGCGCCGGCCGCCGAAAGAGCCTCACCGTGGCGATGATGCTGACGGCCGCAGGCAGTCTGGTCATCGCCCTCGCGCCGACCTACCAATCCGTGGGCCTGTTCGCCAGCGTCATTCTCCTGAGCGCCCGGCTGCTGCAGGGCCTCGCCCACGGCGGGGAAATGGGTACGTCCGTGACCTACCTCGTCGAGCGGGCACCGACCGGTCGACGGGCCTTGTTCGGCGGCACCTCGTGGGTGAGCGTCGTTCTGGGCACGATCCTGGCGACCCTGACGAGCCTCTTGTTGACCTCGAGCCTCGGCGAGGGTGAGCTCCGCTCATGGGGATGGCGCCTTGCGTTCGGCATCGGAGGCGTCCTCGGGCTGTACGCCCTGTACCTTCGCCGGCGCCTTACCGAGACGGACGCGTTCGAGGAGACGCTGCAGGCCGACCGATCAGCTCCGACCGATATCCCTGGTGACGCAACCAATCGCCGCCTGCTGCATCATTGGCGTGGAATCCTGGTCGTCTTCGGTCTGTCCGTCGGCGGCTCGGTAATGTTCTACACCTGGCTCATTTTCATGCCGACTTACGCCCAACTGCACCATGGCCAGGCAGCGTCGAGCGCCCTCACCGCGAGCCTGATCGCGCAGGTGTTCTTCCTCGGGGCGGTCCTGGCCGCCGGGTGGCTCGGCGATCGGGTAGGACGCAAGCCGATGGTCATCGCGTTCGGTGTCACCTTCGTTGCCCTCACGGTCCCTGTGAACCTGATGATCGACGGCAGCTTCGGAACGCTACTCACTGCCATGCTGATCGCCCTTGCCGCACTCGCGCTTCTGTTCGGCGTCAACGGCGCCGTCTGGGCCGAGGTGTTCCCAACCAGGGTGCGAGCCTCCGGAGTGGCGGGCCCGCTATCCCTGGCCACGGCGATCTTCGGGGGCACCGCCCCCTATATCAACACCGCCCTGACTCAGGCAGGCCATCACGACTGGTTCCTCTACTACCTCATGGTGGCCGCGGCGATCACTCTCGTCACCGGCCTCCTGATGAACGAGACACGACACGCTCGACTGACGCGCTGAGTCGAGCTCAGCATGGGCGTTGGGCGACCGGTTCCGTGACCACCAGCCCGTCCGTTCGTACTTTGCCGCGGCCTCGACAACGCAGAGGCGCACGACAACGAGCAGCGAATCACACGACGCGATTGGCGCCGCAGACCTGGAGACCCTCGGCTGTGTCTTCCGGGTGCGTTCACGTGCCGCTGTGAACTGGAACTGTGTGGGGCAGGCGGGGCTCGAACCCGCGACCTTTCAGGTAAGGGCGCGGAACGTGGTTAGTTGTCGTTACCTGACACAACCTGGAGGTTTCGCACTCGCACATGTCCAAAGTGGATGTTTTTTTGCGTCTTTTGACGCCGTTGTGTGTGGATAAAGTGTGGAGATGATCTTGGTCGGGCTCGGCGGTCTTCTCTCGCCAGCGGAGGGGTGTGCCTCCATCCCGTCGACCTGGCGTAGCCCGATCACGCCGTGGGGAGGGTGCAACCGGCGAGTGTGGCTGTAGCCGATGGTGTCAGGCTTGCGCCCTCCCCATGGCGTGATAGCCCTCTGGGAGGTCGTCGGGATGGAGGCTGCCCCGGAACCACCCACCTGACCGCAGCGCCCCCGTAGTCGCCGCCATCCTGTTGGCCTGCCCGTCCGGCGAGGACCTCTTGTTGTCAGGTGCCGGTGGCTGGGTTTGCTGAGGTCATACGAGGGGTAGATCGAAGACGGCCGGGTTGCTACTGCAGCCCGGCAAGGGTAGTGCTCCGTTTAAGCAGCCAGGCGTTGCGCGTTGATCCCGGTGAGAGCGTCGGAGAGAGGGTCAACCAATCTCTCTGGCGCTCTTTACTTCCGTGTATGTGCCCCGATTCGCAGGAGAGCTCTTCGGCGCCCTTGTTGGTTCTTGGCCTCCGCTCGTGCAGGCGTGGCAGTCGAGCGGGGTTCGTGGATCACGTATCGTGACCCCAGCGCTGGTCAGGGAGAGGGTGCTATGTCCGCTGAGCTTGATCCGTATACCGAGGAGCTGGCCACTTCGCTGGCACATATGGCCCGGGATTTGCTCTCCGAGGACACAGTCGAGAAGACCCTCGATCGGATCGTCAGCGAGGCGGTAGCCAGGATCGACGGCTGCGACGAGGCCAGCATCATGATTTTGGACCGTGAACGGACGCTGCGCACTGTTGCCTCGACCAGTGAGGTGGGGCAGGAGTCGGACCGTATCCAGGCCAAACTAGGTGAGGGACCGTGTTTTGATGCGGCAGCTGACCCAACCGTGGAGGTCTTTCGGGTCGCGGATATGGGCGGGAGCGGAGAACGGTGGCCGCAGTACGCTCCGCAGGCTCGTGCGCTCGGGGTCGGCAGCATGATCGGTTTCCGGCTGTTCACTAACGAACAGGGCCTTGGTGCGTTGAACTTGTACTCGTCACAACCGGATGCGTTCGGTAAGCGTTCGGAGCAGGTGGGGTGGCTGTTCGCCTCCCACGCTGCGGTGGCCTTCGCCGCTGCTCGTAATGATGCCCAGTTGCATGAGGCGATTGCGACTCGTCAGGGAATCGGCCAAGCAATGGGCATCATCATGCACCGTTACAAGGTCTCCGAGGATGAGGCGTTCGCGGTGCTCAAGCGGGTTTCTCAGGCGCGCAACGTCAAGCTTCGCGACATCGCTCACGAGGTGGTCGAAACCGGCGAGGTTCCGGGAGCGGAGGGCCGGTGAGCGGTCCGTCATCTGGCGGCCCCTGCGTGGTTCCCGGCCGCCTGCTTTCCGCTCCGTGGCCGTGCGCGCCGGCGGGACCGGCCGCCAGGCCGCATGCCCGCCGGCGCTTGCCCGGCCACACGAAACAGCAGGCAGGCGGCCCGCTCGGCAAGTTGGACGTGGACGCGGAGGCGATCGGGTTCGATCTCCCTGACCTCGCCCGTTGGTTCGCGGGTACGGGTTTCCGCACTGGCGAAGCCTTGGCCGTTCACTGGCACCATCTGGACTTGGACGCGGGCATCGTTGTTTGGGCAGGGAACCTGATTCGCGCGCGCGGGACGGGCAACATGATCAATGACGGCAAGACGGACGTGTCTGAGCGATCACTGCCGCTGCCGCTATGGCTCGTCGCCATGCTTCGAGACCGTCGTCGCCGCCTCGCCGAAGTCTTCGACGTTGATGAACGCGAGCTTGACGGCCCGGTGTTCCTGAACTCGCTGGGTGGCCTGCCCGACAAGCACAACGTCGGCGCGCGGTGGCGGCGGTTCCGTGAACGCGCGGGCTATCCGTGGGTGACGTTCCGGACATTTCGACGTTCCATGGCGACCGTGCTGGATGGCGCGGGGTTGACGGCGAGAGAGATTGCCGATCAGCTCGGTCACTCCAAGGTGTCAACGACGCAGGACGTCTACATGGGGCGTCGCATCCCGAGTCGCGCTGCTGCGGGACGCGCTCAATGAGGTTGAGTGGTTCCGGTCCTAAAGTGTGGCAATTGTGTGGGGCTGGTCAAACTGCCAGCGCCAACTAAGCGTTTGACCTGGTGTGATGGTGGGGCAGGCGGGGCTCGAACCCGCGACCTTTCAGATTATGAGTCTGCTGCTCTGACCTGCTGAGCTACTGCCCCTCGAACGCGATCGTAGCGAGACGTGCCGGGCCGGCCGTGGCCAGGGCGCCGCCTGCCCGGGAGCGTCAGTAGCCGTCGCCTCCCCAGAACTTCTCTTCGAGGTGGTCGGCTGTGGCCGCGACGAACGTCAGCGGATCCTCGAACTCGTTGAGGTCGAGGTTCATCAGCGGCAGGGCGTCGCGGATGACGATGTGTTCGTTCATGACGACCGCCCCGCACACCACCGTGGTCTCGCCCATCTCCGTGAGGAACTGGTGCAGATCGACGTCGGCGGCCGGGCCGCACACCGACGCGATTTGCACCCAGTCTTCGTGGCCGTCGAGGACTTCGCGGCAGATGATGACGACCTGGCTGCGGTGTAGCTCGTCGTCCTCGCCGTACTCGATGAGGACTCGAATCTCGTCGGGATCGTCCTCGATCACGTTGTACTCGGAACGGATGTAGCTGACCAGGTCCGTCCACGCGGCCACGATGCCCCCACTGTCTCTCGAGATCGACTTCCCAGAGTAGTGCATCCACTCGGGACGTGCCGGGATTCAGCGTGCCCGAAGACCGTCGAACGCGATCTTCGTGACGGCGTCGGCGAGGTCGTCCGTGTTCAACCCCTGTCGTGGTCGATACCACTCGATGAGTGAGTTGACCATGCCGAACAGCAGCCTGCTCGTCAACGCCGGGTCGACGTCCGGGCGCAGGCTTCCTTCTCGTTCGGCCTCGGTGACCAGCTGCCCAACGAGATGGTCGAACTCGCGGCGCCGCGCCACGGCCCGGCGTTCCACCTTGGAGTTGCCGCGCACCCGCAGCAGCAGCGTGACGAACGCCTGCTCGTCCACGAGCACCTCGACACTGCGCCGCACCACGTGGTGCAACCGGTCGATCGCCGGACCCTCACGGGACTCGTGTTCCTCCATCACCGCGAACAGCGCATCCAGGGCCCGGTCCACGCTCAGGCGGAGCAACTCCTCCTTGCTCGGCACGTGGTAGTAGATCGCCGACTTCGTGATCCCGAGCCGTTTCGCGAGGTCCTCCATGCTCGTGCCGTCGTAGCCACGTTCATGGAAGACCTTCACCGCCGTCTGCAGCAGCGACTCCAGGTCATAGCCCGGCCTGCCACGCCCGTTGGGCCTGTCCGTCATGCCGACCATTGTCGCCATCGCCTCCTGGCGTGCCCTCAGGACTCCGTCGCGCGGTGGTCGCGGACACGTCGAAGCTTGCCGACCGACCGTTCCAGCGTGCCGGGATCCACGATGCTGACCTCGGCGGTCACCCCGACCGCCTCCTTGATCGCCTGCACCAGCAACGCCGGGGCGCCTGCTCGTTGATCCACGGTCGTCTCGTCGCGGGCCTCGACCCGGACTGACATGTGATCCATCCGGTCCACCCGGCTGAGGTCGAGCTGGAAGTGCGGTGACAGTCCCTCCGCGCGCAGCACGATTTCCTCGATCTGGCTGGGGAACACGTTCACACCGCGCAGGATGATCATGTCGTCGCTGCGGCCGGTGACCCTCTCCATTCGCCGGAAGGCGGGTCGCGCCGTGCCCGGACGGAGCCGGGTCAGGTCGCGAGTGCGGTACCGGATGATCGGCAGTGCCTCCTTCGTCAAGGAGGTGAACGCCAACTCGCCGACCTCCCCGTCTTCGAGCGCCGTGCCCTCGATCGGATCGATGACCTCCGGGTAGAAGTGGTCCTCCCAGATGTGCAGGCCGTCCTTGGTCTCGACACACTCGTTGGCGATCCCCGGACCCATCACCTCGGACAGGCCGTAGATGTCGACCGCGTGCATGTCGAGGGTGTCTTCGATCTCGCGGCGCATCTGCTCCGTCCACGGCTCGGCACCGAAGATCCCGACCTTCAGCGACGTGCTGCGCGGGTCGATGCCCTGGCGTCGGAACTCGTCGATGAGCGTGAGCATGTACGTCGGCGTGACCATGATGATCTCGGGCTGGAAGTCCTGGATGATCTGCACCTGCCGCGAGGTCATCCCGCCGGACGCCGGAATCACCGTGCACCCCAGGCGTTCCGCGCCGTAGTGCGCGCCGAGACCGCCGGTGAACAGCCCGTATCCGTAGGACACGTGCACCTTGTGCCCCGGACGTCCACCGGCTGCCCGGATGGAGCGGGCGACGACGTCGGACCACACCTCGAGGTCCCGTTCGGTGTAGCCGACGACGGTCGGCTTGCCGGTGGTGCCACTGGACGCGTGGATCCGCCGTACCTTCTCGGACGGCACGGCGAACATCCCGAACGGATAGGTCTCCCGGAGGTCGTCCTTCGTCGTGGTCGGGAACTTCGCCAGATCCTGCAGTGAGCGGCAGTCCTCGGGGCGCACTCCGATCTCGTCGAACTTCTTCTTGTACAGCGGAACGTTGTCGTAGGCGTAACGAAGTGTCCACTGGAGACGTTCGAGTTGCAGCGCCGCGAGTTCGTCGGGCGAGAGGTGTTCGGCGGAGTCCAGCTCGGTGCCCGCGGGTGCGCGTCCGAGACGGTCGTGAGTCGATGTCATGAGCGCGTCGCCTCCCCGTTCTTGATGCTCCTGCTGTGCCCGCGGAACTCCGCGATGACCTGCGCGTCCGACTCGGGACCGCGCCGGACCGTGATGTCGTAGATGCCGCTGCGGCCGTACCGGGTGCGTTCCTCGGCGTGGGCGAACAGCTCGTCACCCTCGCGGGCGGGCGCCACGAAGGTGATCTCGGCGCTCGCGGCGACCGTGACCGGGCCGTGGCTGTTGCAGGCGCAGGCGAATGCGGTGTCGGCGAACAGGAACAGGTAGCCGCCGTGGGCGATGGCGTGCCCGTTGACCATCGACTCGGTGACGACCATCCGTGCCACCGCACCGCCCTCGACGGCAGACAGCATCTCGATACCCAGCGCCTTCGACGCCGCGTCGTCATCGAACATCGCAGCCGAAGAGGCCGAGATGGTGCTTTCGTTGCTGCTCACGAATGCTTCACCCGCCTTGCACCTGACCGAACAGTCGGTTATTAATGTGTGCAGTGTTCGTCGCCGTCCCGGCGATGTCAACCCGACTGCGGCGACGATCTGTCGGTGATTCCGACGCAGTCCGTTGCGTGAGCCTTTTTAGTCGCTATAGCCACCACAAAGACTCACGCGTCTGACTCAGCCACGGACGACGACGTCGTGAGCAGGGATCGGGACCGGGTTCGGAGTCACGGCAAGCCCGACATCGTCGTGCGGGACTCGCCGGTTTCGCCACCAGTCCTGACGCCAACGGACGCGGCCGCCCGCGAAAAGAGCCGGGGTGCAGCGGTGCTGCACCCCGGCTGACGCGTCTCTTCGGTACTTCAGGCGGTCGCGGCGAGCCATTTCGCGCGGCCGGGTCCGCCCGGGACCCAGCAACCGCGAGCGGCCGCGGACGGTTGCTGCGGGTCCGCCAGGCCGGGTGTGTGCTGGTCGGGCAGCGAGAGCAAGTCGCCGAGCACGTGCACGGCCGTGCCGGTGGACTGCCACGCCATCCGGGACGGCGCGAGGATGTTCTCCTCGTCGCCCGGGATCCGGGTGGCGACCGCGTCGTCCTCGGAGTGCAGTCGCAGCACGTCGACGACGTCGTGATGGGCGCGGACGCCGACCACCGCGACGACCTCACCGTGCTCGTCACACGGATGCAGGAACTGGAAACCGCGTCCGATGAGCTCGTGCAGCAGCGAATCCGTGCCGGGAGTCGCGGGGGCGGTCTCCGGCGCTTCAGGCGAGGAAGTCATCGAACTCGCCGTCCTTGGCGCCGGCCACGAACGCGGCCATCTCTGCGCGGGTGTACAGCAGCGCGGGTCCGTCCGGGAATCGCGAGTTGCGGACGGCCACGTCTCCGCCGTCGAGGGCGGAGACCTCCACACAGTTGCCGAGTGCTCCGCTGCGCGCGCTCTTGCGCCAGGAAGCCTCGGGCAGCTGCGCCGCCGACATGCCGTTGTGAACAACGCTCGACATGGGCTCACCTTCCGGGTTCCACGTACATCTGCACGTGCATCCGTTGCGTGCGGATGACCATATCACTGCGATCTTCGCGAGCAAGTGCACGTGCAGATGAATGCGATGGTTCTACACGTTCGACGGACGTGGAGTCCGGGCGAGCACAGTCCGTGATCTCAGCGCGAACCACCATCAGCGGGATCAAACGCCTGTCGACGCTGGTGAAGCCTTCCGGAGCGCAGGCGAAGTCGGAGCGAGGACCGTCACGCTGTGTCGCGCGACGCGGACCTACATCTCCGTGCGGATCTTCATCAGCATCTGACGGGATATGTCCGGCGTCTCGGCGTCCACCGTCAACCGGTCGAACACCCGGCTGTACTGCTCGATCTCCTCGAGCTTGTCGAGATACATCGCCCCGGCGAGGTGTTCGATGTAGACCAGGTGCGGCAGTTCCGGCTCGGCGAACCGCAGCATCGTGAACGCGCCCTCGGCCGAATAGCCGCTCAGTCGGTACGGCACGACCTGCAACGTGACGTTCGGCCGCTTCGTGATCTCCAGCAGGTGGTCGAGCTGGGCGAGCATCGTCTCGCGGCCGCCGATCGGCCGGTGCAGCACCGACTCGTCGATCACCGCCCACAACCGGGGGGCGTCAGTGCCGGCGAGGACCCGCTGGCGTTGCATACGCAGTGTCACCCGTCGCCGCGCGTCCTGCGACGCGTGCTGCGGA
Source organism: Allosaccharopolyspora coralli (assembly GCF_009664835.1). Lineage (NCBI taxonomy): Bacteria > Bacillati > Actinomycetota > Actinomycetes > Pseudonocardiales > Pseudonocardiaceae > Allosaccharopolyspora > Allosaccharopolyspora coralli. Next base: position 1,473,692 of record NZ_CP045929.1, read on the forward strand.
CGGCCGCGGCTGGCGATCGCCAACGCGTACGCCTCTGTCTGCATCAGGCCCGGGACGAACTGCAGCTCGTAGGTCTGAATGCGCGAAGCCGACTCTTCGAGGCCGACGTAGTCCTGGAACCACGTCGGCATCAGGTCGGTGTACCGGTGCCACCAGCCGGGTTCGTGCGAACGGCGCACCATGTCGAGGAACTCCGAGCGCTCCCCGTCGTCGGTGACGCCGTAGAGCGTCAGCAGGTCGGCGACGTCGCGCTCCTTGAACCCGACCCGCCCGAGTTCCATTCGGCTGATCTTCGAACCGGAGCCGCGGATCGAGTACCCCGCGTCGGGGCGGCTGATCTCGGCGGCCTCTCGCAGCCTACGGAGCTGAGTGCCGAGCACGATCCGGAGCGCCGTCGGGCCGCTGCCGACCTCGGTGGCCTGACGGTCGCGCTCCTCGGGGGGCTCGACTCCGGCCATCGTCGGCTCCTTCCGTGCGGTTGCCTGCACCTTTGACGGCGCTCGTGTCGCCTTCGTTCCTACCGTGTCGCGCCGCGACAGTCATCTCGGCGGGACACCCGGCTGCGACGGGTGTGTTCTGTCTGGATCATCGTTCGCGCGGCCGCGAACGCTACTTCGGGGATTCGCCGCCGTCACGACGTGATCACCGACAGTACCGACCGTAACGATCCGACGAGAGCGACGGGCCGACGTTTACCGATCGAGTCGATCCTTTTACGCTGTGTGCTTAAGTGATCCACTACTCACACTTCTGCGAGGTCATGATGGCCGAAGCTCAGTCGGCGTTGTCCGAGGACGAGTCTCCCGTCATCATCGACACGACCCAGGCGAGCATCGCCAGGGTCTACGACGCGTTCCTCAACGGCAAGGACAACTACGAGATCGACCGGGAAGTGTTCCGCCGGGTTCAGGCTGTGACGCCCGAAGCGAGTCAGCTCGCCTGGGACAACCGGAGTTTCCTCATTCGCGCCACCAGGTTCATCGCGAGCCAGACCGGAGTCACCCAGTTCCTCGACGCGGGTTCGGGACTGCCCACCGCAGAGAACACCCACCAGGTCGCTCAGCGCCTGCAGCCCGACTCGCGCGTGGTCTACATCGACAACGATCCGGTGGTGCTCGCACACGGGCGGGCGCTGCTGGAGGAGAACGACCAGACGCATTTCAGTGCCGCCGACATCTTCGATCCGGGCAGCGTCCTCAACGATCCGGTGGTGCGCAAACATCTCGACTTCTCGGAGCCGATCGCGCTGTTCCAGATGGGCACGATGCACACTACGACGGCGAGCGTCCGCCCGAGGACATCATGCGCGAGTACATCGAGGCGCTGCCCTCGGGCTCCTACGTCGGGTTGAGCCACTTCTTCGACCCGGAGAACGAGGAGTCGAGTCCGTTGGCGCGCCGGATGGAAGAGACGTTCCTGCACAGCCCGATGGGGACCGGGGTCTTTCGTACCAGGGCGCAGCTCGAGGCGATGCTTGCGGGGCTCGAACTGGTCGACCCGGGGCTCGTCCTGTGTGCGGACTGGTGGCCGGACGGTCCGGCGCTGAACGGCTTGCTGCCGGTGCAGAAGACCATCGCAGGTGCCGTCGGGTACAAGCCCTGACGGCGGCGGCCACGTCGGACCCGACGACGCGGGTGTCCACTGCGGTGGCACGACGTCGTCATCGGGTCCGATCAGCTCGGGGTACTCAGCAGCAGCGTGAGCCCGGGTCGCGGTCACCCCGGTCGATGTGCGCCCGCCAGAACTCGCGTTCGCCCAGCGCCGGGGTGTCCGGGTGGTGCGCGCGATGGTGTTCGAGGTACTGCTCGTAGGCGGTCTCCCCGACGATCCCGCGCGCGATCTGCCAGGCCGATCGGGCGGACCCGGCCAGCCTGGACAGCAGCGATGCGGCCGTCACGAACCCGCCCCGACCTTCTCGCGTTCGCGTTGGGTCTCGCGTTCCTCTCGGGTCATGATGAGACCCGACGGCGCCCACCGAGTGGACTCGACCTTGCCGACCTCGGTGTCGGGGAGTGGTTCCGGTGCCCGCAGCGCCTTCACCCACACCCGCATCGCGTCGACGAGCACGATGATGATCAGCACCGCGAACAGGATGGCCAGCACGCCGTCCACCGTGGAGTTGACGACGACCTTCTGCATCTGTTCGAGGTTCTCGGCCGACCCTTTGCTCGTCTCACCGGCTGCGATCGCCGCCTGGTACTCGGCGCGCTGGGCGAAGAAGCCGATCGACGAGTCCGCCGAGAACACCTTCTGCCAGCTCGCCGTGAGCGTGACCGCCGCGTCGAACGCCAACGGAATGATCGTCACCCACGCGTACTTCGCGCGGCCGGTCTTGATGAGGATCGTGGTGCCGATTGCGAGTGCCACCGCCGCGAGCAGCTGGTTGGCGATGCCGAACAACGGGAACAGCTGGTTGATCCCGCCGAGTGGGTCGTTCACGCCTGCCCACAGGAAGTAGCCCCAGCCGCCGACGATCGCGGCGCTGGCGATCCAGATGCCCGGCTTCCAGCTCACGTCGCCGAACTTCGGCCAGATGTTGCCGACGGTGTCCTGCAGCATGAAACGGCCGACGCGAGTGCCGGCGTCCACAGTGGTCAGAATGAACAGCGCCTCGAACATGACGGCGAAGTGGTACCAGAACGCTCGGGCGCCCTCCCCGCCGAGCACTTGCGAGAAGACCTCCGACAAGCCCACCGCGAGGGTGGGCGCACCACCGCTGCGACCGACGAGTGTCTCTTCCTCCACGGCGGCGGCCGCGGCGGTCAGCTGTTCCGGCGTGATCGAGAATCCGATCCCGGCGACCGCCTGCGAGGCCGATTCCACGGTCGCGCCGAGTTGTGCGTCGGGCATGTTCATCGCGAAGTACAAGCCCGGATCGATGATGCAGGCCGCCGCGATCGCCATCACCGCGACGAACGACTCCATGAGCATGCCGCCGTAGCCGAGGACGCGGACCTGCGATTCCTTCTCGACCAGCTTCGGCGTGGTGCCCGATGCCACCAAGGCGTGGAAGCCGGACAGGGCACCGCAGGCGATCGTGATGAACACGAACGGGAACAGGGCGCCGCTGAACACCGGCCCTTCGCCGTTGAGCGCGAACTCGGTGACGGCGTCGGCACGCAGGACCGGCTGCGCGACCACGATCGCCAGCGCCAGCATGACGATGACGCCGACCTTCATGAACGTCGACAGGTAGTCGCGCGGTGCCAACAGCATCCACACCGGCAGCACCGAGGCCACGAAGCCGTACACGACGAGAGCGAAGGTCAGCTGATTACCGGTGAGGGTGAAGGTGTCGGCCAGGCCCGACTCGGCGACCCATCCGCCGCCCACGATGGCGAGCAGCAGCAGGGTGACGCCGATCACCGAGGTCTCGATGATGCGACCCGGGCGCAGGTACCGTAGGTAGAAGCCCATGAACAAGGCGATCGGGATGGTCATGGCGATCGAGAAGGCGCCCCACGGCGAGCTTTCCAGTGCCTCGACCACGACCAGCGCGAGCACCGCCAACAGGATGATCATGATGGACAACACGGCGATCAGGGCGGCGATGCCGCCGACCGGGCCGATGTCCTCGCGCGCCATCTGCCCGAGGCTGCGGCCGTCGCGACGGGTGGAGAAGAACAGCACCACCATGTCCTGCGCCGCACCGGCGAAGATGACCCCGACGATGATCCAGATCGTGCCGGGCAGGTAGCCCATCTGCGCGGCGAGCACCGGGCCTACCAGTGGCCCCGCGCCCGCGATCGCGGCGAAGTGGTGGCCGAAGAGCACCCGGCGGTCGGTGGGGTGGAAGTCGGTGCCGTTGTTCAAGCGCTCGGCCGGGGTCGCGCGCGTGTCGTCGACCCGCAGCACCTTGTAGGCGATGAATCGCGAGTAGAAGCGGTAGGCGATCGCATAGGAGGCGACCGCGGCGAAGACCAGCCACACGGCCGAAATCTCTTCGCCCCGGCTGAGGGCGAGAATGCCCCAGGCGACGGCACCGACGACCGCCACCAGCACCCACACCACGATCTCGCGGGTGCTCATCTTCTTCTTGCGTGAGGCGGGCCGGTCGGCTGCCTCACTGTTGTCCGTTGTCGTCGACACCGTCCCCGAATCTCCTTTTGTGTGAGTTCGCGTCACAGGGGGCTTGTTCAGCAGCGTTGAGGATCTTCCTGCCGCACCGCGATGTCCAGTCCGCGAAACGGATGTAACCAGGATGTGAGACGGAGCGGGCGCGTGCCGGTGCGATGCTCACGGAGCCAACAGACCGGCGGCAGCCCTCGACGCTGTGGCGGCCGCAGCTCCGCATGCCCTCTGAGTCACGGAGGTGTGGCCGACCGAGATCATCATGCCGGTAGGCTTCCCCGACGGGTGTTCGAGTGCGGGGAGAATCTCCCGGCCGCTTGCCAACCGCGGAGGGGGTGTCGCGCGTCTTGGCTCCACGTGACGGTTTCGATCGCGATGCCCGCGACCGTCGGGCCGGGCGACGGGCTGGCGGGCATGGATGAGCTGACGAGGAAACTGACCGATCTATACCAGGAGCATTACCGGCAGCTGTTACGCATCGCCCTGTTGCTCGTCGACGATCGCTCGGCCGCCGAGGACGTCGTCCACGACGCGTTCCTGCGGGTGTACGACTCGAGGTCACGGCTGCGCGACCCGGACAAGGCGCTGGCGTTTCTGCGGCAGGCGGTGCTCAACCGGGCCCGTTCGGTGTTGCGTCGACGGCTCGTCGCCAAGCGCTACCAACCGACACTCGCCGAGCGCGACTCTCACCCCGACGACACCGGGCGGGGAGTGGACCGGGCGTTGCTCGCGGATGCGCTCGCCAAACTGCCACGCAGGCAGCGAGAGGCGGTGGTCCTGCGCTACTACGCCGATGTCAGCGAGGCGCGAACAGCCGAGCTGATGCGGGTCAGTCCGGGAGCGGTCAAATCGTACTGCTCGCGCGGGGTCGCGCGGCTGTCCGAACTGTTACGGGAGTGGGTGTGAACGACTTCCATCGTGGACAGGGCCGTGACGACCACGAGCGCGCGGTCCACGAGGTGCGCCGTCGTCTCGCGGACGCGGTCGACGACGTCGAACCGGCACCCGATGCGCTGCCCCGGTTGCTCTCTGAGGTGCGCAGGCGCCGGTCGCCGCGACGACCGCTGATCGCCGCCGCTGTCGCCGGTGCCGCGGCGGTCACCGCCGTGGTCGTCGCGATCGTGCAAGTCGGGCCACCGCGCCCGGAACCTGCCGGCGTCGCCCCGAACAGCTACGTCGCGCAGCCGGAGCCGGGAGTGATCGCCACGTTCGACGTCGGCTCGGGTCGCCAGCTCGACCGGATCGCCCGCACGCCGGTACCGGGCGGGACGATCGCCGCCGACGAGGACCGGGTGTACGTCGTCCTTCAGAACGGGGCCGAGCAGGGCATCGTCGAGATCGACGCTGCGGGCGAGCAGCGCATCGTGGAACCGTTGTCGGAACATCGGGACGTCCGGGCGTTCGCAGCCGGGGCGGGCACGGTCGCCTACGCCGGAAACCGTGAGGTCGTCGTGGGTGGTGGCGGGACACAGCGCAGGATCGCCGTGCCACCCGGCCTCGACGTGCTCGACCTCGCGGTCGGCGATGACGGTCGGATCGCGGTGCTGACGCGGTCACAGCAGGGGCACACGCAGGTACACGTCGGCTCCGAGGCCACGGAGTTGGCCGCGTTGCCCACCGTGCCGACGCCCGGCGACTGCGGGGCGATCGCCGTGGAGTGGACCGGAACGGAGGTCGCGGCGTTGTCGCCGGTCGACTGTGACCGGGGTGAGCGTTTTCGTGTGTCCACGTTCGACCCGGGCAGCGGCGAGGTGGTCGGGGGAGGCGTGCCGTTCTCGGTGGCTGGACACCGCGTCGACGCCGACAGCGTGCAGCTGTCCACCGACAAGCTCGGCCGATTCCTCGTCTCGGCGTCCGGGACCCCACAGTGGCTCATCGACGGCGGTACGGTCGACGTGCTGCCGGCGCCGTGCTCGGAAGACACCTGCGCGACGACCCCCGCCACCTTCTGGGGGTGAGGCGAGTGCGTGTCCTTGGTCTTGTCCTGATGCCCTCAGGGCATGGTCTGGCGTGCTCGGTCCGAGCACGGTGAGAGGCTCCGAGCAACGCGAGCGGTGAGCTGGGACGCCGGTAAGCGACCACCACGACAGATCACAGACAACTTCTGGCCCGAGTTGCCTTCGGTGCGCGGGTGCAGTCTGGTGGACGTCATGTCGGATGTGCGCGAATACGATGTCGTCGTGCTCGGGGCCGGGCCGGTCGGTGAGAACGCCGCCGCACGGTCCGTCGCGGGGGGACTGTCCGCACTGCTCATCGAATCCGAGCGGTTCGGCGGCGAATGCTCGTACTGGGCGTGCATGCCCAGTAAAGCCCTACTCCGGTCCGGCCATGCGCTCGCTGCGGCGCGGCGTGTCGGCGGGTCGCGTGAGGCGGTGACGGGCGACCTCGACGCGTCGGCCGTGCTCCGCCGCCGAAACTCTTTCACATCCGAGTGGGACGACTCCGCGCAAGTCAGCTGGGCCCAGAACGCCGGTGTCGAGGTGCTTCGTGGCCACGGCCGGCTCACGGGGCATCGGCAGGTCGATGTGGACGGCGCCGAGGGACATGTGCGGGTCAGTGCGAGAAGGGCGGTCGTCATCTGCACGGGGAGTGTCCCGCGTGTCCCGCCCATCGACGGCCTGGACGGCGTCGAGACCTGGGGCTCGCGCGAAGGTACGTCCGCACAGCACGTTCCTCGAAGCCTGCTCGTCGTCGGTGCGGGGGTCGTGGGCACCGAGCTCGCGCAGGCATGGGCGCGTCTCGGCAGCGCGGTGACCCTCGTCGGCCGGTCCGAACGACCGTTGCCGTCCACGGAGCCGGTGGCGGGCGACCTCGTCGCCGAGGGACTCCGCGCCGACGGTGTCGACCTCCGGCTGTCCACCGACGTCACCGCCGTGTCCGGAGAGGACGGTGCGGTCCGGGCGCGGCTTTCGGACGGCACGGAGGTGCGCGGTGATCATCTGCTCGTGGCTACCGGGCGGCGCCCGGGCACCGACGACGTCGGCCTGGAGACGGTCGGGCTGTCGCCCGGCGATCCGCTGCAGGTCGACGAGCACGGCCAGGTGCGTGGTGTCGACGCCGGGTGGCTGTACGCGGCGGGGGATTCCACCGACCAACCGCAGCTGACACACCAGGGCAAGTACGCGGCGCGAGTGATCGGTGACGTGATCGTCGCCCGGTCCGCCGGACGGAACATCGTCGACAGTCCCGAGTGGAGTCGCTTCACGGCGACCGCCAACGAGCATGCGGTGCCACAGGTCGTGTTCACCGATCCTGCGGTGTGCGCCGTGGGCCGCACCGCCGAGCGAGCCGAACGGGAGGGCTACCGGACCGCCGTGGTCGACCTGGACTTCGGCGTGGCGGGCTCGGCGCTGCAGGCCGACGATTTTCGCGGTGCGGCGCGGATGGTGGTCGACGAGGACCGGGAGGTACTGGTGGGGGTGACCTTCGTCGGCCCGGATCTGGCCGAGCTGTTGCACTCCGCGACGATCGCTGTGGCGGGCGAGGTGCCGTTGCGTCGTCTCTGGCACGCGGTCCCCTCGTTCCCGACCGCGAGCGAGATCTGGCTCCGCCTTCTCGAGGAGTACGGCCTCTGACGGTCGAACGGCACATTCGCCTCGTCTTGTGGGGCGAGAGTGCCGTTCGCCTCGTGTCAATTGGGTGTGCCGAGCATCAGCACGAGGACGGCGGCGAGACAGACCAGAAGTGCTACGAACCCGAGCGTGATGGTTCGACGTCGCGTGAGCGCGTCCTGCGGAGTTCCCGCGACCGCGCGATCGGTCGTGGAGCGCGACGATCCCCGTTGCGCCGACCGCTCAGCGTCCTCGTCGGGGACCTTCTTCAGCCTCGTCGTCTCCGAGCTCGCGAGGCCAGAGGCGACGTCGGGGAAGCCTTCGTCGACGAGCGTGGCCATCCCGAGCCGCTGTGAGCCGGCGCCGAGGATGCGCAGCACACGGGCCGCGGGCTCGGCGCGGCAGGTGTCCTCGTAGGTCGCCAGCTCCCGGACCGCCGAGAGCATCGTCCGAGTCGTCGGGCACAGGACCCGGACACCTCGGTTGAGATCCTGCGTGGGCTGGGTGATCCGGTCCGCGTACGGCCCGACCGCGACGATCGTGCTCACCGGCAGCGGCTCGGCCTCGCGGTCGTGCAGCGTCTTCGCCAGCGCCGTGGCCGCCTGCATCGCCTCCAGAGCCGGATTGACGTCGCCTTCCGTGCGCACCAGCGGCCAGCCGTCGACGGTCCACGGCGTGTGCACCGGCGCGTCCACGGTGAGTGCCGGGTCGGAGAGGTCGACGCCGACGACGACGATGACGCCGCGTGGCAGGACGAGGACGGCGTCGAGGGGACGCGGGCACCCGGGCGGCTGACAACCGAACACGCCGACTCCACCGAACACGCCCCGCCCGGCGCCCCACACCGTCAGCGACGTCCGGACGTCGGCGCCGACGGTGCTCGGTTCGTCGTCGAGCCGTATCAGCCGCATCGCGTCCTCCGTCCGCAGTCGCTCGCTGATCCGTACCGTAGCCGTCCCCGTGCCCGGAGCGGTCCAACCTCGAGGCTCGCCCGATCAGGTGAATTTGATCAGTGTTGTCGCCGCGTGTCGATGCCATCCGGGCCGACGCGACCGGAGGACCGCCGATCAGCGGTTTCGCATGATCGCCGAATCGCGGGCGGAGTCCCCGCACGGGCCCTTGAAGCGGACGAACAGGTCGTCCCTCGCTCGGCTGTCCTGGCGGAGCCCGGTGTTCGGCGTGCAGAATGAGACCACGCGTGATCCACTGTTCGCGTCGCGAGCTGAACGCCGCTGGGCGAGGTCGTAGGGGAAGACGTCCCTCGTCGAGACAGCGGAGGTCAGCAGTGACACGAGGCAGTGATCGTGGTCCAGCCACTGGTGTGGTCTACGTCCACTCGTCGCCGTCTGCGGTCTGCCCGCACGTCGAGTGGGCGATTTCCGGTGCTCTCGGCACGCGGGTCGACCTCAGCTGGACCGCTCAGTCGGCCGCGCCCGGCCAGTTGCGCGCGGAGTGTGTCTGGACGGGTGAGCCGGGGACCGGCGGGACGCTGGTGAGCGCGTTGCGTGCCTGGCCGATGCTGCGGTTCGAGGTGACCGAGGATCCGAGCGTCGGCGTCGACGGCGAACGCTACTGTCACGTGCCCGAACTCGGCCTCTGGCGGGCCGCGACCGGCGCGAACGGCGACATCATGGTCACCGAGGACCAGCTGCGCACTCTCGCGCTGACGAGTACCGGTCAGGAGTCGTTCGGTCACCGCGTCGAGCAGATGCTGGGCTCGGCGTGGGACGAGGCGCTGGAGCCGTTCCGCTGCGGGGGTGACGGGGCACCGGTGACCTGGTTGCACCGGGTCGGCTGACAGACCCCACCCTGCAGTTCCCCACCTCGCGGCTGTCCCCACCGCGGCGGGTACCGATGTGGGAAACTCGCACGGTGCCGTCGAGTTCCGCTCCGCGCCGTGGGCGCCTCTGGCCGTGGGCCGTGCCGGTGACGCTCGTGGTTCTCGTGGCCGCCGTCGGCGGCGGTCTCAGCGCTCGTGCACTCTACGGCGAGTCCGGGGCAGAACCTTCGGAGCCGAACTCCACGACGAGTGCTCCCGCGACGCAGGGTCGCCCGGGACCCGCGGTGGTCGAGTTGGCGCCGGGCGCGGCCGAGCATCCGGACCACCGCACGGTCCGGTCGATGCTGCAGATCCTGTTCTACTCGATCAACGCGAATCGTTACGACCAGTGGCGGACGACGGTCGTCGAGGAACGGCAACGCACCATGCCCGAGGACGAGTGGCGCGACGCCTACGGCTCGACCCGGGACGGCAGCATCCTGGTGCACACGATCCGGCCGGGACCGGACGATTCGGTCCGGGTGCTGTTGTCGTTCACCAGCGTCCAGGATCCTGCCGACGCGCCGTCCGAGATGCCGGTCGACTGTCTCCGGTGGCACGTGGTGTACCCGCTGGTGAAGGACTCGGGCGGGCTCCGCCTCGACACCAACCTGCCCGGCAGCTCCCAGTACAGCCCGTGCTGATCAGCTCGGGGTGATCCCGTAGCACAGGTACACGGTGCCGGTGTCGAAGCGGCGTTCGTCCGTCAGGTTGAGCCGGAGCCGCACACCGTCGGGCAGCGCGCGGGTGCCGCCGCCGACGAGCACCGGGATGACGAACAGGCGGACCTCGTCAACGAGCCCGGCGTGGAAGGCGTGCGTGGCGAGACCGGGGCCGCTCACGCTCAGGTCGTGCGGTGCCAGTTCCTTGAGCTGGTGGACGGCGTCCGGGTTGAACTCCCGCTCCAGCTGGGTTCGGGCGGTGCTGGTCGCGTCCAGCGTCGTGGAGTAGACGATCTTGTCGGTCGCGTGCCAGAGCTCGGCGAAATCCTGCGTCTGAGCAGGATCGTCCGGGCCACCCATGGTCTCCCAGGCGAGCATGGTCTCGTACATGCGCCGGCCGAACAGGTGGGTGCCGATGGGGCGTTCGAGATCGTTGACGAACTCGTGCAGCTCGTCGTCCGGAACAGCCCAGTCGAAGTTGCCGTTCTCGTCGGCGATGTATCCGTCCAGCGACATGATCGCCGAGTAGATCAACTTCGCCATGTTCTCACCCCTCGTGCTCCGGCGTCCGTGACGCCGACACTCCCGCACATCGAAGCGTAGTGCTGGATTCAGGGAAGGTTCGGGCGACGAAACGACTCGCACACGGGTTGATCGCCGGCACGCGCCAGCGGACCCCGGGAAGGCGAAGGGGCCACCTCGTTCGGAACGAGGTGGCCCCTTCGGACGGGTCCTTGCAGACGGAGCTGTCGCCGTGTCGCGTCAGCGGCGGAGCCGCTGAGCGGGAACCCACACAACCGGACCACGGCGCTGAGGTTCCGCCACGCAACCACCAACGCAGATCAATCCGCGCCCCGGTCTAGAGCGGGATGTTGCCGTGCGAGCCGCAACCTGCGGGGGCAGCGGCCAGCGCCTCGGCGATGCGGCGGCGAGTCTCCTTCGGTTCGATGACCTCGTCGACCACGCCGATCGACATCGCGCGACCGACACCGCCTGCGACGCGTTCGTGCTCCTCGGTGAGCTTGTCGCGCAACGCCTCCCGTTCCTCGTCCGGCGCGGCGGCCAGCGCCTTGCGGTGCAGCACGTCGACGGCGGCCTTCGCGCCCATCACCGCGACTTCCGAGTCCGGCCAGGCGAACACCGTGGTGGCGCCGAGTGCGCGCGAGTTCATCGCGATGTACGCGCCGCCGTAGGACTTCCGGGTCACCAGCGTCACGCGGGGGACCACCGCCTCACCGAACGCGTGCAGCAGCTTCGCGCCGCGGCGCACGACACCGCCCCATTCCTGGCCGACCCCGGGCAGGTAACCCGGGACGTCGACCATCACCAGCAGCGGAACCCCGAACGAGTCGCACATCCGCACGAACCGGGCCGCCTTCTCCGCGGAGAGCGAATCCAGGCACCCGCCCTTGCGGATCGGGTTGTTCGCGATGACGCCGACGGTGCGGCCACCGAGCCTGCCCAACCCGACGACGACGTTCGGCGCCCACTTGCCCTGGATCTCCTCGAACACCGCCGAGCCGTCGTCGTCGGAATCCAGGATGCCCCGGATCACCGGCTTGACGTCGTAGGCCCGATTGGCCTTCTCCGGCAGCAGTGCGCCCAGGTCGTGCTCGTCTTGCACGGAGTGCAGGTCGAACAGGCCCGGCTTCGCGAACAGGCCGGTCAGTCGCCGCGCCCGCTGGTAGGCGTCGGGCTCGTCGTTGGCGACGACGTGCACGACACCGGACTTCGTGCCGTGCGCGTCCGCTCCGCCGAGCCCGTCCTGGTCGATCTGCTCGCCCGTGACGCTTTTGACCACGTCCGGGCCGGTGACGAACACCCGCCCGGCCGGAGCCATGATCACCACGTCCGTCAGCGCAGGCCCGTAGGCGGCACCACCCGCCGCCGGACCGACCACGACGGAGATCTGCGGCACCCGGCCGGAGGCGCGGACCATGGCCGCGAACATCTGGCCCATGCCGTCCAGCGACTCGACACCTTCCGGGATCCGCGCGCCACCGGAGTGCCACACCCCGATCACCGGGCAGCGTTCCCGCACCGCGGTGTCGATGGCGTCCACGATGTGCCCGCAGCCCTCGGAGCCCAACGCGCCACCCATCTTCGTGGCGTCGCTGCAGTAGACGATCACCTTGGCGCCGTCGATGCGGCCACGCACCGCGAACATGCCGCTGGCATCCCGAGGATGCAGCGCGACGACGGAACCGTCGTCGAGCAACTGCTCCAGGCGCAGCTGTGGGTCACGCGGATCCAGTTGCTGTTGTTCGGTCTGGGGACGCTCGACCAGTGCGGTCATCACATGCCTCCGGATGAGGACGGGCAGAAGGGGCGGGGCCGGTCAGGCCCGAGCGAAGGCGAGCGCGACGTTGTGCCCGCCGAATCCGAACGAGTCGTTCACGGCCGCGTTCAGCTCGATCTTGCGCGGCTCACCTGCCACCACGTCGAGTTCGACCTTCGGGTCGAGGCTCTCGAGGTTCGCGGTGGCGGGCACGACCCCGTGATGGATCGACAACACGGTGGCGATGCTTTCCACAGCGCCCGCGCCACCGACCAGGTGACCGAGCGCGCCCTTCGGGGCGGTGAGCACCGCGTGGTCGCCGATCGCCTTGCGCACCGCGGCGGCCTCGCCGACGTCGCCCACCACGGTGGACGTGGCGTGCGCGTTGACGTGACCGACGTCGGACGGAGTGAGGTCGGCGTTACGCAGGGCCGAGGTGATCGCGTTGATCTGGCCGATGCCGTCCGGGTGGTTGCCGGTGATGTGGTGGGCGTCGGAGGTGATCCCCGCCCCGGCCAGTCGCGCGTAGATCCGCGCACCGCGAGCCTCGGCGTGGTCGGCACGCTCCAGCACCAGCACCCCGGCGCCCTCACCCATGACGAACCCGTCGCGGTCGACGTCGAACGGACGCGACGCGCGCTGCGGTGCGTCGTTGCGGGTGCTCAACGTCCGCGACTGGGCGAACCCGGCCACCGTGATGGGGTGGATGCACGCCTCCGCGCCGCCGGCGACGACGACGTCGGCACGACCCGACTGGATCATCTGCAGACCGACGGCCAGGCCCTCCGCGCCCGACGCGCAGGCCGAGGCGGGCGAGTGCACGCCCGCGCGAGCCCACAGGTCGAGGCTCACGTGCGCGGCCGGACCGTTCGGCATGAGCATCGGCACCGTCAGCGGCGAGACCTTGCGCACCCCGCCGGACTCGAGCAGGTCGTCCTGCTCCAACAGCGTCAACGGCCCACCGATCCCGGTGCCGAGTGCGACCCCGAGGCGGTCCGGGTCCACGGACTGCGACTCCTCGGTGGGCTGCTCGTGCCCCGCGTCCGCCCACGCCTGGCGCGCGGCGACGAGGGCGATCTGTTCGCAGCGGTCCATCCGGCGCATCTGCACACGCGGCAGCAGCTCGCTCGGCTCGACCGCGAGCGAGGCGGCCATTCGGGCGGGCAGGTCGTACTGCTCGACCCAGTCCGCCTCGATGGGACGGACCCCGCTGCGGTTGTCCAGCAAACCGTCCCAGGTGGACGCGACGTCACCGCCGAGCGGTGTCGTCGCGCCCATCCCGGTGACGACGACGTCCACCGGCGTCATGCGTTCTTGGCGATGTAGTCCACCGCATCGCCGACGGTCTTGAGGTTGGCTAGCTCGTCGTCCGGGATCTTCACGCCGAACTTGTCCTCGGCCTGCACGGCGATCTCCACCATCGACAGCGAGTCGATGTCGAGGTCGTCGACGAACGACTTGTCGATGGTCACGTCGGCGGCGTCGACACCGGCGACCTCTTCGACGATGCTTGCCAGACCCTGGGTGATTTCCTCGTTGGACACGGTCCTCGGTTCCTTCCTGTTTCTCCTGCTGCCGCAGTGCGCCCGCGGCGGATGACGGCGGTGGTGTGCCGCCTAGGGGCAGATCACCACCTGGCCTGCGTAGGACAACCCCGCGCCGAAGCCGACCAGCAGCATCACGTCGCCGCTGGAGATTTCGCCCGCCGAGCGCATGTGGTCGATGGCCAGCGGAATGGAGGCCGCGGAGGTGTTGCCCGAGTAGACGATGTCACGGGCGATCACGAGGTCGTCGCGGGCTCCGTTGCTCTGGAGCTTCTTCGCGATCGCCTCGACGATGCGCAGGTTGGCCTGGTGGGCGACGAAGACGTCGATCTCGGAGAGCTTCAGCCCGGACAGCTCCACGGCGTGCATCGCGACCGGCGCGATCTTCGTGGTCGCCCACCGGAAGACCGACTGGCCCTCCTGGTAGATGTACTTGTTGTCACGCAGGTAGATGGTGTCGACGAGATCGCCCGCGCTGCCCAGCGCGGCCTTACCGATCTGGACCGACTCCGACGGTCCGACCACGGCGGCACCGGCGCCGTCGGCGAAAATGATGCAGTTCGCCCGGTCGTCCCAGTCCAGCCACTCCTGGAACCGTTCCGCGCCGATGACCAGAACACGCCGCGCGCTGCCGGTGAGCACGAGGTCGGATGCGGTGTTGAGCGCGTAGCAGAACCCGGCGCAGGCGGCGTTGACGTCGAAAGCACCGCCGGCCTTGATCCCGAGGCGGTCGGCGACCTGGGCCGCCGCGTTCGGGATCTGCCCGGGCATCGTGCAGGTGGCGATGATGACCTGGTCCACGTCGGACGGTGCCAGGCCCGCGTCGGCGAGGGCTTTCGCCCCGGCCTCGATCGCCATGGCCACCACGGTCTGGTCCTCGTCACCGAGCCGGCGGCTGACGATGCCGACGCGCTGCTGGATCCACTCGTCGTTGGTGTCGACTGTCTTCGCAATGTCGTCGTTGGTGACGATCCGGTTGCCCTGGGTGCTGCCGAAGCCGAGGATCCGCGTTCCGGCGGGTGCGCTGGGCAGACTCATCGTCGGTGCGGTGCTCACACGGTGCTCCCGGTCTCGCCGGCGGACTCGGCTAGCGTGTCGGCGACCTTGTCCAGATCGGCGGGCGTCTTCAGCGGGACGGTCGTGACACCCTTGATTTCGCGGCGCACCATGCCCGACAGGGTTCCGGCGGGGGGAAGTTCGACGAAGGTCCGCACGCCGCGGTCGGCGAGTGTGGCCATGCACGAGTCCCAGCGCACCGGCTTGGTCACCTGCTCGACCAGCCTGCTGAGCACCTCGGGGCCCTGCGAGACGAGGGAACCGTCCGCGTTGGAGAGCAGGGCCAGTGCCGGGTCGGCGGCCGCGACCTTGTCGGCGTGCTGCGCCAGCGCTTCCCGCGCGGGCGTCATGAAGCGGGTGTGGAAGGCCCCGGCGACCGGAAGAGGACGCACCCTGGCGCCCTCCGGCGGGTCCTCGGCGAGCTGGTCGAGCGACGCGACGGGTCCCGCCGCGACGATCTGACCGGCGCCGTTGCGGTTCGCCGGATCCAGGCCGAGCCGGTCGAGGTGCGCGACGACGGCGTCGGCGTCGCCGCCGAGCACGGCCGACATCCCCGTCGGCTCCAGCGCGCAGGCGGCGGCCATCTCACGGCCACGGACCGCGGCGAGGGCGACCGCGTCGTCGGCGGGCAGCACTCCGGCCACCGCAGCGGCGGCCAGCTCACCGACGGAATGCCCGGCGGCGACCGTGGACTCCGGCAGGTCGACACGGCGACCCAGCTCGTCGGCCGCCAGCAACGACAGCGCGACCACGAGCGGCTGAGTGACGGCGGTGTCCTTGATCTCGTCCGCGTCGGCGGTGGTGCCCAGACGCACGAGGTCGAGCCCGCTCGCGTCGGACCACCTCGCGAGACGCTCGTCGGCACCGTCGAGTTCGAGCCAGGGGGAGAGCATGCCGGGTGTCTGGGCACCCTGGCCGGGAGCGAGTAGGGCGATCACAGACTCCACTGAACACCCGGGACGGGTCTTCGGGTGATGTCGACGGACACAGAACTCGACCGCGCAACGTTGTGGAGTGTCTACAACGACATCAGGCCACAGGCCTGGTTGAAACGTGAATCGTTGTTGCCTGTGACCCCAGCATGACAGGTCGGTGCACGTCAGCAGATGGTCGGCTCACCCGACGTTCATCTCGGTGGTCGTCACCACAGGCCGCGGGCCTTGGCGAGTCTCCCGACCGCGACCGCCACCCGCAGCACGTGCGCGTCGCGGGCGTTGGAGGGGGTCCGTCCGGTCAACTCGGCGATCCGGCGCAGCCGGTACCGCACCGTGTTCGGATGCACGAACAGCTGCCGCGCGCAGTTCTCCAACACCCCGCCGACCTCCAGGTAGGTGTCGAGGGTCTCCGAGAGCGCACCGCCCGCGTCGACCAGTGGCATCACCACGGACTCGACCAGCTCCCGTTCCGCTTCGGGGTCTCCGGCGAGGGAGCGTTCCGGAAGCAGGTCCGAGGTCTGTACCGGGCGCGGCGCCGTCGGCCAGCCCGGCACCGCGCGCAGGCCGGACAGCGCGTCCGAGGCGGAGCGGTGCGCCTCCGCCAGGCTCGAGACCGTCGGGCCGACCACGACGGGGCCGTCACCGAAGGCCTCGGCGATGAGCGGAGCGGGGTCCTGGCTGCTGCGTTCTTCCGTGGAGGCCCCGAACACCACGACCAGGCGCGCTCCCTGGACGCCGAGCAGCGCGGCTCGGCCGGCTCGCGCCGCACGGCTGCGCACGGTGTAGACGACGGCCGGTTGGTCGTCGGTCGGGGCGTTGCCGACCATCACCGTTGCCTCCGACGACGGTTCCCAGCCCAGTGCGGCGGCTCGGGACAGCAAGGACTCTTCCGGATCGCCGCGCACGATGCCGTCGACCACCAGTGCTTCCAGTCGCGCGTCCCACGCACCGCGCGCCTCGGCGGCGGCCGCGTAGGAGGTCGCGGCGGCGAAGGCGATCTCGCGGGTGTAGCGCAGGATGGCCTCGGTCAGCAGGGTGCGCTCTTCCTCGCAGGCGGCCATCTCGGGGAGCTGGTGTTCGAAGACGTCGATGGCCGAGCGCACCATCTCGACGGTCTGCCGCAGGCTCACCCACTTCGACAGGTCCTTCGGCGCGGCCCGGAACGCCTCCGTGGTGAGCCGGATGGACTCGGTCGGGTCCTGCAGCCACGCGACGAAATTCGACACGCCGGTCTGCGTCACGAGCAGCACGTTCGCGCGCTGGTCGGCGGGCAGTCGTTGGAACCACGGGTTGTCCCGCTCGATCGCGGTGACGCTCGCGGTGGCCAGACCGCCGGAGGCGCGTTCGAGCCGGCGCAGCGTTGTCGCGGACACCTCGCGCTGCCCGAGACCGGCCCGCTCGGCGGCGCGTTCAGAGTTCATGCCGCCCAGACTCGCACGCGCGGGCGGCGTGCGGGCTGTGCCGGTGTTC
The DNA here is from genome assembly GCF_009664835.1 of Allosaccharopolyspora coralli. Classification (NCBI taxonomy): domain Bacteria; kingdom Bacillati; phylum Actinomycetota; class Actinomycetes; order Pseudonocardiales; family Pseudonocardiaceae; genus Allosaccharopolyspora; species Allosaccharopolyspora coralli. The sequence goes on from NZ_CP045929.1 coordinate 1,491,078, forward strand.
GGAGCCACTCGTCATCGGGCCGTGCCGGCCGGGGGCGTAAAGGGGGGCCGGGCATGGGACGGATGCGGCTGGCCGTGCATCACAGTCACACAAAGATCCGTGTTACGTCACTCTTTTGGGTGATCTGTCCGGTTGCCGGGTCGAGGAGCGCGGGAAATGATCTCGCTCAGCAATCACTCCGCACGTAGGGAGAAACTCGTGGGAGCTCTCCAACAGGGACTGACCCAGGCGCTGACCGCAGTCGCCACATTCGTCCCGAAACTCCTCATGTTCCTGATTCTGCTGCTCATCGGCTGGCTGGTGGCCAAGGCGGTGTCGAAGGCAGTGGAACTGCTGTTCAAGAAACTGAACTTTTCTCGTCTTGTCGAGAAGTCCGGCATGGGAAGTCTGACGCAGGGAACGCAGTTCGACGTGGGCGGCTTGCTCGTCAAACTCGTCTACTACTTCATTCTGCTGATCTTCCTGCAGCTCGCGCTCGGAGTATTCGGGCCGAACGCGGTCAGCGACCTGATCAGTCAGGTGGTCGCGTACCTGCCGCGGATCCTCGTCGCCGTCGTGCTGGTGCTCGTCGCCGCCGCGATCGGCCGCGCGGTCGCCGACATCGTGCGCAGCTCGCTGGGCGACCGTCCCGTCGGGCCGCTACTCGCCAACATCGTGTTCGGCTTCATCGTGGCGCTGGGCATCATCGCCGCGCTGAACCAGATGGGCATCGGCCTCACCGTGACCACCCCGGTCCTGGTGACCATCCTCGCCACCGTCGGCGGCGTCATCGTCGTCGGTGTCGGCGGCGGCCTCATCCGGCCGATGCAGGAACGGTGGGGCCGGTGGCTGACCGACATGGAGGGGCAGTTCAGCAACTCCCGCTCGGGTGGCGCCCCGACCGGTCAGCATTCCGCCGGTGGGAGCACGCAAGGCGCCGAAGGCTCCAAGGGGCCTCAGCAGTGAGCTCCACCGTCGGCTCTGACTGAGCTCGATCGACCCACGCGGTTGGCCGTCGTCGGACGGTCCGTGCCGAGTCACGATGGATCTTCGACGGAGGCAGGGGTGATCGGTCATGGACTTCCCGTTGATCTGGTTGAACGGTGTGTTGCGCGACGCCGGGCTGGCCGTGGTGGAAACCGAAGGCTGGCAGGAACGTGCCGCGACGTCCGGGCCGCCTCCGGAGCCGTTCGGCGTGCTCGAACACCACACCGCGAGCTACGCGTCCTACGACGACCCCGCGCCGAGCGTGCAGCTGTGCATCGAAGGCCGCCCCGACCTGGCCGGGCCGCTGTGTCAGGCGGTGATCGGCTACGACGGCGTCGTGCACCTCGTCGCGGCAGGACGCGCGAACCACGCCGGGCAGGCACTGGCCTCCGGCCCCAACCCGGGCGGTGACGGCAACGTCCTCTACGTCGGCTTCGAATGGGACTACCAGGGGGTCGAACAGGGGCCGAGTCCGGAACAGTACGACGCGGGCGTGCGTGCCACCGCCGCGGTGCTCTCCCACCTCGGCAGACCGCCCCACGCCGCACGCGGCCACAAGGAAACCAGTACCACCGGGAAGATCGACCCGGGACACGTCGACATGGACCAGTTCAGGGGCGCACTCGCCGAGACCGGGCAGCGGGACCTTCGCCGCTGATCCAGCGTTCGTCGCGGGGTTCAGGGTGCGTTGCGGCGAACCTGCCGGGTGGCGCGCAACCGGCGCAGCTGGCGGACCAGTCCCGGTTGCTCGGCCAGCGCCGAAGGCTCGTCCAGCAATCGGTTCAACCGCTGGTAATAGCGAGTAGGGGAGAGCCCGAAACGTTCCTGGATGACGCGCTCCTTGTTGCCGGGCTGGTGCCACCATTGGCGCGCGAACTCGAGGATCGCGTGATCGGTGTCGTTCACCTGAAGGCCCCTCCCGGTCAGCCGTCGCTTGCTCGGCGGCCGAGATCGATCTTACCGAGATCCGCACGAGTGTTCGACGGCCCCCGGTTTGTGATCTGCCCCACGAGCGACCCGTTCGCCGCTCGGTGAGGCGCACACTCTGGGGCGGAGTACGTGTTCGTGCGCTCCGGGGCTCGGTGCAATTCCGAACCGGCGGTGACAGTCCGCGAACCGGTGCCCGCTTCGAGCGGGACCGGCCGACCCGGTGAGATTCCGGGACCGACGGTGACAGTCCGGATGGGAGGTAGCGCACGGGTGGCGGCTCGACCGCCGTGCGCACCACGCCCGGCGCGTTCTTGCGCACCCGTCCGCCGTGTCCCTCCCCGGTTACCACGACCGAGGATGAGGAGCAGGCGTGCAGATCGGGCAATGGCTACTCGACAACGGGCCGACGGTGCTCGGCCAACAGATCTCGTGGGCCGAACTGGTCGGCCAAATCTGTGCGTTGGCCGTCGTGTTCCTCGCGCAACGCCGCACGATCGCGACATGGCCGGTGAACGTGGCCGCGACGGGCTTGCTGTTCCTCGTCTACACCAGCGCGCACCTCGGCGGCATGGCCACACGACAGGTCGTGATCCTGCTCATCTCGTTCTACGGCTGGTGGGCGTGGTCCCGGCGCCGTGACGCGGTGCACGGAGTCGCGGTGCGTGCCGCGTCCTGGCAGGAGCGGTTCGTCCTACTCGGGCTGATGGTCGGCGCCACGTCCGCGTTCGCACTGGTCCTCACCGCGTTCGACGCCTCGTGGGCGCCGTGGCCGGACGCGTGGCTGTTCGTCGGTACCGCGCTCGCGTTCTGGGCGCAGGGCAGAGGCCTGGTCGAGTTCTGGCTGATCTGGCTGGCCGTCGACGCCGTCGGGATTCCGTTGCAGATCGCGTCCGGGCTGTACTTCAGTGCGGCGATCTACGGGGTGTTCGCGCTGCTGGTGATCCACGGGTGGTGGAGCTGGCACCGCACCGCCGTCCGCCAACGCGGCGAAGTGGCCGAGCCGGTCGCGGCGTAGTGGGTGCTCGGGTCGATCTGCGTGGATGCTTCCGTGGCGGAACCTCACCTCGCGGCTCGGCGGAGTGCACCCGACCGCAGATCCCCGACCCGCGCGACCACGGAGTGCTAGTGACGACGGGTGGCAGGCTCTCGTGAACCTGCCACCCGTCCGTCGTCTGGGAATCCCACCACCGCCAGACGCGAACTGGGCGGCTTACCCCAGTTCCGAGATGCCTACTCAGGCGTCGCCGGGGTCGGACAGTTGGGGGCCCGCCGCCTGTACGTCATCGAGACGGTAGTGCCGGACGGCTTCGACGACCTTCGACTGCTCGATCGCGCCGTTGCGGGCGAGCGCGGCGAGTGTGGCGACCACAGTGGACTCGGCGTCCACGAGGAATACGCGGCGCGCGGCCGGGCGGGTGTCGGAGAACCCGAAACCGTCGGCACCGAGGCTCATCATGTCGCCCGGAACCCACGAGCGGATGAGGTCGGGCACCGCTCGCATCCAGTCCGAGACCGCCACGACCGGGCCTTCGGCGTCCTCCAGCACCTGCGTCACGTACGGCACCTGCGGGGTGGCCGCCGGGTTGAGCAGGTTGTGACGGTCGCAGGCCTCGGCCTCTCGACGCAGTTGCGACCAGGACGTCGCCGACCACACGTCGGCCTGCACGCCCCAGTCCTCGGCGAGCAGCTCCTGTGCGCGCAACGCCGACGGCATCGCGACGCCGGACGTCAGGATCTGTGCCCGCGGTCCCGAACCGGACGCTTCCTGGTACAGGTACAGGCCGCGGAGCAGCCCGTCGACGTCGAGATTCTCCGGCTCCGCAGGCTGCTGGTACGGCTCGTTGTAGACCGTGAGGTAGTAGAAGACGTTCTCCGCGTCCTCGCCGTACATCCGTCGCAGGCCGTCCTGGACGATGTGGGCGACCTCGAAGGCCCACGCCGGGTCGTAGGAGACGACCGCCGGGTTGGTCGCCGCGAGCAGGAGTGAGTGCCCGTCGGCGTGCTGGAGGCCCTCACCGACGAGCGTCGTGCGCCCGGCGGTGGCACCGAGGACGAACCCGCGTGCCATCTGGTCGCCCGCGGCCCAGAGGAAGTCACCGGTGCGCTGGAACCCGAACATCGAGTAGAAGATGTAGACCGGGATCATCGGCTCGCCGTGGGTGGCGTAACTGGTGCCCGCCGCCGTGAACGAGGCGACCGAGCCGGCCTCGTTGATGCCCTCGTGCAGGATCTGGCCCTGCTCACTCTCGCGGTAGGCGAGCATCAGCTTGTGGTCGACCGGCGTGTAGGCCTGACCGAGCGGGTTGTAGATCTTCTGCGACGGGAACATCGAGTCCATCCCGAACGTCCGCGCCTCGTCGGGAATGATCGGCACGATGCGGGGCCCGATCTCCTTGTCCTTGGCGAGATCCTTGATGAGTCGGACGAACGCCATCGTGGTGGCGACCTCCTGCTTGCCGGACCCCCGCCGAATGACGTCGTAGACCTGGTCACCGGGCAGCACGAGCGGTTTGGCCTTGGTGCGCCGCTCCGGCAGGTTGCCGCCGAGTCGTTGCCTGCGCTCGCGCAGGTACTCCATCTCCGGCGCGTCGTCACCCGGGTGGTAGTACGGCGGCAGGTACGGGTCGCTGTCGAGCTGTTCGTCGGAGATCGGGATGCGCAGGCTGTCCCGGAACAGCTTGATGTCCTCCAGCGTCATCTTCTTCATCTGGTGCGTGGCGTTGCGGCCCTCGAACTGCGGCCCGAGGCCGTAGCCCTTGATCGTCTTCGCGAGGATCACGGTGGGCTGGCCGTTGTGTTCGGTGGCGGCCTTGTACGCCGCGTACACCTTGCGGTAGTCGTGTCCGCCGCGCCGCAGGCCCCAGATCTGGTCGTCGGTGAGGTCCTTGACCATGTCCTTGGTCCGTGGATCGCGCCCGAAAAAGTGTTCGCGGACGAAGGCACCGTCGTTGGCCTTGTACGTCTGGTAGTCGCCGTCCGGGGTGGTGTTCATCAGGTTCACCAGCGCGCCGTCGCGGTCGGCGTGCAGCAGAGCGTCCCACTCGCGGCCCCAGACGACCTTGATCACGTTCCAGCCCGCGCCGCGGAAGAACGCCTCCAGCTCCTGGACGATCTTGCCGTTGCCGCGCACCGGCCCGTCGAGTTGTTGCAGGTTGCAGTTGACGACGAAGGTGAGGTTGTCCAGCCCTTCGTTGGCGGCGACGTGCAGCAGCCCGCGCGATTCCGGCTCGTTCATCTCGCCGTCGCCGAGGAACGCCCACACCCGTTGCTGGGTGGTGTCCTTGATGCCCCGGTCCTGTAGGTAGCGGTTGAACCGCGCCTGGAAGATCGCGTTCATCGGGCCGATGCCCATCGAGACCGTGGGGAACTCCCAGAAGTCCGGCATCAGCCGCGGGTGCGGGTACGAGGGCAGCCCGCCGCCGGGCCCGTTGTGCGAGTACTCCTGGCGGAACCCGTCGAGCTGGCTCTCGCTGAGCCTGCCTTCGAGGTAGGCGCGCGCGTAGATACCGGGGGAGGCGTGGCCCTGGATGAACAGATGGTCCCCGCCGCCGGGGTGGTCCTTGCCCCGGAAGAACCAGTTGAAGCCGACCTCGTAGAGGCTCGCCGACGAGGCGAAGGACGAGATGTGCCCGCCGACGCCGATCCCCGGCCGTTGCGCACGGTGCACCATCATCGCGGCGTTCCACCGCATCCACGCGCGGTACCGGCGCTCGGCCTCCTCGTCACCGGGGAACCACTGTTCCAGTTCGGTGGGGATGGTGTTGACGTAGTCGGTGCTGGTCAGCGATGGCACGCCGACGCCGCCCTCGCTGGCTCGCTGGAGCAGCCGCAGCATGAGATAGCGGGCGCGCTGCTGCCCGCCGTCGGCCAGCAGGCCGTCGAAGGACTCCAGCCATTCCTCGGTCTCCTGCGGGTCGATGTCCGGCAGGTGGGACGCGAGTCCGTCCCGGATGACCCGCACACGCTGCGGAGCGGCGCCCGTGCCGCCGGTGTCGTTGTTGAGCGCGGACAAAGGGATCTCCTCGACGACGTCTCCTGAACGCTGACAGTCGGGGGAGCGCGTGCTGACGCGCGGTGTGCCCGCCGACACGTCCATCGTCCCTCATGCGGAGCACGGGTGCCCGTACCGGATCGGCTACTCGTCAGTACGTCTCTGGCCTGGCCCGTAGCCGTGCGACTACAGTCCCCCGTGCGAACGCGTCGGCGTGTCGTACCCCTGTGCAGTTGCGCGGGTGCGGGTCGGCAGTGTTCGCTGTCGGCCAGATCGTTGAAACGTGTGCGGCGCCGGACGGCGTTCGTGCCAGTGCTAGCTGGAGGAGTGAGAAAGCCGTGGTGGCCCCGGGAGACGCCGGCAAGGGCGAGGTCGACGTCGCCGAAATGCTCGACATCGAGCCGGACATGGTGGTCCAGGAGATCGGGTGGGACGAGGACGTCGAGGACGACGTCCGCGCCGCGATCGAGGAACGGTGCGGGGGTGAACTCCTCGACGAGGACGCCCAGGAAGTGGTGGACGTCGTGCTCCTGTGGTGGCGCGACGAGGACGGCGACCTCACCGACACGCTGCTCGACGTGATGACCCCCCTCGACGACGAGGGCGTGATCTGGGTCCTGACACCGAAGACCGGCCGCGACGGCTACGTCGAACCCAGCGACATCGCTGAGGCCGCGTCGACGTCGAACCTGGCTCAGACGTCGAACGTCAGCCTCGGGGAGCGGTGGACCGGCACGCGGCTGGCTTACCGCAAGGCGAAGACGAAGCGCTGAGAAAGAGCTCGGGCTCCGGCTGCGTGGACGCGCCGCCGGTGCCCGTGTATGCGTAAGCGGTGTAGGTTCGCCCTGTGTGTCCGGCGCGATCGCGTCGGACACGAGTGGGAACAATCGCCGAGGAACACGAGGGGTGAACATGTCGGTCGAGGTCGGCGCCCAGGCGCCGGACTTCACGCTGCCGGACATGAACAAGGAGCAGGTCTCCCTGTCCGGGTTGCGCGCGGAGAAGAACGTTCTACTGGTGTTCTACCCGTTCGCGTTCAGCGGGGTCTGCCAGGGTGAGTTGTGTCAGGTTCGCGACGAGCTCGCCGAGTTCCAGAACGACAAGGTTCAGGTCGTCGGTGTCTCGGTCGACACGCCGTTCGCGCTGAAGGCGTGGGCCGAGCAGCAGGGCTACACTTTCCCGCTGCTGTCGGACTTCTGGCCGCACGGCGAGGTTGCGAAGGCCTACGGTGTGTTCAACGAGAAGGCAGGCATGGCGCTGCGCGGCACGTTCCTGATCGACAGCGCGGGCGAGGTCGTCTTCTCCGAGGTCAACCAGCCCGGCGAGGCCCGGGATCAGGAGGCATGGAAGAAGGCCATCGCGGCACTTCCTTGATCAGTCCACCGGTGCCCGTGTCCGCGGGCACCGGCCGGGGCGCATAGCTCAGCGGAAGAGCACTCGCCTTACAAGCGAGGGGTCGTTGGTTCGAACCCAACTGCGCCCACCCCTGTGACCAGGCATGGAAGCCTGGCGTTCCAGTCAGGAAAACGCGCCAGCCGTTTCCCGCCGCCGACGCAGACCAGCCACCGGCGGCGCGACATGAGGCTCGACTACGCAGATCAATCCGCGAAACGGTTCAACAGTATTGCTGGACAAGGTCGGCCGGGGCCACGTCGTAGAAGCCAGGATCCGAGCACTTCTCGTCCATGAAGTCCGTCCCGGGCGCTTCTGTCGGCTCTTGCTCGCTGTAGGAGTCCTCCTGCTGATACCCCGGGGGCTCGACCGTTGAACCCCCGTTGCCATACGGGGGGTAGCCGCAGAGCGCCGGGTTGTCCCACCGATCGGTTTCGGTGTTGCACAGGCCGTCGTCAGTCCCCGGGGTCGAGTCATTGCCGACGACACCGGTCTCCGGCGCGACCGTCTCCGGTTCGATGAGATCGCACTGGATCTTGGTTTTCTCGTCCATGTCGGCAGGGTCCAGCCCGCAGTTGTCGGTGGGAGCTTGCTCCTCCACGGGGGCCATCAGTTCCGGCGCCGGTGGAGGAGGCGGAGGTGCCGGAACCTGCGTCGTCTCAGCAGGGGGGCGCGGCGGCGTGTCCTCCACGGCGCTCGTGCACCCTGAGAGGGCCAAGATTCCTCCGGACAGAAGTGCGACACACGATAGGTACTTCATTTCGACCCCTCGATCAGGTCAGAACTGATCTTTGTAACGGGCATGTCAGACCGCTGGGCACTCGCACGTTGTGTTGGGGGACCAGGGGAAGTGATTTCTTGCGGTAGTGGCTACCCCAGAAACGACATCTGTGATCGTGTCGTCAACCTGTTTCGGAGAAGGAGAGATTTCAAGCTAGGGGTCATTGGATCGAGCCCAACTGTCCCCATCATCGAGTGGAACGTCGACGTCAGTACATCTTCGAGCAGGCGACAGTGGCGAACTCGCCGCTGGCCTGCTTGTCGTCGACGACCTCGTCGCCGCGGAACAGCGTGCAGCCGACTTCGCCCGTACTGGGGCCGCCGTTGTTCATGTAATCGTCCATGCTGGGGGAGCGGCTCACCGATACCGAGACGAACCCGGATTCCAGATCGATCGTCTGCGCTCCCGTCACGGTGTTGCTCGTGGTGCCTTGGCCGTCGGTCACCGTGACCGAAATTTCTCCCTCTCCCCAGATCTCGGCACGCGCGGACTGCTCGTCGGGGACGGCGGGAGCCGCCGGCTGTGCGCCCTGAACAGGGGCGGCGGCGCCGGCGGGTTGCGGCGGCGCCGGCGGGGCCGTCGAGCCGATCGCAGCCGCCCACGCCATACAGATCACGAGTCCGACGGCGGACAGCGCGGTTCCGGCGATCGCGACTCCTCTGTTGCTCGCCGTGCCCTTGCTCGCACGAACGATTCCCAGGATTCCGAAGATCAATCCCAGAATGACGAGGGGCCAGGCGATCACGCCGATGATAGGAATGACGGAAAAAACGACGCCGATGATTCCCAGAACGAGTGAAGTCACGCCGAAACCGTTCTTCGGGACGGAGATCGGAAACGGCGGTCCAGCGGGTGATGTCGTCATGGTGTCCCCCGATTCGATTTTGGCTCGTCCCAGGTGAGAGCTTACTGTAGAGCCGTCGATTCGAGCCGTCAACGACCGGTGGAAAATGACTCGGTGGGCCGACAGTGAGAGAATCACCGACAGGGCCAGATCGGGGGATTCTCTATCTCGTATCCCGCCGTGAGATGCCCAGCACGATCATTCGGTGGAGTTGTCCACAGGGCGGGGCGGTCGGAGTGGGTTGTTGCTTGGGGTCACCGCGCGGTGGGGTGGGTGTCAAGCCAGCGTCGGGCTCGGGTGGGGGAGGCGCGGGAGAGCCAGGCGTCCTCGACGAGTTCGGTCAGCTCGGACAGCGTGATCTCGCCCAATCGGCAGGCACGCACGAGCACCGAGGGATGGTCGTCGAAGTGTGGCGTGGTGAAGTGAGGTGTCGTCGGATCCTGCACCAGCGCGAGTTTGTCGGACTCCGACGGCACCCAGAACATGATCACGTCCGGGTAGCGCTCGCCGGTGTGCGGATCGACGGCGTCGGGGCGCGGTGTCCGGAAGAACACGAACGACTTTCCACCGACCTGGTAGACGGGGTTGCCCTTCGAACCGTGCTCGACGGTCACGTGTGGCATGGCATGCGCGAGTTCGTGGACATCCTGGACGCGAGCCGGGCGCGGAACTGCCATGAAATGAGGGTACGAGTCATTCGGTCGAACTGACGGTGTCCCTACGGGTCGATGACGTCCGACACCTGCCGGGCTCCGCAGTGCGCCCGTAGACTCGAAATCGAACATTGTGGACGAAACGGGGGGCGACATGACTGACGAGCCGCGGTGGGTACGGCGGGCGAACGTGCGCAGGGTTCGACGGCCGTTGGTGTCCGGCAGCTTCGAGCTCGCCTACGTGCGGACGGGCGGCGCGGACGGCGTTCCCGTCGTCCTGGTCCCGGGAGGCCCCGGCTTGGCTTCGGTGCTGCCCTACTGGAATCTGCGCTCGAAGGCGACCGCGCGTGGGCTCGACGTGATCATGATGGAGCACCGTGGCGTTGGACTGTCCCGACAGGACACGGCGGTCGTGATCTTCCGCGTGAAGCCGTGACGGTGATCGAGGCGGCGGACGATCTCGCCGCTGTTCTCGACGACTGCGGCGTGTCCCGTGCGGTGATCTACGGGACCTCGTACGGCTCGTATCTCGCTCAGGCCTTCGGCGTGCGACACCCGGATCGGGTCGCGGGCATGGTGCTGGACTCGACGATTCTGGAAGCCGACAAGAACGAAACGTCGAAGACGAATATGCGACGGCTGTTCTGGGACGGGAACGAACCGGAGACCAAGGGGGTCACCGCCCAGCTCCGATACCTCGTCGAATCCGAGGCCGTCCCCGTACGCCAGACCGGACCCGTCGTGCAGACGACGTACGAGTTCGGCGGCCTCGCGGTGCTGGAACGCATGGCGGACAACGTCCGCAGCGGCCGGCTCGGAACGTGGAACTGGGTGGCCGGGCTCGGTGAGCGCGAACTGACGTCGGTTACGCGACACGTCATGGAAGGCGATCTCGTCGCAGGCATCGCCTTCGGCGAGCTCGGCTTCGGACTCGGTTCCGACGGACTGCCGCTGGACCCCAATGTGCGGTTCGGCGAGCTCGCCGCCGACGCCCCGCCGTTCATCGGGGAGGCATTCGACCTGCCCGCTTCGTTGCCGGAGTTCGACTGGCCCACGGCTGTGGTGTCGGGTGAGCGGGACATGCGGTCACCGCGGGTGAACGCTGAGCGCGCGGCCGAGTTGATACCGGGGGCGACGCTGGTGCCGTTCGACGATCTCGGGCACAGCCTCCTCGACACTCACCCGCTTGCAGCTCTGCATGTCGCGCACGCCGTCGCGGTCGGCGCGCAATCGACGCTGCCGGAACTGGCACCGCGCATCGCCGCGTTGCCCCGACACGGATCGATGGCGTGGCTCGGCCGCCTCATCGACGCCCGTGTGCGTGCGGAACGTCTGCTGCCGAGATAAGAGGCCGCGACGTGAGGTTCCGCCACGCAATCACCAACGCAGCACCCCTGAAGGCTCAGGCGTCACGTGTCGACTTCCTCGGCGATCGTCGCGGCAATCTCCCGGAGTGTGGGCGCGATCGTCGTCGCGTCGAGCTGGCTCAACGCGACCACGCCGATACTGGCGCCTGCGTGCCCGGACGCGTTCGGCAGACGTGTCGCCAGACCCCACGCACCGGGCTCCAGCTCTGCGGTGGTCGTCGCGTAGCCGCGCGTGCGCGCTCGAGTGACCTCGGTCCGTTCGCCCTCGACCGCAGGGCGCCCGGCGAGGATCGCGAGTCCCGCGGCGCTCACCGTCAACGGATGGCGTATCCCGAGCCGGTAGCCGACGTGCAGCCGCGCGTTGCCCGGTTCCACCACACACGCGCTGACGGCGTCGTCCTGGTCGGCGACCGCGAGAAACGCCGTCGCGGCAACGTGTTCGGCGAGTCGGGTCAGGTGTGGCTCGGCGGCTCGTCGGAGGTCGGCGCGGACGGCTGTGGCGAGTTCGAGCAGGCCGAGGCCCACGCGGTGGTGACCGTCAGCTCCGACAGTGACGAGGTTGTGCGCACGCAACGTGCCGATCAGCCGGTACACGACCGTGCGGTGCAGGCCGAGTTCCGTCGCGATCGCATTGATCCCGAGGCCCTGGCGATGGTGCCGCAGCAGTTCGAGCACGAGCAGCCCGTTGCCCAAGGTCTTCGAGTACGCGCGCGCGTTGACACCCGATGTGCCCTGCGTCACTCTTGTCTCCTCGGGGTGCGAAAGAGGCACTGAAAGAGCGAATGTAGCACGCGGAGGCACATATGGCAGGCGCGTACGAGCGCCACGGGGACGGGCCGCACACCGTCCTGGTGCTGCACGGCTGGTTCGGGGCGGCATCGACTTGGGGTGCGCTGCGCCCCCACCTGGACGGTGAGGAGTTCAGCTATGTGTTCGCGAACTACCGGGGGTACGGCGGGCGGCAGGACGTCGCCGGGGAGTACTCGATCGCGGAGTCGGCGCGAGATGTGCTCGCCGTGGCCGACGAACTCGGTGTCGGGTCGTTCTCCGTCGTGGGTCACTCGATGGGCGGCAGCGTCATGCAGCGGGTGTTCGCCGACGCGCCGGACCGGGTGCGTTCCCTCGTCGGGATCTCGCCGGTTCCTGCCAGCGGTGTCCCGTTCGACGACGAGACCTGGGGTTTGTTCTCCGGTGCCGCCGACGATCCGGCTCATCGTCGGGCGATCGTCGACTTCACCACCGGCAACCGGCTCACCGGCGTGTGGCTGGACGCGATGGTGAGTCAGTCGGCGCGCAACTCGACCCCCGAGGCCGTTGCCGGTCATCTGCGCGCCTGGGCGAAGACGGACTTTCACACCGAGATCGCGGACAGTGAGGTTCCGATCAAGGTGATCGTCGGCGAACACGACCCGGCGCTCGGCGAGGACACGATCCGCGCCACGTTCGGGCAGTGGTATCCGAAGCTGGAGCTGGAGGTCATGGCGAACGCGGGCCACTACGCGCCGGACGAGACGCCGGTGGCGTTGGCGACGTCGATCGAATCGTTCCTTCGGGAGAGGTGATGACCGCCGACGTCTTCGATCCCAGGGTTTTCGCCGACGGACTGCCGCACGAACGGTTCCGGCTGCTCCGGGACACCGCACCGGTGAGCTGGCAGGAGGAACACGAGGTACTCGGGTGGCCTTCCGGGCCCGGGTATTGGGCCGTGACGCGTCATGCCGACGTCAAGCACGTGCTGCGTACACCCGAGGTGTTCTCGTCGTGGCTCGGCGCCACCCAGATCCGGGATCCCGACCCGGACGATCTGGACTTCGTCCGCCGGATGATCCTGAACATGGACGCCCCGGAACATCAGCGGTTGCGCCGGGTGGTGGCAGGCGTGTTCACTCGGCGCCGGCTCGAACGGTTCGCCGACCGGATCGCCGCCCGTGCTCGGAAGCTTCTCGATGCTGTCGCCGACCGGGGACGCTGCGATCTACCGGTCGAGGTGACCGACGACTTCCCGCTGGTGAACCTGGCCGAGTTGCTCGGGGTTCCTTCGTGGGATCGGGACTTGCTGCTGGGCTGGACGAATCGGGTGATCGGATACCAGGACCCGGAGCACGCCGAGGTGGTGCGGGACGAGCACGGGAACCCGATCGACCCGCGCTCACCGGCGCTGTTGGGGGACATGTTCGCCTACGCGCAGGAACTCGCGGAGCACAAGCGCGCGCATCCGCGTGACGACCTCATGACGGCCCTGGTTCAGTCCGCTGTGGATGGACGAAGTCTGACCGACGCCGAGCTGACGATGTTCTTCTTCCTCGTCGTCATAGCGGGAAACGACACGGTGCGCAGTGCGCTGCCGGGTGGAGTCCTCGCGTTGACCGAACACCCGGTGCAGTACCGGAAGTTGCGTGAACACCCGGAACTGGTGCCCGGCGCGATCGAGGAAATGCTGCGCTGGCACCCGCCGGTGCTGAGTTTCCGGCGCACCGCGACTCAGGACACCGAGGTCGCGGGCGTGCGGATCCGCGAGGGCGACAAGGTCGTCGTCTATCACGCCTCCGCGCACTTCGACGAGCGCGCGTTCCAGGATCCGTTCGACTTCGACATCACCCGCGAACCCAACGATCACCTCGCGTTCGGCCAGGGGCCGCACCTGTGCTTGGGGGCGCACTTCGGCAGGTTGCAGCTGCGCGTGTTCTTCCGGGAGCTGGCGCGTCGGATCCCGCAGCTCGACCTCGACGGTTCGCCGACGAGGCTGACCTCCAACTTCATCAACGGCATCACCCATCTTCCCGTCCGTTGGAGTACGCGATGAACCGCTCCGGACTGCGAATCTCCTGACGCTGCAGGCGCCGGTGTCGTGGCGCCGACTGGTGAATGTGAGTTCACGGCGAACGACGTGTGGTTCATCCGGCTCCGGCGGCTCTCGTCGAGTGGCTAGAATGAACGTCGATTCACCGGAGGGAACGGAGGCCGAATGGGGTCCACGCGCCGTGCCACCGAGGTCGACCCGGACGCGGCGGCCCGTGCGGTCCGTGTCGAGCAACGGAGCAGGCAGCTGCTCGACGCCGCGGCACGCCTGATGGAACGCGAGGGTTCGCAGGCGGTGTCGATGCAGGCCGTCGCCGACGAGGCCGGGGTCAGTGTCGGCCTGATCTATCGGTACTTCGGTGGCAAGGACGAGCTCCTGCTGGCGGTGATCGTCGACGTCCTGGACACTTTCGCGTCCCGGATTCCGGCCGCGCTCGAGGCTGCGGAAGCGGACCCGGTGCACCGGCTCGCCGCCGCCTTCCGTGCGTACTGCGAGGTCATCGACGAGCATCGGCACGCGGCCGTGCTCACCTACCGGGAGAGCAAGAGTCTCGGTGTCGAAGGCCGGGAGAAGATCAAGGACCTGGAGATCAAGACCAGTGAGCCTCTGCGGACCCTGCTGCGGCAAGGAATCGACGCGGGGACCGTCGTCGACGTCGACGTCGACCTTGTCGCCTACAACATGCTGCTGCTCGCGCACGGGTGGGCGCTCAAGCACTGGCACTTCGAACGGTCGCTCGGGCTCGACCAGTACGTGCGTGAGCAGACCGCGCTGATCCTGCGCGGGCTGGTCGAGCCACGGCGCAGCCGCGACTACCGCTCGCTGCTCGACCCCGTCGCCCCGGAGTTCTGAGCGTCTGGCGGGTCCTGGTCCTGCCCTTTCGTTGCCACGAGCGTGATCAACGGTGGCCACGGTGGAGCTTCGTCGAGTGTGCCGCCGCGTCCGTCGAGCAGCTCGACGGACGCGAAGACCTTCCGCATGTGCGGCACCACGTCCGCACCGGTACCTCCGGCAAGGCGTCGAATCGCCGTGCGCAGGAGTCGAATCACACCCGCCTGTATTGATGAGGTGTCGATGCCTAAGCAGGTCGACCACGAGGGGCGTCGTGCGGCTCTCGCCGAGGCCGCCCGGCGGTTGCTGCGCCACGACGGTCTGGAAGCCGTGACGATGCGGCAGGTCGCGACCGAGGCCGGGGTGTCGCTGGGGCAGGTCCAGTATTACGTCGCAGGTAAGGACGAGCTGGTGCGGTTCGCCTTGGATCGGGTGAGTGCGCAGGTCGAAGCGCGTCTCGCAGACCGCCACCTCGACACCGCTTGCCGCTCCACTGCGGGAGCACTATGCGGGGTTGGCATCGTTCGTTGCGGCGCAGATCGAGAGAGCCCAGCAGAGCGGCATGGCCGCGACAGCGCGCGAACCGAACGAGGAGGCGGCGGCACTGCTCGCGTTGGTCGACGGGTTGTCCGCGCACGTGCTCCTCGGAGCACGATCTCCGGAGGATGTCCGCCGGGCTCTCGAGGCGCACGTCGACGCGCTCTTCGGTCCGGCTCGACAGTCACGGTGACCACGTAGCCGGCCTGGCTGCCCTCGCGGCTCCGGGTTGCCTGATCAACCGGACAGAGCGGAGCGCCACCCGTTCGGGGGTATTGGTGTAACCGAGGGAGCGGTTCCGGCGACATCCGTATTGAGCCCTCGCCATGTCCGGTCGATGTCGATGATGCCACGACCAGTCTCCGTGGCTCTCGTCTTCGATCCGTGTGGGGAGATTCGTCGTGTTGCGTGCCGTGATGAGCATGATCGTCGTCGCTGCCGGTGTCGGTGGCTACTGGGCCGTGCATCGGCTCGGCCGCTTCCTGGACGAGCCACGGCCGGTGGAGCCGTCCCGCGCCCTGGCTCTCGTGAGCTGATCGCGACGGACGCTTTCGGGGGCCGACCACAACACCAGAGCCGGGGCCGCTCGGCCGCGGTCGGCGGAGCGCTTGTGCGACGACACTTCGCGCGGGGTGGCCAGCCACCGCGGTACGTCGAGCCGCCGCTGTTCGGTCGTGGATCACTGCCGAACTCCGAGGCCGATGACATCACCGGTGATCCTGCGATGAGTCCTGGCGAAGATCAGCTCGCGGGGGCGAAGAACTCGATCGGGATCCCGTCGGGATCATGCGCAGTGAGGTGTGTCCCCAGGTGTCGGTCACCGAATTCGGTGGGGATGCGCCTGCCTCGACCAGTCGTTCCCGCCATCCGTCGAGTTCGTCGGCTGCCACGTGGAACGCGAGGTGATCCAGGCCGACGTTGCGGGGATCGAACCGATCGAGCCCGCCCGCGTGGGCGCGCAGCCCCAGGCGCAGCCTCGGTGTCGCCAGCACGGAGAACCGTCCGATCTCGTCCTCCCCGGAGAACAGTTCCTCCGCTCCGAGCAGTCGCGTGTAGAAGACGCGGCTTCGCGCCACGTCCGTGACGCTCAGCGTGAGATGCCCCAGGATGGCCGACACAAGGTCCAGGGTAGAACGTCGAACTCGTGGACGTGGTGCGCGACGGAGGTGCCGGATGGCGGAGTGGGAACCGATGCCGACCGAGTGGAGGCGGGCGCTGGCCGTCGTCGCTCATCCTGATGACTTGGAGTACGGAGTCAGCGGGGCGATCGCCAAGTGGACCGACGAAGGGCGTGAGGTCTCCTATCTACTGGCGACGCACGGCGAAGCAGGCATCGACGCACTCGACCCCGCCGACTCGGCGGAGGTGCGCGAGCGAGAGCAGCGCGCGGCCGCCGACGCCGTCGGTGTGTCCACGGTGGAGTTCTTGGAGCATCGGGACGGTGTGATCGAGTACGGACCCGCTCTGCGCCGGGACATCGTCGCCGGTATCCGGCGGCACCGGCCCGAGCTCGTGCTCACCATCAACCATCGCGACACCTGGGGCGGAACCGCGTGGAACACGCCCGACCATCGCGCGGTCGGCCGCGCCACCCTGGACGCCTGCGGCGACGCGGGCAACAGGTGGATCTTCACCGAGCTCATCGACGACGGACTGTTGCCCTGGGACGGAGTGCGGTGGGTGGCGGTGGCCGCCACGTCGAGCCCGACGCACGCCGTGGACGTCTCGGACACCGTCGAACGCGCCGTGCGGTCGCTGCTCGCGCATCGCACGTACGTGGAGTCGATCAGCGACGAGTCACCCGAGGACTACTGCCGCAGTGTGCAGGATGCTGCTACCGGTGCAGGGGCGGAACAGTTCGGCGGGGTCCCCGCCGTCGCCTTCGAACTCTTTGCCCGCTGATGAGAACTCCTGATGGAAGGTCTTGTTCGGTGGTTCCTGGCGGCCCCTCAGCCTCAACGCCCTCCTCGCTGCGGGGCGACCTACGCGGCGACAATCGCTGTCCTCGCGAGGAGGGCGCTGAGAACCCGCCGGTGATCCGGGTGGGCACGTGGTTCCTGCTCAGCGGTTTCGCAGCCCTCACTTCCCGCTGATCAACCGGCCAGCAGTGCGGTCTCGGTGCAGTGCGTCAGCGCACGCTGCACCGAGACCTCGCTCGCGGGCAGCAGCGGCAGCCGGACGTCGGCGGTCGGGATCCGCCCCAGCGAATGCAGCACGCCCTTGAGCACCGTCGGGTTCGGTTCCGCGAACAGCGGCGCGGCCAGCCTGGTGAGTTCGTTGCCGAGTGTCCGCGCTCGAACGATGTCGCCGTTGTCCCAGGCCTCGACCAGCTCGGCGAATTCGCGAGTGCGCAGGTTCGACGACGCCGTGATCCCCCCGTGGGCACCGGCGGCGAGCATCGGAGAGGCCGCCATGTCGTCGCCGCACAGGACCGAGAACCCGTCCGGCAGGTCCGAGAGCAGGTCCATCGTGTCGGCATCCACGCCGCCCACCGCCTGCTTGACACCGACGACGTTCGGCAGCGACGCGAGCCTGCGCAGCGCGGTCGCGCTGAGAGCCTGGCCGGTGCGGTAAGGGATGTTGTAGACGACGACGGGCAGGCTGCTGCGTGCCGAGATCTCGGCGAAGTGTGCGACCACACCGTCCTCGCCGGGACGGGTGAAGTACGGAGTCGGGACCAGGACCGCGTCCGCTTCGCCGCGCGCTTCCAGCACCTGAACCTGTTCGACGCTCGACCGGGTGTCGTTGGTGCCCGTCCCGACGATCAGGGTGGCGCCGTGCTCCCGGCATGCCGTCGAGCAGATCGCCACGACCCGCTGCTTCTCCTCGTCGGTGAGCGACGCGGACTCACCGGTGGTGCCCAGCGCGACGAGCCCGGCGGCACCGTCGACCAATGCATCGTGCGCCAGCTTTTTCAGTGCATCCAGGGCGAGCGAACCGGTCGCCGTGAACGGCGTGACGACAGGGACGAAGAGGCCGCGAAGCGGAGCACTGAGGTTCATGGCGACCACTCTGCCGCCCGGAACAATGCAGGTCTATTTCGCATTGGTTCATCAACACCTAAGCTGAACTGATGCTCGATGTCCGGCGGCTCCAACTGCTCCGCGAACTCGCCCATCGCGGCACCATCGCGGCCGTGGCCGAGGCGATGACGTTCACAGCTTCGGCGGTGTCCCAGCAGCTGTCCGTCCTGGAGAAGGAAGCGGGCGTTGCGCTGCTGGAACGCACCGGCAGGCGAGTGGTGCTCACGCCGGCGGGACGCGGTCTCGTCGACCACGCCGACGCGGTCCTGGCGCGGCTGGAACAGGCGCAGTCCGACCTCGCCAGCGCCCGCGAAGGACTCGGCGGCCCGTTGCGGATCGGCACCTTCCCGTCCGCCGGACGCACGATCGTGCCCGCCGCGCTCGCCGACCTGGTGCGGGATCACCCCAGACTCGAGCCGATGGTCGCCGACATCGACTCGGCCCGCGTCGCCGACGCGCTCCGCGCCCGTGAACTCGACGTCGCGTTGATCCACGACTACGACTTCGTGCCTGCGCCGCCCGACACCACAGTCGACACGTTGCCGCTGCTCGAAGAGCGGATGTATCTGGCGTCGCGGGCGGCGCCGGGGCAGCAGGCCGGGTCGGTGGCGACCGGAGCGTCGATCGCGGACCTCGTGCTGCCGTGGCGGGACGCGCCCTGGATCACCGCGATGCCCGGCACGACCGGTCACACCATGGCCCTGCGGACATGTCGAACGGCCGGGTTCGAACCTCGGATTCGTCACCACGTCAACGACTTCTCCGCCGTCCTGTTGTTCGTCGCGGCCGGACAAGGGGTCGCGCTGCTGCCGAGGTTGGGCGTGATGGACCCGCCGCCGGGAGTGCGGCTCACCGGACTGCCCGCGCATCGCCGGTCCAAAGTCGCCTTTCGCGGCGGCTCCGGTGAGCACCCTGCGGTACGGGCCTTCGTCGGATCCCTCCGAACCGCGATCGCCGATGTCCTGTAGGGGAACTTCTGACAGAATGCGTTGCTCGGCGGGTTGGGTGGCGGAACCCCAGGGCCCCGTGAATGTCGACGCGCGGCAGCCCCCTACTGGAGACGCGCTTCAAGGCGCTGCGCCGCTACCGGGACTGCCCGTGACGACTCGGCCAGGTCGTGGCCGCCGCGTTGGTCCTGCTCCACCGAGAACACCGCCGCACGACCTGATGATCACACCGTGATGATCAGTTCGGGAAAGTTCATTGTGCCTGACTGCAGCCCGCACTCCGCCCGACTGCTTGACCCGATCGGGGGTGCCGACACACGTTCGCCGCCGGTGATTGACGCCATCGGTTGCTCCGCGCCCGGGTCTACCGTCGTGTGCATGGATCTTCGAGACGAGGCACGAGCAGGCCACCACACGTTCAGCGTCACCGCGCAGCGGCAGCCGGAGCAGGAGGATCGACCCGCCTCGCTGGTGGTCGAGTTCACCGGAGCAGACGACGACGGACAGGTCATGGTCGAGGGTGCCGTTCACGTGGCCGTGGACGCGCTCGACGACACGGCGCAGGTGCTCGGTCGCACCTTGGACGGTCTCTCGGGGCTGCATGGGACGCGCCGGAAGACTCGCCGCACCGCCGGAGCGACGGCGCCGAACGCGGGTAAGCCATGGACCGACGACCTCAACGAGCAGCTGCGGGAGCAGTGGCTCGCCCGCGGCTCCGGCGTGCCCGCGACCGAGCTCGTCGGTGAACTCGCTCGTGGGTTCGGCCGTACGCGTCCCTCGGTGCGCGCCCAGCTCGCGCGCTGCGGCTGCGACCCGGACGTGCCCGGCAGGCTCCTCCCGAACGACCCGGATCCGTAACGCGAACGGAGGGTGGCCTCGCCACGGCCCCGGGATCGCCCGAACGAACGAAAGGGGAATTGTTCGGCCAAACATTTCTTGCGGCGAGGCGAAACGCATTTTTTCGCACGCCCGAGTGCGATATTCGATTTCACGAGACGAGGTGAATCGCTTGATTGTTCGCCGGTGTCGGGTAATCTCGCCCCGAGAAGGGGAGTAGCCCTCCAATATCGCGGTCGACATGCTGGCGCTCCGTTCGCGCCCGGCTGCGGAACCTCGTCGTCGAGGTGGGCGAGACCTTCGGCCAGGATGTGTTGTCACTGGCCGGAGAGTCTCGCGACCTCCGGCGAGGGCTGGGGACGAGAGGGCGTGGCACAGTCGTGTTGACCGGTTTCGCGGTGAGTTCGGCGGCGATATTCGTGGCCGAACTGGGTGACAAGTCTCAATTGTTGGCGATGACGTTCGCGACGCGGTATCGAGCGTGGCAGGTGTTGCTCGGCATCACGGTGGCGACGACGTTCGTGCACGCGCTTTCGGTCGCCATCGGATTCGGGCTCGGCGCGGCACTGCCGACGAATGCGATCGGAGTCGTCGCGGGTGTGGCGTTTCTCGGATTCGCCGTCTGGACGGCGCGTGGGGATCATCTCACCGAGTCCGAACGAGGCAGGGCACGGCGTTGGGCGGGCTCCGCGGTGCTGGCGGTGACCGTCGCGTTCCTGCTGGCCGAGCTGGGTGACAAGACGATGCTCGCCACCGTGACCCTCGCTACGCGGCACGACTGGCTCGGCACGTGGATCGGCTCCACCGTCGGCATGGTGCTGGCGGATGCCCTCGCACTCGTCGTGGGTCTGCTGCTGGGCAAGCACCTACCGGAGCGCGTCGTGCGATACGGCGCGGCGGGCCTGTTCGTCCTGTTCGGAGCGTGGCTGCTGATCGAGTCCGTGCCTCGGGCACTCGGCTGAGCGTCCTGCCGCGTCAGCACCCTTCGGTGATATAGCCCTGCTGGCAGCCCCACTCGTGTTGCTGCTGGCCACTCGTCGGCTCCTTGCCGCACGCCGTTCCGCACTGCTGGTATCCGTACAGCGAGTCGTAATCCTCTTCGCTGTACGGATAGCCGGTCTCCTGCCGGTACTGCTCGTACAGATCGCCGGGTGTCTGGTTCGTACCGGACGAGGAACCGGGTTCCGGCTCGGCCGGCACGGACTCCTCGCTGCCGAAACCTCCGAAGTCGCAGTAAGGACCGACGGGGCTTTCCGGTACGAGGACGTTGTTCCCAGTGCAGTTCGGCATCTCTTGCGCGGGAGTCGGCGCCGTGACCGACTCGGGGAGCAGACCGCACTGCACCTTCGTCGCGTCGTCCATGTCGGACGGCGCGAGACCGCAGTTGTCCGTCGGAGGAGCAGGCGGCGGCGACGGGACGGGAGGCGCGGGTGGTGGAGCAGGGGACTGCACGACCGTCGTCGGCGGCTGCGGGTTCGTGTCGGTCGCGGGTGCACCGGTGGTGCACGCCGTCGCGAGAAGGAGCGTCGCAGCGAAGACCAGGCCTCTCATGGCACCTCCCTGAGTGAGGAAGGTAGCGCGATCCTGCGCGCCCCGGAGGAACAAAAGTTCCTCTGAGCGTCTCGAGAATCCGATCCTGCAGCGAGGAGGGCGCCGAGTTTCCGCTATCCGACCCACCGAGCAAACCCCTCAGCAAGGAGCCCTGTGTCAGTGCAGCGAGCCGTCGCGGAGGTCGTCGAGGAGGCGTACCAACGTGACTTCCTCGTCGACGGCTTGGCCGGTGCCCGCCATCAGCTCCCGCAATGCCGGGTCCCACGGGGTGTCGACCGGGGTTCCGATGAGCGGGGGCAGGTCGAGGCGTTCCTGCGACGCCCGGTCGAGCTCCTCGCGATAGTCGGCCGCACTCATCCGCCACGGCCGAACCTGGTGGTGCGACCACAGCCCATTCAGGATGCTCACCCCTGGCCAGTCGAAATCGCCATGATGGCGCAGCCTCGCGCCGTTCGGCGCAAGTCGGTCGAGCAGTTGCAGGGCCACCGTCGACGGACGACCCGACAGGCACAGCAGCGGATGCCGTATTCCCTCGTGGACGGCGGCTTCCAACACACGGGGGTTCTCGCAGACGGCGATCACGCTGCCCGGAGGCACGAGTGTGTCCGGCGCCGCCGCCAGATCCCGATGCGTGAGGTGGGTCGGCAGTCCCAGCTCGGTACGGTCGAGAACGCCACGAGACCACGGGTCCGCACCGACGAGCGGCAATGCCCAACATGCCACGGTGGCCGATACTCCGTCCGAGGTCACGCCGACCCGTTCCCACAGTGCGTGGCGATCGTGTTCCCGGGTGGGCGCTTCCACGCCGTGGGCCAGTGCGATGGCCTTGAGGACCACGCGGCTCAACGCTGTCCCGCTGTCGAGCTGGTACGGCGCGTCGAGCTGGGTCGCGAGGTCCGCACGGGGAATCCACGATCTCGGCGAGGCCTCCGGGTCGAGAACGACGTGCGCGAGAGCGCCTGCCGCTCGCCGAGCCGTGAGTTCCAAGTCTTCCCGGGCGACCCGCCCGTACTGGTTCCACCACTCTATCCACGGCCGCGTCCAGGGTCGGCCGCTGAGCCCGTGCTCGGCGAGTGCCGCCTCCAGCACCGACGCCACTCGTTCGAGGCGCTCATCCTGCCTCGCCGGAGACGACGCCCTGGTCACCGGACGTCCGTGCAGGATCTCCAGCACCTCTTCGAGTCCGAGCCCGAATCTCGCACGCACCGCTTCGTCCAGTTTGGCCACGTTGAGCCTGGTTCCGAGACCGGTCATCGGCCTGCCGTAGACCTCACCGACCGCACGGCGCGAGTCGTCGTCCGGTAACGCGAGTCGGAAGGTCGCCGCCGGCTTCGGCTGTTCCAAGGCCTCCCGCGCCTGCTGCCACAGTCCCGTCAACTCGGGACCGCCCCAAGCGCGACGGACGTCGTCGGCGGTGGGCTCGTCGCTCACTCCGGTCGCTCCAGGCCGTGCCCGTCCCAGGTGGTGTGCGTGCAGGCGATGCCGTGCCCGCTCCGGGGGCGCAACACGTCGTAGATGTGCATCTTCGGGATCTTCGGCGAGACTCCCCAGCCGCTCGGCCAGGTGATCATCCAGTCCATGTCCAGATCGACGAGTAGTCCCAGCATTCGCGCGATCGTCGGATCGTCGAGTCGCTCGAACGCCTCGTCGAGCAGCACGAGCCGTAGTGGCCCCTGCCCGCCGGAGGACACACTGACGGCGTCGTAGAACGCCGCCGCGGCGGCGAACAAGGTGACGTACGAGATCAGCCGGGTTTCACCCGACGAGAGCTGCTTGAGCCGGCGTACCCGGGGCTTGTTCTCGGGGCCGGTGTCGCGGACCCGGACGGTGAACGTGTACCAAGCTCGGTAGTCCAGCGCCCGCGAGAGGATCTCCGCGTAGCCGCCGGTGCCCGAATCGCGTTCTGCTTCGATGAGCTCGGTGAACACCCGCCGCAGCACGCCGTCCTGGTCCTCGCTGCGGTCCGCGAACGGGGTCCGCACCAGCTCGATCGCCTGCTTGATGTCGTCGCCGAGCGCGGGGGAGGGCTGCCATTCCAGCTGGACGTGGACGCCCTGGCTGGAACGGGCGCCGTCGAGGACCTCGTTCATCCGCGTGCAGAGGTCTTCGGCCACGTCGATCTGGTTGCGCAGCCGTTCGGCGAGGTCCCGGATCAGGTAGTCGGCGAAGATCGACTGGTAGCGCTCGTTGAGGTAGCCGCGTTGGTCGGCGAGCCGCTCGCTGACCAGCCGGGTCGCCTCCGCCACCGGACGCGGTCCTTCCTCACCGGTCACGGTGACGGTGAGCAGTCCGTGCTGTTCGCCCGCGTGGATGTCGTAGTTGCCGGTCAGCGACTGCTGCAACGTCTGCAGGCGGTTCAGCACCGTCGACTCGGACGAGCCCTTGCGCTCGCTGGCGATGAGCTTGTCGGCGGCGTCGTCGGCGTCCGGGATCCGCGGAGCTTCGCTCGCTTCGTCGTCGGTGGCCTCGACGTTCGCGGCCGCCCACAAGCCCGGGATGCGCAGTGCCTGCGCGAAAACGGATTCTGCTGTGTCCACTTCGGACGTACGAGTGTCGAGCTGTGCCCGCTTGGAATCGCGTTGGGTTTCCAGGCGTGCTACCGCCTCGCGAACCGTGCTGATGTTCTCGCGTCTGCGCGGCAGTTCCTTGCGCAGGTCGGCCCGTTCGCGTTCCAGGCCGCTGACCTTGTCGGCGATCTGCTTGGCTTCGCCGTCCACGGCCGAGGTCAACTCCGCGAGTCCCGTGGCATGCTCGGCGAACTCGGCGCAGCGTTCGTCGGCCTGGGACTCGGCCGCCATCCGGTCCGCGACCGCGACGTCGTGGTGCAGCGAGAACTCACGCAGGTCCGCCAACGTCGCCAGGCAGCGGTCGTGGACGACGTCGCGCAGTGCGTCGATGGCGGTGCGGGCCTGGATCGCCGCGCGGTGCGCCTCGTCGAGTGCGCCGGTCTCGGCGGGCAGGCCGGCCTCGGTGGCGTCCCTGACCAGTTCGGCCTGGGCCGCTCGCCACCGGTGTTCGGTGTGGTCGTATTGCTCGCGGTTCTGGGATGACTTCCGGTCCGCTTCCGCGGCCGCCTCGACCGCCGAGCGCACGTTCGCGTGCGCGGTGAGCACGTCCTCACCGTCCGGGAAGCGATCGAGGTGCTGCTCGGCGGCCGCGGCCAGTTCGGTGGCGTCACTGTGGCGGGACTCCGCGTCGCCGGTCCGGTCGCGAAGCTCGGCGAGTGCGTCCTCCAGCTCGCCGATACGCCGGGCCCGCGCGGATTCGCGGGCTCCCGCGCCGACGTACTCGGCGGACTCCTTGCGCCACGTGCCGTGCAGGACGCCTGCCGACCACGAGCCGTCGGCCGAGACCGACAAGGCTGCCTCGTGGCCGTCCAGGGCGATCGAGGCGAGCACCTCGGCGATCCGCGACTCCGGGACGGGGCAGTTCGCTTCGGGCACCGGGCGTAGCACCGCGTTCGCGGGTGTTCGCGGCCCCTCGCCGGGCAGCGGCGAGGCGAGCAGGTCCGAGAGCGTGGCGTCGGCGACCGCACCGTCGGCCTTCACCCACGCGTTGAGCAGCCCGCTCGCCTGGAGGGCGCCTTCGAGGCCCGCGCGCTCGTCCTCACTCAGCCCGGGGGCGAAGTCGACCAGCTGGAACAGTGGCGCCCCCGCATCCGGGTCGCGCTCGGCGTCGGCCCAGAACGGACGCTCGGGGCTCCGCTCTCCTCCGGAACGCAGTTCGCAGAGTTCGGCCTCGTGCTCGCGGCTGCGTGTCCGCAGATCGTCCAGCTCCCGTTCCACGTCCGAGACCGCGCGGCGCGCGGCTTGCAACTGCGGTCGGGCCCAGGTGCGGGCAGCCTCGCGAGCCTGGCGGGGTGCGCTGCGGTCCGCGACGACCTCGTCGGCCGCAGGAGGCTCCGGAGCCGGGGAGTTCTCGGTGGACGCGGTGTCCGTCGCGGGCCACTCCGAACGCCACGCGTGAGCACGCTCCGTCCACGCCTCGGCGACCTCGGCGAGGCGTTGGTGCGCCTGGTTCCGCCGCCCCGCGGCCTCGGTCGCCGCCAGGCGCGCCTGGCGGGCCAGTTGCTGGGACTCGGCCACCTCGGCGGCGTTCGTGTCCAGCTCGACCGACTTCTGGTGCAGCGACAGCGTCAACGCACCGCGCTGTTGCGCGACCGACGATGCCTGGCGCCCGCGGTACGCGGCATTCCGGAACTCCTCCACGAGATGGTCGGCGTCCAGCTCCGGTGCGTGCCTGCGCTGCACCGACACCGGCTCCGCGTCCGGTTCCGGCGCCCCGCGCACGGATGCGGCTTCCTCCACCGGCTCCACAGTGGGAACACGCGGCAGGTGCGGCACGAGCGTGCCGTCCAACCCGGCCGTCGTGAGTTGGTGCGTCGCGTCCTGAGCGGCCTGGCCTGCCGCGTCGGTGTCCTGGACCAGGCGGCGGAGCAGCCCGAGCAGCGAATCCAGTGAGCGCTGCTCGTTCGCCCGGTGCGTGGTCGCGGTGTCCAGCGCAGACACGGCCTCCGAACGTTTGCTGTCGACGAGCCGCTCGCGGTCCCGGAGGTTCTGCAGTTCGGTGTAGGCCGGATGCGACCGCAGCGAGTCGATGCTCGCTTCCAGCTCGCCTTCCCGCTGCTCGAGCTCGGTGATCCGTTGCTGCTCGGAGTCGCGTTCCGTCTGCTTACCGGAAACCTGGTCGTCCAATGTGGACACCTCGGTGCGCAGCGTGTGCAACCGCTGCCGCGCCGAACGCATCGACTCCGCACGGTCCCGCAACGCTGCGAGCGCGTAGCCCGAATACGTCGACAGGAAGGCCGTGAGTGCCTTGTCGGCGCTGGTGAGCCGCACGATGTTCGACCGGATCGACTCGAGGTCGTCGAACGAGGTCGCCAACCGCTCGATCAGACTCGCCTCCAGCGGCGGCAACGCGTCCGAGAGGATCTGTTCGAGCTGACCCTCCAACACCTTCAGGCCGACGTCCGGGTTGCGCAGCGTCCGCTGCAGATGCAGTAGATCGCCGTAGCGGGCCGCGGGAACGCCGTAGACCGTCGCGGCGATCTTCGCGCGGAAGGACTGGTCGTCGAGGACGCAGTCGGCCCCGAGCAGGTCGCGCAACTGCGCCTGGCCGAGCGGAACCCGGTCCGGGCCCACCAGATGCAGCTGGTGCCCGACTCGGCGGGTCGTGATGAACCGCCACGAGTCGCTGATCGCTTGCGAGGTCTTCGACGCTTTCACTCCGACCCCGCAGGTGAGGAACTCCTCGCCACCGTCCGGCAGATCGCGCCGCAGCTCGACCCACGCGTAGCCGATGCGGTTCGGCCCGCCCGGATACTCGTCGAGCATCAGCCGCCGGACACTCACGGTGTCGAAGCCCTTCGACCCGACCTGGCGCAAGTCGCCGTCCAGGCACAGCGGCAGCAGCAGTTCCAAGGTCCGCGACTTGCCGGACCCGTTGGTGCCCTGGAAGATCGCCCGCCCGCCGGAGAGGTCGAACGTGTGCTCGGCGTACTGCCAGATGTTGACGACGCCGCCGCGGTGCAATCGCCAGCGGCGCGAGACCCACGGGTCGTCAGGGCCGTCGGTGGGGCTGCCGAGGTCGTCGACCCGGGGCGCGGCCTCGGTGCTCATTGCGCTTCCTCTCGCGTGTCGGCGGAGCCAGCGGGCTCCTTCGTCGCGTCCGCCTCGTCCGCGCCGTCGAACAGGGACCAGCTGGGTTCGACCGGTGCGGGTGGTGGTTCCGATTCCCGGCTCTGGGCGGGTGTGGCGTCCGGTTCGGGGATCCAGCGGTGCGCGGCGGGGCTGAGCCACCAGCCGTCCGGCCGGTCCTGATCCAGCAGACCGAGGCGACGGAGCAGTCCCGTTACGTCGTCGACCAGGGCCTCCGGGTCCTCGACCGCGACGCGCGACCACGCCGCCGGGTACGACTCCACCAACGTCGCGCAGACCTCGGCGACCTCGTCCCGAGTCACCGGATGGCGGCCGTCGGCTTGCCGAGGCTCGTGCAGGCCCAGCAGGTCCGGCAGCGCGAGTAGCGCGATCCGCGCCACCGTGCCGGGGCCGGGGAACGTGAGGTCGGTGAGGTAGTCCTCCGGGTCGGAGACCACGATTCCTTCACTGCGGGTCTCGGTCACGAGCCCGAAGAACCGCTCCAGCAGCTCCGACTCCGACCGCAGGTGCTCCAACAGCCAGGTTTCCTGCTCGGCGGGGAAGTCCCGGAACACGACCACCGGATCCTCCACGAGCCTGCGCCGCACGGCGTGTTCCACCTGGCGCGGTCCCACCGCCGTGGCGCGCTCGATCAGCTCGTCCGGACTCGTCGCGTCGCCGAGTGGTCCGGACACGAGCTGACCCAGCAGGTCGGTGTCGATCGTGATCAGCGCCTCGGCGGAGGAATCCGTGGCCAGCGGCGACACCGCCCCCTCGGTCTCGGTGATCACGCCGAGCGAGACCAGGTGACGCAGCGCCGCCGTCAACGCGCGGCGATCAGCCGGGTCGTCGGCCACGGCGACGCCCGCTTCCACCGCGGCCGCGCGCACGTCGACCACCAGCCGCGAGAGCAGGACCTGGCGGCCGATCCCGGTCAGCGCCGCCAGGGTCAGCGCCAGGTGTGCGTACCCGCGGGGGCCCAGCGACGGTTCCCCGCGCGTCGCGTCGCTACCGGGCCCGGCCTTGTGCAGGCGCGCGAACCGGCGCTCCACGACCAACCGGTACCCGAGCAGCGACGAGAAGACGTCCTGCAACACCGAGCGCCGCCGGTGGATCATCGGCAGCAGGTCACCGTCCTGGCCGCCCGCGTGCAGCATCGGCCGCCGCAGCAGTACCCGGGCGCAGCGCACGACGTTCGCCGCGTCGATGTCCGGCAGCTCGTCGAACGACGCGACGGTCCGTTCCCGCGCGCTCATCGAGCCGCTCCGTGCGCCAAGTTTCGAGTGTCCTCAGTGGACTCGTCCTCCGGGACCGCGCCGTCCCCTTCGACCTCGATCACGGAGTCCTGCAGTGTCAACGAGCCGCCGACGCTGCGGATCGTGGTCGCGTGCCCTTCCTTCGGGTGCACCGTCACCCGCAGGCGATGCACCGGATCGAGCGCGGTGCCTGCGTCCTCGGCGGAGTCGCGACCCGCCATCGCCAGCGTCAGGAGTTCGCAGAGCACGCCGAGTGCGTTGCCGGACAGCGTCCGGTCGCTGAGCTCTCCTTGCGTCGCGGCGAGTTCGCTGACCGCCGCGCTGCGCACCGCGTCCTGCTCCCGCGCTTCGGCCAGCAACGTCTCCTCGGTCATCGGGTCGTCGAGCACCCGCGACGTCCGGCCGCGAGCGCCACGCTCACCCCGGGTGCGCACGCTCACCGGCACGTCGATGACCGGGCCGTCCCGCCACGCGACCTCGTGGTTGTCGCTGTCGTGATCAGGCGCGGGCAGCAGGTGCCGTGCCGACTGCGTGCCGAACGCCGCCGCGTACAACCGGTGCCCCTGGTCGCTGTCGGACTCGTGGAACCAGCGTGCCAACGTCAGCAGTTCCGAGCGTCGGCCAGGGACCGGACCGCTGCCGGACGTCGCGCGCTTCACGCTCGCCAGCAGGGAGCCGATCGCCCGCGCCGTCGCCTCCCGCAGCGCGGCGACCTGGCTCGGCCGGCCGGGGGAGTCGACGAACCAGTCGGTCAGCTCCTGCCAGTCCGCCGACGTGCGGCCCCGTGCCCGTTCGACGTCCGTTCCTAGCTCGCCGGCCGGTCCGAGTGCGCGCACCAGCTCGTCGCGCACGCCGGCCAGTCCGGACAGCGAGGTCGCGATCGCCGGCGTGTAGCGCAACACGTCCTCGACGACCATCTGGATGTACTCGACGAGCAGGTTCCGGAAACCGGAGATCTCGTCCGGGGCGAGGTGGTGGCGTGTGACGACCTGGCCGAGGTAGGCGTAGAAGTCCCGCACCGTCGCCGCGAGCTCCGAATGTTGCAGGAACACCGTCGTGACGTGCTCGGCAAGCCGCTCCCGGCTCTGTCGTGCGGCCTTGCCGTCCGGGTCGCGCCGTTCGGCGGACCGGACGTCCGAGAGCACGGAGCCGATCTCGCCGAGCCCGCGCTCGATCGCGGGCAGCAGTTCGCGGGAGACCTCGCGGGCGCCCTCCGGGACCTGCAGCAGCGTGTCGACGTCGCGCTGCACCCGGACGGCGAGCTTGCTGACCTGGTAGCGAACGCTACCGTGCTGGAACTCGGCGATGCTGGAGGCGATCGTCTCCCGGCGTCCGACGACGAGATTCCCCCAGCCCACCAACTGTTTCAGACGGTCGATCACAGTGTCCACATCGGACTCGCCGGGGCCGATCCGGCCCTCGCGTTCGGCCACCGCGAGCGCGGCGGCGACCTCGCTCGCGGACAGGTCCGCGAGCAGCGTCGAGGTGAACAACCGCATGATCGTCAAGTACGTCCGGTGCTCGGTCGCGCGCACGTAGGCGAACAGCTGCAGACGCTGCTCGCCGTCCGGCGTCGACTCGGGCGCTGAGGCGTCCGTCACCGGCGCGGCGTCCGGCTCCGGCGGGACGAGACCACCCGCACCGGCAGCCGCCACACCCGCGCGCAGCGCGTCCGCTTCGTGATCAGGGGCCGTCACGATCCGCCACGATAACGTCTCCGCTCCCCACACCTGGTCACGCGTCGGGTGCTCGCCGGCGGAGCAGTGCCACGCGATAGATTGCTCGGCGAGCCGGACCTGGGGAGGGACACGATGCGAGCGGGACGTGCCGTCGGGTTACTACTCGGCGTCGCTGCGGACGCGGCACTCGGCGACCCACGGCGGGGGCACCCGGTCGCCACCTTCGGCGCCCTCGCCCACCATCTCGAACGGCGCCTCTACCGCGACGACCGAGCCGCCGGTGCGGCCCACACCGGCCTGCTCGTCGGGGGTGTCGTGCTCGCAGGCGTCGCAGCGGAACACCTCACCCGTCGAAGCCCGGTCGCACACGCCGCCACGACCGCCGTGATCACCTGGACGGTCCTGGGCGGCGCCTCCCTGGCCGACGAAGGGACCAGCATGGCGAGCACCCTCGACACCGGCGACCTCGCCGGTGCGCGGAGGCAACTGCGCAACCTCTGCGGGCGCGACGCCGAGAACCTCGACGGGCAGGGCCTCGCCCGGGCCAGCGTCGAATCCGTCGCGGAGAACACCTCGGACGCCGTCGTCGGGCCCCTGGTGTGGGGAGCCGTCGCGGGGTTGCCGGGACTGCTCGGCTACCGCGCCGTCAACACGCTGGACGCCATGGTCGGGCACCGCTCGCCGCGCTACCGGCGGTTCGGCTGGGCGGCGGCGACCCTCGACGACCTCGCCAACCTCCTTCCCTCCCGCGTTGCGGCCGTGCTCACCGCCGGGTGCGCCCCCGTGGTCGGCGGTTCGGCGAGCGGAGCGTGGCGCACCTGGCGGCGGGACGCCGCCGCGCACCCGAGCCCGAACGCCGGACAGATCGAGGCCGCGTTCGCCGGGGCGCTGCGGATCCGGCTCGGTGGGCGCACCATCTACGGCCACGCCGTCGAGCAGCGGCCCGTCATGGGGGAGGGACGCACTGCCGACGCCGGTGACGTCACCCGCAGCGTCGAGTTGTCGCGGGTGATCGGCGCCGCGACGGGTGCACTCGCCGCCGTCACCGCCCTACTCCGCCGCTGACCACGAGGCGAACGGCACCTTCGCCTCGTGTGGTGGGGCGAAGGTGCCGTTCGCGCCGTTGGGGGTGTGGGGTGAACGGCACGTTCGCCTCGTGTGGTGGGGCGAAGGTGCCGTTCGCGCCGTTGGGGGTGTGGGGTGAACGGCACGTTCGCCTCGTGTGGTGGGGCGAGAGTGTCGTTCGCCTCATCCGGGGTCAGAGGGATTCGCGTTCGCGCCGTTCTTCTTCGGCGACGGCCTCGGCGACCGAGACCTTGCGGCGGCGCGGCTCCTGGCTGTTGAGCCCCCGCCCCGTGGCTTCCGAATACGCGAGGTAACCGATCGTGAGGACCGCCATCGTGCCGAACGCGATCCACTGCAAGGCGTAGGAGAAGTAGGGTCCGCTCTCCAGCCGGGGCAGCGGCATCGGCTGGAGCACTCCCGGTTGTGCGCCGGCCAAGGTCACGTAACCCGGCCGGATGTCCAGCCCCGCGCCCTGCCCCACGGTTTCCGCGTTGACCGCGTGCGTCCAGCGGCGACCGTCGTGGGTGAACGTCGGACGCTGCTCGCGGTCGGTTTCGTCGGCCCGAACCCGCGCCTCCAGCGTCACCGGGCCCTCGGGTGCCGCCGCGAAGTCCGGGGCGCGCGTGGCCTGCACCGGGCGCACGAAACCACGGTTGACCAGCACGACGTCGCCGCCCTGAAGGCGGAACGGGGTGAGTACCTCGAACGCCGACTCGCCGAGCACGGTTCGTTGCCACGCCAGCGTCTCCGCCTGTGGGAGGTATTCGCCGCGCAGGGTCACCTTCGCCCACTCGGTGCTCTCGTCCGGTACCTGGCCTCCCGGCAGTACCTCGTTCAACGGGCGGGGTTCGGCGTCGAAGGACTCCGAGATCGCGTCGTTGCGTGCCTGGGCCTGGTCACTGCGGTTGAACTGCCACGGCGCCAGCAGCGTGAAGCACACGACCGCGAACAGCACGGCCAGCACGATCGAGGCCACCCAACCGGGCCGGAGCAGGAACTTCACGCGCACCCCACCACCGTAAGCGGCCGAACGCCGTCACCGTCCTCCGGGATGCCCGATGAGGGCCGCGTCACCCCTCCGTGAGCGCGTCCCGAGCAGCGCTGACGGCCTGCATCCCGTAGCCGCGTCCGAACAGCACGGTGTGCACGAGCAGCGGGAACAACTGGTGCAGCCCGATCCGTGCTCGCCAGCCGTCCGCGAGCGGAGTGACCTCCTCGTAGGCGGCGACGATGCGCTCCAGGTGCGGGCACCCGAACAGGTGCAGCATCGCGATGTCGGTCTCCCGGTGGCCGCCGTGGGCGGCCGGGTCGATGAGCCACACCCGGTCGTCTGAACCCCAGTGCACGTTGCCGCTCCACAGGTCGCCGTGCAGCCGGGCAGGAGGCTCTGCGGGGCCGGCGAGGTCGTCGAGCCGCGCGCAGACCCGCATGATCGTGTCGCCTTTGGTGCCGCTCAGTACGCCTTGATCGGTCGCGCGGCGCACGTACGGCTCGACCCGGTGGGTGGCGTAGAACGTCGGCCAGTCCGATTTGACCTCGTTGCGCATCGGGGCGAGCCCGATCCACGCGTCGGCCGGACCGTCCGGAGGTGGGGCACCGAACCCGTCGGCCCCGGAGGCGTGCAGTGTCGCCAGTTGCCGCCCGAACGTCTCCGCTGCCGTCGAACTCGGACGCCCCGAGGCCACGTGGTCGGTGACGAGCCAGTGTTCGTCGTGCCCGTGCACGGCGGGAACCGGCACGGTCCCCGAGTTCGCGAGCCACCGCAGCGACGCCGCCTCGGCGGGCACCGCGCCAGGCATCCCGTCGGTGCGCTTCACGAACACGGTCTCGCCGTTCGAGCACCGCACTTCGAAGGCCGCCGAGGTGTCACCGCCGGTGAGGCGGCGTTCGCCTGCGGTGGCGCTGCCGGTGAGCGCGACCACCGCGTCCTCGGCGTTCACAGCCGCTCCCGAACCCAGTCGATGAGCCCTGGCATGGCGGCCTCGACCTGGCCGAGAGCGTCCTCGAACCCGTGGTCACCCCCGTAGTACGGGTCCGGCACCTCGGCGCCCTCGTGGGAGCCGGGGTCGAACGACCGCAACAGCCGCACCCGCCGGCTCGTCTCGTCGCCGAGCGCGTTGCGCACCACTCGCTGGTGACCCGCGTCCATCGCCACCAGCAGGTCCGCGGTCAGGTGCGAGTCGTCGAGCTGGCTCGCCACGTGGTCGGTGTCGTAGCCGTGCTCGGCGAGGACCGTGACCGTGCGGGGGTCCGCAGGCTCGCCCGCGTGCCACGGGCCGGTTCCCGCGCTGCTGACCTCGACGACCTCGTCGAGACCCTCGCGGCGCAAATACTCGCGGAACACCAGCGCCGCCATCGGAGAGCGACAGATGTTGCCGGTACAGATGAAGGAGACGTGCACGCTCACTCCTGTGATGCTCGATCTTCTCGCCCGGCGACCATACGACGCCTGGGCGGTTCGGCGCCCCAGCGGGAGCGGAGGCGGCGCCCGGCTCGTGAGTCCCCTCGGCCGGAGACAGCCCCCACGGCCTAGACTTTCCCGGATGAGCGGGGAGGACTTGCTGCGCCACCACGGCGACGTCGACGCGGCGCCAGGTCTTCTCGACTTCGCGGTGAACGTCCGGATCGACCGGCCGCCAGCGTGGCTGCGGCAGCGTCTCGCCGACGCGCTGGACAGGCTCGGGCACTATCCGTCCGCCACCGACGAGCTCGCTGCTCGCAACGCAGTCGCCGCGCGGCACGGTCGCGGCGCCGACGAGGTGGTGGTGCTCGCGGGCGCGGCGGAAGGGTTCGCGCTGCTCCCGAACCTGCGGCCCCGGCTCGCGGCGTTGGTGCATCCTTCGTTCACCGAGCCCGACGTGGCGCTGCGCGACGCGGGCGTGCCGGTGACCAAGGTGCAGCTCGACCCGGACGACGGGTACCGCCTCGACCCGGCCGCGATCCCCGACGAGGCGGACCTGGTGGTGCTGGGCAATCCGACCAATCCCACGTCGGTGCTGCATCCCGCCGAGGTCGTGCGCCGGATCGCCCGTCCGGGGCGCGTCGTGGTCGTCGACGAGGCGTTCGCGGACGCGGTTCCCGGCGAACCCGAGTCGCTCGCGGCGGAGCCGGTGCCCGGGGTGCTGGTGCTGCGCAGTCTCACCAAGATGTGGGGCCTGCCGGGCTTGCGTGCCGGTTACGCACTCGGCGACCCCGAGCTGCTCGGAGCACTGGTCCACGGGCGTGCGCATTGGCCGTTGAACACGCTCACGCTCGAAGCCGTCGTCGCCTGTTGCGAACCGTCAGCGCTCGCCGAGTCCGCGGAAGCGGCGCGGGAGATGGCCGAGGCGCGCGAGGCTCTGGCGTGGGAGCTCGACTCGCTGCCCGGCGTGGAGGTCCACGGCCCCGCCGCCGCGCCGTTCCTGTTGCTGCGCGTCGAGCAGGGCGCGCGGGTGCGGGAACTGCTGCGCGCACGGGGAGTGGCGGTGCGCAGAGGAGACACTTTCCCGGGTCTGGGAACCGACCACCTCCGGGTCGCCGTCCGATCCCGGGACAGCAACATCCGGTTGGTCAAGACGATGGACGAGGTGCTCGGCGGCAGGCCGGGCGGAACGGGGGTGCGGGAGTGACCGTGCGCGTGCAGGACGTGGTGGCGGCGCTGGAGAAGGCGTACCCACCGGAGTTCGCCGAGTCGTGGGACGCGGTGGGGCTCGTCACCGGGGATCCGCGGGCCGCCGTGCAGCGCATCGCGTTCTGCGTCGACCCCGTCGAGGCCACAGTGGACGAAGCGATCGGCTTCGGGGCCCAGCTGCTCGTCGCGCACCACCCGCTGTTGCTCAAGGGCGTGCACGGTGTTCCCGCCGACACGTCGAAGGGTCGCTTGGTGCACCGGATGATCCGGGCGGGCATCGGCCTGTACTGCGCACACACCAACGCCGACACCGCCGCGCCCGGCGTGTCGGACGCACTCGCCGAGGCGCTCGGCCTCCGGGTGCGGGAACCGCTGTCCCCGCACGAGCCCGGCGCACGCACGGGCCTCGGTCGCATCGGGGAGCTCTCCGAGCCGGAACCGTTCGAGACGTTCGTCCGCCGGGTCGCACACGGACTGCCGACGACCACGTGGGGCGTGCGCGGGGCGGGCGATCCGGACCGGCCCGTCCGCACCGTCGCCGTGTCCGGGGGCGCCGGGGACGGGCTGCTCGAGGCCGCGACCGCCGCCGGTGTCGACGCGTTCGTCACCGCCGACCTGCGGCACCATCCGGCGGGCGAGCATCTCGCCGTCGGCGACCTCCCGGACACCGACGTCCCCGCGCTCGTCGACGTCGCGCACTGGGCGAGCGAGTGGCCGTGGTGTCAGCAGGCGGCCGACATCGTCGCCGAGGCGTTGCCGGATACTGTCGAGGTTCTCGTCTCCACCCGCCGCACCGACCCGTGGACCGTCCACGCGAGCGGTGCGGCCGACCCCGGGAGGGCGCCCGCGTGAAAGCCGACCCCGCCGTGCAGCGACTGCTGCTCGACCTCGCCGACGTCGACGCCGAGCTCAACCGCGTGACGCACCGCAGGCGGACGTTGCCCGAGCTCGAGCAGATCGGTGCGGCCGAGCGGGACCTGCAGGCCAAGCGCGACTCGCTCGTCGCGGCCCAGACCTCGCACGGTGACGTCGACCGGGACGCGAAGCGACTCGAGACCGAGGTCGAGCAGGTCCGCGCTCGCGAGGATCGGGACCGCAAGTTGCTCGATTCCGGATCCCTGGGGTCCTCCAAACAGATGGAAGAGGTCCAGCACGAGCTGCAGACCCTCGCCCGTCGTCAAGGCGTCCTGGAGGACGAGCTGCTCGAGGTGATGGAGCAGCGGGAGGCGTTGGAGTCCGACGTCGAACGCACCCGGATCGCCGTGGAGGAAGCCGAGACCACGCTCGAGGACGCGAGGAGCCGCCGGGACGAAGCGCTCGCCGATCTCGACACCAACGAGGCGAAGCGGCTCGCCGAGCGGGAAGGTCTCGTCGGGCGCGTTCCGGACGACCTGCTCGCGCTCTACGACCGGATCCGGGAGAACAAGGGCGTCGGCGCGGGCCTGTTGCAGTACCGGCGATGCGGTGCGTGCCGGATCGAACTGGACCGTGCGGCGCTCGCGCACGTCGCCGACGCCGCCGACGACGAGGTGGTCCGCTGCGAGGAGTGCGGTGCGATTCTCGTCCGTACCAAGGAATCCGGGCTGTGAAGCTGGTCGTCGAGGCCGACGGCGGCTCCCGCGGCAACCCCGGCCCCGCCGGATACGGAGCGGTGCTCCGGGGCGACGGGGGAGCGGTACTCGCCGAACGGTCCGGTGGGCTCGGGGTCACGACGAACAACGTGGCCGAGTACCGGGGCATGATCGCCGGGCTCGAA
Source organism: Allosaccharopolyspora coralli (assembly GCF_009664835.1). Classification (NCBI taxonomy): domain Bacteria; kingdom Bacillati; phylum Actinomycetota; class Actinomycetes; order Pseudonocardiales; family Pseudonocardiaceae; genus Allosaccharopolyspora; species Allosaccharopolyspora coralli. The sequence goes on from NZ_CP045929.1 coordinate 1,527,530, forward strand.
GCCGCGCTGGAGTACGGCGGCACCGAGGTCCGGGTGCGGTTGGATTCGAAACTCGTCGTCGAGCAGATGTGCGGGCGGTGGAAGGTCAAGAACGAGACGCTGCGGCCGATGCACACCCGGGCGACGGACCTCGTGAACCGGCTCGGGGCGGTCACGTTCGAGTGGATTCCGCGCGCCGAGAACACCCACGCCGACCGGCTCGCGAACGCGGCCATGGACGAACAGGCGGGGGACGGGTCGGCGCAAGCGCCGAACGCCGCTGGAGCTGAGACGGCCGGGTCCGACTCCACTGCGTCGACCACTCCGGCGTCGGCGAGCTGGACCGGCGCCCTCGGTCGGCCGACCCGACTGATCCTGCTGCGCCACGGCCAGACCGCGATGTCGGTCGACCGCCGCTACTCCGGGGGTGGCGACGTGCCGCTGACCGATCTCGGCGTGCGGCAGGCGGAGGCGGCGGGCAAGCGCCTGGCGTCGATGGACCTCGGTGGAGTTCCGGTGCTGTGCTCACCGCTGCAACGCACCCGGCGGACCGCCGAGGCGGTCGTGTCGCAGACCGGCAGCGAGTTGCGGGCGCACGAAGGCCTGGTGGAAACGGACTTCGGCGCATGGGAGGGACTCACGTTCCGCGAGGCGGCCGAGCAGTACCCGGAGCTGCACCGTTCGTGGCTGGGCGATCCCGACGTCGAGCCTCCCGGCGGCGAGAGCCTCAACGCCGTGTACGAGCGAGTGAGCGTCGCCTGTACGGACATTCTCGCTCGCTACGCCGCAGAGACCGTGGTGCTCGTCAGTCACGTCACGCCGATCAAGGCGCTGCTGCGCCTGGGACTGGGCGTCGGTCCGGCCGTGTTCTATCGGCTGCACCTCGACCTCGCGTCGCTGTCCATTGTGGAGTTCTACCCGGATGGCAACGCCTCGGTGCACCTCGTCAACGACACCGCGCACCTGAGCGCGACAGGTGTTCTAGAGTAGTGAGCGCGGATGAGTCGGTCGGGCGGCCGCGTCGGGCGTGGCCCGTCGAGGAAAGTCCGGACTCCACAGGGCACGGTGGTTGCCAACGGCAACCCGGGGCGACCCGCGGGAAAGTGCCACAGAAAGCAGACCGCCCGGTTCGACCGGGTAAGGGTGAAACGGTGGTGTAAGAGACCACCAGCACCCCGGGTGACCGGGGTGGCTCGGTAAACCCCACCGGGAGCAAGGTCAAGAGGGCGCTACGGCGCCTGCGCAGGCGTTCGAGGGCGGCCCGCCCGAGTCTGCGGGTAGACCGCTGGAGCCTGCCGGCGACGGCAGGCCGAGATGGATGGTCGCCGAATGGGAGCACCGCAAGGTCCCCAGGAACAGGATCCGGCTTACAGATCGACTCATCCGCCCGCACACCGGCGCGAACGACCTCCTCAGCCCGCGTTGTGGAACTTGGGTAGGTGGTCCATGACCGGCGTTCAGAGTTCGCGCCTCGCGGCGTTGGGGTCCTCTTGAGTACCAGGCTGTACGCGGCGAGAACCCCTGCCTTGCGAGGCACGAACTCTGAACGCCGGAGCCTCTGATCCTGCTCAGGCTGAGCACGAGAGACCGTGCTCTACGGGCACAACTTGCCAGTTCCCCAACGCCCTGTCAGCCCGAGTAGCACGCGTCGAGCGCCAACACGGGGTACTCGTAGCCTCTCGCCGGCGGTACTCGAGTGAGTCCGGCCCGTGCCGCCATCCGGGTAGCGCGTTCGTTGTCCGATCCGGTCTCCATCAGCACCGGCAAATGCGCTCCGGCCGACCCGTAGGTCACCGCTGTCCTGGATGCCCGCTTATCCGCCGGATACCGCGATGCGGCCGGGCGGATGATCACTCGCGTGTCGGCATTCGTCGCTCGCTGTTGTTGGGGACACTGGGGGGATGAGCGAGCAGGACGGCCCCGCCTTCGCGGACGGGCCGCACACGGTGTGCTTCGGGTGCGGCGGGTTCCGCAAGATCAGCGAACCGCGGGTCTACGTCATTCAGGCGACCGCGGAGCTGCAGACCGGCATGACGATGGGGGAGTGGCGGACGTGTCCGTACTGCTCGGGAGGGGCGCAGCTACCGGGCCTGCAAGCGCCCGCCTGAACAGTGGCGAGCACGGGCGCCCTGCTCCGGTACGGACACGCCGAAGTGTCGATCTCATGAGTACCTGGTCGGGTGGTGCTGCCGACAGGAACCGCCGGCGTGAGCTCGCGTTGGACGCCGGTCGACCCGAGGGCCGGTCGTCGTGACGATCAGCGGCGACCTAGCGATCTTCACAGGTCAACGGCAGAAGCTGGGTACTCCTGCGTCGACGTGGCCCTGCCGGAAGTCGACGCGTCCGGCCCGCTACGCTGAGCACGTCTCATGATCAGCCGGTGATCGCGCGTAGTGATCGATCCACGGTAGGGGTCAGCGAAAAGTCCCGTTCGGATGATTCCGTCTGTTGCGCGGTGGTGTGATGTGCCGAACGCCACTCCGGGAAAAATCAGCACCGTGTGTCACGAAAGGTGCGATTCCAGCGTGGAGGATCACACCACTGTGGAGGATGCCGCGTCGGTGACCAGGGATCTCTTCTCGTTGCGCGACATTCGCGGACGTTGCGCCATGTGGTCTACAACCACACTCCGCCACTGGGCTGGACTCAGGTCGGTACCTCTACTTCCGGCGGCTCCTGTCATGTTCTACTCGTACGCGCCGCGTGTGTCCGCATGCGCGCAGGCGAACCGACCCGACCGCACTCCGCTCGCACAGGGGTAACGACATGACCACGACCGCCATGGCCCTGGACACGCTGGCGCAACTCGACCCCGTGGCCCAGACCGGCCTCGGAACCGAGGGTATCCGCGGGTGGATCCTCAACAACCTGCTCCCGCTGCTGCTCATCACGGTCGCGATCCTGTTGCTGTGGCTCGGCGGCGGGAAAGGCGACAACGCCGGTGTGATGCGCCGCGTGGGCGGCGTGTTCATCGCACTGGCCATCATCGGGCTGGCGGTCACCGGGTCCGGTGTCGACATCGGCACGTTCATCGCCGGTCTGTTCTCCACCAGCAGCGGGTGATCTCTGTTGCGCATACGCACCGACGACGAGGTCTACCGGGTGGACGCGGTGTGGCTCGGACCTCCGAAGGCGACCTTTCCGTGGCGGGCGCGCTACGTGGCGTGGGGCGTGGGGATCGTGGTTTTCCTCCTCGTGCTCACCATCGAGCGGCGCATGAACATCGGCTTCAGCTTCTTCTCGACCGCGTGGGCCGTGATCATCACGATCACCGTCACGCGGATCATCTGTGCCAAGATCACGCACGAGCGTCCGCTCGGCGCGGTCCTGGTGATGTGGTTGCGAGAACTGACCGCCCCGAGAGAGACCACGACACCGCGGGGCGGTGCCGCGGGCGCTGCCAAGATCAAGGTCCGTCGTGAGCGCCCCCGGCCCCGGAAGGGCGACTCCGGTGGAAGCGCCGCCGCACGTGCCGCCACGAAGAAGACCCGTCGTCCCGGGAAGACGCGACGAACGAACAGGACCGCCGGTCGGAACCCGACCGGCGCACGTGCACGCAGCAGCAAGGAGGTTCGCGGTGTTCGGTCGCCGGCGAAGCCGTGACCAGGGAGCGGCCCAGCCGTCGCGCGCCGGATCCCAGCGGGGAGCGCGCAAGCCGAAAGCGGGGCGTCGGGAGCGCCGACTCGACGGCGAGCAGTCGGTTCCGAGCTATACGCCGTCGATCGCCGCCCGCTCGATCGACGGGCATCTGCTCCGTACCGGTCAGGACGTCTTCGCGTGGTACCGGCTCTCGCCGCAGCGCTGGTCGTTCCGCTCCGACGCGCAGCGCCAGGACCTTATCAACGCCATCGCCGGGCAATACGCCGAGTTGCAGGGGCGGTGGATGCACCTGCGTGTGACCAACCGGCCGTACCCGATCCGGATGTGGGCCGAGGCGCACGTGCACAACGCGCGCAACCCCGTTCCGGACACTCCGGGCGCGTTGAGCTTCGACGACTACATGATCGGTGAGCAACAGCAGCTCATGGGCCGGTCCATGGCCGAGAAAGAGGTCTACCTCGGAGTCCAGGTCCAGACCCGCAACGTCGTCGACCGCGCCGTCGAACGTGCCGCGCCGTTGCTGCGCAGGGTCTTCCCGGAGGCAGTCGACGCCGAACTCACCGCGCTCGACAGCGAGATCGAACACCTCGACCAGGTCATCGGCTCCGCTGGGCTCGACGGGCGTCCCGTCACGGCCGAGGAGGTTTCGTGGCTGATGCACCGTTCGTGCTCGCTCGGCCTGCCCGCGCCCCGCAACCTGCCTGCGGTCCCGGGAGCGTTGTGGGAGCCGGAGGACCTGGCCTCGTTCACCGATGCCGCCGACATGCATCAGGAGCCGTACTCGCCGACGGTGACCGTGCGCGGCCGGACGGGATCGAACTCGGGCGTCAATCGCCACGTGGCCGTGCTGACGGTCGGTCAGACCCACGGCCTGCAGATCCCCGAGATCGACGACCCGTGGATCCAGCACTCCGACCGGCTGCCCGCGCCCGTCGAATGGTCCGCGCGGATCTACGTGCGCAAACCCGAGGACGTCGGTCACGAGCTGCAGCGGCAGATGAACAAGGTGCGCTCCCAGGTCCGGCACTACACCGAGGAACACGACCTCGAACCGCCGACCTCGCTGGCGCGCCAAGCAGGCAGGGTGCTCGAGATCGACGACGAGATGACCTCGGGGTTCACCGCGTTGGCGACCCGAGTGCGCTCGTGGTGGCGGCTCGCGGTGTCCGGGCCGAGCGAACGGGACGCGCTGCGACTCGCGCAGCAGATCCTCGACCTGTACAAGCCGAAGGTCGCCATCGAACACCCCGAGGCGCAGTACGCCATGGCGCGCGAGTTCATCCCGGGAGAGCAGCTGGCTTCCGGCGCCTACCTGCGGCGCGGCTCCGTGGTCTGGGCCGCCTCGGCCGTCCCGCAGGCCACCGCCGAAGTGGGCGACCGGCGAGGTGTGCTGCTCGGCGAAACCTGCACCGCGACGCGCCGTCCGGTGGCGTGGGACCCGTGGATGGCCCAGGAGGTCCGCGACGCGTCCGGTCTCACCGCGATGGTGGCCGGTCTGGGCGGCGGCAAGTCGTTCCTCGGCGGCGGTCTCGTCTACAAGACGTTGCGTTCCGGAGCGTCCTGGACGTTGCTCGACCCCTCGGGTCCGCTCGCGGAACTGTGCAAGTTGCCGGAACTGAAGCCGTACGCGCGGCCGATCAACCTGCTCAACGCCCAGCCCGGCATCCTCAACCCCTATCGCGTGGTCGCCGACCCCGCGCTGGAGCACTTCGTCGACGAGGACGACCCGGAACGCAGCTGGCGCCGCGAGCGTGCGCTGGCGGCGGCGACACGGCGGCGGCTCGTGCTCGACGTGCTCACCGGACTCCTGCCGTACGAGGTCGCGCGGATGCCGCAGACCCGGATCGTGCTGCTGCGCGCGGTCCGTGCCGTCGGCGGCCGGTTCGACGCCCACCCCGGGATGGTGTTCGAGGCGCTGCGTCGCGACGCCAGCGAACACCACGAACACGCGGTCGTCGTCGCCGACTTCCTCGACGAGCTCCGCGAACGCATGTCGCTGCTCATCCCGGAAGCCGACGCCGACCCGTACTCGGAATCGCGTGAGGACCGGCTCACCGTGCTCACCATGGCCGGTCTGACGCTGCCGAAGGACGGCGTGGGTCGGGAACACTGGACCGACGCCGAGGCACTCGGGGTGCAGCTGCTGAACCTGGCGGCCTGGCTGACGCAGCGGTCCATCTACGAGCGGCCCAAGAACGAGCGCAAGGGTGTGTGGATCGACGAGGCGTTCTTCCTGTCCGAAGTGCCGACCGGCCGGGTCCTGATGAACCGGTTCGCCCGCGACTCCCGAAAATGGAACGTGCGCGTCCTGCTGTCCAGCCAGATCCCGTCGGACTTCCTGCGTATCCAAGGGTTCGTGTCGTTGCTGGACTCGGTGTTCGTCGGCAGGGTCGACGACGAGCAGGCGCAGTCGGACGCGTTGCGGTTGCTGAAGGTCCCGGTCGACTCGGGCTACGAGACGGTGGTCTCCGCTCTCGGAAGGCGCCCGGGTCCGGCACGCAACAACACCGAGCGCGACCGCTCCCCCCGGCAGTTCATCTTCGGTGACGGTGCCGGCGGTGTGGAACGCATCCGCATCGACTTCGGTGGTCCGCACCTCGAACACCTCCGTGAAGCGCTGGACACGACACCGGACGCGCACGCGGAGACCGAGCGTCAGCACGTCCCGGACTTCACCGACGCGGTGAACTCCGACGCTGCCTTCGTACCGAGCGGCGACGACGAGGTCGAGGAGTTCGACGAGCTCGAGCTCGAATCCGTCGGAATCAGCGAGTACGAAGGCGCCGAGCAGTACGAGAGTGCCGGCAACGACGACAGGGTGGGTCACGCGGTCTCGTCCGGCGCGAACGGGCACCCCGACTCGAACGGCCACTCGGGACGGACGGGGGACGACGCCCGGTGACTCTGTTGGCGGTGCTGGTGGTCGCCGTCGCGCTGGTCGCGGCGTGGCGGCGGCCGAAACGCGCACACTCCCGCGAGCACCCCCGCAGGCGTGGACCGCTGCTGGCCACCGCGGCGATCGTCGCGCTGCAGGTGCTGATCGGAACCCCGGCCAGCGGTCAGCCGTTCGACTGCAAGGAGGCGCCGAACCCGGAACGCCCCGGAGCGGGCATGGTCGGTGCCCTCGACCCGGCTCCGATGGGCACCGGCTACCCGGGCAGTGCCTACGACGAGTACGGATACGCCGGACTCGTCTGGCACACCTACGACCTCGGCTGCGGGCCGCAGGGCATCACCAACCCGAACGCGCTGGTCGACACCTGGGTCGGCAACGAACTGTTCAACATCGGCAAGAACCTGGTCGGTGCCACGAACGGGTTGCACTACGCGCTGCTCAGTGGTGACCTCCTGGGGCCGTTGGACGATGCGATCGCCACCGGCTCCACCGCCCTCTACGAGAGCGTGTTCGCACCGTGGTTCGGCGTCGTGGCCCTGGTTCTGGCGGTGCTGCTGTTCCGCTACATCTGGCAAGGCGATCTCGCGGCCATAGGCAAGCGCACCCTGTGGGCCTTGGCGGCCTTGTGGTTCGCCGCCGCCACCTACCTGACGCCGCTCGTCTACACCCACGCGCTCGATGACGTGGTCATCACCGGGACCTCGGCCGTGCAGGCGGGTTTCCTCCGTGAGGTCGGGATCGACGAACGCAACGCGCTGCCGACCGTCCTGCACGACCAGGTCGTCTACCGGAACTGGGCGCGCGGTGAGTTCGGCTCGCCCGACTCGCCGCAGGCTCAGGAGCTGGGCCGCGAACTGCTCGCCGCCCAGGCCTGGTCCAAGCGCGAGGTGCTGCGGGGTGAGGACGCCGGGTCGCCGGAGGAGAAGAAGCAGCAGTTCGAGGACGTCGCCGGGCGGATGGGGAGTGCCTACACGACGTTCCAGGGCGTCGACGGCAGCCGTGTCGGCGCGGGCCTGCTGGCGACGTTGCAGGGGCTCGCCTACACCTCGTTCCAACTGCTGGCGAAAGCCTCGATCCTGCTGGCCCAGGTGCTGTTGCGGATGGTGATCCTGGCGGGGCCGCTGATCGGTCTCGCCGCGCTCGTCTATCACCAGGTACTGCGTTCGATCGGCAGGGTCGCGGGCGCCGCGATGCTCAACGTCGTGATGGTCTCCGCGATGGCCGGGCTGCACACGATGATCCTGACCTGGATCTTCGACCCGTTGCGCGGCTTCTCGGTGCTCACCCAGATGCTGCTCGCGGCCTTGGTGACGACCGTGTTCCTGTTGCTGGTCAAGCCGGTGCGCCGGATCGGCCAGATGGTGCAGCTCACGGTCGGCCGGAGCGGTACCGATGCCGACACCTCGCCCGGCATCTTCTCGCGGTTCCGGGGACGAAAACCCGAGCAACCGCAGGACGATTTCTGGGATCAGGTCCGGTCCTCGGACGACTCCGACGCCGGCGGCACCCGGCGAGCGCGCGGCAGGCCGGAGGCGGACACGGCGTCGGTCGCCGGGGTGGCGCAGCGGCTCGACCGGGATGGTGCACCCGAACTCACCGGCGGCGGTTCGCCGACCGCTCGCGTGGAGTCGGCACCGACGCTGCCCGCTTCCGGGACCGCCACGCCGCAGCGTCCGGGAACACCTCGGGCGCTCCCGGAGGGGCGGAGCAGCCGCGTCGTCGACACCGCACCCGTCGCGGCTGCGCGCTGGGACGTCGTCAACGAACCGGTTCTCGTGCCGTCCCGCGCGGGACGGCCCGCCTGGTCGGAGGGCACGTCCCGGCCGCACGAACCCGACGTGGTCTCGGGACGTCAGGTCGACGTGGTGTTCCGGCCGTCGCGCGGCCTGGAGGTGGCCGATGGCCAGTACGACCGGTGACGGGCGCCCGCCCGCACGGGTGAGTTGAGGGAGGACACCGATGCCGATCCGCACCCACAGGGGCAGGGCTGCGGTGTACCGGAGGCTCTGGGGCTGGCCGCTACGATCGCCGAAGCACCTGCTCGCGGCGGTCGTGCTGTTCGCGGGCCTGGCCACCGGCGTCGGGCTACTGTTGCCGGAACCGCAGCTCGACTCACCGCAGCAGCGAGGTTCCCAGCAGGCCTCCAGCGGTGGTCCGGACGAGGCCGCCGTGGCCGCCGAGCGGCGCGCGGCCAAGGCGCCACCGACGATCTCCGTGCCGCAGGGAGGGCCCGCACCGGCCGCACCGTCACCCGAAGGGCTCACCACCGCCGAGGCGTGGGGCAGGGCCTGGGTCACGCACCCACCCGGAACCGATTCCCAGCAGTGGTTGCAGCGCTTGCGCCCGCACACCACCGCCGAGTTCATCACCGTCATGTCCTCGGTGGACCCGGCCAACGTGCCGTCCACCGAGGTCACGGGACCCGCCGCGCCGTTGGAGTCCACGTCCGGCTCGATGGACGTGCGGCTGCCGACGAACGCGGGCGAATTGGAGATCCTGGTGATCAGGACCGGTCAGGGCTGGAAGGTCGCCGACTACACGAAGGTGGGCTGAGGTGCGCAAACTCGTGGTGGTCCTGGTGATCCTCGTCGGTTTCGGAGGGCTGGTCGGGGTGGGCGCGATGACGGCCCTGCTCGGCAGTGTCGGACAGGGTGGGCGTAGCTGGTCGAGCTGCAACACCGGGCTGGGCCCGTGGGGCGACGGCGCCGCCCGGGGTGAACAGGACGCGGCCACGCTCAACGACGAGTCGATGCGCATCGTGCGACGCATCATCGAGATCGGACAGTCCCGCGAGATGTCGCCGCGCGCGTGGCAGATCGCGATCCAGGCGGGGAAAACGGAGTCGAACCTGGCCAATCTGACCTACGGTGATCGCGACTCGCTGGGAATATTCCAGATGCGTCCCTCGATGGGCTGGGGCAGTGTCGCGCAGGTCACCGACGTCGATTACCAGATCAACAAGTTCTACGACGTGCTCCTCGACGTGGACGGCTGGGAGGACATGCGTCCGGGCGTCGCCGCACAACGCGTCGAGCGGTCCGCCTATCCGAGCCGCTACCACAACTGGGAGGCGATGGCCGCTCATCTGGTGAGCACCGAGGGGCAGGCAGGCAGTGTCAGTGGCTGCGAGGAGATGCCCGCGTCGGGGGTGCTCGCAGGCAAAGCGATCACCTTCGCCGACGACCAGATCGGCAAGCCGTACGTGTGGGGCGCGGCGGGCCCGGACAGCTTCGACTGCTCGGGACTCACCCAGAAGGCGTGGGAAGCGGCGGGAGTGACGATCCCCAAGTACTCGCGATCCCAGTACGAACAGGGCGGCAAGCACGTCTCACTGAGCGAAGCACAGCCCGGTGACCTGGTGTTCTGGGGATCGGGCCGCGATCCGAAGGCGATTCATCACGTCGCGCTCTACCTCGGCGACGACGAGATTCTGCAGGCTCCGCAGCCGGGCGAGTCGGTGGAGCGGACGAAGCTGTGGGACGGCGGCGAGCTACTGCCGACCGTGGTGCGGCCCGCCCCGGACATGCGGTCCGATGCGCAGTGAGAGCGCGTCCGGGAACTGGCGTTTGTGCACGTCGGGCACACCTCACACGCGCTCGGCCACCGCTAGGTGAGACCAGTCCGTGCCTGGCAAGGCAGGGCGGTTCGCTGCGCACGCGTGGTATCCAAGAGGGCCTCAACATCGCGGGGCGAGAACTGGGGCGGCGGTACTGGACGACCCGTCCACGTTCCCAGTGCTCTCTGGGAGCTCCGACTCGAGCGGATCTATCGGGTGGCCCGGTCGGCGGGTGACAATGATCCGGCTGTCGTTACTGGGAGGATGATCGATGTTCACGCCTGACCCGATCCCGCGCCGGAGCGGTCCGCCCGCGTCGAGCACCCCACTCGGTGACTACCTCTCCGAGGCGACGCACGGCGTCGACGACGGTTACGCGGTCCTGCCGCGCTCGCTGGCGGAGAACATGCCGTTGCCCTGGCAGCAACAGATGCGGCATCTGCTCGCCGAGTTCCATCAGGCGTTCGGGCACGTCCCGTGGCCGGTGTACAGGGTGGTGCCCTCACGCTCGGAGCGCCTGGTGGACCTCGATGACGACCAGCTCGCCGAGGTCGGCTGCACGGTCGAGGTCGGGGACGACGGCGAACTGGAGTACCGGCGACGCGACGGCCGCGTGATCGAGGACCCGAGCCACCACGAGGTGCTGGTCTCGTGCCTGGACCCGATTCCACGCCACGATCCGGATTCGCCGTACGCCTCCGGCCCGACGGCCCCCGCGGCCCCACCGCCCGCTCCGCCACCGCCCGCGTGGTGACGGGGCGGCCGTCTCGTGGCCCTGTCACGTGACATGCGTGGGGTGGCGTGCGAGGCTCGAAACATGGACGCCAACGAGGGTTGGTACTTCTGCTTGAAGCACCGTGAGGTCGAGCCGGGGGCGGGATGTCGCGCGGCGAACCGCCTGGGGCCGTACCCGGACAAGGCGACCGCGGCGCAGGCGCTGGACATCGCGCGGGAACGGACCAAAGCCGCCGACGAGGCGGACCGTCGCTGGGACGAGAAAGGCTGACCGGCGATGGCGACGGCACGGACGACCAGCGTGGGTTCCGGCGTCGTCGCCGCAGGCCATGGCGGGCCATCCGGCCCGCGACGTGTCGGTGTCGGCCTGGATTTCTCGGCCGTGCGCGCGGAGTTCGGTCTCCCGCAGGATTTCCCCGCCGCGGCGTTGACCGAGGCGGAACGGGCGGTCGCCGAGCCGACGTTGATGACCGGCCTACGGGTGGACCACACGGCGTTGCCGCTGGTCACAGTGGACCCGTTGGGGTCGAAGGACCTGGATCAGGCGGTGCTGGTGCAGTGTCGCGGCGGTGGCTTCCGGGTGTGGTATGCGATCGCCGACGTGGCCGCGTTCGTCCGGCCGGGCGGTCCGCTCGACCAGGAAGTGCGCAGGCGCGGTCAAACGTTGTATTTGCCCGACGGGGCAGTCCCACTGCACCCCACCCTGCTCTCGGAGGGGGCGGCCAGTCTCCTGCCGGATCAGGTTCGCCCGGCGGTGTTGTGGACGATCGACCTGGACCGCGAGGGGGCGATCGCCTCGTGGGACGTGCACCGTTCCTGGGTCCGTTCGGTGGCGCAGCTGGATTACGAGACCGTGCAGCGGGACATGGAGACCGACGCCGCACATCCCTCGATCGCGTTGTTGCCGGAGGTGGGGCGGCTGCGACGCGCGCAGGCAGCGGGACGCGGCGCGATCGAACTCGGCGTCCCGGAACAGCAGATCGTGGCCGACGACGCGCGAGGGTGGCGCCTGCTGTTGCGGCCGCGGACGTTGCTCGAGGAGTGGAACGCTGAGATCTCGCTGCTCACAGGCATGTGTGCCGCAGAGATGATGTTGGAATCGGGTGTCGGTGTGCTGCGCACTGTGCCGGGCCCGGACGACGAGTCGGTGGCCGCGTTGCGTGCCTCGGCCGCCGAACTCGGCGTCGAGTGGTCGGAGGACGACCAGGCCGCGGAGGTGCTCGCTGCGCTGGACCCGACGAGACCGGAAGCGATGGCACTGCACGTTTCCGCCACCCGCCTGCTGCGCGGCGCCGGATACACGGCTTTCGACGACGGCGCACCGGACAGGGCGCACCACGCGGGCATCGGCGCCGCGTACGCGCACGTGACGGCTCCACTGCGGCGGTTGGTGGACCGCTACGGCACGAAGGTGTGCTTGGCGGTGTGTTCGGGCCGAGACATCCCGGAGTGGGTGCACGAGGCACTACCGCAGTTGCCCTCCGCTATGGGTGTCTCGGACCGCACGGCCGCGCAGGTGGACCGCGCGTGTCTCCAGCTGGCAGAGGCGTGGGCTTTGGCCGGACGCGTCGGCGAGGTGTTCGAAGCGACGGTGCTGCGGGCCGGGACGGGTGACGAACCGGTCGGGGAGGTGTTCGTCGCGGACCCGCCGGTGCTTGCTCGCTGCACGGGTGTCGGCGCGTCGCAGGGACGCCGCTTGAGCGTCCGGCTCGTCGAGGCGGACGTCGCTCGTCGCACCGTCTCCTTCCAAGCCGCGTGACCCGAGGCGAACGGCACTTTCGCCTCGCGGGACGGGGTGAACGGCACTTTCGCCTCGCGGGACGGGGTGAACGGCACTTTCGCCTCACGACACGGCGCGGCGGAGTGAGCGGCACTTTCGCCTCACGGGACGGGGTGAACGGCACTTTCGCCTCGCGAGACGGGGTGAACGGCGCTTTCGCCTCACGACACGGCGCGGCGGAGTGAGCGGCACTTTCGCCTCACGGGACGGGGTGAACGGCACTTTCGCCTCGTGAGACGGAGTGAGCGGCACTTTCGCCTTACGGGACGAGGCGAACGGCACTTTCGCCTCGCGGGACGGGCGAACGGCACTTTCGCCTCGCGGGCGCGGCGCGAGAGTGCGATTCGCCCGGGGCGTGCGCTGTCTCACAAGCGCTGGCGGGAGACTCGTGCGGTCGGTAGATCAGGAGCGAGTTTCTCCAGTGGAAGGCGATCGGGATGACGGACGTGCGCGAACTGACGGTGGGGGTCCTCGGCGGAACCGGTGCCCAGGGCAGAGGGCTGGCCGTGCGCTGGGCACACGCCGGACTCCGAGTGGTCATCGGATCTCGCAGCGCCGACAGGGCGCAGACTGCGGCCTCGGAGATCGCGGAGATCTCGGGCGGTGATGTCACCGGCGCGGACAACGCCGCGTGCGCCGCCGCCTCCGATCTCGTCCTGGCAGCCGTCCCGTGGGACGCGCACGAGCCGACACTGACGACGGTGCGTGCCGAGGTCGCGGGCAAGATCGTCGTGGATTGCGTGAACCCGCTCGGTTTCGACAAGCAGGGCCCGTACGCCCTGCCGGTGTCCGAAGGCAGCGCGGCTCAGCAGGCGGAGGCGCTGTTGCCGGATTCTCGGGTGACGGCGGCGTTCCATCACGTCTCGGCGGTATCCCTCGCGGACCTGTCGGTCGAGCTGGTCGACCTCGACGTGCTCGTGCTCGGCGACGACCGCGAGGCGACCGACACCGTTCGCGCGCTCGCCGACGTCATCCCGGGGGTGCGCGGCGTCTACGGCGGCCGGCTGCGGAACGCGCACCAGGTGGAGGCCCTCACCGCGAACATCATCGCGATCAACCGGCGCTACAAGGCGCACGCGGGCCTGCGGATCACCGACGTGTGAATCACATCGTCGCGCGCCGTCCTCCGTCGACGGTCCACGCCGCGCCTGTCACGTAGGACGACCGGGGTGAGAGCAGGAACGCGGCGACCGAGCCCAGTTCTGCGGGATCACCCGACCGGCGGAGTGCGGCTGCCTGTTCCGCATCGTCTTTGGCGCGAGGGTTGACCTGGGCGATGAACCGGCTGCGTTCGGTGTCGAACCGGCCCGGAAGCAGTGCGTTCACCCGGATCCCCGCGGGACCGATCTCGGTCGCGAGGTCCTTGACGTAGCCCTGCACGGCGGGGCGGGCGATGTTGGACGAGGCAAGCCCCGTGATCGGCTCCGAGCCGGAGGTCGAGGTCAGCACCACGATCGAGCCGCCTTCTCCGAGGTCGGCGGCGACCGCTCGGATCATCCGGACGGGTGCGATGGTCGCGATCTCGATACCGGTGCGGATCGCGTCGTCGTTGAGTTCGCTCGGTGTGCCGGGGGGCGGTCCGCCGTGGCTGACGAACAGACCGTCGAGCCGCCCGAACCGTTCGCGCGCGGCGTCGATGAGCTTGCTCGGCGTCCGGGAGTCGGTGATGTCGGCGGTGACGCCGTGCGCGGCGTCACCGAGTTCGTCCACTGCGGCGGAGACATGTTCGGCCGAGCTCGAGGACACGAGGACGCGCGCCCCTTCGTCGACGAGCGCGCGCGCCGCGGCGAAGCCGAGTCCTCGGGTCCCGCCGGTGACGATGAAACTGCGAGCACCCAGTCCGAGATCCATACGCGGAACTCTAGATCGTCGGAGGCCGTGAGTCAGGGACGGCTCGTAGGCTGGGGGCATGGCTGCACAGTTCACGCAGGAAACGTCGGCGCGTGGCGAGTGGGTCCGCCAGGCCAACCACTTCACGGATCGCATCACCGCCGAGGGTGGGTCCGGTTTTCCGGTGGAGCCGGGGCGCTATCGGCTGATCGTGAGTCTCGCGTGCCCGTGGGCACACCGCTCGGTGATCGTGCGGCGGCTGCTCGGCTTGGAGGACGTGCTCTCGCTCGGAATCGTCGATCCGCTCCGGGACGAGCGCGGTTGGCGGTTCACGCTCGACCCGGAGGGGCGGGACCCGGTCACCGGCCTGTCGTTCCTGTCGGAGGCGTATCTGAAGGGGGACCCCGAGTTCGCCGGGCGGTACACGGTGCCCGCGGTGGTCGACCTGCGGACGGGCAGCGTCGTGACGAACGACTATCCGCAGATCTCGCTGGACTTGTCGACGGAGTGGACGCGATTCCACCGGCCCGGTGCGCCGTCGCTGTACCCACCGGAGCTCCGCGCGGACATCGACGAGGTCAACGCCGTGGTGTTCAACGACATCAACAACGGCGTCTACAAGTGCGGTTTCGCGACTTCCCAGCAGGCTTACGAGCGTTCGTTCGAAGCCTTGTTCGCGCGACTCGACGAGATGTCGCGGAGGTTGGAGTCGCGCCGCTACCTCGTGGGTGAGCACATCACGGAGGCCGATGTCCGGCTGTTCACCACGTTGGCGCGTTTCGACGCTGCCTACCACGGACACTTCAAGTGCAATCGGTACAAGCTGACCGAGATGCCGACGCTGTGGGCGTACGCGCGCGACCTGTTCCAGACACCAGGGTTCGGCGACACGGTGGACTTCGAACACATCAAACGGCACTACTACGGCACGCACCCGCAGATCAATCCCAATGGGATCGTGCCTGTCGGCCCGGACCTGTCCGGATGGAGCACCCCGCACGGCCGCGAAGTCCTCGGTGGTTCTCCCTTCGGCGACGGCACCCCACCACCCGCGCAGTGACGACCTACCGCACCGCCTTCTGACGCCTCCGCACCGCCAGGACCGGCACCTCCCGCACCGTTCGACAGGGCGTTCTCTCCGTTCCTCCGAGACCCGTGACCCCACGTCCACCCATTCGAGTGGGGACAACTCGCCTCCCTGTGGACAGCGGGGTGGCAAATTCGCGCGAATTTGCCACCCCGTGAGGCCCGGGGAGGGGTCAGTGGAAGGTGTGGTCCGGGGCGGGGAACTGGCCGCCGCGGACGTCCTCCGCGAAACTCGTCGCTGCCTGCGCGAGGATTCCGCCGAGGTCGGCGTACTTCTTTACGAACCGGGCCGTGCGCCCGGTGTTCATGCCCGACATGTCCGTCCAGACGAGCACTTGCGCGTCACAGTCCGGTCCGGCGCCGATGCCGATCGTCGGAATGGTGAGTTCCGTGGTCACGTGCTTCGCGGCCTCGGCGGCGACCATCTCCAGCACCAGGGAGAACGCCCCCGCGTCCTGCAGTGCGCGAGCGTCGTCGAGGACGGCCGAGGCGTGCTCGCCGCGGCCCTGCACGCGGTAGCCGCCGAGCGCGTGTTCACTCTGCGGCGTGAACCCGATGTGGCCCATGACCGGGATCCCGGCGGCGGTGATCGCCTCCACGTGTGGGGCGAACCGCCGACCGCCCTCCAGCTTCACGGCGTGGGCACGGCCTTCTTTCATCATGCGGACGGCGGTCCGCACCGCCTGTTCCGGTGATTCCTGGTAGGAGCCGAACGGCAGGTCCGCTACGACCAGCGAGGTCTGCACGGCACCGCTGACGGCGCGAACCAACGTGATCATCTCATCGACCGTGACCGGCAGCGACGTGTCGTAGCCGTAGACGTTGTTGGCCGCCGAGTCTCCGACGAGCAGCACGGGAATGCCTGCCTCGTCGAAGATGCGCGCGGTGTACATGTCGTAGGAGGTGAGCATCGGCCATGCTTCGCCGTTGCGCTTCATCTCCTGCAGGTGGTGGATCCGGACGCGCTTGCGCGTCGACCCCGATCCGTACGGAGCAGCGGTTTCCGCGGAGTGTGCAGCAGTCATCATCGACCGTCCCTGAAGTCCTCGAGGCCCGTCACGCGGGTCCCCGGGCGGTTGGGTTGCTCCGTCAGAGTCGCACGCGAGTCGAGTGGCCGAACCGGGTTGCGGACAAACTCACACCTGTGCGCAAAGCGAACACTGTCCGGAGCGACATGGCCGACACGGAATGAGCCTGTGGCTGCTTCTCGCGCCTCCGCGTCGGGGTGGTGCGGTGGTGCTCCCCAGCGCGTGTCACGATCCTCGAATGAGCCGCCTACTGGCCGTGATCGCTTCGGTGTGCATGCTGTGCGGCGCCGTCGCCTGCACTCCGTCGAACGACCAGCAACCGCTGCAACCGCGCAGCGAGACGCCCGGCCCCGCCGGTGAGGTACCGGCCGGACTCGAAGCGTTCCACGGCCAGACTCTCGATTGGGGGCCGTGCGCGGAGTACGCGACGACCGAGAGCGATAGCCAGTCCTTCGCGGATCGCACGATCGAATGTGCGCGCGTCACCGTTCCTCGGGACTACGCCGATCCCGCCGGAGAGACCATCACGCTCGGTGTGCTTCGCAAACCCGCGTCGGACCCCGAGCAGCGCATCGGCAGTCTGCTGGTCAACCCCGGTGGGCCCGGCGCTTCCGGCATGAGTTCGGCAGCAGGGCTGACCGGCGTCACCCGCGACACCGAGCTCGGCGAGAAGTTCGACCTCGTCGGCTTCGACCCGCGCGGGATCGGCGCGAGCGAGCCGCAGATCCGCTGCCTCACCGGCCCCGAGAACGACGCCGACCGCTTGGACAGCGACGCCGACAACTCCCCGGCCGGTGTCGCCGAGACCGAGGCCGAGAACAGGGAGTACGGCCAGAGTTGCGCGCAACGCACCGGACCCGAACTGCTCGCCAACGTCGGCACCCGGGACGTGGTGCGGGACCTTGACGTGCTCCGGTCCGCGCTCGGCGACGAGAAGCTCACCTTCCTCGGCTTCTCCTACGGCACCCGGATCGGTGCCGAGTACGCCGAGCAGTTCCCCCGCAACGTCAGGGCGATGCTGCTCGACGGCGCGATCGACCCCGGCCAGACGACCGTCGAATCGCTCGTCGCGCAGGGGGCAGGCTTCCAAGGCGCTTTCGACGCGTTCGCGCGGTGGTGCGCCGACCAGGAGACCTGTGCGCTCGGCGCGGATCCCGGCCGAGCCGTGGCCGAGTTCCAGCAACTCACCCGGCCGTTGGTGGATCGCCCCGCCGACGCAGGCGACGGCCGCCGGCTGTCGTACACCGATGCGACCACAGCGGCGATCCAGGCGCTCTACGCCCAAGAACTGTGGGGGAGGCTCAACGTCGGTCTGCGGGAACTGTCCCAGGGGCGCGGACAGCTGCTGATGCAACTCGCCGACGTCTACTACGGGCGGCAGTCCGACGGCAGCTACTCGACCGTCACCGACGCGTTCAACGCGATCCGCTGCGTCGACGACCAGCGGGTGCGGGACAGGGCGGAGGTCCGCGAGGCCGACCGCCGCTACCGGCAGGTCGCACCGTTCCTCGACGACGGCAGGGGTGCGAACCCGGCTCTGGATCAGTGCGCCTTCTGGCCGGTTCCGGTCACCGGCGACCCGGAACCGCCGGAGGCCGGCGACCTGCCCCCGACTCTCGTCGTCTCCACGACCGGCGACCCGGCGACGCCGTACGAAGCAGGCGTGGAGCTGTCCAAGGCACTCGGGGGCGGCCTGGTGACGTTCGAAGGCACCCAGCACACAGCGTTCCTGCAAGGCAACGACTGTGTCGACGAGGCCGGTATTCGCTACCTCGTGGACCTCGAACTTCCCGAACCCGGGCAGCGCTGCACCAGCTGACACACCCGGTCACCGCCGACCGGAGACCATGCGCCGAGTGAAGTTAGGCTGCGGGCATGAACCGGCAGCAGGAGTTCGTGCTCCGCACGTTGGAGGAACGCGACATCCGCTTCGTGCGGTTGTGGTTCACCGACGTGCTCGGCATCCTCAAATCGGTGGCCATCTCGCCCGCCGAACTCGAAGGCGCCTTCGCGGAGGGCATCGGGTTCGACGGCTCCGCGATCGAGGGATTCTCCCGGATCTACGAGTCCGACATGGTCGCCAAACCGGACCCGGGCACGTTTCAGGTGCTCCCGTGGGAAACCTCCGATGGTGAGCACTACTCGGCGCGGATGTTCTGCGACATCACCATGCCGGACGGTTCGCCCTGCTGGGCGGATCCGCGTCATGTGCTGCGCCGTACCCTGTCCAAGGCGACCGAGTCCGGTTTCACCTGCTACGTCCACCCCGAGATCGAGTTCTTCCTGCTCAAGAACCTCCCCGACGACGGCAGCGAACCCCTGCCCGCGGACTCGGGCGGCTACTTCGACCAGGCCAGTCACGACGCCGCGCCGCACTTCCGGCGCAACTGCATCGAGACGCTGGAGGCCATGGGGATCTCGGTGGAATTCAGCCACCACGAGGGCGCGCCGGGCCAGCAGGAGATCGACCTGCGCTACGCCGACGCGCTGACCATGGCCGACAACGTGATGACCTTCCGTTATGTGGTCAAGGAGGTCGCACTCACTCAGGGCGTGCGTGCCTCGTTCATGCCGAAGCCGTTCAGTGCGCAGCCGGGCTCGGGTATGCACACCCACCTCAGCCTCTTCGAGGGCGACCGCAACGCGTTCTACGACCCGGAGGACCCGTACGAGCTCTCCGAGACCGGACGCGCGTTCGTCGCGGGCGTTCTCAAGCACGCCAGGGAGATCAGCGCGGTCACCAATCAATGGGTGAACTCGTACAAGCGGCTCGTCGTCGGCGGCGAGGCGCCCACGGCCGTGTGCTGGGGCCACGCGAACCGGTCGGCGCTGGTACGGGTGCCGATGTACTCGCCGGGCAAGTCTTCCTCGCGGCGCGTCGAGATCCGCAGCATCGACTCGGCCTGCAACCCGTACCTGACGTACGCGGTGATCCTGTCGGCCGGTCTTCGCGGCATCGACAAGGGCTACGAGCTGCCGCCTGCCACCGAGGACGACGTGTGGTCGCTGACCGAGAGCGAGCGCAGGGCGGCCGGGTACGCGAGCCTGCCGCAGAATCTCAACGAGGCCCTGGCCGAACTGGAGTCCTCCGAACTCGTCGCCGAGACCCTCGGTGAGCACGTGTTCGACTTCTTCCTGCGCAACAAGCGTCAGGAGTGGGACGCCTACCGCAGCCACGTCACCCCGTACGAGTTGCGCACGCTGATGCCGATGCTGTGATCCTGTCGGCGTCCGGAATCCCGTCGGCGTCCGGAATCCTCGCGGGGGCGCCGGGAGTTCACCCGGAACCGGCCGGGAGATAGGTTCGGCCTCGTGACTGATCCACAGGCGCATTCCGAGGGCCAGGATTTCCGAGACGAGCAGGACGTCGTGGAGACCCTCGACGATCCGGCACCGCCAGCCCCGCACGGTGAGTCGTTCGGGTCGGACACGCAGCACGAACCGTTCTGGCCGGTCGACGTGCCGGAGTCGGTCCCGGCCGGCCCGGAGCTCGTGGCGTGCACGGTGGCCGGTTCGACGCAACTGCCTGCGACCGAAGTCCTGCGCCGTTCGTTCCAGCGGCAGCACCCGTCGGCCCGTTTCGTGGTGCTGGTGACCGACCCGATGCTCGCTGCGGACGCACCCCCGGGCCTGTCGGTGCTCACGCCGGGCGAGATCGGCGTCGACACCGTGGAGTTGGCGCGGCTGGCGATGGCGTGCACTTCGACGCAACTGGCGGCCGTACTGCGGCCTCGGCTGCTGCGTCACCTTCTCGGTCAGGGAACCGTGGTGGTGCACCTCGGTACGTCCGTCGAGGTCTTCGGCCCGCTCGACGCGGTCGTCTCCGCTGCCACCTCCGAGCGGCCGCTGGCGCTGGTACCCCGGGTGCTGCGGCCGTTGCCTTCGGACGGCTTGCGGCCCGCGCCCGGCGATCTCGCGGCTGAAGGGACGTTCGAACCCGACCTGTTCGCGGTGGGCCCCGGGGCGGAAGGTTTCCTCGACGTGTGGGCCGAGCAGGTCTGTCTCGCGCCCGGTGTCGCCGCCACTTTCCTCGACGGCGCACCCGCGCTCGTCGACCACCAGGTCGTGCGCGACCCCGGCATGTCACTGTCGGTGTGGAACGCCGCTCACCGTGAGCTGCACACCGTGGCCTCCGGTGCGCAGGACGCGGTCTCGATGGACCAGTACCTCGTGGACGGTCAGCCGCTGCGGACCGTGCACTTCACCGGGTTCCAGCCGCAGCGGCCGTGGTTGCTCTCGGCGGACTTCGCCGATCGTCCCCGGCTGCTGCTCTCCGAGAATCCGCATCTGGCCCGCCTGTGCGCGACCTATCGCAACGCG
Organism: Allosaccharopolyspora coralli; assembly: GCF_009664835.1. NCBI lineage: Bacteria > Bacillati > Actinomycetota > Actinomycetes > Pseudonocardiales > Pseudonocardiaceae > Allosaccharopolyspora > Allosaccharopolyspora coralli. The sequence goes on from NZ_CP045929.1 coordinate 1,548,340, forward strand.
CTCATCGAGGCGGGCGACACCGGTCGGATCGCCGACCGGTACGAGTCGCTGCCGGACGGCCCGACCATCCCGGCACCGCTGCGTGCCGCCTACGCGAAGGCCTGGGCCGACACCGAACGGTCGGGCGAACCGTGCCCGCCGAGTCCGTTCGAACCGGGCTCCGATGCACGCGCGACCTTCCTGCGGTGGGCGTCGGAAGCGCCGGACGCACGGCACCGGCAAGCCGGCCTCTCCCGGTGGACCGCTGCCGTGTGGGAGTCCGATCCCGTCCTGCGGCGCGATTTCCCGGACCCGCTCGGTGGCGACGCGGCCTCTTTCCGGGATTGGTGTGCCGACGTCGGTGTCGGAAGCGGGCGGGTCCCGCCGGAGTCCGTCGGAACGGCGACGGACACCACGACCGCACTCGTGGACCAGCTCGGCGTGGCCGTGTTGGGCGCCGGCAGGATCGCCGAGCTCGTGCGCAGCGCCGTCGGGACCTCGGGCTTGCCGACGGCCGACGCACCGCACTACCCGGTCGTCGTCCGCTGCGATCCGACCGTGCCCGTGCCCGCCGGGCGCTATCTCATCGACGTGCGCACCGACGCCATGCCCTCGCCCGAGGCCGCCGAGACATGGGTCCTGTCGCAGGCCAGCCGGACGGCGGCCCGAGCGCACGGTGACTCGACCGTCCGCGTCGTCCCGCTGCCCGTCGCCGATCACGGCCCGGTCGGTCTGGCCTCACGCAAAGGGATCCGTGCCGGCCTGGAGATGGACGACCAGTTCGTCGTCGCGACCTTCGTCGACCACACCGACGAGCGTCGCGGCAACGTGCTCGCGGCCGTCAACGCGTTCCTCGCGGCTTTTCCCGAGCGCGAGGACGTGCGCCTGGTCGTCGCGGTGTCGGGCGCGGCGCGGGCGTCCGAGGCAGCCGAGCGGCTTCGGCTGGCTACCGTCACCGATCCGCGTATCCACCTCGTCGACGACCGTGCCGACACCACGAACCCCTCTCGTTCGGCTCTGCTCGCAGCGGACTGCGTGCTGTCGTTGCACCGCGCCGACGACGGCGGTGACGGGGACGCGTTGACGCTCGCGACCGTCGCGTCCCGAGGCATCCCGGTGATCGCCGCGGAGCACGGTGCCGCCGCGGAACTGCTCGGACCGCAGGGTGCGACGTTGATCGCCTGCCGTTCGGGCAGCGAGCCGGACGTCGGAACGGCGGCGGTCACGCTCACCGCACTCGCCGGAGACGTGGCCGCATTGGCCGAAGCCGGTCGAGCGGCCCGGGACCACCTGCTCACCGAGCACACCGCCGCGCGCGCCGGGCAGCGGCTGCGCGAACGCGTCGAGAGCGCTTACCGAACTTGGCGCAACAAGTGGGCGAAGGACCGGGCCGGCCATGCCGACGACCCGTTGCACCCGCTGCTGGTGGCACGGCATGCGCTGCACCGGCCGCCGGACGTCGGCGCGGGCGGGCGCAATGCGATGGCGCCCGCGATGCGCAAAGCAGTGTTCCGTGTACTCGGTCACTATGACCAGCACTTGCGGGAGATCCTGCGATCGTTGCTCGACGGGGTCGAACAGACCTCCACCGAGTTGTTGCGCAGACAGTCGGCGCTCGACGGTGGTGACCTCGACGTCGACGGCCTCCGGCGGGATCTCGCTCGTGTAGAGCAACGGCTCGACCAGCTCGACGCACGGCACGCCGACGCCGACGACGGGCTCGTCCGGACTCGCGCCGATGTGGCCGAGCAGGACCGGCGGTTGCGGGAACTCGAGAGCTCGGGAGCGGGAGCCGATCCCCGGGTGGACGCGTTGACGGAGCGAATCGACCGGTTGACCAGTGCGGTCGAGCGCACACTCGATCGTGTCGATGCCGTCGAGCGCAGGCAGTCCGACGACGAGCGGGCTCGCGAGCATCAGTCCGAAGCGGGCGTGCGGGCCGCGTCGCAGGACGCGAACCACGCGCTCCAGCGCACCGACGTACTGCAACGCATCCTGCTGCGCGAGCACGAGCGAACGACCGGGGGTTCCGACGGGACGAGCACGCCGGTGCTCTGCGACGCGGGACTGCTCCGGTTGCCCTCGCAGGACTCGATGATGCTGCCCTGGTTGTCGTCGCATTCGACGTGGGACGCGGAGGTCTCGACCCTCATCGACTCACTGTTGGAACCCGATGGCGTGTTCCTCGACGTGGGGTCTTACGTGGGTTACCAATCCGTGCGCGTGCTCAGCAGGCTCGGCACGAGCGGAGCGGTGGTCGCCGTCGAGCCGTGCCCGGAAAGCCGCGCACTGCTGAACCACAACGTCGAAATGAACGTGCCTGCCGCGGTCGCGGAGCGGTTGGTCGTCCTGGACGCCGCTGCCTGGGACGGGCCGGGTGAACTGCTCGCCGAGTCCTCGCTCGCCGGTGGCGTCGACGCTCGGTCGCCGGACGATGACCACTCCGGTGAGGCGGTTCCGGTGCGGGCGGTCCGCCTGGACAAGGAGTGGGACCGGCTGGACGCGGTCACGGGCCTGTCGTTGTCGGTGGTGCACGTGGACGTCGGAGGCCGGGTCCACCGGGTGCTCGGTGGGCTCGTTCGCTTGCTCCGTAAGGAGAAGCCCTCAATCGTGTGTACGTTCACCCCGTCAGCCGTGTACGCGCTCGGGGACGATCCGGCGGCGGCGCTGCGTGAGTTCGGAACGTGGGGCTACGACCTGGTTCCGGTCGGCCGGAGCAACCCGGTGGGTGCGGACGAGCTGTTGGCGGCGATGGACTCGGCCGGCTCCACGAGCGTGAAGCTATGGCTGCGACCGAAGGGACGACCCGAGGACCAGTAGTCGATCTCGACCTGAGAGAGATGATCGTGTCAAGGGGCTGAGCAGGCGATTTGACATGCACGGAGCGTGTGCGTAGCTTCGTTTCTACCGCTTGGAGCAACTCCGGGGCGCGCGGCTTGCAGCTGCGAAGCGAACCGGGTAACATGGAGCGGTCGCCCAAAACCAGCCTTCACGGTGTGAGTCGTGTGGTGCAGTGAGGGGCGCGTTGACAACTCGACATGCAGGGTCCGATCGACCGGCGAGACGCGGGGGTGACCCCCCGGGAAACACCGTCTGAAGGGCCTGCTAACGTGGAGTCAACACAGAAAACGAAATGACGCACCGATTTCAAGGTCTCTTCGGAGGCGGCGAAACGTTGCGTGTGTTCTTTGAGATCTCAACAGTGTGCCGATGTTTTGTGGTTGGTGGTTTGGCTGCCTGGCCTGCGTTGTGTGGGTTGGGTGGTTTTGTTTTTGTGCCAACTGTTTTTGTTGGTCAGGTTTTGAATGATCCTTGTTGGAGAGTTTGATCCTGGCTCAGGACGAACGCTGGCGGCGTGCTTAACACATGCAAGTCGAACGCTGAAGCCCTTTCGGGGGTGGATGAGTGGCGAACGGGTGAGTAACACGTGGGTAATCTGCCCTGTACTTCGGGATAAGCCTTGGAAACGGGGTCTAATACCGGATAGGACCTGTCCTCGCATGGGGGTGGGTGGAAAGTTCCGGCGGTATGGGATGAGCCCGCGGCCTATCAGCTTGTTGGTGGGGTAGTGGCCTACCAAGGCGACGACGGGTAGCCGGCCTGAGAGGGTGACCGGTCACACTGGGACTGAGACACGGCCCAGACTCCTACGGGAGGCAGCAGTGGGGAATCTTGCGCAATGGGCGAAAGCCTGACGCAGCAACGCCGCGTGGGGGATGACGGCCTTCGGGTTGTAAACCTCTTTCGACATCGACGAAGGGGCCCTGTTGTGGGGTTTTGACGGTAGGTGTAGAAGAAGCACCGGCTAACTACGTGCCAGCAGCCGCGGTAATACGTAGGGTGCGAGCGTTGTCCGGATTTATTGGGCGTAAAGAGCTCGTAGGCGGTTTGTCGCGTCGGCCGTGAAAACCTGCCGCTTAACGGTGGGCGTGCGGTCGATACGGGCAGACTTGAGTTCGGTAGGGGAGACTGGAATTCCTGGTGTAGCGGTGAAATGCGCAGATATCAGGAGGAACACCGGTGGCGAAGGCGGGTCTCTGGGCCGATACTGACGCTGAGGAGCGAAAGCGTGGGGAGCGAACAGGATTAGATACCCTGGTAGTCCACGCCGTAAACGTTGGGCGCTAGGTGTGGGGACTGTTTCCACGGTTTCCGTGCCGTAGCTAACGCATTAAGCGCCCCGCCTGGGGAGTACGGCCGCAAGGCTAAAACTCAAAGGAATTGACGGGGGCCCGCACAAGCGGCGGAGCATGTGGATTAATTCGATGCAACGCGAAGAACCTTACCTGGGTTTGACATGCACCAGATTGCCGTGGAGACATGGTTTCCCTTGTGGTTGGTGTACAGGTGGTGCATGGCTGTCGTCAGCTCGTGTCGTGAGATGTTGGGTTAAGTCCCGCAACGAGCGCAACCCTTATCCCGTGTTGCCAGCACATGATGGTGGGGACTCGCGGGAGACTGCCGGGGTCAACTCGGAGGAAGGTGGGGATGACGTCAAGTCATCATGCCCCTTATGTCCAGGGCTTCACACATGCTACAATGGCCGGTACAATGGGTGGCGATACTGTGAGGTGGAGCGAATCCCATAAAGCTGGTCTCAGTTCGGATCGGGGTCTGCAACTCGACCTCGTGAAGTCGGAGTCGCTAGTAATCGCAGATCAGCAGTGCTGCGGTGAATACGTTCCCGGGCCTTGTACACACCGCCCGTCACGTCACGAAAGTCGGTAACACCCGAAGCTCATGGCCCAACCGGTTGTCCGGGGGGAGTGGTCGAAGGTGGGACCGGCGATTGGGACGAAGTCGTAACAAGGTAGCCGTACCGGAAGGTGCGGCTGGATCACCTCCTTTCTAAGGAGCAAACATCGTGTCCATGTCTGGTGTGGTTGCGTGCGTGTTGCGTGTGTGGCTGTGCTGGGTGTGGGGTGTGCCTGCTGTGCATGGGCGGATGTTCCGTGTGGTGGGTGTGCTCGAAGAGTTGTGGAAACGCTAATCACTGGTCGGCTGGTTCTGCTCGTGTTGTGGGTGGGGTTGGTCGTGATGTCGGTGCACTGTTGGGTTTTGAGGGAACACACGGGTGTGTGTTGTCTGGTTGTTGTTTGAGAACTGTATAGTGGATGCGAGCATCTTGTTTTTGTCTTGTGTTTCTGGTTTGTGTGTAAGTTGTATTGGGCACACGGTGGATGCCTAGGTACCAGGGGCCGATGAAGGACGTGGGAGGCTGCGATATGCCTCGGGGAGTTGTCAACCGAGCTGTGATCCGAGGATGTCCGAATGGGGAAACCCAGCCCGAGTGATGTCGGGTTACCTGCATCTGAATGTATAGGGTGTGGGGGGTATACGCGGGGAAGTGAAACATCTTAGTACCCGTAGGAAGAGAAAACAATTGTGATTCCGTGAGTAGTGGCGAGCGAAAGCGGAGGTTGGCTAAACCGTGCATGTGGGAGACCCGGCAGGGGTTGCGTGTGCGGGGTTGTGGGGCGTTGTTGGAGGGGTCTGCCGGCCCTTCAGCGTGGCTGCGTGGGTTAGTTGAACAGGTTGGGATGCCTGGCCGGAGTGGGTGAGAGTCCCGTAGGCGAAAATCTGCGTGGTGTGTGTGATGGCGTGCCCGAGTAGCAGTGTTTCCGTGGAGGGCGCTGTGAATCTGGCGGGACCACCCGTTAAGCCTGAATACTGCCTGGTGACCGATAGTGGAGAGTACCGTGAGGGAATGGTGAAAAGTACCCCGGGAGGGGAGTGAAAGAGTTCCTGAAACCGTGTGCCTGCAATCCGTCAGAGCTGTGGCTGCCCCTGTTGGGGTGGTGGTGATGGCGTGCCTTTTGAAGAATGAGCCTGCGAGTTGCTGCTGCGTGGCGAGGTTAACCCGGGTGGGGTAGCCGGAGCGAAAGCGAGTCTGAAGAGGGCGTTGGAGTCGCGTGGTGCAGACCCGAAGCGGAGTGATCTACCCATGGCCAGGGTGAAGCGCGGGTAAGACCGTGTGGAGGCCCGAACCCACCAGGGTTGAAAACCTGGGGGATGAGCTGTGGGTAGGGGTGAAAGGCCAATCAAACTTCGTGATAGCTGGTTCTCCCCGAAATGCATTTAGGTGCAGCGTTGCGTGGTGCCCGGGTGGGGTAGAGCACTGGTTGGTTGATGGGCCTTTACGGGTTACTGACGTCAGCCAAACTCCGAATACGCCTGTGGTGGAGCGTGGCAGTGAGACGGCGGGGGAAAAGCTTCGTCGTCGAGAGGGAAACAGCCCAGAACACCGGCTAAGGCCCCGAAGTGTGTGCTTAGTGGGAAAGGATGTGGGATCGCAGAGACAACCAGGAGGTTGGCTTAGAAGCAGCCATCCTTGAAAGAGTGCGTAATAGCTCACTGGTCAAGTGGTCCTGCGCCGACAATGTAGCGGGGCTGAAGTACACCGCCGAAGCCGTGTCGCTCACACTGTGTGTGGGTGGGTAGGGGAGCGTCCTGTATCCGGTGAAGCATCTCTGTGAGGGGGTGTGGAGGGTGTGGGAGTGAGAATGCAGGCATGAGTAGCGAGAGCAGAGTGAGAATCTCTGCCGCCGGATGACCAAGGGTTCCTGGGGCAGGTTCGTCCGCCCAGGGTGAGTCGGGGCCTAAGGCGAGGCCGACAGGCGTAGTCGATGGAGAACGGGTTGATATTCCCGTACCCGTGTGCACGCGCCCATGGCGAGTCCCGTGAGACTAACCACCCGCTGCTGACGGGGGTCTTCGGATCCTGGTTGGTGGTGCGTGGGACCTGAGTGGGTAGTAGTCAAGTGATGGGGTGACGCAGGAGGGTAGCCCTGCCGGTGAGTGGTAGTACCGGTGTAAGCCTGTAGCCCGTTGTCCAGGGAAATCCGGGCAGCGTGTGGGTGAGAGGTGAGGCGTAGCCGTGGTGGTGAAGTGGGTGATCCCGTGCTGTCGAGAAAAGCCTCTAGCGATGTGTGTGCACGGCCCGTACCCGAAACCGACACAGGTGGTCAGGTAGAGAATACCGAGGCGGTCGGGTGAACTGTGGTTAAGGAACTCGGCAAAATGCCCCCGTAACTTCGGGAGAAGGGGGGCCATGTCTGGTGATCCACCGTGCGTGGGGAGCTGGGTGTGGCCGCAGAGACCAGGGAGAAGCGACTGTTTACTAAAAACACAGGTCCGTGCGAAGTCGTAAGACGAGGTATACGGACTGACGCCTGCCCGGTGCTGGAACGTTAAGAGGACCCGTTAACCATCTTTGGGTGGTGAAGCGGAGAATTTAAGCGCCAGTAAACGGCGGTGGTAACTATAACCATCCTAAGGTAGCGAAATTCCTTGTCGGGTAAGTTCCGACCTGCACGAATGGCGTAACGACTTCTCCGCTGTCTCGACCACAGGCCCGGTGAAATTGCAATACGAGTAAAGATGCTCGTTTCGCGCGGCAGGACGGAAAGACCCCGGGACCTTTACTATAGCTTGGTATTGGTGTTTGGTTCGGCTTGTGTAGGATAGGTGGGAGACTGTGAAGCGTTCACGCTAGTGGGTGTGGAGTCGTTGTTGAAATACCACTCTGGTCGTTCCGGGCATCTCAACCTCGGGCCCTGATCGGGTTCAGGGACAGTGCCTGGTGGGTAGTTTAACTGGGGCGGTTGCCTCCTAAAGGGTAACGGAGGCGCCCAAAGGTTCCCTCAGCCTGGTTGGCAATCAGGTGTTGAGTGTAAGTGTATAAGGGAGCTTGACTGTGAGACTGACGGGTCGAGCAGGTGCGAAAGCAGGGACTAGTGATCCGGCACTGGCTGGTGGAAGCGGTGTCGCTCAACGGATAAAAGGTACCCCGGGGATAACAGGCTGATCTTCCCCAAGAGTCCATATCGACGGGATGGTTTGGCACCTCGATGTCGGCTCGTCGCATCCTGGGGCTGGAGTTGGTCCCAAGGGTTGGGCTGTTCGCCCATTAAAGCGGCACGCGAGCTGGGTTTAGAACGTCGTGAGACAGTTCGGTCCCTATCCGCCGCGCGCGTAGGAGACTTGCGGAAGGCTGTCCCTAGTACGAGAGGACCGGGACGGACGGACCTCTGGTGTGCCAGTTGTCCCGCCAGGGGCACGGCTGGTTGGCTACGTTCGGAAGGGATAACCGCTGAAAGCATCTAAGCGGGAAGCCCGTTCCCAGATGAGGTCTCCCACCCCGTTGTGGGTTAAGGCCCCCACCAGATCAGTGGGTTGATAGGCCCGACATGGACACCCAGTAATGGGCGGAGTGGACGGGTACTAATAGGCCGAGGACTTACCACAACCACACCACAAACACACGCGACAACCACGCGATCTTGCATCCACTATACGGTATCTGAAACAACAACCACCCCCACCACACACACGTGTGGAACCGGGGGCTCGGCACAGTTGAATACGCACAACACATCAAGACTTCCACCCCCCACCCGTGTGGGGTTGCCGGGGGTGGTGTTGAGTGTGTCGGTGGCGATAGCGGAGCGGGAAACGCCCGGACCCATCCCGAACCCGGAAGCTAAGCCCTCCAGCGCCGATGGTACTGCACCCGACAGGGTGTGGGAGAGTAGGACACCGCCGACATTCCACCCAAAGAAGGCAGTGCGGGGCAGCCCACCAAGGCAGCCCCGCACTGCCCTTTTTTATGCACAACCAGCTTCGCTCGTTCGGCTGAGGTGTAGACGAAAAATGAGTAGGGGAACTTTTCGTACTCGATTATCGTCGGCGAGCATGAAGGCGTCCTTTCACCGTTCGCTCGCGGAGTTCTGGCAGCGCGCCCGCGGGCTCTACGAGGCGGACCCGGTCACGCACACGAACGCGGTATGGATCGCGGCGTCGGCGGAGGTCTACCGCGACTCCGTTCCGATGTTGTGCACGCTGGCCACCGATGGGGGAGAGCTTGGTGCGGCGTATCTGCGGACGCCGCCGCATCCGGGCCTGGTGAGTGCTCTGCGGCCCGAGTGGACGCCGGTAGCGGTCGAGGCCCTCCTGGAACGGGATCCGCAGCTGCCGGGGGTGCAAGGGCCGGTGGAGGAGGCAGAGGCTTTCGCGGAGGCATGGACGGCACGCACAGGGACCGAGGCCGTGACGCACATGGAGCAGTCGCTGTATCGGCTGGGCGACCTCCGCGTGCCCGGGCCGCCCCGCGGGGTGGCCGAGAACGCACACGACGGCGATCTCGCGTGGTTGGCACAAGCGCACCGGGAGTTCGCCGTCGAGGCGGGCGGTACGTATCAGGTCGAAGAACCGGACGTGGTCGCGATGCGTGCGGTCCTCGACGCCGGCCAACGAGGCGTGTTGTGGAAGGTGGACGGCGAGCCGGTCGCGTGCGCCTTCTGGACACGCCCGGTGGTCGGGATGAGCCGGATCCTGCGCGTGTACACCGAACCTGCGCATCGCGGTCGTGGGTACGGCTCGGCGGTGACGGCGGCAGCGTCACGGCGCGCACGGGCAGCGGGAGCGAACGAAGTCGTGCTGTTCACCGACCGTGCGAACCCCGTTTCGAACTCGATCTACCGCCGTCTCGGCTATGTGCCCGTCAGCCGGATGGTGATGCTGGACTTTGTCGCCGCGCCGGGAACGTAGGCTCGGGGGTATGGACACCGCGCGCATCCTGGTCGTGACCCCGTCGGACGAGGCTCCGCCTGCCCGTGTCGCGGAGTGGCTGACGGAGGCTGGAGCCGAGGTCGATGTCGTCGCGCCCGCCCGCGAGGGGCTTCCCGCCGACATGGAGCGCTATTCGGCGCTGGTGGTCATGGGCGGGGCGATGGGTGCACTCGACGACGTCGAACACCCGTGGCTGGCCGGTGTCCGCGGGTTGCTCAGCGATGCGGTCCGCAACCGCACTCCCACGCTCGGCGTGTGTCTCGGTGGGCAACTGTTGGCCGCGGCCACGGGCGGCCAGGTTCGTCCCGGCCGCAAGGGTCCGGAGGTCGGCACGTTGCTCGTGGCGAAACGTGACGCGGCGACGGAAGACGTGCTCCTGGGCGATCTTCCGATGACGCCGGACGTGCTGCAGTTCCACGGTGACGAGATCGCGTCGTTGCCGCCGTCCGCGCAGCTGCTGGCATCATCGCCGACGTACGACAACCAGGCGTTCCGGGTCGGTGACTACGCGTGGGGCTTGCAGTTCCACATCGAGACCGACACGGAGCTCGTCCTGGCATGGGCAGGGGAGCACCCGGACTTGGCGGAGACGGCGCGTGCCGGCCAGCTGGAGCGGGAATGGCTCGATGCGTTCCACGACGACATGGCACAGACGTGGCGGCCGATCGTCGAGCGGTTCGCCCGGTTGGCGGCACAGCCGCCCGAGCAGCGTCCGACGAGCCGGTTCCTGCCGATGGCGTGAGCCGCACCGCCGGGCGCACGGGTGGTCGCTTCTGCGACGGCTGAGGCTCCCGCTACGGTCGGATGCATGGCCCACAGCAGTGCGCGCTCCGGATCGACGCCGTCTCCCGCGCGGTACGGCTTCAGTGATGCGGAGCGGGCCCGGTCGCAGCTGATCGCGGCGGGCTGGTGGTCCGAGTCCGGCCCGGTCCCGGCGTTCGCCGAGGTGGTCGCCGCGCTGTCCCGCGCGGCCGATCCGGATCTGGCGTTGCTGGCGGTGGACCGCTTCCGGGAGTCGGTGGGGGAGTGGGACGCGGTCAGTGCTGAGCTCGCGTCCGACCCGGGCCTGCGGGGCAGGCTGCTCGCCGTGTGGGGCGTGTCGAGCGCGTTCGCCGACCATCTGGTCGCTCATCCGGAGGATTGGCAGCGTCTCCGGTCGTCGCGTGCGCGCGGCCCCTCGAGCGTGGAGGAGTACACGGCGGCGCTGTTGTCGGCTGTGGGCGCTGAGGGCGGCACAGGGGAGCCCGGCACTTCCGACGGACCGGTCGCCGCATTGCACGGTACGGAAGCGACGAGTGCGTTGCGCGCCGAATACCGTGGCCTGGTCCTGGAGATCGCGGGCGCTGATCTCGGGGCGGTGGTCGAATCCTCGCTGGACGCGCCGTCGTACGAGCGCGTGGCCGCGGCACTGTCGGACGTGGCGGTGGCGGCGTTGCGGGCGGCACTGGCCGTGGCGGTGCGTGAGGTCGGACAGGAGATGGCCGCGGCACGGTGGTCGGTGATCGCGATGGGCAAGTGCGGAGGGCGGGAACTCAACTACGTCAGCGATGTCGACGTCGTGTTCGTGGCGGATTCCGAGGCCGACGTCGCGCCCGCGACGCGGCTCGCCAGCACCGTGATGCAGGTGGCGGGCAAGGCGTTCTTCGAGGTTGACGCGGCGCTGCGACCGGAAGGCAAGTCGGGGGCCCTGGTGCGCACGCTCGATGGACACCTGGCGTACTACCGCCGGTGGGCGCGCACGTGGGAGTTCCAGGCGCTGTTGAAAGCCCGTGCGGTGGCAGGGGATCCCGAGCTGGGGCAACGGTACGAGGACGCGGTGCAACCGCTGGTGTGGACGGCGGCCGAACGGAAGGACTTCGTCCCCGACGTTCGGTCGATGCGCAGGCGGGTGGAGGACCACGTGCCCGCGGAGCTGGCCGAGCGGGAGTTGAAACTCGGGCGCGGTGGCTTGCGCGACGTCGAGTTCGCGGTGCAACTGCTGCAGATGGTGCACGGCCGCAGTGAAGAGTCGGTGCGCTCCCAGTCCACTTTGGATGCTCTGTTGTCGCTGGGGGACAACGGCTACGTCGGTCGCAACGACGCCGCCGACCTGGTCGAGTCGTACCGGTTCCTGCGCGCTGTCGAGCACCGGTTGCAGCTGCGGAAATTGCTGCGCACGCACTTGTTTCCGGCTGAAGGGGACAACGAGACACTGCACTCGCTGGCACGGTCGCTGGGCTTGCGTTCCCGGGGCAAGCAGAGCGCGGGCGACGTGCTGCTCGCCGAGTTCCGCAGGCACGGCAACCGAGTGCGCCGCCTGCACGAGAAGTTGTTCTACCGGCCGCTGCTGGAGGCCGTGTCGAAGGTTCCGACCGCTGCGATGCGGCTCACCACCGGAGCGGCGGCCGACCGGCTCAGCGCGCTCGGCTACACCTCGCCGGAGGGAGCTCTGCGCCACATCGAGGCGTTGACCTCGGGAATGTCGCGGCGTGCCGCGATCCAGGGCGCGCTGCTTCCCGTGTTGCTGGATCTGTTCGCCGAGACGCCCGACCCGGACGGTGGTCTGCTCGCATACCGGAAGGTCTCGGAGGCGCTGGCCGAGACCCCGTGGTACTTGAGGCTGCTCCGCGACGAAGGGGTGGTCGTCGAGCGGCTCGCGACCTTGCTGGGCACGTCGAAGCTCGTCCCGGAGATGCTGGTGCGTGCTCCGGAGGTGTTGCGGTTGCTGGCCGACTCGCCCGCACTCGCCGAGCGTGACCCTGACGAGGTCGCGACCTCGCTGCGCAGCGCGGTCTCGAGGCATCCGGATCCGGAACGGGCCGTGGCGACGGCTCGGTCGCTTCGGCGCTACGAGATGCTGCGGGTGGGCTGTGGGGATCTGCTCGGGCTCATCGAGCCCCACCGGGTGTTTCGCGCGTTGTCGACGGTGTGGGTCGCGGTGCTGGAGGCCGCGTTGGAGGCTTCGGCCCGCGACGTCGCGAAACGTCCTGAGTGGATGAACGACGCGGGTGTTCCGGCGCGCATCGCGGTGATCGGCATGGGCAGGCTCGGCGGCGCCGAGCTGGGTTACGGTTCGGACGCGGACGTGTTGTTCGTGTGTGAACCCGCGGACGGGGTGGAGGAGTCGACCGCGGTGCGGTTCGCCACGGCGGTCGTCGAGCAGGTCCGGAGACTGTTGGGGGCGCCCAGCCAGGACCCTCCGCTGGAAGTCGACATCGGACTCCGGCCGGAAGGCAAGCAGGGTGCGCTCGTGCGCACGCTCGAGTCCTGCGTGAGCTATTACGAGCGTTGGGCCGATGTCTGGGAGGCGCAGGCGTTGCTGCGTGCGCGTCCGGTGGCGGGCGACGGTGAGCTCGGGCGCCGGTTCTGCGCGGCGATCGACCGGTTCCGCTATCCCGCCGATGGTCTGGACGAGGCGAAGGTGCGGGAGATCCGCCGGATCAAGGCGCGCGTGGATTCGGAGCGGTTGCCACGCGGTGCCGATCCGGCGACACACACGAAGCTCGGGCGTGGCGGACTCGCCGACGTGGAGTGGACGTTGCAGCTGCTGCAGCTGCAGCACGCGCACGCGCACGAATCGCTCCGTGTGACCTCCACTGTGGAGGGTTTGCGGGCGGCGTCCGAGGTCGGTGTGCTGGACGCCGACGACACCGACGAACTCGTCGAGGCGTGGACGCTCGCGATGCGCAGCCGTAACGCCGTGATGCTGGTACGCGGGAAGGCGGGTGACCAGCTACCCAAGCAGGCGCGGGAACTCGCCGCGGTGGCCGCCGCTCTCGGATATCCGGCGGGCGTGGACACCGGCGAGGTGATGGACGACTATCTGCGTGTGACGCGCCGGGCCCGCACGGTCGTGGAGCGAGTGTTCTACGGCGAAGCCACGGACTGACCCGGACGAGTGGGGCGGGCGGGGAATAGCGCTGCGTCGTCCGCCCGTTGCGCGGAGTATGAAGGCTGTTGCGCTCACCGAGTACGGTGCCTCCGACGTGTTGTCGTTGCAAGAACTTCCCGACCCGCTGGTCGGCCCGGACCGCGTCCTCGTCGACGTGCGCGCCGCCGGCGTGAACCCGGTGGATTACAAGATCCGGGGAGGCTATCTGCGCGGAGCGTTTCCGCACCACACGCCGTTGATTCCGGGTTGGGACGTCTCCGGGGTGGTCACGGCTGTCGGACCGGCGGTGACCCGCTTCGAGGTCGGAGACGAGGTCGTCGGGTACGTGCGCGAGGACCATGTGCAGAACGGGACTTATGCCGAGAGGGTGAGCGCGCCGGAGCGGACGTTGGCGCCGAAGCCCTCGTCGCTGAGTTTCGAGCAGGGGTCGGCGCTGCCGCTCGCCGGGTTGACCGCACTGCAGCTGCTACGTGCCGTCGGGGTCGGTGACGGTGACACGGTGCTGGTGCACGCCGCGGCAGGCGGCGTCGGACATTTCGCCGTCCAGATCGCGCAGAAGCTCGGGGCATCGAAGGTCATCGGCACGGCTTCCGAACGCAACCACGAGTTTCTGGGCGAGCTGGGTGCCGAACCGGTCACCTACGGCGACGGGCTGCGTGGACGCGTCGGAGCGTTGGTCGGGGGTGACGGCAAGGTCGACGCTGCAGTCGACTTCATCGGCGGTCAGGCACTGACGGAATCCCCGGGCCTGGTCCGTGATCCGGCCCGACACGGGTCTGTGGTGGATGCCGCCACGGTGCTCGACCAGGGCGGCCGGTACGTCTTCGTCCGTCCCGACTTCGATGACCTCACGTGGCTCGGCGAGCTCGTGGACTCCGGCGCACTGCGCGTCGAGGTCGCCCGCACGTTCCCGCTCGCCGAGGCGGCCGAGGCGCAGCGACTCCTCGAAGAAGGCCACGTCCGAGGCAAGATCGCCCTCACCACCCGGTGAGGACGCGTGGGCCAGGCGCGATCGAGTTGTCTACAGAGGCGGTGGGGCTGCGTGAAGCGACTCGACGAGCAGACTGAACGTGATATGCGGGCCGATGCTCGCGCACTGGAGAACGAAGCCGCGAGGACCGGTCCTTGCCCGTCCGGCACGCTCGTCACGCGCCCGAATCAGCCGGGTGGCACTTCCAGCCCACACGAGTGAGCCGATCCCGGACTGAATGTTGTCGCGCAGGAGTGCCGTCCGTGGCTGCTTGAGCGGTTCGATCATCCACGGCGGCCTGACCGAACGATCCGGATTCTGCGGTCCGAGGCACGACCGTTCGATCACCTATGTCGGTGATCGTTGCTGCAATGCTCCGAAGGTCGAGACTACCGAGGGAGCAACCCATGAGTGACGCCGGTGGCGGGCTCGTGTACGACGACTTGATCGAGGGGTGGCGGCGCACCGGAGTGCGACCGGGAATGGTCTTGATGGTGCACTCGTCGCTGTCGAGCCTGGGGCATGTCCGTGGCGGAGCTGCGACGGTGGTGCGGAGTTTGCGCGGAGCGGTCGGGCCTGCTGGCACGGTTGTCGTCCCTACGTTGACGCCACACGTTGCCGACCCCGCTCCTGAATGTGTCGGCGTACCGTCCGCGACGGTACAGGCGCAGAGAGCCAGTGTGCCGCTGTTTCAGCAGGACACTCCCAGTAGCACTGGTGCGATCGCGGAAGCTGTCCGGCTGCTTGCCTGTGCTGAGCGCAGCGGTCATCCGCAGGCGTCCGTCGCCGCGGTGGGTGCGCACGCGGCCGAGATCACGCGCGAGCAGAGCTTGGCATACGCGATCGGACGCGATTCGCCCTTCGGGAAGATGCACGAGCTTGGGGCTCACGTCCTGCTGATGGGTGTTGGGCACAATCGCAACACCTTCTTGCATTACGTGGAATCGCTGCTCCCACGGCCCCGGTTGAAGGTGCGGCGCTTCCCGTGGTCGGCGGGGGACGAACGCGTGTGGGTCGAGACGGAGGACGTTGCCGACGACAACGACACGCATTTCCCGGTCCTCGGGGAAGAGTTCGAGCGATGGGACGGAGTGCAGCCCGTGCGGGTGGGGAACGCGCTGTGCCGTGTGGTGTCGGCGCAGGCACTGGTCCGGTTCGCCACGGCGCGACTCGATGAGCTGCTGTGCGGAAGCGGCACGGTCAGAGGGCGCGCGGGTTGATCTGCGTGGGTAGTTCCACGGCGGAACCGCCCCAGGAATGGCGCGAACGGCACTTTCGCCTCGCGAGACGAGGCGAAAGTGCCGTTCGCATCACGCTGGCAGCGAACCGGAGAGATCGTCCACCACGATGCGCACCACACACCTCCACTCGTGCGAAGCGGCCGCCCCCGGATCGGGAGCGGCCGCCGCGTCGAGCCGATACGTCGATCACACGTCGAAGTACAGCGCGAACTCGTGCGGGTGCGGACGCAGCCGGATCGGGTCGATCTCGTCCGTCCGCTTGAGCTGGATCCACTCCTGGATGAGGTCCTCGGTGAACACCCCGCCCTCGAGCAGGTAGTCGTGGTCCTCCTCCAGGCGGTCGATGACCTCCGCCAGGCTGGACGGCACCTGCGCGACGCCGGTGGCCTCCTCCGGAGGCAGCTCGTAGAGGTCCTTGTCGATCGGTTCCGGCGGCTCGATCTTGTTCTTCACGCCGTCCAGGCCCGCCATGAGCATCGCGGCGAACGCCAGGTACGGGTTGCCCGACGGGTCGGGGCAGCGGAACTCGACGCGCTTGGCCTTCGGGTTGGTGCCGGTGATCGGGATCCGCATGCACGCGGAGCGGTTGCGCTGCGAGTACACCAGGTTCACCGGTGCCTCGAAGCCCGGAACCAGGCGGTGGTACGAGTTGACTGTCGGGTTGGTGAACGCGAGCAGGCTCGGCGCGTGGTGCAGGATGCCGCCGATGTAGTGGCGAGCCATGTCCGAGAGGTTGGCGTAGCCCGCCTCGTCGTGGAACAGCGGCTCGCCGTCGTTCCACAGCGACATGTGGGTGTGCATCCCCGAACCGTTGTCGCCGAACAGCGGTTTCGGCATGAAGGTCGCGGTCTTGCCGTTCTCCCACGCGGTGTTCTTCACGATGTACTTGAACAGCTGCAGGTCGTCCGCGGCGTGCAGCATCGTGTTGAACTTGTAGTTGATCTCGGCCTGGCCGCCCGTGCCGACCTCGTGGTGGGCGCGCTCCACGGTGAACCCGGACTCCTGCATCTGCACGGCCATCTTGTCGCGCAGGTCGGCGAAGTGGTCGTAGGGCGAGACCGGGAAGTACCCGCCCTTCATGCGGGTCTTGTAGCCGAGGTTTCCGCCTTCTTCCTCGCGGCCGGTGTTCCACCAGCCCTCGACCGAGTCGACCTCGGCGAACGACTTGTTCGGGCCCTCGTCGAAACGCACCGAGTCGAACACGTAGAACTCGGCCTCGGAGCCGAAGAGCGCCTTGTCCGCGATGCCCGACTCCGAGAGGTACTGCTCGGCCTTGCGGGCGATGTTGCGGGGGTCGCGGCTGTAGGGCTCCAGCGTGAACGGGTCGTGCACGAAGAAGTTGAGGATCAACGTCTTCTCCGCGCGGTACGGGTCGACGCGCGCCGTGTACGGGTCCGGCAGCAGCAGCATGTCCGACTCGTGGATCGACTGGAACCCGCGGACCGACGAGCCGTCGAACGCGAGCCCCTCGGTGAAGGTGTCGTGGTCGAAAGCCGACGCAGGCACCGTGAAGTGCTGCATGACGCCCGGCAGGTCGCAGAAGCGGACGTCAACGAACCGCACGTCTTCCTCGGCGATGAAGTTCAGGACCTCGTCTGGATTTGTGAACACCCTCGATGGCTCCTTCGTGGTCGGGGACGACTCGCGGCGTCGGTGCCGGTCGATCCTGTGCCCGGGACGTTCCCGGGAAGCGCTCGATGTCGTTCACCCTAGGTGAGCGGTGTTGCCCGGTCGTCACCCCGATGTTTCGTTGGCGTTAACGGATCCGAGCCGTGCGACCGGGCGAGTGCGCCGGTCGCACCGTCGCGCCGTACCCTGGAAGCCGTGGGAAGAATGACCGGTTCCCGGCGGTCCGGGGCGGGTGCGCGGCGCCACGGCGATGCCGACGGCGCCCAGCACGGCGACGGCGCTGGTGCCCGATACAACGATGCCACTGGCGAGCCGCGCTGGCGAGGGGAACGCCTCGGCCTGCCCGAGAGCGGGCCGGGAGCGGCCGCGCCCACAGGACGGCGAATGGTCGGCTTCCTGCTCGACATCACGATGTCCGCGCTGGTCGCAGCACTGGTCACCATGCCGGAGTATCCGGGGCACTGGAGCCTGCTGGCGTGGGCGTTGCTGTCCGTGGTGCCGGTGAGCCTGTTCGGCGTCACCCCGGGCATGGCGCTCATGGGGATCTGGGTGGCACGGATCGACGGCTCGTCGATGGTGGGTCTGTGGCGGGCCGCCGTGCGCTGCGCGCTGACGCTGCTGCTCATCCCGGCCATGGTGTGGAACGTCGACGGCCGCGCGTGGCACGACCGCCTTACCGGCACTCTGGTGCTGCGTCGCTGAGCGACCAGCTGTGAACGTGGGTAGGTGGTCCAGTACCGCCGCACGCACTCCGAACGCCTGAGCCCCTCAGCGTGCCCGTGCTGAACACGGTGACCATGCCCCGACGCATCAGGGCAAGATCAAAGGCAGGCACTCCGACCGGGTCATCGACCGCGCCGCATCGTCCGCTGCATGTTCCGCATCTTCGCGCCCTGCGGCATCGGCCCCTTCGGCATGGCGTTGCCGCGGGAGGCGAGTGCGGTGAGCCGGTTCTCGATCGAGTCGATCTGCGCGACGCTGATGTTGCGCGGCAGCTTCGACAGGTGCGTCTGCAGCTTGCGCAGCGGAACCTCGTTCTCGTCGTTTCCGACCACGACCTCGTAGATCGGCGTCTCGCCGACGACTCGGGAGACGCGCTTCTTCTCCTGCGACATGAGGTTGCGGAGCCGGTGCGGGGTGCCTTCGCCGACGAGGACGATGCCGGGCCGCCCGATGAGCCGGTGCACCGCGTCGAGCTGCGCCGTGCCGGCGACGGCCTGAGTAAGCCGCCACTTACCGCGAAGGTTGTCGAGCGCCCACCCGGCCGCCCCTGGCTGCCCTTCCGCCTTGCGGTAGACGGTGCGTTGCACCCGGCGGCCGAAGATGATCACCGCGCCGAGCAGGCCGAATGCGATGCCGACCGGCAGGAACATCCAGTGCATGTTCCAGATCAGGCCGAGCAGAAACGCCACCGCGGTGACGCCCAGCAGCACCCCGACCATGATCGGGATGAGCAGCTTGTCCTCCTTGCGCTGCATCTGGAACGCCTGGAAAAGCTGCTGGCGGCGTGCCTTGGACGCCTGCCGTTTCTGCTTGCGCGCCTCTTTTTTGGCGGCTTTGTCTTGCGAGGCCATGACTCCCAGAATACGGCTGCCGGTCCCGTTGCCACAGTCGCGGGTCGATGGCGCGGTTCCGGGCCTCGTGAGCTCGACGAACCGCCGGACACGCCGGTGGCCCGGCCGCACGCTGCGGCCCGGGCCACCGAGGGTGCAGTCAGCGCGAGAGCAGGCTGCTGGCCTCCTGCGCGGCGGGCTGCGCCTGCGCGAGGTGCTGCAGGTTCTCCGGCAGCGGCATACCGCGGTGCTGCGTCGCCTTCGCGTACAACCGGCCCGCGCGGTAGCTCGAGCGGACCAACGGGCCGGCCATGACACCGGGGAATCCGATCTCCTCGGCGGCCTTCGTGTGCTCGACGAACTCCTCGGGCTTGACCCAGCGGTCCACGGGGTGGTGCCGGGGGCTCGGGCGCAGGTACTGGGTGATGGTGATGATGTCGCAGCCGGCGTCGTGCAGGTCCTGCAACGCCTCGGTCACCTCGTGCGGCTCCTCGCCCATGCCGAGGATGAGGTTCGACTTGGTCACCAGCCCGTCCTCGCGGGCCTTCGTGATGACCTCCAGCGACCGGTCGTAGCGGAACGCCGGGCGGATCCGCTTGAAGATCCGCGGCACCGTCTCGACGTTGTGCGCGAGCACCTCGGGCCGCGAGCCGAAGACCTCGGCGAGCTGGTCCGGCTCGGCGTTGAAGTCCGGGATGAGCAGCTCCACACCGGTGCCCGGGTTGAGCGCGTGGATCCGGCGCACCGTCTCGGCGTAGAGCCAGGCGCCGCCGTCGTCGAGGTCGTCGCGGGCCACGCCGGTCACCGTCGAGTAGCGCAGACCCATCGCCTGGACCGACTCGGCCACCTTGCGCGGCTCGGTGTCGTCGAACTCGGCGGGTTTGCCGGTGTCGATCTGGCAGAAGTCACAGCGCCGGGTGCACTGGTCACCGCCGATGAGGAAGGTCGCCTCGCGGTCCTCCCAGCATTCGAAGATGTTCGGGCAGCCCGCTTCCTCGCAGACGGTGTTGAGCCCTTCGCGTTTCACCAGGCTTTTGAGCTCCTGGTACTCCGGGCCCATCCGGGCGCGGGTCTTGATCCACGACGGCTTCTTCTCGATCGGCGTCTGGCTGTTGCGCACTTCCAGACGCAACAGTTTCCGCCCCTCCGGTGCCACAGTCACGTCCGTCAGGCTACGCCCTCCGGGCGGTGTGGATCGACACCGCGTCGTTCTCACTCACCGCGAACATGCAGGTCGTGAGCAGGGTCACGCCGACGAGGTGTCCCTGCGGGCTCAGGCAGGGTCGGGATCGATTCCGGTGAGGTCGGCCGTGACCGACCACAACGCACGGCCGGTGCGTTCGTCCGACGCGGCCCGCAGCTTCTTCGCCAGTGCGGGCCAGCCCCGCAGCTCACGGAAACCGTTCGGCCCGTAGTACTCGCCGCCGCGCACACCCGGTGCCGTAGCGGCGTAGAGCTGCGGGAGGACGCCCCGCTCGACGGGCTGGGTGACGACCTTGTTGCCCAGCCGGGTCAGCTTGTCCACCACGGACGATGTCGTGCGCATTCGGATCGAGTTCCCCGGCAGTTCGGTCTCGCTCATCCCCGGATGGGCGGCGACGCTGACCAGGTCGAGCCCGGCCGCCTGGACGCGCCGGTCGAGCTCGACGGCGAACATGAGGTTGGCCAGTTTCGACTGGGTGTAGCCCTTGGCGGGAGTGTAGGAGCGGCTGCCGAAGTTGAGGTCGGCGACGTCGAGGTTGCCGCCGAGGTGAGCGATGCTGGACAGCGTCACCACCCGTGCACCCGGCCGGGAGCGCAGCGCGGGCATCAGTAGCCACGTCAGACCCGCGTGCCCGAGGTGATTGGTGCCGACCTGCAGTTCGAAGCCGTCGGCGGTCGTGCGGTGCGGAACCGCCATGATTCCGGCGTTGTTCATCACCACGTCGAGGGTGTCGCCGGTCAGTTCGCGCACCGACTCGGCCGCTTTGCGCACCGAAGCCAGGTCGGCGAGGTCCAACGTCACCAGTTCGGGGTCCGTCGACGACACCGCGCGTACTCGGTCGACCGCTGCGCGCCCACGTTCCGGGTCACGGCAGGCCATGAGCACCCGGGCGCCCCTGCTCGCCAGTAGTTCCGCGCTGCGCAGGCCGAGCCCCGAGTTCGCTCCGGTGACAAGGACGGTGCGGCCCGTCTGGTCGGGGATGTCGGCCTCGGTCCACTTCGTCATGTCGTTCTCGCTACCGCCTCACGGCTGTTCGTGACCGGAGCTCTCAGCGCCCCGCGATCGTCTGGTGTCCTACCCGCTCTCAGCGGAGGTCGGGGTCGAGGGCGAGGGTCATGCCCGCGGCCTCCGGCGTGGCGCGGGTGAGGTCCCGTTCGGCGACGGGGAGCGTGCCGTCGAGGACGTCGAGCACCGCCTGCCGCACCAGCGGCATCGCCTCGTCCACCGTGACGTCCCGCTCCAATTCGGCGGACAGCGAGGTCACCCCGGCGTCGGCGATGCCACACGGCACGATCCGGTCGAATTCGCCGAGGTCGGCGTTGCAG
Source organism: Allosaccharopolyspora coralli (assembly GCF_009664835.1). Classification (NCBI taxonomy): domain Bacteria; kingdom Bacillati; phylum Actinomycetota; class Actinomycetes; order Pseudonocardiales; family Pseudonocardiaceae; genus Allosaccharopolyspora; species Allosaccharopolyspora coralli. The sequence goes on from NZ_CP045929.1 coordinate 1,569,682, forward strand.
TTCAGCTCGAGGCCGTGCATCGTCACGCCCCGCTGGACGCGGATGCCGATCGCCGCGATCTTGCGTTCCGGACGGCCGTCACCTGCCGCGAGCCACACACCGCTACGTCCGTCGACCCGGCCGGTGTCCAGGCCGAACTGGTCGCACACGTGGATGAGGGCCTGTTCCAGCCTGCGCACATAGGCGACCACGTCGATGGGGTCGGCGAGCATCACGATGGGGTAGCCGACGATCTGGCCCGGACCGTGCCATGTGATCTTTCCGCCGCGATCCACGTCGACGACCGGCGTGCCGTCCTGCGGCCGGTCCTCCGGTTCGGTGCGCTTGCCCGCCGTGTACACCGACGGGTGCTCCAACAGCAGGAACGTGTCCGGGCCCTTGCCGTCGGCGCGGGCGTCCAGGGTCTGTCGTTGCAGCTCCCACGCGGACAGGTAGTCGATCGTGCCGAGGTGCCGGACCTCGACCGGCTCGGCGGAGGTCCGGCAGGAAATGTCAGCGCCAGTCACGTCGACCAGCGTACTCACGGGCCGGGGTGTCACGGCGCCACGGCGGCCAGTGCGGCCTCCAGCGTGGGGTGCTGGAACGGGTAGCCGTGCTCGATGAGCTTCGCCGGAATCGCCCGCTGGCCCACCAGCGCGCCCTCGTCGGCGAACTCGCCCAGCACGGCCCGCAGCGCGAAACCGGGTACCACCCACGGCGCCGGGCGGCCGAGCGCGGTCGCCAGAGCATGGGTGAACTCGACGTTGGTCACCGGCACCGGCCCGGTCACGTTCACCGGCCCGGACAGCTCGGGGTTCTCCAGCACGAACCGGATCGCCGAGACCTCGTCGTCCAACGAGATCCACGGCATGTACTGCCGTCCGCTTCCGATCCGTCCCCCGAGCATCAACTTGAACAACGGCTTCAAGGGACCGAGCAGGCCACCGGCGGGGGAGAGCACGAGGCCGGAACGCAACAGGGCAACCCGGGCGCCGCCGTCGGCGGCCGGTGCCGTCGCCTGCTCCCACTGTCTGCACATGTCGGCGAGGAACCCCGAACCGGAGCCGGAGTCCTCGGTGACCTGCTCATCGCCGGTGTCGCCGTAGTAGCCGACGGCGGAGGCGTTGAGCAGCGCCGGGATGCCCTGCTCGGCCACTGCCCGGGCGAGGACCGTGGTGGCCTGGGTGCGGGACGAGACGAGTTCACGCTTGCGCTGCTCGGTCCACCGCTTGTCGCCGATACCGGCGCCGCACAGGTTGATCACCGCCTCGGCGCCGTGGAGCGCACCGTCGTCGAGATGCCCTCGTGCGGGATCCCAGCCCCGCTCGTCCGGTGCCTCCGGCTCCCGCCGCACCAGCCGGATCACCTCGTGTTTGCCCTGTCGCAACGCAGGCACGAGGCTGGTGCCGAGCAAACCGGACGACCCGGCGATCACAACGCGCATGACTCGATGCTCCCGCACTGATCGTTTCGGCGCACCCCGTTCGGCCCACAGTGGACCGTCCAGTTCCTCACACGGTCACGAAGAGTCACCGGAACGCCACGGGGGCCGCCCGTCGAGTGACGAGCGGCCCCCGGGAAGGCGCGTGAGTCTTTGTGGTGCCTATAGCCACCACAAAGACTCACGCCTCACAGACCGAGGTCGGCCTCGAACGAGCCTTCTTCGAGGCGCTGCTTGAGCGTGGTGAGGAACCGCGCCGCGTCCGCGCCGTCGACCAGGCGGTGGTCGTAGGACATCGCCAGGTACAGCATCGAACGGATCCCGATCGTGTCCTCGCCGTTGGCGTCGGGGACGACCACCGGGCGCTTCACGACGGTGCCGGTCCCGAGCATGCCCACCTGCGGCGGGTTCAGGATCGGCGTGTCGAACAACGCTCCCCGGCTGCCCGTGTTGGTCAGCGTGAACGTGCCGCCGCTGAGCTCGTCGGGCTTGATCTTGTTGTCCCGGGTGCGCTCCGCGAGGTCGGCGATCTTGCGGGCGAGGCCGCCCAGGTTGAGATCACCGGCATCGTGGATCACCGGGGTGAGCAGGCCGCGCTCGGTGTCGACGGCGACCGCGAGGTGCTCGGCACCGTGGTAGGTGATCTCCTTGCGTTCCTCGTCGATCGAGGCGTTGACCACCGGGTGCAGCTTCAACGCCTCGACGGTGGCCTTGGCGAAGAACGGCAGGAACGACAGCTTCACGCCCTCGGAGGCCTCGAAACCGGCCTTCGCACGGTCCCGCAGGCGGGCGATGTTCGTGACGTCGACCTCGACCACCGTGGTGAGCTGCGCTGCGCCGTGCAGCGACTCACGCATCCGCTGTGCGATGACCTGACGCAGCCGCGACATCTTCTGCGTGGTGCCCCGCAGTGCCTGCGCCTCGGCGGAGGGCTCGACCGCGACGGCGCTCGGCCGGGCCGGAGCCGCCGGTGCGGACGCCTGCTGTGTCTGCTTTCCGTCGACGGCGGCCTGGACGTCCTGTTTGCGGATCCGGCCTCCGACCCCGCTGCCCTTGATCGCGGACAGGTCGATGCCGTGCTCGTTGGCGAGCTTGCGGACCAGCGGTGTCACGTACGGTGCGCTACCCGCGTCGGCCTGCTGTGCCGGAGCCGCTTGTGCCGCGGCGGGCTGCTGTCCCGGGCTGGGCTGCTGCTCCGGTGCGGAGGTTTCCCGCGCTGGTGCCGGTGCCGGAGCCTCGCGCGCGGGCTCCGCCGGGGCTTCCTCCTTCGCCGGTGCGGCGCTCGCCGCGGCTTGCTGCTCGGCGGGAGCGGACTGCTGCTGCTCGGCGTCGGTGGAGGCCGGGGCGGCGCCCTGTTCACCGACGACCGCGAGCTTGCCGCCGACCTCGACGGTGTCGTCCTCCTGGGCGGCGATCTCGAGCACCGTGCCCGCGACCGGGGACGGGATCTCGGTGTCGACCTTGTCGGTGGAGACCTCCAGCAGTGGCTCGTCGACCTCGACGCTGTCGCCGACCTGCTTGAGCCACCGGGTGATCGTGCCCTCGGCGACACTCTCGCCCAGTGCGGGCATCTCCACGTCGGTGCCCGACGAGCCGCCTGCCGCCTCTTGCTGGGCGGGGGCTTGCTGAGCCGGGGCCTCTTGTTGGGCGGGGGCTTCCTCAGCCGGGGTTTCCTGCTGAGCCGGGGCTTCCTGCTGAGCAGGCGCCTCCTGTGCGGGCGCCGACGCCTCGGCGGAGGAGGACCCCTCCGCCGAGTCACCGATCACGGCGAGCTCGCCGCCGACGTCGACGGTGTCGTCCTCCTGGGCGACGATCTTCTGCAGGACGCCCGCCGCGGGGGACGGGATCTCGGTGTCGACCTTGTCGGTGGAGACCTCCAGCAGCGGCTCGTCGACCTCGACGGTCTCGCCTTCCTGCTTGAGCCACCGGGTGATCGTGCCCTCGCTGACGCTCTCGCCGAGGGCCGGCATCTGAACGGAGAAGGTCATCTGCTTGCTGACTCCTCGATGTGTGGCGGGGTGCTTGGCGGGGTGGCCGGCTCAGCCGTGGACGTGCAGTGGCTTGCCTGCCAGGGCGAGGTGGGCCTCGCCGAGCGCCTCGGTCTGGGTCGGGTGGGCGTGGATGAGCGGCGCGACGTCCTCGGGCAACGCCTCCCAGTTGTAGATGAGCTGGGCCTCCGCGACGAGCTCGCCGACCCGGTTGCCGACGATGTGCAGGCCGACGACGGGACCGTTCTTGGCGCGCACGACCTTCACGGCTCCGGGGCTCTTGAGGATCTGGCTCTTGCCGTTGCCTGCGAGGTCGTAGGTGAACGCCTCGACCTCGCCGTGCTGCTGCTCGGCCTCGGACTCGGTGAGTCCGACGGAGGCGACCTCCGGCTCGCAGTAGGTCACACGGGGAATGCCCGCCTCGTCGATGACCTGAGGGTCGAGTCCGGCGATGTCCTCGGCGACGAAGATGCCCTGGGCGAAGCCGCGATGGGCGAGCTGCAGCCCGGGCACGATGTCACCGACGGCCTTCACGCCGGGGACGCTGGTGTTGAGCCGCTCGTCGGTGGTGACGAAGCCGCGCTCCATGCTCACGCCGACCTGCTCGTAGCCGAGGCCCTCGGTGGTCGGACCGCGGCCGACGGCGACCAGCAGCAGGTCCGCGTCGAGCGTGTCGCCGGTCTCCAGGCTGACCTGCACGCCCGAGTCGGACTGCTCGGCGCCGGTGAACTTCACGCCGGTCTTGAACTTGATCCCGCGTTTGCGGAACGCGCGCTCCAGCTGCTTGGAGGCGAAGACGTCCTCGTTCGGGACGAGGTTCGGCAGCGCCTCGACCACGGTGACCTCGGCACCGAAGGAGCGCCACACGCTGGCGAACTCGACGCCGATGACGCCTCCGCCGAGAACGACGACCTTGTCCGGCACGGTGTCCATGGTCAGCGCCTGCTCGGAGTCGACGATCCGGCCGCCCAGCTCGAGCCCGGGCAGCGTCTTGGAGTACGAGCCGGTGGCGAGCACGACGTTGCGCCCCGTGTAGCGGGTTCCGTCGACGTCGACGGTGTTGGCGTCGACGAGGGTGCCGTTGCCTTCGACGAAGGTGACCTTGTGGGCCTTGGCCAGTCCCTGCAGGCCCTTGTAGAGCTTGCCGACGATGCCGTCCTTGTAGCTGTTCACCCCCGCCATGTCGATGCCCTCGAGGGACGACTTGACGCCGAACTGGTCGCCCTCGCGGGCGGCGTCGGCGATCTCGGCAGCGTGCAGCAGGGCCTTCGTGGGGATGCAGCCGCGGTGCAGGCAGGTACCGCCCAGCTTGTCCTTCTCGATCAGGACGACGGACATGCCCAGCTCGGCGGCGCGGAAGGCACAGGCGTAGCCGCCCGAGCCGCCACCGAGAATGACCAGATCGGCGGAGTTGTCGGTCACTTTGCGTACTCCTCGACAGGCAACGTTGACGTTCGGTGAGGTACCGGGGTCCGCAGCCGACGGAAGTTCGCCCGGGGCCGAGGCACCCAGGCCATCTTGTCACCACGGCTGACCTCGACGCGACGTGGGCTCGCCGGAAACCCGTGGGGACGACTGAGATCACAATCCGGGACGAACCTCACACCTCACCCATGCTCACGGTGGCACTATCGAGGGTGAAAGGAGGCGAATGCGGTGGGTTTGTTCGATCGGCTACGCCGTCGCGGGAAGAAGCCGAGCCGGGCGGCGGTCTCGGACGACGTCGATCACCTGCGCGAATGGGCGGAGACCCGGCGCGGCGTCGAGGCCTTCCTCGAGCCGCCGACCGTCATGACGCAGACGACCTTGATGCTCGTCGCCCACGACGGTGAATGGACGCGACGCCGGGTGGCCGGGCACGATGCGGCGTTCAAGCTGGCTCGTAAGCTCCGCATCCCCATCTACGAGGTGGCCAAGGTCGGCTATCCGCAACGTATGCGCGACCGCCAAGCGCGGGAGCGTGCGTTGCGGAAACGCGCACACCGGCAGTCGTTGGAGGACTGAGCACCACGGAGTCGGGGGACGCCGTGCTCCGCAGGCCGGGGACCCGAGTCAGTTCGCGACGCGCACCGATACCTCGTGACGCACCGGGAAGTTCACCGATCGCGCGATGTAGCAGAGTTCGTGCGCGCGCTCGTGCAACGCCTCGGCGACCGCGACGCTGGCGTGGTCCTCCACGGTGACCTCCGGGGCGAGCACGACCTGCTCGAACCAGCCCGGCCCGTCCGCGCTCTCGGCCATCGTGCCGCGCGCCGCGTCGTGGTAGCCGATCACGACCACGCCGGATTCCGCCGCGAGGTGCAGGTACCAGAGCATGTGGCACTGCGAGAGCGACGCGACCAGAAGCTCTTCCGGGTTGTAGCGATCGGCGTCGCCACGGAACGTCGGGTCAGCGGAGGCCTCGATGGGCTCCCGGCCGTCGACACGTACCTCGTGGATGCGCTGGTAACTGCGGTAGCTGCTGGTGCCGTGACCGGTGTTGCCGGTCCACACCACCTCGACCGCGTAGTCGTGTCGTGCGCGCACGGCCGGGGCGTCACGGCGGTCCTGTTCGATGTTGTCGGTCACCCGGCCATCGTCGCATCCCTCCCGGCCCGTGTAGTGATCTTTTCGAGCGGATCACAGTGGCTGGTTCGCGGGTGTGACGACGGTGCGAGGGGCCTGAAGGCACAGCCGCCCCGCAGAAGCCTCTTCCGGTCGATTTCCGCGACGGGACGGCGGCGCCCCGGTGCCTCGTGTGCGTCAGCCGTTCTCGGCGATGTCGGCCAGGACCGCGCCGATGGTGCGGACCGGGACTCCGGTGCCGCCCTTGCCGGTGTAGCCCCACGCGCCCTTGGTGTTCCAGGCAGGGCCTGCGATGTCGATGTGTGCCCACTGCACGTCCTCGGCGACGAACTCACCGAGGAACACTCCCGCCGCGAGCATGCCGCCCCAGCGGTTGCCGGTGATGTTGGCGAGGTCGGCGAGCTTGGAGTCGAGTTCGCCGCGCAGTTCCTCCGGCATCGGCATGGCCCAGCCGCCCTCGCCGACGCCTTGCGACAGCGAGGCGACCCGGTCGCGGAACTCCTCGCTGCCGAGCACGCCCGGGGTCCGGGTCCCGAGTGCGACCAGCTGGGCGCCGGTGAGCGTGGCGGTCTCGACGAGGTAGTCGGGTTCGTCCTCGCATGCGCGGACCAGCGCGTCGGCCAGGATCAATCGGCCCTCGGCGTCGGTGTTGAGCACCTCCACGGTCTTGCCGCCGTACATCGTGAGGACGTCACCGGGACGGTAGGCGGTTCCCGACGGCATGTTCTCGGCCATCGGGATGGTGGCGGTGATCTCCAGCGGGAAGTTGAGCTCGGCGGCCAGCACCATGCTCGCCACGATCGCCGCGGCCCCGGACATGTCCGAGGTCATGTCCTCCATGTTCGCCGCGGGCTTGATCGAGATGCCGCCGGTGTCGAAGGTGATTCCCTTGCCGACCAGCGCGACCTTCTTCGAGCCCTTGGTGCCCTTGTGTCGCATCCGCACCAGACGCGGTGTGCGCGTGGAGCCACCGCCGACGCCGAGGACGCCGCCGTAGCCGCCCTTGCGCAGGTCGTCGTCGTCGAGCACCTCGACGTGCAAGCCGGCGGTCTTGCCGAGTTCGGCGGCCCGCTCGGCGAACGAGGCGGGGAACAGGTCGTTCGGCGGCGTGTTGATGAGGTCGCGCGCCGTCGTGACGGCCTTGCCGATGGCGGTCGCGCCCTTGAGCGCGGATTTGTTCGTGTCGTCCTTGGCGCTGTCGACGACGAAGTCGACCTTGCTCACCGGGTCGTCGCCCTTGTCGGACTTGTACGCGGTGAACGTGTAGGCGCCCATCACGGTGCCCTGGACCGCGGCGGAGAGGTCGAGCGCGGACAACGTGGTCGCGGCGTGCGAGACACCTGCCAGAGAGCGGGCGGCGGCACCCGAGGCCCGGCGCACGGCCTCGGCACCGATCTGACCGTTCGCGTCCGGCTTGCCGAGCCCGACCGCCAGGAGCACGTCGGCGCGCAGCCCGTCGCCTGCGGGCAGTTTCACGACCTCGTCGGCCTTGCCGGTCGCGCCGAGCGTGCTCAGAACCTTGCCGAGGTCACCCGAGAACGCGGACGCGACCCGCTCTGCGCCCACGGCGAGTTCGGGGCCGTCGGAACCTTGGACGGTACCGACGACGAGTGCGTCCACGGTCAGTTTGGCTGCCGCGGTATCGGTGAGGTTGAGCTTGGGTGTGGTCACGTGCGGGTCCTCCGGAACCGGTCTGCGTGGCCGTCGCAGGGTGGCGGCGGCCAGCATCGGATAGGCATGCTGTCGAGCACTCTAGAACGCCGCGTCGTGCTCAGAGCGCACCGGCGGGCGGTGAAGATTTCCCGGTCGGATCGCTCGTACTCCGGTGATCCGGTTCTAGACTCGGCGGGGCCCGCTCGAGCAGTGACCGTTGTCGAGCGCGCACGGGAGACAGGATCGATCGGCCGAACGAGGGCGGTGCGGTGGCACAACAGCCTGCGACCCATGAGGGCGAATCGCCTTCGGTGCTGCGTACGAGCGCCGCAGCGGTGGCGTTGGCACTCGGGGGGATGCTCGGCGCCGGGGTGTTCGTCGGCGTGGGCGCGGCCTCGGCCGCCGCGGGCGGGCTGGCCCTGCTCGGACTCCCGCTCGCCGTGCTGGCGGCCGTGTGCTGCGCCGTCTCCTCGGCGGAGAGTTCCGAGAGCTACCGCGGTCCGGGCGCCGCGTACGGCTGTGTGCGGGCGAGGCTGGGTATCGTGCCTGCGCGAATCGCCGCGAGCAGCCACTTCGTCGGTTACGCGGCCCTGATCGCGGCGCTCGCGGGGGCGATCGGCGAGTATGCGGTGCCCGGCGGTTCGCTCGGCATCTCGCTGGCCGTGCCGTTCGTCGTCGTGCTCGCGGCGACCACGGGTCTGCGCCTGCGCGGGACCGCGGCGTGGCTATGGCTGCTGGGCACGTGCACCGTGCTCGGACTCGTCGTCGTGACCTGTTTGGCCATCTCCCCGCCGGAGCGGACGCCGGGGGTGGACGTGGAACCACTGGGGATCGTGGCCGCGGCCGGGACATTGTTCGTCGTGTTCCTCGGGTTCGAGCGGTTGACCGCACCGGACGACGAGTCGCAACGGTTCCCTCGGGTGACGATCCGGCGAGGGCTGATCGTCTCGCTCGTCGCGGCGACCATGATCACCGCCGTGGTGGCGGTGGCGTTGCTGCGGCAGTTCGGCGGAGCACGACTCGGGCTGGCCCCGGCTCCGTTGCGCGACGTTCTTGCGGCCGCGGGTGCGCAGGGACTCGAACCGTGGGTCGGCGTCGGCGCGGCGCTGGTGATGCTGCCGGTGCTGCTCGGTGCGGTGGAGACACTGCGTTCGACCGCACTGGCGGTCGTGCGGGACCGGGATCTGCCTGCCGGACTCGCCAAGACGGGCTCGCACGGCACGCCGTGGCTTCTCGACATGCTCGGGGCCGCGGCCGCCGGTGCGTTGACGGCGTTGCTCGATCCGGCTGCCGCCCTCGCACTGGGCGCATGCTGCGTCCTGGTGCACTACGCCTTCGCCAACGCCGGTGTCCGGATCCTGCTCGCCGAGGACCGGACATGGCCGCAGCGCACCGCCTGCCTCGGGATGGCGCTGTGTGTGGTCCTCGCCGTGAGCATGCCGGTGCCCGCGCTGACCGGGGCGGCCGGTGCCGCCGTGCTCGGCCCGCTCGTCGGTGGCCTGGTCTCGAGACGATGGAGCTGAGCCTGTGCTGACCCGGTGGAACGAAGGGGACCGGCTGTTGTACCGGTTCTGCAGGCTGGACGGCTCGCTCGGCACGGTGCACCCGGCGCGGGTGGTCTCCGACGAGGCGGACCGGGTGCTGTGCTGGGTGTTGCCCGGTACCCCGATCCGGATCACCACCTCACCGGACGGCCGCACGCCACGGCAGATGCCGCTCGACGAACGGTTCAGCGGGCGGAGGGTGCCCGCACGGTCGACATGGCGGACCCACCCGACGTTGCGGCTGGTGTTCGAGCACGAGTGGTCGTCGGTGTGGTGGTTCTTCCATCCCGACGGGACCTTCCGGAACTGGTACGTGAACCTGGAGGTGCCGTTGGGCCGGGACGCCCACGGGGTGAACAGGGTCGACGGAGTACTCGACCTCGAAGTGACGCCGGACTTGTCGTGGTCGTGGAAGGACGAGGACGAGGTGGAGTGGGCACTGCGCGCGTGCCGGCTCGACACCGGGCATCTGCGGCGACTCCGGTCCGAGGGAGAACGGTTGATCGAGCTGGCCGACGCGGGAAAGTTCCCGTTCGACGGCACCCACTGCGACGCGCGCCCCGATCCTGCATGGACCGTCCCGGAGCTGCCGGACGAACTCGTCGGGGCGGCCGAACCGACCTCCCGGTGAGGCCGCAACCGTCGGTTCGGCAGCGGCGGCTCGTCGAACGGTGCGCTCAGCACTGGGGCGGCGGTACCGGACCACGTCCCCAAGATCCACTATGCGCTCTCAGCCTGTCTGTGTTCTTGTTCTGATGCCCGTCAGGGCATGGTCTTGCGTGCTCAGCCCGAGCACGGTGAGAAGCTCCGGTGTTCCAGGTTCTCGCTCGCAAGGCCGGGGCCGCCGCTGCGTACGTGCTGGTACTCGAGGCGACCCCAACGTCGCGAGCGGCAAGCTGGGACGCCGGTAGGTGACCACCACCGCAGACCACCGACAGCTCTTCAGACGGCCATGAAGAAAAACAGCGTCAGGAGCGCGACCAGGGCGGCTGCCCCTCCGACAGCGCCGCCGGTGAGGTTCTTCGGGAAGAGCACGCCGTGCTTGTTGCGCCACCACGCACCCGCCGCGAACACGCCGCCGGCGCCGAGCAGGCCGCCGAAGAAGCCGAGCCATGCCCAGCCGAAAAGCACCAGCAGGCCGCCGCCGAGCACCATCAGCGCGCCCATGCCCGCGGCGAGCAGATCCTGCGAGACGGTCGTGGGCCCGGTGGTGGCGGGCAGGTTCTGCGAGTGGGTCATGCGCACATCATAGAAGCGTCGTGCCGGTGCGGGTCGGCCGAGCGGTTCTTCCGTCGAGAATCACCGGGAAATTGTCGGAGACCCAAGTTTCGGTGCTCCAGTTCTCAGTGGTCGTAGCGGCGGTATACGGTACGCGCATGACTGATGCTCTGTCGTTCACCCGGACATCCAACCCCACGCCGGCCACCGCGGAGCGTCGCGCTGAGATCCTGGCGAACCCGGGATTCGGGCAGTACTTCACCGACCACATGGTGACCATCCCCTGGACCGCCGACCGTGGCTGGCACGACGCGAAGGTGGAGCCGTACCACGGGTTCCAGTTCGATCCCGCGACGACCGTCCTGCATTACGCGCAGTCGATCTTCGAGGGGCTCAAGGCCTACCGGCAGCCGGACGGCTCCGTGGCAGCGTTCCGCCCCGAGGCGAACGCGGAGCGGTTCCGCGACTCCGCACACCGGATCGCGATGCCGAAGCTCTCGGACGAGCTGTTCCTGTCCTCGCTTCGGGAGCTCGTCGCCACCGACGTGGAGTGGGTGCCCGGCGAAGGTGAGAGCTCGCTGTATCTGCGGCCGTTCATGTTCTCCACGGAGACGAGCCTCGGCGTCAACCGTCCGGCGAACGCCTATCTGTACGTGGTGATCGCGTCCCCGGCGGGCTCGTACTTCGCGGGCGGCATCAAACCGGTGACGGTGTGGTTGAGTCGGGACTACGTGCGCGCGGCCCCGGGCGGGACGGGCGCGGCGAAGTTCGCGGGCAACTACGCGGCGAGCTTCCTCGCCCAGCAGCAGGCCGTCGAGAAGGGCTGCGACCAGGTCGTGTGGCTCGACGCGGTGGAGCACAGCGTCGTCGAGGAGATGGGCGGCATGAACCTGTTCTTCGTGATGGGGTCGGGTTCGGACGCGAAGCTCGTGACGCCGGCGTTGAGCGGGAGTCTGCTGCCCGGCGTGACCCGCCGGTCGCTGCTGACGCTCGGCGAGCAGCTCGGTCTGGAGGTCGAGGAGCGCCGGATCACCACCGACGAGTGGGAGAAGAAGGCGGCATCCGGCGAACTCACCGAGGTGTTCGCGTGCGGTACGGCCGCCGTCGTGACGCCGGTCGGGTACGTCAAGCACGACGGCGGTGAGTTCACCGTCGGCGACGGCAGCCCCGGCCCGGTGACGATGCGGCTGCGCGAAAAGTTGACCAGCATCCAGAAGGGCCTCGAAGCCGACGAGAATTCCTGGATGACGAAGCTGAGCTGAGCACGTCGGCGGAGCGCTCCCTGCGGCGTCCCTCGTTCGAGGGGCGCCGCAGTGCTGTTCGTGGCGCTGTCGGTCCCCGGGAGTAGCCTCCGCGCTGTGACTGGGGTCACTCCGTGGGGGCGATGGATTCCGCTCCCGGCGGACGTCGGTACAGCAGGAACACGACCAGCGGTGGAGGGGAACATGGCACGAACGGTGCTGCTCGCGATCGGGACGCGCAAAGGACTGTGGCTCGCGATCAGCGAGGACGACCGGCGGAGTTGGGAGATCACCGGCCCGCACCTGCCGATGAACGACGTGTTCGCGGTCGCCGTGGACACCCGCGACGGTGCGCGGATTCTCGCAGGCGCCCACAGCGAACACTTCGGGCCGAGCGTGTGGACCAGTGACGACCTCGGCAAGACCTGGCAGGAACCGGATCACGCCCCCGTGGCGTTTCCCGCCGACACCGGCGCCTCGCTCGGCAGAGTGTGGCAACTGGCTCCCGGCCCGGTGGATCAGCCCGATGTCGTGTACGCGGGCGCCGAGCCTTCGGCGTTGTTCCGGTCCGAGGACGGCGGCCGCACCTTCGAGTTCGTTCGCGGTCTGTGGGACCACCCGCACCGGTCCGACTGGTGGCCCGGTTACGGCGGACAGGCGATTCATTCGGTCCTGGCCCACCCGCACGACCGCAACCGGGTCGTGGTGGCGATGTCCACGGGCGGCGTCTACCGGACCGACGACGGCGGCGCGAGCTGGCAGGCGAGCAACAGGGGAATCCGCGCCTACTTCATGCCGGAGAACGAGTACCCGGAGTTCGGGCAGTGCGTGCACAAGATCGCGCAGCACCCGGCGAAACCCGAGCGGTTCTTCGCGCAGAACCACCACGGCGTCTATCGCAGCGACGACGGTGCCCTCACTTGGCAGTCGATCGCGGACGGGTTGCCGAGTGATTTCGGCTTCCCCATCGTGACCCACCCGCACCGGCCGGACGTCGTCTACGGGTTCCCGCTGGTCGCCGACGCCGAACGGTTCCCGCCGGACGGGCGGTGCCGGGTGTACCGCAGCGAGGACGCGGGCACGACGTGGACCGCGCTGGAGACGGGGCTGCCGCGTGAACGGTTCTGGTCGGCCGTCATGCGCGACGCGTTGTGCCTCGATGACGCGGACTCGGCAGGTGTGTACTTCGGCTCGCGCTCCGGCGAGGTGTACGCCAGCAGGGACGAGGGTGAGAACTGGTCGCTGCTGGGCAGCCACCTGCCCGACGTGCTCTCGGTGCGGGCCGCGACGGTGTGAGGTCGAGATGGTGGTGACCGTTCAAGTGCCGAGGATGCTGCGTCCGCACGCGGAGAACGCCCCGGCGTTGGAGATCGAGGTCGAGTCCGGCGCGACGCTCGGCACCGTTCTCGACGTCGTCGCGGCGCGGCATCCGGCGTTGGAACGCCGGTTGCGGGACGAGCAGAAAGTGTTGCGGCGTCACGTGAACTTCTACGTCGACGGCGACGAATGCCGACATGCGGGCGGAACGGCGTTGCCACTGGCCGACGGAGCCGAAGTGCACGTCGTTCCCTCCGTCTCCGGCGGCTGATCGGAGAACGACTGCTTGGCTGAGCTTCCCGCCAGACGACAGAGGCTCGTTCGGTGCCGGTTTCGGTGAGCAAGAACCTCACCTCGCGGCTGGCTGCGGAACCAGGTCGACGCTGTCCTCGCCAGCCACGAGGTGAGAAACGGCGGTGACCAGCCTGCCTAGCCAGCGAAAACCCGATGCCGCAGGGTGCCTGACCGCAAGCCTCGATCCGCGCGACCACCAACCTGCTCGTGGCCCTCGCACGAGTGGCAGCGAAGGTGTCGAGGACTCAGAGTGCATGTGGGTACTGGCCTTGGGGTTTTCCCTCTCATGCCAGGGCGAGTACTGCGAGCGCGAGGGTGGTCGCGATCTCGCAGGAGGCGCCGAGGACGTCACCGGTGATTCCGCCGAAGCGGCGGCGGGTGTGGACGCCGAGCGCGAACACCGTCGCGCCCGCGAGCACGACGGCGACGGGGCCGAGCCACCAGGCGCTGTCGATCACGAAGACGCCGAGCACCGCCAGCGTCGTCCACCACACGGCGACCAGGGCCAGCGCCTGCGATCCGGCGACCAGCGACCCCAGTCCCTCCGGCCGGGCAGCGGGAATTCTGGCGCGGCAGGACAGCACGAAACCGGCGCGGCCCACCGCGACGCCGAGGATCACCGCGAGCCAGTGTCCGCCGACCGCGAGCGCCCCGAGGGCCACGGCCTGTCCGCTCACCGCGAAGATCAACGCCACCACCGCGAAGGGGCCGGTGCTCCCGTCGCGCATGACCTCCAGAGCCCGCTGCGGTGATCCGTAACAACCGAGACCGTCCACAGTGTCCGCGAGACCGTCGATGTGCATCCCGCGGGTCGTGAGGACCAACGCCGCCACCGTGACCAGACCGGCGAGCAGCGGAGGAGCGCCGAACGAGTGGATCGCCCACAACAGGGCCGCGGCGACACATCCCAGCAACGCGCCGACGACCGGAGCCCAGCTGATCGCGCGTCCCGCCGAGCGGGTGTCCACCTCGGACACGTGCACGGGCAGCACGGTCAACCACGACAGCGCGAGACGGAACCCGTCCACGTCAGGCGTCGGGGGGCGTCGCGGCGGTGGCTTCCTCAGCTGTGGGCCCGCCGATTCCGGCCTCGGCGAACGTCGCCATGTCGGCGAGCACCCGTGCCGCGGCGGTCACGATCGGCAACGCCGTCAGTGCCCCGGACCCTTCGCCGAGCCGCATTCCCAGGTCGAGGACCGGCGTGAGGTCGAGGTGTTCGAGCACGATCCGCGCCCCGGGCTCCACGGAACGGTGTCCGGCCAGCCACCACTTGCTCGCACCCGGGGCGAGTTCCTCGGCCACCATGGCTGCCGCCCCGACCACGACCCCGTCGAGCACGACCGGCGTCTTTCGCACCGATGCCTGCGCGAGGAACCCGGCGAGCGCCGCGATGTCGGCGCCTGCCGAGGTGCGCAGCAGCGCGATCGGGTCGCCGACGACGGGTCGCGCACGCCGCAGCGCGTCGCGGATCGCGGAGGTCTTGCGCATCCACGCCGTGTCGTCGATGCCGGTACCCCGCCCGACGACCGCGACGGGCTCTGTGGAGGTGAGCGCCGCGACGAGCACGGCCGCCGGTGTCGTGTTCCCGATCCCCATGTCGCCGGCGACGAGCAGATCGGCGCCGGCGTCGATCTCCTCGTCGGCGATCGTGCGACCGGCCTTCACGGCGTCGACGACCTGCTCGGCGGTCAAGGCGTCCTCGCGGTCGATCGAGCCGGAGCCACGCCGAACCTTGTGCGCGCTCACCAGTTCCGGGGTGTCGGTGTCGACGGCCATGTCGACGACGCGCACGCTCGCGCCGGACGCAGCGGCGAGCACGTTCACCGCCGCGCCTCCGGTCAGGAAGTTCGTCACCATCTGCGCGGTGACCTCACGTGGATAGGCCGACACGCCTCCGGTGGCGACACCGTGATCGCCGGCGAAGACGACCACGCGGGGACGGGCGAACGGGCGTGGTGGACAGGCACCCTGGCGGGACGCCACCCACACGCCGAGATCTTCCAGCTTGCCGAGGGACCCGGCAGGCTTGGTGAGCTGCTCCTGGCGTGCCACGGCCTCCCGGTGTGCCTGCTCGTCCGGTGCCGGGACCTCCGCGAACGCGACCTGGCGGTCGGATGCGGTGTCCTGTTCGGGTCCGGGCGCGCTCACGCCTTACCTCCGTGGTCGTGTGCGGGGGTGCGGCCGGGGCCTCAACGCAGTCGCAGTGGGACCCCGGCGACGAGCAGAACGACGTGATCGCACTGCTCGGCGAGTCGAGCGTTCAACGCGCCCAGCTCGTCACGGAAGAGTCTTCCAGATCGAGTGCCGGGCACGACCCCCAGCCCGACCTCGGCCGAGACGAGCACGACCCGCGCTCGGCAGTCGCGCAGCGCGACGACCAGTGAATCGCACCGGGCCGCCACCTCCCGCAGCGCGGCTGGATCACGCTCCCACGCCGCCGCGTCGTCGAGGACTCCCGTCAACCATGTCGCGAGGTCGTCGACGAGCAGCGGCGGGTCGTGTTCCACGGCCGTGTCGAGCACCGAGCACACCTCGTCCGGCGCACCGGCCTCGACTGTGATCCATGACGACGGCCGACGGGCTTCGTGCTCGGCGATGCGCTGAGTCCACTCCGCGTCCGAGGGGTCGCGCCGCGAGGTCGCCACGTAGGTCACGACCTCGTCGGCGGGAACCAACCCCTCCGCGTGCGCGGACTTTCCCGAACGCGCCCCGCCGAGCACGAGTGTTCGCCGGGGGTGGTCGGTCATCAGGACTGCGTCAGCCGCGGGTCGGTCTGGGGCAGGTCACCGAGCACGGCGTCGATACGGTCGAGCACGTCCTGCTCCAGCACCACTCCGCAGGCCTGGACGTTGTCGGCGACCTGCTCCGGCCGGGACGCCCCGATGATCGCCGCCGAGACGTTCGAGTTCTGCAGCACCCACGCGAGCGCGAGCTGGCCGGTGTTGAGGCCGAGGTCGGAGGCGATCGGCTTGAGCTCCTGGACCGCCGAGAGCACGTCGTCGCGCATCCACCGGGAGATGAAGTCCTTCCCGCTGTTCTCGTCGGTCGCGCGCGAGCCCGCGGGTGGTGGTTGGCCCGGCAGGTACTTGCCGGTCAGGGCACCCTGCGCCAACGGGGACCACACGATCTGACCGAGGCCCTCGCGCTCGGAAGCCGGCACCACCTGGGACTCGATCACCCGCCACAGCATCGAGTACTGCGGCTGGTTCGAGATCAGCGGCACCCCGAGTTCCCTGGCGAGCTCGGCGCCTTGGGTGATCTGCTCGGCACTCCACTCCGAGACGCCGACGTAGAGCACCTTGCCCTGCCGTACCAGATCGGCGAACGCGCTCATCGTCTCTTCCAGCGGCGTCGTCGGATCGAACCGATGCGCTTGGTAGAGGTCCAGGTAGTCGGTCTGCAGCCGCCGCAGCGAGGCGTGGCAGGACTCGGTGACGTGTTTGCGGCCGAGGCCGCGGTCGTTCGGTCCCTCACCGGTGGGGAAGTAGACCTTGGTGAAGATCTCCAGACTCTCCCGCCGTTGCCCGGCCAGCGCGCGGCCGAGCACCGCCTCCGCCCTGGTTCCGGCGTAGACGTCGGCGGTGTCGAACGTCGTGATGCCCGCGTCGAGGGCGGCACGCACACACTGTGCCGCGGTCTCCTCCTCGACCTGGGAACCGTGGGTGATCCAGTTGCCGTAGGCGATCTCGCTGATGGACAGGCCGCTGCGGCCGAGACGACGAAACTCCATGACGGCGACCCTAGATGATGACCACGACGCCGGAGGACGACCGCGCCGCGGTCACGATCCTCGTCCGGGCGAGCTCAGCCCGGCTTCGGCGTCTCGCCGGGGCGCAGTCGCGGCCGCGGCACCCGCAGCTTGCGGATCTGCATCGCACGGGTGAAGGCGTACCAGCCCAGGGCGAACGACCGGTCCGGCGCGTTGGGGTACTTCGCCCGGACCTCACGCACCACCGCGCGGCCGAGCAGCGAGCCCTCGAACGCCATCGTGATCAGCAGGATCATGCAGGCCAGGGTCGCGTACTGCTGGATCACCATGTTCTGGATCAGCGTGGTGACGAACACGACCAGCACCAGCGGCATGAACAGCCCCATGAAGTGCCGTCGTGAGTCGACCAGGTCCCGCACGTACGCCCGCGCCGGGCCGCGGTCCCGCGGCATGAGGTAGCGGTCGTCGCCGGCCATCATTCGCTCGCGGCGTTCGGTCGCGGCCTTGCGGCGCTCCTGCTTGTTGCCGCGCATCCGCTTGACGGCTTCACGTTGCGTCTTCGGCGGCGGGGGGACGGGACCACGGCGCTTGCCCTCGGCCTCGCTGCGCTTCGGCGTCGGGCGCCCCTTGCCTGGGGTGTAGCCCGGTTGCGTCTGCTGCTCATCGGTGACCGTGGACGTCTCGGCCCC
This sequence comes from Allosaccharopolyspora coralli, assembly GCF_009664835.1. Lineage (NCBI taxonomy): Bacteria > Bacillati > Actinomycetota > Actinomycetes > Pseudonocardiales > Pseudonocardiaceae > Allosaccharopolyspora > Allosaccharopolyspora coralli. The sequence continues at coordinate 1,587,320 of NZ_CP045929.1, forward strand.
GCTCTCGGACGCGGTCTGCTCAGCGGTGTTGCGGCGAAGGAACCTCACCCCACCAGGGTAGGCGACACGGTGAATCGTGATGAAAGAGACCGTCGCGCGGGAGAGCGTGGGCGTGCGTCGACTACGCTGTGGTGTGCCACCATGGAGGAGAGGCTTCCCGGCTTGTCGGCACCGGCTGGGCCGGGAATAGCCGCCGACCCTCGACCGTTCGACGTCTCAGGACGCGAACGTGCAAGACCGCATAGGGAGAGCCATGACCGCCCAGGACAGCACGATCGAGAGCGAGGCACCCGCGCACGGTGTCACGATGACCGACTCGGCAGCCACGAAGGCCAAGGCCCTGCTCGACCAAGAGGGCCGGGACGACATGCACCTGCGCATCGCGGTTCAGCCGGGCGGGTGTGCTGGTCTGCGCTACCAGCTGTTCTTCGACGAGCGCGCTCTCGACGGGGACGCCAGCCGCGAGTTCGAGGGCCTGAACGTGGTCGTCGACCGGATGAGCGCGCCGTACGTGCAGGGTGCCGTCATCGACTTCGTCGACTCGATCGAGAAGCAGGGCTTCACGATCGACAACCCGAACGCGGGCGGTTCCTGCGCCTGTGGCGACTCGTTCCACTGACTTTCGCGCTCGCGCCGCCCCACTGAACCCGGGTGCGCGGCCCGCGGTCCGAAAAGCGGCCCCCGACCGACCGTCGGGGGCCGCTTTTCGTGTGCTTTGAACGCCCTGACCGGCGATGATGCGTCCGCTCACGCGGAATCACCGCTCAGCGGTGGGTGAGGGTGACTTCCTCGTCACCGAGGGTCACGCGGTCGCCGATCGCGAGCTGCCGACCCCGCCGAGTCTCCGTCTCCCCGTTCACCGTGATCTCGCCTTCCTCCAGCAGCCCTTTGGCCTCGGCTCCGTCCTCGGCGAGCCCCGAAAGCTTGAGGAACTGGCCCAGCCGGATGCTGTCGTCGGAGATCTCCACCTCGCGCATGGTTCCCGATTCTCGTCGGCACCCGCTCCGCGCGTGCGGTCGGGGTGGCCCCCGAGCCCGACGTAGACCGTCGGAACCAGGGCACGGTGCAAACTTTTGCGAATGTCCTGGCCTTTCACGACCGTTCCCGATGAAGTATTGCTCTTTCGCGGCGCAAGTATTTGTGATGTGGGGCACGCCGACGAAGGAGGAAGGAATGCGATTAGCCGTTTTGGCTCTGGCGGGCGGACTGGTGGCCGCGATGGCGTCACCCGCTGCCGCGGAGCCGAAGGCTCAGCCGGACCCCACGCGTGAGGGACCGATGGTGCACCTGTTCCAGTGGCCGTGGGAGTCCGTCGGCACGGAATGCCGCGACTTCCTCGGCCCGAACGGGTACGCCGGGGTGCAGGTGTCCCCGCCGCAGGAGCACGTCGTCCTCGATGATCAGGGACATCCCTGGTACCAGGACTATCAGCCGGTGAGCTACCAGCTCGAAACACGCCGGGGTTCGGCCGAGCAGTTCGCGGCGATGGTCTCCAGCTGCAACGCGGCGGGCGTGAACGTCTACGTCGACGCGGTCGTCAACCACATGACCGGGAGCGGTTCGGTGGACAGCGGGCCGGGCAGTGCCGGCTCGGAGTTCTCGAAGTACGACTATCCGGGAATCTTCGCCGACGCCGACTTCAGCGAGTGCCGCCGCGACATCGAGAACTACGACGACCAGTGGGAAGTGCGCAACTGCGAGCTCGTCGGCCTCGCCGACCTCAAGACCGGCTCCGACAAGGTCCGTTCGACGCAGCTCGACTACCTCAACCGGCTCGTCGGGATGGGCGTCGCCGGATTCCGCGTGGACGGTGCCAAACACATGCCGCCGGAGGACATCGGCGCACTCGTCAACGGTCTCGTCGAAGTACCGGGCACCGGTCAGAAGCCCTATGTGTTCCAGGAAGTCATCGGGGACTCCACGACCAGCCCCACCGAGTACGTCGGCAACGGTGACGTCACCGAGTTCACCTACCACCACGAGGTGTCGAACGCGTTCGCCAACGGCGCGGTGTCGGGACTGAACACGCTGGCGGACTCGATGTCGGTCGGGAGCGAACAGGCGGTCGTGTTCGTCGACAACCACGACACCCAGCGCAGCAGCCCGACCCTGACCTACAAGGACGGCGCACGGCACGACCTCGCGAACGCGTTCGCCGTCGCGTACGGGTACGGCACGCCGAAGGTGATGTCCAGCTACACCTTCGACGATCCCGACTCCAGCCCGCCCGCCGACGACGGTGGCATGACGGCTCCGGTCGACTGCGACGGTGCCGGGTGGGTGTGCGAACACAGGAACCGGACGATCGCCGGAACGGTCGGACTGGCCAACGCCGCCGGGGGAGCGGAAGTCAACAATTGGTGGGACAACGGTCGCGACCAGATCGCGTTCGGCCGCGGCGAGGCCGCTTTCGCCGCGTTCAACGCCGGAGAAGGCGAGATGGCCGGCGACTTCGCCTCGTCGCTGCCCGCCGGGACATACTGTGACGTGATGTCCGGTGCGCTCGTCGACGGAAGCTGCACCGGTGGCACCGTCGAGGTCGCGCAGGACGGCACGGTGAGCACGACGATCCCGGCCACCTCCGGAATCGCACTGCACACCGGAGCAAAACTGAGCTGAGGAGCGAACGGCACTTTCGCCCCGTCACACGAGGCGAACGTGCCGTTCGCGCCATCGGGCTTGTGGAGCGAACGGCACTTTCACCTCGTCTGGTGGGGCGAAAGTGCCGTTCGCTCCACCGCTCGAAGTGGGGAGGACGGCGATGACGGGCCTGGCGAGGATCGCCGCCGAGGCCGGTGTGAGCGTCTCGACGGTGAGTCGGGTGCTCAACCGTAAGCCGGGTATCCACGACGAGACACGGAGGCGGGTGCTCGCGGCCCTGGACTCCATGCCGCACACCCCGCGGGGTGTCGGAGCGCTGCGTCGGACCGGGGTCGTCGGCCTGCTCGTCCCCGAACTGGCGAACCCGGTGTTCCCCGCGTTCGCCGAAGCGCTCGAATCCCGCGCCGCCCGGAAGGGGTACGCGTCGCTGCTGTGCAACACGCGGGCGGCGATGACCGAGGACGAGTACGTGTGCATGCTCAACGCACGCGGGGTCGAGGGCATGATCTTCGTCTCTCCCGAGATCGCCTCGCTCACTCGCGCCCGGAAAGGCGTGCCCGGTCGGTACCGCAGGCTCATGGCCGACGGCGTGCGGGTGGTGTTCGTCAATGGCGGCGCGCCGACCGTCGACGTGCCCGACGTCGCCATCGACGAGTATCTCGCCGGCTACACCGGAACCCGGCACCTGCTCGATCTCGGGCACCGGCGGATCGGCTTCGTCAGTGGTCCCGCGAGCGCGTTGGCGTCCCGCCTGAAACGGGACGGTTGGTCGGCGGCGCTGGACGAGGCCGGCGCCGCGTCGAGGCTGATCGCACACGACACGTTCAGTGCCGAAGGCGGCGCGCGGGCGATGGCCGAGCTTCTCGAGTCGTCCCGGCCGACGGCAGTGCTCTGTTCCTCCGACGTCATGGCCTTCGGCGCGATACGACTGGCGGGCGAGCGGGGCTTGTCCGTTCCGGCGGACCTGTCGGTGGTCGGCTTCGACGACATTCCGCTCGCGGCCTACAGCCACCCGGCTCTGACCACGCTGGCCCAGCCGATCGACGAGATGGCCGCGGCTGCGGTCGACCAGCTCGCTCTGCTCCTCGATCCTGACGTGCCCGCCCTTCGCGGTCACGACCGCAGGTTCGCACCGAGCCTCGTCGTCCGGGAGTCCACCGCACCCCCGCGCGCCTGACCGGGCGTTGGGAACTGGCGGTTGCGCCCGTGGGCACGCCTCTCACGTGCCAGCCTGAGCAGGGTGAGAGGCTCCGGCGATCCAGTTCGTGCCTCGCAACACAGGGGTTCTCGCCGCGTACGGTCGGCGTGGACTCAAGAGGACCCCAACGCAGCGAGGCGCGAACTGGGCGGGCGGTACCGGACCCCTACCGAAGTTCCAAAATGCGCTCTCAGAGCTTGACCGGGTAGTGCGGCTCGGGAACCTCCGGGGAGAGTCGTCCCTCGACGAAGATGCCGTGCCAGAGCATGAACACCAGCAGCGCCCACAGGCGCCGCGAGTGGTCCAGCACCCCGGAACGGTGCTCCTCGAGCATCTGCAGCACCGCGGTCTTGTTCAGGAGGTGATCCGTCTGGGACTGCTGGATGATGTTGCGCGCCCAGTCGTGCATCTCGTCGCGTAGCCAGTACCGGATCGGCACCGGGAACCCGAGCTTGCGCCGGTTCAGGACGTGCGGGGGCACGATCTTCTCCAACCCCCGCCGCAACGCGTACTTGGTGGTCTCGGGAGTGATCTTCTGGTCCAGCGGAACGCCGCTGGCGACCTTGAACACCTCCGGGTCCAGGAACGGCACCCGCAGTTCCAGCGAGTTCGCCATGGTCACCTTGTCGGCCTTGACCAGGATGTCGCCGCGCAGCCAGGTGAACAGGTCCACGTGCTGCATCCGGGTGACCGGGTCCCAGTTCTGCGACGTGCGGTACGGCTCCGCCGTGATGTCGGTGTGCGAGACACCGGGGTCGTAGCCACGCATCACCGCTCGCAGCTGGTCCTCCCGGAAGATGCGCGCGTTGCCGTAGTAACGCTCCTCCAGGCTCAGCGCGCCGCGACGCAGGAGGTCCTTGCCGCGCACGCCCTCCGGGATCGCCGTCGAGACCTTGCCCATCACCTTGCGCAGCGCACCCGGCACCCGCTCGAACGGGGCGAGGGACAGCGGCTCGCGGTAGATCGTGTAGCCGCCGAACAGCTCGTCGGCGCCCTCGCCGGAGAGCACGACCTTCACGTGCTGGCGGGCTTCCCTGGCGATGAACCACAACGGAACCAGTGCCGGGTCCGCCACCGGATCGTCGAGGTACCAGACGATCAGCGGCAGTGCCTCCATCATCTCCTCGGGCGTCACGGTGCGGACGACGTGCTTGACGCCGATCGCCGCCGCCGACTCCGCCGCCACGTCGACCTCCGAGTAGCCCTGCCGCTCGAAGCCCGTGGTGAAGGTGATGAGGTCCGGGTTGGCTCCTTGGCCAACGCCGCGATGGCCGTCGAGTCGATCCCGCCGGAGAGGAACGCGCCGACGGTTACGTCGGCGCGCATGTGCTTGGCCACCGAGTCCCGCATGGCGTCGGCGATCTTCTCGTGCAGCGCGTCGGCCTGTGCCTCGCCGTCGACCGGGCGGGGCGAGAAGTTCGGCTGGAAGTAGCGCTCGGTGACGACTTTGCCGCCGGGGGAGAGGGTGAACGACGTGCCCGACTCGATGCGGCGGATGCCGCTGTGCAGCGATTCCGGCTCCGGCACGTACTGCAACTGCAGGTAGTGCTGCATCGCGCGGTGGTCGAGCTCCTCCGGGAGGCCCAGGGTCGTCGACAGGCTCAGGAGGCTCTTCTTCTCGCTGGCGAACGCCACCCCGTGCGGGCCGTGTGCGTAGTACAGCGGCTTGATGCCGAAGGGGTCGCGCGCCCCGAAGACCACTTTGCGCTCGGTGTCCCAGATCAGGAACGCGAACATGCCCCGCAGCTGCCCGAGCATCCCGGTACCGAGGTGGTGGTAGGCGGCGACGATCGTCTCGATGTCCCCGTCGGTGTTGAACCGCGCGCCGTACCGTTCGACCAGGTCGGCCCGCAGTTCCAAGTAGTTGTAGATCTCACCGTTGCCGAGGATGGCGTAGCGCTGCGGGTTCTCCGGCGGACCCCACACCAGCGGCTGGTGCGCGTGTTCGAGGTCGATGATCGACAGCCGGTTGAAGCCGAAGACCACCTCGCCGCCGTGCCAGGTGTCGCTCTCGTCCGGTCCTCGGTGCCGCTGACAGGGCAGCGCGTTGGCTACCGCTGTGACGGAGTGACCGGCGTTCTCTTCGGTGGGACAGACCAGTCCAAGCAGGCCGCACACGTGTCTGGTGCACCTCTCGTCTCGGCGGGCGGGGCGCCCACTCGTACTCGCCGGGCGGTCGCCAGCGAGCTCGGGCGGCGGCGTCGGCGCCCACGGTGGGGCAGGGCGCGCCCAGTATCGGGCATGCCTCCGCGGGCGCGCAGGCGGGCACGCCCTTCGCGTGTCGGACGCCCCGTGAGGCATCGCCGGTGGTGATCGAGCGCGGCGCTCGGAGTGATCGGGCGCGGTCGCGGTCGCGCGGGTGTGCGCCGGGATGAGAGGGCTGTCACGATCGTCGAAATCGTGCGACCCCGGAGCAGTATGACGGCTACTGCTGGGCTAGGCTCCCCGCAGAATTCCGGCGACCGGCGGGCCGTCCCCGTAGGCGCGACGCGGGTCCCGGTGAATGATTTTCGCATCGAGGAGGCGTCGCGCAGTGGGCCTGAGCGAGAGGACCCGAGTGCCACGGCCGATCAAGGTCGCCGGGCTCGTCGGCCTGGTGGGGATCGCGGCCACTGGCTGCACGACCGAGGAGGTCCTGCGGTTCGGCTGGCCGGACGGCGTCACTCCGCAGGCCGATTCGATGCGCTTGTTGTGGACGTGGTCGGTCATCGCGGCGCTGGCCGTCGGTGTGCTGGTGTGGGGTCTGATCTTTTGGTCCGTGGCCTTCCACCGGAAGAAGAGCGAGCAGCTGCCCCGGCAGTTCCAGTACAACCTGCCGCTGGAGATCGTCTATACCGCGGTCCCGTTCGTGATGGTCGTGGTGTTGTTCTACTTCACGGCCACCACCCAGAACTACGTGCTGGCCGAGGAACAGGATCCCGACGAGACGGTCAACGTCGTCGGCTTCCAGTGGAACTGGGAGTTCAACTACCCCGGCTACCAGACGCCGGACGGTCAGCAGGTGCGCACCGTCGGCAGCAGCTCGGAGATCCCGCTGCTGGTGCTGCCGACCGACCGTACGATCCAGTACAACCTCAGCTCGACCGACGTCATCCACTCGTTCTTCGTGCCGGAGTTCAACTTCAAGCGGGACACCTTCCCGTACCCGGAGAAGAACAACCAGGACAACACCTTCTCCAACACGATCGACCAAGAGGGTTCGTTCGTCGGCCGCTGCGCCGAGCTGTGCGGCACGTACCACTCGATGATGAACTTCGAGGTGCGGGCGCTCTCGCCGGACAAGTTCGACCGGTACATGCAGCTGCGGACCCAGAACAACCCGGCCACCGGCGCTCCGTACACGGCGGCCGAGGCGCTCCAGAACATGAACTGTGGTGAGCTGTGCAGCCCGCGTGCGGTGACGGGCGTCCCGTTCGACACCGACCGCACCTCCGGCGAAGCGAGCGGCGGTCAGTAGCAGCAAAGCCCTGACGGGCGGAGAACATCGGTACGCCCTGCCGGGCGGCGAACGGAGAACGCGAGCCCGGCGCGGGCATGCGGTGAGAGCGAGGAACCCATGAAGGTCGAAGCGAAGATCTTCAACGTCATTACCGTCTTCTTCTTTGTCTCGGCACTCGTCTACGGCCTGTGGTCTCGGGAGCCCGTGGGCACGGTCGCGCTGATCCTGGTCGGCGCCCTGTCGTTGTTGATCGGCAGCTACTTCGAGTTCGTCGCGCGCCGCATCGAACCGCGCCCCGAGGACAATCCTGACGCGGAGATCAGCGACGGCGCCGGTGACCTGGGCTTCTTCAGCCCCGGCAGCTACTGGCCCCTCGGGCTCGCCGCCGCTGCCGCCTTCGCCGGACTGGCGCTGGCGTTCTTCCACGCGTGGATGATCGTGCTGTCCGTCGGTGCGTTGTTGATCACAATCGCGGGTCTGGTCTTCGAGTACCACACGGGTCCCGACCACGAGTGATCCGCGCGCTCGGCGATGGCCGGCCGAGCTGCTCTCCGGGATATCTGGGCACGGCACACCCCCTTTCGGCGGCTGTGCCGTGCCGATCTTTTCTCTAGTGTCGGTTCGGCAGTGACCGGCACAGAGAAATGGATAACTGGGGATGACGCGACGAAGTACTTCGCGCGCCGCTGCGGCGTGGGTGACGACGGTGTTGATGACCGGTCTGGTCGCGGGCTCGGGGGTCGCGACGGCTGAACGCCCGGTGGCGCCGATGGGTACCAACGGCGCCGAAGCGCCGCAGCTGGGGTGGGGACCCTGTGCCGACGCACCCGGCTACGAGTGCGCCACCGCCGAGGTGCCGCTGTCGTATCGGGATCCGGGCGGTCAGACGATCCGGCTCGCGGTGGGCAAGCTGCCCGCTACGGACCAGGAGAACAAGATCGGCACGATCTTCTACAACCCCGGTGGTCCGGGCGGGCCCGGCAGGATCCCACCGGCGATCACCGAAGGTCTGCACGAGAAGTTCGACATCGTCGGCTTCGATCCTCGTGGCGTCGGCGCCAGCACGGGCCTGCGGTGTCTGACACCGGAGCAGGAGAGTGCGATCGGGACGTTCCCGGTGACCCCGCGACAGGAGCAAGAGATCGTCGCCGCCGCCGAAGCGGCCTCGGAGACCTGCGCGGACTCGGCGGGACCGTTGCTGCACCACATGTCGACGGCGAACGTCGCCAGGGACATGGACCTGCTACGGGAAGCGGTGGGCGAGGAACAGACCAACTACTACGGCGTCTCCTATGGCACGCATCTCGGTGCGGTCTACGCGAATCTGTTCCCGGACCGGGTGCGAGCGATGACCATCGACTCGGCTCTGGATCCGGTGGAGTGGACCACCGGCTACCCGGGCGAACAGTTCACGCCGATGAGCTACCGGCTCGGCAGCGCCGACGGCGCTCAGCGAGCGCTGGGCGCCTTTTTCGCGGAATGTCAGCGTGACGAACGGTGCGCGTTCCGGGCCCCGGGAGAGGACCTGCAGGCCAAGTACGACGAGGTCCTCGACCGGTTGCTGGAGCGGCCGGTGCAGATCGTGCCCCCGGGCGGAAGCGAGCCGATGGAGATCACGTACCAGGTCGCGGTGCAGTCGACCCTGGGTGCGTTGTACAACGCGGCGAACGCGCCGATGCTCGCCGACTTTCTGCAGACGCTGCACCAGCAGACACGTCCGGAGGCGGCCGGCGAGGGCCCGCCGCCGGTGGTGGCCGTTCCCGACCCGGCACCACGTCCGGGTTTCGCGCCGCAGACGCATCTCGGTGTGGAACAGTCGTTGAGCGTGCTCTGCGCCGAGACGAGTAACCCGGCGAATCCCTACGAGTGGGGGCGCTACGCTCGGAAGGCCGACGAGACCGCACGCGGGTTCGGTTCCTCGTGGACGTACCTGAGCCTGCCGTGCGCGACATGGCCGTCGAAGGACGTCGACCGGTACGCCGGTCCCTGGGACCGGCAGACGGCGAATCCCATCCTGACCATCGGCAACAGCCTGGGCGACCCCGCTACACCGTATGAGGACACGGTGGCGATCACCGAGATGCTCTCCGACGCCCGCCTGCTCACGCTCGACACCTTCGGACACGGTGCTCTGCGGCAGAGTGTCTGCGTCGACGACGCCATGAATCGGTACTTCGAGACCGGCGAGCTCCCGAAGGAGGGCGCGGTGTGCACTCCTGATCGGAGTCCCTTCGACCCGGCACCGCAGCCCTGAGCGGTTGCGCGGTTGGTTGGCGGAATCTCACCTCGCGGCCACGACGACGCTGTCCTCGCCGGTCGCGAGGTGAGAACTTGCGGGTGGCCGGCCTGCGTACGGGCGGAGAACCTGCCGGGTGCAGCGTGCCTGACCGCAACACGCAACCGCGCGACCAAGGGTCAGCCGAGGTGGTCGTTCGCTCCGCTGACCCAGTCGACGTAGCGATCCGCCGAACGCCGCACGGAAGTTTTCGCGTCGGTGTGAACCGAGCGCCCCGTCAGGCCGTGCAAGCGGCCGAACTCGAACGGTTCGAGGCGGTCGACGATCTGCCGGACCAGTCCGACCGACAGCGGGATCTGGTTCGGGTAGCTGCGCATGAAGGTCACCCAGCCCGCGTCGGCGACGGGCATGATCATGTCCCCGCTGAGTACCGTGCCCTCGCCGTGCGTGACATGCGCGACCATCCCGCCCGGGAAGTGACCACCCACCTCGACCAGCGTGACGCCCGGCAGGATTTCGCAGTTGCCGTGGGTACTGTGCAGGACCGGGTCGTTCCGCTGCACCCACTCCCGGTCGCGTGCGTTGACGAGAACCGGCACTCCGCCGAGGTGGTGGCTCCAGCTCACCTGCGAGCCGTACATGTGCGGGTGACTGGCCACGATCACCGAAGCACCACCGAGCTGCTCGACGGTGGTCGTCAGCGGCTCGTCCAGGTGATTCGGCGGATCCCACAGGAGATTCCCGTGCGGTGTCTGCACGAGAAACGTCCGCTGGCCGATGGCGAAGCCGGGACTCCGGGACAGTCGGTGGACGCCGGGGTCGACTTCCTCGTGCACCAGCTCGTGCGGTTCGGCGGCCAGCTCCCGCAGCGTGGTCCACCACTGGCCGGTTTCCGGCACCCACTGCCGTTCGTCCGTACAGATCAGGCAGTTTCGACTCGGTGGGCGTTCGGACTCGGGATGTTCGACGCCACAGGTACCGCAGATCCAGATCGTCATGACGGTCAGCTTCCACCTTCCAGCGAACTGGAGGTCAAGCATGGGCTTCGACCGGTATTCGGCGCGTGCCGGCACCCACCGACTAGGATCTTCACCGCAGCGTCGCACACAGGAGGTTCGCCGTGATCACCGCGATCGTGATGATTCAGACCGCCGCGGATCGGCTCACCGAGGCCGCCCAGGAGGTCGCCGATCTCGACGGCGTCGCGGAGGTGTACTCCTGCGCCGGGGACGTGGATCTCATCGCGATCCTGCGGGTCACCGACCACGAGGAGATCGCCGACATTGTGCCCGGCCGGATCAACAAGGTCGCAGGCGTCGTCGACACCGACACCCACATCGCGTTCCGCTCGTACTCCCGCAGCGACACCGAGGCCACGTTCTCCATCGGTCTCGAGGAATGAGGCTGAGAACTCCCGTCAGAAGGTGTTGCTCGGTGGGTCGGGTGGAGACACGTCAGCGCCGTCCTCGCTGCGGGATCGGTTCTCCAGTAGCAAGCTAAGCGGCGAACCGCTGTCCTCGCGAGGAGGGCGTTGAGAACCTGACGGAGCTCGTGCTGCGTCCGTGGCGGTTCCGCCGCTGACGCGACGACGACCGCTCATTCCGCAAGGTGCGGTTCGGCTACGGAACCACCCGGCAGAACAACCCGCGCACCCCTCTTGGTCTGACCCGCGCAGCTGTTAGTCCGACTCGGCCTTGAGCGTGGTGGAACGTTCGGCCCAGTGTTGCAGCAGCGCCGCCGCCTTCCCCGAGTCGAGGGCGCGTGCCGCGCGGGACATGCCGTTGTCCAGTTGGCCGTGCAGGTCCGGTTCGGGCCCGTCGTGCGCGGCGAGCGCGGCGGCGGTATTGAGCAGGACGGCGTCGCGCACCGGTCCGGTGCGGCCCGCGAGCAGCGCGTGCACGACCTCCGCGTTCACGGCCGCGTCGCCACCGCGCAGGTCGTCCGCGGTGGTCAGCGGTAGCCCGAAGGCCGTCGGGTCGATCCTGCTGGTGGTCACCTTGCCGTCGTGCACCACCCACACCGCGGTGGCCGCGGTCGTGGTCACCTCGTCCATGCCGTCGTCGCCGCTGACCACCAGGGTGGAGTTGCCCCGGGTCGCGAACACGTCCGCGAGAACCGGCGCCATGACGCGGTCGGCGCAGCCGATGAGCCCCGAGGACGGGCGCGCCGGGTTCGTCAGCGGACCGAGCAGGTTGAACGCGGTCGGAATGCCGATCTCCCTGCGAGGCGCCGCCGCGTACTTCATGGCCGGGTGGAACACGGGTGCGTAGCAGAAGCCGAGCCCGATCTCCTCGACGCACCGCTGCAGCGGTGCGGGCGGAAGATCGATCGCGATCCCGAGCGCTTCCAAAACGTCGGCAGTGCCGCATTTCGAGGACGCTGCCCGGTTGCCGTGCTTGACGACGGTCGCCCCGCACGCCGCGGCCACGATCGCGGCCATCGTGGAGATGTTGACGCTGCCCGAGCGGTCTCCTCCGGTCCCGACCACGTCGAGCGAGCGGGCGGTGTGGTCGACCGCGCGGGCGTGAGCGAGCATCGCGTCGGCCATGCCCCGGATCTCCTCCGGGGTTTCGCCCTTCGCGCGCAGGCCCACGACGAACGCGGCGACCCGCGCCGGGGTCGCCTCGCCGGTCATGACGAGATCCATTGCCCACGCGGTGTCCTCGGCGGACAGGTCGCCGCCCGCGACGACGTGTGCCAGCAGGTTCGACCAGCTCCCGGCCATCGTGTCCACGAACCTCTCGAATCGAACGGGTGGCCGAGCGTGCCCGGAAGTTCCGGGGTGGTGCTCAGCCCTGGACGACCGGTGCCCGCTGTCCGCGGAGCACCTCGGCGACGGTCTCGGCGGCGGCCAACGGGTCCAGCGGGTGGACGAGGACCGCGTCGGCCTGCGACCAGGTCGCGAGCCATCGGTCGTCCTTGCGGCGCACGGTCACCACCACCGGCGGGCAGTCGGTGATCTCGTTCTTGATCTGCCGGGACACGCCCATCCCACCGGTGGGCTGCGCTTCACCGTCGAGGATCGCCAGGTCCGCGTTGCCCGCGTCGACCTCGACGAGCAGGTCTGCGATGGTGCCGACCTCGAGGTAGGAGACACGGCCGAGATCGGGCGCGGGGCGGCGGCCGACGGCGGTCATGATCGACTCACGCACCTCGGGGCGGTGACTGAACACGAGCACGGTGGTGGTCGGTGCGCTCATCGGCGTACTCCTCGCTCGGTCATGTTCTCGCGGTGTCGATCGACGCCGCCCGCAGCGACGTCGATCGGTTTCCGCATCGTATCGGCTGCGCCGCACGCGAATGTAGTGGAGTACGGGTGCCGCCGTGCCTGGAACCCCGCGATCCGTGCCGTTCGCGGTGGTCGGGCGTGTCCGATAAATGTGATGATCGTCGCGCCGGTGGCGGGGTGAGCCCCGCGTGGTGCGCGGTGCTGATCGTCACGAGCCACGATCGTGCGGTTGGAGGGCGTCCCAGCCCAGCGCACGGCCTCGCAGGCGCTGCAGCAGGCTCGCCATCCGGGACGCCTCCTGGGAACAGGACAACGCGTCGAGGTGCTGCACGCGGACGGCGACGAACCGGTTCGCTGCCGGATCGAGCCCGGCGGGCACGGGATGTGGGTCGGCCTCACAGGCACGCAGAGTCCATCCTTCCTCGGCGAGCAGCTCGCGCGCCGACGGCACCGACTCGACGGGCAGCACCAGGTGATGACGCAGGACTGCGTGCCGCCGGGGATCCCACTGTGAGGCTCTGTCCAGCACGGACGAGGCGGCTTCGGTGTCGTCGAAGGCGTCGGCGACTACCGTCAGGCCGGGCGTGTCGATCGTGAACCCGGCAGTGTCGGCGGCTCGTCGGCGCCGGATCAGCCGAGTGGCCCATGCCCGGAACGTCCTCACGGAGGGTCACCTCCCCGGTGCGATCAGATCAAAGCGGTGTGTTCCTGGTGACCCGATCGAACACACAGCGACCGCGCAAGCCATAATGCGTCGCGTGACAACGGCAGCGCCTTCGATCAGTCAACGCGTGCACTCGCTGAACCGGCCCAACATGGTCAGCGTCGGCACCATCGTGTGGTTGGCCAGCGAGCTGATGTTCTTCGCCGGGCTCTTCGCCATGTTCTTCACGGTGAAGGCACAGAACGTCGGTCCGTGGCCGCCTCCGCCCGCGGAGTTGAACCTCGCGTACGCCCTCCCCTTCACGGTCATCCTGGTGGCCTCGTCGTTCACCTGTCAGTGGGGTGTGTTCGCGGCGGAGCGGGGGGACGTGTACGGCCTCCGCAGGTGGTACGTGGTGACGCTGGTGATGGGGACGATCTTCGTCCTCGGGCAGGCCGGTGAGTACTACACGCTCGTGACCGCTCACGCGACCACCATCGCGTCCTCGGCCTACGGAACCGTCTTCTACATGACGACCGGGTTCCACGGACTGCACGTGATCGGCGGTCTCGTCGCGTTCGTGTACCTCATCATGCGCACGAGACTGAGCAAGTTCACGCCGGCACAGGCCATCGCCGCGATCGTCGTGTCCTACTACTGGCACTTCGTGGACATCGTGTGGGTCGGGTTGTTCGCCGTGATCTACCTCGTCCCGTGATCGTCGCCGTACAAGGTCGCTACCGAACACCCCGTACCGGACAGCAAGGGTTGCCGCATCCATGACCACCACCAAGAAACGGAACCGCGCGGGTTCGAAGCTCAAGCGCCGACTCTCCGGCGTGCTGGCGCTGGGCGTCGCCCTGGTGAGTGCCGGGGGGCTCTACACGCTGCTGACCCCGGAGCCGCAGACCGCGGAGGCGCAGGCGGAGCCCGCGCTGGTCCGGCAGGGCGAGCAGCTCTACAACAACGCCTGCATCAGCTGCCACGGTCAGAACCTGCAAGGGGTGCAGGATCGCGGTCCGAGCCTGGTCGGTGCCGGCGAGGCTGCCACGCACTTCCAGGTCGCGACCGGCCGGATGCCGATGGTGCGGCAGGAGGCGCAGGCTCAGCGCAAGCCCCCGAAGTTCACCCCTGAGGAGATCGACGCGCTCGGGGCCTTCGTGCAGGCACGGGGTGGCGGCCCCGAGTCGCCGGAGAACGCGGGCGAGGGGCTCGCGCAGGCCGATCCGGCGCGTGGTGGCGAGCTGTTCCGGCTCAACTGTGCTTCGTGTCACAACTTCACCGGCCGTGGCATCGCGATGTCGTCCGGCAAGTTCGCGCCGAACCTCGACGAGTCCGACCCGCGTGTCATTCACGAGGCGATGCTCACCGGGCCGCAGAACATGCCGAAATTCTCCGACCGGCAGCTGACGCCGGAGGAGAAGAAGGACATCATTGCGTATGTCGAGTCCGTGACGAACGGAAACAACAACCCCGGCGGATCGACCGGTGTCGGCGGCTACGGTCCCGCCTCCGAGATGATCATTGCCTGGGTCGTGGGCATGGGCGCGCTGATCGGCATCACCCTGTGGATCGGAGCCAGGGCATGAGTGACGAACAGAAGAAGGTCCCGACCGAGGCCGAACTGGCCGAGATGAGCCGGGACGAGAAGGTTCGCCTGGGCACCGAGCTCGACGACGTGGAGTTGGTCGAGTACCAGGACCGGTGGCCCGTCGAGGGCACCCGCGCCGAGAAGCGCGCCGAACGCAGCATCGCGATGTGGTTCGTGATCGCCGGGCTGTCGACGGTGGCATTCATCGCCGTCTTCCTGTTCTGGCCGTACCGCTACGTCGATCCGTTGTCCGACCCGCAGGGCAACCTGATCTACTCGCTCTACACGCCGCTCGTCGGGTTCTTCTTCGGCCTGTCGATCCTGGCGGTCGGCATCGCCGTCGTGCTGTACACGAAGAAGTTCATCCCGCACGAGGTCGCGGTGCAGCAGCGTCACGACGGGCACGGCTCCTCGGAGGTCGACCGGCAGACGACGACCGCGTTGCTCGCCGACGCGGGTGACCGCAGTGGGATCGCCCGGAGGTCCCTGATCAAGCGCACCGCCGGGTTCGGTGTCGGTGCGTTCGGCCTCGGCGCGGGTCTGCTCGCCATCGGCGGCTTCGTGCGCGACCCGTGGGCCGACGAAGGCGCCGACTCGCTGCAGCACACCGACTGGATGAAGCGGTACCAGGGCGAGAAGATCTACATGCGGCGCAGCACCGGGCACCCGCACGAGGTGTCGCTGGTGCGTCCGGAAGACATCGACGCGGGAGGGTTCGAGACGGTGTACCCGTTCCGCGAGTCCGACCGTGAGGACGACCACGAGCTCGCCATGGCGTTGAAGAGCGGCGACTCGGCGGTCATGCTCATCCGGCTCCGCCCGGGGAGCACCCCGCAGAAGCGCAAGGGGCAGGAAGACTTCAACTACGGCGACTACTACGCCTACTCGAAGATCTGTACCCACGTCGGCTGCCCGACCTCGCTGTTCGAACAGCAGACCGGACGGCTGTTGTGCCCGTGCCACCAGTCGCAGTTCGACGTGGTCAACACCTACGCGAAACCCGTCTTCGGCCCGGCGACCCGGTCGCTGCCGCAGCTTCCGATCACGGTCGACGAAGAGGGATATTTCGTCGCGAAGCACGACTTCATCGAGCCCGTCGGCCCGGCCTACTGGGAGCGAAACGCATGAGTTCCATCACCACGCCGACGAAGTCGGAGAGCGCGCTCCAGCAGCGGGTGGCCTCGGCAGC
Source organism: Allosaccharopolyspora coralli (assembly GCF_009664835.1). NCBI lineage: Bacteria > Bacillati > Actinomycetota > Actinomycetes > Pseudonocardiales > Pseudonocardiaceae > Allosaccharopolyspora > Allosaccharopolyspora coralli. The sequence continues at coordinate 1,603,446 of NZ_CP045929.1, forward strand.
GGACGACGCCGACCAGCGCTACCAGATGGCCACCGGGCTGCGTCGCCAGCTCAACAAGGTCTTCCCGACGCACTGGTCGTTCCTGCTCGGTGAGATCGCGCTCTACACGTTCATCATCCTGATCGTCACCGGCATCTACCTGACGCTGTTCTTCGACCCCTCGATGGAAGAGGTCGTCTACGAGGGTTCGTACCGCAACCTGCAGGGCGTCGAGATGTCGAAGGCGTTCGCGAGCACCCTGGACATCTCGTTCGAAGTCCGTGGCGGCCTGTTCATCCGCCAGCTGCACCACTGGGCGGCGTTGCTGTTCGTGGCGGCGATGATGCTGCACATGGCGCGGATCTTCTTCACCGGCGCTTTCCGTCGCCCGCGTGAGGCGAACTGGGTCATCGGCGCGCTGCTGCTGATCCTGGGCATGTTCGAGGGCTTCTTCGGCTACTCGCTGCCGGACGACCTGCTCTCCGGTACCGGTGTCCGGGCGACCCTGTCGGGCATCACGATCTCCGTGCCGGTCATCGGCACCTGGGCACACTGGGCGCTGTTCGGCGGCGAGTTCCCGGGCATGGAGATCATTCCGCGCCTCTACACGCTGCACATCCTGGTGCTGCCCGGCATCATGCTCGGCCTCATCGCCGCGCACCTGGCGTTGGTCTGGTACCAGAAGCACACCCAGTTCCCCGGCGTGCGCCGCAAGGAGGACAACGTCGTCGGCATCCGCATCATGCCGACCTTCGCCCTCAAGGGCGGTGCGTTCTTCGCGCTGGTCACCGGTGCGTTGTCGATCATGTCGGGTGTGTTCCAGATCAACGGCATCTGGCACCTGGGCCCGTACAACGCCTCGCAGGTCTCGGCGGCGTCGCAGCCGGACTGGTACTTGGCGTGGGCGGACGGCATCCTGCGTATCTGGCCCGCGTGGGAGCTCTATCTCGGGCCGTACACGGTGCCGCCGGTGTTCTTCGCGGGTGCGATCGGCATGGGCGTGTTGTTCACACTGCTCATCAGCTACCCGTTCATCGAACAGAAGCTCAATGGGGACACGGCACACCACAACCTGTTGCAGCGTCCTCGCGACGTGCCGGTGCGGACGAGCATCGGTGCGATGGTCATCGCGTTCTTCTCGGTGCTGATGATCTCCGGTGTCAACGACGTGGTGGCGTTCCAGCTCAACATCTCGCTGAACGCGATGACGTGGGGCGGCCGGATCGGGATCCTGCTGCTTCCGCCGCTGGCGTACTGGGTGACCTACCGGATCTGCCTGGGTCTGCAGCGCGCGGACCGGGAGGTCCTGGAGCACGGTGTCGAGACGGGCATCATCAAGCGTCTGCCGCATGGCGAGTTCATCGAGGTGCACCAGCCGCTCGGCCCGGTCGACGACCACGGTCACCCGGTGGAGCTGCCGTACCAGGGCGCTCCGGTGCCGAAGAAGATGAACAAGCTCGGCGCGGCCGGTCACGCCGTGGAGGGCAGCCTGCTGCGGCCCGACCCGCCAGAGGAGACCGCGGCGCTCGAACGGGCGCATGCGGAAGCTTCCCGGGAGGAATCGGCACGGGAAGCGGAACGCGAGGAGCGCGAGTCCGCGCCGGAACTCGCGGGCCGCCCCCAGCAGCCCGAGCAGTGAACTGAGGCTCCGAACCGGTCCGGCATCCCATCGGGGTGCCGGGCCGGTCGCGTTTCGATGAGCCGCGCACCCTCTCAGCGGTGATGATGCGGTGATTCCCGGGTGGGCGTCCGGCCGGGCGCTGCAGGCGTGGAGTTCGCGTCGCCGGTACGTTACGGCCATGGCGAGTCTGGCGGACAGCGAAATCCGAGCGTTCCTGGAGCACGGGACACGGACTGCGATGGTGGGGTTCGCCGCGCGGGACGGACGCCCCTTGGTGGCGCCGGTGTGGTTCGTGCTGGACGACGAGGACGTCGTGTTCAACACCGGGCGGGACACCGCGAAGGGCCGAGCGCTCGCGCGCGATCCGCGGCTGTCGCTGTGCGTCGACATGCCCGAGCTGCCGTACGGGTTCGTTCAGGTGCAGGGCGTCGCGGAGATTTCGGACGATCCGGTCGAGATGCTGAGTTGGGCCACGCGCCTGGGCAGCCGGTACATGGGGGAGAACCGTGCTGTGGAGTTCGGGCGTCGCAACGCGGTGCCCGGCGAACTCCTCGTGCGTCTACGCCCGACGAAAGTCATCGCCGAACTGGACATGACCGGCGAGTCGTCCTGAGTAGCAGACCCGTGAGGCCGTGCGGGTCGTCCTGCGTTGGCGGTGGCTACTCGACAATCGATCCCGCAACGAGGAAGGCGCTGAGGTTAGGACTCCTCAGTCTTCGCCGCCGTAGGGTGTCCGGCCGGCGACGGCACGCTCGAGCCAGGAGGTCCAGGACGCGGTCGCTGCGACCGGCTCGGCCCACGGCTGGCTGCACCGCACCATCCGCGCCCCCGTGAGCCATCGCAGCAAGACCCGGACTTCGTCGGCGGTCGCTCCCCGCAACGGCCCTTCCGTGGGTCGGACGGTCTCGGCGGAGGCTTGCAGTGCGTCGACGACCGGCATCGGCGGAGCACCTCGGGCGGCGGTTCCGGCCGCCGCGAGCCGTCCGTGCCGGACGACGGCGAACTGCCAGCCACCGGAGCCGTCGGGACGGGCGGCGACGAGCTCATCGATACCGGCGAGCGTGGACATCCGCTGTCCGCGGTCGAGGGCTCGGACGAGGGCGGCGAGTTGGTCGCGGTGGTCGGCGGCCTGCTCGAACCGCTGTGCGGACGAGAGCCGGTCGAGTTCGCCGTGCAACCTGTGCAGCACCGCGTCGTCCCGACCGGCGATGACCCCGCGCACCCTGGCGACTTCGGGCTCGTACTGCTCGACGGTTTGCAGCCCGGCGCACGGGGCTCCGCAGTGGCCGAGTTCGTGGACGGCGCAGGGGCGAGAGTTCTGATGGGTCGCGGGGATCCGCTCGGTGCAGCGGCGGATCGTGGTCGCCGTCTGTAGCGTGTCGACCGCGTCGGCCGCGGCACGGCGTGACGGGAACGGCCCGAACGCCCCCGCCCGCGGTGTCCGCACCACCGACAACCGTGGGAACGGCTCGTCGGTGAGCACCACCCACCACGCGCGTCGCGGGAACTTCGAGCGTCGGTTGTACGGCGGGGCGTGCGCGGCGAGTAGTCGGAGTTCGCGGACCTCGGCCTCGAGCGGGTGTGCGCATTCGACGTGGTCGATGCGTTCGGCGAGGACCACCATTTCCTTGATGCGACGGCGTTTCTCGCCCGCTGTGAAGTACTGGCGCACGCGGCGGCGCAGGTTCGATGCGGTGCCGACGTAGAGGACCTCGTCGTTGGGTCCGCGGAACAGGTACACGCCGGGGGTGTCCGGGAGCCCGTCGGCCAGCGTTCGTTTGCGGCGCTGCTGTGGTGAGACGTCGGGCAGGTGGTCGAGAAGTTCGTCGAGGCTGTGCACCCCGAACGCGCCGACCCGCTCCAGCAGGGAATGCAGGACGTCGGTCGTGGCCCGTGCGTCGTCGAGCGCGCGATGCACGGGTTCGGTGCGTGCGTGCAGGACCCGCGCGAGCGTGCCCAGCTTGTGATTGGGAGTTTCGTCCCGGGTGAGGACCCGTCGCGCGAGTTTCGCCGTGCAGACGACGTCCGGTTTCGGCCACACCAGTGCGTGTCGGCCGCACGCGGCCCGCAGGAATCCGATGTCGAACGGCGCGTTGTGCGCGACGAGGACCGCGTCCCGCACGAACTCGAGGAACGCGGGCAGCACTGTGGCGAGTCGCGGTGCGCCGGTGACCATGGCGTCGGTGATCCCCGTGATGGAGACGACGGCGGGCGGGATACCCCGTTCGGGGTCGACGAGGGTGGCGAACTCGCCGATCACCTCGCCGCCTCGAACCTTCACGGCACCGATCTCGGTGACCGTGTCGTGCTCGCTGCTCCCGCCGGTGGTTTCGAGGTCGACCACCACGAAGGTGATCTCGGCGAGCGGCACGTCTCGCCCGGCTCCGAGCTGGTCGAACGAGAGCTGCGTGGTCATCGCGGCGCACCCTAACCTCGATCACCGACACGGCCGAACGAGCAACGACCCAGCACCACTGAAGTCGGGGTGGCCGGTGCACCAGAGGGGAGAGGTGGTGCACCGGCCGCGGATCGCGTGCAGGACTGAACGTCGCAACTGCACGCGACCCGAGTTCGGGGGTGCCGACAGGGCTGTCGTGTGAGAGGGCGTTGTGGAACGTGGGTCGGTGGTCCGGTACCGCCGTCCCAGTTCGTGCCTCGCGGCGTGGGGGTCCTCTTGAGTACCAGGCCGTACGCGGCGAGAACCCCTGCCTTGCGAGGCACGAACTGAAACGCCGGAGCCCCTCACTTTGCTGCGGCTGGGCACGTATGACCGTGCCCTACGGGCACCAAGGACAGTTCCCCAATGCACTCTGAGGGGTTCGGACCGCGTCGGGTGGGGGATCGGTCAGTCGTGTCGTTCGGATCGGGAGCCGTACGATCCGGGGTTCGGTGCGGGAGGGTCGGGGCCGGGAAAGCGGATCACCGCGCCGACGATGCGGCGGGCTTCGAGGTTGCAGTCGGCGCAGGTGGGCCACAGCCACGGAAGGTCGCCGGTGCGGGCGCGGACGTCGAGGCCGCACAGGGTGGTGACGGCGAGTCCCGAGGGGTAGCCGCCGCCCGTGGTCGGGTGGCGGCTCGCGTGGCGCCGCCCGTTGGCGGGCACCCAGCGGAACGGATGCGACATGCGGCCTCGTCTTCTGGTGATGGCGCGGTCTTCTGGCGATGACGTGCCCGGCCTCGGACGAGCGGGACATCGATACCGAGCTGTGTTCGAGACATGATCAACCGTAATACATGTACGAACATGACGACCATCCTCAGATCGAGGGAACTCGATCGTGACCGTGGTTCGGTGGGGGAGGATGATCGGCGGGCCGACATCGAGGGAGAGCCGATGGCAGAGGACAATGTCGCCGAGATCGGCGGCGGCCCCGGGCCGAACCTACGTCGCCGAGAACTCGGCCGGGAATTACGACAACTTCGAACCGAAGCCGGATGGAGCGTGGCCCAGGCTGCGAAATACGCGGGCTTCACCGACGTCACCGTTCGACGGATCGAGACCGGGAGCCAGACGATACTGCCCCGCAACGTCCGGGTGCTCTGCCAAGCCTACGAGGTGGATGCCGCACTCGTGGAGCGGCTGATGCGCCGCGCCGAGGAGTCGAACGAACGGGGCTGGTGGACCAGATACTCGGAGACGATGCCGGACTGGTTCGCCAAGTTCGTGGGCCTCGAATCCGACGCCGTGGAACTCCGGAACTACTCACTTCTCTACGTCGACGGTCTGCTGCAGACACCCGCCTACGCCGAGGCGTTCCTGTCGCTGCGTCCCGAGGACCCCGGCGACACGGTCCGGCGGGCGGTCGAGCTCCGGCAGGCGCGCCAACAGCGGCTGCTGGGTGACGACAACCCGACGACGCTGCACGTCGTGCTCGACGAGGCGGCGCTGCGGCGGCACGTCGGCGGTGTCGAGGTGATGCGTGAGCAGCTGCGGCACCTCGTGACGATGGCCGAACGGCCCAACGTCACACTCCAGGTCGTGCCCTTCGAGGCCGGGGCCTACGCGGGGGCACAGAACCTGTTCTCGATGCTGCGCTTTCCGGACGGCACCGACGAGGTCGACGTCGTGTACGCGGAGAACCAGCGGGGAGCCGTCTGGATGGAACGTCCAGCCGACATCCGGCATGTCACAGGGGTGTTCGAGCAGATGACGAAGGTGGCGCACACTCCGGCTCGGTCCGCCGAGTTCGTAGCCGGTCTGGCCGCATCGTTGTGACGGAACGTCGAAGGAGGAACATGTCCGAGGGGTTCGACGCCGTATGGCGTAAGAGCAGCCGCAGTAGCGAGCAGGGCCATTGCGTGGAGATCGCGCAGAACATGCCGGGGGTCGGCGCAGTTCGGGACTCGAAGGCGCCGGGGCAGCCTCCGCTGGTCTTCCGCAGCGGTCAGGTACGGGCGTTCCTGAGAGCGGTGAAAGCGGGTCGCCTGGACCGCTGAGGTGCCCCGCCGACAGCAGGATCGCGCGGGGTGATGCGGGAACGCGAACGGGTGACCGCCGAGGCTCGCTCCGGTGCCGAATCCGGTGTACGCGGGGACTAATCTGGAGGGATGAACTCGGTGCCCGAGGACCGTCAGGGGCAGGAAGGCTCCCCGGCGGACGATTCTGTTGTGGACAGTGCACAGCAGACGGGAGGCGTCGTCGCCGAGTTGGACGTCGACTCGTTCGCGCCGCCGCTGCGCGCACGGCTCGCCGACCTCGCCGCCGCTGCGCTCGGCGACATGCGCGCCGGCGACGTGCCGCCCCCGCTGCGCGCGGTGGTGCGGTTCGCTCCGGCCAAACGCGCTCGACTCGGGCAGGAACCGCTCGTGAACGCGTTGCGTGAGTACCCAGTCTTCCGTGCCGCCGTCGTGGACTGGTGTCGGTCGCACCGGCCGGCGGCCGTCGAGCTGCACCAGCAGGACGCGGTGGGCGCCGCGGCTGCGGCCGTCCTACTGGACCACGCCTGTGCCCCCCACTACGTCGAGCTGACGGCCTTGCGGCACGAGCAAAGCCACCAGCGTTCGGAACGGGACTCGGCCATCGCGAAGGCGGACAAGCTGGCCGTGGAGGTCGAAGGGCTGCGCCGGGACCTCGCCGAAGCCCGCGAAGTGGCGGAACACGCCGGGGACGCCGGCGGCGCCGAGGCCGATCGACTCCGCAAACGACTCCGCGAACAGGGGATGCGTCTCCGGGAGGCCAAGGACGCGGCCGAGGGCGCTCGAGCGGAGGCCGAGCGGGCGCGCTCGGACAGCGAGGCCGCGGTCGTCGAGCTCACCGCCGAGCGGGATCGCGAACGTGCACGGGCGCAGGACGAGCGGCAACGGGCCGAGCGCGCCGTGTCCGAGGTGGACGTGGCGCGTCAGTCCGCCCGCGAGGCCCGCAAAGGCGACGAGGTCCGGCTCTCGCTGTTGTTGGAGACGATGGAGGGTGCGCTCGGCGGCCTGCGTCGCGAACTCGGGACGGGCGAGCAGGGGCCACGCCCGGCCGACACGCTGTCCGGGGTGCTGGCCACCGGAGAAGCCACGGACGTCGGGGACCTCGCCGGGCTCGACCGGCTTCTCCGGCTGCCTGCGGTCCATCTCGTCGTCGACGGCTACAACGTGACGAAGACCGGCTATCCGGAGCTGCCGCTGGCCGACCAACGGGACCGCTTGGCCCACCAGCTCGCGACGCTCGCGGCGCGCACCGGAGCCGAGGTGACCCTGGTGTTCGACGGCGCCGACGTGGTGTCCGTGCCGGGAGCGGGACCGCGCGGGGTGCGGGTGCTGTTCAGTGAACCCGGGGTGCAGGCCGACGACGTGATTCGGGGACTCGTGCGCGCCGAGCCGTACGGGCGCCAGATCGTCGTGGCGACCTCGGACCGGGCTGTCGTGCGGTCCGTCCGGGAGCACGGCGCACGTCCTGTGTCGTCGGCGCTCCTGCTGTCTCGCCTGACGAGGTCCTGACGGTTCGGACGGCGAGTTCGGTCCACCCGAACGACGTCGTGCCGTTCGGCTCGCGAAGCGACCGCTCGCCGACACTCGGGTCGTCGTGGCGGAGATCATAGCGCTCACAGCGGGCCCACCCGGATCACTCCGACGGGCACAGCGTGGCAATCTCGCAGGGAAAGGACGGTCGGTTCCGGTCACTCTGTGCTGATGCCGTTCGTACATTCGAGACCTTGTGAAGACACGCACATCTTTTACCCCCCGGTTCTGGACGTAGAGGCTCACCTTTCGTAATCTGATCGGGACTTCGCGGCGATCAGCTACTCACACCGGGTGGCTCTGCGAGTCGCCGCCGAATCGGCTTGTCGGGGAGTCGAACCGGAACACCGCCCCACGCGGCGGTCCGGGCGCTGCGTCGCGCCCACCGGTCGGGCTGTCGACCACACGTCGAGATGCCCGTTTCAGCGGCCAGGACACGAAGGAGCAGTGCGCGAGTGGCCTCGCACAGACTGAAGCGCTCGATGCGCGGAGCCTTGGCAGCGACAGCGGTCGCGGCCGTCGTCGGCATCACCGCGACCCCGGCGAGCGCCGACCCGCCGCTACCCGACAACGCCTCGGACGCGGTCAAGCAGCTCAGCGACCTGCAGCACGAGGCCGAGGTGCTCACCGAGGAGTACAAGAAGGCCGAGGACGATCGCGCGGCACGGCAGGCCGACCTCGATCGCGCGAACGCGGACGCGGACCAGGCGCAGCAGGTCGCCGAGAGCGCCCGCGCCGAGGAGGACCGGTTCCGCGGGCAGGTCGACCAGCTCACTTCCGCCTCCTACCAGGGCGCGCGGATGAACAAGATGTCCGCGCTGCTGGTCAGCGAGTCCCCGAACGATTTCCTGGACCGTGCGTCCGCGCTGGACGTGCTGGCCAAGGACAACAACGAGGCGGTCACCTCCCTCGCCGCCGCCGCTGACCAGGCCGAGGCCGCGGAGCAGCGCACCCAGGACGCGCGCGCCCGCGCGGCCGAGGCGGAGGCCGAAGCGGCTCGTATCCAGGACGAGATCGGCTCCAAGAAGGCCGCCATGGAGGACCAGATCTCGGTCGTCAAGGACCGCCTGGACGAGCTCAGCGCCGCGGACCGCGAAACGCTCACCGGCGGCGGGCAGACCGACTACGAGGCGCCTGCGGGCACGGGTGCCGCTGCCGAAGCCGTGCAGGCAGCACTGAGCGTCCAGGGCTCGCCGTACGTGTGGGGCGCGAAGGGCCCCAGCTCGTTCGACTGCTCCGGGCTGACGTACTGGGCCTACGAGCAAGCGGGCGTGACGCTCGGCGGCTCGACGAAGACGCAGGTCAACGAGGGGAAGAGTATCTCGGCCGGACAGCTGCAGCCGGGCGACCTGATCTTCTACAACAGCCCGGTCTCCCACGTGTCGATGTACGTCGGCAACGGCAAGGCCGTGCACGCACCGACCTCCGGCGACGTCGTCAAGGTCGACGAGTACAAGGACATCGGCGACGTCACCTCGATGCGTCGCCCGACGGCCTGACCGACGCTTCGCCGCGAATCTCGACCGAGCGAAGGCCCGGCCCGCACCTGCTGCGGGGCCGGGCCTTCGCTGTGCTCGGAGCCGCTGACGCGGACGTGTGATCGTGCTGTGTCGGACTGTCCACTTTAGGATGCGCCGTGTGCAGGGGTCCGGCTCGATGCGCGGGTGGACCGCCGCGATCGGGTCGGCGGTGGTTCTCGCCGGTCTCGTCGTCGTCGGAATCCCGCAGCAGGCTCCGGCGCCGCCGGGTGATCTGAACGGCGTCGCCGCAGGCAGGCCCGACCTACCGCCCCAGCAGGCGGGACAACTCGCCGACCGCGGGGCGCGGATCGACGCGTTGCTCGCGCGCCGCGCCGAGGCGATCCGCGCCCGGGACGAGACCGCCTTCCTCGCAACGCTCGATCCGCAGGCGTCTCCCGCGTTCCTGCGGGAGCAACGCGAGCTGTTCAAGAATCTGGCCGATGTCCCGTTGACGCACTGGTCCTACGAGGTCGATCCGTTCGACACGGCGCGCCTCACCCCCGGCTCCGGCGACGCCGGTGCGCTGTGGGCGCCCAAGGTCGTACTGCGGTACGCGGTGGCGCAGGCCGACGTCGTGCCGACGACACGACCGATGGGCTACCTGTTCACGCGCAGAGGCGAGTCCTGGTATCTCACGGACGACGACGACCCGCACGATTCCGGTCGCCGGACCTGGCGCGGGCCGTGGGACTTCGGACCGGTCGAGTCCGTCCCGACCCGCAGCGGCATCGTCATGGCACATCCCGGAACCCGCGAACTCGCCGACCGCGCCGCCGAGGAGCTCGACGACGCGGTGGCGGTCGTGACCGAGGTGTGGGGCGAAGACTGGCCGCGCCAGGTCGGTGTGCTCGTCCCGGACAGTCGTGCGGAGTTGCAATCGCTGGTGGGTCCTCAGTTCGCCGTCGACGGAATCGCAGCGGTTGCCGTGGCGGACCGAGTCGACCCGTCGCGTGGCGTCGTGCAGGGGCCGCGAGTGGTGCTCAACCCCTCGACGGCGGGTTCGCTGTCGCAGACCGCGCTGCGGGTCGTGTTGCAGCACGAGATCACCCACGTGGCGGCCCGCGGCGAGACGGTGGACGGATCGCCGATGTGGCTGTTGGAGGGCTTCGCCGACTACGTGGGGTACCGGGACAGTGGTCTGCTGCCCCGGGAGATCGCGCCCGACCTCGCCAGGCAGGTGCACCACCAGGGGCCTCCTGGGCAGTTCCCCTCGGACCGCGACTTCCATCTCGCGGGACATCGGCTCGACCTCGCCTACCAGCAGGCGTGGTCCTTGGTGGCGTTCCTCGTGGACGAGGTGGGCGAGCAGCGGGTGGTCGAGCTCTATCACCGGATCGCGGGATCCGGTTCGCACGCGGCCGTCGGCACGGCGCTGGCCGACCTCACGGGCATGGACAGCCGAGAACTCGTCGTCAGGTGGGCCGCGAGCCTGCCCCGGACCTTCCGGTAGAGGCGGGAACCCACGCCGAGACAGCCGATGCTCGTGCCCGTCTGTGGGCACGAGCACCGACTGTTCTGTGACGGAGCCGAGAGGGTGCGCGGATCGCTCTGCGTCGACGGTTCCGTGCGGAACCCGCAGGTGGCCGATGAGCGTAGGCGTGGGGACCCCGCAGCCCTCGATCCGCGACCACCGATCAGGTGTAGAGACCCTGGATAGTGTCCGCGTGATTCTCGGCGACCTTGGTGCGCTTGAGCTTCATACTCGGCGTCAGCTCGCCGGTGGCTTCGGTGAAGTCGTCCGGCAGGATGCGGAACTGCTTGATCTGTTCCGCCTTGGACACGCCTTGGTTGGCCTCGTCGACTGCCTTCTGCACCGTGGCGCGCACGTCGGGGTCCTCGACGAGATCCGAGGCCGTCAGCGACGTCGACTTGCCGTTGTCCTCCAACCACGCGGGCAGGAACTCCGGGTCGAGGGTGACCAGCGCGCCGATGAACGGCTTCTGGTCACCGACCACCATGCACTGGCTGATCAGCGGATGGGAGCGCAGCGCGTCCTCCAACCCCGCCGGGGCGACGTTCTTGCCGCCCGCGGTCACGATGATCTCCTTCTTGCGGCCGGTGATCCGCAGGAAGCCGTCCTCGTCGAGGGAACCGAGGTCGCCGGTGTGGAACCAGCCGTCTTCGAGGGACTCCTCGGTGGCGCTCGGGTTGTTCCAGTAGCGGGTGAAGACCACGTCTCCCTTGACGAGGATCTCGCCGTCGTCGGCGATCCGCACCGCTGTGCCGGAGATCGGCTTGCCGACCGTTCCGATCTTGGCGTCGCCCTCGACGTTCACCGTGGCGGCGGCGGTCGTCTCGGTGAGGCCGTAGCCTTCCAGCACCGGGACGCCGATACCCCGGTAGAAGTGCGCGAGCCGCTCACCGAGCGGAGCGCCACCGGAGACGGCCGCGATGCACCGACCCCCCAGAGCGGCCCGCAGCTTGCCGTAGACGAGCTTGTCGAACACGAGGTGCTTGGCCTTGAGGGCGATCCCGGGGCCCGAGCCGTCCTGTGCCTTGCTGTACTCGACGGCGGTCGCCTCGGCGGCGTCGAAGATCTTGCCCTTGCCACCGGAGTGCGCCTTGTGCTTGGCCGTGTTGTAGACCTTCTCGAACACACGCGGCACGGCGAGGACGAACGTGGGGCGGAACGAGCCCAGGTCGGTGACGAGGTCCTTGATGTCGGCGGTGTGGCCGAGCGTCAGCCGTGCGTAGACGGTGGCGATGGAGATGGCCCTGGCGAGCACGTGCGCCATCGGCAGGAACATCAACATGGAGTTGCCCGGCTGCATCAGCTGCGGGAACGCGTCGAGGTCGGCGCGGATCTCGGCGAGCAGGTTCCGGTGGGTCAGCTCGCAGCCCTTGGGGCGGCCGGTGGTGCCGGAGGTGTAGATGAGGGTGGCCGTGTCGTCGGCCTTCACACCGTTGCTGCGGTCCCGCACGTCGCTGTCGGCGACGTCGGCTCCGAGTGCGGTGAGCTCGTCGACCGCTCCGGCCGCGCCACTGTCGGTGGGCCCGTCGATCTGCCACACGTGACGTACGTCCGGCAGCTTGTCGACCACCTTGTCGACCTCGACGCGATGGGTGCCGGTCTCGACGAACAGGGCCCGCGCCCCGGAGTCGGACAGGATCCATTCGACCTGGTCCGAGGCCGAGGTCTCGTAGATCGGAACGGTCACGCAGCCCGCCGCCCAGATGGCGAAGTCGAGCAGGGTCCACTCGTACCGGGTGCGCGACATCAGACCGATCCGGTCGCCGGGCTCCAGGCCGGCGGCGATGATGCCCCTCGCCACCGCCAGAACCTGCGCGGCGAAATCGGCCGCGGTCACGTCGACCCAGGTGCCGTCGACGGATCGTCGGAAGCTCACCGTGCTGCCGAAGCGTTCCGCGTTTGCCCACACCATGTCGGTGAGGTTCTCGTCGTCGGCCACGGACGTCGTGGCGGGGACGCTGAACTCTCGCACGTCGTACCTCCGGTAACACGCCAAATGTCGGGAGACAACCTAACGCCGAGAGCTACCGGACGGTAGACCTGGTGTCCCGGTCGTGTGGCCGGGCGGCATTTGGTCCGAATTGCACGCCCCAGTCTATGCCGGTCGGAGCGTCGCTCGGATACGGGCGTCGGGCATCGGGACGAACCTGTGATCCGGCTGGTCGCGGCGTCGTGGTTCCGGGGAGCGGAGCAGCTCCGGGATACTCGAGGGGGTGCTGCGGACGACGTCCGCGCGACGCTAGGTTCGGGTGGGAAGTGAACGCGTCGTCACCGCGTTCGAGCAGGTCGGAAGGAGGCCGGAGTGCGGGTCCACGTGGTCTCCGACGTACACGGCAACGTGGAGGACCTCAAACGGGCCGGCGACGGCGCCGATGCTCTGGTGGTCCTCGGCGACCTCATCGACTTCGTCGACTACCAGGAGCACGACAAGGGAATCCTCGGCGCGGTGTTCGGGCCGGAGAAGGTCGGGCACTTCGCGTCCTTGCGGCGCAACCAGCGGGGCTCCGAACTCGCAGCGTACGCACGTTCGCTGTGGGAAAGCCTCGACGACCCGGAGCGGGTCGTGCAGGACGCCGTGCGGGCACAGTACGAGGAACTGTTCGCGGCGATGCGCGCGCCGACGTACGTGATCGCCGGAAACGTCGACAACCCGTACCTGTGGCCGGAGTTCGCCCGTGACGGCCTGTATTTCGTCGACGGCCGGAGCGTGGAGATCGGGGGGCTGCGGTTCGGGTTCGTCGGAGGCACGATCCTGCCGCCGGGCGCGACGCTGCGCCGGGGCTCGCCGTGGGTGCCGTACCTGCGCGAGGAAGCGGAGTTCGACGCGGCGGTCGAGGCTTTGGACGAGATCGACGTGCTGTGCAGTCACGTTCCGCCCGCGCTGCCGGAACTCACCTACGACGTGGTCGCACGCCGCGCCGAGCACGGATCCGCCGCGCTTCGCCGACGCATCGACACCGACCGGCCCCGGTGGTCGCTGTTCGGGCACGTCCACCAGCCGCTGTGCGGCCGGGTGCGGCATCGGCGAACCGAGTGCCTCAACGTCGGGCACTTCAAACGGACCGGAACGCCCCGCACGCTGCGGTGGTGACCACGGCCGCTTCCGGGCGACGGTGCGGTGTCGTTCGCGGCCGACCCTGTAACCTGCGCGGCATGGTCGATCAGTCCACCCAATCCATCGTGATCGAGGCCCCGGCACCGGAGATCATGTCGGTGATCTCGGACTTCCCCGCGTATCCGGAGTGGGCGGAAGCGGTCAAAGAGGTCGAGGTTCGCTCCCGGACCGCGGGCGGCGTGCCCGAGCACGTCCGTTTCGTGCTCGACGCCGGTGTGGTCAAGGACACCTACGTCCTGGCCTACGAATGGGCTGACGACGGACTGTCGGTGAGCTGGACGTTGTCCGAGGGGCAGGTCCAGAAGGCCCAGAACGGCAGTTACCGGCTCAAGGAACTGGGGGACGGGCGCACGGAGGTCACCTACAGCCTCGCCGTCGACCTCGCGATCCCCATGATCGGCATGTTCAAGCGCAAGGCCGAGAAAATGATCATGGACACGGCGTTGAAGGAGCTCAAACGTCGCGTCGAGTCCGTTCAGTAACGGAGTCCACGAAGGACCGTCGTGCGCATCCTGTTGTTCACCGGCAAAGGCGGGGTAGGCAAGACCACCCTCGCCGCTGCGACCGCCGCACACCTCGCCGCGCACGGCGGCAAGGTGCTGGTCGTCTCGACCGACCCGGCGCATTCCCTCGGCGACGCCGTGGGTGTCCCGCTCGGATCCGAGCCGGTCCCGGTCGCCGTACCCGAACACGAAGCGGAGCTGCATGCCGCCGAGGTGCACACCCGCAGCCTCGTCGACACGGCGTGGGCGGACCTGCGGGAACACTTGAGGACGTTGTTGCAGGGGTCCGGGGTCGACGAGCTCGACGCCGCCGAGTTGACCACTCTGCCCGGCATCGAGGACCTGCTCGCGCTGGCGGAGGTGCAGCGTCTCGCCGTGACTGGGCCGTGGGAGACCGTGATCGTCGACTGCGGGCCGACCGCCGAGACGCTACGACTGCTTGCGCTGCCCGAGGCCGTTTCCGGCTATCTCGAGCGGATGTTCCCGACGCACCGGCGCGTCGTGCGCGGCCTGCTGGCCGGGATCGCGGGCAGCGGCAACGTCGATCGCTGGGACGGCGTCGCGGATGCCTTGGGCAGGCTCGCCGAGCATCTCGCGGCGTTGCGCGAGCTGTTCCAGGCCGAGGGCACCAGCGTCCGGCTGGTGCTCACGCCGGAGTCGGTCGTCGCCGCCGAGACCCGGCGGACCCTCACTGCGCTCGCGCTGCACCAGATCACGGTCGACGGGCTCGTCGCGAACCGCGTCGTCCCCGACCCGGGTTCGGCGCGGGGCGCGGCGGCGGCATGGTTGCGGACGCGGCGCGACGAGCAGCGAGCGACGCTCGACTCGGTCCGCGCAGCGACGGAGGTGCCGATGCGACTGGTCGAGCATCGCGCACAGGAGCCTGTCGGTCCGGCCGCACTCGCCGAGCTCGGTGCCGACCTCTACGCGGACGACGATCCACTCGAGGGCACCCGGGGCTCCCGAGGACTCGACGTCGTCCGTGAGGGCACCGGGACCGACGCCGAGTACACCTTGCGCGTACCGGTTCCGTTGCACGACGGGGCGGAGCTGGACCTCGCGAGGGTCGACGACGAGCTGGCCGTGACCGTCGACGGTCGCCGACGCCTGTTCGCGCTGCCCGCGGTCCTGCGCCGGTGCGTTGTCGTCGGAGCGGTCGCCGGAGACGACGGTATGGCAGTGACCTTCCGACCCGACCCCGACCTGTGGATGCGGTGATCGTCGTGGACAGCACTGGGCAGGAACACCAGGACGGTCGCGAGCAGGTCGTCGACGAGCTGCGGCAGCTGCTCGAGGCGCTCGCAGGCCGCGCCGAGGAATACCTTCTCCGCGCCGGGCAGCAACAGGACGCGGTCCACACCGGACCCGAGAGCTGCGGCTGGTGCCCGGTCTGTGCCGTCCTGGCGATCATGCGCGGAGAGCGGCCGGAACTGACGGCTCGGCTGGTCGAACAGCTCGCCGGGCTCCTCACCGTGCTCCGTCAGTTCGCCACCGAGCACCCCCGAGCGGACGAGCCGTCGACGACGCGGCACGACGAGCCGGAGCGGCCGGACGTCCAGCGAATCACCCTGCAGCGCGTCGCGGGCCGCGTCTTGCGAGAAGACGAGTCACCGGGACGGCGGGAACCCGGTTGTTGACGGTCGGTGTCGACGTCGGTGGCACGAGCGTCCGTGCGGGCGTGGTCGACCCCCAGGGCACGGTCCTCGAGGTTCGCCGCACCGCTACGCGACGCTCCACCGCCGACCTCGACGCGGCGGTCTCCGGTGTGGTCACCGACCTGGCGCGCAAGTACACCGTCGCGGCGGTCGGGCTCTCGGTCGCCGGTTTCGTCAGCGAGGACCTGCGGGTCGTGCGTTTTGCCCCGCACCTTCCGTGGCGCGGCGAGGCCGTTGCCGACCGCCTCGGTGAGCGGATCGGGTTGCCCGTCGTCCTCGACCACGACGCGAACGCCGCCGGAGTCGCCGAGCACCGTCACGGTGCGGCTCGCGACGCCGGGGTCGCGGTGCTCGTCGCGCTCGGCACCGGCATCGGAGGAGCGCTCCTCGTCGACGGCCAGGTGTATCGCGGGGCGCACGGTGTCGCGCCGGAACTCGGTCACCTGCGGTTGGTTCCGCAGGGCAGGCCGTGCCCGTGCGGGAAACGGGGCTGCTGGGAGCGGTACTGCAGCGGCACCGCGCTCGTGGACGTGGCCACCGAACTGCTCGTC
Source organism: Allosaccharopolyspora coralli (assembly GCF_009664835.1). Classification (NCBI taxonomy): domain Bacteria; kingdom Bacillati; phylum Actinomycetota; class Actinomycetes; order Pseudonocardiales; family Pseudonocardiaceae; genus Allosaccharopolyspora; species Allosaccharopolyspora coralli. The sequence continues at coordinate 1,619,807 of NZ_CP045929.1, forward strand.
GACGCCCCGGCTACTCCGTGGGCACAGCGTCTTCGGGCGGATCCGTCGGTGCTGACCGGCGTCGAGGTCGCCCGCGCGGCACGGGACGGTGACTCGGTGGCTCTCGAGGCGGTCGCGCAGCTCGCGCGCTGGCTGGGGGAGGGACTCGCGTTGGTCGCCGACGTCTACGACCCGGACGTCGTCGTGCTCGCGGGCGGAGTTTCCGGTTCGGCGTCGTTGTTTCTCGACGACGCCGTCGAGCACTACACCTCGGCGATCACCGGTGCCGGGCATCGGCCCGTCGCCGCGGTGCGGCTCGCGCACTTCGGCGACGAGGCAGCGATCGTCGGCGCCGCGGAACTCGCCCGCCACCATGCCGACCGTTCCGGATGACCGGAGTCGCCAGTTCGTGCCTCGCAAGGCAGGGGTTCCGAGGAGCCCGAGACCAGGAGGCGCGAACTGGGGCAGCGGCCATGCGCCCCTACCCGAGTTCCCAGTGCCCCTCACGTCAGAGGGCGGAAACTGGCATGTGTGCCCGTGGGGCACGGTCACACGTGATCAGCCTCGACAGGGTGAGGGGCTCCGGCGTTTCAGTTCGTGCCTCGCAAGGCAGGGGTTCTCGCCGCGTACACGTGGTACTCAAGAGGACCCCAACGCCGCGAGGCACGAACTGGGGCGGCGGTACCGGATCACTCACCCAAGTTCCAAAACGCCTTCTCACTCAGAGTTGTGCGCCGTCGTCCGAATCTTGGGGCGGGGTGTGACGCAACCGCAGCAGCAACCAGGCGATCCCGCCGCTGATCGAGACCAGCCCGAGGGGCAGCGCGACCGTGCTCACCGAACCGAGCAGGCCCGGCACCACCAACATCACGACACCGAGCACGATCAGTCCGATGCCACCCCAGGTCGACGGCTGCGGCGGGGTGATCGGTGGCGGCTCCGGCGGCTCGAAGTGCCCTTCGTCGTCCTCGGTCTCCGGCCCCGGCTGCCAATCCCGCGGCCCCGTTCCCTCGGCGCTCGGGTTCACCGCGGCCGTCGAGTCGGTACTGGTCGAATCCGGGCTGGTCGAGTCGGTGTTGGTGGAGTCGCGCCGCGAATCCGGGTTCGCGGTGTCGCCTTTCGCCGGGTCGGCACTCCTCGCCCCAGCCTCGGTCGAGTTCCCGCCCTCGGAGTCGAACCGGTCCACGGCACGCGTGTCGGAGCCGTCCGGCCATTGACCCAACGGCGCGTCCCGTTCCAGACCGGCGACGATCTCGGCGAACCGGGCGTCGATGTCCTCGGGCCCGTCGGCACTGTCCCGGCGCGTGCTCATGCCACCTCACCGACCCGGTCGATTCTCTGCACGAACTCGACGCTACCGGCGAAAACGGTGGCAGCGTCGTGGTCCAGGGTGGCCACGTGATGGCTGTCCTGCAGGACGACCTCGGTGACGTCGGTACCGGCGACCCGGTCGAGTACCAGCGTCGAGTTCACCGGCTCCACCACGTGATCCACCGCCGAGCGGTACAGCAGCAGCGGGCGGCGCACCGTCCCCAACTCGGCGCGCACGAGCTGCCAGAGTTCCCGCAGGCTCGCCAACGCCCGCAGTGGTGTGCGGTCGTAGCACAGCTCGACGGCGTCCGGCTTGGCGATGTCGCCGCCGAGGCCTGCGATGCTCGGCACGACACGCGCGAGGACCGGAAGCAGTGCCGCGGTTCGGCGTCGTGTCGTCACCGACGGATTGACCAGCACCAGCCCCGCGATCTCGGGATGCTGTTGGGCCAGCCGCAGCGCGAGGGTCCCGCCCATGGACTGCCCGAACACGAACACCGAGCGACAGCGCGCCTGCAGCTCCTGCAGCGAGCCTTCGGCGGCGTCGTACCAGTCCCGCCACCGGGTGCGCTCGAGCTCCCGCCAACTGGTGCCGTGCCCGGGAAGGCGAGGGCAGCGGACCGTCCACCCCTCCGCCGCGAGATGTTCTCCCCACGCACGCATGCTCTGCGGTGTGCTGGTGAAGCCGTGGCACAACAGGACGCCGATGTCTTCCGAACCGTCGTGGGCGAACGGCTCGGCACCGGGCAGTACGGGCACTGCGACCTCCCCTTCGGCGGTTCACCGCCCGTCTCGGCACGCTCGTCGTTCGATGGATTCCTGCTCGTCACCGGTCGGCGGTGGTCGGCAGATGTGCGCTCGTGCCATCGTCGCACGCGACCACCGCGTTCGGGGTGATTCGGACACGGGACGCCGAACGGATCGTCGCACGGAGCTCGGGTGGCGTATCCCGCGTTGTGTGCGGATCAACGTCTCCGTAGGCTGAGCGGGACTTTCGGGGCGTCAGGGAGGCAGCGGAACAGTGCTGTACTGGGTCATGAAGCACCTCTTGCTCGGTCCCGTCATGAAGCTGTTCTGCAGACCGGCTGTCGAGGGCCACGAGCACGTGCCCGACGAGGGAGCCGCGATCCTGGTGAGCAACCACGTGGCGGTCGCCGATTCGTTCTTCATGCCGTTGATGATGAAGCGGCGGGTCACGTTCCTGGCCAAGCGCGAGTACTTCACCGGAACCGGTCTCAAGGGCCGCTTCAAGCGCTACTTCTTCTCCGGGGTCGGTCAGGTCCCCATCGATCGCTCCAGCGGTGCCGCTGCGCAGGCCGCGCTCGACACCGGCGTCCGGCTTCTCTCCGAGGGCAGGCTGCTCGGTGTCTATCCGGAGGGAACGCGTTCCCCGGACGGCAGGCTCTACAAGGGAAAGACCGGCGTCGCGCGCATGGCGCTGGAGTCCGGAGTCCCGGTGATCCCGATCGCCATGTTCGGCACGAACAAGGTCAACCCCATCGGCTCGAAGATGTGGTATCCGCACAAGGTCGAGGTCAAGGTCGGGGAGCCGTTGGACTTCTCACGGTACGAGGGATTGGCCGGGGACCGGTTCGTCGAACGTTCGATCACCGACGAGATCATGTACGCGCTCATGGAGCTGTCCGGTCAGGAGTACGTCGACATCTACGCTGCGAAGGCCAAGGACGACCTGGCCGCGCAGGGCAAACACATCGCGGGTTGGGAAGTCGACGGCAACCAGAAGGACGACGACGCGCGCACCTCCGGCGGCCGGGTACCCCAGACACGTGCCGGTTGAGGTGCCGTCGGGCAGCCGTCGGCCGGGCACTCTCGACCGTCTAGGGTTGGCCGGTGCGGTTCTTCTACGATTGCGAGTTCATCGAGGACGGCCGGACCATCGACCTGGTGTCGATCGGTGTCGTCGACGAACACGGGCGCGAGTTCTACGCGGTCTCGACCGAGTTCGACGAGAGCAAAGCCGGTCAGTGGGTGCGCAGGAACGTCCTTCCTCAGCTGCCGCCGCCGTCGGACTCGCGGTGGATGTCCCGGTCGCGGATTCGTGACGCGCTCTACGAGTTCCTGACCGCGGATGACGGTGACGTCCAGCTGTGGGCGTGGATCTCCGCCTACGACCACGTCGCGTTCGCCCAACTCTGGGGGGCGATGCCCGCGTTGCCGTCGAAGCTACCGAAGCTCACCCGCGACCTGCGGCAACGGTGGGAGGACGCGGGGAAGCCGACGTTGCCGTCGCCGCCTGCCGACGCGCACGACGCGCTCGCGGACGCGCGCCACAACCTCGTGAAGTGGAACGTGATCCAGGAGGAACTCGGCAAGCGTGGCGGCCCGGTGCACTGAGAACCTATGAGATGCGGGGATTGATTGGCGTGGGTGGTTCCGTGGCGGAACCTCAGCGCCCTCTCGCTGCGGGAACGCTTTCTTGAGTAGCGACCTAGGCGGCGAAAATCGTGTCCTCGCGAGGAGAGCGCTGAGAACCGGCGGGTGGCTGGTGTACTAGGCGGTGGAAACTGCCTACGCAGTGTGCCTGACCGCGACTCTCATTCCGCGCGACCGCTGACGCTTGCTGCACCGATCCAGCCCGTGCCAGAGTGGCACCGATCACAGTGGCGAGTACGAGCGGAGGCGGCATGCGGATCGGAGTCCTCACCGGGGGTGGCGACTGCCCGGGACTCAATGCGGTGATCCGGGCGATCACACGCAAAGGCGTCGAGACCCACGGCCACGAGATCGTCGGATTCCGCAGCGGGTGGCGCGGCTCGATGGAAGGACTCAGCCGGCCGCTCGGGGTCGACGACGTCGAGGACGTCCTGGACCGGGGCGGCACGATCCTGGGCTCCTCCCGCACCAATCCGCACGGCGAGGCCGACGGAGTCGCGCGGGTGCAGGCGACGCTCGCCGAGCAAGGCATCGACGCTCTCGTGGCCATCGGCGGTGAGGACACCCTCGGGGTGGCGCAGCGGCTGCACACTGCAGGCGTGCCCGTGGTGGGTGTGCCCAAGACCATCGACAACGACCTCGACGCCACCGACTACACGTTCGGCTTCGACACCGCCGTGCACATCGCGACCGAGGCCATCGACCGGCTGCGCTCGACGGCCGAGTCGCATCATCGGGCGCTGGTCGTCGAGGTGATGGGCCGCCACGCGGGCTGGATCGCACTGCATTCGGGACTGGCGGGTGGCGCGAACGTCATTCTCGGGCCGGAGAAGCCGTTCAGCGTGGACCAGGTCTGCGAGTGGGTGCAGCGACGGTTCGAGCGGCAGAACGCGCCGATCATCGTCGTCGCCGAGGGAGCGGTTCCCGAGGGTGGCGGCGAGATGTTGCAGACCGGGGAACGGGATGCGTTCGGGCACGTGCGTCTCGGCGGTGTCGGAACCTGGCTCGCGGACAGGATCGCGCAGCGCACCGGTGAGGAGTCGCGTGCCGTCGTGCTCGGCCACGTGCAGCGGGGTGGCACGCCGACCGCCGCCGACCGGGTTCTGGCGACCCGGTTCGGCCTGCACGCGCTGGACGCGGTCACCGACGGCGACGTCGGGACGATGGTCGCGTTGCGAGGCACCGACATCGTGCGGGTGCCGTTGGCGGCGGCCACGGCGGCGTTGAAGACGGTTCCCTTGCAGCGGTACGAAGAGGCCGAAGTCCTGTTCGGTTGAGGGCGGGGAGTGATCTGCGTGAGGTGGCGACGCGAGAAATCGACCCCGCAGCGAAGGTTCCGCCGCCCGACCCGCCGAGCAAGACCTCCGGAGGAGTTCTCAGCTCGGAACGGACTCGATCCAGTGGATGTCTCGGCTGGTGGGAGACGCCCTCCCGATGGATGGGCGACCTGCGCCACGGCCTACCCTGGACGGTGTGAGCGCGAACTGGACCGTCGACGTTCCTGTCGACACCCTTCCCGAACTCCCCCCGCTACCGCAGGATCTGCGCACTCGGCTCGACGACGCCCTCGCGCGGCCCGCCGCGCAGCAGCCGACGTGGCCCGAGGATCAGGTTCGCAGCGTGCGGACGGTCCTGGAGAGCGTGCCGCCGGTGACGGTGCCTTCCGAGGTGTTGCGACTGCGTGAGCACCTGGCCGCCGTGGCGCACGGCGAGGCGTTTCTGCTCCAGGGCGGGGACTGCGCGGAGACGTTCGCCGACAACACCGAGCCGCACATCCGAGCGAGCATTCGCACGTTGTTGCAAATGGCGGTGGTGCTGACCTACGGCGCCAGCATGCCGGTCGTCAAACTCGGCCGGATCGCCGGACAGTACGCCAAGCCCCGGTCCAGCGAACTGGACGCGCTCGGGCTGCCGTCGTACCGCGGTGACATGGTCAACTCCCTCGTGGCGACCGAGCAATCCCGGGCGCACGACCCGTCGCGGCTCATCCGCGCCTACGCGAACGCGAGCGCGACGATGAATCTCTCGCGCGCGCTGACCAGCGCGGGTATGGCGGCGTTGGCGAAGGTTCACGACTGGAACAAGGACTTCGTCCTCAACTCGCCGGCGGGGGAGCGCTACGAGTCGGTGGCCGCCGAGATCGACCGCGGCCTGCGGTTCATGTCCGCGTGCGGTGTCGACGACTCCAGCCTGCACTCGGTCGAGTTCTACGCCTCGCACGAGGCGCTCGTGCTCGACTACGAGCGCGCGATGCTGCGGTTGGACATGTCCGGCGACCAGCCGAGGCTGTTCGACCTCTCCGGCCACTACCTGTGGATCGGGGAGCGCACGCGACAGCTCGACGGCGCGCACATCGCGTTCGCCGAACTGCTGTCCAACCCGATCGGTGTGAAGATCGGGCCGTCGACCACCCCGGAGAAGGCGGTCGAGTACGTCGAGCGGCTCGACCCGAACAACGAGCCAGGGCGCCTCACGCTGATCGCGCGGATGGGCAACGGCAAGGTGCGCGAGGTACTGCCGTCGATCGTGGAGAAGGTCGAGGCCTCGGGGCACAAGGTCATCTGGCAGTGCGACCCGATGCACGGCAACACCCACGAGGCATCGACGGGGTACAAGACCCGGCACTTCGACCGGGTCGTGGACGAGGTGCAGGGCTTCTTCGAGGTGCACCACCACCTCGGGACACACCCCGGTGGCATTCACATCGAACTGACCGGTGAGGACGTCACGGAGTGCCTCGGCGGCGCCCAGGACATCTCCGACACCGACCTCTCCGGCCGGTACGAGACCGCGTGTGACCCGCGGTTGAACACCCAGCAATCCTTGGAGCTCGCGTTCCTCGTCGCCGAGATGCTGCGGACCTGAGCCGACCGACGCCCCAGCACACCCCCGTGCCATCGGCGCGGGGGTGTGCTTTATTCGCACCAGAAACGGGTGGCGACGTGCTGTGTGCGACGCGGTTCGAAGTTCACCCGAGTGGGTCGGACCGGAGTCCGTGGCGGTCGATCTCGATGCCTCTGACGCTGTGTGCTGGGGGTATTCCGTCCACGTTGCGCTACCGGGGCAGGGGTGGCGCTAGCGTGCCGCGTTTGCTATGACCCCCCCGTCCGGTGATCGGCCCCGGGTACCGCGATGCGGTGCGTCGGTAGTGTCGGCGCCGGAGTCGAACCCGGCATCCGAGGGACCGGTTCGCTCCGAGGGAAGCGTCCGGCATGGGGGTCCGGACGGTTCCGATCCGGACGAACACCGCTGAAAGGGGATCACGCTGTGTCCGTTGCCTCCGAGGAAATCCTGCGACCCGTCAGCCTGGTCCAGGACGAGCCCGACGTCACCGTGCCTGCGCCACGTGGAGTCGCCGTCGAAGAGACCACGCCGGAGCGGTCGTCACGGTGCAGTGTCACCGTGGCCCATCCGACTCCGGGCGCGGCTGTGCTTCAGGTCGGCGGGGAACTCGTGCAGGACGACGTGTGGCCGTTCAAACGAGCCATCCTCGACGAGGTTCGGACGGACGTGCACACGGTGATCGTCGACCTCAACGAGGTCGCGTTCCTCGACGTGACCGCGTTGCACACGCTCAGCGCGGCGAAACAGTGCGCCAAGTTGAACCGCACCGAACTGCTGCTGGTCACGGAGAACAATCCGGCCGTGCTGCGGGCGCTGCGTGCCGGCAGGGTCGCGGCAGCCTCACTTCTCGAGGATCAGCGCACGGTCTGATCCGGCGTCGTGTCGACGGGCGTTTCCCGCGCCCGTTCGACACTCAGGAATCGACTGACGTTCAACGGGTCGAAACGAATGAGCGAAAGCCCCGCGAGCACCGCCAGCGCCACGCTCGCTGCCATGAACGGCCAGTTGTACAACGCGACCTCGCCGTCCGGGTAGTAGGCGAGCACGAGCACGACCGAGGCACCGACCACGAAGGTGAGTGCCCGCCTGCCCCACGGCAGCGCGGCGGCCAGGGCGAGACCCCACGTGAGGTACCAGGGGAACATCGTGGGCGAGAGCAGGGCACCGAACGCGAGCACGATGGCCGCACGGCGAATGGTGTCCGGACCGCCGTGGCGTGCGTGCCACCAGTGCCAGCCGATGATGCCCACCAGGGCGACCGCCCCGATCACCCGGCCTGCCTGGATGAACGGCCAGCCCGGCACGTCGTCGGCGAACAGCGACGCGACCGAGTGCGCGGCCTGCCCGAGCCCGGTCGGTGCGGACAGATAGTTCACGAACATGCCTGGTGCCGACAAAGCCGAGATCCACCCGAAGCCGACCTTCGCCAGCAGCATGCAGGCGCCGAATACTCCGACGAACACGCCGAGCGACGGCACGACCGCGCGCAGGAACCGCTGCCACAGCGGGCCCGTCAGGTGCGAGGCCCAGACCCAGACCAGGAACGGGAGCGCGAGTGCGGCGGTGGCCTTGATTCCCATCGCCATCGTCACCAGCGCGATGCCCCACAGGTAGCGACCGTCGAGTACAAGCAGCGTCCCCACCGCGAGGAAGCCGATCATGAGCATGTCGTTGTGCGGCCCGCCGATGAGGTGCACGACGGTCATCGGGCTCGCCGCCGCCAGCCACAACGCGACGGGGAGCTTGCCGCCGAGGTGGTGGACCAGACCGGGAAGGCTCAGCACCAGCATCACCAGCCCGCCCAGCAGCACCAGGCGCATCGCGATGACGCTGGAGATCATGCCGTCGCCCGCGACGAGGATCACGCCTTTGGAGATACCGATGAACAGCGGGCCGTACGGTGCGGGGGTGGTCTGCCAGAACCAGTGCACGTTGTCCGGGATCGGTCCGGTCAGCGCGGCCGGGCCGATCGCGTACGGGTCGAGTCCGTAGAGCGCGAGCAGCCCCTGCCCGAGGTAGCTGTAGACGTCGCGGGTGAACAGCGGAGGGGCGATCAGCAGTGGCGTGATCCAGACCGTGGTCGCCAGCAGCACACCGCGTGACTGCACCAACCCCGCGAGCACTCCACGACCGAGACGGACCCAGGCCCACACGAGCAGGCCGAATCCGACGTAGACGACCGCTCCGGAGAGATCCTTGCCGTGGCCGTAGCGCATCGCTGAGAGTGGTCCGGAGGACAGCACCGGATCGTGCACCAGCACTCCGGCGGCACCGATGGACCCGAGGAGCAACAACACCGATCCGACGGCGCCCAGCACGATGGTGCGCAACGGCAGCGGTCCGTGCGGACCGCTGTTCACTTCGGCCGAGGCCGCGCGGCCGAGCCGCGTCAGAGCCTGGGGCCTCAGAACGGGAGTTTCGGGCATCGTCTTGACATAGTCCCACAGTGATCCCGGGAGCCTGCGCACTACCACGGACACGCCGGAGTCGATCATGGGGGCCTGGCTCGACGCGACGTTCGATCCGAAGTGAAAGCGCAGGTCGGAGTCGTCCTACGTCGATCGCGCGAGGTGTCGTCCCGAGCCCGCGCGAACCTGTCCACGCACCCTGGCTCCCGAAGTGCGCGGGTTCGATCAGAACGAGTTGACGCGCACCGTCGACCGTGGCTCCACCTTCGTTCCGGAGAAGGGGAACTGTCCGAGCACCACGCTGTTCGGACGATCGAAGAACGACTGCACCTCGAGGTTGAGCCCCAGCTCGGCGACCTGGCGCCGAGCCTCCTCGACGGGGACGCCCATCAGGGACGGCACGGTCACCGCGTTCGACAGCGTGACCCCGACACGTGGTCTGCCCTCCAGCAGGACTTCCGTGCCCGCGGCGGGTTCGGTGCTGATCACGTGGTTGTTCTCGACGTCGCCGGAGAACTCCTGCCCGGCCTCGAACGGCGCGAAACCGGCTTCGGTGAGTGTGGCGAATGCCTGCTCGCGGCTCATGCTCGACACGTCGGGGACAGGGACCGGCGGCGGCCCCCGACTCAGGATGAGCGTCACCGGCGCGTTGAGTGGCAGTTCCGTCCCCGGGCCGGGATCCACCAAGAGCACCCTGCCTTCGGGCACGGTCGTGCTGTACTGATCGCGCTCGCCGTCGGTCTGGGGCGTGAGCTTGGCGTCCCGCAACGCGCGTTCGGCCTCGCCGACCTCGGTGCCTTCGGTGATCTCGGGCACCGTCGGCTTGCCGAGCGAGACGACGAGCTCCACCTCGGAACCGCCTGCCACGTCCGAGCCCTGCTGCGGCGACGAACTGATCACGACACCTGCGGGGATCGTGTCGTGATGCTCCCGGACGACGGTCGAGCTCAGTTCGGCGCCCGCGAGCGTCTGCTCGGCGACCTCCTGAGTCTGGCCCGTCACGTCCGGGACGGCGACGTAGCGACCGGAACCCAGCCACCACGCGGTCCCCCCGATGAGCACCGCCAACCCGAGCACGACGATGCTCCACAGCGCGAAGGTGCGCCTGCTCCGCTGTCGACGGCTCTGCTCGCTTTCCGGCTCCCGCAGCGCGCGGAGCCCGGCGTCCAGCGGCGTGTCCGGCTCGTCGGGAACGGGCTCCTGCCGTGCGAGAGCCATCGTGCCTTGCGGGCCCCCGGCCGAGTACGGCGCGGTCGCGGCGCCGACCGCGGCGAAGCGATCCGTCGGCGGGTCGTCCGTCGCGATCAGCGAGGTCTCCTGCTCGGTCCACGGTATCGGTACCGCGACCGGGGCGATGCCGAGATGACCGCGTACGCGACGAAGTTCCTCGAGGAACGCCGCCGCGCCTTCCGGCCGGGCGGAAGTGTCGCGTCGAGTGGCGCGCAACACGAGATCGTCGGTCGCGGGTGCGAGCTCCGGAACCTTCTCGCTCGGCGGCGGGACCTCGTTGTTCACGTGCTGATAGGCCACCGACAGGGCGGTGTCGCCCTCGTACGGCGGAGCGCCGGTGAGCATCTCGTAGAACACCACGCCCGCGGCGTAGACGTCACTGCGTGCATCCGCCGCGCCGGTGGTCACCTGCTCCGGCGAGAGGTAGGCCACAGTCCCGAGGATGACGTTGCCGGAGGTCGCGTTGCTCGATGCGGCCGCGCGGACGAGCCCGAAGTCGGCTACCCGCACGGTGCCGTCCTTGCCGATGAGGACGTTCTCCGGCTTGATGTCGCGGTGGACCATGCCCGCCTGGTGGGCGGCGGCGAGCGCGGCTAGCACGCTTTCCATCACCGTGACCGCCATCGGCAGCGGCAGTGTTCCTTCCTGGTGGATCAGGTCGCGCAGAGTCGCGCCCTCGACCAGTTGCATCACCAGGAACACGTGCTCGCCGTCGGCGGCGGTGTCGACCCCCTGGTCGTAGACGGCGACGACGTTCGGGTGGTGCAGCTTGGCCGCCGCGCGTGCCTCGCCCTCGAAGCGTTCGGTGAAGGCCCGGTCGCCCGAGTACTGGCTGTCCATCACCTTGATCGCGACCGGCCGGTCGAGCCGGGTGTCCAGCCCGCGGTACACGGTCGACATACCGCCCCGCGCGATGAGCGAGTCCACCCGGTAACGACGCTCCAGCATCGCGCCCAGCAGTGGTGCGCTACGCCCCCGTGGCCCGGAGTCCATCAGATGCCTGCCCCGGAGTTCCCGTGTCGCTGCGCGCCGCGGTACGGCGCACGCCCGCCGGGGCCGAGTCCCGGGCGGGCCCCCTGCGTGGGGCAGCGGCGAGGTGGCGCGTCGCGTCGCGGCGCGTCGAGGCAGTGCGTGCTCACACCTCGATCGTAGAGACGGGTCGGGAGCGAACGGCTCGGTGGTGTCGGGGTGCGGCGTTCGACCATGGAATGTGGCATCGTGTCGGGCGTGAGTGCGATCCCCAACGCCCCGGATGTGCTCGAGCCCGACGTAGAGGTGATCCCGCTGCCCGATGTCGCGGAGCGACTCGGGTTGCCGGTGACCCGGGTCCATCAGCTCATCCGCGACGGCCACCTCATGGCTCTGCGCAGGGACAAGATCCTCAGCGTCCCGGATGTCTTTCTCGCAGGCGACGCCGTGGTCAAAGGCCTCGGCGGCACGATCACGCTGCTGCGCGACAACGGTTTCAGCGAGGACGAGATCCTGCGGTGGCTGTTCACCACCGACGACTCGCTGCCCGGGACCCCGATCGACGCGTTGCGTGGCGATCGGGGGCGGGAGGTCAAACGCCGCGCGCAGGCCATGGGGTTCTGACGTCTCGAGGTGAATTCGACGCTTCGGCCCACGCCGTGATGTGAACGTGATGCACGCGGCGGATCAACGTGAGATGAAACTCCGCCGATCACGGATGCATCACGATGATCGTCACTGTGAGACTGTCCCCGAAAGGGGGACGAGTCTCGATGCATCAGGCGATGGCGGCGCACGGCGGAATCGTTCCGCTGCTGGGTTTCGCCGTTCCGCTCGTGGTTCTCCTGGCCGTGCTGGGCGCCGTCGTCCGAGGGTGCTGGTTGCGTCCGACGCCCGCGATTCGGCTCTCGGCGCTCGACGCCGCGTTGGTCCTGTCGGTGATCGCGGTGACGCATCTCGTGTGGGGTGCGCGCACGCCGGTCGCACCGACCGAGGTGCGTGTCGTGCCGGGCAGTGACCTGCTCGTGGCCGTGCAGGCCGAGCCGGGTGCGATCTGGCCCTGGATCCAGCTGCTCGGGAACCTGTTCCTGCTGTTCACGGTGGGCTTCGTGGCTCCGATGCGCTGTCGGTGGTTGCGCGATCCGCGCCGCGTCGCGGTCGGGGCCGCAGTGGCGGCGTGCGTGATCGAGACGGTGCAGTACGTGGCGTTGACCGGGCGAGTCGTCTCCGCGGACGATGTACTGCTCAACACCTCGGGTGCGGTGCTCGGTGCCTGCTGCGCTCGACCGTGGTGGTCGGCGCCGACGCAGCGGGAATCATCCGGGGAATGCACACGGCAGGAAGCAGGAGTGAATTCGACGTCCGCGATTTCTGCGGCGACGAAGAATCGCAGTGGATCGTCGGCGATTCAACCGGTCACTCGTCGCGCGGCGAGTTTTCCCGACAACAGGACGGTCGGGACTCCGACACCGGGAGTCGTGCCCGAACCCGCGAGTACCACGTTGTCGTATCCGCGCACGAGGTTGCGTGGGCGGAACGGCCCGGTCTGGGCGAAAGTGTGCGCAGCCGAGAACGGTGTCCCCGCCGCGTGCCCCGACGAGGCCCAGTCCGGCGGCGTGACCAGGCGTTGCACCTCGACCGAGTCGGCGAAACCGGTGAAGCCACGGCGTTCGAGTACCCCGAACAGCTCGTCCCGGTAGGCGGGACCCATCGACGACCAGTCGAGCGTGCCGGTGTCCAGGTTCGGGCAGGGCGCCAGCACGTAGTGCAGTTCCCGGTCGCGCGGCGCGAGCGCCGGGTCGGTCGCGGTGGGACGGCTGATCAACAGCGACGGGTCGCTCATCAGCCGTCCTCGCTGAATGATCTCGGTGAAGGTGTCGCGCCACGCGGCTCCGAACGAGATCGTGTGATGCGCGGTGCCCGGCCAGCTACGTGTCGTCCCCGCGTGGATCACCACAGCGGACGGAGACCATCGCAGGGGCCGTGGTCGTCGCCGCTCCGCTCCGAGCAGCCGGTCGACCACCGGAAGGTCGGGGGTGAGGACCACCGCGTCGGAGGTGATCGTTTCGCCAGAGCGGGTGTGCACGGTCGTGACCCGGTTGCCGGACCGTTCCAGCCGGTCGACGGTCTCGCCGAACCGGAACGTCACGCCCGCGTCGGCGGCAGCGGCGGCCATCGCGCGTGGCACGGAGTGCATGCCGCCCGCGGGGAACCACACCCCGTTGACGGTGTCCATGTACGAGATCACCCCGTACAGCGCCAGCGCTCGCCGCGGATCGAGACCCGCGTACAACGCCTGGAACGAGAACACCCGGCGCAGACGCTCGTCGTGCAGGAATCGGCCGATCGCGGGCCCGAGTCGTCCGAACCCGCCCATGACCAGCAGTCGCGCGAGTTCCGGACGCACCAGGTCCAGCGGCGAGTCGAAGTTCGCGTCGATGAACCGACCGAGCTCGCAGCGGTACAGGTCGGTCAACCACCGCCGGAGCCTGCGGTAGCCGTCCGCCTCGGACGGACCGGCGAAGGCGCGGATCTCGTGTTCCATCGCGTCCGCGTCGGTGTGCACGTCCAGTGTCGACCCGTCCGCGAACGACGCGCGATAGGCGGGCGTGAGAGCACGCAGCTCGAGCCGCGTGTCGAGTGAGTCGCCGACCGCGGCGAACGCTTCGTCCAGCAGTTCCGGCATCGTGAGCACGGTCGGGCCGGTGTCGACGCGGTATCCGTCGAGTTCCAGGAGCCCCGCACGGCCACCCGGCGTGTGCTCACGCTCGACGACGGTCACCTGCCGTCCGGCTCCCGCGAGATGCAGCGCGGCGGCGAGGCCGGACAGGCCCGCCCCGACGACCACGACACGATCGGTGGCGCCGCCGACGACCCGCATCAGCGCGTCCGGTCGGTGACGGCGATCGCCAGGTCCGCGAGCGTTCCCGCCGCGGGCTCGGGGATCGCCACCGAGTCGAGTGCCCGTCCGGCGCGGCCCGTCAGCTGCTCGATGCGCTCCTCGACAGCGCGTACCGCGCCGAGGTCGTGGAGTACGCCGCGGACGGTCTCGACTCGTGCCGGGTCGAGTTCCGGGTCGCCGAGGCAGGAACGCAGCAGGTCCAGCGCGTCGTCGTCGCCCCGACTCCGCGCGGTTTCGAACGCCTCGGCCATGAGCAGCGTCCGCTTGCCTTCCCGAAGGTCGTCACCGGCGGGCTTGCCGGTGACGTCCGGGTCGCCGAAGACACCGAGCAAGTCGTCGCGCAGCTGGAACGCCACTCCGATCTCGGAACCGAACTCGCGCAACGCAGTGGTGACCGAGTCGTCCGCGTCCGCGATCGCGGCGCCGAGCTCCAGCGGTCGCCGCACCGTGTAGGAGGCGGACTTCAGTTCGTCGATACGCAACGCCGCCGCCGTCGACTCGTCACCCCGGGCCTGACCGAGCACGTCGAGGTACTGCCCGGCAAGGACCTCGGTCCGCATGGCGCGCCACGCAGGCAACGCTCGCTGCAACGCGTCCGAAGCCACCCCCGCCGTGTGCAGCAGGTCGTCCGCCCAGGTCAGTGCCAGGTCTCCGAGGAGGATCGCCGCAGCGGCCCCGAACTGGTCGGCATCGCCCCGCCAGTTCCGTTCGCGGTGTGTCCGGCCGAAGCGGACGTGGATCGTCGGTTTCCCGCGTCGTGTGGCCGAGGCGTCGATGAGGTCGTCGTGCACGAGCGCACACGCCTGGATCAGTTCGAGCGCGCTCGCCGCGCGCACCATGGCCTCGGCGGCCGGGCCGGAGTGCGCGCCACCGCCTGCGCGCCAACCCCACCAGGCGAAAGTGGGGCGCAGTCGCTTGCCACCGTCGAGGATGAACCGCGCGAGTGCCTCGGCGGCCTCGGCGACCGCGACGTCGAGTTCGCGGCAATCCGCGAGCCGCTGCTCGAGGTAGCCCTCGAGCGCTCGATGCACGTGCTCGGGCAGGTCGGTGTCGGTGCTCGCCACCGGGTGATGTGTGCGCACGCGTCCATCCTGCGTGAGGCCGGCCGTGCGTCGCAGGACGGGTCGGCCAGAGGGGTGCGCGGGTTGATCTGCGTGGGTGGTTACGTCGCGGAACCGCACCTCGCGGCTGGGTACGGGAGCCGCCCTCGGGGCACGCCCGGGCCCCCGGCGCGAGCGATCGTCACGGTCATGCCCGCTGCGGGATCTCCCGCTGCTGTCGCGCGTGCGCGAGCAGCGCCATCACCCCGACGGCCGCCGCGACGAGGAACGTTCCCCCGCCGAGTAGCAGTGTCCACCCGATCCAACTCTGATCCTGCGAACCCGAGTACTGGAACGTCGCGGTGATCGGGGTGACCTCGCCCACCTCCGGTTCCCATGTGATCAGCCCGGCACTTTCCTGCCCGTCGGTGGTGGTGACGTCTCCGGGCGCGCTCACCTCGATCGTGACCGTCGAGTCCGTGTCGGCCAGCGGGGTCAGGTCGACCTCGCCGTCGAGGTTCACCAGCGATCCGGTGCGGGACAGTTCCAGCCGGTACCGACTGTCGTCGTTGCTCATCGACTCGGCGAGCTGTTCCAACTCGGTGAAGGTGAGCTCCTCGAAGGACAACCGCGACCCGGAACGATCCCCGTCGCGGTACGGCTCCGAACGGACCTTGTCCTCGAACCCGTCGGGAACGGCCAGCTGAAAACCGCGAGCGTCGACCGGCGTCGGGGTGACGGCCACGATCTCACCGGAGACGAGATCGTTCTCGGTGATCGTCATGGTGGTTCGCGCGTCCAGGCACCCCGACGTGAGCACGCCGGCCAACACGATCACCAGTACCGCCGCCGCCAGCGACCGCGCCGACCTCGGCTTTCCCGGCCGCTCGCCCCGGGCCGGGCGTCGTTCGCGCCCTGATTCCGTCACATCCCGGATCGTGCCACCGGCGTGGATTCCTCGCCGGAGATGCGAGATCCGACGATCAGCGCTACGTCGCTCGAAAACCGCTCGTGCGGCGCGATAACGTCACGACATGTCTTCCGAGCACCAGGGTGTGCACCAGATCTGTGACCGCTACGTCGAGGACTACGCCGCCCTCGACCCGATCGCCGCGACCTACCTCGGGATCCCGGGCGGCGACCATCTCGTGACCGACTACTCGCCCGACGGTCGGCGCACGCGCACCGAGCTGGCGCGAACCGCGTGGAAAGACGTGCGCGCCGCCGTTCCGGCCGACGAATCGGAGCGGGTGGCGCAGGCGGTCTTCCTGGAACGCGTGGGGATCGACCTGGAACTCGCCGACGCGGGGGAGGACATGGCCCAGCTCAACGTCATCGCCTCTCCGGTTCAGGACCTGCGGCAGGTGTTCGACCTGATGCCCGCCGAGACCCCCGAGCATTGGCGCACCATCGCGCGACGGCTCGAGAACCTCCCCGGCGGGGCGGACGGCATCGCCGAGTCCCTGCGTGCCGCGGCGGACAACGGGCAGGTCGCCGCTCGGCGTCAGGTCTCGAAGGTCGCCGACCAGTGCGACCGGTGGGCCGGGCGCACGGGCGGGGAGTCGTTCTTCGCCGACATGGTGGCCCGCGCCGACGTCGACGACACCGTGCGGGCCGACCTCGCCTCGTCCGCAGCGAAAGCCGCCGAGGCCTACGCGGGCCTCGCCGACTTTCTGCGCACCGAGCTGCTGCCGAAGGCTCCCGCCAAAGACGCGGTCGGCGAGCGGCGGTACCGGCTGTGGTCCCGGTACTTCACCGGCGCCGCGTTGGATCTGCGCGAGGCATACGAGTGGGGCTGGCGGGAGTTTTCCGCGATCAGGGCCGAGATGGAACGCATTGCCAACGGGGTCAGGCCCGGCGCCACCCTCTCGGAGGCCGCCGCGGTGCTCGACGCCGACGAGCGTTACCGCGTACGCGGTCAGGACGCCTACGCCGCGTGGATGCAGCGGGTTTCCGACGAGGTGCTGGAAGAGGTGCGGGGTAAGCACTTCGCGCTGCCGGACGCCTTGATGACGCTGGAATGCAAGATCGCCCCGCCCGGTGGTGGTGTCGGCGCCTACTACACCGGGCCGAACGACGATTTCACCCGTCCGGGGCGCATGTGGTGGTCGGTGCCGGAGGACAAGGTCGGCTTCCCGACGTGGCGCGAACTCAGCACCGTCTACCACGAAGGGGTGCCCGGACATCATCTTCAGGTCGCCACCGCCGTCTATCAGGCGCAGCAACTGAACAAATACCAGCGGTTGATGACGTTCGTGTCGGGACACGGGGAAGGCTGGGCGCTCTACGCCGAGCAGCTCATGCGCGAGCTGGGCTACTTCGAGGACGAGGGAAACCTGCTCGGCATGCTCAACGACCAGCTGTTCCGCGCCGCCCGCGTGATCGTGGACATCGGGATGCACCTCGAGCTGGAGATCCCCGCTGGCACCGGCTTCCACGAGGGCGAGCAGTGGACGCCTGAGCTCGGGCTCGAGTTCATGCTGACCCGCACCATCACCGACGAGGCGCAGGTCCGGGACGAGATCGACCGCTACCTCGGCTGGCCGGGACAGGCGCCGTCGTACAAGCTCGGCCAACGGCTGTGGCTGGCGGCCCGGCAGGACGCCCGCGACCGCCACGGTGACGCTTTCGACCTCCAGGAGTTCCACCGTCGCTCGCTGGAAATGGGGCCGATGGGGCTGGACACCCTGCGGGAGCAACTCGCACGCCTGTGACAGGGCGTTGGGGAGCTGGGGTAGGTGGTCCGGTACCGCCGCTCCAGTTCGCGCCTCGCGGCGTTGGGGTCCTCGTGAGTACCACGTGTACGCGGCGAGAACCCGCGGATGGTTGGTCTGCATACGTGGTGGAAAACGGTCGACGCCGTGTGCCTGACCGTGGCCGTCACTCCGCGCGACCACTCATCTCGGCCGGTCGGGGTGCCGTCCGGGCCGGCCTCACGACTCCAGCGGCAGCGAACGTCCCAGGACCGCGAATGGCCGCGGATCCCCGGTGAAGCGATAGTCCCGCAGCACGTCCACGAAACCGACCCGGCGGTAGAGCTTCCACGCCCGGGTCGGACCTTCCGGAGTGGACAGCAGGACGGACGTGCCTGGCGCCCCTTCCAGCAGACGGCGCAGCAGCGCCTCTCCGAGCCCGCCGCCCTGACTGTCGGGATGCACGTGCAGCTCGGTCAGTTCGAAGTAGTCGGTCATCCAGTTCTCCACCGCCGCCGCGTCGCCCGCGGCGAGCAGCCCGCGCCGCACCTGCTCGTGCCACCACTGACCGCTTGCGCCCAGGTAGCCGTACCCGACGCCCACGAGTTCGTCGGCGCTGTTGAGCGCACCGACGGATCGCCATCCCGGCCGCAGGACGTGGGCCGACCACATCGGCGCCCGGTGCGCAGACGTGCCCGCCGGATAGCCCATGGCGGTGATGTAGAGGCCGAGCGCCTCGTCCATGCGCGCGCGGAACTGGTCGGCGCTGAGGTCGACGACACGGTCGTGGCGGGGCGAGGGAGCTGCGGTCACGTGCTCGAACTGTAAAGGGTGCACGGATCGATGTGCGTGGGTGGTTCCGCGGCGGGTTCTCGGCTCGCGGTCGGCTGCGGATCGGCGACATCAAGGAACGCCCGACATCACGCCGCCGCTGTCCTCCACTTCGAGAGTCTCCGTGTGAGAGCCGTGCTGCGGTGAGGCGAGCACCGACGGACGGCGCCATCACGGCAACTCGAACAGGTGAGCTACGTCGACGCGCTTGAGTCCCGTCTCGATCGCCGCTAGTCTGACCTTGTTCGAACAATAGTTCGATAGATCGACACCCGGTCGCGTCCGTCGTGGTGGGGCCACACCACGACGAAACGTCGTCGAGGTCGATCGAGCATCCCGTCCGGCGGCGGGGTGGGGGAAGCGCCCCGCCGCCGGACGGTCGCCGGCTTCCCCACGGCTCACCCTCGCGGGCTTGGACGGCCCGCGCCTGACGAGTCAACGAGGAGGAGTCCGATGACGTCGAACGTGTTCATTCCCGGCCCCCGCAGGGAATCCGAGGTTCCACGTGGCCACGGCCGTGTTCCTGCCGAGCCACCCTCGCCGCCAGCGGGAGCGTTCTCGCTCCTGCTCCAGGCGCGGAAGGTGCTCGCTCGTGCCGAACTGGGTGAGACCACGCACGACCGGTACGCGACCGGGTACCTGGCAGCCGTGCGGGCGGCGCACGCGGTGGTTGTGCTCCGTGAACCGGATCAACCGCGATCGCGGCCGATCAGTGTCTGGGCCCTCCTCGGCGGTGCGGCGCCGGAGCTCGGCGACTGGGCGTTGCTGTTCGACGCGTGTTCGGAGCGCCGCGCCGCAGCCGAGGCGGGCGTCGTGCAGGTGACGAGGCACGAGTCGGATTTGATGATGACCAGGGCGCGCGAGTTCGTCGGCCTCGTCGGCCGCAGCCTGACGGTCGTCCGGTGAGGGGTGTGCTCCGCGTCGATCACGGCCGCATGCTCGACCGGCTGGGAATCGAAGTCACCTTGCTCGTCGATGCAGCTCGACACGGTGTACCGGAGGCACGTGTCGGTGGTGCTTCCGGCCGCACCGTCCGGGAATCCGTGCGGCACGTAGGAGACGTGTGCGAGGACGCGTTGTCGTGGCTGGGTGTGGACGAGGACGACGCGGCCCGGTGGGCGAGCGGCGAGGGATCCGACGTCGAGGCGTTGTCCCGGCGGGTAACCGACCGCAGCGCCGACCTGCTCGCCGAACTTCGTCGCCGCCCACCGGACGACCCCTGTCCGACGTGGTGGCCGGGCGATCACACGACCCGGTTCTGGTTGCGGCGTGCGCTGCACGCGGCACTGGTGCACCGGACGGACGTCGAAACGGCCGTGTGGCACGCGCACGCGACCGTCGACGCCGTTCTCGCGCTCGACGGTATCGACGAGGTTCTCCGGGCGTGGCTCGCGCACCGGCTGCACGCACTGGGTGTGGTGCCGCAAAGCACATGGGTGGCGCGGGTTCAGGCGGGGGGCGAGGCATGGCTGGTCTCGGCGGAGGCCTGCGGTATCGGCGTGCATCGTGACGACGCGGGCGGCTCGGTCGACGCGACCCTCTCTGGCACGCCGCAGCACGTCTACCTGTGGTTGTGGGGGCGGCTTCCGGACCGGATGGTCACCACCGCGGGCGACCACCACGTGATCGCTCAACTGTGGAGTCTGCTCCGCATCGCGACCCGGTGACGCTCGTGCCGGCAGCGGATCGCGAGCACATCGGGCAGTCATGCGCGCAAGCGCAGACCCTTCGGCGTCGCGCGGAATCCCGCATCGGTGAGGATCTCCGCCAAGCGGGAGCCGAGTGCCCCCTCGCCGTCGGCTCGTTGCACTGCCAGTGCCCCGAGCCACCCGTCGTGGACAGCCCGGGCGAGCGCTTCCGCACCACGACGCAGCGAGGGCTCGTCTTCGGTGAACGACAGCAACGATTTTCCGCCCCGTTCCACGTACAGCACGAGTGCACCGTCCACCAGAACGACGAGTGCGCCCGCTTTCCGTCCCGGGCGATGCCGTTGTTCGGCCACCGGGCTCGGCCACGCCAGGGCTGCGCCGTACGGCTGTGCGGGATCCGCGGCCGCCAGTACGAGTGCCTGTTCGTCGCTGTCGCGCGGCTCGCCACCGGTGTTGCGCGAGTGCGCTCGCAGGCGATCGATCGCTCCAGGCACGGCGAACTGCGCGCCACCGAGCCCCTCGACGACATATCCGCGCCGGCACCGGCCGGAGTCCTCCATCGTGCGCAACACCTGATACACGGCGGCGAAACCGCCGCTCACCCGCTCGGTGTCGAGGCAACCTCGGGTGAGCACGCCGTGGCGTTCCAGAAACGCCTCAGTTCGGGCGTGGGCCCGTCGGGTCGGATCCGGTGCGGGTTGCGGTGCCGTCGACCAACGTCCGGCGACGGTGGGCGGCCCGGTGCGGCTGGGCATGGACGGGCGGGCGCCACGCAGTCGCGCGTACCGCCCACGCGGACTGCCACGTCGCGCCTTGTGTGCCGCGCGGCCGCCGGACAGCAGCGCGCGCAGCGGGGCCACAGTGTCGTTCGTCGCCACGCCTGCCCACACCAGATCCCAGAGCGCCGCCGTCACGGCCGCATCGTCGGGGACGTGTTCACCCTGTTCGGTGAGCACCGTGCTCGCCCGATCGACCAGCTGACGGAAGAACTGCGCTCCACCCTCCAAAGTGGACATCACAGATCGGTGCAACGGAGAGTCCGCCGAGCCGTCCGCCTCCGGCGGATCCGGAAGCAACAGGTCCGCGAGTTCGGTCGGCACCATCGAGATCCAGCCGTCGCCACCGGCGAGGGCGCCCGAACCCACCCAGCTCACCTCGCCCGTCGAGGTCAACTCGTCGAGCAGTGCTGGCGAGTAGCCGGGCAGGCGCGACGGCAGGATCAGCGATTCCCATGCGCTGGCCGGAATCGGCACGCCCGCCAGCTGTTCCACCACGGCCAGGACGTCGTCAGCGGTCGGCGCCGATCGCGGCCGCGCCCCGATACCGTGCCACGCGGGAAGAAATCGGCCCAGTGCCGACGGTTCGACGGGTTCGACCTCGGCACGAAGCCGGGACAGCGATCCGCGTCGCAGTCGTCGGAGCACTTCGGCGTCGCAGTACTCCAGGGCCTGACCGCCACCCGCGTCGAGCGGTCGGAGCTCACCACGCACGAGTCGCCCGGTGCCCGCCAGGCGATCCAGCACCGAGGTGACCACCGCGACACCGAGGCCGAACCGCCGCGCCGCCTGCTCGGCAGGGAAAGGCCCGTGGCAGCGTGCGTACCGGATGAGCAATTCCGCCAACGGATCCGCGACCGGCTCGGTGAACGTCTCCGGGACACCGACCGGCAGCGCCGCGCCCAACGCATCACGTACCTTTCCGGCGTCTTCGATCGCGATCCACCGCGCTACACCGGCGATCCGCACCTCGATGACTCGCCGTTGGGACCGCAGTTCGTCGAGCCACTCCGGGCGGATCCCGCGCTCGCCGGCCTCTTCGGCGTCGAGGTCACCCAGGAAGCGCAGCACGTCCGCTGCGGTCTCGACGTCCTTTGCCTTGCGCTCCGGCGTGCGTCGTTGCAGCTGCTCTTCGACCTCGGCGACCACGTCGGGGTCGAGCAGGTCCCGCAACGCCTCCGAACCGAGCAGTTCCGCCAGCAGGGTCGAGTCGAGACTCAGCGCCGCGGACCGGCGTTCGGCCAACGGTGCGTCGGTCTCGTAGAGGAACATCCCGATGTAGCCGAACAGCAGGCTCTTCGCGAACGGCGACGGTGTAGGGGTCTGCACCTCGACCACGCGCACCGTCCGCGACCGCACCTGTGTCATGAGTTCGACGAGGCCGGGCACGTCGTAGACGTCCTGCAGGCACTCTCGCATCGCCTCCAGCACGATCGGGAACTGTTCGTACTGCGAAGCCACCGCCAGCAGTTGCGCGGCCCGCTGGCGCTGCTGCCACAGCGGCGACCGGCGCCCCGGATCGCGCCGCGGCAGCAACAACGCTCGCGCCGCGCACTCCCGGAATCGGGCCGCGAACAACGCCGAACCACCCACTTCCGCGGTGACGACCTGCTGGACTTCCTCCGGTGCGAGCAGCACCTCCTCGGCGGTCGGCAGCACCTCCGCCCCGGACTCGTCCACGGCGTCCGCAAGTCGCACCACGATCCCGTCGTCCGACGAGGCGATGTGCGGGTCGATCCCGCGGCGTTCCCGCAGCCGCGCGCCGATCGCCAAGGCCCATGGTGCGTTGACCTGCGCCCCGAACGGGGAATGCACGACCATCCGCCAGTCGCCGAGCTCGTCGCGGAACCGCTCCACGAGGATCGTGCGGTCGTCCGGAACGTGGCGGGTCGACTCCCGTTGTTCGGCCACGTAGGACAGCAGGTTTCCGCGTGCCCATGCGTCCAGACCGACCGACTCCAGTCGTTCGTCGGCCACCGAACGTCCGGCCGCGACCAGTTCCCGGACGAACGCTCCCCAGGCCCGGCCCAGTTCCAGCGGACGTCCCGGGGAGTCGCCCTTCCAGAACGGCATCCGTGCCGGTTGTCCGGGGGCGGGCACCACCACGACCCGGTCGTGGGTGATGTCCTCCACGCGCCAGGACGAGGTGCCCAGCAGGAACGTGTCGCCCACCCGGGACTCGTAGACCATCTCCTCGTCGAGCTCGCCGACCCGCACCCCGCCCGAACGGGACGTCTCGTCCCCACTCGGTGTCACCACGGTGAACAGACCCCGGTCGGGGATGGTCCCGCCGGAAGTCACGGCGAGCCGTTGCGCACCGGGCCGCGTCGTCAGCACGTCGTTGATGCGGTCCCACACGATTCGGGCGCGCAGCTCCCCGAACTCCTCGCTCGGGTAGCGGCCGGCGAGCATGTCCAGCACCGCCTGCAGGGCGGAGTCCGGCAAGCCCGCGAACGGAGCGGCGCGACGCACCACCGTCGCCAAGCGCGACACCGGCCACGAGTCCATCGCCACCATGGCCACGACCTGCTGCGCGAGCACGTCCAACGGGTTGCGCGGGTAGGCGAGCGCTTCGATCAGGCCGGCCGCCATGCGTTCGGAGACCACGGCACAGCTGATGAGGTCACCTCGGAACTTCGGGTACACCACGCCTCGGGAGACCGCGCCGACATGGTGACCGGCGCGCCCGATGCGCTGCATCCCCGACGACACCGTGGGCGGCGCCTCGACCTGGACCACGAGGTCGACCGCCCCCATGTCGATCCCCAGTTCGAGCGAGGACGTCGCGACGACACACGGCAGGTGCCCGGACTTGAGCTCTTCCTCGACCAAGGTGCGCTGGTCCTTCGACATCGAGCCGTGGTGCGCCTTCGCGACCGTGGACGCAGCACCCCCGGTGACCCCGGACTGGCCCACCGCCGCGGCGGGGAAGCGGCCGAGCCCTGCACGCTCGTGCTGGTCGGCCTTGGAATCGACCGCCTCGTCCGGCTCGGTCTCCTGCGCTTCGTCCGCGAGTTCGTTGAGCCCGGACGTGAGGCGCTCGGCGAGCCTTCTGGAGTTCGTGAACACGATCGTCGACCGGTGTTCGCGCACCAGCTCCAAGACTCGTCCCTGTACGGCGGGCCAGATGGAGGTGCGCTGTTCGGCACCTGCGGCGGAGCCTTCGATCTCGCCGGTAGGGGTACCGAGCGAGGCCAGGTCCTCCACGGGGACCTCCACCCGGACCTCGACCTGCTTCGCGCTCGGCGGCTGGACGGTCCGGACGGGTCTGCCGCCGGAGAGCCACGCGCTCACTTCGTCCACCGGCCGGACGGTCGCCGACAAGCCGATGCGTTGGGCCGGCGAGTCCAGCAGTTCGTCCAGTCGTTCCAGTGACAGCGCCAGGTGCGCACCGCGTTTCGTGCCCGCCACTGCGTGCACCTCGTCGACGATGACGGTCTCCACGCCCCGCAACGACTCCCTGGCCGCCGAGGTCAACAGCAGAAACAGCGACTCGGGCGTGGTCACGAGGATGTCCGGCGGCGTTCTCGCGAAGCTGCGCCGCTGATCGGCGGGGGTGTCGCCGGTGCGCATCCCGACGGTGATGTCCGGTGGTGTGTCGCCTGCCCTGCTCGTCGCCTGCCGGATGCCCGCCAGCGGGGACCGAAGATTGCGTTCCACGTCGACTGCGAGCGCCTTCAGCGGCGAGACGTAGAGCACCCGGCAGCGCCGTTTCGGTTCCGATGACTTCGATTGGGTGGCCAGCCGGTCCAGCGCGGACAGGAAAGCCGCGAGTGTCTTTCCCGAGCCGGTCGGAGCGACTACCAACGCGTGTTCGTCGGCGCCGATCGCGTCCCACGCTTGCGCCTGTGCGTCCGTCGGGGCGGCGAAGGCGCCGCGAAACCACTCCTGCGTCGCCGCCCCGAACCTGTTCACGGGATCCGTCACGTCACCATGCTGCCGTATGCCGCCGACAGCGGGCCGTCCAGCGGACGCAGGCGGAACTTCTGCTCGTGATTCACCGTCCTCGCTGGTGCCAGAGAGCGCGGAGCAGCAGAACGATCACGACCAACAGGCCCAGCGACATGACGACCTTGGCCACCGGTCCGGCGCCGGTCGGGTCGCCGCCCTGGGCGAGCGTGGCGAGTGCGGGCAGGTCGAGAAGCACCTGCTGGGCGACTGGCATCACCACACCAGCCTACCGGCGGTCACAGGCCGACTCCGGCGTCGTGCGGCGCGACTGGAGGAGGGTGCGCGGGTGTGGAGCGTGGTCAGGCACATTGCGTCGACTGCTTGCCTGCTGCGTACACCGCCCCGACCACCAACGCAGATCAGCCCGTGCTCCCTCTAAGCTGGTGCCGATGCGCCACACCGTGTTCCGCGATCGCATGGCCACCGAGTTCGGCCGCCTTCGTGCGGAGATGCTCGCTCAGGACCACGTCATGTCCGCCCTCGGTGGACGCACCGTCGATGAGGCACTCGAGGCCGGGATCGACCCCAAGCAGGTCTGGCGCACCTTGTGCGAGGAGTTCGAAGTCCCGTCCGATCGCCGTTGAACCCCGACTGAAGCTCCCCCGGACGGCCGTTGGTGCGGAGGCGGACGTCAGGCGGCGCGTGATCGCGATTCCGTGTTCCCGTGCGGTGTCTGTCGGCATTCGGTGTCGTGCTCCGTGTGCGCCTGACTGGGTGTCGCATGGGCGTGTCTGCGCCGAATCGAACATTCGTTCGGCTATGGTGGTCGTCGTCAGGAACCGAACAGCGCCGCTCTCCCGATGCCACGGACAGGGTGCCGGTGAGGCCGAGTGTCCCGGTCCCCGGAATCGGACTGTCGGTCCCTGCCCGTAGCGTTTCAAGTACGCCCACAGATCAGTTCGACGCGACCCGAGGTGGATCCCCGATGGCAGCAACACCCGACAAGGGCAAGGCGTTGGAGCTCGCTCTCGCCCAGATCGACAAGCAGTTCGGCAAGGGATCGGTGATGCGCCTCGGCGAGGACACGCGCCCACCGGTCGAGGTGATCCCGACCGGGTCGATCTCGCTGGACGTCGCGCTCGGCATCGGTGGACTGCCCCGGGGCCGCATCGTGGAGGTCTACGGTCCGGAGAGCAGTGGTAAGACCTCGGTCGCGCTGCACGCCGTCGCGAACGCGCAGCAGCAGGGTGGCACCGCGGCGTTCGTCGACGCCGAGCACGCACTCGATCCCGAGTACGCCAAGGCGATCGGGGTGGACACGGATGCGCTGCTGGTGTCCCAGCCGGACACCGGTGAACAGGCGCTGGAGATCACGGACATGCTGATCCGCTCCGGCGCACTGGACGTCATCGTCATCGACTCCGTGGCCGCGCTGGTGCCTCGCGCCGAGATCGAAGGGGAGATGGGCGACAGCCACGTCGGTCTCCAGGCCCGCCTGATGAGCCAGGCGTTGCGTAAGCTCACCGGGGCGCTCTACAGCTCGCAGACCACCGCCATCTTCATCAACCAGCTCCGCGAGAAGGTCGGCGTCATGTTCGGTTCTCCGGAAACGACCACGGGTGGGAAGGCGCTGAAGTTCTACTCGTCGGTGCGGTTGGACGTGCGGCGGATCGAGACCTTGAAGGACGGTTCCGACGCGGTGGGCAACCGCACCCGCGTGAAGGTAGTGAAGAACAAGACCGCGCCGCCGTTCAAGCAGGCCGAGTTCGACATCATCTACGGCGTCGGGATCAGTCGCGAGGGTTCGCTCATCGACGTGGGCGTGGAACAGGGCATCATCCGCAAGTCCGGTGCTTGGTACACCTACGAAGGTGACCAGTTGGGCCAGGGTAAGGAGAACGCCCGCAAGTTCATGCGGGAGAACCCCGACGTCGCGAACGAGATCGAGAAGCGCATCAAGGAGAAGATCGGAATCGGCGCTCAGGTTGACGCGCCGGAGACCGAGTCGGCTCCGACGGAGTTCTGATTTCGTGAGTGGTCGTGAGTAGCGAGGCTCCGCGACGGGGGAGGAGCGGTCGAGGTCGTTCCACTCCCGCTGCGGACACTCCGGACACCGCACAAGATCAGCCCGGGTCGGCGACCACGGACTCTCCGGAGAGCCGGGCGCGGGACGTCGTCTACCGTCTCCTGGCGGTTCGTGCTCGCAGCGAAGCTGAGCTACGGCAAGCGTTGCTGCGCAAGGACATCGAGGAGGACGTGGTGGACGCGACGCTGCGAAAGTTCGTCGACGCCGGGCTCGTCGACGACGCGGAGTTCGCCGAAAGCTGGGTGCACCAGCGTCACCAGTATCAGGGACTGGGGCGCAAGGCGCTCCGGTTCGAGCTGCGGCGTAAAGGGGTCGACGACACCGTCGTCACCGAGGCACTCTCCGGTATGGACGAGGACGCCGAGTCGGAGCGGGCCCGGGAACTGGTGCGCCGCAAGCTGCGAACGTTGTCCTTCGTGGACGATCACGTGAAGCGGCGCCGTCTGCTGGGAATGCTCGCGCGAAAGGGATACGGAGAAGGCCTCTCGTTCCGTGTCGTCCGCGAAGAGGTCGAACGCGAGCAGTGCGGCGAGGACGACCTCTGACCCAGAGGTTCGTCACGCACCGACTCCTGCTCGTCGCCGGTATGGAAACTCGGCTTCGAAGAAGGGTGTGAGTCAATGTCGGCCCAGAGTGAGCCGTCGCAAGTGCAGCACATCGTGTGGGACTGGAACGGCACGATCCTTGACGACAACGACGCGGTCGTCGCCGCGGTCAACGTCGTCTGTGAGGCGTTCGGCCGCGCCCCTGTCGACCTGGACACGTGGCGAGCCACCTACAGCCGGCCACTGCGCCACTGCTATGAACGGTTGTTGGATCGGGACCTCGACGAGGACGACTGGGCTCGTGTCGACCGTCTGTACCACGAGGCGTATCGGGACCTGCTGCCGTCCTGTGCCCTCGCCACAGGAGTCCCGGAAGCACTGGACTCCTGGCGAGGTCCGCACGCAGTTCCGGTCGTGACCTCAGAGGGTGGGCAGCCCCCGGCGACCGGGCGCAGTCAGTCGTTGCTGTCCATGTGGTTCCACGACGAGCTGGTGCCACTGGTCAGCGAGTACGGTCTCGACCGGCTGTTCGCCCGTGTCGACGGCCTGCGCTCCGAGATCGGCGGCGGCTCCAAGGCGGTTCACCTGGACAAGCATCTCGGTGAACTCGGTGTCGACCCCGGCGAGACCGTGCTCATCGGCGACGTCCTCGACGATGCCCACGCTGCCGAGCACGTGGGCGCCCGCTGCATCCTGCTCACGACCGGTGTCATGAACCGTTCCGCATTGGAGACCAGCGGTTTCCCAGTCGTCGATTCCGTTCCCGAGGCCCTGGCACGGATCCACGACGAGCCTGCCTGACGCCCGGATGCGCACCGCAGCCCACCAGCCCCACGGCACGACCACCAGTCACCGCAGTGCGGCAGCCTCCCGAGCCAACGTTTCGATACGGTCCCACTCGCCTGCGGCGAGCAGCTTCGGATCACTGAGCCATGAGCCGCCGACGCAGCCGACGTTCGGCAACGCCAAATAGTCGGCGGCACTCACCTGGCTGATCCCACCGGTGGGGCAGAACCGCAGTTCCGGCAGCGGACTGCTGAGGGCCTTCAGGTAGGGGATGCCGCCGCTGGGTTCGGCGGGGAAGAACTTCAGTGCACGGGCCCCGCGTTCGGCGAGCCGTAGCGCCTCGGACACGGTGCTCACTCCGGGGAGGTTCGGCAGACCGGTGCTGTCGACCTCGTCGAGCAGCCGTTCCGTCCATCCCGGCGTCACGAGGTACCGCGCACCCGCGTCGGCGGCGGCTTTCGCCTGGCCCGACTCGGTCACGGTTCCCACCCCGACGACGATCTCGGGCACCTCGGCGGCGATCCGTTCCACCGACGACAACGCCGCGTTCGTGCGGAGCGTGACTTCGATGGTGCGGATCCCGCCGTGCAGCAAGGCCCTGGCGAGCGGGACCGCGTGCTCGGCGTCCTCGAGCACGGCGACAGGGACCACGGGGCTGAGGTCGAGCAGGTCGGTGGAGCGCATGGTGATCCTCCGGGTCAGGCGAACACGTCCTGGTCCGCATCGGTGCGCGGCGCGAACACGCTCGCCCCTCGCTCGGCGCCACCGACGGCGCTGCGAAAGGCGGCGAAGAGCTCGCGCCCGGTTCCGAACTGGGCGGGGGACGCCGCGGGCGCCGGTGTCCGTGCGGTGAGTTCGTGGGCGGGGACGAGCACTTCCAGGGTTCCCGTCGCGACGTCGAGACGGATGACGTCGCCATCGTGCACCAATGCCAGCTCGCCACCGGCACTGGCCTCCGGTGTCACCTGGATCGCGGCGGGGACCTTGCCGGACGCGCCGGACATCCGGCCGTCGGTGACCAGCGCAACCTGGTGGCCCCGGTCCTGCAGCACGCCGAGCCCGGGAGTGAGGCTGTGCAGCTCGGGCATCCCGTTGGCTTGCGGGCCCTGATTGCGGACCACGACCACGACGTCCCGGTCCAGCTCGCCCGCACGGAAGGCCGTCGAGAACTCCTCCTGGTCGTCGAAGACGCGGGCCGCTGCGGTGACCGAGCGGTGTTCCGGTCGCACGGCCGAGACCTTGATGACGGACCGGCCGAGGTTGCCGTCGAGCACTTGGAGGCCCCCGTCCTGTGAGAACGGCTCGGAGACGCCGCGCAAGACCTCGGTGTCGAGGCTGTGCCCGGGTCCGTCCTGCCAGACGAGATCCTCGCCGTCGAGGAACGGCAGCTGTCGGTACCGGTCGAGACCGGGCCCCGCGACCGTCTGCACGTCGCGGTGCAGCAGACCGGCATCGAGCAGTTGCCCGACGAGCGTCTGCACACCGCCCGCGGCGGCGAAATGGTTGATGTCCGCGGTGCCGTTCGGGTACACGCGGCTGAGCAGCGGGATCACCGAGGACAGTTCGGAGAAGTCGTCCCAGGTGAGTTCGATGCCCGCGGCCGCCGCGATCGCGACGAGGTGCATCGTGTGGTTGGTGGACCCTCCGGTGGCCAGCAGCGAGACGACGCCGTTGACGATGGTCCGCTCATCGACCAGTTCGCCGACCGGCAACCGCTGTTCACCCCGGGAGAGCTCGACGGCGCGGCGGGCGGCGTGTTCGGTGAGAGCCTTGCGCAGCGGTGTACCGGGCGGGACGAAGCTGGAGCCGGGTAGGTGCAGGCCCATGGCCTCGACGACGAGCTGGTTGGAGTTCGCGGTGCCGTAGAAGGTGCACGTACCGGGGGAGTGGTACGAAGCGGACTCGGCTTCCAGCAGGTCGTCCCTGGTGGCTTTGCCTTCGGCGAACAGTTGGCGCACGCGGCTCTTCTCGCTGTTCGGCAGCCCGGAGGCCATCGGTCCTGCCGGCACGAGCAGGGTCGGCAGGTGTCCGAAGGTCAGGGCGCCGATGAGTAGTCCGGGCACGATCTTGTCGCACACTCCGAGCAGGAGGGCGGAATCGAACATCTCGTGCGAGAGCGCGACGGCCGTCGACATCGCGATGACGTCGCGTGAGAACAGCGAGAGTTCCATGCCGGTGCGGCCTTGAGTGATGCCGTCGCACATCGCGGGGACTCCACCGGCGAACTGGGCGACGCCGCGGGCGCGTCGGGTGGCGTCCTTGATCCAGGCCGGGAACTCCGCGTAGGGCTTGTGCGCGGAGAGCATGTCGTTGTACGCGGAGACGATCGCGACGTTGGGCAGCGCGAGTTCCTTGACCGTCGCCTTGTCCGGCCCGGTGATACCCGCGAATCCGTGCGCGAGATTGCTGCACCCCATCTCCGCTCGGGCGGGTGCGTCGGACGCGGCGTTCCGGAGTCGCTGCAGGTACGCCGATCGGGTCGCGTGGCTGCGTGCCGCGATGCGGTCGGTGACGGCCTGAACGGTCGGGTGGGTGGCTTGCTGCGCCATACGTCGCCTCCTACGCGGGGTCAATCGTGCGCGAGGACGGCGTCGTTGACGTCTCCGCCGGGCGGTGACGGCGACCACTGTACTGGTTCGGAAGGGATCCACAAAACCGATACAGACGAGATGCCGGCGCTCGCCAGTCCGGAGTGCCGGGGAGACGGGTCAGTCCCCTGCAACTTCCTTTTCGACCGCTGTGGCGTCGGTCGCGGCCTTGCGGCCGTGACTGATCCGGTGCTCGACCCAGATGGCGAGCCTGCTCAGCGCGTAGTTCAGCACGATGAACACGATCGCGATGACGATGTAGGTCTGAATCGGATTGCCGAGGTTCTGGATGATGATCTGGCCCTGCCGGACGAAGTCCTCGTAGCCGATGATGAAGCCCAGTGAGGTGTCCTTGAGGATCACCACGAGCTGGCTGATCAGCGCGGGCAGCATCGCCCGGAACGCCTGCGGAAGCAGCACCGTGCGGAGAACCTGGCCGCGAGTCATCCCGACCGCGTAGGCGGCCTCGGCCTGGCCCCGGGGCAGCGCGAGGATTCCTGCGCGCACGATCTCGGCGATGATCACCATGTTGTACGCGGTGAGGCCGATGACCAGGTACCAGACCAGCGACAGGTCGACGCCGAACTCCGGCAGCACCCGCGAGGCGAAGAAGATCGCGATGACGACCGGCACACCACGCAACAGTTCGATGAGCCCGACGACGGCCCAGCGGTACCAGCGTGCGGCGGTGACCCTGCTCAGCGCCAGGATCGTGCCGAGGACCAGCGAGAGGACGACGGCGAGCGCGGCGGCGAGCAGGGTGTTGAGCAGGCCTTGGCCGAGCAGGTTCCACAGCGGCCCGAAGGTCCCGTTCGTGGGGTCGATCAGCGGACCCCACTTCTCGACGGTGAGTTGTCCCTGGGCTCCGAGCGTGACGAGCACCCAGGTCAGGACCGCGAGGATCACGACGCCGACGCCGACGCTGGAGAACAAGGAGCGCCGCTTCGCCTTGGGGCCCGGCTCCTCGTACAGCACCTGGGTTGTCATCGGGCGATCGCCACCTTCCGCTCGACGACGCCGAGCAGCAGCCCGGCCGGGATCGTGATGATGAGGTATCCGATGACGACGCCGGTCAGGACCGGCAGTGCGGCCTCACCCCGCGCTGAGGTGAGGGTGGTACCGACGGCGAAGAGGTCACCGCCGACGCCGAACGCGCCGACGATCGCCGAGTTCTTGATCATGGCGATGTAGACGTTTCCCAGTGGCGGGATGACGGTCCGCACCGCCTGGGGCAGCACCACCAGCGAGAGTGTCTGACTGAAGTCCAGGCCGACCGCCCGGGCGGCTTCCGCCTGTCCCGCGGGAACCGCGTTGATTCCACTGCGCAACGCCTCACACACGAATGCCGACGTGTAGAGCGCGAGACCGACGGTGCCGAACCAGAAGTACGAGCCGTTGAGGCCGATCTCCGGCAGCCCGAAGGCCATGAAGAACAGGACCACCGTCAACGGGCAGTTCCGGAAGATCGTGACCCACGACGCTCCGGCGCCCCGCAGCGGCGGCAGCGGGGACACCCGGAACGAGGCCATGAGGGTGCCGAGCACGAGCGCGAGGACCGCCGCGTACAGGCAGATCAGCAGCGTGACCCGGACGCCGTCCAGGTACATCGGCAGGTTTTCGACGATGACGTCCACGTTTCACTCCGGCCGTACGGAAGGGGCGCCGTCGTGCTCGGCGCCCCTTCCTGGTGTGCGGATCAGCGGCAGGGACCGAACTGCGGAAGTTCCGGCGTCTGTTCGGAGACGGTTCCCGCCGTGGCTTCCCATGCCTTGGCGTAGGAGCCCTCCTCGGCAGCCTCGGTCAGGCTCTGGTGGATGAACTCGCAGAACTGCGTGTCGCCCTTCTTGATGCCGACGCCGTACGGCTCTTCGGTGAACGGCTTCTCCAGCAACTTGAACTCGCCGTTGCTCT
This sequence comes from Allosaccharopolyspora coralli, assembly GCF_009664835.1. NCBI lineage: Bacteria > Bacillati > Actinomycetota > Actinomycetes > Pseudonocardiales > Pseudonocardiaceae > Allosaccharopolyspora > Allosaccharopolyspora coralli. The sequence goes on from NZ_CP045929.1 coordinate 1,652,640, forward strand.
TCTCGACGAGGCCGAGCAGGATCACGTTGTCGGTGGTCACGGCGTCCACCTGGCCGGTGCGCAGTGCGTCGGCGCACTTCGAGTACACGTCGAAGAGCACCAGGTTGGCCGGGTCGACGTACTTACGGATCTCCTCGGCCGGGGTCGAGCCGCTGACGGTGCAGACCCTCGCGCCCGATGCCCGCAACGAGTCCGGCCCGGTGATGGTTTGGTTGTCGGCCTTGACCATGAGGTCCTGACCCGCTTCGTAGTAGGGGCCTGCGAAGCTGATCCGTTCCGCGCGCTCGTCGTTGATCGTGTACGTCGCCACGACCATGTCGACCTTGCCCTGCTCGATGACCTCTTCACGCGTCGCGCTCGGTGTCTCGACCCATTCGATCTGATCAGGCTGGATGCCCATCTTGCCCGCGATGATCTTGGCGATCTCGACGTCGAAGCCTTGCGGCTTGTCGTCGAGCCCCTTGAGCCCGAACAGCGGCTGGTCGAACTTGGTCCCGATCGTGATCCCGTCGGACTGCACTCGGGCCATCGTGGAGCCCTCGGGGAACTGCGCGTCCTGGTTGACCTGTACCTCGTTGCCGCCGCTGTCGAGCTGGTTCTCGCCGCCTCCGCACGCGGTGAGCACCATCGTCAGCGACGCCGCCAGTGCGATCACCCACTGTGTCCTGCGAATTCGCATCGTCGCCCCTCTCGGTGTGTTTCTCGGTCAGTGCGTGAGGATCTTGCCGAGGAAGTCCTTGGCACGATCGGTTCTCGGGGCGCTGAAGAACTCCTGCGGGGTGGAGTCCTCGGCGACCTCGCCGTCGGACATGAACAGCACGCGGTGCGCGGCCTTGCGCGCGAAACCCATCTCGTGGGTGACCACGAGCATCGTCATTCCCTCGGCGGCGAGGCCGGTCATGACGTCGAGGACCTCGTTGACCATCTCGGGGTCGAGTGCGGAGGTGGGCTCGTCGAAGAGCATCACTTTCGGCTTCATCGCCAGTGCGCGAGCGATCGCCGCCCGCTGCTGCTGCCCACCCGAGAGCTGGGCCGGGTACTTCGCGGACTGGTCGGCGATGCCGACCCGGTCGAGCAGCTGGCGGGCCTGCTCACGAGCCTCGGAGGCGGTGTTCTTCCGGACCTTGAGCGGCCCGAGCGTGACGTTCTCCTCGATGGTCTTGTGCGCGAAGAGATTGAACTGCTGGAACACCATGCCGACGTCCGCGCGCAGCTGGGCGAGTTCGCGGCCTTCCGCGGGCAACGGCTTGCCGTCGATCTCGATCGAGCCCGAGTCGATCGGCTCCAGTCGGTTGATGGCACGGCACAGGGTCGACTTGCCGGAACCGGACGGGCCGAGCACGACGACGACCTGTCCGCGGGGGACCTCGAGTTCGATGTCGCGCAGGACGTGCAGCGAACCGAAGTACTTGTCAACCGCGGACATCCGGATCATCGGCACGTCCGTGGCGGCCTCGCTCATACGTTCTCCAAGTTTTTTGGACACGATGGGCGAAACTTTAACGCCCCGCTGGGCAGAATCCAGGGTGAAGAGGCGCTGTGAGGTTGCAACTCGGTCACATCGAGGTTCCGGAGGCTCAACCGGTGCGCGAACGCCTGTCGGCACCGCAAGGTGGCTGGTGGTTCCGGATCGGCTTCCGAACTGGGGCGTCGTTGCCGCGACCCGCTGAGTTGAGTCATCATCAGCCCGTTAAGCTGGGAGAATGAGCACGGAGCGCGATCCGCAGGACCGTTCGCGGCGTTTTCAGGTCCGGACCTACGGATGCCAGATGAACGTGCACGATTCGGAGCGGCTCTCCGGACTGCTGGAGGACGCGGGCTACGTTCGGGTCGAGGAGGGCGACGAGCCGGACGTGGTCGTGTTCAACACCTGCGCCGTGCGCGAGAACGCGGACAACAGGCTCTACGGCAACCTCGGTCACCTGCGCCCGGCCAAGCAGCGCAACCCCGGCATGCAGATCGCCGTCGGCGGGTGCCTCGCGCAGAAGGACCGCGGCGAGATCGTCCGGCGCGCTCCGTGGGTCGACGTCGTCTTCGGCACGCACAACATCGGTTCGCTGCCGACGCTGCTGGAGCGTGCCCGCCACAACGACGAGGCCGAGGTCGAGATCCTCGAATCGCTGGACATCTTTCCCTCGACGCTGCCCGCGCGCCGGGAATCCACCTACTCCGGCTGGGTGTCGGTGTCGGTGGGCTGCAACAACACGTGCACGTTCTGTATCGTGCCCGCCTTGCGCGGCACCGAGAAGGACCGCCGCCCCGGCGACGTGCTCGCCGAGGTCGAGGCGCTGGTCTCCGAGGGGGTCTCGGAGGTGACGCTGCTGGGTCAGAACGTCAACGCCTACGGCGTCGAGTTCGGCGATCGCTACGCGTTCGGCAAGTTGCTGCGGTCGTGCGGTGAGATCGATGGTCTCGAGCGCGTGCGGTTTACCTCGCCGCACCCCCGCGACTTCACCGACGACGTCATCGAGGCAATGGCCGAGACGCCGAACGTGTGCCACCAGCTGCACATGCCGCTGCAGTCCGGCTCCGATCGGGTGCTCAAGTCGATGCGCCGTTCCTACCGCTCGGAGCGCTACCTGCGGATTCTCGACAACGTGCGGCGAGCGATGCCGGACGCCGCGATCACCACCGACGTCATCGTCGGGTTCCCAGGCGAGACGGAGGAGGATTTCCAGGAGACGTTGCGCGTGGTGCGGGAGTCCCGCTTCAGCAGCGCGTTCACGTTCCAGTACTCCCCGCGACCCGGCACACCCGCCGCGACGATGCAGGACCAGGTGCCGAAAGAGGTCGTGCAAGAACGCTATGAGCGACTCGTCGCCCTGCAAAACGAGATCTCCTGGGAGGTCAACAAGGAGGTGGTGGGCCGCGAGGTGGAGCTGCTGGTCGCCGAGGGCGAAGGGCGCAAGAACGCCGAAACGCACCGGCTCAGCGGTCGCGCGCGCGACGGCAGGCTCGTGCATTTCACCCCGTCCGGGGCGATCGATCGCGAGGTCCGTCCTGGCGACGTCGTCCACACCACGGTCACCCGCGCCGCTCCGCACCATCTCCTCGCCGACACGGACGTGACCGTCCACCGGCGCACACGCGCGGGCGATCGCTGGGAGGAAGGCACCCGCCCGAAGACTTCGGGCGTCAGCCTCGGCCTGCCTTCGTTCGGTGCGCCCGCGCAGCAACCGGTCGCGGAGCGGGAATCGGTCACGAATCAGGGATGTGCATGTTGAGCGGCACCGACTCCGGCAACACCCCGGACGGTACGGATCACGGTTCCGGCAGCGGCGACGAAGGCTTCCGCGCCGAACTCTCGGCCACCGAGCGCGAACTCGGACGCACGTTCGATCCGGGTAGGCGGGGCGTGATCATCCCGGTGGTGATGCTGCTGCTGGCGTCCTGCTTGCTGTTGCCGTGGGTGGGGTCCGCGAGCGGATGGGAGATCCTCGTCGGTCGCAGCGACGAGACGTTGGACGTCGGTCTGCTGCCCCGGCTGTTCGCCCTCAACGCCGCCATCGCCGGTCTGGTGCTCAGCGCTCTCGCGTTGGTGACCCGTCGGTGGGCGATGGCGTTCCTCGCCGCGTTCGGGTGCACCGTCGTCACCTTCGAGGGAATGATCGCGATCTGGTCGCGGCAGACCGTCCCGGAGGCGGGACCGTCGGTCGGACTGCTCATCGCTGTGGTGGCGATGCTGGTGCTCATGGTGCAGTGGCTCAAGATCGCCTGGTCCCGGTCCTGATTCCCTGAAAGGGCATTGTGGAACTCGGGTAGGTGGTCCGGTACCGCCGCCCCAGCTCCCGCCTCGCTGCGTTGGGATCCTTTCGAGTACAAGGAGTACGCGGCGCGAACCCCTGCCTTACGAGGCACGAACTCCGAACGCTGGAGCCCTCACCCTGCCGAGGCTGCTCACGCATGAGGCGTGGCCTCCGGGCACCAACCCAAGTTCCCAGGTTGCCCCCTGAGACCTCCGATCGTCGCCGACGTCCCCGCACGGGACGTCAGCGGCGATTCGGCGATCAGCGACTCGCCAGGGCCTGCTCGGCGGCCGCGAGCCATTCCTGCCACTGTTCGGCCTGCTCATCGGCCTTCTGTGCGCGTCGCTCGTCCCCGGCAGCGCGGGCCTTGTCCGCCTGGTTCCGGAACTGCTCGACCCGCTCGCGGAACTGATCGACGCGAGCCTGCGCTTCGGGATCGGTGCGGCGCCACTGGGCGTCCGAGGCGGACCTGACGCGGTCGGCGACAGAGCGCAGTCGCCCCTCCAGGTCGCGCATCCGCTCGCGCGGCACCTTGCCGATCGCGTCCCAGCGTTCCTGAATGCGATGCAAATGCTCCTGGGCGGACTTGAGGCCGTGCGCGGGATCGATCTGCTCTGCCTCGGAGAGCAGCTGTTCCTTGAGTGTCGCGTTCTCCTCGAACTCGGCGTCCCGTTCGGCGAAGGCCGCGGAACGGCGCGAGAAGAACGTGTCCTGAGCCGTCCGGAACTGCTGCCACAGGGCGTCGTCGGACTCCTTCGGAGCCCGGCCGGCGGCCTTCCAGTCCGCCATCAGCTGCTTGTACCGGGCCGCGGTCGGGGCCCAGTCGGTCGATTCGGTCAGCGACTCGGCTTCCTCGACGAGCTCTTGCTTCCGTGTCTTCGACGCGGCACGTTGCCGATCGAGCTCGGCGAAGTGCGAACCGCGCCTGCGGTTGAACGCTTCGCGCGCCTTGGAGAACCGACGCCAGAGCTGCTCGTCGGTCTTACGGTCGATGCCCTTGATGGTCTTCCACTCGTCGAGGATCGCCCGCAGCCGGTCACCGGCGCTCTTCCACTGGGTGGCCTCCGAGCCGATCCGCTCGGCCTCGGCCGCCAACTCCTCCTTGCGTGCCACCGCATCGGCCCTGGCCTGCTCCTTGTCGGCCTTGCTCTGTTCGATGGCCCGGTGGGCGTGGTCGACGACGTAGTCGATCCGAGCCGTCAACGAGGCGAGATCTCCCACGACGGCCGCCTCCGACACTCCGTCGCGGAGATGCTGCGCGGTGGTGAGCGTGTGCTTCGGGTCCCCGGCGTGGCTGTTGAGGCGCGTCTCCAACAGCTCGACCTCGGTCCGCACGTCGTCGAACTTGCGGGCGAAATGGGCGAGGCCTTCGTCGGCTGCGCCTGCCTGCCAGGAGCCCACTGCCCGTTCGCCGTCCTGAGTCGTGACGAACACCGTGCCCTCGGCATCGACGCGGCCCCATCGCTCGGGAGCGTCGGACGCGATCGGAACGACGGGGGGAGCTGCCCGCGTCTCGCTCGAAGCCCCGTCGGCGGCGGTCGAGGCCGGGTTGGGCGCCGATTTGGCGACGGCCCCGGCGGGCGTGTCCTGTTCCGTCATGGCCGGTCTCCTCCTTGCGTGCCCGCTGTGATGGTCGGGCGCCCCGTCGTGTCGGGGCCCAGCGAGCGGTGAACACGGGCGGGGCTTCGCCCGATCACCGTCGGCGCATTCAAGCAGTTCGGGCGCGGTACGGGAACCGTGGCCACCGTGGTCGCCACCCAGCCGTCACCGTCAGTGCACGACGCGGCCGCGGTCGGCACGCCGTGTGCCCGTGTACCGCACAGTGTGATCGGTGAGTCCACGCTGTGCACGCACCCGGGTGTGACTGCCGTGAACGCCCCTCTCGAACGCCTGCTCCGCGTCTCGATGTGAGGACCTCTACCGTGCAAGGTGTGATCGCCCGCCTCGCCGTGTTGCCGTACCCGCCGTTGCTCGTGCCGGACCTGACGGTGCGTTCGGATTCACGGCTCGAGCATCTGCGCGGCGCTTGTTTGCGCGCCGTGACCAGTGTGACGGAATCCGCTACCGAATGGGTGGCAGTCGGGGTGGATGGTTTTCGCGCAGGTGTGTACGGCCCCCGTTCCGGCGGGACCTTCGCCGGCTACGGGGTGCCGGTCCCTGTGTCGTTGGAGCACGGTGTGCCGACCGAACCGGGCCTGCCGTTGCCCGGGCTTATCGCAGGATGGTTTCGCGAGCAGGCGGGGGCCGCCCGCGTCACGGTGCACGTCCTGGACGCCGACGCGGGGGAGGACGAGATCGCCAGGCTCGCCCATCGCGTCGTCGCAGGGCCCGCCGTCGGAGTGCTCGTCCTGTCCGAAGGCAGTCGTCGTCGCAACGAGCGCTCGCCACGACCACCACATCCGGACGCCGCCGCGGTGGACGCGCGTCTCGCCGCGGCCCTGGCCACGGCGGACACGAACGCACTGCACGGGCTCGAGCCGTCGATCCTCTCGGATGTCGGAGTCGACACGGTGCCTGCGCTGCGGTTCCTGGCGACGGCCGCCGACGCGTCGGGGCACGACTGGCGTCCGGAACTGCTCTACGACGACACTCCGTTCGGGATCAGTTACCACGTCGCGCTGTGGTCACCGTCCGACGACTAGGCTCGGAGCCCGTGTCCACGGCGTCCGAACCCCACCTCGTCGCGGTCGTCGGCCCGACCGCCACCGGCAAGTCCGACCTCGCCATCGATCTGGCGGAACAGCTCGGCGGGGAGGTAGTCAACGCCGACGCGATGCAGCTCTACCGGGGCATGGACATCGGGACCGCGAAGGTGCCGGTCGACCAGCGTCGAGATGTCCCGCACCACCTCATCGACGTGCTCGAAGTGACGGACACGGCCTCGGTCGCCGTCTACCAACAGCAGGCACGCGCGATCGTCGAGGACTTGCTCGGCAACGGCGTCACCCCGGTCCTCGTCGGCGGCTCCGGGCTGTACGTCCAGGCCGTCGTCGACGATCTCCGGTTCCCGGGGACCGATCCCACGGTCCGCGAACGCTGGGAGCTCGAACTTCAGGAACACGGAGCCGAGGCGTTGCACCGACGCCTCGGCGAACTCGACCCGGCGGCCGCGGTGGCGATCCTGCCCAGCAACGGTCGACGGTTGGTCCGGGCTCTGGAGGTCATCGAGATCACCGGTGAACCGTTCTCCGCGAACCTGCCCACTCCCGGGCCGGCCCGGTACGGCGGGGTGCTCATCGGTCTCGACCGGCCGGCCGATGTGCTCGACGAGCGCGTGGACGCACGCGTGACGCGGATGTTCGACTCCGGTCTTGTCGAGGAGGTGCGTCGCCTCGAGAAGTGCGGTCTGCGCCACGGCCGGACCGCGTCCCGTGCGCTGGGGTATCAGCAGGTGCTGGACGAGTTCGACGGCTCACAGGACATGGCCGACGCCGCAGCGGCGACCGCACGCGCGACCCGCCGGTTCGTGCGCAAACAGCGCTCCTGGTTCCGCCGGGACCAGCGCATCCACTGGTTCGACGCGGGAAGCGCCGACCTCCTGGCCGACGTGTCCGCGGTGCTGGAACCGTAGACTCGGAACCGTGCACGAGCCGATCAGCGACCCGCCCGCCGGTCCCCGCTATGCGAAAGGACACGGCACGGAGAACGATTTCGTCCTTCTGCCCGATCCGGACGGCGAACTCAAGCTCACCGGTGCCCGAGTTCGTGCCCTCTGCGACCGCAGGCGCGGCCTGGGCGCAGACGGTGTCCTCCGGGTGGTCCGGGCCGGTGGTCTCGACGAGGAACTTCCTGGCGGGACCAACCCGGACACCTGGTTCATGGACTATCGCAACGCGGACGGGTCCGTGGCCGAGATGTGCGGGAACGGTGTCCGTGTCTTCGCGCGCTACCTCGTCGAGACCGGCCTCGCCGCACGCGGAGACCTGCCCGTCGGAACTCGGGCGGGCGTGCGCGCCACCCACGTGCACGACGACGGCCGCGTCACCGTCGATATGGGGCCGGTGACCGCGCACGGTCTCTCCACCACACGCGCCGACGGCCATGAATTCTCCGGTCTCGTCATCGACGTCGGCAACCCTCACCTCGCCTGTGTCACCGAGCTCGACGTACGGACGCTGGAGATCACCGCCGCACCGACGCACGACCCGGCCGTCTTTCCCCACGGCGTGAATGTGGAGTTCGTGCAGCCAGTGGGTCCGGACCGGGTGCGGATGCGAGTGCACGAACGCGGGGTCGGCGAGACCCGCTCGTGTGGTACCGGCACCGTCGCGGCGACCCTCGCCGGTCTCCGTGCAGCGGGGGCCGACACCGGGCTGCGAACCGTCGAGGTTCCCGGCGGCACGGTGGAGGTCGAGGTCACTCCCACCACGAGCACCCTGACGGGCCCCGCCGTACTCGTCGCGCACGGCAGGCTCGATGCGGACTGGTGGGAGCGTTACGAAAGCGACTGAGCGGCGTGTCCGCTCTTGTCGAGGATGAAAACGACTCGCTCGGCGTGGATACTGGTACCCGATATGAGAAATCCTGTGACACGTACCGCCGAACTCGATCCGGTCGAGGCCGCGGAATTCGACGCCCTGCTTGCCGAGGACACCCCTTCCACCGAAGAACCGTCGACGGGGGAGATGCAGCTCGCCGACCGGGCTTCGTTGCGGCGGGTGTCCGGGCTCTCCACCGAACTCACGGACGTCACCGAGGTGGAGGTCCGCCGCCTGCGCCTCGAACGGGTGGTTCTGGTCGGTGTGTGGACCGAGGGAAGCGCGGCTCGTTCGGAAGAGTCGCTGACCGAACTCGCACGGCTCGCCGAAACGGCCGGATCGGAGGTCCTGGAAGGGCTCGTCCAGCGCCGCGACCGTCCCGACCCGGCCACGTACGTCGGCGCGGGCAAGGTGCGCGAACTCCGTGACGTCGTCGCCTCCACCGGAGCGGACACCGTCATCTGCGACGGTGAGCTCTCACCCGGCCAGCTGCGACAGCTGGAGGACAAGCTCAAGGTCAAGGTGGTCGACCGGACCGCGTTGATTCTCGACATCTTCGCCCAGCACGCCAGCTCCAAGGAAGGCAAGGCGCAGGTCGAACTCGCCCAGCTCCAGTACTACCTCCCACGGTTGCGCGGGTGGGGCGACAAGATGTCTCGGCAGGCGGGCGGCCGCGCCGGCGGCGCCGGCGGCGGTGTCGGCACCCGCGGTCCCGGTGAAACCAAGCTGGAGACCGACCGCAGGCGCATCCACAAACGGATCACCAAGCTCCGCAAGGAGCTGGCGGCAATGCGCACCGTGCGCGAGACCAAGCGCGGGCGTCGTGCGGCCAACGCGGTCCCCGCGGTCGCCATCGCGGGCTACACCAACGCCGGGAAGTCGAGCCTGCTCAATGCCCTTACCCGGGCGGGTGTGCTCGTCGAGAACTCCCTGTTCGCGACCCTCGACCCGACCACGCGGCGAGCGCGGACGCCGGACAATCGCGACTACACGCTGACCGACACCGTCGGGTTCGTCCGCCATCTGCCACACCAGATCGTCGAGGCCTTTCGCTCGACGCTGGAGGAGGTCACCGGCGCCGACCTGCTGGTGCACGTGGTCGACGGCGCCGAGCTGGCCCCTCACGACCAGGTGTCGGCGGTGCGCGACGTACTCAAGGACATCGCGTCCGAACACGACGAGGCCATGCCGCCCGAGCTGCTCGTGGTGAACAAGATCGACGCCGTCGACGCCACCCGGGTCGCCGAACTCCGTCGGCTGCTGCCGGAAGCGGTGTTCGTCTCGGCCCACAGTGGTAAGGGAATCGAGGGGCTCCGCGAGATCATCGCCGACCGGATACCGCGGCCGGATGTGTTCGTCGACGCCCTCGTCCCGTACACGCGAGGCGAACTCGTCGCCCGAGCACACGCGGAGGGTGAGGTCATCGACGAGGACCACACCGCGGAGGGCACGCGACTCCGGGCGAAGGTACGTGCGGAACTGGCGGGGGCGCTGAAGCCGTTCACGGGCACCGGGTGAGACTGGCGCGACGGTTCGGCGCGGTGGTGACCGCGCTGACGCTCGGCGTGGCGTGGCAGTGGATTGCCGCGCCGAGTGGAGCCGCGCAGCCACCGCCGCCGGAGTTTCCCCCGCCGAGCGCGATGTGTACGGTCACCGACCCAAGCTTGGACGAACTCTCGGGACTGGACTCGGACGGGGAGTCGTGGTTCGTCACCGGCGACGGAGGAACGTCGCTGTCGGTCGCAATGCTGGATCCGAGAGACTGTTCGGTGCGCGACGAGCGGACGGCACCGGCGGACCCGTACGACGTGGAAGACCTGGCGCTCGGCGCCGACGGCGAGGTGTGGCTCGCGGATACCGGTGACAACCAGCGCAAACGGGAGACCGCTGCGGTGCATGTGCTGTATCCGGACGGGCGGAGCGCCCTACACCGACTCACGTATCCCGATGGTCCGCACGATGCGGAAGCGATGCTGCTCGACGGTCGCGGCGTGCCCCACGTCGTCACGAAGGAACCGCTCGGCGAAGCTGGCGTGTATCGGCCCGCAGAACCGCTGGTCGACGGGGAGACCGTGCCCTTGGAGCGGGTCGGGTCCGTGCGGCTCGGCCCGACCACCACCCCCGGTGGGCCGGTAGAGGGCAGCATCGCCAGCGCTGTCGTGACTGGTGGAGCGGTCAGCGCGGATGGACGGACCGTTGCTTTGCGGACTTACACGGATGCGTACGTCTTTCCTGCCCCCGAGGGCGACGTCGTCGCTGCGCTGGCTCGCCGGCCACTCCGGGTTCCGTTGCCTGACGAGCCCCAAGGAGAGGCTGTGGCGTTCGAACCCGACGGCGCACTGTTGTCGGCCTCGGAAGGATCGCAACCAGTGCGCATGGTGCCGGGAGTCGAGCAGGCAGCCTCCGGCGAGGCGGGGCCACCGTCGGATGCGACAGGGGACGAGGAACCGCCTCCCGCAGAGCACGCCGGTGAACCGGAATCAAACGCGAACACGACGGGACAAAATCTCGCCATCGCTGCGGTGTTCGCCGCTCTGATCATGTATTTCGGCGGCAAGCTCGCCCGATTGAGGTCGTGATTCGCCGGTCGATCCGCCGCGCGTCGACGGGCGTCAGAGTCGGCGCAGGACCGCGACGACTTTGCCCAGTACGGTCGCCTCGTCGCCCAGGATCGGCTCGAACGCCTCGTTGTGCGGCATGAGCCAGACGTGGTCGGAAGTGCGCTTGAACGTTTTGACCGTCGCCTCTCCGTCGATCATCGCCGCGACCACATCGCCGTTGTCGGCTTCCGGCTGCTGGCGGACGGTGACCCAGTCGCCGTCGTTGATCCCGAGGTCGATCATGGAGTCGCCGACCACCTGCAACAGGAACAACGTCCCCTCGCCGACGAGTTCCTTGGGAAGCGGGAAGACGTCTTCGATCGCCTCCTCGGCGAGGATCGGTCCGCCCGCGGCGATACGGCCCACGACCGGAACGTAGGCCGCCTCCGGCCGCGCTTTCGCGTCCGCTTCGTCCGCCTCCTCGACGAGCACGCCGACCGTGCGGGGCCGGTGCGGGTCGCGACGCAGGAAACCTTTCCGTTCCAGCACCCGGAGCTGGTACGCGACTGAGGAGGTCGAGGTGAGGCCGACCGCGTCGCCGATCTCCCGGACGCTGGGCGGATATCCGCGTTGCCTCATCCACGCGCGGATCGCTTCGAGTACGCGGCTCTGGCGTTCGCTCAGTCCGTCTGCGAAGGCGGCCTGGCCGGTCGTGTCGGCCCTTGCTTCCTCGGTCGGCGCGTTCGCCGACTCCGTCGAAGCCACCGTCTCAGCCACCTCAGCCTCCTGCCGGCGCGTCGCGCCTCGTTGTGCGTGCGGTTCCACAGTAGACGGCGATCGACCGCGGATCAAACACCTGTTCGAGCTAATTTCCGCCGACACCTGGTGCTGTCGGTGCCGTCTGGTACACAATCGCACAGAGGTTCGATCGAACTGGTATTCGATCAAGATCGACACGCGTGACACCCGTTCGCGTGGTCCTGGGTATGGAGGAGGCGACATGACGGCCAACGTGGAGACTCGGGCGCGGGCCGAACTCGGGCAGTCGGCGGCGGATAAGCCGCGTGCCGCGGCGGCCGAGCGGGGGCGCCTCCAACTCCGAACGTCGGCCGCTCGCGGGTCGGATGCGGGCGCTGCCGCGGGCCTGTCGGGACCGGCCGGTCCGCGAATGTCGGAAAGGCGACGGGCGTCGTCTCGGACGACCAGCGTGTCGAGGGGCAGGAGGGCGGTTCGCGCGAGAGCGCCCTTGACGCCTGCGACGCTTCGTCATTCGGTGTGGTTTACGGGTGCTGCGGCGTCAGGGGGCGGCGTCGGGGACGCGTCGGTGGTGCGCGGCGGGCGCGAGTCTCAGTGGGACGAGGGTGAACGTGCGCCTCGGCGACGGGCAGTGACACGCTGCCGGCGCTACAGCCACGGGCTTCGGGGAGAATGCTCCCGCGGAGAAGGGCTCGTGTGGCTAGTCGCGGTTGCGGCGTGCACGTTCCTCGTCGTCGTGGTCGCGGGGTTCGTCGGAATCTCGGGCGGGGCTGTCGCTCTGCCAAGTCCCACCACCGTCGTCCAGGTGGAACCGGGCGACACGCTGTGGGGATTGGCGAATAGGCACGCCCCGCACGCGGACACTGCCGCGGTGGTGCGACGAATGGTCGAGATGAATGGACTGGAAGGGTCGGTCGCCCGACCCGGCGAGTCGCTCATCGTTCCTTCGGCCTGAGAAGCCTGTCTGTGTTCTTGTTGTGATGCCCGTCAGGGCATGGTCTTGCGTGTTCAGCCCGAGCACGGTGAGAAGCTCCGGTGTTCCAGGTTGTCGCTCGCAAGGCCGGGGCCGCCGCTGCGTACGTGCTGGTACTCGAGGCGACCCCAACGCCGCGAGCGGCAAGCTGGGACGCGGGTAGGTGACCACCACCGCAGACCACAGACACCTTCTAACACTGAGAACGCATGTGGAACTGGGGTGGGTGGTGCGGTACCGACACCCGCAGTGCACGCCTGACTGCGTTGTGGTCCTCTTGGGTGCCACCGTATACGCGGCGGGATCCCCTGCCTTGCGAGGCACGAACTCCAATGCCGGAGCCCCTCACGCTGCCGCGGCTGCTCACGTATGAGGCGTGCCTTACGGGCGCACATGTCAGTTCCCACATGCACTCTGAGTCGCAGCCGAGGATGGGATCCGACGGTTGACGCAGATCAGCGACCTTCGGTCGGTGCGATCACGCGACATCGCCGTGTCGGTTTGCCAAGCAGTACTCGCAGGCTTAGAGTTGACCACAACATCTAGTAGTTACGTCGTTGTGTTTCCTCCACAGCTTGGGCCTGCATCGTGTTCGGTGTGTGATCGTCGTGGTGCGTTGCGGATCTGTCGGTGGTCTGAGTGACTATGTCCTGACGGCGGGAATTCAGGGGGACGTCACCCGCGTTGGCGAGGGCGTCAGAAGGGGGCGATCGTGCGGTGTCCGTTCTGCCGCGGCGAGGACTCGCGGGTGGTCGACTCGCGAGAGATCGACGAGGGGCAGGCGATCCGTCGGCGCCGATCCTGTTCCGCCTGCGGGCGACGGTTCACCACCGTGGAGGAGGTCGTGCTCTCGGTGGTCAAACGATCCGGGGTCACGGAGTCGTTCAGCAGGGACAAGGTGGTCCGCGGTGTCCGTCGAGCCTGCCAAGGGCGCCCTGTCGAAGAGGATGCGCTGCAGCAGTTGGCGCACAAGGTCGAGGATTCGGTGCGCTCGCAAGGGGTAGCCGAACTCCAGAGCCACGAAGTCGGCTTGGCCATCCTCGGTCCGCTCCGCGAGCTCGACGAGGTCGCCTACCTGCGGTTCGCCAGCGTCTACCGCGCCTTCTCCTCGGTCGAGGACTTCGAGCGGGAGATTCGGGATCTGCGTGCGGCAGACGTGTTAGTCGAGCCGGACGAAACGGTGGGCAGCGGTGAGTAGGAAACGACGACGGTCGTCTCGGGGCGGAGCGGGCACACGGCGACGCGCGGTCCGCCGGGCGTGGAGAGCGAACGACGACCAGATGGGACCGAACCGGACGGGGAGCCCGGACGGGGGAAAGGCACGAGCGAGCGAGGAAGAGGGTCAGGTCATGACAGAGACCGTCGGCAGTCCGGTCGGGGCCGCAGGGGAGTCGGGCTCGGGTGCCCGCGAAGGACTCCGGGTCGAGCGGGTGTTCACCACGGCAGGAGTGCACCCGTACGACGAGGTGGGCTGGGAGCGCCGGGACGTCGTGATGACGAACTGGCGAGACGGCACCGTCAATTTCGAGCAGCGCGGCGTGGAGTTCCCCGATTCCTGGTCGCTGAACGCTGTCAATATCGTGACCAGCAAGTACTTCCGTGGCGCAGTGGGCACCGAGGAGCGTGAGAGCAGCTTGCGCCAGTTGATCGACCGCGTCGTCAAGACGTATGTCGGTGCCGGCGTCGAGCAGGGCTACTTCGCCACCGACGCGGACGCGGAGGTCTTCGAGCACGAGCTGACCTGGATGCTGCTGCACCAGGTGTTCAGCTTCAACTCGCCGGTGTGGTTCAACGTCGGCACGACGTCGAAGCAGCAGGTCTCGGCATGCTTCATCCTGTCGGTCGACGACACGATGGAGTCCATCCTGGACTGGTACAAGGAAGAAGGCCTGATCTTCAAGGGAGGCTCGGGGTCGGGTCTGAACCTGTCCCGTATCCGGTCGTCGAAGGAGCTGCTCTCCTCGGGCGGGACGGCCTCCGGTCCCGTGTCGTTCATGCGCGGTGCCGACGCCTCTGCGGGCACCATCAAGTCCGGTGGGGCGACGCGGCGTGCGGCGAAGATGGTCGTGCTGGACATCGACCACCCGGACGTCGACGAGTTCATCGAGACCAAGTCCCAGGAAGAGCACAAGATTCGCGCTCTGCGGGACGCCGGATTCGACGTCGACCTCGGTGGTGCCGACATCGCCTCGGTGCAGTACCAGAACGCGAACAACTCGATCCGGGTCTCCGACGAGTTCATGCGCGCGGTCGAGAGCGACGGCGAGTTCGGTATGCGTGCGCGGACCGACGGCTCTGTCGTCGAGACCGTGCGTGCTCGCGACCTGTTTCGCAAGATGGCGCGAGCGGCGTGGGAGTGCGCCGATCCCGGAATTCAGTACGACGGAACCATCAACGACTGGCACACCAGTCCCGAGACCGGGCGTATCACCGCGTCGAACCCGTGCAGTGAGTACATGCACCTGGACAACTCCAGCTGCAACTTGGCTTCGCTGAACTTGATGAAGTTCCTGCGCGACGATCAGACCTTCGACGCTGAGGTCTTCCAGAAGGCCGTTGAGTTCGTGATCACCGCGATGGACATCTCGATCTGTTTCGCGGACTTCCCGACCGAGTCGATCGGGGACACCACTCGCCGGTTCCGGCAGCTCGGGATCGGGTACGCGAACCTGGGTGCACTGCTCATGGCGACCGGGCACGCGTACGACTCGGATGGCGGCCGTGCGCTCGCGGCGGCCGTCACCTCGCTGATGACCGGCACCGCGTACAAGCGCTCCGCCGAGATGGCCGGTGCGGTCGGAGCCTACGATGGCTACGCGCGCAACGCCGACGGCCACCGTCGGGTGATGCGCAAGCACGCGGCGGCCAACGACCTGGTGCGGACCTACCACCACAACGATGTCGCGGTACACCGGCAAGCCACGCAGGTGTGGCAGGACTGCCTTGAGATCGGTGACCGCAACGGCTGGCGTAACGCGCAGGCCTCGGTGCTGGCCCCGACGGGGACCATCGGCCTGATGATGGATTGCGACACCACGGGTATCGAACCGGACCTGGCGTTGGTCAAGTTCAAGAAGCTCGTCGGTGGCGGGTCGATGCAGATCGTCAACCAGACCGTCCCGCGCGCGCTGCACTCGCTGGGGTACCAGGAGGAGCAGGTGGAGGCGGTGGTCGAGTACATCGCCGAACACGGGCACGTCATCGACGCACCGGGTCTGCGTCCGGAGCACTACGACGTCTTCGACTGTGCGATGGGCGAACGCTCCATCGCGCCGATGGGGCACGTACGGATGATGGCGGCCGCGCAGCCGTTCCTGTCCGGTGCGATCTCCAAGACGGTGAACATGCCGGAGTCAGCCAGCATCGCCGACGTCGAGGAGATCTACTTCGAGGGCTGGCGACTGGGCCTGAAGGCGCTCGCGATCTACCGGGACAACTGCAAGGTCGGCCAGCCCTTGTCGGCGGGTAAGGGCGAGACGAAGTCCGCGGAGTCGACCTCCGACAAGCAGGTCGACAAGCCGGTCGAGTACAAGCCGATCCGCAAACGGCTGCCGAAGAAGCGCCCGAGCGAGACGATCTCGTTCACCGTCGGCGGAGCCGAGGGCTACCTGCACGCCGGGTCGTACCCAGATGACGGGCTCGGTGAGATCTTCGTCAAGCTCGGCAAGCAGGGCTCGACGCTCGCCGGTGTGATGGACGCTTTCTCGATGTCGATCTCGGTGGGTCTGCAGTACGGGATTCCGCTGGAGTTCTACATCTCGAAGTTCCAGAACCTGAGGTTCGAGCCCGCGGGTATGACCGACGACCCGGACGTGCGGATGGCCAGTAGCGTCCTCGACTATCTCTTCCGCAGGCTGGCGTTGGACTACCTGCCCTACGAGAAGCGTGCCCAGCTGGGCATCTTCACGATCGAGGAGCGCAACGCGCAGGTCAACGGGGACTATCCCTCGGACGACGTGGATCTCGACACCATGCGGTCGACGGTCGAGTCGCGTTCTGCGAGTGCCCCCGCCGAACGCGAGGAAGAACAGGACGTCGACACGCACGTCGGCAGCTCGACCGAGCTGCTGGAGCTGCGTCTGGGCAAGGCGGCCGACGCGCCGTTGTGCATGACCTGCGGGACGAAGATGCGGCCTTCGGGGTCCTGCTACCTGTGCGAGGGTTGCGGCGCTACCTCGGGGTGCAGCTGATTCGACGGCGCGGTTCTGCGCCGCTGACCGGCGGGGAGGGTGGCTTCAGGCCGCCCTCCCCGCGTTTTGTCCGGCCAGGTCGACGGTGAGGCCGATGGCGTATCGGCCGTACGTGGGCCGTTCGTTCAGCCTGTGGTCGCGCGCCAGGCCGCGCGGCCGCTATGTTGCCGTTCGCGCCGTGCGGTCGGCGACCGTGTAGGCGGTCACCGCGGCCGCCGCCGCAACGGTGCACACCGAAGGCCACGCGCCGAGTTTCCTCGCCAGCGGGTGCGACACGAACAACGCAAGCCCGTAGCTGCCGCCGACCACGACGGCCGCAGCGTTGCCTGCACGCCTGCGTGCGGATTCCGTCGCCGCGAGTCCCACGCTGCCGGCGACGAGACCGCTGAGGTGTTGATGGCGGAACACCCTCGTGACGGCGAATCCGCCGATGAGGCCCGCACCGGTGATCAAGCTGATCGGGATGCGCTGCATGAGACTCCTCGTGTCGCGTCGTTCGCGGCGACTGTACGGGTGTGTCGGCGACTGCGTCTTTCTCGTCGCGGCCCTCCGTTCCCACGAGCGGGAGGCGAGAGTTCGCCGACGGATTGACTGCCCAGCTCCCGATCGCGAGGCTGAGCGAGTCCACCCTTGTGCACTGCGAGTACGCCATGAGGCGCGTTCGTCCTGTCCTGCTGGCCGCTGTACTCGTGTTGCCGTTGGCCGCGCAGCCTGGTTCGGCGGTACCGACGTCGGCGACCGAGCCGGTGCACCCGGTCTTCGAGAACGGTGAGGCCCAGCCGGTGTTCGACGCGAGCCGGGCGGTGCACGAGGAGGTGTGGGTCGGCGCCGACGTCGACAGTGACGGTGACGGCCATGACGACAAGGTTCACGTCGAGGTGGTGCGGCCGAAGGAGTCCACCGAGGGCCTCGAGGTTCCGGTGGTCTTCCAGGCCAGTCCGTACTTCTCCGGAGGCAACGACGTCCCGAATCACGGCGTCGATCACGAGTTGTACGTCCCGGAAGGACAGACCGCACGGCAAGCCTCGGGCGACGAGCGCCTCGCAGTGGCCGGTCAGCGCGCCGCCCGATCGCGATGGCAGTACGAAAGGTACTTCCTCGAGCGCGGCTATGCGGTCGTGTATGGAGAGTCGCTCGGCACCGGCCTGTCCACCGGATGTCCGACGACGGGCGCGGAGAACGAGACTCTCGGTGCGAAGTCGGTCGTGGACTGGCTGAACGGTCGCGCCTTCGCCGCTGACCAGCAGGGTCGACCGGTCGAGGCGAAATGGTCGACCGGCAAGGTCGGGATGATGGGTGTGTCCTACAACGGGACCTTGCTGAACGCTGTCGCCGGCACCGGAGTGGAAGGTTTGGAGGCGATCGTGCCGATCGCGGCGATCTCCAATTGGTACGACTACTACCGGACCGATGGTGCCGTCGTCGCCCCTGGCGATTTCCAGGGCGAGGACGCGGACGTGCTCGCGAAGTACGTGTACACCCGTCAGGACCGCGAGGTCTGCAAGCCCGTGATCGACGGCATCAGCCGCCATCAGGACCGTGTGACCGGCGACTATTCTCCGTTCTGGGACGAGCGCAACTATCTCGACGACGCACGCGACGTGCGGGCGGCAACCCTGGTGGTCCACGGACTGAACGACTGGAACGTGAAGACCAGGCAGGCCGCGCAGTGGTACGAGGCGCTCAAGGCGCACCACGTACCGCACAAGATCTGGTGGCATCAGCAAGGGCACCAGGACCCGCTCGGGATCGGCGGCCAGCAGTGGCAGCGCACCCTGAACCGTTGGTTCACCCGGTACCTCTACGACCACGAGAACGGCGTGGAGCACGAGCCCAGGTCGACGATCCAGCGTGAGGACGGGAGATTCGTGGAGGAGGCGGACTGGCCTGCTCCGCACGCCGAGGACGTGACGTTGCACCCTTCGCCTGGTGGCGCGGAGCGAGGGGGACTGGGCGACAAGCCAGGATCCGGGGTCGAGACCTTCAGCGATGACGCGACGAAACCGGTGCGGGAGCTCGCGGCGGCCGGAGCTTCTCCGCATCGGCTCACGTACCTCACCGCGCCCGTGGCCGAACCGAGCCGGATGAGCGGCACTGTCGTCGCCGATCTCGCGCTCAGTGTCGATAGTCCGGCTGCGAACGTGACCGCCGCGCTCGTCGACGTCGCGCCGGACGGCTCCACTTCGGTCGTCACGCGGGGCTGGACCGATCCGCAGAACCGTGACTCGCTCGGCGAGACGACGCCGATCGAACCGGGAACGACGTATCCGGTTCAGGTCGAGATGCAGCCCGACGACTACGTGCTCCAGGCAGAACACCGGTGGGGTGTGGTCGTGCTGTCGAGCGACCACGAGCACACGATCCGCCCGAAGTCGGGTACCGGTCTGGCACTGGACCTGGCAGCGTCCCGGTTTCATCTGCCGCTCGTGGGGTGACCGGCTGCGCCGGCCTTTACCGGACCTTGGCCTTCGGCGGCGAACGTGATGTCCGTCGTTGTTCGAGAAGAAGGTGAGTGCGCATGGCACACCAATTCGGTCCCGTGCCGCGGAAGTGGTTCGCCGCCACCCTGATGGTGTCGGTTCTCGGTGTGGTGGGCGCACCCGGCGTTGCCGCTGAGCCGTGGGATGGCGATTCCCACACCCGAGCGGCACCACCGTTTCAGCTGCCGTTCCCGTGCGGGCAAGACTGGGTGGGCGCGACCTACACCGACCACAACCCGCCGAACTCGGTGGACTTCAACCGGGCGGACGACCTGGGGGATCCGGTTCTGGCTGCTGCGGCGGGCACGGTGAGCCGGGTCGAGAACGAGGGCGACACCAGCTACGGCCGGTGGATCGAGATCGATCACGGCCAAGGTTGGACCACCCGGTACGCGCACCTGTCCAGACAGACGGTGTCCGAGGGAGACGAAGTCGCCGGTGGCGGGCGTATCGGCGATCTCGGAAACACCGGTGGCTCGACTGGTCCGCACCTGCACTTCGAGCAGCGTGCGAACGGCGCAGCCGTGAAGGCGCGGTTCGACGGGAAGCAGGCGCACTACTGGGGCAAGAAGACGTACACAAGTCGGAGCGCGTGCTGATCGGAGCTCACCGAGCCGGGCGTCCAATGCGTTGACGGCCAGCGTGCGAGCGAGCCTTCGGGACGGCAGGACGACCGTCGTACGCTTCGGTCGCTCAAGTCGAACTCGCGGGTAGTCGAGGCCCGATGGCGTGACCCTCGACCGAGGATGAAATCCACTCGACTCGGTGTCCTCCTTTCGCGCGCCCCTGGGGATTAGCGCCGAAGTTGTCCACAGGGGACGCAGTTGTCCCCAGATCTCCATACGACCCTGGTCGGCCCTGGCCACGGGCGCAGAACGTGGAGTCATGACCACGTCACTGCGCACCACCACCGTCTCCCTGTCGGAGCCGTCCGAAACCCTCGCTGCGGTTCCCTATCTCTTGGGGTTCTGCCCGAGCGAGTCCCTGGTCCTCTTGTCGGTCGGCTCCGCCGATGCGAGGCCGAAGCTCGAACTGACGGTCCGACTGGACCTTCCCGAGCACGGCGCGTATCGAGCCTTGCTCGACTACATCGTGCGTGGACCTGTGCTTCAGCGGCGGACAGAGGGACTGGTCGTGGTCGTCGTCGGCGGGACTGGGGCGAGTCCGCCGGCTGGCCGCGGGACAGTTGAGGTCGAACTCGACGATGCCCCGGACGTTTGGGCCGAAAGTGCACCCGAGACACCGGATCTGCCGCACCAGGACTTCGTCGAAGAGCTGCAACGGAGTCTGACGATGCGGGGCATCGAGGTGCTGCACGGATTGTGGACCGAGGAAATTCGCGCCGGAGAACCGTGGGAGTGCTACCGCGACGCCGACTGCCACGGGACGATTCCGGACCCGAAAGCCTCGGCGCTCGCCGCCACGCTCGCGGCCGCGGGAACCGTGACCTACTCCAGCCGGGAGGAACTCCAGGCGCTGTTGACACCGGAGAACGGGGACCTGCTTTCGGAGCGGGCGGCGCGGTTGGACCTGTTGCACGAAGAACGGGAATTGAACGCGGTCGACGTGCATTCCGACCTCGCCACGGTATTCGGGGCGATCCGGCGCACCGCGGAAGCGTCGGCGCTGACCGAAGACGATCACGTGCGAGTCCTGTGCGCACTCGCGGACACGCGCGTACGTGACGTCGTCCTCGGTACCACGTTGGAGACGACGGCACGTGCCGCGGAGGAGCTGTGGATCACGCTGCTCCGAAAGGCGCCCGAGCCGGAACTCGCCGACGTGGCCGCACTACTCGCGTTCTCGGCTTACGTGCGCGGGGACGGGGCACTGGCCGGTGTCGCGCTCGAACGCATCGAGGCCACCCGCCCGGAGCATGCGCTCGGACAACTCTTGCGGCAGGCGCTGGATGCGGCGCTGCCTCCCGTCGAACTCGCCGCCGTGGCGCGGGAGGCCTCCGCCGATGCGCGGGTACTCATCGACGAGGAGGGATCTTGGTGACCGCGCGCGTCATGCCCTGCGCGAGCTCATTGGCCGTGCTGCCTGCGAGCGAACTCCCACGCGTCGGAGACGATCTCGTCGAGGCCGGTGCGCCGAGGCTGCCAGCCGAGATCGGTGCGTGCCGCAGCACTGGACGCGACCAGTTCGGCGGGATCCCCCGGACGCCGTTGCGCCACGGACGCGGGAATGGCGTGGCCCGTGATGCGACGGCACGCGTCGATCACTTCCCGTACCGAGAAGCCCGTACCGTTGCCGAGGTTGTACACCCGATGCGCTCCGGGAACGGCGTTCTCGAGCGCCAGCAGGTGCGCGTCGGCGAGGTCGGTGACGTGGATGTAGTCGCGCACGCACGTTCCGTCCCTGGTCGGCCAGTCCTCGCCGAAGATCCGGATGTGTTCGCGTTGGCCGAACGCCACCTGCAGGACGAGCGGAATCAAGTGGGTCTCCGTCGTGTGCCGTTCCCCGAACGGCCCGTGCGCCCCGGCGACGTTGAAGTAGCGGAGACTGACGCCGCCGAGGCCGTAGGCAGTGGCGTACGAAGCGATCGCGTGGTCGATCGCGAGCTTGGTGGCGCCGTAGGTGTTACTCGGACGGGTCGGTGCGTTCTCGGTGATCGAACCCGAGTCCGGCTCCCCGTAGGTCGCGGCCGTGGAGGAGAACACGAGTCGCGCAACGCGGTGCTCACGCATCGCCTCCAGCAGCCGCAGCGAGGTCACGACGTTGCCTTGCCAGTACTTGTGCGGGTCCTCCATCGACTCGCCGACCAGCGACTTCGCCGCGAAATGCAGAACGCCGTCGACGCCGTCGGCGAGCAGTGGCCCGACCACCTCCGTGAGTTCGCCTTCGACGAACGTGCACCCGTCCGGAACCGCGTCGGCATGGCCGGTCGAGAGGTCGTCGACGACGACGACGTCGTGTCCGGACTCCACCAGACGTGCCGCGCATACACTGCCGACGTAGCCGGCGCCGCCGGTCACCACGAGCTTCACCGGAACACTGCCTTTCGGTCGAGGTCGACGCACGCGACCGGGACGTCCGGACACGCACCGGTCACTGTAGAGGGTGTACGGCGTGAGCTGCGTCTGCGGTTCCGTGGCGGCCTACACCTGATCGGCGCCGTCCTCCGCGCGACCACTGAGAGGGCAGTGTGGAACGGGAGTGAGTGGGTCCGGTACCGCCGTCCCCAGTTCGCGCCTCGCGGCGTTGGGCTCCTCTTGAGCACCAGGAGTACGAGGCGGGAATCCCTGCCTTGCGAGGCACGAGCTCCGAACCGCGGAGCACCTCACCGTGCCGCGGTGGTCCCGTAGGACCGTGCCCTACGGGAACAAACGCCAGTTCCCAAATGCACTCTGAGCGACGTCATCGATCGCGGCCGGCGCCGGCGGCGGGAACTCCGACGAACATGCGTGGAGACGGAAAATGATGCTTGGCGAACGCGGAGTCCACCGCGGACTCCACCGTGGAACGGTCCTGTGTCCGCACGAGCGCGATGGCGGACCCACCGAAGCCTCCGCCGGTCATGCGTGCTCCGAGCGCGCCTGCCGCGAGGGCGGCGTCGACGGTCACGTCGAGCTCCGGAGACGAGACCCTGTAGTCATCGCGCAAACTCGCGTGCGAGGCGCTCAGCAGCGGCCCGATCTCGGCGATCTTCTCCGACCGCAGAACCTGAACGGTGCGCAGCACGCGGTCGTTCTCGGTGACGACGTGCCGGACCAGCGGCAGGAGGTCCGGCGGGAGCCGATCGTCGAGCCGGTCCAGCTCGCCGACACCCACGTCGCGGAGCGCGTTCACGCCGAGCAACTCGGCGGCGCGTTCGCACCCCTCGCGACGTGCGCGATACCCGGACTCGCTGTGCGAGTGGCTTGCGCGCGTGTCGACGACGAGCAGTTCCAGGTCTTCGGACGCGGTATCGAACGGGATCTGTTCGGTGGCACCGGTGCGGACGTCGAAGAACAGTCCGTGCGCCGCGGTGCACGCCAGCGAGGCCGTCTGGTCGAGCACACCTGTCGGCGCACCGGCGAAGTCGTTCTCGGCGCGCTGGGCCCATCGCGCGATCTCCGGCAGCGAAGGGCCGTCCGGTCCGTCCTGCGGACGTCCGGCCACGTCGAGCAGGGCGAGCGCGACCGCGCACTCCACAGCGGCCGAGGACGACAGTCCGGCGCCGGTCGGCACCTCACTGCTGATGAGCACCTCGGCGCCGGGAACCGAGACTCCGGCTTCGCGCAGCGACCACGCCACGCCTGCAGGATAGGTCAGCCACCCTTCGACGAGACCGGGTGCGAGATCGTCGATCGCCAATGGGTCGCCGTGGTCGACGGTGCCGTTGCGCAGCGTCGCGATGCGGAGTGCACCGTCCGTTCTCGACCGCACCGCGACGGCGATGCGCATCGGCAGCGCGAACGGCAGCACGAACCCGTCGTTGTAGTCGGTGTGCTCGCCGATGAGGTTCACTCGCCCCGGCGCCGACCACACGGCGTCGGGCGGGCGACCGAACGTCTCGGTGAACGTGGCCTCCGCGGCGTCCGCGACGGTCACAGGGCGCGCACCAGGACGGCGTGCGCGATCGACGGGGACAGCCGAGTCGTGCCCTTGGCGCCGCGGACTTCGATCGGTGTCCCACTGCCCGAGACCGGTGCGATGTCGATCTCGTTTCCGGGGACCACGCCGACGTCCTTGAGGTCGGTCATGAGGTCCGGATCGAGCTGCACGTGTTCCGCGATTCGACACACCAGGGCACGGCCACCCCCACGACGGCCGATCTCGTCGACACGTTGTAGGTCCGCCTCGGCGGGCGGAGCCGGTTCCCCGACGCCGATCTCGTCCAGACCGGGGATCGGGTTACCGTACGGCGATGTCCGGGGGCTCCCGAGCAGGGTGACGAGCTTGCGTTCCACCGCCTCGCTCATCACGTGCTCCCAGCGGCACGCCTCGCTGTGCACGTGTTCCCACTCGAGGCCGATGATGTCGACGAGCAGGCGTTCGGCGAGCCGATGCTTGCGCATCACCCCGATCGCCCGGGCACGCCCGGCACCTGTCAGTTCCAGGTGCCGGTCCTCGGCCACAGCAAGCAGACCGTCGCGCTCCATCCGGGCGACGGTCTGACTGACCGTGGGTCCGCTCTGCTCGAGACGTTCGGCAATGCGGGCACGCAGCGGCACCACGCCTTCCTCTTCGAGCTCGTAGATGGTGCGCAGGTACATCTCGGTGGTATCGATGAGATCGTTCACGCCGTCTCCCCGTTGCAGTTCCCGACCCGATTTTAGTCCCCGGCGCCGACACGTGGTGAGCACGTGGTCCGCCGGACAGCACACGACGCCACGAGAGGTGAGCGATGGGCCCTGTGATCAGTACCGACGAGGCGCTGCGGCTGTTGTCGGGCGGGTCGCCCCCGGTGATGCTCGACGTCCGGTGGCGGCTGACGGGGCCGTCGGGGCGCGCGGACCATGAGGCCGGGCACCTGCCGGGTGCGGTGTTCGTGGACCTCGACAACGAGCTCGCCGATCCGGCCGGGTCCGGGGGTCGGCACCCGCTGCCCAATCCCACAGCGTTACAGGAGTCCCTGCGCGCTGCCGGGGTCTGCGCCGGACGCCCGGTGCTGGTCTACGACGCGGACAACGGCTCGGTCGCAGCCCGCGCCTGGTGGTTGTTGCGCTGGGCGGGGCACGAGCACGTGCGGGTCCTCGACGGTGGGTACGCGGCATGGGTGTCCGAGCAGCGTCCTGTCAGCACCGACCAGCCGTCGCCGGAGCGCGGCGACTTCGAGGTCGTGGGCGGGCACATGCCGGTCGTCGAACTCGACCGTGTCGGGAGTCTCGCTCGCGAGGGGACGCTCCTCGACGCGCGGGCGCCGGAGCGGTACCGGGGTGAGACGGAGCCGATCGACCCGCGTGCCGGGCATGTGCCCGGAGCGGTGAATGCGCCTTTCACCGGCCACATCGATGAGTACGGGCGTTGGCGCTCCCCCGAAGAGCTGGCGGATCGCTTCCGGGCGCTCGGTGTGGACGAGTCGAGGCCGGTCGCGGCGTACTGCGGTTCGGGTGTCACAGCGTGTTCGGTGCTGTTGGCATGGGAACAGGCCGGACTGTCGCGTGAGGGCGACCGGCCTGCGTTGTTCCCTGGCTCATGGTCGCAGTGGTCGTCCGATCCGGGACGTCCGGCGGCGACCGGCGCCGAACCGGGGTGACAGTGACGACGCGCGCCCTCGCAGCCATACGGCACGCCCCGGCGACCGGGTAGCGTCCGGGTATGGGTAACCAGTGCGCGGTGGTGTGGAGCGATGCCCTGCTCGGCTACAAGCTCGGTGACGACCATCCACTGCATCCGATTCGCCTCGACCTGACGATGCGGCTCGCACGGTCGCTCGGCGTCCTCGACGACGTCGACCTGATCCCGCCGCAGATCGCCTCCGACGAGGACCTGGAACGGGTGCACAGCCAGGAGTACCTCACGGCCGTGCGTGCGGCGCCCATGTCGGCGTGGGACGTCGGACATGGACTCGGTACACCGGACAACCCGATCTTCGACGAGATGCACGATGCGGCCGCGTTGATCGCCGGCGGATCACTGGCCGCGGCACGAGCGATCGTCGAGGGGCGCACCGCACGGGCGATCAACATCGCAGGCGGGCTGCACCACGCGATGCGGGACAACGCCGCCGGATTCTGCGTCTACAACGACTGTTCGGTCGCGATCGCGTGGATGCTGGAGCAGGGTGTCGAACGCGTCGCCTATGTGGACGTGGACGTGCATCACGGGGATGGGGTGCAAGCGGCGTTCTACGACGATCCGAGAGTGCTGACCGTGTCGATGCACCAGCATCCGATCACGCTGTGGCCGGGCACGGGCCATCCGACGGAGCTCGGTGCCCGCGGGGCCGAAGGCACCGCCGTCAACGTGCCGGTGCCGCCCGGTACCTCCGACGCGGGGTGGTTGCGGGCCTTCCACGCGGTCGTTCCTTCGGTGCTGGCGGAGTTCCGGCCGCAGGTGCTCGTCACCCAGTGCGGTGCTGACGCGCACCGGGAGGATCCGCTCGCGGATCTCGGCCTGTCGGTGGACGGCCAACGCGAGACCTACCGGGCATTGCGCGAGTTCGCCGATACCTACTCCGGTGGGAAGTGGCTGGCTCTCGGTGGTGGTGGTTATCAGTTGTTCCGTGTCGTCCCCCGCGCGTGGACACACCTGTTGGCGACCGTGCTGGATCGCGACCTCGATCCGGCCACAAGGATTCCGACGGACTGGATGGCTCACGCCCTCGGCGTGGCGGGTAACACCCCGCTGCCCACGACCATGACCGACGACGTCGACCCCTCGTTCACCGAGTGGGCGGGTGTCGCCGACTCGCCCGTGGACACGGCCATCCGCGACTGCAGGCATGCGGTGTTCCCGCTGCACGGTCTGGACCCGGCGGACCGTCGGGACTGAGCACGGACAGCGCCGCGGCCGGAGCCGATGACGCTCGCGATCGGCGACGGAGGCGGGGATCGGCGGCCAGGGGAGCCGGGACCGGAGGAGACGGGATGGATGTGACGGACACGTCGGGTACGGGTACACCGGGCTCGACCGACGCCGCCGGTGACGGTGCCGTCCAGTACCCCCGCCAATGGGAAGCCGACGTCGTGCTCGCCGACGGCGGCACCGTGCATCTGCGCCCGATCACCCCGGACGACGCCGACCAGCTGATCGCGTTTCACAGCAGGCTCAGCGACCGCACCCGGTACTTCCGGTACTTCGGCCCGTACCCGAGGATGCCGAAACGCGACGTGGACCGCTTCAGCCAGGTCGACTATCGGAACCGGGTCGCGTTGGTCGCCATGCTCGGTGACGACATCGTCGCGGTCGGACGGTTCGACCGCCTCGGCGAACAGGATTCCGCCGAAGCCGCGTTCGTCGTCGAGGACGGTCACCAGGGCCGTGGGCTCGGGTCCATCCTCTTGGAACACCTCGCGGCTGCGGCACGCGAGTGCGGATTGCGACGCTTCGTCGCCGAGGTTCTCGCGGAGAACTCCGCGATGGTGCGGGTGTTCCGAGACGCCGGATACGAAATCAAACGCGCCATGGAAGAGGGCGTCGTCCATCTCGAGTTCGCGATCGACCCGACCGAGCAGTCCGTGGCCGTCGCCCGGGCGAGGGAAGAGGCCGCCGAGGCGCGCAGTGTCCACAACGTCCTGCATCCCCGGGCGGTGGCCGTGATCGGCGCCTCGACCGATCACGCGAAGATCGGACACGCGGTACTCGCGAACCTGCTCACCGCGGACTTCGCCGGACCGGTCTATCCGGTGCATCCCGAACACCGCGCGGTGCGGGGGGTCCGGGCCTATCCGTCCGTCTTGGAGATTCCCGACGACGTGGATCTCGCGGTCGTCGCCGTTCCCGCCGCCGGCGTCGACGAGGTGTTGGACGCGTGCCTCGCCAAGGGCGTGAAGGTGCTGGTGATCCTGAGCTCGGGATTCAGCGAGACCGGTCCGTCGGGTCGGGACGTCGAACGTCGGATGGTCCGCTCCGCCCGCGCACACGGAATGCGCGTGGTCGGGCCGAACGCGCTCGGGGTGGTCAACACCGACCCGGGGTGGCGGCTCAACGCGACCCTCGCGCCCCGGTTGCCCGGGCGCGGACGGACAGGATTCTTCTGCCAGTCCGGCGCGTTGGGTGTGGCGATCCTCGGGGTCGCTACCGAACGAGGATTGGGGCTGTCGACGTTCGTCTCGGCGGGCAACCGTGCGGACGTGTCCGGCAACGACCTGTTGCAGTACTGGCAGACCGACTCGACGACCGACGTGGTGCTGCTGTACCTCGAGTCCTTCGGCAATCCCCGCAAGTTCGCCCGCCTGGCACGACGGCTGGCGCGGATGAAGCCGATCGTGGCGGTCAAGTCCGGTCGCAACGCGGTCCGGGCGGGACTGGCCGCCACGTCGGTACAGGTGGACGAGACGAGTGTGCAGGCGCTGTTCGAGCAGGCCGGTGTCATCCGTGTGGAGTCGGTGGCCCAGATGTTCGACACTGCGCTGCTGCTCGCTCATCAGCCGCTGCCGTCCGGCGATCGGGTGGGGATCGTCGGCAATTCGTCCGCGCTCGGGATGCTCGCCGCGGACGTCGCGCTGGCGCAGGGTTTGCGGCTGGCAGGCGACCCGGTGGACGTCGGCGCGGCCGCTGGGCCCGAGGAGTTCGCCGCCGCTGTGCGGGACGCGGTGGTGCGTGACGACGTGGACGCGCTGGTGACGGTGTTTGCGCCGCCGGTCGCCGTCCCGGGTGCCGAGTACGCGCGGGCGCTCCGTGAGGTGTTGCAGGAAGCCGACGCCGCCCGTTCCACACCGGTGGTGACGACGTTCCTCGCGGCTGAGGGTGTGCCCGACGAGCTGGCAGTGCCGGGCCCGGACGGGACGCCCGCGGCCGGGTCGGTGCCCTCGTACCCGAGCCCGGAACGGGCGGTGCTCTCGCTGGCCAGGGTCGTTCGATACGCGCAGTGGAGAGCCGCGCCGCAGGGTGAGTTCATCCGCCCGGACGGCATTGATCACGACCGCGCACGGTCCCTGGTGGACGGGTGGCTCGAAGACGGAGAGCGGCAGTTGACCGACGACGAGGCCGTCGAGCTGCTGGCGTGCTACGGCATCGAGCTCACCGCGTTTCGGAAGGTCGCGGGCGCCGAAGCAGCAGCGGACGCGGCCGAGGAACTCGGGCTTCCTGTGGCGGTGAAGTCACCGAGTCCGCAGCTCCGCCACCGGGCGGATCTGGCCGGGGTGCGGCTGGATCTGCGTAGTACCACCGCGGTCCGCGACGCCTACGACGATATGCGGAAGCTGTCGGACACGGACGAGGTGTATGTGCAGCGGATGGCACCCAGGGGCAACTCGTGCGTGATCGACCTCCGGGACGACCCGTCCTTCGGCACCCTGGTCGCGTTCGGTCTGTCCGGGGTGGCCAGTGAGCTGCTCGGGGACAAGGCGTATCGGGCGGTGCCGCTCACCGACACCGATGTCTCCGGACTGGTACGGGCTCCGCGAGCGGCACCGCTGCTCACTGGCTACCGGGGGGACGAACCGGCGGACATGGTGGCGTTGGAGGACCTGGTGCACCGAGTCGCGATCCTCGCCGAGGACCTCTCCGAGGTTCGGGAGTGTGCCCTGGAGCCGGTGCTGGCCTCGTCGGAAGGTGTCTTCGTCGCGGGTGCGCGGATCGTCATAGCGGGGTCGCCCTCGTGGCCTGACACCGGGCCCCGGCGGTTGCGCTGACGGGCGACGGCCGAGTTGAAAAGGCGTGGTCAGCAGGCGCCGTCGGTCGGCTTGGGGACCGTCAGCCCGAAGCGGGGACGCAGCTTCAAGCCGATCCAGGTTCCGATCAGCGCGAGTGCGCCCCACAGCCAGCCGTGCAGCGAGAACGAGGCGATCCCGCTGAAGTACGCGCCGATGTTGCACCCGTAGGCCAGCCGCGCGCCGTAGCCCATAAGCAAGCCGCCGATCACCGCGGCGGCCAGCACACGGGGCGGCAGCTTCTTGGCGAGGACGAAGCCACCGGACGCCGCGGCCGCCACGAGCGCTCCGATGATGATGCCGAAGTTGAGTACCGAGGTTCCGTCGGCGAGCACGGGTTCGCTCAACGACGCGGCCTTCTCACCCTGCCAATAGCCCCAGGACGCCACGTCTACGCCCAGGCCTTGCAGAACCTTCGAACCCCACAACGCGAACGCGGAGGTGATACCCCACGGGCTTCCGCGAGTGAGCAGGACGACGGCGTTGAGGGCGGCGAGTGCGATGGCCCCCACCCACAGCGGCCAGCTGCCGCGCAGGACTCGCCAAAACCCGCGTGCCGACGGTGGCCTGCCGGCGGGAGGTGCGGCGTGCCGTCGTGCCCAGCGGGTCGCCGCGTAGCCGAGCAGGCCGAGGACGAGCAGTTGCAGAATCGCCGCGCCCGCGTAGCCGAGCCCGGTGTCCGTCGCCAGGGACACCGACCCCAGGTTCAGCTGGTCCGAGGACCAGAACGGCATGTGCAGGGCGCCGATCGTCGCGCCGGTGATGAAGAACAGCAACGTGACCGCCACGAGCGTGTTGCCGCCACCTACCGCGAACAACGTGCCGGACGCGCAGGCGCCGCCGAGTTGCATTCCGATTCCGAAGAGCACGGCGCCGACAACCAGTCCCAGCCCGATCGGTTCGACGTTGCCCTCCGGTTGTTGGCCGAACAGGGCGGCTCCGCCCGCGAGGATCGGGGCGAACAGGATCGAGGCGGTACCCAGCATGATCAGGTGAGCGCGGATGCCGGAGGTTTGACCCACCGAGACGAGCTGGCGCCACGCGGAGGTGAAGCCGAACCGAGAATGGAAGAGGACGAGTCCCAGCGCGAGGCCGAGCACCGCGAGCACCGCGAGCTGTGTTCCCGCCACCATGCCCGCCAACACTATGAGCGCGAGGGCGGCCACCGCCGCGGCGGTGAGGGTTCGCCACTGGGGTGGGGCGGCGGACGGTGCGGGGGCCTGCCCCTTCTCGGCTGTTGCCGTCGACATCGTGTACTCCTCGAATGGGGACACTCCCAACACAACCAGCAGGACAGCCTTTCGACCAGCCGTTCCAAGATGCGGTACAGGGTTGCGTTCTGCCCGGCGTCAGGGCATGGGAAATTCTCTGGTCGCGTCGCGCAACCGGGTGGCCGACTCGTCCCGTCTTGGGGGTATGAGACGCCTACACACCGCTCTCGGCGCCGGTGTTCTGCTCTTGGCAGTCACCGCCTGCGCCGACCAGTCACCAGACGTGGGATTCGGCGGCGAACCGCCTGCACCCCCTGCTCAGCAGGGCCCGGTCGAACCGAAGCCGGAGCAGGAGCGCCAAGCCGTTCCCCCCGATGCCGTCGACGCATCGAAGCTGCCGGAGAGCTACCCGACGGACGTCTGGACCCAGGACAACGGCAAGGCCGTCGTCGCGACCGGGCAGGAAGGCGGCTGCAGCAAGGTCCACGCCGAGGTCGCCGAGCAGAACGACCAGCAGGTACGGATCGTCCTGGTCGACGAGACACCGGAGCCTGCCGGGGCCTGCACGATGGACCTGCGTTATCCGCCGGTGGCGGTCGCGCTGGACGAGGAGCTCGGCGACCGCACCGTCGTACTGGAACAGCGCGACGTGAAGGTTCCGCGTGAGGAGCCGCCGAACTAAATCCGGCTGTTGGCAGCTACCGGAGACTGACGCGGTTCCCAGGCAACGGTGCCCACGGACACGTCTCCCGCAGGAGGTGGGGCTCCTGCGGGAGACGTCCCACGCACTCCCTGCCGGCCGGGTGGCCAGTTCGCGCGAAGTTGCGACCCGGGCCATCCACCGCAGGTGGCGTTGTCCACAGGGGGGGCGGGTGGTCAGCGGGCGAAAGAGATCTGCAGCGTCGGCTGGGTCGCCTCGGCGAAAAAGTCGTTGCCCTTGTCGTCGACGACGACGAACGCGGGAAAGTCCTCGACGTCGATCTTCCACACTGCTTCCATGCCCAGCTCCGGGTACTCCAGGACTTCGACGTTGCGGATGCAGTCCTGGGCGAGGCGAGCGGCAGGGCCACCGATCGAGCCCAGGTAGAAGCCGCCATGCTGGTGGCACGAGGCGCTGACCTTGGACGACCGGTTCCCCTTGGCGAGCATCACGAGTGAACCGCCGGCGGCCTGGAACTGTTCGACGTAGGCGTCCATCCGGCCTGCGGTCGTCGGCCCGAACGACCCCGAGGCGTAGCCCTCCGGTGTCTTCGCTGGTCCCGCGTAGTAGACGGGGTGATCCCGCAGGTACTGGGGGAGCGGTTCGCCGGCGTCGAGCCGTTCGGCGATCTTGGCGTGCGCGATGTCCCTGGCCACCACGAGCGGACCGGTCAGCGACACCCGTGTCTTCACCGGCAGCTTGGAGAGCTCCTCACGGATCTCGCTCATCGGGCGGGTGAGGTCGATCCGGACGACGTCGCCGGAGAGTTGCTCGTCGGCAACGTCGGGCAGGTGACGCGCAGGGTCCTGGTCGAGTTGCTCCAGGAACACTCCGTCCGGGGTGATGCTTGCCTTGGCCTGGCGGTCGGCCGAGCAGGACACCGCCACCCCCACCGGAAGCGACGCGCCGTGCCGGGGCAACCGGATGACGCGGACGTCGTGGCAGAAGTACTTGCCACCGAACTGCGCTCCGATGCCGAAATGGCGCGTCATTTCCAGGACCTGCCCTTCGAGTTCCACGTCACGCAGTGCGTGACCGGAGGGCGAGCCGGTCCGGGGGAGCTCGTCGAGGTAGCGAGCCGAAGCGAGCTTGGCGACCTTGAGGTTGTGCTCGGCCGAGGTACCGCCGACGACGATCGCCAGGTGATAGGGCGGGCAGGCGGCCGTGCCCAGCGACCGAAGCTTTTCCTCCAAGAAGCGGGCCAGGCGCGTGGTGTTCAACAGCGCCTTCGTCTCCTGATAGAGGAACGTCTTGTTCGCGCTGCCGCCGCCCTTGGCCATGAAAAGGAAGTCGTAGTGCGGGTCGGTGCCGGGGGCAGAGAAGAGCTCGATCTGTGCGGGCAGGTTGGACCCGGTGTTGCGTTCGTCCCAAAAGCTCATCGGGGCCATCTGCGAGTAGCGCAGGTTCAGGTCCTGGTAGGCGTCGAAGATGCCGCGGGAGAGCCGTTCCTCGTCGCGACCGCCGGTCAGCACTGTCTCCGTGCGCTTGCCGACGACGATGGCCGTACCGGTGTCCTGGCACATCGGCAGTACCCCGCCCGCCGAGATGCAGGCGTTGCGGAGCAGGTCGGTGGCGACGAATCGGTCGTTGGCCGAGGCCTCTGGGTCGTCGACGATCGACCGCAGTTGCGCGAGGTGGGACGGACGCAGCAGGTGCTGGATGTCCTTGATCGCCTCGGCGGCGAGCAACCGCAACGTGTCCGGCTCGACCTCGAGGAACCGGCGTCCGGCGGCCTCCACGGTGCGGAGGCCTTCCGTGGTCAGCAGACGGTACTCGGTCTGATCCGGTCCCAGTGGCAGCAGCTCGGTGAAATCGAACGTGGTGGTCACGTCGCAGCTCCTTTGCGTGCATTCGGGTACCGCATGACGTTAAGCCGTGCGCCCGGTCTCGCCGCCCGCAGGGTTGCCGGAGGCGGTCGGAACAGCAACCACATGCCTCGCCGCGAATCCCACCGAGCCTGGCCGGATCCGCTTGCGTCCTGGAAAGGTGGGACCCGGAACGTGGACGAGGTCGAGGTGGTGGGACCACCGCTGAGGAGGGAATCTGTGGTGAGCACCGACCGCAGCGAGCACGAGCTGGACAGCCTGGTGAACGTCCGGGACTTGGGCGGCCTGCCCACCGAGGACGGTGGCTGGACCCGTCCGGGTGTGCTGTATCGCAGCGATGCTCCGCGCGTCGGCGATCGCGACCCTGTCGGTCTGGCGGGCTGGCCACCACGGGTCGTGGTGGACCTGCGCGACGCGCCCGAACAGGGTGACCGTGACCACCCGATGCTGACGGTGGCGGCGGTGCGCAGGGTGTCGCTGCTGGAGGACATCCACCGCAGCGGTGCGTTCGCCGACAAGCCGTTCCCTGGCTTGGCGGAGCTCTACACCCGGATGACCGATCTCGCGGCGGTCAAGCTGGTCGAGGCGTTCCGGGCGGCGTCGACCGCAGACGGACCTGCATTGGTGCATTGCGCGGCGGGCAAGGACCGAACCGGTGTCCTCACGGCCTTGTTGCTGCGCGCCGCCGGGGTGCGTCGCGAGGCGGTGGTCGAGGACTACCTGGTCACCAACGACAACCTGATGCGCGTGCTGCAGCGTCTCGAACTGGCACCGATCCTGCCGGTCGGGGTGGACGCCGACATCAGCGAGTTGCGGGAGCTGCATCAAGCTCCGAGGGAGGCCATCGACGCCGTGCTCACACGGTTCGAGGAGAGCGGTGGAGTAGTCCCATGGTTGGCCCGGCACGGTCTCGGCGCGGACGAAGTGGCGCGCTGGCGCGCTCGTCTGACCGGCTGAGTCGGAGCCTGATCGGCCGGTACCGGTGCTGTGAACAATGGTCGAGAGGTCGGACCCGTCCCAATGACGAGTCCGACCTCCCGTGGGAAGCGACCGGTGTGCTGTGCGCCGGTCGCGCAGTCGATGACCGCCTTGTGAGGCGGTCGAAGGTGCGGTGGGCGTGGGCGCGGCCCGGCTGAGCCGGCCCGCGCCCCGGCTCAGCTCGCGTAGGCGCGGAGCTTCTCGGCCCGGTCGCCCTTGCGGAGCTTGCCCATGACCTCGCGCTCGATCTGGCGCACCCGCTCGCGGGAGAGACCGAACGCCTTGCCGATCTGGTCCAGTGTGCGCGGCTGACCGTCATCGAGGCCGTAGCGCATCCGGATGACGTTCTGCTCGCGGTCCTCGAGGGTGCCCAACACCCGGCGGAGATCGTCCTGCAGGAAGCCGGAGATGACCGCGTTCTCGGCATCGGCGGACTCGGCGTCCTCGATGAAGTCGCCGAGCGGCGCGTCCTCCTCGGAACCCACCGGCATGTCCAGGCTCACCGGGTCGCGGGAGTGGTCGAGCAGGTCGCTGACCTTCTCCGGCGCGAGGCCGGACTGTTCCGCGATCTCGTCGTCGGTCGCGTCGCGGCCGAGCTTCTGGTGCAGGTCGCGCTTGATCCGGGCGATCTTGTTGACCTGCTCGACGAGGTGAACCGGGAGCCGGATGGTGCGGCTCTGGTCGGCCATGCCACGCGTGATCGCCTGGCGGATCCACCAGGTCGCGTAGGTGGAGAACTTGAAGCCCTTGGTGTAGTCGAACTTCTCCACGGCTCGGATCAGGCCGAGGTTTCCCTCCTGGATGAGGTCCAGAAGCGGCATGCCCCGGCCGGTGTAGCGTTTGGCGAGGCTGACCACGAGCCGGAGGTTGGCCTCCATGAGGTGGTTCTTGGCCACCCTGCCGTCCCGGACCACCATGCGGAGGTCGGTGCGGCGCTCGGCAGACACGTCCTCGGTG
Source organism: Allosaccharopolyspora coralli (assembly GCF_009664835.1). Classification (NCBI taxonomy): domain Bacteria; kingdom Bacillati; phylum Actinomycetota; class Actinomycetes; order Pseudonocardiales; family Pseudonocardiaceae; genus Allosaccharopolyspora; species Allosaccharopolyspora coralli. The sequence goes on from NZ_CP045929.1 coordinate 1,687,719, forward strand.
TCCAGGAGGTGCCGGGCGAAGACGCCTGCCTCGATGCGCTTGGCGAGGTCGACCTCCTCCTGCGCGGTGAGCAGCGCTGTGCGCCCGATGCCGTTCAGGTAGACCCGGACGAGGTCGGCGGAGGGGCCTTGGCCGTCGAGGTCTGCCTCGCTCGGAGTCGGGCGGTTGATGGTCTGCGGGACGGTCATTGAGCTCCCTCCCAGGCGGGCGCTGTCCGTGCACCGTGTCCGGTGCCGGGGGCCGCGTACACTCGGGGTCAGCCGAGACGTCGCGTCCCCTCCTGTGTCGATCGTGCTGGTGCGGATCGTGATGGTGCTGTGATCGGGTTCGTGACGGTGCAGGTCATTCGGTGACGGGCGGTGCCGTCTCGAAGTCGGTTGCGAGTGGTCCCTCGCGTTCATCGTCGTTCGTGGCGATGCTTGTTACTGTGAAAACGCACGGGGCGCCGAATTCGTTCCCGATGTTCTGGCCTCGTTGGCGTCATCGTCGTCACATTCGCCGGCCTCAGTCTGAGAATGAGCTGAGAGTCCGCGTCACGGATTTACACTTCCACCAAAAGAGTGAATGGTCCGTCGTTGACGCTCTCGACCTTCATCGCCGCACCGAACGCTCCGGTCGCCACCCGTGCGCCACGCTCCCGCAGGGCGGTGACGACCTCCTCGACCAGCGGCTCGGCCTGCTCCGGACGGGCGGCGTCCGACCACGAGGGGCGACGCCCCTTGGCGGTTCGGCCGTAGAGGGTGAACTGGCTGACCACGAGCACCGGTGCGCCGGTCGTCGCGCACGACTCCTCGTCCCGCAACGCGCGAAGTTCGAACAGCTTTCGCGCGATTGCGGTGGCCTGATCACGGCCGTCGGAATGCGTGACACCGAGTAGGACGAGTAACCCCGGCTCGGTGATGGCGCCGACGGTCTCACCGTCGACCACAACGGCGGCCCGCTCGACACGGGAGACCACGGCCCTCACCGTTCGGACCATTCCGCGGGCAGCAGCATTCCGTGACGCACGAGTTCCCGAATCACCGGCTCGGCTTCGGTGGCCATCGGGTCCGGTGCGACCCCGTGCGCGGTGGCCAACAGTTCCACGAGGTCGCCGAGCGGCAGCGCGCCCTGGCAGCCTGCGATCAATCGGGCTCCCAGGTCGTCGACCTCGTGCCGCCAGCCCGGACCGTCGGTGCGGTGCAGCCGGTGCACCGTCGGCGACCAGCCGTCCGGCGTCGGTTCCGAGACCTGTTCCAACACGGTCGTCGCCGCGGTCGTCAGGCGTGCGCCGAGCAGGTCCTCCGGGGTGGCGTGATCGCGTAGCCACTCCGCACGCTGCAACCAACCGTCCGATTCCGCACCCAGCGGGTCGTCGAAGGCGTGCCTGAGGTCCTCGCACACGACTTGCGGGCTGCCCGCGTCGATTCTCCGCAGCGTGACGAAACCGAATCCGACGCCCTCGACGCGGTTGTCCCGGAACCAGTCGAGCCACTCCGCGGCCTTGCGTGCTCCGGCGTCGCTGTGCAGGTCGTAACCAGCGTCCCGCAGCCAGGTGCCGACGTAGAGCTCCGGATCGGCGACGTCGCGCTGTACGAACCACGCGTCCACGTTGCCCGGCAGCCACCCGGCGACACGGTCCCGCCAGTCCTCGCCCTCCCGGTGCAGCCAGGAGGCGAGCAGCTGGGCGCGCCCACCCTCGACCAGGTACGACGGCGCCTCTCGCACGACCAGCGCGCTCGCGTCGTCGCCCGCCAGGCCGGAATCGCGGTAGGTGAAGTCGGTACGTGGCGGGCCCACGACGAACGGGGGATTGCACACCACCAGGTCGAACCGCCGGCCGGTGACCGGGGTGAACCAGTCTCCCTCGACGGTCTCGGCCGCGATCTCGTTGAGCCGGAACGTGGCATCGGCCAGCGCGAGCGCGCGGTCGGAGACGTCGGTCGCGGTGATCCGGTCGGCGTGCGTGCTGGCGTGCAGTGCCTGCACGCCGCAGCCCGTGCCCAGGTCGAGCACCGACCCGACACTGCGGCGCGAGGTCGCCCGGACGAGGCTCAGGGAGGCGTGCCCGACCCCGAGTACGTGCTCGGGCGTGAGCGACTCGCCGGACGGCCGTTGCAGCGAATCCAGGTCCGAGATCACCCACCACGAGTGTTCGTCCGCGCCGTGCGGCCGGATGTCCAGACCCGCTCGGAGCGCCTCACCGTCATGCACGAGCAGTCCGGCTGCGAGCGCGTCGTCGACGTCGAGGACGCGCATGGCCTCCTGTACCGCCGCGCGAGGTTCGGCCGAGCCGATCAGGAACAGCCGCACCAGCGTACCCAGCGCGCCGCCCGCTACCGACGCGCGGCGCGCGGGTTCGGGTTCGCCGCGCCCCAGAGCCGCGTGTGCGGACGGCCCGAGGAGGTCGAGGACACCGTCGGTGTCGTAGCGCGCCGTACGGAACGCGTCGCGGAGGCGGTCGAGGAGGGCATCGCCGAGATCAGGAATCACGCGCCGATCGTCACACGCGCCACCGACACCTGCGGCCGCGTGGGTCGGAACGCGACCGTCACCGAACGGTCAGAGGCATGTGGGAACTGGCATGTGTTCCCGTAGGGCACGGTCACTTAACCAGCCGCGGAACGCTGAGACACTCCGGCGTTCGGAGTTCGTGCCTCGCAAGGCAGGGGTTCTCGCCGCGTACACGCGCGTCCTCGAGAGGGCCCCAACACCGGCGCGAACAGGGGCGGGGCTGGTACTGGACCACATACCCAAGTTCCCGGATGCCCACTCAGACCTCGTGTGCGGTCGCGGGTCGTGGGATCCTGCACGGCATGACGCGCACTCTGCAGCTCGCCCAGGATCCCGATGCCGACAAGCTGCTCTCCGATGATCCGTTCGCCCTGCTCACCGGTATGCTGCTCGACCAGCAGATCGGGATGGAGGTCGCCTTCGCCGGGCCGAAGAAGATCGCCGAGCGCATGGGCGGCTTCAGCGTCACCAGGATCGCCGAGTGTGACCTCGACGAGTTCGTTGAGCTGTGTGTGCACAAGCCCGCCATCCACCGCTACGGCGGCTCGATGGGCAAGCGGGTGCATGCGCTCGCCGAGTACGTCGTCGAACATTACGACGGCCACACCGAGCGGATCTGGACCGAAGGAGATCCGGACGGCACGGAGGTCCTCAAGAGGCTCAAGGCCCTGCCCGGGTACGGGGACCAGAAGGCCAAGATCTTCCTGGCGCTGCTCGGTAAGCAACTCGGAGTGCGGCCGGCGGACTGGCGCGAGGCTGCCGGTGCGTACGGCGACGAGGACGCCCGGCGTTCGATCGCCGACGTCGTCGACGACACCACGTTGCAGGAAGTGCGCTCGTTCAAGAAGGCCGCGAAGGCGGCCGCCAAGAAGTAGCCGCACGGCTCCACACGAAGCTGCCGTGGCGAGGTGGTGGCGCCGCCGCTGTCAACGGCTCTGCTGCCCCCCCCCCCCCGGGGGCGGAGCATTCGGGGGCTGGGATCCGCCCGGGCTGTCGGCCGAATGAGACCGGTGGGACGATGGAAGGGTGGAGGTGGTGTCGTGAACGAGTCCCGACGTGACGACGACACCCCGGTGCTGATCACCGAGGCGCAGCCGTCCTACGACGATCAGCAGGCTGTCCGGCGGCGCAAGTACGCGATCATGATGTCGCTGCGGATCCCGTGTTTGGTGCTGGGGGCCCTCGTTTTCCAGTTCTGGCAGCTGTGGTGGCTCTCGTTGATCATCGTCGCGATCTCCATTCCGCTGCCGTGGGCGGCGGTGCTGGTCGCCAACGACCGTCCGCCGCGCAAGCGGGAAGACTCCCACCGCTTCCACGGAACGGAAAAGTCCGCAGGCGAACTCGAAGCGCGCGAACATCGGATCATCGACACCTGAGCACCGTTGTGAACCGCGCGAGCTCGGTGGGCTCGGGTTAGCGTCGGCGGAACCGACAAACCCGACAGAGTTCTACGGAGGCCTCGTGCGCCGCGCTTTCGCAATCACGGCCCTGAGCATGTCCACGGCACTGGCGTTGACCGCGTGTGGAAACGGTGAGCAGCCCGCCGACGACGGTGGCGGCCAGCCCCCTGCCGCGGGGGACTCGCCGGAAGGCGGAGGCCAAGCTCCTCCGCCCGAGGGGCAGCCGGCCCAGGGCGAACAGGCCCAGGGGCAGGGTGCGGTCGCGGCCAGGGCGATGCTGGTCGACGCCGAGGGAGCGGAGCGGGGCACGGTGGAACTCTCCGAAACCGACGTGGGCACGCAAGTATCGTTCCAGGTCAGCGGTATGCCGCCTGGATACCATGGTCTGCACGCGCACTCGATCGGTCGGTGTGAGCCGGACAGTCCCGACCCTGACGACCCGTCCAGTACTGGAGACTTCCTCTCCGCCGGGGGGCACGTCGGCGAAGCCGATCACGGCGATCACGCGGGGGATCTTCCGTCGATGCTCGTCACCGAGTCCGGCGAGGGAATGCTGACGTCGGTCACGGACCGATTCACCCCTGCGGACCTGCTCGACGAGGACGGCAGCGCCTTCATGGTGCATTCGGATCGGGACAACTTCGCGAACATCCCGGAACGGTACGCCCCCGAGGGACCGGACGAGGACACGCGCGACACCGGGGACGCAGGCGACCGTCTCGCCTGTGGCGTCCTCACCGAGTAAAAGGGCACGCGGAGTGATCTGCATGGGCGGTTTCGCCACGGGACCGCCTACGCAGAGAGTCCGAGCGCTGTCCCGCTTGCGGATCGAGGGTCCGGGGGCGCCTGTCCGACAGCAGGCCGCCGAGGTGCGGCATCATGGGGGGATGAGCACGATGACGCTGCCGGACACCGACACCCGGCCCGAAACCTCCGACCAGTCCAGCGACGACCGGCCGGAGGTGTTCCACTACGTGCAGAAGGACAAGATCGCCGAGAGCGCGGTCACGGGCTCGTACGTGGTGGCACTGTGCGGTGAGGTCTTCCCGGTCACCAAGTCGGCCAAGCCCGGCTCACCGGTGTGCCCCGACTGCAAGAAGGTCTTCGAGGGGCTTCCGCCCGGTGGTGGCGACGACGAGTGAGTTCGGCACCGGACGGGCCGTAGCGGTCGTCGGACGAGGTCGCGCGGCGCGGTCTCCGGTAGCGTCCGCTTTTCCTGTGCGGCCGCACCGACGACGGGCCAGCTTCTCGGGCGCAGCTCTGTGGCCCGAATTCGCCTGACCCCCGGCTGAACGGTCCCCCGGTCAGCCTTCCCGGTGGTCGGCGGGGGAGCCTGCCGTGCCGGGACGCACGACCCGTGTTCGGCTGCCGTTGCGGTGGTCGCCCTCGGTTGGGGACGGGACCTGCGGGGCCGGCCGAGGAAGCTCGGAGGTGGCACCCTCGTCCGGCCTGGAGTCCGCCGCCTGCATCGGTAGGTCCGAGGTTTCCTCGGCGACCTCGTCCTGCTCGGGTACTTCGCGGTCCTTGCGCCAGGCCGCGTAGCCCTCCTCGGTGCGCAGCCGCTGGGTCGCCCGCGTCATCTCGAGGCGCCGCCACCTCCGTCGTTCCCGGCGTGTCATCCGTGCCGGCCACATCTCCTGGATCGCGTTGTTGAACTGCGCACCGCTGATGACGGCCATCCCGAGGAAGAACGCGAACAGCAGGAACGCGATCGGGGTACCGAGCGCGCCGTAGGTGTAGCCGGTACTGGTCACCCACGTGATGTAGAGGCGCATCCCGATGCTGGCGCAGAGGAACACCGCCATGGCCAGGACGGCGCCCGGTAGTCCCCGGTGCCACGGCAGCTTCCGAGGCAGCGACACCTTGTAGAGCGTCGTCAGGGCCAGCACCAGCAGCAGCCCGGTGACCGGGTAATACACCGTCTGGATCACCGTCGCCACATCGTCCTGGTAGGCCTCAGGGAACAACGTGGGCAGCCAGTCCGGGCCCAATGCCAGTACCGGCAGACCCACGACGGCGAGGATCAGACAAATCAAGTACAGCAGGAGCGCGAACAGACGCTGCCAGACGCTGTGCCGAACCGTGTACTGGTCGTAGGCCAGCGTGATCGAATCCACCAACGAGGCCAGCGCCGACGAGCCTGCCCACAACGAGAGCAGGAAACCGACCGAGACGATCCCGGACCGCCCCCTGGTCAGGACGTCCGCCACGGTGGGGCCAATGATCTGGTCGACCACGTTTTCGGTGAACACGGTGCTGGAGAAACTGAGGATCTTGCTGTGCACCGAGTCGACCACGACGGGCCCGAACCAGTCTCCGAGGAAGCCGAGGCTGCCCAGGAAGCCCAGCAGCAGCGGTGGCAGGGACAGGGTCTGCCAGAACGCGGCGGCGGCAGACTCGGAGAAGATGTTGTCGTACCAGGCTTTGACCAGAGTGCGTTTGACCAGCCGCACCGGACCCCTGCGCGGTGGTCCCTCGCGCGTGGACGCCCCGGGGCGGCCGTTCTGGTTCGGACTCTGTGCACCCATCGTGCCGTCAAGCATGCGGTATACGGATCTTCCGTGACGGCCGACCCGCGGAAATCGGACCGTCTGAGAGGCTGTCTTGGATCCCGGTGGTGGGCATGTGAAGGGCCTCTGCTAGTGATCGTGATGCCAGTCATGATCACTAATAGCAGAGGCCCGACTCAGTTTGTACCCCACGACGCCTTCGTCCAGCGCATCGGCCCGCATTCGCCGCTACCCGTCGGACATGACGGACGCCGAGTGGGCAGTGATCGAACCACTGCTGCCCACGGCGGCGTGTGCCAGCCCGGCCGGGGGGCGTCCGGAGAAGCACCACCGTCGCGACATCGTCGACGCGATCCGCTACGTCACCGACAACGGAGTGAAATGGCGCGCGCTTCCCGTGGACTTTCCGCCCTGCAAGACCGTGTACGGCTTTTTCGCTCGCTGGCGCGAGAACGGCACGGTGGAAATAATGCGTGATGCGCTGCGTGAACAGGTCCGCCAGCAGGCCGGCCGGCGCCCGCGGCCCACCGCAGCCGCCATCGACGCGCAATCGGTGCGCGCCGCCGAAACAGTCGGTGACTCCACCCGCGGCTACGACGCCGGCAAGAAGGTCAACGGCCGCAAACGCCACATCGCCGTGGACACCATGGGACTGCTGCTGGTCGTCATGGTCACCGCCGCCAACTTGCAGGACCGGCCCGCCGGGCGCCCTCTGCTGTCGCTGCTGCACCGCGCCCACCACAGGGTGCGCCACATCTGGGCCGACGGCGGCTACACCGGAACCCTGCTGACCTGGGCGAAAACAACCCTGGGCATCACCGTCGAGATCGTGAAAAAACTCGCCGAACAAACCGGGTTCGTGCCCCTGCACCGCCGATGGGTCGTCGAACGAACCTTCGCCTGGATCAGCCAAGCCCGCCGCAACACCCGCGACTACGAACGCCTCCCCGAACACTCCGAGGCCTTCATCAACTGGGCCATGATCACTATGATGAGCCGACGACTGACCCGCCCACAAACGCGGGCCCCCACCCCCTAACCAAGATCAAAGACAGGCTCTCAGTGTCCCGCGCAACGTCGTGGGCCGGGCCACCGCCCCGCCGCCCCGGCTCACACGCCTCGAGGCGGTAAGCTGCCCGACGCCCTCACTCGCGCGGTTGTGACGCCTGACTGGGGGCGTTCGCATGGGCCGTCGCCGTGGCGCGGCGGCCCCGGTGGGGAGCCGAACAGGGAGGAGTCGCGAGCCAGCGTGACCGAAACGCCACTCGAGAATTCCGTTCGATCCGTCCTGAGCGATCCGGTGCGTCCCGCCGTGCGTCCGTTGCGTGACTGGCAACGACGTGCCCTCACCCGATACCTGACCCGCAAGCCACAGGACTTCATGGCCGTTGCCACGCCAGGGGCGGGAAAGACGACGTTCGGTCTCCGGGTTGCCGCCGAACTGCTGGCCGACCGCACCGTCGACCAGGTCACCGTGGTGGCTCCCACCGAGCACCTCAAGCACCAGTGGGCGCTGGCGGCCAACGGGGCCGGGATCCCGCTCGATCCGAACTTCCGCAACGCCGACGGCGCGACCTCCGGAGACTACAAGGGCGTGGTCGTCACCTACGCGCAGGTCGCGGCACATCCCACGTTGCACCGGGTGCGGACCGAGAACCGTAAGACGCTGGTCATCCTCGACGAGGTCCATCACGCGGGTGACGCGAAGTCGTGGGGCGACGCGATCCGCGAGGCGTGCACTCCTGCCGTGCGGCGGTTGATGCTGACCGGAACGCCGTTCCGCAGCGACGACAACCCGATCCCGTTCGTCAACTATGAGCCCGACGCCGACGGCTCGATGCGCAGTGCCGCCGACCACACCTACGACTACACCGACGCGCTCCAGGACGGCGTCGTGCGGCCGGTGATCTTCCTTGCGTACTCCGGGGAGGCACGCTGGCGCACCAGCGCCGGAGACGAGTTCACGGCGCGCCTCGGCGAACCGCTGACGGCCGAACAGACCGCGCGGGCGTGGCGCACGGCGCTCGACCCGGCGGGGGAGTGGATCCCGTCGGTCATCCAGGCCGCCGACACCCGGCTCACGCAGCTGCGCAACGGCGGCATTCCGGACGCGGGCGGTCTCGTGATCGCCTCCGACCACGTCTCGGCGAAGGCGTATGCGAAGACCGTTCAGCGCCTGACCGGGACCGAACCGGTGGTCGTGCTCTCCGACGATCCGAAGGCCTCCCAGCGGATCGCGGAGTTCGCCGAGTCCGACGATCGGTGGATGGTCGCGGTCCGGATGGTCAGTGAGGGCGTCGACGTTCCGCGGCTGGCGGTCGGCGTGTACGCCACGAGCGCCTCGACCCCGCTGTACTTTGCCCAGGCCATCGGCCGCTTCGTGCGTGCGAGGCGCCCGGGCGAGACCGCGAGCATCTTCCTGCCCAGCGTTCCCGTCCTGCTGCAGCTCGCCAGCGAGCTGGAGGAGTCACGGGACCACGTGCTCGGCAAACCGCACCGGGAGAAGGACGGCTGGGACGAGGAAGCGCTCGTCGAGGCCAACCGGAAGCGCGACGAGCCGGGCGAGGAGGAGAAGGCGTTCACCTCCCTCGGTGCCGACGCCGAACTCGATCAGGTGATCTACGACGGGTCGTCGTTCGGTACCGCCGCGTTCGGCACCAGCGAGGACGAACAGGACTACCTCGGCCTGCCCGGTCTGCTCGAACCCGATCAGGTGCGGGCGCTGCTGAAACAGCGGCAGGACGAGCAGCTGCACGAGGTCGGCAAGCGGGAGGCCGCGGACAAGGCGGCCAAGGCCGCCGAAACGCAGGCCCAGCCCGCCGCCCCGCCGCAGAGCGTCCAGGAACGCCTGCAGGGACTGCGTAAAGAGCTGAACACGTTGGTGTCCTTGCATCACCACCGCACGCGGAAGCCGCACGGAGCGATCCATAACGAGCTGCGTCGCGTGTGCGGCGGCCCGCCCACCGCGATGGCCACCATCGAGCAGTTGGAGGAGCGCATCGCGACCGTCCGGTCGTGGTGAGCACCGACCGGGCCCGAGCAGGCATTCGGGGATTCGGGTAGCTGGTCCAGTGCCGTCCCCAGTTCCGCCTCGCGGCGTTGGGGCCTGTTTGAGTACGAGGTGTACGCGGCGAGAACCCGTGCCGTGCGAGGCACGACTGGACGTCCCGAACTGCCCGCCGTGCCGAAGCAGGCACCGGCCACGAATCAGTAGCCTCCCGGGTATGTACGACGTGGGCGAGATCCGAGGTCAGTATCCGGCGTTGGCGGACGGCAGAGCCTGGCTCGACGGTGCCGCGGGCACGCAGGTGCCGCAGACGGTGATCGACGCCGTGGCGGACACCTACCGCGCGGGGGTGTCGAACCAGGGCGGACCGTACGAGTCCAGCCGCCGGGCGGGCAGCATAGTCGGCGCGGCCCGGCAGGCAGTGGCGGACCTGGTGGGCGCAGCCGATCCGGCAGGGGTCGTGTTCGGGCCGAACATGACGACCGTGACGTACCGGTTCGCCGCGACCCTGGCGGCCGGATGGCAGGTCGGGGACGAGATCGTGGTGACCCAGCTCGACCACGACGCCAACGTGCGCCCGTGGGTGCAGGCGGCCAAGAAGGCGGGAGCAGTGGTCCGTACGGCCGGCGTCGACCCCGAGACCGGTGCTCTGCCCGCGGGGAACGTCACCGGCCTCATCGGCGAGCGCACCCGATTGGTGGCGGTGACGGCGGCGTCGAACCTGCTCGGCGTGCGTCCCGACGTGCGTGCGATCAGCGCGCGGGCTCGAGAGGTCGGCGCCCTCACCTACGTCGACGGGGTGCACCACTGTCCGCACGAGCCGGTCGCCGTAAACGAGCTCGGGGCCGACTTCTACGCCACCAGTGTCTACAAGTGGTCCGGGCCGCACATCGGCTGTGTCGTGGCCGATCCGGGGGTGCTCGACGGGCTCGCGCCGGACAAGCTGGTCCCGTCGCCGGACACGGTTCCCGAGCGCTTCGAAACCGGCACCGCCCCCTTCGCGTCACTCGCCGGGGTGACCGCCGCTGTCGAGCACTTGGCAGGCCTCGACAACGAGGCCACCGGAAGCCGGCGCGAACGATTGGCGCTGTCTCGCAGGTCGGCTGCCGAGCACGAACAGACTCTGGCGGCGGGGATGATCGACGGACTCGCCGCGGTGGCGGGGGTGCACCGGTACGGGCCGTCCGCAGGCGAGCGCACGCCGACCGTGCTGTTCGGCCTCCGCGACCGGACACCGGCCGAGATCGCAGCGAAGCTCGCGGAGAGCGGAGTCAACGTCTCGCACGGTCACAGCTACGCATGGGAAGCCGTGCACGCGCTCGGGCTTGGGGCGAGCGGAGCGGTGCGCGCGAGCCTGTCGCACTACTCGGACGAGTCGGACGTGCAGCGACTGCTCGACGCGGTCGCCGACCTCGTCTGACTCCGGACACGGCCGAAGCCCCGGAAGAGTCGGAACTCTTCCGGGGCTTCGTGGTCTCGTAGGCCGGTTCGGCCGGTCGGACCCTTACCGCTCGTCCTGCTGGATTTCGGCCTCACTGTCGCGCAAGCCCTGCTCGAACTCGCGGCCGTGGTGCCCACAGAACAGCAGCTCCCCGCCGGACTTCAATACGGCGCGAAGCTTCGCAGCGGCCCCGCAGCGGTCGCAGCGGTCGGCGGCGGTCAGCTCGGGGCGGGTGAGCGTACCTGTCATCGTGATCTCCCTCCGTCCCGGCGCCGGCTCCACAGTTCCGGCGCCCTCGACTTGCTACGACCGACGGTGGCCCGCTGGCTGTCGGGTCCGTCCTCGTGCTTCCACTCTTGCAGACGTCTGGGCCCGCGTCAGTGTTCCCGCACGGTGTCGCGACCCGTGTCACGGCGAAGTACCTGTTTGCAGCAGCCGCGGTCGCAGCGGGTGATCAAAAACCAGAAAACCCGTTGCGACATGGGAAAACGGTCTCGACGGTGACGAGATGCCGACGTGCCGGAGGTGGCCCTGCCGGACGCATCAGTGCTGCAGATCACATCATCCGGGCGGCTCGCCTAGCTGATATTCCGCTGCGAGTGAACGCGGTGATTCTCAAACGGTGAGACGGGTGTGTCACACGCGTGTGCCCTGAAGCGGGGGAGCCCGTCGTGCGGGCGAACGAAAGCCTTCAGGCGCCCGATGCAGGGCTACGGATGGGGCCGCGTCGAACAGCGGTGCGCCCGACGCGGCCCAGACAACCGAGCTGACGGGACTCCCCTCCCGTGTTCGGTCGATCCGATCGTCGCACGTGTGTTCGACAGATCTTCCAGGGGAGGTGCGGGTCCCGGTCACGGGCTACACGCCGTCCACGGGTGGATGTGAGTAGCCGCCGAACAGAATCCTCGCCTGGTCGTCCGCTACGGCCGTGACTGTGATTACGAAGCGGCAGCTCGGTCAGTGGCGAACCGGGGTCGTCGGTGGAGCCTGTGTCGACGTGCCTACGCGCGCTCAGGGCAACCAGGACAGGTCGATGCTCGCCGGGCCGGCAACCGCCACGAGAAAGACGATGGCGAACGCGAACAAGAACGCGAAGGTGTGTCCAGTCAGGCGCATGGTCGCCCACCCTACAGGCCGACTGAACGGCAACAATGCCTGTTTCTCCTGGTCACCGCTCTGATACGGAGTGTGCGGGATAAACTGGACGGGGTGTCGCCGCGCCGCCACGCGACGTGTTGTCGATCGCCCTTCGGGCCCCGAGTCCGAAGCATGTCCCCGGGCTCGCACGCACGAAGGCCGTCGACCCGGCGAACGGGCGACGGCCTTCGTGACATCAATCTCAGATCAGCGGCTCAGTCCAAGTAGTCCCGCAGAACCTGCGAACGCGACGGGTGCCGCAACTTCGACATCGTCTTCGACTCGATCTGGCGGATCCGCTCCCGCGTCACGCCGTAGACCTGACCGATCTCGTCCAACGTGCGGGGCTGGCCGTCGGTAAGGCCGAAGCGCAGCCGCACGACGCCCGCTTCGCGCTCCGAGAGCGTCGCGAGGACCGACTGCAACTGGTCCTGCAGCAGCGTGAACGACACCGCGTCCACTGCCACGACCGCCTCGGAGTCCTCGATGAAGTCGCCGAGCTGGCTGTCGCCCTCGTCGCCGATCGTCTGGTCCAGTGAGATGGGCTCCCGGGCGTACTGCTGGATCTCCAGCACCTTCTCCGGGGTGATGTCCATTTCCTTGGCGAGCTCTTCGGGCGTCGGCTCCCGGCCGAGGTCCTGGAGCAGTTCACGCTGGATGCGGCCGAGCTTGTTGATGACCTCGACCATGTGCACCGGGATGCGAATGGTGCGCGCCTGATCGGCCATCGCCCGGGTGATCGCCTGGCGGATCCACCAGGTCGCGTAGGTGGAGAACTTGTAGCCCTTGGTGTAGTCGAACTTCTCGACCGCACGGATCAAGCCGAGGTTGCCCTCCTGGATGAGGTCCAGGAACGCCATGCCGCGGCCCGTGTAGCGCTTGGCGAGACTGACCACGAGCCGGAGGTTCGCCTCCAGCAGGTGGTTCTTCGCGCGTTCCCCGTCTCGCACGATCCAGCGCAGGTCACGCCGCATCTGGGTCGTCGGCTTCTCCTCGGCCTCCTCGACCTGGCGCAGCCGCTCCGCACCGTAGAGGCCCGCCTCGATCCGCTTGGCGAGTTCGACCTCCTCCTCGGCGTTGAGTAGCGCCACCTTGCCGATCTGCTTGAGGTAGGCGCGGACCGAGTCGGCGGAGGCGGTGAGTTCGGCGTCCTTGCGGGCCTGCCGCAGCGCCTCCGACTCCTCCTCGTCCCAGACGAAGTCGCCCGAGGCCTTGCCCTCCTCGGTCTCGGCCTCGGCGGGCTCCTCGGGGATCTCGACCTCGACCTCGGCCAGATCCGCCACGTCCGGGGACGTCAGGTCGGTCTCGATCGGCTCGTCGATCTCCATGCCCTCGCCGCCCTTGGCCGGGTCCTCCTGGGAATCGGAGTTCTCGGCAGCGGACTTCGAGCCCTTCTTCGACGTCGACTTCGCGGCGGTCTTGCGCGTGGTCGACGACTTCGAGGACGAGGACTTGGAGGTCGACGAGGACTTCGAGCTGGTCTTCTTGCGTGCCGGAGCCTGCTGGGGCTCCTCGACGGACTCGGACTCGCTCGCCGTGCTGGACTGGCCCCCGCCGGCAGCGGAGCCGGAGCGTCGGGTTGCGGTTTCTGCGGCTGCCACGTACGCCCTTTCGCGACGGTCGTTCAGGGCTGGCCGGAGGGCGCGAAACCTCGGCCGCCGAAGGTCGGAACAGACTCGTTAATCGTACCGTCCGAACAGGGTCGGACGTCCCGAATCAACAGGGTCGTGTTTCATTGTAACCGCGCCCGCCGGGAGTGGTTCGGCTGCGAGGTGCATCCGGATCCACTTCAGTCCCCCGACCTGCGCGAACTCTCAGTGTCCGTAGCCGCGCGCGGCCGCGGACGCCGCACCGACGATACCCGCGTCGTTCTTGAGCTCGGCGGCGACCACCGGAGAGCGTGACTCCAGCAGGGGCAGCCATTTCTGCGCCTTCTTACTGACTCCGCCCCCTGCGATGATCAAGTCCGGCCAGAGGAACCTCTCCAACGCCTGCAGGTAGCGGCTCACCCGGGGAGCCCAGTCCGGGTAGCTGAGGTCGAGGTCGTCCTTGACCGAGGCCGCGGCCTGTGTCTCCGCGTCGTGCCCGTCGACCTCGATGTGGCCGAACTCCGTGTTCGGCACGAGCTTGCCGTCGACGAACGTCGCACTGCCGATCCCGGTGCCGAACGTCAGCAGCACGACGAGGCCGCTGTGGTCGACCCCGGCGCCGACCCGCATCTCGGCGAGCCCCGCGGCGTCGGCGTCGTTGAGCACGGCGACCTCGGAGCGTTCCCGGCCGAGTCGCTCGGCGAACAGGGTCTGCGCGTCGGTGCCGATCCACGACGGGTCCACGTTCGCGGCAGTGTGGGCCACGCCGTCCTTGATCACACACGGCAGGGTGATGCCGATCGGCCCTTGCCATTCGAACTTGTCCACGATCTCGGCGACCGCGTCGGCCACCGCGTCCGGTGTCGACGGTTGCGGGGTCGGGAGCCGGAATCGTTCCTCCGTCAGGACTCCGGCGTCGAGGTCCACCGGGCATCCCTTGATGCCGGACCCGCCGACGTCCACACCGAAACCGAGGGCAGTGCCCATGTGGCCGATCCTTCCTACTCGATTCAGGACGAGGTGGGGGAAACCATAGACGGCGGTGTGGTGCGATGGTCGCGTGGGATTGGGTAACCAGCATGACGTGACGTCCCTGCGCGCGGTAGCGGTGCAGGTGGCAAGGGATGCGGCCGCTCTCGCCGCGGGTGTGCGCGCGGACGCCGTATCCCGGGAAGTGGACACCAAGTCCAGCGAGACGGACGTGGTCACGGCGGGGGACCGGGCCGTCGAACGGCTCGTGCGCGACAGGCTCGCCGAGTTGCGTCCCGGCGAACCGGTGCTCGGAGAGGAAGAGGGCGGCGAGGGCGTGCTCGACGGCCTGCGGTGGGTCGTCGACCCCATCGACGGCACGGTCAACTACCTCTACGGCCACCCGTTCTACGCGGTGTCGCTCGCCGCGCAGGTGGACGGGCACTCGGTGGCGGGTGCGGTCGTCGAACCCGTCTCCGGCCGGGTGTGGAGCGCGGCGGAGGGGCACGGCGCGACCCTCGACGGCACACCGTTGCAGGTGAACACGACGACCCGGCTGGAGGTGTCGCTGATCGGCACCGGGTTCGCGTACCGGGTCGAGCGGCGGCGCGAGCAAGCCGCCGTTCTCGCCCGTTTACTCGGGGACGTCCGTGACGTCCGGCGGGCGGGTGCCGGGTCGTTGGACCTCTGTGCGGTCGCCGCAGGCTGGCTGGACGCGTACTACGAGAGCGGGCTCTCGCGCTGGGACTGGGCCGCGGGGGCGCTCGTCGCGGCAGAGGCGGGGGCCGTGGTGCGGCTGCCCGGATCGGACGGCGACGGACTCGGTACGGACACGACGTTGTGCGCGAGTCCCGGCATCGCCGAGTCGTTGCGCGCCGCGCTCGTCGAGTACGGCGCAGCCACCATGTGACCCGCCCGCTGTGACTCGCCCGCGGCGGGTCAGCAGTGCACGTCGCGGGCGCTGGTCAGCAGCTCCTCTTTGATCGGTGGCTTGCTGACCTCGTTCTTCGCGCCGTCCTGCTGGTCGCGCTGCGGCACCCAGTTCTTCAGTTCCTGCAGCACGCGCATCGCCTCGCTGCTGGCTCGGATGTCGTCGAACCGGGTACCGAGGGCGAGGTCGACGGTGGCGTCCTCCCGCTCGTCCCGGACGAGCTGGGCGCACGGCACCAGCAAACTCAAGGTCCGAGCCGCACTCACGCCTGCGCCGCCGTAGCGGATCTGCCCGTGGCAGTTGAGGTCGTACTCGGTGTAGACCGGGTCATTGCCCGCCTCGCCGCCGCTGGCGAACCCGAGTGTGTTGAGTTCCTGGCTGATCAGCGCGGCCTGCATGCGCTCGCCGTTGCCGTTGTAGACCCGGACGGGGACGTCCTGCGGTGGGATGGGCGACGTGCCGTCGAGCGCCGTACGAGGCTGCATCGTGCCCAGCGGTGCCTGTCTCGGCTGCGGTTCACCGCCGTCCTGGGACGCCTGGTCGACGGCGGGTTGCGGCGCCGGCTGGTTGCAGCGCGTGGCCGCTTCGATGTCGTCGGAGGTCTCGAAGACGCGCGTCCAGAGAAAACCGGACAGGACGATCAGTACCGCCAGGACGATGATCGCAGGAATGGGTCGCCGACGCCGGTATCCGGGCCGTCTCGTACGTGCGGCAGCCACGTGTCCCGCCACCTCCCCTGACTCACATGGGTGAAAGCACGCTGGTGCCTGAGATCAGCCTAGGCGTTCGAGTCGCCGTCTGCGGCGTGGGCACCGGGTCGTGTCGGAGTTGTTGTTCGCCGGCGTCATTCGTGCAACCCGTGGCGGCGAGTGCGTCGTCCGCCCGCTGCGGAGCGGCACGACCTGCGACGCCACGCGGGGGCGGCATCCGGCTCCTGGACGGTCGCCGACGCTGGCGCCCGGTGTCCCGGCAATGACGTGAACACCACACCTATGGGTGACCCCGTGCCTACTGATGGTCGGTATGGGCTACCATCTCGGCGCCTGCGGCTGTGACGGATGAGGCGAGTCGCTCGACTCCGGGGAACTCGGGCGGAGCAATACGAGATCACCGTCACTCCGAACGCGGGCACAAATTCGGGTCCTCGGACGTTGTCCGGCGACCAATGCAATCTCCACACATCGCAGGGGTGAAACACAATGGCGACCGACTACGACGCTCCGCGGCGCAGCGAGTCCGACGAAATGGCGGAGGACTCGCTGGAGGAGCTCAAGGCGCGGCGTAACGAAGCGCAGTCCGGCGCTGTCGAGGCGGACGAGTCCGAGATCGCGGAGAACTTCGAACTTCCGGGCGCGGATCTCTCCGGTGAAGAAATGACCGTGAAGGTTCTGCCCAAACAGGCGGACGAGTTCACCTGCTCGAGTTGCTTTCTCGTGCACCACCGGAGCCGTCTGGCCGCGGAACGCAACGGACAACTGGTCTGCCGCGACTGCGCGGCCTGACCACGGGGGCTGCTCGCCCCTGACGATCACGCACGGTGGGCCGGACATCCGGAGGGGAAGGGTGTCCGGTTCGTCGTCGCGTCCACCCGGTTCGGCGTGTGCCGTCCGCGTTTCACGCCCCGCGCAAGCGTGCAGCGAGTGCGTGCGGGTGTCGGGTACTGATCACCCAGTAGGGCGTGGGGTCGTTCGCGTCGTCGAGCCACACTCGCACGCAGGTCCGTACCCACGGCCGGTGCATCACGAACGCCGCGGGATCGAGGTTCGGGCCGAGAGCCTTCCGTTTCTGGGACGCGTCGACGACGTCGACCTCGTCGACGAGCCGCACCGGCAGGTGCGCGTCGCCGACCCAGAGTTCCCCACCGGTGATCTCGACCCTCGTGCGCCCGAGCCACACCAGTACCAGGATCGTGATCGGCACCAGCACGAGGTAGGGCAACCAAGCACGGAGTCCCGGGTAGCCCATGTGCACCATGGCGGCGAGCAGCAGGGTCATGATCATCGGCAGCGGCCACGTCCACCAGGACGTGTAAAGGCGCTCCTTGTAAGAGGACGTCGCTGCCCGCGACGCGCCGCCGCCCCGCGGATCGGTCGGAGTCGCTGCGTCTGCACTGTCGGCCACGGGTTCAGGGTAGTCTCGCCGCCCGTGCCGAGCGTGCAGGTCCCACTGACCCGACTTGATCCCGATGTCCCCGTGCCGTCGTACGCCCGACCGGGTGATGCGGGCGCCGATCTGGTGACCACCACGGACGTGGTGCTGCAGCCGGGTGAACGTGCCCTGGTGGGCACCGGCGTGGCGATCGCGTTGCCCGACGGCTACGCGGCGTTCGTGCATCCCCGGTCCGGTCTCGCCGTCCGGTCCGGTCTGGGCATGGTCAACGCACCGGGAACGATCGACTCGGGATACCGGGGTGAACTCAAGGTGTGTCTGATCAATCATGATCGTGTTCAGCCGTTGTCGTTGCGTCGCGGCGACCGGATCGCCCAGCTGGTCGTCCAGCGGGTCGAGCGTGCGGCGTTCGTGGAGGTCGACGCGCTGCCGGAGTCGGAGCGCGGCGTCGGAGGTCATGGATCGACCGGCGGTCACGAGGCACTGTCGGTGCCGGCGGAGTCCGGTGCCGAGCACAGGACGGAGGTCTGAGGGGATGTTCGGATGGGGTCGCAAGGGCAAGCACGGGCGCGGTGACGAACCCGACGCGCCGGAATCGGAGGGGGAGGAGCTCCCGACCGTCGGTCCGTTCGACGCGTCGGAGGCTCCCGAGGACGACGTCGAACGACTCGATCTCGGCTCCGTGCGGTTCCCGGTCCCCGACAACAGCCAGCTGCAGGTCGAGGTCGACCCGGCGGGGCCGGTGCGGGCGGTGCACCTGGTGACGTCCGTGGGTCGGCTGACGGTGAGCGCGTTCGCGGCGCCGCGCAGTGGGGGCCTGTGGCGGGAGGTCAGCAAAGAACTCGCCGAGCAGCTCCGTCAGGACGGTGCGAAGGTCCGCCCCTACCAGGGGGAGTGGGGGACCGAACTGGTGGCCGATTCGCCGAAGGCGGCGCTGCGCTTCGTCGGTATCGACGGGCCCCGCTGGCTGTTGCGCGGAGTGGCCGCCGGGCCGGGTGAACAGGCCGAGGCGTGCACGAAGCTGCTGTACGGCCTGTTGGAGGACACCGTGGTGGTGCGCGGCGAGGACCCGATGCCGGTGCGCACACCGTTGCCGATCGAGTTGCCGCCCGAGATCGCGCGGCACATCGAACAGACTCAGCGCGAACAGCAGTCGTGACGTGACGGTTCGTTCCCCGCGCAGGGACGCTCGGTGTGGGGCACCGATCGTGGTCGTGGGGGCGGGCTAGGCTGGACCGTGGACGGCCCGCACCAGCGGGTCCGGAGCGCACAGGAGTGCGGCATGAGCAAGGCCGAGGGCGGCTACCTCCGCCGCCTTGTCCGTCGACTGACCAGCGACGTCGACGAACTCGACGCCGACGACCTCTCGGAGCGCGCACAGAGCGAGGGCGCTCAGCGCGCCTGCGACTGCGCGTGCGGCCAGGAGGTCGTGGTCGTGGGGCGATTGCGCACTGTCGGTCAGTCACCGAAGGATTCGGCGCCGAGTCTGGAGGCCGAGCTGTTCGACGGTACCGACGGTGTGAGGCTGGTGTGGCTCGGTCGGCGCAGGATCGCCGGGATCGAGCCGGGTCGGTCGGTGAAGGTGCGCGGCCGGATCTCGGTCCGGGACGGGCACAAGGTCCTGTACAACCCCTACTACGAGTTGCAGAACGCATGAGCGAATCCAGCTCGACCCCCGAACCGTCCCTCGCGGGTTCCTCGCCGACCGAGGACGCGCCCGACACGCAGCGGCCGCGGATGCAAGAACAAACCCTGCTCGAGCAGCTGGGCGGAGTGAGCGGCCTGGCGTACTCGGCCGTGCCGATCGTCGTGTTCGTGCTGGTGAACTCGCTGTCGAGCCTGGTGCCGGCGATCTGGGCGGCGATGGGCGTCGCACTGCTCATCGCCGTGATCAGGGTGGTCCGGAAGGAACCGCTGCAACCGGCGATCTCCGGCGTGATCGGAGTCGCGGTGTGCTCGTACATCGCTTACCGGTCCGGTGAGGCCAAGGGCTTCTTTCTGCTCGGCATCTGGACGAACCTGATCTACGGGGGCGCGTTCCTGGCCTCGGTCGTGGTGCGCTGGCCGCTGGTGGGTGTCGCCTGGTCGGCGTTGAACAGCCTCGGCATGGGGTGGCGCAAGCAGCGCAAGGCGCTCGTCGCCTACGACATCGCGACGGTGTCGTGGACGGCGGTGTTCGCCGCGAAGTACGTCGTGCAGCAGTGGCTCTACGCGGCCGACGAGACGGGCTGGCTCGCGGTGGCGCGCATCGCCATGGGCTACCCGCTGACCGGCCTGGCGCTGATCGTGACCGTGTGGGCGGTGCGCCGCGCCCGGCAAGTCGCGGAAGAGGCCGCCGTGCAGACCGCCGTTTCTCCGGGCGCCTCGCCACCCCGCCCGGACCCGTCGCCCGGCTGATCGATACCCGTAGCGCGGTTCAGCCGCTGTGCCGGATGATCTCGACGATCTCCTGCTCGACGTCGGCGGGCGCGACGAACAGCAGCTCGTCGCCCGGTTCCAGGGGATCGTCGGGTTGCGGGACGATGACGCGCCCACCTCGCAGGATCGTGACCAGGGCCGCCTCGGCGGGAACCCGGAGGTCCCGGACCGGGCGGCCGGCCAGCGGGGTGTCGTCCGGCAAGGTCACCTCGACGAGGTTCGCCTGCCCCTGGCGCAGCGTCATGAGCCGCACGAGGTCGCCGACGTTGACGGCTTCCTCCACCATCGCGGCCAGCATCCGGGGGGTGGACACGGCGACGTCGACGCCCCAGGCGTCGGTGAACAGCCATTCGTTGCCGGGGTCGTTGACTCGCGCTACGACCCTGCGTACCGCGAACTCGGTCTTCGACAGCAGCGACACCACGAGGTTGACCTTGTCGTCGCCGGTCGCGGCGATGACCACGTCGCAGGTTTCGATCCTGGCCTCTTCGAGTGAGGCGAGTTCGCAGGCGTCGGTGTGCAGCCAATCCGCACCCGGAACGTGTTGGGGTTGCACTGCGTCCGCGGATCGTTCGATGAGGAACACCGAGTGCCCGCCCTCCAGGAGTTCCTGTGCGATGGATTGACCGACGGCGCCTGCTCCGGCGATGGCGATGCGCATCGTCAGCTCTCCTCGGGGGCTCGGCGTGCTGCGGCGGTGACGTCGGTGACTGTCCCGGACAGTGCGGCGACGTAGACGGTGTCTTCGGCTTGGACGACGGTCTTGCGATCGGGGAGCACGCCGTTGCCGAAGCGCATGATGAATGCGACGCGCGCCCCGATCGAGGCTTCGACATCGCTGACTCGGCGCCCGACCCAGCCTTCGTGCAGGGGCAGTTGCAGCACCGCGACCGCCCCGGACGGGTCGCGCCATTCGGTGGCCACCCCTTCGGGCAGCAGCATCCGCAGGAACCGGTCGGTGGTCCACGGCACGGTCGCGACGGTGGGGATGCCGAGCCGCTGGTAGACCTCCGCGCGTTTCGGGTCGTAGATGCGGGCGACGACGTGGTCCACGCCGAAGGTCTCGCGGGCGACGCGCGCGGAGACGATGTTGGAGTTGTCACCGTTGGACACCGCGGCGAACGCGGCGGCCTGTTCGACGGCGGCCTCACCGAGGACCTCACGGTCGATGCCGTTGCCGACGACCTGCTTGCCCTGAAAATGTTTGCCGAGGCGATGGAACGAACGCGGATCCTTGTCGACGACGGCGACGGTGTGGTCCAGCCGCTGCAGTGCGGCGGCCAGAGAGGCTCCGACCCGGCCGCAGCCCATGATCACCACGTGCACAGGTTCTCCTCGGTGCGAGTGCCGTGACGGCCGCTTCCGGCCGCGTGGGGTGGACGCTACCCGGACGACACACCGAAGGCTCGATCGTGTGGTGACTGTCGCGGACGGCGCCGCTGGATGGGCGTTTCCTGCCGATGTGCCTGCATACAGCCGTGATGGGCGGTTGGCGGCGCTGGATGGCCGACGGGGTGCCGCGCTGAGGTCTCGGGTCCGTCCGGCTTAGGCTCCCCCCGTGTCGAAGCTCGCGACCGCAACGAAGCGCCTGCTCGTCGGGCGGCCGTTCCGCAGCGACCGATTGGCGCAGACACTGCTGCCCAAGCGGATCGCACTACCGGTGTTCGCCTCGGACCCGATGTCGTCGGTGGCGTACGCGCCGGAGCAGATCCTGCTGGCCCTCTCGATGGCCGGGGTCTCGGCCTACGCACTGAACCCGTGGGTCGGGCTCGTCGTGGCCTTGGTGATGGTGACGGTCATCGCCTCCTACAGGCAGAACGTGCAGGCCTACCCGTCCGGCGGCGGCGACTACGAGGTCACGACCGTCAACCACGGCCGCCGGTGGGGGTTGTTGGTCGCGAGCGCCCTGCTGGTCGACTACGTGTTGACCGTGGCGGTGTCGATCTCGTCGGCGGCGGCGAACATCGGGTCGCTCGTCCCGTTCGTCGCCGACCACGACGTGCTGTTCGCGGTCGGGGCGATCGCGCTGCTGACCGCGCTGAACTTGCGCGGCATCCGGGAATCGGGCGCACTCATCGCGATCCCGACCTACGCGTTCCTCGTCGGCATTCTGGGCATGATCGCGTTCGGGCTGGTGCGAGGCATCGTTCTCGATCAGCCGATGCGGGCGGAGAGTGCCGGGTTCGAGCTGGTCGAGCAACCGGGGGCCTTCGTCGGGGTGGGGTTCGCGTTCCTCGTGCTTCGTGCGTTCTCCTCGGGCAGCGCGGCCCTGACCGGCGTCGAGGCGATCAGTAACGGGGTGCCCGCGTTCCGGAAGCCGAAGTCTCGCAACGCGGCGACGACGTTGCTGCTCATGGGTGTGATCGCGGTCGCGATGTTTCTCGGCTTGCTCGTCCTCGCGGGGATGACCGGCGTGGTGATGGCCGAGGATCCGGCGCGGCAGCTCGTCGGGGTACCGGAGGGGTATCAGCAGAAGACTCTTGTCGCCCAGCTCGCCGGCGCCGTGTTCGCAGGCTTCGGCCCAGCGGTGATCTACGTCGTCGCGTTCACCGGCGTCGTGCTGATTTTCGCGGCGAACACGGCCTTCAGCGGATTTCCAGTGCTGGGTTCGATCCTGGCCCAGGACCGGTTCCTGCCTCGGCAGCTGCACACTCGCGGTGATCGGCTCGCCTTCTCCAACGGCATCGTGTTCCTGGCCGTGTTCGCGATCGTGCTCGTGGTCGCGTTCTCCGCGAACGTGACAGCCCTGATCCAGCTGTACCTGGTGGGTGTGTTCCTGTCCTTCGTGCTGAGCCAGAGCGGCATGCTGCGGCACTGGAACCGGTTGTTGCGAACCGAGACGGACGAGAACCAGCGGCGCAGGATGCGGCGCGCCCAGCTGACCAACGCGCTGGGGCTGACGATGACGTCGATCGTGTTGGTCATCGTGCTGGTGACCAAGTTCGTGCACGGTGCGTGGATCACGCTCGCGGCGATGGGCGTGATCTACGCGCTGATGACCGGGATCCGCAGGCATTACGATCACGTGGCCGAGGAGCTGGCGCAGACCGACCAGGCGGCGGTACTGCCGTCCCGGAACTACGCGATCGTGCTGGTCTCCCAGGTGCATCTGCCCACCTTGCGTGCGCTGGCCTACGCGCGGGCGACCCGGCCGGACACGTTGGAAGCGATCACGGTCGACGTCGACGAGCAAGGCACCCGGCAACTGCAAGAGGCATGGGACGCGGAGTCGTTGCCGGTGCCGTTGACGGTGCTGGACTCGCCGTACCGGGAGGTGACGCGACCATTGCTGGAGTACGTCAAGCGGGTTCGTCGCGAGAGCCCCCGGGACGTCGTGACGGTGTTCATTCCGGAGTACGTCGTCGGCCGCTGGTGGGAGCAGCTCCTGCACAATCAGAGTGCGCTGCGGATCAAGAGTCGGCTGTTGTTCCAGCCGGGTGTGATGGTGACCAGTGTTCCGTGGCAGCTGGTTTCCTCGAAGAAGGTGAGCAAGCGGCCCGTGGCACCGGTGCACGGGGCGCTGCGGCGAGGCCTCGGCGCGAACGGCGACGCGGGGCGGGCGCGAAACGGCGACAAGGAGAGCGAGGGCGGGTGACCCAGGAACGGGATCACGCCGGGCAGGCGGACAAGCTGGACTGGACGGGACGTCGGCTGGAGGTCGAGGTCGGTCCGGTGGCGCATGGCGGGCACTGCGTGGCGCGATACGAGGGGCGGGTCGTCTTCGTCCGGCACGCGCTGCCGGGTGAGGTCGTCTTCGCCGAGGTCACGGAGGATCCCGGTCGGGGGTTCTGCCGGGCCGACGCGGTCGAGGTGAAGTCGGCGGCGCCGGGACGGGTGCGGCCGCCGTGCCCGTTGGCGGCTCCGGAACTCGGCACCGCTCGCTGCGGAGGATGCGACTGGCAGCACGCGGACGAAACCACGCAGCGTGAGTTGAAAGGCGCTGTGGTCACCGAACAGTTGCAGCGCATCGCCGGTCTGAATCACCCGGTCACTGTGCAGGCGTTGCCGGGTGGTCCGTTGCGCTGGCGCGGCAGGGTGCGGCTCGCGGTGGGGCGCGACGGCCGCGTCGGTTTCCGGGCGCATCGCAGCCATCGGGTCGTCCCGGTGCAGGACTGCCCGATCACGGTTGAGGGGACACTCGACGCGGTGGTCGATCGCCGTTGGACGGCGACCTCCGAAGTGGAGGTCACCCGCGACGCCGACGAGCAGGTGCACGTCACCGCGCATCGCCGCGACCGGGATCGGCGGGGCGGTCGTGCGCCGCGCTCGAAACCGGTGCCGCACCGCATCGCCGGGGCCGACACGGCGCACGAGACGGCGGCCGGTCGAGCGTGGCGCGTGGCACCACACGGCTTCTGGCAGGTTCATCGGCACGCGGGCGATGTGTTCTCCGCCGTCGTGAACCGGATGGCGGCCGCACCCGAGGGTGGTGTCGCCTGGGACCTCTACGGCGGTGTCGGCTTGTTCGCGGCGGGGCTGGCCGAGCAGGTCGGTTCGGCTGGTTCGGTCCTGCTCGTCGAGTCTTCGCGACGGGCCGTGAAGGACGCGCAGGCCAACCTGGCGGACCTGCCGCAGGTCGAGTTCCGCGCGCAAACCGTGGAATCGGCACTGAGCACGCCGGGTGCACGACCGGACGTCGTGGTTCTCGATCCGCCGCGAAAGGGCGCAGGCCGTGAGGTGGTCGAAGCGATCGGAGTGCACCGACCGCAGCGGATCGTGCACGTCGCCTGCGACCCGGCCGCGCTCGCCCGCGATGTAGCCCTGTTCGCCGAACAGGGCTATCGGCTCGCGGATCTCGAAGCCTTCGACGCGTTCCCGATGACGCACCACGTGGAGTGCATTGCCCTCCTGGAACGGGACGAATGATCACCCTGATTGAATGTCCGGGCCGTCACGTCCAAGGAGGATCGTCGTGTGGCTTGGCGTGACTTCCGGGCGCGTCCCCGAGGCTTCGATTGCCGTGGTGTCCGCACGCTGGCGACGAGCGAAGTTCTGGTTGGGGACGTGTGTCGCGCTCCACCTAGCGCTGGCCGCCTTCGCGGTGGGCGCCACCGTGTGGCGCTACCGGCAGGGTGTCGAAGGGCTGCCGGACTTCGGGAGTAAGGCTTTGGGCGCGGGGGTCTACGAACTGGCCTTTCCCGCTGTACTCGCGGTTCTGTCGCTGGTGGTGGGAGTGTGGTTGGTTCGCAAGCCCCAGCTGACCCGGTCGCCGGACTCGTGGATTGCGATCCCACTAGCCACCGGCGTACTCATGGCAGCCGGAGTGGGCGGCGCGATGGTTCATGTGATGTCCGAGTCGGCCGGGAACGTCAACTTCGTCCTGATCCCGGGGGTGATCGCGTTCGCGATGTTGCCGGTATACCTGGCATTTCGTGCCCTGCTGCGCCCCCTCGTCGCTGAGCTCGGCGACAGCACGGTGCCCGTGATACTTCAGGTGCGTGCCGCATCGAAGAAGTGGTGGTATCAGGATTCGATCCGAGTCGATACCGAGTCTGTGCGGCTGGCCGTGCGCTCCGGCGACGGAAGACCCACCTGGGGCGAGTCGACGAAGGAAACTCCCCTACGCGATGTGGCCGCGGTGGGGGCTCGCTCCGCGACCGGGGACGAACCCCCGTGGGCTTGGCTGTCGGACGGTCGCGGCTTGTCCGTTCCGCCGGGTGAAGCTCTCGTCGTGGTCACCGCGACGGACGAACAGCTCGTGCCGGTGCACGATGCCGAGGTGCTCGCGGAGCTACTTCGGAGGCGAGTTCGGTTGGTGACGGGACGCATGCCGTCCACACTCGACACGGACGGCGCAGCGAGCCCGAACCCGGGTCCGGCGACGGAACCTGCTGAACCTGCGGACAGCGGTACCGAAAAGGCGGCGGGACACGTTCCGGAGGTGTTGCCCGCTCCACCGAGGACCGGGCAGCGAGTGACGGCGACGTCCAGCGGAACAGTGCCCCCGGCCGGGCCGGGCATGGTGTTTCGGGGTGTACTTTCAACGCTGCTCGGCGGGTTCGGCGTCATCGTTGCTCCGGTGGTGGGCGTACTGTTGACCCGTAGTCGTGCGGTCGTCGACCCAGAGGCCCCGTGGCTTTCTGAATGGGTGGCGGGATTTGGTGCGCTATGGCTCACGATCGGGTTCTTGCTCTGGGTGGTGAGCATTCGCGTTCCCCGTCGTTGGCCGTGGATCGGCCTTATCTCCTCGGTTCCGGTGGCGCTCGCGGCATGGTTCAGTGAGGACGGACTGGTGAACGACGCCGGAACCGTGATCGTTGTCGTGGCCTTGGTGGCGACGGTTTTGGCTCGCCTTGTGTGGACGCGTCGTCTGGGAACGGACCTGGCCGCGAGCGCGAGTGAGGTGCCGGTTCGGTTGAACGGACAGGGCATCGGACGGCTACTGATTCAGCGGGATCGGATCGTGTTCGATCGGAGGAAGACCGGCGCGGGCGGTCACGTGCGTCATGCACTCGCGCTCGCTGATCTGACCTTGGCGCAACCCGGCGAGACGGCTGGCGCAGAGGTACCAACGTGGCCGTTGCCAGGAGGCTCGATGCTTCGGTTACGACGGGGGCCAGCCCTTCGGCTGGTTGCCGGGTCTCAGCAGTGGATCGTACCCGTCCTGCAGCCCGACTTGATCGCCGAGATCGTGCGCGGACGTGCCGCCCGTGCGCGTCCGCTCGGGTATCGGGCGCCGACCGTCGAGGAATGGCACCGGTTGCGCCGATGGTCGGTGAGTGCGACCACGGCAGCGCGCGGTCGCGGGCTCGGTACGGCCCAGGCCATCGGAAATCGGCTATTGCTGATCGCGATGTTCCCGGCAGTGTTCGGGACGATGCTGCTCACTGTCGTCTTCGGCCGTGGACTGACTGGCATTGGCACGGAACTGTTCGTGATCATCGTTGCTTTGCTGCTCGCGGTTGCCTTGGTGGTGATCTGGTATCGGCGCCGCTCCGCGCTGATACTGGCCGAAGACAACCAGCTACCGCCAGGAAGTCCCTCGTGGGGAGACCCACGTCCCGATCGTGCACCCATACCGGCCTGGAGACCGTGGTCGGCGCCGACCGCAAGCAGCGAAGCGCGGGTCCTTACAGCGAAGTGAGCCTCAGCCAAGGGAGCCCGTTCGGACAAGTGCCCATGGGACGTGACCGGATCGCGCCAGTAGCGGTATCACCGATGGCGGTATCACCGATGTCAGTAGCTGGAGCCGTCGGGCAGATCGAGTTCCGACTGCTCGTCAACCGTTGCTTGGTCCGTCGTGTCGTGGCTGCCTGCTTCGACGTTCACCGAGTTCGGGCTGCCTCCGTCAGGTAGCCAGCCGATATTTCCCGAGTTGGGGCCACTGCTGTACGGAGAATCCACGTTCGCTCCGACGACGGCGCCCTCCTCGGTCTGGTATCTCCAGCCCTGAGTGTTGCCTCCCGAGACGTAGTCCGGTCCAGCACCGTCGTGATTCCACGTCTGGTCCAGGCCGGCATGACGCTCCTGCATCCCACCAAGGGCGCCACCTACAGCTCCCGTGACCGCACCGCTCGTGACGCTCTCGTCTGTGATCTCGCCGCCTTGGAGCTTGCTGTTGATCACGTTGCCCAGCGAGCCGGACAGCGCACCTTTTCCTGCTCCGTACGCGGCGGCCTCGGTGAAGCTGTTCGTTCCTTTCGGCAGCGCCGCTCCGCCGAGTCCGTCGACGACTCCGCTGGCGAGCCCAGCCGCTGCTCCCGATTTCGCCGCGGACCAAGTCTTGCCACCGTCCCATTCGGTCAGGGCACGATTGCCTTCCATGACCTGTGCGCCTTGGATCAGCGTGTCGACTCCGACATTGATGCCGACGTTCACAAGCACGTTCTGCGCAATCTTCGTCAACAGCTGCTGGAAGATCGTGCGCACGGTGACTTGCGTTGCGGCCTGGGCGATCGGGATCCCGGCGGTGCTCGCGCCGAACGTGGCGGCGGCGGAGGCGACCATGGCCGCGATCTGGGCCGCGAGAATGACCAGTGCTGCGATGATGCTGAGCTTGGTGTATTCGACCTCGAGGGCGGCGCTGTCACAGCCCTCGCCGAGTCCTTCGCACAGCTTCCGGAGTTGTTCGAGCGGCGAGGAATCGCCAGAGGTCAGGTCCTGACCGAACTTCGTGAAGGCGTCCGCCGTCTGCCCCTGCATGCAACCCAACGCGGCCTGGACAGCGGCGTCGGTGTCGTCCAGCACGGATTCGATATCAGATGCGGCAGTGGTCCATGCTTCGGCCATGCGGCGAAGCGCGTCCTCATCGCCCTCGGGCCAGTCGGTGCCGACGACGATCGGCACGAGCCACTGAACGGCCCCCGGAATCTCAATGGTCACGGCACTGCCTCACTTCAGCTGTCCGAGGTCCGCGGCCGAACCCTGGTCGTTGGAGTCCCAGGTCTGCGCTGTCGCGTCGAGTTCGCCGCGCACCTGCCCGAGCGTCTCGCTCACTGCCGAAAATCCCTGCTCGGCTTGTTCTGACGCGGGCTGGTAATCCTGGGCGAACGCGTGGCCCGCCTCGTCGCTGCCCCAGCAGTCACCTTCGGCTTGAAGAACGCCGTTGAGCTTGTCGAAGGCCGTGCGGATCGCGTCGGCGGCCGCATCGAACTGGGGTGACTTGCCGCGCAGCTTCTCCGGATCGACGTCCATGCCGGTCACTGACGGCCACCTCGAAGGCCGGAGAACGCGTCATCCTCGTCGTCCCAGTCGTCGCCTGTGTGGCGCGTGGGTGTGGCCGTGGAGGAGTCGGGAGTCGCCGGTGCCTCGGGGATGAGGGACTTCAGCGACGGCGCTTCGGGGAAGAGGTCCGGCAGGTCTGGGGTGTCCTGCTGTACGTCGGCCATCGCCTGGTCGGCCTCACCGCGAGCCACCCGGGCGGCGGCCTGAATGGTGAGAACGAGGGTTCGTGTCAGCTTCTCCGGCGTGCTGCGCTGGAACGCCTGCGGCGACATTTCGATGTCGGTGACAATGCCCATCGCGTTGACATGCACTGTGAGCAGGCCGTCCTCCGAGGTGGCGGACCCGGTGGCGGCGAAGGCTTCCTGCTGCGCGTCCTGGAGCTGCTGGGTCCCGTGTCAGGTTGTCCATCAACGACGTGACCTGTTCACGCATGGCGGCGTTGCGTGCCTCGAGTTCGGCGCGACGCCCCGTCGGGTCGTTCATCGGTGCCTGCCTGGGTGTCGGGTGCACGTCCGTGCGAGATCGTCGAGCAGACAGTAGCTGATCGTCTTCGGCTCGGGGCGGGAGTCACGGCAACGAGTTCGGCCGTCGCGGAGTGTGATGTGTGACAGGTGACGGTCGGCGCGGCGGCACCAGCCCCGGATGGCATCGGCCGGTCTCCGTAGACTGGTGCGTTGAAGTGGCGCGGTGGAACGAAGACGAGTGGGTGCCGGGGTCGGCACCGAAACGAGGTGGAGCGGTGACGCTGCTGGAGTCCGTGAGCGGTCCGGCCGACGTGAAGCGCTTGGAACACGCTGACCTGGTGCAATTGTCCTCCGAGATCAGGCAGTTCCTGATCGAGAAGGTCTCCCGCACGGGTGGTCACCTGGGCCCGAACCTCGGGGCCGTTGAGCTCACACTGGCGCTGCACAGGGTGTTCGACTCGCCACGGGACGCGGTGGTCTTCGACACCGGCCATCAGAGCTACGTGCACAAAATGATCACCGGCAGGCAGGACGGGTTCGACAAACTGCGCAAAAAGGACGGGCTGTCCGGCTATCCGTCCCGCGCCGAGAGCGAACACGACCTCGTCGAGAACAGCCACGCCTCTACCTCGCTGTCCTACGCCGACGGTCTCGCCAAGTCCTTCCAGGTCCGAGGACTGCCCCAGCACGCGGTCGCCGTGGTCGGCGACGGCGCACTCACCGGCGGCATGTGCTGGGAGGCGCTGAACAACATCGCCGCCGACCAGCAGCGTCCGCTGGTCATCGTCGTCAACGACAACGGTCGCTCGTACGCGCCGACGATCGGCGGGTTCGCCGAGCATCTCGCGGCACTGCGCCTGCTGCCCGGCTACGAACGCGCCCTGCGTAGCGGTCGCGACACCGTCCGCAGGCTGCCCGTGGTGGGACGCCCCCTCTACACCGGTCTGCACGCGGCCAAGCGCGGCCTCAAGGACGCCCTCGCGCCCCAGGTGATGTTCTCCGACCTGGGCATCAAGTACCTCGGCCCGGTCGACGGCCACGACCTGCGAGCGATGGAGCAGGCGCTGGCGATGGCGAAGTCGTTCGGCGGGCCCGTGATCGTGCACGCGGTGACCCGAAAAGGCAACGGCTTCGCACCGGCGGAGAACCACGAGGCCGACCAGATGCACCAGGTCAAGGTCATCGACCCGGAGACCGGCCTGCCGACGAAGCCGTTGCCGCGCAGCTGGACCGACGTGTTCTCCGAAGAACTCGTCAAGATCGGGTCCGAGCGCGAGGACGTGGTGGCCATCACCGCCGCGATGCTCGGGCCGACCGGGCTGGACAAGTTCGCCGAGGCGCACCCCGAGCGCTGCTACGACGTCGGCATCGCCGAACAGCACGGCATGACCTCGGCTGCCGGCCTCGCGATGGGCGGACTGCACCCGGTTTTCGCCGTGTACTCGACGTTCCTCAACCGGGCCTTCGACCAACTGCTCATGGACGTCGCCCTGCACAAGCAGCCGGTGACCGTGACCCTCGACCGGTCCGGCGTGACCGGTGACGACGGTGCGAGCCACAACGGCATGTGGGACTTCTCGATCCTCGGCATGATCCCCGGTATCCGGGTCGCCGCACCCCGCGACGCCGTGACGCTGCGGGAGGAACTCCGCGAGGCGGTCGCCGTGGACGACGGTCCGACCGTGGTGCGGTTCTCGAAGGGCTCGGTCGTGGACGAGGTGCCGGCCGTGCAACGCCGAGGCACCGTCGACGTTCTTCGTCGCCCCGGTGCGGGGGAGGGGCACGACGTGCTGCTTGTCGCGGTCGGCGCGTTCGCCGAGCTCGGCCTCGCCGCGGCTGAGCGGCTCGCCGCCCAGGGCATCGGCGTCACCGTGGTCGACCCTCGGTGGGTCACACCGGTGCCGGAGGAGGTCGTCGAGCTCACCGCGGAGCACTCGCTGGTCGTGAGTCTGGAGGACAGCGGCAGGCACGGCGGCTTCGGCTCGGCCCTGTCCGCCGCGTTGCGCGACGCGGACGTCGACGTGCCGTTGCGCGACCTCGCGGTGCCGAACCGGTTCCTCGACCACGCCTCCCGTGAACAGGTGCTCGCCGACCTGGGCCTGACCGATCAGGACATCGCCCGCCGTGTCACCGAGTGGGTCGCCAACCGGCTCGGCGACGCCCCCGACGAGGCTCCGGCCCGAGAGGAACCGAGGGCGGCGGGCGAGGCCTGACCTGCGATTCGGCGTGCCCGATGGCGTGTGAGCACGATCGTTGTGGCACGGTGGACGGCGTGCGGATCCTGGTGGTGGAGGACGAGCGACCGCTGGCCGATGCGGTTGCCCGCGGGTTGCGCCGAGAGGGCATGGCCGTCGACGTCGCCTACGACGGGGACAGCGGGCACGAGAAGGCCGCGATCACCCGCTACGACGTGATCGTCCTGGACAGGGACCTGCCCGGTGTGTCCGGCGACGAACTCTGCCGCGGGATCGTGGAGTCCGGCGAGCTGACCCGAGTGATCATGTTGACCGCCAGCGGAGCGGTGGAAGACCGGGTGGAGGGCCTGTCCCTCGGCGCCGACGACTACCTCGCCAAACCGTTCGCCTTTCCGGAGCTCGTGGCGCGGGTGCGGGCATTGGCGCGGCGCTCGACCCCGGCTCTACCACCGATGCTGACCGCCGAGGACCTGCATCTCGACCCTGCCCGCCGGGAGGTGCACCGCGCTGGTGACGAGGTCGAGCTCACCCGCAAGGAGTTCGGCGTGCTTGAGGTGTTGCTCGCGGCGGGCGGCGCCGTGGTGAGCTCGGAAGAACTGCTCGAACGCGTCTGGGACGAGAACGCGGACCCGTTTACCACGACGGTGCGGGTGACGGTGATGACGTTGCGCAAGAAACTCGGGGAACCCGTCGTGATCGAAACCGTCGTCGGTTCCGGATACCGCGTGCCGTCGGCAGGGCGCGCCGAAGCCCGCGGAGCCTGAGTCGTGGCGCGGTCGTGGCGGGCGTTCGAGCACGGCCACGTCCGGCGTGGGCCCGGGCTGCGGCTGCGCATCACGCTGCTTGCGACCGGCCTGGTCGCGTTGGTCGGTGCGACGCTGCTGTGGCTGGGCTGGATGCTCGTCGGCAATGTCGTCGCCGCGGTTCCGCGCCTGCCGGAGGGCAGCGTGGTGCGTGTCGAAGGCCAGGACGTTCCGGCTACCGGTGTCAGTGCCGCGCTGCGGGACAACGCACGGGAACAGGTCCTCACGATCGGCGTTCCGGCGTTCGTGGCGGTGGTGCTCGCGGCAGCGGTGCTGGCGTGGACGGTGACCGGGCGGGTGCTGCGCCCGTTGAAGGACGTCACCGACTCGGCCCGGCGCCTCTCGGCGGAATCGCTGGACGCACGGATCCGGTTGAGCGGCCCCCGCGACGAGGTCGCAGACCTCGCGGACACGTTCGACGCGATGCTGGACCGCCTGCAGGCGACGTTCGACTCACAGCGCCGGTTCGTGGCGAACGCCAGCCACGAGTTACGGACTCCACTGGCGGTCATCCGCACCGAACTCGACGTGACCACCTCGGACCCTGGAGCGGACTCGGCGGAGTTTCGCCGCATGGCCGGGGTGGTGCGTGAGGCGGCGAGCCGCTCGGAACGCCTCGTCGGCGCCTTGCTGCTGCTCGCCCGCACGGAGGGTGTCGAGCTCGCGGTGTGGGAACCGGTGGATCTCACCGAGCTCGTGCGGCGCTCGTGGCGGCCGTTGAGCGAGGAGGTGCAGCGACGGGAACTGCATGTCGACGGCTACGGTGAGCCCGCGTACGCAGTGGGGGATCCGGCGCTGCTGGAGCGGGTCGTCGGCAACCTGCTCGAGAACGCGGTGCGGCACAACGTCGACGGCGGGTGGGTCGAGGCGACGACGCGGCATGGTCCTCAGTGGACGAGCCTGTGCGTGCGGTCGTCCGGCACGGAGATCACCCTCGACCAGGTCGAGTCCCTCTTCGAGCCGTTCCACCGGGCAGGCGTGGCCCGGACCGCCCGAGCGGGTACCGGGCTCGGGTTGTCCATCGTGCGGGCCGCCGTGGCAGCACACGGGGGCCGTGTCCGCGCCGAGCCGGTCGGTGCCGGCGGGCTCTCGGTCACCGTCGACCTCCCGCGCGCGCAGTAGAGCCCCGCAACCCCACGACCTCATTTGGCCCCTCACGTCCCGGCCGGGTGGCAAATTCGCGCGAATTTGCCACCCGGCCGTCCACAGGGGAGGGAGTTGTCCCCACTGGGTTGGGGGATGTGCGGTGCGGTGGGCGTGCGGCGAGTTCGAGTGTGGCAAGTGCCGGGAGTTCCTCAGAGGGCGTCTGGCGCTGGCATGTGTGCCCGTAGGGCACGCCTCACAGGCGATCAGCCGCGGCACGGCGGCGGTACGGGAGCACCGACCCTGTTCCCAGATGCTCTCTCAGAGGGGCATTTTGGATCTTGGATGGGTGGTCCGGTACCGCCGCCCCAGTTCGCGCCTCGCGGCGTTGGGGACCTCTTGAGTACCAGGCCGTAAGCGGCGAGAACCCCTGCCTTGCGCGGCACGAACTGGAACGCCGGAGCCCCTCACCCTTCCGAGGCTGGTCACGTGTGACCGTGCCCTACGGGCACAAAAGCCAGTCCCAAAATGACCTCTCAGGGGCGAAGGGAGGCGAGGTCGATGTCGAGCGGGGCCGGGCACGCGGTGATCCGCACGACGCCCTCTCGGGCGTCCGCGCTGGACTCGACGTGGTAGCCGTCGTCGCCCAGCCGGTACGCGATGAGCTCGACCGGCCCATGCTCGTCCTGCTCGATGCTCCAGAAAAACTCGATACCGCCGTCGGCGTACGCGTCGTGCTTGGCGCGCCGTTCGCTGAAGGTGTTACCCGGTGACCAGATCTCACCGGCCAACAGCACATCCTCGGGCCGGAACGAGGTGGCGTCCGGCGGGCGGTTGAGGACCGCGAAGTCCGGAATGAGGGCGTGGCGGCCGCGTGTGCTGAGAGCGACGCCGATCCCTCCCAACACGTACAGATCGGACCGGCCTGAGGTCTCCATCGACTCCGTCAACGTTCGGATCAGCTTGGTGCTCGCCCACTGGTGTGGGCCGCCGGGCGGTGGTGACACGAGCCAGTGCCCTCCGAGCAGCTCCAGGCGCGTGCCGTCGCCCCGCTCGGGCAGCGCGTGCCAGTCGGCGACCGTGAACGGGCCCAGCTCGTCGTTAAGCAGAGCAGTCACCACGTACCGCCTCTCTGTGATCACTCGAAGTCTGCCGGAAACGGGACAGTCGCAACCGGGATTCAGCCCGATCGCTCTACCCACGATAGAGCGAAGCGGGGTTGGTGCGCACACGACGCACCAACCCCGCTTCGCGGTCGGCCCGGCCGCCCCGCCACGGTGTCGGCCGGGCACGGCTCGGGTCAGGCGGGAACCGAGGCGGCCCCCACCGGCAGGAAGCGCGTGCCGTTGACCCGCTCGGAGACACCCGCACGGTCCAGGTACGGGGTGATGCCGCCGAGCCAGAACGGCCAGCCGGCCCCGAGGATCATGCACAGGTCGAGATCCTGCGCCTCGGCGACCACGCCCTCGTCGAGCATGATCCGCGCCTCTTGGGCGAGTGCCTCCAGCGCGCGGTCCCGGACCTGCTCCTCGGTCGACGGTGAGTCGCCCGGCTGCCACAGGGCGTCGACCTCGGGATCGATCTTGCCGTCGGCGTCCCACACGGCCGTCTTGCCCGCGTCGACGAACCGCTGCAGGTTCTCGCTGAGCCCGTAGCGCTCGGGGTAGGCGGCGTGCATCGTCTCGTTGACGTGCTGGGCGACCGCCGGTCCGACGAGCTGCAACAACACCAGCGGGCTCATCGGCAGGCCCAGCGGCGTCAGTGCTCTGTCGGCCACGTCGAACGGCGTGCCCTCGTCGATCGCCGCGATGATCTCGCCCATGAACCGGGTCAGCAGCCGGTTCACCACGAACGCCGGGGCGTCCTTGACCAGCACGCAGGACTTCTTGAGCTTCTTGCCGACGCCGAAGGCGGTCGCCAGGGCCGCGTCGTCGGTGGCGCCACCGCGCACGATCTCCAACAGCGGCAACACGGCGACCGGGTTGAAGAAGTGGAACCCGACGACCCGCTCCGGGTGCCGCAGCTGCGAAGCCATCTCGGTGATCGACAGCGACGAGGTGTTCGTGGCCAGGATCGTCTCCGCGGCCACGTGCTGCTCGAGCTCGGCGAAGACCTTCTGCTTGACCGTCATCTCCTCGAACACGGCTTCGATGACGAAGTCCGCGTCCGCGAACGCGGCCTTGTCCAGCGAACCCGACACCAGCGCCTTGAGCCGGTTCGTCGCGTCCGGAGACAACCGGCCCTTCAGGGCCAGCTTGTCGATCTCGCCGTGGATGTACTCGACACCCTTGTCGATGCGGTCCTGGTCGATGTCGGTGATGACGACCGGGACCTCGAGCCTGCGCACGAACAGCAGCGCGAGCTGACCGGCCATGAGGCCCGCTCCGACCACGCCGACCTTCTTGACGTCGCGGGCCAGCGACTTGTCCGGTGCTCCCGCCGGACGCTTGGCGCGCTTCTGAGTGAGGTCGAACGAGTACAGGCCCGCCCGCAGCTCGTCGGTCATGATCGCGTCCGCCAGCGACTCGGTCTCGGCGGCGTAGCCGGCGTCGAGGTCGTTGTTGCGGGCCATGTCGATGAGCTCGACCGTGCGGGTGACCGCAGGAGAGGCGCCCTGGGTCTTGGAGGAGACCAGTTCCCGAGCACGGGCCACCGCGTCGTCCCAGCCCTGACCCCGGTCGATCTCCGGGCGCGGCACCTGCTGGCTGCCGCCGACGACGCGGGTCGCCCACCGTACCGACTCCTCGAGGAAGTCCGGCGACTCGAGCAGCACGTCGAAGACCCCGAGTTCGGTGGCCTTCGCCGGGTTGAGCATCTTGTTCTGGTTCAGCGCGTTCTCGACGATCACCGTCACCGCGGCGTCCGGGCCGATGAGGTTCGGCAGCAGCTGGGTGCCGCCCCACCCCGGGAACAACCCCAGGAAGCACTCGGGGAAGGCGATCGCGGCCGCGCCGGTGGACACCGTCCGGTAGTGGCAGGACAGCGCCAACTCCAGGCCACCGCCCATCGCCGCTCCGTTGACGAACGCGAACGTGGGGATCGTCGACTCGGTGAGCCGCCGGAACACGTCGTGGCCGGCCTGGGCGATCTCGTGCGCCTGGGCCCGCTCGGTGATCTGGCCGATGCCCGAGAGGTCGGCCCCGACGGCGAACACGAACGGCTTGCCGGTGACGGCGATCGCCGCAGGCTCGGCCGCGAAGGCCTGGTCCAGGGCGGCGTTCAGGCTGGCCAGACCACCCGGGCCGAACGTCGAGGGTCGGGTGTGGTCGTGGCCGTTGTCGAGTGTGATCAGCGCGAGCGTGCCCGTCAGGCCGGGGACGTCGATCAGGCGCGTGAACGCCTGGGTGACGACCTCGTCGGGGAACTGCGCGATGTCCTGGGTACTCACTTCGCGTCCCCTCCGTTCCCGGTGAAGTGCGGGTTCTCCCAGATCACGGTGCCGCCCATGCCGAAGCCGACGCACATCGTCGTGATGCCGTACCGCACGTCGGGGCGCTCGGCGAAGTGTCGCGAGAGCTGGGTCATGAGGCGGACACCGGACGACGCCAGCGGGTGGCCGCAGGCGATCGCACCGCCCCACGGGTTCACCCGCGGGTCGTCGTCGGCGATGCCGAAGTGTTCCAGGAAGGCCAGCACCTGCACCGCGAACGCCTCGTTGATCTCGAACAGACCGATGTCGTCGATGCTCAGGCCCGCGCGCTCCAGCGCCCGCTCGGTGGACGGAACCGGTCCGACACCCATCACCTCGGGCTCGACGCCGGCGAACGCGTAGCCGACGAGCCGCATCCCGACCGGCAGGCCCAGCTCGGCCGCGGTGTCCGCGTCGGCGATGAGGCAGCCGGTGGCTCCGTCGTTGAGACCCGCGGCGTTGCCCGGCGTCACGCGACCGTGTGGGCGGAACGGCGTCTTCAGGCCCGCGAGGTCGTCGGCGGTGGTACCCGGGCGCGGCGGCTCGTCCGCGGTCGCCAGGCCCCACCCCTGCTCGGCGGAACGGGTGGACACCGGGACGAGGTCCGGGCTGATCTTGCCCGCGGTGGCCGCGTCGTCGTAGCGCTGCTGGCTCAGCGCCGCGTAGGCGTCGGTGCGGTCCTTGGTCAGCGAGGGATAGCGGTCGTGCACGTTCTCCGCGGTGGAGCCCATGACGAGCGCGGAGGAGTCGACGATCTTGTCGGAGACGAAGCGCGGGTTCGGGTCGGCGCCCTCGCCCATCGGGTGGTTGCCCATGTGCTCGACGCCGCCTGCGATGGCGATGTCGTAGGCACCGAAGGCGATGCCGCTGGCCACCGTCGTCACCGCCGTCATCGCGCCCGCGCACATGCGGTCGATGGCGAAGCCGGGGACGGATTTCGGGAGCCCGGCCAGCAGCGCGGCGCTGCGGCCGATCGTCATGCCCTGGTCGCCGGTCTGGGTGGTGGCGGCCAGCGCGACCTCGTCGAGCCGCTCCGGCGGCAGGTCGGGGTTGCGGCGCAGCAGTTCGCGGATGACGTTGACGGCCATGTCGTCGGCGCGGGTCTCGGCGTACTGGCCCTTCGGACCGGCCTTGCCGAACGGCGTGCGGACGCCGTCGACGAAGACCACGTCCCGGACAGCCCGCGCGCTGGTGCCCGATCGGGCGCTCGTGTCGGCTGCTGCCGACGCGGGTGCGGCCACGGCGTGCTCCTCACTGAGTTGTGGACGACGGCCGGGTCTCGCTACCGGCCGGTAACCGCAACCTTAGCGGATATTACCGGTCGGTAACCACGGGGCTCACCGTGTCGAGTGCCTCACAACCACCCGCTCGATGAATGAGAGGTCGCGCGGGTTGGCCCCCGTCACCCCGTACGCATCACGACCATCGGCGGGTTCTCAGCGCCCTCCTCGCGAGGAGGGCGATTTCGTTGCGTAGGTGGCTACTCGAGAAAGCGATCCCGCAGCGAGGAGGGCGCTGAGAATCCGCTACCCGACCCACCCGGGAAACTTTCTGAGGAGTTCTTACGGGGCCTCGGCGTGCAGAGCCTTGCTGAGGGCGGGAGCGGTGAGCCCGATCTGCCACTCCCGGGCGCCCCGTTCGCGCAGGGCACGCTCGACGCCGGGTACGTCGATCTCCACCGGAGGCTCCCAGCACAGTCGGCGGAGGAGATCGGGGAGCAGGATGTTCTCGGTTGGAACCGCGTGCTGCTCGGCGATGTCGGCGAGCGCGCCGCGGGCAGCGGACAGTCGCGCCGCCGCTGCAGGATCGCGGTCCCCCCACCGGTTCGCCGGAGGCGGGCCCTCGTGCGTCGTTCCCACGTCGGGTAGTTCGTCGTTCGGGAGCCGGCGTGCGTCCTTGAGGGCCTTGGTCCACAGGCTCGCCCGGCGGCGTTGCTGCTTTCCGCCGAAGACCGGCAGCGCGGTGAGTTCGGCATCCGTCTTCGGGTCCGACTGCGCGGCCTGGACGATCGCCGAATCCGGCAGGACCCGCCCGGGCGCGGTGTCGCGTTCCCTGGCGAGCTCGTCACGGGCCTCCCACAAGGCGCGGACGGACGCGAGCTGACGTGGCTTGCGGATGCGGTGGATTCCCGATGTGCGCCGCCACGGCTCGGTGCGCGCCCGCGGGGGCGGTGCCAGGCGCACCGCCTCGAACTCTTCCTCGGCCCAGGCCAGCTTGCCCTGTTCGATCAGTTCCTCGCGCATCGCGTCCCGCAGGTCGACCAGCAGCTCGACGTCCAGTGCCGCGTAGACCAGCCAGGACTCCGGCAACGGGCGCCGGGACCAGTCGGCGGCGCTGTGCCCCTTCTCGAGGCGGTAGCCGAGCATGCGCTCGACCAGTGCGCCGAGCGACACGCGGTCGAATCCGGCGAGACGGCCCGCGAGTTCGGTGTCGAACAGTCGCTGTGGAATCAGGTCGAGCTCGGCCAGACACGGCAGGTCCTGCGAGGCGGCGTGCAGCACCCACTCGGTGTCCGCGACCGCCGTGACCAGCGGATCGAGCTGTCCGGCCAGGGCGATCGGATCGATGAGTGCCGTGCTCGTGCCGGTGCGACGCACCTGCACCAGGTAGGCGCGCTGCGAGTACCGATAGCCGGAGGCCCGCTCGGTGTCGACCGCGACAGGGCCGTTGCCTGCGGCCAGTTCCGCGGCGGCCTCCCGGAGCGCTTCCGGCGTGTCGACCACGGCCGGCACGCCATCGGGCGGCTCGGTCAACAGCACCGGTTCGGGATGATCGGGCCCGGCGGCCTCGGAGAATGCGGCGTCCACGGGTACCAGACCTTACGTGGTCGGATCGGTCCGTGGTGCCGACCGGCCGAGCTCGGCGAGCCGATCACGTGGACGTCGAGGCGGGTCCGGCGGGGCACGCACCCCGCCGGACCGCCTCAACGGATTACCGGATGACGCCCGCGCGCATGGCCAACGCGACCATCTGCGCCCGGTCTCCCGTACCCAGCTTTCGGCCGATCCGGGACAAGTGGCTCTTGACCGTGAGTGCGGAGAGGCTCAGTGCCTCACCGATCTCCTTGTTGGATCGACCATCGGCGACGAGTTGCAGTACTTCGACCTCGCGTCCGGACAGTTCGCGGGGCGTGTTGTCCGTCCCAGGGACCCTGGTTCCTGCGGCGAGGACCGGGGCCACGCTGGGATCGGCATACACGCCGCCGTCGAGTACGCGGCGCACGCCGTCGGTGACGACCATCGGCGAGGCCGACTTCAGCAGGTAGGCCTGGGCGCCTGCCTGGAAGGCGGCCCGTACCGCGTACGGGTCGTCGGACGACGCGAGCACCACCACTCGCGGCCAGCCCTGGGAACGGAGTTCCGTCACCAGGTCGATGCCGGTCCCGTCGGGGAGTCCGAGATCGAGAATGGCGAGGTCGCACGGACCGGTGGCCAGAGCGCGTGCTCTGGCCTCGGCCATGGATGCGGCCTCGTGCACCGTGCCGGCGCCCATCTGCAACATCCGGGCGGCGATGGCCTCCCGGAGCAACGGATGGTCGTCGACCACGAGCACCGTGAACAGCTCTTCCCGCGGATGCGGGACCATGTTGGCCGGCAAGGTGCCGGCTGGCGTGGTTCGAGCGGCCTGACCTAAGCCGACGGCAGCCACGTCACTACCTCCCTGGAGTCGGTCGTGCCCCCCGACCGGCACCGGGACTTTCGGCCAATCAGCCGCGCCACTGATCGACCGAAAGTGGTGTCGTCGGAAGGAGCGTAACCGCCCGAGCGGGTCAGTGGGACGATCAATCGGGTATCTGTTCCAAATGAGTTGTGATGAATCCTGGTCGAGATCACTCGAACGGGTGGCAATTGGCGTGGCCTGTAACGCAGGAGCGCACCGTGAACGACACACACCGTCACGATCTTCGATTCGCGTTGAAGTCTCGCGTTCGCGTGGGTGCCTGAGACGTGAGACAGCGCCTCCGGCGTCGCTCTGACGCTCGCGTCCCGGCATGACGGTCAGTCGCGTCGAGCGCTCTCGGCGGTCCGCTGCGGGATGATCGACACGCCCTCGGGTGGAAGCCCGGCCGCGCTGACGATCAGGTCGTGGAAGGCCGATGCGTGTGGCTCGAGTCCGTCGTCCAGCGGGGTCCACGAGCCACGCAGCTCCAGATCGTGGCTGCGCGGCGGTCCGCTGATCGCGCCGAACCGCGCCGACGACGTCAAGGTCACCGTCCCGCCCAGCGCCGTGTACGTCGCCTCTCGGTCCTCC
Organism: Allosaccharopolyspora coralli; assembly: GCF_009664835.1. Lineage (NCBI taxonomy): Bacteria > Bacillati > Actinomycetota > Actinomycetes > Pseudonocardiales > Pseudonocardiaceae > Allosaccharopolyspora > Allosaccharopolyspora coralli. Next base: position 1,728,592 of record NZ_CP045929.1, read on the forward strand.
AGGGCGTCGGTGAGCCACGACCAGCCCACGGGGGGCAGCAGCGGGTCGGCGGCCAGTTCCGGATCCAACTCGGCGCGCAGATAGACGACGAGGCGCAACGTCGACTGCCAGGTCTCTTCGCCGTCCGGGTCGTGCAGCAACACCAACCGCGCCGTGACCAGTTCTCCCGAGGGGCCTTCCGCCTCGGCGGCCTGGGCGAACGAGAAGGGGGCCAACCGCTTCGGTGCCTTGACCTCCGAGAGGTCGATCTCGGCACGCACGTCTGCAGACCTCAACGTGGCCACGGCCTGTTGGAACACCACGGGAGTTGCCGCCATGTCGGTCACGCCGTGACTGTAGGTCGCTGCCGGCGGGCAGTCCCGCAGGCACGCCGGGCTCCCTGTCGTATCGGCCCGTGGGGCTGATCGAGGTCGGCACCGGCGCCCACGGGCAGCGTGGGACGATGGCTCTGAGATGACGAAACCCGCACCGGTCTCGCCTCGTCGGGACCTCACCGATGCCCCTCTGCTCGTGGCCGCCCGCGGTGGCGTCCCGGAGCACACGCCCGTCTGGTTCATGCGTCAGGCGGGGCGGTCTCTTCCCGAGTACCGGGCGGCGCGGGAGGGCGTGCCGATGCTGCAGGCGTGCCTGACTCCGGAGCTCGTCTGCGAGGTCACCGCCCAACCGGTTCGCAGGCACGGGGTCGACGCGGCGATCCTGTTCAGCGACATCGTGCTCCCGCTGTACGCGGCCGGCGTCGGCCTGGACATCGTCGCGGGAACCGGTCCGGTCGTGGAGGACCCGGTGCGGTCGGCCGCCGAGGTCGCCGCGCTGCCCGAGCTGACACCGGAGCACGTCGCGAACGTCGGCGAGGCGATCCGGCTGCTGCTCACCGAACTCGGGAGCACTCCGCTGATCGGCTTCGCAGGCGCCCCGTTCACGCTCGCCTCGTATCTTGTGGAAGGCGGTCCGAGCCGCAATCACGAGCGGACCAAGGCGCTCATGCACGCCGAGCCGGAGACCTGGCACGCGCTGCTGGACAAGCTCGCAGGCACGGCGGTGACCTTCCTGCGGACGCAGATCGAGTCCGGAGTGGACGCGGTGCAGCTGTTCGACTCCTGGGCAGGTGCGTTGTCGTTGCGGGAGTACCGTGAATTCGTCGAGCCACACACGCGACGGATCTTCTCCGAGATCGCGCAGTCCGGCGGGCACGTGCCGAAGATCCACTTCGGGGTCGGCACCGGTGAGCTGCTCGGTGCGATGCGGACGACGGGAGCCGACGTGGTCGGCGTCGACTGGCGGGTGCCCCTCGACGTCGCCGCCGATCGGCTCGCGGCGGCAGCCCCGCACGCGCCTGCTCCGGTGGTCCAGGGCAACCTCGACCCGGCGGTGCTGTTCGCCGGTGAGGAAGCGGTGAGTCGTGAGGTGCGCCGGATCCTGGCTGAGGGCCGGGCGGCCGGAGGGCACCTGTTCAACCTCGGCCACGGAGTGCTGCCGACGACCGACCCCGGTGTGCTGACCCGCGTCGTCGAACTCGTGCACGCGGAGACCGCACGCCGGTGAGCCCGGTGCCACGCACGGTCGCCGTCGTCGGTGGGGGGCTTGCCGGTCTGAGCGCGGCCCATCGTCTCCGCAGGACGCTCGGTGCCGAGGCTCGGATCGTGCTGATCGAACAGACCGCTCAGCTCGGCGGCAAGGGACGGACTGTCGAGCTCGCGGGTGCTCCCTACGACATCGGGGCGGAGGCCTTCCTCGCACGCAGGCCGGAGGTGCTGAGGCTGGCTGACGAGCTCGGCATCGCCGACGAGGTGGTGGCTCCGAGCGGGGCTTCGGCGACGATCCGCGCGGGCGGCAGGACGTCGCCGCTGCCGGGCGGCACGTTCATGGGGGTTCCGTCGTCGGCGGAGTCAGTGGCACCGGTGCTCTCCGAGCAGGGGCTTGCGACGGTCCGTGCCGAGCAGGATCTGCCGCCAGTTCCGTGGTCGGCGGCCGACGTGTCGCTCGGACTGCTGCTGCGGGAGCGTATGGGCGACGAAGTCGTCGACCGCCTCGTCGACCCGCTGCTCGGCGGTGTCTACGCGGGAAGTGCCGACGGGCTGGGCCTGCGTGCGGTGGCGCCCGCGCTGGCTTCGGCGCTCGACGCCGGTGCGGGATCGGTTACCGAGGCCGCCCGCGCGAGCGTTTCGCCCGCGCAAGGGCAAGGGCCGAAGGCTCCGGTGTTCGGCGCGTTCCGGGGCGGGTACCGACGCCTGGCCGACGAGCTCGTGCGACAGGCGCGCCCGGAGGTCCGATGTGGCTGCCCGGTGCGCTCGCTGGTTCGGCGCGAGCTGGGGTGGCGGCTGGAGATCGGCTCGGCTCCGGCGCCCGACACACTCGAGACCGACGCCGTTGTGCTCGCGGTGCCGCCACCGTCGGCGCGCAAGCTGTTGACCGGGGTGGCCCCGGTCGCGGCCGAGGCGTTCGCGGAAGTCGACCTCGCCTCGATGGTGGTCCTGGGGCTCGCGTTGCCGCCGGAGACGACCTTGCCGGACTCGTCCGGGGTGCTGATCGCCCGTGGTGAGACGCGGGCCGACGGGACGCGTCTCACCGCCAAGGCGTTCACCTTCTCGAGCCGGAAGTGGCCGCACCTTCGCGGCGCCGGGGGAGAGGTCCTCGTTCGCGGTTCGGTGGGGCGCGCAGGCGAGGAGTCGGTGCTGCGCCTCGGCGACTCCGAACTGCTCGACGCCGTGATCGGTGATCTCGCCGACCTCACCGGAGTCCGTGCTCGGCCGGTCGAGACGGTCGTCGCGCGCTGGGGCGGTGGTCTGCCCCAGTACGGCGTCGGTCACGGGGAGAAGGTCGCCGAGATCGAACGCTGCGTGTCCGGGATCCCCGGTCTCGCCGTTGCCGGTGCGGCCCTGCACGGAGTCGGCGTGCCTGCGTGTCTCGCGACGGGTGAAGCCGCTGCGGCGGACATCACGGGGTACCTGCTGGGGTCCGGCCGCGACGCGGTGGGACCATGAGTCCATGGCGCGCTTGAACTACGCGGAACTGAACGACACCGTCCGCTACACCATGTGGTCGGTCTTCCGGATCGAGCAGGGTTCGCTGCCGGAGGACCGGGACAAGGCAGGCCAGGCGACCCAGGAGTTCCTGGAAGGACTGGAGGAATCCGGCGTCGAAGTCCGTGGTGTCTACGACGTGTCCGGGCTGCGCGCCGACGCCGACTACATGATCTGGTGGCTCGCCGAGGACATCGAGGCCGTGCAAGCGGCCTACACGGACTTCCGCCGCGCGACGCCGCTGGGGCAGAGCTCGGAGCCGGTGTGGAGCAACGTGGCCGTGCACCGTCCCGCCGAGTTCAACAAGAGCCACGTCCCGGCGTTCATGGCGGGCGAGGACCCCAAGCGCTACGTCTGCGTGTACCCGTTCGTGCGCTCGTACGAGTGGTACCTGCTGCCGGACGACGAGCGCCGCACGATGCTCGCCGACCACGGCAAGGCGGCCCGCGACTACCCGGACGTGCGCGCGAACACCGTTCCCGCCTTCGGACTCGGCGACTACGAGTGGGTGCTGGCTTTCGAGGCTGACGAGCTGCACCGGATCGTGGACCTGATGTGGAAGATGCGCTACACCGAGGCGCGGCTGCACGTGCGCGAGGAAGTTCCCTTCTACACCGGCCGCAGCGTGGACGTGGCCGACCTGGTCGCCCGCCTGCCCTGACGAGCGCCGTCGCGCCAAAATGGCGCATCTGCGCTAGCCATGGCATCCATGGCGACGATCCAGATCCGCGACATTCCGGAAGAGGACTACGAGAAGCTGCGGCGAGACGCGCGCTCACGGCCAGTCGCTCCAGTCGTACATGCGGGATGTCGCCATGTCGCGTGCGGCGTTCGTTGACAAGCCCGAGATCACGGCGGCGATGCGCGAGGTTGCTCGCAGCAATACAGGCACGGGTGTGACCATCGAGAACATTCTTGCGGCCAAGAACGAGGGTGTCCGTGACTGATCTGCTCGTGCTGGACGCCTCAGCGGCCGTGTACGCGTGCACCGACGTCTCCGAATGCGCGGACGAGCTGATGGATCGGTTGTCCCACGTTGAGTGCCACGCGCCGCATCTCGTGGATGCGGAAGTCGGCCACACCATGCGCAACCAGGTCATCCGGACGAGTGGACACCTGGTCGACCATCGATACCCGCACACTGCTCCGCTGGCGGAGGCGGCTTGGGCGTTGCGTGGTGTGCTCACATTCTCTGACGCACTGTGTAGGTCGCCTTGGCCGCACGGCTCGACGTTCCGCTGCTGACCGTGGACGCACGGCTCGCGCGTGCACCCGCGCTGCGGTGTGCCGTCGAGCTGGTCGCGTGACCCTTCGAGGGGCGCGGATCGATCTGCGTAGGCGGAGGGGAAACCGTCGGCGCAGTGGGCCCGACCGCACCCCTCGACCCACGCGAGCACTTACTCGGCCGGGATCAGACGCAGAGCGATCGAGTTGATGCAGTAGCGCTGGTCGGTCGGCGTGTCGTAACCCTCGCCCTCGAAGACGTGCCCGAGATGGCTGTGGCAGGTCGCGCACAGCACCTCGACGCGCACCATGCCGAGACTGCGGTCCTCACGCAGCAGGACCGCGTCGCTGTCCTTCGGGTCGAAGAACGACGGCCAGCCGCAGTGCGACTCGAACTTCTCGTCGCTGCGGAACAGCTCCGTCCCGCACGCCCGGCACTCGTACACGCCGGTGGTCTTGGTCTCGGTGTATTCACCGGTGTAGGCCGGTTCGGTTGCTCCGTTACGCAGCACCGAGTACTCATACGGATCGAGGTGCTGCTTCCATTCCTGGTCGGACTTCACGACCTTGGGGGTGGCGCCGACGATGGGTTCCATGCCACCAGCGTAGTCGTTGCCCGGGCAGGCAGCCGCACCCCGAGATCGACGAACCGCTGCGCCCGCGAGGAAGTGCTGCCTCACCCGAAGAAGGTGTCGAGCATGAAACCCACCGCTGAAACCACGGTGTAGGCGACACCGAAGAGCATGAGCCCGACAACGAGCACGGTGACGAGCCTGCGGTGTCCCTGCGTGCGATTGGCGCTTTGTGCGAAGTTCTCGACACCCTTGAGCATGCCTTCGACGGTGGCCTGCGAGTTCGGGTTCTCGATGCGGTCGAGGTGCTCGGCGAACGCCTGCGCCTGGGGGTCGTTCGGGTCGAGCCCGACGAGGTCGTCCGCGAAGCGCCCCGTGGGGCCGCCGGTGTCCTCGTGCTCGCCGGGGGAGCGCATGCGTTCACGGTAGCGCGAGCGGCAAGGCGCCGATGTCGGTGGCTGCTCGTAGGCTCACGGCGTGGTCGAATCGTGGGAGTTCGAGGTCGAGGGTCCGGGCGGAGTACGGCAACTGAGCCTGTCGAACCCGGAAAAGGTGTACTTCCCGGAACGAGGATTCACCAAGCGGCAGCTCGTGGAGTACTACCTGACGGTCGCCGAGCCACTGCTGGGTGCGGTGGGCGACCGCCCCACGACGCTGAAGCGCTATCCCGGCGGCGTGACGAGTGAGCCCTTCTACGCCAAGCGTGTTCCCAAGGGGGCACCCGAATGGGTGGGCACGGCCCGGGTGGCGTTCCCGTCCGGCCGGACGGCGTGGCAGGTCTGCCCGGGCGAGCCCGCTGTGCTGGCGTGGGCGGCCGGCCTGGGCACGCTCGACTTCCATCCCTGGCCGGTGCGCTCGGGCGACACCGATCACCCCGACGAGGTGCGCGTCGATCTGGATCCGCAGCCGGGCACCGATTTCACCGACGCCGTGCGGGTCGCGGGCGTGTTGCGGGAGGTCCTGGACGAGGCGGGCCTGGCCGGTTTCCCGAAGACCTCAGGTGGGCGCGGTGTGCACGTGCTGGTGCGGATCGCGCCGCGCTGGGACTTCATCCAGGTGCGCCGGGCAGTGATCGCGCTCGCACGAGAGGTGCAGCGCCGGATCCCGGAGCTGGCCACGGTGGAGTGGTGGAAGGTCGACCGGGGCGAGCGGGTGTTCCTCGACTTCAACCAGGCGGCCCGGGACCGGACGGTGGCCTCGGCGTGGTCGGTGCGGGGCACCCCGCGGGCGACGGTCTCCACCCCGGTGACCTGGGAGCAGCTCGGTGAGGTCGACCCGGACGACTTCGACCTGGCGACGGCGCCGCAGTGGCTCGCCGAGCACGGCGACGCGCACGCGACGTTGGACGACGTGGAACATTCCCTCGACGTGCTGCTCGACTGGTACGCCAGGGACGAGAGCGAGCGGGGGCTGGGGGAGATGCCGTACCCGCCCGACTACCCGAAGATGCCCGGCGAGCCCACCCGCTCTCGAAAGGCGTGAATCCCACCGAAGAGGGCATCTGGGAACTTGGGTGGGTGGTCCAGGACCGGCGCCCTGTCGAGGCTGATCACGTGTGACCGCGCCCTACGGGCACAAGTGCCAGTTTCCAGACGCCACCGAAGCCAACACGATCACGCATTGCGATGAATGCATGCATCCGGTTCCTTCGGCCGGGGCAGGCACGCTCGCTCGCTCAGCGGTTCCTCGAACGCGGCGGCTGCAGCACCATCGGCGTGGAAGTCCACATGATCCGGGAGGGCGCCATGGACCACAGCCACGAAACGACGGCACCGGCGGCTAGCGGCTGCAACTGCTGCTCGAACTGCTCGGGGCCCGGTTGCGGTTGCTGCGGTAGCTGTAGCTGACCGGAGGACGAGGTCGGCGGGGAGCAGTGCTCTTCGCCGACCTCACTCATGCGGGGCAGGCGGTACCTTCCGGTGGAACCTCGCCGTTGACGAAGAACCTGCTGATCGCGGAAGTCACGCACTCGGAGCGACCGACACCGCCGTGTCCGGCACCGAGCCAGTTCAACACGACCCCGGACGGCAGCTGCTCTGCCATGTGTCTGCTGCTCAACGCCGGCACGAGTGGATCGTGTGCGGTCGAGACCACCGGGATCGGCGGGAGTCCGGGGGCGCGCGGCGACGGCAAGGGTTGTTGCGGCACCGGCCATTGCCCGCACCACAGGAGGTACTGCGCGGACACGCCTCCGAACAAGGGGAACTTCTCCACCCAGTCTGCCGCGATGTCCGCAGTGCGTTCCGGCGGGATGCGCAGCGTCGTGTCGTTGCACGTCGTGATGAGTTCCGCGTCGATGCGAGGGGGGAAGGTGCCGCTCCCACGGGACAGCGGTGCCACGATCCGCGCCATCGGCGCACCGTCGCCGCGGTCGGCGGCCGCGAGCGCATTCGCGAGTTCCGGCCACCGGTCACGGTCGGAGAGGCCCAGCTTCATACCGCGCACCAGCGCGCCTGCGGTGACCTGAGCTTCCGGCGTCTCCAGCGGCGCGGTCCGGGTGCGCTCCACGAGATCGAGCACAGTCCTGCGGGGGTCGGGTCCGAGTGGGCAGTCGGGACGTGCCGCGCAGTCCGTGCTGAACGCGTCGAAGCTGTTCTCAGCGGCCTGCGCCTGTGCCTCGCCGCGACCACGCGCGTCGAGTTGGGGATCTGGCGCGCCGTCGAGCACCATCCGTCCCACGGTCGCGGGGTAGCGCTCCGAGTACGTGGTCAGCACCCGCGACCCCTCACCCCGGCCGAGCGCGTGCAACTTCGGTACCTGCAGCTCCCGGCGAAGTTCTTCGAGGTCGGCTGCGGTGCGCCAGGTGTCGTAGGCGGGGAGCCGGTCGTCGAGGTCGAGCAGGCACTCCTGACTGGACGAGCGCACCGACTCGAGCAGCCGGTCGAGGCTCGCCCGGTCTGTCGCCTTCGGGTCGAAACCGACGAGTGCCGACCGGTCGGCACTCGGCACGCAGTCCGCCGGATCGGACTGCCCGGTGCCGCGCCGGTCCATCCCGATGATCCGGTAGGTGGCGAGCATCTCCGGGGACATGCGGGTAGCGAGCTCGGCGGCGAACAGGGTCCCCGGCTGCCCACCCGCGTCGTTGACCACCACGAGTGGAACGCTGCCGGTTCCGGCGCTGAGCAGAGACAGTTGCGCCGTGCCCTGGGTCGGAAAGCCCGGCGGATCCAGGTCGGTGAGCAGCTGGGCACACTGCACCCGCAGCGCCGGATCCAGCGGGCTGCCCAGCGCCTCTTGCGTCGCCCCCGCACAGTCCTGCCACGCGAGCCTGTCCGATCCGGGCGGACCGAGTTCGGGCACCGGAGCGGGTTTCGGCGGCTGCGGCGCGGGGGCCACCTGTTGCTCCCCGTCGCGGTAGGCCACCGGAGGGCGTTGCGACGGTCCCGCCGAACACGCCGTGAGCACGATGAGCAGCGGCAGCAGGAGCACCCCGACGCGGGAACGCAAGCGCGGCACGGGTACTCCTCCGACTACGCCGACAGATGACGCGGGCCAGCATCGCATGATCTCCGTGAGACCACGGTGAGGGCTGGGCCCGCCCCGAACCGGTCGTGGCCCACCCGCGCACCGGCATGGCGAGCCCTGATGCCGACGCACTGCCGTACACGAGTTGACGCGTACTGCCTATGACGTGGCCCACAGCAACGGGCAGCGGGCTGGCCGCTGCCGCCGCGGCGAGTAGAAGTCGAGTGCGGATGGGCCGTCCTCGACGAATGCGAAGCACGGCTGGGCGAGCACGGCGCCCGCTACAAGCACGCTAGTGCCCCTGCGACGATGATCTAGTGATGCGGACTGCCAGCAGCACCGATACCCCGGATCCGCCGCCTGCATTCCGGGCTGCCGTTTCGCTGATCGTGCTGCTCGCCGGTGGCAGCGTGCTCGGGGCGCTGTATGGCACCGACGACCTCATGGCCCAGTTGCTCGCCGCGCTGCTGCTTCTGCCGTTCATGCTCTTCTACCTGGTCGGCAGTAGCCACCTCACATCGCAAAGCTGGACGGTGACCGTCCACTTCCTGGCGACCCTGGCGATTCCCTTCGCCGTCGTCGGTGTGCCCTCGTGGTGGCTGCTGCTCGCGGGCGACCGCCTGCCCGGCTGTCTGGTGCAATTTGTGATCGAAACCCAGGGCAACCGCGGTCTGAGCTACGACCACGAGGTCCTCTGCGAGGCCGAGAGGATGGACTACACCTCACGCGGCGATCCGATCGCCCAGGGCGGAGACCGGCTGGACATGCTGACCGACCCCACCGGGATCCTTGCGCCCGTGCCCAGCCCTGTCGTGCCGACGGGGTTCGGGTGGATCACGCTAGCTGTCGTGGCCGCCGCCCTGGCCGTGGCGGTCGTCGAAGTCGTGAGACAACACCGAACGGCGCCCTCCGGTACAGACAAGGAGGAGTACGCCCGATGACACGACCTCCCCAGCACGCCCGCTATGCGGTCCCGATGTCGCGACCGGCACGTCTGGCTGACCTGGTTCTTCGCGGATTGTGCGGAGCGGGCTTGCTCGCGGCTACCGTGGGTGTCGCGTTCGCTCCCATGCTGCTGGTCCCCGACGACGTGGTCAGCGATGATCTGAGTTCGGGGATGAGCTGTGCAGCGGGGGCGGCGGGGCTCGCACTGCTGCTGACCGTGCTACAGCGGTTTCCCAACGTGCCCGGGACAGCGCTGGTCGGGGTCGTGGCCGGAAAGCTGATCGCACTGATGATCCTGCTCGCGCCGGTCGGCATCCTCGGCGCGCTGGGCGGCGAAGAGGGAGCAATGTGGGGCATGCTCCTGGGATTTCTCGCTCTCGGTGGGCTGTTGGTGTACCACCTCCGGTCCCCACGGGCAGGCAACCGGCACGCCGCTGGTCACTCCGGCGGGGTCGCCGCAGGCTCGGGAGTCGTCGGCATCGCCGCAGGCGCAGACGCCGCGTGCGATGTCGGAGACTTCGGCGCAGGCGACGGCGGAGGCTGCTAGGCGCACACGACGCGTACGGCCGACCCGGATTCCACGAGCGACGCTCGCACCCGTTACCGCCCACTTGAGTCCTACCTTCCGTTGATCTCAATCGCACTCGTGCGGACGTTCAGGGGGCGCTGCGATCGTCGATGCATGCAGCGAGGATGGCCTCGGCGTTCCAGGTTCCGATGCCGGGACGGGACGCGAGGTAGTCCGCGGTCGCCTCCGGACTCCAGCCGTGGGCTTCCTGCAGACCGCCGACGAGCATGGCGAGGTAGGGCGCTGATGGAGGGACGGGATCGACGTCTCGGTGGCCGTGGTCGGCGGTGAAGGTCAGTTGGGGGTAGCCGTCCACGTCGCCGACGTACAGCAGCGTTTCGTAGCGTCCCGGTCCCATCGCTGCACGTCCGGTGCGGAGTACCTCGTCCAGGTCGAGGTCTTCTCCCGGCTCGCGGTACATCTCTTGCGCGGCGATGTCGGCGAATTGTTGCGGGGTGACCAGCCACGCTCGCGCGGCGGCCGTACCGGGAAGGTCCGGATCGAACAGGGCACGTCCGCCGTTCCAGACGGGGGAGTGCGTTGCGAAGTAGATGCCGCCTGTCAGCAGGGTTCCGCGCGAACGCACGGGTGGTGTGGTGTTTCGGCAACCCGGATAGGTGCGGGTTGCCCCAGCGGGACAGCCGCCTGCGATGTAGCAGCGGAGCCTTTCGGTGTGCATGTTGGAGCCGTAGCTGACGTACCAGAGGTGCGACATCGTGTTCCAGATGCTTCCGGGGGCAGAACCGTGATCACGGTAGCTTCGATCAGCGTCTGCCGACGAGACACAAGCCGCTCGTCAGTCGTCGTCTTCGTCGAGGTGCAGAGGCAGGGGCAGTTCTCCGCCATCAAGCGCGACCAGCCGCGCTTGATACGTCCCGGCAGCGGCAGGCAGCGTGCGCAGTCCACCGGGGTACTTACCGCGGCGGCGTGGGAAAGACGGTGGCGCGGCCGGGTAGCGTCCGTCGTGGCCGTACGGCGCTGACCGTCGACGTAGGGGGCGAAAGTGCTGTCGGTCGACGGACGAAGCGTGACTCGCGGACGAGCGGAGAGGACGGGCGGACGTGGCGTACACGGAGGGTGCCGGGCGGAGTGCGGCGATCGCCTCTCGGGCGCTCGGGGCCGTGCCGCCGCCGTTGCTCGTCGGCCTCGGCATGATCAGCCTCCAGGTCGGCGCCGCCTTCGCCAAGCAGCTGTTCGCGACCGCCGGCGCCTCCGGCGTGGTGCTGCTGCGGTTGTTCTTCGCGGCGCTGATCCTGGTGATCATCTGGCGGCCGACGTGGCGGATGGATCGCCACACCTTCGCCGTCGTCGCGGGTTACGGCGTGGTGCTGGCCGGCATGAACATCTGCATCTACCAGTCGTTCGCCCGCATCCCGCTGGGTATCGCCGTCACGATCGAGTTCCTCGGGCCGCTCGCGGTGGCGGTCTTCGGCTCGCGTCGCAAACTCGACCTCGTCTGGGCCGTGCTGGCCGCCCTCGGCGTCCTGCTGCTCTCCCGGGTGGAGGGCGGGCTCGACCCGGTCGGTGTGCTGTTCGCGCTCGCTGCGGCGGTGCTGTGGGCGAGCTACATCATCATGGGCGCCAAACTCGGCAGCCACACCACCGGCGGCGCCGGACTCGCGATGGGCATGGTGTTCGGCACGGCGGTGGCGCTGCCGTTCGGTCTGATCGAGACCGGAACCACCCTGCTGACGCCGGGCATCCTTGCGGTCGGTGTGCTCGTAGCGCTGATGTCGTCGGTGGTTCCGTATTCGCTGGAGCTGGAGGCGCTCCGTTCGATCCCGCCCCGCGTGTTCGGGGTGCTGATGAGTCTCGAACCGGCCGTCGCGGCCCTCGCCGGTCTCCTCGTTCTCGGCGAGTTGCTCGGCTGGACGCAATGGCTGGCGGTGGCGTGCGTCGTGGTCGCGTCCGTAGGCGCCACCCGAACCAGTCCGACCCGTGACACGGGAGCGAATTGAGCGGCACGAGCCGACCGGTCCGTCGGCCTGCTGAGTGGTCGCGCGGCTTGAGGGCGGCGTTCTACGCACCCTGCCTCGGCGCTCCGCCGACACAGAGCAACCCGCGCCTTCTCTCCGGGTTGTAACCTCGGATCTGAACTGTTGCCTGAGTCACAGGAGGCCGGGATGCATGTCGCGCTGTCACCGTTGGAGTTCGCCCGGCGCACACGACGGCTGTACCCGGACCGCGAGGCTGTCGTCGACGGCGAGTTCCGGGCGGACTACGAACAGTTCTTCCACCGCTGTGATCAGTGGTCCGCGGTGCTGCAGGAGCTGGGCGTCCGCAAGGGTGACCGGGTCGCCTACGTGGCCCCCAACACTCACGCCCAGCTCGAATCCTTCTATGCCGTACCGCAGATCGGAGCGGTGCTGGTCCCGATCAACTACCGGCTCTCTGCGGACGACATCGCCTACATCGTCGAGCACTCGGGAGCGCGCGTGCTGTGCGTGCACGCCGACCAGCTCGACACCGTCGACTCGGTCCGCGATCAGCTCACCGGCGTCGAGCGCTTCGTCGCACTCGAAGGTGCTCGGGACCGCTGGGAGGACTACGAGACGATGCTCGCCGCTTCGTCGGGTGAGTACGCAGCTCCCGAGATCGACGAGACCGACCTGCTGACGATCAACTACACCAGCGGCACGACGGCGCGCCCCAAAGGCGTGATGATCACGCATCGCAACGCCTACCTGAACAGCATCGGAACGTTGCTGCACGCGCCCATCGAGATCGGCCAGCGCTACCTGTGGACACTGCCGATGTTCCACGCGAACGGATGGACCTACACCTGGACGGTCACCGCGGCGGCGGCCACTCACGTCTGTGTGCGACAGGTCGACCCCGCTCTCGTCTTCGACCTGATCCGCACCGAGAGTGTGTCCTGGCTCTCGGCAGCGCCCACGGTCCTGATCGCGCTCGCCTCCGCCTCGCCCGAGGTCCGTGGCGAGGTCCGTCCCGGCGTGCGGGTCACGACCGCGGGAGCGGCGCCGGCAGCCGCCACGATCGAACGTCTCGAGGGCGAGTTCGGTTGGGACATCCTGCACGTCTACGGCCTCACCGAAACCGCACCGTTCATCACGGTGTGCGAACCGAGGCCGGAACACGCGTCCCTGCCGGAGAGCGAGCGGGCGACGGTCAAGGCTCGCCAAGGCGTGGAGCTCATCAGTTCCGGCGAGCTCAAGACGGTCGACGACAACGGCGGCGAGGTCCCCTGGGACGGGCAGACACTCGGTGAGCTCGTGGTCCGCGGCAACGTCGTGATGGAGGGCTACTACCGCGATCCGGAGGCGACGCAACAGGCGATCGGCGACGGCTGGTTCCACACCGGCGACGCCGCCGTGACGCATCCGGACGGATACGTGGAGATCCGCGACCGCATCAAGGACGTCATCATCAGCGGCGGCGAGAACATCTCCTCGATCGAGGTCGAAGGCGCGTTACTGCGGCACCCCGCGGTGCGGGAGTCCGCCGTGGTCGGGCTGCCGCACGAGAAGTGGGGTGAGACCCCGCACGCCTTCGTGGTGTGCGACGAAGGTGCCAGCGTGACCGAGGACGAGCTCATCGCCTTCGCCCGCGACCAGCTCACGCACTTCAAGGCGCCCCGGGGCGTCAGCTTCGTCGACGAACTCCCCAAGACCGCGACCGGGAAGTTGCAGAAGTACGTGCTGCGGAAAACCTCGTCCGCGGTCGCGCCGCAATAGCGATCGTCCGCCGCGCGGGGGAGCTAGCCGGGGTTGTCACCTCGTGGCCGGCGAGGACAGCGTCGACGCGGTGGAGGTGGCTACTTGATGTCGGCGATCCCGCAGTCGGCCGCGAGGTGAGGTTCCGCCGCGGAACAACCAACGCAGATCACCCCGCGCGACCGCTCAGCTACGGGCGCAACGCGCGCATGAGTGCGAGCAGGGTGCGGTTGTGCGGCGCCGGTATGCCGTGGTGCTCGGCCGCGGCGACCATCGGCGCGATGATGTGTTCGTGTTCGGTCGGCCTGCCAGCGAGACGGTCGTAGAGCATGGAGGTTCCCGCGTCGCGCGGGAACTGTTCCACACACGCGGCGAGCACCGATTCGGCCTCGTCGTCGTCGAGCTCCGCACCGTCCGCGCGACCGGCGGCGACCGCCTCGGTCAGCACGGCCAGTGCCAACTCGCGGATGCTGTCCTCGTCGAAGACCTCGAGCCGGCGGGAGGTCAACGCGGTGATCGGATTCGCGGCGAGGTTCGTCAGCAACTTCCGCCATGCGTCGGTGCGGAAGTTCTCGGTGAGCCGGACCGTCGGCCCGTCCGGTCCGAACAGGTCGGAGAACGCCGTGCCGTGCTCCGCCGCCGGGACGATCATGCTCGTGGGCGTGTGCTGCACGACATGGCCGGGGGAGACCCGCTCCGCCCCGACGTAGATCAACGCGGGCACCACGGGGCCGCGCAGGTCGAACGCCGCCACCGACTCGTCGTGCTCGATCCCGTTCTGTACCACGACGATCGGCGCCCGGCCGTTGTCCAGCGCCCGCAGCCACCTGGCGGCGCCCGGAACGTCCTGCACCTTCGTCGTCAGCAGGATCCAGTCGACCTCGCCGATCTCCCTCGGGTCGGTGGCGACCCGGACCGCGGGCTCGTCGGTGCCGCCGGGCCGGTCGATGACGAAGTGATCGAACGGAGTCCGGACGCACAGGGTCACTGCGTGCCCGGCGTCGTGCGCGGCGGCGGTGAGCACCCCGCCGATCGCACCGGCACCGATGACGGCGATGCGTGTCTGTCGTGAAGTCACGACAGGAGATTACGTCGCCGGTTCAGCCGGCCGGTACGGCCCTGACCTCGCCGCGCAGAACGGAGTCGAGGTCGTACCGTGCGGGTTCGGCGAGCTGGTCGTATCGGCACGATTCAGGCTCACGGTCCGGTCGTTCCCGCACGAACTGGGTGGTGTGCCGGAATCGGGACGGTGCACCACCTTCGGTGTGGTCATAGCTGACTTCCACGACACGTTCGGGTCGCAGCGGCACCCACGGCTGCTCGCTGCTGTTCCAGCGGTTCACCGAGCCCGGCAGCCTGCGGCCGTCCTCGGCGCCGGCGCCGAGCCACGGGTGCTCGCCGTCGGTGCGCAGCGGCGCGAACTCCTCGGCGAGTTCGCGCCGACGTGCTGCCGGAAACGCCCCGACGACACCGACGTGATGCAGCCTGCCCTCGTCGTCGTGCAGCCCCAGCAGCAGCGATCCGACGGCCGTACCCGGCTCGGTCTTGGCATGCCACCGCAACCCGGCGACGACGCAGTCCGCTGTGCGAGAGTGTTTGATCTTGAGCATGGTGCGCTTGCCCGGCTCGTACGGACGGTCGCCGTGCTTGCCGATGACGCCGTCCAGCCCGGCACCCTCGAACACGCGGAACCATTCGCGAGCCACGTCCGGGTCGTCGGTCACCGGTGTCGTGTGTAAGCCGAGGTCCGCGCTCAAGTCGAGACCGGCGAGCACCGCACGCCGAGCCGCGAACGGTTCCGCACACAGATCACGGTCGTCGACAGCGAGCAGGTCGAAGGCGATGAAGCGTGCCGGGGTCTTCTCGGCGAGCATCTCCACCCGGCTCTTTGCGGGGTGGATCCGTTCGCCGAGCGCGTCCCAGTCGAGCCGGTCACCGTCCGGGTCGCTGCTGGTCACCACGAGCTCCCCGTCCAACACCAGCGGCCGGTCCAGCGTGCGGACGTGTGCGACGACCTCGGGGAAGTACCGGTCGAGCGGTTTGCCGGTGCGGGACTGCAACGTCACCGGCTCGTCGGCCTGCGGGTCCAGGAACACCAGGCAGCGGTAGCCGTCCCATTTCGGCTCGAACAGCAGGCCGGGCGTGTCCGGGACGCCGTCGACGGGTCCGGCCAACATCGGTTTCACCGGTGGGTGCACCGCGAGCGCCACGGCGACCTCCTCGCGCAGGAAAGGACAGCAACGCTGTGAGTCTGCCACCGCGCAGTCCCGGGAGCAGTGCTCTCGCGTGCGTGTCAGCGCACCCGTCTGCCGGGCGCGCGGTCGAGCTCGAGGCGGATCGCCGTCGGCAGTACCTCCGTGCCCAGTGCTTCCCGTGCGCGACCGAGCACCTTGTCGTCGAGTTCTTCCCACACCTGCCGCACGTTCGTGCCTTCCTGCAGCGACAGCACGAGCCGCAGGTTCGGGCGTTGCGCCGTGCCCGCCATCCGCACCCGCGCACGGGTTACGCCGCTGACCGACTCCGCGTCGGTGCGAATCGCGTCGGTCAGCGCCGAACCCGACACGGTGAGGCCGCCGGTGGACAGCGTGCCGGGCTCCAAGCGCATGTCCGGACGGGCCTCCGGCCGCAGCGCGCGGCTGATCCACCACAGCCCCAGCGCGACCAGTAACACCCCTGCCGCGATGCCGACGAGCACGGTGATGCCGGGTGCGGCTCGGACCGCGTCGACGACCATCGGGTCGAGTACCGACCTGTCGGCGCGGAAGTCCCCGAGCCACCCGGCACCGACGATCAGCGCGAGCCCGCCTGTGAGCAGCGCGACCACGCCTGCCAGCACGGCCAGCCCCCGTTCGAACCGCAACGAGCGGCCGACCGCGGTCGAACTCGGACGTGGCTGCCTGTGCGAGGTCACCGTCGCCTCCCGAGTCATCGGTTCTGCTTCATCGGAGCCGCCGAGACCGACACCGACGGGCGGCTACGCAGCGGCAGTTCTCCGACGGCCTCCTCGGTGGTGGTCATGAGGCGGTCACGGAGGTCGCCGAGCGAGGAGTACTCCCCGGTGGCTTTCACCCGCACCCGCGAACGACTCGCCGTGACCGAGGCACTCGCGACTCCGTCCTGGCCGCGGACCTGATGCCCGACGAGCCGTGCCAGCGAGCGAGGGTCGGTCGTGACGGTGACCTCCGGGGCCGGGTCGTGCAGCCGGATGTCCTTGCGCCCGGCACGTGCGGCGACGAACAGCAGCACCAGCCCGAGCACGGCCAGGACTCCGGCGGCGATCATGACTCGCGGATCCGACCACGCCAGGCCGGCCAGCGGTGCTCGCCAGCCGCGCCACGGCACGGCGAGTCCAGCACTGGCGGGACGGAACCATGCCCACACCGCCTCGACGGCCAGCAACACGCCCAGCACGGTCGCCGCGAGGCCGAGCAGTGCCGCGAACAGTCGAACCAGCAGCCGCATCGCACTCACTCCACTCGTGCCGGCGCGTCGTCGGACACCAAGGCCGAGACGGTCACGTCCACGGACCGCACCGTGCAGCCCGCCAGCCGTTCCAGATCGGACTCGACCCGGTGCCGGACGGTGCGCACCGTCTCCCGCACCGGACTCGGATACCGCAGTGCCAGGTCCAGCGAGACGCGCAGTTCCGCGTCCGGACCGGACAGCCGTGCGTGGGAGCCGTGCTCGCCGAGGCCGACGCCGGCGATCCGTCTGCGCACCGGTCTGCTGTCCGGTACCCGGTCGGCGGCGTGTTCGGCGATCTTGCGCAGCACCGAGCGGTCGATGTCCAGCCGCCCGCGCTCCTCCGGCGCCGTCGCCTGCTCGCTCACCGGTCCCGTCCCCGGCCGAGGATGTCGCCGATCTCCATCTCGCCGTCGAGGATGCGCCCGACCAGCAGCCCGACCGCGCCCACCGCCAGTGCGATGAGGAAACCGACGAAACCTCCGACCGCCGCGGCGGTACCGAGGATCAGCCCGGCGAGAAGGCCGGTCTGCGTTGCGTTCATGGGAAGTCCCTCCTGGATGAGACCGACCACCGCGACGGCGCCCGGGTGTTCACCGAACGCGGGGTGGTTGCTTGCGCCGGGCGAGCCGCTCCCGGACGTCATGGACGAGTCCGCGCACACCGCTCGGTCGGTCGACGAACACCACCGGACCGTCGTAGCGGTCCACAGTAGACCAACGGGCCGGGTTCGCCCCCTCGCGCCAGCGGGCGAGTCCGGTAGCGAACGCCTGCGGATCCCCTCCTACGTCCGGATGATGCGCCCGGACGTAGGCACGGAACGCGGCCCGCTCGGTGGGAGCGAGCCGCCCCGTCGGACCCGTGGTCACGGTGGGCCCGCGCCGGGTTCGAGATCGCTGACGTGGACCGCGTCCGCGACGGCGATGTTCACCGGCACGTCGCCGGCGACCGCTACGACGCGCGCCCGCACCTCGTCGATCACTTCGGGTAGCGGCCGGTCGAGTCTGACCACGACGGCGACGTCGACCGGTTCACCCGGATCGTTCGCCCGGATCCCCTCGACCCGGCGCCCCGGCAGATAGGTCGCCACGAACGAGCGACCGTCGAGCCGCACCACGGACGGGTGCGCCTCGACCTCCCGCGCGAGACGGTCGGCGAGGCTGAACGAGTTCTCCGGGCTGTGCGCCATGCGTGCCCTTTCGTGGCGGCGTCGATGCGTGAGCCTTTTCGGTTGTCATAGCCACCACAAAGACTCACGCCTCTGTTACTCAACCCGCGACGACGCCTCGGACTCGCTGCTCTCGTCGTCGTCGGATGGCAGATGGATGTCGTTGACGGCGATGTTCACCTCGATGACCTCCAGACCGGTCATCCGCTCTACCGCCGTGATCACGTTGCGGCGCACCGCCCGGGCGAGGTCCACGATGGACGCGCCGTACTCGACGACGATGTCGAGGTCGACCGCGGTCTGCTTCTCGCCGACCTCCACCTGCACCCCGGAAGTCGACGAGGTGCCGCTGCCGCCCGGGATTCGCTCCCGCAGCGCGCCGAACGCGCGGGAGACACCCCCGCCCATCGAGTGCACCCCGGAGATCTCCCGAGCCGCGATCCCGGCGATCTTCTGCACCACCGAGGCCGCGATGCTCGTGCGCCCCTGTGAGGTCTCGTCCGAGAGCCGGTCGGGTGAGCCGCCGGTACGCGACTCCGGGACCGACGTCCCGGTCTGCGTCGACTGTGTCTCGTTCGCCTGGGCCATGATCGGCCCTCCCTTCACCTGACCGGCACCTGCCGGTTCTCCACTTGCCGGTTCTGTCGCCGACCGCTTGTCGCCGTAGCCTGCTCGGCCGCTGTGCTGTCCCGCGCTTTCGCCGGTACGACCGCGTCGGCCTCACAGATCAGATGCAGCATGGGAGCCGATCTTCCGGCCCGCCACAAAAGGTCACCCGATCGGATTACCCAGGCGGCGGGGTCACGTCGACGACCGCGACGTCGACGGGGGGAGCCAGCGGCCCGAGCGCGCGCCGCATCTCGCCTTCGACCTCGACCCGGACACTGTCCGCGACCTCGTGCGCGGGCAACGAGTAGCGCACCGCCAGCTCGATCCTCATCCCGTCCGGCCCTCCGTGGCACCGACGGAGATGCACTCCCGATCGGCTCGCCGCCGCGTCCCCGCCTGCCTGCCGCGCCAACGTCAGGGTGGCCCGTGAACTCACCGTCACCGTGCCACCCTCCTGCGGCAACGAGGCCGGCTGATGCCCGTCGACCGAGCGCATCCCGCGCACCGTTTCCATCGCCCGCTCCACCAGGCCGGTCGGCAGCTCCACCGGAGTCCGGGCGGCGGCTCGGACCGGCTGCCACGACCGCTGCATGGACTCCAACCGCCGCGAGCAGTACGGACAGTCCCGCACGTGCTCGGCGAGCTCGCGCGGCCCTTGGCCGTCGAGGTGAGCCAGCAGCATCGACTCCGTGCGTCCGCAGGGCAACGTGCGGTCGACGCCGATGCCGGAACCGCTCATCGCCCCTCCTCCAGCTTCGTGAGCAGAGCCATCCGCGCCCGGTGCAGACGCGACCGCAACGCGGCGACGTTCACGTTTAGCACGGCGGCGACCTCTTCGTAACTCAATCCTTCCAATTCGCGGAGGACCAGCGGCGCCCGTTGCGACGGTTCCAGCGACGCGATCGCGCGATGCACCCTTCGCACCTCTTCCGACCGCACCGCCTGCCGCTCGGGAGTGTCACCGCGCGGGTCGGAAAGCCATCGGCCGACCGTGTCGTCCGCGGTGTCCAGCGGCGTCGTGGGTCTGCGACGCCGCACCTGGGCCAGCGCGGAATTGGTGACGATGCGGTACAGCCAGGTGGACACCGCGGACTCGTTGCGGAAGGTGTCCAACGAACGCCACGCCGAGACCCAGGCGTCCTGCACCGCGTCCTCGGCCTCCACCGGATCTCCGAGGATTCGCAGTGCGACCCGGTACATCCGTTTCGTGTGATGACGGACGAGCACATCGAACGAGCATCCGTCGCCGCGACGGGCAGCGGCGACGAGTGCGTCGTCGGTGTCGCCGTCGGTCACTCCGGAAGTCTCCCGTACCTCAGCAGCAGCAGCGACTCCTCGGCACGCACCGCGGAGAGCAGCCGCATGCGCCGGGCCGCCGCGGCCACCGGGCCCGCGGCGATGCGTCCGGCGCCACTGCCTGCCAACTGCGGGGAGACCGTCAGACACAACTCGTCGACGAGGTCCTCCGCGACCAGGGCGCCGAACAACGTCGGCCCGCCTTCACAGCCCACGCGGCGCAAGCCCCGGCGGTCGAGTGCGGTGAGCGCGGCACGGAGATCGATCTCTCCGTCACCGGCGACGATGACGTCGGCCCCGAGGTCGGAGAGCGCGCGGGTGCGCTGTCCAGGCGCGGCATCGCACGTCACCACGATCGGCGGCACCACCGTGTCGGTGAGCAGCGGCGATTCCGCGTCGAGTGCGCACGTGCGGGTCACCACGGCGATCGGCGGCACCTTCGAGAGTCCGAACCGTGCGCGGCGCCGACTCCTGGCCTCGGTGTCGCGGATACCGGGATAGCCCTCGGCGACGGCCGTGCCGAGACCGACCAGGACGACGTCGGAGAGATCCCGGATGAGGGTGAGTACGCGTTGGTCGGCAGGGCTGGACAGCCCCCGCGAACTCCCGTTCACCGCGACCGCCCCGTCCAGGCTGGTCACGAAGTTCACCCGCAACCAGGTCCGGTCGAGTTCGGCCGGGTAGTCGTAGAGCGACTCGAGTTCCTCGTCCGCCGGGTGTGCGCCATCTAACGGCCAGAGCCTGTCCACGAAGACCATCTGACCATGCCTTATACAGTGCGGGCATGACGACCCCGCGCTTGGCCGATCACCGTCCCGAGCTCAGCCCGGGCGACCTGGTCGAGGCGATGACGCCGCCCCCGAGGTTCGACTCCGTGCGGTTCGAGACCTACGTCCCGAACCCGGAGGAACCCAGCCAGGCCGAGGCCGTCGACTCCTGCCGAGCCTTCGCCGAACGCGTGAACGCCGCCGCCGCAGGTTCGGGCTCACGTTGGTGGTCGCTGTTCGGCGGGAAACGCAAGACGGCGGTAGGCGACGAGAAGCTCGGTCTGTACCTCGACGGCGGTTTCGGTGTGGGCAAGACGCACCTGCTCGCCTCGATCTGGCATGCGGTGCGCGGTCCGAAGTCCTACGGCACGTTCGTGGAGCTGACGAATCTGGTCGGTGCGCTCGGGTTCGCCGAGACGGTCGACAGGCTCAGCACGCAGACACTGCTCGCGATCGACGAGTTCGAGCTCGACGACCCGGGCGACACGATGTTGGTGACCCAGCTGATCGCGAAACTCACCGACGCGGGCGTGCACGTGGCGGCGACGTCGAACACGCTGCCGGACAAGCTGGGGGAGGGGCGGTTCGCCGCCGTGGACTTCCTCCGCGAGATCCACGCCATGTCCGCTCGGTTCGGCGTGGTGCGCGTCGACGGACCGGACTACCGGCACCGTGGGCTGCCTGACCCGCCGGAGCCGATGAGCGAGGCCGACCTCCTCGCCGCCGCCGAGGAGACGCCCGGCGCGACGCTGGACGAGCTCGACGACCTGTGCGACTTCCTCGCCGGGATGCACCCGTCGCGCTACGGGGCACTCGTGGACGACGTGCGAGCGGTGCACGTGCGCAACGTCGGCCCGGTCTCCGGTCAGGACGTGGCGCTGCGACTGGTCGCGCTGGTCGACCGCCTCTACGACCGCGCGGTGCCGGTACGGGTCTCGGGCGAGCGGTTGTCGACGTTGTTTCCCGAGGACATGCTCCAGGGCGGGTACCGCAAGAAGTACCTCCGCGCTCTGTCTCGTCTCACTGCCCTCTCCCGCGACCTCGCCAAGTCGTAACCCGCCGCCGACGAGGCGAACGGCACTCTCGCCTCGTGTGGTGGGGCGAGAGTGCCGTTCGCTCGGTGCTCAGCGGCGGACGACCTCGGCGATGGCGTCGATGCCCCGGTCCAGCTCCGCACGGGAGATCACCAACGGCGGCGCGACACGCAACGTCGTGTCGTGAGTCTCCTTGCACAGCACGCCGCGCGCGGCGAGGGCCTTGCTCGCTTCCTTGCCGCTCGGCCCGCCTTCGGCGATCTGGACGCCGGCCCAGAGTCCCCGCCCGCGCACTTCGTGGACGCCGTGCCCGACGAGCTCGCCGAGGCGCCCGTGCAGGTGTTCGCCGAGTTGCCGCGAGCGTTCCTGGAACTCTCCGGTGGCGAGTAGCTTGATCACGGCACGGCCGACCGCGCAGGACAGCGGGTTACCGCCGAAGGTCGACCCGTGCTCGCCCGGCTTGAGCACCCCGAGTACCTCCTGGCGGCCGACCACCGCCGAGACCGGCATGATGCCGCCGCCGAGCGCCTTACCCAGCGTGTACAGGTCGGCGCGGATACCGTCGTGCTCGCTGGCGAGCAGTTCGCCGGTGCGGGCCAGCCCGGACTGGATCTCGTCGCAGATCAGCAGGACGTTGTTCTCGTCGCAGAGCCGCCGCAACTCACGCAGGTACCCCTTCGGGGGCACGACCACGCCGGCCTCACCCTGGATCGGCTCGACCAGCACGGCGGCGGTGTTCGGCGTGATCGCGGACTCCACGGCACTCGCGTCTCCGTACTCGGCGACGTGGAAGCCGGGAGTGAACGGGCCGAAGTCGGCGCGGGCGGTCTCGTCGGTGGAGAAGGACACGATCGTGGTGGTACGGCCGTGGAAGTTGGAGCCCGCGACGACGACCTCCGCGCGGTCCATCGGCACACCCTTGACCTGGTAGGCCCACTTGCGGGCCACCTTGACGGCGGACTCGACCGCCTCGGCCCCGGAGTTCATCGGCAGCGCCGTGTCGGTCCCGGTGAGTTCGGTGAGTTCCTTGCAGAACAGGCCGAACTGGTCGTGATGAAAGGCGCGGCTGGTCAGCGTGACCCGCTGCAGTTGCGCGGTCGTGGCGGCGATCAGGTCCGGGTGGCCGTGACCGAAGTTCAGTGCGGAGTACCCCGCGAGGAAGTCGAGGTAGTGGCGACCGTCGACGTCGGTCATCCAGGCACCCGAGGCTTCGGAGATCACGACGGGCAGCGGGGAGTAGTTGTGCGCGCTGTACTGCTCGTCGAGCGCGAGGAGCTGCGAAGCGTCGTAGGTCTGGTCGGTCGAGGTCGCGGCGGGAATCATGGCCATAGGCTATGTCGCGCGAGCGTTCGACTTCAGCCGGAACACGTTGCTTCTTTCGACAGTTTGTTGCGTGATTCGATGGGATGACGTTGGTATCTTGTGTACCAGGCGTGGATCGCGCGCGATCCGAGCGAAAGCAAGGAGACGGCGTGACCGCGAACACCTATCTCGGTACCTATACCAGCGCCGATTCGGCGGCCACGGGGATCGTCGCCGCCGAGATCGACGACTCCGGCCGACTCCGGCCGACAGGACGTCTCGCTCCGGCGACCGACCCGTCGTTCTTGGCCCTGGCCCCCGATCGGGCGACCGTCTACGCCGTGCGGGAGCAGCGGCAGGGCCGCGTCGTGGCGTTCCGGGTGCGGCCGGACGGGACGCTGACCGAGCTGAACTCGCAGCCCACGCAGGGTTCGGACCCGTGTCATCTCGCCGTGCACCCGAATGGACGGTTCCTGTTCGCCGCGAACTACGCGTCGGGGGACGTGGTGGTGTATCCCCTCGGCGAAGGCGGTGCCGTCCGGGAACCGTGTCATCAGGCTCACCACAGCGGCAGCGGACCGAACGCGCAGCGGCAGGCGGGGCCGCACGTCCATCAGGTGGTCGTCGACCCCAGCGGCGGACGGCTGCTCGCGGTGGATCTCGGCACCGACACGGTCTCGGTCTACGACATCGACCGCGACAGTGGTCACCTCGCGCTGCGCTCCGAGCTCGCCACTCATGCAGGCGCGGGACCGAGACACCTCGCCTTCCTGCCGTCCGGAACCAGGTTTCTGCTGATCAACGAGCTCGACTCGACGGTAACGGAGTGCGGATGGGATCCGGCGACTGCCACCGCGACGGCCTACCGGACTGTGTCGATCGTTCCCGAGTCGTTCACCGGCACGACGCTGGCGGCCGAGATCGTGGTCTCCCCGGACGGCAGGTACGCGTTCGCGTCGAACCGTGGGCACGACAGTCTCGCGGTACTCGACCTCCAGGAAGGGGTTGCTGTGCGCGAGATCGTGCCGGCTGGGGTCCGCGGTCCTCGGCACATGAGCCTCGCCCGTGGCGGGAGCGTTCTGGTGGTGGCGGGGGAAACGAGCCACACGGTGCAGTCGTTCGCGGTGGAGGCGGGGGCGTTGCGGGCCATCGGCGAGCCGGTCCCCACGCCGAGCCCCGTCTGCGTCCTGCCGGTGGAATGAGACGCCGGTCCAGGGTTGTCGCTGCGTACGTGTGCACTCGAGGCGGCCCGAACATCGCGGGGGCGAACTGGGGGCGGCGGTACTGGACTGCCTACCCAAGTTCCACGATGCCCTCAGAGCATCCTGGAGTCGTAGGCGCGCGGCGCGTACTGGTGCAAGGCCGTATGCATCCGGCGCGATTCTTGGCGTCGTTTCAGCACACCGCCGGTGATGCCGACGGGGAAAACGCGCACCCCGCCGTGGTAGCGACGAACCCAGTGCCACCACGAAGACGAGAGCTTCGGCGCGCCCTGCGTCGTCCATACCGCGACGCTCTGGCTCTTGCCGCGACCGACGACGCCCACGCGGTTCACGTGATGCCAGGGGATTTCCCTGGCGAGTCCGGGACGGCTGATCCGGATCCCGTCTCCGTTGATCTTGATGCGGAGTGCGGGAGTGAGCATTCTGGCCACCGACAGCGCCGCGCTCGTACCGAACAGCACACCCGCGACGCCCAGCAGCATGAGCGGCTGCCCGGACACGGCTCCGTCACGGGCGAACGCGAACACCGCGACCAGCATGAACAGCGCGAACAGTGCCCCCACCGCGTACCGCATCCGTCCCTTGGTGCGAAAGACCGGACCGGGGACGTCGGCGCGCACCCGGTCGGTCCGTTGCTGCGAGGTGTCGCGAGGGCGAGCGGGGGCGAGCGGCTCGCGCCGTTCGACCGCGCTCCAGTCCGGGCGGGTGACCTGATCGTCGGGGCCTGGGGGAGCCTGCACTGGCGCGGCCGCCGCGGCCACGCTCGAGGTGTACTGGGCAGTGCCCTGCTTCGCCGGACCCTGCTGCACCGGACCTTGTTGCACGGTCCCGACTCCGACGGCGTCCGGCTCGTCGTCGGCCGCCGCTGCCTGCTGCAGCTGCATCGTGTGCTCGGTGATGACGGCTGTGATGTCCGGCGGTAGCCAGTTGTCGCCCTGCGGGGACGGCTCGCCGATCTCGTCCAGGATCCGCGTGGGCGTGGGGCGCTGTTCCGGTTCCTTCGTCAGGCAGGCGGCGAGGATCGGGCGCAGGCCGTCAGGAACATGGGTGAGGTCGGCTTCGCTGTGCACGACCCGGTAGAGCATCGCCGCCGTGTGGTCGTCGCCGAACGGTCCGGCGCCGGTGGCGGCGAACACGAGGACCGCGCCGAGGGAGAACACGTCGCTGGGTGGGCCGACGCCCTCGCCGACGGTCTGTTCGGGGGAGAAGAAGCCGGGCGTGCCGAAGAACATCCCGGTCGCCGTCATCGCACTGGAGGTCAACGCGCGTGAGATCCCGAAGTCGATCACGCGCGGCCCGTCCGGGCCCAGCAGGACGTTGGCCGGCTTGAGGTCGCGGTGCACGAGCTCGGCCTTGTGCACCGCGGTGAGGGCTTCGGCGAGCCCGGCGGCCAGGCTCAGGACCGTCTGCTCCGGCAACGGCCCGTGGTCGGCAACCGCCTGGTGCAACGTGGGACCCGGCACGTACTCGGTCGCCAGCCACGGTTGGTCGGCCTCGGTGTCCGCGTCGACGACCGCGGCCGTCCAGAAACCACCGACCGAGCGCGCCATCGCGACCTCGCGCCGGAACCGCTCGCGGAATTCCTGATCCTCGGCGAGGTCCGGGCGTACCTGTTTGACCGCCACCGCACGGCCACCTCGTGAGCGCGCCAGGTAGACGCCGCCCATGGAGCCCTTGCCCAGGCGCGCGAGCAACCGGTAGTGCCCGACGGTCGCCGGCTCGCCGGCCAACAGCGGTCGCACGATTCTCCCCTCGTTTTACTCGGTGGGTGCAGGGCCTCTGACATTACCCTTCCATTCGAGATCGGAAGTGCTCGAAGTGCCCGCTGACCTGCACCAACGCAGTGGTTCTACTCACGAGTTGACTACTGTCCAGGTCGCGATGGTAGCCCGCCTGGCCGAGCTGTACGCGCAACGCGAAGAGATCGAGGCCGAGATGTCCGACCTCAAGTCCGAGTTGCGCGGGCCCGGGACCTGCTCCCGTCGCAGGAGTTCCGCCGTTGCCAGGCGCCGGCCGGACGGAACGTCGTCGTGCTGGCCAGGGATGGTCGTGATGCGCGTCGACGGTGCTGACGGACGGTTCCGGGATCTGATCGTCAACGCACAGACCGACGCCAGCGCCGATGAGATCATCCGTGCCGCTCGGTTCCAGGCCCGCGCCGCACGCAAGGGTGCCTACCGTTAGTCCCACTTTCGCAGGTGTGGTGGGATGTTCAGGCTCAGATACTCCTTGGCCATCCGGTTCACGTCCGCGCCGTTCTCGTACGTGGAGTGCAGGAGCCCCAAGTAAACGAGGTCCCAGAGTTCGCGGTTGAGTTGCAGCTCGTGAATTGGCACGTATTCGAGCCTGCCTCCGTGCGCGTCTTCCAGTATGAGCTGGTGCGCGACACCCCCCACGGTGACGTGGATCTTGGTCAGCTCGTACGTGCGGAGGGAGCTGTTGCCGTAGGCGAGCCAGTCGGCACCGGCCGCGATGCGTAGGTTTCGCTCCCTGGCAAGGAAGAACACCGGCAGCGGCAGGAAGAACAACCACAGCCACCAGGTGCCCATCCACGCCAGTCCCCCGTCCTTGAGGGTGAACACCCCGGCGACGACCACGACCGACAAGGCGATGAACGTCCACAGGCGACCGTGCGACGGGTGGAACCACTCCAACACCGGACCCGCAGCCGGTGGCGGCTGGGGCACCTTCGTTGCGCCGTTCCTGCTCTTGTCCTCGGACCGCCGCCAACCATTCTCCAGCGGTGCCCTCGGCGGCCGCGGTTGCCCCGTCTGTGGGTCCGGTTTCAACGGGAGGCCGGGAGTGGTCATCGGGTCATCTTCGGGTTGATCTCTTCGAGCTTCTCGCCGATCTGTACGGCCTTGTCGAAGGCATCGGGTCCCCATTCCTCGATCGCGAAGCCGACACCGACACCGACCGCTGCGGCACCGATCACGGCCCCGGTGACCGGGGTGCCCATCGCGAGCAACCACGAGGACGTGGCGGACCCGGCGAGATAGCTCCCGGCACCGCTGGCCACGGCGGTGGCCGGGTCCTTGCCCTGGCCGAGATCATAGCCCACACCGGAGGCCGTGATCGTGAGGCCGACGACGGGGAGTTTGCTCCCCACGCGGGTGGCTCCGCGGACGAAGCCGGTCGAGCTGCCAGCCGATGGTTTCGCCAGACTGGCTTGGAGAAACTCTTTGGTCCGCGGCGAGAGTTTGTCGACCCACCCGGCCACGCGGGAACCGAGAGCCTGACGGTTGGCCTCCCGCAACTCCTGGGTGCGCTCGATGTGAATCATGGCGGCCTTGGTCTGCCCGGCCAGCGACATCGACGGATTGTGCATCATTCGTTCGGTGATCTCGATGGACCCGGAAGCGGCCAGTTTCGTGGCCTTGGCACGGAGTTTCGCCGTTGCTCCCGCGTGGGCACCCGCGAGTCCGGTGAGGACGTCGGTGGCGTTGAACGGCGACTTCTCCACGAGACCACCGAGAAAGCGGTTCAGTGTGGCCACGGCGCCGTGTTCGGTCTTGCGCGCGGCTTGGACCAACGTGGAGCACCCGGCGTACGCCTCCGCCTGCTTGGCGAATGCTTCCACCGCGCGGGTTCCCTCTGCGTGGGCCTGCGTCTGCTCCGGTGTGGCCGGTTGGTCGCTCGGCAGCGGTGCCGGTGTCGGTGGCTCGGGTCCCGGCTCCATGATGAGGAAACCGCGGAGGTCTAAGCCTTCCTTGACCGCCAGCTCGCGGGCCTGCTCCATCCGCTTGGTGACCGTGTCGATCTGGTCAGCGTGCTCGCGCAACACGTTCGCGAAGTCGGTGAAGGCATTCGAGGTGTCCTCAATGCCCGGTTTCGTCTTGTGCGACATCTCGCGGAAGGAGTCCCCGGCGTGCGAGGGCCAGGCACCCTCGGACTCGCCACGGGTGCCGGTGACCACCCCGATGGCACCGTCGACCGCGGTTCCCGCACCGGCCATCCATTCCGCAGCCGTGCGCATCGTGGAAGGTTGCTTGTCCACCTCGGTATCAAGCGGCATCAGTTCTCCCCCGTGATCTCGCCGAGGCGGGACAGGTCTTTGATCGTCCCGGCGTCGGTGTCGTCGTAGACATCGCGTCCGTGCGCGACCGCGTCCCCCATGCCGTTCAGGATCTCGACGATCTCCGCGGCGGAGATCGTCAGCATGGCCATCGCACCGGCAATCGCTTCCGTCGACTCCCCAGCGACGGGTGCCGGTGGTGGTGCGGTCATGCTATCCAAGTCCTGTGCTCCGTTGCGGAGACGACTGGCGATACCGCTGAGTGCGTCCAGGTCTGCGTGGGTGCCGGTGAAGTCGCCGAGGCTCACCGCGAGACCTCCCCGCGCAGCTCGTCCGGCAGCGGCGGGTCCCAGAGCACGTCGTCGGCGCTGCTCTGCTGCTGCACCTCGGGGACCCTGTCCTGTGGCGTCGCGATCCACGGTTGCTGACCGCCGAGGGTGCCCACGAGCGCGTCCAGGCTGGTGAAGGCCGGGAGGACAGTGCGGCCGTCCGGGAGCCGTACGAGCTGGACCGTGATCTCGCTGTCTCCCTCGATGACCCGCTCGGTTGGCAGGTACACGGTGATGGGTTCCTGTCCGTGCTGCTCGGCGAGCCAGTCGGCCCCGATCACGGACGGAGCGGCCTCCGGGTGGTCTAGGTCACGCAACGTCTCTTCCCCTGGTCGTGGTGTGTGGGGGAAGCCTATCGAGCCGCCATGCGCGGGGTGAGCGGGTTTCGACTCATCACCTGATCGGCCTAGTGGATCATGAACTGGCTGAGATGATTCTGATCATGATCCACATTTGCGGGGCGCGTGCGGGCGGTTGTCCCCATCGTTCGGATCCGTCGGCAGCGGGCTTTCGTCCGGAGTGACGCCGAGTAATCGGTTACTCGGTTTCGTGGCAACCACTTCCGGTCGGTGGGTGTCGTCGGTATGATCCGGCCCACCCCGAGCCCGGGTCACTGGTCAG
Organism: Allosaccharopolyspora coralli; assembly: GCF_009664835.1. Classification (NCBI taxonomy): domain Bacteria; kingdom Bacillati; phylum Actinomycetota; class Actinomycetes; order Pseudonocardiales; family Pseudonocardiaceae; genus Allosaccharopolyspora; species Allosaccharopolyspora coralli. The sequence continues at coordinate 1,757,886 of NZ_CP045929.1, forward strand.
TGCCGATCGAGGAGGCGTTGCCGTGCCGTCGAGTGACCGATCCGAGCAGCCCGGTGCCGTGGCTGCCCTCGAGCTGCGCGGCGTCAGCAAACGATTTCCCGGTGTCGCGGCCGTCACCGAGGTCGACCTGGACGTTCTGCCGGGCGAAGTGCACGTTTTCGCAGGTGAGAACGGTGCGGGCAAGTCGACGCTGATGAAGCTCGTCGCCCAGGTCGAAGAGCCCAGCTCGGGCCGGGTGACGTTGCACGGCGAGCCGGTCACCTTCCAGGGCCCGGGAGCCGCGCGCAGACTCGGCATCTCGATGGTGCACCAGGAGTTCGCGCTGGCCCCGGACCTGTCGGTCGCGCAGAACCTGTTCATCGGGCACGAGCCGGGCCGGTACGGCTGGATCGCCCGTGGCGACGAACGCAAGGAGGCAGCGGCCCTGCTCCGGCGGGTCGGGCTCGACGTCGATCCACAACGGCGGGTCGCGCAACTGTCCACCGCCGAGCAGCAGCGCGTCGAGCTCGCCAAAGCGCTCGCCGTGGACTCCACCGTGCTGATCCTCGACGAGCCGACCGCCACGCTCACCGAACGCGAGGCCGAGGACCTGTTCGGCATCGTCAGGGAACTCACCGCCCAGGGCATCGCCGTGCTCTACATCTCGCACCGGCTCGACGAGATCTTCGAGATCGGGGATCGGGTCACCGTAATGCGAGACGGGGTCGTGGTCGACACGCAGCCGGTGTCCGAACTGGACGAATCACGCCTCGTGCAGCTCATGGTCGGCAGGGACGTGCAGAACCTGTATCCCCGCACGCACAGCGACGAGCCGGGCGAGATCCGGCTGCGGGTGGACAACCTCACCCGGACGGGTGCCGTGCACGACGTGTCGTTCGAGGTGCGCGCCGGTGAGATCGTCGGTATGGCCGGGCTGGTGGGCGCGGGTCGCACCGAACTCGCTCGCACGGTGTTCGGCGCCGAGCCGCCGGACTCCGGCACGGTCTCGCTGGACGGCCGGGTGCTCAAGATCCGCACGCCCGCCGACGCGATCGCCGCCGGGATCGGTTACCTCACGGAGAGCCGCAAGACCGACGGGCTCGCCATGCACCTCGGCGTGGACAAGAACGTCACGTTGGCGAACTTGCCGATGCGAGCAGGGTTCATCGATCTCGGTGCGGAGCGGCGGACGGCCGAGAAATCCCGCGAGGGCCTCGACATCCGGGGTGTGCCGTGGGTCGGGCGTCCCGTTCGGACGCTCTCCGGCGGCAACCAGCAGAAGGTCGTGCTGGCGCGCTGGTTGGAGACCGGCGCGGACGTGCTGCTGTTCGACGAACCCGGCCGGGGCATGGACGTCGGCGCGAAGTCCGAGATGTTCCAGGCGATGGACTCGTTGGCGGCAGAGGGCAAGGCGATCGTGTTCATCTCCAGTTATCTGCCGGAGCTGCTGAACATGTGCGACCGGATCCTCGTCATGCGTGCCGGGGGGATCGTGGGCGAGGTCGCGCGCACGGAATTCACCGAGGAGCGCGTGGTGGCGCTCGCGACCGGAGCGAAGGGCAATCATGAGTGAGCAGACCAAGGCGCCGCAGAGTTCCCAGAGCCCACCGCCGTCCGGGAAGCCGGGCTTGCTCGGCGCCCTGAGCGACCGGGCGTCGGGTGCGGTCTCCCAGCTGGCCGCGGCGGGGGCGTTGATCGTCGCGTTCGTCGTGCTCTCGATCGTGGCGCCGTCGTTCCTGACCGCCGACAACCTGTTCAACCTCGGGTCCCAGACCTCGGTGAACGCGGTGATGGCGGTCGGCGTGACGCTGGTGATCATCACCGGTGGCATCGACCTGTCCGTCGGCTCGGTGGCCGCACTGTCCGGTGTGCTCGGTGTGATCACGATGGCCTCGTTCGGGTTCAACCCGGTGCTGGGCATCCTCGCCGGAGTCGCGGTCGGGGCTGCGGCAGGACTGGTCAACGGCTTGCTCGTCTCGGTCGTGGGACTGCCGCCGTTCATCGCCACGCTGGGCATGCTCAGCGTGGGGCGCGGACTCGTGCTCATCGCCACCGGTGCCGTCGCCGTCTTCGGCGCTCCGGACTCGTTCCGGCTGCTCGGTCAAGGCGTGATCGGAGTACTTCCGATCCCGATCCTCGTCATCATCCTGGTCGCGGTCGCAGGCCACCTCGTACTCACTCGTACCCGACTCGGGCGGTACGCCTACGTGATGGGCTCGAACTCCGAAGCCGCGCGGCTCTCCGGTGTTCCGGTGCGCAAGTACACGACGGCGGTCTACGTGCTCTCCGGCGCCTTGGCCGGGCTCGGCGGCATGATCGCGGCATCGCGGATCGACTCCGGCCAGCCGAACTTCGGCGAGGGGCTCGAACTCGACGTCATCGCCGCCGTCGTCATCGGCGGGGCGAGCCTGTTCGGCGGTCGCGGCACGATTCTCGGCTCGCTGATCGGAGCGTTCCTCGTGGCGGTCATCCGCAACGGGGCGGTCCAGCTCGACATCAGCATCTTCTATCAGAACGTCCTCATCGGAGTGATCATCTGGCTGGCGGTCTGGTGGGACCGCTACCAGCGACGCAAGCTCAGCGGCGAGGTGGATTAGCCGCGGGAATCGGTCCGGGTTTCGGTGTCAGGAGTGCACATGCGGAAAACACAGGCAAGGTCCGGTGTCCGAGCGCTGACGGCGGTCGGTCTCGTGGTGGTGGCTGCCTCCGCCTCGGCGTGCAGCGTCGGCGTTCGGGAGTCCACTGGTGGCGGAGGTGCCGACGACGGGCAGATCCGCATCGACGTCGTTCCCAAGGCGATCGGGTTCGACTTCTGGGAACAGGTCCGGCTCGGGGCGGAGTGCGCCGGGTCTCAACGGGACAACGTCGAGATCAGCTGGGACGGCGTGAACGACGAGAGCGACGTCAGCGGGCAGCAGAGCCTGTTGCAGGACAAGCTCGCCCAAGGAAGCAACGACGCCCTCGTCTACGCCGCGACCGACGCGAAAGCGCTGAGCGCGGTCACCGACACGGCGCTCGGCCAGGGCACGACGGTGGTCAACATGGACTCGGGCACTGAGCCGCAACCGCCAGAGGTTCCGGTCTACGCGACGAACAACGTCGCGGCCGCCGAACAAGGGACGGACCTGCTCGCCGAGCAGCTCGGCGGTCAGGGCAAGGTGGCGTTGATCGAGTTCCAACCGGGGACGAGTACCAACGAGACGCGCGCCGAAGGGTTCGAGAAGAGCATGGCGCGGCACCCGGGCCTGAACCTGGTGGCGCGTCAGTCCAGCAACAGCGACTACAACACGGCCTTGCAGGTCACGCAGGACATTCTCACCGCCAACCCGGACCTGAACGGGATCTACGCGGCCAACGAACCGAGCGTGCTGGGTGCGGCCGCCGCGGTCCGGCAGGCGGGCAAGGCGGGGCAGATCAAGATCGTCGGGTGGGACACCTCGGACGAGCAGATCCAGGCGCTGCGTGAAGGGGTGATCTCGGGTCTGATCGCGCAGAACCCGTTCAAGATGGGCTTCACCTCGGTGCAGGCGGCTGTCGCGAAGGTCTCAGGCCAGCAGCCACCTGGCGAGACCGACACCGGGTCGAAGGTGATCACTCAGCAGAACATCGACTCACCCGAGGCGCAGCGGTTGCTCAATCCCAGTTGCGAGAACCCTCCCGAATGATGCGGTGAACGGCACTCTCGCCTCGTCACGCGAGGCGAGAGTGCCGTTCGCTCCTCCGACACGCCGGACGCGTCCGGAGTCGGGTCTGTCAGGAGACTGTGGTGCGCAGCGTCTCGAGCGCCTTGTCGGCGTGGATCGACATGCGGAACTCGCTGCGGATGACGTCGATGATCCGACGGTCGGTGCCGATGACGAAGGTGTGCCGCTTCACGGGTAGCGGGCCGAAACGACGCGCGACTCCGAACTGACGGGCGACCGCCGCGTGCGGGTCCGACAGGAGCGGGAATCCGAACGAGTGCGCCTCGTCGAACTCGCGTTGCTTGGTGACCGCGTCGGTGCTGATACCGACCGGTCGTGCCCCGACCTCCGCGAGCTCCCCGGTGAGGTCCCGGAAATGGCAGCTTTCGGCGGTGCAGCCGCCGGTCATGGCCGCAGGGTAGAAGAACAACACGATCGGTCCGTCCGCCAGGAGCGCACTCAGGCTGCGGTCGGTGCCGGTCTGATCGGTCAGAGTGAAGTCGTCGACGAGGTCGCCGGGGCGCATCGAAGGTCCTCCGAGTCGGGAGCGGGTGGTCCGGCCAACCTACCGACGGCCTGGCCGAGCTAGCGAGGTATTCGGAGCGAGGCACCGGGTGGTCGGGTCCGTGGCGCGCCGACTGCGCTCTCCGACCATCTCATTCGGGTGACGGTGCGACAGCTAGGAGGACCCTCCGCAGCATTGTCAGCTGCACGCGGTCGAGAACACGGCCGCCCGGTTGCACATCTCTGCCGTGATCGGCCCGTGGGCATCCGCCAGAAGTGTAGGAGTGGGCTGTGCGCACTTCTCCCTTGCGATCCCGAGGGTCGGCGGGTGATCTCGATTTCTCCACTGTGGAGTTGTTCAGCGCGCGGTGTGAGCGTGAGTTCGATTCCGACCTGGTCGTCGTCGAGCTGCGCACCGCGCACTTCGTCGCGCTGTGTGGCGCGCTCACGCTGGAAAACCTCGGGCGCCGGGCGCAAGCACACGGTAGTCGGTTCCGAATCGCGCTGGGTGGGGGAGTGACGTTCCGCGCCCTCGAGGTGGCGGGAACGACCGAGCGCTGCGTGTGTGTCACCCCGCGCCGAGCAGGCGCACCGCGTTTGAGAGCAGGCGTCGTCGGGTAGCACGAGGGTCGGAATCAGTCTTCACAGAGAAAGTGAGGTAGCCATGAGTGGCGACCTGACTGGCCGCAAGGTGGCGTTCCTGGTGGCCGCGGAAGGGATCGAGCAGGTCGAGCTGACCGAGCCATGGAAGGCCGTCACCGACGCAGGCGCGACTCCCGAACTCGTGTCGGTGCAGTCCGGGCAGGTTCAAGCATTCCATCACCTGGACAAGGCGGATCGCTTCGACGTCGATCGCGTGGTCGACGACGTGTCCGTGGACGACTACGACGGCTTGGTGCTTCCTGGCGGCGTGGCGAATCCCGATGCGCTCCGGCAGAACGCCACGGCCGTTCGCCTCGTCCACGACTTCTTTGGCCACCAGCGTCCGGTCGCGGCGATCTGCCACGCACCGTGGACGCTGGTCGAGGCCGACGTCGTCCGTGGCCGCACGCTCACCTCGTACCCGAGTTTGGCCACCGACCTGCGCAACGCGGGGGCCACCTGGGTTGACAAGGAGGTGGTCGTCGACTCCGGGCTCGTCACCAGCCGGAACCCGAACGACCTTCCCGCGTTCAACCGCAAGATGGTCGAGGAGATCGGCGAAGGGGCGCATCGGGCACAGGCCCGCAGCGCATGACGATCATCGTCCGGGGGCGGTGCGGCAATCGCACCGCCCCCGGAGCTGTTGGAGGGCCTGGCCTTTGGTGCCCGTAGGGCACGCCTCGCACGTGCGCTCTGACGGCAGGTAGCGACGTCTCCCGACGCCCGCGCGATTCGGCACAGGGTGCGGCGGGTACTCGGCAGGGCACGACGTGAGGAGGTGTGAGCATGTCGGATCCGTTCGAGGGTCGGACCCCGTCTGCGGACGAGGTGCCGCCGACGGAGGAGGACCCCGGGGACGCTGCGGGCCTGCAGTCCGCGGAGGACCTCGATGAGGACGAACTCGGTGTCGACCCGCTGGAGGAGGGGGTCGAACCGCCCGAGAACTGGTCGGTCGTGACACGTGATCGCCGGACGCCGTCCGAGGACCACGCGGGTGAGACGCTCGACGAGCGGCTCGCCGAGGAGCGCTCGGGCGGCGCCGACGACGTGGACAAGCCGCTAGCCGAAACGCGGATGTTCGAGCTGGACGAATCCGTCGATGAGCGTGCCGCCGCTGAGGTCACCGACGGTGGCGTGGACGAACCACCGGCGGGAGACCTCGACGCCGGAACGACCGAGTCCGGCGCGGTGTTGCGCGGCGGTGCGGAGGAACCCACTGGATACGCCTCGTCCACACGGGACGGCGTCGAGGTGGACGACAAGGCGGACACCGAAGGTCCCGAAGAGATCGCGGAACGGGTCGAAGACAGTGGGTGGTGAGCCTCGCGCGGAGGTGTCACTGCCTGCCGTCGGCGCCGATGTGGACGGTGAACTACTGGGGACGTGGTACCACGGCGAGGGCAGCATGGTCGTGTTCGCGCACGGTAGTGGGTCGTCGCGTCGGAGCACACGCAATGTCGCGGTCGCCGAGCATCTTCACCGCGCGGGATTCGCGACGTTGCTCGTCGACCTGTTGACCGTCGAGGAACAACGGGCCGACGACGAGACGAGGCAGTGGCGGTTCGACATCGAACTGCTCACACGCCGCGTGGTCGGTGCGTTGGACTGGCTCGGGGACCGCGAGTCGGCGGTGACGCGGGGACTGCTGGGTGCGAGCACCGGCGCTGCCGCCGCGCTGGGGGCGGCCGTGCGCAGGCCGGACGACGTCGGAGCAGTGGTGTCCCGGGGTGGGCGGCCGGACCTGAGTCCGGACGCTCTCGCCAGTGTGCGCGCTCCGACGGTGTTCATCGTCGGCGGCGCGGACGAGGAGGTACTCGCGCTGAATCAGCAGGCGGACCGTGCGCTCACCGTCGAGCACGAGCTCGCGATCGTGCCGGGTGCCACGCACCTGTTCGAGGAGCCGGGAGCGCTCGAGCAGGTGACGGACATCGCGACCGCCTGGTTCCGCTCGCATCTGCGCTGACCGCCTCGGTGACGCCGCGAGCGTGATATCAAGTGGTCACGTCCACTGCGAACACGGGAAGGCTCTCCCGCGATGATCACCGCCACGCAGCGACCGCCCGGCTTCGTTCTTCGTGACCACGTGTTCCGGGTTCCGTTGCGACACCACGACCCCGACTCACCGGAGATCGAGATCTTCGCGCGCGAAGTGGTCGCGCCCGGCACAGAAGGACTGGACCTGCCGTGGTTGGTCTACCTGCAAGGCGGGCCGGGTGGCAAGTCGCCGCGCATGCCGTTCCCGGCGTGGGTGCGGCAGGCGACGCAGGAGTTCCGGGTGCTGCTGCTCGACCAGCGGGGCACCGGGCGCAGCACTCCCGCGACGCGACAGACGCTGGCGACTCTCGACTCGGAGCACGAGCAGGCCGAGTATCTCGCGGAGTTCCGCGCCGACGCCATCGTGCGGGACGCGGAATTGATCCGCCGGGAACTCATGGGTGACCGCCCGTGGACGGTGCTCGGGCAGAGCTTCGGCGGATTCTGTGCGCTGACCTACCTGTCGTTCGCCCCCGAGGGGCTGCGCGAGGTGCTGATCACCGGGGGCGTTCCGCCGCTGTCCGAGGGTCCGGACGAAGTCTACCGAGCGTGTTACCCAGAGGTCCTGGCGCACAACGACGCGTACTACGCCCGCTACCCGGAGGATGTGGACACGGCACGCCGTGTCCGCGATCATCTCGCCGATCAGTGGGTGCTGCTGCCGACGGGCGCGGTGCTCACCCCCGAGTGTTTCCAGACGCTGGGGGACATGCTCGGACAGGCAAGCCGATTCGACGGGTTGCACGCGTTGCTCGAAGAAGCGTTCGTCGACGGACGACGCGGCCCGGAGCTGTCGGACACGTTCCTGCGTGGTGTGGACGGGGCGCTCTCGTTCGCGGGAAGCCCGCTCTACGCGGTGCTGCACGAGTCGATCTACTGCCAGCACGAGGCGTCGCAGTGGTCCGCCCACCGAGTGCGCTCGGAGTTCCCACAGTTCGACGGGTCCGGGCAACTCGTGGTGTTCACCGGCGAGATGATCTATCCCTGGATGTTCGAGCAGGACCCGGCGCTGGGCCCGTTGCGCGGGGCGGCGGAACTGCTGGCGAAGAAGGCCGACTGGCCGGCGCTCTACGACCTCGACCGGCTGGAGCGCAACGACGTCCCGGTGGCAGCGGCGGTCTTTCACGACGACATGTTCGTCAACCGGACGTTGAGCCTGCGTTCGGCCGAGCGGGTACGTGGCATGCGGACCTGGGTGACGAACGAGTTCGCCCACGACGGTCTGCGGGCGGACGCCGCTGTGCTGGAACGTGTTCTGGGTATGGCGCGAGGGCAGCTCTGAGACGCTGCCTTTGAGCGCATTTGGAACTCCCGGTGCCACGTTTCGAAACGACGGTGCTGGCGACGTCGGTCACGGACGGTTGATCGCGGGGCGGTCGGTCCCGCGAGGATGTGCCAGCGACAACGTCGCCGACGCCGTCCTCGACAGGGCACGGGGGCGTAGGCCACTGCGGCGTTGTGCTACCGGGCAGTAACCTCTGGGATGGCGCGGAGCGCGTCGGCCAGGCGGTTCGCCGAACGGAAAGGATCGGGTGTGACGGACATTCAACGTGTGGGTGTGATCGGTGGTGGCCTCATGGGCGCCGGGATCGCCGAGGTGAACGCGCGGGCCGGGCTCGACGTGATCGTCTCGGAGGTCTCCGACGACGCAGCGGACGCCGCGCGCGATCGGATCCACGGCTCGCTGGACCGTGGCGCGAAGAAGGGCAAACTCTCGGAGGACGACCGGGACGCGGCGAAGGCACACCTGCGGTTCACCACCGCGCTCGACGACCTCGCCGATCGTGACCTGGTCGTGGAGGCTGTCGCCGAGAACGCGGAGCTCAAGGCGAGCATCTTCGGTGAGCTCGACCGGGTGGTGCAGAGCCGCCAGGCGATCCTCGCGTCCAACACCTCGTCCATCCCCATCGCCAAGCTCGCCGCGGCCACCGACCGGCCGCAGCAGGTGCTCGGTGTCCACTTCTTCAATCCCGTCCCGGTGATGAAGCTCGTCGAGCTGGTGCCGTCCCTGGTCACCTCCGAGGAGACGGTCACACGGGCGCGGACCTTCGCGGCCGAGAAGCTCGGCAAGGAGACGATCCGGGCCCAGGATCGTGCCGGGTTCGTGGTCAACGCGCTTCTCGTGCCGTACCTGCTCTCCGGTGTCCGGATGTACGAGTCGGGCTTCGCCTCCGCCGAGGACATCGATCAGGGCATGGTGCTCGGGTGCGCGCATCCGATGGGGCCGCTGACGCTGGCCGACCTGGTCGGCCTGGACACGCTGAAGTCGATCGCCGACTCGATGTACGACGAGTACAAGGAGCCGCTGTACGCGGCACCGCCGTTGCTGCAGCGGATGGTCGACGCGGGCCTCATGGGCAAGAAGTCGGGTCACGGGTTCTACGACTACCGCTGAGGCCTCGGGGGTGCGGGCGCGCCCGCACCCCCACTCAGGGGCATGTGGGGACTTGGGTAGGTGGTCCGGTGCCGCCGCCCCATTCGCGCCTGCGTTGGGTCCTCTTGAGTACCAGGTGTCAGGGGTGGCTCCTCGGGAAATCGATCCCGGGGAGAGGTTGTCGCTGGGGGGCCGCTACGGAGCCATTAAGCTGGCTCAATCCGCGCACCCTCAGGGCAAACCTTCGGCAGGGAGTTCATCAGTCCACGTGGCCGACGGGGTCGTCCGGACGCGAGTGGGGCAGCAACCCGTCCCCGTCGAGTTCGAAGGTGACGTCTGCGACACCACCGTCGGTCGGATCGGCGATCGTGTCGCGTAGGGCGTCGACCGCGTGCTGACGATGTTCACCGAGCAGTGTCACGAGCCGGTCCGCGTCGGCATCGGCAGCGGCCTGCACGATCGCCTGGTGCTCGCGCTGCACGCGACCCCGGTTGACGTCCGAGTTGTAGTACACCGCACGGTAGGCGTCCGTGGCGTCCCAGAGTGTCCGCACGATGCGGACGAGCCGCGGCATCCGCGCGGGTTCGAGCAACGCGAAGTGGAACCGGCGGTTCGCCGCGATCATTCCGACGAGATCCCCGTTCCCCGCCGCCTCGTCGACGTCGGCGCAGGCGTCGGTGACCCGCGCCAGGTCGTGTTCGGTGAACCGCCGCGCCGCGATCCGGGCTCCCTCGGACTCCAGAATCTCCCGCAGGCGATACACCTCCAGTAGGTCGCCGAGGCGCAACTCGGCGACCGAATAGCCGCGGTGTGGTTGGTAGACGACCTGGCCCTCCGCCTCCAACGTCTTCAGCGCTTCGCGTAGCGGAACGCGACTGACCCCGAGCCGCGTGGCGATGGCCTCCTGCCGAATCGGCTGCCGGGGCGAGAGCTCGCCCGCCACGATCGCTCTGCGCAGCTCACCGAGCACGAATTCCTGCGTCGTCGGTGGTCGCCCCATCGTGTCCACTCCCCGTATCCGTGTTCCCGGTATCGGCGTGTCGGCCGGTTGACCCGCTGCCGCACAACTGTATATTGGATCCAATCTGATTCCAAGGAGTCGTTACCGGGACGCGGGAAGGTCGAGCCGATGCAGGAGACACGGGCCGGACAGAACCGTGCGCTGGAGGGTGTGGTCGTCGCGGACTTCAGCCGGGTTCTTGCCGGGCCTTACGCGACGATGCTGTTGGCCGACATGGGTGCGACCGTGGTGAAGGTGGAGCGCCCGGGATCGGGTGACGACACGCGGGCCTGGGGGCCACCGTGGACGGACATCGGTTCGTCCTACTTCGAGTCGCTGAACCGTTCCAAACGCAGCACCACCCTCGATCTCGGCGATCCCGACGACCAGCAGGCGGCACGGGAGCTCGTGCGCCGGGCCGACGTGATGGTGGAGAACTTCCGCGCGGGGTCCTTGGAACAGTTCCGGCTCGACCACGAGAGCGCGCTGGCGCTGAACCCGGGACTCGTCTATGCCTCGATCTCCGGGTTCGGCAGCGGCGCGGGAGCCGATCTCCCCGGGTACGACTTCGTGGTGCAGGCCGTGGGCGGGCTCATGAGCATCACCGGGGACGCCGACGGGCCGCCGACCAAGGCGGGTGTCGCACTGGTGGACGTACTCACCGGCAAGGACGCGGCAGTGGGCATCATGGCGGCGTTGCGGGAGCGTGACACGACAGGGCGGGGCCAACACGTCGAGGTGAACCTGCTCTCCAGCCTGCTCGGCTCGCTGGTCAACCAGGCCGGCGGCTACCTGGCGACCGGAACGTCGCCTGGCAGGATGGGCAACCGCCACCCGAGCATCGCCCCATACGAGACGCTGCAGTGCGAGGACGCCCCGCTCGCCGTGGCGATCGGTAACGACACGCAGTTCCGCGCGTTCGCCGAGGTTCTCGGCCTGCACGGTGTTCCCGACGATGCCCGTTTCGCCGCCAATGCCGATCGGGTGGCGCACCGGGACGAGCTGGTGGCCACGCTCGAAGGCGCGTTGAGCACACGATTCGCGCGCGACTGGCAACAGCGGTTGAGTGCCGCAGGAATCGCATGCGGTCCCGTCAACGATGTCGCGGGCGCCGTCGACTATGCCGAGTCCCTGGGGCTGCGCCCGGTCGATCGTCCCGTCGGGGGTGCGCCGCAGATGCGCACCCCGATCGAGTTCTCCGTGTCGGGCACCGCCGAGCCGGTCGCACCGCCGCGCCTGGGTGAACACACCAAGGAAGTCCTGGACTGGCTGAAGCAGCCCGACGCACCGCCGCTGCCGCCGGTGACGTGACACCCGAACCCGTTTCGACATCAACTGGATCCGCACGATCCCGTGCCGTGGAGGAGAGTCCGATGAGTTCGCAGTCCACCCGCCCGACGTTCGACCCGCACGATCCGCTCGGCATCGACGATCTGCTCAGCCCCGAGCAGGTCGCGATGCGCGAGAGCGTGCGCGCACTGTGTCGCGACCACGTCACCCCGTACGTGGGGGAATGGTTCGAGAAGGGCGAGATGCCCACCGTCCGCGAGTTGGCGCGCGAGCTCGGCAAGCTCGGTGTGCTCGGGATGCACCTCGACGGCTACGGCTGCGCGGGAATGTCCGCGGTGGACTACGGCGTGGCCTGCGAAGAGCTGGAAGCGTGCGACTCGGGACTGCGTTCGCTGGTCTCGGTGCAGGGATCGCTGGCGATGTTCGCCCTCTGGCGGTGGGGTTCGGAAGAGCAGAAGCAGCAGTGGCTGCCGCACATGGCCGCCGGTGAGGCGATCGGCTGCTTCGGTCTCACCGAACCCGATCAGGGCTCGGATCCCTCGTCGATGCGCACACACGCCCGCCGGGACGGGGACGACTGGGTCCTCAACGGCCGGAAGATGTGGATCACGAACGGCACGGTCGCCTCGGTGGCGATCGTGTGGGCCCAGACCGAGGACGGCGTGCGCGGTTTCGTCGTCCCGACGGACACGCCCGGCTTCTCCGCCCCGGAGATCAAGCAGAAGCTGTCGTTGCGCGCCTCGGTGACCTCCGAGCTCGTGCTCGACGACGTCCGGTTGCCAGCGGATGCTGTGTTTCCTGAGGTGACGGGCCTGAAGGGGCCGTTGAGCTGCCTGAACGAAGCGCGATACGGCATCGTGTGGGGGTCGAACGGCGCCGCGCGCAGCTGCCTCGAGTCCGCGCTGTCCTACACGAAGGAGCGTGAGCAGTTCGGCAAACCGATCGCAGGTTTCCAGCTCACCCAGTCCAAAATCGCCGACATGGCCGTCCGTGTCCACAACGGACGGTTGCTGGCGCTGCACTTGGGCAACCGCAAGGACGCAGGAACGCTCCTACCGCAGCAGGTCAGCTTCGGCAAGCTCGACAACGTCCGAGGTGCCCTCGAGGTCGCGCGGACCGCACGGACGATGCTCGGAGCGAACGGGATCTCCCTCGAGTACCCGGTGATCCGGCACATGACGAACCTCGAGTCGGTGCTCACCTACGAAGGCACCAGCGAGATGCACGCGCTCACCATCGGTCAGGCCATGACCGGTATCCCGGCCTTCCGCGGCTGAGCTTTCGCTGCTCGACCACCGAACAACACCTTCTGCAAGGAGTTCTCACAACTGCGCCGTGGGGCAGTGGACGGTTCACCGCTGCCCCACGGCGCGCCTCCGCACGCACCGTGTCCGTCGCCTCAGCGCAGGAGTGGCGGCAGGATGCGGTGGACCCAGTCGGTGGCCGTCTCGTAGGCGTGCCCGAGTCGGAGCAGGCCGAGTTCGTCGCGATGCCTGCCGATCAGCTGCACGCCCATCGGCAAACCAGCTGCCGTGAACCCGGCGGGCAGGTTCAGAACGGGGTTTCCGGACAGCGCCCACGGCGCCGTGGTCTCCATCCAACGGTGATACGTGTCCATCTCGCGGCCGGCGATCTCGGACGGCCATCGCTGCTCGGTGGGAAACGGGAACACCTGCGCGCTCGGCGCGAGCAGGTAGTCGTACCGCTCGAACAGCTCGCACACGGTGGCGTGCCACCGGTCCCGTCCTTCCCTGGCGCGCGCGATGTCCCGCACGCTCATCGCGCGGTAACGGTCCACTTCCCACCGGGCTTCCGGTTTCAGCCGTGCGTACACATCCGGGTCGTCGTGGACCGCGTGCAGTTTTTCTCCGACCATCCAGTGCCGCCACAGCAGGAACGTCTCCCACGCGTCGGTGAGCCCGCCGGGAATCCGGGCCTTCTCGACGGTGCAGCCGACGTCGTCGAACGCCGGGAACGTGCTCCGACACTGATCGAGCACGCCCTCTTCGACGGCGAGGTGCCCATCGAGATCACCGAGCCAACCGATACGCGTTCCGGCGTGGTCGATATCCAGCGACTCGGTGAAGCACGACGGGTCCTGATCCATGCTCAAGGGGCTACGTGGGTGGGGGCCTGCCATCGTGGACAGCAGCATCGCGACGTCTCGCACGGTCCGTCCCATCGGCCCCGCCACTCCCGGATCGGCGACGAAGCCGTTGGGTGGAACCCTGCCGAAACCGGGCCGAAGACCGAGGACGTTGCAGTAGGCGGCGGGATTGCGCAGCGAACCCATGAAATCGCTCCCGTCCGCCACCGGCACGAGCCGCATCGCCAGTGCGGCGGCCGCGCCGCCGCTGCTCCCACCCGCGGTTCTCGTCCGGTCGTACGGGTTCCGGGTCGCCCCAAAAACCGAGTTGAACGTGTGCGACCCGAGTCCGAACTCGGGGACGTTGGTCTTGCCGATCACGATCGCCCCGGCGGTTCGCATCCGGGCCACGGCAGGCGAGTCGGCTTCCGCGACCTGACCGACGAACAGGGGCGAGCCGTGGCTGGTCGGCAGCCCCCGGGCATCGGTGAGGTCCTTCACCGCGAGCGGGAAGCCGTGCATCCAGCCCACCGGCTCGCCCCGTTCGAGTGCCCGGTCGTGGGATCTCGCCTTGTGCAGGAGCAGGTCCGGGTCCACCAGGGACACCAGCGCCCCCACCAGCGGGTTGAACCGTTCGATGTGTTCGAGGTGCGCACGCATGAGTTCTACGCAACTGATCTCGCGTCGCCGGATCATCCAGGACGCCTCGACGGCGTCGAGTAACACCGGCTCGGGGGTCACCCGCGATGCCATCCCTGCACCCGCGGCGAGAACCGACGGCAGCGCTGACTCGTCGATCTCGGTCGATTCGGCGGGAGGCACCTGCTTCTCCTCGTCCGGTCCCGGCGACGGTGGACCCGTCGGTCCGTCGTCACTCGTTGATCAGGTTCGTGGCGGCCACTCTGCTGTCGACCCGCTCCGGCGTCAATGTCCGTCCTTCGGCCCGGGGCTCCAACTCGACCGAGGGAATCGGACAGGACGGGCAATCGTCCCTCGGATCCGTGCCGAAGTCAGAGATGCGGGGCCCTCGCCGCCATGGGCGGGTTCACCGGCGGCAGGGCCCCGCGCCCGCCGCCGCGTCCTCACGAGCTCGGGTGATCGAGCGATGTGTTCACCTTGATCCTCACGTAGCCTGACCATGCGTTCGCGCGCATGCGTGTCGAGACTCGGAACAGGAGGTGCTCATGGCGAGCGACGTACGTGCTGTGGTGTCCACCGGGAAGGGAGCCCCGGTCGAGGTCGCCACGATCCGCGTCCCCGATCCCGGGCCCGGCGAGGTCGTCGTGCGGGTCCAGGCGTGCGGGGTGTGCCACACCGACCTGCACTATCGCGAAGGCGGCATCAGCGACGACTACCCGTTCCTGCTCGGGCACGAGGCCGCAGGCGTGGTCGAGAGTGTCGGTGACGGCGTGACCCACGTCGAGGCCGGAGATTTCGTGGTGCTGAACTGGCGGGCGGTCTGCGGGCAGTGTCGGGCCTGCAAGCGCGGTCGTCCGCAGTACTGTTTCGACACCCACAACGCCGCGCAGCCGATGACGTTGACCGACGGAACACCGCTGGAGCCCGCGCTGGGGATCGGTGCCTTCGCCGAGAAGACGCTCGTGCACTCCGTCCAGTGCACGAAGGTCGACCCGCAAGCGCGCCCGGCCGTCGTCGGTCTCCTCGGCTGTGGCGTCATGGCCGGCATCGGCGCGGCCGTGAACACCGGCGGCGTCGGCCCTGGCGACACGATCGCCGTGATCGGCTGCGGTGGTGTCGGCAACGGGTCGATCGCCGGCGCGGCGATGGCCGGTGCCCGACGGATCATCGCCGTCGACAAGGACCCGAAGAAGCTCGACTGGGCGCAGCAGTTCGGCGCCACCCACACCGTCGACGCGTCGGCACGCGACACCGTCGAGGCGGTCCGGGAGTTGACCGACGGGTTCGGTGCGGACATCGTCGTCGACGCGGTCGGAGTGCCGGAGACCTATCAGCAGGCGTTCTACGCGCGCGACCTCGCGGGCACGCTCGTGTTGGTCGGCGTGCCGACACCCGAGATGCGCCTGGAGCTTCCGCTGCTCGACGTCTTCGGCCGTGGTGGTGCCCTGAAGTCGAGTTGGTACGGCGACTGCTTGCCGGAGCGGGACTTCCCGATGCTCACCGAGTTGTACCGGCAGGGGCGGCTGCCGCTGGAGAAGTTCGTCTCGGAGGAGATCACGTTGGACCAGGTGGAGCAGGCGTTCGATCGCATGCACCGGGGCGAGGTCCTGCGCTCGGTGGTGATGCTGTGATGGCCGAACGCGAGGGGATCCGTGTCGACCACACCACGACGTCCGGAACGTTCTCGCTGGACGGCCAGGTGCACGAGGTCGACAACAACGTGTGGGTCGTCGGTGACGATCACGACTGCGTGGTGGTCGACGCGCCGCACGACGTGGCCGAGATCCGCCGTCTGGTGGGCCGGCGACGGGTCGTGGCGATCTTGGCCACCCATGCTCACGACGACCATGTGCGCGTGGCGCCGGAACTCGCCGCCGCGGTCGGTGCGCCGGTGTTGGTGCATCCGGATGACACGGTCCTCTGGGAGATGACGCATCCCGGGGTCGAACCGGACGGCGCGCTCGCGGACGGTCAAATCGTGGAGGTCGCCGGGATCGCCCTGCACGTCCTGCACACGCCCGGTCACGCTCCGGGTGCGGTGTGTTTCCACGCGCCGGAACTCGGCGTGGTGTTCACCGGGGACACCCTGTTCGCGGGCGGCCCGGGAGCGACCGGCCGCTCCTATTCCGACCACGACGTGATCGTCGACTCGATCCGGCGGCGACTGCTCACGCTGCCTTCGGAGACGGTGGTGCACACCGGGCACGGCGAGAGCACCACGATCGGAGAGGCGTTGCCGCTGTTCGAGCACTGACACCGAATGAGAGGGTGCACGGGTTGAGCTGCGTGGTTGGTTGCGTGGCGAAACTTCACCTCGCGGCTGGCTACTGGAGCGTCGACATCAGGTAGCGCTTCTCCATCACGTCGACGCCGTCCTCGCGAGGAGTGCGCTGGGACGCCGCCGATGTTCATGTTGCGTCCGTGGTGACCGAACCGCCGACGCAGATCAGTTTGCGCACTGTCGCAGCCGGCGTGTCCGTTGACGGCTAGTGCGGTACGACTTTCGTCGGATGCGGCCTCCGAACGGGCGATCTAGCGTTCGGCGGTGACCGGGCCGACGGTGCCCGGTTCGACGTCGTTCCACGCGCAGAACGAAGGTCGACGTTCCAGTGCGGCGGAGGCCGTCCTCGTTGTCACGAGGCGGCCTCCCTCGCATGCCCGCTAGGGGAATCGATGTCAGACCGTGTCGTCCGGCACGCGTTCGCCGGCGCTGCGACCCGCATACTGCATGCCGTGTCGAAGCCGAACGTCTCGCGCGCCTTCCTCATCGACCTCGGCATCGTGGTCGGCATGGCGTCAACGCATGCGTTGTCGCTGTCGTTCACGCCGCCGCCGTGGGGGCCGTGGGGATGGCCGCTGATGATGAGCGTGCCCGCGCTGTGCACCCTGCTGGTCCGACGTCAGCTGCCCTGGGTCGGTCTCGTCGTTCTGCTCGCGACGACGATCGCGTTGATCTATCCCGATATCGACATCGGCCCGCTGAACCTGGCCATCCTGGTGTCGGTCTATTCGGTGACCTCGGTGAGAGGTCCCGTCGGCAGCATCGCGGCCGGCATCGTCGCGATGACGTACCCGGTGGCGCGGCTGTTGTTCTTCGAGTGGCCGTTCGGCGAGGGCGTGCTGATGATCATCGGCGCGTTGGTGAACCTGATCCTCGTGATCGGGTGGGGCTGGTCGATCCGCGAGGGCAAACAGCGGTCGGCGCAGCTGGAGCAGACGGTCGCGTTGCTGGACGAGGCGCGGGATCAGCTCGCCGCCGACGCCGCGGCGATCGAACGGGCGCGGATCGCACGGGAGTTCCACGACATCGTCTCGCACAACCTCGCCGTGGTCGTGCTTCGCGCGGGTGTCGCGCGGGCACTGGTCGACCGTGAGCCGGAACACGCGCGCGAGACGCTCGTCGAGCTCGAGCGCAGTTCACGGTCGGCACTCGGCGAGATGCGCAACCTGCTCGGAGCGTTGCGCGAGGGCAGGGACGAGGTCTCGGAGGCGGAGCCGGCACCGGAGGCCGAGGACGAGCTCCGGCGTCGCCCGGCACCGACGTTGGAACGGCTGGACGCGCTGGTCGACTCGGTGCGGGGCTCGGGGATGGAGTGGAAGGTCGAGCGGCGCGGACAGGTCCGTGAGCTCGGCCAGGGCGTCGAGATGACGGCCTACCGCATCGTGCAGGAGGCCGTGACGAACGTGCTCAAACACGCCGGCTTCGGCAGGGCGCGGGTGGTACTCGACTACGGCGACTCGACGCTGGGGGTCGAGATCACGAATACGCTCTCGGGTCCGGAGATCGAGCCGCTCGCGCCGCGGCGGGGGCAGGGAGTGCCTGTTTCGGCCGCTGCGCAGGCATATCCGTCTTCCGGGCACGGGTTGATCGGGCTGCGAGAGCGGGTGGCGGTCCTGGGCGGCACGCTCACCGCACACCCGGTTCCGAACGGATTTCATCTTGCGGCCGTGCTACCGTGCCCGGAATATTCGGACTCGGCCTGATCCGGAAGTACCGACTTCCGGGAGCTGGCCCCGATCGAGGAGGGCCGGTAGTGGACGCTCCGGTCACGACCGTGCTCATCGCAGACGACCAGGCGATGATCCGTGCGGGCTTGGTGGCGCTGTTATCCGCGGAACCGAACGTGCGGGTGCTGGCCGAAGCGGAGGACGGCCGGTCCGCGCTGGCGGCTGTGCAGCGACGACGGCCTGACGTCGTGCTGATGGACGTGCGAATGCCGGGGATGGACGGCATTACCGCCGCACAGGAGATCCTCGCCGCCACCGAAGGGCGGACGGCGGTGATCATGCTGACCGTCTACGACCTCGACGAGTACGTGTACTCGGCGTTGCGGGCCGGGGCGAGCGGCTTCCTGCTCAAGGACGCGCCGCCGGAGGAGCTCGTCAAGGCGGTGCACACGGTCGCCTCCGGGGAGGCGCTGCTCGCACCGAGCGTGACCAAGCGACTGCTCCAACGGTTCGCCTCGCTCGGGGTGCGTGACGCGGCGAGTGAACTCAACGAACTCACCGGCCGCGAGCGGGACGTGTTGCTGGAGGTCGCGCGCGGCGGCTCGAACGCCGAGATCGCCAAGAACCTCGGACTGGCGGAACTGACCGTGAAATCGCACCTCTACCACGTGATGCAAAAGCTGCACCTGAGTTCCCGGACCCAGCTGGTGATCACGGCGTACGAGACGGGGCTGGTGAGTCCGGGGCAGACGCAGATCCCCGGGTGAACCACGCCGGCGAGCCGGGCAATCAGTCCGAAGTAGGACGAGGTACTCGACCTTTGGCGGTCCTTCGACCGTGGTCATCCGCCTTACTCTCGGTATCGATCCTCCGGGGACGGCGTTCACCGACGTCTCGCGGGGGCGGCGGTGGTCCGCCTCGACCCCCCGACCGAGGTGGGCCACCGTCTCCAAGGGTGGCGGCGTGCGTAGGCAGCGGGAAAGCGTCGGCGTGCCGTTCCTGACCCGCCCCGCGGGCTCGGCGTGCGTCGGGAGATGCTTGGTCATAATGGCGGAATGACTTCCTCTGCCGCCGAACCGATCCGCGTCGGCCTCCTCGGCTACGGCGTGGCGGGAGCCGTGTTCCACGCGCCGCTGCTCGCAGCCGATCCCCGATTCCGTCTCGACGCGGTGGTGACGGCGAGTCCCAAACGCCAGCAGCAGGTTCGTGTCGAGCACCCGGACACCCGAGTGCTCGACACGCCCGAGCAACTGTGGGCGAGTGCGGGGGAGCTGGACCTCGCGGTCGTCGCGACGCCGAACCGCAGCCACGTCGAGCTGACCTCCGCGGCGCTCGACGTCGGACTCGGCGTCGTCGTGGACAAACCGTTCACCCCCACAGCGGCCGAAGGGCGAAACCTGATCGAACGAGCCCGATCGGCGGGCCGGTTGCTGACCGTGTTCCAGAATCGCCGATGGGACAACGACTTCCGGACACTGCGTGCCCTGCTCGAGCGGGACGCGCTGGGCGCGGTCCGCAGGTTCGAGTCGCGTTTCGAACGATGGGTGCCGACGGCGAAACCCGGCTGGCGGGAACGAGGAGGCCCGGACGAGGCGGGTGGGGTACTCAACGATCTCGGCAGCCACCTCGTCGACCAGGCGTTGACCCTGTTCGGCCCGGTCGCGTCCGTCTACGCCGAAAGCGATCGTCGGCGGTCGGGTGTCGAGGTCGACGACGACACGTTCGTCGCCCTCACACACGTGAACGGCGTTCGCAGTCACTTGTGGACCAGCAAGGTCGCGCCCCGGTTCGGACCGAGGATGCGGGTGCTCGGCGATCGTGCGGCCTTCACCAAGCACGGCCTCGATCCGCAGGAAGCGGCACTCCGCGCGGGCGGCCGTCCGGGTGACCTCGGGTGGGGCGAGGAACCCGGCGAGCTGTGGGGAACACTCGGCGCGGGCGACGAGGTCGAGACGATCGCCTCCGACCCCGGCTGCTACGAGGTGTTCTACGCCGAGCTCGCCGATGCGGTGCGTGCCGGGACACCACCACCGGTGGACCCGGAGGAGTCGGTCGCGGGCCTCGTCGTGTTGGAAGCGGCACGGCGCTCGGCCGAATCCGGTGAGGTCCAGCACCTGCGCTGAGTGCCGTCGCGGTCCTTTCGAGTTGCGAACCCGGCGGCACGCTCCAATCTGGAAGGTGTGCCGCGGAGGAGGGACACGCAGATGACCATGCAGACGTGGCCGACCGGTACCGGCGTCGCGGCGCACCTGACCTCCGACGAGGTGGACCGGCTACACCGTTGGTGGACGGCGGCGAACTATCTGTCGCTCGGGCAGATCTATCTGTTGGACAACCCGTTGTTGCGGGAACCGCTGCGTCCGGAACACATCAAGCCCCGACTGCTCGGTCACTGGGGCACCACGCCCGGTCTCACCTTTGTCTACGCGCATCTCAACCGGGCGATCGTCGAGCGCGATCTGGCCATGATGTTGGTGATCGGTCCCGGCCACGGTGGTCCGGCTCCGGTGGCGGCCGCGTGGCTGGAGGGCACCTTCAGCGAGGTGTACCCGGACGTCGCGCAGGACTACGAGGGGTTGCGCCGGCTGGTCGCTCAGTTCTCCTTCCCCGGCGGGATGCCCAGCCATGCCGCACCGGAGACGCCGGGGTCCATTCACGAGGGTGGCGAACTGGGGTACTCGTTGTCACACGCGTTCGGTGCGGCGCTGGACAATCCGCACCTCGTCGTCCCGTGCGTGGTCGGCGACGGAGAGGCCGAGACGGGACCGTCGGCGGCGAGCTGGCAGTCGACCGCGTTCCTCAACCCGGTCACCGACGGCGCCGTGTTGCCGATCCTGCATCTCAACGGATACAAGATCGCGAGTCCGGCGGTGTGGGCACGGATGCCCGAGGAGGAACTCCTCGCCTTGTTGCGGGGCCACGGCTACGAGCCGTACGTCGTGGCGGGGTCGGACCCGACCGTGATGCACCACCTTTTCGCGGCGACTCTGGACCGTTGTCTCGACGAGATCGCAGGGGTGCAGCGGCGCGCGCGCGAGTCGGGGCGTCCGGATCGGCCACGGTGGCCGATGATCGTGTTACGCAGCCCGAAGGGCTGGACGGCACCTGCGGAGCTCGACGGTGCGCAGTTGGAGGGCAGTACGCGCTCACACCAGGTTCCGATCTCGGATCCCCGCTCGAATCCGGACCACCTCCGGCTGCTGGAGGAGTGGATGCGCGCCTACGATCCGGCGTCGCTGTTCGACGACTCCGGTTCTCCGCGTGCGGTCGT
Source organism: Allosaccharopolyspora coralli (assembly GCF_009664835.1). NCBI lineage: Bacteria > Bacillati > Actinomycetota > Actinomycetes > Pseudonocardiales > Pseudonocardiaceae > Allosaccharopolyspora > Allosaccharopolyspora coralli. Next base: position 1,779,336 of record NZ_CP045929.1, read on the forward strand.
TCGCCGGCACAGTCCGTCCGGGCCGCGCCGGATGAGTGCGAGCCCGCACGCCAACGGCGGCACCTTGCTGCGGCCGTTGCGGTTGCCCGACTTCCGGGACTACGCGGTCGAGGTGGACCCGCCCGGTGCCACGTGGGCAGCGGCGACCCGGAAGCTCGGCGAGTTGCTGCGGGACGTGCTGCGCCTCAACGAGCCGCACCGCAACTTCCGGTTGTTCTCCCCGGACGAGAACAACTCGAACCGGCTGGAGGCGGTGCTGGAGGCGACGCAGCGTACCTGGGTCGGGCCGGTCCACGGCGACGGCGAACGGCTCGACCCGGAGGGACGGCTCATGGAGGTCCTCTCCGAGCACACGTGCCAGGGTTGGCTGGAGGGCTACCTCTTGACCGGGCGTCACGGGATGTTCTCCTGCTACGAGGCGTTCGCGCACATCGTGGACTCGATGGTCAACCAGCACGCGAAGTGGCTGAAGACCAGCGGCGAGCTGGCGTGGCGACGCCCGATCGCCTCGTTGAACTATCTGCTCACCTCGCACGTGTGGCGCCAGGACCACAACGGGTTCACCCACCAGGACCCCGGCTTCATCGACCACGTGATGAACAAGAAGGCCGAACTGGTCCGCGTCTACCTTCCGCCGGACGCGAACACGCTCCTGGTCGTCGCCGACCACTGTTTGCGTAGCCGGAACTCCATCAACGTCGTGGTGGCGGGGAAGAACTCGGAACCGCAGTACCTGGGGATCGACGACGCCCTCGTGCACTGCACCAAGGGTGTCGGAATCTGGGAGTGGGCGAGCAACGACGTGGACCGCGAGCCGGACGTGGTGCTGGCCTGCGCGGGAGACGTACCGACGATGGAGACGCTGGCCGCCGTGTCGATGGTGCGCCGCGAGGTTCCGGAGCTGGCGCTGCGCGTGGTCAACGTCGTCGATCTCATGCGGTTGCAGCACGAGCGCGAGAATCCTCAGGGTCTGGCCGATGTGGACTTCGACGCGGTGTTCACCCGAGACCGCCCGGTGATCTTCGCATATCACGGTTATCCCTGGTTGATCCACCGCTTGGTGTACAAGAGACACAACCACGATCAGTTCCACGTGCACGGCTACCGCGAGGAGGGAACGACCACGACACCGTTCGACATGTGTGTGCTGAACAGGATCGACCGCTTCCACCTGGCGATCGACGTGCTGGACAGGGCGGGCGAGCCGGCCGCGCGGGCCGCGCGCGTGCGGGAGAAGTGGCGGAACAAGCTGATCGAGCACCATCACTACGTACGCAGGCACGGCGAGGACATGCCTGAGGCGCGGGAGTGGGAGTGGTCGGGATGATGCGGGTGCTCACGGTCAACGCAGGCTCGTCGAGTCTGAAGATCCGGGTCCTCGAAGGCAACCGGCTGCTCGGTACGCACGACGTCGACCGCTGGGACGGACAACCCGAGCCGATCCACGACGCGTTGGCGACGTACGCGGTGGACGCTGTGGGCCATCGGGTGGTGCACGGTGGCGGCGACGTGACCGAGGCGACCGTGGTCGATGACGAGGTGCTGCGCTACCTCGACTCGCTCGCCCCACTCGCCCCGCTGCATCAGCAGCGCGCCTTGGACGGGGTTCGCGCCGGTCTGCAGGCTTCGCCCGCCGGAACGAGGTCCGTCGTGTGCGTGGACACCTCCTTCCACCACACATTGCCTCCGGCCGCCAGGACTTACGCGCTACCGCGCGAATGGAACCGTGAATGGGGTCTGCGAAGGTTCGGCTTCCACGGTCTGTCGCACTCCTACGCGGTCCGGACGGCTGCCGAGATCGTCGGGGTCGATCTCGTCAGGTCGCGTGTCCTGTCCTGCCACCTGGGCGCGGGCGCGTCGATGGCGGCGGTTCGCGACGGTCGCTGCGTGGACACCACGATGGGGATGACGCCCGACGAAGGGTTGGTCATGCAGACCCGCTCGGGTTCGGTCGATCCGGGTCTCGTCGGGTGGTTGCTCACCGAACAGGGACTCACCGCCAAAGAGGTTTTCGACGCATTGCGGCACCGTTCCGGGGTGGCAGGGCTGTCCGGATCGTCCGGTGATCTCCGCGAACTGCTGCACGCGCGGGATCAGGGCGACCAGGAGGCGGCGCTGGCCTTCGACGTCTACCGGCATTCGTTGACTCGCCACGCGGGCGGCCTGGTCGCGACGATGGGTGGGTTGGATCTGCTCGTGTTCACGGGTGGGATCGGGGAGCACCAGGCGGCGGTGCGGGCCGCGTTGTGCCGGGACCTGGAGTTCCTCGGCGTGGCGTTGGACTCGGAGCGCAATGGAAGTTCGGGTGATGCGGACCTCAGCAGGCAAGGTGCCCGGGTCCGGACCGTCGTCGTGGAATCCCGGGAGGATCTGGAGATCGCGCGCCAGACCACCGAGCTGCTCACCTGAGCCGCTTCACGGTCAGCCTCGCGGCCGCCAGCGCCCGAATCCGCCTTCGGTGTTGAGTACCTGCCCGGTGATCCACCGTGCTTCGTCGGTGACGAGCCACGAGATGAGGCGTGCCGGGTCGTCGGGCTGGCCGAAGCGGCCGAAAGGAAACATGGGCGCGGTCTGGTGCCACATCTCCTCGGTGAGGTATCCGGTGTCGACAGGACCGGGATTGACGGTGTTGAGCCGGATCCCGCTGTCGGCGATCTCGTCGGCGAGGGTCGTCGTGATGCCGCCGAGCGCCGCCTTGGCCGCCGCATAGCACACTTCTCCGGGCATGGGTCCGAGACCTTGCCCCGAGGTCATGAACACCACCGCGCCACCGGCTCGACCGTCGTGTCGTGCGACGAAGGCCTGTGTCAGCAGGATGCTGGATCGCGTGTTCACGGCGAAGTGCCGGTCGAGTCCGGCGGCGGTCAGATCACCGAGGGTGCCGTCCTCGCCGCTGAGCGCGTGATTGCACACGAGGATGTCGATGTGCCCGAGAGTCGCGACTGCGTTGTCGAGAACCCGGTGCGGCGCATCGGGTTCGGTCAGGTCCGCGTGCAGATCGGCGAGAACGGCGTCGTCGATGAGATGGGATCGGACGGAGGACAGCACGGCATCCAGGTCGTCGACACCCCAGTCCTGATCGTGATCGTGCGGTGCGTAGTGGTGCACGAAGACGTGGGCTCCGAGCGCGGCCAACCTGCATGCGATGGCGTGGCCGATGCCGGCCCTGCGGCTCACGCCCGTGATCAAGGCGCCCCGCCCCCGCAACGGCAGCGGACCCCGCGACAGGTCGCCAGTTTCGTCCATATCGGGATCGTGGCAGTGCAGACGGAGGCGCTCAACCGAGTTTCCCAGGAGTTCAAGGGTCCCCCTGGGTTAGCCTCTCAGAGTGCATTTTGGAACTGGCTTGTGTGCCCGTAGGGCACGGTCATGCGTGTCCAGTCTCGGCAGGGTGAGGGGCTCCGGCGTTCGGAGTTCGTGCCTCGCAAGGCAGGGGTTCTCGCCGCGTACGGCTGGTACTCAAGAGGACCCAACGCCGCGGGCGCGAACTGGGGCGGCGGTACCGGACCACCCACCCAGGTTCCACAACGGCCCTCTCAGACTCAGTCCGCGCGTCCTTTTACTCCGATCGGCGTGAATGGGAGTTCCAGAGCACGCATTCGTCGCAGTAGCCACCGTCTGCGCGACGCCACCACTGGCAACACGTGCGCCGTCGCGCCCACGGTCCGGGCGGTTCGCGGTCGAGGTCGAGGAGTTTCACCAGCCCGGTGGCTTCGCGGAGTTCCGTCGCCGAATGCACCGCATCTCCGGGTAGTCCCGCACGCTGCAGCCGCCACAGCACGGTGCCGAGCAGACCGACTGGGTTTCCCCAGTATTCGTGGCTCGACGCCGGTGGACCACCCAGTGCGTGCAGCGACTCGGCGAGTGGGGTGAAGAAGGCGCGCATCTCCTTCCACCAGCGGTCCGCATCGGGGTCGACGGCGACCTCGGTGGTGGTGAGCGCGCGCAACCGCCCGTGTTCGTCGATCTGGGCGTCGAGTGTGGACAACGCCGGAACCCGTGCGGCGAAGTGGTACTCGGGGACACTGGCGCAACACGCGAGCCAGCCCGCGCGGAACGCCACGAGCACCAGGCCGGCTCGTCGATGCCGGAACCCACCGCGCTCCTGCCATTCCTCGACACAGCGTGGCAACCACGGTCCTGCCGTGTCGCAAAATTCCGTCCACGGCACGGTGGTCAGCGTCTCCGGCGGAGCCAGAGACGGCCGGGGCAGGAGCCGGTCGCACTCGCGTAGACGCCCGCGCAGCACTGCGTCCGAACAGGTGGGCGCGCGCATGGGTCTCCTCGGGTTGGGGGGGGGGCGCGACGACCCTATCCGCTCGCCGCCGATCGCGGTGTCGTCGTCAGGCCGAGGGGTCGACAGACAGCGAGGCCGTCGCCGTGCCGAGCGTCGGGTGTTGGCCGGTCAGCGTCACGATGCCGCTCTGCCGGAGGCGGCTCCGGATCCACACCGCACCCGCGCCTCCGGTCGCCTCCAACGGGAACGGGTTGTCGCCGACCAGCTCGGCAGGCCCGTCGAGATCGAGAGTGACGTCGCCGGTGACGTAGGGCCGCAGGGTTCCGTGCTCGTCGACGGCACGCAGCTCCGCGCGCGTCGCGTCCGCTCCGTCCGCGACGAGCGCCGGATCGTCGACGACGAGCGAGAGCCGGTCACGGCCGCGATCAGAGGACAGGTGCCGGGTGAGCACGAGCGTGTCCCCGAGGTAGCCGTCGATGCGCAGCCTGGGAGCGTCGGAACCGTCGATGGTGGACAGATCCGTCAGGAACGGCGGGTACGGCAGACGTGGGAACTCGTCGCGCGCCGGCCACAGCGTCGCGAACGGACTCCCGTCGACGGCCAGTTCGAGGCGGTCCAGGTTCGACCAGATCGCCGCGCGCCGCAACGCCGTCGCCGGGCTCGTCGGATCGAAGTCCCACGAGAACGAAGGCTCGATGACGACGCGTTCCTCCGGCGAGACCTGTGCGCGGTACACCGCGGCGCCGGGTTTCGGGATCCGGAACAGATCGAGGACTCCCGGCCACTTGATGCCGTCCGCGACGTTTCCGTGTCCCGACGGGTAGTCGAACCCGGCCCACGGGAGCACGCCGGTGTAGCGAGGGTCGGACAGCCCGAGGTCGTGCACTCGGGCGTGTGCGAACGCCTGCCCCTGCTGTACGTCCTGGGGATCGGTGCGGCGGTAGAACATCGCCGGCCCGGAGAGCGTGCCGACCGCTTCGCTCACGAGGTAGGGCCGATCGTCGCGGGGAGGGGCCAGTTCGGGCCTTGTGCGGCCGTCGGTGTCGCGGCTCGCCGAGTAGTCGTTGTAGCCGAACACGTCGTGCTGAAATCGCTCGGTCGCGTGGTCGGTGCCGAGGACAGCCCCGGTGGTCTGGCGCGAATCGTCCAGCGATTGCACCAGGTCCTGGGTGGCCGCGTAGAACTCGGGATGGTCGGCTGTCTCGTTGAGGCGTGCCGCCCAGACAATGACCGACGGGTGGTGTCGCGCACGCACGACCATGTCCCCGACATCGCGGTAGGCGCGGCGCAACCATTCGTCGTCGCCGAGGTACTGCCAGCTCGGCGGCTCGTCCCAGACGAGCAACCCGAGTTCGTCGCAGGCGTCGAGGAATGCCTCGTGCTGCGGGTAGTGCGAACAGCGGACCATGGTGCAGTTCAGTTCGCGCCGCAGAATCTCCGCGTCCCGTCGCTGCACCCGCGCAGGCATGGCGCCACCGGCGAAGGGATAAAGCTGGTGGCGATTGAGGCCGAAGAGCTGGAGACGTTCGCCGTTGAGGTAGAAGCCGTCCCGGCGGAACTCCGCGTCGCGGAAGCCGATGCGCCTACTGCGCCGGTCGAGGACGTGTCCGTCCCGCCGCAGTTCGACGTCGACGGTGTAGAGCTTCGGTGACCGAGTGCTCCACAGCGCGATGTCGTCCAGATCGCGTACGACGACGGTGACGATGTCCTCGTCGCATGCAGCCGAGGCCTCGGCGAGCACCCGGTCGTCGTCACGCACGGCCACACCGACCGTGACCCCGTCGCCTGCGGACTCGACCTCGCATCGCACTTCGAGTCGCCGCCGGTGGCCGAGGACGTCCCGGGCAACGGGATGGACATCGGCGAGGTGGTGCTCCGGTACAGCGACCAGGTGGACTTGCCGGTAGAGGCCCGCGGGTTGCCAGAAGTCGACCGCGCTGCTCGGCCGGTCCAAGCCGTGATTCGGTGGGACTTCGGGGAGGAACGCACCGTCGAGCTCCACGTCGAGCACGTGCGGTCCGGGGGCCTCGTCCAGAATCGAGGTGATCTCGCGACACCACGGCAGATACCCGCCGAGATGCGGTTCGAGCAGGTGCCCGTCGAGGTGCACGGTGGCTGCGGTGAGCGTCCCGTCGAACAGCAAGAACCATCGGTGCGTGCTCGCCGGGTCCACGCGGAACCGATGGCGGTACAGCCACCGCCGTTCCCAGCTCGCCGGATCCCACCGGCGCCACGAGAGCGGGACCACCGTGTGCGGAGGCACCACGGTCGACAGGGACTCGTCCGGAACCGAGGCCGGTTCCTGTCCGCTCGGCAACGGTCCGAACGACCACTCCTTGAGCGTGCGGCGCGCACGCCCGACGACGCGCGCGACGTCCGAAGCGGACATCCGTTCTCCCGAATCATCCGTGCCGATGGACGATGACCGAGGACGATTCGAGCACACCAGGCGCCCTCACCCTGCCGAGGCTGGTCACGTACGACCGTGCCCTACGGGCACATGCCAGTTCCCAACTGCGCTCTCACGGCCGTTGCCCGGATCCCGGGTCAGAACGAGCGGGTGGGACCGGTGTCGTCGATGATCCCGGTGCTCGCCTCGTCCGTTGCCTGCCCGCTGACCTGCCGGGTCGGGCCGGTGTTGTGCTCGCCGGGCTCGGCGGCGCGCGTCTGCGCGTCCGGGTCGACGGCCTCCATGTCCGGATTCGTGCCGGACGCTGCGCCTGCCGTGGGCCAGACCGCGGTGTGCTGGGGTGCGGACTGCGCCGGGGCGGCGCGCGGCTGCTCGACCCGCCGTGGCTGAGACGACTGCGGGGCCGGACGTGCGGGAGTCCGCGGGCTGGACCGTTCCTGCATGCGCCTGCGGTCGGTGGCGTCCTTGTTGTTGATGTAGAGGTTCTGCACCAGCAGCAGGACCAGACCGAAGACCAGCGCGGCCGCGCACAGCCCGAGCGCGGCCAGGTCACCGTCACGCCAGTAGAACGTGCCAGCCACCCCGATCGCGGCACCGAGCACGATCGCACCCAGGTGAAAAAGCAGGTGCGAGCCGAACTCCTTCACGATCCACTCCCTCCGTCGGTGCCGTGCACCTCTTCGGAACACGGGGCGCGTGGTGCGCGGGTTGTCCGGAGCGATCACCAGCCATGAACTCTCTGGTGACGATCTCCGCCGTTCGACCGGCAGGCACGCTGCCTCGATGGTAGCCGGGCGCGAGAGGAAGCCGTGTCACCGGACGTGTCGGGCGCGCGGTGTGAGGGGCGACACTGCGTAGTCCCCCCGATCGTGCCAGCAACGCCCCGCTGGCCTGCAGGGACCGCGGGGCGACACTACCGTGGTGCAAGCAGATCGGTGGACGCCCGAGAAGGTGATCGACGCGTCCCGACCAAACTTCCGGTGATCGACGAACGGGCCGTGCGGGGACGGTCCGTTGGACGGGGGTGGAGCCGGTGAACACCTTGGTCGTGTTCGCGGTCGCCGCGCCGGCGGCTTTCGGAGTGATCATGGGATCGCTCGTGGCGATGGCGTGGGTCGAGAAACGAATGATCGGAACCGTGCCGCTCGCGCGGCGCGCTCGAGCCGCGACGGCACACCGGGCACGACCACGTCTCGTGCGAATTCCTGCCACGGCGCGCCCGAGCGCACCACCTCCGCTGATCCGGGGATCCGGTGCGCTGCGAGGCAGGCCGCGTGCGGTGATGTCCGTGGCGGTCGGGTTGTTCGCGCTGGCCGTTCTTTCGGTCAGGCACGGACACGGCCCGGAGCCGATGCGCCGCGCCGCATCCGGACCCAGTCGCCGCGAGAAGGCGCGGTGGGAGGCTGCCCGCAACGGCATCCCGGCTCCTCGCGCCCACACCCACCCGCCTCGCACACTCAGGCCACGCGGAAGTCCGCGAAGTCGAACCCGGGTGACACCACGCAGCTGACCAGCGCTTCGACGCTCGCGCTCGCCCGCTGCCAGGTTCCGGCCGGCACGGTGAGCTGGATGTCGGCATCCGGGCCGAGCACCACGGTCTCGGGTGTGCCCGGCTGGTCGCCGGTGCCGCCGAGGGTCAGCTCCACCTCGCCCGCGTGCCAGAACCACAGCTCCTCGGACGCCACGGTATGCCAGCGCGAGACCTCACCGGCGTCGAGCGCGTAGTGGATGGCCGTGGCGGCCGGCCGCTGGGCGCCGTCCGACCGCTCGACGGTCGCGGAGCTCGCCCAGAACCGCCGGTACCAGCCGCCCTCCGGGTGCGGCAGCAGATCGAGCTCCTCGGCGCGGCCGCGGCGCGGCAGCAGCTCGAGATACCGGCCGTCAGGTGACCGACGGGCGTGATGGACCTCGATGATCGCCGAACGGTCGATTGCTGCGTACAGGTGCGGGAACAGCACGTCGGACGACACCCCGGCAGGCGGCGCGGGCGCGGCTGCCTCCCAACGCAGGTCCGCAGGCAGCGCGGCGCAGTCCAGCTCCAGCGCGACCATCGGTTCCGCCGAGTCCCGATACAGGGCGTCGGCGACGGCCAACGCCGTGGCCGCGTCCGGGGAGCAGTGCACGAACCCTTCGGTGCTCAGGCTCTCCGGAGCGATCGGCGCGGTCGGGTCGTCCCGGTAGGCGGACAGGGGCAGCAGATGCAGCACACTGGATCTCGTCACCACAGCAGTGTGTCCCGCGTCCCGGCGGGACCGTCACGGAGGTCGCGAGATGACAGTGCGTATCGCGGTGCTGGACGACTACCAGTCCGTCGCTCGCCGGTACGGCGACTGGGCACGCCTGCCGGTCGAGACCGAGGTCACCGTCTTCACCGACACGGTGACCGACCACGACGAGCTCGTCCGCCGGCTCGAACCGTTCGACGTCGTGGCCGCGATGCGGGAGCGGACCCCGTTCCCGCGTCGGCTGCTGGAGGCACTGCCGAACCTGCGCCTGCTCGTCACGACGGGTGAGCGCAACAAGGCGATCGATCTCGACGCGGCCACCGACTGCGGCGTCGTCGTGTCCGGAACCGGCAACGGCGAGGTTCCCGGCCGGCCCTGGGGACCCACGGCGGAGCTGGCGTGGGGTCTGATCCTCGCCGTGACCCGCAACATCCCTGCCGAGGACCGGAACGTGCGGGAGGGCGCTTGGCAACGGACCGTGGGTATCGAGCTCGCTCGCCGCACGCTCGGCGTGATCGGACTGGGACGGCTCGGCGGTCAGGTCGCGGGGGTCGGTCTGGCGTTCGGGATGAACGTCATCGCCTGGAGCGAGAACCTCACCGACGAGCGCGCGGCCGAGGCCGGGGTACGGCGGGTCGACAAGGACGAGCTGCTGCGCAGCGCCGACGTGGTCACCATCCACCAACTGCTCAGCAAGCGCACACGCGGACTCATCGGTGCCGGCGAACTCGATCTGATGAAGCCGACCGCGTACCTGGTCAACACCTCACGCGGGCCGATCGTCGACGAGGCGGCCTTGCAGGCCGTGTTGCGCGAGGGACGGATCGCCGGGGCCGGGATCGACGTGTACGGCGAGGAGCCGCTGCCCGCCGACGACCCGTGGCGCACGACGCCGCGCACGGTGCTCACGCCGCACATCGGCTACGTCACCGAGGGCACCTACGAGGCGTTCTTCGCCGACACGGTCGAGGACATCGCCGCTTTCCTCGACGGCCAGCCGGTGCGCGTGTTGAACGCGTGAGCCTTTTTGGTGGTTATGGCAACCAAAAAGGCTCACGCGCACTCAGAGGTCGTCGACGAGGCCGCGCATCGTCTCGATGAGCCGGGTCCGCTCGGCCGTGTCGTCGCCGAGCGGAGTCACGTTGAGCGTGCTCACGCCGGATTCCTTCAGCGCGGCGAGCCGTTCCTTGACGTGGCTCTCCGGGCCGATCAGCGTCGTCTTGACCAGCAGGTCCTCGGGAACCGCCGCGGCCGCTTCCTGCTTCTTGCCGTCGAGGTACAGGTCCTGGATCTTCTCGGCCGCCTCGCCGTAGCCGTAGCGGGTGGCGAGCTTGGTGTAGAAGTTCTGCCCTTTCGCGCCCATGCCACCGATGTAGAGGGCGAGTACATCGCGCATCATCTCGCGCTTGTGCGCCACGTCCTCGCCGATGGCCAGCGGTGCCTGGGCGACGACGTCGAGCGCGGGCAGGGAGGGGTCGCGTTTGGCCTTGCCCTCGGCGAGGGGCTCACCCCAGAGCTCGCCGGCCTTCTCCGGAACGTAGAAGATCGGCTCCCAGCCCTCGGCGAGCTCGGCGGTCATCGCCACGTTCTTCGGGCCGATCGAGGCGATGATGATCGGGATGCGTTCCCGGACCGGGTGGTTGATCAGCTTCAACGGTTTGCCCAGCCCGGTTCCCTGCTCTTCGGGCAACGGGATCGTGTAGTGCTTGCCGTCGTGGGCGAGTCGCTCGCGGCGCCACACCTTGCGGCAGATCTCGACGAGCTCACGGGTGCGGCCGATGGGCGCCTCGTACGGGACCCCGTGGAACCCTTCGATGACCTGCGGGCCGGAGGCGCCGATACCGAGCGTGAACCGGCCGTCCGAGACGAAGTCCATCCCGGCTGCGGTCATCGCGGTCAGGCTCGGGGTCCGCGTGTAGATCTGCAGGATGCCGGAGGCGATCTGCAGCCGTTCGGTGCGTGCGGCGATGAAGCCCATCTGGCTGACCGCGTCGTAGGAGTAGGCCTCGGGAACGAAGACCATGTCGAGCCCGGCCTTCTCGTAGGCGACGAGCTCGTCGACGGTCTCCTTGAAGCCACCGCTGTAGCCGAGCGGTATTCCGATGCGCATGGCGGTCCTCCCTCGTTCGGTCCGGTGCGGCGGATGTCACTCGGCATGTTACTGCCGCGTAGACCGTTCGCCCATGACCTCCACTGAAAGGCCTGTGAACAGCGGCAATGCTGCCGTTGTGCAAGCGGTGACGGTGGGTGAGACCGGCGTGGGGACCGTGGGCGACGAGGCCGAAGAGTGTGGAAGTTCCCGGATACGGGTAAACAGGACAGGGGTTCCGCAGCGGAACCGGATGATCACGGCGCGTTCACGCGCCCCGACCGTGGGGATCACTGGATGAGACTCGGGCTGCTCGACGTCGGCTCCTCGGCCGCTCGGCTGGACCTCGTGGACCTGAACGCGGGTCGGCCACGCGCGAACTGGAGCCACAAGGCCCGAACCCGCCTCGCCGAGCACACCGATCCGGACGGGGCCGTCAGTGCCGACGGCATTGAACGAACCGGGCTCGCGGTCGAGGAGTGCGTCAAGGCGGCGGGCACTGATCTGCCGCGCTTCGTCGTCGCCTACGGCACCTCGGCGGTGCGGGACGCGGCGAACAGTGCCGAGATCCGGCGCCGCATCAGCGACGCCGCCGGGGTGCAGACCGGGGTGTTCAGCCCGCGTTCGGAGGCGGCGTTGTCCTACCATGCCGCACGCCGCTGGGCGGGCCCATCCGAGGGACGTTTGACCACTGTGGACATCGGTGGCGGCACGGCCGACGTGGCGACCGGCAAGCAGGAATACCCGCGCAAGGTTCTGACGGTGCCGTTCGGTGCGGCCACTCTCTCCAGGGAACACGTTGTCAGTGATCCGCCGCGCGAGGAGGAGTTCCGGGCGCTCGTGGACGCGGTCGCGTCGACGGTGCCGGACGCGTTCGCGTCCGTGGCTGGCAGCGACCTCGGACGCCCGCTCGCCCTGTCCACTGTGTTTCGACAGCTCGCCGTACTCACCGAGTCCGGACACCGCAAACGGATTCGGCGTCCGGAGCGGCTGCACCGGCACAAGGTGGCGGCGTGGATCCCGCACCTGGCCGCGCTCGATCACGAGCAGCGCGTCGCGTTGCCGGGGATCTCGCGCACTCGGTCGTATCGTGCTCTTGCGGGTTCGGTCCTCGCCGAGGCCATGCTGCGCGTCCTCGATCTCGACACGGTGGAGATCTGTCCGTGGGGGTTGCGCGAGGGTCTGGTGCTCCGGTTCCTCGAAGCCTACGAGCAGGAGAGCAAACGGCCCCGCCGAGCGGTGCGTGCCGCCGCCGACCACATCCTTTCCTGACAGTCCGGCCGGCGCCCGTCGGTACCCGACACGACAACGCAAGGTCGAGGAAGGAGCACCCCCGTGCAGACTCGAGAACTCGGTCAGAATCTTCTCGTCAGCGCCCAGGGACTCGGGTGCATGGGAATGAACTTCGCCTACGGCGGTCAGGACGACTCGGAGTCCGTCGCGACGGTGCAGCGCGCCCTCGACCTCGGCATCACGTTCTTCGACACCGCCGACATGTACGGCCCGTGGAGCAACGAACAACTTCTCGGCCGGGCGCTGATCGGGCGCCGGGACGAGGTCGTGCTCGCCACCAAGTTCGGCAACGAGGTCGACGACAACGGTCAGCTCACCGGGCACGTCAACGGCCGTCCCGACTACCTCCGGCATGCGGTCGACGCCTCGTTGGGGCGCCTCGGCATCGACCATATCGACCTGTATTACCAGCACCGCGTCGACCCCGACGTGCCGGTCGGGGAGACGTTCGGGGCGCTGGCCGAACTCGTGCAGCAGGGCAAAGTCGGCTTTCTCGGGATCTCCGAGGCCGCTCCGGAGACGATTCGAGCAGCCCACGCCGCGCACCCGCTCACGGCGGTGCAGACGGAGTACTCGCTGTTCAGTCGTGACCCCGAGGACAACGACGTGCTGGCGACGGTCCGCGAACTCGGCATCGGGTTCGTCGCCTACAGCCCGCTCGGGCGTGGATTCCTCTCCGGGGAGATCCGCAGCCGCGAGGACCTGCCGGAGGACGACTGGCGCCGGAACAGCCCCCGGTTCCAGGACGAGAACTTCGATCGCAACCTGGCCGTCGTCGACGAGGTGCGCGCCATCGCCCAGCGCAAGGGCGTGACCGCCTCCCAGTTGGCGCTCGCCTGGGTTCTCGCGCAGGGCGAGGACATCGTCCCGATTCCCGGCACGAAACGGCGCACGTACCTGGAGGACAACGTGGCGGCCTCCGAGTTGTCGTTGACCGCCGACGAACTCTCCGCGATCGACGCGGTCGCGCCGCGGGGTGTGGCGGCCGGTGAGCGCTACCCGGCGGAGGCGATGAGCCAGATCCATCGCTGAGGTGGGTATCTGGGAACTGGAGACGCGCCGGAGCGTCTAACGGTGCTGCGGCTGGTCACGTGAGACGTGCCCTACGGGCACAGATGCCGGTTCCCACCTGCCTTCTGAGTTCGGCGGCCGGGTAGCGTCGTGGTCTCCGACGCCGACGAAAGGGCGCCACCGTGGGCCTCGTGTTGCACATCGCCATCACGGCCCTGGCCGTGTGGATCACCACCGCGTTGCCGGGCATCGACCTCGGCGGGGACGACACCGGAACCAAGATCGTGACGCTGCTGGCCGTGGCCGTGGTGTTCGGCGTGGTGAACGCGGTGCTCAAGCCGGTGGCGAAGACGCTGGGCTGCCTGTTCTACGTGCTCACGCTCGGGTTGTTCGGGCTGGTGGTCAACGCGCTGCTGTTCTGGCTCACCGGGTATCTCGCTCAGCAGCTCGACCTGCCGTTCTCGGTCGGCGGATTCTGGCCGGCGTTCTGGGGCGCGATCGTCGTGACGATCGCGAGCAGTGTGCTGCACGGCGCGACCCGGCGGCTGCGCGAGCCGCGCGAGCAGGAGTACTACCGCTACTGAAGCGCACACGGCCGTGTCGTGCCGCAGTGCGGGGCGGCCGCGGTGCGCGCCACGGCGCCTCGATCGACTCGTCACCTCGGGGGCAGCGACGACCACGGGTCCTGCCGGTGGATGACCGCGTGTGCCGCGAGCACCGCACCGGTGAGTGCGATGTTGCGGACATGGTTCAGAGCGTGCCAGCGCCGCAGGATCGCCTTCCGCTCACCGGGGGAGGGGACCGGCCGATCCCCGAGCAGCAGCGGCAGGTTCACGGTGCGCACCAGGTGGGCGGTCAGCGCCGTCGCGGTGGCCGAACACACCAGCGTCGTGAGGAGCGCGGGCCGGTCGGCCGGTTCGCGCCAGCCGAGCACCACAGCGGCGACGGTCGCGGGAGTGGTGAACGGAACCGCCGGCAGGTGCCTTCGGGCGGGACTGCCGGCCCCAAGCGGCCCGCGAGGACGTTGCTCCGGCGGGAGCGCCGCCAGCCGGTCGGGCAGCCGGGTGATCGCCTCGTAGAGATCGCCTACCAGCCCGTGCAGGTGCCCGGCCTGCGTCAAGCGAAGCATCCGGCGAACGCGTGATCGTGTCATCGTTTCACGGTGCATCAACTCGGTCGCGGCAACAACGCAAGCCTCCGCTGTTCGAAGGAGTAACTGTGTCCTTGGACGACTTCGAGCGTTACCCACTGTTGTTCGGGCCCAGTCCGGTCCATCCGCTGGACGATCTCGGTAACCATCTCGGCGGCGCCCGGATCTGGGCGAAGCGGGAAGACTGCAACAGCGCGCTGGCGTTCGGCGGGAACAAGACTCGCAAGCTCGAGTACTTGATCCCCGACGCGCTACGCCAGGGCGCGGACACTCTCGTCAGCATCGGAGGGGTGCAGTCGAATCACACTCGGCAGGTGGCCGCCGTCGCGGCCAAAGCGGGGTTGAAGGCCGTTCTCGTGCAGGAGAGTTGGGTCGATTGGCCGGACGCGGTCAACGACAAGGTCGGAAACATTTTGTTGTCCCGCATCATGGGCGCAGACGTGCGAATGGTCCGCGCGAACTTCGGGATCGGGTTCAAGGACAGCTGGCAGCGGACTCTCGACGAGGTGCGTGCGGACGGTGCTGTCCCGTACGCGATCCCGGCGGGAGCCTCGGATCATCCGCTCGGCGGTCTCGGGTTCGCCAACTGGGCCGACGAGGTCGAGCAACAGGAACGTGAGCTGGGTACCTTCTTCGACACGATCGTCGTGTGCAGCGTGACCGGCAGTACGCAGGCAGGCATGATCGCCGGCTTCGCCGGGCAGAGCCGGCCTCGGCGGGTGATCGGCATCGACGCGTCGGCCAAGGTCGGCGACACCCGCGCGCAGGTGGCCACGATCGCGCGCCGCACCGCCGAACTCATCGGACAGGGCCGAGATCTCGCCGACGACGAGATCAGTGTCCGGGAAGGCTGGGCAGGGCAATCCTACGGAGTACCCGTGAAGTCCACTGTGGATGCTATCCGGCTGGTCGCGAGCGTCGAGGGGATGATTCTCGATCCGGTTTACGAGGGCAAGTCCATGGCGGCACTGATCGACCTCGTCCGCAGCGGTGAGATTGCCGAGGACTCGAACGTCCTGTTCGCCCATCTCGGTGGCCAGCCCGCCCTCAACGCCTACAGCGCTGCGTTCGAGTAGTTCGGCGGTCGGTCTGTGGTGCGCAGTCGGCGGCGGTGCGGTCACCGGCCGGGGCCCGCTTGTGCCCACGGGTCGATCGGAACCGACTCGCGAGCCCTGCCGGTGTCGTCGACGATCCAGCCCTGGATCTTCGCTTTGCGCATCGCCACCTCACGCTCTCGCACCCGCAACTGCGGAGCCGCTTCGACCAGGCGTCGTTCGAGATCAAGTGCGTCCTCCACTCGGCCCAGCCATGCCCCGATCACGACGTTGTCCACGCCGGTCGTGGTCAGCAGCAGGCGGACCTGGGACAACGCGGCGATCCTCGGCAACGACTCGGACAGGACCGCGGCGTCGAGCGATCCGGACAGCCACAGGGTGACCGGGCAACCGACCGCTTCCTGCGTCACGTCGCACCGGATCGCCAGCAGCCCCGCACGACTCAGATCGAGAAGGCGGCGCTGCACCGTCGTCCGTGGCCAGCCGGTCGACCGGGCCAGCTCGGCCGCGCTCGCTCGCCCGTCCCGGCCGAGCGCATGCAGCAGCGGGCGTACTCGCTCCGGCGGAAGGTGAATCGGGCGAGACGTCCCCGTGGCGACGTGCAGCTCCTTCTGCTGAGCCGGGGTCAGGCCGTCCAGCCGCCACGTCCGCGCGTCCTGATGCGTGCCGGTCACCATGCGGACGTCGGTGTCGAGCACGCCCTGCAACGAAGCGATCTCGCGCGACCACGTGTCCAAATGAGACCGGTCCGTCACGATCACATGAGCCAACACGGAACCGCGTCCGGCCAGCCGGTAGACGGACTTCGTCCTCGGATCCCGCGCGAGCAGGCTGAGGACCTCGTCCACAGCCTCCTCTGCGACGTCTGCGCGCAGCAACGCGCCTGCCATCCCGAACCAGAGCTTCGGACTCCCGGAGCCCGTCACCCACGCCCACCCCTGCGATCGCAGCCGATTCCACCGCCGGGCGAGCGTCGTCCCGCTGTACTGCAACGCGGCCCCGAGGTCGGTCCACGACGCGCGGGGCGCGATCTGCAGCGCGTGTATCACCGCCCTGTCGAGCTCGTCGAGCACCGAGGTGGCGGATCCGGTCGGCGTGGTGGGCATTTTCCTCACCGAGGTACGGGTATCTGGGCGAAGATGACGAATTTCGGCGTCCGGGAAGCGCAATGGTGAGGCTGTCACGGTTCGCAACAGCTGAACAAGGGAGCGCGACGTGAGCGAGGCCAAGGAGAGGACCACCGACTCGCCCGGCTGGGTCACCACCGTCCTCGGTGGGATCGAACGCGTCGGAAACCGCTTACCGCACCCCGTGCTGTTGTTCTTGATCCTCTCGGTGGTGCTGGCGGTGGCGAGCCTCGTCATGGCAGCGATGGGGCTGTCGGCGACGTTGCCGGGGGACGACGAGTCGGTCGACGTCCGTAGTTTGATCAGCGCGGAGGGCATGCGGTTCGCGCTGACCGACGCGGTCGAGAACTTCGTGACCTTTCCCCCGTTGGGCACGATCGTGGCCGTGATGCTGGGCATCGCCGTCGCCGACCGCAGCGGTCTGCTCCCCACACTGCTCCGCGTGACCGTGCTCAAGGCACCTCGTTCGATGGTGACGTTGGCGCTCATGTTGGCCGGCGTCAGCGGCAGCATCGCTTCCGACGCCGCCTACATCGTCCTCATTCCCCTCGGCGCGATGGTGTTCCACAGCCTCGGCCGCAACCCGCTCGTCGGCGCGGTAGCCGCCTACGTCGCGGTGGGAGCCGGCTACGACGCGAGCATCTTCGTGACCGCCACCGACGCTCTGTTGCCGGGGATCACCACGGACGCCGCCGCCATCATCGACCCGTCCGTCGAGGTCAACGCCCTGTCCAATTACTGGTTCTCGGCCGTGTCGGCGATCGTGGTCGCCGTGGTCGGTGCCGTGGTCGTCGACAAGGTCGTCACGCCCAGGGCAGGCACCTACGAAGGACCTCCCGGCGAGGAACTGGAGAAGATCAGCGGCGACCAGATCCGGGGTCTGAAGGCGGCGGGGTGGACGACCCTCGTGTTCCTCGTCGTCTGCGCGATCGCGTGGCTTCCGCCCGGCTCACCGTGGCGTGACGCCGACACCGGTGAACTGGTTCCCTCACCGTTCATCGAAGGCATCGCGGTGGTGCTGCTCGTCGGGTTCACCGCTGCCGGGTACGCCTACGGCCGCGTGACCGGCTCCATCCGCCGTGCCGCCGACGTACCCGGGTTGATGCGCGGAGGGATGGAGGACATCGGCAACATCCTCGTGCTGTTCTTCGTCATCGCCCAGTTCCTCGCGTACTTCAAGTGGACCGGTATCGGGCAGTGGATCGCCGTGCACGGCGCGGAAGTGTTGGAGCGGCTGAACGCGCCGACGCCGATTCTCCTGCTGCTGTCGGTTTTCCTGGTGTTCGGGCTCGGGTTGGTCATCACCAGTGGCTCGGCGCAGTGGACCTTGCTTGCTCCGGTGCTCGTCCCGATGCTGATGCTCGTCGGCATCGACCCGGAGTCGACGCAGGCGGCGTTCCGTATCGGGGACTCGACTGCCAACGTGTTGACGCCGATGAGCCCCTACTTCGCCGTCGCGCTCGGTTTCCTCCAGCGCTATCGCAAGGACGCGGGCATCGGGACGTTGATGTCCATGACGTTGCCGATCGCCTTGTCGATGTTGGCCGTGTGGACCGTCCTGTTCTTGCTGTGGATCGTGTTGGGCATCCCGCTCGGTGTGGGGTAGTCCGCCGGTCCGTTCTGTTGTCACCCCGCTCGAGGCACCGACCGGTGCGACGCAAGGAGTGTGAGATGAGTAGTGTGGATCAGCCGCGCCCGGTGGTGTGCGCGGGTACACCCGCGCACACCGGCACGCTCGTGCGGCAACGCCTCGCCGCGCAGTCGGACGTTCTCAACGCGGACCTCGAACGTCTGGTGACGACGGAAACCCCCAGTACCGATCCGGGATCGCTCGGGCGAGGGGCCGACGTGCTCGCGCGGTGGGTTCGGCAACGGTGGCCGGGCGTGGAGGTCGAACAGGTCGTCGGCGACGCGACGGTGGCCGGTTCGCCGGAAGCCGCCACCGTGGTCCGAGCGGAGATTCCCGGGTCGTTGCCCGGGACCGTGGTGCTACTGGGACATCACGACACGGTTTTCGATACGGGAACGATCGAGCAGCGGCCTTTCTCCATCGCGGAACAGACGTGGGAGGGGCGAACACGACGTGTTGCGCACGGCCCGGGTGTCTTCGACATGAAAGCCGGCATCGTTCTCGGTGTGCACGCGATCGCTGCGTTGGACGCACAGGGAATTCCCCGTCCCACCGTGCGTTTGTTGATCAACGCGGACGAGGAGGTAGGCAGTCTCGGCTCCCGCGGTGTGCTGGTGAAGCAATCCGAACACGCGCTGGGCGCCTTGGTCCTCGAACCCGGGGGCTGCACCGGAACGCTCAAGTACGCGCGTAAAGGAGTCGGTCTGTGGGACGTGAACGCAACAGGAATCGCGTCGCATGCCGGACTCGATCCGGAACGCGGGGCCAGTGCGATCCACGCGCTTGCGGATCTGGCGTGTCACGCCGTGAGTCTGGCCGACCCTGCGGTGGGCACGACGGTGAACGTGGGCACCTTCTCCGGCGGTGGCCGTGCCAACGTCGTCGCGCCCGCAGCGCGCCTGGAACTCGATGTCCGGGCTCGAACCGTGCGCGAAGCCGAGCGGGTGGAGGGCGGCCTCCTCTCGTGGTCGCCTGCGGACCCGCGTGTGCGCGTGACGTTCGACGGTGGCTGGAACCGCCCGCCGTGGCAAGCCACCGACGCCACGCACGCGCTCATCCGGGTCGCCGAGCAGGCGGTCGCCGGGTGGGGCTTGTCGCTGGATCTCCGTGAGGTCGGCGGTGCCAGCGACGGAAACGTCCTCGCGGATGCGGGAATCACCGTCCTGGACGGAATGGGAGCGAGTGGCGACGGTGCGCACGCGGCACACGAGTACGCGGTCCTCGACGACATGCCGGAGCGAGCGGGGCTGCTCGCGGCCGTGGTCGCACACTGGCCGTGCGCTGGCTAGGGTGCGGGGACTGCGGTCGAAGGGCGTTGCTGGCCGAGCCGTGCTTTCGGCATGGATTTGTCGTTGGACATCAACGAACGCCGAAGCCGTGCGATCGGTGACTCCGCCGCGGAGTACGGACGTGTAGCGGAGCGGACCTCGTTGATGCCGCGGTCACGACGGCTCGTCACTGGCGGCCGGGGTGGTGTTGGGGACGCGCGAGCCGAGGGCCTGCATGGCGCGCGCGCCCATCACCGGGCCCGGCACGAGAAGCAGGAAGGCGTATTGCCATCCGACCGCGTTCGCCAGCAGCGGGACGAGTTGAATGCTGATCACTGTCAGCGCGAACCCGATGGCGGTCTGGGCGGTCAGCGCGGTCCCGACGTAGTGGGGGTCTGCGGTCTCGCTCAGCGACGTGGAGAACACGCCGGAGTCGGCGATCACCGAGGCTCCCCACACGGCGCAGAACAGCACGAGCAGCGCCGGTCCGGCGTGGAACGCCAAAGGAGAGAGCAGGCAGCATGTTCCGCTGACGGCCAGCGCGATCACGGCTGCTCGCGAGCGGCCGAATCGGTCGGCGCCCCATCCTCCGAGTAGGCATCCGGCGACCCCGAACAAGCCCATCGTGGCGAACACGACGAGTCCGACGGAGCCCGGCAGTTCCTGTGCGGTAGGGCTGGCCAGCAGGAAGATCGGGAGCCAGGTCCACAGGGCGTAGAGCTCCCACATATGGCCGAAGTAGCCGAGGTTCGTCAGCAGGGGACCGCGCTGGGTGAACATCGTGAGTGCGTAGCGGGGGTGAGGTGTGCCCGTCCCGCGCGCGAGGTGCGGGCCGGGGCGCACGAAGACAAGGGCGATCAGGGCGCCGAGCCCGCCCAGCGCGGAGGCGACGAGCAGGACAGTGGGCCAGGGGAGGTCGCCGAAGCCGTTGATCAGTTGAGGCAGGATGGACCCCAACGTCAGCGCCCCGATCAGTACTCCGAGCGCGAGGCCCCGACCCGTGCTGGGCGCCCAGGAAGCCATCAGCTTCATCCCGACCGGGTACACACCGGCCAGGCACACCCCGGTCAGGAACCGTAGTGGGAGCGCGGTGGCCATCCCGTCGGCGAACAGGGCCAGAACGACGGTGCACACGGCCGCCGATGCCGCACTCATCGCCAGCAGCACTTGGGCGGTGATCCGGTCGGCCAGGTTCAGCGCCGTGGACCCGACGGCGCCGACGACGAAACCCAGCTGGGTCGCGCCGGTCAGCCACACCGCGCCCGACGTACTGATCCCCCAGCTCTGGCGCAGGCTCGGAACGACGGCCGAAACCGAGAACCACACGGCGAGACCCAGCACCTGGACGAGGGCGATCGCGGCCCGCTGGCGGCGCGCCGTCGTCTGCCCACGTTCGACGTTCGTGTCGTCCATGCCGTCCCTTGTGGAAGTGGTCTCGATCGGATCGTGGGCTACCGTAGACAGATTGGTCTGCCCATACAAGTCCGTATACTCTCGCGTCGGGCTCTGCGGTCTTGAGCCGTGACACCCGTGACGGAGAGCCTCGAGCGGGAGGGGAGCGCATGGAGCGTCGAGTACGGCCCAACAAGCGAGACTTGATCGTCGACGAGGCGTCGAGGCTGTTCTACGAGCGCGGCACCGGACTCGGAGTGGACACCCTCGTCGACGAGATCGGCGTCGCGAAGATGACGCTCTACAAGCACTTTCCCACCAAGGACGAACTCATCGTCGCCTGCTTGCGCCACATCGACACCCGCTACCGCGCCAGGCTGCGCGGGGGACTCGCCGACGACGGCTCCGCGACCGACAAGGTGCTGGGGATCTTCGACTCGCTCCGGGAATGGTTCGCCACGCCGAGTTTTCGAGGGTGCGCGTTCGTCAACGCCACTGTGGAGCTCGCCGACCCGCAGCATCCCGCCCATGCGGCGATCCTGGAGTACAAGACCGACACTCGTGCGTGGATCGCCGAGTTGCTGACCGAGTGCGGCCTCGTCGCCCCGCAGTTCGTTGCACGGCAGATCGTCCAGCTCATGGAAGGCGCCATCACCACCGCGTTGCTCGAGCAGGATCCTGCTGCCGCCGCCGTCGCGCGAGCCTCAGCGGCCCAGATCCTGGCCGCCAACGGCGGGACGTGATCCCGGAGACGTACGCAGACGCAGACGGTAGGGGAGCGGTTTCGGCCCCGGTTCCCTGACCAAGTGCTGACGCCGACCACGGTAGAAACAGGAAAAGGCCAGGTCGGAGATGTCCTGACGGAATCTGCGGCCTGGCCGCTTTCGCGTGGGCGATACTGGGATCGAACCAGTGACCTCTTCGATGTGTAGGCGGCGACGCACGACCGGTCTGTGTCCTCTGGTGATGTCGAGTGCCCGCTGACCTGGCGTCCGTGCCGGGGCGTTGTGCGGTGTGGCGGCCGGTCCCTGCCCGTCCGCTCCGGATTCGCTCCGGCTCTTCAGCTCGCGGGAGGCCCGCGGTCCGGCCAATTCCCTTCGGCCTCCGAGACCGGCGCCACCTCCTACCGGCTCGCCCACGCGCGGTCGGCGACTGCACACTGAGCTGACGCTGTCGGTGGGAACTGATTGCCTAGCCGAATGTTCGAAACTCCCGACGAGCTCGACAGCCTCCAAGCCCTGCTCGACACGTCTTGGGCTGGCTCCAGCAGCCACCTCAAGTCGATCATCCGGCCGGGTGAAAGCACCTTGGGCGCCGAGCAGGTCGTCCGAGTCTGCCAAGGCATGTGCACTCTGGCCATCGCCACGGTCACCCGGCGCGGTGAGCCACGCATCAGCGGCGCCGACGGGCACCTCCTGCACGGCCGTTGGATCGTCGGCACCCACCGCCAGGCCGCTAAAGCCCGTCATCTCGCGGCGCGGCCCGGCATCAGCGCGACTTTCATGCGGGGCGAGCAGCTCGGCATCTTCACCCACGGACACGCCGTTCCGCTGAACCCCGAGGGAACGAACAGCGACCCGACTTGGCTGACCGTCCGCGACTACCTCGTCGACCACTACGACGACGACGGCCACAACCCGTTCTGGGAGGAAAACGTGTGGTATCGCATCGACCCCAGCTGGATGGTCGCCTACAGCGTCGACCCCGTCGGCCTGCTCGACCAACAACCATCGGTCTGATGCGAGTCCACTTCCCGCGGTCGTCCCGTGGGTAACCCCTTGACAGACACCAGCGATCGAGACCCCTGAGGACCGAGGCGGCGGCCGTGCACCACGTCGCACGCCACCAGGCCGGCGGCTTGCGCTTCTACGACCTGCGCCACGTGGCTCATCGACGACGGCGTGCCGCCCAACATGGTTCAGCGAGTGATGGGACATGAGCGGTCAGCCACGACACTGGATCTCTACACCCGACGCACCGATGACGGCGAACGCATCCTGCGTGCACTCGATGACGCGGCGGGAGATGAGGGTGGGGGAGCGGGGGACGCCGTCGGTTCGATGACCCGATGCTGCATATTTGCTGCATCTGAAACTCGGGGGCATGAAAAAGCCAGGTCGGAGATGTCCTTGCGGATCTCTGACCTGGCCTTGTGGTGTGTGGGCGATACTGGGATCGAACCAGTGACCTCTTCGGTGTGAACGAAGCGCTCTCCCCCTGAGCTAATCGCCCGTGAGTCCCCGTTCCCGGCGACACGATGAACACTACCGCACGATGGTCAGCTATCGAACAGGGGGGAACTCAACCAGTCCCACTCGACGCCGACCCAGCTTCCGGCCATGGCGAACAGGCCGAGCAGCCAGAGCGTGGTGAGTACGACGGCGCAGGTGAGCCCCATGGTGGCGAGCTTGACCGCGACGTTTTGTCTGCCGAGCCACCGGGTCCAGGCGTGGTAGTAGCGCTTGGCCCGGGTGTTGAGGTTGTGCGCCCAGGAGAACTCGGTCGCGAGGATGCCGAGCCCGGCGAACACGACGAGCCACCCCGGCCCCGGATACGGGACCATGAGAAGACCGGCGAGAAGCACGATGGTGCCGAGCGTGCCGAGCGCGATGCGGTAGCTGGTGTTGAGCGTCGAGTTGACCCGGATCCTCTCGCGCCGTTCGTGCAGGCGTCCGCGCAGAGTTGACCACCGGCTGTGCGGCTCGGTGTCCGACTGCTCGGATCGCTCGCTGGTGTGTGTGGGCCCGGGCCCGGCTGCGTTGCTCAGGATCCACCTGCCTTGGGCTGGTCGCGTCGTCCGCGATCATCGCTGCACGCTCGCCGGGGTCTGACGAACGAGTGTCTGCCGCCAGGATACGGGCCACTCTCGGTTGTTCGTGCCTGCCGGACGAGGCGGCACCTACACCACCTCGAGTGTGACGTGAGTCATCTCGTGTGACGGAGGCTGCGGAGCGTCGTACCGAGTTCACGATCTTCGATCCTCGTCACAGTGTGATGAACACCCCGTGAACGGAAGGAATCGTGCGGGGGCCCGCGATGGACGTCTGTTTCGGTTGGTCCGTTTCGGGGAACGCTGGTGGCGAGTCTCTCATGCACCCGCGTCTGTGGGGCTCGGACGGCGGATTCGTCGCCTATTCTGGGTCGGCGTCCCGAGGCGAGTTCCGGACTCCTCGCGAAAAGGGTGGGAGCGGCGTCGGGGCGGATGCGGCGATGCCGTCCCGCGTTCGGCGACGGCGTCGTTGGCGGACTCGTCGACGGGTGAGTCCGAGCCGCGAGGTTTCGCTCGGTAGCGACCTGGTTGCCGGGCGTTTCCGGTGATCAGGTGGAAACTGAACACGCTGTGCAGCGCGCTGGTAGCCCTGTGAAGTAGTTCTGCCCCGTACGGGTGATGTATCCGCGAGTTGCGAGCGTTTTCGGTCCTGTAACCGTCACAACTGGGGTGCTCGGCCGATATACGGACCGGGAGGGAGCACGAGAGGCGAGGACTATGCGTAACGATCATGTGGCACTTCGTTCGACGGCGGTCTTCGATCTGCTGGCGCCGCAGACGCCTGCGGTGCCGGTGCAGGTGGAGCTGCGCTACGACACCCGCGACCCCTACGCGGTCGTGGCCGCCTTCCGCACCGGCCGGGCCGGCTGGGTCGAATGGGTGTTCGCGCGCGACCTGCTGGCCGACGGGCTGATCGCGCACGCGGGCGAGGGCGACGTCAGCATCCGGCCTGCGGTCGACGACCCCGAGGTCGTCGTGATCGAGCTGAGCTCGCCGTCCGGCCACGCGGTCTTCGAGGCCTCGGCGCAGGAGCTGGCCGACTTCCTCGACCGCACCTACGACGTCGTCGTGCCGGGCAACGAGAACCTGTGGGTCGACGTCGACGAGGCTCTGACGCGCCTGCTGCCGCACGACCTGTCCTGATCCCGTTCGGTCGGCGGTCGAAGGATGCGCCGGTCACCGTGACGGAGCCGGGGCCTGAGGCCCCGGTTCGAAAGTGATCAGGGACGTGGGCTAGAGTTCCTCTTGCAGCGCGGCACACGGACGGATTCCCTCCCGGTCACCGTGAGTCGGCATGCATGCGGATGTAGCGCAGCTGGTAGCGCATCACCTTGCCAAGGTGAGGGTCGCGGGTTCGAGTCCCGTCATCCGCTCTGGGACGCCATCAGGTTCGTACGCTGTCCACCCGGTGGTCACCCAGTTCCGGTGTGCCAGCCGGAATCCGGCGGAGTGGCCGAGTGGCTTAGGCAAGGGCCTGCAAAGCCCTGTACGCGGGTTCGATTCCCGCCTCCGCCTCGCGCGATTAGCTCAGTGGGAGAGCGCTACCTTGACACGGTAGAGGTCACTGGTTCAATCCCAGTATCGCGCACCAGTACTTTACGCAGGTCAGAGCCCCTGCCGGTGATCTTCATCGGTGGGGGTTTTCGTGTGTTTGGGAGGGGACTGGGAGGCGTTGATCATGGCTTACCGGATTGGGGCGAAATGTGGTCACGCTGCCGGTCATCAGCGGGGGTCGCGGCAACCGGGGTCATTTGTGATATACGCCACTTATTTTCTAGGGCTGTGATCATGGTGTCGATCATCAGCTGGGGTGACGTGGGTGTAGATGCCGCGAACGCCGCTCATTTCGTGACCGAGACGATCGTGCTGGAGCACTTCGTGGATGCGGTCTTCGGAGAGCCAGCTCTTCTGGGTGTGGCGTAGTCCGTGGAAGTCCAACCCGGGCTGGAGGGGCCGCCACCCCCGGGAGGCTTGACCGGCGACGGCTGGGCGCCAGATTCGACGGTTGAAGTTCGATCGGCGGAGAAGGCCGTCTCGTGCGCCGGTGAAGACGTGGTCGTGGAACTGTGTGGTGGCGTGTTCGCGGAGCAGTTCGGCCAGAAACGGTGGCAGGTGGACCGTGCGGGCGCTGGCGGGGGTCTTGGGTGGTCCGAGTTCGAGGTGGCCTGCGGTCTCGTGGAGTGCTCCGACGTTCGGGTCTACGACGATGGCGGCGTGTGGGGAGCGGTCGAGGTGGACGTTGCGCCATTGCAGTCCGGCTAGCTCGCCCCAGCGCAGGCCGGTGTACGCGGCAACGATGATCATCGTCCGGTAGGGGCCGCAGCGGTCGGCGATGGGCAGCAAGCGCGTCGGCGTGACGATCTCCCTGCGGTCAGATGGGGCGAGCTTGAGGCCGAGGCGACGGCAGGGGTTCTTGGTGATGAGGTCTTCCTCGGCGGCTTCGGCGAGGATCGTGGAGAAGAGCGAGATGATTCCGGCGACGGTCGCCTCTTTCAGGTCTCGGCGAAGCTTTTTGGACCACGTTTTTACCGTGATGCGCTTGATTGGCCCGATTTCGGTGGTGCCGAAGCGTGGTTCGATGTGGTTACGAATATAGGAGTCATACTTCGACCACGTGTTGCTGCTCACCTCGTGTGCCTCGCGCCAGATTTCGATCCATTCGTTGAGAGTGGTCTGTGCTTTTCGTGGGTCGGTGAAGGTGCCACGCTTGGATTCGTAATTGATGTCGTCGGCGCGGCTTCGCGCATCGGTGGGGTTGGTGTAGCCGCTGTCGGTTCCGATGGTTCCGTCTGGGCGCTGGTAGCGGACGCGCCAGCCCGCGCCGTGTTGTTCGATCCAGGCCATTGGTATTCCTCCAACATGTGTGGGGTCCGCCCGGTCGATCCGGGCGGACCCCATTGACGCTCTATATCGGCTAGAGCGGAACCGGTATGTTGTCATTGGCCGAAGAAACTTCGACCAATGCCGAATTGTTCGGTGATCCGGTTCTGATTTATCTCCGCTGGCGGCTCGGGAACGATATGCGGGCAAGCTGGACTATGTCGCGCAGATCCTTCTCGGAGAAACGCAAATGCTTCCCGAGGAGAGTGCACGGAATCGCGCGGGCCCCCGCTTTGCGGCGGAGCCAGGACTCTTTGACCGCTAGCTTTTCGGCGGCTTCAGTAGGGGTATAGATTTCAGGTAAAGCTGTGTCGTCGACTGAATCAGGTTCTAGCCTGTTGTGGTCGAATCGGGTGTTCTTGCTTGCCATGATGGGCCTCGCGATGCTTGCCGATAGTACTAGAGTGGGGTCCGAGTGCGCATTTCATGACGCAATTCAGTCTTGATTCGGCGTTCGGAAAATAATGACGTCTTCGTGGGCGATGAGGTGTAGCGGGAGTCCGGTGTCGCGTTGTTTGCGGATGAAGTCGCGTTGGAAGAAGCTGCCGCGGGCGATGAGTTCGGTGTCGGTGGCTCGCGCGAGGAGTGCGACGCAGCGTTCGGTGGGGATGAGTCCGGCTTGTTGTCCGCAGGTGAGGATTTGGGTGGGCAGGTCGATGAGTTCGGAGTGTTCTCGCCAGGGCCGCAGGGTGATGGCGATGTGTCCGCCGGGTTTCAGGAATGCGCGTAGGGCGGTGAGGATGCGGGTGAATCCGGCGAGGAGTCGGTGGTGGCCGATGTTGGCGAGGTTGCCGCGGTCGAGGGTATTGCCGTAGCGGTGGTGGAACTTCTGGACGGTCTTGTTCGGTTTGGTGATGACTTGGCCGTGGACGGAGGGGCCGTAGGGCGGGCTGGTGACGGCGAGTGCGGCTTGGCCGGCGTACTCGACCGGCAGCAACGTCCGGAGTTGGCGGGCGTCTCCGGAGTAGACCTCGCCGAGGTGGGGGACGCCGTCGTCGGCGGCGAGGGCAACGTTGTCGCGGGCGACTTGGACCCAGTGGGGTTCGTATTCGACTCCGAGGGCTCGGCGTCCGGCGTGGAGGGCTTCGACGAGGGTGGTGCCGATGCCGCACATCGGGTCGATCACGAGGTCGCCGGGTTGGGTGTAGTGGGCGATGGCGTGGGCGGCCACGGCCGGGAGCATCTTCGCGGGGTGGCTGGTCGATTCAGGGGTGTAGCGGTGTTGGCGTTGGGAGGCGGGCGCGGACTGGGCCGTGGCCCACACCGACACCCCCGAGGATGAAGTGCTGCAGGTGGTGTCGGGGTGCTGGGGTTCGGGCATGGCGGGGGCCTTCCTGTCGTCGGGCTCGGCGCGTGGGTGCGGGGTCACGGGTGTGTGCCGTTCGCGTGGTCGGTGGGTTGGGCGAACACGAGCAGGTCGCAGTGGATCCGCCGGTGCGGTGCCACCCACCTGGCCCGGGGTGCTGTGGCGGTGTCGGTCGAGGTGGGTTCCGGCGGGGTGAGGGGGTGGCGGTGCAGGGGTGTGTGGAGGACGACGAGGTGCTGGAGGTAGAGCAGGTCGGCGTTCTGCCCGGCCGCCACAATCGAGCCGGTCGGGTCGACCAGCACCCCGTCGTGTTGGTGACTGTGGGTGAGTACGGCGAGGGTGTCGCCGGTGCGGAGGCGGCGTGCTGCGTGCAGGGCGACGAGATCGGTCACCGCGTCCCCGGAAGCCCGGGGATCGAGGCTCGTGATGATCAGCTCAAGATCCGCATCGGACTCGTCGGTAGCCAGGTCGCGCCCCGCATCCGCGTGGTCTGGGGTGAGGGCGGTGTGGTGGGCGTCGGGGGTGATGAGCCCGTCCCAGAACGGCCGCGACACCGCTCCCGCCGAAGCCGGGCCGGGGTTGGGGGCTGGGTCGAAGATGGCGACGCGGCCGGTTCGGTCGATCGCGGCCAGGGCGTCGTCGGCCTGCTCGTCGAGTTCGGGGGTGTGCTCGGCGGCGTTCGTGCGGGGCCAGGGCAGCAGGCCGACTCGGGCGCCGGGTTCGGTGAACGCGGTGGTGATCTGCCGGATGAGCGCGGGTGGCCAGGCCAGTGCCGGGTCGATGGGGGCGGTGGGTGCCCACACCGAGCTGGGGATCGCTGCGGCGGCCTTGCCGCGGGGGCTGTGTTCCCGGCGTCGCCGGGTGGCGGCGGGCCGGGCGTGGTGCGGGCGGGTGCGGTCCGGGGCGCCGGGGTACGGGCGGGGGTCGGAACCGCGCGGAGGCCGGTTGCCGGGGGTGTGGGGTCGAGGCATCGCAGGAGCCCTTTCTCGGGTCGGGTGATTGCCTGGGTTGCTGTGGCACCCCTGAACTCCGAAGAAACGCCCCCGATGGAACACGGTCACGCCGACTTTTTGGTTTTTCTTCCGATGCCCCGCTTTGAGTGAGGACGGCCCGGATGCGTTGTGTCCTCCGGATGCCGGTGTCCGGGGGTTGGGCATGGGCAGGTTTCCAAGATTCTTCACGAGAACTTGGAAAAATCTTGGTGAGCCGCTCGTGCGCGAGCGTGCGAGATTCGGTAAGGCGCCCGCGCGGAACCAGTAATGTCACTAACAACGCAGCGCATGCCGAGTACCGACGATCACCGGTGATCCAGCGCGTCAGAGGGCTGAGGGAGCGCGGTGTGATCTTGATACCTGGTGCGGTACTTGATCGGTACTAGTTCGGTAGGAGGCCGGTACTAGTTTAGTGAGAGTTCGGTACCACCTCATGTGGCCTTCTTGCGGGGCACCGCTCGTCCCATTCCCGCAGGAGGCCGCGATGAACGGCGACCACGTTGATCCCAGTTCGGATTACTTCGAGACAGGCGCGCTCGATACCGCCCGCAGCGCATTCGGTTTCCTGGTGTCCGGGCCGTATCCGCTGTGCCTGGATGGCCGAATGTTTCCGGGGTTGCCGTCCCGGTGGTTGCGGCTGGATGAGGTACGGGAGGCGGTGCTGCACCGCCGCTGTCCGCAGCAGGTGCGTGATCGGGTGTGGGCGCACTTGGTGGTGCGGTCGCGGGCCGAGGGCGGGGCGTGGACGGTGGCGTGCGCCGGAGTCGCATTGCCCGCGCTGACCACGATCGCCGCGCGCTTGTCGGCCCGCTTCGCCGCCGACCCCGCGGATCTGCATTCGGCGGTGCTGGCCGGGTTCCTCGCTGAGCTCGCGGAGATCGACCTGGACGCGCCGCGGATCATGAACCGCCTTCGCTGGGCCGCGTTCCGCGCCGGGCACGCGGCTCTGCGCGACGCCCTCGACACCCCGACGCCCGCCACCGGACGCCCCGCCCTCACCACTGGCCTGGCGGGTGCCGTCGAGGTGCAGAAGGGTCATCCGGACCTGGTACTGGCCCGCGCGGTCGCCGACGGTGCCCTCACTCCCGACGAGGCAGACTTGATCGCGGCCACCCGGCTCGACGGTCGCCCGTTGACCGAGCTGGCCGCCGAGCGTGCCCGTTCGTATCCGGCACTCAAACAGCAACGCCGCCGCGCCGAACACCGCCTCGCCGCTCACCTCAACCAGCCCCGTGACTACACCGCTCCCTGCATCGCCGAAACCGCCCAGCGGTCACACACGGTGACTTCGATTGAGGGTGGTTCGCCTTCGCTGACGCCATGCCCGCAGCCGCTGTGCGGACCGGCGTCGGGAGCCCAGGGATGACCCCGCCTCCCCGTTCTCGCCGCACGTCCTGCTTCCACCCCGCTCGCCATCGGAGGTGCCCTCATGCCCAACACCACCTCGCTGCACCCCTCGCCCCGACGCCGTCGAGTCCGCTGTCGCCCTGCTCGCCTGGATGCCCGGAGGGGGCTGTTCCTGGTTGTCCTGGTGCTCTGCGGGGTGCTGGCGGTGTCATGTCCGGCTCAGGCGGAGACCACGCACGTGGTCGCGCTGGTGGGTTCGCTGGAGGAGGTGCTGAACAACATCCGGGCGTGGGTCATGGGCATTCTCGCGCTGGTCGCGACGGTGTTCCTCACGATCGGCGGGGTCCGGTACCTGTTGGCCAACGGTGATCCCGGTGAGGTGGAGAAGGCCAAGAGCGCCTTCCGCAACGCCGCCTTCGGGTACCTGCTGGCCGCGTTGGCGCCGGTGGTTGTGGACATCCTGCGCGGCCTGGTCGGAGCCTGATGATGCGCGCTCCGACACCCTGCGCCGCCCGCCTGGCCCTCGTACTGCTGCTGATCGCACTCGGCTTCGTTGGCGGCCCCGTCGCCTCAGCGCAACCGCCCGTTCCCACGCCTGCCCAGGCGCCTGCGGATCCACCGGTACCGCTGCCACCGCGTCCCGATGCGTGTGGGCCGGGCACGGCGCTGCCGGTGTGCGAATTCCCGGCGCCACCGAGCAGGCCACCCCCGCCCCCGGAACCGACCACTCCAGAGCCGGTCGAGGCCGACCAGGAGTGCGGTTTCACCAACATTCCCGGTTGCGTTTCCGGTGCGATCGAAGCGTTTTTCAAGGATTTGGTCACCCCGGGGCTGAATGAGCTGCTGGGATTGTTGGCGGACTCGTTGCTGGCTCTTCCCAGATGAGGGTGTAGGTCGGCCGGGCGCGTCGGTCCGCAGATAGACGTCGAGGTCTCCCGACGATGGAGGTTCCTACGCCATCCATCCGAAAGACCTCGACGTGTCCGACGCTACCCCGCCGGCCGGGTTCGGCCGCCCTGACCTGACCGCCTTCGCGGCTCATCCCAATCGACCCTGATCGGGTCTGCTGATCCCCTCGACGAGAACGCAGCGACATCACAGCCACCCAACCCCGACCGTCCGGGAAGCCGGGGCACGTCACATGGCCTGTGCTGCGGGCGTGTCGAGTGGGTCGTCCAGGGGCGACGCAGGAGCGTCGACGCGACGTGCTGAGAGGTGGTTCCAACCGAGCGCTAGGACACCGGCTACAGGCATGGCGATAGGTCAGGAACGGCGTCGCTCCCTGCGCAGGAGGGAGCGCAGAGTCTCGGCGTTCGCGTAGCCGACCCGTCGCGCGATCTCGGCGGAGGTGAGGTCCGTGGTTGCTGAGAGGTGCCGAGCTCGTTCGATGCGAAGCCGTTGGACGAAGCCGAGCGGAGTGAGGTTGAGCGCCGCACGGACTCGTCGTTCGAGGGTGCGCCGGCTGGTGCCGAGCGACTGCGCGGCGAAGGCGACGTTGAACGGTTCGTCCAGGCGGGCGCGCACGAAGCGTTCGAACTCGACGACGATCGGGTCCTCGTGCCGGAGATGTTCGTAGGCGACGAAGGCCGCCTGCGACGGGCGCTCGTCGATGATGAGGAGCTTGGCGACATGTTGGGCCAGGTCGGGGCTGATCGATCGCACGAGTGAGAGCGCGAGGTCGATGTGGGCGAAGGCGGCGCCGGCGGTGACGAGGTTCCCGTCGACCACGACCATGGTGTCGAGATCGAGGGCGACGGTCGGATAGCGCTTCAGGAACTCCGGCCCCAGGAACCAGCTGGTCGTCGCCCGCCGATGATGCATCCGTCCGGTCTCGGCGACGGCGAACACGCCGGTGCACGCCGCGGCGATCCGGGTGGTCGCGTCGTCGAGGCGCCCGAGTGAGGCGATGACCGAACGAGCATCTCGGCTCTGGAGGGCGTCGTGGGTCGCGGCGGCCGTGAGGGTTCCAAGCGCAGGGACGACGACCACGTCGAACTCTCCGGACTCCGACAGCGGGTGGTCCACCGACAGGGTCATCGATGCCGTCGTGGTCACTCGCCGTTTCGGTCCGAGGATGGCGAGTTCGATCGGGTCGATCCGCGGGTCGACATCGCCGCGGGCTCCGTCGGCCACCCGCACGATGTCGATGACCGACGCGACCGCCGAACCGAAGCAGCCGTCGATCGCGATCAGTCCGATACGCATGGCGCGAACAATAGCAATACAGCCGTATACGCCACTCCCCACCGGCCCTCGCTCGTCATACGCTGAACTCGCCCCACGAAGAACCCCGACTTCAAGGAGAACCCCTCATGTCCACACCCGCATCACTTCCGTATGCCTTCGTCGCCAAGATCGTCGCGGCTGATGGACAGCACGACGCGCTCGCCGATCTGCTCGCCGGCGCTGTCGCACTCGCCAACGAAGAAGTAGGAACGATTGTCTGGTTCGCGGCTAGGACCCACGCCGACACCTTCTGGATCTTCGATGCATTCCCCGACGAGGCCGCTCGCGACGCCCACGCCAACGGCGCCATCGTCGCAGCCCTGATGGCCAACCAGCACCTCCTCGGCGCAGCACCCGAGATCCTGCCGGCCGACGTCCTCGCGTCCAAGCTCCCGTAGTCCGCCAACGCACGAGACGATCGCGCCCCGCCGAGCCGTCGGACCCGACCGCCTCGACACCCGCACCACGTTGACGATCCCCGACGGGCCGATCACGAGGAGGCCAGGCAACACCAGGCGCAAGCCTGGAGCGGCACTGTTTCACCGGTGGTCATCGAGAGAGCCAGCGCGGTTCCATGGCAGCGCAACTGTGTCAACTTGCCCTCCGTCCCGCGAGGCGCCGTGGGCGGGTCGTGGTTGCGATCCGTTGCCGTGACGGGAGACGCGTTGCGCGTCGCAGCGATGACGGGTCGTTGGCGTTCCGGGGCGTTGCGTTCGTGCGCGCCGCGCGTGCGGCATGGAGCATCTCGCTGCGCACACAACGATCGCTGCGCCGACGCACCGTTGACACCTCGCACGTCCAGGTCGCGACACAACGCCACGCTGCGTTGCCGAGCGGAGCGAGGCATATCGGCACACGGACAGGATGCCGGCCGCGAGCGCTCAGCCGGCGAGGGGTCCGTCGCAGAGGAGAGCGACGTCGGTGTCGGGCAGAGCCGTGAGG
This sequence comes from Allosaccharopolyspora coralli, assembly GCF_009664835.1. Classification (NCBI taxonomy): domain Bacteria; kingdom Bacillati; phylum Actinomycetota; class Actinomycetes; order Pseudonocardiales; family Pseudonocardiaceae; genus Allosaccharopolyspora; species Allosaccharopolyspora coralli. The sequence goes on from NZ_CP045929.1 coordinate 1,812,686, forward strand.
CCAGCGCATCGCGCGACCACCAGAACCGAACCGCCCCTGCCCTGCGTTTGCGCAGGTCAGGGGCTGTTCGCCGGAGCCGCCTGTCGGAATCGAACCGACGACCTAATCACGTCGGCTTTGCGTCTATCGCTTGATGCGCCCACTGGGCGAACGAGCCGCTGACCTGCGCAAACGGGCTCTTCCCAGATGAGGGTGTAGGTCGGCCGGGCGCGTCGGTCCGCAGATAGACGTCGAGGTCTCCCGACGATGGAGGTTCCTACGCCATCCATCCGAAAGACCTCGACGTGTCCGACGCTACCCCGCCGGCCGGCTTCGGCCGCCCTGACCTGACCGCCTTCGCTCGACTCGACGGCCTCGGTCTGAGCGTGACCGGGCAACGACTTGAACCGGATCGTGCGGTCCTCGCGTGCCGCGTGGTGGAACCAGATCAGTGGTGCCGACGGTGCGGCAGCGAAGGCGCTGCTCGTGACACCGTGATCCGGCGGTTGGCCCACGAGCCGCTGGGCTGGCGACCGACCGTGCTGGAAGTTGTAGTGCGCCGCTACCGCTGTGCCGACTGCGGACACGTGTGGCGCCAAGACACCAGCGCCGCGGCGGAGCCACGCGCGAAGCTCTCGCGCACCGGGTTGCGGTGGGCGCTGGAAGGGATCGTGGTCGCACACCTCACCGTCGCCCGTGTCGCCGAGGGACTCGGGGTCGCGTGGGACACCGCCAACAACGCGGTCCTGGCCGAAGGCAATCGGCTGCTGATCAACGACCCCACGCGGTTCGAGGGCGTGAAGGTCATTGGCGTCGATGAGCACGTCTGGCGCCACACCAGGCGTGGCGACAAGTACGTCACCGTGATCATCGACCTCACCCCGGTCCGCGATGGCGCCGGCCCAGCAAGGCTGCTGGACATGGTCGAGGGCCGGTCGAAGGCGGCGTTCAAGACCTGGCTCGCCGACCGCGACGACGCCTTCCGTGACGCGGTCGAGGTGGTCGCGATGGACGGCTTCACCGGGTTCAAGACCGCCGCTGCGGAGGAGATCCCGGACGCGGTCACGGTGATGGATCCCTTCCACGTCGTGCGCCTGGCCGGTGACGCCCTCGACAGGTGCCGGCGCCGGGTCCAACTCGCGATCCACGGGCACCGTGGGTTCAGGGACGACCCGCTCTACAAGTCGCGGCGCACGCTGCACACCGGCGCGGACCTGCTCACCGACAAGCAGAGCGACAGGCTACGCGCGCTGTTCGTTGATGACGCTCACGTCGAGGTCGAGGCGACCTGGGGTGTCTACCAGCGCATGATCGCCGCCTATCGCCACGAGGACCGGCAACGTGGCCGCGAGCTCATGGAGAAGCTGATCACCGACCTCAGCGCCGGCGTCCCCAAGGTGCTCACCGAGCTCACCACCCTGGGGCGGACCTGAAGAAGCGAGCCGCCGACGTGCTCGCCTACTTCGAACGACCCGGCACCAGCAACGGGCCGACCGAGGCGCTCAACGGACGGCTCGAACACCTGCGCGGCTCCGCACTCGGGTTCCGCAACCTGACCAACTACATCGCCCGAAGCCTGCTCGAGACCGGCGGCTTCAGACCCCAACTCCTACACCCCCGATTGGGATGAGCCACGTTGATGGGCCTGGACGCGCTTCACAGGGTGTTGTACTTGCCGGCTTTTACGCCATCGGGGGCTGCCCAGGGTTTGGTTGACACTCGGGGTTGAGTGTTTTCAGGCCGCGTGTGCGGCGGTATAGATGGTCTCAAACTCGACTGGGGTGAGTTTGCCGAGACGGCGTTGTCGCCGCCGGCGGTGGTATTTGGTCTCGATCCAGGACACGATCGCCAGCCGAAGTTCCTCTCTGGTTTGCCAGCGTTTTGTGTCGAGAATGTTCTTTTGCAGCAAGGAAAAGAAGGATTCCATGGCCGCGTTGTCGCCGCAGGCGCCGACCCGGCCCATGGATCCGGTCAGCCCGTTTCGGCGCAGCAGACGCCGGTAGCTCGTCGACCGGAACTGGCTGCCTCTGTCCGAGTGCACGATCACGCCCTCCGGATTGCGCAGGGCGATGGCGTTGCGCAAGGCCGCCACAGCCAGCGACGAGCGCATCCGCGGGCTGATCGAGTAACCGACGATACGGTTAAAGTAGCAGTCCTTGACCGCGCACAGATACAGCTTGCCCTCGGCCGTGGCATGTGAGGTGTATCAAGGATCTTGGACAGGGCCTCTCGACTGAGAGGATGCGTCCGTGCCGGAGAAGCGTCGGAAGTTCAGCCCGCAGTTCAAGGCCGAGGCGGTGCAGCTGGTAGTGAGCACCGGTCGGCCGGTGGTTGAGGTGGCCCGGGAGTTGCAGATCAACGAGGGGACCTTGGGCAACTGGGTCAACACCTGGCGGCGGGAGAACCCGGAACCCGAGCCCGAGATGAGTCCCGTGGAGCGTGCGCGGTTGAGCGAGTTGGAAGCCGAAGTGCAGCGGCTGCGGATGGAAAACGAGTTCCTGAAAAAAGCAGCGGCCTTCTTCGCCCGGACGCAGGACTGAGTCAGCGCTGCGCGCTGATCGAGGCGGAGAAGGCCAACTACAGCATTTCCTGGATGTGTCGCATGCTTGGCGTGGCTCGGTCGTCGTTCTACGCCTGGCGCCACCGCGCCGAGACCCCGACGACCGCCCGGCGGCGGGAGCTTGCCGGACACGTGCGCCGCGTGTTCGACCAGTCCCGCCGGACGTACGGGTGCCGCCGGGTCGCCGCCCAGCTGGCCCGGGACGGCATCGAGGCCAGCGTGGGCCTGGTCGCGGACCTGATGCGCGAGCAGGGTTTGGCCGCGGTGCAACCCCGCGCGTACAAGACCACCACCGTGCCCGGTGAGCAGCCGGTGACCAGCCCGGATCTCCTCGGGCGGGACTTCACCGCCGGCACGCCCGGAACGCGGCTGGTCGGCGACATCACCTACCTGCCCACCAGCGAGGGGTGGCTGTATCTGGCCACGGTCATCGACCTGGCCACCCGCATGGTCGTCGGCTGGGCCATGGCCGCCCACATGCGCACCAGCCTGGTCATCGACGCGCTGGCCATGGCCCGCACCCACGGGCACCTCACCGCCGGGGCGGTGTTCCACTCCGACCGCGGAGCCCAGTACACCTCGAAGGAGTTTTCCCGCTACTGCAAGAAAATCCGCGTCACCACCAGCCTCGGTGGCACCGGAGTCTGCTGGGACAACGCCGCCGCCGAATCGTTCTTCGCGAGCCTGAAAAACGAGTGCTACCACCTGCACCGACACACCACCCGCGCCCGCGCACGATTCGCCGTAGCCGACTACATCGAAGTCTTCTACAACCGCCAACGACTACACAGCAGCCTCGGCTACCGCACCCCCACCGAGGCCCTACACGACCACCACCCGGCCGCAGCAGCGGCCTGACCACAACAAACCAGAGGAACTGTCCAAGATCATTGACACAGCCCACGTGTTCTTCTTCGTCGTTGGGCTCGAGGTGCGTCAGGAGTTCGCCCACGGGGCGCTGAGGGACACCAGCCGTGCCCGTCTCGCCGTGATCGCCGGGGTCGCGAGTGTGGCTCTCCCCGCGCTGGTGTACGTCCTCGTCGTCGGTGCGGCCGGTGCCGAGGGCATCGAAGGCTGGGGAGCTGTGGTCGGCACCGACACCGCGTTCATGCTGGGCGCGCTCGCGATCGTCGGCCCTCGCCTGTCCGGTCAGCTGCGCGTCTTCCTCCTTACCCTGACGGTGGTCGACGACTTCCTCGCGGTGTCGATCATCGGCATCTTCTACAGCGAGGAGATCCGCATCGTCCCGCTGCTGGTCGCCCTCGCGTGCCTTCTCGCGCTGTGGCTGCTCGGACGCTCCCGCCAATGGAGCGCGGCTCCGTACGTGCTGATTGTCCTCGGGCTATGGCTGGCCACGCTCTCCTCAGGCGTCCACGCATCGCTCGCGGGGATGATCGCTGGCCTCCTCATCCCCGCGTACCCGACGCGGCGGCACAAGGTGGTCGCCGCCCGGCAGCTGTTCCGCGACTTCTGGCAATCGCCGAGCGCGTCTTCGGCCCGTGCCGTCGGCCGGGGGCTGTCTCGGGGCGTCTCGGTCAATGAGCGCCTGCACGAGTACCTCCGGCTGCCCACCGCGCTGCTGGCTGTGCCGATCTTCGCCCTGGCCAACGCAGGGGTGGACCTGCGGGGCGGGCTGCTCGTCGACTCGCTCGGCTCGCCGGTCACGTGGGGCGTCGTCGCGGGGCTCGTGCTCGGCAAGCTCTTGGGGATCGGGCTCGCGACGCTTTTGGCCGTCCGACTGGGTGCGGGGCGCCTGCCGGAAGGCGTCGGGATGGGCAGCGTGTTCGGGGGCGCGGCGCTGTCGGGCATTGGTTTCACCGTGTCACTGCTGATCATCGGGCTCGCCTTCGGCACCACCTCCGACCTCGGCCGTCAGGCGACTCTCGGCGTGTTCGTTGCTATGGTGCTCGCTTGCGTGCTGGGGTGGGCGATCTTCAAGGTCGCCGCCCGCAGGTGGGGCGAGGAGACCGCGGATCTGCCGATGACGCTGGAGCCGCCGGTGGATCCGGAGGTCGACCACATCCGCGGCCCGGAGGACGCCCAGCTCACGCTCGTGGAGTTCGTGGACTTCGAGTGCCCGTTCTGCGCGCACGCCACCGGCTCTTGGGAGGATCTGCACGAGCGCTTCGGCGACGACCTGCGCTACGTGGTGCGCCATCTTCCGCATCACCCGCACGGGCCGATCGCCGCCAGGGCGGCCGAGGCGGCGGCGAATCAAGGCATGTTCTGGCCGTGGCTCGACTTCGTGTTCACCCGCCAGCACGCCCTGGAGCGCGACAACCTCGTCGACTACGCCGTCGAGCTCGGCCTCGACGTCGAGACATTCACCGAGGACCTCGACAGCGCGGAGGTCGCCAAGCGAGTCGAGCGAGACGCCGCGAGCGCGGCGGACAGCGGCGCGCACGCCACTCCGACCTTCTTCGTGGAGGGCTGCCGCCTGCTGGGCAGCTACGACGCGCGCACCCTGACGGCGATGCTGGAGTCCAGCCGCCGTGGCACCCGCACCCAGGAGATCCCGGCCTGAGCGCCGGACGAGAGGGGACGACCTGCGCACCGCAGGTGGTCCCCTCACCGAAGGCTCTCAGAACAGGGTCGGAGGCGGTGGCGGGGCACGAGTCGAGCCCGCCTGACTCTCGAGCTCGATCCACCTGCAGATGACGTGGACGACGTATTCCCGCTCACGCTCGCTGAGCTCGTGCCCCCGGATGATCTCGTGGTTGATCTGCAAGCACTTCCTGCAGCAGGTCGCGGTGGCGTGCTGGGCGCGGAAGACGGGGTGTCCGCCCCAGGGGGTCTGTCTGCCGTCCTTCTGCGGGTGCGCCGGGGCGAGCCGCGCGTCGATGAGCTCCTTCGCGTGCCGAGCGATGGTCTCCGGTCCGCGCGACGCGGCATAGGCGAGCTCGGGAGGGCGCAGGTGGAACTTCGCGCGGAAGGGGATCCGGGCGATGCGCGCCAGCCGAGCGTCCAGCCGGTCCTGGTCAATGGCCGTGCCGACATGCTCCGAAGCGTCGCCGGGATCGTGCGCACCCTCGGTCATGAGCCAGGTTCCGAGGCGGCCTGGGCCGGCGTCCCTTCCAAAGCGGCGATCTCCCGGTACTCGCCTGGGGTCATCCCGGCCGTCGTGCGGAAGGCCCGGTAGAACTGCACGGGGCCGGAGAAGCCCAGCTCGAGCGCGATCGAGGAGATCGGCTTGTCCGGCTGCGCGCGGAGCATCACCCGCGCTCGCTCGAGTCGCAGCGAGCGCAGCTGGCCCATGACGGACTCCCCAGTCCCCTCGAAGAGGCGGAACAGGGTGCGCCGGGAGAGGTGTAGGCCGACGGCGATGCCCTGGGAGTCCAGATCGGGGTCGGCCAGGTGCGCGCGCATGTAGGCCAGCACCTGGCTGCGCCGTGCCGCATCGGGTGCGTCGGCGTGGGGGCGCGGAGGCGAGAGGAGGCCGATGAGCGATGCCCCCAGCGCGGGTGCCTGGGGCTCGAGGCGGTGCGCGCCGTGGGGGTCGCTGGCCTGGGTCCGCGCGAGGTTCACGAAGAATGCCGCCACTGAGCCCATCGCCCCGTCGCAGTCGAATGTCTTCGCGAGCAGGTAGTCGCTGCGGCTGACTCCGGCACGCGCGAATGCTTCGTCTGCGGGGAGCTCGAGGACGGCCTGCTCGTAGTACTCCTTGGTGCGCAGCGTGAAGGGGGTTGCGCTGTCGTAGATCACCAGAGAGCCGGGGGTTGCGAGCGCCGCGCGTCCGGCCTGCTCGACGAGCAGGTTCCCGCGGAGCTGGAACAGGAAGTACAGGTATTCCTGGTCATCGTGGCTCTGCGCGATGTCGCTCCTCGAGCGCTTGACCTCCTCGGCTCGAGCCCGTTTGGTGGATAGGCGGAAGTCGGTGTATTGCCCCAGACCGATCTCGCCGCCGAATCCGGTGTCGACGGGGTCGGTCCTGACCGAGACGTACGCCTCTCGCCGGGCCTGACGCCAGTAGTCGATCTCGTCGCCCCGTGGGGCACGCCCCGTCGAGAAGGACGTCAGGCGCGGCAGCGAGGTGGTCTCCTGTCCCATGATTACGCCCCTGCTTGCTGGTCTGCGCCGTGGCTCGCGCCCGCCCACCGCGTCCATCGCCAGCGTACGACGTGGGGCCCAATCCAGCTCGGCCGCCAGCACGTCTGTGAGGGGACCCGGGGGGCGCAGAGGTCCGGCCCGCGACGCCGCTCAGGCGGCGGTCGCGGGCCGGAGTATCGGTGTGAAGGGCCTGGGATCAGGCGGGAACGAGGCTGTGGGGGTCGATGATGAATTTGTCCGAGACGCCCGTGTCGAAGGTCGCGTAGGCGTCGGGGGTCTCGTCGAGGCTGATGATCTTGGTGTTGAGCATGTCGCTGAGGTAGGGCATGCGGTCCCACAGGATGGCCATCATCAGCTCGCGGTTGTAGTGCATGATCGGGGCCTGTCCGGCGGAGATCCTCGGCGACTTGATCCACGCCTTGCCGAAGTCGATCGGGAAGGTGCCCTCCTGCTCGGCCTTCGACTTCGCCAGCGGGTCAGGGCCGTAGACGCCGATGACTCCAGTGGCTCCGCCCGGGCGCGTGGCATCGATCACCTGGTTGAGGGCGTAGGCCGGGTTCATGTCCTCGGCTTCCCGGCCGATCCCGTGGGCTTCCAGGCCGACGTAGTCGACTGCGCAGTCGACCATGGGCTCGCCGAGGATGGCCTCGATCTGGTCGGTCAGCGGCACGTCCTGGCTGAGGTCGATGGTCTCGCAGCCGTTGTTCTTCATCAGGTCCAGACGGTCCTGGTAGTAGTCGCCGACAATGATGCAGGAGGCCCCCAGCAGGCGGGCCGCCGCTGCCCCGCAGCGACCGACCGGGCCCGCGCCGGCGATGTACACGGTCGATCCCGGCTTGGCCCCGGCCTCCATGAGCCCGTGGAACGCGGTGGGCAGGATGTCCGAAAGCAGCGCGAGGTCACGGATCTTCTCCATGGCCTGGTCCCGATCGGGGAAGCGCAGCAGCTGGAAGTCGGCGTAGGGGACAAACAGGTACTCGGCCTGGCCCCCGGTCCAGTCGCCCAGGTTGAACCCGTAGGCACCACAGGCTACCGCCGGGTTGACGTTCTCATTCTCGCAAATCTCGGTGTGGCGGGCTTTGCAGTTGCGGCATCGTCCGCAGGCGACGTTGAACGGAACCGAAACGAGGTCGCCGACCTTCACGCGCTCCACGTCCGTTCCGACTTCGATGACCTCGCCGGTCATTTCGTGTCCCATCACCATGCCCTGCGGCACTGGGAAGGACCCGCGGTAGATGTGCAGATCGCTGCCGCAGATGTTGGTGGCGACGATCCTGAGGATGACCCCGTGCGGGGCGCTCTTGCCGTTCGGCATCTCGAGCTTCGGGAAGGCGAGGGACTCGACGCGCATGTCCCTCGCGTTCTCGAACACGACGGCGCGGTTGTTGTCTGCCATGACGATCTCCTCTGGAGCGGATGGAAATCCCAGTCGCCCGAGCGCCATCCCGGCTGCTGGTGGCGTTGCGACCTCGGCTGTCTCTCAAGGTAGGCACGCAGGCATCTGCGTCTCTATTGCAATGCGTGCCACTACGGTCGCATGGCGTGCCGCCTCTCGCCCCGCCACGTCCATGACCGAGTGCTCTGCCGCCCCGTGCGATTAGCCTCAACACCATGTCCGAAGCAGCAGTCCCAGTGCCCTCCGGGATTCCGATCGTGCAGCCCGACGTGCGGGTGAGCGGCGCTCGCGAGCACAACCTGAAGGACGTGGACCTGACGGTGCCCCGCGACGCGACGGTGGTGTTCACCGGCGTGTCTGGGTCGGGTAAGTCCTCGCTGGCGTTCGGCACCCTGTACGCCGAGTCGCAGCGGCGCTACCTCGAGTCCGTCGCACCCTACGCCCGCCGGCTGATCGACCAGGCCGGCGTCCCTGACGTCGACTCGATCACGGGCATGCCGCCGGCCGTGGCCCTGCAGCAGCAGCGGGGAGGGCGCACCGCCCGGTCCTCGGTGGGCAGCATCACCACGCTCTCGTCCCTTGTGCGCATGCTCTACTCGCGCGCTGGCGATTACCCGGACGACCAGCCGATGCTCTACGCCGAGGATTTCTCGGCCAACACCGTCCAGGGCGCGTGTCAGCGGTGCCACGGAATCGGGCAGGTGTACGAGGTCACCGAGCAGAAGATGGTGCCGGACCCCTCCCTCACCATCCGCGAACGGGCGATCGCCTCGTGGCCGACGGCCTGGCACGGTCACCAGCTGCGCGACGTCCTCGTCGCGCTCGGATACGACGTCGACGTCCCCTGGCGGAAACTGCGCAAGAAAGACCGCGACTGGATCCTCTACACCGAGGAGACCCCCGTCGTCCCCGTCCATTCGACACTCACGCTCTCCGAGGCTCGCGCTGCGATCGAGGCGGGAGAGGAGTACAGCTACCAGGGCACGTTCGTGGGTGCGCGGCGCTACGTGCTCGACACCTTCGCCAACACCAAGAGCGCCTCGATGAAACGCCGCGTGGCCCAGTTCCTCGACGTGGCGCGCTGCCCGTCATGCCACGGCAAACGGCTGAAGCCCGAAGCCCTGACCGTGACCTTCGAGGGGCTCGACATCGCCGAGTTCTCGCAGTTGCCGATGCGGGAGCTGCTCTCACTGCTGGACGGGGTAGTCGCGGATACCGCCTCCGGCAATACGGGGACGGGCACTTCCGGCGAAGTCCTGGACGCGGCCTCGCGGCGCGAGGCCGTCGAGCAGAGAGTGGCGGCCGGCGGTTCCGCGCACTCGGCCGCCCCCGATGTGCGCCGCACTCCGAACCAGTCGGCGGAGAAGCGGGCCGCGGCGGCGCGGGTGGGCGCTGAGCTTATCGACCGCCTGCGCCCGATCATCGACCTCGGCCTGGGCTACCTGTCCCTGCATCGGACCACACCCACTCTCTCCGGTGGCGAGCTTCAACGCCTGCGGCTGGCCACGCAGCTGACCTCGGAGCTGTTCGGTGTCGTCTACGTGCTCGACGAGCCTTCGGCGGGCCTGCACCCGCAGGACGTGACCGCATTGCTCGGGATCCTCGACGGACTCAAGGGCCGTGGAAACAGCCTTTTCGTGGTCGAGCACTCGGTGGAAGTGATGCGCCACGCCGACTGGCTGGTCGACATCGGGCCGGATGCGGGCGAGCGCGGCGGCCGCATCGTCTACAGCGGGCCGACCCAAGGCCTCGCCCAGGTCGAAGAATCCGTGACGCGGGGCTACCTCTTCGGCGGGAGCGGACTGCCTCCGCACGTCCCTCGTGACCCTGTCGGTTGGCTCGAGATGAAGGGTGTCACCCGCAACAACCTGCAGGACGTGTCCGTGTCGATCCCCATGGGCGTGCTCTCCGCCGTGACGGGTGTGTCCGGATCGGGCAAGTCCAGCCTGGTCAGCCAGGCGCTGCCCGCGCTGCTCAGCCAGTGCTTGGGGCGCACCGTGCCCGTCGACGAGGCTCCCGAGGACGACGAGCTGCTACTGGCGGATTCCCCCAACCGGCTCGAGGGCACCCTGACGGGAGACCTGACCGGCGTGCGCCGCGTCGTCAGCATTGACAGCCCATTGGCCGCACGCCGCGCTCGAACGTGGCCACCTACACAGGCCTGTTCGACCGTGTGCGCAGCCGCTTCGCGCAGACTCCCGAGGCGCGTGCCCGCGGCTACAAGCCCGGCCGGTTCTCCTTCAACGTCACTGGCGGCCGCTGCCCGACCTGCGAGGGTGAGGGGTCGGTGATGGTCGAGTTGCTCTTCTTGCCGTCGGTCTACACCGAGTGCCCGGACTGCCAAGGCACCCGCTACAAGGACAGCACACTGCACATCACCTGGCGCGACAAGAACATCGCCGAGATCCTCGCGATGAGCGTCGAGGAAGCTCAGGCGTTCTTTGCCGGCGAGGAGGAGATCATGCGGTCCCTTACGGCCCTGATCGACGTCGGGCTGGGCTACCTGCGGCTCGGGCAGCCCGCCACCGAGCTCTCCGGCGGGGAGGCGCAGCGCGTCAAGCTCGCCAGTGAGCTGCAGCGCGCCCAGCGCGGCGACACCCTCTACGTGCTCGACGAGCCGACCTCGGGCCTGCATTGCGCCGACGCTGACCGCCTGGTCACGCATCTGCAGATCCTCGTAGCGGCGGGCAACACCGTTGTGATGGTAGAGCTGGACATGCGCGCCGTCGCCGCGGCCGACCACGTCATCGACCTCGGGCCAGGCGCGGGGGAGGACGGCGGCACCGTCGTCGCCTCTGGCAACCCGCAGGAGGTCGCCAAGGCAGGCGTTGGGGCGTCGGCGAAAGACCTCGGCCTTGCGCTGAAGGAGTCTGCGGCACTGGAGCGCTCCGCCTGACGGACCGCGCCATGCGCTCGAGCTGGGAAGGGATACTACGCGGCTCGTACCGTCGGGAGCGAGAGCTAAGGGCAAGCCGCGTACAAGGTGCGGCAAGGTGACCATCCTCCACGTTGGCCAAGATCGAATGGCGATTTCCTGGCGACGGGAACGCGCGGTAACGCGTCGCGTCTCATCGGAACGAGGAGGAACAAGGGCCGCTGACCTGCGGTGGGATGTGAAACCCCTGGTTACCAGGGGAAACTCACTACTCTCTTTTTGGCAATCGACGCCGCGGGTGCCTTGGCGCAGGTGGAGGGTGGCGGGATCGTCCTCGTCGCAAGACGCCTGCGGTGAACTGGAGTATCGGCACGCGGTGCTCTACGACGCGGCCCGTGACGGGTTCTGGCGGGCATGGCCCCGAACGGGTGCGCGCCCAAGGTCGGGGGAGGCGGGCCCTGGCCTCGCGTTTGCGGCTGAAGGTGCCCGCGGAGCGGGCGCGGCCGCCCAGGTCCCAGTAGTAGGCGGTGTAGCGAGCGTGGCCTTGCCGGTTGACGCGCTGCTTGCAGTAGCCCATAGCTTCTCCTCGGAGTCCGTGTTTGAGGACTCTCACTCCATCGGCTTCCAGCGTGCGGTGCAGAACCACGCAGCTCAGATTCCCGTCGCCGAGGCCGCAGGTTGATCAGTTGACGGCGCTGGGGGTCTCGTTCAGGGGATGTTCGGTGTTGCGTTCCCAGTTCTGGGGTGTTGACCCCAGGACTGCCCAGACTTCGGTTGACAAAGTGAAGCCTGGGTCAAGGTGTCATCCAACCCCTGGGCAGCCCCACCCGAGGTAGAGAACCCATCGGAATCGCACGTCACACCCGGGGTGTTCTGGGCGCGGCGTGTGGTCGGGTTACCCGAACCCGGCGCGGCGTTCGCTTGTGAGGCGTCGAGAACTCGCGATTTTCTCGCGAAATCATCGGCTGCACCCACGATCTGAAGGTAGTCATCGCGGCCAGCGGCTACCCGGGTACGGCGCGCCCCGAGACGGGCCCGGCGGGTATTTGAAAGCAAGAGGAAAGCCGCCGCGTGCATGGTCATCGGGGGAATGGCGCGAGCGGGCCGTCGCGGACTCATTCGCGTTTTGAACCGGTGAAAGGGAGCGTGACGATGAGAAACCGGCACCGCAAGAGGCTGGCAATCGCGACAGCGGCCGTACTGGCACTATCCACCAACGGCACTTCGTCCGCTGTGCAGGCTTCTGGCACGGACTCCGCAACCAACCCGGGCATCACGGCCGAGCAGCCGAGGATGCTGCTCGTACATGGTTACGGCAGCGCTAAGGACGGCAAAGACTGCAACAACAGCACCTGGGCCGATGCCCTGACGTACTACCAGTCCGCGGGCGGCCGGTCCCGCGAATCGATGGTGACGATCGGCTACTACAAGGGCAATACCGGCCAAGTGGGCGGGCAGAACAAGTGCGACTTCGTGATCGGGAACAAGAACGCGGACAACAGCACTTCGATCCGGGACATAGCCAGGGATCTCGCCAACTACATCCACGACAACTACAGCCCGGGTAATCCCGTCGACATCGTGGCGCATTCGATGGGAGGGCTGATCACGCGTGTCGCGGTGCTCGGCACTTACGAGCACTGGGAGGGGTTTCCGGAGAGCGTGTTCGTACAGGACATCGTGACACTCGGCACGCCGCACCAGGGCGTGCGAGGTGGGTGCCCGGAAGACAGTTGGGCCTCGGACGGTGATCCGTGCAGGCAGTGGAACCAAATGGTGCCCAGCGACGCCGGCGGCTCGGGGTTCATCGACAAGCTGCACGAGTCCGAGCCCGGTGCTGGTGACCGCGGCCTTGACGACGCGTGGGCATCTGGCATCGACTGGAGCTTGGTCGGCTCGGAGGAGGATCCCACGGTGTCCTACCGCTCGGCGATCGATCAGGGCTACTTCGCCAACCAGAAGTACGGCTACGACGAAGACCGCAACAACAACGGGAGCCAGGACTGCTGGTCACCGGAGGAAGTGGACCACCAAACGATCCGAGAGCTCGCCGGATCCGGAGGCTTCTGCCTGCGCTACTGGCACGACGGTAGCGACGGAGGTCCCTACACCACCGACAACGGGTGGTCTCCGCTGAAAACGGCCTTTAAGGCCGCTACCCACGATGGAGACGACTTGCCGAGATGACCTCACAGAAGGGGGGATGCCGCCGGTGGGCTCCCCCTTGGGTGTGGACACCCTGATTCTGGGTCCTGTGGGTCCTGTGGGTCCTGTGGGTCCTGTGGAGGAAGTGTCCTTGGTGGCACGGAAGTCGAAGTTTCGCGAGGAGTTCAAGCGGGACGCGGTGGCGATTCGGAGAACCTTGAGTCGATGGGCTCGTTGATCACTGAGGAGTAGGAACTGGGGGCCGAGCTTGCCGGACGGGCTGCGCGCGAGTTGTGCGCCCTGAAGCGATCTCCATTGTCGTGGGAGCAGAAATCTGGGAGGATTTTGGGAGGATAGATGTGCGTCGAACTGCACTCAACCGGATATGAGCGGTCGCAACAGCGTTGTTTCCACCTGCGGATTCTCGATTTTCGCAGGTCGGGCGGCTGCGGCTGTCTACCTTGACACGGTAGAGGTCGCTGGTTCAATCCCAGCATCGCGCACCAGTTGTCAGTGCACAGACCCCTGCAAGTGATTCTCACCGGCAGGGGTCTTGCTGCGGCGGGCGGCGCGCCGAATCATGCGTCCCGGTGTCCTTCGGTGCTGAGCAGCGCGACGGTCGACGTGTTGTCCAGTCCCAGCGTCGCACGGATCTGTTCCGCCTCATCGCTGAAGAGTGTGCGTACTGCTGCGAGCGCGGCTGCTCCGCACGGACCCGACGACACTCCGAGGCCGGCCAAATCTGTGACCGCAGCACGGGATTCACCGTCGGTGACCGTCATAGCGGCGTCCAGACCGTGGCGCAGGTACGGCCATGCGAGTGTCGACGGTGTTCCACAGTTCAGCCCGGCCATGATCGTGGCGCCGGTGCCGACGCTGGTGATCTCGGAGCGGGACAGGCTGTGCTGCACGCAGGCCGCGGTGTCCGGTTCTACGCCGATCAGCGCCGTCGGGATGCCGGTTCGGTTCTGACTTCGGTAGTGAGTGACGGCGGCTTGCGCCAGTGAACCGACGCCGACGGGCACGGCCAGTGCGTTCGGCCCGGTTTCGTCGACGGAGGCCAACTGAACGTCGATCTCCGCGAACAGCGTGGAGTAGCCGTCGACGATCCACTGTGGTGTCGTCTCGTAGCCGGGCCAGGACGTGTCTTGCACCAGCACCGCATCCGGTCTCGCGGCGTCCGCGGCAGCGTGCCGAACGGTTTCGTCGTAGTCCGCTTCCAGAACGGTGACGGAGGCACCTTCGTCGCGAATGGCATGTACGGCGGGCGCGTCCACGACTGCGGGGACGAAGATCTTCGCAGGAAGGCCGATCAACCGAGCCATTCTGGCGAGCGCGCGACCGTGGTTGCCGTCTGTCGCGGTGACCAACTCGAAGGAGCCCTCGGAGGCAACGCGGTGACGGAGTGCGTCGATGGTCGGAGGCGTGACCGCCCCACCCGTCCGTTCGGATACGACGCGGTAGATCGCGTAAAAGACGCCCAGCGCCTTGAACGCGGGGAGTCCCAGCCGCGTCGACTTGTCCTTGACGAACAGCCGTCGCACGCCGAGCTGATCGGCGACTCCGGGAAGCTCAACCAACGGCGTGGGGGACGAATCCGGCAGCCGTGCGTGAAAGGTCAGGACGTCTCCCGGTGGGGGAGGGCAACCCCAGAATCTGGCCGAGGAATTGACGTACGCACCGGCGGGCTGCATGACTCCACCGTGGCATCCGTTCGCCCGTTGAACGACGCGGGCATCGTCACCTGCCGGCCCGAGATCGCGACGTTCACCGATGAAGAAGGCGTTCGCTTCCGGACCGAGATGCTCGGCAGCGCCGTCACGGCCGGACGGCTCGCCAGCCGTACGAGTACTCGCCCCCGAGTGCCTTGCGCGCACGGCATCGACGTTCTCCCCAGCACCGTCCGCAGGCTGTCCGGCGAGCGCTGAGTCCGAACGGACTTCGTGCCAGCGGGTGCTGGTGTGCGTGTTCCGGAGGGCGGCAGTGGCGTTGCGAGCGCTCGACCGAACCAGGAGCAGCAACTCACGGTCCTGCGAAAGTGTCGTGCGCGTCGACGACGCCGGTGACGGGCGGGGCCACCGCGGTGGCGGCGGCCCGACCGCTACGCTGGAATCGCGGTGGAGGGGCTCGCCGTCCCGACAGGGGAGAACCGCGGCATCGATGCCGCCAACGGTCCCTACTTGGCCATGGTCGTAGCGGGCTCAAGTAGGAGGTATCGGTGATCAGGACGAGCCGCTCGGCGGGCGCGGTCGACCGCAGCGCCGCAGTCCGGCGACGCGTGGGCACCGGGACCGACGGTGCGGTCGTGATCGTCGTCGCCCTCGGTGGCGGTCTCGGCGCACTGGCGCGTTACGGGCTGTGGCACGTGCTGCCCCCACCTCCCGGCCACTTCCCGTTGGCCACGTTCACGGCCAACGTGCTCGGCTGTGTGCTCATCGGTGTGCTCATGGTCCTGATCACCGAAGTGTGGTCGGCGCACCGGCTGGTGCGTCCGTTCCTGGGGGTCGGAATCCTCGGCGGTTTCACCACGTTCTCGACCTACGCCGTCGAGTTCCACGAACTGCTGCGCTCCGGACTCGTGCTCGGCGCCGTCGGCTATCTGACGGTGACGCTGCTGTGCGCACTGGTCGCCGTGATCCTGGGTGTGTGGGGGACCCGCCTGGGTGCGAACCTCGTTCGGAAGAGCGAAGCGTCGTGACCGCGGTGCTGGTCTTTCTCGGCGCCGGGGCGGGCGCCGCGTTGCGGTATCTGACCGACCGGGTCGTACAGAGACGCCACTGCGGAGTTTTCCCCTGGGGCACACTCGCGGTCAACGTCGTCGGTTCCGCGCTCCTCGGAACCATTCTCGGTGCCGGGCACCTCATTCCGCCCGCCGTGACGGCGCTCGCGGGCATCGGGTTCTCCGGCGCCCTGACCACCTACAGCACGTTCAGCTACGAAACGTTCCGCCTGATCGAGGATCGCGCGTACTCCCTGGCTGTCCGGAACATCTTCGGGAGCGTGCTCGGTACCTGCGTAGCCGCCCTCGTCGCCTACACCGCGACGAGTGCCGTGGTGTAGGCGACGAGGGCACCGTGGCGCGTGAGTGGTCACGCGGCCTGTAGGTGGCTACTTGACATCGACCCGCCCGCAGCCGACCGCGAGGTGCGGTCCGCCACTCAAACCACCAGCCCAGATCAATCCGTGCACCCTCTACTGATGTTCCATGCCTTTGCCGGTGCTGCTGCGAGTGCCTTGCGGAGTCGGGCGTCCCGATTCTCGCGGGCCCTGCGGAGCGACGGGCGAGCTGCCGCGCTGGTGGTCGGGCGTGTCGACGGGTTCCTTTTCGGGCCCGGGTGAGGGCGTCGCGCCCTCATCGAGCTCGCTGCGGCGCTGCTGAAGGAGTTCGAGCACCGGAGTCCGGTTGGCGTGCGCGTGTTCGTGCTCGACGAGCTGGTCCAGTTCGTCGGTGGTCAGCGCCCGGATCCGATGCTGGAGCGCGCCCACCGGCAGCTCGTCGTAACCCGGTAGCGGAAGCGGCTGTTCGGTCATGACGAATCACGTCCCTTCGTACGCGGGGTGAGTGATCAGGCCTCCACCACAGGCGCGAGCCACCCGTCGTCGGCGGTGCTCCACGCCGCGCTCCGCGACCAGCCCGCCGCCCGCAGTTCGTCGTCGGCGGACGAGGAATCGGCGCCTGCGGGCAGCACGAGTTCGGTGATGGTCGCGCCTCGGTCGTCTCGCACGACGATCACCGGCTGCGCCCCTGCGGAGGCGTTCTGGATGTGCGCTGTGTTGGTCATCGCCTTCCCGTTCTCCAGCCGGTCTCGAGCCGGCTTGGTTCTTCGTCTGTGGGACGCGCTCCTAAGTGAGCACGCCCGGTGCTGCCGATGACGGTTACCCGCCCACGTGAGTGCCCAAACGTCACGGAGTGCACCGCGTCGACCGTCGGCGCGGTGCACTCCGGTGTGGGACGTAGTGTCTATTGTGGAGGGAAGATCAGGTGGTGGCGCCGCCGAATGCTCGAGGCGAGGACAGCTGGGTGGCATTGACGGTGCGGGCGCGTTCGACGACCAGACAGGTCACGACCAGTCCGCCGACGAGCCAGGCCAGCAACGCGGTGATCCCGCCGCCCGCCGGCGCGGTGTCCGCGAGCACGGCGCCGAAACCGTTCAGGGCCGGGCCGATGGGAAGCACCGACGTCAGTTGCCCGAGCAACGGTGGCACGGCGGTGATGAACCCGGTGGCGACGGCCATGAGCGCGACGAGCATCGACACGAACCTTCCCGCTCCACCGAACGCCGCGAGTGCCTGGTTGACCGCGGTGAACGCCACCGCGGTCACCACGGAGAGTCCCGCGACGCCGAACCACTGACCGATCGGCAGGTTCTGCGAGACGCCGAGCACGGCGCTGACCACGACACCCTGGGCGACGGCGACGGCAGTGGGCAACCCGAACTGGCGCAGCACCAACCTGGGCGTCGAGCGGGTCGATTCGAGCGTCCGCTCCGGCATCGCCCGCAACACCAGGAACGTCGCCAGCGCGCCGATCCACAGGGCGAGCGCCGCGTACAACGGCGGACCGGCCGAGCCGAACCCGAAGCCACGGCCCTCGCTGTCGGTGTTGATCGGGTCCGCGACCGCCTGGGACAGCGTGTCGCGTTCCTGTTCGCCGTACCGCGGTAGTTCCTCGACGGCGCGGTTCAATCCGTTGGAGAGCTCACCCGATCCGTTGCCGAGCTGATCGGCCCCACCGGCGAGTTCGCGGACGCCTCCTGCTAGCTGGTCGGCACCGTCGGCGAGCTCGTCGGCTCCACCCGTTGTCTGCGACAGGCCGTCGGAGAGTTGAGAAGCGCCGGAATCGAGCTGATCGGCCCCGTCGGCCAGCTGGTCGATACCCGACGTCAGTGCGGGCAGGCCGCCTCCGGATTCCGCCGTGCGTCCGGCGAGCGCGTCGAGCCCGGTGGAGATTCCGTCGCTGGCCTGCTGCACCTGCCCCGCACCCTCACTCAGCGCTTGGGACTTCGCGGCCTGGACGGCGATCTTGTTGCACATCGGCAGTGTGCCCGGTGGGCATTCCCTGGACATTTCGGCCAGTTCCTGCGACATGATCTGCAACTCGCTGTTGAGCTGCTGCACGCCTTCGGATTCCTGTGTGGACACGTCGGCCAATTGCCCGGCCTGGTCCGGAAGTTGTGCAGTCTGCTGCTGCAACTGCGTCAATCCGTCGGAGAGTCCGCCGGCGCCCTGCGTCAGTTGGGAGGCGCCCTCGTCGAGCTGTCCGAGGCCGTCGGCCAGGGTGCGGGATCCACCGGCGAGCTCGTCGGCTCCGTCGGCGAGCCTGCCCGTCCCGTCGGCCAGCTCCCGGGCCCCGTCGGCCAGCGACGTGGCGCCGTCGGAGGCCTGCCCGAGTTGGTCGCCGAGCGTGTTGAAGCCGACGTAGAGGTTGTCCAAGTAGGTGGTGGTGAGGTCGTTGCCGAGCAGCGCGGTGGCGGTGGAGGTGACCTCGCGGCTCACGGCCTCGTCGGCCGGTTTGCTGCGCTCACCGGTGGCGACGTCGATCGTGGCCTGCTGGGCCTGGGCGGGATCACCCGAGAACGAGGTCGCCGCCGCGGAGAAGTTCTCCGGAATGGTCACTACGGCCGCGTAGCTGCCGTCCTCGAGGCCTTGGGAAGCGGTTTCCGGTGTGGCGTACTCCCAGTCGTAGTTCCCGTCGATCTCGTCCCCGACGAGCTTCGCCGACAGTTGCCGGCCCAGGGGAGTGAGCTGGCCCTGCACCTCGACGGGCTCGTCGTTGTTGACGATCGCGGCCTTGACTCCGGCCAGCCGCTCGTCCGGCTGGCCCAACGACCAGCTGAGCACCCCCGCGACGGCCAGCGGAACCAGCAGCAGGCCGACCAGGGACAGGGCGATCCGCGTCCGGGATCGGTCGTGGAGCAACGAGCGCACAGCGATGACCTCTGCTTTCTAGCGGATCGCGCCGGTGAGGAAACGGGGGAGGGTGGGCCGCTCGTCGTGCAGTTCGGCGAACGTCACCGGGTCGGCGGGGGGCAGGACGTCGCGCACGTCGACTGCTCCTGTGGTGCCTGCGACCACCGGCGTCGGCGTGGCGGTGAGCGCCTGTCGGATCCGGCCGCGTTCGCCGCGATCGGCGATCCGGTCGGTTCCGTCGAGCACCAGCAGGCGGGGTTGTTCGGTCAACGCTTGCCGTACCGCCGCCGCGCCGTGCTCGCTCGCATCGACGTAGGCGACGCGCGAGCGCACTTCGGCACTGCGCGAGGGAAGCACGTGGCCGAGCACTTTCAGCTTGCCTGCGTCCGGTTTCAGGCGACCGGACACGGTCAGCAACAGCGCCGTGACCGCCGCGGGATCACCGCCGCGCACCACGTGGTTGCCTTGCTCGGGAAGCCGGAATCCGACGTCCTGGTACAGGAACCGACCGGACGACGGTTCGGCGAGCCGGAGCCCCTCGCAGGCGACCGTCTCGCGCGAACCGGGCTGCGGCCAGTCGCGCAGTTCGAGCTCGTCGCGCAGGTTCTCGCCTTCGACGTCGAAGGACGGCAGGATCCGGTCCAGCCACCGCGGCATCCACCACGCTCGGTCGCCGAGCAGCGTGAGCACTGCCGGGACCAGCGTCATGCGCACGATGAACGCGTCGACGAACACTCCGACGGCGAGCCCGAGTGCGATGGGTTTCAGGTTGGCGTCGCCTTCCGGTACGAACGCGACGAACACCGCGAACATGATGACCGCGGCCGCCGTCACGACCCGCGCCGACGAGACGAAACCGGTCGTGATCGCGCCGCGCGCGTCGCCGGTGTGTACGAACTCTTCGCGCATCCGCGACACGAGGAACACCTCGTAATCCATCGCGAGGCCGAACAGCACGCCCATCAGCACGATCGGCATGAAACTGATGATCGGGCCCGTGCTGGCGACGCTGAACACGTCGGCCAGCCAGCCGTCCTGGAACACCAGCGTGATGACGCCCATCGAGGCACCGATGCTGAGCAGGTACCCGAGCGTGGCCTTGATCGGGACCGCGATCGACCGGAACACCATCGTCAGCAGCACCAGCGACAGGCCCACGACCACGATCCCGAACGGCAGCAGCGAGGAGCCGAGCTTCTGCGACACGTCGATGCCCACTGCGGTCTGTCCGGTGACCGACACGTCGATGCCGTACGTGTCCTGGAAGTAGCCGTTCAGCGACCGGATCTCGGTGACGAGGTCGTTGGTCTCCTGCGAGTCCGGGGCACCTTCGGGAATCACCTGCACAATCCCGGTGTCGGCGGACGGATTCGGCGTGGCCAGCGGAACTTCGGCCACCCCGGGCAGGCGCTCGATCTCGCCTCGGAGGTCGTTCATCAGCCCGAGCGGGTCGGTGCTGGTGGTGATGTCGCCGGTGACGATCAGCGGGCCGTTGAACCCTTCCTCGAAGTGTTCGGAAACCAAGTCGTAGGTCACCCTGGCCGGCTTGTCCTCCGGCAGTGCTCCCGCGTCGGGCAGGGCCAGCCGCAGGCCGGCGGCAGGCAACGCCATCAGTCCGAGCGCGCCGACAACGGCCACCACGGTCACGACGGGGAATCGGGTCACCCCGCGCACCCATCCGGAGAAGAACCGGGTGCCGAAGGGTTGCTTCGCCGGACGGGATCGTTCGGCTCGCTGACGTGGGCGCAGCCGCCCGCCGGCGAATCCGAGCAGAGCCGGTATCAGTGTCAGCGACACCAGCACCGCGACGCCGACCGCTCCGGCGCCGGCCACGCCCATCGTCGTCAGGAACGGGATTCCGGAGACGCCGAGCCCGACCAGCGCGATCATCACCGTCAGCCCCGCGAAGATGACCGCGGACCCTGCTGTGGCGACCGAACGAGCGGCGGCTTCTCGCGGCTCCGTTCCGTCCGCGAGTTCCTGCTGGTGGCGGGAGACGATGAACAGTGCGTAGTCGATGCCCACGGCCAGACCGAGCATCAGCGACAGCAGCGGCGTGGTCGCGTTGATCGTGCCGAACGCGGTGGCGACCAGGATCAGCAACGTGGACACGGCGACGCCGATGAGCGCGTTGAGCAGCGGCATCCCGGCGGCGAGGAACGAGCCAAGGGTGATCAGCAGCACCACCATGGCCACGATCAGGCCCAGCACCTCGGTGATGCTCACGCCGGGGAACTCCTGCGCGTACAGCGGTCCGCCGTGCGAGGCCTGGGCTCCGGCGGGCAACCGCTCCTGCAGATCGGTGCTGATGCCCGCGATCCGGTCCTTGGTCGCGTCGCTGATCGAGGTGACCTCGCCGTCGAGCTGGAGCGCGATCAGACCTGCCTGGCCGTCGTCGCTGATCGACCCGCCGATGTCCGTGGCGTACGGCGAGACGACCTGTGAGGTCTCCTCCAACGTGTCGAGCTCGGCGACGGTGTCCTCGACCTCCTGCTGTATCGCGGGGTCGCGCACGTCGCCGCCGTCCGGGGCGACCACCACGATCTGCCCGGAGGCTCCGGCGGTTTCCGGGAACGTGACGGACAGGCGGTCGAGCGCCTCCTGCGACTCGGTGCCGGGGATGCTCACCGAGTTGTCCATGCCCTGGTGGAACATTCCGGCGGCACCGCCGACCACGGCGAGCAGGAGCAGCCACGCCACGAGCACGGTCTTGCGGGCGTCGAACGCCCTGCGGCCGAGTGTGTAGAGGAAAGAGGACACGCCAGTCTCCTTCTCGCCGGTAGCACCGGAGAGGTCGAGATCGTTGGATCACCGCGGACGAGCCGCGTGGATACGGAACTGTATTCGATACAGGACTGTATCCGATGCAGTATCGTATCCGATACGATGAGGTCTCGGACGGCAGGTGTGAGCCGGCTGACGATCAGCGGAGAGGACGATCTCGGCGTGAGCAACGACAGCAGCGCCACGACGACGGGCGCCCCGGCGCGG
This sequence comes from Allosaccharopolyspora coralli, assembly GCF_009664835.1. NCBI lineage: Bacteria > Bacillati > Actinomycetota > Actinomycetes > Pseudonocardiales > Pseudonocardiaceae > Allosaccharopolyspora > Allosaccharopolyspora coralli. The sequence goes on from NZ_CP045929.1 coordinate 1,834,589, forward strand.
GAGACCGCACGCCGGGCCAAGACACGCGAACGGCTCCTCGACGCCGCGTACCGGCAGTTCTGTGCGCACGGGATCCACGGCACCTCGATCGAGGCGATCACCGACGACGCCGACTTCACCCGCGGGGCTTTCTACTCCAACTTCGCCAGCAAGGAGGAGCTGTTCCTGGCGCTGACCGAACGCGAACACCACGCTCGGCTGGAAGGGCTGCGCAGCCAGTTCACCGACGTGACCGCGCTACTCGGGCAGACGGGAGGCAAACCGGCACCGGAGACGATCGAGAACGCGATCGCGGACATCCTCGCCTCGCAGCCGAAGGGCAGGCAGTGGTGCGTGCTCGACGCCGAGTTCCGGCTGCTGGCGATGCGCGACCCACAGGTGGCCGGCCGTTACCTGCAGGCGTCGCAGGATTTTCGGCGACGGCTCGCCGAGCTGGTCGACACCGCGTTCGCGACGGTCGGACTGCGGTTCGTCATCGACTCGTTGCGACTGACCGGGGTGCTCGTCGACCAGTTCGAGTCCGCCATGCAGGAAGCCATCCTCTCCGGTGCCGAAGACGCCGAACAGGCTGCCCGCGACAACGTGATGCGACTCCTGCCGCAACTGGTGCACAGCTTGACCGAGGTCAGCGACGAGGCTGAACCGTCGGCTTCGCGTGAGGCCGACGCCCGGCAGTAGCCCTGGGGCGGCCTCCGATCTGCGGCTAATCCGCGTCCGGTGGTGAGAATCCAGTCGCCACCGGGTACCTCCCTCGTAGGGCTCGGAGGGAGGACGAGATGGCTTCGACCAAGGCCCGGCAGCCGTGGACGTTCGTCGTGCACCGGGTGGCGGCGGCGGTGCTCGGCCTCGGACTGTGGGTGTTCGCGGCACTCGGCTTCGTGAACGGACTTCCGTTCTTCTCCACGAGCGGCACGGCGGTGCTCGGGATGTCGGTGAACAGTGCGTTGTCCACGATCTCGGTGCTTGCGGGGCTGGTGCTGCTGTGCTCGGCGTGGTGGGGCGACCCGCTTGCCTCCACGACCATGATTGTGCTCGGAGTGCTGTTCGTCCTGTCCGGGCTGGTGCATCTGGCTCTGATCGACACTCAGTGGAACGTTCTGGCATTCGAGTTGTCGAACGTGTTCTTCAGCCTCGTGGCCGGTCTCGTCCTGGTGGTGCTGGGTTTCTACGGGCGGGTCTCCGGTGGGTTGCCGCCGGACAACCCGTATCGGCGTGCCCACCCGTTGCGCCGCACGCGACCCACGCCCGAAGAGCAGGAAGCGGCGTCCGAGGTCGACGAACGGGAACAACAGTTCCTCGAGGCCGAGATGGCGATGGGCGAGGGACATCCCACATCGCGACAGGAAGAACTGGTTCGAGGCGAGCTGCGCGAGCGGCAACGGCGCGAGCGTGCCCGAGCGTGGAGCAATGCGCTGCGGGACGACCTCGGATCCGCGCCGGGGCCGGGCCATTCTTCCCGGTCGTCACGTCAGGAGGGCACGTCGGCTCAGAGCTGAGACTGCTGCGCCAGGTTTGACGTCTGTCGGTTGCGGGAACACCGCAGCACACGACGACGTACCGAGAAGGGAGACCCATGAGCACCGACGCAGCCACGGTGCGCGCGAGCCTGTCGCAACTCGACTTCCCTGCCAGCAAGGAGGCGTTGGTCGAGTACGCCGAGAACAACGGCGCCGACAGCGAGACCGTGCGCGCGTTGCGCGCGCTTCCGCTCGGCGACTACGAGAGCATCGGCGACGTGACCACCGCGGTGCCCAAGGACCGCTCGGTCACGGAGGGTCAGTCCGATTCGGACAAGGCTAAGCAGGCCAGGAACGCCCGGGACAACGTCGCCGAACACGAGGTCGAAGTGTCCGAGAACCCGATCGTCGAGGAACTCGGCGAGAACCGCGGCAGCTGAGCGGGCGTCGGTCGCGACTCTGCGAGCAGAGAGTGGTTCAGTCCTCGGGCTGGATGATCAGGCAGGTGGTCGTCGCGTGTGCGATGAGCTTGCCCCGATCGTCCAGGACCCGCCCCTCGGCAGTGGCGGTACGACGACCGCCGTGAACGACCGTGCCTTCGGCGGTGAGGGTACGGCCGTCGGGCGGCGCGGCGCGCACGTAGTTCACCTTCAGCTCCAAGGTCGTGTAGGTGACTCCGGCGGGAAGAGTGGTGTGCACAGCGCAGCTCATCGCCGAATCGAGCAGGGTCGCCGCGATGCCGCCGTGGACGACACCGAGCGGGTTGGTGAAGTCCGCGCGGGTATCGAGCGAGATGACGAGCTTGCCGTGCTCGACCTCGTCGAACCGCATACCGAGCAGTGCACCGATGTTCGGCATGTCGGTCGGCTTCTCCGACTGCACCCAGCGCATGAGTTCCAAGCCGGACATGGCAGTGAAGTCTTCTGTGAACACGTCTTCTCCGTCGTCGGCGGATGAGCCCCTCATGTCCGGAACCCACTCGATACTACTCGACAGTAACTTGCAGGGTCCCGCCCTACGTCCGCCGCCCTCAACAACATCCCACCCCGATCGCCCTCATGTCTCGCCGCCTCCCGCGCCGCCGGGTGGCAAATTCGCGCGAATTTGCCACCTCGCTGTCCACAGGAGGAGAGGTTGTCCACAGGTTCGGGAGGGTGTGGGTGCGGTCGTGAGCACGATCGGGTGACTCAGGGCAAGGTCAGGGTTTGCACATCGGCTTCCGCTCGGGTGACCGCAGTTCGCATCTCACGCACCATGCCGGGGATCAAGTCCGTGCGGAACCGTGCCGACGGCGCTGCGATGGACAACGCGCCGAGAGCCTGACCGGTCCCGCCGTGCACGCACATGCCGAGTGCCGACACGCCGTCTTCGGTCTTCTCCTGGTTGAGCGCGTAGCCCGATTCGCGTATCGATTTCAGCTCGCGCAGCAGCGTCTTCCACTCCCGATCGGGCAGTGCCCGGTCCGAGTCCTCCGCCCGGTACAGCTGCTCCAGCTGGGAACGGTCCAGTTCCGCGAGCAGCGCCTTGCCGCCGGAGGACCGGTGCGCGGGCAGGATCGTGCCACGCCTGTCACCGACGTGCAGGACCTGCGTCGACTCGACCGTGGCGATGAACCGCGTCTGCGTGCCGACGCGCAGCATCAGGTTCACGGTCTCCTGCACGCGTTCGCACAGCGCGTCCATGTGCGGATACAGCAGCGTGCGCAGCTGTTGGTTGGGCTGCTCCGGTGCCTGTCCGGCCAGGGCTGGACCGGGGGCGTAGCTGCGTCGGTCATCCTGGATCGCGAAGTCCCGGTACACCAGCATCGACAACAGACGGTGTGCGGTGGAGCGGGCGATGCCGAGCTCCTCGGCGGCCTCACTGACCCGCACGGTGCCCTGGTCGCGAAGCATCAGCAGCAACAGGAGCGCGTTGTCGACGGAAGTCAACGCGTACGAGGGACGCTTCTTCATACAGGAACTCTATTCTGTTCTCGCGAACAACCGCAGGACGATCGACTCTCGGCTCGCGCGCCCGAATGGGGCGAACGGCACTGTCGCCTCGTCTGGTGGGGCGAACGTGCCGTTCGCCGCTCACTCGTCGGTGGGGCGGCGTCGGGAATAGCGTCCGGGTGGCCGATGTTCTCAAGCTAGTTGAATCGTGAACTAAACGGAGGGTGTCATGCAGTTCGGCGTCTTCACCATCGGTGACGTCACCCCGGACCCCACGACCGGCCGAGCGCCGACCGAGCACGAACGGATCCAGGCGATGGTTGCCATCGCGCGCAAGGCTGAGGAAGTCGGACTGGACGTCTTCGCCACCGGTGAGCATCACAACCCTCCGTTCGTGCCGTCCTCGCCGACCACCATGCTGGGGTTCGTCGCAGCGCAGACCGAACGTCTCATCATGTCCACCGCGACGACGCTGATCACCACGAACGACCCGGTCAAGATCGCCGAGGACTTCGCGATGTTGCAGCACCTCGCGCAAGGGCGCGCCGACGTGATGATGGGCCGGGGCAACACCGCCCCGGTGTATCCGTGGTTCGGCCAGGACATTCGCCAGGGGATCCCGCTGGCCGTGGAGAACTACGCACTGCTGCACCGGCTGTGGCGTGAGGACGTCGTCGACTGGGAAGGCAAGTTCCGTACGCCGCTGCGCGGGTTCACCTCGACGCCCCGCCCGCTGGACGGCGTGCCGCCGTTCGTCTGGCACGGCTCCATCCGCAGCCCGGAGATCGCGGAGCAGGCCGCGTACTACGGCGACGGCTTCTTCCACAACAACATCTTCTGGCCCAAGGAACACACCCAGCGCATGGTGCAGCTCTACCGGCAGCGCTTCGAGCACTACGGGCACGGAACCGCCGACCAGGCGATCGTGGGCCTCGGCGGCCAGGTGTTCATGCGACGCAACTCGCAGGACGCCGTGCGCGAGTTCCGGCCGTACTTCAACGACGCCCCGGTGTACGGCGGCGGGCCGTCGCTGGAGCAGTTCATGGCCGAGACGCCGCTGACCGTCGGCTCGCCGCAGCAGGTCGTCGACCGGACGCTGTCGTTCCGTGAGTACGTCGGCGACTACCAGCGCCAGTTGTTCCTGCTCGACCACGCGGGGCTGCCGTTGAAGTCGGTGCTCGAACAGCTCGACCTGCTCGGCGAGGAAGTCGTCCCGGTGCTGCGCAAGGAGTTCGCCGCCCGCAAGCCCGAGCACGTGCCGGACGCCCCCACGCACGCGTCGATGCTCGCCGCCCGGCAGCGGAACTCGGAGGTGACCTCGTCGTGACCCGCATCCTGGCGATCTCCGCCGGCTTGTCCGCCCCGTCGAGCAGCCGGTTGCTCGTCGATCGCCTCACCGCGGCCGCGCGCGAGGAGTTCGACAGCGGGGAACCGACGGTCACCACCGTCGAACTGCGCGACCACGCCCACGAGATCACCGACCATCTGCTCACCGGATTCCCCGGTCAGCGGCTGCGCGGTGTGCTCGACGAGGTCGCAGCCGCGGACGGTCTGATCCTGGTGACGCCGACGTTCATGGCTTCCTACAACGGCCTGTTCAAGTCGTTCATGGACGTCGTCGAACCCGAGTCGCTGGACGGGAAACCCGTGCTGATCGGCGCCACCGGCGGAACCGAACGACACTCGCTGGTGCTCGATCACGCGCTGCGTCCGTTGCTGGCGTACCTGCGTGCGACCGTGGTCCCCACGGGCGTCTACGCGGCGAACAGCGACTGGGGCAACGACACCGATCTCGATCGGCGGACGCAGCGAGCAGCGAGCGAGTTCGCCCGGCTGATCGAGTCTCGTCCCGCCCCTCGGCGGTCCGACCCGTTCGCCGAGCCAGTGCCCTTCGATCAGCTCCTGGAGGACGTCTCGCCTCGGTGAGGTCGGTCAGGTTCCTCTCGGGGCCGTGCCGAGCTGTCCGTCCACAGTGGCCGCCGTCTCGCCGCGGATTCCGGCGGCCACCGCGCCGTGCACGGCCCGGGCGAGCGGGGCGCCGATTCGCGACCGGGGGCCACCATAGGGCTCGGCGGGCCCGTCGGTCGGGCACAGCACGACTGTGGCGTCCGTGGGAGTCCCAGTCCCCGGGACCGCGGACTCGGCCAGTGCCTGAGCTTTGGCCTCGGCCACGGTGGCGACGGCGTTCACGAGTGCGGACTCGCTCAGGCGTACCGGCAACCACACCACGGCGTTGATCGTTCCCGTGCCCACGGCGAGTACGTCGTCGCCGGAGGCCGCCCACGTCGCGTGCGCTCCGATCCCCGTGGTGACCGAAGCCGTGACGCCGCAGTCGGTCACCGTGGCCCCGTTGCGTACGTCGACGGCCGTGAGCAGACCCGTGCCCGAGCCGGACAATCCGCACACAGCAGCGAGGTCGTCCACGTGCCCGGCAGGATCGTCACGGGAGTAGCCGTTGACGACCGTCGCGTTGAGCACCCAGTGGCGGAGTCCCAGGCCGCCGCCCCGGACACCGGACGAGATCGCCAACCACGGCAGGGGGCAACGCCACACGAGTAGCGGGAACTCGTCCACCACCCGAAGCTGCGGCGCCGGGCATGCGAGGCTCACCCGGCCACCCGGCCGGACGCGTCGTCGCTGTGCATGAGTGCCCCTTCCCGTACTGTGTCGCGCCCGGGAAGCCGTCCCGGCTTGTCCGAGCTTGCGGGGTTCGTCATGATCCCACTCTGAGCGGGGACGAGAGGAGCATGCGATGCCCGAGCCATCCGACCGTACCGTTGCCGACGCCGTTGCTCGGGCTCGCGGGCATTCCGTGGGTGACCTGCTGCACCGCACCGCGCGTCGCGACCCGCACAAGCTCGCGGTCGTCGACGGCGACCTGCGTGTCACGTACGCCGAGTTCGACGTGGCGGTGAACCGGGCCGCGCACGCGCTCGCCGAGCGAGGCGTCGCCAAGGGCGACCGGCTCGCGTTGCTCAGCCACAACTGCTGGCAGTTCGCCGTGACCGCGTACGCCACCGCGAAGCTCGGAGTCCTGCTGGTGCCGATCAACTTCATGCTCAACGCCGAGGAGATCGCCTACATCCTCGAACACTCCGGTGCGTCCGGGATCCTCGCCGAGGACTCGCTCGCCGACGTCGCCGAGCACGCGCTGGCGTCGGCCGGCATCGAGGGCGGTGTGCGAGGCTCGATCCCGCTCTCCGGTGGGCGGCCGCGCGACGGATGGGACGACGTCGACGACTGGTGGCGCTCGGGCCCGGAGCACGCGCCGGACGTCGCCGTCACCGACGACGACCCGCTGCGGCTCATGTACACCTCGGGGACCGAGTCACGCCCGAAGGGCGTGATGCTCTCCAGCCGTTCGCTGATCACCCAGTACATGAGCTGCGCGCTCGACGGCGAGATGCGCTCGAGCGACGTCGAGGTGCACTCGCTGCCGATGTATCACTGCGCGCAGCTCGACTGCTTCTTCTCCGTCGACGTCTACCTCGGCGCGACCAGCATCATCCTCCCGGGGCCGGACCCGGCGACACTGTTGGCCACGATCGAGCGGGAACGCGCGACGAAGCTGTTCTGCCCGCCGACGGTGTGGATCGGCCTGCTGCGGCATCCGGACTTCGCCTCGACGGACCTCTCCAGCCTGCGCACCGGCTATTACGGCGCCTCGCCGATGCCGGTCGAGGTGTTGCGCGAGCTGCGGGAGCGATTGCCCGACGTGCGCCTGTGGAACTTCTACGGCCAGACCGAGATGTCTCCGCTGGCGACGATCCTGCAACCGCACGAGCAGCTCGAACGCGCGGGCAGCGCGGGCCGCGCGGCGATCAACGTCGAGACCCGGCTCGTGGACGACGACGACCGGCCGGTGCCGCCCGGAGAGATCGGCGAGATCGTGCACCGCAGCCCGCACGCCACGCTCGGCTACTACCGGGACGAGGACAAGACCGCCGAGTCGTTCCGCAACGGCTGGTTCCACTCCGGCGACCTCGGAATCATGACCGAGGACGGCTATCTGTCGGTCGTGGACCGCAAGAAGGACATGATCAAAAGCGGTGGCGAGAACGTCGCAGGCCGCGAGGTCGAGGAAGCGCTGTATCTGCTCGACGGAGTCGCCGAGGCCGCGGTGTTCGGCCTCAACCACCCGTACTGGGTGGAGGCGGTGTGCGCGGTGGTGGTGCCGAAGGAGGGCGCCGTCCTGACCGAGCAGGACGTGCACACCCATGCGAAGTCCGCGCTGGCGGGTTTCAAGTGCCCCAAGTACGTGGTCTTCGCCGACGCACTGCCGAAGAACCCGAGCGGCAAGATCCTCAAGCGCGAACTCCGCAGGCGACACGCCTCCCTGGTCGAGACGGACCCGGCCTGATCGAGACTGGCCACGACGTCAGGCCCGCCGCGTCGAGATCTCCATCCCGGCGTCGCGCAGCCGAGTCGCGAGTGCGTCGCCGAGCGCGGTCGCGGGCGTGAGGACCCCGCCGCCGGAGTCCGGAAGCGCATCGCGGTCGACGACCAGCGTCAACGCCGACTCGGCGAGCATGAGCGCCGTCGCCTGGTAACCCGGGTCGCCCTTCGCCTTGACGCGTGCCTGGTATCGACCGCCGGTGCTCGTGCGGGTGAACACGTCGAGCGTGAAGTGGCCCTTCTCGCGTGTCTCCGCCTTCGGGCCTTGACCGGGCTTCGGCAGGACTTTGTCGAGCACGTACCTCGTCGGGGGCAGGCTCAGTCCGGCCATCAACGCGGTGACGCCGACGGTGACTCCACCGGCGACCACCGCCGACAGCGCGGAGCTACCGACGTTCATGACCTCGCGATAGCGGAACCGGCGGCCGTAGGCGTGGTCGCGCAGCGCATTGCTCCGCCGCACCACGCGGGTGTTGTAGGAGGCCATGAAGAACGGAGCCTTCCAACCCCGCAGGCTCGAATGGATGGCGTCGCCGCGCACCACGGCCAGGTCCGACTGCTTGCCGAAGTCCGGTTCGCGTGAGCGGTCCGGGCTCAGGGAGTAGGGGCTCGTGACGATGCGGCGCAGTCGCTTGTCCGCCTTCATCACGTCGATCTGCGTGCGGACCGTGTCGATCGTCCCGCCGCTGAGTCCGCCCCGCAGTGACGTCACGACCAGAGTCGTGTCGGTCAGCTCGCCCGCGTCGTCCGCCCTGGCCCGCTCGTGGAGGGAGTGGACACCGAGGTCGGACGGGATCGAGTCGAACCCGCACGAGTGCACGATCCGCGCGCCGGTCGAGCGTGCCAGCTCGTGGTTGACGTCCGCGCTGTCCCGGACGAACAGCACCTCACCGGTGAGGTCGACGTAGTCGGTGCCTGCCCGCGCGCAGGCCCGCACCAGGGACTTGCCGTACTTCTCGTACGGGCCGACCGTCGTGATCACGACGTCGGCCGACTCGGCGACGGTCGTCAGCGCGGCGGTGTCGTCGGCGTCGGCGAGCAGGATCGGCCACTGCTGAGCGCGCTCGCCGAGACGGGTGCGCACCGCTTCGAGCTTGCTGCGTGAACGCCCGGCCAACGCGATACGCACGCCTTCCGGTGCGGCGTTGGCCAGGTACTCGGCGACCAGCACGCCGACGAACCCGCTCGCCCCGTACAGGACGACGTCGACCTCCCGGGTGCCCCGCGCTCGGGACTCGCCGGTGTCCTCGCTGCTCATCGTGTGGGTCCCTTCTGCCTGCGGCGACCGGCACGGACACGCCGTGTGTCCGAGTGATCAAGGACCAGGCTACTGCCTCGGCTCCCGACTGAGCGCAGCCGCCGATCACAATGGAGCGAACGGCACGTTCGCCTCACGTAACGGTGCGAACGGCACTTTCGCCTCACGTAACGGTGCGAACGGCACGTTCGCCTCACGTAACGGTGCGAACGGCACTTTCGCCTCACGTAACGGTGTGAACGGCACTTTCGCCTCGCGAGACGGGGTGAGGGTGCCGTTCGCACCGACGTCGCTCCGGTGCGAACGGCACTTTCGCCCCGCGAGACGGGGTGAGGGTGCCGTTCGCCTCAGGTGATCTTGCGGAGAAGTGCGAGGGGGAGCACCTTCAGGACCGCCCCGATCGGCACCCACGGCCACGGCGGCACGTATGCCTTCACCTTGCGCTTCTCGATCGCGGAGACCATCGCCCGCACGCCCGTGCGGGTGTCGACCATGAACGGCGGCTTGGACGCGACCTGGTCGTTCATCTCCGAGGCGATGTATCCGGGGTACACCACCGAGACGTCGACGCCCGGCACCCGCTCGGAGCGAATCCCCTCGGCGAGCGCCGCGATTCCGGCCTTGCTCGCCGCGTAGGTCGTCATCGCCTTCCGCATGCCGCGCAGCGCCGACATCGACGAGATCATCACGAGGTGACCGCCGCCGCGGTCGCGGAACAGCTCCAAGGCCGCTTCGGTCTGCGCAAGCGCTCCGACGAAGTTCGTCATCGCCGTGGCCCGGTTCGCGTCGTGGCGCCCCGTACCGAGGGCGGCGCCCTTGCCGAGCCCCGCGTTGACGATCACCCGGTCCACGGTGCCGAGCTCGTCGGCGAACTCGCGGAAGACGGAGAAGACGGCCTTCTCGTCGGTCACGTCGAGAGCCTTCAGCTCCACTCGCCGATCCGGGTGTGTCCTCGTGATCTCCGTCCGCAGCGCCTCGAGCTTGTCGACCCTGCGGGCGCACAGGCCCAGGTCGTAGCCGAGGTCGGCGAACTGGCGAGCCATCTCCGCCCCGAGACCCGCGCTCGCGCCGGTGATCACGATGGTTGACGTGGCCATGGGGGTCCTTCCCGTCGGTCTTCCGGCATACACGACCAGGTGTGGCGGTCGAAGACAACCGACGCCCGTTCGCGGCGCGTCCGTCCGAGCGGCGTGCGGGTGTGCGCCGACCTTCGCTGATCACGGGTCATTTAGGATTCAGCTCGTGGGAACGGGGGAGAACTCCGGGCAGCAAGGGGCTGCACAGGATGACCGGGCGAGAACTCGACGCCTGACGACGCTGAAACTGCTCGCCGTCGTGGCGGGGGTGCTCGGCACGCTGTTGGCGCTGATCGTGCCGTTCCTGCCGGTGAACCACGACATCACCACGCTGAAGTGGCCCACCGCGCAGGGAACCCAAGCGGTGTCGGCGCCGCTGGTGAACTACACGCCGCTGAGCCTCGACGCCGAAGTCCCGTGCGCCACCGCCCGCGACCTCGACGCCCGTACGCCCGGCTCGGCAGTGTTGGTGAGCACGAATCCTCCGGACTCGAAGTACGGGACGCTGACCGGCCTGACGCTCCAGGTCGAGGACGGGCGGGCCACGCTCGTCGTGCGCGGTCAGCAACTGGGCAGCGCCGTCGTCGGCGGCGGCGAGTGCGCCATCAGCTTGCACGCCGACGGGGCGCGCACCACGGCGTCCCTGGGGGACCAGACGATCGCCGACGTCGAGTCCGACATCCGGCCACAGCTGACCGGCATCTTCTCCGACATCGATGCCACCACCGACGACGTGCGCGGCCTGTCGTTCGCGGCCGAGGTGGACGATCGATACCAGAGCTACGCGACCCCGGTGAAGCTCGCCGCGATCGGCCTCGTCGTGCTGGCGCTGGCGGGCTCTCTGGTGGCGTTGCGCCGAGTCGACACCTTGGTGGCGAGACGACCTCGCAAGTTCGCTCCGACGGGGTGGTGGCGGCTGACGAGCCGCGACGTGGCGGTGCTCGGCGCACTGGTCGTGTGGTGGCTGATCGGTGCCATGACCGCCGACGACGGCTACTTCCTCACCATGGCGCGGGTACGCGACGACCTCGGCTACGTCAGCGACTTCTACCGGTGGTTCGCCGTCGCGGTCGCCCCGATGGGCTGGTTCGTCGACGTGTACTCGTGGTGGGTCCAGGTGTCGACGGCGACACCGTGGGTGCGCCTGCCCGCGCTGGCGATGGGGGCGGGCAGCTGGCTGCTCATCAGCCGCGAGGTGTTGCCGCGGCTGGGTCCGCAGGTGCGGCGCAGCAGCGCCGCCGGCTGGGCGGCGGGCGCGGTGTTCCTCGCCTTCTGGCTGCCGTACAACAACGGTCTGCGACCGGAGCCGATCGTGGTGCTGCTGGCCTTGCTGGCGTGGTGCGCCGTCGAGCGCAGCGTCGCCGCGCAGCGCCTCGCACCGGCCGCGGTCGGACTCGTCGTCGCAGCATTGTCGATCGCGGCGAATCCGCACGGCGCCGTCGCGGTGTTGCCGTTCTTGGCCGCGATCAAACCACTGTCCCGGCTCGTGGCGAAACGCGCCCGCGAGTTCGGGTGGCTCCCGGTGCTCGCTCCGATCGCGGCGCACGGGTTCGCGATCCTCGCCCTGTCGTTCTCCGACCAGACGTGGCAGTCGGTGCGGGACGCGACGGCCTCGCGCCGTGAGATCGGCCCGAACCGGAGCTGGTTCGAGGAGCTCCACCGCTACACGATGCTGTTCAGCCAGATTCCGGACGGCTCGTTGACGCGCCGGTTCCCGGTGCTGCTCGTGGTGTTGTGCCTGGCGATGTGCCTGGCGGTCTTGCTGCGCCGAGGGAAGATCCAGGGCGCGGCTCTCGGGCCGAGCCGACGGCTGCTGGCGGTCACGGTGCTGTACTTCGTGGTGCTGGCGCTCACCCCGACCAAGCACACCCACCACTTCGGGGTTTTCGCGGCCGTCGGTGGTGCGTTGGCTGCGCTCACGGCGCTGGCGACGAGCAGCACGGTGCTGCGGTCCGCACGGAACCGCGCGGTCTTCTTCGCAGGACTGATGCTGGTGCTCGCGTTCGCGATGACCGGCACGAACGCGTGGTGGTACGTCTCGGGCTGGGGCGTTCCGTGGTTCGACACGCAGCCGACCCTGTTCGGCTATTCCGTCAGCACGCTGCTGCTCGGTGTGGCGGCGATCGCACTGGTCATCGGGTTCGTCGAGCACCTGCGGCTCGACGAGCACAATCCGAAGGTCCTCGACAAGGACGCGATGGAGGAACGCAGTCGCGCACTGCGCCGGGGCACCGTGCCGCTGTCGCTGGTGTGCGCACTGCTCATGGTCGGCGAACTCGCGACGTTCGCCAAGGTCATCCAGGAGCAGAAGGACAGCTACAGCCTCGGGATGGACAACATCCGGCAGTTGTTCGGCGACAGCTGCGGATTGTCGGACTACGTCTGGGTCGAGGGCGACCCGCGTGGCAACGTGCTGTCGCTCTCGCCGAACCAGCCGACGAAGGCCGCGCCCGGCTTCGAGGTGCCGGAGAGCGCGAAGGAAGAGACCCCCGACGAATACCTGCGGCCGGGGCGGCAAGGGTTCGTCCGCAACGGTGGGCTGCCGCCCGGCGACGGGTCGAGCCCTGGCGAGCAGGATTGGACCCCGCCGCACCAGTACGGCGGTGGCGACGCGCCGACGTGGGGCAGTTACGGCGTGCCGGAACCGGGCCGGGTCGAGCTGCGCACCCAGTGGTTCGACCTGCCCGAGTCGGCGCAACAGGGCGAGATGCCGGTCGTGCTCAGCGTCGCGGGATGGGAGCGAGCACCGAACTCGGTGTTCATGGAGTTCGGGCGCCAGACCCCGCAGGGATTCGAGATGACCCGCCGTCACCCCGTCGTCCATGGCTTCCCGCCTGCCTGGCGCGAGCAGCCGTTCCGGGTCGGCGGTGGGCCGGGCAGCGCGACGAAGGTGCGCGTGGTCGCCCGGGACCGGGGACTCGGCCCGCACGCCTGGATGGCGGTGAGCGCCCCTCGCGTCCCCGAGCTGGCGAAGATGAGCGAGGTCGTCGGCGACTCGCCGACGTTCGTCGAGTGGCCCGCGGCGTTGGTGCACCCGTGCGCCCGGATGACCAGTAACCGCAACGGAATCGCGCAGATGCCGAGGTTCCGGATCGCGGGCGGCGGCGAGGTACGCGAGGTCGGGCAGGCATGGTCCTCCCCGGACGCGGGCGGTCCGTTCGGCTGGCTCAGTGTGGCGACGAGCATGCAGGAACTGCCCACCTACCTGGAGGGCGACATCGGCCGCGACTGGGGCTCGTTGTACCGGGTGGACCCGTACGAGCCGGATGCGCTGCCCGCAGAGGCGGCGATGGAGGTGCGCACCGAGACGCACTGGGGAACATGGTCGCCGGGTCCGCTGCCGGAGCCGCTCCTGCTGCCCGGTGACGTGCCGAACTCGGACGATCGCACCGACATTCCCCTCAACGACGACTCCGACTCCGACAGCTGAACAGCGCCGCACGGCCCGGACGTCGGTGCCTTGTCGGAGTGTCCTCATCGGACTCTCGACGGGATCGTCGAACGGCAGGTTTGAGTCGCCTCCTGTCTGGGTACGGCCCCGGTTGAGAAGACCGCGACGAGACGACGGGAGGACACGATGGAGTTGTCCGTACTGAAGCCGGTCCAGCAGCACGAGGGCCCGTTCGCCACGGTCTACCTGGAAGGCCGGTCGCCCAGTGAGGACGCACCGAGCCAGCTGCGGTTGCGCTGGAAGGCGTTGCGGGAGCAGCTCGAAGCCGAGGACGCGCGGTCGGAGGCGGTCGAAGCGCTCGAATCGACACTACTGAGTGCTGAGTCGGGCGAGGGACAGGCGAACGGTCGCGTGGTAGTGGCCACGCCGGAGGGTGTCGTTCTCGACGAGCCCTGGGACGCCGCACTCGGTGCGGGGGACACGGCGTACTGGACCGTGCTTCCCGAACTCGGCGCGTATCTGCGTGAGGCCACCGCCGCGGTGCGCATGGTCGTGGTGGTCGCGGACCAGAATGGTGCGCAGGTGCGCACGGAGGTCGTGGCCGAGCAACACGAACCGCGGACCGTCGGTGAGTCCGCGGTCGAGGGCTCGTCCCTGGAGGGCCCGCACAAGCCCCGTGGCCAGGCGCTCTCGCACAGCCGGATCCAGCGTCGTGCCGACGAGGCGTTGCGACGCAACGCGAAGGACATCGCCGAGCACGTGCAGACGACCGCGTCGAAGGTCCGGCCCGACGTGGTGGTGCTCGCAGGCGAAGTCCAGGCACGGACCGCGGTGAAGGACGAGCTTCCGTCCGAGATCCACGACACGGCGGTGGAGACCGATCGCGGCGCGGGTGAGGACCAGAACTCCGAGGAGGCACTGACCGACGAGCTGCTGCGCATCGCAGGCGAGGTCGCACAGACCCGAATGCAGGAGCGTACCGGCAAGTTCCACGAGGCCACCGCGCACGGCACCGGCGCGCAGGGCGGCGATGCGGTGGCGAAGGCCGCCGAGATGGGTGCCGTGGGGACGCTGTTGTTCGAGCCCGGGCGTTCGGCGTCCCGGGAAGCCTTTCTGATCAAGACCTGCGCCGACATCAACAGTACGTTCCACCTGGTCGAGCCCGGGACGAACCTGCAGGACGGTGTCGGTGCCGTGCTGCGCTTCCCGGTGAACGCCTGACTCAGGCGAACTCCTCGACGGCCGTGTGAAGGTCGTCGAGGAGTTCGGTGATCACGGGCTCGCTCGCTCGGGAGTCACGCACCGCCAACGAGAGGCAGAGGCTCGGTTCCGGGCGCTGCACCGGGCGCACGGCCACCCCGTCGCCGCCGGCGATGCGCAGGGCGAGACGCGAGGCCAGCCGCACGCCGAAACCCGAGGCGACGAAACCCTGCGCGGTCAGGAAGTCGTCGGTGCGGACGGCGACGTTCGGTTCGAATCCCGCTGCCGAGCACGCGTCGAAGACCGCTTGTTCACACGCGTCCGGAACGGCGTGCGCTTGCATGGACACCCACGGCTCCTCGGCGAGCTGGGCGAGATCCAGGAGTTCGTGCTCGGCGAGCGCGTGGTCTGCGGGCAGCACCGCACGAAACGGGTCGTCGAGCAGCGGGAACAGGTGCAGCCCGGTGGGAGCCGGGTCGTTCGGGGCTGCGGCGAGGACGGCAAGGTCGGCCTCGCCGTCCTGTACTTCGCGTGCCGGTGCGGCACTGAGGCACGGTTCGATCCGCATCGACGGCCTGCGGGCGCGGTAGGCGGTGAGGGCGCGGGGGATGAGTGCGTCACCACCGCTGGCGCACCAGCGAATGCGGAGCCTGCCGGACGCGCCGGTGCGCAACGCCGCGAGTTCGGCCGTGGTGTCGGCGAGGATCTTCGCAATCGAACCGGCTTGTTCGGCGACCAGAACGCCCGCCTCGGTGGCGCGAACCCCCCGTCCGGCCTTCTCCAGCAGCGGTACGCCGGCTTCCCGTTCGAGCACCGCGAGCTGCTGACTGATCGCCGAGGGGGTGTAGCCGAGGTTGGTGGCGGCGGTGGTGACTGAACCACTGGTCACCACCGCTCGCAGGATCTGCATTCGTCGCGTGTCCAGCACGGACCAAACCGTACAGGAACGCTACATCCTGGCGTAGGTATCGTCACTTGTCCTACGTCGTGCGTCCCGGCAGCGTGGAGTCGTCAGCCACGGAACGGGCGGAGGTAGCGATGAGCGAAGGCACGATGCATGCGGAACGTGACGAGGCGGCACAGACGTGTGAGGCGCCCTCAGTCCCGTCCGAGTCACCTCGGAAAGCGCCGACACGCCGGTGGTCGTCATGGTTCAGCGAGGTCGGCCGTTGGCGCGCCGATCTTCTCCGTTGAGATCATGGTGGGGCTGGATGTTCACGGCGGACGACGCTTCGGGTTCGAGGGCGTCGAGGATCTGGTAGGCCGTGCGTCGGGACAGTCCGGAGTGCTCGATCAACACCGAACGGTTGATCGCAACGCCGTCGATCCGCAGCGCGCCGGCTGCGCGGAGGGCAGCCTTGAGCTCCTCGAGAATCGATGCGGCGGCCCGTTTGGCGGCGGCCCGTTGTTCACGCAACTCGTCGAGCCGGGCGAGTGCTTCGGATTCGGAGTCGAACACGGGGAATCCCTTCTTGGTGCGCGAGCCCGCGCCGGGCGACGGCGCGGGCTCGCGCACTGTCCTCATTCGAGCGTGCTGTGGCAGGACACGGTGGCGAACTCGCCGCCGGAGGAGTGGTTCTCGCTGATCACTTCGCCGTCGACCAGGATGGTGCAGCCGAGTGGTCCGGTGCCGCCCTGGTAGCTGCGGGTCGCGGAGACCGAGACGGGAGCGAAGAACGTGTCCTCCATGGTGATCTCGGTCGACCAGGGCAGGGACTCGGTCGACTGGGAGTGCGACATGTTGGAGTCGGTGGTGAAGGTGATCATGCCCTCGCCGCCGCCGGTAATCTCGTACCGGACGACGTGGCCGCCCGACGAGCTGGCGGCGACCGCCTCGGGGGCCGATCCGTTCCCTGCGGACGCGGAGGTCGAGCCACCGGCTCCGGCCGCGGCGGCGACGACGATCACAGCGAGCAGGCCGAGAGCGGGGATGACCACGAAGTTGCGGAACCGGTGCGTCTTTTCGATCTTGACGCGCTGCCCGGTGGTCGGGTCCGTGTAGTAGGAAGCCATGATCAGAGCCTTTCGAGAAGGCCCCGCGCCGCGCCGGTGCAGGTCTGGTCTGGGGCGTGCCATCGGCGGATCTCGCCGCTGTTTAGAAGTAAACAGGCAGGACACGTCGTTGTCTATCGGTAGACAGTGCGTGCAGCGTCACAGCTCGGGTCGGTAACGACGGGCCCGTCGCCGACGACACGAACGTCCGCTTTGCCCCCGCGGTGGTGCGCACGGTCGACACCGAGCGGTGCGTTGGTCGCGAGCGCCCCTACGCGGCGGTGACATGTCGTTGCCTCGCGCCGCACGGTCCGTACTGTCGAAGGATGCGACTGTCGTCCTCACTAGCCGTGGTCGCGGGAGGTGCGCTCGCCCTCGGGGCGCGCGCTGCGCTCCCGCATCTGATCGCGAGGAAGGTGCGATCGGACCTGGACAAGCTCAACGCGGGGGACCACCGACCGATGCTGGCAGCCTACGCCGACGACGCGATCCTGCGGTTTCCCGTCGGCGACCACCGGTGGTCCGGGGAACACCGCGGAAAGACGGCGATCGAGCGCTTCTTGCGGGAGTTTACGGCGGCCGGGCTGTTCGGCGAGATCACCGAGCTGCACGCGTCCGGCCCACCGTGGCGGATGACGTTGCTCGCCCGTTTCGACGACCATGCCCTCGGGCCGCGGGGCCAACGTCTCTACGACAACCGCGCGGTGCTCCTCGGGCGTCTCCGTTGGGGAAAGATCGTGGAGCACGAGGACTTCTTCGCCGACACCGGTCCTCTCGAGACCCTCGAGCGACGGCTCCGCGAACTGGATCGGCATCCGGTGACGTGACGTCCGTCAGAGGGCAGTGTGGAACTTGGGTGGGTGGTCCGGTACCGCCGCCAGTTCGTGCCTCGCGGCGTTGGGGTCCTCTTGAGTATCCGGGTGTACGCGGCGAGACCCCTTGCCTTGCCGGGCACGAACTCCGAACGCCGGAGCTCCTCGCCTTGCCGACGCTGATCGCGTATGTCCGTGCCCTACAGGCACAAACGCCAGTTCCCAATTGCACCCTCAGCGAATGTCGAGGGGGCGGGCCTCGGTCGGGGCGGGAAACGCTTCGTCGATGCGGTCGAAGTCCTGCTGGGACAGTTCCACGTCCCACGCCGCGGCATTGTCCCTGAGGTGATCCGCACTGCGCGCACTCGGGATGGCGCAGACGTTGTCGTGCCGCAGCAGCCAAGCCAGTGCGACGCACTGGATACCGACGCCGTGCCGTTCGGCGACCTCCTGCAGCACCGCCGAGTCGGGGATGCGTCCCTGCTCGATCGGCGAGTACGCCATGACCGGCAGACCTTGGCGGGCGCACCAGGGAAGCAGGTCGTACTCGATGCCGCGCCGGGTGAGGTTGTAGAGAACCTGGTTCGTCGCGACGCCCCGGCCATCGGGGGTGTCGCGGAGGTCGGTGAGGTCCGCCACGTCGAAGTTGCTCACGCCCCAGTGGCGGATGTCGCCGGCGTCGATGAGGTGGCCGAACGCCTCCACCGTGTCGACAAGCGGATACGAGCCTGGCCAGTGCAACAGGAACAGGTCGATGTGGTCGGTGCGCAGTCGCCGCAGACTGCGACGACAGGCGTCGATGGTGCCCTGCCTGCTGGCGTTGTGGGGGAGCACCTTGGTCACCACGAACGCCTCGTCCCGACGCGTCGACAATGCCTCGCCCACGAGCTCCTCGGAGGCGCCGTCGCCGTACATCTCGGCGGTGTCCACCAGTGTCATACCCAGGTCGAGCGCCGTGTTCACGGCGCGGACCTCCTCGTCGCGGCGGTCGGACTTCTCGCCCCACCCCCACGTGCCGAGCCCGAGTGCGGGCATCCTCGTCCCCGTGGGGAGGGAAACGGTGCGGTCGTCGGCCACGTACAACCTCCGTTGCAAGGCAAAACTGGACGGTAGTGGGATACCCGCTCGCGGGCGCCTTCAATCCGATGCCCGCGATCGTCGCATTCGGCACGCGTGCGGCTTCCGAGGCGTGAGCCTTTTTAGTGGTCATAGCAACCAAAAAGACTCACGCCTCTACAGGGCGTCGACGATCGGCCTGGTGACCGGGCTGGGGTGGTCGGCGTTCAGGTCGAGCGGCTCCGCTGCGTGCAGCGGAGGTTGCGCCATGAAACGGGGCACCGTCCCGTGGTGTGGTTGCGCGGCGTGCACCAGGAACGGGTGGCAGAGGTACACGTCGCCGAGCGAGCCGGTCGCGAGTGCCTCCGGGCGGTGTTCGGTGGCGGGTACGGCCTCCGAACACAGCGACATCCACTCGCGGCCGTCCTCACCGCCGGGTTCCAGAAACCGAGGCACGTCGTGGTGTGATCCGATTCGGACCCGGGTCGGAGCCTCGTCCGGGCCCACCTCGGAGAACAGGAACAGCACGAGCAACGCCCGATTCCGGGAGCGCAGGTTCAGCCGGTTCTCGCCCTGCGGCCCGGCGAAACTCGCCTCCACGTGCCAGCCGGCGTCGCCAGGGTCGTCCGGGCTCGGGAAGCGGACCGGAAACGTGCCCAGGCCGTCCATCGGAATCCAACGTCCCGCACCGACGAGTTGGTCGTACGCCTCGTGCAGAACGGGTGCTCGCGCGGCCTCGCGGAACGGCGCTGTGGAGTAGCCACCGAGCCGGACCACCGGCTGGGTCCACGTGGTGCGGTCGTCCGGATCGCAGCCGGTGGCTTCCCATAGCTCCGAGCGGCAGCGCTCGCCGACGTCGTCCGGGAAGGCGCCTTCGACCTTGACGAAACCCTCTGTGACGAAACGCTCGATCTCGTCCACGCTGAGCGCCATACGCCGTCCTTTCGTTCTCTGCGTAGGGTGCCGCAGTGATTCTCCGACGGGTGTCCACCCGTTTTCCGGGTAACAGCAGCGGATTCACAAGCCCGCACTGCGTGACGTGCAAGGTGCGTGTTCGGGACCGCCGGTCAGCCTCGGGTGAGCAGTGCGCGCGCGAAGAAGGCGAGATTGGCGGGGCGCTCGGCGAGGCGCCGCATGAAGTAGCCGTACCACTCGTCGCCGTACGGAAGGTACACCCGCATCCGGTTACCCTCGGAGACCAGCCGCTCCTGGGCGTCTGGGCGGATGCCGAAGAGCATCTGGTACTCGAAGTTCTCCGGTGTGCGTCCGGCGTTCGAGGCGAGTTCTCCGGCGACCTGCACCATTCGCGGGTCGTGCGTGGCGACCATCGGGTATCCGTCGCCCCGCATGAGGACCTTGAGGCATCGCACGTACGAACGGTCGACCTCGGAGGTGTCCTGGAACGCGACCGACTCCGGCTCCGCGTACGCGCCCTTGCACAGCCGAACCCGCGAGCCGGCGGTCGCCAGGTCACGGCAATCGCCCTCGGTGCGGCGCAGGTACGCCTGCACCACCGCACCGACCCACGGGTAGTCGACCCGCAGGTTCGACACGATGTCCAAAGTGGAATCCGTGGCGCTGTGGTCCTCCATGTCGATCGTGACGGTCGTTCCCGCCGCCGACGCTGCTTCGCAGATCTGGCGCGCATTGTCGAGCGCGATCTTGTCGCCGTCCGTCGAGAGGGTGTGGCCGATGGCCGAGAGCTTGACCGAGACCTCGGCGCGGTCGGCCAGCCCAGCTTCGTCCAATCCGGACAGTACTTCCCGGTAAGCCCGTGTCGTGGTCACCGCCTGGCCACGGTCGAGGGTGTCTTCCCCGAGATGGTCCAGCGTGATGTGCAGGCCCTGCTCGTGCAGGTTCCGAGTCGCTTCCAGCGCGTCCTGTGTGGTCACGCCCGCGACGAACCGGTTCACCACGGAGCGGGTGAGGGGATTGCCCTCCACGAGTCGCCGCATCGAGGTCGACCGGGCGGCGGCGAGCAACGGCAAGCGGAGCATGGAGCTCTCCTTGTAGAGGGTGTGCGGGCTGGTCTTCGTCGACGGTGCTACGAGCGGACCCGGAGCGTCCGATGTGGACGCTCCGGGTGTCAACCCATGTGGGGGTAGGTGTGCCGGGTGGGGGCGACGAAGGTTTCCTTGATCGCCCGCGGGCTGGTCCAGCGCACGATGTTGAACAGCGAGCCGGCCTTGTCGTTGGTGCCCGACGCGCGGCTGCCGCCGAAGGGCTGGCGGGAGACGATCGAGCCGGTCGGCTTGTCGTTGACGTAGAAGTTCCCGGCCGCGTGCCGCAACTTCTGGTGCGCCAGGTCGATCGCGGAGCGGTCGGCGGCGAAGACCGCACCGGTCAGCGCGTACGGGCTCGACGAGTCGACGACGTCGAGGATCTCCGAGTATTTGTCGTCGTCGTAGACGTGCACGGCGATGATCGGACCGAAGTACTCGGTGGTGAAGACCTCGTCGGTCGGGTCGCTGCCCACGAGCACCGTCGGCTCCACGAAATAGCCCACGGAGTCGTCGTAGCCGCCGCCGACGAGGACCTCCAGCGAGGTCTCGTGCTTGGCGCGCTCGAGTGCCTTCTTGTGCTTGGCGAACGCGCGGGAGTCGATGACCGCACCACCGAAGTAGGAGAAGTCGGTGACGTCGCCGAAGGTGATGCTGCGGGCCAGATCGGCCAGCTCCTCGCGGAACCCGGACTCCCAGATCGAGCGGGGCACGTAGGCACGCGAGGCCGCGGAGCACTTCTGGCCCTGGTATTCGAACGCACCACGCACGAACGCGGTCGGCAGTGCGCGCGCGTCCGCCGACGGGTGCACGACGATGAAGTCCTTGCCGCCGGACTCACCGACGATCCGCGGGTACGAGGTGTAGGTGTCGATGTTCTCGCCGACGGTCCGCCAGAGCTTCTTGAACGTCGCCGTGGAGCCGGTGAAGTGCAGCCCCGCCAGGCCCGGGTCGCGCAGCGCGACGTCGCTGACGGCCTGGCCGTCGCCGGTGACCATGTTGATCACGCCGGGCGGCATGCCCGCGGCCTCGAACATCCGCATCGTGTAGTGCGCCGCGAGCTGCTGCGACGGCGTCGGCTTCCAGACCACGGTGTTGCCCATCAACGCGGGCGCTGTGGGCAGGTTTCCCGCGATGGCGGTGAAGTTGAACGGCGTGATCGCGGTGACGAAGCCATCCAGCGGGCGGTACTCCATGCGATTCCACTCGCCGGCCACCGAGTTCGGCTGTTCGGCCATGATCTGCCGCGCGTAGGAGACGTTGAAGCGCAGGAAGTCGATGAACTCGCAGGCCGCGTCGATCTCGGCCTGCTGCACCGACTTCGACTGGCCCAGGATCGTGGCGCCGTTGATCGTGTCCCGCCATGGGCCGGCCAGCAGGTCGGCCGCACGCAGGATCACCGCCGCGCGCTCGTCGAACGGCGTGTTCGCCCACTGTTCGGCGGCGTCCTTGGCCGCCTGCACCGCGTCGGACACGTCTTGATGCGTGGCCTGTGCCGAGGTCCCCAGGACGTGCGCGTGCTTGTGCGGCTGGACGACGTCGAACGAATCGCCGCCGGCCATCCGCTCCTTGCCTGCGATCGTCGACGTCAACTCCGTGCGATCCGACTCGAGCTCGGCGATGCGCTTCTGCAGCGTCTCCCGCTCGGTGGAGCCTGGTACGTAGCCCTTGACCGGTTCGTTGTACGGGACCGGAACCGATGTGACGGCGTCCATGGGACTGATCGCCTCCCTCAGCGATGACCCGGCCGGTGGGGCGCGGGCGGTGTGCAACGGCGTACCTCGCAGAGTAAGAGCTGGTCACCCCCTGTGCGTTGTTCGATCGGATAGTGTGATCCCTGATGCATGGTGCGAACGAACAACGGTCCGGGTCCGCGTTCGAGGCGGATCCGGATGCGGTTCGCGGTCCGGACGTCCCACTGAGCCAGCTCCTCGTGGCCGTCGGTGAACCTCTGGTCGACGTGCTCGCGGCCCCGCGCGGTTTCGACGTCGCCGTGCGGGATGTCGTCATTGTCGACCCGGACGAGAGCCAGGGCACGCGCGCGGGCGACGTGGTCCTCGTGATCGGCGCTCGAGGGCGTGCGGCGGTGCCGCTGGTGCGCGCAGCGGCGGACAGTGGCGCGAGTGTCGTCGCCGTCAAGGTCGACAACGGCACAGCAGGCGGCGCCAGGGACACCGCGCTACTGCGCGATACCGCCCGCGACCACGGCATCGCGCTGCTCGGCGTCGGCCCGGACGTGCGGTGGGAGCGGCTCGAAGCGTTCGCCCGCGCGGCCGTCGGTAACGCACTCGCCACGGCCGGCGCCGACGACTCCGACGCGCCAGGGGATCTGTTCTCGCTCGCGCAGACCGTCGCGGCCATGACCGACGGAATCGTCACCATCGAGGACACGGCGGCCCGGGTGCTGGCGTACTCGCGCACCGACGACGAGGTCGACGAACTCCGCCGACTGTCGATTCTCGGACGCCGGGGCCCGGAGTCGTACCTGGAGAAGCTGCGCGAATGGGGTGTCTACGAACGACTCCGTGCCGGCGACGACGTCGTCGAAGTGGACGAGCGTCCCGAACTCGGCATACGGCGTCGGATGGCGGTCGGCATTCACGTCGGCGACCAGCCGCTCGGGGTCATCTGGGTGCAGGAGGGACGTTCTCCGCTGTCGGAACGTGGCGAACGTGCCCTGCTCGGGGCGGCCCGGGTGGCCGCGCTGCAGCTCATCCGACAGCGAACGGAGACCGGCGGCGTCCCGCGCTTCCGGGAGAACCTGCTCACCGGGCTGCTCGACGGCCGGGTGGACGCGGCGTCGGTGGCCGGGGACATCGGCGCGCACGCCGCACGGTCGTGTGCGGTGGTCGCGTTCACGCTGCGCCCCGGCGGCCCGGGCGAGCCGGACCGCTCGGAGATCGAGCTGTTGCGTTCGGAGATGACCGGGCTGATCTCGGTACACGCGGCGGCCTATCGGCGCAGTGCGCTCGTGACGACGATCGGCTCCCGCGTCTACGTGCTGTTGCCGGACCTGCCCGCGCGCGCGGCCGGATCGCCGGTGGTCGGGTGGACGCGCGAGATGGTCGACGCTGCGGGCCAGCATCTGCGCTCACGGGTGAAGGCGGGCGTCGGCTCACCGGTTCGGACGTTGGAGGACGCGGCGGACTCGCGCACCGAAGCGGACCGCATCCTCGACGTGCTCGACGACGAGACGACGGTGGCGACCATCGACGATGTGCGGTCCCAGGTGCTCGTCGGGGAGGTCCTCGGGCTGCTGCGGTCGCACGAGCGGATCCGGGATCCGCGGGTGCGTGCTCTCGTCGCACACGACCACGAGCACGGCACCGATCTCGGTGTCTCCCTGCTGGCGTTCCTGGAGGCGTTCGGCGACGTCCGGCAGGCGAGCGAGCGGCTGAACGTGCACCCGAACACCGTGCGACACCGCGTTCGCCGAGCCGGTGAGATCGGCGACCTGGACCTCACGGACCCCACCGAACGCCTCAGCCTCCACCTCCAACTCCGCCTCATCCTGCACCGCTGAGGTGGCAAATTCGCGCGAATTTGCCTTCACTAAGGCGAACGGTGCAGGTAGAGGGGGTGGTACACGAAAGGATGTTCTCTGGATGTGGGATCAGTGGGCCATGGCGTGGGCGTTGAGGAAGAGGTCGGGACTGCCCGGCTTCGCGTCCTGAACCGTGTCCTCGGTGGCGCGCTCGACGAGCGCGGCCTCCACCTCGGCCTGCTCGGCCTCCGGGTGCTCGGCCAGGTACAGGGCGACGGCGCCCGTCACGTGCGGGGCGGCCATCGAGGTGCCCTGCATCGTCGTGACCCCGTCGTCAGCCTCGTGCCCGGCGGAGTCGATTCGCACGCCGGGCGCGAACAGGTCGAGACACGGGCCCCAGTTGGAGAACTCGGCGCGACGGTCGTGCTCGTCGGTGGCGCCCACGGTGATCGCTTCCGGCAAGTGCGCCGGTCCGGACTCGCAGGCGTCGATATCGGCGTTGCCCGCCGCGACGACGAATGCCACGCCGGAGTCGATCACGCCCCGTACCGCCTTGTCGGCGACGTGCTTGGTGTCGGTGTAGATGCTGAAGTTCACCACCGCGGGTCGCTCCGAGGCCTCGGCTGCCACCCAGTCCAGCCCGGCGATGATCACCGAGTCGGGTGCGGCGTTGTCACAACCCAGCACCCGCACGGAGTGCAGCGCGGCGCCCTTCGCGACACCGAACGTCGTGCCCGCCGAGGTCCCGGCGGTGTGGGTCCCGTGCCCGTGACAGTCCACGCCGTCCTGTCCGTCGGCGACGAAGTCCGGTCCCATCACGATGCGGTCGGCGAAATCCCGATGGCTGGGGCGAATTCCGCTGTCGAGGTTGTAGATCGCGACGTCCTCGGCGGTGTTCTCGTACGTGTAGCGCGCGTCGAGGGGGAGATCCTCTTGGTCGACGCGGTCGAGGCCCCAGGACGGCGGGTTCTCCTGCACGCCGGTTCCGCGAGCGACCCCGTCCTGCGACACCGCGGCGACAGTCGGGTCCGCGGCGAGGCGTGCGGCAGCGTGCTCCGTCAGATCACGAACCGAGAAGCCACGCAGCGCCGACTCGTAGGTGAAGCCGACCTCGCCGCCGTAACGGGCGGCCAGATCTGCGGCAGCGGTCGCCACCGAGGGAACGGGGTCGTCGGCGAGCCGCACGATGTAGTTGCCCGGGATCGCCTCGGAGGCTTGTTCCACCGGAGCGGTCGTGGGCGACGTGGCGGCAGTGGTGAGCGTGATCGTGGCCGTCGCGGCGGCAACGGCCAGCACGCGGCGCACGGCATCTCCGCCGAGCTTCATGGGATGTCTCCCTCATCGGTGCCGGACAACCCGGCAGGTGTTCGTGAGGTTCGAAGCTAATCGGCGAGATCGGACGAATCGAGAGGACGGGACGCCGCACGCGGACGTTCCCATCTGCGAGTCTCTCGTTCCCGGTCGGTTCACACCGCGCGGTCGTCGCGGGTCACGCAGGGTGCACAGGTCCCAGGCTGGGCACGAACACGGCTCGATCCGTGACGAGCGGACGTCCCCGTCGTTAATGTTCACATCTCGCGGTTTCACCACGAGCGATGCCGGTGCAGCGATCTGGCATCGTGGTCGCCGCCCGATGTGGAGAGAGTGAGAGTCGATGTCGAGCTACCGCACCGTCGTCGTCGGAACCGACGGCTCGCCGCCGTCGTTCCGCGCCGTCGTCCGTGCCGCCGAGGTCGCGCGGGACGCTTCCGCACGGCTGCTCGTGGTCTGCGCGTACTACCCCAGTAACGACCGAGAGGTCCAGCAGGCCCAGGACCAGCTCGGGGACGAGGCGTTCCAGGTGATCGGCTCGGCTCCCGCGGAGCAGACGCTGCGCGAAGCGGCCGAGAAGGCCAGAGCCGTCGGCGCCACGGACATCGACACGACCTCGGTCGTCGGTGCGCCGATCAACGCGCTGACCGAGGCCGCCGAATCCGACCAGGCCGACCTGCTCGTGATCGGCAGTCGCGGGCTGAACACCATCAAGGGACGCATTCTCGGCTCGGTGCCCTCCGAAGTGTCCCGCCGCGCCGACTGCGATGTGCTCGTTGTCCGAACGGACCGATGACTCCGGGCGGACCCGGGCCGATCCCGGCGGGGTCCACCGAGTCCTGCTCGGTGACGCCCCGCGTTACACGAAGGCAGAGGTCGCCCGTGTTGCCGAAGTCGAGCTGAGCCGGGCCGAACAGCTGTGGCAGGCGATGGGGTTCGCCCATGTCGCCGACGACGAGGTGGCGTTCACCGACGCCGACGTGGACGCGCTACGGATGCTCGTACAGCTCGTCTCGGCGGAGGTCATCACCCCGGAGATGGAGACCGCGGTAGCGCGGTCGCTGGCGCGCACGATGGCGCGACTCGCGGACTGGCAGCTCGACATCTTCCGGTCGGTACTCGGCGAGACGTTCGCCACGGACCGGCAGACCACCGCCGAGTTCGCCGAAGCCGTCGTGCCGGTGATGGGCAGGCTGCAGGAGTACGTGTGGCGGCGTCACCTGGCCGCTGCCGCGTCCCGTGAGCTCACCCGAAACGATCCGCGCACGCAGGTGCACACCCAGGTGGTGGGGTTCGCCGACCTGGTCGGCTACACGCGGCTCATCCGGGACTTCAGCGAGATCGAACTCGGCAGGCTCATCGACGAGTTCGAGGACCTCGCCACCCGAGTCGTCGCGCAGAACCACGGGCAGATCGTCAAAACAGTGGGTGACGAGGTTTTGTTCGTCGCGCCCTCGGAGGCGGCGGCGGCCGAGATCGGTCTTCGGCTCCACGAGATGATCGCGGCGGCCACTGACGTGCCGCCGCTGCGGATCGGGATGGCGATGGGGCCGGTGCTGGGCCGTTTCGGTGACGTGTACGGCTCCACGGTCAACATCGCCAGCCGGCTGACGTCGCTGGCGAAACCGGCGACGGTGCTGGTCGACGCGGAGTTGGCGGCTCCGTTGCGGGAGGACGCCCGGTACGACCTGACTCCGATCGGCGCGACGAAGGTGCGGGGGTTCCGCGGTCTACGGGCGTGGGTGCTGCGGCGCTGCGAGTGACGCACGAACGAGGACCCTGCCCTCCGCGGGTGATCGAAAGAACACGACTTGCCCGACCGGACGACGTGCTCTCGCCACGAACCGGTTCTAGGGTCGAGACATGGGAATCGACCCGGCTGCGCTCGCAGGCGGTCGGCACACCGCCGAGGTGCGAGCCGTGCAGCAGCAGTATCGCCAGCTTCCGGCCACGGCCCCGGTCCGGCTGGCGAAGCCCACGTCGAATCTCTTCCGGTTCGGTCGCCCGGAACACGGCGCGGGGCTCGACGTCAGCGGATTCACCGGCGTTCTCGACGTGGACACCGGGTCCGGGCGTGCGCAGGTCGGCGGCATGGCGACGTACGAGACGGTGGTCGACACGCTGCTGCGTCACGGCCGCATGCCGTGGGTTGTTCCACAGCTCAAGACGATCACGCTCGGCGGTGCGGTCGCCGGTCTCGGCATCGAGTCCACGTCCTTCCGCAATGGACTCCCACACGAATCCGTGCGGGAGATGGAGATTCTCTCCGGCGACGGGTCGGTCGTGGTCGCCACAGAGGACAACGAGCACGCGGAGTTGTTCCGCGGCTTCCCGAATTCCTACGGCACGCTCGGTTACACGCTGCGGCTGGAGATCGAAACCGAACCGGTGCGGCCGTTCGTGCGGTTGCGGCACGTGCGGTTCTCGTCCGCCGAGGAGTGTGCCGCCGCGATCGCCGAGATCAGCGCTCGTGGCGAGTTCGAGGGCGCGACGGCGGATTTCCTGGACGGAACCGTCTTCGGGCCGGACGAGCTGTACCTGACCGTCGGGACGATGGTGGACGAGGCACCGACGACCAGCGATTACGTCGGTCGGCGGATCTACTACCGCTCGATCCAGGAGCTGGAGGTCGATCACCTCCGCATTCGCGACTACCTGTGGCGCTGGGACACCGACTGGTTCTGGTGCTCGCGTGCGTTGGGTGTGCAGCACCCGATGGTGCGGCCGCTGTGGCCCCGCCGGTACCGGCGTTCGGACGTCTACCGCAGGGTGGTGGCCTGGGACCGTCGGTTCGGCCTCACCGACCGCCTCGCGTCCTGGCGCGGACAGCCGCGCCAGGAACCCGTTGTGCAGGACGTCGAGGTGCCCGTCGATCGGGTCGCCGAATTCCTCGACTTCTTCCATCGCGAGATCGGGATCAGTCCCGTCTGGCTGTGCCCGGTGCGGTTGCGGGATCCGGCGGGGTGGCCGCTGTACCCGATGGATCCGGAGACGCTGTACGTCAACGTCGGCTTCTGGTCCAGCGCGCCGTTGCGCGCGGGGCAGGAATTCGGCCACTACAACCGGCTCATCGAACAACGGGTGTCCGAACTGGACGGCCACAAGTCGCTGTACTCGACGTCGTACTACGACGAGGACGAGTTCTGGCGGCTCTACAACAAGCCCGTGCAGGACGCGCTCAAGCAGCGCTACGACCCGGACAGGAGGCTGCCCGGCCTGTACGAGAAGTGCGTACAGCAGGGATGACGAATCGCGAGAGAGGTGCGGCTCATGGGGATCGCAGAGGTGTTCCCGCGGATTCTGGGTGAGGACGTCGACGTCGAGTTCACCGCCTACGACGGCAGCACGGCCGGGCGGCGCGGCTCCGATGTCCGGTTCGAGATCCGGTCACCGTTGGCGATGTCACATCTCGCGGCGGCCCCGGGAGAACTCGGTCTGGTGCGCGCGTACGTGACCGGCGCAGTGGAAGTGCACGGTGACATGCACACCGCCCTGTCCCGGTTCCCCGCGATCGCCCTGCACGACGTGCCCGTCAAGGCGCGCTGGCAGGTGGCCGCGCGCCTCGCCGCCTACCGGGCGTGGTGGCCGGTGACGCCTCCGGTGCACGAATACCGTCCGCACGGCTGGCGGCACTCGAAGAGCCGCGACAGCCACGCGGTCTCGTACCACTACGACGTGTCGAACCGCTTCTACGAGTGGGTGCTCGGACCGTCGATGGCCTACACCTGCGCGGTCTATCCGGAGGCGAGTTCGTCGCTGGAGGAAGCGCAGTACACCAAGCACGACCTGGTGGCCCGCAAACTCGGTCTGGGCAGCGGGATGCGGCTGCTCGACGTCGGCTGCGGCTGGGGCGGCATGGTGATGCACGCCGCGGAGCGCTACGGGGCGCGGGCTCTGGGAGTGACCTTGTCACGGCAACAGGCGCGGTGGGCGCAGAAGGCGATCGCCGAACGTGGCCTGGCCGACCTGGCCGAGGTGCGGTATCTCGACTACCGCGACGTCGAGGAGAGCGGGTTCGACGCGATCAGTTCGATCGGTCTCACCGAGCACATCGGACGCGCACACCTGCCGGAGTACTTCGGGTTCTTGCACGACCGGCTGCGTCCGGGCGGGCGGGTGCTCAACCACTGCATCACCCGGCCGGACGGGCTGCACGACGCCAAGGCGGGCAAGTTCATCAGCCGGTACGTGTTCCCGGACGGTGAGTTGCACGGGCCGGGCACGCTCGTGTCCGCCATGCACGACCACGGTCTCGAAGTGCGTCACGAGGAGAACCTGCGGGAGCACTACGGGATGACGTTGCGGGACTGGTGCGCGAACCTGGAGCACCACTGGGCCGACGCCGTCCGCGAGGTCGGTCTGGAACGGGCGCGGATCTGGCGGCTCTACATGGCCGCGTCGCGCCTCGGGTTCGAGCACAACGCGATCCAGTTGCACCAGGTGCTCGGCGTGCGCCCGGACGGCACGAACTCGGCGATGCCGCTGCGACCGACGTGGTGACGGTCGGAGTGTCGCGCGAACAGTAGACGGCGCGGGTCGAGGGTTTCGGTCAGGAACACGGCGCCGACCGTGGTGGCCGCTCACGCGGACCGGTCTCCGCCACGGAACCACCCACGCAGGTCAACCCGCGCACCCTCGTAGACTTTCCGGGTCGAGGGAGGATGCGGTGCTGCAAAGCGTGGTGGACGTGCTCGCGTGTCCACACTGCGGGCAGGGGCTCGCCGCGGCGGAGGGGTCACTGCGGTGCCCGGTGGGACATACCTTCGATCTCGCCAAGCAGGGGTACGTGAGCCTGTTGGCCGGTGCGGGCACCGGCATCGACGGGGACGACGCGGCGATGGTCGCCGCGCGTCACGAGGTGCTCGAGGCGGGCCACTACACGCCTGTCGGCGAACACGTGGCCCGCGAAGCGGCCCGGGTGACCCCGGCAGGCGGGGCGGTGCTCGATGTCGGCGCGGGTACCGGCTACTACCTCCGTGAGGCGTTGGCGGGGTGTCCGGACTCGCCGGGTGTGGCGCTCGACGTGTCCAAGTACGCGTGCCGTCGCGCGGCGAAGGCGGATCCGAGGATCGGTGCGGTGCTTGCGGACGCCTGGCGGGCGTTGCCGTTGCTCGACGGTTCGGTGTCGACCGTGCTCAACGTGTTCGCGCCGCGCCATGCGGCGGAAATGGCGCGGGTGCTGCGTCCGGGCGGGCACCTCGTGGTGGTGACGCCCGAGCCGAGACATCTCGTGTCGCTCGTCGACAGGCTCGGTCTGATCACTGTGGACGAGCGCAAACGGCAGCGACTCGACGAGCAGCTCGGCGACCGGTTCGAGCCGGTGACTTCGAGTGAGGTGACGTTCGGGCTCTCGTTGTCCTTGGGTGAGGCGGAGGCCGTCGCCGCGATGGGGCCGAGTGCTCGTCACGTCGCCGCCGCGGAACTGCGTGACCGCCTCGCCGAACTCCCCGAACCCGTCGAGACGACAGCCGCCGTCACGGCCACGACCTACCGTCTCCGCACCAGCATCGACTGAGGCGAACGGCACTTTCGCCTCGTCTCGTGGGGCGAACGTGCCGTTCGCCCCGTGTGCCCGTTGAGGTGAACGGCACTTTCGCCTCGTGTGGTGGGGTGAAAGTGCCGTTCACCTCCGGGCTCAGGACTCGCGGGAGATGCGGACCATGTCCTCGCGGGGGACCACCTTGACCCGTTCCCGACCCTGGGTTTCGCCGAGTGCCCGCTCGTGCGCGTCGAGGCGGTTCCAGCCGTCCCAGGTGGTGTATTCGACCCCGCGCTCGTCGAGTAGCTGCAGCACGCTCTCGCGGTCCGGTGCCTGCGCGGGGCGATCCGCGTCGACGTCGGCGAGCAGGTTGGTGATCGTCTCGAGCGCGTCGCCCTTGGTGTGACCGATGAGCCCCACCGGGCCACGTTTGATCCACCCGGTGGTGTACACGCCGGTCATGTGCTCGCCGTCGAGGTCGAGCACCCGGCCACCTTCGTGGGGCACCGTGCCGGTGCCGTGGTCGAACGGGATGTCGGGCAAGGGCGAACTGAGGTAGCCCACGGCGCGGTAGACGGACTGCACCGGGACCGTCTCGAACTCGCCGGTTCCCCGGACGTCGCCGTCGCCGGTGAGTTCCATGACCTCGGTGGTCAACCCGTCGACGCCGTCCTCGCCGTGGATCTGCACCGGCTTACGAAGGAAGTGGAAGTGCAGCCGTCGCGGCGTGTCGTGCTTCGGGTCCCGCAGCGCCCAGTCCTGCAGAGTTTTCACGATCGTCTTGACCTGGTTGGAGCCGCGGATCGCTTCCTCGCTGCCCTCGTCGAGCTCGAAACCCTCCGGGTGCACGATCAGTTCCACACCGGGCTGATGGTCGAGTTCACGCAGTTCCAGAGGCGTGAACTTCGACTGTGCCGGGCCGCGCCGCGCGAACAGATGCACGTCGGTGACGGTCGAGGACTTCAGCCCCTGGTGCACGTTGTCGGGGATCTCGGTGCTGAGCAGGTCGTCGGCCTGCTTGGCCAGGATGCGGGCGACGTCGAGCGCGACGTTGCCCGCGCCGATGACGGCCACCTGCTCGGACTCCAGCGGCCAGTCGCGCGGCGCTTCGGGGTGACCGTCGTACCAGTGCACGAAGTCCGCGGCGCCGTGGCTGCGTTCCAGGTCGACGCCCGGCACGTCCATCGCGCGGTCCTTGGTCGCGCCGGTGGAGAACACCACGGCGTCGTAGTGCTGGCGCAGGTCCTCGAGCTTGAGGTCGACGCCGTAGTCGACGTGCCCGAGGAACCGGATCTCCGGCTTGTCCATCACCCGGTGCAGTGCGTTGACGATGCCCTTGATGCGCGGATGGTCGGGAGCGACTCCGTAGCGGACAAGGCCATAGGGCGCGGGCATCCGGTCGAAGAGATCGATGTCGACCGCGGTCTCGGACTTGGTCAGGATGTCGGCCGCGTAGACGCCGGCCGGGCCTGCGCCGACAACGGCGACGCGCAACGGGCGGGTCACTGCATGTCCTCCTGGGCGTGGAAACAATCTCCTTTCAGCTTAGGCAGCCCTAACCCCCGGTCCCGGCATGCGGACAGTGAGGTTGTTCATACCCCGCAACCGTGGATACCCGTGTTGATCACCACGGAGTGATCGACAGCCACGGGTGGACGACACCGTCGGTAGATGACTGAATGCGCTCGGTCACGCTAAGGTCTGCGGCGATCAAGCGGCGCAGTCGTGACGCGGTCAGCGGACGCGCCGCATGCGCATCGCGACGAGCGAAGGGGCGAAGATGGTGGAACAGCCGAACTGGCTACCGAAGGGTGTCGACCTGGAGAAGCCGAGCGCGGCTCGCTGCTACGACTACTACCTCGGTGGCGCGCACAATTTCGCCGTGGATCGCGAGTTCGCCCGGCAGGTGCAACAGATCGCGCCGAACGTGGGTGAGCTGGCCCAGAACAACCGCGCGTTCCTGCGCAGGGCGGTGCGCTACTGCGTCGACAACGGCATCGATCAGTTCCTCGACCTCGGCTCCGGCATCCCGACGGTGGGTAACGTCCACGAGATCGCGCAGCGGGTCAACCCGAGCGCGAAGGTCGTCTACGTCGACAACGAGCCGGTCGCGGTCGCGCACAGCCAGACCATGCTCGCCGACAACCCGAACGCCGCGATGGTGCACGCGGACATGCTCGACGTGGACACGGTGTTCGCCGCGCCGCAGACGCGCGAGTTGCTCGACCTGACGAAACCCGTCGCGGTCATGATGGTCGCGGTCATGCATTTCGTCGGCGACGACAAGCAGCCGCAGGAGGTCGTGCGGCGCTACACCGAGCGGCTCGCGCCCGGCAGTTACCTCGGGTTCTCGCACGTCACCGGCGACCACTACCGGGACGAACTCGAGTCGGCGGTGTCGCTGTACGCGAACAGCACCAATCCGCTGACGTTGCGCTCGCGTGGCGAGGTCGAAGGCTTGTTGTCGGATCTCGACCTGATCGATCCGGGCGTGGTCTACGTGCCCCTGTGGCAACCGGAATCTCCCGAGGACGTGTGGGAGGACCCGAGCCGGTCCTGGATCTACGCCGCGGTGGGTCGTCTGCCGTGACCGGCGGGACGTTCGAGCGGCCTCGCCGGGAGGTCGCCGAAGCCTGGACGCGGGAGATCTTCGCGACGAGTTTCGTGCCGATGTCCCGCGTCGAGGTCGTCGACCTGTTGGACGCCGCGCTGGGCCGTCTCGTCGACGCGGTGGTCCTGCCGGTGTCCGCTCGCCGCGCAGGCGAGCAGCTCGGTAGCGATCTGGTGGGGTGGCATTTCCGCACTCCGGCCGCCCTGGAACGCAGCGTTCGGCTGCTCTCGGCGCGCCTGCCGGAGCTGATCGGCGAGTCGCCCGGCCGGGACAGCCGGATCGCGGACGTGCTCGCCACGGTGGCGGGCGGTTTCGCCACGGCCGTCCACGAGTCGACGTTGCACCAGCAGGACGTCATTCAGCAGGCGGTCCTGCGTGCCCGGGACGAGGCGGAACGGGAGCTCGGCGCCAGCGAGGCGCGGTTCCGTGCCGTGTTCAGCGACTCCGCACTGGGCATCGCCATCGGCGCGTTGGACGGCACCATCGAGGACGCCAACGACGCGATGGTGCGCATCTTTCGGACCACGCTCGACGACCTCGTGGGCCGGACCGTGTTCGACCTGCTGGACCCGGAGTGGGCGGCGGCGATCCGTCCGGCGTGCGCGGATCTTGCGCACGGCACGATCGACCGCCTCGGCGAAGTCACCCGCACCACGACCGAGGACGGCTCACACGTCTGGACCCAGCTCTCGGCGTCGCTGGTGCGCCGGTCGAGCGGACCGGACGAGGCCGACGGCCGCCGGGGCTCGGACTACGTGGTGATGCTCTGGGAGGACATCACCGAACGCCACATGCTCCAGGAGCAGCTGCGCAGGCAGGCGACTCACGACCCGCTCACCGGACTGGCCAACCGGACGCTGCTGACGCTGCGGTTGCAGGACGCGCTCACCGGCACTCACGACGAGCGCCGGGTCGGGCTCTGCTACTTCGACCTCGACGGTTTCAAGGCGATCAACGACAGCCTCGGGCACCCCATCGGCGACGACCTGCTGCGCGCGACTGCCCAACGGCTCCAGGCCACCGCCGCCGAGGTCGGCGCGCTCGCGGCGAGGATGGGCGGTGACGAGTTCGTGGTGCTCGTGCCGGACAGTGCCGGGCCGCCTGCGGTGCTCGAATTGGTCGAGACTCTGCTGCGGGAGGTGCTGAGCCCGGTACGCCTCGGCGGGCACGAACTCACCGTCTCGGCGAGCGTTGGCGTCGTCGAACGTCCCGTCGCCCGTACCGACGCAGGCGAGCTTCTCCGCGACGCCGACATCACGCTGTACCGCGCCAAGGGTGAGGGCAAGGCGCAGTGGGTGCTGTTCGAATCCGACGTCGACGAGGCTTCCCGTCGACGGTTCCGGCTGTCGGCGACGATGCCAGCGGCTCTCGACGACGACGAGTTCTACGTCGAGTACCGGCAGGCACGCCACCACCCGGGTGGCGAACTCGTGGCCGTCGAGGCGGACGTGCGCTGGGACCATCCGGAGCTCGGGGAACTGTGCTCGACGGAGTTCCTGCCGTTGGCACAGGAGACCGGACTCGTCGTCCGCCTCGGAAATTGGGCGCTGCGGCAGATCTGCACGCACGCCTTCGGGTGGCAGCAGCGGCTCGGGGACGAGGCGCCGACGGTGGCCGTCACGCTCTCGGAGCGACACTTCCGCGACCCGGGCCTGGTCGGTGGGCTGCGGTCCGTGCTCGCCGACACCGGACTCCGGCCGGACAAACTGTGCGTGGTGGTGCCGGAGTCGGTGCTCTTCGACGAGGACGACGACCCGGTCGACACGGTCGAGATCCTGCAGGGGCTCGGCATCACGCTCGTCGTCGACGGTTTTGGTGGCGACCTGCGCCGCTTGCCCCGGTTGCGGGAGCTGCGGATGAACGCGGTGAAGATTTCCGGGCCGTACGTGGCCGGCTATGCGGCCGAGCACGGGCCCGACCCGCTCGACGAACACGTCGTGCGCAGCCTCGTGCGCGCCGCAGAACTGCTCGGATTCTCGGTCGTGGCCGACGGCGTCGATGACGAGGCGCAGGCCGCTCGGCTGGCCTCGGACGGTGTGCGGATCGTGCAGGGCGAGGCCGCCGGGTCGCGCGTGTCCGCGATGGAGATCGAACTCGCCGTCGCTGCCGCGTGCTGAGAACACGTGCGGCCTGCGGTGGCCTGCGGGAAACGGGCTGCGGCGAGCCGATAGCATCGTGGCGCACACCCCGTGACGACCCGTGCCGGTGCCACCGGCACCACCTGAGGAGTGACCGTGTCCGTTCTGCCGCCCGAAGCCCAGCACGCCACCAGGCTGAAGGTTCCGGCGGGCACGACGGCCGGCGACGTCGTGCGTCAGGCGGAACTGCCCTCCCAGGGCGAGGACGCGATCGTGGTCGTGCGCGACGCCGACGGCGAGCTGCGCGATCTGGCCTGGGCCCCGGAGTCCGACACCGAGGTCGAGGCGGTCGCCGCAGGCACCGAAGCCGGGCGCAGCGTCATCCGGCACTCGGCGGCGCACTTGCTCGCCCAAGCAGTGCAGGACCTGTTCTCCGACGCCAAGCTCGGCATCGGCCCCCCGGTCAAGGACGGCTTCTACTACGACTTCGACGTCGAGCGCCCGTTCACCCCGGAGGATCTGCAGGCGCTGGAGAAGCGCATGAAGCAGCTCGCCAAATCCGGGCAGAAGTTCTCCCGCCGCACGCTGGACTCCATCGAGGCCGCCCGCGAAGAACTGGCAGACGAGCCCTACAAGCTGGAGCTGGTGGACCTCAAGTCGGACTCCGAGGAGGTCGACACGAGCGAGGTCATGGAGGTCGGCGCCGGCGACCTGACCGTCTACGACAACGTCGACCGGCACGGCGAGGTCGTGTGGGGGGACCTCTGCCGGGGACCGCACGTGCCGCACACCCGGTTCATCCCGGCGTTCAAGCTCACCCGCGTGGCCGCCGCCTACTGGCGGGGGGACCAGAACAACCAGCAGTTGCAGCGGGTCTACGGCACCGCGTGGGAGTCGAAGGACAAACTCGACGAGCACCTGGAGTGGCTCGCCGAGGCCGAACGTCGTGATCACCGCAGGCTCGGCGCCGAGCTGGACCTGTTCTCCTTCCCCGAGGAGGTCGGCTCCGGCCTGCCGGTGTTCCACCCCAAGGGCGGCATCATCCGCCGCGAGATGGAGGACTACTCGCGGCGCAGGCACGAGGAGGCGGGCTACGAGTTCGTCAACTCCCCGCACATCACCAAGTCCGCGCTGTTCGAGACCTCGGGTCACCTGAGCTGGTACAAGGACGGCATGTTCCCGGCGATGCACCTGGACGAGGAGCGCAACGCCGACGGGGAGATCACCAAACCGGGGCAGGACTACTACCTCAAGCCGATGAACTGCCCGTTCCACAACCTGATCTACCGTTCGCGCGGGAGGTCCTACCGGGAGCTGCCGCTGCGCTTGTTCGAGTTCGGTTCGGTGTACCGCTACGAGAAGTCCGGTGTGGTGCACGGGTTGACTCGGGTGCGGGGCATGACCCAGGACGACGCGCACATCTACTGCATGCCCGCGCAACTGCAGGACGAACTGAAATCGTTGCTGGAGTTCGTGCTGGACCTGCTGCGCGACTACGGCCTCGAAGACTTCTACCTCGAGCTCTCGACCCGCAACGACGAGAAGTACGTCGGCGACGACGAGAGCTGGCGGATTGCCACCGAGGCGCTGCGCGAGGCGGCCGAGTCCTCGGGGCTGGAACTGGTGCCGGACCCGGGCGGGGCGGCGTTCTACGGCCCGAAGGTCTCGGTGCAGGCCAAGGACGCCCTCGGGCGCAGCTGGCAGATGTCGACCATCCAGGTCGACTACCACCTGCCGGAGCTCTTCGACCTGGAGTTCACCGCCCCGGACGGCAGCAAGCAGCGGCCGATCAAGATCCACCGCGCGCTGTTCGGGTCGATCGAGCGGTTCTTCGGGGTCCTCACCGAGCACTACGCGGGCGCGTTCCCCGCGTGGCTCGCGCCGGTGCAGGTGGTCGGAATCCCGATCGCAGACGAGCACGTGCCGCACCTGCAGCAGGTGCAGAAAACCCTGCGCGGCAACGGCATTCGGATGGACGTCGACGTCAGCGACGACCGGATGCAGAAGAAGATCCGCAACCACACCACGCAGAAGGTCCCGTTCCTGCTGCTGGCGGGCGGTAAGGACGTGGAGGCCGGTGCGGTCTCGTTCCGCTTCCGCGACGGTACCCAGATCAACGGTGTCCCGGTCGAGAGTGCGGTGGGGGCGTTGCAGCGCTGGATCGGGCGGCGAGAGAACGCCTCGCCGACGGAGGAGAACGTACAGGCGGAACTCGCGTGACCTCGGAACCGCACACCGACCCGGCGCCCGTGCCGGAGCCGGAACTGACCGAGCAGGAAGGCGTCGGGGTCTCCGACGCCTTGCAACGGCTGTGGACGCCGCACCGGATGGCCTACATCCTCGGCGAGAACAAGCCGGACAGCGACAGCAGCGACGGGTGCCCGTTCTGCCGTGTTCTGGACTCCGAACAGGCCGACGAGGACACGCTCGTCGTGGCCCGTGGCGAGCTGGTCTTCGCGATCCTCAATCTGTATCCGTACAACCCTGGCCACCTGATGGTGCTGCCGTATCGGCATGTCGCCGACTACACGGAGCTCACGCCGGAGGAGACCGTCGCGGTCGCGGAGTTCACCCAGCAAGCGATGCGGGTGATCCGATCGGTCTCGGCGCCGCACGGTTTCAACATCGGCCTCAACCAGGGGCCGGTCGCGGGGGCAGGCATCGCCGCGCATCTGCACCAGCACATCGTGCCGCGCTGGGGCGGGGATTCGAACTTCATGCCGGTGATCGGCCACACGAAGGTGCTGCCGCAGCTGCTGGGGGACACCCGCTCCATGCTGGCCGAAGCCTGGACACGGACTTAGTAGAACTCCTGACAGGAGTCTTGCTTGGTGGGTCGGGTGGCGGAACCTCAGCGCCGTCCTCGCTGCGGGATCGATTTCTTGAGTAGCGACCTACGCGGCGAGAATCGCTGTCCTCGCGAGGACGGCGCTGAGAACCCGCGGGTGGTCGGGCTGCGTACGTGGTGTCCGCTGAGCGGCTCCGCCACGGACCCACCCACGCAAACCAACCCGCGCGATCCCCTACGTGTTGTTCAGCCGCGCAGGTGGGCTTCGATCTCCAGGACGAGCTTGACCTTCTCGCCCAGCATCGCGCCACCGTCCGGGCCGACGCCGAACTCGGTGCGGTCGAGGGTGGTCGTGGCGGACAGGCCGAGCATCGAGCCGCCGTTGCCGTTGTCGGCGATGCCGCCGAACTCGACGTCGAGCGAGACGGGGCGGGTCACGCCGTGCAGCGTCAGTTCCCCGTCGAGCACGTAGTCCTCGCCGCTGGGGCGCACCGCGGTGGAGCGGAACGTGGCGGTGGGGTGGGTGGCGACGTCGAGGAAGTCGGCCTGGCGCACGTGCTCGTCGCGGTCGCCGTTGCCGGTGTTGACCGACGCGGTGTCGATGGTGGCGGTCACCGAGGACTCGAGCGGGTCCGCGGCGGTGACGATCTCGCCCTGCAGACGGTCGAACCGCCCGCGCGAGCGCCCGACCCCGAGGTGACGCAGGGTGAACTCGAGGTGGGAGTGGACCGCGTCGATGTCCCAGGTGCCGGCGACATAGCCGGGGATCTCGGTGGCGGTGGTCAAGTCTACCTCCTGAACAGAACTCAGTTGACGATTCAACAACAGTGAGTGTGTCAGTCCGCATTCCCGGTACCGAGTGGGCCCCACCACTGATCGGGTCCGACAACGAGGTGGTCGGGTTGATCTGCGTGGTTGGATGGCGGGACTCACTTCACGGCCGGTCCGCGTAGGGCGCGGTGTGCCTGACCGCAGCCTCGATCCAGGCGCACTCTAAGCTGCAAGCACTGATGTGTCCGGGGCAGGAAGTGGACGGCCGAAGCGATGCTCAACTTCTTCACACGGGCTTCGGTGTCCCGGCTGGTCGATCCGATCGGCCACTGGCTCGTGCGTCGCGGGCTCTCGCCGAACGTGGTGACGGTGATCGGCACCGTCGCCACCGCCGCTGCCGCGCTGTGGTTCTACCCCCGGGGTGAGCTGTTCGTCGGCACGGTCGTGGTGACCGTGTTCCTGTTCTTCGACCTGCTCGACGGGGCGATGGCTCGCACCCTCAACCGCGCGACCAGCTTCGGTGCCGTGCTCGACGCCAGCTGCGACCGCATCGCCGACGCGGTGCTGTTCGGCTCGCTGGTGTGGTGGGCCCTGGTCGTGGACGACAATGAGTCGCGCGGGCTCGGGCTGCTCGTCTGCCTCGGCGGCGCGCAGGTGATCTCGTATGTGAAGGCCCGCGCGGAGGCCAACGGGCTGACCGCCGACGGCGGAGTGGCCGAGCGGGCGGAACGGTTCGTGGTGATCCTCGTCGCCGTCGGTCTGCACGGACTCGGCGTGCCCTACGTGCTCGACGCCGCGATCTGGCTGCTGGTGCTGCTGATCGTGCTCACCGTGGTGCAGCGGCTCGTGCGCGTGCACTCCCCAAGGGCCCGCACGTGACAGGGCATCTTGAAACCGGCGCAAGTGGTCCGGTACCACCCCGCCGGGTTCGTGCCTTGCGGCGTTGGGGCCTTCTTGAGTACCCGGTGTACGCGGCGAGAACCCCTTCCTTCAGTGGCACGGACTCCGAACGCCGGAGCCACTCACCTTGCCGCGGCTGGGCGCGTGTGAGGCGTGACCTACGAGCACGCATGTCAGTTCCCGAATGCCCTCTGAGCAGTCACGTCGGGGCCGGTTCGTAACTGCTGAAGTTGCGGGTGAAGGTCGCGCTGCCGGAGCTCAGCGACCGTACGTTGACCGAGTAGCGGACGAGTTCACTCGCGGGAACGTGCGCACGGACCACGGTCCAGCCCGTGTCCTCCGGCTCGGTGCCCACGACCTTGCCGCGCCTGCTGGAGAGGTCGCCGAGGATCGCGCCGAGGTGCTCGTCGGGCAGGCGCACCGCGACCTCGTCCACCGGTTCCAACGTGGTCAGTCCCGCCTGCTCGGCGGCGGCCTTCAGCGCCAGCGAACCGGCCGTCTGGAAAGCGGAGTCGGAGGAGTCGACGCTGTGCGCCTTGCCGTCCACGAGCGTCACGCGCAGGTCCACCAACGGCTGTCCCTCGGCGAGGCCCTTCTCGGCCTGGGCCCGGACGCCTTTCTCCACGCTGGGGATGAACTGGCGTGGGACCGCGCCGCCGACGACCTTGTCCAGGAACTCGAAGCCCGAGCCGCGCGGCAACGGCTCGACCTCGATGTCGCAGACGGCGTACTGGCCATGACCGCCGGACTGTTTGACGTGCTTGCCGTGGCCGTTGGCCGCTTGGGCGAAGGTCTGGCGGAAAGCCACCCGGATCGGCTCGGTCTCGATCTCGGCGCCGCCCTCGCGCAGGCGTTGTAGTGCCACGTCGGCGTGCGCCTCGCCCATGCACCACAGCACGAGCTGATGGGTCTCGGTGTCGCGGTCGAGCCGCAGCGTCGGGTCGGCGGCGATGAGCCGGTTGAGGTTGCGTGCCATGGCGTCCTCGTCGCTGCGGTTGCGCGCGACGACGGCGATCGGCAACAGCGGTTCCGGCATCGGCCACGGCGTGAGCAACAGCGGGTCCGACGGATCGGAGACGGTGTCCCCGGTCTCTGCCGAGCCGATCTTCGTCAGGGCGCACAGGTCGCCGGCCACACAGTGAGCCACGGCGCGCAAGGAAGCCCCGAGCGGGGAGTAGACGTGCGCGACCTTCTCGTCCTCGTCGTGGTCGGGATGACCGCGCTCGGCCATGCCGTGCCCGGAGACGTGGACGGAGCGTTCCGGCAGCAGCGTCCCGGAGAACACCCGCGCCAGTGAGACACGCCCCACGTACGAGTCCGCCGAGGTGTGCACGATCTCGGCGGCGAGCGGTCCGTCCGGATCCGGCGTGAGGCGCCGGGGCGAGCGTCCCTGCGGGTCGGTGAACTCGGCGATGGTGTGTTCCTTCGGGGACGGGAATCCGCGGGTGATGCCGTCGAGCAGCTCGGCGAGACCGACGCCGGACTCGGCACACACCGGCAGGACCGGATGCAATTCGCCTCGTGCGACCGCGGTCTCCAGGTCGGCGACGAGTGTGTCCTCGTCGATGTC
This sequence comes from Allosaccharopolyspora coralli, assembly GCF_009664835.1. NCBI lineage: Bacteria > Bacillati > Actinomycetota > Actinomycetes > Pseudonocardiales > Pseudonocardiaceae > Allosaccharopolyspora > Allosaccharopolyspora coralli. Next base: position 1,876,149 of record NZ_CP045929.1, read on the forward strand.
CTCACCCGCGAGATAGCGATCCATCAGCGCCTCGTCCTCGCTCTCCGAGATGATCGCTTCGAGGAGCTCGCCCCGCTGCGGGCCGACGGCGGCCCGGGTCGCCTCGTCCGCGCGATCCACCACCGCCGTCGACCCGGTCGAGTAGTCGTAGATGTTCTCGGTGAGCACTCCGACGAGCCCGAGCAGTGTCCCGTCGGATGCGCGGTGCGGGAGATACAGCGGTACGACACCCGCCCCGAACGCTTCCTGACAGGCGGTCGTCGCGGCGTCGACGTCTGCCCGCGCGGCATCCAGCCGGGCGATCACCACCGCGCGCGGCATCCCGACGGTCGCGCATTCCTGCCACAGCGCGCGGGTCGCGGCGTCCACACCGTCCTGCGCTGCCACCACGAACAGCGCGGCGTCGGCGGCACGCAGTCCCGCCCGAACCTCACCGACGAAATCCGCGTACCCGGGAGTGTCGATCAGGTTGACCTTGCATTCGCCGTGCTCGACGGGAGCCACCGCCAGCCCGACCGAACGCTGCTGCTCGACCGAGGCGGCTTCGTGATCGCACACCGTGGTGCCGTCGGGGACCGAACCGGCCCTCGGTACTGTCCCGGTGAGCGCGAGCAGTGCCTCGATCAACGCGGTCTTGCCGGACGACGACGGCCCGACCAGCACGACGTTGCGCAGGGACGCGGGATCGGTCGGCGACGGTGCGGAAGCCGCCGGTGTCGTGCCGTTCTGCTTGTGTCCCATCACTGCTCCCTGACTCGCCACCGCTACACCGATCCTGTGTCCCCGATCACACACCCGGTCGGGGAGCCGTGCAAGGTCGACCAGCGGGAACCAACCGGAGGACGGTCCGCCGCGCCGGTGAAGTGGACTGGCCAGAAAGGCCACTAGTGGACCGGTCGAGAAGGCCGGTTCCCGCCTAGTGTCGAGGGCGATCCCGGATGCGTCGCGGGCAGCGACGCGTGTCCACCTCTGCCGCAGCCTGTAGGGGCGTGCGGCCACACCGAAACGGAAGGTCGAACGTGACCAGCACGGACTCCGCCCACACCACCGGAACCGACGGCGTCAAGCGCGGGATGGCCGAGATGCTCAAGGGCGGCGTGATCATGGACGTCGTCACCCCCGAGCAGGCCAAGATCGCCGAGGAGGCCGGCGCGGTCGCGGTGATGGCGCTGGAGCGGGTTCCCGCCGACATCCGCGTGCAGGGCGGCGTCGCCCGCATGTCCGACCCCGACATGATCGAGGGCATCGTCGACGCCGTGTCCATCCCCGTGATGGCCAAGGCGCGCATCGGACACTTCACCGAGGCCCAGGTGCTCCAGTCGCTCGGTGTCGACTACATCGACGAGTCCGAGGTGCTCACTCCGGCCGACGAGGCGCACCACATCGACAAGTGGGCGTTCACTGTCCCGTTCGTCTGCGGTGCCACCAACCTCGGCGAGGCGCTCCGTCGGATCTCCGAGGGTGCGGCGATGATCCGCTCCAAGGGCGAAGCGGGTACCGGCAACGTCGTCGAGGCCACCCGGCACATGCGTGACATCCGCGCCGAGATGCGCAAGCTCGCCACGCTCGACGACTCGGAACTGTTCGTCGCCGCCAAGGAACTGCGCGCTCCGGTCGAGGTGGTGCGGGAAGTCGCCCGTACCGGCAAGTTGCCCGTCGTGCTCTTCACCGCCGGTGGCATCGCCACTCCGGCAGATGCGGCGATGATGCGCGGACTCGGCGCCGAGGGTGTGTTCGTCGGCTCCGGCATCTTCAAGTCCGGCGACCCGCAGAAGCGCGCGGAAGCGATCGTGAAGGCCACCACGTTCTACGACGACCCGGATGTGATCGCGAAGGTCTCCCGCGGGCTCGGCGAGGCCATGGTGGGACGTCACGTCGAGGACCTGCCCGCCGATCAGCGCTACGCCCAGCGCGGTTGGTGATTCCGCTTCCCAGTCTGACCGTCCCGGACGCCCGACCCTGAGGTGCGAACGGCACTCTCGCCCCGTCTCATGAGGCGAGGGTGCCGTTCGCACCGTTGAGGGGAGGATCCGATGAGCCATCAGCCGAGCGTGGTGGCGGTTCTTCGCTACCAGGACGCGAAGCAGGCTTTGGAGTTCCTGCACGACGCCTTCGGGTTCCAGCAGACGATGGTCGTGCCGGGGGAGGGGAACACGATCGCGCACGCCGAGATGAGCTTCGGCAACGGGAAGGTCATGCTCGCTTCGGATTCATCGGAACCGGGTACGGGCGGCGCGGCGAACACCTATTCCGGGGTCTACGCCACGGTGACCGACCCCGACGAGCACTGTGCTCGCGCACGCACGGCGGGTGCGGAGATCACCATGGAGCCGACCGACATGGACTACGGGTCGCGTGAGTACGCGGCCCGCGATCTCGAGGGCCACCACTGGTACTTCGGTACCTATCAACCGTCGGTCTCGTAATCGCTGAGCTGAGAAGCCGTCTGTGGTGGTGGTCCTTACCGGCGTTGGAGCTTGCCGCTCAGACGTGTTCCATGACCAGGACGGCCTTCGTGTCGGCAGCGAGCGCTTCGTAGAGGTGCGGCCCGTCGGCGGCGAAGGACGCGTAGTCGCCCACGTCGAGGTCGAGCGGTGTCTCGGCCGGACCGACGCGCATGGCACCGGCGGTCACCACGACGTGTTCGATCGTGCCCGGCAGATGCCCGTCGGCGTGTCGGGCTTGGCCGGGATCCACGGTGAGCAGATGCAGGTCCCGGCGTGCCCCCGGTGGGCATGCGGAGAGCATCGCGGCGGCGAACGGTGAGGTCTCGGAGCGCACGAGGGGCGCGTGTCCGGCTCGGATGACTGTGAGCCGTGGTTGGGGCGGGTCGACGAGACGACTGAACGGGACGCCCAACGCGACCCCGAGTGCCCAGAGTGTCTCCACGCTCGGGTTGCCTGCCCCGGACTCCAGTTGCGACAACGTCGACTTCGCGACGCCGGCGCGTTTGGCGAGTTCGGTGAGGGAGAGCCCCGCGCGGGCGCGTTCGCGCCGGAGCGAGGCTGCGATGGTCTCCAACGGAGGTGATGCGTCGCTCATACCCACTGTTCGATCTGCCGTCGTTTTGTTCGTCTTGACGAACAAGTGTCCCAGTGGGCAGTATAACGAACATGGGTTCGGCAGGGCGAACGGACGCGAGGGCGCAACGGACGTCCGACGCGCAGTGGCGGGCGGCGTTGCACCGCAACGTGTTCTGGTTGTGCAGCGCGCTCGCCATCGTCGGAGCCTCCCTCGGCGCGATCGCGGTCACCCAGGGAGTCCCGATCTGGCTGGTCACGCTCATGGGGGTCGTCGTGTTCGCCGGCGGCTCGGAGTTCATGGCGATCGGGCTCATGACCGCTGGTGCCGCCCCCGCGACCGCCGTACTCGGCGGACTCATGCTCAACGCCCGGCATCTGCCCTTCGGGTTCGCCGTCGGTGAGGCCACCGGCTCGCGCTGGTGGTCGCGGATGATCGGCGCCCACCTGATGATCGACGAGGCGGTGGCTTTCGCGCTGGCCGAACAGGAGCCGCAGCGCCGTCGACGCGCGTACTGGACGTCCGGGGCGGCGCTGTTCTGCACGTGGGCGCCCTCGATCTTCGTCGGTGGCCTGCTCGGTCAGTGGGTGGGCGACCCCGAGGTGCTGGGGTTGGATGCCGCGTTGCCCGCCGCGCTGTTCGCGCTGATCACGCCGTCACTGCGCGACAACCCGACGCTGCGGGCGGTGGCGCTCGGCGCCGTGCTCGCCGTGGCCACCACGCCGGTGCTGCCGGAGGGCCTACCGATTCTCGTCGCGGTGCTCGCCGTCGCCCTAGCGTTGCCGCTGCCGTGGGAGCGCGACCGAAACGGAGGTGTCCCCGCGTGACAGTGCAGGTCGTCTTGCTGCTCGGGCTCGGAACCTACGCACTGCGTCTGCTCGGGCCGCTGCTCAAAGGGCGTATCCGGTTCTCGGACGAGGCCGAGCGGCTCATGTCGGTCGCGGCGATGGTGCTGCTCGGAGCGTTCGTGGCCACCAGCGCGGTGATCGAGGACGGAGGGTTCGCTGGCGTCGCCAGGTTCGCCGGAGTCGCCGTCGGCGGGCTCCTCGCCTGGTTCCGGGCTCCGTTCGTCGTCGTGGTCGTGGCAGCGGCGGGAATCACGGCAGCGGTGCGCGCGTTGGGCGTGGCGTGACCGGCCGGGACGCGCCCAGTCGTCCCGCCGGACCCGTGCCTTTGGGAGAATCGAGGTCGTGTCCAACGCTCAACCGGTGATCGGTGTCCTCGCCCTGCAGGGCGGTGTGGCCGAGCACCTCTCGGCACTCGAACGCAGCGGCGCGCACGCGCGGCCGGTCCGCAGGCCTGAGGAACTCGACGCCGTGCACGGCCTCGTGCTGCCCGGCGGGGAGTCGACGGCGATGACGCGGCTGCTCACGACGTTCGAGATGGCCGAGCCGCTCCGCTGCCGACTGCGGTCCGGGATGCCGGTGTACGGGTCCTGCGCGGGGATGGTGCTGCTGGCGACGAGCGTGCTGGACGACGACGGCTCCGCCTCGCCCGCGGTGAGCCCGTTCGGCGCGCTCGACGTGGTGGTGCGGCGCAATGCCTTCGGCAGGCAGACCGAGTCGTTCGAGGACGACCTCGACGTCGCCGGTATCGACGGCGGACCGGTGCATGCGGTCTTCATCCGCGCGCCATGGGTGGACAAGGTCGGCGCGGACGTGGAGGTCCTCGCGAGGTCCCGGCCGCCGACCGCGGCGGAGGTCACAGCGAGCGAGGACGGTCTCGGTAGGATCGTCGCGGTCCGGCAGGGGCCGGTGCTGGCGACCTCCTTCCACCCGGAACTGGTCCAGGGCGACGAGCGCGTCCATCGCCATTTCGTGGAGACGGTCCGCGCGGGGTGAGCGATCTGCCACCGGCGGGAAGCCGGTGCGGACACGAACCGGCGCGACGGACGAAGACGGACGGCGCCGCCGCGACGCGGCGCGATCGGACAAGACGGAGGAAAGATGAGCGGCCACTCCAAGTGGGCGACCACCAAGCACAAAAAGGCCGCCGTGGACGCCAAGCGTGGGAAGCTTTTCGCAAAGCTGGTCAAGAACATCGAGGTCGCGGCCCGAACCGGAGGGGGAGAGCCGGAGGCCAATCCCACGCTGTTCGACGCGATGCAGAAGGCACGCAAGAACTCCGTACCGCAGGACAACATCGAGCGGGCGCGTAAGCGGGGTGCCGGCGAGGAAGCCGGCGGCGCCGAGTGGCAGACGATCATGTACGAGGGGTATGGGCCGAGCGGCGTGGCCGTGCTCATCGAGTGCCTGACCGACAACCGCAACCGCGCGGCGGGCGACGTTCGGACGGCGATGACCCGCAACGGCGGCTCGATGGCCGATGCGGGGTCGGTGTCGTACCTGTTCTCGCGCCGGGGCGTGGTCCTGTTGCCCAAGGCGGGACTGTCCGAGGACGACGTGCTCGCCGCGGTCCTGGAGGCCGGGGCCGACGAGGTCAACGACCTCGGCGAGAGTTACGAGATCCTTTCCGAGCCGAGCGATGTGGTCGACGTCCGCAAGGCGTTGCAGGCCGAGGGCATCGAGTACGACTCGGCGGAGATGAACTTCCTGCCGTCGGTGCAGGTCCCGGTCGACGCCGAGGCCGCACGGAAGCTGTTCAAGATCGTCGACGCGCTCGAGGACTGCGACGACGTGCAGAACGTGTATTTCAACGCCGACATCTCGGACGACGTCATGGCCGAGGTCGGGTGACACACTCAGAGTGCATTGGGAACTGGCTTGTGTGCCCGTAGGGCACGGTCATACGTGATCAGCCGCAGCGCGAACTGGGGCGGCGGTACCGGACCACCCACCCAAGTTCCAAAACGCCCTCTCAGTGATCCGGTGCGAGCGGCACTTTCGCCTCACGGGACGAGGCGAGAGTGCCGTTCGCACCGAACAGCGGGTGAGGTGAACGGACCGTTCGCCCCACCGGACGAGGCGAGAGTGCCGCTCGCCTGTTCGAGACACGGTCGGTTGAACCCGCAGTCGGACACCGTCGGGTGAACCGATGTGCGCGGGCCGCTCGGGCGGCTCGCGGAGTCCTGTGCCGAAGGGATCGCGATGGCCTCGATCGACGAGGACGAGCGGCTGCGCCGCTGGATGATCAACACCGCGGACGAGCACGGTGCCGCCGTGATGCACGTGCGAGCCGGAGACCAGGAGGCGGCGTACGCGTTCACGGTCGGCGCCTGGCGGCGGTTCGGCAAGCCCGAGGCGGTGGTGATCGGCCTGCCGCGCGAGGTCGCGCACGCGGTGCTCAACACCTACGTGCGTCGCGCGTCGTCGGGGGAACGGTTCAAGCCGGGCGGGACCTACGACGGATTCCTGCAGGGCTGCCCGATGACGGTGGAACGGATCGCCAAGCAGCACTACGCGCAGTTCCTGGGCAGCGCGTTCCTGGTCTACCGCGACGACGACTTCCCGGCGGTGCAGTTGATCGCCGCGACGCCGCAGGGCGCGTTCCCGTGGCACGAGGACGCGCCGCGCGGGTTCGCCGAGTACCAGCCTGTGCTCACGGTCAGCGGGGTTCCGGAAAGCTGGACGCCGGGCGCGAACGGTCCCTGACCGGTTCCGCCGACGGTGCGCGTGTCGGGGTTCCGGCGACGGGGTGATCACCCGGTACAGTTCGAACGGATGTTCACCCGAGTCCTTCGGGCTCAGAAGCGGGGAGTGCGGCGTGCGTGTGCTGGGAGTCGACCCCGGGCTGACCCGGTGCGGGATCGGCGTGGTCGACGGTGAGCGTGGTCGTCGCGCCCGCTGTGTCGAGGTCGGTGTCGTCCGGACCCCGGCCGAGACGGAATTGCCACGGCGCCTGCAGGTGGTGGGCGAGGAGGTCGAGCGCTGGCTCGACCGGCATCGTCCGGAGGTCGTGGCCGTCGAGCGGGTGTTCAGTCAGCACAACGTCAGCACGGTGATGGGCACCGCGCAGGTCTCGGGCGTGGTGGCGTTGCTCGCTGCGCAGCGTGACGTGCCGGTCGCGTTCCACACGCCGAGCGAGGTCAAGGCGGCGATCAGTGGCTCGGGGCGCGCCGACAAGAAGCAGGTGGCGGCCATGGTCACGAAGATCCTCGGCTTGGACACGCCGCCGAAACCGGCGGACGCGGCCGACGCGCTCGCGCTCGCGGTCTGCCACGTGTGGCGTGGTCCGATGCTCGCGCGGATCGCCGAGGCTCAGACGCGAGCGGAGGCGCTGGCGAAGAACCATCGGAACCGGCTGCAGGAGGCGTCGCGGGCAGCGCGCCGGTCGGGCGAGAAGCCGTCGAAAGGACACAGGCGATGATCTCCTCCGTGCGGGGACCGGTGTTGTCGGTGGGCTTGGACCACGCGGTCGTCGAGGTCGGCGGCGTGGGGCTCGCCGTGTACGCGACGCCGGCGACGTTGGCCTCGTTGCGGCGCGGTGAGCAGGCCGCGCTGTCGACGGCGCTGGTCGTCCGGGAAGACTCCCTCACGCTGTACGGCTTCGCCGACGCGGAGGCGTGCGAGCTGTTCGGCCTGTTGCAGACGGTGTCCGGAGTGGGACCGCGGCTCGCGTTGGCGACGCTGGCGGTGCTCGACCCGGACCAGCTCTGCGGCGCGATCGGGGACGGCAACATCACCACTCTCACGCAGGTGCCCGGTGTGGGGAAGAAGAGCGCCGAACGTCTCGTGCTCGAACTGCGGGACAAGGTCGCCGCGTTCGCCGGGCCTTCGGCGACCCTTCAGCAGTCCGCGGGCGACGGCCGGGTGCGCACGGAGGTTGCCGAAGCGCTCGTGGGTCTCGGTTTCACCGCGAAACAGGCCGAGCAGAGCGTCGAGAAGGTGCTCGCCGCCAACGGTGCCGAGGCCGACACCTCCGCCGTGCTGCGCAAGGCGCTCGCGGTGCTGGGGCCGAAATGAGCGAGCCCGAGGAGCTGGACCCGACGTGGTCGGTGCACTCGTCGAACGGGCAGGTCGAACCGAACCGGGATCTCTCGGCGCGGGAGGCGTCGGCGGAGCACGACGTCGAGCGCAGCCTGCGCCCGCGCGAGCTCGAGGAGTTCGTCGGGCAACCGCGCGTACGCGAGCAGCTGCAACTCGTGCTGCGGGGCGCGCTCAACCGCGGCGACCAGCCGGACCACGTGTTGTTCTCGGGGCCGCCGGGACTGGGCAAGACGAGCCTCGCGATGATCATCGCCGCCGAGCTCGGCGCCGCGATCCGGGTCACGTCGGGCCCGGCGTTGGAACGGCCGGGGGACCTCGCAGCGATGCTGTCGAACCTCACCGAGGGCGACGTGCTGTTCATCGACGAGATCCATCGCATCGCCAGGCCGGCCGAGGAGATGCTCTATCTGGCGATGGAGGACTTCCGGGTCGACGTGGTCGTCGGCAAGGGGCCGGGAGCGACCAGCATCCCGTTGGAGATCGCACCGTTCACACTGGTCGGTGCGACGACGCGGTCGGGGGCGTTGACCGGACCGCTGCGCGACCGGTTCGGTTTCACCGCGCACATGGAGTTCTACTCGCCCTCCGAGCTGGAGCTGGTGCTGCGCCGCTCGTCGGAGATTCTGGGTGTGGATCTCCGCGAGGACGGCGCGCGCGAGATCGCCCGCCGTTCGCGGGGGACCCCTCGGATCGCCAACCGGCTGCTGCGCCGGGTCCGAGATTTCGCCGAGGTACGGGCCGACGGAGCGGTGACGGTCGAGGTCGCGCGAGCGGCGCTGGAGGTCTACGACGTGGACGAGTACGGGCTGGACCGGCTGGACCGTGCGGTGCTCGCGGCGCTGGTGAAGTCCTTCCACGGCGGACCTGTCGGAATCTCCACCCTGGCCGTGGCCGTCGGTGAGGAGTCGACGACCGTCGAGGAAGTGTGCGAGCCGTATCTGGTGCGCGCAGGCATGATCGCCCGGACGCCGCGTGGCCGGGTGGCGACGGCTGCCGCGTGGCAGCACGTGGGGGTGACTCCGCCGCCGCACGCTCCCGGCGAACAATTGCCCGGTTTGTTCGATGCGGAGTGACCCGGAGTAGGGTGCGCGCCACCGCCGGTGGGACTGGCACACTGGTACCGGACATCCGAACAATCCGGGCGCGCGGTTCGAGGACCGTGCCCACGAGGCCGTCCCCCGGCGCCCGCCGAACGGAGCACGATGGAATCCCTAATTTTCCCGCTGTTGATCGCGCTGCTCGCCGTGCCGCTGTTCCTGCAGGCACGCAAGCAGAAGAGGGCGATGCAGGAACAGCAGAAGCTGCAGAACTCGCTGGCCACCGGCGACCGGGTCATGACGACCTCGGGTCTGTTCGGCACCATCGTCGGCACCACCGACGACAGCATCGAGCTGGAGATCGCTCCGAACCTGGTGACCACCTGGGTGCGGGCCGCGATCCGCGAGAAGGTCGAGACCGAATCCGCCGACTCCGTGGCCGCTGACTCCGAGGTCGACGTTGCCTCGGACGGCGAGCTGACCCCGGCGACCGAGGTCAAGTCCGACGAGTCGCAGGGTGAGGTCGCGACCCCGATCGAGCAGCAGAAGAACTGACACTTTCGCGGGTGGTGTGAGCGCGGTCGGCCGGACATGCTTCGGCCGATCCCGCCGCTCCGGTGCGTAGAGGGTGTGCGGGTTGGTGTGCGTGGGTGGTTCGGTCGCGGAACCTCGCCTGGCGGCTGGCTGTGGAATCGTCGACATCAGGCAGCACGCCTGCTGTCCTCAGGGACTGTCGGCGCGATGTGCCTGACCACAGCATCAATCCGCGCGGCCCTGTAGCGCCGTCGGCCACCGTGGCCACCCGTGCGGCAGGATCGCACACCGTGCCTGCCACACTGGTGGGTGCACAGTCGCCGTGACCGTCGTGCACGGGCCGTGATCGCCCGTTGCTGACTCCGGCACGAACCTGGTACAGGAACGGACGATCGTGGCATCTCCTGACGGGCACATCAGCCCAAGGCGCTATCTCTCGATCTTCGCGTTGATCGTGGCCGCACTGTATTCACTGGTGTTCTTCACCGGTGACGGAAGCCTGGCCCCGAAGCTCGGAATCGACCTGCAGGGCGGTACGCGGGTCACGCTGACCGCGCGCACCACGGACGGTCAGCCGCCCAGCAACGAGCAGCTCACCCAGGCCCGCAACATCATCGAGACCCGTGTCAACGGAATGGGCGTGCAGGGCTCGGAAGTCACGCAGGACGGCTCGAACCTGGTCATCACCGTCCCCGGCGAGGGCGGCGAGGAGGCCAAGCAGCTCGGGCAGACCGCGCAGCTGAACTTCCGCAAGGTCGTGCCGAACATGACCATGCCCGCGAACCCGGGCGCCCAGCCGGGGCAAGCACCCGGCCCGGGACAGCAGCAGCCACCTGCGCCGGGCCAGCCCGCGCCCAGCGGTCAGGGGCCCGCAGGCACCGCGCCGCAGGACGCCCGCACCCAGCAGGACGACTCCGGCGACCAGTCCCGCGAGGACGCCCAGCGCCAGCAAGCCATCGCCCAGGCCAAGCAGACCCGCCAGAGCACGGATCCGGCCACGCAGATGCAGGCGCTGACGCAGCTCGACTGCAACGCCGAGGACCCGTTGCGCGGCAACGACGACCCGAGTCTCCCGCTGGTCACCTGTGGTCAGGACAAACAGGAGAAGTTCGTCCTCGAACCGGTGTTCCTCGAGGGCAGAGAGATCGCGAACGCCTCGGCCCAGCCGCCGAACCAGCAGAGCGGACAGTCGGGCTGGTCGGTGAACCTCGAGTTCAAGAGCGGCGGCGCGAGCACCTGGGCCGACTTCACCTCGGCAAACGTGAATCAGCGGGCCGCGTTCGTGCTCGACTCCCAGGTGGTGTCGGCGCCGAACATCAACGAGCCGCTGCTCGGCGGCAACGCCAACATCACCGGACAGTTCAACCAGCAAAGCGCGACGCAGCTCGCGGACGTGCTCAAGTACGGCTCGTTGCCGCTGGCCTTCGACCAGTCCGAGGCCGAGACGGTCTCGGCGTCGCTGGGACTGGCCTCGATGGAGGCGGGACTCATCGCAGGCGGTATCGGTCTGCTGCTGGTGGCCGTCTACTGCCTGTTCTACTACCGGATGCTGGGGATCCTGACGATCCTGTCGCTGATCCTTTCCGGCGCCATCGTCTACGGCGTGCTGATCCTGCTGGGCAGATGGATCGGCTTCACTCTCGACCTCGCGGGGATCGCAGGCTTCATCATCGCCATCGGGATCACCGCGGACTCGTTCATCATCTTCTTCGAGAGACTCAAGGACGAGATACGCGAGGGCCGCACGTTCCGTTCCTCCGTGCCACGCGCGTGGGTGCGGTCGCGCCGCACGATCCTGTCCGCGGACGCGGTGAGCTTCCTGGCCGCCGCCGTGCTGTACGTGCTCGCGGTCGGGCAGGTGAAGGGCTTCGCGTTCACCCTCGGGATGTCCACCGTGCTCGACCTCATCGTCGTGTTCCTGGTGACGCACCCGTTGGTGGTCTTGGCCTCGAAGAACAAGTTCCTGTCGAAACCGTCGGTGACGGGGTTGGGTGCGGTGCAGCGCATGGGTGCCGAGCAACGGGCGGCGCGCAAGCGTTCCGCTTCGACCGCGAAGGAGGCGTGAGATGACGACTCCGGAGACACCCGGCGCCACGGAACCCACGAGCGTGTGGCAGCGGCTGCACACCGGCACCGGCGCGTTCGACATCGTCGGCAACCGCAAACGGTTCTACGCCATGTTCGCGCTGCTCATCGCGGTGTGTGCCGGAACGATGGGGATCAAGGGCTTCAACTTCGGTATCGACTTCGTGGGCGGTACCAAGATTCAGATGCCCGCGGTCGGAGCCCAGGGGCCGATCACCACTGACCAGGTGGAGGATGCCTACCAGGACGCCCTTGGCCGGGGTCCCGAGACGGTGCAGCTCGTGGGTGCGGGCGACAGCGAGACGATCCAGATTCGGACGGAGTCGCTGAACACCCAGGACGTCAACGTCCTCAAGGAAGGCCTGTTCGACTCGCTGCAACCGGTCGGCGCCAACGGGCAGCCGACGCCCCAGGCCATCAGCGACAGTGCGGTGAGCGGCACGTGGGGCGGTGAGATCACCCAGCAGGCGGTGCTCGCGCTCGTCGTGTTCCTCGTGCTCGTGACCGTGTTCCTGGCCTTCTACTTCGAGAGATGGATGGCGGTCGCCGCGCTGGTGGCGTTGCTGCACGACATCGTGGTGACGATGGGCGTGTACGCGATCCTGGGCTTCGAGGTCACCCCGGCCACGGTGATCGGTCTGCTCACGATTCTCGGCTTCTCGCTGTACGACACCGTCGTCGTCTTCGACAAGGTCAAGGAGAACACCCGTGGCATCCTCGGACTGACGCGCAGGACGTACTCGGAAGCGGCGAACCTCGCCGTCAACCAGACGTTGATGCGGTCGATCAACACGTCGATCGTGGCACTGCTGCCGGTGCTGGGGCTGCTGGTGGTCGGCTCCGGGCTGCTCGGCGTCGGCGTGCTGCGGGACCTGGCTCTGGTGCAGCTGACGGGCATGCTCGCCGGTGTGGTCTCGTCCGTGCTGCTGGCGACGCCGCTGCTGGTGGACTTCAAGATGCGCGATCCCAAGTACCGCGCGCAGGAGGCGAAGGTGCAGCAGCGCCGTCGGCGTCGCGCGGCCCAGGAGGCGGGCGAGGAGCTGCCGGAGGAAGAGGAAATCTCGGTACGCGACGCCTCCAAGGACACCGTGTCCGCGCGTCGCGAGCGTGAGATGGCCGCGGCGTCGAGCCCCGCCGCCCGGACCGGCAAGGGGCCCGAGTCCCGCCCGCAGGGCAAGTCCGGCAGGCCGACCGGCAAGAAGCGCCGGTGACCGGGGCGGTCCGTGTCTCGGACTCCGGCACGGCCGGCCTCCGAGACGTGGCGGGGCTCGTCCGCGACGTTCCCGACTTCCCCCAGCCGGGCGTCCTGTTCCGGGACATCGGGCCGGTGCTCGCCGATCCGGAGGGCTTCGCCGCCGTCGTCGGCGCGCTGGCCGGTGCAGCCGAGTTCGACGTGGTGGCCGGTGTCGAGGCGCGGGGCTTCCTGCTCGGCGCGGCCGTCGCCCACGCTCGGGGTGTCGGCGTCGTCGGCCTGCGCAAGCCGGGCAAACTGCCGGTCGTGGCCGATCGGGTCGACTACGACCTGGAGTACGGCTCGGCGTCTCTGGAGTTGCCCGGCGGCGTCCTTCGCTCGGGTCAGCGGGTCCTCGTGGTGGACGACGTGCTGGCCACCGGTGGCACGCTCGCGGCTGCCTGCGAGCTCGTGACCAGGTCGGAAGCCAGCGTCGCTGAAGCGGCGGTGGTGTTGGAGATCGCGGCTCTGCCCGGCCGGGACGCCGTGCGCGAGTGGCCGTTGCGGTCGCTGCTCGTCGGCTAGTTGGACCGGCGGCCTAGTCCGGCGTAGCACCCGCTCGCCGCCAGGGTGGGATCGTCTTTGCGCCAGCGACGTGCCAGCACGATCCCGGGCTCGACGAGGGGGGGTCTGCGGATGGTGCCGGTGCGCGCTCTCGTGGACGTTGCCCCAGTGGGGATCCCGGAGTCAGATCGAGGAACTGGTCGATGCCGAGCGTGCCCAGGAAGGTGACCACACGGGAGACTCCCTTCGCTCAGGCAGTTTCTCGTCAGAAGGTCATGGTCGGCAGAGGAACATCGGAACGGCAGACAGCGCTGAGGCTGTCGATGCGGGTCAGCGCTCCCGGTATACTGGATCTGTGCGATGTCTCGAATGCGAACGGGACACGTCCCACGTCACCGACGGGCTGTGTCCCACCTGCGCGCTGCGGTCCGAACGTGGGGTCAACGAGCTCGTGGGAGACACGCCGGTCGAGTACTGCGAATTCAATGGCAAGGCCATGAAGATTTCCGGGCTGCCCGCGCACACTCACCTCGCTGACACGACGACCGAACACGCGGATTCGGCCGTACCCGGCTCCGTGCTCAACGCCCCGGACATCGACCGTGAGACCACGCTGCGCAATGCAGGCGGTGGCGCCTAGATGAACACGGAGCGCGCCGTTCGGGCCCGAGCGCGTGAGCGAGGGACCGGTGATCGGCCCGACCGAACGGCGAGGGGGCGTTCCTCGGTACGGACGGACCGTTCGTCGTGGCCGACGCGATCCCGGCACGGAGTGCCTCGGCAGTAGCGGTATCCTCGATACACGGGTCCTTGAGGACCGGACCTGGGACGAGTGACCATCGCGGCGCCCGGGAGCGTGTGTGAGCCAAGACCTCGAGCCGACCGCGTCGGCCGTCGGGCCGACCTCGCCGCGACCTGCGTCGAAGACGCGGCGGGTGCGGGCCCGGTTGGCGCGGCGGATCACAGCGCAACGGCCGGGGACCCTCAAGCAGGTGCTCGAGCCGCTGGCCGCGGTGCATCGTGACCTGCATCCGCAGGCCGACCTCGGACTGCTGCAGCGCGCCTACGACGTCGCCGAACACCAGCACAGCGAGCAGCGGCGCAAGTCCGGCGACCCGTACATCACCCATCCGCTCGCGGTGGCGACGATCCTCGGCGAGCTGGGAATGGACACGACCACGCTGGTCGCCGCGCTGCTGCACGACACGGTGGAGGACACGGCCTACTCGGTCGACGACCTGGCAGCGGACTTCGGCGACGAGGTCGCGCACTTGGTCGACGGGGTCACCAAGCTGGACAAGGTCAAGCTGGGGGCGGCGGCCGAGGCCGAGACCATCCGCAAGATGGTGATCGCGATGGCCCGCGACCCGCGGGTGCTGGTGATCAAGCTCGCGGATCGGCTGCACAACATGCGCACGATGCGGTTCCTGCCGCCGGAGAAGCAGGCCCGCAAGGCGCGCGAGACACTGGAGGTGCTGGCCCCGCTCGCGCACCGCCTCGGGATGGCGACCGTGAAGTGGGAGCTGGAGGACCTCGCGTTCGCGATCCTGCAGCCGAAGAAGTACGACGAGATCGTGCGCCTCGTCGCGAACCGCGCCCCGTCGCGGGACACCTACCTCAACAAGGTGGTCGAGGAGCTCTCCACGCATCTGAAGCCTGCCCGGTTGTCGGCGACGGTCGAGGGGCGTCCGAAGCACTACTACTCGATCCACCAGAAGATGATCGTCCGGGGTCGCGACTTCGACGACATCCACGACCTGGTGGGTGTGCGGATCCTCGTCGACGAGGTGCGGGACTGCTACGCGGCGATGGGCGTGGTGCACGCGCTGTGGCAGCCGATGCCCGGCCGGTTCAAGGACTACATCGCCCAGCCCCGGTTCGGCGTGTACCAGTCGTTGCACACCACGGTGATCGGCCCGGAGGGCAAACCGCTCGAGGTGCAGATCCGCACCCAGGAGATGCACCGTACGGCCGAGTACGGCATCGCGGCGCACTGGCGCTACAAGGAGACCAAGGGCCGCAACGGGCAGCAGGCCGGCGGCAAACAGGCCGTCGAGGTCGACGAGATGGCGTGGATGCGCCAACTGCTCGATTGGCAGCGAGAGGCCGCCGACCCCGGTGAGTTCCTCGAGTCCTTGCGCTACGACCTCCAGACTCGCGAGATCTTCGTGTTCACCCCGAAGGGCGACGTCATTACCTTGCCCTCCGGGTCGACGCCGGTGGATTTCGCCTACACAGTGCACACCGAGGTCGGCCACCGCTGCATCGGCGCGCGCGTCAACGGTCGGCTCGTCGCGCTCGAACGCAAGCTGGAGAACGGCGAGGTCATCGAGATCTTCACCTCGAAGGCCGAGGGCTCCGGGCCGAGCCGGGACTGGTTGTCGTTCGTTGCCTCGCCGCGGGCGAAGACGAAGATCAAGCAGTGGTTCGCCAAGGAACGGCGGGAGGAGGCGATCGACTCCGGCAAGGACGCGATCGCCAGGGAGATACGCCGCCTCGGGCTGCCGCTGCAACGCCTGGTCTCCGCCGAATCGATCGGCGCGGTCGCCAAGGAGTTGCACTACGTCGACATCACCGCCCTGTACGCGGCGGTGGGGGAGCGGCAGCTTTCCGCGCACCATCTCGTGCAGCGGCTCGTCGCACTGATCGGCGGTGAGGACCAGGCCGAGGACGAGATCGCCGAACGGTCGACGCCGTCGACGATCCAGCGCCGCAGCACCGGAGACTCCGGCGTCGTGGTCAAGGACGTCAGCGACGTGTGGACGAAGCTCGCGAAGTGCTGCACCCCGGTGCCGGGCGACGAGATCCTCGGGTTCGTCACCCGGGGCGGTGGGGTCAGTGTGCATCGCACCGACTGCACGAACGCCGACGACCTGCGCAAGGAACCGGAGCGGTTGGTCGAGGTGGAGTGGGCGCCGACGTCGTCGTCGCTGTTCCTGGTGGCGATCCAGGTCGAGGCGCTGGACCGGCACCGGCTGCTCTCCGACGTCACGAAGATCCTCGCCGACGAGCGGGTGAACATCCTCTCGGCGTCGGTGACCACGTCGAACGACCGGGTCGCGGTGAGTCGCTTCTCGTTCGAGATGGGCGACCCCAAGCAT
Organism: Allosaccharopolyspora coralli; assembly: GCF_009664835.1. Lineage (NCBI taxonomy): Bacteria > Bacillati > Actinomycetota > Actinomycetes > Pseudonocardiales > Pseudonocardiaceae > Allosaccharopolyspora > Allosaccharopolyspora coralli. Next base: position 1,892,548 of record NZ_CP045929.1, read on the forward strand.
CTCGGGCACGTGCTCAAGGCGGTCCGCAACATCGAGGGCGTCTACGACGTCTACCGCATCACCTCGGCTACGTGAGGTCGGCGCACTGTGCGTGCGGTGCGGGTGGCGGAACCTCCGGGCGCCGTCTCGCTGCGGGCGCGCCTTCTTGGGTAGCGACCTACGCGGCGAAGGCACTGCCCTCGCGAGCCGACGCTCGGAGAACCCGCGGCGGTGCCGGTGGCGTACGTGGCGGAAGGCGCCTTGCGGCCCTTGCCCATGCCTGCACCCCGGCACCGCCGAGTGGATCGGTCAGGCTTGGACCTGGACGTCGTTGAAGGTGACGTCGAGGTTCGGCTTGCCGCCGCCGGGGCTGGGTTCGAAAGAGCCGTCGTGACCGGCCTTCGCGATCTCGTCGATGACCTTGAGGCCGTCGGCTGAGATCGTCCCGAACACCGTGTAGTCCGGGGGCAGCGGCGCCTCACCGAAGACCATGAAGAACTGGCTGCCGTTGGTGTCCGGCCCCGAGTTCGCCATCGCGAGGTAGCCCCGCCCGTACTGCAGCTCGGGGAACGTCTCGTCCGCGAACGAGTATCCGGGACCACCGCTGCCCTGTCCGGTCGGGTCGCCGCACTGCAGCATCTGCAAGCCTTCGGTCCCGATCCGGTGGCAGCTGGTGGCGTCGTAGAAGTCCTGCTGGGCGAGCGAGACGAAGCTGTTCACCGCGCACGGCGCCAGCGGGCGATCCAGCGTCAACGGGATGTCGCCCTGGCTGGACTTGATCGTCGCCTCGACGGTGCCCTTCGAGGACGTGTCGCCGCCTTCGGGCGGCTGCACCGGCTTCGACGCTTGTCCGTTCGCCGGGTACTCGCACTGCACCGGGTCGGGTAGCGGCTGCGGACGCTGCGGCGCTGGTGCGGGCTCAGTGGGAATGTTGACAGGCTGTGCCTGCTCGCCCTGTTGCCCCTGCTGGCCGCCCGGAGCCGCGGCGGGGTCCTCACCGCTGGTGCTACTGAAGTACGCGAAGCCCACGACGACCGCGACGACGACGGCGACCGTCGTTCCGATCGCGATCATCCGTTGCCGTTTGGCCTTCTGTTCGCGCGTGGCGATCTGGCGTTCGAGCTTGCGCTTGGCGGCCGCACGGCGCTGTTCGTTGCTGGGCACCCTGCTCCCTCCCGGTCCGTTGTGACCTGACGTCGGCACGCAGTTTATGCGGTGGCGGGTTCGGCGAAACCGCCCGAGGTGGGCCAGCTAGCCTGGGGAGGTCGCGTCGTGCGTGGCGCGGTGTCCTCCGTCGGTCGAACGAAAGGTGGCGCGCGTGCTTGTCGTCGGGTTCCCGGTCGGCGCGTTCCAGGCGAACTGCTACGTCCTCGCTCCGGGGCGAGGGCAGCATTGTGTCGTCGTCGACCCAGGTCAGGACGCCCTCGACGGGATCGCGGAGCAGCTGTCCGAACACGAGCTGACCCCGGCAGGCGTGCTGCTCACCCACGGACACTTCGACCACGTGTACTCGGCGGAACAGGTCTGCCGCGAGCACGGTGTCCCGGCGTGGATCCATCCAGACGACCGGTACATGCTCACCGACCCGGCTGCCGGAATCGGCCCGATGGGGCAGCAACTGCTCGGCGACCTGTCGGCCTGGCCCGCGCCGCCGGAGGTCCGGGAGATCGCCGACGGCGACGTCATCGAGGCGGCGGGCCTGCGATTCGACGTCACGCACAGCCCCGGCCACACCGGCGGATCGGTGCTCTTCGGTGCCGGTACCGACGAGGGCGGTCGCCTCGTGCTCGCGGGCGACACGCTGTTCGCCGGTGCCATCGGACGGACCGACATGCCCGGCGGCGACCACGGGCAGATGCTGCGCACCCTGGCCGAGCGCGTGCTGCCGATGGACGACGAGGTCGTCGTCCTGCCGGGCCACGGACCCACCACGACGATCGGGCGCGAACGCGCGGAGAACCCGTTCCTGCAGGGGCTGGCGACCCCGGACGGCTCCGCTTCGTGACCCAGGAGAACCGGAACAACCACGGATGACCACTTTCACCGCCCCCAAGGGCATTCCCGAATACTTCCCGCCGAACTCGGCGGCGTTCCTCGCCGTGCGGGACGCGCTCACCGACGCCGCGCGCCGGGCGGGCTACGGCTACGTCGAGCTACCGCTGTTCGAGGACACCACGCTGTTCGCGCGCGGCGTCGGCGAGTCGACCGACGTCGTCAGCAAGGAGATGTACACCTTCGCCGACCGTGGTGGTCGCTCGGTGACCCTGCGCCCCGAGGGCACCGCCGGCGTCATTCGTTCGGTCATCGAGAACGGACTGGACCGCGGCCAGTTGCCGGTCAAGCTCTACTACCACGGCGCGTTCTTCCGCTACGAACGTCCGCAGGCGGGCCGATACCGGCAGTTGCAGCAGGTCGGGGTCGAGGCGATCGGCGTGGACGATCCGGCGTTGGACGCCGAGGTCATCGCGATCGCAGACGAGGGATACCGGCGGCTCGGGCTCACCGGGCACCGTGTGGACCTCTCGTCCCTCGGCGACGACACGTGCCGCCCGCAGTATCGCGAGCGGCTGCTGGCGTTCCTGCGGTCGCTGTCGCTCGACGAGGACACACGTGAGCGCGCGGAGATCAACCCGATGCGTGTGCTCGACGACAAGCGTCCCGAGGTGCGCGAGCTCGTCGCCGACGCGCCGTTGATGGTCGACCACCTCACCGACTCGGCTCGCGAGCACTACGAGTCGGTCAAGCAGCACCTCCGTGACCTCGGAGTCGCGTTCAACGAGAACCCGCGACTGGTGCGAGGCCTGGATTACTACACGAAGACGACGTTCGAGTTCGTTCACGACGAACTGGGGTCCCAGTCCGGCATCGGAGGTGGCGGGCGCTACGACGGCTTGATGGCCGAACTGGGCGGGCAGGAGCTCTCCGGTGTCGGGTTCGGACTCGGCGTGGACCGCACCTTGCTGGCCTGCCGGGCGGAGGGACTCGACGTCGGCAGCGCGGCGCGGTGCGATCTCTACGGGGTCCCGCTCGGCGACGCGGCCAAGCGCCGGCTCGTCCGCGAGGCGGGAGCGTTGCGCGCGGCCGGCGTCCGGGTCGACCTCGCCTACGGCGGAAAGGGTCTCAAGGGCGCCATGAAGGCGGCCGATAGATCGGGGGCACGGTTCGCTCTCGTCCTCGGTGAGCGTGACCTCGAAGCGGGGGAGGCGCAGCTCAAGGACCTCAGTACGGGTGAGCAGCGTTCGATGCCATTGGACGGACTGGTCGACGAGGTGCTCAGCGCGGTGGCGAAGGCATGACCGACCCCGAGCCGTCGCCGTCGGCTTCACCCGGTGAGCCCGCGCCGGAACCGGAGACGGTTCCGCTCGACCTGCTCGACCGCAGCATGATCCGGAAGCGAGCACGCAACGTCGGCGTCGTGGCGATCGTGCTCGGATGTGCGTTCGGCGGACTCGTCGGGCTCGTCGCCGGGCCGACGGGGTTTTTCGTCGGTGCCGCCGTCGTGGCAGTGCCGGTGTTGCTGCTCGCGTGGAGCGAGGCCCGCAAGACCTACTGGCTGCGTGGCGGGCGGCTCGGGGTCCGGGCGTTCGGAACCCGGGTGGTCGACCTCGCCGACGCCGAGCGATTGGACGTGCTGGTCACCGACGTACGGGGAGCACGGACCGTGAGCCTGCTGGCCAGCGGGCCGCCGAAGGGCAAGACCCTCAACATCGCACTCGCGACCTACGCGGGTACGGGCGGGCGTGAACAGGGCGTCTACTCGCTGCGGCGGCTCGCCGACGCGCTCGCGGCAACAGGACATTCGCACGCGCTGGTGCTCTCCGAACTGCTCGTCGCCCAGCTGCGTTCCGAGGCCCGGGGCGACGCGGCACCGGAGCGGCCGTTGTATCGGCTCGCGTCGGCGGCGCCGCAGGGGCGGATGGCGCAGCGAGTGCCCGCCCAGGCGGTGTCCCGCTTCGTCGCATCCCTGTAGACGAGATCCGGCTCTGGAGGCGAGCTCAGCGGAGCAGGCTCGCCAGGGTTTCCCGCACCTGCTCGGGGGCGGTGGAATGTTGGCCGCAGAGACAGCGTAGGAACAGGCCGTCGACGGCGGCGGTAACACCGGCACGGGCTGTCGGCTCGGGCACGTAGCGCGCCATCAGCGCGTCGAGGGCCGCGGTCCACCGATCGAGTTCGGTGCGCAGCCGGTGGTTCCGCGCGGCGAGAAGGAACAGTTCGTACTCGGCGTGCAAACGCGCTCGGTTCTCACAGGCGTCACCGGAGATCTCCGCGGCGAGCAGCTCCAGCGCGCGGGATTCGCTCTCGGCACCGATCTGTTCGAGCCGTTCGATGTAGCGGTCGTTGCACGCGGTGAGCGTGGCGAGCAGCAGCGACTCGACCGTGGCGAAGTAGTACAGCACCGCACTGGGAGGCAGACCCGCCTCGCGGGCGACCGCGCGTTGGGTGACACCGGCTGCCCCGCTGTGCCCAAGCACCCGAATGGTCGCCTCGAGCAGCAGCCTGCGTCGGTGCTCGCCTTTGCGGCGGCGCCCGTCGGCCTCGGCGTCCACCGAGCGGTTCATCAGTGCTCGGCTCCCATCTCCAGTGCCATCACGCCGGCGATGACCAAGGCGATTCCGACGATCTGTATCCAGGTCATGCTCTCGCCCAGGAAGACGGCGCCGATCACCGCCAGCAGGGCGATGCCGAGCGCTGCCCACACGCCGTAGGCCACGCCGAGGCTCATTCCGCGCACGAGTGCGAGCGAGAGCAGGTAGAACGCGGCTCCGTAGCCGACGAGCACGATCGCGGACGGCACCAGCCGGGTGAAGCCCTCGGAGAACTTGAGCGCCGTCGTGGCGCTGACCTCGCACACGATCGCCAGGGTCAGAAAGATCCACGGCATGCGGCTACCTCCGAACAGCGAAAGAACCTGAGCGATTGCTCCAGATTCTACCGACGTCTCCTCGACCGTCAGTCGCGGTCCCGGCGAGGGGTGGTCGGTCGCCAGTGGGTGGCGGTCGTTGCGCTCGCCGACGCCGCTCGCGCGACCCGATCCGCCGGACCTGCGGAGGCGGCGTCCGACTCCCGCACCGCGACGAGCGCGGCGATCAGCGTCGTGATCGGCACGGCGGCGACGAGGCCGATGCTGCCGACGAGCGTGCGTACCACCTCCTGCGCGACCGACTGGGACGTGACGATCTCGGTGAAAGTGCGCCCGGACAGCGTGTAGGCCAACAGCAGCGGCAGCGCGGCGCCCGCGTAGGCGAGGACCAGGGTGTTCACTGCGGAAGCGACGTGATCGCGGCCGATGCGCACGCCCGCGGCGTAGAGCTCCCGCCACGACATCGACGGATTCGCGCGCCGCAGCTCCCACACCGCGCTGGTCTGCGTCACCGTGACGTCGTCGAGCACCCCGAGAGCGCCGATGACGATGCCGGCCAGCAGCAGTCCCCGAGGGTCGATGGAGGCGCCGAGCGCACCGATGAGCCCCGCGGTGTTCTCGTCGAGTCCGGTCAGCTGCGTCGTCGCGGAGAACAGGGCGCTGAGGCCGCCGATGAGACCGAGGCTCACCAGCGTGCCCAGCACGGCGGTGGAGGTGCGTGCCGAGAATCCGTGGGTCAGGTACAGGACCGCGAACATGATCACGCCGGAGCCGACGACCGCCACCGTGAGCGGATCGCGTCCCGCGAGAATGGCGGGAAGAATGAACCCGACGAGCACGATCAAGCTCAGTCCGAGCGCGATCAGCGACGACAGGCCCTTCCAGCGACCGAGCACGAGCACGGCCGCCGCGAAGACGAGTGCGACCACCAACAACGAACCGCTGCGCTGGAAGTCGACCAGCTGGAAGCTCGACTCGGCCCCGGGGTCGGTGCCGGAGTAGGCGAGGACCACCTCGTCACCGGCCGCGAAAGCGGGCGTTCCGGGTTCGCGCGGAACGGTCTGCTGGATCGTTTCCCCGGATGCCGGCCCGTCCTGCATCAGAACGTCGACGATGAGGCAGCCCGCCTCGCCGGGAGCCGGTGTGGTTCCGCCTTCCGTGCAAGATCCGACAGTGCTCGCGACGATCTCACCGTTGACCGGGTACTGGCCGAAGCCGAGGTCGGCGCCGGTGCGTTGGTCGTGGCCGAACGGGTAGAGCACGAGAACACCGATGATCGCGGCGGCGGCGAACGGGACGAGTGCCAGGGCGAGCAGGTGTTTCACCGGCCGAGAAGCCGGTGGCGTCGGCCCGTGCCCGTGCCCGTGCCCGCTGCTGCGCTGTCGCGAAGGCCCTGCTTCCGCAGGAGTGTTGCGGTGGATGTTCTGGTCGCCCAGTGCGGAGTTGCGCCCGGCACGACGGCCGCGTTCGTGCGAAGTGGGGGAGCGGCGCTCGAGATCGTCATCAGCCACCCCGGCATCGTATGGCGGTACCACGGTGGGCTCAGCGAGTAGTCGAAAACGCCGCCCGACGTCGAGCTACCCGGGATGAGGCGAGCGGCACTTTCACCTCGCGAGACGAGGCGAAAGTGCCGCTCGCCTCAGTGGGGAGGTGGAGTGGTTTCGCACGATCGAGGGGCGAGGTGGCGATCGGTCGACAGCGGTTCGAAACTGTGTTCGAATGTACCCATGCGATGGGAACAGCAGCGCGTGGACTTCGGGCAGTCGGTCGAGTCCCAGGACGCCGTCCGGGCGGAGACGGCGGCTCTCGACCTCGACCTCGGTGCACTCCCGGAACGACGCGGTGTCCCCGACGGTGGCGGTCGGGCGGGGCTGCGGCTGCCGGACCCTGTCCCCATCGAGTCCGGAACGGACGACGCGTTCGCGATCGAGATCCGCGCGAAGAGCATCATCAACCGCGTACCGAGTGCCTCGCAGGTCCCGTTCCGGTGGACGATCAACCCCTACCGGGGGTGTGGGCACGCCTGCCGATACTGCTTCGCGCGGAACACCCACACCTACCTCGACCTGGACTCCGGCCGCGACTTCGACAGCAAGATCGTCGTCAAGGTCAACGCCGCCGAGTTGGCCCGTCGCGAACTCGCTGACCCGAAGTGGCGCAGGGAACCGATCGCGATGGGGACCAACACCGATCCGTACCAGCGCGCCGACGGCGTGTATCGCTTGATGCCGGGGATTCTCGCTGCGCTGCGGGACCACGCGAACCCGTTCTCGGTGCTCACCAAGGGAACCCTCATCCTGCGGGATCTGGACCTGTATCGGCAGGCGGCTCAGGTCACCGACGTCTCGGTAGCGGTGTCGATCGGATCGCTCGACGAACAGCTGTGGCGCGTGGTGGAGCCGGGCACGCCGTCACCGCGACGACGGCTCGACGTGATCCGCAGGTTCGGGGAGATCGGAATCGGCTGCTCGGTTCTGATGGCACCGATCCTGCCCGGCCTCAGCGACTCCGACGAGCAGATCGACGAGACCGTCCACGGCCTGATGGACGCGGGCGCGACGAACGTGACCCCACTGGTGCTGCACCTGCGTTCCGGGGCTCGCGAGTGGTACCACCACTGGTTGCAGGACGAGCGTCCCGATCTTCTCCCGCTCTACGAACGCTTGTACCGCAGGGGTGCGTACCCGCCGAAGTCCTATCAGGACGATGTCGTGCATCGGGTTCGAGAGGCGCAACGCCGGTACGGTGGCCGTACGGTCGACGATCGGGAACAACCGGCTCGAGCCCACCGCGGAGCGCGGCCGCGGGCGGCGGTGCCATCGGCCGGCGGGGGCGCTGCACGGCAACTGAGCTTGCTGTGACGTCCGTCGGGTCAGGCAGGTGGCTTCATCATCGGCCACATCGACGGCCCGTCCGGAAGGTCGATCGTCGCGCCGGTGAGGGTGTAGCCCATGCGTTCGTAGAGAGCGCGATTGCGCGGCGCCGAGGCTTCGAGGTACCCGGGAACACCTTGCTCGTCGAGCGTCGCGTGATGATGCAGCAGCAGGTCCGTGCCGTGGCCCCGGCTCTGTACACCCGGTTCGACTGCGAGGAAGGCCAAGTGATGTACCCGATCCTCAGGATGCGCGGCGTGCATCCTGCTGTCGAGGGCTTCGAAGCGTGGATAGTACTCGCCGGTGATCGCGGCCATGCGTTCCTCGTACTCCGCGGGGCCCTCGTCGTCAGGCAACAACCACAGCGCGACGCCGTGTCCGTCGGCGGTCGCTTCCACCTGGCCGCGTTGCAGCGCGTGGTCTACGAAGACCCGGAAATACTCGTGGAACAGCCGGTCTCGGTCCACGTCGTCGGTCATGGTGGCGCCGAGCCAGCCGGTCACCGGGTTGTCCTGGAACGCCCGACGCACGACGCCGGTCACGTGTTCCGAGTCGGACGGGGTGCAACGAACGATCGTGCTGCTCATGGTGCGGTACTCCAAGGCATGGTCGGTGCGTGGGGGTCAGTCCCGGACAGGGCCGAGTTCGGCGAGGGCGCCGCGGCCGATGAGGGTGTACGCGTCGGGACTGCGGCGCCGCATACGCAGCCCCCACAGGACACCGACGGCCAACGCGACGACGTACAGGGCCGGAATCGCCCAGGTCACCGGAGTGCCAGGCGGAACGCCCAGCAGAACGTCCATGTTGGACAGGGCGAGGCCTACGCCGGTGCAGAGCAGCAGCGACGAGAGGACGGCCGCGATCATCGTCGGTATCGAGGCCCCGGCTGTTCGTCGTCGGGCGAAGAACACGACGACGCTGATGCTGGTGCCCGCGAGCAGCGTGAGCACCCCGAGGCCCCCGCCGGTGCCGAGGGTGAAGAACAGGTGCACCATCGGGTCGAGTCCCGTCGCGGCGAACAGCACCAGCACGACCAGCCCGATCGAGGACTGCACCACCGAACCCACCTTGGGCGAGCCGGACCGGCGGGAGGTCAGTCCCAGCACGGACGGCAGGACCTGTTCGCGGCCGAGGGCGAAGCTGTACCGGGCGACCGTGTTGTGGAACGAGAGCAGGCCGGCGAAGATGCTGGTGAGCAACAGAATGCGTGCGATGTCCCCCGCCGGCCCGCCGAGTTGGGCGGCGACGGCGTTGAACAGCAACTCGGGGCCCTGCTCCTGGGAGGCCGCGACGATTCCGTCCGGACCGAAGTTCACCGTCAGCGCCCAGGACGACAGTGCGTACAGCGCGGCGATCACGAGCAGCGCGGTGAAGGTCGCGAGCGGAACGGTGCGGCGCGGGTCGCGCGCTTCCTCGGCGTAGACCGTCGGTGCTTCGAAACCGACGAACGCCGTGGCGGTGACGACGATGGGTGCGCCGATCGCCAGCGTGGCGAGGTTCGACGGGGCGAGCGTTTCGAAGGAGACCGAACCGGACGCCGGGTTGGCGATCATGACGATGTCGGCCACCAGAATGATCGCGCACTCCGCGGCCAGCAGGAGGGTGAGCACCCGTCCGTTGATGTCGATGCGCAGCACCCCGAGCGCCGCGACGGCGGCCCAGGACACGAGCGCGAGTATCCACCAAGACACGGTGACGCCGAGGCGTGCGGCGATGAGCTCGCTGCCGATCACACCGAGTGCGCCGTAGAGGCCGACCTGCAGTCCGTTGTAGGCGATGAGTGCGATGAACGCGGCGCCGACGCCGACGGGTCGACCGAGGCCGTGCGTGACGTACGAGTAGAGGGCACCCGCATTGGTGACGTGTCGGGACATCGCGGTGTAGCCGACGGCGAAGAGCATCAGCACCGCACCGATCAGCAGGAACACCACCGGGATTCCGACGAACCCGGTGACCGCCCAGGCGGTACTCGTGAGTGCAGCCACGACCATCAACGGTGCGGCAGCCGCGCCGACGAAGCTGATCATCGTCGTACTGCCGACACGGCGCTCGGCCAGAGTGCGGCTCACGGCGCTTCGCTCGCCCGTCAGGGTCGGAGCGGACGGAAACTCGGACACGGTCACCAGCCACTTCGTGCGATCAGCATTGTCATCGGCGTTCGGACAGCACCGCGGCGCTCAGTGCGGCGCGGGTGTGCCTCAGCAACGATCGGATCATAGGGGGTAAACGATCAGTCACGGTAGGTATCGCGAGCCGGGCGGAGCGGCTGTCCTCGGCGCCCAGCACGTGTCCGAGGAGCCCGGTCGCGTCGGACAGGCAGCACAGCACCGAGTCGGTCACGCTCCACGGGCGACCGCCCATGACGAGCAGGCGCAGCGTGCTCTCCGGTTTACCCGCTGCGTTGAGGTCGGTCGGTGGCCACTTGGTGCTGCGTCGCAGCCGGGATCGGTGTTCGTGGACGAGTCCCTGGCCTTCCAAGTAGCGGCCGACGTCGTCGCGCGCGGTCCGGGACAGATACGACAGCCAGGTACCCAGTGGGAGCGGCGCGGGCTCGGTGAGCATCAGAGTGAAGACCTGGTCGGCGAGCGTGTTCGGCGGCGGAAGCGAACCGATCGGCACTACGAGGTCGTCGTCGAGCCGCACGTACTCGGCGATGGTCAGTTCCGCCAGGAGCGCCGACCCGATGCCGAGTCCGCATCGGGTCGCGGGCAGCAGGGCCTTGCCGGAATGATCGTCCTGGGAGAGCCAGAACAGATCGACAGCGAGGTTCCACGGTTCGGTCGCCGACACGCCGTCCTGCCTCACGTGTGCACGAGCGTGATCCGGAACGGATCACGGAACGTGGCGGAGCCCGCGCTGTCGGTGCCGATCATGGCCGCGAGCATAATGATTCGCTCGAGCGCTGTGTGGACACCCACCGATAAGCGTCGTCGACTCGTGTTCACCCGGGAAGCCACCGGTGAGCCGGACATCCCATGTTCCGAAGACCGTTCGAACTCACCGTGGAACGTCAACGACGATACGGCACGCAGGCGGGAAGAATCCCCTCGTTGGGAATCGGTGCGAGTCATGGATTCGGATGTGCTGTCGAATCTGTTCGTTCCTGATGAATTGTGTTCAGCGGCTGCCGATAAGGTGGTTCGGGTTCGTCCGGTCGTCGATGCTCAGGTTGCCGGAGTCGGGAAAGGGCGGTCAGCGAGCCGCCAGAGAGCTTGTCACCGCCGAAGCCGTCGTCAGCGGATCGTTGGCCGGGCAGTGTTGCGTCGCCGGCTCCGAGGGCGTCCACCGGACACCGAAAACACCCAACCCGAAGTCCAGTTTCACCGTGTGGGTGCGGCCGTGACGATCCAGTGCCAGCGACGTCGGTGTCTCCACCGCACGGCCGGACGGGTCGGTCACGAAGCTCTCGCACGACTCCGGGGGGTGCGCCGGATCGAACTGCATCTCCAGTACGTACTGCCGAACCGGCAACCGGAAAAGCCTGCAGTAGGTGTGTTCCTCGTGCTGCGGTCCCGCGGGTGGCTCGACCACCTCGTATTCCAGCATGATCGTCTCGCCCCGTTCGAGAGCGTGGTCGAAGAGCAGTTCGGCGACGACCAGATCCCGGGTGTGGTCGGTGAGGACCTGACCGAGGTGGCAGGAACGCACCGGCCGGATCACCGTCGGCGTGTCGTTCGAGGAGGCACCGTCGAAGACCATCACCCACCGGTCGGCGCCGTTGCATTCGGCCCGGACCAACTGGCGGACTCGGGCTTTGCGCTGCTCACCGGCCGCGTCGACGTGCACCACGTCGTGCTGGCTCAGTCGCGTGAGCTTGCCGTCGGGGCTGGTGTCGACCCGGTTGAGCAGTTCGACCGTGGAGCCGTCCGGGGACCACAGGGTGCTCAGCGGCGGAGCCTGGTTGGCAGCCTGGCGGGTGCGGCCACGGGGACGTGGCGGGCCGAGCAGTGCCGACAGCGCCCCGTCCGGCAGGCCGAGGACGTTTTCGAGCTGGTGCAGCGCCAGCAACGAGTCGGGGCGCTCGGGGCGGCGCCGCCCCGATTGCCAGTAGCTCAAGGCAGTGATGCTGACCGGTGTTCCGCGGGCGCGCAGGCGGTGTTGAATGCGTTCGAGGCTCAGGCGGCTCGCGCGGATGGCGGTCCGCAGTGCAGATTCGAACGGGCCGGTTCGCAGGAGTTCGGTCAGTTCCGGCGGAAGCGGGCGCTGCGTTTCCGTGCGGAGAGCATGGGGTGCCGTGGGCATCGAACGGGTCACGGTGTCCGGACCGGTCATGGTTACTCCTCGTGTCCTCAGCTTCCCGGATGACGCTAAGGAGGACCGTGGTCGTCGGCAACGACAGAAAGTCGGGAACCGATCTCACACTTATGGGTGTAGTGGTGTGGCTCGGGGTGACAGAAGTGGGGAATGGCCTGCTCCGTGGGCACGGGAGTCCTTCGGAATGGCCTTCTCCGTCCCCCGGTTTCCGGGCGCAGCTGACGACGATCCCGGGGTGAAGTCTGCCGTGCGTGAGCGCCGACCTGCTCGCCCGGTGCAGGATCCTCGCCCGTGCGAGCCGGCAGCGCCTGTTCCCGAAACCTGCTGGACGGGCGGACCGACCCGTTGGCTAGCCTGGTAGCCCGCGTGCGGACGGGGTTCCGTGCGTCGACGCCGGGAATTGCGCTGCCGACCGCGCCGGTGTCGGAACCGTTCCGGACGAAGGAGATCAGCACCCGTGATGCGCACGCACGAGGCCGGTTCGCTGCGAACCGGCCACGCCGGCCAGTCCGTGACCCTCACCGGCTGGGTCGCGCGTCGCCGTGATCACGGTGGAGTGATCTTCATCGACCTCCGCGACGCCTCCGGGGTCGCCCAGGTCGTGTTCCGCGAGGGCGAGATGGCCGACCGCGCGCACCGGCTGCGTGCCGAGTTCTGCGTCCGCGTCGTCGGCGAGGTCGTGCACCGCCCGGAGGGCAACGAGAACGCCGAGATCGGCACCGGCGACATCGAGGTCACCGCAACCGAGCTGGAGGTGCTCTCGGAGTCCGCGGCGCTGCCGTTCCCACTGGACGAGCACGTGGAAGCCGGCGAGGAGGTCCGCCTGCGCCACCGCTACCTCGACCTGCGCCGCAGCGGTCCGGCGAAAGCGGTGCGGCTGCGCAGCGAAGCGAACCGTATCGCCAGGAACGTGCTCGCCGACCGAGAGTTCGTCGAGGTCGAGACGCCTACGATGACGCGGTCCACCCCGGAGGGCGCACGGGACTTCCTCGTCCCGGCGCGGTTGCAGCCCGGCAACTGGTACGCGCTGCCGCAGTCCCCGCAGCTGTTCAAGCAGCTGCTGATGGTCGGTGGAATCGAGCGCTACTACCAGATCGCCCGGTGTTATCGGGACGAGGACTTCCGCGCCGACCGGCAGCCGGAGTTCACCCAGCTCGACATCGAGATGAGCTTCGTCGAGCAGGACGATGTCATCGAGGTCGGCGAACAGGTCGTGCGTGCCCTCTGGCGGGAGTTGGCCGATCACGACATCGCGGGCCCGATCCCGCGCATCACGTATCACGAGGCGATGGCCCGATACGGCACGGACAAGCCGGACCTGCGGTTCGGCGTCGAGCTCACCGAGTTGACGGACTACTTCAAGGACACGCCGTTCCGTGTGTTCCAGGCGCCCTACGTCGGTACGGTCGTGATGCCGGGAGGTGCCGACCAGCCCCGCAGGCAGTTGGATGCCTGGCAGGACTGGGCCAAGCAGCGCGGCGCGAAGGGCCTGGCGTACGTACTCGTCGGCGAGGACGGCACGTTCGGTGGTCCGGTCGCGAAGAACCTTTCGGATGCGGAGAAAGACGGCCTGCTGCAGGCCACCGGGGCATCGCCGGGTGACTGCGTGTTCTTCGGAGCGGGTGATCGTGCGTCGGCGCGGGCACTGCTCGGTGCGGCGCGACTGGAGATCGGACAGCGGTGCGCTCTCGTCGACCACGACGCGTGGTCATTCGTGTGGGTGGTGGACGCGCCCATGTTCGAGAACGTGGCCGACACCGACGACGTCGCGATGGGCCACAGCCGCTGGACCGCCGTGCACCACCCGTTCACCGCACCCAATGCGGAGTGGGCCGACAAGTTCGACAGCGACCCGGAGAACGCGCTGGCCTGGGCTTACGACCTGGTCTGCAACGGCAATGAGGTCGGCGGCGGGTCGATCCGTATTCACCGCTCCGACGTGCAGGAACGCGTGTTCGGCGTGTTGGGCATCACCGAGCAGGAGGCACAGGAGAAGTTCGGCTTCCTGCTCGAGGCGTTCCAGTACGGCGCACCCCCGCACGGTGGCATCGCCTTCGGCTGGGACCGGCTGTGCATGCTGTTGGCCGGGGCCGACTCGCTGCGCGACGTCATCGCGTTCCCGAAGAGCGGCGGCGGCTTCGACCCGTTGACCGGAGCGCCCGCGCCGATCACGACGCAGCAGCGCAAGGAGGCCGGAGTGGATACGCCGGCCAAGCGCGAGAAGCCCGAGGCTGGCGCGTCGAACTGACGGCGCCCTGGCTCCAACGGCACGTCGGCGGGTACCGGCGCACGGGTGAAATGACACAGGACGTGCAACCCCGCCACGGGGACGACGCGTCAGGGACAGGGGCAGGCACGATCGCGACGAGTCGTGGTCGCCGTCCTCCTGCGTGAATGCGCCGGGTCTTGACCGGTCAGGTCGCAGGGAGATCAGCGAGTTCCAGGTAGGCTCGGGAGACGATGAGCGTGGAGATCACCACCGGCCCGCCGGAGGTCCGTGTTCCCGCGAGTTCGGAGGTGTCCGACACCCTCCGCACCGCGGAAGCCGTGCTGAGCAAGCGCGCCGGTGCCTCGGTCCGGCTCGCCGATGCCGAGGACCTCGGCGGCAGCGAGAGGTCGGTCGTGATGCGGGTGCGCGTCGCGGAGACCCCGTTCGAGCTGCCGCGGACACTGGTCGTGAAGCACTACGGTGAGCACCCGGAGTGGGAGCGTTCGGATCCGTTCGCGCACGAGGCGGCGAGCTGCCAGCTGGCCACCGCGTTGCCGCCGGAGATCCGGGTGGGCCCGGAGCTGATCGCCCACGACGTGCAGGAACGCTTACTCGTGCTGGAGGATCTCGGCAAGGGCTCCACGCTCGCCGACGTGCTCTTCGCCGATGACCCGCGGGCCGCCGAGCGTGCGCTGCTGGGTTGGGCGCGTTCGCTGGGGCGGATGCACACGTCGCAAGCCGGGCGCGAGGCGGATTTCGAGGCGCTGATGCGCAGGCTCGGGGCGTCGTCGTGGCAGGATCCGGTCGCCGACGACATCCGGCGGGCCCTGGACGAACTGCCTGCGTTGTTCGACCAGCTGCTGTCGGTGCCGACCTCGGATCCGGTGCGGCAGCGCATGCACGGGGCCGCAGAGCTGCTCGGGTCGACCCGGTACCGCTCGTTCAGCCCGTCCGACATCTGCCCGGACAACAGTCTGGTGACCGGAAACGGTGTTCGGTTCCTCGACTTCGAGTGGGGGTGCGTGCGCGACATCGTGCTGGATGCGGCGTACCTGCAGTTCCCGTTCCCGTCCTCGTGGTGTTCCTACGCGATGCCGGAGAACCTCGGCGAGTCGCTGTTGGCGACCTGGCGCTCGGAGGTCGTGGAGGTGTGGCCGGATCTCGACGACGACGCGGTGCTGCTGCCGCGCCTGTTCGACGCGCACCTGCTGTGGGTGTGGGTGTCGACGTGGTGGTTCCTGCCGCGCACGGGTGAACTCGATTCACCGATCGACGTGCACATGCCCTCGCCGCGCCGGAGCACGGCACTCGTGGACCGCTGGCGACGCGTCCGGGAGGACGCCCAAGCCGCGGGAGCACCGGAGATCGCCGAGTACGCGGACCTGATCGTGGACGCGTTGGTGGACCGGTTCGGCTCCGGGGCGTTGGAGTTGTTGCCCTACCCGGCCTTTCGCTGAGCGAGGCGAACGACGGCGCGATCCGCCCGATCGAGGTGACCTCGACGGTGTCCCTCGCACGCGCCCAACCGAGCTGCGCGGCGCCTCCGTTGCTCGAGCGCGGCGCTCACCGGCTACGCCGCGCGCCCGTCACCCTGGATACGCCTTTCGGGCCGATGCGGTCGTTTTTCTTCCGTTCCACCCGATGGAATCCCTGTCGTGGACGGGCGGAAATTGCGTTGGGTGAGGAAATCCCTTCTCGCTCGATCGCTGTCGAGTGATGTGGTAACGCGGTCGGGTGTTTGCCGTGGTTGATGTGATCTTTGTTACCCGGCCGATCATGGTGAACGATTTCGGTGAATTGGCTATCCTGAGTTCACGAGCGCGTAACCCGCCGCTGCTAACGTTTCCACGTGATGGCGTCGAAGACGGTGATCCGCCGTCGGAGTCGTCGCAAACCCAGCGAGTTGTTCAGCTTTCGGAGGCCCCCGGTGCGCGGTGGAGGTCGATCGGCGATGCGTGTGGCGGCGAGCATCCTGCTCGTCGCCGTGTTCGCCGTGGTGTCTCCGTGGACGGTCTCGGCAAGCGTCGACTCGGGTATGTCCGGGGCCCGTCCGTGGGTCCATGAGACCCGGACGGAACCCGAACACCGGGAGCAGGACAAGCTCCGCGAGTCCGTGTCCGTCAACAGAACGGCTCGTGGCGAGAACCCCTCGAAGTTGCCGCTGCCGGGCGGCATCTCGGGATCGCACCCGGTCGATCTGTCCTTCGAGGACGAGGACGCGCGCATCCCGTCCGTGCTGTGCTCGTCGCGCCACCTGAGACCTCCTGCCGAGTCGCGCCACGCCAGACACGCCCCCGCCGCGCTGCAGGTCTTCCGACGCTGATCGTCGCCCGCGCTCAGCGTCGAGCGCATCCGGTACGGGGAAGTCTCGTACCGAGTGGCCCGTGACCTGCCACCTCCAGTGAGGCGAGCGATGAATTTTCAGCATTTGGTGCATCAAGCGCGGCGGCATTCCGGAGTTGTTCCGCGGGAACGCCGTCTCCAGTGGGCAGCGGGACAAGAACCCGAAGCCCTGTTCATCACCTGTTCCGATTCGCGGGTGATTCCCTCGGCCATCGCCGGTGCCGAACCCGGAAAGCTGTTCGAGTTGCGGACCGCAGGCAACATGGTTCCCGAATACCGTCCGGATTCGGCCTCGAGCGAGATGGCGACGATCGAGTACGCCGTCCTTCAGCTCGGTGTCCCCGAGATCGTCGTATGCGGACATTCGCATTGTGGCGCGGTGACCGCGTTGACCGCACGGGGTAGTGGGCTCGATCGGCTGCCTGCGATGCGCAACTGGCTCGGCGTTCCGGACAACGGCGAGGTCCGCACCGTGACCGATCCGGCGGTCCGTTCCGAGAGCCAGCAGCACGTGCGAGACCAGCTCGACGTGCTGGAGGGCTACCCGTTCGTCCGGGAGCGCGTGGCCGACGGACGCCTGCGTCTGCACGGCTGGTTCTTCGAGATCGACACCGGCAACGTGCTGCGGTGCCCGGACGAACGCACCGGAGCCGACTTCCTGCCGTTGTAAGCGGGTGCGCGTAGTGATCTGCGGCGGTGGTTCCGTGGCGGAACCTCGGCTCGCGGCCGGCTGCGGGATCGTCGACCTCGGGTGGCGCCTCTCCATCATGTCGATGCTGTCCTCGCCGGCCAACGAGGTGAGAATCCGCCGGTCTGCGTAGGAAGTGGAAACACTGTCGGCGCACCGTGCCTGATCACAGCCTCACTCCGCGCGGTCCATCAAGCTGTCCCGCCGCCGTCAGAGGCGGCCTCGTTCCAACACGACCGGCGTCCGTGTCGCGACAGCGGCATGGGCGATCCGGTGATCCCATGCTGCCCGAACTCCCTGGAGCTTCGTGATGACCTCAACTGACACGACCCGAGCGATCAGCGGCCGATCGCGAGGCGGAGTACCGAAATGGCCGCGCGAGTACCGGGGCGCCGATTTCGCCGCCTCGCTCGTGGTGTTCCTCGTCGCACTGCCGTTGTGCGTGGGCGTTGCCGTGGCCTCCGGCGTGCCCGCCGAGCTGGGCATCGTGACCGGCATCGTCGGCGGCATCGTCGTCGGCCTGCTGCCCGGAAGCACGATGCAGGTCAGCGGCCCTGCCGCGGGCCTGACGGTGCTCGTCGCCTCCGCCGTGGCCGACCACGGCCTGCAGATGCTCGGTGTGATCGTCCTCGGAGCCGGTGCGATCCAGCTGCTGTTGGGCCTGGGTGGGCTCGGCACATGGTTCCGGGCGATCTCCCCGGCGGTCGTGCAGGGCATGCTCGCCGGAATCGGGGCCGTGCTCATCCTCGGCCAGATCTACGTGGTGGCCGGTCTGGAGCAACCGGCCGAGACGAGTGCGAAGTTCGGCGGGCTCGGTGAGCTGGTGACCACCGCGTTCACCACGCCGCAGGGGCTCAGTGGTATCGGCGTCGCGGTGCTTGCCCTGCTCGTGGCTACCGGGTGGAAGAAGCTGCCGAAGCCGGTGAGCACGGTGCCGGGGCCGCTGGCCGCGGTCGTGGTGGCCGCAGGCGCCGCCGTGGCGCTCGATCTGCCGCTGGCGCGGATCGAGGTGGGGTCGCTGCTCTCGGCGATGACGCTGCCCACTGCCGAGACCGTCGGGGGAGCGTTCACTCCCGCCGTGCTGGGCGTGATGGTGACGTTCGCGCTCATCGCCTCCGCGGAGAGCCTGTTCAGCGCGGCGGCCGTCGACCGGATGCACGATGGGCCGAAGACCCAGTTCAACAAGGAACTCGTCGCGCAGGGCGCCGGGAACACGATCTGCGGTGTGCTCGGCGCGCTGCCCATGACTGCGGTGATCGTGCGGAGCTCGACGAACGTCAACGCCGGTGCGCGCACCAAGGCCTCCCGGATCATGCACGGCGTGTGGTTGCTGTTGTTCGTGGTCGCCATGCCCGGCCTGCTCGGGTTCATCCCGGTCGCGGTACTGGCCGCGTTGCTGCTGCAGGCGGGATGGAAGCTGTTCGAACTGCCGCAGATGGTCGCGCTGCTGCGCGAACAGCGGGCGGAGGGCGCCATCGTGTTGCTGACGGCGGGCATGATCGTGGCGACGGACCTGCTGCTGGGCACTCTCGTCGGACTGGCTGCCGCGGTGGTCAAGACCGCTTTCGAGGTCTCCCGGCTCTCGGTCGACCACGAGCACGACGACGACCACGTGCGGGTCCGCCTGGACGGCACGGCGACGTTCCTGCGCCTGCCCCGCCTGCTGGAGCAGCTCGATCGGGTTCCGATGGTGCGCAGCGTGCACGTCGACCTGAGCGCGTTGCGGCACCTCGACCGCGCGTGCCATCAGGCCGTCGAGACATGGGCGGCGCAGCGGCGAAAGAACGACTGCACCGTCGAGGTGGCCATGCCTGCGGGCGTGCGCTGATCGGGCGTGCACCGCGCCGTCGGCGGTGCCGGGTAGCGTCGATGCCGTGAGTGACGGCTTGTTCGAGGACGGTCTCTTCGGCGCCGAGGTCGACGACCGCGCGGGTGAGCGGATCGCCGAACACGCTCCGCTGGCGGTGCGGATGCGTCCCCGCTCGCTCGACGAGGTCGTCGGCCAACAGCACCTGCTCGGTTCGGGTGCGCCGTTGCGGCGTCTCGTCGAGGGAGCGGCACCGGCTTCGGTGCTGCTCCACGGCCCGCCCGGAACCGGCAAGACCACGTTGGCGAACCTGGTCTCGCAGGCCACCGGACGTCGTTTCGTGGCGTTGTCCGCGCTGTCCTCCGGGGTCAAGGAGGTCCGGGCGGTCATCGAGGAGGCGCGTAAACGACTCGGGCGCAGCGCCGAGGCGACCGTGCTGTTCATCGACGAGGTGCACCGGTTCTCGAAGACCCAGCAGGACGCCCTGCTTGGCGCGGTGGAAGACCGCACGGTGCTGCTGGTGGCGGCGACGACCGAGAACCCTTCGTTCTCGGTCGTCTCGCCGCTGCTGTCCCGGTCTCTCGTGCTGCAGTTGCACAGCCTGACCGACGAGGACGTGCGGGGACTCGTGCGGCGTGCCGTGGAGGAGGAGCGAGGACTCGGCGCAGCGTTCCGCCTGGACGAGGACGCCGAAGCGCACCTCGTGGCGCTCGCGGGCGGCGACGCCCGGCGCGCGCTGACGGCGCTGGAAGCCGCCGCGGAGTCCGTGGAGTCGACCGGTGCCGAGGTGATCGACCTCGGCACCGTCGAGGCCACCGTCGACAAGGCCGCGGTGCGCTACGACCGCGACGGCGACCAGCATTACGACGTGGTGAGTGCGTTCATCAAGTCGATCCGGGGTTCGGACGTCGACGCGGCACTGCACTATCTGGCCCGGATGGTCGAGGCGGGAGAGGATCCGCGGTTCATCGCCCGCAGGCTCGTGGTGCATGCCAGCGAGGACGTCGGGATGGCGGATCCGACGGCGTTGCAGGCGGCGGTCTCGGCCGCGCACGCGGTGCAGTTCATCGGCATGCCCGAAGGCAGGCTCGCACTGGCCCAGGCCACGATCCATCTCGCCACCGCGCCGAAGTCGAACGCCGTCATCGCCGCCATCGACGCCGCGATGGGCGACGTCCGCGAGGGCAAGGCCGGCATCGTTCCCCCGCATCTGCGCGACGGTCACTACGCGGGCGCGAAGAAGCTCGGCAACGCAGTGGGGTATCAGTATCCGCACGGGCGGTCGGAGGGTGTGCTCGAACAGCAGTACCCACCGGACGAACTCGTCGACACCGACTATTACGAACCGACCTCCCGGGGCGGCGAACGGCCGTTGGCCGATCGGGTGCCGAAACTGCGGGACATCGTCCGGGGGCGCGAACAGCGTCACGGGTAGCCTCGCCTCGTCGTGATCCGCTGCTCGTCAGGAGGTTGTGTGCCCCGCATCGTGGTGACCCGATCCATTCCCGAACCCGCGCTCGAACTCTTGCGCACCGCGGGTGAGGTGGACGAGTTCGGGGCGGAACGCGCGATGACGCCGGACGAACTGCGCGAGGCTGTCCGTGGGGCCGACGCGGTGGTCACGGCGATTCCCGACCGCATCGACGATGCCGTCGCCGAGGCTGCGGGTCCGCAGTTGCGGGTCGTGTCGACGATCGCGGTCGGCTACGACAACCTCGACGTCCCGGCGCTGGCCGCGCGTGGTGTGGAGGTGACGAACACGCCGGGTGTGCTGGTCGAGGCGACCGCCGACATCACGTGGGGTCTGCTGCTGTCGGTGACGCGCAGGCTCGGCGAGGGCGAGCGGCTGCTGCGCGCGCGCCAGCCCTGGGCATTCAGCTTGTCGTTCATGCTGGGGACCGGCCTGCAGGACAAGACACTCGGGATCGTTGGTCTCGGCCACATCGGGCAGGCCGTGGCGCGGCGGGGTCGCGCGTTCGGCATGGAGATCGCTTATTCCGGCCGGCGCCGGGTCGACGACGACGTGGAGTCCGAACTCGACGCGCGGTTCATGGAACTGCCGGAGCTGCTCGAGTACGCCGACGTCGTCTCGCTGCACTGCCCGTTGACACCCGAGACCCGGCACCTCATCGACGACGCCGCCCTGCGGCGGATGCGCTCGACCGCGATCCTGGTCAACACCAGCCGGGGGCCCGTTGTCGACGAGGACGCGCTGGCGAACGCACTGGGACGGGACGAGATCGCGGGTGCCGCGCTCGACGTCTTCGAGGACGAGCCGCGCGTGCACCCGGGGCTGCTGGACCGCGACGACGTGGCACTGGCTCCGCACCTCGGGTCGGCAACGGTCGAAACCCGCACGGAGATGGCGATGTTGGCTGCTCGTAACGTGGTGGGAGTGCTCGGCGGTGATGGGCCGGTGACCCCGATTCGGTGAGGCCGGTTCGGCCGGGTCGCTCGTCGCCGCAAGGTGTCGCACATGGATCTCGGCGGTAGGCCGGAACCCCTGGTGCGGGCGGTTCCCGGCGCGCCGGGCAGGTGGGCACGCTGTGCGTGCGACCACGGGGTAACCTGGCCGCGATCATTCCGCCGGAGGCGCTTCGGGCGTTGTCGGCGGCCGCCGCAAGATCCTGTGACCGGGAGGACACGTGACGCCCACGCAGATCGCCGCGCTGATCGCAGCAGGCGCCTTCGTGCTGCTGGTCGTGCTGCTGGCGATTCCGCTGGTCAAACTCGGGCGCACGCTCGACGAGACGACCACGGCGATCCGCAAGGCGCACGAGAATTCCGATCCGCTGTTCACCGGCGCCAACTCGACGCTGACGCACGTGAACACCCAGCTGGAGCGGGTGGACGGCATCACAGCCAACGCCAAGTCGGTCAGCGGGAACGTCTCGGCGATGTCGTCGCTGTTCACCGCTACACTGGGGGGCCCGTTGGTGAAGACGGCCGCCTTCTCCTACGGAGTGAGCAAGGCGTTGCGCGCACGGCGCAAACGCAAGGACGAGCCCGCAGGCAGGCACTCCCGCCGCAAGGGCAAGGGAGGTCTTCAGTGAGGCGTCTGTTCTGGTTCGGTGCCGGAGCCGCCGCTGGGATCGCCGCCTACCGCAAGGTCAACGAGACCACGCGGAAGGCGACGCCGAGCGGCATGGCCGAGCACCTCGGTGGCGCGGTGCGGGAACTGGCAGGCGCCGTCGGCTCCTTCGGTGCCGAGGTCCGTGCCGGAATGACCGAACGCGAGCGTGAACTGCACGAGGTGGTCGAGCGCACCACCGAGCCGACTCGGCAGCAGAGCCGCACGGTCGAGGCGACCGGGTGGAGTGCCGACCGCAACGCGGCGAACACGGGCGCCGGCGCGCCAGCGCGGCGAGCTCGCGGGGCGGGGCGCTGAGACCACCCGGCAGAACACCGGGCCCGACCCGGCCGGTGAGCTCACCCGCCGTTCCGCCCCGCCGTCGCCGCGACCGCACGACCGCACCTCGCTAAGGACATCACGACCGTGCAGACCCACGACATCAACCACCGATTCCTCGAACACTTCCGCGGCGCCGGCCATACGGTCGTGCCCAGCGCGTCGTTGATCCTCGACGACCCGACGCTGCTGTTCGTCAACGCGGGCATGGTGCAGTTCAAGCCGTACTTCCTCGGCGACGCCCCGGCTCCGTACCCGCGCGCGACGAGCATCCAGAAGTGCGTGCGCACCGGTGACATCGACGAGGTCGGCAAGACCACCCGCCACAACACGTTCTTCCAGATGGCGGGCAACTTCTCGTTCGGGGACTACTTCAAGGACGGCGCCATCGAGCTCGCCTGGGACTTGCTGACCAAGTCGCAGGCCGACGGCGGCTACGGGCTCGACCCGGCGCGGTTGTGGGCGACGGTCTACGAGCACGACGCCGAGGCGGCGGATCTGTGGAAGCGACTCACCGACATCCCGGCCGAGCGCATCCAGACCCGCGACGGCGAGGACAACTACTGGGACATGGGTGTGCCGGGCCCGGGCGGACCCTGCTCGGAGATCTACTACGACCGGGGCCCCGAGTACGGCCGCGACGGCGGCCCGATCGCGGACGAGGACCGCTACATCGAGATCTGGAATCTCGTGTTCATGCAGGACGTACGCGGCGAGCTGAGCCCGAAGAAGGGCCACGCGCCGATCGGGGAGCTGCCGACCAAGAACATCGACACCGGCCTGGGGATCGAGCGGCTCGCCTGCATCCTTCAAGGTGTGGAGAACGTCTACGAAACCGACCTCGTCCGTCCGGTGATCCAGAAGGCCGAGGAGCTCTCCGGCCGTAGCTACGGTGCCGACGAGACCGACGACGTGCGGTTCCGCGTCATCGCCGACCATGCCCGGTCCGGTCTGATGCTCATCGGCGACGGTGTCACCCCCGGCAACGACGGTCGCGGCTACGTGCTGCGGCGGCTGCTGCGGCGCATCGTGCGCTCGACGCGACTGCTCGGCGTGCAGGAGCCCGTGCTCGGCGAGTTCGCCGCGGTGGTGCGCGACGCGATGTCGCCGGGGTATCCGGAGCTGGCGGCCGAGTTCGACCGGATCGACTCGGTGATGCGCAACGAGGAAGAGGCGTTCCGCTCCACGCTGACCACCGGGTCGAAGATCTTCGACGTCGCGGTCACCGACACCAAGAAGTCCGGTGACACGCAGCTGCCGGGGTCCAAGGCGTTCCAGCTGCACGACACCTACGGGTTCCCGATCGACCTCACGCTGGAGATGGCCGCCGAGCAGGGTCTCTCGGTCGACGAGCAGGGCTTCCGCGAGCTCATGTCCGAGCAACGCGAACGTGCGAAGGAGGACGCACGGGCCCGCAAGTCCGGGCACGGTGACCTCTCGACGTACCGCAACTTCCTCGACGAGCACGGCACGACGGAGTTCTTGGGGTACACCGATCTGCAGGCCGAGAGCCGGGTGCTGGGCGTGCTCGTCGACGGCCGGTCGGTGTCGTCGGCGGGTGCGGGCAGCGAGGTCGAGTTGATTCTCGACCGCACCCCGTTCTACGCGGAAGGCGGCGGTCAGGTCGCCGACACCGGTGTGCTTGTCGGCCCGAGCGTGCGCGTCGAGGTGCACGACGTGCAGCGGGCGGTGCCGGGGCTGTTCGTGCACAGTGCCACGGTCGTCGCTGGTGAGCTCGGCGTGGACACCACGCTGGAGTCCGAAGTGGACCGGAACCGGCGGCATGCGATCGAGCGGTCGCACTCGGCGACGCATCTGGTGCACGCCGCGGTCAGGGGTGCCTACGGCAAGCGTGCCGCCCAGGCCGGTTCGTTGAACTCGCCCGGCCGGATGCGGTTCGACTTCACCGCGCCGAGCGCGATCTCCGCCGACGTCCTCGGTGGCGTCGAGGAAGAGGTCAACGCCTACCTGCAGAACGACGTCGAGGTCCAGTCGTACGACACGACGATGGACCGGGCGATGGAACTCGGCGCGGTCGCGCTGTTCGGGGAGAAGTACGGCGACCAGGTGCGAGTCGTGGACATGGGTGACTACTCCCGCGAGCTCTGCGGCGGCACGCACGTGAGCCGGATCGGGCAGCTCGGTGTCGTCAAGCTCGTCACCGACTCGTCGGTGGGCTCCGGGGTGCACCGCGTCGAAGCACTGGTCGGCATGGACGCCATGCGCCACATCAGCAAGGAGAGCCTGCTGGTCAACCAGCTCGCCGAACAGTTCAAGGTCCCCTCCGACCAGCTGCCCGAGCGGATCGCGGGCGTGGTGTCGAAGCTGCGCAGCGCCGAGAAGGAACTGGCTCAGCTGCGGGTCGCGCAGGTCCTGCAGTCGGCGGGAACGCTGGCCGACAAGGCCGTCGACGTGCGCGGTGTGTCCCTGGTCGCCGAGCAGGTACCGGACGGTGTCGACGGTGGCTCGTTGCGCGCGCTGGCCGGTGAGATCCGCGGACGGCTCGGTTCGCGCCCCGCCGTGGTCGCGTTGTTCTCCGTCGACTCCGAGGGCGGCAAGGTCGGCTTCCTGGTGGGCGTGAACGACGCGGCCCAGGACAAGGGCCTCGCCGCAGGCAAGCTGGTGCCTGCCTTCGCCGGCGAGGTCGACGGTCGCGGCGGCGGTAAGGCCGACACCGCCCAGGGCGGCGGTGCCAACCCGGCCGGGGTCACCGCCGCGGTCAACGCGCTACGTGCCGAGCTCGACCGGGTGGTGTCCTGAGCGTGTCGGACGAGCAGTCCGGGACCGGTGCCGAGTCCGTGCCGGATCCGGGCCCGGGCCGCAGGCTCGGTGTCGACGTCGGCGCGGTGCGGGTCGGCATCGCGATGAGCGATCCCGCTCCGATGCTCGCGACACCGCTCGTTACCCTCCAGCGTGACGAGGACGGCAAACAGGACCTGGTCCGCCTCGCCGAGCTCGTCTCCGAGCACGACGTCGTGGAGGTCGTGGTCGGACTGCCCAAGACCTTGGCCGGTCAGGACGGCACGGCGGCCGACCTCGCACGGGCGTACGCCGACGCGGTGGCCGAGCGCATCGCACCGGTTCCGGTGCGATTGCACGACGAGCGGCTCACGACGGTGACCGCGAGCCGGATGCTCAGCCAGCGTGGCGTGCGGGGTAAGCGCCAGCGTGCCGTCGTCGATCAGGCCGCCGCCGTGGAGATCCTGCAGGCGTGGCTGGAGGCCCGGGCGCGGACCGTACGAGAGGATCTTTCGTGAGCGACGATCTCGGCTTGTTTTCCGACGACGCGGGGGAGCGACCGTACGGTCGACGCAGTGCCCGGCACGACCGTCAACGGGTCCGTCGCCGCAGGCGGCGTCGCTGGGTGACCGCACTCGCGGGGTTGTTCGTGCTCGTCCTCGTCGGTGGCGGTGTCGTCTACGGCGCGAGCCAGTTGCTCAAGATCGGGTCCTTCGAGGACTACGAGGGTGCCGGCGAGGGCAGCGTTGTCATCGAAGTGAAGTCCGGCGACACCACCAGCGCCATCGGCAGCACGATGCGCCAGCAAGACGTCGTTGCCAGCACTAAGGCGTTCACACAGGCCGCGGAGCAGAGCAAGGACATCGCGAGCGTGCAGCCCGGCTTCTACCTGATGAAGTCGCGGATGTCCGGCGCCGCGGCCGTCGAGCGCATCCTTGACCCCTCGGCGAAGGTCGGCGCATTGGAGATCCGGGGCGGAATGCGCCTTGAGGACCAGGCAGCGCCGAACGGTGAACGCACGCCGGGGATCCTGTCGCTGCTCGCGGAGGCGAGCTGCGCGGAGATCGACGGCCAGGAACAGTGCGTGAGCTCCGAGGAGCTGCACCGGGTCGCCGAGACGGCCGATCTCGCCGCGCTCGGTGTTCCCGAGTGGGCGATCGGGCCCGCCTCCCAGGCGGAGCCGAAGCGCCGGCTCGAAGGGCTGCTCATGCCCGGTCTCTACGACGTGAAGCCGGGGGAGAACGCCGAGGAACTGCTGCGGTCGGTGGTGGAGTCCTCGGCGGCCCAACTCGAGGTCGCGGGGCTGCCCCAGGCTGCGGAGGGCACCGGGTTCACGCCGTACGAGGTGCTCACTATCGCGTCGTTGGCCCAGAGCGAAGGCATCGCCAAGGACTTCGAAAAGGTGACTCGGGTCGTCTACAACCGGGTCAACGAGGCGCAGATGCCGCTGCAGTTCGATTCCACGATCAACTACCCGCTGGACAAGCCGACGCTGCTGACCAACCGGGAGGACCGCGAACGGCCGGGTCCCTACAACTCGTATCAGAACCAGGGGCTGCCGCCGACGCCGATCTCGTCGGCGAGCAAGGAGGCGGTCACAGCCGCCGAGAAGCCTGCCGAGGGCTCGTGGGTGTACTTCGTGAAGTGCTACCAGGACGGGACGTCCTGCTTCTCGGACACGATGGAGCAGCACCAGGCCGCGATTCGTGAAGCGCGGGAACGTGGCGCTTTCTGACGTTCGCCGCGCCGCCGTTCTCGGCTCGCCGGTGGCGCATTCGCTCTCGCCGGTCCTGCACGGTGCCGCCTACCGCGCGCTCGGCCTCACGGGCTGGAGCTACGAGCGCGTCGAGTGCGACGCGGAGGCATTGCCCGGCTTCGTGGAGTCCTTGGACGAGGCGTGGGTGGGCTTGTCGGTGACGATGCCCGGTAAACGGGCCGCGTCCGCCTTCGCCGCCGAACGCACCGACCGTGCCGCGATCCTGGGCGCCGCGAACACGTTGGTGCGGTCGGGGTCCGGCTGGCGCGCAGACTGCACCGACGTCGACGGTGTCGTGGGTGCGCTGCGCGCGGCGGGCGGGGTGTCGTCACTCCGGTCGGCTGTGCTGCTCGGCGGGGGAGGTACGGCCGCGGCGGCACTCGCCGGGCTCGTCGATCTCGGTGCGCGGCAGGTCCGGCTGGTCGTGCGGGAACCCGCGCGCGCCACCGAGGTGAAATCGGCCGCCGAAGCGCTCGGCGTCGCGTTGCAGGTGGAGCGGTTCGACGAGGTGGATCTTCCGGTGGCAGTCGCCGACTCGGACGTCGTCGTCTCGACGCTGCCTGCCGGGGCCGTCGACGCCGACGCGGAGACACTCGCGGCCGCGCCGTGTGTGCTGGACGTCGTCTACCACCCGTGGCCGACGCCTCTCGCGGAGGCGGTGCGTGCCGAAGGTGCAGCGTTGGCGACGGGACTGGACATGCTGCTGCACCAGTCCTTCGGCCAGGTCGAGCAGTTCACCGGAGCGCCGGCTCCGCGCGAAGCGATGCGCGACGCACTCCGCGAGGCGACCCACGACCTCCTGCCCCTGCCGTTGACCTGACACGCCCGCGTGGTCAGGAGGCGTCGAGGTCCCGGGAGATCATCTCGGCGAGACTGTCGAGCGCGTCGTCGGCTCCCTCGCCGTCGGCGGAAATGACGACCTCGTCGCCGTGCGAGGCGCCGAGTGTCATGAGTCCGAGGATGCTGCCCGCGTCGACGGGGTCCCGGTCGTCCTTGCGGATCATGATGCTCACCGGCTGTGCCGCGGCCGCCTTGGCGACCAGTGCCGCGGGCCGAGCGTGCAGACCGACCTGGCTGGCGACGGTGACGTGTCGTTCGGGCATGGTGTGGTGTCCGTTCGTGCGAGCCGTCCGAGTGCTCGGAGTCGGCGGGTTCTCGGGAGTCAAGGATGCTCGGAGTCCTGCTTACCGGACGGCCCGCTGTCACCACCCGAGGGGGGCGAGTCACCGGACGACGTGGACTGGCTCGATCCGGTGGTCGCCGCTGGTTGGTCCGAGACTCCCTCGACGAGATCCGGGTCCTCGTCGCCGCGACCCGGCGTCGGCAGGTTCCACCACGTGATGATGACGCGGAAGAGCACGTAGTAGACCACCGCGTAACCGAGACCGATCGGGATCAGCCAGATCGAGTTCGTCGAGATGCCGAAGTTGAGCACGTAGTCGATCGCGCCTGCCGAGAACCCGAATCCCGCGTGGATGTCCAGCGCGTTCGTCAGTGCCATCGACGTGCCGGTCAGCAGCGCGTGCACGATCAGCAGCGGCCACGCGACGAAGATGAACGCGAACTCGAGCGGCTCGGTGATTCCGGTCAGGAACGAGGTGAGCGCGACCGAGAGCATCACGCCGCCGACGACCTTGCGCTGGTCTGGGCGGGCGCAATGGGTGATGGCCAGCGCGGCGGCGGGCAGCGCGAACATGAAGATCGGGAAGAAGCCGGTCTGGAAGGTGCCTGCGGTCGGGTCGCCCTCGAAGAACCGGTTGATGTCGCCCTGCACGCCGTTGTAGTCGCCGAACAGGAACCACACGATGGAGTTCGGGATGTGGTGCAGGCCGAACGGCAGGAGGAACCGGTTGACGACACCGTAGAGGCCACCGCCGACGACCGCGTTCGCGGTGACGATGTCGGTGAAGGACGTCAGTCCGGCGTCGAACAGCGGGAACAGGACACCGAGCACCGCGCCGATGACGAGCATGCTCACTGCGGTGACGATGGGCACGAAGCGCCTGCCGCCGAAGAATCCGAGGTACTGAGGCAGCTTGATCCGGTGATAGCGCTGCCACAACCACGCCGCCACGAGACCGGCGATGATGCCTCCCAGCACGCCGTAGGGCGACTGGTTGTACGACGTGCCTTCCTCGGTCCCGTCGATGGTTTGCAGCACGGACACGAGGACGAGGTAGCCGACCGCGGCGGACAACGCGGTGGTGCCGTCCGCTCGCTTGGCGAAGCCGATGGCCACACCGATGGCGAACAGCAGCGGAAGGTTGTCGAACAGCGCACCGCCGCCCGCACCGATCACGCCCGCGATGGTTTCGAAGCCGGGAATGGCACCGAGAAGGTCGTCCTCGCCGAGGCGTTGTAGCAGCGCGGCCGCGGGCAGCACGGCGATGGGCAGCATGAGGCTGCGGCCCAGCCGTTGCAGGAGCGCCAAGCCCTTGCCGCCGCCGGTCTCCTTGGTGGCGCTGGCACTCATGGGTACCTCCTGTGCGTGGACCGGTCGGCTCGCGGAGCCGGGGTTGGTGTCCATCCTGGTGATCCGGGTCGGCCGCGCAACAGCGCTGCTCCGATTGGTACCGTCCGGTCTGGACCAATCGCTGGGGAACGATCCGCCGCGAGCGGATCAGGTGTCAAGCCGGTGCGGTTTTCGTTGCCGATTCGACATCGGTGGCACACGATCGCAGGAGAGACTCGCGTCGGCCGGGATGCGGGCCAAGAGGAAGGACACACCTGTGGCTGACGACAAGGCCGCGGCGATCGTCGCCGCACTCGGCGGCGGCGACAACGTCGTGGAGATCGAGCCGTGCATCACGCGCCTGCGATGTGAGGTCGAGGACGGCGCGAAGGTCGACGAGCCTGCGTTGAAATCCGCAGGAGCGCACGGCGTGATGCGCTCCGGCACGATCGTGCAGGTCGTGGTCGGGCCGGAGGCGGACAACATCGCGGCCGACATCGAGGACCTGCTGTGAGCGTGGAGGTCGGCAGCCCGGTTCCCGGGATGGTCACACCGATGTCGGAGGTTCCGGACCCGGTGTTCGCCGAGTCGATGGTCGGCCCCGGTGTCGCCGTGACGCCGGATCTCGGTCGCCAGGACGCGGTCGCGCCGGTGTCGGGCACGGTGGTGACGTTGCACCCGCATGCGTTCGTGGTGGCCACAGAGTCCGGTGCGGGGGTGCTCGTGCACCTCGGGATCGACACGGTCAAGCTCCAGGGCGAGGGATTCTCGCTGCACGTCGCGAAAGGCGACCAGGTCGAACAGGGGCAGCCGCTGATCACGTGGGACCCGGAGGAAGTGCAGGGGCACGGCTACTCCGCCGTGTGCCCGGTCGTCGCGCTCGACACGGACGCCACGAGCCTGGATGACGTCCTCGATGACGGCACCGTCCGCGTCACCGACGTCCTGTTCCGCGTCGTCTGACTCGCCCCACGGCGCCCCGTCTGCGAAGTGTCGACGCGCGCCGGGGCGAGGCGTGAGCCTTTTTAGTTGCTATAGCCACCAAAAAGGCTCACGCCGCCCAGGGCGCGATTGCCGAACCTGGCCGTGATCGCCGGGCTTTCGATCCGACACGCGGTGGTTCGGAGGGTGGTTGCGCCCTCCGGCCGCTCGGGCCGCCGAGGCTGGAGCGCATGACTGCTCTGGTGTTGAGTTCGGTGGTGTCGGCCGTCGTCGGCGGTTCGGTCGGGCGGCTCGGCCGACGGTTGTTGGCGTGGTTGCGGCGTGGTGTCGCGGCCCCGGCCGGATGGTGTGAGTTCGGTGCGGCGCTGGTCGGTGTCGCGGTCGCGGTGCGGACGGCGGGTGGCCTGCCGTGGTGGTGGGTGCCGGTACCGCTGGCGTTCGGATGGTGGGCGATCCTTCTCGCGGTGTGCGACTGGCGTAGCCGTCGCCTCCCCGACGCGTTGACGCTGCCCGCGTACCCGGTCGTGGCCTTCGCGCTCGCGGTGGCCCTAGAGCATCCGCCGACGACCGGGACGGCGGCGAGTTCGCTGGCGGGTGCCGTCCTGTTCGCGGGATCGTACGCGCTGGTCCGCTGGTGGTCGCCGCACGGACTCGGCGCCGGCGACGTGAAGCTCGCCGGAGTCGTCGGCGCCGTGGTCGGCGCGGTCGCGGTGCCTGCCGTGCTCGTGGTGATGGCGTCGGCGGCGATCCTGACGGTGGTGGCGTCTGCCAGGACGGCGGGACCGGTCGCGCACGGCCCCGCGATCCTGGTCCCGGCGTGGCTGTGCACGCTGCTCGGTCCTGCGACGCAGCTCACCCCCTGGTGACTGGGTACCCGGACGCCGTGCGGTCGCGGCGATCGTGGCACGATTCCAGGTGTGCTGCGCTGGATGACCGCTGGAGAATCGCACGGCCCCGCCCTGGTGGCGGTGCTGGAGGGCATGGTGGCCGGGGTGGAGGTCACGACCTCGCAGATCGCCGCGGAGTTGGAGCGTCGCAAACTCGGCTTCGGGCGCAGTCCCCGGATGAACTTCGAGGCCGACGAGCTGGAGATCATCGGAGGGGTCCGGCACGGTCTGACGCAGGGCGGCCCGATCGCGGTCCGCATCGCCAACACCGAGTGGCCCAAGTGGGAGCAGGTGATGGCCGCCGACCCGGTGGAGGCGGACGTGCTGTCCTCGCTGTCTCGCAACGAGCCGCTCACGCGCCCCCGCCCGGGGCACGCGGACCTGCCCGGCATGCAGAAGTACGGCTTCGACGAGTCCCGGCCGGTGCTCGAGCGTGCGAGCGCCCGCGAGACCGCTTCGCGGGTGGCGCTGGGAACGGTGGCGCGACAGTTCCTCCGGCAGTTGCTCGGAGTCGAGATCGTCAGCCATGTCGTCGCGCTCGGCGGGGTCGAAGCCGGCGGGGACACCCTGCCGCAGCCCTCCGATCTCGCCGCGATCGACGAGAATCCGGTTCGTGCCTTCGGCGAGGCGACCACGGAGCGGATGAAGGCCGAGGTCGAGTCCGCGAAGAAGGACGGCGACACGCTCGGTGGTGTCGTGGAGGTGATCGCCTACGGCCTGCCGCCGGGAGTCGGCTCGCACGTCCACTGGGACCGCAAGCTCGACGCCCGGTTGTCCGGGGCGTTGATGAGCATCCAAGCGATCAAGGGTGTGGAGATCGGCGACGGGTTCGCCAACGCGCACCGGCGGGGCAGCCGGGCACACGACGAGATTCACCCGGCCGACGGCGTGAACTGGGTGAGCCGGTCCAGCAACCGCGCGGGCGGACTGGAGGGCGGCATCACCAACGGGGAACCGCTCGTCGTGCGCGCCGCGAAGAAACCGATCTCGAGCCTGCCGCGAGCACTGGCCACAGTGGATGTCGCCACGGGCGAGCCGGCGCAGGCGATGCACCAGCGTTCGGACGTGACCGCGGTGCCGCGGGCGGCGGTGGTGGCCGAGACGATGGTCGCGTTGGTGCTCGCGGAAGCGGTACTGGAGAAGTTCGGTGGCGATTCGCTGCCGGAGACCCGCCGCAACGTGGAGGGCTACCTGGAGACGCTGCGCGAACGTGCCGAGAAGCGGGCGGTGCACGAATGACGCCGCGTGCGGTGGTGATCGGCCCGCCGGGGGCGGGGAAGACGACGGTCGGTGAGCTGCTCGCGGAGGCTTGGCAGCTGCCGTTGCGGGACACCGACGTCGACGTGGAGCGCACGGCGGGGCGCAGCATCGCGGACCTGTTCACCACCGATGGCGAGCCCGTTTTCCGTGCTATGGAGGAGGAAGCGGTCGCGGCGGCGGTCGCCGAGCACGCGGGCGTGGTCGCGCTCGGCGGGGGAGCCGTGCTCTCCGAACGGACCCGGAGCGTGCTGCGCGAGGTTCCGGTGGTGTTCCTCTCGGTCGGGCTCGCGGAGGGTGCGCGACGCACCGGGTTGTCGACGGCCCGCCCGTTGCTGGCGGGGGTCAATCCGAGGGCCACGTTCAAAGCGCTGCTCGACGCCCGGTTGCCGCTGTACCGCGAGGTGGCGACGGTGGAGGTCGACACCGATCACCGCTCGCCCACGGAGGTCGTCGAGGCGGTGCGTGCCGCGCTGACCGGTTGGGGCGCCACGACCGGCAGTGATCATGATTAGTGCGGGGGTGCCCGTGTCCGGGGCTCTCGAGTGTCGTTCGAAGGGAGCGCGATGACGGAGCCGGTGCGGATCCGGGTCGAGACGGATCAGCCGTACGACGTCGTGGTCGGCCGGGGGCTGCTCGGCGAGCTCGTGGAGTTCCTGCGCGGCTCGTCGTCGGTGGCGCTGGTGCACCAGCCGACGCTGACCACGACCGTCGAGACGGTGCGCGACGAACTGCAAGCCGCCGGGGTGGACGCGCATCGGGTCGAGATCCCGGACGCTGAGGACGGCAAGACCCTCCAGGTGGCCGGGTTCTGCTGGGAGGTGCTCGGCCGGATCGGCATGGATCGCGACGGCGTGGTCGTGTCGTTCGGCGGAGGCGCGGTGACCGACATCGCCGGGTTCGTCGCCGCGACGTGGATGCGCGGGGTGCGGGTCGCGCACGTGCCGACGACGTTGTTGTCGATGGTCGACGCCGCGATCGGCGGCAAGACGGGGATCAACACCGACGCGGGCAAGAACCTCGTCGGCGCCTTCCACGAGCCGGCGACGGTGATCGTCGATCTCGCGCTGCTGGAGGGGCTGCCGGAGAACGAGCTGATCGCGGGCATGGCCGAGGTCGTCAAGGGCGGCTTCATCGGCGATCCGGAGATCCTGAACCTCATCGAGGCGGACCCGCACGCCGCGATCGACCCGACCGGTGAGGTGCTCACGGAGTTGGTCCGGCGCAAGATCCAGGTGAAGGCGGACGTGGTCTCGTCGGATCTGCGGGAGTCGCATCTGCGTGAGGTGCTCAACTACGGGCACACGCTGGCGCACGCCATCGAGCGCCGGGAGCGGTACCGCTGGCGGCACGGGGCGGCGGTGAGCGTCGGCCTGGTCTTCGCCGCCGAACTCGGCAGGCTCGCCGGGCGCCTGGACGACGAGACGGCCGACCGCCACAAGCGCGTGCTGGACCTGCTGCACCTGCCGACGACCTACGACCCGTCGGCGTTCGCGCAGCTGGTGGAGACGATGAAGGGCGACAAGAAGAGCCGTTCCGGGGTTCTTCGGTTCGTCGTGCTCGACGGCCTCGCGAAGCCGGGCCGTCTGGAGGGTCCGGACCCGTCGTTGCTGGCCGCCGCGTATTCGGCGGTGACGGGCGAGGAGGGCTCGGCCCGGTCCGGCACGGAGGTGCTGCTGTGAGCGTCCTGGTCCTCAACGGCCCGAACCTGGGCCGTCTCGGCACCCGGGAACCGAGCATCTACGGGCACACCACCTACGCCGACCTCCTCGAGCTGTGCGAGAAGACCGGCAGGGAGTGCGGGGTCGAGGTCGAGGTGCGCCAGACCGACCACGAGGGGGAGATGGTCGGCTGGCTGCACGAGGCGGCGGATCGCGGGTGTCGTGTGGTGCTCAACGCCGCGGCGTGGACGCACTACTCGGTCGCCGTCCGGGACGCGGCGTCGCAGCTGGAGCAGCCGTGGCTCGAGGTGCACCTGTCGAACGTGCACCGGCGGGAGGAGTTCCGGCACCGCAGCCTGCTCTCGGACGTGGCGACGGGCGTGGTCGCCGGTCTGGGAGTGCGCGGGTACGTACTCGCGCTGCGGTGGCTCGCCGAGGCGTGACCGGTGTGTCGCGCAGGCTCATGCTCCACTGTGGACTCGATGAGCAGCGGCGCGCACGGATGCCCATGCAGACGCGGTGCGTGGTCCAGCCGTCGATGAGTGGCCGCGCGGAGCGAGGCTGTGGTCAGGCACGGTGCGCCGAGGGTTTTCCGCCGGTCTGCGCAGAGTCCGTCGCTCCGGCAGGGGCGGGCACCGCTGATCGCGGACGTGACGGCAGGGACAGCGGTTAGGCTGCACCGCATGTCTGAATCCCACGGCCGCCGTCGGCACGCCCTCCGCGCACACCTCCGCGAGCGGGAACTCGACGCCATGTTGATCACCGATCTGCTCAACATCCGCTACCTCACCGGCTTCACCGGCTCGAACGCCGCCCTGGTGGTGCACGCCGGGGACGAGCCCGGTGCCGAACGTCGCACCGTGTTCTGCACCGACGGCCGCTATACCGAGCAGGCCGCTGGCCAGGTGCCGGATCTGGAGACCGTGGTGGAACGCTCCAGTGCACCGGCGCTCGCGGAGCGGCTCGGCGCCGACGCCGCCGCCCACCGCCGTACCGGATTCGAGAGTCACCACGTGACCGTCGACGGCCACGAGGCGCTCACCAGTGCGGCGGGCGAAGCCGAACTTGTGCGTGCCCCGCAGCTGGTGGAGACGCTGCGATTGGTGAAGGACGCCGACGAGCTCGCCGCACTCCACCGCGCCTGTGACGTCGGTGACCGGGCGCTGGCCGACCTCGTCGCCGCGGGGGGACTGCGCGCCGGGAGAACCGAGCGCGAGGTCGCACGGGATCTCGAATCGCGCATGCAGGACTACGGCGCCAGCGGTCCTTCGTTCGACACGATCATCGCTTCCGGTGCGAATTCAGCAGTGCCGCACCACCGGCCGGACGACACGGTGCTCGCCGAGGGTGACTTCGTGAAGATGGACTTCGGCGCACACCTGGACGGATACAACTCGGACATGACCCGCACCGTCGTGCTCGGTGCGCCCGCCGCCTGGCAGCGGGAGATCTACGATCTCGTCCTGGCCGCCCAGCGGGCCGGGTGCGAGGCGGTGCGTTCGGGCGCCGACGTCCGCGAGGTCGACTCGGTGGCGCGCAAGGTGATCGAGGACGCGGGACACGGCGAGCACTTCGTGCACGGCCTCGGGCACGGGATCGGGCTCGAGGTGCACGAGGCACCGTCGTTGTCCCAGCGGGGGGACGGTACTCTGGACGCCGGGATGGCGGTCACCGTCGAGCCCGGCGTTTACCTGCCGGGGCACGGCGGGGTCCGTATCGAGGACACGCTCGTCGTGCGTAGCGGCGCTGCGGAGCCCCTCACCATGACGACGAAGGAACTCGTTTCCGTCTGACGCCCCGCCTGCCTGCGGGAGCGCGGCGTGTCACGTGTTCGACGGCAAGCTGGCAACAGGAGAGACCTCAACCGTGGCGACCACGAACGACCTCAAGAACGGACTGGTGCTCAACCTCGACGGACAGTTGTGGTCCGTCGTGAACTTCCAGCACGTCAAGCCGGGCAAGGGCGCGGCCTTCGTGCGCACCACGCTGAAGAACGTGCTCTCCGGCAAGGTGGTCGACAAGACGTTCAACGCGGGCCTGAAGGTGGAGACCGCCAACGTCGACCGCCGCGAGATGACCTACCTCTACAACGACGGCACCGACTACGTGTTCATGGACCAGGACACCTACGACCAGGTCGGCGTGCCTGCCGATGTGGTTGGCGGGATGGCCGACTTCATGCTGGAGAACTCCAACGTGGTCGTCGCCCGGCACGACGACACCCCGCTGTACGTGGAACTGCCCACGTCGGTGGAGCTGGTCATCGAGCACACCGACCCGGGTGTGCAGGGCGACCGGTCCACCGGTGGCACCAAGCCCGCCTCGCTGGAGACCGGGGCCGAGGTCCAGGTCCCGCTGTTCCTCAACACCGGCGACAAGGTCAAGATCGACCCCCGCGACCGCCGCTACCTGGGGCGCGTCAACAAGTGACCTCACCGGTCGCGGGCGTGGCTCGCGGCGTGGAGGATCAGCCGGAAAGCGAGAGTGAGTTGGGCGGACGGAGCAAGGCCCGCAGGCGCGCGGTCGACGTTCTCTACGAGGCGGACGTGCGCGACCTGGACGCCGTCACACTGTTGACGGAGCGCGTCGGTTCGCCCGAGGTGGCACCGGTCAGCGACTACACGGTGTCCCTCGTCGAGGGGGTGCAGGCGAACCGGTCCCGGATCGACGAGTTGATCGTCGAACACGCCGAGGGCTGGGCGTTGCACCGGATGCCGCCGGTCGACCGTGCGGTGCTGCGGCTCGGGCTCTACGAGCTGTTGTGGAGCGACGACGTGCCGCCGGCCGTGGCCATCGACGAGGCCGTGGAGTTGGCGAAGGCGCTGTCGACGGACGACTCGCCGCGATTCGTCAACGGGGTGCTCGGCCGGATGGCCGGGATCAAGGACCGCCTGCGTCAGGCCGTCCGGACCCCCGAGCAGGGCGCGGACTCCTCGACTGCCGACTGAGCGCGCTCGTCCTGCGGGGCGCAGAAGTTGTCTGTGGGTCTTGTCCCGATGCCCGTCAGGGCATGGTCTCGCGTGCTCGGCCCGTGCAGGGTGAGCGACCACCACCGCAAAGCAAACACAGCTTCTCAGAGGATCTTGCTGAGCGCGGCGTAGAACACCTCGGAGATCTTCGTCGGGTCCGGGGTGGTGAACGACTCGCCGCCGGTGGTCTCGGAGATGACGCGCAGTTCCGACGGGTCGATGTCCGGGCCCACCCCGATGCCGATCACGGCGACCGGCTTGTCCGGGTCCTGGATCGCCCGGATCTCGTCGGACAACTCCTGCAGTGTCAGTGAGTTCGGGTCGTCGTTGGCGCCGTCGGTGAGCACGACGACGAGGTTGGCTTTGCCGGGGTCCCAGGTCCGCAGCTGGCTGCGGTAGGCGGCGAGCACGGAGTCGTACAGTCCGGTGCCGCCGCCGGGTTTCGGTTCGACGTCCTGTAGCGCCCCGACGGAGCCCTTCGCGAAGTGGTCGGCGACCGCGCGCATCGGCAGTAGCTCACGGTGGTCCCGGTCGCCGTCGAGCCGGGTGGAGAACGTCCAGACCCCGAGTTCGGTGGTCGGCTGGAACAGCCCCATCCCTTGCGTCGCGGCTTGCAGGGTGAGGTCCATGCGGGTCTTGTCGGTGCCCGGGACGTCGGCGTCCATCGAGCCGGAGACGTCGAGCAGCACCTGCACGCGGGAGCTGCGGTTGGCCCCCGCCCACGCCGTGAGCACCTCCTCGACGTTCGCTCGGTCCGGCAGCGGTTGGACCGGGCGCGGCTCGGGCCGGATGCCGCCGACGTCCGGCTGCGCGGCGATCAGTCGGCCGTCGGCGGAACGCAGTCCGGCTTCCCCGAAGAACCGGTCGGCTTCCGGTCCGGTCAGTGCCTGCTGGAACCGCTGCGCGGCGTCCCTGACCTCGTCATCGGCGTCGGGCAGGACGACCATCGGGTAGTCGAGGTTCGGCACCGGCACGTCCGGGTATGAGGCGAGGAAGGTCTCCGTGCCGGGCCGGGAGTTGTGGCGCACCACGGCGCCTTCGGTCGCCGGAAACGCGGCCAGTCCCTCACCGGCGCCGGAACGCTGGAACGCGTCCCCGGCGCCCGGAGTGGGATTGAGGGCGACTTTGCGCACCGAGGCGACGAACTGCGCCGGCGGGTTCTCCGTGTCCCGACTCAGCGACTCGAGGCCGAGCAGGGCGGCGGTGCCGATGGCGTTGCCGCTCGGGTCCGGGATGCCGAGCGGTGTCGCCGCCGGGTCGGCGTTGGCGATGTCCTCCCAGCTGGGCACGGTCTCCGGGGCGAGTTCACCGGCAGCCTGCTTGGAGACCGCCCACACGACCGGCGAGGTCGCCAACGAGCGGCCCTGCTCGGACACGTCCGCGCCCCGGTCCCGGGCCTGGCGCAGCCACAGCGTCGAGTCGGGAACCCACACGTCCGGTGTCGAGGATCGTGCGGAGCTCAGCGCGTCCGTGGTCTCCGCGGGGTCGACCGCCGAGACGGTGACCTCGTAGCAGTCCGACCCACTGTCGTCGGCGAGTTCGTCGGCGGCGTCGACCAAGGCGGGAGCGATGTCCGGCGCGGCGGCGACCTGGATCTGCGTGGGTGTGGAGCACGCGAGCGCGACGTTGTAGACGGTGATGCCGCCCGCAGCGACGAGCATCCCGACGAGCACCATGCTCAGCAGAATCCACGGCGAGCCGTAACGCGGGGAATGGTGCCGGCCCATCGGCGTTGACCTCCGTCGTCAGCGCGATCGACCGGGACGCGCGTCGGTTCACGACCGGCGCGCCGATACCCGAGCTGCGGGGGTCGTCGGCAGGCCGCTGCCGTGCGCCTACTCTACGTCGCCGGCGCACAGCTGCGGAAGCCCATTCTTCACACGTAGGTGTGACGGCCCCGCATCCGCTCGGTAGCGGGTGCGGGGCCGGGGAACAGCGGTTCCGGTCAGTCCTCCCGTGCGGGACGGGCCTCCGGGGGCAGCACCCCCCAGTCGATGAGCTGCTCGGTGAGCTCACCCGGGGTCATGTCGTAGATGATGGCGAGCGATCGCAGGTCCTCGGTGCGGATGGAGAGCACCTTGCCGTTGTAGTCGCC
The DNA here is from genome assembly GCF_009664835.1 of Allosaccharopolyspora coralli. Taxonomy (NCBI): domain Bacteria; kingdom Bacillati; phylum Actinomycetota; class Actinomycetes; order Pseudonocardiales; family Pseudonocardiaceae; genus Allosaccharopolyspora; species Allosaccharopolyspora coralli. The sequence goes on from NZ_CP045929.1 coordinate 1,931,729, forward strand.
ACGCTGGCTCTGGATGGTCGCCGCGTAGCGCGCGAGCGGTCCGACCTTCTCGGCGGGCAGCTGTTGGAGCCGTTCGAGGTTGATCACGACCTTCGTGGCGGGCTCCGCGCCGGAGGGGATGCGGCCCTCCGGGAGGAGTTCGGCCACCGGAACCCCGTAGAAGTCGGCGAGTTCGGCCAGCTTCTGCACGGTCACCGCGCGGTCGCCACGTTCATAGGACCCGACGACCACTGCCTTCCACCGACCGCCAGACTTCTGCTCGACGCCGTGCAGCGAGAGTCCCTGCTGCTGGCGGATAGCGCGGAGCTTGCCGCCCAGCGCCTTGGCGTAGTCGCCCATGTGGCGTTTCTCCGTTTCATTCGCCCCGTCGGCCCAGCGCGACCGGCGGGGAGGAAAGCTCAGATCGATACGGAGAGTAATGTTCGCTCGTGAGCGTCACCAGGTCAAGTTGGTCTTGGGTGCTCCGTGGGGCGAGTCCCGCCACACCACCCGGTCGATTGACCCGGGACCGCTGATAGCGTAGCCGACAGCTCGACCACCGTCGGGCTCTCGACGTCCTTTAAGGACCCGTCCGGTGAGGCGGGGAAGGAGGTCCACCGTGGCGTCACGCCGACCGGCGGACGCGGCGGACCCGGCCGGGCAGCGGGAGCTGCTCGCGGCCGGCGACGTCGCGCGCACGATCGCGAGAATCGCGCACCAGGTCATCGAGAAGACCGCCCTCGACAACGGCGGCGACGTCGTGCTCCTCGGCATTCCCCGGCGCGGTGCCCCGCTGGCGCATCGGCTCGGCGCGCGAATCGAGGACTTCAGCGGTGTGAGCGTGCCCACGGGGGCGTTGGACATCACGTTGTACCGCGACGACCTGCGCCAGCGCCCGAACCTGCCGTTGGAGCCGAGCGAGGTGCCCGCTCGGGGAGTGGACGACGCGCTGGTCGTGCTCGTCGACGACGTCCTGTACTCCGGCCGTACCGTGCGGGCCGCGCTCGACGCGCTGCGGGACCTGGGGCGCCCGCGCGCCGTTCAGCTGGCCGTTCTGGTCGATCGTGGCCACCGTGAGCTGCCACTGCGCGCCGACTACGTCGGCAAGAACGTGCCGACCTCCCGTTCCGAGGACGTCGCGGTGCTGCTGGAGGAGACCGACGGCGTGGACGGCGTGCTGCTGCGGCGTCCGGAAGGAGTCGAGTGATGCGCCACCTGCTCTCCACCGAGGCATTGGACGCCGACACGGCCACGGCCGTGCTCGACACCGCGGACACCCTCAAGTCGACCCTGTTGGGGCGTGAGGTGCGCAAGTTGCCCACGTTGCGCGGACGCACGGTCATCACCCTGTTCTACGAGAACTCGACGCGGACGCGGGTGTCGTTCGAAATCGCGGGCAAGTGGATGAGCGCGGACGTGATCAATGTGTCGGCGAGCAGTTCTTCGGTGAACAAGGGCGAGTCACTGCGTGACACCGCGCTGACCCTGTCGTCGGCCGGAGCGGACTGCGTGATCATGCGCCACCCGGCATCCGGGGCCTCGCACCGGCTGGCGCACTGGTTCGACGGCGCCGGAACGCGGGTCGTCAACGCCGGTGACGGGATGCACGAGCACCCGACGCAGGCGCTGCTGGACGCGGCGACGCTGCGGGACCGGCTCGGCGGCCTCGAGGGACGGCGGATCGGCATCGTCGGCGACGTGCTGCACAGCCGCGTCGCGCGCTCGAACGTGCACCTGCTGAGCACGCTCGGGGCAGAAGTCGTGCTCGTGGCGCCACCGACGCTGGTGCCCGCGGGCGTCGCGGACTGGGGCGCCCAGGTGCACCACGAGCTCGACCCGGTGCTGCCGACGCTGGACGCGGTGATGCTGCTGCGGGTGCAGGCCGAGCGGATGCACGGCGGGTTCTTTCCGTCACAGCGGGAGTATTCGATCTCGTACGGCCTCAACGACAAGCGGCTCGCCGCCCTGCCGGAGCACGCGGTGGTGCTGCACCCGGGCCCGATGCTGCGCGGGATGGAGATCGCGCACGCGGTCGCCGACTCGCCCCAGTCGGCCATCACCGAGCAGGTCAACAACGGCGTGCACGTCCGGATGGCCGTCCTCTACCACTTGTTGGCGGGGGAGGAGTCCGCGTGATGTCGGAGGTCCTGGTCGGCTTGCCGGGGTGGTCCGGTTGCATGGGTGGTGGAAGCGGCTCGCGCCGCTTGCCTGACGGCATGACGCCGTGCTGCGGCGCTCAGCTTGGTGGTCGTGTGGAACGGAGGCGGTGTGATGACTGAGCGGGTGCTGCTGAAAGAGGTCCGGCCTTACGGCGAGGGTGAGCCGGTGGACGTGCTCGTCGAGGACGGCATGATCGCCCGGGTTGGGGCGAGCATCGACGTCGACGCCGACGAGATCGTGCACGCCGACGGCGCGATCGCACTACCGGGCTTCGTCGATCTGCACACGCACCTGCGCGAACCGGGGCGCGAGGACGCGGAGACGATCGAGTCCGGCTCGGTCGCCGCGGCACTCGGCGGGTTCACGTCGGTGTTCGCGATGGCCAACACCGACCCCGTCGCCGACAACGCGGTGGTCGTCGAGCACGTGTGGCGGCGCGGCCGCGAGGTGGGGCTGGTCGACGTGCACCCGGTCGGCGCGGTGACTGTGGGCCTGAAGGGCGAGAAGCTCGCCGAGATGGGCACGATGGCGAAGTCCTCGGCGGGTGTGCGGGTGTTCTCCGACGACGGCCTCTGCGTGCACGATCCGCTGCTGATGCGGCGAGCCCTGGAGTACACCGGGGCGCTCGGAGGTGTCCTGGCCCAGCACGCCGAGGACCCGCGGCTGACGGTGGACGCGCAGGCTCACGAGGGGCCGAACGCGGCCCGGCTCGGCCTGACCGGCTGGCCCGCTCCCGCCGAGGAGTCGATCGTCGCCCGCGACTGCCTGCTCGCCGGACACACCGGCGGCTCGCTGCACGTGTGCCACGTCTCGACGCGGGGAACCGCGGACATCCTGCGCTGGTGGAAGTCCGGCGAGGATCGGGGCGGCACGGTCTCGGCCGAGGTCACGCCGCACCACCTGCTGCTCACCGACGAGCTGCTGGAGACCTACGACCCGGTGAACAAGGTCAATCCGCCGCTGCGCACCGACGCGGACGCGCAGGCGCTGCGGCAGGCGCTGGCCGACGGAACCGTCGACTGCGTGGCCACCGACCATGCCCCGCACGCGGCGCAGGACAAGTGCTGCGAGTGGTCGGCGGCACGTCCGGGAATGCTCGGTCTGCAGACCGCACTCGGCGTGGTGGCGAGCACAATGGTGGTGCCGGGGCTGCTCGACTGGCGTGGGGTGGCCCGGGTGATGAGCGAGAACCCGGCCCGGATCGCGAACCTGGGCGACCAGGGACGTCCGATCGCGGAGGGCGAGCCGGCGAACCTGGTTCTCGTCGACCCGGAGCACCGCTGGACGGTGCGGGGCGAGGAGCTGGCGAGCATCGCGGCGAACACTCCGTTCGAGGGGATGGAGTTGCCCGGTCGGGTGCTCACGACGATGTTGCGCGGCAGGATCACCGCGCACGAGGGCAAGGCGAGGCAGTAGATGGAACGCGCATTGTGGGTGCTGGCGCTGGTACTGCTGGCGGCGCTGGTGTTCTTCGGGATGTATCGGGGTTGGCGCAATCGCGCGCGGCGGCAGCAGGACGTCCCGGAGTTCCCGACGGCCCCGGGGGCGATGGTCGAGGACCTGCTCACTCCGGTGACCGGGCTCTACGTCGGCACGACACGTTCCGGCGACTGGCAGGACCGGATCGTTGTCGGCGACATCGGCCATCGCGCGAACGCGACCGCGCACGCGAGCGCGGACGGTGTGCTCCTGGACCGCGACGGAGCGAGTTCCGTGTGGATTCCGAAACAGTCCATCGTGGACGCCCGCGTGGATCACAAGCTGGCGAACAAGGTCGTTCCCGGCGCGGGACTACTGGTGGTGACCTGGCAGCTCGGGGCGCACACGCTCGACACCGGCTTCCGCAGCGACGACACCCCGAACCAGCGCGAGTGGGCGAACACGATCGCCGGACTCGCGCACCGAGAGGACGACGGTCACGACGGTGACCGCACCGAGAACGGCTCCACTGCGGTGTCGCAGAGCGAGTCCGCGAGCGCACGGCAGGAGGGCGAGGAATGAGCGCACACGTACCGGCGGCACTGGTGTTGGAAGACGGCCGGGTGTTCCGTGGCGAGTCGTACGGCCGGGTGGGCCGCACGCTCGGCGAGGTCGTGTTCTCGACCGGGATGACCGGCTACCAGGAGACGTTGACCGACCCCTCGTACCACAAGCAGATCGTTGTGCAGACCGCCCCGCAGATCGGCAACACCGGCTGGAACGACGAGGACGACGAGTCCGGGCAGATCTGGGTCGCGGGTTACGCGGTCCGCGATCCCGCGCGGGTGCCGTCGAACTGGCGCTCGCGCCGCTCGTTGCAGGACGAGCTGCGAGAGCAGGGAATCGTGGGGATCTCCGGCATCGACACCCGAACCGTGACACGCCACATCCGGGAACAGGGCGCGATGCGGGCCGGGATCTTCTCCGGCGAGGCGGTCGGCTCGGACGGGGACCTGGTCGCCGAGGTCCGGGCGAGTGCCGAGATGACCGGATCGGACCTGGCCGGGGACGTGACGACGAAACAGCCGTACGTGGTTCCCGCTCTGGGGGAGAAGAAGTTCACGGTGGCGGCGCTGGATCTGGGCATCAAGTCCAACACGCCGCGGATGATGTCCGAGCGGGGTATGGAGGTCCACGTCCTCCCGCTGACGTCCACTGTGGAGGATCTGCTCGCCGTGCGGCCGGACGGGGTGTTCCTGTCCAACGGTCCCGGCGACCCGGCGACCCAGGACCACGGCGTGGAACTGTGCCGGGAGATCCTGCAGCGGAAGATGCCGCTGTTCGGGATCTGCTTCGGCAACCAGTTGCTCGGGCGCGCGCTCGGTCGCGGCACGTTCAAGATGCGCTACGGGCACCGCGGCATCAACATCCCGGTGATCGACGTGGCGACCGGCAAGGTCGCGATCACCGCGCAGAACCACGGGTTCGCCGTGCAGGGCGAGCCGGGGGAGCGGTTCGACACCGACTTCGGCACGGCACAGATCAGCCACTACTGCCCGAACGACGACACCGTGGAGGGCGTGCGGCTGCTCGACGGTCCCGCGTTCAGCGTCCAGTACCACCCGGAGGCGGCGGCCGGTCCGCACGACGCCGCGCCGCTGTTCGACACGTTCGCAGACCTGATGAGCGAGGCCCGCTGATGCCCAAGCGCACTGACATCGAGCACGTCCTGGTGATCGGGTCGGGTCCGATCGTGATCGGGCAGGCGTGCGAGTTCGACTACTCCGGCACGCAAGCGTGCCGGGTGCTGCGGGAGGAGGGCATCCGGGTCAGCCTGGTGAACTCCAACCCCGCGACGATCATGACGGATCCAGAGTTCGCGGACGCGACCTACGTGGAGCCGATCACGCCGGAGTTCGTGGAGAAGGTCATCGCCGCCGAGCGGCCGGACGCCCTGCTGGCGACCCTGGGCGGTCAGACGGCGTTGAACACGGCGATGGCGCTGGACGAGGCGGGCGTGCTCGCGCGCTACGGCGTGGAACTGATCGGCGCGGACATCGAGGCGATTCAGCGCGGTGAGGACCGGCAGCGGTTCAAAGACATCGTGCGCTCCATCGGCGGCGAAGTGCCGGAGAGCGCGGTGTGCAAGTCGATGGAGGAGGTGCGTTCCTTCGTCGACAAGCACAGTCTGCCGGTGGTGATCCGTCCGAGTTTCACCATGGGCGGTTTGGGTTCGGGCATGGCGCACACCCAGGAAGACCTGGAGCGCATGGCCTCGCTGGGGTTGACGGAGTCCCCGGTGCACGAGGTGCTCATCGAGGAGAGCGTCCTCGGCTGGAAGGAATACGAACTGGAGCTGATGCGCGACCACGCCGACAACGTGGTGGTGATCTGTTCCATCGAGAACGTCGACCCGATGGGCGTGCACACCGGTGACTCGGTGACGGTAGCGCCCGCGATGACCTTGACCGACCGCGAGTACCAGAACATGCGCAACGTCGGCATCGACGTGCTGCGCGAGGTCGGCGTCGACACCGGCGGCTGCAACATCCAGTTCGCGATCCACCCCGAGACGGGGCGCATGGTCGTGATCGAGATGAACCCGCGGGTGTCGCGCTCGTCGGCGCTGGCCTCGAAGGCGACCGGTTTCCCGATCGCCAAGATCGCCGCGAAGCTCGCGGTCGGCTACCGGCTGGACGAGATCCGCAACGACATCACCGGTGAGACGCCGGCGAGTTTCGAGCCGACCCTGGACTACGTGGTGGTCAAGGTGCCTCGGTTCGCGTTCGAGAAGTTCCCGGGTGCGGACCCGGCGTTGACGACGACGATGAAGAGCGTCGGCGAGGCGATGTCGTTGGGCCGCAACTTCACCGAGGCGCTCAACAAGGCGCTGCGCTCGATGGAGACTCCGCGGGTGGGCTTCTGGACGAAGCCTGACCCGGAGAAAGCCACGCTCGAGTCCACTCTGGACGACCTGCGCACCGCGCACGACGGCAGGCTTTACACGATCGAGCGTGCACTGCGGTGGGGCGCGTCGATCGCGGACGTGCACGCGGCGTGCGCCGTCGATCCGTGGTTCCTGGACCAGATCGCGTCGCTGGTCGAGCTGCGCGAGGAGCTGGTGGACGCGGCCGTGCTCGACGCGGAATTGTTGCGTCGCGCGAAGCGGGCCGGTCTGTCGGACCGCCAGATCGCCGCGCTGCGGTCGGAGCTGGCAGGCGAGGACGGGGTGCGGTCGTTGCGGCACCGGCTGAACGTGCGGCCGGTGTTCAAGACGGTCGACACCTGTGCGGCGGAGTTCGAGGCGAAGACCCCGTACCACTACTCGGCCTACGAGCTCGATCCGGCGGCGGAGTCGGAGGTCACCGAGCAGCACGAGAAGCCGAAGGTGATCATTCTCGGTTCGGGCCCGAACCGGATCGGGCAGGGCATCGAGTTCGACTATTCGTGCGTGCACGCGGCGATGGCCTTGCGCAACGCCCCGGACAACGACGGTCGCGGCTACGAGACCGTGATGGTGAACTGCAACCCGGAGACGGTCTCCACGGACTACGACACCTCGGACCGGTTGTACTTCGAGCCGTTGACGTTCGAGGACGTACTGGAGGTCGTGCACTCCGAGCGGGCCTCCGGCACCGTCGCGGGTGTGATCGTGCAGCTCGGCGGGCAGACGCCGCTGGGCCTCGCGCAGCGGCTCTCCGAGGCGGGCGTGCCGATCGTGGGAACCGCACCCGAGGCGATCCATCTGGCAGAGGAGCGCGGCGCGTTCGGTGACGTGCTCACGAACGCCGGTCTGCCGGCGCCGAAGTACGGGACGGCGACGTCGTTCGAGGGTGCCAAACGGATCGCCGACGAGATCGGCTACCCGGTGCTGGTGCGTCCGTCCTATGTGCTCGGTGGGCGCGGGATGGAGATCGTCTACGACGAGGCGTCGCTGGAGAACTACATCGCCCGCGCCACCGAGGTGACGCCGGAACACCCGGTGCTGGTGGACAACTTCCTCGACGACGCGATCGAGATCGACGTCGACGCCCTGTGCGACGGCACCGACGTGTACCTGGGTGGCGTGATGGAACACATCGAGGAGGCCGGGATCCACTCCGGCGACTCGGCGTGCGCGCTGCCGCCGATCACGTTGGCACCGCAGGACATCGAGAAGGTGCGGCGCTCGACCGAGAGGATCGCGCGCGGCATCGGCGTGCACGGCCTGCTCAACGTGCAGTACGCACTCAAGGACGACGTGCTCTACGTCCTGGAAGCGAACCCGCGTGCCAGCCGCACGGTGCCGTTCGTGTCGAAGGCCACGGCCGCGTCGTTGGCGAAGGGGGCGTCGCGGGTGATGCTCGGCGCGAAGATCGCCGACCTGCGCGCGGAGGGCATCCTGCCGCCCACCGGTGACGGTGCGGATCTGCCGATCGATGCCCCGGTGGCGGTCAAGGAGGCGGTGCTGCCGTTCCACCGCTTCCGGACACCCGAGGGGCACGGCGTGGACTCGCTGCTCGGCCCGGAGATGAAGTCGACCGGCGAGGTCATGGGTATCGACACCTCGTTCGGCACCGCGTTCGCGAAGTCGCAAACCGGTTCGTACGGTTCGCTGCCGACCTCCGGACGGGTGTTCGTCTCGGTGGCGAACCGGGACAAGCGGTCGATGGTGTTCCCGGTGAAGCGACTTGCGGACCTGGGCTTCGAGATCCTCGCTACGGCAGGCACGGCGGGTGTGCTGGCACGAAACGGGATCCCGTGCACGGTGGTCGCCAAGCACACCGACCCGGAGTCGGAGGACGCCCGAGACGTCATCGACCTCATCCGGGCCGACGAGGTCGACATGGTGATCAACACCCCGTACGGCAATCCGGCTCCCCGGGTCGACGGCTACGAAATTCGCACTGCGGCCGTGTCGCGCGACATCCCGTGCATCACGACGGTGCAAGGTGCAGCTGCGGCAGTGCAGGGCATCGAAGCGGCGATCCGCGGCAACATCGGGGTCCGTCCGTTGCAGGCGTTGCAGGCCGCGCTGCGCACGAACCTCGATCAAGGAGCCTGAATGACGACGACCCGCCCCAACTTCGGCCAGCGCCTCGCCGACGCGGTCGCCGCGCGGGGAGCGCTCTGCGTGGGCATCGACCCGCATCCGGCTCTGATTCAGGCGTGGGGGCTCGACGAGTCGCCCGGGTCGTTGGAACGCTTCGCGATGACGGCGGTGGAGGCGTTGGCCGGGGAGGTCGCCGTCCTCAAACCGCAGTCGGCGTTCTTCGAGCTCTACGGCGCGGCCGGCATCGCCGTGTTGGAGCGGGTCATCGTCGAGGCTCGTGCGGCGGGTGCGCTCGTCATTCTCGACGCCAAGCGCGGCGACATCGGCTCCACGATGACCGCGTACGCGAACGCGTACCTGGCGGACACTTCGCCGTTGGCGGCGGACGCGCTGACGGTCTCTCCGTACCTCGGGTACGGCTCGCTCGCCCCGGCGATCGGCATCGCCGAGCAGACCGGCCGCGGCGTGTTCGTACTCGCACGGACGTCGAACCCGGAGGGCCAAGAGCTCCAGAAGTCTCGCGACGCGGTCTCCCGCCCGGTCGCACAGTCCATCGTGGACGCCGCTTCGGACACGAACGCGGGGGCGGAACCCATGGGTTACGTCGGGGTGGTCGCGGGCGCGACAATGAAGCCGGGTGAGCTTGACTTGTCCAAGCTCAACGGTCCGATCCTCGCGCCTGGTATCGGCGCACAGGGGGCGATGGTGCAGAGCCTGCGCGGCGTCTTCGGCCCGGCGCTGCCGAACGTCCTGCCTGCGACGGCCCGCGAGGTCCTCGGCAGCGGCCCCGGCATCGACGACCTCCGCTCCGCCGCCCGCCGCACCCGAGACGACCTCGCCACCGCCCTCGCGGTGTGAGGGGCGGAGGGTTCGCTGGATCTAACCGTCGCCGCTTTGGTGAGGTCGGAGTGTGTCGCGACGTCGGTGCAGAACGCTCAAATTCGAGCAAACTCGCCGTGCCGGCAGATCCCGCCCAGTACGATGCTCTCCGCCGTAATGTTGAGCGTTGGGGGATCCCGTGTCCGATCGGTCAGGGTGGAATGAGTCAGGCTCGCCGGGCAGGCCGCCAGAAGCAGGACATAGATGGGAGTGGGGAGCGCAGGCACGTCCGCTGTCGAGGAAACGGAAGAAGTGGCCGTTCATCGTCGTTCCGCTGGTGGGGCTGGCCGGGATTTTCTGCGTTCTCATGCTCGTTGGGATAGTCCGCGTCCTGATCGAGGACGACCAGCAGACGGCGCAGCCGACTCCGGCACCGATCCACACCACCAGTGACGAGCCACCACCCCCTGCGCCGCCGGGTGCACCCGTGCCGTGCGACCCCGACCGCCTGCAACAGATGCGGTGCTTTCCAGCGGATTACGATCCTGACTCGGTCATGGACAGCGTCGGCGCCGATGGATGGGAGTGCCTGCGGGAAGGTGAACGCGGTGACAACGGTTCCACCGTGCTCAAACCGCGACAGTGCGAAGCGAAAGACAACGTCAACCAGAACCACACGATTCGCGCGTCGATCAACTACGATACGTTCCTCTTCCAGCCGAGCGGCAAACTCCAATCGTTCACCCTCTACGCCAGCACCGCAGCTTCGGCAGGTAAGGGTGAGCAGACCACGGAGCAGGACGCGACCGACGCGGTGTTCATGGTTTTCGACATCACCGCAGAACACATCTGGCAGGGCAAGCCCGACAAACTACGGGAAGGAATCGAGGCCTCTGAGCGCCTCAAACCCCGGTGCGCGACCGCGCAGGGGAGGTCGATCACTGGGGTCACCGATACGACCCCATCCGGTTACGAGATCACTTGCAGCAGCCCCGGTCCGACGATCAAGTCCGGGGATACAGTGGTCTACGGTCAGAGGATCGAGATCGCCCCAGCGTGAACCGTGACAGCCGAAAGACCGCTGCGAACCGCAAAGGTGTGGCGCCCCGGGGCGTCCGGAGCTCATCGGTGTGCGAGCTCAGCGAGGGAATCGGCTCGGTGGTGGGCGTAGTCAACGTCCATCTCGAACCGCTTGCGCGGCGTCTTCGGCCTGGCGTCGGCGCACCCGCGACGACCTCGTGACCGCCCTCGTGGCGTGAGGGGACGGACGCGTGATAATGATCATGCCTAGTGTGATCGTGTGCGAATCGGTGCCAGCGTCAGTCATGGTTCCCTTGGGTGATGGCATCGCAAGGAAGGAACCGTGTTGCAGCGCCCCATCGCGACGGACGGCAGCATGGCTGAGCGGCCGCGCTTCGTCCGCTTCGAAGGCACGTTGAACTCGCTCGATTCGGCGTCCGTACCGGACGTGCCGACTACCCTGGGTTTACCGTCCGCATGGGACGAAGAGGCGCTCGACGAACACCCATCTCCTGAGTTGATTGCGGCGGTGCGTGAGGTACTGGGGGGCCACGACGTGATGGACCGCGTGATGAACTTGCTACAGAAGGCGCCGCTGTGGTTGGAAACCGAGGTGGCTTCCGGCGGCGGGGACCGTGTCGTGCGCACTCTGCGCGCTGAGGGTTTGCGCTGGCTACCGTTGTTCTCTTCCCGAACGTTGCTGGCTCGATTCGCTCAAGCCAGTGGACGTGGAAGCGCTGAGATCACCTACGGGTCGTTGACGGGTGCGGAGGTGCTCGACGAGCTGTTGCCGCAGCTGCCGCGCGGCACCGGGATCGTGCTCGATCCGGTCTCCGATCACGTGCTGGCCCTGCCGTCGAAGCTCGAGCCGGAACCGGGCCCGGACGTCAGCGCGAACTCCGACCGCCTCGCGCGCCCGGGGGCTGATCAGCGTGGGGCATGAGGCGTTCGGGGTGGATCTGGCCGCCCTGCAGCAGGCCGAGCAGGGTGTGCGTGATGCCGTCGCCGAGATCGGCGAAGAGGGCATGGGCATGAGAAAGCGCGTGTGGGAAGGCTCGATGTCGGTCGGGCACGACGGCCTGGCCGAGGCGCTGGGGGATTTCGGAGCCCGCTGGGAGTGGGGTGTGCGTTACCTCGTCGACGACGGTGTGGACACCGCCGACGCGCTCTCGGACACGCGTGCCTGGTATCAGAAGGTCGACGACGAGGCGATTGGTCTGCTCAAGGACGGGTTGCAGCTCTCGTTCGGTGACCCGACGGGTGAGATGGGGCAGTGGAGCGAGAAGTCGTGGTCGGAGATTCGCGACGCAACCACTCCGGACTACAGCGTGGAATCGTTCGTGGAGATGACCGAGCAGTCGGGTCAGCGCGTGGAACAGGTCACCGGTTGGGACGTGCCCTCGGTCGGTGATCGTTGATGGTCACCAACGATTCCTCGCTCGGCGAGGACTGGAACAACCTCGTCGAGTGGGGTCAGGACACACTCACCGATGCCGGCCAAGCCGTGGGCCTGATCGACGAGGACCTGGTGCCGGGTGATCCGGCCGCCACGGGCGAGCTGGCCGAGTTCCTGACCACGCTCGGGTCGGCGTTCGAGCGCGCCGCGCAGGGCTTCAAGAAGGTCGATACGGGTGGCTGGCACGGTCAGGCCGCCGACGCCGCTCACGACTATCTGAACGTGGCCGTGCCCAAGTGGTTCACCGCGGCCGACGCGTATGCGGATGCGGGCAAGGCCGTGGCCGATTACCAGAAGGTGCTGGCCGAGGCGAAGCCAAAGGCCCAGCGCGCCAAGGAGGATCTGGAACGGGCGGAGGCGGCCAGCGAGGCCGCCCGGGAGGCGCACGACGCCAAGGTCGAGGGCTATAACACCGCGGTCGCCTCGGCGAATGCCGGCGGACCACCCCCGGGCGCGGCCCCCGGATCGTTCACGGATCCCGCCGCCGGTGATCGAGCAGCGGCTCAGCAGACGATCGCCGATGCGCAAGCGGCGGCCGAAGATGCGGGTGAGCGGGCGGCGGCGGTCGTGCGCGCGGCCGCCGAACAGGCCCCACCCGAGCCCGGGCTGTTGACCCGGCTCAAAGAGAACCTCGTCGATGGCACCCAGAACCTCGCTCGGGGGGTGGGCTCGTTCTACGCCGGTGTCGGCGAATCGGTGCTCGGTATGGGGATGATGCTGCGGCAGAACCCGCTCGATCCCTACTATCTCCTGCACCCGGCGGAGTATGGCGAGGCGCAGACGACGATGGCGATGGGCTTGGTCAGCGCGGTTCAGGATCCTTACGCGGCGGCCAAGACCGTGGTCAACGTGGACGGGTGGCGCAACGACCCGGCGCGGGCAGCCGGGGCCATGGTGCCGGACGCGCTGCTGTCGCTGGCCGGTGGCGCCGGTGCGGCCTCCCGCCTCGGGCGGGGGGCGCACCAGCTCGCTGATGCGGCCAGTGATCTCGGCACCGCGGGTCGCCGTATGGACGATCTCCCGCCCCCATCCCGCACCGGCCCCGACGCACACACCCCGGCCCAGCAGCCGCAGCCGCCGTCGCCGTCGAATCCGCCTCCGGCACCGTGGGAAACCGGCGGGACCAAGCACTGGCAACCGACACCCCTGCACCACACACCCGACAACGGCATGGGCGCCGACCGCGGCCTCCCGGACGCCGGTGCGAACTCAGACCGCCTCGCACCCCCGGTCGAGCGCACCCCGGACCCGGGCCCGAGCCCCGATCACGGCGCAAACTCGGACCGGATCGCCCCGCAATCCGAACCACCGTCGTCGCCGAATGCGGGGGAGTCGAAGTATCCGGAGCACTCGCCCACGACCGCGCTCGACGAGCCCGCACAGCAGGGACTGGGTGACCGTGGCCCGGACGGTAACCCGGCTGCGGGCGAGCGTTCCGAGGTCTCGGCGGAGGATCGGCAGAGTTTCCGGGACCGGGTGGAGAACCGGATGCAAACACCGTGGGAAGAAAACGTGGCACGGGTGCGTGAGGAACATCCGGAGCTGGCGCACCTGGACGATGAGAAGGCCGTCTCGCTGCGCCGCTACGTCGGCGTGGACGCCAACACGCTGAACCACACGCTGCGCGAGGGGGACGCGTTCGACCAGAACTACATGAACCCCGAGGTCAACCTGCTGCGCGGCGCCCTCGACGACATGCCCCGCGTCAACACCGCCGACACCCCGGAAGCGTATCGGGACATGGCCGTCAGCGACGACGCTCTCGGACAGATATTGGAGCGCTACCGCCCCGGCGAGACCATCGAGGAACCCGGTTTCACCAGCGCCAGCAAGGAGCCGCCACCGGACTACTTCACCGAGCACGGCGCGGACAAACCCAACAAGGTCCGATTCACCATCGAAGACCCGCAGCACGCTCGAGACCTCGAATCACTGAACCCCACCGAACGTGAAGTGCTCTTCCAGAACGGCAACCGCTTCCAGGTCGAACAACTCAAGCAAGTCGGCGACGAGATCCACATCCACATGCGAGACAAAGGACAGTGACCAGCATGACTCCAGAAGAGCGGCAAGCACTGATCGACCAGTACATGACCAAGCCGGAAGACGTGAGTCCAGAAGTATGGGCCAGGGGGGAGGAATCGCAGCGTCGTATGAGGGAAAAGCGCGAGCGGGGCGAGGTGCTGACCTCGTGGAGCAAGGACAACACGCCGATCGGGCTCAACGACAACTTCGAGCCCTTCCCCCTCACTCGAAAGACACGCGACGACAACCCCCGAGATGCCGGAGAGCAGGAGCAGTAGAACGCCGTCCGCCGAAGGTCCGCTTGGCAGCACCCGCAGGGGACCTTCGGCCCGATCGTGAGCACGGTCTGTGTGCCGAATCGCCTGAAGATCGACAGGGTGGCGCATCCGCGCGCACTTCAAGCAGTTGCGTGACGAGGGACGACACATGACGAGGTGGGGAGCGGTGCGTCGTCTCCCACCACCGGGATGGCTCGCAACGACCAGGCGGCCCGAATCGGGCGCAATCCTCTGAATAGGACGAGCCGGTGGTCGGCGCGACCCGGAGTCCCTCGAGCGGTCTGCCCCGACGAGGTCACAAGCGTTCGTTGCGCTGAAATCGCAGTTCAGGGCTGGTGAGGGCGCTCTCGCTTGCCGCTCAGCGGTGGGAACTTCGGTCAGGATCTCGTTGCGCGGTAGGGGGACCGATGTGCGTTGGCGCGCGTCGTAGGGATACCGGTAGCCAGTCGGCGATGCGGTGTGGTGCAACTTACAGCGTGCCTGGCGGGTGGAAATTTGCGTGAACGTGCCCTGGGCCGGGTGGGGTGTGCGGTACGGTATCGCGCGGTTGATCGACTGAGCGTGCGCGCCAGGCGCGAAGGGACGAGCGAGGGGAGCCGTTGGTGGCTGAGCAGGGGGATCAGGAGCAGTCCTACGAGGTGGACTACTCCTCTGAGATGGCGGCGATGCAGGACGCTCAGCAGCAGTTGGCTTCCGGCCAGGCGATGAGCGCTACACCGCTGGCGAGTGTGGCGGCGCCCCTCGTGCAGTCCTCGGCAATGCAGAGCATGGCCGACGCCAAGGGCCGCATGGAGGCGAAGGCGCAGCTGGCTGAGGCAGTTGGTGCCGGAAACACGATGATGGTCGACCCGGATCAGGTCGACAAACTGGCAGGGTTCTTTGACAGCAAGGCACAGGAACTTCGTGATCGTCGGATGCAGGTCCGACTACTTGCCGATGTTCAGCCGCCTGGAACCGACCCGGTCAGCAGCGGCGCGGCTCGCGTTTATAGCAAGGTCGGCGAAGGTGACGAGCAAGCGTATTTGGATAACTACAGCAAGCTGATTCAGGTTTTTGAGGATGCTTCTGAAAACCTGAAATCGACCGCGCAACAGACGCGTTCCGATGAACAAGGAGCGAAGGACAGGTTCCGTGCGTAAAGCAATCGTTGCAGCTTCTCTCCTGCTGGTGGCAGGATGCTCCGGCGGCGCGACCACTGAGCCGCCCCCGTCGCCGCCACCCACCACGAATGAAGCTCCCGTCCGGTCCGCGCCTGCGAAATCGATCGAGGTGCCAGATCGGTGCTCAGTGGTGACGGAACCACAGTGGCGCCAATTGGGCGCGACGGACTCGCCGCGTGAACGGGAAGTCGGTGAGGGTGAGGGAATCGTAGGATGCGATTACAGTCGTCTCAACGAGACGGACGATTGGCAGGTTTTCGTGTCGGCAGTGCCCAAGCCATTGCCTGAGTTAGCTGAGCGAACCAGCTTGAGGGAGCCGCTCGACTTTTCGGGGTACCCGGCGATGAAGCGCAGTAGCGGCGACGTTGATTGCATTATCGCGTTCGACGTCGCCGATGGCGGCACGCTGTTGGTGCAGTCGCAGGTGTTGGAAGGGTCTGCGGATCCATGTCAGCTGACCTCGGGATTCGCCGAGGCGGCGTTGAGTAATCTTCCCGACGCTCCTGGGGGGCAGTGATGGGCAACGGTAGGTCGTTGGAGCCGAGCAACTTCGAGGGTGCGTCGCTCGAGCAGATGCGCGGCTGGGTTCAGTCCGGCGCTGGCGCCGAGAGTATGAACACTGCCTCCGAAGACTGGGCGAAAGAACACAAGTTCCTGATGGATCTCGCCCAGGAAGTGAAGGCCGAACTCGACGGGGCGAAGGTGTCGTTCCAGTCGCAGTCGGGTGAGGCGATGCAGAACGCGATGTCGCCGGTGGTGCTCTGGACGGAGGTTGCCGCCGAGAGCGCCAACGTGCAGTCGACGCAGATGAACGCGCAGGGCGAAGCGTTCAAGACCGTGGAAAGCTCTATCCCCGCCAAGTCGGAGGAGCAGGAGGTCCCGGACGACAACTTCTTCGAAGAAGGCTTCGACAGCATGTTCAACGGGGGGACTGACGCGGAGAAGGCCAACGCTGCGAACGAGAAGCTCCGGCAGGAGGGCGTCCGCGCCTTCGACGCGTACGGGTCCGCGTCCAGCGGCAATGTCGAGGGAAGCGCGACCTTCACCCCGCCGCCGGAGCAGGGGATGAACACCGCGATTAACCAGGGGTCGCACACCTCGGTCGGGCAGATGCAGACCGCGTCCGCCATGGGGGCTTCGGCGCCGGCTGCGTCGGGCAGTTCTTGGGCCGCTGGTGGCTCGTCCGGCGGCGGTTCGGTCGCTCCGATGGGCGGCGGTGCTGGCGGCGTCGGTGGTTCCGCCGGTGCTGGCGGAACCGGCGGTGTGACGCCCGGGCAGACGAACCCGAACTACGTGGGTACGGCACCGGGCGGCGGAGGACAGAGCGGTCCCGGCGCCAACGGTCCTGGGGGCTCCGGCTCGGGCCCTGGTCGCGGCGGTGGCGCCGGCGTTCTTCCCGGCGCTCCCGGCACCGGCGGTGGCAGCGGAGGCCGTGGCGGTAGCGGCGCCGGTGGTCGCGGCGGCGTCGGATCCGGGGGCCGGAGCGGTTCCGGCACCGGTGCGGGCCCTCGCGGCGGTGCCGGCTCTGGGAGCGGCACCGGAACCGGCGCTGGACGCGGCGGCTCGGGTGCCCTTGGCTCCGGCGGTCGCGGCGGCGTCGGCGGTTTCGGCTCCGGTGGCGGTACCGGCTCCGGTGGCGGACTCGGTGCGGGCGGTCAGTCCGGCGTCGGGCGCGGTGGCATGTCCGGCGTCGGAGGTAGCTCCGGCGTGGCCGGGCAGGGCGGTGCGACCGCTGCCGGTGGGCGTGGCGGTACGGTGGGTGCCATGGGCGGCGCCGGTGCGCGCGGTGCCCAGGGCGAGGAAGACGACGAGCACTACACGCCCGAGTTCCTCAAGGGCGACTACGGTTTCTTCGACGAAGACCTGCCGAAGGTCGCCCCGCCCGTGTTCGGCGATTGGGAGAACAAGTAAGGGACAGGCTCGACGTCGACGGCACCGGGAGAACCCCGGTGCCGCCCGACGTGCCGACAGGGGAAGGCCCACCTGTGAACATCGAACTGTCCGGCCAGGCGTTCCACGAGCTGTGGGAACACCTCGGGCTGGGCGTCAAACCGCTCGCGCTCAACGTGCTGCCCGACGGCATCCTCGAATCCGAGCGTCGCGAAGCCGAACACCACGCCGTCGACGAACTCCGCCGGTACGGCTACGGCGACCGGGACGGTGAAGACGACCTGCTCGGCGCGCTCCAACCGCTGCGGCGCTACGAACGGTCCTACGACATCGTCTACCGGTTCCGGGACGGCGACGAGCTACCCCGGCATACCGGAATCGTTGCCAACCAGGGAAATCAGGCAACCCTCGCCGTCTACACCGGACAGACTGTGCGAATCACCACGGTGGCGAACGAGGACATGTCCCGAGCGATCCTCAACGTCGTCCCGGAGATGAAACCGGGGCCCGGCAACGGTGTGTCCGTGCGTAGCGCGGTCCTCAAGGAAGCAGGAGCCGAAGCCGGATCCTCCCCCCGGGCCCTCGTGGACGCGCTCGCGCGCCGAGGTGTGCGCCGAGAGGAAGCGAACGCTCTCTCCGAGATGGTCGGCTCCAAGCGACTCCAGTACGCCCAGTTCGGCGCGGCCACCATGGACGGCCTCGGCAAGCGCACCCGCATGCCCATGGTGACCAACTGCTACTCCAACGCCGCCGGCTGGTTCCTCATGGAGGAGAACCCGCGCGGCGCCGAACCGTGGACGACGTTCGCGCCCATGGACAAGCAGCGCATGCGTCTCCGCGTGGAGGACCTGTTCAAGGGGCGCTGAGCCGCACGCTCCCCGGCACTGCACGCAGCGGGCGTGAGCCTTTGTGGTTGCTATAGCCACCAAAAAGGCTCACGCGACGCCGCTGTGAGCGTCCTGACCTGCGGTGACCCCTTCGGCGTCCCTCAACCGCCCGGAAATCGGACAGATCGGAAGAGTTTGTCCCAGGTTAGTGCACTTCAGCGCCGTTATTGGTAGACCTTGCAGCGGCCCGGTGCGCGTGCACGCCTCGTACGAACACCAACCGGACGGGCCAGTCGGCGCGACCCGGAACGAGACCGGTTCACAAAAGTCGGACCCGCGTGACAGGCGGTTCGAACGGCTCGGTACCGTCGCCGCACCGATCAAGCGAAACCCCACATCACGGAGGACATGGTGGCCCTTCCCCAGCTGACCGAGGAGCAGCGGGCAGCAGCTTTGGAAAAGGCGGCTGCCGCCCGTCGCGCCCGAGCTGAGCTCAAGGAGCGCCTCAAGCGCGGTGGAACCAGCCTCGCCGAGGTTCTGGACGACGCCGACAAGGACGAGGTCCTGGGCAAGATGAAGGTCTCCGCCCTGCTCGAGGCCCTTCCCGGCGTTGGCAAGGTGCGCGCTCAGCAGATCATGGAGCGCTTGGAGATCGCCAACAGCCGCAGGCTGCGCGGTCTGGGCGAGCGGCAGCGCAAGGCGCTGCTCGCCGAGTTCAGCGGCGAGTGATCGACGCGCGAACCGGCACCGAGCCGGGGACCGTCCGCGAGGGCGAGCCCCGGCTCACCGTCGTTTCCGGGCCCTCCGGGGTCGGGAAGTCCAGCGTGATCACCGAACTGCGCAAGCAGGCCCCGGAGATCTACTTCAGCGTGTCGGCCACGACCCGTGCCCCCCGGGCCGGTGAGGTCGAGGGCGAGCAGTACCACTTCGTCGACGACGCCGAGTTCCGGCGCATGGTCGACGAGGGCGAGATGCTCGAACACGCGCAGTACGCGGGCAACTACTACGGCACGCCGCGCGGCCCCGTGCAGCGTGCGCTCGCCGCCGGTCGGCCAGCGGTGCTGGAGATCGAACTCCAGGGTGCGCGGCAGGTGCGCCGCGCGATGCCGGAAGCGCAGCTGGTGATGTTGCTGCCGCCGAGTTGGGAAATGCTCGTGGACCGGCTCACCGGCCGCGGAACCGAACCCGACGACGTCGTGCAGCGCCGACTCGAGGTCGCCCGGAACGAACTCGCTGCCGAACCCGAGTTCGACACGGCCGTTGTCAACTCCGATGTGCAGGTCGCGGCGAGCGAGTTGGTACGCTTGATTGCTGGGTGTCGGTCCTGACGCCGTCCGCATCGATGACCGGTGCCGCACTCCACGCGGTCGACGGACAGGGCCGCCCGAAGACGACCGCCGCGATCGGCCCCCGAGCCGACCGGCCAGGGGTGAGTCCGGCCCCACCCGACGCACGAGAAGCACAGGAGCCACCCACGTGAGTACTCCCACCGCGCTGGCCGCGCTGAACAGCGCCCCCGCGAGCAGCACCGAGGGCATCACCAACCCGCCGATCGACGACCTGCTCGAACAGGTCAGCTCGAAGTACGCGCTGGTGATCTACTCGGCCAAGCGCGCCCGCCAGATCAACGACTACTACGCCCAGCTCGGCGAGGGCCTGCTGGAGTACGTAGGCCCGCTCGTCGAGCCCGGCCCGCGGGAGAAGCCGCTGTCGATCGCGCTGCGCGAGATCCACTCCGGCGTGCTCGAGCACACCGAGGGCGAGTGACCCGGAACCCGGACGAGGACCACCCGACGAGCAAGCCTCGGGTGGTCCTCGGTGTCAGTGGCGGCATCGCGGCCTTCAAGGCGTGTGAGGTGCTGCGGCGGCTGACCGAGTCCGGCCACGACGTGCGGGTCGTGCCCACCGAGTCCGCGCTGGAGTTCGTCGGCGCCGCCACGTTCGAGGCGCTGTCCGGGCATCCGGTGCGCACCGGTGTCTTCACCGACGTCGAGGAGGTTCCGCACGTCCGGCTCGGGCAGGAGGCGGACCTCGTCGTCGTCGCTCCCGCCACTGCCGACCTCATGGCCCGCGCCGCGCACGGCATGGCCGACGACCTGCTCGCCTCGACGCTGCTGACGGCCCGGTGCCCGGTGCTGCTGGTGCCCGCGATGCACACCGAGATGTGGGAGCACCCGGCCACCCGGGCCAACGTCTCCCGGCTCCGGGAGCACGGCGTGGTCGTCGCCGAACCCGCGCGCGGCCGCCTCACCGGCGCCGACAGCGGCAAGGGCCGTATGCCGGAGCCCGCCGAGATCGTCGACCTGTCCCGGCTGCTGCTGGCGGAGGGGGCGGCGTTGCCGCACGATCTGTCCGGCAAGCGAGTGGTGGTCACCGCTGGCGGCACGCGCGAACCGCTGGACCCGGTGCGCTACCTCGGAAACCGCTCGTCCGGGCGACAGGGCTACGCGTTGGCCCGTGTCGCCGCCCACCGGGGAGCCGAGGTCACGCTCGTGGCCGCGCACTCCGCCGACCTCGTCGAACCGGCCGGGGTCCGGATGGTGCACGTGGGCACTGCGGACCAGCTGCGGGACGCCGTGCTCGAAGCATCCGACGGGGCGAATGTGCTGGTCATGGCCGCTGCGGTCGCCGATTTCCGGCCAGTGAGCCACGTCGATCACAAGATCAAGAAGACCGACCGGGACCCGGACGCGCTCGAACTCACGCGCAATCCCGACATCCTCGCCGACGTCATCGAGCAGCGCCGCGCAGGCAAGCTGGACACCGACGTCGTCGTCGGCTTCGCCGCCGAGACCGGCGACCCGGACACCACCGTCCTCGAACACGGTCGCGCCAAGCTCGAGCGCAAAGGCTGCGACCTGCTCGTGGTGAACACCGTCGGTGACGGACGCGCGTTCGAGGTCGAGGACAACGACGGCTGGCTGCTGGCCGCCGACGGCGCCGAACTGCCCATCCCGCACGGGTCCAAGTCCCGGCTCGCGGCCAGGGTGTGGGACGCTGTCGCCGCGCGACTCGGCGGCAACGTAGGCTGAACGCGCAGGTCACTGCCCGAGTGCGGCGATGAGCGGCGTCGTCGCATCTCCCGGAGAGGACGTGGACCCAGTGAGCCAACAGGAACGCGGCGAGCGCAGACTGTTCACCAGTGAGTCGGTGACCGAGGGTCATCCCGACAAGATCTGCGACGCGATCAGCGACTCCGTGCTCGACGCCTTGCTCGCGGAGGACCCGCGGAGCCGTGTCGCCGTCGAGACGCTCGTGACGACCGGCCAGGTCCACGTCGCCGGTGAGGTCACCACCTCCGCCTACGCCGACATTCCCACGATCGTGCGGGAGAAGATCCTGCAGATCGGGTACGACTCCTCGGCGAAGGGCTTCGACGGCAACTCGTGCGGCGTCAACATCGCCATCGATGCACAGTCGCCGGACATCGCGCAAGGCGTCGACACCGGTTACGAGAGCCGCGTCGAAGGCGTGGACGACGAGATCGCCAAGCAGGGTGCCGGCGACCAAGGCTTGATGTTCGGCTACGCGTGCGACGACACCGACGAGCTCATGCCGCTGCCGATCGCGCTCGCGCACCGGCTGTCGCGGCGGCTGGCGACCGTCCGCAAGAACGAGGTGGTGCCGTACCTGCGACCGGACGGCAAGACTCAGGTCACCATCGAGTACGCGGGAGACCAAGCGGTGCGGCTGGACACCGTGGTCGTCTCCAGCCAGCACTCCGACGACGTCGACCTGGCGACGCTCGACACGGACATTCGCGAGAAGGTCGTCGGCCCGGAGGTCGACGTGCTCGGTATCGACGCCGCCGAACTGCGACTGCTGGTCAACCCCACCGGCCGGTTCGTGGTGGGCGGGCCGATGGGCGACGCGGGGCTGACCGGCAGGAAGATCATCGTCGACACCTACGGCGGCATGGCCCGGCACGGCGGCGGGGCGTTCTCGGGCAAGGACCCGTCGAAGGTCGACCGCTCGGCGGCCTACGCGGCGCGGTGGATCGCCAAGAACGTGGTCGCCGCGGGGCTCGCCTCCCGGATCGAGGTGCAGGTCGCCTATGCGATCGGCGCCGCTGCTCCGGTCGGGCTGTTCGTGGAGACCTTCGGGACCGAGAACGTCGACCCGGCGAAGATCCAGAAGGCGATCAACGAGGTGTTCGACCTGCGTCCCGCCGCGATCATCCGCGACCTGGACCTGCTGCGGCCCATCTACGCGCCGACGGCGGCCTACGGCCACTTCGGACGGTCCGATGTGGACCTTCCGTGGGAGCGCACCAACCGCGCCGACGCCCTCACCTCCGCCGCCAACCTCTGAGAACTCCTTTCAGAAGGTTTTGCTCGGTGGGTTGGGTGGCGGAACTTCAGTGCCCTCCTCGCCGCGCGATCGGTCTCTTGAGTAGCCACCTACGCGGCGGAACCGCTGTCCTCGCGAGGAGGGCGCTGAGAACCCGCCGGTGGTCGGGTCGCGTATGTGGTGATCGCTCAGCGGCTCCGCCACTGACACGACATTCCGCAGGGACCTATCAGAGGCGAACGGCACTTTCGCCTCGTGTGGTGGGGCGAACGTGCCGTTCGCCTCTGGGTGGGAGTTCAGGGGGTGGCGAAGCCTTGTTGGCGCCAGGCCTCGAAAGTGGCGATGGCCGCGCTGTTCGCGACGTTCATGGATCGCGGCCCCGGCACCATCGGGATGCGGACCTGAGTACTCACCTGCCCTGCGTCGAGCACGTCGGCCGGGAGCCCCACGGATTCCGGCCCGAACAGCAACACGTCGCCCGGGTGATAGTCGACGGTGTCGTAGCGTCGTTCGGCGGAGACGGTGAACGCGATCACCCGCTCGGGTCGAATCGCCTCCCACGCCGCGTGCAGGTTCGGATGCACCCGCAGCACCGCGAGATCGTGGTAGTCGAGCCCGGCGCGGCGAAGTTTCGCGTCCTCGAGGTCGAACCCCAACGGTTCGACGAGGTGCAGCGTGGCCCCCGCGCACGCCACCATCCGGACGGCATTGCCGGTGTTGCCGGGAATCTCCGGGTGGTAGAAGACGATGTGGAACACGCGCTCCTCCTGCTCTGCTCGCTCGGCGATGCTACCGACCGGCTCGCGCGGGGAACGTTCTGGTAGAGAAGGGGTCATGGCGAGCGGAACAGGCGCGAAGGCGGCACCGAAAGTCGCTGCCGCGTCGCTGCCGATCGCTCGGGTCGCGGTGGACGTCTCACCACCGCACCTGGACCGGCCGTTCGATTACCTGGTGCCCGAGCGTCTCGCCGAGCAGGCCGTGCCGGGCGTGCGGGTGCGGGTGCGGTTCAACGGCAAACTCACGGACGGGTTCCTGCTGGAACGCAGAGCCGAGTCGGACTTCACCGGGAGACTGGCCTGGCTCGAGCGGGTGGTCTCTTCGGAGCCGGTGCTCTGTCCGGAGCTGCTCGACCTGTCCCGTTCGGTCGCGGCGCGGTACGGCGGGACACTGAGCGACGTGCTGCGGCTGGTCATCCCACCGAGACACGCGCGTGCGGAGAAGCGTGCCACCGCCGCGAGCGCTGAACCACCGACGCGACCCCCGAGCAAGGCATGGGCGCGGTACCGGCACGGCGGGGCGCTGCTCGACGCCGTCCACGAAGAACGAGTCGCGCGGGCCGTGTGGCAGGCGCTGCCCGGAGAGCAGTGGCCGCATCGGCTCGCGGAAGCCGCTGCCGCCGCCGCGTCCGCGGGGCGCGGCGCACTGTTGGTCGTGCCCGATCACCGTGACGTTCAGCGCGTGCAGAGTGCCTGTGCGGAGGTGATGGGCGAAGAGCACGTCGTGGCGCTGTCGGCGGATCTCGGCCCGGAGGAGCGCTACCGGCGTTGGCTCGCGGTGTTCCGGGGAACCGTGCGCGTCGTCGTGGGCACTCGGGCCGCGATGTTCGCTCCGGTGCGCGATCTCGGGCTGGTCGCCGTGTGGGACGACGGCGACGAGCTGCACTCCTACCCGGTGGCGCCGTACCCGCACGCGCGTGACGTGCTCACCCACCGCGCGCACGCGACGGGCGCTTCGCTGCTGGTGGGCGGGTTCGTCCGAACCGCAGAGGCGGCACTGCTCGTCGAGTCCGGCTGGGCGCAGGAGGTCGTCGCTGCGCGGGAGACGGTGCGTGCCGCCGCGCCACGGGTGACAGCGATCGGTGAGGACGACGTCCAGCTGGCCCGGGACCCGGCCGCGCGTGCGGCCCGGTTGCCGTCGGTGGCGTTCGAGGCGGCCAGGGCGGCGCTCGGTGCGGGCGCACCGGTGCTCGTGCAGGTGCCGCGTCGCGGCTACGTCCCCGCGTTGGCCTGCGGCGACTGTCGGGAGCGGGCACGGTGCCGACGTTGCTCGGGGCCGCTCGCCCTTCCCGGAGCAACGAGCGAGGGTGGCGCACAACCGGCGGCCTGTCGGTGGTGTGGCGCTGCCGAAGCGGGCTTCCGTTGCCCCTCGTGCGGGTCACGCAGGCTCCGTGCGATCACGATCGGTGCCGCGCGGACCGCCGAGGAACTCGGGCGCTCGTTCCGTCAGGTACCCGTGCGCACCTCCGGCGGCGGGGACGTGCTCGCGTCCGTGCCGAGTGGCCCGTCCCTGGTCGTCTCCACTCCGGGTGCCGAGCCGACCGTCGACGGCGGATACGGCGCGGCGCTGCTGCTCGACGGTCGCACGCTGTTGGCGCGGCCGGAGCTCCGCGCCGCCGAGGAGGCACTGCGGTTGTGGTTCGCGGCAGCGTCGATGGTGCGCCCTGCTCAGGACGGTGGACGGGTCGTCGTCATGGCCGACTCGTCGCTGCAACCGGTGCAGGCGCTGGTCCGGTGGGATCCGGCCTGGTTCGGGGCGATGGAGCTCGCCGGTCGCGAGGAGCTCGGCTTTCCCCCGGCCAAGCGGGTCGCCGCGGTCGACGGTGCGCCGGATGCCGTGGACGGGTTTCTCGACGTGCTGCGACTGCCGGAGACTGGGGAGGTGCTGGGGCCCGTGCCGCTCGGCGAGGGGGACGACGAGGACGGCTCCGAGCGGGAACGGGCGTTGATCCGTTCCGACCGAGTCGAGGGCCGGGCGCTGGCTGCCGCGTTGCACGAGGCGGCAGCCGTGCGCGGCACCCGCAAGGAGACGGAGCGGGTGCGTGTCCGGGTGGATCCGCTCGACATGGTCTGAGCCGAGGGGGCATTCGGGAACTGGGCACGGTGAGGCTCCGGCGTTCGGAGTTCGTGTCCGGCAAGGCCGGGGGTTCTCGCCACGTACTCAAGAGGGGCCCAACGCCGCGAGGCGCGAACTGGGGGCGGCGGTACCGGACCACCTACCCAATTTCCACAGTGCCTTCTGACTCGTCGGGTCCGCGTTCACCCCGCACGTGTTGTCCCGAGAAGCCGATCAGGGCACGCTGTGCGGTATGCGCGAGCGGCACACGCTCGCAGAAGGTGGGGTGTGTCGTGGGCAAGCGGATCCGGTTCGCTGTCGCAGTGTTCGCGCCGATCGCGCTCATCGCGTCGACGGCACACGCGGCCGGCGCGGAGTCACCGCCGCCGAAAAAGGTGCCCGAGGCGATAGGTCTGGGCGGCGCCGTCTCCAGTGTGGACCTCGATGCGACGAACGCGGGGATCGAGGTGCTGCGACGCGGCGGGAACGCCACCGACGCGGCCGTCGCGGTCGCCGCCGCGCTGGGCGTCACGGAACCGTACTCCGGAGGCATCGGCGGCGGAGGCTACTTCGTCCACTACGACGCCCAGACCGGAGAAGTGTCCACACTCGACGGCCGCGAGACGGCACCGGCCTCCGCCGACCGGAGCCTGTTCCTCGACAACGGTGCGGAGATTCCGTTCGACGAAGCGGTCACCAGCGGGCTCAGCGTCGGCACGCCCGGGCTCCCGCGAACCTTCGAACAAGCACTCGACCGTTGGGGCACGCGCGAGCTCGACACCGTCCTCGAACCCGCGGTGGAGCTCGCCCGCGAGGGTTTCCGGGTGGACGAGCACTTCCGCGAGCAGACCGCGCAGAACGAGGAGCGGTTCGCCGCGTTCCCCGCGACTCGTGAGTTGTTTCTCCCCGGCGGGCAGCCGCCGGAGGTGGGATCGACGCTGCGCAACCCGGACCTCGCCGAGACCTACGAGACGCTCGGCGACAACGGCGTGGACGCGTTCTACCAGGACGAGATCGCCCGCGACGTGGTGGAGACGGTGCAGAACCCGCCCGTGGAACCGGAGTCGGACCTGCGAGTGCGGTCCGGGGACCTGCGCACCGAGGACCTCGAGAGCTACGAGGCGATCGAGCGGGAACCCACGCATGTGCGCTACCGCGGTCTCGACGTGTACGGGATGGCGCCGTCGAGCTCGGGTGGCACGACCGTCGGGCAGGCGCTGAACATGCTCGAGAACACCGATCTCTCGCAGGTGGACTCGGCCGAGTACCTGCACCGGTTCCTGGAGGCGAGCAAGGTCGGCTTCGCCGACCGCAACCGGTGGGTCGGCGACCCGGAGCAGGTCGACGTGCCCACCGAGGGGCTGCTGAGCCAGGAGTTCGCCGACTCACGGGAATGCCTGATCAAGCCGGACGCCACCCTGCCGACACCGGTCGCAGCGGGTGATCCGCGCGCTCCCGGCGGCGAGTGCGAGCCCGAAACTTCCGACGCGCGCACTCCACGAGAGGGTCCGCACACCACCCATCTCAACGTCGCCGACGCGACCGGGGACGTGGTGTCCTTCACGATCACCATCGAGCAGACCGGCGGCAGCGGCATGGTGGTGCCCGGCCGAGGGTTTCTGCTGAACAACGAGCTGACAGACTTCTCGTTCACCCCGACCACCCCGGGTGAGCCGGACCCGAACCTGCCGGGGCCGAGCAAGCGCCCGCGCAGCTCCATGAGTCCGACGCTCGTGCTCGACGGTGGCGAGCCGATGCTGTCGGTCGGTACGCCGGGTGGATCGACGATCATCACGACCGTGCTGCAGGTCCTCACCGCACGTCTGGACCGGGGCCTGCCGCTCGTGGACGCGATCGCCGAACCCCGAGCCTCGCAACGGAACACCGCGCAGACCCGGGCCGAGCCGGAGTTCACCGCACGACCGGAAACGGTTCGGTTGCAGGAACTCGGCCACGTCTTCGACACCGGCGACGGTGAGATCGGCAACGCCTCCGGCCTGGAGCGGCTCCCGGACGGGCGGTGGGTCGCCGCGGCCGAAACCACTCGCGGCGGGGGTGGCTCCGCGGCGGTGGTGATCCCGGCGGGGTGAGCCGACGCAGCGTGAGCCTTTTTGGTGCCTATGACCACCAAAAAGACTCACGCGGGCTTTGGGGCACTCCCGCCGTCGACACCGCTGCGCCCCCACTAGACTGGCCGCCGCACCACCGTCGCCACAGGGGAGAACGCGTGACCGTCCAGCCGATCAGACTGTTCGGCGATCCCGTGCTGCGGACACCCGCCACCGAGGTCGTCGACTTCGACAAGGAGCTGCGCACCCTGGTCTCCGACCTGTGGGACACCATGGAGCAGCAGGGCGGTGCCGGACTCGCCGCGCCGCAGCTCGGCGTGGGACTGCGCGTGTTCACGTATCACTGCGACGGTGTCGGCGGACACGTGGTGAACCCGACGTGGACGGTGATCGGCGACGAGACGCAGTACGGGCAGGAAGGCTGCCTGTCAATTCCGGGTGTCTCCCGAGACTGCACGCGTCACCGCAACGTCGTCGCGCGAGGCTGGAACATGCACGGTGAGCCGATCGAGATCGAAGGCAGCGACCTGCTCGCCCGCTGCATCCAGCACGAGACCGACCACCTCGACGGGGTGCTGTTCCTGGACCGGCTCGACGAACAGACCCGCAAGGACGCGATGCGGGAGATCCGCGGCGCCTCGTGGTTCGAGGGGGCCGCACCGGTGATCAAGCAGAACCCGCATCCGCTGTTCGGGGCGCGCTGATGCGGCTGGTCTTCGCAGGCACGCCCGAAGCGGCGGTGCCCACACTTCGAGCGTTGATCGATTCCGCCGACCACGAGGTCGTGGCGGTCGTGACCCGGCCGGACGCGCCGTCGGGTCGGGGCAGGACGGTGCATCGCTCGCCGGTGGCCGCGCTAGCCGACGAGCACGGCATCGAGGTGCTCACCCCACAACGCGCCACGGATGCGGACTTCGTGGAGCGTCTGAAGGAGCTGGAACCGGAGTGCTGCCCGGTGGTGGCATACGGCGCGCTGCTCACCCAGGACGTGCTCGACATCCCCGGGTACGGGTGGATCAACCTGCACTTCTCGCTACTGCCCGCGTGGCGGGGCGCCGCGCCGGTGCAGGCGGCGATCCAGCATGGCGACGAGATCACCGGAGCGAGCACGTTCCGGATCGTGCGTGAGCTCGACGCCGGACCGGTCTTCGGTGTCGTGACCGACGAGATTCGCGGCACCGACACCGCGGGTGAATTGTTGGAGCGGTTGGCCGTCTCCGGGGCCGAGCTGATGCTCGCCACGCTCGACGGCGTGCAGCACGGCACCGTGCACGCGGAACCGCAGCCTACGGACGGGGTGAGTTACGCGCCGAAGGTGTCCGTCGACGACGCCAAGGTCGATTTCGCGGTGTCCGCGCAGGCGGTCGACCGGCTGGTCCGAGCGACGACTCCCGATCCCGGAGCGTGGTCCTGGTTCCGGGAGGAACGGGTCAAGCTCGGCCCGGTCACGCCGGTCGTGGAGGCGGACCCGCTGGATCCGGGCGAGGTGCGTGTCGAGAAGCGCCGGGTGCTCGTCGGGACGGCCACCGTGCCGGTGCGGCTCGGTGACGTGCAGGCTCAGGGCAAGAAGCGGATGGCGGCGACCGACTGGGCGCGCGGCACCCGGATCGAGGCGGGGGAGCGAGTGCGATGAACGAGAGGCGAACGCGCAAGCCGTCGGGTGGCGGAAACCGACGCCCGCCACAAAAACGCAAGGGCCCGCAGCGTCCGCCCGCCGAGGACCCCGCGCGGATGGCGGCGTGGGACGTCCTGCGCGCTGTTCGGGAACGGGACGCCTACGCGAACCTGGCCTTGCCGTCACTGCTGTCGCAGCGGCGGATCACGGGACGAGACGCGGCGCTGGCGACCGAGCTCACCTACGGCACCTGCCGTGCGCGCGGACTGCTCGACGCGATCATCGGCGAGTGCAGCGATCGTGCTCTCTCCGACGTGGACCCCGACCTGCTCGACGTGTTGCGGCTCGGGGCGTATCAGATTCTGCGCACCCGAATTCCCCCGCACGCCTCTGTCGCCTCCACAGTAGACCTGGTGCGCGGAGAGGGCGGATCGCATCTCGCGGGCTTCGCGAACGCCGTGCTGCGACGGATCAGTGAACGCGACGAGCAGCAGTGGATCGAGAAGGTGGCGCCGCCCGTCGAGGACGACCCCGTGGGACATCTCGCGCTGCGTCACGCGCACCCGCGTTGGATCGCGCAGGCGTTCGCGGACGCACTCGGGTCCACTGGGGACGAACTCGCCGACGCGCTGGCCGCCGACGACGCGCGGCCGGACGTGCACCTTCTCGCACGACCGGGCGAGATCAGCGCGGACGAACTCGCCGCGATCACCGGCGGTGAGCCCGCGCCGTACTCGCCGTACGGGGTGCGTCTCGATCCCGGTACCGGGGATCCCGGCGAGCTCGAACCGGTGCGCGAGGGTTTCGCCGTCGTGCAGGACGAGGGCAGCCAACTCGCCGCGCTCGCCGTGACCCGGCCCCAGGTGGAGGGCTCGGATCTTCGATGGCTCGACCTGTGCGCCGGTCCCGGCGGCAAGGCGAACCTGCTCGGCGCACTGCTCACTGTGGACGGCGGCACGCTCGACGCCGTCGAACAGGCGCCGCACCGGGCCGATCTTGTGCGCCGTGCCACAGAGGGTCTGTCGGTTCGAGTGCGCGTCGACGACGGCAGGGAGCCCGACCTGGAGCCGGGATACGACCGCGTGCTCGTCGACGCTCCGTGCACCGGGCTCGGTGCGCTGCGCAGGCGCCCCGAAGCGCGCTGGCGGCGCCAGCCGTCCGATCTCGCCGAGCTCGGCCGTCTGCAACGCACCCTCCTGCTCTCGGCGGTGGAACTCACCCGCCCGGGCGGTGTCGTCGGGTATGTCGTGTGCTCGCCGCACGTGTCCGAGACCGAGGGCGTGGTCGCCGACGTCGTGCGCCGCACCGGGGTCCGGCAACTGGACGCGCGAGAGGCGTTCCCGGACGTTCCCGACCTCGGCGCCGGTCCCTCGGTGCAGCTGTGGCCGCACCGGCACGGCACCGACGCCATGTTCTGCGCGCTGTTCCGGGTGTAGTCGATGACCGCCCAGGAACGGAGCAGCATGCGCGACTGGCTCGCCGTCGCGTTGGAGCAGGCGCGGATCGGGCTCGCCGAAGGGGGAGTGCCGATCGGTGCCGCCCTCGTCGATGCAGACGGGACGATCCTCGGCAGGGGCCGAAACCGCCGGGTACAGGACGACGACCCGACCGGGCACGGCGAGACGGCGGCGTTCCGCGACGCCGGGCGGAAGCGCTCGTACGCGGGAACGACGATGGTGACGACGCTGTCACCGTGCTGGTACTGCAGCGGCCTCGTGCGGCAGTTCGGCATCGGGAGGCTCGTCGTCGGCGAAGCCAGGAACTTCTCCGGTGGGCACGAGTGGCTCGCCGAGCACGGGGTCGAGGTCACCGTGCTCGACGACCCCGAGTGCGTCGCCGTGATGCAGGAGTTCATCGCCACCCACCCGCATCTCTGGAACGAGGACATCGGCCGCGCCTGACCCCTTACCCCCCCCAGGGGTACGGCAAATTCGCGCGAATTTGCCACCTCGCTGTCCACAGGAGGGTGGAGTTGTCCCTACCTGACTGGGGTAGGGGCTCAGGGGTCGTTCGTGGGTGGGATCTCGATGATGGGCATCGGGTCACGAGGAACAATGGGGGCGTTCTGGAGGTTGAGGTCGGCGTGTCGGTGGGTCCGGCGCGAGTCCGTTGTGGAGTTCCCGGCCTGGTGGCCGGGTGTCGGGAGGAGGTCGCATGTCGTCCAGGTCGGAGCAGGACGCGCCCCGCACGGAGCAGGTGCCGGGCACGCCGGTTCAGGTCCGGCGCACCGGAGAGCACACGTTCGTCGCGACCAACGGTCGCGGCGGTGAGGTCACGATCGGGCGCGACGGGGTGGTCGACGGATTCACGCCTGGCGAACTGTTGCTCGCTGCGATCGCCGGATGCTCGGCCGTGACGGTCGAGAGCCTCGTGACGCGGCGACTCGGGGACGACGCCGAGATCACGTTCCACGCCGACCGCACCAAGGAGCCCGACGACCCGAACACCTTCTCCGCGGTGCAGGTCGCGGGCGAGATGGATCTGTCGTCGTTGGACGAGCAGGAGCGGTCCAAGCTCGCCGAGGCGGCGCACCGCGCCATCGAACGCGCCTGCACGGTGAGCCGCAGCGTGGAGCGGGGCACACCGATCAGCCTCGACCTGCCCGAGTAACGCTCGGCCTCGCCGTGCCGCTGCCATTAGGGTGACCGGTTCGTGCGTGTTGTCCGACTCCGCGCATCGGTTCGAGCACGCGTGAGCCCGGCCCGCTACCCAAGATCGAGCCTCCCTGCGCATAATGCCCTGCGCCGGTGTGCGCCGGCGCAGGACAACGGGAGGTCGACGGGTGGACCGGGCGGAGGCGACGACGAGTCAGCAGGAGGGCGGTCTGCGCCGCGACCTGAGCGGCAGGCAGGTCGGGATGATCGCCATCGGCGGCGCGATCGGCACCGGCCTGTTCCTCGGCTCCGGCCTGGCGATCAACATGGCGGGCCCGGCGGTGATCATCGCCTACGTCCTGGCCGCGTTCGCCGCACTCGGCCTCGCCTACGCGATGTGCGAAATGATCGTGGTGCATCCCGAGGCCGGTGGGTTCGGTGCCGTCGCGCACCGCTACCTCGGCAGCTTCGCCGGGTTCGTGCAGCGGTGGATCTACTGGTTCGCCCAGGTCGTCAACATCGGTAGCGAGGTCGTGGCAGCGGGGCTGTACATGCAGTTCTGGTACCCGCAGCTGCCGTTGTGGATCCCGGTGGTCGGGTTCTCGGTGATCATGCTCGCGGTCAACGCCGCGGCCGTGAAGTTCTTCGGTGAGTTCGAGTACTGGTTCGCGATGATCAAGGTCGTCACGATCATCGTGTTCATCGCGCTGGGCTTCACCTACATCTTCTTCGGCCTCCCCGGCCAGGAGGCGACCGGTTTCGGTGCGTTGACCGAATACGACGGCTTCCTGCCGAACGGGGTCGGCGCAGTGTGGCTGGCCATGACCGTCGTGACGTTTTCCTACCTGGGCACGGAGGCGATCGCGCTGACCGCGTCCGAGTCACGCGATCCACGCCGGGACGTGCCGCGCGCCGCGCGGGGCTTGGTGCTGCGGCTGGGCCTGTTCTACGTCCTGGGGATGCTCGCGGTCGTCTCGATCGTTCCGTGGAACCAGGTCTCGACCGAAGAGGACGTGATGCAGAGCCCCTTCGTGCGGCTCTTCGACACCGTCGGCATTCCCGCGGCGGCGGGCGTGATGAACTTCGTGATCCTCTCGGCGGCGCTCTCGGCGATGAACACGAACCTCTACATCACGTCCCGGATGACGTACTCGCTGGCCAAGGACGGATTCGCGCCGCGATGGTTCACCGTGCTCAGCGCGAACGGCACCCCGAGGCGGGCGTTGCTGATCTCGGCGCTCGGACTCGGGCTCGCGGCGGCGGTCGCCGTCGGGTCGCCGGACACGGCGTTCCCGATGCTGCTCGGCATCGCGCTGTTCGGCGCGCTGGTGACCTGGCTGATCATTCTCGCGAGCCATCTGGCGTTCCGTAGGACCCGCACCGCGCAAGGCTTGCCGGACTCGCCCGTCCGGCTTCCCGGCGCTCCCGTCACCACGGTGCTCGCGATGCTGTTCGTGGCGGCAGTGCTGCTGACGACGCCGTTCACCGAGCAGTTCAGCGTCGCGTGGCAGGCCGGCGTGCCGTTCCTGCTGCTCGTGTGCCTGGCGTACGTGCTGGTGATGCGCAGCCGGAGCCGTCGAAGCTGACCGTGTCGCCGCGGGCGGCGTCTGTGCCGCCCGCAGTGCGAGTGACGGGGCGCACGGATTTACACTCCGGACTGTGTCGAACCACCCGCTCATCGCGCCCTCGCTGCTCTCCGCCGACTTCGCCCGGCTCTCCGACGAGATGTCGGCCGTCAGCGACTCCGACTGGCTGCACGTCGACGTCATGGACGCGCATTTCGTGCCGAACCTGACGCTGGGGCTGCCGGTGGTGCAGTCGCTGCTCAAGGCCACCGACATCCCGATCGACTGCCATCTGATGATCGAGAACCCGGATCACTGGGCGATCGGGTACGCCGAGGCGGGCGCCTACAACGTCACCAGCCACGTGGAGGCCGCCGAGGACCCGGTGGCGCTGGCGAAGAACCTCCGCGCGGCCGGAGCGAAGGCGGGCCTGTCGGTGAAGCCGGGCACGCCGTTGCAGCCGTACCTGGACGTGCTCAAGCATTACGACACGTTGCTCGTGATGTCCGTCGAGCCCGGCTTCGGTGGGCAGAGCTTCATCACGGACGTGCTCAGCAAGGTTCGCGAGGCACGCAAGCTCGTCGAGACCGGACACCTCAACCTGGTCGTGGAGATCGACGGCGGGATCAACGCCGACACCATCGAGCAGGCAGCCGAGGCGGGCGTGGACTGCTTCGTCGCCGGCTCCGCTGTGTACGGGGCAGAGGACCCGAACAAGGCGGTCGAGGCGCTGCGCGCGCAGGCCGGGCGCGCCTCGGCCCACCTCGGCGTCTGATCGCGACGGGCCGGTGGTGAGCGCGAGCGGGGACGCGGCGACGCGGTCGCCGTGGGAGTCCGCGATGCGCGCCGCCCTGGCCGCCGCCGACGGTGTTCGCGGTCTCACGAGTCCGAACCCGCCGGTGGGCTGCGTGATCCTCGACGTGGAGGGGCGCACCGTCGCCGTGGGCGCCACGGAGCCGCCGGGAGGCCCGCACGCGGAGGTAGTGGCGCTGGCCGAAGCCGGTCCGGCGGCTCGTGGTGGCACCGCCGTCGTGACGCTCGAACCGTGCGGGCACGCCGGGCGGACCGGGCCGTGCGCGCAGGCGCTCCTGGACGCGGGAATCGCCCGGGTGGTGCACGCCGTGACCGACCCGAACCCGCGCGCCGCCGGTGGCTCGGAAACGCTGCGTGCCGGTGGGGTCGAGGTGCACGCCGGCTTGCTGGCCGACGAAGTCGCTTCGGGTTCGTTGCGCGCCTGGATGCACTTCGTCCGCACCGGACGGCCGCACGTCACCTGGAAGTACGCGGCCACTGTGGACGGCCGCTCCGCAGCGGTGGACGGGACCAGCAAGTGGATCAGCTCGGAGACCTCCCGGGCCGAGGTGCACCGCGTGCGCGCCGCGATGGACGCGATGATCGTCGGCACCGGCACGGTGCTCTCCGACGACCCGCAACTGACCGCGCGGACCCCCGACGGCGCACTCGCCGACCGGCAACCGCTGCGCGTGGTCGTGGGGGACACGTCGGTGCCTGCCCACGCACGAGTGCTCGACGACTCGGCGGACACGCTGCTGCTGGCACACGCCCCGCCGGAGGGGGTGCTCACCGACCTCGCTGCTCGCGGTGTCGTGGACGTCTTGCTGGAGGGTGGTCCGAGCCTGGCGGGCGCTTTCGTCGCGGCCGGGTGCGTCGATCGCGTCCTCGGCTACATCGCGCCCGCACTGCTGGGCACGGGCACGGCGGCGTTGGGTGACGCCGGGGTGGGAAGTATCTCGCAAGCGTGGTGGTTACGGATCGAGGAGACCACCATGAGCGGACCCGACGTGCGGATCAGCGCCGTCCCGGTCCGGGCCGACGACCCCTCCGCCGTGCGCTAGCGCACGGCGGGTCACGAGAACCTGGAGGCAGCACGTGTTCACCGGCATCGTCGAGGAACTCGGCACCGTCGCCGCGGTGGAGCCGCGTGACGACGGTGCCCGGCTGGTCGTCGACGGCACGCTGGTCACCTCGGACGCCCAGCACGGCGACTCGATCTCCGTGAACGGCGTCTGCCTGACCGTCGTCGATGTCGGCGACGGTCGCTTCGGGGTCGACGTGGTGGGCGAGACGCTGCGCCGGTCGACGCTCGGCGGGCTCACTGCCGGGGACCGGGTGAACCTGGAGCGCGCGATGAGCCTCGGGGACCGGCTCGGCGGTCACATCGTGCAAGGACACGTCGACGGCACGGCCGTCGTCCGGGGCGAGCGGGACGGCTTGACCGGCTTCGAGTTGCCCCCGCACCTGGCGCACTACCTGGTCGAGAAGGGCTCCGTCACCGTGGACGGGGTGTCGCTGACCGTCGCCGAACTCGCCGCCGACCGGTTCGGTGTCGCACTCGTGCCCACCACGCTGGAGCTCACGACGCTGGGGCGCCGGAGGCCGGGTGATCGGGTCAACATCGAGGTAGACGTGCTGGCCAAACATCTGGAACGGCTCGCCTCGGCCCAGCTGGGGCACCTGGGGGACTCCGGGCGGGGCCGAACGGGGGAGAATGGGACCACGGCGGGTTCGTCGCCGGACGAGCCTGCCCGCCGGGGCCACGCCGCGGACGGGTAGCCGACAGGTGGGCAGACACGGAGTGGACAGGCAGAGGTGGATCCGGAGGACACGGTCACGGTGAGCACGAACAAGTTCGACGACATCGAGCGCGCGCTGGCGGACATCGCCGCGGGGCGCCCGGTGGTCGTCGTCGACGACGAGGACCGCGAGAACGAGGGCGACCTCATTTTCGCGGCGGAGAAGGCGACCCCGGAGCTGGTGGCGTTCATGGTCCGCTACACCTCGGGGTACCTGTGCGTCGCGCTGAACGGGGAGGACTGTGACCGCCTCGACCTGCCGCCGATGTATCACTCCAATCAGGACCGCCGCGGCACCGCGTACACCGTGACCGTCGACGCCGCCAGCGGCATCGGGACCGGCATCTCCGCCTCCGACCGGGCCCGCACGTTCCAGGTCCTGGCCGATGCACGCTCCACCGCCTCCGACCTGAACCGGCCTGGCCACGTGGTGCCGCTACGGGCGCGGGAAGGCGGCGTGTTGCGCCGCCCGGGGCACACGGAGGCCTCGGTCGACCTGGCCAGACTGGCCGGGTTACGCGCGGCGGGCGCGCTCTGCGAGATCGTCAGCCAGAAGAGCGAGGGCGACATGGCCCAGCGCGACGAGCTGGAGGTCTTCGCCGACGAGCACGAGCTCGCGTTGATCACCATCGCGGACCTGATCTCGTACCGGCGGCGGTTCGAGAAGCAGGTGGAGCGGGTCGCCGAGGCCCGGATCCCCACCGCGCACGGCACGTTCACCACGGTCGGCTACGACAGCCTGCTCGACGGCATCGAACACATCGCCCTCGTCTACGGCGAGATCGGCGACGGCGAGGACATTCTCGTGCGGGTGCATTCGGAATGTCTCACCGGCGACGTGCTCGGCTCGCTGCGGTGCGACTGCGGACCGCAGCTGGAGGCCGCGATGCAGAAGGTCGCGGAGGCCGGGCGGGGCATCGTGCTCTACATGCGCGGTCACGAGGGCCGCGGCATCGGGCTCATGCACAAGCTGCAGGCCTACCAGTTGCAGGACGACGGCGCGGACACCGTCGACGCGAACGTCGCACTCGGGATGCCGGTGGACGGCCGGGACTACGGCCAGGGCGCGCAGATCCTCGTGGACCTGGGTGTGAAGTCGATGCGCCTGCTCACCAACAACCCCGCCAAGCGGGTCGGCCTCGAGGGCTACGGACTGCAGGTCGCCGGCCGGGAACCGTTGCCGATCCGGCCCAACCCGGAGAATCTGCACTACCTGCAGACCAAGCGGGACCGGATGGGACACGAGCTCTCCTACCTCGACGACGGCGAGGACTCCTCGATCACGGGCGACCCGGGGGTGACGGCGTGAGCGGCGAGGGCCGTCCGCGGGTGTCGGTTCCGGACGCGAGCGGGCTGCGGCTGGGCGTCGCCGCGATCCGCTGGCACGCCACGTTGACCGACCAGATGCTCCAGCGGGCGCTCACGGCCGCGAGCGACGCCGGGATCGGGGAGCCGACGGTCGTGCGGGTGCCGGGCTCGGTGGAGCTGCCGGTGGTCTGTCAACAACTGGCTCACCAGCACGACGCGGTCGTCGCACTCGGTGTCGTCATCAGGGGCGGCACCCCGCACTTCGAGTACGTGTGCGATGCGGTTACGGCCGGGCTGACGCGGGTGGCGCTGGACGAGTCGACCCCGGTGGGCAACGGGGTTCTGACCTGCGACACCGAGCAGCAGGCGCTGGATCGCGGCGGTTTCGCGGACTCTATCGAGGACAAGGGGTACGAAGCCGCCGCCGCGGCATTGGAGACGGCGCTGGTCCTGCGCGGCCTGCGCGGTACCGAGAACGGACGGGGATTCCTGTGAGTTCGGAGAGCACGTCGGTCGAGGCACGGCCGCAGAAGATCCGCCGCATCGCCATCCCGGCCGCGATCGTGCTGGTGATCGTGTTCACGTTCGTCGCGGTGCAGCTGAAGAACACGCCGACGGGCGCGTACTTCCGGGTCTCGGACCAGGTCGCGATGGTGGGGCTCGGGATCCTGCTCGCGCTCGGCGTGCTGCGGTTCACGTTCCCGCGGTTGTACGCCGACGCCGACAAGGTGGAGGTCCGCAACATCATCGGGACGACCCGGTACGAGTGGGACACGATCCAGGGTTTCAGCTTCCCGGACGGTGCGCCGTGGGCGCGGCTCGAACTGCCCGACGACGAGTACGCGCCGGTGATGGCGATCCAGGCCAACGACGGCGACTACGCCATCAAGGCGATGCGCGACCTGCGCGCTCTGCAGCGTTCCGTCGAAGCGGACTGATCCAACCGCAGAAGCCCACTCGACGTGTCTTGTCCGGGTCACCTTTCGTAACGGTGTTATGCAACATCGTTGCGGAGTGATGTCATGCCAAGGGAGTTGGCCCCGGCGACGAGGACGGTGGCAGGGGTCGTGCTGCTCACCGTCGTCACGATCACGGTCAGTGGAACGTCCCCACTGAAGATCGCGTCAGGCACCGTGCCCCTGACCGAATTCCAGAAGTCTGTCGCGCGCGTAGGTGGTGGGAGACCTCCGCGTCCTCTCGCCGCACGCGACCATCCTTCACTTCTTGGATGGTGCGAACGGCACTTTCGCCTCGTCTGGTGGGGCGAGAGTGCCGTTCGCCTCGCTGGTCGGGTGCGGATTAGCGGGCGGTCCAGGCCAGGAGGTCCTCGGCGGGCGAGGTGTTGACGATCGCGGCCGGGTCGAGCCGCGCGAGCTCGGCCCGCTCGCAGCCGTACGAGAGCCAGTCCAGCTGACCCGGCGCGTGGGCGTCGCTGTCGATGGCGAACCGGCAGTCGAGCCCGGCGGCCAGGTCGAGCAGCTCGCGCGGCGGGTCGAGCCGGTCCGGGCGCGAGTTGATCTCCACGGCGACATCGCGATCCCGGCACGCGGTGAACACCTTCTCGGCGTCGAACGACGACGGCGGCCGTTGCCTGCCTGTGACTCGCCGGCCGGTGCAGTGGCCGAGCACGTCGACATGCGGGTGGGACACGGCCGCGACCATCCGCGCCGTCATCTCCGTGGAGTCCATGGACAGTTTCGAGTGCACGCTGGCGACCACGAGGTCGAGCTCGGCCAGGAGATCGTCGTCCTGATCCAGGGTGCCGTCGTCGAGGATGTCGACCTCGATGCCGGTGAGGATGCGGAACGGCGCGAACTCCGCGTTCATCCGCTTCACGACGTCCAGTTGCCGTCGCAGGCGCGCAGCGTCGAGGCCGTTGGCGACGGTGAGCCGGGGGGAGTGGTCGGTGAGCACCATCCATTCGTGGCCGAGTTCGCGTGCGGTCTCGGCCATCTCCCGGATGGGGCTGCCGCCGTCGGACCAGTCCGAGTGGGTGTGGCAGTCGCCGCGCAGCGCCGAACGCAGCCGCCTGCCACCCGCTTCCGGCGCGAAGGTGCGTTCTTCGAGCGTGCGCAGGTATTTCGGTTCGCCGGTACTCGCCTCGGTGATGACCTCGGCGGTGCGTTTCCCGATGCCCGGCAGGTCGGTGAGCATTCCGTTGCGGGTGAGATCGGCCAGCTCGTCGGCGCCGAGCGAGTCGACGACCTCGGCGGCGCGCCGGAACGCCTGCACTCGATAGGTCGCCTCGTCGTCGCGTTCGAGCAGGAACGCGACGCGACGCAACGCCTGCAGAGGGTCCACGACTCGTGTCTACACCCTGTGCCGCTCGTGACGCAGGACGCGGGCGAGGCGCGGGCCGGTCGATAAGGGACAATGAAAGCGCAGATCGCGGCGAAGCAGGAGGACATCGTGAGCGTGGCCCAGGAG
This sequence comes from Allosaccharopolyspora coralli, assembly GCF_009664835.1. Taxonomy (NCBI): domain Bacteria; kingdom Bacillati; phylum Actinomycetota; class Actinomycetes; order Pseudonocardiales; family Pseudonocardiaceae; genus Allosaccharopolyspora; species Allosaccharopolyspora coralli. Next base: position 1,971,088 of record NZ_CP045929.1, read on the forward strand.
CGCAACCTTCGACTCGTCCGGGACGAACCTCGCCCCGGCCAGGTACGGCTCGGCGACATCACCCTGCGCAACCGGCTCGTCACCTCGTCGAGCCTGCTCGGCTACGGGGTGGCGAACGCGAAGGTCGCCGCGTACGGGATGAGCCCGATCTCGCAGTTCGTGCCGTTGGAGCGCTTCGGCGCCGTCACCACCCGCACCCTCACCGTCGAGCCTCGGGAAGGGCACTTCACCACCCGCGACCAGTGGGCGCTGCACGAGTTGCCCGGCCTGCTCAAGCGTTACGGGCGGGTCCTGCGACAGGTCGAAGGCGGGTGGCTCAACGCTTTCGGCTGGTGCAACGTCGGCATCGAGGCGTACCTGCGCGATTACTACCCGAGGACGCGGGAGCAGAACCGGATCATCTCGGTCGGTGGGTTCTCGGCCGAGGAGTTCGTGACGCTCGTGGACACGATCAACGCAGCGGTTCCTGCGGGCGAGATCGCGGCCGTCGAGTTCAACGTCTCCTGCCACAACGTCAACTTCGATTTCAACGCGATCATCGAGTCGGTGCTGAGCGAGGCGGTACCGCGCAGCAACCACCCGGTGATCCTCAAACTTTCGCCGGACTACGACTACCTCGCCCACGCTCGGTTGGCGGCGCGGCACGGCGTGTCGGCGCTGACCGCGATCAACACGGTGAAGGCGCTGCGGCTCGACCCGCAGACGGGGACGCCGCTGCTGCAGAACGGCTTCGGTGGCCTGTCCGGACGAGCGATCAAGCCGATCGGACTGCGGGTGGTCTCCGAGCTGCGTGACGCCGGGGTGCGGTTGCCGATCATCGCCACCGGGGGGATCCGCAGCTTCGACGACTGCCGTGAGTACTTCTGGGCGGGTGCGGACGCGGTGAGCCTCGGCAGCGCGAGCTGGTTCGCCAGTTACCCGGGTTATGCGCTCTCGCCGATTCACGCAGCGCGCATCCGTTCCGTGCTGCGGCGGATCGAGAGGTACCAGCCGCCGGCCCGCTGAGGCCCCCGTCCGATCGGATGACTTCCCTCGACAGCGGCTCCGGAAAGGATCTTGACTCGCGGGAGGGGCAACCGATCAGAGTGAAGGGGAGCCACGATGGCCGGGTACGGATCGTTCGGGAGCAGTCTCCGAGACTTGCCGAGATTGCGCAGCGTACGGCGCGGCCGGGCATCCAGCTGGGATCGGACCGGCGGCAACACCGACAACGTCCGGCTGTTGCCGGGCCAGACCCGCGAGCTCGCGAACATTCAAGGGCCCGGCGCGATCACCCACATCTGGTGCACGGTGGCGACGGAGAACGGGCCGCACCGCCCGGAAGTCGAGGGCGACTACCTGCGCCGGCTCGTGCTCAAGATCACGTGGGACGACGCGGCGCACCCGAGCGTGCTGGTGCCGCTCGGCGACTTCTTCGGCATGGGGCACGGGCGTACCGGCAACTTCTCCTCGGCGCCGCTGCAGATGAGCCCGCAGGACGGCAAGGGCTTCAACTGCTGGTTCGCGATGCCGTTCGGCGCGCGGGCGAAGATCGAGCTGATCAGCGAGATGTCGATCAAGCCGATCGTCTTCTACTACTACGTCGACTACGAGACCTACGCCGAGGCCGATCCCGAGCTCGGCTACTTCCACGCCCAGTGGCGGCGGGAGAACCCGACCGACGGCGCGGAGCAGGGCGAGCAGAGCAACGACGAGTACCTCTTCGGCGGCACCAACACCGACGACGCGGGCAACTACGTGATCCTCGAGGCGCAGGGGCGTGGGCACTACGTCGGCTCAGTGTTCAACGTGCACAACCTGCGGCACACCACGGACTGGAACTGGTACGGCGAAGGCGACGACATGATCGTCATCGACGGTGAGCCCTGGCCGCCGAGACTGCACGGCACCGGGACCGAGGACTACTTCAACACGGCGTGGTGTCCCAGCGAGGAGTACCACGCGCCGTACCACGGACTCACCATGCCGGGCGGCCCCAACTGGAGCGGTCAGATCTCGTACTACCGATTCCACGTGGAGGACCCGGTCGTCTTCGACCGCTCGATCACGGTGTCGATCGAGCACGGCCACGCGAACAAGCTCAACAACGACGTGTCCTCGGTGGCGTACTGGTATCAGACCCTGCCCTCGGCACCCTTCGAGCTGGCTCCGGTCGAGGAACGACTGCCGCGGCCGCTGTAAGGCGACGAGAGGACGTTGGCCTGCTGCGTGTGCGCGTCGAGGACGCCGCTGAATGAACCAACTTCCGCTTCCCGGCTGCGCTCATCGAGTGAACAATCGAGATTGTGCTGCGGATCAACTCGTGTGTTCGGCATCGTTTCGGACGTCAGCACCGATTCAAGGAGTCGAGAATGGCGAAGTCAATTCCGGAAGGGCCGGAAGCGGGTTCCGTCACTGGGGGTCCCGACCCTGAAGTGGCTCGTGTCGTATACGCTGTCGGAGAGGATATGGACGTCTCTGACAAGGTGCTGCTGGCTGCGTTCGAGGCAGCGCTCGTCGAGTCGGGGATGCGGAACCTCGATTACGGCGATCGTGATTCCGTCGGCGTATTCCAGCAGCGTCCGAGCCAGGGCTGGGGATCCGCGAGCGATTGCATGAAGGTGCCCTACGCATCGCGTCAGTTCTGCACGCGGGCGCAGGAGGCCGAGAAGGACGATCCGAAACTGTCCGCGGGCGAACTGGCACAGGTTGTCCAGCGGTCGGCGTACCCGGATCGTTACGGCAAGGTTGAAGACCGAGCGCGCGCACTCGTCGAGTATGCGAAGAAGACTTGTGCGACGGAGGCAACGCGCGCCCGCGACGACCGTGCACCGGATTGGGCGGAGCGCAGCGAGGGGCGGTTCACGCAGACTCTCGAGTACATGTACGACGAACTGAGAACGAACCAGAACGCGCCGCTGACATGGGCGATCTGGATGCTCAACAAGCCGTGGGCGCCGGATGTGGATCCTGCTGACATCGCGGCGCGGCTGTTCGACGGCGCGACATGGACGAAATGGTTGGAACTGTTGGACGACGCGGCCGATCGGCCGAGTGCGTTCGTGTTGTTCGGGGTCATGGTTGCGCCAGGCATGCCGTGGGACCACAAGCCGAAGATTCAGCGCATGTTCGATCTGAACTCCAACAATTCCGACGAGTTGTACTTCAAGATCCCGGACGATTCGGCCGGGCGCGAGGTTTTCTACGACATCTGGTCCAACATGCACTACGGCTACGTCGGACGAGCGGCTGGTTTCGATGAGGGACCGCTTCATGCGGCTCCGCAATTGCCTGGTACCGGCGAACACGACCCGGGCGACGTGATCACGATGCAAGCCGGAATGGACCTGTGGGACGAACACGGTGACGAGATGACGGTCGGCCAGTTCAGCGCCAAGGTGTACGCCACGATCGACGAACTGGACGCTGCCACTCCGAACCTCGACCAGGTCCGGAAATGGACGAAGCCCTAGATGTTTCGGCGAAAGACTTGGTTGGTCGTCACTGTGGGGGCGGTCGTGCTGCTGTGTGGTGCGGCCGTCCTCTGGTGGCTTCCGTTGGCGGGACAGCAGCGTGCGGAACGGCCTGTAGCGGAACTGATGAAGCCGGGCAACCCCGCGCTGCCCGGACCATGGTCACGGTCGGACACGGCGGCAGATTCGAGCGACTCCGAGGGCACACGTTCGTGGGTGGGGCCGGATCGCGCCGAGATCGACCAGACGATCCGGCGGTACGCCTCGCCGGTGTGGTCTTCGTGGGCGTTCTCTCGTGCCGACCCGGTCAGTGAGCACGGCGAGTATTTCGATGCGATCGTCGAACGTCGCCCGCCGCGCCCGTTGACTTCTGCCGAGCAGGAACGGTTCTTCTGTGGCCAGATCCACGGACGCCCGGGGGCGTGCGACAACTGGTGGGTGCAGTTGCGCTATGGGCAGTATGTCGTGAATATCCAGTCCATCGATGTCCCGTCCTCCGATGCCGGCGAGATCCCACCGTGGTTGGCGGAGTTCGTCCGTGAAGCCGATCGATCCATGGCCGAAGGCGGTTGACCGGCGCGTGCTCGGGAGCCTCGGATCGAGGGGTCTCCACACGTCAACGTCCCGTAGCGCCACGGGCGTAGCCGGTGCCGACGGTGATCCGGCACAAAGAGCAGTGCAGGAACGACTGCCTTGACCGCTGCAGAGCGGGACTGCTCGGAAACGTAGAGCGGTGGCCGAATCCTGCTCGTCAGGCCGAGGCGCGGAGCTCGTGTTCGACAGCGCGGCGGATCCACGACGACAGGGAGCCGTCGTCGTCTGCGGCTGCGCGGCGGGCGTCATCAAGCCGGTCTGGCGGCAGCCGCACCGGCACCGGTCCGACTGGGCACGCTTGCGTCGTCGCGCAGGGCCCTGCGGTTGCTGGTTCTCCGGATGGGCGTAGAACTCGTATTCCTGCGCGGGAGTCATGTGCTCGGTCATCGACCCCTCCGGTATCGAACCGACTACACACGACTACCCCTGGAGGGTGATCGCCTGCTCAGGTGCGGGTCGAGGGCGCCGCTGACTGAACCGGCTCCCCTCCTGGTGCGATCATCGAGGCTCGGGAGAGGAAGGTGGGCGCCGATGCGAGCCTGGATGGCCCTGCTGCGGCCTGCTACGGAGATCAGCGCCGTGAACAGTGGTCCTGCGAGTTCAGCAGCCACGGTCGCCGAAGCTGCGAGGATTCTGGGTGAGGACGCGGCGGCGTGGGCGGTAGAGACCGCCGCGACGATCACCGAAGAGGTGAAGACCGCCGCGCAGGAGGATGCGGACCTGGCGTTGACCGGGCTTGAGCGGCGGGCCTGCGAGGCGTGTCTGCTCACCGTGCTGGGTTCCCTGCGATCCGACGCGGAAGCGATGACCAGGGCGCCGCAGGAAGCTGTCGAGCAGGTGCGGCTGGCGGTGCGGCAGGGTACCGCGATCGACACTGTGCTGCGTGTGGTGTGGATGTGTCACACGGCGGTTCAGGACCGTTTGCTGACGGTGATCAGCGAAGCGGTGCCGCCGGGGGAGCTGGTGAACGAGGTCCGCGTGCTCAGCCGCCAGCTGCTCGCCTTTGTCGACCTGTTGGTGCGCGAGCTCTCGGCGGCCTATGAGGCCGAACGCGCCGTGTGGCAGAACCGGATCACCGCGGCCAGGAGGCAGGTCGTGGACGAGATCCTGCGCACCTCCCGTGCTTCGGACGGAGCCGAATCGGTGCTGGGGATTCGCTTGACGGGACAGCATCTCGCGGGCGTGTTGTGGACCGACGACGCGGTCTCCGACGGCGGAAAGAATACTCCCGTAGCACGGTATGTGAGCCAGGTAGCGTCGCGGGTCGGCGCGGCCGGGACGCTGGTGCTCGAGCTGCCGGACGGTTCGACCGGTGTCGTCTGGTCGTTGCCGGGCACCCGGATGGAAGGGCTGGTCGAAGCGGTACGAGTGATCGAGCGCCCCCGAGCCACGTCTCTGGCGCTGGGGCCGGTGGGCACGGGCGTGGCGGGATTTCGGCACACCGTGCTCGGTGCACGCCAGGCGGCGTCCGTCGGTCGGCGACAGGGGACCGTGGGGGCGTGGGCACACGACGACGTGGCACTGCTCGCGCTTCTGCTCGCCGATCCGGATGCTGCCGGGCGGTACGTGCTTGCCGTACTCGGTGACTTGACCGGTGCCGACGTCAAGTCGGCCGCTATCCGGGAGACCTTGGCCGCCTACCTTCGGCACGGTCGCAGCCGGACGGCGGCCGCGCAGGAACTCTCGCTGGCCGCGAACACGGTCGCCTACCGCGTTCGTCAGGCGGAGCAACTCCTCGGCCGCCCGGCCACGGAACGGGCGACCGACACCGTGATCGCGCTGTTGCTGACCCACGAGTTCACGGCCCTGCTGGAGTAACGGCCACTTCGGCACCTGCTGATTTGCGTCACGGCACCAAACGATCAGCGCGTTTCTATCGTCGACGAGCGAGAGTGGTGGGCACTCCGCAGTCGACCATGAGGGCACGGGGCACGACGCGGTGCCCACCGGCGCTGGAGCAGGTGATGACCGCAGAAGCACGAGTCGACCTACCCACGGCGAGCCTCGATGAGGCCTACGCGCGTGTGGTCCACGCACTCGGAGAGCAAGCCGTGTTGACGGATTCGGACTCGGTGCGCGAGTTCCACGACCCTTACGAGGGGGCGTCGGCCACGGAGTTCCAGCCGTCGTTCGTCGTACAGCCGGCCGGGGTCGAGGAGATTCGGCAGACCCTTCGGATCGCCGCCGAGTGCGAGGTCCCGGTGTGGACCTCGTCGACCGGCCGCAACTACGGCTACGGCGGGTCCGCACCGGTGGTCAACGGGTCCATCGTGCTCAATCTGCGTCGCATGAACCGGATTCTGGAGATCGACGAACAGGGAGCTTTCGCACTCGTCGAACCCGGAGTGCGGTTCTTCGATCTGTACTCGGAGCTGAAGCAACGTGGGCTGAGGCTGTGGATGTCGGTTCCGGATCTCGGTTGGGGCAGCATCGTCGGCAACACGCTCGAGCACGGTTACGGCTACACCGTGTACGGGGATCACGCCTCGGCCGTCTGCGGCATGGAGGTCGTTCTCGCCTCCGGCGAGATCGTGCGCACCGGACTGGGGGCGATGGACGACAGCCCCCTCTGGCAGCGGCACCCACGCGGGTTCGGTCCCGCACTCGACGGCATGTTCATGCAGTCGAACTTCGGCGTCGTGACCAAGATGGGTATCTGGTTGATGCCGGAACCCGAGACGTGCACGACGGGATCGGTCATCTGCCACCGCGACGAGGACATCGCGGACCTCGTCGACGCGCTGTCGCCGCTCGTTCTCGACGGCACCATCCAAGGACATCCACTCATCACCAGCTCACCGGAACCCGACGGGGGCCGAGCCACACCGGATCAGGACACCGACGGCCTGACCACACAGCAGAAGCTCTCGGCCACCCTGCCTCCGGGACGCTGGGACGCCCGCGTCGCCTTCTACGGGCGCGAGAACGTCGTGCGGGCGCAAGAGGAGGCGCTGCGCGAAGCCGTCGCGCACCTGCCGGAGGTGACCGTCGACCTGCGCAGCTACCCCGGCGACGTCGCCGCCGACGACGTCCACCCGTTGGATCTCGTGCCGGCCGGTATCCCGAACATGTACCTGCTGGAGCTGATGCAGAAACACTTCGGGGACCGCGTCGGCCACCTGGACTTCTCACCGGTCATCCCGTTCACCGGCGAGGCGGCCGCGAGGCACGAACGCATGGTGCAGCACATTCTCGCCGAGGAAGGCCTGGTCGGTGCCTTCGGTTGGATAGCCAACCCACGCAGTCTGGTGGGCGCGTGCATGGTGTTCTTCGACATCGACGACGAGCACGAGAGACGCGCCGCGCACCGGGCGGTGTACCGGATGTGCGATCGGGCAGCCGAATGGGGCTGGAGCGAGTACCGGGCGCATCCCGCGCTGGTGGACAAGGTCACCGCCAACTTCAGCTTCGGCGACCACGCCCTGTCCCGCGTGTACACCACCCTCAAGGACGCGCTCGACCCGGCCGGTGTCCTCTCTCCCGGGAACCACGGGATCTGGCCGTCCTCGCCCGCTCAGCACCAGGACTCGCGAAAGGGAACAGCATGAGCACGCCGACCCGGCGCGTCACGCCCACCGCTCCGATGTCGATCTCCACGGAACCCCGGACCGTGAGCGCGGACCAGAACTGGCCGACCGACAACAAGTTCCTCAACGGCCCGTTCGCGCCGTGGACTGAGGAAAGCGAAGGCTATGACCTGGAAGTCCACGGAGAAATTCCCGGGGACCTCGCAGGCGCGTTGTTCCGCATCTCCTCCAACCCCCGGTTCCAGCCGCGCAACACGGATCGCTATCACTGGTGGGAAGGCGACGGAATGGTCGCCGGAATCTACCTGCGCGACGGCAAGGCGTCGTTTCGCACCACCTGGGTGGCGACCGACTCGATGAAGGTCGAAGTCGACCAGGGTGAAGCCGTCTACAGCGGATTCGTCAACGGAGGCACCCCCGGACGCCTGCCTCAGGGAGCACCGCCGAGCAAGAACGTGGCCAACACCAACGTCGGCATCTTCGACGACCACCTGCTCGTGTACTACGAAGGCGGCCTTCCCCACGCGATGCACCCGCAGACGCTGGAAACCTACGGTACGTACGACTTCCACGGCGGGATCGACGTACTGTGCACCGCCCACTACAAAGTCGATCCGGATAGCGGGGACCTGCTTTTCTTCGCTGCGACCGGCCCGGTGGTCACGTGGTACCGCGCCGACGTCAAGACCGGCCGGATCATCGACTCGCACAGCGTCGACATCGGTGTGCCAGCGCTGCTGCACGACTTCGTCGTCAGCGACAACTACGCGATCTTCCTCGTCTCGCCCAGCCAGTTCCGTCCGGACCGCATCAAGGAGGGGCGGCCCGGCGTGGTCTGGGACGAGGACAGCCTGCCGCACGGCACCCAGATCGTCATGATGGACCGCCGCACCCACGAGGTGAGCGCCTACGAGGCCGGTGACGTCTTCGCCCCGACGCACTTCTACAACGCCTATGAAACCGGCGACGAGGTCGTCATCGACGTGCACCGGATCTCCCGTCTGGGCAACCCGGCCGAAGGGGGGAACACTCCGGCCAGTTCCCACGAATGGTTCCCGCCCGCCTACTCCTGGCAATGGCGGGTCGACACCCGCACCGGCGCAGTCGCCAACCGGATGATCTGTGGCGTCGCCGGAGAGTTCCCGAAGATCAACGACGAGTACGTCGGCAAGCCCTACCGGTACGGCTACTTCGCCGCCACCCGTGACCTGGCCACCGACACGATGACCGACGGCATGGCTCGCCACGACTTCGCCACCGACTCCACCGTGGTCGTCAACGGCCCGGGCCCGCTCACCAGCCCCAGTGAACCGGTGTTCGTCGCCCGTGAGAACGCACGCACCGAGGACGACGGATACCTTCTCGCGCTGTGGTGGAATCGCGAGACCGGACTCAGCGAACTGCTCATCCACGACGCCGCCGACCTGGTGACCGAACCGCTGGCCCGGGTGAAACTGCCCGTACGGGTGCCGTTCGGATTCCACGGAAGCTGGGCCGACCACAGTGTGTTGGACCAGAGTATCGCCACACTCGCAGCATCCGAGTGATCGACACCCTTCACAGCGACAGGAGACTTCCATGAACGCCTCCCTCAGCACCGATGCCGTTCGTCCGAAGTGGAGCGGCAAGGTCTTCGACGGCTCGTGGGTCGACGGCGCCGGTGGCACCGTCCCGGTCACGGCACCGGCGACCGGGAAGCAGATCGCGACGGTCGGGTACGCCTCGAGCGGCGACGTCGATCATGCCGTCGACGTCGCCGGAAAATCCCAACGTGCCTGGGCCGCCCTGACCTACGATCAGCGTGCCGCGGTGTTCCGCAGGGCAGCCGGCCTGCTCGCCGACGACCCCGGCCGCCTCGTGAACTGGCTGGTGCCGGAATCGGGCTCCGGGCAGGGCAAGGCGCAGTTCGAGGCCGGTCTGGTGGTCAGCGAACTCGAGGAGGCCGCTGCGCTGGCGTCGGAACCCTACGGGGAGCTGCTGCGCAGCACGAAGCCCCGGATGTCGTTCGCCCGCCGGATCCCGCACGGAGTGGTCGGCGTGATCTCGCCGTTCAACTTTCCGGCCATCCTTTCGACCCGGTCGGTGGCACCGGCACTGGCCGCGGGCAACGCGGTGGTGCTCAAGCCGGATCCCCGCACCCCGATCTCCGGCGGGTTGGCGCTGGCCGAACTGCTGGCCGAAGCGGGCCTGCCCGAAGGGCTGCTGCACGTGCTCCCCGGAGGGGCGGACGCCGGTGCGGCGCTGGTGGAACACCCCCGCGTTCCGTGCCTGTCCTTCACCGGATCCACGGCCGCAGGCCGCTCGATCGCCGCGGCGGCCGCGCCGCTGCTCAAGAAGGTGCACCTCGAACTCGGCGGCAACAACGCCCTGCTCGTGCTGCCCGACGCCGACCTCGACGACGCCGCGTCCGCAGGGGCGTGGGGCTCGTTCCTGCATCAGGGCCAGATCTGCATGACGGCAGGTCGCCACCTGGTACACACCTCGATGGCCGAGGCCTACGTGGCGAAGCTCGCCGCGAAGGCCGACGCCATCGCGGTCGGCGATCCCACCGATGCCGCCAACGCCCTGGGGCCGGTCATCGACGAACAACAGCGCGACAGGATCCACGATCTCGTCACCCGCACGGTCGAGCAGGGGGCGAGTCTGGCCGCAGGTGGCACCTACGACGGGCTGTTCTACCGGCCCACCGTGCTCGCCGACCTGGCCTACGATGCTCCTGCGTTCCAGGAGGAAGTCTTCGGCCCCGTCGCGCCCGTGATCACCTACGAGACCGTGGACGAGGCTCTCGAGATCATCAACTCCAGTGAGTACGGCCTGTCGGTGTCCATCCTCACCGAGGACACGTACCGCGCGATCGAACTCAGCGAGCAGATCGAGTCCGGAGCCGTGCACATCAACGACCAGACCGTCGACGACGAGAGCGTCGCTCCTTTCGGTGGGCTCAAAGCCTCGGGAACCGGTGGGCGCTTCGGCGGCAAGGCGAATCTCGACACCTTCAGCGACGTGCAGTGGGTGACCGCCCAGTCGCGCATTCAGCGGTACCCGTTCTGAGCTGAGAAGCTGTGTGTGATCCGCGGTTGTGGTCGCTGACCGGCGTCCCAGCTTGCCGCTCGCGGCGTTGGGATCGCCTCGAATACCAGCACGTACGCAGCGGCGACCCCGGCCTTGCGAGCGAAACCTCCGAACACCGGAGCCGGTCATCATGCTCGGGCTGAGCACGCGAGACCATGCCCTGACGGGCATCGGAACAAGATCACAGACCGGCACTGATCCGTGCTGATCGGGAGAGGCCGATCGCGATCGGGCCGTGGCCGAAGGCGGTTGACCGGCGCTGGTCGGGAGTGTCGGAGGCGGACGTAGGGTGGGGACGTGGCCGATCCGTCCGCCTACCGACCAGCACCGGGGACCGTCCCGGACGCCCCAGGCGTGTATCGCTTCATCGACGACGGCGGTCGTGTCATCTACGTCGGCAAGGCCAAGAGTCTGCGCAGCAGGCTCGCGTCGTACTTCGCCGACCTCTCCGGGTTGCACCCGCGCACCCGGCAGATGGTGACGTCGGCCGGCGCCGTGCGCTGGACCGTCGTCCGAACCGAGGTCGAGGCCCTGCAACTCGAGTACTCCTGGATCAAGGAGTACGACCCGCGTTTCAACGTCCGGTATCGCGACGACAAGTCGTACCCGGTGCTCGCCGTGACGCTGCACGAGGAGTTCCCGCGCTTGCACGTCTACCGAGGGCCGCGACGCAAGGGCGTGCGCTACTTCGGCCCGTACGCGCACGCGTGGGCGATCCGGGACACCCTCGACACGTTGCTGCGCGTGTTCCCCGCCCGCACGTGTTCGCACGGGGTGTTCAAGCGGCACTCGCAGATCGGCCGGCCGTGCCTGCTCGGCTACATCGGCAAGTGTTCCGCACCGTGCGTCGGCCGGGTCGACGCCGACGAGCACCGGGCGATCGTCGACGACTTCTGCGACTTCCTTGCGGGCAAGACCGACAGCCTCATGCGCAAGCTCGACCGCGAGATGCGCCAAGCCTCCGAGGGGCTCGAGTTCGAGCGGGCGGCGCGACTGCGCGACGACCTCGAAGCGTTGCGCCGCGCGATGGAACGTCAGGCCGTGGTGCTCGGCGACGGCACCGACGCGGACGTGGTCGCCTTCGCCGAGGACGACCTGGCCGCCGCCGTGCAGGTCTTCCACGTGCGCGGGGGACGGGTCCGCGGTCAGCGCGGCTGGGTGATCGACAAGGTCGAGGAGGTCGACACCGCACAGTTGACCGCCCAGTTCCTCTCACAGTTCTACGGTGAGCAGGCGGCGCTGGCCGAGCAAGCCGACTCGGGCGGCAGCCCCGTTCCACGCGAGGTCCTCGTGCCGCAGCTGCCCGAGGGCTCCGAGACGATCACCACGTGGCTCGGTGAGCTCCGCGGGTCGAAGGTGCAGCTGCGCGTCCCGCAACGCGGCGACAAGCGGACCCTGATGGACACCGTCGAGCGCAACGCGAAGGAAGCGTTCCAGCAGTACAAGCTGCGCCGCGCGGGCGACCTGACGGCACGCTCGGCGGCGCTGCAGGAACTGCAGGAGGCGCTCGCCCTCGACAGCGCCCCGTTGCGCGTCGAGTGCATCGACGTCAGCCACGTGCAGGGCACCGACGTGGTCGCCTCGCTCGTCGTCTTCGAGGACGGCGTTGCGCGCAAGTCCGAGTACCGGCGGTTCGCGGTGCGGCAAGGCGCCGATGGTGGCGACGTCGCGTCCATCGCGGAGGTCGTGCGGCGCCGGTTCGCCCGCTATCTCAAGGAAACCGAGTCCGCCACGCCTCTGGGCACGCAGCCGGACGCGACCGTCGCGACGGGGCAGGATCGTGCCGATGCCCAGCGCCCCGAGGCCGGGAACGCGGACGGTGAGCAGCCACCCGGCATCGACCCCGAGACCGGCAGGCCGCGCAAGTTCGCCTATCCGCCGAACCTGCTCGTCGTCGACGGCGGCGGACCGCAGGCCAACGCCGCCGCCGACACGCTCTCGGAACTCGGGATCACCGACGTCGCCGTGGTCGGGCTGGCCAAGCGGCTCGAAGAGGTGTGGCTGCCCGCCGAACCGGACCCGGTGATCCTCGGGCGCACCAGCGAAGCGCTCTACCTGCTGCAACGAGTCCGGGACGAAGCACACCGATTCGCCGTCGCCTACCACCGGCAGAAACGGTCGAAGTCCATGACGAACTCCACATTGGACTCGGTTCCCGGGCTCGGGTCCACGCGCAAGACCGCGCTGCTCAAGCACTTCGGCTCGTTGCGCAAGCTGCGCCGCGCGAGTATCGAGGAGATCATCGAGGTGCCCGGGGTGGGACGCCATACCGCCGAAGCGGTGCGCGCCGCCCTGGCATCGGGGGGCGGGAGCGCGAGCGTTCCCGCCCAGCCGCCCGCCGACGGCGAGGCGCAGGACGACGAAGGGGACGGGCAGTGAGTCAAGAACAGTCGGGCATCGAGGTCTCCGTGGTCAGCGGCCTGTCCGGCGCGGGTCGCAGCACGGCCGCGAAATGCCTCGAGGACCTCGGATGGTTCGTCGTGGACAACCTGCCGCCCGAGCTGATCTCCACCATGGTCGAACTCGGCGCGCGCTCCAGCGGCGCGATCACCAGGGTCGCGGTCGTCATGGATGTGCGCAGCCGCGCGTTCACCGAGGACCTCGGCTCGGTGATCAAGGACCTCGACGCTCGCGGCTACAAGCCGAAGGTGCTGTTCCTCGAGGCGACCGACGACGTGCTCATTCGACGGTTCGAGCAGGTCCGGCGCGGTCACCCGTTGCAGGGCGAGGGCCGCCTGGCCGACGGCATCGCCGCCGAACGTTCGCTGCTGTCCCGGCTGCGGGCCGAGGCCGACCTGGTCGTCGACACCACCGGGCTGTCCGTGCACCAGCTGCGGTCGAAGATCGAGGACGCGTTCGGCACCGAAGCCACCACCCGCACCCGCGTCACCGTGCTCTCCTTCGGCTACAAGTACGGGCTGCCGATGGACGCCGATCTGGTCATGGACTGCCGGTTCCTGCCGAACCCGTTCTGGATCCCCGAGCTCCGCGAGTTCAACGGACTCGACGACGAGGTCAGCAACTACGTGCTCGGTCAGGAGGGAGCCGAGGAGTTCCTGCAGAACTACCAGCAGCTGCTGCGCCTCGTCGGCGCCGGATACCACCGCGAGGGCAAGCGGTACCTGACGTTGGCGCTGGGCTGCACCGGCGGCAAGCACCGCAGCGTCGCGCTGGTCACGGAGCTGGCGAAGCGGCTCGCCGAGGAGGAAGGGATGACCACGCAGACCGTGCACCGCGACTTGGGGCGCGAGTGACGGCCGGGGCAGGCCCGCGTGTGGTCGCTCTCGGCGGCGGCCATGGGCTCCAGGCGACGCTGTCGGCCCTGCGCCGGGTGACCGACGACGTGACGGCCGTGGTCACGGTCGCCGACGACGGCGGCTCGTCGGGCAGGCTCCGGCGCGAACTCGGGATGCTGCCGCCCGGCGACCTGCGCAAGGCGCTCGCGGCGCTCGCGGGTGCCGACGACGACGGACGGATGTGGGCCGAGCTGGTCGAGCACCGCTTCGGCGGGGCGGGTGCGCTCGCCGGGCATGCCGTCGGCAACCTGCTGCTAGCGGGTCTGCTCGATGTGCTGGGGGATCCCGTAGCGGTGCTCGACCGGGTCAGTGCGCTGATGGGTGTCCGCGGGCGGGTGCTGCCGATGTGCACCGAACCGTTGGACATGGAGGCCGAGGTCGTCGGGATCGACCGGGATCCCGACGCGAGGAGCACGATCAGGGGCCAGGTCGCCATCGCAAGTACACCCGGTCGTGTGAAAAGAATCCATCTGTACGCGACGAACGGCGAGCGGAAGAAGCCCACCGCGTGCCCGGAGGCGGTCCGGGCCGTGCACGAGGCGGACGCGGTCGTACTCGGGCCCGGATCGTGGTTCACCAGCGTGTTGCCGCACGTGCTCGTGCCTGAGCTGCACGACGCGCTGCTCGCCACCGGCGCTCGGCGCGTGGTCGTGCTCAACCTCGTCCCGCAACCCGGCGAGACCGCGGGGTTCTCGCCCGAGCAGCACCTCGACGTACTCTCGCAGCACGCGCCCGGACTGCGGGTGGAGTCGGTGCTCGCCGACACCGATTCGGTGCCGACACCGGACCGGCTCCACGCCGCGGCCGAGGAGATGGGCGCGCGGGCACTGCTCGACCGGATCGCGCTCCACGAGCAACCCGGCAGGCACGACCCGGCAGCACTGGCCGCGAGCCTGATGGCCGCATGCGAGAGGAGGACGGACCGGTGGCGATGACCTCGGCGGTCAAGGACGAGTTGAGCAGGTTGTCGGTGACCAAGACCTGCTGCCGGCGATCCGAGGTGTCCTCGTTGCTGCGGTTCGCCGGTGGGCTCCACATCGTGGCCGGACGCGTGGTGGTCGAGGCCGAACTCGACAGTGGATCCACCGCCCGCCGCTTGCGCAAGGAGATCCACGACCTGTTCGGGCACCAGTCGGACGTGCACGTGATCACCTCCGGCGGCCTGCGCAAGGGAACGCGCTACGTGGTGCGGGTCGTCCGGGACGGCGAGGGTCTCGCACGGCAGACCGGGCTGCTCGACCAGCGCGGACGCCCCGTGCGTGGGTTGCCCGCCCACGTCGTCTCCGGCGGTTCCTGCGACTCCGAGTCCGCGTGGCGCGGCGCGTTCCTGGCTCACGGGTCGCTGACCGAACCGGGCCGCTCCTCATCGATGGAGGTCACCTGCCCCGGTCCCGAAGCGGCGCTCGCGCTGGTGGGAGCCGCACGCAGGCTCGGGGTGCAGGCGAAGTCGCGTGAGGTTCGCGGCGCCGACCGAGTCGTGATCCGGGATGGCGACGCGATCGGCGCGCTGCTGACCAAGCTCGGAGCCCACACCAGCGTGCTCTCCTGGGAAGAGCGCCGGATGCGCCGAGAGGTGCGGGCCACCGCCAACCGTCTCGCGAACTTCGACGACGCCAACCTGCGGCGCTCCGCCCGCGCCGCCGTCGCCTCCGCCGCACGGGTGGGCCGTGCGCTGGACCTGCTCGGCCCGACGGCACCCGAGCACCTGCTCGTCGCGGGCAGGCTGCGGCTCGAACACCGGCAGGCCTCGCTCGAAGAACTCGGTCAGCTCGCCGACCCGCCCATGACCAAGGACGCGGTCGCCGGGCGGATCCGGCGGTTGCTGGCCATGGCCGACAAGCGCGCCCGCGAACTCGATCTGCCGGACACCGAGGCGGCCGTGACCGACGAGATGCTCGAAGCCGAAAGCTAAGCGCATTTGGGCGCTTGGGTGGGTGGTCCGGTACCGCCGCCCCAGTTCGTGCCTCGCGGTGTTGGGGTCCTCTTGAGTACCACTCGTACGCGGCGAGAATCCCTGCCTTGCGAGGCACGAACTCCGAACGTCGGAGCCCCTCACCCTGCCGAGGCTGAGCACGTATGAGGCGTGCCCTACGGGCACACAAGCCAGTTCCAAAATGCCCGCTAAGAGGGTGTGCGGGGCGGTCTGCGTCGTGGTCCCGTGGCGGAACGTCAGCGCCCTCCTCGCTGCGGGATCGATTTCTCGAGTAGCGACCCGTGGCGCAATCGCTGTCCTCGCGAGGAGGGCGCTGAGAAGCATCCGCTGGTGGTCCGGCTGCGTAGACGGCGGGAGAGAGATGCCACGATGCCGAACCGGTGCAGAGATGCCGATCACGGACAGCGCGGTTGG
Source organism: Allosaccharopolyspora coralli (assembly GCF_009664835.1). NCBI lineage: Bacteria > Bacillati > Actinomycetota > Actinomycetes > Pseudonocardiales > Pseudonocardiaceae > Allosaccharopolyspora > Allosaccharopolyspora coralli. The sequence goes on from NZ_CP045929.1 coordinate 1,987,376, forward strand.
CAAGGAGTCGGATCGGGGTGCGCAAGGCCTCCCCACCTGCGTCGGGAGTACCGCGCGAGTCCGGGGGAGCGCACCATCGGTCGGGCACGTCTCGCCATCCGGAAATGCGCAGGCACGGCAGGCGCCCACCCGAGTGAAGCGTGCCGCACGGCGATAGGGTTGAGGCGTTCCATCAACCGCTCACCCGCCGCCGGGTCGGCAGGGTCAGTCACGAGGAGAGATCGGCGTGACCGTTCGCGTAGGGATCAACGGCTTCGGCCGGATCGGCCGTAACTTCTGGCGGGCCGCGGTCGCCAGTGGCCACGACATCGAGATCGTGGCGGCCAACGACCTCGGCGACGTCGCCACGATGGCGCACCTGCTCAAGTACGACAGCGTCCTCGGCCGTGTCGACCACGAGGTGCAGGTCACCGACGACGGTATCCGGGTCGGCGACAAGACCGTCAAGATCCTCGCCGAGAAGGACCCGGGCAAGCTGCCGTGGTCGGACCTCGGAGTCGACGTCGTCGTGGAGTCGACCGGTTTCTTCACCAACGCCTCGGACGCACGCAAGCACGTCGACGAGGGCGGCGCGAAGAAGGTCATCGTCTCCGCGCCTGCCAAGGGTGAAGACCTCACGGTGGTGCTCGGCGTCAACGACGATCAGCTCGACGGCTCGCAGACCGTCATCTCGAACGCGTCGTGCACCACCAACTGCCTGGCCCCGGTCGCCAAGGTCCTCAACGACAACTTCGGCATCGAGCGTGGCTTGATGACGACGGTGCACGCCTACACCGCCGACCAGAACCTGCAGGACGGGCCGCACAAGGACCTGCGTCGCGCCCGCGCCGCGGCGCTCAACGTCGTGCCGACCGGTACCGGCGCGGCCAAGGCCATCGGCCTCGTGCTCCCCGAGCTCAACGGCAAGCTCGACGGCTACGCGCTGCGGGTGCCGGTGCCGACCGGCTCGACCACCGACCTCACCGTCACCGTCGGCCGCAACACCTCGGTGGAGGAGGTCAACGAGGCGTTCAAGGCCGCCGCGGGCGACGCGAAGCTCAAGGGCATCCTGCGTTACAGCGACGAGCCGATCGTGTCCACCGACATCGTCACCGACCCCGCCTCGGCGATCTACGACGCGCCGCTGACCAAGGTCATCGACAACCAGGTCAAGGTCGTCGCCTGGTACGACAACGAGTGGGGTTACTCCAACCGCCTCGTCGACCTCACTGCCTTGGTCGGTTCGAAGCTTTCCTGAGCTTCCGGCTTCTGGCGGCGGTGCCGGTAGCGCAACCTCCGGCGCCGCCTCGCTCCGGGAGGCCCGACATCATGTATCGCTCATACACCACGTCGGGCCGGCCCTCGCGAGGCGGCGCCGGAGAACCCGCGACGGTGCCGGTTGCCATGGTGCTCGAAAGCGGCTGCGCCGCTTGCCTGACGAGACTCGAGTGGCTCTCGTCGTGAATCGGAGTCGAAGAATCCGCTCGTGAGGCGGGGGTTGCTAGGAGTGAGCTTGAAGAATTTGGATGACCTGCTCGGTGAGGGGGTGCGCGGCCGGCGGGTGCTGGTGCGCGCCGACCTGAACGTGCCGCTCGACGGCGACACCATCACCGACGACGGACGGGTGCAGGCCTCGCTGCCCACGCTGCGCAAGCTCTCCGCAGCGGGCGCGCAGGTCGTCGTCACCGCGCACCTCGGCCGCCCGAAGGGCGAGCCGACCCCCGAGTTCTCGCTGGCGCCGGTCGCGCGCAGGCTCGGTGAGCTGCTCGATCGTGACGTCCCGATGGCCACCGACGTGGTCGGCGACTCAGCAGGCGCGGTCGTGGCCGGTCTCGGAGACGGCGACGTCGCCCTGCTGGAGAACGTGCGCTTCGACCCGCGCGAGACCAGCAAGGACGCAGCCGAGCGAGACGCACTGGCCGCCGAGCTGGCCGAGATCGTCGGAGACGCCGCCGCGTTCGTCTCGGACGGCTTCGGTGTGGTCCACCGCAAGCAGGCGTCGGTGTACGAGATCGCCCGCAAGCTACCCGGATACGCCGGTGGTCTGGTGCTCTCCGAGGTCGAGGTGCTGCGCACGCTCACCGGGGACCCGCAGCGTCCGTACGTCGTCGTGCTCGGCGGATCCAAAGTCTCGGACAAGTTCGGTGTCATCGAGGCACTGTTGCCGAAGGTCGACAAGCTCGTCATCGGCGGCGGCATGGCGTACACGTTCCTCGCCGCCCAGGGGTACTCCGTCGGTTCGTCGCTGCTGCAGAACGATCAGCTCGACGCGACCAGGGAACTGCTCGACAAGCACGGCGACACCCTGGTGCTGCCGGTGGACGTCGTCGTCGCGGACAAGTTCGCCGCCGACGCCCGGCGCGACGTCGTCGACGCCGACGCGATTCCCGAGGGCTGGATGGGCTTGGACATCGGCCCGCGCAGCGTCGAGGAGTTCAGCTCGATCCTCGCCGGAGCGCGCACCGTGTTCTGGAACGGCCCCGCCGGTGTCTTCGAGTTCGACGCGTTCGCGGCAGGTACCCGCGGCGTCGCGCAGGCCATCATCGACTCGGGCGCGTTCAGCGTCGTCGGTGGCGGAGACTCCGCGGCCGCCGTCCGGACCCTCGGCCTGCCCGAGGACGAGTTCTCGCACATCTCCACCGGAGGTGGCGCGTCGCTGGAATTCCTGGAGGGCAAGGACCTGCCCGGCGTGGCAGTACTGGAAGGGACCGACTGATGGCCAGGACACCGCTCATCGCGGGCAACTGGAAGATGAACCTCAACCACCTCGAGGCCATCGCCCTGGTGCAGAAGGTCGCCTTCGCCCTGCCCGAGAAGTACTTCTCGAAGGTCGAGGTGGCGGTCGTCCCGCCGTTCACCGACCTCCGCAGCGTGCAGACCCTCGTCGACGGGGACAAGCTGCTGCTCAAGTACGGGGCGCAGGACGTCTCCGAACACGAGTCGGGCGCCTACACCGGTGACGTGTCCGCGCCGATGCTGGCCAAACTCGGCTGCAGCTTCGTCGTCGTCGGCCACTCCGAACGCCGTGACCTCCACGCTGAGACCGACGAACTGGTCAACAAGAAGGTCAAGGCGGTGCTCAAGCACGGCATGACGCCGATCCTGTGCGTCGGCGAGCAGCTCGCCGTGCGGGAAGCGGGCGAGCACGTCGCGCACTGCACCTCGCAGGTGATCGACGGACTCAAGGGCCTGAAGGCCGAGCAGGCACGCGAGGTCGTCATCGCCTACGAGCCCGTGTGGGCCATCGGCACCGGCAAGGTCGCGACCTCCGACGACGCCCAAGAAGTGTGCGCCGCCGTGCGGGCTGCGCTCACCGAGAAGTACGGCTCCGACGTCGCCGAGGTCGTCCGCGTGCTCTACGGCGGCTCGGTGAAGTCCAGCAACATCGGCGAACTCATCGCGCAGAAGGACGTCGACGGCGCGCTCGTCGGCGGGGCGAGCCTCAACGGTGACGAGTTCACCAAGCTCAGCGCGATGGCTGCCGGGGGCCCACTGCCCTGACCGGTACCGGGCCGCCCTGCCGGTCGAACCGGCCGTCGCCGCGTTCGTGCGGACGGCGGTCTCACGACGAGTGGGCGGCCCGGTACGCTGTGCCTGTACCGCTGTGCGAACGAGGACCTGATGACTCTTTTCCTGCAGATCATGTTGATCGTGACGAGTGTGACGCTCGTCCTGCTGGTGCTGCTGCACAAGGCGAAAGGCGGCGGACTGACTTCGCTGTTCGGCGGCGGGATGCAGTCCAACCTCGCCGGTTCCAGCGTCGCGGAGAAGAACCTCGACCGGATGACCGTCTTCGTCATCGCGTTGTGGGTCATCTGCATCGTGGGCGTCGGATTGCTGATCAAGCTCGGTTGACCGGGCCTGCCGGAACGGTCGCCGGGGTCGGGACGTGGTGGAGGCGCAATGACGGGTGGGAACACGATCCGCGGGATGCGGATCGGTGGCGGGCCGACGGGCGAAGCGGAGCGCGGTGAGTCCGCACCGCGCAAACGGGTGGACTTCTGGTGCGCCCACGGGCACCACACCCGGCCGTCGCTGGCCGTCGACGCCGAGGTTCCGGACCGGTGGGACTGCCCTCGATGCGGGCTGCCCGCGGGGCCGGATGCGGACAATCCGCCGGAGCCCCGGCGCAACGAGCCGTACAAGAGTCACCTCGCGTACGTGCAGGAACGCCGCAGCGACGCCGAGGGGGTCGCGATCCTGGACGAGGCGTTGGCCAAGTTGAGAGAACGCAGGGGGCGCTGACGCGCGCGACTCACCTGATCAGGGGCGAACGGATCACTCCGTTCGCCCCTTGTTGCGTCCGGTGGAGATGAAGGTCATTCACTGTGGGTGGCGGTGTGATCACTGACGGGTGAAGGTCAAGTTGTGTGACGTGGATCGCACGACTTAGCTTTGTGGGCAACGCTCCCGCCACGTGAGGAAGTGGCCGCGATGATGTGGTCTTCCGCAAGCGCAGCTGCCGACGCTGTCGACGAGGTGTTCGGCCGGCGGGTCGAACCGGTCGAGCGTCTGCTGGATTGTTCCGACGACGTCGCCCGCGCCTGTCATGCGATGGCGCGGCGGTTCCACCGCGGCGGCAAGCTCATCGTCTTCGGCAACGGGGGGCCGAGCACGGACGCTCAACACGTCGCCGTCGAGTTCGTGCATCCGGTCATCGTCGGCAAGCGGGCGCTGCCCGCGCTGTCGCTGACCGCGGACGTCGCCACGGTCACCGGTGTCGCCAACGGCGAAGGCTGGGACGAGATCTTCGCCCACCAGGTGCGGCACCTGGCCGATCCGGTCGACATCGCGCTGGGGATCTCCACCGACGGACACTGCCTCAACGTGCGACGCGGTCTGGAAGCCGGCCGCGAACGCGGGTTGCTCACGATCGGATTGCTCGGCGGGGACGGAGGCACGATCGCGGTCTCCGGCCTCGATCACGTGCTGGTCGCGCGGTCCGACGACCCTCGGGTCGTCAAGGAAGTACACGTGACGATGTACCACATCCTCTGGGAGCTGGTGCACGTCTTCTTCGAACAACCCGGCGCGCTCCGGCCGCCGGAAGTTCCCAGCCAGACGCGATGACGGAAGGGGTCGCGTCCGTCGTCGCGTGCGGGTGATCCGCAACGAACACAGGAGTCGCGATGAGTGCACAGCCCTTGCCGGACCCGGTGGTGGCGGAAGCTGCTTGCACCGGGGACCACTGCGTCACGTGCTCGGACGAAGCGGTCGAGGTGACGATCGTGCGGGTACTAGCCGATCGGATGGCCGTGGTCGACACCGAGGCAGGCGAAGAAGAGATCAGTATCGCGCTCGTGCCCGCGCGGGCGGGTGACACGGTGCTCGTGCACGCGAGCGAAGCCATCGCGGTCGTTCGGAGGTGACCAGCCATGTCGGCCGAGCCCGTCGGAGGCGACGTGAACAGCATGTCGCTGTACCCTTTCCTGACTTCGTCCGAAGTGGATGTGGACGCGGTGCTGCGACAGGTGATGCGCTCCACTGAGGACAAAGCACGCGAGATCATCGCGTTGCGCGGGGAAGTGCTGGAACGAGACCGGTCGGAATTGATCGCGTGTTCGGCGTCGATGGCCGAGCGGTTCCGGCAAGGCGGCCGGTTGCTGACGTTCGGAAATGGGGGCAGCTCCACGGACGCTCAGGACATGGCCAGCATGTTCCTGCACCCGGGTCCGGACTCCACGGCGTTGCCCGCGTTCGGTCTCACCAGCGACATCGCCGTGGTCACGGCATTGTCCAACGACGTCGGGTTCGACGTCGTTTTCGCGCGTCAGATCGGCGCGTTCGGTCGCCGCGACGACATCGCGGCGGGACTGTCCACCAGCGGGAACTCGGCGAACCTGCTGAGCGCGTTCGACGAGGCGAAGCGGCGTGGTCTGCTGACGATCGGTATCGCAGGCGACCGGGGCGGGAAGATGGCCGAATCCGAATCCATCGACCACCTGTTCGTGGTGCCCTCATCCTCGGTGCACCGCATTCAGGAAGCCCAGACGACCTTGTACCACGCGTTGTGGGAGCTGACGGTGCTCGCGCTCGCGTCGAACGCGGATACCGAGAACGGATCGGCAGCGAGGAGTTTCCAGGAGGAGTTGGGGTGAGCAGTCGTGAGTCCAGCTACGAGGCACGTGCAGAGCGTTCCCGACGAGGAGTCCGAGCAACAGTCACCGCCGGGTCCGGTCCACATTCTCTGGATCAACGCGGGACTGAGTTGCGACGGTGACTCGGTCGCGTTGACCGCCGCCACGCAGCCGAGCATCGAAGAAATCGCGCTCGGTGCGTTGCCCGGCCTGCCCGAGGTTCAGGTGCACTGGCCGCTGATCGACTTCGAGTGCGGTCCGGAGCAGGGCGCGGACACGTTCATCGAGTGGTTCCACAAAGCTGATCGGGGCGAGCTGGAGCCGTTCGTGCTCGTCGTGGAGGGGTCCATCCCGAACGAGTCGATCAAGCAGGAAGGTTATTTCGCCGCGTTCGGCAACAACCCGGACACCGGTCAGCCGATGACGACCAGTGAGTGGCTCGACCGGTTGACGCCGAAGGCGCTGGGAGTGCTGGCGGTGGGAACCTGCGCCACCTACGGCGGGATCCACGCTATGGAGGGCAACCCGACCGGGGCAATGGGGGTTCCGGACTACCTGGGCTGGAACTGGACATCGAAGGCCGGTCTCCCGATCGTGTGTGTGCCCGGCTGCCCGATCCACCCGGACAACCTCTCCGAGACCATCCTGTACCTGCTCTACCAGGTCGCCGGGCAAGCTCCGATGATCCCGCTCGACGACCAACTCCGTCCACAGTGGTTGTTCGGCGCGACCGTCCACGAAGGATGCGACCGCGCCGGTTACTACGAGCAGGGCCAGTTCACCGATCACTACGGAGCCCCGGAGTGTCTGGTGAAGATCGGGTGCTGGGGTCCGGTGGTGCAGTGCAACGTGCCCAAGCGCGGTTGGATCAACGGCATCGGCGGGTGCCCGAACGTCGGAGGTATCTGCATCGGATGCACGATGCCCGGATTCCCGGACAAGTTCATGCCGTTCATGGACGAGCCGCCGGGGGCGCGGGTGTCGACCGCGGCGAGTGGTGTGTACGGCATGGCGATCCGGCGGTTGCGCGAGATCACTCGCAAGACCGCGGACAAGGAACCGTCCTGGCGGGGAAGGACCCGCGAACTACACACCGGGTACCGGCCCCCCTGGTGACCGCGTCGAGGGCCACGAGCATCCGAGACGGAAGGCAATGACATGACCAGCACCCAAGGGCGCAAGGGCAAGTCCGACCAGGACCTCATGGAGATGTCGTGGGACCCGATCACCCGTATCGTGGGCAGCCTCGGGATCTACACGAAGATCGACTGGTCGGCGAAGAAGGTCGTGGAGGCGTACTCGACCTCGTCGATCTTCCGCGGATACAGCATCTTCATGAAGGGAAAAGACCCCCGCGACGCGCACTTCATCACCAGCCGCATCTGCGGGATCTGCGGCGACAACCACGCGACGTGCTCGGTGTACGCGCAGAACATGGCCTACGGTGTCCGGCCGCCGCACCTCGGTGAGTGGATCATGAACCTGGGTGAGGCCGCGGAGTTCATGTTCGACCACAACATCTTCCAGGAGAACCTGGTCGGGGTGGACTACTGCGAGAAGATGGTTCGGGAGACCAACCCGGGTGTGCTGGAGTTGGCGGAGCGCACCGCAGCCTCGAACGCGGCGGAGCACGGTTATCGCACGATCGCCGACATCATGCGCTCGCTGAACCCGATGGAGGGCGAGTTCTACCGCGAGGCACTGCAGATCTCTCGCATGACGCGCGAGATGTTCTGCCTCATGGAGGGCCGTCACGTTCACCCGTCCACTTTGTACCCGGGCGGGGTCGGCACCGTCGCCACCGTGCAGTTGTTCACCGACTATCTGACCCGGCTCATGCGGTACGTGGAGTTCATGAAGCGCTGCGTTCCGATGCACGACGACCTGTTCGATTTCATCTACGAGGCACTGCCGGGCTACGAGGAGGTCGGCAGGCGACGAACCCTGTTGGCGTGCTGGGGCTGTCACATGGACCCTGATCACCCCGGATTCAACTATCGGGAGATGACCGACTGGGGTCGGAAGATGTTCGTGACCCCGGGAGTGATCGTCGACGGCAAGCTCGTCACCAACGATCTGGTCGACATCAACTTGGGTATCCGGATCCTGCTGGGCAGCTCGTACTACGAGGACTGGGAAGACCAAGAGATGTTCGTCGAGCGCGACCCGCTGGGCAACCCGGTGGATCGGCGTCACCCGTGGAACCAGCACACGATTCCACGGCCGAGCAAACGCGATTTCGACGACAAGTACTCGTGGGTGATGTCGCCGCGCTGGTTCGACGGCAACGAGCACCTCGCGTTGGACACCGGGGGCGGCCCGATCGCTCGCTTGTGGTCGACGGCGCTTTCCGGTCTGGTCGACGCCGGGTACGTGAAGGCGACGGGCCACAGCGTCCAGATCCACTTGCCGAAGTCGGCGACGAAGCCGGAGAAGACCTTCGAGTGGAAGATTCCCCAGTGGAGTAACGCGCTGGAGCGCAACCGCGCGCGAACCTATTACCAGGCTTACAGTGCGGCACTGGCACTGCATTTCGTGGAACGTGCCCTCGCGGAGGTGCGGGCCGGTCACACCAAGACCTGGGAGCCGTTCGAGGTGCCCGAGGACGGCATCGGCTGCGGCTTCACCGAGGCTGTGCGCGGAGTGCTTTCGCACCACATGGTGATTCGCGACGGCAAGATCGCCAACTATCACCCGTACCCACCGACACCGTGGAACGGCAGCGTGCGGGACAACTTCGGCACACCCGGACCGTACGAGGACGCGGTGCAGAACACACCGATCTTCGAGGAGAACACCAGGGAGAACTTCAAGGGGATCGACATCATGCGTGCGGTGCGCAGTTTCGACCCGTGCCTGCCGTGTGGTGTGCACATGTACACCGGCGACGGCAACGTGCTCGAGAAGGTGCATTCGCCGCACGCGTTCAACGGCACCACCTGACGGGCGGCGGCGATGACGCAGGCGAAGGACGGCGCGGACGCGCGGGAGGTCGCGGGCCGCATCGACGAGCTGCTCGGGCAGTTCGAGCGCTCGGGTGATCCGGCGGCGACCGAGCGGGCCGAGGAACTCGTGCGGACACTCGTGGAGTTCTACGGGGCGGGACTCGGCAGGATGGTGTGCATTCTGCAGGAGGAGGAAAATGTCGGCGGCGAGCTGTACCGGGAGCTCGCCGCTGACCCGCTCGTCGGTGCGCTGCTGACGTTGCACGACCTGCATCCGGAATCGGTCGGGGAGCGGGTCGCCGCGGCGCTGGACACGGTGCGCCCGTACCTCGGATCGCATTCGGGCGACGTCGAACTGTTCGGGGTGGGTGACGACGGTGTCGCCCATCTCCGGTTGACCGGCAGCTGCGACGGTTGCCCGTCGTCGTTGGTGACGGTGAAGCTGGCGATCGAGAACGCGATCCGGGAGGCCGCGCCCGAGGTCACCGAGATCGAGGTCGAGGGCGTCACCGGTCCCGGTACGTCCCCCGCAGGACCCGGTGGCAGGCCGTTGCTGCCCCTCGTGCCGGAACAGAGCTCGGGGCCAGCGGCAGAGCCCGAGTGGCGTGATCTCGACTGCGTCGACCGCCTCGCGCCGGGTGTGCTGCTGGCGACGGAGGTCGCGGGACGTCCGGTCACTCTGTGCACTGTAGACGATCAGCATTACGCCTACGCCGATCGATGCCCACGGTGTACGGGGCCGATCTCCGCGGGAACGCTCGACGGCGCCTCACTTCGTTGCGGGACGTGTGGTGAGCACTACGACGTACGCCTCGCCGGTCGCGGGCTCGACAACGTCTCTCTGCATCTGGAACCGCTTCCGCTGCTGGTCGACGACAGCACGGTGCGGGTGGCCGTGCCGATGGGGGTGACGGGGTGACGTCGGGTCTTCGTCGTTTCGTCCACCGGCCTGAGCCGCAAGCCCGGGAACAGGCCGGGCCGCGGTGCGAGATGTGTGCGGAGCCATTGTGGTCCGCCCACTCCCACGTGGCCAACGTCGAGTCCCGTTCGATCCTGTGCACGTGCCGACCCTGCTATTTGCTGTTCACCCACCCAGGGTCCGGCGGCGGCAAACACCGGGCCGTCCCGGAGCGGATCCGCTACGCCTCGGAGTTCTCCGCGGGCGAGCGGATATGGGAAGCCACCCAGATCCCGGTGGGCACCGCGTTCCTGTTCCACAGCACGGTGTCCGGTCCGGCTGCCTTCTACCCGAGTCCGGCAGGAGCCACCGAGTCCCTGCTGCCGGTGAGCGTGTGGGAGGACGCGATCGCGGGCTCGCCCCTCGGTGTGCTCGAGGACGACGTCGAAGCGCTGCTCGTCACCCGCCACAGTGGACGTTTCGAGTGCTTCGCCGTCCCCATCACCACGTGCTACGAGCTGGTCGGTCAAGTGCGGCTGCACTGGCGTGGGTTCGACGGCGGCAGCGAAGTGTGGGAGCGGATCGAGTCGTTCTTCGCCGATCTCCGCGACCGTGGCGAGCGGGTGGGGGACGACGATGGCTGACTTCGAGTTCACCTGCCTGGACGTGCACCCGGAGCGGTACGGAGCCGGCCCGACACTCGTATTCCGGCTACGCATCGACGAGCGGAGTGCTCAGCCGATCCACTCGATCGCGCTGCGCTGCCAGATCCGCATCGAACCGCAGCGCCGGGGCTACGACGAGCAGGAGGAGGAACTGCTCAGCTCGTTGTTCGGCAGCCGGAACCGGTGGGGCCAGACGCTGCACCCGATGCAGTTCGCCTACGTCTCGGTGATGGTGCCGAGCTTCACCGGCAGTACCGAGGTCGAGCTTCCGGTTCCGTGCACCTACGACATGGAGGTCGCCTCCGGGAAGTACTTCCACTCGCTCGAGTCGGGCGTCGTGCCGATGGTGCTGTTGTTCAGCGGCACGGTCTTCGGCAAGGGAGAACGGGGTTTCTGGGTCGAACAGGTGCCGTGGCACAAGCAGGCGAACCACGACATGCCGATCTCGGTGTGGCGCGACCTGATGGACCTGTACTTCCCGCAGGCGACCTGGGTGCGGTTCCACCACGACACCGTCGACGCCCTGATCCGGTACAAGGCGCGGCACGCGATCCCGACCTGGGACGAAGCCGTCGGCTCGCTGCTCGACAAGGCGGGGGAGGGGCAGCGATGACGTCCGCACCCGACGAGCCGGTCACCTTCGACGACGCGCGCGAGATCGCAGACGCGGTGCTCTACGAGGGATACCTGCTGTACCCGTACCGCGCCTCTGCGGCGAAAAACCAGGTCCGGTGGCAGTTCGGGGTGCTCGCACCGCCCGTGTTCGCCTCGGAGGAGGCGGGGGAATTCGCGACGGCGCGGACCGAGTGCGTCATGGACGCCCGGCCGGGCGCGACGGTGCGGATCCGGTTGCGGTTCCTGCACGTTCAGCAGCGACGCGTTGAAGACGAGTCCGGACGGTCGGTGGACTCCGTGACGGTCGAGGGTCGGGAGATCCGCCCGTGGACCGAAGCGGTCGAGGTCGAACACGACGTGACGGTCCCGCTCGACGAAGCTGCCGGCTCGGAACGCGGGTTCGACGTGGAGATTCCCGGAGTCGTGGATGTGGAGCCGGTGCAGGACGTCACCGCCACGACGGTCGGCAGGATCGTCCGCGATCGCCAGCCGGTGAGTGCGTGCCTCGTCGTCGGGGCCGAACCGCTGCGGAACCCGTTCGGCGGGTACCGGCTGCGGGTGGAGATCCGGAACACGACGAGCTGGCGGGAACCGGATCCGAATCGGGACGAGGCGCTGCGCCGGTCGTTGGTGGCCGCGCATCTGGTGCTCGGGGTGGGCCCGGGTCGGTTCGTCTCGTCGACGGATCCACCGGAGTGGGCGAAACCCTTCGTCGACGAGTGCGTCAACGAACGTACGTGGCCGGTGTTGATCGGCTCGGACGAACGCAGCGAGGTGATGCTCTCCGCGCCGATCATCCTCTACGACGACCCGGCCATCGCCCCGGAGAGTGCCCAGCCGTTGTTCGACGGGACGGAGATCGACGAGATCCTGACGTTGCGCACGCTCGCACTGACCGACGAGGAAAAGCGCGAAGCACGAATGACCGACGATCGCGCGAGGGAGCTGCTCGACGCCGTCGAGGACATGCCGGGCGCGGTGCTCGAACGGTTGCACGGGACGATGCGCTACTTCCGGGACGCCACCGCCTCCCGGCCGGATTCGGGCGCGACGGACGAGGGCGCCCCCATCGCGGCTCCGGGGATGGAACCGGACGTTCCGCGACCGACGGCGCCGTGGTGGGACCCCGGTGTGGACGCCTCGGTGGATCCCGACACCGATTCCGTGCACATCGCAGGCGAAGACGTCGCCAAGGGCAGCAGCGTCACGCTCACGCCGGGGATCCGCACGACCGACGCACAGGACATGTTCCTGTGGGGCAGGAAAGCCACAGTGCAGGCGGTTTTCCTGGACGTCGACGACGAGACGTATCTGGCGGTCACGCTCGACGACGACCCGGTCTCGGACATGCAGGGCAGGCACGGACGGTTCCTGTACTTCCGTCCGGACGAGGTGCGGCCGGTGAACGAGACCGGCTCCGCTGCGTACGACACCAGTGACCCGGCAGGCACGACGGGAGCCGCGCCGTGACACCGCGCATTCTTGTGGCCGGTGTCGGCAACATCTTCCTCGGCGACGACGCGTTCGGCGTCGAGGCGGTGCGCGCGTTGTCGTCCGAGGAGCTTCCCGAGCGGGTCCGCGTCGCCGACTACGGCACCAGCGGAATGCATCTGGCTTTCGACCTGCTCGACGGCTTCGAGGCACTCATCCTCGTCGACGCGACACCGCGCGGGGAGGAACCGGGCACGGTGAGCCTGCTCGACCTCGGCGACGGCACGGGAGTGACCGGGTCGGTTCCCGCTGCTCTCGACGCCCACGGCATGCAGCCGGACGCGGTCCTGCGGCTGCTCGGCGAGCTCGGCGGACGGGTCGAGAAGGTGTTCGTGGTCGGGTGCGAACCGTCCGATGTGGAGCATCGCACAGGGTTGAGCGACCCGGTGCGGGAGGCGATACCGGAAGCGTTGCGTGTGGTCCGCACGCTCGTTCGGGAACTGGCCGTGACCACCGCCACCACCGAGGAGGTGTGAGATGTTCCGCCGATTTCTGATGCTGTCCGCGACCGTTGCGCTGGTCGTGTTCATGGTGCGCATGGTCGGACCCGATGTCCGGCGCTACATCAAGATCAGCCGGATGTGACCCGGCCGAGCACTCCGACGACGAGAGGTGGTGAGCAGATGTGCCTCGGAATTCCCGGTGAGGTCATCGAGGTACTCGACGACAAGCCGGACCTGGCCAAGGTGGACGTCAGCGGAGTTCGCCGCAACATCAACATCGGTCTGCTCGGTGAGGACCGGCCGGTCCCCGGCGAGTGGATCCTCATCCACGTCGGGTTCGCACTGTCCAAGATCGACGAGCAGGAGGCGCAGGACGCGCTCGCCTTCCTGGAAGGGATCGGGCAGGCTTACGCCGACGAGATCGAAGCACTCAAGGAATCCCGAATCGAGTAGCGCGGGTCGGCCGCACGTGCGCGGGAACGCCGCACGCGCGACGGTGTCGTATCACCATCGCCCGGCACGGTCGGTCGACATCCGTTCCACTCGTCACCACGCGAAGGGGGAGCATCGTGCGTTTCGTCGACGAGTTCCGCGACGCCGAGAAGGCGCGGGCGCTGTCCGCGAAGATCGCCGACCTGTGCGAGCCGGGACGCGAGTACAAGTTCATGGAGGTCTGCGGCGGACACACGCACACGATCTACAAGCACGGATTGGAGGACTACCTGCCCGAGAACATCACGCTCGTGCACGGACCGGGCTGCCCGGTGTGCGTGATCCCGATGGGCAGGGTGGACGACTCGATCCACATCGCCAGGCAGCCGGACGTGCTCATGACGTCGTTCGGGGACATGATGCGTGTTCCCGGCAGCGGAGGGTCGTTCTTCGACTCCAACGCCGAGGGCACCAACATCCGCATGGTGTACTCCCCGCTGGACTCACTGAAGATCGCACGCCAGAACCCGGACCAGCAGGTCGTGTTCATGGCGATCGGATTCGAGACGACGGCGCCGTCCACGGCGATGACGCTGCTGCGTGCCGAGGCCGAAGGTCTGGAGAACTTCTCGGTCTTCTGCAACCACGTCACGATCATCCCCGCGATCAAGGCGATCCTCGACTCGCCGGACCTGCGCCTCGACGGGTTCCTCGGGCCCGGCCACGTGTCCACTGTGATCGGATGCCGTCCGTACGAGTTCATCGCACGCGACTACGAGAAACCGATCGTCGTGTCCGGCTTCGAACCGCTGGACATCCTGCAGTCGATCTACATGCTCATGGTCCAGTTGCGGGAGGAACGCTGTGAGGTCGAGAACCAGTACGGGCGCGTCGTGCCGTGGAACGGCAATCTCACCGCCCTGAAGGTGATCGGCGAGACGATGCGCCTGCGCCCCTACTTCGAATGGCGCGGTCTCGGGTTCATCTCGCACTCGGCGACCGAGTTGACCGACCGCTTCGCGAAGTTCGACGCCGAGCGCCGCTTCGAGCTGCCGGGCGTGCGCGTCGCCGACCCCAAGGCGTGCCAGTGCGGTGAAGTCCTCAAGGGCGTGCTGAAACCGTGGGAGTGCAAGGTCTTCGGCACCGCGTGCACGCCGGAGACACCGATCGGCACATGCATGGTCTCGCCCGAGGGTGCGTGCGCCGCGTACTACAACTTCGGCCGGTTCAGCCGGGAACGCGTGAAGGAGGCGAGCCGGGCATGAGGGTCGATCACGACCACGACGAGGCACCGGCGGGCACCGCCCGCCCGGGCAGCGAGTACGTCGACCGCGAGCAGCAGGTGCTCGACCGCATCGAGAAGGCCCGTAAACGCAAACCGAAGATCAAGGAGGAACGGATCACCTCCTCGCACGGGGCGGGCGGCAAGGCCACCCAGACGCTGGTGGAGGCGCTGTTCCTCGACCGGTTCCGGAATCCGCTGCTGGAGAAGTTGGAGGACGGTGCGGAACTGTCGGTCGGACAGTCGAGGCTGGCGTTCACGACGGACTCGTTCGTGGTCTCGCCGCTGTTCTTCCCCGGTGGAGACATCGGGGATCTCGCCGTCAACGGCACCGTCAACGACCTCGCCGTCTCCGGTGCGACGCCGCTGTACCTCTCGGCCGGGTTCATCATCGAGGAAGGGTTTCCGGTGGCCGACCTCACGCGGATCGTCGAGTCGATGTCCGCGGCCGCGGAGACCGCGGGTGTGCAGATCGTCACCGGCGACACCAAGGTCGTGCAGAAGGGGAAGGCCGACGGGTGTTATGTGAACACGGCGGGTGTCGGACTGCGGGAAACCGACCACCAGCTCGGCATCGACACCGCTCGTCCGGGCGATGCGATTCTGGTGTCCGGACCGATCGGTGACCACGGCGTGACGGTGATGCTGGAGCGCGGCGAACTCGACATCGACTCGGACGTCGAGTCCGACACGGCCGCCGTGCACGGGCTCGTGCGTGACGTGCTCGCGGGTTCGACCGGCGTGCGTGCGATGCGGGACGCCACCCGGGGCGGCGTGGCGACGATCCTCAACGAGGTTGCCCGGGCAGCGGGGGTGTCCGTCGTGGTCGACGAGGAGACGGTGCCGGTGCGCCACGAGGTGCGCGGTGCCTCGGAGTTGCTCGGCATCGACCCGCTGTACGTGGCGTGTGAGGGGCGGATCGTCGTGGTGGTCGACGGCGCCGAGTCCGAGGCGACGCTGGCCACGATGCGTGCCCACCCGCTCGGTTCCGAGTCGGCGATCATCGGCCGGATAGGGGAGGATCCACCCGGGCTGGTGCTGCTGAACACGACGTTCGGCGGTACCAGGATCGTGGACCTGCTCGTCGGTGACCCGCTCCCGCGGATCTGTTGACGCAGGCCGGAGTCGGGGGAGGTGATGGCCGTTCACGAACTGGGCATCACACAGAGTGTCGTCGAGACGGTACTGGAGACCGTCGAGTCGCCCCGCATCACGGGCCTGCAGCTGGAGATCGGGCGGATCTCGGGACTGGTTCCCGACTCGGTCCGGTTCTGCTTCGATCTCGTTGCCGAGGGCACGGCACTGGAGGGCGCCCGCCTCGAGATCATCGAGCCGCCGGGGCGGGTTCGCTGCCGCACGTGCGACGCGGAGTTCGACGTGGTCGAAATGGTCGCGCTCTGCGAGTGCGGCAGCGTCGATCTCGACGTCGTGTCGGGCAGGCAGCTGCGGATCAGATCAGTGGAGGTGCAATGACATGTGCGCAACGTGCGGATGCTCGGGCAACGGGGTACGGATCACCGGCCCCGCTGCGCACGGACACGACGATCACGAGCCCCACGGGCACGGCCACGAGCACGGTCATGGGCACGGCCACGAACACGGACATGGACAGAGCCACGGGCACGGTCGTCGTGACCACCACGGCGGAGTAGGTCACGTCCCGCGACAGGGTGGGGCACCGCAGCCGGAGAACACTCCGCAGTCCGTGCGCAAACCGACGGCCCGCAGCCGCACCATCGCGCTCGAACAGCAGGTTCTCGCCAAGAACGACCGTCTCGCCGAACGCAACCGCAGGTGGATGGCCGATCGCGGCATCGTCGCCCTCAATCTCATGAGTTCCCCCGGTTCCGGGAAGACGACGCTGCTCGAACGTACCCTGCGCGAACTCGGCAAGGACAGCCCGATGGGCGTGCTGGAGGGTGACCAGGAGACGCTGCTCGACGCCGACCGCATCCGGGCCACGGGGGTGCCCGTGGTGCAGGTCAACACCGGGTCGGGCTGCCACCTCGACGCCGAGATGATGGCGCGCGGCCTGCATTCCTTGCAGCCCGAACCCGGAGCCGTCGTGGTGATCGAGAACGTCGGCAACCTGGTGTGTCCGGCACTGTTCGACCTGGGCGAGCAGGCCCGCGTCGTGGTCGCCTCGGTGACCGAAGGCGAGGACAAGCCGCTGAAGTACCCGAACATGTTCCGCACCGCAGACCTGGTGTTGCTGAACAAGGTGGATCTGTTGCCGCATCTGGACTTCGACGTGGAGGCGTTCGTCGCGCACTGTCGCTCGGTGGCGGTCGACGCGGACGTGCTGGGCGTCTCCGCGCGCACCGGCGAGAACCTGGCGGCCTGGTACGAGTGGGTGCGCCGGTGTTCGGCCGTGTCGCTGTCAGTGCCTCGGTGATCTCTGTTCGCGATCCAGTGCGCCTGCGACGGCCGCCTGGCCGAGGCTGATCCCTCCGTCGTTGGGGGGAACTCGCGAGTGCGTCAACACGCGCAGGCCGTGTTCCGTCAGTGCGGACGAGGTCCGTTCGGCGAGCAGCATGTTCTGGAACACACCGCCGGAGAGGGCGACCGTCGAGACTCCGGTCTCGTCCCGCAGCCGCAGGCACATGCGCGTCACGGCGGCGACGAGGCCATTGTGGAATCGGGCGGCCGCCACCGGCGTGGAGGCGCCCCGTGCCGCGTCCGCGCACACGGCTCGCACCAGCGCGGGGCCGTCGAGCTGCGGCGGTCGTCCGTCCAGGATCGGCACGTCGTAAGCCCCCGGCTCGACGCGATCGGCGAGCTGTTCGAGTTCGATGGCCGCCTGGCCTTCGAAGGTCACCCGGTCCCGAACGTCGAGGGCCGCGGCGACGGCGTCGAACAGCCGGCCCGCGCTCGAAGTCCACTGTGTGTCACCGGACTCGGCGAGTCTCGCCACCGCACGCCAGCGCTCGTTGCGCCGGAACAGGCCGAGGTCCGGCAGCTGCCCGCCGCCGACGAGATACGCGACGGCCATCCGCCAGGGTTGCCGAATCGCGGTCGGGCCGCCAGGCAGCGGCACCGGACGCAGGTGTGCCAGCCTGTGGAACCCGGTGAGCCCGGCGAGCAGGAACTCGCCGCCCCACAGCTGCGCGTCACAGCCGAACCCGAGCCCGTCGAAGGCGACACCCAGCACCGGGCCGGCGTCGCCGTTGTCGGCCAGGCACGAGGCGATGTGGGCGTGGTGGTGCTGGACACCGACCAGTTCGACGTCGTCGAGTTCCCACGCGTACTTGGTCGACAGGTATTCCGGGTGCAGGTCGTGGGCGACGACCACGGGATCCGTGTCGAAAAGCCTGCGGTAGTGCTCGACGCCGGTCGTGAACGACGTCAGTGTTTCGAAGTTCTCCAGGTCGCCGATGTGGTGCGAGACGAACACGTGCTTGTGTTTGGCGACGGCGAAGGTGTTCTTCAACTCCGCGCCGCACGCCAGAACCGGGCGCGGGAACTCCCACGGCACCGTCACGGGTTCCGGGGCATAGCCGCGGGACCGGCGCAGCAGCAGCGGGCCGCCGCGCGAGACCCGGACCACCGAGTCGTCGGTGCGCACGTGGATCGGGCGATCGTGGCCGAGGAACGCGTCGGCGATCCCGGCGAGCCGCCGTGCGGCGTCGTCGTCCTCGTGGGCGATCGGCTCGTCGGAGAGGTTGCCGCTGGTGAGCACGATGGGACCGTCGTAGGAGGCGACCAGCAGATGGTGCAGCGGGGTGTAGGGCAGCATGAGGCCGAGCTGCCGGTTCCCCGGGGCGACCGCCTCGGCCACCGGGGCGCCGTCGAGCCGGTCCATGAGCACGATCGGTCGGCGCCGCGACCGCAGTAACTCGGCCTCGACGTCACCGACCCGGCACAGCCGAGCGGCAGCGTCCACATCGGAGACCATGACAGCGAACGGCTTGTCCTCACGGTGTTTGCGCTTGCGCAAGGTCGCCGCCGCGTCGTGGTGTCCGGCGGCGACCGCGAGATGGAACCCGCCGAGGCCTTTCACGGCTACGACCTCGCCGCGGTCCAACGCCGCCGCAGCAGCGGTGAGTGGGTCGCCGGCAACGTCCCGGCCGGAAGCGGTGGTGAATCGCAGCCGTGGTCCGCACCGTGGGCAACACACCGGCTGCGCGTGGAACCGGCGGTCGGTCGGCTCGTCGTACTCGGCGCGACACTCGGCGCACATCGGGAACCCGGCCATCGTCGTCAGTGGCCGGTCGTAGGGGACGTCTCGGACGATGGTGAAGCGAGGGCCGCAGTTCGTGCAGTTCACGAACGCGTAGCCGAAGCGGCGGTCCGCAGGGTCCCGCATCTCGCGCAGGCAGTCCGCACAGGTCGCGCTGTCGGCGGAAACCAGCGTGTCGCGGACCCCGCCGCCGGTGCTCTCGGAGATCGTGAACGACGTGGTGCCCTGCGGAGTCAGTGGTTCGGTTCGGACCTGCTCGACCACGGCGAGCGGAGGTGCCTCGTCACGCAGGCCGGTGAGGAAGCGGTCGACCATCTCGAGTGAGGCTTCGACCTCGATGAAAACGCCGTGGACGTCGTTGCCGACGTGTCCGGTGAGGCCCAGTCGGGTCGCGAGGGAGTGCACGAACGGGCGAAAGCCCACTCCCTGCACGACTCCTTCGACGCGCACGAGGTACCGCACCGACGTGACCACCCGCACAGTGTCCTGCCCGCCCTGGAACTCGGCCATCCGAGGTGACCTCGGTCGCGACCGGTCGGCAGCAGAGGTTACCGAACGGTAGGGTGAGCCGATCCCGCGTGAGAGGTTCAGGAGGATCCATGCCGCTGGCCACCGCCGACATCGCCGACCAGGAGGGCGCCGAGACCCGCAGCTGCGACGTCCAGTTCCGCCAGTACGGCGGCACGCGTGCCTTCGGCGGGCGCATCCGGACCGTCACCTGCTTCCAGGACAACGCGCTGCTGAAGAAGACCCTCTCCGAGCCCGGCGACGGCCAGGTGCTCGTGATCGACGGTTCCGGCTCCGTGCACACCGCACTCGTGGGAGACCTCATCGCCGAGCTCGGACGCTCGAACGGCTGGACCGGCGTGGTGGTGCACGGCGCCATCCGCGACTCGGCGGTGATCGGCGAGATGGACTTCGGGGTGAAGGCACTCGGCACCAACCCGCGGAAGAGTTCCAAGACCGGTGACGGCACGGTGGACGAGATCGTCGAACTCGGTGGCGTTCGGTTCGTCCCGGGGGAGTACCTCGTCGCCGACGACGACGGCATCGTCGTCCTCGACCCGACCCGACTCCCTGCCGAATAGCGCTTTACACGAGGCGAACGGCACTCTCGCCTCGCGAGACGGGGCGAACGTGCCGTTCGCACCAGAATGGGTCCGGCGTGAACGGCACTTTCGCCTCGTGTGGTGGGGTGAAGGTGCCGTTCGCCTCGGTGGGGTGGTGGTTCGAGGCGAACGGCACTCTCGCCTCACAAGACGGGGCGAACGTGCCGTTCGCACCGGAGTGGGGTGGAGCGAACGGCACTTTCGCCTCGTGTGGCGGGGCGAGAGTGCCGTTCGCCTCAGTGGAGGCGGGCGGCGGCGGCGCTGTCGAGGAGCCAGAGGGTGCGCGTGCGCCCGGTGGCACCCGCGACCGGGACCTCGACCGGGTCGGCGCCGGAGAGTGCCGCGGCGACCGGCTCCGCCTTCTTCTCCCCCGTGGTGAGCAACCACACCTCGGAGCCCGTGCGCAGCGCCGGCAGCGTCAGCGACACACGGGTGGGCGGCGGCTTGGGGCAGTCCCGAACGCCGACGACGCTGCGTTCGGACTCCCGCACCGCCGGGGTCTCCGGGAACAGCGACGCGGTGTGCCCTTCCTCGCCGACGCCGAGCATGACCACGTCGAACGTCGGCACCGGAAAGTCGGTGACGGACTCCGAGCGCTGCGCCAGCAACTCCGCGTAGTGCGCCGCCGCCCGATCCACGTCGTCCCCGAGCACGCCGTCCGAGGCGGGCATGGGGTGCACCCGTCCCGGGTCGACGGGGACGTGGTCGAGCAGCGCCTTTCGAGCCTGGGTCTCGTTGCGCTCCGGGTCGCCGGAGGGCAGGAACCGCTCGTCACCCCAG
Source organism: Allosaccharopolyspora coralli (assembly GCF_009664835.1). Lineage (NCBI taxonomy): Bacteria > Bacillati > Actinomycetota > Actinomycetes > Pseudonocardiales > Pseudonocardiaceae > Allosaccharopolyspora > Allosaccharopolyspora coralli. Next base: position 2,008,272 of record NZ_CP045929.1, read on the forward strand.
TACACCTCGAGCGCGTCCCACCGCACCGCGTCCCGCGCAGGCGAGCGGTAGACGTGTTCCAGCACCGCCGTTCCAGTACGACCGCCCGTCAACACCACCGAGGCGGCGCCTCGGGCGGCCTGCGCGTCGACGATCCGGGTGAGCAGGCGAGCGGCGGCCGCGGCGGCGAGCAGATCGTCCCCGTCGTGCACGACGACCTCGGCGCTCATGCCTGCTCCTCCCGGGTCGCGGCCGAATCGGTATCGGACTGCTTTGCGGCGGCCTCCTGTTGCCCGGTGGCAGCCTGTGTCGCGGAGGCGGCCTGTGTCGCGGACTCGTGCACGACGCCGGGCAGACCCTCCAGGGTGAACTGGTATATCTCGTCCGGGTCGAGCCGACGCAACTCCTCGGTCAGGCAGTCCCGCACCTCGCGGCGCTGTAGCGCGACCCGCCGTTCCGGCTGGCCGGGCTGGGTCAGGGTCCCGACCTTGCCGTCGGGGCGCACGAGCTCCACGGCGCCCGACGGCCGTTCCAGCACCGCCGAGTACATGCCGTCGATCCGGGGCTGATCCACCCGGCGCACGGGGATCTCGAGGTAGGTCGACAGCCACGCGGCCAACAGGTCGGTCGACGGCGAGTCGGCCGCACCCGAGACCGCGGCGGCCGTGACGCGCTCGTACGGCGGCAGGTCGAGCGCGGCCGCGAGCACCGCGCGCCACGACGTCAGGCGAGTCCACGCCAGGTCGGTGTCGCCCTCCACGTAGCTGCGTACCCGGGTCTGCAGCGTGGCGATCGGATCGTCCTCGGCCGCCGAGTCGGTGATGCGCCGGTGCGCCAACGCCCCGATCGGGTCTTTCGCGGGGACCTCAGGGGCGTCGGTGGGCCACCAGACGACGATGGGTGCGTCCGGCAGCAGCAGCGGCACCACCGCGCCGGCGCCCTCGTCGACCAGCTCGCCGTAGAGGCGCAGCACGATGACCTCGGAGGCTCCAGCGTCGCCGCCTACGCGGATCTGCGCGTCCAGTCGCGGGGCGGCCTCTCGCGCACCCTTGGCGACCACGATCACCCGGGCCGGGTGCTCCCGGCTCGCCAGGTTCGCCGCCTCGATCGCCTCTTCGGTGCCGGTCACCTCGTCGGTGACGATGACCAGCGTGAGCACCCGGCCGAGCGCAACGGCACCACCGGACTCGCGCAGGTCCACCAGCTTCTTGTTGACCTTCGAGGTCGTGGTGGACGGAAGGTCGATGATCACGGGCGCCTCCAGACGCGTCCGGTCCGGGCCAGCATCGTCTCCGCCGAGTCGGGCCCCCATGTTCCCGCCTTGTAACTTTCCGGCCGTCCGTGCGCGGCCCAGTGCTCCAGCACGGGATCGAGGATCTTCCAGGACTGCTCCACCTCGTCGTTGACGGGGAACAGCGAGGGCTCGCCGAGCAGCACGTCGAGGATCAGCCGTTCGTAGGCCTCCGGCGAGGACTCGGTGAAGGCGTGGCCGTAACCGAAGTCCATCGTGACGTCCCGGACCTCCATCGACGTGCCCGGCACCTTGGAGCCGAACCGCATCGTCACGCCCTCGTCCGGCTGCACCCGGATCACCAGCGCGTTCTGGCCCAGTTCCTCGGTCATCGTGTCGTCGAACGGCAGGTGCGGAGCCCGCTTGAACACCACGGCGATCTCGGTGACCCGGCGTCCGAGTCGTTTGCCGGTGCGCAGGTAGAACGGCACGCCCGCCCAGCGACGGCTCTCCACCTCGAGGGTGATCGCCGCGAAGGTCTCGGTCGTGGAGTCGTCGGCGAACCCGCCTTCCTCCTGCAGGCCGGGCACCAGCGAGCCGCCCTGCCAGCCGCCTTCGTACTGGCCGCGCGCCGTCGTCTCGTCGAACGGTCCGACCGGCTTCGTCGCCTCCAGTACCTTGAGCTTCTCGGCGCGCAGATCACGCGGCGAGAACGAGACCGGCTCCTCCATCGCCGTCAGCGCCATCAGCTGCAGCAGGTGGTTCTGGATGACGTCGCGCGCCGCGCCGATGCCGTCGTAATAACCAGCGCGCCCGCCGAGACCGATGTCCTCGGCCATCGTGATCTGCACGTGGTCGACGTAGTGGGCGTTCCAGACCGGGTCGAAGAGCTGGTTGGCGAACCGCAGCGCCAGGATGTTCTGCACGGTCTCCTTGCCGAGATAGTGGTCGATGCGAAACACCGACTCCTCGGGGAAGACGTCGTTGACGATGTCGTTGAGTTCCTGCGCACTGGACAGGTCGTGTCCGAACGGCTTCTCGATCACCACCCGGCGCCAGGCGTCGTCCTTCTGGTCGGTGAGTCCGCACCGCGCGAGCTGCTGAAGCACCGTGGGGAACGCCGACGGTGGCACCGACAGGTAGAAGGCGTGGTTGCCGCCGGTACCGCGTTCGGTGTCCAGCTCCTTGATCGTCTCGGCGAGCTGGTCGAACGCCTCCGGGTCGTCGAAGGAACCGGGCACGAAGCGGATGCCCTCGGCGAGCCGGTCCCACACGGTCTGGTGGAACGGGGTACGTGCGTTCTCCTTGACCGCGTCGTAGACGACCTGCATGAAGTCCTGGTTGGCCCAGTCGCGCCGGGCGAAGCCCGTCAGCGCGAAGCCGGGCGGCAGCAGACCCCGGTTCGCCAGGTCGTAGATCGCGGGCATGAGCTTCTTGCGGGACAGGTCACCGGTCACGCCGAAGATCGTGAGACCGGAGGGTCCGGCGATCCGGGGTAGCCGCTTGTCCCTGGGATCACGCAGTGGGTTCGTCCACTGTGGGCTCGTCTGCCGGTTCGCGCCGTGTGCTTGCGCACTCACGCCGAGTCCTCCCGTGCCTCGTGGTGGCCGAGCCGCTGCACGGCCTGGACCAGTTCGACCAGGCCTGCGGCCCGGTCCGTCAGGTGCAGCCGCAGCACCGGCCGGTGTTGCTGGGCGAGGACCTGACCGTCACCGAGGGCCTGGGCCCGTTGCAGTTCGCCGAGCGAGTACGGGCGCTCCGGCACGTCGAGGTCGGTCTCGGACGCGCCGGTGATCTGCAAGTACACGCCGTTGTGGTGACCACCCTTGTGGTACTGCCCGGTCGAGTGCAGGAACCGGGGCCCCCACCCGAACGTCGTCTGCGCGCCGGTGCGGCGCGCCAGCTCCGGCCGCAGAACGGCCGCGGAGGCGTCGTCGAGCCGGTCCAGATAGGCCTGCACCGACAGATAGCCGTGGTCCGGCATCGCGGCGACGAACGCCCGCAACACCTCGGAGATCGTGCCTGCACCGGGCGAAAGCCAGGCGCCCTGGGCGTGCACTTCGACGGAACCGTCGACGAGGGTCGGGCTCGCCACCGGCCCGCCTGCCCCGCCGTCGAGGAGCGTGCGCGCGGCCTTCTTCGCGGCTTCCACGTCGGGCTGGTCGAACGGGTTGATCCCGAGCACGCGGCCGAGTAGCGCGGTGGCGTGCTCCCAGAGCAGGAACAGACCGCCGAGGCCGCCGGACGTGGCGATCTGCGCCGAGCCGTGCGGGGGTCCGACGGCGACGGTCGTCGCGTCGTCACCGCGGTCGGTGAAGCCGGGGGAGTCGGCGCTCTCGACGACGACCGACAGCACACCGGTGCCGTTCTTGCCGGTGGACTCGGCGATCAGCTGCTCGACCCAGTCGCCGAAGCCGGAGATGCCGGAGCCGGTGTCGGCGAAGACGGCCTTCTCCGCGCCGTGGGTGTGAGCCGCGGCCAGTGCGGCGGCCAACCGCACCGCCGGGTTCTCCGGCGAGTCCACCCGCACCTGCTCGTGTGCGGCGGCGGCGTCGTCGAGCAGGCTCGCGATGTCGGCCCCCGCCAGCCCGGCCGGGACCAGGCCGAACGCCGTCAGCGCCGAGTAGCGTCCGCCGACGTGCGGATCCGCGGTGAAGACCTTGCGGTATCCGGCTTCCTCCGCGGTCCTCTGCAGTGGTGACCCAGGGTCAGTGACCACTACCATCCGCGTTGCCGGATCGATTCCGTCTTGTGCGAAAGCGCGTTCGAAGATCCTGCGATGGCTGTCGGTCTCGACCGTCGAACCCGACTTCGACGACACCACCAGCACCGTGCGGCTGAGCTCGCCCTCGAGCGCGTCGGCCACCTGACCGGGGTCGGTGGTGTCGAGGACCGTCAACGCCACCCCGTCGGTCGCGGTGATGACTTCCGGCGCCAGCGACGAGCCGCCCATGCCCGTGAGCACGATCCGGTCGAGTCCCTCCGCGTGCAGCTCCGCGCGCAGTGCGTCGATCTCGGCAGGCAGCGACCGCGACGTCTCGTGCAGCGTCGTCCACGCCAGGCGGATCGACGCCTCGCTCTCCGCGTCCGGACCCCACAACGTCGGGTCCGCGGCGGCGAGCTTGCCGGGGACGCCCTCGGCCACCAGCGATTCGACCTGGCCCCCGGCGTCGGCGGCCAGTGCCTCGTCGCAGATCTCGACTGAAGTCCCGTTCGCCATGCAACTCCTTCAGTTCGGTGATCGACGGTTCCGGCGGGGACACGGCAGCGCTGCCGTGTCCCCGCCGGAGACCGGTGGGCTCGCGGCCCTTACTTCGCCTGCTGCAACTGCTCGGAGACGGTCTCCAGCAGCTCGTCCCAGGACTTCTCGAACTTCTCCACGCCCTCGCGCTCGAGGACCGCGAACACGTCGTCGAGGTCGATCCCGACGGCCGAGAGCGCGTCGAAGACCTTCTGCGACTCGGCGGCCGTTCCGGTCACCGTGTCACCCACGATCTCGGCGTGGTCGGCGGTGGCCTCCAACGTCGCCTCCGGCATGGTGTTCACCGTGTTCGGGGCGACGAGTTCGTCGACGTAGCGGGTGTCCGAGTACGCGGGGTCCTTCACCCCGGTGGAGGCCCACAGCGGACGCTGCGGCTTCGCGCCGTCGGCCTGCAGGGCCGCCCACCGCTCGGAGGAGAACACCCGCTCGTAGGCGGCATAGGCCAGCCGGGCGTTGGCGATCGCCGCCTTGCCCTTGAGGTCCTGACCGCCGTCGACGGTGTCCAGCCGCTTGTCGATCTCGGCGTCCACACGGGAGACGAAGAACGACGCGACCGAGGCGATACCGGCGAGTGGGTGCCCGTTGGCCTTGGCCCGCTCGAGACCGGCGAGGTAGGCGTCCATGACCTCCCGGTAGCGCTCCACGGAGAAGATGAGCGTCACGTTCACGCTCACGCCCTCCGCTAGCGCACGGGTGATCGCGGGCAGGCCCTCGACGGTGGCCGGGATTTTGACCATCAGGTTCGGCCGGTCCACCGCCTTCCACAGCTCCAGGGCCTCGGCGACGGTGCGCTCGGTGTCGTGCGCCAGCCGCGGGTCGACCTCCAGCGAGACCCGGCCGTCGTGCCCGGACTCGTAGACGTTGCGGAACACGTCGGCCGCGTCCCGTACGTCCGCGGTCGTGATCTCCCGGACCGTGTCGTCCACGCTCGCGCCCCGGGCCGCCAGGGTGCGGATCTGATCGTTGTAGTCGGCGGCGTTGGACAGCGCCTTCGCGAAGATCGTCGGATTCGAGGTGACTCCCACGACGGCCTTCTGCTCGATCAGCTCGGCGAGGTTGCCGGAGGTGATCCGATCGCGGGAGAGGTCGTCGAGCCAGATGGAGACGCCCGCCTCGCTCAGCGCCTTGAGGTTGGTGTTGGTCGTCACTGCATTCCCTCCGCTCACGCGTCGCTGCGTGCGTTGGACAGGCTGCGCCGGGCGGCGTCGACCACGGCGTCCGTGGTGATGCCGAACTTCTCGAACAGCGTCTTGTAGTCGGCCGACGCGCCGAAGTGCTCGAGCGAGACCGACTCCCCGGCGTCCCCGACGAACCGGTGCCAGCTCATCGCCACACCGGCCTCGACCGAGACCCGTGCCTTCACCGCCGGTGGCAACACCTGCTCGCGGTAGCTCTTGTCCTGCTGGTCGAACCACTCGACACAGGGCATCGAGACCACACGAGTGGCAACGCCCGAGTCCTCGAGGATCTTCCTGGCCTCCACGGCCAGCTGCACCTCGGACCCGGTCGCGATGAGCAGCAGCTCCGGGGTGTCCTTCGAGGCTTCCGCGAGCACGTATCCGCCCTTGGCGACGCCGTCGGCGTCGGTGCCCTCCAGCGTCGGCACACCCTGGCGGGTCAGCGCCAGCCCGGACGGGCCGGAGGTGTCCTCCAGCACGGCGCGCCACGCGTGCGCTGTCTCGTTGGCGTCGGCCGGGCGGACGACGTTGAGACCCGGGATCGCACGGAGCGAGCTGAGCTGCTCGATCGGCTGGTGCGTGGGGCCGTCCTCGCCGAGCCCGATCGAGTCGTGCGTCCACACGTAGACGACCGGGGCGTTCATCAGCGCCGCGAGCCGCACCGCGGGGCGCATGTAGTCGCTGAAGATGAGGAACGTCCCACCGTACGGGCGGGTTCCGCCGTGCAGCGCGATGCCGTTGAGGATCGAGCCCATCGCGTGCTCACGCACACCGAAGTGCAGGGTCCGGCCGTAGGGCTGGGCCGGGAACATCTCGGTGGAGATCTCGGTGGGGCCGAACGAGTCGACGCCCTTCATCGAGGTGTTGTTGCTCTCGGCGAGGTCGGCCGAACCGCCCCAGAGTTCCGGCAGCACGTCGGCCAGGGCGGCGAGTACCTCACCGGAGGCCTTCCGGGTGGCGACGCCCTTGGCGTCCGGCTCGAACGTCGGCAGCTTCTCCGCCCAGCCTGCGGGCAGCTCCCGCGTGCGCATGCGCTTCAACAGCGCGTTGCGCTCCGGGTTCGCCGCCGCCCACGCGTCGAAGGAGACCTGCCACTCGTTCCGGGAAGCCTGACCCCGGTCCAGCACCTTGCGGGCGTGGGTGAGCACGTCGTCGGAGATCGCGAAGTGCTGCTCCGGGTCGAAGCCGAGCTCCTTTTTGATCTCGGCGACCTCGTCGCCGCCCAGCGCGGCACCGTGGGCCTTGCCGGTGTTCATCTTCGTCGGCGCCGGGTAGCCGATGACGGTGCGCAGCACGATCATCGTCGGACGTTCGGTCTCCGCCCGCGCGGCCTCGAACGCGTCCATGATGCCGACGACGTCCTCGCCGCCGTGGACGGTCACCACGTGCCAGCCGTAGGCTTCGTAACGCTTCGCAGTGTCCTCGGACAGCGCGATGTTCGTGTCGTCCTCGATCGAGATCTCGTTGGCGTCGTAGACGACCGTGAGGTTGCCCAGTCGCTGGGTACCTGCCAACGACGACGCCTCGGAGGTCACGCCCTCCTCGATGTCACCGTCGGAGGCGATCACGTAGACCTGGTGATCGAAGGGGCTCTGCCCCTGCGTGGCCTCCGGGTCGAGCAGTCCGCGCTCGCGGCGTGCGGCCATCGCCATGCCGACCGCGTTCGCGAGCCCCTGACCGAGCGGGCCGGTGGTGGTCTCGACGCCGGGCGTGTGCCAGTACTCCGGATGCCCTGGCGTCCGCGACTCCCAGGTGCGCAGCGACTTGATGTCGTCGAGTTCCAGCCCGTAACCGGACAGGAACAGCTGCAGGTACAGGGTCAGGCTCGAGTGCCCGGCCGACAGTACGAACCGGTCGCGACCGATCCAGGAGGCGTCGGTCGGGTCATGCCGCATCACGCGCTGGAACAGCGCGTACGCGGCCGGGGCCAGGCTCATGGCGGTGCCTGGGTGACCGCTCCCGCACTTCTCGACCGCATCGGCGGCCAGCACCCGGACGGTGTCCACAGCGCGCTGGTCGAGTTCGGTCCAATCTGCGGGGAGTCGCTTGGTTGTCAAGCGGTCAAGATCGTCGGTGACGGACACGGACGCAGCTCCAGTTTCCTTCACGCGGTGGATGCGGTCTGGACCGATCCCATCCGCTGTTATCCCTCGTCCGAGATCCAGCCTAGTCGTGTCCGACTCGTGCTCGCTCACCCGTCCGGACCGGCCACTCGACCGAGGGTCGCGGCCGGGATACGCCTACGCTTCGTCGCTACCCCGCTCGGCTGCCCGCCCCTGTGGCCGCGTCCGCTCGCGACGTCCTGACCTGCGGACTCAGAGCGCATTGTGGAGCTTGGTCGGGTGGTCCGTGACCGGCGTCCCAGTTCGCGCCTCGCGGTGCTGGGGTCCTGTTGAGTGCCGACGTGTACGCGGCGAGAACCCCTGCCTCGCGAGGCACGAACTCCGAACGCCGGAGCCCCTCACGGGCTGATCACGTGTGACCGTGCCCTACGGGCACAAGGCCAGGTCCCCAATGCTCTCTCACGTCCTGTCAGGGCAGCAGGAGCAGGCTTCCTGTCGTGCGGCGGGCCTCGAGGTCCTCGTGGGCGCGTGCGGCCTCGGCGAGCGGGTAGGTACCGCCCACACGAATGCGCAGGACCCCGCTCGCGATCGCGGAGAACAGGTCGCCGGAACGCCAGTCCAGTTCCTCCCGCGAGAGCAGATGGTGCGCCAGCGTCGGCCGGGTGAGAAAGACCGAGCCCGCCGAGTTCAGCCGTTGCGGGTCCAGTGGCGGCACCGGGCCGCTGGCCGCGCCGTACAACGCGAGGGTTCCGCGCGGACGCAAGGAAGCCAGGCTCGCGTCGAAGGTGTCCTTGCCGACACCGTCGTAGACCACGTCCACGCCGCGCCCGTCGGTGAGGTCGCGGACCTGGTCGGCGACGTCGTCGCGGTCGTAGCGGATGATCTCGTCGGCGCCCGCCTCGGTGGCGAGCTTCGCTTTCTCGTCGGTGGAGACGGTCCCGACGACGATGCCGCCTTTGGCCTTGATCCACTGGGTCAGCAACAGCCCCATGCCGCCTGCGGCGGCGTGCACCAACGCGGTGTTGCCGGTGGCGACCGGGAACGTGGAATTCACCAGGTAGTGCGCGGTCATGCCTTGCAGCATCGACGCGGCCGCGGTCTGGTCGTCGATGCCACCGGGAAGCCGGACGAGCTTGTCCGCGGGCACCAGCGCCTGTTCGGCGTAGCTGCCGGGCACCATCGACCAGCCCACGCGGTCACCGACCGCGACCCCGTCGACGCCGTCGCCGACGGCCACGACCGTCCCCGCGCCTTCCGAACCCGGCGTGAACGGTGTCGGCATCTCGTAGAGCCCACTGCGCTGGTAGGTGTCGATGAAGTTCACCCCGCTGGCGGCGACGCGGACGAGGACCTCGCCGCCGCTGGGGGACGGGTCGTCGAGCTCGACGCTGTGGAGGGCCTCGGGGCCGCCCGGTTGCCGCACCTGGATCGCGCGCATGCGCAGGCACCTTCCTGTCCGGATCGTGATCGTTCCCGCGAGCCTCCCGCCGCGCGCGGGCCTGTCGCAACATCGTCTCGCCCCGTGGCCGTTCGCGCCCTTCCGGGCCCGGCTGGGGTGGAGGTGTGTGCCACGTTGCGGCGCGAGCGTGGGGCGACTGTGTCTAGGATCTCGGCGTGGCTGACGAGAAGACTGACCAGCAGACAGCAGCGCCGGCGAAGGCCGTGGCGCGCGCGAAGGCGTTCGTCGACGAGCACGGCGGCGAGGGCCGCGCCGTGGTGCAGAACCTCGGCCGGACGGGCGCTCGCATCGTGCTGATCGGCGCCGACGGCGCGTTCGGCGACGTGGTCGTCGCGGACGTGGCGACCGGTGAGTCCGTGATCGAGGCGGTCGAGAACCTGACCGCGTCGGAATGGGACGCCCAGACCACCGCGGCGTTGACCATCGGGCCCGCCCACCGCAAGAAGATGGCAGGCATGAACGGCTGACGAGCGGCCACGGCCGCGACACGCGCGGCGCCGCCTGTTGGCCCCGCACTTCGTTGTCGTCTACCTTTTCAGCATCGCCCGAAGTTGATCACTCCGGAGAGCTGAGGAGGCACGGTGGCCGACTACGCGCCCCGCACCGACCGTCCCGCGATGTCGGAATGGATCGAACAGATGGCGGCGCACTTCGAAGCCAGCGAAGGCATGCCGCTCATCGCGGGCCGGATCCTGTCGTTCCTGCTGATCTGCGATCCGCCGGAACGGACCGCCGCCGAGCTCTCGCACGCGTTGGCCGCCAGCACCGGCTCGGTCAGTACCAACGTACGGCTGCTGCTGCGGCTCGGGGTGATCTCCAGGACCACCCGCCAGGGCCGGGAGGCCGCGCTCTACCGGGTCGAGGAAGACCACTGGTCGCAGTTCGTGCGCCAACGCATGGAGCGGGTCACCGAACTCGAACAGCTCACCGCCGAGGGCCTGCGCATGTTCAGCGGGCAAGGCGAACGGGCGCGACGGCTGCGCACGGTGCACGAGTTCTACGCCTGGCTCAGCGAGCAGATGCCCGAACTGTGGCGGCGGTGGGAACGCGAGGGCGCCACCCGGTTGCGGTTCTGAGGCGCGTTCAGGCGCCGACCGGTTCCTTCTCCGCGTCGCCAGTGATGGTCGGCACCGGTCCACGGTAGCGGGATTCGCCCCACAGCAGCGCGGTCAGCGCGATCACGACCGTCGCGCCGAACACGTGCAACACCACCATCGCCTCAGGAACGCCGAGCAGGTACTGAACCGAACCGAGCGCGCCCTGCGCGAGCACGACGACGCAGGTCGTCCCGTAGACGCGCAACAGTGACTTCGTCGGACGGGTGTAGCGCAGCCACACCCCGAACACGGCGAGAAGGCACACGTACGCCATCACCAACAGCGCGTGCACCTGTGTGAGCAGCGGCACGGCGACCCCGAGGCGCGGGGTGTCGGCGTCACCGGCGTGCGGACCTGCGGCCGTGACGAGGGTGCCTGCGAGCAGCATCGCGAAGGTCGTCGCGGTCACGGCGACCAGCAGACGCCGCATCGGCACCGTCACCAGCAGCGCCGGTTCCCGGTCGCCTTCGCCTGCGGCGTGGAACAAGTGCGCGGCCACCCAGATCAGCACCGCCGACGCCATGAAGTGCAGCGAGACACTCCACCAGCTCAGGTCCACCAGCACGGTGATCCCGCCGAGCACGGCCTGCACCAGCACGCCAACGGGCATGACCAGTGCCAGGCGCACGAGGCGGCGCCGGTACGGACGAGTCCGCCACGCCGCCAGCAGACAGGCCAGTGCCACGAAGCCGACCAAGCCGGTGAGCAGCCGGTTGCCGAATTCGATGACCTGGTGCAGGGTCGCGACCTCCGCGTGCGAGACCGGCACCATGCTGCCGGGGAAGCACTGCGGCCAGGTCGGGCATCCGAGCCCGGAGCCGGTCACCCGCACCGTCGCACCGGTCACCGCGATGAGCAGCTGGGTCACCAGCACCGCGAGCGCCAGCCCGCGCAGCAGACGCGTGGGCGGGTGCGACAGGAACGAAAGGCGGGACAGCGCGGACGAACTCGACACGCCTTCATGCTATGTCCAGCGGTGTCCGATCCCGCGCCCGGGCTCGGCAGGGCAGTGCCGAAGAGTTTCCCCCACGGACGCGACCGGACCGCCCGCTGAGGTTCCGCCGGCCGCCCCGCCGAGCAGGACCTTCAGTGAGGCGCTCAACCCGAGGTCTTGCGGGCGAAGAGCTTTTGGGGGAGCCCGCCGTTCTTGAGCACCTGGTGGCTGAGTTCGGCACCGTGCCGGGTGAGCCGCTCGATCTTCTCGGCGCCGATCCGCATCCACGGGGCCATCGACTGTGAGTCCGTCGCCGTCTCGACGTCCTCGCGCAGCTTGGTGCCCTCTTCGGTGATCGTGCCCTGCTCGTCCAGCAGGCCCTGCTCGCGCAGTTCGTGCTGGGTGGCCGTCCACTGCTCGTCCGACCATGCCCTGGTCGCCTTGGCGGCGGACTCGGTGAACGCCTTGCCGGTCGACACGTGCAGCACCAGAGCCTGGAGCCCGGACAAGCCTGCGGTGTGCAGGGCGGCGACGTGTGCGTCCCCGCGGAACTCGCGGAGCAGCGTGACGCCGTGCCAGAGCCGCAGGTGCGGTGCTTGCGGCCACTCCAGGTCGGCGTGCCCGGCGTAGAGCGGTTTGCCGTCCGGTGTGCAGGCCTCGGCGGCCTCCTTGGCGACCGCGGCGGACTCGGCGACCTCGGTGGAGTCCGCGATCTCGTCGCCGAGCAGGCGGCGGAGCGCGCGGTCCACGGCCCGGTAGCGCGCGGCGATGACGTCGTCGGGGGAGCTGAGGGTCCAGGCGTGGGGAATGACGGTCGCGACGGCAGCCGGATTGAAGTTGAAGAACGTCGCGGCGACCACGCCCCCCGGAACCGGCCCCATCGCCGCGGCGCGTCCCGCGCAGTAGGCCATCAACCCTTTCTCGAGACCGAGGGCGGTGAACTCCTCCTCGGACTCCGGCGCGAAGTAGATCATGGCGTGCAGCGGGTCCAGCGAGGCTTGGGACAGGCGGGCGATCTCAGTGGTCATGAACGCACCCTATCGATCGCACAAGGGGGTGCGCGGGGTTGAGCTGCGTGGGTGGTCGGGTGGCGGAACCTCAGCGCCCTCCTCGCTGCGGGAACGGTTTCTCGAGTAGCCCACCTACGCAGCGAAACCGCTGTCCTCGCGAGGAGGGCGCTGAGAACCCGCGGGTGGTCCGGCTGCGTCCGTGGTGATTGCTCAGCGGCTCCGCCGCTGCCACGACACGACGACCTCGTTTCCCGTCGCATTCGCACACCGGCGAGCCGCGAGCTGAGGTTCCACGGCACCACACACGCAGATCAAACTGCGCGACCAGTGGGGTCGGCGCTGCTCAGGTCAGTCGAGTCGTGCGCAGGGCCAACGCTCCGGCCGCGCACCCCCAAGCGGCCAGCACCGCGACCGGCACCCAGCCTGGCCCCGCTCCGAGACGCAGCGTCCCTTCCAGCGCCTCGGCCAGCGCACCCGAGGGCAGCAGCCGCGCGATCTGCTCGAGCGGCCCGGGCAGCTCGGACGCGGGCAGTGCCAGTCCGCCCGCCAGCAGCAGGACGAACCAGATCGCGTTCGCGAGCGCGAGCACGATCTCGGCCCGCAGGGCACCCCCCACCAGAACACCGGCAGCGCCGAATGCCAGCGTACCGAGCACGAGCACCGGCGCAGCCGTGAGCACGTCCACCGGTTGCGGCGACCAGCCGAGGGCGAGCGCCGTGAGGCCGAGCACCACGACCTGCAGGACGACGACGAGCAGGGTCGCCAGCACCCGGCCCGAGATCAGCGTCCACGTCGGCAACGCGGTCGCCAACAGGCGTTTGAGCACCCCGTACCGGCGGTCGAATCCGAGGGCGATCGCCTGTCCGGTGAAGGCCGTTGACATCACCCCGAGCGCCAGTACGCGCGGCATCACCGAGTCCACCCGGGGCTCGGGAACGTCGCCGATCGGTAGCGTGCTCAGGCCGACGAGCAGCGCCAGCGGGATGATCAGCGTGAGAAGTGCCTGCTCGCCGTGCCGGAGAATGAGCAGGGCCTCGACCTTGGTGTGCGCGGCGAGCATTCGCAGCGGGCGGCCACGGCCGGGGGCCGGCGAGAACGTGCCCGCCGGAAATCCGTCGTTGCCGCCGTTCTCGGTCGACAGCGCGGCGTCGCTGGTGGGGCCGGTGCTCACCTCGGCACCGCCGACGGCACGGCGCCGCTCGCTCGTGGACGGCGGAAGAACGGTGCGGAAACGGCGGATCGGCGCATGAGGTCTCCAGTGTCCCACCGCGACCGTGCGCGCCGGGAGCCAGGTGCGCACCCGTCAGGAGCGGAGCCGGCGTCCGGTCAGTTCGAGAAAGACGTCCTCGAGGCTGCGCCGGGAGACCCGCAACTCCTGGGCGAGTACGCCGTGGCGTGCGCACCACGCGGTGACCGTCGAGACGACCTGCGGGTCGATGTCACCGCGCACCACGTACTCACCGGGACGGAGCTCGGTGGATTCGCAGCCTTCGGGCAGTGCGGTGACCAGCAGTTCGAGATCCAGCGCTGGGTCGGCGCGGAACCGCAGCTCGTTGTTCGCGCCGTTCGACGCCGTCAGTTCCGCGGGCGTCCCGTTCGCCACCGCCCTGCCGTGATCGACGATGACGACATGATCGGCGAGCGACTCGGCCTCGTCCATGAGGTGCGTGGTGAGCACGACTGCCACCCCGTCCCGGCGCAGCGCCGACACGAGGTCCCACACCAGCCGCCGAGCCTGCGGGTCCATACCGGCGGTCGGCTCGTCGAGGAACACCAGCTCGGGCCTGCCGACGAGTGCGCACGCCAAGGACAGGCGCTGTTGCTGGCCGCCGGAGAGCCGCTTGTACGGGGTGCGCCCCACCGCACCCAGCCCGAGGACCTCCAGCAGCCACGCAGGATCCAACGGATCGGCTGTGCACGTGGCGACCAGCCGGAGCATTTCCTCGGCGTGCACCCCCGGGTACGCACCGCCGCCCTGCGGCATCACCCCGATGCGGGGGCGCAGCCTCGCGGCGTCGGTGGTCGGATCGAGCCCGAGTACCCGGACCTCGCCGGCGTCGGGGCGCAGGAATCCCTCGCAGACCTCCACGGTGGTCGTCTTGCCCGCTCCGTTCGGTCCCAGCAGGGCGAGTACCGAGCCGTGGGGCATCGCGAGGTCGAGACCGGAGACCGCCACGGTGCTGCCGTAGCGCTTCACCAGCCCACGCACGCTCAGCGCGACGTCCTCGGCAGTCACCGTGGACACTCCGCGCGGCCGTCGCGGGTGTGGTGTGGCGCAGGCATCGTGCCGACGAACTCCTAGACTCCCGGATGCTCCGGCGAACGCCGGGCGTTCTCAGCCTAGGACGTGAGCGCGCTCGCCCCGCTCCGGGGCGGCCACAGCGACGGCACCTTGCCGCGCACCAACAGCAGGGTCAGCGCGAACGCGATGAGCGCGGCGGTGACGGAGAGCGGGAGCACGAACGCACGGAGCTCGAAGCCCGCCCCGGTCGGTTGCACCGACAGCGCGAGTACGGCACTGATCGCCACCGCGCCGAGCCGGAACCGGGTGTCGTGCACCGACAGCGCCAGCGGCACCAGCGCCCACAGCAGGTACCAGGGGTGCAGGACCGGGCCGAAGAGGGCGAGCGCGCCGAGCGTGATGCCCAGGCCGCGCATCGGGTCGATTCGGCCGTGGAAGGACGTCCACAGCAGGCGTAGGCAGATCCCGCCGATGAGGGCATAGCCGATCACCTTGGTGATGTTCAGCAACTGCTCGGTGTGGTTGCCCAGCCCGAACAGCATCCCGATCCCGCCGCCCGCGCCGGCGAGTCCGGTCAGCGGCGCCACCCACGTCTTGAGGCGGTTGGGCACGTCGAAAGTCTCCACCCAGCCGAGTCCCCATCCGCTGGTGACGGTGATGATCGTCATTCCCGCGAGGAAGACCGCGGTCAGGATCGCCGCGACCGTGAACAGGTCGCGATAGCGAGCGCCCCACAAGCGCGCCACGTAGATCCCGAAGAATCCGAGCGCGATGAACCCGGGCGGTTTGATCGCGCCTCCGATCACGAGCAGGGTCCCCGCCCCTATCAGCCCCCAGACGTTCGGGTAGCGCAGCCCGAGTTCGATGCCTGCCAGCATCACACCGACCAGCAGCGCTTCGTTGTGCATGCCGCTGACCACGTGGAAGAACACGAGCGGGTTCGCGGCACTGAGCCACAGCGCCGCGACGGGGTGCACTCCGCATCGCTCGGCGAGTCGGGGGATGGCCCAGATTGCGAGCCCGAGCCCGATGATCATGACGACCCGCCACAGCAGCACACCGAAGACGATGTTGTCCCCGACGATCGTGGCGATGCCGCGGCCGAACATCAGGAACAGCGGACCGTACGGGGCGGGTGTGTCCCGCCAGATGTTCGGGACGTTGCCAGTGAACGGATTGTCGACGCCGAGCGCGAAGGCGGGACCGAGCACGTAGGGGTCCAGGCCCCGCGCGGCGACCTCGCTCTGGGCGAGGTAGGCGTACATGTCGCGGCTGAACAGGGGAGGGGCGATCGCGAACGGGATCGCCCACATGATCACGGTGCGGTCGAGCTGAGAGCGCGAGACCATCCTCGCCCTGCCCGGCCAGGACAGGGAGCCGAGCCACAGCCAGGCGATGACGATCATGAGCATGCCGAGCCAGGCGCAGGCCATCGCCACGGTCGGGATGCGGGCGGGCAAGCCGATCAGGCGGATGCCGGACAGCGGATTGTCGACCGGCGCGGCGCCCGCCCCGATGGCGCCGACACCGAGCATCAGCGCGCCGGTGGTCCCGAACCGGCGCACCACGTCGAGCTGGCGGCGTTCTCGGTGATCGAGTGGGCCGGGCTCGGGCGCGGTTCCCGCCGTGTCGTCGATGCGGCCGGCCGGTCCCGCTTCCCCGTGTCGGGTGACGGCTGTCGCCGCGCTCGACCCCTCGGACTCCTGCCGTGCGCCGTCGCGTCGTTCCTTGCCGGTCCCCTGGATCGGGGGCTGCGCTGTGCGTTCCCCGTCGCCGACCGTGTCACCACCTGCCGCCACCCCGGTCAGCGTAATCGGGTGACTCAGGTCTCCTCCGGGGCCCGCACCTAGGCGCTGTCGGACCAAATAGGTAACATCAGTGTTGTGAAAAACGTCGGGACGTCGACACCGGCCGGGGCGGCCACCGAGGGTGCCCCGGTCAGTGACCCTGCGCTGCAGCAGGGTTCCGCCCCCGCGCCGGTACCGGGCGGTGGCGGTGACGGACGTACCCGGCGGGCGGTGGCACGGTTGCTCCTGGAGCAGGGACCGATCACCGCGGCGGCGGTCGCCGACGAACTCGGAGTGAGTCCCACCGCGGTGCGCAGGCACCTGGACGCGCTGGTGTCCGAAGGTGAGGCCTGCACTCGGGAGGCGTCGACGCGGGCCCGTCGCGGACGTGGCCGACCCGCCAAGCTGTTCCTGCTCACCGAGGCGGGCCGGGCGCGGTTCGGGCACGCCTACGACGACCTCGCGGTCGCCGCACTGCGCTACCTCGCCGAGAACGCGGGCGAGGACGCCGTCCGTTCGTTCGCCGAGCGGCGGATGACCGCCCTCGTCGAGCACCACAAGGAGGCACTGGAGGCGGCCACCACGACCGTCGACCGTGCCGAGGTGCTCGCGCAGGCCCTCTCGCGGGAGGGCTACGCTGCCTCGACGAGGACGGTCGGCAGTGGCGAGCAGCTCTGCCAGCACCACTGCCCGGTGGCACACGTCGCTGCGGACTTCCCGCAGCTGTGTGAGGCCGAGACGGCGGCGTTCGCCGAAGTTCTCGGCACCCACGTGCAGCGGCTGGCCACGATCGCCAACGGTGACGCGGCCTGCACCACGCACGTGCCTCTCGCCCGGTCCGAAGGACCGGCGGGCAACCGTTCGACACACCACCAGAACTCTGGAGGTCCGGACCCGACGGACCGACAGGAGACCGCCCCGATTCCTGATGGAGGGGAGCCCGTATGACTGCCGCTGCCGAGCAGCGACCCACCACGGCGCCCGACGGCCAGCTGACCCAGGAAGAAACCCTGGCGTCACTGGGCAACTACGAGTACGGCTGGGCCGACCCGGACGTCGCCGGTGCGAGCGCTCGCCGAGGCCTCAACGAGGACGTTGTCCGGGAGATCTCGGAGAAGAAGGGCGAGCCCGAGTGGATGCTCGAACAGCGTCTGAAGGCGCTGCGGTTGTTCGAGCGCAAGCCGATGCCCAACTGGGGTGCCGACCTGTCGGGGATCGACTTCGACAACATCAAGTACTTCGTCCGTTCCACCGAGGAGCAGGCCCAGACCTGGGACGACCTGCCGGAGGACATCAAGAACACCTACGACAAGCTGGGCATCCCGGAGGCGGAGAAGCAGCGCCTCGTCGCGGGCGTGGCCGCCCAGTACGAGTCGGAGGTCGTCTACCACCAGATCCGTGAGGACCTCGAGGAGCAGGGTGTCCAGTTCCTGGACACCGACACGGCCCTGCGGGAGCACCCGGAGATCTTCAAGGAGTACTTCGGGTCGGTCATTCCGGCCGGGGACAACAAGTTCTCCGCGCTGAACACCTCGGTCTGGTCGGGCGGGTCGTTCATCTACGTCCCCAAGGGCGTGCACGTCGACATCCCGCTGCAGGCCTACTTCCGCATCAACACCGAGAACATGGGCCAGTTCGAGCGCACGCTCATCGTCGTCGACGAGGGTGCCTACGTGCACTACGTCGAGGGCTGCACGGCTCCGATCTACTCCAGCGACTCGCTGCACTCGGCGGTCGTGGAGATCGTGGTCAAGAAGAACGCGCGCTGCCGCTACACGACGATCCAGAACTGGTCGAACAACGTCTACAACCTGGTCACCAAACGCGCCAAGGCCGAAGAGGGCGCCACCATGGAGTGGGTCGACGGCAACCTCGGCTCCAAGGTGACCATGAAGTACCCGTCGGTGTTCCTCATGGGCGAGCACGCCAAGGGCGAGGTGCTCTCGGTGGCCTTCGCCGGTGAGGGCCAGCACCAGGACGCCGGCGCGAAGATGGAGCACATGGCTCCCCACACCTCCTCGACGATCACGTCGAAGTCGATCGCCCGGGGTGGTGGCCGCACGTCCTACCGCGGTCTGGTCAAGGTCGCCAAGCGCGCCAACCACTCGTCCTCCTCGGTCGTGTGCGACGCGTTGCTGGTCGACAACGTGAGCCGTTCGGACACATACCCGTACGTCGACATTCGTGTGGACGACGTGTCCATGGGTCACGAGGCCACCGTGTCCAAGGTCAGCGAGGACCAGCTGTTCTACCTGATGCAGCGTGGTCTGACCGAGGAAGAGGCCATGTCGATGGTCGTCCGCGGGTTCGTCGAGCCCATCGCGCGCGAACTCCCGATGGAGTACGCGCTGGAACTGAATCGCCTGATCGAGCTGCAGATGGAAGGGTCCGTTGGCTGAGATGACGGAGTCGACACTCGAAACGTCCGGCCAGCACGGCCTCGACGAGCACTCCCACGGGGGGACCGCGGTCCCGCAGTCCTCCCGTGGGCAGCGCTTCACCTCCTACGACGTGGACGCCTTCGAGGTGCCCGGCGGCCGGGAGGAGGACTGGCGTTTCACGCCGATGAAGCGCCTGCACGATCTGCACACCGGCGACGCCTCGGCGACCGGTTCGATCACGGTCGAGGTCGACGCGGGTACGGAGACCACGGTCGAGACCGTGGGGCGCGACGACGCGCGACTCGGCGACGGTGGCGTGCCGTCCGACCGCATCGGCGCGCAGGCGTGGAGTTCGTTCACCGAGGCCACGGTCGTCACGGTCGGCAAGGACACCCGGCCGGAGAACCCGATCAGCGTCACGGTGCACGGCCCGGGTGAGGGCCAGCTCGCCTACGGCCACCTGCAGATCCGTGCGGAGATGTTCGCCGAGGCGACGGTCGTCGTGGACTACCGCGGTACCGGCGTGCTGGCCGACAACATCGAGCTCGTCGCCGAGGACAACGCGCGGCTGTCGGTGGTGTCCGTGCACGACTGGCAGGACAGCGCCACCCAGGTCTCCGCCGAGCACTGCTCGGTCGGCAGGGACGCGGTGTTCCGCCACCTGGCGGTCACCCTCGGCGGTGACCTGGTGCGGGTGAACACGACGCTGAACTACCGGGACAAGGGCGGTGACGCCGAACTGCTCGGCGTGTACTTCGCCGACTCCGGCCAGCACCTCGAGCACCGGATGCTCGCCGACCACTCGCAGCCGAACTGCCGCAGCAACGTGACCTACAAGGGCGCGCTGCAGGGAGCCTCGGCGCACACGGTGTGGATCGGTGACGTGCTGATTCGCGCCGCGGCCGAGGGCACCGAGACCTTCGAGCTGAACCGGAACCTGGTGCTGACCGAGGGCGCGCGCGCCGACTCGGTGCCGAACCTCGAGATCGAGACCGGCGAGATCGCCGGCGCCGGTCACGCCAGCGCCACCGGCCGGTTCGACGACGAGCAGCTGTTCTACCTGCAGGCGCGGGGAATCCCGGAGGACCAGGCCCGGCGTCTGGTCGTACGCGGCTTCTTCGGCGAGATCCTGCAGAAGATCACCGTGCCCGAGGTGCGGGAGCGCCTCGAGAACGCGATCGAAGAGGAACTGAACGCGATCGGCGCCTGAGCGCCTGCATCCCGCCGCCGGCCCATGGCCGCAAGGCGGCACCCGAGCTTTCACCGAACACCAGGAGAACGAGACAGACGATGGCCACCCTGGAGATCAAGGACCTGCACGTTTCGGTCCTCACCGACGACGCCCCGAAGGAGATTCTCAAGGGCGTCAACCTGACCGTGCGCTCCGGCGAGACGCACGCGATCATGGGCCCGAACGGGTCCGGCAAGTCCACGCTCGCCTACGCGATCGCCGGACACCCCAAGTACCAGGTCACCTCGGGCTCGGTGCAGCTCGACGGTGAGGAAGTGCTGGAGATGAGCGTGGACGAGCGTGCCCGCGCGGGCCTGTTCCTCGCCATGCAGTACCCGGTCGAGGTGCCGGGCGTGTCCATGTCGAACTTCCTGCGCAGCGCGGCCACCTCGGTCCGGGGCGAGGCTCCGCAGGTGCGGCACTGGGTCAAGGAAGTCAAGCAGGCCATGTCGAACCTCGACATCGAGCCGGGCTTCGCCGAGCGCAGCGTGAACGAGGGCTTCTCCGGTGGTGAGAAGAAGCGGCACGAGATCCTGCAACTCGATTTGCTCAAGCCGCGGTTCGCGATCCTCGACGAGACCGACTCCGGCCTCGACGTCGACGCGCTGCGGGTGGTCTCCGACGGCGTGAACCGCTACACCGAGCCTGGCGACAAGGGCGTCCTGCTCATCACGCACTACACCCGGGTGCTCAACCACATCCGCCCGGACCACGTGCACGTCTTCGCCGACGGCCGTGTGGTCGAGTCCGGCGGCCCGGAGCTGGCCGACGAGCTCGAGTCCTCCGGCTACGTGCGCTTCACCGGTAAGAAGGAGGCGGCCGCCCAGTCATGACCGTTCAGCCTCCCGGTGCCCCCGAGCAGGTGGGCACGCTCGCCACGCCGCTGGACACCGCGGCGATCCGTGCGGACTTCCCGATCCTGGGCCGCACGGTGCGCGAGAACCGGCCGTTGGTGTACCTGGACTCGGGCGCGACTTCGCAGCGTCCCCGCCAGGTGCTCGACGCCGAGCGCGCGTTCCTGGAGACGTCCAACGCGGCGGTGCACCGCGGCGCGCACCAGCTCGCCGAGGAGGCCACGGACGCGTTCGAGCATGCTCGTGCCACGATCGCCCGGTTCGTCGGTGTCGGCGTGGACGAGGTGGTCTTCACCAAGAACGCCACCGAGGGCGTCAACCTGGTGGCGTACGCGATGAGCAACGCAGGCACGGCGGGCCCGGAGGCGGAACGGTTCCGGCTGGGTCCGGGTGACGAGGTCGTGGTGACCGAGATGGAACACCACGCGAACCTGGTGCCGTGGCAGCAGTTGTGCGAGCGAACCGGCGCCACGCTGCGCTGGTTCGGCGTGACCGCGGACGGCAGGCTCGATCTCTCGGACGTGGACTCGGTCATCACGGAGAACGCGAAGCTCGTCGCGTTCGTCCACCAGTCCAACGTGCTCGGCACGGTGAACCCGACCGAGCCGCTGGTGCGCCGCGCGCAACAGGTGGGGGCGCTCACCGTGCTCGACGCGTGCCAGTCGGTGCCGCACACTCCGGTGGACTTCCGCGAGCTGGACGTGGACTTCGCGGTGTTCTCCGGGCACAAGATGCTCGGCCCGTCCGGGATCGGCGTACTCTATGGCCGCACCGAGCTGCTGAAGGCCATGCCGCCGTTCCTCACCGGCGGGTCGATGATCGAGATGGTGCACATCGACCGTTCGACGTTCGCGGCGCCGCCGCAGCGGTTCGAGGCGGGTGTGCCCATGACGTCGCAGGCGGTCGGGCTCGGCGCGGCGGTCGACTACCTGTCCTCGCTCGGCATGGAGCGCGTCGCCGCCCACGAGCACCAGCTTGCCGAACGTGCGCTGCGGGAACTCTCCGAGATCGACGGAGTGCGGATCATCGGTCCGGAGAGTTCGGAATCCCGCGGGGCGACGGTGTCGTTCGTGCTGGACGGGGTGCATCCGCACGATGCGGGCCAGGTCCTCGACAGCCACGGCGTCGAGGTCCGCGTGGGGCACCACTGCGCGTGGCCGCTGCATCGGACGGTGGGTGTGCCCGCGACCATCCGGGCGAGCTTCTATCTGTACAACGAACCGGAGGAAGTCACGGTGCTCGCGGACGCGGTGCGTGACGCTCAGCGGTTCTTCGGCGTGGCCTGAGAGGAGGGGCGATGCAGCTCGAGCAGATGTATCAGGAAATCATCCTCGATCACTACCGCAATCCGCACCTGCGCGGGCTGCGGGACCCGTTCGACGCGGAGTCGTTCCAGGTCAACCCGACCTGCGGGGACGAGGTCACGCTTCGGGTCCGGCTGGAGGGCTCCGGCATGGACGCCGTGGTGCAGGATGTCTCCTACGACGGGCAGGGCTGCTCGATCAGCCAGGCGGCGACGTCGGTGCTCACCGATCTCGTCGTCGGCCGGTCCGTCAAGGAGGCGCTGACGACGCAGGCCGCGTTCACCGAGCTGATGCACGGCCGCGGCCAGGTCGAACCCGACGAGGATGTCTTGGACGACGGCATCGCCTTTGCCGGGGTCGCGAAGTACCCGATGCGGGTGAAGTGTGCTCTGCTGGGGTGGATGGCTTTCAAGGACGCCCTGTCCCGAGTTGTCGACGAGGTGGAAACTTCATGAGCAGTCAGGACCAGACTCAGGTGGCGGAGCAGGACGAGTCCGAGGACGTGCAGCGGGGCGCCGCCGGCATGCCCGAGGTCGCGCCGAGCGCCGAGACCGCGTCCGTGGAGGACGTGGAGGAAGCGATGCGGGACGTCGTCGACCCCGAGCTGGGGATCAATGTCGTGGACCTCGGCTTGGTGTACGGCGTGCACGTGGAGCAGGACAACACGGCGACGATCGACATGACGTTGACGTCGGCGGCCTGCCCACTCACCGACGTGATCGAGGAGCAGGCGCGCAGCGCCCTGTGCGGCGGCCCCGGTGGCGGGCTCGTCGGCGACATGCGCATCAACTGGGTGTGGATGCCGCCGTGGGGCCCGGAGAAGATCACCGACGACGGTCGCGAGCAACTACGCGCTCTCGGCTTCACCGTCTGAGAACTCCTTCAGTAGGTTTTGCGCGGTGGTCCGTGGCGGAACTGCGTACGTCGTGAGTGTCAGCGGCTTCGCCGCTGACACTCACGACGACAGCTCATCCTGCGGGGCTCAGTCCGCGGTGAGGGCGTGGAGCTTGTGGACGGTGCGCCAGTTGCGTGCCGTGGCCACGACTCCGAGGCGGGCGAGGAACGACGTTCCGAGCTTCGTCCGGGCGGAACCGTTCGGATAATGCAGGTACATCTCCCGCCCCACGACGGCGAAACGTGCTGATTCGCCCGATGGCACGTTCAACGCGTCCACGACGTCGGGTGCTGGCTCCTTCCCGAGAAACGCCACGTGGAGTTTCGCCGGGTCGTGCTCGTCGTACATGAACGGGTTGGCGCGCAGCACCGCTTCGAGGTCCGAGTGGCTGCGGACGATGACGGCCGAGGTGACTCCGAGGTCTCGTTCGATCCGCGCCTGCGACTCCCGCGCGATCTCGTCGAGGTCAGCACGATCCGAGCGGAACACCACGTTGCCGCTGCGAATGTAGGTGCTGACCTCCTGGTGCCCGAGCGCGGTGAACACGGTACGCAGCTCGGCCATGTCGACCTTGTTCGCCGGACCGAGATTGATCCCGCGCAGCAGCGCGACACAACACGACACGCCCCGAGTCTCGCACGGCCCCCGACAGAACGAGGCGAACGGCACTTTCGCCTCGTGTGGTGGGGCGAGAGTGCCGTTCGCCCCAAGGTCGTTCAGCTTGCGCGGACGCTGCTCGAGCCCGGCGGATGTGGGGAGGGGGCGTCGGGGTGACCCGGGTCAGGGTCCTGCGTGGGAAAACCCGGCGGTGGCACCCGCCCGTGTTGCCCCTCGCCGCGCAGCACGTCGACCTTGTCGGAACCGGGCCGGGACATGACCCAGCTGGCGCCGTCGATCTCCTTGGCCTGCGTCTTCAGCGGCGCCAGCAGCCGGGACGCCTCGTCGTAGGTCGTGACGGCGCTCTGCGTGCACACCAGCGTCGCCAGCGACAGCGTGACGTCGACGTCCTGCACCTGGCGTGCGGGGTCGAGCAGCATCTCCGACAGCGGCACCAGGTCGTCGAGGTCGGAGACGATGAGAAAGTCGTCCCCGCCGACGTGCCCGACCTGGACCGAGGCCAGCGCGGTCGCGGCGTCGGTGAGGCTGCGGCCGATGGTCTTGATGAGGTCGTCCCCCGCAGAGAAGCCCACGGTGTCGTTGATGTACTTGAAGCCGTCGACGTCGAGCCAGCTCACCGAGAACACGTCGCCGGCGGCGACGCGCCGGGCCACGTCCCTGGCGACGCTGTCGCTGCCGGGCAGGCGGGTGAGTGGGTTGAGCGCGGCGGCCTCTTCGACCTTGAGTTCGGCCATGCCGCGAATGAGATGCCCCGCGCGGACTGAGCCGAGACACCGCCCGGACTCGTCGACCACGACCGCGTCGTCGTACATCCGGTACTGGTCGGAACCGGTGACCAGCGTGAGCGCTTCCATCGCGGTGGTGGCTGTGGTGACCACGCGCGGCTCGTCCGCCAGCCGGGACGCCTGCCGCTTCGCGTGCAGCGCGTGCCCGTACGGTCCGGTGACGGCGAGCAGGAAACGGTTCCGGTCGATGGTCCACTGCGGACGGTTCTGCTCGTCGACGAGGACGACGCCGCTGATCTCGGAGTGGTCGGCCAGCACTTCGCGCACCTTGTCGGCCGTGGTGTCGGCGGGAAGCATCGTGGTGGGCGAGAGGAATTCGGTGACACGGGGGCCCGCAGCCGTGGTGGGCGCGACCCGCCCGCCCGGGTCGGTGACCTCGGCCGCGACTCCCGGCACCGTGATCGTCGTCGGTGGCCGGCGCGCGGCAGGGGCGAACAGGTTTCCCTGCACCAGTCGCACGCCGTTGCGGCGCAACGCGGACAGTTGCCGCTCGCTCTCGACGCCCTCGGCGACCAGGCTGCTGTCGGTGGCGTCGCAGAGGTGGCGGACGGACTCGACGATCGCGGCACGTCCGGTGTCGTCGGGCAGGGCCTGCACGACGCTACGGTCGAGTTTGACCATGCTCGGCTGCAGGTCGGGGAGGAACGTGAGCGGGACGTCCCCGTCGCCGACCCCGTCGAGTGCGACGTGGAAGCCCTGGTCACGCAGTTGGGCCACGTTCGCGGCGAGGTGCTTCGGGTCCAGCCGCGCGAACGGCGGAGCCACCTCCAGGGTGACCTCGTGTTCCCGTCTGCCTGCTGCGGCGAGTGCCTCTCTGAGTTCGTCGATGCGGTGCAAGTCGTGCACGGCGGTGCCGCCGAAGAGGTTGAGGTGCAGGGGGAGCAGGGTTTCGTGCTCGGCAGCGGTCCGCACTGCGGAGACCGCCAACTGGACGTCGAGTTCGGCGAGGCGGCGGCGTCGTGCGGCCTCGCGGAAGAGATCCTGGATTCCGGTACCGGTGGGACGAGCGAGCGCTTCGACCGCCACGATGGCACCGGTCTTGACGTTGATCAGTGGCTGGAACGCGAACCGAACACCGTCCACCAGTGCAAGCACAGAATCGATCTTGCTCGCACTCATGCCTGCCCCTCGACCTTGTTCACCACTTGTTCACCGACATCTCGTCTTCCCCTCGTGCGCACGGCGCGGGCACGCCACCGAGCGTCGTGCGCACGAGGTCTCGCCATCGTCCAAACTAGCGCGGTCGCGTGAGGGCTCAGCCCTGTTCCACGCACAAGGTGTGGTCACTGACACAGCCCTCCGGGGTGACGCCGTCACCCCGGGTAGCGCGGCACGGCGAAGTACGGTCGATTCGACGACAGTGCGTACAACCGGACATTTCGGGGCGATTCGTTCGCACTGCCGCATGTCGTTCGACCGATCACAGGCCGCCCAGGCCATGATGCGCTTCCGAACGGCGCGGCGCCACGACTCCGGTGATCAACTGGCTGCGCAGGGTCCACGAGGCGTCGCGGAACATCGAGGCCATCGCCGTCACGGTGCTCGACGGATCCGGGACGGGGCTGAGGAACGCGCGCCGGTGCCGTTCGTCGAGCCCGAAGAACTGCTCGAAGAACTCCGGAACTTCGTCCGGCGGCAACGCGAGCAGCGCACGCAGCGCGCGTCGGCGCATCTCGTGCGTCGCCAGCGACGACGGGGGCCAGAGGATCGACCACGCGGCTCGGGCGGCGGCCGAGGGACCCGCGGGCAGTCCGGCCGCGATCGCACCTGCGATCCATGGTGCGAGACGCAACGACGCGGCCACGCTGAACCCGCTGGCCGGATGGATCAAACCGGCGGTCGCGCCGAACGGGATCACGCGGGACGGTTTCGGCAACGGGTCGTCCACCGGAAACCGGACCCGTTCCTCGAACGCGTCGTCCGGGACCTCGACACCGGCTTCCTGGAGTCTGCCGTGCAGTCGCCGACGGAGTTGTGCCAGTGGCAGCGCCGGTCGCCGAGCGAGCGAGGTCTCCTCGAGCAAGACCTGTCCCGGGGACACCGGAACGCCGTAGAGGAACGTCGGCCACCCACCCCGAGTGTCGGGGGCTTGGCGCCAGTTCATGAACACCGCGGTGCCGCGAGGGCGCAACGGTTCCGCGTCGACGTCGCGCACGATCACCCCGACCGCGGTCTGGTGTGCGGGAGTGCGCGCCGGTCGACCACCGGAGAGCGCCCGCGTCGGGCCGGACGCGTCCACGATCGCCGCGGTGGCCAGTCGGCGACCGTCGGTGAGCACCACCGTCGAGCCGGTGTCGGCGTGTTCGGCGGTGGCGACCTTGCCGATGACCTCCTCGACGTCGGGGCGCCACAGGTGCTGCCAGAGCGCGGTGTTGTCGAGTACGGCGTACGGGCGGTGCCATGCGTGCTCGGTGGTGCCGATCGCGACCACGCGGTCCGCGCGGGTGGCGACGGTGTGCCGCGCGGGCTCGGGGGGCAGCTCGTCGTGCCAGGCCGCGTAGGTGTTCGCCCACACTCGCCGGGGGGCGGGCGCGACCAGCACGACGTGCAGACCCGCGTCCGCGCAGGCGGCCGAGACCGCGCGCCCCGCGGGACCGGATCCGACGACCACCACATCCGCCACACGAACATTCGATCACGCCGACCCGCACCTGTGCCGCCGGACGCTCCGTGGTCCTCCCGCGGTAACGCTCGCCACCCGTGCCATTCGTTCGAACACGGCACGGACTGCCGATAGCGTGGGGCCATGTCCACCGTCGATCACCGGTCCGCCGCGACCGATCACCTGGATGCACGCAGCGCTCGCCGGTCGGGACGCACCCGCCATCCGTCCGACCTGGCCGCGAGCCCGTTCCGTGCCGACCGGGACCGGATCTCCAGCTCGGCGTTCTTCTCGCGGCTCGGCGGGGTGACCCAGGTCGTGAGCCCGAGCGGCTCCGGGTTGATGCTGCACAACCGGCTCACCCACAGCCTCAAGGTCGCTCAGGCGGCGCGGGCGATCGCGGAGTCGCTCGCCGCCAGGACCGGCCGGTCCGACCTGGTCGACGAACTCGGCGGGTGCGATCTCGACGTGGTGGAGGCGGCGGGACTCGCCCACGACCTCGGTCACCCTCCGTTCGGTCACCAGGGCGAGACGGTGCTCGACCGGCTCGCGCGGGAGCGGTTCGGGCTCGTCGACGGCTTCGAGGGCAACGCCCAGTCGTTCCGCATCGTGAGCAGCATCGACGTGCACGGTGCCGACGGCGACGGGCTCGACCTGACGGCCGCGGTGCGCGCGGCACTGCTGAAGTATCCGTGGACGCGCTGGTCGCGGCCCGACCCCCACCCGCGTCACCTACCGGTGCCGCCGCGCGGGGCCTCCGAGCCGGAAGGTGCCCCGCGCACCGGCTCGGCGAAGTTCTCCGCCTACGTCACCGAGATCGACGACATGCAGGACTGCCGTGCTCCGTTCGCCGACCGGCTGCAACCGTGGCAGCAGACGGTGGAGGCGTCGGTGATGGACACCGCCGACGACATCGCCTACGCCATCCACGACCTCGAAGACTTTCACCGGGTCGGGATCCTGCAGCACACGACGGTCTCGTACGAGCTCACCGAGTGGCTCGGACACGCGGTCCGGCTGGCCGGTCTCTCCGACGACCAGCTGGCGGCCGAGTCCTCACGTCCCGGCCGCGACCTGGAACGCCTGCGCAGGCGGTTGCACACCAAGGACGGGTGGATCGCCGACGACGATGCGTTCGTCAACGCCGTCAAGAGGGTGCTCTCGGACCTTGTCGGCAAGCTGCTGGAGATGCCGTTCGACCGGTCGAAACAGGCCGAGCAGGCAGTCGCCGCGTTCTCCGGCGAATGGACGCAGCGACTCGCGGGGGGCGTACGACTGATCGAGCATCCCGGCACCCGGACGGGGCACGTCGGGCTGGCGACCGAGCAGTGGCACGAGGTCCAGGTCCTCAAGTTCGTGCATCGCCGGTTCGTGCTGCAGCGGCCGGATCTGGCCCTGCACCAGCGCGGGCAGGACCGGTTGTTGAGCAAGCTGGTGGAGGCGCTGGACTCGTGGCTCATCGACCGCTCGGAGGCCGCGCGGTTGCCGTACCGGCTGCGCGACCTCTTCGACCACGCGCGCCTGGAGTTCCGCGGCCTCGTCCGCGACGCGCCCGAGTTGCTCGTCGTGCCGGGGGAGTCCACGGACGGCGAGACCGTCGAGCGATTGGCTCGCGGCCGGGCGGTGCTGGATTTCGTCGCGTCCTTGACCGACAACCAGGCCGCCTCCCTGCTGGAGGCACTGTCCGGTCGGACCACGCAGCTGTGGTCCGACACGTTCGTATTGTGAGCCGGGGACGACAACTGCCCGGTGGGGGCCGGGGGGTGGAGGTCGGCGCCGACCGGCTGCAGGGCTGGTTCGACCGCTTCGCCGGGCGGCACGGTGGAGTGGCGAGCACGGTGCTCGGCCCACGGCGCGTCGAGGTCCGGGCCGCCGACGATGCCGTGGCGGCGGTGCAGGTGCCGTTCGAGGAACTCGGCGAACCGCACGAGCAGCGGGAGGGACTCGACGTCGAGCCCCTGGTGCGGCACGTGCGGCGGTCGCGGCGGATCGGGCTCGTTCTCGTTCGCCTCGGCGCGCACAGCGTCGGCGTGTGTCGCGACGGCGTGGTCGAGCGGTCGTCGACCGACCGGCATCTCGTGCACGGGCGGAACAAGGCGGGCGGTCAGTCTCAGCAGCGGTTCGCCCGACGGCGCGAGGGACAGGCCCGGCGATCGTTGGAGTCCGCGGCGGCCGATGTGGCGCGGGTGCTGCTGCCGGAGAGGGCGACGCTGGACGCAATGGTGCTCGGCGGGGACCGCAAGGCACTGGACGAGCTGCGAGCGGATCCGCGTCTGGCCGAGTTGCTCGGCCGCGCCGAGCCCCGCGTGCTGGACCTGCCGGAGCCGCGCAAGTCCGTGCTCGACGAGGCGGCGCGCAGGACTCTGGCGGTCGAGGTGGAGATTTTCGACTGAGAGGGCAGTGTGGAACTGGGGGAGGTCGTCCGGTCCCGCCGCCCCAGTTCGCGCCGCACGGCACGAACTCCGAATGCCGGAGCGTCTCAGCTTGCCGCGGCAGAGCACGTGTGAGGCGTGCCCTACGGGGCGCACATGCCAGTCCCCGAATGCCCTCTGAGCAGGGTGGCCTGGGGTCTCGGGTGGGTGAGCCGTCCGAGGCGGGAGCGCTCACAGCCGACGCACCCACAATCGGGGTGCGTCCGTCGGTACACTGGCACTCGTGGTCGAGAACTCCCCCGTGCCGCAGGCGCGCGACGACACCGCACGGCCCGTGCGGCGGCTCGTGCTGGTCGCGGCAGGTGCGGTCACCGCGTCGGTGACCCGCGTGCGCGTGGCATAGCCGCCCCGACGGCGCGTCCTCGGACGCTGCGCCTGTGACCTCGAACCCGCTCGACCCGATCTCCGGAGTCTTTTCGTGATTTCTGCTACCGGCCTTCAGCTGCGCGCCGGATCCCGCATTCTGCTCTCCGACACGACCCTGCGCGTCCAGCCCGGCGACCGGATCGGCCTCGTCGGCCGCAACGGCGCCGGCAAGACCACCAGCCTCAAGGTCCTGGCCGGCGAGGACGAACCGTACGCGGGAGAGATCACCCGCAGTGGCGACACCGGGTACCTGCCGCAGGACCCCCGCGAAGGCGACCTCTCGGTCAGCGCGAAGGACCGGGTGCTCTCCGCCCGCGGTCTGGACAAGACCCTGCGCGACATGGAGAAGGCGCAGGCCGAGATGGCCGAACTGGTCGACGACAAGCAGCGGGACAAGGCGATCAACCGCTACGGCAAGCTCGAGGAGCGCTTCGCCGCCCGCGGCGGGTACGCCGCCGAGAGCGAGGCGGCGCGGATCTGCGGCAACCTCGGGCTCGAGGATCGGATCCTGCACCAGCCGTTGCAGACGCTCTCCGGCGGGCAACGCCGTCGTGTCGAACTGGCGCGCATTCTCTTCGCCGCCTCCGAAGCCGGTCCCGGTGGTCATTCCTCGACGACGCTGCTGCTCGACGAGCCCACCAACCACCTCGACGCCGACTCGATCGCCTGGCTGCGGGAGTTCCTCCGCGCCCACGACGGGGGCCTCGTGGTCATCAGCCACGACGTGGAACTGCTCGCCGCCGTGGTGAACAAGGTGTGGTTCCTCGACGCGGTGCGCGGTGAGGCGGACGTCTACAACATGGACTGGGACCGCTACCAGGAGGCGCGGGCCCTCGACGAGAAGCGCCGGAAGCGGGAACGCGCCAACGCCGAGAAGAAGTCCTCGGCGTTGATGGCGCAGGCCGACAAGATGCGGGCCAAGGCCACCAAGGCGGTCGCGGCGCAGAACATGGCCAAGCGGGCACAGAAGATGATGGCCGAGCTGGAACCGGAGCAGGCCGCCGACAAGGTCGCCCGGATCAAGTTCCCCGAACCGGCCTCGTGCGGGCGGACGCCGATGACCGCCCAGGGCCTGTCGAAGTCGTACGGGTCGCTGGAGATCTTCACCGGTGTCGATCTGGCGATCGACCGCGGGTCCAAGGTCGTCGTGCTCGGGCTCAACGGTGCGGGCAAGACCACCCTGCTGCGCTTGCTCGGCGACAGGGAGCCCGCCGACGCCGGTGCGGTCGTCGCCGGTCACGGGCTCCGCGTCGGCTACTACGCGCAGGAGCACGAGACGCTCGACCACGATGCGACCGTGTGGCAGAACGTGCGTGGTGCCGCGCCCGACACGCCGGAGCAGGAGCTGCGGACCCTGCTCGGGACGTTCCTGTTCAGTGGCGAGCAGCTCGAGCAGCCGGCGGGCACGCTCTCCGGCGGCGAGAAGACCCGGCTCGCGTTGGCCGGTCTGGTCTCCAGCCGTGCCAACGTGCTGTTGCTCGACGAGCCGACGAACAACCTCGATCCGGCGAGCCGTGAGCAGGTCCTCGACGCGCTGCGCAGTTTCAGCGGGGCGGTCGTGCTGGTGACACACGACCCGGGCGCGGTCGAGGCATTGGAACCGGAACGAGTGATCCTGCTGCCGGACGGAACCGAGGACCACTGGTCGGACGAGTACTCCGAACTCGTCCAGTTGGCCTGATCGTCCAGGCACGCGCCACGCCGTTTTCCTCCCCCGGCGCAACACCACGTTACGGCATTCGGAGCACAACTCTGGCGCTGACGGCCCAACGACCTGCGATCTTTTTTTCATGATCGCCTGGCGTTCCCGGCTTTCCTGTTCGATCATTGCGGGCGACAGGGGTCGCGAGCGGCCCGACCTGTTCGGAGGGAAGGCGGGGACACTGTGGCTGACCTGAAGAAAGGTGCGCGAATTACCGGAAGCGCACGGGACAAGCTTGCCAGTGACCTGAAGAAGAAATACGAGAAAGGTGCCAGCATTCGCGCCCTGGCGGAGGCGACAGGCCGTTCGTACGGTTTCGTCCACCGCGTTCTCAGCGAGTCGGGTGTGCAGTTGCGGGGCCGTGGGGGCGCGACCCGCACGAAGAAGAAGTGAGCGGGAGTCGTTCGATTCGAACGACAACCGCGCGTGCCCGTTCGAACACGGAGTGCCGCCCGTTCCGCGGGTGAGGTGTTCGTTCGTAACAGGGGGGCGGCCGTCGTCTCGCGGATCGTGAGGGCGCTCGAATCCGCCGTGATCGACGGCCACACCTCTGCACGATCGACCGGGTACCGTGTGCCCGGTCCGGTCACCAAGAACAACGGAGGCGCGCGGTGGCGCAGTCGATAGTGGACGCCGACCTGCTCGACCGCGGAGGTGTCGTCCTGGACGTGGACGGGGCCCGCGCCACCGTCACCCTCGATCGTCCGGACAAGCTCAACGTGCAGACGCCGCACACGTGGCGTGCGCTGCGTGAGATCGGCGCGAACCTGCCGAGTGAGGTCCGGGTCGTCGTCGTGCGTGGTCGCGGGCGGTCGTTCTCGGCGGGCCTGGATCGCACCCTGTTCGGGTTCGACGAGGTCGACGGCGTCCGCGGGGTGCTGGCGCTCTCCCGAGAGACGACCGAGCGCGCCGACGCGGAGATCTCGTCGTTCCAACAGGGATTCCACTGGCTCCGCGACCCCGATCGGGTGACGATCGCCGCGGTGCAGGGACACGCGATCGGCGGCGGGTTCCAGCTGGCGTTGGCGTGTGATCTGCGGATCCTCACGACCGACGCGACACTGCGGATGGCCGAGACGAGCTTGGGCATCGTGCCGGACCTCGGCGGGACGTTGCCGCTGGTGCGCACCGTGGGATACGCGCGGGCCGTGGAAATCTGTGTGACGGGCCGCGATGTCCCGGCACAGGAGGCCGCCTCGATGGGACTCGCGAACCTGGTGGTCCCGCCGGAGGAGCTCGACGCGGCGGTGGACCGCACGGTGGCGGCCGTGACGCGCGCGCCCGAGGCTGCCGTCCGCGAAACCCTCGCGTTGCTGGCGCAGGCCGACGAGGCCGTCGACCCCGAACAGCAACTCGCCGCCGAGCGTGCCGCGCAACTGCGCAGGATCACCGCGCTCGCTCACGGCGACGGCTGAGAACTCCTGTTGCTCGGTGGGTCGGGTGGCGGAACCTCAGCGTCCTCCTCGCTGCGGGATCGATTTCTCGAGTAGCCACCTACGCAACGAGAATCGCTGTCCTCGCGAGGACGACGCTGAGAGCCCGCCGGTGGTCGGTCTGCGTACGTGGTGAGCGCTGAGCGTCTTGGGCGCCGGCGTGACACGACGACAGCTCGCGGCTTTGGGGTGAAGGGGCGGGGCTGCGGCGCACCCCGTCCACCACGCCTGTGGTGTCCCCTCTAGGGTGTCCCGGGAAGATCAACACCGACGGGACTCAGCAGGATGGACATGCCCAACCGAGGGAACCGCCGTGAGCTGCTCGCCGATGCCGCGATCGAGGTCCTGGCCCGAGAGGGCGGTCGCGGCCTGACGCATCGTGCGGTCGACCGCGAGGCCGAGGTCCCGCAAGGCACCACGAAGAACTACTGGCCCAACCGGGAGTCCGTGTTCGTGGCCGTGGCGCACCGGGTCTCGCAGCAGCACGTCGAGGCGATGGATCTCGTGCGCGAACACGCCCCCGAAGGGCTGGCCGTGGAGCACGTCGCGTCCTGGTACGCCGCGATGTTGCGTCGTACCGGTTCGGCAGGCCGGGCGCACTTCCTTGCCTTGTTCGAACTGCACCTCGAAGGCGTGCGGCGGCCGGAGATCCGCGACGCGCTCGGGGAGATGGTCCTCGCCAACACCGCCTCCGCCCGATACCTGCACGACGCGGTCGGCGTCGAGTTGTCCCACCGGGGGGCCGGCCTGCTCGACGCGGGGATGCTCGGGGCCGCCATGTCGATGTTGAGCCTGCCCGAGTCCGTGCTCGACGAGATCGGTTTCGACGACCCCGACGCGGTGAGTGCCGCCCTGCTCGATGCGGCCACCGGGACTGCCGCCGGATCGGCGGCGCGCTGCGCGGGGTGAACCGCACCCCACCGCAGCGAGATGATCACGGACGGTAGTCTGGCACGGTCGTCCCGCCGGGATCCGGGGTGTTCATCGGATGTCGCGGCGTCGGTCGTAAGGTTCCGGATGCCTGCGGCGGGTCGGCCGCGGGGAGTGCGAACGCCAGGAGGTCCGGCAGCGAATGCCCGAGCCGTCACGGCACGACGAGTCCGGCACGGTCGAGACGCGTGCGGAGATCTTCGCGCGGCTCGCCGACGTCCCGCTGGACGAGGTCGACAAGGTCATCGGGCGCACCGAGGACGCCTATGCCGACCTCAACGGCGTGCGCGGGCACGACTACTGGGGCGATCTCGTGCTGCGGCAGGGCGCGGCTGTCCGTGCGCTGCGGGAGGCTCGCGAGGCACTGGCGGCGCTGCAGGCCGAGGCGGTCGGCGCCCGCAACGCCGAGCTGGGCGTCCTCGTCGCCACGGGCGTGCTCGACGGGCAGCGGCGCTACGCCCACGACGACACCTCGAAAGCCGAGCTGGTCGACTGGTTGTTGTCCGCGGAGGGCGGCCGGGCGAGCGTCCTCCACGTGTGGGACCGGCCGCACGTGGACGACGAGTCGGCGGGTCCGTACCTACAGATCCGCGCGGTCGTGGACGCCGAGACCCGGTGCGGCGCGCTCGTGTTCACCGAGGAGGGCGACGACGGCGAGCTCACCTCGTGGCACACGCACGCCCCGCTGCCGCTGCCGAGCAGCCCCGAGCTGCGTTTCGACGCGGGCAGTGCCTTGATCTTCCCCGGGAACGCGGTCGTGTCCTGGGAAGCCGTGCGGAGCGGTCTGGCGGAGTTCGCCCGCACCGGTGCCTGCCCCGAGAGCGTGTCGTGGCAGGCGGCCCGCTGGAGTCAGCCGTAGACGTCCTGCATGGCCCGCCCGGCGATCGTCGTCACGATCTTGAACGCCTTCATGGCCTCGGTCATGTCGGGTGCGTCGTAGCCGACGCGACGGAGGTCGAGCTGCTCCACGGTGGGGATCACCGCGGCGGCGGCGGCGAGGTGCGCGGCGGCGAACTCGACCTCGACGCGGTGTGCTCCGGCGGTGCCTTCGGTGCGTCCGCACAGCGCGGTCGCGAGCGCTGATTCGTCCCGGATCGCCGTGGCGGTGCGCTGCGGTGGCAGGCACACGGCGGCGTAGCGGCTCACGCATTCCTTGACCGCGACCGTGTGTGCCGACGGCGCGTACTCGCGGGCGTCCGCGCACGTACGGTCGTCGCCGGTGACCAGCACCACCGGGACACCGTGCTCGGCGGCCAGTGCGGCGTTGAGCCGTCCTTCGCTCGCCCGGACGCCGTCGAGCCAGACGCCCGTCATGGAGGTCTCCATGTACGTGTGCGACAGCACGCCTTCGGTGCCCGCGCCGGTGTGGTAGCCGAGGAACACCACACCGTCCACACCGGAGTCGACGCCCTGCATCATCGACAGCGGCTTGTGCCTGCCGGTGAGCATCCGCGCCCGCGGGTCGAGGTCCTCCAGCACGAGGTTGCGCTGCGAGGAGTGGGCCTCGTTGACGAGCACGTCGGTGGCACCGGATTCGTGGAGACCGTCGATGCAGGCGTTGACGTCGCCGGTGAACAGCTTCCGGAACCGTTGAAAGGGTTCGGTACCGGGAACGACGTCGTCGGTGTGGGTGACGCCGGTGGCGCCTTCCATGTCCGCTGAGATCAGAATCCGCACGCTCGACAGGCTACGGTCCGTGTCCTGCCCCGCACAGGTGATCGACATCGGCGCGGTATCACGGTTCAATAGCGACTCGCTCGCATGCGGGCGGAGACCGCCGTGAAGTGTTGACTGAGTGGGTGTCCTGGTGGTTGATTTTTCGCACCTGCGATGAAGGGGTGGTTCGCGTGGGTGGACGGTCGCTTCGACGGCGGAGCGCGGTGGTGGGTGCGGTGCTCGTGGCACTGCTGGTGCCCGGACTCGCGTTCGCGGCGAGCCCTGTCTCGCAGCAGCAGAACGGGGACGCACCGCCGCCCGTGGAGGGCGCGACGATGCGAGTCGGATTGCAGCAGCAGATCGACTCGCTGAACCCGTTTCTCGGCTACACGCTCGCCTCCACCGACATTTTCCGCTCGATCTACCCGACGTTGACGACCTACGCGGCCGACGACTTCTCCGTCGAGCCCGAGCTCGCCGAGAGTTGGGAGTCGTCACCGGACCGTCTGACGTGGACCTTCCGGATCCGCGACGGCGCCACGTGGTCCGACGGCGAGCCGATCACCGCCCAGGACGCGGCGTTCACCTACAACCTCATGATGACCGACTCCGCGGCGTCCTCCGCGAACGGCACGTTCGTGGAGAACTTCGAGTCGGTCGAGGCTCCCGACGATGGCACGCTGGTGATCCGCACCAAGACGCCGCAGTCGACGATGCTGGCCATCGACGCGCCGATCGTGCCGGAGCACGTGTGGTCCGGCGTCGACGACATCGCGAACTTCACCAACGACGAGATGCCCGTCGTCAGCGGCGGACCGTTCACGCTCACCGAGTACGAGCCCGAGCAGTACGTGACGCTGGAAGCCAACGAGCAGTACTGGCGCGGGCCCCCGAAGATCGACGAGCTGCAGTTCGTCCAGTTCAAGAACAGCGACGCGGCGGTGCAGGCGCTGCGCAAGGGCGAGATCGACGTGGTGCAGAAGCTCACGCCCGCACAGTTCGACGCTCTCGCCGACGAGGAGAACATCGAGCAGGTCCGCGGTCAGGGGCGCCGGTTCTACGAGATCATCCTCAACCCGGGCGCCACCAACAGCGAGAACCAGCCGATCGGCAGCGGGCATCCGGCGTTGACGGACGTGCGGGTGCGCCAGGCGATCGACCACGCGATCGACCGCGAGGCGATCGTCGAGCGCGTGCTCGGCGGCTACGGGGAGCAGGGTGGCGGCTATCTGCCGCCGATCTTCGCCGACTACCACTGGTCGCCGCCGCCGGAGCAGCGACGCGGCTTCGACATCGGGGAGGCCAACCGCATCCTCGACGAAGCCGGGTACCAGCGTGGTGAGGGCGGAATCCGGCGGACCCCGCAGGGCGAGCCGTTGAACTTCGACTTCGTCCTGCACGGCGACGAGTCCAGCGACACTCAGGTGGGGGAGTTCGTCAAGCAGTGGCTGCGCGACATCGGCATCGCCGTGGAGCTGCAGCCGGTCTCCGACAGTCAGCTGGGGGACCGCACCACCGCGGGCGACTTCGACATGGTGATCAGCGGCTGGTCGGCCAACCCGGACCCGGACTACGTGCTCAAGCTGCAGACCTGCGGTGCGCGACCCAGCCCGGACGGCGGCGGCCTTCCGGACACGTTCCTGTGCGACCGGCAGTACGACGAGCTCTACGACCGGCAACTGGCCGAGTTCGACCCTGCGGCACGGCAGGATCTCGTCAAGCAGGCCCAGCAACGGTTCTACGAGCAGGCGACCGGACTGGTGCTGTACTACCAGAACTCGCTGGAGGCCTACCGTTCCGACCGGTTCAGCGGATTCACGACACAGCCTGCGGACAACGGTGTGGTGACCGCGCAGCAGGGATTCTGGGGCTACTACGGCGCCGTTCCCACCGAGGCGGCGGCCACCACCGGATCCGGGCAGGGGTACGGCACCGTGGCGATGGCGCTCGGTGGCGCGGTCGTGGTCCTCGGCGCCGTCGGAGGTGTCGTGCTGCTACGGCGCAGGGCGACCGCGGACACCCGGGAGTGAGCACGTGTCCGAGCTGGTGACTGGGCCCGCCGAGACCCCCGAGGCAGCAGAGTCCGAGGAGCGCGAACCGTCCCGATGGGGCCGGTTCCTCGCCGGAAAGCTCGGCGGCGCGGCGGTGAGCCTGGTGCTCGTGGCGATCCTCGGGTTCTTCCTGTTCCGGGTGCTGCCCGGTGACCCGGCGCGGGCCATGACCCAGGGGGCACCGGTCAGCGGCGAGCAGCTCGCCGAGCTGCGGTCGCGGCTCGGGCTCGACCAGCCACTGTGGAAACAGTTCGTCGACTACATGGTGGGGCTCGTCGGCGGCGACCTCGGCACCTCCTACACCTACAGCAGGCCGGTCACCGAGCTGATCGGTGAACGGCTGGGGCCGACGGTGCTGCTGGTCGGCACCGCCACCGGACTGGCCGTCCTGCTCGGGTTGTGGATGGGCACCCGCGCGGCATGGCGGCACGGTTCGGCCTTCGACAAGTCGGCCACGTCGGTCGCGTTGACGTTGTGGTCGGTGCCGACGTTCTGGCTCGGCCTGATCCTGCTCATGGTCTTCGGCGTGGGTGCCGGGCCGATCCCCGGGCTGTTCCCGGTGGGCGGCATGACCTCGTCGAGCCCGCCGGACGGGCTGCTGCCGCAGATCCTCGACGTCGCCCATCACCTGGTGCTGCCGTCGCTGACGATGGTCGCGGTGATCTACGCGCAGTACCTCATGGTGATGCGCTCGTCGCTGCTGGAGGAGATGGGCGCCGAGTACCTCACCACGGCCCGCGCGAAGGGACTCCGAGAGGACCTGGTCCGGCGCCGACACGCGGTGCCGAACGCGTTGCTGCCGACGGTGACGCTGATCTTCCTGCATCTGGGACTCGTGGCGGCCGGGGCGATCACCGTCGAGACGGTGTTCTCGTGGCCCGGCTTGGGTCTGCTGCTGTTCGAGGCTCTGCGGGTGCCGGATCTGCCGGTGGTGCAGGGCGTCTTCCTGGTGATGTCGGCGAGCGTGATCGTGATGAACCTGCTCGCCGACCTGGTGTACCGGTTCCTCGACCCTCGGGTGCGTGAGTCATGACAGAGGTGGCCGGACCGAAAGCACTCGCGCGGGCGCGGAGGAGAGCGGCCGCGGGCGAGGCCTGGCGGCTCTATCGCCGGGATCGCGGTGGTCTCGTCGGGCTGGTGCTGTTGGTCTCGATCGCGGGCCTGGCATTGCTGGCGCCGGTACTGACCGACGCGGGAGGCCTGGACGTCACGCAGGCGGGCGGCGGAGCACTGGAGCCCCCGAGCGGAGCGTACTGGCTCGGCACGGACGAGTCCGGGCGCTCGGTGTTGTTGCTGACCTGGTGGGGTGCACGGGTCTCACTCGTGGTGGGGCTCGCGGCGACCCTGTTGTCCGTGGTGATCGGCACGGTCGTCGGTGTA
Source organism: Allosaccharopolyspora coralli (assembly GCF_009664835.1). Lineage (NCBI taxonomy): Bacteria > Bacillati > Actinomycetota > Actinomycetes > Pseudonocardiales > Pseudonocardiaceae > Allosaccharopolyspora > Allosaccharopolyspora coralli. Next base: position 2,047,134 of record NZ_CP045929.1, read on the forward strand.
CTGGCGGCGCACTTCGGTGGCTGGTTCTCGACGATCCTCATGCGGTGCACCGACTTCTTCCTCGTGTTGCCGTCGCTGGTACTGGCCATCGCGCTGTCCACGGTGCTGCAACGCGGGCTGTTGACGATCGTGCTGGCGATCGGGGTGACCGCGTGGCCGACGACGGCGCGGCTGGTGCGGGCGCAGACGCTGACGGTGCAGACCCGCCCCTACATCGAGCGCGCGGAAGCGTTGGGGGCCGGGCACGCGCACGTGATCGGCAAGCACGTGATGCCGGCGGTGCTGCCGCTGGTGTTCGCGAACACCACGCTGGCGGTGGCCAGCGCGATCATCGCCGAGTCCACCCTGTCGTTCCTCGGCCTCGGTGACCCCGGCCTGGTCTCGTGGGGATCGATGCTCAAGTCCGCGATGGACACGGGAGCGGTGACCAACGGGGCGTGGTGGTACCTGCTGCCGCCCGGCCTGGGCATCGTCGCCGTGGTGCTGAGCTTCACCCTGTGTGGCAGGGCGTTGGAGGTCGTGTTCAACCCCCGGTTGCGCGGACCCGATTCGAGGAGGGGCGCGTGAGTCCGATCCTGGAGTTCCGGGGCGCGTCGGTGGCGTACGGGTTCGGCCCGGACCGCACGGAGGCGGTGCGGGACGTCTCGCTGGCGGTGGAGTCCGGAGACACGCTCGGCCTCGCCGGCGAGTCCGGTTGCGGGAAGACGACCCTGGCGATGTCGGTGCTGCGCCTGCTGCCGCGGTCCGCGCAGGTCACCGGCGAGGTGCTGCTCGACGGCCGGGACGTGAGCACCCTGTCGTTCGGCGAGTTGCGCGCGGCGCGGTGGGCGAGCGCCTCGGTCGTGTTCCAAGGCGCGATGCACGCGTTGAACCCGGTGCAGACGATCGGCGCGCAGATCGCCGAACCTCTCAAGCTGCACGCCGGCAAGTCGGCTCCCTCGGCGACGGCGTTGCGGCGGCGGGTGGAGGAACTGCTCGCACAGGTGGAGTTGCCGACCGCACGGGCCGATGCCTATCCGCACGAACTCTCGGGCGGGCAGAAACAGCGCGTGATGATCGCGATGGCGCTGGCCTGCGACCCCCGCCTGATCATCGCCGACGAGCCGACGACCGCGCTGGACGTGGTGGTGCAGGCGCAGATCCTGGCGTTGCTCGGCCGGTTGGTCTCCGAACGCGGGATCGCGCTGGTGATGATCAGCCACGACCTGTCGGTGCTGGCGGCGGCCTGCGAACGGATCGTCGTGATGTACGAGGGCAACCTCGTGGAGGAAGGGCCGTCGAAGCAGGTCATGGCGCAGCCACACCACGCGCACACGCGGGCGCTGGCGGAGGCTTTCCCGGTCGTGGGGGACCGATCGTTCCGGTACGCCGAGCCGCATACGCCTGTCGGTGAGCCGTTGCTGTCGGCCCACGAACTGGCGGTGACGTTCTCCGACCGTTCCGGCAGGCAGGTCCGAGCGGTACGAGGCGTCGATCTCGAGGTGGGCCGGGACGAGATCGTGGCGCTGGTCGGCCAGTCGGGTTCGGGGAAGACGACGTTGGCCAGGAGCCTGCTCGGGCTGCAGAAGCCGACGAGCGGCGTGGCGCGATTCGGCGGCGTGGCGTTGCCGACCTCCCGCGCCGAGTTGCGTGCGTACCGGCGGAAGGTCCAACTGATCTTGCAGGACCCGACCGGGGCGCTCAATCCGCGGCACTCGGTGTACGAGGCTGTGGCCGAGGGTCTGCGGATTCACGGTGTCGCCGACGACGAGCGAGGGCGGGTACTGGCGGCGTTGGAGGCGGCCGAGCTGCGTCCGGCGGAGAAGTTCGTCGCGCGGTTGCCGCACGAACTCTCCGGTGGGCAGCGGCAGCGCGTCGTGATCGCCGGTGCGTTGGTGCTGGAGCCGGAGGTGCTCGTCGCCGACGAACCCGTCGCGTCCCTGGACGCCACCGTGCGGGGCGAGATCCTGGCTCTGCTGTTGCGCCTGCGGGTGCAGCGTGGACTCTCGACGCTCGTGATCACCCACGATCTCGGGCTGGCGTGGAACATCGCCGACCGGGTCGCCGTGATGTACCGCGGCGAACTCGTGGAGGTCGGCACGGTCGAACAGGTCCTGCTCGACCCGCGGCACGACTACACCAAGACCCTCTTGTCGTCGGTCCCCTCCCTGGACCGCCGCGCTACTTCCTGAAACTCCTGACAGTAGGTGTTGCTCGGTGCGTACCCGCGGGTGGTCGGGCGGCGTGCGTGGTTGCGGCTCAGCGGCTCCGCCGCTGACAAGACACGACAGCTCGTGAGAGGGCGCTGATTGACGGTTGCGGTCAGGCACACCGTGTCGCCGGTATTCCCGCCGACGCTGACCGGCCACTCGCAGGTTCTTACCAGCCAGCCGCGAGGTGAGGTTCCGCTACGAACCACCCACGAAACCAACCCCGGACACCCATTGCGTCACAGTGCGTCGACGATGGCGGGGTGGCCCGGCCGGTCGGTGCGGACTGTGTGGTCGGCGAGCGCCTCGGGGCGGACTTCCTCGGTGTAGCGGGAGAAGGCGGGCAGCGTCCAGTGCAGGTCTTCCGGAACGCGACGGGCGAGTGCGCCGCCCGGCAGCCACAGGTGGACGGTGAGGTCGAAGTCGAGTCCGGATCCGAGCATCAACGGGCCGTCCACGAGCGCGACTCCTCCGCGCTGCAACCGCACGCGTTCGAGTCTCGGTGATCTGTCCAGTGTGGAATCCCACAGCGCAGGAACCACCGAACCGGAGCCGCCGGAAGTCAACGGACGTAACACCTCGCGTGTCAGTCCGTTGTGGTCGAACCACGTCGTGTAATACGACTCGGGATCGTGGTGGCCGAACTCGAGCCGCACCGACGCCGCCCGGACGTAGTCGTCCATGCGCACGCGGACCGTGTCCCGACCCCGCACTCGCAGGGCTTCGGCCAGCGCGTCGGCGGTCGCGACGGTCCCGGAACCCGGAGCCCCGTCCACAGCCACCCGGGCCCACGGGGCCTGAACGGCTTCCACCGCGTCGGCGAGTTCCTCGGTCAAGGCCGCCGGTGTCGTCGGTCGTACCCGCATCGGCCTCAGCGCAACGCAGCCTGCGGCAGGCTGAGCCGCTGCGCGTCGGTGTCCAGTTCCGCGAGCACCCCGAGCGGCACGGTGCGCTGCGCCTCGCAATGCCCGAAGCCCAACTCCCACAGCATGGGCACGCCGAGCCCGGCGAGCCGATCGTGCAGCACGTTCCACACCTCGTCGACCGTTCCGCATTCCTTCCACGAGCCGAGCACGATCCCGGTCGCACCGTCGAACCAGCCCGCCCGCAGCAACTGTGTCAGGTAGCCGTCGAGCCGGTACGGCTTCTCGGTGACGTCCTCCAGCAACGCGATCCCGCGCGACGGTGGGCGCAGTGCGTCGGGAGATCCGAGCGTGGCCGCCGCGATGCTGAGGTTGCCGCCGTAGGTGATGCCGCGCGCCCGCCCGCGGACCATCGCCTGCGCCGACCGCCGGGTCAGGATCGCGGCCGACTCCGGCTCGAACAGGGTGCGGTGCAGGTGCGCACGAGCCGATGCGTCGTGCACGAACGCGGTGGTGCCCACCATCGGGCCGAAGATCGTGGCGAGTCCGAGGTGCCTGGCGAACGCCTCGTGCAGGGCCGTGATGTCGCTGGAACCGACGAACACCTTCGGCGACGCGGCGGCCATCGCCGTCCAGTCGAGGTGCTCGAGCATCCGCGTGCTGCCGTAACCGCCCCTGCCGCAGAACACCGCCGAGACCTCGGGGTCGCACCACGCGTCCTGGAGGTCGCGCGCGCGGTCGGCGTCGGGTCCGGCGAGGTAGTCGAGCCGGGCGTGCCGTTGCCGGGTGTGCTTACCGAGGCGCACGTCCAGGCCCCACTCCCGCAAGAGCTCCACGCCGGAGTCGAGCAGGTCGTCGGGTGGCGGGCCTGCCGGGCACACCACGGCCACGGTGTCGCCCGGCCGAAGGCGGAGGGGGCGGGTGCGCTGCGCGGCGGTCACGATCGGAGTTCCAGGCCCGGTGTGTCCGGCGGGTCGAACCCGAGGATCCGGCCGTAGAACGCCAACTCGGTCTCGAGCGCGCGGGTGATCGTCTCCGCACGGCGGAACCCGTGCTGCTCACCCTCGAACGCGACGTAGGCGTGCCGGGTGCCGGAACCCGCAAGCGCGGCGACGAAGCGTTCCACCTGGGCGGGGGGACAGATCTCGTCCTCCAGCCCTTGGAGGAACAGCACCGGACCGGCGATGTCCTCGACGTGGTTGAGCGGGGAGCGGTCGCGGTAGCGTTGCGCCGTCTCCGGGTAGGGGCCGACGAGACTGTGCAGGTAGTGGGACTCGAAGTCGTGCGTCTCACCGCCCTCGCCGGTCCAGCCCGCGAGATCGAGGATCGGGAACATCGACGTGCCGCAGCGGTAGGTCGTCACGCCGGTCAGCGAGGCGGCGGTGGTCCAGCCGCCCGCGCTGCCACCGCGGATCGCGAGCCGTCGCGGGTCGGCGACGCCTTCGGCGCCGAGAGCCTCGGCGACGGCGGCACAGTCGCCGACGTCGACCACTCCCCAGTTCTCCACGAGCCGTTCGCGGTAGCGGCGACCGTAGCCGGTGGACCCGCCGTAGTTGACGTCGACGACCCCGATGCCCCGAGACGTGAAGAAGGCGATCCCGAGCTGCAGGACCGGCGAGGACACTCCCGTGGGTCCTCCGTGCACGTGCACCAGGTACGGCGGGAACTCGCCGTCGGGGGCGGTGAAATCGGGGTTGGTCGGCGGGTAGACGAACGCCGGAACCCGCTCGCCCTCGGGCGTGGGAAAGGTACGTGTCTCCGGGACCGGCAGGTACTCGACGTCGGGCAACCCTGCCGAACGCTGAGTCAGCGCGGTGGTGGCACCGGTGGCGAAGCCGACTTCGAGGACGGTCGCCGGGGCGTGCGGCCCGGCCGCGATACCGAAGAAGCGGTCTCCGGAGACGGCGAGCCGGGGTGTCCACACCGGCCACCCCGTGTCGAGGTCCTGGAACGCACCGGTCGTCTCGTTGAGGATCGCGGGCTTGCCGGAGCGCAGCACGAGCAGGCGCCGGGCACCGAGCGGGGCGAACCACGTCGAGCCGAGCACCCACAGCGGACCGCCGATCTCCTCCTCGATCTCGATCACGGGCTCGCGGCTGCCGTCGAGACCGATGCGGTGCGGGTTCCACCAGCCGTTCGGATCGGTCAGCGCGTACAGCTCGCCGTCCGGGGACCATTCGACCTGGCAGACGGATTCGCGAGGACCGCCCGCCAGGACCCGGTGCTCGCCGGCCGATCCGTCGGCGGAGAGCTCGGCGACGCACAGTTCGGTGCCGTCCCAGGGCATCGCCGGGTGGTTCCAGCCGATCCACGCCAGCCGGGTGCCGTCGGGGGAGGGTTTCGGGGCGGTGAGGAAATGGTGACTGCTCGCGAGGATCCGCACCGCAGTCGGGGCGTCGCTCGCGGCGCCGGACAACGGCACCGCGACGAGATCGCGCCGGACGTCGGTGGGGCGATCGCCCGTCACGGTCTCGCGGACGCACCACACCGTGTCATCGCTGCCGAGGACGAGCTCGCTGTAGCGATGCCCTTGCGGTCGGTCGGGTTCCGGACTCACCGGCGTGGGCGGCGCATCGCGGTCCGGATCGAACACGTAGAGGCGCTGATCGTCCCAGTGTGTGAAGACCACCCGGCCGTCAGGGACGAGCGCGAACGGCTTGCCCCCGTACTCGTGGACCCGGTTGCGCACGTTCCAGGGCGCGGGCAGAACCTCGTGCGCTCCGTCCGGGGTGTGGCGTACGAGAGTGACGCGTCCGCCTTCGGAGGGGCGGGTCTCGGTCCACCAGCATGTGCCGTCGCGGACGTCGATCCACTGCGGGCTCGCTCCGGCCCTCGCCACGTCCGCGGCCTCGATCGGCGAGGTCCAGGTTCCGTATGCTGCGATCTTCACCACGTCGCCGAGCCTATCCGCCGAGGACGACCCGCAGCGACCGTGATGTTCGCGGTCGGCGAACACGGCGTCGGTCCAGGGCACCCGGGCGCGCTGACCACTGCGCACGCCGCCGACCGGGGCGTGCGGGGCCTCGCGGAAACCGGGGGAGCCTGCGTCGTGCCTCCGTGGGTGGCTTAGTGTCGGCAGTGTCATGGCTCGCGTCATCCACGTCTTCCGTCAGCCCGACCGCTTCATCGCCGGAACGGTCGGGGAACCCGGTGAGCGCACCTTCTACCTCCAGGCCAGCGAGGACGTGCGCACGGTCAGCGTTCAGCTGGAGAAACAGCAGGTCTCGGTGCTCGCCGAGCGGATCGGCGCGCTGCTGGACGAGGTGCAGCGCCGGTTCGACGCCGAGTTGCCCGAGGAGGCCACCGAGGATCTCGTCGACACCGAACCGCTGACGGTGCCGGTCGACGAGGAGTTTCGCGTGGGCACCATGGGTCTGGGATGGGACGCCGAGACGGAAGCCGTGGTCATCGAGCTCCTCGCGGTCACCGAGGAGGAGATCGACGAGTCGGTGGTCCTCGACGACACCGACGAGGGCCCGGACGCCGTCCGGGTGTTCCTCTCTCCCCAGCGCGCGCGGGCGTTCGCCGAGCGTGCCGACCGGGTGATCAACGCCGGCCGCAAGCCATGTCCGTTGTGTGCGGAGCCGCTCGACCCGGAGGGGCACATCTGTCCCCGGCAGAACGGGTACCGGCGCACGGACGAGGAGTAGGTCGCGTGCTGCCCGGCGACGAGGACGCCGTGGAGTTCCTGCGGCACGGCTCGCTGGAGGTCCAGGGGCGCCTGGTGGAGGCCTCGAACGCGACCCTGCTCTGCGACATCCGGCACGACGGGGTCGAGGCGGAGTGCGTGTACAAGCCGGTGCGGGGGGAGCGGCCGCTGTGGGACTTCCCGGACGGCACCCTCGCGGGCCGCGAGGTCGCGAGTTTCCTGCTCGCGGAGGCGATGGGCTGGCACGTCGTGCCGCCGACCGTGTTGCGGGACGGCCCGTTCGGTCCGGGCATGGTCCAGCTGTGGGTGGACACCGAGGAGGGCTCCGAACTGGTCGACCTGGTGCCGCCGTCGTCGGTTCCGGAGGGGTGGTGTCCGGTGCTGCGTGCTCAAGACCATCGCGGTGAGTCCGTGGTGCTCGCCCACGCCGACCACGCCGACCTGCGCAAGCTCGCCGTTCTCGACGTCGTGATCAACAACGCCGACCGCAAGGGCGGGCACATCCTGCACACACCGCGCGGTGAGGTGCTCGGAGTGGACCACGGCGTGAGTCTGAACTGCGAGGACAAGCTGCGGACGGTGCTGTGGGGCTGGATCGGGCGCTCGCTCGACGCCGAGGAGACCGACCGGCTCGGGGCGCTGCGGGCGGCGCTCGAAGGCTCGGTGGCCGCGGAGCTGGCCGAGCACATCTCCGCGAAGGAGGTCGGAGCGGTCGCCTCTCGGGTCGAGCGGTTGCTCGGCGACGGTGCCCTGCCCGCGCCGTCCGCGGAGTGGCCTGCGATTCCCTGGCCCGCCTTCTGATGACCACGGCATCGCCCCCGCGTTCGTACGCGGACCGGTTGTCGGCTCCGCTGCCGGGTTTCGGCGACCTGATGCGTCTGATGTGGACGGGTGGGTTCCGGGCGAACGTCGCCGACGTGCACCGGATCCCGGTTGTCCGCAGCGGGCTCCCGGACGCGGAGCCGAACACGACCGCGCTCACCTGGGTGGGCCATGCGAGCTACGTGATCCGGCTCGGCGGCGCGACGATGCTCACCGATCCCGTGTGGTCCCACCGGATCCCGGGTGTGCCGCGCAGGCTCACGCCGCCCGGCGTCGGCTTCGACGAGCTGCCCACTGTGGACGGTGTGCTCGTCAGCCACAACCACTACGACCACCTGGACGCGCCGACGATCCGCCGGATGCCGCGCGGGACGCCGATGTTGGTGCCCGCCGGTCTCGGACGCTGGTTCCGGCGTCGCGGGTTCACGGACGTCCGCGAACTCGACTGGTGGGACTCCACCGAGGTCGCCGGGCACCGTGTCGACTTCGTGCCGTCGCATCATTGGAGCCGACGCAGCGCATGGGACGCGTGCCGGAGCCTGTGGGGCGGCTGGGTGATCACCGGCGAGAGCGGGGTCCGGGTCTACCACGCGGGCGACAGCGGCTACGGCGACCGATTCGCCGAGATCGGCGAGCGGTTTCCCGGCATCGACGTGGCCATGCTGCCGATCGGAGCGTACGCGCCGCGCTGGTTCATGCGTTCCGTGCACGTCGATCCGCCCGAGGCGGTGCGCGCGATGCGCGACGTCGGTGCCCGGCGGCTCGCGACGATGCACTGGGGCACCTTCGCGCTGAGCCGTGAACCGGTGCTGGAACCACTGGACTGGGTTCGCCAGGCGTGGCAAGAGGCCGGGCTGCCGCGACGGGACCTGTGGGACCTCGCCGTCGGCGAGACTCGCACCCTCTCCGACGGCGACTGAGGCCGGTTCTTCCCCGGCGGGAGACTCAGAGTGCATGTGGGCGGTACCGGAGCACCGACCCGAGTTCCACACATGTCCTCTCAGTCTCAGCTCAGATCAACGCCTGATAGACGAGGGCGCGCAGGCGAGGACGAATCGGCAGCGGGTGTGCCGGGATGAGCTGCGTCATGAACACCACGGACAGGTCCTCGGCCGGGTCGACCCAGAACGCCGTGCTCGCCAGACCACCCCACGACAGCTCTCCGGGCGTGGAGACGACCTTCGCGTCGGCGGGGTCCTCGACGACGGCGAACCCGAGCCCGAAGCCCTTACCCGCCTGGGCGTCCTCGGAGAACGAGCCGAGCCCGATCCGGTCGATGTGTTCGTGGCCGGGAAGATGGTTGCGCGTCATGTAGCGGAACGTGCGGCTGCCCAGCAGGCGCACGCCGTCGAGCGTGCCTTCGCCTTGCAGCATCCGCAGAAAGCGAAGGTAGTCGTGCGCGGTGGACACCAGTCCACCACCACCGGAAGGAGCCGTGGGCGGCACGAGCGCCCCGCGCGCGAGCTTGCTCGGTGCGAACGTCCCGTCCAGGCCGGCGGCGTAGAGCGAGGCCAACCGGTCCTGGTGTTCGGGCGGGACGTGGAAGCCGGTGTCGTGCATCCCGAGCGGATCCAGGATGCGGTTGCGGAAGAACTCGTCCAGCGACTGACCGGAGACCACTTCGATGACCCGCCCCAGCACGTCGGTGGCGATCCCGTAGCTGAACGCCGTGCCCGGCTCGGCGATCAGCGGCAGTCTCGCCCACTGTGCGCACGACTCGGCCAGGGTGGCGCCGTGCGGGGTCGGCATCTCGAAGCCGTGCGCCCGGTAGAGCTCGTCCACCGGGTGCAGGCGGTTGAATCCGTAGGTCAGTCCGGCGGTGTGGGTGAGCAAATGCCAGATCCGCATCGGTTCCGATGCCGGCCGGGTCTGAGGGATCCGCGCCGAGCCCCCGACGAAGACCTCCGGCTTCGCGAATTCGGGGAGGTAGTCCGACACCGGATCCGTGAGTTCGAGCTGGCCCTCTTCGTAGAGCATCATCGCCGCGACGGAGGTGATCGGTTTCGTCATCGAGTAGATACGGAAGAGGGTGTCGTTCTCCACCGGATCGGACGCCTCGACGTTGCGCATGCCGTAGGTCGACAAGTGCGCGACCTTGCCGTGCCGCGCGACGAGCACGAGCCATCCGGGCAGCGTGCCGTCGTCGACGAAGCGAGCGAGGCCTTTGTCGAGCCGCGCGAGACGGTCCGAGTCGAGTCCGACCGACTCCGGGTCCACCTGGCCGATTCCGCTGTGCGCCGTGCTCATCCGTGTCCTCCTCGTCGCGGTCCGCCCTGACTTCATACCGTCGCGCCCCACGCCGAGGCCAGCACGTGAGCCTTTTTGGTGGCTATGGGCACCAAAAAGGCTCACGCGCTCTTTCTACTGGACGGATCGCGCCGGTGCCGCGCACGGTTCCGGACGGCGAGCACCCGAACGCGGCGGTAGCGTCGGGCGAGTGACGGCTCATCCAGCGCCACCGCCGGGACTTCCCACGACGGCAGGCGAATTGCGATCGCACGGATACCCACCGCGCAGCGTCAGGACCGAAGTCCGGCAGAACCTGCTGACCGCACTACGGTGCGGGGGCGAGTTGTGGGACGGCATGGTCGGGTTCGACCGCACGGTGCTGCCGCAGCTGGAACGGGCTCTGCTCGCCGGGCACGACGTCGTCCTGCTCGGCGAGCGCGGCCAGGGCAAGACCCGGCTGTTGCGGAGTCTGACCGAGCTGCTCGACGAATGGACGCCGGTGATCGAGGGCGCCGAACTCGACGAGCATCCGCTGCAACCGATCACCCCCGTCTCGCTGCGGCGCGCGCGAGAACTCGGGGACGATCTCCCGGTGCAGTGGCGGCACCGCGAGGATCGTTACGTCGAGAAGCTCGCGACACCGGACACCGCGGTCGGCGACCTCATCGGCGACGTCGACCCGGTGAAGGTGGCCGAGGGTCGCTCGCTCGGCGACCCGGAGACCATCCATTTCGGACTGGTTCCGCGAGCGCACCGGGGGATCGTCACCCTCAACGAACTGCCCGACCTCGCCGAGCGCATCCAGGTCGCGTTGCTCAACGTCATGGAGGAACGCGACATCCAGGTGCGCGGGTACAGTCTGCGGCTGCCGCTGGACGTGTTGCTGGTCGCCACGGCCAACCCCGAGGACTACACGAACCGGGGCCGGATCATCACCCCGCTCAAGGACCGGTTCGGCGCGGAGATCCGCACCCACTATCCGACGGACCTCGATGACGAGATCGCGCTGGTGCGCCAGGAAGCCGAGCTGGAAGCCGAGGTGGGCGACCACCTGGTCGAGGTCCTCGCCCGCTTCGTCGCGCACCTCCGCGAATCCTCGTCCGTCGACCAGCGTTCCGGCGTCTCGGCCCGGTTCGCCATAGCGGCCGCGGAAACGGTGTCGGCCGCCGCAATCCACCGTGCGGCGATCACCGGCGAGGACCCGGCGGTGGCGCGGCCGATCGACCTCGACGCCGTCGCCCCGGTGCTGCGCGGCAAGCTGGAGTTCGAGGCAGGGGAGGAGGGGCGCGAGGACGAGGTCCTCGGCTACCTGCTGCGACGCTCGATCGCCGACACCGCGCGGCATCACCTCGCCGGACTGGACTTGCAGTCCCTCGCCGACGTCGTCGCCGAAGGCCACCCCGTCGCGACCGGCGAAGGAATTCCGGCGCCCGAGGTACTGGGCGCGCTGCCGGAGGTACCTGTGCTGCACGAGGTGGCGGAGCGGCTCGACGTCCGCCCCGACGACCCGCCGGGCCACATCGCCTCCGCCGTCGAACTGGCCTTGGAATCGCTGTACCTGACGAGGAAACTGGGCAAGGACGTCGACCAGGAACGGTCCGTCTACGGCTGACGTCGACCCCGGTCGGGGAGGGGGCCTGTGGTGAACCCTGGATCACGTCGCTACCGGTACGGCGCGTGGCACGGCGGAGCCGACCCGCTGGCTCCGCCGGTGGATCTGCGCGCCGCCGTCGACGAGATCGGCCGCGAAGTGATGGAAGGGGCCTCGCCCCGATCGGCTCTCGACGAGGTGCTGCGCACCGGCACCGGCGACACGACCGGGCTCGACGAGCTGACCCGACGCCTGTGGCAGCGTCGCAGTGAGTTGCAACGCCGGCATCGGCTCGACGGCACGCTGCAGCAGGTGCGGGAGTTGCTCGACCGTGCGGTGGAACAGGAACGCGTGGCGCTCGCGGCCGAGGACGGCGACGACGCCCGGTTCCGCGAGCTGCAGATGGACGCACTCCCGACGGACACCGCCGGTGCCGTGGACGAACTCGGGAACTACGACTGGCACTCGCCCGAGGCCCGCCGGACGTTCGAGGAGATCCAGCGGCTGATGGGGTCGCAACTCGTGCAGCAGCGCTTCGAGGGCATGAAGGACGCGCTGCGCGAGGCCACGCCGGAGGATGCCGAGCAGGTTCGCAGGATGCTCGACGACCTCAACGACCTGCTGGCCGCCCACGCGCGCGGTGACGAGGACGTCACGGAGCGGTTCGAGAACTTCATGGCCGAACACGGCGAGTTCTTTCCCGAGAACCCGCGCGACGTCGACGAGCTGATCGACGTGCTCGCGGCGCGTTCCGCTGCCGCACAACGGGTTCTCAACTCGATGTCCGACGAGCAGCGTGGCGAGCTCGCCTCGTTGTCGCAGCAGGCTTTCGGGGATCCACGGATCTCGGAGGCCATGCAGCGGATGGACGAGCAACTCCGGGGGCTTCGTCCGGGGGAGGATTGGTCCGGGCGCGGCCGGTTCCGTGGCGAGCAGCCGATGGGACTGGCCGAGGCGACCGGGGCGATGCGGGAACTCGGGGAGATGGACCGGCTCGCCGAACAGCTCGCCCAGGGGTATCCCGGTGCACACCTGGAGGACATCGACCTGGAGGCGCTGGAGCGGCAACTCGGCGAGCGAGCCGTGACCGACGCACGCCGATTGCGGGAGTTGGAGGAGCAACTCCGGCGTCAGGGGATGATCGAACGCACGCCGGACGGGTCGCTGCGGCTGAGTCCCCGCGCGTTGCGCAGGCTCGGGGAGACGGCGCTGCGTTCGGCGCTGGGGCGCAGCTCACGGCTCGGTGAACGAGCGACCGACCGCGCCGGGGCCGCAGGGGAGCGAACCGGCAGCACCCGGCCGTGGAACTTCGGGGACAGCGAACCGTGGGAGGCCACGAGCACCGTTCGCAACGCGATCCTGCGTCGGGCGGGAGAGCATGCGGCGGGGCTGCCGTCCTCGACGCTCGAGCTGGAGGACCTCGAAGTCGCCGAGACCGAGCACCGTTCCCGGGCTGCGGTGGCGTTGTGTGTGGACACCTCGTGGTCGATGGTGCAGGACGGCCGGTGGGTGCCGATGAAGCGCACCGCGCTCGCGCTGCACCACCTCATCAGTACCCGGTACCGTTCGGATTCGCTGCAACTCGTCACCTTCGGCCGCTACGCCTCCACAGTGGAGCTCGGGGATCTCGCGGCACTCGAAGGAACCTGGGAGCAGGGCACCAATCTGCACCATGCCTTGCTGCTCGCCGGCAGGCACCTGCGTCGCGAGTCCGACGCGCAGCCGGTCGTGCTGGTGGTCACCGACGGCGAACCGACGGCGCATCTGGATCCGGAGGGCACGGCCGCCTTTCACTATCCACCGAGCCAGCGCACTCTACGCGTCACCCTGTCCGAAGTGGACGCGTTGGCTGGGTTGGGGACGGCGTTGAGCGTGTTCATGCTCGGCGACGACGAGCGTCTCGCCGCGTTCGTCGACATCCTCGCCCGGCGCGGCGGGGGACGGGTGATCGCTCCCAGCGCGGACGGACTCGACACCGCCGTCGTCAGCGACTACCTGAGGTCCCGGCATTCCCGGTGACGCCTACGCTTTTCGGTAACGGAAACTCGACATTCCGATGCCGAGGCGGGAAACACCAGGAGAATCGTCGGGTTTCGCTTCGTCGGTCGTGCGATTGAAGAATTGACGGAGTCTCGGTTCCGGTCGGCTGAACAGCGACGAACGGAGTTCTCCTGCGATTCCGGATCTCGCGCGAAATTGTCGCCTCGACCGTGTGCGCGAGCGTTCGGATTCTCACGGCGGCGGACCGGAGGCTTCGGAGGCGGTGTCGCTGTCCTCACCTCGCGGCGCCGCCGGTCCGGGGACGTCTAAAGTCGGGTGCATGCAGCCCTGGTTGTCCACCCCGGTTCCGAAGGTGCCCGGCACAGCACACCCGCTCCGCATGCTCGACACCGCGACCGGCGAGACCCGCCCGACCGCGAGCGCGCAGCAGGCTCGGATGTACGTGTGCGGCATCACCCCGTACGACGCGACCCACCTCGGTCATGCCGCCACCTACGTGGCGTTCGACCTGGTGTACCGGATCTGGCTGGACAACGGCCACGACGTCGAATATGTGCAGAACGTCACCGACATCGACGATCCGCTGCTGGAGCGGGCGGAACGCGACGGTGAGGACTGGCAGGTCCTCGCCGAACGCGAGGTCGCGCTCTTCCGGGACGACATGCAGGCGTTGCGAGTCTTGCCGCCGACGTACTTCGTGGGTGCCGTCGAGGCGATGGATGCCATCTCGGCGGCCGTGGTGCGGCTCTTGGAGTCGGGAGCGGCTTACCGGCTCGACGACGAGTACCCGGACGTCTACTTCCGGCACGACGCCACCGGCCGGTTCGGCTACGAGTCGAACTACGACGCCGAGACGATGCACGCCTTTTTCGCCGAGCGTGGTGGCGATCCGGAGCGGCAGGGCAAGGAACACCCGCTCGACGCGCTGCTGTGGCGCAGCGCTCGGGAGGGCGAGCCCTCGTGGGAGTCGCCGCTGGGCAGGGGCAGGCCAGGATGGCACCTCGAGTGCTCGGTCATCGCGCTCGACCGGCTCGGTAGCGGGTTCGACCTCCAGGGCGGCGGCTCGGATCTGATCTTCCCGCACCACGAGTTCAGTGCGGCGCACGGTGAGGCGCTGACCGGTGAGTACCCCTTCGCCCGGAACTACGTGCACGCGGGCATGATCGGCCTCGACGGCGAGAAGATGTCGAAGTCGAAGGGCAACCTGGTCATCGTCTCGCAACTGCGGGCGGACCGGGTCGACCCGATGGCGGTGCGGCTCGGGCTGCTGGACGGGCACTACCGCACCGACCGGTCCTGGACGGCCGACGTGCTCACCACCGGTGCGGCTCGCTTGGCGCGCTGGAGCGAAGCGGTCGCCCTCGACTCCGGCCCGGACCCCGCCGACACGCTCGCTCGGATCCGGGAGCGCCTCTCCGACGACCTCGACTCGGCGGGCGCGTTGCGCGCGGTGGACGACTGGGTCGAGCGGGCATTGCGCGGCGAGGGCGACGACTGGGAAGCGCCGAGCGCGGTCCGGGCCGCCGTGGACGCGTTGCTGGGGGTCTCGCTCAAATAGCCGAGGCCCTCTTTCCTTACTCGCGTCGAGTGTTCGCAGGCCGAACTGACTCGGACTCGGAGTCGGGTTCGGGCGAGTTCGCGCGGGGCAGTGCCGAAATGGCCGGGGTGTTCTTCGTCCTGCGGAACGCGCCCTCGATGATCGTGATCCTGCGCACTGGCGACCGTGCGTTGACGCCGGGACACCCGATCGGAGGGGTCGTACCCACGGTGCTACGCTTCGTGTTGATCAACTAGATCAGCGCAGGTGCGGCAACGCCATGAGGTGATCCTTCGGCCGAGTGAGCCGTCGTCCGGTCACTGTCTGCTCAATGCTTTTCGGGCGTTCCGTCCGAGCACGGAGGAACGGGTTCGCGGGTACCGCTGAATGGGCATTCGGTACGCAGTGTCGAATGTGTCGTTTCCGCTCCTGCGTCTCATGGACTTTCCCCGGGTGGTCTGGTTTGATCCCGGGCCATGACTCCGCACGAACCCCGAAACAACGTGCGCGCGAATGCTGAGGTGACATGGTGACGCGTGTCCGGGAGATGCTCGAACGCTCCCGCAGATCCCTGCTGGAAGGACCCGCACGACAACGGTGGGAAGGCCCCGCCAGACAGCTGTTCGAACGGTCCCGCGCCACGGTCGCTCAGCTGGTCGGTACGTCCGCGACCGCACCGACGCCGTCCCAGGACGTGCTCTCCGGTGTCTGTTCCAGTGTGTCGCTGCGTGACCTCAACCTCGTCGACTCGCTGCTGGAGCAGCTGGAGTCGATGGAAGCAAACGAGGACGACCCCGACGCCCTCGCCCAGCTCTACAAACTGGACCACCTCGCCACCCGGCTGCGCCGCAACGCCGAAAACCTCCGTGTGCTCGCCGGCCGGGAAGCGGGCGGTGGCGCCGGCGAGACCTCCACCCTCGTCGACGTGATCCGCGCAGGCATGTCGTCCATCGAGCACTACTCCCGTGTGCAGCTCGGGCGTACCGCCACACTCGGCGTGGTCGGTTTCGCCGCCGACGACGTGAGCCGGATGCTCTCGGAGCTGCTGGACAACGCCACCACGCACTCGCCGCCGACATCGCAGGTCACCGTCAGCGCACATCTGACCGAGCAGGGCAGCGTGATGGTGCGCATCGAGGATTCCGGGATCGGGCTGCCCGCCGCGCGCCTGTCCGCGCTCAACGAGCGGCTCGCCAGCGCGCCGGTGCTCGACCGCAACGCGGTGCAACACATGGGCCTGGCCGTGGTGCGCAGGCTCGCCCACCGTCACGGTGTCCGGGTGTGGCTCGCGCGCAGAGCTCCGCACGGCACCACCGCCTCCGTCCTGCTGCCACCGGCACTGGTCCACGACGCACCTGCCGTGAACCGGCCCCGCCGCGGCGAACCGGAGGCCGCCGAGAAGTCCTCCGCCGCGAGCGCCGAGACCCCACTGCCGCGCCGTGAGCGCACACCCGCGAGCACCAACGGTTCCGGTCACATCGTGGAAGGGGGGCCGAACCGCAAGGGCACGGTGTTCATCGACCCCAGCACGCTGCAAGACGGTGAGCAGCCGCCGGCGACCACGCCGAACGGACTACCCCGCCGTGTTCCGCGCAGCCTCAAGGAATCCGCACCCGCCTGGCCGCCCGCCACGCCCGAGACGGCCGAGCGCACCGAGGAACAGGTCCACGAAGGACACGAGCAGCTCCTCGACGACCTGGACGCGTTCGCCGAGGGCGAGCAAGCTGCCCAGCAGCAATCCGGAGCCGACGACCACCCCACGTCCGAAGGGCATCAACAGTGACGGCCGCCCGAGACATCGAAGGTCCGCAGAATTTCGACTGGCTCGTCGACGACTTCGTCGGACGGGTCCACGGCGTCACCCACGCCTTGATCCTCTCCGCCGACGGCCTGCCGCTGGCGGGGTCGTCGACGGTGAGCACCGACGAGGGCGAGCAGCTCGCCGCGATCTCCAGCGGCGTGCTCAGCCTCGCCCACAACGGTGCGGCGATGTTCGAGAAGGGCACCTGTGAGCAGATCATCATCCGCCTGACCGAGGGCTACTTCCTGTTCATGGGCATCGGCACCGGTGCCGGTCTGGCGGTGCTCACTTCGTCGGAAGCCCAGATGCGGGTGGTCGCCTACGAGATGACGCAGTTCGTGGAGAACGTCGGTCACGCCTTGACGCCCGAGGTCCGTGCCGATCTCCGACGGGTCGTCACCGCGCAACGGCCCCGTGACTAACCGGTGAAGGAACCCCTATGGCTGCACAGATCGAGACCAGGAGCCTCCGGGTCCGCCCGTACGCAATCACGGGCGGGCGCACCCGGGCGCGGTACCAGCTCCTGGTGGAGACGATGATCTCGGTGCCGCGGTACGACCCGGAGTTCAGCGCGACGCTGCTGCCCGAGTCGCACGCACTGTACGAGCACGCCCGCAGGCCGGTGTCGCTGGCCGAGCTCTCGGCGCTGCTGAACATCCCGCTCGGTGTGATCCGTGTCCTCGTCAGCGACCTCGCCGGGGACGAACGCATCTTCGTTCACCCGACCGGGCACTCGTACAGATACGACAACACCATCCTCGAGAGGATTCTCGATGGGCTCAACAAGCTCTCCGCGTGAGGCCGCCGAGCTGATGCTCTCGGCCAAGATCGTCGTCGCGGGAGGGTTCGGCGTCGGCAAGACCACGTTCGTCTCCTCGGTGTCGGAAATCCCGCCGCTGAACACCGAAGCGTGGATGACCGAGGCCGGCGAAGGTATCGACCATCCCGCCCCCGACGGACAGAAGACGACGACCACGGTCGCGATGGACTTCGGCCGGGTCGAACTGCATTCGGACCTGATGCTGTACCTGTTCGGCACGCCCGGACAGTCGCGGTTCTGGTTCCTGTGGGACGACCTCGCCCGCGGTGCGCTCGGGGCGGTGATCCTCGTCGACACCCGGCGCATCCAGGAGTCCTTCGCGGCGATCAACTACTTCGAGCGGGACTCCGACCTGCCCTTCGTGGTGGCGTTGAACCTGTTCGAGGGCGAGCTGACCCACGACCTCGACGAGGTGCGTGAGGCGTTGGCACTGAGTCCCGACGTCCCACTGACGACCTGCGACGCGCGCGACACGATATCCACTGTGGACACTTTGAGGTCGTTGGTGACACACACGATGCGGCTGAGCGTGAGTCAGAGCGCGGTGTGAGACGGCAGGCGGGCACGCCCGCCTCCGCGAGACAATCGTCCAGCACGAAGAAAGGTGGTAGCGAAGATGAGGAAGGTCCTCATCGTCGGTGCGGGGCAGGCCGGGCTGCAACTGGCGTTGACGCTGCGGGAGCACTCCTACGACGTGACCGTCATGTCCGCGCGCACACCCGAGGAGATCCGCAACGGCCGGGTCACCTCGACGCAGTGCATGTTCCACACGGCACTGCAGTACGAGCGCGACTACGGACTCAACCTCTGGGAAGCGGAAACGCCGAAGGTGGAGGGACTCGGACTGTCGATCGCGGCGCCCGACAACTCACGGGCGTTGGACTGGATGGGTCCGCTCGACCGCTACGCGCAGTCGGTCGACCAACGCGTCAAGATGGCCGCGTGGCTCGAACTGCTCGAGGACAAGGGCGGCAAGGTCATCTATCACGGGGTGACCACCTCCGACGTGGACTCGCTGACCAAGCACTACGACCTCGTGCTCATCGCCGCGGGCAAGGGCGAACTGGTGCAGTTGTTCGACCGTGACCCCGAGCGGTCCCCGTACACCAGCAAGCAGCGTGCGCTCGCCGTGTCCTATGTGCACGGTGCCCCGCGGCGTCCCGAACACCCGGACACCTACGCGGTGCGGTTCAACGTCCAGCCCGGTGTCGGCGAGCTGTTCGTCATTCCCGGCTACACTTTCAGCGGCCCCTGTGAGATTCCGTTCTTCGAAGCCATCCCGGGCGGGCCGCTCGACGCGTTCTCCGACCAGCCGCCTGCAGCCGAGCACTGGTCGCGGATGCTCGGGCTCATGCGGGAACACTTCCCCTGGGAGTACGAGCGTTTCCAGCACGCCGAGGTCACCGACGGGCAGGCCACGCTCGCCGGCGGCTACACCCCGGTGGTGCGTCAACCGGTCGGGAACCTGCCATCCGGCGGCGCCGTGCTCGGTATGGCCGACGTGGTCGTCGCCAACGACCCGATCACCGGCCAGGGCTCGAACAACGCGTCCAAGTGCGCCGCGTTCTACGCACAGAGCATCCGGGAGCGGGGAGACCGGCCGTTCGACCGCGAGTGGATGCGGGAGACCTTCGAGCGGTACTGGGAAGACGCCCGCCACGTCACCGACTGGACCAACGCGATGCTCCAGCCGCCGCCCGAGCACGTCATGAACCTCTTCGGCGCCGCCCAGACGAACGAGACCATCCGGCGGCGCTTCGTCAACGGGTTCGACGACCCGTCGGACTTCAAGAAGTGGTTCCTGCCGCCAGACCTGGCCGAGGAATACCTGGCGTCGGTCTCCTGAGTCCAGACCCGCCTCCCTCGGAGGCGGCCACTCAGGAGACCGAGCGAGGGCAGGCGGAGCTGCGTCTGACGGACGCTGCGGCCTGCGTGCGGAGCGGTGGGCTGAGGGGGCTGGGCGCGAAACGTAGCGTGAGTCTTTTTGGTGGCTATAGCCACTAAAAAGGCTCACGCTGCCGCGGGCGTGCTCGGCGCTGGTTCGGACGTCGGCCGGGGCCGGGGGAGTCAGCCGGGGCCGGGGCCGAGGGGGCCGCGGCCTCCGGGGCCCCGGCGGCGCAGGTACCGCTCGAACTCCGCGGCGATGGCGTCGCCGCTGGTCTCGGTGAGGCGTACTTCGGCGTCACCGCGTTCCTCGAGCGCACGGACGTAGTTTCGGACGTCCTCGTCCTCCTCCGCCATCTCGCTGACGGTGCCTTCCCACTCCTCCGACTGCTCCGGGAGATTGCCGAGAGGCACCTCCATGTCGAGTGCCTCCTCGACGCGGTGCAGCAGCGCGAGCGTCGCCTTCGGCGAGGGCGGCTGGGACACGTAGTGCGGAACGGCCGCCCAGAACGAGATCGCCGGAATCCCGGCTTGCACACACGAGTCCTGCAGGATGCCGACGATGCCGGTGGGCCCTTCGTACCGGGAGCGTTCGAGGCCGTAGCGGGCGGCGGCTTCCGCGTCGTAGGCGGTCCCGGTGACTGGGACCGGGCGCGTGTGCGGAGCGTCGGCGAGCAGTGCGCCGAGAGTGACCACCGTGGTGGCGCCGACGCTTTCGATGTGGCCGAGCAGTTCGGTGCAGAACGCACGCCAGCGCATGTTCGGTTCGATGCCGTGCACGAGGACGACGTCGTGCTCCGAGCCGGGCGGGCGGCACACCGACAGGCGGGTGGTGGGCCAGGTGACCTCGCGCGTGATGCCGTCGGTGAGGCGTACCGTCGGCCGGGAGACCTGGAAGTCGTAGTACGGATCCGGATCGAGTTCGGCGAGCGGTGTCGCGTCCCAGGTGAGCTGCAGGTGTTCGATCGCAGTGCTCGCCGCGTCGCCGGCGTCGTTCCACCCTTCGAAGGCGCAGATCACCATCGGGTCGGTGAGGTCGGGCGGGCCCGGTGACGGCTGGTCCGTGGGGCGTGTGTCGCGGTCGGTCACCGCGCAAGCCTACGACGTGTGGCCAGGCGTTGTGGAACAGTCCCTCGCTCTGTGTCGAGCACGCGCGACGACCAGGATCCGCCAGCCAGCACGAGCCGGACAAAAGTGAGCAATCGGGCGTGGCCGTGGTGGTCCTGTGATCCGTGTGGGCGAACGCTCGGGTGGGGCGGGTCACGGCGGAGGGAGGCCGGAGCCCGCGCCTCGTAGGCTGGGTGCGTACACGGCCCGGGCGGTTCCAGCGACCGCCAAGACCGGCGTTGATCGAGACTGAGAGGTGAAGCGTGGCGGAGCCGAGCGAGCTGCCTGCGGCGGTGTTGTTCGACATGGACGGCACGCTCATCGACTCCGAGAAGCTGTGGACGATCTCCATGGACGACTACGCGGCCTTTCGTGGCGGCGCGCTCTCGGAGGCGACTCGCGCGTCCATGGTCGGGTCGAACATGAACCGCAGCATGCACCTGCTGCTCACCGACCTCGGCCTGGCGACCGGCGCCGATGAGGTCGCCGACGCCGCCGACTGGGTCGCCGGGCGCACCGCTGAGCTGTTCGCGAGCGGTCTGACCTGGCGCCCCGGCGCACAGGAACTGCTGCACGCGGTGCGCGCGGCGGGTGTTCCGACGGCTCTCGTGACCTCGACGATCCGGTCCTTGGGTGAGATCGCGCTGGACACCATGGGGCGAGAGAACTTCGACGTCACCGTGTGCGGCGACGAGGTCGACGGGCGGAACAAGCCGGACCCGGAGCCGTACGCGAAGGGCGCGCGGCTGCTCGGGGTCGATCCGGCGCGGACGGTGGCCGTGGAGGACTCGCCGTCGGGGCTCGCATCGGCGGAAGGCGCCGGATGCCTCGTGCTCGCCGTGCCGTGCGAGGTGCCGCTGGAGCCGGGGCGTCGGCGCGTGCTGCGGGCCTCGCTCGAAGGTGTGGACGTCGACGAGCTGGTCGCGTTGTCGGCTGCGCTCGCGTGATCGACGTTCCGGTCGTGCTGGCCGGTGCCGGACCGGTGGGTCGTGCCTACCTGGACCTGGTGGCGGCTCGCTCGCGACGGTGGCGCGCACGCTACGGCGTGAACGTGCGCGTGAGTGCGGTGCGAGGACGGCGCGGCCAAGCGGTTCCCGAGGGCGGCTCGCTGCCTCACGGGTCGTGGTCTCCGCTGACGGACTTGGCCGCGGTCCTGCGTGAGCATCGGGCGCGGGTTTTCGTGCAGGCGGTGCCGTCGAGTGCCGAAGCGCTCCCGCGCGCGGCCGCGGAGCTCCACACCGCGCTCGAGCAAGGGGTGCACGTCGCCACCGCCACCAAGACGCCGTTGCTCACGGCGTGGCACGACCTCGACCGCGCAGCCACCGATGCCGGGTGCGCCGTACGGATCTCCGGGGCGACCGGTGCGGCGCTCCCCGCCGGCGACCTCGCGCGGTCGGTGCTGCGCGGATTCGACGTCGAAGCGGTCGAGGGCTGTCCGAACGGCACCGCGACGTTCGTTCTCGATCGACTCGCCGACGGGATCGAGCTGCCGGAGGCGATCGCCGCGGCGCAACGCTTGGGGATCGCCGAGGCCGACCCGACGGCCGATCTCTCCGGTGACGATGCCGCCACCAAGCTCCGATTGCTCGCGGGCCTGCTGTGGGCAGCGGACGTGCCGTCGATGCGGGTCAGCGCCTCGCCGATCACCGAAGCGACGGCCGAGGAGGCCCGTTCGGCCGCAGCGCGGGGGCGGCGCCTGCGTCACGTGGCCGTCGCCGATTCACCCGAGTCCGTGCGGGTGGACCTGCGCGCCGAGGCTGCCACGAGCCCGCTGGGAGGTCTCGAAGGGCCCGACAAGGCCGTGACCTTCCACTGCGGCGACGCCGGTGCGATCACCGTCCGCGGAGGGCGGTCGAGTCCGCACGGCGCGGCGCTGGCACTGGCCAAGGACACGCTGGCCACCGCCCTCGACCCGGCCGTCGGGCTGCGTTGAGCCACCTGGCCGTGCGCGTACGTGCGGATGCCGGGGGTGATGTGGCGCGCACCTGGGTGGTCCGCTGTCGAGCCGCGCCCGGCGGGATGCAAGGATCGGGGCCCGTGAAGACCTTCGACGAGCTCTACGACGAGCTGCTCGACCGCGCCCGCACCCGTCCCGAGGGCTCGTCGACGGTGGCCGCCCTCGACGCGGGGATCCACGCGCAAGGCAAGAAGATCATCGAGGAAGCGGGCGAGGTGTGGCTGGCCGCCGAGCACGAGTCCGACGACGAGCTGTCCGAAGAGATCTCGCAGCTGCTCTACCGACTGCAGGTGGTCATGGTCGCGCGCGGACTCACGCCGCAGGACGTGTACCGGTACCTGTGACACCCGAGGCGGCCGAGCGGATGCGAACCGAGGGAGACTGAGCCGATGTTGCGTGTAGCGGTGCCCAACAAGGGGACGCTGGCCGACCCCTCGTCCGAGATGCTCGCCGAGGCCGGGTACCGGCAGCGGCACGAACGCCGCGACCTCACGGTCCTCGACGCCGTCAACGACGTCGAGTTCTTCTTCCTGCGCCCGAAGGACATCTCGATCTACGTCGGCTCCGGCGAGCTCGATCTCGGCATCACCGGCCGCGACCTGGTGATGGACTCGAACGCGCCGGTCGCCGAGCGGCTGTCGCTGGGCTTCGGCGGGTCCACGTTCCGTTACGCCGCGCCGACCGGCCGGGACTGGACGGTGCCGGACCTCGCGGGCAAGCGCATCGCGACCTCGTACCCCAACCTGGTGCGCAACGATCTCGCGCGCTACGAGGTCGAGGCCGAGGTGATCCGCCTCGACGGCGCGGTGGAGATCTCCATCCAGCTCGGCGTCGCCGACGCCATCGCCGACGTCGTCGGCTCCGGAAGGACGCTGCGTCAGCACGACCTGGTCGCGTTCGGCGACCCGATCTGCCGGTCCGAGTGCGTCGTGATCGAACGGAAGGGCTCGGACGAGGAGCAGGCAAAGGACCAGCTCGTCGCCCGCATGCAGGGTGTGGTGTTCGCCCAGCAGTACGTCATGCTCGACTACAACTGCCCGCGCGAACTGCTCGACGCGGCGATGAAGATGACGCCCGGCCTGGAATCGCCCACGATGGCGCCGTTGGCCGACGAGCGGTGGGTCGCGGTGCGGGCGATGGTCTCTCGCAAGCACGCGCCTGCGATCATGGACAGGCTCGCGGCGTTCGGCGCGAAGGCGATCCTCTCGTCCGACATCCGCTCCTGCCGCCTCTGAACCCGCTGCGGCGGTGCCGCTCCGAGACCGCTGCGGCGGTGTCCGTGCGGTGAAACGGTTCGGGAGAGCGAGCCGATTGTGA
Source organism: Allosaccharopolyspora coralli (assembly GCF_009664835.1). Classification (NCBI taxonomy): domain Bacteria; kingdom Bacillati; phylum Actinomycetota; class Actinomycetes; order Pseudonocardiales; family Pseudonocardiaceae; genus Allosaccharopolyspora; species Allosaccharopolyspora coralli. Next base: position 2,070,901 of record NZ_CP045929.1, read on the forward strand.
TATGCGTGGATGATCCGCCGTCGGAGAGCGCTCGGCACGGCCTACCGATCAGGGGAGTACCGACCATCGGCCCCCATCATCGGAGCACTCTCCGATTTCGCCGAGAGGGTGGGGAACGGTATGGGTGTCGTGAAACCCGGCGTAGCACCGCCGCGGTGGGAGCTGTACGCGGGAATGCCGTGCTGGATCGAGCTGATCAGTCCCGAGCCGCAGCGGGCCGCCGAGTTCTACGCCGGGCTGTTCGGGTGGACCTTCGCCGAGCACACCGCACCGGATGCCGGTGAGCATCTGATCGCGCACCGCCAGGGCTTCGCGGTCGCGAGCATCCGCAGTTGCCCGCCGGGTAAAGCCGCCCGGTGGCGCCTGTTCCTCGCGACAGGCGACCTCGCCGAGACAGTCGCGCGCGCCGAGGCGCACGGCGCCACCACCACCGTGCCGCCGGTGGCCGTCAGCGGCGTCGGCACCAAGACCGTGCTCATGTCACCGGCCGACGCCGAGTTCGGGCTGCTGGAGCCCGAGCCGAGCTGGGAGTTCGACGTGGGTCTTCCTGGCACGCTGATGTGGCCGGAACTCGTGGCGATCAAGGCGCAGACCGCCGACGTGTTCTTCCACGACCTCTTCGACTACGAGGCCGAGGAGTTCGGCAGCCAGCAGGGCTATTCGGTGTGGTTCCTCGGCGAAGAGTCCGTGATGGCGCGGGTGAGCATGGTGCGCGAGCACATCGGGCCGGAGACCCGGCCGCACTGGTTGATCTACCTGGGAGCCGACCCGGAGGTCGGGGTGGACGAGCTGGTGCGGCGCGCGGTCGGGCTGGACGGCCGGGTGCGGGTCGTGCCGTACGACTCGAGCCTCGGGCGGGTGGCCGTGTTGCGTGATCCCACCGGAGCGCGGTTCGCGCTCGTCGACCACACCCAGGCGGGTGAGGCCGGCACTGCCGCGAACTACGACCCGTACGAGGACTGACAGGACGTCCCCAGTTCGGGCCTCGCAACTTTGGGTTGAGTACACGCGTACGCACCGAGAACCCCGCCCCTGCGAGGCACGAACTCCGAACGCAGGAGCGTCTCACCGTGCCGCGGCTGATCACGTGTGCGGCGTGCCCGACGGGCACACATGCCGGATCCCGGACACCCCCTCACACGCCGCAGGTCCCGTCGACCGATTCGCGCAGCAGGTCCGCGTGGCCGTTGTGTCGCGCGTACTCCTCGACCATGTGCAGCAGGATCCACCGCAGCGAGACCGGATTGCCCCGCTTCTCCCGCCTGCCGAGCTCGTCGAGCGTCGTGGCGCTCGCGGCGACCCGGCGCGCGTGGGCGCACTCGTCCTGCCACGTGAGGAAGACCTGCTCCACCGGCGTGCTGTCGAGATCGTCGATGTCGTCGTCCGGCCGCTGGTCGGAAACGTAGATCCCGGGCACGTCCTCACCGGCGAAGACGTGGCGGAACCAGTCCCGCTCGACCTCGGCCATGTGCCGCACGAGCCCCAGCAAAGACAGGCGCGACGGTGCCACCGCCCGTTCCTTGAGCTGCTCCTCGCTCAGCCCGGCGCACTTCTTCGCGAGTGTGGAGCGGTGGAACTCCAGCCACGACAACAACATCGGGATCTCGTTGGCGCTCATCGGTGGTTCGACACGCGTGGTGGTCATGCGTGGAGTCTGCCTGCGGAAACAAGGGAAGGCGAGTGGTTTCGCCGACCAGTCGCACTACGCGTCCGGATGATCGACACCCGGTGACGACGCCGGGTCGCCGAGAAGGCACGCGCGGAGGCGCACGAGACGAGAGGAGGCGGGCCGAGTTGCCGTGTGCCAGCCGAGCACGGTCACACGACGTAGGTCGACGTCGGAACGCGGTGCTCGTCGAATCGTCCGGAGGACTTGCTGTCCGGTGTGGACGCCTCGGCCCGGTGTCGGAGGGCGTTCGGGAACCGGATTCGGGCCCGTAGAGCATGCCGCAGCACGGTGGAACGCCGGTACCGGACCATCTACCCACGTTCCACGATGCTCTCTCAGTCCGCGCGATCGAGTGCCGTTTCCACACCGGGGTCCGGCTCGGGCCACCCCGGGTAGGGCGGGGGAGTGCCGCCGAACTCGGGGCACCGTTGCTGGTGGTCGCACCACTGGCACAACTTGCCGGGACTCGCGCGGAAATCGCCGGTGTTTCCGGCACGCTGAATCGCCTGCCAGATCGCCTCCAATGTGCGCTCGAACCGCCGCAGCTCCGCTTCGTCCGGTGTGTACGCGAGGGACTGCCCGTCGCGTAGGTACATCAGCAGCAGCTGCCGGGGAATCTCACCTCGTGTCCGCCACAGCACCAGGGCGTAGAACTTCATCTGGAACAGGGCCTTGGCCTCGCCGACCTCACGCGGCGCCGCGCCGGTCTTGTAGTCGACGAGCCGCACCTCACCGGTGGGTGCGACGTCCACGCGGTCGATGAACCCACGCAGCAGAACTCCGGACTCGAGCTCGGTCTCCACCCGCAGCTCGCACGACTCCGGTTCGAGTCGCTGCGGGTCCTCCAGCGCGAAATACGAGTCGAGCAGACCCGAAGCCGACTCCAGCCACGAGTCGAGCTGGGGATCGTCCGCGCCGTCGAAGAGCTCGCCCAGTTCGGGTTGCTCGGCGACCAGGCCCCGCCACGTCGGGGCGAGAAGCTCGTGCGCGCGCTCCCGTACCCGCTCGGCCGCGGGCAGCGCGAACAGCTGTTCCAGCACGGAATGCACGACGGTCCCCCGCACCTGGGCCTTCGAAGGAGCCTCCGGAATCCGGTCGACGGCGCGGAAGCGGTACAGCAGCGGGCACTGCTTGAAATCGCTCGCGCGGGACGGTGACAGCGCGGGTCGGCGGCTGGTGCTCGTCGTCGCGGTACCGGTCGTCGCGGTGCTCGGGCCGGGCTGGCCGGGGGTGCGGGTAGAGGGGGGCGTGTCCGCCATGGACACGACCCTAGGACACGGCCCCGACAGCGATCAGCACCCCGACCGGACCGCATGTCGCGAGATCACGATCCGGGCATGGGCCAACGGTGCTCACACGAGCAGGGTTCTACCCTGCCCGCATGGCCACCACGGCGCGGCACGGCCGCGGACTGTTCCGGGACGGCGGGCTCCTGCTCGGGCGGGTCGCCGGTGTTCCCGTGCTGCTGTCCGTCTCGTGGTGGATCGGCGCGGTGCTCATCGTGTTGCTGTACACGCCACTGGTGTCCCGGCTCGTCCCCGAGATCGACCTTTGGACCAGCGCGTTCGTCGCCGCGGTGTTCACCGTCCTGCTCGCGGCCTCCGTCCTCCTGCACGAACTCGGTCACTGCGTGACGGCACTGCGGCTCGGGCTACCTGTGCAGCGGGTACGCCTGTACCTGCTGGGCGGCCTGACCGAGATCACGCGCACGCCACCGCGACCCCGGCAGGAGGGACTCATCGCGGGCGCGGGCCCGGCGGTGTCGTTGGCGCTGGCCGCGCTGTTCGGGCTGTGCTGGCTGCTCGTCACCCCGGGCGGAGTGGTTTGGCTGCTGGTCGCGCAGACGTGCGTCGCCAACCTCGCGGTGGGGGTGTTCAACCTGCTGCCCGGGTTGCCGCTCGACGGCGGACGGATGTTGCGTGCGGCGACTTGGGCGACCACCGGCAAGCGCACGAGCGGCACGACGGCGGGCGTGATCGGCGCGGCGGCGGTCGCGGTCGCGCTCATCGTGTGGGCCCTGTCCGGGATGATCAACGACGCCCAGGACCAATGGCTACGCCTGGGCGTGTGTGTGCTCATGGCGTGGTTCGTCGTGGCAGGCGCGGGCGCCGAGCACGCCGCCGAACAACGAACCCGCTGGCCCGACGACCTCGAACTGAGCGAGCTGATCCGCCCGGTGCTGCAACTGCCCGCGGAGAGCCCGGTCGCGGACGCGCTGCTCGCCGCGGCGGGTCGGGGAGTGGTGCTGGTGCGCGCCGACGGCATCGCGGTCGGCCTGCTCGACCAGCACGCCGCGGAACGGCTCGCCACGCGCGCACCCCACGAACCCGCCGAGCGGGCCGCCGAGCCCGTCGGCCCGGAGACGATCGTGCTCGACACCGACCCCGCCGATTCCGTGCTCGAGCGAGTCCAGACGGTGTTGGCGTGGCAGTTCCTCGTCGTGGACGCCGAAGGCAGGCCGAGCGGGGTGCTGCGCCGCGAGGACGTCCGGCGTGCGCTCTCCGGCGGAGACCGCGACTGACCGGGTTTTCCACGCCTCTGCGACGATGGGCCGTCGCCGGAGCCACCGGCCGCTCGTCCACTTCCCGGAGGTAGCACGCACGTGAGCACCGTCAGCGGTGAGTTCCAGCCCGGCGACCGGGTGCAGTTGACCGACCCGAAAGGACGGCGCTACACCCTCGTGCTCAAGGAAGGCGGCGAGTACCACACGCATCGGGGCGCCCTGCTGCACGACGCACTCATCGGCCAACCCGAAGGCTCGCTCGTCACGTCCGGAGGGGGGACTCCGTACCTCGCGTTGCGGCCGTTGCTCGCGGACTACGTGCTGTCCATGCCGCGCGGCGCGCAGGTGATCTATCCGAAGGACGCGGCGCAGATCCTGATGTGGGGCGACATCCGTCCCGGTGCGCGGGTACTCGAGGCGGGCGCGGGATCGGGCGCGTTGAGTTGTTCGCTGCTGCGCGCCGTGGGCCCGGAAGGCAGTGTGGTGTCCTACGAGGTCCGGGAGGATCACGCCGAGCACGCCGAGCGCAACGTGGAGCGCTTCTTCGGCGAACGTCCGGACAACTGGGAACTGCGGGTCGCCGACATCGCCGAGCACGAGGGCAAGGTCGACCGAATCGTCCTCGACATGCTCTCGCCGTGGGACGCGCTCGACACCGTCGCGAACACCCTCGTGCCCGGCGGCGTGCTCGTCAGCTACGTCGCCACCACCACCCAGCTGTCCCGGGTCACCGAGGCACTTCGGGAGCAGCAGTGCTGGACCGAACCGCAGGCGTGGGAGTCGATGGTGCGGCCATGGCACGTGGTCGGTCTCGCTGTCCGGCCCGAGCACCGGATGGTCGCGCACACCGCGTTCCTCCTGGTCACGCGCAGACTGGCGGACGGAGTGACGCCGCCGCGCCAGCAGCGCCGCCCCAGCCGCGGCTGATCTCGGCACCCACCACCGGACGGTCCGGCGGTGGGCCCGAAGACCGCGTACGGATCAGAAGCCGTACGTCTCGCAGTACTTCCACTCGCCGTCCTCGAGCGTGAACGGCACGTCCCGCTCGGGGTTGGACAGCTGCTCCATCTGCTCGGCGACCTCGGGCGGCATGTTCTCGGCCACCTCCGGGTCGAGCTGGCTCTGCATGCCGGGGATCCTCGTCTCGACGGTGACCATGGCCTCGGTCTCCGAGATCTGGGTCGAGCCCTTGACGACGAACTCGACCTCCGGAAGTCCCTCGGGGTTCGGCGGTGGGGGCGGCATCGGTACGTCGCCGGTGATCTCCGGGGCCGGCATGTTCTTGAGGTCACTGCACATCATGTTCAGGAGGTCGCCGCTTCCGTTGTTGAGCGCGGCGTAGTACTCGTTGGCGGCCTCCTCCGGGGTGTTGGACGGCGTGTTCGTCCCGGAGTCGTCGGTGCCACCGGGCTCGCTCGCCTCCGTGGTCTCGGCGCCGGAAGCGGTGGAGTCCTCTTCGCCGCCGCTGAAGGCGGTGCCGACCGCGAGCAGCAGGACGAGGAGCATGACACCGCCCGCGGCGAGACCGACGATCAAGCCCGTCTTGTTCTTCTGCGGCGGTGGCGCGCCGGGGCCGCCGAAACCGGGCCGGCCGTACCCCTGCTGGTGTCCGTAGCCGGGCTGCTGCCCGTAACCCGGGTGCTGTGGCTGACCAGGATGCTGGCCGTAACCCTGCTGCGGATAGCCGCCGGACTGGGGGTAGCCGCCCTGCGGTTGCCCGTACGGGCCCTGCTGGCCGTAGCCGCCCTGGCCGGGCTGCTGCGGTGGGTAGTTCATCGGTGCTGCTCCTCGTGGATTCTGTTGTCTTCTCGACGGCATGGCCAGGGCCCCGACGGGGGCCGGATCACGGACCGAGCGATGCGGGGTTCGGGTGGGTGCAGACCTTCCAGTCCCCGTCCTCGGTGTTGAGATAGAGCTCGAGCGTGTCGTCCGGCGGTTCGTCGGGCGTGGTGACGCGTAGCGGCACGAAAGCCTGGTCGCCGTCTCGGCGGACCTCGCGGATCGTGAACTCCGCATTCGCCATCTGCCGCTTCTGGGCTTCGGGGAGGCTCTCCCTGGCCGCCTTCTGCACCTTCGGATCGAGCTGGGGACGCATCCGGTCCAGCTCGCGTTCGCACACGATCGGGGCAAACTCCTGCTCGCTGACGAAGCGGCCGTCGCGCACCTGCTGGGTGAGCAGCGCGAGATAGTCCTCGGCGACGGGTTTCGGCCCGCCGGAGAACAGGAAGTAACCGCCGAGCACGAGGCCGCCGAGCAGAACGACACCGCCGGCCGCGAGGCCGACGACGAGCCCGGTCTTTTTCTTCTTCGGTGGGCCGTCGTAGGGCCCTGGCTGGCCGAAGCCCTGCTGCGGTTGCCCGTAGCCGGGCTGGGGCGGCGCGCCGTACCCCTGCGGGCCGTAACCCGGTTGCTGCCCATAGGCCGGGTGGCCGTATCCCTGGTTGCCATGGCCTGGGTAGCCCTGCGGTGGTCCGGAGCCGGGCTGCGGACCGCTCGGCGGGTAATGGCCACCGGGCTGCTGCGGTGGTTGCTGGCCGTGACCGCCCTGACCGGGGCCGTACTGACCCGGCTGCCCGGGACCCTGCCCCGGGTACGGCGGCCCGTGACCGGGCGGCGGTGGGTACGTCATGCTGTTCACCTCGGAATCGGTGTCGTGGCGTGGTGCGCTTGCTGGTGGGGGGCGGGCGTCGGATTGGGCTTGCCGGATCACTCGAGAAGGCGGCAGAGCTTCCAGCTCCCGTTCTCTGCGACGAAACCGATGGTCTGGTCGACGGGATAGGACGTGCCGTCGAGCTCGAAGGTTCCCGAAACCCGTGCGGTCGCGACCCGCCCGTCGCCCTCGGTTCCGGCGACCCGGAGGTCGAAGCGGCCACGCGCGAGCTCCCGGAGCTGACCCTGCAACGTCGGCCGCTCGGCCGTGCACAGCAGGGACTCGACCGAGGCGGTCTCGTCCGCGTTCAGGTGGTGAGCCACCGTCCTGGCGACCGGCTGTGGGTCGCCAGGCCCCCGGTTGAGCGCGTACCAGACGCCTGCGCCGAGCGCGCCGAGCACGAGCAGCAACACGCCCACCGCGAGGACCCGGCCTGTTCTCCTGACCGGGCCGGGTGGTTCCCGCAGGTAGTCCTCGGGCGCCTGATCGGGGCCGTTTCGGCCGGTCACGCCCGACCACCCCGGCGCCACCGGGAACTGCGGCCCGGATTCCGGCGGCGCGCTGCGTTCGTTGTCGTCGAGTCCGCTCGCCTGGTTGCCGTACCACGCGGGCTGCTGTTGCGGAGCCTTCGCCGGTGCCCCAGTGACCGGGCGGTCCCCACCTTCCCGCTCGGGTCGTGACGGCGGGTCGGTCATGGCGTCCTCCCTCGGCACACCGCGTGGTGATGATCGTGATCGTGCTCGGCGCGCCTAGTAGACCAGAGCCGACACGCGCGGGTGGGCGAAGTGGATATTTTGGGTCTCCGGCCCATGCCGTCACTGCGCGTACGCGGTCCCGGTCCCGGAAGAAAAGGCGGCGCCGGAGGCGTTGCTCAGGAGGGACACCCGAGCAGGTTGTTCCAAATGATGGGAGAAGTTCCGGAGTCCGTGACGTGCGCCACCCGGTTGCCGGAGTGGTCCGCTTCATTGCCGCCGCGTGGCCGAGATCTGGCTGTGCGTGACGACGAGGTGCCGGTCAGCGGGGTCGGTGCCCTGAAGGTGACCGTATGCGCAAGAACCGAACGGGCGACACGATCCCGACCTTGCGTACACGGCCGCGGCGCGCTCGGGGCGGCGAACTCCGCGTCATTGATGGGGAATCGCCGCGAGGTGTGGCAGTCTGGGCCGTCCGGTGGGCAATCGCCGCCGAATGTCGGTGATCGCCGGTACCGTCGAGGTACGAGTACGGGAGGAGGGTGCCGACATGCAGCACGATCGTCCCAGCAGCCGGCCCGAGGAGGGCGGCGAGCAGCAGACTGGGCGCAGCGCCGAGCACAACAGCCAGATTCGTCTCCTGGAGGACGAGGTGGCCTCGCTGCGACAGAAGCTCAACGAGTCCCCCCAACAGGCCCGAGTGCTGGAAGACCGTCTGGCCGAGGCATCCGAAAGAGTGAGCCAGCTCACCGAACGGAACGCCAAACTCACCGAGACTTTGAAGGAAGCGCGGGGCCAGCTGACCGCGCTGCGTGAAGAGGTGGACCGTCTCGCCCAGCCCCCGAGCGGGTACGGCGTGTTCCTCGCCCGGTTCGAGGACGGCACGGTGGACGTGTTCACCTCCGGACGCCGGATGCGGGTGGCGGTCTCGCCCAACGTCGAGACCGAGCAGTTGCAGCTGGGGCAGTCGGTCCGGCTCAACGAGGCGCTCACCGTGGTCGAGGCCGGCTCGTTCGAGGCGACCGGGGAAGTCTGCACCTTCCGTGAGCTGCTGCCTGCCACCGAGGTGGGGCACGGGCCGCGTGCGCTGGTGCTCGGCCACACCGACGAGGAACGGGTCGTGTGGTTGACCGACCACCTGGTTGACGGCGGACTCAAGTCCGGCGACTCAGTGCTGGTGGACAGCAAGGCGGGCTACGCCTACGACGTCGTGCCGAAGGCCGAGGTCGAGGACCTCACGCTGGAAGAGGTGCCGGACGTCGGCTACCTCGACATCGGTGGTCTGGGCGGTCAGATCGAGGAGATCCGCGACGCAGTCGAGCTGCCGTTCCTGCACTCGGAGCTGTACGTGCAGTATCAGCTGCGCCCGCCGAAGGGCGTGCTGCTCTACGGCCCGCCGGGGTGCGGTAAGACGCTCATCGCGAAAGCGGTGGCGAACTCCCTGGCCAAGAAGGTCGCCGCGGCCCGAGGGGACGACGACGGCCAGGCCAAGTCGTACTTCCTCAACATCAAGGGCCCGGAGCTGCTCAACAAGTTCGTCGGTGAGACCGAGCGACACATCCGCATGATCTTCCAGCGGGCGCGGGAGAAGGCCTCCGAGGGCACGCCGGTGATCGTGTTCTTCGACGAGATGGATTCCATCTTCCGGACCCGGGGCAGCGGGGTCTCCTCCGACGTGGAGACCACGATCGTGCCGCAGCTGCTCAGTGAGATCGACGGCGTCGAGGGACTCGAGAACGTCATCGTCATCGGTGCTTCCAACCGTGAGGACATGATCGACCCGGCGATCCTGCGCCCCGGCAGGCTCGACGTGAAGATCAAGATCGAGCGCCCGGACGCCGAGTCGGCGAAGGACATCTTCTCCAAGTACCTGACCAAGCAACTGCCGATTCACGAGGAGGATCTGCGGGAGTTCGGCGGCGACCAGGAAGCCTGCGTCGACGCGATGATCCAGACCACTGTGGAGCGGATGTACTCGGAGACCGACGACAACCGATTCCTGGAGGTCACCTACGCCAACGGGGACAAGGACGTCCTGTACTTCAAGGACTTCAACTCCGGCGCGATGATCCAGAACATCGTGGACCGGGCGAAGAAGTCGGCGATCAAGGCGGCCTTGGACACCGGCCAGGGCGGACTGCGGGTCCAGCACCTGCAGGACGCGATCATCGACGAGTTCTCCGAGAACGAGGATCTGCCCAACACCACCAACCCGGACGACTGGGCGAGGATCTCCGGCAAGAAGGGCGAACGGATCGTCTACATCCGCACCCTGGTCAGCGGCAAGAACCAGGAATCGGGCCGGGCGATCGACACAGCCACCAACACCGGCCAGTACCTCTGAGAGCGCATCGGGGAACTTGGGGAGGTGGTCCGGTACCGCCGCCCCAGTTCGCGCCTCGCGGCCTCGTCGCTGCGGGATCGATTTCTCGAGTAGCGACCTACGCAGCGAGATCGCTGTCCTGGCGAGGAGGGCACTGGGATCCCGCGGGTGATCGGGCTGCGTCGGTGGTGAAACACCCGTCGGCGCACGAGAGGCGACGTACGCCGCCCGGCGTGCGGTCCTGCGAGGCCGCCACGCCGGGCGGCGTTCGGCTGTCGGATGCCGGTCGGGCCGGATAGGTTCGGCGCATGACAGCGCACCGCGTCGAGCGTCCCGCCATCGAACGGATCGGCGTCGGGCTGGCCGCGCTGGGCAGGCCCGCCTATCTCAACGTCGGAGCCCCGGCATTGTCGCCGCAACACCGCACGGTGGACGCGATGCGGGATCTCACGGCCGTCGTGCTCGATTCCGCGTACGCCAACGGGGTGCGATGGGTGGATGCGGCCCGTTCGTACGGCAGTGCCGAGGAGTTCCTCTCCAGCTGGCTCCACCGGCGCGGTCACGGCGACGTCACGGTCTCCAGCAAGTGGGGCTACGCGTACGTGGCCGAGTGGCGGCAGGAGACCGAGGTCCACGAGGTCAAGGAACACTCGGTGGAGCGGCTGCACACGCAGTGGGACGAGACGCGAGCGCTGCTCGGCGACCGTGTGTCGTTGTACCAGGTGCACTCGCTGACCACCGACAGCCCGCTGTTCGAGGACCTCGCCCTGCAGCACCGTCTCGCGAACCTGCGTGACGAGGGCGTGCGGGTCGGCTTCTCGACCTCCGGTGCACGACAGGCCGACACGGTGGAGCGGGCCTGGGATCTGGAGGTCGGTGGCGCGCAGCTGTTCAGCGCCGTCCAGTCGACATGGAACGCGTTGGAGCCGTCCGTGGGCAACGCGCTCGCCGAGGTTCACCACGGGGGCTGGACCGTGTTGGTCAAGGAGTCCTTGGCCAACGGTCGCCTGGCAGTGGATCCGCCGCAGCTGGTCAGCGCCCTGGCGGAGTCCTACGGCGTGGGCTCGGACGCGGTCGCTCTCGCCTACGTGCTCGACCAGCCGTGGGTCGACGTGGTCCTCGTGGGCCCGTCCAGCGTGAGCCAACTCGAGTCGAACCTGACGTCGACGACGGTGCGGTTGTCGGCCACCGATCGGGACGTGCTGGCGGCCGTGGCGACCGATCCGGCGACGTACTGGGGCACGCGGGCATCCCTTCCGTGGGACTGAGAACACCTGTCAGGCGGTGTTGCTCGGTGGCTCGGATGGCGGAACCTCAGCGTTCTCTTCGCTGCGGGATCGGTCTCGAGCAGCCACCTACGCGACGAGTCCGGCTCCGGGGCGGCGGTACCGGACCACCCACCCCAGTTCCACAATGCGCTCTGCGTGCGCTGAGACCTACGTGGGTGCTCGATGAGCGGACCCGCTGACGACGCTCCTCAGTCGCCCAGCCGGCGGGAGAACCATTCCTCGATGAACTGGCGGCCGTCCGGAACGAACGAGAAGCCGGGGTCGCCCAGCTTGGCCCGGAGTTCGTCCAGCGGCATCCAGCCACCGTCGGCTACTTCATCCGGTTGATGGACGATCGAGCCGCTCCAGCGAGTCTCGTAGACGAACGCGTGGAACCGCACTGTCGCCAGCTCGTGGACAGTACGGAACCGCCACCGCACAGCGCTGCCCGTGACGCCGAGTTCCTCGGCCAGTTCCCGGCGTGCGGCGGCGTCGGGATCCTCGCCCGCCGCGACGACACCACCGGCCCAGCAGTCGTACATCCCCGGGTACACCTCTTTGGAGTCGGTTCTGCGGTGCACGTACACCGAACGGCCGTCTTGGGAGCGGACGAGTACGGCCGTGGCCGCGTGCCAGAGCCCTTCTCGGCGCATCCGCGCGCGGGAGGCGGCGCCGACCACGGCTCCCGCCGCGTCGTAGACCGCGATCTGCTCGTCCCGCACGCTCATCGTCCGATCGTGTCAGCTCGGCGTTCGCGACCGTCGCGCGGCACGGCGGTCGCCGTGTCGTTCCCGCGCTGTGATCCCCCGTGCCGGTGCACAACCCGTACGCTGCGGGGTATGCGGCGGATCATGGGAACCGAGGTCGAGTACGGCATCGTGGTGCCGGGTGACGCGACGGCGAACCCGGTGCTGACCTCCACACACATCGTCCTGGCGTACGCGGCGGCCGCGGACATACCGCGCTCCAAGCGGGCACGCTGGGACTACGAGGTCGAGTCGCCGCTGCGGGACGCCCGCGGATTCGACCTCGGCGCCACGGTCGCGCAGAACGACGGCGGGGACAACGACGACCTCGGCGCGGCGAACGTCATCCTCACCAACGGGGCTCGCCTCTACGTCGACCACGCGCACCCCGAGTACTCCGCGCCGGAAGTCACCAACCCTCGTGATGCGGTCGTGTGGGACAAGGCGGGCGAACGGGTCATGGAGGAGGCAGCTTTCCGTGCCGCCAGCGTGCCCGGCACGCCGTCGATGCAGCTCTACAAGAACAACGTCGACGGCAAGGGCGCCAGCTACGGAACCCACGAGAACTACCTCATGGCCCGCAAGACGCCGTTCACGGCCGCCATCGCGGGTCTCACGCCGTTCTTCGTCTCGCGCCAGGTGACGTGCGGCTCCGGGCGGGTCGGACTCGGACAGGCCGGTGAGAAGCCGGGATTCCAGCTTTCCCAGCGTTCCGACTATATCGAGGTCGAGGTCGGTCTGGAGACCACGCTCAAACGCGGCATCATCAACACGCGGGACGAACCGCACGCCGACGCCGACAAGTACCGCAGACTCCACGTCATCATCGGCGACGCGAATCTCGCGGAGACCTCCACGTTCCTCAAGGTCGGCAGCACCGCACTGGTGCTCGACATGATCGAAGCGGGAGTGCGTTTCGACGACCTCAAGCTCGCCGACGCCGTGCAGGCCGTACACCTCATCAGTCACGATCCGTATCTGAACCAGAAGGTCGAGCTCGCGGACGGACGCAAGTTCACCGGCCTGGACCTGCAACGGGCCTATCACGAGCGCGCGGCCCGGCATCTGGACGGCGGCGAGGACGGGTCCCCGGCAGCACGCGAGGTGCTCGACACCTGGGGCGAGGTGCTCGATCTGCTCGCCGACGACCCGATGAACTGCGCGGACCGCCTGGATTGGCCCGCGAAGTGGAAGTTGCTGGAGAGCTACCGCACGCGCGACAACCTGGGCTGGGCATCGCCCCGGCTGCACATGATCGACCTGCAGTACTCCGACGTTCGCCTCGGTAAAGGTCTGTACAACCGGCTGGTCGCGCGCGGGTCGATGAAGCGTCTCGTCAGCGAGGACGACGTGCGCGCCGCGGTGGACCACCCACCGGAGGACACGCGCGCGTACTTCCGCGGGCGCTGCCTGGAGCAGTATCCGGCGTCGGTGGCGGCCGCATCGTGGGATTCGGTCATCTTCGACCTGGGTCGCGACTCGTTGGTGCGCATCCCCACCCTCGAACCGCTGCGCGGAACGCGTGCCCACGTGGGAGAACTCCTCGACGCCGCGGCCAGTGCCGAGGAACTCGTCGATTCCCTGACCAGAGGGTGAGACGAGCTGCGCGAGGTCACGATCGTCGGTTGCGGAGCGTGTCCACAACGGCCTGGTCAAGATCCGCGTGACGCCCGCTCGGCTGTGGGCGAAGGGCCTGCGCGCTAGGTAGTGTTCACAGCAGGAGACCGGAAGGTCACGGGGAATCCCGGGGCCGCCGGACCGGCTCTCCGCGAGGGCAACCACCGGGAGGCGAGATGTCCCAGGACAAGGTGCAGCGGCAAGGTGGCGGCGACGACGGCGACGAAGACACTGCCGTCGAGACCGGCGGTCAGGAACGTCGCGAGAATCTCGGCGAGGACGTCGACGCCATCCTGGACGAGATCGACGACGTCCTGGAGGAGAACGCCGAGGATTTCGTGCGCGCCTACGTACAGAAGGGTGGCCAGTGAGTCGTGCCGTGCCCACGGCGGGGTTCGTCGTCGACGCGCCTGCGGCACGGTGCCTCGTCGACGTGCCTCCGGCACGGTGATCCGTTAACGTGCCCCGGGCACGGTGATCATCCGGCCCCGCGCGAGACGGCACCTGTCGTGGCGCGCCGGGGTCGCACGGTCCCCGAAATCCGGACGGTCCGGGTCTATCCCCGTGTCGGCCCGGGCCCTGCCGGGTCGGTGCCGTCCCGTCCAGTCCCCGTCACTTCGAGCAGGAGACGATGTCGCCGATGGACTCCAGCACGGCCGGCTTCCCCGGTCAGGCCCTGCCCCCCGCTTACCTCACCCCGGGATCGTCGTCGTTCACCGACTTCCTCCGCAGCGCGGCTCCCGAACTGATGCCCGGGCACCGTGGCGTCCCGGAGGGGCTCGAAGCCCCGCACGGCACCACGATCGTCGCGCTGACGTTCCGGGGTGGCGTGCTGCTGGCAGGCGACCGCAGGGCGACCATGGGCAACCTCATCGCGCAGCGGGACATGGAAAAGCTCTACGTCACCGACGACTACTCCGCCGTCGGGATCGCGGGCACCGCCGGTATCGCCCTCGAAATGGTGCGGCTGTACGCCATCGAGTTGGAGCACTACGAGAAACTCGAGGGCGTGCCGCTGTCCCTGGACGGCAAGACGAACAAGCTCGCCACGATGCTGCGCGGCAACCTCCAGGGTGCGATCGCGGGTCTCGCGGTGCTGCCGTTGTTCGCGGGTTTCGACGTCGACGCCGACAACCCGGAACGGGCGGGCCGCATCGTCTCCTACGACATCACCGGTGGGCGCTACAACGAGGTCGGCGGCTACGATGCGGTCGGCTCCGGCTCGCTGTTCGCCAAGTCCGCGCTGAAGAAGCGTCACGACGCGGACGCTGACGTGGACTCGGCGGTCCGCAACGCCGTCGAGGCGCTCTACGACGCCGCCGACGACGACACGGCCACCGGCGGTCCGGACATGTCGCGGCGGATCTACCCCTCGGTGATCACGATCACCGGCTCCGAAGGGGCGGTGCGGTTGACCGAGGAGCAGACGTCGGAGGTCGCCCGCGAGGTCGTCGACGGCCGCCAGGAGAATCCGGGCGGCTGAGCCGCCGGACCGCAGCACACGCCAAGCCACCAGTGCCGCCGCCCGAGGGCGACCCGATTCGAGCCAGGAGTGCACAGCCGTGACGATGCCGTTCTACACCTCGCCCGAGCAGTTGATGCGGGAGCGCTCCGAGCTGGCCCGCAAGGGCATCGCTCGGGGACGCAGCGTGGTGGTGCTCAAACACGCGGGCGGTGTGCTGTTCGTGGCGGAGAACCCGTCGACGACGCTGCACAAGGTCTCGGAGATCTACGACCGCATCGGATTCGCCGCGGTAGGGCGCTACAGCGAGTTCGAGAACCTCCGGATGGCCGGCATCCGGATGGCCGACGTGCGCGGTTACTCCTACGACCGGCGCGACGTGACGGGCCGAGCGCTGGCCAACGCCTACGCGCAAACGCTCGGCGCGATCTTCACCGAGCAGGTCAAACCGTTCGAGGTCGAGATCTGCGTGGCCGAGGTCGGGTCCAGTTCGGAGTCGGACCAGCTGTACCGGCTGACCTACGACGGGTCCATCGTGGACGAACCGCAGTTCGTCGTGATGGGCGGCCAGGCCGAGGTCATCACCGGCAACCTCAAGGAGTCCTATTCGGACGGTATGTCGCTCGAGGACGCCGTCCGGGTCGCGACGAACGCGTTGCAGGCCGGTGGCGAGAACAACCGTGAGATCGAAGTGGGGCAGCTGGAAGTCGCGGTGCTCGATCGGGTGCGTCCGCACCGGACGTTCCGCCGCATCACCGGTGCGGCGTTGCGCGCGCTGCTTCCGGCCTCGGCCGCCGATGCCGACTCGGCCGAGGCCGAGTCACCTGCGGAAGGGGACGGCGCCGACCCGGGGTCGTAGACCGACGGGTCACCCCGCGCGCCGGGAGAGTTCGGCGGCCGTCGAGCCGGCAGGACGGTAGAGGTGTAGTGCCTTGTCGTGGGCAGCGAAGGTGAAGCGGTTGCCGCCAGGGCGGATTTCTCCGTCCGTGGCGATCGCGACGGGAGCCCCGTGCACGTGCACGTCCAACCTCGGCCGGTCGGCCTGCACGTACGTACGACTGCGGTGCAGCGCCCCGGTGGCGGCGGCGAGCACGAACCGGACGCGTGAGAACGACACGTCGGCCCTCGCGTAGCGCACGTCGAGCAGGCCGTTGTCCAGTCGTGGCCGCCGGGTGGGCGCGAAACCCTTCGGCCGGTACGAGCCGTTACCGACGAACAGCAACCACACCTTGACGCGCTCGCCGTCGAGGTCGATCTCCAGCGGCCGCGATGCGTAGAGCACACGGGCGAGCGCGGCGGCGGCCGCCGGCCACTTGCCCCACCGTTTCTGCCACTTCTCGCGGAACCGCACCATGTCCGGGTAGCCCCCCAGGCTCGCCGTGTTGAGGAAACACCGGGCGGGGTCGCCGTCGACGGTGACCCCGCTGAGGTCGACCGCGACGACGGTGCCGCGACGGGCTCCTTCGACAGTGGTCGCCGGATTGTCGACGCCCACGTCCTTGGCGAAGTGGTTGAGGGTCCCGGACGCGAGCACGGCCAGCGGCAGACCGCGCCGGGTGGCCAGCGAAGCGATCGCGGCGACGCTGCCGTCACCGCCTGCGACCCCGAGTGCGGTGACCGGCCGCGGGTGGCGGTCGACGGCGGATTCCAGCTGCGGGACGAGGTCGAAGCCGGGTTCCGGCACGACCACTTCCGCCGCCGGCCAGTGGCGCCGTACCCACGCGGGGACGTCCGGATCCGCGTTACCCGATTCCGGGTTCACCAGCACGACCATGCCCTCGCCGCGCACGAGCGACTGCGTGGACGTCGACACCGGTGCCGCTGCGGGCTCCTCCTGGGGCAGGGGCCACCAGCGGGTGGTCGCATAGGCCATGCCCGCTCCGATGGCCGCGCCGCAGACGACGTCGCTGGGCCAGTGCACGCCGGTGTGCACGCGCGAGTAGGCGACGCCTGCGGCCAGTGGCGCGACCGCGAGCCCCGCGGCCGGTGACTCCATGGCGGTGGCCGCCGCGAACGCGGCCGCTGACGCTGCGTGTCCGGACGGGAACGACGAGGATCTCGGATGCGCGGAAAGCCTGCGGTGCTCGGGCACCAGTTCGGCGGCGGGTCGTCGACGTGGGAACAGTGACTTCGCCAGCAGGTTCGTCGTCGCACTGGCGCCCGCGATGGCAGCGAGCCCACGGCACGCGCCACGCCGGGTGGGACCTTTCCTGCTCGCCAGGACAGCGGCGGCCGCCAGCCACAGCGCGCTGCGGTTGGCCGCGGTACTCGCGCCTTTCAGAGCCGGATCGGCGGCGCTGGCAGGCAGCTGGGCGCTGCACCTGGCCAGGTCCCTGTCGGCCTCGTCGACCTGCTTCGCGGCCGTTCGCAACCACTCCAACACCTGCGGCACGGTACCGGTAAACCTTCGGCGTACCGCGCGATCCCGCCGATGGCGCTTACTGTGGAGGGATGCAGCGGAGGATCTTCGGCATTGAGACCGAGTTCGGGGTCACGTGCACCTTCCACGGGCAGCGTCGACTGTCCCCGGACGAGGTCGCCCGGTACCTGTTCCGACGGGTCGTGTCGTGGGGGCGTTCCTCGAACGTCTTCCTGCGCAACGGAGCCCGTCTCTACCTCGACGTGGGCTCGCACCCCGAGTACGCGACGGCCGAATGTGACGACCTGACCCAATTGGTGACCCACGACAAGGCAGGCGAGCGGATCCTCGAGGACCTGCTCATCGACGCCGAGCGTCGTCTCTCGGACGAGGGCATCGGCGGGGACATCTTCCTGTTCAAGAACAACACGGACTCGGCGGGCAACTCCTACGGCTGCCACGAGAACTACCTGGTGGGCCGGTCGGGCGAGTTCTCCCGCATCGCGGACGTGCTGCTGCCGTTCCTGGTGACCCGCCAGCTGATCTGCGGGGCGGGCAAGGTGCTGCAGACCCCGCGCGGTGCCGTGTACTGCCTGTCGCAGCGCGCCGAGCACATCTGGGAGGGTGTCTCGAGCGCGACGACGCGCTCCCGGCCGATCATCAACACCCGCGACGAACCGCACGCGGACGCCGAGCGCTACCGCAGGCTGCACGTCATCGTCGGCGACTCGAACATGTCCGAGGTGACGACGCTGCTCAAGGTGGGCACGGCGAACCTGGTGCTGGAGATGGTCGAGCAGGGCGTGCAGTTCCGGGACTTCACGCTGGACAATCCGATCCGGGCGATCCGCGAGATCAGCCACGACATCACCGGCAGGCGTACAGTGCGACTCGCCGGTGGGCGTGAGGCGTCGGCTCTGGACATCCAGCGTGAGTACTACAGCCGCGCGGTCGACCACGTCGCCAAGCGGGGGTCGGATCCGATGACCGACCGGCTGCTGGACCTGTGGGGCCGTGCCCTGGACGCGGTGGAGACCGGTGACCACTCGCTGGTGGACCGCGAGGTGGACTGGGCGATCAAGAAGCGACTGTTGGAGCGCTACCAGTCCAAGCACGGCTTCGACCTGTCGAATCCTCGGGTCGCCCAGCTCGATCTCGCCTATCACGACATCCGTCGGGGACGGGGCCTCTTCGACATGTTGCAACGCAAGGACCTGGTGGATCGGGCGTGCGAGGACGGCGAGATCGAGGCCGCCAAGGACACGCCGCCGCAGAGCACCAGGGCCAAGCTGCGGGGGGACTTCATCGCCGCCGCGCAGGGAGCCAACCGGGACTTCACGGTCGACTGGGTTCATCTCAAGCTCAACGACCAGGCGCAGCGCACAGTGCTGTGCAAGGACCCGTTTCGGGCTGTCGACGAGCGGGTGGAGCGGCTGATCAACTCGCTGTGATCGGGTGTGAGAGCGTGCGTGGTTGATGTGCGTGGGTGGTTCCGTGGCGGAACCGCACCTCGCGCAGCCCTCGACCCGCCTGCCCACTCCGCTCAGCGCAGCGGGTGTTGCCCGGTGGGGCGGACGACGATCTCGTTGACGTCGACCCGCGCGGGTTGCGACACCGCGTACAGGACGGCTTCGGCGACGTCGGACGCCTCCAGCTGAGGCCGGGAGCGTTGCTCGTCGGTGATCATGTCGGTGTCCACCAGCCCGGGTTGGACGATGCTCACGCGGACGCCGGTGTCGACGCACTCCGCCCGGATGTTCTGGGCGAGCGCGGTGACGGCGTGCTTGGTCGCCGAGTAGAGGTTGCCGACGCGGATCCCCCGTCCGGCGACCGACCCGGTGAACAGCAGGTGCCCGCGAGTGCGGACGAGCGCGGGTAGGGCCGCGCGGGCGGTGATGGCCGCGCCGTAGACGTTGGTGAGGACCATGTCGCGCCACTGTTCCGGCGGCGCTTCGTCGTCGCCGAGGAACGAGGTGTGGGTGACGACGCCTGCGTTGGCGAACACGGCGTCGATCCCGCCGAGTTCGGTCTCCGCGCGTTCGAGCGCGGCGGTGAGCTGCTCCCAGTCGGTGACGTCGCAGGGCACCGTGAGCGTGTCCGGGCCGAGTTCGGCGGCGAGCGCCGACAGCGGCTCGGCTGAGCGGGCGAGCAGTACCGGTCGCCATCCGGCAGCGGCGGCGGCGCGTGCGGTGGCCGCACCGATGCCGTGCGAGGCGCCGGTGATCAACATCGTCTTGGTCATCTCGCCACTGTCGCAGCGACCGTCCGAGCGACAGGGCCGCAACGGTAAACACGATAACGTCAGTGACGAGTGAAACAATGCGTCACCGTTTCGGAATTGCGTCGGCAGCGGCGAACCGATGAGATCAGCAGGGAGCCGAGGCCGACGGCCTCTTCACGGCGAGAGGGAGTGGCAGTGCACTACGGGGAGTACCGCAAGCACGACGGCGTGGCGCTCGCCGAGCTCGTCCGGCAGGGCGAGGCCTCGCCGGGCGAGTTGGTCGAAGCCGCGATCAGTCGCGCCGCGGCGGTCAACGGCAGGATCAACGCGATCACGGCGACCGTCCACGACCACGCCCGCGATCGCGCGCAGCAGTCCCTGGCCGGCCCGCTCGCCGGCGTCCCGTTCCTGCTCAAGGATCTGAATCAGGAGTGGGCCACACTGCCGCCCTCCGGCGGCTCCCGGTCCGGGGCAGGCCGCCGTTCGCACACCACTTCGGTGGTGACGCAGCGATGGCTGGAGGCAGGTCTCGTCGTCTTCGGCCGGACGAACAGCCCCGAGTTCGGGGCCAAACCCATCACCGAACCGGCCGCTTTCGGGTCGAGTCGCAACCCCTGGGACCCCACGCGCACTCCCGGCGGCTCGTCCGGCGGAGCGGCCGCGGCGGTGGCCGCCGGGATCGTCCCGGTCGCCGCGGCCAGCGACGGCGGTGGGTCGATCCGCATCCCGGCCGCCAACTGCGGCCTGTTCGGACTCAAGGTCGGCCGGGGACTCACGCCTGCGGGCCCGGAGCGCGGCGAATCCTGGCACGGCGCGGCAGTCGACGGGGTCGTCTCGCGTTCGGTACGGGACACCGCGGTGGCGCTCGACGCGATCATGGGCGCCGACCCGGCGGGTCCGTACGTGTGCGCTCCGCCGGAACGGCCGCTGGCCCACGAGGTCGAGCGTGAACCGGGACGGCTGCGGATCGGATTCACCGCCGAGTCCGCCCTCGGCGCCCCGCACCCGTCCGCCGTCGAGGCCATGCACGACGCGGTCGAACTGCTCAGAGCACAGGGGCACGACGTGGAGCCGGTGCCTTCGCCTGTGGACCTCGCACAGCTCGCACAGGACTTCCTGCAGGGCTGGTCGGTGAAGCTCGCCGCCTCGATCGACGAGATGGTCGCGGCCACCGGAGCCACCCAGGAACGCTTCGAACTCGACACCCGGCTGTTGGCGGCGGTGGGGCGCAGCATCAGCGGTCCCGAGTACCTCGCCACGATCGAACGGTGGCACCGATTCACACGCGCGCTCGCCGCCTTCCACGACCGTTATGACCTGCTCCTGACGCCGTCGCTGGCGAGCCCGCCGCTGAAGATCGGTGAGCTGGAGACACCCCCCGCGCTGCGCAGGGCGGGGCAGGTCGCGTTGGCCCTGCGTGCGGGCGGGCTGCTGCGACGGTCCGGCGTGACCGACCGGGTCGCGCGGGAGAACCTCCGGCACGTCCCGTACACGCAGCTGGCGAATCTGACCGGCCGGCCCGCGATGTCGGTACCGCTGTACTGGACTCCCGACGGTCTTCCGCTGGGTGTGCAGCTCGTCGGCCCGCTCGCGGGCGAAGGCCTGCTCGTGCGGCTCGCCGCGCAGCTCGAACGGGCGCGTCCGTGGG
The DNA here is from genome assembly GCF_009664835.1 of Allosaccharopolyspora coralli. Lineage (NCBI taxonomy): Bacteria > Bacillati > Actinomycetota > Actinomycetes > Pseudonocardiales > Pseudonocardiaceae > Allosaccharopolyspora > Allosaccharopolyspora coralli. Next base: position 2,092,059 of record NZ_CP045929.1, read on the forward strand.
CGGATCGCGAACCGCCGCTGTGACGGGGCGTGTGGGAACTGGCGTTTGTGCCCGTAGGGCACGGCCTGACGTGCTCAGCCTGAGCAGGGTGAGACGCTCCGGCGTTCGGAGGTCGTGCCTTGCAAGGCGGGGTTCTCGCCGCGTACTTCGTGGTGCTCAAGAGGACCCCGACGCGGCGAGGCGCGAACTGGGGCGGCGGTACTCGACCACTGACCCAATGCGCTCTGAGTCCTCGGGTGCCGGTGTCGAGTCCGATTCGCGCAACGTCGCGCGTCCGGGCACAACATGCCGCGTCGGCGAGCTAGAGTGCCGTCGTGGCCACTGCACGTGCTGAACGCCTGGTGAACCTGGTGTTGTGTCTGTTGTCCACTCGCCAGTACCTCACGGCGGAACGGATTCGGGGAATCGTCCCCGGTTATGCCGACGCACCCAGCGACGAGGCGTTTTTCCGGACGTTCGAACGGGACAAGTCGGAACTGCGCGATCTCGGGGTGCCGCTGGAGACCGGACGCAACTCCGCGTTCGATTCCGCCGACGGCTACCGCATCGCGCGCCGCGACTACGAGCTCGGCGACATCGATCTGGAACCGGACGAAGCGGCGGCGGTCGCACTCGCGGTGCGCCTGTGGGACTCGCCGGAGTTCACCGGGGCGGCCCGAGGTGCCCTGCTGAAACTGCGTGCGGCAGGCGTCGAGGTCGACGGCGGCGCGAGCCCGGTGGTCGAGCCCAAGGTGCGCACCACCGAACCGTCGTTCCCGCAACTGCTGACGGCTGTACAGTCCGGCCGGGCGGCGACCTTCGACTACCGGCGCCCCAGCGACGCCTCCGGTGCACGGCGCACGATCGAGCCCTGGGGCGTCGTGTCCTGGCGTGGCCGTTGGTACGTCGTCGGGTACGACCGGGACCGGGGGGCCGCGCGGTGCTTCCGGTTGTCGCGGATCGTCGGGGACGCCACGCCCATCGGCCCGTCCGGGGCGGTGCACCGCCCCGACGGAGTGGATCTGCTCGGCCTCGTCGTCGGCGACGCACAGGAGCCACCCGCCAGCACGCCGACCCGGCTGTGGGTGGCCGCAGGGTGTGCACAGGGGCTGCGGCGCAAGTCCGAAGTGATCGCGGAGTCGACCGTCGACGGCGTGCCGGGCGACGTGGTGCGGCTCGACCTGTCCTTCCCGGAGTCGGCGGCGTCCTGGATCGCCGGATACGGCCCGGACGTGGTCGTACTCGAGCCGGACACGCTGCGTAAGGCCGTCACCGAGGTGCATCTGGGTGTGCTCGACCCGGATCGGGAGGCCGCGCGATGAGCAGTGCCACCGAACGGCTGCCGCGGCTGTTGGCCCTGGTCCCGTACCTGCTGAGCCGTCCGGGCGTGCCCGTCGCGGACGTGGCCGCCGACTTCGGCGTGACCGAGCAGCAGCTGCGCAAGGATCTCGAACTGCTGTGGATGTGCGGGCTCCCGGGCTACGGTCCCGGCGATCTCATCGATCTGTCCTTCGACAGCGACGCGGTCACCGTCACCTACGACGCCGGGATGCGGCGCCCGCTGCGCCTCACCGCGTCGGAGGCGACGTCGCTGCTGGTGGCGTTGCGCGCGCTGGCGGACACGCCCGGCATCACCGACACCGACGCGGTCCAGCGCGCGCTGGCGAAGGTCGAGGACGCGGTCGGGCAGGCGCAGCCCACCGGCGTCGTCGTCGGTCTCGCCGGGCGTGAGGGGGCGGTGCGGCCGGGAGTGCGCGAGACGGTGCAGCAGGCGCTGAGTCGAGGACGGGCGGTGTGGATGCGCTACTACACGGCCTCGCGGGACCGGGTCGGCGACCGCACGGTCGACCCGATGCGCCTCGTCCTCGTGGAGGGACGCAGTTACCTCGAAGGGTGGTGCCGGTCGGCGGAGAGCGTCCGGCTGTTCCGGCTCGACCGCATCGACGAGATCGACCTGCTCGACGAGCCCGCGTCCGCTCCGGAACAGGCCGAGCCGCGGGATCTCGCGGCGGGGCTGTTCACCCCGTTGCCGGACCAGCCGGTCGCGGTGCTCGACCTCGAGCCCGACGCCCGCTGGATCGCCGAGTACTACCCCGTGGACGAGCTCGCCGAACTCGACGACGGGCGGGCGCGGATCCGGATGCGATACACGGACCGGTCCTGGATGGTGCGCCTGGTGGTCGGCCAGGGCGGGCGGGCGAGCGTGCACGAGCCGCAGGATCTGGCCGACGACGTGCGCCGACACGCCGAAGCCGCAGTGTCACGGGCACGTCACGCGTCCGCTACCTGAACACGCTACGGTGATCGCGTGCCTGAACTGTTGACCCCGGGAGTGCTCGTCGCAGCACTCGTGGTTGTCGGTGTCCTGCTGCTGGCGGTGCTCGCGGTGCTCACGCTGCGCAACCTGCGGCGCTTCTCGCGCGTGCGAGCGGCGGTGACCGAAGACGTCCAGGACCGGATGGGGCATCTCAAGGCTCGGAGCGCGGCGCTGAAGGTCGGGCTGGCACGGCGGCGTCACGGTGCTGTCGAGTGGCCCGGCTCTGTCGAGTGACGACGGTGCCCGCGTAGCATGGCTTGTGCGTATGACCGGGAACACGGTCCGGTCATCGCCGTACGACGGAAGGGACCGGACTGATGGGCATTCCTGGCGGTTGGGAACTCGTCCTCATCCTCGCTGTGCTCGTGCTCCTGTTCGGAGCGACGAAGCTGCCGCAGATGGCGCGTTCGCTGGGCCAGTCGGCACGGGTGTTCAAGGCCGAAACCCGCGGGATGAAGGACGACGAAGAGGCTGCGAAGCGCACGAAGGACACGCAGTCCGAGCCGCAGCAGCTCCCTTCGGGTGAGGCGCCCCAAGCCGAGACCGCGAAGCCGGTCGAGGACACGCAGCGCAACGACACCCAGAACTGAGCAGGAACGGAGACTCCGTGGTGGAAACTCCACTGCGCCGCTTCAACCCGTTCCGTGGTGATCGCCGTCGGTGGGGCCGCAGGCACAATCCCGACGGCACGATGACACTGATCGACCACCTCTACGAGCTGCGCTACCGGCTCGGCGTGGCGCTGCTGTGGATCATGCTCGGTGCGGTGTTCGGGTTCTGGTGGTTCGCGAACACCGCCTTCGGCGCGCCGACGCTGGGTGACGTGATCACCGGACCGTATTGCGGGCTGCCGGAATCGATGCGCTTCAGCCCGAACGACGGTGAGTGCCAGCTGCTGCAAACCAAACCGTTCGAGGTCTTCATGATCCGGCTCAAGGTCGGTGTCGCGGTCGGTGCGGTGCTGTTCTCGCCGGTGTGGCTGTATCAGCTCTGGTCGTTCATCACGCCCGGACTGCACACGAACGAGCGCAGGTTCGCCGGAACTTTTGTCGCGTTCGCAAGTGTGCTGTTCGTGGCGGGCGCCGTGCTCGCCTACTTCGTGGTGCCCGAGGGCCTGCAGTTCATGGTCGGATTCGGCGGTGAGGCGTTCTTCACCGCGCTGACCGGTGGCGAGTACATCAACTTCGTGCTGCTGATGCTCATCATCTTCGGGGTGAGTTTCGAGCTGCCGCTGATCCTGGTGATGCTCAACCGGGCCGGGGTCGTCAGCTACGCGAAACTGGTGAACTGGTGGCGGGGCATCCTGTTCGGCCTGTTCGTCTTCGCGGCGGTCGCCACGCCCGGCCAGGACCCGATCTCGATGCTGGCGCTGGCGGCTGCGCTGGCCGTGCTGTTCTCCGTGGCGATGCTGATCTGCCGCGCGCAGGATCGTCGCCGCGCGCGGAAACTCGGTGAGCAGGGCTTGACCGGTGCCGGGCTGGACGAGGCCTCGGATCTCGACACGGACCCGTCCTCGTTGGACGTGCAGCCCACCGGGACGTCCTCGTCGTCGGGGAACGGTTCGGCTCCGAAGGGAACCGACGACGTCACCTGAGGTTTCGTCCGATTCAGAGCTCTTGCCGCCACGAGTGACGGGCCCGCTCGCTGCGTTCTGACGCGCCTACAGCGACGGAGAATCGCAGTTCGGCATGGGTGTGGCGAGCAGTTCGGGCTGTGCCTCGGCCCGCTGTGACCACGCGCTGTGCGTGGCGTGGGCGACGGCTGTCCGGGTGATGTGAAAACCTGGTGTCGTGGCCGTCAGTCCTACCAACCCCGACCAGTCCGCCGGCCCCGACGGCGTGGCGCCGTCCCCGGCCGAGTCGTACTCCGCGCACCGTCGACGCACCGCGCATCCCCGGCTCGCGGAGTTCGTCGGGACGATGACGTTCGCCCTCGACCCGTTCCAACGCACCGCGTGCCAGGCACTGGAGTCCGGACACGGCGTGCTGGTGTGCGCGCCGACGGGTGCGGGCAAGACGGTCGTCGGCGAGTTCGCGGTCCATCTGGCGCTGGCCGAGGGCCGCAAGTGTTTCTACACGACGCCGATCAAGGCGCTGTCCAACCAGAAGTACGCCGACCTGTGCGAGCGGCACGGTTCGGACGCGGTCGGCCTGCTCACCGGGGACACCTCGATCAACGGGGACGCGCAGGTGGTAGTGATGACCACCGAGGTGCTGCGCAATATGCTCTACGCGGGGTCGTCGACGATCGACCAACTCGGCTACGTCGTCATGGACGAGGTCCACTATCTCGCCGACCGTTTCCGCGGCGCGGTGTGGGAGGAAGTGATCCTGCACCTGCCGGAGTACGTCCAGGTGGCGAGCCTGTCGGCGACGGTGAGCAACGCCGAGGAGTTCGGCGAATGGCTCGTCGCGGTGCGTGGCGACACCACCGTGGTCGTCGACGAGCACCGTCCGGTGCCGTTGTGGCAGCACATGCTCGTCGGTACGCGAATGTTCGACCTCTTCGGCGGGGAGACGAAAGACCGCGAGCTGCGGATCGACCCGCATCTGCTCCGGCACACCCAGGAGCTGCAGCGCAGGCATGTGCCGGGCGGTCGCCGTGGTGGGCCGCCGGGGCGTCGCAGGAACGGGCCGCCGGGGAGCCGCGATCGCGGACCGCGGGGGCCGAAGTTCGTCCCCCCGTCGCGCGTGGACGTACTCCACCAGCTGGACGCGGCGGGCCTGCTTCCCGCGATCGCGTTCATCTTCAGCCGCGCCGGATGCGACGCCGCCGTGAAGCAGTGTGTGCGGGCGGGGCTGCGGCTGACCACCGACGATGAACTCGACGAGATCCGCGACGTCATCGACGAGCGCACCCGTTCGCTGCCCGAGTCGGACCTCGAAGTGCTCGGGTTCTGGGAGTGGCGCGAGGCGTTGGAGCGCGGTGTCGCCGCGCACCACGCGGGTCTGCTGCCCGCGTTCAAGGAAACCGTCGAGGAACTGTTCGTCCGTGGCCTGGTCAAGGCCGTGTTCGCGACCGAGACGCTGGCGCTGGGTATCAACATGCCCGCGCGCACCGTGGTTCTCGAACGGCTGGTGAAGTTCAACGGCGAGGCGCACGTGGACCTCACGCCGGGCGAATACACCCAGCTGACCGGCCGCGCAGGCAGGCGCGGCATCGACGTCGAGGGCCACGCCGTCGTGCTCTGGCAGCCGGGAGTGGATCCGAAACAGGTCGCCGGTCTCGCCTCGACCCGGACGTACCCACTGCGGTCGTCGTTCCGGCCGGGTTACAACATGGCGGTGAACCTGGTTCAGCGCGTCGGCACGACGGAGGCGCGGGAACTGCTGGAACAGTCCTTCGCCCAGTTCCAGGCCGACCGTTCGGTGGTGGGGGTCTCGCGCCGGGTCGACCGCAACACCGAAGCGCTGGAGGGCTATGCCGAGTCGATGCAGTGTCACCTCGGCGATTTCGCCGAGTATTTCGACCTGCGCCGACGCATCTCCGAGCGCGAGAAACAGCTCTCGCGACAGAATCGTGCCTCGCGGCGAGCGGAGGCCGCGAAGTCGCTGGAGAGGCTGCGCAAGGGCGACGTCATCGTGATCTCCTCGGGCCGGCGCGCGGGACTGGCCCTCGTCGTCGACCCGGGCGTGGAGGCGATGGGGGAGCCGCGACCGCTGGTGGTGACCGAGGACCGCTGGTCGGGCCGGTTGTCGGTGGCGGACTTCTCCTCACCCGTCGAGGCGCTGGGTCGGGTGAAGCTGCCCAAGCACGTCGACACCCGTTCGCCGAAGTCCCGGCGCGACCTCGCCTCGACGTTGCGCGACACGGGAATCACCGCGCCGAACGGGCGGGACCGGAAGCGCTCGGACGCCGCGGACGACGCCGAACTCGCCGCACTGCGGCGTGCGATGAAGGCGCACCCGTGCCACGGCTGTGATGATCGCGAGGCGCACGCCCGCTGGGCGGAGCGGCACGAGCGGCTGCGTTCGGACACGGAACAGTTGCGCCGCAAGGTCTCCGCAACGACGCACTCGTTGGCGCGTTCGTTCGACCGGATCACAGCGCTGCTCGCGGAGCGGGACTACCTCTCCGGCGACGAACAGCAGCCGCTGACCGAGAACGGCAGGCGCCTGACCCGGCTGTACAGCGAGTCGGACCTGCTGGTCGCGGAGTGCTTGCGTGCCGAGGTGTGGCGGGGTCTCGGTGCGCCGGAGCTGGCGGCGGTCGTCTCGGCGCTCGTGTTCGAGTCCCGGAAGGAGGGTGCCCCGCCTGCGGTTCCGTCGGGAGCGGTGACCGACGCGTTGCAGAAGACGTGGTCGCTGTGGGGTGAACTCGAGGACGACGAGCGGCGGCACAAGCTCGAACGCACCCGCGAACCGGACCCCGGTTTCGCGTGGCCGGTGTTCCGCTGGGCGCGAGGCGAGACCCTGGAGCGGGTGCTCACGGCCGGGGAGTCGGCGGGCGTCGAGCTCTCGGCCGGTGACTTCGTGCGGTGGTGCCGCCAGGTGATCGACCTGCTCGACCAGGTCCGCGTCGTGGTCGGTAAGAACGACCCCGTGGGGGCCTCGGCGGAAAAGGCGGTTCAGGCGATTCGTCGGGGAGTCGTGGCCGCCGGGGCCGTGTGATCCGGACGCGGACACCGGTGACCGTCGGGTGTGGTTGGATCGTGTGCCGTCGGTGACCATGGTGCCCGGAGGAAGCAGTTGAGCAACCCGTACGGCCCGCAGTGGCCACAGCAGTCTCCGGGTGGACCGAAGCGGGGCGGGTATCCCTCGGGGCAGCCCGGCGCACCCGCGCAGCAAGGCTGGGGACACGCCGGGCTCACCCGACCCGTACCCGCCAACCGGCCACCCGGACCGTCGTACGGTCCACCGCAGGTCGGCCAGCCCTGGCCCGGTCACGACACCGAGACCGGTTTCACGGTTCCGCCGCCGCAGAAACGCTCGCCCTGGCCGTGGATCCTGTGCGTCGCCGGGGCACTCGTCGTCGTGGTGCTCCTCGTGACGGGATTCGTGGCGCCTGGGTTCTTCGTGCGGACGACGTTCGACGCCCAGGCGGTGCAGCAAGGCGTTCGACAGACTTTCGAAGGCGCGTACGGGATCTCGGGCGTGGAGTCGGTGACCTGCCCGTCCGGACAGCGTGTCGAGCCGGGGGCGACGTTCGACTGTGAGGCCACGGTCGCGGGCAGCACGCTGACCGTGACGATCACCGTCAAGGATCGCGACGGAACCTACGAAGTAGGCCATCCACGCTGATATGAATTCCTCGCAGAAGGTTTTGCTTGGTGGGTCGGGTGGCGGAACCTCTCCCGCCCTCCTCGTTGCGGGATCGATTTCTTGAGTAGCGGCCCACCTTCTGTGGTCGCGCGCGTGGAGGGCTGCGGTGCGGCACACCACGAGTTCACCAACGCACCCCCAGCGTCCTTAAATCCGGTCGACCTCTCTGCCGACGGCGGGCAGGATCGAGGCGTGGGTGTCGATGTGAGGGCGTTGGATCCGGCGGAGTACCGGGCGGCGCAAGACGTGTTCATGGCCGCGTTGATGCGGCCGCCGACGACGGACGAGCAGTGGCGGGTTCGTGAGGGCACGATCCGGCAAGGTGACGTGCTCGGCGGGTTCCACGACGGGACGTTGGCCGGGACGACGAGGTTGTTCGGGTCCACGCTGCGTGTGCCGGGAGGCGCGGCGGTGCCCGCGGGGGCCGTCACGGCCGTCGGCGTGCGTGCGGACAAGACTCGACGCGGGGTTCTGACGGCGTTGATGCGCGCCCAGCTCACCGACGCCAAGAACCGTGGTCACGTCGTGGCGATGTTGCACGCCTCCGAGGCGGCGATCTACGGCCGTTTCGGGTACGGGGCCGCGACCAGAGCACGCCAGGTCCGGTTGACGATCGCGTCGGTCAAGTGGCGCGACGACATGCCGCGCGGCGGTGCTGTGCGGCTGGTTGATCGCGCAGACGCGGAGAAGCTGCTCCCGGAGCTCTACCGCAGGATCGGGACGGCCCGCCCCGGGATGATGGAGCGCTCGGACGGCTGGTGGCGGGTCGGGTTCTCACGCCACGAGCAACGGTCGCTCTACGGCTACGCCGTGCATTCCGACGAGCACGGCGACGACGACGGTTACGCCCTTTACCACGCCGTGCCGTTGGGGGGCGACGACATCAAGCTGCAGGTGCACGACCTGGTCGCGGCCACGTCGACGGCCGCTGCCGAGCTGTGGCGGTTCCTGACCGGGATCGACCTCGCCACCGAGATCGAAGCCGCGCGGCCGGTGGACGAGCCGTTGGAGTGGTGGTTGCAGGACGCACGCCAGTGCCGGACGGTCGACGTCTTCGACGATCTGTGGGTGCGTCTCGTCGACGTTCCGGCCGCGCTGCACGCGCGGACGTTCGGTGGCTCGACACCGGTGGTGATCGAGGTGCGGGACAGGATTCTGCCGCAGAACGACGGGGTCTATCGGATCGGCAGCGACGGGGCGGAACGCTCCGAGCGCAGCCCGCAGCTGGTGATGGACGTCGAGTCCTTGGGAGCCCTGTACTTGGGTGACGTGTCGGTGTCCACTGTGGCCGCGGCCAACCGCGTCGAGGTTCGCGACCCGGCTGCCCTCGAGGATGCGGATGCCGTGTTCACCACGCCGCGCCAACCGTGGTGTGGCACGCACTTCTGAGTGGGCGTGGGGGAATTGGCAGTGGTGCCCGTGGGCCGGTCAAGGACCACTGACCCAAGTTCCACAATGCGCTCCGAATGCGTCACGTCTGGCCGCTCAACCGAGGAACCGGCGCAGCACCTCGGCGAAGGCGTCCGGATTTTGTTCCGGTGCGTAGTGCCCGGCGTCCGGAATCGCTTCGGCCCGAACCGACGTGCCTGCCCGCTGCAGACTGGTCGCTACGCTCTCCGGCATTCCGGATGCACCGTCGACGGCCAGCCCCGGCATCGGCACCCTTGCGGCACGTCGGTTCGCCGCCGCGTCCGCAGGCAACGTCCGGTAGAGCCGCAGCGCGGCGGCCGTGCGCTCGGGTTGCGAGTAGACGCGCACGTAGTCCTCGAATGCCGGGGACGACAACACTTCCGGCGTGGCGATGAACCGCGTGAGGAACCCACGCGGATCGGAGGTGATCGCCCGCTGTGCCTGTTCGGGCCGCGTCATGAACCAGCGCAGATGCGGGAGCCCGTTCTGGCCGGGTGGCGGGTCGATCAGTGTCTGCAAGCCGTACCCGGGTAAGAGCGCGCCTGCGACGGCCAGGTGGGACGTCTCCTGCGGGAAGGTGCGCGCATAGGCGTAGGCGACCATGCCGCCCATGTCGTGCCCGGTCATGGCCACCGGGCCGAGGTTCAGCTGCCGGACGAGACCGTGGACGGTGCGCGCGAGGCTGGTCTTGTCCATGCCCCGCTGTCCAGTTCCTGCGGTACTGGACGAACAGCCCATCGCCGGTAGGTCCACGGCGAGAACCCGGTGTTCGGCGCGCAAGGCGGCCATCACACCGCGCCATGCCTGCCATGTCTCGGGGAAGCCGTGCAGCAGCACGACCGGCGGGCCCTCTCCGCCGACGACGTAGTGCAACCGGTCTTCGCCCACCTGCGCGTGGGCGTGTTCGAAACCGTCCGGTGCCACACCGCAGCCCGGTTCCTCCTCGGCGGGTGGGGCGGCGCACGCTGCGACCGCCAGCAGGATCACGAGGATCGCTGCCGGCACGGGCAGACGTCGAGGAACCACGCCTCCAGGGTCCACTCGATGCGGGCGCGGTGCTCGCGCGCGACTCGATCAATCGAGGTCACCGAGGGAGAGCACGAGAGTGGCTCTAAAATTCCGTAAATGGAGTTCGTACGGAAGAATACGGACTGATACGGTAATACACATGCGCGACGACATGCTCTCCGTCGAGGATGTTGCCGGCCGACTGGGGCTGCACGTGCGGACGGTGCGCACCTACGTGCGGGACGGGCGACTGAAGGCCGTCCGCATCGGCAAGCAGTATCGAATCGCGGAGTCGGATCTCGACGCGTTCCTCGGGAAAACCGGCGACGCGAGCGCCGAGCACTCCGCGACCCGTCGGCGTCACGTCGACGTCTCCAGTGTCGTGGACGTCGACGGCGTCGACGCCCACGACGCAGGGCGGTTGAGCAGATTGCTCGCCAGTGCGATCGCCCATCGGCGGGACGGGGACGAGCCGTTGCGGCTGGAGACCGTGTACGACGAGCACCGCTCGCGGCTCAAGATCGTCATCGTCGGTGGAGCGGACACGACCAGGGAGGTGCTCGGTCTGATCAGTGCGATGATCGACAGCACGGGACAGGAGAAGCAGGATGCTTGAGACGCTTCACGGTGTGGCCGTTTACCACTGCTCGCCCGAAGGCGAGGCGCTGGCGACCGAACGCGACGCGACCGACGTGCTCGGCGAGGTGTACCTGGACAATCCCGACCTGCTCGCGATCCCGGCCGCGCGATTGACGGGCGATTTCTTCCGGCTGGAGAGCGGGGTCGCCGGGGCGCTCACGCAGAAGTTCGTGCAGTACGGCCTGCGGGTGGCTGTTCTCGGCGACGTCTCCGCGCACCTTGAGGCGAGTGAGGCGTTCGCGGCCTACGTCCGGGAGTGCAACCGGGGACGGCAGGTGTGGTTCCTCGCCGACCGTGCCGAACTCGTCCGCAAGCTCGGCGACACCACCGGCACCGCGCGCCCGACCGGCTGACGCCAGCGGCGGGGAGAACTGGCGCAGACCGGCCACGAAACCACCAACGCAGATCACTCCGCGCACCCTCTCGTGACCGTGACGGTCGTCAACGCGGTCACCAGACGGTCGATGGTGCCCCCGAGCCCCCACTCGTCCTGGAGCCGGTGCACCCGGTCCAGGTCAGGGGAGTGGGGAACGCTGTCGCCGTCGCGGTCGAGGACGACGGGCGCGTCGCGGACGACTTCGACCACCGACGGCGCCACGGCCAGGTAGTCCTGTGCGGACAGCAGGTTCGCGCGCGCTTTCGGTGCGATGTGGCGCGTGTCGAGCCGCGCGGCTTCCCGAAGTGCGGGCAGTGAGCCGAACTGCGTGATGAGCTTCGCGGCTGTCTTCTCCCCGATGCCGGCCACGCCGGGCAAACCGTCCGACGGGTCGCCACGCAGGATGGCCATCTCGGCATAGGCAGCGCCCGCGCGACTCGCGTCGAGGGCGTACTTCTCGGCGAGCTCGACGGTGCCGAAGTCCTGCATCTTGGCGATGCCCGCGCCGACGTAGAGCACGCGTGTCGTCGTCGGCTCGTCGCGAACCAGCTGGAAGAGGTCGCGATCGCCGGTCACGACCTCGACAGGATCACGTCGCTCCCGGTCGGCGAGCGTGCCGATCACGTCGTCGGCCTCGAACCCCTCCGCCTCGGCCGTGGTGACGCCGAGCGCGTCGAGTAAGTCGAGCACGATCGGAATCTGGGGGCTGAGCGTGTCCGGGACCTCTTCGGCGTCCGGATCGCCTTCGGGGTTCTCCTCGGCGACCCGGTGCGCCTTGTACGAGGGAAGGGCGTCGACCCGGAACTGCGGGCGCCAGTCGTTGTCCAGGCACGCCACGATGCGGCTCGGACGTCGGTCGGTGACGAGCTTCGCGAGCATGTCGCAGAAACCCCGCACCGCGTTCACCGGCGTCCCGTCCGGCGCCGTCAGAGAGTCGGGCAGGGCGAAGTACGAGCGGAACCACAGTCCGGCGGAGTCGATCAGCATCACAGGTCCGGTCACGGCTGTACAGCCTGTCATGTCGCACCGACATCCGCGCGGACGTGGCCGTTCGTCAGCCGAGTGCTGCCCGCGCGGCCTCACGCGCCTGCTCGGCGCCGGGCGTCGAGATCGCACTCCGCGCCGCGTGTTCCCATTCGTGCCGGGCGTGCTGGGTGATCCGGCTACCCACGGCCGGGATCGCCGAGGCCGCCATGGACACGCTCGTGACGCCGAGCCCGACCAGGACACCCGCCAGCACGGGATCGGCCGCGGCCTCCCCGCAGACGCCCACCGGCTTGCCCGTGTCGCGCCCGGCTTTGCCGAGCATCTCGACGAGCCGGAGCAGCGCGGGCTGCCACGGGTCGTTGAGAGTGGCGAGGGCGCCGAGCATGCGGTCGGCGGCGAAGGTGTACTGCGCAAGATCGTTGGTGCCGACGCTGACGAAGTCGACAGCGTCGAGGATCTCTCGCGCGTGCAACGCGGCGGCAGGGACCTCGATCATCACTCCGGCGCGGTTCAGCCCGGCGGCGCGCGCCCGTTCGGCGAACGACGCGGCTTCGTCCGGTGTGGCGACCATGGGTGCCATCACCGAGACCTGCGCGCCGGTGTCGGACGCGGCCGCGGCGATGGCGTCGAGTTGCCTGCCCAGCAGGTGCGGGTGCTCGCCGGCCACCCGCAGGCCCCGGACGCCGAGCGCGGGGTTCGGTTCAAATCCGGCGTGCAGGAACGGCATCGGCTTGTCGGCGCCCGCGTCGAGCGTCCGCACCACGACGGGCAGCGCCGTTAGCGGACCCAGAACCGCCGCGTACGCGGCACGTTGCGCTTCGACCGTCGGTTCGTGGGCCGTGTCGAGGAAGCAGAACTCGGTCCGGAACAATCCCACACCGCCTGCACCTGCCGCGACGGCCGACGTCGCGTCGCCCGGGGAGCCGACGTTCGCCAGGACACCGACCGAGTGCCCGTCGGCCGTCCTGCCGACGCAGTCCCACTCCGCTGGGCGCTCGCGCACGGCCACGACGGTTGGCAGTGGTTCCGCGGAGGTGACGACCTCGCCGCTGTCGCCGTCCACCTCGACGGCCTGCGGGTCGGCGGCGAGCACGCCACGCGCGGCCACGATGGCGGGGATCCCGAGCGATCGCGCGAGAATCGCGGTGTGGCTGGTCGGCCCACCGTCCTCGGTGACCAGGGCGAGCACGAGCGCCGGGTCGAGGTCGGCGGTATCGGCAGGCGCGAGATCCCTGGCGATGAGAACACTCGGTTCCCGCAACACCGGCACACCGGGAACCGGTTGTCCGGTCAGCTCCGCGACGATCCGGTCGCGCACGTCCTCCACGTCTTTCACGCGCTCGGCGAGGTATCCGCCGGTCGCGCGCAGAGTCTCGCTGAAGCCGCTGGCCGCCTCGTGCACCGCGCTTTCGGCCGAGAGGGACTGCCAGTGCACGAGTTCTTCGGCCTGAGCCAGCAACGCCGGATCGGCCGCCATCGCCGCCGTCGTCTCCAGCACGGCACGGGACTCGCCGGTGACCGATTCTGCCCGGTTCAGCAAGGCGCCGGACACCGCTTCGGCGGCTGGCCCGATCCGCGCGGCTTCCACCGCCGCGTCGGCGGGCGAGGTGGTCACCGACGGTGTCGCTGGTACCTCGACTGCGCGCGCGACGGGCCCCGAGGCCCGTCCCGAACTGACCCCGACGCCGTGCAGAACGGTCGTGGCCTGGGCCTGAGACATGTGAACTCCTCACTCGTGGATGCACTGGCCGCACGGGACCTCCCGCGTCGGCGGTGGCGGGGCAGAGGTCGTCGTCCGGCGTTTCCCGCGTCGTCACTCGCTCTTGACAATATGGCAACGAAGAGCAGAATCAGGCAATACCAAACACGAACCGGAGGCAAACAGGCATGTACGGCGCCGAACGTCAACAACTCCTCGCGCAGCAGGCGCGACGGGACGGCCGTGTCGACGTCATGGCCGCGTCGGTCGAGTTCGAGGTCGCGCCCGAGACGATCCGCCGCGACCTCGGCGTCCTCGAACGGCAGGGAGTTCTCCGGCGCGTCTACGGGGGAGCGATCCCCGTGGAGCGGCTCGATTTCGAACCGGGCGTGCCGCAGCGGGACCAGATCCACGCCGAGGCCAAGGAACGCATCGCGAAGGCGGCACTGGATCTGTTGCCCACGCACGGCACCGTGCTGCTCGACGCGGGGACGACCACGAGCAGGTTCGCGAGCCTGCTGCCGACCGACCGGGAGTACACCGTCGTCACCAACTCGTTGCCGGCCGCGAGCATGCTCGCTCCGCGCGGCAACGTCACGGTTCACCTGCTCGGAGGGCGAGTCCGGGCGACGACACTCGCGGCGGTCGAGTCCTGGGCGCTCGACGTCCTCGACGGGCTCACTGTCGACATCGGATTCTTCGGCGCCAACGGCTATTCCGGCGAACGAGGATGCACCACCCCGGACGCCGCGGAAGCGGCGGTCAAGCGTGCGATGGTCCGGGCCTGCCGCCAGCGGGTGGTGCTCGCCGACCACAGCAAGTACGGCGACGACCAGTTCAGCCGCTTCGCCGCACTGTCCGAACTCGACGCACTCGTCACCGACGACGGCCTCGACCCGCAAGTGGCGGAGCTGCTCGGTGGCGGCGACATGGAACTGGTCCTCGCGTGATCCTCACCGTGACCCCGAACCCGAGCCTGGACCGCACCATCTTGGTCGACGGGCTCGTCCCGGGTGCCGTGCACCGGACACGGCGCGCCCGCGTCGATCCGGGAGGCAAAGGCGTCAACGTGGCGCGGGCGGTGACCGCCGCCGGGGGTCGGACACTCGCCCTGCTCCCGGCGGGTGGCGCGGACGGCGAACGCCTCGCGGAGCTGCTCGCGGCGGAATCCGTGCCCGCCACGGAGGTCGAGACCGCGCAGCCGACCCGCAGCAACCTCGCGGTCGTCGAGGCAGACGGCACGACCAGCAAGTTCAACGATCCGGGCCCGGAACTGACGGCCACCGAACTCGCCGCCCTGAGCAGCAGGGTCACCGAACTCGCCACCGCGTCGGACTGGGTCGTGCTCTGCGGGAGCCTGCCGAGCGGATGCCCGGACGGCCTGCACGCCGACCTCGTCCTCGCGGCGCGCGAGGGCGGTGCGCGGGTGGCGGTCGACGCATCGGGGGCACCACTCGCGGCGGCATGCCGGAACACGCCCGACGTGGTGAAGCCGAACCTGGCCGAACTGGGCGAATGGGCTGGCCGGCGCCTCGACAGCCTCGGCGATGTCCGTGACGCGGGTCAGGACCTGCGGTCCGCTGGGCCGCGATCGGTGCTGGTGAGTCTCGGCGAGCACGGTGCCCTGCTGCTCGACGACGCCGGTGCCTGGCACGCCACCAGTGACGTCGACACCGTGCGCAGCACGGTCGGCGCAGGGGACGCGATGCTCGCCGGATTCCTACTCGGCGGCGGCACCGGATTGGCGGCGTTGCGTACGGCCGTCGCGTACGGGGCGGCGGCGGTGGGTCTGCCGGGCAGCCGGATGCCCTGGCCCGAACATCTGCGCACCGAGACCGTGCGCCTCAACGAACTGGACGAATCACTGAACCTGACGGGAGTCGCGGCATGAGCAGCGCACTGATCACCGCCGAACTGGTCGACCTCGACCTCGCCGCCGACGACAAGGACGCCGCCGTGCGTTCACTGGCCGAGCGGGTCGCCGGGGCCGGCCGGGTCACCGACCTGGAGCAGTTCCTGACGGACGTGGCGGCGCGTGAGGAGCAGATGGCCACCGGCCTCGAGGGCGGTATCGGCATCCCGCACTGCCGCTCGGCGGCGGTCACCGAGCCGACCCTGGCCTTCGGTCGCAGCCGTACGGGAGTCGACTTCGGCGCCGAGGACGGTCCGGCGAAGCTGATCTTCCTCATCGCGGCACCCGAAGGCGGTGGCAGTGAGCACATGACCGTGCTCGCGGCACTCGCTCGCCGACTGGTCCGCGCCGACTTCAAGCAGACGTTGCTCGACGCCACCAGTTCGGCCGCCGTCGCCGACTACGTACACGAGGAGGTCGCGCCATGAAGTTCGTTGCCGTGACCGCGTGCCCCACCGGCATCGCGCACACCTACATGGCCGCCGAGGCTCTGGAGCAGGCGGCGAAGGACGCCGGGGACGAGATCTCCGTCGAAACCCAAGGTTCCGCGGGGTCGAACGCGCTGTCGGCCGCCGAGATCGCCGCCGCCGACGCGGTCGTCTTCGCCGCCGACGTCGGTGTCAGCGGGCGAGAACGGTTCGCGGGCAAACCGGTCGTCGACGCCACGGTGAAACAAGCCATCAACGACGCGGCAGGACTCGTCGAACAGGCTCGGGGCAAGGCAGGAACCGAACCGTCCACATCCGACGACGCTGATGAGCCTGCGCACGAATCGGGGCCCGAACTGGCCACGAAAGTCGCCGCGGGCACGGGAGCAGGTACCCGGTTGCGTCAATGGCTGATGACCGGCGTCAGCTACGTGATCCCGTTCGTGGCCGCGGGTGGCCTGCTCATCGCGCTGAGCTTCGCGCTCGGCGGTTTCCAGGTCACCGAGGCGCCGGACGTCACCGAACAGTTCGACCCGATGACCGTGGCGAGCTGGGCGGCACTGGCCAACCAGATCGGCTCCGCGGCCTTCGAGTTCCTGGTCCCGGTGCTCGCGGGATTCATCGCCTTCGCGATGGCCGACCGTCCCGCCATCGCGCCCGGCTTCGTCGGCGGCGCGGCTGCGGTCACCGTCGGTGCCGGGTTCCTCGGCGGTCTCGTCGCGGGCCTGCTCGCCGGTGCGGTCGTCGCGGCGCTGCGCCGGATCAAGGTGCCGCGCGCGGTGGCCGGGATCATGCCGGTGGTGGTGCTGCCGCTGGTCGGTTCGCTGGTCACGGGCGCACTGATGCTGGTCGCGATCGGCAAACCGATCGCGGTCGCGATGGACGGCCTCACCAACTGGCTCAACGGGCTCACCGGGGCGCACGCCGCGCTGCTCGGGCTCGTCCTCGGCGCGATGATCGCCTTCGACGTGGGTGGTCCGGTGAACAAGGTCGCCTACACCTTCGCCGTGGGTGGGCTCACGACCGGGAGCGACACCGCACTCGAGATCATGGCCGCGGTGATGGCCGCAGGAATGGTGCCGCCGCTGGCGCTCGCACTGGCCGCGACCGTGCGGCGTTCGTTGTTCAGCGCCGCGGAACGGGACAGTTCCCGGACCGCGTGGCTGCTCGGCGCCTCGTTCATCACCGAGGGCGCGATCCCGTTCGCGGCCGTCGATCCACTGCGCGTGATTCCGTCCATTGTGGCGGGTTCCGCGGTGACCGGTGCGCTGTCGATGACCTTCGGCGCGACGCTGCGCGCCCCGCACGGTGGACTGTTCGTGCTGCCGCTGGTCGGTCAGCCACTGCTCTACGGACTGGCGATTCTCGTCGGAGTGGCGGTGAGCGCGGTCGCAGTGGTGGCCGCGAAACACGCCACCCGCAGAGACTCCACAGTGGATGAGAAACGAGAAGCGCCCGCTGCTGCGGTCGCTGCCTGAAGACAGGGAAAAGAACTCGCCGCAGAACCCAACGCAGATCAACCCGCGCACCTGTGAGAACGGACCCCGAAGGAGGAGTCGTGGAACATCGTCGCGCCGTCATCGCCTCGACGGTCGGCTTGCACGCCCGCCCCGCGGCGGTGCTCGCCAGGACTGCCGGGAATCAGCCGGTGGCCGTGCACATCGCGAAGGTCGCCGACGGCGCCGCGGGGGACCCGGTGGACGCCTCCAGCGTGCTGGGCCTCATGGCACTCGGCGTCCGGCACGGCGAAGTCGTGGAGTTGTCCGCCGACGGCACCGAGGCCGCTGCCGTGCTGGACACGCTCGTCGAGCTGCTCGAAGAGAACCTGGACCAGCCTCAACCCGCCTGAACGCGACACCGGGAAGGAAGTTCGATGACCGACTCCGTTGCGGACCACACCGAGCACCGACTCCACGGACGACGCCGATTCCTGGCGGGAGCGGCCACCCTGGCGGGCGCGGGCCTGTTCCTGCCGACCGCTCTGGCGAGCACGACGCCGACTCGCGCGGCCCGCGCCGCCGCAGGCACGCCGCAGTGGCGGCCCACTGTGCACTTCACGCCCGCCGAGAACTGGATGAACGACCCCAACGGTCTGGTGTTCCACGAGGGCGAATACCACCTGTTCTTCCAGCACAATCCGTACAGCACCGAGCACGCGAACCTCAGCTGGGGACACGCGGTGAGCACCGACCTCGTGCGGTGGGACGAGCTCGACGTCGCCCTCGAGCCGGACGAGCTCGGCGAGATCTACTCCGGCAGTGCCGTCGTGGACCACCGAAACACCAGTGGATTCTTCGACGGGGTCGAACCCGGGCTGGTCGCGTTCTACACCAGCGCGGGCGAGACCCAGCAGCAGAGCATCGCCTACAGCCGGGATCGGGGCCGGACGTGGACGAAGTTCGACGGCAACCCCGTCATTGCGAACCCGGGCATCGAGGACTTCCGCGACCCCAAGGTGATCTGGGACGAACCGAGCGGACAGTGGGTGCTGTTGCTCGCCGTCGACGACCACATCGCCTTCTACCGCTCACCGAACCTCCGCGACTGGGACCTGGTCAGCGAGTTCGGTGCGGGCCGGGGTGCGCACGGCGGGGTGTGGGAATGCCCGGACCTGTTCGAACTTCCGGTGGCGGGTACGGAGGAAAGCCGGTGGGTGCTCATCGTGAGCATCAACCCGGGCGGTCCGGCCGGGGGCTCGGCGACCCAGTACTTCCTCGGCGACTTCGATGGCACGACGTTCGTCCCGCACGACGAGCCGGACACGGTGCTGTGGGCGGAACTGGGCGCAGACTTCTACGCGGCGCAGTCGTGGTCGGACATTCCCGCATCGGACGGCCGCAGGCTCTGGATCGGGTGGCTGAGCAACTGGGACTACACCAAGCAAGTGCCCACCGAACCGTGGCGCGGGGCGATGACCGTGCCGCGCGAGGTCGGACTGGTCGACACCGACGAAGGCCCGCGGCTCACGCAGCGGCCGGTCCAGGAACTGGAGTCGGCGCGTGGTCCGGTGCGACGTTGGAGCGGAACGGTCTCCGACGAGGGCTCGGTTGTCGAGTACTCGGGCGCCGCGCTCGACGTGGTCGCCGACTTCACTGTGGACAGTGCCGCGATGTTCGGGATCGACGTGTTCGTCGGTGAGCGTTCGCGGACGCGCGTCGGCTACGACGTGCGAGCCGGTGAGTTGTTCGTCGACCGGACCGGGGCGGGTTCCGCCGATCCCGGTTCCGGCTACCGCGCCCGGCACGCGGCACCACTGGACACCGAGGACGGCGTGCTGCGGCTCCGGTTGCTGATCGACCGCTCCACGGTCGAAGTCTTCGCAGCCGACGGGCGGGTCGTCCTCACGGATCTCGTGTTGCGCGACGGCGGCGACATCCTGCGCCCGTTCGCCGAGGACGGCCGGGTGCAGCTGAACTCGCTCGAGGTGTACCCGATAGAAGCGTGAGGCCTCGAAAGAAGCGTGAGCCTTTTTGGTGGTCATGAGCACCAAAAAGGCTCACGCCCACTCGTGGCGTACGTCGCCGGGCGGATTAGGCTGGGCCCATGGCCACCAACGTCATGCAGAACCAGGACCCAGCCGTACTGTCCGACCGGCTCGGACGACTCGCCGACCTCGCCGCCGATCGTGGCGTGGACGCGACACTGCTCACGCCCGGTGCGGACACCCGCTACCTGCTCGGGGCCGGCGGTGACTCGTTCGAACGGCTGAGCTGCTTGGTCGTGCCCTCCGACCGGTCCGCGGCGCCCACCTTCGTGGTGCCGAAGCTGGAACAACCCGCCTACGAGGCGGTCCCCGCGCAGGCGATCGGTCTGGAGTTCCTCACCTGGGTCGACGGTCAGGACCCGTACACCATGGTGGCCGACCTGTTGCGGCGCGGCGGGCGGACCGCACAGGTGGCGGTGGCCGACACGATGCCGATGCGGCACGCACTTCCGCTGCGCGAACGGCACCAAGCCCCACAGGTGCTCGCGAGCACCGTCACTCGCGAGCTGCGGATGCGCAAGGACGCCGCCGAGATCCAAGCACTGCGCGAGGTCGGGGCGGCCATCGACCGGGTGCACGCCCGCGTCCCCGAGTTCCTCAAAGCCGGACGCACCGAGGCCGAGGTCGGTGCCGACATCAACGCGGCCATGCTCGAAGAGGGGCACACCGAGGCGGCGTTCATCATCGTCGGCTCCGGCCCGAACGGTGCGAGCCCGCACCACTCCGTCTCCGAGCGGGTGATCCGCGACGGCGACGTAGTCGTGATCGACATCGGCGGCCCGAGCGCGCTCGGCTACAACTCGGACTGCACCCGCACCTACGCCGTCGGCGACCCCGGCAGGGACGTGCTGGACACCTATGCGTGGCTCCAAGCGGCGCAGAACGCGGCCGTGCGGGCGGTGCGGCCCGGCGTGACCGCCGAGAGCATCGACCGCGCCGCGCGGACGCCGCTCGCCGCAGCCGGGCTCGGTGAGTTCTTCATCCACCGCACGGGCCACGGCATCGGGATCGACGTGCACGAGGAGCCGTGGATCGTGGAGGGCAGCGACACCGTGCTCGAACCCGGCATGGCCTTCAGCGTCGAACCCGGTATCTACCAGACGGGCAAGTGGGGAGCGCGGATCGAGGACATCGTCGTGGTCACCGACGAGGGCGTGGAGAGCCTGAACAACCAGCCGCACTCGCTGACGGTGTTGCCCGCGTGAGCGCCGCACCGAACGAGCTGGAGAGCACCGACCGGGCGATCCTGCGTGAACTGGCACACGACGGCCGCTGCAGCTTCACCGATCTCGCCGAACGGGTCGGCTTGAGCGTCTCGGCGGTGCACCAGCGGGTCCGCAGGCTCGAACAGCGCGGGGCCCTGCGCGGGTATGCCGCCACAGTGGACAGTGACCAGATCGGGCTGCCGCTGACCGCGTTCATCTCGCTGACGCCGATCGACCCGGCCGCGCCGGACGACTACCCGCAGCGGCTCGAACACCTCCCGCAGATCGAGTCGTGCTACTCGGTCGCCGGGGACGAGTCCTACATCCTGCAGGTACGGGTGGAGTCACCGCTGGGCCTGGAGGAACTGCTTCGCCAGATTCGGGAGGCCGCGAAGGTCTCCACCCGCACGACGGTGGTGCTCTCGACACCGTTCGAGAAGCGCCCCCCGGAGATCTAGCGCCTGTCCTTGATCTTGTTCTGATGCCGTCACGGCTTCGATTGCGTGCTCGGCCCATGCGCGGTGAGGGCTTCGGCGTTTCAGGTTGTCGCTCGCAAGGCCGGGTCGTGCCGGTACTCGAGGCGGAACACGCCTCAGGGGTTCGGCGGGCGGATGTCGGCGAGCTCCTCGGGGATCGGCTGAAGATCGCCCTCGGCGTCGGGAAGGCACACCGCCGTCTGCTCGCGGCCGGCGAGGAACTCGCCGAGGCAGCGGCCGAACTGGGCGTGTCCCGTCGCGTTGGCGTGGAACGACTCCTGCATCGCGTGCGGGGCGCGGTCCTCGTACTTCAGCGCCTCCCAGTCCACGGTGAGTCGGTTGAACCACTCGTCGGTCGGCTGGCCAGGAGGAACCTTGCCGTCCGTGCAGGCCTCGTGGCCGGTCCCGGCCCGCGACAGGTCCAGGAACCGCGCGTCGACCTGTGCCGCCGCGGAGCGCAGGCCTTCCGACAGGCGCGGCACCGCCGTCTCCCGCACCCACCGCATGTCGTCGGTCTGGTACGGGCAGCCGGAGAGGTTCTGCGATTCCGGCGGGACGTCCGGGCCGACCGGCGAGGCGTAGGACTGCACCGTGAGCGTGTAGTCCTCCGGTGCGTAACGCGCCTGGGACATGACGGTGCGGACGTCGCGCAATGCGTCGACGACCTTGGGCGTCATCCGGTCCACCCGCTCGTCCCACTCGTCGCGCAGCTGGTCGGCGCAGCCTTGCGGCGCTCGCTCGGCCCAGGCGCTGATGCAGCGGTTCATGGTCGCGGCGAAGTTGGGGTCGTCGTTGGCGCCGACCTGCACGACAATGTCGGTGACGCGATAGCGATCGGCGACCGAGGCCAGTTGTTCCGCCTGGGAGCCTTCCGGGTGCGCGGGGTCTCCCCCCAGACCCACCAGCGGCGCCTTCACCCCCGAGCACGCCAGGTTGATCCGCTCGACCTCCGGCGGCAGCGGCAGCTGATGCACGGGGGCAGCGGGGGAGCGGTGGCACCAGTTGCCGCCCTCGCCGTTGGTGCCGGGTTCGTAGTCCCCGCCGCCTTCTCCGGCCAGCGTGCTGTCGCCCATGGTCACCACCGCGGCGGGAACCGGCGTGGGTGGCCGGGGCTCGTCGGTGGCCTGCTCGCCGTCGCTGACCACGATCGCCAGCACGACCGCGCATGCGGCGAGCATGACCAGGAGGATCTTGGCGCCGTGGGCTCGCATCACCTCCGCAGTGTATGAGGGAGCGCGCCCGATCAGCCGCCCGTCGGCCCGTGGTGACCTTCACAGCCCGACACGGCCCGGGCCTGACCTGCTGCGTCGAGCGTGGCCGCGGCGTATTCGCGGCGCCCGATCGGGGGAGGTGTGCACTCGATTCTCCGGTGCGGGAGCATTTCGGGCGATTCACGCGTTGGACGGGGTGAGCCGTCGTCCGTCCCGTGGCGCGGCAACCGGAGGTGTGAGACCCAGTGCCCGTACTCGTGCTGCTGTTGCTCGGTGTGGCCCTCGAGATCACCGTGCTGGTGCTCGTCGGCCAAGCCGTGGGTGTCCTGGGCACGCTCGGCCTGCTGCTGGGCGCAGGCCTGCTCGGCGTGTGGCTGCTGCGCCGTGAGGGGCGACGGACCCTGCGGGAGTTCAGCGAAGCGACCCGGCAGCGGCGGCCCCCGACGCGGGAGCTCTCCGACAGCGTGCTCGTCGCCGCCGGTGGCGTCCTCATCCTGTTGCCCGGTTTCGTCAGCGACGTCGCGGGCCTGCTCGTCCTGTTCCCACCGCTGCGAGCGGTGGTCCGCCGCCGGATGCAGCGTTCCGCCGAGCGGAGAGCGCGGCATTTCGAGGCACAGGTGCGCGCCGCGCAGGCTGCTCAGGCCGCCGGTCGCGACCCGCGCCGTGCCGCCGACGACGTCGTCGACGGTGAGGTCCTCGACGCCGAGGTGGTCGCAGAGGAGGACGAACCGGACACCGATCCCGAGGCTCCGCGCGAGATCAGCGGTGAGATCATCGACCGCGGTGCGGGTTCGCGTCGCACGGAGTGGTGAGTGTCGGTAGAGCCGGTTCGAGCGGATCGAGGCTGCGGGTAGGCTGCTCCGGACGATCGAGCCCGGGAGGAGCCGATCACCCCACCGTGCGTCGTTCGTCAGGCGCACGAGAAGCCGGAATCCGCTGAACACGGGACGAAAGACCGATGTCCGACACGACTTTGCTGCTGGGCGGCAGGATCCACACGCCGGCCGGAGCCGGTGCCACTGCGATGGCGGTCACCGGCGGGGTCGTGGCCTGGGTGGGTGACGACCGCGTCGGTCGGGCTCTGCACCCCGACGCGAACGTGGTCGACCTCGGCGGGGCATGGGTCGCGCCGGCGTTCGTCGACGCCCACGTGCATGCGACCGCGACCGGGTTGCTGCTCAACGGGCTCGACCTCACCGGCTGCGCCTCGCTGACCGAGTTCCTGCACGCCTTGCGCGATCACGTCGCCGAGAATCCGGGCATGCTGGTCTGGGGCCACGGCTGGGACGAGACCTGGTGGCCGGAACGGCGGCCGCCGACACGCGAGGAGATCGACCGGGCGTGCGCGGGTGCTCAGGTGTATCTGTCGCGGATCGACGTGCACTCCGCGCTGGTCTCCACCGCCCTGGTCGAGCGGACACCGTTGGCCCGCGGCGCCGAGGGCTGGGACGCCGACGGGCCGTTGACGCGCGTCGCGCACCACCACGTGCGCCGCGCCGCACGGGACTCGTTGAGCACCCAGCAGCGGCGGTCCGCCCAGCTGGCGTTCCTGCAGCACGCCGCGTCACAGGGGATCGCCGCGGTGCACGAGTGCGCGGGGCCGGACATCTCCGGCTCCGACGACCTCGCCGCGTTGCTGGACCTCGCCGCCGGTGGCGGTGTGCCCGACGTCGTCGGCTACTGGGGTGAGCTCGGCGCCCTGCGCACCGCGAAGGAACTCGGGGTCCGGGGCCTGGCAGGCGATCTGTTCGTCGACGGTGCGCTCGGCTCCCGCACCGCCGCGTTGCACGAGCCCTACACCGACGACCCGATGACCTCCGGAGCTCTCTACCTCGACGCCGAGGCGGTGGCCGAGCATCTCGTCGAGTGCACCCGCAACGGCTTGCAGGCCGGGTTCCACGTGATCGGGGACGCGGGCGTCGCGGAGGTCCTCGCCGGGTTCCGGTCCGCGGCCGAGACACTCGGCGTCCCGGCGCTCGCGGCGGCGAAACACCGTCTGGAACACCTGGAGATGGTCGACGCCGAGCAGGCCGCCGAGTTCGGCCGCTACGGCGTCGCCGCCTCGGTGCAGCCGTTGTTCGACGCCGCCTGGGGCGGTCCGTCCGCGATGTACGCGCAGCGGCTGGGCCTCGAGCGCGGCACGGCGCTGAACCCGTTCTCGGCGTTGGCCGCCGAGGGTGTGCTGCTCGCGTTCGGCTCGGACGCGCCGGTCACCTCCGTCGACCCGTGGAGCAGTGTCCGGGCCGCGGTCCACCATCGAACCGAGGGTTTCGGAGTCTCACCGCGTGCCGCGTTCACCGCGCACACTCGAGGTGGCTGGCGTGCGGCAGGGGTCGACGACGGCTCCACCGGCACGCTCGTCCCGGGCGCGCCCGCGACGTACGCGGTGTGGGAAACCGGGGAACTCGTCACCGGTACGCCCGACGCCCGGGTACAACGGTGGTCGACCGATCCGCGCTCCGGCGTGCCGGGACTGCCGAACCTCAGCGACGAGTCGGTGCCTCCTCGATGCGTGCGTACCGTGTTGCGCGGCGAGACGTTGTACCGGGCGGACAGCGGCGACGACTCCCTCTGAACCGCTGACACCGCCGATCGGCCCGGAGGGCACCCGGGCGCGTGGGCGGGCATCCATCGTCCACTCCGAGCCCGATGCATGCTCGAGGTGGACGGACACACCGTTGCGGACGGCTACGTCCGGGACCGGACGCGGCAAGTAGGTTGGACCTGTGGCAGCCCCCACCGTGAAGGAGCAGCACACCGACTCGCGGACACGGCGGGTGGCGGTGCGTGCCGTGCGTTCGTGGTGGCGGATACCCGTCGCCGTCCTTGCCGGTTCCGCGATCTTCGTGGCCTCACCGCCACGGAACCTGTGGTGGCTGGTTCCTTTCGCGGTCGCCGCGCTGGCCCTCGTGGTGCGGGGGCGGCGTGCCGGCGCCGGGTTCGGTCACGGACTTCTGTTCGGCTTCGCCGCGATGCTGCCGATGCTCGGATGGCTGCAGGACTTTCTTTCCGACCAGTTCGGCCCGTGGCCGTGGCTGGGCGTCGCTCTGGTCCAGGCGGCGTTCTTCGGTCTCGCAGGCGCCGGGATGGCCCGGGTGAGCGTGCTGCGCGGCGCGCCGGTGTGGATGGCGGCAGTGTTCCTCGTCGCGGAGATGCTGCGCAGTGCGATCCCCTTCGGTGGCTTTCCCTGGGGCAGGCTCGCGTTCACCCAGCCCGAGGGGGCGATGACGCCGTGGGCAGCCGTCGGCGGCGCCGGACTGGTGACGTTCCTCGTCGCGGTGGTGGGCACGGCGATCGGTGAGTTCGTCGCCCGGATTGCCGGAGGCCGGCGCCGACTCGCAGCACCGGCGGTGCTCGCGATCGCACCGGTGGCGCTCGGGCTCGCGATGTGGCCGCTGGTCGGCACGGAGGCTCAGGAGGGGACGGCGAAGGTCGCGGTGGTTCAGGGCAACGCGCCCGACGTGGGCCTCGATCTGCTCTACGAGGACGACGTGTTGCGGGACAACCACATGCGCGCGTTGCGTGACCTGGCTGATGACGTCCGTGCGGGCCAGGTGCAGCGTCCCGACGTCGTCGTGCTGCCGGAACAGGTCGGGTCGTGGGGCCCGCAGCGAAGCGACCCGGAACTCGCCGCGGCGACGGCGGACCTGGGCGTGCCGGTCGTGGTGGGTGGGCTCGGCCGCGACGCCGACGGAGAGATCCGCAACCGGATTCTCGCGTGGGAACCGGAGCGCGGGCCGACCCAGGACTACGTCAAGCGGCATCTCGTCCCGTTCGCCGAGGCGATCCCGCTGCGTCCGCTGGCCAGCATGGTCACGCCGTTCGTCGACCGGTTCCCGCAGGACATGGTCGCCGGCGACCGGCCGGGTGTGTTCGACGTGGGCGGAGCGAAGATCGGGCTCGGGCTGTGTTTCGACGTCGCCTACGACGACGTGTTCCTCGGTGCGGCCCGGGAGGGCGCCACGATGTTCGCCGTGCCGACCAACAACGCCTGGTACGGCCGCTCGGAGATGAGCTACCAGCACTTGGCGATGTCGCAGTTCCGGGCCGTGGAGCACGGCAGGGCGGTGGTGGTCGCGGCGACCAGCGGCGTGAGCGCGATCATCGACCCGGACGGCACCCTGCGGCAGCAGACGCGGCAGTTCACCCCGGACGTGCTCGTCGCCGACGTCCCGCTGCGGTCCTCGACCACACCAGCCACGGTGGTCGGCAGCGTTCCCGCGTACGTGCTGGCCACGATCGGAGTCGCCGCACTGCTGTGGACCTTCCGCCGCCGCACCGCGGCGAACTGAGCCCCGAGCAGACGGCCGGTCGTGGGATCGGCGAGGAGGAACCTGATGAGCGACGGTCCCGGACCGATCGACCACGACCGTGTGCTCGTGGTGATCCCGACCTATCAGGAGCGGGAGAACCTGGGCCTGGTCGTGCGGCGGGTGCGGGCCGCGGCCGCGGGAGTGCACGTCCTCGTCGTCGACGACGGGAGCCCGGACGGCACCGGCGAGGTGGCCGAAGAGCTCGCCTCCTCTGACGCCCATGTGCACGTCCTGCATCGCACCGACAAGGCCGGACTCGGTGCCGCTTACGTCGCCGGCTTCGACTGGGCGCGGGACCGTGACTACGAGGTCGTCGTGGAAATGGACGCCGACGGGTCACACCCTCCCGAAGACTTGCCCCGGATGCTGGCGATGCTCGGCTCGCACGGGGCGGGTGCCGACGTCGTGCTCGGGTCGCGGTACGTGCCCGGCGGACGAGTGGTGAACTGGCCGCGACGGCGGGAGTTCCTCTCCCGCGGCGGCAACGTGTACTGCCGCCTGGCGCTCGGGGTCGGCGTCCGCGACATCACGTCCGGCTATCGCGCCTACCGGCGCACCGTGTTGGACACCGTGCGGCTGGACACCGTCGCCTCGCAGGGCTACTGCTTCCAGGTCGACCTCGCCTACCGCTCCATCGAGGCGGGGTTCGTGGTGGTCGAGGTGCCGATCACCTTCACCGAGCGTGAGTTCGGCGACTCGAAGATGAGCGGTTCGATCGTGCGCGAAGCGCTGGTCCGGGTGACGAAATGGGGGCTGCGCCGACGGTGGCGGCAAGCGAGGACGGCGCTGCGCGGCGGCTGAGGGCACGCCTCACACGTGGTCAGCCGCGCACGCTCCGGCAGATGCCGTCGGAAACACGCGCGACGCCCGGGACTCGCAGTGCGGATCCCGGGCGTCGGGGTGCTGGGGAGGCCCTCAGGCGCGGCCGCGCCGGACCTTGAGGTCTTCCAAACGCTCGTTGAGCAGTTCCTCGAGCTCCGGAATGCTGCGGCGTTCCAGCAGCATGTCCCAGTGCGTTCGCGGCGGCTTCGCCTTCTTCTGCTCCGGTTCGGCACCGTCGATGATCTTCGACTCGGAGCCGTGCAGCCGGCACTCCCACGTGGGCGGAACTTCCGCGTCGTCGGAGAACGGGACCTCGAACTCGTGATCCTTCGGGCAGGCGTAACGCACCGTCCGGCGCGGGGCGAGGTCGTGGTTGCGGTCGGTCTCGTAGCTCACAGCTCCGAGCCGACTGCCACGCAGAACCCGATCGGCCATGACGGTTCCTTTCACTTCGGCCCGGAGTGCGCCCCCCGGGCGGTTGTGCTCACCGAGTGCAACGACGGCCGGGCCGTGCGCTGTTCCCGATGCAGGGCAATCTGGTTGCCGTCGGTGACGTCTTTCACTCGTCAACGAAGGACCCTCCCCAGAGATGCAGTCGCTTCGCATTCGTGACGCGTTAGCAGCCCCATCATCTCCAGGTGCGTTCGAACGGGTGATAGTGCCAGATCGTTCGTCACGGACGCGACGGCACGTCCCGACTCACTGTGCAGGTGCGACCCGGATCACGCTGAGCTGGGCCCGTTCCCACCTCAAACTGGTAACTGATCGTAGTCAGATCGTTTTCGGAGGTGACACACGCTGTGTACTGGCATATGCCGATCATGCCCGCCGCACCGGGATGACCGCACACCGGACGGAGCAATCCGGCGTCCTCGAGCCCGGCCGTCGGCTCACAGCACCTTCGGCGGAGTGTTGCCCACCGCCTCGATCGCCCGCTTCGCCGGGACGAACGCCATGAGCACCAACCCGACGAGGAAGAAGATCACCAGCGAGATGATCGCCAGCCGGAACGAGCCCGTCGCCTGCCCCACACCGGCGAACAACAACGGTCCCAACCACGAGGTCGAGCGCTCGCCGACCTCGTAAAGCGAGAAGTACTGCGCTTCCTTGCCCGCCGGGACCATCTGGCTGAACAGCGAGCGGGACAGTGCGTTCGTCCCGCCCAGAACCAGGCCGATCCCCACCGCGAGTCCGTAGAACTGCAGCTCCTGCCCGGCCTGGACGAAGTAGGCCGCGGTGAGCACGCCCACCCAGACCGTCAGGCTGACCATGATCGCTTTCTTCGCGCCGATGTGGCGGGCGAGCACGCCGTGCAGGATGCCCCCGACGAACGCGATGAACTGGACGATCAGGATCGTGACGATCAACGCTTCCTGTGGCAGTCCGAGTTCGAGGCTGCCGTACTGGGCCGAGACGTTGGCGACCGTGGCGATCCCGTCGGTGTAGATCATGTAGGTCAGCAGGAATCCCAGCGTCAGCGGGAACATCCGGGCCTCGCGGATCGTGGTCAGCAACTGGCGGAACCCTGCCGAGATCGGCGACCCCGTCGCCTCGACCGCCTGCGACGGACGCGTGCGCAGTCCCGCGAGCGGCAGCACGGTGAACACCGCCCACCACAGGCCCGAGGTGAAGAACACGAGCCGGACCGCGCCGTCGGCGTCGAGCCCCACCGACTCGTGGCCGAGGTAGATCACCAGGTGCAACGCCAGTGCGCATCCGCCGCCGAGGTAGCCGAACGCCCAACCACGCGCCGAGACCGCGTCGCGCTCGTCGGCGTCGGCGATGTCGGGCAGGAACGAGTAGTAGACGACGACCGACGCTCCGAAACACACGTTCGCCGCGATGAAGAACACGACGCCCAGTTGCCAGTTCGTCCCACCCATGAGGCTCAGCAGCGCGACGGAGGTGGCCCCGCCGAAGGCGAACACGCCGAGCCACGTTCTCTTGTTCCGCGCCCGGTCGGCGAAGGAACCCACGATCGGGAGAACGACGACCTGGATGACGGTGGCGAACGAGAGCAGGTAGCCCCACAGCGCACCGGCCGGGAACTGCAGCCCCAGCAGCGAGATGTCGCAGCTGACCAACGCGTTACCGGCGGGGCACGGCTCGGCACCGTTGCGGGCGGTGTCGGCCTCGGCGGCACGGGTGGCGACCGTGGTCAGGTACAGCGACAGGAACACGGTCGTCACCGACGTGGGAAAGACCGAGTTGGCCCAGTCGTACCAGCACCACCCCCGCTGTTCGCGGCGCCGGTCGGCGGCGTCCGGTGCGGCTTCGTGGTCGGTCACGCTCATCGGTCCCCGTTCTCGAGTGGTGCTCGTCCGTTCACGGTGGTCGGACTGTACTGACAGCACGGCGTCTGCGAGCCGCAGCGTCCCCGGCCAGCCGCGGAGTCCCTGAGAGCGCATTGGGGAACTTGGGGAGGTGGTCCGGTACCGCCGCCCCAGTTCGCGCCTCGCGGCGTTGGGGTCCTCTTGAGTACCGCACGTACGCGGCGAGAACCCCTGCCTTGCGAGGCACGAACTCCGAACGCCGGAGCTCCTCACCCTGCCGAGGCTGATCACGCATGACCGTGCCCTACGGGCACACAAGCCAGTTCCCAAATGCCCTCTGAATCGCGGCTCTACCGACAGGCGCTGCCGTACTGCCAGTCCGCAGCGTCGTGGGCGCGAGGCGTCAGCGCAATGAGTAGTTGTGCCCATCTCTGTGACCGGAGCGTGTCCCGCAGCCGGGAGTTCAGCGTCGCGTGTGCGGGCCGCGAGAGCGCAGGACGTCGGCGAGCAGATCGGGTCGGTCGGTGACGAGGCCGTCGACTCCCAGGTCGAGGAGTCTGCGCATCCGGTTCGGTTCGTCGATCGTCCAGACATGGACCTCCAGGCCCCACTGATGCGCGGTTCGCAGGAACCGTTCGTCGACCACCCGCAGCCGCCCGTAGTACTCCGGAACCTGTGCCATCCGCCCGTGGACGAACCGGCGGAGCAGGCCGCGGACCGTGCGGGAAGCCAGCCACAGCAGAAACGCCGAGCGCATGCTCATCGACGTCAGCAGGCGCGCGCCGCTCGCGCGTCGCAACGCGCGAAGCCGCTTCTCACTGAACGACGCGAGGCAGACTCGGTCCCAGGCGTCGAGCTCGGAGAGCAACCGCACGGTCGGCCGCACCGCGGCGTCGGCTTTGACGTCGATGTTGAAGAAGGTGTCCGGAAGCGCACGCAGCACTCCCTCGAGCGAGCACACGGGTTCTCGCCCGTCGACACGAGCCCGGCGCACCTGTTCCCACGGGAGATCGCGGATGAGGCCGGTGGCGTCCGTGGTGCGATCGAGTTCGTCGTCGTGTTGCACGACGACGACGCCGTCGGCGGTCGCGTGCACGTCGGTCTCGACGTAGCGATAGCCCTCGGTGACCGCGCGGCGGAACGCGCTCAAGGAGTTCTCCATGCCGTCGAGGTCGTCGAGGTGCCAGCCCCGGTGGGCCAGAGCACGCGGAAGGGGTTCGTCAAGGAAGGGATGGTGCACGTCTCCACTGTGCCGATCCGGGACAGCCTCGGCACCGCGACCCACTCGTAGGCACGTGCCCGGCGTGGCACTCGGCACCGTCGTCGCCTCGGCGGCTACCGTGATCGACGTGGACACGCTGCACGATCCCGTACCGACAACCCGTGCGAAGACGCGGCACTGCGTGTGGTGCGGCCGCCGGCTGGCTGCCGCCGGGCAGGGCCGCCCTCGAACGTACTGCGCGCAGTCGTGCAGGCAGCGTGCTTACGAACGGCGCTCGGCGGTGCAGCGCGGCGGGTTGCCCGACGACGCCGTGGTGCTCTCCGCCACCGAGCTCGCCGATCTCCGGGACCGGTTGTTCCAGCTGCGGTGCGCCGCCGAGGACGTGGTGACCGCGGCGGGCGACGGAGCCGACCCGGACGAGATGCATCGGATGGCAACGGTGGTTCTCGGTGTGGCCGACGATCTCGACCGGCTCCGCTGACGAGTGCGGCGCACGGGCGCCGTGGTGCGGCCGAACGGAGCATTGTCGAGGACTTCCGTTGCCACGAGGATGAAGCACCACTGGCCGCCATCGCCCGTGGCGGACGCTCAACGACGACCGAGGAACCGAGTGCCGTCCCATCCCCCGGTGCGTGGCCTGCGCTGCGCCGAGCTGACCACGTCCGAGTTCGACAGTGCCGTTCGGTTCCACGAGCGACTTTTCGGGTGGACGGTGTTACAGACCGAGTCGGGTGTGGACTGCTGGGTGGGCGAGCGCCGTAGTGCACGGATCCGCTCGGCGAAGTCGGGCGAGGCACGAGGGTGGCGCCTGGTGTTCGCGGGCGCGGACCAGGATGTCACGCTCGCCGGACCCGACGACACCACCGCGTGGATGGCGCGTGGCCGCGCACAGCACGGCCCGTGGGCGCCGGCACCGCGCGACGGTGAGCCGTGCTGGCTCGACCTCGCGGCGGACGAGGTCGAGCGGGCGGATTCGTTCTGGACGGAGACGCTGAACTGGCGGGTCGAGAACGACACGTACACGGTGGCTGGGCGCGCGGTGGCGGGCCGGGCGCCCAGCGGTACGACGGTGGACGCGGGATGGGTGTGCTACGTCGGTGTCCGCGACCTTGACGCGACCGTCGGTCGGGTGGAGGAGCTCGGCGGTCGCGTCCTCGACAAGCTCGAGCATCCCGTCCTCGGGTCTGCGGTGGTGTTCGCCGACCCCTCGGGCGCGGTGCTGGGGCTCACCGCCACGACCAAGTCCTGGGGAAGCTGACGCGCGAACCGTCGTCAGGGGGCCTTGCAGAAGGTCTTGCTGGGTGGTCGGGTTGTGTCCGTGGTTGCCGCTCAGCGGCTCCGCCGCCGACGAGACACGACGACAGCTCATTCTGCAAAGCCCTATGCGCGGGACCCGGCTTGGTCGAGAATCTTCGTCCCCTCTGGACGGTCCATCTCCTTCCAAGCTGGGAAGACCAAGGGGCACAACGACATCACGGCCGACAGTGCGGTGAACACGGCGATGCTCGGCATCAGTCCGATGTAGTCACTGAGCACTCCGGCGGCGAAGACGCCGACCGGCATGCCGAGCATCGCTGCCGCCGCGATGGCGCCGAACACCCGAGCGCGATACGCAGGTGGAGTTCGTTCCGCCTTCACCGCACCGAGGGTCGGGTTCAGTGGCCCGAAGGCGAGCATCGTGAGTCCGCTGACGATCACCAACACCGTGAGGCCCGGCTCGAGCAGGAAGATCCCGGACCGGGGACCCAGTACGATCAGGTAGCAGACGACCACCACCGGCCAGCGTCGCCGGCTCACCCCGAGCCACGCGAACAGCAGTGAACCGGTGATGATGCCGACACCGGACGCCGCGAAGATCAGTCCTACGTGGACCGACGAGTTCAGTATCTCTTGGCCGTAGGTGGGAACCAGCACGCTGAAAAGCCCGCTGTTGAGGCCGTTGGTCACCGCGATCATGCACAGGATCGTGAACAGTAGACGATCGTGGCGCAGGAATCGGAAGCCCTCGGCCAGACTGTGCAGGTAACCCTCGTGGCGCTGTTCGAGAGTCGCCGCTTCGGCGACGGTGAAGCGCAGAATGAGGCCGGCAAGTATCAGGCACAGGGCGTTGATGGCGAGTGCGGCCGGGGCGCCGACCGCTGCGATGACGACACCCGCGACCGGCGCCCCCAGTGTCCTCGCGCCCTGGCTTGGAGCGTCGTAGGCTGTGGTCACTCGTTCCAAGGCGACGCCGGTCCGTTGCGCGATGTCCGGCAGCAGGACCTGCCGCGCCGCGTCACCGGGAGACCGGGAGAGCCCGAGAAGCAATCCGATGGTGCTCAGTAGCCACAGCGGCAGCCGATCCATGTGGTGCAGGACAGGGATCAAAACGACCATCGCGGCGGCGGCGAAATCGAACAACAGCGCCGCATGCCGGGGCCGCAGCCGATCGATCCACGGTCCGCCCGAGGCCGACCCCAGCAACAGCCCCGTGGCTTCGGCCGCGACGACGAGTCCGGTGTCCACACCCTGACCGGTCGACTCCAGCACGAACCACGGGATCGCCAGCATGGTCATTCCGGTGCCGAGGCTGGAGATCGTCGTGGACAGGACGACTCCGGCCAGCGGCGCCTTCATCGCGGATCCGCTTCGTCGTCGGGGCGACGCCGAACCGGGAACGCGTGCCATTGGGTGGAGACCTCGACGTCGCCTGCACGTGGTTCCCGCCAGTATTCGTCGACCAACGCTTCGATCCGCCTGTTGAGTTCCGAGAGCTCGGACGCCGACAAGGACAGCCGGTAGTCCGACAGCTCCGCCGCCTCGCGCCACTCCTGGGGCCACTCGTGCATCGTTGCCAGATAGGTACTCGCCATGTCGTGGTGGATCGTGTTGATCGAATGCAGGTAGGTCGACAGCGAGCCTGCGAGATCGGGGTCGTCGCTCATGTCGGCGAGGGAACTCTGGTCGAGCTCGGTGCGGTCCTGCGCGGCCTGCCACCAGCGCTCGCGACGATTGCCGCGGCTGGTGTCCTCGGCGACCAGTCCGGCGTCGGCGAGTTGCCGCAGATGCCAGCTCGTGTTCGCCGAGTTCTCGCCGAGTCGCGCTCCCAATGCTGTGGCTGTCGCGGGTCCGTCGAGCCGGAGCGCACCGAGCAAGCGCACGCGGAGCGGATGCGCGAGCGCGCGCAGCCGCTTGGCGTCCAGGGTGACTTTGTCGACTGCCCGTCCGTACTCGGTCATGCGGAGAAACTACGACCGCAAAGAATCATTTGCAAATACTTGTTTGCGGTCTGGTCGCGCTCTGCGACCACGCCGATGACGCTGAGCGCACGTGCATCGCCCGATGGATTGAAAAACGCTCATGTGGGCGCAACATCGGGCGGAAGGATGCCGAAGGCACAGGGACCGGTTTCAGCTGGGAGGAGGCAGCCGTGACGGTGATACCGGAGAAGTCGACGAACGAGCGCGTCCACGCGGGCACTCCCGCAGTCTGGCGCGATCTGGAGCACGGGCTGGAGATCCTCGGCTCCCTGCAACGCGGGCTCGCTCGGGAGGACCTGTCCACGCACGCTCGGGCGTCGCTGGTCCTGATGGATCTCGAGGTGCAGCGGCTGCGGGCACTGGTGGACGAACAGCGGCCGCAACCCCCGCAGCCTCGTTCGCAGAACTGACGGCGCGCGCCTACGGGTGGGCGATCAGGTGTTCGAGGACGAGCTTGCTCACCACCTCGGGTGCCTCGTCGCTCATCCAGTGCGAGACGTCCTCGATCATCTCGAAGCGGTACGGGCCGGTGACGTACTGCTCGCAGTCCAGCGCGGCCGTCGAGCCGACCGCCACGTCCTCCGTGCTCCACACGTAGAGCGTGGGGACCTCGACCGGATCGACGGCGCCGGAGTACTTCATCGCGCGATACCAGTTCAACGCCGCCGTCAGCGCGCCCGGCTCGCTGAGCCGCGCGACGTAGTCGTCGACGTGGGGCGCGGACACCTTGCCCTGATAGATCGCCCTCAACTTCGCGGCGTCGTCGGCGAGCAGCGTCTTCTCCGCCGAGGACGACCGGAAGACCTGCATGTAGGCGGAGCGTTGGGCCTGATCCTCGTCCTCGGCGACCGCACGGGCGAATCCGGTCGGGTGTGGCACGGACAGCGCGGTCAGCGTGCGCAGCCGGTCCGGGTGCGCGGCCGCGACGGCCCACGCGACCACCGCTCCCCAGTCGTGGCCGACGAGGTCGAAGCGGTGCCAGCCGAGCTGATCGGCGATCGCGATCACGTCCGCGACGAGCAGCTCGAGCCGGTACTCCGACACCTGCTCGGGCCGGACGCCGGGGGAGTAGCCACGCTGGTCGACGGCGATCGCGCGGCACTGTGCGCCGGCGAGCGTGTCCAGCTGCGACGTCCACTGGATCGCTGCCTCCGGGAAGCCGTGCAGAAGCATGACCGCGCGCCCGTCCTCGGGGCCGGCGGCCAACGCGTCGAAGCGGCCCGCGTCGGTCACGATGTCGATGTAGTCAGCCACGCCGCCACCTTACGATCCCCGCACGGCGTCGCGCACCCACTCCGATCAGTAGGGCGAACGGGCCGTTCACCCCGTCTCGTGAGGTGAACGGCCCGTTCACCCCGTCTCGTGAGGTGAACGGCCCGTTCACCCCGTCTCGTGAGGTGAACGGCCCGTTCGCCTCACCGCCCACGTGCCGCGACTCTGTCCACAGTGGGCGAATGGGCCGCGGGTGGACAGTCCAACGGGGTCGGAGCACCCGCGCCCGGGAGTGGTGTTGGCCAGTAAGCCCACGGGTGAGGCACCAACCGAGGGCGCGGAACCGGACGAGCTGGGCCGAACGGGTGACGGGTGGTGCGCCGAACGGCTGGGTGCGCTGTGCTGCGCGGAGATCGTCGGCGCTATTACAGTGCCGCCATCGTCGAGCCTCGCCACGTCGTCGTACGTCACGACATCGGCGGGTCCGGCTCACCGTCGTCCGAGGAACTCATCGCTGGAGGTCGTGTCATGACAGGGACCCAGGATCCCGCGGCCGAATTTCGCGCCGCACGAGACTTTCTGCTGCAGCATCGCGAGGACTACCTGAAGGCGCGCGACGGGTTCCGCTGGCCGGCGCCGTCGGAGTTCAACTGGGCGTTGGATTGGTTCGACGGCATCGGCGAGCGGCACGACCGCACGGCGTTGTGGCTGGTGCACGAGGACGGTGCCGAACAGAAGGTGACGTTCTCGGAGATGACCCGCCGCTCCAACCAGGTGGCGAACCGGCTGCGGGGCCACGGCGTCCGGCGCGGCGATCGGCTCATCCTCATGCTCGGCAATCAGGTCGAGTTGTGGGAGACGATTCTGGCCACGATGAAGCTCGGTGCGGTGATCATCCCGGCGACGCCGATGCTCGGAGCCGCCGACCTGCGCGACCGGGTCGATCGCGGCCAGGCACGGCACGTGGTGACGACCTCCGGCGACACCGGAAAGTTCGAGGACGTCCCCGGTGACTACACGCGCATCGCCGTCGGCGATCCCGTTGCCGGTTGGCACTCGTACGGGGATTCGGCCTCGGAATCGGAGGAGTTCGCTCCGGACGGCGTGACGCGAGCCGACGACACACTCCTGCTGTACTTCACCTCGGGCACCACCGCGCAACCGAAACTCGTCGAACACACCCACGTTTCCTACCCGATCGGACATCTGTCCACAATGTATTGGATCGGGCTCGAGCCTGGCGACGTGCACCTGAA
The DNA here is from genome assembly GCF_009664835.1 of Allosaccharopolyspora coralli. NCBI lineage: Bacteria > Bacillati > Actinomycetota > Actinomycetes > Pseudonocardiales > Pseudonocardiaceae > Allosaccharopolyspora > Allosaccharopolyspora coralli. Next base: position 2,128,788 of record NZ_CP045929.1, read on the forward strand.
CATCTCGTCGCCGGGGTGGGCGAAACACGCGTGGAGCAATGTCTTCGCGCCCTGGAACGCCGAGGCGACGGTGTTCCTCTACACCTACAGCCGCTTCGACCCCTCCGCGTTGCTGGAACAGATGCAGCGCTGCGGGGTGACCAGTTTCTGCGCGCCGCCGACGGTGTGGCGGATGCTCATTCAAGGTGATCTCGCCGCACTGCGGACGCCACCGCGCAAGGTCGTCGGCGCGGGGGAGCCGTTGAACCCGGAGATCATCGAACAGGTGCGACGCGCGTGGTCGGTCACCATCCGGGACGGTTTCGGGCAGACCGAGACCAGCGTGCTGGTGGCCAACACGCCGGGCCAGGAGGTCGTGCCTGGCTCGATGGGACGACCGTTGCCCGGGTTCGACGTCGAGCTCGTCGATCCGCTCAGCGGCGAGATCGCCTCCGAGGGCGAGATCTGCCTGCGCCTGGATCCACGACCGGTCGGGCTGATGACCGGCTACGCCGACGACGCCGAACGCAACGCCGAGGTCATGCGGGACGGCTTCTACCACACCGGCGACGTCGGTTCGCGGGACGACACCGGGGCCATCACGTACGTGGGACGCACCGACGACGTCTTCAAGGCCTCGGACTACCGGATCTCGCCGTTCGAGTTGGAGAGTGCGCTGCTTGAGCATCCGGCGGTCGCGGAGGCGGCGGTCGTACCGTCGCCGGACCCGATCCGGCTGGCGGTTCCGAAGGCCTATGTCGTGCTGGCCGCCGGCCACGAGCCGGGGCGGGTCACCGCGGGGGAGATCCTCGGCTTCGCGCGGGAGCATCTCGCGCCGTACAAGCGGATCCGCAGACTGGAGTTCGCGGAGCTGCCGAAAACGATCTCCGGCAAAATCCGGCGCGTCGAGTTGCGCGGCCGGGAGCAGCAGGCCCGCGACGACGGCGGGTCGCCCGACGAGTACCGGGACGACGATTTCCCGGAATTGCGGGCCTAGATCGACGCGAGAGTCGGACACGAGGATTGTCGACAATGGGACGCGTTCGGAAGGCGAACGACATCACATCTGCTCGGGACCACGATGACCCGCGGTGACCATTCGCCACCCCGGGTGGTCACCGATGATCGTTTCGCGACGCGGACGAAGATCACATGATGCGAATTCACGAGATCGTTGTAGCGACCTCGTTCGTGAGCCGGAATCAGTGATCGTCGTTCCGGTCGTACCGCGCCTCGAGGAATGATCGACTGCGCAGAGAAGTCCCGTGACCTGGAACGAAGAGCCTCGTGTCGAACGTCGGTGGCGGGCGAATGTGCGAGATCACACCGCCGTCCAAGAAGCCTCTGACGATTCGGCTGAGGCGAAAAAGAGAATAACAATTCCGCCTCGAGCGGGTCCGGCGAATTGTGCGGCACCCTGCTCGCGGTTGTCTTCGTTGCAGTTGTCGTGGTACGGGGCCGAGCAAGTCGCACCCTACACCACCGCGAGCGACAATGCGAATGCCGGATCGTGACACGGCCGCTGAATTGGTAGGATTTTCCCAGGTGGGAGCGGATATTTTCACCCTGGGTAACGGATTAAATCGCGCATCCATCCCATTCGTATGATGGATATCACACGTTCATACGCTTGATTTGGGGCTCTTTTCGCCTAGATTGGTTACTCGACGCACGGATTTCGCGTCGCAACTGATCGGTAAAGGCGCCGATCGTGTGCGATGACTGGCGTCCAGGGAGCGGCTTGAGCACGATCTCGGCCGCCCGCGCCGGTCGCCGGTAGTTGCCCTGTGAGTGGCGACCCGGCACGACCGTGAGGCTGGTTCGCGACGGGCGGATACGCGTGCCCGAGCGAGCCGTGGCGCACGATGAACGCGAGTGGTGGGAGCGAAGAATGGCCAAGAGCGTGGATGATCTTGCCCGCAACGACGCAGCGGATGCGGGCGACGGAGGGGCCGAGGCGGTGAACCTGCAGGAGCAGGTGTTCGGTGAGAACCCCTTGGAGGTCCGCGACACTGACCATTACACGCATGAGTACGTGGGCGGTTTCGTCGACAAGTGGGACGACCTGATCGACTGGAAGAAGCGCTACGAGAGTGAGGGCACCTTCTTCGTCGACCAGCTCAGGGCCCGGGGCGTCAAGAACGTCCTCGACGCCGCTACCGGCACCGGGTTCCACTCGGTGCGACTGCTCGAGGAAGGTTTCGAGACGGTCAGCGCCGACGGCAGCGCCCAGATGCTGGCCAAGGCGTTCAGCAACGGTCTGGCCTACGGCGGGCACATTCTGCGCGTGGTCAACGCCGACTGGCGCTGGCTGAACCGGGACGTGCACGGCGAGTACGACGCCATCATCTGCCTCGGGAACTCGTTCACGCACCTGTTCTCCGAGCGCGATCGGCGCAAGACGCTGGCCGAGTTCTACGCGATGCTCAAGCACGACGGCGTGTTGATCATCGACCAGCGCAACTATGACTCCATTTTGGACAGTGGCTTCTCCAGCAAGCACACGTACTACTACGCCGGTGACGACGTGCAGGCCGAGCCGGACCACGTCGACGAGGGCCTGGCCCGGTTCAAGTACACGTTCCCGGACAAGTCCGAGTTCTACTTGAACATGTACCCGCTGCGGAAGAACTACATGCGGCGGCTCATGCGTGAGGTCGGCTTCCAGCGGATCGACACCTACGGTGACTTCCAGGAGACCTACGCCGACGACGAGCCGGACTTCTTCATCCACGTCGCGGAGAAGAACTACCGGACCGAGGACCAGCTCTCGGACGTGTACTCGAACGCGGTGCACACCGCGCGGGACTACTACAACTCCGAGGACGCGGACAACTTCTACTACCGCGTCTGGGGTGGCAACGACATCCACGTCGGGCTCTACCAGACCCCGGACGAGGACATCGACGCCGCGTCGCGCCGCACCGTCGAGCGTATGGCGGCGAAGGCCGAGATCACTCCGGAGACCCGCATTCTCGACATCGGCGCCGGCTACGGCGGTGCCGCGCGGTACCTGGCCCGCACCTACGGATGCAAGGTGGCCTGCCTGAACCTCAGCGAGGTCGAGAACGCTCGCAACGTCGAGTTCAACCGCCAGGAGGGTCTCGACGGGCTCATCGAGGTCAAGGACGGGTCGTTCGAGGACATCCCGTACCAGGACAACGCCTTCGACCTGGTCTGGTCGCAGGACGCGATCCTGCACAGCGGCGACCGCGAGCGCGTCCTCGAAGAGGTCGTGCGCGTGCTCACCCCGCGCGGGCTGTTCGTGTTCACGGACCCGATGGCCGCCGACACGGCCGAGAAGCGCGACCTCGGGCCGATCCTGGACCGGTTGCACCTGGACTCGCTCGGTTCGCCGGCCTTCTACCGCAGGCACCTCAACCGCCTGGGACTGCAGACGATCGACTTCGACGACCTCAGCGACTACCTGCCGGTCCACTACGGCCGCGTGCTGGAGGTACTGCAGTCGCGGGAGAACGAGCTCTCCGAGTTCATCGGTGAGGAATACCGCACCCGGATGAAGACCGGATTGCGCAACTGGGTGACCGCAGGCGACGGCGGGAACCTCGCGTGGGGCATCTTCACGGCCCGTACCTGACGCCGTCGGCCGGCAGGTGGCGGCCCCACCTGCCGGCTGCCCACGCCATCAACGAAGAATCACGACGAAGCCACCGAAGAGCAGTAGAGGTGAGGAGCCGCAGTGAGTGAGATCAACCGTAGGTTGTTCACGAGTGAGTCGGTGACCGAGGGTCACCCGGACAAGATGGCCGACGCGATCAGTGACTCCATTCTGGATGCGCTGCTGGCGCAGGACCCCCGGTCCCGCGTCGCCGCGGAGACCATGATCACCACCGGTCAGGTGCACATCGCCGGTGAGATCACGACCGAAGCGTACGTCGACTTCCAGCAGCTCGTCCGCGACAAGGTCCTGGAGATCGGCTACGACTCCTCGGACAAGGGTTTCGACGGCAACTCCTGCGGTGTCAACGTCGCCATCGACGCCCAGTCCCCGGACATCGGCCAGGGCGTCGACACCGCGCACGAGAACCGCGTCGAGGGCGTCATCGACGAGATCGCCAAGCAGGGTGCGGGCGACCAGGGTCTGATGTTCGGTTACGCCTGCGACGACACCGACGAGCTCATGCCGCTGCCGATCGCGCTCGCGCACCGCATGTCGCGTCGCCTGACCCGGGTCCGCAAGGACGGCACGCTGCCGTACCTGCGCGCCGACGGCAAGACCCAGGTGACCATCGAGTACGCGGGTGACCAGCCGGTCCGTCTGGACACCGCGGTGCTGTCGACGCAGCACGCCGAGGACGTCGACCTCGACAAGACGCTGTCCAAGGACATCCGCGAGAAGGTCATCAACCCGGAGGTCGAGCGGGTCGGCCTCGACACCACGGACCTACGGACGCTGGTCAACCCGACCGGTCGGTTCGTCGTCGGTGGCCCGATGGGTGACTGCGGCCTGACCGGCCGGAAGATCATCGTCGACACCTACGGCGGCATGGCCCGTCACGGCGGCGGCGCCTTCTCCGGTAAGGACCCGTCGAAGGTGGACCGCTCGGCGGCCTACGCCGCGCGCTGGATCGCCAAGAACGCGGTGGCGGCCGGTCTGGCCAGCCGCATCGAGGTGCAGGTCGCCTACGCGATCGGCAAGGCCGCCCCGGTCGGGCTGTTCGTGGAGACCTTCGGCACCGAGAACGTCGACCCGGTCAAGATCCAGGCCGCCGTCAACGAGGTCTTCGACCTCCGTCCGGCCGCGATCATCCGCGACCTGGACCTGCTGCGGCCGATCTACGCGCCGACCGCGGCCTACGGCCACTTCGGTCGCAGCGACGTCGACCTGCCGTGGGAGCGCACCGACCGGGTGGAGGCCCTGAAGAGCGCAGCAGGGCTCTGACAACTCGAAAAACCGTGCATTCGCGCGCATGCTGCGGGGCGTGGAGTTCTCCGCGTCCCGCAGCATGACGGGCGCACCCGGACACGACCGTCCCAGCTAACCGCCGGCCGGTGGCAGGCATCACCCGACATCGGCCCTGGTGAAGGAGTTTCGCAGTGCAGATCGCGGTGACCGGCTCGATCGCCACCGACCACCTCATGTCCTACTCCGGCAAGATCGCCGAGCAGCTGATCGCCGACCAGCTCGAGCAGGTGTCCCTGTCGTTCCTCGTCGACGGACTCCAGGTCCGCCGGGGCGGTATCGCCGCCAACATCACCTTCGGCCTCGGCAAACTGGGGGTCAGCTCGCTGCTGGTGGACGCGGTCGGCGAGGACTTCGCCGAGTACCGCGCGTGGCTGGAGCGTCACGGCGTGGACACGACCCACGTGCACACCTCGTCCACCGCGCACACCGCGCGTTTCACCTGCACCACCGACCAGGACCAGAACCAGATCGCCTCGTTCTACCCGGGCGCCATGTCGGAGGCCCGTGAGATCGAGATCAAGCCGATCGCCGACAAGGTCGGTGGCGTCGACCTTGTGACGATCTCGGCCGGTGACCCCGAGGCGATGCTGCGTCACACCCAGGAGTGCCGCGACCGCGGTTACCCCTTCCTGGCCGACCCGAGCCAGCAGCTGGCCCTCATGGACGGCGAGCAGATCCGTAAGCTGGTGGACGGTGCCAAGTACCTGTTCACCAACGAGTACGAGCACAGCCTGCTCCTGCAGAAGACCGGCTGGTCCGACGACGAGGTGCTGGGCAAGGTCGGCATGTGGGTCACCACCCTGGGCGATCAAGGCGTGCGCATCGAGTCCAAGACGGCCGAGACGATCGAGGTTTCCGCGGTCAAGCCGAAGCAGATCGGCGACCCGACCGGTGCGGGCGACGCGGTGCGCGCGGGCTTTCTGGCCGGACAGGCCAAGGGCTTGGACCTGGAGCGGTCGATCCAGCTCGGCTGCGCCTTGGCGACCACGTCGCTGGAAACCGACGGCCCGCAGGAGTACGACGTCGAGAAGGGCTCCTTCGTGGCTCGATTCGCAGAGGCATACGGCGACACGGCTGCGGCCGACGTCGACTCGGTGCTTCGCTGAAAGCGGGAGAAAGCAACGTCATGACTGAACAAGCGACATCGGGCCGGCAGGCCAACGACCCGAGCGGCTTCCTGTCGGCCATCGCCGAACGCGTGCTCGTCGGGGACGGCGGCATGGGTACGGCGTTGCAGGAGTACGACCTCTCGGTCGAGGAGGACTTCCAGAACCTCGAGGGCTGTAACGAGATCCTCAACGATACGCGCCCGGACGTGGTGCGCTCGATCTACACGGGGTTCCTGGCCAACGGCTCCGACGCCATCGAGTCGAACACCTTCGGTTGCAACCTGCCCAACCTCGGTGATTACGGTATCGAGGACCGCATCCGTGAGCTCGCGGAGACGGGTGTCCGGCTGGCCAAGGAGTGCTGTGCCGAGTACTCGACGCCGGACAAGCCCCGCTTCGTGCTCGGATCGATGGGCCCGGGCACCAAGCTGCCCACACTGGGTCACGCGCCCTACGCGGACCTTCGGGACGCGTACCACAAGCAGGTCCTGGGCATGCTCGACGGCGGCGTCGACGTGGTGCTGGTCGAGACCTCGCAGGACCTGCTGCAGACCAAGGCGTCGATCGTCGCGGCGAAGCGCGCCATGGCCGAGCACGGCAGGCACGTGCCGATCATCGCCCACGTCACCGTCGAGCAGACCGGCACGATGCTGGTCGGCTCGGAGATCGGGGCGGCCCTGACGGCGCTGGAGCCGCTGGGCATCGACATGATCGGCATGAACTGCGCGACCGGGCCCGCCGAGATGAGCGAGCACCTGCGCGTGCTCGCCGAGCACGCGACCGTGCCGATCTCGGTGATGCCCAACGCCGGCCTGCCCGAACTGGGCGACAACGGAGCGGTCTACCCGCTGCAGCCGCACGAGCTGGCCGAGGCGCTGGTCGGATTCGCCAACAACTTCGGTGCCCGCCTGGTCGGCGGTTGCTGTGGTGTGACCGGCGAGCACGTGCGCCAGGTCGCCGAAGCCGTCGACGGCCTCAACCCGGCGCAGCGCACGCCCAACGTGGTGCCGTCGATCTCGTCGGTGTACCAGGCGATCCCGTTCAAGCAGGACGCCTCGATCCTCAACGTCGGTGAGCGCACCAACGCCAACGGGTCCAAGGCGTTCCGCGAGGCGATGCTCGAGGAGCGCTACGAGGACTGCGTCGAGATCGCCAAGACGCAGACCCGCGAGGGCGCGCACATGCTCGACCTGTGCGTGGACTACGTCGGCCGGGACGGCACCTACGACATGCGGGAGCTTGCCTCGCGGCTCGCGACCGCCTCCACGCTGCCGGTCATGGTCGACTCCACCGAGGCCGAGGTGATCGAGGTCGGGCTGGAGCACCTCGGTGGCCGGTGCGCGATCAACTCGATCAACTACGAGGACGGCACCGAAGAGGGCGGACGGTACGACCGGGTCATGACGATGGCCGTCGAGCACGGTGCCGCCGTGGTGTGCACCTGCATCGACGAGGAGGGCCAGGCCAGGACCGCGGAGTGGAAGCTGCGCGTGGCCGAGCGCCTCATCGAAGACCTCACCCAGAACTGGGGCCTCGACGAGTCCGCGGTCATCATCGACACCCTGGTCTTCCCGATCACCACCGGTCAGGAAGAGGTCCGCCAGGACGGCATCGAGACGATCAACGCCATCCGCGAGCTCAAGAAGCGTCACCCGCGGGTGCAGACCACGCTGGGTCTGTCGAACGTGTCGTTCGGGCTCAACCCGGCGGCCCGCCAGGTGCTCAACTCGGTGTTCCTCAACGAGTGCCGTGAGGCCGGGCTGGACAGTGCCATCGTGCACGCGTCCAAGATCCTGCCCATGAACAAGATCGACGAGGAGGCCCGCCAGGTCGCGCTCGACCTCGTCTACGACCGGCGCCGCGCCGCCACCGACGACGAGCGGGCCTACGACCCGCTGCAGACGCTCATGGCGCTCTTCGAGGGTCAGAGCGCGCAGTCCACCGGAGCCTCCAAGGCCGAGGAACTGGCGGCGATGCCGCTGTTCGAGCGTCTGCAGCAACGCATCATCGACGGCGAGATGAACGGCCTGGGAGCCGACCTCGACGAGGCGATGCAGGAGAAGAAGCCGCTGCAGATCGTCAACGAGGATCTGCTCGGCGGCATGAAGGTCGTCGGTGACCTGTTCGGCTCCGGGCAGATGCAGCTGCCGTTCGTGCTGCAGTCCGCGGAGTGCATGAAGACCGCGGTGGCCCACCTCGAGCCGCACATGGACAAGGACGACTCGGGCGGCAAGGGCAAGCTGCTGCTGGCCACGGTCAAGGGCGATGTCCACGACATCGGCAAGAACCTGGTCGACATCATCGTGTCCAACAACGGCTACGACGTGGTCAACATCGGCATCAAGCAGTCGATCAACACGATCCTGGACGAGGCCGAGAAGAACGAGGTCGACGCGATCGGCATGTCCGGCCTGCTGGTCAAGTCCACGGTGATCATGAAGGACAACCTGGAGGAGATGAACTCCAGGAAGCTCGCCGAGAAGTACCCGGTGATGCTCGGTGGTGCGGCGCTGACCCGGACCTACGTGGAGAACCAGCTCGAGGAGACCTTCGACGGTGACGTCCGCTACGCCAAGGACGCGTTCGAGGGGCTGACCCTCATGGACCGCATCATGTCCTCCAAGCGGGGCGACAACCCCGAGGAGGACGAGAAGGAAGCGGCCAAGAAGGCCGAGCGGAAGGCTCGCCACGAGCGGTCCCAGCGCATCGCCGAGAAACGCAAGGCCGAGCAGGGTGAGCTTCCGAGCCTCGACGACACGACCAAGTCGGACGTCGACCCGAATCCGGGTGTCCCGACACCTCCGTTCTGGGGCTCGAAGGTCGTCAAGGGCGTCCCGGTCAACGACTACCTGTCGCTGCTGGACGAGCGGGCCACCTTCTTCGGGCAGTGGGGTCTGCGCGGCTCGAAGAAGGGTCAGGGCCCGTCGTACGAGGAGCTGGTCGAGTCCGACGGGCGCCCGCGGCTGCGGGCCTGGATGGACGAGCTCGCCACCAAGGGCATCCTGCAGCACGCGGCGGTGGTCTACGGCTACTTCCCGTGCGTGTCCGAGGGCAACGACCTCGTCGTGCTCGACAAGGAGGAGCCGGACGCCCAGGAGCGGCACCGCTTCCACTTCCCTCGGCAGCAGCGGGAGCGCCGTCTGTGCCTGGCGGACTTCTACCGGTCCCGGGAGCGGGCCGAGGAGCTCGGCCAGGTCGACGTCCTGCCGATCCAGTTGGTCACGATGGGTACGCCGATCGCGGACTACGCCAACGAGCTGTTCGCGAAGAACTCCTACCGGGACTACCTGGAGATCCACGGTCTGGGTGTGCAGCTGACCGAGGCCCTGGCGGAGTACTGGCACCGCAGGGTCCGCCAGGAGCTGCTGTGGTCGCCGGGCAAGTCGGTGTCCGAGGAGGACCCCGAAGAGGTCGAGCAGTTCTTCAAGCTCGGCTACCGCGGCGCCCGGTACTCGTTCGGGTACGGCGCGTGCCCCGAGATCGAGGACCGGGAGAAGCTCGTGGACCTGCTCGACAGCGAGCGCATCGGCGTGGTGCTCTCGGAGGGATACCAGCTGCATCCGGAGCAGTCCACGGACGCGATCGTCAGCCACCACCCGGAAGCCAAGTACTTCAACGTGTGACGCGGGCCTTCTCAGGCCGCGAGTGTCAACAGTGCCCTGGAAAGGGAAACGAAGAAAGGAAACCATGAGCCCGAAGCTCGAGAAGGTCAACGGTATCGAGTTCGCCATCGCGGACCCGAAGCTGGCCGACAGCGGCCGTCACCAGATCCGCCTGGCGGAGCACGAGATGCCGGGCCTGATGGCTACTCGCAAGGAGTACTCCGCGAGCAAGCCGCTCAAGGGTGCTCGCATCGCGGGTTCGCTGCACATGACCGTGCAGACCGCGGTGCTCATCGAGACCCTGGTGGAGCTCGGCGCCGAGGTTCGCTGGGTGTCCTGCAACATCTTCTCCACCCAGGACGAGGCCGCCGCGGCGGTCGTCGTCGGGAACGGCACCCCGGACAAGCCGGAAGGCACCCCGGTGTTCGCCTGGAAGGGCGAGACGCTGGAAGAGTACTGGTGGTGCACCGACCAGCTCTGGCAGAACTTCGCCGGCGACCAGGGTCCGAACATGATCCTGGACGACGGCGGCGACGCGACCATGCTGGTCCAGAAGGGTGTCGAGTTCGAGAAGGCCGGCGCTGTTCCGCAGCCGACCGACGAGGACCCGGAGGAGTTCAAGGTCGTCCTGGCGACCCTGCGCAAGAGCCTCGAGGCCGACAAGCAGCGGTTCACCAAGACGGCCAAGGAGATCAAGGGCGTCACCGAGGAGACCACGACCGGCGTGCACAAGCTCGTCGAGCTGGTCAAGTCCGGCGACCTGCTGTTCCCGGCGATCAACGTCAACGACTCGGTCACCAAGTCGAAGTTCGACAACAAGTACGGCTGCCGCCACTCGCTGGTCGACGGCATCAACCGTGGCACCGACGTGCTCATCGGTGGCAAGACGGCCGTGATCTGCGGCTTCGGCGACGTCGGTAAGGGTTCGGCGGAGTCGCTGCGCGGCCAGGGTGCCCGCGTCATCGTCACCGAGATCGACCCGATCTGCGCGCTGCAGGCGGCGATGGAGGGCTACGAGGTCAAGACGATGGAGGACGTCGTCGAGACCGCGGACATCTTCATCACGACCACCGGCAACTTCAACATCATCACCGCCGAGCACATGTCGCAGATGAAGCACAACGCCATCGTCGGCAACGTCGGTCACTTCGACAACGAGATCGACATGGCGAACCTGGAGAAGACTCCCGGCATCAAGAAGGTCGAGATCAAGCCCCAGGTGCACGAGTTCACCTTCCAGGACGGGCACGCGATCATCGTGCTCTCCGAGGGTCGTCTGCTGAACCTGGGCAACGCCACCGGGCACCCGAGCTTCGTGATGTCGAACTCGTTCACCAACCAGACGCTCGCGCAGATCGAGCTCTGGACCAAGCCGGGCGAGTACGCCAAGGACGTCTACGTGCTGCCGAAGCACCTCGACGAGAAGGTCGCGCGGCTGCACCTCGACGCTCTCGGTGTGAAGCTCACCAAGCTCACCAAGGATCAGGCCGAGTACATCGGTGTCGACGTCGAGGGCCCGTACAAGCCCGAGCACTACCGCTACTGATCGGATGATCGGTCGCCGGCACCGCCCTGGTGTTCCTGCCACCGTCCACACCGGACGGTGGCAGGGCGCCGCGGAGGGCGGTGGCGGCACCGTCATCGGATTGTTCGTAGCTCGTTCGGTCGCTGCCGCCGAAGCAGCATCGCACCCGCGGTGCTGCCTAGGCGGGGCACATCGCACCCGCGGTGCGACGGCCGACGTCGACGGAGGGAAACCTGAGGCCGACATGCAGACCATCGCACTCGAACTGGTTCCGCCGAACCTCGAAGGCGGCGAGGAAACCGCGCTGGCTGAAGCCCGCAAGGTCGTGGACAACGGCCGCGCCACCGGATTCGGTGAGCACCTGCGGCACGTGATGATTCCCGGGATCATCGCCGAGGACGAGGATCGTCCGGTAGCGATGAAGCCGAAGATGGACGTCATCGACTTCTGGAAGACCGTGCGCCCGGAGTTGGCAGGCGTCAAGGGCCTGTGCACCCAGGTGACGGCTTTCCACGAGAAGGAACAGCTCACCGAACGGCTCCGTGAGCTGCGGGACTCCGGCATGGACGGGGTGACGTTCGTCGGTGTGCCGCGCACGATGGCCGACGGCGAAGGACCGGGAATGGCGCCGACGGACGCGCTGACCCAGTTCCAGGACGTGGTCGACAACCGCGGCTCGATCCTCATCCCGACCCGGGAGGGCGAGCAGGGCCGGTTCAACTTCAAGTGTGATCGCGGCGCCACGTTCGGCATGACCCAATTGCTGTACTCGGACGCGATCGTCGGGTTCCTGCGGCAGTTCGCGACGGAGACCGAGCACCGGCCGGAGGTCCTGCTCTCGTTCGGGTTCGTTCCGGGTATGGAGTCCGGCAAGAAGCTCATCGACTGGCTGATCCAGGACCCGGGTAATCCCGCGGTGGAGGCCGAGCAGCGGTGGGTGGCCGAGATCGCGCAGCTCTCGTTCGCCGAGCGCAAGCAGAAGCTCGTCGACCTCTACAAGCGGGTCGTCGACGGTGCGGGCGAGCTCGGGTTCCCGTTGAGCATCCACCTGGAGGCCCCGTACGGGAATTCCAAGCCCGCGTTCGAGACGTTCGTGGAGATGCTCGACCACTGGGCACCGCAGGGCGACTAGTCGCCTCTTCCTGACATCAACGGCCCCGCCCACCGGAGCACGGTGGGCGGGGCCGTTGTGTGTCTCCGGATCCGCGTTGGCTCCCGGGTCGTCAGGTTCCCGGGGCCTCGGGTCGCAGCGAGGCGAAGACGATGACGTTGTCGCGATAGCTCTGCTCCCGGTCGTCGAACGCGCCGCCACACGTGATCAGACGAAGTTCGCGGTCCGGGGTGGGGAGCCAGACGGCTTCGGTGGGAAACGAGTCCTTGGGGTGCTGTTCGACCTTTCGTACGACGAACTCGAGGGTCTGTCCCGCGGCCGAGTCGACAAAGATCTCGTCGCCGGGGGAGAGCTCGTCCAGTCGGTAGAACACGTCGGGCCCGGAACGCGAGTCGACGTGGCCGAGGATCGCGGCGGGGCCACTCGCACCCGGAGTGACTCCGTCCTCGAACCAGCTCATCTCGCCGAACTCGGGAACCTCCAGCGTGTTGTCGTCGGTGAGGCCGGTGCGGGCCAGGCCTCCGGTGAGGTCGAGCGCGGGAATCGTCAGCGCGACCGGGGCCGACGTCTCGGCTTCGGAGACGACGGCGGGAGGGCGCTCGACCGTGGCGGGTTCAGCCCGGTGCGTGCCGGAAGTCGGTGAGGTGCATGCACCGAGCGTCATGACGGCCACGGCCGCGACGATGGTGTTGATCCGACGCTGCATCGGGGCTTTCCGGGGGGTAGTCACCGGCCGGGTGCTACCGCGCGTGGCGGGCCTCCCGGCCGGTGGTCCGGGCGAGGTGATTATCGGTCCGACTGCGTCGTGCGGTTGCGCGCGACGACGATCAGACCCGCTCCGAGGGCGGTGGCGGCCAACGCTCCGAGGGGAAGCAATGCTCCCGGCTCGTCCTGGGCGGTGGCACCGCCACCGGTCTCTGCTCCACCCATCGGGACCATGCTCAGCTGTCCCCGTACCGCCCCGTCGGTGAACTGCGAGGTGTGGGTGTCGGCGAAGAACTGCTCCGGTGCGGCCTCGAGCTGCGCGAGGCTGAACCCTTCGCCGGTGTCGGTCACGTCGTCGTCACCGGTGAGACCGGTCGTGAACGGCCCTTGCATGCATCCTTCGCTGCGCAGGGTCCCGTCGCCGGCGTCCTCCGGGTCGGGGAAGACCAGCCGTGGTGGTCCCGAGGTCCCCGCGGCCGCCTCGTGGATGTGCGTGGCGGTTCGTGCGGGGCTGTCGTACGGCGGAGTCACGCCGTTGAGGACGATGTCGTAGCAGATGATCTCGTCGTCGCTGTTGATTCGGAAGGTGAAGGTTCCCGACGCTCCCGGCTCTCCGGGAGACGGTTGGTCGTCCGAGTTCACGACCATGTCCGGCGTGGCCATCGTGGTGAGCATGCTGGTGAACTCGGCGGGTTCCGGGACCTCGTCGTCGGCGTGCGCCAGCCCTGCGGGCAGCACCGCCAGCAGGGCTGCCGAGATCCCTGCCACCCCGGTTCGAGCCAGTGCGATCTTGCGCATGTGCGTCTCCGTTCCTCCGTGACCGCCCGCAGGGTCGTCCCCGCGTGCGACCGTCCGACCTCGGATGTTGATATGTACGAGTTGTCGGAACTATCCGTTCACCGGCGTTCGCGCCCGAACCGGGTGAACCCTGTGGTTGCCGTCCGTGGTCGAACGCCGAGGCACGCAGTCGTGGTTGAACGCAGCGCGCCGTCGCGGCGTACACAGCTGTCGAAGGGGAGGTGGATGGATGCGCCGTTCGCGACAGAGCCGGAGGAACGACTGGCCGGGCGAGTTCGATCTCCGGTCCGAACACGGCGTCCGCGCGGCCTACGCCATGCACGGCCCCGAGCTGTACCGCTTCGCCCTGCGGCAGCTCGGCGACGAAGGACGGGCGCGCGACGTCGTCCAGGAAGTGTTCCTGCGGGCGTGGCGCGCGGCGGAGTCGTTCGACGCCGAAGTCGGCAGCCTGCGCGTCTGGCTGTTCGCGATCGCCAGGAACGCGGTGGTCGACGAGGTGCGCCGGGTACGCGCCCGGCCGGTGCGGCTGGTCGACGACCGGGCGCTCGCCACGCTCGCCCACGGCGACCTCGCGCACGACGAGTCGGTGATGACGTCGTGGCTCGTCGAGGAGGCGATGCGGCGCATCACTCCGGAACACCGCGCCGCGCTCGTGGAGACGTATCTTCGTGGCCGTCCGTATCCCGAGGTCGCGCACGAGCAGGAAATCCCGGTCGGCACTCTCCGGAGCAGAGTGTTCTACGGCTTGAAGGCCCTTCGGCTGGCGATGGACGAGATGGGGGTGGAACCGTGAGCGACGAGCACCGCACCGTGGTCGAGATGCTCGGGGCGTTCGCGCTCGACCAGCTCGACGACCACGAACGCACTCGTGTCCTCGCACACCTGGACTCGTGCACCCGTTGCCGCGCGGAACTGGACGACATCGCACCGCTGGCGCAACCGTTGCGGCAGGTCGACCCTCACACGCTGACGAGTACACCGGCTCCGCCGCCTGGACTCGACGACAGCATCGTGCACGAGATCCGGTCTCAGCAGGCTCGTACTGGACAGGTACGTCCACGCTGGGTCGTGCCGGTCGTCGCAGCGGCGCTGACAGCGATCGTCGCCCTGCCCCTCGGTTATCTGGCGGCACCGAGCCCCCCGGACCAGCCCGTGGAGCCGGTGGTGGTGGCGATCGAGGACCGCGACGTGGAGGCCGGCGCCGAAGTCATTCCGCACACCTGGGGAATGGAGATCACTCTCGCCGCGAGCGGCTTCGAGGCCGACGAGACGTACCGGGTCGTGGTCACCTCCGACGACGGTCGCCGGGTGAGCGCGGGCGAGTTCATCGGAACCGGCGACCAGGAGATGACGTGCAATCTCAACTCGTCGGTCCTGCGGGAGGACGCGGCGGGATTCGAGGTGCGCTCCGAGGCCGGTGAGCTCGTGTTGACGTCGTCGCTGTGAGTCCGTGCGCGGACGTGGTGTGGTCGAAGCTCCCACGGATACCGTGGGGGCCGTTCCACGGCAGTGCCGTCATCGCGACAGGAGGCGACATGGTTCACGGCGTGGTGGAGGCGCTGCGCGCGGTGCTCGACGAGTCCCGGCTGGTGACCGACCCGGACTCGATCGGCCGCTACGCCCACGACGAGGCCGAATGGGCCCCGTTCGGTACGCCGGCGGCCGTGGTTCGCCCGGCGAGCACCGCCGACGTGGCCACTGTGGTCGCGACGTGCGCCGAGCACGGTGTCCCCGTGGTGCCGCGTGGGGCAGGCACCGGCCTGTCCGGCGGTGCCAACGCACTCGAGGGATGCGTGTTGCTCTCGTTCGAGGCCATGGACCGGATCCTGGAGATCGACCCCCGCGAGCAGCTCGCCGTCGTGCAACCGGGCGTCGTCAACGACGACCTCCGCGCAGCGTGCCGCGAACAGGGCGCCTGGTACCCGCCCGACCCGGCGAGCGCGCCGTGGTCGACACTCGGCGGCAACGTCGCCACCAACGCGGGCGGGCTCTGCTGCGTGAAGTACGGCGTCACGCGGGACTACGTGCTCGGCATCGAAGCTGTCGTCGGCGACGGCGAGGTCGTGCGGCTCGGCAGGCGCACCGCCAAGGGCGTCGCGGGCTACGACCTGTGCGGCTTGTTCGTCGGTTCCGAAGGCACGCTCGGGATCATCACCGAGATCACCGTCCGGCTCCTGCCCGGTGTACGGGCTCCGGAACGGACGGTCGTGGGCTACTTCGACTCGCTGGTCGCGGCGGGGGAGGCCGTGGCGGCTGTGACGGCCGCCGGGGTCGTGCCCTCGGCGCTGGAACTGCTCGACCGCAGCTGTCTCGAAGCCGTCGACGCGTGGAAGAACATGGGCCTGAGCGCGGAAGCAGACGTGCTTCTGCTCGGCCGTTCGGACACGCCGGGCGCGGCGGGGGAGGACGAGGTCGACACGCTGGTGCGCTGTTTCGACGAGGCAGGCGCGACGTGGAGCGCGCGGTCGACCGACGAACACGAGGCCGACGCGCTCTTTGCGGCACGTCGACTGGCCTATCCGGCGTTCGAACGACTAGGCCCGTTGCTGACCGAGGACATCTGCGTTCCTCGGGCGTCGGTGCCGGACATGCTGCAACGAATCGAGAAGGCCGCGAAGGCGCACGACACCCGCATCGCGAACATCGCTCACGCCGGCGACGGCAACCTGCACCCGTTGATCATCGTCCCGGCGGGTGACGACGAGGCTCGGACTCGAGCGAAGCAGGCGTTCGAGGAGATCATCGAGGACGCGCTCGCGCTCGGCGGGACCGTCACCGGCGAGCACGGCGTGGGGTTGCTCAAGCGTCGCGGTGTGCACGCCGAACTCGGGCCGACGGTGATCGGGATGCACCACTCGGTGAAGAACGCACTCGACCCTGCCGGGATCTTCAACCCCGGCAAGGTATTCGGCGACCCGGACGCCTGACAGGGGCATTGTGGTAGTGAGGTAGGTGGGCCGGTACCGGAGCCCCTCGCCGTGCCCCGGCTGGCCACGCGTGGTGTGACTGCGAATTGGGCTCGCGTGATTGACGGAACCGCCGCCGGGGAACCCGTCGGGCAGCAGGGAGCACACGGGTGAGAGCGGGAGTGCAGTCATGGCGGCGAACACGTCGAACGGGCCGGAACTGATGACGATGACCGAGGAGCTGGCGGCCGGGCCGAACTTCGCCGCCGTGTCCACGGTGTTCCCGAGCGGAAAGATCCAGACGCAGATGATCTGGGTCGGGATGCTCGACGGGACGATGGTGCTCAACACCGAGACGCATCGGGCCAAGACACGCAACGTCGGTCAGGACGAGCGGATCACCGTACTCGTCCGCGACGAGGCAGACCCGTACCGATACGCGGAGGTCCGCGGGCGCGTCACCGAGACCACGACGGGGGCTCGGGCACGCAGTCATCTCGACCAGCTCGCCCAGAAGTACACCGGCCACGACTACCCGGAGGAGAACATCAAGTCCGAACGCGTCATCCTCTGGATCGAACCCGAACGGCAGACCCTGGTCGACCAGAAACGCGGCGTCGGTGAGTAAGAACTCCTCATGAATCAGAAGGTTGTGATCGGCGGGTCGGGTGGCGGGTTCTCAGCGCCCTCCTCGCTGCGGGATCGGTTTACTGAGTCGGCCTACGCGGCGAAAACCGCTGTCCGCGCGAGGAGGGCGCTGAGAACCCGCCGGTGGTGCGTACGTGGTGACCGCTCCAGCATGAGAGGGGCAGTCCGCACACCGGGAAGTATCCGCGTCCGCGGGGTCAGCGCTTGGTGAGGTTGAGTGCCGCCTTCTCGATGGTGGCTTCGTCCAGCAGGACGTGATTGGCCGCCTCGCCGAGGGGGATGAACGAGTCCTCGCTGCACACCCGCCCGAGGTCGCCGCGAAACCCGTTGTCCACCAAGGTCGTGACGACCGCCTCCGAGATGCCGCCGGAGCGGCGGGTCTCGTCGACCACGAGCACCCGGCCGGTGGCATTCGCCGAGTGCAGCAGATCCGAAACCGGAAGCGGCGCGAGCCACCGCAGATCCAGCACCCGGACACCCACACCGCGTTCCCGTAGTCGTGCCGCCACGCGCAGGCTCATCGGGAGTCCGTTGCCGAAGGTCACCATCGTCAGGTCCTCGCCGTCGCCGTGTTCGCGCGCGCTGCCGATGGGCACGTGACCGGCGTCGAATCCGGGGTACGGCGCGAGCCATTCGTTGTCGCCCGTCTCGTGCAGATCCCGCGTGTGGTAGAGCGCGATCGGTTCGAGGAACACGCACACGCGGCCGTCCTCGTGCGCCGCGGCCACGCAGGTCCGCAGCATCTGCGCCGCGTCGTCCGGACGCGAGGGCGCGGCCAGCACCACACCCGGCAGATCGCGCAGCGCGGCCACGCTGTTGTCGTTGTGGAAGTGCCCGCCGAAGCCCTTCTGGTACCCGAGACCGGCGATCCGGACCACCATCGGATTGTGGTACTGCCCGTCGGAGAAGAAGCTCAGCGTGCTCGCCTCGCCCCGGAGCTGGTCCGAGGCGTTGTGCAGGTACGCCAGATACTGGATCTCCGGGATCGGCACGAGCCCGGCGAGGCCGGAGCCGAGCGCCGTGCCGAGGATGCTCTGCTCGTCGAGCAGCGTGTCGAACACGCGCGTCGCACCGAATCGCTTGCGCAGCCCACGTGTCACCCCGTACACGCCGCCCTTACGTGCGACGTCCTCACCGAAGACCGTCACCCGCTCGTCGCGGACGAGCTCGTCAGCGAGTGACCGGTTGATCGCTTGCGCGAGGGTCAACGGCCCTTCGTCTTCCGGAAGTTTTCCGAGACCGGCACGTCGGTGTTCGGGATCGACGTGGACCGCGCGGCGCCGGACCTGTTCGGGCCGGGTGGGCGCGATCGCCTCCATCACGGCCGCGCTGCCTGCCAGTTTGGGGCGCCCCACGACCTCGTCGGCGAGCGCCGCGACCTCCGTGCGCTTCTCTTCGTAGCGGCGGAGTACTTCTTCCGGCGTGAGCGTGCGGTGTTCCACGAGGGAGCGAGCGGTGGCCAGCAGGGGGTCGTGTTCGTAGTCGGCGAGAATCTCGTTGCGTGCCCGGTATCCCGACTCCACGTCGGATCCCGCGTGTCCCATGAGACGGACAGTGCGCAGGTGCAGGAATGCGGGCTTGCGGTGTCGCCGCACCCAGGCGGCCGCCTCGCGCGAGACGGCAAGGCAATGCTCCGGATCGTGACCGTCCACAGTGAAGTACCGCAGTCCGCGACGCTGCGCGTACGTCGTCTCGATCCAGCCGTGCGGGGTGCGGACACTGATCCCGATCCCGTTGTCCTCACACACGAACAACAGCGGCATCGCAACGCCCTGATGTGCGGTGTGCAGCGCGGAGTTGATCGCGCCGGTGGCCGTGGAGTGGTTCGCCGAAGCGTCCCCGAAACTGCACACCACGACCGCGTCGGGTCCCCAGCTATGGCACCCTCCGAGCTTGTCCGCCCGGGACAATGCGAAGGAGAGTCCGACCGCTCGGGGCAGGTGGGAGGCGATGGTGGAGGTCTGCGGGATGATCCCGAGATCGGGGTGGCCGAACACCTTGTGCCTGCCCGCCGAGATCGGTTCGTCTGCCGAAGCGACGATGCCGAGCAGGACGTCACGCAGGGCGTCGTGCCCGGGTACTTGGTTGGCGCGCGCGAGGTAGAAGCCCCCGGACCGGTAGTGCAACAGGGCCGGGTCGGTGGGGCGTAGTGCGGCCGCGACGGCGGCGTTCGACTCGTGCCCCGACGAGCCGATGCTGTAAAAACCTTCCCGGCGGGCGCCGAGCTTCCTCGCCACGAGGTCGAGGTGCCTGCTGCCCAGCTGCGCGTCGAAGAGGTCGAGCAGGTCGACGCCGGACGCGGGGCTGCCGGTGACCACCTTCGCGCCGGGATCGACGGGCTCGCGGTGATGCAGTGCGGCGACGGCGTCGAGGAAGTGGGCGTCGATCGGTTCGTGTTCAGGCATGGTCATGGTGTCGCGGTCTCCGCTCGTCGATCGCGGTCGGTGGCCTGCCAACCCTCGGCGAACTTCGCGCACGAGCGCGCGAGCTGGTCGAGGGCGATCGGCAGCAGCGGGTTGGTGTTCTGTTTGCGGTAGAGCGTTTTCACGCGTCGGTGAGGTTGCCTGCCGAGGATCGGCTTGGTGCGCACGCCGTCGTCGGCGAGGGCGAGGCCGGGCAGGGCGGCCACCCCCAAGCCGCGCGAAACCAGGTCACGGACGACCGAGTAGTCGTTGCTGCGGAACACGATCCGGGGAACGAAATCCGCGGCGGCGGCGAGCCGGACCAGCGACCGAGCACCCGCGGTGTCGCGACGGGTACAGATCCACGGATCGCCGGCGAGCTCACTCAGGTCGATTTCGTCCCGAGCGGCGAGCCGGTGCCCCTCCGGCAAGGCGATCCACAGCGGCTCGGCCATGAGTTCGTCGACGCACAACTCGAGTGGCCACTGCCGCGGGTCGAGGTCGTACTCGAAGACCACCGCCGCGTCGACGTGGCCGTCGACGACGCCGCTGATGACCTCGTCGGGCTCGCCTTCGTCGAGTTGGACCTCGGCGTTCGGGCGTTGCGCCACCACCGCCGCCAACGCCTCCGGCAGGATCCGCGCGTTCGCGGTGGCAAAACTGGCCAACCGGAGGCTTCCCTCGTCGCCGGCGACCATCGCCTGCACTTCCCGGTGCAGAGCGTCGAGCGCGCCGAGGGCGTCCCGGCTGCGTTCGGCCAGTCGTATCGCCAAGCCCGTGCTGCGCGCCGAACGCGCCGTGCGTTCGAACAGCGGCGCACCGATGGCGCGTTCCAACAGCATCATCTGTTGGGACACGGCCGAGGCCGTGTAGCCGAGAGCACGGCCCGCCTCGGCGAACGACCCGGTGCGCACGCACTCCTGCAGGGTGCGGAGGTGGATCGGGTTCAGCACGGCGACATCACCGGTCCGGTCTCACCGGCTCGGGGTACCGAGCGGCGGCGGAAGCGGGAGCCCGCAGGCGCCCGCGCAACCCCATCGCGGTGCGCACCCGCTCGCGCGCGAGGGACAGCGCAGCCTCGTGTGGCAGCACCCCGTCGGTACGCGACCGCTCGAGTACCAGGGTGGTGTTGGATCGGGACTTCTCCGTGACGGTGTCGAGAATCGTGGCCGCCTCCGGACGGAAAGCCGAGTACCGGGCGTCCATGGCGAAGCCCGCGGCGATCACGCCACCCGCGTTGGCGATGAAGTCGGGTACCACCACGACGTCCCTGCCGGCCAGGATTTCCCGTGCCGACGGAGTCGTCGGAAGGTTCGCGCCCTCCACGACGACGGGCGCCTTGATGTGTCGAGCCGTCCGGTCGTCGATGACGTCCTGGCTCGCCGCGGGGACGAGGACGTCGCAGTCGACGAGCAGCTCGGATCCCGGACTCAGCTGGTGCGACGCCGGCGCGGTCGCGACGCAGGCGTCCCCGAGCTCGGACCGGGCTTCGAGCCAGCCCGGGACGTCGAGTCCGTCGGGGTCGTGTACCGAGCCGTCCATCGTGGACAACGCCACGACGTGGGCCCCGCGCGCGTGCAGACGACGTGCGGCGGCGCTGCCCACCGCCCCGAAACCCTGGAAGGCGATACGAGCCCCCTGCACGCCGCGCCCCCGGTGCGCCAGTGCGGCCTCGACACTCTCGGCCACCCCGTGACCGGTCACTCCGAGCTGGTCGTAGGGCACGCCGCCCAGTTCCTCGGGCACCCCGACGGCGGTGCCCCTGTCGCCCAGCTCGTCCTGGATGATCGCCGCGTCCCGTTCCGACATGCCCATGTCGAGTCCGGCGACATAGCTGGCGGGGATCTGATCGGCGAGTTTCCGCGCGAACGCGCGGACGATGCGCTCCTTGTCCGGAGAGCTCGGGTCCGCGTTGATACCCGCCTTCGCTCCACCGTGGAACAGGTCCACGGCCGCCCACTTCCAGGTCATCACCCGGGCCAAGCGGGCGATCTCGGTGACGGTCACCGACGGGCTCATGCGAGTGCCGCCCTTCCCGGTGCCGCGGGCGGTGTTGTCGATGACGAGCACACCGCGCATGCCGGTCCGGGAGTCCGCCACGCACACGATCTTCTCGGGGCCGAACTCGTCGATGTCCTGCAACAGATCCGTCACCGCAACCATCCTTGTCCCTCGATGCGTCCCGTTCGCGGACGCCTAGTGCTCAGATGCAGTTGTGCTCGGGGCGCACGGCCGCGTGCGCGAATCGGTCGGCGTGCAACGCCGAGACGTCCACCACGGGCTCCCGTTCGAGCACCAGGTCGCGCAGCACTTCGCCGACCGCCGGTCCCTGGAGGAAGCCGTGCCCGGAGAAGCCCGTCGCGTACAGGAAGCGCCCGGGGCGGTCGGACTCGCCGACCAGTGCGTTGCGGTCCGGCGTGACCTCGTACAGGCCGGCCCAGCCGTGACCCACGCCGAGGTCCGCCAGCCGGGGCGCCCGCCGCGCGATGGCGTCCGTGAGCCGGCCCAACCACCGATCGTCGGTGTCGGTGCGGAAACCGAACTCCTCGTCGGGGTCGGACATGCCGATCAGCAGGCCCTGGCCTTCCGTGTGGAAGTAGAAGCTCGAGTCGAAATCGATCGTGAACGGCAGTGTCCGCGGCAGATCGGGGACCGCTTCGGACACCAGGATCTGGCGGCGCAACGGCCGCACGTCGAGTTCCACGCCGACCAGGGAGCCGATCGCCGCCGACCACGCCCCGGCGGCACAGACCACGATCGACGTGGCGACGTCACCGTGGTCGGTCCGCACCGCGGTGATCTCCGCGCCACTGGTGGTGATCCCGGTGACCGCGCAGTGCCGCCGGACCACGCCACCGTGTCGCCGCGTCGCCTGCGCGTACCCCTGCACCACCGCCTCCGGCGTGCAGTGTCCGTCCGCCGGGGAGAACGCGGCCCCGACCAGACCGTCCGGCACGACGTACGGCGAGAGCGCACACGCCTCGTCGACCGTGAGGATGCGGCTGGGCACCCCCATGGAGTTCTGCAGCTCGACGTTGCGCTCGAAGACCGCGAGATCGTCGCCGTTCGACAGCAGGAACAAGTAGCCGTGCTGCTTGAGGTCGATCTCGGCGCCGGGGCGCGAACCGAAGTTCTCGAAGGCACGGAGACTGCGCTGCCCGAGTGCGATGTTCACTGAGTCCGAGAACTGCGCCCGCACCCCGCCCGCTGCCCGGCAGGTGCTGCCCGCACCGAGTTCGTCGCGTTCGAGCAGCAGAACGTCGACGCCGGCCTCGGCGAGGTGAAAGGCCGTGCTGGTCCCGATCACCCCGCCGCCGACGACGACGACCTCCGCGTGCTCGGGAAGCGCGGAGGTCATCGCTCACTCACCGCCCAGCTCCGGCGGCAACCGGTAGTCCATGTCCGGTTCGACGGTGGCGACGTCCATCTGTGCCTTCTGCAACTGCCCGGAGAAGTCCCAGTTCAGCGACTGCCACCGGGTGAACTGGTCGAGCACCCAGATTCCGGACTGACGGCTGCCGTTGCCGGACTTGCCGTTGCCGCCGAACGGCAGGTGCGCCTCCGCTCCGGACGTCGAGTTGTTCACGCTGAGCATGCCCGCGCCGATTCCCTCCCGGAACCGGAACGCGTTGGCCGGGTCGGTCGTGTAGATCGCGGCCGACAAGCCGTACCCGGGCTTGTCGGCGATCTCGATCGCCTCATCGAGGTTCTCGAACGTGGTGACCCCGACGATCGGCCCGAAGGTCTCCTGCATGAACAGTTCGTCGTCCGGGCGTACCCCGTCCACCAGCACCGGGTGGTAGAACAGGCCGGCCTCGGGATCGCCGTCGAAACCCGCACGCGGCGTCGAGCCGGTGATGCGACCGGTGGTCTCGGAGCCGAGCACGGTGTGATGCGGCTGGATCCAGCCGAGGATCTTCTCGAAGTTGTCGGCGAACTTCTGGTCCAGCAGCGGGCCGAACAGTGCGCCCCCGGTGGGGTCGCCGACCGTGGCCCCGCGCAGGGCGGTGTCGAGCCTGCGGACGAACTCGTCGTGGATGTCACGGTGCACGACGAGGTTGCCGAGCGAGGTGCAGCGCTGCCCGGCCGTGCCCCACCCGGAGAACAGCGCACCTTCGACGGCGAGATCCAGGTCGGCGTCGTCGCAGACGATCATGGGGTTCTTGCCGCCGAGCTCCAGGCACGGGCTCTGCGTGTAGCGTCCGGTGAGTTCGCCGACCTTCGAACCGACGGCGCTGGACCCGGTGAACCCGACCTTGTTGACGTTGCCGTCATGCAACGCGCCCTCGAGGCCCTCGTAGGTCGACTCGCCGTCCGCGTAGACGACGTTGAGCACACCGCGCGGCACGCCCGCGCGCCAGAACATCTCGGCGAACGCACGCGCGGAGGCCGCCGCGTACTCGGCGGGTTTCCAGACCACGGAGTTCCCGCACAGCAACGCGGGGACGAGGTACCAGGAGGGCACCGCCACCGGGAAGTTGCCCGCGGTGATCACCGTGGCGACGCCGACCGGCATCCGGAACGTGAACAGCTGCTTGTCCGGCATCTCCGACGGCACCGTCTGGCCGTAGAGACGTCGTCCCTCGCCGAGGAAGTAGTCGCACGTGTCGATGATCTCCTGGACCTCACCGAGGGCTTCCGCGTAGGGCTTGCCGATCTCACGGGTGACCAGGCGGGACAGTGATTCTTTGTTGGCCTCCACGATCCGGCCCAGAGAGGCGACGACCCGGCCGCGCACCGGCGCCGGGACCTTGGCCCACTCACGCTGGGCAGCGCGTGCGTCCTTGGCGGCGGCACGCAGTGCGTCCGGGCCGCCGAGCTGCACACGAGCCACCACGTCGTCCAGTCGCGCCGGATTGCGCGACAGGTACTCCTGACCGGACTCGAAGGTCCCGCCGCCCGAACCGATCACGGAGTTGATCGTCGACTCCACCGACACGCACCTGCTTTCGTCTGCCGCGCCGGGCGTTCGCCCGGCTGCTCCGCCTGCGTCGCACCCGCGCCGGGGTCGTCCGGCCGGTGACCGCCTCCGTCGAGCACGAGAGACTCTTGCGCTCGATGTCGTCACCGTAAACGTTCATGTGGCCCGAAGCCGAGGTTCGACAGAGTGACGTCTGCTCGCTCTGAGCGAAAGCCACGCTGATGCCGAGCCGTCGGAGAACACTGTGATTGGGTGGCGGGATGCGTTCGTTCGCTGAGCGACTCCGAGCTCGGCTTCCGGGTGACTGTCCTGGCCGGCTCGGATTCGCCGCCTGGCACCTCGACGAGAACGAGCCGGTGCTGATCGGGCAGACCCGGCAGGTGGACGCCGCGAGCACGATCAAAGTCCTGGTGATGATCACGGCGCTGCGAGCCGTGCAGGACGGCACGATGCGATGGGACTCCTGCTTGCCACTGCCGGAACCCGGCGATCGGGTCGGAGGGACCGGCGTGCTGCGCGAACTGCACGGCCTCCGGAGCATGGAGCTGACCGACCTGATCACGCTCATGATCGTGATCAGCGACAATGTCGCCACCAACACGGTGATCGACGCGGTCGGCTGCGATGCCGTCACCGACACGGCCGTGTCGCTGGGATGCCCGGACACGCAGCTACAGCGCCACCTCAACGACATGAGGGCGCAGGCGGCGGGCCTGGACAACGTAACCACCGCGGTGGATCAAGCGAGGATTCTGGCGGCACTCGCGTCCGGGCACGCGCTCGACCCAGGCACCACGAGACATGCGTTGGGCGTGTTGGCGCGCCAGCAAGTGCGGGACCGGCTCCCCGCCCGGCTGCCGTGGGATGCGCGCTGTTGGAACAAGACCGGTGAGGAGTCCTGCTTGCGCCACGACGTCGGACTCATCGGCACCGGCGACCGTCCCGAAGCGGTGGTCGCCGTCCTGATCGACGACCTCACCGACTCCCGTTCCCTCGGAATTCGCGGCGGTCCCGCCGTCGACTACATCGCCCGCTGCGGCGAAGCCGTTCACTCCGCCTTGTGGTCGACATGACACGCGAGCGCGTCGAACTCAGCGTGCGTTCGGGAACTGGCTTTTGCGTCCGTAGGGCACGCCTCACCGTGCCCAGCCGGGGCACGGTAGAGGCTCCGGCGTTCGGAGTTCGTGCCTCACAAGTAAAGGGCTCTCCCCGCGTACTTCTGGTACTCAAGAGGACCCCAACGCAACGAGGCGCGAACCGGTGCGGCGGTACCCGACCACCTAACCAAGATCCGAAATGCCCCCTCAGCGGCGGTTCTCCCGGGAGTGGACGAGGCGGCCTTCGACGAAGGTGTGATCGACCCGCGCGCGGGCGATCTCGTCGACCGGTATCCGGAAGATGTCCCGGTCGAGCACCGCGAGGTCGGCGTCCTTGCCGAGTTCCAGCGAGCCGGTCCGATGGTCGACGTGGTTGACCCAGGCGCTGCCGATCGTCGCTGCGGCGACCGCGTCCGTCAGGGGCAGCGACTCGGCGGGCAGCAGTGGGTCGGTCTCACCCGGTTCGGTGCGCGTCGCGGCGATCTGCAGCGCGAGGAGCGGATCCGCCTCCGAGACGGGCCAGTCGCTGCCCACCGCGAGCACGGTGCCCGCCTGACGGAGGGAACCGAACGGGTACTGCCACTCGGACCGGCGGTCGCCGAGGTACGGCAGCGTCAACTCGGTCATCGCCGCGTCCCGCACGGCCCATCGAGGTTGGATGGTCGCGGCCACCCCGAGGTCGCGGAACCGCTCGACGTCGTCCGGGTCGACGACCTGCACGTGTGCGATCTGGTGGCGCAGGTCGGACCGTCCGTTGGTCCGGCGGGCGTGCGCGCACGCGTCGAGCGCGTCCCGGACCGCGCGGTCGCCGACGGCGTGGAAGTGCACCTGGAACCCGTCCGCGTCCAGCAGCCGCACGACGTCAGCCACAGTGGACGAATCCAGGTGGGACAGCCCCGATGTCCGGGAGCCGAGGTAGGGAAGCCTCATCGCCGCGGTGAGGTTCTCGCACACCCCGTCCAGCATGATCTTGACGGTTTCCGCGCGCATGCGTGCGCGGCCGCGTGTCTTCTCCCGCCGCGCGCGCAGGTCGGCCAGCTGGGCGTCGTCGCCGTCTCGTCGCCACCACAGCGCGCCCCGGACCTTGCCGGTGAGCAGCCCGGCCTCGTCGAGTTCCAGATAAGTGGGCAGCGGGTCGTCGTAGCCCGCGTACGGTCCGATGATCGCGTCGTGCCATGACGTGACGCCGCACGAGTGCAGGTGCCGCTGACCCTCGAGCAGCCCCGCACGGCGGTCGGCGGCGCCGGCGCGGGGGAGGACCGGTGTCACCAGTTCCGTCGCGCCTTCGTGCAGCACCCCTGCCGGTGAGCCGTCGGAGGCGCGTTCGATCCATCCGTCCGGCGGATCCGGGGTCTGCCGGTCGAGTCCCGCGATGCGCAGCGCCGCGCTGTTCACCCACGCCGCGTGATGATCCCGGCTGAGTAGGTAGGCGGGCCGCTCGTCGGTGACCGCGTCGAGCGTCTCCCGGGTCGGTGTGCCACCCGGGAAGTGCGCGGACTCCCACCCGCCGCCGAGGAGCCATCCGGTGCCGCGTTCGGCGGCGTGCTCGATCCGCCGCAAGCACCCCGGCGCGCTGTCCGTGGCCGAAAGGTCGCAGCGCAACCGTTCCAGGCCGCCGTAGAGAGGATGGACGTGCGCGTCGTGGAACCCGGGCAGGAGCAGCCGTCCGTCGAGATCGACGATCTCGGTGAGCGGACCGATGGTGTCCTCGACGGCGGCGGAGCCGAGCGCCACGATGCGTCCGTTCCGGACCGCACAGGCGTCCGTCGTGGAGCGCACGGCGTCCATTGTGGCCACTGGGCCGCCCACGAAGACCTTCTCGGCCCGGTCTCCCTCGTCCATCGGTGACCTCATCCGCCCCGGCTCCCGTTCGCGCGCCGACACCGACCGTATGCCCGCTCCGGGATCAGTACCGCTCGCGCTCCAGCGCCCGTTCGCCTGAGTTGTCCCGGCCCGTCTGGGCCTGGTGCGGTGCGGGGCCGTTGTGCGACGGGTCCGTCGGGGGTGCGAGCCAGGCGGGCGTGTTCTGCACCGCGCGCGGGAACCGGCGCAGCTCGTCGTGGTACTGATCCGGAGTCGGCGGGTGGGTCCACGCGGGTTCGAGCTCGCCGTTGAAGTCGACGCTGTAGCTTCCCGGCCGTCGCAGGCGGTAGGCGGCGCTGACCCAGGTGCCCCGTTCCGGGCGATACATCCCGTCGCGCAGGCGAGTGAACAGTGCCTCCGAGTCCGGGGGAGCGGCCAGTGGAACGGTGACACCGTTCGCGGTGATCAACAGGGCGGCGCTTTCGACATGGGTGCCGAGTGCGCGGTACTCGAGCAGGGCCTCGTTCCAGCGGGGCGGCAGCGATCCGGCGAGGCTGCGGCCGATCTGCTGGATCAACCGTTGTTGCTCGGTCTCCTCGAGCGCCGCCCGCGGGGGCTCCGGTGCGGTCATGGCTGCATCCTCGCAGGTTCAGACCCGACGGTCGGTGGGTTTCGGCAGAAAGATCGCCGACAGGCGAGTGATCGTCGACAAGCCGTCCGGCGCGCGCCGTGCAGCGACACCCCAAAGGGCAATGAAAAGCCATGTGACCTGCGGAAACATAAATCTGTCACGGTTGGGTCGCCTGATTGTTGACAATAAATCACGACGCGTCTTACCTTCGAGTCATCGCCAGCCGACCGGGAGGTGACCATGCGTCGAGTGACCGTGCAAGGCCCTCAACGTCAGGTCCGCTGGCTGTCTTCTTCTTCTCTCTGGCTGCGACATTCGTGACACACATCGGGGTATGCCCCGATGTGTACCGCTGAGCAGCGTGCGGCCGATTCAGCCAGTTTCGCCCGAGAACGCCTGACTCACTTCCTTCGATCTCGGTCCAGTCCCGCTCGCCCACTGCCTCGTGGCGGTGGCGAGCCCTCTTCTCTTCAGAACACGGTGGGTGCAGCCGCTGCTGCGCCCACCGGACGCTCCGCACCCGGAAGGAGGTACGGCCGGTGGCATTCGTGGACGGCGACCCGCTGATGAGGGTGACGTGGAACGACCCGGTGACGGGTCGACGTGGATACCTGGTCGTGCACAGCCTTGTGTCCGGTCTCGCCACGGGCGGGACACGGATGCGGGCCGGCTGCACGTTGGCCGAGGTCGAGGACCTGGCACGCGGTATGGCACGCAAGACCGCCGTGTTCGACCTCCCCGTGGGTGGTGCGAAGGGCGGTATCGACTGCGACCCGAAGTCGCCGGAGGCGCACGGCGTCCTGCGGCGGTTCGTCGAGGCGATGCGTCCCTGGATCGACGCGCACTGGGTCACAGCCGAGGATCTCGGGGTGCCGCAGCAGCTCATCGACGAGGTCTTCGAGGAGACCGGGCTCGAGCAGTCGTACCACGCGGCGATTCGCCGGGCTCCGGACGTCGAGCACACGCTGCGCCGGGTGCGGGCCGGGCTCAACGCCCCGGTGCCGGGCGGTCTGCTGCTGGGGGACGTGGTCGGTGGCTACGGCGTCGCGCAGTCCTGCCTCGGTGTCGTGCACGCCCGGGCGTGGGAACCGGCGCAGACGACGGTCGCCGTGCAGGGCGTCGGCACCATGGGCGGCGGCGCCGCCTGGTACCTGCACCAGGCGGGACTCAAGATCGTGACCGTGGCGGACGCCGTCGGCGCGGTGCACCACCCGGACGGCCTCGACGTTCCGGCGTTGCTGGATTCCCGGGACCGCTACGGGGAGATCGACCGCACTCTGCTGCCCGACGACGTCGTACAACTGCCGCGGGACGCGGTCCTCACGACCGAGGTCGACGTCCTCATCCCGGCAGCGGTGTCGTACGCGATCACGCCGGACCGGGTCGGCGACATCAACGCCGGCGTCGTCATCGAGGCGGCGAACACCCCGGTGACTGAGGAGGCCGAGCACCTGTTGGCGGCCAAGGGGATTCCGGTGATCCCGGACTTCGTCGCCAACGCGGGTGCCGTGGCGTGGGCGTGGTGGTTGTTACTCGGCCGCGTCGACGCCGATCCCGTGTTGTCGTTCAGCGTCCTGCGCGAGGAGATGCTCGCGAAGATCCCGCCGCTGATGGCTGCATGGGACGCGGACGGGACCACGCCCCGAGTGGCCGCGCTGAACCTGGCGGACCGGCAGACCGAACGTGCTCGTGCCGCCGAGGCCGAAGGGCGGGTGCTGGCGAGCATTCCGTGACGTCCTGGAGGCGGAGGTGCCGTCGTGGAGGGTGCGTCGACCGTTCGTCGGTCGGCGCACCTGGCGTGTCGGCGACACCCGGTGAACAGGCACGGGAGAGACCACGACTTCGGGTGATTGTCATGTGACAACCCCGTGACGGGGTGCTAGCGTAGCCGCAGTTGCAGTTTTGGTTCCCCAAGAAGTACTTGAGAGTGCCTGCGAGCCCGTATGTGACGCAGGCACTTTGCTGTGCCGAGGCCATTCGCGGCCAGGGCGATCATCTCCGCGACGTGGGGTTGGCGAAGTGTCGACCCCGAGCCATGAGAAGTAGGAGACAGAAGAATGGCTACCGGTACCGTCAAGTGGTTCAACGCTGAAAAGGGTTTCGGGTTCATCACCCCGGACGGGGGCGGCGCTGACGTGTTCGCCCACTACTCGGCGATTGACGCCACTGGGTTCCGCACGCTGGACGAGAACCAGCGCGTGGAGTTCGAGATCGCTCAGGGCCCGAAGGGCCCGCAGGCCGCGCAGATCCGCTCGATCTGATTCAGCCTGAGACAACAGAACGCCCACACCGGATCTTCGGTGTGGGCGTTCTGCTGTTCGGGGAGAGCGCGGCGGAGGGACAGTAGCTCACTCCCCGTGATTCACCCGAAACGACCACAATCGCCGCGGGTAGGCTTCCGTGGCTGTTGTTGTCCATCGTTGCTGCGAGGTTCGGGTGCCGCTGCGGGTTTTCGTCGCCGGTGCGACCGGCGTGGTCGGAAGGCACCTTCTGCCGGAGTTGCGCAGAGCCGGTCACCACGTGACTGCGCTCGCCCGGCGGGAGGACACCGCCGCAGGCCTGCGCGGTGTCGACGGGGTCGTGGTGGCGGACATGATGGATCCGGGCGCCCTGCGCCGTGTCGTCACCGAAGCGGCCCCCGACGTGGTCGTGCACCAGGCTTCCGCATTCAGTGACACGGACGCCAACGCCGGTATGCAGCGCACCGCCCGGCTCCGGGAGACCGGCAGCCGCCACCTCGTCGAGGCGGCGATCGAAGCAGGTGCCCGGCGCGTCGTCGTGCAGAGCATGGCCGACGCCTACGTCCCGAACGGTCACGACGTCCTCGACGAGGAAGCGCCACTGTGGACGGAGGCACCGGGCTACTGGGGTGAACTCGTGCGATCCGTCGCCGCGATGGAGGAAACGGTCCTCACGCACGCGGAGATCGACGGGGTCGCCCTGCGGTACGGCGCGCTCTACGGTCCGGGTACCGAGTACGCCTCGGACGGCTCGATGCATCGGCGCGTGTGCGGCAGCGCGCTGCCGCTCGTCGAGGACGGCATCGGCTTGATGTCGTTCACCCACGTCGACGACGCGGCAGGCGCGGTGCTCGAGGTCCTGGACGGTGTCGAACCGGGCGCCTACAACGTCGTCGACAACGAACCGGCCGAATCGTCGGAATGGTTGCCGACCTACGCACGGATGGGTGGTGGTCCGGCGCCGCTGACGTTGACACCGGAGCAGGCGCGGGCGCAGCTCGACTGGCTCACCGTGCACCAGCTGACTGAGCAGCGCGGAGCGACCAACTTCCGGTTCCGGGAGACCGCAGGCTGGCGCCCGGTCTGGCCGAGCTGGCGCGAGGGATTCGCCGCGTTGTTCGACCTCTGGCCGGGCTGAGTCTGAGAACTCCCGTCAGAAGGTCTCGTTCGGTGGGCCGGGTAGCCGTCGGGAACGCGGGCGTGGCCGTGCATCTCGATTTCACAGGTGGCGGCGTGGCGTTGAGCCAGCAGTCGCTCCTCATGCTCGGCCCGCCTGGGGGCCGTGATGACGCTGCTCCCAGGCCGACTTGTCCACGAGGTACACGGGGTCAGCGCCACGCCCCGTCGAGGTTGGCATCGGAGAGGTCGAAGTCGACGGCGCGGAAGGCAGCAAGGGACTCACGGGTCTGTCGTTCTTCGACAATGTGACGTAGCGCGGCGTCGATCGTTTCGCTCGGGCTCTCGGTGCCCAGCTCAGCGGCGGCCAGGTCCTGATGCTACCGCGGTGCCTCATGTGGCTACATCGCTCCGGCGTAGTGGCGGGCAGGTAAGAGGCGACATGCGACCGCCGGGATGCCTCTCCCGGGTTGGCAAGCCACTGCGGACTTGCCTCACGTGTAGCGGGACGAACCACTGATGCTCAGCCGAGGAACGGTACGTGCCGGACGAGTTCCGGTGCACCCGCGACGATGAGGAAGTGCGCGGTTCGGCCGACGAAGCTCACCGCGAGCCAGCTCAGGAAACGTAATCCCGCCGCGCCCGCGACGAAGCACATCAGCGTGAACGGCGGCAGGCCCGTGACCGCACCGCAGAACAGCACGGCCAGCCCCCACCAGGGGCGCTGCTCGGTCGCGGTGTGGATGCGTTCCATCCAGGTCGCGATCCGACTTCCTGCTGGGGCCCGGACGCGCTTACCGAGGCGTGAGCCGAGGGTGAAACTGCCCTGACCGGCGAAGAAGAACAGCGACTTCGTCGCGAGCTGGCCGACGGTGGCGGCGAGCGCGAGCGCCCACCACGACGCTGTCTCCACGGTGGCGACCACGCCGATGAGGTACAGCTCGATGTTGACCACGGGAAACACGCTGCCGAGGGCCGCCGTTCCCAGGGTGGCGAGCAGCCAGCCGATCATCCAGACCCGCCCGGTGTGCGGCGCTGCACGGGGGGGTGGGTTGTGGTCATCGGGTGCTCACTCGAGAAGAGGGGTCGGCGCTCACCGGCGGCGCTGTCCGAGCACCGAGGCGACCGCCGAGCCTACCGGTGCGGCTCGCGCGTCTTCGGTCACCGTCGCGTCGCGCGCACCCGGAGAAACGGCACTCCCGTCGCTCGCCGCCGACGCCAGCCAGTTGCCAGCGAGTTCGCGGCTAGCGAGGACGGTGCCGAGGTGCTGTCGAGCGCTATCCGGCGCCCACGGTCGGCTCAGGCGCGCAGGGTGGCGCGCAGCGTGTCCAGGATGTCCGGATCCTCGATCGTCGAGGGCACGACGGTGTCACCGCTGTCGGCGATTTCGCGCATCGACTTGCGCAGGATCTTGCCCGAACGCGTCTTCGGCAGCCCCGCGACGACGTCCACCCGGTTCAGCGCGGCGACCGGGCCGATCTGGTCGCGGACCGCGGCCACGAGTTCGTCCTGCAGTACGTCCGGGTCGGTGTCGACCCCGGACTTGAGGACGACGAATCCGCGCGGAACCTGTCCCTTCAGTTCGTCGTGGACACCGATCACCGCACACTCCGCGACCGCAGGGTGCCCGGCCAGTACCGCCTCCATCGAGCCCGTGGACAACCGGTGCCCGGCGACGTTGATCACGTCGTCGGTGCGACCCATGACGAACAGGTAGCCATCCTCGTCGAGGTGGCCGCTGTCCCCGGTGCGGTAATAGCCGGGATACCGCGACAGGTACGACTCGCGGAACCGCTCGTCGTCACCCCACAACGTCGTCAGGTTCCCCGGCGGCAGCGGCAGTTTCAGGCAGATGGCGCCCTCGTGGCCCGCCGCGACCGGGTGTCCTGACTGGTCGAGGACCTCCACCTGGTACCCGGGGGCGGGCACGGTCGGGGAGCCGGGTTTCACCGGCATCGGCTCCAGGCCTCGCAGGTTCGCGCAGATCGGCCACCCTGTCTCGGTCTGCCACCAGTGGTCGATCACCGGGATCCGCAGCGTGTCGACCGCCCACTGGTAGGTCTCCGGGTCCAGTCGCTCGCCCGCCAGGAACAGCGTCTGCAGGCTCGACACGTCGTGGTCGGCGAGTTTGGTGGCGTCCGGGTCCACACGCTTGATCGCGCGGAACGCCGTCGGCGCCGTGAACAGCGACTTGACTCCGTGATCGGCCGCCACGCGCCAGAACGCGCCCGCGTCCGGAGTGCCGACCGGTTTGCCCTCGTACATCACGGTCGTGGCTCCGGCCAGCAACGGCGCGTAGACGATGTAGGAGTGCCCGACCACCCATCCGACGTCGGAGGCGGTCCAGAACACGTCGCCGGGGCCGATGTCGTAGATGTTGCCGATCGACCAGCGCAAGGCCACCGCGTGTCCGCCGTTGTCGCGGACCACGCCTTTGGGCTTGCCGGTGGTACCGGAGGTGTAGAGCACGTACAGCGGGTGGGTGGCCGCCACCGGCACGCACTCCGCCGCTTTCGCGGTCTCCATGGCGGTGGCCCAGTCGACGTCACCGGGCCCGAGTTCGGCGACCGCTTGATCGCGCTGCAGCACGATCACCCCTTGCGGCTGGTGGGTCGACAGCCGCAGCGCCTCGTCGACGATCGGCTTGTACTCGACGACCCGGTTCGGTTCGAGCCCGCAGGAGGCGGCGACCACCGCGACCGGCTCGGCGTCGTCGATGCGTGCGGCGAGCTCCTTGGGTGCGAACCCGCCGAAGACGACGGAGTGGATCGCGCCGATCCGCGCGCACCCGAGCATCGCCACCACCGCCTCGGGCACCATCGGCATGTAGATCACGACGCGGTCGCCGGTCGAGACGCCCTGGTCCCGCAGCACTCCGGCGAACCGTGCGACTCGATCCTGCAGCTGCCGGTACGTCCAGCGTTGCACCGACCCGGTCATCGCCGAGTCCCAGATCAGGGCCTCCTGCTCGCCGCGTCCGTCCCGGACGTGTCGGTCGACGGCGTTGAAGCACGTGTTCAGCATTCCGTCCGGGAACCAGCGGTAGAACGGTGCGTCCGAGTCGTCCAGGGCGCGGGTGGGCGTTCGATCCCAGTCGAGCGCTTCCGCCGCGGCGAGCCAGAAGCCTTCGCGGTCGTCGATGCTGCGCCGATACTGCTCGGCGTACGTGCTCATCGGCGTTCGCCCTTTCCGTAGCGGTGTCGAACCTCGGCCCACCCTGGCCCATTCCGATCTTCGGCGCCAGAGTTGTGCGGGCTGAGAACGAAGACTTTTCTCGGTCCTGCCGAGAATGCGTCGATGCGGACTCGAACGGATCTCGGCGGTTCGATTTTGGTGCGACGCGACGGGTGGCACTCGGGTCCGTTGCCGCGGGGTCTGTGAGGGCGTTGACGTGGCATTCTGCGACGAGCGGTCGAGATCGTTCGGTCCGGCGGATCGGTCCCGGGCTGGTTTTCGAGTAATCCGGCGCGCGATCTTCGCCTTCCGGCGACGCACTGTCTCGGAAACAAGACAATGTCGATGAGCTGTTCCACAATCATCGCAGTGGGTTAACGCTGTGGGTGGACGTGCCGACAAGCGGGAACGGGAGGTGCATCCACGATGACGATCGGAACGAGCGCGAGTACGAGCGGTCCGGCGGCGGAGGAGCGTGCCGACGGGGAGTGCGACGAACGCGAGCCGTTGCCGACCGCGCCGAGCAGCGTGGTCTGGAGCGGCGGACACGCCTACGTACTCGAAGGAGTAGGCGGCCGCTCGATGTGGGCGGGTGTCGACGACCGGGGCCGCCCGCGTTTCCTCACCGACGCCGACTTGCGTCGCCGAGGCTGGAGCCACACCCGCGCCTGAGGGCTCCCGGTGTGGCCCGCGTGGTCGACGCCACGCGGGCGCCCTGCAGCCGTTCACCAGCGCGTTGACGACCGTGTGGCAGGCTGAGAGCGGCGGGTGCCGACGCAGTGCCCGCGTGAGCAGCGGGCCGGTGTCGGCGAGCAGGGGAGGATCGTGGTGCAGGACGCGGAAGGCGCCACGACGGGTTCCCGATCCGGGGCGGAACCGCCGAAACCCGACGCACCGGGACTCGACGGGATCAAGCAAGCCGCCGCAGGGGTGTGGAGCGACCCGTGGTGGACGGTCCCGAACCTGCTGAGCGTCATCCGGCTCGCGGGTGTTCCCCTGTTCTTGTGGTTGCTGCTCGGGCCTCAGAACGACTTGCTCGCATTGCTGGTCCTCGTCGTCAGCGGGGTCACCGACTGGCTCGACGGCAAGCTCGCCCGCTGGCTGGACCAGTACAGTCGCGTCGGCGAGCTGCTCGATCCCGCCGCCGACCGGCTCTACATCATCGCCACTCTCGTCGCGTTCGTCCTGCGGGACGTCGTGCCCTGGTGGGTGGCCGCCGTGCTCATCGGGCGGGACGTGGTCCTCACCCTGTGCCTGCCCGTCCTCCGGTTCCACGGCTACGAGCCGCCGGAGGTGCACTACCTCGGCAAAGCCGCCACCTTCTGCCTCATGTACGCGTTTCCACTGCTGCTGCTCGTCGAGGCCGACTTCGTCGGTGACGAAGTGGTACGCCCCATCGCCTACGCGCTGACCTGCTGGGGCGGCGTGCTCTACGTGTGGGCGGGGTTGCTCTACCTGGTTCAGGTCGCCGCGGCCGTCCGCGTCTCACGTCGAGGAGTCCCCGGCTGAGGTGGTCCGCGATCGGGTGCCTTGCGGCGGTCCGGAGACGGAAATACCCTCGCTGCGTCCGCGCGCGATCAGTTCGTGCGCAGACGCAGGAAGAACCAGGACACACCGGCCAGAGGCCGAGTGCGTCCCGACGAGGAAGGCGGAGCCGCGTGGCCCCGGAAGGCATCAGGTACACCGAGGAGCACGAGTGGGTTCTGCCCACCGGTGACGGAAAGGCGCGGATCGGCATCACCGACTACGCGCAGCAGCAGCTGGGTGACGTGGTCTACGTTCAGCTCCCCGACGTCGGTGACAGTCTCGACTCGAAGGCGACGATGGGTGAGGTCGAGTCGACCAAGAGCGTCTCGGACCTCTACGCTCCGATCGCCGGCGAGATCACCGCCGTCAACGAGCAGCTCGACGATCAGCCCGAGCTGGTGAACTCGGACCCCTACGGCGACGGCTGGATGGTGGTCCTCACTCTCGCGGACGCCTCCGCGTTGGACGAGCTCCTCGACGAGGACGGTTACCAGAACCTGATCGACCAGGGTTGATCGTCGATCTCGGCGGCGGGTGAAAACGATGTTGGGAACCGCGCGTCGAAGCCGGTGACCGGCACGGTACGTTGGGTGTATTCGCCCACGATTCATCAGCCATTCCCATCCGCAGGAGGAGAGCTCAGGTGAGCACGAACGACGGGCCCGGCGGCACCCCGCCGGAGAAGTCTCCGGAGACCACCTCGGTCTTCAGGCCCTTCCTCTCGGAGCCCGAGACCGAGAGCGCTCCGCCAGCGGAGGGGGCTGGCGCTTCCGGTGTCGACTCGCTCCCAGCCGGCTCGGCCCTGCTGGTGGTCAAGCGCGGTCCGAACGCGGGTTCGCGGTTCCTGCTGGACCGCGAGGTGACCAGCTCGGGTCGTCACCCGGACAGTGACATCTTCCTCGACGACGTCACCGTTTCGCGCAGGCACGCGGAATTCCGTCGTGAGGGCAACGACTTCGTCGTGGTGGACGTCGGCAGCCTCAACGGCACGTACGTCAACCGCGAGCCGGTGGACACCTCGGTGCTCGCCAACGGTGACGAGGTGCAGATCGGCAAGTTCCGGCTGGTGTTCCTCACCGGACCCCTGGAAGGTGGCCAGGGCCGCTGAGGCAGACGATCCGGCAACGGGGCGGCATCGTACGGTGCCGCCCCGTTGTCCATTCGTCGGTGGCCGGTTTGCCCTGTGTGGCCGCCGAAATCCCCGGCTGCGGTGCCGTCGGTGAACCCGCGTTGACGCGGGATGGGCCGGTGTATCGTGCTGGGTACTGCTCGAACGTGGAGTGGCGCGCGTTTCGGTCTGTGACGGGCGGGAACGGTGCGAGAGAACGGGTCCGATGGTGGGCGTGTCCGCGGCGTCGCGGGTAGCGTCGACGTCGTCGGTGCGCGACCCTCGACGAGGAAGTCACGCTTCGGCGCGCTGGAGGAGGCGATGTGACGATGAGCAGCGAGATGCGCGTCGTCGGCGTGCGAGTGGAACTACCAGCCAACCAGCCGATCCTGCTGCTGCGCGAGAACGAGGGTGAGCGGTACCTGCCGATCTGGATCGGATCGGTGGAGGCGACCGCCATCGCCCTCGAACAGCAGGGTGTGCGGCCTGCGCGGCCGTTGACCCACGACCTGCTCAAGGACGTCGTCGGCGCTCTCGGACGCGACCTGGAACAGGTGCGCATCACCGACCTGCAGGAAGGCACTTTCTTCGCCGAACTCGTCTTCGACGGCGACGTACGGGTCTCCGCCCGTCCGAGCGACTCGGTGGCGCTGGCGCTGCGGGTCGGGGTGCCGATTCACGCCGACGAGTCGGTGCTCGACGAGGCGGGCCTGATCATCCCGGACGAGCAGGAGGACGAGGTCGAGAAGTTCCGCGAGTTCCTCGACTCGGTCTCCCCGGAGGATTTCCGCGGCGCGGACACCTGACCTGTGCACACACGCACACACGCGCGGTCCCCGGTGCCTTCGAGGCGCCGGGGACCGCTGCATTCGGGCGGGGGCACTCGGACGGCTCTTGAGAGGGCTTCTGGGGACTTGGGTGGGTGGACCGATACCGCCGCCAGCCACGAGGTGAGAACCCGCAGGTGGCCGGCCTGCGTAGACGGGCGGGACTCGTCGGCGGCACCGTGGCTGACCATAGCCTCGAGCCGCCCACCGCCAAGTAAGGGCGTCTGGAAACTGGCATTTGTGCCCGTAGGGCACGCCTCACAAGTGACCAGCCGCGGCAAAGTGGGACGCTCCCGCGTCTTCGATGTCGGCGATCCCGCAGCCGGCCGCGAGCTGAGGTTCCGCCACGGAACCACCTACGCAGATCACTCCGCGCACCCTCTTGCCGCGCTTCGAGCGGTGCAGGGCCCGCACGTGCCCGCGCGTCGCGTTGACCGGTGGTGACGGCAGGCCTACCGTCGAGCTATCGCGAATCTCGCTGGTGTGATTCTTCGTCGGCGGATCTCGTGGACCCGGGGACGCCCGTCCCGGGCCCAGCGTCGCCGGCGTGGTGCCGGTCGAGGGGAGGCAGGCGTGGTCGAGCGAGCGCCCGGCGAGCAGGCCGGCGTGGAACAGGGAACGTTGTTCCCCGACGCGTCGCTGCCGGACGAACTGGTCGGGTATCGGGGTCCCGCAGCCTGTCAGATCGCGGGAATCACCTATCGGCAGCTGGACTACTGGGCGCGGACGAAGCTGGTGAAGCCGACGATCCGGGTCGCCTCCGGCTCGGGGTCGCAGCGGCTGTACTCGTTCAAGGACATCCTGGTCCTCAAGGTCGTCAAGCGGCTGCTGGACACGGGTGTCTCATTGCACAACATCCGGGTGGCGGTCGACCACCTGCGCAACCGCGGGGTCGAGGACCTCGCGCGCATCACCCTGTTCAGCGACGGCACGACTGTCTACGAATGCACCTCCGCCGAGGAGGTCGTGGACCTTCTCCAGGGTGGTCAGGGCGTCTTCGGGATCGCCGTGAGTGGGGCGATGCGGGAGATCAGCGGCACGATCCACGAGTTCCCCGCCGAGCGTGCGGAAGGCGCCGAAGAGGTACCGGCGGTCGACGACGAGCTGTCCCGTCGCCGTCGGGATCGCCAAACCGGCTGATCCATCGGGTATCATTCGCGGCATCGCAGACCCCGTGCGGGAGAGTCCGTGCCCTCGTGGTGCGGCGCCGAAGGAGCAACTCTCCCCGTCAACCTCTCAGGCCAGCTGGACCGCGCGGGCGAGATACCTCTGGAAAGAGGGTCACCACGGGAGTGGTGGCCCCGCCGACGGTGCAAGCCCGGTGTCGGCCGGGTGAAGCTCTCAGGCGTTCGCGTCGCGGACACGGACAGAGGGGGAGACGGCGACCCGGGTGGTCGCCGTGGTCCTCATGCGCCGTGATCTTGGAGGTAGGGCGATGACCGACGTGAATCATGACCATGTCCCGCTGGCCGCGCTGGAGCACGGCACGCCGTTCGCCGACCGGCATGTCGGTCCGGCGCCTGCGGAGCTCGCTCGGATGCTCGACGTCATCGGTGTCGGGTCGTTGGAGGAGCTGGGCGAGCAGGCGTTCCCGAAGGGGATCCGTGAGCAGGACCTGCGGATGGCGCTGCCGGACCCGGCCACCGAGTCGGAGGCTCTGGACGAGCTGCGCGCGCTTGCCGAGCAGTGCACCACCAACGTCGAGATGATCGGTCTGGGTTACCACGGCACGGTCACGCCGCCGGTGATCCGCCGCAACGTCGTGGAAAGCCCCGCCTGGTACACGGCCTACACCCCGTACCAGCCGGAGATTTCGCAGGGCAGGCTGGAAGCGCTGCTGAACTTCCAGACGCTGGTGGCGGACCTCACCGGGGTCGAGGTCTCGAACTCGTCGATGCTGGACGAGTCGACCGCCGCTGCCGAGGGCATGACGCTGGTGCGCCGCGCGGGCAAGGCAAAGTCACCGCGGTTCGTGGTGGACGCCGACGTCCTGCCGCAGACCCTGTCGGTGGTGCAGACGCGTGCGGAACCGTTGGGCATCGAGATCGTCGTGGCGGACCTCAGCGACGGCGTCGACGGCTTGCCGGACGGTGAGTTCTTCGGGGCGTTGCTGTCGTACCCGAACGCCTCGGGCGCGGTGCGGGACCTCGAACCGGTCATCGCGGCGGTGCACGAGCGCGGGGCGAAGGCGGTCGTGGCGGCCGACCTGCTGTCGCTGACGCTGCTGCGGGCTCCCGGTGAAATGGGCGCCGACGTGGTCGTCGGCAACACCCAGCGGTTCGGTGTTCCGATGGGCTTCGGTGGTCCGCACGCGGGCTACATGGCCGTCGCGAAGGGTTTCGAGCGGCAGTTGCCCGGCCGTCTGGTGGGCGTGAGCGTCGACGCCGACGGCGAGCAGGCCTATCGGCTCGCGCTGCAGACCCGTGAGCAGCACATCCGCCGGGAGAAGGCCACGAGCAACATCTGCACCGCGCAGGTGCTGCTGGCGGTCGTCGCCTCGATGTACGCCGTCTACCACGGCCCCGAGGGCCTCAAGGCGATCGCGACGCGCACGCACCGGATGGCCACGGTGCTGGCCGAGGGGCTGCGCCGCGGCGGTGTCGAGGTCGTGCACGACGAGTTCTTCGACACCGTGCTGGCGAACGTTCCCGGCCGGGCCGACGAGGTCGTCCGCGCTGCCCGTGAACGGGGTGTGAACCTGCGCCGCGCCGACGCCGACCACGTCGGCGTGAGCTGCGACGAGACGACGACCCGGGCGCACCTCGCGCTCGTGTGGGGCGCGTTCGGTGTCGAGGCCGACGCGGACGCTGTGGATGGCTCGGTCGACGAGGCCCTGCCTGCGGCCCTGCTGCGGGAGTCCGAGTACCTGACCCACCCGGTGTTCCACCAGCACCGCTCGGAGACGTCGTTGCTGCGCTACCTGCGCAAGCTCTCGGACACCGACGTGGCGTTGGATCGCAGCATGATCCCGCTGGGCTCGTGCACGATGAAGCTCAACGCGACGGCGGAGATGGAACCGATCACCTGGCCGTCGTTCGCCAACCTGCACCCGTTCGCGCCCGCCGAGGACGCGAAGGGCCTGCTGCAGGTCGTCTCCGACCTGGAGTCCTGGCTCGCGGAGATCACCGGGTACGACGCGGTGAGCCTGCAGCCGAACGCGGGCAGCCAGGGTGAGTTCGCCGGTCTGCTGGCGATCCGCGCCTACCACCACAGCCGTGGTGAAGCGGCTCGTGACATCTGCGTCATCCCGTCGAGCGCGCACGGAACGAACGCGGCGAGCGCGGTGATGGCCGGGTTGCGCGTGGTCGTGGTGCGGTGCGACGACGACGGCAACATCGAGATGGACCACTTGCGGGAGGTGCTCGACGCCCACCGCGACGACCTCGCCGCGATCATGGTCACGTACCCGTCCACGCACGGCGTCTACGAGGACACCGTGCAGGACGTGTGCGCGATGGTGCACGAGGCAGGCGGGCAGGTCTACGTCGACGGTGCGAACCTCAACGCGCTCATCGGCCTGGCCCGGATGGGCAAGTTCGGCTCGGATGTCTCGCATCTGAACCTGCACAAGACGTTCTGCATCCCGCACGGCGGCGGCGGTCCCGGCGTCGGCCCGATCGGTGTGCGCGAGCACCTGGCGCCGTTCCTGCCGAACCACCCGTTGCAGCCCGCGGCGGGGCCGGAGACGGGAGTCGGCCCGATCAGTGCGGCGCCGTGGGGCAGCGCGTCGATCCTGCCGATCTCGTGGGCGTACGTGCGCATGATGGGCCCGGAGGGGTTGCGGCGGGCGACGCTGACCGCGGTCGCGGCGGCGAACTACGTGGCCAAGCGGCTCGACGCGCACTTCCCGGTGCTCTACACCGGCGAAGGCGGCTACGTCGCCCACGAGTGCATCCTCGACCTGCGCCAGATCACCAAGGACAGCGGCGTCACGGTGGACGACGTGGCCAAGCGGCTCGCCGACTACGGTCTGCACGCGCCCACGATGTCGTTCCCGGTGGCGGGCACCCTGATGGTGGAACCGACGGAGAGCGAGAACCTCGCCGAACTCGACCGGTTCTGCGAGGCGATGATCGCGATCCGCGCCGAGATCGACAAGGTCACCGCAGGTCAGTGGCCCGTCGACGACAACCCGCTCTGCGACTCGCCGTTCACGACGGCATCGCTGGCTGGGGAGTGGAACCACGCGTACAGCCGGGAGGAGGCCGCGTACCCGCTGGGTCGGTCGATGCCGAAGATCTGGCCCGCGGTGCGTCGCATCGACGGCGCGAAGGGTGACCGCAACCTCGTCTGCTCGTGCCCTCCGCTGGAGGCCTACCAGGCCTGACGTGCGTGCCGACCGGTACGCCCCGGCCGATGCCGGGGTGTACCGAATGCACTACGGTGGGCGACTCCATGTGACCGAACCCGGGAGGAGCACAACATGCTCACCATCAGTGAGAGCGCGGCGGAGGTCATCAAGGTGGTGCTCGCCGGAGGTGAGTCCGGGGAAGACTCGGGCTTGCGCATCGCGGCGACCAGTGTGAACGGCTCGGAAACGGAGCTGCAGGCGTCCGTGGCGCCTGCTCCGGAGGGCGACGACCAGGTCGTCGAGTCGTCCGGGGCGCGGGTGTTCCTGGACCAGCAGGCCGCCTCGGTGCTCGACGACAAGACGCTGGATGCCGAGCGGGACGACAACGGCGAGTTGGGTCTCGCAGTGCGCGAGTGACGCCGTCAGGGGCCGTTGCGCCCCGTCAGGCCGTAAGCGAGGCCCCCCTGGTGCGGTTCGAGCCGCCCAGGGGCCTCGTCGCGTCTCGGGCCGCAGTTCCCGCTCGGTGCGCCTGCCGGGTACCCAGGCGTCTTAGCGTAGATCCATGGGTGGAGGCGAGTGGTTCGCCTGGACAGCCTCGACGAGCGGACTGTCGTCATCCGAGTGGTGGCCCCTCGGAGCGCGTATCGACCTCGGCCGACGAGACGTGGAGCTGCTGGCGCTGCCCGGACTCCGTCGGGTTGCTCGACCGCGGACGAGGTTCCGTGTTGGTCGGGGACATGCTCTACCACGCACCGAGCGTGACCGACGGTCTGATCCTGGCCGGGGCGATCCCGTCGGCCAGCGTGCCCGACTATGTGCGCAGCGCGCTGCGGCTCCGCTCGATCCGCGACGGCGAGCGCATCCTGTCCGGTCACTTCAGACCCGAGGTCGGTCCGAGGAGGGTCGACGAACTCGTCGGTGCTCTGGAGGGAGCCCTCGACTCACGCTGGGCAAGGCACGATAACCGGCGCGCACCCCTGTTCGCGCCTTACCGGGTGTGGCGAGACGACCCTGATCGCAGGCAAACGAGCACGACGCCGAGCCGAACACGGGGCCGAGCCGTGATCACTCCGCGCGAGCGGGTTCGCAGTTCAGGAGTGTCCGGCACACTTCCGAGAGCCGCTTCCGCAGGACTGCGGACTCGTCGGCGAACTCCCGCTGCGCCCGGACGTAGTCGGCTCGCCCCTCGGATGTCTCGATCGCCACCGGCGCATAGCCGAGCGCGGTCAGGTCGTACGGGCTGGCGCGCATGTCCAGTTCCCGGACGCGCGCGGCGAGGTCGAAACAGTCCGCGACCAACTCCGCGGGCACGTACGGGTCGAGCTTGTAACTCCACTTGAACAGATCCATGTTCGCGTGCAGGCAGCCTGGCTGTTCCATGCGGACCTGGTCGGTGCGGGCGGGCTGGTGGTGGTTCAGCGGCCGTGCGTCCTCGGTGAAGAACCGGAACGCGTCGTGGTGGGTGCAGCGAACCGGCATCGATTCCACGACCTCGTCGGTGCCGTCGTGCCCGAGGCGCA
Organism: Allosaccharopolyspora coralli; assembly: GCF_009664835.1. NCBI lineage: Bacteria > Bacillati > Actinomycetota > Actinomycetes > Pseudonocardiales > Pseudonocardiaceae > Allosaccharopolyspora > Allosaccharopolyspora coralli. Next base: position 2,172,755 of record NZ_CP045929.1, read on the forward strand.
GCGGCCACCCCGCGTGGCGCACGTCGTCCGGCCCGGTGCGATACAGCATCGCCCACTCGTGCAGGCCGAAACAGCCCAACTTCGCCGTCCGGGACGCGGTGGCCTCCAACAGCGTGAGCACGAACTCTGCGGTGTCCCGGCGCTTCGCGGGCGGCTCGTCCGAGACGACACCGTCCGGGCACCGGGTGAAGCCTGTTCGCCGCAGGAACTCGTCACCGTTCTCCAACGCGACACCGGGACCGGGTTGCCACCGTTCGAGCTTGGCGGGTTTGAACGAGTAGTAGGTGAACAGGAAGTCCATCACCGGGTGCTTCTCGCCGCGCTGCCGCCGTTGCCGGTGCGGGAGGGTCCATTCCCGGACCCGCGCCAGATGCGCGGCCTCGCGCGCACGCCACTCGCTCTCGGTCAGCACGGAAACCACACGTCAAGGGTAGTAGCGGTCCCGCGACGACTGGGCCGGGACCGCTACTGCTCAGGTCACGTGGGTGCCGTCGCGGACGGTGCCGACGTACTCCTCGACGAGGTCCTCCAGGGCGACCACGCCGAGCGAGGTGCCTGCCGTGTCCACGGCCATCGCGAGGTGACTGCGCGAGCGCTGCAACGAGGTCAACGCCTCGTCCAGACGGGAGTCCGCGCGCAGCGTCGGCAGCCGTCGCACCCGTGTGGGCGGAACCGGGCTCGACGGCTCGTCTCCCGCCTGGTCGAGAACGTCCTTCACATGCAGGTAGCCGAGGATCCGGCCGTCGTCGGCAAGCACCGGGAACCGGGAGAAGCCGGTCGAGGAGACGGCGTGTTCCACGTCCTCCAGAGTCGGAGCCGCGGGCAGCGTCTTCAGGTCGTCCAGGCGCACCAGGACGTCGGCGACGGTGGTCCCCACCGAGGACAGCGTCTGCGCGAGCCTGCGGTGTTCGGACTGCTCCAGCAAGCCCTCCCGCCGGGACTCGACGAGTAGCTCGGCGAGCTCCGAGGACGAGTAAGCCGTTTCCAGCTCGTCCTTCGGCTGCACCTTGAGCAGCCGCAGCACGGCGTTGGCCATCGCGTTGAACAGGGCGATGACCGGGCGGGCGAGCTTGACGAAGCCCACCAGCGCCGGAACCAGCCACAGCGCGAGCCGTTCCGGCTCGGCGATGGCGAGGTTCTTGGGCACCATCTCGCCGACGAGCACGTGCAGCAGCACCACGAGTGCCAGCGCGATGGCGAACGCGACCGCGTGCAGCACCGCGTCCGGGATCGGCAGGAACCCGACGGCGCGTTCGAGCTGGTGGGCGACGGCGGGCTCACCGAGGCGGCCGAGCCCCAGGGAACACAACGTGATCCCGAGCTGTGCGCTCGCCAGCATCAGCGAACCGTGCTCGGTCGCTCTGATCACGACGCGGGCACGGCCCACGCCCTGTTCGAGCAGGGCCTCCAGCCGATCCCGGCGGGACGAGAGCAGCGAGAACTCGGCACCGACGAAGAACGCGTTCAACGCCAACAGCAGTACTGCCAGCGCGATGGCCATACTGTCGCTCATCGGCTCGCCTCCGTGCTGCCGCCGGTGGTGATCTCCTGCTGCGCGGGGGGATCGTCCGCGGTGAGCCGGAGCTCGGCGATGCGGTGCCGGTCCATCCGATTCACCGTGAGACTCCACCCGTCGTGGTCGACATGGTCGCCCGGAGTGGGGATGCGGCCGAGTGAACTGAGCACGAAGCCGGCCACGGTTTCGTAGTCCCCGTCCGGGATCTCGAACCCGGTGGCCTCTTCGAGCTCGTCGGCGCGCAGCAGGCCGGACACGACCCAGCGCTGCCGTCCCAGGGGACGCACCGCGGCCGTCTCGCGGCGATCGTGCTCGTCGCGGACATCACCGATGATCTCCTCGACGACGTCCTCCAACGTGACGATTCCCGCCGTTCCGCCGTACTCGTCGACCACGAGCGCCAGTTGCAGGCCCGAGCCGCGCAACCGGTTGAGCAGCGCGTCGCCGTCGAGTGTTTCCGGCACCGTCGGGACCGGGCGCACGAGCGACCCGACGCGGGTGCCTTCACGTTGGTCGACCGGAACACCGAACGCCTGTTTGACGTGGATGACGCCGTGGACGTTGTCGAGGTCGTCGTCGTGCACCGGGAATCGGGAGAACCCGGTGCGGCGGGCGATGTCGAGCAGGTCGAGCACCGAGGCGTCCGTCTCGAGCGATTCGACCCGTACCCGCGGCGTCATGAGCTCGTCGGCACTGCGGTCACCGAACCGCAGCGACTTGTCCATGAGCGTGGCGGTGGCCTCGTCGAGCGTTCCGTGCTCGGCGCTGGATCGCACGATCGAGCCCAGTTCGTCGGGGGAGCGGGCGGACCGCAGTTCCTCCTGCGGCTCGACCCCGAGCCTGCGCACGGCCCAGTTGGCACTGTTGTTGGTGACGTTGATCAACCACCGGAACACGTGCGAGAACCCCGAGTGGTAGCCCGAGACCGCACGTGCGGTCGGTAGCGGCCGTGCGATGGCGAGGTTCTTCGGCACCATCTCGCCGAAGACCATCGACAAGGTCGTGGCGAGCAGGATCGCGATGGTCAGCGACAGTGCCGCCGCGACACCGTCACCGATCCCCGCCGCGAGAAAGAGCGGGCGCACCAGGTCACCGATGAGCGGTTCGGCCACGTAGCCGGTGACCAGGGTGGTGAGCGTGATCGCCACCTGCGCGCCGGAGAGCTGGAACGACAGTGTGCGGTGTGCGCGCTGGACAGCCTTCGCCCGCCGGTCGCCGACCTCGGCGACGTGGGCGTCGATGGTGCTGCGTTCCAGCGAGGTCAGGGAGAACTCGGCCGCCACCGCGAGACCGGTTCCCAGCGTGAGGACGGCGACGAACACCAGACCGAGCACGGACAGCAGGACTTCCGTCATCGGCGATCCCCGACCCCTCGGCCGAGTCGCCCGGCGGGGCTGGGGAATGAAATGCCGGGTCTTCGACCCGGCTCGGTACTGCCGTCAGGGGAGGGTGCCGGAGGCACTGACGTTCTCAACTCCTCGAGAAAGGGGTGTACGCGGTTCCCACGAGTATATCGCTCGTCTCGTTCGTCTCCTGCCGGGTGGCGCATCCGAATTGCCCGACCGGCCCGTGAGCGCGGTCACGTGGACCGTGCAGAGTGTGTCGCGCGGTCAGCGCTGCCTGCCGAGCAGGGAGAGCAGTCGCGTCTGGAGATCCGCCTGGTCGCTGACCGAAACGGGATCCGCGAAGATTCCTATTCCTTGCATGGCCGGGATCTGCGGAGCGAATACCTGGTGCACCACCTCGACGAGATCGGGGTCGAGCGTGTCGTCCGCGCCGATGCCCCGCGCGAGGTCCCAGGCGTGCACGGTGAGGTCCATCGTCATCTGCCAGCCGTAGTCTTCGGCGGGGATGACCCCGCCGGTCACGAACACTTCGCCCGTGGTCGCGCCCTGCTTCAGCCACGCCGTTCGGGCGGCCCCGGCGGCGGCGTCCCAGCTCAGCACGGGGTCGTCGCCGAGCTGGTCGCCGTCGAAACGGTCGCCGACGTCCTCCAGCCGCGCTCCGGCGAGCAGCTCCGGCGTCCACAACTGCTCGTTGACGAGATGGTTGACGAGGTCGTGCACCGACCACTCGGTGCACGGGGTGGAAGCGCTCCACTGGTCGTCGGCCACGGCACGCACCCGCGCGTCGAACTCGGCCATCGCGCGATGGTGGGCCTGCAACAGATCCATTATCCGATTCCTCCGATAACACGGTATGTATCCGACAGCGTGCGTCGCGTGCTTGTCTTCTTACCGGAATCACCAGATGTGTCGCATTCGCAGTAGCCCGGCAACGTTCTTTGCCGAGGTGTGACCTGTTTTTCCCGCCAGGGGGTGGTCCATGACACTCCGATGAGGAGTACGGTGCCGCACGTTGCTCCGCGCCCGGTGCGGGAGCAGGACGTTTGCGGCACTGCCGCTTCCATCACAACGAGAGGACGTGATCGTGGCTACCGGCGCGGTTGCGGATGCACCACAGCGGGGCTTCTTCGGGCACCCTCGCGGACTGTCCACGCTGTTCTTCACCGAAATGTGGGAGCGATTCTCCTACTACGGCATGCGGGCCATCCTGCTGCTGTACTTGTACTACGCCGTGACCGAAGGCGGTCTCGGGATCGAGGAGTCGAGCGCGGCTTCGCTGGTCGGGGCCTACGGCGCTTCGGTGTACCTGACCAGTGTCGCGGGCGGATGGCTGGCCGACCGGATCCTGGGCGCCCGGCAGTCCGTGTTCTACGGCGGCTTGCTGATCATGTTCGGGCACATCTGCATGGCGCTGCCCGGCGGCGTGCCGACGACGATCGTCGGCATCGCCCTGATCGTCGTGGGGTCGGGCTTCCTCAAGCCCAACATCTCCAAGATGGTCGGTGACCTGTACACCGAACAGGACGACAGGCGGGACGCAGGCTTCACGATCTTCTACATGGGGATCAACATCGGCGCGTTCGTCGGCCAGATCATCACCGGCTACCTGCAGGTAGAGATGGGCTTCCACTGGGGCTTCGGCGCGGCCGCCGTCGGTATGGCTCTGGGACTCACGCAATACGTCCTCGGGGGGCGAAACCTCGGACAGGCCGGATTGAAGCCGCAGAATCCGTTGCCCGCTGACGCCAAGGGCTCCGTGATCGCCAGGGTCGTGGGCATCACCGCCGCGATCCTGGTTGTGCTGGGAGGTTCGTTCGGACTCGGCCTGATCGGCATCGACGGTCTTGTGAACATGATCACGGCGATCGCCATCATCATGCCGATCGTCTACTTCACCGTGATGCTCAGAAGCACGCAGATCACGAATGTCGAACGTGACCGGCTGATCGCCTACATTCCGCTGTTTCTCGCCACCGCACTCTTCTTCCTGCTCTTCGAGCAGCAGGCTACGTCGTTGGTGCTGGTGGCCGATCAGCAGACCGACACCACCGTGCTGGGTTACGAGTTTCCGGTGGCCTGGTTCCAGTCCCTCAACCCGCTGGCCATCATCATTATGGCCCCGATGTTCGCGGCACTGTGGTTGAAGCTGGGCGCACGTCAGCCCAGCACGCCCATGAAGTTCGTCGGCGGTCTCGTTCTGATCGCCGCCAGCTTCTTCTGGATCGTGCTGTCCGGATTCCTCCAGAACAGCGAGGGACAGCATTTCGCGCTCATGATCGCCATGGTTTTCGTGATCATGACGGCCGGCGAGTTGATGCTTTCGCCCGTCGGATTGTCCGCGACGACGAAGCTGGCTCCCAAGGCCTTCGCCTCGCAGACGCTGGGCTTGTACTTCCTCGCTCCGGCGCTGGGGCAGGCCCTGGGCGCGCAGATCGTGAAGCTGTACACGGCCGAGCAAGAGGGCTTGTACTTCGGGCTGATCGCCTTGGCCACGTTGGCCTTCGCCGGCTTGCTCGCGATCGGAGTCAAGAGGATCAATCCCTACATGCACGGCGTGAACTGACACGTCGGCGGGCGTGAGCCTTTTTGGTTGCTATAGCCACCAAAAAGGCTCACGCCGCTTCAGCGGCGGACGCTTTCCTCGACGAGGTCGAGTACCGGGCCGAGGTCGTCGGCGGGCAGGCCCATCGCCAGGTGCGAGACGAGGCCTTCGAGGACCAGTTCGAGGTAGGCGGCGAGCACGTCGATGTCGACGTCGTCGCGGAGGTTTCCCGAATCGCGCTGCCATTTCAGCCGCGCCTTGGTCGCCGCCGTGAGGTGTTCCGAGCGCTGGGCCCAGCGCTCCCGGAAGTCACGATCGGTGCGGAGCCGCCGGGAGACCTCGAGTCGAGTACCCAGCCACTCGACCCCGGTGCTCGGCCCTTCGTGATGCAACAGATCCCGCATCACTTGGACGAGACCCTGATCGGCGACCACGTCCGCCATCCGCGCCGCGTCGTCCTCGGCCAGCGCGAGGAACAACGATTCCTTGTCCTTGAAATGATGGAAGATCGCGCCCCGAGAGAGTCCGGTGGCCTCTTCCAGCCTGCGGACCGTGGCGCCCTCGTAGCCGTGCCGGGCGAAGCAGCTCCGCGCGCCGGCGAGTATCTGACGCCGCCGCGTATCGAGGTGGTCCTGGCTGACCCGAGGCATCCGTTGATCGTCCCAGGTCGACCTATCCCGGTGCAATCCGTACGTACGTATTGTTGTCGGTCATGTCGTCGACGGGGTTGCGGACGTTCGAGTGGATCCGTCCGCGCCGCTGCGACGAAGGGTGCGGTTGTCATGGCACGCCGGTAGCGTCGGAACCCGACCTGCGACGAGAGGCAGTTCCGATGACGAAGGTTCTCGACGCAAGCGCTGCCGACGTTCCGGCTTCCCGACTGCGGACCCGCGCGGAAGCGGAAGCTTACGTGGAGTCGGTGTGCTTCAAACACGGCCCTCCCCGGTTACTCGGGATCGAGCTCGAATGGACCGTCCACCACCGTGACGACCCGCGCAGGCCCCTCGATTCCGAGACATTGCTCGACGCACTCGGCCCGCACGCACCCCGCTCCCTGGCCCCGCACAGCCCGCAGCAGGCGCTTCCGCGCGGTTCGGCACTCACTCTCGAACCCGGCGGCCAGGTCGAGGTCTCGAGTCTTCCCGCCGATTCGATGCGGACACTGTTCGACGCCGCCTCGGCGGATGCCCGTTATGTCGCGAATCTGCTCGCGGGCCACGGTTTGATCCTGGGGGAGCAGGGCACCGACCCCTGGCGCGAACCACGCCGGATCCTCGACGTTCCGCGGTACGCGGCGATGGAATGCGCCTTCGACCGGATCGGCCTCGACGGCAGGCTGATGATGTGCAGTACGGCAGGCGTGCAGGTGTGCCTGGACATGGGCGAGCCGCACCGTGTCGCGGCGCGTTGGGCCGCGTTGCACGCGCTCGGACCGGTCATGATGGCCACCTTCGCGAACTCTCCGTCCCTGTTCGGCGCCGCCACCGGCTGGTCGTCGACACGGACGCGCGCGCTCATGCGCACCGACCCGCCGCGCATGCGTCCCGGTCCGATCACCGCCGATCCCGCGGCGAGCTGGGCGCGCCGCGTGCTGGACACGAGTCTGGTCTGCGTGCGACGCGAGCAGGGGGATTGGACCGCGCCGAACGGGCTCACGTTCGCGGAATGGATCGAGGGCGGTGAGCCGAGGCCACCGACGCGGGACGATCTCGACTATCACCTCACCACGATGTTTCCCCCGGTGCGCCCGCGCGGCTACTTCGAGGTCCGGTATCTCGACAGCCAGATCGGGGACACCTGGCGCCTTCCGGCCGCCGCGCTCATCGCCCTGTTCCGCGATGAGTCCACAGTGGATGAACTCCTGGAGCGGACGTCGCCGGTCGTGGGGCGATGGATGCATGCCGCGCGCCACGGCTTGAACGACGCTGTGCTCGCGCGAGCAGCGCGCGCCGTTTTCGACCTCGCGTGCCGGAATCTGGAGCACACGGACGCTCCGGACGGCATCGCTGCGGAACTCGACACGACCGTCGAGCGCACACTCGCCGAGCAGCAGAAGGGGGTCGGGGCATGACCGCCGAAACCGCTCATCCGTGGGCCGTGCAAGGGGACGACGCCTTGCGTGCGCACGTCGCCGAGGAACTGAGCCGAACCAGGCAGCGCAGTGCGCAGCTCACCGACGCGGTCGACGACGAGGATCTGGAACGTCAACATTCGCCGTTGATGTCGCCGTTGGTCTGGGACCTCGCGCACATCGGCAGCCAGGAAGAGCTCTGGCTGGTGCGTGACGTCGGTGGGCGGGAGGCGGTGCGCCCGGACATCGACGACCTTTACGACGCGTTCCAGCATCCGCGCTCGGACCGTCCACAGCTGCCGTTGCTCGGGCCGACCGAGGCGCGTGAGTACGTCGGAACGGTTCGTACCAAGGTGTTCGACCTGCTCGACGGGGTTCCGTTGCAGGGACGGAGGCTGGTCGACAACGCCTTCGCCTTCGGCATGATCGTGCAGCACGAGCAACAACACGACGAGACGATGCTCGCCACCCACCAGCTTCGACGCGGCGAGCCCGCCCTGCACGCCGAACCGCCACCGCCTGCGGACGATCGCGCGTTGCCCGCGGAGATCGTCGTGCCCGCCGGTCCGTTCACCATGGGCACCTCGACGGAACCGTGGGCCCTGGACAACGAACGACCCGCCCACGACGTGCGCGTCGAGGCGTTCGCCCTCGACACCACGCCGGTCACCAACGGCCAGTTCCAGCGGTTCATCGACGCCGGGGGATACCGGCAGCAACAGTGGTGGAGCCCGGACGGCTGGGCGTTCGTGCAGCGCGCCGAGTTGGAGGCGCCGCGGTTCTGGTTCCGCGACGGAGACCGGTGGATGCGGCGGCGTTTCGGCCACGTGGAGCCGGTTCCGGCAAACGAGCCGGTCATGCACGTCAGCTACCACGAAGCCGCCGCCTTCTCGGCATGGGCGGGCAAACGCCTGCCGACCGAGCGGGAATGGGAGAAGGCGGCGCGGTTCGACCCGTCCAGCGGGCGATCGCGCCGGTACCCGTGGGGCGACGACGATCCCGGCCCGGACCACGCGAACCTGGGGCAACGCCACCTGCGACCCGCACCTGCGGGTGCTTATCCGCACGGCGAGGCGCCGTGCGGCGCTCGTCAGCTCATCGGTGACGTCTGGGAGTGGACCTCGTCGGACTTCCGCCCGTACCCGGGCTTCACCGCGTTTCCGTACCGGGAGTACTCGGAGGTCTTCTTCGGACCGGACCATCAGGTGTTGCGCGGCGGCTCGTTCGGCACCGACCGTGCGGCGTGCCGGGGCACCTTCCGCAACTGGGACTACCCGATCCGGCGGCAGATCTTCACCGGGTTCCGCTGCGCGCGGAGCCTCTCCCGCGACGAGATCGGGTGATCGGCGTGTGTCGACACCTGGGCTACCTCGGCCCGCCCGTCGCCCTGGACGAGTTGTTGCTGCGTCCGGAACACGCGCTGCTCGAACAGACCTGGGCTCCGAACGACATGCGGGGCAGCGGCACGGTCAACGTCGACGGTTTCGGCGCGGGCTGGTACGCGTCGGACTCCACGGTCCCGGAACGGTACCGTCGTTCCGTTCCGATGTGGACGGACACGAATTTCGCCGAACTCGCGGCGCGGACGACCAGCGGTGCGGTCGTGGCTGCCGTGCGGTCGGCGACCGCAGGCATGCCGGTCACCGAGCCCGCGTGCGCGCCGTTCACCGACGGCCGGGTGCTGTTCAGTCACAACGGCTCCGTCAGCGGATGGCCGGATTCGCTGGCGCCGCTGGCCGCCGGACTCGACGCCGTCGACCTGATGACCGTGGACGCGCCGGTGGATTCCGCCGTGGTCTGGGCGCTGGTGCAGCAACGTCTGTCCAAAGGTGACTCCCCGGAGAACGTACTGGGCGGACTGGTCACCGAGATCGCCACACTCGCGCCGGACTCGCGGCTGAACTTCTTGTTCTCCGACGGCGACACCGTGGTCGCCACGACATGGACGCACGCGCTGTCCGTGCGCCGCACACCCGGCAAGGTCACCGTCGCGTCCGAACCCTTCGGTGCTCCCGACGAGTGGGAACCCGTTCCTGACCGTCACCTCGTCGTCGCCACGCTCGACGACGTGCGCGTCCAGGCACTCTGATACCCCGGCGCACCGAGATCCGGGACGCCGACATCACAGGTAGGAGCTTCATGAACAAGCCCGAACTGCTCGTGCACTTCACCGACCAGGACGCCGCCCGCGCGCTGCGCGCCGACGCGCGCGCAGGACTCACCGACACCCCGAAGTGGCTCTCCCCGAAGTGGCTCTACGACGCGGTGGGCAGCGAACTGTTCGAACGGATCACCGCGCTGCCTGAGTACTACCAGACCCGCGCCGAGCAGCAGATCCTGCAGCAGCATGCACTCGGGATCGCCGAACTCAGCGACGCGGGCTCCCTGGTGGAGCTCGGATCGGGGTCCTCGGAGAAGACCCGGCTCCTGCTCGACGCGCTGCGCAAGAACGAGACGCTGCGCCAGTTCCTGCCACTGGACGTCTCCGAGTCGGCGCTGGGAGCGGCATGCGAGGCGATCGCGGTCGACTATCCCGAACTCGACGTGCGCGGGATCGTCGGGGACTTCACCACCGGGATGACCGGTGTTCCCGCCGAGCACCGACGCCTCGTCGCCTTCCTCGGCGGCACCATCGGCAACCTGCTCCCCAACGAGCGCGCGGAGTTCCTGACTTCCGTCCGCGGGGCGCTGACGACGGGGGAGTGCCTGCTCGTGGGGACGGACCTCGTCAAGTCCCAGGATCGCCTCGTCCGTGCCTACGACGATGCGGCCGGGGTGACCGCGGAGTTCAACCGCAACGTCCTCGCGGTGCTCAACCGTGAGCTCGACGCCGATTTCCCCGTGGAGAACTTCACGCACCGGGCCGTGTGGAACGCCGAACAGGAATGGATCGAGATGCGGCTGCGCGCCGAGGCCGCGGTGTCGGTTCGGGTTCGGGAGCTCGGTCTCACGGTCGAGTTCGCCGAGGGCGAGGAACTCCGTACCGAGGTGTCCGCGAAGTTCCGGCGCGACCGGGTTCGTGACGAGCTGTCCGTCGCGGGCTTCGAACTCCGCCGATGGTGGACCGACGAAGCGGGCGAGTTCGCACTGTCGCTGGCGCAGGCACGCTGAACGACGTTTCCCTCGGGGGTCACGGTCCGTGAGCGGTAACGGGAAACGTGGTCAACGCGGTGGCCAGATGTAGCGTCCGCGACCGGCGTGGGCGACTGGCCATCGGGGAACGCCATGTGGACCGTACGTCTCTTCCTCACCGCCGGGCTCGCACTGGTGTTGAGTGCTTGTGCTGCCGGTGTGGACACGCCACCCGCACCGCCGCCGCAACCTCCGGCGACGATCACGGCCAGCCAGCCGGGCCCGCCGACGACCGCACCGGCGGACTGCGATCTCGCCGAGGCCGACATGGACGACGTGACCAAGTCCCGGTGCGGGATTTCGCTGGAGCCCCACGGCCCCAGCGTGGTCACGCCGACCGCGGCTCTGGGGCCGTACGAGAACTGCAGGTGGGATCCCAGCATCGGCTGGTTCTGCCGCTATTCGATCGAGGGCGGATACTTCGACGTGCCGGACGACGATCCCGGACTCGGTACGTGTGCGGGCCGGACATATGACGAATGCACCGAGAAAACGCTGGGCCCCACCTCGGGTTCGACGCTCACCCCGCCCGCCGAGGACTCGACGACGGCTACCCCGGAGTCCACGACGGAGACCCTGGACAGCACGACGGACACGCAGGAAAGCACGACCGAGACACAGGAGAGCACGAGCGAGCAGGACGTCACGACGGACTCGGACGAGGCGCCGACCGACGGGCCCTGAAAGGGCATCTCGGAACTTGGGTAAGTGGTCAAGTTCCGCCGCCCCAGTGCCCTCTGAGTCAGGGAGTGCTGAGCAGAGCGAGTCCTCCGACTCGGCATCGGCGGTCCCGGTGTCTCGGGCAGGATGGGGCCATGGAAGCGGTGCGAAACGTCGCGAGGTCACTCGGCAAGCACGAATGGTTCGCCTGGGTCGGTCGTCAGGCGGTGCCCGTGGATCTCGCAATGCAACGGCGCACCCGGGGCCGGGTGAGTTTCCTGCGAGTGCTCGGTCTGCCGTATCTCCTGCTCACCGCGACAGGCCGCAAGAGCGGTGAGCCTCGTTCCGTACCGCTGCTGTACGCGCCCCACGGCGCCGCGCTGATCGTGGTCGGGTCGAATTGGGGGCAGCGTCACCATCCCGCGTGGTCGGCGAACCTGCTGGCGAACCCGGACGCCACCGTCACCGAACGCGGCGTACGCAAGCAGGTGCGGGCACGCCTCGTGACGGGTGCGGAGCGCGACGAGGTGTGGCGCCACTGCCTCGATACCTGGCCGGCCTACGACACCTACGCCCGACGAGCCTCGGACCGGGAGTTGCGCGTGTTCGCGCTGGAACCGCGGTAGGTGATCAGAGGAAGCGGTGCATGATGTGCAGCCCCACGAACCCGTACTCCGGGTGCTGGAACCCCTGCGGCACGGTGCCGATGATGTCGAACCCGAGGGACTTCCACAGTGCGACGGCCCGCGTGTTCGACTCGACCACCGCGTTGAACTGCATCGCCAGGTAGCCGTCTGTGCGCGCGCGGTCCAGCACGTGCTCGCCCAGCGCCCGGCCGAGACCCTTGCGCCCGGAAGCAGGATCGACCATGAAACTCGCGGTCGACACGTGGGCGGAACCGCCGCCGTGATTGGGCCCCATCTTCGCGGTACCGAGCACCGTGCCGTCGTCGTCCACGGCGACGACGGTCGTGGCCGGGGGTGCGCCGAACCAGATCGCGCGCAGCGCATCGGAGTCGAGGTCGCGCGGGTAGGCATAGGTTTCACCCGCCGCGACGATGCCCCGCATGAACTCCCACATGTCCGGCCAGTCGTCGACGGTCGCGTCACGGATCAGCATGCTCCGAGCATTCCGGAATCGGAGCGCGCACGCCACCGTCCTCGTCGCGCGTCACAGCGGGCCGGGGCGGTACGTGGCGACGAGGACCGACCAGCCCGTCCGGCCATGTTCGCCCTGTGGCGGAGTGGTCGGGTTCTGGATGTCGTGGTCGCCTTGTCTACGCCCGAGTTTCGGGCGACTGTCGGTGCACCGTGCGACAGTGGCTCGGCCAATGAGAACGCGGGACGGGGGAGCGATGTCGAAGGAGACGGTGCACCTCGCGGTGTACGACACGCTGGCCGACTGGGAGTACGGGCACGCGGCCGCTCACATCAACGACCCGCGGTTTCAACGCGAGCCGGGGCGCTACAAGATCGTGACGGTGGCGCCGACGCTGAATCCGGTGACCACGGCAGCGGGTGTCCGGATGGTGCCGGATCTGGCGGTGACGGAACTGCGTCCCCGCGACAGTGCCCTGTTCCTGCTACCAGGAGCGACTGCGTGGGACGCCGGTGAGCTCGGGGAGTTCGCGGACAAGGCCGGGGAGTTCCTCGACCACGGTGTTCCGGTCGCCGCGATCTGCGGCGCGACGATGGGCCTGGCTCGGGCCGGGCTCCTCGACGACCGGGCGCACACCAGCAGCGCCGCCGGTTACCTGGCCTGGTCGGGGTACGCAGGAGCGAGTCGGTACCTGGACGAGGCTGTCGTCGACGATGGCCTGCTCATCACTGCCGGACCGCAGTCCCCTGTCGATTTCGCGACGGCGATCTTTCGCCGCCTGGACCTCTACGAGCAGGATTTCCTCGACGCCTGGTACGGCTTCCACCAGCATCAGGATGCAGGCCTGTTCGAAACGATGATGACCCGAGCGACGCAGGAGGAATCGTCCGCATGACGACGCGGAGCGGGCCCGAATGGGTCCTGTTCGACATGAACGGAACCTTGCTGGACCCGTCCACGCTCAGCGCACACCTCCCGAGTCCGCTCGACACCGAGTCGGCGGCGTTGGGTCTGCTGGACGAGTCGATCGGGCAATCGATGGTGGACACCCTCGTCGGCCGTCCCAGACGGTTCGGTGAGTACCTCGCCGCGGCGACCGCGCGGCGGTTGCGGCTGGCCGGAATGGACGCAACTCAGGAGCTGGTGGACGAAACCGTGGCCGCGGTCCGGCAGATGCCCGCGTTCGACGAGGTGCCCGCTGCGCTCGACCGGCTGCGGGACGCCGGCCTGCGGCTGGGGGTGATCACCAACAGCGCCACCGCGGTCGCCGAGGACGCGTTGTTGTACGCCGGCATTCGGGACCGCTTCGAGGGTGTGGTCGGCAGCGACGTGCCGGGGGTGTTCAAGCCCGACCCGCGCGTCTACCGGGTCGGCGTGGAACGTCTGGGCGCGAGACCGGAACAGGCGTTCTTCGTCGCGGCGCACGGCTGGGACACCCACGGCGCCCGCGCCGTCGGGTTGCGCACCGCGTGGGTGAGTCGCAAGGAGCGGATCCTGCTCGACTCGTACGCGGACCCGGAGGTGTCCGGGTACGACGTCGACGAGGTCGCACAAGCGATCCTCGAGTGAGCGTGGGGCTCACATGGGCCCGCACGTGGTACGTCGTTCACTGTGAGGGGGACGCGTCGCCGTAGCTGTGAGGTAGCGACGGACGATGAGATCGATCACCGCGGGGTGGTCACCGAGTGGCTCGGCGACGACTCGGACGGGAAGGTCGCGTAGCCGCTGATGGAACAGGCCGGGAGCCAACAGGTACGGCGCGATGGCGACTCCGCCGGGGTTTCCTCCGGCGCCGGCGGCGGCGCTGAGGCGATCACGGGTGCGGGGCTCAGTCGTGACGTAGGTCGGGTTCAGCGCCCGACCGAGAAGGGAGCCGAGGTGCTCTGCCGCGGTCCGAACATCCGCGAGCGCCTGCGCGTCGGACGACCCGGCAGCGGAGAACACGACCGACTCACCAGGTCCCGAGCCCGCTTCGCTGAGCCGGTCCCGCATCGCGACCCCGAGTTCCGGGGCGGGGCCGAGAGCGTCGGCCACGACCACGCGCTCGTGTGAGAACAGTTGGCTGGGGAGATCAGTGCGAACGTGGTAGCCACGGGCGAGAAGGGCGGGTACCACGACCGCGTACCCGCCGACCCGGTCGACGACGTCCCCGATCGTCGGCTCCACCACGTCGACGTATCCCAGGTGCACCTCCGCTTCCACACTCCGGGCAACCCGGTGGGTGAGCCGTTCAAGAAGCCGTAGCCCTTGGCGATCTCGGGTTCCGTGGGCTGCGAGCACGAGCGCGCGTTGCCTCATCGCAGGGCCACCTCGATCAGATTCTCGCGCCGCCGAACGTCGTAGGTGGGCAGGGCGGCGTCCGGGTCGTCCAGGCACGAGCCGGTGCGTAGTGAGAACACTTGTTTAAGCATCGGTGAGGCCACCGTCGGCTCCCCGGCACGGTCGCCGACGATCCCACGAGCGATCACTCCGGCACCGGAGAAAGGGTCGACGTCGCCGACGGCGAACAGCTCGTCGTCGGCGGTGCGGAAGACCGCGACCGGTTGACCGTCGACAAGCGCCGACACACCGTTGGCGGGTACGAGGAACGTGTAGGAACACACCGGGTGCCAGGTCATGCGGATACCTCCGTGCTGCGGACTGTCGGGGTGGGCAAGCTGACCGGGGCCGGTCGGATCTGGCCGCGTTCTTCGGTGAATCCGATCGTCGGGTCGGGTGAGTCGGGCGCGTTGACGAACGAGACGAAGCGGGCCAGCTTGTCCGGGTCGTCGAGGACTGCCGCCCATTCGTCGGTGTACGCCTCGACATGTCGAGCCATGGACGTTTCCAGCTCCCCGGCGATCCCGAGCGCGTCGTCCACGACGACTGCGCGGAGGTGGTCGAGACCCCCGTCGAGGTCCTCGAGCCAGGCGGCGGTGCGCTGCAGCCGGTCCGCTGTACGTACGTAGAACATGAGGAACCGGTCCAACGTCCGGATGAGTCCGTCGTCGTCGAGATCCGCGACGAGCAGCTGGGCGTGCCGAGGGGAGAATCCACCGTTGCCGCCGACGTAGAGGTTCCAGCCCGATTCGGTCGCGATGACCCCGAAGTCCTTCGACCTGGCTTCGGCGCATTCGCGGGCGCAGCCGGAGACGCCGCCTTTGAGCTTGTGCGGTGAGCGTAGGCCCCGGTAGCGGAGCTCGAGCCGGATCGCCATGCTCACCGAATCCTGCACTCCGTATCGGCACCAGTCGGTTCCCACACAGGACTTGACGGTGCGCAGGGCCTTACCGTAGGCATGCCCTGATTCGAAGCCCGCGTCCACGAGTCGCTGCCATATCCGGGGGAGTTGCTCCACGCGAGCTCCGAAAAGGTCGATGCGTTGACCACCGGTGATCTTCGTGTAGAGAGCGAACTCGCGGGCGACCTCACCCAGCACGATGAGCTTGTCGGGCGTGATCTCTCCGCCAGGAACACGGGGCACCACCGAGTAGGTGCCGTTGCGTTGCATGTTGGCGAGGAAGCGGTCGTTGGTGTCCTGGAGCCCGGCGTGTTCGCCCTCCAACACGTGTCCCCGGTTCAGGCCGGCGAGGATCGACGCGACGGCGGGCTTGCACAGGTCGCAGCCCGCACCCCGGCCGTAGCGGGCGATGAGTTCGGAGAAGGTGTCGATACCGGTGCCACGGACGATCTCGAAGAGTTCCGGCCGCGAGTGGTCGAAGTGTTCACACAGCGCGTTCGAGGTTTCCACGCCGCACTCGGTGAGCAGGGTCTTGAGCATCGGCACGCACGATCCGCACGAGGTCCCGGCCCGGGTGCAGTTCTTTACTCCGGCGATGTCGTCGGCTCCGCCGGCTCGCACGGCATCGGTGATGTTCTGTTTCGACACGTTGTTGCAGGAACAGATCACGGTGTCCGACGGCAGCGCTGCCGAATCGAACTCCGCTCCGGCCGGGAGCAGCAGCTGCTCCGGCGGAGCAGGCAGTTCCCGGTCGACGAGCGGACGGAGTGTCGCGTAGGCGGTGGCGTCGCCGACGAGCACTCCGCCTCGCAGAGTCCGCGCGTCGTCGCTGACCACCAGTTTGGCGTAGGTACCCGCAGCGTTGTTGGCGTAGACGACCTCCAGTGCGCCGTCGGCGGTGGCGTGGGCATCGCCGAAGCTCGCGACGTCGACGCCGAGCAGTTTGAGTTTCGTCGACATGTCAGCGCCCGGGAACGGCGTGGGGTCGAGATCGAGTAGCTGTCCGGCCACGACCTCGGCCATCGCGTACCCGGGGGCCACGAGCCCGTACGAGGTGCCGCGCACGGCGGCACACTCACCGATGGCGAAGACACGCTCGTCACCGGTTCGGCACCAGTCGTCGACGAGGATCCCACCCCGTTCTCCGGTTTCGAAGCCCGCCGCGCGAGCGAGGTCGTCGCGAGGCCGGATCCCTGCCGAGAACACCACCATGTCGGCGGAAATGCGAACTCCGTCGGTGAGTACGACCTCGTTCGCCAGCCCGTCGCAACCCCCGATCCGTTGCACTCCGGCGCCACAGTGGACGTCGACGTCGAGCCCGCGCACCAGACCGTCGAGTACCTGGCCGCCACCATCGTCGACCTGCAACGGCATCAGTCGAGGTGCCATCTCGACCACGTGGGGACTCATTCCCAGAAGTCGCAGAGCATTCGCGGCTTCGAGACCGAGCAGCCCACCGCCGACGACGACGCCCTCACCCTCGGTCGCCGCCGCTCGGATCGCGTCCAGGTCGTCCACTGTCCGGTACACGAAGCAGTTGCCGAGGTCGTGTCCCGGCACCGGCGGGACGAACGGAGACGAACCGGTCGCGAGTACGAGAGCGTCGTAGGGGACGGACCGACCGTCGGACAACGTGACGTGCCGGCCGACTCGGTCGATCTCGGTCGCCTCGCAGCCGAGAAGAAGGTCGATGTGCGGGTCGGTGAACAGCTCGGGGGAGACGAGCGTCAGGTCTTCTGCAGTAGACCCATCCATGTAGGACGACAGCGCGACGCGATCGTAGGCGGGAAGACGTTCCTCGCCGATGACGACGATCTTCCAGGAACCGGACTCGTCTTTGGCGCGGAGTTCCTCGATCAGCCGGTGGCCGACCATTCCGTGACCGATGACGACAACGGTGCGGGTCATGCTGCACCTTCCTCTCCTGTGTTCTGTTCCGGGAAAGCACCGTCGGCGACCCACGCACGGCACAGCGCACGGATGTCGTCGGCGCAGCCGCCGCATCCTGTGGTGGCACGTGTCGCCTCGGCCAATGTCGCGACGTCACGGGAACCCGCCTGCCATGCGTCGGCGAGTGCGCGTTTGGAGACGGTGTTGCAGCGGCAGACGACGCTGTCCTGTGCGAGATCCGCAGGCTCGGTTCTCGCCGGTCCACCGGTGCCGAGGACCAGCCCCAGCCGGTCCCACGGCACGGTCCTGCGTTCGTCGTGCAGCCGGGAGATCGTGGCGATCGCGTCGGGAAAGCCGATGAGCACGGCGCCGTCGACGCGTTCGTCGCGCAGCGTGAGAGTCGCGTATCTGCCCCGTGCCGGATCGGACATCGTGACCCGCTCGATGTCGGGATCGGCGCACGGGGTGGCCGCGCCGATCGAGACGAGGTCGATCCCACGCGCTTTGAGCCTGGTCACGGTGCTGGCGGGTACGTAGCGAGCGGTCGCGTCCGCCCCGGTGAGGACGCGGGCCAGCACGTCGGCCTGGTCCCAGGCGGGCGCGATGAGACCGGGGACCTGTCCACCGTGCTCGACGCAGTCACCGATCGCGTGCACGTGCGGGTCGTCCGTGCGCATATGATCGTCGACGACGACACCGCGGTTCACGGCGAGTCCCGCCTGGTCGGCGAGTTCGGTGGCGGGGGTGACACCCGTGCACAGCACGAGCGCCTCCGTGTCGAGACACTCACCGTCGTCGAGACGGACCGAGCCTTCGGTGTAGTTCGTGACGCCGCGTCCGAGACGGAGATCGATGCCGATGGCCCGGAGATGGTCGGCGAGCAGTCGGCCCCCTGCAACATCGAGTTGGCGATCCATCGGGTGAGTGCCGGGATGCACGAGCGTGACGGCGTTGCCGTCGGCCGCGAGGCCGTACGCCGCTTCGACACCGAGCACTCCGCCACCGAGGACGACCGCGTGCCCGCCACCGGTCAGTTGATGGGACAGCCGATCGCAGTCGTGCAGGGTGCGCAGCGCCGTGACTCCTCGCGGCAGGTGTCCGTACTCGTCGGCAAGGCCGGGAACCGGAGGAACACGAGTGGTGGCGCCGGTAGCGAGCACCAGGTCGTCGTAGCTGTGCACCACTCCGTCGTCACCCCGCACGAGGCGTCGTTGGCGGTCGATCTCGGTGACGGTGACGCCGAGTCGGATCCGGACGTCACGAGGGGCGTCGGGCAGGGTGACCGCGTCGGCATCGAGAGTGCGATCGAGCACGGAGGACAACAGGACCCGGTTGTAGGCCGGGAGTGTCTCCGCACCGAGAACGGTGATCTGGCCGCGATGTCCGTGGTGGCGTAGCCGCTCGACGAGCCGGTGCGAGGCCGGACCGTTGCCGACAACGAGGACGTGACTCATCCGTACACCTCCGTCTGACCGGTGGAGTCCACAGGGGACGAGCCTGCTGTTGTGGATTTCGGGCCGGCCAACGCGGACAGCGCGTCCAGTCGCACGGCGGCGACCTTGAATTCGGGCATGCGGCTTCGGGGATCCAGTGCCGCGGGTGTGATGAGGTTCGCGCTCCCGTCGGCGGGAAAATGGAACGGTAGGAAGACGGTGTCGGTTCGCATCGAGGGTTCGACCCGGACCCGTGCGATCGTGCTCCCGCGGGCCGAGGTCACCCGAGCGAGCTGTCCGTCACGGACTCCCGCACGTTCGGCCGTGTCCGGGTGCACCTCGACGAACGGCTCCGGGTTCGCCGCATGGAGGTCGGGAACCCGCCGGGTCTGCGCACCGGACTGATACTGGGTGAGCACGCGGCCGGTCGTCGCCCACAACGGAAGGTGGTGGGTCGCGGCGTCGTGCGGGGGACGGTGTTCCACAGGCACGAAACGTGCTCGCCCGTCGGTGTGCGCGAACCAGTCGAGGAACAGACGCGGAGTGCCGGGATGATGCCCCCGGCTGATCCTGGGGCACGGCCAGTGCAGCGCCTCTCCGGAGTCCAGCCGCGTATAGCTGATTCCCGAGTAGTCGGCGATCCCGCCCCGGGAGGCGCTGCGCAACTCTTCGAAGACCTCTCGAGCACCGGTAGGAAAGCGATGCCCCGGCTGGCCGAGCCGGGTGGCGAGTCCGTGCAGCACCTCGAGATCCGAGCGCGCGTGCGAAGGGGGGACCCGTAGCCGCCGGCGTCGCAGGACGCGTCCTTCGAGGTTCGTCACGGTGCCCTCTTCTTCGGCCCACTGCGTCACCGGCAGCACCACGTCGGCCAACTGTGCCGTCTCGGACGGCACGAAGTCGGCCACTACGAGTAGATCCAGTGCCCGCAAGCGTTCAACGACGTGCTGGGAGTCCGGTGCGGACACCACCGGGTTCGAGCCGAACACAAGCAGGGCGCGGGGACCGTCCTCTTGGCCGAGCGATGCGAACAGTTCCGCTGCACTGCGCCCCGGGCCGGGCAGGGAGGCCACGTCGACGCCCCACTGATCGGCGATGTGTTGGCGTGCCGCCGGATCGGTGATGGAACGGTAGCCCGGAAGCTGGTCGGCCTTCTGACCGTGCTCTCGTCCGCCTTGACCGTTGCCCTGGCCGGTGAGACACCCGTACCCGCTGCCGTCGATGCCCGGAAGTCCCAAGGCCAAGGCGAGGTTGATGAATCCGGACACGGTGTCCGTGCCCTTGCTGTGCTGCTCCACGCCTCGCCCGGTCAGGATGTAGGCGCGTTCGCCCTCGGCGAGCATTCGCACCGCGGCGCGGAGGTCTGCGACCGGGACACCCGTCTCGCGCTCGACGCGTTCCGGCCACCAGGTCATCGCGCGCTTCCAGGCCTCGTCGAATCCGGACGTGCGGGATCGGACGTAGCCGGTGTCGCAGAATCCGTCGACGACGGCGATGTGCAGCAGTCCGAGGACCAGAGCGAGATCCGTGCCGGGCGCCGGTTGCAGGTGAAGCGCGGCGCGCTGCGCGGTGGCCGAGACCCTGGGATCGAGCACGATCAGCGACGGTCGCGTCAGGTGCTGCATGAGGGGTGGCATCGTTTCGGCCACGTTCGCGCCTGCGAGCATCACGACGTCGGCGCGGCCGAGGTCGGTCACCGGGAACGGGAGTCCTCGATCGAGTCCGAACGCCGCCGACCCCGCCGCGGCGGCGGAGGACATGCAGAAACGTCCGTTGTAGTCGATCTGACGGGTGCCCAGAGCGACTCGCGCGAACTTCCCGAGCAGGTAGGCCTTTTCGTTCGTCAGGCCGCCGCCGCCGAACACGGCGGCGGCGTCGGCGCCGTGTTCCCGTTGCGCGGCACGAAGTCCGATCGCCACGACATTGAGGGCCGCGTCCCACGAGCACGCCCGCAACTCGCCGTCGTTCCCGCGCACGAGCGGGTGTTTGAGGCGGTCCGGCGTGTCGAGCAGCGTCGGGGCGGTCCAGCCCTTCTGACACAAACCGCCTTGATTGACAGGGAAGTCCGACGGCCGGACGACTACTCCGGTGCGCTCACGCGTCAGGATCGTCCCGCATTGCAACGCGCAGTAGGGGCAATGCGTGGTGACGGTGCGGATGTCAGGCACGGGTGGGCTCTCCTCTCACCGCGGCGGGTTCGGCTTGTGCGTACAGCAACCACGTCACCGCGAGACACACGGCGTAGTAGACGAGGAACGACAGGAACGCGGCGTCACCTGTGCCCGTTTCGCGGTAGGACACGAGGAAGGCGAGGTTGATGACCACACCACCGAGCCCACCGACGGCGCCCGCGATTCCGACAACGGATCCGGTGAGCTTCTTGGCTCCAGGAAGTGAGCCGGTGTCGGCGCCGTCGTTGTGGGCCTGGTTGTGGAACACCGCCGGAATCAGCTTGTAGACCGAACCGTTTCCGATACCGGTCAGCACGAACAGGACCGTGAAGGCGACGAGAAACGTCGGCAACGACTTGAGGGTGGATGCCGCGAGCAAGGCACCGGTCCCGCCCGCCATCCCGACGAACGTCCACAACGTCACGCTCGCGCCGCCCCAGCGGTCCGCGAGCCATCCGCCGACGGGACGGGACAGCGAGCCCAGCAGTGGACCGAGGAAGGTGACGCCGGCGGCGTCGAGCGGGCTCGCGTCGAACTGGTTCCGCAGCACCAGACCGAACGCGACGCTGAAGCCGATGAACGACCCGAAGGTGCCGAGGTAGAGCATCGACAGCGTCCACGTGTGGGGCTCCCGGACCGCGGCACGCAGGGTTCCGGCGGAGGTACGCACCGCGTCGATATTGTCCATCCAGCAGGCGGCCCCGACAGCTGCGAGGACGATCAGGGGGAGGTACGTGCCTGCGACGACTGCGGGGTTCGTGCGGCCGATCGTGGCGATCACCAGCAGGCCGACGACATGCACGACCGCGACGCCCAGATTGCCGCCGCCAGCGTTGAGTCCGAGAGCCCAGCCTTGGTGGCGTTGCGGGAAAAACTCGGCGATGTTCGTCGTCGACGAGGCGAAGTTTCCGCCGCCGAGCCCGGTCAACCCCGCGATGAGCAGGAACACCCACAGTGGCGTCTCCGGCTGCTGCACGCAGTACCAGGCCAGAGATGCGGGCACGAGCAGCACCGCCGTGCTGAGGACGGTCCAGTTCCGTCCGCCGAACCGGGTCACAGCCCAGCTGTATGGCAACCTCAGCACTGATCCGACCAGCGTGGGCGTGGCGACGAGAACGAACTTCTCGCCGACGGTGAAGTCGAAACCGATCTCCGGTGAGAGGAACAGCACGAGCACCGACCAGATGCTCCACACGGAGAATCCGACGTGTTCGGCGACGACGGACATCGCCAGGTTCCGTCGGGCGGTCCTGTTGCCTTGTTGCTGCCAGAACTCTTTGTTCTCCGGATCCCACCCCTCGATCCAGCCGCGTCGGGCTGCGGGACTAGCGGTCGTCGTCAACGCGAGGTCCTCTCGTCGGTGTCGGTTCCGACGCTAGGTATCGCGCGTTTCCGGCCGAGGTGTCGTGTGTTTCCGGTGTGAAACGAACACAGCGGGCACGTTTCGGGCGGATGTAGTGAGAGTGACCCCGACCACCGGTTCAGGCCATCATGCCTCGCAGCACGAGCACCAGCGCGCTCCCGGCGGAGACCACGAGCACGGCGGGCCGCATCCTTGCACCGTCGACGAACCGACGCAGCGGCGAGGACACCGCGAAGCCGAGGGCGGTGAACGGGAGCAGTCCCACCCCCGCCAAGACTCCCGAGAGGGTGACCTGACCGCCGACGAACAGGAACAGCAAGGAGACGATGGTCCCGAGCACGCTGACCGCCGCCAACGTCGCTCGCAATCGCGGTCCGCCCGCGTACTGGTAGAGCAGCGCCACCGGCGGCCCGCCGATGGAGGATGCGGTTCCGGCAACACCGCTGGCGACACCGGCGGTGACGAGCGAACCGGTCGTGGGGCGTGGCTGCCACGAGGTCATGGACAACGCGACGAAGCAGAACACCAGCACTCCGATCGCAATGCCGAACTCCCGCGCGGGCAGCAGGGCGACCATCGCGACTCCGATCAGGGAGCCCGGGATCCGTCCAGCGCTGAGGTAGCCGACGCCACGCCAGTGGACGTGCTCGTGCTCGCGCGCCCAGGTGAGTGTTCCCAGCACGGCGAGCGGGATCAGCAGCGGGACAGGCACGTAGCTGGGATCCACGAGGGTGACCAGCGGAGCGGCGACAAGGTTCATCCCCATTCCGATGCTGCCCTGCACGACGGAACCGAGGAAGATCGCCGCAGCCGCGATCGCGAACACCACCAGCGGTGACACCCAGGCTCCTCCGACTCGTCCCGACCCCACGAGACTATCGCGTGAGTCTTTTTGGTGGTCCCAGCCACCAAAAAGGCTCACGCGCTGCGCACCGTGCTAGCGTCGGCTCAGTCACGACGCGCGGTTGTGTTCTCCGGACGAGGGTGCCGTACCCGGTCACGTCAAGACGGCACTGCACCGAAATTCTCGTCGTCCGTGGAGGTCTACCGTGGCGTGGATCGTGCTCGTCATCTCCGGAGTGTTCGAGGCCGTGTGGGCGGCCGCGCTCTCCCGATCGGAAGGACTCACCCGGCTGGTCCCGAGCCTGGTGTTCGTCGTCACCCTCGCCGTGAGTATGGGCGGGCTCGGCTACGCACTGCGCACCCTGCCGCTGGGTACCGGCTACGCCGTATGGGTCGGCATCGGCACCGTCGGCGCCGCCCTCTACGGCATGGCCGTGCAGGGCGACCCTGTCACGGCGGCGCGGGTGAGCTGCCTGGTCCTGATCGTGGCCGGAGTCATCGGCCTCAAGGTGCTGCACTGACAGAGGCGTGAGCCTTTTTGGTGGCTATGACCACCAAAAAGGCTCACGCGCTCGTTACGACCGGACCATGGTGCGCAGCACGTACTGCAGGATGCCGCCGTTGCGGTAGTAGTCCGCCTCACCGGGAGTGTCGATGCGCACGGTCGCGTCGAATTCCACCGTGGACCCGTCGGATTTGGTGGCGGTGACCTTCACGGTGCTCGGGGTTTCGCCGTTGTTCAGCGCGGTGATCCCGGCGATGTCGAAGGTCTCGGTCCCGTCGAGACCCAGCGACTGCGCGGATTCACCGTCCGGGAACTGCAGCGGAATGACGCCCATGCCGATGAGGTTCGAGCGGTGGATCCGCTCGAACGACTCGGTGATGACGGCCTGGACGCCGAGCAGGCGGGTGCCCTTGGCCGCCCAGTCGCGGGAAGAACCGGAGCCGTACTCCTTGCCACCGAGGACCACCAGCGGGGTGTTCTGCGCGGCGTAGTTCTGCGCGGCGTCGTAGATCGTCGTCTGCGGACCGCCGTCCTGCGTGAAGTCGCGGGTGTAGCCGCCCTGCACGTCGTCCAGCAGGAGGTTGCGCAGCCGGATGTTGGCGAAGGTGCCCCGGATCATCACCTCGTGGTTGCCGCGTCGGGAACCGTAGGAGTTGAAGTCCTTGCGCTCGACACCGTGCTCGCTGAGGTACTTGCCCGCAGGCGAGTCGGCCTTGATCGCACCGGCAGGAGAGATGTGGTCGGTGGTCACCGAGTCGCCGAGCAGCGCCAGCACCCGCGCGCCGGAGACGTCCTGGACCGGAGCCGGGTCCATGCCCATGCCCTCGAAGTACGGGGGCTTGCGCACGTAGGTGGACTGCTGGTCCCACTCGAAGGTCTCGCCCTCCGGGGTGGGCAGCGCCCGCCAGCGCTCGTCGCCCTTGAACACGTCGGCGTAGTCCGTGGTGAACATCTCCTGCGTGATCGCGGAGTCCATCGTGGACTGCACTTCCTGCGGCGACGGCCAGATGTCGCGCAGGAACACCGGCTTGCCCTCGGTGTCGTGGCCCAACGGGTCGGCTTCGAAGTCGAAGTCCATCGTCCCGGCCAGCGCGTAGGCGATCACCAGCGGCGGCGAGGCGAGGTAGTTCATCTTCACGTCGGGGTTGATCCGGCCCTCGAAGTTGCGGTTACCGGACAGCACCGACGTGACGGCCAGGTCGTTCTTCTGCACCGCCGCGGAAATCTCCTCCGGCAGCGGCCCGGAGTTGCCGATGCAGGTGGTGCAGCCGTAGCCGACGAGGTGGTAACCGAGCTTCTCCAGGTACGGCCACAGGCCGGCCTTCTCGTAGTAGTCGGTGACGACCTGCGAGCCGGGTGCCATGGAGGTCTTGACCCAGGGCTTGCGGGAGAGGCCCTTGTCGACGGCGTTGCGGGCCAGCAGCGCGGCACCGAGCATCACCGAAGGGTTCGAGGTGTTGGTGCACGAGGTGATCGAGGCGATCACGACCGCACCGTGGTCGAGCTCGAAGTCGCCGTACTCGTCGGTGTGGACCGTGATCGGGTTGCTCGACCGGCCCGAGGCGCCGTCGGCGGCCGAGACCAGACGCGGCTTCTCCTCGTGGTGGGTCACCGACACCGGGTCGCTGGCCGGGAACGACTCCTCGCCCGCCTCGTCGAGTGCGGCGTCGTCCGGGCTCTGGACCTCGACGTAGTCGGTGAGGGACTTGCGGAACGACGGCTTGGCGTCCGAGACCTCGATGCGGTCCTGCGGGCGCTTGGGTCCGGCGATCGACGGCACGACCGTCGACAGATCCAACTCGAGGTACTCGGAGTACTCCGGCTCGGCGCTGGGGTCGTGCCAGAGGCCCTGCTCCTTGGCGTAGGCCTCGACGAGGTCGACCTGCTCCTGCGGACGGCCGGTGAGCTTCAGGTAGCGCAGCGTCTCCTCGTCGATCGGGAAGATCGCGGCGGTGGAGCCGAACTCGGGGCTCATGTTGCCGATCGTGGCGCGGTTGGCCAGCGGCACCGAGGCCACACCGGAGCCGTAGAACTCGACGAACTTGCCGACCGCGCCGTGCTTGCGCAGCATCTCGGTGATCGTGAGCACCACGTCGGTCGCGGTCGCACCGGGCGGGATCTCGCCGGTGAGTTTGAAGCCGACGACCTTCGGGATGAGCATCGAGACCGGCTGGCCGAGCATCGCCGCCTCGGCTTCGATGCCGCCGACGCCCCAGCCGAGCACGCCGAGGCCGTTGACCATCGTGGTGTGCGAGTCGGTGCCCACGCAGGTGTCCGGGTAGGCCTGGCCGTTGCGGGACATGATCGAACGCGCCAGGTGCTCGATGTTGACCTGGTGGACGATGCCGGTGCCGGGCGGGACGACCTTGAACTCGTCGAAGGCGTCCTGACCCCAGCGAAGGAACTGGTAGCGCTCCTTGTTGCGCCCGTACTCGAACTCGACGTTGCGCTCGAAGGCGTCCGGTTTGCCGAACACGTCGATGACGACCGAGTGGTCGATGACCAGCTCCGCCGGGGCGAGCGGGTTGACCTTGGAGGTCTCGCCGCCGAGGTCCTTGACGGCCTCACGCATGGTGGCGAGGTCGACCACGCAGGGCACACCGGTGAAGTCCTGCATGATCACGCGGGCGGGCGTGAACTGGATCTCGGTGTCCGGCTCCGCGTTCGGGTCCCAACCGGCGAGCGCGCGCACGTGGTCGGCGGTGATGTTCGCACCGTCCTCGGTGCGCAGCAGGTTCTCCAGCAGGATCTTGAGGCTGTACGGCAGGCGCTGCGCCCCGTCGACCGCGTTGAGCCGGAACACCTCGTAGGAGGCGTCACCGACCTTCAGCGTTCCACGGGCGCCGAAGCTGTCCTTGCTCGCTGGTGCAGTCACGTTAGCTCCATCTCGCGACTCGGGTGGGCGCACACGTTCGGGTATGGCCGGGAGTCTCGCGCACGTCAGCTGAGCGTGCGCGTGAACCCGGCTTCACGGTTAACAGTACGTGCGTTCTGTATTCCGCGTCGAGGCGGGTGCGGAAAGATCCGCCCGAACGTGCACGTCTGAAGAACTTTCGCGCTTCTTTCCTCGGAAACGTCGGTTCACCACGGAGCGAACGGCACTTTCGCCTCGTCCTGTGGGGCGAAAGTGCCGTTCGCCCCACTGCGGCGGGCGCTCCCGCCCGGTGGGAAAAGACATCGGGTGCGGGAGGAGTGCGTGATGGGATGTGCGCGTGAGTTTGTCGCTTCACCATCCCCGAACCACCGGCCTGCTGTTCGCCATCGCCTCCGCGATCTGCTTCGGCGGCTCCGGCCCCGCCGCGAAACCACTGATCACCGCCGGGCTCAGTCCGGTGCAGGTGGCATGGCTGCGCTTGGCCGGGGGCGCGTTGATCATGCTCCCGTTCGCGCTGCGTCATCTTGACCTCGTGCGCCGCGAGCCGAGACTGCTGCTGGGGTACGGGCTGTTCGCCATCGCGGGCGTCCAGGTCTTCTACTTCGCAGCGATCGCCACCGTTCCGGTCGGAGTCGCCCTGCTGATCGAGTTCCTCGGGCCGGTGCTCGTGCTCGGCTGGATCCGCTTCGTGCAGCGCCGTCCGGTGAGCCGTTCCGCCGCGATCGGCGTGGTGCTGGCCGTCGTCGGTCTCGCGTTCGTGGTGGAGATCTGGGCCGGGCTGGGCTTCGATCCGGTCGGGTTGCTGCTCGCGCTCGGCGCCGCCGGGTGCCAAGCCGCCTACTTCCTGCTTTCCGACCGGGGATCACAGGTCGAACCGCAGGCGCTGGCCGCCTTCGGGCTCCTGCTGGGTGCCGTGGTGGTCACGTTCATCGCCTGGCCGTGGCGGATGGACTGGTCGATCCTCGCCGGATCCGTCGAGTTCGCCGGAACACCACTTCCGGCGATCCTGGCTCTCGGATGGGTCGTGGTGGTCAGCACCGTGCTCGCCTACCTGACCGGCATCGTCGCGGTCCGGCGGCTCTCGCCGCCGGTCGCAGGGGGAGTGGCGTTCCTGGAGCCGGTCGTAGCGACCGTGCTCGCGTGGCTGCTGCTGTCCGAAGAGCTCGGTCCGTTGCAGCTGCTCGGTGGCGCCGTCGTGCTGGCCGGCGCCTACATCGCCCAGCGCGCGGCGCCGAGCAACGTGCGCGACCACGAACTCGTCGGTATCTGAGGACCATTCACGAGTGCCCGTGACGCATGCGACGCGCCACGGGCACTCCGGCGAACCCGAATTGCTCGGGTGGGCTTCAGGCGACCCGCACGCGGGCGAAGGCCGACTTCGCCAGTTGCACGATCGCGGCCTCGAGGAGGGCCACGGCCAGGCCGGTGAGGATCGACGTCACAACGGTGGGCATGATCTCGCGCTTTCTGCCGTTCGTGCGTTCGGACGGTCCGACTATGACGGTCCCGGATGAGTGCCGAGTGGGATGCACGTGACACGCGAGTGAACCGGCCGAGAACATCGCTGGTCAGGGCTCGATTGCCGGGGCGAAACGCTGCCAGAGCAGCATCGCCACGGCGGCCAGTACCGCGGTGGCCACCGCGATCGCCCACTGGTGCGGCAGCAGCGGGCGGCTGCCGAAAAAGTGGCTCAGACCCGGCACCTGCACCACCGTACCCAGGATGCACAGCGACCCGAGCCCGGCTGCCAGGACGAGTGGTGTCCGCCCGCGCACCGCCAGCGTCTGGGTCATCTGCGCTGCCACCAGAGCCACCAGGCCGGTGGTCCGTGCCTGCCCAACCGTCGCGATCGGTCTCGCGGCCACCCACGCGACGCCCGCCGCGGCGGAAGTCACCGCCGCGCGCGCGTAAACGTCCCGGGTCAGCGACCTGCCCAGTGATACGTCGGGGCCCTCGGAAAGCAGCTTCTCCGGCGTGGCGTCCGGAGGGGGGCGGACCGCGATCGCGATCGCGGGCAGCACGTCGGTGAGCATGTTGACCAGCAGGAGTTGGCGGGTGTTGAGCGCGGCGCCCGCACCGAACAACCCCGCACCGACCGAGTATCCGATCTCGCCGAGGTTGCCACCGAGCAGAACCGACAACGCATCGTGAACCGACATCCACATGCCGCGGCCCTCGACGATGCCGTCGGTGAGGGTTTCGATCGTGTCGTCGGCGACCACGAGGTCGGCTGCTTCGCGGGCCGCCGAGGTCGCACGCGAGCCGAAGGCGATGCCCACATGCGCGAGACCGATCGCGGGGACGTCGTTGGCGCCGTCGCCGGTCATCGCCACGGTCCTGTCGCCGGCGCGCAGCCGCGTGACGATTCGCGCCTTCTGCGCGGGACTGACCCTGGCGAAAACCGCGATCTTGCCCAGTTCGCCGTCGAGCTGGTCGTCGTCGAGGTCGTCGAGCTCGCCGCCGACCATGACCCGCTTGCCGCGGAGCATGTCCAGCTCGGAGGCGATCGCCTCCGCGGTGCTCGGATGATCACCCGTGATCATCACGACGTCGACGCCGGAACGCTGCAGTCGACCGACGGCATCCGCGGCCGTGGGATGCACCGGGTCGGCGAGCCCGAGCAGGCCGATGAAGTCGAGATCGTCGACGTCGTCCTCCTCGAGTTCGGCACGGTCGCTGGCGCTGCGTTCGGCCACCGCCAACACGCGGTAGCCCAGCAGCGCCAGTCGCTCGATCTCGGCTTCCACCGCGGCTCTGCCGTGCGCGTCGAACGCTGTCACACCGTTCTCGTCCCGCCACCCGGTGCACCGGTCCAACAGCACCTCGGGTGCCCCTTTGACATTCAGGTGCTGGTCACTGCGGGCAGCGTGGAAACCTCGGGACGGTTCGAACGGCAGCTCCGCGTGCAGCTCGCTGCCGTTCGCCCCGAGACCCAGTTCTTCGGCTCCGTCGAGGACCGCGCGGTCGGTCAGGTGCGGCACCGGCTCGCCGTTGGGGCGCGGGCTGGCCCGGGCCGCGGTGGTCACGACCCGCCGGTGCCAGTCGTGGAGGCCGTCGAGGCGGCGGCTCGATCGGCCGTCGGAAACCTCGTGCAGCGTGATCCTGCCCTGAGTGAGAGTGCCGGTCTTGTCGAAGCACAGCGCGTCCACCCGACCGAGAGCCTCGATCGTGGACGGGCTGCGCACCAGGACACCGCGTCGGGAGAGTCTCCGAGCTGCCGCGAGTTCGGCCAGCGTCGCCACGAACGGCAGTCCTTCCGGGACCGCCGCCACGGCAAGACCCACCGCTCGGCCGATCGTCTCGCCCACCGGGTTGCGCCGCAGCAGGTCCACTCCGAACAGGACAGTGCCCGCGCCCACGGAGATCGGCAAGAGCTGCTTGGTCAGCTCGCTCATCCGAGCCTCGACACCGCCGTTGCCGCCCGAGGAGGATTGCGCTTCCTGCGTGGTCCGGCCGAGTTCGGTGCTCGCTCCGGTGGCCACCACGACGGCGGTCGCCGTCCCGGAAGCCACCGCGGTGCCCTGATAGAGCATGCTGGTGCGATCCCCCGGCGTCGAAGCAGTCGTCGCGTCCACCGACTTCGACACGAGCCGCGACTCGCCGGTCAGGCTCGACTCGTCCAACTCGAGTCGATCCGCCGCCAGCACCCGGCAGTCGGCGGGAACGCCGTCACCGGCCTGGAACTCCACGATGTCGCCGGGCACGAGCTGGTCGGCGGGCACGGTGGAGACCTCGTCGTTCCGGCGCAGGCGCACCGGCAACTGGCCCGCGTCGAGCAGGTGAGCCAGTTCGCGGTCGGTGGCGATGCGTTGGACGCCGTCGACGGTCGCGCTGACCGCCAGCACCCCGGTGATGAGCACGGCGTCGAGTGCCGAGCCGAGAGCCGCGGAGACGGCAGCCCCCGCCGCGAGCACCGGCGTCATCGGGTTGATCAAGCCTTCGACGGTGGCGCTGACGATTCCGGTGCGCGGGGCGTTCTCGTTCCTCGGCGTCGTCCGATCGGCCGAAGCGGAGGCACTGAGTCCGCGCTCGGAGGTGCTGAGCACGTTCAGCACAGTCTCCGGCGGCATCGCGTGCCAGGGGGTGCGTTGCTGGGGCACTGGTGGCGGTTGCCTGCTGGTTTGCATGCCGATCCACGTACCCGCGCCGAGCGCACCCAGCGTGGCGCACTGGACGGGGACGGAGGCACGGGCGGGGGCGCCCGCCGACGGCCCGAACGCCGCGAAGAGTGCGGCAACCGATGATCCGGCCGTCGACAGCCCGGCGGCCTGCCTGCTAGCGCTCCGTGCACCCTGCACGGACGAGAGCAGCAGATGCGTGCTCGCCCCGTCGGGGCACACCACGTCGGCTGACCATGGCGGGGTGGCCCGCTGCACTCCGATGCCGACGTCGGATGCGGTCAGCGCGGCGGCCGACCTCGTGGACACCACCGCGACGGTACGACCCTCGGCCTGCAAATCCCGGACGGAACTGGCCAAATGCGTGCCACCGGCGACCAGCCTCTCGACCCGCAGTCGTCGGTCGAGCTTGCTGGACACGCCCCCGACGACCACCTCCGCCGACGAGCGGGCGGCTTCCACCCACGCTTCGGCGAGCGGGTCGAGCTCGGCCGCCACGGTGACGAGCGCGATCGGTGTCGACTCGAAGCCGAGCACGGCGACGTCGGCGCCTCGTGCCCGCTGCTGGTGCGCCAGGTCCCGGACGTCCTCTGGCAGGGGGTAATCCGACAGCGGGCCGGTCGTCCACCCGTCACGCTCGTGCCGTCGGGTCGGGTGCAGCGGATCGACCAGCGCCGTGGCGCGGTCGAACAGCTCGGACTCGTCGGCGGAAGTGTTGATCAACGTGACCGAGTCGATGGAGCGCCCACCGGTGACCAGCACGTCGGAGTCGATCACCACGGTGTCGACTCGATCCAGCCTGCGCAGCGCCTCGGGGTCGAGGACCAGTGCGTCCCGATTGGACAGCGTGACCGACATCTGTGCGCTGAACGCTTCTCGCCCGGCCTTCGCGGGACGAGGGATGCCCGCGAGCAGCGCGGCGAGCGCGCGCTGTGGGTCCCGGGTGCTGGCCAGCACCGCCGCGTACCCGGCCAACGCCGCACCGCCCGCGAAGTTGGAGACCCGTTCGACCGGTCCGTCCGCAAGCACTGTTGGCCGAGGCTCGGTCGAGACCGGTTCGGACCGATGATGTCCGGGAGCCGCGGTCGCGTCCCACCGTTGCCACGCCTGATGCCGGGCGATCGCTTCGCGGGATGCGGACCACCGACCACAGGCGTCGACGAAGACTCCGAGCGGACTTCCGGCGAGGCTTTGCGTCGCGGCGCCGCCCAGGGTGAGGGCTGTGTCGGTGACGGTCGGCCCGAGCCTGTCGCGACATTGCGTGCGTAGCCAGGGCACCGAGTCCACGAGGGAGGTCACGGCCGGGACGAGCGGCGAGACCCCGGGCACGGGCAGGACAGCGCCGATCGAGGCGTATCCGAGCCCGACAAGGCTGGTCCCCAGTGCGCCGACCTCGCGCAGCAGAGTGTCGGCGTTGGCCGGGTGCGCCGCACTGCCCGGGGCGGGCCCGTGCTGGTCAAGCCCGTACTCGGCCTCGACCTCCGCGACGATCCCGGCAAGCTGATCCACGTCGACCAGCTGCGAATCGTGATCGACGACGACACGGCCGAGGACGGCGTTGACTTCGGCGGCGTGCACGCCGGCGCGGTCGTTCAACCGATTCTCGACGGCTCGTGCGATGTCCGTTCCGGACTCCTGCGTGCCCCGGAGTTCCAGGTGGACCCGTTCCTCGCTCCGGTACATCCGCCGCTGTGACGGGGAGGCGAGGAGGGTGTCGACCGCGTGCGCGACGGGGGCTGCCATGTCCGAGGCACGTGACAGCAGCCAGCCGAGCGGCATCGATGCTCCTTTCGTACCCCGGATGCACAGCGCGTCCGCGACGCCCGGCTTGTGTCGCGCTACTCCTGGTTCGCGTCGGATCGCTGGTGGGAGACCAGCTCGGTGGCGACGCCGATGGCCACGGCGACGGGCCATTCGATGACGCTGAACACCGTGCCCGCGGCGAGTGCGCCGTAGAACACCGCGCGGTCCCGCGCCGGCAGCTGGGCGCGGACCGTGTCCATGGCGCTGTTGACGTCCTCGCGGCTCGGCATCATGTCCTGGACGTCGGGCAGGCTTGGCAGCCGCAGGTCGGTCCGGTGGAACTCCGCGGTGACGTACGGCAGCGTGATCGTGGGGCCGGTCGGTTTCGCCTGCGCCGTGGTTCCGCTGCCGGTCGGTGAACCCGTGTTCGCCTGTGACGTCGTGGTTCGGCTGCTGGTCGACGAGCGCTGCTGCGCGGCGGAGGTGGATCTGCTCGTGCTACTCGCCGTGGACGTGCTCTTGCCGGCGCTCGATCCGGAGTTCTTCCGGCCGGTCTGTCCGGAACTTCGTTGGGTGCTGGGACGCGCCCGCGTTTTCGTGGCCATGACTGCTCCTCTCCTGGGAGTCGCAAGACTTTTCAGAGTACTCCGGTGCGCCGAGTTCACAATTCGCTCGTGACCCGATCCGGGCACGTTGGTGATTTCCCGTGGCCTGAAGGAGTGTTGAGTTCTCTCGCTTTCGTCCCTGGGCGGGGTGATCTTCAGCTTTTGGGCGGGAGCAGCCGTGCACGTCGGCATCGGGCGCGTCTCGCGAGGACGAATTGCGACATGGGAGGGTGACAGCCGTGGCAGAACAGCCCGTCGGCGAGCAACCGCACGATCAGTGGGCGCGTGCGCGTGAGGTTTTCGCGTCCGCGCGGCGCGTCACCGCTCTGACCGGTGCCGGCGTCTCCACTGCCTCCGGCATTCCGGACTTTCGGGGCCCACAAGGAATGTGGACACGGAATCCCGAGTCACAGCGCCTCACCGACATCTCGGCCTACGTCGCCGACCCGGAGGTGCGCACGCTCGCGTGGCAGCGGCGACTGACGCACCCGGCCTGGGACGCGGTGCCCGGCTCGGCGCATCGAGCGCTGGCCGATCTCGACCACGCCGGGCGCCTCGGCGCGCTGATCACGCAGAACATCGACGAGCTGCACCAGCAGTCCGGTGTCGACGCGTCCCGGATCATCGAACTGCACGGCACGTTGTTCGCGACGATCTGCCTGGACTGTGGTGCTACCGGAAGCATGCACGCCTCCCTGGCGCGGGTCCGCGACGGCGAGGGCGATCCACCGTGCCGGGCGTGCGGGGGAATCCTCAAGTCCCGCACCGTCTCGTTCGGCGAATCCCTCGACCCGGCAGTACTGCGGGCGGCCCAGCGGGCTGCGTTGAACTGCGACGTCTTCCTCGCGGCGGGCACGTCGTTGACCGTCGCACCCGCCGCCGGGCTCGCCGAACTGTCCGTGCGGGCGGGCGCTCGCCTGATCATCTGCAACGCGGAACCGACGCCGTACGACGCCCTCGCCACCGCCGTGCTCGGCGGTGCGCTCGAGGACGTGTTGCCCGCGCTCGTCGCGGAGCCGTTCGATCCTGCCGACGCGCCACTGCGCACGTACGGCGACCCCGGCACCTGGGCCTGATCCGACTGGGCCTGATGTGACCCGCTCGCCTGCGAGGGCATTGTGGAACTGCCGTGGGTGCTCCGGTACCGCCGCCGCAGTTCCTGCCTCGCGGGGTTGGGGTGAGCGGGTGGTCGGTCTGCGTTAGGCAGAGGAGAGGCTGTCGGCGCACCTTGCCTCACAACAGTCTTCAATCCGCACCCTCTTACCCGGCCGAGTGACCTTTCCTGTTCACCCGTGTGACGCATGCGTCGGCGTGTTGCGCACGGTGCCGCCGGGACACGAGTGGCACGGTGGCCGATCATCGGTGACACTTCTTCCGGGTTGTTCTTGATCCGGACGTTGTCCCATGGCATCCGCGGTCCCACGGCGTCCGCGCAGACGTAACCGCAGGAGGTGGCGGTCGTGCTCCGACCCAGGTGTCCCCGGGCCGGCGAAGGTGCGGCAGTGAGGTCCGTGACCTCCCTGATCGTCGCCACGGTTCTCGCGCTCGTGCTCCCCGGCACGAGCGCGAGCGCGCCGCCGGCACCTCCGAACCCGAGCGACGAGGAGATCCAGTCCGGCCGCGCGGAATCGCAGAGCGCGGCGGGTCGGGTCGGAACGCTGGCCACCCACCTCGCCGAGGCGGAGGGGCAGCTGGTCAACCTCAACGCCCGGGTCGAAGTGAAAATGGAGGACGCCAACAAGGCACGGGTCGACCTGCAACGAGCACAGGACGATCATGCCGAGGCTCTCCAGATCGCCGAGTCGGCCGCCGCCGAGTCTCGCGCCGCCGCAGACCGCATCGAGGATCAACGACAGCGGCTCGACCAGTTCGCGGCAGGCAGCTACCGGCAGGGCAGCGCTCTGGGCTCCGCTTCCGCCTTCGTCGGGGCGGACAGCCCGAAGGAGGTTCTCGACCGAGCGGAGATGCTCGACGCGGTCAGTGCCTCGCAGGGTGAGGTCCTCGACGGCCTGCACCGAGCCAGGACGCACCAGGCCAACAAGGATTCGGTGGCGCGCGAGGCTCTCCAGGAGGCGGCGGCCAAGCGGTCCGCGGCAGACGACGCCCGCGCGACGGCCGAAGAGGCCGAGAACGCGGCCGTAGCGGCCCAGTCCGATCAGGTCGCCGAGAACGCTCGCCTCGAAAGCGAAAAGGACCGGCTGAACCGGGAGCTTCAGCAGGCGCGGTCGAACGTCGCGGGCCTGGAAGCGCAACGCGGCCGCTACGAGGACTGGCTGGCGGCCAAGGAACGAGAGGAACAAGCGGCGGCAGCGGCCGCCGCTGCGGCCGCAGAGGAGCAGAGCAGTGACTCGTCCGGCGACTCCGGCTCGTCCTCCGGCTCGACGGGTGAGGTCGGCGCCCCGGCAGGGGACTCCGTGGAGGTCGCGGTCGACCGAGCGTTGTCGCAGCTCGGCGTCACCTACGCATGGGGTGGCGGCAACGCGAACGGCCCGACCAAGGGGATCCGCGACGGAGGAGTCGCCGACTCCTACGGCGACTACCAGAAGGTCGGATTCGACTGTTCGGGCTTGATGATCTACGCCTTCGCCGGAGTCGGGGTCGAGTTGGCGCACTACAGCGGCTACCAATACGACTCAGGGACGAAGGTGCCGCTCTCACAGATGCAGCGTGGCGACATGCTGTTCTGGGAGGACGGCGGGCGCACGCACCACGTGGCGATGTACCTGGGCGACGGGCAGATGGTCGAAGCGCCGTACTCGGGCTCGCAGGTGCGGGTGACGTCGGTGCGTTACAGCGGCATCGCACCGTACGCGGTGCGCTTGCTCTGACGTGCGGCCGGCGCGGCGATCTCGAACCCGTGATGTGAGGATCGCGCCGTGGCATGGAACGGCGACCTGGCGGCGGTGGTGCTCGCAGGAGGCGCGGCGACTCGGCTCGGCGGCGTCGACAAGGCACGTGTGGAGGTGCACGGCCGGACGCTGTTGCAGCACACGCTCGCGGCCGTCGGTGAGGCGTCTCCGCTCGTCGTCGTGGGCCCGCCGCGCGAGACCGACCGCCCGGTGCGGTGGACACTCGAGAGCCCGGCGGGCGGGGGGCCGCTGGCCGCGATCGACGCGGGCCTGCGCGCCATGCCGGAGTGTCGCGGGCCGGTGGCTGTGGTCGCCGTCGACCATCCGTGCGTGACGGACGAGACGGTGTGCCGGTTGCTGACGGCGCTGCGTGCCGAGCCGGGCGCGACCGGCGCCGTGCTCGACGACGGCCGAATGCAGTGGTTGCTCGGCGTGTGGCAAAGCGAAACCTTGCGCGCCGTGATGCCGGAGCAGGTCAGTGGGCGATCGGTGCGCGCGGTGCTGTCGGAGCTGAGGCCGACGCGGGTTCCCGCGAAGGGCGCTGAAGCATCCGATGTGGACACACCCGGCGACGCACGGAGCTTCGACGCACGCTGACTGCGATTCGATCATGACTGCCGACAACAAGGCTTCCGGGCATGGCTGGTGGGAGACCGGTGACCCGGTTCTTCTCGGCAAGATGGCCACGGTGGTGGTGGAGCTGCAGTACCGGACACCGCAGGGGTGGAAGACCGTCGCGGTCGGGCCGTCGCGCAGCGGTGTCCGGTCGAATCAGACCGAGAAGCGCGCCAATGCCCGCCATGGGTGCTCGGCGGTCGCGCCCTTGGGAACTGGCGCAACGTTGTCGACGTCGACATCGAAGGTGAGATCGACTCACCAAACAAGGCTGTAAAGGAACAACTCGATCTCATGCCACCCCTCACTGGTCTGGCTGCCAACCCCGCGTTCATCGCCGGGGTTGGCGGCCGTCTGTCGATGCATCCCTCCATCGCGGCTCTGTGGGGGCGCGGCGAGTTCGAAATGGACATGTACTCGCTGTTGTTCCAGCGGGTGTCGCGCTGAGCTTCACCGACTTCTCCGTTCCCAGCCTCCCCGAGCTGCCCGTCCATTGGGACCAGCACGAAGCGCGCGGTGATTGGGAACAGGATGGCGCGGTGCGGGAGTTGGCCTGGCTGCTGGCCGGGCTGCCGCGGCCGGGTTCGCGGATTCCCGTCTGGCAGGCGATGACGTGCCTGAACGACGCGCTGCACCGGCTCGGTCACCTCGACGTGACCTACACGCAGGCGCTGCTTCCGCTGGGCGTCGACGTCGCGGCGAACAACCACTTCACGGCCACGCACCAGTGGTTCAAACTCACCCAACACGACGCGCCGCAGGAGATCAGCGTCTCGGCGCACTTCTCCGCCAGTGCTGTACGACCCGATCCCACCGCGTTCGCCGAGATCCTGGCGCAGAAGTCCCTGGGTGTGATCGAGGCCGCTGGTGCCGACGAGGCTCCTGCCGAAGCACCCGATCCCGGAGCGTTCGCCGGGGTCCTGCTCGCCGACGACGAGCTCGGCGCCCTGCACCTGCGCTGCACGGCGCCGGAGTGGTCGCTGGATCTTGCCGCCTACACGACCGACCTTGTCGCGGACGCCGCGCTGGCCTTCGCCCTTCGCGTCCCGGTGTCGGTCTCCGTCCTACACGCCGGAACCATCACTGGACACTGACGGACAGGAGCACTGGTCGCTCGCCCGTCAGGTTCGACTGTTCAACCATGTTCATCTATAACCATCGCTTCAGTGAAGGGTGAAATTAGCTCACCGTGTCGCCCTCCTGCATGCCGTCAGCACTCCCGAGAACCGCAATCAAGGACCAGTCGCTTCACAGCGCTCATACCGGGGATGGGTTTAGCTCGGCGTGGTCCGGTGCCCCCGGAGTGGGCGAACGCGATCACGTGTCAGGATCAGGGTGATCCGCAGCGCTCGCCGCCCCGGCCGCGACCGGACCGTGCGAGCCGGTTCGACAGGAGGATGCACGTGACCGAACCCGGGCAGGGCGAGAGCGGGAACGGCAGCGCGACCGGCGCTGAGCAACCGATCGCGCCCGCGCGCGACGCTCAGCTGCTGGAACGCACCGTCTTCGAGGTCAAGCGGGTGATCGTCGGCCAGGACAGGCTGGTCGAACGGATGTTGACGGGTCTGCTGGCCAAGGGCCACATCCTGCTCGAAGGCGTCCCCGGCGTGGCGAAGACGCTGGCCGTGGAGACCTTCTCCACGGTGGTCGGCGGCTCGTTCTCCCGTCTGCAGTTCACCCCCGACCTGGTTCCGGCCGACCTGCTCGGCACCCGGATCTACCGCCAGGGCACGGAGACCTTCGACGTCGAACTCGGCCCGGTGCTGGCGAACTTCGTGCTCGCCGACGAGATCAACCGTGCCCCGGCGAAGGTGCAGTCCGCGCTGCTGGAGGTCATGGCCGAACGGCACGTCTCCATCGGCGGCGAGAGCTTTCCGATGCCGGACCCGTTCCTGGTGCTCGCCACGCAGAACCCGATCGAGAACGAGGGCGTGTACCCGCTGCCCGAGGCGCAACGCGACCGGTTCCTGTTCAAGCTGCAGGTCGACTACCCGACGGCGGAGGAAGAGCGCGAGATCGTCTACCGGATGGGGGTGGACGCGCCGGAACCGCAGGCGGTACTCACGCCGGGGGATCTGACGCGTCTGCAGGGCGTGGCGTCGAACATCTTCGTCCATCACGCACTGGTCGACTACGTGGTGCGCCTGGTGCTGGCCACTCGGTCCCCGAACGAACACGGTCTCTCCGACGTGGCCGGCTGGGTCTCCTACGGGGCTTCGCCGCGTGCGTCGCTGGGCGTCGTCGCGGCCGCGCGGGCGTTGGCGCTCGTGCGCGGGCGGGACTACGTGCTGCCTCAGGACGTGGTGGACGTGGTGCCGGACGTGCTGCGGCATCGGCTGGTGCTGTCCTACGACGCGTTGGCCGACGGCGTACCTGTGGATCACATCGTGAACCGGGTACTGCAGACGGTGCCGCTGCCGCAGGTGTCCGCCCGGCCGCAGGGCGGCGCGCAGCAGCCTCCGCAGGGCCCGCCGCCTCCGCAGGGGCCGCCGGTCCAGTACGGTCAGGCGCCGCTCGGTAACCCGCAGCAGTGACGGCGGGAGCTGCAGTGTCGACCGCGTCCGAGCACTACGGGGACCGACGGCCGTCGTGGGCGCCGCCCGCGTTGGACGAGGGCCGTCTGAGCGTCGCGCTGCGCACGCTGGAGTTGTCGGTGCGGGGACGCCTCGACGGGTTGTTGCAGGGTAACCATCTCGGCCTGGTTCCGGGACCCGGCTCGGAGCCCGGTGAGGCGCGGATCTACCAGCCCGGCGACGACGTGCGGCGCATGGACTGGGCGGTGACCGCGCGGACGACGGAGCCGCACATCCGGCAGACGATCGCCGATCGCGAGCTGGAGACGTGGGTGGCGATGGATCTCTCGCCCAGCCTCGACTTCGGTAGCGGTGCGTGCGACAAGCGTGAACTGGCGGTCGCGGCTCTCGCCGCCGTCACGCACTTGACCAGTGGCGGTGGCAACCGCATCGGAGCGGTGGTGAGCACCGGCGAAGGGCTGCGTCGCTTGCCCGCACGCGGTGGTTTGGCGCATTCGCGAGCGCTGCTGCGGCAGGTTGCGCAGATACCTCGTGCCCCGGAGGGAACCCGGGGCGATCTCGCGGAACTTCTCGAGTCGCTGCGACGTCCACCGCGAAGGCGTGGGCTCGCGGTCGTGATCTCCGACTTCCTCGGGGACATCGACTGGCAACGGGTCCTGCGCGGACTCGGGGCGCGCCATTCACTACTGGCGATCGAACTGGTCGACCCGCGCGACGTGGAGTTGCCTGCGGTCGGCACGGTGTTGTTGTCCGACCCGGAGACAGGTAAGCAGCGCGAGGTGCAGACGACTCCGGTGCTGCGTAAGGAGTTCGCGGCCGCTGCTGCCGCGCACCGTGACGACGTGGCCGCGACGTTGCGGCGGGCGGGATGCGCGCAGCTGACGTTGCGGACGGATTCGGACTGGATCGCCGACGTGGTGCGCTTCGTGGTGGCGCGCAAACGCGGTTGGTCCGGGGGAACGGCGTGATGCGATGAGTCTGGGCGGGTTCACCTCACCGTGGTGGTTCCTGTTGCTGCTGGTGCTGGCTGCACTGGTGGTGGGGTATCTGTGGGCGCAGCGGGTGCGTCGCCGGGACACGCTGCGGTTCAGCAACCTGCAGGTGCTGGAGCGCGTCACGCCGAAACGACAGGGTTGGATGCGGCACGGGCCGATCGCACTGCTCGGTGTCGCGTTGGTGCTGCTGACGGTCGGCCTCGCAGGACCGACCTCGGAGCAGAAGATCCCACGCAACCGGGCGACGGTGATGCTGACGATCGACGTGTCGTTGTCGATGATGGCCAAGGACGTGGACCCGAACCGGTTGGACGCTGCGAAGCTGGCGGCGAAGGAGTTCGCCGACAAGTTGACACCCGGGATCAACCTGGGGCTGGTGTCGTTCGCCGGTACGGCGACGGTGATGGTGATGCCG
Source organism: Allosaccharopolyspora coralli (assembly GCF_009664835.1). Taxonomy (NCBI): domain Bacteria; kingdom Bacillati; phylum Actinomycetota; class Actinomycetes; order Pseudonocardiales; family Pseudonocardiaceae; genus Allosaccharopolyspora; species Allosaccharopolyspora coralli. The sequence continues at coordinate 2,213,291 of NZ_CP045929.1, forward strand.
ACGACGGATCGCGGCGCGGTCAAGCAAGCGATCAACGGGCTGACACTGTCGGAGGCGACGGCGACCGGGGACGGCATCAACGCGTCGATGCAGGCGATCGACTCGTTCGGGAAGATGATCGGTGGTGCGGAGGGCCCGCCGCCGTCGCGCATCGTGCTCATGGCCGACGGCGGTCAGACGATCCCACGCGAGCCGGACGCGCCGCGGGGCGCGTTCACCAAGGCCAAGGAAGCCAAGAACGCGAACGTGCCGATCTCGACGATTTCGTTCGGCACCGAGCACGGCACCATCGACATCGAGGGCGAGCCGCAGGAGGTCGAGGTCGACGACGCGGCGATGGAGGAGATCGCGCAACTCTCCGGCGGCGAGTTCCACAAGGCGGCCAGCACCGAGCAGCTGCGCTCGGTCTACAACACGTTGGGCGAACAGATCGGGTACGAGATCAAGCGCACGGATGCGAGCAAACCGTGGCTGGCGCTCGGTACGCTCGCCGTGATCGTCGCGGTCGGCGCGGCGCTCGTCGTGGGGCAGCGTCTGCCGTAGTGCGGGCTGTGACCCCGGTCGGCGTGCGGATCTGCCGTGCTGGACGAATTCGAGCGGCCGGATGACGGTCGGCGCGTGCGAGGGGAGTCGATGGGCACGGTGACGGGCTTCGTTCGTGAGTTCGTGAAGTCGCCGACGACGACGGCGGCGGTGGGGCCGAGTTCGCGTCAACTGGCGCGCCGCATGGTCGAACCGGTTCCGATCGCCGGTGATCCCGTGATCGTGGAGCTGGGCCCGGGGACAGGTGCGTTCACCCGGGAGATTCAGCGGCGCCTGCACGGTCGGGGGCGACATCTGGCGGTGGAACTCAACGAGCGGTGGGCGCGCGAGCTGGGGGAGCGGTTCCCGGCGGTGGAATCGGTGTGCGCGGACGCGCATGTGCTGCCCGGCCTGCTCGCCGATCGTGACGTGCGGGCGGACGTGGTGGTGAGCGGGCTCCCGTGGGCCGCGCACGTGGAGCGGGACGGCCGCTCGCTGGTCGAGGTGATCGCCGAGTCGATGGCGCCGGACGGTGCTTTCACCCAGTTCGCCTACACGTGGACGCGGTGGGCGGCGCCGGCCCGCAGGCTACGGACTCAGGTGGACGAAGCGTTCGCAGAGGTCGAGGTGAGTCCGACCGTGTGGCGAAACGTGCCTCCCGCAGTCGCGTACGTAGCGCGCCGGCCGCGATGATCGCGGCACATGGATGAGGCGAACGGCACTTTCGCCTCGTGTGACGGGGCGAAAGTGCCGTTCGCTCGGTAATCGACGGGCTCGCTCAGCGTCGGCGGAGGGCGCGGGCGACGAGGGTGGCGAGATGGACGGGCGCGGAGCCGGATTCGGCCTGCCGGATCTGGGTGCGGCAGCTGAAACCGTCCGCGACCACTTCGGTGCCGTCGTCGCGTGAGCGCACGGCGGGGAGCAGTGCCTGTTCGGCGCAGGCCATCGACACGTCGTAGTGGTCGCGTTCGAAACCGAAGTTGCCCGCGAGACCACAGCATCCGGAGTCGAGTACGGTCGCGTCCACTCCGGCCGCGTCCAACGTGGAGCGGTCGGCTTCGAAGCCGAGTTCGGCGTACTGATGACAGTGCATCTGCACGATCGCCTTGCTGTCGGAATCGTTGCGCTGCCAGTGCTGCTTGCTCGGTTCCACCTGTTCGGCGAACGTGCGTGTGGCGCGCGCGAGGGCCTGCACGTTCGGGTCGTTCGGTGCGAGTTCGAGCGCGTCGTTGCGCAGGAACGCGGTGCAGCTCGGTTCGAGACCGACGACCGGCGCGCCGTCGTCGACCTGACGGCGCAACAGCTTCGCCGTCCGCTGGATCACCCGGCGTGCGATGCCGAGCTGCCCGGTCGACATCCACGTGAGACCGCAGCACACCTGCCCGGGCGGCAGCTCCACGTCGTGGCCGAGCCCTTCCAGTGCCTCGACGGCGTCCTGCCCGACGGTGGGATCGAAGTGATTCGTGAATGTGTCGGGAAACAGCACCACTCGCGAACCCGAACGCGGCCTGCGCGCACGATTCTTCCACCACGAGCGCAAGCTGCGCGGAGCCAGCTCGGGGATCGCTCGCTGTTCCGCGATTCCGCCGAGCTTCTTCACCACCGTCGACAAAGGACCGGACAGGGTGCGGTTCGCCAGCCCCGGCACGAGCTGGCCCGCTTTGAGGGACAGGGGGAGAAAGCCCATCGAGTAGTGCGAGGCAGGACGCAGCTTGCGCTTGTAGTGCCGGTGCAGGAACTCCGCCTTGTAGGCGGCCATGTCCACGCCCACCGGGCAGTCGGTCTTACAACCCTTGCACGACAGGCACAGGTCGAGCGATTCCTCGACCTCCTTCGAGCGCCAGCCGTCCGGGATCACCTTGCCTGCGAGCATCTCGAAGAGCAGATGTGCCCGCCCCCGCGTGGAGTGCTTCTCGTCCTTCGTCGCGCGGTAGCTCGGGCACATCACGCCGCCGGTGGTGTTCAAACACTTGCCGACGCCGACGCAACGGCGCGTGGCGGGTGCGAGGTCGCCGTCGTCGTCGTGGAGCGCGAGGCTCGCGCGGGTCGGCAACGTCGGCGGCGCCACCAGCAGACGGAGATCCTCGTCGAGTGGGCGGGGCCGGGCGATCAGGCCCGGGTTGAGCAGCCCGTCGGGGTCGAAGGCGTCCTTGAACCGTTCGAATCCGCGCAGGATCTCCGGGGGATACATGCGGCTCAACAACTCCGACCGCGCCTGCCCGTCGCCGTGCTCGCCGGAGACCGAACCGCCGTGCGAGACGACCAGATCGGCCGCTCGCTCGAGGAACTCCCGGTAGCGCGCCGCGCCCCAGCCGGACAGCAGGTCGAAGTCGACGCGGACGTGAATGCAGCCGTCACCGTAGTGCCCGTAGGTCACACCGCGCCGGCCGAACCGTTCGAGCAGGCCGTCGAACTCCCGCAGGTAGGCACCGAGTCGTTCCGGCGGCACGGCAGCGTCCTCCCAGCCGGACCAGCGCTCGGAGCCGTCGGCCATCCGCGTGGAGTAGCCCGACCCTTCTTCCCGGATCTTCCACAACGCCTTGATCGCGGTCGGGTCGGTGTGCACCACGGACTCGGCCTTGTCGCCCATCGCGGCCACGATCCGTTTCGCGGCGGCGTCGGCCTCACCCGCTTCGTGGCCGCCGACTTCGACCAGCAGCCAGCTTCGGCCCGGCGGGAGCAGCCGCAGGGCAGGCGACTCCGGGTTGCGTTGGGTGACGACCTCGACCAGTTCCGGGCTGAGTCCTTCGATGGCGAGCGCGTCGAGCCCACGCAGGCGCGTCACCTCGTCGGCAGCGGCGTAGGTGTCGGCGAACCCGAGCACGATCAGCGCCCGCGCCGCCGGTGCCTGCGCGAGGTCGACGGTCGCGCCGAGCACCGTCGCGCACCCGCCTTCAGTGCCGACGAGCGCCCGCGCGAGATGGAAGCCGTTCTCCGGCAGCAGCTGGTCCAGGTTGTAGCCGGACACGCGACGGGTCAGGTCCGGGAACCCGCGACGCACGTCGTCGCCCACGTCGGAGGCGAGGTCCCGCAGCTGCCTGTACAAGGCCCCGACGCGATCCTGCCGTGAGCACAGCGCCGCCAGTTCTTCGGGCGGAGTTTTCCCGACCTCCATGCGGGTGCCGTCGGAGAGCAGGACGTCGAGCGAGCGCACGTTGTCGACGGTTTTGCCCCACGCGACCGAATGCGTGCCGCACGAGTTGTTCCCGATCATTCCGCCGAGGGTGCAGCGACTGTGTGTCGACGGGTCCGGCCCGAACAGCAGGCCGTGCGGGGCGGCCGCGGCTTGCAACGAGTCGAGCACCACTCCGGGCTGCACGCGGGCTGTCCGGGCCTCGGGGTCGATGTCGAGGATCTGGTTGAGGTGCCGGGAGAAATCGAGCACCAGCCCCTGACCGATGGCGTTGCCCGCGATGCTGGTGCCCGCGCCGCGCCCGGTCACCGGCAGCCCGTGCTCACGAGCGACGGCCACGGTCGCGACCACGTCCTGTTCGCTGCGGGGGAACACCACACCTGTCGGCACCTGCCGGTAGTTCGACGCGTCCGTGGCGTAGAGCGCGCGAGTCCCGGGGTCGAACCGCGCTCGCCCCGCGATCGAGGCCCGCAGCTGCGCGGCCACGGCCTCCGAAAGCGACGACGGTGCGGGGGAGGTGGCGGTCATCTGGGCTCCTGCCAGCGCGTCGGGACCGGATCACGGGTCCGGCCAGTGTCGGCACCCGCGAGTCTGACGTCCACCGCGCGCGGAGTGACGCGCGACACGGCAGGCGGGACAAGATCGGATCGGATGCGGGAGTACCCGGCGGTAGCCGATACTCTCCGGCGCGTCGGGGTGCCGAGACCCCGGCGACGAACGATCGAGCCGCGTGCAGCGGAGAGGAGAGCGACTGTGGGACGGTCCGTGCTGGTGACCGGAGGCAACCGGGGAATCGGATTGGCGATCGCCAGGGCCTTCCGGGACGCCGGGGACGACGTGGCGGTCACGCACCGGGGTTCCGGCGCACCCGAGGACATGCTGGGGGTGCAGTGTGACGTCACCGATGCCGACCAGGTCGAAGCCGCGTTCAACGAGGTCGAGTCCCAGCACGGCAAGGTGGAGGTGCTCGTGGCGAACGCGGGCATCAACGACGACGGGTTGCTGCTGCGGATGGGGGAGGAGCAGTTCGGCCGGGTCGTCGACGCCAACCTCACCGGTTCCTACCGGGTCGCCAAGCGCGCCGCGAGCAGCATGCTGCGGCTGCGCAAGGGACGCATGATCTTCATCTCCTCCGTGGTCGGTCTCTCCGGGGGCGCCGGTCAGGCCAATTACGCCGCCAGCAAGGCCGGGCTGGTCGGACTCGCCCGTTCCGTCGCGCGTGAGCTGGGTTCACGCAGCATCACGGCGAACGTGATCGCCCCCGGATTCGTGACCACGGACATGACCGACGCGCTCACCGAGGACCGAAAGAAGGAGATCCTCGGCCAGATCCCGCTGGCGCGGTTCGCCGCTACCGAGGAGGTCGCGGGCACCACTCGGTGGCTGGCCTCGGAAGAGGCCGGATACATCACCGGCGCGGTCATCCCCGTCGATGGCGGCCTCGGCATGGGCCACTGAGCCCCATCATCAATCCCGACACTCGACCACCGCGGAGGAAGCACGTGACCGGCCTGCTCGACGGAAAGAAGATCCTGATCACCGGCGTCATCACCGACGCCTCCATCGCGTTCCACGCGGCCCGCGCCGCCCAGGAACAGGGCGCCGAGGTCGTGCTCACCGGCTACGGACGGATGCGCCTGGTGGAGCGCATCGCAGGACGGCTGCCCAAGCCCGCGCCGGTCATCGAACTCGACGTCACCAACGACGAGCACCTCGACGGGCTCGCCGAGAAGGTGCGCGAGCACGTCGACGGTCTCGACGGGGTGCTGCACTCCATCGGTTTCGCCCCGGCCTCGTGTCTCGGCGGTGACTTCCTGGAAGCGCCGTGGGAGGACGTCTCCAGTGCGATGCAGATCTCGGCGTACTCGTTGAAGTCGCTGAGCACGGCCTGCCTGCCGCTGATGGGCCCGGGCGGTTCGATCGTCGGGATGGACTTCGACGCGCGCGTCGCATGGCCCGCCTACGACTGGATGGGCGTCGCGAAGGCGGCGCTGGAATCCACGTCCCGCTACCTCGCGCGCGAACTCGGGCCGAAGGGCATTCGGGTGAACCTCGTCTCCGCCGGGCCCGTCCGCACCATGGCCGCGAAGTCGATTCCCGGCTTCCAGGGCCTGGAGGACACCTGGAGCGAGCGGGCCCCGCTGGGGTGGGACGTCGAGGACCCGGAGCCGGTCGCGCAGTCGATCTGCGGGATGCTCTCCGACTGGTTCCCGAAGACCACAGGATCGATGATCATGGTCGACGGCGGGTTCCACGCACTCGGAGCCTGAGCGTGGGGGTGGCCGCGGTCGACCCCCGCTCACGCGGCCACCCGCTCGCACGGCGAGAATGGCCCGCGTGAGCGAGTCCGAGTTCGACGCGGTGCTGTTGTTGTCTTTCGGCGGGCCGGAGGGCCACGACGACGTCCGGCCGTTCCTTGAGAACGTCACCCGAGGCAGGGGAGTGCCGCCGGAACGGCTCGACGAGGTCGCCGAGCACTACCACCACTTCGGTGGTGTCTCGCCGATCAACCGGCTCAACCGGGACCTCATCGCCGCGCTGGAGGCCGAACTCGCCGAGCAGAGCCGTGACCTTCCCGTGTACTTCGGCAACCGCAACTGGCACCCGCTGCTCGAGGACACCGTCGCGCGGATGGCCGACGAGGGGGTGCGGCGGGCGCTGGTGTTCCCGACGTCGGCGTGGGGCGGCTACTCCGGCTGTCGCCAGTACCACGAGGACATCGCCCGCGCTCGCGAGGCGGTCGGCGACCGCGCACCGGAACTGATCAAGCTCCGGCAGTTCTTCGACCACCCCCTGTTCGTCGACGCCAACGCCGACGCCGTGTGCCGCGCCCGGGACGAGCTCGACGGCGACGCCCGAGTCGTGTTCACCGCGCACTCGATCCCGATGCGTGCCGACGAACGTCCCGGCCCGGACGGCGACCCGCACTGGTACTCGCGCCAGGTTCACGAGGCCGCACGGCTGGTCGCCGAGGCCGCCGGTGTTCGCGACTACGACGTGACGTGGCAGTCCCGATCCGGGCCGCCGCACGTGCCGTGGCTCGAACCGGACGTCTGTGATCACCTCGAGGCGCTGCACGCCGACGGCGTGAACGCGGTGATCGTCAGCCCGCTCGGATTCGTCTCCGACCACTTGGAGGTCGTCTGGGACCTCGACAACGAAGCCGCGGACAAGGCCACCGAACTCGGCATGAGCCTCGCCCGCGCGGCGACCGCGGGCACTGACCCCCGGTTCGTCACGATGATCATCGAGCTGGTCTCCGAACACCTCGACGGGTGGCAACGTCGCAAGGAGTCGCCGCTGGTCGCCGCGGGCTGCACGGTGAACGGTCGGCTCTGCGCCGTGCCGTGCTGCTGACCACGAGGCCGGGGACCGACGGTCAGGACTGCTGAGCCTGGTCCGCCAGGATCCGCACCATCTCGGCGACCGCCGAGCGGCGCGCGAGCCGCACCGAGTCGAACAGCGGTTTGAGCGCGTCCACGCGGGCGCGGGTCGCGGAGGCGGACAGGGCGCCGCCGGGTGCGTCGTCGGTGGCGACCCACAAGATCGCCTCCACCTCCGAAGCCCGTTGGAGCACGCGCAACGACCGCTGCGGCACCGTCTCCGGCCACGACGAGGCGGGTCGGTTGGAGACCGTCTCGGCGATTTCGGCCCGTACCCCGGGCCGGTGCTTGGCGATGTCGAGGTCGATCAGCGTACTCGCGGCCTCCCGCATCGCCGAGGACATGCCGTGCTCGGCCTCACCGATCGGCAGGTGCTCGGCAGGCGGCATCTCGCCGAGCTCGAAGACCGTCCACCGCACCACTCCGTCGGCGACGGTGTGCGGGACGAGTCCGAGCCCGGCGCTGCGCAGGACGACCGCCTCGCCGTGGCGCAGGGCGGCCCGTCCGAAGTCGCCCGCGCCGCCGGTCCCGCGCACGTCACCGGCGACGGGCAGGATCAGCTCGCCGTCCCAGACACCTGCCTTGCGCAGCGCGGGAAGCAGTAGCGCGAGGCCGACCGGGGTGTCCTGCGGGCCCGGCCCGGGCAGGTCGAGGCGAGCGGCCAGGTCGTCGTCGGCGGCGCGCACGTCGTGGGCCTCGGCCCACGCGCCGAGCGCGTCGAGGAAATCGTCGGAGGCCGCAGCTCCGTTGAGCCACGCAGCGGCCCACACGACCATCGTTGCACTGGGGCATGGCACGGTTCCCGAGGTTACGTGCCCGCGTCCGACCAGTGCGGTCCGGGTCGCACGCGGGCGGCGTGGCGACCGCGTGCGACACGATCGGACGACTACCGTGCCGTCTCGTGCGTTCAATGGGTTATGGCAACGACATTCTCTCCGGCAAGCGCCGTCGCCCGGTGCCGGAACTGGCCGCAGAAGCGGGCCTGGTCGTCGAGGACGCGGAAGGCGGGTTCTGCGGCGCCGTCCTGCGGTGTGAGAAGGACGCGGTGGTGCTGGAAGACCGGCACGGAGCGCAACGACTGTTCCCGCTACGGCCTGCCGGATTCCTGCACGAGGGCACACTGGTGACGTTGGTCCGGCCCCGCGTCACCGCACCGAAGGCGAGCCGTTCGGCATCGGGCTCCACGAAAGTGGACGGCCTGCGCGCGCGCACGGCGCGCGCGAGTCGACTCTGGGTGGAGGGACTGCACGACGCGGAGTTCGTCGAGCGGATCTGGGGCCACGACCTGCGGGTCGAAGGCGTCGTGGTCGAGCCGCTGCACGGCGTCGACGACCTGCCGGGGTTGCTCGAGGAGTTCGGTCCCGGGCCGCAACGTCGGGTCGGAGTGCTCGTCGACCATCTCGTCGAGGGCAGCAAGGAGTCGCGGCTCGTCACGGGTATCGACGACCCCGACGTCCTCGTCACCGGGCACCCCTACGTCGACATCTGGCAGGCCGTGAAACCCACGGTGCTCGGCATCGACTCGTGGCCGCGGATCCCGCGCGGCACCGACTGGAAGACCGGCGTGTGCGCCGAGCTCGGGTGGGGTGAACCGGCGGCCGGCTGGCGGCACGTGCTGTCGCGGGTGAGTAGTTTCCGCGACGTCGAGACACCGTTGATCTCTGCGGTGGAGCAGTTGATCGACTTCGTGACCACCGAGCCCGACTGATCATCGAGGACTCGCGGGGACCCGGGAAGTAGGGCGATGAATCACGAGTGTCCCGCCGGATTCGCGAATCGTTCACCTCGGCGCGGGAACCTCACTCGGGTTCGCAACGTCAGCACCGTTGTGCGGGCACGGCGACCCGCTCGATCGACGGAGGTGACCCGTAATGAGCACTGCGGAGGGTTCAGCCGACTTAGCGGGCCCCCGGTTCCGTCTGCTCGGCCCGACCGAGCTCCACGGCGACTGGGGGCCGGTCGAACTCGGTGCGCCGCAACAGCGCTGCGTGCTCGTGGTGCTGATGCTGGAGGCCGGTCGGGTCGTGGCGGTCGACCGGCTCATCGACGCCGTGTGGCCGGTCCACCCGCCGGCCAGCGGCGCGCAAGGCGATCCAGGTCTACGTCTCCCAGCTGCGGCGTGCGTTGGGCGAGGTGTCTGGGGCGGAGTTGGTGACGAGACGACCCGGTTACACGCTCGTTGTCGACCGGAACGACGTCCGACGTGCACCGGTTTCGTCAACTCGTCGAGCGGTCCCGGATGGAGGAGCCGGCGACGGCGGGGGAGTCGTTGGCCCGAGCTCTCGAGCTGTGGCAGGGGCCCGCTGTGGCCGACTTCGTCGACGAGGGCCTGCGGGAGCTGCTCGCCGCCGGTCTGGAAGAGGAACGACTCGCGGCCGTGGAAGCACGGTTCCGTTGCGATCTTCGCTCGGGGCGCGCGGAGGTCGCCGTCCCGGGACTGACCGAGCACGTCGCGGCGCATCCGTTGCGGGAACGCGGTTATCGGTTGCTGATGGGCGCCCTCCGGGACTGTGGACGCAGGGCCGAGGCGTTGGCCGTGTTCCAGAACGCGCGCCAGACGCTCGCGGAGGCGCTGGGGACCGACCCGGGCCCGGAGCTATGAAAACTGCACGCGGCGCTGTTACGAGACGAGCAGAGCTCGCAAAGCGGTCCGACGTCGAGTCCGCGCCTGCAGGAACGAGCATGAACGCAGGTCACACCTTGATCACGCGATGTGCTGACGCTCACCTCACTGGCGATGACCTGGCACAATGGACGTCATGTTGCCCGCGTTGCTCTGGTTGATCGCAGGGTTGCTCCTCGTCGTGGGAGAGGCCCTGTCCGGAGATTTCGTGCTGGTGATGCTGGGGGCCGCGGCGCTGGGGGCCGCGGGCGCGTCGGCGCTGGGCGTCCCGCTGGGGCTGGATGCGGTGGTCTTCGCCGCGCTGTCGTTCGGCCTGTTGATGCTCGCCCGCCCCGCCCTGAAGCGACGGATGTCGATCCGGGAGCTTCGGACGAACACGGAGGCGCTCATCGGTAAGCACGTCCTCGTCGAGTCCACGGTGGACGCCCACGGCGGGCGGGTCAGCATCGACGGTGACGTGTGGTCGGCGAAGGCGTTCGACGAGACGCAAGTGATGGAAGCCGGTTCGACGGTGACGGTGATGGACATCTCCGGGGCCACGGCCGTCGTGTGGGCCGAACCGTAGGAGGTGGGTAAGTGCCGGTCGAATTGATCGTGCTGGTGGTGGTCGCGATTCTGGTGATCACCATCGTGGCGAAATCGGTCCTGGTGATTCCGCAGGCGACGGCTGCGGTGGTCGAGCGGCTCGGGAGGTTCCGCACCACCGCCGAGCCCGGGCTGAACTTCCTGGTGCCGTTCCTGGACAAGGTGCGCGCCAAGATCGACCTGAGGGAACAGGTCGTCTCGTTCCCGCCGCAACCGGTGATCACCCAGGACAACCTGACGGTGTCCATCGACACGGTGGTGTATTTCCAGGTGACGGACTCCCGTTCGGCGGTCTACGAGATCTCGAACTACATCGTCGGTGTGGAGCAGTTGACCACCACGACGCTGCGCAACGTCGTCGGTGGCATGAGCCTCGAGGAGACGCTGACTTCGCGGGACCAGATCAACACCTCGCTGCGCGGAGAACTGGACAAGGCGACCGGCAAGTGGGGCTTGCGGGTCTCCCGGGTCGAGCTCAAGGCGATCGACCCGCCGCCGTCCATTCAGGACTCCATGGAGAAGCAGATGCGCGCGGACCGTGAGAAGCGTGCGATGATCCTCAACGCCGAAGGTGAACGCGAGTCGGCGATCAAGACGGCCGAAGGCCAGAAGCAGTCGCAGATCCTCGCCGCGGAGGGCGCCAAGCAGGCCGCGATCCTCGGCGCCGAGGGTGATCGGCAGTCGAGCATTCTGCGCTCGCAGGGTGAGCGGGCGAGCCGCTACCTGCAGGCGCAGGGTCAGGCCAAGGCGATCGAGAAGGTCTTCGCCGCCGTCAAGCAGGGCAAGCCGACGCCGGAGCTGCTGGCCTACCAGTACCTGCAGACCCTGCCGCAGATGGCGCAGGGGGACGCGAACAAGGTCTGGGTGGTGCCGAGCGACTTCAACAAGTCCCTCGAGGGCTTCGCGAAGATGCTCGGTGCACCGGGCGACGACGGCGTGTTCCGGTACGAGCCGCCGAAGGAGGAGCCGCCGGACACCCGGCCGGAGGAGGACGAGGACTCGATCTCGTCGTGGTTCGACACCTCCACCAACCCGGAGGTGGCCGAGGCGGTGCGCGCGGCGGAAGCCGTCGCACGCAAGGAGGTCCCGAGCGCGATGAACCCCTCCCCGCAGATGTCGGAGCCGCTGGGTGGTGGCACGCCGAACGCGCCGCAGGCCTCGCCGCTGCCTCCGCAGCCGGAGCCCGGTCAGTTGGGCTCGGGGGAGCAGTCCGAACAGGAGTGATCCAACGCGGACGTGTCGCCCCCAGGCGCAGAGCGGCAGCGTGAGCCTTTTTGGTGCCTATAGCCCCCAAAAAGGCTCACGCCTGCGGAGCTTGTCGATGTCCAGCGACCACCGCAGAGACCTCGCGCCCCCGGGGGCGCCGTCTGCTAGCTAGAGTGGACCGACCTACCTGATCCGCAGGGGAGTCACCGCGCTTGCGCGCGGCCCAGCGAAGGAGGTCGAGGTCCATGATCACTTCCAGCCGCAACGATACGGCCGCGCCCGAGGTGCTGTGGGACATGCTCGACGGCCTCATGCCGCGCGGCCTGCTCGGAAATGGTGACCCGGACGTCCACGTCATCGACGGCCGCTGGACGATGTTTCTGGGTGGCTTCTCGACCAGTTTCCGCGACCGCCTCTACCGCGCCACGCTTGCCGACGGGGCGGAACTGAGTAGCGGACGCTGGTCGCTGTTGAGACGCGCATGTAGCCGATCTCCATGCGTCGAGAACTATCCGATCATCGGGTTTGCCGACGTTATTTCCCGACGCGAGTTGTCGACACGATCGACCTGAGGAAACGCCTGTGCCCCGAAGGTGTCGGCAGACGATCCCGTTAAGGACGCTCACGACCTTGTACGCGCGGCCTGATTCCATGGGTTGTGGCAGTGAACGCCGAGGGGTTCGAAGTGTTTGGTGTTTCTCGTCGCGACGGCCATTTCTGTCGCCTGCGCAATGGCGGCGATGAGGGCGTCGTCCAACGGTGCGTGCTCGGGAACCCGAAAGGTGGCAAGGATCCGCGCGGCCGGCAGGTCGAACGGCAGTACGCGGTCGGCGAAGGTCGGCAAGACGCGCTCTTCGAGCCATCGGCGCAGGACCTCGCCTTGTGCCGCGTCGACTCGTTCCTTGGCAACGACACCGCGTTCGATCTCTGCGATCGTCGTGACAGTGACGAACTGGTCAGTTGCCGGAATCGACGCCGCCCAGACCTCGACCGATGGATTCCGTCCGCGGACTCGCAGTGAGGAGACCACGTTGGTGTCGAGGACGTACCTCACAGTTCAGAACTCCGGGCGGTCAGGCCAAGCCGCTGGGGCTCGAACTCGATGTCGGCGCCTTCGTCCATGCTCAACAGGTCGACGATCGTGGCGGGCTCGCGCTCGAGGGCGTCGGCGAGAATCTGGCGCGCCTCCGCCTCGACGGATCGGTGGTGGTACTCGGCTCGCGCACGCAGCGCTGCCTTGGTCCCCGCGGGCAGGCTGCGGATCAGGATCTGTTCCACTACGACCACCTCCGATATCAACCTCACGATATCATTTCGTACAGTCATCGCAACAGGGCCTCACCCCCGCCCCGATAGCCGATCGCGCTACGTATGCTCCCTTGGTCCGACAAGTCCACCCGCTTCCTCCCAGGACATGCCCGGTTGATCGCGCGAACTACATCAACAGATGAGCCGGGTTCCGGGTCAGGCGACTCGGCTGGTCCGGTTGACCCCCGAACTCATGAGAGCTCGGGACTTGTCCTTTGCCCCGGCAGCTAACGACCGCTAGTTTCGCAGGCTCGACTCCGGGGTCAGCGGTGTTGCTCGGTTGGTAGGAGCAGTAGCTCGTTGATCGCGGAGTGGCTCGGCCTGGTGACCATGTAGAGGACGGCGTCGGCGACGTCGTCGGCAGCCAGCACACCGTGGTCGCTGTCCGGAATGGTGGGGCTGGGCGGGTTGGTTCGTTCGGTGAGTTCGCTGCGCACCAGGCCGGGCTCGACGAGGCCGACGCGCACGTGCCGGGAGGCGAACTCTTGCCGCAGCGCTTCGCTGAACGCGCCGACGGCGTGTTTGGTCGCGGCGTAGACGTTCGACTCCGGCGTGGTGATGTTGCGTCCGCCCACGGAACTCACGATGACGACATCGGCGATGCCGCGACGATCGGCTGCCGTCGTCAGGCGCGGCAACGCGACGTGTGTCGCAGCCGGCACACCGGACGTTGACGTCGACGACCTCGTCGACGGCGCGACGCACCGCATCGCGATCGCTGACGTCGGCGCCGTGCACACTCTCGGCGGGCCCGTGATCATCGGCGAGTTCCGTGAGCTTCCTGTGCCGTCGAGCCAACAACGCGACGGCCGCTCCCTCTCCGGCGAGGGCTCGTGCGGTGGCCGCGCCGATGCCACTCGACGCACCGGTCACAACGGCGACCAACCCCTTCGAACGTCCGGGCACGGCAACACCTCTGATTCTCGCCGGGGTGCGCGGGCTCTTGCTGATCAGCGACGTGGCTTGGCCTTCCGGGCGTGGTGGGCGGCCTTGAGTGGTTCGGGCAGGAGGCGGTTGACCAGGGCGGTGCGTTTCGTCGTCCGATCTCCCGCCACCACCTCGGCCTTTCCCGTCAGCAGGGCGTCGAACCCTTGCCGAGCGATTTCGGCCTTGTCGTTCTTGCCTTCGTTCGGGCCGAACGCGGTGTCGTTCATCCCTGCCCGCGCGTGGAAGTCGCTGTTCGTCGCACCCGGCATGAGCGTGGTCACGGTGACACCAGTGCCGCGCAGCTCCTCGCGGAGGCTCAGGGCGAACATGCGGGTGAACGCCCGCGAGGGGCCGTACACGGTTTCGTACGGTGTCGGCAGCGTCGCTGAGATCGACGACGTGATCAGGATGCGCCCGCGCCCCCGGTGCGCCATGGCATCGGCGAGATACTTGGTCAGTCGCACGACGGAGCTGATGTTGATTTCGATCAGCTGTAGCTGCTCATCGAGATCGTTGTCCAGGAAGGCGCCACCGAGCCCGATGCCCGCGTTGAGGGCGCCAGCCTCCACCGGTTTTGCGTGGTCGTGTACTGCTTTCCACAGCGTCTCCGTTCCCTCAGCGGTGCTCAGGTCGGCTTGCACCGTGGTGACGTTGGCGCCGACGCTGCTGAAGTCTGCTTCGACCGCGTGGATGGTGGTGCTACGTCCGGTTGCGAGCAGGTCGAATCCGCCGCGCGCGAACGCCAGCGCCAGTTCGTAACCGATGCCGTTGGATGCTCCCGTGACGAGCGCGAGTGGCCTGTTTCTGCTGCTCATGCGCGAATCCTGCCGGGCGAGGCGGTAATGGTGCGGGCACACCGGACAACCGTGCCGTCAGCCGGACAGGGTGCGCCGGTGTGGTGAACGGTTCTGCGGATGCCGCACCTTCCGGACTACCCGCGCCACTGCATCTTCTACACCGCTCGTGGCCTGGGGATGTCGTGGTGACCAGGCGTGAGCCCTTTTGGTGCCTATGGCAACTAAAAAGGCTCACGCCCGCCGGGCACTCCGCAAGCAGTGAGCTCGTGCCGAGCGACGGAACGTGGTCGTGTGTTAAAAAGTATCCATAGTTTCAGTGTGGGTCGAAATTAACGATCGCGACTCACTCTCATCTCTTCACCTCGCCCAGAAAGCAGCACAGACGCACGGCGCTGCGTGAGCGCCGTCAGTCCCGAGGTTGCAGATAGGTGCCGGGGGCGATGTCGAGGTCGCGAACGGTGTCGAGGAGGTGTTGTCGCAGGCGGGTGCGGGCCAGGTCGATGTCGCCGTCTCGGAGCGCTTCGGCGACCTGCGAGTGCTGATGGGTGATGCGCGGTCGCCGCAGGTGGGTACGCGCGGTGGCGGTGATGCGCATCTGACGGTCGCGCAAGGCGTTGTAGAGGTCGGTGACGACCGGGTTGCCGGAGGCGGCGACGAGCTGGGCGTGAAAGTCCCGGTCGGCGTTGTGCATCTGCGCGTCGGTGAGATCGGAGGGGTCGCAGGCCGGGTGTTCGGCGAGGTCCTTGCCGACGGCGGTGATGGAGTCCACGCCGTCGAGAGCGAGCTTGTCGAGGGCGAAGGTCTCCAGTGCGAGCCGGGCCTCCATGAGGGACCGGGCTTCGGTGGGCGTGACGGGGACGACGAGTGCTCCCCGCTTGGGGTAGAGCTGCAGGAATCCTTCCCCCTGCAGGCGCAGGAACGCCTCTCGCACGGGCGTGCGGGACATGCTCAGCGCGGTCGCGATCTCACCCTCGGACAGCAGGTGGCCGTCCGGATAGGTGCCCTCGAGCAGGCTCGTCTTGACGTGCTCGTAGGCACGGTCGGCTGCGGGGGTCTCGGGAGTGGGTGATGTTGCGCTCGACACGTGACCATCGTATCCGGCACTGCTTGTATCTAAGCTGTATGCAAGCTGAGGAGGTGTCGAGTGTCGACGAGCGTGTCCGTGCAGCGCCCGTCCCCGCCGGTCGAGCCGAACAAGAGGTCGAGTCGCCGTGCGTGGTGGGTCTGGGGTGTGGGCGTCTCCGCCTACGTGGCCGCGTTGTTCCACCGCGCGAGCCTCGGAGTCGCCGCTCCGGACGCGGCGCAGCGTTTCGACGTGGGGCCGGGCGTGTTGGCGCTGTTCTCGGTTGTCCAGCTCGGCGTGTATGTCTTGCTGCAGGTGCCCAGCGGGGTCGTCGCCGACCGGTGGGGGCCGCGGCGGGTGATCGCTGCGGGGGCGGTGGCACTGGCCGTGGGGTCGGCGGTGTTCGCGATCAGTGGTTCGCTGCTCGGCGGCATCACCGGGCGGCTGCTCATCGGGGTCGGCGACGCCTTCATGTTCATCAACGTATTGCGGCTGGCCGCTCAGTGGTTCCCACCGGAGCGATACGGCAAGGTCGCGGCGTTGACCGGGCTCGCGGGTGGGGCCGGGCAGCTGGTGGCGACGATGCCGTTGACCACGGCGCTGCACTCGTGGGGCTGGGTGGCCACGTTCCTGTCCGCTGCCCTGGTGACCGGTGTGATCACGGTCCTGGTGTGGGGTGCCGTGCGCGACCGGCCGGCCGGAGCTCCGGTGGAGACCGGGCCTGACGAGTCGGTGAACGGGATGCTGTGGGAGGTGGTGCGCCGCAGGGGGACCGGACACTCCTTCTGGGTGCACGCGGTGTTCATGTCGCAGTTCGTCGTGGTGACGACGCTATGGGGCGCTCCATGGTTGACCGAGGCCCAGGGGTTCGATGCCGACGGTGCCGGGGCGCTGCTCATGGTGTGCGTGGCGGCGTTCGTGGTGAGTGCGTGGTGCTGCGGCCAGTGGGTCGCGGGGCGCCCGCGGCGGCGTGAGCTGTTCTCCGCCGGCCTGGGAGCGGTCGTGCTCGGCGCGTGGGTGTCGCTGGTGGCCTGGCCAGGGGTGTTGCCGACGACGGTGTTGGTGACGCTGCTCGTCGTGATCGGGGCCGGCGGCGGTGCGGCGATGTTGGCGTTCGACGGTGCCCGCCTCGCCAACCCGGTGCATCGGTCGGGCACGGCGTCCGGTGTCGTCAACATGGGCGGCTTCGTCGGCGCCGTGCTGATGCAGGTGGGTGTCGGTGCGGTGTTGCAGGTGACGGCGGAGTTGCCCGCCGTCGAGGCGTATCGGTGGGGCTTCTTGCCGGTCGTGGTCCTGCTGGCGGTCAGTGTCGGCGTGCAGTGGCGGTTGCGGACGCGCTGGTGATCGTGCGACCGGTGGCTTCCTCGCCCGGATAGGGTCGCGCGGGTGTGAGAGTGCTTTTGGAACTGGCATGTGTGTCCGTAGGACACGCCTCATACGTGACCAGCCGTGGCACGGTGAGGGGCTCCGGCGAAACTGGGGCGGCGGCCCCGGACCGTTCACCCAAGTTCCAAAATGCCCTCTGAGCCAACGCGTGACCCCGGGATTCCGGGCTTGGAGGTGTGGCGTGACCACGGCGCTTCAGCTGGAGAACGTCGTCGGCGGTGTCCGGACGGGCACCTTGGCCGGGGAGGTGTTGCCGCTCGTCGACCCGAGTACCGGGGAGGAGTTCGGTACGTCGCCGGTGACACGGTGGATGGACGTCGATGCCGCGATGCACGTGGCGGCGGGTGCGTGCGAGTCGTGGGCGTCGACGACGCCGCAGGATCGGCAGCGTGCACTGTTGGCCTTGGCCGAGGCGATGGAGTCGCGCGCCGAGGATTTGGTCTCCGCCGAGTGTCGGGTGACCGGCAAGCAGCGTTCGCATGTGGCCGAGGTCGAGTTGCCGCTGGCGGTGGACGCGGTGCGCTTCTACGCCTCTGCCGCGCGCCTGCTGGAGGGCGGTGCGGCCGGTGAGTACGTGGCGGGCAGTACGTCGTTCGCGCGGCGGGAGCCGATCGGGGTGGTCGCGCAGGTGACGTCGTGGACGCATCCGTTGCTGTTGGCGGCCTCGAAGATCGCGCCTGCGGTGGCGGCGGGCAACACGGTGGTGATCAAGCCAGCGGAGACGACACCGTTGTCGACGTTGTTGCTGGTGGAGCTGGCCGCGGAGCATTTTCCGCCGGGTGTGGTCAACGTGATCTGCGGGGATCGTGACTCGGGCCGGGCGATGGTGGCGCACGCGGTGCCGGGCATGTTCTCGATCACCGGGACGGTGCGGTCGGGGATGGAGGTCGCCGGCGCGGTGGCGGCCGATCTCAAGCGTGCGCACCTGCAGTTGGGAGGTAAGGCGCCTGCGCTGGTGTTCGAGGACGCCGACGTGGAGGCAGCCGCGGATCGGTTGTGCGCGGCGGCGTTCGGGAACGCCGGTCAGAGTTGTACCGCGTCGAGTCGGGTGTTGGTGGCCGACGAGGTCTACGACGAGATGGTGGACGCGGTGGCCCGGCGGGCGCGCTGGATGCGCCCCGGCCCGCCGGAGGACATCGATGCGGCGTTCGGTCCGTTGAACAGTGCTGGTCAGCGCGATGTGGTCGAGTCCCATCTGGACCGGCTGCCCGCGCACGCCCGCGTCGTGGCGGGTGGTCGTCGGCTGGACCGGCCGGGCTTCTTCCACGAGGCGACGGTGGTGGCCGATATGGAGCAGGAGGACGAGCTGGTGCAGCACGAGGTCCTGGGCCCGGTCATGTCGCTGCAACGGTTCTCGGGGGAGCAGCAGGCGTTGGAGTGGGCGAACGGTGTCCGCTACGGGCTGGTCGCGAGCGTGTGGACGCGCGATCACGCGCGGGCGATGCGGCTGTCTCGGCAGGTGCAGGCGGGCACGGTGTGGATCAACACGCACGATCAAGTGGTGGCCGAGATGCCGCACAGCGGGTTCAAGCATTCGGCTTCCGCTCGCGATTTCGGACGTTTCGGGTTGGAGGAGTACAGCCGAGTCAAGCATGTGCTCTCGCACTGGGGCGAGTGAGTGCGGTCGGCGAACGTTGTCGTGTGCGGGGCCATTCCGCCGCGTGGGTGCGGCGGGCCACTGTGGAGCGTGCTGAAGATCGGCAGGTCACAAAGGCTGTGCCACCCGACTGAGTGAAGGATCTGGTGTCGGGGAGCAGGGCGGCGGAGCCGTGCTTAGCGTCGGTGAGGTGAAGCCCAGCCGGAACGACGCGGTGACCGACATCGCCACGCGCGGCGCGGTCCGGGACGACGCCGAGATGGTGTTGGTGCCCGCCGGGAATTTCATGATGGGCTCCGATGATCACTATGTGGAGGAGGCTCCGGCGCATCCGGTTCAGGTCGAGTCGTTCCGGATCGACCGGTACCCGGTGACCAATGATCAGTTCGCGCGGTTCGTGGCGGCCACGGACTACGTGACGGTCGCCGAGCGCACGCCGGGACCCGTGGGTCTGTCGCCGGGCTCGTTGGTGTTCGGAGCAGGGGTGCCCGGCGCGATAGTGGGCGCCGACCCGGTGCAGTGGTGGTCGTACGTTCAGGGGGCGTGCTGGTGGCGGCCGCAGGGTCCGGGCAGTGGCCTGGAGGCTCGCGGTGATCACCCGGTGGTGCAGGTGTGTTTCGAGGACGCGGCGGCGTATGCGGCGTGGGCGGGCAAGGAGTTGCCGACCGAGGCCGAGTGGGAGTACGCGGCGCGTGGGGGACTCGACGGGGCGACGTTCTGCTGGGGTCACACGGAGTGTCCGGGTGGGGAGTTGATGGCCAACACTTGGCAGGGTGAGTTTCCGTGGGTGAACCGCACCGCCGCCGGCTGGGAGGGGACCTCGCCGGTGGGGGCGTTTCCGCCGAACGGATACGGGCTCTACGACCTGGCGGGCAACGTGTGGGAGTGGACGATGGACTTCTGGCGTCCGGTCCACAGCGGATCGGCATGCTGCACGGTGCGGAATCCGCAGGTGACGGCGCCGGATCCGTCGGTGTCGTTGGAGGACGCCGCGGCGTTGGAGTTTCCGCAGCGGGTACTCAAGGGTGGTTCGCACCTGTGCTCGGGGGAGCAGTGCTTCCGGTATCGGCCCGCCGCGCGGCAGGGGGAGAACGTGGACACGGCCACGACGCACGTCGGCTTCCGGTGCGTCTACCGGCCGGGACCTTCGGGCGCGTTCTTGGACGCCTGAAAGGGCATTCGGGAACTGGCATGTGTGCCCCTCACACGCGATCAGCCGCGGCAGGGTGAGGGGCTCTGGCGTTGCCCGTTCGTGCCCACCCACCCAAGTCCCCAGATGGCTTCTGAGGTGGTTCAGTTCTGGGTGCGGGCTCCGACGTAGAGGTAGTGCCAGGTTCCGTCGGGGAGTTGTTCGCGGCGTTCGTAGACGAGCACGGGCGGGCGTTGTCCTGGGCGTGGGCAGCTGCCAGGGGTCGAGCGTGCTGGTTGGGTGTGCCGGGCGGTGGGGTGGCCGGTCGAGTCGAGGGCGACGCGCAGGGTGCGGCCGTGTTCGGGGCCGCCTTGGGCGACGGCGGGCACGGTGGTCATCCGGTGGCTCTTCTTCCGGTTACGCGGGGTGTCTCACCGGTGAGACGGCGAGGCGCGACTGCGGCGTTCCCGTGTTCCGTCGATCGTGTGACAGGGCGTGGGGAATCTGGCAGTTGTGCCCGTCGGGCCGCCTCTCACGTGCTCAGCCTGAGCAGGGTTAGGGGCTCCGGACGTCGGTCTTGGACCACTTACCCAAGTCCCACGAATGCGCTCTGAGCCACCGGCCACCGGGTGGGGTGTCGCGCCCGCCGTTGCGATCAGAGCGTGGGGCGGTGCCAGGGGCGGGCCCGTTCGAACGCGCGGGAGGCGCGGAGCACGAGCGGGTCCTGATGGCGTGCGGCCACGACCTGCAGTCCGATCGGTAGTCCGTCGGAGTCGTGTCCACAGGGGACGCTGGCGGCGGGCTGCTGGGTCATGTTGAACGGGTAGGTCAGTGGGGTCCATCCCGTCCAGCGCCGGTAGGGCGCCCCGTCGGGGACCTCGCGGCCTGCTTCGAACGGGGAGACCGGGACGGTGGCGGTGAGCAGCAGGTCGTAGGTCTGGTGGAACCGGCCGAAGTGTTCGCCGAGGGCCATTCGTACCCGCATCGCTTCGAGGTAGTCCTGCGCCGAGTAGCGGTTGCCTTCGTCGACGATCTCACGCAGTCCGGGGTCGAGGAGTGCGCGCTGGGCATCGGTGAGGTGTTCGGTGGACTTGGCGGCTCCGCTGAACCAGAGGGTGTGGAACTCCTCGACGCAGTCGCCGATGCCGGGGTCGACGGGCTCGACGTGCGCGCCGAGTTCGGCGAACGTCTCGGCGGCGCGGGTGACGGCGGCGGCGATCTCGGGGTCGACGTGGGCGTAGCCGAGGCCGGGGCTGACGGCGATCCGCAGGCCGCGCACGCCGTCCTCGAGACCGTCGAGGTGGGAGGCGGCGGGTGGCTGCAGACTCGACCAGTCGCGTGGGTCGAAGCGGGTGATGACGTCCATGAGCAGGGCTGTTTCGCTGACCGTGGTCGTCATCGGCCCGGCGTGTGCGAGGGTGCCGTACGGGCTGGCCGGCCAGTGAGGGATGCGCCCGTAGGTGGGTTTGATGGTGTAGATCCCGCAGAAGGACGCGGGGATGCGGACCGAGCCGCCGCCGTCGGTGCCGATCGACAGCGGCGCCATGCCCGCGGCGACGGCGGCGGAGGCGCCGCCGCTGGAGCCGCCGGGGGTGCGGCTGGTGTTCCACGGGTTGCGGGTGATGCCGGTGAGCGGGTTGTCGGTGACGCCCTTCCATGCCAGCTCGGGCGTGGTGGTCTTGCCGACGAACACGGCGTTGTGCTCGCGCATGCGCGCGACCGGGGGACCGTCGGTGGCCCAGGTCTGGTTCGGGTCGACGGTGCGTGAGCCGCGGAGGGTGGGCCAGTCGCGGGTGAGGAAGATGTCCTTGATCGACACCGGGACGCCGTCGATGAGCCCGTCGGGCCGGCCCTGGTGCCAGCGTTGCTCGCTGGCGCGGGCCTGCTCGCGGGCGCGGTCGGCGTCGACGAGGCAGAAGGCGTTGAGGTCGCCGTCGTGGGCGTCGATGCGGTCGAGGACCGCGTCGGTGGCCTCGACCGGGGACAGGGTGCCGTCGCGGTAGGCGGTGAGCAACGCGGTGGCGGTCAGGTCGGCCGGGCTCTCGGCCGGTGCCGCGTCGGTGCCGGTGCTGGTCGGTTGGGCCATCAGTGCTGCTCCGATCCGCTGGTGCTGACGTATCCGCGCTTCTTGTCGACGACGTTGTGCAGCGTCTCGTCCGCGAGGTAGCGGCGGAGGTTGGTGGTGAACAGGTCGGCGAGTTCGTCGGTCCAGCCGACCGTGTCGCCGGACATGTGGGGCGAGACGAGCACGTTCGGCATCTCCCACAGCGGTGAGGTTCCCGGGAGCGGTTCGGTGTCGAAGACGTCGAGGGCGGCGCCTGCGATGGTGCCCGCGGTGAGTGCTTCGACGAGGTCCTCCTGCACGGCGAGGTCGCCACGGCCGACGTTGATCAGGCGTGCGCTGGGCTTGAACCGGGCGAGGGTCTCGGCGTTGATCATGTGCCGGGTCTGTTCGGTCAGCGGAGCGGCGAGCACGACGTAGTCCTGGTCGCCGAGGACGTCGCCGAGCTGGTCGGAGGCGTAGACGTCGCCGAAGTCGGGGTCGTCGACGCGACCGACCCGGCCTGCTCCGGTCACGGACAGCCCGGCGGCGGTGAGCTGCTGGGCGATGGCCCGTCCGATGGGGCCGGTGCCGACGACGAGGGCGCGCTTGTCGTGGATGCGTTCGGTTTCCCGGTGCTGCCAGCGTTTCTCGTCCTGAAGCCGGACGCTGGTGTGCAGGTCCTTGGCGAAGGTGAGGACGGTGCCCAGGACGTACTCGGCCATCGGCCGGTCGAAGACGCCGCGGGAGTTGGTGAGGGTGGCAGGCGAGTCGAGAAGTCCGTCGAAAAGCAGCTTGTCGACGCCGGCGCTGGCGACGTGGACCCAGCGCAGGCAGTCCTGTGCGGGCCAGGCGTCGGCGACGGCCTCGGAGAGGAAGTGCCAGACGAAGAGCACGTCGGCCCCGGGCAGGGCGTCGGCGAGTTCGTTCTCGGTGGCGTAGCGGACCTCGGCGAGCTGTTCGATCTCGGCGCTGGTCGAGGGGTGGGTGCCGTCGTGGAGGACGACGACGGTGGGGTGCGTGGGGCTCATGTCCTGCCTTCGGTTCCGGTGGTCGGACGGTGTCGATGCTGTCAAAACCGGCGCCTGCCAGGGCGTTTGACACGCTAGAAAGCGCTCGTAGGATTGTCAACAATCCGTGCGTTCGCCGAGGTGGCGGACCGCCAGCGGAGGTCGACCCGTCCCCGGTGATTCCCGCCCGGGGTGATCCCGACGTTCGAACAGGGTGCGTGTGTGATGCCCAGGTACATGTCGATCACGCTGGAGAAGCGTGGTGTCTCCTGTGTCGCGGAGTTGCTCGACAAGGATGCGCCGCGCACGTGTGAGGCGGTGTGGCAGGCACTGCCGCAGGTGGGGCCCGTGCATCACGCGAAGTACGCGCGCAACGAGGTCTACACGATGGTCCCGCGGTTCGCCGGCACCGAGCCCGGCCAGGAGAACCCGACGGTCACGCCGATCCCCGGTGACGTCGTGTACTTCTCGTTCGACGGCGGCATGCTCGACCGCGAGTTCAAGGAGGAGAAGCAGCTCGACGAGCTGCCTGGTGTGATCGATCTGGCGATCTTCTACGGGCGCAACAACCTGCTGCTCAACGGGGACGTGGGCTGGGTTCCCGGCAACGTCTACGGCTCGATCGTAGAAAATCTCGGGCCGTTCGCGGAGGCGTGCAACGACGTGTGGCGCTCGGGCAGTGTCGGCGAGACGCTGCGCTACGAGCGGCACTCCGGGTAGCGGGCCGGCGTCGTGGCGACCGAGTGGTTGACCTCGGTCGACGGCCCCGCGCCGCAACGCGGGATCGGGGTGGTCGCCCCGTTCGATCTCGCGCTCGACCGCGAGTTGTGGCGGTGGACGCCTCCCGAGGTGTCGCTGTATCTGACGCGGACGGCGTTCGTGCCGGTGCCGGTGTCGGTGGAGATGGCTTCGATGGTCAGTGACGAGGCCGCGGTGCACAGCGCCACGCGTGACCTGCTGTCCCCGGAGCCGGAGGTGGTGGCGTACTGCTGTTCGTCGGGCAGTTTCGTGCACGGTTCGTCGGGTGAGCGGGCGTTGACGGAGGTGATGGTCGGGGCCGGGGCGCCGAGCGCGGTGACCGCGTCGGGCGCGCTGGTGGAGGCGTTGCAACTGCTGGACGTGCGGCGGTTGGCGATCGCGACGCCGTACGTGGAGAGCGTGACCGAGTTGCTGCACGCGTATCTCGACGAGTACGGCGTGGAGGTGGTGCGCAGCGTCGGGTTGGGCTTGTCCGGGCGGATCTGGACGGTCGACTACCGGCGGGTGGTGGAGATCGTGCGTTCGGCGGACTCGCCGGAGGCCGACGCGATGTTCATCAGCTGCACGAACCTGCCGACCTACGACATCATCGGTCCGCTCGAGCAGGAGCTGGGCAAGCCGGTGCTGACGGCGAACCAGGTGACGATCTGGGCGGCGCTGCGGCGGATGGGGCTGACGGCCCTCGCGCCAGATCAGCGGTTGATGCAGGCGGTGACGGCGTCGGCGGCGTGAGTTCGCTCGACCGGGATCTGCGTCGATCCAGTTACGAAGCAATTTCACTCCGCGTGGGCAGGGCCGTGCGATGCGGTAAGATTGTCGACAATTCACCGCAGTTCGGTGCTGTCCGCGTTTTCGACGAACCCGTCGCGGCTGCGTGGCGGGTCTGGCCTGACGACCAAGGATGGAGCGCCCGGTGTCACACACCGCTGGAATCCTGTACCCCGGGTACAGCGCCGAAGACGATTACCCCACGCTGGAGCGGCTGCTGGGCGGTGGTCTGCGTCTGCCGCTGGTGCACACGCTGATGCGTGAGGACGCCCACCGGGTCGACGCGCTGCTCGACGTCGGTTCGGCCGACGTGCTCGCCGACGGGGCACGCGAGCTGCTCGCCCACGACGTCGAGTCGGTCGTGTGGGCGTGTACTTCCGGCAGCTTCGTGTTCGGCTGGGACGGTGCGCGGGAGCAGGTCGACACGCTCGCGGCCGTGACCGGCCTGCCGACGTCGTCGACGTCGTTCGCGTTCGTCCACGCGGCCCGCCATCTGGGTCTGCGCCGGCTGGCGGTGGCCGCGACCTATCCGGCCGACGTGGCCGACCGGTTCCGGGAGTTCCTCACCGTTGCAGGGTTCGAGGTCCTCGGGCTGGCCAGCAGGGGGATCGTCACCGCC
Source organism: Allosaccharopolyspora coralli (assembly GCF_009664835.1). Classification (NCBI taxonomy): domain Bacteria; kingdom Bacillati; phylum Actinomycetota; class Actinomycetes; order Pseudonocardiales; family Pseudonocardiaceae; genus Allosaccharopolyspora; species Allosaccharopolyspora coralli. The sequence continues at coordinate 2,238,147 of NZ_CP045929.1, forward strand.
GCCGAGGTCGGCACACTGCCGCGCGAGCAGGTGTTGGAGTTCGCCGCGGCCCATGACGTCGCCGGTGCCGACGCCGTGCTGATGCCGGACACCGCGCTGCACAGCGTGGCCTGGTTGGACGAGCTCGAGCAGCGGGTGGGCAAGCCGGTGCTCACGGCCAACCAGGTCAGCGCGTGGGAGGGGCTGCGGCTGACCGGGCACGACGACCGCCACGAAGGACTGGGAACCCTGTTCCGCCGGGGCTTCGCGCCCGACGAGGTCACGACGGGAACCGCGCAGCGAGAGAGAGGTGTCGGGTGATCGGTGTCGAGGAGTACAACCAGCCCGGTGAGCTGGAGCGGGTGCAGCGCAAGTCCACGGCCGCGATCGTCGCCGACCAGTTGCGGTCGGCGATCATGCACGGGTCGCTCGAGCCGGGCAGTCAGCTCGGCGAGGCCGATCTCGCCCAGCGGCTCGGAGTGAGCCGGGGTCCGCTGCGGGAGGCGATGCAACGACTGGTGCAGGAAGGGTTGCTCACCAGCGAACCCCATCGGGGCGTGTTCGTGACGTCGTTGGACGCCGACGACGTCTACGACATCTACACCGCGCGGCTGGCGGTGGAACGCGCGGCGTGCGAGCAGATCCTGCGGTATCACCGGGTGGAGGCCGTCGCCGAGTTGACGGCGGCGCACGGCCGGATGGTCACGGCCGCCGAGGGCGGTGACCCGTTCGAGATCGCCGACGCCGATCAGGAGTTCCACGAGACGCTGGTGCGCGTGTCCGCCAGCCCCCGGCTGCAGCGGATGGCGCGGACGCTGTTGGTGGAGAAGCGGATGTGTCTGAACGCGTTGCAGGACAAGTATCCGCAGCACGACGGCCGTGGTCTGGTGGAGGAGCACGGTGGCCTCGTCGACGCGATCGAAGCCGGCGACCGGGACCTGCTGTTGACTCGGCTCGAGGCGCACATGACCGATGCGTTGAAACGACTGAACGCCTCGTTCGAGTAAGGGCGCCTGTCTTCAGGCCTTGCTCGGTGGGTCGGGTGGCGGAACCACCGGTCGGTGCAGTTTCCTGACCGCAGCCCGCGCGACGAAGGTGGCTGCCCGTCAACTGTAGGTTGACGAAACCGAACCGTCAACCTACAGTTGACGCATGGCAGGCGAAACCGAGGAGCCCACGCCGGTCGAGATGACCGGGACGGTGCGGCTGGACACGCTCATCAACGGCATCGAAGAAAGCACCACCGGCGTGCTCGACCGGCTCGGCAACGCGGTGCTCGCCGCAGACCACCTCGGCGAGCTCGCCGACCACCTCGTGGGGCACTTCGTCGATCAGGCTCGTCGCGCCGGGGTGTCCTGGACCGACATCGGGGCCGGTCTCGGCGTGAGCAAACAGGCCGCGCAGAAGCGGTTCCACATCAAGGGCGGCAGTGACGACCCCGGACCCGAGGAAGGTGGGTTCCACCGGTTCACCCCGCGCGCCCGCAACGTGGTCGTGGCAGCGCAGAACGAGGCCCGCGCCAGCGGACACGGCACGATCGCCGCCGAACACCTCGTACTCGGGCTGCTGGCCGAGCCGGAGTCGATGGCCGTCAAGGTGCTGGCGGACGAAGGCGTGGCTCCGGAACGGCTGCGCAGCGCCGCGCTCGACGCCCTGCCGGAGGGGCAAGGACAGCCGCCGGAACTCGTCCCGTTCTCGTCGCAGGCGAAAAAGGCGCTCGAACTCACGGTCCGGGAAGCCCTGCGGATCGGGCACAACTTCGTCGGTACCGAGCACGTTCTGCTCGCGCTGCTCGAACTCGAGGACGGCAGCGGTGTGCTCGCCGCGTCCGGCGCCCGCAAGGAGGCGATCGAATCGCGGATCGTGGCAGCGATCCCCGGCATCGGCACCACGTGAGTGGTGGGGGTTCGCCGACGACCGGCGAACCCCCACCGCACCGGCTCACAGACCGCCGATGGCGACGTACTTGGTCTCCAGGAACTCGTCGATGCCGACCTTGCCGCCTTCACGGCCCAGGCCGGAGGCCTTCACTCCGCCGAACGGGGCCGCGGGGTTGGAGACCATGCCCTGGTTGAGGCCGATCATGCCGGTCTGCAGCTGCTCACAGACCCGCAACGACCGTGTGAGGTCCTGGGTGTAGACGTAGGTGACCAGGCCGTACTCGGTGTCGTTGGCGTCGGCGACGACCTGCTGTTCGTCGGTGAACGTGCTGATCGGCGCGACCGGGCCGAAGATCTCCTCGGACCGCATCCGCGCGGCCTCGGGCACGTTCTTGAGCACCGTCGGCGGATAGAAGTACCCGTCGCTGTCGTGGGCCTCGCCGCCGAGCACCACCTCGGCGCCCTGGCCGACCGCGTCCTGCACGAGTTCGGTGACCTTGCCGAGCTGACTGGAGTCGATGAGCGGACCGACCTCGATCTCGTCGGTGACCCCGCGGCCGACCCGCAGCGCACCCATGCGCTCGGCCATGCGGCGGGAGAACTCGTCGGCGACGTCGGCGTGCACGTAGAAGCGGTTGGCCGCCGTGCACGCCTCACCGATGTTGCGCATCTTGGCCATCATCGCCCCGTCGACCGCCGCGTCGAGGTCGGCGTCGTCGAAGACGATGAACGGGGCGTTGCCGCCCAGCTCCAGCGACACCTTCAGCACCTGCTCGGCGGACTGTTCGATGAGCTTGCGGCCCACGGCGGTCGACCCGGTGAACGAGAGCTTGCGGGCACGCGGATCGCGGATCATCGGTTCCATGACACGGCCCGCGCCCTCGGCGGTGACGATGTTGAGCACCCCGTCGGGCAACCCGGCCTCGAGGAGGATCTCCCCGAGCGCCAACATCGACAGCGGGGTCTGGTGCGCGGGTTTGATCACCATCGTGCAGCCGGCGGCGATGGCCGGGCCGATCTTGCGGGTGCCCATCGCCAGTGGGAAGTTCCACGGCGTGATGAGCACCGCGGGGCCGACCGGCTGGCGCATCACCAGGAACCGGCCCTTGCCGTTCGGCGCGACCGCGTAGTCCCCGTCGATGCGGACGGCTTCCTCGGCGAACCAGCGGAAGAACTCCGCGGCGTAGGTGATCTCCGCGCGGGACTCGACCAGCGGCTTGCCCATTTCCAGGGTCATCAGCAGCGAGAGGTCCTCGTGGCGCTGCATGACGAGTTCGTACGCGCGGCGCAGGATCTCGCCGCGTTCGCGGGGCGGGTGCTGGGCCCAGCTCGACTGCGCCTCGTCGGCGGCGGCCAACGCCGCCAGGCCGTCCAGCGGGGTGGCGTCGGCGACCGAGCACAGTCCCCGGCCGGTCGAGGGGTCCTCGACCTCGTAGCTCGCGTCCGCGGTCGCCGGCCGCCATTTGCCGCCGATGAGCAGGTGCTTCGGTGCGGCGTCGACGACGCGGGACTCGTGCGGGTGGGTGATGGTGTCGTTCACGGCGAACGGGCCCCTTCGGTGTCTGCGACGGCTACGTGGCGCCCAGCCCGGTGACCGGTCCGCGTTCCTCGGCCGTGACGGTGGACAGGACGCAGTCGTGATGGTTGCATGTCAGGCAAGATTGTCAACAATCCTACAGGCGTGACGTGGGGGTGTCGTCCGCGCGCCACGCCGTATCCGCACGTTCCGACCGATCTGGAGTCGATCATGGCTGAGCTCTCGCCGGTGCTGAAGCAGGCGACGCCCGTACTGGCCTCCCGCGGGGACGGTGTTCACGTCTACGACGAGGACGATCGCCAGTACCTCGACTTCACCGCCGGGATCGGTGTCACCAGCACCGGACACTGCCACCCGCGGGTCGTCGAGGCCGCCCAGAAGCAGGTGGGCACCCTCATCCACGGCCAGTACACGACGATCATGCACCGTCCGCTGCTCGATCTCACGCAGCGACTCGGGGAGGTGCTGCCGACCGGGCTCGACCGGCTGTTCTACGTCAACTCCGGCAGCGAGGCCGTGGAGGCGTCGGTGCGGCTGGCGCGGCAAGCGACCGGGCGGCAGAACGTCATCGCCTTCCACGGCGGTTTCCACGGCCGCACCATGGGCGCGGGCGCGCTGACCACCTCGGGAACCAAGATCCGCGCCGGGATCGGCCCGATGATGCCCGGGACGGTGTTCGCCCCGTTCCCGGAGGCCTACCGGCAGGGTTGGTCGGAGGAGCAGGCGGTGCGGTTCGCGCTGCGTGAGCTCGACCATGTGTTGGCCACCGTGTCGGCACCGCAGGACACCGCCGCGCTGCTCGTCGAGCCGGTGCTCGGTGAGGGCGGCTACATCCCGGCGCCCGCCGCGTTCCTGCAGGGACTGCGGGAACGTGCGGACAAGCTCGGTGCGGTGCTCATTCTGGACGAGGTGCAGACCGGTGTGGGTCGTACCGGCACGTTCTGGGGTCACGAGCCATCCGGCATCCACCCGGACGTCGTCATCACCGCCAAGGGCCTGGCCAGCGGGTTCCCGATCTCCGGGATCGCCGCCGGCGAGGAACTCATGGGCAAGGCGTGGCCGGGCTCGCAGGGCGGCACCTACGGCGGCAACGCGGTCGCGGCCGCCGCCGCGCTGGCCACCCTCGACGTGGTGCGCGACGAGAACCTGGTGGCCAACGCCGCCGAGCAGGGTGACCGGCTCATGGAGGGACTCCGCAAGGTCGCCGCCGAGCACCCGGTGATCGGTGACGTGCGCGGCCGCGGTCTGATGATCGGCAACGAGTTCACCACCGCCGACGGGGAACCCGACGGCGCGAGCGCGGCGCGCGCGCACGCGGCGGCCGCCGAGCGCGGTCTGCTGCTGCTGACCTGTGGGCCGCACGGCAACGTGGTGCGGATGATCCCGCCGCTGATCGTGACCGCCGAGCAGGTCGACAACGCGGTGGGGCTGTGGTCGGAGTCCGTCGCCGCTGCAGCCTGACGAGATCGTGACGGTGCCGGGCGGGTCGTGACCCGCCCGGCACCGTCGTGTACGGACAGAGATCGGGACTGGTCACCGTGCCCCTTTCGGGCAGTTCGGTGAGCGAAAGGGTGGCCGCCGGAGGGATGATGCAACCCGAGGTCGCCGGGGTGCGTGGTCGGTCGTGTGGCATCTGGGATGCTGCACGGTCAAAGGCCGACACGGGCGTGTCGGTGACCCGACTTCTCCAGGTGAAGGTCATGAGTGATTGGTCGGCAGGACCGCCTGGGGGCGGACGTGCCCGCCCCCAGGGGCAGGGTGGCTACGATTACTACCGGGGGTTCCACCAGGGCCCGCGCCGCGAGGCGCCTCCTCCGCCCCCGCGCAACGGGCCGCCCCGTGACCGGCCACCGCAGCGGCCGAGCGGGCCGCCGCCGAAGCCGCGCCGTCGCAGGGGTGGCTGGGGCCGTCGCCTCGGGATCGCCTTGTTCGTCGTGGTGCTGCTGCTGGCTGGCCTGGTGATCTACGTCGACAGCACCTTGCAGCGCACCCCGGCGTTGGCCGACTACCCCGGTCGGGTCGCGGACACGCCCGGCACGAACTGGCTGCTGGTGGGCACCGACAGTCGTGAGGGGCTCGACGAGGGCCGTCGTGAGGAACTCTCCGCCGGTGACGCGGCCGGTCGGCGCACCGACACGATGATGCTCATGCACGTGCCCGCCGGAGGCGGTCAGCCCGCGTTGATCAGCCTGCCGCGGGACTCCTACGTGCCGATCGGCGACCAGGGCCGCGGCAAGCTCAACTCGGCGTTCAATTCCGGCGGACCCGAACTGCTCGCCCAGACCGTGGAGAAGACCTCCGGCGTGCGGGTCGACCACTACGCCGAGATCGGGTTCGGTGGGTTCGCCGATCTCGTCGATGCCGTCGGCGGCGTGGACATGTGTCTGGACGAGCCGATGCAGGACCCGATGGCCGGCATCGACCTGCAGGCCGGGTGTCAGGAACTCGACGGCGGTCAAGCGCTCGGGTTCGTACGCTCCCGGAACTTCTCCGAGGGCGACCTCGAACGGGTCGCCAACCAGCGCAAGCTGCTCGGCGCGATCGTGGACAAGGCCACCAGCCCGGCGACGTTGCTCAACCCGTTCCGGCTGGTGCCGCTGGCCTCGTCGGCGGGCAAGACGTTCCTGGTCAACGACAGCGACCACGTGTGGCATCTGGCGGCGCTGGCGTGGGCGATGGGCCGGGTCAGCGGCGGCGACGGCGTCACCACCACGGTCCCGATCGGCGGGTTCGGCTCGGACGAGAACGGCGGGTCGGTCGTGCTGTGGGACAAGTCGAGCGCTTCGGCGATGTTCGAGGCGATCGCCAACGACCAGCCGATCCCGCCCGAGGTGCTACCGAACTGACCGCTGCGGTACCTCACCTCGCGGCTGGCCGTGCGGTGAGGTACCCGGGTGTCCGGTCCGCGTAGGCGGCGGGCATTCCTCGGCGCGAGGGTGCCTGGCCACCGCCCTCAACCAGTGCGTCCCCACAGGTGGCCACTCGAGAAGGCGATCCCGCGCAGAAGAGGGTGGTTCCGCCGCCCGACCCACGTCTGCAAGGTCCGGTACCGCCACCCCAGTTCGTGCCTCACGGCGTTGGGGTCCTCTCGAGTACCCACACGGACGCGGCGACGACCCTGCCTTGCCAGGCACGAACTCCGGACACCGGAGCCCCTCGCCCTGCCCCGGCTGGTCACTCGCGAGGCGTGCCCTACGGGCACAAACGCCAGTTCCCGAGGACCCTCTCAACCCGCGAACCGTCCGAGCTGAGCGACGTCGCCGTTGAAGACGTTCTGGTCGCCGGGGAAGACGCCCTCGTCGTCGAACTGCCAGATCGTCTCGTAGGTCCATCCCGCGGGCAGCGGGTCGACCTGCTCGGAGTACCGGGCGATCCACAGTGGGTTGTTCGGGGCGAAGTCCGGGTTCCCGCCGGTGCACTGGTTCCACCAGTCGGTCGTGGTGTAGATCGCGGGGAACCGGCCGGTGCGGTCGCGGTAGGTGTTGGAGAACTCCGCCAGCCAGTCCGACATCTCCGCGGGACCGAGGCCGTAGCACGTCTCGCCGTACGGGTTGTACTCGATGTCGAGCGCGCCCGGCAGGGTGCGGCCGTCAGGAGTCCAGCCGCCGCCGTGGTCGACGAAGTAGTGCGCCTGTTCGGCGCCGCTGGAGCGGTCGGGCAGCGCGTAGTGGTAGGCGCCGCGCGTCATGCCGACGTCGTAGGAGCCGTTGTACTGCTGGGCGAAGTGCGGATTGACGTAGCCGGTGCCCTCGGTGGCCTTGACGTAGGTGAACCGGGCGCCGTCGGCCCACGCCCGTTGCCAGTCGACGTCACCCTGCCATCCGCTGACGTCCATTCCCGCCACGGAGCCGCCTGCGACGTCCGGGACCGAGGTGGTGATGCGCGGCGCCTGATCGTCTTCGAGGCTGTGCCCGGCCCACGCGCCGTGTTCCGAGCCGGGTTCGGGCGAGGGAGGGTTCGGTTCGTCGGCGGTGGCGACGCCGGGCGCCAACAACGCGGCCGTGACGGCCAGCAGTAGCGCGGCCGCGCCGTGACGGATGCGGTTGGGGATCTGCCGGGAACGTGGTGGGGTCACGTCGAGTCGCCTCCTCGGGGCCGGTGCCGTCGGGGTCCGGGTCGCCGGACGTGAGGGATCATTCATACGGAGCGGAGGCTAACGTCGCGGAGACGATCTCGCCGGGTGGAGCGCGAAACAGTTCACCCGTCCGTCCTAGTCGGACCGGCATCGCTGCTGGCCTGGGAGGACGTCGTCGGCCATACTGGTCCACAGTGGCCTTGATCACGCGAGCGGACGGCGGTTCGCCGGGACCCGGTGTGCATGCATCCAGTGGTCTCGGGTAGTTCTCAGGGTATGGCTCAACGACCAGGAGGACCGCGGTCCGGCCGCGGGCAGAAACGTCCCCACGGCGGGCGCCCGCATGGCGGGTCCGACGCGCCGGCGGAGAGGGGCCCGCGAGACGCCTCGAACCTGAGCGGGCAGCTGCGTGACATGCACGGCTCCGGCTACGGCCGGTACAAGTCGCTGATGGGGGTGTGGCGCTTCGACGGTTTCGACCTCGAGGTGCAGAAGATCCAGCCCGACCCGTTCGCACCGGCGAGCCGCTGCGAGGTCCGCGTGCATCCCGAGCACGCCGCGATCGACCGGCACTGGTGGTCGAACTCGGTGCGGGCCCGCGCACTGGCGGGGTTTCTGGTGCGCGCCGCCGACCGCGTGTTGCGGGACAGCCGTCTGCGGGTCGATCCCGGACGTCAGGAGGTGCTCGACCGGGCCGCGTGTCAGATCGTCGACGGCCAGGTGCGGCTGCGGCTGGGGATCGACATGCCCGGCAAGGGACGCAGCATCGACGGCCGGGCCGCCGAGCAGGCGCTGTGCCGGGATCTGCCGAACATGGTGCAGGCGGCGCTGCGGTGGGAGACCGCCGACCAGGACAGGTTGCAGGAGTTCGTCGACTCGGTCGAGGACACCGACGCGCTGCGCCGCGTCCTCGACGAGCGAGGCTGGGTGGCGTTCGTGGCCGACGGGGCCATCCTGCCGCGGCGCAGCGGAGTCGACGAGCGCCCGCTCTCGGACGCGGTGCCGTTCCGGTCGCCGGAGTCACTGCGGGGTGAGGTCGACCTGCCGCACCGTGGGCGTGTGTCGGGGATGGGCGTGCCGGAAGGCATCACGCTCGTCGTCGGTGGTGGTTTCCACGGCAAGTCGACGCTGTTGCGGGCGTTGGAGGACGGCATCTACGACCACGTGCCCGGTGACGGGCGCGAGTTGGTCGTCAGCCGCCCGGACACGGTCAAGGTGCGCGCCGAGGACGGCAGGCGCGTGCATCGGGTCGATGTCGGGGCGTTCGTGGACCACCTGCCGACCGGAGCCGACACGACGGATTTCTCCACCGACAACGCCTCGGGTTCGACCTCGCAGGCGGCGGGGCTGGTGGAGTCCGTGGAAGCCGGGGCGAAGCTGCTGCTGCTCGACGAGGACACCGCGGCGACGAACCTGATGATCCGCGACGCCCGGATGCAGACCCTGGTGCACAAGGATTCCGAGCCGCTGACGCCGTTCGTCGATCTCATCCGGCCGCTCTACGAGCAGCGTGGGGTCTCGACCGTGCTGGTGATGGGTGGCTCGGGGGACTACATGGACGTGGCCGACCGGGTGCTGATGATGGACGCCTACGCCGCGGTCGAGGTCACCGACCGGGCGCGGGAGATCGCGGGCACCCCCACCGGCCGCAGCCGGGAGGCCAGCGAGTTCCCCGCGACCCGGCACCGCGTCGTGGATCCGCGGTCGATCCCGACCGAGAAGCCGAAGGTGCGGTCGCGGGGCGTCGACGCCCTCACCCTCGGCGAGTCCACCGTGGAGTTGCGGGCGGTGGAGCAGATCGTCGATCCCGGCCAGGTCACCGGGATCGGGCTCGCGTTGGTCACGTGCGCGCGCTCCGGGCTGATCGACGGCACCCGCACGGTCGCCGAGATCCTCGACGCCTTCGACGGAGAGGTCGCCGAACGCGGCATCCACGCCGTCGACGCCCGTTATGCGGGCGAGTTCGTGGTGCCGAGGCGGTTCGAGCTGGCAGCGGCGCTCAACCGATTGCGGACGCTGCGGGTGGCGCGGCTGCAGCGGTGACCGCTGTCGCGCGCGGGTGACGACGCGCATGATGGGTGCAGGGAACGGCCCCGCACACCGTGCCTCGTCGACAGGAGGTGTCGATGCCGGTGATCCGCTATCCGGGAGGGACGGCGCAGCACTACGAGGACCGGCAGCACGCCGGGCAGGTTCTCGCGAGCGAACTCGCCGCCCGTGTGGTCCACGATCCCGTCGTGCTCGGGCTGGCCCGCGGCGGGGTTCCGGTGGCCGCGGAGGTCGCCACGGCGATGCGGGCTCCGCTGCGGGTGTGCGTGGCCCGCAAGATCGGAGCGCCCGGACAGCCCGAACTCGCGCTGGGGGCGGTGACCGCCGACGGGCCCGCGACCTACGATCCGCGTCTGCTGCGTGCCTTTCACACCGACGAGGAGCAGTTGCGGCCCGAATGCGAGCGCGAACGCGAGGAGGCCCGGCGTCGGGAGGAGCGGTACCAGCGTGCGGACACGTCCCTGCGTGAGCGCGACGTGATCCTCGTCGACGACGGCATTGCGACCGGCGCGACCGCACGCGCGGCCGTGCGGATGGTGCGTGCTTCCGTGCCGCACAGCATCGTCTTCGCCGTCCCGGTCGGGGCGCCGGAGGCAGTGCAGTCGATGGAGGCGGAGGCCGACACGGTCGTGTGCCCGTTGCAGCCGTCCGAGTTCAGCGCGGTCGGGCAGTGGTACCGGGACTTCGGGGCGACCACCGACGACGAGATCGTGACGTTACTGGCACGGTGAGTGACGCGCTGCAGGTCAGGCCACCAGGGTGTGCCGGAGGGGCGGGCGTGGCCGTGACGGATCGGCGCGTCGGTCTGGAACCCTGCGCGATTTTGCGGTTTGCTGGGGGACTATGAGTCCGGCACAACCCCCTTCTTCGACCGCGCGGGCGCGCGGTGGCCCACCCTCGGCGGCCGGTGGCAGGTCCGCGACCAGACGCGGAGGAACGGGGGAGCCGGTCGCCGCCGCCGAGGTCGCCGCCGAACTCGGTGAGGCTGCGGCCGCGCTGGGCAGGCAACTGCGGGACCCGGCGGTGGCCCGGACCGTGGAGGAGTTCGAGCAGATCAGCCGGGGCTTCGCCGCGACCACCGAAGGCATGGCCGACGGGATCAACGGGATGACCGAATGGCTGCGTGCCGCCGGGCACACCGGAACCGTGACCGGCAACACCAGTGTCGTCGCCGACCGGCTCGCCCACATCGGCAACGAACTCACCCGGCTCTGCGAGGTACTCAGACAGGCCGAGCAGCAGGCTGACTGAACCGGGCCCGGGGTGTGAGCGGGCATCGTGGAACTGGGGACGCCGGGCCTCAGTCCGGTGCGTCACCGGATTTCGGCGGTTCCGGTCGCAGCAGCGCCGGGTCGTCGTCGGCGGGAGGTTCGGCGTCGAGCGCTTCCTCTGCACGTGTCGGATGGTTGCCCTGCACGAGCCCACGAACCTCTTGCTCGAGGTCGTCGTCCTGCCGCGGCCCGTGTTTGTCGCTTCCTCGCTGCATGTGCCCTCCTTTCGCGTTGTCCGGGGCGTACCCGGGTGCCGGGGTGGGGAAACGCGGCCGAGGACGCGGCGGTGGGTGCGTCGTCGGCGTCAGTATCGTGGTCGGAGCTGATCACGACGGCAGCTGTTCGGGAGGTGTGCGTGAACCGGGGCACTGGGGAGGACACGGGTGCCTTCGACTCGCTGCTCAGCCAGTGGTTCGACTCCGCGCACGGCGCCGCGAGCGCACCGGCGGTCACGGAGTGGTCCACGGGCGTGGGAACGGTGTTGGACGCGACGGTGCACGAGGTGCTCGCGCACGCTGTGCGAGCGACGGTGCAGTGGCGCAGCGGGGAGCTCGACAGCACGCACATGCTGTGGGCGATGACCCGGGTTCCTGCCACGGCGGCGTTGCTGACCGAGTCCGGTGTGGTGGTCTCCGACCTCGCCGCGGCATTGTCGTCGACCGCCGAGTCCGATGTCTCGTTCACCCCGTGGAGCGTGGGGCGAGAGCCGAGGCTCTCGGCGGCGGCACGGCGCGCCCTGGTCGGCGCGCATCGTCAGGCGCAGGAGGAACGCGTCGGCACCGTCGCGGCTCGGCACCTGCTGCTCGGGGTGGCCACCGACGCCGAGTCGGTCGCGGGCCGCGCGTTGGCGCGCGCGATCGAGAACAGCGACCCGTCGGGGCAGCATCACGTGGCGGTGGCGTGGAGTGGCGAGCACGGCACCAGCGCCACGCCACGGCTCGACGAGTTCGGGCTGGATCTCACCGAGTTGGCCAGAGCAGGCGAACTCGACCCCGTGGTGGGCCGCGACGAGGAGATGGACCAGGCACTCGAGGTGCTGGGACGGCGCGGCAAGAACAACCCCGTCTTCGTCGGCGACCCCGGCGTCGGCAAGACCGCGATCGTGGAAGGGCTCGCGCAGCGCATCGTCGACGGCTCGGTCGGCCCGCTGGCCGGCCGGCGGCTGGTGTCGCTGGACCTGGCGGGCATGGTCGCCGGGGCGAAGTTCCGCGGCGAGTTCGAGCAGCGGTTCCGGGAGGTGCTCGCCGAGGCCCGCCGGGGCCGCGACGAGATCGTGCTCTTCCTCGACGAGATCCACAGCCTCGTCGGCGCCGGGGCGGGGGAGAGTTCGATGGACGCGGCCACTCTCCTCAAACCGGCGTTGGCACGCGGTGAAATCTGCCTGCTCGGTGCGACCACGCAGGAGGAGTACCGGCGGTACGTCGAGAAGGATCCGGCGTTGGCACGGCGGTTCCAGACGATCGCCGTCCCGGAACCGTCGGTGGAGGACACGGTGCCGGTGTTGCGCCGTGCCCGCGTCGGTTTCGAGCGCCACCACAGGGTGCGGGTCGCCGACGAGGCGGTCCGTGCGGCCGCCGAACTCTCCGACCGGTACGTCACCGACCGGTTCCTGCCGGACAAGGCCGTGGACCTGCTGGACCAGGCGTGTTCGCGGGTGCGGCTGCGGCAAACGGGGACCGAATCCGAAGAGGGGTCGCCGCCGCCGGTCAGTGGTGAGGACGTCGCCGAGGTCGTCTCTCGCCGCACCGGGATCCCGGTGGCCGATCTGACCGTCACCGAACGCGTCCGGCTGTTGAAACTGGAACGGGAGTTGCAGACCTCGGTGATCGGTCAGGACGCCGCGGTGCGCTCGGTGGCCGAAGCCGTGCGCCGTGCCCGCGCCGGGCTCGGCGATCCCGAACGTCCGATCGGCAGCTTCCTGTTCCTCGGCCCGACCGGTGTCGGCAAGACCGAACTCGCCCGCGCGCTGGCACGGTCCTTGTTCGGTGACACCGACCGGATGATCCGGTTCGACATGGGCGAGTTCCAGGACAAGCACACGGTCTCCCGGCTCGTCGGTGCCCCGCCCGGCTACGTCGGCTACGAGGAGGCCGGACAGCTCACCGAGCGGGTCCGGCGCACGCCGTACTCGGTGCTGTTGTTCGACGAGGTCGAGAAGGCGCACCCGGACGTCTTCCACACCCTGCTGCAGGTCCTCGACGCCGGCCGGTTGACCGACGCCCAGGGCAGACACGTCGACTTCAGCAACACCGTCGTGATCATGACCTCCAACCTCGGCGCCTCCCAGCTGGCACGGCCGGGACTGTCCACGGCGGAGGCGACGATGGCGGTCTGGGAGGAGCTGCGGGGGTTCTTCCGCCCGGAGTTCCTCAACCGCATCGACGACGTGACCGTCTTCCGCGCCCTGCAACTCCCGGAGTTGGTGGAGATCACCGGGCTGCTGCTGGAACGCACCGCCGCCGCACTGCTGGCCAAAGGGGTGCGCATGGACGTCGGCGAGCGGGCGGTGGAGTGGCTGGCCGAACGCGGGCACGACCCCGAGTTCGGCGCCCGCCCGCTGCGCCGCGTCATCCAACGGGAACTGGACAACCGGCTCGCCGCGCTCGTGCTCGAGGGCTCCCTGGTCGCCGGACACACCGCCCACATCGAGGTTCACGGCGACGAGCTGACCGTCCGGGTCTCCTCGGTGTGGGAACCCGCACCCGCAGGAAGGCACGCGGCCCACGAGCGGGCGACGACCGAGGCGGTGCACTGACATGACCGGCCCCGCACACGAGGCGCACGGACCGCAGCTGGTGTCGTTCACCACCGACTACGGGTTGGCGGACGGGTTCGTCGCCGCCTGTCACGGCGTCGTTGCCCGGCTAGCACCGCGCGTGCGGGTCCTCGACGTCTCTCACGAGATCCCGCCGCAGGCCGTCCGCGCCGGGGCGGAAGTGCTCGCCCAGACCGCGCCGTACCTGCCGGAAGCCGTGCATCTCGTCGTCGTCGATCCCGGCGTCGGCACGCGGCGGCGCGGCGTGGTCGTCGTCGCAGGGCGCGGATTTCTCGTCGGACCGGACAACGGGGTGCTGCTGCCCGCAGCGGAGGCGCTCGGCGGAGTCCGCGGGGCGGTCGCGCTCACCGACCCGACGTGGTGGCTGCCGGAGGTGTCGAGCACGTTCCACGGCCGGGACGTCTTCGCCCCCGTTGCCGCGCACCTCGCCGCCGGTGTGTCTGCCGAGCGCGTGGGCGAGCCCGTCGAGCCGAGCGGTCTCGTCCGGCTGCCCGAGCCGATCTGCGAGGTCGACGACACCGGGCTGCGGGCAGAAGTCCTCACCGTCGACCGATTCGGCTCGGTGCAGCTGGCCGCTCATGCCGCACAACTCCCGTGGTCACCGGGCACCGCGGTCACCGTCCACGAGCAGCCTGCCACGGTGGCCACGACCTTCGCCGACGTCGCCGTGGGCGAGCTTGCCGTGCTCGTCGACTCGGCAGGCCACGTGGCCGTCGCGGTCAACCAGGGTTCGGCCGCCGATCGGCTCGCCGCAGGGCACGGCAGCGTCCTCGACGTCAGGGTCGCCACGGACCGGTCACCGCCTCGGGGCTGAGGTCACGGAGACGGTGCCGTGCCGTCGCCTGCCACCACACCCGTCGCGGACGTCCGCTGTCTCTCGGCAGGATCGACCCTGGCCACGCCACGATCACCACGGTTGTGGTGGCGAGGAAACCGGTGCGCCCTCCGGGGAGCCCCTCCGGTGCACGACGGCCGCGTTCCGGGCCGATGCCGGGGTTTGTCCGGAGCCGCGCGTCCACAGTGACCGGCGATGCTCGTACCATGAGAAACGACATCGAGCACCTGCCTTGGCGACTGATCACGGCCTTGGGGGCGTTCGCCTTGCTGCGACCGTTGGCGAGCATCCTCGGGCTCAGCGACACGTGGGGGAAACCAGCGACTCCGCTGCTGCTCACCGGCGTGATCACGGCGGTCTGGGTCGGCGTCGTCGTCGCTCGCCGGGTGCCGCGACCACTGCTGACCCTGAGCCTGGCCGGAGCCGTCTACGCGGTCTTGCTGATCCCGCTGAGCGCCGTGTTGTCGCTGCTGTTGAGTGGGCAGCTGCAAGGACCCCTCGCCACACCGGTGGCGATCGTCCCGCTGGTGATCACCAACGTGCTCTGGGGTGCCGTCGCAGGGGCGATCGCCCTGGCAATGCAGCAACTCAGCCCAGGCACGACCCGCACCCGCTGACCGTCGCGTGAGCCCCGCCGACGTAGCGACGTCTTTGCGCGTGCCGGTGCCCTGGATCACACTGGCAGGGCGTGAAAGGCAGGTGCGGATAGCGTGCGCAGCGACGACCAGCTCGAAGCCGCCGTGCCGCCGGGCGTGGACCCGCGGGCGCGGGCCCGGGAACTCGCCCGCGTCCACGACGAGGCGATCAGCAGCGGACGCCCGCACGCCGCGCCCCGCCCGATCATCGGCGACTCCTGGCGCCGGCTGCTCGGGCACGGCATGGACCCGGACCACGGTGGGACCGCATCCGTCCTCGGTGACGACCAGGTCGAACAGCGTCGGTCGCGATCCCGGATGAGCGGGCTGCTGCCGACGCTGCGCACCGGGCTGGGTGAGGTCGCCGATCACGACGCCAACATCATGGTCGTCACCGACGCCGACGGCCGCGTGTTGTGGCGGGAAGGGTCTCGACGCGGCGGGCGTGGGGCGGATCGGTTGGGATTCGTGCCCGGCTCGTGTTGGAGCGAAGACGTCGTCGGCACGAACGCGATCGGCACCGCCCTGGTCGTGGGAGCTCCGATGCAGGTCTATTCGGCCGAACACTTCGTGCGCAGCCATCACCCCTGGACTTGCTCGGCCGCGCCGGTCCGCGACCCGCGGGAGGGCAGCGTGCTCGGCGCGGTCGACCTCAGCGGCCCCGCGTCCTCGGTGCATCCCACGACACTGGCGTTGATTCGGGCCGTCGCGCGACTGGCCGAATCCGAACTCCGCGCCCGCCACCGCGACGAGCTCGACCGGCTGCGGGCGGTCGCCGCACCGCTGCTGGCCGGGCCCGGCGAACCGGCCGTGGTCACCGACCGGCACGGCTGGGTCGCCGGAGTGCGCGGGCTCGCCCCACTCGACACAGTGATGCTGCCTGAGCAGATGGGCCAGCGGGTGTGGCTGCCCGCGTTCGGCGACTGCGCGGTCGACCCGGTCCCGGGAGGATGGCTGATCCGCACGCGGCCCAGCGACCCTCCCCGCCCGGGCACGGCGGAACTGGATCTCGGTGATCCGCACCACGCCCGGCTGCGGCTGACCGGCGACGGCGGGAGCTGGGAGCACCCGCTCACTCCGCGCCACGCCGAGATCCTTTACGTGCTCGCCCGGAGGCCCGAGGGGCGCACCGCCGCGGAACTGGCCGTCGACCTCTTCGGCGACCCGAGGCGACAGGTTTCCGTGCGCGCCGAGATGTCCCGTCTGCGCAGGCATCTCGCCGGCGTGCTCGACCACCGGCCGTACCGGTTCACCGGCACCGTCCGCGTCACGACGTACACCCCGAGCGGTGGCGTACCGCTGCCGTACTCGCAGGCACCCGGCGTGCGGGCACTGCGAGGTGGGAACTGATCGTTTCGACGTCCGCGCCCGCGGGTACTCGGCGACGCGGAGGAGCCGCCACGGAGGAGGTTGAACGCTGATGCCGCGCACCCTGGCCCACCAGCTGCTGGCCGAGCACCTCGTCGAGGGGGAACTCGTCGCCGGCTCGCAGATCGCGATCCGCATCGACCAGACACTGACCCAGGACGCCACCGGCACGCTGGTGATGCAGGAGCTGCAGGCGCTGGGGCTGGACCGGGCGCGCACCGAATGCAGCGTGCAGTACGTCGACCACAACCTGCTGCACACCGACGAACGCAACGCCGAGGACCACGCGTTCCTGCGGTCGGCCGCGCAACGATTCGGGTTGTGGTTCTCCAAACCCGGCAACGGCGTCTCCCACCCGACCCACATGCAACGCTTCGGCATCCCCGGCAAGACCCTGGCCGGGTCGGACTCGCACACCTGCGCCGCCGGATCGTTGGGCATGCTCGCCATCGGCGTCGGCGGCCTGGACGTGGCTCAGGCGATCGCGGGGGAGCCGCTGCGGCTGCGGATGCCCGAGATCTGGGGAGTGCGGCTGACCGGTGCCCTGCCCGCGTGGGTTTCGGCGAAGGACGTGGTGCTGGAGATGCTGCGGCGGCACACCGTCTCCGGTGGTCGCGGCCGCATCATCGAGTACCACGGTCCCGGGCTCGACGGACTCTCGGCGATGGATCGGCACGTCATCGCGAACATGGGTGCCGAACTTGGGGCCACCACGACCGTTTTCCCGGCTGACGAGGCGGTTCGCGAGTTCCTGCGCGGCGAAGGGCGGGAGTCCGACTTCCGCGCGCTGGCCGCCGAGGACGGTGCGAACTACGACGTCACCGACGAGATCGACCTGTCCACGCTGGAGCCGCTGATCGCTCGCCCGAGCGCCCCCGACAAGGTGGTGCCGGTGCGCGAGGTCGCGGGCGAAGAGATCAGCCAGGTCGTCATCGGCTCGTCGGCCAACCCCGGGCTGCGGGACTTCGCGATCGCGGCGGCGATGGTGCGCGGTAGGCAGACCCGGGACGAGGTCTCCTTCGACGTGAACCCGAGCTCACGGCAGATTCTGCGCGACCTCACCCGGATCGGCGGCACCACCGACCTCATCACCGCCGGTGCGCGGCTGCACCAATCGGGGTGCCTGGGCTGCATCGGCATGGGCCAGGCACCCGCGGTGGGGCAGAACTCGCTGCGGACGTTCCCGCGCAACTTCCCGGGCCGGTCGGGCACCAAGGAGGACTCCGTCTGGCTGTGCTCTCCGGAGACCGCCGCGGCGTCCGCGTTGGCCGGGGTGATCACCGACCCCCGCGATCTCGCCGAAGACTGGGGCATGGACGTGCCGATGCTGGATCTGCCCGCGGACGCGTCGGTGAACACGGCGATGCTGACCGAGCCGCCGCCCGCCGACGACGCCGCGAAGGTCGAGTTGATCACAGGGCCGAACATCTCCGCGCTGCCCGAGCTGGACCCGCTGCCGGACAGCGTGCAGGCGCCGGTGCTGCTCTCGGTCGGTGACGACGTCTCCACCGACGAGATCTCGCCCGCGGGTGCCCGGGCACTGCCGTTGCGCTCGAACATTCCGGCACTGGCCGAGTTCACCTTCACCCGCCTCGACGAGACCTACCCACAGCGAGCGCGCGAAACCGGTGGTGACCACGCGGTCGTGGGCGGCGACAACTACGGGCAGGGTTCGTCCCGCGAGCACGCCGCGATCACCCCGCGCCATCTCGGCCTGCGGCTGGTGCTCGCGAAGTCGTTCGCCCGGATCCACTTCGACAACCTCGCCAACTTCGGGATCCTGCCGGTGCGGTTCACCGACCCCGGCGATCACGACCGGATCGGACTCGGCGACGTGCTGAGCCTGACCGGCCTGCGGGACGCGCTCGCGGCCGGTACGGAACTGACGGTGCACAACACCACTCGCGGCGAGGACTACCGGGTACGTCACGATCTCTCGCCGCGACAGGTGCAGGCAGTGCTGCATGGGGGAGTGGTTCCGCTGTTGGCCGCCGAACGCTGATCATCAGCCGACGAGCGGGGGATCATCCGAAGGTGTTCCTAGTTGTCGGTGCCCGCGTGCGCTCCTAACGTGGCTGCTGAGGCCAGTCGACCGACGAGAGCACGGGAGCACGAGTGAGCCGTCCGCAGCCCGCGACCAGCGACCGCGACCGCGGAACCGGCCGGCTCGGCGACGGTGCCGTCATCGCACCCCGCCACGGCGTAGCCTCGCCCGCGACCCGCCGTCAGCAGCACCTCCTGACACTGAGCATCGACCGGCCCGCCCGTGGAGTCGTGGTCGTGACGATCCACGGCGAGATCGACCTCGCCTCGGTGCCTCGACTCACCGAGTTGATCCGCCAACGCATGACGGCCGCGAACCTGCGAGCGGTGGTGCTGGACCTCTCGGCGGTGCAGTTCGTCAACAGCTTCGGGATCGAACTGCTCGTCCACGCCCAGAGCCGCGCCGAACAGCGCGGGATCGACCTGCGGTTGGTGCTCGGCGACGGCCCCATGCGGCGGCTCTTGGCTCTGACCCGACTGACCGACCGCTTCACGCACCACGGCACCGTCGACGAAGCACTCGCCCGCGTCGGCTGACCCGGCAGCCGAGCATGACAAGCGGGCCGCGTCCCCCGTGGGGTCGCGGCCCGCTGTTGCCAAAGCCGTGGTGATCCATCCGGCCGGGATCGACGTCCTGGTCTGGTTGGCTCACCCGTGCGATGTGCCTGCGCCGGATTCAGCGACGAACGCGGCGCTGCGTGGATGTGACGCCACTCGACTGCGGGTGGCGCATCTCGCGACGCCCCCGCTCCATCTCACGGGCCACATTGCCAAGCCAACGAACCAGTGCCATGCCGAGCCCTCCTTCAATCGACTAGATAGACTGGTCTATCCACACCGCCACGAGACTACGGACCGGACGGGATAGCATCAAAGGGATGCCATCGACTGAGACACAGGACACAAAGCGCACGGATGACGAACGGAACGTGCCGGACATCGACGGCCTGACCGACGCCGCGCGGCGCATCCTCGACGCCGCCTCCGAAGCCTTCTACTGGGAAGGCATCCAGGCGGTCGGCATCGACACCATCATCGACCGCGCGGGAGTCGCGCGAGGAACGCTCTACAACAACTTCGGGTCGAAGGACGAACTGATCGCCGCCTACCTGCAAGGCAGGCACGAGACCTGGCTGCGGTTCCTCTCCGAGGTCAGCGAGCGCGGCCAGCATCCGCAGGACCGGCTCCTGGCCGCGTTCGACGCCTACGGCGAGTACCTGATCACAGACGGGTTCCGCGGGTGTGCGTTCACCAACGCGATGGCCGAACTGCCCGACTGGGACCACCCGGCCCAGGTAGTGGCCCGCCGCCACAAGGAAAGCATCCGCGAACAGTTCTCCACCGCCGCCGCCGAGGCCGGGTTCCTCCACCCGGACACGGTCGCGGCTCGGCTGCACCTGCTCGTCGAGGGCGCCTGGGTCACCGCGATCACCCAGCGCAGCGGTGGACCGCTCGCGGACGCTCGCGCGCTCGCCGAGCAACTGCTCGACACCGAGACACAGCACGACTGAGTGCCGACACGCTCGGCGCGCAGTCAGCCGGGATGGGCTCCCACCGCGTCGCGCACCTCACCCGCGCCCTCGCCACCGGAGACGCGCGCACAGTGGGCACAACAGTAGAACCGGCCGTCGACCTCCACACCGTGGCCGAGGATCCGGCACTCGCAGTGCTCACAGCTCGGTGCCAGACGTTGTGCTGCGCATTCGAATGAATCGAACACGTGCACGTTGCCGCCCACGGTGTGAATCTCGAAGCTCATCCAGTAGTCGTTGCCGCAGACCTCACACACGGCCATGAGCGACCTCCCGGGGATCGTCAGCGAACCCCCAGGATGAGTGGCCCTACGCAGGTCGGCAACCGGACCCGAGGACGCCGGGAGGGGCCATGCACGACCGCCGCCGCACCGTGGAGGACCGCATCCACCGCACCCTCGTCGAGCGGCTCCGCCCGGCCGAGCACCGCCGCCGCACACCCTGCCGCGTCTCGGCATGGCAGGTTCCGGGCGAACCCGTCCCGTTCGCCGAGGCCGTGCGCGCCCCCTACGCCCACGTCGACCTCGGCGCTCACTGGGGCCCGCCGTGGACGACGACCTGGTTCCGGCTCGACGTCACCGTTCCGGACGACGTCGCGGGTGAGGACACCGAGATCGTCTTCGATCCCGGCTTCACCGACGCGCAACCCGGGTTCCAGTGTGAAGGGCTCGCCCACCTGCCCGACGGCACGATCCTGACCGGTCTGCACCCCCGCCGCCGACAGATCCCCCTGCACACCACCCCCGGGCAACACCTGCGCGTCTACGTCGAGACCGCGGCCAACCCCACCGTGCTGCGCAGCGACGGGTTCCTGCCGACCCTCGACGGCGACCCGCACACCGCCGGACACGCGCCCCGGTACCGGTTGCGCCGCGCCGACCTCGCGGTTTTCGACGCCACCGCCCACCGCCTCAACCACGACATCGACGTGCTCGACCAACTCATGCACGAGCTGCCCGTCGACTCGCCTCGTCGCGGTCAGATCCGACACGCGCTCGAAGCCGCCCTCGACCGACTCGACCTGCACGACATCCACGGCACCGCCGCCGACGCCCGAGCCGAACTGGCCGACGTTCTGGCCGCCCCGGCCCAGCACAGCGCGCACCGCCTGCACGCCGTCGGCCACGCCCACATCGACAGCGCCTGGCTGTGGCCGGTCCGCGAAACCCGACGCAAGGTCACCCGCACCCTCGCGGGCGTCGCCGCACTCGCCGAGACACACCCGCAGCTGCGTTTCGCCATGTCCCAGCCGCAACAACTCGAGTGGCTCCGCGAGGACCAGCCGCGGCTGTTCGAGCGGATCCGCGCCCTGGCCGCCGAGGGCGTGTTCGTCCCGATGGGCGGCATGTGGGTCGAACCCGACGCGATGCTCGCCGGCGGTGAGGCCATGGCGCGGCAACTGGTGCACGGCAAACGCTTCCACCTCGAGCACTTCGGCGTCGAAACCGAAGAGGTGTGGCTGCCGGACTCGTTCGGCTGCAGCGCCGGACTCCCGCAGCTCATCGCCCAGGCCCGCAGCCGCTGGTTTCTCACCCAGAAGCTGTCCTGGAACCGGACCAACCGGCTGCCGCACCACACGTTCTGGTGGGAAGGCATCGACGGCACCCGGATCTTCACCCACTGTCCCCCCGCCGACACCTACAACGCCGAGATCACCGGCCGCGAGCTCGGCCACGCGCAACGCACCTTCGCCGAGCACGGCCGCGCGACCCGATCCCTGCTGCCGTACGGGCACGGCGACGGCGGGGGAGGACCCACCCGCGACATGCTCGCCCGCGCCGCGCGGACCGCCGACCTCGAAGGCTCACCACGCGTCGAGCACTCCACCCCGGCCGAGTTCTTCGCCGCCGCCCACGCCGAGTACCCCGACGCGCCGGTGTGGGCAGGGGAGTTGTACCTCGAAGCCCACCGCGGCGCCGCCACCACCCAACTCAAGACCAAACAGGGCAACCGGCGCTGCGAGCACCTGCTGCGCGAAGCCGAACTGTGGTGTGCCACCGCCGCAGCCCGCGACCTGCTCGACTACCCCTACGGCACCCTCGACCGGCTGTGGAAGTCGGTGCTGCTGCACCAGTTCCACGACATCCTGCCCGGAACGTCGATCGTGTGGGTGCACCGCGACGCCGAGATCACCTACGCCCACCTCACCGCGGAACTCGACGCCCTCGTCGAACACGCACTCGCCGCGCTCACCGGCGGGCCCGGACCATTGCGGCTGGTGTTCAACGCCGCACCGCACGACCGCGCCGGCATTCCCGCCCTCGGCGCCGCACCGATCCGGGTGAGCCGCCCGGACGCCGTGCGCCGCGAAGGCCACGACCTCGTCCTCGACAACGGGCTCGTACGAGCCACAGTGGACCGTCACGGGCTGCTCAGCTCCGTGCGGGACCTCGTCGCCGACCGCGAGACGCTCGCGCCCGGCGCCTCCGGCAACCTGCTGCAGCTGCACCCGGACCATCCCAACGCGTGGGATGCCTGGGACCTCGACGACTTCTACCGGAACACCGGTCGCGACCTCGACGGTACCGGCGGCGACGAACACTGCACCGTCGACGCGGACGGCGACACCGTCCACATCGTGCGGACCCTGCCCCGCCTCCGGCTCACCCAGCGGCTGCGGCTGGCCCCGGACACACCCCGCCTCGACGTCGACACCACGATCGACTGGCAGGAGGACGAGAAGATCCTCAAAGCCGCGTTCCCACTCGACGTCCACACCGACCGGTCGGCCAGTGAGACCCACTTCGGACACGTGCACCGCCCCGCCCACACCAACACCAGCTGGGACGCCGCGAAGTTCGAGAGCGCCGCGCACCGGTGGATCCACGTCGGCGAACCCGGCTACGGCATCGCCCTGATCAACGACTCCACCCACGGTCACGACGTC
The DNA here is from genome assembly GCF_009664835.1 of Allosaccharopolyspora coralli. Taxonomy (NCBI): domain Bacteria; kingdom Bacillati; phylum Actinomycetota; class Actinomycetes; order Pseudonocardiales; family Pseudonocardiaceae; genus Allosaccharopolyspora; species Allosaccharopolyspora coralli. Next base: position 2,261,014 of record NZ_CP045929.1, read on the forward strand.
ACCCGCCATCCCCGCGCAGGCGGCGGCACGACGACGACGGTGCGGCTGTCGCTGCTGCGGGCGCCCCGGTTCCCGGATCCCACCGCCGACCGCGGGGAACACAGCCTGCGCTACAGCCTGCTCGTCGGTGCCGACATAGGCGACGCCGTCCGCGAGGGCTACCGGCTGAACCTGCCGCTGCGGGTCCACGACGGACAGACCCGCGTCGAGCCGATCGTGCACGTCGACAACCCGGCGGTGATCGTCGAGGCCGTCAAGCTCGCCGACGACCGCTCCGGCGACCTCGTCGTCCGGCTGTACGAATCACGAGGTGGTCGTGCGCGCGCCACGCTCACGACCACACTCGACGCGAGCACCGTCACCCGCACCGACCTGCTGGAACGCACCTGGGACGGCGAACGGCCGCAGACCTTCGATCCCGACACGGGGTTCAGCGTCGACCTGCGGCCCTTCGAGATCCGCACCGTGCGGCTGGCCACCACGTGAGCGCTCAGCCGAGCAGACGCTGCCAGGTCGGATGGTCCACCACACCGGTAGTGGGAAGGCCCTGCCTGGCCTGGAAGCGGCGCACCGCGTCGACCGTGCGCGCGCCGAACCCGTCCTCACCGCTGGCGTGGTGACCACGAGAGGTCAGCACGGCCTGGGCAGCCCGGACCGCGTCGCCGGTGGCGCGTTCGGAGAGGACCGGCGCCAGCGACGTCCACGCCGTCCCGCCGAAGAGGTCACGCTCCGGAGTGCGGGTCGCCGAACACTCCACCCGGTGTGGGCGGTGCGCATCGAGAAAGACCTGCGCCGCTCGCCGAGTATCCACATCGAACACCCCGTTGACCGGGACCCGTCCGCCGTGCGAACGCAACAGCAACTGTGCGGCGGTGACCCGCGGTCCGCGAGCCTCCGGCGTGAGCAGCGGCCACACCGCGGGCGTCACCGGCTCGGATTGTGCGGTAGCCAGCGCGACTTCGGTCCGCAATTCCGGAAGCCGCTGGTACAACACGTCCCCGGGGCACGCCGTCGACATGTAGTCCCGATGCCCGTAGATCGCACTGGCGTCGATGCCGTACTGCGAGATCATGTACGAGCACAGTTCCACGAGCGCGTTCCACAGTGCCGAGGGCACCGACGCCTCGGTGTAGGTGCCCTCGTTCTCGATGCCCAATGCCACCGAGTTCTGCTCGCCGGCGTGGGCACCCAGCACGTGTTGACTGCCGCCCTCGAGTGCGTTGAGGCTCTTGTGCCTGCCCTCCATGAGATGTCCGCCGCGGCTGTTGGTGAAGTTCTGACCTGTGTCGAGCCAGCCGTTGGAATCCATGTGGTAGTTCTGGATACTGCGGCATAACGCGAAAGCGTGCGATTGCGAGGTGTCGTCGCTGTTCGGTGTCGCCGTGTGATGCACGATGATCTTGTTCGGCTTGCTGTCGAGAACGTCGACCGAGCTGCTCGGGTCGCGGGCCTCCCAGTCGGACGTCGTCGAGATCGACGGAGCCGCGGTCGCCCGCTGAGCCGCCGATGCCGGAATTCCCACCGCGCCCACGGCGGTGACCGCCAGTCCGCTCGCCAGCAGGGTGCGCCGTGCCATGTGCAGGTCGTGCAAGGACATAGGGGGCCTCCATGTCGCTCGTGATCGGATGTCGGGTTACCTGCACACTCAGGCATGTGATCGCGAATTGCCAGAAAAAGACGAAAACACGTCAACTTCGGTAAACGACTGACCGCCGCCGTGTCCTGGACAGCCGCCTGCCCGCCACCGGCACTCGGTACGGTGGTGTGATCGTGCCCAGCACGGACGCCGCCCCCGACGAGTTCGAGCCCATGTGTCAGCACAGCCCGCCCGGTTCCGACCGCTTCGGCCGCTTCCTCCGGGAACAGATCGACCGTGAGCTGGACTCCCTGCGCACCGTGCGGGAGAACACCGAGTCCGGTTCCGGCGACGTCCTGCCCCACCTGTCGTTGTTCCGCGGGTTCCGGGAATGCGAGCTGAAGTCACGCCTGCTGCGGATGCACCTGCGCTGCGGGACAGGCGAGGGGCCCTGCGACACGATCGGTGCGGTCTTCCCGCCGGAGGACGAACGCGGCTGCCTCACCCGTGCGCTGCTCGGCCTGCCCTATTCGGACCGTCCCGGATACCTACCACGCTGGCGCCCCTGAACACACGCGCGTCCCCGAAGGCCAGTGGTGCGAACGGCACCTTCGCCTCACCACACGAGGCGAACGTGCCGTTCACCCCAAGTTTTGCCACCAACGTCGATGGTGCGAACGGCACTTTCGCCCCACCACACGAGGCGAACGTGCCGTTCACCCCAAGTTTTGCCACCAACGTCGATGGCGCGAACGGCACTTTCGCCCCACCACACGAGGCGAACGTGCCGTTCACCCCGGTGCCGGTCGCCGGGGCCACCGGAACCGCACCTGTTGGCCCGGCCGTAGCTGCGCGACCCGGTCGACGTCGTGGTCGCGCACGACTCCGACGACCGGATACCCACCAGTCAGCGGATGGTCGGCGAGGAACACCGTCGGCCGTCCGGACGGCGGCACCTGCACCGCACCCGGCACCATCCCCTCGCTGGGCAGCTCCCCGGGCTCGCTGCGGCACAACCCTGGACCCGACAGGCGTATCCCGATCCGGTTGCTGTCCGCGGTGACCTCGTACGACTCGTGCACCAACGTCCTCAACGCCTCGGTCGTGAACCATGCGTCACGCGGTCCCGGCACGACCTCCAACACCACGTCGCCGTCCGCGGGCGGCGGAACCGGCGCCACCTCGACCGCCGGGAACTCCTCGGTCTCGTCACCGACCGGCAACACCGCACCCGGCGCCAGTGCCGCCGGACCGAGTCCGGAAAGCAAATCCGTGCTCCGCGACCCCAGCACCGGCTCGACCGCGATCCCTCCACGCACCGCGACGTAGCCGCGCAGCCCGCTCACCGGCGCGTCGACCCGGAACTCGGCACCGTCCGGGACCCGCAGCAGCGTGTTCACCGCTTCGTGGCGCCCCTGGACCTGGATCGGACACGGCGCGCCCGTCACCGCGACCCACAGGTCCCCGCGCGCCACGAGCACGAGCCCACCCAGCGTCGTCTCGACGACAGCCGCCGACCGCGCGTTGCCGACGAGCCGATTCGCCAACCGGCACGCCGCCCGGTCCGCCGCGCCCGACGGCCCCACCCCCAGATCGGCCAGTCCAGGGCGTCCCAGATCCTGCACCGTTGCCAGTGGACCCGAGGCCACGACCTCCCAGGCCCGCCTCATGAGCGCACCTCGTCGAACCGGACCCGCACCCCGGGCCGCAGCAACGCGGGAGGGTTCCGGTCGGCCTGCCAGATCTCGGTGTCGGTGTGTCCGATCAGCTGCCAACCACCCGGCGACTCCCGCGGATAGATCCCACTGAACTCGCCCGCCAGTCCCACCGCGCCGGTAGGCACCCGCGTCCGGGACTCCTGCCGCCGCGGCACCACCAAGCGACGGTCTCCGCCGGCGAGGTAGCCGAAACCCGGCGCGAACCCGCCGAAGGCCACCGTCCACTCCGTCCCGACATGGGCCTCGACGACCTCCCGCTCGGACAACCCGGTCAACCGCGCCACCTCCGCGAGATCGTCCCCGTCGTAGACCACCGGAACCCGCACCGTGCCGTGGTCACCCGTCTCGGGCTCGACCGCAGGAAGACCCCGCACCGCCTGTTCCACCGCACTCGCCGTGGTCCGCTCCCGGTCGAAGTGCAGCAACACCGTCCGTGCAGCAGGCACCACCTCGACCACTGCCGTCGGGGTATGTGCCCGTACCGCGCGGTACAGCGCGAGGACCGCGTCGAGATCGGCGACCTCGACGAGTACGGCCGCATCACCACAGGCCAGGAACCGCATCCTCACCCCTCGAACCACAGGCCGGTCATCGTCGTAGGTCATCCGAACAGTGCCGCGATCCCGCTCAGCGAGTTCGCCCCCAGGTAGACGGTCAGCACCCACGCGAGCGCCCCGACGACGAGCAGCCCAGCAGGGTAGCGGTACCCGCCGAGCAGGTCGCGGCGTCGCCAGCCGACCCAGAGCAGCACGCCGAACCCGACCGGCAGGATCAGCCCGTTGAGGGCACCAGCCAACACCAGAAGCGTCGTCGGCGCCTCGTCGACCAGCAGGAACACCGTCGCCGACAGGCCGATGAACCCGACCACCAGCCAGTTCCGTGCGCGTTCCAGAGCAGGGGAGAAGGTCACCAGGAACGACACCGACGTGTAGGCCGCACCGATGACCGACGTGATGCCGGCCGCCCAGAGGATCAACCCGAACAGGCGCAACCCCACCTGACCCGCGGCGGCCTCGAACGCCGACGCCGTCGGGTTGTCTCCGGCCAGGCTCGCCCCGCCCGCCACGACACCGAGCACCGCGAGAAACAACACCACCCGCATCACGCCGGTGACCAGCAACGAGGTGATCGCGCTGCGCCCGATCGCACCGACCTGGCCGGGCCCGCTCACTCCGGCGTCGACGAGCCGGTGCGCACCGGCGTAGGTGATGTAGCCGCCGACCGTACCCCCGACCAGCGTGGTGATGGCCAGGAAGCTGACCTGCTCCGGCAACACCGCCTGCCGCATCGCGTCCCCGACGGGGGGAGCGGAGACGACGGCGACGTAGACCGTGACGGCGATCATCAACACGCCGAGCGCGACCACGATGCGGTCCATCGCCACGCCGGCCCGCCTGCTCGCGAAGATGCCGACCGCGATCAGCGCCGAGACCAGCCCGCCGATCTTCACGTCGAGCCCCAGCAGCGCGTCGAGCCCCAGGGAGGTTCCCGCCACGTTGCCGACGTTGAACACGAACCCGCCGAAGACGACCAACGCGGCCATGACGTACCCGAGACCGGGCAGCACCTTGTTTCCGAGGTCTTGGGCACGCATCCCCGAGACACCCACGACTCGCCACACGTTGAGCTGCACCGCCGCGTCCACCAGCAGGGACACCACGATGGCGAACGCGAACGCGGCACCGAGCTGGACGGTGAACTCGGTGGTCTGGGTGATGAATCCCGGCCCGACCGCGCTGGTCGCCATCAGGAACACCGCACCCAGCAGCGTGCCCCGGCGCACCGGCTTCGTCGTCGTCTCGTCGCTCATGATCCGCTCCGTTCGGCGGTCGCAGCTTCTCGGATCGCCGGACAGTATCGAATTGTTCAACAATTCAGCAATAGCTTAGGATGAGGTTTCTCGCGCACGGACCACGTACGGCGATCACGGGAACGGGTGTCGATGACGAGCGCAGCGCAGCCCTGGGTCGATTCGCTGGCGGCCGAGAAAGCCCTGCTCGACCGCACCAGCACCGCCGAACGCGTCGCCGACCTGCTGCGCAGGCACATCGTTGAGGGAACGCTGGCCCCCGGCACCCGGCTGTCCGAGGCGAGCGTGGGCCGTGCCCTGTCGGTCTCCCGCAACACCCTGCGCGAAGCGTTCCGCCTGCTGGCACACGAGCGACTGCTCGTCTACGCGTTCCACCGCGGCGTGTTCGTCCGCGAACTGACCGCGGACGACGTCGCGGACCTCTACCGAACCCGCCGCATGATCGAAACCGCGGCGCTGCGCACGGTGGCGGCAGCCACTCCCGCGGCGCTGCAAGCGGTCCACGATGCGGTTTCCGACGGCGAACGCGCTGCGGACGACGAACGCTGGCACGACGTCGGTACCGCGAACATGAGCTTCCACCAGGCTGTCGCGGACCTCGCGAGCAGCGAGCGATCGACCGAGATCATGCGGCGACTCCTGGCCGAACTTCGCCTGGCGTTCCACGCGATGCCCGCGCTTCGTGAGTTCCACGAGCCGTACCTCGCTGACAACCGGGCCATCGCCGACCTGCTCGCGGCAGGCGATGTGGAACAGGCCTCCCAGCGGCTCACCCGGTACTTCGACACCGCCGAAGGACAACTCCTCGACGCCTATCGCGACACGGAGTGAGCCGCTTCGTCCGCGATGACACGTGAGGACACCCGGTGGGCCACGTGCCGCAGCAACGCCAGCCCACTGAGCACCGCCAGCAACCCGCACACCCCGAGCCAGCCCAGGTGGGCGTAGCAGCGCGCACCCGCCCACGACCCGAGAGCGCCGCCCAGATAAGCACAGGTCATGTACGCGGTGTTCATCCGGCTCCGCGACTCGGGCCGCACCGCGAAAATCCGCGCCACGTTGGCGACCATCCCGCTCTGCATCGTCACGTCGAGCAGCAATGTCCCCACCAACAGCGCGACCAGACCCGGCGCGCCCCCCACAGCGCCAACCGCGAGAATCGCCGCCGAGCCGAGCACGCCCAACACGCAGACGAACGTGACTCGATCCGGACCTCGGCGATCCACCATCCTGCCCGCGACCGGTGCCGCGACCATCGTGGCTGCTCCGACCAGCGCCAACAGTCCGACGACGCGGGCGTCGAGACCATAGATCGGGCCGGTCACCACCAAGGCGATACCTGTCCACACCGCGGAGAAACCGCCGAAGACACTCGCCTGGTAGAAGCACGACCGCCGCAGCTCCGGCTCTTCCCGGAGTACGCGCAGGACGCCGACAAGCAGTGCCGGGTAGCGCTGTGTCGACGTCGGCCGCGTTCGCGGCACCGTGACCATCAACGCGACCGCAACCAGAACCACCGCGGCAGCGGCCACAATGTACGGTGCGCGCCATCCCAGCCACTCGCCGACTGTCCCTCCGAACGCTCGGGACAGCAGCATTCCCCCGGTGGAGCCACTGAGCAGGATGCCGGTCACCTCGCCGCGCCGATCGTCGGCGACCAGACCGACCGTCATCGCGGCGATCAGCGGCGCGACGACCGTGGTGACGCCAACCAGCACACCGGCACCGAACAACGTTGACAGCCCGGGCGCCATGCCCGCGGCGACGAGCCCGCCGGCTGTGAGCATCAACAACGTGACGATCAGATTCCGGTTCGGCACCCGGTCGCCGAGCGGCACGAGCAGAAAGATTCCCGCCCCGTAGCCGAGCTGGACGGAAGTGACCACCAGTGCCGCCGACGCGGGCGGCACACCCAAACCCGAACTGATCAGCGGACTGATCGCTTGCGGGAAGTACACGTTACCGACCGCGACACCACTGGCCACGGCCAGCAACAGAAGGACGCCGCGTTCCAGACGCGGTCGTTCGGTCGGCACAGTCATCTCAGGAGCTCGCGCGGGGAGTGGTCGACGGCTACGGGGGTCACGGGGGGACAGCGTTGCGGAGCCGAGCACCGCTGCGCAATCGGTTTTGTACGCGGAAGGGGAGAAGTGTCCATTATGGACCGCTGCCGCCGCATTATCCGTTCGGCTGCGAGGGCGCCCCGCAGCCGAACGGACACCCGGACCGGCGTAGTCGCCTTTCCGTTTTGATGACCCGGCTCAGAGGAAGGGCTCTCTGGGTCACCTCTTTTGCGTCACTGTGACGGAAAAGCCCCTCAGGGGCCTTGGTTCGCGCGGATTCCGGTCGGTGGGGCAGAAGCGCGAGGCTCTGTCGGGAAGCGCGATCGTCCCGGCCTGTGCGAGCGAGCGCATCGGGGATGTTGCCACATTCGCCTCCCCAGGAACGGCACTGCCGGCAGGCGCTGAGTGTGCCTCCTGCCGAACGTCGGCTCCGCGGCGGCGCGATCTCGCCGGCAAGTCCCTGCCTCGCGACCCCTGATGCATGTCTTCTTTGCGTCACTGTGACGAATTCAAGGGAAGGGACGTGGCCCGCGCCGCAAGGAGGGGTGCGAGCTTCGTACGTGCGACCGCGCAGTCGGCGTGTGAGCCAGGCGCCCCCACCTTTTGCAGCCAGCGTCATGCCCCCGGAGGTCGAGGTTCTCGCCGCTTTGGCGACCGCGTTCGCGTCCTGGACTTGTCGTCGCCCGTGAAACCCTCGCAAGCCCGTCTGCCCAGACTATCAATAAGCCGATAATCTACATTATGTTAAGTAATTGACTCCGCCGATCCCCTTGCGACGATCATCGCGGTCGCCCCCGGAAGCTCACCGGGTGCCACAGCACGGCCTGTGACGACCGTTCCGGTTACGACGGATGGCTCGGCTCACCGCCGTGGACATCCGTGAGTCGAGCCTTCCGTCGTCCTTCTCGCCGAGAATCGGCACACCTCGCTCCCCCTCGCGGGAGCTGTTCAGGCGTTGTCCGGGACGAGGATCGCTCGGCCGCGCACTCGCCCGGCGTCGAGGTCCGCGAGAGCCTCGAGTGCCTTGCTCAGCGGATATTTCTTGGTGTGCAGGGTGACCTTGCCTGCTTCGGCGAGCACCATGAGCTCCACAAGGTCGTTGTAGGTACCAACCAGATTCCCGATGACGTTGCGCTCCGTGGAGATGATGTCGATGGTGGGGACGTCGATGTTGCTGCCGTAGCCGATGACGTAGTGCGAGCCGCCCTGCCGCGTCATCGCGAACGCGTCCTGCTGGGCTCCTTGTTCGGCGACGAAGTCGAGCACCACCTCGGCGCCGTTGCCGCCGGTGAGGTCGAGCACCGTTTGGACGTGGTCGCCGTCGGCGAGCACGGTGTGGTCGGCGCCGAGTTCGCCTGCCAACTCCAGTGCCTCGGCACTCCGGTCCACGACGACGCTCGTGGTGGCGCTCATCGCGGCGAGGGTCTGGATGCCGATGTGGCCGAGCCCGCCCGCTCCGTTGACCACGCAGACCGTGCCGGGAGGCAGCTGTGGCGCGGCCTTACGTACGGCGTGATACGCGGTGATTCCGGCGTCCGCCAGCGCGGCGACGTCGTCGGGTCGAGTGCCGGGGTCGAGTTTGATGCACGCGCGGGCCGAGGTCAGCAGGTACTCGGCCATCCCCCCGTCCGAGTCGATACCGGGGAACCGCCGGTCGGCGCAGTGCATGTCGTCGCCGGCGCGGCAGGCGTGGCAGAGCTCGCAGGTGGGCGTGGGGTGGAGGATCACCGTGTCGCCGACGGCGACGTTGGTGACCGCGGAGCCGACCTCGTGGACCCAGCCCGCGTTCTCGTGGCCGATGGTGTACGGCAGTTGCACGCCGGACTTCTCGGCCCACTGTTCCTCGATCACGTGCAGATCGGTGCGGCAGACCCCAGCGCCGCCGATCTTGACGACCACGTCCAGCGGGCCGGAAACCGTGGGCTGTTCGACTTCCTCGATGACGGGTTGCTCATGGTAGTTGTGCAGCCGCACGGCTTTCATCGGTTATTCCTCCTGAGGGGTCTGGGGATACCGCGCCTGGAGCATGCCGCGGCACATCCCCGCGTTCGCTTCTTGCCCTGTCCTGGTCAGGCGGGCACGCGCCAGATACATCTTGGAGTGGTCGGCGCCGACGGCGGCGCCGGATTCGGGATCGACCAGCAGTGGAGTGTCGTCGTCGCACGGCAGGTCGAGTTCTCGCCTGCGTTCCCGCAATCGTTCCTTGTCCGTGCCTTCCGGGGCGTCGCCGAGCCGGTGCTCGACCAGCCGTTGCGGATCGGCCCCTGCCGACACCATCGCGCGGCAGACCCGGTCCGTGCCAGCCAGTACGGCTTTGCGCAGGAAGTTCGCCCGCAGCTCGTCGAGCTCGTCGGTGGCCTCGCCGGTGAAGCTGGCGGCGAAACCCGACCGCTGCGCTACCCCGCGGTTGATCGCCTCGGCCGAGAAGTGATCCTCCAACCGGACGTCGACGCGCCGCACGCCGGGCACCGCGGCCACGGCGTCGTGGGCGTCGGCGACCATCAGGAACGCGAAGTTGGGGGCGCAGAAGTACGTCGGCAGTCTCAGCCGCACGGTCGCCTCGCCGTCCGGGCTCACCGAACATCGCGAGACGAACCCGAGGTCGGTCAACGGTTCGGCCAGTTCGGGATCCTGAACCGTGCCCAGTGCGGACCGGGCCGCCGCGGTGATGTCGGCGGCCCGGTCGAGCGAGACCGTCATGTCTGCTCCACGAGCACCGCGTCGTCCTGACTGGCTGCCTCTTCCTTGAGGCGGCAGTCCTGCGGCACGTCGATGTCGTAGAGCTTGGCGGCGTTGAGCCCGAGGATCTTCTTCTTGCCCTCGGTGCCGAGCCGTGGGTAGTCGGAGAAGGTCTCGTCCGGGTAGTCCCAGTCGACCAGTCCCTCGATCTGCCACTTCGGCTCCCAGATCGCGTAATCCGAACCGAAGGTCATCTTGTCCTCGCCGACCCAGTACAGCAACTCGCCCATGACCTTGGAGAAGAACCTCGGCCTGCTGTACATCTCGGCGCCGGTAACCACCGACAACCCGGCGTAGACGTTGGGCTCCTGGGTCGCCATGTAGCAGAAGTCCTCGATGCGCGGCAGGCCGACATGCTCGACGATGAAGTTCAGTCCCTGGAACCGTGTGGCCGCGTGGTCCACGTCGGCGACGTCGAAGGCGTCCTTGTCCAACGGCCAGATCGTGGGTCCTTTGTGGACGTGGACGTTGGTGACGCCGAGTTCCTCGCACTTTTCCAGGTAGCGCCACGCCATCGGGTCCTTGAGCGTCCAGCCGCGGGAGCCGTCCCGCCACTCCGCGGTGTAGAGCTTCACGCCCTTGCTGCCGTAGCGTTTCACCCGCTCTTCGAACGGGCGGAGCCCTTCTGCGCCGTCCCGAGGGTCGAAGTTGGTGTTCAGGATGAACTTGTCCGGGTACTTCTCTTTCAGCTCTGCGTTCTGTTCGGTGGTGTTGAAACCGTTGGTGTACCAGTACTTGAGGTCGGTCGGCTGGAAGATCGCGACGTCGACGTGTCCGTCCTCGAACACGTCGCGCATGAGGTCGGCTTCCGTGTATTCCTGGAACTTCTCGATCGACCAGTGCGTCTCCGGCGGGCCGAGGCTCTGATAGGCGTGGAAACACTCGATCCAGCCCTTGGCCAAGTCCTCCCGCCCGGGGACCCTGTTGGCGGGACCGGCGTTCCAGAAGTGCATGTGGCTGTCGACGACGAAGTACTTCTCGCCCGCTTTCTCGTACACGAGGACCTCCTCGGTCGGCTCGGGTGCGGACCGTCAATGATCCCTCGATGTGACCGTGTACGCAGGTCGAAGAAGGGCGAAGGTGGTCACCGACGGGCGGCGTCGAACGTGAGTCGCTCGAGGGTCTCCTCACCGCGTGTGCGGCCACGCTCACTGAGCCAGCACGGAACGTGTCCGGACGCTGTACGAGATCGGACGGGACGTGCTTGCCGCGAAGTCGATGCCCGGTGCGTGTCGGACACGGCTACCCGGCGTGGCCGACGACGACAGCGGTGTCCTCGTCGGTGAACACGTGTGCCGTCAGACCGTGCCGCTCGAAAACGCGGGCGGTCGTCGACGACTGGTCGATGCTCGACTCGACCAGCACACGAGCTCCCGGGGCCAGCCATCGTCGGGCTCGGGCGGCCAGCCGGCGCTGCACGTCGAGGCCGTCGGTTCCACCGTCGAGCGCGAGACCGGGTTCGTGCTCCCGAGCCTCCGGTGGCATGTGTGCGATCTCCGCCGTCGGCACGTACGGCGTGTTCGCGACCAGGACGTCGACCCGGCCTCGCAGTGTGCTGGGCAGAGCATCGTCGAGGTCTCCCCGGTGCACACTCCCCTTCTGGCCGAGATTCGTGCGAGCACAACGGACGGCCGCAGGATCGAGGTCGGCAGCGTGGATCTCGATACCCGGGACCTCGGCGACGAGCGCGGCCGCGACGGCTCCGCACCCGCAGCAGAGGTCGACGGCGACGTTGCCCGCGACCAGGCCGTCGGCGGCACGATCGACGAGGAACTCGGTGCGACGACGCGGAACGAACACCCCGGGCGCGACCACGAGGCGCAGCCCGCGGAACTCCGCCCACCCCAGCACGTGCTCCAACGGCTCCCCCGCCAGTCGCCGCGTCATCATCGACTGGACCTCGCCCGCTGTCCGAGCCGTGGACAGGATCAGCGCTGCCTCGTCCTCGGCGAAAACGCAGCCTGCCGCGCGCAACCGACTCGTGAGTTCCGCAGTATCGCGCATGGAATCCTTTCGGAGTCCTGGACGAGACTGCCTCAGCGCTCACCACACCCTGCTGATCCGGTGGTGAGGCAGTCGACGTGTGGTGAAGGATGTGCTGGTGCAGGAGACGTGGAGTACCGAGGTCGTGCCGGTTCAAGGGTCGCAGGCGGCCGAGCTGTTGTGGGAGTACCTCGACGAGATGGTCAGCCGCTACCACGGCCGCGCTGCGACGGACGCCGAGATCCGGCACGAAGTCGAGGAAACGTCGAGTGAGTCGCTGGAACCGCCGCGTGGGGCCTTGCTGGTCGCCAGTTTCCAGGGTCAACTGGCCGGGTGTGTCGGTGTGCGCCTCATCGACGACGACGTCGCGGAGATGAAGCGGGTGTACCTGCGTGAACGGCTACGCGGACGCGGCGGCGGTGCTGTGCTGGCCGAAGCCGCCGAACGGATCGCCCGCACGTGGGGAGCGCGCGTGATGCGCCTGGACACCCGGTCGGATCTGATCGAGGCCCGGGCGTTGTACGTGCGGCTCGGGTACGAAGAGATCCCCGCGTACTCGCGGAGTCCGTATGCCGAGCACTGGTTCGAGAAGTCCTTGGTCGCATGATCGTGGTGGAGTGGGTGTGATGGACAAGCAACAGTGGACGGCCGTCGAGGACTATTTCGTCTCGACGGTCGTGGGTAGGGACGAGGCGCTCGACGCGGCGGCGGCGGACGCGCAACGGGCGGGGATGCCCGCGATCGCCGTCCCGCCCAATCACGGCAAGTTCCTGCAGCTGTTGGCGTTGATGCAGGGTGCCCAACGGATCCTCGAGGTCGGCACGCTCGGGGGGCTCAGCGCCATCTGGATGGCGCGCGCACTGCCGGACAACGGCCGGTTGGTGACCTTGGAGTACAACGAGGCGTACGCCGACGTCGCGCGCACCAGCATCGCGCGCGCCGGTCTCGCGGACCGTATCGAGGTGCGGGTGGGTGCGGCGTTGGAGACGCTGCCGGTGCTCGCTCGGGAGGGCGCTGGGCCGTTCGACCTCGCGTTCCTCGACGCGGACAAGGAGAACAACCCGGCCTATTTCGAGTGGGCACTGGAGATGGCGCGGCCGGGATCGGTCATCGTGGTCGACAATGTCGTGCGCGGCGGTCGCGTGTTGGAGGCCGACTCCGACGATGCGATGGTGCAGGGCGTCCGGCGTCTGCACACGATGGTGGCCGCCGAGCCGCGGGTGCGGGCGACGTCGCTGCAGACCGTCGACAGCAAGGAGTACGACGGCTTCCTGATGGCCTACGTTGACAAGAGCGCGTGAGTCTTTTTGGTGGCTATAGCAACCAAAAAGACTCACGCGATCTTTGTGGCGGCGGCGACGAGGGTCGCGTTGTCGGGGGCGATGTCACCGTCGGGTAGTTGCAGGACGTCTTCGAGGCCGATCCGGGTGTCGAGTCCGCGCTGGGCCGCGAGTGCGAGTACCGGCCATGCTCCGGCGGACTCCCCGTGCAGCAGGATCGGTGCCGTGACGTGCCGGAGGCGTTGCAGGAGGGCCTCGGCGGTGGTGGGTGCCCCTCGCGCGGTGCGGTCGGTGACTTCGGCGAGCACGCGCTGGACCCTGTCGCGCACGGGTGATCGGGTGAAGCGCTCGTCGCCGTCGGTGCCGGACCAGATGCCCGCCTCGACGGCGATTCCTCGGTCGAGCAGTGTGGCGGCGACGTCGTCGGCGCCGGGTTCGTGCCAGTTCACCGAGGCGTGATCCGGGAGCACGGTCCAGGCGCTGATCGCCGCGATCCGGTGCTGCGGCTCGGTGAGGGTCCACGCTCCGGTGGTGACGCCGACCGCGACGCCGGGAACCGCCGCGCGGACGGCGCGGACGGTGGGGCCGACGACGCGTGCGTCGAGGCTGTCGGCCCCGTCGGGTGTCTTCGGGTGCAGGTGAATGTCCTGGGCTCCCGCTTCGACGGCGGCAGCGGCGGCCGCGGCGAGCTCTTCGGGACGGACCGGCAGGTGGAAGTGTTCGCGGGGACTTCGAGCGCCGTTGAGGCAGGCCTGCAACATGAGGTGATTCTGCTCGATCCGTGCGCCGCAATCCATGCCGAGGCACTCGTTCGTGTTGACCTTGACTGCGGAACGTGATCAGAACGGCTCGCTGAGAGGGCGCGCGGATTGAGGCTGTGGTCAGCGACATCGCGCCGATGGTTGGTTCGCTACGGAACCGTCCACGCAGATCAATCCGCGCACCGTCGTAGCCTGATGGGGTGTTGTTGAGCAGGTGGGTACTGGACGGAGTCGTCGCTGGTGAGATCACGTGCGCGTTCCGGCGTTGGGCGAGTCCCCATGCTCGGTCCGGCACGCGGATGCGCACCCAGGTCGGTGTCGTCGTCGTCACCGAGGTGACCGAGGTCCAACCGCAGGACATCACCGAGGACCAGGCTGCGGCGGCCGGGTACCGCTCCCGATCCGGCCTGCTGTCCTCCTTGGACAAGTACGGTTCCGGGTCGGTGTGGCGGGTCGGACTCCGCCATGTCGGCGAGGATCCGAGGGAGGTGTTGCGTCAGCGCCCCGAGCTCGACGCCGAGGAACGCGCGGACCTCGACCGCCGGCTGGCGAGAATGGACGCCTCCTCCCGGCACGGCCCCTGGACCCGGCACCTGTTGCGCCTGATCCGGGACCGTCCCGGCGTTCGGGCGGCCGAGCTCGCCGAGTCACAGAACCGGCCGGTCGCGCGGTTCAAGTCCGACGTGTGGAAACTCAAGGAGCTCGGCCTGACCGAAAGCCTGCGAGTCGGCTACCGCCTCTCGCCACGCGGCGAGGCCTACCTCGCTCACTGCGGCTCCGGTGCGTCGTAGTACACCTCTTCTCGAGTGATCCGGCCGTTGCCGACCGTGTACAGCGACAGCTTCGTGGTCCGGCGCCGGGCTCCGGTCGCACGTGAGGTGGTGTCGAGGGAGAACCGCACCGCGAAGCGGTCGCCGCCGACGTACGGGCCTTGGATGTCGACGGAGTGGATGTCGACCTCCGCGCCGAAGTCCTGGCTGCGTTCGTGGACGGCGCTGTTTCCGACGATTTCCAGGCCGTCTTCCACCCGCACGTGATCGTCGGGAAAGAAGTGGTCGATGGCGCCGCTGAAATCTCCCGCCCGGCACATCGCGACATACGTCGACGCGACACTGTGCACGTCGAGCGGGTCACCGCCGAAGTCGCGGGCGTGCTCGTGCGCCCAGCGCACGAAACTTCGCGCGGGGCTGCCGGTCAGCTCCTCCACGGTGTCGGTCACCGGTTCCGGCGTGCGCTGCATTCGTTCATAGGCGGCGAGGACGGGGTCGATGACCGTGTCCGGCCAGCCCGCGTCGAGCATCTGGCGGCGCTCACGATCCGGACTGATCGTCTCGAACGAGACCGGCCCGCCGCGCGCGGTTCCGATCGCGTGTGCCTGTTCGGTGTTGGTGAGGTGCTGCGGCCCGGTGAGGACATATCGTTGCCCTGCGTGACCGTTCTCCGTGAGCGTGCGCGCCGCGACTGCGGCGATGTCGGCTTCGTGAATCAGTGGCCGCGCCAGATCGGGGAACGCGTGTCGCACCGAGTCGTGAGTGGCGACGTCCTGTGCCCAGCCGAGCGCGTTCGAAGCGAACCCGACGGGCCTGAGGAAGGTCCACTGTGTTCTGTGCTGTTCGAGGTGGTCTTCAATGAAGCTGTGGCTGTTGGTGATCGGGTCGCCTTGGTCGTCGACGTCACGGATGCCCTCGGACGAGAGGTACACCAGCTGTGGCACGTCGGCCAGTGCCGCGACAACCGCGTCGAGTCCGTCGGTGCTCATCAGTGGCCACAGCAGGAACACCGCATCGGCGCCTTTGGCGGCACGCGCGACGCTGTCCGGATCGGTCAGGTCACCGCGCACCAGTTCGACGTGCTCCGGCAGGTTCGCGGTCTCTGGTTCGCGTACGAGCGCCCGTACCTGCGCCCGTCCGTGCAGTTCGCGGACGAGGTGGCGGCCGATGTGGCCGGTGGCGCCGGTGACGAGGATCAGTTGGTCGGTGTTCACGGTGGTCTCCCCCAGTTCGTTGTCGGTGTTCGGGGTCGTTGCCGATGTTCTGACCCGACGTTAGAACTTCGACTAAGCTCGAAGTCAACGCATCTTCGTTCGAAGGCAGGGATGAGATGTTGTTCCTCGTAGGCCAGGTGCATGTCGAGCTCGTCGATGAGCCGGTCGACTCCGGCGAGCACGGTGGCAGTGGCCTCGTAGCGGAACGTTCCGTCCTCGACGGTCACGCGTGGCTGAGCGACAAGGTTGTGGAACCAGTCGGGGTGCGTGGGCCCGCCGGCTGCGGACGCGATGACCAGCATTCGGTTTCCGTCGGGCAGATAGCCGACGGGCGTGGTGTGCGCACGTCCGGTGCGCGCTCCGACGGTGGTCAGTAACAGCAGCCGTGCGTTCTCGAACGGGCCGCCGACGTGTCCGTTGTTGGCGCGGAACTCGTCGATCACCGAGGTGTTGAAGTCGACAGGCATGGGGCGTCCTTCTCCAGGGGAAGTCGAGGGATTCGGGCGCGCTTGGGCGCGCGAGAACGATCGTTCGGGATCGGAGAAGGACAGCGGCGGGTCTCTCGCCCGCCCGGCCGTCACGCCTGGGCCGGGAACCTCACTCGTGCGTGGCTCATGGCCGACCCGGCAGTCACGGCGCGAACATTAACCTCGACGGCTTCGCGCCGCAATGCAATTCACGGTGTCGTGAGTCGGTAGACGACGTAGTCGACGCTGGTGTCCGCCCGGTGCAGCGTTTCGGTGGCGACGGTCTCGCGCCTCAGGCTCGTCTCGTCGATGAGGTGATCGAGATAGCCGAGGTCACCGGAGGTGCCGAAGAACAGCAGCACTCGCCCGCCCGGCGCGAGATGCGCTCCCACCTCGCCCGCGAACCGCCGCATCGTTGCGTAGTCCTCGTCCGTCGTGGCGCGTTCGAGCATGTCCCGCGCGGGAAACCACCGGAAAGGCGGGTCGAAGACGACGAGATCGAAACGCCCGTCGGCGCCGTCGAACAGGTCGGATTGCCGGAACCGGGCGGCGAGCCCGTTGCGTTCGGCGTTGGCGCGTGCGCAGTCCACGGCATCCGGGTTGACGTCGACACCGAGGACGTCGTCCGAGATCGAGGCGGCGAGGACGGCGTTGACGCCGCTGCCGGTGCCGAGGTCCAGAACCCGGTCCGTGGCACGCGTCTCCGCGAGAACCGAACGGCCGAGCAGGTGCGAGACGGGTTGCGGCGGGAACACCGTGGGCGGCACGACGAACTCGAAGTCGAAGTAGGACACCGTCTCGGTGTCGCGGGCGCGGAGTTCGGCGTAGGCGGCCTCGTGCCAGCGCCGGATCGCCTCCTGCTCCTGCGGTGTTCCGGTCGGTTGGTAGCTCCGCACTCGTTCCTCCCCATCGGGTCGTGAGCCCGCAGCGTACGACTCGGGCCGGTGCCGAGTGAACGAGTTTTTGGTCGGCTCAGCGGGTGCGGATGATCCCGTGGTCGAGGGCGGCGGCGATGGCGGCGGTGCGGTTGTCGACGCCGAGCTTGTCGTAGATGTGCACCAGGTGAGTCTTGACGGTCGCTTCGCTGATGAACAGTTCCTTCGACAGTGCCCGGTTGGACAATCCGCGCGCGAGCAGCCGCAGGATCTCCACCTCACGGTTGCTCAGCGCCGGTTTCGGGGTGCGCAGCCGCCCCAGCAGGCGCGCGGCCACGTCCGGTGCCAGGGCGGTCTGACCACGTGCTGCCGCCCGGACCGCGTCGCAGAGCTGCTCGGGCGGGGCGTCCTTGAGCATGTAGCCGGTGGCGCCCGCTTCGACGGCGGCGAGGATGTCGGCGTCGGTGTCGTAGGTGGTGAGCACCAGCACCTGCGGCGAATCCGGCAGTTCGGTGATGCGACGGGTCGCGGTCACCCCGTCCATGCCCGCGCCCATCTGCAGGTCCATCAGCACCAGGTCCACTGTGGTCTCGGAGAGGACGTCGAGCGCTTGCTGTCCGTCGGCGGCCTCGGCCACGACGGTCATGTCATCGCGATCGTCGAACATCGCACGCAGTCCTCGTCGGACGACGGGATGATCGTCGACGAGCAGGAGCCGTACCGTGGTCATCGGTGCTCCTCGGCCGTCAGCGGCAACCGGATCCCGATCACCGTGCCCTCCCCTGCTGAACTCTCGACCTCCAGCGTGCCACTCAGCGCGGTGATCCGTTCCCGCAGCGCGGTGAGTCCGTAACCGCTGCCGTCCGAGCGGGACTCCAGGGTGTCGCGGTCGAAACCGACTCCGTCGTCGTAAATGTCCAGCGTGACCTCGTCGTCGAGAAAACCCAGCGTCACCACCGAGTTCTCGGCACCGGAATGCTGGACGACGTTGGCGAGACTCGCCTGCGCCGCGCGCAGCAACGCCACCTCGAATCCGGAGCTCATCCCGGAGACGTCCCCGTCGATGCGCAGCGAGCACCGAATCCCCGACTCGCGCTCGGTGCGTTCGCACAGGCGACCCAGTGCCTCCGGCAGCGTTCCCGCACTCAGCGACGGTGGTGCGAGGTCACGGACGAAACGGCGGGCCTCGGCGAGCCCGTCGGCGGCGGTCTCTTGCGCCTCGCTGATCCGTCCCGCGACTCGTTCGGGATCCTCCGGCAGTGACGCCTGTGCCGACCGCAGCAGCAGCACCACACTCGAAAAACCCTGCGCGAGCGTGTCGTGGATCTCGCGTGCGAGGCGTTCACGTTCGGCGAGCACGCCGGCCCGGTGTTGGGACGTGGCGAGCTCTTCGCGGGTGCGGGTGAGGTCGTCGATGAGCAGCCGCCGCTGCTCGCTCTCAGCCGCGATCGCCGCATACCCCCAGGCCATGACGATCGCGAACACCGCTCCGAGTGCGGGACCGAGCACCATGCCCACGCTCCAGCCCTGGGCGTGGGCGATCTGGGCGAGCACGACCAGCCCGGTGATCGCCACCACGGCCGCGACCGCGTGCCAGCGCGCGAGCAGCGCCAGATGCAGAAAGAACAGCGGGAACGCGACCCACGAGAAGTCCGGGCTCGCCGCCAGCAGCAGCGCCCACTCGGTCGTGATCGCCGCCAGCCACACGAGGTCCAGCCAGCGGTGCCGCCGACTCCACATCAACCCCGCCGCGTACAACGCCGCGAGGACCACCGCCCCGCACAACGCCGCGTAGCTGTGCACGCCGGCGTCGCGGGTGACGAACAGGCGCACGGTGGCGATGGCCAGTAGCACGAAGAACGACGCGTGCAGGGCGAGCCGCAGGACGCGCAGGATCGTCGTCCCTGCCGGGGCCGGTGTGTGCACGCCTGGTCCTGTTCCTCGTGGTCGATCTTCGCGGCCGCTCCGCGCGTCGGTCGTCTCGGGCCGTGCTCGCAGCCTAGAGCCCCACCACCAGCCTGAACCGCAAGCACGCCGGTCGGCATCAACCGTTCGATGGATCCGCGCGTACCCCCTTCGACGCGCCGGAATCGACCGTCGCAGCGATGGAATCGTGCGCGCCGACGACGAACCTGGTTCTTGCACCCCGCCCCTGCGCGGGGCGAGGAAGGAGAAACCCGTGTTCGTCGCCATCCGCGACATCCGCGCCGCCCGAGGGCGATTCGCACTGATGGGCTCGGTCGTGCTGCTCATCACGCTGCTCATCGTGCTGCTGTCCGGGCTGACCGCCGGGCTGGCCGGTGAGTCGACCTCGGGCATCGCGAAGTTGCCCGCCACTCACATCTCGTTCGGCTCCGGCAACGAGGAGGCTCCCGAACAGTCGTTCGCCGACAGCACCGTCACCGCCGAACAACTCGACACCTGGTCCGGCGCCGACGGGGTCCAGTGGGCCGCGCCGTTGGGCATCACCCAGACCCGCCTGGACGCAGCCGACGGCACCAGCGCCTCGGCGTCGGTGTTCGGTGTCCGCCCGAGTGACCCGGTCGGTCCCGAGGGCGTCGCCGACAACTCGCTGGTCGTCAGCCAGCAGCTCGCTGACGAGGACAACCTGCGGGTCGGTGATCGCGTCACTGCAGGCACCACCGAACTGACCGTCTCCGCGATCGCCCCGGACGCCCACTACAGCCACACCCCGGTCGCGTGGACGTCCCTGGACACCTGGTCGCAGGTCAACGGTCCACGAGGCGGGGAACAACCGCCGGTCGCCACGGTGGTCGCCGCGAAGCTCGATGACAACGCCGACCCGGCCGCGATCGACGCGCAGGCGGGCACCTCCACCGCGACGCGCTCGGGGAGTCTGGCCGCGATCGGATCGTACTCGTCGGAGAACGGGTCGCTGCTGATGATGCAAGGCTTCCTGTACGCGATCTCGGCGCTGGTGATCGGCGCGTTCCTGACCGTCTGGACGATTCAACGCACTGGCGACATCGCGATCCTCAAGGCACTCGGCGGCTCGACCGGCTACCTGCTGCGAGACGCGCTCGTGCAGTCGCTGGTAGTGCTGCTCATCGGTGCCGGACTCGGTGGTGCGGCCGGGATCGGGCTGGGCGCGTTGGCCGTGAACGCCGTGCCGTTCGAACTCACCGTCACCACCACGGTGCTGCCGGTGCTGGGCATGATTGTGCTCGGCATGGCCGGTGCCGCCCTCGCCGTTCGCCGCATCACCTCCGTCGACCCGCTGACCGCGTTGGGAGCCGTCCGATGAGCCTGCACCTGTCCGACGTCCGCCTCACCTACCCCGACGGTGACAGCACCGTCACCGCACTCGACGGTGTCTCCGTCGAGGTCGACGCCGGCGACATGCTCGCCGTCATCGGGCCGTCCGGTTCCGGCAAGTCGAGCCTGCTCGCCGTGGCCGCCACTCTGCAACGCCCCGACTCCGGTGCCGTTCGGGTGGCCGGCCAGGACACCGCCGGGCTCTCGGGCAAGCAGCTGAGCAGGCTGCGGCTGGAGGAGATCGGCATCGTCTTCCAACAGCCGAACCTCATCAGCTCGCTGACGACCGCGGAGCAGTTGCTCGTCACCCAGCACATGCGCGGGCGTTCACCGCGCCAACACCGGGAACGGGTGCGGGAGCTGTTGGCCACGGTCGGACTCGACGGCAAACAGCACCGCAAGCCGCACCAGCTCTCCGGCGGGGAACGGCAGCGCGTCAACATCGCCCGCGCGCTGACCGGCAAACCCTCGGTACTGCTGGTCGACGAGCCGACCGCCGCGCTCGACCATGACCGGGGGACGCGGATCGTGGAGCTGCTCGCCGAGGTCACTCGCGAGTTCCGGCTGGCCACGATCATGGTCACCCACGACACCGAGTACCTCGGACAGGTCGACAGGATCGCGGCCATGCGTGACGGAGCGCTCAGCCACGACACCGCGGCCGCTCCCGTGTGATCCCGGGGTTCCCGGCCCGCGTTCGGGGGCGGGCCGGGCACCAACGCTACGTGAGCCTTTTTGGTGGTCATAGCCACCAAAAAGGCTCACGCCTCCCAGCCCGCAGCGGCTGTCCCGGTCGGCCAACGTGGTTCGCCGCGAGAAATTCGGTGGCGCACGGTGCGAGCAGGTCGCTATGCTCGTCGCATCATGAAGAACTGACATCAGCCGTGCCCGCGTCCGAGGCCCCGCACGAGTCCGCCGCCATCGACGGGCGACCGTGCGCATCATGCCCGGCGGGCGTCACCCCACCTTCTTCTCGGCTGGTGTCGCTTGATGTCTCCTGCTCCCCTGCTCGTCTCCGACCTCACCAAGACCTACGAGGCGCGCCGCGTCCTCGACGGGGTCAGTCTCACCGCCGCGCCCGGCACCCGCCTCGGCCTGGTCGGCGACAACGGCGTCGGCAAGTCCACGCTGCTGCGGCTACTCGCCGGACTGGAGGCTGTCGACTCCGGCGAGATCAGCGGCCCGGCCGAGATCGGATACCTGCACCAAGAACTGCCCTTCAGCGCCAAGTCCACGGTCACGACCGTGATCGACGACGCGCTGGCGGACCTGCGCGCCGCCGAAACTCGGCTGAGCACCCTTGCCGAGCAGCTCGCCGACAATCCGCACGATGCGCTCCTGCTCGACGAGTACGGGCAGGTGTGGGAGTGGGCGCAGCACCACGAACTGTGGGACGCCGATCGGCGCGCCGAACTCGTCCTCGACGGACTCGGACTCGCCGGAGTCACGCACGACCGTCGTCTCGACAGGCTCTCGGGCGGGCAGCGTTCCCGGCTCGGGCTCGCCGCGCTGCTGGTGCGGCGGCCCGCGACGCTGCTGCTCGACGAGCCGACCAACCATCTCGACGACGACGCGCTCGAATTCCTGGAACAACACTTGCCGAGCCTGCCCGGCGCGGTGATCCTCGCCAGCCACGACCGAGTGTTCCTCGACGCGGTGTGCACCGACATCGTCGACCTCGACCCGAGCGTCAACGGGACCACCCGGTACGGCGGCACGTTCTCCGACTACGTGGAAGCAAAACGCGCCGAACGGGCCCGCTGGGAACAGCGCCACCGGGACGAGCAGGCCGAACTCGCCGCGCTGCGGCACTCGGTCGACGTCACCGCGCGTCAGGTGTCGAACAACAAGGAACGCGGCAACACCAGCAAACTCGCCTACGATTACAAGGGTGCGCGGGTGCAGAAGCAGGTGTCGCGCCGCGTCCGCAACGCCCAGCAACGTCTCGACGAGCTCACCCGCACCCAGGTGCGCAAACCTCCGAAGCCGCTGTCGTTCTCGGCGTCGTTGACCAGTGACGCCGTCGACGGCGAGGTGGCCGTGCAGCTTCGTGACACCACCGTCGTCGGTCGGCTGCACGTCGCCGAGCTCGACATCGCCGGAGCCGACCAGCTTCTCGTGACCGGCCCCAACGGTGCCGGAAAGTCGACACTGCTGCACCTGCTCGCCGGTACTCTCCCGCCACAGCGGGGAGGTCTGCACCGCCGCAGCGGTCTCAGCGTCGGAATGTTGGAACAGGACGTCGTGTTTGCCGACGACACCGTGTCTCCGCGTCATCTCTACGCCGAAGCGGTCGCCGATCACTCCGACGCTCCGGCGCTTCACGAGCTCGGGCTGCTCGCCGGTCGCGACCTGGATCGGCCCGTCGGGGTGCTCTCGGTCGGCCAGCGCCGCCGTGTCGCGCTGGCGAGACTGTTGGCACGCCCGCCGCAGGTGCTGCTGCTCGACGAACCGACCAACCACCTTTCGCTGGCCCTGGCCGGCGAGTTGGAGGACGCCTTGCACTCCGCGCCCGGCGCGACCGTCGTCGCCACCCACGACCGGTGGCTGCGCCGCCGGTGGGACGGGCGTGCCCTGGAACTGCGCAACGGACACCTGCACTCCGACTGAAGGAGAGCCTCGATGAGTTCCTCCACTGTGCCCACACATCCGCTGCGTGACGTCGGTCCGTCCGATCCGCTGGACGATCTCGCGCCGTTCCTCGACATCGTCGGAGACGCACGCGTGGTCGCTGTCGGCGAGAACAACCACCACGTTCGAGAGTTCACTCGCGTGCGGCATCGGCTCACACGAGCGTTGGTCGAACATGCGGGATTCACCCATTTCGGCCTGGAATCCGGGTTCCCGGAAGGGTTCACCGTCGAACGCTGGTTGCGTGACGGCGTCGGCGATCTCGCGGAGGTCGCCGACGCGGGAACGACATTTCTGCACGGTCGTGCCACCGAACTCCGCGACATGCTGACGTGGATGCGCGAGGCCGGTGTGCACTTCACCGGGCTGGACCTGCCGTCCTCGGCCGGCTCGGCCGCACCGGCGATCGACGCCGTCCGCCGCTACCTCAACGCCATCGAGCCGGAGGCCGTCGGGCTGGCCGACGCGGCACTGGCTGCCACCGACGTGTACGCCGCAGGCAGCAACGCGCTCTCTCCCGTCCGCTATGCGGACCTGTCCGAGCAGATGCGCGACGCGGCGACCGCAGCCGTGAGTCGACTGCTGGCGCACATGGAATCCTTGCGTCCCTTGCATTCCGCCCGCTCCGGTCCGTGCGCCCAGGCGGTCGCCGAACACCACGCCCGTGGTGCTTGGTGGCTCGACCAGCATCAACGTGAGCTTCACGCGATGACCGCCGCACCACGGCACACGGGGCCGCTGTCCTCACGGGACACCTACATGACGCGCACGGTGCGACTGCTGCTCGACAGCGACCCGTCCGCCAAGATCGTCCTCGGGTTGCACAACGGACACCTGCAACGCACGCCGTTCACCCCGCACGGCGAGGCCGTGGTGATCCCCGTCGGTCAGCAGCTGGCGGCAGCACTCGGGACGGAGTATGTGGCCGTCGGTGTCACCGCGCACGGCGGCACCACGACGGGAATCACCGTGGACGGGTCCGGCGACTTCGGCGCGACCCTGCACGAAGCCGCGTTGCCGGCACCGGAAACCCAGAGCAT
This sequence comes from Allosaccharopolyspora coralli, assembly GCF_009664835.1. Lineage (NCBI taxonomy): Bacteria > Bacillati > Actinomycetota > Actinomycetes > Pseudonocardiales > Pseudonocardiaceae > Allosaccharopolyspora > Allosaccharopolyspora coralli. The sequence continues at coordinate 2,285,217 of NZ_CP045929.1, forward strand.
CGAACACGCACTCGGCGCAACCGGCCCTGTGCTGCTCGATCTTCGCCGGGCCGAACACGCGGACGAGACGCCGAGCAGTCTGCGTCACGTCGACTTCTTCGCGCCCACCCCGGTCTTCGACGCCTTCGACGCCCTGGTGCACCTGCCCACCATTCAGCCCTCGTCGTTCGTCACCGAACCGGTCACCACAACGTGAGCGCGTCCGCGCTGCGTTCGAGGTCCAGCAGGATGCGTTTGCGGTCGGTGCCGCCGCCGTATCCGCCGAGACCGCCGTCGGCGGCCACGACCCGGTGGCACGGCACGACGATGCTGATCGGGTTGTGGTGGTTGGCCATGCCCACCGCGCGCGAGGCGCCGGGTTGCCCGACAGCGGCGGCGATGTCGCCGTAGGAGGCCGTAGCGCCGTAGGGAATCTCCCGCAACGCCTGCCATACCCGCTGCTGGAAATCGGTGCCGTCGGCCCGCAGCGGCAGATCGAAGACGGTGAGGGTCCCCGCGAAGTACGCGGCGAGCTGAGCCTGCGCCTCCGCCAGCAGGCCCGCCTCGGCGCCCTCCCACGGTTCGGGCCGCCGGCAGACGTCGACCATGTGCAGCTGCTCGACCGCCCCGTCGGCGGCCACCACCGTCAACGGGCCGAGCGGGCTGGACACCAGCCGGTAAGACCGTTCGTCGACCTCGTCGCACTCCCCAGCCATGACCGTCATCGTAGTGGTCACCGGTTACGGCGCCACGGTGTGTCGGACGAGCTGAATCGGTCCGGGGCGCGCGACCCAGGCCCACCGGGTGTGATCCGTGCCGGGGTCGGGTTCCGCCCGCGCACTGGCCGATAGCATCGCCTGCGGCAAACGACCAGCGAGGCAACCACCAGGCGAGCAGGAGAAGAACTTCGATGACCCAGTCTCCCGTCACTGTCACCGTCACCGGCGCGGCAGGTCAGATCGGCTACGCGCTGCTGTTCCGGATCGCCTCCGGGCAGCTCATCGACTCCCGGACGCCGGTGAAGCTGCGCCTGCTGGAGATCCCGCAGGCCGTCAAGGCCGCCGAGGGCACCGCCATGGAGCTCGACGACTGCGCCTTCCCGCTGCTGGAGAGCATCGAGGTCACCGACGACGCCACGAAGGCGTTCGACGGCACCAACGTCGGCCTGCTCGTCGGCGCGCGTCCCCGCGCGCAGGGCATGGAACGCGGTGACCTGCTCGAAGCGAACGGCGGCATCTTCAAGCCGCAGGGTGAAGCCCTCAACGCCGGCGCCGCCGACGACGTGCGGGTGCTCGTGGTCGGCAACCCCGCGAACACCAACGCACTGATCGCCCAGGCCCACGCCCCGGACGTGCCCGCCGAGCGGTTCACCGCCATGACCCGGCTCGACCACAACCGTGCGCTGAGCCAGCTCGCGCACAAGCTCGGTGTCTCGGTCACCGACATCAAGAAGATGACGATCTGGGGCAACCACTCCGCCACCCAGTACCCCGACCTGTTCCACACCGAGGTCGGCGGCAAGATCGCCGCCGAGCAGGTCGAGCAGTCGTGGCTGGCCGACGAGTTCATCCCCACCGTCGCCAAGCGGGGCGCGGCGATCATCGAGGCCCGCGGTGCGTCCTCGGCGGCCTCGGCGGCCAACGCGGCCGTCGACCACGTCCACACCTGGGTGAACGGCACCGCCGACGGCGACTGGACCTCGATGGGCATCCCGTCGGACGGCTCGTACGGCGTGCCGGAGGGCCTGATCTCTTCGTTCCCGGTCACCTGCTCGAACGGCAAGTACGAGATCGTGCAGGGCTTGGAAATCGACGAGTTCTCCCGTCAGCGCATCGACGCCTCCGTCAACGAACTCGCTGAGGAGCGGGACACGGTCCGCCAGCTCGGGCTGGTCTGAGCCACCGCTGCCGAGTTCAGCAGTCCGGGGCCGCCGTCAACCGGCGGTTCCGGACTGCCTGTGCCCGATCAACCGGGCGCATCCAGCGGGTGTGAGAACTCGTAGTGGCCGAACCGAACAGCGAATCGCACGCCGAGTATCGGCATCGATGGCCTCCGCAAGTCGTGGTGGCTAGTGTCGGGTCGGTGTCCACATTCGACGAGGTCACTCGGCACCACGATCCCGGCCCGGACGAGAACCCCTGGGTCGAGGGCCCGCCCCCGCCGGAGCCCGTCGAGATCGTCGAGTACGACCCACATTGGCCGCAGCGCTACGTCGCCCTGGCCGCCGACATCCGCCGGGTACTCGGCCCCAACGTCCTCGATCTCGATCACGTCGGCTCGACCGCCGTGGAGGGTTTGGCCGCCAAGGACATCGTCGACATCGACCTCACCGTGGCCGACCCGCGCCACGAGGCCGCCTACGTTCCGGCGCTGCGCGAACTCGGCTATGTGCACGTCGTTCGGGAACCCTCGTTCCACGAGCATCGGATGCTGTCGCTGGCCGAGCCACGCGTGAACCTGCACGTGTGGGGGCCGGACTGTCCTGAGGTGATCCGGCACCGCATGTTCCGCGACTGGCTACGCGGCAACACCGACGACCGCGAACGCTACGAACACGCGAAACGGGCAGCGGTGCCGGGTGGTGGTCACGTCATGGACTACAACGAGCGCAAGCAGGACACGATCCGGGCGATCTACGACCGGGCGTTCCGCGCCGCCGGAATGCTCTGAGCGGCGTTCAGCAGTCGAGCAGCAGGTGCGGACGCTGCCAGGTGATCGATCCCCCGCCGGGCACCGTGCCGACCCGGCGGGCTCCGTACCGCAGGTAGAACGCCTCCGCGGGCGGATGCGAGACGATGTGCACGCGACTGACGTCCGCGGCGCGTGCCTCGGTGCAGAGGTCATCGAGGAGCAACGAGCCGATGCCGTGGCCCTGAACGTCGTCGGCGACGAACAGGTAGTCGAGTTCCCACTCTCCTGGCTCGCCCCGGCCGGGCACAAGCACGCCGGTGAAGCCCGCGATCCCTCCGGCGTCGGTGCGCGCCACACGCACCCGGTTCGCCTCCAGGTACCGAGTGGTGATCGTGTCGTCGGCGACCATCGCCTGGTACCCACCCGCGTAGGCCGCACTCGTCCGCACGATGCGCGTGAGGGCGTCGGCGTCACGATGCTGGGCGGGCTGCACGGTCGCGGACATACGCCCGAGGGAATCATGCCGCACCGGTGTCGCCACGTCGGGGCGGCGCTCAGCTCTGGATCGGACGACTGAAGGCCACCGAGTGATGTCCACGCGCCGCGAACACGGCTGCGCCCACGAGCGCCGCGGCGTGACCGGCCATCGCCAGGAAGACGCCGCTGCCGGTCGCTACGTCGACGATCGATCCGGCGAGGGCACCGAGCGCGAAACCCAACCAGGCGCCCAGGACGCCACCCAGCATGGTCTGGCCCGGCGCTCCGGGGGTGGTCATCATGATCAGGGCGGCGACGACGAGACCGATGAGGCTCACGGACAGCGTTGGCATCAGCATGCGTCCACGATGCGCCGGATTCGGGCCACGGAGATCAGGGAAGCTCCCGAGAGCCACCCCGAGAACCCGACTCCGGAACCTGAGGGACCACCCGCACCGGTGGCTGAGGCGCGCGGGTTCCCCACGCGCTTCACGCCTGGGATTCGCTGTCGGCCGGGGTGGGCTCGACACGGTCGCGGAGTGCGCGGAGCTCGGCGAGGGTGGTGTCGAGCTGAGTCTCGGCCCGCTGCGCCCGCGCGACGGCTTCGGCGCGCGATTGCTCCACAGTGGTCAGACGCTGCGTGGCGTCCTCTTCGCTGCGGCGCAGCGTCTCGGCCGACTCCGCCCGTACGGAGGCGAGTTCTGCGGCGTGTCGTTCGCGGAGGTTTCCGATCTCGTCCAGCCGGGTCCGGAGTTCCGCGCGTGCATCGGTAAACTCGGTGCGGACGTCGGCGAGGTCCTTCTTGGTGTCGGCGAGCGTCTCGGTCGCGTGCTGAGCGGTCTGTTCCGCACGCGCCGCGCGCTGTTCGGCGTCCGTTCGTGCGGTTTCGTGCTCGGCGACGAGCCGACGCGATTCTTCCCGTGCCGCAGCGACTTTGCGCTCCGCATCCGAGGTCGCCTGGTCGGCGTGCCGCTGCGCCTGCTGGATCTGCTCGTCCGCGTCGCGGCGGGCGGCAGCCAGGGCCACCTCGTACTCGTTGCGGGCTGCCTCTATCTCGTTCTCGGCCCGGGTGCCGGCCTCATTCGCCTTCTCGACGGCGGCGTCGCGAGTCGATTCGGCGTCCTGCGCGCGACGTTCCGCCTGTTCGGCGGTCTCCCCTGCATCCTCGGCGGCCGAATCGGCGGCCTCACGTGCGTCCTCTGCGTCCCGGCGCTGCTGCTGGGCGGTCGCCAAGGCCTGCTCGGCGGCGGCGACCCGGTGTGCGGCGTCGGCCTGCGCCGCCTGGACCTGCGCCTCCGCGACGCTCGGGTCGGACAACGACCGCAACTCCCCGATCGCGTTCGACAGGTTCCGAGACAGCTGCTCGGACAAGCTCCGGTACTGGCGCAGAAGCTCGTCGGCGCGCATCCGGGCCGATGACACCGGCCCCTCCCATTCCGTCACGGTGACCGAATCCGTGGCGGTGTCGTCGTGGCGGCGCTGGCGTTCCTTCCATGCTCGCCACCGAGTGTGTTCCGGCAGGTCACAGTACTCCGGAGGACGCCCAGGAGCGCCGGTCCGCGGAACCGGGCGCTCACACCCGGGGAACTTGCAGCTCCCGTCGCCGCGGGGCTCCTCAACCTCGGTGACGGTCTGCTCGGTCATGGCCGGAACCGTACTAGAGCCCGGTCCGCGCCGATCAGTCCGACGCACGCCCGGTCGCGGCCGCCACCAGGTGTGCCGGATCGCCCGTCAAGGACAGCGCCACGTGGTCGTAGAGCTGAGTGATCGCCGCCGAGGAGTGACCGAGCGCGTCGCGACGATCCTCTAGCGCCGCTCCCCGCTGCCGGGCGATGGTGTTGAACGTGTGTCGCATCGAGTGCGGCGTGATCGTCTGCGGCATCTCCACCCCCGCCTGCGCTGCGGCGCGCTGCACGAGCCGCGAGACCTGGTGCCGGGAGATCCGCGCGCCCACACGGGTCGTCACCAGCGGCTCGTCCCGTCCGGCGTCGCGCTCGGTGAGGTGGGCATCCACGAGTGACGCCACCGGTGCGGGCAGCGGGCGGGTGCGGACCTTGCCGCCCTTCATCCGCACCGTCAGCACCCGCATTCCGTCCCGCTGCCCCAGATCCGCGACCTCTGCGGCGCACAGTTCGGACACGCGGATCCCGAGGTCGATGAGCAGCGCCAACGTCAACGCGACGGCGCTGGGTTCCAGGGTGCGGTGTTCGGAACCGCCCGCCGACGCCAGCATCGCCCCGGCCTGGCCCTCGGTGACACTCGTGGTCGGCGAATGTCCGCGGTCGTAGCGGGGGCGGGCGGCGTCGCGGGCCGGGTTCGCGTCGGTCGCCCCCGCCCGGACGAGGAACGTGTACCAGCTCGACACCGCGGCCATTTTCCGCGCGCGGGTGGAGGCCGCGAACTCCTTGCCGGTGCGGGGATTCGTCGCCGCCGCCAGCTCCGCGCCGTACATCTGCACCTCGGGCAGACGCACCGACAGCGGGTCGAGGCCCCGTCGCACGCACCAGTCCAGGTACTCGCCGAGGTCCCGGGAGTAGGCGGACCGGGTGTGTCCGGACTCGGAGAACGACCCGAGCCACGCGGCGACCAGCGAGCCGACACTGTGGCCGGTCGAGGCGGTGGCCGCCAGCGTTCCGGTACGCGACGCGGGCGAGGAGACGACATCCACGATGATCACCGTAGCCGCCGGTGACCACGGTCAGCCAACATGCAGGCGTTCGTGCTCGGTGGTCTCGTCCTCGTGGTCGAGCTCGTCCGGCGATACTCTGTTGGACCGTCGCGACCGTGACCGGCGTTGTGGAACCGGCATCCGAAACTGAGGGGAAGTCGAATGGTGGAGTTGCATCCGGAGACCGAGCCGCACGCGTCGGGAATGCTCGATGTCGGTGACGGCCACTCGATGTACTGGGAAGTGCGGGGTAATCCCGACGGCAAACCCGCGGTGATCGTCCACGGTGGACCGGGGTCGGGAATGAACCCGCAGGGTGCGCGACTGTTCGACCCGAGCCGCTACCGCATCGTCCTGTTCGACCAGCGCGGCAGCGGACGCAGCACCCCGCACGCCGCCGACGTCACGAGCTCGCTGGAGCACAACACCACCTGGCATCTCGTCGCCGACATGGAGCTGTTACGTGACCATCTCGGCGTCGACACCTGGCTGCTCAACGGAGGATCCTGGGGTTCCACCCTGGCCCTCGCCTACGCGGAACGGCACCCCGAGTGCGTCTCGGAGATCGTCCTCGCCGCCGTGACCACGACCCGGCGAAGTGAGATCGACTGGCTGTATCGGGGTGTCGGCCGGTTCTTCCCCGAACAATGGGCCCGGTTCCGGGACGGCGCGGGCTCCGACGAGGTCGTCGCCGCGTACGCCGAGCTGGTGAACGACCCGGACCCGGCGGTGCGCGACAAGGCGACCGCGGACTGGTGCAAGTGGGAAGACACCGTGCTCTCGGGCGAGATCGGCGGCGACGAGGGGCCCTACCAAGGACGCCCGGACGCTGCCCGCGCCGCGCTGGTGCGGATCTGCGCACACTACTTCGCCCATGGTGCCTGGCTGGACGAAGGCGCTCTCATCCGCGACGCGGGACGGCTCGCCGGGATCCCGGGCGTACTCGTCCACGGCCGCTTCGACCTCGGCGGCCCCCTGGAGACCGCGTGGGAACTCGCCCAACGCTGGCCCGACGCCGAACTCACCGTTGTCAACGAAGCAGGCCATCTCGGCAACGACACCACCCGTTCCCACGTCCTCGCGGCACTGACCCGTTTCCAGGCGTGAGCCCTTGTGGTGCCTATGACCACTGAAAAGGCTCACGCCCGCCGGTCACAGTGTCTGTGTTCGGGTCACGGCGCTGATCGGGCGTACCAGCACGAGACCGTCCGGCGGGGTGAACCCAGGAACTTGGGTCAGGTCGTGACCGCGGTCGGCGATGCGCACGGGCAGCGTATCGGCGTGTTGCGTGAGTACCAGCTGCACTTCAATGCCTTCGGATGGCGCGCCGTGAAAGACGAATCCGAAGTCCTCACCCTGCTCGGTGCCGGTCACTGACCGGCCGGCGACCGTCGCGGAGCGGACCGTGGCCTGCTCGGCGTCGACCCACAAGCCGAGCGCGGCCGCTTCTCGCGGAGAGGACAGCCGGAGCGTGAGTTCCCGAGTGCCTGCCGGGTCCCCCCGGTCGGCGACGACTTCGAGTCGGGGTCCGGGCTGCGCCGCGATCGGTGCCGGCCCGTGCGCGAGCGGCTCGCCGTCCACCCACGGAAAGGCGTCGTCGAGCACGGCAGGCTGCTCCGGCAGTAGCGAGCGGCTCCAGTCCGAGTCCGGAGTGTCCGATGTCGCCCAGTACGCGGTATCGGCATCGGCATCGATCGAGTACAGCAGCTGCTGCTGTCGAGGCGGGGTGGCGCCGGGGCGATTCGCCACGAGCCCGGTCGCGATGAGCGCGGCCACGAGCGTCAGCCCCAGAGCTGGAAGCGCTGCGCTGCGCCACCAGGACCGACGAGCGTCCGAGGACCAGAGGTTCTCGAAGACCGGCAGGGCCAGCCACACGGCGATCGCGAACAGCACCGTGCCGAGCACCCCACCCAGCGCCAGGTCGACTTCGAAAGCGCTCACCGCGCCCGGCGCCAGCAGCACCGCCGCGGGCACCAGGGCGAGCAGCGTCACGACCACGCGTCCCACGGTGTGCTTACGCGGCATCACTGCGGTGATCAGTGCACCGAGCACCACCGGAAAGGTGGGCGGCACCAAGAGCGAGGAGAGACCCGGCAACGTCAACGTCGCCAACACCGCCAACAGCGCGAACGTGAGAAGCCCACCCGCGGCGAGTGCCTCGGCGCCGAGCCGGCGACGCAGCAGCGCGTACGTCCCCACCAACACGCCGAAACCGGCCAGCAGCATCGCGACCTGATACGGACCCGGGGTGTAGGGAACCCCGACCACGGCGGAGGCTTGACCGGGTTCGACGGTGGACGCGACCTGCCACACCGCGAACGCCGCGAGCCCTGCGGCGGCCAGTGCAACGAGGGTGACCACAGCGGAAATCACCGTGCGCGGCAACGTGAGCGCGCGACGCCAGCGCGCCAGTCCCACCACCGCTGCCGCCAGCGCGAGCATCACCCAGGCCAGTGGCGCTTCTGCGGCCTGCGGGTATCGGGCCTGTCCCCACGGCAACGTGGTCACGAGATCGTTTCCCGCACGAGGCACCGTCGCGAGATCCCGGCCGGCGAGATCCCGGGTCATCGTCAGACTGGCGATCCCCATCTGTTGCAACGAACCGTCGCTGAGGTTTTCCGGCGTGTCGAGGGGCGAGTGGTAGTACGCTCCGCCACCGGTGATCGCCGTGTCGTAGGAGTGCAGGCCGCCTTCGGTGAATCGTGTGACGTCGGTGTCGTTGGGCAGCGCCTCGAACACGGCCTCGAACGCGGAGTCCGCGACGGTTCCCGGAGCGAGCGAGAGCACCTCCAGTAGCACCGCGTTGGGCGAGGTTGTGCGGAACGTCGTGGGAACTCCTTCGTTCCCCCGGGCCTCGTGGTTGAGGAGCACGGTGGTGCCGAGCTGGTCGGCGCGGTCGCGCACGAACGCTTCCGCTCCGAGTAGGCCGAGTTCCTCGGCGTCGGTGATCAGAATGGTGACGTTGTTGCGTGGTGCCGTTTCCGTCGCACTCAACGCTCGCGCGGTTTCCAGCAGGGTGCCCATGCCGATGCCGTCGTCGGCGGCCCCCGGCGAGGCGGCCACCGAGTCGTAGTGGGCCGCGAGCACCACCGTGCCCGTCGGGTCGGTGCCGGGAAGCGTGGCCAGGACGTTGGACACGGCCGCGAGTTGCCGCGTTCCCTCGTCGGGGTTGGTGGCCCCAACGGACCGGTGCACCTCGGTGTTCCAGCCCCACGTCTCGAGTTGTTCGAGCAGATACCGGCGCGTCTCGGCGTGTTGGGTCGATCCCAGAGTGCGGGGTTCCGCGGCGACGCGTTCGATGTGCTCCATCGCGCGTTCGCCGCTGAACTGCTGAGACGGTGCGTCCGCTGCCCGTGTGGCTGGTTGCTGAACGAATGCACTGAGCGCACCGAGCAGCAGCAGACCGAGGAGTCCGATGGTCGACAACCACCGGGTCCGTCCCATGCGAGCTGACCGTGGCACTGGCGTCGAAGCGCTCATGATCCAGACTGTAGCCGCACGAGCCCGTACCGCAGCACCGCGAACCGCATGAACCGGTCTCCGATATGTGGTCGGAAAGTCTCCCTCGGTGGCTGCCTCGCCCTGGAGTGGCGTTGATTCGCCACCGGATGGATCCGCTCCATCCGAATACGCAGTCCGCTCGCGTCTCGGGCGAGGGACGGCCGCAACAAGATCTGTCGGCTCCGACGACGACGTCGGCATGTGGTCGTGGATGCGTGGACGCAGGCGGTGGGTACTGGCAGATCTGTTTCCCGACCCCCGCACGTTGATCGGGAGCCGGTTACTTCTGGGCCTGGCAGTGGGCGGCGCGACTTAAGTCCATTCCGACCTACATCGCCGCGTTGCGGCTACGGGAGCTGCTGCAACGCCCACGAATTCCCGTCCGGGTCACTGAAGGTCACAAACGACCCCCAAGGCTGGACGTCGACGTCGCTGACCGGGACGCCCCGACCGGACAGCTGCTGACGAACGGCCTCGGCGTCGTTCACGACCATCTGCAGGCCTTGCTGCGATCCCGGCGCCATCTCGGTGATCCCGGTACCCAGAACGATCGAACACGCTGAGCCCGGGGGCGTGAGCTGCACGAACCGCAACGTGTCGTGCACTTGGTGATGGGGTGTGAGTAGCAGCGGTACAGGATCCTCCGGTAACGCGAGGCCCTGATCTTGTGGCTGTGGCTGATGGGGTTGAATGCCGGTCGTGCCGGTGGAGTTTTTGACCGATGAGCAGGTAGCCCGGTTCGGCTGCTTCGGTGAGGCACCGTCGCAGGCGGAGCTGGAGCGGTTCTTCTTCCTCGATGACGCCGACCGGGCGCTGGTCGGGCGGCACCGCGGCGAGCACAACCGCCTGGGGTTTGCCCTGCAGCTGGCCACGGTGCGGTATTTGGGGATGTTCCTGGCGGATCCGCTGGAGGTGCCCACTGCGGTGGTGGACTTCCTCGCGTCGCAGTTGGAGACCACTGACCCGTCGCGAGTGAAGACGTATGCCCAGCGGCAAGCCACGCAGTGGGAGCATGCCGCAGAGATTCGCCGCGAGTGCGGCTATCGCGACTTCGGAGACGCCTCCGCCGAGGTGGATGAGTTCGTGGCCGCGCGGGCGTGGACGCGGGTGGAGACCGCGAAAGCGCTGTTCGACGCCACCGTGGCGTGGCTGCGCTCGAACCGGGTGCTGCTGCCCGGCGCCAGCGTGCTGGCCCGGCTGGTGGCCGGGCACCGGGATCAGACCACAGAGCAGATGCACGCCAGCCTGCACCAGGCGGCCATCGCCGCGGATCCCGAGCTGCCGGGAAGACTCACGGAGTTGCTGGCGGTGCCCGAGGATTCCCGCATTTCGGAGTTGGAGCGGCTGCGGCGCGGGCCGACGCGGGTGTCCGGCCGGAGCATGACCGAGGCGCTGCACCGGGCCTCGGAGTTGGCCGGGCTGGGCACGAACGCGGTGGATGTTGCTGCGGTGCCGGTGAACCGGCTGGAAGCCCTGGCCCGGGACGGGTTGTCGGCCAAGGCCCAGGCCATCGAGCGTCGCGAGCCGCGGCGGCGCACGGCCACGCTGGTCGCGGCGGTGCGCAGCCTGTCGAGTACGGCGGTGGATGACGCGTTGGATGTGTTTGCCGCGTTGATGGCGGACAAGCTCATCAAGGCCGCTGAGCGCACCAGCAGGGATGCGAAGTTGGCCAGTCTGCCGCGCTTGAACAGGGCCTCGAGCACGCTGGCTTCGGTGGGCAGGGTGCTGCAGAACCTCAGCGAGTCCGCCGAGTCCGACACCCTGGCTTTCAGTCAGGTTTGGGCGGCGATCGAGGAAGTCGTGGATCGCCGGCGCCTGGCTGCCGCGGTGGATACGGTCGACGAGCTCGCTCCGGTGCAGGTCGATGATGATGCCGCGTGGCGAGCCGAGCTGGTCTCGCGGTGGGCGGTGGTGCGACCGTTTCTGCCGCTGCTGGCCGAGGTCATCCCGTTCGGCGCGAGTCCGGCCGGGCAATCGGTGTTGGACGCCGTTATCGAGCTGCCCGAGCTGATCGGTCGCAAGAAGGTCCGAGCTTCGGAGATCCGCGATGATCTGGTCGTCGGGTCGTGGCGCAAGCTCGTGGCCGGCGGTCCGGAGCTGGATCCGGGGTGCGTGGACAAGCACGCCTACGCGCTGTGCGTGCTGGAAGCGCTGCACAAGGCGCTGCGGCACCGCGAGGTCTACGCCCGCGACTCGAAACGCTGGGGTGACCCGCGCGCCCGGCTGCTGGAAGGCGAAGCGTGGGAACGGATCCGCCCGCAGGTGCTGACGGGGCTGAAACTCACTGAGGACGCCCAGGCCCACCTCGACGAGCAGGCCACGGGGCTGGATGCGGCCTGGCGCCACTTCGGCGCCCGGATCGACACCGACACTGGCGACGGCCGCGTGCGGGTCGAAACCGGCCGCGACGGGCGCGCCCAGATTCGGGTGGACGCGCTGGAAAAGCTCGACGAACCGCCGTCGCTGCTGGCGTTGCGGGAGCGGGTCGAGCAGATGATGCCGCAGGTCGACCTGCCCGAGTTGCTGCTGGAGGTCCACGCCCGCACCGGCTACCTCGCGGAGTTCACCCACGCCTCCGGCGGCGAATCCCGCATGGATGAGGCCGAGCTGTCGCTGGCGGCCGTGCTCGTGGCTGAGGCGACCAACGTCGGCTACAAACCCGTCGCCCGGCCCCGGCACCGGGCGCTGAATCGGGCACGCCTGTCGCACGTCGAGCAGAACTACCTGCGCGCCGAGACACTGCGCGCGGCCAACGCCCGGTTGATCGAGGCCCAGGCCGATCTTCCGCTGGCCCAGCTGTGGGGCGGTGGGATGGTCGCTTCGGTCGACGGGATGCGCTTCGTCGTTCCCACCCAGACCGTCTACGCCGGGCACAACCCGCGTTACTTCGGCCGTAAACGCGGCGCCACCTGGCTCAACGCCATCAACGATCAGGTGGCCGGCATCGGCGCCACGGTCGTACCGGGCACCCAGCGGGACTCGCTGTACCAGCTCGATGTGCTGCTCAACCCCGACCACGGGCGCCGGCCCGAGCTGGTCACCTCGGACACCGCCGGGTATTCGGACATGGTCTTCGGGCTGTACCGGATCTGCGGCATGGCCTACGCACCCCGGCTGGCAAACCTGGCCGACACCCGGTTCTGGCGCATCGACCCCGCCGCGGATTACGGCGCCGTGAACGATCTGGCCCGGCACCGGATCCAGCTGGGCCGGATCAGTCCGCACTGGCCGGAAATGCTGCGCATCGCCGGATCACTGGTCACCGGCACCGTGCGCGCCTACGACCTGATCCGCTCGCTGGGCCGCGACGGCAACCCGACCCCGCTGGGCCAAGCGCTCGCCGAATACGGCCGCATCGCCAAGACCCAGCACCTGCTGGCCGTGGCGGACCCGGACGACGACACCTACCAGCGCTCGCTGAACGCCCAGCTCAACACCACCGAATCCCGCCACCGCCTGGCCCGCAAGCTCTGCTTCGGCCACCGCGGCGAACTCCGCCAGAGCTATCAGGAAGGTATGGAAGACCAGCTCGGCGCGCTCGGACTCGTGCTCAACGCCGTGGTGCTGTGGAACACCACCTACCTGGGCGCCGCCGTAGAACAGCTCCGCGCCCAGGGCTACCCGGTCTCCGACGCCGACGCCGCCCGGCTATCGCCGCTGATCGACACGCACCTCAACGTCCACGGGGCCTACACGTTCTTCCTGCCGCAGTTGGCCGGTCTGCGCCCGCTGCGAGATCCACAGGCCGGCTCTGACGAGGACGAAAGCTCATGAACGAAAGCAGGCGAGCAGAGCCCGACGGTGCCCGCAGCGGCTACCGGCCTCTACCCGGCGGCGCCGCATCGTCAACACCTGGCTGGCAGCCGGAGGCGGTGCGCTCGACGAGCGAGCACACCGCCTCCGGCTCGGAAGCTTCCTGTGCTGGCTCGGTGTCGCGGGCACGGGTGAGGCTGGCCCGCAGGGCGGTGAGGTCGGCGATCGCGGTGTCGATCTCAGTAATGCGCTGATCGAGCAGGTGGCGCACCGACGGGCACGGGGTGGCGCCGTCGCGGTGCAGGGTGAGGATCTCGGCGATGTCGTCCAGGCGCAGCCCGAGGGTGCGGGCCTGGCGCACGAATCCCAGTGTGGCCACGTCCTCGGCGGTGAACAGCCGGTACCCGGCCGGACTGCGCCGCGGTTCGCCCACGAGCCCCTTGGCCTCGTAGACCCGCATCGCCTTGCGGGACAGGCCAGCCTGACGGGCAGCCTGCCCGGCGGTGAACGTAGGCGAGCTCATGACACCTCCTGCGCGAGCTTGACGTGGCCCCAGGGGCCAGCTTCTACCGTGCCGGGGTAAACACGCATACGCCAAGGAGGGATACGTCATGCCGTTGCGCGAAGGAGAGATCTATCGCTGCCCGCTGCCGGACTGTGGCTGCGAGGTCACGGTGACCAAGAGCGCCCCGGCCGACTGCTCGGGCCAGCAGTCGCCGACCTGCTGCTGCGGACAGACGATGGTCAAAGCTAGCTGAGTTCCACGACGTCCCAGTCCCTGACTGAACGGAACGCGCAGGCCGGACGGGGTGGAACGCCCTGCCCGGCCTGCGCGCAGGCCGGTATCAGGTGGTGGGGACCAACTCGGCGAGCAGGCTGCGCACGCGGGTGTCGATGTCGTCGCGGATGGGGCGGATGGCCTCAGCGGACTGGCCGGCGGGGTCGTCAAGTTGCCAGTCGAGGTAGCGCTTGCCCGGGAACACCGGACACGCGTCTCCGCAGCCCATGGTGATGACCACGTCGGAGGCCTCGACCGATTCGGTGGTCAGCTTCTTCGGGAATTCCTGGGAGACGTCGATGCCCAACTCGTTCATGACCTCGACGACGGCGGGGTTGACCTCACTGGCGGGGGTGGATCCGGCCGAGCGCACGGCCACGCGACCTTGGGCGTGGTGGGCCAGCAGGGCGGCGGCCATCTGGGAGCGTCCGGCGTTGTGCACGCAGACGAACAGCACCTCGGGAGTGGAAGACACGGAATGCTCCTTGGCACGCTTGATCGTGGAGGTTACTGCCGCTCGGACACGCTGGCAGCGGTCACTGACGTGCTGGGGTTGGGCGCGAACCAGCGGCGTGCGGCCAGCGACACGTAGACCAGTCCGACGAGTACCGGAACCTCGATGAGCGGGCCGACCACGCCGGCCAGGGCTTGGCCACTGGTGACGCCGAAGGTGGCGATCGCGACGGCGATGGCCAGTTCGAAGTTGTTGCCGGCGGCGGTGAACGCCAAGGTGGTCGAGCGCTCGTAGGACATCCGCAGGCCCTTGCCCAGAGCGAACGTGCCCGCCCACATGATCACGAAGTAGGCCAGCAGCGGCAGCGCGATGCGGGCGACGTCGAGGGGCTGGCTGGTGATCGCGTCTCCTTGCAGGGAGAACAGCACGACGATGGTGAACAGCAGCCCGTACGGTGCGATCGGGCCGATCTTGGGCAGGAACCGCGTCTCGTACCACTGGCGGCCCTTGGCGCGCTCCCCGAACCGGCGGGATAGGTAGCCGGCGATCAGGGGGATGCCGAGGAAGATCAGCACGGATTGGGCGATCTGCCAGGCGGAGACGTCGAGGCCGACCTGGGCCAATCCGAGCCAGCCGGGTAGGACGTTGAGGTAGAACCAGCCGAGTCCGGCGAAGGCCAGGACTTGGAAGACCGAGTTCAGCGCCACGAGCACGGCAGCGGCCTCGCGGTCGCCGCAGGCGAGGTCGTTCCAGATGATGACCATGGCGATGCAGCGGGCCAGCCCGACGATGATCAGTCCCGTGCGGTACTCGGGAAGGTCGGGCAGGAAAGTCCAGGCCAGCGCGAACATCACCGCCGGGCCGGCGATCCAGTTGACCAGCAGTGAGGACACCAGCAGTCGTTTGTCGCTGGTGACGGTATCCAGCCGGTCGTAGCGGACCTTGGCCAGCACCGGATACATCATCACCAGCAACCCGATGAAGATCGGCAGCGATACCCCGGAGACCACGTGCAGCGAGTTCAACGCGGTGTTCAGCCCGGGGATGAACCGCCCGGCCAGCAGACCGAGCACCATGGCCGCCCCGATCCAGACCGGCAGGAATCGGTCGAACCGGGACATGTTCGCCGCAACAGCTCGTTCCGCGGGTGCTGTCTGCGTCATGCCGGCACCACCCCGTGCTCGGCCGGTACGAGTAGTTCGGACAGTACGGTCAGCATCTCGGTGCGCACCCGGTAGTAGATCCACGTGCCGCGGCGGTCGCCGGTGATGACGCCGGCTTCGCGCAGCACCTTGAGGTGGTGCGAGATCGTCGGTCCGGACAGCTCGAACGCGTCGGTCAGGTCGCACACGCAGGCCTCGCCGCCGGCGTGCGAGGCGATCAGCGACAGCAGGCGCAGCCGCACCGGCTCACCAATCGCCTTGAACACCCGCGCCAACTCAACCGACTGGTCCTCGCTCAAGGGTTGGCGCATCACCGGCGAGCAGCACAACACCTGCTCCCGATCTTCTTCCTGCTGTTTCGACATACCTCTATGTTGACAAGCATCGATCCAAGGCGCAACCTTGTCTCGACAGGAATCAATACAGCCGGGTCAGCGCCTCGGCGAGCTGCCCTGGATGAGATCGAGGGATGCGATCATGAGTGACCAATCCGCTAACCTGCGCGAGACCGTGCGGGCCAGCTACGCCGCCGCGGCCACCGCCGTCACCGACGGCGAATCCGCCAGCTGCTGTTCCGACCAGCCGGTCGAGATCGACGAGAACTTCGGCGCCGGCCTCTACGCGGAGACCGAGCGTGCCGACCTACCGGCCGAGGCCACCGCGGCCTCCCTCGGGTGCGGCAACCCCACCGCCGTGGCCGAACTGAACGCCGGAGAACGGGTGCTCGACCTCGGTTCCGGTGGCGGGATCGACGTGCTGCTCTCCGCCCGCCGCGTCGGGCCCACCGGCAAGGCCTACGGCCTGGACATGACCGAGGAAATGCTCGCCCTCGCCCTGGACAACGCCGCCCAGGCCGGCGTTTCCCACGTCGAATTTCTCAAGGGCAGCATCGAAGCCATCCCCCTGCCAGCGAACACCATCGACGTGGTCATCTCCAACTGCGTGATCAACCTGTCCGTGGACAAACCCACGGTGTTCGCCGAAACCGCCCGCGTGCTCACCCCCGGTGGACGCATCGGCATCAGCGACATCATCGCCGACAACGAGCTCACCCCCGCCCAACGCGCCGAACGCGGCAACTACGTCGGCTGCATCGCCGGCGCCCTCTCGTTCACCGAATACCGCGAGGGCCTGCGTGCCGCCGGGTTCACCGACATCGACATCACCCCGACCCACACGGTCGCCGACCGGATGCACTCCGCCATCATCCGCGCCCACACTCCGGCCACATAGCGCCCCGCACCACCCGCAGGTCCCCTCGCCAGCCGTTCCCCGACCGGCACGTCAGGAAGGCAGGCGCCGTGAATGACACCGTCACCATCGAGCTCCGGTACGTGCCGGACTGCCCCCTCGTTGGCCAGGCCCGCGCAACACTGCGGTCCGCACTTGCTCGGGCCGAAACCACCGCCCACGTGGAGGAACGCGTGGGTGACTATCCCTCGCCGACACTGGCCATCAACGGCCGCGACGCGCTGGGGCACCCGCTGGAAACCCACGAGTGTTGCCGCCTCGACCTACCGACCGAGCCCCAGATCCTCGACGCGCTGCAACCACCCCAGTAGATCCGAGATCTCACAAACGAACGTTCACGAGACATTGCAAGCCGTCGAGTGTTTTCGCAGGTCGGGTCTGTAACGCAACCCGTGTCCGCGCCACCGTCACGCTGTCGGGCCTTCGCAATACGGTCCGGGCCATGCGGATCGGCTACGGACGAGTCTCCACCCGCGACCAGCACCCCGAAGCCCAGCACGACGTGCTGACTGCGGCAGGCTGCGACGAGGTCTTCGTCGACAAGGCCTCCGGCACGCTCGCGCGCCGACCGGAACTGGAGAAAGCGCTACTGGCGGCCAACCGCACCGGCGACCAGCTCGTGGTCACCAAGCTCGACCGACTCGGCCGGTCGCTGGAGCACCTCATCGAGCTGTCCAACCAGCTGCAAGCCAAGCACGTCGATCTGGTCGTGCTCAACCAGGGCATCGACACCTCCACCGCCATCGGCCGCATATTCTTCCAGATCCTCGGGTCCATCGCCGAGTTCGAGCACGCCCTGATGTCCGAACGCACCATCGACGGACTCTCGGCAGCACGGGCGCGGGGCCGCACCGGCGGACAGAAACCCAAGCTCGGCCCTCGGCAGGTCAAGCTGACCCGCCAGATGTACGACGAAACCGACGACGACGGCAAACGCCGCTACACCGTCGCCCAGATCGCCGCCGAGTTCGGCGTCACCCGCCCCACCATCTACCGCCACCTCGGCAGCAACGCAGACAGCTGATCCGCTAACGGAGGATCCTGTACCACTGCTACTCAGACCCCATGAACAGGTGGATCACCAGTGACGCGGCGCTGGCACCCGAGGGCGACAACCGGTGCCCGGTGTGGCCGGTGCGACGCCACAGGACGAGGGTGCGCACAGCAACGGCGAGAATGGACGCCCCGAACAAGCACAGCACTGCCACGGGCATGGGGCTCACTCCTGCTGAATCGCGTCGAGGGTCTGGTGACCGCAGCGTGGCGATGACAGTGAGCGTGCCGCCGCAGGTAATGGAGGCGTCGGCGAGGTTGAAGGTGGGCCACCGGCCGGTGTGCAGGTAGTCGGTGCCCGTCCCGTCGACGCTGCGTCGATGTGCTTCGAAGTGGGCCCATCGCTACCGCCGGCATGGCGAACTTGGCTTGATCGAGCGGTCGTCGACGCCGCACCGGCACCCTGTGGGCCTCGCTTTCGTCGAACTCCGGCAAGTACGACACGCCCCCGTGCTCAGGGATTGTCCATGTAGGACATGATCCCGGCCATGCCGGTGGCGAGGTGGTAGGCCATGTGGCAGTGGACGAGCCATTGGCCGGGGTTGTCGGCGGTGAAGTCCATGCTGACGCGTTGGCCGGGGGCGACGACGAGGGTGTCTTTGCGGGTGCCGTTGCGGATCGGGGTGTGTGGGGGGTTGGGGTGGCGCTGGCTGCGGATACCTCCGGTGGCGCGGACCGTGCCGGTGTGGCCGTGCAGGTGCATGGGGTGATACATCGGGGTCGGGTTGACCATGGTCATGCGCACCCGTTGCCCTTCGCGGATCGGCATGGGGGTGACGTCGGCGAAGGGCTTGCGGTGGTTGTAGGTCTCGCCGTTGATGCGCCAGTGGAACCCGCGCATCGAGCCGATGAGCTGCAGGGGGTGGGTCACCTCCGGACTGCGGTCGTCGGCCTGGGCTGCGGGCGCGGCGTGCAGGTCGGAGAGCTTGAGCAGGCGGCCGGCCAGTTCGGTGGGGGTCGCATCGGGTGCCGGGGTGGGTCCGCTTCCGGTGCGGACAACTCCGAGTGCCTGAGCTCCGTGACCTTCGGCGACAGCGGCCAGGGGGAAGGCGCCGTCGTCAAGGTCGACAAGGAGGTCGTAGCGCTCGCCGGAGGCGATGTGCAGGGTGTCGACGGTGACCGGCTGGACGGGGAAACCATCGGTGTGGGTCACGGTCAGCCTATGGCCGCCGAGGGCGAGCCGGAACACCGAGGTGCCGCCGGCGTTGATCACCCGGATGCGGGCGCGCTGGCCCGGTTTGGCGCGAAACGTCTGCGGCGCAGTGGGCAACCTGCCGTTGAGCAGATAGAAGGGGAACTGCACGCTGGCGGCCATCAACGACGCCGGGGACATGGGAGGGGCCTCGGGCGGTAGGTCGGTCAGCCCAGGCGGAACTTGGTACTGCCACGCCTCCGAGACGTCCGAGATCTGCCCGGCTTGTACGGGAGTCCGGTATTTCGGGGTCATACCACCCTTGCGCAGGGTGGACAGGACTTTGTCGGGACTGGCGGCGACGTCATTGAGCCAGTCGTCGAGCACCACGACGAACTCGACGTCGTAGTCACCGGGCTCACGGGGATCATCAATGATCAGCGGCGCGTACAGGCCGCGTTCCCGCTGCAGACCCACGTGGGGGTGCAGCCAGTAGGTGCCGGGATCCGGCGCGGTGAAGGTGTAGCGCATGCGCTGCCCGGCCGGGATGGGCTCCTGAGTGAGGTTGGGGACCCCGTCCATGTCGTTGCGCAGCCGCAACCCGTGCCAGTGCACCGTGGTGCGCTCGGGCAGCCGGTTACTGACCTCGACGGCGAGCTGCTCACCGGCGGTGCAGCGGATGACCGGCCCCGGGATCTGCCCGTTGTAGGCCCACGTACGCACTATGCGCCCACCGAGGTCCACCTCGGTGGGCTCGGCGGTCAACGAAGCCCGGACGGTGCGACCGGATCCCGCCGCACGCCGGGCCTGCTCGCGACGCTGCACCGCCTCCGAGGAGGCCGATATCCGCGCCGGCGTCGGTACCGAGGCCGGCGTGCCCGAGGCCAACGCCAGCCACCCCACCCCGCCGGTCGAGGCCGCAGCGCCTACCAAACCGGCCGCACCCAGCAGCAGGTTGCGGCGGCTCGTCTCGTTGGGCACCATCCTTGCGTCTCCTTGTCTCACGAGGAGGCAGGGCGCACGACTGGCAGGCACCGCCGCTGGCGGCGTGGTCCTGTGTTCGAGTGCGCCTGCCGGGTGCTGATCACTGTGTGCCGGCTGTGCTCAGTTCTCGGCGTCGGGGTTGTGGTGGGGGTTGTGTCGACGTCGTTCGGGGCGGCGCAGCGTGGCGAGGAGTGCGGCGGCCCCGAGACTGGTGGTGATCCATTTCGGTAGGGAGCCGAGCCTTGTGGCCGGGGTGGTGGTTGAGCGCAGCGGCATTTGTTGGATGAGCAGGTCGGCGGTGTACTGCCGGCTTTGCTCGGCAACAGTGCCGTCGGGACGGATGATCGCACTGACCCCGCTGGTGGAGGCGACAACGACCGAGCGACTGTGCTCGACAGCACGCAGCCGAGCCATGGCCAGCTGCTGATAGGTCATCTCGCTGCGCCCGAACCACGCGTTGTTCGTGGGCACGGCCAGCAGTTCGGCACCGCCGCGCACGCCTTCGGTCAGCACCGAGTCGTAGGCGACCTCGTAGCAGATCGCGAAGCCCACTCGCGTCGTGCCCATGTCGAAGAGGCCCGGGCTCGTCCCCGGGGTCATGTCTCGCGAGAACTGTTTGACGAATGGGGTGACGGCCGAGGCGAGCTCGCGTAGAGGGATGGTCTCGGAGAACGGGACGAGGTGCTGCTTGACGTACTCGTCGGTGGCGCCCAGAGCCGGGTCCCAGCGGATCACGCGGTTGCTGATGGCGCCGTTGGCCTCACGGGTGATACCGCCGACCGCTATGGGCCCGCCGAGTTGGTCGGCGATCCGATCCAGCGCGGGGTCGCTGCGTGAGGGGCCCCAGACGTTCGAGGATTCGGGAAAGATGACGAGGTCCGGTCGGGGGAGCCGCCCGGAGCGCACCCCTTGGACCAGCTTGGTGGCCTGCTGGATGTGGTTGGCGCGGAGCAGCTCGTTCTTGCCCATCAGGCCGATGCCGATGTTGGGAGCGCCGCCCTGGACGATGGCGACGGTGGCTGTTCCCGCACTGGGTGCGGTATCGAGGGTGGACATGCTCGCCAGCCCGGCGGTGATCGGCAACGCGGTGAGGGTGGCTGCCGATACCGCCGGCCACGGCCTCTCCCGGATCCCGTCCCGCAGGTGTCGCGTCAGCGCGGCCAGTCCGCACCCGGACAGCATCACCCCGAAGGTCACCAGCGCGGCCCCGCCGAAAGAAGCCAGCGGCCCGAACGCGCCTTCCGGTTGGGTGAAGGCCAGCCGTCCCCAGGGGAATCCGCCGTAGGGGGCGTGCGAGCGCAGGGTTTCAGTCGCGACCAGGACCGCGGCCATCCAGATCGCAGCGCCGGGCAGGCGGCTGACACGGGCCATGCCCGCGCCGGCGAGACCGAAGAACACTGCTTCGATGGTGACCACGCCGAACCACGGCCACACCCCGAATTCCTCGCCGACGGTGTCGTAGAGCCAGCTCAGCAGGGGCAGCAGGTAGGCGAGGCCGAACAGGAAGCCATACCCGAAGCCACCTCGGGCACGCCGGTGGTGCAGCGCGAGCGCGAACAGGGCCACACCCAGCGGTGCCAGCCACCACAGGTGGTGTGGAGGAGCACTGGCGTAGACGGTCAGGCCACCGGCGATCGCACCCAGCGCCCTCAGACCGGTGGCGGCACATGATGGGCGCAACCGCCGGGTGTGTTTGTCTGCCCGAGAAGGCTCTGGAAGGGGGTGCGGAGCGCTGCGCGGATCACGACGCACCGGATTCACTCCTGTCTGGCGATGGGGACGTGGTGCGCAGCGAGGCAAGGACCAGCAACGCCCCACCACCGGTGATGAATACATCGGCGAGGTTGAAGGTGGGAAACCAGCCGGTGTGCAGGTAGTCGGTGACCGCGCCGTCGACGCCGCGGTCGATGAGGTTGGCGACGGCTCCGGCCGGCACCGCGGCCAGACCGAGCCGCATGATCAGGCTCCCGGTGCGGGCCGCCCGCCAGGCGTAGACCGCGAGGGCTGCGGTGATCAGTGCAGTGGCGGTGAACACGATCCAGGCGGGCAGGGTCGCGCCGAGGCTGAAGGCCACGCCGGGGTTGTAGGCCAGCCGCAGCTGCAGCAGTCCGATATCGATCGAGTGGCCGTCGGTCAACGCTTGGGCGGCCCACGTTTTGATCCCCAGGTCCCCGCCAGCCAGCAGCACGGCCCCGGTGGCCAGGGTGGCCCGGCGCCGGGCCACCCTCACCACCGGGGTTTCGGTGCGGGTCACGCCGAGGCTCCCACTGTCGTAGTAGGCCGCACTGCCGCGGGCTTCCCGCCGGGCAGCGGCTTGGCGCGGCCGGCCCGGACGCCGTTGGCGATGACCACGACCTCGGCCACCTCGTGCACCAGCACCACCGCCGCCAGCCCGAGGATGCCGAACAGGGCCAGGGGCATCAGCACCGTGATGATCGCCAGGGACAGTCCGACGTTTTGCAGCATGATCCGCCGGGCGCGTCGGGCGTGGTCGAGGGTGTGCGGCAGGTGCCGCAGGTCCTCGCCCATGAGCGCGACATCAGCGGTTTCGATGGCCACGTCGGTGCCCATCGCGCCCATGGCGATGCCCAGGTCGGCGGTGGCCAGGGCCGGGGCGTCGTTGACACCGTCACCGACCATCGCCATCGATCGCTGGTGGCCCAGCTCGCCGACGATGCGGGCCTTGTCCTCCGGCCGCAGTTCGGCATGCACCGAGTCGATGCCCGCCTCGGCGGCCAGTGCGGCGGCGGTGGCCTGGTTGTCGCCGGTGAGCATGGCGACGTGATAGCCACCCGAGTGCAGCCGGGTGATCACCTCGCGCGCTTCGGGGCGGAGTTCGTCGCGCACGGCGATGGCGCCGATCACCTGTCCGTCGTCCTCGACGAGCACCGCGGTGGCCCCGCTGTGCTGCATCCGCTCGACGTCGCCAGCCAACGGGCTGGAGTCCAGCCAGCCCGGGCGCCCGAGCCGCGCGGTGCGTCCGTCGACCTGCCCGGTCAGCCCGGCGCCGGTGACGGCCTCGACGTCGGTCGCCGAGGCGATGTCGCCGTCGACGGCGGCGAGGATCGCTCGTGCGAGGGGGTGTTCGCTGCGGGCTTCCAGCGCCGCGGCCAGTCCCAGCACCCGCTCCCGCGAAATCCCGTCGGTGGTGGCGACGTCGACCACGCTCGGCTGGTTGCGGGTCAGCGTGCCGGTCTTGTCCAGCGCCACCCCCCGCACACGTCCCAGTCCTTCCAGCGCGGCACCGCCCTTGACCAGCACGCCAATCTTGCTGGCCGCGCCGATGGCAGCGACCACCGTCACGGGGATGGAGATCGCCAGCGCGCAGGGCGAGGCGGCCACGAGCACCACCAGGGCGCGTTCGATCCACGTCGCCGGGTCGCCGAGCAGGCTGCCGATGCCGGCGATGAGGGCGCCGGCGATCATGACGCCGGGCACCAGGGGTTTGGCGATGCGGTCGGCCAGGCGCTGGCTGGCGCCCTTGCGGGACTGCTCGGCCTCCACGATCCGCACGATCCGCGCCAGAGAGTTGTCCTCGGCAGTCGTGGTGACCTCGATTTCGAGCACCCCGGTGCCGTTGATCGACCCAGCGAACACCTCGCTGCCGGGACCGGCCTCGACGGGCACGGACTCGCCGGTGATCGCGGAGGTGTCCAGCGCGGTGCGGCCGGTGCGGATGACGCCGTCGGTGGCGATGCGTTCGCCGGGCTTGACCACCATCCGGTCTCCGACGCGGAGCTCGGACGGGGCCACCACGACCTCGCTGCCGTCGCGCAGCACGGTGGCCTCATCGGGCACCAGCGACAACAACGCGCGCAGGCCCCGGCGGGTCCGCGCGAGGGAGTATTCCTCCAGGCCCTCGCTGATGGAGTACAGGAAGGCCAGCATCGCGGCCTCGCCGACCTCACCCAGGATGACCGCGCCGATGGCCGCGATCGTCATCAGCGTGCCGACACCGATCTTGCCCTTGGCCAGCCGCTTCAGTGTGGAGGGCACGAACGTGTAGGCACCGGCGACCAGAGCCAAGGACTTGAGGATCAGCGCCAGCATCGGCGCCGCGCCTGCCCACTCCGTCGCGTATCCGGCGATCAGCAGCACCCCGGCGACGGCCGCGGCGCGCAGTTCGGTGACTTGCCAGAGCCGTTCCGGCTCGTGTTCTTCGGCTTCCTCGCCGGTGCGGGGCTCGTCGCTGCCGCAGCCGCAAGCATCGCTCATCGCACGATCTCCTCGTTCTGGGGCTCGCCGGTGGTGTCGGTGCCGTAGTTCGGGCACAACGAAACCGCGTTGCCGGTCGCGGCCAGCAGCGTCTCGGCAGAGGCCAGTAGGTCCAGCAACTCCGGGCGGGTCAGGCTGTAGAACACCTGCCGCCCTTGCGGGCGGCCCACGACCAGCCCGCAGTCACGCAGGCACGCCACGTGGGCTGACACCGTCGACTGCGCCAGTCCCAGTTCGGCGACCAAGTCCGCGACGCGGGCCTCACCGGAGGCCAGACGCTGCACGATCGCCACCCGCGCGGCATCGGACAGGCTGTGGAACAACGCCACCGCCGGATCCAGGTTCGCGCCCGGCGGGTTCGACGCCAGGCACCTCTCCGTGCTATTCATCGTCATATCCCGATGATAGCAGTTCCGTGCGATGCAATCGAGGTGTTGCGATGTTGATGAACCGGGTCGAGACCGCGCTGATCAACTCCCCGCCGCGGCGGTGGCTGCAGCGCTACTAGGGGTAGCCGTAGTACTCGCCGAAAATCGGGCGGATATGAGGTCTGGGCTGCTGATCGGGCATGGCTTCACTCCGCCTGGGACGACTGGCCGCGCTGGAGTGTGCGGTAGACGGTCGGCCGGGAGACGGAGAACAGCTCGGTGAGGTCGGTGATCGTGTAGTCGCCACTGTCATGCATGCGCCTCAGTTCGGTCTGCTGCTTCGGCGAGAGCTTGGGTTGCTTGCCGCGCAGCTTTCCCTTCGCCTTCGCCACGGCCATGCCTTCGCGGGTGCGCATGCGTAGGAGGTCGACTTCGAATTCGGCGAAGGTGGCCAGGATGTTGAAGAACATCTTGCCCATGGGGTCGGCCGGGTCGTAGACCTGTCCGCCCAACGACAGCGCGACGCCGCGCTCGGCGAGGTCGTCGCCGATGGCGCGGGCGTCCGGCACCGACCGGGCCAGCCGATCGAGCTTGGGCACCACGAGGGTGTCGCCAGTTCGGACGGCGGCCAGGGCCTGATCGAGCCCGGGCCGCGTTCTCTTGGTGCCGGTGAGTCCGTGGTCGAGATAGATCCGGTCGGCGTCCACGCCGAGTTCGGCCAGGCGCTGGCGTTGGGCGGTGAGGTCTTGCTCGTCGGTGGAGCAGCGGGCGTAGCCAACCAGGGTGCCGGACATGATCGGCAGTGTAACGGTTAGCCACCCCTCAGTGAGAGTTTCACCGTACCAGGTATCTGAGACAACCCTGGTCAGCGGAACGCCAGCTCGTGGCTTCGTCTCGCGTCAGTATCGGCCGGGCGGTGCTGTCTCAGTGGGGGTTCCGCTTGCGTACGTAAGCACCGCATCCCGGCGGGAGCTTGCGGCTCTGGGCACTACAGCGAGGTTTGACACAATTGGGGGTAGGAAGCTGGTGCAGTGCGTTCAGCAGGGTGCGGACGAACCAGACGTAGCGAGAGTGAGGTCTGGTGATGGTGCACGGCCAGGAGGATCCGGCGGGCGCGCCGGATTTGGTGCAAGTGCTGTCGGCGGCGGCCCAGCAGATGACGGGTTCGCAGGAGGCGAGTGAGGCCGAGACGGTGGCGTGGATCGTGGCCGCGGCCGTGGGCACGGTGCCTGGCGCCGAGTACGCGGGGGTCTCGCTGCTGCAATCCGATGGGGAGATCATCTCGCAGGCGGTCAGCCACGACACCGTGTCGGCTATCGACCAGGCGCAGGCGAGCTATCGGGAGGGCCCGTGCGTGACGGCGTTGTGGGACGAGCACACCGTCGCCGTTGACGATATGGCCTCTGCGGCCGAGCGGTGGCCGTGGTTCGGTCCGGCCGCGGTCGAGGCCGGGGTGGGCAGCATGCTCTCGTTCCAGCTGTTCGCGCGGGAGAACTCGTTGGGCGCGTTGAACCTGTATGCCAGCAGCCCGCACGGCTTCAGCGACGATTCCCGGGTGCTGGGTGGGTTGTTCGCGACGCATGCATCCTCCGCGTTGGGGCAGGCCCAGCACACGGGTCAGCTGAATCAAGCCCTGGCCAGCCGGGATGTGATCGGGCAGGCCAAGGGCATACTCATGGAACGATTCGGTCTTGATGCCGAGCAGGCCTTTGCGATGTTGGTGCAGTCCTCGCAGCAGACAAACCTGAAACTGCTCGCCGTGGCACAGTGGTTGACCGGCAGTAATCCCGGACCCAATCCGGAGCATGACAGCCCCGCTCCCGGGGAACACACACAGTAGGTCGCCTGCGTTCCCGGGAGCGTGGACCGGCCGAGGTTGTGCCCGTTCAGACCCAGGTGCGGGCACAACCGCCCGCACCGAGCGCTCGAGGAGTGGAGCAGAGGATGAGTGAGCAGCGGCGCCAGGCGCTCGAGGCGCTGCTGGCCACCGACGCCGAGCAGCAGCCCGGGGCCTCGCGGATGAGTCTGCTCTGCGGGCGGTGTGTCTCCGAGCTGGGCGTTTCCGGGGCCGGGGCCACGGTGTTGACCCACCTCAGCGACGGCGACGGCGACGGGGATGGGCAGGCCACCCGCCGCGGGTTGGTCCACGCGAGCAACGACGTCAGCGCCGGATTGGAAGATCTGCAGCTGACCGTGGGTGAGGGCCCGTGTCTGGACACGTTCACCACCGGGGGACCGGTGCTCGTCGACGACCTGGCCCAGGCGCACCAGCGGTGGCCGGCCTTCGCCGAGCAGGCCCACACGTTGGGGGCTGCGGCGGTGTTCTCCTTCCCACTGCAGGTCGGGGTGATCCGGCTGGGATCGCTGGACTGCTACCGCGACGCCACGGGCCCGTTGGGTCAGGCGGCGATCACTGATGCGTTGATCCTGGCGGATCTGGCCACCCACACGATCATGACCGAACTGGACGGGCACGCCACCGACGACGTGAGCTGGCTGGCCGACCCGCACGCCGAGATCCACCAAGCCTCGGGCATGGTCCGGATCCAACTCGGGTCGAGCACCGAGGCGGCGCTGCTGCGGATGCGCGCCCACGCCTACACCCACGAACTCGCCCTGACCGACGTCGCCCGCCACATCGTGGCCCGCGAACTGCGGTTTTCCGCCGACACCGACCCGGACCCGCTGTCCTGAGCAGCGCGAGCACGAGCGAAAGGCCCCCGTGTGATGAGCACCGAAGAACAGCAGCACCTCGCCGACACCTTCGTGTCCCTGGCCGACACGCTCGTCGACGACTTCGACCTGCTGGACTTCCTCGGTCTCCTGGCCGAGAAGGCCAGCCAGCACCTCAACGTCGCCGCGGCCGGAGTGATCCTGTCCGACCAGCGCGGCGGCTGGCACCCCACCGCCACCTCACACGAGACACCCGAGCTCGTGGCGCTGTTCACCGCCCAAACCTATGCCGGGCCGTGCCAGGAATGCGTCCGCACCGGCAGCACGGTCGCCATCCCGAACCTGGCCGACCACGGCCAACGCTGGCCCGCCTTCGCCGAGCACGCCACCCAGGCCGGCTACCAGGCCGCCGCCGCGGTGCCGATGCGGTCCCACCGCAAGATCATCGGCAGCCTGACCCTACTCAACACCACCCCCGACGGGGTGGACGAGGCAAGCCTGCAACTGGGCCAATCCCTAGCTGACATGGCCACCATCGGACTGCTGCAACAACCCGCCCTCCACCGCGGCGACCTGCTGGCCGAACAACTCCAAGCCGTCCTGCACCACCGCGTCGTGCTCGAACAAGCCAAAGGCACCCTGGCCGAACACGGCCAACTCCCCCCACACACCGCCTACGTGCTGCTGCGCGACTACGCCCGCGGCCAGGGCCAACACCTGTCCGCACTCGCCCGCCACATCGCCACCACCACCAACATGGACGCACTCGAGGCGATCCTGGCCCAACCCCACACCCCGCACACCAGCCCCGACGCCTGAACCCACCCCGTCGACCGGCGTACCACTGCGGCGGATCCCCTTTCGGACGTTCGGCGAGGCTTCGTCTGCGGCCACGTGGTTCGGCTCAGCACAGATAGTGGACGATGCGTGGCGCTCGCCGTCGACTCGACACCGCGACCGGAGGCACCTTCATCGCTCGGAATCGGCTTCGCCACCCAACGCTGACCCGGCACAAGGCCCGTGTCACAGCAGGATCCTTCGTGAGACGACTGGCGGATCGAGGACGGCAAAGCTCCGCGAGTGAAGGGTCGCTGACCAAAGCGACGGCCGTGCACACGAGTTCGAGCAGCTCGGCTGTCCGAACTCCTCTGCACTCACGGGCGAAACCCCAGGTCGCTCGTGCAGTCGACTTCGGAAACTGACAGACGACGCAAGGTGTCTGCAAACGACCAATTCCAGACGTCAGTCGGAGTCAGCCGGTGACGCAGTCGGCGAATCCCTCGCGTGCGGCCAGCGCAGCGAACGCCGCGGGGTCGCCGTCGAGATGGTGCACGGTGGCCAGGTCCGCGTTCAGCTCGTCGGCGAGCACGTCGAGCTGATCGCGCACCGCGCGCACCGCCTCATGCGCATCGCCGCCGGTGACCGTGCAAGCGAGCCGATCATCGCCAGACTCGCCCACCTCGACGGTCACGGTGGCCTGCCACAACCCCAGCGGCGATTGCGTGTACTCAGCGGTGACCGCCACCGGCGTGCCGGTCGCGATCGCACAGGGAGAACCACGAGGGCAGCGGCAGCGGCGTCATGGAGCCGTCAGTCCTGATCGCAGTGCGTCACTGGGGCGGCGAGAGTCTCGGCGGTGGCAAGCATGTGCCGGCCGGCGGGTTGCAGGTCGAGCTGGGGGCCAGCAGGCCGGTGGCCACGCGTTCGAGCACTCCCCATTCCCAGATGGCCGTGGCATCACAGCCGGTGCGTGCAGCGAGCCACTGGGCACGGGCGTGGGGATCACCCTGCAGCAACGCGACGGGGTCTTCGCGCATGAGGACGCCCAGGTCGTATTCGGGCTCGGCGAGCAGCCCTTCTGGATCGATGAGTTTGAACCCACCTGCGGGTCGGGTGTTTGGTGCAGGTTCCACTGCTGCACATCGCCGTGCACGAGGGTGCCCAAGATGGTCGGCCCCGGCCGATGCGTGATCTCTCCGGCGCTCTCAGGGCGTTTGTCGATCATGAAGAAGCCGAGACAGAACCGCATGCTTGGTGAAACTATCGTTTCACCAAAGAATGGTGTTTTTCCTGGTGACCGTGACGGTAGGCTGACGTCGCTGGGTTCGTTGTGTCGTGCTGGCTGTGTTTGTGCTGGTCACGGGGCTGTGGTGGTGCTTTCGCGGAGAGGGGTGGGGATGCCGGAGCCGTTTCGGGTCACGCGGGAGCGGTTGCGTCGGCTGTTGGGCGAGGTCGAGGGTGCCGCCCCGGAGCAGGGTGTGGCGGCGGAGCGGTTGGCGGTGGTGCGTCAGGTCCGCGAGGGGCTGGACCTGTTCGAGGCGGATGCGTTGGTGGCCGCGCGGCAGGCGGGGCTGGACTGGGCCGAGATCGGGGCCGCGTTGGGCATGAGCGGGCAGGCCGCCGGTAAGCGGGCGCGGCAGCGCTATCAGCTCACCGATCCCCGCACCGACCGGGACACCGGTCGGCCCCGCACCCGGGGCACATACCGTCCCCGCACACCCCGCAACGCCGACGGCGACATCACCGCCAACCGACTGACCCTGCCCATCCGGCCGATCCAAGGTTCTGAGCTGCGGTGACGGCAAAACTTACATTTTTGACATATCTTGCTCTGCCGCACGGTGTAGAGTGCATGGTGGTCGTTGTATTTCTGGGTTCGTGTTTTGCGCATGCTCGCAGGATGTTGATGCGGGCGAGCTTCTTTCTTTGGTTGCAGCTGGAGTGGAGTCGCCGTCTGAAGACTCGGCCCGGGCTTCCGCACGGTGTGGTTGCCCGTCATTCCCCAGCTCCCGAAGGAGACAGACATGACCAACGGAACCGTGAAGTGGTTCAACTCGGAAAAGGGCTTCGGCTTCATCGCCCCGAACGAGGGCGGCCCGGACGTGTTCGTGCACTACTCGGCCATTGACGCCTCCGGCTTCCGCACCCTCGAGGAGGACCAGCAGGTGGCCTACGACGTCAGCCAGGGCCCCAAGGGCCTGCAGGCCGACACCGTGCGCGCGGTCTGAGACTCCGCTGAGTTTCTTCCCGGGCCGCACCGCGTGGTGCGGGCCGGGGACGGCGGTTTCACCCCGGCATAGCTCCCGTACTCGCCACTTTGCGGTGCGGTTGAGGCAGGCCGAACCGATCTAGTCCCGCAGCACGCTCGTCGCCGTGACGACGCTGCCCGCCACTGGGCGCGCAACGAAGCGGCTGGCTGCAGCCTGCTGCAACACCAGTTCCTCTCTCTTCCGGTTGAGCCGAGCGCGTTTCCACGGGCCGGGTTCCCGGAACCCTTGTTTCTGCCTGCGGCCTGCAGCGGCAACTCTCTGCGTTGCGCCAGTCCACAGGATCCTTCGACGTGCATTGGAGCCCGATGCGGGTTAACTACAGCCTGATCACGACCCTGCCCACAGTGTTCACAGTGGATGGTGACCTCGCCGGCGAGGGAGTCGCCCTGCTGGCGGAGCGGCTCTGGCCGCATGTGCTGACCGGACCACCGGCAACGCTCGTGGACCTGGCCCTGGCCACCACCATCGATGCCGCCGGGCTCGACCTCCTGGTCGCCGCACACGCCTACACGGCCCATCGCCGCATCCCTCTTCGCATCGTCAACGCGGCGCCCCGAGTGCTCCGCGTGCTGCATGCGGCCGGAGTGAGCGCGCTCCCGGCCCACAACCCCCGCGCTGAGTTCGCGACCACCACGGCCACGACCCCGGCACTGCAGCAGAACGCCGCGGTGGTGTCGGCTTGATGCGGCACTGCCGCCACGTCGCGCGGACGTTGTCCGATGATGCTTGGCAGATCACCGATGCCGAAGGCCAGCACACGGCGCGCATCGCCGGCACCGAACACGATGCGATCGCCCGCGCCCACCACCAGCTCGCCGCCTACGGCGGAGGACACGTGTCCCTCACCGACGCCGACTGACCACCGCCCCCAACCACTGGCCGCACACGTGAAGCCCACGGGTGCGACCGAGGGCATCAGACCTCCCGAAAGGACCTTCCTGTGAACCTCTCCACCTCCCTCCGCCCGGCATTCAACCCCATCAGCCACGGCAACAAGATCCGGGCCGGATCACTAACGGAGGATCCTGTTCCGCTGCTACTCAGACCCCGTGATCATGGTCGGCGACGAATCCCAACTGGTCCACGTAGAACGCCTTCGCACGGTCGACATCGGTGACCGGCACGGCGACAAGCTCAAGCTTCATGTCCATGGATGGACTGTAGGACCAGGGTCCGACACCCCGACGCCTCAGCGCTCGGTCTCGGGGCGTGTCGCAGCGCTGTGTCACCGATCAAGGTCAGCGACACGGCTGCGTCCTACGAGCGCGCATAAGCGGGATTATGCGCGGTAATCGATGGTCCGGTTTGTCTGGATCTACGCCGTAAGGTTTGGTGTCAAACGTTAAAACGTGACGATACGAAATTCTGGTTTCGGAACATCGACGGCCGCGGAACTATGTCGTGACCGCCGAACCGATGTGGATCACTCAACACGGGCCGCCGGAGTACTCCTCGAAATCGGCGGATGCGGGGAAGCTGGGCTGATGACCGGGCAGAGTGTCACTCCCCCGTGGCGACTGGCCGCGCTGGACGGTGCGTGCGGTAAGGGGGTTGGGCGGGATGCAGAGAACAGCTCGGTGAAGTCAGTGATCGTGTAGTCGCCGCTGGCGTGTATGCGCCGCACGTCGGTCTGCTGCTCGGGGCTGGGCTGGGCTGTTGCCGCGCAGCTTGCCCTCGGCCTTCGGGACGGCCACGCCGTGCGGTTGGGGTTCTCCGTGAGATCGTGCTCGGCTCGCCTGTTCGACAGGTCGAGGTCTACTCGGTTGGCGGGGTGAGGCGGTGTCTGGCTCCGGTGAACAGGGTGACGCACGCCTGCACGAGCTCAGCCGGCTGCCGGGTCGTTCCGTCGAGCAGCCAGTCGACCAGCACATGGTTGACGCCGCCGACGAGTGCGACCGCGGTGAGCCGCTGCTGCGATGTGGGTTCGCTGTGGCCCAACCACACGCCTGTCACGAGGTCGGCGAAGTCGTGGAGCACGGTGTGTCTGCGGGTTTCCAGTTGCGGTGAGACTCCGACGACCTCGATGAGCACGATTTGGGCGCGTCGGGTGTCGGTGGTGAGGAAGCCGACGAACGCCGACAGTCCCCGTTCGATGACGACGTCAAGATCGTCGGGATCTGGTGCTGCCTCGATCGCCGCGAGCGTTTCGGCCCGCATCTGTGCCGCGAGCTCGTCGTAGGTGGCCAGCAGGGCGGCTTCTCTGTCCGGGAAGGATTCGTAGAAGTACCGCTGGGTCAGCCCCGCCTTGTCGCAGATCTGTTTGACGGAGGTGTTGCGGTAGCCGGAACCCGCGAACAGGTCCGTCGCCGCTTCGAGTATGACAGCGCGACGCTGGCGTACCCGCTCGTCCGGGGCGAGGCCGGCGTACCGCCGCCCCTCGTTGGCGTTCGCTTGCGTCACAGGTTGCCCTTTCGTTGCCCCGCGAGGTGCTCTATCGTCCCATCTGACACGACTTCGTGTCACTTGGAGTGTTGAGTCGACGAGGAGTCCGGTGCCGAAACCACCAGCGGGACAGGTCGTGGCCGTGACCGGCGGCGCACACGGGATCGGCCGCGAGATTGCGAGGCAGCTCGCGGCAGCGGGCGCGCGTGTCGCCATCGGTGACCGCGACCTCGATGCAGCCCTCACCACCGCCGAAGAGCTGACTGGCGAGCGGCATGACGACGTCGCAGCGTTCGAACTCGACGTCACCGACACGACCGCGTTCTCGGCCTTCCTTGCCGCGGTCGAGCACCGGTGGGGACCGATCGACGTGCTGGTCAACAACGCTGGGGTGATGTGGGTCGGCCCGTTCGAGGCCGAGTCGGATACGGCTGCTCAGCGCCAGGTCGACGTCAACCTGCACGGGGTGATCCGGGGCGTGAAGCTGATGGCACCGGCCATGCGCGAGCGCGGCCACGGGCAGATCATCACGATGGCTTCCGGCGCGTCCAAGCTCGCGCCGGCGGGCGAAGCTACCTACGCGGCCACCAAGCACGCCGTGTACGGCTACCTCAACGCGGTGCGCACCGAGTTGCACGGCAGCGGGGTCCGCCTGTCGGTGATCATGCCAGCAGTGGTGGAGACCGAGCTCGCGGTGGGTACCGCAACCGGCCCAGTGCGCAGGCTCGTGGCCGCCGACGTGGCCAAGGCCGTGCTCGACGTCGTCCGACGACCGCGTTTCGAGGTGACCGTGCCCTATCGGGTGGGGCTGGTCGCCCGGCTTGCAGCAGTGCTGCCCGATCCGGCGCGGTTCCGCCTCCTGCGCGCGGTCGTGCCCAACCAGGTTACCGGTGTCACGGACAGAGCTATCCGCGCGACCTATGAGAACCGTTCCCTGACCGACCCCAGTCCGACCGTCGAGCAGCGAGGAGCCCCAGAATGACCGCCACCGCACAACCGACAGCGCAGGCCGTCCGGCCGATTCCGGAGTTCGCGGGCGTGCACGACGTATGGCCGCGCGGCAAGCGGCTGGAAGCGGTGCGCTCGGCCGCCGAGACCTACCGCGAGCGGTTCGTCACCCAGGGCACCGTCAACGCGATCAAGAGCGTCGACATCGCGGCTGCTCCCTACCCGTCGCGCTACGCCTTCCAGAACTTCAACCTCTCGGTCAACCCGATGATCTCCATCATCAACCGGATGTTCGTGATCCAGTTCGAGGGTTTCGACGGGCAGCTCAAGACACTGGTGTGGGAGCCGACGGTGGCGGCCGGTTCGGCCGAGGCACCGTTCTACGCCCAGCTGCAGAAGATGGCCGGAGAGTTCCTCACCAACAAGGTCTTCGCCAAGTACTACAACGACCCGGACCACGTACTGCCGAACCTGGGACTGGCCAACGCCGACGTCGACTACCTCAGCTTCGATCACCTCCACGTGCAGGACGTGCGCATGATCATGGGCAGCGACACGGTCATCCCCGGCGAACGGACTCCGCGCGAGCCGCTGTTCGCCAACTCCAGGTTGCTGGTGCACCGCAAGGAGCTCGGCACGCTGGAGTCGATGCACCCGATGCAGTGGGCCTGGTACGTCGACGGCGGCCTCGACGGTGTCCCCGCCGACCGGCTGGAGGTCTTCGACGGCGACGTCGAGCTCGGTGTCGGCGTGAGTCTGCTGTGGACACCGGGCCACACCGACGGGAACCATTCGCTGGTGGTCAACACCCCCGATGGCGTGTGGGTGTCCTCGGAGAACGGCATGGCCGCAGACAGCTGGCAGCCCGAACTGTCCACCATCCCCGGCGTCAAGCAGCAGGCGCGCTTCTTCGGCCAGGAAGTCGTGCTCAACGCCAACACGCTCGAGGACTCGCTGGACCAGTACGACTCGATGGTCAAGGAAAAGACCATGGCGTCTCGCTCGCCACGCGACAGCCGCTGGCTGCAGATCATCCCGTCGTCTGAATGTGCCGCGTGGAAGCGACAGTGGCCCGTCGTGCCGACCTTCACCCACGGAGGCCTGAACTACGGCACCATCACCACACCCCCGCGCCACTGAGGCCGCCCAGTGCCCGCCGACGGGGTCAGCTGGCGACGGCGTCCGTAAGCGGATCCGTATGCCTACGATCGCTCAGTGGGTTTCCGGGTCCGAGAGTTGGTGAGAAGAGGGCTGGAAGTCCAGCTCCATGCGTGCTGTGACGTTCAACAGACGCTTGTCCCTGGTCCACAACCTCGCGTCAGGGGTCAGCCTGCTTGCGGCGAGAAGCTGGGCATCGACGTAGCCGATTCCTGCGCCATACAGCGCTTCTCGATCGATCAGCTTCAGCACCTCGTCCTCGTCGGCCACCGAGGCCCGCGGGAGACCGCGCAGTAGCCCGATGACCTCGTCACGGTGACGCAGGTTGCCCAACCCGATTTCTCCGGTGACCCACGGGTGCCCCAGTATCGCGTTGTTATCGAGCAGCCGTGACAGTTCTGCGTCTCCGGAGCGAAAGTGGTCGATCCAGATGGAGGTGTCGACCAGGATCACTGCGGCTGAGTCCGACGGCGGGGTACGTCAGCGAGCGAAGGCTCGGTGCCGCCTAGTCGCGCCAACCGGCGGGCGCTTTCTCGTTCGATCAGAGCACGCAGCGCCTCGCGCACCAGGGCGGTCTTCTCTGATGTGCCGGTAAGACGCTGCGCCTCCGTCAGAAGGTCGTCGTCCAGGGCAAGGGTTGTACGCATGAATGTCTCCTTTCAAGCATCAGTATAGCCATCAAATGATGCTTCTGGAGATGCCACGCGAACGACATGCGGACCCGGTTACGTACGTAAGGCATTCGGGCTGAGCCGTTCCCTCTCGGCACCCGCGCAGATGAGCGTACCGGCGCTGACAGCGACCGCCGTGCGTTGCCTCAACTGCCGCATTGCTGCCTGTTAGGCTGCGCCGTCGTGCCAGAGACGCGCCTCGACACTGCTCGGATTCGGCAGCTCGCCAGGTCATCGACCCAGTGTTCCTCGACACCCCGCTGTACCGCTGCGAGATGCTGGAGCCCGAACTCGGGTGCATGGTGAGTATCAAGCTCGAAACAGCGAACCCGGTCCGCAGCTTCAAGGGTCGTGGCACTGAGCTGGTCGCGGACCAAGCTCGCCGCCAACGGCTCGCACGCCGTGGTCTGTGCGAGCGCGGGTAACCTCGGCCAAGCCCTCGCATGGTCCGGTCGCTGCCGGGGACTCGACGTCACCGTGTGGGCCTCCCGCTTCGCGCCCGAGAGCAAGCTGGAGCGGATTCGCCACTTCGGCGCCAGGGTCGAGCTGGTGGACGCCGACTTCGACACGGCTCGAGAGCGGGCCGCAGCCGCTGCACACGCTGACGGCATCCGGCTCGTCGAGGACAGCCTGGACATCGAGACCTGCGAAGGAGCGGCGACCATCGGCCTGGAACTGGTCGAGGGTGCACGGTCGCTCGACGTCGTCCTGATCGCGCTCGGCGGCGGAGCGATGGCCACCGGAGTGGGGCATGTGGTGAAGGCCCTGGCGCCCGAAGTCGAGGTGATCTGCGCCCACCGGCGGGTGCGCCAGCGATGACGCGCTCGTACCGTCAGCGGCACGTCGTCACGACCGACTCGGCCCACACCATCGCCGACGGCGTCGCGGGCCGTCGGCCAATCCCGGCCGCCCTCAACGACCTCCTGCTGGTCGCCGACGACGCCGTCCTGGTCCAAGAGTCCTCGATTCTCGCCGGCATGCGAATGCTGCTCCACCACGCTGGCGTCGTCGTCGAACCCTCGGCCGCGCTGGGTATCGCGGCGATCCTTGAAGACCGCGACCGTTTCGCCGGCCGTCACGTCGCCATCATGTGCGGCAGCAACGTCAACATGGACGCCTACCACCACTGGATAGGCGCGACGCCCACCGGCGGTGAGGGTCTCGCGTGACGATCCGCTTGCGGACGGGTCTTTGCGGTCTGGCGCTCAGCAGAGGGTGTCGCCTTCGCGCAGCGGTCGGTAGCCGGTGGGGCCGAGTTGGGCGAGCTCGCCGTCGACGGCGCCGAAGAAGTTGATGTTTTCGATGTGCGCTGGGGAAATTTTGGCCAGGACCTCGTCGCCGATGCGGCGTCCGGAGCGGCGCATCGAGGCCACCGCCAGGCCGTAGTACTCAGTCGTCCAGGTCGAGACGGCGTTGGTCACCAGTGTCAGACACCAAGCTTGCTCGGTCTGCTGCTCGAGATTGCGGGGGATGGTGTCCTCGTGCGCGTAGAGCAGGTCCCGCTTTCAAGGCGTGCAATGACTCGCCCTCGTCGAACTGCTGGGAGATCTTGCACCGGTGCTGGGTCGGACAGTAGCTAGCGTAGATCGTTCTGCGTCGTGCTCCGTACTCCTCGAGTGCTGCGACCGGGTCGGGTTCGATGCGAGAGCTTGCGACCAGAAGCGAGGTGGGTGCTGCGTGGACGGTCAGGCCAGGGACGTCTCGAGGGCGTCAGCCCCGGCGACGGCACCTCCCTGGGCGCGCACGGTGTCGCGCATCGCCGCGACACTGGAGCGGATGTGCTCGTCAGCACCGACGTCGTCGACGAACTTGCGCAGTACGCCGGCGTCTACGTCGTCCGGAACGCGCCGGCCCAGCCCCAGTTCCTCGACACGGCGGGCGTTGGCCTCCTGCTCAGGCATTTGCGGGACCGTGACCAGCGGCACGCCGTGGTACAGCGACTCCATGGTGGAGTTCATGCCCGCGTGCGAGAGGAACACGCTCGCCCGTTCCAGCACCGCCAGCTGCGGAAAGTACTGCCGCACCTCGACATTCGTCGGGATCTCGCCGAGATCGGACGGAGCAACCGACTGTCCGACACTGATCGCCACCTGCCACGGGCTGTCGGCGAAAGCTTCGAAGCACATCCGGTAGAACTCCGGGCGGTCGTTGAACAGCGTTCCCAGCGAGATGTACAGCAGAGGGGACTCCGCTTCCGCGGGCTGCCAGGATTCGGAACGACGCCGGCTGCCGAAGGCGGGGCCGAGGAACCGGAACCGGTGGTCGAAGGTCTCGGCGGCGATCTGGAACCGCTCGGGAATGAACACCAGGTTCAACGATGCCGGTGGGGGCGGAAACATCTGCTGTGTCTGGTTCAGCCCGTAACTGGCGGTGAAACGCCGCATCTCGCCCAGGATCTCGGTCAGTGCCGGGTGTTGGAAGTCGAAGGAGGTCGGCAGTAGCTGCTCGTGCAGCGAGAACCGTTCGTTGGCGGCGAAGCTCGGCAGCAGCGCCACATCGGGGACGTCGAGCGATTCGGCCAACATCCGGCCCGCCAGGGCCAGCATGTCGGCACAGACCGCGTCGGGCAGGTCCGCCGTGAACTGCGTGAGCAGGGTGGGCAGGCTCGTCCGGGCGTCGGTGAGCTGCTTGCGCATCATCTCCGCGAAGTGCTCGGCGGAGATCTGCCCGGCGGCGGACCGTCCCGGAGGCGGCTCCATCGGGAGTGTCACACCAGTGGCACCGGCGGCTTCGACGGTCGGGATCAAGGCCGCACCGGTGGCGTAGCTGACCCGATGGCCGCGTCGAGTCAGTTCCTCGACCAGCGGCAGAGTCGGATTGACGTGCCCGTGAGCGGGTGGGGCGACGAAGGCGAAATGCCGGTGCATGGATCCTCCACTGACGGATTTCTCGGGTACGTCCGGGCATCTTCGCGTCCGGTCGTGTCCGTTGTGGACGATGGTTCCGGCCGCTACCGCGGTAACCTGCTGCAGGTGATCTATTCCTCGCGTCTGTCCGAGCCCGCGCTGCTCACGGCCTGCGGAGTCCCGTGGGGCAGGAAGAGCCAGGTGACAGCGGCGGCGACCAAGATCAGTGCCGCGCCGGCCAAGTAGGCGATCTGGGAGCCGTGCATCCAGGCATTCGCCACTTCCCGAGCGAGAGCGTCACCGCGCTCGCCCTGCCCGGCGGCCACTTGCATCCCCCCGGGCAGGGACGCGGTCGCAGCCTCTCGCGCCGCCGCGGGCAGCCCCACCAGAGAATCGTGCAGCTCAGCAGCGTAGCTGCTGCTGAGTACGCTTCCGAGGATGGCCACTCCCAGCGAGGCGCCCACCTCTCGGGTGACGTCGTTGGTGGCCGAGCCCATTCCGGCGCGCTCGCGCGGCACATTGGCCATGAGCTGGTCGGTGGCCGGTGCCATCGCCAGCGACATGCCTGTCGACGTGGCGACCAGCGGGACCAGCAGATGCCAATAGCCGGACTCCACGTCCAGAGTGCTCAGCCCCGCCAGCCCCAGGCCTGCGAGGAGCAGGCCTGTCGAGATCGTGGCGCGTGGACCGAACCGCCCCACGATGCGGGCCACCTGCGGGGCCACGAGCATCATCATGATCGACATCGGCAGCATCGCCGCGGCGGCCTGCAACGGGGTGTAGCCGTAGACGATCTGGATCGTCTGGCTCAGCGCGAAGAACACGCCGATCATCGCGAAGAACACCAGTGTCAGCGCCAGCGCCGAGGCGGAGAAACCGCTGCTGCGGAACAGCCGCACGTCCAGCATCGGGTCGGCGGCTCGCCGCTCCCAGACGACGAAAACGGCCGTCACCAGCAACCCGACGGCGACCATGATCAGCGTGCGCGGGGCGGTCCAACCGACGTGCTGGGCCGAGATCAGCGCGTAAACCACGAGCGTGATTCCCGCGGTCGACAGCAGGGCCCCGGGTATGTCGAGGCCGCCGTGTCCGTCTCGGCGACCGACGTGCGCGGGAACGTAGCGGATTCCGGCCACTACTGCCAGCACCGCGACGGGCACGTTGATGGCGAACACGGATTCCCAGGAGAAGTACTGAAGGAGCACCCCGGCGATCACCGGGCCGAGTGCGCTGCCCGCACCGGAGACCGCCGCCCAGATTCCCACCGCTCGAGTGCGTTCCCCGCTGGGGAAGACCGTGGTGAGGATGGACAGCGTCACCGGCATGATCATCGCACCGCCGAGGCCGAGCAGGCCGCGGGCGGCGATGAGCTCGGCACTGGAGCTCACGAACAGCCACACGTACAGCGAGACGGACCCGAACAGCACAAGCCCGGCCTGCAGCATGCGTTTTCGACCGTAGCGGTCGGCCAGTGCCGAAGTCGTGAACAGCAGCCCGGCGAACACCAGAGCGTAAGCGTTGGAGAACCACTGCTGATCCGCGGTGGAGGCTCCGAGGTCCCGGGAGAGGAACGGTAGCGAGACGCTGAGCGAGGTGTTGGCCAGCATGGTGACCAACAGCGCCAGGCACAGCACCAGCAGCGTCATCCACCGTCGCCGGTAGACCACCGCCTCGATTCCTTCGGCCAGGGCACCGCGCTCCCCAGTGGTCGGCTGCCGCGCTTGCCCCTCGGTCGGTGACTCCGCTCGGCCTCCGGGCACGTTTCCTCCTCGCAAATCGCCGCCCGACCATAGTGGCAGTCCTGCCGAATTGACACTACTGCCACGATGGCATCGTGGCAGATGACACAGTCGACCCGCGCCCACGGCGAAACGAACGTGGCGAAGCTGGCCGCCGAGAAACCGGAGCGGAGCACGCCGGCGCCGCGAACACAGCAGTGTCAGGTCGGCGCGAACGCCGGGCCGCCCGAACACGAGCAGACATCGAGGAGGTGGCCCTGAGTCTGTTCACCGAGCACGGGTTCGAGGCCACCACGGTGGAGCGGATCGCCGAAGCCGCCGACATCTCCCCTCGGACGTTCTTCCGGCACTTTCCGAGCAAGGAAGCGGTCCTGTTCGGTGATCTCCGCCGCGAGATGGCACGGGTGCGGGAGATCCTTGGTTCACGCCCGCCGGACGAACACCCGTTGCGGTCGCTGACCGTGGCGACACTCGACGTGACAGACCGGATGGAACCGGACCGAGCGCAGCACCGGATGCGTGCCGAGTTGCTGAACGCGCGACACAACAGCGTCGACTATGAGCTCCACCTGCTGCGGCAGCAGTGGGTGCAGGAGCTTGCGGAGCTGGTCGCCGAACGCCTCGACGTGGACGCGGCGACCGACGCCCGCCCGAATGCCTGGTCAATGACCCTCGGATGCTGTTTCGGGTCGGCCATGCACGCCTGGCTGACCCGCACCGACGGCACTCCGTTGCGAGAGCTGTTCACGGAGATGCTCGACGAGACCGCGCGCGGCTTGGGTCAGGCAGCTCAGGTGGCCGTCTCCGCCCGGTGAACCGCTCCCCCGGCGCCGGGACTCGCCGCACGACACGGTCGGGCACGCGGTCCGGGTCCCTGTGTCGAGCCTTGGCGAGAAAATCAGTATTGACTTATATAAGCCGAGCATGAAATATAGCCGGTGTGCATGCGCTCGACGTTCTTGGCGATCCCGTCCGGCGGCGGCTTCTCGAGCTGCTCGCTGACGGGGAGCAGCCGGCCGGGGCTCTCGGGGTGACGGTGAGCGCTGAGTTCGGCATCTCCCAGCCCGGGGTTTCCCAGCACCTCAAAGTGTTGCGCGAGCAAGGCTTCGTTGCCGCTCGGTCCGAGGGCACCCGGCGTGTGTATGCGGTGCGGACCGCGCCCCTGCGCGAGGCCGACGAATGGTTCGCGCGCTTCCGCGCGTTCTGGGAGCCCCATTTCGACGCACTGGCCACCGAGATCGCACGCGGGAAACGTGACCGGCGCCACGAACAGGAGGAATCATGATGGACATCCCCCGTGAGATCGGCGCGACGCACCGCGCTCTCGGCACGCGGACGCTCCACAGCGATGTCGTGCACACAGTCACGCTGGCGCGCACGTACCCGACCGACGTCGACGACCTGTGGGCGGCGTGCACCGAGCGGGAGCGGTTGCAACGGTGGTTCCTCCCGGTCCACGGCAACCTCCATGTCGGTGGGAACTACCAGATCGAGGGCCAGGCAGGCGGGACGATCACGGCGTGCCGGCCTCCGCACGCCCTCGACGCGACGTGGGAGTACGGCGGCGAGACCAGCTGGATCGAGCTTCGCCTGCGGCCCGAAGGGGAGCACGCGCGCCTGGAGCTCACGCACCTTTTCCACACCGACGACGACATCTGGCCGCGCTACGGGCCGGCCGCGACGGGCCTCGGGTGGGACTTGGGATTGATCGGGTTGGCCTGGCATCTCGACGACGGCGGGAGCCCTCACGGGGAGGCTGACGAGTGGGCCGCTTCCGCCGAAGGAGTCGCTTTCCTCACTGCTGCCGGAGACGCGTGGGTGCCCGTCACTATCGCGGCCGGATTCGACACGGACGACGCGCGTGCGCGTGCCGGCCGAACGGTCGCCTTCTTCACCGGCGCCGAGGAAGCCTCGGACGCCTGAAGGGTTGTGCCCGGGGCATGACCTGCACTGCGCGGCGCCGCCGCGCTCGTGATCAGACGGGCGTGAGTTCGTAATGCAGCCGGACGACGGGAGCGGACCAGAGCCGCACGACGCGGTCGGTTCTGGGCACGTGCTCGCTGTCGAGGTCAAGGTGAAAGGACTCGCGGGGCGCGTTCGCGGCCGGTCACGGTCACGTAAGCGCCGTCGTCACCGAAGTCACCGCCTGGAGAACTCAACCGCAGGGAGCCGTCGGATTCCGCGCTCGTCTCCCGAAAGACCTGAACGTTTCCTGCGTGCAGAGGAAACGCCACGTGCACGCTGGGCTGCCGCGTTCCGCCGTCGTCGCGGTGGTGTCGTTCGGCGAAACGCTCTCGCAGTTCATGGACTGCGTCGAGGACCGCCTGCCGCCGACTTGTGTTGGCAGTGACAGGTGTCGTACTCGTCGGGCAGGCGCATCGCCGGGCCGCCGACCTGCAGTCCGAGCGGGGCCGCGCGTCCCGTGGGCTCCTCCCATGCCTCTTGGCGGCCGAGCGCGGTCAGGTCGAGGTAGGGGTTTCCGTTGTGGAACTGCTCGATGCCGCGGCCGAACGTGGAGTAGGTGTGATACACCTCGTCCTCGACCTGAAGGAACGCACTGATGCCCGGATAGTCGCCACGCATCTCCTCGCTCCACGGCATTCCCGCGTCGGCCAACTCGCCCTCATTGCGGTAAAACGCCTG
Organism: Allosaccharopolyspora coralli; assembly: GCF_009664835.1. Taxonomy (NCBI): domain Bacteria; kingdom Bacillati; phylum Actinomycetota; class Actinomycetes; order Pseudonocardiales; family Pseudonocardiaceae; genus Allosaccharopolyspora; species Allosaccharopolyspora coralli. Next base: position 2,327,734 of record NZ_CP045929.1, read on the forward strand.
CACCGGTGCGACCCGGTCGTCCACTGTGGCATGGAAGTCGTAGTTGAAGTCGCTACCAGTCGAGGAATACCAGGGAAATGTCCAGCCCATCCGCTGCTGGTAGGTCGCGAGCTTGTCGTACGGCGCCCGCGTCACGGCGACGAGCGTGGTGCCGCGCACGTGCAACTGTCGCAGCTTGCCGATCCCGTCGGCGCCGGAAGAACAGCTTGAGCAGCCGGTGTCGCGAGGATGCTCGACCCCGCCGGCGTCGACGTCGTAGGTCCACATGAAGTGATGCATCACCAGCTGGGGCCTGCCCTCGAACAGGTCGAGGAGACCGACCTCCCCGTCGGGACCCTCGAACCGGTACTCCTTGTCCACCCGAACCATCGGTAACCGGCGTCGGGCGGCGTTGACCCGGTCCCGCGCGCGGGTCAGTTCCTTCTCCTCGGCCAGCAGCTGCTTGCGGGCCGCCAACCACTCCTCGCGGGAGACCACCTCGGGCAGGTTGTTCGTACTCATCGCCACTCCAAACCGATGCACTTTTGCAAGTAGACAGAAGCTAAGGCATACTGGTCTTAGTATGCAACCGGTTTGGAGGTGAGGGCGGATGCGGAAGGACTCGCGGTCGCAGTGCCCGATCAACCTGTCGCTGGAGATCCTCGGCGACCGCTGGACCCTGCTGGTCCTGCGCGACATCATCTTTACCGGCGCCCGGCACTTCCGCGAACTGCTCGACGGACCCGAGCGGATCTCGTCGAACATCCTCGCCGACCGGCTCGACTCACTCGTCGAGCACGGCATGCTCACCAAGGCCAGCGACCCCTCGCACAAGCAAAAGATCACCTACAGCCTCACCGAGCAAGCGATAGACCTGGTGCCCGTTCTGGTCCAACTCGGCTACTGGGGCACCCGCTACCTCCCCGTCACCGAGGCGTACACAGCCCGCGGGGAAGTCCTTGCCACCGGCGGTGATCCGCTGGTGCAGACCTTGATGGACGAACTCCGCGAGAACCACCTCGGGCCACACGCGCGCCACGCACCAGTACCGGACGGCCCCACCGTGCTCGCGCAAATGCAGAACGCCTACCAAGCTGCACTCGACCGCACAGCCGGCACCTGACGCGGATTTCCACGCAGCTGATTCGGGGCAAACGGCTCAGGCGAGTTCGTAGCGGATGGTGCGGTTTCCCCACCAGGGCACGGTGGTGTCGGCTGGTAGGTCGGCTCGGCGGAGCACGGGGACGCGCCGGTCGAGACGGACGGTGTCGGTGCCCGGGTCATGAGCGAGGTTGGGGCAGGTCGGCAGGAGGGGCCTCTGCCCGTTTGCCGCGAGCCGGAGCTCCGCGCATTCCTCGCCCCTATCTGACAACGTCTCCCATGACCACGTCGGGGCGCACGTTGGTGTAATTGGCGACATCAGCCCTGATCTCGGCGCCCTTCTCGGCCATCGCCGCGCCGAACGCTTCGGCGCTAGACACGAGCGCCCACCCGATCGACTCGTACGGGCCGCTGGTGATCCGGTCGGCACCCCAGCCCTGACAGTCGTCGCCGAGCGCGGCGGCGAGCATCGGCATGTGCGTCGACGTGTAGTAGTCCATGTCAAATGTCGACTCGTCGGTCTTCGGATAGAGGAACGTCACCCGGATCATTCGCAGAGTGTCGCATGCTGATCGGGCTGGCCGTTACCCGAATTCCGCCCTATAGGCCCAAAGGCGCCAAGCCCCAACCTCCCCGCAGCTCTGGAGCAATCCGCCCTGGTCGGCTCTGGCACCCGGCAGGGCTCCCACGCCTCGTTAGCTGGCGTCGTCGGTCACGGCGCGGAGCGGTTTCGCTCCGAGAGTCGTTGTCGGCGCTTGTCGTCAACCCGCTCACCGAGGTCGCCCAGGTTGACCGGCGAGACGACTGTGTGGCCCCTACCGGTCACCCCAGGGCAGCGGCTCACCCTCGACGAAGTGACCGCGGCGCGCGAGGCATCGTGAGCTTGGCATGATCGACCCTTTCGTCCTACCCACCGCCTACGCCCCCGACGGTCCAACCCGTGACGTGGTCGCGGCGCGCCTGGCCACCGGCGATGCCTTATTCGCTCCTGCCCACGCGGAGGGTCGTGTCCGGGTTGCGCGGGGCATGGCCCGACGCCGCACGCTGCCGTACCCGCCGGCGAGTCGAACGGCGGGACTCGAGTGCTCGACCCAGGCGAAAATCGCTCGTCCCCGCCATCGTGACGGTGCCATTCATCCAGGCATGGCCCTCACGGCGCGCGGGTTCGCCGCTGCTCTGTCGGTCCCCCGGCGCACACTCTCCTCCTGAGTGCTGCGGGTGTCAGGAGGATCGAATGATCGTGGTTACCACTCCCACCGGACGAGTGGGGTCGCGAGTGGTCCGGCTGCTGGTGCAAGCCGGGGTGCGCCCGAGAGTGCTACTGCGAGACCCGAACACACTTGACGCGGCGATCAGAGCCGAAGTCGATGTCGTGCAGAGCGATCTCACCGACGCCGAATCCGTGGTGCGCGGTACGCGCGGCGCCGACAGTCTGTTCTGGGTGAATCCGGCTACGCAGGACGACGACCCGGTGGCCGCACACGCACACCTGGGAGCCAACGCGGCGCGGGCCGTGGTCGACAACGGCATTCCCCGAACCGTGTTCCTGAGCAGTCTCGGGGCGGAGAAGCGATCTGGAGCCGGGGACATCGACGGCCTCGGCCGCACCGAGGAATTGCTGGACGCCACCGGTGCGAGTGTGGTGCATCTGCGCTGCGGCTACTTCTTCTCGAACTTGCTCATGGAACTGGATGGGCTGCGTGCGGGAGTCCTGGGTACGCCGTGGCCGCTGGACCATGCGATGCCGTGGGTCGATCCGCGCGATATCGGCGACGTCGCGGCCGCGCGACTCCTCGCGGATCGCTGGACGGGGCGCGTCGTCCAGGCCGTGCACGGGCCTGCCGATCTCACCTTTCGCCAGGTCGCCGCGATTCTCACGCGCGTGCTCGATCGCAGCGTGACGCCCGCCCACCTGGCGCAGCACGAGTTTCGGGCGGGGCTGCACGGCGCCGGCCTGAGTGCGAAGCAGGTCGAGGCGGTTGCGGGCATGTCCGAAGGACTGAGCGGCGGATTCGTGCCGGAGAACAAGCGCAGTGTGCGAACGACGACTCCGACCACGCTGGCCGCTTGGGCGCAGACGGAACTCGCACCGGTGTTGTGAAGCCCGGCAGACGAACCGACGGCTCATCGTCTGGGATACGAGACAGTTCCGGCGTGTGATGCGTTCCACCGGTACCGCGCGGCGTGCCACGGTCTGCGGACCTCGACGCACCCGGAGAGCGGAGGACACGGTGACGGAGCGCCAACAGGACCTTGAGACGTCCACGCACGGCTCGATCGCGGCCCCCATGTGGAAGTTCGTGGTCTACAGCGCGATCGGCGCGTTCGTGTTCTTCGTGCCGATCGAGATCGGTGGCGAGAGTTCGATCCTGCTGGATCACATGGTCACCGGGCTGCAGGCGGTGGTTCCTGGCCTGCTCCCCTACTACGCGCTCGCGTTGATCCTGGCAGGGGCCCTGCATCCGATGGTCACGGGCACATGGCGGCGTTCGCGCGTGGATCTCGTGTTCTCGGCGTTCAAGCTCGTCGGGCTCGTCGTGGGTGTGATGCTCGTTTTCGGCGTCGGGCCGGGGTGGCTGTTCGCGCCGGACATGGGTCCGTTCCTGTTGAACAAGCTGGTCGTTCCGGTGGCGGTGCTGGTGCCGCTGGGGGCGGTGTTTCTGGCCCTGTTGGTGGGTTACGGACTGCTCGAGTTCATCGGCGTGCTGGTGCAGGGTGTGATGCGTCCGGTGTGGAGGACGCCGGGTCGTTCGGCCATCGACGCGGTCGCCTCGTTCGTGGGCAGCTACTCGCTCGGGCTGCTCATCACGAACCGGGTGTATCAGGAGGGCAAGTACACCGGTCGTGAGGCGGCCATCATCGCGACGGGGTTCTCCACGGTGTCGGCGACGTTCATGGTGGTCGTCGCGACGACGCTGGACATGATGCAGTTCTGGAACCTGTACTTCTGGACCGCGTTGGCGGTGACGTTCGTCGTGACAGCGGTGACCGTGCGGATGTGGCCGCTGTCGTCCATTGCCGACCGCTACGTGGACGGCACGGTCCCGCAGCGACAGGAGCCGCTGCGACGCGGACGGGTCCGGCTGGCGTGGCAGGAGGCTCGCCGCACGGTGGCGGGCGCTCCGTCGCTGGTCCGCAACGTGGGTGCCAGCGTGCGCGACGGTGTGCTCATGACGATCGCGATCGTGCCGTCGATCCTGTCGATCGGGCTGCTGGGTCTGGTGCTGGCGACCTACACGCCGGTGTTCGAGTGGCTCGGCTACGTGTTCTACCCGGTGACGTGGGCGCTGCAGTCGCCGGAGCCGATGCTGCTCGCGCAGGCCACCGCGGTCGGGATCGTGGAGATGTTCCTGCCGTCGCTGCTGGCGGCCGGTGCGCCAATGGCCGTGAAGTTCGTCGTCGCGGTGGTGTCGGTGTCCCAGATCGTGTTCTTCTCCGCCTTGGTGCCGTGTATCGCGGCCACCCGCATTCCCATCTCGATCACACAGCTCGTGGTGATCTGGTTCGAGCGGGTCGTGCTGTCGCTGATCCTGACGATCCCACTGGCGTTGTGGCTGTTCTGACCCGGACACGCATCCAGAGGCGGGAAAAATCAGCGGACACGGTGCGGGGCGGCTTGCTACGGTCCGGGCATGCAGCGTGCTGTGGAGACGACGACGCCGGAGACGGTCCCGGCGCGCTGACGCTTGTCTGATTCACCTGAGCCCGGGGCGAGTGCCCCGGGTTCCTCTCGTGTCGTGCCTCGCTCCCCTGCTGGAAGGAGCGTGTGATGCACGACCACCGCAAGCTCGGCCGCGAGCTCGAGTTGTTCGGCACCGACCCGCAGATCGGTGCCGGTCTGCCGTACTGGCTGCCGGCCGGTGACGACCTCAAACGTGCCGTGGAGGAGTTCGTCCGGGACCGCGAACGACAGGCGGGCTATCGGCACGTGTCGTCGCCAGTGCTGGGCAAACGCGCACTCTACGAGCGGTCGGGGCACGAGCAGCACTACCGCGACGACATGTTCCCGCCCATGCGGGTCGGGGGCGAGGAGCTGGTGTTGCGGCCGAGTCTGTGCCCGCATCACGCGGTGCTCTACCGCTCACGGTCGCGTAGCTACCGCGAACTGCCGGTGCGGTTCGCGGAGTTGGGCGCCATGTTCCGCGCGGAACGTTCCGGTGTCGTGAGTGGATTGAGGCGGGTGCGGGCGATGCAGCTCAACGACGGCCACGTGTTCTGCGCGCTCGACCAGGTCGCCGGTGAGGTGCGGGCGTGTCTGGGGCTGATCCGGGAGGCTTACGCGGCGATGGGCATCGAAGCCGCGGCCTATCGGTTGTCGCTGCCGGATGCGAGCGGCAAGTTCGTCGCGGACGCCGCGATGTGGCAGCGGGCGAACGCCGTGCTGCGCGACGCCCTCGTCGAGTCCGGTGTGGACTTCGAGGTGGCCGAGGGCGAGGCGGCGTTCTACGGGCCGAAGATCGACGTGCAGGTTCGGGACAGTGCGGGGCGGGAATGGACCTTGTCCACCGTGCAGGTCGATTTTCACCAGCCACGCCGTTTCGACCTGCACTACGTCGGTGCCGATGGGGCACGTCACCGGCCGGTGATGGTGCATCGTGCGATCGTCGGCAGCATCGAGCGCATGGTGGCGCACCTGCTGGAAGTGCATGGTGGGGCGTTGCCGCCGTGGTTGGCGCCGGTGCAGGTGTTGGCGCTGCCGGTCTCCGAGTCGGAAGCGTCGGCGGCGTACCGGTTCGCGGATCGCTGCGTGCGGGCCGGGCTGCGGGCCGAGGTCTCGGAACAGGGCAGCCTCGGCGCGAGAATCCGCACGGCGCGTCTCGTGCCGTATCAGGCCGTGATCGGCCCGAAAGAGGCCGTCGCTGAGTCCGTGGCGGTGCGGCTACGAGACGGCCGGAAACTCGATCCGATGCCTGCCGGGGCCTTCGTGCACGCTGCGGCCTCCCTCACCGCCGAGCACGAGATCCGGTTGTGGCCGACAGGGGCGTGAGTCTTTTTGGTTGCTATAGCCACCAAAGAGGCTCACGCGTTCTGTATCCGGGAGTGAACGCCGCGCTCGTCTTGGTGGAGCGCAGGCATCGCGTCCGTGCTCATGTTTCCGTGGCTGCCCGGAGGTGCTGTACGGCGTCGTCGGGGTCGAGGGTGGCGGTATCGATGACGACCCGGTCCCGAGTCCAGGGTGTGTAGTCGCGGCTGGTGATCTGTTCCCAGGTCGGCTTGGTGAGCCCGGGAACGTCAACCGTCCGTTCCTCGGCTCGCCGACGATGTTCGGCCACGTCGGAGCAGAGGATCTCGACCTCGACGACACGGGCGCCGGTGCGAAGTCCTGCGTCGCGCCACGCATCGCGACTCTCCTGGAGGGGGTTCACCGACTCCGCCACCACGTCGAGGCCGTTGCGCAACTGGTCGCTCGCCACGCCGTAGCCGACTTCGTACCCGGGCGGCGAATCCCAACCGTTGGACGGTTCCGCCGCCCCTTCCGCGCGGCGGATCGCGGTTTCGATGCTGTCCACGCGCACCTAGGCGGCGCGCAGGTCCCGGGTCAACCTCTGGGCGATCGTGGTCTTGCCGGCAGCAGGAAGACCGCCGATGACGATCAGGCCCGCTGGACCGGGTCGTTCATGGAAGACATCCCGGGAGGCTACCGGGATCGCGACACACCGTCCGGCCCTTGTCCGGCCATGACCGCTGGTTACAGGAGCGAGAGAAGCATCACCACCTCGTCGCGCACGCTGCGGTCTTACTCGCCGAGGACCACGAGGCCGGTTGTGGCCGACAGGGCGTGAGCCTTTTTGGTGCCTATAGCCACCAAAAAGGCTCACGCGCTGGTGACGTGGCTGGGTCAGGCAGGGATTGGGCGGGCGGCTCCGGTGACGCTGACCCGATCATCCGGGGCGAGCTGCACGAGAAGCTCGGACGCGGCACCCATGTCCTCGCCCTGCCACACGGTGAGGCGCTCGGCTTCGGTCAGGTCGCCGAGTTCACGCAGGTAGGCACCGAACGCCGCGGCGGCCGCCCCGGTGGCGGGGTCCTCGCGCACCCCACCAGGCGGGAAGGGGTCGCGAGCGCGCCAGCGGTGCGAGGTGTCCTCGCAGACGATCTGCACGGTCGTCCACGCGTGCTGGGCCATCAGCGTGTCCAACAGGTCGTAGTTGTAGTCGAGCTCGGCGAGGGCGCGGCGCTCGGCGAGGACGAGCACCGGGTGGTCGTTACCGGCGTTGGCCACTCGCGGCGGCCACGCTGGATCGAGGTCGGCGGGCGTCAGCCGCAAGGCGGTCAGCAGCCGGGTGAGGTCGTCCCCGGGCAGAGGCCGGACGGTCGTGGGGACGCTGGTGAGCGTCGCACGCAGCACACCGTCGTCACCGGTGTTCGTGGTGACGTCGATGGCACCGGCGGGTGTGCGGAAGGTGAGTGTTCCGGTGCCGACGCGTTCGGCGCGCGCGACGGCCGTGGCGATCGTGGCGTGCCCGCAGAAGGCGACCTCGGCTTTCGGGCTGAAGTACCGCAGCGGCAACGCCCCGTCCGGGTCCGGTATCGGCGTGAGGAACGCCGTCTCGGAATACCCGATCTGGGCGGCGGCCGCCAGCATCGCGGCGTCGTCGAGGTCGGCGGCGTCCAGCACGATCCCTGCCGGATTGCCGCCGTGGCCGTCGCGGGTGAACGCCGCGTACCGCAGGATCTCCATCCGGCTGCCTCTCGTGTGATTCGGTGTCCTCCCGAACGGTATGTCGCGAGTTCCGCTTTCGGCAGGTCCCGTCGCGCTGCAGTGCGGGACGCCACGATCAGACGCACCATGGCTCTCGGCCCGGCTCGGCCACCGACCGGGTCCGCACGGTTCGACCGTTCGACGGGAGAAGAATGCAGGGCGATTCGCGTGCGTCGGCCGTGCTGGCCGACCTGGACGGCATCCGAGACTGGCAGGAGCAGTTCTACCGGGACCTGCACTCTCATCCGGAGCTCTCGCACCAGGAACACCGCACCGCCTCGGCCGTCTCGCGGCGACTCGACGAATGTGGCTACCAGGTCCACGAGGGCGTGGGCGGCACCGGCGTCGTCGGTGTCCTGCACAACGGAGACGGGCCGACGGTGCTGTTGCGTGCGGACATGGACGCACTGCCCGTCCGCGAAACGAGCGGGCTGTCCTACGCCAGCACCGTCGTCACCGACGAGACACCGGTCATGCACGCGTGTGGGCACGACGTGCACGTCACGTGCCTTCTCGGGGCCGCACAACTGTTGGCCGCGAGCACCGGGCAGTGGACCGGCACGGTGCTCGCGGTGTTCTAGCCGGCGGAGGAAGTCGCCGACGGCGCCCGGACAATGGTCGACGACGGTCTGACTGAACTCGTGCCGCGACCGGACGTCGCACTCGGCCAGCACGTCCTGCCGATGGCGGCCGGTCGGGTCGCCACCCAATCCGGTCCGACGTTGGCGGCCGCCGACAGCACGCGCATCGTCGTGTACGGACGCGGGGCTCACGGGTCGATGCCGCAGTCGGCGATCGATCCCGTCGTGCTCGCCGCCATGATCGTCGTCCGGCTGCAGACCGTGGTGGCCCGCGAGATCGCACCCGGCGAGCCGAGCGTGCTCACCGTCGGCAGCATCCAATCGGGAACCAAGAGCAACATCATCCCCGATCAGGCCGAGATCCAGCTCAACCTGCGCACGTACAGCGATCAGACCCGTGCGTCCGCGCTCGAAGCGATCGAACGAATCACCCGCGCCGAATGCCAGGCGTCGAACTCGCCCCGGGAACCGTCCTTCGAGCTCTTCGAGCGGTTCCCGGTCACCGACAACGACCCGGCCGCCACCCGGCGGGTCGCCGAGGCCTTCACCGGCTTCTTCGGCGACCGCGCGGGCGCATTGGGCCAGTGGGCCGCCAGCGAGGACTTCAGCGAGCTCGCCGACGCATTCGCCGTCGCCTACACGTACTGGGGCATCGGAGGTATCGATCCGGACGTGTTCGACCGCGCCGCGGCGGCGGGGCTTGTGGACCAGGAGATCCCGGCCAACCACTCGGGCGACTTCGCACCGGTGATCCAACCGACCCTGACCACCGGGACCGAGGCCCTGGTCGTCGCCGCTCTCGCGTGGCTCTAGCTGCGCCGGGCCGTTGGGACGCTCGCGGCGTTCAGGGGGTCACGTCGCGGACGAGTGCGGCGAGGTCGTCACGCACGAGCGCGCCGAGGCTGTGGCCCTCGCCGTCGACGAAACGCGTGTCGACGTGCGGCAACGCGTCACGCATGGCCTCGGCCACTGCGATGGGCACGTTCGCGTCCTCGGTGCCGTGCCACAGGTGCACGGGTGTCGCGACGTCGGCGAGGTCGAATCCCCATGGCCGTGTGAACATCACGAGTTCGTCGGCGGCGCTGCGCCCTCCGTCCTGCAGTGCCTCGCGGGCCGCCGGGACCAGCAGGTGTGCGACCAGCGGCCATGCCCGCTGGTCCGGGTCGGGCAGACGACCGCGCATCGACTCTGCCCAGCGCTGCGGACGCGTGCGCACCTGGCGGGCAAGCATCCGCATCTGCAGCCGCAGAAGCCACGGGGCCCGTTGCGCGAGGGTGATGAGCACGCGGTTGTCCCGTTTCATCCCGGCGCGCACGCTCGGATCTTGGGCCGGTCCCAGTCCCGCGACCACGACTGTTGCGTGGAGCCGGTCGGGAATGCAATGGGCCACGGCGAGGGTGTGCGGGCCGCCGCCGGACTCCCCTGCCGCGACGACCCGCTCGAACCCGAGGTGGTCGAGCAGTTCGGCGATGTCGGCGGCGTAGCCGGGAAGGCTGCGGTGCGGGTCCCGGTCGGAGTGACCGCAGCCGGGCTTGTCCACGGAGATCCACCGCACGTCGGCTTCCCGCGCTGGTGCGTGGTAGAGGCCTCCGGCGAGCCCTGAGGCGGGTGTGCCCGGGGTGTAGACACAGGGCACCCCGTCGGGTGCGCCGAACTCGTGCCAGGCCAACCGACGTCCGTCCTGCAGTGTGATGCTGTCCCGCTGTGCGCGCGCCATGGACCGATGGTGCGCGCGCATGAGCCTCGGTTCAACGGGCTTTGCCGTGGGCGAACGTTCCACTGTGGAGGCGCTCAGGCGCGGATAGACTCGCGGCCGGTACCGGACGGGACACAGCTCGTGGGGTCCCACTCTCGACGACGTGCGGGGTTCGACCATGCTCACTGCCGACGACCACATCGCGATCCACCAGACGCTCGCCGACTACGGGCACGTCGTCGACGATCACGATTGGGACCGCGCCGAGGACGTGTTCACCACCGATGTGGTGTTCGAGACCGGCGGGTCCGACGGCAGGGTGTTGCACGGTGTCGCCGACATCGTGGCGACGTTCAAAGGGCGCAACATGTACGCGCACGTCACCACCAACACGACGCTGCGGGAGGAAGCCGACGGGCTCGTGCACGCGCACAGCAAGTTCGTCGGTTTCCCGAACGAGGGCCCGCCGGTCACGGGCGACTACCACGACGAGATCGTCCGCACGGCCGCCGGTTGGCGGCTGCGGTATCGGCGCGCCGAGGTCCGGGCCCGCAAGTTCTTCGACTGAGACTCCCGCAACCGATGGGGCGAACGGCACTTTCGCCCCACGAGACGAGGCGAACGTGCCGTTCGCTCGGAGGAGAGCGGTCTAGCGACGGGAGTGCAGGAGCGTCTCGACTCCGTCGAGGATGCGGTGCAGCCCGAACTCGAAGGCGTACGCGGCGCTCTGTGCCGCGCCGTGGGCTTCGCCGACAGCCTGTCCGACGCGAGCGGCCACCGGATAGCGCGCGCTGTCGAAGAACGTCTCCAGCAGGGGAGCACGCGCGTCCCACCACTGCGCGTCGCTTTCGCCGCTGCTGGTCACCGACTGCCGGGCGTCGAGATCGACGCGCGCGACGCTCTGGACGTGGCCGAGGACGAGGGTCAGTACCGCGTCCATCTCGACGTCGGTGAGCCCGATGCCGTCCAGGCCGCGGATCTCGTGGTCGTACTTGGCGAGCTCACCCGGCCCGAGCACAGGCCGGCCGGTGACCAGCCGCAGCACCCACGGATGCCGCTGGTACAGGGCGAGGTTCTCGCGGGCCACGTCCTCGAGGTGTGCGCGCCATCCGCCGTCGGCTCGCTCGGGCCCGGCGGTCTCGGCGTAGGCAGCGTCGAGCATCGCTTCGAGTAGCTCGTCCTTGCCGGGCACGTAGGTGTAGAGCGACATGGTGCCGACGCCGAGTTCGGTGGCCACGCGGCGCATCGACAGCGCGTCGAGGCCGTGGGCGTCGGCCAGGGCGATGCCGGTGCCCACGATGCGATCGACGTGCAGTTCCGGCTTGTTCTTGCGGCTGGCGCGTTCGTCGGTGCGCCAGAGCACCCGCAGTGCGCGTTCGGGGTCGCCGCTGCGTCCGGCGGGCGGTGCGGGGGCGGCAGGGGCCCCGGGGGCGTTCCCGCTCCGGGGGTGTGAGTCCGCTGTCATCGTGGACGTGACCGTACCAAGTAGCACTTTCGTACACCGTACGGTACGCTGGTCGGCCGGTCGACGCAGCCGGTGATCGACCGTTTCCGGCCTCAAACACGAAGGAGTGCCGCCCGCCCATGACGGTGCTGTCCCCGGTGAACACGGATCGCTTGCTCGGCTGTGCGGCACTGTTTGCCTCCGCTGCTCCCCCGCGTCACGGCCGTGTCGCCTTCACAGATCCCCCCTCGGACGTGGGCCACACCGCGACACTGCCGCGGGTGACCGCCACCGACCACGGAGTCGGCGTCCAGGACGTCGCGGTGGCGTGGCTGCCGATCGCGCAGGCCTTGCCGGTGCTGCTGCGCGCCCGCCACGAGGCTCGAGCGCATCCGGCCGCGGCCTTCTGGGGTGCCGTGGCCGCCGCCGCGCTGCACATGGCCGCGCGCGGACGTCTGCGCCCCGGAGTGTCCAACGAGGACGTCGACGTGTGGCGACCGGGACCGTGGGACGCCGAAGACCTCGAACGGATCGACGCGCTCGCGGCCGCCATGCCTGCCGAGGCACGGGCGATCCCGGTGACCCGGGAACCGCTACGGGTGCCGCGCGCACGCACGTTGGTGCTCGAGTTCGTCGACGCCGTGATCGACACGCTGCCCCGTACCCCGGCCGCGGAGCTGCTCACCGGCACCGCCGCGTTCGCCTGCTCGGAGGCCACACCGGTTCCGCAGCTGCGGGAGTGGGCGCAGGCGATGGAGCCGGAATCCGGCGTGCGGGTGTCCGTGCGGCTGGAGATCCCCGGTGGTGTCCACGAGTGGGCCGACGATCCGAGCACACCGTGGCGGGCCGCGCCGCAGGTGCAGTCCCTTGCCGATCCCACTCAACTCGCCGAGGCCGCCGAGGTCTACTACGACGCCGACGGCCGGTGGACCGCGCAGGACCGGATCGAGACCATGCGGGCACTGCAACGCGCCGCACGCGCATGGGATCCGCTGCGGCGGGCACTGCGGGCCGCGGCCCCGGAACCGGTCACCGCGGACCCGGACGAGGTCGAGGACCTGTTCACCGGTGCAGCCGACCGGCTCGGCCAGGCGGGCGTCGAGGTGCACTGGCCGCGTGAACTCACCGCGTCGGTCACGGCCGGGGTGCGGCTGTCCACACCGACCGATGTGCACGGGTCGTTGCGAGCCGACGAGTCCGTGACGGCGAGTTGGCACCTGCGGATCGACGACCACGACCTCACCGCCAACGAACTGGACACGCTCGCCGCCACGCATCAACGCGTGGTGCGGCTCCGTGACCAGTGGGTCCTCGTGGACCCGGACATCGCGGCCAAAGCCGCGCACCGCACCCTCGCGCCGCTGTCCCCCGCACAGGCCGTCGCCGCGGCGTTGACCGGCACCGTGCACGTGGCGGGCGCTGCCGAACCCCTCGCGGGCAGTGACTGGCGAGAACGGGTGCGCGAACGACTGGCCGAGTCCGCCGATCGGGAACCGGTCGACCAGCCGCCGGAGCTGACGGCGGACCTGCGCGACTACCAGCTGCACGGGCTTCGTTGGTTGGTGCGGATGACCGACCTCGGATTGGGGTGCTGCCTGGCCGACGACATGGGCCTCGGAAAGACGATCACGCTCGTCGCCCTGTATTTGCACCGCCGCCGCCAGGCGGGCGGGCCGATGTTGGTCGTGTGCCCGGCCTCGGTGCTGGGAAACTGGGAACGCGAACTGCACCGCTTCGCACCCGGCACGCCGGTGCGCCGGTTCCACGGTCCCCACCGCAGCGTCGACGATGTCGAGGACGGGGTGGTGCTCACCACCTACGGCACGATGCGCCTCGACGCCGACTCACTCGCACGAGTGCCATGGGATCTCGTCGTCGCGGACGAGGCACAGCACGCCAAGAACCCCGCAGCGGCCACCGCGCGCGCCCTGCGGCGAATCCCCGCCGCCGCCCGGGTGGCGTTGACCGGCACGCCGGTGGAGAACAACCTCACCGAACTCTGGGCGCTGCTGGACTGGGCCACCCCCGGTCTGCTCGGCACACTCGCGCAGTTCCGCGCCCGCTACATCGAGCCCGTCGAGGTCGACCGAGACCCGGAGGTCACCCGTCGGCTCACCCAGCTGACCGGTCCGTTCCTGCTGCGGCGACGCAAGACCGACCCGGGCATCGCCCCGGAACTGCCACCCAAGACCGAAACCGACCATCCGTTGGCGCTCACGCCCGAACAGATCGGACTCTACGAGGCGGTGGTGCGCGAGACGATGCAGCAGATCCGCGCCTCCGACGGCATGGCCCGTCGCGGCTTGGTGATGAAGCTGTTCACCGCGCTCAAACAGATCTGCAATCACCCGGCGCAGTACCTCGGCGACGACCGCGAGCTGCGGGGGCGTTCCGGCAAGCTCGACCTGCTCGACGAGCTCGTCGACACCGTCGTCGCCGAGGACGGCGCCATGCTCGTGTTCACCCAGTACGTCACGATGGCGCGTCTGCTCCGCCGCCACCTGCAGGCTCGCGGACACACCACCGAGCTCCTGCACGGCGGCACGCCCCTCGCCCGGCGTGAGGCGATGGTGCGCCGGTTCCAAGCCGGACAGATCCCGGTTTTCCTGCTGTCGTTGAAGGCGGCAGGCACCGGACTCAACCTCACCCGCGCCGACCACGTCGTGCACCTCGACCGATGGTGGAACCCCGCCGTGGAGGACCAGGCCACCGACCGGGCACACCGGATCGGTCAGGACCGTCCCGTGCAGGTGCACCGACTGATCGCAGAGGGAACCGTGGAGGACCACATCGACGAGATGCTGCGCGGCAAACGAGACCTCGCCGAAGCCGTCCTCTCCGGTGGCGAGGCGGCCCTGACCGAACTCTCCGACGATCAACTGGCCGAACTCGTCGACCTGCGAGGTGCCGTGTGAGCGACGACGCGCAAGTGTTCACCCCATTCGCCCCGGTGCGTTCGCGCAGCAAGAACCTCGCGCGGACCTGGTGGGGCCGCGACTGGATCGACTCGCTGGAACAGGCTTCGCTCGATCAACAGGAGCTGACGGCCGGACGCCGTATCGCCCGCAGTGGAACAGTCGGCCCGATCGCCGTCGGTCCGGGTCACGCGGCAGCCACTGTGGACGCTCCGGACGGTACTTTTCGTGCTGTGCTGCGGTGGGCGCCCCTTCTCGACCGGGACTGGACGCGTGTGCACGACGTCGTGGCTCGGTCGGCCGGACATGTCGCGGCGCTACTCGACGGCGAACTGCCGGCCGAACTAGTCGACTCCGCCCGCGACGCAGGTCCCGCGCTGATGCCGGAGATCGGCGACCTCGACCCGGACTGCGACTGCCCGGGCTGGGAACACCCGTGCCGGCACGCCGCCGCACTGGCCTATCAGGTGGCGTGGCTGCTCGATGCCGACCCGTTCGTGCTGTTGCTGATACGCGGCCGCGCACGCACGGAGCTACTCCGGCAGTGGCAGCACACCCCGCGCGCCTCCGAACCGGCGACCGCCGCACGTGACGACGACGCCGCGGAGGCGTTCTCCGCCGACACCGACGTGCTCCCACCCGATCCCGTCGCTCCTGCCGAACCGGCGCACCCGCTGGTCGTCTACGACACCGCCACCATCGAAGCGGCAGCTCTGCGCCGCTTGGCCACCCACGCCGCGCACCGAGCACGGGAACTGCTCGCCGACCCCGCCGACGTCGACCGTGACGGCGACCTGGTGCGCCTTGCCGCGCAGTTCCCGGACGATTTGGGCCGATGGCAGGCCGCGGCCCGGAACGAATGCGATCTGCCCAGAGCGGTGCGCGCATGGGAACTCGGCGGTGAGGGTGGACTCGACGTCCTGGAGGACACCTGGACACCACAAGCACCATGGTGGGTGCGGGCCTGCACCGAGTTGGCGGACGCGGCCATCGAGGACGGGCTCGCCGATCCGAGGGTTCAGGACAACCAGTGGACCTCGGAGACCGTGCAGCTGCGATGCCACCGCGACGGCCGCTGGTTCGGATACCGGTGGCAGGAGAACCAGTGGTGGCCCGTGACGCGGCCGGATCGCGACCCCGTCACCGCGTTGGCGGCCACGATGCAGCAGTGACCACCTCGACGAGCGTGGCGACTTCGAGGACCCGCTCGACGACATCGCCGAGCGCTGCCCCACGCGCGACGCGACGCGATCTACACCTCGGCCGCGCCACTGGGGACGACGTTGCCGGTTCCACGGTCACTGTGGCCGGCCGACGTGCAAGCCTTCGACCGGTACTGGAACGAGACGCTCGGCACCGTCCGTCTCGGGGGACGGCCGGAATACGACAGAAAGGGGCCGCGCGCCCGCATAAACGCTGGTAGAAGCCCTACCCGCGACGGCGGGGACTGGACAGGGTTTCGGTAGCTTGGTGGACGGCGGCGAGGCCGGGTTTGACGTAGCGCTGCACCGAACGCAGGCTCTTGTACCCGGTCTTGGCCATGATGACGTTGGCCTCGCCGAGGTGAGTGGCCGAGGAGTGGCGAAGTTGGTGCAGCCGCAGCCCGTCGCCGTAGTGGGCGAGCAGGACGCGGGCGCGGTCGTAGCCGAGGCGGACACGACCGGTTTCGGGGCAGATGTCGCGCAGGTCGGTGGTGGCGCGGCGGTACGAGCCGGGCCGGTGTTCGGACAGGAACAACGGGCCGCGCTCGCGGCCAGCGATGAGCCTGGGAAGCAGGTGCGCGGTGTCGGTGCCCCAGGTGATCCACATGATGTCCCCACCCTTGGTGGTGATCTTGGCCTGCTTATTGGGCAGGCCCAGATCCTGGATGTTCAGCGCGAGCACCGCGCTGGTACGGGAGGCGGACTCGTAGCGCATTCGCCACAGCGTCTTTTCCCGCAGCGGCACGTCCCGCCGACGGCAGAGCCGGTCGATCCGGGACCGCGAGACGGCCTGGGTGTCGTCGTTGTTCTCTCGCTGCCGCTCCACTGTTGCCGGCAGTGCCGGGGTGGCCCAGTTCTTCTTGTCGGCACACCAGGCCAGCCAGGAGCCGACCGCAGCGCGGTTGCGGTTCCAGGTTGCCGGTTTGATCTTGCCCCACAGTTCCGTGAGCGCATTGTCGATCTCGGTGTCGGCGACCTCGGCCAGGGCGCGGTCTGTACCGAGCTGATCGGCAACTCGGTCGAGTACGCCTGCGTAGGCGCGCAGCGTGTTCGGGTTGTCCTTGATCTTCGGGGTGTCGAGGAAGGCGTCGATGGCGGCGCCGACGGTCGGCCCGCCCACCGCCTTCTTGATCGCTGTACCGCGGTGTCGACTCTCCAGGCTTGTGACGGTCACCGCCATCACCACATCCGTCCCGATCGACCTACCGGATAACGTGCACGAGTCGCGCTGTCGGCGGTGCGGCTTCCGCGCTGGTCACCGATCCTCGTTGTGGAGCAGTCTACCGGATAATCGGCCATTATCCGGTAGACAAAACTCCTTGATCGAGGCCACTGACAAACGGGAACGCAGAGTGCTGCGGGGGTCACGGGCGGTACGCCAGATTGGGCGTGGTTGACCTGTCAACGGTCGCGCACGAGTCCCGACGTGTTCTCGGAGCGCACGGTCAGGGAGATGACAAGTCCTGTTATAGCCGCGGCCAAGGGTAGGGCGAAGACGGCTGTCAGCCCGGCGCTCTGAACTGCACCGCTGGTTGCAGAGCCGAGCGAGTTGCCGATAAGGGTGATCGTGACAACCCAGGCGAACGCTTCGGTTTTGGTTCCTTCGGGCGCCACCTCGCCGATGATCACGAATCCGCAGGCCAGCACGGGTGAGAGGAAGAGCCCGGCCATGCCCATGAACACGATCATGAGTGCGGGAGCGGGCACTGTCAGCAGAGGTAGGTAGCAGAAGGCCAAGCCGGCGAAAAGTACCGGCAGTTGCGCTCCGGGGCTAGCAGGCCACGTCCGAGAGCCATAGATGAGCCCTCCGATGAGCGCGCCCGCAGCGTGGGCCCCCAGAAACAGCCCCGACATGTTTCCGGAGGCTGCGTTCGCTTCGGCGACCATCACGGTGGCAAGGCTGAAGACCCCCAGGGCGAATCCGACGCCCCCGAGACTGAGCAGGGTCTTGCGCAGTTCCCCCGAACGCAGCGGGCCGACCCAGGAACGGGCTTCGACGTGGCTGGGCTGCCACTGTCGAACCGGACGTGCGCGCACGAACAACAGGGTGCCGACGAGCGTGGCACCGCTCACGCACCACAAGGCCAGGGCCGGCGAGGTGGCCGCCGCGATCACCACCACGAGCAGGGGCCCGACGACGTACACGATCTGCTGCAAGGAGGCGTCCAGCGAGTATGCGGCGGCGACGAGCCGTTGCTGTCCAAGTAGTTTTTCCCACAGGCTCCGCAGGCAAGGCTCGAGCGGTGGCGTCAACGATCCGGCCAGGATGACGGCGCCGGCCGCGAGGAGCGGGGAGGCCGATCCCAGTGTTAGGAACACGAATCCAGCTGCTGACCCGAACGCCGATGCGATCAACACGCTGGTCTGACCATGCTTGTCCACCAGGCGGCCCAAGAGGGGCCCGCCGATGGCGGTGGCGACGGCGAACAGGCCCACCAGTAGCCCGACCTGTGCATACGGCAGGTGCTCGCTGCGCAGGAACAAGGCGATCGACAACGGTCCCATCCCGTTCTGAAGCCGCCCGAGGAGGTTCGTCGCAAGCAGGTATTTCGTGTGGGGTTGTGCGAAGCAGTCGCGGTAGGGATGCCCCATGTGGATCCTAATCTTGTGTCGTGGCGGGTGTGGTGTTCACCGCGCGAGCAGCCTCAGAGCCGACTCGTGGAGCAGTGCGTTCGACGACAGCGCGTTGCCGCCATCAATGGTGTTCGACCCGGACAGGTCCGTGAACCGGCCGCCCGCTTCTTCCACGATGATCTTCAGTGGGGCCACGTCCCAGGCATTGACAATCGGGTCGGCTGCAAGGTCGAGCGCTCCCTCGGCGACCAGGCAGTGTGACCAGAAATCGCCATAGGCACGGTCCTCCCAGCACGCATCGACCAGCGCGAGGTAAGACTCTCGGTTGTGGAATTCGGGCCAGGTGCCCAGGTGCGAGCTTGACACGATGGCATCGTCCAACTGCGACACCGCCGAGACCGTCATCTGGCTGTCCCGGTTGTCCTGACCACGAACGTAGGCACCGTGTCCACGCCCGGCCCACCACCGTCGGCCCAGCATGGGAGCACTCACCGCTCCTGCTACCGGCTGACCTCTGTCGAGCAGGGCCACCAGGGTTGCCCAGACTGGCAGCCCGCGCAGGAACGCTTTCGTTCCGTCGATCGGGTCGATCATCCAGGTGCGTCCCGTCGTGACGGCACCACCGCCTTCCTCCCCGACGACGGTGTCGTCGGGGCGTTCCCGCGCCAGAATCGTCCGTATCTCGTCCTCGACGGCGATGTCGGCATCACTGACCGGAGTCCGGTCGGGTTTGCGCTCGACACGAAGGTTCTCGGTACCTACGCGGGAGGTCGTGATCGTGTCAGCGGCGTCCGCAAGCAGCGCCACGAGCTTCATATCGGAGGAGTCGACATTCATGACTACTCACGTTGCCATATTCGCCGCTGCGGGTCATCCAGTAATCAGCTAAACGAACATCACGTTAACAGCAGGGCAAGTCTTCACAGTTTCCCAGCGGTAGGCAGCTCAACAGGCAAAATCACCCGCGGTGATCATCCCGGGTTAGCGTGGCACACGATCGGAGGTTGGGTTCGTTAATGAGCGACACCTACGTTTGTGATGTACGAACTACTGGGTCTGGGTGATGGCGTCCGTGATTTTACGGACAATCGAGACAAGAGGAGAAGCGTGGCCCCGTCAGGACATACGAGCGAAAAGCGAACCGTTCATTCAAAGATTACCAAGAAATTCAAAACCGAGAGTGGTCAGCTTGTCTTCCATCATGGTCACGGTGGCGAAGTTCAGGCGACCGACGGTACGACGTATCTCGACTTCGTCATGGGGTACGGACCGGTCGTCCTCGGACACAACACGACGTCGTTCACCCGGGCGGTGGCCGAGTCGCTGACCAACGGCGTGATGATGCCGGGCTACACCTCTTTCCACGAGGAGTACCTCGACCGTTTGCTGGCCGACCAGCCCGGTAGGCGCGGGGCCTTTTTCAAGACCGCCTCCGAGGCTGTCACTGCCGCACTGCGTCTCGCTGCGATCGAAACGGAGCGGCGTGGCGTCATCCGCTGCGGTTTCATCGGATGGCACGACGCGCAGATCGCCGACTCGTTGAAGTGGCACGATCCATTGGCCTCGCCGCTGCGGTACAAGCAGAAATACACCGAGAACATGCGAGGTGTGGGCGACAGCGAGCCGGTGTTGAACTGGCACGATCTGTCGCTGGAGACGCTGGAAGAGCTCATCGACACTCACCGTTCGACGGTGGGCTGCCTGGTCATCGACGCTTACCAGGCGTCGATGACCACGCCGGAGCTGATGCGCCGTGCGGTCGACCTCGCCCGCAATGCCGGTCTGCTCACCGTGTTCGACGAAACGAAAACCGGGGGGCGGATCTCCCGCCTGGGCTACGCGGCCGACCACGGCATCGACACGGATCTCATCGTCATCGGCAAGGCGCTGGCCAACGGCGCTCCGTTGAGCATGCTCGTCGGATCCACCGAACACCTGGCGACCGCTGAGAAATCCAGGCTCAGTGGAACGTTTTCCAAGGAGATGCTGGCGGTGTATGCCGCCCTGGCCACGCTCGACGAGCTCGAAACCCCGCGCGGAGAGTTCGCCGACGGCTGGGCCGAGTTGGGCGCGGTCGGTTCCCAGGTGGCGTCGTGCATCGCGGCCGCGGCGCGAGAAGCTGGTGCGGAAACGCTCGTGTCGGCTCAGCCGGTGATGGGCGGCGCGATGTTCGAGCTGACCTACGCCGAACGGCTGTTGGGCGACCGTGCGAGCCGCGACGCCTTGCTGGACTCGTTCACTGACGCCGGAATCCTGTTGCTCGAGGGGCATCCGTCGTTCGTGTGCGGTGCTCACCGCGACAACGACTGGGACGAGCTCACCCGGCGTTCGGCGAAGGCATTCACGCAGTGGTTGACGACAACAGGAGGGATAGGGAAGTGACACTGCCGCTACGACTGGCCCTGATCGGTTGCGGGAAGCAGATGCAGAAGAACCTTCTGCCGTTCCTGCAGCGCGGATCGCGTGACTATCAACCCGTGGTCTGCGTCGACCCCGACGCCGAGCAGGCCTGCTACGTGCAGGCCTTGACCGGCGCGCACGCCACTGCCTCCACCATTGAGGACGTCGACCTGGCTGCGATCGATGCTGCGATCGTCGCCGTGCCTCCCGAGCCGTCGGCCGAGATCGCCGAGCAACTCCTCCAGCACAGGATCCACTGCTTCGTTGAGAAGCCCGCGGGTCCCTCGACCCCAAGCTTGCGCCGGTTGTCCGAGGTCGCCGGCAAGATGCCGGATGTGCACCTGCAGGTCGGGTTCAATTTCCGGTACGCGGCGGCGCTGCGCCAGTTGCATGAGGCCACCGTCTCCGCACGCGAGTCCCCCTGCTGGCTGCAGATCGAATTCTGCAGTCGACATCCCTCCGCACCGCAGTGGGGTGTGGATACCACGGTCGAGTCGTGGATACGGCAGAACGGCGTGCACGCTTTCGACCTCGCCCAGTGGTTCATCCCCAGCCCGGTGGAACGGGTCGACGGGCACTCCCTTCCGACC
Source organism: Allosaccharopolyspora coralli (assembly GCF_009664835.1). Lineage (NCBI taxonomy): Bacteria > Bacillati > Actinomycetota > Actinomycetes > Pseudonocardiales > Pseudonocardiaceae > Allosaccharopolyspora > Allosaccharopolyspora coralli. Next base: position 2,348,919 of record NZ_CP045929.1, read on the forward strand.
AGTGACCCCGATCGATTCCTGGCCGTGGTCGGACTGCACCACGCTGACGGTTCGCACTCGATGCTACGCGTGGGCAACCAGACCCAGCGCTTCCAGGTCAACGCCGCGGTGCATGCCAGTGACGGAAGTGTTTACGCCGCACCGTCGTTGGAGAGCGTGGTACTCTCCCGCGATGCCGGTATGCCGGCCGGGACGCAGCTGTTCGGGCAAAAGCCCCTCGACCACGGCTGGGATCGAAGCGGGTTCGGCCCCGAGCTCGAAGCGTTCGTGGCCACGTGCCTGGACCGAAGCTCGGCACAGTTTCCGGGAATCACCGATGCGCTCACCGGCTCACAGCTGTGCGATCAAGCACTCAGTGAGCTCAAGCCGTCGTCGGCCTCCGCGGCCACCTCGGTGGCCTGACCCCAGGGGAGCGGTAGGGCATGACTGAGTTTGCTCGGGAGCAGGTTCCGCCAGCAGTGTTGTCCGAGCAATCCCGGGATCCGCGGCTGCAGTATGTCGTTGGCGCCGTGATCCTCGACGGGAAAGGGCGGGCGTACATCCAGCAGCGCAGCTGGCATGTACGCCACTTCCCCGGGTGCTGGGACATCGTCGGCGGGCACGTTGAACCCGGTGAGACGCTGCACCAGGCGCTCGCGCGCGAGGTCGAAGAAGAAACCGGCTGGGACCTGACGCGGGTCCATCGGGCCGTCTCGCATTTTGACTGGTGCGGCAACGACGGCATCACACGCCGTGAGATCGACGTGGTCGCCGAAGCAGCAGGTGACCTGAGCCGCCCTGTCCTGGAGCGTGACAAGTTCATTAACTGGGCCTGGGCCGATGAGAACACACTGCGACGACTGGCGCGCTTGGGCACATCTGAGGAATCAGTGATGATCCGAATGTGCTTGAATGTTATCGCCACAGCCAACAAACAATAGCCGAGAGATGGTATTGTTCCAGAATTGACGTATGGCCTCCCGGAGAGGTGTATCCATGTCATCGACAACGGATCACGCAAAGGACGCGCCGCCTGAGGGGATTGGCACAGAATCGCCGGACTACGTCGAGGATCCGATTCGTGGTCAGCGGCTCTACGATGACGCGTTTCGGCGGGTATTCGAGTTTTTGTACTCGAACCACATCGCCGGTGACATCCTCGAGTTCGGTACCTACAAGGGGTTCAGCGCAGCACTTCTGGCCCGGCTGCTGAGAGACTTCGGGAACCGTCCCCGTTTCAGGGTAGTACCCTCGAGGCGATTATGGTGCTTCGACTCGTTCGAGGCGTTCCCGACGAGCCCCTCGGCTGTGGATCATACCAGCTACGAGGTCACCTATACCGGTACCTGGGCGCCCGGCGCCGGGTCTCCTCCGCCAGGCACCGCAGCGGCGGTGCACGAGATGCTCACCGGCATGCTCGGTTCCGAGAGAGCGAGAGTGATCACCGGCTTCTACGAGCAGACCTTACCGAAGTCACTGCCGCGCGATCCCATCGCTCTCGTACACCTCGACTGCGATCTGTACGCCTCGAGTCGGTATGCACTGGAGACGGTTCTGACCACCTGCGACGTGGCCGAGGGATGCGTCCTGTTGTGCGACGACTACAACTGCAACCGCGCCGACGAGAATTTCGGCCAACGACGAGCGATCCGCGAAGTCATCGATGACGGCGGGCAGTTCACCCGGACCGACTTCTTCTCCTACGGGTGGAACGCCCGCGCGTTCATCCTGCACCGGCGTAAGGCCGGGGCGCTGTGACCGGACTGCTGTCCTCGACTCGGGTGCAGCACCACCTGAAGAGGCAAACACCGGTGGGCCCGGTCGCTGAGCTCACGTTCCTGGCCCACGCGTGCGTGCTACTCGGTACTGCTGGTGCGGTGCACGCCCTGGACGTCTTCGTCCTTCCCTGGGCTCTGGCACGACGCATCCCGAGCTGCGGTCCTCCCGTCGGATACCGGTCGCCCCAGGCGGTAGAACTGGGCACACCGGTACTCGACATCGACCAGTGCTGGCTGTGGCTGCCCCTGCGACATGACCCAGGCCTGATGCAGATCACGGGACCGGCTGAGGTCACCGCCCGCGTCGACGACGAAAAACTGCTCGCCCTCGATGTCCAGATCCGCCCCGAGTACGGCGCACAACGACAATGAGGAAGACGACCATGAACCAGACCAGCGACCACGGAACCGACACCGTCGAGCGGCTGTCGCCGGAAACCCTGTCCCAGCTCGTCCAACAGTCTCCCGACGTCGAAGGGCGCAGTAAGAAGCTCTGGATGGTCGGAGAATCACGATGCGTCACCGAGCTTGTTCCGAGCCTGCGCAGCTACACCTACGAGCGTGACGAGCTCGTGGACGGCACCGCCGAGCTGCGCTTGGACTTCTACGAGACCGTAGCCGACTGGATCGAAGCTGCCGGGGTGCGCACGGCCTTCGTACGACGCCTGGACAAGCTGCGTTACCTGGCCGAATACCGACCGGCATCCCCGTTCGAGGTCATCGTCAAGAACGTGGCCACCGGATCCACGACGAAGAAGTACCCTGGCCTCTTCGACGAAGGCCACCGGTTTTCGCGCCCGGTGGTGAAGTTCGACTATCGGATCGATCCCGAAGACCAACCGATCGGCGAGGACTACCTCGCCGAACTCGGTGTGCCGGTCGTCGAGCTGAAAGACATCGCCCTACGCTGCAACACAGTGCTCACCGAACGGCTGGCTCCGCTGGACCTCTGGGACTTCTGTCTGGTCATCGGCCAGGACGCGGGCGGCTACTCGATCATCTCCGAGATCTCGCCCGACTGCATGCGCCTGAAAGGCCCCGACGGGCACTCGTGGGACAAGGACCTGTTCCGACACGGCGCGGACGGCGCCCAGATCCGGCAGGCTTGGCAACAGCTGATCGAGCGTGTCTCATGACCGGGGGATACTGCGACGACCGACCTGTGGCAGTCGTGACCGGCGCGAACCGCGGCGTGGGACAGGCCATCGCAACCATACTCGCCGACTCCGGTTACACCGTGGTGGCCATGAGCCGGCAGCCATGCCCGGACTCACGGGTACGACACGTTGAGTGCCACCTGGACGATCACGATAGCGTCGAGAAGGCCTGCTCCGCACTGCTAGAGGAGTTCGACCGCATCGATGCCGTCGTTGCCAACTCTGCGGTCCGCAGCCTCGGACAGGTGGCCGACCTGCCACCGCAGGACTGGCGTGAAGCGGTGGAAGTCAACCTGTGTTCAACGTTCACCCTGATCCAGCGGACCCTACCTCTGCTGCGCTGCTGTGCGGGCAGGATCGCCGTCATCGGCAGTCATGCCGCCACGTACTTCTTCGAAGGCGGCGCGGCCTACTGTACGACCAAGGCTGCACTCAAGGCGTTAGTCGAGGTGCTGCTTTTGGAAGAACGGCCCCGAGGTGTGCGGACCACGCTGCTCAACCCCGGGGGCATCGCCAACCTCCCCGAGGATAACTCGACAACCAAGCTGACCACCCAGTCTGTGGCCGAGGCGGTGCTATGGGTACTGCAAAGCCCGCCGGATCTCGTGGTCGGTGAACTCGAGATTCGTCCGTCCCGGCTGCCGAACATGCCCGTGACCGGCTTCGACCGGCTCAAAGCCGTATGAGACTGCGATGCGCAGTTCCCGACGAGATCCCGGGAATAGACCTCATCGGGATCGATCTCGACGGGACCTCACTCAACAGCCAGCGCCAAATGACCGCAACAACGCAGGCGGCGATCGATCTGACCACCCAGATCGGTGTCGACGTCGTCATCATCACCGGCCGGCCTGTTCGGGAATGCCGCGATCTTGCCCGCCAATACAACCTCGATATCGAACTCGTCGCCTCCAATGGCGCCGCAACCTGGGATGCCCACACCGGCACCGTGCTCCGTCGCGACGGCTTTACGCCTGCCTGGGCGCACCAACTCGTGTCGAAACTGCGCCGCTGCAGCAGCGGCCTGCGCCTCGGTGTTGTCGACGACGACGTGTGTGCCCTTGACGTGGACTTTCCCGAGGATCTGGCCCGGTCCTGGCACATGGAACCCACAGGCTGTGTCGAGCAGGCAGTAGCCCGCCACAGGACATCCGATCCTGTGCAGAAAATCGTGGCCTGGCACCCCGACGGCCGCGATTACGCGATCACTATTATCAGTCAAGCCGGAGTGTCGGCTGAGCTATCCTATTCCGGATCGGAATTCGTCGAACTCACCGCCCCCGGAGTGCACAAGGGCTCAGCTTTGCAAACCGCAGCCGCCGGCCGCGGATACAGTCTCGGCCGGTGCGCCGCGATCGGAGACATGCCCAACGACATCCCCATGCTGCAGGCCGCAGGCGTACCCCTAGCTATGGGCAATGCCCACCCCACGGTCTTTGCTCACGCCACGTACGTGCTGCCCTCCCAGGACAGCCACGGTGTCGCGGCCGCCCTGCACGCCATCATTCGGGGAGCCAAACGCCCACAGCACAACGGCCAATGATCACTAGAATGATCAGCCTTACCGGCAGCCGGATCGAGTGACCTAAGCTGCCGCTGCCCGAGTCGACCCGCTGGAGGAACCATCGTGGCCACGATCTCGTCGCGGCTTGCGCCCATCCGCGAGATCTTGACCAGCCCCTACGTGCCCCGCCTGCTATCGGCATCGTTAGTGGGCCGGCTACCCACCGGCATGGCCGCACTGGCGATCCTGCTGACCGTGCGCGCCCACGGCGGCACCTACACCCTCGCCGGGGTCCTCTCGGCGATCTATGCGGCCAGCTCCGCCATAGGCGGCCCACTGCTGGGACGCCTGATCGACCGCACCCGACAACCCCCCAACCCTCATCGCCTCTGGCCTGATCTCGGCGGCAGCCTTCGTCGCGATCGCAATGATCGATCCAGTGGCAGCGCCGATCACGACCACGGTCCTGACCACCGTAGCCGGCGCGGCCACCCCACAGTTGGAACCTTGCCTGCGCGTGCTGTGGTCGCCCATGCTGCGTGACGATCACGCTGTGCGAGTGGCCTACTCCCTCGACGCCGCCACGCAAGAACTGATCTTCGTCGCCGGCCCGCTCGTGGTTCTGATCGCCACTACTGTGGCAGACCCCGCCGCCGGACTCGTGACCGCAGGCATTCTGGGACTGACCGGCAGCCTATGGTTTGCCACCGCCGCCCCCGCACGTCGGTGGCGCGGTACTGCCACGGTCACCCACTGGGTCGGCCCGCTGCGCTCGGCGCCGCTCGCGCGGCTTTTGATCGCCCTGCTGTTCGTCGGCGCAACCATCGGCGCCTTCACCGTCGCGATCACCGCCTACGCCGAGCAACTCGGCACTCCCAGCGTCGCTAGCTGGCTGATTGCCGCCAACGCACTCGGCGCCCTGGCAGGCGGCCTCGCCTACACCACCGCCTCGGCCGCCGCCAACCATCACCGCCGGCTCCAGCTCTTGCTATGCGCGCTGGCGCTGGGCTATGCCCCGCTGATGATCCAAACCAGTACCCCAGGCACCATGCTGCTGGCCATCCTCAGCGGCCTCGCGCTGCCCCCTGTCCTGGCCTGTTCGTTCACCCTCATCGCTCAGCTGGCCCCGGAAGGCACCATCACCGAAGCCCACGCCTGGATGATCACGGCGTTCGGTGCCGGAAACGCCACCGGATCCGCCCTAGCTGGTCTCGCCGCCGATACTGCTTCCAGCCGCCTCGCACTGGCCACCAGCGTCATCATGGCACTGCTCGCACTCCTGGCAACAGCACCGCCGCTCGTGCGCGCCATTCCCCGCAGGGCCTCGCAACAGTAGTAACAACGGTCCAGTGCGTGCCTTCCGTCAAAGTGCGGTGCGTGCTGCGTGATTGCCATAGCTCGTCGGACCGCAGCTCCAGATAGTCGAGCCCATCCGCGGCGGCGTCCTCGACGGCTTCTCGGCCGATGCGTTGCCAATCGGCCAGCCGGGATGCGGCGGCAATCCCATTGTCGATCTTGTCAAGATACGGAAGCAGTCCAGGGAGCCGGCCGTTGGCGGTCAACTCGCTCTCGGCGTACTCATGCCGGGCAAGCCAGTGGCCGTCTCGGCGCGCACAGTCCAGGACAGTTGCCGGACGGAGTGAGCCCTCAAGATGCCTGTGCAGATCGATCAACAACACGACGTGTTCCTTCCGAAAATCAGGCCACAGCGCCGTGGAGGCGGAACTGCGTAGGGTCCTGTGCGGACGCAGGAAGCAGCTGTGGGGTCATGGCACGTCAGCGTTTCCTGGCCCCGCCGCTGCATCGTGCTGGGCCAGGGTGGTGCCGATCTCGGCGACGAGCGCGGTTTTGCGTGCTGGTACGGCAAAGCCGGCGTGCACGCCGTTGCGGGCGAGCTGGGCCAGGGTCGCGCGGTCGAGTCCCATCCGCGCTGCGGTGCGGTATTCGCCAGTGAGGTCGGTGCCGAACATCGGCGGGTCGTCGGAGTTGAGGGTGACCAGCAGCCCGGCGTCGAGCATGTACGGCAGCGGATGCTCCTCCAGCGAGCTCACCGAGCGGGTGCACAGGTTGGAGGTCGGCGACACGTCCAAAGGCAGCTGCTGCTCGCGCAGGTAGTCGACCAGAGCCGGGTCGCGCATGCTGCCGATCCCATGCCCGATGCGGTCCGCACCAAGGGCGTGGATCGCCGACCACACGCGGTCGGGCCCTTCGGTTTCGCCGGCGTGCGGCAGGCTGCGCAAGCCGTGCGCGCGGGCGCGGGAGAAGAGATCCCCGAACGGTTCGCGCTCGACCTCCAGCCCGCCGACGCTGAAGCCCAGCACGCTGGCCGGCCCGTGCGCCAGCACCGCCTCCAGCGTGGCCTGACCGGCGGCGACACCGAAGTCGCCTGCGAAGTCCGGCACCCATCGGATCGTGATGTCGTGCTCGGCCTCGACCTGCTCACGTCCTCGCTCGAGCCCGGCGAAGACGACATCGGCGGGGATACCGCGTTTGAGATGATCGCTGAGGCTGAAGTTCACCTCGGCGTAGCGCACGTTCTGCCGCGCCAGGGCGCGGATAACCTCGACGGCCAGCAGCGCGAAGTCGTCGTCGTCCCGCAGCACGTCGACCGCTTGCCGGTACACCTCGAGGAAATGGTCGAAGTCGCGGAACTCGTACCAGGAGCGGATCTCGGCCAGCGAGCGTTGCAGGTCGCTGATCCGGTGCTTGTCGGCCAGGGCCAGCAGCGTGGCCGGCTGCATGGACCCTTCCAGGTGCACGTGCAGCTCGACCTTGGGAAGCGCAGCGAGGAAGTCTTCGAACGAAGGGGGCGTGGTCGCGGTCATGACTGCTTCTCCAGCGGTCAGCTCGCACCGCGCGCCCGCTGTGCTCGGGCGCGCGGCAACGGACGGGAACGAGGTGTCTCCAGCCCGTTTACCAGTCGAGATCGCCGCGTTCGTGATCTTGACCGTAAAGAGGAAGCGCGGGCACCACCCACCCCACAACGCTGTTGGAAGGCGCCTGCGTCAACACACCGGCATGCTAGATCATGGCTCGACCCGCGTCGACTCCGCCGATTCGGGGTCAGATGCAGAACTCGTTGCCCTCGGCACTTCTGAGATCGACGCCGACTACGTCGACACTTACGGCGCCAGCGTCGTCGGTTTCGCCTTCCCCGAGCTCCTCGGCTGCCTACCGAGGCTGAAGAGCATCGGGCCGCACTGATCGTTTAGGATCTCCGCACTCGACGGCCGACGGGAGAGCGTGTGCGCAACCACTCCACCGGTAGCGGGCGCGACCGCCCGCACCGGGTCCGGCGCTGGTGGTGGGCGACGAGCCTGCGGCTGCGGCTCGTCCCGGTGACCGCGCTCGTCGCTCTTGCCGTACTCGGTGGCGTGAGTGTCCTGATGTCCGGCAGCCGACAGCCGGTGCAGGCACAGCCCCCGCCACCGCCACCCTCCACGACGACGACCGTGGCACCGCCGCCCCCACCACCGGAGCCCGAACCGACTCCGCTGCCACCCGAACCGACGACCACGACCCCGCCGACGACCACCCCGCCACCTCCGCCGGTGACGACGACCACGGAAGCGCCGCCACCCCCGCGGGAGAGGACCGTGTTCTTCGGGCAGCGCTGCGAAATCCAGGGCGAGCGCGCACGGCATTACGACGGCACGCCGATGGTGTGTGACTACCTCTTCGACACCTTGCGGTTCGTACCCGAGTGAGGACCGCGAGAAACGGCTCGCACCCGGAATGCGCCTACGGGCACGATGACGACGTGCATGTTCGTTCCGCCCGCTCCGACGATCTCCGGCTGCTTCCCGCTGTCGAGGCCGCCGCCGACACCGTGTTCGTGCCGTGGGGCATCACCGATCTCCCCCCACCCGCCGGACCGGACGAACTCGCCACCGCACGGAAAGTCCTCGTCGCAGGCGACCCACCGGCGGGTTTCCTGCGGCTGGAGGAGATCGACGGCCGCGCCCACGTCGAACAGCTCTCGGTGCATCCCGACCACATGCGACGCGGCCTCGGCGGTGCCTTGCTGCAGGCGGCGCTCGGGTGGGCCGCCGACAGTGGATTCGCGGAAACGACTCTGGTGACTTACGCCGACATTCCGTGGAACGCGCCGTTCTACCGCAAGCACGGCTTTGTGCCGTTACCGCAGTTGAGCACGGGGCTGATCGCGTTACGTGACAAGGAGATCACCCTGGGGCTCGACGAGCACGGCACACGGGTGGTGTTTTACCGGACCGTGACCGGTAGGGTCTGATCCGCCGACGGGGCGACCCGACGGCATGGTCGTTGCCGCCTGCAGAGTCGATACGGATGACACTTCAAGACGATCGAGCTCGACATTGGTTCCAGCCCGCCGTCCCGCACGACCGGGAAGAGCGCACCGCTGCCCCCCGGGCGGAGGCCGACTCTCGTTCGGGGCCCGACCCCAGATCCGCGCCCGACTCCGGATCCGGCACTGTGACGACGCGGTTCACCGGCGAGCTGCCGTTGGACGCGGTGCACACGCCCGCCCGTCCCGAGCCGTCGTTGCTCGAGGTGACTCAGCCTTTCATGCCCGCCATCCGCGGCCAGGCCCCCGAGTTCGCCAAGCGCCTCTCCCCTGGCGAGCCGACACCAGCGGCGGGGCCCGGCTCCCGGCAGCTGCCCACCGAACCACCGGCGCCGACCAGAGTCGACCCGGCCGAAACCACGTCGCCGACACAGCCGCCCGCAGCGCCGCAGCCGAAACGACGCAGCCTCGCCCGCCGGGTGGTGCGCAGCATCCTCGGTCCCGACCTGCTCCGGAAAGACCCCAAACGTCGCTGAACGCCACTTTGCCGATGGTGCCCGGCCGCCTGGTCGCACCACGGCTGTGGTGCTGACGGTCGAGCTTGCTGAGGTCACCGACCGCGGAGACGGGACTACGGGCCGAACAGCCACGTGATGCAGGCCAGGGTGCCCATCGAGAGCAGGGTCGTGACGAACACCGTGTCGCGCACGAACGACGACACCAGGCGGAAATGGTGAGAGTAGACGAACACGTTCTGCGCGGTCGGCAGCCCGGAGCACAGCACGAGCGCCAACAACGCCGGCCCGCTCACCCCGAGCACCGTGCCGACGGCAACGGCGATGGCGGGCTGCACGAGCAGCTTCATCACGGTGACGGTAACGATCTCTCCAGGACGGGAGGGCTCGTTCCCGCTGCCCACTCCCCGGTAGAGCGCCATACCGAGCACGAACAGCCCGGCGGGTACCGCGGCTCTGCCCAGCATCTCGACCGGCCGCAACACCACCTCCGGCAGCTGCACCCCCGAGAGCAGCACCACCAGTCCGGCCAGCGAACCCACGACGATCGGGTTGCGGAACGGAGCCCTCAGCATCGGGAGCAAACCACGCCCCGCCCGGCCGGACGAGTACTCCACCAGTAGCAGGCACAGCGGCGTGAGCAGCACCGTCTGCAGCAGAATCACCGCGATGATGAACTCGGTGTTTCCCAGCACCTGCACGGCGACCGGGATCCCCAGATTGCCGGCGTTGACGTAGCCTCCGGCCATGCCGGTGAGGACCTGTTCCCCGCCGCGACGCTGCCACCACAGCCACGACACCAGCCCACCGGCGAGAAGCGTGATCACGCTGGTCACCACGAAGCCGGCGACCGCGGGCTGGAACACTCCGCGTGGGCTACTGGTCGCCAAGGTGGAGAACACCAGCGACGGGGCGGCGAAGGTGAACACGAACGCTGTCAGCGCCTGGCCCGCCCTGGCGTCCAGCACACCGGTCCTGCGCGCGAGGAACCCGACTGCCGCCAGTGCCCAGATCGGGACGAAACTCGGCAGCACGGTCAGCATCCACGCAGCCTTTCACGCGGCCCGCATCCCGCTCCGCAACCGGGTTCCTGCACGACGGAACCCGGTGGATCACGTCACGTCGACTCTGGGCACCTCAGTCCACGGTGAGCACGACAGGCCCGTCATCGGTGATCGCCACCGTGTGCTCCACATGAGCAGCACACTCCCCGTCCGCGGCGAGCACCGACCAGCCGTCCGCGCCGGTGTCGATCGCATCGCGGCCGCCGGTCACGAACATCGGCTCGATCGCCAAGACCAGCCCCGGACGCAGCGGCATCCCCCGGCCAGGAGCACCGTCGTTCGGAACGAACGGCGACTCGTGCCACTGTCTGCCGACACCGTGGCCGCCCAACCGGCCCGGAATGCCGAACCCGGCGCTGCGTCCGACGATCCCGATCGCGTGAGAGATGTCGCCGATTCGGACCCCCGGGTGGGCGGCGTCGATGCCGTCCCACAACGCCTGCTCCGTCGTGGCGACGAGCTCACCGGCGATCGTGCCGCCCCGCCCCACGACGACGCTGATCGCCGCGTCCGCGCACCACCCGTCGACCGAGGCGCCGCAGTCGATGCTCAACAGATCACCGTCGCCCAGCCGTGCGGGCCCTGGCGGCCCGTGCACGATGACCTCGTTCACCGACGTGCAGATCGCCCCGGGAAACGGCGACGGCGCCCACGAAGGCCGGTAACCGAGGAACAGCGGCTCGGCACCGGCGTCGGAGATGACCGATCTCGCAACGGCGTCCAGCTCGTCGAGACGGACACCGATCGCGGCGTATTCGCGGGTCGCGGCCAGGGCCCGAGCGACCACCCGTCCCGCCTCACGCATCGCCGCCAGCTCACCCCGGGACTTGAGTTCGATCACGCATGATAACTATACCGGTATTAGAATCACGAACATGGTGCGCGTCCCCCTGACTCGACACGAACGCGACCGCGGCCTGCGCCTCGGCGCCCTGCTCCGCGACGCCCGCGGCACCCGCAGCATCGTCGACGTCGCCGCCCATTCCGGCATCAGCGCCGAGACACTCCGCAAGATCGAGACCGGACGGATCCCCACCCCCGCCCTGTTCACGGTCGCCGCCCTCGCCCACACCCTCGACCAATCCCTCGACGCCCTCGTCGAAGCCGCTGGTGCGTGAGCCTTTTTGGTTGCTATAGCCACCAAAAAGGCTCACGCGAGCACCCGGCTGGCGTGCGTCAGGCTCCAACGGGAATGGCAACGAGCGCCGAACCATCCCGCACCGCGCACCCGTTCGCTACGATCAAGCACCACAGGCACGGCGAACCAAGGTGGGAGTGTTCCTGGTGTCTCCAGGCCGCCCCGGGCAACTACGGCAATGGTGGTGGCGCACGGCCGGCGTCGTGCGCATTCTCCCCGCACTCGCCACGATCGCCCTCGCCGCCGGTGCGGTCACCCACACCGTCGTCGACGTGCCCACCGACAGCCCGTCTCCGGCCAGCGGCGCCGCCGGCCCCACCGGCACCCACACCACCCACGACGGCACCCCATGCCGATGGCACGGCACCCTGACCCCCGACACCACCGGCGCACTGCTCACCTGCACCTACCAGCACGGGATCCTGCGATGGACCCTTTCGTGAACAACCGCGACACCACCCTGCTCGCGGAACTCGAACACCGGGCACCACCGTGTCCACGCGGACACGGACCCCTCACCCCGACTCCCGACGCCACAGCCGACACCGGCATGAGCCTGACCTGTCACACCTGCGGCGCCCGACGAGCCCTCGACGTCGCACTGCTCCGCGGCCTCCTCGGGTCCGACGAACCGTCTCCCCCTCCTGCTCATCGAGAGGAGCCGACAACCGTCCTGCCGGTCGTCACCACACCCGAACCACCCACGGCGACCGAACGCACGACGATCCTGACCCCCGTTCGCGACACGACGACGGCGCTGCCCGAAGCCACCGAACCGAAACCGGCCACCGCACGCGGACTCCGCCCCGACGGCACCATCCGCACGACCGGCTGGTTCCAGGTCGGCACCGTCGCCATCAGCTCCGGCGTCTGGGCCGCCCTCCTCGGCCTCGCCGCAGCCTGCCTGCTCCTCCCGCACCAGCCGTTGCTGTCCCCGATCGTCGCCGTGTGCGGCTGGACGCTCTGGAAAGTCACCACCGTCTGGATCCGGCCGGCCTCCACCGCGATCAACCGCGACACGGTCGCCGCCGCCGACCTCACCCCCGGCACGTGCCTGCGGATCTACGGGTCGATCGGCCCTGTCGGCGTCCTCCACGGCATCTCCCCCGGCCGCCGCGGCCGCGTCCGCCTGCACTTCGGTCGCGACACCTACCGCTACGTGCCCGCCGACACGCCCTGCCACCGCGTCGAGATCCGCACCTGACGCCGAGCGGGTTGGTCTGCGTCAGCGGCAGGGAGAAGCTGCGTCGCCTTGTGCCTGGCGCAGCCTCAAGCCGCGCGAGCGCTCACCGGCGCAGGAAGCGGGTCGTCAGCACGTGATTTTTCGTCGGGCCCGCCACCGACCAGCGCTGCCACCACTCGTCGCGGCCGCACACGACGAACTCGCCCCGATACAGGTCGTCCCGACACGGGTGCTGCGCCTGCCACCGGCCCGACGACAGATCCAGATCGTGAAAGAAGTCCCCGTAGTCGAAGTGCACCCGGGCGCGCGCGCCGCCGTCGAGCCGGAAATGCAGCGTCCGATGGGCCGGAGCCCGGTGCACCCCCAACACCAACGTGCCCCACTCGTGAAAAACGAGCTCTCCTTCGCCCCTAGTGAAGGCCGCTTCCCCCGAGAACGCGCCCAACGACGAGCCCGCCTCGTCGGCGATATCTCGCTCCAAGCCCCATTGCCCGACGAAGAACTCCTCCAAATCGCGCAGCGGGAACATCCCACCGGCCGACACCTGCGGCCACCGCACGATCAGCGAACCGGCCTCACGCACCGGTCGACCCGCCCACCACGGCATCCGACTCCGCACCGCCGGACTCGCCGTCCTTCGCGGACTCCTCCGCAGGCGGCAACAACCCGGACACGTCCGAACCGGTGTCGTTGACCTTCACCACGAACGGCCGCACCTCCGTGTAGCGCACCACGCTCACCGAACACGGATCCACCACGATCCGCTGAAACGCGTCCAGGTGCGTGCCCACCGCGTCCGCCACGATCGACTTGATCACGTCACCGTGGCTGCACGCCACCCACAACGCGTTCGGCCCGTGCTGCTCGGTGATCCGAGCATCGTGCTCACGCACCGCCGCCACCGCGCGCGCCTGCACCTGCGCCAACCCCTCACCACCGGGAAACACCGCCGCCGACGGGTGCTGCTGCACCACCTTCCACAGCGACTCCTCCGTCAACTCCTTGACCGCCCGACCCGTCCAGTCCCCGTAGTCGACCTCGGTCAGCCGCGGCTCCACCACCGGCGTCAGCCCCCGCGAGGCCGCCACCTCGGAGACCGTCTCCGCACACCGCTGCAACGGCGAGACCACGAACTCCGCCACCGGCAACGCCCCCAGACGCTCGGCCAGCCCCGCAGCCTGAGCACGCCCCGAGTCGTCCAACCCCACCCCAGGGGACCGTCCCGCCAACGTTCCGGAACCGTTCGCCGTCGAGCGCGCATGCCGCAGCAGGATGAGAGTCGCCACGGCGCCGACTCTAGGTGCCACGACACGGCCACCGCACCAACCCCCACCCACGCACGTGGGCCCCCGCCGCGCCACGCGGCAGGGGCCCACCACACGCTCGGCTCAGAGGGCGTTGTGGAACTGAGGTCGGTGGTCCGGTACCGCCGCCCCAGTTCGCGCCTCGCGGCGTTGGGGTCCTCTTGAGTACCAGGCGTACGCGGCGAGAACCCCTGCCTTGCGAGGCACGAACTCCGAACGACGGAGCCCCTCACCCTGCCGAGGCTGATCACGTGTGACCGTGCCCTACGGGCACCAACGACAGTTCCCAAAAGCCCTCTCAGGGCGCCATCACACCGAACCCGAGCAGCGCATACACCAGCAGCCCCAACGCGATCCGATACCACACGAAGACGTACACGCTGTGCTGCTGGACGAACCGCAGCAACCACGCGATCGCCGCGTACCCGACGAGACCGGCGATCACCGTGGCCACCACCATCTGCGCCCCGCTCGGCTGCAGACCGGGACCACCCGCCTCGAACACGTGCGGGATCTCCGAGATCCCCGCCGCCATCACCGCCGGAATCGCCAGCAGGAACGAGAACCGCACCGCCGTCGGACGATCCAGGCCCAGCGTCAACCCCGCCGTGATCGTCCCACCGGACCGCGACACACCCGGAACCAGCGCCAACGACTGAGCGAAACCCATCACCACGCCGTCGCGCAGCGTCAACCCCGACATCGGCCGCTCCTGACGCCCGAACCGCTCCGCGAGTCCCATCAACACGCCGAACAGGATCAGCATCGTCGCCGTGATCCACAAACTCCGGAACGCACCCCGGATCGCGTCCTGGAACAACAGCCCCAACACGCCGATCGGAATGCTGCCGATGATCACGTACCACGCCAACCGGTAGTCCTGCGTCTGCCGAACCTCGGCGTCGCGGAACCCCCGCAGCCACGTCCACACCAGCCGAACGATGTCCTTGGCGAAGTAGAGCACCACCGCCAACTCGGTACCGATCTGCGTCACCGCCGTGAACGACGCTCCCGCGTCATCCCCGAAGAACAACTCCGAAACGATCCGCAGATGCCCCGACGAGGAGATCGGCAGGAACTCCGTCAGACCCTGGACCACCGCCAACACCATGGCCTGCAACCACGACAACGAAAACCACTCCAGCGCACATCGACGAACCCGACACCCGCGCCCCTCCGCGGAACCACCCCTCCGCAGAATCTTCCAGCATCACCCACACGGTCGATCAACCGCCCCGACGCACACACCCGACGTCCGGCGCAGCCCTACCCGCGTGGAGCCTGTCGCCGACCGGCCCGACGTGCCAGGCTGAGCGCAAGACCACACGTGACCACGCCGCGACCGTCGGGGATGCTGGAGAAGCGAAGCGCCCCACCGAGGCGTCAACCACGAGGAGGTCGTCGCTTGCGTCGCCTGGTAGCCACCTGTCTGACCGCCGCCGTGCTCACCGGCTGCGCCACCAGCAACGCAACCGACCCACTGCAGGTCACCGACGACCTCCGCGCCGCCGAACCCGCGCGCTCCCCCGCACCCGGCCAAGCCCCGGCAGGACGGGTGCTGCCCGCTGCAGCCGCGCAGCACACCAGCTACGACCCGGCCACCGGCACCCTCACCGTCGCCACCGGACGCACCCTCGCGCTCTACGACACCGCCGCACTCGGCACACCACCCCGCACCCTCGAACTCCCCGGCGAGCCCGCGACGCTGAGCCCCAGCAGCCGCGACGGCCACCTCCTCGCCCCCGTCCCCGACGCCGACACCCTCGCCACCGTCGACCTCCGCACCGGACGTGTCGACACCCGACCCGCACCAGGCGGGCCCGTCGATGCCGACGACACCGGCGGCGCACTGACCCTCGCCCTCCGCGACGCCCGCACCGTCACCACCACCAAGGACGGACAGACCACGACCGTCCCCGGCTTCACCAGCCCCCACGAGATCCTCACCACCGGCGAAGGCAAAGCCGTCCTCGACGACCACACCACCTCACTCACGGCACTCGACCCCGGCAGCACCGACAAAGGTGAAGCACTCCGCGCAGGCGAAGGCGCCACCCACGCCGTCACCGACCGCTACCAGCGGATCCTCACCACCGACACTCGAGGCAACGAACTGCTCGCCTTCTCCACCGACCCCCTCATCCTCAAACAGCGCTACCCCGTCCCCGGAGCCCCCTACGCCCTCGCCTACGACCCGCAACGGGACCTGGCGTGGATCACCCTGACCGAAACCAACGAACTCGTCGGCTACGACATCGCAGGCGGTGAACCGGTCGAACGGCACCGGTTCCCCACCGTGCGGCAACCGAACGCCGCCACGGTGGACCCGGCCACCGGCACCGTCTACGTCACCTCCGCGACCGGCGACGGAATTCAGGTGGTGGCCCTGTGAGCGAGATGAGCGAGAACACCGACCCCGACTGGGAGTACCGGCCGCTGCGCCTGCCACCCGGGATCACCCGGATCAGCGCGGCGACCCAACTCACGATCCACGCCGAATTCTCCGGCTGGGAACTCTCCCGCGTGCTCCTCTACTCCGACGGCAGCCGCAAGGTCTGGCTGCGCCGCAAACGCAGCACCCCCGGCATCCGCGAACTACGCACCTGAACTTCTCGCACCGACGTCCGAGGGGTGTTGCGCTCAGCGACACTGCACCGACAGTCTTCGCACCGCCGACGCAGCTCGACCCGAGCGACCC
Source organism: Allosaccharopolyspora coralli (assembly GCF_009664835.1). NCBI lineage: Bacteria > Bacillati > Actinomycetota > Actinomycetes > Pseudonocardiales > Pseudonocardiaceae > Allosaccharopolyspora > Allosaccharopolyspora coralli. The sequence goes on from NZ_CP045929.1 coordinate 2,365,506, forward strand.
TCAAGCGCATCCACCTGCGACGAAGGGAAGTCGTGGACTCCACCCTGCTCACCGGCGCCACCCTCGCCGACGGCACCGGCCGCCCCCTCCGCCCCGCAGAGGTCCTGCTCACCGGCGACCGCATCACCGCCGTCGAAGACCCGGGCGTGCTCCCCCGCGACCGGCCCGTCCGCGACCTCAACGGTCTCGTCCTCGCCCCCGGCTTCATCGACACCCACTCCCACGCCGACAACGCCCCGCTGCTGCCCGACGACGACACCACCAAGGTCCGTCAAGGAGTCACCACCGAGGTCGTCGGCAACTGCGGATTCAGCCTCGCCCCGCGCAGCCGGGACCACGGCTCCGAGCTCGACGCGTTCACCCGCCGCCTCTTTCCGCCGATCGAGTTCACCTGGTCCACCTTCGGCGAACTCACCGCCGCGCTCGACGACGCCGGCTACGTGACCCACCACTGCCCGCTCGTCGGGCACGGCACCCTCCGCATCGCCGCCACCGGCATGACCGACGCCGCGCCGGACGAACACGACCTCCGCCGGATGCGCCACGCACTCGAGGAGGCGATGCACGCCGGAGCGTTCGGCCTCTCCAGCGGACTCGTCTACCCGCCCGCCGTGTTCTCCGAGACCGCCGAACTGCTCCTGCTCGCTGAGGTCCTCGGCGGCCACGGCCTCTACGCCACTCACATGCGCGACGAAGGCGCCGGCCTGTTCGACGCCCTCGACGAGGCGCTCCGCATCGGCGCCGTCGCGGGCCGGACGCATGTGTCCCACCTCAAAGCAGCCGGTGACGCGAACTGGGGCAAAATACCCAGGGCACTCGCCCTGTTGCGCGGGGCCCGCGAGCGCGGCGCAGCCGTGACCCAGGACGTCTATCCGTACACGGCGTCGTCGACGATGCTCACCTCGACGCTGCCGTCCGCGTATCTCGCCGGTGGAACGCAGGACGTGCTGCACCGGCTTCGCGACCATCGAGAACGCCTCACCGAAATCCTCGGCGGGGAGCTTCCCGGCAAGGACCCGGACCGCATCCTCATCGCGGGAACCGCCAGCCACCGACACGAAGGTCAGACGCTCCAGGAGATCGCGCGAGCGACCGACAGCCGCCCGATCGACGCGCTCCTCGACATCCTGATCGCCGAGGAGCTGCAGGCCACCATGGTCCTGTTCTCGATGCACGAGGACGACCTGCTGACCGCACTCGGCGACGAGAACACCATGATCGGATCGGACGGCCTCCCCCCGGGCACCGGCGGCAAGCCCCACCCCAGACTGTTCGGCACCTTCCCCCGCATGCTCAGCCGTTACACGCAAGCCGGACTGCACGAACAGCCCGGCACTGCCGCACCGCTCGACCTGCCCGAGGCCGTCCGCCGCATGACGTCGCTGCCCGCGGCGACCTTCCGCATCCCCGACCGGGGTGTCGTGGCCCCAGGCCACATCGCGGACCTCGTTGCCTTCGATCCCGAGAACGTCACCGACGTCGGTGACTACCGCGATCCGGTGCACTCCCCACTCGGCATCGACTGGGTGTGTCTCGCCGGGCGCACCGTCGTCCATCACGGCCAGTACATCGGCGGACGCCACGGCAAACGCCTCCAGCCAGCCCAGTGACCTCGGTGCTGGTTTTTGGGAAGCGCAAGGGATGAAATAATGCCGATGGAGTAATTTTGGTCGACACTGAAACAATAGATACACTTAAAGTGTTTGGGCACACGCCAGTTCGCCCCTGCAAGGAGGCTCTGCTCAGCCGCGCCACCACCGCAGGCGATGCCACCATCGCACCGACGAGGTCGGTGTCCTCTCACTGACACCGACCGATACCGTGTTGCGCGCCGGGAGCTCAGGACGGTCGGCGCGCCACTGTTCCACCACGCGGTCGACGTTCAGCGGAGCCAACGGCACCTGCGGGCCGTCAGCAGGCTTGCGCAACGAGGCCCTGTACTCCCGAAGCTGTCCTGAGCCGCAAAGTAGCGGAGGCTCCATCCAGGGCTGTGCTCGATGATCGATAGCGTGACGTTGTGCAGCGCGAGTGGCAGCCGGATGAGCTGGTGGAGTCGTGGACTCTGGTGGGCGATGACTGGCGTCTGGTGGGCAACAAGTCCGGGTCGACGCGGCTCGGGTTCGCGTTGTTGCTGAAGTTCTTCGAGATCGAGGCGCGGTTCCCGCGGTATGCCGAGGAGGTCCCGTCGCAGGCGGTCGGCTACGTCGCTGAGCAGGTTGGCGTGCCTGCCGAGGAGTTCGGCCGCTACTCGTGGCGCTCTCGCTCGATCGAGTATCACCGCGCCCAGATCCGGACCGCGTTCGGTTTCCGGGAGTTCTCCCGGGGTGATGAGGACAAGCTGGCCGGGTGGTTGGCCGAGGAGGTCTGCCCGGTTGAGCTGCGTGAGGATCGGTTGCGGCAGGCGGTGCTGGTGCGGTGTCGCGCCGACGGGATCGAGCCACCCGGACGGCTGGACCGCATAATCGGTTCGGCCCGCTCGACGTTCGAGCAGCGGTTTTGCCACCGCACGGTCGAGCGGTTGCCCGAGGCGAGTGTGGCCGCGCTGGAGGTGCTGATCGCCGAGGACGACTCCGCAGGCCGGGGGCTGTTGGCGGAGCTGAAAGCCGATCCCGGTCAGATCGGGTTGGAGACGGTGCTGGCCGAGATCGACAAGCTGACGGCAGTGTGGCAACTGGGGCTGCCGGAGGGGTTGTTCACCGACACCTCGGAGAGGCTGGTGGTCGCCTGGCGGGCGCGAGCGATGCGTTCGTACCCATCCGATCTGCGTGAATCGCCCCGCGAGGTGCGGCTGACGTTGTTGGCGGCGCTGTGCTGGATGCGGCAAACCGAGATCACTGATGCGTTGGTCGACCTGCTGATCGGCCTGATTCACAAGATCAACACGAAGGCGGACCGGAAGGTCGAGCGCGAGCTCACCGACGATCTGCGCCGGGTGCGGGGCAAGGACGGCATCTTGTTTCGGATGGCCGAGACGGCGCTGGAACACCCGGACGAGCAGGTGCGCACCGCCCTGTACCCGGTGGTGGGTGAGACCACGCTGCACGATCTAGTCAAGGAAGCCAAAGCCAACCAGCAGGCTTTTCAAGCTCGGGTGCGTACGGTGTTGCGAGCCTCGTATTCGAACCACTATCGGCGGATGCTGCCGCCGCTGTTGGCCGCGTTGGATTTTCGGTGTAACAACACGGCCTACCGGCCGATCATGCACGCCCTGGAGCTGCTGCAACGCTATCGCGACGTCGACGGCAAGGTGCGTTTCTACGCCAGCGAGGAATCAGTGCCGGTCGACGGGGTGGTGCCGAAAGCCTGGCGGGAGGCGGTGATCGACGAGCGAGGTCGGATCGAGCGCATCCCGTACGAGCTGTGCGTGCTGGTGTCGTTGCGGGAGGCGCTGCGGCGCCGCGAGGTCTACGTGGCCGGGGCCAACCGGTGGCGCAACCCCGAGGACGATCTCCCGGCCGACTTCGAATCCACCCGGGACGTGCACTACGAGGCGCTGCGCAAGCCCCGCGAGGCCGAGACCTTCATCGCCGACCTTAAACAGCGCATGACCGCGGCGCTGGACCGCTACGACGCCGCTATGGACCAGGGAAGCACCGGCGGTGTGAGGATCACGCGACGCCGCGGCGAACCGTGGACCACGGTGCCCAAGCTGGAACCCTTGCCGGAGCCCCGGATGCTGACCGCGGTCAAGGACGAGGTGATCCGTCGGTGGGGCACGATGGACCTGCTGGATGTGCTCAAGGACGCCGACTTCCTCACCGAGTTCACCGGCGAGTTCTCCTCGGTGGCCTCCCGCGAAAACCTCGATCGGGACACTCTGCGGCGTCGGCTGCTTCTGGTGTTGTTCGCACTGGGCACCAACATCGGTATCCGCAAGCTCGTGGCCACCGGCGAACACGAGGAGACCGAGCGCGAGTTGCGGCACGTGCGTCGGCACTTCATCACTCGCGACAACCTGCGGGCGGCGGTGGCCAAGTTGGTCAACGCCACGTTCGCGGCCCGTGATCCACGGTGGTGGGGCGAAGGGACCGCGTGTGCCAGCGACAGCAAGAAGTTCGGCTCGTGGGAGTCGAATCTGATGACCGAATGGCACCAGCGCTACGGCGGGCCCGGAGTGATGATCTACTGGCACGTCGAGCGCCAGCACACCTGCATCTACTCCCAGCTCAAATCCTGCTCATCGTCGGAGGTCGCGGCGATGATCGAAGGTTTGCTGCGGCACTGCACCAACGCTGACATCGAGGCGAACTACGTCGATACCCACGGCGCCAGCGTGGTCGGGTTCGCCTTCACCGAACTGCTCGGCTTCCGCCTGCTGCCCCGGTTGAAAAACATCGGCTCGATTCGGCTGTACCGGCCCGACGACGGCGGCAGCTGGGCGCATCTCGGACCGGTACTGACCAGACCGATTAACTGGGAGCTCATCGCCCAGCAGTACGACCAAATGGTCAAATACGCCACCGCTCTGCGGTTGGGCACGGCCGAGTCGGAGTCGATCCTGCGCCGGTTCACCCGCGGCGGGCCCAAGCACCCCACTTACCAGGCCCTGGAAGAACTCGGTCGCGCAGTGCGCACGATCTTCGTCTGCGACTACCTCGCCGACCCCGAATTGCGCCGCGAGATTCACGGTGGGCTGCAGGTCGTGGAGAACTGGAACTCCGGCAACGGCGTCATCTTCTACGGCAAGAACAGCGAACTCACCGGCCCCGACCGCGAGACTGCTGAAGTTTCCATGCTCGCCCTGCACCTCCTCCAGTCGGCACTGGTGCACGTCAATACCCTGCTGCTGCAAAACGTCCTGGATAGCCCCGGCTGGGACGAACTCCTCGGACCCGATGAACGCCGGGCGCTGAGCCCGCTGTTCTGGTCCAACATCAATCCCTACGGGCGCTTCCGCCTGGACATGACCACGCGCCTCGACCTCCCAGTCCCGTCTCACTGATCGATCCCGTTGCGGACGGAATCGAAGCTCTCGATCGAAACGGCGTGCCAGCGGAGTTCTCTGGGCTGGCAGGATTTGTCATGTGGAGTGCCTGGTCGAACTGCAGCCCGACGACGCGGGGGAGGTGCTAACGCTGCAGCGGGCCGCGTACGTCACTGAGGCGCAGACGTATAGAGATCCGTGTCTTCCGCCGCTGCTGGAGTCGCTTAATCAGGTCAGTGCCGAGCTCGCCGAGTCGGAGGTGATCGGGTTCGGCTGGCGCGAGTCGAACGGTCGGCTGGTGTCCGCAGTCCGGCTCGGGTCGGTAGGGCAGACCCGAGCCGTGCAGAGGTGTGCCGTCTGGCCGTCGCGCCGGATTGGCAGGGTCGGCAGCTCGCCAGCAGCTTGCTTCGAGGTATCGAGGAACGGTTGCCCAACGAGGTAACCGAGCTACGGCTGTTCACCGGCGAACACAGTGCTGGCAACCTCCAGTTGTACGGGCGGCTTGGCTATACCGAGACGTGTCGAGAATCCACTCTGGACGGCTACGCGCTCGTACACCTCCGAAAATCTCGTACCGGCGCGAGCTGAGCACGCCGCGCATCAGCAGCTGTCACAAGCTGTCCGCAGCGGGATCCCTTATGAAAGCGGCCGAGGGGCGGGCGGGCGCATCCGCGTCTCGTTCGTGTCGGGGGATGTTTCCAGCGGCGATTTCGCCGGTGGCGATCAGCGCTCGACCGATGTCGTATCCGGGGTCAGGATGAGGTCGACGCGCCCGATGCGGCCTCGCCTGCGATCGCCGACCGCACAGTCTCGAGCGTGTGACCGCACCCCGATTCGCACCAGACCAGAGGAGTCGCCTTGAGCTCTGTGCACCGTCCGCACGCCCGCCGCGTGCTGCCCTCGTTTGTCGAGCGCACGCCCTACGGAACGCAGGAGTCCGACCCGTACAACAAACTGTTCAGCGAACGCATCGTCTTCCTCGGTGTGCCCGTCGACGACGTCTCGGCCAACGACATCATGGCCCAGCTGCTGTATCTGGAATCCGACGATCCCGACCGCGGCATCGATGTCTACATCAACTCACCCGGTGGTTCGTTCACCGCACTGATGGCCATCTACGACACCATGCAGTACCTGCGGCCCGAGATCAGCACCGTCTGCCTGGGCCAGGCAGCCTCGGCCGCGGCGGTGCTGCTCGCCGCGGGCACACCGGGCAAGCGCATCGCTTTGCCGAACTCGCGAATACTGATCCACCAGCCCTCCATCGAGGGCATCTACGGACAAGTCTCCGACCTGGAAATCCAGGCAGGCGAGGTGGAACGCATGCGCGGGCTTCTCGAATCGACCCTGGCCACCCACACCGGCAACACTCAACAGCAGGTCCGCGCGGACATCGAACGAGAAAAGATGCTCACCGGCGAGCAGGCCAAGGACTACGGCATCGTCGACGAGATCATGCCCTACCGCAAACTCGCCAAGACGTGACGGATCTCGGTCTCACAGCGGGATCCCGGGTTCATGCGGTGAGCGACGGGTCTCAGCTCTTGCTTCACTGCTTCGCCCGTTGGGCCGCTACGTGACCCTGCGGAAGACCTCACGAATGTCGGTCTCCCATTGACCGTCGGGTGTCTTATGTACCCAATGGCCGGTGATCGTGTTGCCGTCCTCACTGATCGTCGCGGTGAAGCGCTGCGGGAACGGCTCACCCTCTCGCCAGAGCTTCCACTCGCGTTCGTCGATGCTCATCTGATAGACGCGGCAGATGCCGCGCTCGTCGGAGTGAAGTCGTACGTAGGTGTCGTTCGCCGCGTCACAGCCCATGATCGAGATGGCGTTGCCGGATGACGGCGGCGCCGTGTCGCCGCCGTCACCACCGGGCGATTCCGGCATGTCGACTGTGGATCGCTCGATCAGGTGCGCGCCGGAGTCGTGCCACTCGATCGTGGCGCGTGCGTTACCCGGCCATGGAAGACCGTCCGGTCCACTAGCTTCTAGGCTCCACTCGCCGACGAGCGGTTCGAGCCTCCTCAGGGCCTCCTCGGCGGTCGGCTGGTCCATTGATCAGGCTCCTTCCTCGGCTGGGGTGCTTGCCATACGACAAGTGGCATCACGAGTAGAGACCACCGAGCAGCTCGAAACTCATCGCTCATACTGACTATCTGTCCGCAGGGGATCGGCTCGCGGACGTGAGAGGTTCTGTCGGCGGCTGCGTGAGGCGCGAGAAAAAGGGGGCGCTCGGTCGTGTGCACGGTGTCACTACGATCATGAGCATGTTGTCTGCTGATCACCGCGATCTCGTTCGTGCGGCTGTGGCCCACGCGGAGTCCGTCAACGATGACGGTGACCACACGGTGGCGGCTGCGCTGCGGTTGCAGAGCGGCGCAGTTGTCCTCGGAGTCAACACCTACCACTTCCTTGGTGGACCCTGCGGCGAGATCAGCGCCCTGTCCAATCGCGCCGCTACCCGCCCCGACGACTCGATTATCGCGGTCGCCGCTGTGTATGGCCCGACCGGAGATGTCCTCCCACCGTGCGGGAAGTGCCGCCAGATCTTGCTCGACATCGCCCCCACCATCCGCTGCGTTGTCCGCGACGCCAACGGGCTCACCGCTGTCCCGGTGCGTGACCTGCTCCCCCATGCCTTCGACTGGCGAGCCGCCGAGCAACCCCAGCGGCTCTACATGTGGGAAGGCTACGAAGACAGTATCCGCGACGGCAGCAAGCGCCAGACGATCCGTGTCGACGACCCGTTCCGCCCTGGCGAGGCCCGGATCGTCTTCGAGAAGGATTCCGGCGACGTGGTGGAAATCCCGGCCGACATCGCCTCGGTCAACACTGCAGCACGCGCAGCACTCACCGAGCAGGACGCACAGCATGACGGCTTCACCGACCTCGCGGAACTCCACGCCGCACTCGACCAGCACTACCCCGGGCTCGGGCCTGAAGATCCCATCGACATCGTGTCGTTCACGCTCCACACCGACAAATAGCGCCTTCTGATGAGGATCGACAACCGGGACGATCAGCCAGTCTGACTGGTCTGTGTGCTCAGAGGCTGCGGGTGTAATGCTGCAGGAGGGCTTGCTCACCGGAAGGTGCGGTTCCTATTTCTGCGTTCCCGTGAGGAGCGAAGTCTGCATTGGTCAGCGTGCGCACAGAGGTCGTGTTGTCGTTGACGGTCCGGGCATGCAGCTCGCGAAGTCCCATGCGGGTGCCGAGTTCGGCCACACATTCCACAGCCTGGTGCGCAGCTCCGCGGCCACGTGCCGCTGCGGCGAGCCAGAATCCGATCTCGGCGCGGTTGTCGGCGATGTCGAAGAGTACGACGCTGCCCAGGAACTGGTCCGAGCTGTTGTCGGCGATGGCCAGTACAGCGAGGTTGCCCGCGATGAGGCCGGGCGTGATGATCGAGTCGATCTGCTCGCTGACCAGAGCCGGGGTGTAGTGCGGTTCGGGAAGATGCGCGAACCGACGCACGTCCGTGTCGTGGCTACCGTTGGCGTACGCGGCGGCGTCGCTGTGAGTTAACGGTCTGATCTTCACGCCTGCCTGTGTGACGGGCAACAGCGTCCGGATGTTCACCCAACCTCCTAAAGTGATTACCGTTCACTTAACAGATTAGCAGGTGAGGTAGTGATGTCGTACTGGTTGCAGGAGCGGCAGACGCCGCAGCGCAACCGCGCGCTGTCCCCGCAGACGATCGCGGAAGCCGCGCTGGCGCTCCTGAATTCCGAGGGCGATGACCAGTTGAGCGTGCGCACACTGGCGCAACGGCTGGAGGTTGTGCCGTCGAGCCTGTATCGCCATGTCCGTAACCGCGACGACATCCTAGATCTGACGCTGGATGCAGCACTGGTCTCCGACCAGCAGGTCGCGGAGGCGATTACCAGTGAAGATCTCGTCGGACTGTTGCTGGTGTGGCGATCCCACCTACTCCGGCATCCCTGGGCAATCACCCACGTGATGCGGCGTCCCCCGCTCGGGCCTGGCTACCTCGCTCTGTCCGACCGATTGTGCGCGCTGTTGTACGAACGCGGTGTGCCCGACGAGGAGTTGCTGAACACGTCATACGCAATGAGCGATTTCGTGCTCGGGTGCGTCCTAGCACAACGCCATGCCGAAACGACACGCCATCAGTGGCCAACATCACTGGTCAACGACAACCACCCCTATCTGCACCATGCCGTGTCCGCACACCAGCCAAGCTGGCAAGCAGTCATTCGACGCGGACTCGAGCGCCTTGCAGGGAACTGTCCACAATGCCACCACAGCACTCGCGACGCGGCCTCGCACTGAGGAACCCCCTGCGTACGTACGGCAGGGGATCGACAAATGAAACAGTGCTTTGCTTCGGGTCCAGCCGCGAGTCTAGTTGTCACCGACGCGCGGATCCCGGTCGTCACAGCCTTCGCGAGGTAGTGATCTTCGGGAACGAAGGGTTCGGGCAGAGCTGTTGGCTCGTGGTCCACGGAGAGGATACGGTTTGCCAGTACACGGGAGCTCGCGCCGAGCGGGCTGAGAGGACGGCTAGGGCCGTCGACCGCTGAACCTGCTCCGGATAATTCCGGCGAAGGGAGCACGGTGACTGCGACCAATCGGCTGCAGTTCGAGGACAGCCCGTCGGGAAGCTACGACAGCTTCCATCACGCTTATGTCGAGCAGCTGCGTCGGGTGTTCTGCTCGCCGAGGTACCGCAACGCTCCTCGAGGGTTTGCCAGCCGGGAGCGGCTCGCTGCACAGTTTGACCTGACCGATCCTCGGCAGCGGGTGCCGTTCCTGCCTGCCCGGCGAACCAATATCGTGTTCAATTTCGCTGAAGCACTATGGTACCTCGCCGCCCGTGACGATCTGGACTTCATTGGCTACTACGCCCCGCGCATGCACCGGTACTCCATGGATGGGCGGTCGCTGACCGGCACCGCGTACGGGAAAAAGATCCTCGGTGGGCAACCAGGTCGTGATCAGTGGCGCATGGTGGTCGATCAGCTGGTTGAGGACGCCGATAGCAAGCGCGCGGTGTTGCAGATCTTTGACGGGACTGAGTTGCGGGTGCCGGATAACCTCGATGTCTCCTGCACGTTGGGTCTGCAGTTCCTGTTGCGTGAGGGCACGCTGCACGCCATCGCCTACATGCGCGCCAACGATGCCTACCGGGGCCTGAGCAGCGATCTGTTTTCCTTCACTTTCCTGCAGGAGTTCCTGGCTACTCAACTCGGTGTCGCGCTGGGCAACTACACGCACACGGCTGGGTCGTTGCACATATACGCCCCGGATGACGACAACGTGCAGGCGGTGCTGACCGACCCCGCCGGGGCTGCTAGCCCGCCGTTTACCTTCCCTGCCATGCCAGCTCAGGACAATTGGGCGGCGCTCGGTGAGGTCTTGGAGGTGGAGGAAGCCCTGCGCACCAACCGACATGGGCTTTCCGCTGATCTCGGCGGGCTGGGACTACCGCACTACTGGGCCCAAGTGTTGGGGCTCTTTGAGGTGTATCGCCGACTCCGCCACGACGAGCCGGCGCCTGGGGAGATGCTCACCGCGCTCGACCCGATCTATCAGCATCTTCTTCTACAGCGTTGGGGTCCTCGGCTCCGGACGGCAGAGGTGAGCGGGTGAGCACCTCCTGGGAAGCTGACGAGATCGCCGCGGGCTTCGAGGCCTATGACGACCTGCCCGAGCGCATCCTGGGCTATCCGTGCGTGTTCGACGCCCTCCGGCTCGACGACGCCACTCGGGTGCTCGACTACGGCTGTGGACCGGGCAAGGTCGCAGAACGAATCGTGGGTGACTACGGCTGTGCTGTGGTCGCGGTGGACTCATCGCCGGCGATGCTCACGATCGCCCAACGGGAGCGTGCCCACCCTCGCATCGACTATCACCACGTCAGCGGGGAACAGCTTTCCTTCCTGGCCGACGGCAGCATCGACGCGGCCATGGCTTGCTACGTATGCATCAACATCGGCTCCTTGGACCGCATCAAGAGCATCGTCGCCGAGATGTACCGCGTCTTGCGCCCTGGCGGGCGCTACGCGGTACTCGACACCAACCCCAACACGACCGGTGTGCAGTTCTCGACTTTCCGTAGCGGTGAGCCCGGTCGCCGCTACAGCACCGGTCAGCAGCGCCGGGTTCTGCTCCGTCGACCCGATGGCCAGGGACTCGAACTGATCGACTACCACTGGCCCTCGCGCACGTACCGGGAAGTACTGGCCGGTGCCGGTTTCCGCGACATCACCCTGCATGAGCCGGTATCGGGCGAAGGCGAGCGTCCGTCCAAGCCCCATGGGCCCGCGTGGGGCAACGAGACCACCCGGCCGCCGTTTCTGATTGTGGTGGGAGAGAAGTGAGCAGCGACCATGCCAGCGACAGGGGCACCCCGCCGGTGGCCAGCCCAACGTCGGTGTTTCTCGCCGGCCCGTTCAAGGCGCTGGTCGACCCCGAGGCTGGCCAGCTCCGTTCGTTCGTGCGATCCCGTTACGAAGCCCTCATCGACCACCTGGAATCGGGCGGCTATACCGTCCACAACGCCCATAAGCGGGAAGGGTGGGGCGCTGATTTCCTCCAGCCGGAGGACTGCAGCCGCCTGGACTATGAGCAGATCCGGGGTTGCAGCCTGTTCGTGGCCTTCCCCGGTGATCCCGCTTCGCCTGGCACCCATATCGAAATCGGCTGGGCGGCCGCCCTGGGCAAACCGATCATCTTGCTCCTCGAGGACGGGCACACCTACGCCTTCCTCGTGCGTGGATTGCACACCATCGCCGACGTCACCTATGTAGCCATGCCAGCCGACGAGATCGGCCTCGAAGGCTTCGCCACAGCGCTCGCTGCGCTCGAAGACCGTCTCGAGCTTTCCACAGTGGAGCACCCTCGCGAGACCTCCGAGCCACGGACAGGCCCTCGGTGAGTGTCCCCACGGTGCTCGACGAGGTGCGCGCCACCCACTGTCGGAGCAGCCAACCTGCGGGCCTTTTCCAGCAACAGAGCCATACCTGGCAGGGAGGTGGAGTCAGTCGTGCTGGCCGAGCAGTTCGACACGTTCTTGATAGACCTTGACGGAGTTGTCTACCTCGACAATTTCGCTCTGCCGGGCGCCGTTCAGGCACTGGCTCAGCTGCGCGCGCAAGGCAAGAGGGTGCGCTTTTTGACCAATGATCCACGCCCGGCACGAGACGAAGTCCTGCAGCTGCTCGCCGAGATCGGGATCGAGGCCACACTTGAGGAGATCGTCACCTGCGGCTGGGCGACAGCCCTGCACCTGCGCGAGCAAGGATGGAACCGGGTCTATGTTGTCGGCAGCGTGAGCCTGGCCTCCGAATTGCGTCGCGCCGGATGTGAGATCACCGAGACAGAGCAACCGCAGGCTGTCGTCATCGGTTGCGATCAGCACGTGTCGTATCCGCATCTCGACCACGCAGCCACCCAAATCACCTCCGGGGCCCGATTCGTGGCCACCAACGCCGATGAGTCGTTTCCCAGTTCCACCGGGCCCCGCCCTGCCACTGGAGCACTCGTGGCCGCCGTGCAGACGGCCACGGGCCAGCGCCCGCTCATCATCGGCAAACCGTACCCATCGATGTTTCGTGCCGCCCTGGAAGGAGTGCCGCCTGACGCCCGCGCCGTGGTGGTCGGCGATAGCCCACATACCGACATCCTCGGCGCCCACCAACACGGACTACCCGCCATCCTGATCTCACCGACCCCCACAGTGTTCGCCTCCCCGCGGGACTTCCGCGCCCCCGACGCCACACTGTCGAACCTCACCGAGCTATTCACCCCAGGAACCCATCACCGACAGTGGAGCACCCCCTCCTTTCCGTGGCCTGAGGCAGTCAAGGCAGGGGTCGCCGCCGTCGTGTTCAACCACTCCGGGCACGTACTACTACAACGACGCGCCGACAACGGCCAATGGGGACTGCCCTCCGGACACGTAGAACCCGGTGAGACCGTCAACGAAGCCATCACCCGCGAGGTAGCCGAGGAAACCGGACTGCAAGTGCAGGTCTCGCACCTCATCGGTGTCTACTCCCACCCCAGCTCCCAAAGCTTCGCCTACCCCTCCGGGCAGGTCAGCCAATTCATCACCTCATGTTTCCGCTGCCAGACCGTGCAGGAAGAGCTGCATTGGGATGGAGTCGAAACGCTCGAGGCCGCATTCTTCTCTCCCGACAACCTGCCAGCCGACCTACTGCCCATGCACCCGCAGTGGCTCGCTGACGCCCTCGCCAACCACCCCACCGCCTACATCCGATAGAACTCACTCATCCCACGTCCGCAGCGGAACCCCTTACGTACGTCCGGAAGAGGATTGCTATTCTGATCCGCTTTCAGCGCGCGGCCTTGAGGCACCGCATCAGCTCGTTGCCGTAGGGCAGCACGATGGCCCCGCCGATGGCCACGCCGATCGAGGCGAGATAGCTGGTCGGCAGGCGGTGCTGCTTGAGTCGCAGCCTCCAGGCCTGTGGCTGCCTGGCGTCATGCAGCAACGCCTGGACTTGCTCCCAGTGCAGGCACAGCAGGGCCGAGGTGGTCATAAACGGCATCGCCTCCAGGAAGCTGTGGATGTGCTGCTCCCACGGACGCACCTCCCGCCCGCTTTCCACCGCGGTGCTGACATCCCACAGGGCGGTCGCCTCGTGCGCGGCGATCGCTACCGCGATCAGGACCAGCACCAGCGGGTTGATCTCGAAAGCGATCGCCACAAGGACCGGCAGCCCAACCTCGCTCATCATGAGCGCATGAATGAGCGACTCCCGGGTGCCGGCGGTGTGCTCGATATCGGTCCGCCGATGCTGGTACCAGTCCAGCAGGGCCGGGATGAACCAGGCCGGAAGCAGCCCGTAGAGCAGGTAACGCAGCGTCGCGGTCTCGACATCGACGGCGCGTTTCGGAACCCGCAACATCGGGCGTGCACCGACGGCCCTTCGCAGACGTACCATCGGGCCCCGCCGCATCTTCCACCCCTTCCGCGTGAGTGATGTCCCTTCGCCGTCACTGTCGCGCAAACAGACCCGTGCCGCATGTCCAGACCGAGCCAGCTGACTCTTCAGCGCGCCGACCCGGAACCGGGAAGTCACCGGAGAACGGGACTGTCGCCTCGCTTGCCGTACGGGCTCCAGCACACTCACCGAGTGACTGAAACCAAGATCAGAATGTTGCAGTTGACGAACCCCAACCGCACATGATCCACATCATGCACTGACCGTGTCCGACCACAACCTGCGGCGTTGCACATACCCCGTGCGGAATTTTTCGCAGCTGTCGGGGCCTATTCGTACGCTTCCGATCATGAACGCCCAGCTGATCGGCTACGCCCGCTGTTCCACCGACGAACAAGACCTCACTGCCCAACGCGACCGGTTGGCCGAGCTCGGCGTCGCCGCCGATCGGATCTATCTCGATCACGGCCTGACCGGAACCACACGTGCCCGGCCCGGACTCGATCAAGCTCTCGCGGCCGTGCGAGAAGGCGACACCCTGATCGTGACCAAACTCGATCGCCTCGCCAGAAGCGTGCCCGATGCACGCGCCATTGGTGACTCACTGGCCGAGCGCGGCATTAAGCTGTCCCTCGGTGGACAGGTCTACGATCCCACCGACCCGATGGGCAAGATGTTCTATTCGATCTTGGCTATCTTCGCCGAGTTCGAGGTCGACCTGCTGCGGGCGCGAACGAAAGAGGGCATGGCCGTCGCCCGCGCGAAGGGCAAGCTACGCGGCCGTGCGCCGAAGCTCTCAGCCAAGCAACAGCGCGAACTCGTGCGCATGTACGGCACTGGCGAGTACACCGTCGCCGATCTCGCCGACGTGTTCACCGTCTCCCGCGCCACGGTGTACCGCACTCTGCACCGCCGCAACGCTGCACAGCAGTGATGTGGGTTTGCTCGCCGACCTGGTGACAGTCCCCGATCGTTACCAGCCAGCCCTTACTTTGCGGCTCAGGACAGCTTCGGGAGTACAGGGCCTAATCGGGCTGTTCCTACCTGGTGGAACGCTCTAGGCGGCGAGCGACAACAAGTGTAAATTCTCTACCAACTTAGTTTAGTTTTCCCCACGGGATGCTTCCCGGCGCGCGAGAGGGGGTGCGGCATGCCGAAGCTGAGCTCAGCGTGGCAGGTCCCGACTGCAGCATGGTCGACCGCTTCACGGGTGCCTGTTGGTGTGCGTGCTGTCGTTGCGCTGTCGAAAAGGCGGCGGGAGGAGACCGCGGCTGGAGGAGAACCCGGCGGCCGGGTGCCCGAGCGGTTTTCCGTGCGCGCTCCTCGCGGTCTCAGCGGCGTTCTGCTCACGACCCGCGTGTGCGTCGATCTGGTGAGGATGGCCAGCGCACTGTGTCGCTGGTGCTGAGGCGTTTTGCCCGCGTTCGCCTGTCCGTCGGTTTTCGTCGGGCTTCGGCTGGAACGCGCACCAATGGTTCCGAGTCCGGCCTTGCCCTGGGGGCATAGCCGTGGCGGGGCTGGCCAGCACGATCGACGAGGAGATCAGCATGACTGTTACTGAAAGTTCCACAATCAATATTCAGCCTGTGGCAGGTTCCCTGGGCGCTGTCGTGTCCGGTGTTCGGCTGGAGCCGGATTTGCCGGAGGACGTTGTCGCGCGCATCCGGGCTGCGGTGCTAGAACACAAAGTTATCTACCTGCGCGGTCAAGACCATCTCGACGACGATGCCCAGGCCGTGTTCGCACGCCGGCTCGGCGATCTGACCACGGCTCATCCGACGGTGTCCGGTGTGCAGGACCAGGCCAGCGTGCTTCCCATCGATGCAGAGCGGGGACGTGCCAACAGCTGGCACACCGATGTGACGTTCGTGGACCGTCCGCCCTCGTTCTCCCTGCTGCGCGCGGTCGTGTTGCCGCCCTATGGCGGCGATACGGTCTGGGCCAACACGGTCGCGGCGTACCAGAAGTTGCCGCATCAGCTGCGCGAACTCGCCGAAGGCTTGTGGGCACGGCACACCAACGACTACGACTACGCCGCCTCGCACGGTTCCGCCCCGGAGACTGAAGCCGCCGTGGAACACCGCAAGGCGTTCACCTCGACCGTCTATCAGACCGAGCACCCCGTGGTCCGGGTGCATCCGGAGACCGGTGAGCGTGCGCTGCTGCTCGGGCATTTCGCCCAGTCGTTTACGGGGTTGCCGAAGTCGGACTTTGGCGCGTTGTTCGCTTTGTTGCAGAGCTATGTGACCGAGCTGGAGAACACGGTGCGGTGGCAGTGGGCTCCCGGCGACCTCGCAATCTGGGATAATCGGAGCACGCAGCATTATGCGGTGTCGGACTATGCCCAGGACGTGCCGCGGCGGCTGCATCGGGTCACGGTGGCCGGGGAGATCCCGGTCGGTGTGAACGGGCAGCACAGTGTTGCCAAACGGGGCGACGCTGCCGCCTACTCCTCGCCCGCAGCCAGCTGACACCGTTCGCGGGTAAACCACTTTCATCCGAGGGTTTGAAAGAACCGGGATGCGGATTCGATAGCGGGTTCCGGCGAGGATCCGTTCGTGTCTTTGCCAGGAATCGCGGCGCAAGACGTCACGGTTCTTGCGAGAGCACCTCGGAAATAACGGTGGTAGTGCGCAGCAGGAGGCCATAGCGCCATTCGCCGCGAAACCGAAACACCCATGATCGCATCGAGAGAATTCGAGCGCACACGTGAGTATTTCACATCTGCGGCCGGTGAGTAGACGAAAAGTGCTGCGATCCGGCCTCTCAATGATCGCCGCCGGTACCGTTCTCGGTGGATGCTCAGCCGGTGCCACCGGATCCGACCGCTCGGGAAAGGTGGTGCGCTACCAGGGATGGTCGGGGGACGTGACCTGGCCAGAGCTTGCCCAGGATCTGGGCCTGTTAGGCGATATTCGGCTGGAGTGGATCGGTAATACCATCAGCGGACCGCAGGATGTCCAGGCCACAGTGACCGGTGATGTCGACATCGGCGGTGCGTTCAATGGGGCGATCCTGCGTCTCGCGGCCGCGGGCGCGCCGGTTACGGCCGTTTTGGGGTATTACGGGTCGGACCGGGGCAGCTACGCGGGCTATTACGTGCCCGAGGACAGCCCGATCCGATCCCCCCGGGATTTCGTCGACAAGAAGGTGGGAGTCAATACCCTCGGGGCCCATCACGAGGACACGCTGTCGATCTACCTGGAACGCGGCGGGCTCACGCCGGAGGAAATTCGTTCCGTCCAACTGGTCGTCGTACCCCCGGTGAGCGCGGAGCAGGCATTGCGCTCGGGTCAGCTCGACGTCGCTGTATTGTCCGATTTCAAGCGGGAGAAAGCCGTCGCGCGCGGCGGGATCCGGCCGGTGTTCACCGATGTGGAACTGCTCGGGGCGTTCACCGGGGGCTGCTATGTCATGCGCGACGATTTCGTGGCGACGAACCCGGACACGACCAGAACGCTGGTGGAGGGGAGCGCCCGGGCTTTGCGCTGGGCGCAAACACGCCCCCGCGACGAGGTCGTCGACCGGTTCGTGAGCCTGATCCGGCGGCGCGGGCGCAACGAGAACGCGGAGACCATACGTTTCTGGCGTAGCACCGGGGTGGCCGGTGTGGGCGGTTTGATCGCCGAGCGTGAATTCACCATATGGCTGGACCACCTCATCGCCGACGGACGGGTCGAACCCGGCCAGATCGCTCCGCAACAGCTCTACACCAACGAATTCAACCCGTTCCGACGGTAGCCAGACCCAATAGAGGAGATCATGACCATCATCGATTTTCACGGGGTATCCAAAAGTTTCCGGGTGCGTCCGGACAAAGGGGAACAGGACGCCGAGCTCAGCGTGCTCGAGGACGTCGACCTGCGCATCAATTCCGGCGAGCTGGCCGTGATTGTCGGGCCCAGCGGCTCCGGCAAGTCGACCATGCTCGACCTGCTGGCCGGACTGACCGAGCCGACCCGAGGCGAGATCCGGTTGGACGGCACACCGATCACCGGCCCCGGGCTCGACCGGGGAGTGGTGTTTCAGCAGTACGCATTGCTGCCCTGGCGAACGGCGCACGGAAACATCGAGTTCGGGCTCGAGGCCAAGAAAGTCCCCACTCAGCAGCGCCGCGAGCGTGCACTGGAGTATTTGGAGCTGGTCGGGCTCGCCGGTTTCGAGGACCGCTATCCGCACGAGCTCTCCGGAGGTATGAAACAGCGCGTCGCGATCGCGCGGAGTCTGGCCTTCGATCCGGAAGTGCTGCTGATGGACGAACCGTTCGCCGCGCTGGATGCTCAGACCCGCGAGATTCTCCAGGAGGAGCTCCTCAACATTTGGCACCGCACCGGCAAAACGATCGTGTTCATCACCCACGGTATCGACGAGGCCGTGTACTTGGGGCAGCGAGTCGCCGTACTCAGCGCCCGGCCGGGACGGATCAAGCAGGTCGTCGATATCGAGTTGCGCGACCGCACGGAGCACGACGACATCCGTTCGGAGCCCGAGTTCGCCCACTACCGACACCAGGTCTGGAGCCTGGTCCGATCTGAAGTCGAGGCCGGCAACGGGCCGGCAGCGACAACCGGGGACACCGACGCGAAGAGCGAGAAGGAGGCGTTCCCCGTTGGCTGAGGCAGTACTGGAGCGTCAGCGCAGTTCCGCTGCCGCACCAGTGACAGTGATCCGCGCCCACCTCATAAGGGCGTTCAAGTTATCGGTGGCGCTGGTCGCGTTCCTGCTGCTGTGGGAAACGGTGCCGCGCATCGGCTTAGTCGAAAAGATCTTCCTGCCGCCGTTCAGCACAGTCGTGGCCACCTGGTTCGAGCTGCTGGTCAACGGGCAGCTACTGGCAAACCTCGGCGCGAGCCTGGCGCGGTCGCTGGCCGGATTCCTGATCGCGATCACGGTCGCGGTCCCGCTGGGCGTGGTAATCGGCTGGTACCGGATAGCCGACGAACTGCTCAACCCACTGCTCGAGGTGTTCCGCAACACCGCGGCCCTGGCACTACTACCGGTGTTCGTGCTGCTGCTGGGCCTGGGCGAGACCTCAAAGGTGTCGTTGATCGTGTTCGCCTGCACGTGGCCGATCCTGCTGAACACGATCAGTGCCGTGCGGACAGTGGACCCACTGTTGATCAAGTCCGCACGCTCCCTGGGATTCACACCGCTCCCACTATTCGGCAAGGTCGTGCTTCCCGCAGCGGTGCCGATGATTTTCACCGGGATCCGGCTAGCCGGGGCGAACTCGATCCTGGTCCTGGTGGCAGCGGAGATGGTCGGCGCCAAAGCCGGGCTCGGATACCTGATCAACATGTCCCAGTACAACTTCCAAGTGCCGCAAATGTATGCCGGGATCGTCACGATCTCGCTGCTCGGACTCGCCTTCAACGCGGTGCTCGTCGGAATCGAACGCAGGTTGTCCCGCTGGCGGACATAGGCGCCCGCCGGTCATTGACGTATGCCCACCCGGACAGCGGCGAGATACCGACGGCCTCGGCGGGGATGAGCGTTCATCACGATCGCCCCCCGTCGGGGCCGGTTCCCCGGGACGATCACGGAACCTCGCCTCCATTGACACGAAAGGTCTCAAGCATGACCACGGCGCGTTTCATGCATCTCAATGCGTTTTTGATGACCACCGGCCACCACGAGGCCTCGTGGCGGCTGCCTGAATCCGACCCACACGCGGGAACCGACCTCGCCCACTTCACCCACCTGGCGCGGCTGGCCGAGACGGGCCGAATGGACTCGGTGTTCTTCGCCGACAGCCCCGGTCTTCAGGGTGATGTGGGACGGCGCCCCTCCGGGATCCTGGACCCGACGATGCTGCTGGCCGCTTTGGCCGCGGCCACTGAGCATATCGGGTTGATCGCGACTGCCTCGACGACCTACAACGACCCGTTCAACCTGGCCCGCCGCTTCGCCTCCCTGGATCACCTCAGCGGTGGACGGGCCGGGTGGAACATCGTCACCACTGCCAACGTCGAGGCGGCCCGAAACTTCGGTCTCGAGACCCAGCCCACCCATCACGATCGCTATGAGCGCGCGGCCGAGTTCGTCGACGTGACCCGCAAACTGTGGGACAGCTGGACCGACGACGCCGTGCTCGGCGACAAACAGGCTGGCGTCTGGGCCGAGTCCTCCCGGGTACGTCCCATCAACCACCACGGCTGGCACTACCGCATCGGCGGGCCCCTCAACACCCCGCGGCCGCCGCAGGGGCACCCCGTGTTGGTGCAAGCGGGCTCGTCGACAGAAGGCAAGGACTTCGCCGCAGACCACGCAGAGGCCATCTTCACTGCCCAACAAACGCTGTCGCATGCGCAGACCTTCTACAGCGACGTCAAAACCCGCATTTCCCATACAGGTCGTGATCCCGAACGGGTCAAGATCCTTCCCGGCGTGGTGCCGGTGATCGGCAGCACGGAAGCCGAGGCACGACAGGTCGCTGAGCAGCTCGACGAACTTATCGTCACCAAACACGCCCACACGCAGCTCGCCCGGACGCTGCGGCGGCATCCCGATGAGCTGCCGCTGGACCGGCCGCTGCCCGCCGATTTACCCACCGAGGACGACATCGAAGGGGCCAAGAGCCGCTACAGCCTCATCGTCACGCTCGCCCGCGAGGAGAACCTAACCGTGCGGGAACTCATCGGCCGCCTCGGCGGCGGACGCGGGCACCGCACCTTCACCGGCACCCCCGAACAGGTCGCCGACACGCTGCAGCACTGGTTCACCACGGGCGCCGCCGACGGGTTCAACATCATGCCCGCCGTACTGCCCTCCGGCCTGCAGGCCTTCGTCGAACACGTCATCCCACTGCTGCAGCAGCGCGGCCTGTTCCGCACCGACTACACCGGCACCACCCTGCGCGAGCACTACGACCTGTCCCAGCCGGGCAACCAGTACGAACACGAGCACGCCGCGATTGCCTGATCCGCAGGAGCACAAACCCCTTCGGAGACTCCCATGACCACCCACACCAACGGCCACACCACCGCGACCGCCGTGCATCGCGCCCTGGACGCACTGACCGCCGGGCGACCGATCGTGGTCGAGGCCGCAGGCACCAACAGCATTTTCCTCGTGCTCGCCGCCAGCCTGGCTCAGGGTGAGCAACTCGGCTGGATGGTGCGGCACACGAGTGGCTTCGTGCTTGCGGCGACCACCGCCGACCGGCTCGACACCCTCGACATCCCACCCATGATTAACCGACACGGGCCCGCATACGGAGGTTTCTCCGTGTCGGTCGACGCCGGTGTCGGCATCACCACCGGCATCAGCGGCCACGACCGAGCCTGCACGCTGCGTGTGTTGGCCTCGCCCGAATCTCATGCGGATGATCTGATCCGGCCCGGCCACATCATGCCGATACGCACCGACACCGACGGGGTCCTCGCGCACGCCGACGCCCCCGAGGCCGCTGTGGACCTCATGTGCCTGGCCGGCCTCGCGCCCGTCGCCGCGGTGTCTGCTCTCGTCAGCGAGCACGGAGATCTCCTCGGCTCGGCAGCAACCGCCCGGTTCGCCACCCAACACACCCTGGAGCGCGTACGTGTCACCGACGTGATTACCCACCGGCGGTACGGCGAACGGGCTACAACACGGCACCGGTTGCCCACTCGATTCCACCCGCACGGCACCTTCGCCACACACCGCTACCGCGACACCCGTACCGGCGCCGAATACCTCGCGTTCCACCACCAGCCGGCGACGGCGCCGGAAGAGCCGATAGCGCTGTCACAGCATGCTTGGTCCGACGTGCTCACAGGCACCTGGGGCGGGCATGAACTCGACCGGGCACTGGCAACCGTCGCCACACGCGGCGGTGCGCTCGTCTGCCCGTGTCACGGGGACTCTCCTGCCGGGCCAGAGGTCGGTCGGGTCGCTAGGGCCGTGATGCACGACCTCGGGTGGACACGGTCCACGTGCACGGTGGCCAGAACCGACCAGACGGTACTCGCAACGTCGGAACGATCCTCCTGTTCGAGCAGGTAAGTCACGCAACCTTCACCCCCGGCAGCACCGCCACGGCCTGAGCAGTGCGCCTACCACACCCCCAGCGAACACACGCCGAGCATGTTGCGCGGGGGACCTCGTAAGCACGTTGTTCGGTCCGGTGCGCTGGAAGATCCAGCGCACCGGCCGCTCCAGACTCACTGCCCCCCGCCACCCAACAACGGTCACATCCAAGTCCTGGAGGTTGCTCATGTCCTCGATCATGCTGCTGTCCGGAAGCCCGTCACCGACCTCACGCACAGCGGCGGTCCTCGACCGGCTCGGCGCGCATTTTCGCTCGCAGGACCACGAGGTCCACCAGGTCGGGGTACGAGACCTGCCGCCCGAGGCGCTGCTGGCCGCCCAAGCCCAGCACCCCCGTATTGCCGAGGCCACGGATTTGCTGGCAGAAAGCGATGGCCTCGTCATCGCCACCCCGGTCTACAAGGCCGCCTATTCCGGACTGCTCAAGGCGTTCCTGGACCTGCTGCCGCAATACGCGCTGGCTGGCAAGACCATCCTGCCGCTGGCGACCGGCGGTAGCACCGCCCATGTGCTGGCCATCGACTACGCCCTGCGGCCGGTGCTGACCTCCATGGGCGCCGCCCACGTGCTACCCGGCTATTTCCTTCTCGACCAGGCGATCACCCGCACTGAGCACGGCGCGGACCTCGACCCCGACACCGAAACGCCCCTGATGTCGGTGGTGGCGGCATTCACCGACGCACTACGCGACCGAGACCGCGTGGGCGTGCGGTAAGTCAGCGGTAGCAGTAGGAGTCGGAGGAGGCATCGCCGCCTTCGACTCGGATCTGGTGCACGCGGCGACCGCGAAAGTCCTGCCCGTGGGGGAAGAACTGCGGGTCGATCGTCAGTCCGCCGGCGGGGTCGGCGTGGAGTGTGGCCATCCATGCTCCGACGCCGTCGGGGTAGAACTGGTCGTCCCAGGCACCGTAGAGCGAGTTGGTGACGTAGACGCGGTTCCCGTCACGGCTGGTCTCGACCATCTGCGGCCCCCCGGCGAGTGCTTCGCCGGGCGCGGCGGGATGCGGCGTGCGGGAGACCACGCCGCCGAGGCGCACCGAACCGGTCTCGCGCGGGCTGGCGGGGTCGGTGACGTCGAACTGTTTGAGTTCGCCCGTGCCGTAGCAGGACACGTACAGCATCCGATCATCGACCGACAAGCTAATGTCAGTCACAAGCGGAGGAACGGCACCGAAGGGCCGCAGCACCGGCGGCAGTAGCTCAGCGGCGGCCGGTTCGGCCGGAATCGTGATGACCTTGTCGGCGACCCAGCGTTCACCGTCATGGTGCCAGTGCCACACCGAGGCGGACAGATCCTCGGTCGAGACGACCACCCCGGCGAAGCCCCAGGTGGCTTCTGGATCGTGGGCCGGACGTAGTTCGAGCACCATCTGGTGCTGTTCGCCGAGGTCCACCCGTTGAATGTGCCGGCCCTCGGCGAGGTCCCAGAAGTGCAGCGCGTGCCCGTACTGGTTCGCCAGCAACAACTCAGGGTCCAGCCCGTTCTCGATCATCGAAGGGGTGCCCCATTCGCTGGTGATCGCGGTGTTGCGCTGCAGGTGCCACCAAGCGTCGTAGGCCAGATACTGCGGCCCACGCTCAGTCTCCCACGCCCGCAGCACCTCGAAGCTGTCGTGGTCCAGCAGCGCGATCCCGCCCGGCCCCTCGGATCCGTTCGCACCGCCCAGGCAGGACAGGAAAATCCCATCCGGACCGCAGTGCAGCGTGTGCGGGCGGGAATACCCTGCCTTATCGGCCAACTCGTCGGCGCCGATGGTTTTCACCAGCCGCGGCTCCGTCGGATCGGGCTGGGTGTCGTAGATGTGGATAGTTGAGCTGCGAATACCGGGCAACAGCAGATACCGGCGCGCCAACCCGTGCATGTCGTGGCCCTCGTGCATCAGGGCACTGCTGCAGGCGTTCCACCCGAAGTGATGCAGCTCGTCGCCATAGGTGGACAACTCGGCCCACCCAATCACGCGCCCGTAGGAGGCCGAGTCCGAGTCGACATTGACCACAGCTAGGGCATCCGGCGACCGTCCGCTCCGGTCGAACGCGGCCACATAGGCCAACCGCTCGGCCGGGGCCGCTGCCGCCTCGGCCGGGCTACGGTAGAATGTCGGATCAGCGAATTCGGTCATGGCTACTCCGTTCCTACGTGGTCGGCACGACCAGTCGTGCCGCTGAACGGTCATCGTCTTCTCACTGATGCTGTGGATGGTCCTCTCACTGATGCTGTGGCTGAGAGTTACGACCCTGCTGCGGTAGCCGCGTCCTCAGCCTCCACAGCAGGCTTGGTGCCCTGCTGGCGATCCAGCCGGGTGGCGCGGATGGCGAGGATGATCGCGGTGAGCCAGCCTGCAATCAACACGGCGTACAGGGGGACGCTGAGTAGGGTCTCGAAGCCGATCGCTTGCAAGAAGGTGCGCAGGTTAGTCAGCACGATTACCCCGCCGACCAGAGTGCCCAGCAGTCGGGCGTTGAGAAATCGCACCACCCAGGCCGCGATCGGCGCGGCGATGACGCCGCCGACCAGCAGCGCAGCCACCACGCGGAACGGGATCTCCGAGGCGGACAGGCCGAACAGGAACCCGAGGCTGGCTCCGATGGTGACGATGAATTCGCTGGCAGCGATGGTGCCCACGACTTTGCGCGGCTCCATGCGGCGCGACGCCAGCAGCGTCGAGGAGCCCACCGGTCCCCAGCCTCCGCCGCCGACGGCGTCCATGAACCCTGCTACCACCGCCAGCGGAGTCAAGAACCGGCGCGGCACTGAACGCACCCGCACCACCGGGCCGGACCGATCGACCGCGAACTGCAACAGGATGTAAATCCCTACACCGAACAAGATCACCGCGACCACGGGCTCGGCCGCCGCAGCCGGGATCGATGTCAAAAACGTCGCCCCCACGAACGCGGAGATCCCGCCCGGTACGGCTAACCAGCCGATCTTGGGCCAGTCGACGTTGCCGAACCGCCAGTGCGATAAGCCCGAAGCCAGCGTCGTGCCCACTTCGGCCAGATGCGTGCTCGCCGAGGCCATCGCCGGGGCGATCCCCGCCGCCAGCAACACTGTGGTCGAGGTCACGCCGAACGCCATTCCCAGCGCCCCATCAACCAGCTGGCCGGCCAGCCCCGCCAACGCCAGCAACACGAAGCTACCCATCAAACGCCTCCGAAAAGTATACCAAAAAAGTCTAGATAGTAGCGTTGCTGATGGGAGTCCTCATGTCACGCGATACCACCATGTGGACCACCTGCTTCAGAAAGGATCATGACGGCGTGCGCATCTCCACCCGAACCGACTACGGCGTGCGCGCTCTGATCGAACTCGCTCGCGCGAACAGGTTGCTCAGCGCGGAGCAGATCGCGACCGCCCAGCACATCTCGCAGCCATTCCTGCTGACCCTGCTGGCAGAACTCCGCCGTGCCGGACTGGTCACCAGCCAACGCGGGAAGAACGGTGGTTGGTCGCTGGCACGTCCGGCGCAGGCCATCACAATCGCTGATGTGATCCGTGCCGTCGACGGTCCCCTCATCAACGTTCACGGATCACGACCAGAAGACATCGACTACGGCAGCGCCGGACACGGCCTGCAACTCGTCTGGATCGCGCTGCGCAGTTCCCTCCGTGAAGTCCTTGAACATGTCACGATCACCGACGTCGCGGACGGAACACTGCCCCCATCAATCCACAGCCGCACCCAAGACGACGAGGTATGGCACAGCCGCTGACCCTCAGCGGCTGCCGATCCGTTCGTCATGGTGCCCGCACGCGGACCGTCACCACGACCGGCTCCGCTCAGGCGTGGCTTAAGTGAGCACGACGACTCTGTATGGACGACCGGCCGCCAGCGCGCATTCGGGTTAGAAGCCGCCCACGCGGAATGTATGGGTGCGGAAGGTGTGGCGGGGCTCTCTGATTAACGGTTCTGGCCCATTTTCGGTGGTGACGATCCGTCGTGCCCAAACCCGGACCACGACCCGCCGCCCGTCCACCGGTACATCAGCGAGTCCGCGTTCGGCATAACCATGGACTCGCCCGGCCTCCACGCCGCATCCCGGGCAGGTCACCGGCCCCGGCGGCGTCGACGCCCGGACGACGAGCACCACGGTCGCATCCTCGACCCCTCGATGACCAGGTATGACAACCCGGAGAGCACCAACGTCAGAAGTCGATCACCATCGCACCAGCGTCACCTGTCACAACCCGCCGTGACCGCCCGAAGCGGGCCGTCACCATCGAAAACGGGGCCAGAGCTATCTCGAGGACGCTTGAGTGCTTCAACCATCCGTTGAATCGACTGCGCGGGTCGTGGCTCGGCTCAGTCAGTCGGGGTCACCGCGTTCACCGAACCAGTGTGCGAGTCTGCCGCGGCGGCTGACCGCGCGAAGTCGGCGTTCTGCAGCCTCGCGTTGTGTCTGCGTCGTCACGATGAGCAGTTCGTCTCCCACTCTGAGTCCCGTATTGGCTTCAGGAACAAAGGCCTGACCTTCGCGGACGACGAGCGTGATCACGCCAGGCTTTCGGCACCACCCCGTCGACCGGCACTGATTCCTCGCTGGCGTAGAAACGCACCTTGCCGTCGACGTCGCGATAGCGTTGCAGCAGCTCCAGGGCGTGCATGATCGGCCGGTAGGCCGTGTTGTTACACCGAAAATCCAACGCGGCCAACAGCGGCGGCAGCATCCGCCGATAGTGGTTCGAATACGAGGCTCGCAACACCGTACGCACCCGAGCTTGAAAAGCCTGCTGGTTGGCTTTGGCTTCCTTGACTAGATCGTGCAGCGTGGTCTCACCCACCACCGGGTACAGGGCGGTGCGCACCTGCTCGTCCGGGTGTTCCAGCGCCGTCTCGGCCATCCGAAACAAGATGCCGTCCTTGCCCCGCACCCGGCGCAGATCGTCGGTGAGCTCGCGCTCGACCTTCCGGTCCGCCTTCGTGTTGATCTTGTGAATCAGGCCGATCAGCAGGTCGACCAACGCATCAGTGATCTCGGTTTGCCGCATCCAGCACAGCGCCGCCAACAACGTCAGCCGCACCTCGCGGGGCGATTCACGCAGATCGGATGGGTACGAACGCATCGCTCGCGCCCGCCAGGCGACCACCAGCCTCTCCGAGGTGTCGGTGAACAACCCCTCCGGCAGCCCCAGTTGCCACACTGCCGTCAGCTTGTCGATCTCGGCCAGCACCGTCTCCAACCCGATCTGACCGGGATCGGCTTTCAGCTCCGCCAACAGCCCCCGGCCTGCGGAGTCGTCCTCGGCGATCAGCACCTCCAGCGCGGCCACACTCGCCTCGGGCAACCGCTCGACCGTGCGGTGGCAAAACCGCTGCTCGAACGTCGAGCGGGCCGAACCGATTATGCGGTCCAGCCGTCCGGGTGGCTCGATCCCGTCGGCGCGACACCGCACCAGCACCGCCTGCCGCAACCGATCCTCACGCAGCTCAACCGGGCAGACCTCCTCGGCCAACCACCCGGCCAGCTTGTCCTCATCACCCCGGGAGAACTCCCGGAAACCGAACGCGGTCCGGATCTGGGCGCGGTGATACTCGATCGAGCGAGAGCGCCACGAGTAGCGGCCGAACTCCTCGGCAGGCACGCCAACCTGCTCAGCGACGTAGCCGACCGCCTGCGACGGGACCTCCTCGGCATACCGCGGGAACCGCGCCTCGATCTCGAAGAACTTCAGCAACAACGCGAACCCGAGCCGCGTCGACCCGGACTTGTTGCCCACCAGACGCCAGTCATCGCCCACCAGAGTCCACGACTCCACCAGCTCATCCGGCTGCCACTCGCGCTGCACAACGTCACGCTATCGATCATCGAGCACAGCCCTGGATGGAGCCTCCGCTACTTTGCGGCTCAGGA
The DNA here is from genome assembly GCF_009664835.1 of Allosaccharopolyspora coralli. Classification (NCBI taxonomy): domain Bacteria; kingdom Bacillati; phylum Actinomycetota; class Actinomycetes; order Pseudonocardiales; family Pseudonocardiaceae; genus Allosaccharopolyspora; species Allosaccharopolyspora coralli. The sequence goes on from NZ_CP045929.1 coordinate 2,393,247, forward strand.
CAGCTTCGGGAGTACAGGGCCAACGACGCCACGATCCGCTGATTGAGCAGCTCCACCAGCTCCCGCACCGAACCCTCTTCGCGCAGATCACGCAGCGTTTCCGGGAGCCGGTCCACTTCCTTGCGCAGCCGCACGCCCTCCGGCAGCAGTGAGTCGCTCGACAAGCCTTCCTTGTCCAGCCGCGTCTTCACCCACGCCAGCGCAGTGTCCGAACCGCGATCGGGCGGAATCGGCTTGCCTGCACCCGGCAGGTCGTCCAGCTCGCCCCGTTCCTGCGCGGTCCGAATCTGCCGGTCGATCCACGACTCGTAGGACATCCCCGCAGGCTTGCGCTCCGTCATGACTCCGATTCTGCCGCACACACCCCGGAAACCGCACCGACAAGGAGACCGTATGCGTTCGACAGGCAGTCGTCTCATCGTCCTCACAGGAGGCCCCGGGACAGGCAAGACGACCGTTCTCACCCTCCTTGCCGACGCGGGGTTTCCGGTGATGCCTGAGTCAGCACGCGCGATCTTGCGCGCCCACCACGGAACTCCGTCGCCGGAGGAGTTCGCCCTTCTGATGTTGCGACGAGACCGCATGCAACACCGCCTCGCGTCCCGATCCCGGTCCACAGTGTTCTTCGACCGCGGACTCGGTGACATCCTCGGCCACCTGCGCCTGCACGGGCGTCCCGTCCCGCACGAACTTCGCCACGCCGCGCGGACGCTGCGCTACGACCACGTCGTCGTCGCTGCCCCCTGGCCCGAGATCTACACCGCCGACACCGAACGCACTCAGACGTTCGACGAGGCCGTCGAAAGCAGCCGTGCCGTCACCTCGGCGTACGAGGAGCTGGGGTACCGCCCCTGTGCCTTGCCTCACGCCGACGTCGCCACGCGGGCTCGATTCCTCCTGCGCTGGGAGGGCGAGAACGACTGAGAAGCACGCAGCTACTGAGCCCGAAGTGGACTTGTTCTCCGGATCTCGGCAGTGATTTGTTCCGGAACACCGTCGGTGGTGAGGGGTGGAGGGTAATGTAATTTCGTTCATTACTGAAATTATCGTGGCAGAGAAATCTACTTCTCGGTCGGGCGAATCCGACAACCACCACGGCGCGCCGAGCGTGCGAGGTGCAGTACAGCCAAGGACTATCGATGCACAAGCGCCGAGGAGAGGAGACCGCCGTGCCGTCTCGTGATCTGGACTCCGTGTCCACCGTGTCGCCGCTCTCCCCGGTCGCCACACGCCACTCGCCGGTGCGCGCCCCGAGACATCTTGATCCGGCACCGGACAGTCCGCTGGTGCCGGCGCAGACCGCGCTGGGCGACGACGTCGGCGAGGAACACTTGATCCGCGGATACGACTGAGCCTCGCCGCTGCCCGGAACGTCGCCACTCCGTCAGATGGACGGCACTGAGTGCCAGGTGCTCACGGGCGTCAGCTCAAGTCTCGGAGCGCGTGTTCCATCCGCTCCCGTACCACCGCGACCTCGGCGCTCGTCCGCACGACTCCGACCACCACGTCGTGGGGCGTCACGTCTGTCGGAGAGGGTCCGTCCTCCCAACCGGAACGCACCACGTCGAGCGCACTCCGCAGCCGTCCGGAGGCGTCGACCGTTCCGCGACTGCGCAACCAGTCCCGGAGCACCTGATTGTGCGCGGCCACCACTCCCCCGGCGACGATCGCGGCATGCAAGTCGCCCTCCGCACGGTCCCGGAACCGCTCGCGCAAGAAGCGGGCGAACACCCGCTGGTAGCGATCGACACTGGCCACTTCCTTGTCGCGGAGCGATTCGACCTGGCGTGAGAGGTCGAATCGCTTGAGCGAGAGCTCGGGTTCTGCCAGGTACATGTCGAGTACCACCTCGGCGGTGCGGCACACGACCAGCACCGGCGAACGGGAGGGATCGGCCGTCCGCAGCAGGTCGACGACCTGCGCGAGCCGCTCGTCATGGTCCGGGAACACGACGTCGTCCTTCGAGCGGAAGTAACGGAAGAACGTTCGTCGCCCGACACCGGCCGCCTCCGCGATCTGGTCGACGGTGGTGGCCTCGAAGCCGTGTTCGGCGAAGAGGTCGAGCGCCGTGACGGCCAGCTGCGACCGGAGCCTCCTGCGCCCCGAGGCCGTCCGCCCCGCGCGTGAGGCGCCCACCGGCTGCACAGACTCCGCCATGCCCGCAACGTACCGCATCACGTTGTCCTGTGGCACTCGGTGCCGTTAGCATGGGTGTCCCGTGACCGTGTTTCACGGCGCGCGAGAAGACCCCCGAGAGGGTCTGCCCCAGCACCCGAGGCGCGCAGTGGCGCCGGAACCCAGGAGGCGTGTGGTGAACACCGGCTTCGAGACCTACCAGCTGGCCGAGGAGCACGAGGCCCTCCGCGAAGCCGTGCGCGCGCTCTCCGAGAAGGAGATCGCCCCGCACGCCGCCGAGGTCGACGAGCAGGAGCGCTACCCGTACGAAGCGCTGGACGCGCTCGTGCGGTCCGGCTTCTCCGCGGTTCACGTGCCGGAGGAGTACGGCGGCCAGGGAGCCGACTCGGTGGCCACCTGCATCGTCATCGAGGAAGTCGCGCGGGTGTGCGCGTCCTCGTCGCTCATTCCGGCGGTGAACAAGCTCGGCACCATGCCGATCCTGTTGTCGGCCTCCGAAGACCTCAAGCAGCAGGTGATGCCCGCGATCGCCTCGGGCGAGGCAACCGCGTCCTACGCGCTCTCCGAGCGCGAAGCGGGCTCGGACGCGGCGTCGATGAAGACCCGCGCGAAGCGCGACGGCGACAACTGGGTCCTCAACGGGACGAAGTGCTGGATCACCAACGGCAGTGAGTCGACCTGGTTCACCGTCATGGCCGTGACCGACCCCGACAAGGGCTCCAACGGCATCAGCGCGTTCGCCGTGCACAAGGACGACCCCGGCTTCGTGGTGGGGCCGAAGGAGAAGAAGCTCGGCATCAAGGGCTCCCCCACCGTGGAGCTCTACTTCGAGGACTGCACCATTCCCGGCGACCGGATCATCGGCGACGAAGGCACCGGCTTCAAGACCGCGCTGCGCACCCTCGACCACACCCGCCCGACGATCGGCGCGCAAGCGCTGGGCATCGCGCAGGGGGCACTCGACGCGTCGGTCGAGTACGTCAAGGACCGCAAGCAGTTCGGCCAGGCCGTCGCCGACTTCCAGGGCGTGCAGTTCATGCTCGCGGACATGGCGATGAAGATCGAAGCCGCCCGCCACATGGTGTACGTGTCGGCGGCACGCGCCGAGCGGGGCGAAGGCAACCTCGGCTTCATCTCGGCGGCGGCGAAGTGCTACGCCTCCGACGTCGCCATGGAGGTCACCACCGACGCGGTACAGCTCTTCGGCGGCGCCGGATACACCCGCGACTTCCCCGTCGAGCGGATGATGCGCGACGCCAAGATCACCCAGATCTACGAGGGCACCAACCAGATCCAGCGCATGGTCATGGCGAGGTCCCTGCTCAAGGGCTGACGGCGGTTCACGGGCGGCTCGGCACCAGGCCGAGCCGTCCGTCTCGTCCTCCCCGGTGCCGTGCCTGCGTCGTGGTTCGGCCTCCGAGACGGCTGCCCCGGGTGCTCACGCCGCGGCTCAGCCCCCTGCGGTAGACGATGTCGAAGTCGGTTTCCCAGGTCTCGCCGTCTGGTGCCTTCTCCCAGCGACCCGCGACCGTGTTGCCGTCCACACCGACGGGCCGGTCAGTGTTCACGATGTCCTGAAACACCAACTGTTCACGATGTCCTGAACCGAGACACGACTGTTCTCCCGACACCGTCGCTCACACAGTGGATGCGTAACCCATCGTTTACACTTTCCGCGTGGACCTCGCCGAGGCAATCGCAGGTCCGGTGCGTCGGCAGATCCTTGAGTTGCTGCGCGACGCACGACTCACGGCCGGGGAGATCGCGGGGCACTTCCCGGTCAGCAGACCGGCGATCAGCAGGCACCTCCGAGTGTTGCGTGAGGCCCACCTGGTGCGGGATGTGCCGGAAGGACGTCAGCGGCGTTACGTGCTCGACTCGGCGCCGCTGGCCGAGCTCGCGGACTGGCTCGCGCAGTTCGACCCGGCGAGGACGTGGGCACAGCACCTGGAAACCGAAGTGCACCGCACTCGCCGGGAACGTCGCACTCGACCAGCCCCTTCGGAGCAGAAGGAGAACACGGCATGACGCCCACCCCAAGCGCGTCAGTCGCGGGCATCGAGCTCGCGGTCCGAGCTGTCCCGTTTGGCGACGTAATGCCCGGACTCGACGTACAGGGTACTCAGCAGCCAGGCACCCACGCCGAGGTCGTCGGAGATCCCCAGCAGCGGCAACAACTCCGGGATCAGGTCCACCGGCGAGACCAGGTACACCAGCGCGACCAACCACACGAGCGTCCGGCCGCGCGTGACCTCTGAGTACCGGCCCCGCCATGCGTCTCGCAGCAGAGCAGGCAGCGCGCGGATCCTGCGGACCGGCCCCCCTTCCGGACCGCGCGCGCCCTTCCACGCCGAGCGTGCCGCCCGCAGCACGAATAGTCGGCGGCGGAACGCCCACGCCAGCGCCACGAACAACACGAGCGTGGCGCCCACCACCACGAGCACAAGCACCCACCAGCCGCCGAAACCACCCGGGTCGCCCGCCTGCGCCAGATCGATCGCGCTCACCGCACCTCCCACTCACGGATACTCCGCCGTCACGTTCCCACAGCGGAGTACCCGCGCCCGGGCGAGGCTCACGCCATCGTCTTCGCCCCGTCCAGGGACTCGCGGATGATGTCCGCGTGCCCGGAGTGCTGGGCGGTCTCGGCGATCAGGTGGTACAGCACGCGGCGGGCCGACCAGGCCGCGCCGGGCTCGAACCACGGGGCCTCCGGCAGCGGCCACGCCGCGCCGAGGTCCGCGACTTCGGCGACGGCCTCCTCCGTACGCCGCGCCACCGCGTCGTACTCGCCGAGCAGGCCCTGGACGGTCTCGCCCTCGACCATGCGGAAGCCGTCGGCCCAGTCCTCGCCGGCCTCCTCGTCGAACATCGCTTCGGCACCGCCGACCACGAACTTCACCCACTGCGCCTCGGTCGCCGCGACGTGCTTGACGAGGCCGCCGAGGGTCAACTCGCTGACGGTGGTGCGCTGCGCGGCTTGGTCGTCGGTCAGTCCGCGGATCGTGTAGCGCAGGAATCCGCGATGCAACGCCAACGTCGCCAGCAGGTCCGACCGCTCGTCCCCCGTCACACCGCCCACCTGCGGTGTCGTCTCAGGCTGCTTGCTCGTGGTCATGATGTCCCCCGCCCCTTCGCCCGGTGCGCTCCGTCGTGATGCGGACAGCGTCGTGCCGATAGTAGGAGCGACCACCGACACCGGCGTTCACGGCGAGCGCGGTTCCGGGACGCCACCCAGGATCTCGTCGACGAAGGTCTCGACATCGTCGCGGAGGTGCTGCATCGCCCACGTGTGACCGGCGGTGTCCCATCCGACCAGTTCGGGCGAGGCCGCGGTGACGACGCGGGAGAGCGCTTCCGACGACCAGTACTGCGTCGCGTCCTCGGCCGGGATCGCCACCCACTCCCCCAGGTTGTCGGGATCCACGGCGTGCTGCTCCTCGGGTGACAACGCCGGAGACGGCACCTTGCCGCTCCAGCCGTGGCTGAACTCCCCCACTCGCGCCAAGCCGTAGAACAGCCTGCCGACCGAGGCGACCGCACACTCGACGTCGCGATACGTCCACCGATCCAGCGCTCGCATTCCCGGCGGAAACTCCGCACGTACCACGTCGTCCATCACCCGCGTCCCTCCGTCACACCCCAGTGACCGAAACTCCTGATCACAGCACCGATATCGGCGTGCAGGGCTCGGCCGTTGCGAGTGTGCGGCGCGCATCCCCGCTTCGCACGCCGATCACGACCGCGGCCGCGGGCGGTCATCGCGCCAGCGGGCTCCGCCACGGCCGGTTACGGTCGATCCGACTCCGCACTCCACTGCGCAACGAGGTGGCCGTGGTCGACCAGCGAGACACGTCGACGGACCCCGACCGCACGCCCTCGCTGGCGAGGGCCAGCGGCACCATGGCGATCGCCACCGTTGTCAGCCGCGTGACCGGCCTCGTCTCGAAGGTCTTCCTCACCGCCGTCGTCGGACTCGGCGTCGTCAACGACTCCTACACTGTGGCCAACACCCTGCCCACGGTTGTCAACGAACTGCTGCTCGGGGGCGTGCTCACCAGCATCGCCGTGCCGCTGCTCGTCCGCGCCCACCAGCAGGGCCGGGACGAGGGCGAACAGTACGCACAGTGGATGATCACCATGGGTGCCGTGCTGCTCGCCGCGGCGACCGTGCTGTCGGTGGCGGCAGCCCCACTGCTGACCTACCTCTATCTCGGCCCCGACACCCGGGCCAACGCCGAACTCACCACCGCGTTCGCGTACCTGCTGCTGCCGGGCATCGTCTTCTACGGCCTGTCAGCGTTGCTGGCGGCGATTCTCAACACTCGCGAACGTTTCGCCGCCCCCGCGTGGGCCCCGGTGATGAACAACTGCGTCGTGATCACCGCGATCGCCGTGTACGCGATGGTGCCCGGCGAGATCTCGATCGACCCCGTCCGCATGGGCGACACGAAACTCCTGATCCTCGCCGTCGGCACAGTGCTCGGCATCGCCTGCCAGAGTCTCGTCATCGTCGCGGCGCTGCGCCGCGCCGGGTTCCGTTTCCGCTGGCGATGGGGCTGGGACCACCGGCTCAGCGAGTTCGGTTCGCTGGCGTTCTGGGTCGTGTTCTACACCGTGATCAGCCAGATCGGGATGATCGTCGCCATCCGGGTCACCGGCCAAGGCACGGAGGGCAGCGTCGCGACCTTCACCTACGCGTGGCTGCTCTCGCAGGTGCCCTACGGCGTCCTCGGCTTCTCGCTGCTCACCGCACTGATGCCCCGGATCAGCCGCGCGGCTGGCTCCGGGGACACGCCGCAGTTCATCGCGCACCTGTCGCTGGGAACCCGGATGAGCGGCGTGATGCTGCTGCCACTGAGCGCGCTCATGGTCATCGCGGGCGGGCCGATCGGGATCGCGCTGTTCTCGCTCGGCGAGACCAGCGTCTCCGCCGCCGACCGGCTGGGCACCACCCTCGCGTACTCCGCACTCGGCATCGTGCCCTTCGCGATCACGATGCTCCAGCTCCGCGCCTTCTACGCCATGAAGGACGCCCACACGCCCACGATCATCAACGCCATCATGGTCGTCGTCCGCGCGGCGCTGTGTTACGTCGCGCTCGCGGTCCTGGCTCCCGAGGACGTGGTCGCGGGCGTCGCGTTCGCGATGTCGCTGAGCTTCGTGCTCGGCGCGATCGTCGGGCAGGTGTGGCTGCACGTACGGGTGGGCCCGCAACGGACCCGGCACACGCTCGTCAGTCTCGCGCGGGGACTGCTGGCCACCGGGATCGCGTGCCTCGTCGCGGTGCCCGCTGCACACGGCGCGGTCGCCGTGCTCGGTCCGTTCGGGCCGACCGGGACCGCGTGGCTCATGCTGACCATCGAGTCGATCATCGTCCTCGGCGGCTCGTTCGGGCTCCTGGCGTTGCTGCGTGCCCCCGAACTCGTACCCGCCACCGAACGACTGCGGGGCGTCCTGCGTCGATGAGGCGCCTGAGAACTGGGATGGGTGGTCCAGTACCGGCGTGCCCTGCGGTGCACGAAAGCCAGTTGCCAGCGCCCTCTGAGTCACTTCCGCACGCGGGCGGGGCTCATCCGTTCGGCGCGCAGCGCAGTCAACTCCGGGAACTCCGGGAGCTGCTGCAGCGGCGCGCCGAGAGCCCACTCCAGCATCACGTCCGCCAGCGCGGGGTTCCTGGCGAGGACGGGGCCGTGCAGATAAGTGCACACAACGTGCCCGCAGACCGCCCCCTCGAGCTGCTCGTGACCGTTGCCGATCCCGCGCACGACGCGTCCCAGCGCTTGCGAATCGGGTCCCACGCGGGTGCGCCCGAGGTGGTTCTCGAATCCGGTCAGTGCGCCGAGCCCGCCCAGGAGGCCGTCCGTGGTGATCTCCCCGATCGCGCGGCCGGTCCCCGGCTCGGTGCTCACGTCGATCAGGCCGAGTCCCTCGTGTCGCGAGCCGTCGCCGAGCACGAACGAGGTGCCGAGTACCTGCAGCCCGCCACAGATGCCCAGGACCGGCGCGCCGCCCGCCGCGGCCCGCTGCAACCCCGGCCCGCGCTGCAGGAACCGCACTGCGGACTGCTGCGCCACGTCCTCACCACCACCGATGAGGTAGAAGTCGCACGAGTCCGGCACGGCAGCCGCCGACGAGTCGACGGTCACGATCTCGCTGTCCACGCCGCGCCATCGCAGTCTGCGTTCGAGCACGAGCGCGTTGCCCCGGTCCCCGTAGGTTCCGAGCAGGTCGGGCAGCACCACCGCGATCCGCAGGCCGTCGCTCATGCGCGCACGCTCCTCGCATACAGGTCCCGGAAGGCCGTGTAGTTGGCGATCACGTCCGGCGGCTCTCCGGTCTCGGTGGCCACCGCTTCGTCGACAGAGGGCACCACTTCGCAGCGCACGCCGGCGTAACGCAAGCGGACGGCCAGATCCAGTGCCCGGTCCCCCGCCACGCGCACTCTGCGCCCCTGCAACGACTCGAAGTCGATGTCCCAGAGCCAGGACACGTCCGCCCCGTCGGCCTCCCTGCTGTTGACCGAGAGCACCAGCGCACGGTCGTGGCCGGAGACGAGGTCGAGCATCTCCAGCCAGCTCGCCGGGTTCTTCGCCAGTAGCAGTCGAACCCGGTGTCCGCCGAGGATGACGGTGCCGTACCGACCCTGGGTCTGCTCGATGCTCTCGATCCGTTCGAGTGCCGCGCTCGGCGCGCAGCCGAGGACGGTGGCCGTGGCGAGTGCGAAACACGCGTTGATCCGGTTCACGTGCCCCGGCAGGTGCAAGGCGAGCGGATACACCATCGCGTCCGGACCGACCAGCCCTTCCTCGGTGATCGTCCAGTCCGCCTTCGGCCGAGCGAGCCCGCACTCGCAGTGCCAGTCCCGGTCGGCGGCCGCGATCGAGCGTCCGCAACGCGGACAGTTCATCGCGTCGTTCTGCCACCGCGCACCGCCGGAAACCCAGGTCACGTGGGGGTGGTCGGCAGCGGCGGAGACGATGTTCGGATCGTCGCGGTTGGCCACGACGTGTGCCCCCGGGGCCCGTCGTAGCGCGTCGCGGATGCTGCGTTCCACGGTGCGGATCTCGCCGACCCGGTCGAGCTGGTCGCGGCTGAGGTTGAGCAGCACCATCACACTCGGCTCGAACTGGCGGGTCGCCTGCATCAGGTGCAGCTCGTCGACCTCGAGTGCGGCGAACGGCGCGTTCGGATCGGCCATCAACGCCGCGACGTGCCCGTCGAGCATGTTCGCGCCGGTGGCGTTGTGCACGGTTGCGCCTCGGGAGCGCAACGCCTCGGCCACCATTTGTGTGGTGGTCGTCTTGCCGTTCGTTCCGGTCACCATCACCACGTCACGGCCCTGCACCAGGTGACTCAGCGCCCGTGGTTGCAGCGCGAGGGCGAGGCGGCCGCCGATCATGCCGCCACTGCCGAGTCCGAGGCGCCGGGAGAGCCCGGAGGCGAACCGCCCCACGTCGACGGCCACGGTGGTGCGCAGGTCCCGCTGCCGCCCCATGCGGCGCACCGGCCCGCCCGGGCCGGGGACGACGCGCCACTGCTGGTCCGAGGTCGGCCGGCCCCGTCGCCTGGTCTCCGCCATCGGTGGCTCCCCCTTTCCGACGACGGCATCGCCGTGCGCCGGACGGGAACCCCGCCACGTTCAGGGAGTCACTCGTCCGCCAACCGCCGTCGTCTCCCCAGTGTGGTTCGTCTGCGACGAATCAGCGCGACGACGGCCAGCGCCAGACCTGCGAAGATCGCGAACAGGCCGACCCATCCGTGCTCGGTCGGGAGCTGGTGGGCGTCCGCGAGGACGACCGGCAACAACATCGGTGACACTGGTCTCTCGCCTCTCTCCCTCCCACGTGGATGCCGAGGTCGACGGCGGTGCGAAGATCCGATGCCGGCAGCGACGGCGATCGTCCGGTCGGATCTGCGACCACGGGCCCGACGGTGCGCCGCTGATCGCCTTCCACTTCGGACGCCACGCCGAAACATCACACGTTCGTGTTGCGTCCTCACCGATGACACGCACAGACACCGGATCGCGTTGCCGGCGTAGTCGATCGCGCGCAGTACCACGGCGCAGACAGCAGGGCGTCCCGCGACTGTCCCAGCCGGAGGGGATCAGTCCTCGAACCACGACGCCGGGGACACCGACCCCGAAGTCGGCATCCCCGGCGGGAGGGAAAAAGGGAACGGCGGTGCCCGTGGACTCTGTCTCGGCACGAGCACCGCCGTGATCACGGCAGCGTCACTCAGGTTTTGGAACTGGCTTGTGTGCCCGCAGGGCACGGTCATACGTGCCCAGCCGGGGCACGGTGAGGGGCTCCGGCGTTTCAGTTCGTGCCTCGCAAGGCAGGGGTTCTCGCCGCGTACGCGTGGTACTCAAGAGGACCCCAACGCCGCTAGGCGCGAACTGGGGCGGCGGTACCGCACCACCCGCACAATTCCACAATGCCTTTCAGCTCAGACCGCGAGCTGCTGCCCCGGGAAGATCAGGTTCCGGTCCTGCAGCTGGTCCGAGTTCTGCTCGAACAACTGCTGCGGGCTCGTGCCCTGCTGCGCGGCGATGGTGCCGAGCGTGTCGCCGGGACGGACGGTGTACTCACCGCCGCCGGAGGGCGCCTGCTCGGACTGTCCGCCCGCCGAGGCCTCACCGGAGGATTCCGAGCCGGACGTCTGGGCCGATCCGGAACCCCCGGCCGCGGGGTCCTGGTTCTCCAAACCGCCCTTCGTGAGGCCGGCTTCCTTGGAGCACACCGGCCACGCGCCCGGGCCCTGCTCCTGGAGCACGCGCTCGGCCACGGCGATCTGCTGTTCGCGGGTGGCGGCCTTCGCGTTGGAGGCGTATTCGGTGCCGCCGAAACCGCTCCAGGTCGAGGAGCTGAACTGCAGGCCACCGGTGTAGCCGTTCCCGGTGTCGATGTGCCAGTCACCGCCGCTCTCGCACTCCGCCACCTGGTCCCAGGTGTCCATCGAGGCCGCGTTCGCCGGAGCGGCGAATGCGAACGGTGCGGCGACCACGGCACCGGTCAGGGCGGTGCCGGTGAGCACGGAACGGGTGCTGCGCCGACGCGCGGAAATCCTGCGGTGCTTGCCGAACTGTCGAGACATGACGAGGTCTCCTTCAGCGCCGACGACCGTCTCGGCCGACCCGCCCGTCGTTGCTCCGTCGGGGTTCCGGGAGCCCGGCCCGGGCGGGGCGGCGCGGCCGGGCTCCTCGTGGTTCGCCGGTTCGGGGGGGACCGGCTGACGGAAACGCTAAGTAGTCACGAAGTTGATATCAAACCGTGTCTTCATGGCTCTTGTCACAGAAACAAAACCAAGATCGTCTGCGACGTGATCGTCCATGCTGGGCAGGAAACCGATCGTCGGCGTCAGGCCCTCTCGAGATCGGGCACCGGCCGGTACCCCGGTTCCGGACATTTCAGACGCGTGGCGCCGGGGCGACTCGCTAGGCGTGGGTCGCGATCGCCGGGTTCGCTCGTGCCGCGTCCTCGGTGGCGCCGCAGCGCCAGTAGCCGAGGAACGTGATGCGCCTTCGGTCCACGCCGAACTCGTCGACCAACGTGCGCCGCACCGAGGTGACCGTTCTCGATTCGCCCGCGATCCAGACGTACGGGTCCGCGAGGTCGAGCGCCCGGACCTCGCGCAGCAGCACCTCTCCGCGCGGCCGATCCCCTCGCGCGAGCCATCGAATCTCGCCGGAGACGCCGGAGCGCAGATAGTGCGTGTCGACGACCTCCGGTACCTCGACCAGCGCGCGGACGCGCACGTCGGCGGGCACTTCGTCGAGGATGCTGGCCATCGCGGGCAGCGCCGTCTCGTCGCCGACCAGCACGACGTCGTCGACGACCCGCTCGGTCCGGAACTCCACTCCGGACAACCGTTCGGGGTGGGGATGGTCGACATGCGGAACGAACACCGCGAGACGATCACCGGGTCGCGCGTACCGGGCGAACGACGAGCCCGGACCGGCGTCGCCGTGCAGCACGACGTCCACGTCGAACTCGCGCTGCTGCGGCCGGTGGGCGCGCACCGTGTAGGTCCGCACGTGCGGACGCTGCTCCTCCGGCATCAGCCGCAGCGCCGGGTAACCGCGGTCGGCAGGCAGGACCGGTTCGTCCTGCCCCGACCGCGGAAACAGCAGCTTGATGCGCTGGTCGAGGCCGCCGTTGGTCATCCACGCGAGCTCCTCGCCTCCGAGGGTCAGCCGGACCATGTCCGGGGCGGGCTTGCGGACTGCGGTCACGGTCGCACGCAGAATCGCGAAAGCGGGGGCTGCGTCGGTACGCGCCGCGGGAGCGGACTCCCGGTGTGCGGGCGCCGTGGTCGTCGTGCGCATGCATGAGCTCCGTGGACGGCTTCGTCTCGGTCGGGCCGAATCGTATCCGGCAAGCTAAGCCTAGCCTTAGTCACCGCGCCCGGTGCACCCCCCGCCGCCACTCAAAAGTGAGACCGCCGTCACTCATCAAGAGTGGTGGGGTGGGGCTGCGGGGAGGACACGGTGCGCCGACTGTTTCCCCGCCTACGCGGATCGCCCACAGGCCCTCCTACCCACACAACAGGGGCAGGGTGAGGCAAGTCGGTCCTCCGTCGCCCTTCAGCGAGATCTCCGACCCGTCGTAGGTGTGCACCACACAGCCGCGTTCCCGCAAGGCCGCCTCGGTGCGCGGGTTGCCCTGGAGCATGACGACCTCGCGGGGCCGGACAGCGAGCACGTTGCACGCCATTGCCCGGTACTCCTCGTCGTCGACCGCGACGAGCTCCACGCCTCGCTCACGCAGCAGCTGCAGAAGCCGGACCGGCGCCAACGGCGGGTACACCACGGCCAGGTCCGGTGCGACCGGGGAGAGCACCGACATCAGGTGCAGGACGTGCTCTGGTCCGCGATCGTGCGGAAGGTCGACGGCCTCCACTCGCGCACCTTCGTCGGCCAGTAGTGCGGACAGCTGCCGGATGCCTTCGTCGTTGGTGCGGTAACTGCGCCCGACGAGCAGGGTGTTCTCGTCCAGCCACACCATGTCCCCGCCTTCGGCACGTGCCGCACCGCTCAACCGGCCGAGTACGGGAATCCCGTTCGCGGCGAACCAGGAACCGAGCAACTCGGGTTCACCGCGCCGGGACGACTTGCCCATGTCGAACAGGATTGCTCCGCCGGAGGTGACCATCGCCGGGTCGCGCACGTAACAGGCGTCGACCAACCCGTCGGCGGGTTCGGCGACCTCGACGACGCACCCGGCAGCAGCCAACACCTCGACGAATCGAGAGTGTTGGTCCGCGAGCAGGGCGGGGTCCGGCGAACGCCACTGCGCAGCCGTGAAGTCTCCGCTCACGGCCGGCCTGCGCAGCAGCACCCGTCGCAGGGGCGCGGTCGTCGAACGGACACCGAAGGTGGCGGACTCAGTGGAAGACATGCCCGGCAACCTAGAAATCGCCGGGCACACCGTCAACCGCCGATCCCACCGGCCGGTTCGACGCGCGTGTCGAACCGGCGCCCGCTTCCTCACCCCGTCAGGCGTTCTCCGGTCCGGACGGAGAACACGTGTTCCTGCCCCTCCTGCACTCGGAAGGTGACGCGTTGTCCGGTCCGCGGGACCGCACGAGGGTCGACCCGCGCGACGATCTCGCGGCTGCCACCCGCTTCGACGTCGACCGAGCAGTACGCGTACGCGTCGGCGCCGAGTTCTTCCACGAGGTCGACGGTCGCCTCGAACACGCCGGGTTCGCCGGAGACGGCCTGCTCCAACGCCTGGGGCCGGAAACCGAGCGTCACCGTCGTCTCGTCGCCTGCTGATCGGAGCACCTCACGACGCACCGGGACGACGGCCCCGCCGAACTCGACGCCGCCGTCGGTCACCGAGCAGTCGGTGAGGTTCATCGCGGGCGATCCGATGAATCCCGCGACGAACGCGTTCGCCGGAGTCTCGTAGAGCTCGCGCGGGCTCGCGCACTGCTGGAGAATCCCCGCGTCCAGCACGGCCACCCGGTCGCCCATCGTCATGGCCTCGACCTGGTCGTGCGTGACGTAGACGGTGGTGACCCCGAGACGCCGTTGCAGCGCGGCGATCTGCGTCCGGGTGGACACGCGTAGCTTCGCGTCCAAGTTGGACAGGGGTTCGTCCATGAGGAACACCTGCGGCTCACGGACGATGGCCCGCCCCATCGCGACCCGCTGGCGCTGACCGCCGGAGAGCACCTTGGGTTTGCGGTCCAGGTACTCCTCGAGGTCGAGCAGCACGGCCGCTTCCTGCACGCGCGTCGCGATGCGTTCCTTGGACTCCCCTGCGATCTTCAGCGCGAAGCCCATGTTCTGTCCCACCGTCATGTGCGGGTACAGAGCATAGTTCTGGAACACCATCGCGATGTCCCGGTCCTTGGGCGTGAGGTCCGTGACGTCGTGGCCGCCGATGGTGATGGCGCCGTCGTCGACGTCCTCCAGCCCCGCCAGCATCCGCAGGCTCGTGGACTTGCCGCAGCCGGACGGGCCGACGAGGACGAGAAACTCGCCGTCGACCACGTCGAGGTCGAGCGCGTCCACCGCGGGCCGGTCGGTTCCGGGGTACCGCCGGGTGGTCTTGTCGAAGGTGATCGTCGCCATGACTCACCCTCCGTTCTGGTCGCTTCGGATGGAGTTCACGGGTCTCACGCCGCCAGCCAGACAGCGGTCTCGGGCGGCAGGGCCGCCCGGTCGAGCGGACCGCTCTGGTGCAGGATCTCGCTGTGCTCCGGCAGTGCGTACGGCTCGGCCGAGAGGTTCACCACGCACACGAATCCCGGCTCGCGGGCGAAGGCCAACACGCCGTCCGGCGCGTCGAGCCACCGCAGGGTGCCCGCACCGAGCGCCGGGAGCTGACGCCGCAGCCACAGTGCACGCCGATAGAGCTCGAGCATCGAGCGGGAGTCGCCCTCCTGGTCCTCGACCGTGTGGTCCTTCCAGTGCTCCGGCTGCGGCAGCCACGGCTCGCGGGACCCGTCGGGGCTGAAGCCGAACGGGGTGACCTCGCCGGACCACGGGATCGGCACCCGACACCCGTCACGGCCACGAACCGTGTTGCCGGACCGTTCCCAGGTCGGATCCTGAAGCACGTTCTCGGGCAGGTCCTCCACTTCGGACAGACCGAGTTCCTCGCCCTGGTAGATGTAGGCGCCTCCGGGCAACGCCAACGTGAGCAGCGCGGCGGCGCGGCTCCTGCGCAGGCCCAG
Organism: Allosaccharopolyspora coralli; assembly: GCF_009664835.1. Lineage (NCBI taxonomy): Bacteria > Bacillati > Actinomycetota > Actinomycetes > Pseudonocardiales > Pseudonocardiaceae > Allosaccharopolyspora > Allosaccharopolyspora coralli. The sequence continues at coordinate 2,408,574 of NZ_CP045929.1, forward strand.
CTCGACGTCCAGCCGGCCGTTCGGCTGGTACTGCTCCCCCGGCTTCCAGTCCTGCGCGGGCCGTCCGTAGCGGCTCAGGTGGCGGGTGACGTCGTGGTTCGACAGCACCCAGGTGGCCGGAGCACCCACCGCGTTCAAGGCCGCCGTCGTCCGGTCGATCGACTTGCGCATTTCCCCTGCGTCCCACGGAGTCTGAAGGAAATCGAAGTTGAACGCCGTGTGCAGACCGCCGGGTGCCACGTACCGTGCCAGCCGCTCCGGGGTTTCCGCCCACGCCTCGGCGACGAACGTGCGATCACCGTCGTAGGAGTCCGCGATCTCCCGCCAGCGCCGGTAGATCTCGTGCACCTCGTCCCGGTCCCAGTGCGGATGGGAGCCGTCACCGACCCGCACGTGTTCCGGAACGTCCGGCAGCTCCGGATCCTTGATCAGTCCGTGCGCGACGTCGATGCGGAACCCGTCGATGCCACGGTCGAACCAGAACCGCAGCACATCCTCGAACTCCCGCCGGACCTCCGGGTGCTGCCAGTTCAGGTCGGGCTGCTCGGGCGCGAACAGGTGCAGGTACCACTGCCCCGGCGCGCCGTCCGGCTCCGTGACGCGCGTCCACGCGTCGCCGCCGAACACCGCCTGCCAGTTGTTCGGCGGCAGTTCACCGTGCTCGCCCCGCCCCTCGCGGAACAGGTAGCGCTCCCGTTGCGGGCTGCCCCGCCCCGCCGCGAGCGCTTCCTGGAACCAGCGATGCTGATCGGAGGTGTGGTTCGGCACCAGGTCCGGGATCACCCGCAGGCCGTGCTCGTGTGCCTCGGCGACAAGCCGTTCCGCCTCGGCCACAGTGCCGAACATCGGGTCGATCTCCCGGAAATCCGCGACGTCGTAGCCCGCGTCGGCCATCGGGGACAGATACCACGGGTTGATCCAGAGCGCGTCGACGCCGAGGTCGCGCAGGTACGGCAGCTTCGCCCGGATTCCCGCGATGTCCCCGACGCCGTCGCCGTTGCCGTCCGCGAAACTGCGGATGTAGACCTGGTAGATCGCCGCGTCGCGCCACCAGGCGGCGGCACGGGTCGAGGTCGCCGGGCTGAGAACGTTCTCGGTCATCGTGCTCCTTTTCAGGGGTGTGCGGGTTCGTGTGCGTCGATGGTTCCGTCGCCGAGGCTCATTTCACTCCGCCGGTGGTGAGGCCGGCGATGATGCGACGCTGGAAGACCAGCACCGCGAGTACCAGCGGAACGGTCACCACCACGCCAGCGGCCATCTGAGTACCGAAAGGCTGCTCGAAGCCCTGGGCTCCGGTGAACTTCGAGATCGCGACGGTGACGGTCTGCATGGATTCCTTGTTCACCATCGACAGCGCGATGATGAACTCGTTCCACGCCACGATGAACGTGAGGATGGCGGTGGTGAACACGCCCGGCGCCGCCAGCGGAACGATCACCTTCCGGAACGCCTGTGCGGGAGTGCACCCGTCCACCATCGCGGCCTGTTCCAGTTCCACCGGCATCTGCCGGAAGAACATCGTCAGGTTCCACACCGCCAGCGGCAGCGCGAACGACAGGCTGGGCAACACCATCGCCTGGTAGGTGTTGATCCAGCCGAACGAGCTGAACAGCTTGAGCAACGGCACGATCAGCGAAATGCCGGGGAACATGCTGGTCGCGATCACCAGTCCCAGCACGACGTTCTTGCCCCGGAACTCCAAGCGTGCCAGTGCGTAGGCGGTCAGCGAGGCGACGATGAGAGTGAGCACGGTGGTCGTGGTCGCCACGACCACGCTGTTGAGCAACGCCCGATGGAAGCCGACCGACGGATCGAAGACCGCCGCGAAGTTCTCCAGCGACCACACGCGCGGCAGCAACGTGTTGTCGAACTGGTCCTCGGGGCGACGGAACGCGGTCACCACCATCCAGTAGAACGGCGCCAGGCAGTAACCGACGATCACCACCAGTCCGACCATCGGCAGCGCGTCACTCCACTGCCGTGGGCGACGCCGCTTCGCGGGGGCGGTCTCGGTGGCGTGGGTTCTCGTTGTGGTCGCGGCGGTCATCGGGCCGCCTCCTTTCCGGCCGGGGCCGACCGTTTACGGCGCACCGAGGTCCGTGCATCGCCGATGACGTCGGCGCCGAGCATCTTGACGAAGGCGAAGGCCACCAGCGCGACGTAGGCGAACATGATCGTGGCGTAGGCGGCAGCCGGTCCGAACTGGATGTTCGTGGCCTCCGTCCACGCCAGCATCGACAGGGTCTCGACAGAGTCCTTCTGCTGACCGATGAGCACGAACGGCAGGTCGAACATCCGCAGCGCGTCGAGCATCCGGAACAGCACGGCGACGAGCAGCGCGGGTTTGATCAGCGGCAGGGTGATCCGCCAGAACCGCGACCATCCGGAAGCGCCGTCGACCCGCGCGGCCTCGTGCACCTCCTGCGGGATGAGCTGCAGACCGGCCAGCACCAGCAGCCCGACGAACGGCGCCGTCTTCCAGACCTCCGCGGTGATGACCGCGACCTTCGCGGCCACCGCGTCGGCCGACCACAGGATCTGCCTACCGAGCGCCAGGTTCGCGATGCCGTCCGGCGCGAAGATCCACCGCCACATCAGTGCCGACACCGCCGTCGGCACGGCCCAGGGAACGAGGATGCTGGCCCGCACGAACGCACGGCCGCGCAGCGCGCGGTGCATCACCAGCGCCATCGCGACGCCGAGAACGGTTTCGAGCGCGACGGTCGTGACCGTGAAGAAGGTCGTGTTCCAGAAGGCGTTCCAGAACCGCTCCGCCTCGGGGCCGAACAGAATGTCCGTGAAGTTCCGAGCCCCGACGAAGACGTCGCCCTCGATCACGAAACCCTGCGCGTCCAGATCGTCGCGCGCACGGAACAACGACTCGTGCAGCGCCGACAGGATCGGGTACGCCACCACCAGACCGAGCACGATCAGGGTGGGTGAAACCAGGATCGCCGCCAGGCGCCCGGTTCCCTTCTTCACGGATCGGCGGCGCCGCGTTCCGGTCGACGGCGCGCTGGAACTCTCGGGATCGTCGGTTCCGGGCGGTCTGCCGGTGACCTCCACGCTCATGGTCGAACCTCCACGGGGTGAGTCGAGAAGCTGGCCCTGCGGTGCGTGCTCACTGCTGCACCAACCTCTCCAGCCGTCGTTGGAGCTCCTCCAACGCCTCCTTGGTGCTGATTTCTCCGGTCATCGCCGCGTAACTGGTGTCCTGGATGGCAGCCGTCACCTCGGGGTAACGCACGACCTGAGGGCGCGGCTCGGCCCCGAGGATCGATTGCCGCAATACAGGCAGGTACGGCGCTTCTTGCCGTAGCGCGGGATCGTCGTAGAGCCGGGTGTAGGTGGGTGCTTTCGACCCGACCAGGGTGTTCTGGCGCTGTTGCCGTTCCGAGGTCGCGAACCCGATGAAGTCCCGTGCGGTGGCCTTGTTCTTGCCGAACTTCGACACCGCGAGGTTGTGGCCACCCAACGAGGAGGTTCCGGGACCGTCGCGGCCGGGCAGCGGTGCCACCGCGAATTTTCCCTTCATGGACGGGTCTTCGGCCAATGTGGACCACTGGTATGGCCACTGGCGATGGAAGAGTAGCTTGCCGTCGACGAACGCCCGGCGGCCTTCTTCCTCCTTGAAGGTCAGTGCCTCGCGCGGAATGAGCCCTTCCCGGAACCCGTCGACGAGAAAACCCAAGCCCGACCGGGCCTGCGGGCTGTTCACCCGCGGTTGACCGTTGTCGTCGATGATCTCTCCGCCCGCGCTGTTGATCACCTCGGCGACGTTGGCGGTGCCGCCCTCTGTTTTCTCCAGCTGTCCCGCGTAGCAGCCGATGTCGGCGTTGGCAGGAATGTCACGCACCTGGGCACAGATCCGCTTCAGCTCGTCCCACGTCGTCGGAGGTGCCGCCCCGACCTTGTCGAGCAGGTCCTTGCGGTAGAACAGCAGCGCCCCGTCCGACGAGTTCGGTACCGAGTACAGGCGACCGCGATACATTCCCGTTTCGACGGTGGTCGGGAGCATCTCGTCGAGGTTGTAGCGCTCTGCGGGCAGCTCGTCGATCCAGCGATGTGCCGCGAACTCGGCGTTCCACACCACGTCGAGGTCGAGCACGGTGAACGCGTCCGATTTCAGCTGCGCGTTCTGCACCATGGCCTGACGTTGCATGTCGGGCGACTCGGGTAGTTCGATCAGGTCGACGGGCTGGTCCGGATGTTGGCGGTTCCACTCCGCGACGATGCCGGGCATCACGCCGCTGGGATCCTTGCCTTGGGCCAACGTGATCGGCCCGCGCCCGTTCTCCTCGCTGCCGTCGGCGGCGGCGCCTCCGCAGCCTGCGACCAACACAGTGGCCAGCAGTGCGGACAGCAGTGCCGTGACACGCCTCGGTCTCATCCGTTCCCTCGAATCCGTCGCACCAGCCCAGCGGACTGGATCGGTCCAGTTCTCATACGTCGACCATGCGGATGTTGATCGACTTCAGGCACAGTCCGGCCGGGTCGAAGCCGGATGCGCTGCGGTGTGGCCTACGGTGCGACCGGCGGTCGCCGGTGCGGGTCGCTGACCACGGACGTCGTCGACAGGGAGCCCGAGGAGGCGCCCGGTTCCTGTTCCCGCACTCCGGTGCGCGTACCGCGCGGCGGCGCGGTGCTCGCCCGGATCACCAGCTCCGTCGGCATCGTGACCTGCGACGGCGAGCGCCCGTCCGCCGTCTCCAGCGCGTCCAGGACCAGCAAGGCCGCCTGGTTCCCCTGTTCCGGCACCGGCTGACGCACGGTGGTCAACCCGAACACCTCGGCCATGTCCTGATCGTCGAAGCCGATCACCGACACGTCCTCCGGCACCCGCAGGCCGGCGCTGCGCAGCGTTCGCAGCGCACCGAACGCCATCTCGTCGCACTCCACGGCCACCGCCGTCGGCAGCTCCCGCCCCGACAGCAGCCACCCCATCGCCCGGGCTCCCCCGTCCACGCCGAAGCGGTCGTGCGCCTCGAGGTGCTCGTCGACCTCCAGGCCGCGTTCGGCCAAGGCCTGCCGGTAGCCGCGCGAGCGGTCGTCCGGGAAATGGTCGTTCGCGCCCCCGTGATGACCGATGCGCAGCAGACCGACCCGCTCGTGGCCGAGGTTGAGCAGATGACGCATCGCCATCGCACCACTGGTCACGTCGTCGATGCAGACACTGCCGAACCCGGGAGCCTGCACGCCGACCATCGCGACCGGAACGTCGAGTTCCTTCAACGCCCGGACTTCGTGCTCGGCCAGCGGCAGGCACAACGCGATCACCGCATCCACCCGGCCACGCAGCGACGGCCGCTCGAAGAAGCGCTTACGCCCCTCGGCGTCACCGAGGTCGCAGAGCAGCAGGTCGTACCCCGCCTCCCGAAGGACGGCCGCCGCCCCCGCGATGACCTGCGAGAAGAACCAACGGTTCACCAGCGGAGCGACCACGCCCACCGTCCTGGTGCGTCCGGAGGCCAGGCGCGAGGCGCTCGGCGAGACGGTGTAGCCGAGCTCGGCGGCGATGAGACGGACACGGTCACGGGTGCTCTCCGAGACCCCCGACAGGCCTCGCAGCGCACGCGAGACGGTCGAGACGGACACCCCCGCCCGCTGCGCGACGTCTTCGACACTCACCGACATGGATAAGGACGGTAAGTGACGGGCAACACACAACGCAAGCGTTTGCGTATCTTTCGCTTGTCTTTCGCCTGTACATGTATTTTTCGCAGCTCATGCCACTAGACACCGATTGCGCAAATCGGTCATCCGGTGTGCGTCACCACTCGTCGGGGGACGCTCGACGAGTCTGTGACGACCGCTCAGCGCTTGGCACCGCCACCGCCGCGCGCTCATGCTGACAGCGACACCGCAGCGTGGAACACGCGGCGAGGAGGCGTCATGGCACAGAAGATCTGGACGGGGTCGATCAACTTCGGGCTCGTGTCGATACCGGTCGGTCTCTACGCCGCGACCGAGGACCACTCGATCCCGTTCCACCAGTACGAGCGCGGCACCACCGACCGCGTCCGGTACCGCCGGGTCAACGAACGCACCGGTGACGAGGTCTCCTACGGCGACATCGTCAAAGGCCGGGAGGTCGGCGACACGCTGGTCACCGTCGAGCCCTCCGAGCTGGAGGAGATCGCACCCCGCCGATCGCGCACCATCGACATCACCAGCTTCGTCGACCTGGACGAGATCGATCCGGTGTACTTCCAGAAGACCTACTGGCTCGCTCCCACCAGCAAGGACAACGCACGCCCGTACAGCCTGCTGCTGCGGGCGATGCGGGAGGCGAACCGCGTCGGAGTCGCCACTTTCGTCATGCGCGGCAAGGAATACCTCACCGCCATCCGAGCGGACCGGGACGCACTCGCGCTCGACACCCTGTATTTCGCCGACGAGATCCGGGACGCGAACGCCATGGTCGGCGAACTCGCCGCGCTCGACGGCAAGAGCAAGAACGCCGACCGCGAACTGTCCATGGCCACCGACATCATCGAGTCGATGACCGAGAAGTGGGACCCCGAGCAGTTCGAGGACACCTACACCGCGCGGGTCGAGCAGCTGCTGCAGGACAAGGCTGCGGGCAAGGAGCCGACGGTCGAGGAGACCGCCGAGCGCGACGAAGGTGTCATCGACCTCACCGAAGCACTGCGTCGCAGTGTCGACGCGGCCAAGCAGCGCCGGACGGGCGCCAAGTCCGGGACCAGCGCCGGAGCGGAGGCTCCCGACCGCGACGTCGGTGAGATGACCAAGAGCGAACTCGACGGACTCGCCCGCGAACACGAGATCAAAGGCCGCTCCAAGATGAGCCGTGGTCGGCTCGAGGATGCGGTCGCCCAGGCGCTCGGCACGCCGCGCCGGACGAAGAAGGCCTCGTGACATGGCCACCCGGACCAAGGTCACCGCGCAGGTCGAGGGACGCGAGCTCACGCTGTCCAACCTGGACAAGGTGCTGTATCCGACGCCGGGCTTCACCAAGCGGGACGTGCTCGAGTACTACCGCCGCATCTCCGCCGTGCTGCTACCGCACGTCAGCGACCGGGCCGCCACGTTGATCCGCTTTCCCGACGGCGTCGGCAAGGGCTCGTTCTACGAGAAGAACGTCTCTCGGCACGCGCCCGACTGGGTACGCACCGCCGCGCTGGTCAGCGGGGCACGCGGCCAGGGTCTGTCGACCAATCACCACGTCGTGGTCAACGACGTGCCGACCCTGATGTGGACCGCGAACCTGGCGGCACTCGAACTCCACGTGCCACAGTGGACCGTCGGTCCGGACGCCGAACGACACACCCCGGACCTTCTGGTATTCGATCTCGATCCCGGACCTCCCGCGTCCATCGTGGAATGCTGCCGCGTCGCGTTGCGGTTGCGAGATGTCCTCGCCGACGAGGGATTCCGGCCGTATCCGAAGACGAGCGGCTCCAAGGGGATGCAGCTGTACTGCCCGGTCAGCACCACGGAACACGAGGCGACCTCCCGCTACGCCAAGAAGCTCGCGCGGCAGCTCGAACAGCAGTACCCGGACGAGATCATCGCGACGATGACCAAAGCGGCCAGAGCGGGAAAGATCTTCATCGACTGGAGCCAGAACAACCCGGCCAAGACCACCGTCGCGCCGTACTCGCTGCGTGCACGGGAGATGCCCACGGTGAGCACCCCGATCACCTGGCGTGAGGTGCACGCCTGTCGGAGCCCGGAGGACCTCGTGTTCCGCAGCGAGGACGTCCTCGCTCGGGTCGACGAGCACGGCGACTTCTTCGCCGACCTGCACGACTCCCCTCGCGCACTGTGACGTGGACCAAGCCGAGGGAATGTCCGCCCCTCCCGGCATGTTCAGACGGTGAGACCGCCGGGTACCCCACCGGCGAGAAGCACCTCGCGTGAACGGGAGAGGCACACATGACCAGCTTCTTCGGACCGGGTGGACAAGGGTCCAGCCCCTTCGACGACTTCCTCGCACGATTCCTCGGCGCGAGTGGCACCTCCCGACCGGTGCAACGCGTCGACATCACGCAGCTCATGACGCCGCCCGCGCAGGAACTGGTGGCGGGCGCCGTCCGCTTCGCCGTCGAGCGCGGCGCACGCGACCTGGACGCGCACCACTTGCTGTGGGCGGCGACCCAGCAAGACGGCACGCGCACGATGCTCGAACGCGCGGGTGCCGACGCGTCCCGTCTGGCGGAGACCATCGACGAGAACGTGCCGCGCCGCGAGGCAACCGAGGAGCCGCCGGTGCTGGCCCCCGCCGCCAAACGCGCGTTGCTCGACGCGCACCAGATCGCCCGTACGCTGGGCTCCTCCTACATCGATCCCGACCATTTGCTGCTCGCGCTCGCCGCGAACGACGAGTCCGTGGCAGGCAGGCTGCTGGCGTCCGCGAACATCACGCCGCAGGCCCTGCAGCAGACCGGTGGCGGCGCACAGCGCAGGTCCACTCCGCGGGGAGAGGAAACACAGCAGCAGAGCCAGACACCGACACTCGACGAGTACGGCCAGGACCTCACCGCCCGGGCACGCAACGGCGAGCTCGACCCGGTGATCGGACGCGCCGACGAGATCGAGCAGACGATCGAGGTCCTCTCTCGCCGCACCAAGAACAACCCCGTGCTGGTGGGCGAGGCCGGCGTCGGCAAGACCTCCGTGGTGGAAGGCATCGCGCAGCGGATCGTCGACAACGACGTCCCGGACGTGCTGACGAACAAGCGTATCGTGCAGCTCGACCTGTCCGGAGTCGTCGCGGGCACCCGCTACCGCGGTGACTTCGAAGAGCGGATGAACAAGATCATCGAGGAGATCGCCCAGAACGACGACCTCATCATCTTCATCGACGAGCTGCACACCGTGGTGGGCGCCGGCGGCTCGGAAGGCGCGGTCGACGCGGGCAACATGCTCAAGCCCAAGCTCGCGCGGGGCGAACTGCACGTCGTCGGTGCGACCACGCTCGACGAGTACCGCAAGAACATCGAGAAGGACGCCGCACTGGAACGCCGCTTCCAGCCCATCACCGTGCCGGAACCGTCCGTCGAGGACACCGTGCAGATCCTGTGGGGCCTGCGGGACCGCTACGAGGCACACCACCAGGTTCGGTTCGGCGAGGACGCGATCCGCACCGCGGCCGACCTCTCGGACCGCTACGTCACCGACCGTCAGCTGCCCGACAAGGCGATCGACCTCATCGACCAGGCCGGGGCACGCAAGCGGTTGCGTACCGGGACCCCGAACACCGACGTCCGGGCGCTGGAACAGCAAGTGGACAAGCTGACCAGGGACAAGGATCAGGCGGTCTCCTCCGAGGACTACGAACGGGCCTCCAGTCTTCGCGACGAGATCAGCCAGCTGCAGCAGCGGATCCAGCAGGAAAGGCACGGCCCGAGTGGCATCCCGGAGGTCACCACCGAGGACATCGCCGAGGTCGTCTCGCGTGCCACCGGGATTCCCGCCACGCAGCTCACCGAGCAGGAGAAGACCCGGCTGAGCAACCTCGAGGAACAGCTGCACGAGCGGGTCGTCGGCCAGGACGAAGCGGTTACGGCCATCGCCAGGGCGGTTCGACGTTCCCGGACCGGCATGGGCGACCCCAACCGTCCGGTCGGCACCTTCCTGTTCCTCGGCCCGACCGGGGTCGGCAAGACCGAACTCGTCCGCGCACTGGCCGGATCGCTGTTCGGCGACGAGTCGGCGATGATCCGACTGGACATGAGCGAGTACCAGGAGAGCCACACCTCCGCCCGGATGGTGGGTGCTCCTCCCGGCTACGTCGGCTACGGCGAGGCGGGCCAGCTCACCGAACAGGTGCGCCGCCGTCCGTACTCGGTGGTGCTGCTCGACGAGATCGAGAAGGCCCATCCGGACGTGTTCAACGTGCTGTTGCAGGTGTTGGAGGACGGCAGGCTCACCGACGGGCAGGGCCGCACGGTCGACTTCCGCAACACCGTGCTCATCATGACGAGCAACCTGGGCTCGGACATCGTCTCTCAGCGCTCCGGCGTGCTCGGCTTCTCCAGCCGCACCGACGAGCAGACCGACGAGCCGGCGCGGGAACGTCTGATGGGTCGGCTGAAGGACTCGTTCCGTCCCGAGTTCCTCAATCGCATCGACGAGATCGTCGTCTTCCGCAGGCTCACCCAGGAGCAGCTGCACCGCATCACCGAGCTGATGCTCGACGACACCCGCCGCCGTGTGCGGGCGATGGACATCGGGATCGAGTTCACCGAGTCGGCGCTGCAGTGGCTCACCGAGCACGGCCACCAGCCGGAGTTCGGCGCCCGGCCGTTGCGTCGCACCATTCAGCGTGAGGTCGACGACGCGCTGTCGGACATGCTGCTGGAGGGCTCGATCGCCGAGGGCCAATCGGTGCTGGTGGACGCCACGGACCCGTCCGGCGGGCTCACGTTCTCGGTCCGCCCGGGCGGCGCGGACGTCGGCGCCGAACACGCCACTCCCGGCCAGTCAGGCTGATCGACGACAGCGGTGCAGCCACTCTCACGAGCGGAGTGGCTGCACCGTTCGTCCGTGTGGCCGTTCTCGGCGCGTACGGCCTGCTACCCCCAACGCAGCGAAGCGAACCAGAGCGGCGGTACCGGACAATCCACCCAAGTCCCCGGACGCCCTCTCAGCGACGCGGATCCTGCGCGGCCTGGAGGTTGCCTGCGGGGAGCCGATCGGCACCCCAGCTCCGTTCCAGGTATCCGATGATCCGGGCGATGTCCTCGTCGGGCACCCGGTCCGGCTCGCCCCGTTCGAGGGGGTCGAGATGGAAGATGTAGAGCCGTGAGGCGAACTGGTCGAACGGCAGCGAGGCCTCCCCGAACCGCTCGCCGTTGCCTGCGGTGGAGACGACGACGCCGTCTCCCCAGTTCTGCCCGCTGTCGTTGTTCGGGTTGAAAAAGTACACCCGCACGACGTCCTGCGGGTCGGGTGCGACCCGCAGGATCGTGATCGCGTGCCAGCCGACGTACCGGCCGGCGCTGTCCGTGACGGCGACACCGGCGGGCTGCGGGTGGATCAGCGGCTGCTCGCCGTTGTAGGCGGGGTGGTAGCTCGCGTGGAACTGGCGGAGGAAGTCGTCGAGGTCGACCAGGTTCCCGGTCGCGACCTCGACGTTGATCCGGAACCCGCGAGCAGCCCACCAGCCGTGGAACTCGGGATTGACCCACCGGTGGGGGTCGCCCTCCCTACCGACGCAACGTCGGCCCATCTCGGCGTAGATCCGGTCGAGGTGCGGCACCACGACCAACGAGACGGGGTCCAGGTCCATCGGCAGTGTGCTCGCGACACCGGTCGCACTGTCCTGCGACGAGATCGGCTGCCCTTCGAAATGCATGATGACCTCGTCGTCGCGGGCCGCCCACACCACCATCTGCAGCAGGTAGTCCGGGTCGTTGTAGGCCCACATCGACAACGCCCGGGCCGCCTGACAGGTGGGGTTGTCGCCCTGTCCGACGCCGAGCGGCTGGCCCAGCATCGACAACACGCCCGCGAGCAGGCGTGCCTCCGGTGCCGGGTCTTCGCCGTACACCGTCGCCAGCCGTTCCCTGGCGACCGGAGACAGTCGCAATGCCACCTGGCGCCACAACCCCGGCACCACCGGCGGCTCGTAGAGGATGCCGCGGTCGAGCAGCAGCGCGAGTCCGTAAATGCATTGCGCGGTCTGCGGGTGCACCGCTTCCTCGACGAGCCGGTGCACCAGGTCCCGGTAGCGCAGCAGGCAGTTCCGGCCGGTGTCGGACAACCCGAGCGCCTCACCGACGAGATAGTCGCTCTCCTGCAGCAGGTAGCGCAGCAGCTCAGCGTGGTACGGCGACACCAGGCCGGTGTCGTGCATGGCGCGGGCGAACCCGGTGGCCTCGTATTGCAGGTCACCGGTGTCCATCGTCTCCAGCCGGGACCGGTACACCTCGACGCCCGGGTCCTCGCGGCACGCCTCCGTGGTGCCGAAGAGGCTGCTGACGAGCCGGTCGATGCCCTGACCGCCGCCGGGACCGCCCAGATCGACGTCCGGATCGCCCCGGTACGCAGCGACCCGGGTGATCAGCGACTGCACGTGATCGACCTGGATCGGGCGCTGGCGCAACATCCGCCAGATCTCGTCGACCAGCTTGTCGAGCACGCTGTCGTAGCCGATCTCGTCGGCCAGGTGCCGCAGCAGGTCCCGGACGAGTTGCGCCGTCCGGCCCTGGCGGACGCGTTCCGCCTCGCCGGGCGGGCTGAACAGCAACTCGAGGTTCGTCGCCAGCACCTGCGTGAGGAACTGGTGGGCCTGCTCGGCCGAGAGCGTCGGGTGCTCGAACTCGCCGCGGGCCACCGCCAGCATCCGCAGCTCGCTGGTCGCCTCCATCACGACGGTGTCGGTGTCCGCGCTGCTCAGCCCCGGGCCGACCAGTGCGGGGACCAGGATCTCCGGTGAGGCCCAGTCCGTGTCCTGGAACAGGCCTGCTTCCTCGAGCGCCTGTGCCCTGGCCTGCACCGACGCCGCCCCGCCCGGCTGCAGCAGCACTCGCCGCAATGCCTCCAGCACCCGGCGCAGCTTGGTGTGCTTGCCGAAGTCGCGGGTCTCGGCCATGGCCTGGACGGCCTCGTCGAGCGAGACCACACGTTTGTCCAACGTCGTGGTCCCGCCCGTGTCGTCGGCGGTCGGATTCACGGATGTCCCTCGGGTCGGTCTCCTGCGTCGGGTCCTCAGACGTAGAAGTCGAGCTCTTCCTGATTCTTCAACAGATCGCGCATGCGGTACGGGTCGTCGCCGAAGAAGTACACGAGGCCCCAGTGCGTGCCGAACGCGGTCCGCTTCGTGACCGTCTCCTCCAGCGGCGCCGACAGGTCGTGCGACTCATAGTAGTCGTCGTCCTCGGTCTTCTCCGGGATCGCCAGGTCGCTGACGACCCGGCGGCGGGGATAGACACCGAAGCACCCGGCGACGCCGTGGGCGTCGACGACCTCGCTCGGGAAGAAGGCGTCGATCTCCTCCTCCGTCGTCTTCGGGTCGAAGGCCAGCACCAAGCCCTGGTAGGCATTGAAGCCGTAGGCCCGCTCGAGCAGCTCGAAGACCTTGAACCCCGGCGGCCGGTAGGCGACCTCGCCGAAGTACATCTCGCCGTCGTTGGTGACGAAGTACTCCGGGTGCACGAACCCGAACTCGATGTCGAAGGTCTTGATGAGCTTCTCGATCTGTTCCGTGATCTGCGCACGGTAGCGCTCCAGCTCCGGCGTCGCCGGAACGAACACCGAGTAGCCGAGCGTGACGTACTCGGAGATGTTCAGGAACTTGATCTTCCCGTTGTGGATCCACGCCTCGACGGCGAACTCCCAGCCGTCGAGATGCGATTCCATGAGCAGTGGGAACTCTTCGTCCGGGATCGTGTCGATCTCGTCAGGGGTGCGGATGACCCGGTGTCCGAGGCAACCGGCTTTGTCGAAGGCCTTGATGTGGATGGGGTCGTTCGGGTCGCCGTCGAGCTTGAGCAGCGTCTGGTTGACCCGCTTGAGGAAGCGGATCACGTCGTCGCGATCGTGGGCCTCCTCGAAGATCCCGACCCGGATGCCGCCGAGCTGCGCGCGGCGCTTCATCAGCGCCTTGTCCCGCAGCAGCGTGGCCTGGCCGAACAGACGCGGGTTGTCCAGCAGGACGGCGTTGATCGCCCCGGCCCACTCCACGGTCTCCTCGTACAGCGGGATCGCGACGTCGACGCCCTCCTGCTTGAGGGTCTCGGCGATCTCCATCGAACGGTCGTTGAGCCGCTCGAAACTCCAGGGCACGTACGGGATGTCGTGTTCGGCGCAGTACTCCTCCGCCCAGTCCGGCGCCACGACGACGTAGCGACGATCGAAACGGTCGAGAGCCTCCACCGCGTTGAGACTCCAGCCGAGAAGCGCTACGTATCCCTTGTCCGGGTTCTTGGCAACCGGTTCGGCCTGGGGCATGGACCGTTCCTCCGTCCGATCTCTACAACGCGGCGGGCACACAGTACCCCGCGAGATCCCGAGACGTAACGAAGGCACGGCGGCTTCCCACGGCACCGGCGAAGTTCCGGCCGCCGGTACCGACTTGTGCCCGTCGGGCACGGTCACACGTGATCAGCCGGGGCACGGTGAGGGGCTCCGGCGTTCGGAGTTCGTGGCTCGCAAGGCAGGGCGTCTCGCCGCGTACGCTTGGTACTCAACAGGACCCCAACGCCGCGAGCGCGAACTGGGGCGGTGGTACCGGACCACCTCCCCAGGTTCCCAAATGCCCTCTCTCAGGCGTCGTAGTCGACGGTGACGGCGTCGGTGACCGGTAACGACTGGCAGGTGAGGACGAACCCGTCGTCGACCTCGGACCGCTCCAGGGCGAAGTTCCGGCGCATCCGCACCTCGCCGTCGGTGACCTTCGCCCGGCAGGTGCCGCACACGCCGCCCTTGCAGGCGAACGGCAGGTCCGGCCGCACCTTCTGGGCCGAGTCGAGCACCGGAGCGTCCTGAGGCAGCGTCAGCGCGCTCGTGCGCCCGTCGAGGACGAGGGTGACCTCGCTGCTCGGCCCCTCGACGCCCGCCTCCTCATGCCGCACCGGCTCCGGCGGCACGTCCACGTAGAACAGCTCCTGGTGCACCCGGGAGTCCGCGACCCCGTGATCGGCGAGCACCTCCTGAGCGTCGGTCACCATGCCGTGGGGGCCGCAGAGCCACCACTGGTCGACGCCCGCGGGGTCGATGACCGTGGACAACAAGGCCCGGATCTTGTCGCCGTCGAGCCTGCCGGTGAACAGCTCCGATTCGCGCGGTTCCCTGGAGAGTACGTGGACCAGCTCGAGCCGGTCGCGGTGCACGTCCTTCAGGTCTGCCAGCTCGTCGGCGAACATGACGGTCGCGCTGCTGCGGTTGCCGTAGACGACGGTCACGTCGGCGTTGGTCTCGCGCAGCACCGAGGCCGCGATCGAGAGCACCGGCGTGATTCCCGAGCCCGCCGCGAGCAGGACGTGACGCTCGTGGACGTCCAGGTCCGGACTGAATGAGCCGTTCGGCGGCATCACGTCGACCTCGTCGCCCGGCTTCACCTCGTTGACCAGCCAGGAGGAGAACAGTCCGCCGGGCACGAGGCGCACGCCGACGCGCGGCGCCGAGCCGTACGCCGCGCAGATGGAGTACGAGCGGCGTTCTTCGCGGCCGTCGACGTGGCGTCGCAAGGTCAGCGACTGGCCGGGCCGGAATGCGAAGTCCTCGCGCACTGAGTCGGGAACGTCGAAGGTGACCGCGACGGCGTCGTCGCACAGCCGCTCGACGTCCTGAACCCGCAGCGAGTGGAACGCGCGGCTCCGCGAGCGGGAGGAGGTGGTCTCGGCGCTGGTCACGTCAGATCTCCTTGAAGTGTTCGAACGGTTCGGAGCAACTGCGGCAGCGGCGCAACGCTTTGCACGCCGTCGAGCTGAACTCGGACAGTTCTTCGGTCTCCGGCGAGCCGCACTGCGGGCACGCCGCGTGCCTGCGGGTGGGGCCGAGGTTCAGCGGAACCGGTCCGGCAGCCTTCGGCGGGGCCTGACCGGGCGGAGCGACGCCGTACTCGGCGAGTGTGCGGCGACCGCTCTCGCTGATCCAATCCGTCGTCCACGGTGGGTCGAGCACGGTGCGCACCTCGACCTCGGTGTAGCCGGCGCGGTCGAGCGCGTGCGCGAGGTCGTCGCGCATCGTCGCCATGGCCGGGCATCCCGAGTACGTCGGGGTGATGTCGACGATCACTCCCCCGTCGTCCGTGGTCGACACCGACCGCAGGACACCGAGTTCTTCGAGGGTGACCATGGGAAGTTCGGGGTCGGTGACCCGCGCGGCCACCTGCCGTGCCGGTTCCCGTGTCGAAGGTCGGCCCATCGTCGTCACCACACCGCGTCCGGGTGGGCGCGGGCGAGGGTCTGCATCTCGGCGAGCAGGAACCCGAGGTGCTCGGTGTGCACGCCGTCGCGTCCGGCGAGTCCGGCCACCGCTCCGAGTGCGGGCCGATCCGGTGTGGACAGATCACCGGCGGGAAGAACCTGTGCGAGCACCGTGTCGAATTCGTCGCGCACAGCGGAGGATTCGACCGTGACGTCCACGCGCGCGAGCCGCGACTCCACTTCGTGGGTCGTGAACAGTTCGGCGACCAGCGGCCATACCGCGTCGAGTCCGGCCTGCATGCGCTCGGCGGAATACGCCGTTCCGTCGCCGAGGCGGACGGCCCACTTCGCGGCGTACTCGCGATGGTAGGTCAGCTCCTTCACGCCCTTGGCGGCGATCGCCGCGAGCACCGGGTCGACCGAATCGGTGAGTCGTGACAAGACCGCGAGCCGCCACGTGGAGAACACCAGCAGCCGCGCGATCGTCTCCGCGAAGTCCCCGTTCGGACACTCCACGAGACGGACGTTGCGGAACTGCCGGTCGTCCCGCCAGTACGCGAGATCGTCCTCGCTCCGGTCGGAGCCGTCGGACTGGCCGGCGCGGGCCAGCAGCAGCCGCGCTTGGCCCAGCAGGTCGAGAGCGATGTTGGCGAGCGCGACCTCGTCCTCCAGCTCCGGCGCGCCGGTGACCCACTCCGTCAACCGCTGCGAGAGCACCAGCGCGTCATCGCCGAGCATCACGCAGTAGGCCGCCAGATCCTGTGCGTCCACTGTGGAAGGAATCGTGGTGTCTACCCCGGCCAACGGGTCGTCGAAACCGGTGCCGAAAGCCCAGCGGGACTCGTCGCCGCCGTGGTCCTCGGCCAACGCTTCGTAGGCGTTGTCGAACGACATCAGGGACCTCACATGTGCGGTACGGACTCGGGAATGTCGTAGAACGTCGGGTGCCGGTACACCTTGTCCCCGCTCGGAGCGAAGAACGGGTCCTTCTCGTCCGGGCTGGACGCGGTGATCGCGTCCGCGCGCACCACCCAGATGCTCACACCCTCGTTGCGCCGGGTGTAGAGGTTTCTGGCGTTGTGCAGCGCCATTTCCTCGTCCGGCGCGTGCAGGGAACCGACGTGCACGTGGTTGAGCCCCCGCTTGCCGCGGACGAACACCTCGAACAGCGGCCACGCCGAGCGCGGCACCGGGCTCTCGGACTGTCCGTTCTCGCTCATGCGAGCGCCTCCGTTTGTTGCCGGGCGGCCTGTTTCACCGCGTGGGCGGCCGCGGCGTCGCGCACCCACTGACCGTCTTCGTGGGCTCGCCGCCTGCGCTCAACCCGCTCCGCGTTACAGGGCCCGTTGCCCTTGAGGACGTTCTTGAACTCGTCCCAGTCCGGCGTGCCGAAATCGTGGCGCTCGCTCTCGGAGTTCCACACCAATTCCGGGTCCGGCAGTGTCACGCCGAGTGCCTCGGCCTGCGGAACCGTCATGTCCACGAACTTCTGCCGCAGCTCGTCGTTGGTGTGACGCTTGATCCGCCACGCCATCGACTGCTGGGTGTTCGGCGAGTCGCCGTCCGGCGGACCGAACATCATCAGCGACGGCCACCACCAGCGGTTCGTGGCCTCCTGCACCATCTCCTGCTGCGCCGCCGTGCCGCGCATCATCGTCATGAGCAGCTCGTAACCCTGTCGCTGGTGGAAGGACTCCTCCTTGCACACGCGCACCATCGCCCGCGCGTACGGCCCGTACGAGCTGCGGCACAGTGGAACCTGGTTGCAGATCGCCGCGCCGTCGACGAGCCATCCGATGACGCCGATGTCGGCGAAGTTCAACGTCGGGTAGTTGAAGATCGAGGAGTACTTCTGGCGGCTGCTGATGAGCTTGGTCGTCAGATCCTCGCGATCCGCGCCGAGCGTTTCCGCCGCCGAGTACAGGTAGAGCCCGTGGCCCGCCTCGTCCTGCACCTTCGCCAACAGGATCGCCTTGCGCCGCAGGCTCGGCGCGCGCGTCAGCCAGTTGCCCTCCGGCTGCATCCCGATGATCTCGGAGTGCGCGTGCTGGGAGATCTGGCGGACCAGCGTCTTGCGGTAGCCGTCGGGCATCCAGTCGCGGGGCTCGATGCGCTGGTCGTTCGCGACCCGGCCCTCGAAGTGGTCTTCGAGCTGCTGATCGGTCGGTGTGTCGGTGAGCTGCTGGGTCATGCCTGCACCGCCTCGTCGGATTCGGTCTCACGCTTGGCGACGAGCGTGAGCACGTCGTACTTCGCCACCGAGTCGCCGGCGGCGTTGGTCACGTCGGCGTCCCAGCGCACCTCGCCGTAGTCGGCGCCGTGGCGAGGAGTCAGACGCTTGGCAGTCAAGGTCACGGTCAGCTCGTCACCCGGATAGGTCGGGGTGAGGAACCGCAGGTTCTCCAGCCCGTAGTTCGCCAGCACGGGGCCGGGCGCGGGTTCGACGAACAGACCCGCCGCCAGCGACACCACGAGGTAACCGTGGGCGACGAGGCCTTCGAAGAACGGGTTGGCGCGCGCGGCCTCTTCGTCGGTGTGGGCGTAAAAGGTGTCGCCGGTGAACTCGGCGAAGTGCTCGACGTCCTCGGCCGTGACCGTCCGGGGACCGGCGACGACGGTGTCGCCGACGCGCAACTCTTCGAGATGCTTGCGGAACGGGTGCTCGTCGGTCTCGGTGCGCGCGGCCCCGGTGACCCACTGGCCCGTGACGGCGGTGAGCACGTCCGGAGTGCCCTGTACTGCGGTGCGCTGCATGTGGTGCAGGATGCCTCGCACACCGCCCATTTCTTCGCCGCCGCCCGCGCGGCCCGGTCCGCCGTGGACGAGCTGCGGCATCGGCGAACCGTGCCCGGTGGACTCCTTGGCGTCGTGGCGGTTGAGCACCAGCAGGCGACCGTGCCGGGAAGCGGCGCCGAGCACGACGGTGCGCGCGAAGTCCGTGTCGTCGGTGACGACCGAGCCCGCCAGCGAGCCGAGACCGCGCCGCGCGAGGTCGACGGCCTGCTCGGCGGTCTCGTAGGGCATCACGGTGCTCACCGGCCCGAACGCTTCGACTTCGTGCGGCTGCGGCTGCTCCGGGTCGTCGCAGCGCACCAGCATCGGTGAGACGAACGCGCCCTTCTCGGCCTCGGCGTCGACCAGCTCGACCTGCTCGGGATCGCCGTACGCGAGCGTGCCCGCCTCCAGTAGCGCCTTCAGCGACCGGCGCACCTCCTCACGCTGTTCGAGGCTGGCGAGCGCACCCATCCGGACGTCGGAGTTCGGGTGTCCGACCGTGACCTTGGACAGGCGGGCGCTCGCGGCCTCGATCACGTCGTCCATCGAGGACTTCGGCACGATGGCGCGGCGGATCGCGGTGCACTTCTGGCCCGCCTTGACCGTCATCTCGGTGACCAGCTGCTTGACGAACAGGTCGAACTCGTCAGTGCCCTTGACCGCGTCCGGGCCGAGGATCGAGCAGTTCAGTGAGTCGGCCTCCACGCCGAAACGCACCGAGTTCGCGACCACGGCCGGGTGGGCGCGCAGCCGCTGCCCGGTGGAAGCGGAGCCGGTGAACGCGACCACGTCCTGGTCGGTGAGGTGGTCGAGCAGGTCGCCGCTGCTGCCGCAGACCAGCTGCAGCGATCCTTCCGGCAGCAACCCGGACCCGACCATGAGCTCGACCAGCCGATGCGTGAGGTACGCGGTCTGGCTCGCGGGCTTGATCAGCGTGGGCATCCCGGCGATGAACGCGGGCGCGAACTTCTCCAGCGGCCCCCACACCGGGAAGTTGAACGCGTTGATCTGCACGGCCACGCCCTGCATCGGGGTGCAGATGTGCTGACCGAGGAACGTCCCTTCCCTGCTGAGGGCTTCGGTGCCGCCGTCGACGTAGACGTGTCCGGCGGGCATCTCGCGGCGGCCCTTGCTGGAGTAGGCGAACAGCACGCCGATCCCGCCGTCGATGTCGAACTTCGAGTCGCCGAGCGTGGAGCCGGTCCTGGCCGAGAGCGCGTACAGCTCCTCGCGGTGCTCGCGGAGGTACGACGCGAGCGTCTTGAGCAACGCGGCCCGCTGATGGAAGGTCAGCTCCCCCAGCGCCGGGCCACCGACCGCGCGTCCGTAGTCGAGCACTGAGGCCATGTCGATGCCTGCCGAGGACACAGCGGCGACCTCGTCGCCGGTGACGGCGTCGTGCAGCGGGACGCCGCTCTCCGTCGGGACGTGCCACTCGCCGTTGACGTAGCTCCGCAGGGCTGCCATGCGCGCCCGACCTCCTCCACACAGGGTTCACGGTCCGGCCGGTGCCGTGTCCGCATATTTACCGACCGTTCGTTCAGTACGGTACACCCGGACGCGGCACCGGGGAACACCCCGACCTCCGTCGACTCACACTTTCGGGGACACGGCGCGCGCACGGGCCTTCCCTCTCGGTCCGCCTCGGCGCTTAATGAGGGCCGCGAACGGCGAGACCGCACCGGCGCGACGCCCCGCTCCCGCACGAGACGGGAACCATCGACGCGGGGACCAAGGAGGGCGGCGATCGTGTCCCGACCCGACGACGTCACCCGCGCCTTCCTCCGCTTCCTCTACGTGAATCCCCGGTTCCGGCCCTCCATCGACGGTTTCCTGCGGGGCGCAGACGCGACCGTCGACGGGGTCGTCGTCACCGGCGACGAACTGCATCGGGTCCTCACACGGCTGCTCGGGCATAACCTGGTCGCCACGAGCGGCACCGTCGTCGACGGGTTGCCCGAACGCGTCGGCCTCACCGGAGCCGGCCTGATCTGCGCCGGTCAATTCGACGGCGACGTCCGGGCCTGGCAGGAGCACGCGTCCATGCGCGTCACAGTGCTCGACAGCGCCGGAGCGCTCGGACCGCCGGTGCTCGGGCCGGCCCCGCCCGCCGTTCGCATTCCCGTACCCCGCACGGAGCCGCCCACCGCCGGGCTCGCTCGCGTCGCGCGGGTCCTGCTGCTCACCCTGCCCAGTGTTCGTCGTGATCAGGAACAGTGCGCACCACTGCGCACCCTCGCCGAGCGCCTACTCGCCACCATCGAAGCGGGCGGGCCGACGAGTGAGATTCGAACGCGCGCGAACCGATTCCGGATCGAACTGGTCAGCGGGCCCGTCGCCGAGACCCTGGGTGTCGTGCTCGTGGACGGCCTCGACGAGGCAATCGCGGAGTGGGAACGGCCGTGCCCTGCGCTCACGCCGGTGCCGTCACCGACGACACCGGCGCACGCGGTGCTCCGCACGCCGGACCGAGCCGCCAACCGCCCACCCGACGGTTCTTCCGCCTGACGGTCGTCCTGCCTGAGGAACTGGCATGTGCCCGCGAACTGGGCGACGGCCCTGGACCACCCACCCCAGTTCCCAGGTGTTTTCTGACGTCGTGGTGGCCACCCGTCGCCAGGGTCGTCCGCTCCGAATACCCGGTATGAACGACACGCCCGCAGGTCCAGTGCTCCGGCGCAGTGTGGCCGGTCTGATCGGGCTGCTCGCGGCGGCATTCGCGCTGGCCGTCGGCCACCTTGTCGCAGCCTTGATCCAGCCGAACTCCTCGCCGTATCTCGCCGTCGGCAACACCGCGATCGACTTCACGCCCGAACCCGTCAAGGCGTTCGCCATCCGCACCTTCGGCGAGTCCGACAAGGTCGCGCTGCTGGTCGGCATGGCGGTCGTCATCGCGCTCGTCGCCGTGCTCGCCGGACTCCTCTCCCGGCGCAGCCCACGACCCGGAACCGTCGTCATCGGCTTGTTCGGTGTCATCGGCGTGGCCGCCGCCCTCTGGCGTCCCGATCTCGGCGTGCTCGGCGTGCTGCCGTCCGCCGTCGCCGCGTTCGCCGGTGCAGGGGCCTTCTCCTGGCTGCACTCCGTGGCATTGCGCGCCACCGCCGCACCGAACGGCGCCGACTCCGGCCCGGACGCCGGGGAGGACTCCACTCACCAGGGGCGGCGACGGGTCCTCGTCTCCACGGCGGCCGTAGCCGCCGGAGCGGGAGTCGCCGGGCTCGGTGGCCAGCTCCTCTCCCGGCAGGGTGGCGTCGAGGCGTCCCGGCAGGCACTGGCACCGCCGCGCAACGCGCGTCCCGCCCCGAAGATCCCGCAGGGCGCGGATTTCGCCCGTGTCGGCACCCCGACCTTCATCACGCCCAACGCGGACTTCTACCGCATCGACACGGCGTTGAGTGTTCCGCAGATCCGTCCCGAGGACTGGCAGTTGCGGGTGCACGGGATGGTCGACCGCGAACTCACGCTCGGCTACGAGGACCTCAAGGCTCGCAACGTCGTCGAACGCACCATCACCATGACGTGTGTGTCCAACGAAGTCGGTGGCCCCTACATCTCCACCGCGAACTTCGTCGGCGTGCCGATCCGCGACGTTCTGGCCGAGGCGGGTGTCCGCGCGGGCGCCGAGCAGGTGTTCAGCACCAGCGAGGACGGCTACACGGCAGGCACGCCTGTCGAGGTGCTCACCGACCCGAACCGGGACGCGCTGCTGGCCATCGGGATGAACGACGAACCCTTGCCCGCACAGCACGGGTTTCCCGTACGAATGGTCGTGCCCGGTCTCTACGGGTTCGTCTCGGCGACGAAGTGGGTCGTGGATCTCGAGCTGACGACTTTCGACAAGCAGACCTACTGGGAGGAACGCGGCTGGGCGGAGCGTGCGCCGATCAAGACCCAGTCGCGGATCGACAGTCCGGGCGGATTCGATCAGCTTCCCGCAGGGCGCACCACCGTCGCGGGAATCGCATGGGCCCAGCACACCGGCATCGACCGCGTCGAGGTCCGTGCCGACGGTGGGCCCTGGCAGCAGGCGCAACTGTCCACTGAGGTCAATACGGACACGTGGCGGATGTGGCGGGTCGAACTCGACCTCGCTCCGGGCGGGCACACGCTGGAATGCCGTGCCACGGACCGCAGCGGCTACACCCAGACACCGGAGCGTGTCGGTGTGATTCCCGACGGAGCCACCGGCTGGCACTCCGTGTTCGTGACCGCGACCTGAGTCTCAGAGCGCTTTTCGGAACTGGGGTCGGTGGCCCGGTACCGCCGCCCCAGTTCGCGCCTCGCGGCGTTGGGGTCCTCTTGAGTACCACGCGTACGCGGCGAGAACCCCTGCCTTGCGAGGCACGAACTCCGAACGCCGGAGCCCCTCACTGTGCAGCGGCTGGGCACGTATGAGGCGTGCCCTGGGGGCACCAAGGACAGTTCCCCAATGCACTCTGAGTCGCCAATTCCGGCCTCATCTCCCAAAACTTCGCATTTCCGACCAATCACCCAAATGATCGTCACCGAATATCCGGTGTCTGCACGGCAATGCAAGCGAGAGGAACACCGATGAGGACCTATCGACGTCGCGTCACCGCCATCGCCTCGGCGGCGACGCTCGGGCTGCTGCTGTCCGCGTGCGGCGGCGCCCAGGAGGACGCTGCGCCGGCCCAGGAAGACGCGGCCGCCCAGGAGCAGGCGCCCGCCTCCGAGCAGCAGAACGAGCAGCAGGCTCCACCCGAGCAGGGCGACATGGCCCCCGGTGGCGGCGTCACCACGGCCGAGGACGTCTACGGCCCTGGCTGCGCTCAGGTCCCCACGGACGGTGAGGGCTCGGTGCAAGGCATGATCGACGACCCGGTGGGCACCGCCGCGGGCAACAACCCGCTGCTGACGAAGCTCACCGCGGCGGTCGGCGCGGCCGGTCTCGGCGACACGTTGAACCAGACCGACGCCGAGTACACCGTTTTCGCACCTGCCGACCCCGCGTTCGACGAGCTCCCGCCGGAACAGCTCGACGCACTGCTCAACGACCCGGCCCAGCAGCAACAACTCTCCGACGTTCTCACCTACCACGTCGTGCCGAAGCGGATGACCGCCGAGGAAGTCGCCCAGGCCGGCAGCCTCGAGACCGTCCAGGGTGGACAGCTGATGGCCGAGGGCGAAGGCGAGGCAATGACCGTCAACGGCGCGAACGTGCTGTGCGGCAACGTGCCGACCGCCAACGCCACGGTTTTCGTCATCGACCAGGTGCTGATGCCGGAAATGTGAGCGAACACCGCGGTGCACCCACTCGTGCATCGGGCTCCCGGACAGCGGGGCGGGGCGTATGACGTCCCGCCCCGCTTCCTTGTCGCACGAGGATCACGGGCGTGTCCGGCACAGATCGGGTTTCCGCCTTGGACTCACCAGCGGGTCCTCATCTCGCGGCCGGCGAGACAGGGTCGACGTGGCGAAGGTCGCGACCTGAGATCGGCCGCCTCTGGTAGCGGGTGGCGTCGAGGACGAGGATGGTGGGTGTGTCGGGATTGCCGTGCCCCGACCGGGAGCCTGAGGATGCCGTTCGACACCGACACGAGCCGGACCGCAGAACAGAACCGCGACCCGGCGTTGAGTGAGGCCTACCGGCGCTGCCGGGACCTGCATGCCGCTCACGGCAAGACCTACTATCTCGCCAGTAAACTCCTCACGCCCGCACAGCGTCCCGGGATCCACGCCCTGTACGGCTTCGCGCGGTGGGTCGACGACATCGTCGACGACCTCGACCCTCGACGCAGCACGGGTTCCAGGGCCGCCGAGATCGACGCGCTGGAGCGTGTGTTGCTCACCGGCCTGCGTGCGGGCCTGGTGCGTCATCCAGTGCTGAGTGCCGTCGTCGACACGGCGCGCCGGTACGACCTGAAAGAGCGCCTGTTCCGGGCGTTCCTCGCCTCCATGCGGATGGACCTGCACACCACGGATTACCCGACGCGTGCCGAGCTGGAGTCCTACGTGCACGGTTCGGCCGAG
The DNA here is from genome assembly GCF_009664835.1 of Allosaccharopolyspora coralli. Taxonomy (NCBI): domain Bacteria; kingdom Bacillati; phylum Actinomycetota; class Actinomycetes; order Pseudonocardiales; family Pseudonocardiaceae; genus Allosaccharopolyspora; species Allosaccharopolyspora coralli. Next base: position 2,433,179 of record NZ_CP045929.1, read on the forward strand.
GTCATCGGCCTGCAGGTGTTACCGGTGCTCGGCACGTCGGTTCCCGACGAGGAAGCGGCCCCGTACGCAGCAGCGCTCGGCCGAGCCTTCCAGCTGACCAACTTCCTCCGCGACGTGGGCGAGGACCTGCAACGCGGCCGGGTGTACTTTCCCTCCGACGAACTCGCCGCGTTCGACGTCGACCGCGAGCGTCTGCTCTGGTGCCACCGGCGCGGCGCACCCGATCGCGCGGTGCGACGGGCACTCGCCGACCAAACCGCCCGCATTCGCGCCGTGTACCGCGCGGCCGAGCCCGGAGTGGCGTTGCTCGCCCCGGTCTCGCGACCCTGTGTGCACACGGCACTGATCCTGTACGGCGAGATCGTCGACCGCGTGGTGGAGTCGGGCTACGACGTCTTCCGGCGCCGCGTCTCGGTCCCGACGGCGCGTCGGTCCGAAGTGGCCTTGCGGGGCGCGACTTCGGCCGCCACAGCACGGGCACGTGCGCGCCTACGCGGGTGACCGCTCCTGCACCGGTGTGACCATGCACCCGTGTGACAGTGTCCCGACGAGAAACCGGGAAGGAACCCGATGCCGCACGATCGCACGCGCGTGCTCACCGAATTCGACGCCACCGCCCGCGCATACGACCGTTTGACCAGTGTCAATCCCGGTTACCACCGTCATCTCGCGCTCTCGGCACGCCGGCTCGGTCTGCCGGACGGCGGACGCGGGCTCCGGCTGCTCGACGCCGGGTGCGGCACCGGCGCCTCCACCCGCGCGCTGCTCGAGGTCGCGCCCGCCGCGGAGATCGTCGCCTTCGACGCCTCGGCCGAGATGCTCGCCCGCGCCCGGCGTAAGTCGTGGCCGTCGACGGTCCGGTTCGTGCAGTGCTCGTTCGATGAGCTCGACAGTGCCGAGGGTCACTGTCCGGTCGAGGGTGACTTCGACGGCGTCTTGGCCGCCTACCTCGTGCGCAACCTCGACGACGTGGACGAGGCGCTCGGGACGCTGCGGTCCCGCCTCCGGCCGGGCGCTCCCCTGGTCGTGCACGAATACTCGCTGCAGAACCGGTGGGCGCGGACGGTGTGGACGATCGTGTGTGCGGCCGTGATCGTCCCCGCCGCCACGATCGCGACCCGACGCCCGGAGCTGTTCCGGTACCTGCGGCGCAGCGTCCTCGACTTCGACCCCCCGAGCACGCTGCGAAGCCGCCTGCGCCACGCGGGGTTCAAGCAGGTCCGATCGGAATCGGTTCGCGGCTGGCAACATGGCATCGTGCACAGCTTCTTCGGCCGTCGCGCGTGACGCTGTGGCCGTGAGGTTCGGCCAGCGCGACGTCGGGTGACCGTGGAGGTGCCGTGATCGTGGGATTCCGGTGAGCGCGGCCCGCGGCGTGACCGCACGCCCGGGACGGGACCGTCGCGCCGTGCTGCACCGCGCGCGGCCGGGGCATCTGAGCACCGACCATCTGCCGCGTCGTCCGCACGTGGCGGTCGTCGGCGCGGGCATCGCGGGACTCTCCGCGGCGACCGGGCTGGCCGAACGTGGCGTGCGAGTGACGTTGCTCGAGCGCGAGAGCCAGGTCGGCGGCCGGCTCGCCGGGTGGGACACGACGCTGCGCGACGGCTCGACCGTGTCCATGAACCGCGGGTTCCACGCGTTCTTCCGGCAGTACTACACGCTGCGCGACCTACTCCGGCGTGGCGATCCCGAGCTCACCGCGCTGGACCCGCTCGGTGACTACCCGCTCCAACACCGTGACGGCCACCGGGACACGTTCGCGGGCCTGCCGCGCACACCCCCATGGAACGCCTTCGCGTTCGCTGCGCGCAGCCCCACCTTCGGATCCGGGGACGTCGCGCGGCTCGACCATCGCGCCGCGCTGCCGCTCGCGCAGGTGAGCGTTCCGGAGATCTATCACCGGCTGGACGCTGTCGACGCCCGCGAGTTCCTGGACGGGATCCGTTTTCCCGACGCGGCGAAGCGCCTCGCCTTCTCCGTGTTCTCCCGCAGCTTCTTCGCCGCACCACAGGATCTGTCAGCGGCCGAGCTGGCGACGATGTTCCACCTGTACTTCGTCGGTTCCAGCGAAGGACTCCTGTTCGACGTCCCCCGGGAGAGCTTTCCTGTCTCACTGTGGCAGCCGTTGCTCGACCACCTTGCGCTGCACGACGTCGAGTTGCGGACCGGCAGCGCCGTGATGGCCGTGCAGCGCCATCAGCGCCGATTCACGGTGCACTGCACCGATCACCGGCTCGACGTCGACGGGGTGGTGCTGGCATGCGAGGTCGACGGGCTCCGTCAGATCGTCCGCCACTCCCCCGTTCTCGGCGACACCGGGTGGCGCTCACGGGTCGAGGCGCTGCCGAAGGCACCGGAGTTCCTCGTCGCACGGTGGTGGCTCGATCGGCCGGTCCGGCCCGACCGTGCGCCCTTCCTCGCGACCGGCGGCTACCCGCTCGTCGACAACGTCAGCGTCCTGGACCGGTTCGACGGCGGCGCGGCGCGCTGGTCCGCACGCACCGGCGGCTCCGTTGTGGAAGCACACGCCTATGCCCTGGACCCGAGCGAAGACCGCGACACACTCGTCGCTCGCCTGTTCCAGGACGTCCGGCGTGTCTATCCCGAAGTCGCCGAGTCCTCGATCGTGGACCAGCGGCACGTGCTCGCCTCGGACTGTCCCCTTTTCCCGCCCGGAGGTTTCGCCGGTCGTCCGTCGGTGCGCACGCCGGTACCGGGGCTCGCGCTCGCCGGCGACCACGTGCGCATCGACCTGCCCGTCGCACTCATGGAACGTGCCGCCGCGACCGGCATGCACGCCGCCACCACGGTGCTCGGACGGTGGGGTATCCAGGGCCACGACCTGTGGACCGTGCCGGTGAGCGGTCGATTCCCGATCCTGCGTTCTCAGCGGTGGCGCAACGAGTACCGGCGTTCGGCGTAGGCGAGATCGTCTCGCCACAACCGCCGCGCGGCCCAGCGCATCACCGGCCGCACCGCCGGAGCCACGGCGGTCGAGGCACGGAATCCCGGACGGTCCGAGTGCGCCACGGTCGCCTCGATCACCGCGGTCAGGGCTCGCCCGTGCCGATCCCGGCCGAGCGGGGTGGCGTGGGTTTCCACCACGCTGCCCGCACCTTCGCCGTCGAGGATGTGCATCGCGACCGTCCGCGGCTCCGGGGCGGTGAATCGCGCGCGCACCGGGACACCGACACTTCCGGCGAGCCGGAACGTGACGTCCACGTCGAAGTGATCGTCGTCCTCGCTCGCCACCACCGACGGCGCGTCGGCCACTCGCAGGTTCATGAACGAATACGGGTGGAACCACGAGCCGTGCCACGGGTCGAGCCGGTTGGCCACCACGTCCTGCGGCTCGCACCGGCCGGGCATGCTCGCCACGGCCGCGATGCTCTCGTCCAACGGTGGTCGCGGGGGCAGCACCGGTCGTTGTCGGGGTGACTCCCCACCCACGCGATCGAGCCGGACCCACGCCAGCACCCCGTCGTCGTGCGCGGGGAAGGGCGCCCAGCGGCCGCGGGTCGTCTCGTCCAAGCGCATCCCGTGCCACCGGCACACGAGCTGCCCGCACTGCACCCTGGCCTGCGCGAGCGGCGCTCCGAGGTGCGGACACGCGCCGGGCCCGACTCGCAGAACGCCCTCACTGTTGCGCCAGGCGACCAGTTCGACCCCGGCGACGGTGCGGCCGAACGGCCGCTCGCGGGGGATCTCGCTGCTGGCGGCCAGGACGAACCAGTTCCCGGACGGCCGCGCCGTGGCACGGCGCAGCGCCGCGTCGATGAGGTCCGGTGAGGCTTCCCGCCAGGTGCCGGGCTGGTCGGCCCATCGCGGTCGGCGGACACGACGCACCGGCAGGCCGCGTCGGAGGGGTCGCCCTGCGGGGGACTCCGAACTCCGCACCAAGACCTCCCTGACGATGCTGATATTGGCCAGGCGAGCATACCGTCCCAGCGTGAGTCTTTTTGGTTGCTATGACCACCAAAAAGGCTCACGCGCTCTTCTCGCGCTCAGTCGAGGTCGACGATGGCGTGCGCGGCCACCCGCGTGCAGGAACCGAGGTCCTCGGCAGCGGCGGCGGCCTGGTCGAGCGCGACGTGCGACGCGCTCGGGACCGGTCCGGGACGGGCGTACTCGACGGCCAGGGCGTCCAGCAACCGGGCGAGTCGGTGGCTCGCCGAGGTCAGAGCCAGCAGCGCGTCCCGGGCGGCCTCGAGCTCCTCGGTCTCGGGGTGCCGGCTCCGCTGCGGCTCCAGCGCCTCGACACTGCGTGCCTCCTGGGCGATGATCTCGGCGGCTCCGGTGATGTGCTGCCACGCGGACGCGACGCGTGTGCCGTCCATGTGCTCCCCAATCCCCTCCGACCGCCTCTGCTCGTGCGGCATCGCGGGCTGCCGGACGCAGCCCTCACCAGAAGAGAGGGGCCGACGGCGCCGAGTCTTACGGCGCTGCCCGGGACCGGAAAGCCCCGGGCAGCGCCGACGGCCTACTGCACGTCGGCATCGGGAGGCGGCACACCCGGAGTCCGCTGCTGTTCCACCGCGGCGACGCCGGGTATCGACTCGAGCGAGCGCACGGAGGCGCGCGCGACCGTGCCGGTCACCGTTCCCAGGTCGTGCTGGACACGCTCGGTGACGAACCCGGCCGAGGCCAGCTGCTCGACGACGTCCGTCTCGGCGCCGAGGTGGTCGTCGTCGAGCACCACGACGACCGCGACGTCGTCGGTCACGGCGCGAACACCATTCCCCCACCGACATCCGTGGAGGGCAGTGGCATCCGGTGGGACGACTGTGCGAGCCGCGCCCAGAGTCCCCACGCCCGCGCCTGGTGACGTTCGGCGACCAGCGCGGCCACACCGGCGACGTGCGGCGTCGCCATGCTGGTGCCGCTGAGGGTCCGGTGGCCGCCGCCCGGCCAGCTGGAGTGCACGTCGACACCGGGGGCGGCGAGGTCGACCTGCCCGATCCGGTCGACGGTGCCGCTGGAGAAGTCGGCGACGCCGCCGGACTCGTCGACCGCAGCGATCGCCATGATCGACGGGCAGTTCGCCGGGTGCCCGACCGGGGCGATGCTGCCCGCATCGCGGCTGCTCTCGTTCCCCGCCGCCGCCACGATCAGCGTGCCGCGCGCCATCGCACGGGCCGCGACCCGCTCGAATGCTTGCGAGAACGGCTGGCCGGGCTGGGTCGCCGCGCCCAGCGACATCGACACGACCGGGCACTGCTGGGTGATCGCCCACTGGATCCCTTCCAGGATGCCGCTGTCGGTTCCGGAGCCCTCGTTGCCGAGGACCTTCCCCGCGTAGATCGCCGCGCCCGTCGCGACGCCGTACCCGGGGCCGCCTGCGGCCGGGTCTCTGGGCCCACACGCGGTGCCGATGCAGTGCGTGCCGTGGCCGTGTCCGTCCTGGGCGTCCTCACCGTCGACGAAGGAGGCCGTGACCACCTCGCGGCCGGCGAAGTCCGGGTGGCCCGCGTCGAAGCCGGTGTCCAGTACCGCCACGCGGACACCTGTTCCTGTCGCGTCACTCTGGTCGGCGCCCACGGCCCGCAGTCCCCAGGTGAGTTGCCCGGCGCCAGGATCGGGCGCCGGTTCGGCGGCGAGGGCGTACACCGTGCGGTCGGGCTCGAAGGCCGCGATCGGCCCGCCCGCGAGCGCCACGTCGGTGAGGCTGCGGGCCTGGTCCGGGCCGGCGTTGATCATCGCGAGCCCGAGTTCGTGCAGCACGACGCCGTCGGACGACGCGAACATCTCGGCGACCGAGGCACCGCCCGCGTCGCGCGTGCTGGCCGCGCGGATCCCGGTGAGTCTGGTGAGTTCGTCGATTCCGTCCTGCTCGGCGTCGTCGTCGAAGAGCACGAGGTAGCGTCCGATGTCCTGGCCGGGTCCGGTCATGATGGCTGTCCCCCTCGATCGCGCGCCATCTCGGCGCTATGGTGTGAACACCTCAGGTGTAACGTCCGTCACACTCGGGGAACAAGCGACCGCGCGGGTGGTGATCGCGAATCACCCGGAGTGCGCAACACGCTCGCGCGGGAGCGCACGAGGACGGGCGACCCCGTCGAGACGGGAGGGGCAGCCATGGCGGCACCGCAGAACACCATCGTCGTCGGCGTCGACGGTTCGCCCTCGTCGCGATCCGCGCTCTCGTGGGCACTCGGTCAGGCCTCGTTGACCGGAGCCTCCGTGACCGCGGTGATCGCCTGGGAGTTCCCGGCGTTCTACAGCTGGGAAGGCGGCACGATGCCGCCCGAGGAGTTCGAGGACGCCGCGCACGAGAACCTGCACCGCGCCGTCGACGAGACCGTCACCGACGAGCACCGCCACATCACCGTGCACCGCGAGGTACGACACGGGCACGCCGCACAGGTGATGCTGGAAGCGTGCAAGGGTGCGGAACTGCTGGTGCTCGGCAGCCGGGGCCACGGCGGTTTCGTCGGCGCCCTGCTCGGCTCGGTGAGTCACAAGTGCGTTCACCACGCGGGCTGCCCGGTGGTCATCCTCCGGGGCTGACTCCCGGACGCCACCGCTCGTGCCGGGTTGTGCTCGCTCCCTCGCGGACCAGTTCCAATCGTGGCCGGGTCTCGTCCGTACGGCCGGTCCGTGGTGGTCGGCTGCCCGCCTGGAACGGCTCCGGCCAGCGCACACCACGCCCGTGGTGGTCCTGGTCGGCGGCGGCGTGCAGTGTCCACTGCGGATCGTGCAGATGCGGGCGCCCGAGCGCGCACAGGTCCGCGCGACCGGCCAGCAGGATCGAGTTCACGTCGTCGTAGGAAGAGATCGCCCCGACCGCGACCGTCGCGATCCCGACCTCGTTGCGGATCCGGTCCGCGAACGGGGTCTGGTAGCTGCGGCCGAACGCGGGATGCTCGTCGGCCACCACCTGTCCGGTGGAGACGTCGAGCGCGTCCGCGCCGTGCGCGGCGAAGGCCGCCGCGATGTGCACGGCGTCGTCGCCGGTGATGCCCCCGTCGGCCCAGTCGGTTGCCGAGACCCGCACCGTCATCGGCTTGTGCTCTGGCCACACCTCGCGCACCGCGTCGAAGACCTCCAGCGGGAACCGCAACCGGTTCTCCGGAGAGCCTCCGTAGGCGTCGTCACGCCGGTTCGTCAACGGTGAGAGAAAGCTCGACAGCAGGTAGCCGTGCGCGCAGTGCAGTTCCAGGAGGTCGAATCCCGCCGCTTCGGCGCGACCCGCCGCGGTGACGAACTGTTCCCGGATCGCCGTGAGGTCACGTCGAGTCACTTCCCGGGGCACCTGATTCACCCCGACCCGGTACGGCACCGGCGACGGGGCGACCACCGGCCAGTTCCCGTCCTCCAGCGGCTGGTCGATCCCTTCCCACATGAGTTTCGTCGAGCCCTTGCGCCCCGCGTGGCCCAGTTGCACGCCGATCTTCGCATCCGACCAGGCGTGGACGAAGTCGGTCACGCGCCGCCACGCGTCGGCCTGACCACCGGTGTAGAGACCGGCACAGCCCGGCGTGATCCGCGCGTCCTCTGCGACGCAGACCATCTCGGTCATCACCAGTCCGGCACCGCCGAGCGCCTTGCCGCCGAGGTGCACGAGGTGAAAGTCGCCGGGTACGCCGTCCTCGGAGGAGTACATGTCCATCGCGGAGACCACGACCCGGTTGACCAGCTCGGTCTCCCGCAGGCGGAATCCCGTGAACATCGGAGGCACCGGCGCCGGTCCGCTGTCCCGCGCGTCTTCCCCGGGTAGCGGGCTGACTCCCCGCCGATGCTCGTGCTCGGCGAACCGTTCGTCCACCCACGCCGAGAACTCCGGGTCCCGCATCCGGAGATTGTCGTGGGTGACCCTCCTGCTGCGGGTGAGGAGGTTGAACGCGAACTGCCACGGTTCCTGGTCGACGTACCGGCCGAGATCCTCGAACCATTCGAGGCTGGCCTGTGCGGCGCGCTGGGTGCTCGCGACCACCGGGCCACGTTCGTCCTCGTAAGATGCCAGCGCTCGTGGCACGTCAGGCTGCTCGTGCAAGCACGCTGCGAGCGCGAGGGCGTCCTCCATCGCCAGCTTCGTCCCCGAACCCACGGAGAAGTGCGCGGTGTGCGCGGCGTCGCCGAGCAGCACGACGTTGCCATGGGTCCAATGCTCGTTGCGAACCGCGGTGAAGTTGATCCACCGCGAATTGTTCGGCAGGAGGTCGTGCCCGCGGAGGATGTCCGCGAACAGATCCTGGCAGACCGCGATGCTCTTGAGGTCGCTCTCGCCCGGTCGCGTCGCCGACTCGGCGAGCGTGTCGAAACCCGCGGCGCACCAGACGTCCTCGTGCATCTCGACGATGAACGTGCTGTACCGATCGTTGTACGGATAGCCGTGGATCTGCATCACTCCGTACGGCGTGGGCACGACGTAGAACTTGAACGCGTCGAAGACCAGGTCGGTACCCAGCCACATGAACTTGCACCGACGCACGTCGAGCTCCGGCGCGAAGTGCTCGGCGAACGCTCGACGGATCCCGCTGTTGACCCCGTCAGCGGCCACCACCAGGTCGTGGTCCGCCGACAACGTCGTGACGTCGGGCGCCTCGTGTCCGAAGTGGACTTCGACGCCGAGTTCGGCACAGCGTCGCTGCAGGATCCGCAACAGCCGTCGACGGTCCATGGCGGCGAACCCGTGACCGCCAGAGGTCACGACCTCGCCGCGGTAGTGGACGTCGATGTCGTCCCATCGCGCGAACTCGGCCGACATCGCCCGATGGATCTGCTCGTCGGCGTGTTCGATGCCGCCGAGGGTCTCGTCGGAAAACACCACACCGAAACCGAAGGTGTCGTCGGCGGCGTTGCGTTCCCACACGGTGATCTCGTGGCGGGGGTCGAGCTGCCGCATCAGTGCGGCGAAGTACAACCCGCCCGGCCCCCCACCGACGCATGCGATGCGCATCCGGTTCCTTCCTCTCCGGCGACGACTGGGTGCCGGCGCGTGTGCTCAGCCCTGGTCGCGGAGCTTGAACCGCTGCACCTTGCCCGTCGGGGTACGCGGGAGAGCAGCGATGAACTCCACGACGCGCGGCGCCTTGTAGGGGGCGATGCGGCTCCGGACGAATTCCTGCAGCTCCGCTTCGGTCTCGCCGGTCACCGGGACCGTGTCGTCCAGCACCACGAAGGCTTTGACCGCCTGTCCGCGGACGGGATCCGGTACGCCGACGACCGCCGTCTCGGCGACGCCCGGCCAGTGCAGAACCGCCTCTTCGACCTCGGCGGCGGCGATGTTGTAGCCGGCCGAGACGATCAGGTCGTCGGCGCGGGAGCGGAACCAGAAGTAGCCGTCGCCGTCGCGAACGTAGGTGTCGCCGGTCAGGTTCCACCCGTTCCGCACGTAGTCGCGCTGGCGTTCGTCGGCGAGGTACCTGCATCCGACGGGACCACGCACCGCGAGCAACCCCGGTTCGCCGTCCGGCACGGCCGCACCGGTGACGTCCACGATCGACGCCGTGAAGCCGGGAACCGGTACGCCGGTGGCTCCGGGACGGACGTACTCGTCGGCGGCGGAGATGAAGATGTGCAACATCTCGGTCGCGCCGATCCCGTCGATCAGCCCGATGCCCGTCGCCCGATGCCATGCCCGCCAGGTGTCCGGGTCCAGGTGCTCACCGGCGGAGACGCATCGCCGTAGCGACGAGATGTCGGCGTGGTCGAGCGCGCCGAGCAGCCCGCGATACGCGGTGGGGGCGGTGAACAGCACGCTGACCCGATGCTCGCGGATCGCGCCCAGCAACGCGTCTCCGGTCGCCTTCTCCAGCAGGACACTCGCGGCACCCACACGCATCGGGAACACCACGAGCGCCCCGAGCCCGAACGTGAAAGCCAACGGCGGGCTGCCCGCGAACACGTCGTCCGGACCCGGCCGCAACACGTGCCGGGAGAACGTGTCCGCGATGGCGAGCACGTCGCGATGGAAGTGCATGCATCCCTTCGGGCGTCCGGTTGTCCCGGACGTGAAGGCGATGAGGCTCACGTCGTCGGCTGCCGTCTCCACCGCCGGGAATCCGGTTTCCTTCGCCGCAGAGCGGGTTTCGAGGTCGCCCGCCGCACCGCCGTAGGTCACGGTGCGCAGACCCTCGACCTCGGCGGCGTTGAGATCCTCGACGAACCGCGCGTCGCACACCGCGTGCGACACTCGTGCCAGCTCGGCGACGGTCGCGAGTTCTCCGCTGCGCAGAGCCGGAAGCACGGTCACCACGACGCCGCCCGCTTTCAGGATCGCCAGCCAGCACACCACGAGGTACGGCGAGTTCGGCCCGCGCAACAGCACCCGATTCCCCGGCACCACACCGAAGTCCTCGACGAGCACCCGGGCCACCCGGTCGACCTCGTCCTGCACCTCGCCGTACGTCCAGGATCCGCCCGTTCCGACGAGGCAGCGTCGCTGTCTGCCGAGACGTTCGACCGTGTGGTCCAGCAACTCCACCGCACAGTTCACCTTCTGCGGGTACCTCAGCTCCGGCAGCGTCGCCGTCAACTCCGGCCACTGATCCACCGGCGGCAGGTTGTCCCGCGCGAAGGTGTCCACGTACGCCGACGGCGACAGGTCCATGTCTCAACCTCCTGCGTCCCGCACTCGGCGGAGTGTCACGCCACTCCGGCCGCGGTGCTCCGGTGTCCTCTCGTGCGGTACAGCTCCTTCGCGATGATCGAGCGCTGGACCTCGGTCGCACCCTCGTAGATCCGTGGCGCGCGGACTTCGCGGTACAGGTGTTCGAGCAGGTGCCCACGCTGCAGCGCCCGCGCACCGTGGATCTGGATCGCCGAGTCGACGGCGAACTGGGCGGTCTCGGTCGCCAGCATTTTCGCCATCGCCGACCGGGCCGCGATGTCCGGCTCGCCGTCGTCGTAAGCGTGAGCGGCGGAGTACACGAGCAGCCGAGCCGCCTCGATCCGCGTGGCCATCTCCGCGAGCGGATGCGAGACGGCCTGCATGTCCTTGAGTGGTGCGCCGAACGCGTGGCGGCCGCACGCGTGTTCGACCGCCACATCGAGAGCCGCTCGGGCCATGCCCACGGCGAATGCCCCGACACTCGGGCGGAAGAGGTCCAGTGTGCGCATGGCGACCCGGAAGCCGTGCTCCTGCTCGCCGAGCAGCTCGTCCCGGCGGACGGGCACACCATCGAACGTCAGCCGGCCGATCGGGTGCGGCGAGACCATGTCGAGGTGTTCACCGCCGAGTCCGGGCCGGTCGGCTGGGACCACGAACGCGCTCACCCCACGTGCGCCGGGCGCATCGGAGGTGCGCGCGAACACGGAGTAGAAGTCGGCCTCCGGCGCGTTCGAGATCCACAGCTTTTCCCCCGACAGCCGCCACCCGTCACCGTCGGCCTCCGCGGCGAGCCGCACGTTGGCCGCATCCGACCCTGCGTCCGGTTCGGTCAGCGCGAACCCCGCGACCGCCTCCCCCGTCGCGACCGCAGGGACCCATCGGTCCCGTTGCTCGCGGGAGCCCGCTTGCAGAACCGGGTACGTGCCGAGCCCCTGCAGCGCCAGCGCCGTCTCGGCTTCGGTGCTCACCCGGGCGAGGGATTCGCGGAGCAGACAGAGTTCGACGGAGGACGTTTCGACCGAAGCTGGCCTGCCGGTCACCCGAGGGGGCTCGACGCCGGGGAACAGTCGCGCGAGATAGCCGAGATCGCCGAGAGCCTTCACCAGATCCCGGTTGACCTGGCCGTCCGTCCCGGCCTGCACGAGCGGCAACAGGACCTGAGTGGCACGTTCGCGCACCTCGGCGGCGAACGTCTGCTGCTCGGCTTCGGACGTGCGACCCATCCGGTTCCCTCCCGGGCTGCTGCCTACTCGACTCACTGTAGCGCTTCCGTGACGGGCGCAACAGAAGCAATACGCGCTGCAGAACTCCGCGTCCCGCGACCGACCCGCCACCCGGCCGGCCTGTTCGATATCGTGCGGCCGTGACCACCACCGACGACCCGACGACAAGCGAGCAGGCGATCGGGGACGAGCGAGCAGGAGGACCGCGTCCGCGCTCGCTGATCGTCACGTTCTTCGGCTCCCACGCCCGAGAACTCGACGGCTGGATCTCGGTGGCCGACCTCGTGCGGCTCATGAGCGAACTCGACGTGGACTCCCCCGCCGTACGCTCGGCGGTCTCGCGCTTGAAGCGACGCGGGCTGCTCGAGGCGCGCCGCGTCGGCGGCGCAGCCGGATACACGCTCTCCGAGCACGCCAGGGGCGTCCTCGCCGAGGGGGACCGGCGCATCTTCAGCCGCCGAGTCGCGGCCCCCACCGACGAGTGGGTGACGGTCGTGTTCTCCGTGCCGGAATCCGAGCGACACAAGCGCCACCAGCTACGATCCCGCCTGACCTGGCTCGGGTTCGGGACCATCGCGCCGGGCGTGTGGATCGCGCCCGCCCACCTGACCGACGACGTGCGCGCCACGCTCGAACGGCTCGAGGTCACCGAGTACGTGACGCTCTTTCACTCGACCCACCTCGGATGCGGCGACACGCCCAGCGCAGTCGCACAGTGGTGGGACCTCGACGGTCTGCGGGAGCTCTACGACTCATTCCTCGAGGTGCACGAGCCGGTGCTCACCCGATGGAAACGCCGCCGTGCGGAGGCCGACGACCTCGCGTTCGCCGACCACCTGCGTGCCGTCGACGCTTGGCGCCGGATGCCCTATCTCGACCCGGGCCTGCCCACCGAGCTCCTGCCTCGGGGATGGCGCGGTAGCCGCGCGGCGAGCGTGTTCTTCGAGCTGCACGCGCGCTTGCGCGAACCGGCGCTGCGCCACGTGCGCGCCGTGGTCACCGGCTGAGCCACGAGTTCAGGCGTCAGACACGCGATCCTGCGGGATCACGGCGGTGCCGACCAGCTCCACGAGCGCGTCCGGGTCGAACAGTCCCGCCACCTCGAACAGCGCCATCGCCGGATAGTGCTTGCCGAGGTACCGGCGATACTCGGCGCCGAGTGCGCGGAGATTCTGCCGGTACTGCTCGGCGTCGGTGGTGTAGACGACCAGGTGCACGAGGTCGTCCGTCGTCGCCCCGCACGCGGTCAACGTGACCGACAGGTTGCGTAACGCCACCCCGAACTGTTCGACGAGCGTGGTGCCCTCGATCGAACCGTCGGGTCGTTGCGCGGTCTGCCCACCCAGGTACACGGTGCGCCCGTGCGCGGCGACGACAGCGTGCGCGAAACCGGTCGCCGGGCTCAGCTCCGGCGGGTTCACGATCCGGTGCACGGTCAGCGTCCTTTCCACTGTGGAGCGCGGTGGCCGGTGAAAGCGGCATGGAACTCTGCGTAGTCCTCGCCCCGCATCAGCAGCGCCTGCGTCATGGCGTCGAGCTCTACGGCAGCGTTGAGCCCCATGTCGAGCTCACGCGTCAGCAACGCCTTGGTCTGTGCGTACGCACGGGCCGGACCGTCGGCGAGGCGGCTCGCCAACGCCGCGATCGCCGCGTCGAGCCCGTCGTCGTCCACCAGCTCACTCACCAGGCCGTAGCGTTCGGCGTCCACAGCGGACAACGAATCCCCCAGCATCAGCAGCTGGGTCGCTCGCCCCAAGCCGACCATCCGGGGCAACAGGTACGCCGCTCCCATGTCCGCACCGGCGAGGCCGACCTTGGTGAACAGGAAGGCGAACTTTGCCGACCGGGTCACGATCCGGAAGTCCGAGGCCAGCGCCAGCACCGCTCCCGCTCCGGCAGCGGTGCCGTGGACCCCCGCCACGACCGGGATCGGGCACTCCCGCATCGCCTGGATGACCTCGCCGGTCATCCGCGTGAAATCCGTGAGCTGGTCCGGCCGCATCGCCAAGGTCGCGCCGATGATCTCGTTGACGTCGCCACCGGAGCAGAACGACTTCCCCTCTCCACGCAGCACCAGCACCCGGGTGTCGTCCCGGTGCGGGAGTTCGTGCAGGAGGTCCCGCAGGTCCGCGTACGCCTCGAAGGTGAGGGCGTTGAGCTTGTCCGGCCGGTCGAAGGTCAGCGTCGCGACGCCGTCCTCGTGTTCGAGCCGGAAGTGCTTCCAGTCGGCGGTGAACGGCACCGACCCACGAAACGGACTCACCGCAGGATCCCTCCTCCGCCGAAGGCGACGCCTCCGATGGACGCCGCGGCCGCACGTCGCGAAGTTATCACGACGCCGTGACCACAGTCAGGATCCCGAGATACCCCGATCGGACCGCCGACGACCACACAGCCGGGTCCCCCGATTCCCAGCGGGCTGCTGAGTGATCACCACGGACGCAGCCCGACCACCGGCGGGTTCTCAGCGCCCTCCTCGCGAGGACAGCGATTCTCGTCGCGTAGGTGTCGCAGCGAGGAGGGCGCTGAGGTTCCGCTACGAGGGCGTTGCTACTCGACAGCGACCGCTGGTGACACGCCCAGTACAGCACTGTCGGCGTCCAACGCCTCGACCGCGACGAAGCGGTGCACCCCCTGGACGTCCACCCGCGTCTCGAAACCGTTCCGCGCCGCATCCTGAACCGGTGCGAGCTCGTCCTCGTTGGGCCCGGCCAGCACGCGCCAGGTCACCACGCGGGTCGCCCCGTTCCAGCTCGCGAACACGGTGGTCACCTCTTCGGGAGCGACCCTGCCCGCCGCCGCGGGAGTGTCCGGAGGCGCACCGTCCCAGGCGAACCGGAACGCTCGGTAGGAGGCGACTCCGTCGTCGAAACGGCCGTGCATCACACATCGGTCCTCGGCGTCGAACTCCGAGTAGAACGGGACACCGCCCCAGCCGATGACGCAGTGACCTTCCGGGAGCACGTGGTTGTTGCCCATGTTCGGTGCGAGCAAGCCTTCGGGGCTGAAGGTCTCCCGAACGAGTTCCGCCGTCAGGGCATCCTCGTCCACGGCGAGGATCACGCCTCGGGAACGGTCTCCACCCCCGGCGCCGGCGTTGTCGTACAGGCTGATCGTCCCGTCGGGAAGCCTGCGGGCGTCGTGCTGCCACACGAACGGCGTCCCCGCCCCCATCCCGAAGTCGCTGCTACTCCCGTTGAGCCGCCAGTACACCTCCCCCGTACCACGGTCCATCCGGTAGATCGCGTGCGTGTTGC
Organism: Allosaccharopolyspora coralli; assembly: GCF_009664835.1. Taxonomy (NCBI): domain Bacteria; kingdom Bacillati; phylum Actinomycetota; class Actinomycetes; order Pseudonocardiales; family Pseudonocardiaceae; genus Allosaccharopolyspora; species Allosaccharopolyspora coralli. The sequence continues at coordinate 2,448,214 of NZ_CP045929.1, forward strand.
GCGCCGAGACGAGGACCGCGCCGGCACCGTCGGGATGAACCGAGTTGATGTGGAAGTAGTCCCACGGCGCCGCCGGATCCTCCGGCAGCGGCAGGAAGGACTCGGTGATGTCGACGTGCTCGGCACAACTCCACTCGGCGAGGACCTCACCGGTGGCGATGTCGACCTCCTGCACCACACAGTCGATCAGCTTGCCGTCCGCGGGTCCGCCCACCGGTGTGAGGTCGTAGTCGATCGTCACGTACGCCATGAGCAGCGCCGTGTCCCCCGCCGTGATGATCATGTCGTGCAGGTCGGCCTGCAGGTCGTTGCCCATCCGCACGGTCGCGATCGTCTCGTACGACGTGTTCGCGAGCACGAACTCACCGTTGCCGTAGCCGGGTGGCACCGTGACCGCGCCCTGCCACCAGGTCAGCACCGGTTCGCCCCGGTACCGCTGCACCTGAAGGGTGGTCGCCACCTGCCCCTGCGGTGTCGGGGCGAACCACACGGGCGCACCGTTGTTGTCGACGATCAACGGTCCGGCCTCCACCGGCTCGCGCGGCGCCGGGGCCTTCGCGTTCATCGATGCGGTCGGCATCGGCGTGAGGAACACGTGACCGGGCAGCGCGCCGTCGCCGGGCACCAGCATCTCCACCATCGCGGGGTGCAGGTCAGGGCGTGTCACGAAGCTGTGGCCGCCGAAGGCGCGTGGCGCTGCCTGTGCCGCCGGTACGGGGAGTCCACTCAGCGCACCGGGCACCAGAGTGCCCGCAGCCGCTGCACCGGTGACGGCGAGGAATCCTCTGCGGTTCATACGCATGCCGGGCATGGTCGATCTCCTCTTCGGTGGAGTGCGGGCGATCAGGTGTTCACGGCGAACGGATCGGGCACGCGGCCGTCGGCACGCACCTTCGCCACGATGTCCGCGAGCGAGGCGGAGTCGTTGACGTGCGGGAAATCCTCGTCGGGCACGTCGACGTCCAGGAAATCGCACAACGGCTCCCACCCGTCGCCGACCCGGTACACGAGAAGGCGGTCCGAGGGGACGCCGTCGATCACGGCGGCGTTGTGTCGTTCGTAGACCGAGATCGCGAAGTCGCGGTCCTCGAAGCGGCCGTCGAACGTTCCCGGCGCGTCCCAGATCATCCGGCGGATCGTCGGCAGCAGCTCGGCCAGTTCCGGGTCCGGCGACTCGCTCTCGCGCACGGCGACCTGATAGATGGAGTTGTACACGCTCTCGTACCACTTCTGCGAGTCCCGGACCGTCAACAGCACCTTCGCGTCCGGGTAGTACTCGGCGAGCTCCCGCCAGTGGGTACAGCCAGGCCAGTCCACGGTGGACTCGTAGCCGTCGAAAATCCCTTCCCAGTCGGGAGTGTTGCCGTCGAGGATGTCCGCCCATCGCGATGCACGGTGGGGCTGCGCGATCACCTCGAACATGTGGTACGTCGGGCCGTACCCGAGATGCTCCAGGGCTGCTTTCATCGAGGTCGTTCCCGTTCGGCCGAAGCCGGCACCGATCACCTTCATCGTCGCGTCTCCTTCGTCGCGCTCATGTCGTTCTGTGGAGCGTCACCGCTAAGGGGCGAACTCGGTCAGCCGCCGCAGCAACGTTTCGGCCAGGTCCGGACGGCAGACCACGAGGTCCGGCAACCACGGATCGGGCCGGTTGTAGCGCAGCACGCCGCCGTCGATGCGCGAGGTGTGCAGGCCCGCCGCGCGCGCCACGGCGACCGGTGCGGCCGAGTCCCACTCGTACTGGCCACCGGCATGCACGTAGGCGTCCGCCGCACCCAGCACCACGGACGCGATCTTGGCACCTGCCGAGCCCATCGGCACGGTGTCCGCCCCGATGTCGTCGGCAACCGCTGTCAGGAACGCGGGCGGACGGCTCCGACTGACCACGAGCTGCGGCCGGCGAGTGCCGGGATCGAGGCGCACGGGCGGTTTCGCTGTGCTGAGTACGACATCGCGAGCGGGCAGTGCGACGGCCCCGGCGACCACGTCCTCGCCCTCGGCGAGCGCGACGTGCACTGCCCAGTCGTCTCGGCCCGGTTCGCCGAACTCCCGCGTGCCGTCCAGCGGATCGATGATCCACACGCGACCGTGCGAGCGGCCGACAGTTCCCGCCCCGTCCTGGTCGGACAACCCCACCGTGCCGTGTTCGGACAACACCGCGTCGTCCGGACGACGCCGGGCGAGCTCGGCCAGCAGCAGCTCGTGACCGGTACGGTCACCTTCCTCCCGCAAGTGCTGCGGTTCGAGGTGACCACTGGACTCCCGAAGCTCCACCAAACGCCGACCGGCGGTGGCGGCGAGTTGCTCGGCGAGCGCATGGTCGTCGACGGTCATCGGGTCGTTCCTCCGATCAGTGCTCTCCGGCGCCCGGCCGGTCGCGTTCACGTCGTGCGGTCAAGGCACTCGTCGTGCCGGCACCGGGATTCCCCGTGCAGTCATCGGCGATCGCCCCACGCGTCGATCCACCCGCGCTCGCGCAACAGGTCCAGCACGCGGTCGACCGCCTGCCCGGATGTCGTCTCGGACGTGTCGAGCACCAGATCCGCGTCCTGCGGGCTCTCGTAGGGAGCCGTGACTCCGGTGAACTCCCGCAGGTCTCCGCACCGTGCGCGAAGATAGAGTCCTTTGCGGTCCCGCCGTTCGCACTCCTGCAGCGGGGTCGCCACGTGCACGAGCACGAAGCCGCCGTAGACCTCGACCATCTCCCGCACTGCTTGCCGATCGGCGGCGTACGGGGCGATGGGCGCGCAGATCGCGGCTCCGCCGTGCCGCGCCACTTCGGCGGCGACCCACCCGATGCGGCGTACGTTGCGGCTGCGGTCCTCGGCGGAGAACCCGAGGCCCTCGCACAGGAATCGCCGCACGACGTCCCCGTCGAGGAGGCTGACCGCCCGCCGGTCGTGCCGGGCGAGCTCGTCTCGCACGCCGCGCGCGAGCGTGGACTTACCTGCACCGGACAAGCCGGTGAACAGCAGCGTGAATCCCTGGTTGCGCAAGGGGGGATGCAGTCTGGCCTGCTGCTCGGCCACTGCGGGTGTGGTGAACCAGCTCGGCAACGAGGCGCCGGTGTCGAGCAGGTCGGTGAGCTCGCGGTCGGTGAGGTCGCCGCGTCGCTGCTCGGGCGGCACTGTCTCCGCAGGCAGCCATCGGTTTCGGGCGTCTCGCGCGAGTTCCGGCGGGTGTACCACCGGAATCGGTGACTGCTCCAGCTCGCCGCCGGAGAGAACGTGGGTCGCACCGTAGGCGGCGGCGACGTGAGCGCACAGCGTCTCGTCACACGCGTGCGAGGAGTTCTCCCGCAGTGGCACGGGAACGACGACCGTCTCGGACGGCAACTCGGGCTCGGCGGCGAGCACCGCTTCGACGAGCGTCTCCGCGCGGGGACCGAGCATTCGGGGCAGCACCAGCACGGCCGCCCCGAGCGATTCGGCGACATGGCGGATCTCTGCGATCCGTCTGGAATGCAACGGACTCCGCACCACCAGACCGAGGACCGGCCTGCCGGTGAGGCGGCGGCGCGACGCCGCAGCGGACGGACGCAGCGCACGCAGCGTGCCCCCTCGGTCCGGCCCTGCCGGGCGCACCGGCCCCGCGACGTACGTGCGGCCCCACGCCGACCACGGCGCCCGGTTCTCGACCACACCGACCGGGGCGCCTTCCGCATCGTGCAGCTCGAGCGAGGCGTGTGCGGCGTCCTCCGCAGGCACCGACAAGGTCACCGGCACGGGCCACGGGCTGCCGTCGAGAAGGCGTCCCGAGCGACGCACCGCCGCCGCGTCCTCGGCGCCCAGGTACCCGTTCAGCGGGCCGAACGCCCCGTCGAGCAACAGCTCCAGATCGGCGAGTTCTCCGCGGTCGAGCACCCGAATCGGTGGCCGCACCTCGGTTGCCGAGGTGGTCGTCGTCTCCGCGCTCACGTTCACTCCTCGCGACCGGCTGGATATCCGGACCCGCCACGACGCCGCTCCGATAGTCACCGGGATGCACCGAACGATGTGTGGGCTCGTCGCCCTCATTCGGAGAATGCGGCGAGATCGTGCGGTGGAGCGTGCCCAGCCTCGATCAGGTTGTCAAGCGCGGTCGGGAATGTGGCGCGCGGGAACCGGGAAGAAAACGCGAAGAAGTGGCGACGGGTCGTCACGGTCATTCACGGTCGTTCCCTTCACCGCTCCGGAAGATCTCGTACGCCATTGTCACCACACCGCGAGAATCACCGCGAGCCGAACGGCTCACGTGCACTGTCGCAGCGACGCGAAGACGCCGTCGAAAGTCATGCGAAAGGGCCTCACGCTGACGCTTGCGCATCCATTCGCGCGCGGCCCTTGCACACTTCTCGAACGCTTTTCGCACCCTCGCGATCCAGCCTTACAGCGGCCGAGTTCACACACCCATCACGAGAGAACGGGAAACCCGGCAAACGAGAGATGCCCGGACCGCCTCGCTCCGGGAACCGGGCTCCGCCCACGTCGGGGAGCACCCGAACGGCCGACCCTGCGCGCGTGTCCGACCGGCGTAACCTTGTGCTCGGGTAGGGCGGGGGAGGTCTCATGGAACCCGGACGTACGCGCCGCCTCGCCACCGCAGTGGTGGCCCTGTTCGCGCTGTCGGCATGCACTGCCTCGGCGCCACCCCAACCCGCCCCACCACCTTCACCCGAGGGCGTCCTGGCGATCAAAGTGGACAACACCGTTCCCGGTCGACCACCAGTCGGGGTCGAAGCCGCCGACGTCGTCTACATCGAACCGGTCGAAGGCGGTCTGAGCCGGATGCTCGCGCTCTACGAGTCCCGATTGCCGCCCCGGGTCGGACCCGTTCGCAGCGCCCGTGAGACCGATCTGGAACTCCTGCCCCAGTTCGGACGCCCCACGCTCGCCTACTCGGGCGCGGCGCCGGAGCTGGTCGAAGCCATCACACAAGCCCCGATCGAGCCCGTCACGGACAAGATCGCGCCGGAGGGCTTCACGCGTGACGACGCCCGGAAGATCCCGTACAACCTGTTCGTCCGCCCGGAAGCTCTGCCGCGCGGTGCACCGTGGCCGGAGCAAGCGCGCTTCCCGAGGGGTCCGGCTCCTGAAGACGGAACACCCGCGCCCTCGCAGGAAACCTCCTACGAAGCCGCGCGCATCACCTTCGACTGGTCCGAACCGGACGGCAGGTGGGTACTGTCGATGGACGGTCGTCCGGTGAACAGCGCCGCGGGGACGCCGCTCGGCGGCCCCACCGTCGTCTTCCAGGAAGTGCCGATCACGATGTCGGGCATCAGCGACACGGCAGGAACCGTGTCCCCGGTCGCCGCCAGTACCGGTGAGGGCGCAGCCACGATGTTCCGGGACGGCAAGGCCTACGAGGGCCGGTGGTCCCGACCGTCCCCGCAGGACCCGACACGCTTCACGGGGCCAGACGGACAGCCGCTCCCCTTCGCCGACGGGCAGGTCTGGATCGTGCTCGTCGGGGCGTGAGAGGGCGTCCGGAAACGGGCATTTGTGTCCGTAGTCGGAGTTCGTGCCTCGCAAGGCGGGGGTTATCGCCGTGTACACCCGGTACTCACGAGGGCCCCAACGCCGCGAGGTACGAACCGGACGCCGGTACTGGACCACCTACCCAAGTTCCCTGATACCCGCTGAGCGCCGCGCGATTGCCGGGCCGCCCCACCCGCAGTAGCGTCTGCCTCCTTCCCACCCCGGAAGCGGAGGTCCCGATGGCCATCACCCGCCTGAACCATGCCGTGCTGTTCGTGGCCGACCTCGCACGCAGCACCACGTTCTATCGCGAGGTCCTCGGGTTCACACCGGTCGACATGACCCCCGAAGGCTTCTCGGGTGCGGCGTTCCTGCGGGCTCCGGACTCGGACAACGACCACGACCTCGGCCTGTTCGAAGTGGGCGGCTCGGCGGGGCCGTCGGAGGCAGGCAGGAGCACGGTCGGCCTCTACCACCTCGCTTGGGAGGTGGACACGCTGACCGAACTCGAACGTCTGCGCACCACGCTCGACACGGCCGGGGCGTTGGTCGGCACCAGCGACCACGGCACCACCAAAAGCCTCTACGGCAAGGACCCCGACGGCCTCGAGTTCGAGATCGCGTGGCTCGTACCGTATGACCGGCTCGACCAGGAGACCCTCGAGGCCAGGAAGACGATCGTCGCGCTCGATCTCGGGCGTGAGAAGGAGCGCTATGGTGCCGACACCATCGGCGGCCACACTGGCCCGGCGTAGCGCGTCCTAGGGGGCGTCGTGGAACTTGGGGAGGTGGCCCGGTACCGCCGCGCCAGTTCGCGCCTCGCTGCGTTGGGGGCAGACAGAACCGGTCGGCACCACTGCCGATTCCGGCCGAGTCAGGCGTCGCCGGAAGCACCGTGTGGTCCGGTCCTCTTGCGCAGGCGCAGGCCGAAGACACCGGCACCGAGCAACGCCACTCCGGCCAGCAGCACGACCAACGGACCGCCGAGCGCCCCGCCGGTGAGGTCCCAGACCGCCTCCGGCACCGAGACGGTCACACCCACGATCCCGGCCACCAGCAGCGGAAGATCCTGCCACCGCACGTACAAGCCGAAGAACACGACGGCCAGCGCCAGCGTCGCGCCGTAGCCCCACGCCGTCGAGTCCAGTCCCAGGGCCCACTGTGCCCCGAGAAGCGCGATGAACGCACCGCCGGTGAGACCCACGGTGCGTTCAGCCAGCCACTCCGCCAGGGACAACGCGATCCACACCCCGCCCAGTGCGACCAGAAGCGCCGCCGTCAGCATGGTCGCGCCGGGCCACCAGTCGCCGGTCGCCGCATACACCACGCCGACGCTGAAGGCACCCATCGCCAGCATCCCGGGAACGGACGGCAGGGCCAGATAGCCGACGACGGCCACGACGAGACCCGCCGTCGCGGTCGGCACCGCCCACTCGTTCTGCGACCCGGTGGATACCGCCATCGCGACCAGCGGCGCAGCCAGCACGAACAACGCCGCCACGATCCGCCTGCGGGGCGTGGATGCGGGCCGCAGCGACCGGACCCGGCTCGGACCGCCCGCGACGAGCACGCCTGCCGCCGTCACGAGCGCGGCCAGGGCGAGCAGGATCGACACCCGCGCCACCTGACCGAGGTCCTCCCAGGACATGTGCAACAGCAGGGCGGCGCCACCGAACACGAGAGCGGCACCGGCGTATCCCAACACTTCCCACAAGCCGCCGCGGCGCTGTCCCGGTGAGTTCGCCGTGCCGGACGCGCTCGGCACGCTCGCCGCGGCGAGCTCGGTGAGGACGACGTCAGCCTGGTCCGGCGACAGCACTCCGCGTTCCACCAGCCCCCGCACCGCCGCGCGCTGCCGCGGTGTCAGTTCCCCGGTCATGCCCGCCACCTCCGTGTCCGTCGCCGGACACAGCAGCCTGACAGACCGCCCGATGCGGCCATCGAACCGCACCCTCCCCCGCGATGCCTCAAGAGGTGAACGGCACTCTCGCCCCACCACACGAGGCGAAAGTGCCGTTCACCTCACACCCCACACCCGAACCGCGTGGTGCGAACGGCACGTTCACCCCACGAGACGAGGCGAAAGTGCCGTTCACCCCACGACACGAGGCGAAAGTGCCGTTCACCCCACGAAACGAGGCGAAAGTGCCGTTCGCCCCACGAGGCGAGGCGAAAGTGCCGTTCGCCTCACGAGACGGGGTGAAAGTGCCGTTCGCCTCGCCGGTGGTCGTGGGTGTCCACTGCGGATTCGGAGTGTCAGTAGGCCCAGCGGAGTTCGGCGGCGACCTCTTCCTGAGTGCGACCGGCGAAGCGAGCGATCTCCCCGCGGCGGATGTTGCCGATCGTCGCGGCCAACGGCTCGCCCAGCGCGCCGGTCAACACCGGGTCGGCCTCGAACGCGGCCAACGCCTCGTCCAGTGACTCGGGCAGTCGTACGATGCCCCGTCGCGCGCGTTCGTCCTCCTCGAGCGACGCCGGATCCACCTCGACCGGTTCGGGTAACCGCGCGCGATCGGCCAGCCCGGCGAGCCCGGCGAAGATCACGCCCGCCACCACCAGATACGGGTTGGCCGCCAGGTCGAAGCACTTGATCTCCATGTTCGCACTGCGATGTCGACTTCCGGTCGGGCCGGGCACGAGACGCAGCGCCGTCTCGCGGTTCTCCTGCCCCCACGCCGCGAACGCCCCGGCCCAGTGCTGCGGCACCAACCGCAGGTAGCTCGCCACCGAGGGCGCCCCGAGCACCAGCAGCCCCGGCAGGTGCGCGAGCACGCCCGCGCTGAACGCTTCGCCGGTCGAGTCCAACCCGCACGGGCCGTCTCCGCCCGCGAAGGTGTTCTGCCCTTCCCGGTGCCACACGCTGAAATGAACGTGCCCACCGTTGCCGACCCCGTCGGCGACGACCTTCGGCGAGAACGACGGCCGCAGACCGTGGCTCAGGCTTACCGCGCGGATCGTCTCGCGCACCAGGACCATGTCGTCGGCCGCCGCGACGGGATCGGTCGCTGCGACCGAGACCTCGAACTGTCCCTCCGCGTACTCGGGGTGCACCTGCACCACAGCGATGTCCTGGGCTGTGAGCGCGGAGACCACGTCACGCACGTAGTCGGAACGCTCCACCAGGCGAGCTTGACCGTACGACGGACCGCGTGCGGCGGAGACGAAGGCGTCCGGGTCGGCGCCCGGAGCGGGGTCGGCTCCGACGACCCACTCCACCTCGAACGCCGCCCGCATCTCCAGGCCTTCGGCGGCCAGCCCCGCTACCGCTGCGCGCGCGGCACTGCGCTGGTCGATCGGGTGGACGCCGCCTTCCTGGTCGTAGCGGTCGACCGGCGCCCACGCCCAACCGGGCTGTGCCGCCAGCGGCGTCAACCGGTCGAGGTCGGGATGCAGCCGCAAGTCGCCGATGACACCGGGCGCGTGCGGCCCGGTGACGGGCGATCCATCGTAGAGGAACGAGTCGAACACCGGCGAGGCCCCGACGCCCCAGGCCGCCGCGTTCTCCAGGGCCGCGACGGGCACCGCTTTGACCCGGGTGATCCCTCCGTTGTCCACGAAGGTCGCTGCCACGACCTCCACGCCTCGCGCCACCAGTCCGGCCTGGGCGCGGCGTGCCTGTTCGGCGCGTTCCCGGCGCTCCCGCTCGTCCATACTTCGCTCCCGTTCCTCGGTCGCCCGGCTTGCGGATGTGATCAAGACTAGCCTTCACGACACGACAGCACAGATCAGCAACGGGAGACAGCCATGGCAGCGAGTGTCCGGGACGAGTCGACAGCCGCCCCGCTCGTGGACCACCACTGTCACGGCCTGCTTCGGGAGAACCCCGATCCGGCGATGTTCGAACGACATCTCGGCGAAGGGGACGGCCCCGGCCTGCACGGCGCCACGCCGTGGAACGCGATGCTCGGTATGGGGCTTCGGCGCTGGTGTCCGCCGGTACTGGACCTGCCGGCGCACAGTGAACCGGCCGAGTACCTGCACCGCCGGGTCGAGTTGGGTGCCGACGAGGTCAACCGACGGTTCCTGCGGGCGAGCGGCATCACCCGGTTCCTCGTCGACACGGGCCTGCTTCCCGACACCATCACCTCCCCTGCCGAGCTGGCCGCGCTCTCCGGCGAACGGGCCGACGAGGTGGTGCGCCTGGAGCAGGTCGCCGAGGAGGTCGTCCGCTCCGGGACCAGCGCCGAACGGTTCGCCGAGCAGGTCGAGGACGCGCTGGCGCAGCGACTGCGCGGCGCCGTCGGGGTGAAGTCGATCGCCGCGTACCGGATCGGCCTCGACTTCGACCCCAGACCGCCGAGTCGCGCCGCGGTCCGCGCCGCGGCGGACACGTGGCTGCACAGCGGCGGCAGGTTGGCTCACCCGGCGATCCACCGCTTCCTGCTGTGGCGTGCCGTCGAATGGGGGTTGCCGATCCAGTTCCACATCGGACTCGGCGACACCGACCTCGACCTGCACCGTTGCGACCCGCTCCTGCTCACCGAGTTCCTGCGCGCCACGCGAAGCTCAGGCACGCCGGTCGTGCTGCTGCACAACTACCCCTACCACCGGCACGTGGGGTATCTCGCGCACGTTTTCGAGCACGTGTTCGTCGACATCGGCCTCGCCGCCCACCATGTGGGCAGCCGCGCGGGCGCGGTACTGGCCGAGACGACGGAACTCGCCCCGTTCGGTAAGCTCCTGTTCGCCACCGACGCGTTCGGGCTGGCCGAGCTGTACCTGCTCGGCAGCACGACGTTCCTACGGGCGTTGGACAGGTTCCTCGACGCCGGCGTCGCGGAGAACGACTGGACTGTCGGCGACGCGGCACGGATCCGCGAGGACATCACCGGCGGCACCGCCCGGCGGCTCTACGCCCTGGACTGAGAGAGCATGTGGGAACTGGCATGTGTGCCCGTAGGGCACGCCTCACACGTGACCAGCCGGAGCACGGTGAGCCGCTCCGGCGTTCGGAGTTCGTGCCTCGCAAGGCAGGGGTCCTCGCCGCGTACGCGTGGTACTCAACAGGACGCAGCGAGCCGCGAACTGTGGCGACGGAACCGGACCACCTACCCAAGATCCACAATGCCCTCCGAGGCCGGGACCGTGCAGGGACCCGGCCGTGTTGACCTCGACCTAGCTCGAAGTTCCACACTGGGCCGGTCCGCACGAGACGAGGAAACGAGAGCACGCCATGACTCCCAACGTCAGTTGGCAGACCATGCAGTCCTTCGCCAGCGACAGTTCGGTGACCCGGCAGAAGCTGGCTCCCGGTCTCGGCAGGCGCATCGTCGGCTACGCCCGCCCGTACGTGGCCGACATCGTGCCGTTCCTCGTGCTGGTGGCGGTCGCGGCGGTACTCGGGATCGTCACGCCGTTGCTGTTCAAGGCGATCATCGACAACGGCATCGTGCCGCGTGACATGGCGGTCGTGGGATGGCTGGCGGGAGCCGTCGCCGCCGTCGCGGTGCTCGAGGCCGTCTTCTCCCTGATGCAGCGCTGGTACTCGGCGAAACTCGGCGAGGGTCTCATCTACGACCTGCGGCGCGAGGTGTTCGCGCACGTCCAGCGGATGCCGGTGGCGTTCTTCGTGCGGGCCCAGACCGGCTCGTTGGTGAGCAGGCTCAACACCGACGTCATCGGCGCGCAACGGGCCCTGACGAGCACGCTGTCCTCGGTCGTGTCGAACGTGCTCAGCCTCGTGCTGGTGCTCGGCGCGATGTTCGCCCTGTCCTGGCAGATCACGCTCATCGCGCTGGCGCTGCTGCCGTTGTTCCTGCTGCCGGTGCGGTGGGTCGGCTCGCGGTTGCAGCGCGTGACCCGCGAGCAGATGCGCACCGACGCCGAGATGAGCTCGCTCATGACCGAGCGGTTCGGCGTCGCCGGGGCGATGCTCACCAAGCTCTACGGCCGGGCCGACGACGAGCGCGACGGCTTCTCGCGGCGCGCCTCGCGGGTGCGCGACCTCGGCGTCATCTCGGCCATGTACACGCGCGTGTTCACGGTGGCCCTGACGCTGCTGGCCGCCCTGGCCACGGCCGTGGTGTACGGGCTCGGCGGCGTGCTCGTCATCTCCGACGCCTTCGAACTAGGCACGCTGGTCGCACTCGCCGCGCTGCTGAGCAGGCTCTACGGCCCGCTGACGGCCCTGTCGAACGTGCACGTCGACATCATGACCGCGCTGGTCAGCTTCGACCGGGTGTTCGAGGTGCTCGACCTCGAGCCGCAGGTGCGGGACGCCCCGGACGCCAAGGATCTGCCCGCCGACACCGCGACCGTCGAGTTCGACTCGGTGTCGTTCCAGTACCCGGGCTCCGACGAGATCTCGCTCGCGTCGCTGGAATCGGTCGCGCGCAGCGAGAACACCCCGCCGAACCCGGTGTTGCACGACGTCTCCTTCACCGCCGGGCGCGGTGAGATGATCGCACTGGTCGGCCCGTCGGGTGCGGGCAAGACCACGATCACCCATCTCGCCGGGCGGCTCTACGACGCCACGTCGGGCACCGTCCGCATCGGCGGCGAAGATGTCCGCGACGTCCGGCTCACCTCGCTCTACGACCACGTCGGGGTCGTCACCCAGGAGCCGCACCTGTTCCACGACTCGATCCGCGACAACCTCCGCTACGCCAGGCCGGAGGCCACCGACGCCGACCTCGTGGAGGCGCTGCGGACCGCCCAGCTCGGCCACCTGCTCGACGAGCTGCCCGACGGCCTCGGCACCGTGGTCGGCGACCGCGGCTACCGACTCTCCGGCGGCGAGAAGCAGCGGCTCGCGATCGCACGGCTGTTGTTGAAGGCACCGCCGATCGTGGTGCTCGACGAGGCCACCGCGCACCTGGACTCGGAGTCCGAGGTCGCCGTGCAGCGGGCGCTGCGCACCGCGTTGTCCGGAAGGACATCCCTGGTCATCGCGCACCGGTTGTCCACGATTCGCGAAGCCGACCGCATCCTCGTGGTCTCCGGTGGCGGGATCGCAGAGCAGGGCACGCATCAGGAGCTGCTGCTGCGCGACGGGGTGTACGCCGAGCTGTACCGCACCCAGTTCGCCTGGCAGCCGGAGACGCCCGGCGACGGTCAGCTCGCCACACGCTGACTCGGGTGTGCGATCTGCGTGGATGGTCGCGTGGCAGCCGCTAGCCGATGAACGAGTCACCGGATCCGGCGCTCGCGTGTGGCGCCGACGCCCCGCACAGTGGAACGACGACACTCGTGCGAGGAGGGAGCGTCGATGGTCACCGTGGGCCTGATGGTGCGGGTGGAAGCCAAGCCGGGGATGGAATCGGAGGTGGAGAGTTTCCTGCGGGACGCGCTGCCGCTGGCCGAGGAGGAACCCGACACGGTCGCCTGGTTCGCCACCCGGCTCGGCCAGTCCACGTTCGGGATCTTCGACGTCTTCCCCGACGACGAAGGACGGCGTACCCACTTGGCGGGGCCGATCGCGGAAGCACTCAGTGAACGCACCGACGACCTGCTGGCCGAGCCGCCGACGATCGAACACCTCGACGTCCTCGCCCACAAGCTGCCGGGATGACGACCGTGCCTGCGGGTCAGCAGGGACTCTCGCCGCGTACGTGTGGTACTCACGAGGACCCCGACGCAGCGAGGCCCGAACGGGGGCGGGCGGTACCGGGCCACCCACCCCAGTTCCCCAACGCGCTGTCAGAGGCCGCTGAGCAGGGTGATCGGATTCTCGATGCAGTCGCCGACGTAGCGCAGGAAGCCGCCGGCGACGCCGCCGTCGCAGACCCGGTGGTCGAAGCTCAGCGACGCCTGCGTGACCTTTCGCAGCGCGAGTTCGCCGCGGTGGGCCCACGGCTTGTCGACGATGCGACCGATCCCGAGCAGCGCCGCCTCCGGGTGGTTGATGATCGGCGTCGACCCGTCCACCCCGAACACGCCGTAGTTGTTCAGCGTAAACGTGCCACCGGAGAGCTGCTCCGGAGCCAGGGCCCCGCTGCGGGCGAGGTCGGTGAGTTCGCGGATCGCGACGGCGAGCTGCTCGGTGGTCATGTCGTGGGCGTCGCGGATGACGGGGACGAGCAGGCCGCGGTCGGTTTGCGCGGCGAAGCCCAGGTTGACGTGCCCGTAGCGGACGATCTCGTTACGCTCGACGTCGACCGTCGAGTTCAGTTCGGGGAACCGACGCAGCCCTGCGACGCAGATCCGGGCGAACAACGCGAGCAGGCCGACGTCGGCACCGGCCTCACGCATCGCCGTCCGCGCCTCCAGCAGCGCGGTCGCGTCGAGATCGACCCAGGTGGTGGCGTCGGGAATCTCGCGGCGGCTGCGCGAGAGCTTCTCGGCGACGGCGCCGCGCATCCCTCGCAGCGGTGTGCGGGTCTCACCCGGCGTGCTCGCGGTTGCGGACCGCACGCTCGTGGCCTCGGCGATCGCTCGCTCCACGTCCGCACGCACGATCACCCCGCCAGGACCGCTCGCCCGCACCGTCGCGAGGTCGACGTCGTGGTGCCGCGCGAGCTTGCGCACCACCGGCGAGAGCACGCGCGGCTGCCCGGCGGTGGCCGGCGCCGTTGTCGCAGCGGGGTAGCTGGCCGAGTCCGTCCCCTGCGTGGGCACTGGCTGCGCGGTCGGTGCGGAACCCACCCGCGCCCGTCGCCGACGCGGACCACCGTGCCCGGTGCCGTACCCGATCAGGACGTTGCCGGAGCCCGCCTTCTCTTCCTCACGATGCTGCCCATGCTGCGAACTCCTCGGCTCCGGGGTCGAGCTCGACTCCGCCGCGATCGTGATCAGCGGCTTGCCGACCTCCAGCAATGTCCCCGCCTCGGCGTGCAACGCGGTCACCTCACCCGCGTACGGACAAGGCACCTCCACTGCGGCTTTCGCGGTCTCCACCTCGACGACGTGCTGGTCGACGGTGACCCGGTCCCCCACCGAGACCTTCCACACCAGAACCTCGGCCTCGGTCAATCCCTCTCCCAGGTCGGGAAGCAGGAACACCTGATCGGTCGCCACCCCGGTCACGCCTTGCCTCCCGCGAGTTCGCGCTGCTCAGGGACCCACGTCGTGTCCGGCGCGTCGTCCCATTGCAACCGAGCGATCGCGTCCAGCACACGGTCCACGCCCGGCAGGTGCACGTGCTCGGCCTTCGGCGGCGGATAGGGCACGTCAAAGCCGGAGACCCGGAGCACCGGCGCGTGCAGCGAGTGAAAACACCGTTCCTGTACCCGCGAGGCGATCTCGGCGCCGACTCCGGCGAACCCCTGCGCTTCCTGCAGCACCACGCAACGACCCGTGCGGCGCACCGAGGCGGTCATCGTTTCGTCGTCGAGCGGCACGAGGGTGCGCAGGTCGACGACCTCGACGTCCCAGCCTTCCGACGCGGCGGCAGCGGCGGACTCCATCGCCACCGGAACCGACGGGCCGTACGCCAGCAACGTCGCGTCCCGGCCGCTGCGACGCACGACCGCCCGGCCGAACCCCTCGGTGCTCGCGGGCAGCGTGAGCTCCTCCTTGGTCCAGTACAGCTTCTTCGGCTCCAGGAACACGACCGGGTCGGGGTCGTCGATCGCCTCGCGCAGCAGGGAGTACGCGTCGGAGGCGCTCGACGGTGTGACCACCTTGAGACCGGGGGTGTGCGCGAAGAACGCCTCACTCGCGTCGCAGTGGTGCTCCACGCCGCCGATCCCGCCCGCGAACGGGATACGGATGACCATGGGCAGCGTCACCGCGCCACGCGTGCGGTTCCGCGTCTTCGCCACGTGCGAGACGATCTGCTCGAGCGCCGGGTACGAGAACGCGTCGAACTGCATCTCCACGACCGGCCGGTAGCCGGCCATCGCCATCCCGACAGCGAAGCCGACGATCCCCGCCTCCGCCAGCGGCGTGTCGAAACACCGGTCCTCGCCGAACGAACTCGCCAGCCCGTCGGTCACCCGGAACACGCCGCCGAGCTCCCCGACGTCCTCACCGAACACGACGACTCCGTCGTCGGCGCCGATCGCGTCGCGCAGCGCCTGGTTGAGTGCGTGCGCCATGCTCACCGCAGGCATCAGCGGTCCTCCTCGCTCATGGCCTCGGCGGCCTGCTCGGCCACCACCTGCGCCCGCTGCTCCTGCAGCTGCGGCGTCAACTCACCGAACACGTGCTCGAAGATCTCCAGCGGAGCCACTTCCGGCTCCTGCTGCATCCGCGCCCGTACCGAACCCGCGAACTCCTCGGCCTCCTCGGCGAACCCGCGCACGTCCTCGTCGCCGAGACACCCCCGCGCTCGGAGGTAGCGTTCGGCACGCTCCAGCGGGTCGCGTCCTCGCCACTGCTCGACCTCGGTGTCCTCTCGGTACCGGGTGGCGTCGTCGGCGTTGGTGTGCGCCTCCAGCCGGTAGGTGTGCGCCTCGATCAGGAACGGACCGCCACCGGACCGGGCATGTTCGACTGCGGTGTCCAGCACTGACGTCATCGCCGCGACGTCGTTGCCGTCGACCTGTTCGGCAGGCACGCCGTAGCCGACGCCCTTGTGCGCGAGGGTCGGCGCTGCGCTCTGCTTGGCCAGCGGCACGCTGATCGCCCACCCGTTGTTCTGCACCAGGAACACGACCGGCGCCCGGAAGACCGCGGCGAAGTTCAGCGCCTCGTGGAAGTCGCCCTCGCTCGTCGCACCGTCCCCGAGCATCGCCAACGCGACCGAGTCCCGTCCCTTGCGGGCCTGCCCGTGTGCGAGTCCGACGGCGTGCAACGACTGGGTCGCCAGCGGGGTGCACTGCGGAGCGGTCTTCGTCGCCTGTGAGTCGTATCCGCAGTGCCAGGTCCCGCGGAGCAACGTCAGTACCTCGATCGGATCCAGACCTCGCGAGACGAGCGACATCGTGTCGCGGTAGGTCGGGAACAGCCAGTCGTCGTCCCGCAGGCTCGCGGCGGCGGCGATCTGGCACGCCTCCTGACCACGCGAGGACGGATAGACCGCGAGCTTGCCCTGCTTCGTCAGCGCCGTGGCCTGGGTGTCGAACCGTCGTCCGATCACCATCGCCCGATACGCACTTCGCAGCCGCTGCTCCGACGGCATCGCGTAGTCCCGCGCGTAGCCCGCGGGCGTCGCGTCGTCCAGCAACCGCACGGGGGACGCCGAGGGGAGCAACCGATCCGCCACCGCGGCCGCGGACACCTGGGTCGACATGAACGCACCTCCGACAGACGTGTGACCTCCGATGGTCCGAGCCGCCTACACTTCGCACAAGACAGACCCGAAAGAGCGCGACACATGGCTTCCAGGAGGACTCATGGCGATCCGTTCGTCCGGCCGAGGCGGTTCCGGCCAGGACCGCGCCGGACGTCCGGCACCCGGACGTGACGAGCTCGACAACACGATCATCGAGGAACTCACCCGGGACGGACGTCAGTCGGTCCGCGCCCTCGCAGGCAGGCTCAACCTCTCCCGCAGCAGCGTCCACGCCCGGGTCGAACGGCTCGTCCAGGACGGTGTCGTCGCCGGGTTCAGTGCCCGCATCGACCCCGCCGCGGCCGGACTCGGCACCTCGGCCTTCGTCGGGCTCTCCATCGAGCAGAACGCGTGGCGGGAGGTATCGGCCCGACTCGCGGCCATGCGCCACGTCGAGCACGTCACGCTGATCTCCGGCGAGTTCGACGTCCTCGTGCTGGTCCGGACCGAGGACAACGCGTCACTGCGCGACCTCGTCTTCCACGACATCCAGTCGCTGCCCGGTGTCACCGCCAGCCGCACCTGGCTGATCTTCGACGAGTTCGACATGACGCACCCGCCCCTGCACTGAGAGCGCATTTGGGAACTGGCCGGGTGCGGGGCTCGGCGTTCGGAGTCCGTGCCGGGCAAGGCTGGGGTTGTCGCCGCGTACGGCGTGGTGCTCGAGAGGACCCCAACGCCGCGAGACGCGAACTGGGGCGGCGCCACCGAACCGCCCATTCCGATCACAGCACAACCCGAGCTGTCCCGGGTGTGGAGGAGGGTCCCGGCGGCACGGCGCGAACGGACCCTCCTCCACCGGGCCGGACGTGACTCCCCTCGCGGGCCGCGTCCGGCATCGGAGGACGGCGGGGGCATCGCACGTCCACCGACGTCACAACCGGTGTCCGGCGGTCGGCTCTCACAGCGAGTCTGGCCGAGCCGGCCCGGTCCACGGGCGAAGTCCACTCGAAGGAGTTGCAGGACCTTGCTACGCAGCGACAAAGGGCCGCCAGCCGTGGTGCCACCGCGCACCGACCGGAACAGGCGTGGTGCAGGTGCTTCTCGGCGGCGGTGTGCTGCGCAATCATGGCAGCGGGAAACGGGCATCGAAGGCAGGGGCAGTCCAGGCCTGTGCACCGTGTCCCGCCGCCTCCGCCCACCCCCCTCGTGTGGGCGGGGGCCCTCCCCTCTTGGAGGGCCTTGTGGAACTTGGGGGGTACCGCGTGCCCTACGGGCACACATGCCAGTTCCCCAGTGCACTCTTCCGGCGGCGCAGCGCCCGGCGACGCGGGCTCGCCGCTCGTCCGGGCCGGAGTTCACCAGGTCTGGCGCTCCTGCTGACGCAAGTACAGCACCCCGCCCAGTTGCACGACCGTTGCGGCACCGGTGAGCACCACAGCCGTGGTCGTCAACGTCGACCAGCCGGTGAGCACCGCGAAGACCACCGCGACGGCGAACACCGCAGCCGTCCTGATCAACAGGAACGTCAGCCTGCTCGCGTCCATCCGGCGGCCTCCCCTCGCGTCCTACCCGGCCACCATACCGGCCACGGTAGGCCCCACGACGACTGCGGTTCCGTCGCGATCTAGGGTCGACCCGCGGCCGGTGCCCGGACCCATCCCGCGCCCGGCGCGCGACCCGCCTCCGCCCTGCACGGGAGAACGCCGCGATGAGGTTCACGCTCCGCCGCCGCAAGAGGGTCGCCGACGCGGTCGGCGACCTGCCCAGGGCGCGCACGTCGCCGGAGCAGCTCGGCCACGCAGGTGTCGAGATCCAGTCCTTCCGCGGCTGGCACATCGCCCCGAACCGCGTCCAGGACCTCACCGCGCGCTACGCGACACCCTGGAACCAGCACGCCGCGCCGGGCGAGAACAGCGCCGCTGAGACCGCGAACGTCCTGCGCGCATGGCAACGCAGCGGCACGCTCGTCCCGGATCGCGAGCCCGCGATGTACGTCTACCAGCAGACCGGTCCGCGCGGTGCGCAACGGGGACTGCTCACGGCCGCGCACCTCGACAGCCGCATCCTCCCGCACGAGACCGTCCGCCCCGAACGGGTCGAAGGCATCACCAACCTGATGCGGATCGGCCGGTGCAACCTCGATCCACTCCTGCTCGGCTACTCCGGTGGACGCCGCACCACTGTCACACTCAGCGCGGTGGTGCGGGAACAACGGCCGATCGTCGACGTGCTCGCCTCGGACGGGCAGCGGCACGGCCTGTGGCGGCTCGACGACCGCGCCGCCCAGCTCGAGATCGCGTCCGAACTGCGCTCGCTGAGCGCCTTCCTCGCCGACGGCCACCATCGGCGACTCGCCGCACGCCAATACCGGCGAGAGCTCTACGCCGCCGGGTACGGCCCGGGGCCGTGGGACTCCGTCTCGGCGCTGTTGGTCGACGTGCGGCAGAGCCCGCTCACACTCGGTCCCGTGCACCGAGTGCTGCCCTACGTCGACTCGCGTACGGCGTTGTCCCGGGCGGCGCGGTGGTTCCACGTCGCCCAACTCACCGGCCCGATCACGCACTGGGTCCGTGCGTTGCACGAGTCCGTCCCGTACGGTCCGGCCTACCTCGTCGTCACCCCGCGCGAGGTGTTCCTGCTGACCGAGCCGGACCCGGCGTTGCGCGAGGCCGCGCTCGGGCACGTCGCCGGACCGCTGCGGTCGATGCACGCGACGATTCTGGACAACGCCGTGATGCGCAGCCTCTGGGACGTCGACGACGCCGAGGTCGACTACGAGCCGAGCGCCACGCGGGCCGTGCGACAGGTGCGTGAACAGGGCGGTGTGGCGGTGCTGCTCGCCGCACCGGGGCAAACCGAGATCCACCGCGCCTCCTCGGCGGGACTGCAACTGCCGCATCGGACGGCCGCGTTCGGACCGAAGCCGCACCCGGCGATGCTGCTGCGCACCATCGAGCGGTGACGACGGCGATCTCGCGCCGTGCCGCGGAACGCACGGCGACCTGTGTTGGTAGTGGCGTGGCGGAACCGTTGACACGTGCCGCGAAGCAGGTCCCGTTCGTTCCCAGTTTCCCCGGAACTCACTCGACAGTTCGTGTCCGTAGCCACAATCCCCGTGCTACGAGGGAGTTGCGGTGGTGTTCCGGGATATCGTGCGACGTCCTACTCTCCACAAGGGAGGTTCCTCCGCGGTGACCGGACTCGACACGGCATCCCAACCCGACACCCACTCGCAGGTCGGCGAGCTCGTCCGCTACGTCCGCGCGCATTCCCCGTTCTACCGGCGCCTGTACGCCGCAGTCCCGGACCACGCGAAGCTGACGGACCTGCCGGTCGTCCCGCACTCCGAGTACTGGCAGGCGAACACGGTGCAGGACAACGCACTACTGACCGGCGCGCACAACGACGGCGTCGTGTTCAAGTCCGGTGGCACCACCGCCGCACCGAAAGTGTCCTTCTACACCCGCGACGAATGGCGAGAGATGAGCACCACCTTCGCGACCGGGCTGCCTGCAGCCGGCGTCGTCGACGGGGACCGCGTCGCGAACCTGTTCTACGCGGGCGAGCTGTACTCGAGTTTCGTGTTCACGCTGAACACCTTGCAGCAGGCCCCTGTCGACACGGTGCAACTCGCCGTCGGCGGCGCGGCATCGGCCGACTTCGTGCTCTCAGCGGTGCGGGACTTCTCGGCGACGGTCCTGGCTGGTCTGCCGACCTCGCTGTGCCAGCTGGCACACCACGTACGGGAGTCCGTCGGGTCG
The DNA here is from genome assembly GCF_009664835.1 of Allosaccharopolyspora coralli. Taxonomy (NCBI): domain Bacteria; kingdom Bacillati; phylum Actinomycetota; class Actinomycetes; order Pseudonocardiales; family Pseudonocardiaceae; genus Allosaccharopolyspora; species Allosaccharopolyspora coralli. The sequence continues at coordinate 2,468,532 of NZ_CP045929.1, forward strand.
CTGCCGGACGTGCGGTTGCTGTTGTTCAGCGGGGAAGCCTTCTACGGTGACCAGCGGCGGCTCATCTCGTCGGCGTTCCCGAACGCGCGCTTGCGTTCACTCGGGTACGCCTCGGTCGACGGCGGCATCGTCGGCTCCCCCGTCGCAGACAGCGACGACACCCGGCTGCACCGCGTCTTTCCCGGGCGTGTGCTGGAGATCCTCTGTCCCGAAACCGGGGCGCCGGTGACCAAACCGGGTCGTGCGGGCCGCATCGTCCTCACGGACCTGCGTCGCAGGCTGCAGCCGGTCGTCCGCTACCCCACCGGAGATCTCGCGGAGTGGGTCGATTCGGAGCAGGGCGCGTTCCGGTTGCTCGGCCGCTCGGACGAGGGCGCTCGCGTGGGGCCCGTGACCGTCTATCTGGACGACCTGCGCGGCGTCGTCGAACAGGCCTGCGCCGGGCGGCTGGTGACTGGAGTGCAGGTCGTGCTGCGGCGCCACGCCGGCAAGGACGAACTCGTGCTGCGCGTGGCCGGCGAGCTCGGCGACAGGGAGGTTTTCGCCGAGCGCGTGCGGTCCGGAGTGGACACGATTCGTCCGATGTTCGCCCACCACGTGCAGCGTGGACTGGTGCATCCGTTGCGGGTCGAGGACGTCGAGGTTGCGGACCTCGCCGTCAATGCCCGCTCGGGCAAGCTCGTTCGGCTCGTCGACGAGCGGGCGGACTAGGAGGGGCGCTGATTGATCTGCGTTTGGTGATTCCGTAGCGGAACCTCACCCCGACGCTGTCCTCCCCAGCCATGAGATGAGAACCCGCCAGTAGCCGGCCTGCATAGCCAGCGGAAGCGCCGCGGGGCGCGCACTGGGGCGGCGAAACCGGACCACCTACCCCGGTTCAGCCAAGCGTTCTCACGACCTACGACAGTGCCCTGACCACGCTGGCCCTCGCCCACTCCGCCGTCTGCGGGGCCGGGCGAGGCCAGGTCGCCTCATCGGCTGCGATCCCGGTGATCCAGCACCGTGACCAGCTTGCCGCTGGTCTCGGTCCGGACGAACTCCCCCGGCGCGCACAACTCCACGTCGGCGGTCACCATCCGGTCCCGCTCGGCCGTGATCCACAGTTCCGGATACCGCTGCAGGAAATCCGCGAGAACGTCGTGATTCTCGAGTCCACGATCCCGTTCCAGGCGGATCGTCAGGCGTTCCCGGTCGTTCTGCTCGTCGAGCACGATCTGCACCTGGCCCGCGTAGCCGTACAGCTCGTCGGCCACCAGGCCGAACCGCCGATAGTTGAGGAAGTGCGCGCCGCTGCGGAACACGTCCCCGCTGCGTCCCAGCAGCTCGAATCGAGGCGTGCGCCGTCCGCACGGGCACGCTGGGTCCGTCCACCGCCCGAGATCACCGATCTCGTACCGTTCCAGCCGCTGGCCACGCCGAGTGTGCGCGGTGAACACCAACCGCCCCACCTCTCCCCGTTCCACCGGGATGTCGTGCTCGGGATGCACGATCTCGAGGGTCTGCACACCGGTGAACAGATGATGGACCCGCATCGGTGCCTCGCCGCACTGATAGCCCATCGGGCCGGAATCGACGCTGCCGTACGCCGCGGACCGGACGACCTCGACGCCGAACTCCTCGGCCAGCCACCGGCGTTGAGCCTCACCGAAGTGTTCGCCACCGAAGAAGATCTTGCGTACGCCGCCGTAGGACCACAGTGTCTCGCCGGCCTCGACGAACAGCCGGACCAGGTAGGTCGGCATCCCCAGCAATGTGTCGACCCGATTGTCGACAATGGACTGCGCGACCATGTCGTAGCGGTTCTGCTGGCCCGCCATCGGGTACTGGACCGCTTCGAGCTTGTCCAGCACGGAGAAGAAGCTCGCGAAACCACCGTAGAGTTGCCCGCCGAAGAACAGGTTCATCGTGCGGTCGGTCGACGGGTCGAACCCCGCGGCCAGCAGACCTTCGGCGCCGTAGCGCATGTGCTCGTGGTAGTCCGCCCAGCTGAACGCCGAGAGCTTCGGAGCGCCGGTGGTCCCTCCGGTACGGAAGAAGACCTCGGCGCGACTCAGATCGGATTGCAGGGTGGCGAACTCGGATTTCGACGTGATCTCACGCTGGGGCGGCGGCAGCTGCACGGTCTCGGTCAGCTCGTCCAGGCAGGCGTAGCTACGGAAGGCGGCGTCGAGTTGGACGTCCACCCTGCGGCTGTAGCGTTGCAGCGCGTACGTACCGTCGTGCGGCTCACCGTCGTAGCTGCCGAGCATTCCTCCAGGAAGACTGATCCGCTGCGCTCCCGCGGCCAGCATGGTGCGCGAGAGCGCGGCGACGTCCTGTCGCTGCGCGCCGAGTCCCACCGTTTGCAGGTACCGCCGCATGGGACGCAGTACCGACAGGATCTCTCGACGTGGCAACGGTTTGATCCACACCGTGCGGTGCAGTGGCGAGGCGCGCAGCGCGGGACGCGTGTCCACGATGATCCTCCGACGACGCTCCTCGTCGGTATGGACGGCCGTCAATCCCAGTAGCTCCTCGTGCTCGGCGACCAGCACCGTGTTGGTGATCTCGGCCCACTCCTGGTCGTCGGGCGAGGCGACGTCGTCGGGGATCGCTTCGTCCAGGAACGACGCGAACCGTCGCGCGAACGCGTGGACGTGTCCGGCGTCGGCGGTGTCCAGGTAGACGACCTGCGGGCTGGAACACGCCTGCTGGTTCATCGCGCAGACGTCGTGGGCGAGGCCCCGGAGTACCTGCTCGTCGTCCCAGTAGTCCTCGGTGAGATAGGCGAACGAGAGTTTCGGCCCCCAGTCCACGACCCGGCACCCGGGACGCACCAGCGCGGCGACCCCGGCAACGGCCTCCTCGCCGCCCCAGACGGCCACCGCGTCGACCGCCGCACACAGGGTTTCGAGCCAGTCGGTGTCGCCGGACGAGAAGTGCAGCACCACGAGCCTGCGTGCGATCTCGCCGCTCGGGTCGCAGGCGGCAAGGGCCGCCAGCACGTGGGCGGTGAACGCGGTGTCGCCGCCGCTGGTCTTGAGCACGTTCACATTACCCGCGAGCAGTCCTTCCACGGCACTGAGCACACCCGCGGTCGGCGCGTTTCCCGGAACGACGTGGGCGAGCAGCCCCACCGGCACCCACGCCTCGAACACGTCGTCCTTCAACCGCGGCCGGGCCAATCGTGCCGGGTCGGTGCCGCCGAGTTCCCGGACGACCTTACGCTCCAAGGACTCGCGCCGGAGTGCGGCGCCGAGCCCCAGGACGGCTCGGTCGATCTCGGGTTCCGGTACGCCCTGCTCGGCCAGCAGTCCGCGCGCCCGTACGGTCACCTCGTCGTCCGGATTCCGCAGGACCGCGGCCAGTTTGTCGCCCGCCCGCATCACGACCAGCGGACTCATCGGCGCGGCGGCGAGCACCTGCTCGGCCACCGCGTCCAGGTCGTCGAGACGGGCGCGCGCTTCGTCCCGCCCGACCCAGGTCCCCTGCCAGTAATGCACGCCGTTCACCGTGTTCCCTTCCTCGTCAACAGTTCGGCGGCCGCGACCGCGCAACTGCGGTTCTTGCTCAACCCGGCACGTCCGCGCACTTGGAACCAGGGCGTGGGTATGTCGCACCCGGACGCCCCCTGCGGATGCAAGGAGGCCAAGTCGCTCATCAGCACACTGTGCGCAGGCACCGAAGTGATGAACGGCGAGACGAACTGCAGGTATCCGATTTCGCCGTACGGCAGCGGTTCCAGCGTCCGGACCGACCGCACGAGCACTCGTGACCAGCTCGGCACGTGCAAGTGGTGGTGGCCGCATTCCAGGTACGGCACCGAATGCTCGACCGACCCGAAGCCGTCGCGAATCCGGTGGGCCGGGATGCCGAGCTGCTCGGTGATGCGGGCGTAAAACTGGGATTTGGGCAACTGCCGGTCCGCGTGACCCTTCCAGCCGCCACCGAAGACGATCAGTGAACGTTCGTCCAGTTGCAACGGTGGTACCCCGAGATCACGCATCCGGTCCAGCGTGAACATCAGGAAAGCGGGGAAGCCGAGGATGCGTACCGGCACACCGTCGTCGGCGGAACGCACCAGAGCGCGCACGGCGCCGAACGGGTCGAACTCGTGCCCGGTACCGGTGTGGGGCAGTCCGTAGTGGATCGACCGGGCCGGGGCGAACGAACACATGTAGTTGTTCGTGAACGCCGTTCCGACGGACAGTCCCGGCGCGGGCTGGTAGTTGAACAACAGGTAGTCGACGGAACTCGTGTCGTCGATCCAGCCGTGGTGGTCGTAGATCCGGGCCAGCATGCGCTGCCCGGTGCGCACCGTCCAGTGATCGAAGAACATCTGCGACCGTTGGCCGGACGTACCCGACGACGTCAGATGCACCGTGATGTCGGACTCGGGAACGGACCGGATCTCGTGCATCTTGAAGAAGTGCGCGTGCACGAACGGTTGCCGCTGGAGATCGGCGGCGTCGCGGTGCACAAGCCCGGCGCCTTCGCGCTTCCACAGTGCGCCGAAGAACTCGCTGCGGTCCGCGTGCCACGTGTTCGCCTCGTTCATCGCCGCGGCGAACACCGCGTCCACGTGCGGACCCGCCTCGTACGGCGGCACAGCGCAGAGTTCGCGGACCGACGCCAACGCGCTCGGGTCGGGAACCTCCACGGGTTCGAGGTACTCGTTCACCGAAACACCTCCCGGGTGTTGAGGTACTTGCGGGTCCAGAGGTCGATGTACTGCTCGGTGAACGCGCGGAAGGCGGCGTCGAGCGCGAGCCCCCGGAAGTCCAGCGGCTGCATCGTGCGCGCCAGCACGACGTAGTCGTGGAAGCGGCCACCGTCCGCCCGCATGGCGGGATACACGGCCGCGGGCAGGAATCCGTACGCGACCAGGGTGGACAGTTCTTCGAAGGAGTTCATCGGAACCAGCACCTCGACGTAGTAGGCACCGAAGTCGTTGAGCTGCGCGATGATCTGATCCATGTGCCGGACCACCGCGAGCGGATCCGGAGCCGCCCCGATGAGCGTGCAGTAGCCGTCGCTACGGCTCAGGTGCGCGTAGACCTCGTACACACCGTCCGGACCGGCGAGCAGTACGTTCGGGGTGTGGAACGGGTAGAACCGGCGGACCGGGTCGGTGACCACTTCGTCGAAACGACGCAGCACGAACTGCGGCGCACTGATCAGCTCGACCTCTCCGCTCGGCGACGCACCGTCCGACGGTTTCTGTGGTTCCGGGTCGGCCACCAGCTCAGGACGCAACGGCAGGCCGACGGCAGCATCGACCGCGTCGACCAACGGACCCAGACTCTCCGGCAGGCGCAGTACCGGGTACCGCCGTTCCAGCACCCCGTCGGCGTGGCGTGCGAGCAGAACCATGGTCTCGTGCCGTGCTGCCTTGCGGAGATTGGGGAAAATGCCCAGGGCGCGAAACCCGCTACGCAAGCAAATGCGCTGCGGCGCGATGGAGGTCGTGCGCGCGGTCGAGTAGACCGAGTCGACCCGATCGTCGGCGAGCAAGTGGTCGCTCAGAGTGCGAACGGCGTCCTGCGCCAGACCCGAACCGCGACTGTCCGGATGCACCACCAGTCCCTGCATCTTGGCCATGCGGTCGGATTCGGCCACCGTGGCGACGATCGACGCGACGATCGGGCCTCCGCCACGTCCGCGCGCGACGAGCCATGTGGTCTGCTCCGCGCTGATCTCCCGTGCCATGACCGCCGGGTCGGTGCCCAGAGGTAGCGCGTACCCGCGCCCGTACACCCGGCGATAGAGCCGTAGGAGCTCGTCGACGTCGTCGAGCCGCGCGGGCTCGAGTTCCGCACTCACCTGATTCCCCCAGGAGAATGGCGAGCGCGTCGCGAGGCGTGACTCGCGAGCTTCGGACGCGCTCGGGTTCTCGGCCGTGTCCGGCCGAACTCGGTCGCGAACAGCCTGCCACACGGCCTTTCGTTTTCTCGGATTTCCCACATGGAACGAAACGTGGCCGAACAGCAGAAACAGCACGCCGCGGCGACGAGCGTCACAAGACACGACGCCCGTTCGTCGGAGTACTGGGAATCAACCGGCAACAATGCGGAACGGCTTCGACCAAAGCCGGGAACGGGGGCAGACGGCGCAGCACGCACGACGTTACAGTTCCCCTTCCGATTTTTTCGGTATCCTCCCCGGTACGCCCCGGCCATGTATCCAGTGGCTTCGAAGTACGGGACAGGAAAGTGCGAGACAGGGGTGAGAACGTGGACGAGTCGCGGACCGCGCCCGGTTTCGACTTCGAGTCGCGCGTCGTCCAGGTGCGAGACCTCATCCGCAGCGGTGACAACGAGGGAACGCTGCGGGTCGCCGCCGAGCTCGAACAGGTCGCCGACACACCAGAGCGGTCCGGTCGCGCGCTGATCGCGCAGGTAGGCGCACTGGTCAACCTCGGTCGAGCACGGGAGTGTCCCGAACTCCTGGATCGCGCCTTCCACCGACTCGACGGCACCGGCGAACACGCCTCGATCGCCAACGTGCACGCGGTCGCGGCCATCGTCGCCGCACCCGATTCCCACGAACGCGCGATCCGACACCTGGTGCAGGCCACCTGCTCGCTCGAACTCATCGAACAACCGACGGCGGCGGCTGCGGGTGCCTGGCACGACATCGCGGTCTCGTACTCCTACCTGGGCTTCCACCGCCAGTCGCTGGTCGCCTCCGAGCGGTCGTACTCGACGGCCCGCGCGGCCGGCCTCGGGCCCGGCGACCACGCCTTGCCCGAGATCGCGGTTCGCGCGGCGGTGGCAGCTGACCATCTCGGAGATAGCCGGTCCTGTGTGCACGGACTCCGCGACGTCCTCGCCACCTGGGCCAAGCGGTGCGCCCCGGACCAGCTGTGGACCCCCGAGAGGCTGTACCACAGCTACGCCTCGGCCCGGCTGCGTGCGCTCGGCGAGACCGTCGACCTCGACACGCCACCGCCGACCCCGGACTCGACGTCGTGGGAGATCGACGACTTGCACGTCCTTACCGTCGCGTGCGAGCACATTGCGCGAGGCCAGACCGACGCGGCGCTACGTCGGCTCGACGGGCACGACATCACCGATCACACGCTCGGTGCGGCCGAAGTGCCCCGGCTGCGCGCGCTCGCCCACCAGAGGGCCGGCGACTACCGCGCGGCGCTGACCGTCGAGCGGGAAGTGGTGCGCTTGGCGACCGGTGAGCTCCCCGCCCTGCGGGACCGGATCACCCAGGCGGCGCGGACGCAGCTCGACCACGAGGCATTGCGCAGGCTCGTTGCGCAATACGCCTCACAGGCATTGACCGACCCCCTCACCGGGCTGCCCAACCGCAGGCACTTCGAGCGAGAGTTCCACCGTCTCGCGGGCACGTCCCGCCGAACCACCCTCGGCATGATCGACGTGGACGGGTTCAAGGCGGTCAACTCCGCGCACGGTCACCTCGGCGGCGACCTCGTCCTGCAGCGGGTGGCCGCGATCCTCGCCCGCACTGTTCGGCAGGGTGACTTCATCGCCCGTTACGGGGGCGACGAGTTCGTCGTGGTGCTTCCCGACACCGACGCCGCGACCGCAGACGACCTCGACGAACGCCTGCGGCGCGCCGTGGACGGCGGCGGCTGGGACGCGTTGGTGCCGGGTACCCCGGTGTCGGTGACGCTCGGCTGGGCGGGTCTCGAGGAGTGCGGGAATCTGGCGCACGCGCTCGAAACGGCCGATCGCGCGATGCTGGCCCGCAAGTCCCGACTCTCCGGCGCGGTCTGAGCCGTTCAGAAGAATCCGCCGGTGGTCCGGCCGCGGCGGTGGTGACTGCTCAGCGGCTCCGCCGCTTGCACGACGGCAGCTCGTCCTGCAAGGGCCCCTGAGCCGGCGCTGCCGACCGCGCCACCCGGTCACGTGGGTCAGCCCGTGTTGCCGAGCACGTCGGCCAGCACGGCGGCCGCGCTGTGATCCACGTCTTTCGTGGCCGTGAGCAGGGTCAAGCCCCGCTTCTGTGCCTGAGCCCGCAGCCGTACGACCGCGTCGCGGTGGTCGTCGTCGTCGAGCTCCGCCAGGTAACGGCGCCGGAACTCGGCGAACCGATCGGGATCGTGCTTGTACCACTTGCGCAGCTCGGTCGACGGCGCCACCTCTTTGCACCATTCGTCCCATCCTGCGTCGGCCTTCGCGACACCACGCGGCCAGATCCGGTCCACGAGGACCCGATGTCCCCCGGAGGTCTCCTCGGTCTCGTACACCCGCCGTACACGGACTTGTCCCGTCTTCACATTCCCACCCTTCTCGAGTGTTGCCGATCAGAGCACCGTCGCTTCCCCTGTGAGGTTGCCCCGCAGCCCGACCGCACACACGGCGACGCCTCCCCCGTTCGTGGCTATTACGCTCTCTGCGTGCGCTACGCGGAGCACCACCCCTCCGGCCCGTCGAACGAGACGACCCCCTCCTTCGCCGGGGCGCGCCGACTCCGTCGAGTGCGGCTTTTCGCCCTCCTCGTCGGTCTGCTCGGTACCGCCCTGTCCCTGGCCGTCCCGTTCCTGCCCGTCACCCACGACGCCACGAGCCTGCGGTGGCCGACTGCCGAAGGCACTCGCGACGTCTCCGCTCCGCTGGTGATCTACTCCCCGACCAGGCTGCACGCCGAGATCCCGTGCGAGACGGCCCGGTCGCTGGACTCCCGCACCACCGCTCGCGGCCACCTGATCGACACCAACCCGAAGGAATCGAAGTACGGCAACCTCACCGGCCTCACCGTCGCGGTCGACGACGGCGCCGTCTCCGTGCACTCCCGAGGTCAGAACCTGGGGAGCCGGCCGCTGCCTGCAGGCCCCTGCACCGTCGTGGTGCACTCGGACGCCGGACGCACCAACGCCACCGTCGACGGCGTGACACTCGCCGACGTGCGCGGCGACCAACGGCCGCAGCTCACCGGCATCTACTCCGATCTGGACGGCGAACTGGACGACGTCCGGGGGTTGAGTGTCGAGGCGCGCGTCGACAATCGGTTCGACAGCGTCGCGACGCCGCTCAAACTCGTCGCGATGGGGCTCGCGGTGCTGGCGTTCCTCGGCTCCGTCGTCGCGTTGCGCCGACTCGACGCCCACGCCGGTCGAGGCGCCCCGAAACTCGCCCCGCGCGGATGGTGGCATCCCCGGCTCAAGGACGTCGCGGTCGTCGGGTCTCTCGCGCTGTGGTGGCTCATCGGCGCGTTCACCTCCGACGACGGCTACACCGCGGCGATCGCGCAGGCGCGCGACGACGCCGGGTACGTGAGCAACTACTACCGATGGTTCGCCAATCCGGAAGCGCCGTTCGGATGGTTCTACGAGTTCTACGCGCTCTGGACGGACGTCTCGACGTCGGTGCCGTGGATGCGATTGCCCGCGCTGCTCATGGGTGTCGCCAGTTGGCTGCTCATCAGCCGGGAGGTCCTCCCCCGCCTCGGGCAGCAAGTACGCCGCAGCAGCGCGGCCGGATGGGCTGCCGCAGCGGTGTTCCTCGCGTTCTGGTTGCCGTTCAACAACGGCTTGCGGGCCGAACCGGTCGTGGTGCTGTTCTCGCTGCTGGCGTTGTGCGCGGTCGAGCGGGCGGTGGCCACCGCCCGGCTCACACCGGCCGCGCTCGGGCTCCTCGGCGCGGCGCTGTCCCTCGGCGCCGCGCCGCACGGCATCGTCGCCGTCCTGCCCTACGTCGCGGCGGCGAAACCGCTGCTGATTCTCGTGTACCGACGCGCCACGAAGTTCGGCTGGTTGCCGATCCTGTCTCCGATCGCGGCGTCCGGCTTCGTCGTACTCGTGCTCCTGTTCTCCGATCAGACGTACCAGACGGTCTCGGACGGACTGGAACTCAAGACGGCGTTCGGTCCGAACGAACAGTGGTACGAGGAACTCAATCGCTACACCCTGTTGTTCGGTCAGAGCCCGGACGGCGCGCTGGCGCGGAGATTCCCCGTGTTGCTGGTGATTCTGTGTCTGTTGACCTGTGCGGCCGTGTGGTTGCGCCGTGGCCGGATCCGCGGCGCAGCGCTCGGACCCACCCAGCGGTTGTTGGCCGTGACGGCACTGTCCTTCGTGGTCCTCATGCTCACCCGCACGAAGTGGTCGCATCACTTCGGGCTGTTCGCGGCGGTGGGCGGAGCGCTCGCGGCTCTCACGGCGTTGGCCGCTGGAAGTACGGTGTTGCGTTCGCGGCGGAACCGGGCCGCGTTCTTCTCCGGACTCATGATCATCGCGGCGCTGGCTTCGGCGGGCACCAACGGCTTCTGGTACGTCTCGAGCTGGGGCGTGCCGTGGTTCGACCAGCCGCCTTCGTTCCAGGGCTACATCGCGAGCAACGTGCTGCTGGTCGTGGCGGCCGTGGCCGGACTCGTCGCAGTGTTCGAGCACGTCCGCGCGCAACGGCGACTCGCACCCGCCGGTCTCGAGAAACGCAGCAGCACGCTCGCGCGGGGTACCGCGCCGCTGGCGATCGTGTGCGCCTTGCTCGTCGTCGGCGAGCTCGCCGTGTTCGCCAGGGCGGTGGACAAACAGGCCGACAGCTACAGCATCGGCCGAGACAACGCGTTGCAGCTCGCCGGACAGAGCTGCGGAATGTCCGACTACGTGCAGGTCGAAACGGACCCTGTCGCGGGCGTGCTGCCGGTGTCGGCTGGGCAACCCACGAACGCGGCACCGGGCGCCGACGTCCCGGAACGGCTGCGTACGGAGTCGGCCGACGCCTATCTCGCGGAACGGACGGAGGGATTCACCCGCGACGGCTATCCGGAGGCCGACGGTTCGCAACCCGGGGAGCTCGATTTCCGCCCACGGCACGGGTTCGGCGGCGACGACGCACCGGTGTGGGGTAGCCACCTGCCCGGTGGGGTCAACACCGGCGAACTCCGCACCCCGTGGTACGACCTTCCCGAACGCGCTCGCACCGGAGACTCCCCCGTCGTACTGGGGATGGCGGGTCTCGAGGTCGCCCCGAGCTCGCTGACGATCGAGTTCGGACGCGACACCGAGCAGGGATTCGAGATACTGCACAGCTATCCGGTACGGCAGGGGCCGGGACCGAGCTGGCGGGAGCACCGCGTCCCGATCGGCGGAAAGTCCACGCAGGCCACCAAGATGCGCGTGGTCGCCGTCGACGACGGTCTCGGCGGCGGAAACTGGCTCGCCGTCACTGCACCGCGCGTCCCGAGACTGACGACGATGACCGACCTGGTCGGCGACTCACCCGTGTTCATCGACTGGGTCGCCGCGTTCCTGCACCCGTGTCTGCGCACCACCCGGCTCCGGGACGGGGTCGCCGAGATGCCCGCGTTCCGCGTCACGGCAGGCGAAGTACTGCGCGACGACGGTGAGAACTGGTCGGCGCCGCAATTCGGCGGGCCGTACGGCTGGATGAGCGTCACGTCCAGCGTGCGCGAGTTGCCGACCTACCTCGACGGCGCGGTCACCAGGGACTGGGGTTCGCTGTTCGTCGTCGAGCCGTCCGCGCCGGACGCGTTGCCCGCGTCCGCGGCGTTGCATGTCGAATCGGAGACGCACTGGGGAACCTGGTCACCCGGCCCGGTCGGTCGGCACGTCGAACTGCCCGGCAAGATCCCGAGATCGTCGGAGAGCTCGGCGCCGCCGCGCTCCGTCGGCAGCGAGGGCGGATCGGGCCGCTGATGGGCGGTTGGGTACATGTGTGTCCGTGGGGCACGGTCGCAAGTGACCAGCCGCGGCAGAGTGCGGGGCTCCGGCGTTCGGAGTTCGTGCCTCGCAAAGCAGGGGTTCTCGCGCGTACGCCTGGTACTCAAGAGCACCCCAACGCACCGAGGCGCGAACTGGGGCGGCGGTACCGGATCGCCGAGCCCGGTTCCACACATGCCCTCTGCGCTCACTGATCGGTCTCGACACCACGGAAGGTGCGGCGGTACGCCCGAGGCGAGACGCCTAGTGCGGCCTTCATGTGCTGGCGCAGTGACGTGCCCGTACCGAATCCGGCGTCGGTCGCGATTCGGTCGACGGGCCGGTCGGTGTTCTCGAGCAGGTCCAACGCACGCTCGAGGCGTTGCTGCGCGAGCCACTGCCCGGCCGACGTCCCGACCTCGTCGCGGAATCGCCGGGTGAAGGTCCGCGGGCTCATCGACTCGACGGCGGCCAGCCGCCCCACCGACAACGGTTGCTCGAGTCGCTCCAACGCCCACGCACGTGCGCGGGCTGTGGACGACGTCCGTGGTTCGGGTACCGGCCGCCGGATGAATTGCGCCTGGCCACCCGCTCGGTGCGGAGGGACGACCATCATCCGCGCCACCCGGTTGGCGACCGCGGCACCGTGGTCGGTGCGGATCAGATGCAGGCACAGGTCGATTCCCGAGGCTTCCCCCGCAGAGGTGAGAATCCTGCCTTCGTCGACGTAGAGCACGTCGGGGTCCAGCGACACGGCCGGGAACAGGCTCCGGAAGCGGTCGGTGGCGTGCCAGTGGGTGGTCGCCCGTTTCCCGTCGAGCAGCCCGGCGGCGGCCAGGACGAACGCTCCCGTACAGATCGAGGCGAGCCTCGTTCGCACTCCGATCCGGTCGACGGTGGCCTGCAACGCCGGGTGCAGCGTGCCGGAGTTTTCGGGCTCGCCGGCACCGTACGAGGCGAGCACGACGACCGTGTCCGCGCGATCGAGCAGCTCCGGTCCGTGCTCGACGGAGACGGCGAAATCGGCGCTCGTGGACACCGTCCCGGGCTCGGGCGCGCAACTCACCACCTCGTACAACGGCTCACCGCCGTCGGACACCGCACCGGCGAAGAGTTGGTGGACCAGCCCCAGCTCCATCGTATTCACACCGGGGCGGACCAGGACGGCCACCACATGCCGACGACGAGTCATGGCTCGATTCTTTCACAAGGTGTCCATCAGGTCACTCGTTCGCTCGGTGCGCACCCGGCATCGTCGGAGGAGTCGGAACCACACGACCGAGAACACGGGGAGACTCCGATGATCGAGATTTGGGCCGCAATGCTCGTCACCGCCGTCGTCGCTTTCGTGATCGCCGCAGTGGCGACCCGCCGCGAACGCCTGCGCATGCACCACCACGACCGACGGGGCGAACGGCACTCTCACCTCGTCTCGTGAGGCGAAAGTGCCGTTCGCCTCAACGTGGACACTGGGGCGAACGGCACTTTCGCCTCGTCTGAAGGGGCGAAAGTGCCGTTCGCCTCATGATTCGATGGAGACTCCGGCGTCCGACGACACCTCGAAGTCACTCTCGTGCGAGAGACTCCAGGGCACGACGGGAACGAGGAGGCGGACGACGATGGGTGCCTGCGCTGCTCCGGAACCGAACGATGCGTGGCCGGCGGTGGGCGGCTCACTGGACGAGGACGAACACTCACTCGACTGGGCCGCTACCGACTGGGGTGGCCTGCTCCACCGTCGCCCACGCGCGGTGCTGCGTCCGAACGCGACGTCGGACATCGCGCGGCTCGCGTCGTTCTGCCGAGAACGCGGTCTCACGCTGCGGCCGCGCGGGCAGGGGCATTCGCTCCAAGGCCGCGCACAAGCGCACGACGGCGTCGTGGTCGACATGCGTGCGACAGCTGCGATCGGGGAGATCCATTCCGATCGCGTCGAGGTCGAGGCGGGAGCCCTGTGGAGCGACGTGCTCGCGGCGACACTCCCGCACGGACTCGCGCCGCCGGTGTTCACCGACTACATCGAACTCACGGTCGGCGGGACGTTGTCGGTCGGCGGCATCGGCGGCGCTACCCACCGGCACGGAATGCAGACCGACAACGTCCTCGCGATGCAGGTCATGACCCACGACGGCGAGACCCGCCCCTGTTCACCCGAGCGGAACGCGGCTCTGTTCGACGCGGTGCGGGCAGGTTACGGCCGCCACGGCACGATCCTCCGGGCGACGTTGCGGCTGACAGAGGCATTCGAGCACACCCGGGTCCACACGGTTCGCTACCAGGATCGTTCCGTGTTCCTCCAGGACCAGCGGATGCTCGTCGCCTCCGGCGCGTTCGACCACGTGCAGGGTCACGTGCTCCCGGACGAGGACGGCTGGAGCTTCTTCCTCGTCGCCGCGCAGTACGGGACGTCTGCGTCATCTTCGCCCGGGCCGCTGCTCGACTCGTTGCGCTCGGACAACCGCGAGGTCGACGACCTCCCACACGGCGAGTTCCTGCACCGATTGCGCCCGCAGGAACAGTTCCTCCGCGCGACCGGGGCGTGGCACCGAGCCCACCCGTGGCTCGACCTGTTCCTCCCGGACTCGGCGGCCGACGGCTTCCTCGACGAAGTCATGGACGGGCTCCGCCCGGACGACCTCGGCGAGGGTGGTCTCGTGCTGCTGTATCCGTTCCCGACACGGGTCGTTCGGACACCGGCCCTCATGCTGCCGCGAGAGCCGACGACCTACCTCGTCTCACTGCTGCGCACCGCTCCGGCGGACGGTGCGGCCATCCAACACATGCTGGACGAGAACGCGCGGCTCCGGTCGATCGCCCTCGAACGGGGCGCGACGCTCTACCTGTGACGGTCCGGCCGGCGCTGTCGGTCAGCTTCCGTGCAACGGATTCGGCACGGTTCCGTGGACGGCGGCGTGCGGACGCTCCGGGCGGTCCCGGTACGCGTCGAGCAGCAACCGGTTCCGGTTCAGGCACAACCGTTCGATCTCGGCGGTGAACAGGTCGAACATCGCGAACCGCTCGGACAGTTCCGGGAACCGCTTGTGGTGGGCGAGGATCTCGTCCCGCAGCAGCGACCAGAACGTCTCCTCCGGAACCCCGAGTTGCTCCTCGACCAGCGGCGCGAGATACCGGAAGTGTCCGACGAACAGTCCGGTCTGGATGAACTGGCGCAGGAACTCCGGCGGTTCCCGCAGCAACGCGGCGTCGACCTCCGGTGGCAGGTCCGCCAACTCCGGAATCCCGGTGCCGCTGATGTTGACGTCGTCGACGAAGTCCTTCACCGCCAGGCGGGTCGGTACGTCGTGGTCGTCGAAGAGGACGATGGTGTTCTCGCCATGTGGAGAGAACACGACTCCGTACTGGTACAGGAACCGAAGCAGGCCCGGCATCAAGGCGCCGAACAGCTTTTCCAGCCATACCTCGGCGTCGAGCCCGGAACGCTCGGCGAGCTCGGCCACGAACGCGCGCCCGTCGGCGTCGACGTGCAACAGCGACGCCAGCGTGCGCGCCTTCTCGCCCGGGTCGAGCTTGCCACTCAACGGCTCACGCCAGATCGCACCGAGCAGTTCCTTGTACTGGTACGGAACGCCTTCGATCTCCTCGAGCATCCGGTGGCGCACGGTGACGGAGGCGACCTCACCGAGCAACACCGCCCGCGCCTCGTCCCGCAGGAACTCGTCGTTCTCGGCGATCGAGAGCACCCACGACGTCACGGCGGGTGCGGCGACCGTCCGCTCGGTCGGCAATCCCCGCCACACCAGCGTGTTGAGGATGGACAGTGGCAGCTTCACGTAGTGGCGCCGCGGGTTGTCGACGTTGGCGAACGTGCGGATGGACTGCTGTGCGACGTAGCGGTCCGCCGCCTCGCCGAGCGCCACGATCCGCTTCGCGGCGACGTCCGGGGCGAAGACGGGGACCACGATCTCGTCCCACTGCCACGGATGCACCGGCACCCACACGTAGTCCGCGGGATCGAGACCGCGGTCGGTGAGCACCTGGGTGAAGCGCGCCCGGTCGGCGTCGTCGAGTTCCCCGGCGATCAGTGTTTCGTCGGTCAAGCCTGCGACCGCACGGTAGTCGGCGAGGGTGTGATGCACCGCCATCCACGGCAAGCGATGCCGGTTGCGGGATTCCGGGGCGTATGTGGCCGCGTCCGCGGCGGAGAAGCCCATGCGGCCCTTGTTCGGAATCAGCCAGGGGTGTCCGGACTGATGCCCTTCCAGCTCCACGTAGGACAGGTCGGCCAGTTCCGCCGACGACACGCCGGTGGCGTCGAGTTTCGCATCGGCGGCGAGCGTCGCGCTGAGTTCCCGGAGCAGATGGCCGGTGGTGTCGCCGGACATGCCGAGGGACTCGGACGCGTCCAGGAAGAACCGCAGTGGGTCGGAGGCAGGGTTCTCTCGGCCGTCGACGCCCCGGACGATCGAATCGGGATCCACGCGCCAGTCGGTGAACGCCCCGCGTCGGGCGGTGAACGTGTAGGACACGTCGGGAAGATCCACCCGGTACCGGCCCTCGCCGAGGTCGACCGGGTCGAGCAACAACTCGTAGGACAGTTCGCCCAGGGTTTTGGCCAGCAGTCGACGACCGGCACGGTCCCAGTGGTGTGCGGTGAGTTCGGTGGGCACGGACAGGCTCATGGAAGATCGCTCCAGCGGAAACGAGGACGGGTTCAGGGCGTGACGCCGAAAGTGGTGAACGCGCTCCGCGTCGGGAGCGTGAACGGGGCGCGGTCGCGACCGGCCACCGCGTTGAGGATCGTGGCCGCGCGGTGCGCGCCCAGCGTGAGGTCGGGCGCGCCGACCCCGTGGGTGTGCATCTCCGCGTTCTGTGCGTACAGACCGCCGGTGACGCCGTCGTCCAGCGCGACCCGGTGATCCCCGTCGATGCGGTAACGCCCCAGTTCGTCCAGGTCGACGAGCTCGGCCAACGGTTCCAGGCAGCTCGGTCTGCTGGGCGCGTAGCCGGTGGCGAGCACGACCCGGTCGGTGCGGACGTCGAAGTCGCGGTCCTGCTCGACGTGGTGACAGGACAATTCCACACCGTGCTCGGAGTGGCGCGCCTCGGTGACGGCGACGTTGGGCATCATGGTCACGTCGGGGCGGCGGCCGCCGAGACTCCGTTCGTAGAGTACGTCGTGGATCTCGGCGAGAGTGTCCGCGCTGCTGGCCTTGTACAGCTGCCACTGTTCCGGCACGACACGATCCCGTGTCCGTTGCGGTAACGACCGGAAGTACTCGGTGTAGTCCGGGGTGAAGTGTTCGAGACCGAGTTTCGAGTACTCCATCGGCGCGAAGGCCCGCGACCGGGTCAGCCAGCGCAGTCGCCCGCCGGTGTGCTGCTGGGTCCGCAACAGGTCGAGGAACACCTCGGCACCGGACTGTCCCGAGCCGATCACCGTAATGTCCTCGGCTTCCCGAAGCGAGTCCACATGGTCCAAATAGGACGCACTGTGGAAGACCTCCTTGCCGAGAACTCCCCGTAGCGGTTCCGGGACCGTGGGGGCCGTACCGACTCCGAGTACGACGTTGCGACCGAACGTCACCTCCCGTGTGGCCGTGCGGACGTCCTCGGACTCGACGCGGAACGCCTCCCGTCCTTCGTCCCATCGCACCGCCGTGACCCGGCGTCCGAACACGCACGACGGCAGCGAATGCGCCACCCACGCACAGTAGTCACTGTACTCACGGCGGGAGATGTGGAACTTCTCGGCGAAGAAGAACGGGAACAACCGCTCGTGGGCCTTGAGGTACGACAGGAACGACCACCTGCTCGACGGCTCGACGAGCGTGACCAGGTCGGCGAGGAACGGCACCTGCAGCGTCGTCCCTTCGATGAGCAGCCCCGGATGCCAGGAGAACTCGGGGTTCTCGTCCAGGAACGCCACGGAGAGATCGTCCAGCTCGTCGGCGAGCGCGGCGACGGAGAGGTTGAACGGCCCGACGCCGACCCCGACGAGATCGTGCACCGTGCCTTCTCGGGTACCGGTCATCGTCGATCACCTGCCTGTGCGATCGGGTTCGGAATGGTGCAGTACACCGACTGCGTCTCCAGCGGGCCGACGAGTTCGTCGAGCCCGTCGACCCGGGTGAGCAGGTTCGCCTTGCACCGCAACGACGGTTCGTCCGCCAACGTTCGTGCCAGCGGCAGATCCGAGAACGCGGCGAGGCGCTGACCGAGCACCGCCAACAACCGCTGCTCGTCGGCGAGCCCCTGCGATCCGAATGCGCCGACGACACCGAGCAGGTTGTTGATGCCGATGTAGTACCCGAGGCGTTCGTCGATCACCCTGTCGTCGCACCGGTTGTCTCCCGCGAGCCCGACACCGGGCAGGAACCGTTCCAACTCCGCGACGCGCTTCTCGGAGATGTAGAAGCCTTGGTTGTCCCGGTACCACCCACCGCACGGCCAACCGTGCTCGTCGAGCACGACGACCGAGTTCTGCTGGTGCGATTCGAGACCGAGACCGTACGCGCGATACAGCCAGAGCACCGGCGCGATCATTGCGTCGAAGTAGCGGCCGACCCATTGCTCGGCGACCGCGTCTGTGTCGGTTCCGTGCGCCGCGGCGAGCTCGGTGACGATCCGACTCAGCTGCGAGCCGTCCCGGTCCGGCCGCTCGGCGAGCAGGCCTGCCACGCAGGCCACGGAATCGTCGGCACCGAATGGGTTCGCGCGGATGTCGAGCTCCAGCCCGCTCTCGTCGTCGCCGTCCACGTCGACCGTCAGCCATGCAGGGTCACGGACGATGCCGAAACCAGGATGCTCGCGCGCGAGTTCGGCGGCGAGGCCTGCACCGAGCAACCGGTCCATCTCGAGCCCGCGCCGGAGTTCCTTGCGCAGGTTCTCCCGTTTGGAGTTGGTGATCGCCACGCCCAGCGAGAACTTGAGCATGACGGGCGAATGCGGGTGATACAGCGTGCGCACCGAAGCCGTGGGATACCAGTGCTCGCCCGACTCGCCGAGGTCGACGAGCACGCCCTCGTCCAGCAACCGCCGGATTCCCGGCCGAGAAGCCACTTCTCGCGCCTGCCACGGATGCGCGGGCACCGGGATCATGCCGTCCGGCACCTCGGGAGCGAGACAGGTGAGCAGATCCGGCCCGTCGCCGGAGACCACGGAGGGGTCCGCGGCGAACCAGTGCAACGGGAAGCTCCCCCGCAGCTCCGGCGAGAACCGCTGGTCCTCCGCGTCGCTGAGCCCGGAACGGCTCTTCGGTGTCGGGTGCAGCGGGTGGCCGAGGACCAATGCCTGCTCTGCCGCCAAGAACGGGGTGGTGCCCTCCGGGTCGCGGGGGCGCGCCGAGCGCTGGCCCACGTAGTTCGCGACACGCAGCGCGGAGTCGGCGACCCGGCCGACAAGGTCGGTCACAGCGCCGGGCTGCGTGCCGCGCCCGGAGGCGGCTTCCATCGCCAGCAGGGACGCGAGCGTCACTGCGGCCACCCGTGCCCCGCCGGCCAATCGCACCTCAGCGAACCGATGGTGGCCGGTCGCCGACCGGTGAACGATGTGCGCACGAATCGTCACTCCGGCTGCGTGCAGCGGGAGTTCGAACACGTCCCCGTCGGGGAGCAACAGACCGTTCTCACGCACCCAGCACCGCATCAGGCCATCGACGGCGGCCGCGTCGGCGATCCGATCCGCGTCGGGCCTGGCCAACGCGGTTCGTTCCAGGGTCTCGGTCATGACGCCGGGGTCTCCTTGTCTCCGGCGGCGACGACGTCGTCGAGCACCGCGTCGATCTCAGCCTCGGTCGCATGCGGGTTGAGCAGCGTGAGTTTCAGTTGGACGCCGCCGTCGAACTCGGTCCGCCCGATGACGGCACGTCCGTCACCGAGCAACGACCGGCGCAGGCTCGCGTTCACGGCGTTCGCGTCGCCACGCACCGGCAGGTATCGGAACACCACTGTGGACAGCACCGGATCCCGGTGGAGTTCGAGATTCGGATGTCCCGCCACGCGGTTCGCCGCATGGCGCGCGAGGTCGTGGCAGCTGTCGACGAGTGCGCCCATCCCCCGGCTGCCGAGTGCGCGCAAGGTCACCGCCATCTTCAGCGCGTCCGCGCGGCGGGTCGTACGCAACGAACGACCGAGCAGACTGCGGTAGCCCGCGTCCTCGTCGTCCTCGGTGTTGAGGTAGGCCACGCGGCGTTCCAAGGGTTCGAACAGCTCCTCGGAGCGCACGAGCAGCACTCCGGCAGCGACCGGCTGCCAGCCGAGTTTGTGCATGTCCAGCGCGACGGAGTCCGCCTGCGCGAGTCCGTTCAGCAACGGCGCGAGCCGCTCGGAGAACAGCGCACCACCGCCGTAGGCGGCGTCGACGTGCATCCAGACTCCGTGCCGTGCGGCGACCTCCGCGATCCTCGGCAACGGGTCGATGACCCCGAGGTCGGTGGTCCCCGCCGTCGCGACCACGGCGACGGGTTTGTCTCCCGCCGCGACCGCCTCCGCGATCAGCGAGTCCAGCGCCTGCGGGTCCATTCGGTGCTGGTCGTCGACGGGCACCGTGGTGACCGCGTCCTCGCCGATGCCGAGAACCCCGGCGCTGCGCGCGACAGAGAAATGCGCCTCGGCCGAGCAGAACACGCGCGGCGCGGTCTGATTCCGCATTCCCGCCTTCGCTGGGCTCGCAGGCCGCAGCGCGTGGTCGCGCGCGAGCAGGAGTCCGGTCAGATTCGACTCGGTCGCCCCCGACGTGACGCATCCGCTCGCTCGCGTCGGGTGGTAGCCGACCAACCGCGCGAAGGCCTGCAGCACCTCGTTCTCCACCGCGATGCCGGACGGCGCCTGGTCCCAGGAGTCCAGCGAGGAGTTGAGGGTGCTCGCGACCAGGTCGGCGACGACCGACACGGCCAACGGCGGGGCGTGCAGGTGCGCCGCGCACGACGGGTCGGCGGGGTCGACGGCGCCCGCACTGAAGACGTGGGTGAGTTCGGCGAGCGCTTGCTGTGCGCCGACGCCGTCCACGGGCAGCACGTCACCGACGCCGGTCACGAGCTCGGTGACGGCAGCGGGCCCGCCCGCCGGAAGTGGTCCGCTGCGTTCCACCGCGCCCTTGCCCAGCCCGTCGAGAGCTGTCGACAGCAAGGGCCTCATGTTCTCCGGGCCGGTGGCGCCGCCCGCGAGCCCGGTACTGACCGTCACGCGTCTGTCACCTCGTTCTCGTGCCGTATAAGAAAGTTCAGCCCGGCTGTGGACGGCAGGCACCGCCCCGGCAACCGCGTACCGAGCTGACGAGTGGGGTGGGCTCCCGGAACTCGCGGCCCGGTCCGCCCGGTTGATTAGGATTGCCTTCTTTAGGATTGCCTTACCTCGGTTCGCACCGTAGCGTTCCCTCCGAATCACCACAAGTCCGGGGGTGACGACTTCCACAGCACCGAGCTTCGGCGCGGTCGATGCGCGGGAATGCGTACAGTTGATCTGCGAGCCGCGAGCCCCGCCGCACAGCCCTCGGGAGTCACGATGACCACCGAACGCTCGGACGACGTCCTCGACGCACTGGACGCCCGTCTCCTGCTCCTGCTCACCGACGAGCCCCGGCTGAGCGTGCTGGAGTGCTCGCGCCGACTCGACGTCGCACGCGGCACCGTGCAGGCACGGTTGAACAAGCTCAGCGAACGCGGAGTGCTCACCGGCTTCCCGCCCGCCCTCGACCTCGCGGCGATGGGCTACGAGCTGACCGCGTTCGCCTCCGTGGAGATCGCACAAGGGCGACGCAGCGAGGTGATCGCGGGTCTGGAAGCGATCAACGAGGTGTGCGAGGTCCACGCCACCACAGGCGGGGGTGACCTGTTGGTGCGCATGGTCGCCCGGTCCAACGCCGACCTCCAGCGCGTCACCGACGAGCTCGTCGACGTCGCCGGTGTCCAGCGCGTGTCGTCGTCGATCGCGCTGTCGACCCCGATCCCCCCGCGCATCCGTCCGCTGCTCGAACAATTGCTGTAGTCGTCCACGCGGGGCGGTGTCGGCGCTGTGGCTCGCCTATGGCGACCGTGGACTCTCTGCCACGGCAGGGCTCTCGGTGTCGGTGAGTCCGCTCAGCGCGGATGGCAACGGGTCCCGGTGCACGACCCCGAGGCGTTGAGTCGCGCGAGTGAGAGCGACGTAGAGGTCAGCGGCGCCACGGGGTCCCTCGTCGAGGATCCGCTCCGGTTCCACGACCAGGACCGCGTCGAACTCCAAGCCTTTCGTCGCCGACGGCGCCACCGCACCGGGGACCTCGGATGGGCCGATCACGACGCTGGTGCCGTCGCGACCGGCTTCGGTGCGCACGAACTCCTCGATGGCGGCGGACAATGCACCCTCGTCGACGCGCCTCGACCACGGCTGGACCCCGCACGCGCGCACCGACTCGGGCGGTTGAATCCCGGGCGCGAACTCCGCGAGCACGCCGGCGGCGACGGTCATGATCTCCGCCGGAGTCCGGTAGTTCACCGACAGCGGCCGGTAGACCCAGCGACCGGGCACGTACGGTTCCAGCATCGTCTCCCACGACCTCGCTCCGGCCTCCGAACGGCGCTGGGCTAGATCGCCGACGATTGTGAACGCCCGGGCAGGACAGCGCCGCATCAGCACCCGCCAGTCCATTTCGGACAACTCCTGCGCTTCGTCGACCACCACGTGCCGGTACGTCCAGTCCCGGTCTGCGGAGGCGCGCTCGGCGAGTTCGCGAGTGTCGTGCTCGACGAACCGGTCCGCCAGGTCCTCGGTCTCGACGAGATCCTGGGCGAGCAGATGGTCTTCGTCGTCCATCAGGTCCTGGCGGTCCGTCCGGAGAATCTCCAGCACGCCCGCGGCGTAGTCGGCCTGGGCCTTGCGCTCCCTGGCGGCGGACGCCGCCGCGGCCCGGTCGGCCGCCTTGTCCCGGCCCAGCAGATCGACCAGTTCGTCGAGCAACGGCACGTCCGAGACCGTCCAGGCATCGCCCTCGGCCCGCGCCAACGCCTCGTCGGCACCGGCAGCGCGCAGCCGTTCCGGGGCCGTGTAGAGCGATGCCAGCAGCGATTCCGGGGTCAGCACAGGCCAGAGTTCGTCGATCGCCGCCGTGAACGCGTCGTTCTCCGCGAGCTCTGCGAGCACGTCCGCCCGCACGTCCGCCCACGCCTCGCGATCCTGCCGGGTCAGCCAGCCTCTTCCGATGCGGGCGACCGCGCGCTCGGCGAGCACGTACGTGACGATCTCGACGAACACCGCGCGGGCCTCGTTGTGCGGCTGTCCGCTCGCGCGCGCCTCGTCCCTGGCCCACTCTGTGGTTTCCTCGTCGATCCACACCGCGACATCGGAGAGCTCGATCGGGAGTGGCTGGTCCGGCAGCCGTTGCCGATCGCCCACCGCCGCCGCAAGCACGTCCAGGATCGTCAGAGAACCTTTCAGCCGGGCCACATGCGCAGGGTCCTCCGCGACGACGTGCATGCCGGGAACGAGGTCGCCGGGCGTCATGAAAACCACGTCCGACTCACCCAACGACGGCAGGACACGCTCGATGTGGTTCAAGAACGCCGGATTGGGCCCGACCACGAGTACGCCGTGGCGTTCTACGCGCTCCCGCTGGGTGTAGAGGACGTACGCCACGCGATGCAGCGCCACCACTGTCTTGCCCGTCCCCGGGCCACCTTCGATCACGAGCACACCCGGATGATCGAGGCGAATGATCTCGTCCTGTTCGGACTGGATGGTCGCCACGATGTCCCGCATCCCGTCGCCACGCGGGGCGTTCACCGCCGCGAGCAGCGCAGCGTCCCCTCGACCGCCGGCGTCGGGGCGACCGAACTCCTCGTCGGTGAAGTCGACCACGTGCCGTCCGCGGGTGTGGAACCGACGGCGTCGGCGCATGTTCTCCGGACTGACAGCGGTGGCGACGTAGAACGCGCGCGCCGCTGGCGCCCGCCAGTCGAGCAATACCGGCTCGTAGTCGTTCTCCTCGTCGACGAGGCCGATCCGGCCGATGTAGACCCGGTCCCCGTCCTGCGCGTCCAACCGTCCGAAACACAGTCCGTTGTCCGCCACGTGCAGCCGCCGCGTCTGCGCGGTGAGTGCTCGCACCTGCACGTCTCGTTCGACGGGAGTGTCCTCATTTCCCCGCAGCGCCGCGTCGTAGGCCTCCTGCACTCGTGCGCGCTCGGCGTCGAGCCGGTCGTAGAGCGCAGCCACGTAGTGACGCTCGGCCACCAGTTCTCCGTCGTACTCCTCAGTTGACACATGCCCCTCACAGCGGATAAAGTGAACCCAGAGTCGGCACGTTTCCGTTGTTTATCGGAGAACGAGCCGACTTTCTAGTATTCACCTCGTGTCAAGCGTCCGACTACAGTCTTTCTTCGCGACGACGGGCACACTGCTCACCGCCGAGGGGCGCACTCGTCGAACTGCGCGCCGTGCGGAGCAGCCGAGCCGTTCCACGCCATTCGGCACCACGGCAGTCGCAACGCCTCCGTCGTCGTGACGTCGTGCGGCGCAAGTTCCTCGACGTCGGCTGCGTCCCGGTACGGCGCGAACACGGAGTCCACATAGCGGTGCCCGGTGTCGGCTGCGACGAACACCACCGTCCGTTCCGGGGCCAGGCGCCGTTCCCACCGTGCGGCGAGGTATCCCGCTCCGGACGAGAGTCCCGCGAAGATCCCGAATCTGCGGAGGAGTTCCACGCTCCCGGGAACCGCGGCGTCGAACGAGATCCAGTGCACGGTGTCGTAGAGCTTGTGCCGGACGTTGCCGAACGGGATGGAACTGCCGAGTCCCGCGATGAGGATCGCCGGGTCGACGACGTGATCGCTGCCGAAGGTCACGCTGCCGAACGGCTGTACTCCCGCGACGTCGACCGAACCGTGGCGCCGAAGGTATGTGGCGAGCGCACCGGTCGAGGCTCCCGACCCGACGCCGCCGACCAGGGTGATCTCACCGCGCACCTCGCGCGCGATGCGGTCGGCGACCTCGCGGTAGCCGAGGTAGTGAACCTCGTCGTGGTACTGCCGCATCCAATGATGTCGCGGATTCTCGCTCAAGATCTCCCGCACCCGGCTCACCCGGAGGTTCTGGTCGAGCTTGAGATCCTCCGACGGACGCACTTGTTCCACGGTCGCGCCCATGATCTCCATCTGCACTCGCGCAATGGTGTCCACAGTGGTCGATCCGACGATGTGGCAGCCGAGCCCGTGGCGGTGGCAGGCCAGGGCCAACGCGTAGGCATAGATGCCGCTGGAGGAGTCCACCAGAGTGTCGCCGCGCCGTACCCTCCCGTCGGCCAGCAGACGGCTCACCGCCGCGTTCGCGGAAATCACCTTCATCGTCTCGAACCGCACGCAGACCAGCCCGTCCGTCAGGCGCACCAGCGCAGGTGCGCTCACCGCCTCAGCGATGTGGTCGTACACCGGCTCCCACTCCTTCCCGCCGCACAGCACGTGCGGAGTTCGACGCGACACACGTCCCGGACTGCGGGTTCCCGCCCGCGCGGAAGACGACCGTCGCCGTCATGTCGTACTGAGCCAGTAGCGTCGTGCCCCACTCGAGGCACCGCGCCAGATCCGGGGAACGCGCGTCCAGGAGGATTCCTGCGACGTTGCCGCTGTGTGCCACCTGGACCCCGGCAGCGCCGCATCGACGGGCGATGTCCTCCAGTGCCTCGAACTCCTTCTTGGGCAAGAGCGACTGGTTCAGTCGTGCGCTGTGCGTGCATGCCTTTCCAAGCAAGCCAACGTCCCCTGTCGCGACCGCACGCCGGACGTCGGTCCGAAGGCGCTCGTAGTCCTCGACCGCTGCGACGGGGACGTCCGGCAGGGACACGGTGTCGACGGCGGCGGCGTTACCGGTGGTGCACCCGAGAACGACCATCGGAGGCAGGTTCGGGCCCAGCACCTCCAGCGCGCGCCCGTTCCGCGGACCGAACAGCACGGGACGCTCGTCCAACATCAACGGGTCGCACGCGGTCTCGGCCTCCACCGCGAGGCTTACCGTGGTCTCCGGGGGGAGTCGGACATCGAACGCGGAGGCCACCGCCCGGATCGTGGCCAGCACGTCGCTGGTGGACGATCCCATCCCGATCCCCACCGGGACGTCGCTGTCGAGGACCAACCGGCCACCACTGCCCCGCACACCCGCGAGCTGGGCACACCGACGGGCCGTGATCTCCGCCGCTCGGCGGGCCTTCGCACGGTCGGCGTTCACTACTGCGATGTCACCGAGGCCGCTGTCCGGAATCCGGGTGAAGTGGGCGGAAGTGCCGTGCTCGGTCATCGGCAGCGTCACCAGTGCGCGGCACACCGCGCCGCCGTCCGAGCGGAACACGCCCTGGATCAGCTCACCGAAATGACACGGCGCGTGACCGAATCCTCGCAACATCGGGGCACCGTCAGCGCGAACCCTGTCTGGTGCGGACCGAACCGCATCTCGGCTCTTCACCGATTTCGTCATGCCGCAGTCACCTCGGCACGACGCGTCAGCAGCAGCGACGCCACCACGGCGCCTCCGGTCAAGACGCCGAAAACCACGGCCATTCCGGCGAACCCGGCGAGAGCCAGACCGACTCCGCCCGCGGCCGAGCCGACGAACACTCCAAGGCTCATGCCCGCCGCGTTGAGGCTCAGCGCCGAACCACGCAGGCTCCCGCAGCGACGGACCAGCAACGTGGTCACACACGCCGCCACCGTCGCGTGGCCGAGCCCGAGCACGGACGTGCACACCAGGGCCACAGCGAGGCCTGGGCTGAAGTAGAACCCGACGACAGCACACAAGGCTGCCACGGTGCCCGCGAGGAGCATCCGTTCCGGAGCCACGCGAGAGTGTCCACTGTTCACCACGCGCCCGATGACCAGGTTGCCGACGAAGAACGACGCACCGGACAACGTCCACACGAACGCGAACACCGTCGGCGTCAAGGCGAACCTCTGCTCGTAGAACGCGGCCAGGTAGGCGAGATAGCCCATGAAAGCCGCCGTCCGGAGGAACGCGACGAGCAGCAGCGGGAACACACCGCTGATGGAACTCAGCGCTCGGAACGACGCCCGGTAGCCGAGTGCGGACTTCCCGCCACCCGGTGCCGACGGTGAGGTTCGGCCACGCCGCACGAGAATGACTGCCAGCAGGATTCCGATCGCCGCGACGGCGACCAAATCGCCGCGCCAGCCCCACACCAAGGCGGGTAGTGAGATCAGCGGCGCCGCGAGCATCGCGGTCAGCGATTGCGTGGCCGTCATGAGGGTCGCCGCCCGGCCCGCCGCCTGCTGCGAGGTGTAGTGGTCGGCCGCCGCGGTCATCAAGGCCGGAGTGAGCATCGCCGTCGCCGCTCCGATCAGCAGGCAGAACCCGGCCAGTGCGAGCAACTCCCCCATTGCGGCCAGTAACGACGACGCCGCCAGCAGGAGCAAGGACCCGGCCGCGACGCTCGTCGTGGAGACACGGTCGAGCAACGGCGCGAGAGCGGTGCCGACCAGCAGCGCGGCAAGGCCGCCGAGACCACGCAGCCCGCCCATCACCGCGACGCTCGTGCCGGCGTCCTCGGAGATCGGGACCAGAAACGTGCTGAACACCGTGAAGGGCACCAGTCCGAGCGCGGAAGCCAGCATCAGCGGCCACAGCGTGGCGCTCATCCGCAGGTCTCCAGGAACCGCGTCGTCGACCGCGCCCGGTGCCTCCGCGTCGCGCGCCGCCGTGGTTGAGCCTCCTGTGCTCATGCGCTCACCCCGGCGCGGGCGTCGGCGCGGTACCGGTACAGCGAGGTGGGTTGCGCACTGAACTGCGAGAACGGGAACGGCTCCGCCGAAACCGCGCTCACCCCGTGCCCGACGAAGGCGCGAGCGACCGCGCTCGCCGATTGGGCGTACACCACGAGCGGGATGTCCCGTTGTCGGCATCGCCGCAGGATCTCGTCGAACGAGCCGTTGCCCACCGTCATCCCGGTCGCGACGATCGCGTCGGCTTCGTCGAGTACGCCGCTCATGGACCGAGCGACCGGGTCGCCCCAGTGCGTCTCCCGCAGTGTGAGGTCGCACGGAAGGCACTCCGCGCCGCGGGACCGGATGGCGGCCACGAGTGGATTCACCACACCGATCAGCCCGACCTTCTTCCCGGGGTCGACCTCGAGGATTTCGGCGATCGCCGCGTCTCGTGCACTCGCACGCACCTCCGGCGTCCCGGCGGGCAGCAACACCTCTTCGGCCTCGCCCACCGCGTGATGCGGCCTCAGATGTGCGAGGTAGGCGTCCAGCGCGGCGGTCCGCAGTGGCGACGACTCCGACTTCAGCAGCGTCTGCAGCGTCGATCCGGACGCCGAATGGCAGACCGACGGATCGAGTTCGCCCGATTCGAACGCGCACGCACCGAACACCTCGCCCACGCGCACGAGGACGTACTGGTTGAGGTACGTGACCCCGCCACCTCGCAGCCGGGTTCCGTGGTGCAGCCAGAACACGCTGGTCGCGACGAGCCTACTCGGTTCGGGCCCGAGTCGTCCCGTAAGCACGTTCTCGCTCAGCTCCGCCACCGACGCTCCAGGTTCGGCGCTGTGCTCCCGACCGTCCCTGAGGTACAGCATGCTTTCCTTTCGTCGTGTGTTTTTGCCTGCCGCCGGCTGCGCTTCGTCCCGCACTCAGCGCCCGACCGAACGCAGATAGGCAGCCAGATCCTCTGCGGCATCGAGGTTGCGCGGACCGCTGACGGCCTCGCCGTAATCGAGTACGTGGAATCGGTTCTCGCGCACCGCGGGCGTTCTTGCGAGCGGCGGGAACGACTTCAGGAACTCGATCTTGTCCCGCACCGGCTGGTCTCCGTAATCGACCACGGTGATTACGTCCGGCTGCGCGGCGACGACGCTCTCCCAACCGACGTTCGTCCACCGCTCGTGCAGATCCCGTGGCACGTGCTCGCCGCCGGCGAGGTCGATGATCGCGCTCGGCGCCGCCTGTGTCCCCGAAGTGAACGGCTGATCGGTCCCCGAGTCGTAGACGAACACGTTCGCCGGATCTCCTTCGGGGCGGTCACTGCGCAACGCCTGCGCGCGCCGTTGCAGGTCGGCCACCACCTTCGCGGCACGGTCGGGCACGCGGAAGATCGTCCCGATCTGCCGCAGGTCCGTGTAGAGCGCCTCAAGCGGAGGCACCCGCACCGGCTCAGCGCCATAGTTGAAGCAGCTTTCGGTGAACAGATAGCTCTGGATACCGACCTGTTCCAGCAATGCGGGCGTGATGCCGCGTTCCTGACTGAACCCGGAGTTCCAGCCCGCCAGAACCCAGTCTGCCTTCGCCTCGACCACGACCTCACGGCTGAGCACGTCGGTGCCGAGTACGTCGACGGACTCGTAGTCCTTCCGGAAGGGCGATCGCGAGGCGGGTGCTTCGGCGGTGGACGGCAGAACGATCCCCCGTAGCTGATCCGCCAGCCCCAGCGCGAACATCTTCTCGGTGGCACTCATGTCGTAGGCCACAGGCCGTTCCGGGAGCGGGTAGGTGACGTCTTTGCCGCAGTTGTTCACCGTCACCGGCGGCGGCCCGGCTTCCGACTCCGGTTGCACCTGTGCGCCGCATCCGGTCGCCAGCAGGCAGCTCGCGAGCGCGGCAGCGGCATACGCCCTATTCGTCTCATGGTGGTTCATGATGTCGCCTCTTCCGATGTGGACGGTCGGCTCAGCGCGTAGAGGACCTGCGGGTCGCCGGTCGCCGGATGCGTGATCGACGTGGCCTCCACGCCGAAGACCGTGCGAATGAGTTCGGTCCGCA
Source organism: Allosaccharopolyspora coralli (assembly GCF_009664835.1). Classification (NCBI taxonomy): domain Bacteria; kingdom Bacillati; phylum Actinomycetota; class Actinomycetes; order Pseudonocardiales; family Pseudonocardiaceae; genus Allosaccharopolyspora; species Allosaccharopolyspora coralli. Next base: position 2,497,847 of record NZ_CP045929.1, read on the forward strand.
GCGCAAGCCCCGGCTCGGCGAACTCGCGAAGCATTCCGTCTCCGAGCACCGCGACGCGATCACACGTCGCCGCGGCCAGGTTCAGGTCGTGGAGCGCCACGACGACGGTGCGCCCGCATCCGCGCAGATACGACAGCAACGCGATCTGGTGCCGCACGTCGAGGTGGTTGGTCGGTTCGTCCAGGACGAGAACCTCCGGCTCCTGCGCGAGTGCGCGGGCGAGGAACACGCGCTGTCGCTCACCACCGGAGAGACCGACCACGCTGCGTTCGGTGAGCGCCAGCAGGTCCATCGCGCGCAACGCGTCCTTGCACACTTCTGTCTCACGCGCCGTGAGGCGCCGGTTCCCGCGCAGGTGCGGGTATCGGCCGAGTTCGACGATCTCGCGCACCGTGAAGTCGAGTTCGGTGCGGCTTTCCTGAGTCAGGGCCGCGACCCGGCGCGCGTTGTCCCGCAACGAGACCGAGGCGACGTCCGCACCGCCGACCCGGACGACTCCGGACGTCGGACGCAACGCGCCGAACAGGCACCGCAGCGCCGTCGATTTCCCACTCCCGTTGGGCCCGACGAGGCCGACGACCTCACCGCTCCGGACGTCGAGGGTCAGCCGGTCGACGACGGTGCGTCCGGCCATCCGCACCGTCACGGCATCGAATTCCACCCGCATCAACGACCTCCGAACAAGTAACCGCGACGACGCATCAGCGTGATGAAGACCGGAACTCCCACCAGCGCAGTGATCGCACCCAGTGGCAGCTCCCGCGGTGCGACGACCGTGCGGGCGAGCAGATCCACCCACACCAGGAAGATTCCGCCTGCCAGCGGAGCGATCATCAGGACCCGGCCGTGCTCGGAGCCGACCACGATGCGCACGACGTGCGGCAGCACCAGGCCGACGAAGCCGACCGCACCGCTGACGGCCACCAGCGCTCCGGTCACCACCGCCGTGATCAGGAACAACGTCCGCCGCAGAGACGACGTGTCGACGCCGAGACTGGCCGCGGTTTCGTCACCCAACGACAGCACGTCCAGCGATCGGCTCCGGCCGAGCAGCAGCACGATCGCCACCGCGACCGCGAGTGCAGCGATCGGCAGTGACCCCCACGTTGCCGCTCCCAGACTGCCCAACAGCCAGAACAGAACCGTGCGCGCGGCGTCGCCGTGCGGCGAGAAGAACACCATCACGCTCATCACGGCTTGGAACCCGTACGCCAGAGCGACACCCACCAGCACCAGACGCAGCGGGCTCAGTTCTCCGCGCGTCCTGGCGGCGAGGTAGACCAACACCGACGCGGCGAGCGCGCCGAGGAATGCCGCCAACGACAAGGCGTAGACCCCCAACGAGGCGAAGACGCCGAAGGCGACCACCGTCGTCGCGCCCACCGAAGCGCCGGACGAGACCCCCAGGATGAACGGGTCGGCGAGCGCGTTGCGCACCATCGCCTGGACCGCGACGCCGATCACGCTCAGTCCGGCACCGACGACCACGGCGAGCAACACGCGGGGCGCGCGGACCTCCCAGACGATCGAATAGGTGGCGACCTCGTCGGAGCCGATCCGATCACCGGTGAGCGCCGCGAACACGTAGCGCAGTGTCTCCGGCAGCGCGACCGAGGTAGGGCCCGACGCGACGGCGACGAGCACGGACAGTGCCAGGACGACGACCAGCACGAGCATCGTGCCGCGCAACCTGGCCGGTGAGTCGAGCAACCGTCCGGTTTCGCCGTGCTCCACGGTGGACTCGGTCACGAGTTCCACCACCGTTCTCGGCACGCGTTTTCTCCACGCCGGTCCATGGCGTCCTCCAGATCACTTCGACATCGCCGACCACGAATACCGCGTGGACGGCGTCGTTCATTCGTTACCGAACCCCCGGGAAGAGCATTCTATACACACTCAAAGAAATATCAAGACTCGTGTTCACCAGCGAAAACAAACAAAAGAATGCGCATGGCTCGATCTATCGCAAATCCCGCGAAAATCTATTCGCATACGGCGATACGAGCATGAATTCAGAGCGGCACTGCGCACCGGCGTGAGCCTTTTTGGTGGCCAGAGCCACCAAAAAGGCTCACGCCGCCACGGGCCCCGAGCAGCGCGTGCCGATCATCCGAGTTCGAGCGCGAGGTAGAGGTCGACCCGGTCGCCGAACCGGCCGAGGTCACGCCCGGTGATCTCCTCCACCCGCTTGATCCGGTAGCGCAGGGTGTTCACGTGCACGTGCAGCCGGGAGGCCGCACGCGACCACGAACACGCCGTCTCCAGGAACACCGCGAGCGTGTTGATCAGGTCCGACTGATGTTCGGCGTCGTAGTCCTGCAAGTCCCGCAGCAGCCGCCTCCGGAACGACTCCTGCACGGTGTCCGGGACCGCCGCCAGCAGGAGCTGATGCGTGGCGATCTCCGAACCGTCGACGACGCACGCACTCCGCGAACCGCTGTCCGTCGAGCGCGCGCCACGGTCCAACCGATGCCGTGCCAGCAGCCGCGCGTGCCGTGCTTCCTCGATCGCGCCGCGTAATGCGTTCACCGGGACCGCGGCGCTCACTCCCATACTCACCGTGGCATTCCCCAGCGCGGGGTCGAGTGCCTGCACGCGGCGGCGCAGCTCGGTGAGCACCGCGACCGGGTCGTCCGGGGCGCGCAGCACTGCGAACACCTCGTCGTCGGTGCGCCCGGTGATCGCCGGGAGGTCGAGCGCGGCGGCGAGTTCGGCCAGCATCCGCTCGGTGAGCGCCGGGCCGTCGCTCACCTCGGCCGCCACGACCCATGCGGGACGGGCCGTGTCGTGGCCCAACGCCGCCAATTGAGCGTTGATCTCCGGCTGGGTACCGTTTCCCTCCGTGACGAGGCGCAGGACCGTCCCGACGGCTTGTGCGGCCACGCGTCGCCCTTCGTCGAGACGGGACCGCACTAGTGCCAGCGCCGTGCCCAGTTCGGCCACCATCGCGCTGTCGACTTCGTGGGCGCCCGGAATCGCGACGAACCAGTCGGCGACGCGGGCCTCGTCCGCGTTCCCGACTCCGAAGACCGTCATCGCAGACTCGGATTCCGGCTCCACGAACACCGGCGCACGGGAAGCACGTAAATAGGCATCGATCATCATCCGGCGGGCGGGGGCGGTGAGCTCTTCTGTCATCCCCGCCTCGGCGACGAGTCTGTCCATCGTGGACATGATCAGGCATCCGGTGCCCCATTCCGATGCCACCAGACGCGCGAGGTCGCCGGTGTCGGCCCCGTCGGCCACCGCCGACACGAGCGGACCGCGTCCGCGGCTCGGGGTGGACCGCTCGGCCACCACGTCGAGGATCACCCGGTCCGAGACCGAGTTGAAGCTGACCGTCACCGGCAGTTCCAGCAACGGAACCCGCCTCCGGCGACACGCGTTCACGAGATCACGCGGCGTACTGCCGAGCCGCGCGGTTCCGGCGACCAGCGCCGCAACCCCGGCCTCGGCGAGTGCAGCGACGAACGCGTCGGAATCCTCGGGCCCGTCCCGCCACATCAAACCGGACAGCACCAGCTCACCGCCGGTCAGATAGCGCCGTGGGTCCCGCAGATCCGTGGTGTAGACCCAGCGGATCTCACGGTCGAGCTCCTCTCGCCCGGCCAAGAGCCGCAGACCCAGCTCGGGGTCGTCGAACAGGGTGCGAAGCCGCACGGCGCTCCTCTCGACGGCCGGTTGTAGGAAACCACAATAACGGCGTCCGGCGTTCCCGGTGTTTTCGTGCGTTCCGCCGCTATCGCGCGTTCCCGCACGACCTGTGTACTGCATCACACGCCCGCACCACCGACTCCGAGGACGGTTCCGTGGACTTCCTCCGGCCCACCAGCTGGGCAGACGCGCTCGCCGCGAAGGCCGAGCATCCCGACGCGCTCGTGATCGCAGGCGGCACCGACGTGATGGTCGAGCTCAACTTCGACCAGCGTCGACCGCCCGCTTTGCTCGATCTCGGCGGCGTGGTCGACCTGACGGGATGGGATGTCCACGACGGGCGGATCCGGCTGGGCGCCGCCGTCCCGTACGCCCGCGTCATCACCGAGCTCGGTGACCGGCTGCCCGGGCTGGCGATCGCGTCGCGCACCGTCGGTTCACCGCAGATCCGCAACCGAGGCACCGTCGGCGGCAACCTCGGCTCGGCTTCCCCCGCAGGCGACGCCCACCCTCCGCTGCTGGCCTGCGGAGCCGATGTGGAGGTGTGCTCGGTCCGGGGCACTCGGACCGTGTCGATCAGCGAGTTCTTCACCGGGGTCAAGCGCAATGCCCTCGAACCCGACGAACTGGTCGCTGCGGTCCACCTCGACGCCGCGTCGGGGCCACAACAGTTCTCCAAGGTCGGCACCCGCAACGCGATGGTGATCGCCGTGTGCACGTTCGCTCTCGCCCTGCATCCGCGGGAGCGGACCGTGGGAACCGGCCTCGGCTCGGCGGCGCCGACTCCGCGGAGAGCCACCGAGGCGGAGCAGTTCCTCGCCGAGGAGCTCGCCGACACCGGGCGCTGGGACGTGCCGACAGCGCTGCCGGACAGCGTGAACGGCAAGTTCGGCGATCTGGCCGCTGCCGCCGCCGCACCGATCGACGACGTGCGCGGCAGCTCCGACTATCGCAAGCACGCGATCCGGGTGCTGGCTCGCCGAACCCTCGGATGGACATGGAACGACTACTGCGCCGGGAGGCAGCAATGCGCGTGAACGTCACCGTCAACGGACGCAGCCACCAGGCCGACGACGTGTGGGAGGGCGAGAGCCTGCTGTACATGTTGCGCGAACGCCTGGGTCTGCCGGGATCGAAGAACGCGTGTGAACAAGGCGAGTGCGGCTCCTGCACGGTCTACCTCGACGGCGTTCCCGCGTGTGCGTGTCTCGTCGCTGCAGGGCAAGCCGAAGGCCGCGACGTCGGGACCGTGGAAGGTCTCGCCGACGGCGCCCAGCTCGACCCCGTGCAGGAGGCGTTCGTCGAGACCGGTGCCGTCCAGTGTGGATTCTGCACGCCCGGGCTCCTCGTCGCGGCGCACGATCTGCTGGAACGCGACCCTCGACCGTCCGACACGGACGTGCGCGAAGCGCTGGCGGGCAACCTGTGTCGCTGTACCGGGTACGAGAAGATCCTCGACGCCGTCCGGCTCGCGTCCGATCGGCGTGCGGAGAGGTCGCAAGCATGACCGCGACGGCACGTGTCGTGCTCACCGGCGCCGCGATCGCCACCGTCGACGCGGCCGGTACCGAGTACGACGAAGGTCACGTCATCGTCGAAGGCGACCGCGTCGTCGCGGTCGCACCCGGCGAACCCGAGTTCGACCCGTCCGCGCGGACCGTCGACGCGAGCGGGTGTCTCATCACCCCGGGGCTGGTCAACACGCACCATCATCTGTACCAGTGGCTCACCCGCGGGCGGGCGCAGCAGTCACCGCTGTTCGACTGGCTCACCGAGCTGTACCCGGCGTGGACTGCGCTCGACGAGGAGAACACCCTGGCGGCCGCCACCGCCGGGCTGGCCCAGCTGGCACTGTCCGGGTGCACCACCGCCGCCGACCACCACTACGTCTTCCCCCGCCACGGCGGCGACGTCGCGGGGTCGGTCGTCGCCGCCGCGGACCGGGTGGGCACCCGGTTGCATCTGGTCCGTGGCTCGATGGACCGCGGGAGGGCGCACGGTGGACTCCCGCCCGAGTCCCTCGTCGAGGACACCGACGAGGCGCTGGCGGGCACCGAGGCGGCGATCGATCGGTTCCACGACCCCGCACCGAATGCCGCGGTGCGCGTGGCCGTCGGTCCGTGCTCGCCGTTCTCGGTGTCCGACCGGTTGATGCGCGAGAGCGCGTCGCTCGCCCGGCGTCGCGGCGTGCGTCTGCACACGCATCTCGCCGAAACGACCGAGGAGCATCACCGCTGCCTTGCCGAGTTCGCCCGCACCCCGGTCGAGTACGCCGACGAGCTCGGCTGGCTCGGCCCCGACGTGTGGCTGGCGCACGGTGTGCACCTCTCCCCTGCCGCCGTCGCTCGGCTTGCCGCGACCGGCACCGGCGTCGCGCACTGTCCCAGCTCCAACGCACGGCTCGCCGCCGGCACGGCCCCGGTCCGCGATCTGCTCGCCGCCGACGCGTCCGTGGGACTCGGAGTCGACGGCGCCGCCTCCAACGAACACGGTGGACTCGGCGACGAGATCCGGCAGGCGATGCTCGTCGCACGGCTGCGGGATGGCGCGCAGGCGCTCACCGCGCGCGAGGCGTTGTGGCTGGCCACGGCCGGCGGCGCGCGGTGCCTCGGCAGGCAGCACGAACTCGGTTCGGTGGAGGTCGGCAAGCTCGCCGATCTGGCGGTCTGGCGCGTCGACGGCATCGGCCACGCCGGAATCGCCGACCCCGTCGCGGCGCTGGCGTTCGGCGCGTCGCCGCCGCTCGAACTCCTCATACAAGGCGGGCGCACGCTGGTCGAGGCAGGCGAACTGACAACGGTTCCGGCCGGCGAGGTCGCTCGAGATCTCGCCGCCGCCAGCGCGGCGTTCGCCCCGACCAGCGCCACAGGCACAGCCCCCAAGGAGGTCCTTCGATGAGCACGCGCACCACACCCACCCGCACGCCGCAGGATCTCGACGACACGATCGCGGGTGAGATCGGCGACTCGCCACGCCGCCCGGACGGCACCCTCAAAGTGCGCGGTGAGTACGCCTACGCCTCGGACCTGTGGGCGGAGAACATGCTCTGGGGAGCGACCCTGCGCAGTCCCCATCCCCACGCTCGTATCGTGTCCGTGAACACGGCACCCGCGCTGGCCCACCCCGGGGTGTACGCGGTGCTCACCCACGAGGACGTCCCGGGGCGCAACCTGTTCGGACTCAAGACCGTGGACCAACCCGTCCTCGCCGAGGACGTCGTCCGATATCGCGGCGAGGCGGTGGCGCTGGTGGCCGCCGACCATCCCGAGACGGCACGGCGCGCGCTCGACCTCGTCGAGGTGGAGTACGAGGTTCTCGAGCCGGTGCTCGATCCCGAAAGCGCCGCACACGACGACGACGTGCCGCTGCTGCACCCCGATTCGGGCGACGACCGCAACATCGTGCGCTACCAGCCGATCGTCTCCGGCGACCCCGACGCGACCGCCGATGTCGTCGTCGCCGAGACCTACACCGTCGGGATGCAGGACCAGGCATTTCTCGGCCCGGAAGCGGGGCTGGCCGTGCCCGGCGACGACGGCGGGGTCGACCTCTACCTCGCCACGCAGGACCTGCACTCCGACCTCCGGCAGACCGCCGCGGCGTTGGATCTGCCGCAGAACAAGGTCCGGATGACGTTGTCGGGAGTCGGTGGCGCCTTCGGCGGCCGCGAGGACCTGTCCATCCAGATCCACGTCTGCATGCTCGCGTTGCGCACGGGCCGTCCGGTCAAACTCGTCTACGACCGCGAGGAATCGTTCTTCGGCCACGTGCACCGGCACCCGGCCACGATGTACTACGAGCACGGTGCGACCCACGACGGCGATCTCGTGTACATGCGCGCGAAACTGTACTTCGACGGCGGTGCCTACGCCTCGAAGACACCCGTCGTCGTCGGGAACGGTACGAGCCTCGGGACCGGCCCCTACGTGATTCCGAACGTGCGGATCGAAGGGTGGGGCCTGTACACGAACAACCCGCCGTGCGGCGCGATGCGCGGTCTCGGGGCCGTGCAACCGGCGTTCGCCTACGAGTCCCAGATGGACAAACTCGCCGACGCGCTCGGCATGGACCCGGTGGAATTCCGTGCCCGCAACGCAGTGCGGCGCGGCTCGGTTCTGCACACCGGACAGATCCTCGACTATCCGGCTCCGGTCGCCGAACTCCTGGACCGCGTGCGGAACTTGCCGATGCCGACCGAGGATTCGCTCGACTCCGATGTCCGCTCCCTGCCGGGGGGCGCGTCGAACACGACCCGGCGCGAGAACGTGGTGCGTGGTGTCGGGTACTCGGTCATCATCAAGAACGTCTCCTACGCCGAGGGCGCCGACGACTACTCGACTGCTCGGGTCCGCCTCGAGATCGTCGGCGGCGAACCGATGGCGATGGTGCACACCGCGGCCGCCGAGGTCGGGCAGGGACTGCTCACCGTCCAGCAGCAGATCGCACGCAGCGAGCTGGGACTGGAGAAAGTGACTCTGCACCCCAACGACACCAGCGTGGGCGAGGCCGGATCCAGTTCGGCCTCCCGTCAGACCTACGTCACCGGTGGGGCGGTGCGGAACGCGTGTGCGGCCGTGCAGGAGCGAGTGTTCGCCCGCGTCGTCGAGCGTTTCGGCCCGGGCCTCGGCGAACTGTCGCTCTCCGGCGGAAAAATCGTGTCCACTACGGACGGAGTTCTCGTCGATCTCGTGGACCTCCTCGGCTCCGACTCCGTGGACGAGACCCGGGAGTACCACCACCGCCGCACGTTCCCGATGGACCCGACCACGGGACAGAGCGCGCTCGTGCACGTCCAGCACGCGTTCTCCGCGCACCGGGCGGTCGTCGACGTCGACACCGAGCTCGGTCTCATGAAGGTCGTCCAGCTGGACTGCGCCCAGGACGTCGGCAAAGCGATCAACCCGGAGGCCGTCGTCGGGCAGATCCACGGCGGCTCCGCCCAGGGACTGGGACTCGCCGTGATGGAGGAGATCCACGTCCGGGACGGCTCGATCCGCAATCCGTCGTTCACCGACTACCTCATCCCCACCATGGTCGACATGCCCTCGATGCAGGTCGACGTCCTCGAACACGCCGACCCGCACGCGCCGTACGGCGTGCGCGGCGTCGGCGAACCGCCGACGATCTCGGCCACGCCGGCCATCGTCGCGGCCATTCGCGCCGCGACCGGCCGCCGCCTGACGCATGTTCCGGTCACGCCCGGCCACATCACCGGCATCGCGTGAGAACCAGCACCACACTTCTGAGGAGACTTTCGTGAACACCTCCGTACAGCCCACTGCCGCACCCGCTACCGAACGGCAGTGGATGGACCGAGCGATCGACCTGGCGACGACCAGCGTCGCCGGAGGTGGCGGGCCGTTCGGCGCCCTCGTCCTCCGCGGCGGGGAGCTCGTCGGTACCGGCAACAACCAGGTCACCACCCTGCTCGACCCGACCGCCCACGCCGAGGTGACCGCGATGCGGCACGCTTGCCGCGAGCTGGACACGTTCTCGCTCGACGGATGCGTCCTGGTCACCTCGTGCGAACCCTGCCCGATGTGCCTGTCCTCCGCGCTGTGGGCACGGATGGACCGCATCCTGTTCTCGGCGAGCCGGGACGACGCCGCGTACGGCGGGTTCGACGACCGGAAGTTCTACGACCTGTTCGAAACGAAACCTCGCGCCGTCTGGCCGATGCAGGTCGAGCAGGTCGACGTGCCGCACCGCACCCGGCCGTTCGAGGCGTGGCTCGCCAAAGACGACCGAATCGACTACTGATCCGCTGAGAGCGGCATTGTCGAGCTTGGGTGGGTGGTCCGGTACCGGAGCCCTCACCTTGCTGCGGCTCGTCACGTACGAGGCGTGCCCCACGGGCACAACTGCCAGTTTCCCAACTGAACTCTGAGTGCGCGGAGTGATCTGCGTTCGCGGTTCCGCTGCTGTCCGGCGCGCATAGACGACCGGGCCAGTTCCCGACCGCAACACGAAACCCGCGCGACCACTCACCAGGGGCGGTCACCGTCCCACCGTCCTCATCCAGGACAGAACACGCCGCGGGCCGACGACCGGGTCGTCCCGCGGCCCATCGGACGTGCGTGCCACGTGCACGGAAGACGTCCCCGGCCACGCACGGCGGGAACCCGTACGCCGGAGCGCGGTTCTGGCACCAACGCCCCGACAGGTCCGCCCGCCACACGGCTCGGGCGGGGGCGCCCACCGGCACGGGAGGACTCACCATGACTCACACCGACAGCACCAGCAGACAACCGGACCATCCGGATCCGACTCTCCCCGCGGCATCGTGGGTCGATCGGTTCTTCCGCATCACCGAGCGCGGGTCCAGCGTGGCCCGCGAGCTCCGGGGCGGGCTCACGACCTTCGTGGCCATGGCCTACATCGTGATCCTCAACCCGATCATCCTCGGCTCGTCATCGGACGTCACCGGCCGTGTGCTCACGAACGCCGAACTCACCACCGCCACCGCGTTCACGGCGGCCTTCGCGACCGTCCTCATGGGACTCGTGGGCAACGCGCCACTGGCGATGGCCTCCGGACTGGGGGTGAACGCGATCGTGGCGTTCACGATCGCTCCGGTGATGACCTGGCAACAGGCTTTCGGACTCGTCGTCCTGGAGGGCCTGTGCATCATCGTGCTCGCCGTCAGCGGACTGCGACAGAAGATCATCGAGGCGATTCCCGACGCCCTGAAGATCGCGCTCACCGTGGGCATCGGCGTCTACATCGCCTTGATCGGCCTGGTTCAGGCGGGCTTCGTCAGTCGCGTCCCGGACGCGGCGGAGACCACAGTTCCCGTTCAGATGGGCGAGCAGGGACATCTGCAGGGGGCACCCATCGCGCTGTTCTGCGCGACGCTGCTACTGATGATCGTGCTCATGGCCCGTCAGGTGCGCGGCGCCATGCTCATCAGCATCGGAGTCGGGACCGTGGGCGCCGTCGTGATGAACTCCGCGCTCGGGCTCTCCGAGGACAACTGGGGACTGATCCAGCCCACCCTGCCGGACAGTCTGATCGCCGCACCGGACTTCGGCCTGTTCGGGCAGATCGACCTCGTCGGCGGGTTCGCCGCGGCCGGCGGCGTCACCGCCACCGTGTTCCTGTTCACCCTCGTGCTGTCCGGGTTCTTCGACGCGATGGGGACGATCACCAGCGTCGCGAACCAGGCCGGGCTCACCCGCAACGGAAAGGTCGAGGGGATGGGCCGCATCCTGACCGTCGACGGCGTCGCCGCCGCAGCGGGCGGAGTGACCGGATCCTCACCGAACACGGTGTTCCTGGAATCGGCCGCCGGCGTCGGCGAGGGAGCGCGCACCGGTCTCGCGAGCGTGCTGTGCGGCGGGCTGTTCGGCGTGGCACTGTTGTTCACGCCGATCGTGTCTATCGTACCCACCCAGGCAGCCGCGCCCGCATTGGTCGTCGTCGGCGCCATGATGATGACCCAGTGCCGCAACCTGCCCTGGGACGACAGCGACTACGTCATTCCGATCTTCTTGACGGTCACGCTCATCCCGTTCACGTACATGATCACCAACGGCATCGGTGCGGGCATCGTCGCGTTCACCGTGATCAAACTCGCGAAAGGCCGGGCTCGCGACCTCAACTGGTTCGTCGTCGTGCTGGCGGTCGTGTTCGGCCTGTACTTCGGCATCGAGGGAATCGAAGCGCTGTTCGCGGGACAGTGAGCACGTCAGTCCGAAATGGAGTGTGAAGGCCGTGCACGACATCGCAGCGACGCTCCGGGAGTGGGCGCGGGACGGACACGAGTACGCCTTGGCGACCGTCGTGTCCACTGTCGGCAGTGCTCCCCGCGGCGTGGGCAGCAGCATGGCCGTCCGCGGCGACAGTGTCGTCGCGGGAAGTCTTACCGGCGGATGCGTCGAGGCCGCCGTGCACGACACGGCGCTCGACGTACTCCGTACCGGCACACCTCGGCGGGAGCGGTTCGGTTACTCCGACGGGGACGGCCTCGCGGTCGGACTCACCTGCGGCGGCGAAATCGACGTGTTCGTCCAGCCGGTTCCGGTGGACGATGCCGCCGTGGGCACCGTTCTCACCGCGCTCAGTGAGCAACGCCCGGTCGCGTTGGCCAGCGTGACTGACGGAGGCCGAGTTGCTCCCGGCAGGCGCTACGCGGTCGATGCGGCGACCCGCGAACCCGACGACGACCTCACCGCCACGATCGTTTCCGAGGCGGCCGGAATGCTGGAACTCGGCCGCAGCGGCGTCCGTACCGTGTGTGCCTCCGAGGACGCCCGGGAGATCGAGATGTTCGTGCAGACGTGGGCGCGAGCGCCCCGGATGCTCGTCTTCGGCGCCACCGACTTCGCGCGCGCACTCAGCGATCTCGGCACGTTCCTCGGCTACCGGGTGACGGTGTGTGACGCACGGAAGACCTTCACCTCGCGGGCTCGATTCCCCGCAGCGGACGAGGTCGTCGTCGACTGGCCCCACCGCTACCTCGCACAGGCCGAGACGGACGCACGCACGGTCGTGTGCGTACTGACGCACGAAGCCAAGTTCGACGTGCCGGTGCTCGTCGAGGCATTGCGGCGCGACCTCGGATTCGTCGGTGCGATGGGTTCGCGCCGCACGCACCGGGATCGGCTGCGGCGGCTGCGGGAAGCGGGTGTCTCCGAGGACGAGATCGCACGGTTGCGCTCGCCGATCGGCCTCGATCTCGGCGGCAGAACACCGGAAGAGACCGCGCTGTCGTTCGCGGCCGAGATCACGGCTCGTCGTCGGGGCGGTAGCGGAGCGCCGCTGACGGAGTCCCACGGTGCGCTGCACCACGAAGCGCACGGTGCGCAGCGAGGCGAACGGCACTCTCGCCCCACGAGACGAGGCGAACGTGCCGTTCGCTCGGTGTAGCGGATGGGGCGAACGGCACTCTCGCCCCACTGGACGAGGCGAACGTGCCGTTCACCTCGTCCTCGGGAACTCCTCAGAGAAGCGAGCTGGCGTCGTGTCGTGTCAGACGCCAAGCGGCTGAGCGGTCACCACGTACGCGATCGCGACCAACCGCACCCAGCAAGACGCTCCGACGGGAGTTACTCACGTCAGCTGTCGAGACCGAGATGGGCGCGCCACGATGCGACGTGCGAGATGTCGGTGAGCCCCTCGGCGCCGGACCAGTTCCCACGCAGCACGGTCGCCAGCGACGAAGCACCGTCGGCGAGCTCGATGAGACCGAGCTCCAGTTCCGCGGGCTCGGCGGGCATCAACTGGGTGCGCAGCATCTCCAGCGGCAGATCGTAGAGTTCCCCCTGCACGGACACGCCGCCGTCGCCGACGTACTCCACGGCCGGGAACTGGTCGGCCACCGAGTACATCCGGTACCGCGGTGCCGTTCTGGCCGGTCCGACGAAGGGCGCACCCTCGATCCGGTGGTGCAGCTTTCCGCCGCGCATCCCACCACCGCTGAGAAACATCAAGGCCACGATTGCCGTCCTTTCCGAGCTGACTCGTTGGGTGTGAACACAGGAAGACAGGCACCGGCGAGGCGCCCCGGGGTCCGGGACGCCTCGCCGGTCGGCCGGGGTCAGCGAACGGCGTCGCGGTCGAGCAACTGCCCGCGCTGTCCGGGGCTGTCGATGTCCGGTCCGACGATCCGTTCTCCCCGCAACCAGGTGCCGCGGACGACTCCTGCCAGGGCACGTCCGTCGTAGGCGGAGACTGGGTTGCGGTGGCGCAGCCGTGCGGCGTCCACCACGTAGGCGTCGTCCGGCGCGAACACGCACAGGTCCGCGTCGCGGCCGACCTCGATCGCTCCCTTCTGCCGCAGCCCGGCGAGGTCCGCGGTGCGGTGCGCCATCCAGTCGACGACGTCGGTCAGGGCGTAGCCGCGCAGCCGGGCCTGCGTCCAGACCGCGGACAACCCGAGCTGCAGGCTCGAGACACCACCCCAGGCGACGCCGAAGTCGCCGATGTCCATCTTTTTGAGTTCCGCCGTACAGGGCGAGTGGTCGCTGACGATGCAGTCGATCGTCCCGTCGGCGAGCCCCTGCCAGAGGCGTTCCCTGTTCCCTGCCTCGCGGATCGGCGGGCAACACTTGTACGGCGTCGCCCCGTCCGGGATCTCCTCGGCGGTGAAGCACAGGTAGTGCGGGCAGGTCTCCACCGTGATGCGGACCCCGTCGGCCTTTGCCGAGGCGATCATCGGCAACGCGTCCGACGAGGACAGGTGCAGGATGTGCACCCGGGCGTCGTAGCGCCTGGCGAGTTCGATGACCTGGGCGATCGCGAGGTTCTCGGCTCCTCGTGGCCGGGAGGCCAGGAAGCGGCCGTACTCCTCACCGTGTGCGACCGGCGCGTGCTCGATGGAGTCGGAATCCTCGGCGTGCACGATCATCATCGCGCCGAACCCCGTGAGCACGGACAGCGCCTTCTCGAGTTCGGCGGGATCGAGTGGCGGAAACTCGTCGACGCCCGAGTGCAGCAGGAAGCACTTGAATCCGAACACGCCGTCGTCGTGGAGCTCGCGCAGCGAGTCGAGGTTGCCGCTGATCGCCCCGCCCCAGAAGCCCACGTCGACGTGGACCTTCTCGCGCGCAGTCTTGCGTTTGACCTCCAACGCCTCCGCGTCCACGGTCGGCGGCAGGCTGTTGAGCGGCATGTCGACGATCGTGGTGATGCCGCCTTCGGCGGCGGCGCGCGTCGCGGTCTCGAACCCTTCCCACTCGGAACGGCCGGGGTCGTTGACGTGCACGTGGGTGTCGACGAGTCCGGGAAGCAGCACTTCGTCGGTCCCGAGTTCGATCACCTCGTCCGCCTCGAGCGGCCGGTCGAAGGGTTCGACGGCGACGATGCGCCCGTTGCGAACCCCGACCCAGCCCGAGGTCTCGCCTTGCTCGCCGATCAGGCGCGGCGCGCGGAACGCGCGGTCCAGCCGGTCTTCGGTCACCGGGTCCTCCCACCTCGTCGTTTCAACAAAATGTTGAGCCTGTTCGGCTCTCGGGTCAAGAGTCTGCGGCGAGCACTTCCGTCACGCCCTCGGCTTCGGGCAGCCAGTCGTGCGCGAGTGCGGCACCGAGCCTGTCCAGCAACCGCGCCGCGTCGCGCAGGCACCGTTGCGGGTCTTGCTCGAGCTCGGCGAGCACGTAGGCGGCGTCGAAACCGGCCTCGGAGAGCCGCGCCCGGGGTAGTGAGCACTGGCCGGCGACCGCCACGACCGGCACGCCGGACTCGCGCGCACAGCGCGCGACGCCGGCGGGTGCCTTCCCGTGCACGGTCTGCTCGTCGACGGCCCCTTCACCGGTCACGACGAGTCGCGCACCGTCGAGCGCGTCCCGGAACCGGACGAGTTCCAGCACCACGTCCACGCCGGGACGTTGCGTCGCTCCCAGCACCGCGAGCGCCGCGTATCCGACGCCCCCTGCGGCACCAGCGCCGGCACTGTCGGCGGTGTCCCGTCCGCCGGCGCGCGACACGGCGTCCGACCACGAGCCGAGCCCGGCTTGCAGCGCCTGCACATCTTCCGGACTCGCGCCCTTCTGCGGCCCGTAGACTCGAGCCGCTCCGCGCGGACCGAGCAGTGGGTTGTCCACATCGGACGCCAAAATCACCGTAGTGTCCGCGAGCCTGGGGTCGAGCCCGGCCAGCTCGACGGTGGACACGTCGGACAGGGAGCCGCCGCCCGGCGGAAGGACCCGGCCGGACGCGTCGAGTACCCCTGCCCCGAGTGCGCCGAGCATGCCCGCACCACCGTCGGTACAGGCACTGCCGCCGACACCGAGGACCACGGTCCGGGCTCCCGCGTCGAGCGCCGCGCGGATGAGCTCGCCGGTTCCCGCGCTCGAGGACGTCAGCGGCGCCGACGTCCCTGCAGGCAACTGCTGCAACCCCGACGCGGACGCGAGCTCGACGAGCGCCGTGTCACCGTCGATCGCGAACTCGGTGTGCAACGGGGCGCCGAGCGGTCCTCCGACCAGCACCGGAACCCGGCGCCATCCGCACGCGACTGCCGCCTGCACGGTGCCTTCGCCTCCGTCGGCGACGGGGAGGCAGCGGATGTCGGCCGCCGGCCGCACCCGCCGCACTCCCCCGGCCACCGCCTCGGCAACCTCGGACGCCGACAGCGATCCCTTGAACTTGTCCGGAGCGATGAGCACTCGGCCGGACATCGAACCTCCTGTTGTCACCGGGTCGCCGCCGCGCCCGCGTCGTGCCGGGACCTCACGCGTTCGGCACCGCTTCCGGCTCGATCATCGCGTCGATGCTCGCGCCTCGCGGCGTGTTCGCCTCACGCTCGATCATCACCTCGACGAGCACCGGACGGCTGGTGGCCACGGCTTCCTTACGTGCCCACTCGATCGTCTCCGTGAGATCCGCGGGATCGAAGACCCGGCGCCCGGAACCTCCGAACGCCTCGGCGACCTTCACGTTGTCCGTGCCGTACTCGTCGTGGTGGATGTCCACCTCGGTGTTCATCGAGTACTCCAGCTCCGCCTGGCGGATGAGGCCCAGGTATTCGTTGTTGAGCATGATGATCACGAACGGAACGTCGTACTGTGCCGCGACGGCCAGTTCCTCGACGAGGAACTGGAAACCGTAGTCGCCGACCACCGCGACGACTTCCGCGTCCGGTTCGGCGGACTTCACGCCGATCGCGGCCGGGATCTCCCAGCCGAGCGGGCCCGCCTGGCCGCAGACCTGGTAGTGCCGGGGGCGGTGCGTGGTCTGGAACTGACCCGACCAGATCTGGTACAGCCCGATCGCCGTGACGAAGTACGTTTCCGGACCGAACACGGCGTTGATGTCCCGGAACACACGCGGCGCCTTGATCGGGACCGAGTCGTAGTCGTCCGGCCGCGTCAGCGTCGTCTTCAGCTCACCCACCTCGCGGACCCACGTGCCGTAGTCGGTGTCGGCCGCACGGCGCCGTGCCGCGTCGAGGAGTGCGTCGAGGAACAACCGAGTGTCCGAGACGATCCCGAGGTCCGGCCCGAAGACCTTACCGAGCTGCGTCGGTTCGATGTCGACGTGGATGAACCGCCGCTGCCCCCGGTAGACGTCGAGTGCCCCGGTGTGCCGGTCGCCGAATCGCGATCCCAGCGCCAGCACCAGATCCGACCGCAGGAACGACTCGTTGCCGTAACGCTGACTGGTCTGGATCCCGGTCATGCCTGCGAACAGCTCGTGATCCTCAGGGAAGGTCCCCTTGCCCATCAACGTCACCTGCACCGGGATGCCGAGCAGTTCGGCCAGTTCGCGCACCTGCTCGTGCGCCTCGCCGGTGATCACGCCGCCACCGGCGAGAATCAACGGCCGCTCGGCCTCCAGCAGCATGTCGAGTGCCTTCTCGACGCGCGGCAGGTGCGGCTCGACCGCCTTGACCGGCAGTGGTGCGTCGATGGCCGGGTCCCACTCGATCTCCTGCTTCTGCACGTCCAGCGGGAGGTCGATGAGCACCGGCCCCGGCCGTCCCGACTTCGCGATGCGGAACGCCTCGCGGAAGATCCACGGTGCCTGCGCCGCCTCTTTGACCTGCACCGACCACTTCGTGACCGGTTTGGCGATCTCCACGATGTCGACCGCCTGGAAGGCCTCCTGGTGCAGCTTGCTCGACACCGCCTGGCCGGTGATGCACACCATCGGAATGGAGTCTGCGTGCGCGGTGTAGAGGCCGGTGATCATGTTCGTGCCCGCGGGGCCGGAGGTGCCGATGGCGACGCCGACCTTGCCGTTGGTCCGCGCCCACCCGTCGGCCATGTGCGTGGCGCCTTCCTCGTGCCGCACGATGAGGTGACGGATGTCGCGGTGTTCCATCGCGGCGTACAGCGGCAGGATCGCGGCGCCGGGGCAGCCGAACGACACGTCGACGCCCTCGGACTCCAGCACGTCGACGACGGCCTGCATAGCGGGAACTGTGGGCATGGGTACACACCTTTCGGATGCGGGAGGCGGGCAACGACTCGAGTGAGCGGTTCTTGCGGAACGAGTTGTCGTCGTGTCGTGTCAGTGGCGGAGCCGCACCTTCTGAAAGAGTTCTCAGCCGCTGTGCCTCGCCGAAGGAAGTTGTGACGGCCTCGCGCGGACTCCCCCGCGTCCCAGCGGTCGGACGCGTCCGCGCGAGGCCTCCGCCACGCTGCGCCCGGCGACCCGGAGGTGGGCGGATCGTCGGCACGCGCTCAGCGACGCGGCGCTCAGTCGCGGCCGCTGAGCTGCGCCAGCTGGCGGAAGAGTCCCGAGTGGTCCAGGCTGCCGTCACCCTGTGCCTTGGCTGCGGCGACGACCTGGGTGACCAGTGCGCCGATCGGCAGCGCCAGCCCGGCCTGTCGGGCGGAGACCTCGAGGTTGCCGAGGTCCTTGTCGTGCAGCTCGATGCGGAAGCCGGGGTTGAACTCGCGGGACCGCATCTTCTCGGCCTTGGCGTCCAACACGGCGCTGCCTGCCAGACCGCCACCGAGCGCGCGCATTCCGGCCTCGGTGTCCACGCCGTGGGCTTCGAGGTACAGCAGCGCTTCGGCCAGCAGACCGATGTTGCCCGCGACGATCAGCTGATTGGCGATCTTGACGGTCTGACCCGAGCCTGCCGGACCGACGTGGACGATGGTGCTGCCGACCGTTTCGAGGAACTCGCGGCCGGCCTCGAACGTCTCGGGCTCACCGCCGACCATGAGCGAGAGCGTGCCGTCGATCGCCTTGGGCTCCCCGCCACTGACCGGCGCGTCGAGGGTGCGCACCCCCTTGCTCGCCGCAGCATCGGCGACGGCGCGGGAGGTGTCCGGGCGGATGCTGCTGCAATCGATGTAGAGCGCGCCCTGCCTGGCGTGGGCGAGGATGCCCTCGTCGCCGAGTGCGGCCGCCTCGACGTCGGGCGAATCCGGCAGCATCGTGATGACGACGTCGGCGTCCTTGACGGCCTCCGCGATGCTGTCGGCTCCCCTGCCGCCCTGCTCCACGAGCCAGTCGATCTTCGGCCGGGACAGGTTGGTACCGACGACGAAGTATCCCGCCTTCACCAGGTTCGCGGCCATCGGGCCGCCCATGATGCCCAGTCCGACGAATCCGATCGTGGTCATGTCGCGTCCTCCAGTCTCGTCTTGCGTTTCTCGTAGGGATTGAGGGCTGCGGTCAGCCACATCGCGGCGACGGTGTCCCGCCGGCAATCTGCGGGCTGTCACCTCGTGGCCGCCGAGGACAGCGTCGACTTGACGGCCGCGATCCAACCTCGATGCCCCCGCAGCCGGCCGCGAGGCGAGGTTCGGCCACCGACCCCGCCCACGCAGGGCAACCAGCACACCCTCTGGACGTCGTGCTCAGCCGATCTTCTCGATCCAGCCGAAGCTGTCGGCGCTGGCGCCGCTGGGCTTGTACTCCAGGCCGATGTGGCCGCGGTAGCCGGCGGCGGTGAGTGCGCTGAAGTAGTGGACGAAGTCGAGGTTGCCGGTGCCGGGCTCGTTGCGTCCGGGAGCGTCGGCGATCTGTACGTGCCCGATGGAGCGCGCATAGCGGTCGAGGGCGGCGTCGGGGTCGTCGCCGTTGGCGACCAGGTGGTAGAGGTCGAACAGCAGCCGCAGGTTGTCCACGTCGGACTCTCGATGTGTGCGGTCGATGACGCCCATCGCGTCCTCGGCGGTCTGCAGCGGGTAGGCAGCCACACCACTGACCGGCTCCACGAGCACGGTGCCACCGATCCGGCTGCTCGCCTTCGCGGCACGGGCCAGGTTCTGCACGGCGACCTCGTCCTGCGCGGACGGATCCTGCCCGTCGAGCCGGTTGCCGTAGAGCGCGTTGAACGCCCGGCAGCCCAGCCGTTCACCCAGGCCGACGGCGATCTGGACGCTGTCGGTGAACTCCGACTCCCGGTCAGGGTGGGAGAGCACGCCGCGGTCGCCGGACGGCATGTCGCCGGCGAAGAAGTTCAGGCCGACGAGCTCGACACCGGCCTGCTCGATCGCCTCGGCGAACGCGTCCACCTCGCGATCGGCCGGTGCGGCCGAGGCGAACGGCCACCAGAACTCCACGGCGTCGAATCCCGCGGCTTTCGCGGCCGCGGGCCGCTCGAGCAGGTCGAGCTCCGTGTACAGGATCGACAGGTTGACGTCGTAGCGGTCGCGTCCCACAGGAACCTCGCAGTTTCGCGATACGGAATCATTATTTCGTACAGCGATACCATAGCGAGGACGGGGCAGAGCGTCAACATTTTGTTGAACACGTGCGCCGTCGGTCGTGGCGCCGCTGACTAGAGTGGGTCGGCACCGGGGCCCGCCCCGCCTGCCGCATCGGGCGATACTGTGCCGTCGGAGGACGCGATGATCCTGAGAGCCGAATTCACCACCGAGCCGTTCGAAACCGAGGGCGAACCACCGAGCCACGCGCTCGCCGCACGCGACTGCCTCGAGAAAACCGGCCTGCGCGCGGACTTCGGCCCGCTCGGCACGTCCACGACCGGCGAGCAGGCGACCGTGGTCTCCGCGCTGTCCTCGGTCATCGACACCGCGCTAGCCCACGGCGCGCACCAGATCACGCTCCAGGTCACGGTCGAGGGCGCGACCGCCGGCGACGAAGCCTGAGGATCCTGTGCACCCGCTCGCCTCCGCCATCGCACCGCTGCTCGACACGATCGGTGCCACCGCACATCCCGCCGAGAACAGCGAACCGGGCGACATAGTGCTGCACTGGGACGGTGCGCCCGCTGTAGCCGTCCGGCTGCCGGGAGCGGAACTCACGAGCGCACTCGACC
The DNA here is from genome assembly GCF_009664835.1 of Allosaccharopolyspora coralli. Lineage (NCBI taxonomy): Bacteria > Bacillati > Actinomycetota > Actinomycetes > Pseudonocardiales > Pseudonocardiaceae > Allosaccharopolyspora > Allosaccharopolyspora coralli. The sequence continues at coordinate 2,518,185 of NZ_CP045929.1, forward strand.
GCCTGATTCACCAGGTCGAGGCGGAACTCGGCGCGCCGCTGCCCGAGCTCGGCCGTCCGGACAAGCAACGCGCCGTCCGGCTGCTGGAGGAGCGCGGAGCGTTCACCCTGCGCAAGTCGGTCGAGTCGGTGGCTCAGGCCCTCGGCGTCAGCCGGTTCACGGTCTACAACTACCTGAATCGCGAGAACACCCGCTCGCAGGACTGACGCCGACCTTCGATCCACTCCGGAATCGTTCACCCGGTCGTCGGGCCCGCGCCCACCCCGCTCCACACCAACTTCAACAAACTGTTGACATGGTCTGCGCGCGGTCGTAGCTTCATCTCCCATCACGGCATCCGCCGATGCCGCCCATTTCCGAAGCATGATCGGACTTTCCGGTGCACGCACCGGATCCGGCACCGACCGATCTCTCGTGGGGACCCCTTCATGTCCACACCTCGCACCCGTGATCGCGGGCAGACGCCGCATCAGCTCAACGCGATGCCGCGCACAGACCTGCTCGCCCACTTGCTCGCCTGTCTCGACGTCCCGCGGTGGGCGGAGGCCGTCGCCGACAGCAGACCCTTCCCCGACCGGACAGCCGTCCACGACGCGGCCGAGCGAGCAGCCCGACCGCTGTCCGCCGAAGAGATACACCGCGCGCTCGCCGCACATCCGCGCATCGGAGAGCGAGTCGAGGGCAGCGGCACCTCGGCGTCGTTCTCCCGCGGCGAGCAGGGCGGTGTCGACGCCGGCGACGCCGACCTCACCCGCGCACTGCACGACGGCAACGCCGAATACGAACGCCGGTTCGGGCACGTCTATCTGGTGTGCGCGAGCGGTCGCAGCGGCACGGAACTCCTGGAGATCTTGCACGCCCGGCTGGACAACGACCACGACACCGAGCTAGCCGTGGTCGCCGACGAACTCCGCGCCATCGCAACGCTCAGGTTGGACAAGGTGATCGCAGCATGACCAGCGCAGTCACGACCCACGTCCTCGACGCAGCCAGAGGTGCCCCCGCCACCGACATCACGGTCCACCTCGAAGCCGCCGACGGCGACAAGTGGGTGTCGATGGCCGAGGCGGCAACCGACAGCGACGGCCGGGTGCGCGAGCTCGGCCCACAGCAGGTCGATCCCGGCACCTACCGGCTCACCTTCGAGACCGGCGAGTACTTCCGCCGCAACGAGGTCGACACCTTCTACCCGCAGGTTCAGATCACGTTCGCCATCCGGGACGCCGCGCAGCACTACCACGTGCCGCTGCTGCTGAGCCCGTTCGCCTACTCCACCTACCGAGGGAGCTGATCACCGCATGGGCATCGTCATGGGCCCGAACCAGTACGGCAAGGCCGAAGTGCGCATCGTCTCGGTCGCCAAGAACACCGAGCGGCACCGCATCAAGGACCTCAACGTCAGCACCTCGCTGCGCGGAGACTTCGAGCAGACGCACCTCACCGGCGACAACGCGAACGTTCTGCCGACCGACACGCAGAAGAACACCGTCTACGCCTTCGCCAAGCACGCACCGATCGGCGAGATCGAGGACTTCGCGCTGCGGCTCGGCCACCACTTCGTCGACACCCAGGACCCGGTGCGGGGCGCACGGATTCTCATCGACGAATACGCGTGGGACCGCATTCCGGTCGGCGGCACCGGCCACGACCACTCCTTCCACCGGACCTCCGAGGAGAAACGGACGACGGCGGTGACCATCGACGACGGCAAGGCGCACGTCGTCTCGGGGCTCACGGATCTCGTCGTCCTCAAGTCCACCGGATCCGAGTTCTGGGGCTACCCCAAGGACGAGTACACGACGCTGCAGGAGACCGAAGACCGGGTGCTGGCCACGGCCGTCACGGCGCGGTGGCGCTATCTGCGCGACGACCTCGACTTCGGCAAGACCTTCAGCGCGGTCCGCGAGACACTGCTGGAAGCCTTCGCGACCACGCACAGTTACGCCCTGCAGCAGACGCTCTACGAGATGGGCCGGAAGGTGCTGGAGGAACACGGTGACGTGGCCGAGGTCCGGCTGTCCCTGCCGAACAAGCACCACTTCACCGTGGACCTCTCGTACTGCGGTCTGGACAACGACAACGAGGTCTTCTTCGCCGCCGACCGCCCCTACGGACTGATCGAGGGCATGGTCACCCGCGACGACGTCGAGCAGGCGCCGAACGCCTGGTTCAGCCTGCCCGAGTTCTGAGTTTCCGGCCGCCGCCGTACGACGCGGTGGCGGCCGCCCTGCCTTCTCCCATCACTCTGCTCCGGCACTGTCTCCAGAGTGGACTGTGCCGTTGTCTTCGAGCGGCGATCGCGAGCTCCACCGATCGGCGCGAGCAGAGTTCACCCTGCGGCACCCAGGAGTACCGATGGCCCTGTTCAGAAGACGCCAGCCCGAACGCTCCTCCGGCACCGAGGTCCATCCCGTCGACGCGGTCCTTCCGCCCGGCAAGATGCTCGCCTTCGGGATCCAGCACGTCGCGGCGATGTACGCCGGCGTGGTGGCGCCACCCCTGATCATCGGGCAGGCGTTGGATCTCGACGCCGTCCAACTCACTCTTCTCATCGGCGCCAGCCTGTTCACCGCCGGGATCGCCACGGTCCTGCAGTCCGTCGGTGTCTGGCGCATCGGCGCCCGGCTCCCGTTCGTCAATGGTGTCACGTTCGGCTCCGTGGCCCCGATCCTGGCCATTGTCGCGCAGAGCAATGAGGAGAACCCACTCTCGGCGGTCTACGGGGCGGTGCTCGTAGCGGGTGTGCTCGCCTTCTTCGCGGCACCCTACTTCTCCCGCATGATCAGATTCTTCCCTCCTGTGGTCAACGGCACGGTCATCACGTTGATCGGTCTGTCCTTGATGCCCGTAGGCATCCAGTGGATCACCGGGCAGGACGAGTCCGCAGCGGACTACGCCTCACCGCAGCGGATCGCGCTCGGTGCGACCACCCTCGTGTTGGTCTTGCTGTGCAACCGATTCCTCAAGGGATTCTGGAACCGCATCGCACTGCTCATCGGTCTCGTGGTCGGCACCCTCATCGCCTGGCCGCTCGGTGCGATCGACACCTCGACGTTCGAGCAGGCGCCACTGTTCAACCTGCCCACACCGTTCGACCTCGGCTCCCCGTCGTTCAGCTTCACGGCGACGCTCTCGCTGTGCGTGGTGATGCTGGTGGCCATGATGGAGAGCACCGCGGACATGTTGGCGCTCGGTGAGATCGTCGACCGTCCCGCCGACGAGTCCACCATCGCCGCCGGTCTGCGCGCCGACGGCGCTGGCAGTGCGCTCAGTGCCGTGTTCGGCGGTTTCACCTGCAGTGCCTTCGCGCAGAACATCGGACTGGTCGCGCTGACCCGGGTCCGGAGCCGCTACGTCGTGGCCACTGGTGGGGTCGTCCTCATCGCACTGGGGCTGTTCCCGGTGATCGGCGCGGTCGTGTCGCTGGTGCCGGAACCGGTGCTGGGCGGCGCGGCTCTGGTGCTGTTCAGTTCGGTGACCACCAGCGGAATGCGCACGCTCGGCAAGACCGACATCGGCGACCCGTTCACCTCGCTGATCGTGGCAGGCTCGCTGAGCGTCGGCATGATCCCGGTGGTCTCCCCCGACTTCTACGAGCACTTCCCCGCCGCCATGCGCACCGTGCTCGATTCCGGGATCAGCACCGGCTGTCTGGCGGCCATCGCACTGAACCTGCTGTTCGGTTCGACCCGGCGGGACAAGGGCGACGTTCCCTCCCAACGCGACCCGGACGACGATGCCGCCCACAACACCCAGGACGATGCTCCGAGCCGCCCGGCCGAACACACCTGAGGCTCCGGCGCGTGCCTCGGAACACCGGCCCTGTGGAACACGGGCGGGTTCCGAGGCATGCTCGGGACCGGCAGCGGTGCCGGACCGGTCCTCCCGGGGGCGGTCTCGCACGACGATCCGGACGGCACGTAAAACGGGAGTAGGACTTGACTGAACCGACGTACTACGCCGCCGAAGGCGGGCTGCCGCCGCAGACGACGTTGCTGACCGACCGCGCCGTGGTCAAGCAGGCCTACACGGTGATTCCGCGTGGCGTGCTCCGCGACATCGTCACGAGCAACCTGCCCGGCTGGACCCGCACCCGAGCGTGGATCCTGGCTCGACCGGTCGAGGGTTTCGCGACCACCTTCGCCCAGTACCACGTCGAAGTCTCCCCTGGCGGTGGCAGCACAGAGCCCGAGCCGGAACGCGGCGTGGAGTCGGTCCTGTTCCTGCTCTCCGGTGCGCTCACGCTCGTCGTCGACGGCGAGTCACACGCCCTGATGCCGGGAGGCTACGCATATCTGCCCGCGGGTTCGACGTGGTCGCTGAGCAACGACTCGGACTCTTCCGCCGGTTTCCAGTGGATCCGGAAGGCTTACGAGCCGCTGGACGATCACTCCACTCCGAAGGCGTTCGCCGTGCAGGAACAAGACGTCGAGCCGAAGCCGATGCCGGACACCGACGGCGCCTGGGCCACCACACGGTTCGTGGACCCCGACGACCTCGCGCACGACATGCACGTCAACATCGTGACGTTCGAGCCGGGCGCCGTCATTCCGTTCGCCGAGACCCATGTGATGGAACACGGCATCTACATCCTCGAAGGCAAGGCCGTGTACCGCCTCAACGACGACTGGGTCGAGGTCGAGGCCGGAGATTTCCTGTGGCTGCGCGCGTTCTGCCCCCAGGCGTGCTACGCGGGTGGCCCCGGCAAGTTCCGTTATCTGCTCTACAAGGACGTCAACCGTCAGATCAAGCTGACCTGACCCGAACGCCGTTCGGCCCGGCGAGGCCGGTCTTCGAACTCAACCGGGTTCGCCGCGCCGCTTCCTGTGGGCCACCCAGCCGAAGTCGACGGCCGCCACGACCGCGAGCACGACGAGCACCCACGCGAACCAGGCGAGCCCGGGGACGAACACGAAGAGCAGGGCGGCCGACAGCCCGCAGAACACCAGCCCGAATCCGGCCAGCCACAGCCGCAGCGTCAGCGCACTGAGCGCCGACGGCGCGTCCATCGTCTGCGACAGGATGTCGTGATATCCCGGCAGTCCTTGGGAGTAGTCGCGGTTCTGGGACACCGTGGGACCTCCTTCGAGCATCGAAGAAGTAGCTGTGAACGTGGGTGGTGGTCCGGTACCGCCCCGGTGCGCGCGTCGCTGCGTGGCGGGCCTCTTGAGTACCCGGTTGTACGCGGCGGGAACCTCTGCCTGGCACGGCACGAACTCCGAACGCCGGAGCGTCTCACCCTGCTCAGGCTGAGCAGGGTGAGACCGTGCCCTACGGGCACATGTGCCCGTTCCCAACGCCCTGTCAGACGCATCCTTGCGGCGAAGCCGGCTGCGTTGCTGAAGCTGGTGCCGCTCACGGTTGGGGCCACCGCCTTCGTCCTGCCGCCACGTTTACACCCTCGGCGCTGCGGGTAATCGAGAATCGCCGTTCACCACAGGGTGGATGGGTTCGTAATACCCGCGCAGAAGAGAGGGATCGCCACATGACGACGACGCACGGTGTCCCGGCCGCACGGGAGATCATGACTGCGGGTGTCGACTGTGTCCGCACGGATCAATCGGCTGCCGATGCGGCACGGCTCATGACCGACCGCGGCGTGGGTGCCGTCCCCATCTGCGGGCCGGACAACAAGATCAAGGGCGTGATCACCGACCGCGATCTTGTCGTCAAGGTCGTCGGTCAGGGACGCGACGCGGGAACCTTTCCCGCAGGGGACCTCAACCAGAACGAGGCAGTGACCGTCGGTGCGGACGACTCTGCCGAGCACATTCTCGAGACGATGCGCCAACACCGGGTCAAGCGACTGCCGGTGATCGACCAGCAACGACTCGTCGGGATGGTCGCCGTGGCGGACGTGGCCCGGGCATTGCCGCAGCCTCGGGTGGGCGAACTCGTCGAAGCACTTTCCTACGAGTGACCCGAAGTCCACAACAGACCCGAGCGGGGCGGCCCAGCCGCCCCGCTCTTTTTTTACCGCGTCAAGCTCCCGCCCCACTTTACTGCCGGCTCACTCACCGCTCCATGAGCTTCGGCGCGGACGAGCCCCTCGCCGGGCGCCAGTGCCGCCTCGTTCATTGACAGTATCAACGGTTGGTGTTTTCCTGTGATCTGCGACATGCGCGGCCGGTACGTTCACCGCCGTCGCGGCCAGACCAGCAGGAACCAGTCCGCTCATGGCACGAGGAGACGCGCCCATGCGCAACGAAGGTGTGGGGTCCTGGCCCTACCGCAGGGCCCGGTCCGTTCCCGACGCGATCGCTGTCACGTTCCGCGGCGAGAACCTGAGCTACGCCCGACTCGACGAGCGCGTGACCCGACTCGCCCACGCACTGCGCGAACTCGGCGTGGACCAGGGCGACAGAGTGGCCCTGCTCAGCCGAAACCACCCGTCCTACCTCGAAACACTGTTCGCGGCGGGACTGTTGGGCGCGGTGTTCGTCCCGCTCAACGCGCGGTTGACCGCGCCGGAAGTCGCGTACTGCTTGCAGGATTCCGGAACCTCGGTGTTCATCCACTCCGCGGAGCTCACCGACGTCGGTATCGCCGCCGCCGAGCAAGCCGGATGCGGCCGGCGCGTGGTCGTCGACGGCGACCCCGACGTAGACTCCGTGGGCTACGAGGACATCGTCGCCACCGCCGACACCCGGCGGGTCGATCTGCCGGTCACACACGACGACGCCTGCTTCATCATGTACACCTCGGGCACCACCGGACGCCCCAAAGGGGTCGTGCTCACTCATCGCAACATCGTGTTCTCGGCGATGAACGCGGTCATCGACCTGGACCTGCTCAGCGACGAGGTGTCGCTGGTGTGCGCGCCGCTGTTCCACACCGCAGCGCTGGACTTCGTCGCGCTGCCCACCCTGCTCAAGGGCGGCACGGTGCGGATCGAGGAAGGCTTCGACGCCGAACGAGTCCTCGACGCCATCGAAGAGTCGGGTGTCACCTACATGTTCGGCGCCCCGACGATGTGCGACGCGTTGAGTGCACACCCGGACTGGGCGAGCACCGACCTGTCGTCGATCCGCCGAATGATCGTCGCGGCCGCACCGGTTCCGCCGCGGACGCTGCACACCTTCGCCGAACGGGGCGTCAAACTGTGCCAGGCGTACGGCTTGACCGAAACGGGCCCCGGAGCGCTCATCCTCACCCCGGACAAACTGCAGGACAAGCTCGGCACCGCCGGCGTCCCGCACTTCTTCACCGACGTCAGCCTCGCCGACGCCGAAGGTGAACCGGTCGCCGCCGGTGAGCGGGGCGAGATCCGGATCTCCGGTCCCAATGTCATGCGCGAGTACTGGAACCAGCCGGACGCCACCACGGACTCCTTCGCCGACGATTGGTTCCGCTCGGGCGATCTCGGCGTGGCCGACGACGACGGGTTCGTCACCGTGGTGGACCGGATGAAGGACATGATCATTTCCGGTGGTGAGAACATCTACCCGGCGGAGGTCGAGGCGACGTTGCTCGAGCTTGCCGGGGTGGCCGAGTGTGCGGTCTTCGGCGTTCCGGACGAGAGATGGGGCGAAGTCGGCCGCGCCGCAGTGACCGTCGAGGACGGCACTCGTCTGTCCGAACAGGACATGCGCGAGTTCCTGCTTCCACGACTGGCGAAGTTCAAGATCCCCGCGTCCTTCGTCGTTGTCGACGCGATTCCGCGCAACGCCAGCGGAAAAATCCGCAAGGACCAACTCCGCGAGCGTGAAGCCGGATAGCACTTCCGGCTCCGGCGCCGATCGCCGACCGACGTCGGCCACGGTTCTTCCAGTCGTCTCCGAACGGGTGAACGGCACGTTCGTCTCGTCTCGTGCCGCGAGAGTGCCGTTCGCCTCGTGGGGCCGGCTGCCCACCCGCATCCTCGTCCCAGGAGGCCCGATGACGGCCGCAGATATCGCCGCCGCGCAGGACAGACAGCAGATTCGCAAGGTCCTGCTCTCGAGCTACCTCGGCAGCACGATCGAGTTCTACGACTTCCTGCTGTACTCCACCGCGGCCTCGTTGGTCTTCGGGCCGGTGTTCTTCTCCGGTCTCGATCCCCTCGCCGCCACCGTCGCCTCTTTCGGGACTTTCGCCGCCGGATACGTGGCGCGTCCGCTCGGTGGCCTCGTGATGGGACATTTCGGTGACCGCCTCGGACGCAAGCGGATGCTCGTCTGGTCTATGACCATCATGGGGTTGGCGTCGTTCCTCATCGGACTCATCCCGCCGGCGTCGGTCCTCGGGTCCTCGGCGGCGATCATCCTGGTGCTGCTCCGGATCGCACAGGGAGTGGCCGTGGGCGGCGAATGGGGTGGTGCCGCGTTGATGGCGTTGGAGCACTCCGGGGCGACACGACGTGGGTTCGCCACCTCGTTCACCAATGCCGGAGCACCCAGCGGAACGGTGCTCGGCACCCTGATGATGGGCCTGTTCTCCGCGTTGCCGCGGGAAGAGTTCCTGGCCTGGGGCTGGCGCATCCCGTTCCTGTTCTCGGCGCTGCTGCTCCTGCTCGGTCTGTTCGTCCGTGCTCGGGTGTCCGAGAGCCCGATCTTCCAGGCGGCCATGGCGAAGCAGGCTACGACGAAGCCCACCGTGCCGATCGTGCAAGTCCTGCGCAGGCCCAAGAACGTGCTGCTGACGGCCTTCGGGAGTTGTGCCATGTTCGCCCTGCAGGTCACCATGGCGACCTTCGCGATCACCTATGCCGTCGATCAAGGCGCCGACCAGCAGACGGTGCTGTTCTGCTTCGCCTTCGCCTCGTTCACCCAGATCTTCACCGTGCTCGGTTGCGGACGACTGTCCGACAGCCTCGGACGGCGGCCCGTGATGATCAGCGGAATCGTGCTGTTCATCGCTCTGCTGTACCCGATGATGCAATGGTGGGCTTCCGGCGACGGTCTTCTCGTCCTGCTCGCATTCGTCGTGGGAACGACGATGCTGAGCCTGGTCTACGGCCCGATGGCCGCGTTCATCTCCGAACAGTTCGGCACCACCGCCCGTTACACGGGCGCGTCGCTCGGCTATCAGCTGGCGACGCTGCTCGGCGCGGGCCTGACGCCGCTGATCCTCACCTCGTTGTACGCGGCAGGGGGACGTGACGTCGCCCCCGTCATGTGGTTCCTCGGTTTCGTCGGCCTGATCAGCGTGGTGGCCATCGCCTGCACCAGGGAGAGCAAGGACAACGAGCTCACCCGCGAATCCGACTGAGAGGGCATTGTGGAACTCCGGTCGCCCGGTTCGAGCCTCGCAGCACGTGGTCAGTGCGAGGCGCTTCGCGTCGCGGCAGCCTGCCCGGGGAACGCGATCTGCCTGAGCAGGCCGCGAAGCCGGTCGAGATCCGGTGGGGCGAGCTCCTGGAGGGGTTCGCCCTCCGCCTCGGCGATGCGCGCGCGGGCATCCTGACGAACCCGTTGCCCGGCTTCGGTGGTCACGATCAGTTTGTTGCGCCGATCGGTCGGGTCGGCGGCACGCATCACGAGGCCGCGACGTTCCAGGTCGTCGACGAGCGAGACGATCTGACTCGGATCCAGGCCCATCGTCGCCGCCAGCCGGCGTTGCGTCACCCCGTGTTCGTCCTCGCCCGCGAGGTCCAGCAGCGAGTACGAGCGAACTCGCAGCCCCAACGGCGCCAGGGCCTCGCTGGCGGAGCGCGCCAGCACACCGCTCGCACGGGACAGCAGGAAGCCGAGGTCCTCGGCCAGCGGGCGGTTCGCGCTCATCACACGTCCTCTCGTTCGCAGCTCGCACAGCCTACCATCGTCCACAATTATTGACTTTATCAATGATCGATGATGCCATCGACTTGGCACTACAGACACACAAGGAGCCCTCTTCGATGGATCTCAGCAACAGCGTCGCGATCGTCACCGGGAGCGGCCAGGGACTCGGTCTCGCCTACGCGCGGGAACTCGCCCGCTGCGGCGCCTCCGTCGTCGTCAACGACGTCGATGAGCAGACGGCGGACTCGGCAGTCGCTTCGATCACCGCGGAAGGCGGCAAGGCCTGCGCCGTCGTGGGCGCCGTCGGGAGTACGGAAACCGCTCAACGGCTCGTCGACGGCGCCGTCGACGCGTTCGGACGACTGGACATTCTCGTGACGAACGCCGGCATCCTGCGGGACAAGGTCGTGTGGAAGATGACCGACGAAGACTTCGACCAGGTCCTCGACGTGCACATGCGCGGCACGTTCACCTGCGTGCGGGCCGCGGCGACCAGGATGCGCGAGCAGGGCGAGGGGGGCCGCATCATCTGCGTCGGCTCGCCCGCCGGACAACGCGGCAACTTCGGCCAGACCAACTACTCTGGCGCGAAAGCGGGCATCGTCGGCATGGTCCGCACCTGGGCGATGGAACTCGCTCGGGCGAGCATCACCGTCAACGCGGTCGTCCCCGTCGCGGCCACCGCGATGACCGAGACCGTACCGTTCCTCAAGCCCTACGTCGACGCGATGCACAACGACGAGCCACTGCCCGGCTTCGCGCGCCGCGAGCTCGGATTCGGCCCGCCCGAGGACGCCGCGGGCATCGTCGCCTTCCTCGCCGGAGAGGAGGCTTCCGGGGTCACCGGACAAGCTGTAGGCGTCGGGGGCGACCGCCTCGCCCTGTGGTCGCACCCCGAGATGACGGCGACCGCGTACCACGACGGCGGATGGAGTCCCGACGCGATCGCCACCGAGTGGCCACACACCTTCGCCGAACGACTCGAACTGGTCGGCGAGCAGCTTCCCGAGGAGGCATCCACATCATGAGCCGCTACAGCTACGGTGTCGACTTCGACCGCATCACCGCGCTCGACATGCACACGCACGTCGAGATCGACGGCTGCGGGCACAAGTCGCTCGACGACGACCTGATCGCGGCGTCCGAGAAGTACTTCAAGTCCGGGCAGGAGCGCACGCCGAGCATCGAGACGATGGCCGAGCACTACCGCGAACGGAACATGGCCGCGGTCGTGTTCACAGTGGACTCCGGCTCGGCAACCGGGCACCCGGCGAATTCCGTCGAGGAGATCGCCGAGAAGGCCGCCGGGCACAACGACGTGCTCATCCCGTTCGGTTCGGTGGATCCGTGGCAGGGCCGGGCGGCCGTCAACCGGGTGCGGAGACTGGTCGACGACTACGGGGTGAAGGGTTTCAAGTTCCACCCCAGCCTGCAGGGGTTCGAACCGAACGACCGGCGATTCTACCCGCTCTACGAGACCATCGCCGAGTGCGGCGTTCCGGCGTTGTTCCACACCGGACAGACCGGAATCGGTGCCGGCTTGCCCGGTGGCCACGGGATCAAACTGCGCTACTCCGACCCCATGCTGCTCGACGACGTCGCCGCGGACTTCCCCGGCCTGACGATCGTCATGGCGCATCCGTCGGTGCCCTGGCAGGACGCCGCCATCTCCAGCGCATCCCACAAGACCAACGTTTACATCGACCTCTCCGGCTGGTCCCCGAAGTACTTCCCGCCCCAACTGGTGAAGGCCGCGAACTCGTTCCTGCGTCACAAGGTGGTGTTCGGGTCGGACTTCCCCGTCATTCAGCCCGACCGCTGGATGCGTGACTTCGAAACGCTCGAGCTCAAGGAGGAAGTGCGTCCGTTGATCTTCAAGGAGAACGCGCTGACGGTCCTCGGCTTGCGCTGACCGACTTTTCTGAATCCCAGGAGGAAACCATGCCCACCAACACCGGCACGGCCACCACAGTGGACACTCTGGCGGAGCTCGCGGACCACCAGGGTCACTCCCTCGGTGAGAGCTCGTGGTTCACCGTCGACCAGGACCGCATCGCCACGTTCGCCGATGCCACCGACGACCACCAGTGGATTCACACCGACCCCGAACGAGCGCGCGCCGAGAGCCCCTTCGGAGGGGCGATCGCGCACGGTTTTCTCACGTTGTCGCTGGTGATCCCCATGTGGGAGGAACTGCTCTCCGTGAACAGCGTGACCACCAAGGTCAACTACGGACTCAACAAGGTTCGTTTCACCGCACCGGTGCCTGCTGGCTCCCGCGTGCGACTGGCCGCGACACTCGCGCAGTACGAGGAACTCCCGGGCGGCGGTGCCCAAGTGACGGTCGACACGACTGTCGAGGTGGAAGGCGCCGAACGCCCCGCCTGTGTGGCCCAGGTGCTCTTCCGCATGTTCGAGTGACGGTGCGGGGTGCCGGCGACCTGGTTCCGGCACCCCGCTGCAGCCTATTCGCGTCGGGGCTCGCTTCGGGACTCCGTGACGATGAGTTCGCGCAGCTGCTCGACGGCGCGTGTACGGGCGCCGGACAGCTCCGGTTCGGCCACCTGCGCCACCGCGATCGGAACGTGGCGCGGAGCCCGCGAAAATCGATCGGCGATCGCCCGCACCATCGACGGATCGCTGCCCCACGAACCGCCGAGGACGACCAGCCGGGGGTCGGCCATGGCCACGGCGGCCGACAGCACCCCGCCGACGGCGCGCGCGAGCACCTCCCGGACCCACGTTCCGGACGCGTCGTCCGTGCGGATCGAGCTCCGCAGCGCCTCGACGTCGATGGCCGTCGATCGTGCGCGCCGGAGCCCGAGGAGTTCGAACACCTCCGTGAACGGGCTCGCCGTCCCGTCCGGTCCCGCAGTGCACACGTGCGCGATCTCGCCGGCGAGCCCGCCGCTCCCCCGGCGGACCTCGCCGTCGGTGACCACGGCACAGCCGAGACCTTCGCCCAGGTGCAGATACACGAAGTCGTCCACTCCGGACGCGCCACCTTCGTCGCGTTCCGCACGCGCCGACCAGTTGACGTCGTTGTCGACAAGGACCGTCTCCCCCACGTACGGGGCGAGCACGGCGACCGGGTCGAGCTCGCCGACGAGGAAAGGCTCGTCCGGCACGCGCACGAGGCGTCCGGTCTCTCTGTCCACGGGGTCGGCGGCGCTCACCACAGCGCAGCGCAGCCCACCGGGCGCTGCGGCCGCCAGTTCACCCGCGACTTTCTCGAGCGCCACAGCGGCCACGTCCGGACCGGCCGATCGGTCGAGATCCGCGTGCGTCCGCGCGAGAACTCGACCGAACGCGTCCACCGCTTCGGCCGCCACACCGTTCGGGGCGATCCCGGCGACCAGCGCGGCGCCGCAGTCCTCGGCCAACGAGTAGTACGACCCTGCCCGGCCACGTCCGGTCGTCCGCTCCCCCGTGTCCACCAGCACTCCGGCATCGCTGAGCCGCCGCACACTCTCGGAGATCGTCGGCTTGGACAGGCCCGTCAGTGTGGCGATCTCACTTCGGGTCAGCCGCCCGCGGTGCATGATCACGCGGAGGACGTGCTCCTCGGTCAACGAACGCAACAGTCCCAGCGACGGCTTGGTGGACGACATGGCCCCAGTTTAGTCAGGACTCTTGCCCAAAGTGGGAGGCGCGGCTACCTTGGAACTACTAGTAAGGAGTCCTGACTAAAGGAGTTCGGCGTGACCACCGCACCGCACCGACCGCCCACCGCGCCCGAGCTGCCGCACTGGGAAACGATGCCCCACGACCTGTCGGCAGCCATCCGGGAGATCAAACCCGCCCTGCGCGCCCGCATCGAGTCGTCGGGACGGACCGTCGACGAAGTCTTCGCCGTGGTCGAGCGTCGGATCGCCGCCCGCATCGCCGAGATCAAGGCCGATCGGGAGAGAGGCGACAGCGTCTGGCCGATCATCGACTACTCGGACATCGCCAACGACACCGTCGGCGCCGACCAGCTCGACAAGGTCACCCGGCGCGGATGTCTCATCGTCCGGGGACACTTCGACCGCGAACAAGCGGAGTCCTGGGACGCCGACATCGTCGACTACGTCGAACGCAACGAGTTCTTCGAGAACTACACAGGTCCGATCGACGACTTCTTCGGCACCGTCGGCTCGAAACCCGAGATCTACCCGATCTACTGGTCCCCGGCCCAGATGCAGGCGCGCCAGAGCGACCGCATGGCGCGCGTGCAGTCGTTCCTCAACTCCTTCTGGAACCACCAGTCCGACGGCGTGCAGTGGTTCGACCCGGACCGCGACGCCCTCTACCCGGACCGCATCCGCCGTCGCCCCCCGGGCGCCGACTCGGCCGGACTCGGCACGCACTGCGACCCGGGCAACCTCGACCTGTGGATGACGCAGGGGTACCAACAGGCGTTCCGCCACCTCTTCGACGGCACGATCGAGCAGTACGACCCCTGGGACGCCGCGCACCGCACGGACGGCAACCAGTACCCCGGCGACACCATGTGCTCGGCGTTCCGCACCTTCCAGGGCTGGACCGCACTGTCCGACATGGATCACGACCAGGGTGTTCTGCACACGGTCCCGATCCCCGAGGCGATGGCGTTCCTGATGCTGCGCCCACTGCTCTCGGACGTGCCCGACGACGAGATGTGCGGGGTGACCACCAATCAGGTCTTCCCGGCCGACCACAAGTGGCACTCGGAGCTACTCGAGGCGCTCACCGGCATTCCGGACGTCAAGGCAGGCGACTCCGTGTGGTGGCACTGCGACATGATCCACAGCGTCGCGCCGGTCGCCGAACAGAAGGGCTGGGGCAACGTCATGTACATTCCGGCCGCCCCGTGGTGCCCGCGTAACGAGAACTACGCCGCCAGCGTCCGCGAAGCATTCCTTGCCGGGAACAGCCCGAGTGATTTTCCGGCCGAGCACTACGAGCGGAACTGGAACGGCCGGTTCACGGTCGACCAGCTCAACGAGACCGGCCGACGCGGCCTCGGCTTCGAGTGACGGAGACCCCCAGCCCTCACGGTGACAGGGTCCTCTGGCGCCGAAGGGGCCTGTCACCGTGGCGGAGTCAGCCGGTCACGGGACTCTGGCGCTACTCAGGTGATCGCGCAGAGCCCAACAGTGCGCTCATTCGATTCTGCCGGTGAGTGAAGAGCTGTTGTAGTTCGCGCCGCATCAGCACCGAGTCGACCCACCGTCCCCAGCCGGTCGCGAACTCCACCTGGTCTCGGTACCGCGTGCCGTCCGCATGCGGCTCGCAGACATGAGTATGCCGGAAATAGCGGAACAGCCCCCTGGTTTGCAGGTCGACGAACCGATGTGGACGGTCCATCTCTTCCAGATACGCCACCCACCGGACGGGGAACACGTGCTTGAACCGGACTCTGAACGCGATAGCCATCTTCGCTTCGAGCTGCGCGGACGAGTAGCCGATCACGTCCACCCGGTACGGCATGATGAAGCTGTAGCCGTCGACACTGAGGCAGAAGTCGAAGACCTCCTCGGGTGATGCGGCCAGCACCACCTCGCGTCGCACAGTCGTGGTGTGCTCGGGACGTTCGTGGACCTTCCTCCCGCTGAGTAGCCCACGCTCCTGGTGGTACGAACTCGTCGTCACGGCACGTCTCCCCCGCAGTCGGCGCACGGATGAACGCAGGACGCGATCATGGCCACGATCGTGCTCACGATCCGGTGACGTCGTGGCAAGACCGCGGATCACCCGGAGCTGTCGCGGTCCTCCCATCACATGGTGTGCACCGCGCCCTGCGCAGTTCGGGATGCGTCTGTCACTCGGATCGCGTATCCCGACGACACTGCCTCAGTCGGCGACCCCAAGAGGCCGCCATCTCCGTGTCGCCGGGTCGCTGCGGCACCAGGTTCAGTCGGCTGACGAGAGCAGGACGACCGAGTTGTGCCCGCCCATGCCAAGGGAGGACTTGACGGTGACTCCCCGGCGGACCGATGTGGGGCCGTCGAGCAGCCGCGCATGGCCCTGCGCCACCTTCGGTGCGGCAGGCACGACGCCGCGGTCGTAGCCGAGCGCCGTCGCGGCGATCTCCACCGCCGACGCCGCACCCTGGCAATGGCCGACGAGCGGCTTCACCGAGTACAGCTCCGCGTCGGCCGGGAACAGAGTGTCGAACACGCCTGCTTCGGCCTTGTCACACTGTTGGGTGCCCGGCCCGTGGGCGTTGAGGTAGCGGAGGTCGGAGCTCTCCACGCCGGAGTTCTCGAACGCCTCTTCGAAACACCGGGTGACCTCGGTCAGCGCCGGGTCGATCGAGGTGACGTGGTGCGCGTCGTGCGACATCGCGCCCCCGAGCAGGTTCGCGTACGGTGTACCGCCCCCACGCGACAAGACCATGGCCACCGACGCTTCTCCGGCGGGGAATCCACGGCTGCCCTCCTGGAACGGCCGGCACACGTCGAGGGGTTCCGCATCGGTGACGGCGACTCCGAGACGCTCGAAGTGCAGGACGTTCTCCCTGGTCGCGGACAGGTCGGTGGCGACGAAGACGACGTCCTCGACGATGCCGGCGTCCAGCCACGCCTTCGCGGTGAGCAGACCGGCGTTGCCCGAGGCGCACATCGCCGAGACGTTCATCGCGGGCCCGTGGAAACCGAACTCCTTCATCAGCGTCGACGTGGGCGTCGACGGCATGAGCGGCAGGTAGTCGCGTGCCGCACGGTTGCCCTGGTGCTGGAGGTAGAAGTCCCGCCACAGCTCCACCTCGCCGAGCACGACGGCATGGAGCAGGCCGACCCGCCGACCCTCGCGCCAACCGCGTGCGCGTGCGTCGGTCACGGCCTCACGGACGGCGCCGCGCATGGCGCGGGAGAACCTGCTGGGACCGTCGATCTCGTCGCCGCCGGCAGGCACGTTGGCGACCCAGGCGGCCCGGTCGCCGTCCTCACCGTGGCCGTCGACGAGGGAGGCGGCGTGCTTGCCTGCGGTCATTCCCTTCCAGAACGGCTCGACCCCCCATCCGTAGCCGGTCACGGCACCAAGACCACGAATACCTAAATGGGTTTCCATCATCATCCTTTCTCTGCGATCTCGACTTCGCGGGAAACCGAGAGGCGACGGGAAAACGGTGTTGTCACACGCTCGGGGGTAACCCTGACCCCATCGCGGCTGTCCGTTCGTGTCCGGAACGAAGACGCTGGATACTCCGGTGCGCAGAACTTCTGCCGTCGAAGCGGGAGACCATGGCGGACGTCCCGGACACCGGCCGCGGGGCCGATCGATATCGGGTTCAACCCGAGCTCGTGGATATCGCGTTGTCTTTGCACGATGTCGTCGTCTGGTCCTACGACCTGGCCGGCACCGAACTCCGCTTCTCGCCCGGGATGGACGCGCTGCTAGGTCTGGCCGGCGCCACGGACGAGTACGTCCGCGACCGGGTGTCGTCGCTGCTCACGCCCCTCACGCAGGCCGCGCACACGGCCCCGGTCTGGGACGATCTCGAGCTCGACGAGTGGTACGAGCGCGACGACGGCGACCGGCGCCTGCTCCGCTTCCGTGCTCGCAAATACGCGTCGGGCACCGAAGGCGGATTGGTCGGAGTCGCCACCGACATCACTCGGACGGCTGAAGATCAGCAATCCCTGCGGGACCTGGCCGACCGTTACCGTCTGCTTGTCGAGCTTAGCCCAGACGCCATCTGTGTTCACCAAGATGGGGTGGTTGTTTATGTGAATCCCGCTACCGTACGTATGGGTGGATTGGCTTCCAGCTCACAGATCATCGGCCGCCCGATCACCGACTTCGTCGCCGCCGAATCGCTCGACGAGATGTACGAACGGTTGGCCAGCCTCACCGCTCCGGGGACGGCGTCCGAACCCGCTCAGGCACGCATCGGCACCCGTGAAGGGGACATGTTGCTCGTCGAGGCGGTCTCCGTCCGGACCAGCTGGGAAGGGCGCCCTGCCTATCAAGTGATCATGCGGGACATCACGGCCCAGAAGGAGGCCGAGGCGGCTCTGCACAACCGCGCGGCACTCGTGCAGCACGTCAGCAACGCGGTCATCGCCACCACCGCCGAAGGTGTGGTCACCAGTTGGAACCCCGCAGCCGAGACCATCTACGGCCGCACGGCCGACGCTGTGGTCGGCGAGCCCATCAGCAGGGTCGTCGGAGCCGAACTCGACCCCGCGAGGGTCCTCCAGCACGGAGTGACCGACGCCGTCCATCGGCACGCCGACGGCAGCGCCCTCACGATCCGTGTCTCGGTCGCCTCGATGGACAGCGGGTTCGTCCTCGTATGCGCCGACGAGACCGCTCGCAGACGCGCCGAGCAGCACTACGCCACCGTCATCACGGCCCTCAACGACGGTGTCGTCGTGGTCGACCCGCGCGGCGTCATCGCGACAGCGAATCCCGCCGCCGCGCGCATCCTCGGAACCACACAGGCGGAACTCACCGGCTCCCGCGCCGGTTCCTGGACGTTCCACGACGAACAGGGCGCCCCGGTCGAGGGGGACCCGGTGACGTGGACGCAACGTTCCGGTTCCCAGCGCAACTCGCTCGTGCTGAGCACCCGCCGTCCCGACGGCACCGAAGTGTGGCTGGCGATGGCGACCCGCGCGCTCGACCACGGGGGCAGTGCACCGTACGCCGTACTGGTCTCCTTCACCGACGTCACCGAGTCGCGCGCCATCCGGGCGCAACTCGAACGGGCCGCCACCCAGGACCCACTGACGACGCTCGCGAACCGGACCGAGATTCTCAAGTTCATCACCGAGTCCGTGCACGGCGACTCCGCGGCGGCGACGACCGGTGTCCTGTTCGTGGACCTGGACAAGTTCAAGGTCATCAACGACTCTCTCGGCCACGCGGTCGGTGACGAGGTGCTCCGGGTGATCGGGCAACGGTTTCTGCGGCAGGCACGGCCGCGCGACGTCGTCGGGCGGCTCGGAGGCGACGAGTTCGTGGTCATCACGCGCGACGACCCGACCCCGGAAGCGCTCGTCGAGATCGCGGACCGCCTCCGGGCCGATCTCACACAGCCGATCGCCTTACAGCACCGCCAGCTGCGGGTGGACGCCAGCGTGGGCGTCGTGCTCGTCCACCGCCGCGACCCGCGTCTCGCGGAGGACATTCTGCGCGACGCCGACGTCGCCATGTATCAGGCCAAGGTACTCGGCGGCAGACGATGCGCGATCTTCGACGTCGACCTCCGGCGACGGATGCAACGCCAGCTCGATCTGGAGCAGGAGCTGCGCGGCGCGGCCGACGCGGGCCTGCTGCACGCGGTGTACCAGCCGATCATCGACATTCCGACCGGTGAGATCGTGGCCGTCGAAGCTCTGTTGCGGTGGAATCACCCAGAGTTCGGAAAGGTCTCCCCCGCCGAGTTCATTCCCATCGCGGAGGAAAGCGGACTCATCAACGACATCGGCGCCCGCGCCCTGCGCACCGTGAGCCGGGAATTCATGGAGCATCTCCCGACGTCCGGGTGGCGCCTCAACGTCAACCTTTCGGCGCGCCAGCTCGACGACGCGCACCTCCCCGACATCGTTCGGGATGCCGTCAGCTCCTCGGGCCTTCCCGCCTCGCGGTTGTGCCTGGAGATCACGGAAAGTGCGCTGATGCAGGATCTGCACAACGCCGGTGACGTGCTCGCGAAGCTGCGCGAACCGGGCGTCTCCCTGGCCATCGACGACTTCGGGACCGGGTACTCGTCTCTGGCGCAACTGCACCGGATGCCGACGGACTCGCTCAAGATCGACCGGTCGTTCGTCCTCGACATCGGCAAGACCACCGACACCGACATCATCGTCTCCAGCATTATCGCGATGGCGCACACCCTGAATCTGGCCGTCGTCGCCGAAGGCGTCGAGACCGAGGAACAGTTGACCATGCTGCGCGACCTCGGCTGCGACCAGGCGCAGGGGTTTCTGCTCGGCAAGCCGGTGCCGATCGATGCCCTCGAGGGCGAGATCGCGAGATGCCGTCAGCAGCGCTACGCCGACGGTCATTGACCAGCGGGCTCCCGCGCGCAACCAGCTGCGAGGTGAGGTTCCGCGACGGAACCACCAACACAGATCAATCCGCGCACCCGCTTACCGTGCGGCGGGCGCTCTGCCTACGAACTGCATCGCACGGTACGGCCAGTTCGTCTCGGTGTTCCACTGGCTCACCACCAGATGCAGATCGTCCACAGTGGACCCAGGAACGATGTAGCCGCCGTAGAGCTGCGCCACTCGCCCTCGCTCGTGGTTCTCAGCTGCCCACGACGTCCCGCCCAGTGCGGTGGCGCGCGGCGCCTCGTAGAGGTTCGCGGTCGGCACGTCCAGGTTCATCACGTCGATCCGGTAGTTCCCGGCGTCGAAGAACGACAACAGCCACCTGCCTCCGATCGGACGCAGACACAATTCGCCGTACGCACCGGTGAGCGCCACGGTCGGCGGGTTGCCCCACGCCCAGGCCCCGTCCCGGAAACCCCACCCTTCCCACGCTGTCGGATCGGCAAGACGCCGCGCGGGCACACGATGCAGCATCAGGCCTTGGTCGCGGCGGAACCCGGTGGTGAACGCATACACCCAGCCGTCGTCGCCGAGCCCCCACGTCAGCATCTGGAACAGCCCTCCGTGCAGGTCTCCCGGCCACGTCGTGCCGGTGTGCTGCCAGGACTCACCGTTGTCGGTGGACCGATGGAGCTCGGTCCAATGCACGTTGCCGATTCCTTCGCACACCATCACGTGCAGGTACATGTCGTCGCCGATGGTGATCAGGTCGGTCGGGATCACGGTACTCACCCGGCGACCGTGAATGATCGAGTCGTGGTGGTACGGCAACGCCTGTTCCGCGTAGGCCTTCCCGCCGAGCGAACCGGTCCAGCCGATCCCCGCCGTGGCGGTCGAGGGGTCCGCGAACAGCACGACCGGCGAGCGCCAGCCCGGCCCGCCGATCCCGGCGCGTTCGAAGGTGTCGCCGAAGACCGACACCAGACGTCCGTCCGGCGCTGGGGCCATCACACCCAGATCGGTGCCCCCGACTCCGAACCGGTCGGTGATCCCCGGACCTGTGAGATCCTTTACCTTACGCACCGACGCGCACTCCTTCCCCAGGCGAGAAACCAGTTCCCAACACCGCGAAGCGCGAACTGGGCGACGGTGCTGGTCCACCTATCCAAGTTCCAAGATTGCCTCTTATCACGGCACGTTACCGACCGCGAGGTCAGCGTGAGCGCACCAGCAATGCCTGCGCACTGTTCGCCGTGTGGCCCTGCTGATCGTGCACAGTGGACAATGCTGTGCCCATTCCTTCCGGGCCGATCGCCGTCCGCGCGTCGAGGCCGACCCACTCGCCGACGGGTGCGCGGTGCAAGTGAACGGTGAGCTCGGTGTTGATGAACAGCCACTTGCTCGGATCCAGCCAACTGGAGACGCCGCTGGCGGAGTCGACGACGGTCATCACGCGCTGCAGCGGCGTCGGCTCCTCACCTGCCACGAGCGGAATGCGCTGCCGGACCCACACCGTCGCCGGCCCTTCCTCGCCGAGCGATCCCTGGAGGCTGATCCATTCCATCGCGTCGATGTAGCCGGGCCCCCAGCCGTCTGGGCGGCCGAACTCCACGCCGTCCTCGACCGGGGCCAGCGGCGGTTCGACTCCCACGTGTTGGCTCGCGGTCTCCGAACGCGCGAGACGCCATGCGCTCGCCCTGGCGACGGGTCGCTCCTCGGTGCGCAGAGTGGCGGTGAGCAGCTGCACCGACTTGCCGGGCCGGTCCACCTCGGCGGAGACCCACAGGTCCGTGATCGGGACCGGTCCCAGGATCTCGACCGTGATCCGCCCCAGCACCACGTCGCCGTCGGCTCGGCAGGATTCGAGTGCTCTGGCGAGCAGACCGGCGGGCGGCCCGAAGTGCTGACTGTCCGGGGACCACGGACCCGCCGTGCTCGTGGTCGACACGAAGTGGTCGCCGCCCCGATGCTCGTAAAACGCCTCGTCCACCGCTGCTCCCTCTCAACCGCTCGCTGACCCGGCGATGGTCGCTCGCCGCTTGCACACCTTCCCCCACCCTGGCACACGGCAGCGGGCGTGAGCCTTTTCGGTGGCTATGGCAACTAAAGAGACTCACGCCTGCTTGCGACGGTGGGTGCCGACCGGGATACCTTTCTCGTTGTGGCCAAGGATGAGTCGGCGAGCCCGGTAACCGGTGTGGGCGTCCTGGATCGGGCTGTCGCGATCCTCGACGCGGTGGAGCGCGCTCCGATGGGCGGCAGTGAGCTCGCACGGCATCTGGGGCTGGCGGTGCCCACCACGCACCGACTGGTCGCGGCGATGGTCGAGCACGGGTTGCTGCGCCGCGACAGCCACGGCCACCACCCCGGGTGGCGATTCACCTCGTCCACACTGGTCACCGTCGCCTATCCCGTCGTGGAGGCGTTGCGTCGCGAGACGGGGGAATCCGCGCAGGTGTGGGTCCGGCGCGGCGAACAACGGCTGTGCGGGACAAGAATCTCGACCTCCAGGAAAAGCGCACCTCAGCCCGAGCACGGTGAGAAGCTCCGGCGTTCCAGCTTGTCGCACGCAAGGCCGGGGCCGCCGCTGCGTACGTGCAGGTACTCGAGGCGACCCCAACGCCGCGAGCGACAAGCTGGGACGCCGGTCAGCGACCACCACCGCAGATCGAAGACAGCTTCCTGAGAGGGCATTGTGGAACTTGGGTAAGTGGACCGGTACCCGCCGCCCCAGTTCGCGCCTCGCCGCGTTGGGTCCTGATACGCGGCCGTCGCGGTCGGGGCACACCTCTTGACCGCGACGGCGCAGGGTTTACCGAAGTTCCGGCGAAAGCGGCCAAGCGTCGGAGATCAGCCGCGGGAGGGTTGGCGACGTCGTGGTCTCCTCGGAGCGGTCGGCTTGCGACGTTGCCCCGGGATCGACCGATCGTCGCGCTCGGTTTCCTCCCGGTCTTCGTCTTCGTCGTCCTCGTCTCGCTCCTCGTCGTCCTCGTCGCGCTCGTCGTCGGACTCGTCCTCATCCTCGTCACGGTCTTCATAGTCGCCGTCGTCCGCGTCGAGACGTTCGTAGCCGGACTCGTCACCGTCGCTTTCGCGTCGGTCGGATTCTTCCTGCTCTGCCTGCACGACTTCATCGTGACTGCGCACCACTTCACCGTCGCGGACCTCGCCGCGCCATCCTTCGTCGGACGCCGCGCCGTTCATCATGATGTGGCGCCGGAAGTGCTTGAGATCCAGACGTGCCCGGCGAGAGGCCGCCCACCACAGGTTCGCGGTCTTTTCGAAGAAGCCCGCCGGGAAGTACTCGATGACCACGAGCACCTGGGTGAGGTTGTGGTCGAGTTCGTGGAACGTCACCACGCCCCGGGTACTGCCCTTGGATCCGTTGGAGACCCAGACGATGCGCTCGTCCGGCACCTGTTCCACCACTGTCGCCGTCCAACTGCGGTTCGACTTGGCGACCTTGACCTTCCAGTTCGTGGTCACCTCGTCCTCGGCATCGACGCCGACGACGCCACGCATCATCTCGGCGAACTCCGGGTAGAGCGTCCACTGGTTGTAGACCTGACGCAGCCCGACGCCGATCTTGACGTCCTCGACGATGTTGGTCAGCTTCGACCCGGTCGTCGCGCCGCCGGACGAACCCTGGCCACCGCCGGACGAACCCCGGTCGCTGTCGGGTGAACTCCGGTCATCGGATTCGGCTTCGTCGGCGTCCTTCACGGCACCGTCGCCATCGCGCTGCGCGGCACCGGGCCCGGTCCGAGACGCGGAGACCGGCCGTGGGTCCTCGAGCCTGGCCGCCACCTCCTCGAGCTTGTGGCCAGCTCCGGTGATCGTACGACGCACTTGGAACCGCAGGTACTTCTCGACCGCAGTGCGCAATTCCTCCCCCGGGGTCAGGTCGCCGTGCGGGTCACTGAACGGGTGCTGTGCCATCGCCTTCTCCTTCGACGCCGCGAGGCTCACTCGAACTCCGGCGCGTCGACGAGCCTCGACCGGATCCGGTAGTCGACTCGGACGTGCCGGTAGGTGACGTTGTTCTCGACGCTGTCGGGCAGGCCACGCCGAACGCTGCCCGACGCGGCCTCCCGCTCAGGATTCCCGGAGAATTCCACATGCGACTCCGGAGCCTCGGAGAAGCGCAGGTGCCCGGCGTCGACCCGTGCGACGAAGTCGATGTCCGGTCGCTTGGAGTGCGCGTTCATCGGGGTTGCTCCCTGCGCGAGGATCGCGGCCGCTGCGTCCGTTCCCCGGTACCCGGTCGCTTCTTGCGTTCACTCGCCCGTTCTTCGGACTGAGCGGCGCCACGGGGCGCCTTGCCTGCCGTGCTGCGTGCGGTGTCGCCGACGTCCTCGGCAACCTTGCGCGCCCCGCCAGCGGCGTCCTCGGTCGCACTCGCTGCGCCTTCACCTACATCGCCTGCCGCACTGCCCGCGCCCTCGCCGACGCTTTCAGTCGCACTGCCGGCGCCCTCGCCGACGCTCTCGGTCGCACTTCCGGCACCGCGACCCACGCTTTCCGTCGCGCTTCCGGCGCCCGACCCCACCTCGCGGACCGCGCTCCCTGCGCCCTCACCCAGACTTTCGGCGGCCTCCCCCGCGCCCGAACCGACCTCGCGAACAGCGCCCCCGGCACCCTCGCCGACCTCACGTGCCGCCGTTCCGAGACCGTGCGTCAGGTTCTCGAGGATCTGCGGGTTCCGGTCGATGGTCTTGAGGACGCGTTCCAGGATCCCGGCAACGTTGTCGAGGCGGACCTTCAGCAGGGCCTGCGCCTCGACACCCTTGATCTCCAACGCGACCCGACCGAGATGGACGTCCGCTCCGACGTTGAGCTTGACCAGGTCCAACACCTCGGCCTGCAACGACACCTTCGCCCGCAGGTCCTCGACTTCCAGGTTGATCTCGTCGACCCGCAGGTCGGGCACGTCGAGCAGGACGTCCGGCTCCGCGCTGTTCTTGACGGCGGTGTCGGTCGCGTCGGCGGTGCCCGCGTCGTCCGAACCGGCGCCGTCGTCGAGGTACTCCCCCGACCGACCTTCGTCGTCGCGGTCGAACTCCGTCGCGTCGGCCATAGCTCCCCCCTTCGCCTGGTCCCACTCCGCGCGTCGGCAGTGGCCACAGACGGATTCCAGGAGAACACAGGCCGGCAGGCACCGCACGGCTTTCCGACGTAGCACCTTTCAGCTGCGAATTCGCGCTCGGTTGACGAATCGCACCCTGCATGTCGTTCCGTAGAGAAGAACACTCTGTCCCTCAGGGCGTAACTGGCGCACGATGGGGCGTACATCCGGTAGCCCGTGGTCACGTCCGCCGGCCCACAGCCGACGCCCCCGAGGAGCCAGACTCGTGCAGTTCTATCTCAACGGTTACAAGCCCGGTGACCCGTTCGTCGCGGATCCTCACCCCGGCCTGGCCGAGCGTTCGACCGGCCTGCCTGACACGGCCGACGTGGTGATCGTCGGGTGCGGCCCTGCGGGGCTCGTGTTGGCTGCCCAGCTCGCCGAGTTCCCCGAGCTGCGCACCGTGATCGTCGACCGCCGCGACGGACCGCTCGAGGTCGGCCAGGCCGACGGGGTCGCGTGCCGCACGGTCGAGATGTTCGAGGCGTTCGGCCTGGCCGAGAAGCTCATCCACGAGGGCTACCAGGTCAACGAGGTGACCTTCTGGCGACCGGATCCCGCCGACCACGCCTCGATCGTGCGCACCGGACGCATCAACGACGTCGAGGACGACCTCTCCGAGATGCCGCACATGATCGTCAACCAGGCGCGGATGCTCACCTACCTGCGGGACCACATGAGCCGCTCCGCCGCCCGTGCCGAGCCCTACTACGGGCTGCACGCCGCCGACGTTCAGGTCGACCCCGACCCCGGCGCAGAGCATCCGGTCACGGTCACGCTGGAGCACCTCGAGAACTTCGAACCGACCGGCGAGACCTCGACCGTCCGAGCCCGCTACGTCGTCGGCTGCGACGGCGCGCGCAGCGGAACTCGGCAGGCCATCGGCCGCAGCCTCGAAGGCGACGCGACCAACCAGTCGTGGGGCGTGCTGGACGTCCTCGCGGTCACCGACTTCCCCGACATCCGGCTCAAGTCCGCCGTCACCTCCGAGCACGGCAGCATCCTGATCATCCCGCGCGAAGGCGGGTACCTCGTGCGGCTCTACATCGAGCTGGACAACGAACGCGACGCCGAGATGCTTCGCGACCGCAGCGTGACCCCGGAGAAGCTCGCGGAGGTCGCCAACCGGATCCTGCACCCGTACAGCATCGACGTGAAGCACGTCGGCTGGTGGGCGGTCTACTCGGTCGGGCAGCGTCTCTGTGCCCGCTTCGACGACGTGCCCGACGACGAAGCCGACACCCGCCTGCCCCGGGTGTTCATCGCAGGCGACGCCTGCCACACGCACAGCGCGAAAGCCGGGCAGGGCATGAACGTCTCGATGGCCGACGCCTGGAACCTCGGGTGGAAACTCGGCACCGTGCTCCGCGGGATCTCGCGGCCGGAGGTCCTGCGCACCTACTCGGCGGAGCGCCAGGAGGTCGCCCGTGAACTCATCGACTTCGACCGCGAGTTCGCGGCGCTGTTCAGCGCGCGGCCGGACGACGAGCAGGACACCGACCCGACGCGGTTCCAGCGCTACTTCCGCGACCAGGGCCGGTTCACCGCCGGGGTCGCCGTCCGCTACGAATCCTCGATTCTCACCGCGAAACCGACACATCAGCAGCTGGCGGAGGGCTTGCCGGTCGGGATGCGCTTCCACTCCGCGCCGGTCATCCGATTGGCCGACGCGAAGCCGATGCAGCTCGGCCACGTGGCTCGCGCCGACGGAGCATGGCGCCTTTACGCGTTCGCCGACCCTGCCCACCCGGGTGCACGGGAGTCCCGACTGCGGCAACTGGCCGATTTCCTGGCCTCGGAGGACTCCCCGATGGCCAGGTTCACCCCGCCCGGCGCCGATCCCGACTCGGTGATCGATGTCCGGGCCGTGCTGCAGCAGGGACACCGCGACGTCACCGTCGATGAACTGCCGCCGGTTCTTCTCCCTCGTAAGGGGCCGTTCGAGCTCGTTGACTACGAGAAGACCTTCTGCCCGGACCCGGCGACCGACATCTTCGACCTGCGGGGCGTGAACCGGGAACACGGAGCCCTCGTGGTCGTGCGGCCGGACCAGTACGTCGCCCACGTGCTCCCCCTCGACGCGCACCAAGAGCTCGTCGAATTCCTCCACCAGTCACTGGTCGAGGTCAGGGCCACCGCGCCCAGGAGGGAGCGAGCCGACGCGCCGCTGCGGGCCGGTGAACAGCCGGCTCCGACGGTCACGCGCGGACGCGCTGTTTGACGACGTACATCTGCTGGTCCGCCCGGTCGAGCAGGAAATGGCTCGGTGTCTTGGGATTCTGCGTCGTAGCGAGGCCGACGCTCGCCGTCATCGTCAACGACAGCCCCGAGACGACCGTGCTGCCGTCGAGCCGCCGGACCACGCGATCACGTAACGCCTCGGCTTCAGCGAAGTCGGGCACCCACGCGGCGACGACGAACTCGTCACCGCCGAGGCGTGCGACCGTATCCGTCGCCCGAACGGCGCTGATCAATTCCTGAGCCACGGCGGTGAGCAGCTGGTCGCCCACCACGTGCCCGTGCCGGTCGTTGACCGGTTTGAACCGGTCGAGATCGATCATCAGTACTGCGAGCACACCGCCCCGTTCCCCGAGCTCGGCCAACTCCTGCTCGACACGGTCACTCAGCAGCGTGCGATTGGCCAGACCGGTCAACGGGTCGTGCAAGGCCATCCTGGTGAGCCGTTCGAAGCGTTCCTCGCTCAACCGCACTCCCGAGCCCAGCGGCTCGTACTGGCCCACCAAGTACACCGGCCGATCGTCGGCGCCGGGTACCATGCTCAGCCGGATCAGGAGCCAGAACGGAGCGCCGTCCTGGTGGCGGAAACGCACCTCCAGGGTCGCCGAGGTCTCCCGGCTCTCGCACAGTGCGGCGAACGCGGCACCGTGCGCATTCCGATCGTCGAGATCATCGATCAACATCGCGCCGGAACTGCCGATCAGCTCCTGCCGGTCGTAGCCGACGAGTTCGCACAGCTTCTCGTTGACCTCGGTCCAGTGACCGTCGAGATCCAACAGCGCCATCCCGATCGGAGCGTTGCTCACCGTCTGGCGCCACAACAGCTGCAGTTCCCGGTACCTGCTGATGTCGTGGAACTGGCACACGACACACGCGGCCGTCCCCCGGGAGTCTCTGATCAAGGAGGTCTGGACGAGCACCCAGTGACGAGCTTGTCGACGTTCTCCTGCCCGATCGGTTCGTCCCCGGGGTGGATCACATCGCGAGGAGCACGCTTGAGCAACTCGTCCCGCTCATAGCCGAGCATGCCGCACATCGCCGGATTCACGTCGACGTGGCGGGCTTGCAGGTCGAGCACCGCGACGGGTCCCACGACCTGCTGCCACATCGCGTCCAACGGAAGCCGGGACGGACCGCCGCTCATCCCGAAACCATACGTCGCGACCAGGTGAAGCCGACAGCAACAGCTACCGGCACACCGGAGGTGTCCTTCCTGGACGGCTGGCAGGGCCCTCGGCGAGTTCGCCACGCCGGTTGCCAGAGTGGTCCCATGCCGGGCTTCCGTTCTTCTCCCGCTTTTCGGCTGTTGCTCGCCGCCACCGCCTTGGGTTTCGGCAGTTACGCGCTGCTCCTACCGGTGCTGCCGCTGTGGGTCGCCACGGGCGGCGCGGGTGAGTTCGGCGCGGGACTCACCACCGGGGTCTTCATGGCGGGCACGGTCGTGACGCAGCTCGGGGTCCCGCGGTTGCTGCGCGCGATAGGCCACCGCACGGTGCTGCTGATCGGTTTCCTGCTGCTCGGACTCCCGTCACCGCTGCTGGCGCTCACCACCGACCTGGCTCCGGCCGTCGGTGTGTCGGCGGTGCGCGGCATCGGGTTCGGGATGGTGACCGTCGCGGGCAGCGCCTCGGTCGCAGAACTGGTCACGCCCTCGTCGCACGGTCGAGCCTCCGCGCGGTACGGGTACGCGGTCGCCTTCCCGCAGTTGCTGTTCCTTCCGGCCGGTGTCGCCGTGACCGACGTACTCGGGTTCACCGGCGTCTTCGTTCTGGCCGGAGTCACTCCGCTGATCGCCGCCGCGGTGTGCCTCTTCCTTCGAGTCCCTGCCCCGCGGCGCCCCGAATCGGCGGCGCCGAGCCGTTCCCGCGGTCGGCGAGGCGGTGTCCTCTCGGCACTGCGGGCGGGGCCCGTCGTGGCACTCACGGCGTGCGCGGTGGCTCAGGCCGGGGTGATCACGTTCGGTCCGCTGCTCGCGCCCGACGCTCGCCGAGCGGTCCTCGCGACGTTGTTCGTCCTGCCGCTCGGCATGCTCGTCGGACGCGCGATCTCCGGGACGCTCACCGACCGGTCACAACGACCAGGCGGGCTCCTCGGAACGGGCACGCTGCTGACGGCGGCCGGCATGCTCGCGGTGGTCGCCTCGACGGCAGCGCCGCTCCTGCTTCCCCTCGGCGGCGCGCTCGTCGGGCTCGGGTTCGGCATGGTGCAGAACGACGCGATGGTCGCCCTGTTCGCCGCCGGTCCGGCGCACTACAGCACGGCCAGCGCGGCGTGGAACATCGGCTACGACGCCGGGACCGGCCTCGGCGCGACCGCGTTGGGTGCTCTCGCGGAGCCGTTCGGCATCGGACTCGCGTTCACCGGATCCGTGGTGCTGCTGCTCGTCGTCACCCCGTTCGTCCGCGTTTCCCGGCATGAACACCGCTCACCCGTGTGACCTTCCCCACCGGTGCGCTCCACTTTCGATGAAAGTGTGGTTCCGCATTCCGGAAACGTCCGGCTCAGGCTGCGGTGGAGCTTCCCCGCTACCCTGAGGTGCGCTGGGGCGAAGCACCTAGTGTGTCCGTATGGCTTTGGTTGAACGTTCTTTGCTCGGTCCGGGTCCCACGAACGCCTATCCCGAGGCGACGGCCGGGTTGGCCGCTCCGATGCTGGGTCACCTGGATCCGGAGTTCCTGGCGATGCTGGACGAGACGGGCAGGCGCCTGCGCACGGTCTGGGGCACCGGGAACCTCCGGACGCTCCCACTGTCCGGCACCGGCTCGATCGGGATGGAAGCTGCCTTCGTCAACTTCGTGCACCCGGGAGACGTCGTCGTGGTCGCCGTGAACGGCCTGTTCGGCGAGCGGATGTGCGACGTCGCCTCCCGCTACGGTGCCGAAGTCGTCCGCGTGGACCACACCTGGGGGCAGCCGGTCGACGTCGAGCGTGTCCTGGCCGCGCACCCCAGCCCGTCCATCGTCGCCGCCGTTCACGCCGAAACCTCGACAGGTGTCCGCAGCGACATCGAGCACCTCGGAGCCGCGCTGCGCGAACGCGACGAGCGCACCCTGCTGCTGGCCGACTGCGTCACCTCCATCGGAGGGGAACAGATCGACCTGGACGGCTGGAACGTGGACATCGCCTACGCCGGAACGCAGAAGTGCCTCGGCGTGCCACCCGGCCTCGCCCCGTTCACCGTCTCGGAGCGCGCTTGGCACCGGCGCGTCGAGAAGCCGACGACCTGGTACCTCGACCTCGGCCTCATCGGTAACTACGTCACCGGAGGCGGTTCCGGTGGCCGCGCCTACCACCACACCGCGCCCACCGCCATGGTGGCGTCACTGCACGCCGCACTCGGGCGTCTCCTGGAAGAGGGCATCGCCGCCGCAGCCGAACGTCACCGCGAAGCCGGGGAGGCACTGCAGACCGGCCTCCAGGAGATGGGCCTGGATCTGTTCGCGGCCGAAGGCAACCGGCTGCACCAGCTCACGAGTGTCGTCGTGCCCGACCACGTGGACTCCGCGGACGTGCGCAAGCGCCTGCTCAACGACTACGGCATCGAGATCGGCGGCGGCGTCGGCCAGTACGCCAACACCGTGTGGCGCATCGGCCTCATGGGCCCCAACGCAGGCCTCGACCGCGTCGAGCTCCTGCTCGGCAGCCTCCGCCGAATTCTCGGCCGCTGACCGTGCCCTGCCGTGGCCCGGCCGCCGCAACCGGCGGCCGGGCGGCGGCGGAACCAGCCTGGTGACGGCCGCCGCACAAGCTTGATCCACACGCGTTTACGGGCACAAACGCCAGCTCCGAAAAATGCACTCTACGGATTCTCCCGGCGGGTCGTGAAGGACACGGTGATCCAGTTGTCCGGCTCGGCACCGCCGAGACGCTCGCTGATGTCGGCGCGGATCCGGTCCCAGTCTTCCAACGATCGCGGCGGCAACCCGGTCGGGACGAGGAAGACCATTTCGATCTGCTTCGCTCGGCCGAGCTGTGCGACGTACACGCGGTGACCGTCGAAACCCTCGGCCTCGACGACCGCCTCCGCCGTCCGCTCGGCCTCGTCCTGCAGCTCGGGAGGCGCGACCAACGCGATGTCGGCGACGGCCTTACGCAGCGTCGGCACGGGGACCGGCAGCAGCACCAGCGCCACCACCATCAGCACCGCTGGATCGACGTACGGCCGCATCCACTCGAACCGAGTGCCCACGAGAGCAAATCCGATGACGAAGGCGACCAGCAACGCCGCGGTGACGGATCCCGCGACGAGCCACCCCTTGACGTCCATGGCGACCAGCGCCGAGCGGAGCCTGCGGTTCGCACGATGCTCCAGGAAGCCGACCGTCGCCGACAACACCACGACGATCACGGCGTAGACGATCGCCGGTCCGAACTCGACGTCCCTGCCGCCGCTGAGCAGCGTCGAGACGGACTGAATCACGGCGTAGGCCGACACCGAGATCAGCACCAGCGCGTTGACGGCGAGGACCATGGGTTCGAAGTGCCAGAACCCCATCGTGAAACGCCTGGCCATGCCGGGCGAGAGGTCGTTGACGGCGGAGCGGGCGATGAGCCCGGCGACGACGATCGAAACCACCGACATCACCGCGTCGACCAGCGAGACGACGCCGTCGAAGATGATCGCGATCGAGCCCGTGACGAGGCCGAATCCGATCCCGAGAGCCGCGAACGTCAGGATCGCACCGAGCGAGACCTTCAGCGCTTGCTGCTCGGTGCGCACCGATCCTCCTGAACGCACGACACGGACTCCGGCCCGAACAAGGCGAGTCGGAGCCTACGGCGGCGCCCGATGTCCCGCCGCCGACGCACGCCAGCCGACTGCGAGGTGAGGTCCACTACGGAACCACCAACGCAGACCAACCCACGCGAGGTCTGATGCAACGACCGCTACGACTGCTCGGTCGGGCTGACGACCGACTCGTCTCGACTGCGCTCTCGCCAGGCACGACGGAAGGCAATCGCGGCCTCGACCACCATCCACAGCGCCAGCACGAAGATCACCATGTCCAGCGGCGCGAGGAAGAACATCTGCATTGGATCATTCGACGCGACGAACTCCCCGAACTGCACGATCAGCGCCCACGAGGTCATCACCACGAGGAACGCCCACGGCACGAGGACCGCGATCGGGTTGCGGTTGCTCTTGGTCACCCACACCGCGATCACGGCCAACGCCAGGCCGGCGGTGAGCTGGTTGGTGGTGCCGAACAGCTGCCACAACGTTCCGAAGGCGAAGTCACCGGGCAGCAGCGCGATCGACAGCGGGATCAGGATGGCGACCACGGTCGCGGCGGTCAGGTTGCGGGCCAGCGGCTTGAACCGGACGAGTTCGGCGATGTCCTGGACGATGTAGCGCTGCAATCGCACCGCTGTGTCCAGACTGGTCGCCGCGAAGCTGATCACCACCAGCGAAGCGAAGATGGTCCCGATACCGGCAGGTACGCCGAGATTGCCTGCGAACTGGGCAACGCCGTCGACGAAATAGCCGGTGGCGCTGTCGGAGGCCATGTCGAAGTCGCTGTAGAGGCTGTTCCAATCCGCTGTCGTGGCGGCCACGCCCGCCGTGCAGGCGAGGATGGCACACAGGGCGAGCAGTCCTTCACCGGAGGAGGCGAGGTAGCCGACGTAGCGCGCGTCGGTCTCCTTGTCCAACTGCTTCGCGGTGGTGCCGGAGCCGACGAGGCTGTGGAACCCGGACACCGCACCACAGGCGATGGTGACGAACAGCAGCGGGAACCACGGTGGTGAGTCCGGGGGCACGTCGTTCACGGCTGGAGCGACGATGGTGTTCCACCCGATGACGATCCCGAGGATGATGACCGCCAGTGCCACCACCATCTGCATCTGGTTGATGTAGTCACGCGGCTGCAACAGCATCCACACCGGCAGTCGCGAGGTGAAGAACGTGTAGACGAAGATCAACAGGATCCACAGGGTCTCGGCGTCGAGACCGATCGCGTTCGCCACCGGGTCCACCGTGATGGGCCACGCCTGCCCGACCGGGATGCTCACGTAGACCAGCGCCATGGCGACCATCGCAGGCACGAGCGCCGTGGTGCGCTTGCGGTAGACGTACTGCCCCAACCCGATCGCGAACGGGATGGTGAGCAGCACCGGCAGCACCGCCTCGGGGTTCTCCGTGAACAGCTGTGCGATGACCACGGCGAACACGGCGTTGACCATCGTCAACAGGAAGAAGATGATCAGTAGGAACAGGGTGCGCGCGCGAGTCGTGATGATGTCGCTGGTCAGCGTGCCGATGCTGCGGGCCTTGTGGCGTACCGAGATCGCCAGTGAGCCGAAGTCGTGCACCCCGGCAGCGAAGATCGTGCCGAGCACCACCCACAACAGCGCTGGTCCCCACCCCCAGAACACCGCGGTCGCCGGGCCGACGATCGGCGCGGCGCCCGCCACCGAGATGAAGTGATGGCTGAAGACGATGTGCTTGTTCGTGGGCACGTAGTCCACACCGTCGTTGTACGTGTGGGCCGGAGTGACGAAGTCCGGGTCGAGCGCGTAGACGCGCTTGGCCAAATACGCCGAGTAGTAGCGGTAGGCCAGCGCGAGTGCCGCGATCGCGACTGCCAGCACGACGGCTGCGGGCATGGAATCCCTCGTGTCCCATTGCTGTGACCGAACCCCGGTTCGGCCTTCGGGGCATTGGGCCCTGCACAGCCGCAACGAGGGTCGGCTAAAGTTCGCCTGCGAACATAGCAACTCACGGCGCCGATACATAGGGTCATGCGGGACGAGATGATCACGGCTTGGTCGCGAGCCGTCACGGCCGAGATTCTGTGGCACACGGTGCGCGGTCCGCGCGGTATGCCCGTGGTGCCGCTGACCTGGCCGCAGGACCGCACACCGTGCGCTGCCGTCCCGCTGTCGCATCTCGACGACGTGGATTCCCTCCCCCACCGCGCCGCGTTCACGGTCCACACCGGCCACGGGCACCCGAAGACCCTGGTGGCCACCGGCCGCGTGGACCTCCACTGGGATCTCAGCGGTGCGGAGTTCGTCGACCACCTGCTCCCGCAGGAGCTGGCCAAGCACCCACCCACGCGGCTGCGCGCGGACAGTCTCATGGCCCGCCGGGAGAACTGGTGGTGGATTCCCCGGGCACTGGTCACCCTCCGCGACATCACCCGGGTCGACACCCTTCCTGCGCGCACGCACCCCGGCGACGCTCTGCTCGTACGTCAGCCGCACAGCGACGATCCGGAGGAACCGCGGACCACCGTGGTCACTGCTGCGCGCTGGCCCGAGCCGGGGCAGCAATCCGTAGAGCTCTGGCCCCGCGACGGTGCCGCACTCGCAGGCGAAGGTGAGGCCGCTTTCGTGCTGGGACATCGGTACAGCCCGGATTTCGAACGCTGGGAACGCTGGTACCGCAGCGGAACGGTCGACGGCGAGATCCTGCACGTCTGGTCCGGTGACGGCGCACCGCAACCGGGAGACGAGCACCCCGGAACCGCCGCACCGCTGAGTCTGCTCGACCGGTTGTCGCACCACCGCCGCGTGGCGAAAGCGTGCAAGGCCGGAATCACCACGGTGGAACGGCGGGAAAGCCGCTCGTAGACGCGACTCGTCTCGTCCCGGTGGCCGGGTCTGTCGACAGGCGGGAAGGTGTCCTCAGGTCGTCTCGGGCGCGAGCGGTCAGCACGCCGCGCACACCCACGAGCCAGGAGCGAACACCATGCCAGAGACCGTGTTCCGTGTGGATCAGTCCCAGTCGATGCGCGAGCAGGAGGTTCCCGGACACAACCGGTGGCATCCCGACATTCCGGCAGCCGTCTCGGTCCGGCCCGGCGACGTCTTCCGCATCGAATGCAAGGACTGGACCGACGGCCAGGTCGTCAACGACGACTCGGCGAACGACATCCGCGACATGGTCCTCGACCACAACCACATGCTCTCCGGGCCGATCCACGTCGAGGGCGCCGAGCCCGGTGACCTGCTGGTCGTGGACTACCTCGACCTCGGGGCCGCCCACAGCGGCGCCTCCGGTGTGGGTGACGAGCCCGGCGAGGGCTGGGGTTACACGGGAATCTTCGCCCAAAGCAACGGCGGCGGGTTCCTCACCGACCACTACCCCTCCGCAGGCAAGGCCGTCTGGGACTTCCACGGCAAGTACGCGACCTCTCGGCACCTGCCCGGCGTCAGGATCGCCTCCAACGTGCACGCGGGCCTGGCGGGCTGCGCCCCGTCGGCGGAACTGCTGGCCAAGTGGAATCGCCGAGAACAAGCACTGATCGACACCGACCCGCAGCGCGTGCCGCCACTGGCTCTGCCGCCGCTGGAGGACCACGCGCTGCTGGGCACCCTGAGCGGCGGCGAGCTCCAGCGCGCCGCCCGCGAAGCCGCGCGCACCGTGCCCCCGCGCGAGCACGGCGGCAATGTCGACATCAAGAATCTCTCCATCGGCTCCCGGGTGCTCTACCCGGTGTACGTCCCGGGTGCGAAGTTCTCGATCGGCGATCTGCACTTCGCGCAGGGCGACGGCGAGATCAGCTTCTGCGGCGCGGTCGAGATGGGCGGTTACGTCGACGTCCACGTGGACCTGATCAAAGACGGCGTGAACAAGTACAAGGCCACCACGCCGATCTTCCAGCCGGGCAGGCACGAGCCGCGCTACGACGAGTTCGTGTCGTTCATCGGCATCTCGGTCGACGAGGCGGGCGACCAGCACTACATGAACGCGACCGTCGCCTACAAACGCGCCTGCCTGCACGCGATCGACTACCTGACCCAGTTCGGCTACACCGGCGAACAGGCCTATCTCATCCTCTGCGCCGCGCCGATCGAGGGACGGGTCAGCGGCATCGTCGACATTCCCAACGCCTGCTGCTCGCTGTACCTGCCCACCGGCATCTTCGACGTCGACATCCGCCCGACCGGGGACGGGCCCACCACCGTCGACCGTGGACAGTGCGCCACGGCGAGCTGAACGCGAGCCCACCCTGAGCCGTTGGGCGGTCAACGAGGCTTTCGGCGGCACCGGAGCTCTTCGCGTGGGTGCGTGCCACGGGCAGTCCGGCCCGGATTGTCCGGCCGAGTCGGTCAGAACAGGTTCTCGTACCCGAGTGTCACGAGGTTGTCGCGGGAGGTCTTCAGGCAGTCGTACGGGTCCCGGCCGTACTGCTGGTCCTGCTCGATGAACAGGTACTCGGCGCCGGAAGCCAGTGACTCATCGACGATCTCGGTCCAGTCGAGGTTGCCCTCGCCGACCTCACCGAACTGCACCACCCCGGTGAAAGCCTGCATGAACGCGGCGCGGTCCCCGTTCTGCAGCGCCTCGAACGCGGCCGGTTCCAGCTCACCAACGCGGTAGTCCTTGAGATGCACGAGGTCCACCAGGCCCGCGTATCTCTGCAAGGTGCGGACGGGGTCCTTCCCGCCGCGCTGCACCCAGTGCACGTCGATCTCGAGGCGCATCGTGGGTGCTTCGGTCCGGATGATGTCGAGCAGGGTGCTGCCCCCGCGCTTCGCGAACTCGATGTGATGGTTGTGGTAATAGAGCGTGATGTCCTCGTCGGCGAGACGGGTGGAGACGTCCTCCGCCTGGCGACAGAACTCCAACAGCGCCTCGTGCGAGGCCATCGCCGGGAACGGCATCATGCCGATACGCAGCCGGGAGGAACCCAACTCCTTGGCGTCCTTGACGATCTTGCCGAAGTCCTCCAAGAGGGAATCGTTCGGCCCGCCACCCAGTCCGGCGGACAAGGCGCCGAAGTCGGTGCCGAGTTCGTCCTTGGCGCGGCGCATTTCGGCCACGTTCTCCGGGGTCATCGCGATCTGCGAGACCTCGACGGCGGAGAATCCCGAGTCCCGGAGGCGCCGGAGGACCTCGTACGGCCCTGTCTGCTCGACCTTGTCCTTCAGCATCATCATCTGGACACCGATCTTGGGCATGGGTACTCCTTTGTCCTCAGTAGAGGGTTCTCCCGGCCGGACGGGACAGTTCGTCGTGTCGTGTCAGCCGACGGTGGTCAGCCGGTTCTGGACGAGGTCGCTCTGGATGTAGACGTCTTTGAGGACGCGCAGCGACTTCATTGCTTCGCGCGGACTGATCCAGAACGACTCCTCATCGCCCAGCCGGGCGTAGAAGTCCCGGATGAGAACCTCGTGCGAGACGCCCCAGTAGGCGCGTCCGGTCGACGAGGCCCGGCGTTCCTTGACCGTCTCCACACGACCGTCGGCGTACGTGGTGGTGAGATCTCCCCGAATCGAGAGGGTGCCCCGCTCGGCGGTGATCTCGATCGTGACGGGAGCGTGCACCACGTTGGCGAGTGAGCCGTAGACGACGCTGCGAGACCCGCCTTCGTGGGCCAGCAGCATCTCGGCAGTGTCTTCGACCTCGATGAGGTCGCCGTACAGGCGTGTGGAGGCGTTGCCCTTGACGTCGACGACACCGCCGACGAGCCACTGCACCAGGTCGAGGGTGTGGATGACCTGGTTGATGAGCAGCCCACCGCCGGCGGTCTCCCACTTCCCCCGCCACGGTTTGCGCCGGTAGTAGTCGGGGGTGCGGGTCCACATCACCGTGGCGCTCGCGCCGAGCACGGCGCCCACCTCGCCGGAGTCGAGCAGCTGGCGGGCGGCCTGCGAGGTGGCGTTGTAGCGGTTCTGGAAGCACACACCGATGCGGGTGTCGGTGCGCTCAGCGGCCTCGACGAGACGCTCGGCCTCGCCGACGGTGTGCGCGAGCGGCTTCTCGACGAGCACGTGCACACCGGCGTCGAGGAGGTCCAGTGCCACGGGCACGTGCTGGTGGTGCGGGGTACAGACGTGGGCGACGTCGGGGCGGAGCTGCGACAGGAGGGTGCGGTGGTCGCCGAACCCGGGGACGCCGTACCGCTCGACGGCCGCCGCGAGAGCTGCCGGGTCGGTGTCGCAC
The DNA here is from genome assembly GCF_009664835.1 of Allosaccharopolyspora coralli. Classification (NCBI taxonomy): domain Bacteria; kingdom Bacillati; phylum Actinomycetota; class Actinomycetes; order Pseudonocardiales; family Pseudonocardiaceae; genus Allosaccharopolyspora; species Allosaccharopolyspora coralli. Next base: position 2,556,108 of record NZ_CP045929.1, read on the forward strand.
ACGGCGATGAGTTCGCTGTCCTCCACCGCTCGGATGGCCGCGGCGTGGACACCCGAGACGTCACCGCATCCAATGATCGCTGCTGTCGTCACCGGTACTCCATCCCCTCGGACTTCAGGAGGTCGGTGAACGCCTGCCATGCCTCGGTGAACAGGTCCGGGCCGGAGAAGCCTCCGAGGCTGTGCGCCTTCGACAGGTGCGGTTCGAGTGAGAAATACCCGTCGAAACCGTCCCGGTGCAGCGCGCGGACGGTTTCCGCGATCTCGCCGTCACCACGGCCTGCGGCACACACCTCGCCGTCGGCCAGGTGGGCGTCCTTGATCTGGACGTATTCGAGGTGCGGACGAATGCTCGCGTAGCCCTCGGTGAAGGGCCGCACGCCTACCTGGACGAAGTTGGCGGCGTCCCACGCCGCGCGGAGGTTCGGTGACCCGACCGAGTCGAGGATGTCGACGCACCGGCGCGGGACGTCGCCGTAGATCTCCTTCTCGTTCTCGTGCAACAGGATCACCCCGCCCTCCTCCGCCACGTCGGCCACGGCGCGCATCCGGCGCAGCACCTCGTCGCGGTGGTCGTCCGGGTCGTCGCCGGGCCGGATGAAGAAGGAGAAGACACGGATGTACGGGGCGCCGAAGTGATGGGCGACGTCGACAGCGTGGCGGGCGCGGTCGAGGTGGACTGCGAAGTCCTCGTCGACGAAGATCTTCCCGATCGGGGACCCGATACTCGACACCGCCAGGCCGTGAGCGTCGAGGATCTCCTTCGCCCGGGAGAGCTGCTCGGCGTCCAGGTCGAGCACAGTGGTCTCCCATGCGCTGCGGAACTCGACGGAGGACATCCCGAGCTTCTCGACGAGGGCAGCCTGCTCGTCGAGGTCGGGGGAGATCTCGTCGGAGAATCCCGACAGTGTCCACATAGGGGTGCTCCTCACTCGGCCAGATCGACGGATCGTTCCGCCACCATGAGCGGTGAGCGACCGGTCGGACCATCGGTTGCCGTTTGTTGCCGCACCTGTGACAGCCGCGCCGGGTGCGGCAACATCTGGCAACCCGTGGTCGACCTCGAGACGCGCCCGCACAGTGAACAGCGCAACGGTGCCGCACGGCGGGCCCGTCCGCCCGTCCACGATGCGAAGGAGAACCGCCCATGTCCGGAAAGGTCAGGCTCGGGATCATCGGGTTCGGGGCCCAGGGGTCCATGTACGCCAAGTTCATCAAGGACGGCATGGTCCCGAACATGGAGATCGGCGCCATCGCCGAGATCGACTCCGAGACGCGGGCGGCGGCCACCGCGGAGTACGGCGTGCCCGTGCACGAGGACTACCAGTCCCTGCTGGCGAGCGGCGACGTGGATGCGGTCGTGACGACGGTGCCGCACTACCTGCACCCGGAGATCGGGATCGCCGCGCTGAACAGGGGCGTGCACGCGTTGGTGGAGAAACCGGCTGGGGTCTACACCAAGCAGGTCACCGAGCTCAACGAGTTCGCCGCCCAGCACCCCGAGCTGACGTTCGCGATCATGTTCAATCAGCGCAACAATCCGCTGTACCAGCGGATCAAACAGATCGTGGACGCCGGCGAGATCGGCAGGATCCGCCGGACGAACTGGATCATCACCACCTGGTGGCGTCCGCAGGGCTACTACGAGCAGTCCGCGTGGCGGGCCACCTGGGGCGGTGAGGGTGGCGGCGTGCTGGTCAACCAGGCGCCGCACCAGCTCGACCTGTGGCAGTGGATCTGCGGCGTCCCGAAGTCGGTCTACTCCAAAGTGGCGTACGGCTTTCGCCGGGACATCGCCGTGGAGGACGAGGTCACCGCCGTCGTCGACTACGGCGACGGCGCCACCGGCACGTTCGTCACCGCGGTCCACGACCTGACGGGAACCGACCGGCTGGAGATTCTGGGCGATGCGGGCAAGATCGTCGTCGACGGCTCCAAGTCCGCCACGGTCACCCGCTTGGTGAAGGACGAGCGGGAACTCTCGGACGGCATGGGCATGAGCGACGTGCGCAAGCTGTTCAAGGGCGAGATGGATCCGACCGCGCTCTACTCACAGGAGGTCGTCGAGTTCGACTCGGTCTGGGGTGCGCAGCATTCGGGCGTGCTCGAGAACTTCGCGGCGAACATCCTCGACGGCACCCCGCTGCTGGCGCCGGGCAGCGACGGCGTCAACGGCGTGCGGCTGGCCAACGCGATTCACTTGTCCAGCTGGCTCGGCCACGAGGTCCCGCTCGACTTCGACGAGAACGTCTACCTGGCCGAACTCAACAAGCGGATCCGCTCCGAGGGGACGTTTCCCGAGCGTGAGGCGATGCCCGGCGCCCGCTGACGTCGGTCACGACGCCCCGGCATCGCCCCACGCGGGCGGCGCCGGGGAATCGTGCGCGCGGACACCGAATCGGAACGAGGGAGTTCCGTTGGCACGTCGCGCGGCGCATGACGGCAAATGCGCGAAAGTCCTTTGAGGGCAACAAATGGCAACCGCTTCTCTCGCGACGTGGCACCTGTCACACATGATGACGCCCCGATTCGACTGAGGGGCGGCACCCGCCGGCACCGTTTCGTCCGTTCCCACACACCGGCGGCCGCGCAATGCAGAGCGGTGAAAGGGAAACCCCCATGAGCACGAACCACTTCGCGGATTCAGATTCCGGCACGACAAGCACCGGCAACGTCACGGTGGCCCCCGACGACGACAGCACCGCACCTCCCAAGGGCCGCGGCAAGGCAGTCGGGACGCTCGCGGTGGCGTACTCGGTCGACAACACCGAGAACAGTCTGATCAACACCTTTTTTCCGCTGATCCGCGACGCCTTCGGGCTCAGCCTCGGCGCCCTGGGAATTCTGGCCAGCCTCTCGCGCTTCGCCCGCATGATCGCCGGGCCTGCATGGGCCATGGCCGCCGACCGATTCGGTCGCAAGAAGGTGCTTTTCCTCGTCACCGGACTCTGGGGACTGTGGACCGCATCGGCCGGTCTCGCGCAGAACTTCACGATGCTGCTGGTCCTCTACGGCATCGGCGTCCTCGGCACCGTCGCTTCCGAGCCGATCATCTACGGCCTGCTCGGTGATCTCTTCCGGGACGAGCAACGTGGCCGTGCCTTCGGCACCGTCCGCGGTGTGGGAGCGCTCATCGCCATGGGCCTGGGGCCGGCGATCGCACTGTTCGCCAACGACCCCAACGGATGGCGTTACGGCATGTTCGTCATGGGCGGTCTGAGTGTGCTGTCCGGCTTCGGCATTCTGGCGTTCGTCCAGGAGCCGGAGCGCACCACCGCTGTCTCCGACGATCCGGATGTCGGTCGGTTCCGGATCGGGGATGCCGTCAAGCTGTTCAAGATCCCCACGATCGCCCTGCTCGCGGGAATGCTCCCGCTCGTGACCAGCCTCGTGCTGTACACGTTTCTCGTCACCTTCTTCGTCGACGCCCGTGGTTGGGAAGTCCCGTCCGCTGCGCTGCTGTTCGCCGTGTTCTCCGGCGGTATGGCGCTGTCCTCCATCGTCGGCGGATTCCTCGGCGACTGGTTCGTCCGGTGCTTCGGGCTCAAGGGCCGCGTCATGCTCATGCAGCTCTACCTGGTCGCAGCCGCCGTGGCCTCTGTCGTGGCACTGCAGATCGACTGGGGCCAAGGCTTGGTCGCCTACGTCGTGATGTTCCTCTTCGGCCTTGTCATGTCGATCGGTTTCTCCGCCTGCGTGTTCCCGATGGTCTCCACCGTGGCACCCAAGCAGCTTTCCGCCACGGCATTCGGCGTGCTGTTCTCGCTGATTCAGGGCGGACTGGCCGGTCTGATGACGCTGGCGATGGGCTACCTCGGCGAGGCGCTCGGTCTGACCCAGGTGATGTTCTACTTCGTGACCGTGCCCTACCTGCTCAACGCGGTGTACTGGTTCGTCTTCTACCGGACCTACCCCCAGGACGCCGCCAAACAGGACGAGCGCACGGCCGCCATCGACACGGGCACGTTCTGACCGACCTGTCGGCAGCACACGACGTCGCCGATCTGCATTCGGCCTGCTCGGCACACGGGGCTCAGCCGCTGCCCAGCCACCGTCCGGGAGTCCGGCACACCAACGGCCGGACCGCCGGACGGTGGATCCATCAACGCCGACCCCTGTCGTCCTCGGCGACGCTGGTCTCGTCGGACGCGTTGCCGGGCCCGTCGCGTTCAGCTCGGCGGATCCGTGCGATTTTCCATAGCACCACCACGAGAGCGGTGACCATGAGCACCAGCAGAACGGCGGTGTTCGACACTTCCGCGACGATCTGCTGCAGCCACGCCTGCATCGCGAACTGGCTGTCGACGTCACCGAGGCCACCCAGGTTCGCAGTCCCCTCGGTGAGCACGAACATCAGTCCGATCGCGACGAACACAAGGCCGGAGACGAGGTTGGTGGTGTGCAGGCGCAGCGGCCCGATGGCGACCTCCCGCCCGCGCAGCCACGCCCGTTTGCCGAGCTGGAACCGTTCCCAGAGCAGGGCCAGCAGGAACAGCGGAAAGGCCATCCCGAACGCGAACAGGGCGAGCAGGATCGCGCCGTAGAGCGGCTCGCCTCCGGCGGCCGACACGGTGAGCACGCTGCCGAGCAGCGGTCCGGCGCAGAACCCGGCCAACCCGTAGACCGTGCCGAGTGCGTACACCGACAGGCCGGAAGAGATCCGAATGCGGCCGGTCATCCGCTGCGCCGCGGCGAATCCGAAGCCCTTGCCGGAGATCTGCAGTAGCCCCAGGCCGATCAGCACCGCGCCGCTGACCAGGGTCACCGTTGTGCGGTGTTGGGTCAGCAGCGCGCCGAAGAGCCCGGCCGCGGCCCCGAGCGGGACCAGCGTGCTCGCCAGTCCGAGGTAGAAGACGGCGGTGCGGGCGACCAGCTTGCCGAGACCGTCGAAGGCGTAGGCGAAAAAGGACGGCAGCAGCATCGCCGCGCACGGGCTGAGCAGGGTCAGTAGTCCGCCGAGGAATGCGCCGAGCAGTCCGATCTCGTTCATTGCGCCGCGGCCTTGGCCTGCTCGATGGCGTTGACGAACTGGTCGAGTGGCTGGGCTCCGAGAATCGGATCGCCGTTGACCAGGAACGTCGGTGTGCTCGACACGCCGATCTGCGAGCCTTCCGTCGCGTCCGTGCGGATGGCCGACATCGTGGCGGGATTGTTCATGTCGGCCTCGAACTCGGCGAGGTCGGTGATCCCGACCTGCTGCGCGTAGTCGACGAGTTTCTCGCGCGGCAGCGACGGGTGCCCGCGTTCCGGCGCGTCTTGGTGGATCGCACCGAGGTAGTCCCAGAACTTGCCTTGCGCCGCCGCCGCGCGCCCGGCCTTGGCGGCTTCGAGCGACTCCTCGCCGAAGATCGGGAAGTCTCGCCACTCGATACGCAGGACCCCGGCGTCCACATAGCGTTGGATCAGTTCGGGCTCGATGTCGCGGGAGAACTTCGCGCAGTACGGGCACCGGAAGTCGGAGTAATTGAGCATGACGACCGGGGCGTCCGGCTTCCCGAGCGCCATCGGGTCGTCGGGCACGCGACGCGCCAGCTGCGCCAGCGGGTTCTCCTGCTGCGTCTCGGCCTGCTGCTGCGCCGCCTGGTTCGACCCGCCCTGTGCGGCCATCATGTATCCCAGCAGGAACACGACCGCGACGACGAGCACTCCCGCCATCACACTCAGCCATTTCTTCTGCACGCCCGTGCCGTCCACCGGTCACCACTCCTTCGCTCGGCCGCCACGAGCGTAACTACTACGATGCATAGTAGTCGACTGGGGCCCGAGAAGGTTGGTGAGATCTAGCCTGGGTAGCGCACCGGCCACCGGCGCGGGCGGTTCGCGCATGTGCAGGGACCGAGAATCGGGGCGGATCAGGTCTGCGAGGGCACGGTCACAGAACCTTGAGGGCGAAGCAGTACAGCAGAACCAAGCATGCTGCGGCACCGACCGCGACGATCGCAGGCGTGGCGGAAGCGAGTACGGCGGCCACGTATCTCGCCCGGTGCCGACCGAACGCAGGCGCGGCCTGCAGCCAGTGCAGCCGCAGCCGCACCGACTCCCGCGACATCGCCAGCGAGGTGGCCGGCGTCGCCTCACCGGTCACCGCGCACAGCGCCGCGCACACCGACCCCGCACCACAGTGCCGGGCTGCCCTGGCGTCCGCGGCGAGCTCGACGAGCAGCCGCACCGCAGGGGACGCGGCCCGAAACAGTGGCACAAACGGCAACGCCTTGGCGAGCGCCGTCACGAACAGGACCAGACCGTGGTGCCGTCCGGACAGGTGGGCGCGTTCGTGCGCGAGAACCGCGTCACGGACCTCGCCGTCGAGACGATCCACCCCGGTGGTCGCCACGATCGCGCCGCGTCGGCCGCCCATGCTGTAGGCCACCGGCACCGCCTGGTCCAGCCACAACACCGCCGAGTCCGGGTCCGCACGGGACAGCAGCCGCACCGAGGTCAGGTGGCGACGGCGTGTCGCAACGTCTTTCCGCACGAGCCCGACCGTCACGGTCAGCACCCGCAGCGCCGCCCCCGCCACGAGCGCCGCGCCGCACAACCGGGCGAGATACTCCCACGCCGCCGTGTCACCGTGCACCACGTTGATGCAGCTCTGCGCCATGCCGATGAGACCGTCGACGGACTCGTTGTGCGGGACCAGCAGCAACGACGCACCGGCGACCGCGGCCCCGATCGCCACCAACGGAGACGCAACCCATCCGGCCAGCGCGATACCGGGACGCACCCGTGGGTGCAGCAACGCCCGCAGATACACGGGACCGAACACGGCGACCACCATCGCTCCGACCAGCAACCCGATCGCGATCGTCATGGCGTTTCGTGTCCGTTCTCGAGAGCTCGCCGGAGAAGCTCCGACTCACGTTCGGACACCGAGGCGGCGAAGTGCAGCAGGACGGACTCGGCATCGCCGGACGAGTCGAGCACCTCGCGAAGCACGTGCGCCCCCGCCTCTTCCCGCGAGCGCACGGGCCAGTAACTGTAGGCACGTCCGGTGCGAGTGCGCCGCACCCAGCCCTTGTCGTGCAGGTGGTCGAGCACCGTCATGATCGTGGTGTAGGCGAACGCCCGCTCGCCGGCGAGTCGACCGAGCACGTCACGCACGCGGAGCTGCTCGTCAGCCGCCCACAGGACGTCCATCACCTTGAGTTCCAGCTCACCGAGCCCGAGCATCACACCTCCACCGCCCGCCAGCGTAGAAGAGAGTGCGCGGAGTGATCTGCGTTGGTGGTTCCGTGGATCTCGCCGAGGTGTTTCGGGAGCACCGGGGAGCAAACCTTCCGAGGGCCACACTCGCGGCACGAAGGCTGATGCCGGTGTGTGCGGTTCGCAGCGGATCACGCACCATCAGTGCCCCGCACTCCCCCGGAGTCAAGAACCGAAACGGAGCTGTTCGGGACGGGACAACTTTCGGCGTTGCGCAAGCGGCTCCGCAGCGCGAGACCGAGTAGCACCAACGACAGCACCGCGAGCACCGGCTGCAGCGGCTGGAACCAGGTCACCGCCCCACTCGCGCCCAGCGCCAGCACCACGAGCATGTTGCAAGTCGGACACCCGACCGCGAACCAGGCGAGCAAGACTGCCCCCAGAGTGGGCCGATGCTGCGCCGAGTCGGACCGCTTCACCTGCCCCCGCGGTGTCACGTACGTGCCGACGATCAACCCGAGCAGCACCGCCGAAGTGATCCACACCAGGTAGGCCCACCACGGGGTCGGGATCATCCGGACGAACACCGGATTGTCGATGATCGCGGTCGCCATCCCCATCAGCAGAGCCGTGCCGATCGCCGCCACGCCCGCTGCGCCCCACTGCCGCACCGTCCATGCGCGCACCACGCACCGCCCTTCTTCGCCCAGCAGACGCCGAAACAGCGTCCCGAAGCAGTTATATACTACGCGCTTTAGTAGTCATCATCGAGTCACGCCCGGACAGGGCTTGGGCGTGCGTGCATTACCTCGCCGACGCGGGTCCGGATGGCGCGTCGCGGCGCCGGGACAGGTGCGCGAGGTGGTGGGAGGTCGCCATCGAAATCCACTTGCTGGACGTGCCGACAGCAGGTGTCGGCGACGAACGGCAGTTGTGGATGTATCGGTCGCCCCAGGAGAAGTCGGCACCAGCGAACTCGGGGTGGTGTACGAGCTCATCCGCAACCTCGAGGAAGTGCTGCTCGGCCGCGCCGATCGGCGGTCTTCCACCTCGTCCTCGTCCCAGGATCCTGCGGGCGATGGACAACGTCCCGTCCGGGATCGTGTAGTGGAGGTACGGGTTCGGCCAGCCGTACCCCTTCGTGTCGGGTGGCGGCTCCGGGTGCACGACACCATAGTCCCCGTACCCGAGCTCGCGATCACAACCGTCGTTGACAGCTCGCCACAGGTGCACCTCAGGCCGTTCCCGTACGTGCGTCTCGTAGTTGACCCGCGTCGGCGGAGTCGATCCCGACAACACGCTGCCGGAGGCGAGTTCGTGGTGCTCGCCCACGGTGAGCGCCACGTCCACCAACTCCCCGACACGTCGCCCGTCGACATGGTCGACGAAACCTTCGTCGAGGACCAGGTGCACGTCTTGAGTACTGATGCGCAGGACGCTGGCGATTCGCTCAAGCTGACCGGTCAGGTGCCGCGCACGTTGCCTTGACGCCCTGCGGAACCGCACGGCGACGCGCCGCGGCTTGTGTTCGAGAAGCATCCGGACCCTGAACAACTCCCGCTCATCAGCCGCCGCGGCAACAACCGGGATGACAGTCGCACCGTCCGCCGCGGAGAAGATCTCGTTCTCGAGTTCCGCCTCGATCCTCTCCTCGAAGTGCTCCAGCGGTCCACGCGGAAGCTCGCCGAGTGAACTCGACGCACTCAGCCACGTCGTGTCGAGCTAGAGGGATCGCCCCGCACGAACAGCCTGAACCCCTGCCTGCACGACCTTCGCTGCTGTCGACCCCCCGGCTCTTGCACTGTTGAGTAGCTCAATCATCACGACAACATCGCCACCGGTGAACGGCGTGTTGAGCACGGCGTTCAACTCACCCAGCTTGCTCTTCACTGCCACGAGCGGCTGCGTCGCCGTCTCCCTCACCACCGAGCCCCCTCCAGCCGACCGCATTGGACGACATCATCGAGTGACGAGCGCTCCATCCGGGCGACGAGTCGGACCCGATCCCCGGGGGCACGCGCAACTTCTGGAGATTCCCAGCCCCGGAGCCGCATGATCCAGCAGCCGAACGGGTGTCCTTCGAGGACGGCCCGAACAACCCTGTTTCGTTCTCTCTCACTCCAGGGGTCAAGCCGCTATCGGGAGGACACGACGCGGTCTGGTCGATGGATGGTGTCCACGGCGGGTCACCATCCATCGACCGGCTCACCGATCTCCCATCCCGCTTTCGTCCATTCACTGCGACGTGGGAGTGGGACCCGTTTCACACCCGGAAGAATCTCCGCGATCGGCGTGACGTGGGCGGGCTGCTCGCTGATCCGGAGCGCATCAGCCGTCCTCGGCTGCCCAGCCGAGAATGCCGACGACGCGAAGCACCAGGAGACGGGTGAAGGGCTGATCACGGTACTGGGAGTTCCAGGGGACCCGCGAGCAAGTACTCGACGACCTCGCTGGTCTGCGCGCGCAGGGCGTGACCGAGGTCTTCTTGGACCTGAACTTCTCGCACCAAGTGGTTTCCCACAACGTCGGCGTGGCCCTCACGTACGCCGAGCGCGTGCTCGACGCGTTCGCCCCCACTCACACGCCTGGTGGTGTGTCCGCGTAGGGCGTGACCGTGGTGCTCGCGATGCGGGCCGGCCCACCCGAGCATTCGCGTCGACTGACGGCAGAAACACACCATCGCCGTCAGGGCACCTGCCAAACCGTGGTCGTGCCCGGTCCTCGCCTTTGGCAGGATGTTCGTTCGTGAGAGCGGTCGAGGCAACCGGTGGTGAGGGCGAACCCGTTTGGGAGCGCTACCTCGAGCCGTTCGTGCTCGTCGCGGCGGTGGCGTCGGTACCCGCTGTGTTCCTCGCTACGTTCGACGGCCCTTTCGCCGTCGTGGGCGTGGTACTGAACTGGCTGTCGATGATCGTGTTGACCGCGGAGTCAGCACTGCTGTTGTGGTCCAGTGCAGACAGGATGCGTTGGCTGCGGTCCCACTGGTGGCTGGTGGTCATCACGGTGGTGACGATCCCGGCGGTGATCTTCGCCATCGGCCCGGTGCAGGTACTGCGGCTGGTGCGCGTCGTCGCGGCGATTCAGCTGGTCCGGGTGACACGACTGGTCACGGTGGCGCGTGTGCTGCGCCGCCGACTACATCTCTACGGTCCGCGGTGGCACGCGGTTCGAGCCGGTTTGCTGTTGCTGGCGGTCGTGTTCCTGTCCGTGCTGCTCTCGGACCCGACCAGCACGAGTCGGAGGTTGCTCGGGTCGGCGATCGAGTCGATCGGTCCAGTCACCGTCGCGACGATCGGCCTCATCACCGTGCTGGTTCCCGTGATGACCTGGCTGCTGGTGCGCACGCTCCAGCGCCGTACGGACTACCGTTGCCCACGCCACGAGCACGGCCCAGCGGATGACGTTCCCCTCGAGGGCACGGATGAGCGGAAGTAGACGGCACGCCCGTCGCCGACCTCGCTGTCCCGCCTGCACCCGAGGCTCCGGCGCCTCGCCGGGGTATCCCCATCCGTCTCGTCTGAACAAGCCCTTCCATTCCGCAGCGCAGCATGATCACCATGGGCACTGCTGCCACAGTGCTGGCAGTGGATTTCCCAGACGTAGAGCGCGCTCGGCCACCGCCCAGCCCCGGCATGCCATGAGCGGCAACAGCAATCCGCTGGTTCACAGCACGAGGGCAGTCACGAGAGCACGGGTCGGCGCACCTCGCGGCAGTACGCCGGACGGCCATGTGCTCGACCACGGCAACCGCATCCGGATCGGGCTGTCCCGCCGCGTCACCCGGGCACTCACCGGCATCTGTGTCGGTGAGTGATCCAGTGCCGGATCACCTGCGGGTTGAACGGGCCGCGGGTTGCGGATAAGGCGTACTGTCGGCTCGCATGATCAGCATGATCGCGGGTAGGAACATGCTGCGCACTCACGCCCGAAGGCACTGGTGCTCCAAACGCTGCGGGGACCGCGTACGCGCCGCGCGCTCATACGCCCGCCGCAACCACGAGGGCTCCTGACGCGGACCGTCAGCGCTCGGCCGCGGCGACACGGCCTCTCGGCGTCGCCGCTGCCGTCGTGACGCCGAGACCGTTCGTCAGTCGGTGCTGGTCGGTGGGGTGCCGTACTCCTCGTCGGTGACGTGTCGGCCCCAGGTCACGGGCTTGCCTGACTCGTCGGTCTGTTGGATGGCGATGTGGACCATGAACCGGTTCGGTGCTGCGCCGTGCCAGTGGTGTTCCTCGGGCTCGAAGAACACGCGGTCGCCGGGGCGGATGATCTCGACCGGGCCGCCCTCCCGCTGACACAGACCCATGCCTTCGGTGACGAAGATCGTCTGCCCGTGTGGGTGGGTGTGCCAGGCGGTGCGTGCGCCGGGGCTGAAGTGCACGGCAGCGGCGGCGAAGGTCGAAGTACCGGCGGGAGCGGCGACCGCATCGATGTAGACATCGCCGGTGAAGTAGTCGGCGGGGCCCTTCTGAGTGTCGGTGCTGCTGCTTCGGGTGATCTGCATGAGGTACTCCCCTTTCGTCTGCCTGGACACCGGCCGGGCCGAGCGGGACCTCGCGGGCGTTGGCTGGGTAGGTCGCTCGCGTGTCAGTTGAGGGTCTTGAGTGTGGCGATGTCCTCGTCGGTGCGGTTGCCGTGGATCTCGATCGTGGAGAGTTCGGACTCGATCCTGTCGAACTCGTCGTCGGTCAGCTCCACGTCGGCGGCTGCGAGGTTCTCCTGGATGCGGTCGAGTGTGCGTGAGCCGGGGATGGGGACGATGAAGTCGTTCTTGTGCAGCATCCAGGCCAGGGAGATCTGCGCCGCGGTGGCGCCCTTTTCGCGCGCGACGGCGGTGAGCAGGTCCAGCAGCGGCTGGTTGGCGCGGATGTTGTCACTGTCGAAGCGGGTGATGACCCGGCGGACGTCGTCTCCGGTGTAGGAGTCTTCGGCGGTGACCGTGCCGGCCAGGAAGCCGCTGGCGAGCGGACTGAACGGCACGAAGCCGATGCCGAGTTCCGCGCAAGTGGGAATCACGTCGGCTTCGAACATGCGCTCCATGATCGAATACTCGCTCTGGACCGCGGCCAGCGGTGTGACCTCGTGTGCGCGGCGAATCTGCTCGGCGGTGGCCTGGGACTGTCCCCAGCCGAGGATCTTGCCTTCGGAGATCAATTCGTTCATCACACCGGCGACGTCCTCCACGGGAACCGAGTCGGAGACCCGGTGCTGGTAGTACAGCTCCACGTGGTCGGTTCCGAGGCGCGACAAGGATGCGTCGAGTTTGCCGCGAATCTCCTTGGCCGCCTCCGCGGGGGTTCTGGCGTCGCCGTGGTGGAATTTCGTGGCGATGACGACCCGATCGCGGACAGGGGCGAGCGCCCGGCCGACCAACTCCTCGTTGGCGCCTGCGCCGTAGGCCTCGGCGGTGTCGAAGAAGGTGCACCCGAGGTCGTAGGCCGTGTGCATCAGGTCGACGGCGTCGTCACCGGTGGCACCGGGACCGTAGCCGTGGCTGAAGCCCATCGCGCCCAGACCGACGGCGGAGACCTCGAGCGACCCGATGATCCTGGTCTTCATGGGTGATTCCTTTCTGACGCCGAGGTCACCCGCCCGGTGTGGCGACCTCGTGTGTGGTGCGGGACAAACCACGTGGCTGTCCCTGGTCGCCACAGGTCAGGGGGTCAGCAGGGCCTTGATCGCGCGGCGTTCGTCCATGGCCCGATAGGCCTCGGCCGTCTGTTCCAGGGGCAGGGTGAGGTCGAAGACCTTGCCGGGGTTGATCTCGCGGCGTGACAGAATTCATTTCTGGCCCCAGCATTGTCGGCAGCGCGAGCTCAGAGGCCGACCATCGCCATCCCGGCGGCGTTGTAGCGGTCGCCTTGAACACCGACGCGGGAAGCGAGCAGATCGAGGTCGGCGACCTCGTCGGCGGTCAACGGGACCTGGGTCGCGTCGGCGTTCTCGTCGATGCGACCGCGACGGCGGGTTCCGGGGATCGGAACGATCCACGGCTGCTGGGCCAGCAGCCAGGCCAATGCGATCTGGCTAGGCGTGCTCCCTTTTGCTTCGGCGAGGCTGCGAACGTAGCTCACCAATGCTTCGTTGACGTCGATGTTGTCCGCCGCGAACCGTGGGATCGTGTTGCGGATGTCACCGTCGGCGAACTCGGTCGACGTGCTCACGGTGCCGGTGAGGAATCCCTTACCGAGCGGGCTGAACGGCACGAAGCCGACCCCTAGCTCCGCGCAGGTCGGCAACACTTCCGGTTCGGGATCGCGAGTCCACAGTGAATACTCACTCTGCACAGCGGTTACCGGGTGGACGGCGTGAGCGCGGCGGATCGTTCCGGCACCGGCTTCGGAAAGCCCGAAGTGACGGACCTTGCCCGCGTCGACCAGCTCGCCCACCGCCCCGGCGACGTCCTCGATCGGGACCTCCGGGTCCACACGGTGCTGGTAGAACAGGTCGATCGTGTCGATCCGCAGCCTCAGCAGGGATTCGTCGGCCACGCGCCGGATCTGGTCGGGCCGCGAGTTGGTGCCGTTCATCCGGCCGTCCTCGATGTTCCAGCCGAACTTGGTGGCGATCACGACCTGATCCCGCACCGACGCGAGTGCTTCGCCGACGAGTTCCTCGTTGACGTAAGGTCCGTAGACCTCCGCGGTGTCGAAGAAAGTGATACCCGCTTGTTCGACCGCGTAGCGAATGACGCTGAGCATGTCGTCGCGGTCGCCGGGGTTGGGTCCGTAACTCTGCGACATGCCCATGCAGCCGAGACCGACCGCGGAGACCTCGAGTCCTTGACCGAGTGTGCGCTTGTGCATAGAAGTTCTCCTCATGCTTCGGGAATGTCGATGGCGAAGTTCGCGCGGGTGATGTCCTCCGGTTCCGGACCACCACGGATCCCGGTATCCAACGAGTCGATCGAAGCGAGCTGGTCGACGGTCAGGTCGAAGTCGAAAACCTGGAAGTTCTCCGCGATGCGCGCAGGCGTGACCGACTTCGGGATCACCTGCCGACCCTGCTGCAGATGCCAGCGCAGCATCACCTGCGCCGGGGTTTTTCCGTGCGCGGCCGCGATGTCGCCGATCACCGGGTCTTGCAGCGTGGAACCCTTCGAACCGTCACCGTAGAACGTGATGCCGCCGATCGGCGACCATGCCTGGTTGAGAATGCCGCGCTCGACGTCGTAGGCCATCAGCTCCGACTGGCGGAAGTACGGGTGCACCTCGATCTGGTCGACCGCAGGCACGAGTTCGGTCTCGGCCAACAGCCGGTCGAGGTGCTCGGGCATGAAGTTCGAGACCCCGACCGCGCGGACCTTGCCGTCGGCGTAAAGCTTCTCCAGCGCCCGATACGCCTGAACGGTCAGGGCGAACTCGCCCGGCAGTGCCTGGTGCAGGATCAACAGGTCGAGCTGCTCGACGCCGAGCTTGCCGACGGCCTTGTCGAAAGCGTGCAGCGTCTTCTCGTAGCCGTAGTCGGTGATCCAGACCTTGGTCTCCAAGAACACCTCGTCGCGAGACAGTCCCGACCGACGCAACGCCTCGCCGACCTCCCGCTCGTTGCCGTACGCCGCCGCAGTGTCGACGTGCCGATAGCCAACCCGCAGCGCTTCCTCCACCGCCGACGCCGTCGCCTCCGGCGCGGTCTGGAAGACGCCGAACCCGACCGCCGGCATCACCACATCGTTGTTCAGCGTGAACGTCGGAATCGTCATGACATCGACGCTAAGCGAGTGCCGACCCCTGTGGGAGTGCCTTCGGAGCCGGGTACTCCCATTCCCCCCAAGCGGGCGACGTTCTGTCGTGCCCGGGGTCCTCCGCTCCACAGTGCCCCGTACTCCTCGCACCCGGGGTACTGACCGTCCCTCCCACCTTCGCGTGCACGGCCTAGCCTGGAGGTATGGGCCAGAGCGACCACCGCACCGTAGTCCGCGAATTCCTCAGCTCGCGCCGGGCACGCATCACGCCCGAGCAGGCCGGGCTTCCTGCCTACGGCGGCAAGCGACGGGTCAAGGGGCTGCGCCGCGAAGAGGTCGCGATGCTCGCCGGTGTCTCCGTCGACTACTACGTGCGCATGGAACGCGGGAACCTCGCCGGGGCCTCCGAACCCGTGCTCGACGCCCTCTGTCGTGCCTTGCAGCTGAACGAGGCCGAACGTGACCACCTGTTCGATCTCGCCAGGGCTTCCGGGGAAGGCCCCAAGCGTCGTCGCACCCCGCCGACCAGTGTGCGCCCCACCGTGCAGCACGTACTCGACGCGATCACCGAGGCCCCTGCCTGGGTGCGCAACGCACGGCACGACATCGTCGCCATGAACCACCTCGCTCGGGCCCTGTACTCCCCTGTGCTCGAAGACCCGCGCCGCCCGGCCAACACCGCGCGGTTCGTCTACCTGAATCCGGCCGCCCAGAACTTCTTCGTTGACTGGAACAAGGTCGCCAACGACGCCGCGGCGATGCTGCGCCTGGAAGCCGGGCGCAGCCCGCACGACCAAGCCCTCATCGAACTCGTCGGCGAACTGTCCACCCAAAGCGACATCTTCCGCCAGCGTTGGGCCTCACACGACGTGCAATTCCACCGCAGCGGCCAAAACGCCTGCGCCACCCCGTCGTCGGCCAGCTCGACCTCAACTACGAGTCGATGGAACTGCCCTCCGAACCCGGCCTGGCACTCAACGTCTACACCGCACCCCCGGACAGCCCCACCGCCGACGCACTGAAGATGCTCGCCAGCTGGTCAGCCACCCAAGACCTGACCGAGAACACCCCGGCCTCACCTGCCAACGACGACAGCTGACCAGGTCTTGCTGCTGCGAGCCCCCACCGTTCGGGGCATGGGGTGGTGCTGGATGTGGTGACGGCGGAGTGGGGGCGGGCGCATGAGCGGACCGCGGGGCGGTTCGTGCGTTCGGAGCCGCGTGCGCGGGAGTACTGGGTGACCTCTTCTCGCCGGACAACATCGACAGCACCGGCAGGCGCTGGTGACATCCCAAGAGAACAACCTCAAGAGCGGGCAGCACGAGCCGGTCAAGAAGCGCACGGCGGACGAAGCGAGGCTTCGCAAGTTTCAGGACGCTATCGCGACTGGGATGGATCCAGCGGCGCTGGTCGAAGCGATCAACGAAGCCCGCTGCGGCCACGGCCGAGCTGGACGAAACTCCCGCATCGCCTGAGCTTACCGACGCCGATGTCTACGCCATGCGTGACTCACTCGGTGACATCGGACAAGCGCTGAACGGGGCCGACCAGTCGAGGCTGGAAGAACGCTATGCGGCCCTGCGGCTCGACATGGTCTACGAACCTGAAGCGCGGGCCGTGGAAGTCGAGGCAGGCTGGGTAAGGGTCGTAAGTGCATCCGAGGGGCGAGTTGCGCACTAACCACCCGGTTGCGGTTGTCGGGGCCGCGGTCGTGGGTTGACCGCTTTGGTGATCGGCAGTGACCGGCTTTGTGGGTGCCGGGACGAGCAGTCAGGGTTCGTACCCAGCGGTTGAAGAAACAGCCGGTGGGGTCCGGCTGGCCTCGTAGGCGGAGCCCTCTCTGTGCAGCACGAGACTGAAGGATAATGTTACTACATTTGTGGTAACATTATCGGTATGGATTCGGTTGGGATGCGGGAGTTGAGCCACCACACGAGTCGGTACATGGCCAGGGTCAAGGCCGGTCGGACTCTGGAGATCACCGAGCGTGGCAGGGTGGTTGCGGTGGTGAGCCCGGCGGGTCGTGTTGAAGAGCCTCGTGCGCCGCGGCCTCGAATCGGCGGGTATCGCAGCGGAGGAGCGCTCACTGCTGAGGAGATTGACACGGAGTTGGCCGAAGGATTCGGCGATGATGCTCGTCGTTGACACCAGTGGGGTGCTGGCGTCCAAGGATGAGGACCATCCGCAGCACTCCGCGGTCGCTGAGGTGTTACGCAGCGGCGGGGATGAGTTGTTGCTGTCCCCGTTTGTGTTGGCCGAATGTGACTACATGTTGGCAACTCGCCTTGGTGATGCGGCCGCGCGTGAGTTCCTCGGCGAGGTCGCCGACGGTGCCTTTGAACTTGCGGACTTCGACCCGGGCGATGTCGCCACAGCCAATGGTGTGATCGATCGTTACCAGGATCTGTCCATTGGGGCGGCGGATGCGTCGCTGGTCGTGATTGCCGCGCGCTATGAGACCACCCGCGTGCTGACCTTCGACCAGCGCCATTTCCGTGCGGTGGCGCCACTGTGGGGTGCCGCCAGCTTTACGATCCTTCCGTCTGACGACGAGCACGCGAGCTGAGGCGACTGCCTGCGCCGTTGCCGCACACACCGCGCCGTTTCCCTACCTGAGTGGGGCTTGTCGCCTACCGTGCTCAATCCGGCCGTTTCGGTTGTGAGTCGCGTCGCCACCTCGGCGGGCGAGCGTGGTCTGGGATCGGAGTCGGGCTGATTGAATGACGACATGGTCAGCGCCGAGGTGGAGCGGGTTCGCCGGTTGATCGATGGGTTGCGGCGGGATCGCCGTGCTCATCCACGGTACGGCCGCAGGGAGTATTCACAGCTGGCTCGAGAGGTCCATGCTGCGTGTGTGCAGCTGCTGGCTGTCGAACCAACAGCCGTGCCTGCGCTGAGCAGACGCGCGGTGGAGCGGGTCACCACGGCGTTAACCCATATGGATGACTCCTCCGGCGGTGTCGGTGCTGATTTGCATGCGTTGATGGAGGTGCACGCACAGGCGTGTTCCCTGGCTCCGCCCGATACGAAACGCCTCGCGGCCTGGCTGGCCAAGATTCGGCTTGATGGGCCGGGCTGGCCGGACTTTGAGCTGCGCGATTACGCGACCGCGCTGGGCGAGAACGGCCGTGCCGAGCTCGGCCACATCGTCGAGGAACGCGCGGCCACGGCCGAGGCGGATGTGTTCGGCAGCACGCCGTTCGAGATCCGTATCTTGCGTGAGCAGTTGGCCGAGGTGTCCGGCGACGTCGACTACTACGTCTCCGTCGTCGCTGCGGATCTGCGTACGGCCCGGCAGTTCCTCAAGATCGTCAACGCGTTGCGCGATGCCGACCGTGCCTGCGAGGCGGAACAATGGGCCTGTCGCGGGCTTGGCCAGCTTGGCAATCCGATCGAGATGGACCGGCTCCGGGACGTTTACGTCGAATTGCTGCTGGATCGTGGCGCCGAGGCGGAGGCGCTCGCCCTGCGGCAGCAGCTGTTCGACGAGCATCCAGTGCAGTCGCGGTACTTCGCGCTGCGTCGCACGGCCGAGCGCACCGACGACTGGCCGGGACTGCGTGCGGAGGCGCTGCAACGATTGCGTGATGCCGTTGCTGCCCGGTCGGCCTTTGTCGAGGAGTTGCTCGGCGTGCTGTTGGATGAACACGAGCACGCCGAGGCGTGGCAGGTCGCGGTTGCTCACGATGACGTGGTGAGCGAGTCACGTTGGAAACAGCTGATCGAATTGCGTCAGCCAATGCATCCCGCGGATGTCATCGAGCCCTGGAAGCGGTTGATCGAGCAGCGGCTGGCCATGACAAGCGACAAGTACCGCTACCGTCGCGCCATCACGATGCTCCGGCGGCTGTCCGAGGCGTACCGGGCCAGCGGCAATGACACCGGCTTCCAGCTCTACCTCGCGGATTTGCGACACCGGCACAAGCGCAAGACTTCGTTGCTGGCCAAGCTCGACAACGTCGAGCGCTGAGTACCACCGACGGTGAACGCCCCCCGTTCACCGTCGGCGTCCAGGGAGTTCGTGCCGTCACTCAGCGATCAAGGATGCCAGCCGCTAGCTAGGCGGCGGCGTGCCGGGTCCTCGCCGGTGAGGTGGCTGGGTCAGCCGGCGGGTGTGTGGTGTTCGAGGCGTTCGGCGAGCCAGACTTTGATCACGGATTGGCGGGTGACGCCGAGTCGGCGGGCTTCGCGATCGAGGGCGGCGATCATCCAGACAGGGAAGTCGACGTTGACGCGTCGTTGTTCCTCGCCCAGCCGGTGGACTTTCGCGACGTCGAGTGCTCCGGTGCCGTCCTCGCCGCGGTCGAACTTGTCGTCGAACTCGTCAGCCTTCATAGATGGCTACCTCCTCGACTCGGGAGCGGCGGACGGAGATGATCCGGATGATGTTGTCCTCACATGTGGTGATCACGGCTGACCAGTGCTTGCCGTCGATGAGGCCAATGACCAACCATGGGGCTCGTCAACAATTCGGGCAAAGATCTCCACCCGGGCGGAGTCCTGCCACAGCTGCTGAGCTTCGACGAAGTCGATGACTCGAACCCCCACACGCGAAATCGCTGATCAGCCCAATGAACACTCACAGTAACTGACCTTGCTCACTAAAATCCCCAGGTCAGAAGCTTGACCTGGGGTTCGTGATGTGTCCGAGGGGGGACTTGACCAATACGCCCACGCCTTCGACCAGCGTAAACTCCTCGCTCTCGAAGACTCCCCCGCCATTGACCAGCACCCAGACAAGACACTCGCGCTCTTCGAAGGAAAGTCTGTGGATGCCGACAGGACCGGCGGTGATCGTCGATGACCGCCGCCCAACAGGCCGTCCAACGGACGGTCACGGTCATCATGGCGTCACGCACGGGTGGGCCAACAGGGTGTCGGCCACTTCGTCCGGCGTGCCGTCACTCAATGCGGGCCGAGGCGCTGTCCTTCTCGCCCTCGCCGTCCGGCAGGCAAATCTCGTTGACCGCGATGTTGACCTCGAGGCCGGACGTCTTGCGCTGTTCGGGCAGCACCCCTTGTTCGATCGCCATTTGCCTGGCGATGCGTGGTGCGGTCCAGAGGGTGGGCAGCATGACGAATCCGACGGGGACGGCGGTGACGACGATGAAGTACTGCAGGGCGGTGATGCCCCCGTCGCCGATGACGATCAGCACTGCTGCTGCGGCGCCCATCAGCACGCCCCAGAACGCTCGCACTGCGATTGCGGGTTCTCCGTGCCGGGTTGTGGCGGCGGCGATGCTGTAGGACATCGAATCGGCGGTGGTGGCAACGAAAGTGACCGTCAACAGCAGCAAGACGATCGCGATCAGCCCGCCGAAAGGGAGTTGTTCGGAGATGGAGATGACCGCGGCGTCCATGCCGGAGTTGGCCAGCGGTTGTGAGAGCAGGCCGGGTTGGCGCTGTTCGAACAGGATGCCGGTGCCGCCGAACACGGTGAACCACAGCGTGGTCGCGATCGGGGGCACGATCGCTGTGCTGACCACGAGGTCACGCAGGGTGCGACCTCGGGAGATGCGTGCGACGAAGATGGCCATCAGCGGTCCGTAGCCGAGGAACCAGCCGAAGAAGAACACCGTCCAAGAGCCCAGCCACTGCTGGTCGCCTCGGTACAGGGCCATCGGCACGAAGTCGCGCACGTACTGGGCGAATCCTCCGAGGAAGGAATCCAGCACGAAGCCGGCGGATCCGAGTACGAGGAAGGCCAGCATGAGCAGGACCGCCAGCCAGATGTTGAGTCGGCTCAGGAACTGGATACCGCGGTCGATGCCGCTGATCACCGACAGCACCGCGATCGCGGTCAACCCGACGATGACGGTGAGCTGGACCGGGTAGGTGTCGGGGGTGCCGAACACTCGCGACAGCCCGTAGGAGACCTGCAATCCGAGGAATCCGATCGGTCCGACGGTGCCGGCTACCACGGCGATGATGCAGGTGACGTCGACTGCGGTTCCTAGTCGGGAGTGACGGATGCGCTCGCCCAGCAGTGGGTAGAGCAGCGTGCGCGGGCGAAGGGGCATTCCGTGTTGCAGGCCCCGCATCATCACGATCGAGCCGAGGGAGCCGAGGACGGCCCAGGCCAGGAAGCCCCAGTGCGTGAAGCTTTGTGCCAGTGCCGAGTTGACGGCTTCCTGAGAGCCGGGGCGGACGTCTGCGTACAGCGGCGGTGGGGAGACGAAGTGCTCGAGCGGTTCGGCAGCGGCGAAGAAGACACCGCCACCGGCCAGCAACGTGCACATGATCATCGCGATCCACTTGAACCGGCTGTATTCGGGTCGGTTCCGGTCACCCATGCGCACGCTGCCGCATCGCGAGCACGCCAATGCGACGGCCACGGCGAACGTCGCCAGCAGCAGGACCTGCCACAGCGCACCAAACCCTCGGGATGCCAGATCAAACCCGGCGGTCACGGCATGACCAGTCGCCGTGGGTGCGGCCAGGGCCGCGATGACGAACACGACCAGCAGCCCGCCGCTGATCGCCAGCACCGTGACGTCGGTGCGCCGACCGTGCATGCGCGGGGTGGTCATGGCTGGCTCCTCTCATCACTGCCGGTGGGCGCTACTGCGCCGATGGCGTCGATCTCGATCCGCGTGGCTCCCCGGAAAGCTGCGACCTGGATCGTCGTTCGGGGAGGTAGCGGTATGCCTTCCAGTCGCGTGAGGTAGGCGTTGTTGTATGTGTCGAAGTCGGCCAGATCCGCCAGGTACACGGTCAGTTTGAGTAGATGGTGCAGATCACCGCCCGCCTCATGGAGCACTGCGGCGAGATTGTCCAGTGCGACGACGACCTGTTCGGACAGATCGTCAGGTGTGGTCCCGTCCGGTCTGCGCGGGAGTTGTCCGCACGCGTAAACCACTCCCTGGTGCACCGCAGCAGCGGCGTACGGGCGATGCGCAGCATCAGGATGGGTGTACAGGGTCGGCATACTCATCCTTGATCTGTGGACGTGTTGGCCTGTTCGGGAACGAGGAATCGGCGGGCGGCGCGGTGCACCGACGCCCAGACGTCGCCGGGCACCTCCAGTCCGTCGCGCATCGCCTCCGCGCGGCGGTCCATTCGTTCCTCCGGTGTCGAGATGACGGGCCATTCACTGTGTTGTGTTACGTGTGAAGGAAAATGGGCGATAGACAGACCACCGTGAAGTCCAGTGACACCGGAGCGCGTCGTGCTGTGCACCACGTGGGTGAACCCGGCGGGGTCGTCGGAGACGTGGACACGGCCGTAGCTGTCGCAGGCCAACGCGCATGTCGTAGCGCTGGTTCCGTCGACCCCGGCGAGCACGGTCATCCCCTGCGCGCGCTTGGCATGTTCCACTGCGAAGAACAACAGTGCGCGATCAAAGCCGAGCCCGTGCACGAACACGCGGCCGGACACTTTCCGGGCTGCTTGTGCTGCCACGACATCGAACACCGAGCGACCGAGTAACAAGGCGCCTCGGCGTGCTGGGTCGTCCACAACGAACCCGCCGTTGGTATCACCATGCACTGGCGCAGGAACCTGTCCCGGAAGGGTGTCGATCTCGTGCAGCAGAGCGTGGAGGCCGCCCCATCCCTGGATCTCGGCTTCCAACACGGCCGTCGCGGCAGCGGCAGCCTCTCCCGAGGACACGCCTGCGGCGCGCACTGCGCGGAACGCGTTCTCGTGCACTTCGCGTGTGCTCACGTGCTCGGTCGTGCGGGTTCCGGTGGCCGAAGATCCGTTCATCGTGGCACCTCCGGGACGAGCACCTCAGCGAACAGCCGCATCCAGTTCTCTCCCAGCACACCGCGCACGGTCTTCTCGTCGAGTCCGGCCTGATCGAGTCCGTCCGCGAGAACGGGGAAATCGGCGGGCCCGGTGAACCACTGCGGCCAGGCAGGCCACGTCGGAGGTGTCGGATTGGCCTCAGGGGGTTGCCACCGGCCATTGCGGAGCCAGGCCACGAAACTCTCGGACCAGTTCTGCGTGCAGTCGCTGCCCACCGCGACATGGTCGGGGCCGATCTCGTCGACCAGCCTGGCGATCATGGTGCAGAACTGCTCGCGGGTGGTGTGTTCACCCCCGAGCACGTTGGGGTACAGGCAGCAACCGATGACGCCACCGCGGTCGGCGAGCGCACAGATCACCTCGGCAGGCTTGTTCCTCGGAGTGTCGAAGAACCAGGTGGGGTTGGAATGAGTGATCGACACCGGCACAGCGGAGGCGTCGATGCCGTCCCGGCAGGTGCGGTTTCCCACGTGGGAGAGGTCGATCATCATGCCGACCCGGTTCATCTCGGACACGACGTGGCGACCGAAGCGGGTCAGGCCCGAGTCGTCCGGGTCGTAGCAGGCGCCGCCGACCAGGTTCTGGATGTTGTAGGTCAGTTGCGCGATCTGGACGCCGAGCCTTCGGAAGACCTCGACCATCCGGTAGTCGTCCCCGAAAGGAGAGGTGTTCTGGAACCCGAGCAAGACGGCGACCCTGCCTGTTTCCCGGGCACGGCGGATCTCGTCCACACCGTCAGCGAGGACCACCAGATCAGGGTTCTGCGCGGCTAACTGGCACCAGGCGCCCACCGCACGAAGCGTTTCCTCTGGCCCTTCCCAGACCGCGCAGGTCGCGTTCACCGCGTCGATGCCGCCGGTGCGCAGCTGTTCCAGCAGGCCCCGGTCCCAGTTGTTGATCTGCAAACCGTCGACGACGAGCCCGTCGTGCTGCTGCAACGCGGTCACGTGTGCTCTCCTTCCGGTTTCCGGGTGAACAGCCAGTCGTCGTCGTTGACACCCGCTGCGATGTCAGCCGCCCGCGGGGCGCCCGAAAACAACGTGACGCGCAGCCAGTCGGTCGACTGGGGGCTGTAGTTGTCCATGCCGTACACCGCGAGCTGGAACCGCTGCAGGTGCAGCGGCAGGAAGTCGCGAGCGAGCAGGTTGGCCTGTGTCTCCGCCCACGGCACGGTGGCCAGCGACTGCACGCGGCAGACAGCACCGCGATGCCACGGTGCGCTGAGCAGGAACTCCGCGACGCTCGTGGCCCGGTCGGCGGCACGGAGATCGCGGCGTAGTGCCGAGACGGCACGGGCGATGTCCACGGGTTGCTCGACCTGCTCCCCGGGGTCGTGGCCTCGTCGACCGCGCCGGGGCTCTTCGCTGTTCGCCGAGACGAACCAAAAGTAGTACGACTGCTCCGGATCGTCGAAGTCGAAGTGGTCGACCCAGGCATAGCCTGACTCGATGAGCTCCAACAGTGCCTGGCAGCTCTGCTCTGCTCGCAGACCGAGGGACTCGTCGCAGCGCAGCATCAGTTCGATGTCGTCGTCGAGCTCGTCGTAGAGCTCAACCAACAGGGACTCCAGCACTCCGCGTGCCTCGGGATGGACATGGTCGGCGGCATCGTGCAGTGCGCGCCACGCGAATGTCGTGCTGTGCCCGGCAATCTGACCCGAGTCCTGGTACTGCTCCAGCAAGCCCCGCAAGGTCGCGAGATGGTCGGCCAGGTCGGGGCCGGACAGATACGGATCCGTGGCCAATCCTCCTCGTTCGGCGAAGTAGTGGCGGGCCCTGGACAGCAAGCCGGCCAGCCGGGACACGCGCCCGTCATCGGGTTCGGTCGACTGCGCGAGCGCGTAGGCCAGCGGCAGTTCTCTCAACGCGCACCAGGCATCCAGCACGCGGGGATGGTTGACGATGTAGGGCACCATGCCCAGCCCGGTGGCGTTGCCCAGACCGAGGAAACGCCGCCACTGCCCGGACAACGCGACCGCGTGGGTACTCCGTTGCCGGGCGCAGTGCTCGACGAGGTCGTAGCTGAGTTCACGCAGCAACCAGGCCGCCAGCATCTGCGCGCGGTACGGGACCGCCAGCGGGTGTTGCACCGGCAATCCCTCGAAGTCACGCAGACCGAACTTTCCGTTGCTGTAGAACGCGGTGCTGCGCAGGATGTAGGCGGCATCACCCAGCACCTCTGGCTCCGGTTGCAGGCCGGCGGCAAGCCGGTCGACGGTGTAGTCGAAGAACCGCTGGCTGCGGTTGGCGCGAGTCCACACCAGACTCCCCACGTCGGCGCGGCCCGTCTCCTGGCCGGGCACGTTCTCCCGCAGGAATGCCATTCGTTCGTCCGGGAGGTCGCCCTCGATCAACGCGGCGGTGACGTCCCAGGACGCCGCGATCACGCGGTCGGTGCGCTGATCGTCGCCGATGGTGGTCGAGAAGATCACGAAACGGAGCTGGATTCCTTCAGCGTCGACGCGATACACCGCTTCCCCGCGCCCCCCGACGTCCATCTCCCAACGCTCGCGGGTGACCTGCCACCGCCGGTCGCCGGCGTGCCGCAGCATCGACCGGGCGAAGCTGTGCCGGGTGAGCCGGCAGGTGCCCATGACCTCCGGCGACGCGACGACACCGGCGCTGCGCGCGCGCTCCTGCGCCCAACGCAGCCTCTCGGTCGGGCGCCAGAGCACGGTGTCCGTGCTCCGGCGCTCGTGGACGGCGGTCATGACCGGTCCCCGCGAGGCGTCGCGGTCCGCAGATAGGCGGTCTTGCTCCAGGTGAAGAAGTCGGCGCTGCTGTCGCCGTTCTGCTCACGCGGAGCCGGAAACGTCGAATCCTTGAGCCCGCCGAAAGGTGCGTGCAGCTCCGAGCCGGTATTGGGCGAGTTCACCTTGATCAGACCGGCGTCGAGTTCAGCCAGACCCTGCCGCACGGCGCGCTCGTCGGTGGTGAACAGGGCCGCGGTGAGGCCGTAGCGGGTGTCGTTGGCGATCGAGATCGCCTCGTCGAGGTCGTCGGCCCGCAGCACGGTGACCACCGGTCCGAACACCTCTTCCCGGCAGATGGTGAGTTCGGGCGTTCCCGCCAGCACGGTCGGGGCGACGAAGTGGCCATCCGTGGGCAGCCGAGCGGCCGATCGCGCCACGACCTCGGCGCCCTCGCGCACCGCCTGCTCCACCGCGTGGTCGATCTCAGCTCGGGCACGCTCGTTGATCACAGGCCCGACCTGGGAGTCGGCGAGGCTGCCGTCCCCCACTTTCAGTGCCTCGAACCGCTTGGCCAGTTCCGGCAGCAGCTCGTCGTAGGCGGTACCGACCGCGATGACCCGACGGGTCGCGGTGCATTTCTGTCCCGTGGCACCGACAACCGCACCGACCAGCACCTCAGCGGCCTCCGCCGGGTCGACGTCGGGCAGCACGATCGCGGCGTTGTGGCCGCCAAGTTCCATCTGCAGCTTCGCCCCGCGAGGCACCACGGCCTCCCGGATGAGCCTGCCCACCGCGTCGGAACCCGTGAACGTGACCCCCGCGACCTCGTCCCTGGCCACCAGGGCAGAACCCAGCGCACCCGGCCCGAGCACGAGGTTGACCGCACCGGCCGGCACACCCGCGTCGTGCAACACCTCGGCGAACGCGGCGGCTACGGCCGGAGTGTCACTGGCAGGCTTCCACACCACCGCGTTGCCCCACAGCAGCGCCGGGGCTAGCTTCCAGACCGGGATCTGCAGCGGGAAGTTCCACGGGGTGATCGCCGCGACCACGCCCAGCGGGCGACGCACAGTGCGCACAACCTCGTCGGGGTGGCCCGACGGGTAGGTCGAACCGTCGGCAGCACGAGCGCGAGAAGCGTGGTAGTGCAAGGTCTCGACGCTGCCCGCGACCTCGCCCCGCGACTCCGGGAGTGTCTTGCCGTGCTCGCGGGTCATCAGCACCGCGATGTCCTCACTGCGCTCGGCCAGCAGTTCGGCGGCTCGCCGCAGGATGCGGCCACGCTGGATCAGACCCAGGTCCTGCCAGCATCGCTGCGCCACCTCGGCGGCCCGCACGGCCTGGTCGAGCTCCTCGGAACCAGCCATCCGGTAGGACGCGACGACCACGTCGGGGTGAGCGGGATCGGCGCTGTGGGCCGGTTCGCCGCTGCCGTCGATCCACCGCCCACCGACGAGATGGCGGAGTGGAACCGAGCTCGAGTTCTGAATCGTTGTCACGTACTGCTCCCAAGAGGCGGGGACACGCGCGCCGGTGTGATCTGGACAACCGGCGCCTTGTGCACGCAACGCTAAGCGCGGCA
Organism: Allosaccharopolyspora coralli; assembly: GCF_009664835.1. Classification (NCBI taxonomy): domain Bacteria; kingdom Bacillati; phylum Actinomycetota; class Actinomycetes; order Pseudonocardiales; family Pseudonocardiaceae; genus Allosaccharopolyspora; species Allosaccharopolyspora coralli. The sequence continues at coordinate 2,582,957 of NZ_CP045929.1, forward strand.
AAGCCGCAGGTGAAGGACGTATTGCGGAACGCTTGATAAGCGATGAGTATCAGTGGGGTGGAGATTCGTCAGCTTCGATACTTCGTGGCCGTTGCCGAGGAGAAGAACTTCCGCCGCGCCGCCGAGCGCCTCCATGTCGCACAGCCCGCACTGAGCCAGCAGATCCGCAAGCTGGAACAGCAGCTGAAGACAACGCTGCTGGAGCGCACGACCCGGCGGGTGGAACTGACCGACGCGGGGACCGTGCTGCTGGAGACCGGGCGTCGGGTGCTGGCCGAAGCCGAGCACGCCGAGACCGCGGTCAGGCACACCGCGCTGGGGGAGATCGGCACCCTCCGCATCGGGTTCGTCAGCTCGGCCGCACTCACCCTCGTGCCCAGGATCGTGCATGCACTCCGCGCCAAGCGCCCAGGACTGCACGTGGACCTCACAGAGCGCACCACCGACCGTCAACTCGACGCGATCGACGACGGTTCGCTCGACGTGGGAATCGTGCGCGAAGTCGGCTCCCCCACCGGACTGAACATCCACGAACTCGCGCGCGAACCCCTACTCGTCGCACTCCCGCAGACCCACCCACTGGCCGAACGCGAGTCGATCCGGCTCAGCGAGCTCGCCGACGAGGACTTCGTGGTCTTCCCTCGCGGCCAGGTGTCCCGGCTCTACGACCACATCGCCGCACTGTGCCACCACGCCGGATTCCGCATGCGCCCCTCCCAGCAAGCCGTCCAGTTCCCCACGATCCTGGGCCTGGTCGCAGCGGGAACCGGTATCGCCGTCGTCCCGGACTCCCTGCGACACCTCCAACTTCCCGGACTCGTCTACGCGCGGTTGGACGATCCCGAGGCCGTGTCACACCTCGCCGTCGTCTGCCGACCCGACCGTGCTGACCACCCGCCCGTCAGCACGCTTGTCGAACTGTGCGACCAAGACCTGTCCGGCCACGAACCCGGCAGCCTCAACACGTGACCACCCCAGCACAGCAGCCAGACGGACGGTATCCACTTCGACAGCGTCATCACGTGGATGCGGATCAGCGCAACGATGTTGTCCCGTCCCCGGCGTCAGGGCGCCACGGCCCACTTACCATCCACCATCACCGCCGACACCGCCGCGTCGCGAAGTCCTTCCGGCCCGAGGATGTCGAAGTCGCGGTCCAGCGCGACGAGGTCGGCGCGCTGGCCCACGGCCAGCGTTCCGGCCTGCCGGTGGTCCCCGACCAACCAGTGGCTGTCCTGTATTGCGCGTTGCGGGTTGGTCCGCTGGTGTGTGCCCAGGACCTGGCCGTCGTGGGTGCGACGGCTGGTCGCCGACCACATGGTCCGTGGACCCGTACTGGGTGCGCAACACGTCGATGTCGCCGTACCGCGCGTACAGCGTCCAGGGAACGGCGTCACACCAGCCGGCCATCGCCGGGTTGCCGGGTGGCAATGGGACAGTGGCTCACCGACGGCCTCCGCAGCTCCCCGGCACGCTGGGACCTACTCAGCCAGCAGGTGTTCTTCTCCCAGGTCGACCTGGCACTTGGCGGAGAACAAGCCTTCAACCCCGATGCGTGGGACGACTACGTCGCCAACCGCGACCGGATCGCCACCACCTTGTCCACACCGCGCAACGCCGTCGTGCTCACCGGCGACGAGCACAAACACTGGGCAGCAGAAGTGGAGGCGAATTGGGCCGACCCCGGCTCGAAGACGGTCTCCCCCGAGTTCGTCACGACCTCGATCACGAGTTGTGGTGTCGGCTCAGACGATCCCGATGACCAAGCGCTGGCCGAGAACCCGCATCTGAAGTTCTACCGGGATCGGGAACTCCGCGCCGACCACCGAACCCTGACCTACGTGTCCAACCGGACGCTCCGGCGGAGACCGCGCATAGTTTCGCGGTCGGGATGGCGAACCCCGCCTCAACCCGCTGTGAGGTCACCCCCGACACATCGTGCACCTTTCCCGTCGTCCAACCCATTGAAGCCGGTCGAAGATCCGGGATGCCCAGCCCGCTAGCTACGACCGGCATCCCGCCACCGCCATCTAGGCGGGAAGTCCGCGCCCACGGACGCCATGAATCAGAGCGGGGTGCCCGTTCCAAGCGAGAACACCTGGCCGTCGGCGACGGCGGTGATCTGGCCGCCGAAGTCGACTCGGACCGGCGCGGCCCGCTGTTGGTCGCTGGCCAGGCCCGCCGGGTGGCGGAGCACGACGTGGCTCATGAGTTCCTGTCGCCCACAGGGCACTGGCTCGGTGGCGGCCGGTGGCCTGGTTCCGACGCCGGCTGCGTTCAGGTGCAGGAACAGCCAGTGGCTGCTCGCTGCCCTGAACTCGGTCTTGTACGGCCGTTTCCGTTACGTCGAGAGGTACATGTAATCCGGCCGAGCCCGGCGTTGGCCCGTGGGGACGCACCCAAGCAGCTTGAGGATCCCCTCGGTGCGCGCAAGCCGAGCTCCGCGAACGGCCGCGACCTTTGCCCACCTCGTCGCCTGCGCCGGGACCAGCACCCGCGGCGCGGCGCACGAGCTGAAAGGCTGTAGGCCACCGGGCGTTAGTTCATCGCAAGACTCGTTCTTTGCGGGCATTTCCGGGAAGGGTCCGGGATCCGGCGGGTTCGGGCAGGGCATGGAGCATGGGGTAGGACGGTTGCGCGCCTGGGTGTTGCACGCTGTGTGCGCTCACGCGCGTGGCCCATCGGGCTGCGTCGGGAAGGGCGTCGCCTTGGCTGAGGCGCCAGGCCACTGTCGCAGCGAAGGCGTCACCGGCGCCGGTGGTGTCGACCGCCTCAACGACCACGCCGGGAATGTGTTCGGTGTGGTCGCCCTCGGCCACGGCGGCGCCGTCGCCGCCAAGCGTCACCACGGCCGATCGCGCTCCGAGGCCGCGGAGTGCCACGGCGTCGCCTGTTCCAGATGGACCCGTGGGCGGGGTACCGCTGCGGTGGAGGATTTCCCGTGCTTCGTGCTCGTTGACGATCAAAGGATCCGCGAGTGCCAGCACGTCCTCCGGAAGGTCGAGCACCGGTGAGAGGTTCAGCACGACCCGAGCTGCGGCGGAGCGCGCGGCGCGGCTGGCCGCCACCACGGTGTCGACCGGGATCTCGAGAACCAGGGAGACTACGCGCGCCGAACCGATCAAGGAATGGGCGTCGGCGATGTCTTCGGGGGACAACCGCGCGTTGGCCGCTGCCGAGACGACGATGCTGTTCTCGCCTGTGTTCGCGACTGTGATCAGCGCGGTTCCTGTGGGTGTGTCGCTGTCGTGGACGGTGTGCGTGGTGTCCACGCCGTCGGTCCGCAGCGCCTCCAGCAGGGTGTCCGCGTGCGCGTCTGTGCCGACTCGGCCGATCATGGCGGTGCGGGCTCCCAGCCGGGCAGCGGCGACCGCCTGGTTGGCACCCTTGCCGCCCGCGCAGGTGGTCAGTTCAGCCGCCCGCACCGTCTCACCCGGCATCGGGTGCCGAGCCACGCGCGCGGTCAGATCAACGTTCAGCGAGCCCACAACGACCAGGTCCACAGTGGATACCATGGGACAGCAAGTCCTTCCTCGGTCGACAGTGGCTACGCGACGTGACGAGAACCAGCGCCGGGCGAGCCGCACAACTGCTCGGCCAACCTCCCGGGAAATGTCCGTTCGGTCGCGAGCACGACTCGCACGCTGGCCCCCTCCTGGGCCGGAAAACCCCGGTACTTCCCGCGAGTGTCGGCGATGGTGACGCCGCGGGCCGGACCGTCACCGGTTTCCACCTCGACCGCAACGATCGGCCCCAGCACGACGGGAACATCGCCCACCGCAATCGCCGCTGCGAGGGGGTCGTGGCACGCGGCTCGCCGAACGCCGAAAACATCCTGCTCGTAGAAGTCGAGGTAGTGCTCCAGGATCGTCGCCGCGAAGGTGGCGACCGGCGAATCCGCCGCGCCGAGCCGGTTCTTGACCTCTTCGGTGAGGACTTCGGCCATCGTGACGTCCAGCGGCACGAGGGTGACGTTCCATCCGGCCTGGAGCACCATCCCGGCGGCCTCGGGATCGTTGTGGATGTTCGCTTCGGCCGCAGGGGTGGCATTGCCCGGGTGGTGGATCGCACCGCCCATGACGGTGACATGCTTCACGAGATCGGGCAGCTTCGGCTCCAGCAGCAACGCCGTCGCCAGGTTCGTCAGGGGACCGATCGCGAGTAGATGCAACTCTCCGGGGGACTCCCGTGCGAGCCGTACGATCAGTTCCGCGGCGGGCTCCGAAATCGGTGTCGACCTCGGTGCGGGCAGGCCCGTGTCGCCCAGCCCGTCATCCCCGTGCACGGACGGTGCCGGAGAGAAGGTCCCGCGCCAATTGCTGCGGGCACCGACGGCCACAGGGATGTGCTGCCGCCCCACGAGTTCGAGCACGCGCAGCGAGTTGTCCGCAGCCGTGTCGGCGTCGGTGTTGCCGAAAACCGTCGTCACCGCACGGATGTCGACGTCCGGATCGTGGAGGAGGTAGAGCAACGCCAGCGCATCATCGATGCCGGTGTCGCAATCGACGATCAACGTTTCCTTCGGCGCCATCGGTTGCCTTGCCTTTCTCCTTGACAGCGGATCGGTGACGCGATGCCTCATCGCGACTGCCGCACGGCGATGCCCGGTGCCCCACTGGGCAACACGTACTTGGTCGCCAGCAAGGGCATGCGGTCGACGGAGACGACCTGGGTGATCAGGACGACGGGCGTGTCCGGCGAGCGCTCGAACGTCAACCCGCGCCGACGGCCCAGCACGGTCGCGGTGACAGTACTGGCCCCGCTCAGCGGCAGGCCGGGATCTGCGGACGCGAGCGCGTGCAACATCGTGTGCGGCTGCGCTGTCCCGTCCTCCAGTGCCTGGACCAACGCGGGATCAACCGCGGCGAGCGCCTCGTCGTGGACGGACCACTCCTCCACCAGGCACACCGCAACGCCCTCGACGTCGACGACGCTCTCCCAGAAACGCACTTCGCAGCTAGCCGGGACCGGCAAGTGCTGCATCACGAGGTCGGTCGGCTCCTCGATGTCGCGCACAAGAGGCCGAACCTTGGCGGTGTCGACACCCAGCAGGCTCTCGATCGGCTGCAACCGCTCGAAACCACGACGGGCGGGTCCGTCGCTGACGGTCCTGCCCACGCCGCGCCGAACGGTGATCACGCCGTCCTCCTGCAGCAGGATCAGCGCCTCCCGGAGTGCCGGCCTACTCACACCGAGCGACGAGGCGAGCTCGGGCTCGGACGGCAGCGTCGAACCCGCCGGATAGGTCCCCACACGAATCGCGTCGACGATTCGTTCGTAAAGCTCCACGACTGGACGCCGCTGCGGTCGTCTGCCCGCCACGGTGCGCACCCCCTGAGTACGGTTGCTGTCAGACAAGTAAAGAACCCATCCTGACTTCCGTCAAGACTTCGGAGCGATGCGTTCAGGAAGTAAACGGGCAGGAAGTCACCAGCACCCGGACCCTTGACTCCTCGAGCGTGAAGCGGTAAACCCTTCCCTCAACCGAGTCACTTGTCTGACAAGTCGGCCCCGTCACACACGAAGACCGTTACTGCTCCACGTCGCCGCCCACCAGTACGCGGCCGACCTCCGCACCCGACCTCTCAAGGTGGAGGTTCCTCATGACGACGGTCCATGACCAGTCGTTCGCCACGGCGTCACCAGCACGCCACGCCAGCCTGCTGACGGCCCTGGTGCTCGCGGTCGCCGGTTACCAGATCAACGCCACCATGCTCGCACCCGCGCTGCCCGACGTGATGGAGCGACTGCACACAAGCAGCGGGCCGGCCGGACTCGCCCAGACCCTGTTCTTCCTGTTCGCCGCCATCGGACAGATCACGATTGCACGGCTCAGCGACTACCTGGGCCGACGGCGAATGCTGCTCACGACGTTACTGTTCCTGATCCTTGGCGAGGCGGTATGCGCGCTCGCCCCGAACATCGAGATCTTCATCGTGGGCCGGATGCTGCAAGGCCTGTCCGCTGCGACGTTCGCCCTCTCTTACCTGATTTTGCACGAGTTGCTGTCGCCCGGGAAGTTCGGGCGTGCGCTCGGCATCATCACCGCGGTCAACGGCGGTATCGCCGGCGTGGACGCGATCGTCGGCGGCACGGTGGCCGACACCGTCGGGTTCCGCGGCATCTTCCTGCTCAGCCTGCTGCTCACGCTGGTCGCTATCGGCGTCGTGTACTTCTCGGTTCCTGCCACGAACGTGCCGCGCCCGGGCACGATGGACTGGAAGGGAGCCAGCCTGCTGGCTGTCGGCCTCACCGGCGTCCTGCTCGCTCTCAACGAGGGCGGGAACTCGGGCTGGGTCTCTCCCGGCCCTCTCGTCCTCCTGGTCGGCGGGCTGCTCTGCCTCGTGCTGTTCCCCCGCGTGGAGAGAGGGAATCCCGACGCTCTCATCGACACCTCGGCCCTGGCGTCCCGCCGAGTCTGGCCCCTGCTGCTGACGACCGTGTTCACGCTGGCCGGGGTGTTCGGGATGCTCAACTTCACCATTCCGCTGCTCACCCAGACCCCAGACGCCGGGTACGGGATGTCGGCCACCACCTCGGCCGTCCTGTTCCTCGCCCCGGCGTCCGCCCTCGGTGTCATCGCGGCTCCCCTAGCCGGGCAGTTCGCACCTCGCATCGGCTGGCGACGTTCGGTGCTGATCGGTGTCATCGGCACGGCCGCCGCTTTCGTTCCGCTCGTGCTCTTCCCCGGAGCCCCTTGGGCCGTATTCGCCGCACTGGCTGTCCTCGGCATCACCTACACCGGATACAGCCTGACCGCGCTGACCGGCCTGGCCGTCGAGTCCGCCCCCGCGGACAAGCCCGGCTCCGTGCCCGGCCTCAACGGAGCGTGCTTCGGCATCGGCGCCTCCCTGGGCATCGCCGTCGCCGCCAGCGTCGTGGACGCCGTCACCGGTGGTGGCCCACCGACGTCCGGTGCTTTCCACGCCGCGCTCTGGTCGTCCGCCGCCTTCGTGGCCCTCGCTCTGATCACCGCCTTTCTCATCAAACCCGCATCACAACCGAACGAATAGGAGGTAACCGTCGTGCACGATGTGCCGACCCCCGACCAGATCCAGCGTGCCCCGAAGGTGCTACTCCACGACCACCTCGACGGTGGAGTACGCCCGAAGACAGTGGCGGAGCTGGCAGAACTGACCGGATACGACGCGCTGCCAACGTCCGATGTGGACGGCCTCACGAAGTGGTTCGCTGCGGCGACCGAAGCCGGGTCGCTGGAGGAGTACCTGGAACGATTCGTGCACACGGTCGGGATCATGCAAACCGCTGCCGCGATCAGCCGGGTGGCCGCGGAATGCGCGGAGGACCTCGCGGCCGACGGCGTCGTGTACGCCGAAGTGCGTTACGCGCCCGAGCTGAGCACCCACAAGGGGCTGTCGCTCGACGAGGTAGTCGAAGCGATCCTCGACGGTTTCCGCCAAGGCACCGCCCGTGCGGGTCACTCCGGACACCATATCCGCGTCGGTGTGCTGTTGTGCGCGATGCGCCAGGAGTCCCGGGCGAAGGAGATCGCCGAGCTCGCGGTGAAGTACCGCGACCACGGTGTCGTCGGCTTCGACATCGCCGGGCCGGAAGCGGGTTTCCCACCCACCCGGTCACTCGACGCCTTCGAGTACCTGCGGCGGGAGAACTGCCACTTCACCATTCACGCCGGGGAAGGCTTCGGCTTGCCGTCCATCTGGGAGGCCATCCAGTGGTGCGGCGCCGCGCGCCTCGGCCACGGAGTCCGCATCGTCGAGGACATCGCTGTGGCTGAGGACGGCAGCACCCGGCTCGGACGGCTGGCGTCCTTCGTGCGGGACCGGCGCATCCCGTTGGAGATGTGCCCCCGGTCGAACGTCCACACGGGCACTGTCAGCTCGCTCGCGGACCACCCGATCGCCCTGTTGCGACAGCTGAACTTCCGGGTCACGGTCAACACCGACAACCGGTTGATGAGCCAGACTTCGATGACCCGCGAGTTCGCCGAACTGGCCGAGCACTTCGGCTACGGACTCGACGATCTCCAGTGGTTCACGATCAACGCGATGAAATCCGCCTTCATCCCGTTCGACCAGCGCCTCGCGCTGATCGACGAGGTCATCAAACCCGGTTACGCCGCACTGCGATCGGAGTTCGTGTTCGACTCGGTGGCTCAGTACACCGCCGCGCGGCGCTGAGCCGACGAGATCGGCGTGGGTGTGCCTCGCTCGGCCAAGCCCGGCACACCCACGCTCGAACACCTACCTGTTCACCGTGGAGGGCCGTCGTGTTCCGTTCCACGCCCAACCAACCCTTCGACGTCGCCTTCGCCACGTGGCTGACCAGCGGATCCTTCCGCTGTACGGGGTGATACGAACTCGCGCGAGGTGATCAGATCCTGCATTGGCCCCATTGCCGATGTCAGTTCTTGGCAGATCGAACGAGAGCGCAGCCATTGACCCTAAACGCTGTCTTCTAATTGATCTTCTGGTGGTGTGGTGGGGCTTGCGGTCAGCCGGTGAGGGCGAGGTTGCGGAGGTAGGCGATTCCGGAGGCGGTGTCGGCGAGGGTGTGGGCGGCGCGTCGGTAGTCACGCAGGCTCTTCCAGGTCTTCATGCCTACCAGGGCGTGTTCGACGCGGGCTCGGACTCGTCGGTGGGTGGCATTGAGATCTTCTTGCCACTCGCTGCCGTCGGCGATCACCGGCCGTCCGACAAGGGTCTGTTCGATGCCGGATTCCCGATAGACGGTGCAGGAGTTGCGGTTACCCGGCTGCTAGTCACCGGTGGCAACCACGAGGCGGCTGTCGGCGTCGATAGCGACCTGCAGGTTGGTCGAGTACCGATCGTCTTTCGACGGCGCAGCCAATCGATGGTCCCGCGTGGGCACCAGCGTGCCGTCCACGATCGCGACCTGATCTGTACAGCGTTTGCGCACCGGGGCCAAAGCCAGCAGCGGACCGAGCGTGTCCACCGTTGCGCGGCGTGCGAACGGAAGATGGAAGGCAGCCCTCGCGCACACGGCATGTACTACCGCTGCCCTGCCCGCACGCTGGCACCCGGCTCGGCGGTCCTGGCATCCCATCCCCCGGCGGTATATCTCCGCGAGGACCTCATTCGCGACGCTGTCAACGGTTGGCTCGGATACCTCTTCCACCCGGACAACGTGGACGGCACCGTGGCGGCGTTGGTCACTTTCCAGGACGAGCCGTCCGCGTGTCCCAAGGATCACGAGAAGCTGAAGAAGCGGGTCGCCGATACCGAGGCTCGGCTACGGCGCTGCCAAGCCGCTATCGAGTCAGGAGTAGACCCGCCGCGTTGGTCGAGGTGATCAACGATGCCCAAGCGCAGCGCGCAGCCGCGAAAGCCGAACTGGAGAGCGCGCCCGCACCGAACGCCCTCGGTCACGCCGAGGTACACGCGATGATCGATTCTCTCTCGGCGACGTAGGCGAGGCGCTGTCCCGAGAGAAACCGGACAGCTTGGCGAACCTCTACACGGCCGTTGGCCTGCAAGTTCGCTACGAGAGCGAGGCTCGTACTGCGAATGTGACTATCCAACCAGTAAGCCGGGTGAATAGTGTGCGTGTCCGAGGGGGACTTGAACCCCCACCAGTGGGAGCGATCCCCGAACCGGGGATTCATCTCCATGCCACAGACACTAAGGGACACCGCCCAGACCTAAGACGATGTCTCATTTGGTCTTCTGGAGGCGTTTGAAGCAGACGAGCATTGCGGCCAGGGCGAGGAAGGCTTTGAAGGTGTCGGCGCGGCGTTCGTAGCGCAGGGTCAGGCGGCGGTAGCCGGACAACCAGGAAAAAGAACGTTCGACGACCCAACGGTGCCGACCGAGCCTTTCGCTGGACTCGACGCCTTTGCGGGCCAGACGAGGACGAATGCCGTGGTCACGGAGCCAGCGGCGGCGATCCGCGCTGTTGTAGGCCTTGTCTCCGTGCAGCTTGGCGGGTTTCCGGCGACGCGGCCCGCGCCGGCACCGGATCGCCGGGAGCGCGTTGACCAGCGGAATCATCGCGTACCCGTCGGCGGTGTTAGCCGCCGAGATCCCGGTCGACAACGGCAGCCCGCTCACGTCGGTCAGGACGTGGAGTTTCGAGCCGGGTTTCGCCCGGTCAACCGGACTCGGTCCGGTCATGCCGCCCCTTTTTTGGCCCTCACGGCGGCGGCGTCGACCACGGCACGGGACCAGTCGACCAGGCCCTGGCTGCCTAACTCGTCGAGGACGGCGTGATGAATCCGGGCCCACAGCCCGGCTTCGGTCCAGCGCACGAACCACCGGTGCGCGGTCGGGACCGTCACCCCGAACGACGGCGGCAGATACCGCCACGCACACCCGCTGGTCACTACGTACACGATCGCGGTGAACACCTTCCGCGAATCCACCGCAGCCCGACCACCGCCCTGCGGACGGCCCTTGACCTCGGGAATCAACGGCTCCACCAGCTCCCACAGCTCGTCAGGAACAAGCCTTCGCGACAACGCATCCACAATGGATGATCATCCCCTATCAGCACCCAAGATCCAAACGAGACATCGTCTAAGCAAGCATCCTCGATTCGCCCGTGTTGACTCGGCCAGGAGGAAGCCGTCCCTCCCAGCGCTGCTCCTCAATCGGCGCTGTCGACGACCATCCAACACGTCCACCCGGGCTGCTCCGGACGCACCAAAGGTCACGAACACAACGCTCGTCGCGATCCCGTCCGGATCCACCAACCGGTCCTGTGAGAGCGGCCGGCGGGATTTGACCCCTTGACTGCCAGAGCAGTCCACACAGGACGGTGACCTGCGCAGACGGAGAATCCCCAGGTAGCGGCTATTCACCTGGGTGCAGCTTGGCGCAGTACAACCCACCGCGCGACAACTACGTCCTCCCACTTTCCTCCCACCGCCAGCGACAAAGACGTGTTGACGCGACCTGCTCGGAGCCACACCAACGCGCGCAAGCGCTGCCCGCTCCTGTCCTCCACCATCCGATCGCGCCGAGACGACCGCGCGACGTGCGGTGTTCGTGGTCAATGCTGTCGGGGCCCCGGCACGGGTTGGGACACCGACGGGCAGCTCAGGCGCTGGCTGCTGCCGAGGTGGTCTCGGTGGTGCAGCACTCCGACCCGCAGCACTCTGCCGGTTCGGTGGCAAGGCTGTCCTGGCCGAACTCTGCTGAGTCGGCCTTGACAACGTAGACCTCCCACGGCTCGCGACCGGGCCCGTGTACCCAGACCTTGTCCTGGGTGGCGTAGCAACACGTGGTGTCGTCTTCGACCTGAGTGAACAGGCCGAGCTCCGACAACCGCTGAGTGGCGTCGTGGACGGTGTCGCTGTCGGCGACCTCGACACCGAGGTGGTCCATCACCGTGTCCTGACCGGACTCGCCTTCCAGGAGGACGAGCTTCAGCGGCGGCTCGGCCACGGCGAAGTTGGCGTAGCCCGGCCGGAGCTTGACCGGCTCGGTGCCGAACAACTTGCTGTAGAACTCGATCGACCCCTGCAGGTCACCGACCCGCAGAGCCAGCTGGATCCGGGACATCGCTACTCCTTGATTAGATGCTTCTCGAACCAATACTTGTAGTTTGCTCCCTGCCTCGACAGCTGTCAACATAGAGACCTGTCGAAATAAGGTGCGGCGTGGCTGTGGTCGCTGACCGCCGCCCGCGCCTGTGTCCGCGTCAAGGGAGCCTGAAGGATGTCTGTGGTCGAGGTGTATGACCCGGCGATGTGTTGTTCCACCGGTGTGTGCGGTCCGTCGGTGGATCCGGCGTTGACCCAGTTCGCTGCCGACATGGATTGGCTCGGTGGGGCTGGAGTGACCGTGCAGCGTTTCGGTTTGGCGTCCGAGCCCGGCAAGTTCACCGAGAACACGGCGGTCAGCACGTTGCTCACCGAACAGGGCGAGAAGGCACTGCCGGCGGTGCTGGTCGACGGCACGCTGCAGTGTTCCGGTCGGTATCCGACCCGGGTGGAGCTGGCCGTCTGGACCGGTATGGCCACCGAGCGGCCCAGTGTGCCCATCGTTGAGCAGTCCGGCGCTGACGGTGGCTGCGGCTGCGGGCCTGGGGAGTGCTGAAGATGCCAGGAGCGGACATCGGCCGGGTGCTCGGTGGCTTGCTCGATGCCGCCACCCCGTTCGTGTTCTTCACGGGCAAAGGGGGCGTGGGCAAGACCTCGACGGCTGCGGCGACGGCGATCGGGTTGGCCGATGCGGGTCGCCGGGTCCTGCTAGTCAGCACCGATCCGGCGTCCAACCTCGACGAGGTCCTGGGGATGCAGGCGGGGCAGTCTCCGGTGCCGGTGTCCGAGGTGGCCGGGCTGCGGGCGATGAACATCGACCCGGAGACTGCGGCGGCCCAGTACCGGGAGAAGGTCATCGGGCCGTATCGGAGAGTCTGCCGGCCTCGGCGATCAGGCAGATCGAAGAGCAGCTTTCCGGGGCCTGCACGGTGGAGATCGCCGCGTTCAACGAGTTCGTTGCTCTGCTGACCGATCCGGACATCACCGCACGGTTCGATCACGTCGTGTTCGACACGGCCCCGACCGGGCACACGCTGCGGTTGCTCAGCCTGCCCAGCGCGTGGTCGGACTTCCTGGTCACCAACCCCGGCGGCGATTCCTGCCTCGGACCGCTGTCGGAACTGGGTGCCCAGCAGCAGCGCTACGCCGAGGCCATGGGGGTGTTGGCCACGCCGGCACGGACCACCATCGCGCTAGTCACCCGGCCCGAGACCGGCGCTCTGTCCGAAGCCGCCCGGGCCGCCGCGGAACTGCGGGCACTGGGCATCACCGAGCAGCGGCTGGTCGTCAACGGCGAGTTCACCGCACTGAGCCTGGATGATCCGCTGGCTGCCGCATGGCAACAGCGCGCCCAGGATGCGCTGGCGAACATGCCCACCGACCTCGCCGAGATCGCCGACGTCGACCGCGTGCCGCTGCTGCCGAGCCTGCCGATGGGCATCTCGGGTCTGCGCGACATGCTCGATCCGCCACTGCTGGCCGAGCCCAACACGGGGGAGGTCAACCCGGTGGTGGACGGTGACAGCACGGGATTGGCGGAGCAGGTCGACGAGATCGCAGCAAGCGGTCGCGGCTTGGTCATGACCATGGGCAAGGGCGGGGTCGGCAAGACCACCGTCGCCGCGGCCCTCGCCGTCGCGCTGGCTCGCCGAGGCCATCCGGTCACGCTGACCACCACCGACCCGGCCGCCCACGTGGCGTCGGCGATCGGCCCGGAGGTCGAGAACCTGGAGATCACCCGGATCGATCCGGCCGCCGAGACGGCCGCCTACACCGACTCGGTGCTGGCCGAGGCCGGGGCCCACCTCGACGACGAGGGGCGACGGCTGCTCCTCGAGGACCTGCGGTCCCCCTGCACGGAGGAGATCGCGGTCTTTCATGCCTTCGCCCGCACTGTGGCCGCAGCCGCCGACCGGTTCGTCGTCGTCGACACCGCTCCGACCGGGCATACGCTGCTGCTGCTGGACGCCTCCCGCAGCTACCAACGGCAATTGGCACAGCAAACCAGGCAGGAACCACCAGCCGAGGCCGTCGAACTACTCAACCGGCTGACCGACCCAGACTTCACCCGCATTCTGCTGGTGACCCTGCCGGAGGCCACGCCGGTGCACGAGGCGGCGGCTCTGCAAGCCGATCTGGCCCGCGCCGGCATCAAGCCCTACGGGTGGGTGGTCAACCAGAGCCTGACCGCTGCCGGCCCGACAGACCCGTTGCTGGTGGCTCGGGTCGGTTCTGAACGGCGCTACCTCACCGAGGTGGCCACCGAACACGCCCCACGCACCGCCGTGCTGCCCTTCACCGCCACAGCCCCGGTCGGCGTGGAGCAGCTGAGCGCGCTCGTCACCGGCGGATGATGCCCCGCCGGTGACCTGTGCCCCGCCGCACGGCGAGTTGCCCACTGCATTGATGACTGTCAAGATAGAGCTATGTCGAATCAAGCGCAGGGCCCGCAGCGGTGGTGCTGCTCGCCGACGACGGGGGAGCCGCTGTCGGCCGAGCAGGCCGGGGACCTGTCGGCGGTGTTCAAAGCTTTGGGTGATCCGGTGCGGCTGCGGCTGCTGTCGTTGATCGCCGCCCACGCCGGCGGGGAGGCGTGCGTGTGCGATCTGACCGGGGCTTTTGAGCTGTCCGGGCCGACGATCTCGCATCATCTCAAGGTGCTGCGTGAGGCCGGGATCATCACCGGTGAGCGGCGCGGTACCTGGATCTACTACCGGGTGCTGCCGGAAACGTTGCAGCAGTTGACGTCGGTGCTGGGCCCCGCCCCGGTCACGCCCATGACGGCCTGACCGGCGATCTTCGTTGCGGTGATCTGCCATGACGCTGGCACCGCCGGATCGCAGTACAACGTCGGGCACGGCGCGAGTTGACTTGCAAGAAGTAACGGCGAGCGGAGTGTGTCCGCCTCGCCGATAACGACCACGAGTGAAAGGTGCCGCAGTGACCAACACGGTGGAAGAACCGGCAACCACAGTGGTCCAGCGCCTGTCGGTGCTGGACCGGTTCTTGCCGGTGTGGATCGGGGCGGCCATGGTGCTCGGGCTGCTGGCGGGCCGGTTCATCCCCGGGCTGAACACCGCGTTGAACTCGCTGCACGTGGTCTCCGGAGTGTCACTGCCGATCTTCATCGGGCTGCTGGTGATGATGTATCCGGTCCTTGCCAAGGTCCGCTACGACCGGCTGGACACCGTCACCAGCGACAAACGCCTGCTGGTGTCCTCACTGCTGATCAACTGGATCGCCGGCCCGGCGGTCATGTTCGCACTGGCCTGGACCTTCCTGCCCGACCTGCCGGAGTACCGCACCGGGCTGATCATCGTCGGGCTGGCCCGCTGCATTGCCATGGTCATCATCTGGAACGACCTGGCCTGCGGCGACCGTGAGGCCGCCGCCGTGCTCGTGGCACTGAACTCCGTGTTCCAGGTCCTGGCCTTCGCCGGGCTGGGCTGGTTCTACCTCAACGTGCTCCCCGGCTGGCTCGGCCTGCCCCAAGTCGGACTCGACGTCTCCGCGTGGCAGATCGCCCAATCCGTGCTGATCTTCCTCGGCATCCCCCTGATCGCAGGCTATCTGTCCCGCCGGTTCGGCGAGCGCGCCAAGGGCCGCCAATGGTACGAGACGCGGTTCCTGCCCAAGATCGGCCCGATCGCGCCGTACGGGCTGCTGTTCACCATCGTCGTGCTGTTCTCCCTGCAGGGCGAGGCGATCACCAGCCAGCCTCTCGACGTGGCCCGTATCGCGCTGCCGCTGCTGATCTACTTCGTGATCATGTGGGCGGGCACCTTCGCCCTCGGCAAGGGCCTACGGATGTCGTACGAGCGGTCGACAACGCTGGCATTCACCGCCGCCGGCAACAACTTCGAACTGGCCATCGCCGTGGCCGTCGCCACCTTCGGCGTCACCAGCGGCCAAGCCCTCGCCGGCGTCGTCGGCCCCCTCATCGAGGTCCCCGTCCTCGTCGGGCTCGTCTACGTGTCTCTGGCCGCCCGCCGCTGGTTCACCCCCACCTCCTCGGAGGCCGACCATGCCCGACCAACCACCTAGCCACCGCCACGACACCGAGGAACATCGGCTGAGGAATCCCCAGTTAGCCGAACTCCTCAACCGAACCGCCGCCGATCTACACCCAATATCCGCGCCGTGGTCACCGAGTCCTACACCACGCTCAACGCCACGGCGCGGGTGCATACCTACCTCGCCACACTCGCGACACGCTTGGCCCATGAGCGGCTGACCGCCACCGCGAAGAACCAAGGAGACCTCGTGTCCGCTGCCCCCGAAGTTCTGTTCGTCTGCGTGCACAACGCCGGACGCTCGCAAATGGCCGCCGCGCTGCTGGCCCACCGTGCCCAAGGCACAGTCACCGTCCGCTCCGCCGGCTCCGCACCGGCCGAGACCATCAACCCAGCGGTGGTCACCGCCATGGACGAAATCGGCCTGGACCTCACCGAGGAGTTCCCCAAGCCCCTGACCTACGAGTCAGTCGAAGCCGCCGATGTCGTCATCACCATGGGCTGCGGCGACGCATGCCCGGTCTTTCCCGGCAAGCGCTACCTCGACTGGCACCTCGACGATCCCGCCGGTCAGCCCCTCAAGACCGTCCGCGTCATCCGCGACGACATCGACACGCGCGTGCAACAGCTCCTGACCGAGCTCGTGGGCGGAAAGGAAACCACCCAGTGACCGGCGACGACGTCCGAAACGTGATCATCGTGGGCTCCGGCCCCGCCGGCTACACCCGAGGACGTCCACTCCCTCGACCTGAACGGCGATGTGAAGTCCGTCTTAGCGAACGCCGAGGCCGGGGAGCACCCCACATCCACGAGCGCAAGGCCACTCAACCACGTCTCTGAACTGGCAAAACAGAGCTGAGCGTTGACTTTTCGGCGTGTACTACCGGTTACCCCGTGCCGGCCAGCGTGTCGGCCACGCGTCGGTAGTCGCGCAGGATCTTCCAGCGCTTCATTCCGGCCAAGGCGTGTTTGTCCCGTGCCCGAACTGTGCGGTGGGTGATGCGCTCTTCCTGCCAGGCGGTCAGAGGCCGTCGGCACGCCGGTGTTGCCTGGTTGCCGCTGTCGGCCATTACCGATCGTCCGGCCAGGGCACGCTCGGTGCCGGACTCGCGATAGACGGTGCAGTCGTTGCCGTTGCCGGGTTGCGGGCCTCAGCGGCGACCACGAGGCGGGTGTCGACGTTCGATGGCGCCCTGCAGGTTGGTCAAGTACCGGTAGCAGGGCAACCTCGACGCGCGACCTGATCATCCGTCGCGTGCGCACCGGCGCCAGCAACGGTGGGAGCTTCAATCACCCGGTGCGCCGCGGAGTGGCGCACCGTCAGGTTAGTCCGCCGGTACACCGCCACAGCAGAACCCGATCCTCCAGACGCAGCGCCGCCACTGCCGACCAGGACGACCATAGCGCTGCCGAGATGACCTGCATCCATTCATGATCCACCTCAGCTACCGAACCCAATGTCCCTATCGACGATAATAGTCCTGTAATGAGAGTCACTCGTACCCGCCCCGATCGATAGTCGGTCCAGCTACTAGAGTGGCTAGTACAGGTCAATCGAGGTCTACACAGGAACGGCCATACCACCGTGCCAAGGCTACTCAAACGGACGTTCACGTTCCCGACGCGTTACGTTTCGTCGACCGTCCGCAGCGACCATCCGATGGCGTGAGACGGCAACAGATGCGTTCGCTTGTCCTCGCATTCACGTATAGCATGTTGCTCGTGCAGAAAGCGATCGCGCGACCATGCCGGAGATGGGGGCTGGTCGCGCTACCTTTCTTGCTGCTTGGTTTCGTTTTCGTCCATTTTGGCCTGCTCTCGAGCGTGATCCAGCCGGCCTACACGGCGACCGTGTCCCGTATTGCGGTCGAGGACACGGGCGTCAGTGCCCAGCCTCAGGCGCCGAGCGCCCCACCCGAGGCAGCAGTCCCCGAGTCTCAGCCGAGCGAGCCCGCACACGATCGCCATGACGGAACTCCGCTCTGCGAGGTGGACTCCCATGGGGCGTGCGTCGCGCCTAACCGGACGGCCGCGGAGGAGCTAGCGGATCTGAGTTCCTGGCTCGCGCTGACCTTGGCCGTCGCACCACTGATCGGCGCCGTTCTTGTACTGCGCCGACACGCGGCTCCGGCTGGACCGTGGTCCTCACGACCACACTGGCGGCCATCGGGAACCGTTCTCCTATCACTCCACCGCGTATGGCTGACGTGATTCATGTCGAAGTCGGGATCGCCGGATCGGCAACTTTCGGTACGGTTTCCTACGGAACCAACCTGAGAAATCAGCTAGAGCAGCCTGAGTAAGAGCTGAGAATCTGAAGGGCTGTCTTAGTCGGTAGGCGCCCTATGTGCCCGAGCTTCTCGAGCACATCCGACAGATTTCTGGTTGATGCCACGGTCTTGTTCGCAAAGATCCCGTTCGGATCACCCAATCCGCGGTTGTCACTCGCTGTTCGTTCACCATTCAGCTACCCGTTGCGTCATCGACGTATCGGGCGGCCTCAGGAGGCCCCGAAGTGATCCATGATTCGGTCGTCAGTTGTGTCGGCGCTACCCCGATGGTCCGGCTCGACCGCTGTTTCCCTGAATCCGATGCCGAAGTGATCGCCAAGCTGGAGATGCTCAATCCTGGCGGCAGTATGAAGGATCGGCCCGCCCGGTTCATCGTCGAGCAAGGTCTGCACGAGGGCACGCTGCGTCCGGGTACGCGGCTCGTAGAGAGCACGTCCGGCAACCTCGGCATCGCCCTCGCGATGGCGGCCGGCCTGTACGGGCTCTCGTTCACCGCAGTCGTCGACCCCAAGACGTCGCCAATCAACCTGCGGCTGCTGCGGCTGTTCGGTGCTGACGTCGAGATGGTCGACGAGCCGGACGAGTCGGGCGGCTACCTGCACACTCGTGTCCGGCGGGCACGAGAACTGGTCAACTCGATGCCCAATGCGGTCCTCGTGAACCAGTACGCGAACGACCTCAACTGGCGCTCATACCACGACACTGCCGGTGAGGAGATCCTCGAAGCCGTCGACGGGCCCGTCGACTACCTGGTCGCTGCTGTGTCGACGACCGGGTCGATCCAAGGCATCGCTCGTCGACTACGGCAAGAGTACCCACATCTCAAGGTCATCGCGGTCGATGCGGTGGGGTCAGTGATCTTCGGCGCACCTCCGGCACCTCGGCAGCTTCCTGGTTTCGGAGCGAGCCGGGTCCCCGAGATCCTCGATCGCTCCGCGATCGACGACATCGTGTACGTCGCCGATGCCGAGTCAGCAGCAGGCTGTCGCCGCCTGCTCGATACAGAAAAGATCTTCGCTGGCGGCTCGTCGGGCGCAGTAGTCGCGGGAATCGAGCACCTTGTTTCACGACTCGATCGCCCGTCTCGCATCGTGACCTTGCTGCCCGACCGTGGTGAGCGCTACCTCGACCTCGTCTACGACGACAACTGGGTGGCCAGCTTGAGCGAGCCGTGGCAGAACCAGGAAGTCGCCGACACGGTGACATCGTGACGCGGACGTTGCAGCGGGAACCCCGGCCACCCGCAGCTTCGCAACACCGCAGGCGACGGCCTGACGCCCATAGCAGGAACCTGCTCCTGCTATGGGCCGGCCAGTTCGTCAACACCGCCGGCCTGATGATGCTGGTGCCGATCATGCCTTTCTACCTCGAGGACATGGGCACCCGCGGAACAACCGAAACCCAGACCTGGGCCGGGGTGGCCATCGCCGCCCCGGCACTGGCCCTGACCGTCGCGACCCCGCTATGGGGCAGACTTGGTGACCGCGTCGGACGTAAGTGGATGGTCGTCCGGGCTCTGTTCGGCCTCGTCGCGGCTATGGTGGTGATGGCCGCCGCGACCACACCGGTGCTCTTGGTCGTCGGTCGGTTGTTGCAGGGCAGTCTCGGCGGCGTGGTTGAGGCCGCCGCAGCATTCGCGGGCTCAGCCGGAGCCGACAAGAAGCGGGGCTCATCGCTGGGAAAGTCGTTCAGTGCCACCGCAGCAGGCGCGCTAGCCGGACCGATCGCGGGAGGACTGTTCGTCGGAGCAGGCGGACTACGCCAGCTCATGCTGGTCATCGCGGCGGCAGCAGCGGTCATCGCGGTGGCGTGTGCGATTGGTTTGGAAGAGCCCGAACGCGGCCGTCCGAGAAACAAGGCATCCGATACGCGCCACCGAACACGAGAGCGTCGCTCCTCAGCACTGCACGTTCCCAGCGCCCTGGTATTGGCGCTCGCCGCGATCGGAGCCTACTTCGGTTCGTACGGCCTCATTCCTGTCTTCGCCGAACAGGTCAAGGACGTTGTTGCCGAACCGGACACAGCAAGCCTGTGGGCGGGTGTGCTGCACTCAGTGATGTGGGGCGCAACCTTGGTCGGCTCGTTCTGGTGGGGCAAGCACAACGACCGAACCAACCGCCCGCTACGCACGTTTGCGATCGCCGCTGCCGGAATCTCCGCAAGCATCGCCGTGCTCAGCCTTCCGCTGGGACCAATCGCCTACATCCCCCTCCGGCTCGTGCAGGGATTCTGTTTCGCTGCCCTCGCACAGTCACTCTTCCTGCACTTCAGCCACCACGCTCCTGACGACCACAAGAGCTCCTACGTCGGCACCGCCAACAGCTTTCTGCTCATCGGTCAGTCAGCCGGTCCCCTGCTCGCCGGATCTCTGGTTGCAGTCATGCCCGTGTCCTCAGCGGTCCTGACCATGGCCGCTGCCAGCGGGCTCGGATGTCTGCTAGCGCTGGTTGCCACACGACGCGAGAAGCGAACGCTGGAGAGCTCTGACGAAGCAGACGAGGACGAAACCATAGTCCTGCCAACGATCAGTACTTCCGATGCACACGCTAAGGTATCCAGCACCCCGGCCCGCACCCGCGAGCCTGCCAGAGTCCAACTTCAACCATTCCGAGGGTGGCTCCTCGCCCCGCACCGACTCCAGGACCTCGGCTCACGGTATGCCACTCCGTGGGACCACTATGCCGGAAGCTGTGCCCCGGCCGAAGCTGGAAACGCCCTGCGTGCTTGGCAACGCAGCGGCACCCTCGTCCAAGACCGGCAGCACGCATTCTACGTCTACGAGCAGACCGGTCCGCGGGGTTCTCAACGCGGCGTCATTGCCGGGGTGCATCTGGACAGCCATCTGCTCCCTCACCAAGAAGTCAGTCCCGACCGTGCGAACAACCTCCTGGATACCGTTCGCGCCGGACAGATGAACCTCGACCCAGTCCTCCTCGGCTACACGGGCAACAGCCGGGTGACCACGCAGCTGAACGCAGCTGCTCGCCAGTCCCCTGTTTCGGAGACCCTCACGGCGGAGGGCCAACGACATCGTCTGTGGCGCATCACCGAGTCCGAAGCACTTAACGATATTGCCAGGGAGCTCGCGACAGCGTCGACGTTCATCGCCGATGGGCACCACCGCCACGTCGCCGCCCGCCAGTACCGCCGCGAGCTGCACTCCGCCGCATACGGGCCGGGGCCTTGGGACTACCTCACCGGGTACTTCGTCGACCTTGAGCAGAACCCGTTGCATCTAGCGCCGATTCACCGTGTGTTGCCTGGCGTCGACGCCCACGCAGCTCTGAATCAGGCGGCAACGCGGTACCGAATCCTGCCGCTTGGCGGCGAGCTTGCAGGCTGGCTACGAACACTCAAGCAATACACACTGCATGGCCCCGCCTTCGTCATCGTAAGCCCGCAGGGCGCGTTCCTGTTGAGCGCACCAGATCGTGCCTTCCTAGCCTGCGAGCTGCAGCACCTACCAGAACCACTACACACAATGGACGTCGCGGTACTGCACACCGGCCTGATTCAGGCACTTTGGCGCGTACGCGAAGGACATATCCATTACGAAGCCAACGCAGCCACAGCAGTCCAGCAGGTCCGTCAGCGGGGAGGCCTGGCGGTGTTGCTCGCACCGCCGCGGCAGGAGGAAGTCAAGCGTGCGCTCGCAGCAGGCGTGCGGATCCCCCGAAAAGCCTTAGCATTTGGCCCCAAACCCCACCCAGGGCTTGTGCTCCGTACCTTCGACGAAGACTGAGCGGAGTGGCCCGCCAACGTCTTTGCATGAGTTCACTTTGACGTCTTGACCCTCGATAGGCTCAGTTACTGTGAGTTTGGCATGGCCACGTACATGATCGCTTCCACCATGCGAAATAAGCGACCCTGGGTCCAGATTCCGCTCCGCCGCAGACAACTCATCCACCACAAGAGAGAGCTTGACAGCAGGTCAGCCAAGATCCAAACTGTTCAGACCCTTAGTAACAGTTCCACTAAGGTCCGGTCATTGGTAGCCTGTCTCGTGGATGAACGAACTAATCTATGGCATAGTTTTCACGTCGTCATCCGTCCTTTGCATTTATCCGAGGTGACCCGGCTAGCGGCGACGCTTTTCGCGTCATCAAGGTTGGGAAGTTCTTGTCGCTCATCCACTGACTCTATCGAACCGGAGGGTCCCCGATGGTCCTATCTCGCCGCAGCATGGTCGCCAGCCTCGGTGCTCTGGCCCCGGCGCTCACCGCGGCACGCGCGCAAGCCAGCCCACCTGCGCTGCGGACGCCTAACCCACCAGACGGAAAAAGCCCCACCGAGGTTGCACGGGACGAGCCATACTGGCGCAAGATCGCGGCCCAGTACACCGTCAGCGACGAGTTCGTCAACCTCGAGCACGGCTACTACGGAATCATGTCCGATCCCGTTCGTCGCACGTTCCACGACAACATAGACCGACTGAACGAGCAGAATTCGCACCTTCTCAGGGGCGCGTATAAGAAAGAATCAGAAGCAATCAGGCAGGAGGTCGCGACTCAGCTCGGTGCGCGTACTGAAGAGATCGCTCTGACACAAAGTGGCACCGAAGCCCTCCAGAACTTGATTAGTGGGTACCACGATCTTGGCCCTGGCGATGCGGTTATGTATGCCGATCTCGACTACCCGGACATGACCGATACCATGGACTGGCTAGGTGACCGCCGAGGCGTCGACGTTGTCACTTTCTCGATCCCTGAACCCGCCACGCGGCAAGCTGTTCTCGATACCTATGCGTCTGCTTTTCGTGATCACCCGCGGGTCAAGCTTCTGCTGCTCAGTCACGTGAACAACCGTACCGGCTTGGCCACACCAGTCCGCGAGATCGTCGCCATGGCTCGGGAGCACGAGATTGATGTCATCGTTGACGCCGCGCACTCGTGGGGCCAGCTGAATTTCACGATTGACGAGTTGGGCGCTGACTTCGTGGGCTTCTCCTTGCACAAATGGATAGGCGCTCCACTGGGTACCGGGTTCCTGTACATTCGCCAGAACAGGCTTAGCGCCATCGATGTAACTTACGCCGATGAATCACATCCGCCGAGCGATATCCGGTCCAGAGTGGTGTCGGGAACCCGTGACGTCGCGTGTGTCCTGTCGGTACCTTCCGCGCTTGACTTTCACAATTCGATCGGCATCGAAAACAAGCAGGCCCGACTGCAATACCTACGCGATCGCTGGGTCAATGCGGTGAAAGACGTCGACAATATCGAGATCCTCACTCCGGACGAGCCCTCTATGTACGGGGCCATCACAAGTTTCCGAGTCACCGGCCGCACAACCGAGGAGGACAACGCTGCGATCGCAAAGTACCTTTTCGATCGCTACCGGGTCTTCACGGTGGAGCGGGATGGACCGGTGAAGGGCAGTTGCGTCCGTGTCACTCCCGCGCTGTTCACGCCACTCGAACACGTCGACCGACTGGCACTGGCCCTGCGAGATGTCGCCGCACGTTTTCGAGTCTGATGAGGCGTACAGATCGATCCAGAGGTAGACGGCCCACTGGTGGTTGACGTAGTCGCCAGTGGTGGACCGCTTTTCGGTTGAGCCGCTTCGCAAGGACCAGTACAAGCCAGTGTCCGGTGACCAGCTCGTCGGACAGGGCTTTGCCCAGGAAGCGGGAGAACGATCGCGGCTCCCTCACACCTCGATGTGGGCGCCTTCCGCTCGGATCTGCGCGGACTCTGGCAGCGGCGTGATCTACGGCAAAACAGCCAACTCACCGGCCCCGCCCGCAAGTCCGCTGAAGTCTCCACGCTGGCCGTGCGCCTGGCTCCAGCCGGCATTGGCGCACGTCAACACCCTGCTGTTCTGGTCCAACATCGATCCCTACGGACTCTTCGGCCTGGATATGAACAAGCGCCTCGACCTTCCGAGCTCGTCTCGCTGAGCCGTTTGCTTGCGAGACACAACGGCCTGATGTTCGGCTGGGCGTGGCCGGTTCGACACCACCGGTAGTGGTGCAGATTTGGGTTGCCTAGTATGAATCGATGGCTGATCCCGACGCCGCGAGCCAGCGGTATGACGTTGTGGTGGTTGGTGCCGGGCAGGCCGGTCTGGCGCTGGGTTATCAGCTGCGTGCGGCGGGGCTGCGGTTCGTACTCGTTGAAGCTGGTGACCGTATTGGCCGCACGTGGGCTTCGCGGTGGGATTCGCTGCGTCTGTTCACTCCGGCGCAGTACTGCTCGCTGCCGGAAACTCCGTTTCCCGCCCCGCCGGATACCTATCCGGCTAAGGATCAGGTCGCGGATTATCTGGCCGAGTACGCGCGCCGCCACGAGTTACCGGTTCGGCTTAACACCAGGGTGCAGCGTGTCGTCGCTGACGACAAAGTCGCCGGTTATGTACTCGAAACCGAGGCAGGGCGGTTACATGCCCACCAGGTTGTCCTGGCGACTGGCCCGTTCCAGGTGCCGTACATCCCATCTGTGGCCTCCGGCTTGGACGCGAGGGTGACCCAGCTGCACAGCTGCCAGTATCAGAGCCCAACTGCCTTGCCAGCAGGGCGGATTCTCGTCGTCGGCGGGGGCAACTCCGGATATCAAATCGCCGCCGAACTCGCAGCCACTCATCCAGTCGACCTGGCGGTGGGCAGGCATAACGTATCGGTGCCGCAGCGGCCATTGGGCCGCGATATCTTCTGGTGGCAGGTCGTCACCCGGCTGATCAACGTCAAGGCCGACTCCGGGCTGGGACGGCGTATGCGCGAAAACGACCAGACCGTCATCGGGATCTCTCCCAAGCAGCTACGCGAGCTTGAGGTGACCTTTCGCCCACGGGTCGTTGCTGCCACTGGCCGCACGGTGCAGTTCGCTGATGACACGTCGCTCGATGTCGACACCGTGCTCTGGGCGACCGGGTTCTGGCAGGACCACTCGTGGGTCGACATCCCTGCCGCCAAGGACGACGCCACAGGCCGGTTACGCCACCAGCGTGGCGTGACACCGGCACCTGGCCTGTACGTGCTCGGGCTGCCGTGGCTGCACACTACCGGTTCGGCGCTGCTCGGCTTCGTCAAGAACGACGCCGCTTACCTCGCCGACCAGATCACCGCACGCACGCGTTAATCAAAGACGCTCCGCCACGCACCGCTCACGCAGCGTCCCGTGCGAACTGGCGACACCCTCGTCGTGCCCAATGGCCCTGTACTTCCGAAGCTGTCCTGATCCGCAAGGGAGCCGAGGGGCGACTGGTCACTGCCGAGACGCCCGGAAATGATCACCACGCCGTTGTCGACAGTGCCCAACAGCTTCTTCTTCACGGCTATGGAGTCAGCTACCCGACCATCCAGGTCGAACCCGCCGCCCATCACCATTGCTCGGAAGCCGAATGGTGAGCTCAGCCACCGACGGCCGACCGTGAGCCTCGCGTAGCTGTCCTACCGTGACGGACTTGCCCCGTTTCTCTGCAACCAGGCCAGCGGATTGACCTTGCGACTATCGCCGTCCCACACCTCGAAGTGCAGGTGCGGGCCGGTCGATTGGCCGCGGTTGCCCACTTCCGCGATGGTGTCGCCGGCTTCGACGCGCTCGCCTTCGCTCACCAGCGCTTGGTTGATGTGGCCATAGACAGTGATCGTGCCATCCTCGTGCTGAACTCGGACCCACAAACCGAAGCCGCTAGCAGGACCGGCCTCGATAACGACGCCACGCTTGACCGCCTGGATCGGCGTCCCGATGCTGTTCGCGATATCGAGACCGTAGTGGGTCGTACCCCACCGGGAACCCGGCTTCGACGTCACCAGCCCTTCGACCGGCCACACCACTCGATTGCGCCGGGCTTCCCGCTCCTCAGCTTCCCGCCGGGCCGCTTCGGCGTCTGCCGCCGCTCGCTGTTCCTTGATCCGCACACTCTTGTTGAGCTCGACAAGCTCCGGTGACGCATTTCCACCAGTTGCGGTCTCTGCAGGCAGCAGCCTCGACCGGGCTGATTCCGCGCCCGCTTGGCTTTGCTGGTCGAACGCGATGTGGCTTATGGATGCGACGAGTGTCACGCTCTCCTTGTCGAGAGTGTCGGGATGCTCCGCTTGCGCTTCGTGGCTCGTCGCCAGGCCCGCAGCAGTCGCTGCTCCGCCCACCACGGCCAGCATCGTCACGTAAGCCCCCGCAGTACTGGACGGCCGGACCGGCCTTCGCCGACTCTCGATCAACTTCGGCGGTTGATCCGCCGTCCGGTCACTGGAGCGACCCATAGTCATGCTGGACATTGAGTTGGCATGATTCTGCTGGTGGGGTCTCACGTATGGCCTTCCGGAGGGAACGTGCGGAGGAGCTGCAGAGCCAGGCGCCGCCACTGCAACGCAACGGATTCCGGGCACCCAGATCCCACACCGAGCGGCCACTGCGCTGCCTTTGCTCGCTGGTCCCCCCGGACGCCGAATGACCCGTCGCTTCGCCGCGGACGTCGCCCACACGACAGCGCTGGTGACCGCGAGCCCTGCACGCAAGTACCCTGTTCTGCTGCTATCGCGGATGCTGCGCGGGCGTCCGAATGGTTACCTTTTGTCACATAACCGGCCTGCTCTAGTGGCATGGGTCACTCCAACGGCCCCCGAACCGTTACCGACAGCGACCCATGAAGGTCGCGGCAAGGCTACGACAACGCCAACCACTTGTCTACGATCCCCCCTAGTTTCCCTATGCCGTCCACTATGGACCGCGACTCAACAAGCAGACCCCTAGATGTTGCGTCTAGGGGCGGACTGTTGCTGCGCCCCCGAGTCGACCTAGCACGCCGCAAGGTTGACCGAACGCGGGATCAACCAACCGCATCAACCGATTCGCCATGAGACACACCTGACCACACACGGCGATCGGCATCCGGCGGCGTCCCGGATACTCGCCCTAGATAAGCAGGACATTCTCGATCGGGGTGCCGGAAGTCTGGTCGGCGGCCGTTGCTTCCTGCGGTGTTGAGGTTCCGAATCCGACCGAGCGTGCAGTTTCCGCTACGGCAGCAACGAGCCGGAGATCAGGGGGAGTACGAGGCCCCCTGCGACTCCGAGGGCGAGGGAGGCGATTCCGGCCGTGTAGGCACCGAGCGCGGCGAACCGTCCGGCCGGAACCAACGCGTTCTGCTCCCGGTCGGGAGCGGCGAGGAAGGTGGAGGCGATCCAGCGAAGGTAGTAAAAGAGGCTCGCGACGGTGTTCACCACCGCAATGACCGCCAGCCACGTCAGGTCGCCGTCAATCGATGCAGCGAAGACTTCGAGTTTGCCGAGGAACACTGCGGTGGGCGGGGTTCCGACCAGGCCGAGCAGGCAGACGATCAGGACCGCCGCCAGTCCCGGATGTCGCCGGGCGAGACCGCGGTAGTCGGTGATCCGGAGCGCGTGTGGCAGTTCTGCGACGACGGCGAAGGCGCCCAGGTTGGTCACGGCGTAGGCGGCCAAGTAGAACAGCAGCGCGGGCAGCGCGAGATCGCTGCGGGTGGCGACCGCGACGGCCATGAGGACGTAGCCGACTTGGCTGATCGTGGAGTAGGCCAGCAGGCGGCGGACGTTGTCCTGGAAGAACGCGGCAAGATTGCCCAGTGTCATGGACGGGGTCGCCAGGATCGCGATCAGCAGTGGCCAGTCGAGGCTGACCGC
The DNA here is from genome assembly GCF_009664835.1 of Allosaccharopolyspora coralli. NCBI lineage: Bacteria > Bacillati > Actinomycetota > Actinomycetes > Pseudonocardiales > Pseudonocardiaceae > Allosaccharopolyspora > Allosaccharopolyspora coralli. The sequence goes on from NZ_CP045929.1 coordinate 2,610,341, forward strand.
GGGCAGTGCCTCGGCGACGAGCCGGTAGGCGGCGGCGAGGGCACCGATCTTGGGCACTGTGGTGACGAACGCGGCGACCGGTGTCGTGGCACCTTCGGTGACGTCGGGGACCCAGAAGTGCGCGGGCACCCCGCCGATCTTGAACAGCAGCCCCGCGAGGACGGCGAGCACGCCAATGGCGACCGCGGCGTGCGAGGCGCCAGGCAGCGTGCGGGCCAGCGTGGCGTAGTCCGTGGCCCCGCCGGCGCCGTAGAGGACGGTGACGCCGGTGAGCATGAAGACCCCGAACAAGGCCCCCATAAGGTAGTACTTCAGCGATGCCTCGGTGCCCCGCGCGTTCTTGGCGAACCCGGCGAGCGCGTACAGCGGCAGGGAGGCGAGCAGGTAGGCCGCGACGAGCAGCAGCAGGTCGAGTGCGCCGACGAGCATGATCGTGCCGAGTGCGCCGAGTTGCACGAGGACGTAGAACTCGGTTTCCCGGTGATGGGAGTCGACTGTGTCGATCGACAGGCACAGCACCAGCAGCGTGGCGGCCAGCACGATGAACCGGACCGCGTTGGTCGCCGTGTCCACGGCGAAACTGCCACCGAACACCGTCTCGGGGACTGCGCGCATCGCGACGGCGGTGGCAGCCAGGCCGACGGCACAGGCGATGGTCGCGAGCACGCGCACCCACCATTGCCGGTGCCGTGGCAGCCAGGAGCCCAGCAACAGTCCGAGCACGGCTCCGGCGACCAGCGCGAGTTCGGGGATCAGCGCGGCGGGGTTTTCGTTCATGTTCATCGGCTGACCAGTCCGATCAGCGTCGTCGAGGCGGGTTCGATCACCTCGAGCAGGAAGCGTGGCAGCACACCGATGACGATGGCCAGTCCCAGCAGTGGCAGGATCGCGGTGGCCTCGCTGGGACGCAGGTCGGTGAACCCGCTGGCCGCACCGGGAGCATCGGGTACCTGGAGTTCTCCGAGGAAAACTCGATGCAGGACCCGCAGGAACAGTCCGGCTGTGATCAGGATGCCCAGCAGCGCCAGTGCGGTGGCCACGGTGGCTGAGGCGAGGCTTCCGGTGAAGATCTGGAACTCGGCGATGAACCCGGAGAATCCGGGCAGGCCGAAGGAGGCGAAGGCGACCAGCGCCGTGGTCCCCGCGAAGACCGGCGCCGGACCGGCCAACCCGGAGTAGGCGCCCATGTCGTAGGTGCGGCGCCGGTCGTAGAAGATCCCGGCGAGCAGGAACAGCGCGGCGGTGAGCAGGCCGTGGCTGACCATCTGAGTCACCGCCCCGGTCACGGCCAACGAACGCGCTTGCGCATCACTACCGGCGAGGATGCCCGCGGCGCCGACGGCGAGGACGATGTAGCCCATGTGGCTGACCGAGGTGTAGGCGACCATCCGTTTGAAGTCCTCCTGGGCCAACGCCACGAGCGCGCTGTAAAGCACCGAGACGACACCGATGATGACGATGACGACCGCGTAGTGGCGCCATGTGTCGGGAAGCAGTGGCATCGCGATGCGGACGAAGCCGTAGGTGCCCATCTTCAGCAGAACCCCGGCCAGGATCGCCGATCCGGCGGCTGGGGCGTCGGTGTGCGCGGGCGGCAACCAGGTGTGGAACGGCACGGTCGGGGTCTTGACCGCGAGTCCGACGCCGATCGCGAGCAGCACCAGCGCACCGTAGGAGCCGCTGCCCGCCAGCGGGTTCGCCCGGGCGAGTTCGACGATGTCGAACGTGTGGGGCTCGGCAGCCAGGTACAGCCCGATGAACCCAAGTAGCAACGCCAGTGAGCCGATGAAGGTGTAGAGGAAGAACTTCAGCGCCGACTGGCGTGCGTTCCCGTGTCCCCACCCTGCGATCACGAAGTACATGCCCACAATGGACAGATCGAAGTAGACGAAGAACAGGATCAAATCGAGTGCGGTGAACAGCCCCAGGCTCACGGTCTGCAGGAACAGGAACAGCAGCACGAAGCTCTTGATTCGCTGCGTGTTCGGCAGCGAGTAGACCGCGCAAGCGAGGAACAGCAGCGCGGTCATCGCGACCAGCGGCAGCGAAAGACCGTCGAGACCGATGTGGTAGCCGACTCCGGCGCTGGGTATCCACCGCAGGTTCTGCTCATACGCCAGTCCGGTTCCGGCGTCATAGCCGATCCAGGCCGCCACGACCAGGGCGAAATCGGCTGCCGTGATCGCGATCCAGCTCCACACGAACACGCGACGTCCTGCCGATGTCGGCACCGCGACCAGGGCGACCGCAGCGGCCAGCGGGAGGAAGACGATCAGTGACAGCACGGGCTACCTCACGAGAATGATCAACAGGGCAAGTACGGCCAGCACTGCGACGGCTTGGGCGTAGTACTGGTGCAGCTGCCCCGTTTGCGGGCGACGGGCGAGCGTTCCGAGCCACCCGGCACCGCGGGCCAGGCCGTGCACGAGACCGTCGACAGGGATTTCGGTGCGCCGGTCGGCCAGCTTGGCCAGCCGCAGACCCAGTGCGGGCACGGCCATCACCGCCCGGTCGAGGATTCGATCGTCGAAGGCCGCAAGGGCGCGAGCGAGCGCCATCGTCGGTCGCACGACGAGCACCGTGGCGGCGCGCTCGAACCCGAACCACGCTGCGAGCCACCGCCGTGCGGCTGCGCCGACTGGCACCGGCCGGTCTCCCCACCACCAGGCGAGCGCTGACGCACCGACGGCGAGCATCGCCGACAGCGCAAGCTCCCACGCCATGGGTGTGGCGCCAGGTCCGGCACCGAGCAGTCCTCGCACGCTGTCGCCCACTGCGGGGATGCCGAGCACACCTAGTACCGCCGCCAATCCGGCCAGAACGGCCAGTATCGGCCAGGCAAACGTAGACACCGCGCGGGCGCCGGGCTGCTCGGTGTCCCAACCGGTCTCGGCACCGGGAGGTTCCGGCTGCCAGACGAACCAGATCGCTTTGATGCTGTACACGGCGGAGACCACCGCGGCGGCCAGTCCGACCACGTACAGGACGGGCGCGCGTTCCACCGCCGCGGCCAGCACTGCATCCTTGGTCACCCACAACGACAGCGGGGGCAGCCCGGCCAGCGACGCGGCGGCGACGGTGAAGGTCACGCCCACCACCGGGTAGCGCCGCGCGGCACCCCGCAAGGAGGGCAGTGCCTTCGTACCGAGCGCGGTCAACCACGCCCCGGCCGCCAGGAACAGCGCCGACTTCGTCGCCGCGTGCGCGACCAGCTGCATCGTGCCCGCGGTGATTCCACCGATACCCGCGGCGAGCACCATGAACCCGATCTGCGCACAGGTCGAGGCGGCGAGCAGCTGCTTGAGGTCGTTTTGGGCGACCGCAACCAGGCCGAGCACCAGCGCGGTGCCCGCACCGAACCAGGCCACCAGAGGCCCACCCCAGCCCGAGACCGCCAGCAACGGGTGCAGCCGCAGCAGCAGATACGCGCCAGCGGCGACCATGGTCGCCGAGTGCAGCAACGCCGAGACCGGGCTCGGGCCCTCCATGGCGCGCGAGAGCCAGAAGTGGAACGGCACCTGCGCCGACTTGCCCAGCGCGGCCAGCACGATGCCCACGGTGAGCACGGTCAGCCACGGAGACGTCGCCGCAGGAAGCTCCGCGAGCGCGAGCGTGCCGACACCGCCGGCAACCGCCGCCCCGGCCGCGAGGTAGAGGCCGAGATCCGCAGCCCGGGTGGTCAGAAACGCCACGTTGGCCGCGTGCACCCGGCGAGGCTCGCGCCACCAGAACCCGATCAGCGCCCAGCTCGTCGCACCCATGACCTCCCAGCCCATGAGCAGCAGGGCGAGTCCGGTGGCGGTGACCGTGACGAGCATGGCTCCGGCGAACAGCAACATCAGCCCGGTAAACCGAGCCCGCGACTCGTCCGGACCGAACTCGCCCGCAGCGAAAACCAGCACCGCCAAGGTCACCACCGCGACCGTGACCACCAGGACCGCAGAGAGCCCGTCCACCGCCACGCCCGCGTCAATCCCCCGCAGGAACCCCGCGGTCGCGACCGGGCGCACCACCGATGCCAGCACGGCCAGCACGACCGTGAGCCCGGCGGCGGCGATCCCGACCACCGCCGCGATCCGATCGCCTCGTCTCCCGGTGCACGCCAGCACCGCCCCGGTGCCCAGCGGGACCGCGATCAGCAGCCATGCGAGCGCGCCCATCGGCTACTCCTTGAGATCCGCGGCCATGTCGGTCATATCCACATCCCGAGCGCGGAAAATCGCCGTCACCACGGCGAAACCGACCGCCATCTCCACCGCCATCGCGGTGATCACCACAATGATCAGCACCTGACCGTCCGCATTGGACGGAGCAACGTAGTGCCAGAACGCCGCCGCCGCGACGATAACGCCGTTGAGCATCAGCTCCAAGCCCATCATCAGCATCACGATCGACTGCTGCGACAGCGCACCGAACAGACCGATGGCGAACAGCCCGGCACCGAGCAACAGGAACACCTCCAGACTCATCGACCGATCCCCCCGCCCACCGGATCGTCGGCCCGCGTGGCGCGCAGGTCGTCCCCGAGCCGGTCGTAGCGTCCCCGGTGGGTGGCGAGCACGACGGTGGCCACGATTGTGGCGAACAGCGCCACCCCGAGGGTCATCATGGTCAGCATGTGCGGGCCCATCAGTGCTTGTCCGAGTGCGAACGTCGGGTCCGGCGGCGGTGCCCCGGTGCGCTGTGGCCAGTCGACGAGGACGATGCCCGCCGCGAGCGCCACGAAGGTGCCCACCGACAGCGCCATGGCTCCGGTCTTGTTGTGATACATCGCCATCGGCATCAGCCCGGCGGGATTCATCATGTACATGATCATGAACACGACCATGATCACCATTTCCATGACCATCATCAGCACGATCACCACACCGAGGTAGGCCAGCCCCAGCAGGATCACTTCGGCGGCGACGAACACGAATGAGGCCAGTAGCGCGAAGGTCACCCGGGCCATCGAGTCCAACCAGAACACCAGGAACCCGGATACCAGGGCGCCGACCGCGAACAGCCAGAACAAGGCGACCGTCACCACGCACTCCTCCTCACCGGATCAACACGACCAACGCGACGACCAACGCCTGCAGAATCGTCAGCGGGATCAGCACCACCCAGGCAAGCTCGGCGAACCGCTCCATCCGCACCGTGGGAAACCGGCGACCAAACCACACGACCACGCCCAACACCGCGGCCGTCTTGAGCACCGTCCACACCCAGCCCGGCAGCCATGGACCACTGCCTCCTCCGAGGAACAGCGGCACCGACATCGCCACCGCGACCACCAGCAGCAACCACCGCCCGCCGAGGAACACCAGCCGGTCCACCCCGGACAACTCCCCCGCCGCTCCCCCGGCGAGATCCCGTCCCAGCGGCGCGTCGAACGGGCCCCAGAACGCCATCGCCATCGCACTGAGCAGGTAGACGACGAAAGCGACCGGCATCCACACCACGAACCACAAACCGGACTGAGCCTCGACGATCCCGCCCACCCGCAACGTGCCCGCCGCAGTGGCTGCCGTGATCAGCGCGAACATGTGCGGCAACTCGTAGGCCAACCCCTGGGCCACGAACCGGTAACCACCGACCAGGGACAGCGCCGCATTCGGGCCCCAGCCGGCCATCCACACCGCCGCCCACGCCAGGATCTCCATCGCGTTGAACCACACGACCCCGACCGCGAGATCCGCCACGGCCACCCCGCCCAGTGGCAACACCAGCCCGGCCAGCACCGCAAGGACCGGAACGAGGACCACACCGGTGCGCCACAGCACGACGTCGGCTGCCGTGGTCGCGCGCCGTTGCGTGATCAGCAGCCGCACCACCGCGCGCAGCGGCGCAATCACCGACACCGACACCGGCCGCCCAGCCGCACGCACGTGAAGGGCCGCGTCGAAGGCCACCGCCGCGAACGCGCCCACCCCCAGCAGCGCGGGCAGCACGACCACACTCCACACAGGAGCCTCACCCATCAGCCGCCTCCACAACCGCGTGGTCGAGCTCGGCGAGGTCGGGGTCCAAGCTGGCCACGATCAACCTGGCCCCGGCCAGCTCGGCCCCCTCGACCAGTTCAGGAAGCACCTCCAGCAGCGCCGCCGACCCGCCAGCAGCGCCTACTCGGCCTCGTGGCCCGGCATCGAGGACAGCCCATGGCGCTGTGTCGTCGATGCCGAGCACCGATTGCTCGACCTCGTCCAGCCATGCCTGCCACCGCGCGCGCACATCACCCCCAGCACGACACGCCATCAGCGCAGGCCCAGTCACTCCGGCGGCCTCGGCCACTGCTGCCGGGAGGATGCCGAGCCCGTCGGTGAGCCACCGCAGTGTCCGAGACCGGCGCAGCCGCCGAGCCAACCGATGCACCTGACGAGCGGTCACCTCGGTAGGCGAGCCCGCGAGAACCTCGTCGCGGGTTCGTCGCGCACGCAGCGCCGCGTCCTCCCAGCCCGCTACGGCGAGCAATCTGGCGAGGCTGTCCAGGTGCGCCGCCACGCGGCGCCGAGCGGCCTCGCCTACGGTGACGGACTCGCCTGCCGCCGCCCGACGCCACGGCTCGTTCCAGAAGTCCGCCACGTAGCCGTGTTCACGAACCACCTCGACACGAGCTTCCTGAAGCACGTCGCCCTGCAGCGTGGTGTGCAGCACCAGACCAGCGGGCCAGTCCGGCAACACCGGGCCGAGCGGGACATGGAGCTGATCGAGCATGAGCCCGTCCCGGTCCGGCCCACGATCAGCCATCGGCACACCCCCCGGCATGTCCATACCGCCGCCACCGTGCTCGTGCCCCTGAGACTGGTCACCGGAGTGACCCTGCTCTGTGTGACCCCCACCTGCCCGCGCACGCTGACTCGGACCTTCACCTCCGGGGCGAATTCGCTCGCCCTCATCAGCTAAGAGACCCACCGCCCGTTCCAACGCAGCCGCGGCATCGTCGGCGTCCTTGACGTGCGCGCGAGCCCGTGGACGCGGGACCTGGTCCCACAACTGATCGGCAAAGCTCGTCCACTGCGGCCCCGCGGGCCCGACGACGGCCAGAACATCAGCATCGGCCGGACCAAGAGCCTCCACCCACCCCCACTGGCGCAGCAGCTGCTCGACCGCCATCCGCGCAGCCGTCCCCCCGGGGACCTCAGCAATCAGCACATGAGGCATCCCTGCCGAAAAACGCCGCAAGGCGGCGCTTATGCCCATCGCAGCGCTCCCTCCCGCCACGCATAGGCCACACCGGCCAGCAAAATCCCCAGGAACACGAACATCTCGACGACCGCACTCGTCCCCACCGAGGAGACGACGAGAGTCCACGGATACATGAACAACATTTCCATCTCGAACGCCAGGTAGACCATCGTCAGCACATACCACCGCACGTGAAAGCGCGAAAAGGCGTGCTCGGATGGTGCATTGCCGGACAGGAACGGCACCGTGACCGCGCTGCCGGGCGCCACCTGCACAAGCCAGGCGACCCCGTACACGACCCCGACCACCCCCACGGCGACGACAAGCAGCAGCAGGGCCGCCACGAATCCGCTCATGATCCACACCGGAGGAACAGCGCCGAGACCACAAACACTGCAGCTCGCCCTTCTGAGGCCAGCGCGTGACCCATCTCTACCTCCCTGGTCGAGATCACGAGTCTTCCTAGCGTGACTGACTACCCGCCAGAACGCGCGCTCACGCCGCCCAGCACAGAGACCTGGTCGAGGGCACCAGGTAGCCAACCCGGCTCCAGGGCCGATCCACTGATCTGACCTGATGTCGATCACCAACGGACCGATGACCAGCAGGGTAAGGGAATGTGCACAGATGGAGGCCCGTCAATCGCCGATTGGAATACCCTTAGGGGGTATGGGTGTTAGGGTGAGTGTTGGCTCCGGCCGATGCGACCCACCTAGCCCCAGGCAAGACAAGCCTTGATCCACCCACGAAGAAAGCTGGGGGGACGACACGATGCACGGATACACCCACGACAAGGACAAGTACGCCAAGCGGCTACGCCGGATCGAAGGCCAGGTCCGCGGGCTGGCGAAGATGATCGAAGGCGATCAGGACTGCATCGACGTGCTCACACAGGTCAGCGCAACGACCAAAGCGCTGCAGTCGGTGGCGCTGGGCTTGATGGACGAGCACCTCAAGCACTGCGTCGCCGAAGCGCTCACCGAAGGCGGCGACGCCGCCGACGAAAAGGTCCGCGAAGCCAGCGACGCGATCGCTCGCCTGGTGCGCTCCTGATCACCCAGCAGAACACCGCGACAAACCACGAAGGGATGCTCCATGACCGAGACGACCTACACCGTGACCGGTATGACCTGCGAACACTGCGCCCGGTCGGTGACCGAAGAACTCAACGAGATCAACACCGTCTCCGACGTCGCAGTCGACGTGGACACCGGCGCAGTAACCGTGACCAGCGCTGAACCACTCAGCGACGCGGACGTGCGCGCCGCGGTCGAAGAAGCCGGCTACCAGCTAGCAGCCCAGTAGCGGACACCGCTGCTCGCCAGCCGTCGATTCCACTTCTGCCGTGCACACCTCCGCGTGCACCGGAGGCCACGGACCCGACTTCTGGACGAGCGACACAGGCCGGGGTACCGAAGGCGAGCTTTTCAGGGCTGGCCTCGTCAGTCCGGCACCGGCTGACCACGGACATGCACAGGAGGGCTCCATGAGTACCACCACTGATCGCTCCACCAGCTCGCCTAGCCAGGAGGTCGAGCTGGCCATTGGGGGCATGACCTGCGCCTCGTGCGCCGTCCGGGTCGAGAAGAAGCTGGGCAAGCTCGACGGAGTCACCGCCACGGTCAACTACGCGACCGAGAAGGCCAAGGTGACCTACCCGGAGGGCACGGACCCACAACAGCTCGTCGACCAGGTCGAAGCCGCTGGCTACACCGCCACATTCCCCCACCCCGCCGACGACGACGCAGCCGCCACGAACGAGGGCCAAGCCGACGACCCGACCAGGTCACTACGGGAACGGTTCATCATTTCCGCGGTGCTGTCGGTTCCTGTCATCGCTCTGGCGATGGTTCCTGTGTTGCAGTTCACCTACTGGCAGTGGATCTCGCTCACGCTGGCAGCTCCCGTCGTGGTGTGGGGCGCGTGGCCGTTCCACCGGGCAGCGTGGACGAATCTGCGTCACGGCGCGGCCACTATGGACACACTGATCTCGATGGGGACCCTGGCCGCGTTCGCCTGGTCGCTGTACGCGCTGCTGTTCGGCACGGCCGGAATGCCGGGAATGACGCACCCGTTCGAGCTGACCGTCCAATCGGGAAGCGGCGACGGGAACATTTACCTCGAAGTCGCCGCCGGGGTAACGACGTTCATCCTCGCCGGCCGGTACTTCGAAGCCCGGTCCAAGCGACGCGCCGGCGCGGCTCTGCGCGCCCTACTGGAACTCGGCGCCAAGGACGTCGCGGTCCTGCGCGACGGCCGCGAACAGCGCATCTCCACTGATCAGCTCGCGGTCGGGGACCACTTCGTTGTCCGCCCTGGCGAGAAGATCCCCACCGACGGCGTGATCGAGGTGGGCAGCTCCGCGGTTGATGCCAGCATGCTTACCGGCGAATCCATCCCCGTCGAGGTCGGCCAGGGTGACTCCGTGACCGGTGCGACGGTCAACGCCGGCGGGCGCCTTGTCGTGCGCGCCACCCGGGTCGGTTCGGACACCCAGCTGGCCCAGATGGCCAAGCTCGTCGAAGACGCACAGACCGGCAAGGCGGCCGTCCAGCGACTCGCCGACCGCATCTCCTCGGTCTTCGTCCCGATCGTGATCGCACTGGCCCTCGGTACGCTCGCGTTCTGGCTGTTCAGCGGCGCCGGTGCCGCGGCCGCGTTCACGGCCGCCGTCGCGGTGCTGATCATCGCCTGCCCCTGCGCACTCGGCCTGGCCACCCCGACCGCGCTACTCGTTGGCACGGGCCGGGGCGCCCAGATGGGCATCTTAATCAAGGGACCCGAGGTGCTGGAGTCCACCCGGCGCATCGACACGGTCGTGCTCGACAAGACCGGCACGGTCACCAGCGGGCAGATGTCGCTGATCGCGGTGCACGCCGCTGACGGCGTGGACGAAAGCGAAGCGCTCTGGTTGGCCGGTGCCGCCGAGCACGCCTCCGAACACCCGCTCGCGCGAGCGATCGCACGCGGTGCCGCCGATCGAGTCGGGCAACTCCCCGCTGTGGAGGAGTTCACCAACGTCGAAGGCCTCGGAGTGCAGGCAGTCGTCAGCGGCCACGCCGTCCTGGTCGGGCGACCCGCGCTGCTGGAACAGTGGAGCCAACCGCTCCCGGACGACCTCGCAGCCGCGCAGACCACCGCCGAGAATCAGGGTCACACAGCGGTCGTCGTGGCCTGGGACGGTCGAGCCTGCGCGGTTCTCGAAGTCGCCGACGCAGTGAAGCCGACCTCCGCCGAGGCCATCGCGCAACTGCGCACACTCGGCCTGCAACCGGTGCTGCTCACCGGAGACAACGACACAGTGGCCCGCACCGTGGCCACCGAGGTCGGTATCGACGAGGTCATCGCCGAGGTACTCCCCCAGGACAAGGTCGACGTGGTCACACGGTTGCAGCGGGAAGGTCGCGTGGTGGCGATGGTCGGCGACGGCATCAACGACGCCGCCGCACTGGCGCAGGCCGACCTCGGACTCGCCATGGGCACCGGCACCGACGTCGCCATCGAAGCCTCCGACCTCACCCTGGTCCGCGGCGACCTCCGTGCCGCGGTCGACGCGATCCGGCTCGCGCGACGCACTCTCGGCACGATCAAGGGCAATCTGTTCTGGGCTTTCGCCTACAACGTCGCTGCCCTGCCGCTGGCCGCCGCCGGACTGCTCAACCCCATGATCGCCGGGGCGGCAATGGGCTTCTCCAGCGTCTTCGTCGTCGCCAACAGCCTGCGCTTGCGCCGATTCCGCAGCACCATCACCGACACACCAGAAACGAGGACCAGCAGCGCCTCCCCTCAGTTGGTCACCACGACAGGCTCCTGACAAACACAAACGTGAGCGGACAGGGGCCGTGCTTCAAACATGGCTCGACCGCGTCGATACGGAGGACCCAGATGAGCCGTTCACCGCTGACATGGTCTCGGCAACGGCGTGTGCGCGGCTGGTTGTTGATCCTCGAGATCACCATTGGCTTGTGTTCCCGGGTACTGATGCCCAGTCTGCGCGCACAGGTCAATCGCACCAACGCTCTCGGTACGCTCAGCGCCGAACTCCGGGTCAGTCCACCCTCGCACTGCGGCAATAGGTAAGCGGTTCTCTTCATTCCCCACCGGACCGCGGCGTGACGGTGCCGCTCGCCTCATCGGCGAGTGGCACCGTCGGCCGTGTCAGCCTTGCTTCAGCAAGTCCTGCATGGTCGTGATCTCGGCCTGCTGACTACTGATGATCTGCTCAGCCATCCGTTGGGCTTCGGGGAACTGGCCTTGAGCCAGCTCGGTCTGAGCCATGCCGACCGCGCCCTCGTGGTGTTCGATCATCATCGTCAGGAACATGCGGTCGAACTCGGCACCCTTGGCCTGCCGGAGTTTCTGCATGTCCTCCGGAGCCATCATGCCCTGCATACCCTCGTGTTCCATGCCTGGCATCGAACCGTGGTCCATGCCAGGCATTTCGCTCTGCGGTGCCGGGGCTCCCCACCGTTGTAGCCAACCGGTCAGCATGTCGATCTCCGGTCCCTGGGCCGCCTCGATCTGGCGCGCGAGGTCCTTCACCTGCTCGGACTGCGCCCGCTCCGGTGCCAGTTGCGACATCTCGATCGCTTGAGTGTGGTGGGGCACCATGCCCTGCGCGAAGGCCACATCAGCCTCGTTGTGCTGGCCAGCGCTAGCAGGCGGCTGCGAAGCACTCGGCGGAGTGCCCTGATTCATACCGGACATGCCTTGGTCCGAGCCGCTACACCCAGCCAGCAGGGCCGCGGCTGCCACTGCGACCGAAGCACCCGCTACGCGAATACTGTTCATTTTGAAGTTCCTCCGTCGTGCGTGTTCATGGCCGTTCAATGTGAGGGCGCGTCCGCAACAGTCGTGCGTTGCGGGCGGCGGATGCTCACAGTCGAAGCACGCACAACACGGCGAGCCTGCGAGGAACAGGCAGCGGAGGTCGAGCGGGACCGATCCCCGTAGGCATCGACGATCGGTGCGAGGCAGTGTCGGGTCCGATCCACAGTGTCAGCCAGGCGAGCACGACAGCGGCGGCTCCCACCAGAACCGCCAGGCACAGGTGCAGTAGGCCGTGGCCCATGCCCGGCTCGTCGCTGCCTGCGGACACGAGAGACATGGCGATTGCCGCCGCGCCAACGTGGGTGGTGGGCAGGGGCTGGTTCGCGCCCTCGGAATGGTGTGCGGCGCTGACCGCAGACGGCATATCCGGTAGCGAGGACCCGTTGGCGTGCGTCATCGGCGCGTGGTGCATGGCCACCACAGCGAACGCAACTAACACCAGCAGCCACCACGGGCCGAACGCCGACCGGTCTCGCACACGCTCCATCCTAAGGCTCAGCCTCGTCCTTGTTGTGTTCGACGGGCACTGGGCGATGTCAATCCCCTTGAATCGTGGAGACGGTGTTATGCCACTTCGGATGTGACCTGGGGTGTTGCGGTGGCTCGTGCTTGTGCCATCTGGTGCTCGAACGGGATCGGGGCGATGCCGTCGTTCGCGCTGTGTCGGCGGGTGGTGTTGTAGAAGTCCGCGATCCAGGTCGCGATCTTCAGGCGTGCTTCGGCGCGGGTGGCGAAGTGGTGCCGGTGGACGAACTCGACCTTCACGGTGCTGTTGAACGCCTCGGCGGCGGCGTTGTCCAGCGCTGATCCGACCCGACCCATCGATCGCGTGATACCCAGCGCCCGGCAGGTCCTGCCGGTGGCCGCGGCGGTGTACTCGGATCCGCGATCAGAATGGAAGATCACCCCGTCGACATCGCCACCGCGGGTGGTGGCGGCCATCCGCAGGGAGGCTGTCACCAGCGCTGAGTCGTGGTGGGCCGACATCGCATAGCCCAGCATCCGCCGCGAGAACAGGTCCTCGGTCGTGGCGAGGTAGAGCGGTCCCTCATCGGTGTCGATCTGGGTGACGTCACCGCACCACAGCACATCCGGAGCCACGGCGGTGAACTTCCGGCGCACCAGATCCTTTGCCACGGGCCGTTTTCCGGACCGGGTCAACGACCGACGCCGCTTCACCGGGCGGCCGGCCAGGCCGAATTCGGACATCCGTGCCGCCACGGTGTTCTCCGAAACCTTCCAGCCGGCTTCCCGAAGATCATCGGTGACCCGAGGGCTGCCGTAGGTGCCGCCCGAGGCGGTGAACAGCGTCTGGATCTGCTCATCCAGCTGTGCGCGCCGCTGCTCACGCCGGGTGGGCTTACGGTTGATCCACTTGTAGAACCAGGACTGCGAGACTCCCAAGGCCCGGCAGGCGATCGCGTGCGGAACGCCGAAACCGGTCCTCTGGGATGCGATGAACTCCGCCACGATCACTGGTTCATCGCATCCTTGACCCACAGGACCACGGAGCGCTTGAGGACATCACGCTCCATCTCCAACTCCGTTTTCTCCTTGTCCCATGCGGCTTTCTCTGCCCGCAACCGCGTCAGCTCCGCGCGCTCGGCTTCATCCAGCTCACCCTGCTCCCTCTCGGCGCGGCCACGATCAGCCTTCACCCAGTTATGCAGCGTGTACGAGCTAACGCCCAACTCCCGCGCAACCTGCGCGACCGGCTTCCCGGTCTCCGCCACGATCCGCACCGCGCCCGCCCGGAACTCCGGATCGAACCGACGCCTCTTGTTTCCCACGACCTGATCATCTCTTCCAGTTCAGGTCTCCACGCTACGAGGGGAAGCACAGCGACGTCGCCAACGGCGCTCGGTTTCGTTCTCGGCCTGCTGGGGTGTCGAGTGTGCGCAGGACCAAAGAGGGATGCGGCTTCGGCCCAAAGGTGGTTGCTTTGCGAGCCAAACGGCTGCCCGCCGCCGCAGTGGCGTGCAGATCCCGTTGGGTCGGGGGCATGACAAGGCCATGCAAACGCTCGGGTGCGAGCATCCAGGCACCGAAGGGGTGCGCGTCGACGCCCGAGCGGATCGAATTCCTCGCCTCCCCTGCGGTGCTGTGTGCGTTCACGATCGTGGGCTCGACAGCGAAAGCTGAGTCGTCTCTTCCGTCTCCGCGTGATCGTGACCAGCGCTGTCAGCGACGGCGTGTTTCTCCGCGCGGGCCGGACCGAGTGCGAGCACGCAGGCCAGGCCGGAGGCGGCGGCCATCACGAGCACAGCACCACTGACAGGCATGGCCAGTACCAACGGTCCGGCCAACAACGGCCCGGCGGACTGCCCGATCAGCAGGAAGCTGTTGGCCGTGCTGACCAACGAACTCTTCCGTTCCTCCGGCGCGTGACGGCTGAAGTGCAGGAACAGCGACTGAGCGAGCGCGGCGAAGCAGAAGCCCTGCACCAGCCGCAGCGGGATCAATGCCAGCGGCCCCAACGGAAGCACGACCGCCGCGATGCTGACAGCGCAACCCCCCGCAGCCAAGGCAAAGGCACGCACCGGACGGCCGGTGACGTCGTTGCGCTGACCCCACCAGAACGAGCCCAGCAGCGTGGCACCCCACATCACCGAATGCAGCACACCCACCCACAGGCTCGCGGAGTCTGGTGCCGTGACGATTCCGCTGACGTGCTCGGCGAAAACAGGGATCAGCCCGTAGACACCGAAGTAAGCTCCGACAGCGGCCAGCGAAAGCGGCACAGCGCCGGGAACTCGCATCGCGCCACGACTAGCTCCCCGAGACGCCTGAAACCCGTTGGAACGTGACCGTTCCGGTTCCTGGAGGCCGACGGCGGATCCCACCGCGAGAACGACCGCAGCAATGGCGATCACGAACATGAGCTGCCGCAAACCACCTGCACCGACGAACACTCCCCCGGCGATCGGACCGACCAACGCACCGGCTGCGGTCGCGCTGAACGACTTGCCCAGCGACGAGCCCCGCTTGTTGTCCGAACCGGCCGACCCCGCGAACGCCGCCGCTGCCTCGACAACTCCACCCAGCGCACCTTGCAGCAAGCGGCCCGCAACCAACACCAGTGGGCTGAAAGCCAGGGCCATGACCACCATCGCCAGCGCCAGCCCCAGCAGAGCGCGGACGACCATCCACTTGCGACCGATCCGGTCACCGAGCCGACCCCACAGCGGAGTGGCCACAGTCAAGGCCAGCGCCGGGGCAGCGATGGCCACCCCGGCCCACGTCTGCGTTGCCGCGACCCCCTGGATGCCCATGTCCTTGAGGTAGAAGGGCATGATCGGCACCAGCATCATCAACCCGGCGGTGTTGACGAACTGCCCCGCCCACAGCAACATCAGGTTCTTGCTGTCCGCCTCCACGGGGCCGCGCCGCCGCGGCCCGATGGAGGTCTGGAGCTCTCGCCGGGTCATGATGCGACCGCGTCGACCGCTTCCGGTTCCCACTGCGCGTCCGGCAGGCCAGCGACCCACGTGTCGTCGTAGACCAGGTCGAGGTAGCGCTCCCCGCGGTCGGGAAGCATCGTGACCACCCGGGCTCCAGGCTCCAGCTGTGGGAGCAGCTTGTCGATACCAGCCACGACAGCTCCGGAGGAGCCGCCCGCGAAGATCTTTTCCGTCTCCAGCAGACGGTGACACCCCGCCACGGAGTCCGCATCGCCGACGTGCAGCACCTGGTCGATCTCCTGTTGGTTCAGGATTTCCGGTACTCGGCTGGCTCCGAAACCGGGCAACTGCCGCGGTCCGGCGGGTGCTCCGAAGATGACCGAGCCGACGGCATCCACCGCCACGACCTTCATGTTCGGGTGCTGCTGCCGCAGTCGGCGGGCCATGCCTAGGATCGAGCCGGTAGTGGAGACCGCGGCCACGAGGTAATCGATCGACCCGGCCACGGTCTGCAGAATCTCCTGCCCGGCCGTTTCGTGATAGGCCCGCCAGTTCAGGTCGTTGGCATACTGATTCACCATCACCGCGCCAGGCGCAGCGGCCAGCTCCCGCGCGCGCCGCACACGCGTGTGCAGGTAACCACCCGCCTCGTCCAGTTCGGTCACCATCTCGACATCGGCACCATAGAGCGCGAGCAGGCGCAGGTTCGTCGTCGAGGTCTTGGGGTCGACGACCGCGGTGAACGACAGGCCGTGCAGGCTGGCCGCCATGGCCAGAGCGATACCGAGATTGCCCGAGGTGCTCTCGACCAGACGCATACCCGGATGCAGGGTCCCGTCCCGCAGGCCCTGCTCGACGATGAAGCGAGCGGGCCGATCCTTCATGCTGCCGCCGGGGTTGAGCATTTCCAGTTTGGCGATCACTTCGGTATCGGGCTCGGGAAAACAGCGGTCGAGACGAACCATCGGGGTTGATCCGACACAGCTGAGAACAGAATCGTGAATCACTGCGAACCTCCTGCAATGCGGCGCGTTCGGGGCGCAGCCGCACTCGGCTGAAAAAGACAAAAAGTCAGGTAACAGCAGGCAGCATCGCGAGGATCCACAAACAACCCGGCAACCGGACCACTGAGCCCATACCGCAGCACGGCCCGGGTCAGGGTCAGGGCACGCAGACACCTGTCCCGGAAGCGACAGGACTCAGCAGGGCGCCTCAACAGGGCGCGAGGGTCGCCGGGAACTTCACGAATCGTGCACGCGACGCTGCGAGGTAAATCAGGTTCGCGCGATACACACGCGTGTCAGAAGATCCACCCCGGACGGTCTCCATGGTGGGCGGGAACACCAGCGGTCGGAATGCGGCGGTGGCCTCGGCGCCGACAGCAGGGCGGCCAGCATCCCAGCGGCGGTTACCGCAAGCAGGACACCCAAACCCAGCTTCGCGAGATCGTCCTCCCACGAGCGTCCAGGCACCATGTCTGCGTAATGCGGACCGGCGGCATGGCACACCGGCCCATCGCTCTTCCCATGATCATGGCCAGCCTGCTTGGCGTGATCATGGCTCCCAGAAGCGTTCTGGGCCAGATGCTCGCCAGCAGGGATATCAGCCGAAGCCGCGGGCGAAGACATCACTGCCTCATGCGCCGGCATCCCAGCCGCAGGCAGCACAACGAGCTGGATCAGGAGAAGCCCCAACAGTGCCACCGGAAGCAAGACCAAGCCCTTCCGGTGCCGTCTCCCGGCGATCCACTCCTTCACGAACCCCACCGTAGCGACTGGGAACCCGAGGCCCCAACCATCTTGCGATGTCTCACACCAGCTTGCCGTTCGATTCGACGTTGCCGTTCGCCCTGCAACATCTTGTGGAAGCCACCAGCCACGGCGGGGCTGGTGGGGCGGGTACGAGCTCGGTCGGCCGTGCCGACCTCACCGTTGGGCCTGTGACGATCCGTCGAGCGTGGCCCTGACAGCCGAAACGTGAAACCGTTGCGCAGCCAGCCAGAAGGTACGGTTTAGGCCTTCGAGCACCCGTTGTGCCTTGCGACGGAAGGTGCTCGAGCCACGATGCGCGCGAGCCACCAGCGGCCCCGTAGCGCGGTCACGGCGCTCTGACCTTCCGGGTAACAACGGTGCGTGTGACTCGCTCTCGAGGCGCCGTCTCATGTGCGGGCAGTGCAGCTCGAACGCGGCGGGTCGGTTGAATTCGGGGCGGGGCAGGGAAATTGTGCCGTAGCGGCGACACGGCGTTGCCCACTCGATCCGCCGGCCGGTGAGCCTGGGAACCAGGATACTCAACGAACAGTGACAACATGATTCCCGTACGTATCTACGATTGGCAATAGTAGACATTCATGCACGTCTCGAGTAAGTTCCGCGTCCGGGCCGCGGGGAGCCCCGAGACAGCACGCAGACGTGGTTGATCGCATCTGGATCGTCGTCGCGCTCCGGGCTGATACCACCAGGACAGAGGAGACTTCCCAACGTGGCGTCACACCGGCTCAAGCGGTCGATGAAAGTGGCTCTCGCGGCTTCGGCCATCGCTATGATGGCAGGAACGGTCGCGATACCTGCCGGAGCGCAGCCCTCAGACCCGGTTGAGGAGTACCAGGAACTGGGTGCGGAGGCGGCCAACGCCGAGGAGGACCTCGCCGACGCGGAAATGGCCCTGGATACCAACGAGGCCGAGCTGGCCAAGGCCAAGTCCTCGGTCGCCCAGGCGAGGCAGCTCGAGGACCAGGCGCGACGCGATCAGGAACGACTTCGCGGTGAAGTCGACCACCTCACCGGCGCCGCCTACCGCGGCGCCCGCTTCAACCAACTCACCACTGCGCTGTCCAGCAAGAGCGCGGACGACTTCCTTGACCAAGCGACACTTCTCGAGTCACTGGCCGCAGACAACAGGCAGGTGCTGAACGACTTCAACGACGCGGCCGAGCGCGCCAAGGGCGCTCGTGAGCAAGCCCAGGAGTCCGAACTCCGCGCGCAGCAAGCGACCGACGCAGCCGCAAAACTTGTCTCCGACGTCCAAGGACGCAAGACGGATCTCGACGGCCGCATCGAGCAGGTCCGCCAAGCGCTGAACGATCTCAACGACTCCGACCGGGAGCGCCTGCAGGGTCCCGTCGACACCGGCTCCTACCTCGGGCCTCCGGGTGCTGCCAACGCCGCCTTGCAGGCGGCCCTGTCCAAGCGCGGCTCCGACTACGAGTGGGGATCGAAGGGACCGACGACCTTCGACTGCTCGGGCCTGACCCAGTGGGCCTACAAGCAGGCCGGTATCTCCATCCCGCCGAGCAGCCGCACCCAGTGGACGGCCGGCAAGCCGGTGTCCAAGGACCAGCTCCAACCCGGCGACCTCGTCTTCTACGACGACGGCAGCGGCGACCCCTCCCAGATCCACCATGTCGGCATGTACGTCGGCGGCGGAAAGATGGTCGATGCCCCGACCGAGGGACAACTCGTCGACGTCCGTTCCATCAAGGGCGACGGCCACTACATCGGCGCCCGCCGCATCGTCGGCTGAGGTCCACTCTCTCGCGCGCTGCTCACGTCTCAGGTGCGTGCCCAGCGCGCGAGGGTCTGCACGAGTACCCGCCGAACTCAGCGGGATGGGCCAGCCAGGTAACCAAGGTCTCCGCCGACCAGTTCAATCACGTCCGTCGGAGCTTCTCAGCCAGTTCAGTGGTGACCTGGCTGGCAGGGAATCCTCTGCCGGGCAACGGGCGCGATCCGATCGGCGTGCGCGCTCAGAGCGTCGGGGCGAGAGCCACGGGTGGGTACTGCGCAACTCGCCCTCGAACCAGTAGGTGGCGGACAAGTCCAAGTAAGCCGATCAACGTTCCCAGACGAGGTACTAGAATCGCTAGTACCCGAGTCATCCTGGCGCTACCAACGTCAGTCCTCGAGAAATTCAGGATCCCATGACACCGAACCGACTACTGCCGTCGTCCACCGACCAGCGAGCCAAGACGCGTGTCACCGTGCTGACGATCACAGCACTGTTGCTGATCGCGGGAGCCGTCGTTGCGATCTGGGCAGGCAACCGCAGTAGCAACGACGGCGGAACGGGAGGAGGGACTGCGGACCAAGCGATGACCCACGTGCACGGGCTGGGAGTCGACCCCGCAGACGGCATGCTCTACGCGGCTACCCACAACGGTCTGTTCCGGCTTCCGCAGGGCGGGCCCCCGCAGAGGGTGAGCGAGCTGCAGCAGGACACGATGGGATTCACCATCGCCGGGCCCAAGCACTTCCTCGGCAGCGGACATCCCGACCCTCAGCTCGCCGACGCTCCGGCGAATCTCGGGCTGATTGAAAGTACCGACGGTGGTCGCAGCTGGCGGCCGCTCTCGTTGTCCGGGCAGGTCGACTTCCACAGCCTGGAGGCCAAGCACGGCCGGGTGTACGGCTACAGCAGCACCACAGGTGAGTTCATGGTGAGCACGGACCGCGTGTCGTGGCAAAAGCGCGCACCCGTGGTCATGGCCGATTTCTCGGTGAGTCCGGCGTTGGCGAACGAGTTGCTCGCCACCACCGAGCAGGGCCCGGTTCGCAGCTCTGACGGAGGAATGACCTTCACCCTGATCCCCGGCGCACCCCTGCTGTATTTCCTCGATTGGGTCGACCACGCCACCGTGTACGCGGTAGACCCACAGGGACGCGCCTTCGTGAGCCCGGACGGCGGAAAGACGTGGGAGGCGCGCGCCCAGTTGGACAGCACGCCGCAGGCCACGGCGGTGGCTGGAGGTCGCTGGTATGTCGCGACCCAGACCGGAGTCATGGTCTCAACCAACGGTGGCCAGACGTTCCAGGTTCGAACGCCCTTGGCTGATCGGTGAGGCGTCTTGTGATTCGGAGGGCTTCGTTCCCAAACACCGACGAAGCCGTATCCTCGTTGTACTAGCAGGAGGTGACATGCAAGGTCTGGGCGATCTCGAAGGCGCCGTGATGGACGTGCTGTGGCGCGCGTACGGCCCGATGTCAGTTCGCGAGGTGTTGAGCGAACTCAACACGACTCGCGATCTCGCGTACACGACTGTCATGACGGTCATGGACAACCTTCACCGCAAGGGCTGGGTCGAGCGCGAGATGCACAACCGCGCCTACCAGTACACCCCGGCCGAAGGACGCGAAGAAGCAGCTGCTCGGACGCTGCGTGAGCTTCTGGATGCCAGCGGCTCCCCCCAAGCGGTTCTGCTGCACTTCGCGAAGTCGGTGTCCGAGGACGAGTCCGCGGCCCTGCGACGTGGCCTGAGGCGTCGGTCGAAGCAATGATCCTCGCGCTCGCTCTCCTCGTCGGTGTCGTCGCGGTTGCCTGTTCTGGCCCTGCTGTCCTCGACCGAATGGTCCGGCGCAAGGTCGATCCGCAGGCGGTGCTGGTGACATGGATCGTCCTGGTGGGTGCGACGTTCATGACTGTGATCGCCACGCTGGCGGTCATCCTGTTGCCGACCCATGGGCCGGCTCCAGTGCTCATCCAGCTCATCCACCATTGCTGGGTCGCCGTTCGTCACGGTGCGGTACCTCGCACTCACGAAATGGCAGCTTTGGCGCTATTCGTGGTCGCCTTCCTCACGGCCGCACAGGTCGGTCGTGGGCTCCTGCGGTACGGACGCCACAAGCGACAACTGCACCACAAGCACCTGCAGTTGCTCAGGATCACCGCTCACAGCGAACCGGGTCCGTTCACCACCATGTGGTTGCCTCACCCGGCACCACTGGCATACAGCGTGGCGGGTAGCCCAGCGTTCGTCGTGGCGACTGAGGGCGTCCGAGACGAGCTGGGAAAAGTCAACGCTGCTGCGGTGCTTGAGCACGAACGTGCCCATCTCCGTGGCCGCCACCACCTGCTGGTCGGCTTCGCCGAAGCGCTGGCCAAGTCGGTGCCCTGGGTGCCGCTGACCCGGCGCTCGCCCGACTTGGTGCGCACCGCGATCGAGCTGGCAGCCGACCTTGAAGCAGCCCGAAAGCACGGTACTAACGCTGTGCAGTCAGCGCTGCGCACGATGTCCAAAACCGGCGGCCCCTCAACACCTCAGCATGCTCTCGGAATGGCTGACAGTGGCGTTGCTCTCCGGTTGGAACATCTCGACCGACTCTCGGAGAACACCACCGCGGCAAGGCGCCTCCTCGTTTCCGGCACCGTCGGGGTGATGGCTGCGTCCGCCCCGGCCCTGACAGGCATCGGAATTCTGACGGCTGTCGGGATTCTTACCTGCCTGCTGTAACCGGCCCTTCGTTGACTCGCAACACGGCCACCGAGTCATCACCGCGCTGAGGCTCGGCACGCTGCGGCGCGCCCAAGCCTCAGTGCATCTACCTCATGCCAGGTACGAAAGCGTCGTCATCATCCCGGATTCGCCGTGGTAGATGTTGTGGCAGTGCACGAGCCACTGTCCCGGGTTGTCGGCTTCGAAGTCTGCTTCGACCGTTTGCATAGGCAGCACGATCGTCGTGTCCTTGCGTGCACCGGTGCGCTGACCGGAAACGAGCTGGAACGTGTGGCCGTGCAGGTGCATAGGGTGGAACATCATCGTCTTGTTCACGAAACGGAGCCGGACTCGCTCGCCCTGTGCGATCGGCAGGGGTGTGTGCTCATCGAAGGTCTGTCCGTTGATGGTCCACCGATACGGGACCGACATGTCCATGCCAAGCTCGAGTGTGTGCGTGCGGTCGGGGCGCTTCGGCGCGAAACGAACGGGCTCGGCGGCTGACAGGGCATTGGCCATCGCGATTTGACCGTCGAGCTCCCTGGGCCGCACCTCCGGCCCGGGCACGGCTCCCCCACCAGTTCGAACCAGCCCCATCGCCTGCCCCTGCTTGCCCTCCGCGGACGCCACGAGGGGAAACACGCCGTCAGAGAGGGTGACGACGACGTCGAACCGCTCCCCCATGCCTATCAGCAGCGAGTCGGTCTCCATCGGCTGTACCGGAAAACCGTCGGTGTCGGTGATTGTCATCCGGTGGCCGCCCAGTGCGACGCGGAAGGGGGTGTCCGCCGCCGCGTTGATGATGCGCAGCCGGAGGCGCTGTCCGGGCTTGGCCGCGATGGTCGTCGGCGCAGTCGGGATCCGTCCGTTGAGGAGGTAGTGCGGGTACTGCACGTCGCCGGTGTCACTGCCCAACGGTGACTCTGATCCGGTGGTATCCATGCCCGGCATCACACCGTGCCCCATGCCGCCGTGGTCCATACCGCCCATCGACATGCCCTGCCGCTGTAGTTCGGCCAGTTTGGCATCAGGGTTGGTTGTCACCCCGTCCAACCAGTCGTCGAGGACGATCACCGCTTCGGCGTCATATCGGCCAGCCTCGTTCGGATCTTCAATGATCAGCGGTGCGTACAGCCCCCGGTCCAGCTGCGCACCGACGTGCGGGTGGAAGAAGTACGTTCCCGGCTCGGCCATCGCGAACTCGTAGTCAAACGTCGAGTTCGGCCGAACCGGATCTTGCGTAAGGTCAGGGACACCATCCATGTCGTTGCGCAACGCGATACCGTGCCAGTGGATGGAGGTGTCCTGTCCGAGCTCGTTGCTCAGCTTCGCGCGGAGGACGTCCCCACGTCGAACCCGGATCTCCTTGCCAGGGAGCTGGTCGTCGAACGTCCAGGTCAGCACGTGCACGCCCCCGAGATCTACAGTGCTCCACTTGGCCCGAAGGTCGACGTTGACCACGTTCGCGTTAGCGGCCCTCCGGACACGCTCTCGAGCACCGATCTGCGGCGCGTAGGAAGCCACCGGCGATGGCGCCGCCGGGCCAGCGCACGCTTGAGCAACGCCCAGAGCGGCCAGTCCGGCCCCGAGACCGAGAAAACGCCGCCTGTTCAGAGACATGCGATTCCCTGCTGTGCCTGCGCCCTCGCGGAACGGCTGACGCACACCAATACGCTCGGCTTCCATCGAACACCGACCTCTCGCAGAAGACAACCAGAGTCTCTACTATTCGACATAGTATACATGCGAGGCGGAGTACCGAGGTCCGGGTCACCATCGTCACATCCCGCACACAGACGCCGATGTGGTTCCGGGCGATCAGCTCGGAGAAGATCCACTTGGCGCTTCGAAGCGATGGCGCCACAGGCGGACGAGAACAGCGCTCGCAAGACGAGTCAAATTCTGCGAGACCGAGTTGAAACGGCGCCCAGACCGCCAGCGAGCCGGAAATCCCGTGCAACCACCCGACAATCTAGTTGTAGATAGGACAACCGATCATGAGGAGCTCGGCGCGTTGAATCGGAACACGCCCACCTTGCGGCACCAAATCCCGAGCCAACCCACGGCGATCCACGCAACCGTGCTCTTCGCCGCGGGGATGAGCCTGCTCGACATCGCGGACGGGGTCTTCATGAGCTACGCCTATGTCATGCGGAACAGGCTTCGACGTTCGCTGGTGCCGAAGACGGACCACGTAGTCCTTCGCGCTCCACGCCTGTCGGTGCCAGCCAGTCGGTTCAACTTGCAACAAGAGCGGGGAACAATCCGTACTGCGAGGAGAAAAGGACAGAGACCGGTCAGCGCTACGGGGAGGAGCTTTCGGCTTCGAGCGGCTCCCAACCACGCGCTGATGCGGCTCCGGGCAACACGCGCCGCCTCCCGAACCAAGCAAGGGCAGAAAGAACAACCACAGCAACGGCGAATCCCAGCCAGGTCACCAACCCCGAGGCTGTGTCGACGACCAGGGCACTGCCGATAGTGACGTACGCGATGTTAGCCGGAAGCGTGCCCACAGCAGTCCCAGCGAGAAACGGCACCGTCCGAACGCGGGTGACTCCCGCGCCGTAATTGACCACTGCGTACGGCAGGAGGGGAAGCAGTCGGCACACGACCGTCGCGGTGAACCCACGTCGGACGGACAGGGCGTCCAGAGTCTCTAGTCGCCCCTCGCGAAGCCACGGCCCGACAGCGTCCCGGCCCAGCAGACGGGCCAGCCAGAACGCCACACCTGCGCCGAACACCGTCCCGAGCACCACGACGGGTAGCGCCACCGGCAGGCTGAATACGGCTCCGGCGGCTGCAGATAGGGCTGGCCTGGGCACGAAGAGCAGGGCGGCTACCCCGAAGACCAGCACGAAGAGCAACGGCGTCCATACATCACCGTCACTACGCCATTGGTCAGCGTTGAGCAGAGGGGCAACAGGGCGCGCCCACAGCCCGACGACAAGCGCTGCCAGAAGCAGAGTTGCGAAGACGGCGAGCCGTGCCATCGGCCGCCGCAACCACGTCAGTGGACGGCCGAGCCAAGACCCGCTCGGAGACATCGACCTTCCCCTCCGTGCCCACATCACTGGCGGCAGCGACGTGCTTCCCTACTAGATTCCGTAATAGAACTCTAGCTCGCGGTCGACCTTGCTGCGGTGCGTGACCTGTTTCGACGCCAGATCGCCCACCCGAGCGCGGCACCGCTGTGCCGACCATCACCCACTCCGGTACGGCACCGAGTCGTGTCGCCAAGGTCATCGTCGATCTCAGCGGCACCTCCGAGACCAAGACCCGGCTTCTGCGATGGACGGTCGAGCTCCGTGACCGGGCGGAACTTAAGGAAATCCCATGCTACGACATCGCGAATGTCCCAGCGCTGGCAACGAAAAGGAGCCCACATGCCACCATGGTCAGCAAGCGCCCGAGCCGCGTCCTGGACTCGGTGCGAAGCGGGAACAGCAGCTGGCGGCAGAACGTGTAGGCCGAGAGCGCGCCGACGAAGACCGCACCGCGAACCGGGGGCTGCACGCCAAGCACCAGTGCGAGTGCTGCCACACCGATCACGAGGGCCACTGCGGCCTCGACGAGTTGGACTGGGAACCGGCGAATTGCCACTCGTCGGTCAGACGACCACACACCCCACCGCGAACTCGTCGGCCGTCCCGCACAGCACCCCGTGAAGAAACATCCCGGCCTACCGATCGCCATGCCGAGGTAGATTCCCGGCGCGGTAGCGTCCAGCAGCGCCCCAAGGGGAAGCCGGAAGGCCGCGGCCCCGATCGCCAGTGCACCGACGGCACCGAGCAGGAAGCCCTGGATACACGCCCCGACCGTCAGGAAGTGTCGAGGGTGTTTGCGGTGAAGAGCTAGGCACCAGATCCGGGCGCCGACGTTCCCCACGAGACACGCAACAACCGAGATCACTACCGCGGCCACGACGTTGAGGTCCTCACGACCGAGCAATATCGCTTGGACAGCGATGGCAGCGACCGCCCCCACGCCCACCAGAGCCGGCCACGTCGCTAGCCGAACAGCCGGTCCGTACACCAGCGTCGCCAAACGTGTCCGATGCGTCGAGACGGTGGGACGGAACTTCGTCTTCCGGGAAGTACCGGCACGGACGGACTCCTGCCGGACGGGAATCGCCGTCACACGCCACTCGCCTGCTTTGATGCCCTGGACACGGGCGGTGACGGCGACCGGACCGCGGTCTGCGGTGATGCCCTCTACTCGCTCGAATCGTTCGAAACGGTCGTCGGCCCCTGGTCGTCCAGTCAGCCCGATACGGGAACCGGCAAACTTGATCGTCATCGTGGTCAGCTCGTCGAACGGCACAGGATCAATCCAGTACGTCGCGGCCAGCGCCTGCGGCTCGCCAGCAGCGACCTCGGCCGCACATCCACTGCCCCTAGGCTGGGCAGCCTGGACTCGAGCCCGACGCGGGCGCGACTCAGCGTCGGCCGACTGGCGCGGGCGCTGTGATGTGGTCGTGCCCTCTCGCGCCGCCACCGGTGCCGAAACTCGGCCGTGAGGCACCTGCCCAGCCAATGCATCCGGTACGGCACCCTCGTGCGAGCCCTGCTCGTGGTCTTCCCGAAGCGTTCCCACCTGCCTGGGCACCTTCGACCGAGAGGTCCGGGCCGTGGACTTCTTCCGCGACTTCTTGCTCACACCATCTCCCTCCGTGTCTACTATCTAGCATAGTAGCCACGGAGGGATGGTGGGCACAGATTCACGCGTTGTCGCCTGCAGCTCCATTATCGGCGGGTGCGTCTTTCGCGGGCGCAGGCCATAAGACAGCTCGGGTTCAAGGTGGATCAGCGGTCCGAACGATCGGGTCGTCGAACAGGCCCTCGGTGATCGCTCGGCCGTGTGGACGATGTCCGGCTCGATGGCCGGCTCGCTGTTGGTGAAGAGCCAGTGGTTGCGCCAGACCGGGAACGTTCGTCGGCGCGGTCCTGTACCCGGCGCACGATCAGCCGTGCAGTGACAGGGTTTTGGTAAACGCGCGGAACTCAATCTCGGCTGCCTCGGCAGGCAGCTACTGGAAGAAAACGGGGCAAATGGTCACGCCCATGGCCACCAGCCCAAGCCCTGGACCGAGAATCATCCCGGTGGCAGTGGCCCCGAGCGCCGCGCGGCGGATCGTGCTCTGGGAACGAGACGGCGGTTCGGCCAGCCGGAGCGCCCGGGCCAGTGCCGAGGCGCCAGCTGCGCCGAGTGCGCCCCGTGGTGCAGGGTTGCTGGTCATCGAAGCCAGAGCCGCCACCAGGGGGAGCGTGCCGTGACGTTTGACCGCAGCATCGTCCGCGCACAGCTCGAGCAAACGCGCGACCTCGACTTCGGCCACCTGGAACAGCAATGCACCGGGCAATGCGCGTCGCATCGCGCGCAGCGCGGTGAGCAGCAGGTGGTGACGACCGCGCAGATGGGCATGTTCATGGGCGAGAACCGCGGCAAGCTCGTCACGGTCAAGCGCGTCCAGCGCACCCCGGGTCACGACAACGGTGCGTGTTGGACTGGCGACGCAGTAGGCGGCCACGTCGGCCGTCTCGATCACGATCGTTCCGGCACCCAGCTCAGGCGCCTCCCGCCCAGCCAGCCGTATTGCGCGGGAATGCCGTTTCCCGTGGACGTGCGCGTGAACCCAGTGACGCGCCGCTCGCCACATCAGCCAGCCCAGCCACACCGAAACCAACACGGCAGGGACCGCGAGCAACGCAGCTACCCACGGCGCGGTGATGCCCAGTGGCCGAAGGGCAGCCAGACAACTCCGCAGGACATCCGCGACGCGACCCGGCCATGAGGCCAGGGAGAACAACGCGGCCACGGCGGCACCGATCCACGCCCCCACAGCGGTGGCAGCCGTCAGCGTCCACACCGCAGCCCCGAAACGGGGCGCCGTACCGGCGGCAGTCAGCCGGGGCAGGAAACGGGGTGCCACCACTGCCACGAGAAAACCGTAGAATGCCAGGCACGTCGCCAAGATCATCGACTTGACCCCTTCGTCGACAGACTGCGCAGCACCTCCTGCAGCGACCGAACCTCCTCCGGAGTGCCGTCGGCGAGGAAGTGCATCAACACTGCCTTCATATTCTGGCCTTCGCTGAGCGCTTCGCGCATCAGACGTGCGGCATGCTCCTCCCGGGAGACGGTCGGCTCGTATCTCCAAGCCCGACCGTCCCGCTCTCGATCGAGCCAGCCCTTGCGGTGGAGGATATCCATCACAGTCATCACCGTCGTGTACGCAGGGTTTCGCTCCTCCCGGAGCTCCTCGACAACTTCACGCACGGTCGACGAGGTCCCGCGTGACCACAAATGCTCCATGATCGCTGTTTCCAGCTCCCCGAACCCGCGCACCACACACCTCCTGCTCGACGTAGGCACACCAGCCGACGATGCGACTCAGCCACAACTTACTACTATACCGCTTCGTAGTAGATCAGTGAGCTGCCCAGTACCAGGCAAGGGAATGGCTTCCGAGAACAAGGGCAGTAGCTATCGTCTGGCGCCGGTGACCGAGCACTTGTGCTCTTGCAGGCACGCAGTCACGTCTGGTGCACAGATGCTGACGCGGTCAGCGTGCGGGCGAGGATAAGGATGATCCACTGCGGGAGCAGGCATACCGGCTCGACGCTACACTGGAACCTGCGCCAGCGGCCCGATCTCAGCCGACGCGCTCCGTCGTAAGCTCAGCATCGGCTCACCCGAGGCAGCCAAGAGCGGCGGAGTGAGCACCGGACCCACGGTGGGCGCCGAACCCCGGTCAGCCCATCACGGCGGTGCCCCACCCACCAACAACCCTCAACTACTGACTATGGTACTTAGTAGTTTAGTTTCCCATTTCGGAGGTGTGTTGTGGGCAGAGGTACCAGCAAGCGGCGCCCGTCGGTGGCCGCAGCCCGGGAACCTTGGTCAGGGATGACGATTGCCGGCGTGCTGGTGGTCCTGGTGTTCGCCGGGGCCATCTTCGGATATGCGTACGTGCAGTACGCAGGCACGCAGGAGAAGCAGGCTGCGCTGGCTCCCTTCGCGCCTTCGGAGCAGAATCCGGACCCCTCGAAGGCGATCCCAGGCGTCACGGTTGAGCAGTACAAGGGATCCCAGCACCTGCAGTTGCCGCAGCGGGTTGCGTACGACAAGAACCCACCGTTCGGTGGGGCGCACGACCAGTACTGGGCGGGGTGTGACGGCGTCGTGTACGGCCAGCCCTTCCGAGTCGAAAACGCGGTCCATTCCTTGGAACACGGGGCGGTGTGGATCGCGTATCGACCCGGTGCCGTCGACGCCGCCGGGATGCAGGCTCTGCGCGAGCGCGTCGAAGGCGAGTCGTACATGTTGATGTCTCCGGTGCCCACGTTGGACACGCCGATCGCTCTGCAGTCCTGGGGGCATCAGCTCAAGCTCGACCGCGCCACTGATCCACGCATTGACGAGTTCATCCAGGCGTTGCGTACCAACCGGTTCACTCATCCGGAGGTCGGTGGGACGTGCCAGACGCTGGGGCCGGGCGCCTTCGATCCCGACAACCCACCGCCCTTCCAGCCGGGACCACCTGGACCAGGCGCAACCCCGGTACGCGGCGGTGGCAGCGGTGGCTGAAACAGTGAGCCAGAAGGCAGACGAGAACCATGAGCCGGTGGCCGAAGGCGACCTCGGAACGCGACAGCGCTGGCTCACGATCACGCTGGCTATCTGCGTGCTGCTGGCGAGTGCACTACTCGGAGCCGCGGGAGCCTTGCTCCTGGTCGGGGCGGAACGTTCCGGAGAGACAAGCCCGAACTCCGCCGATGTTGGTTTCGCCCAGGACATGGCGCGACACCACGAGCAGGGTGTGGCGATGGCGAGCCTGGCCCGGGAGCGCAGTCGGGATGTCGACATCCGGCAGCTCGGTTTCGACATCGAACGCGGTCAGACCGAGCAGATGGGCCGTATGCGAGGTTGGCTGGGATTGTGGTCTCAGCCGACGGCTCCCGGCGGGGGGCACATGTCGTGGATGACCAGTGCAGGCGGTCACCCCAGGCACTCCGAGAGCCATGCGGACACCGATCGGCCGATCATGCCCGGCATGGCGACCCCCAGTGAGTTGGAGCGGCTTCGCTCGATGGCGGGGCCGGAGTTCGACACGTTCTTTCTCCAACTGATGATTCGCCATCACCAGGGTGGCGCCCCGATGATGCGTGAGGCAGTCGCACGGGCTGCTGTCGGCGAGACGCGCAATCTGGCCGCGCGCATGCTGGAGGCGCAAACCGCGGAGGTGGACGTGATGACGCGCATGCTCACCGAGCGCGGCGGTGCACCCCTTCCCCCACCCACCTGATCCGAAAGACGGGGTTCGATGGTGCGTGAGTGGAGCCGCGAGATCCGCGTCACGGTCGTGGTGCTCGTGCTCGCAATTGCCGGTGTAGTCGCGTTGTGGCCTCGGAGCAGTGATGACGGATTCGGTAGGGACGGTGAGAGCGGACAACGACCGGTGGCCAGTGCTCGCGCATCGACCCTCGAACCGGACGCCGTCTTGGCGCCCTTGCGGAAGCACGCGGCTGTGCAGCCATGCCCTCCGTCTCCTCGGGATGCCCACAGGGCAGGTCCGCTGGCCGGAGTCGTCGTCCCTTGCCTCGCGGACTCGAAGCCCGTGGAACTGAGCACTGCGCTGGCGGGCAAACCCGCGCTGCTGAACCTCTGGGCATCATGGTGCCCGCCGTGTCGAGAGGAGATGCCAGCGCTGGACGAGTACGCGGCCCGGAACGACGCGATTCCGGTCGTGGGCATCAACGTTCAAGATCGTGCGACGGCTGCGTTGGAGCTGCTGGCCCGAACCAAGGTGCACTACCCGTCGGTGATCGACGTGCGAGGCGAACTGCAGCGCGCTCTCCGCGCGCCTCCGGTGCTTCCCGTGACGTACCTGCTGCGTCCGGACGGATCGGTGCAGCGCATCACCGAGCCGGCCACGTTTCACTCCGCCGATGAGATCGCCGACGCAGTACGCAGGTACCTGCCCACCCGCGACTGACGGGAAGCGGGCTAGTGACATCCATCGGTGCAAGCGCTCGGCGCTCAGTTGACCAAGCCCGAAGGGTGCGTGGCAGGCGGCCCGGAGCTACTCAAGAACAAAAGAGAACTACGGTCAGGGGCGGGATCAAATGTGTCCTGGCTTCTCGCCCGGCGTTTCCGCTTCGCCGTTGGAGTTGTCCGCGCTTTGACGTTTGAGCGCCGCAATCTCCTCGCGCAGCCGCACCAGTTCGTGGTCGTGAGCGGACGACGCTGGTTGCCCAGCGCGTGCCGCACACTCGGGATCTGCCCCCGTGTTCATTCTTCGCATCATCAGCAACATGGAAACCGGGCACACCAGCGCGATCAGCAAGGGCAATGCCGCCCAGGCGTATTGGGGCACCAGGAGGAAGACCGCGAGTGCGACCGCGGCGGCTCCGATGACCACACGCTTATCCAAGCAACGGAACATGATCCCTCGCTCACCGTGCCGAATCGGATCCGCGAAGCCGTGCGTCACGCTGGGCCGCGCGGAGTTGGTCCACCTCCGCCCGCAGCTTGGTGACCTCGGCGTCTTGTCCTTCATGCTGTGGTTCCTGCGGCCCATGCTGGCCCCGCATCATGAGCCACATCATCAACCCCATGCCGATCGGGCAAGCAAGCAGCGCCAGCAATGTCAACGATTCCATTGCTCCACCTCCACGCCGGCCTCATCAGGGAGACTGACGATCTACTAACACCTATAGTAGTCGTAGTACTCGGGATTAGCCAGACCGAGCAGGACACATCGTCGTCGCGCCGTTCTTGATCCGGAACTCCAGCGGTGAGCTGCGCGCCTTAGCACGACGCCAGATAAGGCGTGTGCCCTGCGGCGACCGACGCGGTGGGTCGCCGCAGGGCAGATCCTTTTCAGGATGGTGTGCCCGCTGGCCCGCTCCTCGAGCTCGGCCGTGTCACCCGCCACTGAGGTGTTGTTCTGGAGGATGGCAGCAGCCAGCGCGCATCGCTACCCAAACGATCAGGTGTCGGCGGAGGGAGAGGAGACCGCTAGCGCGCGAAGATGGAGCGCAGTGTCGTCGTCGTGCAGGGGCTGAACGACGAGAAATCCTTGGTTATCGGCCGCCTTCCACGGCAACTGTTGCCTGTAGAGCCGTTCCAGGAAGGCAGGGCCCTGGTGGTAGCAGAAGACGGAGGATTCGTGTCCGACGATGCCGGCGGTGTCGATGAACAGCGGAAGCTCGGCGAGGAGGTAGCGCACGGCGACGCGGAGTTGTTGGTCCGTTGGTTCCGTGCCATGGGGAAGGCGGCCGTCCAACACCCAGGTGGAGGCCGTGATGCACGTTTCGCGGAACTCGGGGTCCTCGTCGAACAGGGCATGAGCTTGTCCCAGTAGCTGCAGGTAGCGACCGTTTCCGCGGAGGACCGACCAGTTGAGGATCAGCCGCTCCGGATCGACGACACCGACGTCGGCCAGGGCACGGCAAATCTTGTTGTAGACGTAGCGGCCCTGGCGGCGAGCCTTGTGACGCGCTCGCTCCGGCGGATAGCCGAGCGCCTCAAGCGTGTGCGCCGCGGGGACGTCCGGGACGAAGAAATGCACGACGCCGAACTCGCTCAGCGCCCACCTGGCGATCGCCGCGATTCGAGCGCTCGAGAAGTAGCTGTTGAACGGGCTGATCCCGATACAGGCATGGTCGCGCTGGGCGAAGTTGCTCTGGCAGCTACTCGTCAGCGGGCGAACGGCCCAATCAGTGGCTTCGCCAGACCCGGACACGACAGCTTCGCCCACGACACTCTCCGCTCGGACCATCGACTAACAATACAACTTAGTAGTTTAGTAGTTCCCCCGGTCCGGTTCGTTCCGGGGGGCATGGTCGTACGACTCGGTCCTGCGAAGCGGACTCGCGTCAGGTGCAGACCCAACGGTGAGTGGAAGACGGACCCGCGTCCCCATAGCCGACCGCTCGGGTGTCCGACTCCTGCTGCAGTGCGCTAGAGGGCGACGATGGGGCAAACGGTCAGTGCCATGGCTCCGAGAACCAAGCTTGGGCCGAGAACCAGCGTGGCCGCCGTGCCGCTGAGAGCAGCGTGGTGGGCGATTCGGTGCGCACGAGGCACTGGTTGCGCGAGCCGGACGGCGCGAGCGTGCGCGGAGTGGCCTGCGGCACCTAGGGTGCCCTGCGGGGTCGCCCCGCCGGTCATCGCTGCCAAAGCCGCGACCAGCGGAACCACGCCATGGCGTTTGACAGCGGCATCATCGGCGCACAGCTCTAGCAATCGACCGACTTCGGTCGGCGCGGTCTGGAACAGCGGCACGCGCAGGAAAGCGCGGCGGACAGCGCCGAGCAAGGTGAGGATCAGGTGGTGTCGTCCGGACAGGTGAGCCTGCTCGTGGGCGAGAACGGCGGCGAGCTCCGCAGAGCTCAGGGCTTCTAGCGCTCCCCTGGTGACGACAACTGTGCGAGACGGGCTCGCCACGCAATAGGCCGCGACATCCGTTGTGTCGACCA
This sequence comes from Allosaccharopolyspora coralli, assembly GCF_009664835.1. Taxonomy (NCBI): domain Bacteria; kingdom Bacillati; phylum Actinomycetota; class Actinomycetes; order Pseudonocardiales; family Pseudonocardiaceae; genus Allosaccharopolyspora; species Allosaccharopolyspora coralli. The sequence continues at coordinate 2,643,430 of NZ_CP045929.1, forward strand.
CCACTGTTCCGGCGCCCAGTTGCGGGGCCTCAGCGCCGGCCAGCCGCACTCCGCGTGCGTGCCGCAGTCCTTGATGGTGCGCGCGGGCACAGTGGCTGCACATCCGCCACATCAGCCAGCACAGCCACACGACCGCGAGCACGGCGAAGCCAACGATGAGCGCGGCGGCCCATGGCTGGTAGACACCTAAAGGACGCAGCGCTGCGAGGCAACTGCGGAGAAGGTCGGTCACGCGGCCTGACCACTCGGACACCGACAACGGCACGGCGACCGCAGCACCGATCCAGGACACCAGGACGCTCGCTGCCGCGAGCGTCCACACAACGACGCCGAACCGTGGTGCCGTGCCAGCGGCGGTCAGGCGCGGCAAGAAACGCGGGGCCACCACCGCGACCACCATGCCGTAGAAGGCCAGACACGCCGCCAGCGTCACTGCTGCGACCTCTTGGCGAGTTTGCGGAGGACGCTCTGCAGCGACCGTGCCTCCTCGGGCGTGCCGTCTTGCATGAAGTGCATCAGGACCGCTTCGGTGTCCTGCCCCTCGCTGAGCGCCTCGCGCATCAGCCGTGCGGCGTGTTCCTCACGTGACGCGGTGGCCTCGTACCGGTAGGCGCGACCGTCGCGCTCGCGCTGCAGCCATCCCTTGCGGTGCAGGATGTCCATCACGGTCATGACCGTCGTATAGGCGGGAGCCCGCTCCTCCTGGAGGTCCTCAACCACCTCGCGGACCGTCGCGGGTTCACCACGGGACCAGACGCGGTCCATGATCGCTGCTTCCAGCTCCCCGAACCCCCGCAACGCGCCACCTCCCTTGCGACCTCATGCGCCTAAGAAGTCTAGTACCTCAGCGGCGGATCTGGCCGTACCGGGTGGAGGCGTCCAGTACGGCGTACGCCGAAGGAGCGGCAGGCAAACTCGTCAAAGGAGCCCTGCGCAGCGCGGCCGACCCCACCCCGGGTGGGATGGGACCATCACTTGAGCGCTCGCGTTGCCTCAGTCGAGTGTGCGTAGATGACGGGAGCATCGATGGCCGAGGAACTGACGACGAAGAAGCGTGCTGCGCTGACCCGGTTGAAGACGGTGCGGGGACATGTGGACGGGGTCATTCGCATGTTGGAGGCCGATGCTTACTGCGTGGACGTGATGAAGCAGCTCTCGGCGACCCAATCGTCGCTGGAGCGTGCCAACCGGATCATGCTGCACAACCACCTAGAGACCTGCTTCTCCGACGCGGTCCTCACCGGTCATGGCCAGTCGGCCATCGACGAGCTTGTCGAGGCGGTGAAGTTCAACCCGGCGCTGACCGGGCCCCAGGCGCACGTCACCGGAGCCGCGGTCGGTGAAGCTGATGCCACGCCTGCGACTGCGGCACTTCGCCCGACAAACCCACTGAACCGGAGGGAAAAACGCGATGATGATGGATGACATGGGCGGCATGATGGTGTGGATGCTGCTGTGGGGCCTGATCGGTCTCGCAATGCTGGTACTGATCATCGTGGCGATCATCTGGCTGATCCGCCACATGCTCGCCGGCCCGACCTCGCGCTCCGACCCGGCGCAAGAGGAACTGCGGCGACGCTACGCCGCGGGGGACATCGATCATGAGGAATACCAACACCGCAGAGCCGAACTCCGAGAACGATAAACGCCTACGGTGCACTTGGCTGAGTCAACAGCGCCGACCTTCACCTCGCACAGAGGGAGCTCGACACCCCTCTAGGATATACTAAGCTACTTAGTATATCTGGAGCTGTGTGAGGTGGATGGTGGTACGAGCGGTCAGCAGGCGCGGCCTACTGCTCGGCGCAGGCGGCCTGGCGGCGGCAGCCGCGACGACCGGCGGCATGGCCTGGTCTGCCCTGCGCGCCGGGCAGACCTCCGGCCCCGAGCGGATTCTCCCCTCGGCCAACGAGGTGGCCCGCGCCGAGCAGGCCCGGCGGGCAAACGGCACGGGGCGGACCGTGCACGCCGCACTCACAGCCGAGCCCGCCGAGGTCGACCTGGGTGGCCGTGTCGTAAGAACCTGGGCCTATAACGGTCGGGTGCCGGGGTCGGCGATCCGGTGCCGGGCCGGGGACCGCCTCGATGTCGAGCTCCGCAACCGGCTTCCCGAGCCGACCACTGTGCACTGGCACGGACTACGGATTCGCAACGACATGGACGGGGTCCCGAACCTCACCCAAGAACCCATAGCTCGCGGCGAGCGGATGCGCTACTCGCTCACCGCCCCGGACCCGGGCACCTACTGGCTGCACCCGCACGTGGGCCTGCAGCGCGAGCGCGGCCTGTTCGCCCCACTGATCATCGACGACCCGGCCGAACCCGGCGACTACGACGTGGAGTTCGTCGTCGTGCTTGATGACTGGCTCGACGATGTCGCCGCGAGCCCGGCCAAGGTGCTCGCGTCGTTGCGGCGCGGTGACATGAACGCCCGCTACCGCACGCCCGTGCAAGCGGGACAGATCGAAGATCAATCGCAGTCCTGGCAGTACGACGTACCGCGCGCGTTGGCCGAACCGCCGCCCGGCATCCCGCCGGTCTCGGCGGCATCCCGCCTGGCCAGCAGCATCGAGTACCCGTTCTACCTGCTCAACGGGCGCCTGCCCACCGCGCCGGAGACCTTCCACGGCAAGCCGGGCCAGCGCGCCCGCATTCGGCTGATCAACGCCGCCGGGGCGAGCGTGTTCCGCCTCGCCCTGGGCGGGCACCGGATGACCGTGACCCACACCGACGGCTTTGCCGTCGAGCCCGTCACCGTCGACACGCTGCAGATCGCCTCCGGGGAGCGCTACGACGTCCTCGTCACGCTCGACGATGGTGTCTTCCCGCTGGTGGGGGTCGCCGAAGGCAAGGGAGCCCAGGCTTTCGGCCTCGTCCGCACCGCCAGCGGCACGGCTCCACCGCCGTCCGTGCAGCCGCCCGAGCTGGCCGGCCAACTGCTCCGGCTCGGCGACCTGCACGCCACTCCCGCCGTGCACACCGGGACCGCCGCGCCAGGAGCCAGCCACACGCTCTACCTCACCGGCGACATGATGACCTTCGCCTGGCGCATCAACGCCGAAAGCTACAACCACCAGCGCCCCTTCGACGGCATCACTCCGCTGGCCCTCCGCGAAGGACAGACCGTACGGCTGGACATGGTCAACCAGACGCACATGTACCACCCCATGCACCTGCACGGGCACACTTTCGCCGTTCGCTCTATCGCCGACAGCAGCGGCAAATCCCACACCCCGCTGCCGAGGGGCACGCGCAAGGACACGGTCATGGTCGGCCCTGGGCAGCGCCTCAGCATCGACTTCACCGCCGACAATCCGGGACAGTGGCTGGTGCACTGCCACAACGCCTACCACATGGTCACCGGCATGGCCGCCATGATGTCGTACCTGCGCTGACGAGCAGTTGTGCGCCGTGGCAGCTTCGGTCATGGTGGAAAGCTTCCCGACTACGCCAGGGAGGGACCATGACCGGTGAGCCGCACGGATGCCCGAGGCGCCATTTCCTCGCCTTGGCCATGACCCCGCTGGCAGGTGCGTGTCAACAGCCGCGCGAGCCGTCCATGGGAGATCGGATGCCGGAAGGCATACCGGACTGGATGATGGGCCGGGACGGAATGATGGATCTCGACATGATGCGCGATATGCGGGTCATCCACGACCTGCTGAGCCGTCACCAGGACATCAGGCGCACGGTGCAGGATCTTTCCTACGGGATCCGGGCCACCACGACCAGTGCTCGCTCCGATGTCGCCGAGCGCATCCGCACCCACGTCGAGCAGATGCGATCCCGCCTGGATCACGGCGCCGCCATTCGGCAGATGGATCCGCTGTTCGCCGAGATCTTCGAACGTGCTCACCAGGTCGAGCTGGAGATCGAACACGTGCCTGGCGGCGTCCGGGTCGATGAGACCTCCCGTGACCCGGTCACCGCGATGCTCATACGGCAGCACGCGCACCAAGCGGTATCCGAGTTCGTCGCAGCAGGCATGAACCGGGCCATGCGACCCACGCCGCTTCCTCCCGGCTACACCGGATAGAACGTCGCCTGCTACGGCGCGCTCGTAGTAGCGTGGAGCCCCATGGGGCGCACGGAGCGCAGGGCGGGTCTCGGGCCGCTGGAGTCCGAGGTCATGGATGTGCTGTGGCAGGCGAGTTCAACGCTGCCGGTGCGCCAGGTATTGGCCGAGCTCAACCGGAACCGGGATGCGGCGCTGGCGTACACCACTGTGATGACCGTGCTCTCGCGGTTGGCCGAACGCGGTGTGGTGCGGCGGGAGCGGGTCGGTCGCGGGTATGCCTATCAAGCCGCGGCTGGCAGCGGCGCCGAGATCGCGGTGCGTCGGCTGCTGGACGACTACGGCGAGGCAGCCCTGGTTTCCTTCGTCGACCACGTCGACGGAGACGAGCAACTGCGAGCGCGACTTCGCCGACTGGTCGACGAGCAATGAGAGCCGATCGTCCGCTGTGGATACTCGTGGCAGTGGCAGCGGCCACCTATCCCGCCCTCGGCTTGGCCTGGTGCGTCGCCGCACTCTTCGTCTTTCATTTTGGTCAACGCGCTCTCGGCGTCGAGGAGCATCTTGGGCAGATAGCTGGGGCCCTGCTCGTCTTGATGGGACTGCTTGCCGTGGGCAACGCGGTCCGCACCGTGGTTCGCGGGGTGCGGCAGACCCGCCGGTTCCACACCTGGGTCGTCTCGCGGCGGGTGCCGATTCCTTCCTCCGTCGCTGTTGTGGTGAACGAGTTCGGCTCGCGTGCACCGGTGACGGTGGTCGACGTCGAGCAGCAAGTCGCGGTGACCGTCGGGCTGCTGCGGCCTTCGGTCGTCATCAGCACGGGCCTGGCTGAGATCCTGAGCCCGGCCGAACTGCGCGCGGTCGTCGCCCATGAACAAGCCCACGCCAAGCGCAGAGACCCACTGCGCGTGCTGTTGGGACAGATGCTTGCCGCTCACTTGTGGTTTCTGCCAGCAGCCGAGGACATGCGGACCCGTGCCCGGCGCAGTTACGAGTTGGCTGCTGACCGTGATGCCACGAACCGCTACGGACAACGGGCGCTTGCAGGGGCACTGCTTCGCGTGCTGCCAGCCGCGATCACGCCCGGGTCCGTGGCTCCGTTCGCGGATTCCGATCTCCTGGACGCCCGGGTGGCTCAACTGGAGTCAGGCGAGCCTCCCCGCCCGCACCCCGTGTCGCCACTGCGCTCGGCATTGACCGCGACAGGGGCATGCGCCTTCCTGACCGCAGTGACCGGGGCATGGATGTTCATGCTGATCGCGTGCCCGTGCCTGATGACTTGAAGGTCACAGTCGATCACGACGCGGGCTTGCGTGCGACGAGGCGCTCGACAATGCCCAGCTTGAACCGCGCATGCTGCTCGATGACAAATCCGGCTGCCTGGACATGCTGAATGGGACGACGCCGGAAGTTCTCCCCGCCAACGGGGATGGTTACCAGCTCCAGCGCGCGCTGCAGAACCCGCACCGGCCATGCGGTGCTGACGACGTGGTCAGCCAGCAGCAGTCGACCGCCCGGCCGCAGGACACGCTTGATCTCCGTGACCACTTCGCGGTCATCGGGCACGGCACACAGAGAGAACGTGCAGACCACGGTGTCGAACAAGCCGTCGGCGAACTCCAGCCGCTGCGCGTTGCCCGTGCTCAGCGTGACCTCGCGACCAGTCGCTGCCGCGCGGCGGCGCGCATGGTCGAGCATGACCGGGCTCAGGTCGACGCCGGTCAGCCGCACCTCGTCCGGCGGATACCAGTCGAGGTTCAAGCCGGTGCCGATCGCGACCTCCAGTACCTCGCCCTGGGCCTGACGGCACAGCCATTGTCGGGTGTCGCCGAAGAGCTTCCGGTCCATGAAGCCCATCTGCCGGTCATAGGTGCGCGCGTGCCGATCCCAATGCCGCCGCAACCGCTCAAGCTTGGTCGATGTCGCCATACCACTTCCACCACCTTCTCCGCTCGCCAGCCCTAATCTACTACAGCGCTGTAGTAGTTGCCATGTGAGCTCATCCGCCAGTCCCGAGAACGGCGAGGTAGCGCTTGCTCCGTGGCGTGGTCGCCCCGGGTCGCCAGCTTGATCAAGAGCATCCGGGCGAGCGCTCGATTGCGGTTGCCTGCTCCCGCTGTGCTGGGACCGCTGTGATCGCTACCGCTGGGTGACAGTGCTTGCGCTTGTCGGTGTGACGGCAGGTCTCTTGCTGACGCTGTTGGGTCTGCCCCTTTGGATCTCCACGGCCCCTGGTATTGCGTCGGGATCATGAGTCCAACATGCGGAGGGACATGGGCACTGCGTTTGGTCTTCATGGGCAGCTCGGGCTGTCGCTGGCCTACAACCCACTCAGCCTCGTCCTGGTAGTGGGCGCGTGTGCCGCGCTGGCACGGCGCAGTTACAGAATGCTGACCGGACGGTGGATGAGCGTTCGCTCCCGCACCGCCACGCGGCGATACTGCTCGCCGCCGTGCTGGTCATCCTGTTCGAGGCCCACCAGAAAGCACATGCACCGCCACTCATGACCACGGGGGAGTCAACGACTCTGAATCAGCGTTGGAAAGTCTGCCCTTCGGGTCGGGACGCCGGTGTACGACCGGCGAGGATGTCGTCCAGGGTGCGGGACAGCAGCGGGTAGTTCGACGCTCCGGTGACCTTGGCGACGATGGTGCCGTCGCGGTCGAGGAAGTAGGTCTCCGGAATGCCGAAGACCCCGAATTCCAGGGCCAGTCGGGAGCCGGGGTCGGCGACGTAGCGATAGCCGTCGCCGCGTCCCAACTCGTCGAGGAATCGGATCGCGGCGTCGCGTTGGTCTTGGTAGTCCACCCCGACGAAGGTGACGCCTCGATCGCGGTAGTTGGTGGCCGCGGACGTGAGCGCGGCGTGCTCCTCGCGGCAAGCCACACACCAGGAAGCCCAGAAGTTGACCACGACGATCTGTCCGCGCAGTTCCGGCAGGGCCAGGCCGCCGGGCTTTTCGAGTTCGGGAACGCGGACGGTGGGTGCCGGTTGGCCGATCAACGGGGTTTCCACCAAGTTCGGGTCCTTGCCCAGCCGCGAACCGAACAGAGCCCCGACGCCGATGGCAAGCACGACAACGAACGCGATGCCCCACTTGATGCTGCGCCACCGCCTTGCCCCAGTGGTGCTGTCGAGCAAGGTGGATCTGGATGTCGCTGGCGGTCGTGTCACCGTCCACCTCCCCGCCCCGGATCGAGCCGCAGCAGCAGAGCCTCGGCCCTGGGGCGTACGTCCGGGTCCAGGTCTGTGCGGCGCACTAACGCGCGGACGATCTTTCGCGCTCCCTCGGCGTCGCGGTGCGCCAGGGTCTCTGCGTGCAGAATCTGGGCGTTCTGGGACGAAGGTGCAATGCTCTGGGCGCGTGCGGCGAACTCGGCAGCTTCAGTCGGTTTACCCTGGGCCAGCAACAACCTGCCCGACTCCGCGAGCACCTTGGGGTTGTCCGGTTGCTGCTTGAGCGCGACACCGTAGTGCTCAGCGGCCTTGTCGTAGTTCCCTTGTTCCAGGTAACGCTCGGCCAACGCCAGACGCATACCGACGACCTCCGGGTTGCGCGCGATGACCTGTTCCATCTCCTCATCGGTCACAGTGGACAGATCGCGGGGTGGTGCCGGAGCTGGTGAGGAGGAGGACTGGTTGACCTCGTTGCCGCTGACAAACCCGTTCTCCGGACGGTCTGCGACAAACTGCGGCAGAAACACACCCACAGCCAGTACCGCCGCCACCCCCGAAGCGACGTAGACGACCCGATGAGCGGTCTTCGATGCGGACCCTCCGTGCCGCTGTGCGCCATCGTCCAACGTTTCCAGGGCTTCGAGGACCTCGGCTGCGGAGTTTTCGTACTCGGCCCGCAATCGTTCCGCGGTCGCCTCCGGGATTTCGCCTTCGTCGACTTGCCGGTCCAGTTCGACGATGTCGCGCAGCACCTGATTACGGAAGTCCTCCAGTCGTTGTCGTTGCGTGGTCACGGGGAGTCCTCCACCGCAGGAGCCGTCCGCATCCGTTCGACTTCCGAGGCCACCTTCTGCCGCGTCTCCGGGGGAAGTTCCTTCGGTGTGTGCCGATGCCGGGACCACAGCAGGATCACGACGGCACCGGCCAGACCAGCCAGGCCCGGCAGTACCCACACCAGCAGCGTGCTGCCGCGCGCAGGCGGATCGAGCAGCACCCACTGGCCGTAGCGGTCCCGAAAATAGTCGAGGATTTGCTGATCAGTCCGTCCGGCCGCGATCTGTTCGGCCACGCTGCGGCGCATGGCCTGCGCGGTGTCCGACATCGATTCCGACACGGACACGCTGTTGCAGACCGGGCACCGCAACTGCTGCTCCAACTCCCGAGCCCGGTCCTGCGGTCCGGGATCACCGGAAGCCAGACCGAGGACCACGACCGTGAGCGCCGCGAGGATTACCCCGACCAGGCCCGCTTGAACCCACCGGCTACGCACGGGACACCACCTCGTCGGACCGTTCCGCGTGACGGCCGTCGCTGCCCTGTGAACGTCGCCTGCCGAAGCCGAGTGCCCAAAGCCCGCCAGCGGCCATCACTGCGCCGGCCACCCACATCCACACCATCAACGGGTAGCGGTAGAGGTTGAGGGTCACCTGGTCCGGCTGCAGGTCGGCCAGGGAGACGTAGACATCCTGTGTCGGGCCGGACCACACCGACGGTGTACCGACCGCTTGCTCCTGGTTGCGGAACGAGCTCACCCGCGGTGTGGCCACGTGTGCCACCGTGCCGTCGTCTCGGAAGGAGATCCGTGGCTCGGTGACCTCGCGATTCGGCGCGGAGTACTCCTGCGTGGCCTCGAAGGTGACCTGGTAACCGGCGAACTCGGTGGCCTCACCACGCTGCAGAGTCACCGTGCTGCGCTCGCCGAAAGCGCCCGTCACCGCGATGACCACCACCACACCCGCCACACCGAGATGGGCCAACTGCCCGCCCCAGTACGCTCGCTGACCGCGCACCAGCCGAAGGAAGCCCGGCAGGCTCCGTTGGGGCATGGACACCGCAAGCTGGCGCAGGGTGGATCCCACGATCACGGTGGCCAGGAACACGACCGCGACAAGCCCGGGGGAACGCGCTCCTGCCGCGACAAGGACGGCCGCGGTGAGGCTGGCGACCACCAGCGGGTACCGCAACCGCTGCCACACCACACCCGGAGCGGCGTGCCGGTAAGGCAGGATGGGCCCCACGCCCATCGCCAGCAGCAGCCCGAAACCGAGGGGCACGGCCATGCGGTCGAAGAACGGCCTGCCAACCGAGACCTGGTTACCGGTCAACGCCTCCACCACGATCGGGTAGACGGTCCCGGTCAGCACGACGAACGCGAACAGGCTCAACAGCAGGTTGTTGACCAGGAACGCACCTTCGCGGCTGGCCAGCGACTCCGGCCGCGACAACGAGGCCAGTCGTTCGCCGCGCGCGGCGAACAGGCCGAATCCCGCGACCAGCACCACCAGCAGTAAGCCCAGAAAGGCCGGTCCCACTCCGGATTCGGTGAACGAGTGCACCGAGGACACCACGCCGGATCGGGTCAGGAAGGTGCCGAGGATGGTCAGTGCGAAGGTGGCCAGCACCAGCACGAAGTTCCATGCCTGCAACATGCCGCGCTTGATCTGCACGGCGGCGGAGTGGATGAAGGCGGTCCCGGTCAACCAGGGCAGCAGGGCGGCGTTTTCCACCGGGTCCCACGCCCAGTAGCCACCCCAGCCGAGGACCTCGTAGGCCCACCAGGCACCTAGGAAGGTGGCGCCGGTCAGAAAGCTCCACGCGACCAGATTCGCCCGTCGCGTGCGTCGCAGCCAGTCGATCCCGCCCTGCCGGATCAGCAGTGCCGACATCGCGAAGGCGAATGGCACCGTGAACCCGACGAACCCGAGGTAGAGCATCGGTGGGTGGAAGGCCACCAGAATGTTCTCTTGCAGCAGCGGATTCGGTCCAGGACCGTTCGGGGGCGGGTTGATCAGGATCCGGAATGGGTTGGCCACCGTGGTCACGAGCCCGAAGAAGAACGCGGCGACGATGCCCATCACGCCGAGTGCGCCGACACCGAGCCGATCGTCAGTCGTGCGGACTCCGCGCAGCACCACTGCCGTGTAGCCGGCGAGGACCAGGGCCCACAGCACGATGCTGCCGCCCAATGCCGACCACGCGGTGGTGATGGTGAACAACCACGAGGTGTCCCGCGAGTGCGTCTCAGCCACATAGGACACGGCGAAGTTGTCCGTCAGTAACGCGATTTCCAGTGCGAGCATGGACAACGCGGCGCCCGCGACCATGCACCACACGGGCACCACCAGTTGATTCCGGCGCAGCGCACCCGGCTTGTATTGCGCACGGAATCCCGTCCACGCCAGGGCGAGGGAGGCGGCGACACCGAGGAAGGAACCGACCCACCCGGCAGCGGGAACGAGCGTGCTCACCTCTGCTCACCCCCACTCTGCGGGGGCGCGTAGTTCTCGTCGTGTTTGATCAGCATGGTGTCCGAGACGAATCGGGCGCCGCGCCAGCTGCCTTCCAGCACGACCCCGATGCCTGACTGGAACAACTGAGCGGGCGCACCGCGGTGGAGCACCGGAATCGACGGACTCTCCGGTGAGGTGCCGGTGGCCACGACGAACCGCAACCCGTCCGGCGCACGAACCACGCTGTTCGCACGGACGAACCCCCCGAGCTGGAACCGGCGCCCTTCGGTGAACTCCGCTTTCTTGGTCAGCGCCTCTTGCGGGGTCAGGTAGTAGACCAGGTTGCTGTTGAGGTTGCCGAACATCAGCAGACCCAACAGTACGAGGACAAGCCCGCCGAGCGCGATCACCAGCAGCCGGTATCTCTTCACTGCTGGTTCCCCTTCCCGCGCACAGCGTTCCACCGATGGCTGAGCACGAGGAGGTAGGTGGCGATCGAGCCGTAGGCGAGGCCGTAGCCCAGGGCGACCCACATCCATTCAGTCATTGCTGGGCTCCTTTCAGCCGGGGAGCGGACACGGCCGCTCCCGCCAACTCCCGCTCGCCGTCTCGCAGCTCGTGTTCCTGCTCGGCGGCGGCAAGCCGCATCCGGGCCCGCACCAGCAAGACGAACAACACCGTGAACGCCAGCAGGTTGAGCAGCAGTGCGGCGAGCATGGCGTGGTCGATCGTCGGATGCCCAGGGCGCAGTACGGTCGGTGGTTGGTGCAGGGTTCGCCACCACAGCACGGACAGGTGCACGATCGGCACCTGCACGAACGCGACGATGCCGAAGACCGCGGACCGGCGGGCGCGCGCCACAGGCTCCACAGTGGCGCGACGTAGTGCCAGGTAGCCGAGGTAGACGAAGAACATGATGGCCGTGGTGACCAACCGCGGATCCCACGTCCACCACACGCCCCACACCGGCTTGCCCCACACCGATCCCAGCGCCAACGTCAAGCCGGTGAAGAACACGCCGACCTCCGCACTCGCGGCGGCCAGCCGGTCATGACGCGAATCGCGCCGCCATAGCCACAAGCCACTGCCGATGAGCGTGACACCGAACGCGAGGAAGGCGATCCAGGCGGCCGGAACGTGCACGTACATCAACCGTTGCAGGTTGCCCTGCAGCGCGTCCGGCGGTGCGGTGAACGCTGCGGCCAGAGCCATGGCCACAGCGATACCCGCCGCGATCGAGAGACGGTGTCCGAACAATCTCATGCCAGATCCTCAAGATGTCGGGCCAGGAGCAGCATCAGCAGTGCTGCGGCGAGGTCAACGGTGAGCACGAGCAGCAACCAGCCCGACGCGGGTTTGTCGAGCCGGGCTGCTTGCAGCACCTGCGTTGCCGCCAGCAGCAGGGGCACCGCGATCGGCACCACCAGCAACGGACCGAGCGTGCCCCGTCCGGCCAGACGGTGGGCGAGCGCGTTGGCCAGCGTGCCCAGCACGGCCAACCCCACTGCCACCAGCGGCAGCATCGGTACCAGCCACAGTCCCCCGGTCAGGTCCGGCGAGTACAGCACGATCGCCACCGGAGCCAGTACCGCTTCCACAGCCAGCAGCAGGACCGTGTTCGCCGCCGCCCGCCCGGCCAGGCGCGCCACCGGATCGACGCCGCACAACCGCAGCGCCGCATGCTGAGCCGGGGTGTCGCTCGCGCTGTACCGGAAGAAGACCAGCACCCCGAACAACAGGACCACGAGCCAGTACAGACCTGGGCCGAGTTGGCGCAGCAACGGCGTATTGGTGCCGACGGCCATCGGTGCCAGCAGCAGCGCCATGGCCCCGAATGGCGCGATCACAAGCAAAGATTCAAGACCGCGCGCTTCCAGCCGAAGATCCCGCTTGGCCAGCTCCACGCATTGCCGCAGCGGGCCCGGCCGAACCGAGGCCAACGACGTGGCAGTCACCGCGAGCCCTCCCGTTCGGTCGGCACGATCACGCGGCCCTGCACGATCCGCACGACCCGATCGGTCACCGAGGCCAGTCGCTGCTCATGGGAGACGACCACGGCGGCGCCCCCGCGTTGGCATACCTGCGCGATCAGCTCGTCGACCAAGCCAACCGACTCCTGATCGAGCCCGGTGTGCACCTCATCCAGCAACAGCAGCTGCGGCTCGACGAGCATGACCCGTGCCAGGTCGGCACGCCGCTGCATGCCCTGTGAGCACTCCTCCGCGCGACGTCGACACGCTCCGGCCAGCCCCACCGCCTCCAACGCCGCATCGCTCGCGCAATCGGCGCGACCGAGTAGACGGGCGAAGAAGCGAAGGTTCTCCTCCAGCGTCAGCTGCGGATACAGCGCGGGCGAGTGCCCGACCAGTGCGATCCGCGGTCGCACGGCCGCACACGCGCTTGTACCGAGCCGCGCCCCGAGTACCGTGCCCGTCCCCGAACACGGCGTGCGCAGCGTCGCCAGGACCGACAGCAGAGTGCTCTTCCCGGACCCGTTCGCCCCGAGCACGCCGACGGCTTCACCTGCCGCCACATCCCAGTCCAGCTGGCGCAGGACCGGAGTGCGCTCCACGTCCACCGAGACAGCGCGCAAGCTGACCAGTCCGGCACCGTTCGCACGGTGCCGGGCCGGTTCTTCTCGTCGCCATGCCGGAAAGGTGAGCACCCGGTATTCACCCCGATCACACCACTGTCACTAAGCAACTAAGTACGCTAGTACGCTAACGCAGGTCCGCGACCGCGTACGCCCGGGGGCCGGATGCAGCCAATCGGCCGGCGTGCGCCAGGAAGGAGGACCGCGCGGGTGGAGCTCTTCGCGCTGGCATCGCTGGCGATGGTCGCCGGGCTGGTGTCGTTCAGCTCCCCGTGCACGCTGCCCCTCCTTCCCGGCTACCTCTCCTTCGTCTCGGGCCTCTCCCCCGGGGCTAGCCCGACACCGACCGACCGTCGTCGCACCCTGCTCGGAGCGCTCCTGTTCGTGATCGGGTTTTCCGCGGTGTTCGCCGCCCTCGGGGCCACGTCGTCGCTACTGGGCCTCGCCCTGGCCCAACACCGGCCCGTCGTCGACCAGGTCGCTGGGGTGATCATCCTGCTGATGGCCGCTTCAATGCTCGGCCTGCTACGCATCCCCCGCTTGCAACGCGAGCTCCGGTTCAACCTCGTGCGCATCAGCCGAGGGCCCGCAGGAGCACCGTTACTCGGTGCCGCGTTCGCTCTCGGCTGGACCCCGTGTGTCGGCCCCGTGCTCGCCTCCATCCTCAGCACCGCCGCCACCACGACGACCGCGACCCAGGGATCGCTACTGCTGCTTGCGTACTCTGCGGGACTCGGCGTCCCGTTTGTGCTGCTGGCCACTGGAGTCAACACGGGCAAAGACCGTTTCGCATGGCTGCGACGCCACACCCGCCACATGGAAATCGCCGGCGGAGCCCTTCTGGCCATGATGGGAGTGGCCATCATGACCGGGAGCTGGACGGCTTTGATGAGCCAGATGCTGGCCTTCTACGCCCAACTCGGATGGCCTCCGCTCTGACCAACCACGGCCGGAGTATGCGACGCCCTTGCCGCACCTTCAACGAAGATGCATAGTAGTATCGTTCGCGACTGCCGGAAATCCCCTTAATCGGCGCCGCGACGCCCCGGGGTGGGCAGGTCGCAGACCCCCTCGCCCTGCCCACCCCGGGCCCCTCACGGTCGTCCTCGCACCTGCCGCATGGTGCCTCCACGTCCGACACTGACGCAGCACCCTCGCCGAACCTCGGCTACCGTTCCAGTATGCTACTAATGAACTTAGTTGTTTAGTAGAGCAGACCTGGGAGGTGTCGATGTACGAACTGCTGTTCGGCACGACCCTGCTGACGGCTTTCGCCGGCGGCGTCGTGGCGCTGCTGGCACCCTGCTGTGTCTCAGTGATGCTCCCGGCCTACCTGTCGACGGTGTTCCGCCGTCGCGGCGGGACCATCGCCGCAACCGGCATCTTCGCTCTCGGTGTCGCGACCGTGATCGTGCCGATCGGACTGGGGGCAAGCGCGCTTGCCGCCCTCTTCGTCGACTACCACACCCCGGTCTTCTCGGTCGGTGGCGCAGCCATGATCGTGGGCGGGTTGGCAATCCTGGGTGGCTGGCAACCGCGGCTGCCGATGCTCGGCGGACGCGGTCCGTCCGGTCGAGGCGTCGGCTCGGTGTACGCGCTCGGGCTCTTCTCCGGTGCCGCCAGTTCCTGCTGTGCCCCAGTACTGGCCGGCGTGATCCTGCTGGGTGGCGCGACCGCCTCGTTCCCAGCGGCGTTGACCGTCGCGGGAACCTATGTGGCGGGCATGGTCGCGCCGCTGATGGCACTGGCGTTCCTCTGGGACCGGCGAGCGGCCCGCAAGGCCAGCAGCTGGATGGAGGGTCGACGCATCCAGGTGCGCCTAGGGCGGTGGAGCCGCCAGATTCCGCTCGGGTACGCGCTTTCCGGTGGCCTACTCGTGCTGATGGGCGCGCTGACGCTCGTGCTCGCCGTCTCCGGCACCGGGATGTCTTCCACCGGCTGGCAGCTGCGTATCTCCGCCGACATCCAGCACGTCGCGTCGTGGGCAACCCGCCAGTTGTCTTGGCTCTCCGGATGGGCCGTGGCCGTGCTCCTGCTCACGGCGGCACTGGTGCTGATCTTTACAGCCCGGCGGCGCGGCCAGGTTTCCAAACATCATTCCTGCTGCGACTCGAAGAACACCGAGTCTCATCCCGCGGAGGTCACCACCGATGAGTCCTAAGCCAAGCGCTCGGCGCAACCACCCCAGTCCCGCCCGCACCCCAGTGCGCCCGGCGCCCGTCCCGGACCATTCGCGACGACGGGAAGTCGTAGTGGCAGTCGTCGTCCGGGTGGTTGTCGCCGTACTCGGTGGCCTGTACGCGGTATATAGCGCCTCAACACCACGCCGCTCCGCGGACGACGGCAGCGCCACCCAAGGAAGCGCACAGTACCCGTTCGCGGTCGGCAATCCCGGTCCTGGACAGAAGGCGCCGGATTTCACCCTGCCCTCCAGCAACGGCGGCCAAGCCAGCCTGGCCGACTACCGCGGCAAGAACGTGCTGCTCTACTTCCAAGAAGGGCTGATGTGCCAACCCTGCTGGGACCAACTCACCGATCTCGAACGCAACGCCGGCAAGCTCAAAGCCGCCGGCATCGACGACGTCGTCTCCGTCACGACCGACCCCATCGACCTCGTGGCCCGGAAGAACCGCGACGAAGGCGTCACCACCCCCGTGCTGTCCGACCCGGACCTGTCCGTCTCCCGCGCCTACGAGACCAACAAGTACGGCATGATGGGCGACTCCCGGAACGGACACAGCTTCATCCTGGTCGGCCCGGACGGCACCATCCGCTGGCGCGCCGACTACGGCGGCCCGCCGAAGTACACGATGTTCCTGCCCACCGAGGCGATGCTGGCCGACCTCCGTGCAGGAGCGAAGCCGTGATGACCACACACGTCACGCTTCTGACCCAAGCCGACTGCCACTTGTGCGAGCACGCCCAACAAGTCCTCGACCGGGTGAGCCGGGAATATCCGCTCAGCATCACCGAGGTCGACTTGCGCACCACCGAAGGCCACCAGCTCGCGGCGGAAGCCGGAGTGCTGTTCGCCCCAGGGGTCCTACTCGACGACGAACCGTTCGCCTACGGCCGCCTGTCCGAACGCAAACTCCGTAAAACCCTGAACACCCGCGCCACCCGGGCGCGATAACGACCAAGGAGCCCACGATGAACACACTGTACCTACTCGCTCTACTCGCCTGCCCTGTCGGCATGGGCCTGATGATGTGGTTCATGATGCGCGGCCAACACGGCGGCAAGGACCAGACTACGGACCAGAAGCACGAAATTGGCCGACTTCGATCCGAAGTGGACTACCTACACCAGCAGGCGAGCAAGGACAACCGCCCCGGCTAATCGGAGCGACCACCGCCGACAGTGCCACCGCTTCGGCACGAGGCTGTTGTTGACAACACCGCTACCGGCAACCCTCACCTCTTTGCCCAATTCCCGAACAAGTACTAAGGTAATTAGTACATCTACATGAGGAGAGTTTCATGCGCTTCAACGTTCGTACCGCCGCACTCGGCCTGCTCGGTGGGGTCGCCCTCAGCGCCGCACTTGCCGTCCCCGCCGCCGCACACACCGACAACCCTGTCGATCAAAGCTCCATGAACACCAATTGCATGCGAATGATGGCCTCCAACCCAGACATGGCCCGCAAATGTGCCCAGATGATGGCGGCCGACCCTGACATGGCCCGCAAGTGCGCCCACGGGATGGCCAACTCCGGCCTCACAGCCTGACCAGCGGGGCTGTCCGTGATCTTGTGGGTGGTGGGTGATCTTGACCATGCTGGAGCGGTCGGCTCCGGTGGGAAGGATCCATGGTGACAAGTGAAGACACGGCGGCCGATTCGGCTGGCCCGGCTCCTGCTCATGACGATCTCGATGTTCGGGTAGCGCGGGAGTTGATCGACAAGGCCCGCGAAGATGGCGTGTCGCTGGTCGGCCCGAACGGACTGTTGCGGCAGGTAACCAAAACGGTGCTGGAATCGGCGCTGAACGGCGAACTGGACGACCATCTTGGCTACGAGAAAGGCGACGTTGCGGAGAAGTTCGGGGTCAACGAGCGGAACGGATCGTCGTCGAAGACGGTGCGGACCGATGTGGGTGACGTACGGATCGACGTGCCCCGTGATCGAGACGGTACGTTCACTCCGCAGATCGTGCCGAAGTACGCTCGCCGGGTCGAGGGTTTCGACGACACGGTCATCTCCCTGTATGCGAAAGGGTTGACGACCGGGGAAATTCAAGCACACCTGGCCGACATTTATGACGCACGGGTGTCACGTGAGCTGATCTCGAAGATCACCGACAAGGTGGTCGACGACCTGAATTCCTGGCAAATTCGACCGTTGGATCGCGTGTATCCAGTTGTGTTGATTGATGCCATTCATGTCAAGATTCGGGATGGTGCGGTGGCGAACCGTCCCGTCTACATCGCGGTCGGGATCACCCTGGCTGGTGAGCGGGACGTGCTGGGCATGTGGGTCGGTACTGGTGGCGAAGGAGCCAAGGGATGGCTGAACCACTTGTCGGACCTGAAGAACCGTGGCGTCGAGGACATCCTGATCGTCGCCTGTGACGGCGTGAAAGGGCTGCCCGAGGCGATCTCTGCGTTGTGGCCACAAGCAGAGGTCCAACTGTGTGTCGTGCACCTGGTGCGGGCCAGCCTTCGCTACGCATCGAAGAAGTACTGGCCGGCGATCACTAAACGACTCAAGCTGATCTACACCGCCCCCACCGTAGAAGCCGCAGAAGTAGAGTTCACCGAATTCTGTGCCGAATGGGAGGATAGGTATCCCGCGATGATCCGGCTGTGGCGCCACAGTTGGGAACAGTTCACGCCGTTCCTCGCCTATCCGCCCGAGTTGCGGAAGCTGGTGTACACCACGAACGCGATCGAAAGCCTGAACTCCCGGTTCCGTCAGGCCACCCGACGCCGAGGCCATTTCCCCAACGAACAGGCCGCACTCAAAGTGCTCTATCTCGTGATCAAAAATCCACTCAAAAATCGTTCCAACATCACCGGGAAAGTAGTAGGTTGGAAACAGGCGTTGAACACGCTCGCCATGCACTACGGCGACCGCCTCGACGCGCAGCACTGACAGGTGATCACATCATCACCCACAAGATCGCCGACACTCCCTGACCAGCTGCCCCCGGTGAGCCGCTCCGGGATGTCCGGAGACTTATCGGTGTGAGAGCTCAGCGAGGGCTAGGCTCTCATGGTGAGCGTCGTAGGCGGCTTCGAGCTCGGCTGGTGGGATGTCACCGCAGTACTCGTAGAGGCGTCGGTGATTGAACCAGTCGACCCATTCTGCGGTGGCGAGCTCGACTTGTTCGACGGTGCGCCAGGGTTTTCGAGGTTTGATCAGCTCGGTCTTGTACAGGCCGTTGATCGTCTCGGCGAGCGCGTTGTCGTAGCTGTCGCCCACGGTGCCAATCGAGGCATCAATGCCGGCCTCGGCGAGCCGTTCGGTGAACATGATCGACGTGTACTGGGAACCTGCATCGTGGTGGTGCACGAGCCCGGTCAGATCCGTTGTGCCGTAACGGTTTCTGGTCCAGATGGCATGTTCGACCGCGTCGAGCACAAGACCTGTGGTCATGCTGGTGCTGGTGCGCCAGCCGAGGATGCGACGAGCGTAGGCGTCGATCACGAACGCAACGTAGACCCATCCCCGACCACGTCGACACGTAGGTGA
Organism: Allosaccharopolyspora coralli; assembly: GCF_009664835.1. Lineage (NCBI taxonomy): Bacteria > Bacillati > Actinomycetota > Actinomycetes > Pseudonocardiales > Pseudonocardiaceae > Allosaccharopolyspora > Allosaccharopolyspora coralli. The sequence goes on from NZ_CP045929.1 coordinate 2,662,137, forward strand.
AGTCGGCTACCCACAACACATTCGGTGCCGACGGGTTGAACCTGCGTTGCACCAGATCAGCCGCCCGTGTGGCGGCAGGATCGCTGATCGTAGTGCGCTTGACCTTCCCGCGCACCGTCCCGGCCAGGCCAAGCTCGCGCATCAGTCGCTCGACCGTGCACCGGGCCACCGCGATCTGCTCCCGGTTGAGTTGCAACCACACCTTTCTGGCCCCGTAGACGCCGAAGTTGACCTCATGAAAGTAGGTGGATGGGGCGATCGGACACCCGTGCTCGGTGAGCACGGCGCAGATCGACTCGACACCCCATCGCAGGCCATCGCCGTCGTCATGACCCTGGTACCGACGAACGAACTCCACCATCATCGAGACGGCCGGTCGAGTTCGGCCGCGAAGAAACTTGACGCCGCCTTCAAGATCGCGTTCGCGCGTTTGAGCTCGGCGTTCTCCCACTTGAGCCGCTTGAGTTCAGCCGACTCCTCGGTCGTGGTCCCCGCCCTGCTGCCGGTGTCAATCTGGGCCTGGCGGACCCACTTGCGCACCGACTCCGGCGTGCCCACCCCCAACAGCTCGGCCACCGCCGTCACCGCCGCCCACTCCGACTCGTGCTGATCACGAACCTCAGCGACCATCCGCACCGCCCGCTCACGCAGCTCCGGCGGATACCTCCGCGACGTGTTCCCAGACATGACTCCATCCTTCCCAAGGACTGAAGTCTCCGGACACGCCGGGCCGGTTCAGGCTGAACCTTGCCTTGCATTTGGACGATCAGTTCCGCGAGCAGGCCGGTGACCGCGGCGTAGCCCGATTGCACGGGCGCCTTCCATGAAGGTGGACCAGTTGCTGACAATCAGAGGACGGCTCGCCGCGCATCCGTCCGCCGACTTCTAGAACCCGCAGGTCGACACCAGTCTTGGTCAGCTGCTCGGTCCTACAGCAGGGTGCTCCAGTAGCTCCAGAAAGCCTGCAGAATGAGCCCGGCGATGGCGAGGTACCACACGGTGACGACCACGGTGTGGTACTGGGCAAGCTTGTTGGTCACCTTCTTGATGCTGGGCGGCAGCGACAGATAGTGCTGGGCCGTGTGCAGTGTCGTGTACCAAAAGATGAGGATCATGACCGCCCAGACGACCATGCAATACGGGCACAGGGCACCAATCGTGTACAGGCTCTGCGCGATCAGCCAGTGCACAAACACGATCCCGAACACAGTGCCAGCTTGGAGGCCGAGCCAGAACCACCGTGGGAAGCGCACCCCGCCGAGGTGGGCGACGCCGATGGTGGTGACAATGGCGAATCCGCCGATACCGATCAGCGGGTTGGGGACGCCGAAGGCTTCTCCCTGTGGGGTGTTCATGACCGACCCGCAGGACAAGATCGGGTTGATGCTGCACGTCGGAGTGTAGGTGGAGTCTTTGAGCAGTGCGAGCTTCTCAACGGTGAGGGCGAACGCGGCGAGGAAGCCGATCGCCCCGCCGATTGCGAGGATGTACGGCAACGCGCGTGTTGCAGCGGGTTTCGCGCTTCGCGGGGTTGTCGCAGCGGCTGTCGGGGGCGATGTCGTGGGCATGAACGTGCTCCTACTGTGCGAGAGCAGTGTCGATTTGGGCCTTCAGCTGCTCGTAGCTTGGCATTGACGGCAGTTTCTGGCCGTTGAGGAACAGCGTGGGGGTGCCTTCCACTCCAAGAGCGGCGCCGTCGTTCATGTCGCGCTCAATCCTGTCCACAGTGGCGGGATCGTTCACTGCCTGCTGGAAGCGTTGGAGGTCGAGTCCGAGTTCGCGGGCGTAGCCGGTGAACTTTTCAGCCTGGGAGGTTTGCTGGTGGCTCCACTGGTCTTGGTTCTCGTACATCTTGCGGTACATGGGCTCCAGAGCGCCTTGCTGAGCGGCGGCCTCCACGGCGAGGGCCGCAGTTCCGGAGTTCGGGTGGCCCGGCAGCGGGAAGTAGCGGACGACGAACGTAACGCGGTCGCCGTATTCGGCACGGAGTCGTTCGATCACGGGGAACATCGCCTTGCACGCTTCGCACTCGAAGTCCAGGAACTCCACCACGGTCACTTTGCCATCCGCGGCGGTCGACAGGCGGTGGCTGTCTGGGCGCACCAGGACGTCGGCTGGTGCGGTGGTGCTCGCCGGTCCGCCGGGCGATGCGGTTGAAGGACCAGTGTTGGTCCAGGCGAGCAGTCCGCCGAAGCCGATTACAGCGGCTACGGCGATCGCCAGGGTGATCTTGAGATTCTTTGTCATGTCGTTGTTCTCGCGATTCTGTCGGTCGTGTCGCTGTCTTGCGCTCGCCTGGTCACGGTGCCCAGCTCAGTACGCATGCCAGGGTGAGAACTACGGTCGGGCCGAGTGCAAGGGCCAGGGCAATGGCTGGGGACAGCAGGAGCGCCGGGCGCCCAGGACGGGCGGCTTCGGCGGGGTGCAGGAGGTAGGTCATCCGGGTCGTGAGATCGCCGCCGGTGGCGCCCAGTGCGGTGCCGGGCATCGCATGATTGACCATGCGCAGCAACGCCCGTGCCACGGTGTCGCGGCCACAGCGTGTCCCCGCTCGTTCGTCAGCGAGCCTTTCGACGAGGAGTTCCACCTGCTTGGGCATGGCGCGAAACAGCGGCACGATCGGCAGTGCCGTCGCGAGGCCGCGAGCCAAGATGAGTAGGGCGTGGTGGTGACCGGCCAAGTGCGCACGCTCGTGGGCGAGCATCGCATGGAGTTCGCGGGCGCCAAGGGCGTCCCGTGCGCCGGTGCTGAGCACGATGCGCGACGGTGAGCCAGCGAGGCAGTAGCACACCGGGTGGGCGTAAGGAACGAGGATAGTGCCGGTGCGGGAATCGACGAAGCCCACGTCGGCGAGTTCGTCCCGGTGGTCGTGGGAAGCCCGCCGCGCGCGGTGCGCATGCGCGGCGAGGACGGCGCAGATGTAGGCGGCCAGTCCGGTGGCGAGAATGGCGGAGCCCAGTGAGATCATCCCCGGCCGGTGAAGCAGGCCCACGCAGCCGGCGAGAAACGCCGGCAGGCCCTCTGGCTGAACAGAGAGCGACTCAAGGCGCGGGTCCAACAGGGTCACCGGGCCAGCGACCGCGAGCATCGTCAGCACCGCGCCAGCAGCTCCGAACCAGGCAGCCAGTCCCAGACGGGGCGAGGCCAGCAGACCGCGCTGCCTGTGCAACAAAGCCGGGGCGACAGTGGCGACCAGCGCCGCACCGGATAGCAGACCTACGGCAGGCGAGCTCACGAGCGTGTTCCTTTGTCATCATCGGAGTCGATGAGTTGCCGCAGGGCAGTGAGGTCTGCCTCAGTGATCTTGCCGACAAAGTGCAGCAACGCAGCGGAGCGGTCCCCGCCGTTGTCGAGCGTGTGCGCCATGACCTCCGCGGTGTGCGCCTCCCGCGAATCGCTCGGCCGGTAGACGAAGGCGCGGCCGAGTAGTCGCCGCTTCACGAGGTTCTTCTTGAAGAGGGTGTCCAGGACGGTCAGCACTGTGTTGTAAGCCAGTTCTCGACTGGTGTGCAGCCTCTGCTGAACCTCGCGGACCGTCAGGTCCTCTTCTGCTGCCCAGAGCACGTCAAGAACGGCTGCCTGAAGATCACCGTTGCGGGCTTTCACTAACGTGCCCTCCTCGTGTCGTCACACACTCTGGCGGGGCTGGGCGCACGGGCGGTCAATGGTCGCGTCCCAACCGGCGAACGCTGATGACAGCGCCAGTGATCAGCAGAACGACAACGACACCGCCGCCGGCCCACGGCAGCCACGCGCCCCCGGCCTGTTCCTCGACCGCTGGCGGCCGGGGGTTCGTGCCCGGCGGGGGCGCCGACCGTGGTGTGCTCGCGCTGATCGTGAACGGAATCTGTCCTGCCACCGGATGGCCGTCTGCGGAGACGACGCGGTACGCGATCGTGTATCCACCGTTACCCAGGTTGGGCAAGGGCTGAACGACCTGGTTGTGTTCGATGGCCGGAGCAGGCAGGGGCGGCTGTCCGCCGTCCTGGTCCGTCACGGCGAGGGTGACGAGCTCGGGGTTCACTGAGTCGGTGAAAGTCAACCTGGCCGCGGCAGGCGCCTGCTGCAGGGCGCTCCCGCCGACGGGGTCGCTGCCCGTCAGTTCGGCATGCGCCCAGGAGTGGGGTTGGGCGAGCAATGCCCCGAGCAGCGTCAGGACAGCGACCGTCATGAGACGGTGCGCGGACCGGCGAAGACGCCGTTGGCCCTCGTGGCGATGTGTGTGCATTGCCTCACTTTTCGATGTCTGACCCGGCGAGTGGTCGCGCAGTCCATCTGCCGAGGGGCCCCGCTTCAATTCCCCCGCCAACTAGACCGCATAGTTGAACCCATGCTTACGGTACCGATTCGACCGAGAGCTCTGATGCCGGGGCATCTAGCACCGCAGGCATGGCGACGAAAGCACGTGACATGACGATCCCCGACGATTCCCCGCACCACGAAGCCCATCGACAGTCGGTGGATCATGCCGAGCACCAGCTCGATTCCCTCGAACCGACTCAGCACAGGCGCTCGGTGTCGAGACGATCGGCGAGTCTGGCGCTCTTGGTGGTCACCGCCGTTGGGATTGCTGCGCTGATCGCCGTGGCCCTGACTGCGCTGACAGCCAGCGACGCGTACGTAGCGTACGGATTGCCCGATCCGGGCGCCGTTGTTCGCTATGGACTCCCGCTGGCACGGGTGATCGCCGAGGCCGCAGCACTGGTCTGTATCGGCTCGTTGTGGCTGGCGACCTTCGGTGTTCCCGCGCAGCCATCAGGTTTCGTTGCTGCGGACGGCTATGCGGCGTTGCGCACGGCCGGATGGGCGGGCACAGCGTGGTTCGGGGGCGCTGCCCTCGTGGCGCCGCTCCTAGCCGCAGACGCCTCGGGAAGGCCCATCTCCGACCTGGCCGACCCGATAGTCCTTCTTGGACTCATCGATGCGATCGAACAAGCCAAGTCCTGGCTGCTGACTGCCGGAATCGCGCTGGTCGTGGCCATCGGATGCCGCCTGGCCTTGACGTGGAAGACCGCCGCAGTCCTGATGCTGCTCTCGTTGGCCGCATTGCTCCCCGTGATCGCCACTGGGCACTCGGCCAGCGGTGCCCACGATGTTGCCACGAGCAGCATGCTGTACCACCTGGTGGGAGCATCGTTGTGGATCGGTGGGCTGATCGCAGTACTAGCCCACGCCGCCCGGGGCGGCGCACATCTGGGCCTGGTCGCACGCCGGTTCTCCGGCTTGGCGCTGGTGTGCTGGATCGGCATGGCCGCCTCAGGAGTAATCAATGCTGCCACGCGGCTCACCTTGCCCGATCTTGTCACCAGCGACTACGGGCTGCTCATCCTTGTCAAGGTCGCGGCCCTCGGGGCATTGGGATTCGCGGGTTATCGCCAACGTGCTCAGGCTGTGCGGGCGATTGCTGGCAGGCAAGGAATCGGGGACTTGCTGCGGCTTGGAGCCATCGAGGTCTTACTGATGTCCGCCACCGTCGGAGTGGCAGTGGCGCTCGGGCGTACACCCCCTCCGGCCGCAGCGGGCGAGGTTCCCTCACGCACCGAAGAACTGATCGGCTACGACCTCGCCGGCCCGCCCACAGTGCTGAGAATGCTGCTCGACTGGCGCTTCGACCTCATCTACGGAGTCCTGGCGGTGGTTTTGGCGGCGCTCTACCTCCGGGCGGTGTGGCGGCTACGTCGACGTGGCGAGGGATGGCCAGTCATGTGCACCGTCGCCTGGCTGTGCGGATGTGCTGTCGTCCTGCTAGCCACGTCGTCGGGAATCGGCCGTTACGCACCGGCGGTGCCCAGCGTCCAGCTCGCGAGCTGGCTCCTGCTCACCGTGGTCGCACCGGCCCTGCTGATGTCCGCAGCTCCGCTTTCCCTCGCCCAGCGCCTCGCACAACGCGCTGAGCCTGCCGCTCCGGCGGGGCCGGTGCAGTGGGCGCGCGTGGCTGGAAGGACGTGGCTGCTACGCGTGCTCAGTTATCCCCTGGCAGCATCGGTTCTGCTGGTCTGCCTGCTTGTCGGGGTGTACTTCACTGGGCTGTTGGAGACCGGTCTCTACGAGTTCTGGCTGCAGCCCGCGCTCAAGGGCTCTTTCCTCCTGGTTGGCTGCCTTCTGTACTGGACGACCCTGGCCATCGATCCTGTAGCAGGGCGGGCGCGTGGCCATGTGCGGCTGCTGGCGCTCGCGGTCGCCAGCGTCGGACTCGCCGCGTTCGGGTTAACCCTGACGCGCACCTCCACCGTCATCGGTGACTCCTACTACCGCGGGCTGGGGCTGGGATGGATGAGCGACATCTTGGCTGAGCAGCACCTTGCCGGTGTTTACGCCACTATCGCCGCCGGAGTCCCGTTGATCATGGCCGTGCTCACATGGACCCGCGGCCACAGGCGCACCGCACACTAGCCATCTCCGCAGCCGCCCACACCTGCTCGCAGCACGCGAGCTTGGCGTCGTCACTTCCCACATGCAGTGCTTGGATCAACATATCAATGTACGTTAGGGTGTCGATATGGCTGTGGAACGTGACGACACCTGCGACCTGTTGTGCCTGGATTTGCCGCATGCGGAGAAGATCCGGACGGATCTGCCTGAGCTTGACGTAGTGGAGCCGGCGGCGGCAGCCGCGCGGGCCTTGGGCGACCCCACCCGGCTGACCCTGGCCGCCGCTCTGTATCGCGGTGGAGAGCTATGCGTCTGCGACGCCTCCTGGGTGTCCGGGTACGCGCAGAATCTGGTCTCACACCACTTACGACAGTTGAAGATCGCCGGGCTGGTCCGCTCGCGGCGGGACGGCCGCTTGGTGATGTATGCGCTGACCGAGCAAGGCCGCTCACTCGTCGCTGCGGTGCTGGGTGCCCACGTTGCCGCCATCCCGGTTGCTGGTTCCGTCGACGAGTTAGTGGAGGGCTGACCAGTGGGTGCAGAGTGCTGCGGGCCGCAGGAGACCACGTCGTCCAACGTCCCGGACGGGCACGCCGCCGAGCAGGGTGCGGAACGCTTATGGCAGGTCCGGGAGCTGCAATTGGCCGCCGCAGCGGCGGTGCTGCTCGCTGCTGGCTGGGTGGTGGGCCGCTTCGGAGCTGAGTCCGTCAGTCTGGGGTTCGAGCTGGCCTCGGCGGTTGTCGGCGCGGCATCGTTCGTGCCGGGGACGCTACGTAATCTGCTGCGTCGTCGCATCGGTGTCGGCACGCTGATGACCATCGCGGCGATCGGCGCGGTCGCGTTGGGCCAGATCGAAGAAGCCGCGATGCTCGGCGTGCTGTTCTCTATCGCCGAGGGGCTGGAGCACTACGCGATCGTCCGCACGCGCCGTGGCCTGCGCGCCTTGCTCGGGTTGGTTCCGCCCACGGCGTCGGTGCTTCGTGGCGGCGTCGAGGAGCAGGTCGCTCCCGATGATCTGGTGATCGACGACCGGATGGTGCTGCGCCCAGGTGAACGGGCCGCCACCGACGGCGTGATCCGCTCGGGGCGCACCAGCCTGGACCTGTCGGCCATCACCGGCGAATCGGTCCCCATCGAAGCCGGACCGGGCGACACCGTGTTCGCAGGCGCGATCAACGGCGGCGGCGCGATCGAGGTCGACGTCACCGCCCCGGCTTCGGACTCCTCGCTGGCCCGAATCGTGCACATCGTCGAAGAGGCCCAGGAACGCAAGGGGCAGGGGCAGCGGCTGGCCGACCGCATCGCCCGCCCGTTGGTCCCGGGCATCATGATCCTCGCCGTCGTGATCGCCGGGCTCGGTCTGGTGCTCGGCGATCCACTGCTGTGGGTTGAGCGGGCGCTCGTGGTGCTGGTCGCCGCATCGCCCTGCGCGTTGGCGATCTCTGTGCCGCTGACGGTCGTCGCCGCAGTGGGTGCCGCCAGCCGCACCGGGGCGCTGGTCAAAGGCGGCGCCGCGTTGGAGGAACTGGGGCGTATCGGCACGGTCGCGCTGGATAAGACCGGCACGCTCACCCGCAATGCCCCGCGCGTCGTCGATATCGTTGCTGTCGACGGCACCACGCGCGATGAGGTTCTGGCCGCGGCTGCCGCGTTGGAAGTCCGCAGTGAACACCCCCTGGCGCAAGCCATTCTCACCGCCAGCAGTGACGCTCCCGTGGCTGCTGACGACGTCACCGCGGTGCCCGGTCACGGACTGCGTGGCCGACGGGACGGCGCCGCGTTGCGGCTGGGTAAACCCGGCTGGATCACCGCGGGTCCGCTGGCCAGCGAGGTCGAGCGGCTGCAGGACAACGGTGCCACCGTCGTCCTCATCGAAGAAGACGAGAAGCTGCTCGGCGCCATCGCGGTGCGCGATGATCTCCGCGACGAAGCCGTCGAGACCATCCAGCAGCTGCGCGGACTGAACATCGACACCGCGATGCTCACCGGCGACAACACCCGCACCGCCACCGCCCTGGCGGCCCAGGCCGGCGTCACCACGGTCCACGCCGAACTCCTCCCCGAGGACAAGGCACGCCTTCTGAGCTCGCTGAGCAACGGAGGCAAGATCGCGATGGTCGGCGACGGCGTCAACGACGCACCGGCTCTGGCCACCGCCGATGTGGGCATCGCCATGGGCGCGATGGGCACCGACGTCGCCATCGAAACCGCAGACGTCGCGCTGATGGGCGAAGACCTGCGCCACCTCCCCCAAGTCATGTCCCATGCGCGGCACGCCCGGAGTGTAATGCTGCAGAACGTCGGGCTGTCCCTGCTGATCGTCACCGTCCTCATCCCGCTTGCGGCGTTCGGAGTCATGGGCTTGGCCAGCGTGGTGTTCGTCCACGAACTCGCCGAGGTCCTCGTCATCGGCAACGCCATTCGCGCCGCCCGCACCCGCCCACTCCCAGCAGCCACGCCCGTGCCCGCGACTACCGCGGCACAACCGGTCATCGCAGGCAAACCCAGCAGCCGCGCCAACGACGATGGGTGCTGCGATGCCTGCTGATCCCGAGAAACCACCAACCATGCTCGTCAGGAAGGGGTGACCTAGATCGTGTTTGATCTGGCGATAATCGGCTCCGGGGGTGCGGCGTTCGCGGCGGCAATCGCCGCGCGACGGGAGGACCGTTCGGTGGTGATGGTCGAGCGCGGCACCGTCGGGGGTACCTGTGTGAACACCGGCTGCGTGCCGTCGAAAGCGCTCCTGGCTGCCGCCGAGGCCCGACACGTCGCGCTCTCGGCCGACCGGTTCCCGGGGATTCGGGCCAGCGCCGAGGAGGTCGCCTTCACCGAGTTGATCGGCGGGAAGAGCGACCTGGTGGCTTCGATGCGTCAGGACAAGTACACGGGGTTGTCCGCCGAGTACGGCTGGGAGATCATCGATGGCCGGGCGCGGTTCGTGCACGGGCCCACGGTGGAGGTCGACCTCGCCGAGGGCGGGAGCCGACGGATCGAGGCCGAGCACTATCTCGTCGCCACCGGCTCTTCTCCGCGGATACCGGGGGTGGACGGGCTGGACGAGGTGGACTACCTGACCTCGACCACGGCGATGGAACTCACTGCCCTGCCGGGATCGATGCTGGTCATCGGGGGCAACTATGTCGGTCTGGAACAGGCTCAGCTGTTCTCTCGCCTCGGGGTGCGCGTGGAGGTCGTCGAGATGCTGGACCGGCTGGCCCCGGCCGAGGAACCCGAGGTCTCCGACGCGCTCGCACGGGTTTTCGCCGAGGAAGGCATCGGCGTGCACACCGGCACGGTCTTGACCCAGGTACGCCGTGAGAACGAGCAGGTGGTCGCCGACCTGCGCGCCCCGCAGGGGCACCCTCTCGAACTGCGGGTCGATGCCCTGCTGATGGCCACCGGGCGCGCACCGGCCACCGACGGGTTGGGGCTGGACGCCGTCGGCGTACGGACGGGGCAGCACGGCCAGGTCGTCACCGATGAACACCTGCGCACCGACAATCCACAGATCTGGGCCGCCGGGGATGTGACCGGACACCCGCAATTCGTCTACGTCGCGGGCGCGCACGGCGCGGTCGTGGTCGACAACGCCTTCCACCAGGCAGACCGAACGCTGGATTACCACCACCTGCCGCGGGTGACCTTTACCAGCCCCCAGATCGCCGCCGCGGGCCTGACCGACGCCGAGGCCCAGGAGCGCGGGTACGACTGCGAATGTCGGGTCCTGCCGCTGGAATACGTGCCGCGAGCCCTGATCAACCGCGACACGCGCGGGCTGGTCAAACTGGTCGCGGAACGCGACACCGGCCGGCTGCTCGGTGCGCACGTGCTCGCCGACGGCGCCGGTGAAGTGATCGCCACCGCCGTCTACGCGCTGCACAACCAGATGAGCGTCTACGACATGGGCGAACTCTGGTGCCCGTACCTGACGATGGCCGAAGCCCTCAAACTCGCCGCCCAAACCTTCACCCGCGACATCACCAAACTCTCCTGCTGCGCGGCCTGAGCTAAGCGGAAGGGAGACGCCCACGATGACCGACAGCACGGGGCAGTCCCGGCCGATGACCGTGGGGGAACTGCCCCGCCGTCCCGATCAAAACGCTGCGCCGGTACACCGACTGGGGCCTGATCTACACCATCGGTCGCAGCACGGCGAACTACCGGCTCTTCGACACCGGCGCCCCCGTGGTGCGTCCACCTGATCGACCAGCTCCGCGGGCTCGGGCTCACCGTGGCCGACTCGTCCTGTTAGGCGCTGTTAACGCCGGTGAGGGAGAAGAATTCTTGTCGGGAGCGAGCGTCTTCGCGCAGGGTGCCCAGTAGTGTGGAGGTCACGGTGCAGGCGCCGGTGGCTTGGACTCCGCGCAGGGTCATGCAGCTGTGTTCGGCTTCGATGACCACTCCGACGCCTTTCGGGTCCAGGTGCGCACACAGCCAGTCGGCGACCTGTTTGGTCAGGCGTTCCTGCACCTGGGGACGACAGGCGAAATGTTCAACGATGCGGGCCAGTTTGGACAGTCCCAGGATGCGCTGGCCGGGCAGGTAGCCGACGTGGGCGACGCCGACGAAGGGCAGCAGGTGGTGCTCGCAGACCGAGCGCACCGGGATGGCGCGGGCCAGCACGAGCTCGTCGTAGCCCTCCTCGTTGGGGAACGTGGTCAAGTCGAACGGGCGAGGGGTGAACAGCTCGGCATAGGCGCGGGCCATCCGGCCGGGGGTGCCGGACAGGCTCTCGGAGTCGGTGGAGATCCCCAAAGCCCGTAACAGCTGGCCTGCGGCGCGTTCGGCGGCGTCGAGGTCGATGCCGGTGTCGGGTTCGTGTACGACACGCAGTGCGGTGCCGGGGGTCATGGGCAGGTCCTCATGTGTCGGCGGCGCAAGGTGGGGCGGGCGTATCAGAATTCGAGGGCGGCCAGCAGTGCCAGCACGACCGTGGCGACGGCGAAGATCCCGTGCCCGGCGACCACGCTGACCGGGAAGTGCTTCTCTGCCGGACCTTGCGGGCCGGTGGTTCCAGGGCCACCGGCCGCGGCACGGGCGCGGTAGACGGGGATCCAGCGGAACAGCATCACAAAGCCCAGCAGCGCCACCGGCAGCAGCAGGGCGACACCGGTCCAGGCGATCGCATGGTTGTCGGTGAACACGTAGATGATCCACAGGACCAGGCCGATCGCGGCCAGTGCGAAGTGACCGAAGATCACCGCCGGGGGTAGGTGGCTGTTGTTGTTCTTGTGCCCTCCTTTTGCGATCCAGGTGCCAAGCATGACGAAGCCGCCGACGGCGGTGATCAACCAGGTGATCAAAGCTGCGAGTGCCATGAGGGTGTCTCCTGTCGTGGTGGTGGTGGAATCGAGCTCGGGGAAGTAGGGAATCGAGTGGTCAGCGGCCGGGTGGGTGGTCCCGGGCGGTGTAGCCGGTGGCTTGGGTGGTTTCGTCGGCCACCCGGACGCCGTAGCGGTAGGCCAGCTTGCCGCCGAGGTACCCCGACACCGCCAGCACGATCATGCTGGCGGCCGAGAGCGTGAGCATCCCGACCGCGACCGAGCCCGGCTGGCCGTAGTCGGCCTGGCGCCACGCGAAGTTGACCCCGTAGGCGCCGGTGACCGCGAGGTTCAGCGTCATGTGCACCAGCCCGAGACGAAACGCCGGCGTGCCGGTGGGGATGGCGAACAGATCCAGCAGGCCGACCAGGGCCGCGGCCACGGCGCCAAGCACGCCGAGTCCGATCAGCCAGACCGAGCCCTGCGCCAGGAAGCCTGGATCGACCACCAGCCACGAAGCCAGGTCGAACACCAGGCTGGCCACCCACGCCCCGATCGGCACGGTGACCAGGATCGGGTGAAACGGATGCCCGTACGGGCCAGCCAGCGCCGCGCTCACCGGGTACTTCGCCTGTTCCTGCGGACCGTCCACAGCGCCTCCCTGTTTCACTAAGGAACGTTAGTTTTATTGAGGCGGAGAAGCAAGCACGCAGCTGCGCAGGTGGGACCGAACCGTTTCGGCGCACTCGTATAGGTGAAACCGCGCTACGCTGGCGACGTGAACACACGCGCCGACAACCCCGGGCGTCCGATCGCGGCCGTGGCCACCCTGGAGGACGAGCTGCGGCGCGGGATGTATGAGTTCATCCGCCATGCCCGGCGGCCGGTGACCCGCGACGAGGCGGCGGCTGCGGTCGGGATCTCCCGCAAGCTCGCCGCCTTCCACCTCGACAAGCTCGTCGACACCGGCCTGCTGACTGCCCGGTTCGAACCAGTCGGGGGCATCCGCAAGGTCGGGCGGACCCCGAAGGTCTACGAAGCGGCGGACGTCGACATCCGCATCAACATCCCACCGCGCCAGCACGACCTACTCGCCGGCATCCTGCTGGATGCCGTGCTCACCGAGGGCGTGAACGAAACCGCCCGGCACGCCGCCCTGCGCACCGCCCGCGAACGCGGCCACGAGCTCGGCGCCGCCGAGCGGGAGCGGATTCGCCCCGGCAAGCTCGGCGTCGAACGCGCACTCACCCACGCCGAGACCGTGCTCGCCCAGTACGGCTTCGAACCCTCCCGCCAGTCACCCGGCTGCGTGCGGCTGCTCAACTGCCCCTTCCACCCCCTGGCAGCTCAATCCCCGGAGCTGGTCTGCGGTATCAACCACGCCTTCCTGGACGGCTTCCTCGCCGGGCTGCACGCCCCCGCCGTCGAAGCCACCCTCGCCCCCCGCTCCGGAGAATGCTGCGTACGACTGCACCAGGCCGCCCAGGACTCCTGAGCGGAAGTCAGCAGCGCCAGCTGCCCGTGGGCGGCGGGCGCGGTCGGGTGTTCAGGCACGTCGTTTCCTTGTGCGGCAATGTCGGGACGGCACAGGAACATGCGCACGGCGTGCCTGAGCGGGCCGCGCGCACGACCTGGTCTGGCGCGAGCGTTGTGTGAATGGTCAGGCCGCAGCACGATCTGCCGGGTGCTCGGTTGTCCCGCGTGCGCGGCCGACGCTGGCGATGGCATTGATCAGTAGCGCCGGTCGGGTGCCGAAGGAGTTGAAGAAAATGGTGGCCACGGAGGCGCCCATGGCCACCATCGCCCACACAGGGCTGATCAGGCCGGTGGTGGCCAAGGGGATGCCGAGACCGTTGAACGTGAACGCGAGCGCGACGTTCGTGCGGGTGCGCCGGTAGGCGCGGTCGCTGATGTCGCGGGCGTCGAGCACGGTGGCCACGTCTTCGCGTAGTAGGACGATGTCGGCGGATTCCACGGCGATGTCGGTGCCGCCACCGGCGGCGATGCCCACGTCGGCCTGCATCAGCGCCGGGGCGTCGTTGATGCCGTCACCGACCATGGCCACCCGGGTGCCGTCGGCTTGCACCTCGCGCACGATGTCGGCCTTGCCGTCCGGGCGGATCCGGGCGTGCACCTGGGTGATTCCGAGCGCCTCGGCGACATGCTGGGCGGCGCGCTGGTTGTCGCCGGTCACCAGCACCGGTTCCATGCCCGCCTGGCGCATCGTGGTGACGGCCTCGGCGGCGTCGGGCCGCAGCTCATCGCCCAGCGCGATCAGGCCCAGGGCGGTGCTCTCGGTGGCCACGGCGATGACGGTGTGCCCGGCCGCTTCCCACTGATCGATCCGCGCGGTGAGCTCGGCCAGGTCGATGCCGGCGTCGGTGAGCAAGCTTGACTTGCCCACCAGCACCCGCTGTCCGCCGACGGTGGCGCGCACGCCCGAGCCGGTCATCGACTCGAACTCCTCCGCGGCGTCCACGGCCAGACCCGCCTCCTGGGCGGCGGTCACGACGGCACGCGCCAGCGGGTGCTCGGATGGGTTCTCGGCTGCCGCAGCCAGCGCCAACACGGCATCCGTATCGCCGTCGACGGATTCGACAGCTCGGACGGTGGGCCGTCCTTGGGTCAGCGTGCCGGTTTTGTCCAGCACGATCCGACGCACAAGCCGGAAGGTTTGGAAGGCCTCGCCAGTGCGCATGACGATGCCGGCATCGGCGGCGTGTCCGGTGCCGCGCACGATCGCCAATGGTGCGGCGATGCCGACCGCGCAGGGATAGCCCATCACCAGCACCCCCAGGGAGGCGAACACCGCCCGGTGCACATCCGGTTCACCAGTGGCCAGCCAACTCCCGGCCAACCATCCGACCAGAGCCAGAGCGGAGATGCTGAGCACGGTGGGGGTGTAGACGCGCAGGACCTTGTCGACCAGGTGCAGGATGCCGGGCTTGAGCGCGCGGGAGTCCTCCACATGACGCACCACCTGCGCGAGGAAGCCTTCCGCGCCGGTGGCGGTGACTTCGATGGTCAGGCTGCCTGTGCCGTTGATCGATCCGCCCACGACGTCCTCGCCGGGGCCGCGATCGGCCGGGACCGGCTCGCCGGTGACCAGGGACAGGTCGATGGCGGAGTCCCCGTCTCGGATCCGCCCGTCCAGTGGGATGCGCTCGCCGGGGCGTACCCGCACGTGCTGGCCGATCTTGACCTGCTCGACCGGCACCTCAGACTCGGCACCGCTGTCGGCCACGAGCCGGGCGAGGTCGGGCTGTAGGTCCAGCAGCTTCTTGACCGACTGGCCCGATCGGGTTTTGACCAGCAGCGACAGCCACTCCGAGAAGATGTGATACGTCGCCACGATCGCGGCGACCGCGAAGAACTCCGCGGTGGGGTAGTTCTCCAACAGGCCGGTCAACCCGATGATGCCGCCGGTGATGCCGGCGAACGCGCCGGTCTCCAGCAGCACGTGCTGGTTGAGGATCCCGCGCCGCGCGGATTGATACGCCATGCGCAGGATGTGCGGGGCCACCCCAAAGACCATCACCCCAGCCAGCACGGCGGCGATCCAGCCGTTGACCGGGGGCTCCAGCAACCCGGCGAAACGTGCGGCCAGTGCGAGCGCGCCGGGGGCGGCCACCGCCGCGGCCCACCCGGCCGCACGCCACTGACCGGTCGGGCGCAGGATCCCGAAGACCAACCCGAGTGCTGCCACGAGCAGGGTGGCGCACAGCAGCGTCCACCAGCCCTCGGCGATCTGGACCATCGCGGTCAGGCTCAGTCCGATCGCGGTGAACAGCCGCTTGCCCTCGGCCAGCAGGTCGGCCTCTTCGTCCTCGAAGGCGCGCAGCTTGCGCGGGTCGTAGAGTTCGTAGCCGATATCGCGCAGCGTGGAAAGGATCCGCTCCGGCGCGACCACCTCCGGGTCGTAGTCGACCAGGGCTTGCTCGTGGGTCAGGCTCACCGACACCGTGCCGACCCCGTCCATGCGGCCCAGGGCCTTTTCGATCGTGCCGGTGCACAACGAGCAGTGCAGACCGGCGATCCGCGCGCGAATCCGGGGTTTGAGGAACATCGGAACGGAAACTGGCGCTAAGCCCTCGCCGTCCCTGGTGGACGGTTGGTGCGGTTTCGGCCGTGGGTGGCGTGTGAAGTCTTGGCACAGATAACGCTCTATTATCTGCGGCATCGCTGATCACGGCCTGCGGGAACGTCCCCGCGGCGGCGCGTGAAGCGGCCCTGTTATCTGTGGCAAGGGAGAACGCGGGTGTCCACAGTCGTCGCGCTGCCGGCCGGGAGCACCACGTCGCTGACCGTCGGCCGGGCGGCCGAGCTGTTCCTCGACTCGCTGGCGAACCCGAACACGATCCGCGGCTACGCCACCGCGGTCGGCAAGACCGCCGAGAGGCTCGGCGAACATCGGCCGCTGGCGACGGTGGCCGACGACGAGGTCGGCGAGGCCCTGGAATCGCTGTGGGGCCGGGCGGCGGTGGGCACCTGGAACGCCCGCCGGGCCGCCGTAGGTTCGTGGCTGTCCTGGTGCCGCGATCGCGGCCACGACGCCCCGATCGTGCCGGGCTGGACCAAGCGCCTGGCCGCGCCGGACTCGGAGACCCCGGTGCGATCCCGGCTGGCGATCGACCGGCTGGTGGCGCGGCGCGAGGTCGCGCTCCGGGAAAAGACGCTCTACCGGATGCTGTACGAGACCGCCGCTCGCGCGGAGGAAATCCTCGGCCTCAACATCGAGGACCTCGACCTCACCGGACGTCGTGCCCCGGTGAAGGCCAAGGGCGCACGGGCCAAGACCCGCCGCCGGGGCCAGGCCCGCGAGGAGGTCGTGTTGGAGATCGTCTATTGGGACGCCGGCACTGCCCGCCTGCTACCGCGGCTGCTCAAGGGCCGCACCCGCGGCCCGGTGTTCCTCACCCACCGCCGCCCAGGCCCCGGCAAGGTCCTCGGCCCTCGCGACACGTGCCTGGACACCGAGCTGGCGCGGCTCTCGTACGGTCAGGCCCGCGCCCTGCTCGACGCCCACACCGCACACCAGGGGCCGGGAACCGGGTGGGATCTGCACGAATTCCGGCATTCGGCGCTGACCCACCTCGGCGAGGCCGGGGCGAGCTTGTTGCTGCTGATGGCGAAGTCCCGGCACAAGAAGCCGGAGAACGTCCGCCGCTACTTCAAACCCTCCGACCAGGCGCTGGCCGAGGTCACCAGCCTGCTGGCCCCCGGCGACAGCCGACGGTAGGAGGTGTCAGCGGGGTTGGGTGCGCAGGCGACCTATGCCGGGGACGAACCGGCCCACGTCGGCGGCATAGCGCTCGTAGGCTTGGCCGTGCTGGCGTCGCAGGTGGGGCTCTTCGACCCGGCGGACCTGCAGTTGGACGCCGAGGGTGAAGGCGCCCAGCCCGGCCAGGGCGATCACGTTGGGTACGGCCAGGGCCATCCCGGCGAACGCTGTGACCACGGCGGTGAAGATGGGGTTGCGCACCAGCCGGAACGGGCCGGTCGTGACCAGCTCCGTGTGCTCACCGTCGGAGACGCCGACCCGCCATGCGTTGCCCATGGCCAGCTGTGCGGCGAAAGTGCCCAGCACACCCAGGCCCGCCAGGACGACACCGAACAGTCGTAGCCACGGCTGATCAAGCAGGGGCAGGGCGGGCAGACCGGCCATCTCCGCCAGTGGGGCGGCCACGCTAGTGGCCAGCACGCCCAGGGCCATGAACAGGTGGATCACCAGTGACGCGGCGCCGGCGCCCGAGGGCGGCAACCGGTGCCCGGTGGTGCCGGTGGCACGCCACAGGATGAGGGTGCGCACCGCAACGGCGAGGATGAACGCCCCGAACAAGCACAGCACGGCCACGGACATGGCTCAGTCCTCCGCCGGCTCGCGCCGGTGGTCTGGCGACCGCAGCGTGGCGAGGACGATGAGTGCGCCGCCGCAGGTGATGAGCACGTCGGCGAGATTGAAGGTAGGCCACCAGCCGGTATGCAGATAATCAGTGACCACGCCGTCGATGCCGCGGTCGATGAGGTTGGCGACGGCTCCGGCGAGCACGGCGGCCATGCCGGTGCGCAGGGCGAGGTTGGCGGTGCGGGCGGACCGCCAGGCATAGACCGCGATGCCGGTAGTGATGAGTGCGGTGGCGGTAAGCACGACCCAGCCGGGCAGGGTGGCGCCGAGGCTGAAGGCCACGCCGGGGTTGTAGGCCAGCCGCAGCTGCAGCAGACCGAGATCGAGCGAGTGGCCGGCGGCCAGCGCTTGGACGGCCCAGGTTTTCACCGCCAGATCCCCGAGGGCCAGGAGCGCGGCGGTGGTGGCGAGGGTGGCCCGCCGCCGGGCCGCGCTCACCACCGGAGCCGCGGTGCGGGTCACGACGAGGCCCCCACCGTCGCGGGGCGCGCGGCCGCGGGCTTGCCGCTGGGCAGCGTCGGCAGTGGTTTCGCACGTCCGGCACGAACGCCGTTGCCGATGACCACGACCTCGGCCACCTCGTGCACCAGAACCACCGCCGCCAGGCCGAGCACGCCGAACAGCGCCAGCGGCATCAGCACGGTGATGATGGCCAGGGAGAGTCCGACGTTTTGCAGCATGATCCGCCGCGCGCGGCGGGCGTGGTCGAGGGTGTGCGGCAGGTGCCGCAGGTCCTCGCCCATGAGCGCGACGTCGGCGGTCTCGATGGCCACATCGGTTCCCATCGCTCCCATCGCGATGCCCAGGTCGGCGGTGGCCAGGGCGGGGGCGTCGTTGACACCGTCGCCGACCATCGCCATCGACCGCTGGCCGCTCAGTTCGCTGATGATGCGGGCCTTGTCCTCCGGCCGAAGTTCGGCATGGACCGAGTCGATGCCCGCCTCGGTGGCCAGCGCGGTGGCGGTGGCGCGGTTGTCCCCAGTGAGCATGGCGACGTGGTACCCGCCGGAGTGCAGCCGGGTGATGACCTCGGCCACTTCGGGGCGGAGCTCGTCGCGAACGGCGATGGCGCCGATGACCTGCCCGTCGTCCTCGACCAGCACTGCGGTGGACCCGGTGTGCTGCATCCGCTCGACGGCGGCGGACAGCGGCCCGGATTCCAGCCAGCCGGGTCGCCCCAGTCGCGCGGTGCGTCCGCCGACCTGGCCGGTTAGCCCCGCACCGGTGACCGCCTCGACGTCGGTCGCTGGTGCGATCGACTCACCGTCGACGGCGGCGAGGATCGCGCGCGCGAGGGGGTGTTCGCTGCGGGCCTCCAGCGCCGCGGCCACTCCGAGCACGCGTTCGCGCGAGATCCCGTCGGTGGTGGCGACGTCGACCACGGTGGGCTGGTTGCGGGTGAGCGTGCCGGTCTTGTCCAGCGCCACACCCCGCACGCGCCCCAGGGCTTCCAGCGCTGCGCCGCCCTTGACCAACACACCGAGCTTGCTGGCGGCACCGATCGCCGCCACCACCGTGACGGGAATGGAGATCGCCAGCGCGCACGGCGAGGCAGCCACGAGCACGACCAGAGCCCGTTCAATCCAGGTCAGCGGGTCGCCGAGCAGGCTGCCCAGGCCGGCGATGACCACCGCGGCGATCATGACGCCGGGCACCAGGGGCTTGGCGATGCGATCGGCGAGGCGCTGGCTGGCGCCCTTGCGGGACTGCTCGGCCTCCACGATCCGCACGATCCGCGCCAGAGAGTTGTCCTCGGCGGTCGTGGTGACCTCGACCTCCAGCACCCCGGTGCCGTTGATCGACCCGGCGAACACCTCACTGCCGGGACCGGCCTCCACCGGCACGGACTCACCGGTGATCGCCGAGACGTCCAGCGCGGTACGCCCAGTGCGGATCACCCCGTCGGTGGCGATCCGCTCACCGGGCTTGACCACCATCCGGTCCCCGACCCGCAGCTCGGACGGCGCAACCACGGTCTCCACACCGTCGCGAAGCACCGTGGCCTCATCCGGCACCAACGACAGCAGCGCGCGCAAACCCCGACGGGTGCGGGCCAGAGAGTATTCCTCCAGGCCCTCGCTGATGGAATACAGAAAGGCCAGCATCGCGGCCTCGCCGACCTCACCCAGGATCACCGCGCCGATCGCGGCGACCGTCATCAGCGTGCCGACACCGATCTTGCCCTTCGCAAGTCGCTTCAACGTGGAAGGCACGAACGTGTAGGCACCGGCAGCCAACGCCACCGCCTTGAGCGCGAGCACCAGCATCGGCGCCGCACCCAACCACTCCGCGGCGTATCCGGCGATCAGCAGCACCCCGGCCACCGCCGCCGCGCGC
Source organism: Allosaccharopolyspora coralli (assembly GCF_009664835.1). Taxonomy (NCBI): domain Bacteria; kingdom Bacillati; phylum Actinomycetota; class Actinomycetes; order Pseudonocardiales; family Pseudonocardiaceae; genus Allosaccharopolyspora; species Allosaccharopolyspora coralli. Next base: position 2,682,015 of record NZ_CP045929.1, read on the forward strand.
AGCTCGGTGACCTGCCAGAGCCGTTCCGGCTCGTGCTCTTCTTCCTCGCCGGTGCGGGGCTCGTCGCTGCCGCAGCCGCAGGCGTCACTCATCGCCCGGCCTCCTCGTTCCTGGTCTCGTCGGTGGTCTCGGTGCCGTAGTTCGGGCACAACGCCACCGCGTTGCCGGTCGCGGCCAGCAGCGTCTCCGCCGAAGCCAGCAGGTCCATCAACTCCGGGCGCGTCAGGCTGTAGAACACCTGCCGCCCCTCCGGGCGCCCCACGACCAGGCCGCAGTCACGCAGGCAGGCCACATGCGCCGACACCGTCGACTGCGCCAACCCCAACTCGGCGATCAAATCCGCAACCCGGGCCTCGCCGGAGGCCAGACGCTGCACGATCGCCAACCGAGCGGCATCGGACAGGCTGTGGAACAACGCCACCGCCGGATCCAGGTTCGCGCCCGGCGGGCTCGACGCCAGGCAACCTTCCGTGCTATTCATCGTCATATCCCGATGATAGCAACTCGATACGATACAATCGAGGGGTTGCGATGTTGATGAACCAGGTCGAGACCGCGCTGGTCAACTCCCCACCCCGGCGGTGGCTGCAGCGCTACTACGAGGTGCCGTGGATGCGCCGCCTCGGCGGGCCGCTGCCGCCCGAGGCGCGCGTGCTGGAGCTGGGCTGCGGACCGGGCTACGGCACCCAGCTGCTCCTGGACCGTTTCGGCGCCGGGCACGTCAACGCGATCGACCTGGACCCCGCGATGATCACCCGAGCCCAGCGGCGCCTAGCCCCATACGGCCAGCGGGTCCGGCTCGCCCAGGGCAGTGCCACCGACCTACACGCCACGCTGGGCGATCCCGTCTACCGCTACGACGCGGTGTTCGAGTTCGCGATCATCCATCACATCCCGAACTGGGCCGACGCGCTGGCCGAGATCGCCCGGGTGCTCATCCCGGGCGGGAGGTTCTACTTCGACGAGGTCACGGCCCTGGCGCTGGCCACCCCGACCTACCGGTTGCTGTTCGACCACCCCACCGAGAACCGTTTCACCGCCGAGGAATTCCTCGCTGAGCTGGCGCGCCACCACCTCGTCGTCGACGGCCAGTATCTGACCCGCCGCCGCGGCCGGTACGTTCTCGGGGTGGCCACCTACCGGCCCTAGCCAGGCCACCCCGAGAACGGTGTCACCGTTCGTCGTCCTCGTCGGGCTCCTGCGGGTCGCGCAGCGGCCGCAGGCTCTGGGCCAGATCGGCCGGCAGCAGGAACGAATACCGGCCCAGCATGTTGATGTGGTGGCGTACGAACGGTGACAGCCGGGCCGCGTCCTCGTCGCGAACCTCGTAGCCGCCGTCGCGCAGTTCGGCGATCGCGGCGTCGAGGTAGCGGGTGTTGAACAGCACGATCGCGTTCAGCACCAGACCAAGCGCTCCGAGCTGGTCTTCCATGCCTTCGTAGTAGCGCTGGCGCAGTTCGCCGCGCTGACCGTGGAAGATCCGCCGCGCGAGGGCGTGGCGGCCTTCCTGGAGGTTGGCCTGGGCTTTGATGTCGCGGCGGTAGCCGGTGTCGTCGACCATGCGCAGCACGTGCAGGGTCTTGGCGATCCGCCCGTAGTGCGCGATGGCCTCGCCCAGCGGGGTGGGGTGGCCGTCGCGGGAGAGCATCCGGATCACATCGTGCGCCCGCACCGCGCCGGTGTGGACGGAGGCAGTGACCCGCAGGATGTCCTCCCAGTGCCGCCGCACTTTGCCCAGGTCGATGCGGCCGCGGGCGGCGGTGGCGAACGGTCCGTAGTCGGCCTTGGTGTCGATGCGCCACAGCTTCTGATCCGGCAGGTCGGCCAGCTGTGGGGCGTAGGTGAACCCGGCGAGGGTGAGCAGACCAAAGACGATGTCGCTGTAGGAGGCGGTGTCGGTGACGATCATCTGCGGTTTCGTCCCGCCGTCGCGGTCGTAGAGCACGTCCAGGACGTGCAGGGAGTCGCGCGGGGTGCCTGCGACGACTTTGCCGCCGAGGCCGGCGGCCTGGTCGTTGATCATGTTCAGCCAGGTCGCGCCCCGTTTCTGGCCCCAGTAGTGCGGGTTGTGGCGGGCGTTGATGGTCTGCACCGGCACGACGAACCGCATGCCGTCAACGCTGGCCACGTGCCCGCCGCCCCAGATCTGAGCGAGGTTGATGCGGGCCTGTTCGTCGATCAGGGCGGCGTTGGCCGCCTTGATCGTGTCCATCCGCAGGTACGTCGCATCGACATGCGCGAGCCGATCACGGGTCAGCGCGGGCACGCCGTGCTTGATGACCGGGGTCCAGCCGATGTTGCAGGACTCCGCCACCAGCAGGGCCGCGATGGTGATGTGCAGGTCGGCCAGGCGGGCTTCACCGCCGGTGATCGAGGTGAACGCATCCGCAGCGCCGGTCCAGGAGAAGACCTCCAGCAGCACCTCGGGCAGATCCACGCGAGGCAGCATCCGGTTGGTCAGCACCCGCAGGTTCTCCAGGCTCGGCGGCTCCGCCTCCGCCGGCAGCGCCGCCAGGTGCAGACGCCCCTGCTCGTCGAAACGCACCGCGGTGTTCTCCGGCACCCGGGCGGTGACCTCGCGGAAGGTGGCGTCCAGCGCCTCGGCGCGCTCGTCCAGGTGCTCGTCGGGGTCCGGCGGCAGGCCGAGGCTGGCCAGCACCACCGGCTTGGCCGTGGTCCACGCGGTCCCGGCCAGCAGCTTCGCGCGCGGGTCGCCCCACTTGCTGGAGTTTACGGCGAAGATGTCCCGGCGCCGCAAACAGCGGTGGAACTGTTCCAGCACGCAGAAGGTGTAGGCCCGCCAGTCCACACAGCCCGGCTCCACCTCCGGGGCGTGCAGCACGAGCCGCCGCCAGGAGCCGATCAGCAGGTCTTCGTCGATCTCGGAGCGGGCGACCTTGTTGCGGCCACCGCCCCACAACGTTGGTAGATCCCGCAGCGCGGCGAGCACTCGTTGGCCGTCGGGGGCGGCGTCGAAGCGGATCACCTCGCACAACAGCGGCAGGAACGGCCGCACCGTGGCGAACCGCTTGACCAGCTCGGACCGCCACGCCTCATCGGCGTCCGAGTCCGGTGGCCCGGCCAGCTCCACCACCGCGACCAGGGCCTCGGCGAGCTCGGAGCGGGGCACCACGGCCTCGATCTCGGCCCACACCTGGGCCAGGCTCACCGACTCGACCACAGCACCGTCGTCGGCGGCCTGGGCGGTGAGGTCGTCGTGGGCGCCGGTGACTTCCAGCAGCACACCGAGCGCGGCGGCCAGCTTCGCCGACGCCTTCCCGAGCTTGGGCAGGGTGCGCAGCTTTTCCTTGGCCGACTCCCGTTCCGCCCGGGCCAGCAGCTTCGAGGAGATCAGCACATCCAGCAGGTCGAGGGAGTCATCGACCGCCCGGGTTTGCAGGTAGACCACCGTGGCCAGCAGCGTCGCCAGTCGTCGGGAATCGCCGTGCCGGCGCAGCAGGCTGGCCTTTCCCTGCACGCCGTAGCGGGACAACTCGGCCAACCGGCGCGGCGGCACCACCTCGGTGTCGACCTCGGCGAACCCCAATCCCAGAATCTCCGATGCCCGCTGGAGCGCATCGACCATCGCCGGGCCCGACACCCGCGTCGGCGGGCGTCGCAGCTTGTCCAGCTGCGAATTCCGATGCCCCTCCGGAACTTCCAGCAACCCGTCCAGGGCGCCACGCTGCTCGTCGTCAAGCAGCTGATGCAGCGTCGCCCACAGCCGTTGGTTCGCTGCCTCCCGGCGGGAAGCGACCAGCCGCACCAGCGTCGTCACGCCCGGCAGCAGCACCCGGCGTTCCCGCAGCCACGCCACCGCCGCGTCGAACAGCGCTTTCGGGCCGTCACCGGTGGTCCAGGCGCGGGCCTCGACCCACTCGCCGAGCTCGTCCTCCACAGTGGAGAACTCCCGCCAGCCGCCAGCCCGGCGCAGCTCCCATACGTGCTCGAACCGGGTTTTCTCCCGCTCGCCGTAGGACTTCACGCACGCGGGGTCGGCGATCTCCAGCTGTTCGGCGAGGTAGTCGACCAGCTCGACCGGCACGTCCAGCGGGTCGTCGAGGAACGCGCCGGCGTTGCGAACGGTCACCAGCTGCACGCTGAAGCCGAGCTTGTTGTGGTCTCGGCGCTTGGCCTCCACCAGGCCCCGGTCGACGTCGTCTAGGAAGAAGAACCGCTCTAACTCGGCGCGGGACAACGACCCGGGCAATCGGCCGTAGGCCGCGGCTTGCTCATCGGACAGGAACTCAACGGGCAACGCAGTGCCTCCTGCTGCTTACACCGCCCACCGTGGCGGAACTGCGGCGTACCTCAGCAGCAGCCAGCAACCAAGGTCAACTCGTAAACCAGCAGGTCACGGCTTAGCGCCAGTTTCCGTTCCGATGTTCCTCAAGCCCCAATCCGCTGCTGGCCCGGTGTGGTACTCGATTCCGACGCCCACAACTGCGGGCGTTCCTCCGTCACGGTGCTCACCGGCTCGCCCCTTCGGTGACCTCGAAGCCCGCCGCCTCGATCCGCTCAGCCAGCACGGCATGATCGGCCAACTCCGGACCGACGCGCACCTGCACGTGGCCGCTGTGGTGGTCGGCACTCACGTCCCGCACACCGTCCACGCGGCCCAGCACCGTGGCGATGCGCTGCTCACACCCCGCACACGACATCCCCGTGACCTGCAACTCCACCGTGTCCATGATCTCGTTCTCCCTGTGTGACCTGCGGTTGTCGTCGTCAGCACGCACGCTAGAACCTTGCCCCAGGGGTAAGGTCAAGGATGAAGGTTCCGGACACACAGCAGGAGGATCTAATGGGCATGACCGTCGGCGCGGCCGCCACCGCCACCGGAGTCAGCGCCAAAGCCGTAAGACTGTGGGAATCCAAAGGACTACTACCACCAACCGAGCGCACCGAAGCCGGCTATCGCGTCTTCACCGACGACGATCTCGACGTGCTGCGCTTCATCCGCCAGGCCAAGACGCTGGGCCTGACCCTGCCCGAGATCAAAGACATCATCGACCTGCAACGCGACGGCGCCACCCCCTGTGGGCGCGTCACCGAACTGCTCGATACCCACATCGCCGAGATCGACCGCACCCTGGCCGACCTGCGCGCACTGCGCCGCTCACTGGCCACTGCCCGCCAGAACGCCCGCGAAGGCCAACGCCGCGGCCAGGGAGCCGTGGTCTGCCGCATCATCGAAAACCACACCGACCGCGGTGAAAGCCCCACCATCGGCGACACCGAGGGGTAGGCGGTCACACTCGCCTACCCCTCGATCCCCGTGGGTGCGGTCCTCAGGCGGTGACCGTGGCCATCGCCCGGCACTGCTCCGCGCACCGGCGACACGCCGCCGCGCACTCGCGGCAGTAGTCCATGTCGTACTTATCGCACTCGGCCGCGCACGCCTCACACACCTGCGCGCACAGCTGGCACAGCTGTGCCGCCCAGCGCGAGTTCCGGGCCAACAGCGTCACGCACGCCGCGCAGATCGCCGCGCAGTCCAGGCACAGCCGGGCGCACTCGGCCATATCCGGGTTGTTGGCGCAACAGTTGTAGTTGCACGTCTCGCACGCCTGCTGACATTCGGCACACGCATCCAGACACGCCTGGTTGCGCTGCTCCACCATCGTCGTAGCCATCACGTACCTCCCTGGTTCGCCCTTTGGTTCGCTCAGCCCGGAACGGGCACCACTGACATACCCGCACCCAACGCTGCGCACCCCGAGGCGTAAGGGATTGTCCCGGGAGGAAGGTCAAGGCATCCCCCTCACGGCCACCATCGAGCGATGGGTCGCAGACAACGGTGTCGGCAAGAGGAACCCTTCTCAACATGATCGACGACTGACCGCCTCATGGACCTGGATCGCCTGAGCCCGGCAGTGTCGTGTGGGCATCCAACAGGGCACGAGCCTGGCTGTTAGGACAGCCGGGCCAACTCGGTGTCCGGCACACGTCGCGGGGGCTAGCACCTTGCCTCGATAGTCCCTGCGACGACAACAGTGCCCACGACGCAACACCCCAGCTCAACTCCGTTATGAACAGAAGAAGCCCTAGGGAACGCCTGTTCGATCACGTACCAGCGAGGCCGCCGCGCCGGTCGGGGGACGACCGGCAGGTTCGTCCGCTGGCCGGTGTGGGTGGATCTCGCGCGTCTGTACCCAAGCCCGCAACCGGTACGACCGTTCCCGCTCGGTGGAACCTTCACGAGGGGGGTGTGTCCGATGAACGGTGGATCTGGCTTGGTGTTGGTTAGTTCCCGCTGGGGGTGATGCGGCCTTCGAAGGTGATGGCGAAGGCGTTGAGTGCGGGTTTCCACCGTGCAGCCCATCGTGCCCTGCCGCGCCCGGTGGGGTCCAGGGAGCGGGTGGCGAGGTAGAGACACTTCAACGCGGCTTGCTCGGTCGGGAAGTGCCCACGAGCGCGGATCGCTCGCCGATAGCGGGCGTTGACCGACTCGATCGCGTTGGTCGAGCAGATGACCCTGCGGATCTCCACGTCGTAGTCCAGGAACGGGATGAACTCGCTCCAGGAGGTTTCCCAGAGTCGGATGATCGCCGGGTACTGCTGGACCCAGGTTGAGGCGAACTCGGCGAATCGTTCGGCTGCGGCGGCCTCGGACGGTGCGGTGTAGACGGGTTTGAGGTCACGGGCCATCGCGTCCCAGTACTTGCGGGAGGCGTAGCGGAAGGTGTTGCGAATCAGGTGGATCACGCAGGTTTGCACGATCGCGCGGTCCCACACGGTGGTGATGGCGTCTGGGAGGCCCTTGAGTCCGTCGCAGACCACGATGCACACATCGGCCACGCCCCGGTTCTTGATCTCGGTGAGCACCGCGAGCCAGAACTTCGCGCCCTCGCCACCGTCACCAGCCCACAACCCGAGGATGTCGCGCTCACCGCCGACGGTGACCCCGATCGCGACGTAGACCGGTCGACTGGTGACCTGGCCGTCCCGGATCTTGACGTGGATAGCGTCGATGAACACCACCGGATACACGCGATCCAGCGGGCGGTTGGACCAATCCGTCATCTCCGCTACGACCTTGTCGGTGATCCGCGAGATCGTGTCCTTGGACACCGACGCCCCGTAGACATCACCAAAGTGCGCTGCGATCTCCCCGGTCGTGAGGCCCTTCGCCGACAGCGACAGCACGATCTCGTCGATGCCGGTCAGGCGCCGTTGACGCTTCTTGACGATCTGCGGATCGAACGACGAGTCGGTATCGCGGGGCACCTCGATCTCCACCGGGCCGATCTCGGTGAGCACCGTCTTCGCCCGGGTGCCGTTGCGGGAGTTGCCGCCATTGCGCCCGGACACCTCATGCTTGTCGTAACCCAGGTGCTCGGTCATCTCCGCATCGAGCGCGGTTTCGAGCACGTTCTTCGTCAACTGGTTGAGCAACCCATCCGGCCCGACCAGGTCCACACCCTGCTCCTTGGCCTGCGCCAGAAGCTGCTCCGCCAACCGCTGCTGATCCACTCCATCAGTCACAGGCTCCAGTGTTTCGGTCATCATCGATCCTTCCCACCAAGCACCACGCTCGGCGTGTCAGACCAAGACCAGATCCACCGATGATCAGACAGTCCCGCGTGCCCGCCGTAGCCGACGTGAAAACACCCTTAGGTTCAACCGGTCAAGGCAACGGCTTCGGGGCTGTCCGTGATCTTGTGGGTGGTGGGTGATCTTGACCATGCTGGAGCGGTCGGCTCCGGTGGGAAGGATCCATGGTGACAAGTGAAGACACGGCGGCCGATTCGGCTGGCCCGGCTCCTGCTCATGACGAACTCGATGTTCGGGTAGCGCGGGAGTTGATCGACAAGGCCCGCGAAGATGGCGTGTCGCTGGTCGGCCCGAACGGACTGTTGCGGCAGGTAACCAAAACGGTGCTGGAATCGGCGCTGAACGGCGAACTGGACGACCATCTTGGCTACGAGAAAGGCGACGTTGCGGAGAAGTTCGGGGTCAACGAGCGGAACGGATCGTCGTCGAAGACGGTGCGGACCGATGTGGGTGACGTACGGATCGACGTGCCCCGTGATCGAGACGGTACGTTCACTCCGCAGATCGTGCCGAAGTACGCTCGCCGGGTCGAGGGTTTCGACGACACGGTCATCTCCCTGTATGCGAAAGGGTTGACGACCGGGGAAATTCAAGCACACCTGGCCGACATTTATGACGCACGGGTGTCACGTGAGCTGATCTCGAAGATCACCGACAAGGTGGTCGACGACCTGAATTCCTGGCAAATTCGACCGTTGGATCGCGTGTATCCAGTTGTGTTGATTGATGCCATTCATGTCAAGATTCGGGATGGTGCGGTGGCGAACCGTCCCGTCTACATCGCGGTCGGGATCACCCTGGCTGGTGAGCGGGACGTGCTGGGCATGTGGGTCGGTACTGGTGGCGAAGGAGCCAAGGGATGGCTGAACCACTTGTCGGACCTGAAGAACCGTGGCGTCGAGGACATCCTGATCGTCGCCTGTGACGGCGTGAAAGGGCTGCCCGAGGCGATCTCTGCGTTGTGGCCACAAGCAGAGGTCCAACTGTGTGTCGTGCACCTGGTGCGGGCCAGCCTTCGCTACGCATCGAAGAAGTACTGGCCGGCGATCACTAAACGACTCAAACTGATCTACACCGCCCCCACCATAGAAGCCGCAGAAGTAGAGTTCACCGAATTCTGTGCCGAATGGGAGGATAAGTATCCCGCGATGATCCGGCTGTGGCGCCACAGTTGGGAACAGTTCACGCCGTTCCTCGCCTATCCGCCCGAGTTGCGAAAACTGGTGTACACCACGAACGCGATCGAAAGCCTGAACTCCCGGTTCCGTCAGGCCACCCGACGCCGAGGCCATTTCCCCAACGAACAGGCCGCACTCAAAGTGCTCTATCTCGTGATCAAAAATCCACTCAAAAATCGTTCCAACATCACCGGGAAAGTAGTAGGTTGGAAACAGGCGTTGAACACGCTCGCCATGCACTACGGCGACCGCCTCGACGCGCAGCACTGACAGGTGATCACATCATCACCCACAAGATCGCCGACACTCCCACGGCTTCTGCGGGTGTGCGGAAGTCGAGGCATTTCCGGGGTCTGGTGTTGAGCTTGGTGGCGATCGCGTCGAGCTCGGCCTGGGTGAACGTCGCGAGGTTCGTGCCCTTGGGGAGGTATTGGCGCAGCAGCTTGTTGGTGTTTTCGTTCGTGCCGCGCTGCCAGGGGCTGCGTGGCGCGGCGAAGAACACATCGACCCGGTGGCAGCGGTGAGTCGCTTGTGTTCGGCCAGTTCCATGCCTCGGTCCCACGTCAGCGTGTCGCGTAGCCGCGGATCCAGGCCGGCGTAGTTCGTGATCAACTCGGGAACGACGATCGTGCTGTGGCGGCTGGGGAGCTTCACGATCACGAGGTAGCGTGATTTGCGGTCTACCAGGGTGGCGACTTGACTGTTGTTCGAGCCGATCACGAGGTCACCTTCGAGGTGCCCGAGCGTGCTGCGGTCCTCGGCAGTCTCGGGGCGCTGCTCGATCGGCCGGGCGTCGATGATCTGGGACCGCCATTGACCTTTGACCGTGTGGCGCTTGTTTTTTCGGATCGTCACTCCCAGTCGGAGCAGGTGTTCGTGGATCCTCTGCGGCTTCCGGCCGGTCTGTGCTGCTAGCGCGGTGATCGACATCCCTGCCTGATAACGGGCGACCAGTGCCCGGTCCTTGACAGTGCGGCTCAGGTCGTCGGGGTTGAGGCTGATCCCGCCTTCGGCCAACAGCCGACGAACGAGGACAGAGCGCCGTCCCACAGCTTCGGCCAGGTCCTCGACAGAGACCTCGCCCGTACGGAACCGGGCCGCCAAGAGCTGAGCGAACTCGCGACGCTTCTGGCCACGAAGTTCAGTGGGGCGTGCGTTAGCCACTGTGCTGCCATCTCCTAACCTTGCGATGACGAAGCACCAGATCCACTGGTGCAAGGACAGGACGGACCGGTCGGGTGCTCATGGGGGTCGGTGTGCACCCAACCGGCCGACGACGCGACCGGAATGGGGACGGGCCGCGCCGAATCGTTCGAGTCGCTGGAGCGGCGACACGGAACCGAGTTGGACGCCCGCCCGGGACGTCGTTGTCCCGGGCGGGCACGGACGCATGTCGGCCGGGGAAATCGACATGCGCCCGGGTCTCAAGGAACGGGTCAGCCACGAAGGAGCCGCAACCGCTCCGCAAGGAGGTCTTCTAACTCGGGGATGCTTCGGCGTTCGAGCAGCATGTCCCAGTGCGTACGGGCGGGTTTCGCGTGCTTCTGCTCGTGCTCCGGCTCGTGGAGGATCGTTGCTTCCGTGCCGTGCTGGCGGCAGTCCCACACAGCAGGTGCGTCCACATCGGACGCGAGCGGCACCTCGAAGGTGTGGCCGTGCGCGCAGGAGTACCCGACGCTCCGGCGCCCGGCGGGCTCGTAGGACCCGGGATGCTCGTAGGACGTCCGACCGTGGCGGTCTCCCCGGAGTTTCACGCCGCCACCCCCAACCCACGATCGACCGGGCCTGATGCGGGAACACGGAGGTATCGCACCGAGGCCAGCTCCGCCCCGGTCTCGCACTCGGATGTTGTCGGAGGCAGTGCCAGGGCAGGCAGCAGCACTGTCGGTGTCTCCGCACACGGATCAACTTCCGGCCACACCGGGGACAATGCCCAAACAGGCGGCGCGCGGAACACGCGCGGCACTGCGTATCCGAGCGCGTCCAAACACGCCGGACACACCGACCGTCCGGCCTCCACCACACCCACCGGGATCGGCGGAGCTACGGCAATGCGGCGATGCACCGGACTCTGCACGGTGCCGTGAACGATATGCCCACACAGCATCTCCATCGACCGACCGCAGGCCGACACCAACGCGGCGTGCCACCGTGATTCGCCCACCGCCGCTACCCACGCACGCACCATCACCGCGTACTCCGCTCGTGGTCGCCTTGTCGGCGCTGCACGTCCCGCGCGGTGAGACAGTCGATCCCGACTGCCAACGCCAGCGCCACCACGACGACGAACAGCATCGCGCCCGTCATGCCGTCGCCTCAGAGGTGGCGCGCTCGCGGTGTTTGCCGAGTTCGCGGTACAAGTCCTCGGTTTGGGATGAGTCAAGGACGAAGAACTCCCCATCCGGCGTCAGTACAGATAACCCACTGCCGCCCAACGCATCGCTCAAGCGGAGAACGCGCTCACGACTGGCGACATCGCGGCAGCCAACGGTGATCATCTCAACCCTGGTCACAGCTATCCTTCCTGCTGCTGATCGACCGACCATGCGTTGCCGCCGGAGGCATTGGCACCTGGCCGGATTCATTGACGTCACCGCGCCGGTCTGAAACAGCAGTGACGCGAGAAGATCGCGCTCGACCGGTGGCGAATGGATGAGGTTCGACAGATGTGGAACCTGGCCCATCGATCGCGGCGTCTAGAAATCCCAGTTCGTCTCTCGTGCGTCGAGCTTGCCGACTTCCCGACAGCACTTCGGGCATCGGCCGTTCACCCGTTTCGACTTGGGTACGCGATCGTTCGGGGTGGGCATCGGAACCTTAAACTCGCATCCGCCAACCGCCTCGACCAACTGGCCATGCACCAACGCACCGGGCCGCTTCGTCGTCGCATGACGCACAAGCACACCTGTTTCCGGCGGCGTCGAGGGACAGATCCACCACACGAAAACTGTCGCCGTTGCACATGATGCCGCGTCTGTTTCACGATTCATAATTGGTCTTTCCCTGCGAATTTGCCGCTCCTGGTGCACATGCGAAACAACAGCCGCGCACGTTCCGATTCGCCTTGTCGGCTCCCTGAATAACGGTCGATTCAGGATCTCCTGGCCGACACGGAATTCTCTCAATCGTCGTGGCCACCTCCCGCCTGTATTGTTGTGATCTTCGCCAGGTATGAGAGGTGCAGTCGGATCGCATCCATGAGCCTGATCGCTTGCATCGGTGTTAGGTGGACGACGACGTCACCGCTGAGACGCAGAGTGAGCAGTCCTTCTCTGCGGTCCACGGTCAATCCGGCGTCGGTGCCGTTGCCATGCGGTTTCGGTACGGCGTGCATAGGAACCACCATTGCCCACACGGAAAGGGACCGGAATGTCTCCGGCTGGTCGTTCAGAGAACGCAGATCGCGCCAACTAGTCGTTTTACGACCAGTTGGCGGCGGTCGGACGTGTTTGCCGGTTAGTACCGTTACGCTTGCTGCATCGCGCACGGACGCATGAGCAGAGAGGCTGTGGAAGTTGTGGACGGGCAGGTGATCGGCAACAACATCGCACGTCTGCGCCATGCCCAAGGGATTACGCAGGAGGATCTGGCCACACGCTCAGGGGTCTCCGTGGTGACGATCAGTCGCTTGGAACGAGGGCACCGCAACATGGTGCGGTCTTCCACAGTCGTCCGGCTGGCAGCCGCCCTGGATGTCAAGCCAGCGATGCTGTATCACCACGAACGCACCTCACCCGCCGTCGGCGCGGACGTCCATCGGCACGCCGCAGCGTTGCGCAGAATGATTCGTGGAAACACGAGCGATGCCCTGGACTTCGTCGAGGACGTCGATGTCAGCCCGAGCGCGTCCCTGCGCGCCGATACGTCGCACGCCTGGCAGGACTACCTCAGCGGTCACCACGCCGCGCTGCTAGACGCCCTGCCCGCCCTGTTCGCCGACGCACGCCGCGCCGTGCACGCGGCATCAGGGGATGCCGCCGCAGACGCACAAGAGATCTTGTGCGTGGCCTACCGCCTGGCCACTGGCCTGGCTGGGCGACTCGGCCTAACCGATCTGGCACTATTTGCCGGTCACCGGGCACTGGACACAGCGAGGCTGACCCGCGAGCCCGCCATCGAATCGGCAGTGGCGACGCGGTATCTCGTATGGGTGCTCGTCCGCCAGGGCGAGTACTCGGAAGCCGAGCAGATCGCCGTCTCAACGGCGGAGCGCCTGGACCCCGGGCTGGCCACACCCGACCCCGAGACACTGGGCGTGTTCGGAAACCTTCTCTTCAACGCAGCCACCGCTGCCTTACGACGCGGGAATGGCCAACGCGCCGACGACCTCCTCACCGTCGCCCGAGCCGCTGCACTGCGTTCAGGCCAGGATCGGGTCACCGAGACCGGCATTTTTGGTCCTCGGTCGGCCGCGATCCAGCACCTCGACCACACGATCCGTGCCGGTGATCCAGAACGCGCGCTCCGTCTCGCCATCGACATGCCACCCTCAGCGGGCGCTGTACCCGCGTTCTGGGAGGCGGGCCACCAACTTCACCTCGCCTCCGCAGCCGCCGATGTCGGCCTAGCCGATACGGCCCTCGACAAGTTGCTCACCGCTCGCGACCTCGCGCCCGACTGGGTGGCAGTACAACCACTCAGCGCCTCGATCGTCCGCGACCTGCTTCCGCACTGCCCAAAACGCCGACGCCCCGAACTCACCGCGATAGCCGCGCACGACGGCTGCACCGACTAGCCCGCCAGGTTGGAATCCCCATGTGGTCAGACACCATCCCCGACACCTTCACCCAAGCCTATGCCGCCTCCGCCGCACTGTTCACGGACGACGCGGGACGACTGGTCGCTGTGAAGCCCACGTACAAGAGCACCTGGGACATCCCCGGAGGCTTCATCGACAAGGGCGGAGAAACGCCACACCAAGCCTGCGTTCGAGAGGTCGCCGAAGAACTCGGGCTGACCACGAACCCACGGTCCCTACTGGCGATCGACTGGGCACCCTCTGAACGGGAAGGCGACAAAGTCTTCTTCCTATTTGACGGCGGCAATCTCACAGCGGACCAGCTCGCGAGCATCACGCTGCCCGCCGATGAACTCGAATCGTTCGCGCTGATCACACCGGATCAGTTCCCCGACCGGTTCGTCCCTCGCCTCGCCAACCGAGTCAGCCACGCACTCGACGCCAAACACCACGGCCATGCCGCCTACCTCGAACACGGCCAGCGGCTCTTCTAGCCGGGAAGTTGGTCGAGGCGTTGACGGAGTTCGGCTTCGCGGGGGTCGCTGAGGCTGTCGGCGATGCTGACGGCCAGGCGTAGGTGATGGCGTGCTTCGTCGGAGGTGACGCAGTCAGCGAGGGTGGATAGGGCGGCAATGCGATACCAGTCAGCGTCGTGGTCGCGTGCGTGTTCGTCGGCCGTGCGTGCGGTCTCGGCTGCCTCGTCTGGGCGGTCGAGGTGGAGTTGGGCGTCGGCCAGAGCGGTCCCGATATAGCTGGTGATCGCCGGGTCGCCGACCTCGGGGGCTTGGTCGAAGGCTTCTTGGAGGAAGGCGGCGGCGGTGTCCCAGTCGCCTCGTCGGGCGTGCAGGCCGCCGTAGAAGGCTTTCCCGAGCACGACCCCGGCCGGGAAGCGAATGGACTCGTGAGCTTCGACGGCTTCATCGATCAGTGGCGTGATCTCGTCGTCGGTGGCTCCGGCAGCGAAGGCGAACCGTGCTGCGTTGATTGCCGACCAGCCGATGTCGCGGACGTGGCCGAGGTCGCGGCGGTGGTGCAGCGCGGTGAGCAGATGCCCAACGGCGCGGTCGAAGTCGCCCCTGTCTCCGGCCACAAGTCCGCGTGCTTGGTGCATCCACGCGATCCCTTCGGTGTCATTGGCCTGTTCGGCAGCGATGAGTGCGTCGCGTGCGGCGCGGTCCCAACTGGACAGTGGTTTGGCGATGAACACGTAGTTGAGTGCCACGGCCACCAACTGCCAGGCCAGCCTGGTCCAACCACGTTCGAGGGCGGCGTGGATCGGGGCGGGGTCGTTGTGCCAGTGGGCGTCGGTCCAGGCCATGCCTTCGACGTAGTTGGCGATCACCGGTGGTTCGACGTCATCGGGGCAGGGCACCAGGTTCAGCGGGGTGTCGTCGCGCCCGGCGATGTGGATCGCCGCGCGGGCGCTGCCGTGCAGGATCCAGGTCAAGCCTCGGTAGACGGCCGCGTCCCGCTCCTCGGCGCTGTCCATGCGGCGGGATTCGCGGCGGGCGAAGGCCAAGTGCAGGTCGTGGTAGCGCCAGCCTCCACCGACGGAGTTGAGCAGACACGCATCTGCGGCGCCGTTGAGCAGGCGTCGACTCACGGGCTGGGAGCGGCCAATCATCGCAGCGGCCTGCCCGAGACTCGGCGTGCCGCTGGTCAGCGCACACAGTCGCCACGCTTGCTGCACGTCGTCATCGAGTTCGGCGTAGCTGCGGCGGGTCGCACGGTCGATCGGGCTGAGTTCGTCTAGTTCGGCGTAGGCGCGAGCCATCTGCATGATCGTCTCCTCCGTTTCGTGCTGGCGTGCATCGAGCCCGGCAACCTGCAACGCCAACGGCAGGCCACCGCAACGCGGGATGAGAGGCGCCAGCGCCTCGGTGCTCATGCCGGACTGCACAGCGAGCAATTCGGCTGCGTGGGTGTCGTTGAGGGGCCGCACCTCGTGCTGGATCGCACCGGTGACGTCGGTCAGACGATCACGGGTGGTGACCACAACGAGGCTGCTCCCCGAGGCGGGAATCAACGGGCACACTTGTTCGCGGCGCGCGTTGTCAATGAGGATGACCAACCGTTGCTGTTCGGAGGTAGTGCGCCACACTCCGATGAGTTCGTCGAGGTCACCGCCGAGCGCTTGCGCGGCGGTGTTCAGGCTCCGGCACCAGTTCCGGAGAACCCCGTCGAGCGGTTTGGGATCGAGTTCGTCGTCCCACCCACGAAGGTCGGCGAACAGACTCGGCATCCCCTCAGCGAGCTGGTGCGCGACAGCCACGCCCAGCGCTGTTTTCCCGACTCCACCCGGACCGGTCAGGATCAGCACCGGCGGTGTCGTGCAGGTGCGGTCTGTTTCGGCGGCGATGCGGTGCTGGACTGTGGCGATCTCGTCGTCGCGGCCGACGAGCGGATGCTGCTGCGGCGGTAGCTGCCTGGGCACTGCCTGCGGCCAATGCTCCGACGGCTCGCGGAGTGCGGCGTACGCGGTGGTGATCTCGCGGTTGGCGTGCAGGGCTTCGTCGAGGCGTTCGGCGAGTTGCTGGCTCACGGCACGTGTGCCGCTTTCCAAGTGGAAGATCATCGTGTGGGTGACGTGAACGCGTTGGGCCAGCCCGCGAATGCTGAGCGGGTCATCCGGGTTGGTGGGACTGGGCTGTGCGAGCCGTCGTGCGCGAAGTAGCTCGCCGAACGAGACGCGATCCACTCTCACCTCGCAGCGCTGTATCGGGTTGGTGTGTCCATTCAGGTCGTGTACTACACCACCACTGACACCGCTGAGGCGATACACCCACCCGAGTGATTCAGGGGTGTTTACCAGAATTGTTGACACGGTGAACACTGCCGATCTCGGCTCCACCGCGGCAAGACTCGACATCACTCACAACACACGAATGGCAGGCCGGGGTCTTTTCTGATCACCGCGTCAATCTGCGGTTGTGAGTACACAGTTCCGACGTCGATATGCACGAGCAGCCATACGGGGGTCGACAATGACGAGATCACTCATCCCACGGTCCGAGCAAGCACCACGCCACCGTGAGCCAGGCGCGGCCGAGCTACGCCTCGCCGGTACAGGAACGTCTCAGCGGATGCGCGGCCGGTCGGATCAACGCCCCGGGCTGAACACAACCGACCTCATCAACTCCTCCGGCGCGGAGATCGCATTCCTGCGCGATCGGCTTGCTGATGCGGAGTCGTTCATGGACACACTCGGCGCGTTCGTCGGCACGGAGCTGCACTTGGACCCGCCTCGACGGACGCACTGTTCGCTCGATGACGTGCAGAAGGTGTTGCTCTGCGAGGCGGCCGACATTCCCCATGACACCGATCCGGCCGAGATCCGCAGTCTCGTCCGCGGCCTTTACCACCGCCGCAGCTTGGTCCGAGCCGGTGTCACGGTCGTCGCCAGTGTCGAATCGATCATCATTCCGCGGCGCCTGCCAGTGGCGAAGGTGGACGGTCCGTCGGCGACCGATCTGTTGTTCAGCACGAACCTTCCGCTCGGCAAGGTGCTTGAGCCCTATGGTGCTCGTCGGCAGACCCACGATGTCGGGGTGCGTTGGTGGGCCAGCGACGACACCCCACCTAGCTGGGATACCGACATCCTGCGCATCACCGGGCAACTCGACCTCGAACTCCCGGTCGCTTGGCTGACCGAAACCGTCGATGCCAGCGCCCTACACCTCCACCGCGCGAACCGGATCGGAGCCTCACGGTGAGGGCCGCCCGCGCACCAAGCCCTTGGGGCATGTGTGGCTACAGGTTCAAGCCCTACGGCGAAATCCCATGATGAACAACAGCAATCACGCGCAGATCCGCTGCTGCGTTCAGGCGAGCGCGAACTGTCGAGCACGACATCATCTGGGGAGGGTGAACATGCAAGTACCGGACGGAACGAATTGTCGAGACTGCCCGATGTTGTGCTCCGGCGGTGGGGTCGACAAGTTGACCGGGTTGATTGGCCGTGAGACGTGGGATGCCCGCGCACATCGGATGGTGGGCTCGTGTCGGGACCGTGGCGTGACGGTGTCGTTGATCCTGGCTGACCTGGACGGTTTCAAGGCGGTCAACGATCGGTGGGGGCATCAGGCTGGGGACACGGTGCTGGCTGCCGTGGCCGACGTGCTGCGCAGGGTGGTGGGTGCGCAGGCGCTACTGGGCCGGTATGGCGGCCACGGTGGTGACGAGTTCCTGGTGCTGCTGCCGGACACCGACGAACGCACCGCTCGGGAGTTGGCCGAACGGATCCGGCTGCGACTGCGGAGTGTGGCACTGCGGCTGACCACCACTGCGGGCGATCACGCCCAGTTGAGTGGGGTGTCTGCGTCGTTCGGTGTCACCGCGTGCCGTGCGCAGGACGCGTTGTCGTTGGAGCAGTTGATCCTGTGTGCGGATGCGGGTTTGCAGAACGCAAAGTCCTGCGGACGGGACCACGTCTGTACCGAGCCTGCTATGCGGAAACCTCCCTCCACGGGCGGGATCGTGCACGCCGCTCCGAGGCCGACCGTTGACGAGTTGGCGACGGAGATGCTGGACCGGGACGCGTGCCTGTACCACCTGCTGAACTTCTGCCATGTCCTCCAGGGGCGTTGGTGTCCGGATGTGCTGCTGGCGTTGGCGGCGGGGCCACGTCGCTACAACGAGCTGTTGGCGGCGGTACGGGGCGCGCGGGTGGTGGATGGGTGGTCGGGGCGTAGTCGCCAGATTCAGCCCAGCATCCTGGCTCACACGGTGCGTCGGCTGGAGCGTGACGGGATGCTCCACCGCATCGTGGACGGCGACAGGGACCCACGCGCGGTGCGCTACGAACTCAGCCGCCCTGGGCACGATCTGCTCACCGCGATTGTCCCGGCGGTGTTGTGGAGCCGCGACCACTCCGAGGAGATCGGCCGCGCACAACAACGGTCTCGCCTCCCCCATGTGAAGCCGGGATTTCAGGGGAGATTCTCATGATCTCTTGGCAATGGACCTGTTTGCACCTTGAAGTCACCAATGGTCCCGCGTGTACACCGGAGGGCGTCGCCGGAGAGAAGCCGTTCGTCGCCGTCATTTCCGTCTGGTGCACGAGAGGAGGTGTGCCATGGCAGTACCGACAGTGGCGATCTGGTCCGTGATCGGGCTGATTTCCGGCCTGGGACTGGGAAAGCAGCTACATCCGTGGACCCCGCACGTGAGCCTCGTGAAAGCACGGGTGGCGATGGCGTTGGTGTGCGGTGGGGTGTCAGCGGCGGTGGGCTGGGGGTTCACCGGTGACCCGGCGGTGGTGGCGTGGTGGTGGCTGGCGATCCACAGCGTGGGCTTGTCGGTCGTCGACCTGGTGAGCCACCGCCTGCCGCGCCCCTGGGTCGTTATGACCGCGCAGGGCGGACTTCTCGTGTTCCTTGTCGTCACCTCGCAGTCGGGGGACGTGGGGCCGTTGTTGCGGGCGATGGCGGCGTGCATGGCGGTGTTCGCTGTCGGCCTGGTGTGGCACGACTTCGCTGGGAGTGATCTCGGGTTCGGCGACGTGACGGTCTTCGCCGTGGTCGCGTTCTACTGCGGCTGGCTGGGCTGGCGCGCGGTGGCCATCGGACTCGGCGCCGGAGTGCTGCTGCTGGGCGCGGTCGCCGCAGTCCTGTGGGCCGTGGGGGTGTGCGACCGCACGTCGCGGATCGCGGCCGGGCCGTGCCTGTTGGCGGGCCCCTGGGTCGCGGTAGCGATGTCGTAGAAGTGCACGACACGAACTGATCAAGAACAACGAATAGGAGCGTCCACAATGGTCATCAAGCAGTGTGTGGTGTGGTGCTGCGTGGGGATGAGTCTCGCGGCGTGCTCGGCACAGGCCCCACAGGCAGGACCGGGTGTGCCGACCATCGGCGCCCCACCTGCGCAGGGGGGCGAGCAGGAGGCGGTCACCGCCGTCTACACCGAGTTCTGGAAAGTGTCGTGGATCGGCAAGCGGGAGCCCGACGAACAGTGGGCACATGACGTCCGCGACGTGTCCGGAGACCCCATCGCCGGGCGGGTGATCGAACGGTCCCGCGCGCAACGCGCTTCCGGGGTCGCCTTGTACGGCACGGTCACCACCCGGGTCACCGATGTCCGTGTCGACGGCGACCGAGCCACGGTGACCGATTGCCAGGACGCCAGCCACTCCGGGCAGGCTGATGCCGCTACGGGCGAGCCCCGCACGGTCGGGGTAGCCCGCAACCCGGTGCGCGGCACCCTCACCCAGGTCCCCGGCCAAAGGTGGAAGGTCGTCGACATCACCTACCCAGGCGGTGACTGTTGATGCCGCGGCGAGCAATGAGCGCAGGTGCGGCGGCAGGGCTGATGCTGACGATGTTGGCCAGCACCCCGGGCGCGGCGCAGGGCGAGGTGGTGGTGGGCCCGGGTGATCACAGCGGGAACTTCGCACCACCGACCGTGGATCTGGGGGCGAGCAGTCCCGGCTCCCCGGGCAGCGAGGGCAGTCAACAGTCACCGGCGGAGTCCGGTTCGAGCCCGCAGACCGGGTCGGAGACAGGTGGCGGTGGGGAGGATCTTCCGGTGCCGTTGTTGAGTGCGGATTTCGGGGCGAACCCCCACGGGCCACCCGTCCCGATTAACGACAATCTGTCCTATCTGTGCATATTCCCGCAGAATCGGCACTTGTGCCGCCCCGTGGCCGCGCCGCCGCCAGGACCGGGTGGTGCGCCGGAGCCGGTGTTGCTGCCGAGCCCGGAGTTGTTGGCTCGGCAGGCGGCGGAGCAGTTGGTGTTGCCGTTGCCGGTGCCACGGCATTCGCCGGATCTGCGGCTGGCGGACGGCCGGGCGGCGACGGTGGTGGGTGAGCACACCTGGTTTTGGACCGACCCCGACACCTGGCGGGTCCAGCGGGAGCGGGTGCAGGCCGGGCCGGTGTGGGCCGAGGTCACCGCACGCCCGACCCGACTGCGCATGAACCCCGGCAACGGTGCCACGCCGGTGTCGTGTGCGGGCCCGGGCACACCGTATGAGCGGTCGTTCGGGTTGCACGCACCGTCGCCGGATTGCTCGCTGGTCTACGAGTCCTCGTCGGCCGGTCAGCCCGGCGAGCAGGTGACGGCCAGGTGGTCGATCACGTGGGAGATCACCTGGCGCGGCAACACCGGCACCGCACCCGTCGGCGGAGTCCTGCCGCCGATGACCTCCACCGCCGAAGCCCGCTTGGCCGTGGCCGAAGCACAAGCACTACGCACCGAATAGCACCATTCGAATAGCGGATCTTCCGCACTGTTTTTCTTTTCTTGTCTTTGTTTCTGGGAGAGAACTATGTCTATGACCGACATGCGCGCCCCGAATACCTCCAGCGCGCAAACCAATTCCGCCCCGCAGTCCGTGCGGCGCGAGAGTCCTCGGGTGCCGCGTCGGGGCCGCACCTGGCTGCTGGTGTCCGCCGTGGTGCTCGTGTGCGCGGCGGTGGCCGGTAACGCGTGGCTGTTCACCGCCGCCCACGCCGACGAGCCGATGCTGCGCCTGGCCCGCGACGTCGGCTGGGGACAGCGCATCGGCCCTAGTGATGTGACCACAGTGGACCTTCCCGCCTCGGCGCGGGAGTTCGCGATACCGGAGTCCGCGCGCGCCACGGTGTACGGGCAGGTCGCCGCCCGCCCGCTGCAAGCGGGCGCGTTGCTTGGGGATGCGGATGTCAGCGCACAAACCGTGCCCGGACCGGGTGAGCAGGTGGTCGGGATCCGCCTGGAACCGGGACGGATCCCCGCCCGCGGCCTACACCCGAACGATCTCGTCGCCGTCGTCCCCGTCACCGAACAGTCCAGTGTGGACACCGGGGGTGCGGTGTCGGGTGGTGGGGAGTTTCGGGCGCGGGTGGTGCAGTCCTCACCGCCGGATGCCGACGGCGCCGTGACTGTCGATGTCCTCATCGAGTCGTCCGTGCAGACCAAGGCCAGCGCCGCTGCTGCGGGTGGGGCGTTGGTGATCGTGCTCGGACCCCAACAGTGAACAACCCCGTTGCGACACATGGAGGTGTGTGATGGCTGTGATCAGTTTCCTGTCGGCGAAGTGCGCGCCGGGCGTGACCACGACGGTCGCGGCGTTGGCTGCGCTGTGGCCGGGCCCGGTGTTGGTCATCGATGCCGACCCTGACGGTGGCGACCTGCTGTCGGGATGGGCGGGGCCGTGGTTGGTGGACGGCCACATGGGGGCGGACAAGAGCGTGGTCAGTTTCGCCAGCTCGACCCGGCACATGACCGCGATTCCCGCCGAAGGACTCGCCGACCACGTCCAGTTGGTCCTGTCCAGTCCGCATGTGCGGCTGCTCAGCGGTGTCACGTCCCGGGCACAAGCGCAGGCCATCGGTGTGGAGGGCTGGCGACGGTTGGCGTCGGCGGCGGTGGAGCTGTCGACGTCCGGGGAGCCGGATGTGCTCGTCGACGCCGGACGGTGGGGCGCACAGACCCCGTGGCCGTTGCTCTCGGACGCGGACCTGGTCCTGGTCGGCGTGCGGCCGACTCTGCGGCACGTCACCGCCACGCTCCCGTTGGTGGACGCGTTGCGGGAGAGCGTGGCTGCCGAGCGTATCGGCGCGGCGGTGTCGGTCACGACGAGCCGGGAGGCCGACAACGTCGCCGAAGCCCTCGGTATCCCGGTAGGGGTGGAACTGCCCGACGATCCCGCCGGGGCTCGGATGTTCAGCGACGGCAGCGCCACGCACCCAGTCGCGAATCGACGGTCGCCGCTGGTGCGTACCGCAAGCACGGCCGCTCGCCGACTGCACCACCGCGTCAACCCCCACTCATCGACACGTCCCGAACCACACAGCGATGCCACCCAGGCGGCACGTCGCGCCCTGGTGGCCACCAGCACAGGAGGCCAGTGATGCTCCCTCACCCCGACGAATACCGAAACACCGAGGCGACGGCGGAGATGCGGGCGGTGCAAACGCTGCGGCAAGCCGTGGCCGCGCGACTCGGCGGCACCGACCCCGACCCGCAGGAACTCGACCGCCTCGTCGAGGAAGAAATCTCTGCGTGGACCCGGCAACGCGTCGCTGCGGGGCTCGCTCCGGTTCCGGTCGCCGACGAGCAGCGGCTGGCCGCTGCGGTCATCGCGGCCCTGTCCGGGCTGGGCGGGTTGCAGCCGCTGCTGGACCGAGACGACGTCGAGAACATCCACATCCACGGCCACGACCGCGTGTTCCTCGAACTCGCCGACGGCACCGTGCAGGAGCGGCACTCCCCGGTCGCGGCCTCCGACACCGAACTGGAGGAGATGCTGACCACCATGTTCGCCCGCCTCGGGCAAACCAGCCGCGAGTTCTCCCCAGCCCAACCGATCGGCACCCTCCGTTTGCCCGCGGGAGGCCCGCTCGGGGCCCGACTGGCCGCCGTCCGCGAGGTCACCGACCGGCCCAGGGTCGCGATCCGACGACACCGGCTGCACCACGCCACCCTCGACGATCTCCGCGCCAACGGCACCCTCGACGACCCGGTCCACCAGTTTCTGACCGCTGCGGTAGCCGCCGGGGCCAACCTGCTGGTGACCGGCGGGCCGTTCGCGGGCAAGACCACTCTGCTGCGCGCTCTGTGCCACCAGATCCCGCGGCTGGAGCACGTGATCACGGTCGAGGACGACCTCGAACTCGGGGTGCATCTGGACACCGGGAGGCATCCGTTGGTGACCGCGATGGAAGCCCGTGAAGCCAACGCCGAAGGCGCCGGGCAACTCACCCTCGACACCCTGTTGAAACAAGCCTTGCGACACTCGCCGTCGCGGGTGGTGGTCGGCGAGGTCCGGGCTGGGGAAATCACCGCGATGCTGCGTGCCCTTGGCAACGGCGCGACCGGCGGCATGGGCACGCTGCACGCGCTGTCGGCGCACGCGGTGCCCGACCGTATCGCCGCGCTCGGGCAACTCGCCGACCCGCCGCTGCCGATCGAGGCCGCGCACCGCTGGACAGCCTCCGCACTCGACTTCATCGTGCACTGCACCCGACGCGACACCCGCGACAGTCGGGAGCGGTTCGTCAGCGAGATCGTCGAAGTCGGCGCCCTCGGCGACGCCGCCACCCCCGACCTCACCACCCTGTTCGCACCCGATCCCGACAGCGGGCGAGCCAGGCCCGCGTGCCCACCCAGCCCACCGTTGCGGGCCCGGCTCCAGGAGCACGGACTCGATCCCACCCTGTTCCATCCCGACCAGCGGCTCCCGTTCGGCAACGGTGGAGGTGGGCCGACATGGTGACCACCGTGCTGGCCGGAGGATGCGGAGCACTCGCCGCCATCGGAGTGCTCCTGGCGCTGGCCGCCCACACCACCAGCCGTGAACGTCCCACGCGGCACCGCCGCCGCACCCAGGTCGTCCTCAGTGGACGGTGGCGGACCGTCGCGCTGGCGCTCGCTGCCGCGTGCGCCGCGTGGTGGGCCACCGGGTGGCCGGTCGCCGGGGTGGCTGCTACGGCTGGGGTGGTGTGGCTTCCGGTGTTGCTGGCGCCGTCGGCTCCTCGGGAGTCGATCGCGCTGGGTGAGGCGCTGACGTCGTGGACCCGCAGGGTGGCCGATCTGCTGGCCTCCGGCGCCGGGGGCCTCGACCACGCCCTGGCCCGGTCGGCGGCCACCGCCCCTGAACCGCTGACCGAACCGGTGCGCCGCCTCGCGGAAACCAGCCGTGCTGTCGGTGCGCACCGGGCGTTGACCGAGTTCGCCGACGACCTCGCCGACCCCTGGGTCGATGAACTCGTGCTCGCGTTGCTGTTGCGGTTGCGCACCGGCGGACGTGGGTTGGCCGATCTCCTGCACGCCCACGCCACCTCGCTGTCGGCGGCAGTGGCCGCGCGCCGGGAGGTCGAGGCCGACCGCGCGAAACCCCGCACCACCGTGCGCTGCCTGGTCGGCCTCACCCTCGCCATGATCACCGGACTCATGCTGTTCGCCCACGACTTCCTCACCCCCTTCAACAGCCCCTCTGGCCAAGTGGCGCTCGCCGGAATCTTCGCGCTCATGGCGGCTTCCCTGAGGTGGATGCACCGCCTGGCCTCCACTACCCCGGCCTGCCGCTACCTCGGACGCCCCAGCGAAGGGAGCACCTGATGCTGCTGCTGTCCCTGGCCCTCGGGCTCCTGTTCGGTCTCGGCCTCGTGCTCGCTGTGCGGGCCGTCGCGGGCCCCGCGCCGATGGATCTGGCCGCCGCCTGCGCCCAACTCCACCAACCCCACACCGGTACCGGTTCGCGGTGGGGGTGGCGCGCCCGCACCGACCGCGCCCTCCACCACCTCACTCGGCGCGCCGAGCACACCGCGCACCCCTGGCTCGGCGTCCCGACCAGTGATCTCGACCTACTCGACCGCACACCCTCGAACTACGTGCTGCACCGTCTCCGCAGCACCGCCACGTCCACCGGTATCGCCCTAGTAGGCGGAGTGATCCTCGGCGCGCTCGGCATCCCCGGCGTCCTGGTGCTCCTACTGGTGGTCGGCGCTGCGGTGTTGGGGGCGATGCTGCCCGCCTGGCAGGTCCGCGACCAGGCCCGTGTGCGTCGACAGGACGCGCGGCGGGGGCTGGCGGTGTATCTCGACCTCGTGGCCCAAGAACGCGCCACCGGTCGCGCACCCAGCCAAGCCCTCCGCGAAGCCGCCGACACCGGCCACCACTGGCTGTTCACCCGCCTCCGCTACGCCCTCGCGCACGCCGACCGCATCGGCCAACCACCCTGGGACGCCGTCCGCGACCTCGGGGCCCGGCTGCGGATCACCGATCTGACCGACCTTGCCGACCTGGCGGCCACCGCCGCTGACGGGGCGGCGATCTACACCAGCCTGCGCGCCAAAGCCACCAGCCTGCGCCACAGCACGCTCTCCGACGACAAGGCCGAAGCCAACGCCCGCAGCGAACGCCTCACCCTCCCCGTCACCGTCTTGCTCGTCGGGTTCCTGCTGCTCGTGCTCTACCCGACAGCGCTACGTCTGCTGACTGCGTGACCGATTGTCCCTGCACCACAACCGAAACCACACCCAGTTGGAAGGTCGTGATCGTCATGTTCCGCAACCCCGTCCCCGCCGTCCGCGCTGTGCTGCTGGTGCTCGCGGCGTGGATCGTTCTCGCCCCGCGCGCATTGGCCGACTGGGCACAACGCGTCGCCGCCGATGACGAGGGCTCGGAGACCACGGAGAAAGCGGTGCTCACCGCTATCGGCCTGGCCGTGGCGGTCGGGCTCGGTGCCGCGATCACCGGCGTGGTCAACAAATACCAAGGACAAATCCACTGACATCCAGGAAAACACCATGCCCACGACGCAGAAGCGGAACGCCGATCGTGGTTCGTCCACTGTGGAACTCGCGATCCTCGCCCCACTACTCCTGATGCTCGTGCTGACCGTGCTGCAAGCCGGGTTGTGGTGGCACACCCGCACCGTGTGCCTGCACGCCGCCGAACGCGGCCTCACCACAGCGCGCACCCTGCACGGCACCAGCGGTTCCGCGCACGCCGCCGCGCACTCCTTCGCCGCCCGCCACGCCGACGCCCCGAGCGTCGACGTTCAGCGCGACGACGAGCGCGCCACCGTCCGGGTGACCGCGACAGCACCGCTGGTGCTGCCCATCCCCGGGCTGCCCACCCGCGTCACCCACCACGCCAGCGGCAGCGTCGAGACCTTCACAACACCGGAGAACTAGGCCATGACCACCCGAACCGCACGCGAGGACACCGGCGCGACCAGCATCGAACTCGCCGTGCTCACCCCCGTTGTGCTGCTGGTGCTCGCGCTGGTGATCGCCGGGGCGCGGATCGTCACCGCCCACGCCGCGCTCGACCACGCCGTCACCGCCGCCGCCCGCTCCGCCTCCCTGGCCCGCAGCCCCACCACCGCCGTCTCCACAGCCCGCGACACCGCCCTCCACGGGCTCGCCGACCAGGCGTTGCACTGCCATGGCCACACCACACAGGTCGACACCAGCGGGTTCGGCACCCGCGCGGGCACTACTGGCCGCGTGACCGTGACCCTGGACTGCCCCGTCCCCCTCGGCGATCTCCTACTCCCCGGAATTCCCGGTGTTATCGAGCTGTCCACGTCGTTCACCAGCACGGTTGATCCGTTTCGGGGGCGCACATGACACGCCACCCGCACCGCGACACCGGCTCGGTCAGCGTGCTGCTCGCCGTCCTCGTGCCGTGCCTGTTGTTGGTGTTCGCGCTCGTGGTCGACGGCACCGACCGGCTGCGTGCCCAAGCGCGGGCCGATGCTGTGGCCACCGAAACGGCCCGCGCCGCCCTGGCCGCCGTCGACACTCGCGGCCCAACCGTCACCCTCGACCGCAGCACCGCCACCACGGCAGCACGGCGCTCTCTGGCTGCGGCCGGGCACACCGGCACCGTCGGCCTCGACGGCTCCACGGTGCGGGTCACCGTGACCCATCAGTCTCCGGCGGCGATCGGGCTGCTGTGGTCGACCCATCACGTCACCGGCCAGGCCACCGCCGACCTCACCGTGGCCACCAGTACACCCAGGACCCAGCGATGACACTCCACACCGGACACACCCGCCAGCTCGTGCGACGACTCGCCGCAGCCACCGGGATCTGCGCCCTGCTCGTCGCCACCCCCGCTCTACTGAGCGTCTTCGCCGGGCTCGTCCCACCCGTGATGATCACCTGGCCCCCAGCCGACACCGGGCCCTTCGCGGCGCCGCTGACCGAGCAATGGCGCGGATGGGTATACGAGACGTACCACGCGCTGCGCCTGGACCTCGGGCTCTCCGGACTCGTGCTGCTGGCGGTGCTCGGCGCCGGATGGAGCACCTGGGCGGCTGCGGTGTGGTGGACCGTCTGCGACCTCGCAGCGCTGGCCCGACACGGCGCCCACCACTTCCACCAACGCACCGGCCCACGCGGCTGGGTCACCGCCCTGCTGACCACCCTCGTGCTCACCAGCATCGCCGCACCCGCCCACGCCACACCCAACAACCCCACCATCACCCGCAGCATCGAACCCGAGCATGGCGATGCGCAGCGCACCCCCGAACGCAGCGACGTCGCCGCCCCGCTGGGTGCGGGCGGGCACCCCGACCCGCCCGCACCCAGCACCCCCGACGATCAGCAGCCGACCTACCGCGTCCAACCCGGGGACACCCTCACCAGCATCGCCGCCATCCACCTCGGCCACCCCGACCACTGGCACACCCTCGTCGAGCACAACCCGTACATCGACGACCCCAACCACCTCGAACCCGGGCAACTCCTCACCCTCCCTGAGTCAACCGGCGGCGCTGGGCCGACCTACACCGTGGCCGTGCAGCCCGGTGACACACTGTCCACAGTGGCCGAACGGGAACTCGGAGACCCGGAACAGTGGGACGAGCTGTTCACCCTCAACGCCGGACGCACCCAACCCGACGGACTCACCCTCGCCCACCCCGACATCCTGCTGCCCGGATGGCAACTACTCGTCCCCGACTACACCCCACCCGAACCCGCCGACGAACCGCCACCAACACCACAACCCACGACGCCCCCAGCGAACGCCGCGCGGCCCGCCCCGGTGCCCGACGGATCCCAGCCGTCTCAGCACGACGCCGCGGTAGCGGATCCTGGTGCCGAAGCACTCGCCGCCACCACGAGCGCGGCGCTGGCCGCAGTGACCGCCGCAGCCTGGCACCAACACCACCGCCGACGTCCCGCGCGCCGCGCCGACACTGCTGCGGAGTGCGGCTACCAGGGTCCCGTTCCCGCTGTCCACTCGATCTCTCTCGCCCCGAGACGTGCTCAGCCGGCCAACACTGAGACTCCGCGCGAGACAGCGCTCGACACGGTCACTGCGACGCCGACCTCCGAAGCGGGTGTCACCGAGTCTGAGCCGGACGTCGAGGACCACGTCATCGACGAACCATGCTCGCCCGCCCAACCCACCGACGAGACGCCCATCCCAGATCGCTGGGAGCGCGAGACGGCATTGAGCCAGCAGCAGGAGCCAGAACCCGCCGCCCCGGATCTGCCTGCCTTCTCGGCGTGGAACGAGGCCGACGAGGCCGTGGACGACGAGCGTCGGCCGCTGGGGTTGAGCATCTTGGGGCGTCTCAGGCTGATCCACCGTGACGGCACGAGCGAACCGTCTGAACTCACCAGCAGCCTCACCCGCAAACAGACCAAGCTGCTGCTGTTCGTCGCCCTGCACCCGCAGGGCACCACCCGCGAAGCCGTGCGCGCCGCGCTGTGGTCCGACACGTTCGGAACCCGCCAGTTCAACGTCTTCTACGCCGCGGTCTCCCAAGTCCGCAAAGCACTCCGTCCCCACCTAGACCACTCCGAGCCCGAGGCCGAGGCCGAGTTGGTCCTGTCCGAAGGGGACCGCGTGCGCCTCAACCCCGACCTCGTCGACGTCGACTACTGGCACCTGCTCGACACCGACCACGCACGCCGCAACACCACCGACACCGAACAACTCCACGCCTGCACCACCCTCGTGCAGTGCTACCACGGCGAACTCGCCGCAGGGCTCAGCGACCCCTGGCTCGAAGCACCCCGCGAAGCCGCCCACCGCACCGTCCTCGACGCCTTAGCCGCCCTCGCCGCCCATTACCGCGACACCGACCCCGAACGCCGCCTGCACACCCTCGAACACGCACGCCTGCTCGACCCCACCAACGAAGCCGTCTACCGCGACATCATGCGCACCCAAGCCACCTTGCAACGCCACGAAAGCATCAACGCCACCCTGCACCTCCTCACCACCACCCTCGCCGACATCGGCCAACGCCCCCACGACAGCACCCATCAACTCGCCGACGCCCTCCAGCGCTCCCCGCAGTAGTAGGCCGCTCGATCAGACGGAGGTCGCTGTCGCGGTCCGGGATGCTCGACCGGGACCGGTGCGGCGCATGACGTCGCCGAGGATGTAGGTGATGCTGTTCGGCGTCACCTGCTTGACCGCTTCGGTCATGGCCGGTGAGCAGTCGATCCCATCCCCATACCGACCCGGTGAGCAAGTTCGGCAGCCACACGCGCCACTGCCCACCACATCGAGCCCCCGCTGCCGGGAACGGGAAGATGCCGAATAAGCAGAAGGTGGTGGTAGCTGTTGCGTTTCCAGTCCGGCCAACCCATATACTCATTCGTACCGCACGGGCGGCCGACCGAAATCACCGCGCCGGATAGAGCTGCGACCGCGCGTTCGCCAATTTGACCCCGCGTACTCGGCGGCATAGTCGAACCCTTTCCCGTGCAGTCGCAACGTCATTGTTCCATCCGAACAATCTCGGCGGCTCGCGGTGCGGAATCGGATTCGGTTAGGGAATAGGGCGACGGAATTCTTCTGCGGGATGTGTCTGTGCTGTGCGCAAGGGCACGCGCCCCCGGTGCCGTCGCGAACCGGCAGGCCGATCCGGGGACCTATCGGTTGTCCGATCCGTTGTCCTTTCGGTTGCCCTGCCAAGCAAGAACCCCTCATACCGCGTGTTGTGGCTGGCCAGTGGCCTTGGCGGGGTGTCCTGCGCGTGCCCAGCCTCGGTACCCCACGGGAACTCGTAGACGACAGGAAGAGGAGTGTGAATGCTACGGAAGGGGAGGTAAACGAACGAATTTGTCGACAGCGCCGGACACCTTCTCTGTGTCGTATAGGGTTCTGGATAGATGCTCCTTATTCTATTCTCTGACGTCTCGAATTCGTTTCTCCGTCCTCCTTGCCTCGGTGGCCATTCCTTCGCCGTCTGCCGCCGCTGCGCACGGGTGGTGACACGTCGAATCGAGGCCCAAAATTCCGGTCGATAGGTATTGTCTCAGCGCCTCGGCCGGCGCTACGGTAGATGCAAGGAACACGAAAGAGAGTTCCGAGATTAACTGAAATTGCGGGTAGGGATTGGCACCCCGTTTG
Organism: Allosaccharopolyspora coralli; assembly: GCF_009664835.1. NCBI lineage: Bacteria > Bacillati > Actinomycetota > Actinomycetes > Pseudonocardiales > Pseudonocardiaceae > Allosaccharopolyspora > Allosaccharopolyspora coralli. The sequence goes on from NZ_CP045929.1 coordinate 2,712,299, forward strand.
CCCGCTCTCTCTCAAGATGCGTGAAAGGGATTTCTCATGACTCGTGTCTCTGTGGAAGCGTGGTCGCACGGTGACGGTTGGCTGTCGGTGGATACCGGCGAGTGGATCGCGGACCGCGGCGAGTACCGCGCGGACCTCACCGACGACCTGCGCGAGTGGATGGACGAGAACGGGCACCAGTGGCCGCACGATGACGTGATCACGGCGTGGATCACCGCGCGCACGGGCGAGCTGCCGTCGGGGCTGCACGGCGACGGCACGGTGTGGCATCACAACCTGTTCAACTTCGCCGATCACCTGATCGACGACCTCGGTTTCACCGTGCTCTCCGCCGGTGAACTGGGCGACCTCATGATCACCGTAAGCGACCACTCGGGCGGCTACGAGGCGCCGACGGTGTACCGGTCGACCGTGGACGAGTTGGAGGAGTGGGCCGACTACACCCACGCCACCGGCGAGTGTGCGCGCGGACACCGCTGGCACACCGTCGACACCGTGCGTCTGCACGCCTCCGACGGCGCCGACATGACGACCTACCGGGTACCTGACCAGGTCCGTGTGCCCTTCGGTGACCGCGCCCGCGCCTACGTGGCGTGCCCGGAGTGCGGCAAGGCCGTGCGCTTCGTCAACCGATTCTGAGCCTCGCGGCGACCGTCCGCGCCCTGTCTGCGCCGCGCGGCCGGTCGCCCCTCCTTCTCCTTGCCCCGCCTGTTTCTGTGAGGTTTCCATGTTTGTGCTTGCCGTTGACGGCGACATGATCACTACCCAGGATTTCGACGACGATTCCACGGCGCTCCGGTTCGAGAACGCCGACGACACCGCGTGGCGCTGCACCGCGTGCGGTGCACGCCTGATCGAGGATGGCGACGGCGTCGCCGATGAGTCCGGCCGCGTCGAGTGCGTGGCATACGACCCCGACGACGACCCGGACCACGACGGGGACACCGGCCCGGAAGCCGGGGAGGGTCCGCATCGGGCGGAGCGTGTGGCGTTGTCGTGGGCCAACAGTGCCGCGATCCACACCGACCCCGGCGAGGACTCGATCACGGTCACGATCAGTGTCGGGGACCCGCGCGGCGCGCTGGCCTTCAGCGTGCGCCGGATCCCGGACGACGCCGACACCAACGCTGGCCGGTTGATCCTGCACACCCCGTACCCCGGTGAGCCGATGCCGCACGTGGATCTGACCGAGGACCACACCGGCACCTACTGGGTCAGCTAAACCCCTGTTTCCCGCGCGGGCGCCCGGACTCGATCCGGTGCCGGGCGCCCCGCACCCCCTTTCACTTCGTTCGCTTGTCGTTCTGGAGGTCGTGACATGAGTACCGCTACCGATACCCGTCCTGCTGCCGCGCTGCTGGAGTGCCAGACCGACCGCGCCACCCTCACCGAAGCGTTGAGCACCGTGGCTGTCGGTGTGCCGCGCCGCCCCGCCGTGCCGCTACTGGGCGGCGTCCTGCTGGAGTCGCGCGGCGGGCACCTGACGTTGACAACGACGGACATCGATACCGTCGTGTCCGTTCGCATCCCGGACGCGGTGAACGCCCCGGGTGCGCTCCTGGTGGACCACGTCGAGCTGTCCAAGATGCTGGGCGCGCTGGTGAAGGGTTCCCGTAAGCGCGAGGCCGACGCGATGCCGGTCACGCTGCGGGCCACTGTGGACGGTCACGCCGTGCTGTCGTTGGGCGGCTACACCATGCCCCTGACCGCCTACCCGGTCGAGGAGTTCCCCACGCTGCCAACGGTACCGGCGAGCATGGCGGAGGCAGACCGCGAGACCTTCACCCAGCAGGCACGACGTGTCCTCATCGCGCGGGGCGCGGATGCGACGCTGCCGATCTTCACCAGCGTGCATGTCCAGGCGGCGCCGGGCGCGCTCACGTTGGCGGCGACCGACCGATTCCGGCTCGCGGTCGCCGAGATTCCCGCCACCACTGCCGCGACTGAAGACCGGTCGGTGATGCTGCCCGCTGAGTTGTTGTCGTCGGTGCTCAAGCACTGCACCGGCGACCGGGTCCGTCTCGGTGTGGACGCGGCGAGCGACTGGGCCGCGCTGTCCTGCGGTGATCTCACCGTCCTGACCCGGACCGTCGACGCCGAGTTCCCACGGTACGAACGGCTGTTTCCGGAGACCACTGCCAGCGCCCGCGCCGACCGCGGCGCACTCGCCCAGGCCACGGTGCGCGCTACGGCCGCGCTGGAGGCGTCCCACTACACCGCCGACCGCGACCAGGCCGGGCACCACCTGGCCGTGACCCTGCACCCCGACGGGCGCGTCTCGGTCGCCCCGGTGCTGGCCGAGCACGCGGAGACGGTCACCGCTCCCGAGCACCCCGCCGAAGTCGGCGGCGTCGCCGAGTCCGTGCGGGTGCTGTTCGGCGCCCGCTACCTCCGGGACGCGTTGAGCAGTCTCGCCGGGGACACCGTGACGCTGCGCCTGGACAGCCCGAACCGGCCCGTGGTGTTCACCGCCACCGACACCCCCGGCTACCGGCACCTGATCATGCCCGTCCGCCCGACGTCCTGACACCGAACCGTCACGGGGGCGACGAGCCGCCGGGCACGCGCCCCCGCCCACGACACCAGGAAGGAGCCGTACCGATGAACACCCGCACCGTGCACGAACTGGCCGCCGAACTTGCCCCCACGTTGGGCAAGGGGTGGCGCGTCGGACCTGCCCACGACGCCGACGGCGCCTATCACGGGGACCACACTGCCCGCCTGTACGGGCCCGACGACGCCGAGATTTCGGCTCACGTCGAGACCTGGAGGGCACCGGCCCGGCAGCGGCTGATCCTGACCGCGTGGGCGCCGTTCGCGCTCACTGCCCACACCGACCTGGCTCGTCTCCCACAGATCACCGTCTCCCGCAGCAAGCCCGCGCGGCTGATCGCGCACGACATGCAACGGCGATTGCTGCCTGCCTACCGCGAGGAGCTGAACGCGGCCCGCACGCGTGGCCAGGAACATCAGGCACAGCAGGTTGCCCGGGACGCCGTCGTCGCCGACCTGGTGGAGATCACGCACGCCCGCCTGGTCGACGCAGCGGGCGGCGAGGTTCACTTCGGCGGCCCGGACGACCGCGCCACCGGATTTTTCCGCATCACCACCGCCGACCAGGGCGCCCGTGTGTCGTTACGCGTCGCCCCGGACGCGGTTCTCCCGCTCGCGCGTGCCCTCCACGCCCTGAACACCGCCACACCCGAGCCCGCGGCGGTTCGTACGCCCTGAAAGGAGTTCCTGGCCATGTCTGGATTCATCCTGCTGATCACCGACCGCACCGCGCTTCACCACGAGATCACCTGTCACACCCGAGGCGCCCGTGTGGTCACCCGATCCCCGGAATCGGTCACCCGGCGCGAGTGGACGGATGCCGACCTGGTGTGGATCGATGCCCACGCCGCGCCGAGCCTGCGCCACCGCGTGGCTTCGTGGTCTGCTCCGAATACGACGACGCTGCTCCTCGACGCCGCCGACCGCCCCGAGCCCGACATCCTCCGCCACGCCCTGGGACTGGGCGCCCGGACCGTGGTCACCCTCCCGGACGGAGCCGGACACCTTCGTCGGCAGGCCACCCAGCTCACCGAATTCATGGCCGTGCTGGTGGTGATTCTCGACCCCACCCCCGGCGCCGAGATCGGCACCGTCACCACCGCTAGCCTCGCACTAGCCGCCACTGCCGCAGGCGAGCGCACCAGTGTCATCGACGCACGCGGCGGCACCCTCGATCTGCACCGAACGCTCACCGGCGCTGTCCTAGACTCGCCCGCTTCCGCACGCGGAACGCTGCGCGTGCTCTCCACCCCGGGCACCGAACCGCCCCCCGCCGAGGAACTACGCGGACTCGTCGGGGACCTCACCGGCCAGCACACGCTCACCCTCGTGCACGCCAATCCCTACGAACCCGTCACGTGGCACCTGCTGCACAGCGCGGACCTGGCCCTCATCCCGGTCGCCGCCGAACGTTCCGGGCTCGCTGCGCGCGGCGTGATCGAGTTGTCCACCAGTCGCGCGAACAACACCCACGTCCACCTGATCGGCGATGCCGACACCGACCTCGCCGAGGCACTGACCGCCTTGTGCGGCACGTCGAGTATCACCGGCCACCTCAGCGCGCTCCCGGCCGACGACCCCGACCAGGTCAACGATCCGGCACACCGCAGCGCGCTCTGGGACGCGGTCGCACGCTCCCGAGCACGCCCGACACACCGGCGCTGACCACGCACAACCACAACTACATCACGACAGGCACGGGACACTCACCAAACCGGTGAGCTACCCTCACCCATGCCTCCCTTCGGGGACGGCGCCCTTTCAACAGGGCATTTGAGAGAGGCCGACGGACCGTGCCAACACCCTCCGGGGTGGGTCCGTCGGCCCTTTTTCATGCCATCACCGCGCGCGCCGCACCGCTCGCCGCGCCTACGGCTGACGACCTTCGCCGACCGCGCGCTCCACGACCTCCGCGGGCAACACCCCAACCCGGCACCGGATCTCCGGGGCGAGGTCGAGAACCGATTCCTTCAGTAGAGACAAGGACAGTGACATGACCGAGAACAGTCGCACCCTGTTCACGCTCGGGCGAGGCCCACAGGCCGAACCACTCGGCGCCTTCGACAACTACCGCGCACCGGACGCGCTCGCGCGCCTGCCCATCGGCTGGCTCCTGCTGGCCGCGACCTCGACCACCCAGGTACGCGAGCGCTTCGCACGGTTCGCGCTGGCCTGGGACGTCGCCGGATTCGACCTCTTCACGCCACCACCGACCACCGGCCGAATCGACGTTCCCGACGGCACGCCGCGCCGCACCGAGTGGATTCCCCCGGCACACCGGCGAATGATCTACGCCTTCGACCACAACCAGTGGTTCTTCTGGGACGCCGACGACCATCCACAATGGCACCAGCTCACCGTCGGCCCCGATCGGCACGTGCAGGAACACCCGACCGCCCGGACCTATGGCGCCGAGTATCCCCTCACGCAAGGACTCGACCCCACCCAACTCGCCGTGTGGATCACCGCAGCGGCGACAGCGCACCTGAACACGCCCTCCGATGCCATGCTCGGAGTCCAAGTCCACACCGGGGAATCGCTGGCCACACCGGAACTGCACTTCATTATCCACACAGGACACAACGACTGTGCGGACGCTCTGGCGGATGCCATCAACACGCTCGCGGGTGAACACAACTGGAGCAATCCGTGCCACCCGGACGACCGTCGTTTCACCCACTCCATCGCACGAGTCAACGGCACTCCGCCCGGGGGCACGCCCATCACGGTCGCCCACTACGACGACGTTCTTGACTGAGTCCGGCCCCCACAAGGGTCAGAGCCGTCTGACCTTTCAATAGTCGCCTCTTCTCACTTTCGCTCACGTCGCCATTCGTCCCTGGGAACCCGTGTGCCCGAAACCGGTTCAGCCCCGCCGATGCGCGACCAGCATCAGGAGCCCAACGATGAACCACCGCACAGCATTCCGTCCGTGCCCCCACCCCGACCGAGCTACCATGACCATCGCCCAGGCCGTGGCCACCGCGTGGAACACCAGCAATCACTCCGGACGACGCGACGTGCCGCTGTCAGTGGTCGCCGGACTCGCCCTGATACACCCACGCGACCACACCCAGCCATGCCCCGGCGAACAGATCCAGGCCCAAACACCCGAAGAATTCCGCCGCACCCTGACCGACATCTACACCCTGACCGGGCGGGCACGCCCGGACCTGGTCCCCGCGCTGTACCCCCTCATGGAATGGCTCTTCCACGACGACGAGAACCCCACGCTCCAACGCGCTGCGAAGACAACCGCCGACGCGGCACTGCACGCCGGACAGATCGCACTGACCGGTACCGAAGCGCGGTACGAAGCTGATCTCCTCGGCATGGTGCTGGGCTCGTTGAAATCCTCCAACGCCTCCAAAGCCAACGCCCAGATCTACACGCCCACCGCGATCGCCGACGTGATGGCGCGAATGAACACACCGCACGAAGGCGCCCGGGTACAGGACCCCGCCGTCGGCAGCGGCAGTCATTTCCGCGCCGCCGCCCAAGCCATGCGCGAAAACGACCACGACCCCACCACCGTGGCCTGGTACGGCGCCGACATCGACAACCTCGCCATCGCCGCCTGTGCCGCCAACAGCCTGCTCTGGGAACTCGGCCCCCATGTCCTGCTGTGCGTGGCTGACACTCTCGCGGAAGGAGACTGGCCCACCCGCGCCGAAGCGCAACACCGCGAGGTCGTCGAGCTGGCCGACAACATCCGACAGACCTCCGCAATGCTCGCCGCCGTACGCACCGCCCAACGCCTGACCGACACCGTGCGGCACGACCAGCCCGAATGCAGCCCAGCAGACCACGACCAGGCACAAGGCTGAACAGGAAGCAGCGCTCCCGACCCCTTCCCGGCCACCCGTAGCCGCGCGGTTGGGGTGGTGGGCGTGGGACGCACGAGCCCCGCCGGGGTGAGTGCGTTCTGGCTGTCGGTCCTGCCTCGTAGGGTTCGGTGCGGGTGGACACCAAGCCCAACGGGATGCGAGCGCAGGAGGTCGGGGCATTTCGTCCATCGAGGAACTCGCCGACACACTGCGCCGGGTCCGATCCGGGCTCTCCGTGGGGCATCTCCAGGGCGCGACTGAAGCACTTGAGGTGGCCGTGCAAGCGCTCACCCAGGCCCGCGGCACCATCGAGTCCGCGCTGGATGCGCCCCTGCACGGACTGACCCGCGCCCGCGACCTCACCGCATCCACCCAGAAGTCACTGGAACGCGTGGCGGCCACGATCGAGACCTACCTCGCGGCCGTCCTCGTCGTTCCGAGCGGTCCGGCCACGGTTCCCGTCGACGCCCACGACGGGGGCCACTCGGCCACCGACGATGCGGCACTGGCCCTACCGAACGACGTGGAGCAACACCTGTTCCACGGCCACACCACCACCCGCAAGATCACCGGCTATCACCACCGGCCCGGCGGCATCGACAACGGCACCTTCACCGTCACCGATCCCCAGGACCCCGACCACATCGGGATCTACCACGGCACCGTGGAAGGCCACACCGCGAACGGCAAGCCCACCCGCAAGACCTTCACCACGTTCTTCCCCGACTCCTGGCCCCGCAACGAAGTCCGCCGCGCGATCCGCGCCGCCTTCACCGCCCGCCAACCCGCGCACGACCGCCGAGGCAACCTCGTGCCACTCAAATGGCAAGGTACCTACTGCGGCATCCGAGTCCAGGGTTTCCTTCGACCCGGAACAGACCTTGCCACCGCCACCCTCGACGACCTCGCCACCGCCTACCCAGTACCGACACCCGAAACGAGGACACCATGAGCACCGTCCGCTTCGGCCGCGACGAACACGGCGCGGTGACCGTCCTCGTCCCCGACGGCTACGAACCCCTCGACCAACTCCTCTACGACGACCTCGGCGACCACCACGGCGCGCTCGTCGACATCCGCGACCACGCCCGCGCCCCCGGAATCGAGCCGTGGGAAGCGGGCGGCAACAGTTGCTCGATCACCATCACCCGCGCCGCCGTCACCATCGACAACGACTACAACGGCCAAACCACCACCCTCGACCGCACCGAATTCCTCGACATCATCGACGCCTACCTCACCGAACTCGACACGACCGCCCCTTGATCATGGGGCTGTCCGTGATCTTGTGGGTGGTGGGTGATCTTGACCATGCTGGAGCGGTCGGCTCCGGTGGGAAGGATCCATGGTGACAAGTGAAGACACGGCGGCCGATTCGGCTGGCCCGGCTCCTGCTCATGACGATCTCGATGTTCGGGTAGCGCGGGAGTTGATCGACAAGGCCCGCGAAGATGGCGTGTAGCTGGTCGGCCCGAACGGACTGTTGCGGCAGGTAACCAAAACGGTGCTGGAATCGGCGCTGAACGGCGAACTGGACGACCATCTTGGCTACGAGAAAGGCGACGTTGCGGAGAAGTTCGGGGTCAACGAGCGGAACGGATCGTCGTCGAAGACGGTGCGGACCGATGTGGGTGACGTACGGATCGACGTGCCCCGTGATCGAGACGGTACGTTCACTCCGCAGATCGTGCCGAAGTACGCTCGCCGGGTCGAGGGTTTCGACGACACGGTCATCTCCCTGTATGCGAAAGGGTTGACGACCGGGGAAATTCAAGCACACCTGGCCGACATTTATGACGCACGGGTGTCACGTGAGCTGATCTCGAAGATCACCGACAAGGTGGTCGACGACCTGAATTCCTGGCAAATTCGACCGTTGGATCGCGTGTATCCAGTTGTGTTGATTGATGCCATTCATGTCAAGATTCGGGATGGTGCGGTGGCGAACCGTCCCGTCTACATCGCGGTCGGGATCACCCTGGCTGGTGAGCGGGACGTGCTGGGCATGTGGGTCGGTACTGGTGGCGAAGGAGCCAAGGGATGGCTGAACCACTTGTCGGACCTGAAGAACCGTGGCGTCGAGGACATCCTGATCGTCGCCTGTGACGGCGTGAAAGGGCTGCCCGAGGCGATCTCTGCGTTGTGGCCACAAGCAGAGGTCCAACTGTGTGTCGTGCACCTGGTGCGGGCCAGCCTTCGCTACGCATCGAAGAAGTACTGGCCGGCGATCACTAAACGACTCAGAGCCCCTAACACATTGCGGTGCGTTCGTGGTGGGCATGGAGTCGTCGCCAGGTGATGAGTCCGCAGGCGAGGGCGAGGAACCCGTGGTGGATGTCGGTGCGGCGTTCCCAGCGTTCGGCCAGGCGGCGGAATTGGTGCAGTAGGGCCAGTGTTTGCTCCACGACCCAGCGCACGGGTTGGTTGTTGTCGCGGGTGCCTCGCCGGCTGATCAGTGGGCGGATTCCGCGCTGTCGCAACAGGTTGCGGTACTTGTCGTGGTCGTAGCCACGGTCGGCGACGATGACGTCGGGCTTGCGGCGTGGGTGTCCGCGACGACCGCGAACCAGCGGTACTGCGTCGACCAGTGGGATGAGCTGGGTGACGTCGTTGCGGTTGCCTCCCGTCAGCGTCACCGCGAGCGGAACACCGCCGCCATCGCAGATCAGGTGGTGCTTGGAGCCGGTCTTGCCTCGGTCGACGGGACTCGGCCCGGTCGCAGCGCCCCCCTTTTCGCGCGAATGTGGGAGGCATCCACACATGCACGTGACCAGTCGATCTCACCGGCAGCGTTCAACTCGCCCAGTAACTCCTGGTGCAGCTGGTCGAACACCCCGGCGTCCTGCCAGTCCCGAAGGCGTCGCCAGCAGGTCATCCCGGAACCGAACCCGAGTTCCTGGGGCAGGTCCTCCCAGCCGATCCCGGTGAACAGCACGAACAGGATCCCCTGCAACACATCGCGATCAGGTCGTGGCTTCGGTCCCCTCCTGCTTGGCGGCCGGACCGGCAGCAACGGCTCGATCCGAGCCCACAACTCATCGGAGACAACCCACGGCGCAGCCACCCCAAGATCATCTCAAGCCAAGATCATCAATGTGTTAGGGGCTCTCAAGCTGATCTACACCGCCCCCACCGTAGAAGCCGCAGAAGTAGAGTTCACCGAATTCTGTGCCGAATGGGAGGATAGGTATCCCGCGATGATCCGGCTGTGGCGCCACAGTTGGGAACAGTTCACGCCGTTCCTCGCCTATCCGCCCGAGTTGCGGAAGCTGGTGTACACCACGAACGCGATCGAAAGCCTGAACTCCCGGTTCCGTCAGGCCACCCGACGCCGAGGCCATTTCCCCAACGAACAGGCCGCACTCAAAGTGCTCTATCTCGTGATCAAAAATCCACTCAAAAATCGTTCCAACATCACCGGGAAAGTAGTAGGTTGGAAACAGGCGTTGAACACGCTCGCCATGCACTACGGCGACCGCCTCGACGCGCAGCACTGACAGGTGATCACATCATCACCCACAAGATCGCCGACACTCCCACCAGCTCAACCAGGACCACACCCGCGATCTCGCCTGGTGGCAGATTCCACGCTGGACGTCCCGCACCGCAGCCGCCCTGATCAGTGGTTTCAGCACCTGGTGCGCGGTCGCGCTCGTCTTCGGCGCGCTGTACCAGCACACCGGAAAGTTTGAGGCCGCGCTTCAGGTCGGGTTCGCTGCTGGCGTGACTGCCGGAATCTCGGCCGCGATTACCGCCGGTCGCCGCTCCGATGCGACGGGCCGTATCCGCGTTTCATGGTGGGGCAGAATGAAACCGAGTAAAGGCGTTCCGGCGGGTCTCGTCGGGGGTCTCACGGCTGGGCTGGCGCTCATGTCCATGCTGGTCGTCATCAATAGTGTCCTCGTGGGGCGCCCCACCGACTTCTTTAGCTCAATCGGGATCGGGATCGGGATTATGTGTGCTGTCACGGTGGGTTTTGGGATCGGGCTGGGGACTAGTCGCCGAGACGGCGCACCACAACGGATCAGGACATCTTGGTGGCGCAGTCCACTGCCGGGCAGAGCCTTGGCAGTCGGGCTGGTGGCTGGGGCGTTGATCGGGCTCCCGACTAGCCAGGGGGGCCGTGCTACTGAGGGGCTCGTGACTGGTCTCGTGGTGGGGCTCGGAGCCGCTTTCGCGGCTGGGCTTGGACGACCTGGCACGGACACCAATGTGCACGGTCCCCGCGACACCCGCCAGCAGGACCGCGCTGCTGGGCTTGCGATCGCCCTCACCACGTGGCTCGCGCTCGTGCTCGCCCTCGGACTAGGGGACGGGTTGGCTAGTGACGCCGTCCCTGTGCTCGTCTACTTACTCAACGCTGGGTTCGCGTTTACTGCCGCGATCGCATTCACCGTCTGGTTCACCGTCACGCAGACATGGCCCATGCTCGTTTCCCAGATCATTCTGGCCCTACGACGACGGACGCCGTGGCGGCTCATGCGGTTCCTGGAAGACGCACGCACACGGCACGTCCTGCGCACCGTGGGACCCGTCTACCAATTCCGGCACGCCAAACTCCAGGACCGGCTCGCGCGGCGCCACCAGACCCGCCCGTAGGGCAGCGTCGTACACCTACCGCGACCGGACAAGAACGTGCCGCCGAAGCGGAGCTTCGGCCAGCAGGCGGCACGGCGTGTTCGCCTCGGCAGGGTGGAGCGTGATGGACAGGTTCGAACCGGGCATCCGCTCTCCGGCGGGGTTGAAGTCAGTTATCACCAGTTCTTCATGCTGGATGCGGATGTCTACCCAGACGACGCTGGGCACCTGCACAGGCGCGCTAACGGCCTGGCCTCCACCGTCGAGGGTCTACTTAGGGTGGTGGCGGGCATCCATACAGGCCCGGTCGAGTTCATGATGGAGCACTGGAACAACGCTCCACCACCCGTCCTCGATCCGTGGGAGGGCGGGTGGTGGAGGTCGTCGTGACCGTGCCGAGCGGGCAGCTTCGCGGGTCGGCCCGCATGAACGATGTCGACCCGCCCCTGGGGACTCCTCTCGCCCTTGCCACGCCCACCGTGCGCGCGAGGATGCCCAGCACCGGCCGCGACCCTTGTGGACAGAGCAGCCAGGGAGCCTACCGAGACGTACCTGATCCAGCCCTGGACCCCGGAGAAACTGACGCCCGACAGCGTGCTGAAGAACAACAGCCGATTCGGTCGAGACGAGACCCACCAGTAACTCACTCCCGGGCACGCCACGATCGGCCTAGGGGCCGCACAAGTCGGGTCCGCGTTGCTGGGCGTAGAAGTCGAGCGGGTCGACGGGTTGGCGGTGGAGGTCGATCTGGAAGTGCAGGTGTGGGCCGGTGGACTGGCCCCGGTTGCCGACCTCGCCGATGGGCTGTCCGGCGCGCACGGCTTGTCCCGTGGCGACGTGGTTGGTGTTGTTGTGCCCGTACGTCGTGATCACGCCGTTGGGGTGTCGGAGGCGGATCCATAGGCCGTAGCCGGAGGCGGGGCCGGAGTCGATGACGGTGCCGTCGGCGGCGGCGTGGATGGGTGTGCCGGTGGGTGCGGCGATGTCGAGCCCGTTGTGCATGGCGCCGTCGCGGGGCCCGAATCCCGAGGTGCAGGTGCCGTGGGCAGGCACGACCCAGCCGCCTGATCCGGTGGGTGTGGTGGCGGCGGCGCGGTAGTGCCCGGCTTGGGTGAGGACCTTGCGGACGTACCAGTCGGCGTGGTTGTAGGTGAAGATCGCGCCGTAGAGATCGCGGTTGTCCCGGGCCCCGTTGTCGCACAGGTAGAAGGTGGCGGCGTAGATCGCGTCGTGCGGCACGTACCGCGACGGCGGCACCGCGCCGCCAGGGGGAATCTCGTGCTGTGACACGACTTCCTCGAAGGTCGGCTCAAGGAACTGCATCGGCCCCCCGGCCCCAGACGCATTTTCCCCGGCCAAAACGCCAGGAGCGTCGAGGCGCCCGTGGTTGGTTTCGACCTTGCCGATGGCGGCGAGGATGGACCAGTCGAGTCCGGGGCAGTGTGGTGCGGCGGCGCGGTAGAGCGCGAGGTAGTTGGCGGGGATGTCGGCTACCGCGTGCTCGCTCGGTTCGGTGCTGTCGTGCGCTGGGGTGGTCACGAGCGCGGCAACGGCGCCGGAGAGGACGGTGGTGGCGAGGATGATCAGTGCTGCGGTGGCTGCGAGGGCGAGCCTGACGGCCTTGATCATGGGCTGGTTGTCCTGCTGGGGTTCCAGTCCAGGGTGGTTCGGGTGAACGGCGGCATGGACGCCGGTGGGCTTAGGCGCACCGCTCTGGTGGCCTCGGGGGTGGGGTTGGTCGTGCCGGTAGGTGCGGTGGGGGCTGGGAGGTGTGGCCATGCGGTGGTCAGGTCGATGAGGTGGAGTCGGCCGGAATCGCTCGGGTGCAGCGGGAGCCATACCTGGTCGGCGCTGGTGCCTGCCTGCTGGATCGTGTCGACGGTGGTGGTGGCGACCGGCACCGTGCGCGGTCGGGAGTGGGTGCGCAGGTGGTCGGCGAGGAGTCGTCGGGCGTGGGCTTCGCGTTCGGGGCGGGCGAAGCAGGTCAGGATGGGTGTGACGATGCGGCTGGTGGTGGCTAGTTCGGCGTAGCCGGGGAGTTTCGCTACCAGCCTGGAGAGTTGGTAGGAGCCGGTGTCGAATTCGAGGAAGAACTCGATCTCCCGATCGCCGATGCGCCAGCGCCCGTAGCCGTCGGGGCGGACAAGGTCGCCGAAGTGCCGGGCGCAGCGCGTTTCGGACCACCAGGCGGCCAGGGCTCGCTGGTCGTGGTGCAGGGCGTGGGCGATGAGGCCGGTGAACAGGTCGTTGACGCCGTGTAGGTGCGCCAGCCGCAGTGAGTGGGCGATGCCGATGGCGCGCTCGGAGCGGAACTTCAGGGCGTGGGGGTCGATGCCGTCTTCGTGGGCGAGCAGGTGCGCGCCTGCGCTGTCGAGGACGTAGAACATGGGTGCCGCCCCGCTGCGCACGTACGGTTGGAAACGGTTAAGTACTCGCCACCGGTACAGCAGGGGCAGCCGCTTGTTGGCGGTGCGGCGGCAGGGAAACGCGACGCGTGCGAGTTGGGTGGAGGTCAGGGTGCCGTGCTCGGCGACCATCCGTGCGATCCAGCGGTCCCTGGCGGTCAGGCGCCCGGCGATGGTGGCTTGGTGTTCATTGCTGATCGCGGCACGGCCGGTGGGTCGTGTCGGGACGGGTGAGCGGAGATCGTGCTGGCGACTTCGAGCGTCGAACATGGCGTCCCTTCCGTACGAAGAGGCAGGGAGGTGAGTGCGCGGGCTCGGGGCTGCTCGGGGTCAGCAGGCGCGCCGCGGGTCGAAACCCACGGCGCCCGTGGGCGGCTCGACCTCATCGGGAGAATCGAGCGGTTGCGTGTGGTGCGCGGACGCGGTTCGTACGAGACGTGAGCGTCCTGGTATCGCTGCGGGCAGCGGTTGGGTCGTGACGGTGCAGGGCGGGGTCTGGGCGCCGTTGACGACCAGCCGGGCGGCGGCGTGGAAGACACCGAGGTGGGCGAGGTCGTGTTCGGCCAGGCGGGGTGTGGTGTGGCGGGCGAGTTCGCGGGCGTCTTCGGGGCTGGCGTTGAAGAACACCTTGTTGCGGGCGTTGGTGGAGATGCCTTCCTTGAGGTCTTTGCCGAGTTGCCCGAGGTGTTGGTGGGCCAGGGTCATCGACAGGCGGTAGCCGCGGGCTTCGGCGAGCATGTCTTCCATCGCGTAGGGCAGGTTGAGGAAGTTGTGCGCCTCATCGATGTAGAGCGCGGCGTCGCGGCGCTCGCGCTGTGGCAGTCGGGCGCGGGCGGTGGTGGCTTGCCACACGCGCGCCACCACCAGCGAGCCCAGCAGTCGGGTGGTGTCTTCGCCGAGGCTGCCTTTCGGGATACGCACAAAGCACAATCCACCGTCGAGCACCTGCGTGAGGTCCACTGTGGAGGCACCACCAGCGATGGCTTTCACGACGAACGGCCGCAGCAGGAACGCGCGGAGCTTGTTCAGCAGCGGTGCGGTGGCCTGCGCGCGGGCGCCGTCGGAGAGTTGTTCGTACCAGTCCCAGAATCCCCGCAACGTGGCGTCGTTGCCGATCTTGCCGAGTTGGGACTCTCTGGTGGCTGGATCTGTCAGGAGGGCGGGCAGGCTGGCCAGGGTGGGGGCGTCGGTGTGGGTGCGCAGGGTCAGGCAGGCGGCGCGGAGGATGTCTTCGGTGCGGGGTCCCCAGGCGGAGGAGAACACGCGGGAGAGCACCGATACGAAGTTGTCGACGGCGGCTTCCTTCGGGCCCTCTAGGGGGTTCAGGCACGGCACGGGGCCGGGGCTGTCGGCGTCGAAGAGGATGACGCGGTCGGCGGCGTGCTCGGGCAGGCGTTGCAGCACGTCGGTGATGAGGTCGCCCTTGGGGTCGATGACCACCGCACCCCGGCCGTGTTCGGCGTCGTGCAGGATCATTCGCGCCAACATCGTCGACTTCCCGCTCCCGGTGGCACCGAGCACGTGGAGGTGGTGGCGGGTGTCGGAGACCTGCACACCGACGGGGCGCGGGTGGCCGGTGTCGGAGACCCCGACCGGTCGTACGAGGTCGCCTTCGGTGGGAGTGTTCGGTGCCGGGGGCACGGCACGTGCTCCGGCACGCGCCAGGCCGGGCAGCGCGGTGTCAGTAGGAATGTGTGCCAGCGCAGCCAGTTCCGGGATGGACAGTAGGTCGCCGTGACGCAGCCGCCGCTGCGCGAGGGCGGTGACTGGGTGCCACAGTCGGGTGCGGCGGTAGTGGTTGTGGTCGGTGTAGCCGGAGAAGGCGCTGGCCAGCCCGTGGGCTCGGCCGCGAAGCTGATCGCGGGCGCGGCCGATCTGTTCCGGTGGCGTGTCGGTGGGCACGGTGGTGCTCACCGCGTAGCGCACCACGGTGTCGAATTGCGGGCCACGTTGTTTGCCGACGACGGCGCGGTTCTGTGCCTGGTATTCCAGCGCGGTCTGCGGATCAAGTTCCACGTTCGCCTGCGGCGTGCTCGGTGTGCGGCCGGGGGTGAGCAAGTCGAGCACCCGACCAACGACGTGGGTGGAGCGCCCGGAGTGCAGGTGACGGGCTGCGCTTCGGGCCTGCTTGACGCGGCGTCCGGTGACGGGTTTCGCGAGGATTTGTACGCAGGCGGTGTCGTGGACACCGAGACCGACCGGGGCACCGAGCAGAGCACGAAGCGGGTCCGCGTCGTGGTCGGTGAGGATCGGCAGCGCTTCCGAGCGCGCCAGCCGCAGGCTGCCGCCGGTGGTCAACCGCCGACGGTCGGTGTCGGTGTCGGTGGGGATGGGGGCGGTGGCCTCGGTGGTGGTGGTGTGCGCGCCGGGCCAAGCGGCCTCCACCGCCCGCTCGACCATCTGCGGGGGCACCGTTCCGGGCACCCACAACCGAATCTGCACACCGTCGTGACTGAACACATACTCCCACGCCAAGTGCGGCTGACCGTGCGCGAGCCGGGCCCACAGTGGCCGGAGCAGACCGACGAGGTTCGACCACACAGCCTTCGCTCCGTCCGGGTCGACCTCCGGCGGCGCCAGGATCGTCACCAGGCGCGCCTGGGGGTGCAGTGCGTTCTGGCAGCGCAAGAACCACCACCGCCGCACGGCCAGCACGGCGACGACAGCCAGCACCACACCGGGCAGCGCCAACGGGGCCCACGCCTGCCACCAGGAACAGACGGCGTTAACCAGGTGACGGAACGGTGCGGACGGGTCGGTCAGCAGTTCACCGAGCGGACTCTCGGTGGAAGGAGAGGCGAACGAAATCACGGAATCTCCCTACGAGGAAGGGATATCGAGGAACGGGACGGCTCGGTCAGGCGGCGTCGTCGTGGGCGCTGGGCTCGCGCGCGGCCGGGGCGCTGGAGATCGACCGCACCGAACCGTGGCGGCGAGCACGACGGGCGGTGTCGACTTCGGCCTGCCACTCGGAGAACCGGCGGCCGTGCAGCCGTCGAAGGAAGTGGGGGATGCGGTTGGCGGGCACACCGACCAGTCGGGGGCCGAGGACGGCCAGCAGATCGGATGCTTCTTGCGAGTCCCACCCGGCATCGGTGATGGCCTGGCTGTCGGGAAAGACGTCGGCGACCCGGTCGACCGCGGGGTTCAGGGCGTGGTCCTGGGTGCCGCCGTAGGAATAGACCCACAACAGGTTCGGCGGCGGATCGGGCTCGACGAGGCGCCGGAACCTGTCGACTTCCTTGGTGTAGCAGTAGAAATTCACATCCGGGCGCGCGCGGATGATGCGCAACCAAGCGTGGGTGTAGGCATCCGAGAAGAAGTCCCCGGCGTCGTGAATCCGGATCCAGCCGCCGTGGAACTTCGTCGCGGCGAGTTCGGCGAGCATGGCGTGTTCCCAGCCGGGCAGGTCGTCGAGGACGAACGCGAGGTTGGCGTGGTGCTTGCCGCGCACCGCGGGCCAGGTGTAGGTGCCGTGCAGGGCGTAGCAGACCTGGCGGCATACCCCAGCCGACGGGCAGGTGTTGTAGCTGCGCCCGTCGGGCAGCCGCCCGGCCCAGGCGGGCAGGGTCCAGTTATGCACCCCGATCTCACGCATCTGGCGGTTCTGCGTCAGCAACCGTCGCGGACGGACCACCGGGTCGGGGCGTGCGGGATCGCAAGAAGGCATACGGGTAACTCCGAACGTCACGCAGGGGACACCGCGTGAAGCGGCGCGAGAAGCGAGTACCTGTCTGTCCTATATGGACTGATAAGGTTAGGCGGGTTCGTCGCCCGAGGAGTGGTTCGTCCGGTTGCGGCGTCGCTGGCGGGCGTCGTCGAGGCGCGGAAGATCGGGCGAGGGCGCGACATGGCGCGGAGCGCGCGGGCGGCGCGGTCGACTACGGCGCAGGTGCGCGAGTGCGTAGAACACGGCCAGCACACCCAGGGCTAGCGCGGTGAGGGCGAGGGCGAGGGTGGTGGTCCACAGCAGTGCCAACGCGGTCTGGGCCCAGGCGAGGAGGGTTTCGGAGGTGGGGTCCACGGCGTTCCTCCGGTCAGTGGTCGAGCACGATGTCGTCTGAGACTTCGTGCTCGTCGTCGGATGTGGCAAGGGCGGCAAGTTCGGCGGGGTCGGTGGTGATGAGCTGGTGCTCGGCGTCGGAGGCGATGGCCTGGAAGGCGACGCGCTGGGTGCCGGTGGACAGCAGTCCCTGGCCGGTGTCGGCTGCGAGCAGGTATTGGCGTTCGCCGTCGGAGAGTGCGAAAGTGCGCGCGATCTGGTCGATGGCTTGGGGTGCTTGGCGCAGCAGGATTTGGGTGGCGGCGTTGGCGATCACCGCCTTGCCCAACTCGGAGCCCAGGACGTCGCCGACGTCTTGGGTGGCCACGGTGAGTCCGGTCCAGTGTTTGCGGGCGGATTTGGCCATGCGCCATAAGAACTCCGCGCCCGCGTGTTGCTGCATGAGCAGCCAGGCTTCGTCGACGACGCACAACCGGGGTGTGCGCTCGGCGGTATTCGCAACCTGGCGCCACATCGCGTCCAGGGTCAGTAGTGTTCCGGCGGGTTTGAGTTCGTCGGGCAGGTGCCGCAGGGAGAACACCAGCAGGTGCCCTGCCGGGGGTGTGGTGGTGGGGCCGTCGAACAGCCCGGAGAAGGCGCCGTCGGTGAACGGATGCAACCTGCTGGCCAGCTCGCGCGCGGTGTCGTTGTCGGTGTGGTGCAGGGTGGTGCGCAGGTCGGCCAGCAGTGGGGCGTGGCGGGTCCAGGTGCGGGGGTCGTCGGTGATCCCTGCCCGCTGGTAGGTGGCGGCCACGGCCTGGTCGAGTACCGCGCGTTCGTCGGCGTTCAGGGCTTGTCCGAACAGGACGGACAGCAGGGTGTGGCAGAACAGGCTGCGGCGGCGCAGCGCGTCGGCGGGGGCCGAGCGGCGCCCGTCGGGGCGGGTGTGCAGGGGCAGGTCGAGGGGGTTGAGCCGGATGCCGTCGACACCGAGCGGCACGTAGGTGCCGCCGACCGCACCAGCGAGGCGGGCGTATTCGTCCTCGGGGTCGATGATGGCGACCTGCACGCCGCGATACAGCGAGCGCAGCGCTTCGAGCTTGACCAGATAGGACTTCCCAGCGCCGGAGCGGCCGAGGATGACGGAGTTGTAGTTGGCGCAGGCGAACCGGTCCCAGTGCACCAATCCCTGGGAGCCGAGGTTGAAGCCGTAGAGCACCCCGTGCGCCGCCGACGTGGAGGCAGGGTCGGGGGGTGGCAGGTCGGGGCTGGTGAAGGGGAACGCGGCGGCCAGGGCGGCGGTGTCGAAGGTTCGGGTCATGCCGATCTGGTCCAACCCCATCGGCAACGCCGTGACCCAGCCTTGCAAGGACCTGTAGGTGGTGGGTTTGGCGTCCATGAGCAGGCTGGAAGTCAATGCGCGCACGGCGCTGACTGCCTCGACCAATTCCTGTTCGCTTTCGGCGTGGACGGTGAGGTACAGGCCGACGCGGAACAGGCGGCCTTCGCCGCGGGCGAGGCGGTCGGAGAGGTCGTAGGCGTCTTCGGTGGCGGCCTCGACCTCGGGGTTGGCGAGCCGTCCGTGGGTGGCGTTGTGGCGGCGGTCGGATTCGAGTTTGCCGAGCTGCTTGCGCAACCGGTCGGCGGCGATCGTGGGGGCGATGGGTGCGATGTGCACCGACACGTCCAGGCGGCCGGGGTAGGTCAGCAGGGGTTGCAGCCAGCCCGGGTGGACCTCGCGGGGAAACCCGGTGACGGCGAAGGAGGCGACCCAGTCCTGCCCGATCTGGAGGTGGCGGGCGCCGACCTCGATCGCCTCCGGGGCGAACCCACTGCTCGCTACGTGGTCGTTGTGGTGGTGGGGCATCAGGGTGTGTCCTCGGTGTCGTCGGGTTCGGGTGCGGTGGTGATGACCTCGTGCGCGGCGGCCATCCCTGCGGTCGGCACGAGCGGGGCGTCGGGGTTGGTGGCGGCGGTGAGCACCGTGGTGGCCTGGTCGGCATCCAGCGGGCTCACGTCGATCCCGGCCGGGGCCAGCAGGTCCCCGGCCTCCTGGACGCGCCGCGTCAGCCGGGCTGTGGCCGCCCGCCGCACGGCATCCGGAGGCCCGCCGTTCCGGGCAGGGCGCCGCAACGGCAGCCGGAGTCGGGGGCCGGTGAGCGTGTCGGTCGGTGTGGTGACGGGTTCGCGGAGCACGAGCAGGATCTGTCGTCGCAGCAGCTCGACCTGGCCGCCCAGGTGGTCGAGATAGTCGGCGTGGTCCAGCGCGGCGGTCTCCAACGCCGGATGTGGCAACGCCGAAGCCTGCTGGCGCAACTCGCCGACGTGGGCGGAGAGATCCAGACGCTGGGCGCGGACGAGGATCTGGATGCTGCCGGTGAGGCTGTGCAGGTAGCGGCCGAACCCGGCGGTGAGTGCGTCCTGCTCGTCCGGGGTGCGCAGCGCGAAGTTCACCGTGGAGCACGCCGCTACCAGCGCCACCCCGTCGCGGCCGAGGTCGACCACCCCCGCCTCACCGACACCCTGGGCGGGCAGGTCCAGCCCCCCGATGGCGGGTGCGGTGGTGTCGTCGGCGACCTCGGCCAACCACTCCGGCACCGCCCCGCCCGGCGAGGGCGTCGACACGCGGCGGCGGGGGTGCAGCCGTTGCCGCACGGCGGCCAGCAGCAGCCGGTCCAGGCTCACCGCGTCCCGGCGCAGCACCACCAGCAGCGCCACCCCGATCCCGAGCGGTACGGCCACCACCAGGTAGGCCACGACCGGCAGCCAGGCACGGGTGACCTGCCACCCGGCATAGAGCACTCCGGCGGTCACCGCGAACACCGCGACCTGCCGGGGCGTGAAGCAAGCCAGGATCCGATCCTCCCGATCCACATCCGCCGGAATCCGCACACTGCGGGTCATCGCTTCTCACCACCCTTTCCGCGCTTCGTCGACCGGGTTTGGGGTTTCGGCTGGGTCTTCGGGGGCGGCGGGGTCACGTTCGGCAGGTTCAGCGGCGGCTGCTGCGCCCGACGCTGCGGACGCTTCGGCGGCGGCTGCTGCGGCACGCCACGTGAGCGCGCGCCGGGGTCCTGGCTGGCCGGGGACCGCTTGGTGTTCCCCTTCGCCTCCGGTGCTGGCCGCGCGGGCAGGTTCAACGGCAGCGGTTCTTGCCGGTCCGGTCCCCGGCGTCGGGTCGCCGGTGCCGGGGGCTGCTCGGGGCGGGAGACGCGAGGGGCTCGGATCGGCAGCCGGTATTGGCCGGTGCTGGTGGGCACCGGGCGGTGCACAGGCCAGTCCCCGGTACGCGGCAACCGCGTCTGCTCACTCCGCTGCGGCCTCGACGTCGAGGGGTCCGCACCGCTGTCGGCGGCCGGTTCGGTGGGTTTCGGACGGGGTTGGCGTTGCAACCCGAACGGGAACTCGTACTGGCGATTCCGGCCCACGCGCGGCTTGTTCTCCGGCCATTCCCCGTCCATCGGCAGCATCAACTGCTGACCCCGCGGCGCAGCACTGCGCCCGGAATCGGGCCCGCCAGCGGGTTCAGTCGGGGCTTTCTTGGGTTTGGGGCGGGGTTGGCGTTTCACGTCCAGCGGCAGCATGTACTGACCACTGGAGGTCGCCTTGACTTTCCGATACGGATCAGGCGCGGTGCGCCCTTGGCTGAAGGACAACCGGCCCATCGCCGAACCCGCCAGGCCGAGTGTCTTGTAGGCGACGAAGGCTTTCACCATCGAGCCGATGTAGGACCGGCCGCCGCCACGGATCGCCGACAGCATCCAGAACGGGATTTTGATCAGGATGTAGCACAGCGCGATAGCAATAAGAAACTTGGCCACAACAATTCCCCTCGCGTGGTGGGGTCAGAACAGGGAGACGCCGCCCGGCAGATAGAACATGCGGATCGCGGCAGCGAAGGTGAGTGCCTGCGCGATCTGAATCGCCAGGACGGCGCCGAAGGCTTTCCACCACCAGAACGCGATGGCTTCGGTTTGCGGCAACGCGTGACACAAGAGCAGCAGCGGTGCCCCGGCCAGCAGAATGACGGTCAGCGTGATGCGCACGACGTAGGTCAACACCACGCAGATGAGCATCACCACGAGCGCGAGAATCGTGAAGATCACATACAACTCGCCATAAGACCCCTCATCGGGAAAGCCTCCACGCAGCGTGTCGGTGAACGCTTTCGTCGCCTCATCCAGCCCGACCCTGTTGCCCAACACAGCCTGGGAGAGAGCGTTGGCGAACGTGATGGCCTTGCCGCCGAGAAACAACGACAGATTCGCCGCGACAAACGCCACCACCAGGCGGGGTAGGGCTTCGCGCACCGTGGTGCGGGTCTGCATCGTCTGATACGCCATCACCACCAGTCCGGCGATGACGACCACCAGCGCGTAGACGGCGATCATGATGTCCCGCGAGGCGCCCCAGACCTGCCCCATCACCGGCACCTGATCCAGCGCCGGGGTCGCCAACAGCGTGGTCCCCAGCATGTCCAGCATCCCGTTCAACGCCGACCGGGCCAGGTTCGCGAACAGGTCCCAGATCCAGTCGGTCATCCAGTGATACAGCCAGTCCCCGACCATTCCCCCACCACCGGAATCCTCGGCAGGCGGCGCCGGGGGCGGCGCTGTGGTGGTGGGTGGTGGGGCCACGGTGGGCGGGCTGACGACCTGGCACGCCGGGTTCTCAGAGCCCGGTGGGCAGTCCTCGCCCGGAGGCAACGGCAACGGCGGCGGTGGCTCCGGTGCGGTGGGTGCAGGCGCGGGCATGGTGATCAGAGCCCGCCGACGAAGTAGGTGAGGATGTCGACCACGACCGGGGCGAGTGCGGCCAGGCCGAAGCCGATGGCGGCGTTCTTGAACGCCTCCTTGGCCTTGCCGATCTCGCCCGGATCACCATTGGCCGTGATGTAGCGGACGCCGCCGATGGTGAGGAACACCGTGGCGATCAGGGCCAGCAGCCCCATGACCCAGTTGCGGATGTTGTTCAACACCGTCTGAAGGTTCGGGGCCACCGCCAACACCTCGGTGGTCTCGGCATGGGCCGTGCCAGTGGCCGACACCAGCACACCGAAGACGACCACGGTCAGCAGCAGCGGGCGGGCCCACCGCCCCCGCCGGGCACGAGCCGGGCGGGGGCGGCGCACCGGGGAGGCCGCCTCCGGATGCTGGAGCAGCCGGTGGGTCGGGGAACAGGAACGGGCAATCGGGTCAACGTCGCTCATACCCATGAAAGCCGTTTTTTGTGTCCCGAGCGTTCTCCGTTTGTTCGCTACTTTCCGTGACCCTGATGTGTGCCCGGCATTTGTGTCGAGCCGCGGGCGGTCCCCGGGGCGTCCCGTTCGGCGGGGGTGTGCTCGCTGCCGTCGTCTTCGTCGAGAAGCCATGCGGCGAGTCGGGCTTCGGCCTCGCGCCGCGCATTGCGCAGGCCCTCGTAGCCCATCCCGTCCGGGCGGGGCCACTGGGCCAATGGCTTCTTGTCGAGCCGGGTGAAGCTGATCAACGCGGCTTCGGTCTCGGTCACGACCCCGCTTCGCACCGCCCGGATGAGCACCAGATCCGGGTGCCCACTGGGCCGGGCGGGCTCGTCCGAGAAGAAGCCCGGCGTGGTCGGTGTCGCCGACAGCAGCGTCCTCGACAGGGCGTGGTGTCCGGCCCGGTAGGCCGACCACCGCAGCCGGGCCGCGATCCCCGGTTCGTCGAGGTCAACGGTGTGCACCTCGTCGAGCAACCCGCGCAGCGCCTCCGCGCACAGGTCGTGGGGATCGTCGCTGTCGTCAGTGCGGGTCAACCAGCCCGCGATCGGCGTCAGCATCGGCAACGCCAACCCCACCGCGACCAACATCCACGTCCCCCGCTCCGCGCGGGCACGCTCGATCACATACCGCCAGACCTCATCCCGCGAGCGCTGCGGGCAGTCCTCACCGAGCAGCACGTCCCGCAGCTCGACCAAGCCCACCTCACGGTCAGGCAGGCACTCGAACAAGCGGCCGTTGACCGTCACCGGATGCGGCCCCGTCACCAGCCAGCCGAATGCCTCACGCGCAGCAGCAAGAGGGTTGGTGGGCCACTGCGACTGCTCGAAAACCTCGGAGTGCGTCATCAGAGATGTCCTTCCTCGATGGCGAATCGATGACGCCGCCGAGAAAGCCAGACACGACACAAAGAAATGCACGCATTCGCACAAAAAATGCTGAAAACGATCTCCCTGTGCAGCCGCCCAGAGATCGTTGTCATCCCGACGTTCAACATCGGTAGCAGATGCACACAAACGTCTGTGCGCTGGGGATGTGTGTGAGATTTGTGCGTGCTGTGTCGCGCCACCCAGGCACACAGCACGCACACAGAAAAGAATCTTGAACCCGTCCCGAGTGATCTTCCGGGGGCACTCGCAAGAAGGCCCAAGCGAGGGTCGTGGAGATCCCCGCGTGTGGTGCGAACTGGGGAAATGTCCACAGCAAGGTCGAATGTGGCGGAATGTGTGTGCACCTGCTGGACGCGGTCGGGTTCGTTGTCGAAAAAATGTCGGCCGTCGGGGAACGCTCGGGACACAAAAAACGGCCTTCATGGGCATACACCGATTCCCGTGACGATCATCGGAGCACCGCATGGCGCCGCACCCCCACCGCACCCCGCCAGCCCAGCCCACTACCTCGACCAGCACCCCGGACGGGCCCGCGCCGGTGGGCCGCTCGACGGCCCCACCCGCCGAGCGGGAGACCGGCGCGGCAGCCAGCGTGCTGCTCTGCCCCACAGCCCCCGATGCCGGACGGTGGGCGCAGTTCGCTGCCGCGCTGCCCGCGCTCATCACCGCCTACACCGACCCCGGCGACCGCGTGCTCCTCGCACCCACCCCCGGACCCGACGACAGCAGGCCGAACACCGACGCCGACGAGAGGGACCGACTCGTCGAGACCGTGCTCCGACTCGGCCGCGGCGCCACCACCCACGCCACGCCCGACGCGCCGCGCTCGCCGCGGTCCGACACCCGCCCCCAACCCGAGTCCGAGACCGGACCCGGACTCAGACCCGCGACTCGCTCCGCCCCGGGACCAACCGCCCCGCCGGATTCCCCGAGTCCGGTGTCGGACCGGTTCGCGTTGATCGTGCTCGGCGACCCGACGACCCCGCAGCGACACGGCCATCTCGCCGAGCTGGCCCCACAGCTCGACGCCGACGGCACCCTCGTCGTGCTCACACACAGTGACGAACCGGGGTGGTTCTGCACCGGGCGATTCCGCCGCCGCGCGCACACCCGAGGAGCGGTCCGGGACGGTCTCGTGCTCACCGACCGACTGATCATCGCCCACGAACACCCCGACCCGTCGCCGCCCGCGAACCCGTCCGAACGCCGGGCGGTCGCCGAGCACGGGCACCGCCCGGCCCACAGCACCGCGTTCGTCTTCCGCCCCCGCCCGACCCGTCAGGGAGGCCGCTGATGCCCCACCCCGTCACCCGGCCCGCCAGCGTCTGGGACACCGGCCGCCACGACCTCCGCCACCAACTCGCACACCGCCACGTCACCGCCACCCGAGCAGGCAGCGCGCTCACACCCGCCGTCGCGCGGCGCATCATCACCACCTACACCGCACCCGGCGACACCGTCTGCGACCCCCAACCCGGACCCGGACTCGTCCTCGCCGAAGCCATCCGCGCCGGACGCCACGCCCTCGGCGTGAAACCGGGTCCGGACTGGGTCTCGGCGCTGGAAGGCAACCTCGACCACGCCCGCCTCGCCGGACCCGTCGGCACCGTCCACCTGCTCAACACCCTCGACGACCCCCACACCGACGGCATCCCCACCCCGATCGACCTCCTCGTCACCGGAGTACATCCCGCAGCCCAGCGCCTCGCCGACGCGATGATCCAACTGACCGACGCACTCGGCCCGATCGCCCGATGGGTCCGCCCCGGAGGCTTCGTCGTGCTCGCCAGCCGACCCTGGCGACACGAACACACGCTGCTGGACATGCCCAGGCTCCTGTGCCGCACCGCCACCACGATCGGGTTCACCCCCGTCGAGCACTGCGTGGCCCTGACCGCACCCATGCGCGACAACCAGATCCGGCCACGCTCCCGCACCCGCAGCGGTCAACGAACCGAACACCGCGACCCGCACGGCCGCCCCACCGCACAACCGACCCACCTCGACGTACTGGTCTTCCGGGCCGCGCCGACCGCCGCCAACCCCACTCCGAGGGATGAGCCGGTGACCGCGCCCCTCCACCACAACGATGACGTCACTCCGCACAACAGCGAATCCCTCGAATCGCCTAAGAGGCCCAGCCGACGTCTCTCAAACGGGGAGTCCGCCCGATGATGGCCAACCACAAAAACGGCGCTGCTTTGCCCACGGTGGGTTCCTTGTGCACCGGATACGGCGGGCTGGACATGGGAACGATCGCCGCCTTCGGCGGCGGTCAATTGGCGTGGTTCGCCGAAACCGATCCACACATGGCTACCGTGCTCCAGCAGCGAATCCCCTCGGTGCCCAACCTCGGGGATATCACTGCCGTCGACTGGAGCGACCTTCCTCGCGTGAACGTCCTGACAGCCGGTTTCCCGTGCCAGGACATCTCGGCGGCCGGAAAACGAGCAGGAATACGGAAAGGAAACCGGAGTGGACTGTTCTATCGAATCATGGACGCCGTTCGCGTTCTACGACCCGACTACGTCGTGCTGGAAAACGTCGCCGCTCTCCGATGGAAAGACGGCGGCCTCGGCGACGTTCTCGCGCACCTGGCCGAAGCAGGGTATGACGCGTTCTGGACAAGCATCCGCGCCAGCGACATCGGAGCGCCGCACCGCCGCGAACGCATCTTCATCCTCGCCCACCCCCATCAACGCCTCCCCAACGACCACGCGCCAACAGCGGCGCACAAGCCGGAACGGAACACTTCGTTGTCCGGGATCGGCACAGCGGGCCTTTCCGACCCCCGACGTTTCCGACGCCACACGCACGGGATGCGACCCGCACCAGCGGAAGACAGCAGGTCGGCAAATCAACACCCTGTTCCCGCCACCCCAGGAACACCATCGCCGCACCTCACGCTCGTTACCGACACCGACGGCCTCGGACGCGACGAAAGGCTCTCCCAACGGCAGGGACTCGAACGGCAACCCCGGCCTCACCGCAGCGGTGATCGAATTCCTGCCCACACCGCTGGCGGGAGGCAATCGCAAGAGCCGCCCGGCAATCGTCCGGCATCGCTGCGGGCCGGGACTGGAACAGGCCATCGAAATGGCCCTCGGCATGATGCCGGAAGAACTGGCGACATGGTCGGAAGCCCCGGGCTCCTGGACTGGGGCGTCTACGAGGCGGCGATCCGACGATGGGAAACGATCCTAGGACGACCCGCTCCACCCCCCACCGAACGCGGACGAACCGGGCGACCTCGGCTCTCGCCGCTGTTCGTGGAATGGATGATGGGCCTTTCTGTCGGGAAATCGATCATTAATGACTGTATTTCTGCTGGTAAGCGCGGTCTTTATGTGCGCGACGTGTGTCGTGGACCGGCGCGGCGGTTGGGGGTGTGTCGCTGATGGGCGTGGTGGTCGGTTCGTTGTGCACTGGGTACGGCGGTTTGGATGCCGGGGCGTTGAACGCGCTCGGTGGTGGGCGGGTCGCCTGGGTGGCGGATCCCGATCGGCACGCGTGCGTGCTGTTGGAGGACCGGTTGCCCGGTGTGCCCAACCTGGGCGACATCCGCGAGGTGGACTTCTCGACGGTCGAGCCGGTGGACGTGCTCACGGCGGGGTTTCCTTGCCAGGACGTGTCGGCTGCGGGCAAACGTGTCGGTATCCGGCATGGCAATCGCAGCGGGCTGTGGTTCCACGTTGCCCGCGCAGTGCGCGAGCTGCGGCCCGCGCTGGTGGTGATCGAGAACGTTGCGGCGTTGCGGTGGCGCGATGGCGGGCTGCATATCGTGCTCGGCGATCTGCACGAGGCCGGCTACGACTGTGCGTGGACGAGCCTGAAGGCCAGTGATGTGGGTGCGGCTCATCGCCGCGAGCGGATCTTCATCCTCGGATGGCCGCGCGACGAGGAGGCGAGGACCGCGTCGCCTCCCGCGAACGGTGAGGACGTGGTCGACGAGCCGCCGGTCGACTGGGGGCCGTATGAGGCTGCGATCCGGCGCTGGGAAGCGGTCATGGGGCGGTCGGCGCCTTACCCGGTCCAGACCGGTCAGCGAGGACGACCGGTGTTGTCGAGTCGTTTCGTGGAGTTCTTGATGGGGCTCGAGGACGGCTACTTGTCCAGTTTGGACATTCGGCGTACCGCGCAGCTTCGTCTACTCGGCAACGGTGTCGTGCCGCAGCAAGCATCGCACGCCATTCGTTCGTTGCTGGCCGACGGCGCCGTCGCGGCGCGTGGCGACGTCGAGGAAGGCCGCGCGGCATGACCGGACATCGTGCTTTCTCATTGCGCGGCAACGGGTTGGCCGCGGCAGGTCAGGGTCGGTTGAGCTCGGTCATGAGTCGTCGGGTGGCTTCGCGGGCGGCGGCGAGTTCTTCGTCGCGTTCGGCCAGGGCGCGTGTGAGGTCGGAGATCGTGTGCTGCTGGTGGTCGATCTCGGCTTGGAGCGTGGCGGTGTTGGTGGCGGCGCCGAGTCCGCTGCGCTGGAACGCCTGCTGGCCGAGCAGTTCGGAGAGCCGGTCTTCCAGGTCGCGGATGTGCTGTGCCTGCCGCCGGTTCTGCGCGTGCAGGTTGGCGTTCTCGGCCAGCACCGACCGGTGGCTGATCGCGGCCGAGGCGGCCGAGGGCGCGGTGAGGGCTTGGCTGGCGGCGGTGAGCACGGCCCCGTGCAGGTCGGGGTGGCGGTGGATGAACGACCGGTGCACCCCGGCCCGCGCGGCGACCGAGGAGACGCTGATCGGTGTCGCGTCGGTGGTCATGTCGGCCAGCGCCTGCTGGACTCGTTGGCGGCGGTGCTCGACGTCACGCTGCCGCGCCTTGACCAGCCCCGACGCCGCAGGCGCGTCAGGAGTGTGGGGTGCGGTCATGGTGTGCTCGCCCGGTCTCGGCGGCGGGTGGGCGGACGCTGGGCATGCCGAGGCTGACTGTCTGCCGCGTGGTGCGGATAACGTTGATCGCTTCGGTGATCTGGGCGCGGTCGCGTTCGGTGAGGGTGTCCAGGTCGGTCTCGATCCGGCGGATCAGGGTGCGCAGCGTGCTGATTTCCTCCTCGGCTGGGGACAACCGGGCGCGCGCCCAGTCCTCGATGTCGGTGGCGGCCTGGACGCGCTCGTGGTCGGCGAGCAGTTGTTGCAGGTAGGACTTCAGCTCGGGCAGGTAGGACGGGTCGCTGCGGAAGTGCCCGCAGCCCAGGCAGGTGAACTTGTAGGGACATGCCTTGCCACCGGCCTTGACGTTGGACGGCTCGGTGCAGATACCGAACGGGACGGCGACCTGCCCGACGCGCAGGCGGGCGTGCTCGTGCGCGAGCAGGCTGCTGACTTGCCCGAACACCTGGCGACCGTGGCCGTCGACCTGGTGGGCGCTGACCCGATCCACTGCGGCCCGGACGCGTTTCTCTGTGACGCGGTAGTACCCGGTAGTGGTTCGGGTCGAGCGATGCCCGAGCAGCTCGCGCAGCACGTCGGGGTTGACGCCCTCGTCGGCGTGCCGCTGCGCGTAGGTGTGCCGGTAGGAGTAGGGCACTACGGTCGTCGAATCCAGCGGCTGCCCGTCCGGCCCGATCAGCAGGTGCTCGATGGTGTCGACGAAGACGCGGTGGGCGTTGGTGTAGCTGGACACCGGGATCGGCTTGGTGCCGTCCTTGTTGCCCTTGACCCGCGGGAACAACGCCAGCTCACCGACCGGCGTGTGCGGGAACCGAGCGCGAACGTCGGACTGCTGGGTGACCAGCAACGCCGCGGTGGCCTCGGAGATCGGCAGCCGCCGGCCGGGCCGGTCGTTCTTCGAGTCGGTGTAGATCAGCGTCGGCTTGCCGTCGTGGTCGCGTTCCAGGCAGTCCCACGCGAGTGCGCACGCCTCGTCGGGCCGACGACCGGTGTCGATGAGCAGCTCGGTGATCCGCCGCTCGTCCAGGCCGGCGCGCGCTTCCAGCAGGCCCAGGTTCTCGGTGATCACCGTCGACGCGGCGGGCGGCAGGTCCCGGCCGCGTGCCTCCCGCTCTGCCTCCCGTGGCACGTCGCCGCGGCGGACTGTGCACTCCCCGGCCAGACCGGCGGCCGGATGGGGTGGTCGGGTCAGTCCGAGCGCGCGCAGGTCGTCCAGGAAGCGACGCACCCGCCGCAGTGTCTCCAACTGTTTCTTCTCGCTCATCTGCCCGGTGCGGCGCAGGTAGACCATCCGGTTGGTGAACGTGACCACGTCGCCCCGCCCCAGCCGGGTGGCGTCGGTGCCGTAGTCGTCGCGGGAGAGCCGCAGGCTCTCCGACAGACGAGTGACGGCGTTGATCGTGTCCCGCGAGGTAGTGGCGGCCTGCCGGCCGCGGTGCAGCGGCAGGTCTTCGGCGACCCAGTGCTTGGTGGCCGCGCGAAGCCACGGCTGGCTGATGCCGGTGAAGTCCAGGGTGCCGGTCAGGCCGAACACCACCAGGTGCCAGATGTCCTTGGCGCGTTCGCGTTCCGGGTCCGACAGCGCGCAGTACAGCTCGGCCAGGATCGAGCGCAACACCGCGCCCGCGTCGTGTCGAATGTCGGTGCTGCGCACCTCGGCCAGGTCGAACACGCTGCCCGCCCGGCGCGCGTGCGCGAGCTTGACCAGATGCCGGATCGTGGTCGGCAGGGTCCGCAGGCTGGCGTCGGTGCGGCGCTGTATACCGAGCAGCAGTTCGAGCTGCACCCGGTCCGGGAGTCCCTTGAGGACGATCACGTGGCCGAGGCTGACCGGCACCGCGCTCCGTACCCAGGCGGCGAGGTCGGCGTCGGGATCGCCGCGCCTGGCCTTCCGCCACTGTTTGACGTGCGGCTTGCACAACCCCGCCTGGTCGTCGGCGCGACGGATGCACGCCGGCACCCGGCAGTCGCCGTAAGAGGGCAGCGGCACGACCTCCGGCCGCGCCAGCCACGCCTGCACCGTCAGGTCGAGGTGCTGCTTGCGATGCCAAGAGTGGGTGCCGCACAGCCGCTCCCGCACCCGCGTCGGGCGCGGGCAGCCGGCCACCCGGCACGGCTTCTCCCCGCGGCTGGCCTTGCCCGACGGGGTGCGCGTGAACGCCTCCAGCGCGATGCCGCTGGCCTTGTGCCGCTCCCAACAAGAGGTGCACAGCTCCGCCCATTTGGCGCGCGTGGCGGCTTGGCAGTCGATGACCACGCACTCACGCAACCCGAGCAGCGCGTCGTCGCGGGCCGGCGCGACCACCCCGACCTCGGCGTCCCAACCGACCCTGGCCAGAAACTCCGGTCGCAGCAACCGGCGCAACTCCTCGACCGGCCCACCACCGACCCCGGCACCGGGGTCACGTGGGGCCGTCGCGATCGCCGAGATCGACATCTCTCACCCACCCGCCGGCCGTGGGGTTCCGACCCGGTCCAC
This sequence comes from Allosaccharopolyspora coralli, assembly GCF_009664835.1. Classification (NCBI taxonomy): domain Bacteria; kingdom Bacillati; phylum Actinomycetota; class Actinomycetes; order Pseudonocardiales; family Pseudonocardiaceae; genus Allosaccharopolyspora; species Allosaccharopolyspora coralli. The sequence continues at coordinate 2,743,132 of NZ_CP045929.1, forward strand.
CGCATCGCGCAACCGCTGCCGATCGGTGTGGACGTATACCTCGCTGGAGGTGAACGAAGAATGGCCCAGCAGCTCCTTCAACTCGTCCACCGTCGCCCCGGCGGCGATGATGTTCGTGGCGAACCCGTGGCGCAGCATGTGCGGGCGAACGGTGCGAGACAAACGCGCGCGGCGGGACAACGCCTCGAACAGCTCGTTGATCGCGGCTGGGCGCATCGGCGCGCCGATCTCGCCGCGGAACAGGTTCACCAGCACGAAATCGCACCGCCGCGCCGGACCACAGGCGTTGCGTTCGATCAGGTACTGATCGAACGCCTGCACCAGCAGCCAGTCCGCCGGCACCGCCCGAGAGCGGCGCGACTTCGCCATCGCCTTGTTCGGGTTGTCCCGCCGCCGGACGTGCACGTGCTCGCCGCGCTCGGGGCAACCCAGCCGGGTGGAGTCCGGCACGAAGTGCACGTCCTCCAGCCGCAGCCCGGTCACCTCGCCGCGACGATGGCCGATCCGCCACAGCGCCAGCACGATGAACCGGTCACGGGCGCTGCGGCAGGCCCGCAGCAGCGCCAGCACCTCCTCGTCGGTGGCCGCCTCGACCGTTCGTTCCGGCGCCGACAGCCGATGTCGAGGGCGGCTGCGCACCCCGGTCGGCCGTTCTCCCCGCACATCCGCCGGCAAGTCGGTGTCCTCGACCGTGTCGTACAAGGCGTCCAGCGCCCGGCTCGCAACCATGCCGACCGTGACCGCGTACCGGACGAACTCGCGCACCGCAGCCATCACCGCGTTGACCCGGCCCGCGTTGCGCACAACCCGGCGCGGCGCACCAGGTTCGCCATCCGGGTCGTAGTATCGCAGCCAGAACACGAACCGGCCCAGCTCGCCCATCACGGTGCGCCAGTCCCGGCCGGTCGCCGTGCACCACTGCAACAGCAACGCCAGCGCGGTGGCGTACGCCTGCGTGGTGCTCTCCGCCCGGTCCTGACCGAGCCGTACGTGCAGCAGCCACTCATCCGCCTCCGGTACCGGGCGGCAGGCCGAGTCCAGCACCGTCCAGTACCGCTCCCCGGACGGCAACCGAACCGCAAACGACCGGAATGCGCACACCCGCCCACCTCCCAAACACTGTCCACAACGGACCAGGACGATAGGCACGATCCGAACGCGACAATCCACGACACCCCGACAGAACCCGTCGCGCACCACGGAAATCACCCAGCCAAGCGACAGTGCGCCACACCGGAAAGACCCCGACGGATGGGCCTGCCCGAAGCATGGGTCACCGCCGACGACCTCACCCTGCCACGGTCAGCGCAGCTTCAAGCGCTCGGCAACGGCGTCGTACCTCAGCAAGCCGCCCACGCGGTACGTGGCCTGCTCAGCGACAGCCTGCGCACGACCTCCTCTCTCGACCAGGAGGCCGCCTGATGCGCCAGCTCGGATTCCTCGGCGGACGCCGGGAGGGCGTCGGCGCTACCTTCTTGGCACCGTCCGTTGCACAACGACCGCTGCCCGCTGGAGGCACAGGTCATCTCGTTTCACCACGGGCGCCTTCCGGTCCGTCCGCAACCGGTGCGGGGGTGGCGGGAGAACCCCACGCAGCAACACCAACACGCAGCCGCCGCGACCGATGAGGCGCCGTGACTCACCCGAACAATCTGACACCGAGCGGGCCGAACTGACTGTGTTCACCCCCGAGGAACCTCCGGCACTGAACCCGGCTGCGGCGAGGGCGCTTCTCAGGATTCTCACCAGCGCGGCGGACCACATCGACTCTAGCCAGACCAGTGAGGACAAAGCAGCATGACCATCAGATTCGGCTTCTACGGCCGGGTGTCTACCGAGGACCAGCAGGACCCAGAAGCGTCCCGCAACTGGCAACGCACCCGCGCCCTCGCCCTGGTCGAGTCCCACGGGCAGCTCGTCACCGAGTACTTCGACATCGGCCATTCCCGTTCATTACCGTGGAAACGCCGACCGGAGGCCACCCGCCTGCTCGAAGCCCTCAAGGACCCCCATCGCGGGTTTGATGCTGTGGTCATCGGCGAGCCACAGCGGGCCTTCTACGGCAACCAGTACAGCCTCACATTCCCCGTCTTCGAGCACTATGGGGTTGGCCTCTGGGTCCCCGAAGTCGGCGGGCCCATCGATCCCTCTTCCGAGGCGCACGACCTGATCATGGGCGTGTTCGGCGGCATGTCCAAGGGCGAACGCAACCGGATCAAGATCCGCGTTCGAACGGCCATGGGCTCCCAAGCTCAGATCGAAGGTCGCTTCCTCGGCGGTCGACCTCCCTATGGCTACCGCCTGACGGACGCCGGACCACACCCCAACCCCGCGAAAGCCGCCGACGGCAAACGACTCCACCAACTGGAGTTGGACCCTGAAACGGCACCGGTCGTCGAACGGATCTTCCACGAGTATCTGCGAGGTACCGGAGTGTTCGCGATCGCGCAGCAACTCACCGCCGAAGGCACCCCGTCGCCCGCAGCTCGTGACAGGCAACGCAACCCGCACCGGTGCGGCATCGCCTGGTCCAAGAGCGCCGTGCGCACCATCCTGACCAATCCCCGCTACATGGGCCGCCAAGTCTGGGGCAAGCAGAGAAAGCACGAACAACTCCTTGACGTCGAGGACGTGGCGCTTGGTCACCAGACGCGGATGCGATGGAACGAGGCCGACGACTGGCTGTGGTCGACCGACATCGCTCACGCCCCCATCGTCAACACCGACACCTTCAACGCCGTCCAACAGCGCCTCGCCTCTCGGGGCCCACGCTCAACGAAACGCGCCACAGCGCGCGCCAAGCACCCCTACGCCTTCAAAGGGCTGTTGTACTGCGGGCTCTGCAACCGGCGAATGCAGGGGACTTGGAACCACGACAGAGCCCACTACCGGTGCCGCTTCCCGTCGGAGTACGCGATCGCGAACAAGCTGGACCACCCACGTTCGGTCTACCTGCGCGAGGACCAGCTCACCCCAGCCCTCGACTCCTGGCTAGCCGAGGTGTTCGCCCCCGATCGCGTCCGTTCGACTCTCGAACAACTCGCGGACAACCAAAAATGCAGCACCACCACCGACGAAGAAGCGGTCACCGCGCTGCGACAGAAGGTCGCAGGATGCCGACGCAAGCTTGAACGCCACAAAGAGGCCCTCGAAGCAGGCGCCGACGCCAGCTTGGTTGCGGGCTGGAGTAGCGAGGTCCAGAACGAGAAAGCCGCCGCCGAGGCGCAGCTCGCGCAACTCCAATCAGCATCCCGCCGAACGAGACCGATGACGGCAACACAGATCCACAAGACCGTGCGGGCGCTTGGCGGTCTACTCACGGTCCTGCAAAGGGCCTCGCCCGAAGACAAAGCCGAGGTCTACCGCCAGCTCGACTTGACGATGACATACGACCCAACACGCAAGATGGTCTTGGTCAAAACTCGACCAAGACCATCCGTGGACCAACTGGTTGTGTCCGAGGGGGGACTTGAACCCCCACGCCCATTAGTAGGGCACTAGCACCTCAAGCTAGCGCGTCTGCCATTCCGCCACTCGGACCCCTCAGGCCTCACCCGTTTCACCGGGTGCTGCCTGCTGTGTTGTGCGTACAGATTAGCGGACGCCTTCCGGGGCGTTCCAACCACCCCTCCTCGATCGACACGGATGGTAGAAATGCCTGGTGAACGAGCACACGGACACGCCCACCGAGGGTGAAACCGCAGGACTGCGCCAGGCCGAGGACGAGGTCGTCGAACTCACGAGCGATCTCATCCGGATCGACACCTCCAACACCGGCGACCCCGAGACCCTGAAGCCGGAGCGCCCCGCCGCCGAGTACGTCGCGGCCAAGCTCACCGAGGTCGGCTACGAGGTCACCTATGTCGAGTCGGGTGAGAATCCCGGCCGCGGGAACGTCATCGCACGCCTGCCGGGGGCCGATCGCTCGCGAGGTGCCCTGCTCGTGCACGGGCACCTCGACGTGGTACCCGCGGCGGCCGCCGACTGGTCGGTTCACCCCTTCTCCGGCGCGGTCCAGGACGGATACCTCTGGGGCCGGGGTGCGGTCGACATGAAGGACATGCTCGGGATGATGCTCGCCGTCGCGCGGCGGCTGAAGCGCGACGGCCTCACCCCCGAACGCGACATCGTGTTCGCTTTCCTCTCCGATGAGGAAGCGGGCAGCTTCCACGGGGCCCAGTGGCTCGTCGACCACCGCCCCGAACTGTTCGAAGGCTGCGTCGAAGCCATCAGCGAGGTCGGCGGGTTCTCCGTGACCCTCAAGGACGGTGTCCGCACCTACCTCGTGCAGACCGCCGAGAAGGGCATCCGCTGGCTGAAGATGCGCGCCCACGCCCGCGCCGGACACGGCTCGATGGTCCACGAGGACAACGCGGTCACCCAGCTCGCGACCGCAGTGTCCCGTCTCGGGCAACACCGGTTCCCCATCGTCATGACCGACTCCGTGCAGGAGTTCCTCGACGGAGTCACCGAGATGACCGGCTGGGACTTCCCGGCCGACGACCTCGACGGCGCCGTCGCGAAACTCGGGAACCTCTCCCGCATCGTCGGTGCGACCCTGCGCGACATCGCGAATCCGACGATGCTCGACGCCGGATACAAACACAATGTCATCCCCGCCGTCGCGGAAGCCGCCGTCGACTGCCGCGTGCTGCCCGGACGCGAAGCCGCGTTCGAGCGGGAGGTCGCCGACCTCGTCGGCCCGGACATCGAACTCGACTGGGTCGGACTGCCCCCGGTGGAGACGAAGTTCGAGGGCAGGCTCGTCGACTCGATGAGCGACTCCCTGCTGGCCGAAGACCCCGACGCACGGATGCTGCCGTACATGATGTCCGGCGGCACGGACGCGAAATCCTTCGCGCGACTGGGTATGAACTGTTATGGATTCGCACCGTTGAGGCTGCCGGCCGACCTGGATTTCAGCGCTTTGTTCCACGGTGTCGACGAACGCGTCCCCGTGGACGCGCTGCGCTTCGGCACGCGCGTTCTCGACCGCTTCATCCGCACCAGCTGACCGGGGCTCGCAACGACGAAAGGCCCGCTCACGTCTCGGCGAGTGCGTCGGCCTTCTCCTGCCTGAGTTGATCCTGCACCGCGTTCGTGGTGCGCAACGGAACCTCCTTGATTCCGGCGATGGCGACCAGCGACAGCGCGGCGAGCACGGACGCGACGAGGAAGATCGTGGCGGTCCCGTCGCCGTAGGCCCCGCGCACGATGTCGGCGAGCACCGGGGGAAGTCGGTCGAGGGAACCGATGCCGACGGTGCCCTCGCCCCCACCAGGCGGAACGGGCACTCCCAGTGCGGCCAACCCGCTCGCGATGGACTCGGTCACGCGGGTCGCCAGGACGGCGCCGAGCACCGAGACACCAACGGTGCCGCCGAGTGACCGGAAGAACGCCACCATCGAACTCGCCGCACCGAGATCGGACGAGTCCACGGTGTTCTGCACGGCGAGCACCAGGTTCTGCATCAGCATGCCCATCCCGAGCCCCATGAGGACGAGGTACGAACCGAGCAGCACCATGTTCGTGCGGTGATCGATCGTGCCGAGCAGCGCGAACGAAACAGACAGCAGCACGCTGCCGGCGAGTAGGAACCCCTTCCACCGCCCGAAACGAGTGATCAACGCCCCGGAACCGGCCGAGCCCACCATCGAACCGACGACCATCGGCAACGTGAGCAGGCCTGCCGCTGTCGGCGAGTAGCCTCGCGCGACCTGGAAGTACTGCCCGAGGAACACGGCGCCGCCGAACATCGCCGTTCCTACAGCGACACTCGCCAACGTTGCCAACGTCGTGGTGCGGTCGCGGAACAAGCGGAGCGGGATGATCGGCTCCGCAGCCCGGGTTTCGGCCACCACCGCGAGCGCCAGCGACACGACACCGAGCGCGAGCATCGTCCACGACGTGCGCGAACCCCATGCGAATTCGCTGCCGGCGAGAGTCACCCAGATCAGCAGCGTCGACACGCCACCCGCGATGAGCACCGCACCCGGGTAGTCGATGCGAACCTCGCGCTTGACCACGGGCAGGTTCAGCGTGCGCTGGACGACGACCAGCGCCACCACGGCCAGGGGCACACCGGCGAAGAAGCACCAGCGCCAGCCGAGCGCACTGTCGACGATGACACCGCCCAGCAGCGGGCCCGCGACCGTCGCCACCGACATCACGGCGGCGATCGGTCACATGTACTTGCCACGCTCGCGTGGGCTGATCATCGCCGCGACGACGATGACCACCAGCGACTGCAGTCCCCCGAGACCGAGTCCCTGGAACGCGCGCCAGGCGATGAGGGTGTCCATGGACTGCGCAAGGCCCGCCGCGATCGAGCCGAGGGTGAAGACGCTGATCGCCACCTGCACCAGCAGTTTCTTGCTCACCAGGTCCGCGAGCTTGCCCCAGATCGGCGTGCTCGCCGTGGACGCCAGCAGCGTGGCGGTCACCACCCACGTGTACTGGTCCTGGCTGCCGTTGAGCTCGGTGGTGATCGTCGGCAACGCGGTGGAGACGACGGTCGACGACAGCAGCGCGGTCATCATCGCCAGCAACATTCCTACGAGTGCCCGGATGACCTGGGCATGCGTCATGCGGCCGGACTCTTCGGCCGTGGGGGCGTCCTCCCCGGTCTCGGCGCCGGGCGGCCCAGCGTTGGACATGAACGATCCCCCGAAAATGAACGAAAGTGCGCACTCGACTCCGGAGACAACGTGCCGCGACGCACGCAGGTCGATGTACACCGCAACCATATCGATGATGGTTGCTTTACGCAACTATTTCGAGCGTAGTCGCCCGTCAACAGCGTGACGCCGGGAGGAACTCACGCAGCAGCCGGGCGACCGCGCCCGGCGCTTCGACAGTCGGCGAGTGCCCCGCATCCGGGAGGATTTCGACGCGAGCGCCTGCTGCCGCATAGCGATCGGCGGAACGAGCGCCGTAGAACCGGTCGCGGGAACCCAGGATCGCAAAGGACGGCAGCCCGGTCCGCGCCAGCTGCACGTCGAGTGGGCACGTGGCCATTCGGTCGCGGCGCTCGGTCAGCACCACCCTGAACATGCCCGGATGCATCGCGCGGTGGTCGAGATACGTCTGCTCGTCCAGCGCGGCCCCGGGTCGGAATCCCGGCGCGAAAGCATAAGCCGCGACGGTCCGCACCACGGGTCGCGGCGCCATGCGATGAGCGAAGGCTCCGAGGAACCTCTGTGCCATCAAGGCGTTCCCCGGCGGGAAAGTCGCTCCCTCGTAGTCCGGCGCCTGCGCGACGACGACCACTTCGCCGATTCGGCGGGAGCGCTCGGCAAGCGCGATCGCGACGTCGGCACCGAACGAGTGCCCGACCGCCGCCGCCCCGTCGACACCGAGTACCCCCAGGACCACCTCCACCATTCGAGCCTGTTCGCCGGCGTCGGCGGGTTCTCCACCGGTACTACCGTGGCCGAGCAGATCCACCCGGATCACCCGATACCGGTCGGCGAGCAAGGGCGTCAGCCGATCGAACCACTGCAACGACGCGCTGAAGCCGTGGAGCAACACCACCGGCTTGCCTTGTCTGCTCCCGTCCTCGCGGACGTGCACGCTCCTGCCGCCCGCGGTGAGGATTCTCCCGAGGCGCGGGCGCACCGGCATCAGGACAACCCGTGTTTGCGGGCGACGATCCGCTCCACCACCGAGCGAGGCACCAGCCGACGCAGGGCGAACACGAACGGCGCGTTGCTGCCGACGGCGTACAGCGAGCGGGGCTTGCCTGCGTCGATCGCCTTCACCACCGTTCCCGCCACCGTGTCCGCCGAGATCCCGCGCCGCTCGTTGCGATCGAGATGCGCGAGCATGGTGCGGAATCGGCCGGCGTGTACGGAGCCGTCCGCGAGGTACTTCGTGCGGCGCTCGCTGATGCCGGTGTTGATCGACCCGGGCTCGACGGTCGTGACCCACACGCCGAACGGTGCGAGCTCCCGGCGCGCCGCCGTCGCGAACCCCTTGATCGCCGCCTTCGATGCCACGTAGGACGACCGGTAGGCCAGCGGGAAACTCGCGAGCATCGAACCGATCATCACCACGCGCCCGTGCCCGCGAGCGCGCATCCCCGGCAGCAGCGACTGGGTCAGCCGCACCGCCCCGAAGACGTTCAACCGGAAGAGTCGCTCGAGCACCTCTGTTGGCAGATCCTCCAACGGCCCGGACTGACTCTCCCCCGCGTTGTTCACCACCACGTCGACCGCACCGACACGGTCGACCAGCGCATCGATCGAGGCATTGTCGGCGAGGTCGAGTTCTTCGTACCGCACTTCGGGAATCCGCATCGAGTCCGCAATGGACTCCGGCTTACGACTGGTGCCGATCACCCGGTAACCCCGCGCCACGAGAGCGCTCGCGACGGCGTGTCCGATGCCCGAGGAAGCGCCCGTCACGAGCGCCGTGCGGCTCACGCTCGCCCTCGCGCGAGCGCGAGACCCGCCGCACGGCCGGAGAAGATGCAGCCTCCGAGGAACGTGCCTTCCAGAGCGTTGTAGCCGTGCACACCGCCGCCGCCGAACCCGGCGACCTCCCCTGCCGCGTAGAGGCCGGGCATCGGCGTGCCGTCCGCGCGCATGACCTGTGAGTCGAGGTTCGTTTCGATCCCACCCAGAGTCTTACGGGTGAGGATGTTCAACCGCACGGCGATCAGCGGGCCGTGCGCGGGATCGAGGATCTTGTGCGGCTTCACCGCTCGAGCGAGCTTGTCCCCGAGGAACCGGCGGGCGGTGTCGATGGCCTTCAGCTGGGCGTCCTTGCCGTACTTGTTGTCGAGCTGCCGGTCCCGCGCGAGGATCTGGCGCTCGAGCTCGTCGTGATCGACCTTCGGCCCGCGGGCGATCGAGTTCATGCCGTCGACCAGCTCGGCGAGACTGTCGGCGACCACGAAGTCCGCGCCGTGTCGCTTGAACGCCTCCACCGGTCCCGACGCGCCCTTCTGCAGCCTGCTGCTCAGGGTCAGCTTCGTGTCCTTGCCGGTGATGTCCGGGTTCTGTTCGGATCCGGAGAGGTTGAACTCCTTCTCGATGATCGACTGCGTGAGCACCAGCCACGAGTAGTCGTGCCCACCCGCCAGAATCGCCTTCATCGTGGAGTTCGTGTCGAAACCGGGAAAGTTCGGCGCAGGCAGCCGACGGCCGTCGGCGTCGAACCACATCGAGGACGGCCCAGGAATGATCCGGATGGCATGGTCCGGCCAGATCGGGTCCCAGTTCTCGATGCCCTCGGTGTAGTGCCACATGCGGTCGCGGTTGACGATGTTCGCGCCCGCCTGCTCGCTGATCTGCAGCATCCGGCCGTCGACGTGGGCGGGCACACCGGAAATCAGCTTGTCCGGGCACGGGCCGAGACGATCGGTTGGCCAGTTGCGCCGGATCAACTCGTGGTTGTGCCCGATGCCGCCTGTGGTCACCACGACCGCCGGAGCCCGCAGCTCGAAATCCTCGACCTTCGTCCGCGAGGACGCCTCACCCCGTTCGAGGTCGGTCGGTTCCAGCACGGACCCGCGAACGCCGACGACGGCACCGTCCTCGACGACCAGCTCGTCGACCTGGTGCCGGAACGCGAACGACACCAAACCCCGCGTCTCCCCCGCCAGCACCGGTTCGGCGAACACGCGGACGACTTCGGGACCGGTGCCCCACGTGATGTGGAATCGCGGCACCGAGTTGCCGTGCCCGTCGGCGGTGCCGTCGCCGCGTTCGGCCCAGCCGACCACCGGCGTCACTCGCAGTCCCAGATCGTGCAGATACTGCCGTTTCGTCGTCGCCGCGAACTCGACGTAGGCCTGCGCCCATCGACGCGGCCAGGTGTCCTCCCGCTCCCGATCGAACGCGGCGCTGCCCATCCAGTCCTGCATCGCGAGTTCGTAGGAATCCTTGACGCCGAGCCGCCGCTGCTCGGGTGAGTCCACGAGGAACAGGCCGCCCAACGACCAGTAGGCCTGGCCGCCGAGGTTGCTCCGGTTCTCCTGATCCACCACGACGACCCGTTTGCCCGCCTTCACGAGCTCGTGGGTCGCCACCAGGCCGGCCAGACCGGCGCCGACCACGATCACATCGGCTCGTTCCTTCATCGCCACCTCCGGCGGACTCGGTGTGCAGGCAGGCACGACACCGAAGCGTCACCCTGCGCTTCGGCACCGTCGAGGCGATCAGCTTATGGCACGAACCTGCCGTCGTGAACGCACAGACCACCGCGTCGGCGCATCCTCGTTACTCAACGATCACGGGCGTTGCCGGATGCGAGAGACGTGGTCAGCTCTGTCGGGCGGCCACGTCGCCGTGCCCCGACGCGGCGGGGCGTACCTCGTGCGCCGGGTCGCTCACGGTCTGACACGAACACGCGCGTTGTTTCTGCCGCAGCATCTGCCCGTCCGCGGCCTCCAGTGCCTCGGTGATGCTGGGCATGTCGGTCAGCCTCGCCAGCCCGATCGTCACCGACACCGGCGTCCCCGGCACGAGCGCGCCCCAATTGCACTCGGCGATCGCCTGCTCCACCCGATGCCGCACTCCGTCCGCGTCCGCCAGTTCCACACCGGGGAGCACGACGACGAACTCGTCCCCACCGTAACGCGCCACGAAATCCCCGCCGCGGATCGTGCTCGCCAGAATCCCGGCGAGCCGTTGCAGCACGATGTCGCCCGCGAGATGGCCGTGGACCGTGTTCACCGCCTTGAACCCGTCCACGTCAACCACGCCCACCACCGCCGTCGCGTCACGGGCGACGAGTTCGGCGACGTAGCGGTCGAAATGCCTGCGGTTGGGCAGACCGGTCAAGGGGTCGGTCATCGCCTGCGTCACGCACTGCGCGACGACCCGTTGCAGCGCGTCGTGGTCCAGCTGCGTGTTCGTCCCGTCCAGCAGACGAGCCCGCAACATCGGGGTGGCCTTGTTCGCGGTCCGTACCGCGGACCGGTCGGCCGTCATCGCCGATTTGTGGTCGCCCGCCGCCACGTGAGCCAGCGCCCGCACCCGATCCAGCTCGGCACCGCCCAGCGTGTACTCCTGCACGGACTCGCCGTGCAACCGGTCGAGCGCGTCGCGCGGCCGTCCGTTCAGGATCGCCACGCACGCCTCACCGAGCAATCGCAGATCCTGGCCTTCCCACCCGTGGAGATCGGCGAACCCGGTGGGCAGCGCGGCGGTCGCAGCCGAGTGGTCCTCGACGGAGCCCGTCAGCAGCGCAAGCCGCACCTGCGCGTAGTCGTAGTAGAGCCGCTCGATCGACCACAGCTCGGAGATCGGGAAGCGCCGCGGCCACGCGGTCAGGACCTCGCGGAGAGCCGCGATGCAACCGTCGCTGTCGCCGAGCTGGTCCAAGGAGAGCGCGCGCCGGACCCCGATCTCGGGCAACGCATGGTCTCCTGGGCCGAGCCCGGCACCTCGCGCGCACCGATACGCCTGTTCGGCGGTCTCCAACGCGTGCCCGTGGAAGCCGATGTAGGAGTACGCGACGGCGAGGTTGTGCCACGCGTTGGCGGCTTCGACCGTCGGCGTTTCCACCTGGTTGAGTTCCCGGGAACTCTGCACGAGATGCCGCACCGCGCGGTCCATCGATTCCTGCGACGGGATCGTGCCCGCGAGGGCGTAGAGATCACCTCGGACCGTGGGAGCCTTGAGTCCGTCGATCAGCGCGAACGCCCGGTCGAGATGCGGGGGACACTCGTCGTGCCGCCCCAGGTTCAGCAACGCGGCGATCACCATGACCAGGGCGCGGGCGCCCGTGTGCGGATCAACCGCCCGATCGGCCAGCCGCGAGGCGAAATGCACGACCCCCTCGTGGTCGCCGACGCTGAACAGTCGACGCGCCTCGCCGAACGCGTCCTCGTCTCGCTCGAACTCCTGGTGAAGTGGTGTCACACGCCTGGTTCCCCTCAGCCCAGACCCACACCGTACTCCCGCGCGGTGCGGCGTTCAATGAACGCCGGAGCACCCAGGTAGGCAGAGTGATCAGGACGGTACGGATACGGCGTCACCCTCGGCGCAGGCAGTACCGGACCGTCCAGTGGCTCCGTGTGGCGTCTACGTGCGCGCAGTGAGCATTCGCAAGCGCGAGATCATCGACTGAACATCGGTCGTGTCGAGAACTCCGAACCCACGCCGGAGTGCTTGCGGGACTCCGCACTCCGTCGAGATCGAACCGGTATTCCTCGCCTGATCGTCTTCTCGTAGAGTGATGCCTCCAACACGCACCTGTGGAAGGACCGCCCCATGAGCGAACCCGCCCCGCGCGAGCCCGTGGGCGTTGACAGCACACGCGCCAGCATCGCCCGCGTCTACGATGCGATGCTCAACGGCAAGGACAACTACGCCATCGACCGCGAGGTCAAGCAGCAGCTGCTTGAGGCGGCACCTCAGATGGAGACGATCGCCCGGGACAACCGGGAGTGGTTGATCCGGGTGACCCGGTTCCTCGCGGGCACCGTCGGCATCGAACAGTTCCTCGACTGCGGTTCGGGGCTGCCCGCCGCCGAGAACACCCACGAAGCCGCTGCGCGTCTCAACCTCGACACCAAAGTCGTCTACGTGGACAACGACCCCGTGGTGTCCGCGCACGGGCGTGCGTTGCTCGACGAGGGAACGAACGGGTTCTTCGCAACAGCCGATCTCACCCGTCCCGACGAGGTGTACGGGAACCCGCTCGTCGCGCGCACCCTCGACCTCACGCAGCCGACCGCCTTGATGCAGGTCTCCACGCTGCACCATGTCGCCGACGACCACGACCCGGTCGCGATCATGCAATCCTACGTGGACAACCTTCCCTCCGGCAGCTACGTCGCGATCACCCACTTCTACGACCCAGAAGATGGCGGCCCGCTGTCGGCACTGGCCTCCGAACTGGAGGAGATCGCCAGCAGCGGGCCGATGGGCTCGGGTTTCTTCCGCACACGGGACCAGATCGAGGCGATGTTCTGCGGCCTCGAGTTCGTCAACCCCGGTTTGCAGTTACTGCCGGACTGGTGGCCGGACGGCCCGCGCACCAAGCCTCTGTTCGACGTACAACGGCTGATCCTCGGCGGAGTCGCCCGCAAACCCTGATGCGCGATCCGATCGCACAACGAAGCGGCGGTGCCCTGCCTCTGGTCGGCACCGCCGCTTCGTGCGCGACGGCACAACTCTCGCTCCCTGCGCCGAACAGCGCAAATGGCGTCCCCCGTTCAGTCCACTGTGCTCGGCTCGTTGGTTTGTTTCTCACTGTATGCATTGTCGGTGTGTTGTCGACCTGGCAGCGTGACAGCTCGTCGTGACCGCACACGAGGAGCACCCATGACACGCACCCGCACACTTCGATTACTCGCCCTGTCCGCCGCCGTCTCGCTCGGCCTGGTCGTGTCCCCTGCCCACGCTGCCGAATCGCCGGAACAGGCGGACCCGTTCAGCATCGTCGTCCTTCCGGACACCCAGTACTCGTCGGAGAGCTACCCCGCGGCGTTCGATGCCCAAGGCCGGTGGATCAAGGACAACAAGGACAGCCGCAACATCACCTACGCCCTGCACGCGGGAGACGTCGTCGACGACTCCGACCAGGACGGTCAATGGACGACGGCCTCCAACGCGATGGGCTGGCTGGACGGCAACGTTCCCTACATCATCGGCGTCGGCAACCACGACATGGACGCCATGCCCAACGGTGACGATCCGGAAAACGTCCGCGACGCCACGGCATTCAACAAGAACTTCCCCGTGAGCAAGTTCGAGAGCCTGCCCTCCTTCGGCGGCTCTTACCCGGAAGGACAGAACGACAACAGCTACCACACCTTCTCGGCGGGCGGCACCGACTGGCTCGTGCTGTCACTGAAGTACGTGCCCACCGACAAGGAACTCGACTGGGGCAACCAGGTCATCGCCGACCACCCCAACCACCAGGTCATGGTCCTCACGCACTCGTACCAGAAGGGCGAACAGAAGACCGAGGATGGCAAGCGAATCTGGTCGGAACTGGTCAGCAAGCACGCGAACGTCTCGTTCGTCTTCTCCGGCCACCACGTCGCGGCCGGCATGATCGAGGAGAAGGGCGACAACGGCAACACCGTCTATCAGATCCAGGCCGACTACCAGGACAAGAACAAGCTCGACCCGAACAGCTTCTTCCGTGTCATGGACTTCGACCCCGCGGCCGAGACGGTGTCGGTGGAGACCTACTCCCCCTACCTCGACGCGAACAAGGACGACGCCGCCAACGAGTTCGTCATCAAGGACTTCGATTTCCTGCCCGCCAACTGACGAGCCCACTCGCCACGCCGGAGCCGACGGTCCACGATGATGAACGCCCCGGCGCGAAGCCCGGATCCCTCGGATCCTGCGTCGCGCCGGGGCGTTCTGTTCGTTCGAGGATTCGGAACCGCTCAGATCGTCCAGGTGTCGCGACCCGTGAGCAGGCTCTGCAGGTCCGGCGGCGAACTCTGCGCCGCTTCCGCGGTCTGAGCCCGCACCAAGTCGTCGTAAACCGGGCGCTGCGTCGCGCGGAACACACCCGTCACCGTCGGGTCGAGATCCTGACCACCGAGACGGGACAGCGCGAACGCGAACGAGGAGTCCGCACGCTCGGCGTCGTGCACCACGATCGCCGAGGAGTCGACGTCGGAGCTCTTGGCGATCGTGAGCTCACCGTCGTCGTCACGGACCACGCACCGCTGCTCGCCCTCGGGCCCGAACACGATCGGCTCCCCGTGGCGCAGCGGAATGATGCGGCGCTGCTTCTCGTCGTTGTCCTTGAGGACGTCGAACGCGCCGTCGTTGAAGATCGGGCAGTTCTGGTAGATCTCCACCAGAGCGCTACCCCGGTGTTCGGCGGCGGCCTGCAACGTCTCCGTCACGTGCGCACGGTCGGAATCCAGCGTGCGCGCCACGAAACTCGCCTCGGCACCCAGCGCCAGGGACACCGGGTTGAACGGATGGTCGACCGAGCCTGCCGGGGTCGACTTGGTGACCTTGCCGACCTCACTGGTCGGCGAGTACTGGCCCTTCGTCAGTCCGTAGATCCGGTTGTTGAACAACAGGATCTTGAGGTTGACGTTGCGCCGCAACGCGTGGATCAGGTGGTTGCCGCCGATGGAGAGCGCGTCGCCGTCACCGGTGACCACCCACACCGACAGGTCCTCCCGCGAGGCCGCCAGGCCGGTCGCGATGGCGGGCGCACGCCCGTGGATGGAGTGCATCCCGTAGGTGTTCATGTAGTACGGGAACCGCGAGGAACAGCCGATCCCCGAGACGAACACGATGTTCTCGCGCTTGAGCCCGAGCGAGGGCAGGAAACTCTGCACCGCGTTGAGCACGATGTAGTCACCGCAGCCCGGGCACCAGCGCACTTCCTGGTCGGACTTGTAGTCCTTCGCCTTCTGCTGCTCGTCGGTGGTCGGAACACCGGCCAGGCCGCCCGGTGTGGGGAGTCCGAGGTCGGTCGTCACGCCGTCACCCCCTGAACGAAGTCGGTCAGCACGTTCTCCAGCTCCTCCGCGCGGAACGGCAGGCCTTCCACCTTGGTGTGACTGATCGCGTCCACCAGGTACCGGGCCCGCAGCAGCATCGCCAGCTGCCCCATGTTCATCTCCGGCACGATCACTTTGTCGTAGCGCCGCAGCACCTCGCCGAGGTTGCCCGGCATCGGGTTCAGGTAGCGCAGGTGTGCTTGCGCGACACGCATGCCCTTGCTGCGCACCCGCCTGCAGGCCGCGCCGATCGGGCCGAACGACGAGCCCCACCCGAGGACGAGCACGTCGGCGGCGCCGGACGGGTCGTCGACCTCGATGTCGGGGACCTCGATACCGTCCACCTTGGACTGACGGAGCCGCACCATGCGGTCGTGGTTGCTCGGGTCGTAGGAGATGTGGCCGGGGCCGTCGGCCTTCTCCAGACCGCCGACGCGGTGTTCCACCCCCGGCGTACCGGGCACGGCCCACTCCCGCGCAAGAGTCTCCGGGTCCCGCAGGTACGGCCAGAACTCACCCGAGCCATCCGGAGCGTTCGGCTCGGTCGCGAACGACACGCGAAGGTCGGGCAGGTCGGCCACGTCCGGGATCATCCACGGCTCCGAGCCGTTGGCGACCGCACCGTCCGAGAGCAGCAGCACCGGCGTCCGGTAGCGCAACGCGATCCGGGCGGCCTCGAGCGCCACGTCGAAGCAGTCCGACGGCGAGCAGGGTGCGATCACCGGCACCGGCGACTCGCCGTTGCGGCCGTAGAGCGCCTGCAACAGGTCGGCCTGCTCGGTCTTGGTCGGCAGACCGGTCGACGGGCCGCCCCGCTGGATGTCGCAGATCAGCAGCGGCAGTTCGAGCGTGACCGCCAGACCGATCGTCTCCGACTTCAGCGCGAGGCCCGGTCCGGAGGTCGTCGTCACGCCCAACGCACCGCCGAACGCGGCACCGAGCGCGGCACCGACCCCGGCGATCTCGTCCTCTGCCTGGAACGAGGTCACGCCGAAGTTCTTGTGCTTGGAGAGCTCGTGGAGCACGTCCGAGGCGGGGGTGATCGGATAGCTGCCCAGGAACAGATCGAGCCCGCTGCAGTGCCCGGCGGAGACCAGGCCGTAGGCGAGCGCCGCGTTGCCGGTGATCTGCCGGTAGGTGCCTTCCGGCAGCGTGGCCGGGGCGACCTCGTAGGTCACCGCGAACGACTCGGTGGTCTCGCCGTAGTTCCATCCGGCCCGGAACGCCAGCACGTTCGCCTCGGCCACGTCCGGCTTCTTGGCGAACTTCTCGCGCAGGAACGCCTCGGTGCCCTCGGTGGGCCGGTGGTACATCCACGACAGCAGGCCGAGCGCGAACATGTTCTTCGCCCGCTCGGCCTCCTTGCGCGAGAGGCCGGTCGGCTCCACGGCGCCCTTGGTCAACTCCGTCATGGAGACCTGGTGCACCTGATAGCGCTCCAGGTCGGGAGTCTCCAGCGGGTTCGACTCGTAGCCGACCTTGGTCAGGTTCCGCTTGGTGAACTCGTCGATGTTGACGATCAGGATCCCGCCGTGCGGCAGGTCGCCGATGTTGGCTTTGAGGGCCGCGGGGTTCATCGCCACGAGCACGTCCGGCCGGTCGCCGGGCGTGAGGATGTCGTAGTCGGCGAAGTGCAGCTGGAAGCTGGACACACCGGGCAGCGTCCCGGCGGGCGCGCGAATCTCCGCGGGGAAGTTCGGCAGCGTCGCCAGGTCGTTGCCGAACGCGGCCGCTTCCGAGGTGAACCGGTCGCCGGTCAGCTGCATGCCGTCGCCGGAGTCCCCGGCGAACCGAATCACCACGCGGCTGACCTGCACGGCTTCCTCGCCGGAGCCGTTCACCGGCTGAGCGGCGTGCTGCCCGTTCGTCGTCACCACTGGACCAGTGCCCTTTCGCCGTGCGGAGAAACTTCTTCTTCCACCACGCGCACGATACAACCTCCCGCAGTCGCTCCTACTCGCAGTAGCCCCCGGGATCGACGCGTTGTCCGCTGACAGGATACGCGCGGTCCCGGGTCCGACGAGGAATTCTCCCCGGTCCATCGTGAGTCGATTTCGCGAGGTGATCGCGAAGTCGACTCGCCTCCGTTGTCGCGTTGTTCCGAAGAAATGCACCGAGGGAAACACTTTTCGACCATCCGTGAACCGCACAGGAACGAGGGAATGACCGACTCGCGAACGGATCGGCACGACCATCCCCGCATGGAACCGACGCGCGCGCCGGGATGACGATCGCGACCGCACGTGGCTCTCGCACGCCCCTCCGTCTTCACGCCGCCTGCGGGACCGCACCGCAGCGCGCAGACTCGACCCGTTGATGCCCCGGCATAACGAGGACGCGACCCGCCGGACAAACCGAGGGAGAATGATCGAGCGCGCTGCACCGTGTCTCCGGTTCCGTGCGCGCGACCGTCCACCCTCACATCGGAAACCCCCGACCGGAACGTCGGGCAGCATTCCTCTGTGTTCCGGAAATTCATACCCGCCGCACCTCTCTCGTCATACTCTGTCTCGCCCACGAACTGTTCGCCCGGGAGGCCGACGAAATCAATTCCGCGTACGCTCGCTCAATTTTTCCCGAAGCCCTATGAGTTACGTCACAAAGCGGTCACATCCGCCTTCGTTCCCACTTCGCAGGATTTTCCGATGAAGTCCACACGATTCAGCGACGTCCACAGAGTGAGACCGCCTCGGTGCGGACCTCACCGGGTGGTGGTTCACACGGCTCCGTACACCGGCTCCGGCGCCGGCGCCTCGGCCACGAGGTCCTTGATCGCGGCGCCGAGCTCGGCGGCCTCCCAGCGACGCTCCGCCGTCCGCTCCGGACCATGCCGCCAGCCCGTGGCCAACGCGACCGCACCCCCCTCGACCTCGAACATCCGGCCGGTGACCTCCCGCGACTCCGCGCTGCCGAGCCAGACCACCAGCGGCGAGACGTTCTCGGGCGCCATCGCGTCGAAGGTCTGCGCGCCCGGGGCAGCCATCCTGTCCCGGAACACCTCCTCCGTCATACGCGTCCGCGCGGACGGTGCGATGGCGTTGACCGTCACCCCGTAGCGGCCCAGCTCGGCCGCCGTGTTGATCGTCAGAGCGGCGATCCCGGCCTTGGCCGCGGCGTAGTTGCTCTGGCCGATGCTGCCCAGCAGGCCCGCTCCGGAGGCCGTGTTCACCACCCGCGCGTCGACAGGCTCGCCGGCCCGCGAGCAACCGCGCCAGTACGCGGCGGCGTGGCGCATCGTCGCCGCGTGCCCCTTGAGGTGCACCCGGACCACGTCGTCCCACTCCTGTTCGGAGAGATTGACGAACATCCGGTCCCGGACCACGCCCGCGTTGTTCACCAGCACGTCGAGCCGCCCATAGGTCTCGACCGCGAAGTCGACGAGCTCGCGTGCCTGGTTCCAGTCGGCCACGTCGGCGCGGTGCACGACCGCCGAGCCACCGGCGTCGACGATCTCGCGCGCCACCTCGTCGCCGGGCGTGGTGGCACCACCCGACCCATCCAACTCGACGCCGACGTCGTTGACCACGACCTTCGCGCCGTGCGCCGCGAAAGCACGCGCGTGCGCGCGGCCGAGTCCGCGACCCGCTCCGGTGACGATGACGACCCGGTCCTCACAGATGCCGGACACTGTTCCTCCTGTCGTTGCCGGTACTGCCGTCGTCGAGGCCACGGCCGCGAGCGCGACGCACCTCGTCAGCTCGTGGCGTGCGCTCGGTGATCGGACCTGGTGAACGCCGCCAGGTGTCCCGGCGACTCGCCGCCACCGTCCACTGCCAGCTGAGCACCGCTGACGTAGGCCGCCAACGGCGAGGCGAGGAACACGCAGGTGTTGCCGACGTCGACGGGGTCGGCGGCCCGGCCCAGCGGGATGGCCGCCGTCGCGCCTCCGTCGTCGGCGCCGTAGTGCTCCTCGAATGCTTCGGTCCTGGCCAGGCCCAACGTGATCGCGTTGACCCGCACGTGCGGCGCGAACTCCCAGGCGAGGGTCCGCGTCAGGTTGGCGAGTCCTGCTTTGGCCGCCCCGTACGACGCCACGCCCGGTGCCGGGCGGGTCGCGGCGATACTGCTGATCATCACGATGGAACCACCGCTGTCCCGCAGCATCGGCCACGCGCACCGCGACGTCGTCAGTGGCGCCAGCAGATTCAGCTCCACGATCTTCGAGTGGAACCGCATCGACGCCGACAGCGTGTCGGTAGGCGGTGCTCCGCCCGCGTTGTTCACCAGCGTGTCCAACCGTCCCGATTCGTCCCGCACCGTCTCCACGACGGCGTCGACCTGATCCGGGTCGCGAACGTCGGCCGGGACGAAGCGGGCGGTGCGTCCCTCGACGACAGGGAGCTCGTCCGGCTCGTGTCGCGAGCACACGTACACCTCGGCTCCCGCGCGCAGGAACACCGTGGCGATCCCCGCGCCCACTCCTTTCGTGCCGCCCGTGACGAGGGCGACCCGACCGGTCAGATCGATCTGCACACTCACCGAATCTCCCTTCGCCGCGGCGAATTCCGACACTGGCGGTGGCCGCGTCGCGTTGCTACCGTACCAACCGAACCAAACAAGTGCTAGGTTTGGCAGGTGGCATGGGCACACGCATCGAGCGCCGCGACGACGGGGTCGTGATCCTCACCGTCGATCACCCTCCGGTGAACGCGCTGCCGGTCGACGGCTGGTTCGCACTCGCCGACGCGCTCCGGGAAAGCGGAGCCGACCCGCACACCCGCGTGGTCGTTCTCCGAGCAGAAGGACGCGGCTTCAACGCGGGGGTCGACATCAAGGAACTCGCCGCCGCCGAGGACCACTCCACGCTCGTCGCGGTCAATCACGGTTGTTACGCGGCTTTCGCCGGCGTCTACGACTGCCCGGTTCCAGTCATCAGCGCGGTGCACGGGTTCTGCGTCGGCGGCGGCATCGGCCTGGTCGGCAACTCCGACGTCGTCGTCGCCTCTGACGACGCCACGTTCGGTCTCCCCGAGATCGACCGCGGCGCACTCGGAGCCGCGACCCACCTCGCGAGGCTGGTTCCGCAGCACCTGATGCGGACGCTGTTCTACACCGGCAGGACGGTGACCGCGCAGCAGCTCGAGCATTTCGGTTCGGTGTGGCGGGTCGTGGCCCGCGAGGACCTGCTCGACACGGCACTCGAACTCGCCGGTGAGATCGCGGCGAAGGATCCGCTGATCATCCGCAAGGCCAAGGAGTCGCTCAACGGGATCGACCCGGTCGACGTGCACCGCAGCTACCGCTTCGAGCAGGGATTCACCTTCGAGCTCAACCTCGACGGGGTCGCCGAACGCGTACGCAACACGTTCGGTCGTCGCGATGACTCGACCGCCGCGGTCCACACAGGACCGTCCAGGGACGGCAGGAGGAAATGACGGTGCAGGACAGATCCACGACCGTCGACGGAGTCGTGTCCCGGCTCCGGGACGGAATGACGATCGGCATCGGCGGCTGGGGGTCACGCCGCAAACCGATGGCGCTGGTGCGGGCGATCCTGCGCTCCGAACTCCGGGACCTGACACTGGTCTCCTACGGCGGTCCCGACGTCGGACTGCTCGCGGCGGCTGGGAAGCTCCGCAAAGTCGTGTACGGGTTCGTCTCGCTGGACTCCGTGCCACTCGACCCGCACTTCCGCGCCGCACGGCAGCGCGGTGAGCTCGACGTCGCCGAGTACGACGAGGGCATGGTGCTGGCTGGACTCCGTGCGGCCGCGGCGCGGCTTCCGTTCCTGCCGACCCGCGCCGGCCTCGGCTCGGACGTGATGGCACTCAACCCCGGGTTGACGACCGTCACTTCGCCGTACGCGGACGGCGAAGAACTCGTCGCGATGCCCGCATTGGAGCTCGACGTCGCGCTGGTGCACATGAATCGAGCGGATCGGGCAGGCAACGGCCAGTACCTCGGTCCCGACCCGTACTTCGACGATCTGTTCTGTGCGGCGGCCGCCGAGGCGTACGTGAGTTGTGAGCAGCTCGTGTCCACAGAGGAACTTCTGCACACCGGGCCGTTGCCCTCCCTGCTGCTCGATCGAACCCACACCACGGGGGTGGTGGAAACGCCGAACGGTGCCCATTTCACCAGTTGCGTTCCCGACCACGAGCGGGATGAGCCGTTCCAGAGGCAGTACGCCGCGAGCGGAAAGTCCGCCGAGGCGTGGCAGGAGTTTCGCGAACGCTTCCTCAGCGGCGACGAGTCCGACTACCAGCAGGCCGTCGACGCGTTCCACGCCGGCGCGACAGAACGGCAGGAGGCGAGGGTCCGATGAACGACGTGACGCGGGCCGAGGTCTGTGCGGTCGCCTGCGCGGACTCGTGGGCCGACGCGGGGACGGTGCTCGCCTCCCCCATCGGCATCGTGCCGACCGTCGGCGCGCGGCTGGCCAAGCTCACCACGGCGCCGGAACTGCTGCTCACGGACGGCGAGGCACAACTGCTGGCTGACGTCCCTCCGATGGGGTCCGGCGCGGACGGCGCCACCGTCGAAGGGTGGATGCCGTACCGCAAGGTGCTCGACATGCTGGCAGGCGGACAACGCCGCGTGATGATGGGCGCGACCCAGATCGACCGCCACGGCAACCAGAACATCTCCCGGATCGGCACGTGGGACGCCCCGAAGGTGCAACTGATCGGCGTGCGCGGAGCGCCGGGGAACACGATCAACCACACCACGAACTACTGGATTCCCCAGCACGGCCCGCGCGTGTTCGTCGAGTCGGTCGACGTCGTCTCCGGGGTGGGTCACGACCGTGCCCGGCGGGTCGGCGCTCGCTATCACGACGTCAGCGTCGTCGTCACCGATCTCGCCGTTCTCGACTTCGCCGGACCCGAGGCGACCATGCGGCTGCGTTCGGTGCATCCGGGCGTCACGGTCGAGCAAGTACAGGAGAACACCGGGTTCCCGCTCGCGATCGACACGGTGGAACAGACGCGACTTCCCACGAGCGAGGAACTCGACCTCATTCGAAGCACTGTCGACCCGAAGGACCTCCGCTCGCAGGAGGTGGCGCAGTGACGGTGTCGCTTCGAACGCCACTGTGCGACCTGGTCGGCGTGCGGCACCCGGTGGTGCAGACGGGCATGGGCTGGGTGGCGGGACCGCGGCTGGTCTCGGCGACGGCCAACGGTGGCGGGCTCGGCATTCTCGCCTCGGCCACGATGGGCATCGAGCAGCTCACCGACGCGATACACGAGGTCAAAGAGCGCACCGATGAACCGTTCGGCGTGAACCTCCGCGCCGACGCCGAGGACGCCGAGCAGCGCGTCGATCTGCTCATCCGCGAAGGAGTCCGGGTCGCGTCGTTCGCCCTGGCACCGAACCAACGACTCATCGGCAAGCTCAAGGACGCCGGGATCGTCGTGATCCCCTCGGTGGGTGCGCGCAGACACGCGGAGAAGGTGGCAGCGTGGGGTGCGGACGCGGTTCTGGTTCAGGGCGGCGAAGGCGGCGGCCACACCGGCCCGGTCGCCACGACGCTGCTCGTTCCCCAGGTCGTCGATGCCGTGGACATTCCGGTGATCGCCGCGGGTGGGTTCTTCGACGGACGCGGGTTGGCTGCCGCGCTGTGTTACGGCGCGGCGGGCGTCGCGATGGGAACACGATTCCTGATGACGCGGGACAGCGCGGTTCCGGACGAGGTCAAGCAGCGCTACCTCGCGTCCGCATGCACGGACACGCTCGTGACGTCCCGAGTGGACGGACTGCCACACCGGATGATCCGAACCGACGTGTCCGATTCCGCCGAGCGTTCCGGGTCACTGCGGCGACTCCCCGGGGCAATTCGTCAAGCGGTCGGTTTCAAACGCATGATGGGGCTGTCGTGGCGCGGTCTCGTCACCGACGGGCTCGCGATGCGCAAGGCACAGCAGCTTCCGTGGCACCGGTTGTTGCTCGCGGCGAACACTCCGATGCTCATCAAGGCCGCGCTGGTCGACGGCGATCCGGAGGCCGGAATCCTGCCCTCCGGTCAGGTCGTCGGCATGATCGACGACCTGCCCAGCTGCGCGGAACTGATCGACGGGTTGGTCACCGAGGCCGCCTCCGTGCTCCAGACGAACGCAACCACGCAGGTCACCGACGCGTGAGCCTTTTTGGTGGCCCCAGCCACCAAAAAGGCTCACGCCTCCATGAGGCCGTGGCAGACGAGTTTGACGTACTCGTCGGCGATCACGTTCGCCGTCAGCCTGCCGCGCGGGTTGTACCAGTGCACAGCCGTCCACACGGTGTCCCGGATGAACCGGTAGACCAGCTTCACGTTGAGATCCGGCCGGAACAGTCCTTGCTCCTGGCCGTCCTGCAACACGCGGATCCACATCCGCTCGAACTCGGCGGCGGCCTTGTCCAGGTAGGCGAATCGCTCGAACTGGGCGAGATGGTTCGCCTCGTTCTGGAAGATCGCGATCGCCGAGCGATACTGCGGCATCGCCCGGAAGGACTGCCGCACGAGCTCGATGACCGCGGTCCGCGCGTCCTCGGCTTCTCCGAGGATGTCGTCGTAGCTGCGCTGTTGGTAGTCCAGGAACTCGCGGAGGATCTCGTCGACCATCGACTCCTTCGAGTCGAAGTGGTGGTAGAGACTGCCCGAGAGGATTCCGGCTTCGTCGGCGATGTCGCGCACGGTGGTGGCGAGGAAACCTCGGGTGGCGAACAGATTCGCGGCGATGGTCAGCAACTCCGCGCGCCGCTGCGAGCCACGAGCGTTCTCCCGTGTGCCGTTCGTCCGCGTCGACGCGCGCCTGGTTCCTGCCACGATGGACGTCCCTTCGACCTGCCCAGTGTCTCAAAGCCGATGCGGGCCGTGCGCCGGGCTCGCACGGTCCCGGCGCCTCA
The DNA here is from genome assembly GCF_009664835.1 of Allosaccharopolyspora coralli. Classification (NCBI taxonomy): domain Bacteria; kingdom Bacillati; phylum Actinomycetota; class Actinomycetes; order Pseudonocardiales; family Pseudonocardiaceae; genus Allosaccharopolyspora; species Allosaccharopolyspora coralli. The sequence goes on from NZ_CP045929.1 coordinate 2,767,397, forward strand.
CGCGTGCTGATTGCTCACCGAGACGACCTCTCCGGTGAGGTAGGTGGAGTACCCGCTGGCGAGGAACACGATGACATTGGCGACCTCCCACGGTTCCGCGGAACGGCCGAACGCCTCACGGGAGGTGAGCTCCCCGAGCAGTTCGTCCGACGTCACCTTCGCGAGGTTCGCGTGCATCACCAGGCTCGGGGCGACCGCATTGATCCGCACCCCCAACGGGGCCGCGTCGATCGCCGCACACCGGGTCAGGGCCATGACGCCCGCCTTCGCCGCCGCATAGTGCGCCTGCCCGGCCTGGGCACGCCACCCGACGACCGAGGCGTTGTTGACCACCACGCCCCCACCGCCCTGGTCCCGGAACCGGCGCACGGCCGCGCGGGTGCATCGGAACGTGCCGTTGAGCGTCACGTCGAGGACCTTGTTCCACTGGTCGTCGGTCATGTCCTGGATCGACGCCGTTCCACCGAGTCCGGCGTTGTTGACCAGCACGTCCACTCCGCCGAACTCGACGGCCGCCGTGTCGAGCAGTCGCGTCACCTGGTCCTCGTCGGTCACGTCGCACGGCACCGACACGACTTCGGCCCCCGGGATCTCGCCGAGTTCCGCGTGCACGGCTTCGAGTCTGCGCTCGTGGTGGTCGCTGACGACGACGCGGGCGCCTTCCTCGACCATCCGGCGCGCCGTGGCCGAACCGATACCGCTGCCTGCGGCGGCCGTGACCACGGCCGTCTTGCCCGCGAGCAGGTTGTGCGCCGCGGTTCGTTCCGGCGCGGACGGACTGGCGGTCACGGGCGAACCTCCTTGGGAAGTCCGAGCACTCGCTCGGCGATGATGTTGCGTTGGATCTCGTCGGAACCGCCGTAGATGGTGTCGGCCCGGGTGAACAGGAACAGCCGCTGGTGTTCGTCGAGTTCGTACGGCGGGCCGTCGGTGAGCAGACCGTCAGCCCCGGCGACCTCCATGGCCAGCTCCCCGAGACCGCGGTGAAAACGCGCCCAGTACAGCTTCGCGATCGAGGCTTCGGAGCCGGCGGTTCCGTTGGCGACGCCGGTCAAGGTGCGCAGCACGTTGAAGCGCATGATCTCCAGCCCGGTCCACGCGCGGACGATCTTGTCGCGCAGCACGGGATCCTCGAGCGCCCCGTTGGCTCTCGCCAAGTCGGTGATGCCCTGGAGCTCCCGGCGAAAGACGACCTGCTGGTCGACGGTGCCGATCCCGCGTTCGAAGCCGAGGGTGCCCATCGCGACCCGCCAGCCGTCCCCGACCTCGCCGACGACGTGATGGGCATCGGCACGGGCGCCGTCGAAGAAAACCTCGTTGAACTCCGACGTTCCGGTGAGCTGAGTGATCGGGCGCACCTCGATACCGGGCTGCTGCATGGGCACCAACAAGTAGGACAAGCCGTGGTGCCGGGTTTCCGCGGGATCGGTGCGGGCGAGCACGAAGCACCAATCGGCGAAATGCGCGTGCGAGGTCCACACCTTCTGGCCGTGCACGACCCATTCTCCGCCGTCCCGTTCCGCGCGGGTCGAGACGTTGGCGAGGTCCGAGCCCGCGCCTGGCTCGGAATAGCCCTGACACCACAGTTCGCGCACGGTGACGATCGGTGGAAGGAAACGCTGCTGCTGTTGCGGTGTGCCGAACGCGATGACGGTCGGGCCGAGCAGTTCCTCCCCGATGTGGCTCAGCCGGACCGGAGCGTTCGCCTGGGCGTACTCCTCGTGAAAGATCACCTGTTCCTGGATGGAGGCGCCTCGGCCGCCGAACTCCGTCGGCCAGCCCAGGCAGGTCCACCCGTGGTCGGCGAGGTGGCGGTCCCACGCGAGTCGCGCGTCGAACGCCTCGTGCTCGCGTCCGGGGCCGCCGAGCCCCCGGACCTCGGCGAAGTCACCGGTGAGGTGATCACCGAGCCATTCGCGCACCTGCGTGCGGAAGGCCGATTCCGCTGCGCTGTCGGTGAGATCCACCTGCCCACCTCGCTCGCTCCGCCGGGATTCGGACCGCCGTGAGCCTACCAAGCACTTGTTTGTTCCGCTAACCTCGGCAAGGATCGGGAACGAACCGCAGCGACGAGCCGGAGGAGCACCGATGGCACGGCAGGACGGCGAGACCATCACGGACGACGACGAGGTCGTTCGCTACGAACGGCGCGGTGAGATCGCGATGGTCACGATGAACCGGCCGCAGTACCGCAACGCACAGAACTCGGTGATGACCTACGCGCTCGACGACGCCTTTTACCGAGCCTGCGCCGACCCCGAGGTGACGGTCATCGTGTTGGCGGCCGCAGGTGAGCACTTCTCGGCAGGGCACGACATCGGCTCACCCGGCAGGGACATCGACGTGGCGTACCAACGCCGCGCCGGGTTGTGGTGGGATCACACGGAGCGTCGCGGCGGCGAGTCCCGGTTCGCCAGGGAGCAAGAGGTCTACCTCGGCATGTGCCGGCGGTGGCGCGAGATGCCGAAGCCCGTCGTGGCGTCGGTACAGGGCGCCTGCGTAGCCGGGGGCCTGATGCTCGCCTGGATCTGCGATCTCATCGTCGCATCGGAGGACGCGTTCTTCGCCGATCCCGTTCTGCGGATGGGCATCCCTGGCGTGGAGTACTTCGCACACCCGTGGGTTCTCGGGCCGCGCATGGCCAAGGAGTTCCTGTTCACCGGCCGGCGGATCAGCGCTGCGCGCGCCTACGAAGTCGGGATGGTCAACACCGTCGTGGCCCGCGACGAACTCGAGACGGCGACGACCGAACTCGCCACCGACATCGCCGCGATGCCCCAGTTCGGTCTGTCCTTGGCGAAGAAGGCAGTGAACCAGGCCGAAGACCTCATGGGGCTGAGCAACGGCCTCGACTCCGTGTTCGGGCTGCACCACTTCGCCCACGCACACAACGCCGAGGTCGGTAAGGACTCACTGAGCGGGATGGACGCCCGCAGCATGAAGAAGTCCGGCTCCGACGGCACACAGGAGCAGTGAGGCACCCCGATGGATCTGTCGTTCGCATCCGAGGATCTCGCATTCCGGGACGAAGTCCGAGCCTGGCTTGCCGAGCATGTCCCGAGAACGCCGCTGCCGTCGTTGGAGACCGAGGACGGCTTCGCCGCACACCGCGAATGGGAGCGGCTGCTCCACGACGCACGGTTGTCGGTCGTGTCCTGGCCGCAGGAGTTCGGCGGACGAGAGGCATCCCTGGTGCGATGGTTGCTGTTCGAGGAGGAGTACTACGCGGCCGGAGCGCCGGCGCGGGTGGGACAGAACGGCATCTTCCTCCTGGCGCCCACCTTGTTCGAACACGGCACGATCGAGCAGCAACGACGCTTCCTGCCCCGGATGGCCAGCGGTGCGGACGTGTGGGCGCAGGCATGGTCCGAGCCGGAGGCGGGCAGCGACCTCGCGAGCCTGCGCAGCCGTGCGCGTCGCGTGGACGGTGGCTGGGTGTTGTCCGGACAGAAGACCTGGAGTTCCCGAGCGGCTTTCGCGGATCTGGCGTTCGGCTTGTTCCGCACCGACCCTGACGCCCGGCGCCACAAAGGACTCACGTACTTCGTCTTCCCTCTCGACGCCACGGGGATCACGGTCCGGCCGATCGGCAGGCTGGACGGCAAACCCGCGTTCGCCGAGTTGTTCCTCGACGAGGTGTTCGTACCGGACGACGACGTACTCGGCGCCGTCGACGACGGCTGGCGCGTCGCGATGAGCACCGCGAGCAGCGAACGTGGCCTCTCGTTACGCAGTCCCGGCCGATTCCTCGCCGCCGCCGAACGACTCCTCGGCACGTGGCGAGAACGCGGGGACCATGACGTCGCCCACCCGCAGTCCGCGATCACCGACCGCGTGGTCGACGCGTGGATCGGCGCGCAGGCGTATCGGCTGGCGACCTTCGACACCGTCACGCGGGTGCTCGACGGCGGCGAAATCGGGCCGGAAGCGAGTGTGAACAAGGTGTTCTGGTCCGAGTTGGACATCGCGCTGCACGAGACCGCGTGGGAACTGCTGGGGCCGCACGGCGAACTCACTCCCGACGCGACGGAGGCACCGGAGTCGGGGGCGTGGCTCGACGGCTACCTGTTCTCCCTGGCGGGCCCGATCTACGCGGGCACCAACGAAATCCAGCGCAACGTCATCGCCGAACGCGTCCTGGGGCTGCCGAGGGGGTCTCGATGAGGTTCACACGCACCAGCGAGCAACAAGACATGGCCGAGGCCGTCGGTGATCTACTCGGCCGCGGCCACCTCCCGGCGCTCGCACGCGACTGGGCGCAAGGAGACGTCGCGTCCTGGTGGGCGCTGTGGCAGAAGCTCGCGTCGATGGGAGTCACCGGGGTCGCGATTCCCGAATCGCACGGCGGTCTCGGGACGGGTCCGGTGGAACTCGCGGCGTGTCTGGAGGAACTCGGTTACGCAGGGATGCCGGGTCCCGTCGTCGAAACGCTTGCCGCGATTCCGAAACTCGTGCAACACACCGGGGTCGCCGAGCCGGTTCTCTCGCGGGTCGGTTCCGGTGAGGCGATCGCCACGGTCGCGTTCACCGACCACGGAGGTCTCGCCCTCGACGCGGACCGGTCCGACTACCGCTACCTCTGCGTGGGCGACGCGGCCTACCGTGCGACACCCGATTCGGACGGACAACCGTCCTTCGACCCGGCACGACGGATGTTCGCACTGCGCCGGCGCGACGAGGCACTCGAGGGCGCCGACGCCGACGCGGCGTTCCTGCACGGTGCGTTCGGCTGCGCCGCCCAGCTGCTCGGCATCGGGCGTCGCCTACTCGACCTGAGCCTGCACCACGTTCGGCAACGACACCAGTTCGGCCGTCCCATCGGCGAGTTCCAAGCGGTCAAACACCATCTCGCCGACGTCCGCATCGCACTCGACTTCGCGCGTCCCGTGGTGAACGGGGCCGCACTGGCCCTACGGGACGCCACCGGGCAGGCAGCTCGGGACGTGTCCGCCGCCAAGATCGTCACCGCCGACGCCGCTCACCGGGCGGCGAGAGTCGCACTGCAAGTACACGGGGCGATCGGCTACACGGTCGAGCACGACCTGCACCTGTGGTCCACCAAGGCGACCACGTTGCGCAGCGCATGGGGCACTCCGTCGTGGCACCGCCACCGTGTCGCCGAAGCACTCGCGACCAGCTCGGAACTCCCCATCGGCGGAGCCTGAGCAGCCGCCCCGACTTCTCCGGAGGCACAGTGCATTTCGCGTTCACCGACGAGCAGGACGAATTGCGGACGGTTCTGCGTAGCCTTCTCGACCGCAGTGGTCCACCGCACCCGGGCTCACCCGACTCCCCGTCCGCAGGCTACGACCCCGAGCTGTGGCGCCGCCTCGCCGACGACATCGGCGCGTGCGGGCTGGCGATCCCCGAGACGTACGGGGGCGCCGGCTACACACTCGTCGAAACGGGCGTGGCCGTCGAGGAACTCGGGCGCATGCTGAGTTCCGCACCCCTGTTCGGGAGCGCGGTGGTCGCCGCCGAGGCGCTACTCGCCTCCGGTGACGACGCGGCGTGCAAGAGAGCGCTCCCGGGCATCAGCGACGGCAGCACGATCGCGACCTTGGCATGGGCGGAGGCGGCGCACCGGTGGAGCACCACGGACTGCGAGACGACCGCGGTACCGGACGCTCGACGAGGCTGGACGCTGCACGGGCGCAAGGACTTCGTGCTCGATGCGGCACACGCTGACCTCGTGCTGGTCGTCGCCCGCACCGACGCCGGCCTCACACTTTTCGAACTCGACCCCGCCGTGATTCCGGACACTCGCCTGGACGCCACCACTCTGGACGCCACACGGACACTGGGTGGGTTCGATCTCCGAGAGGCGCCGGCCAGGCTCATCGGCACCACGGGGGGCGCTCAGCCCGTACTCGAACGTGTCCGCGACGTCGCCGCAGCGGTCCTTGCCGCGGAACAGTTCGGTGCGGCACAACGCTGGCTCGGCGAGACGATCGAGTACACAAAGGTCCGCACACAGTTCAACCGCCCTATCGGCTCGTTTCAAGCACTCAAACACCGGCTCGCCGACCTCTACGTCGCTGTGGAGTCGGCGCGGTCGGTGTCGGCCGCGGCACTGTGGGCCGTCGCCACTCATGCCCCGGAAGCCCCGGAGTGGGCGGCCATGGCCAAGTCCTGGTGCAGCGACACCTATGCCGACGTCGCCGCCGAAGGAATCCAGCTTCACGGCGGTATCGGTGTCACGTGGGAACACGAGGCGCACCTGCACCTCAAACGAGCGCACTCCAGCGCCGCGCTCTTCGGCGGCCCCCGCGACCATCGGGCACGCTTGGCCGACCTCGTCGCACGGTGAGCGCTGAACTCCTTCAGCGACGACCTCGACGTCGCACGGTAGCCCGCCCCGGGCATCCCTTCAGGGGTCCTGAGAGGCTGTCTTGGATCCCGGTGGTGGGCATGTGAAGGGCCTCTGCTAGTGATCGTGATGCCAGTCATGATCACTAACAGCAGAGGCCCGACTCAGTTTGTACCCCACGACGCCTTCGTCCAGCGCATCGGCCCGCATTCGCCGCTACCCGTCGGACATGACGGACGCCGAGTGGGCAGTGATCGAACCACTGCTGCCCACGGCGGCGTGTGCCAGCCCGGCCGGGGGGCGTCCGGAGAAGCACCACCGCCGCGACATCGTCGACGCGATCCGCTACGTCACCGACAACGGAGTGAAATGGCGCGCGCTTCCCGTGGACTTTCCGCCCTGCAAGACCGTGTACGGCTTTTTCGCTCGCTGGCGCGAGAACGGCACGGTGGAAATAATGCGTGATGCGCTGCGTGAACAGGTCCGCCAGCAGGCCGGCCGGCGCCCGCGGCCCACCGCAGCCGCCATCGACGCGCAATCGGTGCGCGCCGCCGAAACAGTCGGTGACTCCACCCGCGGCTACGACGCCGGCAAGAAGGTCAACGGCCGCAAACGCCACATCGCCGTGGACACCATGGGACTGCTGCTGGTCGTCATGGTCACCGCCGCCAACTTGCAGGACCGGCCCGCCGGGCGCCCTCTGCTGTCGCTGCTGCACCGCGCCCACCACAGGGTGCGCCACATCTGGGCCGACGGCGGCTACACCGGAACCCTGCTGACCTGGGCGAAAACAACCCTGGGCATCACCGTCGAGATCGTGAAAAAACTCGCCGAACAAACCGGGTTCGTGCCCCTGCACCGCCGATGGGTCGTCGAACGAACCTTCGCCTGGATCAGCCAAGCCCGCCGCAACACCCGCGACTACGAACGCCTCCCCGAACACTCCGAGGCCTTCATCAACTGGGCCATGATCACTACGATGAGCCGACGACTGACCCGCCCACAAACGCGGGCCCCCACCCCCTAACCAAGATCAAAGACAGGCTCTGAGACGGCATCTCGGAACCCGGGGTGGGTTGTCCAGTAACCGCCGCCCCGGTTCCCAGACGCCCTTTTACGTGTCGTGTCAGCGGAGGAGCCGCTGAGCCGTCACCACGGAAGCGGCCCGAAGCGGCGGGTTCTCAGCGCCCTCCTCGCGAGGACTGCGATTCTCGTTGCGTAGGTGGCTACTCGAGAAATCGATCCCGCAGCGAGGAGGGCGCTGAGGTTCCGCCACCCGAGCCACCAAGCAACACCGGCAGACAGGAGCTCTGAGAAGCAGTCTGTGATCTGCGGTGGTGGTCACCTACCGGCGTCCCAGCTTGCCGCTCGCGGCGTGGGGGTCGCCTCGAGTACCAACACGTACGCAGCGGCGGCCCCGGCCTTGCGAGCGACAACCTGGAACGCCGGAGCTTCTCACCGTGCTCGGGCTGAGCACGCAAGACCATGCCCTGACGGGCATCAGAACAAGATCACAGACCGGAGCTCTTACTCGCCGAACACCAGCGGTGGAGGCGCCTGCGCCGGCTCGGGGACGGGCTGGCGCGGCACGTTCTGCGAGCCGCGCACCCCGGTCGGGCTGCCCGGCGGCTCCGCACACCGAATGTTCGGATCGACCGGCTTGTCCGTCGTGTCGCTGGCGGGCCGCCGCTCGGTGACTTCGTAGCCCTTCTGGCAGTTGGGCGGATTCCCGAAGTTCAACACGACCGCGAGATGCCCGGTGTCGTCGGGCGCGAGGTTCTTGGTGAACGCCGAGATCACCGGCAACGCCACCAACATCTGTTCCACCGCGTCCGTACGAACCTTCAACACCTGGCTCGTGGACAGCAGATTCGCCGTCACAAGACCGAAATCGTTGGCGCTGTCCCGGAGGAGGGCGTTGATCTCGTTGCTCGCCTTCGGCGCGTCCCGGATCACCGTGCGTACGTCGCCGTCGGATTTCCTCAACTGGCCTGCGAGCTCCCGTAGGCCAGTGCTCATCGTGCGGATGTTGGCGTCCTGTTCCTGTTGCGTCGCCAGCACCCGATTCCCGTTCGCGAGAAGGCCCGTCGTCTGCGGCAGGTTCTCGTCCGCCGCCCGGATGAGCGTGTCGCCGTTGTCGAGCAAGCGCTGGAGGTCGTCACCGGTGCCGTTGAAGGCGGTGCCCAGCTCGTCGACCACGGTGCGCAGCGAATCGGTCGGCACGCTCGTCACCAACCGGTCGAGGTTCACCAACAACGACTCCGGCGCCGGCGGGAGTTGTGTCCGCCCGCGTGGGATCACCGATCCGTCCGCGAGATACGGGCCGTCCTCGGTGACCGGTCGCAGATCCAGGTACTGCTCCCCCACCGCGGAACGGTTGGCCACCACGGCTTTCGTGTCCGACGGGATGTCCGGAGCGTCCGCGTCGACGTGGACCCGCGCTTCGATCCCGTCGTCGGTCAGGTCGATCGCGGTCACCCGGCCGACGGCGACACCACGGTAGGTGGCTTCCGAGTTCACGAACAGGCCGCCCGACTCGGGCATGGGCACCCGGATCGTGTACCCGGAGCTCCCGAAGACGCGATTCAGACCCACGTAGTTCGCACCCGTGTAACCGATCCCGACCACCGCGATCACTAAGAACAGCGCCAGTCGGACCTTCGTGGCCTTCGAGTACATCAGTCACCTCCCAGGAGACCGTCGAGCAGCCCGCCGGACCCCTCGTCGCCCCCGGAGGGCGGTTCCGGCGTCGGAACGGGCGGGAGGTCGGGCGGTTTTTCGGTGCCGGGAAACGGGATCGGCGGAACATCCGGCGGGATGATCCCGGACTCGCCGTCGTCGGTCACGCCCGGAATCGGAATCAGGTCGCCCCGCGATCGTGTGATGTTACCGATGATCGTGTCCAGGTTGAGGTCGATGTAGACGTCGGAGTTGACGAAGTCGCCCTTCAGCGCGTTCATCACGTACTCGGGGAACGGGTACGTCGCGAGGAAACCGATCGCCTTCGGCAGCTTGTCGCCGGTCTCGGCGAGTTTCTCCAGCGTGGGCCCCACCGCTTCCAGGTCGGCGATCAGGTTCTGCTTGCTGCGGTCGATCGTGTCCACCGAGACCTCGGAGAGTTCGTCCATGGAGCGCAGCATCTCGACGAGCTGGCCGCGTTGTTCCTCGATCACCTTGATCCCGGGCCCGAGGTCGTCGAGCGCGATCTCGACGCTGTCGGTCTGAGCACGCACCGACGCCGACAGGCGGTTCAGCCCGTCGATCGCGCGGGTGATGTTCTCCTTCTGTGCGTCGAGCCTGCCGACCACGTCGTTGAGCTGACGGAACAACGCCCGCAGCTCTTCCTCGTTGCCGGACAGAGCGTTGTTCAGTTCCTTGATGATCACCTGCAATTGCGCGACCCCGCCACCGTTGAGCAGCATCGACAGGGCTCCCAGTACTTCTTCCACCTGAGGGTTGCGGTTGGTGCGCTGCTACGGGATCCGGGAGCCGTCCGTGAGCATCGCGTCGGTTCCCGGCGACGCCGCCGGCTGCGGCTGCTCCGGGGCAGGCGCGGCGAGCTCGACGAACTTCTCGCCGAGCAGGCTGGACTGGCGCAGTTTCGCCGACGCCGTCTCCGGCATCCGAACGTTGCCGTTGACGAGCATCGTCACCAACGCCGTCGAGTTGTCGTCGCTGAGACCGACCCGTTCGATGCGTCCGACCGGCACGTCGTTGACCTTCACCGCCGCTTGCGGCACCAGGTCCAGCACGTCCGCGAACTCGGCCTGGACCCGGTACGGATCGTCGCCGAGGTCGGCGCCGCCCGGAAGCGGGGCGTTGTAGAGCCCCGAGAAACCGCCGATCCCACACCCGGCGACCAAGGACGACGCCACCAGGCACGCCACCGTCACCCGTGCCGTGCGCGCCCACGACCGGCCCGTCGAGACCGCGGCGCTCATCGTGGGCCATCCTCGGCCGGTGCCCCGTCGAGCGAGCCGAGGTTCTCCAACACCGGCAGCGGCAGCGGGGGCAACTCCCCCTGCTGCAGACTCGACACTGTCTCGTTCACCGACGGCAGCGGTACCGCGCCACTGAGCACGGGTTCGAGCTCCTCACAGGTCTCGGTGAGTTCGGGCGGGATCGGTCGGGGCGTGCTCGCCTGGATGAGCTTGCACACCATGAGTACGGGAGGTGCGGACAGTTCGTTGAACTCGCCGCGCACCGCCACCGCACCGGACGCGGCGTCGTAGGCGTTGGTGAAGTTCGCCGCTGCGGTGGGCGCGATGTCGATGACCTCGCCGAGTGCTTGCCGCTGGTCCACCAACGCCTGCGTCACCCCGGTCAGGTTCTCCACATTCGACGACAACTGCTGCCGGTTGTCCCGGACGAACCGCTCGACGTCACCGAGTGCGAGGGCCAGCGATTCCAGTGATGCCCCGATCTGATCTTTCTGCCCCGCCAGGGTCGTCGTCACGTCCGCCGTCCGGCCGTAGAAGTCGCGGATCTGGGCATCGCTCTGCGCGAGCGTGGCCGTGAACGTGTTGAGGTTCTCGACGGTGGCAAACAGGTCACCCTCCGAACGAGCCAGGGTCGAGGACAGCTCCCCCAACCGCTGCACGGTCGTGTTGAGGTTCTCCCCGTTGCCTTCCAAATTGGCCGCGCCCGTGTCGAGCAGCGCGGACAACGCGCCCTGGTCGTTCGCTCCTTGCGGTCCGAGTGCCTCGGTCAGCGCGTTCGCACTGCGGTAGAGATCGTCCAGTTCCGCAGGCGTGACCGTGTGTTCCTTCGAGATGACCGCGCCCGACGCCATCACGGGTCCGTCGGCGTAGGCAGGCGTGAGCTGCACGTAGCGGTCGCTGACCAGGCTCGGCGCGACCACGACCGCTTTGGCCTCCGCCGGTATGTCAACGCCCTCGTCGACCCGCAGATCCAGCTGCACGACCTCGCCCTTCGGCGCGACCGACTCGATCGTGCCGACCTGAATGCCCAGCACCCGCACGGCCGAGCCCTGGTACAGGCCGACCGCTTTGTCCACATAGGCCGTCACGCGGGTGCCGGTCATCTGACCGACCCACCACAGACCGGCGCTGACGAGCAGCGCCAGAACGCAGCCGACGACGAGCCACCGGGTGGCTGGCACCCGCACCGTGCGCTTCATGATCCGCTCCCGGGTAGCTGCTGTAGGTCGCATCCCTTCGGGTTGACCTGGAGTGGCCCGGACTGCGAACTCGGCGGCAGCAGTCCGCAGAGATAGCCATCGAACCACCGGCCGTTGCCGACGGTGTTGTTGAAGCCCCGCACGTACGGCGCGAGCGCCTCGACGGTGCGACTGAGGTTGTCCTGATTGCGTTGCAGCATCTCGGTCACCCGGTTGAGCTTGTCCAGCGCGGGCCGAATCTGTTCCTGGTTGTCGGCGACCATGCCCCGCAGTTCGTCGGAGAGCTTCTCGGTGCCGACGAGCAGACCTGTGATCGCTTCCTTGCGGGCCTGTACCTCGCCGAGCAGCCGATTGCCGTCCTCGATCAGCAGGCGCACCTGCTCGTTGCGGTCGGCGACGACCTTGGTCACGTCGGCGGAGTTCTTCAGTAGCTCGCTGAGTTCCCGATCTCGCGAGGCGACCGTCTCCGAGAGCTTCGAGAGTCCCTCGAGCGCCTCACCCATGTGCTCGGGCGTTCCCTGGAACGTCTCGGAGATCGCCCGGAAACTCTGCGCCAGTTGCTGCGAGTCGATCTGGCCGGTGGTACTCGTGAGCTGGTTGATCGCCTCCGGGATGTCGAACGGCGCCGACGTCCGTTCCAGCGGGATCGGCTCGTCGGAGTCCAGTTCACCCGCACCGGCGGGCTGCAGCTCGACGAACTTCTCCCCCATCAACGTCCGGATCTTGATCGCCGCGGTGGTTCCGGTCCCGAGCGCGGTCCGGTCGTCCACGGTGAACTCCGCGAGGATCTTGGCGCCGTCCAACTCGACCGACTTGACCTCGCCCACCTTGATCCCGGCGATCTGCACCTGGTTTCCCGGGATCAAGCCGGCCGATTCGCTGAAGTTCGCCGAATACGTCTCGCCGTTACCGATGATCGGCAGCTCTCGGGCGAAGAACGCCAGGGTCGCGACCAGCGAGATCAACACGACCGTGACCACCCCGACCGCAGCCTGGTTGCGTTGGGCCAGCGGCGTGAACCCGCCGAGTCGTCCTCGTCCCGGGGCCCTGTTCATACCTTGCACCTTTCCGAGACCTCGGCCGGTGGGATCGGATTGAGCGGGAGGTTGATCTCCAGCTCCCGGCTGCCGACGTTGCCCTGCATCTGGCACAGGTAGAAGTTGAACCAGCTTCCGTAGCTGACGGTCCTGGTCAACGAGTTCAACCGGTACGGCAGCGTCCGCAGGTCGTGCTCCAACTTCGGAATGCCCTTGTCGAGCACACCCGCCAGGTTGTTCAGCGCCGTGATGTCCCGCCGCAACGGCGGACGAGCCTCCTGCACCAGATCACCGGTCGTGTTGGTGAGCTCGTCCAACGCCGTGACCGCGTCGCCGATCGGCTCGCGTTGCTCGGCGAGCCCGGTGACGAGCTGCTGCAGTGAGTCCAGGAGTTCCGACAGTTGCGGGCCGCGTGCGCTCACGGTGCCCATCACCTGGTTGAGGTTGTCGATGACCTGCCCGATCACCTCGTCCTTCTTCGCGATCGTCGACGTCAACGACGCGGTTCGTTCCAGCAAACCCTCCATGGTGCCGCCCTCACCCTGCAGCACCTGGATGAGTTCGAAGGACAGCTTGTTCACGTCCTCGGGGGACAAGGCTTGGAACAGCGGTTTGAACCCGTTGAACAGTTCGGTCAGATCCAATGCGGGACGCGTCCGTTCCGCCGGGATCACGCCTTCCGGCGCCAGTACCGCGTTCGGGGCGTGCACCACCGCGTCCAGCGCGAGATACCGCTGGCCCGCGATGTTGCGATACTTCACCGTCGCCGACGCGTCCCTGCCGAGCTCGCGCCCTGCCGCGACCTCGAAGGTGACCTGTGCCTGCGCCTTCTCCGAGAGGTCGAGGGCGATCACCTTGCCGACTTTCACGCCGTTGATCCGCACGTCGTCGCCCTCGCCCAGCCCTGAGGCGTCCGCGAACTCCGCCGTGTAGTTGACGGTGTTCTGGGAGGTCGAATTCGCCACCGTCATGGCCAGCACCGTGGTCAACAGCAACGTGATCACGCTGAACAGCGCCATCTTCGCCGCCGTGGTCCGAAAACCCCTCATCGCACGGTCACCTCCTGGCCGCGGAAGACCGGACCGACCAGCAGGTCGCTCCATCGTGGAACCTCGTCGGGTGCCACCCCCATCGACGGCGCCAGCAACATCCCCAGCAGGTCGCGCTCGGCCGCCGAGTGTTTGATCTGGGGTGCACTCGCCGAGTTCGGCGTCGTCGACGCGGGGTTGTCGCCGAAGTCCGGGGCGGGCTCGCCGTCGGTGGGAACGCCTTCGCCCGGTGGACGTACCGGCAGCGGAGACTCCCTCGGCGGCGGCGGCTTGTAGGAACCGTCGTCGACGGGGCCACCCGGCGGGTACTGCGGGAAGACGTCCGGGTTCTGCACCCACGGGTAGCAACGCGGACCCCGCTTGTCGTTGTACTCCGGATCGTCCCTGCCGGGTACGTACTTGCCACGGCTCGCGGTGAACTCGATGGTGAACCGGCCCATCTCGGGGTTCTTCTTGCCCTTGCCGAAGGAACGCTCACCCGTTTCGACCTGGTCGGCGAACTGGGTGAGCATGCACGGGTACTGGGGGGCGTACTTCTCCAGGACCTCCAGCGTGGCCCGGGATTCCGCGGTCACGTTGATGAAGTTCTCCCGGTTGGCCGCCAGGAACCGGGTGCCGTCCTGCGCGGTCGTCGTCAGCGATCCGAGCATGCCGGCGATCTGTTCCCTGTTCTCCACCACCGTCCGGCTCGTCGCGCTGAGGTCTTCGAGTGCCGTCAACAGTTCCGGTGCGGCGTCGGCGTAGGTGTTGGCCACGTCGTCGATGCGTCCCAGCACCGCTTCCAGGTCCGGTAGGGCCGGATCGAGCTTCTGCAAGTAGTCGTTGAGCCCTACGAGCGTCTCGCCCGCTTGCTCACCTCGCCCTTGCAAGGCGTTTGAGATCGCGCTCAACGTGGTCGACAACTTCTGCGGCTGCAGTGCCTGCAACACGGGCATCAGATCGTCGAGGACCTTCTCGATCTCGATGGTCCCCTCGCTGCGGTCCTGCGGGATCACGGCGCCCGCGGCGATCGGACCGGTGCCCCCACCGGAGGACGTGTCCAGCGCGACGTAGCGCTCGCCGAACAGGGTCTTCGGCAGCAGTTTCGCGGTGACCCCGGCGGGGACGAGGTCGGCCTTGTCCGGCTGGAGCGCGAGCTCGAGCACGGCACCGTCGTCGGACTGCCGGATCTCGGTCACGTCGCCCACGACCGCACCGCGCACCTTCACGTCGGCCCCGACCCGCATCTGGTTGCCGACCCGGTCGGTTTCCAAACTGACGGGCACTTCCGAGCGGAACACCTTGGCGTAGATCCCGATGGTGGCCGCGATGAACACCGCGGCCACGATCAGCAGGACGGCACCGTAGAGCTGGTACCGGCCTCGACTCGGTTCCCTGCGTCTGTTCATCGGCGCATCCTCATCCCGCGATCCGGACGGTTGTGGTCGAGCCCCAGATCGCGAGGCTCAGGAAGAAGTCGATGATGACCACGAGCACGATCGAGGTCTTGACGGCGCGACCCACCGCGACCCCGACGCCGGCCGGTCCGCCGCGCGCGGTGTAGCCGTAGTAGCAGTGCGTCAACACGATGATGAAGCTGAACACCATCACCTTCGCGAACGACCACAACACGTCGACCGGTGGCAGGAACAGGTGGAAATAGTGGTCGTAGGTTCCCGCCGACTGGCCGTAGAAGGACACGGTGACCTGTCGCGAGGCGAAGTAGGCGCCGAGCAGACCCACCACGTACAGCGGGATCACAGCGACGACACCGGCGATCATCCGGCTCGTCACCAGGTACGGGATGGACCGCACGCCCATCACTTCCAGTGCGTCGATCTCCTCCGAGATCCGCATCGCGCCGAGCTGGGCGGTGAATCCGCACCCGACCGTCGCCGACAACGCGAGCCCCGCCGACAGCGGTGCCACTTCACGGGTGTTGAAGTAGGCCGTGACGAATCCGGTCAGCGCCGAGGTACCGAGCTGGTTCAGTGACGCGTAACCCTGCAGACCGACAATGGCGCCGGTGCACACCGCCATTCCCACCATGACACCGAGCGTTCCGCCGATCACCGCGAGCGCACCGTTGCCGAACACGACCTCGGTAAGCAGCCGCACTGTTTCCTTCCGGTAGTGGCGCAGCGTCACCGGGACCGTCGAGACGGTGTAGACGTAGAAGGCGAGCTGATAGCCGAGCACGGCGAGCGTGTCCCCCGGCCGGGACACCAGACGGGAGATCCGGCTCCGCCACATCGGTGCCGGCCGTTGCCTCGGGCTCAGCGTCGCGTCCACGGTACCCACGGGCTCACAACGCCTTCGGCGGAACGATTTGCAGGTAGATTCCCGTGATCACCAGGTTGATGACGAACAACAACAGGAACGTGATCACCACGCCCTGGTTGACAGCATCGCCCACGCCCTTCGGCCCTCCGCTCGGGTTCAGCCCGCGGTAGGCGGCGACGACACCGGCGACGAAGCCGTAAAGCAGCGCCTTGAACTCGCTGACCCACAGGTCCGGCAGTTGTGCGAGCGCGTTGAAACTCGCCAGGTAGGCACCGGGAGTGCCACCCTGCAACACCACGTTGAAGAAGTAGCCGCCCATCACACCGACCACGCTGACGAGACCGTTGAGCAGCACCGCGGTCACCATCGCGCCGATCACACGGGGCACGATCAACCGGTGAATGGTGGGCACACCGAGGACTTCCATCGCGTCGATCTCTTCGCGGATCGTGCGTGCGCCGATGTCGGCGCACATCGCCGAACCACCCGCTCCCGCGACCAGCAACGCGGTGATCAGTGGACTGGCCTGCTGCAGGATCGCGAGCGCACTCGCGGCCCCGGTGAACGACTGGGCACCGATCTGCTGGGTCAACGAGCCGAGCTGCATCGAGATGACGGCACCGAACGGGATCGCGACCAGCGCGGTCGGCAGGATCGTCACGCTCGCCACGAACCAGGCCTGCGTGATCCATTCCCGTACGTGGTACGGACGTTGGGGCATGGCGCGCAGCACTTTCCAGCTCAGCGTGGCCAAATGCCCGACCTGGGCGAAGGCAGCACTGAGCGGAACACTCGCGCTCGCACCCGGAGAACTCACCCGACACCACCCGTACTCGAAGCGCGCCGATGTCGCACGCTCGTCACTTCCCTGGCCCGCCGCATCCGCACGATCGTCCGTCTCACCCGATCAACGAGTGCGTCGCCGTCGCGCCACCGTCGGCGACGAATTCGGAACCGGTGCAGTAGGAACTCTCGTCACTGGCGAGAAACAGCACCAGCGACGCGATCTCGCCTGCCTCGCCCACCCGGTTGAGAGCGACGCGCTTGCCCACCCAGGACATGTCGATCGGACCACCGGCGGCGTCGTGCACCATCTGGGTGTCGATCATGCCCGGATGGACCGAGTTGACGCGGATTCGGCGCTCCCCGAGTTCCAGCGCGGCCACCTTCGTCATGCCCCGGATCGCGAACTTGCTCGCCGTGTAGGCCCCCACCAGCGGCATCCCGGCCAAACCCTCCACGGAGGACACGTTGATGATCGAGCCGCCGTCGGGCATCGTCCGCAGTGCGGCACGCATCCCGAGGAACGTGCCGACCTGGTTGATCCGGACGACGCGTTCGAAGTCCTCCAGCCGCGTGTCGGCGATCGCGGAGAAGTGCAGGACGCCCGCGTTGTTGACCAGCACGTCCACCGGCCCGAACTCCGCGGAGCACATCTCGATCGCCGCGTCCCACTCGTCCTCGACGGAGACGTCGAGGTGGCAGTACCGCGCCGCGTCGCCGAGTTCTTTCGCCAGCACGGTGCCGTCCGCGTCGGCGACGTCGGCGATCAGCACGCGCGCTCCTTCGGCGACGAACCGGCGCACCGCCGCCGCGCCCTGTCCTCGCGCACCACCGGTGATGATCGCGACCTTGCCGTCCAGGCGTGCCATCCGCTGCGTCCTCACATCATCTCGTCGGTCAACGGCATGAGTACCGACTTGAGTTCGGTGTAGGACTCGAACGCGGCCAGGCCGCCCTCGCGTCCCAGGCCCGACTGCTTGTAACCGCCGAACGGCACGTGCGGCTCGACCTGGAACCCGTTGACGCCCACCATTCCGCACCGGAGCCGCTTCGAGACCCGAAGAGCTCGCTGGGCGTCCCGGGTGAACACTCCGGCGCCCAGGCCGTACTCGGTGTCGTTGGCCATCGCGACCGCCTCGTCCTCGTCGTCGAACGGGACGACGGAGAGCACCGGACCGAAGATTTCCTCCCGTGCGATGGACATCCGGTTGTCGACGTCGGCGAACACGGCCGGCGTCACGTAGTTTCCCGCCGCGAGTTCGCCGTCGACGCGCTCGCCGCCGGTCACCAGACGGGCACCGGCGGCGCATCCCTGCTCCACGTAGCCGAGCACCTTCTCCAGCTGCGCCTCAGTGACGAGCGGGCCGGATAGCACTTCGGGGTCGAACGGGTCGCCGTAGGTGACCGAGCCCGCGATCATCTCGGCCGCGCCGACGAACTCGTCGTAGACGTCGCGATGCACGAGCGCGCGCGTGTGCGCGACGCAAGCCTGCCCGGACAGGCCGAGGGTGACCATCCCCATGGCGGTCATTCCGGCCAGTCCCGCGTCGGCGTCCGGGAACACCACGGCGGGGCTCTTGCCCCCGAGTTCCAACGACACCCGAGTGAACCCCTCCGCCGAGGCGGACACGATCCGTTGTCCGGTCGCCCGGCTGCCGGTGAAACTGATCTTGTCGACACCCGGGTGGTGAATGAGTGCGTCGCCCGTCGGTTCACCGGGGCCGCTGACGAGGTTCACGACGCCGTCCGGTACACCCGCTTCCGCCAGCAGCTCGACCATCCGCAGCACACAGAAGGTCGCGTGTTCGGAAGGCTTGATCACGACCGTGCACCCGGCCGCCAACGCGGGCGCGATCTTCTGCGCGAACAGCAGGAACGGCGCGTTCCACGGCAGGATCGCCGCCACCACGCCGATCGGCTCGCGCAACGTCATCGCCATGTGGTCGCCACCCTGGAACGGTGGCAACGTCTGTCCGCCCGCCTTGTCGATCCATCCCGCATGGTGTTCGAACGCGTCGGCCGCGATGTCGACCGAACCGGCATAGACCGTGCCGAACGACAACGGCACGCCGTTGTCGAGTGCCTGCAGCGAGCGGAGTTCGTCGGCGTGTTCGCGCAGGAGGTCACCGCACCGTCGCACGATCCGCATCCGTTCACCCGCGCGCATCGACGGCCACGGCCCGTCGTCGAACGCCCGGCGGGCCGCGCGCACGGCGTCGTCGACGTCCTCGGTGTCGGCGACGGCGACCGTGCCCACGGTTTCACCCGTCGCGGGGTGCCGGTGGGCCCACGTCGCGCCGGCCTTCGCTTGTCTCCACGTCCCGCTCACGAACAGCCGACCGTCCGCGAGTCCCACCTCGTCGAGGTGGTGCTTGATCGTGAGTGTCATGCCGAGCCTCCCACCGGCGCGTGGTTCGTCGATCCGTCGCACCGGCGGGGCCGAGTGCTGTGTGCCCCGGGCGCGAGCGTGTGTTCCCGGGGCGAGTCCTGCGGATTTCGGTCAGGGCAGGGATGCGAGTTGCATGCTGGCGAACATCTGGTCCGGGTCACGGTCGACGAAGTGCTCGCCCACGACCTTGTGCAGTTCGTCGGTCGTCCACGTCCGGTCGGCCGCGTCGAAGCGTGCCTCGATGGCGGGCGCGGACATGAGCACGACCATCCCGCCGTGCACGACGAACAACTGCCCGTTGATCGCGTCCGCGGCGGGGCTCGCCAGGTAGGCGACGAGCGGCGAGACGTGTTCCGTCGACAGCGCGTCGACACCGTCCGAGTCCCCGTCCAGCTCCCCGAAGACGTGTTCGGTCATCCCGGTTCTGGCGCGCGGGCAGATCACGTTCGCTCGTACCCCGTAGCGCGCCATCGCGCGTGCGGTGGAGACCGTCAGCGCGGTGATCCCCGCTTTCGCAGCGGCGTAGTTCGGCTGCCCGGCGGCGCCGAACAGGGACGCCTCCGATGCCGTGTTGACGATCCGGCCGTAGACCTGCTGTCCGGACTCTTTGGACAGTTGCCGCCAGTGCGCGCACACGCTGCGAGTGACGAGGAAGTGCCCGCGCAGGTGCACCCGCACGACGTCGTCCCATTCCTGGTCCGACATGGAGAACACCATGCGGTCGCGCAGCACGCCCGCGTTGTTCACCACGACGTCGACACCGCCGAAACGCTCGACGGCCGTGGCGACCAGTGTCTCCGCGATGCGTGCCTCGCCGACGTCGCCGACAACCGCGGCCGCTCTCACCCCGAGCTCCTCGATCTCCGCGACAACGGACTCGATCGAGTCCGAGACGTCGTTGACCACCACGTGCGCACCGGCACGCGCGAGTGCCAACGCCTCGGAACGGCCGAGGCCCGCACCGGCTCCGGTGACCAGTGCGACCTTCCCGTCGAGAGCGACCCCGTCTGCTGCGACGGCACCGTCGTGACCGGTCATGATGTCTTTCCTTCCTCCCCGGACGTTCCACACAATCCCGTGCGGTCCGTCAGTCGAACGTGATCACCTGGCGGACGAGACCACCGTCCGGGGAGTGCAGTGCCTCGAGCCCGGCGTTGACGTCGGCGAGTCCGATCCGTTTGCTGACCATGCCTTCCAAATCGAGCCGGCCCGTGCGCCACAGCGACAGCACCAGGTCGACGTCCCGGCGCGGATCGACCGAGCCGTAGAACGACGGCAGGATCTTGCGTTCCATCATGAACAGTTCCTGCGCGCTGAACTCGACCTTCTCCTCCGGGCTGCCCGCGCCGACGACCACGGTCGTCCCACCGCGCCGGGTGGCGTCGTAAGCGGCTCGGATCGTGCTTCCCCGCCCCACGACCTCGAAGACGTAGTCGAAACCGGCGCCACCGGTGACGTCCTGACTCACGTCGGCCAAGCCGTCCGGCGTGGTCGCGTGCGTGGCGCCGAACCGCTCGGCCAGTTCGTGCTTGCCGACCACGGGATCGACCGCGACGATCGTCGTCGCGCCGACGGCGCGTGCCCCCTGGATCGCGGAGATTCCGACGCCTCCGCACCCGAGGACCGCAACCGACGAGCCGGGACGCACCGCAGCCGTGTTGATCACGGCCCCGACACCGGTCACCACCGCGCACCCGACGAGTGCCGCCACCTCGTACGGCACGTCGTCCTCGATCTTGACGACACCCGCGCGCGGGACGACGAGTTCCTCGGCGAACGTCCCGAGCCCCGCGAAGCCGAACGTCGGTTCACCACCGACGGAGAAGCGCGGAGTGGAGAGGCCTTCGATCACGTGCACGTCGCAGAGGTAGGCCTGGTTGCTGGCGCAGGCCTTGCAGTGGCCGCAGGGCGCGACGAAGGAGACGACGACGCGGTCGCCCGGCGCGAGGTCGGCGACCTGCTCACCGACCTCGACGACGTCGCCGGAGCCCTCATGCCCGATGACGCCGGGCGCCATCGCAGGCAGCGACCCGTCCATCGCCGCGAGATCGCTGTGGCAGATGCCTGCGACGCGGGTCCGGACGCGTACCTGGTCCGGCGCGAGTTCCGCTGTCGTGACGTCCGCACGCAGCTGCAACTCGCGGTCACCGATCTCGTTGAGCACCGCTGCTTTCACGGGGGGACTCCTCACTGCACCGCTGATCACCGCCTGTTATCTGCGACACACTAGAACGTGTTCTCGATTCTTTCAAGCGTGACCGTCCGCCGCTTCCCGGATCGTCACTCCTCGTCGAGCCGGAGCGCTTGCTTCGGGCAGAGCTGGACCGCCTTGGAAACACGTTCCAGGTCGGTGGCCGACTCGTCCGGTTGGCGAATGTGCAGCAGTTCGTCGTCGTCGAGCGAGAACACCCCCGGCGCGAGGCCGACGCACACGCCGTTGGCCTCGCACAGATCCGGATCGACACTGACCTTCATCGCTTTCTCCTTTTCTCGTGTCGCGGACCCTCGGCGCGCGAGACTCCGCACCGTCCGACGCCGTCGTATGACGACCAACGAGTGGCGCCGAGCACACGACGTTGCCCTGAACGGCGGCCACGACTACTCCGTGCGGCCCAGCCGCTACACGGGATCATGCGTTCATCGAGAACGTGTTTCGCATGGCGTGAACCGTCCGCAATCGGCACAGAATCGACGTTCGCGACCGTGGACACTCGACCATCAGCACCGCGACGCGGTATCTTCACTGCAACATGTTCCACCAGTGACCGAGGTCGCGTCCAGTCCCGGCGTCCCGCCGCTGGCCGGCGCCGTCGACGGAGGACCGATGCGCATCACCTACACCGCAGAGCAGGAGGAACTCCGCCGCGAACTCCGCAGCTACTTCGCCGGACTCATGACGCCGGAGGTTCGTGCGGAGCTGCACCACGGCGGCGAGTACGGCGACGGACGCACCTACAAAGCGATCGTCCGGCAGATGGGCACCGACGGCTGGCTCGCTCTCGGATGGCCCGTCGAGCACGGCGGCCGAGGCCGCACGATGCTCGATCAGTTGATCTTCACCGACGAGGCGGCCGTCGCAGGCGCACCCGTGCCGTTCCTGACCCTCAACAGCGTCGCTCCGACGATCATGCGATACGGAACCGACGCCCAGAAGGCCCACTTCCTGCCCCGCATCGCCGCAGGCGAACTGCACTTCTCCATCGGCTACTCCGAACCCGACGCGGGCACCGACCTGGCCGCGCTGCGCACCACCGCCGACCGCGACGGCGACGAGTTCGTCGTCAGCGGCCAGAAGATGTGGACCAGCCTCATCGCCCACGCCGACTACGTGTGGCTGGCCTGCCGTACGGACCGGGAGGCCCGCAAGCACAAGGGACTGAGCGTGCTCGCCGTGCCCACCGACAGCCCGGGATTCTCGTGGACACCGGTACACACGGTCGCCGGTCCGAGCACGAGTGCCACCTACTACCAGGACGTGCGCGTCCCGTCCTCGGCGCTGATCGGTGACCTCAACGGCGGATGGCCGCTGATCACCAATCAGCTCAATCACGAACGCGTCGCACTGACCTCGTCGGCGCCGTTGCGGCTCGCACTCGACGAAGTGCGCACGTGGGCGTCCGAGACCCGGCTGTCGGACGGGCGCCGGATCCTCGATCAGGAATGGGTGCAGACCCACCTTGCTCGCGTGCACGCGAGCGTCGAGGTGCTCAAGCTGATGAATTGGAAGATCGCCTGGACCTCCGAGCACCAACCGGCTCCGGCCGCCGCCTCCGCCACGAAGGTCTACGGCACAGAACTGGCGACCGAGGCCTACCGCCTGCTGATGGAGACACTCGGCTCCAGCGGCACCGTCCGAGACGGCTCGCGCGGCGCGGCGCTGCACGGGCGGGTCGAACGGATGCACCGCTCGTCGCTGATTCTGACCTTCGGTGGTGGCACCAACGAGGTGCAGCGCGACATCGTCGCCTCCGTCGGTCTCGGCATCCCCCTGGCCAAGCGCTGATCCCGGAGGTCGACCGTGGACTTCTCGCTCACCGACGCCCAGCAGGACCTCGCGGGCTTGACGCGGCGCATCGTCGGCGACCACGCCACACACGAGCGGCTCACCCATGTCGAGACGGGCCCGGATCGGCACGATGCGCGGTTGTGGTCCGCCCTCGCCGACGCCGGCGTACTCGCCGCCGCACTCCCGCAGCGAGCGGGTGGCGACGGGTTCGGCCTGCTCGAACAGTGCAGCGTGCTGATCGAACTCGGACACGCCGTGGCGCCGGTGCCGTACACGAGCACGATCACGACCTGCGCCTCAACGCTGGCCGAGTTCGGCGACGAGCGACAACAGAAGACATGGCTCACCCCTGTGCTGTCGGGAGAGAAGATCGTGACCGCGGCCCTCACCGAGCCGCACCAGCCACACGACGCTCCGCTCGCGACGCGGGCACGGCAGGACGACGGCGCATGGATTCTCGACGGAACGAAGACGTCGGTTCCGGTCGGGGGCTTCGCTGACGGATTCCTCGTTCCCGCGCAGACCACGGACGGTCCTGCTGTCTTTCTCCTCGGTCCGTCGGACGGTGGCGTGCACGTCGAACGCCAGGAAGTCGTCGACGGCAGCAGCGAGGCATGGCTCGACCTCGACGGCGTTCGCCTCGACGACGACCGCCGACTCGACGGCGAGCCGGACGTGCTCCGGTGGCTGCGAACCCGCGCGACGGTGGGTGTGTGCGCCGAGCAGCTCGGTGTACTGGAACGGGCGTTGGAACTCACGGCCGAGTACGCCACCGAGCGCGTGCAGTTCGATCGGCCGATCGGGAGCTTCCAAGCCGTCTCCCAACGCCTCGCCGACGCCTACATCGACGTCGAGGCCGTCCGCTTGACGCTGTGGCAAGCGGCGTGGCTGGCCTCCGAAGGTCTGCCGTGCGCCGCCGAGACCGCCACCGCGAAGTTCTGGGCCGGCGAGGCGGGACACCGCGTCGCCCATACCGCGGTGCACGTTCACGGCGGGATCGGCATCGACGTCGACCACGTGCTGCACCGATACTTCGTCGCGGCGAAACGGGCGGAGTTCGCGCTCGGCGGGGCGACCCAGCAAGCACTGCACCTCGGATCCCTTCTCGCACGAGCACCGGAGGACCCGCGATGACCTATCAGGCCGAGATTCCGACCGTCACCGACCTGTTGCTCGCGCACACGGAGGCAGACCGTGCGGGGCTGCTCTTCGAGGACCAAGCATGGTCCTGGCGCGAGCACGTGCAGGCCGGTGCGGATCGGGCTGCTTTGGCACACACGCTGCTCGACAAGAAGGAGCGGCCCCACGTCGGCGTGCTGCTCGACAATGTTCCGGAATTCTCCTTCCTCGTCGCCGCAGCGGCGTTCGGCGGATTCGTCCTCGTCGGACTCAACCCGTACCGCCGTGGCGAGGCGCTCGCGCGTGACGTCCGGACGGCCGATTGCAGCGTGGTCGTCACCGAGAACAAGTACGCGCCGTTGGTGGACGGACTGGACCTCGGGGGCGCCACCGTGCACGACATCGACAGTCCGGAGTGGGCCGCGCTCCTCGAAGCACACGCGGACAGCCCGCTGGCACCGGTGCCCGCCAAGCCGGACGACGTGCTGATGCTGGTCTTCACCTCCGGTACCGGCGGTGCGCCGAAGGCGGCCCGCTGCACCCACGCGAAGTTCGCGTTCCCGGGAAGGATGCTCGCGGAACGGTTCGGGCTCGGTCACGACGACGTCGTCTACGAAGCGATGCCGTTGTTCCACTCCAATGCCCTCATCACGGGATGGAGCGTCGCGGCGGCATCCGGGGCGACACTGGCCCTTCGTCGCTCGTTCTCCGCGTCCGGGTTCCTCCCCGACGTCCGGCGGTTCGGCGCCACCTACGCCAACTACGTCGGCAGACCCCTGTCGTACGTCCTGTCCACCCCCGAGCAGGCCGACGACGCCGACAACCCACTCCGCCTGATGTACGGCAACGAAGGTGCCCGGCGCGACCTCGACCGTTTCGCCGACCGATTCGGGTGTCACGTGGTGGACGCGTTCGGCTCGACCGAAGGTGGGCTCGCCATCAGTCGGACCCCGGATACACCGCAGGATGCGTTGGGGCAGCTGACGGACGGGGTCGCAGTCCTCGACCCGGACACGGGCGAACCGTGCCCTCGCGCCCGGTATGCTAACGACGGCACGGTGACGAACCTTCAGGAAGCCACCGGAGAACTGGTGAACACTGCGGGCCCCGGGTTCTTCACCGGCTACTACCGCGATCCGGACGCGGACGCGGACCGTCTCCGGGACGGCATGTACTGGAGCGGTGACCTCGCCTACGTCGACGAGCACGGATTCTGCTACTTCGTCGGCCGCGCGGGCGGGTGGCTGCGCGTCGACGGTGAGAACCTCGGCACCGCCGAGATCGAACGGATCTTGTCGCGCCATCCCGACATCGCGCAAGTGGCGGTGTACGCGGTCCCCGACCCCCACGTCGGCGACCAGGTCATGGCGGCCGTCGTGGCCGGCCCGAACGGTCTGGACATGACGCGGTTCGCGGACTTCCTCGGCGCGCAGGACGATCTCGGACCCAAACAGCACCCGAGTTACGTGCGGCTCGCCGAGGACCTCCCCCGGACGGCGACGTTCAAGGTACTCACCCGGCAGCTCGCCGCCGAGGCGCACGACTGCGCCGATCCGGTCTGGTGGCGACCGGATCGGCGCCGTCCGTACGAAGTGTTCGCTCGGGAAACCTGAGCGCGCATTGGGGAAGTTCGTGCCTCGTGGCGTTGGGGTCCTCTTGAGTACCACACGTACGCGGCGAGAACCCCTGCCTTGCGAGGCACGAACTCCGAACACCGGAGCGTCTAACCTGCCGGGGCTGATCACGAGACGGGCACAAAAGCCAGTTCCCCAATGCCCTCTGAGCGCCGGACGATTCCGGCACGCTCAGCTCAGCTCTCCCAGGCGTGCCACCGTCTTCTCGGTGTCCCGGACGAGTTCGGACATGACGTCCTGCACCGAGCGCACCGCGTTCATCCGGCCCACGATCTGACCGACGGGCATGGACACGACCTCGGGGTCGTCCGACCGCATGATCCGCTGGTGTGCCTCGCTGACGAGAATGTTCTGCAACGGCATCGGAAGCGGCTCCGGCGCCTCCGGGCTTTCCCACGCTTCGGTCCACTTGGTCTTCAGCAGCCGAGCCGGCTTGCCGGTGTAGATCCGCGACCGGACCGTGTCCGCCGACCCCGCCGACACCAAAGCTCGCTGCATCGCCGTGTCACCGGCTGTCATGGCGTACTCCGAGGTCGTCAACCAGTACGAGCCCATCCAGGCGCCCGAGGCACCCAGCGCCAGCGCGGCGGCGACCTGCCTGCCGGAGCCGATCCCGCCCGCGGCGAGCACGGGGACCCGATCGCCCACGGCGTCGACGACCTCGGGAACCAGCACCATCGAGGCGATCTCTCCGGTATGGCCCCCGGCTTCGTGCCCCTGTGCGACCACGATGTCGACGCCTTTGTCCACATGCGACACCGCGTGGTCGCCTTTGCCCGCGAGCGCGGCCACCAGGACGCCGGCGTCGTGCGCCTCGTCGATCACGTCCTTCGGCGGCGAGCCCAGCGCATTGGCGATGAGCTTGACCGGATGTTTCAACGCGACGTCGACGTGTGCCCGCGCGACCGAGTGCAACCAGCCCAGCACGGCGTCGGACTGCTGCTGCTCCGACGGCAGTTCCGGCACTCCGAGCTCGGAGAGGGTGCGGTCGACGAACCGACGATGTTCGGGCGGGACGAGTTCTCCCAGATCGACGCTGGTGCCTTCCTGCGGCACCTTCATCGGCATCACCACGTCCACCCCGTACGGTTTGCCGTCGGTGTTGGCGTCCATCCAGTCCAACACCGTGTCGAGCTCGTCGGCGTCGTTGAACCGGACACACCCCAGTACTCCCAGCCCGCCCGCGCGGCTGATCGCCGCGGCCACGTGCTCGGACGGGGTGAACCCGACGATCGGGTGCTCGATGCCGAACGTCTCGCACAGTGCGGTACGCATCCTGGTCCTCTCAGAAGGCATTCGGGAATTGGGCTTGTGTGCCCGTAGGGCACGCCTCATGCGTGACCAGCCGAGCCACGGTGAGGGGATACTGTTCGTGCCTCGCAACGCAGGGGTTCTCGGTACTCAAGAGGACCCCAACGCGGTGAGGCGCGAAGTGGTGCGGCGGTCCCGGACCACCTCCCCGAGTTCCACAATGCCCACTCAGTTCACGTCGGCGGCCGGCGCGGCCGCCCCCTCGGTGTGCGACGGCTCCGTCCGTTCGGCGTACCTGCGCGCCCACTGGTAGTCCGGTTTCCCACTCGGGGACCGTCGAACCTCGTCGACGAGCCACACCGTGCGCGCGACCTTGTACCCGGCCACCTGCTCGCGCACATGCGCGTTGAGTTCCTCGAGTGACGGCTCCGCGCCCGGACGTGCCTGCACCACCGCTGCGACCCGCTCGCCCATCCGCTCGTCGGGAACGCCGAACACCAGCACGTCGAAGACGTCGGGGTGGGACTTCAGTGCCCCCTCGACCTCCTCGGGGAACACCTTCTCCCCGCCGGTGTTCACGCACATCACCCCGCGGCCGAGCATCGTGACGGTCCCGTCCGCCTCCACTCGCGCGTGATCACCCGGCACGACGTGCGGGACGCCATCGACCCGCACGAAGACCTTCCGGGATTTCTCGTCGTCCTTGTAGTAGCCCAGCGGCACGTGCCCCCGGCGGGCGATCCATCCGACCTCGCCGGTGCCCGGCTCCAGCTTGCGGCACTCGTCGTCGATGACACACGTCTGCGAATCGGCCTTGACGCGCGGTCCGCCGGTGAACTCCTCGTCCTTGGTCACCACACTGATCCCACTGAAACCCGTTTCAGACGACCCGATCGAATCGGTGATCACCGCGTTCGGAATCGCGTCCAGGTACTGCTCCTTGACCGACGGCGAGAACAGAGCGGCGCTACTGGAGATCGCCAACACGGAGGAGACGTCGTAAGGGTGTTCGTGGAAGGCCTCGATGAGCGGCCGTGCCATCGCGTCGCCCACGATGAACAGCACGTTGACCTTCTCCCGCTCGACGGCGCGCCAGATCTCGTGCGGATCGAACTCCGGCACGAACACGACCGCGCTGCACGCGAACAGGTTGCCCAGGGCGGCCCATTGCGCGGCGCCGTGGATGAACGGAGCCGCGGGCAACCGCACGAGTCCACCGTTCTCGGCTCCGGTGCGCGACTGTTGCCACTCGTCGGCCATCGGCTCGCCGGTCATGAAGTCGATGCCGCCGCCGAGGGTCCGCCAGATGTCCTCGTGCCGCCACATCACGCCTTTGGGCTGGCCGGTCGTCCCTCCGGTGTACAGCAGGTAGAGATCGTCGGCGCTGCGCTCGGAAAAGTCGCGTCCGGTCGAGCGGCCGGAGAGCGCGGACTCGTAGTCGACGCCTCCGTATCCGGTCGCGTCGGCCTCGGTTCCGTCGTCCACCACGAGAACGTGCCGCAGGCCCGTCAGGTCGCGGACCGCCTCGGAGACCCGATCGCTGTAGCGGCGCTCGTGAACCAGGGCCACCAGGTCGGCGTCGTCGAAGATGTAGCGGAGTTCGCCGGGCTGGTACCGGTAGTTGATGTTCACCGAGACGGCCCGGATCTTGTAGGCCGCGAGCATCGTCTCGAGCGATTCGACGGAGTTGCGGGAGTACACACCGATGTGGGCACCGGGGCCGATCCCGCACTCGATGAAATAGTGCGCCAACCGGTTGGCGCGCTCGTCGAGTTCGGCGAAGGTGAGGCGACGCTCGCCGCAGACAACGGCGACGCGGTCCGGTGTCGTGTCGACGGCGTGCTCGAAGAGATCTGCGATGTTGTATGCCACACCGACAAACTAGAACGTGTTATTGTTTTGGGCAATGGTCCGATCGTCGAATTCCGGAGGCCGTCCGTGACAGCGACCCCGCACCCCTCGGGCGCACCGACCGGGAACGACACCGCCGACCCGCCACACTGCCTGGTCGAGCAACGAGGCCACGTCCTCGTGGTGACGCTCAATCGACCGGAAGCGCGCAACGCACTCTCCGGGCCGATGATGGCGATCATGAAACAGGCGTGGGACGAGGTCGACCACAACGACGAGATCCGCGCATGCGTGCTCACCGGCGCGGGAGGCGCCTTCTGCGCGGGCGCCGACCTCAAGGCGATGAACTCGGCACACCCGGGTGATACTTCGGCAGGTCGCGATCTCTCGGTGATCGAACCGCTACTCAAAGGCAGACGGCTCACCAAGCCGCTGATCGCCGCGGTCGAGGGGCCTGCCGTGGCGGGTGGCACCGAGATTCTGCAGGCAACCGACCTGCGCGTCGCCGGAGAAAGCGCGCGCTTCGGTGTCTCCGAGGCGCGCTGGGGCCTGTTCCCGCTCGGGGGCTCAGCCGTCCGCCTGCCTCGGCAAATCCCGTACACACTGGCCGCCGAACTCCTGCTCACGGGACGACACGTCGGCGCAGCCGAAGCCAAGGAGATCGGACTCGTCGGCCACGTCGTGCCGGACGGTCAGGCTCTCGACAAGGCGCTGGAGCTCGCAGAGCTCATCGCCGCCAACGGCCCACTCGCGGTGCGCGCCCTGTTGCGGACCATCCGCGAGACCGAAGGTCTGCCCGAGAACGAGGCCTTCCAGGTGGACACCCGGTTGGGCATGGAGGTGTTCACCAGCCGCGACGCCAAGGAGGGGCCGCGCGCGTTCGCCGAGAAGCGCAAGCCCGACTTCGAGGGACGGTGAGCCCCGAACTCGGTCAGTACCGGCCTCCGAGTTTGCGGTGATCCCAGCTGATGAGGCGCGCGGGCTCGAACGCCACGGCCACTCGTTTCCTGCCGGACGCGCGGACGACCTCACGTGCGTCCTCGTCCAGCGCGGTCCCCGCGTAGCGCTCCGCGATCGCCACACCGACCCGCTGAACCTCGTCCGGTTCCGAGACGATCCGGCCGTGCCCTTCCATGTGCACCGCACGCAGCTCCTCGTAGGCCTCGCCGTCCTCGACCAGGCAACTCATCCGGGCGTCCCGCCGCAGGTTCACCACCTTCTGGGCCGAGGAGTAGGTCCAGAACACCAGGGCACCGTCGACCCAGGCGAACCACATCGGCGCCACGTGCGGATGCCCGCGCGCGCCGTGCGTGGCCACCACGAGCGTGTGTTGCGCGGCGAGGAATCCGTCGATCTCCGCAGGGCTCATCGCGATCAGGTCGCGGCGGTTCCGGGACATCAGATGGCGTTCTCCCTGTCGGACCAGTACGGATCACGGAGTGTGCGCTTGTACAGCTTGCCGTTCGGGTCGCGCGGGAGCTCGTCGACGAAGTCGACACTGCGCGGCAGCTTGAACTTCGCGAGCCGTTCGGCGGCGAAGGCGAGTATGTCGGAGACGAGCGCGTCGTCGGCGCAGGCCCCCACGCGCGGCTGCACGACGGCCTTGATCTGCTCACCGCGGTCCGCGTGCGGGATGCCGAACACCGCCACGTCCGCGACCTCGGGGTGCACGACCAGAACGTTCTCGATCTCGGCGGGGTACACGTTCACCCCACCCGAGATGATCATGTCGTTCTTGCGGTCGCAGAGATACAGGTACCCGTCGTCGTCGAGGTACCCGACGTCGCCGAGGGTGAACAGGTTCCCGACACGCGCTCGCTCGGTCTTCGCCTTGTCCTGGTGATACTCGAACGTCGACCGCCCCATCCGCATGTACACGGTGCCAACCTCACCACCGGGCAGTTCCGAACCGTCCTCGCCGAGCACCTTGACCACCGATCCCGGCCACGGCAGACCCACCGACCCCGGTTTTCTCACCCAGTCCTCGGCACCGATCACGGTGCCGCCGCCTTCGGTGGCCGCGTAGTACTCGGTCACGACCGGCCCCCACCAGCCGAGCATGGCGCGCTTCACCTCGGGTGGACACGGTGCCGCGCCGTGGACAGCGGCACGCAACGAGGACACGTCGTACCGTTCCCGGACATCGGCAGGCAGGTCGAGCAGACGACGGAACTGGGTGGGCACCATGTGGGTATGGGTGACGCTGTGTCGCTCGATGAGCTCGAGCATCTCCTCCGGTTCCCACCGGTCCATCAACACCGCCGTATGTCCCAATTGGACGGAAATCGCGACGAAGTTCAACACCGCGGTGTGATACATCGGTGAACCGCACAGGTGCACGTGCCCGTCGTGCGGCTTCAGCCCGAACAGGCCGAAAAAGTGCCCGGACGCTGCCGGGACGTCGTCGGGGTCCTCTCCGCTCAGCGGGCGGCGAACTCCTTTGGGCCGGCCGGTGGTTCCCGAGGTGTAGAGCATCGGCGAACCAGTGGTCCGCACGTCGGGGCGGTCGGCGGGTTCGGCAGCGCCCAGCCGCTGCAGGTCCTGAAAACCCGGGATCTCGCCCACCGCGAACCGCGCCTTGGAGGACAGCCCGCTGCGGGCGGCGGCGTCCGTCGCGGTGTCGGCGAACCGCTCGTGTGCGACGAACACCTTCGCCCCACTGTCCTCGATGATGTGTGCGAGCTCGGGACCGACGAGATGCCAGTTGGCCGTGACCACGTACAGACCGGTCTCGATCGCGGCGAAGTACGCGGCGAGCAGATCCGTGCCGTTGGGCAGCATGAGCACGATCGCGTCGCCCGGTTCCAGCCCCTCGGCCTGCCAACCGCGGCCGTAGCTGTCCGCTCGCGCGGCGAGTTCGGCGTAGCTGAGTTGCGTGCCGTCCGGAGCCACGGCGGCGACGCGGTCGGGCTCCTCGCCGGCGATGTTCCACAAACCCACGGTGCTCACGGCGTTCTCCCGTCTCCGAGATCGAGGACCCTCTCAAACTAGAACTCGTTGCACTGGCTCAACAACCCCACGGCCCGGAGTTCGGCTCTTGGGTCTGGCATACCGTGCTCGAGCGAGCACGCCTTGCCCCCCTGTTCGAGAACATGTTTCACTCTCTGGGTGACTGGGACATCGCCTCCGCTCAGCGCCCCGTTCGACGTCGGATTCGACTACACCCGCACACTCGGCCCGGTGCTGGGCCCCTTCGCCACGGCCTTGCGTGACGGCCGGGTTCTCGGCATCCGCGGAACCGACCGCAGGGTGCACGTCCCCGTCGTCGAGTTCGACCCGGTCACCGGTGACGCGCTCGACGAACTCGTGGAAGTCTCCGACTTCGGCACCGTCGTCACCTGGACCTGGCAATCCCGTCCGTCGGAGGGTCAGCCCCTCGACCGTTCGTTCGCGTGGGCGATGATCCGTCTCGACGGAGCCGACACTCCCCTGCTGCACGCCGTCGACACCGGCTCGGCCGAGGCGATGTGGACCGGCATGCGCGTGCGAATCCGGTGGGCGGACGAACGCAGCGGCAGCATCACCGACATCGCGTGCTTCGTTCCCGCCGACTCCGCTACCGCGTCCGAACCGGAAGCTCCGGCCGCCGCGAGCGACGCGGCACCGGTCACCACGGTGGTGACACCGATCCACCTGCACCTGCGGCATTCGGCCTCCGCGCAGGAAAGCGACTACCTGCGGGCGCTCGAGCAGGGCCGCCTACTGGCCCAACGCTGCACGGAGTGCGACAAGGTCTACATTCCGCCCAGGGGCGCGTGTCCGACGTGCGGTGTGCCGACCACCGAGCCCGTCGAACTTCCCGACACCGGAACCGTCACCACCTTCTGCATCGTCAACGTGCCGTTCCTCGGCCAGCGGATCGCGCCTCCGTACGTCGCCGCCTACATCTTGCTCGACGGTGCCGACATCGCCTTCCTGCACCTCGTACTCGGTTGCGACGCCGCACACGTGCGGATGGGCATGCGGGTGCGCGCGGTATGGAAACCACGCGAGGACTGGTCGACGACGATGGAGAACATCGACCATTTCGCACCCACCGGTGAGCCGGACGCCGCCGACGAGACCTACGCACACCACCTCTGAGCCCCACCGCATCGTGAGAGGACGACCGCCGTGGCTGTTCCCGATGTCGCCGTCGTCGGCTTCGCCGAAGCTCCGAACCTCCGGGCCGCCGACGCCACCACCAACGGCGTGGAGATGCTCGTGCCGCTGTTCGAGCAGGTCCTCGACGAGCTGTCGATGACGCGGCACGACATCGGTTTCTGGTGCTCGGGGTCCTCGGACTACCTGGCGGGCCGCGCGTTCTCGTTCATCGCGGCGATCGACGCGATCGGGGCGGTGCCGCCCATCAACGAGTCCCATGTCGAGATGGACGCGGCATGGGCGTTGTACGAGGCATGGGTGAAGCTGCGCACCGGCGAGGTCGACACCGCACTCGTGTACGGATTCGGCAAGTCGTCGGCGGGCGATCTACGACGGACCCTGGCGCTGCAGCTCGATCC
This sequence comes from Allosaccharopolyspora coralli, assembly GCF_009664835.1. NCBI lineage: Bacteria > Bacillati > Actinomycetota > Actinomycetes > Pseudonocardiales > Pseudonocardiaceae > Allosaccharopolyspora > Allosaccharopolyspora coralli. The sequence goes on from NZ_CP045929.1 coordinate 2,800,730, forward strand.
GTACTCGGTAGCCCCGCTGTGGCCGGACTCGGTCACCATCGCGGCCCTGCAAGCACGACTCGGCCTGGAAACAGGAATGTGGACCGAACGAGAGATGGCCGAGGTCAGCGCCCGCTCGTTGCGCGACGGCGCGACGAATCCACTCGCCCAGCGCGGTCACGCCACGGATGCGGACGCGTTGCTCGCCGAACCCACGCTGGCGGATCCCCTTCGAGCGTACGACTGCGCTCCGATCACCGACGGTGCCTCGGTGGTGGTGCTCGCCGCGGCGGATCGAGCGCGGGAACTCCGGCGCGATCCCGCTTGGATCACCGGGATGGCACACCGCACGGAGTCAGGCACCCTCACCGCCCGCGACCTCACTCGATCCTCGTCCACACAGGACTGCAGTAAGGCGGCGGGTACGGACGGCGTCGCTGTCGCCGAGCTGCACGCGCCGTTCAGCCATCAGGACATCGTGCTCCGTCGAGCCCTCGGACTCGGCGACGCGGTCTCGGTCAGCCCCTCGGGTGGCGCGCTGTGCGGCAATCCGATGTTTTCGGCCGGACTGTCCCGCATCGGGCACGCCGCGCGTCACGTGCTCGACGGCCGGGCGGAGAAGGTGCTCGGCCACGCGACCAGCGGTCCGGCGCTGCAACAGAACCTCGTGTGCGTGATGGAAGGCGGAAACTGATGGCCGGGCAGCTCGTCGCCGTGCTCGGGAGCGGGCAGACGCACCACGCCAGCAAACGCACCGACGTCTCGATCGCCGGACTGTGCCGCGAAGCGGTCGACCGGGCACTCGCCGACGCCGATCTCGACTTCGCCGACGTCGACGCGGTCGTACTGGGCAAAGCACCGGACCTGTTCGAAGGCGTCATGATGCCCGAACTCCACCTGGCGGACGCACTCGGTGCGAACGGAAAACCACTGATGCGCGTGCACACCGCCGGTTCGGTCGGGGGTTCCACGGCGAACGTGGCGGCCAGTCTCGTGCAGGGTGGGGCGCATCGTCGCGTCCTGGCGGTCGCGTTCGAGAAGCAGTCCGAGTCCAACGCCATGTGGGCGCTGTCCATCGCTCCACCGTTCACGATGCCGGTCGGAGCCGGTGCAGGCGGCTACTTCGCGCCGCACGTGCGCGCTTACATCCGGCGGTCCGGAGCCCCCGACCACATCGGCGCCGTCGTCGCGGCCAAGGACCGCCGCAACGGGGCCCTCAACCCGTACGCACACCTTCGCGAGAACGACGTCTCCGTCGACTCGGTGCTGGAGACACAGATGCTGTGGGACCCGATCCGGTTCGCCGAGACGTGCCCCTCCTCCGACGGTGCGTGCGCCGTCGTACTGGGTGACGAGGCAACCGCCGACCGAGCCGCCCGGCGGCCGGCGTGGGTTCATGCGACGGCGATGCGTACCGAACCCACCACCTTCTCCGGCCGTGACCACGTCAACCCACAGGCCGGCCAGGCCGCCGCCCGCGCACTGTGGTCGCAAGCCGGCATCACCGATCCGATGTCCGAAGTGGACGTCGCGGAGATCTACGTACCGTTCTCCTGGTTCGAGCCGATGTGGCTGGAGAATCTCGGCTTCGCCGAACCCGATTCGGGGTGGAAGGTCACCGAGGCGGGAGACACCGCACTCGACGGGCGACTTCCCGTCAACCCCTCCGGCGGCGTGCTCTCCTCCAACCCGATCGGCGCGTCCGGGATGCTGCGCTTCGCCGAAGCCGCGATGCAGGTCAGCGGCCGCGCGGGCGACCACCAGGTCGACGGTGCGCGCACGGCGCTCGGACACGCCTACGGCGGCGGGTCCCAATACTTCTCGATGTGGCTGGTCGGTTCCGACAAACCTGGAGGCACCCGGTGAAGTTCACCCTTTCCGTGGCCATGTCACCGCTCGGTCAGATCACCGAACTCGCTCGCACCGCCGAGGAAAGCGGCTTCGACGCCGTAGCCCTGCCGGATTCGCTGTTCTACTCCGAGAAGGTGGCTGCCGACTATCCCTACACCGCCGACGGCAACCGCATGTGGGACGCCGACACTCCCTGGTCCGATCCGCTGGTCGCGGCCGCGGCGATGGGGGCGGCGACCGAGCGGATCCGCTTCTACACCTCGGTTCTCAAACTCGGCCCGCGCAACCCCGTCCTGCTCGCGCGTCAACTCGCGTCGGTCGCCGTGCTCACCGGGAACCGGTTCGGGCTGGGGATCGGACTCGGCTGGACTCCCGAGGAGTTCGAGTGGTGCGGCGCACCGTTCGCCCGACGTGGCGCCCGCGTCGACGAGGCGATCGACGTGTTGCGCCTGATCCTCGGCGGAGGCATGGTCGAGCACCACGGCGAGTTCTTCGACTTCGACCGGCTGCAGATGAGTCCGGCGCCGTCCGAACCGGTACCGATCTACATCGGCGGCCACAGCGAACCCGCGCTCCGCCGTGCCGCCCGACGCGGCGACGGGTGGGCCTCGGCGATGATGCCGTTCGAGGAACTGCGTGCCACGATCACGGAGCTGCACCGGCTGCGCGGCGAGTTCGGCACGGACAACCGGGATTTCGAGATCCAGGCGGTGTGCATCGACCGGTTCGGTCTCGACGGCTACCGGCAGCAGGCCGACATCGGCGTCACGGACGCGATCACCGTGCCGTGGTTGTTCGACGGCCACGGATTCGACGCCGACGTCGCGGTGAAAAAGGACAGCATCCGGCGGTTCGCCGACGAAGTCGTCGGAAAGGCCTGAACCGCACCGGCCCGACTCAGGAGGAACTGTGGACGGGATTTTCTGGACGGCGACCGAGGCACATCATCCTGCCCGGTCGGCGGCGCTCGCCTCGATGGACGCCGTGACACGCGGCGCGAAGGAGGAATGGCTCGACCTGTTCACCACGGACGCGGTCGTCGAAGACCCCGTCGGTCCGTCGGTGTTCGACCCGGACGGCACGGGACATCACGGGCGCGACGGACTCGCCGCGTTCTGGGACCTGGCCATCGCCCAGAGCACCCGGCTCGAGTTCCACATCCACGAGTCCTTCGCCGCGGGAGCGGAAGTCGCCAACGTCGGCCTGGTGCGGTCCTTCCTGCCCGACGGGCACGTCATGGACGCCGAGGGGGTGTTCGTCTACCACGTCGGCGACGACGGTCTGCTGAAGTCGATGCGTGCGTTCTGGGAGTTCGACCGGGCCATGACGACAATGCGCAGCGCGGACAGCGTCTGAGAGGGCATTGGGGAACTTGGGGAGGTGGTCCGGTACCGCCGCCCAGTTCGCGCCTCGCGGCGTTGGGGTCCTCTTGAGTACGCGGCCGTACGCGGCGAGAACCCCTGCCTTGCGAGACACGAACTCCGAACGCCGGAGCCCCTCACCCTGCTGCGGCTGAGCACGTATGAGGCGTGCCCTATGGGCACACAAGCCAGTTCCCCAATGCCCTGTCAGAGGACGCGTGGCTCCAGGCTTCGGTTCAGTGACCCTGAGCGTGGCTTCCTCCTCCGACGCACACGAGCCGGTCGCGCCCATCATGAACTGTCGTCGTTCGTGTCAGCGGCTCAACCACGGAGCGGTCACCACCCACGCAGCCCGACCGCCGGCGGGTTCTCAGCCCCCTCCTCGCGAGGACAGCGACTTCGCTGCGTAGGTGGCTACTCGAGAAAGCGATCCCGCAGCGAGGAGGGCGCTGAGGTTCCGCTACCCCGACCCACCGACCAGAACCTCAGGAGTTCACAGACCCTCGTGGCGGGATTCAGTGGTAGCGGACCGGAAACTCCTTGACGCCGTTGAGCCAGCCGGACCGCAACCGGCGGGGCTCGCCGACCTGCTTGATGTCCGGCATGTGGTCGGCGATGGCGTTGAACATCAGGTCGATCTCCACCCGTGCCAGGTTCGCCCCGACACAGAAGTGCGCGCCGGTGCCTCCGAACCCGACGTGCGGGTTGGGGCTGCGCGTGATGTCGAACCGCTCCGGCGCGTCGAAGACCTCGCCGTCGAAGTTCGCCGAGCTGTAGAACATCACGACCCGCTCGCCCTTCTTGATCGGCGTGCCGTTGAGTTCGGTGTCTTCGGTCGCCGTCCGTTGGAAGGAGACCACCGGAGTCGCCCACCGCACGATCTCGTCCGCGGCGGTCTCGGGACGTTCGGCCTTGAACAGCTCCCACTGGTCGGGGTTGTTCAGGAACGCGTGCATGCCGTGCGTGATGGCGTTGCGGGTCGTCTCGTTGCCCGCCACCGCGAGGAGAATCACGAAGAAGCCGAACTCGTCGGGCGACAGCGCCTGCCCGTCGACGTCGGCCTGAACGAGCTTGGTGACGATGTCGTCCATCGGACATCCGCGCCGTTCCTCGGCCATGTTCATGAAATAGCCGAGCACTTCGGTGGCCGCGGTGGTCGGGTCGACGGAGTACTCCGGGTCGTCGTAGGCGACCATCTGGTTCGACCAGTTGAAGACGTCCTGGCGATGTTCCTGCGGAATCCCCAGCAGTTCCGCGATGGCCTGCAGCGGCAGCTCCACCGCCACGTCGCTGACGAAGTCGCCGGTTCCGTTCTCGACCGCGTCGGCGACGATCCTGCGTGCGCGCGCGTCGAGCGCCTGCCGCAGGTTGTTCACCGCCTTGGGCGTGAATCCTCGGGAGATGATGCCGCGCACCTTGGTGTGATCGGGTGCGTCCATGTTCAGCAGGATGTAGCGCTGCAGTTCGACCTGTTCGCGCGTCATGTCCTCGTTGAACCGGCTGACCGCGGTGTTCTGCCAGCTCGAGAAGACGTCGCTGCGCCGCGAGACCTCTTTGACGTCGGCGTGCCGCGTCACCACCCAGTAGCCTTCGTCGTCGAAGCCGGCTTTGCGGTACGGCGTCGGGTTCCACCACACCGGGGCGGTACGTCGCAGCTCGGCGAACTCTTCCATCGGGAGCCGTTCGGCGTACAGATCGGGATCGGTGAAGTCGAAGCCTTCCGGGAGACTCGGGGCGACCACGGCTACCTCCTGCGTGCTGGCGTACGGACACCCACGACGGCGCCGGTACGCGGCATCAGTGAAACGCGTTCTACGTGAAGAGAACCACATGCCGTTGCGTCACGTAAATCCCCCGAGAGCCGGAGGACCGGTCTCTCGATGATCGACTTTAGCTGCCATGCGGGCGAATCGCACACGATTTTCCTCACGCGCCCACGACAAGGGAGCCTTGTTCCAAACAAGAACGTGTTCTACATTGATCGGACGCGAACGCGGCGAGAGGAGCGGCACCGTGGGCACACCGGTCATCGTCGAAGCGGTGCGCACGCCGATCGGCAAGCGACGAGGCTGGCTCTCCGGCCTGCACCCGAGCGAGCTTCTCGGCGCGGCACAACTCGGGGTTCTCGACCGCTGCGGCGTCGAACCCGCGCAGGTCGAGCAGGTGATCGGCGGATGTGTCACCCAAGCAGGCGCTCAGTCCAACAACGTGACCCGCACGTCCTGGCTGCACGCCGGACTGCCCCATCACACCGGCTGCACCACCGTCGACGCGCAGTGTGGTTCCGCACAGCAGTCGACACACCTGATCGCCGGGCTTGTCGCCGCCGGAGCCATCGACGTCGGCATCGCCTGCGGCGTCGAGGCGATGACCCAGGTCCCGCTGCGCAGCAACCTGGGCGTCGACGTCGGCTCGCCGCGCCCGGATTCCTGGGACATCGACCTGCCGAACCAGTACGAGGCCGCCGACCGCATCGCCGCCCGACGCGGACTCACACGGTCCGACATCGACGAGTTCGGAGTGCGCTCGCAGCAGCACGCGCGGCGCGCGTGGGACGAGGGACGATTCGCCCGCGAGATCGTCGACGTCTCGGCGCCGGCACGCGACGCGGACGGAACACCGACCGCCGCGACCCAGCGCATCTCCCGCGACCAAGGACTGCGGGACACGACTCTCGACGCGCTGGCCGGATTGAAACCCGTTCTCGACGGAGGCCTGCACACGGCCGGAACGTCCTCGCAGATCTCCGACGGCGCTGCCGCACTGCTCATCATGGACTCGGACCGGGCTGCCGCCCTCGGACTGCGCCCGCGGGCGCGCATCGTCGCGCAGGCGCTGGTTGGTGCGGAGCCGTACTACCACCTCGACGGCCCGGTGCAGTCCACCACGCGCGTGCTCGAACGCAGCGGCATGAAGATCGGCGACATCGACGTCTTCGAGGTCAACGAAGCGTTCGCCTCCGTCGTGCTGTCCTGGACCCGGGTACACGAGCCGGACCTCACGCGGGTCAACGTCAACGGCGGGGCCATCGCACTCGGGCACCCGGTCGGCAGCACCGGGGCCAGGCTGCTCACCAGCGCGCTGCACGAGCTGGAACGACAGGACGCCTCGACCGCGCTGGTCGCGATGTGCACCGGCGGCGCGATGTCCACCGGCACCGTTCTCGAGCGACTGTGAACGGCTGATCGCGATGTCGCTGCCACCGACCATCCCGCGCGCTCTCGATCTCGCGGCGGAGCGTTTCGCCGATCGCGAGGCACTCGTCGATCACTCCGGTCCTTCGGAGGTGCGACTGACCTTCGCGCAGTTGCGCCACGAAGCCAGACGGCTCGCGCGGGCGCTGCTCGCTCGCGGACTCGGCGCCGGTGACCGGGTCGCGGTCAACGCACCGAACTCGCACCACTGGGTGCTGGCCGCGCTGGGGATCCTCTACGCCGGAGCGACCCTGGTACCCGTGAACACCCGCTACACCGGCTTCGAGACCGCTGACGTGCTCCGCCGCAGCGGTGCGCGGGCGCTCGTGGTCGCCGGCCCCTTCCTCGGGGTCGATCGTCTCGCCGCACTACGTGAGGCCCTGTCCGACGGCACCCTTCCTCCCGAGATCCACACGGTGGTCCAGATTCCGGCAGGCACGGACTCGGTCGTTCCGGACTCGGCGGCACTGCAATGGCACGAACTCGACGGAGCGGGGGCGTCCGTCGGTTGGGATGCGGTCGACGCCGCGGCGGGCTCCGTTCACGCCGACGACACGAGCGACATTCTCTACACCTCGGGCACCACCGGACTCAGCAAGGGCGCGGTCAGCACCCACGCGTCCGCCCTGGGGGTGGCCGACGCGTGGGCCGCGTGCGGAGAGGTGAGCGAGCGGGACCGCTACCTGGTGGTGAACCCGTTCTTCCACAGCTTCGGCTACAAGGCGGGCATCCTCGTGTGTCTGCTGCGTGGTGCGACCATCGTGCCGATGCCGGTGTTCGATGTGGCGAACGCGCTGGACCTGGTGCAGCGCGAAAGGATCACCGTCCTGCCCGGTGCGCCCACCCTGTATCAGTCCATTCTGGACGCACCCGACCGTCGAGCCCACGACCTCACGAGCCTGCGGCTCGCGGTCACCGGCGCGGCGACGGTTCCCGTGGTGCTGGTCGAGCGGATGCAACAGGAGCTGAATTTCTCCACGGTACTCACCGCGTACGGCCTCACCGAGGCCGTCGTCGCCACCATGTGCCGCCCCGGCGACGACCCGGCGACGGTAGCCACCACGTGCGGCCGTGCGGCAGCGGGATTCGACTTGCGCATCGTCGATCGGGACGGAACCTCGTTGCGCGCCGGTGAGGTCGGTGAGATCCAGCTACGCGGGCCGCATTCGATGCGCGGCTATCTCGACGACGCGGAAGCAACGGCAGAGGCGTTCGGCCAGGACGGATGGCTGCGCACCGGCGACCTCGGCAGCGTCGACGACCGCGGCTATCTGACGATCACCGACCGCCTCAAGGACATGTACATCTGCGGCGGTTTCAACGTCTATCCCGCCGAGGTGGAGCAGACCCTCGCCCGGCTCGACGGCGTCGCGGACAGCGCCGTGGTCGGCGTGCCCGACGACCGACTCGGCGAAGTCGGCAAAGCCTACGTGGTGGCCGACGCCGCCCACGCCGTCTCCGCCGAGGACGTCGTCGTGTACTGCAAGCAGCGCCTGGCGAACTACAAGGTCCCCCGCAGCGTCGAATTCCGGGACACACTCCCCCGCAACCCCAGCGGCAAGGTCCTCAAACGCGACCTGCGGTGAGGTGAACGGCACTTTCGCCTCGTCTGAGTGGGCGAAAGTGCCGTTCGCTTCGATGGGTTAGGAATCCTTGCAGCAGAGATGTCGTCGTGTCGTGTCAGCGGCGAAGCTGCTGAGCGGTCACCCCGTACGCAGCCGGACCACCGGCGGGTTCTCAGCGCCCTCCTCGCGAGGACAGCGATTTCGTTGCGTAGGTGGCTACTCGAGAAACCGATCCCGCAGCGAGGAGGGCGCTGAGGTTCCGCTACCCGACCCACCCGAGCAAATCCTCCTGAAGGAGTTCTCACACCCAGTCGTCATCCAAGGGCCAGGTCAGGAAGTCGTTCAGTTCCGCGGTGGGCCGCTCCCACACCGGCTGCGGCTCGATCCCCGTGTACGCACCGCGGTAGAACAGTAGAGGCCGTTCGGCGTGGTGCGGGCCGAGGGTGCGCACCCGTCCCACGACGACGTAGTGGTCGCCCGCGTCGTGCACGGTCTCGACCGAGCAGTCGATCCAGGTGAGCACGTTGGCGAGCACAGGTGCACCCGACGGGGCGACCGCCCAGTCGACACAGGCGAACTTGTCGGCACCGCCCTTGCCGAACACGGTGCTCACGTCCCGTTGCGCCTCGGTGAGGACGTTGACACAGAAGTGTCCCGCCTGTTCCATGATCGGCCAGGTCCGTGAGTTCTTGCCGGGGCAGAACAACACCAGTGGCGGTTCCAGTGACAACGCAGCGAAGGACTGGCACGCGAAACCGACCGGCTCTCCGGTGTCGCTCGAGGCGGTCACGACGGTCACGCCGGTGCAGAAATGCCCGAGTGCCTGGCGAAACTCCCTGGGATCGACCGAGTCGGTGACCACTGGGGACTCTGCTTGCACCTCGTCACTCCCTTCCGTCGCCGGAGGCCGCACTCACTGCTCGCGCATTCCGACGCTGAAGTCGTGTCCCCACAGGCTCACCGCGGTGCTCTCCCGTGCGACCCAGTCCTCGTCGTCGACCTGTCGGCCCTCGCACCCGAACTCGACGTCGAAGCCGCCGGGTGTCTTCATGTAGAACGACAGCATCAAGTCGTTGACGTGACGCCCCAGCGTCGCCGACATCGGCACCTTGCGACGTTGCGCTCGTTCCAGCGTGAGCCCGACGTCGTCGACGTTCTCCACCTCGACCATCAGGTGGACGATGCCGCTGTCGGTGGGGAACGGCAGGAACGCGAGGCTGTGGTGCCTCGGGTTGCACCCGAAGAACCGGAGCCATGCGGGCTCGCCGTCCGCCGGACGACCGAGGAGTTCGGGGGCCATGCGCATCGAGTCGCGGAGCCGGAACCCGAGCACGTCGCGGTAGAAACGCAACGCGGCCTGATCGTCGTCGGTGGAGAGTACGACGTGGCCGAGTCCCTGTTCCTCGGTCACGAAGCGATGTCCGTACGGGCTGACCACGCGCCGGTGCTGCAACGCCGCCCCGTGGAAGACTTCGAGGGTGTTACCGGACGGGTCCTCGAAGCTGACGAGTCCGTTCACGCGCCGGTCGGCGAGTTCGTCGGCCGTGCCCTCCTTGTACGGGACACCGGCTTCGTCGAGTCGGCGCCGGACGTCGTCGAGCTCCTCCTCGTTCGCCGCTTCCCACCCGGATTGCGCGAGCCGGTCCTTCTCACCGGGCACGATCACCAGTCGTGCCGGGAAGTCGTCCATGCGCAAGTACAGGGCGTCGGGATTCGGGCCACTGCCCTCGACCATGCCGAGCACCTTGAGGCCGTAGGTGCGCCAGGCGTCCATGTCGGTCGCCTCGATACGCAGATAACCCAGCGAGCGGATTCCCATCGCGTCCGTCCCTTCTCGCGGCGCCGCCGCCTAGTCGACCAGGAAGTCCTGGGTGATGCGGTTGAACTCGTCGAACTTCTCGAGTTGCGCCCAATGTCCGCAACCGCCGAACACGTGCAACTGGGCACGCGGGATCAGTTTCAGCGCGAGCAGCGCTCCGTCGAGCGGGTTGACCCGATCCTCCCGGCCCCACACCAGCAGGACGCGCTGGCGGAGCCGGTGCGCCTCCCGCCACAAAAGCCCTTCCTCGTACGTGTCCGGCTGCGCGAACGACGCTCCCATCGCCTTCATCGCCGCCCGTGATTCGGGCGTGGTGGCCGCGGCGAACCGCTCGTCGATCAGCTCGTCGGTGATCAGCGATTTGTCATGCACCATCGTGCGCAAGAAGTCGGCCAGTGCGTCCCGACTCGGTGCCATGCCGAAGGTCATGAGCTTGCCGACGCCTTCGGTGGGGTCCGGCGCGAACACGTTGAGGCTCAGCCCGCCCGGTCCCATGAGCACCAGCCGCCCGGCCCGGTCGGGATGGTTCAGTGCGAACCGCACCGCGGTTCCGCCCCCGAGGGAATTCCCCAGCAGATGTGCCTTGTCGATCTCGAGCACGTCGAACAATTCCCGCAACGCCGACGCGCTGTGGGTGAAGTACTGTCCGTGCTCGGTGGGTTTGCTCGACCGGCCGAAGCCGACCTGGTCCACCGCCAGCACGTGGAACCGTTCGGCGAACACCGCGACGTTGCGGTGGAAGTTGCTCCACGCCGACGCGCCGGGCCCGCCACCGTGCAACATCACGACCGTCGTGTCGTGCTCCCGGCCGGCTTCGTGAACGTGCAGGTGCAGGCCGGACGGCAGCTCGACACTGCGGCCGGCCTCGACGACCTCGGCGGACGTGGCTGTCACGATGTCTCCTTCACCTCTCGTGCCGAACACTGTGTCCTGGCCGCTGTATGCGGTCACACCATCGAATCCTTGACCGGCAGGCCGAACTCGCCGGTTCCGAACATGGTGTACGCACGCTCGGGGTCGTTGGCGGCATGGACCCGCCCGGCGTGCGCGTCACGCCAGAACCGCTGAATCGGGGTCCCGGTTGCCAGCGCACGGCCACCGGAGTTCTCGAAGAGCCGGTCGATCGCCTCGATCGACCGCGCGGTTCCCCGGACCTGGTCCCGGCGGGCGCGCAGCCGCAGCGACATCGGGATCTCCTCGCCCGCCTCCAGCAGCTCCAGTTCCTCGGTGAGGTTGCGGGTGAGCTGCAACCACGCGGCGTCGATCTCGCTGGCGGCCTCGGCGATCCGCACCTTCGCGAACGGGTCCTCTTTGGACTGCTCGCCCGCGTACGCGGCGCGTACCCGCTTTCCCTGGTGCTCGACGTGCGCGTCGTAGGCGCCCTGGGCCATTCCGATGATCGGTGCGGTGATGGTCGAAGGGTGCACGGTGCCCCACGGCATCTTGTACAGCGGCGCGGTGTTGACCTCGTGGCCGGGGCAGTCCGTCTTGGACATCGCCATGAAGCTCAGCGCACGGTGCGCGGGAACGAACACGTCGTCGACGACGATGTCGTTGCTGCCGCTGCCCCGCAGGCCGACGGTGTCCCACACGTCGTCGATGCGGTAATCACCCAGCGGCAACAGGTAGGTGCAGAAGTCGACCATGTTCCCCTCGTCGTCGAGGGCGGGGCCGCCGACGAACACCCAGGTCGCGTGGTCGCAGCCGGACGAGAAACTCCACCGCCCGGACAGCCGGTAGCCGCCGTCGACGACGCGGGCCTTTCCCATCGGGGCGTACGACGACGAGATCAGCGTGTCCCGGTCCTCGCCCCACACCTCCTGCTGAGCCTGGTCGCCGAACAGCGCCAGATGCCAGGCGTGCACGCCGACGATGGAAGCGACCCACCCTGTCGACCCGCACGCGCTACCGATCAGGGTGACCGCTTTGTAGAACGTGACCGGGTCGGCCTCGAAGCCGCCGTAGCTGGCGGGCTGCAGCAGCCGGAAGAATCCCGTTTCCTGGAGTGCGGAGATGCTCTCCTCCGGCACCCTCCTGGCGTCCTCGGCCTTCTGCGCGCGCTCCCGCAGATCGGGCAACAGCCGGCGTACCGCGTCGACGACCTGCTCGGTGTCCTGCTGAGTCATGCGATGCTCCCGTTCTGTCTCGGCGCGGGTACCACTACGCGATCACCCGCCGCCCGGGTCCGTACACGGACGCGGCAGGCGCACCGCGCCAGCGGACCCAGACTAGAACATGTTCTCATTACTGTCGATGGGACGGACTACGCGAGTGCCGCTTCCCGCTGCAGCTCGAGCGCGATATCGATCAACTGGTCCTCCTGGCCTCCGACGAGCCTGCGCTGCCCCGCGCGGGCCAACAGGTCAGCGGCGGAGACCTGGTAGCGCTCCGCCTGACGCGCGGCGTGTTTGAGGAAGCTCGAGTACACCCCGGCGTAACCCATGACGAGCGCGGATCGATCGAGCAGGCATTCCTCTGGCATCGCAGGACGCACGACGTCCTCGGCCGCGTCGGCGATCGCGTAGAAGTCCACCCCGGTGCGGACACCGAGCTTGTCGCAGACCCCGACCAACGCCTCGATCGGCGTATTGCCCGCCCCCGCCCCGAATCTCCGGGTACTGCCGTCGATCTGTACCGCACCCGTACGGGCCGCGGCGATGGAGTTCGCGACGCCGACGCCGAGGTTCTCGTGGCCGTGGAAGCCCACCTGCGCGTCGTCACCGATCTCGGCCACGATCGCCGAGACCCGGTCGGAAACCTGTTCCAGTACCAGCGCCCCCGCCGAGTCGACGACGTACACGCACTGACACCCCGCGTCCACCATCACCCGGGCCTGCCGAGCGAGCACATCGGGCGGTTGTGAATGCGACATCATGAGGAACCCGACCGTCTCCAACCCCTGGTCCCGTGCGAGACCGAAGTGCTGCACGGCCACGTCTGCCTCGGTGCAATGGGTCGCGATCCGGCACAGCGACGCGCCGTTGTCCCGGGCGATCCGGATGTCGTCGGTGACGCCCACCCCCGGCAACATGAGGAACGCGATCCGGGCGTGCACGGCGGTCTCGACCGCCGCGATGATGAGTTCCTGTTCCGGCGTGCCGGAAAAGCCGTAGTTGAACGACGAGCCGCCGAGACCGTCGCCGTGCGCGACCTCGATGACCGGAACACCGGATCCGTCCAATGCGGACACGATATCGCGGACTTCCCGCACGGTGAACTGATGTCGTTTGTGGTGAGAGCCGTCGCGCAGCGAGGTGTCGGTGACCCTGATGTCGCGGTCACCCGAGAACGTGCGTACCAGGCCGTTTCCGGATGTCGTGCTCACGCCACCGTCTCCTTCGCACCCGTGGCCCCGAGCGGACTCGTGACCAGCTCCTCGCCGACCTTGACCGCGGCGGCCGTCATGATGTCGAGATTTCCCGAGTACGGCGGCAGGAAGTCACCGGCGCCCTCGACCTCCACGAACACGGCGACCCGTGCGAGGCCGCCGGTGGCCTCCGATGCCTCGTCGAACTGCGGGTCCGCGAGCAGCCGGTAGCCGGGGACGTACGAGGCGATGTCCTCGGCCATCCGGGTCACGGACTCACTGATCGCGTCGACGTCCGCACCGTCGGGAATCGCACAGAAGATCGTGTCCCGCATGATCATTGGAGGGTCTGCTGGATTGAGCACGATGATCGCCTTGCCGCGGCTCGCACCGCCGATGGTCTCGATTCCGCCTGCGGTGGTGCGGGTGAACTCGTCGATGTTGGCCCGCGTGCCCGGACCGGCCGAGACCGAGGCCACCGACGCGACGATCTCCGCGTAACTCACGTCCACGACTCTCGACACGGCGTGCACCATCGGAATGGTGGCCTGCCCACCACAGGTGATGAGGTTGACGTTCGACGCGTCCTGGTGGGCCCCGAGGTTCACCGGAGGCACCACGTACGGGCCTACCGAGGCCGGAGTGAGGTCGATCGCGCGAATGCCCGCCTCGACGTAGCGGGGAGCGTTCTTCCGGTGTACCGCCGCCGAGGTCGCTTCGAACACGAGATCCGGCAGATCGTCTTGGGCGAGCATCCAGTCCACTCCCCCGGCACTGGTCCGCACCCCGAGCTGTTCGGCCCGCCTGAGGCCTTCGCTGTCCGGATCCACGCCGATCATCCATCGGGGCTCGATACCGGAGCGCACCAGCTTGTAGAGCAGGTCCGTCCCGATGTTGCCCGAGCCGACGATCGCCGCCGTCACTGTCCCGCTCATCGTCCACCTCCCGTTCCCCCGGTGATCGCTCCGGAAACTCCGCTGTCCGTTCCGGGGGTTGCACTGTCGTGTCCGGAGTCCGTGCCCTCCTGCGTGAATGTCAGCGACACGGAACCCCAAGGTCCGTCCTCGGTGGTGAAATCGGCGCGGAAGCAGGATCCCGAGACGGCGTCGAACGCCTTGGTGCACGAGCCCGGCAGGACGACGTTGCCTGCGCGGAGCCGTACGCCGTACCCGGCGACCTTTCGCGCGAGCCACGCCACGGCCGTGGTCGGATCGCCCAGTACGGCGTCGGAGCGCCCTTGCGCGACACGGTCGTCGTCCTGCCACAACGTGGCCTCGATCGCTCGGACGTCGAGCTCCGACGGTCGTGTACGAGGGGCACCGAGCACGAAACCCGCCGACGACGCGTTGTCCGCGATCGTGTCGCCGATGCTGATCTTCCAGTCCGCGATGCGGCTGTCGATGAGTTCGATCGCGGGCACGAGCGCCTCCGTGCACGCCAGCACGTCGGCTTCGGTGCAGTCGTCTCCCGGCAGGTCGGCTCCGAGTACGAAGCCCACCTCGACCTCCACACGAGGAACCAGATAGCGGGACGTGCGAACGGGTTCGTGCTCGCTCAACCGCATGTCGGAGAGCAGATGCCCGTAGTCCGGCTCGTCGACACCCATCATCTGCTGCATCACGCGCGACGACAGGCCGACTTTGTGCCCGACGACGTCGACGTCCGCGAGGCGGCGCCGGATGTTCACGAGTTGGATCTCGTAGGCGTCCTCGGGTGTCAATTCCGGGAACTGCTCGATGAGCGGCGGAATCGGCACCCGATCTCGTTCCGCCGTCCGCAGCCGGTCTGCCAGGGCGGTGCGTTGATCACTTGTGAGCACGAGACCTCCTGCCCGTTCCTTCGTCACCGGCACCGTCGGCCGCAGCGTGCGCGCCGCTCCGGCGCCCGGAGAACACGCAGTCGGCCAACGACAAGCCACTGACGTAGGACCGGGAGCAGATCCCGACCGCCGACCGTCCTGCGGCGTACAGCCCCGGAACGGGCGCGCCGTCGTCGCCGCTGACCCGGCCCGTTTCCTCGTCGACGGCCAGCCCCCCGAGGGTGAGCATCGGACACGGATACACCTGGCTCGGCTTGATCGAAATGTCGATCAGCGAGAACGGCCCGGTAGCCGGCGGCTGCGCGAATTCCACGGGCTTGCCCGTCTCGTCCGGTGCACCGGACCGTGCCGCGGTGGTCGCTGCGTCCACTGTGGCCTGCAAGCCGTCCGGAGCGATGCCCGCGCGCGCCGCGACGCCACGCACTGTAGGCGCGCTCACGCGTCCCCGCCCCAGCAGATACAGCGCTTGGAGCCGCTGGAACCACACTGTCTGACTACCGATCTGCCTGCGGGCGCGCTTGCGCAGCTCGGCGTCGACGAGCAGCCACCCCTTGCCACCGTTGCGTTCGATCATCGCCTGTCCGAGCGCCGCGCCGTATCGGGACTCGTCACAGATGCGGTGTCCGTGCTCGTCGACGAGCAGGCCACCGAGCAACGCGCTGGGCGGTGTGATGAATCGCCAGGCGGACACGCGATCCAGATGTGCGACGGCTGCACCGGCCCGTTGTCCGAGCCGGATACTCGTGCCGTCGTCACCGCGCGTGCCGAGCGGGAGTCCACCGCGGTAGTCGGGCGCGTGTTCGCGCATCATCTCGCGGTTCGCGACGAACCCGCCGCTCGCGAGCACCACACCGCGCCGCGCGTGCAGACGCACTGGTGTGGCGTGGCGTGATTCCAGCTTCTCGACCCGAGCGTGCAGTGCCCGGGACAGTTTCGGTACGTAAAGGCCGGGTTTCGCGGCGAGCTTGCTCAACCGCGCGTGGCCGCTGCGCACGCGAGCAGGCGCATCGAGCAGCGTGTCGCACTCGATCCCGGTGACCGTGCCGTCCGCGTTCTGGACGAGATCCCGCACCCGCGTCTGGCGGAGCACCCGCACGCCGTGGGCCTCGACGGCGCGTTCGAGCACCTCGAACAGCACCGACCCCGAGGTGCCCCTGCCGCGCACTCGATGCCCTCGAGGCGCCGGACGCGCCGCGTCCCGGAACCCGCCTGCGGATTCACTCCCGGAGTAGTACAGGTAGTGGCGATTGCTGGGATACGACGTCTTGTACGGACACAGGCTCGACTCGAACGGCACACCCAACTCGCTCAGCCACCCGATCATGGCCGGACTGTCGGCACAGAACCGCGTGAGCGTCTCCGCCGAGACGGCGTCACCGACTTCCTCGGCCAGGTAGGCACGCATCGCCTCGGTCGAGTCGTCGACGCCCGCCGCCCGCTGCACCGAGGTCCCGCCTCCCGCGTAGACGACGCCGCCCGACAGGCGGGTCGCTCCACCACCGGTGAACCGGTCGACGAGCACGACCTCGGCGCCGGCGCGTGCGGCCTCGATCGCGGCGCAGGCACCGGCGGCGCCGAAGCCCACCACGACGACGTCGGCATGCAGCTCGCTGACCAACACATCCTCCTGGTGAAACAGGTTCTCATGCGGTTGCCCCGGGCGACTCTGCCAAGTTTTCCGGCGCGGCCGTAGCGTCCCGACGGGACAAAACTATAACATGTTCCAGTAGACGTGAAGTTGCTTTGGAGGTGCCATGACCACACCCGCTCACCCGCAGACGGGCGGCGACCTCGGCGAGACCGCCTTCGACGTCGTGATCGTCGGCAGCGGCGCGGCCGGGATGACCGCAGGGCTGACCGCCGCACGGCACGGCCTGCGTGCGGTCGTCGTGGAGAAGGCCTCCCGGTTCGGCGGCTCGACGGCCCGCTCCGGCGGCGGCGTCTGGATCCCCAACAACGAGGTACTCCGCCGGGACGGCGTCGACGACAGCGCCCAGGACGCCCGCACCTACCTCGCACACATCGTCGGCGACACCGTGGCCGACGACCGTCGGCAGGCCTTCCTCGACCACGGGCCGAGGATGCTCTCGCATGTGCTGCGCGCGAGTCCGCTGCGGCTGCGGTGGGTGCCCGACTACTCCGACTACTACCCCGAAGCACCCGGCGGTCGCGGTGGCGGACGCTCGGTCGAACCCGGCGTCCTCGACGGCCGCGTCCTCGGCGCGCATCTCGGTGAGCTGGAGCGCGACTACGTCCGCTCCCCCCGCAATCTCGTGATCACCCAGGCCGATTTCCGCAAGCTCAACCTCCTGATGCGGCGACCCACGAGCGTTCTGCGTGCGCTCCGCGTCGGGCTCCGGTGGGCGTGGGGAAACATCACCGGCAGACGCCTGCTCGCGCGCGGTCAGGCCCTGGCAGCCGGACTGCGGGTCGGATTACGCGACGCGGGGGTGCCGCTGTGGCTCGACACTCCCATGCTCGACCTCGACCAGGACGCGTCCGGACGCGTCACCGGCGTCGTGGTGGAACGCGACGGTGAACGCGCCACTCTCCGCGCCCGACTCGGCGTGGTCCTCACCGCGGGCGGCTTCGAACGAAACGAGCAGATGCGCACGCAGTACCAGCGACCACCCATCGGTACCGAGTGGACGGTCGGGGCGAAAGCCAACACCGGCGACGCCATTCGGGCCGGTCAACGGGCCGGTGCCGCCGTCGAGCTCATGGACGACGCGTGGTGGGGGCCGTCCGTCCCGCTGTCCGGAGGGCCGTGGTTCTGTCTGGCCGAACGGACTCTGCCGGGCTGCATCATGGTCAACGGGCAAGGGCGGCGGTTCGTCAACGAGGCCGCGCCGTACATCGACGCCGTGCACGCCATGTACGGGGAGGGCGACGGCCCGGCCCGCAACATGCCCACGTGGCTCATTCTCGACCAGCGGTACCGCAATCGATACGTCTTCGCCGGCCTGGGACCCCGACAGTCGTTCCCGGGACGTTGGCGCAAGGCCGGGGCGGTCCACACGGCTCACAGTCTCGACTCGCTCGCGGAGAAGATCGGCCTGCCACCGGAGAACCTTCGCTCCACCGTGGAACGCTTCAACACGTTCGCGCACACCGGGGACGACACGGAGTTCCGTCGCGGTGACAGCGTCTACGATCGCTACTACGGCGACCCGACCGTCCGGCCGAACCCGTGCCTCGCCGAGTTGCGTGTGCCCCCGTTCCATGCCGTGAAAATCGTGCCCGGCGACCTCGGAACGAAGGGCGGTCTGGTCACCGACGTCCACGCCCGCGTGTTGCGGCAGGACCAGAGCCACATTCCCGGGTTGTACGCGGCGGGGAACACCAGCAGCGCCGTCATGGGCCACACCTATGCCGGTCCGGGCGCCACTCTCGGTCCGGCCATGACATTCGCGCACCTCGCCGTCGAGCATCTCGCCGACGCACCCGCGAACCCACCGGGCACGCCGCCGAGCACAGCGGCCACCACCCAGAACGCGGAACCGTGAGCATCCGTCCACCCAGGACCGTGTCGACCACCGGGGCCACCCGAGGAGAACGAGGAACAGCACCATGACGCAGGTTTCCAGCAACGGCCACGACGAGGTCCGCATCATCGACGTCGGCACTCCACCCACGCGGTTCGCGCGCGGTTGGCACTGCCTGGGACTCTCCGAGCAGTTCAAGGACGGCACACCGCACGCCGTACACGCGTTCGGAACCAAACTCGTCGTGTTCCAGAGCTCGGACGGCGCCCTCAACGTCCTCGACGGCTATTGCCGGCACATGGGAGGCGATCTGACCCAAGGCACCGTCAAGGGTGAGGCCGTGGCCTGTCCGTTCCACGACTGGCGATGGGGCGGCAACGGCCGCTGCGTCCAGATCCCGTACACCAAACGCGTGCCGATGCGCGCGCGAACCAAGTCGTGGACCACGATGGAACGGAACAAGCAGCTCTTCGTCTGGAACGACCCGGAAGGAAACCCGCCGCCGGAGGACGTCACCATTCCCGAGCTGCCCGAGGTCGACTCCGACGAGTGGAGCAACTGGACCTGGGACTCGGTGGTCATCGAGGGCTCGCACTGTCGGGAGATCATCGACAACGTCGTGGACATGGCGCACTTCTTCTACATCCACTACGCGTTCCCGACGTACTTCAAGAACGTGTTCGAAGGCCACGTCGCCACCCAGTACCTCAACACCAAGGGGCGCCCGGACATCGGCGGAACCCAGTCCAACTACGGCGGCGACGAGAACCTCGGTCGTTCGGAGGCGTCGTACTACGGGCCGTCGTACATGATCGACTGGCTGGAGAACGAGTACAAGGGGATGAACATCGAGACCATCCTCATCAACTGCCACTACCCGATCTCCGAGAACTCGTTCGTCCTGCAGTGGGGCGTGCTCGCCAAGAAGCTTCCCGGCCTCACCGACGAGCAGGCCGACAAAATGGCGGCGAAGATCGCCAAGAACACCGGCGTCGGGTTCCTGCAGGACGTCGAGATCTGGAAGAACAAGACCCGCATCGACAATCCGCTGCTGTGCGAGGACGACGGTCCGGTCTATCAGTTGCGCCGCTGGTACGAGCAGTTTTACGTGGACGTCGATGACGTGGCCGAGGACATGACTGCGCGGTTCGAGTTCGAGGTCGACACCACCCGCGCCAACGAGGCGTGGGAACAGGAGGTCGCCGACAACCTCGCGCGCAAGCAGACGGCGGCTCAGGCCGGGGAGGCCTGACGTGGCGTCGCCACACTGGGCCAAGGCACCGACCTTCGCCGATCGTCCGGAGATTCGGGCGGAGCTCACCGAGCGTACCGCCGCCGACCGCGCGGAGTACCTCGCTTCGGGCCTGCGGCCGATCGAGTGCGACCGCTGCGGAACGTGCGTCCGGGTCAAGAAGAACAGCCGGCGACACACCAGTGTGCAGTGGGACAACGGCTCGGCTGCCGGGTGTGCCGTGTTCGCCGAGCAACGCGCCGACGGGCGCCCGAGCGCGCTCATCGACAGTTGCCCCGACCTGGCGGCCAGCATCGACGCCGCGGTCCGCGACGGACGGCTGCGGGTGGGAGACCAGGACCAGGAGCAGGTATGAGCGAACCGCAGCTTCCCGACACCGGTGCTCGGACGCTGGAGGTGACCCGCGTCGTGGTCGAGACGCACGACGCGGTGTCGCTGGTGTTCGCCGTACCTCACGACGATCCGGACCGATTCCGGTATCGGCCCGGTCAGTTCCTCACGCTGCGGGTGCCGAGCGAACACACCGGTTCGGTCGCACGCTGCTACTCGCTGAGCAGCTCACCACACCACGACACGGAGCTGAAGGTGACGGTCAAACGCGTCACCGACGGCTACGGCTCCAACTGGTTGTGCGACAACATCGTGCCAGGGTCCACAGTGGAGGTGCTTCCGCCCGCTGGGGTCTTCACTCCGCACTCCTGGGACGAGGATCTGTTGCTAGTCGCGGGCGGGAGCGGGATCACCCCCGTCGTGTCGATCCTCAAGTCCGCCTTGGCCGAAGGCACCGGCCGGATCGTCGTCGTGTATGCCAACCGGGACGAGAAGTCCGTGATCTTCGCCGAGGAACTGCGCCGGTGGACCGAGCAGTACCCAGACCGGGTCACCGTCGTCCATTGGCTGGAGAGCGTGCAGGGATTGCCGTCCGAGACGACGCTGCGCACGCTGTTCGCGCCGTACCGGCAGTTCCACGCGTTCGTCTGCGGTCCCGAAGCGTTCATGGACGCCTCCTCGGCCGCGCTCAAAAGCCTGGGGCTGCCACGGGAACGGCGTCAGGTGGAACGCTTCCTGTCGTTGGAACAGAACCCGTTCGACCACGACGCCGCGGACGAGGCGGCTACCGACTCACCCGACGCGGGCGAAGCGACGGTGCACGTCGACCTCGACGGCGAACAGCGTCAGCTCGCCTGGCCGCGAAACAAGCGGCTGCTGGACCTCCTGCTGGAACAAGGCATGGACGCGCCGTTCTCGTGCCGCCAGGGAGCGTGCAGCGCCTGCGCGTGCCGCGTCGACAAGGGTGACGTGACGATGGTGACCAACGCGATCCTGGAACAGGAAGACCTCGACGAGGGCATCGTGCTGGCCTGCCAGTCGCTGCCCGTCACCGACGAAGTCCATGTCAGCTACGAATGAGGTGACCCGTGCCGATCGATCCGGACCAGGCCATCGGTGCCGTCCTGCCCACGCAGGAGTTCGGTTGGAGCTCTTCCGACGTCCTGCTCTACCACCTCGCGGTGGGTGCGGGAGCCGATTCCGTCGACCCGCGTGAACTGCGCTACGTGACCGAGAGCGACCTGCAGGTGTTGCCGACCTTCGCGATCGTCGCTCCGAACTTTCACAGGTCCGACCCTCCGGAGGTTTCCTTTCCCGGGGTCGAGATCGACCTCGCGAACGTCCTGCACGGTAGCCAAGAGATCGAGGTGCACCGTCCACTCCCAACCGACGGTAAAGCGACCGCCCGGACACACATCGCCGACGTGCAGGACAAGGGAACAGCGGCAGTGATCGTCCAGGAGACCGTCACCTCCGACTTGGACGGAACTCCGCTGTGCACGACGCGGTCGAGCATCTTCGCACGCGGGGAGGGAGGATTCGGCGGAAACCGAGGGTCTTCTCCACGTTTCGAACGCCCCGCGCGGACACCGGAGGTCGTGCTCGACTCCCCCACGTTGCCTCAGCAAGCGCTGCTCTACCGACTGTGCGGTGATCGCAACCCGCTGCACTCGGACCCCGCTTTCGCCGAAGCCGCGGGATTCCCGCGACCGATTCTGCACGGGTTGTGCACCTACGGCATGGTCGGCAAGGCGATCGTCGACGAGCTCGCGGGCGCAGACGTCACCCGGTTGCGTTCGTACGGCGTCCGGTTCGCCGGCGTCGTGTTCCCCGGCGAGACCGTCCGCACCGAGTTGTGGCGCGAGGGTCACGAGTGGGTCGGCGTCTCGTCCGTTCCCGCGCGCGAGGACGCTCCCGTCCTCAGCGACATCCGCGTCACCACCGACGACTGACGCACGCCACGAGGCGCCCGGGCTCCCCGGCGCCTCGTGTGATCAGCCGATCAGGGCTGTCGGTGTGGCGTCACGAGGCGGTGAGCACCAGGCCGCTGGTGGGGACACCGGTACCCGCGGTGACGACCAACTTGTCTGCGTCGGCGACCTGGTTCACCGAGGTGCCCCGAAGCTGCCGGACGCCCTCGGCGATCCCGTTCATACCGTGGATGTAGGCCTCGCCGAGCTGACCACCGTGCGTGTTGAGCGGGAACCGGCCACCGAGTTCGATCGCACCGTCGGCGATGAACTCCTTTGCCTCGCCCCGGCCGCAGAAGCCGAGTTCCTCCAGTTGCACCAGCACGAACGGCGTGAAGTGGTCGTAGAGCACGCCCATGTGCATGTCCTGCGGTGCCAGCCCGGACTGCTCCCACAGCTGTCGGCCCACCACACCCATCTCCGGAAGCCCGCTGAGCGAGTCACGGTAGTAACTGGTCATGGTGAACTGGTCCGGACCGCTCCCTTGGGCCGCGGCGGCGATCACCGCGGGAGGGTGCGGTAGGTCGCGCGCCCGTTCGGTACTGGTGACCACGAGCGCCACGCCACCGTCACTTTCCTGGCAACAGTCCAGCAAGTGCAGCGGCTCGGTGATCCACCGCGATTCCTGATGCTCGGCGAGCGTGATGGGACGCTGGTAGAACCAGGCGTTCGGGTTCGTCGCCGCGTGTTTGCGATCGGCCACCGCGACCCGCCCGAAGTCCTCGCTCGTCGCGCCGTACTCGTGCATGTACCGCTGGGCGAACATGGCGACCTGTGCACCCGGGGTGCCCAGACCCATCGGATAGCTCCAGCTGTTGTCCAGTCCCGACGACGTGCCTGCCGACGCCGCGGCGGTCGCCACCTGACCGAACCGGTGCCCGGAACGCTCATTGAATGCCCGATAGCACACCACGACCTCGGCCATCCCCGTCGCGACGGCCATCACGGCCTGCTGCACGGTCGCGCACGCGGCGCCTCCGCCGTAGCCGATCCGGCTGAAGAAACTGAGTTCCGGTATCCCGAGTTCCCGCGCGAGGGCCACCTCACTGTTGGTGTCCATCGTGAAGGTGACCAGTCCGTCCACATCGGATGGATCCAGTCCCGCGTCGTCGAGTGCGGTACGGGTCGCCTCGGCCGCGAGCTGCAACTCACTGCGCCCCGACTCCTTGGAGAACTCGGTCGCTCCGATTCCGGCGATGGACGCGACCGACGATGCGCTGTTCATGCGTGCCCTCCCGGCAGAACGACCCGCACGGAGGCTCGCACGTGTTCGCCCAGACTGTTGCGTCCCAAGACCTCGATGACATGGCGGACCTCGTCGCCGGTTTCCTCGGTGTCGAGTACCTGACCGAACAGAGTCAGAGTCTCGTAGGCATAGCACGGGACGCCGAGCTTCACCGACACCCCGCGTACCAACGCCTCCGGTCCCACCCAGTCGGTGACGTACCGCTGCACGATCCCCGTCGAGGTCAGGATGTTGACGAAGATGTCCTTCGACCCCTTGGCGTTCGCGAGATCACGATCGTGATGCACGTCCTGGAAGTCACGGGTCGCGATCGCGGTGCTCACCACGAACGTCGGCGTCACCTCGATCCGCTCCTCCGGAAGCGCATCACCGATTCGCACCTCGTTCGCCGTGCGTGTCCGGCCGAGCCCTGCGGTCATCGCGACACCTCCTCGTTCACGGGCCGCCAGTACGGCAACGCGACTTGTTCGTCCACCTGCTGGAATGCGACCTCGACGCGTTGCCCGATGCGTACGTCGTCCGGCGCACACCCGTGCAGTTCGCCGAGTACGCGCACCCCTTCGTCGAGTGCCGCGACCGCGATCACCAACGGCAGTTGCTTGCCCGGCACGGCGGGCCGGTGGTGCACGACGTAGCTGTAGACCTCGCCGAGGCCACACGCCACCAGGTACGTCGGTTTCGTCGCACCGCACTCGGGGCACATCGGGCCCGGAGGGTGGCGGAGCAGCCCGCAGTTTCCGCAACGCTGGATACGCAGCTCTCCCGCCGCCGCGCCTTCCCAGAAGTACGCCGTGTCCTGGTTGATCGCCGGCAGAATCGACGTGCCCAGCGGAGTACCGGATTCCTCCGTACTCGGCTGGGCACTCGATTCCGGTTCGCGCTCGGACGGGCGGAACTTCAACACTCGGAACATCATCTCCGCGACCGCTTCGTCCCCGGAGTACCAGATGTTGCGTGTCGTGACGAACCAGCCCTGCCCCAGCCCGGTGTTCTTCGGCCCGACGACGGACTCGAGCTTCGTCGACACCGCGACCGACTCACCGTGGCGGAGGTAGCGGTGATACACCTGATCGCTGTTGGTGGCGACCACCGAGGTGAAGCCCTCCTCGTCGAGCGCCGCCATCATCCGGTACAGGGGGTCCTTCGGGTCCCGCTCCGGATTCAGTCCGGGCATCGTCCAGACCTGCGCCATCGCAGGCGGCGCGACAAGTCCTCCGTGGACCGAATCCTGCGCGGCCGCCGGGTCAATGTAGACGGGGTTGCCGTCACCGATCGCCTCCACCCAGTTGTTGATCAGCGGAAGGTTCACCGGGTCGCGGCCCGCACGGCGCGCGGACTCTCCCTCGACCCGGATCGTGTCGGCCAACCGCAGAATCGCGGCGGACACCGCGTCGTCACCGTCGTCTGTCGTCGTCATCTGATCCCTTCCGATCAGCGCGGTACCTTCGGCAGGCCGAGACCCGCCATCGCGATCAGTTCCCGTTGGATCTCGTTCACCCCGCCCCCGAAGGTGAGGACGAGGTTGCGTTTGGCCTGCACGTCGAGCCAGTCCGCGAGTTCGGCGGTGTCCGGCTCGCTCGGATCCCCGTGCCGTGCCACGAGTTCCTCCAGGTCGGCGACGATGCGTTGCAACCGCTCGGAGCCGAAGACCTTGGTCGCCGACGCGTCGGCGATGCTCACCGGGCCGTCCGCAGCCGACGCCGCGACCTGCCAGTTGAGCAGCTCGTTGACGCGCAGATCAGCACGGATCCGGGCCAGCGCGCGCCGGACGTCGTCGCGTTCCAGCAACGGCGCACCGTCCGGACCGGATTGTCGCCCGGCCCAGTCGCGAACCGCGTCGTACACGCACGCGATCCGGCCGGACGGCCCGAGCATGACGCGCTCGTGGTTGAGCTGGGTCGTGATGAGTCGCCACCCCTTGTCCTGCTCCCCCACCAGCCGATTCGCGGGCACCCGCACGTCGTTGTAATAAGTTGCGTTCACGTGGTGCGCGCCGTCGCAGGTGATGATCGGCGTCCACGAGTACCCGGGGTCGGTGGTGTCCAGGATGAGGATCGAGATTCCTTTGTGCTTGGGTGCCTCGGGATTCGTCCGGACCGCCAACCAGATGTAGTCGGCGTCGTGCCCACCCGTGGTGAAGATCTTCTGCCCGTTGACGACGTAGTGGTCGCCGTCGCGAACCGCGCTGGTGCGCAGCGAGGCGAGGTCGGTTCCCGCTTCCGGCTCGCTGTAGCCGATCGCGAAATGGATCTCACCGGAGAGGATCTTCGGCAGGAAGTAGGCCTTCTGCTCGTCCGTACCGTGCGCCTGCAGGGTCGGACCGACGGTTTGCAGCGTGACCGAGGGAAGTTGCACGTCGGCGCGAGCGGCCTCGTTTGCGAAGATCTGTTGTTCGATCTCGCCGAACCCCAGGCCGCCGAACTCGGTCGGCCACCCCACGCCGAGCCAGCCGTCCCGTCCCATGCGCCGGACCACGTCCCGGAACGCCGCGTTGTGGCGGTCCGTCCGCATCGCCTCGCGCTCCTGCCGGCTCAACAGGGTCCGGAAGTACTCGCGCAGTTCCTGCTCCAGTGTGCGCTGCTGGTCGGTGAGTTCGATGAACATCTCGTCCCCTAAACCGTCGCGAGAGCCTCGAGCCGCTGGGCGCTTCCTCCGGCGAGCGCGGCGAGGTCCTTGATTGAGGAGTAGTAGCGGTGCATCGGGTAGGTGACGTCCACGCCGACACCACCGTGCAGGTGATGGCAGGTACGGACCGCCGTGGGCAGTTCATCGGCGAGCCAGAAGGACGCCACGGCGAGATCTTCGTCCGGGTCGAGCCCTTCGCCCCACCGCCAGCACGCGGACGTGGTCGCCACACTCATCGTGCGGGCGGCGACGTAGACGTCGGCGATCTGCCCCGCGACGGACTGGAATTCCGCCAATGGCCGGTCGAACTGTGTGCGGTTGCGCACGTACTCGGCGGTGAGGTCGAGCGCCCCGGCCAGCGCGCCGTCGGCCGTCGCACACAGTCCACAAAGGATGCTGCGATACAGTTCCCGGACCACGTCCGGCCCGGTTCGTTCGCCGAGAAGTGCGCGGCGCGCCAACCGAGTCTCGTCGAAGTGCACACTCGCGGTCGGGACGCCGGCCGAGTTCGTTTTCGAACTGACCTTTACTCCGTCGGCGGCCAGGTCCGCAATCACCACGGCCGGTTCACCGTCACACGAGACCGAGACGAGAGCCCGGTGCGCGGTCTCGGCGTGCTGGACGGCGGTTTTCGTCCCCGAGACGACGATCGCGTCGCCGTCCGTGCGGGCTGTCACACGCGGAGCGTGCGGGAACGGTTCCGAGGGTTCGTGGAACGCCGCGGTGAGTATCCGGCCCCCATCGACCCCGTCGAGAACTGATTGCTGGGCCGGTGTCCCCAGACGCGCGATCGGCAGCACCGCGAAAGCCGTGGTCGCGAGCACCGGAGCACGGATGGCGCGGCGTCCGATCTCGCGCAGCACGGCGGACACTTCCACGGGACCGAGCCCGGCACCTCCGGAGTCCTCGCGCACGGCGAGCGACAGCAGACCCGCCTCACCGAGCGCCTTCCACACCGCCTCGTGCGCGGCATCGTTGTCGTCGCCGGCGCGGTCGCTCTCGCGCCGCAGCACCTCGGCGGCCAGGTCTCGCACCGCCGCCGCGGAGTCCTCCCACGCGAAGTCCACAGTCACTCCTCGGTTCCGGGCGCTTCCCGGGTCGGCCAGCGACCCGTCAGCGAACTGAAACGTGTTCTCGTTGTATCGGCTCGATGCGGACGGCGCAAGATCCTCACCCCCGGGGAAGGCCGAGCAGCCGCTCGCCGACCACCGACAGCAGCACCTGTGTCGTCCCACCGGCGATACTCAGACACCGCGTGACCAAGAACTCGTGCACAGCCGCGGACGCCGCCCCGTCGACCGCAGCGGCATCGGGACCGAACATCTCGAGCGCGAACTCGGCGACGTCCTGGCGATGCCAGACGCCGACGAGTTTCTCCACACTGGACAACGCTCCCGCCGACTCGTCACCGTGTAGTCGCCGCAACGTGGACCGCAGTCCCAGCAACGCGGTCGACACGCTCGTCGCCACGTGACCGCCGAGCTTGTCCAGTACTTCGGCGTCGACCTGCGCGGTTCCATCGCGGCAGAGTTCGAGCGCGCGCTCGACGCCCTTGCCCAACGAACTCCCGCTGAGTGCGACACGTTCGTTGGCCAACGTCGCGCGGGCGATCTTCCAGCCCTGTCCCGGTGCACCGACGACGTCCGTGTCGGGCACGAAGACCTCGTGCAGAAACACCTCGTTGAACACGGCGTCGCCCGTGATCTCCCGCAGCGGTCGGATCTCGACACCCGGGCTCGCCATGTCCACCAGGAAGTAGGTGATGCCTTGGTGTTTGGCGGCATCGGCGTCGGTGCGTGCCAGGCAGATCGCCCAGTGAGCGTCCCTGGCCAGCGAGGTCCACACCTTCTGTCCGGTCAGCTTCCACCCGCCGTCGACGCGGACCGCCTTGGTCCGCAACGAAGCCAGGTCGGATCCTGCTTCGGGCTCGCTGAACAGCTGGCACCACACGACCTCGCCGCGCAGCGTCGGACGGACGAACCGCTCGCGCTGCTGGTCGGTGCCGTGTGCGATGAGCGTGGGCACGGCCCAGCCCCCGATCGTCAGATCCGGTCGCCGGACGCCTGCGCGTTCGAGCTCTTCGTCGATGATCAGGCTCAACGCGGGTGAGGCGTCCCGCCCGTACGGGGCCGGCCAATGCGGTGCGACACAGCCGGATTCGGCGAGCCTGCCTCGCTGTTCCGATTCGGGCGCCTCCGACACCGCGCGCAGGAGTCGGCGAATCTCCGGCCGTTGCGGTTCGGCCTGCTCCAAGAGCTCCTCGGGCACCCGCACGCTTCGCCGCATTCCGGCCGAGGCGAGTTCGGCGGCACGCTTGCGCCAGCGAGAACCGCCACCGCCCGTCCGGCGCAGCGCCATCGCGCGACGCAGGTACAGATGCGCATCGTGCTCCCAAGTGAACCCGATACCGCCGAGTACCTGGACGCAGTCCTTGGCCACCTCCACGGCGGCGTCGAGTGCGAGCGCCCCGGCCACCGCCGACGCCAGCGGTCGCTCGTCGGGCGCGTCGTGCACCGTGCGCGCGGCGTCCCACGACACCGCCGCGACCTGCTCGACACGGCACGCCATCTGCGCACAGAGGTGTTTGACCGCCTGGAACGTTCCGATGACGTGGCCGAACTGCTCGCGGGTGCGCGCGTGGTCCACGGCAGTGCGTAAGCACCAGGCCGCGACACCGGAGGCCTCCGCCGACGCGAGCGTGACGGCGAGGTCCCGCACTTCACTGGTCCCGAGCCCCTCGACGCGCACTGCCTCGGCCGCGCTCAAGCTGACCCGGCCGTAGGTTCGGGAGAAGTCCATGGGTTCTCGTGCGGTGACGGCGACGCCCGGCTGGTCGGTCGCCAGCACGAACCAGGACTCGCCGCTCCCGCCGGATGCCGGAACGAGGAGATGGGAGGTGTCGCCCGCGCTCACCACGTGGTCGATCTCGCCGGAGAGGACGACGTCGCTTCCGGTGTCCCGGCCGCCACCCTCGCTGACATCGGCACTGCCGTCGACGTCACCGGCGACGGCAACCGAGAACGACCCGTCCACGATGCCGGTGAGGATCTCGTGCGCCACCGCCTGGTCGCTCCTGCTCGAGAGCAGGACGCCTGCCAGTGCCGTGGACAGCAGCGGACCGGGGACCAGCGCCGCGGCGGCCTGTTCCAACGCTGCCGCCAAGTCGGCGACCGTGCCCCCGCCTCCGCCGACGTGCTCCGGCAGCGCCACTCCGAGTGCGCCGAGCTCGGCCAGACCCGACCACTGGCGCGTCGGCGCCCCTGGCGAGCCTGCCTGCGGCTCGCGGTCCCGTACCGACGTGGTGTCGAACGAACCGGACCACGCCTTGATCGACTCCTGGAGCGCCAGCTGCTCCTCGGTGATGGCAATCGGCATACCCGGCAGACTAATAGAACGTGTTCTATTTTGGCCAGGTTCTCCGCACGAATCCGCGGAACAGTAGAGTCGTCGGCGAGCCCGACCGAGGAGGAACCGCGTGCACGAGCCAGCACAGACGACGGGCCTCGCCCGCGAGGTCCTGCGGCGCGCGGAGGACGCGGTCGGCTTCATGCCACCCGCCGAGGGCGAAGCACTCGCGGCAACCGCCCTGAGCCACCTCGGCACCGGCATCGCCCTGGAAGTCGGGACCTACTGCGGCAAGTCCACGCTCTACCTCGCAGGCGCCGCGCGGGAGACCGGCGGGACCGTCGTCACCGTCGACCACCACCGTGGGTCCGAGGAACACCAGCCCGGCTGGGAGTACCACGACCCGACCCTGATCGACCCGCACGTGGGTCGTCTCGACACGGTGGGGACGTTCCGGCGCACGCTCGCCGACGCCGGGCTCGAAGACCACGTCGTCGCGGTCCTGGGGCGCTCCCCGCAGGTCGCGGCGCTCTGGCGGTCACCGCTGGCGATGCTGTTCATCGACGGCGGACACACCGACGCCGCGGCGGTCGCCGACTACGAGGGCTGGGCTCCGTGGGTTTCTGCCGGCGGCGTGCTCGTCATCCACGACGTGTTCCCGAACCCGGACGACGGCGGACAGGCGCCATACCGGATCTACCGGCGCGCCGTCGACAGCGGCGTCTTCCGCGAGATCGACGTGTGCGACTCGATGCGGATCCTGCAGCGCGTCGAGGGAACCGCAGGCAGCCTCCACTGAGCTGACAAGAACCGTGCCAGAAGGTCTTGCTCGGCGGGTCGGGTGGCGGTGGTCGTGCTGCATACGTGGTGAGGCTCAGCGGCTCCGCCGCTGACACGACACGAAGAAAACCCTTCCGACAGGAGTGTTCAGCGGCGGAGATCGGCCGCGCAGTCGCACGCGGCGGCTTCCACCGCGAGCCCGGACGGCAGATCCTCGGCCCGGAAGATGCCGTTGCCCGGCGTGGTGCGGGACAGCGCGTCGGCTGCCAGGATCACCGAGGCACCGGTCCAGGTCGTGCGTTCCACCGGCCAGCGTTTGTCGTCCTCGTAAACGTAGCCGGTCCAGTAGGAACCGTCCTGCTCACGCAGATGCTGGATCACCGCCAGCAGCTCCCGCGCCCGGACACGCTCTCCGAGGGCGTCGAGACTCAGCACCAGCTCGCACGTCTCCCCGCCGGTCACCCAGGGCCGGTCGTCGACGCACAGCGCGCCCCACCGGGGCACCACGAACTCGTTCCACCGCTCGGTGATCCGCCGCAACCCCTGCTCGCCCCGCACCGCACCACCGAGCACCGGGTAGTACCAGTCCATCGAGTAGCGCCGCTTGGACGCGAACACCTCGGGGTGCCCGCGCACTACATGCCCGAGCTGACCGAGTGCGACCTCCCAGTCCGGCTGCGGCGAACCGGCCAGCTCGGCGAGCGCCAGCCCGCAGCGCAGACTCTGGTGGATGCTGGAACAGCCCGACAGCAGTGCCTCGCCGGTGGAGTTCCCGTCCACGTCACGTCCCCACTCGATCTCGCCGCGTTCCCGTTGCAAGCCGAGTACGAAGTCGAGCGCGGCACGCACGCACGGCCACATCCGCCGCGCGAACCCGTCGTCACCGGTGATCAGCACGTGGTGCCACACCCCGACGGCGATGTAGGCGCAGAAGTTCGAGTCCGACCCGGCGTCCTCGATCGCACCCGTGCGAATCTGGATCGGCCAGGAACCGTCCGTCCGCTGCGTGCGACGAGACCACTCGTAGGCCGCGTCGGCCTCCGCGAACAAGCCGGTCGCCGACAGCGCCATGGCAGACTCGACGTGGTCCCACGGGTCCACGTGCCCACCCGGAAACCACGGCACAGCGCCGGAATCCTCCTGCACCGACGCGATCGAGCGTGCCGTGTGCGCCACGTCGTCCGCCGAGAGAATTCCGTCGAGGAACGGCACATCAGGCACGGGGTACGGCCACCTTCGGTTTACTCAGGTACACCGCGACGCTCTTGCCGATCACCGGATCGAGCAGCTCCTCAGCGAACCGGGTGATCCAGGGCCTGCTCATCATGTCCCACACCAGCAACCGGTGGTACGCCTGCGGTAGCGGGTGATCGTTGTTCTCCGGCCCGACCGCGCACTTCAGCCACCAGTACGGCGAGTGCAAGGCGTGCGCGTGGCGCCGGAACACCGGGACGAGCCCGGCGTTGCCGAGCTTTCCTTCCAGCTCGTCGATCGTGTAGATGCGGACGTGACCACCTTCGTTGGCGTGGTAGGTGTCCGACAACGCCCAGCAGACCCGCTCCGGGAACCAGCTCGGCACGGTGACCACCGCCCGCCCACCGGGCTTGAGCACGCGCACGAGCTCGTGCATGGCCTTCTCGTCCTCGGGAAGGTGTTCCATGATCTCCGAGGCGACGACCATGTCGAAATGCTCGTCCGGGAACGGCATTTGCAGGGCGTCACCGGCCACAGTGGTCGCCGACGTACCGGCGGGAGCCTCGCCCTCGTGTTCCATCGCGGCGAACATCGTCGCGACGTTCTCCAGCTCGCCTGCGTCCTGGTCGAAGGCCACGACCTCGGCACCGCGCCGATACAGCTCGAACGCGTGCCGCCCCGCGCCGGCACCCATGTCGAGCACCCGCTGGCCCGGCCGTACGCCGAGTTCGTCGAAATTCACCGTCAGCACCGCTGCCACTGCCTCTCTTCGTTCACCGGTGCCCGGCACCGGCAGCACCCGCGCCTCGTGCGCGGGTCTTCTCGATCGCCTCCGTATAGCAGTCCACTGTGGCCGCGGCCACGGAGGGCCAACTGTAGCGGCGCAACGCCCGCTCTCGTCCCGCCGCACCCATCCTGCGCCGGCGCTCCGGATCGTCGAGCAGGTCACCGAGCGCCCGGGCGAGCGCCTCGGGATCGGCAGGCTCGACCAGCTGAGCGGCCTCGCCGTCTTCCCCAACGACCTCGGGGATGGCTCCGGCACGGCTGGCCACGAGTGGCGTACCACACGCCAGCGCTTCGACGGCGGGCAGCGAGAACCCTTCGTACAGGGACGGCACACAGGCCAGCTCGGCCGTGCCGACCAGCTCGGCGAGCTCGTCGTCGGCGATCCCGTGCACCGTCCGCACCGCGTCCGAAATCGACAGATCGTCGATGAGCCGCTCGGTCGGCCCGCCCGGCGTGGGCTTGGCCACCAGCACCAGTTCGACGTGGCGTTCGGTCCGCAGCTTCGCCACCGCCTCCAGCAGCGTGCCGACCCCCTTCAGCGGCGTGTCCGCGCTGGCCATCGCCACGATCCGACCCGGAACCCGCGGGCGCTCGGACGGCCGGAACACCTCGTGGTCCACCCCGAGCGGGACGACCCGGAGACGATCCCGCGGAACGGCGAAGTCCTCGCTGATCGCCTCCGCCGACGAGTGCGAGACGGTGAGCATCTCGGGAAGTCTGCGCGCGACGCGCTTCTGCATCCGCAGGAAGCCGTACCACCGACGGAGCGTGAGCTTGCGCCGGCCGCGCGCCGCGGCGAGATCCACCCGGCGATCGTGGGTGATCGGATGGTGCACCGTGGTCACCAGCGGCACACCGGCCCGCTGCAACGACAACAGGCCCGAGCCGAGGCACTGGTTGTCGTGCACGACGTCGAACTCCCCGGCCCTGGCCCGCAACGCCTTCGCCGCGCGCAGGCTGAACGTCCACGGTTCCGGGAAGCCCGCCGACCACATGACGCCGAGCTCGGCCACGTCGACCAGGTCACGGATCTCCCGCCAGTGCGGGGTGCGGAACGGGTCGGTCTCCCGGTACAGGTCGAGGCTGGGCACCGGCGTCAGCGTGACGCCGTCGTCGAGTTCCGGATACGGCTGCCCGGAGAACACCTCGACCTCGTGTCCCAGATCGAGCAGACCCCGGCTCAGATATCGGACGTAGACGCCCTGACCACCACAATGCGGCTTGCTCCGGTAGGACAGGAGTGCGATTCGCACGGTTCACCTCACACAGCCGCGATCGAGCCGATAGAATGAAACATGTTCTGATCGGTTTGCCTCGTCACCCTAGCCCGTCCTCTCACCACATTTCACATCGTGCGAGACCGATCACTCGCTCGACACGCACAACTTCTCAGGAGATCGTTCCCATGGCCGGATCGCCGCGTCAGCGCGCAACCGGGTCCACCGTTCTGAACCCCCTGCCCGAGGAAGCCCCGCCCGCTACAACGGCTCAGGCCGAGCGACGGAAACGCATCGTCGAGGCCACGATCGCACTCGCCGCGAAGGGCGGGTACGACGCGGTCCAGATGCGCACCGTCGCCGAGAAGGCCGACGTCGCCCTCGGGACGTTGTACCGGTACTTCCCGTCCAAGATCCACCTGCTCGTGACCGGCCTGGCCGAGCAGTTCGAGGCCGCGCAGGAACGGCAGAACCGACGCAAGATCCCGGGTGCGACCACCTACGAACGAGTGCTGTTCGTCCTCAACCAAGCCACCCGGACGCTGCAGCGGAACCCGCAGCTCACCGAGGCGATGACGCGCGCGTTCATGTTCGCCGACACCTCCGCCGCCGCCGAGGTCGACCGGGTCGCGGCGCTGTCCGAACAGTTCTTCACCCGGGCGATGACCGACGACGAACCCACCAACGAGCAGCGCGCGATCGCCAGGGTCATCACCGACGTGTGGATGTCGAACCTGGTGGCATGGGTCACTCGGCGGGCGTCGGCGACCGACGTGTCGAACCGGCTGGAGTTGACCGTCCGGTTGCTGATCGGCGACCCGAACGAGACCGCACCGGAATGATGCCGCCGCCCGGCGGTGCCGTGAGAACTCCTTGCTGAACGAGCTGTCGTCGTGTCGTGCCAGGGGTCACCACGGACGCAGCGGGACCGCCACAGAACCACCTACGCAGATCGATCCGCGCGACCTCTTACCTCAGCCGAGGCGTTCGAGGATGGTCACGTTGGCCGTCCCCCCGCCCTCGCACATCGTCTGCAGGCCGTACCGCCCTCCGGTGCGTTCCAGCTCGTGCAGCATCGTGGTCATGAGCTTGGTGCCGGTCGCTCCGAGCGGGTGACCGAGCGCGATCGCCCCGCCGTTGGGGTTGACCTTCGCCGGGTCGATGTCGATCTCCCGCTGCCAGGCGAGCACGACGCTGGCGAACGCTTCGTTGATCTCGACGACGTCGATCTGATCGGCGCTCATGCCCGCGCGGTCCAGCGCGTGACGGGTGGCCGGGATCGGCGCCGAGAGCATGAAGACCGGGTCGTCACCGCGCACGCTGAGGTGGTGCACGCGGGCGCGCGGCGTCAGGCCGTGCTCGCGCACCGCACGCTCCGAGGCCACGAGCACGGACGAGGCACCGTCGGAGATCTGGCTCGACACGCCGGCGGTGATCCGTCCGCCGTCTTGCAGCAGCTTCAACCCGGCGAGCTTGTCCTTGCCGGTGTCCCGGCGCGGACCCTCGTCGTGTCGGACGGCACCCAGCGAGACGGTCTCGGCGTCGAACCGTCCCTCGTCGATCGCGGTGACGGCTCGCTGGTGGCTCGTGAGCGCGAAATCCTCCATCTCGTCGCGCGAGATGCCCCACTTCTCGGCGATGAGTTCGGCGCCGCGGAACTGGGTGACGACCTCGTCGCCGTAGCGGTCCTGCCAACCGGTCGAGCCCGAACCGGGCCCGTAAGCGACCGGGAACCCCAGGTCGCCACTGCCGTTCAGCGAGCTCCCGATCGGGATCGCGCTCATGTTCTGCACCCCGCCCGCGACGACCACGTCGGAGGTGCCGCTCAGGACGGCTTGGGCCGCGAAATGCACCGCTTGCTGTGAAGACCCGCACTGGCGGTCCACGGTCACGCCGGGGACGTGCTCGGGGTACCCGGCCGCCAGCCAGCCTGTCCGCCCGATGTTGCCCGCCTGGGCGCCGACGGTGTCGACGCAACCCCACACGACGTCGTCGACCGCGCTCGGATCGACACCGCTGCGGTCGACGAGCGCCCGCAGGACGTGCGCGGACAGGTCCGCTGGGTGGATCTCGCTGAGACCGCCCCCTCGCTTGCCGACCGGGGTCCGCACCGCGTCGATGATGTACGCCTCAGCCATGATCGTGTCCTCCCACCGGTTGCGACCGCGCGGACCGGGTGCTCCGCGCACCGGGGCGAACTCTAGTCGAACAAGCAAGCGTTTGGTACGCCACGGTGGTGCGAACGGCACTTTCGCCTCGTCTGGTGGGGCGAGAGTGCCGTTCGCCTCGGTGGTCACTTGCTGCTCGGCGGGCCACTCGGCGACTCGATCACCAAACGACAAGCGCTGAGCACGCCACCGCGGCTAGCGTGACCTCCACACGGGCGAACGCGAACCGGGGAGACAGGAACATGGCCACGAGCACGGACAGGCAGGCGACCGAGCGCGCCTCAGCACGGTCGACCGCACTGCACGAGGCCGACAGTCACGATCTGATTCGCGTGCACGGCGCGCGCGAGAACAATCTCAAGGACGTCCACGTCGAACTCCCGAAACGTCGGCTGACGGTGTTCACCGGGGTGTCCGGCTCCGGGAAGAGCTCGCTGGTGTTCGGCACGATCGCCGCCGAGTCGCAACGGATGATCAACGAGACCTACAGCGCCTTCCTGCAGGGCTTCATGCCTGCGCTGGCGCGGCCCGACGTCGACCTTCTGGAAGGCCTGACGACGGCGATCATC
The DNA here is from genome assembly GCF_009664835.1 of Allosaccharopolyspora coralli. NCBI lineage: Bacteria > Bacillati > Actinomycetota > Actinomycetes > Pseudonocardiales > Pseudonocardiaceae > Allosaccharopolyspora > Allosaccharopolyspora coralli. The sequence continues at coordinate 2,836,592 of NZ_CP045929.1, forward strand.
GTCGACCAGGAGCGGATGGGATCGAACCCGCGCTCCACGGTCGGCACGGCCACCGACGCCAACGCGATGCTGCGGATCCTGTTCAGCCGACTCGGCGAGCCGAACCTCGGTTCCCCCAACGCCTACTCCTTCAACATCCCGACCGTGAAGGCCAGCGGCGCGATCACCGTCGAGCGCGGCGCCAAGACCAAGGCGGAGAAGACGACCTTCAACCGGCTCGGTGGCATGTGCCCACGATGCGAGGGCATGGGCTCGGTCAACGACTTCGACCTGACGGCGCTCTACGACGAGACCAAGTCGCTCGCCGAAGGCGCACTCACCGTTCCGGGCTACAGCATGGACGGCTGGTACGGCCGCCTGTTCCGCGGCGCGGGTCTGGACATGGACAAGCCGATCGGAAAGTACGGCACGAAGGAGCTGCACACCCTGCTCTACGCGGAGCCGACCAAGATCAAGGTCGATGGCGTCAACCTCACCTACGAGGGGGTGATCTCCAAGATCCAGAAATCGATGCTGTCCAAGGACGTCGACGCGATGCAACCGCACGTCCGCGCCTTCGTCGAACGGGCGGTGACGTTCACGACCTGCCCCGAATGCGACGGCACCCGGCTCGGTCCCGAACCCCGGTCGTCGAAGATCGACGGGAAGAACATCGCCGACGTCTGCGCGATGCAGATCAGCGACCTGGCCGAGTGGGTCGGAGAGCTCGACGAGCCCTCCGTGGCCCCGCTGCTGACCGGACTGCGGCACCTGCTCGACTCGTTCACCCGGATCGGGTTGGGATACCTCTCCCTCGACCGGCCCGCGGGCACGCTCTCCGGCGGCGAGGCGCAACGCACGAAGATGATCCGGCACCTCGGGTCCTCACTGACCGACGTCACCTACGTCTTCGACGAGCCCACGATCGGGCTGCACCCGCACGACATCGAGCGGATGAACGCCCTGCTGCGGCAACTCCGGAACAAGGGCAACACCGTGCTCGTCGTGGAGCACAAACCCGAGACGATCGCGATCGCCGACCACGTCGTCGATCTCGGACCTGGCGCTGGCGCCGGCGGCGGCGCGGTCTGCTTCGAGGGCACCGTGGAGGCGCTGCGGGACAGCGAGACCATGACCGGCCGGCACCTCGACGACCGCGCGAGGCTCAAGGACTCCGTGCGATCCCCTTCCGGAGCACTCAAGGTGCGGGGAGCGTCGACCCACAATCTCCAGGACGTGGACGTCGACATCCCACTCGGGGTGCTCTGCGTGCTCACCGGCGTCGCCGGCTCCGGGAAGAGCTCGCTGATCGACGGATCGGTCGCAGGCCGCGAGGGTGTGGTGGTCATCGACCAAGGTGCGATCCGCGGGTCGCGGCGCAGCAACCCGGCCACCTACACCGGTCTGCTCGAACCGATCCGCAAGGCCTTCGCGAAGACCAACGGCGTCAAGCCCGCGCTGTTCAGCTCGAACTCCGAGGGCGCCTGCCCCACCTGCAACGGCGCCGGTGTGATCTTCACCGACCTGGGAGTCATGGCCACCGTCGAGTCCACGTGCGAGGACTGCGAGGGCAAGAGGTTCCAGCCCGCGGTGCTCGAGTACACCCTCGGCGGGAAGAACATCGCCGAGGTCCTCGCGATGTCGGTGGCCGAGGCGGAGGAGTTCTTCGGCGCCGGCGACGCACGCACCCCGGCCGCACACCGGATCCTCGACCGGCTCGCCGAGGTCGGACTCGGCTACCTCACCCTCGGCCAGCCGCTGACGACGCTGTCCGGTGGCGAACGGCAGCGCGTCAAACTGGCCAACCAGATGGCCGACAAGGGTGACGTGTACATCCTCGACGAGCCCACGACCGGCCTGCACCTCGCCGACGTCGAGCAGCTCCTCGGCCTGCTCGATCGGCTCGTCGACTCCGGCAAGTCGGTCGTCGCCATCGAGCACCACCAGGCCGTGATGGCGCACGCCGACCGGATCATCGACGTCGGTCCCGGTGCGGGGCACGACGGCGGCCGGATCGTCTTCGAGGGCACCCCCGCCGAGCTGGTCGCCGCCCGCTCCACCCTCACCGGCGAGCACCTTGCCGCCTACGTCGGCAGCTGACGCCGTTCCACGTGACGGGCACGGGGTGATCTGCGTGGCTGGTTCCGTGGCCGGTCTGCGTTCACCGGCGGGACGATGGCCGACGGAGCCAACCACCCGCGGGTTCTCAGCGCCCTCCTCGCGAGGACAGCGATCCCGCAGCGAGGAGAGCGCTGAGGTTCCGCCACCCGACCCACCCGGCAAGACCAGCTGTGCGGAGCTCTAAGAGCCTGTCTTTGATCTTGGTTAGGGGGTGGGGGCCCGCGTTTGTGGGCGGGTCAGTCGTCGGCTCATCATAGTGATCATGGCCCAGTTGATGAAGGCCTCGGAGTGTTCGGGGAGGCGTTCGTAGTCGCGGGTGTTGCGGCGGGCTTGGCTGATCCAGGCGAAGGTTCGTTCGACGACCCATCGGCGGTGCAGGGGCACGAACCCGGTTTGTTCGGCGAGTTTTTTCACGATCTCGACGGTGATGCCCAGGGTTGTTTTCGCCCAGGTCAGCAGGGTTCCGGTGTAGCCGCCGTCGGCCCAGATGTGGCGCACCCTGTGGTGGGCGCGGTGCAGCAGTGACAGCAGAGGGCGCCCGGCGGGCCGGTCTTGCAAGTTGGCGGCGGTGACCATGACGACCAGCAGCAGTCCCATGGTGTCCACGGCGATGTGGCGTTTGCGGCCGTTGACCTTCTTGCCGGCGTCGTAGCCGCGGGTGGAGTCACCGACTGTTTCGGCGGCGCGCACCGATTGCGCGTCGATGGCGGCTGCGGTGGGCCGCGGGCGCCGGCCGGCCTGCTGGCGGACCTGTTCACGCAGCGCATCACGCATTATTTCCACCGTGCCGTTCTCGCGCCAGCGAGCGAAAAAGCCGTACACGGTCTTGCAGGGCGGAAAGTCCACGGGAAGCGCGCGCCATTTCACTCCGTTGTCGGTGACGTAGCGGATCGCGTCGACGATGTCGCGGCGGTGGTGCTTCTCCGGACGCCCCCCGGCCGGGCTGGCACACGCCGCCGTGGGCAGCAGTGGTTCGATCACTGCCCACTCGGCGTCCGTCATGTCCGACGGGTAGCGGCGAATGCGGGCCGATGCGCTGGACGAAGGCGTCGTGGGGTACAAACTGAGTCGGGCCTCTGCTGTTAGTGATCATGACTGGCATCACGATCACTAGCAGAGGCCCTTCACATGCCCACCACCGGGATCCAAGACAGCCTCTAAGAGCGCATAGTGCCCGTAGGGCACGGTCATACGTGCTCAGCCTCGACAGGGTGAGGAGCTCCGGCGTTCGGAGTTCGTGCCTCGCAAGGCAGGGGTTCTCGCCGCGTACGCGTGGTACTCAAGAGGACCCCAACGCCGCGAGGCACGACCTGGGGCGGCGGTACCGGACCACCCACCCAAGTTCCAAACGCCTTCTAGGTAAGCTTCACTGGACCGTTACTGGTACCTGGGGGATTGCCGTGATCGCTGTCGACGCGCAGACGGAGCGTGTGTCGTTGACGGTGTCCGGACGCCCCCTCGCGCCCTGGGCCCGCACCGGCGTCCTCACGATCGTGACCGTCACCGCCGCGCTCCTGACCGCGATCAACGGACGCTACGGCTACCTCTCCGACGAGCTGTACTTCCTCGCGGCCGGAAAGCACCATCTCGACTGGGGCTACATGGACCAGCAGCCGCTGGTACCGCTACTGGCCGCGGCCGCCGACGCGCTCGCACCGGGAAACCTGTACCTGTTCCGACTGCCGACGGTGGTCATGATGGTCGTCGGGATCGTGGCGACCTCCCTGCTCGCCAGGGAACTCGGAGGAGACCGGCGCGCGCAGGTCCTCGCCGCCGCCGCGTACCCGTTGTCACCGTGGCTGCTGCTCAGCGGACACTGGCTCGCCGCGGCGTCGATGGAACCGGCACAGTGGACGGTCATCCTGTGGCTGCTGACCCGATGGGTACGCCTGCACCGGAACGGACGGCGCCGAGACCGCCTGCTCCTGGCGGCCGGGCTCGTCGCCACCGCCGCGTTGCAGACCAAGTTCCAGATCGTCGTACTCGGCGTCGCGGTGCTCGCGTCGGTCGCCGCCGTCGGACCACGTCCCATGCTCGGCCGGCCCGCGCTCTGGGCCGGGGCGGCGCTCACGCTCGGCACCGCCGTCCCGACGCTGTGGTGGCAGGCTCGGCACGACTGGCCCGCTCTCGACATGGGCACGGTCGTCGACACCGAGACCTCGCGGTGGCTGTTCCTGCCCGGTGCCTTGTTCTACTCCGGCGTCGCCGTCGGCGCGGTGCTGTGCCTGCTCGGTCTCTGGACGCTGCTGCGGTCCGAGGAACTCCGCGCGTACCGGTTCCTCGGCTGGACCGTGGTCGCGGTGGCGGCGTTCTTCACCGTCGCCAGTGGACGCCCGAACTACCTCGCCGGTCTCTACGGACTGCTGTTCGCCGCTGCGGCGGTCGGTCTGTGTCACCGGCGAGCGTCACGCGGCGCACGCTGGCAGTGGGTGCCGTGGCCCGCTTACCTGCTCTCGGCCGTGCTGCCGCTCGTCCTCCTGCCGCTCTACCCGACCCAGGTGCTCGCGTCGCACCCCCAGCTCGCGAGCTACTCACGGCTCTACGAGACCGGCTGGCGGGAACTGGCCGCCACGACCGCCCGGGCGTATCACGCGCTCCCGCCGGAAACCCGCGACCGCACCGCCGTGGTGGGTGAGAGCTACCCCATCACCGGAGCGCTGGACGTCCACGGTGTCGAGCTCGGTCTGCCCGTCGCGCACAGTCCGCACCGCGGGTACTGGTTCTTCGGAGCTCCGCCCGACTCGGCGGACTCGGTGCTCTACGTCGGAGTCGACGACACGCTCGACCCGTACTTCGGTCGACGGCGCACGCTCGACACAGTGGACTCGGACCTGGTGAACATCGCGCAGGGCGTTCCGGTCACACATTACGAGCAGCCCACGACGCCGTGGTCCGAGCTGTGGCCGCAGCTGCGACGGCTCTGACTCACCCGGCCGTTCCGGTGGACATGAGGACGGTCACCGCCCGGCACACCCACTGACCGTCGCCGTCGTGGATGTCCAGTTCGGTCCGGATGAGCTCGTGGTCCCCGGCGTCGCGGACGTCGGCGACGCGCCCGGTCACGGTGAGCACGTCACCGGCCACGATGGGCCTGCTGTAGTCGAAGTCCTGTTCGCCGTGCAGCACACGGCTGTAGTCCATCCCGAAGTCCGCCTCGAACAGCGGACTGTTCGCGGCGCCGATACCGGCGAAGACCATCGGAAACGTCGGCGGCGCGACGACATCGGAATGCCCGGCGCGGCGGGCGGCTTCCCGGTCGGTGCGGAGCGGGCTGCGGTCCCCGATCGCTTCGGCGAACTCGCGGATCTTGACCCTGCTCACCTCGTAGGGTTCGTCGGCTGCGAACTCGTGCCCCACGTACGCGCGATTGATCGGCATGACACTCCCCGGTGTCGACTCCGGCCGGAACTGTAACCGCGCGTGAGTCTTTTTGGTGGCTATAGGCACCACAAAGGCTCACGCGGGCCCTTGCTGGACGAACGGACGCAGGGTGACTCCGGCGCCGTCCAGCTGCTGGCGGACCCGGCGAGCGACCTCGACCGCGCCCGGCGAATCGCCGTGCACGCAGATCGAGTCACCGTGCACCTGCACCCGCGAGCCGTCGACCGCTTCGACCCCTTCCCCGCGAGCCACCGCCACACACCGGCGGGCGATCCGCTCGGGATCCTCGAGCACCGCTGCCGGCTGCGACCTCGGCACCAACGTGCCCTCCGGGGTGTAGGCACGGTCCGCGAACACCTCGCGCACGACCCGCAGCCCCGCCTGTTCGGCCAGTTCCAGGAACCGCGACCCCGGCAGCCCCAGCACGGCGAGATCGGAGTCGTAGAGCGAGACCGCGCGCACCACCGCCGCCGCCTGTGCCTCGTGCCGCACGATCGCGTTGTAGAGCGCACCGTGCGGCTTCACGTACGACACGCGGGATCCGGCGATCCGGGCGAACCCGCTCAGCGCGCCGATCTGGTACACGACGTCGTCGGTCAGCTCGGCGGGTGGGACGTCGACGAATCGCCGCCCGAAGCCCGCGAGATCGCGGTAGCCGACCTGCGCGCCGATCGCGACACCCTGCCGGGCCGCGTTCACACAGGACTCTCGCAGCACCCGCGGATCACCCGCATGGAAACCACACGCCACGTTGGCGCTGGTCACCACTCCCAACAGCGCCTCGTCGTCGCCGAGGGTCCAGCGTCCGAAGCTCTCGCCGAGGTCGGCGTTGAGGTCCACGGTTCAGCCCGCCGCGATCGGTCGGCGGCACACGTAGGTACAGGCGGGCGGGACGTTGCGCCACACAGTGCGCGTCGTCACCACCTCGTCGAACGCGGCGTCCACTCGAGACCGGAACGCACGCGCACCGGACATCCCGAGCGCGTGCACGTAGGCGAAGGTCGTGAACGCGCCGCCCGGAGCGAGCACCGCACCGACCTCGGACAGGATGGAGTTCTGCGACTCGGCCGAGAACAGCGACCACGGCAGGCCGCTCACGACCGCGTCCACCCGGTCGATGCCCTGCTCGGCCAGCAACGACGACAGCTCGGCGGCGTCGCCCTGCACGACGTCCAGCCAGGGCAGGTTCGCACGCAGGTAGTCGATCATCCCGGCGTCGAGTTCGACCGCGAGATGACGACCCCGCTCTGGCAGCCGCTCGGAGATCGCGGGGCTCAAGGCGCCGGTGCCCGGCCCGAGCTCGACGACCACGGGTGCGCCCGACGAGGGCACCACGGCGGCCATCTCACGCGCGAGATGAAGTGAACTCGGCGCCACCGCGCCGACCGTGCCGGGCTCACGCACGGCCCGGAGTGCGAAACGCCGGTACACCGCCCATCGGGATCCGGGTCGCGTGCTCCGCCGACCGTTCTCGGGTGGGTGGTCTGCGCTGATGCTCTCGGATGATCTCACGAGTCGCCTTCGACGTCGGACAACGGCGGTGCCGTTCACGGACGAACCCACCCTATCGAGACCGCCGGTCTCGGAGCACCCACGGACCACGCCCCAGCGTCGATGTAACGCACACCACGCCCCGTGCGATGACCACCGTGACGGCCCGACCTCGCCGGACGCACAGGCGGGCACGCAACGACGCCCCGGTTCGACATGTCGAACCGGGGCGTCGTCATCTGTCGTTCCGGCGAACGCCAACCGTTCGAATTACCGCCGGTAACCGGTCTGCGACTCCCCGTCTTTATTGGTCTTCGACGAAGCGGCGGCCGGGTGAATTCGCGGCTGTTCGAGCGCTCATTCGACCGAATCGAGAGTGGCCGCCTTAAGCTCGGAAAACCATTCCGGGCGAAAAGACAGCAGGGCCCGTCCGTCTACTGGACGAGCCCGGTGGGGCCTTGTCAGGCCACGAGTTCGTGCGAGTTCTGGTCCGCGGTGGCAGGCACCGAGACACGACGGACCCACGCCGTCGCCGCGACCGCCGCCGCACCCAGCAAGGCTGCCTCTGCTGCCAGAACTGTCCACACCATGGTCATTTCCCGATGCCTCCCTTCTGCGATCCTCCCCGCTCCCGAGTGCGCGCGAGCGCGCGCGCAAGCGCGCAACATTGCCGCTCACACGCCGTTCGGAAGAGGTTTGGGGCGAACAACCCAACACCACTCATCGTAGGCCGCGAGCCGTGAACGGTCTAACCACATCAACGTGTTTTGTGTCGCACCCGCACGGAGGACCGTCATACACGGCATCCGAAACCTCGGAGTGCATTTCGGGACTTGGGTGGGTGGTCCCGATACCGCCCCCTCACGGTGCTGCGGCTGGTCGGGTACAACCTTCAGCTCCCACATGCACGCTCAGCCGGATCCTGTCGAGTTCGTTCTCCGGACGGCGACCGCGCGAAGCGCGTGATGGCCGATGAGAATGACAGCGGTCCCGAGCGCGATCCCGCCGAAGCCGAACTCCGGGGTGAACTGCAACGACACGCTCCCGACCCCGATGACGACGCCGGCCGCGGTCGGCAGCAGGTTCACCGGGTCGGCGAAGTCGACCCGGTTCTGCACCCAAATCTTCGCGCCGAGCACGCCGATCATGCCGTAGAGCACCACCGTGATGCCGCCGAGCACACCGCCCGGAGTGGCCGCCACGATCGCCCCGAACTTCGGGCACAGACCGAACAGCACCGCCACGAGCGCGGCCACCCAGTAGGCGGCCGTCGAGTACACCCGGGTCGCCGCCATCACACCGATGTTCTCGGCATAGGTCGTCGTGGGCGGCCCGCCGACCGAACTGGACACCGAGGTGGCGAGCCCGTCGGCGAACATTGCACGCCCCCGACTGCCGTCGAGTCTGCGGCGCGTCATCTCCTCGACGGCCTTGACGTGGCCGGTGTTCTCCGCCACGAGCGCGATCACCACCGGCAGCACCACGAGTACGGCGGGGAGGCTGAACGACGGCGCCTGCACCGGCGGCAACCCGAACCACGGCGCCTCCGCGACCGCGCTCAGATCCACCCGGTACCGCTCCACCACCTCACCGTCGGCGTTCGGAGACCGGATCATGCCGAACCATCGATCGAACCCCCAGGACAGCGTGTAACCGGCGACGAGCGCCACGAACACGGCGATCCGGCCCCAGAAACCACGCAGCACCACACTGCAGACCAACAGCACGACCATGGTGAACAGCGCGATCCACTGATCCTGGGGCCAGTAGGTCTCGGCGACCACCGGCGCGAGGTTCAAGCCGATCAACAACACCACCGCGCCGGAGACCACCGGCGGCAGCACCCGGTTCACGACGTGCGGGCCCACCAGGTGCAGGATCACCCCGACCACCGCGAGTGCCACACCACTGATCAGGATCGCGCCGAGCACGGTCGCGGTGTCCCCGCCGCCCGCCCGAACGGCGGCGACCACTCCGACGAACGACGCGCTGGAACCGAGGTAACTGGGGATCCGTCCCTGCACGACGAGCAGGAACAGGATCGTCGCCAATCCCGAGACCATGATCGCCAGGTTCGGGTTCAGCCCCATGAGGACCGGGAACACGAACGTCGCGCCGAACATCGCGACGACGTGCTGGGCGCCGAGGCCGACCGTTCGTGGCCACGACAACCGCTCGTCCGGTGCCACCGACTCGCCCGGTCGCGGTGTCGCGCCGTCGCCGTGCACCGTCCACCCGATGCCGAGCCGCCGCGCCGTGTCCTTGAACATGCGGATTAGTGTCCACCATGGACCGCTGCGGGACAGCTCGGCGCGACCGAGGCGTCGTCCGACTCCGGTTCACTCGCGGAGCCAGTCGCTCCACGTGACCTCGCCCAACGTCCCTTCAGGACACGTCATGGCCTGCAAGCGTCGGCGCGTCCTGTCCGGGAGCGGAAGTCCGAGAACGCGGAGTCGCCGCCGACGTGCCGTCTGCCACTGCTCGACGGCGGTGGCGAGGTCCATCACTTCCGGGCCGCCGAATTCCGCGGCCGTCCCGCTGGGCCCCTTCGCCACGGCCGCGGCGGCGAACGCGGCGAACTCGTCGCTGTCGGCGGGCTGGATCGGCGCCGACTTCGGCAGCGGCACGAGCGGCAGGCGTGCCGCGGAGTCGAGCATCCGCGCGATCAGCCAGTGGAACGGGGTGGACCGGACGATCGACCACGGTACGTCGCCGACCCGCACCAGTTCCTCGGCGGTGTGTTTCAACCGCGGGTACGCGCCCCACGGTTCCTCCACTCCGACGATCGAGACCTGCACGAAATGCCGGACGCCGTTGGCGGCGGCGAGGTCGAGCAGCTGGCTGGTGGCGTCCACGTCCACTTCGGGCGGGCTGCGCCGCGCGTCACGCGGAAGCGGGAAACCGCGTTGCGCCGCAGGTGAATGGGTCGCCGCGTGGATCACGACGTCCGCCCCGTGCACGGCTTCCGGAACTCCTCGACCACTGGCGAGATCACCCCGGTACCACCGGATGTCCGTGTCGGTGCCCGGGCTTCTCGTGAGGACCCGTACCTCGTGCTCGCCGGCCAGTCGCGCCACCAGCGCACGTCCCACGTGACCGGTTCCGCCGGTCACCAGCATTGTGCTCATCGCGGGACCCTCACGTGCGCAGCCGGGGCAGCACCTCGGAGCCGTAGAGCTCCACTGTGGTCTCGTTCGCGTCGTGCATCGCGTACACCGCGAACTGGTCGACGCCGAGCTCGGCCAGCTCGGCGAGGCGCTCGACCTGAGCCTGCGGCGGTCCCAGAAGACAGAATCGGTCCACGACCTCGTCCGGAACGAAGTCGGTGCTGGGGTTGCCCGCGCGACCGTGGTGGGCGTAGTCGTAACCCTCGCGCCGTCCGATGTAGTCCGTGAGCTCCGGCGGAACCTCGTCCGACCCCGCGCCGTACCGTGCGACGAGATCGGCCACGTGGTTGCCGACCATTCCGCCGAACCACCGGCACTGTTCCCGTGCGTGTTCGAGGTCGTCCGAGACGTAGGCCGGTGCCGCCACACAGATCGTCACGTCGTTCGGGTCCCGGCCGGCCGCCACCGCCGACTCGCGGACGTGCTCGATCATCCACCGCGCCAGGTACGGATCGGCGAGTTGCAGGATGAACCCGTCAGCGACCCGGCCTGCGATCTCCAACGCCTTGGGGCCGTAGGCACCCATCCACACGGGAAGTGACATGTCCCCCGCGACCCACGGCAGCTGCACCAGCGTGCCGCCTCGCTCGACCGACCCCCCTTCGGCGAGCGCCTTGATCACATCGATCGCGTCTTCCAGCGTCGCCAGCGAGGCGGGCCGGCCTCCGGTGACGCGCACGGCCGAGTCGCCGCGACCGATCCCGCACACCACCCGTGGACCGAACATCTCCTGCAACGTCGCGAAAGTCGAGGCCGTGACGGTCCAGTCCCGTGTGGACGGATTGGTCACCATCGTGCCCACACGCAAAGACTCGGTGTTCGACAGGATCCGGCTGTGGATGACGAACGGTTCCTGCCACAGCACGCAGGAATCGAACGTCCACCCGTGTGTGAATCCGACGTCCTCCGCACGACGCATGAGCTCGACGACCGACCGGGCAGGCGGATCCGTTTGCAGAACCAGTCCGAAGTCCATGTCGTCTCCGTTCGTCGGTCAGCTCAAGTACTGGCAGGTACTGCGCTGCAGGTAGCGCCCGTGTCCCTTGCGTCCGACGTACTCCCCCGAGTCGATCACGACCTGGCCGCGGGAGAGCACCGTGCGCGCCGACCCGGTCACCCGGCGGCCCTCGTAGGCGTTGTAATCCACGTTCATGTGGTGTGTCTCGGCCGACAGGACGTGTTCGGCGGCCGGGTCGTAGACGACGATGTCGGCATCGGCGCCGGGTACGATCGCACCCTTACGTGGGTGCACACCGAACATCTTCGCCGGAGTCGTGCTGGCGAGTTCGACCCAGCGCCTACGCGAGATCCGGCCGTCGACGACGGCCTGGTGCAGCAGGTCGAGACGGTTCTCGACACCGGGGATTCCGTTGGGAATCTTGGAGAAGTCGCCGGTACCGAGTTCTTTCTGCTGCGCGAAGCAGAACGGGCAGTGATCGGTGGAGACCACGGACAGGTCGTTGGTGCGCAGCGCCCGCCACAGCGACTCCTGGTGCTCAGCAGGACGCAGCGGGCTGGAGCACACGTACTTCGCCCCTTCGAACCCGGGGCGTGCCAGGTCGTCGACGGTGAGGAACAAGTACTGCGGGCAGGTCTCGGCGAACACCGGAGTCCCGACGTCCCGCGCTGCGGTGATCTCGGCGACCGCGTCGGTCGACGAGACGTGCACGACGTAGAGCGGAACATCGGCCACTCTGGACAGTTGAATCGCCCGATGGGTCGCCTCGGCCTCCAGAAGCGGGTGCCGGACCTGGCCGTGATACTTCGGGTCGGTGTGCCCGGCGGCGAGGGCCTGCTTGACGAGCACGTCGATGGCGATGCCGTTCTCGGCGTGCATCATCGTCAACGCGCCGTTGCCCGCGGCCTGCTGCATCGCTTCGAGGATCTGACCGTCGTCGCTGTAGAACACGCCCGGGTAGGCCATGAACATCTTGAAACTGGTGACGCCTTCACCGACCAGCGTGTCCATCTCCTTGAGGGTCTGCTCGCCGATGTCGGAGAGGACCATGTGGAACCCGTAGTCGACAGCACATTCACCCTCCGCCTCGGCGTGCCACGCGTCCAGCCCTTCCCGCAGCGCACGACCCCGCGACTGAATCGCGAAGTCGACGATCGTCGTCGTACCGCCCCAGGCCGCCGCCCGGGTGCCGGTTTCGAACGTGTCGGAGGCATAGGTCCCGCCGAACGGCATCTGCATGTGGGTGTGGCCGTCGACCCCGCCCGGCACCACGTACATCCCGCTCGCGTCGAGCACCCGGTCCACGCCGGCCACCCATTGCTCGCTGGTCTCCGGGCCGGCGAGGGCGGCGATCCGCTCACCCTCGACGAGGACGTCCGCGAGGATCTCTTCGGTGGCGGTGACCACGAGTCCACCGCGGATGAGTGTGCGGCTCATACGTCACTTCCCTTCCCGCAGTGCGGCGAGCAGGATTTCGGCCCCACTGCGCGCCTCGTCCTCGGTGAGGCTCAACGGGGGTGCGATGCGCAGGACGTTGCCGTGCAGCCCTCCCTTGCCGACGAGCAGACCGCGCCGACGTGTCGATTCCAGGATCGTCGTGGCCAGAACGGGGTCGGGTGTGCCGGTGCGGGCGTCACCGAGTTCGACGCCGATCATGAGCCCTTTGCCCCGGATGTCGACCACTTCCGGGATCGCTTCGCACCCGTCCTCCAACAGTGCGCGCAGCCGCCGCCCGACGCGCAGAGCGTTGCCCTGCAAGTCGTGCGCGAGCAGGTGTTCCAGGTTCGCCAGCGCCCCGGCCGTGGTCACGGGACTGCCGCCGAACGTGGAGATCGAACTCGCCTGCAGGCTGTTCATCACCTCGGCGGAGGCGACCACGCCACCGATGGACAGGCCGTTGCCCAACCCCTTGGCGAAGGTGAGCATGTCCGGCGGCCCGTGCTGCGCGTGCGCCTGCCAGCCCCAGAAGTGCTCGCCGGTCCGCCCCCAGCCGGTCTGCACCTCGTCGCTGATCCAGAGAATCCCGTGTTCGTCGAGCACTTCCCGGAAACGACCGAGCAACCCGTCGGGCGGCACGGCGAACCCGCCGACGCCCTGGATCGGCTCGGCGATCAGGCACGCGACCGTGCCGTGAGCCTGGTCGAGCACGTCCCGGAGGTCCTCGACGCAGGCGTCGGCGAGTTCACGATCGCCGAGGTTCGCCCACGTTCCGCCCGGACGGCGGCTGCCGTGCACGTACAAGGTCTGGACCGGGGACAGGCTCGTCGCGGACCAGCCTCGATTGCCGGTGACGGCCATCGAGGCGAAGGAGCGGCCGTGGTAGCTGTTGCGCAGCGCGAGGATCTGGTTGGAGCCCCGATAGCACGTCGCGAGCAGCATCGCCGTGTCGTTGGCTTCGGTTCCGCTGCTCGTGAAGAACACTCTCGGGTCGTCGATGCCGGAGAGTTCGGCGACCCGCTCGGCGAGTTCGATCATCGGCCGGTTCAGGTACAGCGTCGAGGTGTGCAGGATCTTCGCGGCCTGGTCGCTGACCGCGGCCGTCACCGACGGCAGCGCGTGCTCGGTCATGGTGGTGAGGATCCCGCCGAAGAAGTCGAGATAGCGGTTGCCCTCGGCGTCCCAGACGTGCCTGCCTTCGCCGCGGTCGATGTCGATCGGTTCGCCGTAGAACGTGCCCATCCACTGCGGCATCACCGCGTTGCGACGTTTGGCGAGGTCGGCGTGCGTTCCGTGGGCTGGTGTGTGCTGCAATTCCGGTCCTCTCCACAGGGTGTGCGAGTCACGCCGTCACCGGTCAGGGGTCGGTGAGCACGGAGTACGCGTCCGGGCGCCGGTCCCGGTAGAACGCCCACTGGGTACGGACCGAGTCGACGAGTCCGAGGTCGAGGTCGCGGACGAGCAGTTCTTCCTCGTGAGCACTGGCAGGCGCACCGACGAACTTGCCGCGCGGGTCGACGAAGTAGCTCGTGCCGTAGAAGTCGTTGTCGCCGTATTCCTCGACGCCGATCCGGTTGATGGCCGCCACGAAGTACTCGTTGGCCACCGCCGCCGCGGGCTGTTCGAGCTCCCAGAGGTGCGACGAGAGCCCGCGACTCGTGGCGGACGGGTTGTAGACCAGCTGCGCGCCCGCGAGCCCGAGCGCCCGCCAGCCCTCCGGAAAGTGCCGGTCGTAGCAGATGTAGACGCCCACGCGTCCGACGGCGGTGTCGAACACCGGCCACCCCAGGTTGCCGGGACGGAAGTAGAACTTCTCCCAGAAGCCGGGCAGGTGCGGCAGGTGGTGCTTGCGGTACTTGCCGAGGTAGCGACCATCGGCGTCGATCACGGCCGCGGTGTTGTAGTAGAAGCCGGGGCCGTCGACCTCGAAGACGGGCAACACGATCACGATGCCGAGTTCGCCTGCCAGAGCGCACATGCGCCGCGTGGTGGGGCCGCCCGGGACAGGCTCGGCCCACCGCTGGTGCTCGTCGTCCTGCACCTGACAGAAGTACGGCGCGTTGAAGACCTCCTGGAACCCGATGATCCGGGCACCCTGTTCTCGTGCGGTACGCGCGTACTGTTCGTGCGTCTCGACCATCGACGCGCTGTCACCGGTCCATTTGGCCTGGACCAGGGCGGCTCGAACCACCGCGGACATGGGCACCGCACCCCCTCGTCGGAGTCCGGCAGGTCGGCTCGAGCCGGACATCATCCGAACATATGAGCCAGACCACACAGGTGCAACGGCGCTGCCCGGGTGGCTCCGCCGATCACTCGTCCGGCGGGTGAGCGCCGTACTCGTGGCGCCGGGCGGCCCAGCGGGTGTAGCGGCGCGCGTCGCGGAAGACCGCACGCGTCTCCCGCGCCATCCCGACCGGGTAGCCGTGCTTGAGGACGCGGTGCTCGGCCGTGTGCTCGACGTAACCGAAGGCGTAGAACACGCCCACGAACAGGCCCATCCCGAGGCACCCGAGGCGGATCTCGAGCGGGCCCGGTAGCAGCATCACGACCACGCAGAAGGGGAACAGCTGGACGAGTGTGCGCGCGAGGTGCCGCAACAGCCACGTCCGGCACGTGACGTCGTACAGCACCCATTCGGCGTAGCGATCCGGCAACTTGCCGCCGTAGGCGTACCAGATCCACTGCACCGGGTTCGGCCGCGCCTCCACGTCCCCATCCTAAACCGCACGCGTGAGCCTTTTTGGTGGCTATAGCGACTACAAAGGCTCACGCCCGCTGCGCTGCTGCTCACACGAATGTGTGGACGTCGGCGGGCTCCGCACCCGACCGGTCCTGTCCGCATCGTCGCTGCCAGTGGCGTTCCTACCGGATCGTCACCCCGGCCTCGCCGACACCCCGACGGCGGCCGCACTAAGCAGACATTAAGACCACCCGAATCCCGCGCTCCTAGTGTTCGAAGCCGCTCACCCCCCGAGTGGGCACCCGCACTGCAACGGGGAGCGACACCCCGCACAGACGGACCACCGCGCGAGGACGTCAGGAGACCTGATGGGCGAGGTACCCAGCGACTGTCCCGGCCCCGACACGGAACGCTGCACCGGCGACGCCCCGAAGGCGCCCGTTCGGCCGTTCGACGCCGAGTTCCACTTCAGTGTCGTGAACTCCGGGAACGCCACCGCCACCGACGACTCCGTCCTCAGCGACAGTCTCGAGGCAGCACTCCGCACCACGAGCACTCGCGAGCGGTGGACGGTGACCAACGGCGGGCCGTGGTGCGCGGCCACGCCGGAAGAGGGTGTGCGCCGCACGCAAGGGTGGAAGCTGCACGTGTCTGCGACGCCCGTGTCGGCTCCCGACGTTCTCGACCGCGCGCTCCCGGTGCTGCTGGAAGCCCATTCGCCGTTCAAGTTCACCGCGAGCCGGAACCACCTCGCGATGCTCAACGACCGGCACACCTCGCGCGGTCATTCCGGCAAGTTCCTCACCGTCTACCCGGACAGCGACCAGGAGGCGGTTGAGCTCGCGGAACGGCTCCACGAGGCCACCGACGGCCTCGCGGGACCGCGAGTGCTCTCCGATCGCCCGTACCGGCCCGAAAGCCTGGTGCACTACCGCTACGGGGCGTTCGTCGAGCAGCGGCGGTTGTCCCACGACGGGTTCTACGCCTGGGTCATCGAGGACCCGGAAGGAAACCCCGTCGAGGACAAGCGGGTCGGGCAGTACGTTCCGCCGGACTGGGTCACGTGTCCGTTCCCGAACCCGCCGGCCGCGAAGTCCGGCGACCAGCCTCGCCCGCACAGCAACGGTGTGCTGATCGGCGACCGGTTCCTCGCCAAGGAAGCCATCCGGCACACCAACAGAGGCGGTGTCTACCGCGCGACCGATACCGAGACCGGTGAGAAGGTGATCGTCAAGGAGGCCCGGCCGCACGTGGGCACCGACCGGACCGGATGCGACGAACGCGACCGACTCCGGACCGAAGCGCGTGCCCTCGAACATCTCGCCCCGTCGGGACTGTCCCCACGGGTGATCTCGTTGTTCGAACAGGCCACACACGTGTTCCTCGCCGAGGAACACATTCCCGGCACACCGATGCGGAACTGGGTGGAAGAACGGATCCGCTCGAACGGATGGCGGCAGGCGATCCCGGACACCGAGCCGATGGCTCGTCGCGTGGTGAGCCTGTTGCGCGGAGTCCACGACGCCGGAATGGTCGTGCGGGACTTCACGCCGAACAACATCATGGTGCTGCCGGACGGCGAACTCCGGCTGATCGACCTCGAACTGGCGGTTCCGGTCGCGGACAGCGAAGTGCCCGGCCACGTGGGCACACCGGGGTTCAGTGCGCCCGAGCAACTGCGCGGCGCGGCACCGGACCCGCGTGCCGACTTCTTCAGTCTCGGCGCGACCCTGTGCTTCCTCGCGATCGGCGATGCTCCGGTGCTGGTCGAGGATTCCGGCCCAGGGCAACGATCCCCGCACGAGGCCCTGACCGAGTGGCTGACCGCGCGGTGGCACGGCACCGGCCTCCCCGACGCGCACCGCACCCTCGTTCTCGACCTCATGCGGCCCGAACCTGCGGACCGGCCCACAGCGGTGGACGCGGCCACGGTTCTTCGCGAGCCACGTTCCACGGCTTCACCGAGATCGCCGCACAGGCTCGCGGCCGAGAACGCCGAGCACGCGATCGACGGTCTCGCCGAGCACCTGCTCGCCACCATGCAACCGGACGCGGATCGGCTCTGGCCCGTTTCGTGCGCCCATGGCTCACCCGATCCGTGCAGTGTGCAGCACGGGGCGGCGGGTGTCCTCGGTGTGCTGACCCGGTGCCGCGCGCTGGGAGTCGCCGATACCGCGCGACTCGACCACGCGCTCGCGACGGCCGGTGACTGGATCACCGCGAGGATGCGGACGACGGACGGACGACCTCCCGGCCTGTACTTCGGTGAAGCCGGTATCGCCTGGGCGCTCCACGACGCCGCGGAGCAGCTCGGGGACGAACGGCTGGCTGCGGAGAGCCGGAGCGTCGCGGCGAGACTACCGGTCGCCGCGCTCAATCCGGACATCACCCACGGCACCGCGGGCATCGGACTCACGCTGTTGCGTCTCTGGCAGCGCACGGGCGACCCGGAGCTGCTCGCCAACGCCGCCAAGTCGGCGGACCATCTCGTCGCGAGCGCACTCGACGGCCCCGACGGCCTGAGCTGGGCGACTCCGGCGGAGGCCCATTCGAAACTGGCAGGCCGCCGGTACCACGGTTTCGCGCACGGCACGGCCGGAGTCGGCTACTTCCTCGCGGCCACGGCGGAAGCGACCGGCGACGACACCTATCGGGCCGTGGCGACCCGGGCGGGCGAGACCCTGTTGCACCACGCCATTCCCGATTCCGACATGGGACTCTGGGGTGCGGGCACCGGTGACCCCGCGACCGCGCCGCACTGGTGTCACGGTGCGTCGGGCATCGGTACGTTCCTCGCTCGGCTGTATCGCCTCACCGGCGACGACCGGTACCGCACCTGGGCGACGATGTCGGCTCGTGCGGTCGTGGAGAGCTCGTCGCGCGGGGTTCTCGCGCAGTGTCACGGATTGTCCGGCAACGCCGAGTTCCTGCTCGACCTGCACGAGATCACCGGTGATCGGTCCTTCATGGACGACGCGCACCGGGTGGCTCGGCTCGTGCACAGCAGTCGCACGTACCAGGACTCCCGGGTCGTGTTCCCCGACGAGCGGGGCGGTCTCACCAGCACGTGGGGCGACGGCATGCCGGGTGTGCTCTCGTTCCTGCTCCGGCTCGTCCACGGCGGCGGCCGCATGTGGATGGTCGACCCGGCGACACACGGGAGCACGACGTGAAGCGCCGGGACGACACCGTCCGTCGACGGACCGGCTTCGCCTTCGCCGCTCGCGGCCGACGAGCGGTGTCGGTCGCGACGCTGGACGACCGCTCGGTGCTCGAGGCGTGGGACCTGACCGGCCACGTCGCCCGCGCCGCCGACGTTCCCTCGGTTCCGGTCGACCAGGACACCGGTGTTCTCCCGCTCGACGACGGCGGGTACCTGCTGCTGCGCGGCGCGGGTACCGCAACGGTGGAGATCGGTTCCGTCCCGCCCGAACGCGACTCCGAGGACGCCGACGATCTCGGGCCGGAGCGAGTGCTCGGGAAACTGCCCGCGCTCGGCGGCTACCTGCTCCCCTCACCCGCCGGTTCTTCGTTCCCGGGGATCGCGGTCGTGATCGGCACTGATGTGTCCACAGTGGTCCGTCTACGCCCCGATCTTCGGACTCTCGAAGAGACCGCGCGGATCCCCGGAGTTCTCTCAGGAGGTTCGTGGCTCGAACGCGACGTGGCCGCTTTCAACCGGACACCCAACGACGGCCAACCGGACGGGATCGTCGTCGACGTCGAGCAGAGCGCGTGGCGCCGGACCTGGTCGGTGTCGGACACCAGCGCCGACCGGATCGTGCTCTACGCCCCCGCCACCCGACTGCTCGTGGTCAGCAGCAACGCTTCGGGCCGTACCCGCCTCGGGTGGGGGATCCTCGGGCGAGGGACGGTCGAGTTCCCCGACGTCCTCGTCGACGACGACTTCCCGCAGCAGGCGCTCGCCGTCGACGAACGGGGTGAACGGGTCCTGCTGCACCGGATGCGGGGCGCGGTCTCCGAACTGTCGGTGTGGACGCCGTTCGACGGGCACGTCACGCCGCTAGGAGGGCCGCGCGGAGTCGTGACCGGCCCAGTTTCGTGGCACGGCGAGGTGATCCACCTGCCCTTCTCGCGTCCGACCCTGCCGCCGACGATCGCCACCGTCGGTCTCGCCGAGCGCCGGACGCCGCCCCGATGGACATTGCCCCGGCTTGCTGCGGGATTCGCCCACGCCGACCTCGTTTCCGTCGACGGCGCACAGGGGCCGATCGAGGCGGTCCGGTACGGCCGCCGACGCCGACGTGAACAGGGCACACTCGTAGTGGCCCTGCACGGAGGTCCGCTGTCGGCGTGGCGGTACGAGTTCGACCCACTGTTCCAGCGCCTGGCCGCGGCTAGTGTCACCGTCCTCGCGCCGAACTGCCGGGGCAGCGTCGGCTACGGCAGCGACTTCAGCATCACCGGGCGATGGGCGAGTGCCGATCTCGACGACGTCCGGGCACTCGGCCGGGACCTCTCCGCCGAACGCCGCGCGTGGGGACTGCGGGCACCGATTTTGCTCGGCGCAAGCTACGGCGCGTACCTGGCCTTGCTCGCCGCGTGCTCCGAGCCGGACCTGTGGTCGGGGTGCATCGCGTTGGCGCCCTTCCTGTCTCCCGCCGGACTGCGCGTCGACGCGGGTCGAGCGGTACGGGAACGCATCGACGCGCTCGGTGGCACGGACGACGATCGCGACGTGCTGCGCCGGTGTTCGAGTCTGCGCGCGCCGTTGATGCTCGTGCACGGCAGCCGGGACGAACGCATCCCCGTCGAACAGTCCCGTGCACTTCATCGGCGCCTGCTCGCCGACGAGGCGACGCCCGTCGACTACCTCGAACCCGACACCGACCACGCCGGCGTGGTCGCCCACCAGTCGCGGCAGCTGCTGCGGCGCATCGAGCACTTCTGCCTGACGAGCACGACTGAATCCGCTCGGGCAGGAGCACAACCACTCGATCCGGGGGAAGGAGGTGAACGAGATGGAGCTCCAGGACTTCGACATGGTCGCCTCACTGCAGGAACTGCCGGAGACCGACCCGATTGAGGTCGACGGCATTCAGCTGGGCGGAGGCGGAACCTGCGCCTGCGTCGGCCTGCTGACCGTGCTGAACACCGTCTGCATCGGTGTCTCGTGCGTGAACTGATCCGCAGTCGACACACCACCGGCCGCGTTCCTTCGCGGCCCCTCGAGAGCTTCTGCCTCGCGGGCACGGCTCGACCGGGCGGGAGTACTCACATCGCACAGGAGGGGAGGTGAACGACATGGAGCTCCAGGACTTCGACATGGTCGCCTCACTGCAGGAACTGCCGGAGACCGACCCGATTGAGGTCGACGGCATTCAGCTGGGCGGGGGCGGAACCTGCGCGTGCGTCGGCTTGCTGACAGCACTCAACACGGTGTGCGTCGGTGTGTCGTGCGTGAACTGATCCGCATGTGAACCGGTGTTCCCGCCCGCTGGTACCGGGCGGGAACACCGGCCCCTGACGTGCGGGTGCGTGGGCACCGCGCACATCGCTCAAGCAGAGCGCATGTGGGTCGGTGGTCCAGTACCGCCGCCCCGGAGCTCCTCACCCTGCCCCGGCTGGTCAGGTACGAGGCGTGCCCTACGGGCACAAAGCCAGTTCCCACATGCGCTCTCAGGACCTACTCCACAGTAACCGATGCGGGGAGAGCACGGCGATGGCGCTCGGCGGACTGACCAGGGGCTTGCGCAGGCTCGGCGCCGGAACCGCTGGTGACGGCGCCGCCGCGCTGCGCACCGCGGGCAACCGGGTCCTCGCCGACAGCGCCCGCCGCGCCCCCTGGATGGTCGCCGCCGTCGTGGCGACGACACTCGTGCAGGTCGTGGCGACGCTGCTCGTTCCGGCCGCGACGGCCGTCGCCATCGACGCTGCCGTCCGAGGCGACGGCCTCGGATCCGCACTCGGTCGCCTCGCGCTGCTGCTCATGGTCATGACGGCCGCCATGGGGGCGGACGAACTCGTCAGCGCCTACTTCGGCAGCGCCCTCACCGCCGACCTGCGGCACCGGCTGGTTCGCAGCGTGCTCGGCCTCGGCACCGCCTCGACGCGGCGTTTCCCACCCGGCGACGTCGTGGCGCGGTTGACGGAGAACGCGGCCAGCCCGGCCAGTTTCCTGCCGACACTGCTCTCGGCCCTGGCCACGGTACTCACCACGCTCGGCGCGGTCGTGGGGCTGGCCGTCATCGACGGGCGGCTCGCCCTGACCTTTCTGGCCGGTGTTCCGCTCGCGGTGCTCCTGCTCCGGGTGTTCCTCACCCAGGCAGGCGACGCGATGCTGCAGTACCAGCAACGGCTCGCGTCGCTGGCGGCGCGGCTGCTCGACGCGCACCGAGGTGCCCGCACCATTCGCGCCTCCGGCACGGTCGAGCAAGACATCGACCGCGTGCTGGCTCCGCTACCCGGGCTCAACGACAGCGGACGCGCCATCTGGTCGGCCCAACGCGGCGTCAGCTGGCAGATCTCGCTACTCGTGCCGATGCTGCAGGTCGCCGTCCTCGCGGTGGGCGGCTACGCGCTGAGCACAGGCAGCATCACCGCAGGCCAGCTCGTCGCTGCCTCCTCGTACGTCGCCCTCGCGCTCGGCATCGTCGGCGTTCTCGACTCCCTCGTGGCCCTGTTGACCTGTCAGGTGGGCGCGGGCCGTGTCGCGGAGGTCCTCGACTCCCCACGGCCGGTGACCACTCCGGTGGCCCCGGTATCACTCCCGAACGGGCGGGGGCGGCTCGACCTGCGCGGCGTCCGGCTCCGCGAGGGCGAGACCACCGTGCTCGACGGGCTCGATCTGAGCGTCCACGCGGGCACCTGTGTCGCTCTTGTCGGACGGTCGGGCGCGGGCAAGTCCGCACTTGCCTCGCTCGTCGGCCGGTTACGCGACCCTGACGACGGAACCGTGCTGCTCGACGGCGTCGACGTCTCCACAGTGGACCCGCACGAACTCCGGAAGTCCGTCGCCTACGCCTTCGAACGCCCCGCGATGCTGGGCGAGACGGTCGCCGACCTCATCGGCTACGGGACCCAACCGACGGAGCGCGGAGTTCGACAAGCGGCAGAAGTCGCCCAGGCGGCCGGGTTCATCCGCTTGCTACCGGACGGTGTGGCGACCCCGCTCGACCGGGCGCCGATGTCCGGCGGCGAACTGCAGCGTCTCAGCCTCGCCCGCGCGGTACTGCGCGACGCCCGGCTGCTCGTCCTCGACGACGCCACCAGCAGCCTCGACACCGCCACGGAACTGAAGGTCGCCGAAGGAATCGATCAGGTCCGGGGAGACCGCACCGCGCTCGTCGTGGCTCACCGTGTCGCGACCGCCGCGCGCGCGGATCTGGTGGCGTGGCTGGACGACGGACGCGTTCGCGCGATCGCACCGCACCGCCGACTCTGGTCCGATCCCGGGTACCGCGAGATCTTCTCGGCCCGGCTCGACGCGGAACACGACGAGAACCCCGACACGGTGGTGCGGACATGAGACTCACCAGCGGCGCCCGGCTCCTGCACGAGCACCTCCGCCCTCATCGACGGTCGTTGGGGCTGCTCCTGGCGTGGTCGGCGATCGAGGCGCTCCCGACGTTCGCGTCCGGGATACTCGTCGCCCGAGCCATCGATTCGGGATTCCTCGCGGGACGGCCGGGAGAGGGATTCGGATGGCTCGCGACGCTCGCCGCCCTGTGGGTCGTCAGCGCGTTCGGGACCCGCCAGGTGTACCCACGGCTCGCCGACACCGTCGAACCGATGCGGGACACGTTGCTGCGAGCGGTGGTCGCCGCCTCGCTGCACCGGGTCGTCCGGGAGGATCGCCTCGCAGGCGGTTCCAGCGTCGCGCAGATCACCGAGCAGGTCGACGCGGTCCGGATGCTGCTGTCGACGATGCTGCGGAACATGCGCCAGATCGTCGCCGCAGGCGTCGCGGCCCTCGGCGGGCTCGTCGTGCTCTCACCGTTCATCGCCGCCGTCACCGCGGTGTGCGTGACGGTCGCGGTCGCCTTCTTCGCTCTGCTGCTGCGAGTGCTGTTGACCCGCTACCGGAACGTCGTGCTGCACGGCGAGCAGGTCGGTGAGCGCGCCGTCCCCGTCGTCGACGGCATCCGCGACGTCGTCACCCAGACCGCCGAATCACGCGCGGCCGCCGACGTCGGCGAGGCGGTGGAACGCCAAGCCGCGTCACTACGCGCCTTCGCACGGGCGCGAGTGTTCCGCCTTCCCGTCGTGACACTCGGCGTGCACGTGCCGCTGATCGCCTTGCTCGCACTGTCTCCGTGGCTGCTGTCCACCCAAAGCCTCTCCACGGGCGCACTGGCCGGTGGAGTCGTGTACCTCGCGGGCCCGTTGCAGTCGGCCATGCTGTTCCTCGTCAACGCGGGCAGCACCATGCTGGTCAGCATCGGGGTGGTCCTCGACAGGCTCGCCGAGGTGTGCTCGAACGATCGACCTTCCGACGTCGAGCACGGTGCCGTGGCCGACACAGACGGCTACGACATCCGACTGAACGAGGTCACCTTCGGCTACTCGCACCACTCCCATCCGGTTCTCGACCGTCTCGACCTCGACCTGCCTGCGGACAGTCATCTCGCCGTGGTCGGGCCGAGCGGTATCGGCAAGTCGACGCTGGCGAACGTCCTCGCGCGCCTCGTCGAACCAGCGGCGGGCACGGCGTTCTTCGGCGGCACGAACCTGGACCGACTCGGTGCGGACGATCTGCGCCGCGAACTCGCCCTCATCCCGCAGGACGCCTACGTCTTCGCCGGAACCGTGTGGGAAAACCTCACCTATCTCGCTCCCGACGCAACCCGGTCCGAAGTGGATCTCTCGGTCGACGCGACCGGCGCGCGCACCACAGTGGACCGGCTCGGTGGCTACGCGGCGACCATTCCTCCCGGCGGCGACGGACTCTCTCCCGGCGAGCGACAACTGATCGCGTTGGCCCGTGTCCACGTCTCACGGGCACGAGTGGTCGTCCTGGACGAGGCCACCTGCCATCTCGATCCCGGTGCCGAAGCACGTGCCGAACGGGCGTTCTCCCGGCGTCCCGGCACCCTCGTGGTGATCGCACACCGCATCAGCTCGGCGCAGCGTGCCGACCGGATCCTGGTTCTCTCCGGTACCGGCGCCGACGTCGGGGGGCATGACGAACTGCTCAGTCGCAACCGCCTCTACGCGGACCTAGTCGGTCACTGGCAAGCCGTGCCCTGAACAGAGGGCGTTGTGAAACTTGGGTACGTGGTCCGGTACCGCCGCCCCGATTCGCACCTCGCCGTGTTGGGGTCCTCTTGAGTACCAGGTGTTCGCAAACGCGCCCCGAGCTCAGGCCGCGGTGCGCCGACAGTCTTCGTCCGGCCACGCACCCCGGCCAGCCGCGAGGTGCGCTACCCGAGCACCCACGCACACCGCTCCGCGCATCCCGTCTCCAAACGGCTCCCTCAGCGCTGCCCGGGTATCGCGACCGCCATCGAGCCGGGCTCCCGACCGACCGGAGCCGGTCTCGGCTCCACCCCGATCTCCATCATCCGCTGCACGTACTGGGTGTGCCGACGCCGTGCCGCGCCGAACCGTCCCGCACGCTGCAGCAGCGCGACGAGGTCGAGATGGACCCGTTCGTCGTAGATGTCGACGTCCAGCAGCCGCACCAGGCACCGCGCCGCGTTGTCGGTATCGCCCGCGGTCTCCCAGCACACTGCCAAGGCGGAGAGCAACGACCACCAGGTCGACGCGACCTCTTCGGCCAACGACACGGCCCAGGGCTGGCCGGTGTCCTCCTCCAGGAACACGCCCGTGTACAGGCGTTCGGCGCCGAGCATGGCCTCGAGAGCTGCCTCACCGCCTCTCCGGTGCAGATCGAGCGCGGCCCACGACCGCGCCAGGAAGGCTTCGACGTCGATCTCCACGAGTGAGCGATCCAGCCAGACCGCGGTGCCGTCCCCGGCGACGGGTCCGTCCTCGGCGCGCCCCGAAGGCTGCAGCACCTCGCGCAACGTGAACAGCAGCACCGACAACCGGTTGGCCGACTTGCCCGGTGCGACCTCGGGCCACAGCAGCTCGCGCAACGCCTCCCTGGAGACCGGCCTGCGGTGGGCGACGAGGATCTTGAGCAGGTCCCGCGCCTTGCGCGACTTCCACTCCGCCACCGGCACGGCCACGCCGTCGCGCCACACCTGGAACGTGCCCAGCGTGCGCACCGTGATCGGGGGACTGCGATGAGCCGAGGCCTGCAACGGCCCGGCGACCTGTCTGGTCTGCACGTCGACCCCGCAATCCCGGAGGAACTCGGCGGCGCGCGCGGCCTCCGGGTCCGACCCCGGGGAGAGCCTCCCCGCCACGACCAGGGCCGCGGCCGCCTCGACACCACAGCCTGCCTCCTGCCAGACCTGCACCGCTTCGGGGAGTCGACGGCGCTCCCGAGTCGGTTCGTCGGCGGCCAGCACGCGCAGCACCAGCGACTCCGCGATCCCGACTTCCTCGCCCCGCGTGCGTGCGAGTTCCGCGGCTCGCGCCGCGTCGCGCAGTGCCGCTCGTGCGTCGCCGTCGAGCAGGCGCAGCCACCCGCGTGTCACCAAGGCCGGGATCGCACACGTCGTCTCCCCCGAGGCCACGGCCCGGTCGACATGACCGAACGCGGACGCGAGGTCCTCGGCAGCCGTGACCCGTGCGATCCCGACGAGCGCCGCGCCCCTTCCGACGGTGTCGTGACTCCGTTCGGAGAGCTCCAAAGCGCGCTCGTAAGCCGCCAGCGCCCGTGCCCGCTGCCCGCGCAGCCGATGCACGTCGGCCAGACCGCACAACGGACGGACGAGCAGTCGGGATCCCATTCGTTCGAGCGCTCCCCTCGCCTCGGTGAAATCGGCCGCGGCGTCCTCGTGACTCCCGGCACGCAGCGCGGCTCTGCCGCGCATGGTCAAGGCCAACGCTGTCGCGCACACGTCGCCGCACCTGCGTCCCAGACGCACTGCGGCATCGGCTTCCTCGCGGGAGCCGAGCGGGTCGCGGGACTCCGTCCACTGTTCGAGGGTCACGACCCGGATGCGGAGTTCCTGGAGCACGTCACCGGCTCGTGCGGCGGCGTCCAGTGCTCCGGTGCGATAAGCCTCGGCACGGACGAGGTCGCCGGAGCAGGCGGCGTGCGTCGACGCTGCGAGGTACACGGCAGCGTGCGCGCCGGCGTCGCCCGACGCACTCGCGGCGGCCTCGGCCCGCTCCACCAGCGCACCTACGTCGGCGTGGTCACCGACAAGCCGTCGTGCGGCGGCCGCCAATGCGAGAACCCGGGCGCCGTCGGCCGTGCGCTCGCCTCGCGGGTCCGAGCGGGCACAGGCCTGCAGGGCCTCGTCGATCTCACCCCGGTCGCAGGCGAGCTGCGCGACCCGCCAGGCCAGCGCCGGTTCCAGCATCTCGCGGTCCGCACCGGCATCCCGGAACGCCGCCAGCGCCGCGACCCACTGGCCCCGAACCTGGCGCGCCTGCCCCACGATGCGCAGAGCGGTGGGGTCCTTCCACGTGGTCACGTCGATGGAGGCGATGCGTTGCACGTCCTCGGCGACTCCGGCCTGGACCATCACGGCACCGTGCGTCGCCAACAGCGTGGCGCACACTTCCGGGTCGCCGGACGCGACGGCGTGTCCGAGCGCCGGTGACAGTGCGCCCTGCTCACCGCAATGCCGGGACAGTCCACGATGCAGCGCGGTTCGGGTGCGCGGTGCACGGCGTAGTTCCAGAGCGAAGTGGTCGCGCAGCGGTGGCACGAGCTCCCAGCCGCGGTCGGCCTCGGCCCGCACCAAGCCACGCCGGGCCAACCCGATCAGACGTTGTTCCCAGGCCGGACAGGGCACCGCCGCGCCGCCGCGGTGCGCACACGCGGCCAGCGACCGCAGGTCGTCCCGCGAGTCGGCCGTTTCCTCACCGAGAACCTGCTCGAGCACGTATCGGTGGAACGGCTCCCCCGGTGTGGCGAACCGCTCCACGACGCTCACCCGACGTTCGAGCGGGATGTCTCGGAGCAGTCCGATCAGATGGTCCACCGCGCCGGGCCAGCCACCGGTCGCACGCCAGACCAAGTGCGCGAGAGCGCGTGGGTCCTCTCCGACGGTCGCCCGCACGAGCGTCTCGATCTCCGTCTCCGAGTACCCCAGATCCTCGGCTCCGAGCTCGGACATTCCGCCTTGGCCGCGCAACGATTCCAGCGAGAACGGCAGCGGCTGACGCGACAGGAGCACCAGGCTCAACCAGTCCGGGCCGTGCAAGCACACGTCCCGAAGCTGTCGTGCCTCCGAACTGTCGGGCGTGATGCGCTCCAGACCGTCCACAATCAGCACCGCGGCGATGTCCGGCCGGAGGGAATGCAGCCAGCTGTACAACGGCTGCTGATCCGCGGGTTCGCCCTCCACCAGGTCCGAGATCGCGGAGCGGACACGTTCGGCGAGGTCGCCACGCCCGGGAGTCCCCAGTGAGACCCACACCGTGTTGTCCGGGTCGCCGTGCTCGCGCACGCTCGTCGTCTTGCCCCAGCCTGCCGCAGCGGTGACCACGCAGACGCGCCGTCGTCCCGCAGGCCGCAACGCGTGGCTCAGCCGTGGGCGCGGACCGACGGCGAGCAGCTCGTCGCGGCCGGTCATCCGGTGACTCGTCGGTCCGTCCAGTACTGCCGTGTGCGCGACTCGGATGGCGAACAGAACACCGTCGATCACTCCCCCGGGCACCGCTCAGCCTCGGCGCCCCCTCGATCGAAGCAGAAACCGCGGGGCACATTCGGGAATGTCCCCTACCCACCATCGCGCGAGGGTCAGGGCGCGTGTCACCCCGTTCGAATGACAGCGCCGGAAAGGCCGGAGAAACCCCCGATTGTGGTAATCCACGGGCGGCATTTCATGAAATGCATTTACGAAGAACGCTCATCTCGAGCGGCGTTCACCTCGCCTTCCGGGCGACACACAGGACCGACTGACCAAAGGGCACCCGAACGTGCTTCTCGATCCGCCTCGTCACGGGCACCAGGAACCGGTCGTAGACCGACACCAGTCGCGGATTCGGCGCGCCGGCACCGCCCTTGCGCACCGCAGCCCACCAGGCGAAAGCGCCGACGAAATTGACCGGACGCGCGACCTCGACCCGCAGTTCCGCCTCGCGCGCGGCCGCGCTGACCGTACTCGGCGTGTACCGGCGGAAATGGCCGACTTTGCGGTCGAACTCGCCGTAGAGCCGCTGGTATCCCGGGACGAACAGAATCACCGACCCCCCCGGCCGCAAGGACTCGGAGAGCGAGCGCAACGCGGCCGCGTCCTCCTCGACGTGCTCGAGGACGTTGATGGCGATCAGCGACTCCACCGGATCGTCCAGCACCTGCTGGCCGTCGAGGTCGAACTGCATCGCCTCCACCTCGGGCCGATGCTGGAACCGTTCCTTCATGTGGCTGACCGCGCCGGGGTCCACGTCGGTCACGACGTAGCGGTCCGTCCCGGTGAACCCGTCCGCGAACTCCCCGGTCCCGGCACCCACCTCGAGGACGGTGCGGCCACAGTGCGGGCGGATCAGCTCCCGCTGGTAGGCCATGTACCGGGGTTTGCCGCGGTCGTTCTCCAGAGCTCGTCCGGTCGCAGCCGTGAACGCGCCCTGTCCTTGGTCCACCGGGCTCTGGTCGTCACACGTCATGGGGCTCCGCATCGTCGCGGCCCACCACGGGAGCGCACCCACAGGCGAACGGATCACCACGTGGTACCCGAAATGGGCGTTCTGTCCGTCTTCGGCGGACGCTAGCAGAGGCGACACACGCACACGGCCGGGCGCCCCCACGACGTCGAAATTCACCCGATCGGGCACACAACCGAAACGGCTTCGCCCTGCCAGTCCGGCATACCGCACCCACCCGTACCGCGCCACGCGACACTCCGAACCGGACTCGCGGCATTCGGGTCCTTCACCGGCGGCACCCCACGAACACGGCCGAGATCGACACCGATGCGACGCTTCGACGCTTCGGCGGTGGGACCGGTCGACGGAACGGTATTGCCTCGTGGGTTAGCGCCTCGCCGAACCCCGGGGTTCGTTCAGCGGCACGTCACCGAGCCACACCGTCCATCGGATCGGTGCAAGCCCGGCCCGACCATGCTGCGAACCACCCACGGCGCGCTCTACGCTCGGACGAGCTCGTCACCGACCGCACCACCGAAGGGACCGGCATGGCCGCCCCAGCCGGGGTCGCACTGGAATCGGCTTCAGGTCGCTGGCTTCTCGTCGCGACGATGCTCGGCTCCGGCGTCGCCTTCCTCGACGGGTCCGTCGTGAACGTGGCTCTTCCCGCGATCGGACGCGACCTCGGTGGCGGCTTCGCCGTTCTGCAGTGGACCGTCGACGCCTACCTGCTCACGCTCGGGGCGCTGCTGTTGCTCGGTGGCGCCATCGGCGACCGCTACGGCCGCCGCCGCGTCTTCCAGCTCGGGCTCGTCCTGTTCACACTCGCCTCGCTGGCCTGCGGACTCGCGCCGTCGGGACCCGCGCTGATCGTCGCGCGGCTCGCGCAAGGTATGGGCGGGGCACTACTGGTCCCCGGCAGTCTCGCGCTCATCAACGCCACGGTGCGCACCGACGATCGCGGCCGGGCGGTCGGCACGTGGGCCGCGCTGACGGGTGTGGCCTCGGCCATCGGCCCGTTCGTCGGCGGATGGCTCGTCGATGCCGTGTCCTGGCGGTGGGTCTTTCTCATCAACCTGCCCATCGCCGCTGCCGCCATCTATGCCGCGCAGCGCCACGTTCCGGAAAGCAAGGGCTCGAGCACCGGACCGCCCGACCTCGCCGGTGCCTTCACGGCGACCCTCGGGCTGGCTGGATGCGTCTACGCCTTGATCGAGATCCCCGCGCACGGCGCGACGACGGTCACTCTCGTCGCGGCGGTCGTCGGCGTGGCCGCGCTGGTCCTGTTCCCGTTCCTCGAGAAGCGCCACCCCGACCCGCTACTGCCGCTGGAACTGTTCCGCTCGCGACAGTTCACCGGCGCGAATCTCACCACGCTCACGGTCTATGCCGCCCTGGGTGGAGCGCTGTTCCTGCTGTCACTGCAACTGCAGACGACCATGGGATACAGCGCTCTCGCGGCCGGAACCGCCACGCTGCCGATCACGATCATCATGCTGCTGCTCTCGAGCCGGATGGGCGGGCTCGCGCAACGCACCGGACCGCGGCTGCCGATGACGATCGGGCCGCTGGTGTGCGCCGTCGGCCTCGCACTCATGACTCGCGCACAGCCGGGCGCCGGATACGTCACCGGCGTCCTACCGGGGGTGGTCGTGTTCGGTCTCGGTCTCGCGATCACCGTGGCGCCACTGACCTCGGCCGTGCTCGCGTCCGTCGATCCGGAACGAGGCGGGGTGGCCTCGGGAGTGAACAACGCGGTCTCACGCATCGCCGGACTGCTCGCGGTCGCGGTGCTGCCGGTGGTGGCAGGATGGGATCCGGCGGGGCCCGGCGGAGTCGGCACGGTGTTCGGACGAGCACTGCTGATCTCTGCCGTGTTGTGCGCATTCGGCGGTGCTCTGGCGTGGTGGACCATCGATCGGACGGTCGCGGTGCAGTCGTCCCCGGTTCCCGGTGTTCAACACGCCTGCCAGCACCCCTGCACCCGCGAATCCGCGAACACGTCCGACTGAGCGCAGTCGACCGTTACCCCTTCCAGTGATCGACCGGCAGCGGACCCCGGTTCATCACGGTACGGATGGCGAACGTGCTGCGCGCATCGACGACGGGGCCGATCGCGAGGATCTGGTCGAGGAGCAACCGCTCGTACTCGGCCAGCCCTGGGACCACCGCCTCGACGAAGAAGTCGGCCTCTCCGGAGACCACATGGCAGGCGACCACCGCCGGACAGGCGATCAGCGCGGATTCCACGAGGTCCGAAGTCTCGCGGGAGTGTCGTTCGACCTTGATCGCGATGAACACCGTCAACCCCAGGCCGATCTCGTCTCGGTCAAGCTCGGCTCGATACCCGCTGATGACCCCGCTCGACTCGAGCGCCTTGGTGCGGCGCAGACACGACGAAGGCGACAACGACACTGACTCCGCCAGGTCGACGTTGGCGATTCGCCCGTCGCGCTGAAGCCGAGCCAGTATGGCGCGATCTGTCTTGTCAGCAGCGTAGTCCGACATAGTCAGGACGATACACCGTCCGGTCTCGGCATAATATTGCGCGAGGGACGCCTGGCTCGGTCATATTTGCCATCGCGTGCCGCGCTTTGTGGGCCACCCTGACGAGCATGGGAAACACACCCGCTACGGCACTGTCGATACCTCGCGGAACCGCGCTCTACATCGGTGCTTTGCTCGGCCCGAGCCTGATGCTGCTGCCCGGATTGGCCGCGAGCCTGGCGGGTCCGGCCTCGATCCTCGCGTGGCTGGGCCTGCTGGTCCTCTCCGGACTACTGGCCTGGATCTTCACCTGCCTCGGCACTCGCATCACGAGTTCCGGGGGTGTCGTCGCGTACGCCCACGCCGGACTCGGCTCGGCTGTCGGCCGGGTCGTCGGCTGGTGCTTCCTCGGCGGAGTCATCGCGGGCGCACCGGCCGTGTCCCTGATCGGCGGAACGTATGTGGCGACCCTGGTGGGCGGCGGGCGCACCGCGAGCGTCGCGGCCGCGGCCGCGCTCCTGCTGCTGGTACTCATGCTGACCCTCGGCGGAGCCCGCACCACGAGCGGCGCTCAGCTCGCACTGGTCGCGGTGCTGATCCTGCTCGTCGCCCTCGCGGTCGCGGGTTCAGCGCACGAGGCGCGCGCCGCACACTGGACACCGTTCCTTCCGCATGGTTGGGCGTCGGTGGGCAGCGCGGGCGCGGTGTTGATGCTCTCGTTCGTCGGATGGGAAGCGATCGCACCACTGACCTCACGATTCCGGCACCCGGCGCGGCAGCTCCCGCGCGTGATCGGTACCGCCTTCGCCGTGACGACGGTCGTCTACCTCGCTCTGGCGGCCGCCACGATCGCCGTGCTCGGCTCCGGCGCGGCCACGCTGGTCCCGCTGGCGGAGCTGCTTCGTGTCGCCGTCGGGCCGCTCGGGCCGGCGCTCGCGGCCGCCGCAGCCGTCGCGCTCACGCTCGCTGCCACGAATGCTTACCTCGCCTCTGCCACGACGCTGGCGAGCGACTTGGGCGCACGTGCACGCACGGCTGGACGTACGACGTTGCAGATCGGAATCGCCGTGGCCGGTGTCGCGCTGCTCGGTACCTACGCCGTCGACCTCATCTCGGTCGACCAGCTCGTGGCTCTGCCGACGACCCTGTTCCTCACGGTCTATCTGGGATGCACGATCGCGGCTGCACGGGTGTTGCGTGGACCCGTTCGCGCTGCCGCGATCGTCGCCACCGTTGTGATCGGGATCGTGTTGGGTTTCAGCGGGCCGGCGCTCGTGGTCGCGCTCGGAGTGTCCGCCTTGGCCCTCGCAGTCCACCACCGCGCCCGCTCCACAGGGGACGAACACGAGACCGACCCGGTAGGCGCAACCCATCTTCCCGAGTAAGGGGTCCTTGCAGAATGAACTGTAGTCGTGTCAGCGGCCACACCGCCGAACGGTCATCACTCGCGCACATCAGCCAGCGGCGAGTTCTCAGTTCCCTCCTCGCGAGGACAGCGATGTCGTCGCGTAGGTCGCTACTCGAGAAAGCGCTCCCGCAGTGAGGAGGGCATGAGGTTCCGCCACCCGACCCACGGAGCGAGCGTGCTCACCCTCCATGCGCAGAGTTCTCGTCCAGCAACGCCTGAAGCTTCGCACGCACCGCGTCCGGAAACGGACAGGTCTCGTTGCGTTCGACGTCGACGTGCAGCGCCACGAGGTCCTCGGTCGCCACGACGGTGTCCGCGACACGCATCTCGTGCGAGACGAGGAGCTTCTTCGACCCCACCTCCGTGACACGGCTCCGTACGACGACCGAGTCCTGCTGCCTGACCTCACGCAGATAACGGACCCGAGCCTCCACCGTGTACAGCGAACACCCGCTGCCCCGGCGATACTCGTCGTCGAGTCCGGCCAGTTCCATCAGCGCGTCGGTCGCGAACCCGAACACCAGGACGTAGTAGGCCTCGCTCAGGTGGCCGTTGTAGTCGATCCATTCAGGACGGATCTCCTGCCGGAACTCCGGAATCGTCGTCATCGTTGCGACCCCCGCACCTCGTTCATGGCCTCCATGACAGCGATGATCCCCTGGTCCCGTGCCGCGACCAGGTCCTCGATGGACCGCCCCTGCGCGGCGGACTCGCATCCGGCAACCATCTGGTCCCGCAACTCGTCGGTGAGGTCGGGCGCCTCGAGCCGGGTCCACGGCGACTTCAACGACGGGCCGAAATGGTCGAGCATGTGCGCCATACCGCCTTGGCCGCCTGCCAGGTGAAAGGTCAGACACGGCCCGAGCAACGGCCAGCGCAATCCCGGTCCCTGCGTGATGGACGTGTCGATCTGCTCCACTGTGGCTTCGCCTTCGGCCACCATGTGCAGCGCCTCCCGCCAGATCGCCTCCTGCAGCCGGTTGGCGATGAAGCCGGGAACCTCGCGGTCCATGGTGATGACCTGTTTTCCTGCCACCTCGAAGAACTCGGCCGCCCACGCCACTGCTCGCTGCTCGGTCCGCTCGCCGCCGACGACCTCCACCAGCGGGACGAGGTAAGGCGGGTTGAACGGGTGCCCGACGACGAGTCGTTCGGGCGTGGCACACCGCTGCTGCATCTCCGTCATGCCGTAGCCGGAGGTCGACGAGGACACGACGACTCCGGCGGGTGTGGCTGCGTCGATCCGGGCGAGTACGTCCCGCTTGAGTTCGAGGTCCTCCGGGACGCTTTCCTGCACGAACTCCGCGTGCCGCACGGCCTCCTGCAACGTGGCCGCCACGGTGAGATTGTCCCGCGACGCCCCGTCGGCCAGCCCGAGCCTCGTCAACGCCGGCCACGCCGCGTCGACCAGAGCGCGAAGCGCCGTCTCGGCATCGGATGCCGGATCCCACGCCGTGACCTCGTAGCCGCGTGCAAGAAAGTGCGCGACCCAGCCGCCTCCGATCACTCCGGCACCGATGCAGGCGATTCGGCGCGCCTCGGCGGGCGCGGTGCGGTACTCGTTCACGACGTCACTCCCTGCCGGTCGTGGCTGCGGTTCAGCCCGAGGATGCGGCGTGCCGCGTCGGGTGTGGCGACGGTCGAGCCCATTCCCTCGACGACGCTCACAGCGCGCTCCACCAGCTGCGCATTCGTCGCCTTCACGCCCTTGCTCAGGTACAGGTTGTCCTCGAGACCGACGCGGACGTGGCCTCCGAGCGCGGCGGACTGGGCCACCCAACGCATCTGGTTGCGACCCAGGGAAAAGCTGGCCCAGTTCGCACCCTTGGGAAGCATCCCGACCATCGTGTGCAGGAGGCCGGGGTCGGCCGGAGCGCCGTACGGGATTCCCATGCACAGCTGGAAAAGCGGCGGCGCGTCGATGATGCCTTCGTCGATCATGGTTTTAGCGAACCACAACTGGCCGGTGTCGAAGATCTCCAGTTCCGGCTTGACGCCGAGTGCCTGGATGCGGCGCGCGCCGGCACGCAGCATATCCGGAGTGCTGATGTAGAGCTGGCTTCCCTCGCCGAAGTTGACCGATCCGCAATCGAGGGTGCAGATGTCCGGCAACAGCTCCTCGACGTGCGGAAGCCGTTCGAGACCGTTGACCAGGTCCGTACCGTCGGCGGCGCGATGCGGATCGGCGGGATCGAGGAACAGGTCCCCGCCCATTCCCGCTGTCAAGTTGACGACAACGTCCACACCGGACTCTCGGATGCGCTCCACCACCTCTCGATAGAGTGCGACCTCTCGCGATCCCTGGCCCGACTCGACATCCCGTACGTGGATGTGAACGACGGCCGCCCCGGCGTTCGCCGCGGCCACCGCGTCCTTGGCGATCTGGTCGGGGCTGACCGGCACGTGCTCGCTACGACCGACGGTATCGCCCGCACCGGTCAGCGCGGCGGTGACGATGACGTCATCAGACACGACATTCTCCCTTCACAGGACGGTTTCTCGACAACAAGCGTGGTCCGCCGTGATCGAGCGGACCTACTGGACTTTCAGTGGCGGACGATGTTCCGGTCGACGAAGTCCTGCAGGACCTGTCGCATCCGGTCGACAGAGCGCCCCGGCCTGCCGGTGAGCACCTGGATCCCGAGACCGTCGACGAGCGCGGTGAGCGTCAGCGTCAACTCCTCCGGGTCGGCGTCGGTGAACAGGCCTTGACACTGCCCTTCGCCGATCGTGCGTGCGATCGTCTCGTGCCACCGGGTGTACGAATCACTGTGCAAAACACGGAGTTCGGGCCGGAGCGCGCTCTCGTTCCACACCTGCAGCCAGATCGACCACTCCGAGCGAAGCAGCCCGTCCGTCGGCAGCTGGAGTTCGACCAGTCGCAGGAGTCGTTCGTGGGCGTCGTCGACGGTCTGCAACTCGGCGATCTGCCGTTCGAATGCGAGGCGCACCGAGTACCGCAAGGTCTCGACGAGCAGGTCGTCCCGACCGGGAAAGTGATAGTGAATCGTGGCGGTACTCGTCCCGCACGCCCGAGCGATGTCGGTGATCCGGACCGCGTGATAGCCACGCTCGGCGATCAGGTGCCACGCCGCATCGAGAATCTGCTGGTACCGACCGGCCTCGGTGACATCCACCGGGTCGCGATCGGACAACGCGGTTCGCCGAGGCACGGCCACGCGTTCGACGTCGTCGCTGCCGTTGAACAGCCAGCCGACAGTGACTCCGCCGACCTCGGCGACCCGGGTCAGCTCGACCGCGGTGAACCGGCGGGTCCCGCGCAAGGACTTGGACAGCTTCGGCGCGTCCAGGCCGACCCGGTCGGCGAACTCGCGTTGGCTGCCCGAGTACCCGTCGAGCACCTCGCGCACCCGGTGCCGAACCTCGGCCGTCGTCTCTGCCACGACACATACAGTAAATCCCGCTTGCGCTAATCGCAATCCATCGCAACTCATTGCGGCGATCTGACCCGCGCGAGCGGAGCTATCTCGATAGCAGATACGTGCTTATACGCTGTTCAGATACGGCCCGCTTGACTTGACCGCGCGACGAGAGCACAGTACGGCGTTGTCGCGTCGACTGATTGCCCAGTTGAATCGCAACGCCGGACACGGGTTCTGCACCCGCTCCCGGGCTCGTCGGCCGACCGGTGGTGCCGCTCGCCCACCGGCCCAACGTTTCAGTGGAGGTGCTTCCGCCATCGATGTGCGGACGAACAAGATCTCGCTCAACCAACCGGTCTTCTGGTCGTCGCTGACGCTCGTCGCGGTGATCTGCGTACCCGTCGTGCTCGCCCCACAACGAGGTCAACAACTCCTCGACGGCGTGCTCGGGTTCTTGTCGGGCAGCTTCGGGTGGTTGTATCTGTGGTTCGCCGTGGCGGTCGCGGGGTTCCTCGGTTGGCTCGCGTTCAGCAGACACGGCCGCATCGTGCTCGGCGACCCGGGTGAGAAACCCCAGTTCGCCACCCATTCCTGGCTGGCCATGATCTTCACGTCGGCCATCGGGGGCGGGATCATGTACTGGGGCATCATCGAATGGGCGCACTACTACAACGAACCGCCCATGGGAGTGCAGCCCCGGAGCGTGCAGGCCGCGGACTGGGCGGGCGCCTACCCGATGTTCCATTGGGGCATCACGGCGTGGGCCTTGTTCTGCCTGCCGGCGATCGCGCTGAGCTACGGCTATCACGTGCGCAAACATCGGACGCTCCGACTCAGCGACGCCTGCCGTGGCGTCATCGGCGATCGAGCGGACGGCTGGCTCGGCAAGTCCATCGACGCGCTGTTCCTGTTCGGCCTCGTCGGCGCCGCAGGGACCTCGCTCGGCCTGGAGATTCCCGTGGTGTCCGAGAGCATCGCCTCCCTGACACCGATGGAGAAGGGGCCGACGCTCGACATCCTCGTGATCGCCGTCTGGACCGCCCTGTTCGGCACGAGCGTCTACCTCGGACTGCAGAAGGGCCTCAAGCGCCTGGCCGACGTCAACATCTGGCTCGCCGCCGCCCTCGGGCTGTTCCTGCTGGTCGTCGGGCCGACGGTGTTCCTCATCGACACCACGACCAACAGCGTTGGACTCATGCTGCAGAACCTGCCCCGCATGAGCTTCTACACCGACCCGGTGGGTGGTTCCGGCTTCGAGGAGGACTGGACGGTGTTCTACTGGGGCTGGTGGATCTCCTACGCACCGTTCGTCGGTCTGTTCGTCGCGAAGATCTCGAAAGGTCGCACGATCCGGGGCATCATCGGCGCGATGTGTCTGGCAGGCAGCGCCGGCTGCTGGCTCTCGTTCGCGCTGCTCGGCAACACCGCGCTGTTCTACCAGATCCAGAATCTCGTTCCGGTCGCCGACATCGTCGAATCCGAAGGCGACACCGCCGCGATCATCGCGGTACTCGACACCGTTCCCCTCGCCCCGCTCGCTCTCGTGGTCTTCCTCCTGCTGCTGGTGATCTTCCTCGCGACCACATTGGACTCGTCCGCGTACACGATGGCCGGCGTGGCGTCCAAGCATCTCCCCCGGGATGCCGACCCGGCGCGGTGGCACCGCGTTTTCTGGGCGGTCGTCCTCGCCGGTGTGTCCATCGTGATGATGTACTCCGGTGGGCTTGAGACACTCCAGACTCTCTCGATCATCACCGCGTTCCCGCTGATCTTCATCCTGGCCCTGGTCCTGTTGTCCTTGCGGCGCTGGCTCATCGAGGACGAACGGCCCAGCTCAGAGGCCGACCCCAGTCCGGAGGCCGCGCCCGACAAAGTCGGTGCCGGTTCGATGTGAGAGGGCAGTGTGGAACTTGGGTGGGTGGTCCGGTACCGCACCGTGCTGGGCACGTATACGGCGTGTCCTACGGACACAAACGCCACTTCCCCACCGCACTCTGAGGGATCGCGGGCGCTCGGAGACGGCGCGCTAGCGTGACCGGATGACGACACGGCCGTTCGGTTCCCGGCTGCTCGGCGCCCCCGAGCAGTCCGGCGCGATGCTCCGGTGGCGCGTACAGGTGCTGCTGACCGCGTCGCTGGTGCTGGCCAACCTGATCGGCGCCATCGTCGTGGTCGCGCTGATCATCCTGGTGATTCCGGGACCGACCGTGTTCACCGGTGGGCTGTCGGTCCTGTCGATCGTGCTGGTGCCGGTGTACGTCGGCTCGGCGGTGCTCATCGGCATCGTCTGGGGCACCGCGCGAGCGCTGCGGACGTTGCGCTGGGCGTTCGAGCGCCGCGAGCCCCACGAACGCGACCGGCGGGCGACGCTCAGCGTGCCGTGGCGGCTCACGAGGATGCAGGGCGTGCTGTGGCTGATCGCGGCCGTGCTGTTCTCGACCATCAGCGTGCTGACCAACCCGGACGCGGTCTTCAAGGTGGCGTTCACGGTGAGCTTCGGTGGCATCGTGGTGTGCGCGAACTCGTACATGCTCAGCGAGTTCGCCCTGCGTCCGTTCGCGGCACGTGCGCTTTCCAGCGGCCCACCGTTGCAGCGCCGGATGGTGTCCCGAGTGAGCATCCGGATCATGCTGGCGTGGGCGTTGGGCTCCGGGATCCCCGTGGCCGGGCTCATGGTGGTGGCGCTGTTCTCGCTGGTCCGGGACGACGTCTCGAGCGTGCAGCTCGCGATCGCCGTCCTGGCACTCGGTGCGGTGACGTTACTGTTCGGGTTCCTGCTCGTCGTGTTCCTCGCGCGGGCGACGGTGGCACCCGTGCACACGGTGCGGCTCGCGTTGAGCAAGGTCGAGCGCGGTGCACTCGAGACCGAGATCGTCGTCTTCGACGGCACCGAGCTGGGACTGCTGCAGTCCGGGTTCAACCGCATGGTGGCCGGATTGCGGGAACGGGAACGCATCCGCGACCTCTTCGGGCGTCACGTCGGACGCGAGGTGGCGGGCCAGGCGGTGCAGCGCCAACCCGAGCTCGGTGGCGAGGTCCGCGAGGTAGGCGTGCTGTTCGTGGACGTCGTCGGCTCGACAGCGCTGGCCGCCGAGCGGCCGCCCGGCGAGGTCGTCACGCTGCTGAACCGCTTCTTCGACGTGGTCGTCGACGAAGTCCACGCGTGTGGCGGGCTCGTCAACAAGTTCGAAGGCGATGCTGCGCTCGCCGTGTTCGGCGCGCCGGCCGACGTCGACGACCCGGCGGGCAGCGCGCTCGCCAGCGCACGGGCCATGGGCAGGCGCCTGACCAACGAGGTCTCCGAGTGCACGGCGGGCATCGGCGTCGCATTCGGCAGCGCGGTCGCGGGCAACGTCGGCGCGGAGAGCCGTTTCGAGTACACGGTCATCGGTGACCCTGTGAACGAGGCGGCCCGCCTCACAGACCTCTCCAAAGAGGTGCCGGGCCGGATCGTCGCCTCCGCGACGGCCGTCGACAACTCCGACGCGGCCGAAGCCGACCGCTGGCGGGTCCTCGACGAGGAGCACACCCTGCGCGGCCGGAACGAGACCACTCGCTTGGCCGTCCCGGCTTCGTGAGAGTCGTTATACGCTGCGGCGACACCGAGTCACGGCCCGGCGTCGTCGGCACAGAGGCGATGTTGTACCGTACAGACACACCCCACAGCGGGTGGCCGGGACGTGGCGCAGCTTGGTAGCGCACCTGACTGGGGGTCAGGGGGTCGTGGGTTCGAATCCCGCCGTCCCGACCAGCGGCAAAGCCCGCTGAACTGCCCCTCGAGGTAGTTCAGCGGGCTTTCTCGTGCGCTGGCTTGGGTCTTGGTCAGCGCACTGATGCATGGTCGACAAAGCCGACGGAATCCAGTCTTTGACTCAAGGCCGGAACGGGGTCGCGTCGATCTCCGCTCCAGGAGGCGATGGCTGAACGGGCCCGAGCCGCTTTGAACGCCCGCCGACGGAAGCAGCCCGTGCCACTTGAGCCATCGCCGATGGCCCCTAAGGCCCCTTGGACCGTAAGCTGTTACGAATCCCAGCGGCCCTACGGTGATTTCGGGCTCCGATCGTACTTGGCTTCGGCGAGCCTGCCGTCAGCTACGCCGATGCTCTCTGCCCGCTGGAGGATATGCCTGCGATGTGGGGTCAGTCGTGGCTCGCCTCGGACCGGAACGAATCCGAGACGGACCAGCGTTTCCTTGTGGAGCTCATCCGTCGATCGGATATTTCTGCGGGCCTTCAGCAGCGCAGCACGCATCGCGTTCGCGATCTCTTCCGGTGCGACCTCCTCGAGCTTGCGGCCGCGCTCACCGTCCTCCGCCGCCGACCGGCGGAACCCCCGCCACCTCACCGGATCCAACCGTGCAGGCCACACGAATGCGCCAAGGGGCGACTCGCGTACCACCAGGCTCGGGGGCAAGTACCGCAGCACGCTCTGCACCCGGGAAGAGTGACTCTTCCCGAAGTCGAACCGCTCGAGAATCAGCTTCACCAGCCGGTCTCGCTCGATCGGACCTTCGACCTCGACCACCTCCACGAATGCTGATCGCAGCAGCCGCCGTACCCCCGGATCCCGATCGACATCATTAAGATCCTGCTGTGATCCCAGGCGGGTCGGTTCGTAGGGCGTGAATCGCTGCGGCTCCGGTACCGCGCAGGCCGATCCGCTGTCTGCGCCAGGTGTCCCGCCGACCGGTTCGTGATCACCGTCCGCGATGTCTGGTGCCGCCTCGGCGACTGTCGCCAATGTTCGAACTGAGTCCGCAACGCCGACCGCGACACGCTCGTCGCCGTCCTCGTTCAGGATGCCGGTTTGCGGGGGAGACTGACCCGACTCAGCCGAAGCTGGTGCATCATCAGTCCGGGCAGGCAGCGCCGACGGTGGTGTTCTCGATACGGCCTCACTGCTGGCTTCCTCCTCAAGCGTTTGCTCCGGTGCGCCGGTAGCGGGTTCGCGTGCCCCAGCGATGGCCGCGTCGATCTCGACAAGCACACGGTCCCGATCGTTGATCCACTGAGGGAGCCATACGCGCACGACAGCAGGCCATTTCATGACGCTGCGCAGCAGTTCCGGAGCCGCATCGCGGTCAGCCACAGTCGGCCGGCGGCTCCACTCCGGGCTGTCCAGCAGCACGGCCGCCTGCCAAGAGCTACTGCCTGCATCACGCGCCGCCAGGTCGACCGTGAAGTGCGACAGCCCATATCGCGGGGCGACCTCGTAACCGCGCGAACGGAGACTGTTCGCGATCTCCTCGATCACTGGCTCCCGATGTGCCCGACGTTGAGGGAGCGGCTCACCGTCGGTTCGAGAGCCGTCGAATGCCATTTCGAGGTACTCGCGCAGGTGTCGCACACCGAGCGACTTCGTCCGGCTCAGGTCGAGATCAGCCGGGTCGAACGAGCTGAACAGGATGACCTGAGTGCGAGCCCGGGTGATGGCCACGTTGAGACGCCGTTGACCGCCCTCGCGCAGCAGCGGCCCGAAGTTCATGGGGAGCTTCCCAGTGGCGCGATCGACGGAGAAGGCCAGCGAGAACAGGACCACGTCCCGTTCGTCGCCCTGCACGTTCTCCAGGTTCTTCACGAACAGCGCCTCGTCGTCCTCGCGAGCCAGTGCCGCCTGCACGAGCGGGTCGTCGCTCTCCTCGAGCAGGTTCAACAGCAGGTCACGTTGCTGGATGTTGAACGTGACCACACCGATCGAGCGTTCCCGTGTATCCGAGTCCGCGAGGATCTTCCGAATTTCGGCGACGATCGCTGCCGCCTCGATCTCGTTGGTCCGACTCGCTCGTGTTCCCCGGTCAAACACTCCCGCCACACGCCGCGCGGAGACACCGCTGCGCGGTCCGCTCCCCGGGGACGGCAGACTGGCGAGCTGGTTCTCGTAGTAGTGCGTGTTGGAGAAAGCGATCAGTGACTCGTCCGAGCTGCGGTAATGCCAGGACAGCCACACCTGCGGCAGTCCGGACTCCACGCACTCGCTCAAGATGCTGTCCATGTCCTCGGGAACCGGCACGTCCTCGCCGGAGTTCTCCGCGGTGTCGTCGTCGCCGCGGTTGACTTCCATCACGCTGGTCGGTGGCATCTGTTTCGAGTCACCGACGACCACGACCGACCGGGCACGCCCCATCGCACCGACCGCTTCGGCCACGCGAATCTGCGACGCCTCGTCGAACACCACAAGGTCGAACTCCACCGAACCGGGTTCGAGGAAGTTCGCCACTGACGCGGGACTCATCAGGAAGCACGGCATCAATCCCGTGATCGTGCCCGAGTGGCGCGTCAGAAGCTCTCGGAACGACAACCCCCCTCGCTTTCGCTCGAGCTGCCGGACGAGCTCCCCGTCACGGCCCGACTTGTCCGTACTCACCCGTGGGCGCTGCTCGATCAGCTTGCCCGCTAACCACTCCGGCACGTTGGCTCGGAGCCTGCGCGTCGCCGTGAGGTACTCCTGCACCTCATGTGTGTGCGCAGGCCCGTCGAACAGGTCCAGGTTCGTGTCGGACAGACGTTCCGACAACGCTGCGGTGGCCACTCCCCGTTGGAACGCCTCCTCAGCCTCTCGGGCCTCGATGTCCGCGTCGAGCAATTGCCGCGCGAACGTCGACAACCCGGCCGCCTCCATGACGTCGAGCTGGATGAGCACCGCGCCCCACCGGTGCGGGCCGGTCAGACCTCGGGCGTGCACCTCTTCGGTCCACGCTGCGCCGTCACGCTCCCAAGCCGCCGTCCATGCCCGACCGTTCGTCCACCGGTCGAACTCCGTCCGGGTTGTCGCCAACAGTGCCAGCCACGTTCGCCATGCCTGGACGATCGCGTTCAGGTCGTTGACCGGTAGCCCCGCCGCCAACGCGGCGTAGACGCGAGCCAGGTCGGGTTGGTTCACCGAGAGGTTTCGCCACACAAGGGCGTAATGATGAGCGGTCTCGACGGTCCGGACGGCGTGGGCGTGGGCGGGTCGCCACTGCGGCGGCAGTTGCAGCCCCTTGACAGCCGCTGCCTGCTGCATCAGGTCGGTAGCGGCCGAGCAGACGGTCATGGCGTCCGTGAGCAGCTGGTACACCGTCTGCTCATCGATCCGAACGTCGCCGTGAGCGTAGGGCTGGAGGCGTTCGGCGACAGCGCGAAGCTTCTTCTTCCGACGCCACATCGACCGCCGCGCCGCGTCCGCCTCGGCATGCCAGCCGGCCAGTTCCGCGTGCTCGAACACCTCGGGACGCAACGCCGTGAGAATCTCCTGGTGCTGCTCACGGAACTGACCGAGCGCCTGGTGGAAGGCGGCAAATGCCGCGTCCCACCCGGACTGCAGTGTGGAGGTAGTGGCAGACTCGTCGACCCGGTAGCCGGTCGTGGCGATCCGGGCGGCTTCCAACGTCGCGCCGAGCTCTCCCGGACCCTGCAGCGCGGCAACGGCGGCTCGCAGCGGCTCGGGCAACCGCTGCCAGAGCGCACGGACCCGCTCCAGCTCGTCCACGGCGGCGCGGCACTGGTCGGACTCCAGGGATGTTGCCGACCGCAGGCCGCTGAGCCGCCACGGATGCTGCGGGCGCACCCGCGCCGATTCCAACACGGTCGGAAGCTCGCGCGCCGCGTTCGCGACCGCTTCGCGCTGCTCTTCGGGCAGCGAGAAGTACGAGGGCGCAACCTCGGCGGTCGGCCCGACGCCGTGGGCGAGCACCGCTTCGTAAGCTGACCAGGCGGAAAACCCCGCCGCGTTGGTCTCGTGGATGCGTTCTGGGTGGCGCCGCAACGTCTCCAACCGCTTGCGGTAAGCCGTCTCGGCAGCCGTCCACCCGTGCCGATCAGGCGTGACCT
The DNA here is from genome assembly GCF_009664835.1 of Allosaccharopolyspora coralli. Classification (NCBI taxonomy): domain Bacteria; kingdom Bacillati; phylum Actinomycetota; class Actinomycetes; order Pseudonocardiales; family Pseudonocardiaceae; genus Allosaccharopolyspora; species Allosaccharopolyspora coralli. The sequence goes on from NZ_CP045929.1 coordinate 2,880,530, forward strand.
CGTGATGCAGAGCGTCCTTGAGCTGCTGGCGAATGTTGGGCAGAGACTGTTTCCTGCCGTGCAGGTCGAGGCAGAAATGGTCGAACCCGATCGCGCCAAGACGGCGTTTGACCACATCGAGCGCGGCTTGTTTCTCCGCGACGAACAGGACCTTCTTGCCGGAGGCGATGGTGTGGGCGATCAGGTTCGTGATCGTTTGCGACTTGCCGGTCCCCGGCGGGCCTTCGAGCACGAACGACCGGCCCTGTGCCGCCATGGCGACGGCCTTCATCTGCGAACCGTCGGCGGCGATCGGCAGGTGCAGCGCCGACTCGTCCACCTCGACGTAGCCGGTGTCCTGTGGATCCTCGAACCGGTCTCCGGCCTTGGTCACGAGATGTCGCACGACCGGGTTGCTCGTGACGGTCTCCCAGTGGTTGGTCAGATCGCGCCACATCTGAAACGTGGAGAACTGGAGCAACCGCAGGCTCGCACTCGACTCGATCCGGTAGTGCAAGTTGTTCTCGACGAGACTTTGCCTGATCTTGGCGAGAGTCCTGACGATGTCGATACCGGACTCGTCGGTGACCGGCTTGTCCAACTCCGGGATCCGCAGCCCGTGGTGCACCCGCAACCATTCGATCAGGCAGTAGTTCGGGGTGGCGATCTCGTCGCCGTCAGCGACGATCGAGTAAGCCTTGTGCCCGGAGCCGCCTTCCAGCCGCACCGGCAACAGGAACAACGGAGCCCGCGCCTCTCCCGTTCGGGAGGGGTGCACGAGTGCGCCCAGCGTCAGGTAGAGATAGTTCCCACCCGTTTCCTGCAACATCGTCCGTGCCTCACGCTGCAGCGTGCGCAGCCGGGTGACGTAGCGCTCCTCAGTGACGTTGCCGTAGACGCGGTGATCGGTGGTCAACTCGTCCGCGAGGACCGCGTCGTCCAGTTCCTGGGCGCGGTGGATCCCCGCGAGCTTGTGGACACCGCTGATCGTGTCCTGGGCCACGACGGTGATCGGTGTGTGCTCGTGGACGAGATCGTCGAGTTTCGGCAACGCCTCCGCCGGCGTGTGCAGATCCAGGCCCTTGCCCCGGGTCGGCAGTTTGAGAAGCGGGTTGCGCAGGCTCAGGTCAAGCAGGCTGTTGCGCCACTGCCCCACCCGGGCCGGTGCCCCGTCGTCAACGAGTTCGACCGCCGGCTCGTCGTCGGTGTTCGTATCGGTATCCAACGGCACGAATCCGGCCAGCTGGTGCGGCAGATTGATCCGCGGAGTCGTCTGGTCATCAATGTCCCCCGAACCCTGCGCCACCTCGCTCGGGCGGTCACCCGACGGCAGCGGTTTGATCCCGGAACGGTGCGCCAAGTGCACGTCCACCATCCCGCGCAACCCCGACGCACCGGCGTGCAAGTGTCCGAGCCCGACACTCACGGCGCGTTCGAAGTCCAGCGTGTTGCTTCCGCGCCCGACACCGGTCAGCTCCACCGGCACGACCATCCCGGACTGGACGAGGTTCGCCACGTGGTTCGTGTCCAGCGACACCGCCTCCGGCAGACGGCTGTGTTGCCGGAAGAAGCCCGCGAACGCGTGCTCTGGCGTGAAGAAGATCAGCGGATGCAGGCCCGCCGCCTCCAGGCACGCGGCATAGGTAACCGACAGGTCGATGCAGTTGCCGAGCCGCTCGGCGAGCACCCCCGCCGTCGTACGCACCTTCTGGCCCGTGTCCTCGAACGAAGCGGGCATCGTGACATAAGTGATCGACTCGGCTCGCAGTGCCTCGTAGATCGCTCCGGCGATCAGAACAACACGCTCGGAACCGGACTGGTACCCGTCAAGGCTGCCCGTTCCGGTCTGCCGCTCCAGCAGCTGCGCCGCTTGGCGCAGGACATGCGACACCGACGACGTGTTCGGCTGTACGAACGCCGCGATCAAGTCGTAGACGGCGGGCGCATTGAACCACTCGTTGTGCGCAAGGACCTCCGACGGCACCACGAGATTCGCCAGCGTGTCCGCACCGTGCGCGACCGTGACGCGGTACTGGACCGGGAACGCTTCGTCTGTGTGCGCGAACGTGGCGGTTTCGCACGTGAAGCCGGTGAAGGTATCGAACCGCAACTCTCGTCCACCGGCGACGCCGGGAACTCTTCGTACCCAAGGACCGGCCAGCAGTCCCTGCGGACCGGACAGTTCCACCGTCACCTCGAGGTCACGCAACTCATCGACGGTGAGGTTCTCCACCACAAGCCGGCGAACGAGCGGCACCCTGTTGTGCGCGAGCGCGTAGTTCAACGCGGGCGGTACCTGCACACCCAGCCGCAGCTGATCGTCGGAGTGTTCGGACTCGGAGAACAGCACGCGACTCAAATGAACCTCCCAGAACGGTCACAGACACACCAGTGCCCACGATCGACGCGACAGACGACGGCCCCGTTCCTGGTGTGGCCAACGCAGCCCACAGCAACGATCGACAGCGACCACCCTGAGTATCGTCACCGGCACCGGACGTGTAAGCAGCAGTTACCGACTCGTTGCATGACCGTGCGTCGGTCTTGTGCCGCACGAGCCTCCGGCTTCGGTACCACGGCGAAGGTCCGATCAATCCACGGTCAGTTGATCGACTCTACGACGCGGACCACAGGTTGCGACGATTGATAAACTGGAGACCGCGCTTTCTACCAGTGGGCCGGTTCCGGTCAACGGGCGACGACGCCACCAACACCGCACCCGGCAAGCCCACTACCAGCGACAATCCATCCGCGAACCATGATTCACACGAACTCCGGCTGCCGCACTAGAAGCAACCGATGCCACGAGCGAGCTCCAGTGAGGGGCCGGCCTGTTTTCGGACGGCTTGTTAGTGGGTTATTTTATGCCGCGTTCGCATGGTTGTAGTACTCGGCATGGGCTTCGTTCGGGGCCTTGTATCCGATAGCGGAATGGAGCCTGCGGTGATTGTATCGAAGCTCGATATAGGAAGCAATGTCAGCCTTGGCGTGGTCTTTGGTGAGGTAGGTAACTCGATGAACGCGTTCATTTTTCAGGGTGGCGAAGAAGGATTCGGCCATGGCGTTATCGAAGCATATCCCGGTGCGTCCGACGGATTGTCGGATGCCGAGCGAGCGTAGCGTCATCGCGAAGTCGGCGGACGTGTAGTTGCTGCCCCTGTCTGAATGGAAAATCGCGCGGGCGGGAAGGGTGTGGTTGCGGGCAGCCATGTGGATCGCCTTCTCGATAAGTGGTGTGCGGTAGTGGTCGTCGATGGCCCATCCGACGACGGCTTTCGAATAACAGTCGATGACCGTGGCCAGATACACCCATCCCTGTCCGGTCGGGATATAGGTGATGTCGCCAACCAATTTCTCGCCCGGCTCACGGGCGGTGAAGTCACGTTTGAGCAGGTCCGGCAGCACGTGCGTGCTCGCCTGGGTCAGGCTCGGGCGCCAGGGCCGAGGCTGGCAGGGGACGAGCTGCTGATCCCGCATGATGCTGCGCACGAGCTCCGGCGTGGCCGGCTCTCCGCAGCGGGCCAGCCACGCGTGGATGCGCCGGTGGCCGTAGGTGCCATCGGAGTCGTCGAAACACTTCTTGATCAACGTGCCCAGGTAGCGACGGCGCCGGTCGGTGTCCGACTCGGGTCGCGACAGCCAGTCGTAGAATCCAGATTTCGACACGTTGAGCCAGGCACACATGTTCTCCACGGTGTAGCTCTTCACGCCGTGTTCGTCCGTGGTGTCCTTCTCTGCAGCGATGAACGCGTACCGCTGGCTCACCGATACTCGCTGGCAAAGAAGGCGGCTGCTTTTCCCAGAAATTCCGTCTTCATGCGCAGCTGACGATTCTCTTCTTCCAGCTCACGCAGTCGCGCACGCTCGGACACGCTCAACGACGGCTCCGGAGCATCGTGCGCGGCCTCGTACGCGTTCACCCAGTTCCGCAGGGTCTGCTGATTCAACCCGAGCTCGCGAGCAACCTCGGCCACCGTACGACCGGTCTCGGTCACCATCTTCGCCGCTTCATCCCGAAACTCGGGAGAATACGACCGACGCTTCGTTCCAGACACAGACAACCTTCCCTCGAAGGAGCGATTTTAGTTGGCTGCCTGTCCGAAAACGCCACGGCCCTCTACAGTCGATCCACCAAGCCGGTGTTGCATCGGTTGAGTCCGGTGCCCTCTCCCAGACGCTTGATCCATCCCACTACGCCGAGGTTGTCTCTGTAAGCAAGGCCAACGGAAACCGCAGCAGCCTCATGTCAGCTCTTCCTCTGCGACAGTGCGGCATTACTCAGAGCCACGTAGTAGTCGACGCCGGTGCGTAGGACGTCGTCGTTGAAGTCGTACTCCCGGCTGTGCAGTGGCATCCCACCACGGGCCGGGTCGGTGCCGTTGCCGAGGAAGGCGAAGCAACCGGGCACTGTCGAGGCGAGAACGCCGAAGTCCTCGCTGGCCATCGACGGAGCGCAGCGTGCGTTCACGCGCTCGGCCCCGACGGCTCCGACGGCGGCATCGACGGCGACCGCGGTCGCCGCTGCGTCGTTGGTCGTCGGCGCGAATTCGTGGGTGTAGGTCACGATGCAACTCGCGCCGTGGGCGACAGCGATGTGCTCGCACAGTTCCCGCATCCGATGCTCCAACAGTGTCTGCACGTCCGGGTCGAAGACCCGTGTGTCGCCACGGAGGACCACCTCATCGGGGATCGCATTCCGGGCGCCATCGGTGGTGACCTCGGTGCACGAGACCACGGCCGAGGAGTACGGGTCCACGTTGCGTCCCACGATGGTTTGCAGCGCCAGGACGATCTCGGCGGAGACGACCAGCGGATCGATGACCATGTGGGGGCGGGCGGCGTGCCCGCCACGGCCGGTGATACGGATTTCGAAGTTGTCCTCACTGGCCATGATTCCGCCGTCACGAGTGTGCAGTTCACCGGCGGGCAGTCCGGGCATGTTGTGCAGACCGTAGACCGCCTCGACGGGGAACCGGTCGAACAGCTTGTCGTCGATCATCGCCTGCGCGCCGCGGCCGTGTTCCTCGGCGGGCTGGAAGAAGAAGTACACGGCACCGTCGACGTCCCCGTGCGCGGCCAGTTCAGCTGCCGCACCCAGCAGCATCGCCATGTGGCCGTCGTGGCCGCAGGCATGCATCACCCCTTCGTTGCGGGAGATGTGGGCGTGCCCACCGCGTTCCTGCAGCGGCAGGCCGTCCATGTCGGCACGGAAGCCGATCGCCCGATCGCTGCCGCCACCGCGTAGCGACCCCACGACGCCGGTGCCCCCGACGCCGATCTCGACTCGCAGACCCAGGGCGCGAAGGACATCGGCGACATAGGCGGCGGTCGCATGCTCCGCGAACCCGGTCTCGGGCCGCTGATGAAGGTCGTGACGCCACCGGCGAAGCGTCGTATCCAGATCCTCGATCATGCCGCGAGTCTGACCGAGCGGCAGGATCGTTGCTAGGCAGCAGGTGCGGAGCTCAGAACTGCCCGGCGCTGGCCAACGAACCCGCACTGGTTCGGCGAACCTCGCCTTGCCGAACGCCGGGAACGCCGAACCGACACACCGAATGCGTCAGGAGTTCTCAGAGCTCGCCGGAGTGGTCAGTCCTGATCGGCGAAAATGCCCTCTATGCTGCAGTCGAAGGTGCGGGCGAGCCGGAATGCGACCTGCAGGCTGGGGTCGTACTTGCCCTGCTCGATCGAGTTGATCGTCTGCCTGGATACGCCGAGTTCGTCGCCCAACCGTTGCTGGCTCCACCCTCGCTCGGCCCGCAGCACTCGAAGCCGATTGCGCATCAGAGGTACTTCTCGGAGCGTGCGCCGTGTGCGAGTGCCCAGCACACCGCCCCGGCGCCGACGATCATGTATCCGTCCGGCTGCGGAAGGTCCGCGATCGCCTGTATCAGCATGTAGGTGAAGGCGACCCCCATCAGGAGCCAAAAGGCGAGCCCCGAGCTTTCGACGTAGACGGTGCGCTCCACGCCTTCCTGACGCAGCACCGACCGGCCGATGACGGCGGCGACACTCAGGAAGCCAGCGATGGCGACGACGGCCAGGATCGCGCCGAGGAGGCGCGTAGGACCGGCGCCGAGCCACACCACCACCACCACACCTGCCGCCACAATCCCGCTCGTCCACACTGCGCTACCGGCCCACACGGTGATCGTTTCGACGCGTGTCAGGTTCGAGACGTTGGCATTCGACATACCCGAAAAAGTAAAGTCTACTTCCCATATTGTCAAACTCACTTTACAGTGCGAGTGATCAAGCGGTGCGCGCGCCGGTGCTCGGTAGACAAAGTTGCGCTGGGAGCGCAGCGAGTGCGGCGCATTGACGAGGGCGATACGTGGTGGTGGGTGATGCGCGACCCGGCTGGCAACGCGTTCTGCCTGATCGCTGCGCAAGGTGCCGATCGGTCGCTGTGATGGCGAGCCCTGCGTTCGCCGAGCGTGCTGTGCGGTCACTACGTGGGCGCTCGGGCGGTCAGCAGCTGGGCGCCCTCGTCGTCGGTGACGAAGACGTCGGTGAGTCCCGCCTCGCGTGCGAGAGAGACGAGCTGCTCGTCGTCGTAGAAGTGACCGTGGCCGGCGACCGGTTCTGGTGCGGCGGCCGTGCCGCGCAGCGACGGTCCGGTCGTGTATACCGCCAGGCGCCCGTCCGCTGCGAGCACACGCGCGCACTCACGCAGCACTCCAACCGGGTCGTCGAAGAAAAAGAACACCACTGACAACGCCGCTGCGGTGAACGCCCCGTCTTCGAACGGCAACCGGTCGGCCTGCCCTCCGACGACCTCGGCACCGTTGGCGCGATCACGGGCGAGCGCGACCATGTCGGAGCTGTGGTCGATGCCGGTGGCCTGGGCGCCGGCATCGAGCGCGTCCCGCAACAACTGTCCGCCTCCGCAGCCGACGTCCAACAGTCGATCACCCGCCCCAAGGTCCAGCGCCCCCAGGATCGCTCGGCGCGCGAAGTCGTGCGTCGTTTCAGCCCCATAGACCGCGATTGCCTGCCCACCCGAAGGGCAGCGTGCTACTCGATCGATCAGCCAGCTGTCGAACTCCTCGTCCGGTCGGCCACTGGCGAGCCACGCCTGCAAGTCCTCGTCACCAAGTCCGAAGGTGTCCAACAAACTCAGATTTGCGCCCATGGCGCGACCGTACACAGCGTCGAGGGGCGAGACATGTACGAGGAAGCACTGTCCATGGGGCCGGACGCGACAGACGCGGCCACTCGTGCGCTGGCGCCCGAGGTCGCGGCGAAGGGCCTGAAGTCGCGATGCGCCTCGATCATCTCGGCGGTGGGGTCGATGATCTCCTGATGCTCGCCGATGACGGGAGCAACAACAGCACCACCAACACCCAGCCGCTCATCTCTGCCCGTGCGAGATGGTTCTCGCCCTGCGATCCACCGAGTGATCCACCATGGACGGTGGTTCGCGATGGAAGGTCCAGTGCTCGGTGTGAGGCGAGCCAGCTCCAGCGTCTCCGGTGCGGTCACGTTCTACTCCAGGAACGACGGCCTACCGCCCAGGATCACACGTCGACCCGCGGCACATCGCCAGTTCCTTCCACTTCAAGGCGATCCGTGGAAACGCCCTCCCGCCGACGACCTTGCGTGCGAGGATGCCTCGGCACGCATCCCGACTCTCAGGAGGCCACCCCCATGCAGCCAGCACCACCGGCGACGTCGCTGGTACAGCGCCGCCCGGACGTCACCGCCTACGTCACCGTCGTGACAGGCGTGCTCCTGACGGCTGTTGTGGTGTTCGGCGCGGGATTGCTCACCGATCTTCCGAGCTGGGTCTTCGGCGGTGTCGGTGGCGGCAGCGCGGCGTACGCGATCGTGTGGCTGCGGACCCGCTCGCACGTCGTCGACCGTAGTGGGATTCGTCGCGGCCCTACGCGCGTCGAACTCGACCAGCTGACCGAGTTGACCGTCGCGAACCGCTCACTGCGCGTGCGGGCGGGCAAGCGAGTCCTCCGATTCAGCCTCGCCGAACTCCACGCCGACCCGGAGACCCTCGACGCGTTGCGTTGGGCGCTGGCGGACCGGCTCGACAACTCGTCGGTGCACTGCGACACGGCGGCGCGTGGACTGCTTACCGGCTCGGTGTCGACCGACGGACGCCCGACACTGCGCTGGATGTGGTGGGCGGGCGTGGCGTCGGCCGCTCTGAGCCTCGGCGCGAACGTAGCGGGCTTCGTCGATCCGGAGATGTATTCGATGCCGTCGGGCATCGTGGTCGTGACGATCGCGTTCGTGATCGTGTTCCTGCTCGGCTGGTCGGTCGCGTGGTTGTTCTTGCTGCGAGCGGCTGGACAAGGACGCGGCTGGGCGCGCAGCGTCGCCGTCGTGGCAGCGGCGCTCTGGATCCTGAGCAGCTTGTCCTCGTTCACCGGTCCGGACATGTTCGGAGGCGTCGCCGCAGACGTCCTCATGGGCTTGTGCGCGATCGCCGTCCTCGTCGTGCTGCTCCTACTCAACGCACCCGAAGCACAGGCGGCGCAACGGGAGCGGGAACGTTCTCCGGGACAGTGACCTACGGGCCGACGACCCCCGTGGGTGCGAGGGGTGTTGTCGGGCTGAGACGCCCATCCGACGAACTTCCGTCCAGTAACGCAGGATGGAGGGGACGGTCACCGACGAGGAGGCAACCCGTGGATCTCGACGACGCACGCGCGATCGTGCGTGAGCAGCCGCGCGCTGTGCTCGCGACGACCCGCAAGGACGGAAGCCCGCAGATGTCGCCGGTGCTCGTCGCGGTCGACGGGCAGGGGCGGCTGTTGGTCAGCACCCGTGAGACAGCGATGAAGGCTCGCAATCTCGAGCGTGATCCTCGGGCGTGGTTGTGCGTGCTGCCCGACGGATTCTTCGGGCGCTGGATCCAGGTCGAGGGCAGGGTCGAGGTCGTCACCTTGCCCGAGGCGATGGACCTGCTGGTGGACTACTACCGGCGGGTCAACGGTGAGCATCCCGACTGGGACGACTACCAGCGTTCGATGCGGGAGGAACGGCGGGTCGTGGTCCGGATCGAGCCGGCACGTGCGGGCCCGGACCGGTCGGGCTGACCCCGCGGAACCCATCGGAGCCGGTCGAACCTGGAACGCACGCGAATCGAGGCTGTGGCGCCACAGTGCGCCGAGGGTCTTTCCGCCGGTCTGGCGCAGACCGGCCACCAGCGCGTTCTCACCTCGTGACTGGCAAGGACAGCGTCGACGTGATGGAGAGGCGCGCTACCTGAGCTCGACGCTCCCGCAGCCGGCCGCGAGGTGAAGTTCCGCCACCCGACCACCCACACGCATCAACCCGCGCGCTCATGCGGCTTCCGTGCGTGTCGTGAAGTCTGCGCGTTCCAAGAGCCACGACACTGCCAGCCCTGCCAGCAGACCCCAGAACGCGGAACTGATGTTCGCCACCTGCACACCGGAGACCGTGACCACGAAGGTGATCAGCGCCCCCATCGTGAAGCGGCCGCTGAACGCGGTCACGAACGAGGTTTGCAGCACACGCAGCATCGCCAACCCACCGAGCGCGGCGATGAACGCGCCGGGCGCACCGAGCATCCACTGCGTGAACAACGGCGCGAACAGGCCGAACCCGATGGCGAACACCCCGCACGCGATTCCCGCGATGTAGTGGCGGGAACGCTCACCCGACGCCACGAGCAGCGCGTTGGTCGGCCCCGTCAAGCACGTCGACACCGCTCCCACGAAGGAGGCCAGCACCGACCACACCCCGCACGCGATGGCGGCCATGTTGACCGGCGCCCGGTGGCCTGCCGAGCGCAGCACGGCCACACCCTGGCCGTTCTGCACCACCAGGACGGTGATCGTCAGCGGGATCACCAGTTCGAGCATCGCCTGCCACGACCACTGAGGGGTGGTGAACACCGGCGCCGCGAGCCACTGGCTCACCGGTCCCGGCGCGAAGCGCCCGCTGACGGCAACCGCGAGTCCCCCGATGAGCAACGCGCCGATGATCGGCGGCAACCACCGGCCCAGCGCTGCCCGCCAACTCAACACCACGAACAGCCCGACCATGGGCCCGGCGATGGCGATGTCGGACGCGACGGCTCGGACGAGGTCGAGCCCGAAGCTCAGGAACACCCCGGCGACCATCCCCATGACGATCGGCATCGGGATCAGCTCCATGACCCGGCGGACCCACCCGGTCAGCCCGAGCACGAGGATCAGCACGCCGGTGGCGACGAACGCACCCACGACCTCGGGCCACGCGAGATGTGTCAGGGCGGGGCCGACCAGCACAGCCCCGGGAATCGTCCAGAAGAACCCGAGCGGCTGGCGGTAGGACCAACACGCAAGGATCGTGAGAATGCCGTTGAGGAAGAAGACGCCGAAGATCCACGACGCGAGCTGAGCGGAGGAGAGCCCGCCCTGCTGTCCCACGGCGAGGATGACCGCGACCGGCCCCGTCGCCGCGAAGATGAGCCCGACGAGACCGTTGGCGGCGTAGAGCGCGCCGAAATCGCGGGCGAGACGGCGCGGCCCCGGAAGAGGTCGTGTGGGCAGCTCGAAACCGCGACGCTCGACCGTCGTCGTCTCCGAGGTTTGCTCCCGCTCGGCCGTCTCGGTTGTCATCGGCACCTTTCGACACTGCGACGCCACGGTGGGGCCGCCCGATGCGCTTCCCGCGACAGAGCGGCTCGCCCGAACGGACCGTACTGTCCGTGCTGCTCAGGGGCCAATACGCGATGACGCCGCATCAAGAGACAACGCCTCTCAATGGGGTCCAGGGTGCGCAATGTCGCCCACCGCTGAGGGTGCGTGAGTCTTTGTGGTGCCTATAACCACCACAAAGGCTCACGCATCACGCCGCCGCTGGGCGTAACGACATCGCAACCACGGTTGGCAACTGATGACAACTCGTTGCCGCGAGCGGGCTCTCCTGGGTGAATACCGGGAACACGTATCGCGTCTGCCGCTCGACGACGAGCAGAACAGGGATCACCATGACCAGCAAGCCGTTCGCGCTCGCGGCCGCACTCAGTGCCCTTGCGCTGGTGCTGGCCGGATGCGGTCCCGCTGCCGACACTGCCGGTGAGGAGCGCGGCGGGACACTGCGCCTGGCTCTCAACCAGTCCGAGGACCACCCGTCCTACGTCGCGCTCGAGAACTTCAGCGACCGCGTCCGCGAACGCACCCAGGGCCGATGGAACATCGACGTCTACCCCAACGAGAACCTGGGCAACCAGCAGGAGTCGCTCCAACTCACCAGCGACGGCAGCGTCGACCTCGCGATCGTCTCCGGTACCCAGCTGGAGAACCTCAACCGCGACTTCGTGGTGTTCAACCTGCCGCACGTCTTCGAGTCCATCGAGCACCAGATGCGGGTCATCACCGACCCGAGCATCGTCGGTGACCTCTACTCCTCGCTGGAGGACAGAAACCTCACCGTGCTCGGCGGGTTCACCCAGGGCGCGCGCAACATCTACAGCTCACGCGGCCCGGTGACCAGCCCCGCCGACCTGGCAGGCCAGAAGATCCGGGTGCAGGAGAGCAAGGTGCACGCCGACATGCTCGACAGCATGGGCGGCGCTGCCACACCCATGGCCTACGGCGAGGTCTACACCGCTCTGCAGTCCGGTGTGCTCGAAGGGGCCGAGAACAACGAGGTCTCCTACGAGACCCAGAAACACTACGAAGTGGCTCCGCACTTCTCCCGTACCGAACATCTCATCGGGCTCGACTACCTGGTCGCGAACACCGATCGGCTGGACCGGCTGCCTCCCACCGACCGCGCGGTCTTCGACGAGGAATGGGCCGCGACGATGCGGGAATTCACCGATCTCTGGACCACAGCGACCGACGAGGCCATCAGCGAGTTGCGCAGTCAGGGCGTCCAGTTCCACCCGGTGGACGATGCGGCCTTCCGCGAAGCCCTCGCGCCGCTGACCGAGCAGGCGCTGCGCACCGCAGGCCCCACCGCCCGCACGGTGTACGAGAAAACACGGGCGGAAGCGCCGTGAGCCAGCGAGGGAAACGAATCCGAAAGGCCGGGAGATGCGGGCGTTGAAGAAGGCTTCCGACAGGGTCCTCGCCACCGCGTGCGTGGCCCTGTTCGCGATCCTGATCGTGACCGTGACCTGGCAGGTGTTCACCCGGCAGGTGCTCAACGAACCCAGCAGCTGGTCGGAAGAGCTGGCGAAGTACGTGTTCGTCTGGCTCGGGATGTTCGGCGCCGCACTCGTGTTCTCGGAACGCGGTCACATCGCCGTCGACGTCGTCGCCCGAAAACTCCCCGAACCGATCCAGCGTGTGGTCGCCGTCGGCGTCCAACTGATCGTTCTCGTCTTCGCCGGCCTCACGCTGGTGTGGGGTGGCCTGCGCCTCACTGCCGTCGGCTGGGGCCAGAGCCTGACGGCACTGCCCGGCCACCTCGGGCTCGTCTACCTGGTCATGCCGATCACCGGCGTGATCATCGCCTACTACGCCCTTTACCACGTCGCCTCGATCCTGCGCCGGGACGAAGTAGCGGTCGAAACCGACCACACGGCCGAGGAAGTCTAGGAGCAGTGATGGATCCAGCACTCCTCGCAGGGCTCGTCCTGCTCGTCGGCATCAGCAGTCTGATCCTGCTCAGCGTCCCGATCGCCGTCGCGATCGGCCTCTCCTGCACCGTCGCGGCCATCGCGGTGCTGGGAGCCGATCACGCCGTTCTCGTCGCCTCCCAACAGATCGTCTCCGGCACGAGTTCGTTCACGCTGCTGGCGATACCGTTCTTCGTGCTGGCCGGGGTGCTGATGAACAACGGCGGCATCGCCACGCGGCTCATCGACGCGGCGAAGGTACTCGTCGGGCGGATGCCCGCGTCGCTGGCGCAGACGAACGTGGTCGCCAACGCGATGTTCGGCTCGGTCAGCGGCGCTGCCGTGGCCTCGGCCGCGGCGGTAGGCAGCACGATGGGACCGCGGCAGAAGGAGGAGGGCTACGACCCCGCTTTCTCCACCGCGGTGAACGCGGCGTCCGCGCCGGCCGGGATGCTTCTGCCACCCAGCAACACGTTCATCGTCTACTCGCTCGTCAGTGGCAGCTCCGTGGCCGCACTCTTCGTCGCGGGATACGGGCCCGGCCTGCTGTGGGCGCTGGCCTGCATGCTCGTCGTCTTCCTCTACACGAGGAACCGGAGCGAGTTCGCGGGCTCCGGGGGCGTCACCTTTCGGCAAGCACTGCTGGTGCTTTTCCGGGCCGTGCCCGCGATGTTGATGATTCTCATCGTCATCGGCGGGATCCTGGCGGGCTTCTTCACCCCCACCGAGTCCGCGGCGATCGCGGTCCTCTACTGCTTGGCGCTCGGGTTCCTCTACCGGAATCTCACGATCTCCGCGCTGCCCGGCATCCTGCTGCAGGCGACGCGCACGACTGCGATCGTCATGCTCCTGGTCGGCGTCTCCTCGGCGATGTCCTGGGTGATGTCCTACACCGGCATTCCCGACGCGATCTCCACCGGGCTGTTGGGGATCACCGAGAGCCCCACAGCCATCCTGATCCTGATGATGATCACGTTGCTGGTCGTGGGCACGTTCATGGATCCCACGCCCGCGATCCTCATCTTCACGCCGATCTTCCTGCCGATCGTCGAGGAGTTCGGCATCGACCCGGTGCACTTCGGCACCATGATCGTGTTCAACCTGTGCTTGGGAACCATCACGCCGCCGGTGGGCAACGTGCTGTTCATCGCCGCCCGCGTCGGTGAACAGCGGATCGAACCCGTGATCCGGAGACTCGCCCCCTTCTTCGCGGCGCTGGCGGCGGTGCTGTTGGTGGTCGTCCTCGTTCCGGAGCTGTCCCTGTGGCTGCCGACGCAGCTCAACCTGCTCACGAGTGACTAGATTCCGTTGCACGAGCCGGCTTCCTCTCGTGCCTGCTTCGAGTCGCTGTCCTGCCGTGCCCCGGCGTCCGACTCGTCACCCGGCCTCGCGCGAATCGGTGCTTCCGCGTCCCTGTGCATCGGTAACCGCGTCGGTCTCGCCTTCGCCTGGGGCCGCCTCCGGGCCCGCGCGGTCACCATCGTCGTCACGTGATTCCGGCGCGGCGACGCTGTTCTCGGGCGCCGATTCGGACTGCTGGGCGCGCTGCCCGCGACGTTGTTGTTCGCGATAGCCGTAGGCGGCTTGGCGCACCGCCTCGTCGCTTTCCAAGCTGGACCCCAGGGCGCCCGCGACCACGCCCATGGTCGTGAACCCCCACGCCAGAGCGATGTAGGTCGACGGTGTCGCCGCTGTCGGGCCGACCGTGCTCGCGATCAGCGACATCGGCACGAGAAAAGCCGCGACGGCGAGGTTGATCACGAAGAGGCCGAGATACAGACACCCCACTCCCACGGTCAGAGTGGCCACAGTGGAGAGGTTGTACAGACGCGCCTGTTCCCGGTCGTTCGCCGTGCCGGCCGAGGGGCTCTCCCACAGATGGTGCGCGGCGATCAGCCAGCCCACCAGCACCCCGACCGAGAGCACCGCGGCGATCACTTCGCGCAGCGGGCTGAGCTCGTAGGCGATCTGCCAGATCGTGCTCGACGAGAGGCCGAACGCACTCGTGGCCACCGCAGCAACCAGGGCGCTGGACATGCCGAAGACCAGACCCCATGGACGGTTGGTGCGCACCATGCCCGTCAACAACCGTGCCCGCCCCCGTTTCCGGGTGGCCTCGTAGCGCACGTCGACCTCACCCTGGTCGGTGGAGGATTCGGTCCGCGTGATCGGCGCGAGTATCCGAGTCGGACGGCTCTGCAGCTGACGCCGGCTCTCGCCAGGGTCCTCTTCGGCCCGTTCGGCGGCGGTGAGCTCTTCGAGGACCTGCGTGCACAGCTGGCGCGCACGGCGCCGCGGTTGCAGTCCGCCGAGCGCAGGCAACGAGATCACGGCGACACGCTCGTCCCGGTGGACCTCGGCGAGCACCGGCCGCCGGTCCCGACGCAGCGGCAGGTCGGTGACGCACAGGGCGAAATCCCACCCGCGCCGTGCCCTCAGTGCCGACACCGTGTGCAGAATCTCGAGCACATCGTGCTGGCCCGCCGCGATCGGATCGACCTCGACCTCGAGGTCCCACTCGTGCTCGTCGCTGAGCACGTCGGGAAGTTTGTCGGCCAGCCATTCCGCGGTGGTCTGGGGAAAATCCGGGTCGGCGACGATCCCGACCCTGTACCGACTCGCCATAGCAGTCACTTCCTCCCCTGCGCACCTTGCTCACGGACGCGACCGTCGAAGCGTGCACATCGACGGTTCCGAGCCGCAGTATCCGCTGACGTCTCTGGGGCGTCGCGCGATCCGCGGCGCCGGTGTTCGATTCCGAAGCGACTTCGTCCAGTATTTCGAGCGTCTTCGGCATTCCCCGGAGACGCGCGCCGGGGAATGTACCGCACATCGCTGGTGCGGCAACGCCTCGGTCGTCGAGCGAGACACGGAGCCAGGACTCGGAATCGCATCGTGGAGTGTCGGACCGTCCACTTGCGGGTAACCGAGAACGGGCCCCGCAAACCGGGGTGCTCTCTGTGTGATGTCGACCCGACAAGGACTGTCCGATGCGCCGTTCCGAGGCTACAGAGGCCGTACTGGAGGCCAAGCAGGCCAAGAACCTGTCTTTCAGCGGTATCGCCGACGAGCTCGGCACCGACCGCGTATGGACCACTGCCGCGTTGCTGGGCCAACACCCCTTCGACGACGGCACCGCCACGCGCCTGCGCACTCTGCTGGATCTGCCCGAGGAAGCGGTCGCGGCCCTCAGCGAAATTCCCACGCGAGGCAGCCTCGACCGGCTTCCGCCGACCGATCCGACCTTGTACCGACTCTACGAAGTGTTGCAAGTGTACGGACCGGCGCTCAAGGAGCTGATCCACGAAGACTTCGGCGACGGCATCATGAGCGCCATCACCTTCCGCGCGGACGTGCAGCGCGTCGATGCCGAGGAGGGACCCCGTGTACAGATCACTCTCGACGGGAAGTTCCTGCCGTACAAGTGGTGAGTGGGTGGGGTTCCGCCGCCCCATGACCAACGCCGAACACTCCACGCGCCCTCGGTGAGGAACGGCTCGATGGTCGAGGTTTTGACGTTCGGTCACGGCACCGCCACACAGGAGGAAATGATCCGTCTGCTGCACGATGCGGAGGTAGCCGAGGTGGTTGATGTGCGTTCCGCCCCCGGCAGCCGCCGCAATCCACACGTGGCCAAAGCCGCGCTCGAAGAGTGGCTTCCCGCGCACGACGTCGGCTACCGCTGGGAGCCGCGTCTGGGCGGGTTTCGCAAGCTGCCGCCGGACTCGCCGGACCGGTTGTGGCGCAACGACTCGTTCCGGGCGTATGCCGCGCACATGCGGACACCTGATTTCGTCGACGCCGCGCGGGAACTCGTCGAGGACTCCGCTACTCACCGCGTCACGATCATGTGCAGTGAAACCGTGTGGTGGCGCTGTCACCGACGCATGATCGCCGACTTTCTCCACGTCGCACACGACGTCCTGGTACGCCACCTGATGCACGACGGAACGATGCCCGAACACGAGCCACTCAGCGGCGTCCGGACCCGCGCCGACGGCCTGCTCGTCTACGACTGACCCGGTCGGGTTTGACGATCTCCGCGTCGAGGTAGCCCGTGCCCACCGGAAGTCCGCAGGAGCACGACACACGGAGGAAGCTCATGCCGCCCGACGACCGACGTTCCGAACACGAGGCACCCGGTCCAGATCCCATCGTCACCCCTGGCCTGGACCCCGGCGGCGGCGTGCCTCCGGGTGAAACCCCGCCTGCCGAGGGAGGACTGTCCGGTGTCTCGCATCAGGAAAGTGGACCGACCCGCGGCTTGCACGTGGTCACCACCGTGTTCGTGTTCGTGGTCGCGGTGGCCGTCGCCGGTTTCATCGCCGGACACGTCTTCGGGCTCCTCTGAGTTCCCGCTGGGTTTCAGCCGCCTCCGGAACGGGTACTGAGCAATTCGGGAGGACGCGAGGAGGTGCTGTGCAACGAACGCGAGTGGTGATCGTCGGAGGTGGGTTTGCCGGATACCACACGGCGAAGCACCTCGCCACTTACACGGATCCGAACGAGACCGAGATCGTGCTGATCAACCCGACGGACTACTTTCTGTATCTCCCGCTGCTGCCTGAGGTCGCGTCCGGAATCCTGGACCCGCGTGCGATCTCCGTCCCGCTGCCCGGAGCGATCCCCGGCGTGCGATTCGTGCTCGGTGAGGTGACCGGAGTCGATCCGCACCGCCGGGAACTGGCCTACACCGACCCCGAGGACAACCCGGGGTCGATGTCGTTCGATCGCATCGTCCTGGCCGCAGGCAGCGTGAACAAGCTGTTGCCCATTCCCGGGGTCGCCACGCACGGTAAGGGATTCCGGGGCGTACCGGAAGCGCTGTACTTCCGAGACCACGTCACCCGGCAGATCGAACTGGCAGCGGCCAGCAACGATCAGCAGGAGCGCGACGCTCGCTGCACGTTCGTCGTGGTCGGTGCGGGCTACACTGGAACGGAGGTCGCCGCTCAGGGCCCCGAGTTCACCGCGAAGCTCGCCCAGCGCCACCCGGAACTCGACGGCCAGCGGATCCGCTGGTTGCTCCTGGACGTCGCCGAGCGGGTGTTGCCGACACTCGACCGGCGACTGTCCCGCACGGCGGACAGCGTCCTGCGGGAGCGTGGTGTCGAGGTTCTCACCGAAACCTCCATCGGCGAGGCGTCGGAGTCGGGAGTCACGTTCCAGGACAGCGGGTCATTCGTCCCCACCCGATCGTTGATCTGGTGCGTGGGTGTGCGCCCGGACCCACTCGTGCAAGGGTTCGGGCTCGCGACCCAGCAGGGCAGGCTGGTGGTGACCGACGAGCTCTCGGTACCCGACCATCCGCACGTGTTCGCGTGCGGCGACGCGGCAGCGGTACCGGACCCCACACGCCCGGGCGAGTTGACGCCGATGACCGCCCAGCACGCGGTGCGACAGGGCACGCTCGCCGCTCGCAACGTCGCCGCGTCGCTCGGGAGGACCACGCCGTCCCGGTACCGCCATCGCGATCTCGGCTTCGTCGTGGACCTCGGCTCCGGCAAGGCGGCGGCGAACCCGCTGCACATTCCGATGTCGGGATTCCTCGCCAAGGTCGTGACGCGCGGCTATCACCTGATGGCCATGCCCGGCAACAGAGTCCGCGTCGCCCTGGACTGGCTGCTCGACGCGACGAGCGAACGTCAGCTGGTGCAACTCGGGATGGTCCGGTCCGGTACCGTGCCGCTGGACACCGAATCACCCGAGCTGCCGAAGCTACGTCCGTACCGGCACCAACAGCAGGTCGAAACCGGGGGCTGAGAACTCCCTGCAGAAGGTTTCTCGGTGGTCGGGTGAGCGGAACATCAGCGCCCCTCCTCGCGGGCACACGACGACAGCTCACTCTGCACGGACCGCTCAGGCGACGGTGCGCGTCATGATCGGGCCGAAGGGAACTCCGGCTCCCGCTTCTCGCGGAGCGCGGCAGCACCCTCGACGACGTCGGGCCCCATGAAGCAGAGCATCTCGTACGCCGCGGACTGGTCGAAGATCGGCCCCGCCATCTTGAGCCAGTTGCTCATCGCCCGCTTCGTCCACCGGATCGCGGGTTGGGAGCCGGTGGCCAGTGTCTCGGCGATCCGCATCGACTCGTCGAAGACTTGGTCGCGGGGCAACGCTTTGCTGACCATGCCGATCCGTTCGGCTTCCGCTCCGTCGAGCATCTCGCCCGTGAGCAGGTAGTAGCGCGCCTTGGCCATGCCGCAGAGCAGCGGCCACAGGATCGCCGCGTGGTCCCCGGCGGCGACGCCCAGTTTCACGTGCCCGTCGCCGAGTTTGGCGTCCTCGGCGCACACCGAGATGTCGGCGAGCAGCGCGACCACGGTCCCCGCCCCGACCGCGACGCCGTTGATCGCCGAGACGATCGGCTTCTCGCAGTTGATCATGTTGTAGACCATGTCGCTCATCTCGGAAAGCATGTGCGAGACACGGTCGTGGTCCCCGGCCATCCGCTGAACCATGCCGAGATCGCCCCCGGCGGAGAACGCCTTGCCCGCGCCGGTCACCACTGCCACCCGAGTCTCCGGGTCGGCGGAGACGTCGGAGAACACCCGGGCAAGCTCGGTGTGCATCTGCTCGTCGGTGGCGTTGTACTTCTCCGGCTGATCGAGCGTGATCAGCAGGACGCCGTTGTCCCGGCGCTCGAACGTCAACTGCTTGTAGTCGGCGAAATCCACGAGTGGTCCTTTCTGTGCTGTGGTGGTGGTGCGACGCGGGTGATCGGCTACTCGTTCACGGTGACCTCGTTCGGGCGCCCGGCAGCGGTGAACAGGTCGTCGGCGTATTCGGTCCTCGCCTGTTCGCGGGCCTTGTAGTGCACCTTCTTGCCGGTGGCGGTCACGGGTAGGGAGTCGACGAACCGGTAGGCGCGGGGGCGCTTGTACCCGGCCAGCATCGGATGGTCGCGACAGTGCCGGTCGCAGTCAGCCACCGTCAGCGTCTCGTCGGACGGCACGACGTAGGCGACCACGAGCCGGCCCCACCGCTCGTGCGGGACGCCGACGACCATCGAGTCCGCGACGGCCGGATGCTCGTTGAGTACTTCCTCGACCTGCACCGGATGGACGTTCTCCCCACCCGAGACGATCATGTCGTCCTTGCGGCCGACGATCGTCACGTACTCTGCGGCGTCCCAGGTGGCCAAGTCACCGATGTAGAGCCAGCCGTTGTGGAACTTCTGCGCCTCCTGCTCCGGCGCGTTGACGTACGCGTATCCGCACTTGGGCGAGCGCACGATCACCTCGCCGACCTCCGCGTCGTCCTTGGCCACGGTCTCGTGCGGTTCGGCGGGACGGTCGTCGAGTACCTTGACCACGGCGACGTCGTCGTCGGTGCAGGCACGCCCGGCGCTTCCGGCGTGCTGCGGCAGGTCCGCCGGCCGGAGGAAACTGTTCCAGAACGCCTCGGTCGTGCCGTAACCGTTGAAGATCCGCGGACACAGCACTTCCTGATACCGCAGGGCCGCCTCGCGTTCCAGTGGCGCCCCCATGGTGACGATCCCGCGCAGACTGGAAAGGTCTCGCGGTTTCTCGGCCTGCACGGAGGTGAGCATCGCCAGGTTCGTCGGCGCCCCGACGAGATAGGTGATGCCGGAGCGTTCCACTTCGTCCAGGAACGCCACCGGGTCGAACGCGCGCATCGGCACCACCTCGGAACCCAGGTAGAACGCCGCGTTCGGCCCGCCGGCGTACAAACCTCCACGATGGAACCACGGGGTCATGTTCAGTGTCCGATCCTCCGGTTCCATCGGAAAATGCATGATCACATCGTGCGCGGTGAAGATCTCGATCATGCTGTTGAGCGGAACCGCCTTGGGCATACCGGTGGTGCCGGAGGTGTAGAGCCGCGTCGTCTTGTCGTAGATCGTGCGGCCCGTGTCCGTCGGCGGGGTGCCACCGCGACTGAGCAACTCGTCGAAGGAAACCGTGCCAGGGCCCCGCTCGTCCCCGACTGCGACTACGAGGTCGGGCCGGTGCTCCGCGCGCTCCAGCGCGGCCGAGACCTCCTCCGACAACGCCGTGTCGTGGACGAAGACCCGTGGACGGCTGTCGTCGAGGATGTAGGCCGTCTCGCCGGGCGAGAGCCGGAAGTTGATCGGGGAGCCGACCGCACCCGCGGCTTGCGTCGCCAGATACAACTGCGCGAACTCTGGACTGTTGTAGAGCTGATAGACGACGAGGTCGCCGGGACGCACCCCTGCGGCGACCAGGCCTGCGGCGAGTTCGTCGACCCGAGTCCCGAGTTCGGCGTAGGTGAACCGTGTCCCGGTGTGCGGACACCGCATCGCCACGCGGTCGCCGTAACGGTGCACGTTGCGGCGGAATCCGCCGAGGTAGCTGAAATGATGCTCGATGAAGTTCCGGTAAGCGGTGGGATCGTAGGCGGGCATTGTTGCCTCCTCGTTGAGGTTCCGACGCACGGTGCGGTCGCAGTCCCCGCGTTCGGCGTCAGCTCATGGTGAGTCCACCACTGACGCTCACCGTCTGTCCGGTGAGATAGCCGGCTTCGTCGGAAGCGAAGAAGGCGACGGTGTTGGCGAGATCCCGGGGCTCGGCGAGTCGACGGAACGGGATGGCCTTGGTCAGCGACTCCCGCAGCTTCGGGTTGTCACCGCCGATCGATGCGAACAGCTCGGTGTCGGTCGGCCCGGGGCACACACAGTTCACGTTGATCCGGTTGCGCGCCATCTCGCGGGCGAGGGTCTTCGTGAACGACACGATGCCGCCCTTGGCGGCGGAGTACACCGCTTCACCGGACGAGCCGACCCGTGCCGCATCCGATCCGAGATTGACGATCGAACCCGACTGTCGCTCGACCATCAACGGCAACGCGGCCTTCGTGGTGTGCAGGGTGCCGTAGAGGTTGATCGCGATGATGCGGTCCCAGTCGGATTCGCTGCTGTCGATGAAGGGTTCGGCCTTGTCCCATCCCGCGTTGTTGACGAGCACGTCCAACCGCCCGAAGCGGGTGCGCACCTCGTCGATCATCGCCTCGACCGATTCCTTCGACGCCACGTCGGCATGCAGTCCGACGGCACCACCGCAGAGTTCCTTCGCCGTCGCCGCGGCCGATTCCCCGTCGACGTCCGAGACCACGACCGTGGATCCCTCACTCGCCAGCTTCTCGGCGATCGCCTTGCCGATCCCGCGCCCGGCACCGGTCACCACGGCGATCTTGTCGTTCAGTCGTCCCATCGTCGTCGCCCCTCCTGACGTCGCGCTCACGGAGCCCACTCCCGTCCGAGCCGGTCCCGAGCGATGATCAACTTCATGATCTGCGCGGTGCCGTCGCCGATCTGGAGACCGAGCACATCGCGCAGACGTTGCTCCAACGGCAGCTCGGTGCGGTAGCCGTACTGGCCGTGCAAGAGCAGACACGTCTGGACGGCCTCGAAGGCGTCTTTCGGCGCCATCCACTTGCACATCGCCGCCTCGGCGGTGTGCGGCAGTTCGTGGTCCTTCAGCGACAGCGTCCGCCAGCAGAGCATTCGGGCGGCTGCCAGGCGTGTCTCCGCCTCCGCCAACGGAAACGACACTCCTTGGAACGTGCTCAGTGGACGGTCGAACGCCTCCCGCTCACTGACGTAGCGCCAGGTCTCGTCCACGCTGGTCTGTGCGGCCCCGACACATTGCAGCCCGATCAGCGCGCGGCTGAAGTCGAACCCGCGCATCACCTCGGAGAATCCCGCGCCCTCCACGCCGATGAGGTGGTCTCCAGGTACGCGGGCGCCGTCGAAGTGCACCGCTCCCCTGCCGACGGCCCGGGTCCCCATATCGGTGTACGACTCCCGTCGTATCCCGGAAACGTCGAGCGGCACCAGGAAGGCGCTGATGCCCTTACCTCGCACCTGCTCCTGCGAAGTGCGGGCGAACACCACCACAGCGGACGCGTCGTTGGCGAACGACAGCGATTTCGTGCCGGTGAGCACGTAGGAGTCGCCGTCTCGGTGGGCTCTGAGTTCGGGCATTCCCGCGTCGGACCCGGCCTGCGGTTCGGTCAGTCCGATGCCGACGACGTGCTCACCCCGACAGATCCCCGGCACCCAGCGGGCAGCCACGTCCGGGTTCGCCTCACTCGCCAGGATCTGACCGACCAGCGACCCCACGACCTGCAGGTAGGCCACCGAGAAGTCCCCGCGGGCGATCTCCTCGACCAGCAGTCCGGACGTGAGTCGGTCGAGGCCGCGTCCGCCGAGCTTCGCGGGCAGCTCCGGAGCGATGAACCCGAGCGTGCCCATCTCCCGCCACACCTGCCGCTCGACGGCGCCGCGTTGCTCGCGCTCCTGGTAGCGAGGCGCGAGGCTCTCGGTCGCGTACTGACGAGCCTGCTCGCTCCACTGGACCTGGGCCTGCGACAACGTGACGTCCATCGACTACTCGCCGTCCTCGTGATTCGGCATGTCGGACACCCCTTCATGCGCGTGACCTGCACCGCAGCGCACTGAATATATGTTCATTCCAGATGAAGATTGACTCACACAGCGTGTCCTGTCAAGGATGAGGACACACACGAACGACCCCGGGAGGACCCTGTGCGCGCAATCCGCATCACCGAGCTCAACGGCCCCGACTCGGTGGACCTCGCCGAGGTCGAGGCGCCGACGCCGAACCCCGACGAGGTGATGATCGAGGTGCGAGCCGCCGGGGTGACCTTCCCGGACGTACTGATGACACGCGGCGAATACCAACTCAAGCCGGACCCGCCGTTCGTGCCGGGCTCAGAGGTCGCCGGTGTCGTCCGTAGCGCCCCCGAGTCGGCAGACGTCCAGGTGGGTCAGCGGGTCGCCGCGTTTACCGGCATCGGAGGCTTCGCGGACCTGGCCACGGCGCCGCCGACGAACGTCTTCGCACTGCCCGAGAACGTCTCGTTCACCGAAGCGGCGGGTCTTCCCATGAACTACCTGACGGTGCAGTTCGCACTCTCCCGCCGCGGCCGCCTGAACCCCGGCGAAACCGTCCTCGTGCACGGAGCCTCCGGCGGGGTCGGGACGGCCGCGGTGCAGATGGCCCGCGCGATGGGCGCTCGCGTGATCGCCGTCGTCTCCCAGGAATCCAAGGCCGAGTCCGCCCGCAGTGCCGGTGCCGAACACGTCGTTCTCGCCGACGGGTTCCGTGACGCCGTGGCAGAACTGGTCGGTCCACGCGGGACCGACATCGTCGTGGATCCGGTGGGCGGCGACCGGTTCACCGACTCCTTGCGGTGTCTGGGCCCGGAAGGCCGCCTGTTGGTGATCGGGTTCACCGGCGGGGAGATCCCCACGGTCAAGGTCAACCGCCTGCTGCTGAACAACCTCGACGTCGTCGGCGTCGGGTGGGGAGCGTTCTGGCGGTCGCGGCCGGACTATCTGCCCCACCAGTGGCAGGAGCTTCTCCCGCATCTCGAATCAGGCGCGTTACGGCCGCTGCTGGGCCCCACTTACTCGCTGACCGACGCGGGCCGGGCACTGCGTGAACTCGACGAGCGCCGTGCCACCGGCAAGGTCGTCCTGACGCTTTCCTGAAGGCTGCCCTCGCGGCGACGGACCACCTGTCCGGCGCACGTGCGTTCCTACCGCACGTTGCGCCGAAGGCGGACTCGGTACGAGTAGTGCTCAGGGTGGAAGTAGCTGACCGCGAGCTCGACGGGCTGTCCGGCGGCGGAGTGGTACACCCGGTCGATGCGCAACAAAGATCGCCCGGCTTCGCACCCGAGGAATTCCGCGATCTCGGAGGTGGCCGTTCCCACCGTGATGCTCTGCTCGGCTTCGGCGATGGGATCGGGCAACCGTTCGTCGAGCAATCCGATGATGGTGGCCCTGCTCCGAGCGCCCGTGGTCGTCAGGTCCGGCAGTGCGGCGACAAGCCGCCCGGCCGCCGGGGGCAGATACACCGTGGTCAGACAGAACGGCGTCTCTTCGTGCAGCCGCAGGAACGTGAGTTGGTGGACGCGGTCGGACTGCAGGCGCAGCCGCCCGGCGGCATCGAGGTCGACCCGGCGGTGCAACGGCACAACCAGCTCCATGCTCGTGTCGATCGAGAGCCCCATCAGGTCGTCGACGGAGCCGAACTGCCGCAGGTACTGCTCCTCGCGGGGAGCGGCGAACGTGCCGCGACCCGGTACGCGATACACCATGCCCTCGGCCACGAGGTCCTGAAAGGCACGACGCACCGTCTGCCTGCTGACCCGGTACGACTCCGCCAGCTCAGCCTCGGTGGGAAGCCGGACGCCGTCCGGGAAATCGTGCCGCAGGATGGCGGTGCGCAACTCCCGCGCGAGTTTGACGTAAGCCGTCTCCCTGACACTTCCGTCCTCGACTTGTTGTGCCATGCCATCACCGATTCCGAAGTTCTCCGAATGTAGCGGGTCCCTCCCGCACGGTCAGGACTCCAACCCACCGCGCGCGACGAGTTGCGCGGCGATGACGTTGCGCTGGATCTCGTTGGTTCCCTCACCGACGATCATCAGCGGAGCGTCCCGGAAGTAGCGTTCGACGTCGAACTCGGTGGAATAGCCATATCCACCGTGGACACGCACGGCGTTGAGCGCGATCTCCATCGCCGTCTCGGACGCGAACAGCTTCGCCATTCCGGCTTCCATGTCCACACGACGACCACCGTCGGCCTCCCGCGCCGCGTGCAGCGTCAACTGCCTCGCGGCGGTCAACTTGGTCGCCATGTCGGCGAGGTAGTTGCCGACCGACTGATGCTTCCAGATCGGTTTGCCGAAGCTTTCCCGTTCCTGGGCATAGCGCAGGGCGTCATCCAGAGCGGCTTTGCCGACACCGAGCGCTCGCGCGGCGACCTGGATTCGCCCGGTCTCCAGCCCCTTCATCATCTGTCCGAAGCCTGCGCCTTCGTCCTCGCCGAGCACGGATCCGGCTGGAGTGCGGTATTCCTCGAAGGACAGTTCGCAGCTCTCCACGCCCTTGTATCCGAGTTTGGACAGATCACGGGACACTGTCAGTCCCGGACCGTGCTCGGCGAGCAGGATGGACATGCCCTGATGCGCCGGTCGTGCGTCCGGGTCGGTCTTGCACATCAGCGCGATGAGCTGGGAGCGGCGCGAGTTGGTGATCCACGTCTTCGCACCGTTGACGACGAACTCGTCCCCGTCGCGCCGGGCCGTGGTCGTCATCGCCTGCAGATCCGATCCCCCGCCCGGCTCGGTCAAGGCCATCGTCGCCCGAACCGCGCCGTCGGCCATCCGGGGCAGGTAGTTTCGTTTCTGCTCCTCGGTACCGAACAGCACGAGCAGCTTGGCGACGACCGTGTGGCCGCCCATCGCTCCCGCCAGACTCATCCACCCGCGGGCGAGTTCCTCGGTGATCAGCACATAGCACGACGTCGACACCGGCGTGCCGCCGTACTCCTCGGGAACCGCCAACCCGAAGATCCCCAGCTGTTTCATGCGCTCGATCAGCGCTTCGGGATAGGTATCGGTGTGCTCCAGCTGTTGCGCGACAGGCCGGACCTCCTTGTCGACGAAATCGCCCACGGTCTCGACGATCAGTCGCTCGTCGTCGTCAAGATGGTCCACAGTGCTCATACGTCACTCCTGTCGTGGCTGTCACGGATCAGCGCGGACTCGGACGTCAGGGTCGAGCGACCTCCGCACGTGCGCACCGAAGGCAAGGTCGCGTCCGCCAGCAACTCCGGGACGTCGGCTCCGCACGCCGCACGCGGCCAAGGCAACCGCGGCTCCGCACGCCGCACGCGGCCAAGGCAACCGCGGCGGTGTCGACGCGCACTCCCGGCGCGAGCGCCAGAACCTCCTCGTCGGCTTGAGCGTGTGCGCCCACTCGGCAAGGGCAAGTGCGCTGGCGGCCATGGTTCCTTCCGGTGCGCGAGCGACGCCCGACCGCGAGAGACCGTCGAACCTGTTGTGTTATTTGTACGGCCAAATAGGGACAGGGTCAACACGATCTCCGGCATCAGACTCACCCGCCCACATGCCCTGGAAATAGTAGCAATAGCGCCACTAGTGACACTTCTCGGGCTTGAGGCCGCGGGCCGACGGCGTGAGCGTTGACACGCCACGCCCTGCGTCGCATACTTTCCGCCATGATTTGTACGGCCTAATGCGGCTCGGCGGCTCACGAACACCGATGTAGCGGCCACGGTTCTCGCATGGTCGATACAGGTCCGTCGCGGCCGGTCAGGCCGCAAACACCCGAGTAAGAGGAGTTTTTCGTGTCCGGTCTCGATTCCCACCTCGAAGGGTGGGAGCCAGCGCCGCTCACCACGACCGACGCGCTGCCTGCGGAACAGGCACACGCACTGGCGGTGGTCCTAGACATCGAGGCCCCGCCGGCAGCGGGCACGGCACTGCCTCCGCTCTGGCATTGGGTGTATTTCCAAGAATGGCCGCGACACGAACAACTGGGACCGGACGGGCACCCCGCGAGCGGGCACTTTCTGCCCCCGATCCCGGACCGCCGGCGGATGTTCGCGGGTGGACGGCTCACCGTGACCGAACCGCTCCGCATCGCTGAGCCGACCCTGCGCCGGTCGTCACTGTCCGACGTGACGGTCAAGCACGGGCGATCCGGCGAGGTTGCCTTCGTCACCCTGCGCAGTGAGTTCTGGCAAGACGACCAGCTGAGGATGGTCGAGGAACAGGACTACGCCTACCGCTCCGGCGAAGGGCCCGCCAAGACTCGACGCCCGAGCCGGCCGGAGACGCTTCCGCACTCGACCGCGGCGTGGCAGGACTCGTTCACCGGTGATCCCGTTCGCCTGTTCCGCTTCAGCGCTCTCACCGCCAACGCGCACCGCATCCACTACGACAGCCCGTACACGCGCGAGGTCGAGTCGTACCCTGACCTCGTCGTGCACGGACCGCTGCTCGCCCTGCTCATGACCGAGCTCGCGCGCGCGGGTTCCGGAAAATCGGTATCCACGGTGGATTACCGACTTCATCGCCCGGTTTTCGCAGGGGACCCCGTCCTGCTCACCGGCGAACCAAGTGACGAAGGCGCCGACCTGGCCGTGCTCACCGCACCGGAGAACACGATGGCGACGGCGACGGTGGGGTTCGCATGACACTCGGCGACACCCTCGGACATGCGCGAACCCTCCTGTTCGTCCCGGCGGATCGACCCGAACGGTTCGCCAAGGCCACGGCCAGCGCCGCGGACGGCATCATCCTCGACCTCGAAGACGCGGTCGGAGCCGAGCACAAGAGCACCGCACGGCAGCACGTCGCGGAGTATCTTCGAGCCGGAAACTCCGCCGTCGTCCGGATCAACGCGCCCGGAACACCCTGGCACGACGACGACGTGGCCATGATTCGACGGCACACCTGCGGCGTGATGACGCCCAAAGCCGAGGATCCGGAAATTCTCGCGGAGTTGCATCGCGCGTCCCCGCACCATCCGTTAATACCGCTTCTGGAGACAGCGACCGGCTTGCTCGACGCACGCGAGCTCTGCCGAGTCGATGGCGTCGTCCGCCCAGCCTTCGGCAACGTCGATCTCGCCGCCGAACTCGGCGTCGACCCCGCCGACCAGCAGGCGTTGCGGCACGCGCGGTCGAGTCTGGTCCTGGCAGCAAAATCGGTCGAGGTCGCCGCTCCGCTCGACGGAGTGACGACCGCTGTACGCGACGACACCGCTCTCGCCCGGGATGCCGAACATGCCGCGAGCCTGGGATTCACTGGCAAGCTGTGTATCCATCCTGGACAAGTCGCGCAAGCGACAACGGCGTTCACTCCCTCGCCAGACCTGGTGCGGTGGGCACGGAAGCTCCTCCGGGACTCGAACGACGGGGCGGCGACGCTGGTCGACGGCCAGATGGTCGACACGCCGGTGCTGGAGCGGGCTCGGGCCGTTCTGGCTCGTGCGGGAGCGTGACCCCGCCGCACGATCCGGAAAGCGAGCGTCACTGCCCTCCCCACACCGAACCGCAAGGAGTCCCATGGCAGCCCTCGACGATGTCACCGTCGTCTCGATCGAGCAGGCCGTGGCCGCTCCGTTCGCGACGCGGCAGCTCGCCGACCTCGGCGCCCGCGTCGTCAAGGTCGAACGCCCCGGTTCGGGAGACTTCGCGCGCGAGTACGACCGGACCGTCCACGGGCTCTCGAGCCACTTCGTCTGGCTCAACCGTGGCAAGGAGTCCCTGGCGCTGGACCTGAAGAACGCCGACGACGCGTCGCTGCTGCACCGCCTCGTCGACCGTGCGGACGTCTTCGTGCAGAATCTCGCGCCCGGCGCTGCCGAACGTTCGGGTTTCGGGGCCGACGATCTCCGCCGCCGCAACCCGGAGCTGATCACATGCCAGATCTCCGGGTACGGCCCCGAGGGACCGTACCGGGACAAGAAGGCCTACGACCTGCTCATCCAGTGCGAGGCCGGATTGCTCTCGATCACGGGAACCGAGGACGAGCCCGCCAAGGCCGGTGTTTCGATCGCCGACGTCTCCGCGGCCATGTACGCCTACTCCGGGATCCTCGCGGCGCTGCACGAGCGTCACCGGACCGGCGTGGGGAGCCACGTCGACGTCGCCATGCTCGACGCACTCGGTGAGTGGATGGGCTATCCGTACTACTACGCCCACTACGGCGGCGAACCACCGAAGCGCTCCGGAGCCAGCCACGCCTCCATCGCGCCCTACGGCCCGTTTCGCACCGGGGACGGCGCGGACGTGTTCCTCGCGGTGCAGAACGATCGCGAATGGCAGACGCTGTGCACCAAGATCCTCGGCGCACCGGCGCTGGGCACCGACCCGGAGTTCGCCACGAACAGCGATCGTGTGCGTAACCGGGACCGGGTGACGGCGGCCATCGAGTCGGCGTTCGCGTCGCTGACGGCCGACTCGGCCATGCGGCTGTTGGACGAGGTCGGAATCGCGAACGCCCGGCTGCGCACCATGGCCGAGTTCGCCGAGCACCCGCAGCTCGCCGCGCGCGGGCGCTGGCGTGAGGTCGGCACGCCCGCCGGTCCGGTCCAGGCGCTGTTGCCGCCCGTCACGCCGAGCGGAGCCGAGCCCGTCATGGGCTCCGTCCCGGCCGTCGGCGAGCACAACGCGACGATCCTCGCGGAGCTCGACGCGCAGGCGTGAGTCTTTTTGGTGCCTATGACCACCAAAAAGACTCACGCCTGCGAGAGGGGTGGGTGCGGGGGCGGAGGGGCCCGTCCTCGACCCGACAGGGTGAAACTCTCCGTCTGTCGGATCACGTCGCGATGCGCTGCACACGTTCCGTCGGATACAAGGAGTCCACCGACCGCAGACGACCCGAGGACCGCATGCCCACCGAACCGCTCAGCCCACTCGATCTCGCGTTCTTGTCCCTGGAGAGCGAGACGACTCCGATGCACATGGCGGCGGTCGCCGTTTTCGCACCCCGGGACGTCGACGATCAGGACCTCGCCGGCTTGCTGGCCGAACGCGCCGAGCAGATACCTCAGCTCCGCACACGCGCCCGAGCCGCCACCTGGACTCCCACACAGGCGCACTGGGAGGACGATCCGCACTTCTGCGCGGACAACCACATCCACCGCCACCACCTCCCCGCTCCCGGTGGTCGAGCCGAGTTCGCCGACATCGTCGGGCACCTCGGCGCGGAGCCGCTCGACCTCGCTGCCCCGGCGTGGGAGTTGCACCTGATCACAGGCCTCGAGGGTGGCAGGTTCGCCCTCCTCGTCAAGCTGCATCACGCGCTCGCCGACGGCGCGACCGGCGTCCGGATCGGGCTGGGCCTGCTCGACCCACTCCCCCGCAGGCAGCGTCGATCCGCCGACGAAGCCGCCACGGCGGACGAGTCGTTCCTGCGACAGCTGTTCACCAGCCCCGGACTGATCCCCCGGAGCGTGCTGCACGCCGCTCAGACGACCGTCTCCGCCGTCGGAGAGACGGCAGGCATCGTCGGCAGCGTGCTCGGCAACGCACGCTTCCGCTCGGCCACTCCCCTGGCAGCGACCGACACACCTTCGCGGCGGGTGGCCATGCTGGGGTTGCCGATGCGCGAGGTCCGCGCCATTCGCGCGCGACACGGAGGAACCTGCAACGAGATCGTCATCGCCGTGATCACCGGCGCGTTCCGTCACTGGCTGGGCAGCCGCGGTCATTCGCTCGACGCACTCGACCTCACCGCACTGATCCCGGTCGACCACCGCGCCCGGAGCCAGACAACGGACTCGTCCAATCAACTCTCCGGGTATCTGTGCGAGCTCCCCGTCGGCGAAGACGACCCGCTGCGCCGCCTCCACGCGATCAGGACGTCGATGGCCGAGAACAAGGCCGCGGGCCCCCAGTGTGGCGCGGGAGCGTTCCCTCTCGTCGCGAACCGGACACATCCCCTGCTACACCGTGTCATCACACCGGTCGCGGGTCAGTTCGCCTCGCTGCTGTTCGACACGATGATCACCCACGTTCCCGTTCCCAAGGTGCCGCTCGCGCTCGCGGGTACGGATCTGCTGGAGTTGTACCCCCTCGCACCGATCCCGTCGGGGCACGCGCTGTCGATCGGCGTCATCCAGTACCGCGACACCATCCACATCGGCTTGAACTGCAACCGCACCGCGGTGCCCGACATCGAGAAGCTGACCGACGCCGTGCCCGCCGCGTTCGACGAACTCCACGACGCGGCGACCGATGCCGCGCTCGCGGCACTGCGGTGATCTCAGACTCCTCCGGAGCGAGGAATGCTTCCCGGTGAGTTCAACACGCGGGACGGCGGGCCTGTGCGGTGTGTAACAGTCCGATCACTGCAGAAGGGCTTGGCGCACACCTTCGCCCGACAACAACCGCGCGGCTTGTCTGCCACGCTGCACTCCGGCCGGTCGATCACTCTCAGTGATAACCCCTTCCGAAATGCCACACTAGGGGGTCTCGACGAGCGATTCAGCCCGCACCAGGACTCATGCTTTCATCTGCCCGTCGTCGTCCCGAGCACAAGCCTCTCGCCACACTTCGACGGCGCCACGTCGTGCGGTTACCCTCGGTACATGAGTTCCTCGAACGAAGGGGCTGGGGCACGGCAAGCGCCGCGACCTGCGAAAGGCCGGTAGAGGCGAACCGGACGATGCCGCCTTCCGCATCGCGCTCCCGTGCGTGTTCACGCGCGGCGAACACGCAGGCGTCCGACGCGCGAGCCGGAATGAGCGCGGGGGTCTGGTCGTTGAGAGGAGAGTCCACGACAGTGTGGAGTGCAGTAGACAGGGAGCGTGAATGTTCGAGAGGTTCACCGACCGCGCGAGGCGGGTGGTCGTCCTGGCCCAGGAAGAGGCCCGGTCGCTCAACCACAACTACATCGGCACCGAGCACATCCTCCTGGGTCTGATCCACGAGGGTGAAGGTGTCGCCGCCAAGGCGCTCGAGTCGCTGGGCAGCGAGCTGCAGAACGTCCGTCAGCAGGTCGAGGAGATCATCGGCCAGGGCCAGCAGGAGCCCAGCGGTCACATCCCCTTCACGCCGCGGGCGAAGAAGGTGCTGGAGCTCTCGCTGCGGGAGGCACTGCAGCTCGGCCACAACTACATCGGCACCGAGCACATCCTGCTCGGCCTGATCCGCGAGGGCGAGGGCGTCGCCGCCCAGGTGCTCGTCAAGCTCGGCGCGGACCTCAACAGCGTGCGCCAGCAGGTGTTGCAGCTGATCTCCGGCTCCGGTGCCACCGGTGAGCAGGCGGAGACGGCAGGCTCCAAGGGCGAGCCGAGTTCCTCGACGACCCTGGACCAGTTCGGCACCAACCTCACGCGCAGCGCGCGGGACGGTGAGCTGGACCCGATGATCGGCCGCGACCAGGAGATCGACCGCATCATGCAAGTCCTCTCCCGCCGGACGAAGAACAACCCCGTGCTGCTCGGCGAGCCCGGCGTCGGCAAGACCGCCGTCGTCGAGGGCCTGGCGCAGAAGGTCGTCAAGGGCGAGGTGCCCGAGACGCTGCGGGAGAAGCAGGTCTACACACTCGACCTGGGCTCGCTGGTGGCGGGCTCGCGCTACCGCGGCGACTTCGAAGAGCGCATGAAGAAGGTGCTCAAGGAGATCAAGTCCCGCGGCGACATCATCCTGTTCATCGACGAGATCCACACGCTCGTCGGAGCAGGCGCGACCGAGGGCGCCATCGACGCGGGAAGCATCCTCAAGCCGATGCTGGCGCGCGGTGAGCTGCAGACCATCGGCGCGACCACGATGGACGAGTACCGCAAGCACATCGAGAAGGACGCGGCGCTGGAGCGCCGTTTCCAGCCGATCGACGTCAGCGAGCCCTCGCTGGAGCACTCCATCGAGATCCTCAAGGGCCTGCGCGATCGCTACGAGGCGCACCACCGGGTGTCGTTCACCGATTCCGCACTGGTCTCCGCGTCGACGCTGGCCGACCGCTACATCAACGACCGGTACCTGCCGGACAAGGCGATCGACCTCATCGACGAGGCTGGCGCCCGGATGCGCATCCGCCGTGCGATGGCGGAGTCCGACCTCGACGCGGTCGCGGAGATCGACGACGAGCAGATCGCCGAGGTGCTGGCCCACTGGACCGGCATTCCGGTGTTCAGGCTCACCGAGGAGGAGACGACGCGGCTGCTCCGCATGGAGGACGAGCTGCACAAGCGGATCATCGGCCAGGACGACGCGGTCAAGGCCGTCTCGCAGGCGATCCGCCGTACGCGTGCGGGTCTGAAGGACCCGAGCCGCCCGTCGGGGTCGTTCATCTTCGCCGGCCCGTCGGGTGTCGGTAAGACCGAGCTGTCGAAGGCGCTGGCGGAGTTCCTCTTCGGCGACGACGACGCACTGATTCAGATCGACATGGGCGAGTTCCACGACCGCTACACGGCCTCGCGGCTGTTCGGTGCCCCTCCGGGCTACGTGGGCTACGAGGAGGGCGGTCAGCTCACCGAGAAGGTGCGCCGCAAGCCGTTCTCGGTGGTGCTCTTCGACGAGATCGAGAAGGCCCACCAGGAGATCTACAACACCCTGTTGCAGGTGCTCGAGGACGGGCGGCTCACCGACGGTCAGGGCCGCACGGTCGACTTCAAGAACACCGTGCTGATCTTCACCTCGAACCTCGGTACCGGCGACATCTCCAAGGCCGTGGGTCTCGGGTTCTCCGCGGGCTCGAGCACGGAGTCGAACTACGAGCGGATGAAGTCCAAGGTCAACGAGGAAATGAAGAAGCATTTCCGGCCGGAGTTCCTCAATCGCATCGACGACGTGATCGTGTTCCACCAGCTGACCCAGGACGAGATCATCTCGATGGTCGACCTGCTGATCGGCAGGGTGGAGACAGCACTCAAGGGCAAGGACATGTCCCTGGAGCTGACCGACAAGGCCAAGCGGCTGCTGGCCAAGCGGGGCTTCGACCCGGTGCTGGGCGCCCGCCCGCTGCGGCGCACGATCCAGCGCGAGATCGAGGACCGGCTCTCCGAGAAGATCCTCTTCGGCGAGGTCGAGGCCGGTCAGATCGTCATCGCCGACGTGGAGGGCTGGGACGACGAGTCCGGCTCGGACGATTCCGCCCAGTTCGTCTTCCGCGGCGAAAGCAAGCCCGCACCCGTCCCGGACGCCCCGCTGAACATGGCGGACACCACCGACTGACGGGCGCACACCGACAGGTTCCTCCGCCGCCTGCGGGTGGCGGAGGAACCTGTGCGTGTCGGTCGTCTGCTCGGCGAGGAAGTGGTCGCATCGCCGTCCGTCTTGTGGGACGACTCTCCGCGCGAAGACGGATTCTTCGCGGGCGAGAAGTGGAATTCGTGATTCGCACGGGTAGACCTGGGGTATGGCACGCATCGGAAGTACCGAACTCGACGTTTCCCGGCTTTGCCTCGGCGGCAACGTCTTCGGCTGGACCGCCGACGAGGCAACGTCCTTCGCACTGCTCGACGCCTACGCGGACGCGGGCGGCAACATGATCGACTCCGCGGACGTGTACATGGCGGGCGCGGAGGGCAACTCCGGCGGCGAGTCCGAGGAAGTACTCGGGCGCTGGATGGCGTCTCGCGGCAACCGCGATCAGATGGTCATCGCCACGAAGGTCGGGCAGCTGCCCGGACGCGAGGGCTTGTCCCCGGAGACTGTCGCCGCGGCCGCGGAGGATTCGCTGCGGCGGCTGCAGACGGACTACATCGACCTGTACTACGCGCACGTCGACGACTCGTCCGTGCCGCAGCAGGACTCTCTCGCCGCGTTCGACGCCCTGGTCCGGGCGGGAAAAGTGCGCCACGTCGCGGCGTCCAACTTCGCCACCGACCGGCTCACCTCCGCCCTCAAGATCTCTCACGAGCACGATCTCGCCCGTTTCGTCGCCGTTCAGCCGCACTACAACCTCGTGGAGCGGGAGTACGAACGGGACCAGGCACCCACGGTCGAGCACCACAACCTCAGCTGCTTTCCGTACTTCGGGCTCGCCAAGGGCTTCCTCACCGGCAAGTACCGCCCGGACGCCGCGCACGTCGACACAGGTGCGGAACAAGGTGCGATGGGCTGGGCGCGCGCCAAGGGCGCCAGGTCCTACCTCGCCGAGGATCGTGGCCCGCGAGTGCTCAAGGTGCTCGACGAACTCGCAGCGGCCCACAGCGTTTCGGTGTCGGCCGTGGCGCTGGCTTGGCTCGCAGACCAACCGAGTGTGACCGCGCCGATCGCGAGTGCTCGTACTCTCGATCAACTCGGGGAGATCCTTCCGGCCGCCGAGGTGACCCTCTCTCAGGACGAGCTCGAGGCACTCGACTCGGCATCACGGTAGAGCCAGACTCGCACGTCACGGTCGAGCGGATGCGCGTCTCGCACAGGCGAGGCAGCCGTGGCTCGCTCACTCGGCCGTGATGTGCGAGTGTGCTGTTCGATCCTCATCAGACTCTCGGGCGGTTCCGGCATGAAGCTCTCGCAGCGGCTACCAGCGTCGTGCACCGACTTTCTGGACCGGCTCGCCGATACCAGCGTGGTCGTCGGCTACACCGAGCTCGGAGCACGCCTTCGACGTGCCGGGTGGTCCCAGGACGATCCCGAACCGGGGGCATTGCGCAACGCGATCGCCGTCGTCACCGGCGGAAGTTCCGGCCTCGGCGAGGCGACGGCCGTCGGTCTCGCACGGCTCGGGGCGACGGTGGTCCTGTTGGTCCGTGACCTGAGCCGGGGCGAGCAAGCGCGCGAACGCATTCGGTCCGAGGCCCCGAACGCGGACATCGTTCTCGAGCGGTGCGACGTCTCCGATCTCGCCGACGTCCGTCGGTGTTCCGGCGAACTGCGGTCCCGCTACACCGAGCTCCACGTTCTCGTGCACAACGCGGGCGTGCTGCCTGCACACCGCACCGAATCCGTCGACGGCCACGAGATCACCCTGGCCACGCACGTGCTCGGCCCGCTGCTGCTCACCGAGGAACTCCGACCGTGCCTGCGGAACGCGTCCAGCGCGTGCGTCGTCTGGGTCTCCTCCGGGGGCATGTACACCCAGTCGCTGCCGGAGGATCCCGAGTACCGCGAGGGTCAGTACCGGGGCGCGACCGCGTACGCCCGCACAAAACGTCTTCAAGTCGCGTTCACGCCGCTGCTGGCGCGGCGCTACCGCACCGACGGCATCCGTGTGCATGCGATGCATCCCGGCTGGGTCGACACGCCGGGCGTGGCCGAGTCACTCCCCGGTTTCCGCCGCGTCACCGAACCACTGCTGCGCGACCCGCACACCGGTGCCGACACCGTCGTCTGGCTGGCGGGGACGACACCCTCACCCGAGGGCGGCAGGTTCTGGCACGACCGACGTCCACGACCGATGCATTACCTGCCGTGGCAGTCGGACGATCCCGAATCGCTGCGACGTCTGTGGAAGTACTGCGCGCGTGAGTCCGGCGTTCAGCCGAGCTGATCCTCTCGAGGTCACGAAACCTGCCACTGTTCCCGCAGCCGCCACAGGGACACGTGGCGTGTCCGGCCTTCGGCACTGCGCCGTCGGTATTCGCGAACGGCTCCCGCGCGACTGAGTTCGTCCAGCGCGTGCCACGTGTTGGCGCGGGAGAGCCCGACCTCGTCGGCGACCTCGGACAGACTCAGCCCGTCGGGGTGTCGCGCGAGCACGCGCCGAACGGCCCGTTGCCACGAGTGATCCACCGCGACCACCTCGCCCAGTTGCATCGCTTTCGCATCGATTCTACCCTCGTCACCGTCTCCTTCGTGGTGAAGGGAGTCGAGATGGCGAACAAGAGCAGGGCTCCGACACTGCACCGGCTGCCACGCCCGGTCACCGAACGCTGGGACTGGCAACTGCGTGCGGCGTGCCGGGATGCCGACACGAGCGTGTTCTTCCCACCGGCCCGAGGCTCGGCGCGCGAGCTGAGCGAGGCACGAGGAAAGGCTCTGTGCATGCAGTGTCCGGTGCGTCTCACGTGTTTGCAGTACGCGCTCGACGTCGAGGAGTCGTTCGGCATCTGGGGCGGTCTCACCGCCGCGGAGCGCCGCGAGCTTCACGGTCGTCGCGCGAATCCCCCGCCCGGTGCGGAAGAGTCCCACCCCGTCACCGAGTCCGGAGAGCGCCGTCCATGACTTCATCGCACGCATCGTCCAACGAATCCGGTCGCGCGACACCGTCCGACGCCACGACTCGGGCCGACCAGCCCGATCCGGCCACCACCACACGCGTGCCGGTGTCGGTCAGCGCGGCCACGTCGATCTTGCGGGCGCACCGCGCCGTGTGCGCCCAGAGCACCAAGTTGCGCGGCCGCAGGCGGCGCACGGCCTGGAGAAGAGCCTCGTGGGGCATCCGAGCCCCGAGGAACCGGGCGGGACATCCCCGCTCGGAAAGCGCCGCGTGCAGAGCTTCCAGCGGCAACGTGTGTTGTTCCTCCGCGACGCACGCGAGCAACGCGGGCAGCCGACGGGACTGTGCCGGGACCGGCACGCCGTGCAAGGCGCGCAGAATGCCGACCGTCGCGGCGTGTTCACTGGCGACCACGTCGTCGCCCAGGTCGAAGTGGTCGCCGAAGGTTCGCAGCAGCGGCGTGAGAATCTCGTCCCAGGTGCGCACCACTCCCCGCTCACCGAGATGTCGCGCGACGGTGTCGTGAATCCGGGCGACGTCGAGGCTCTGCGCGGCGCGCGCCAGTCCGCGCACGGCGGAATCGGCACGCCCGACCGCGAGTGCGCCCGAACCACCGCCGTCCCGTGCAGGAACGTCCGTCGTCGTCCCGCCTTGAGCCAGCTCCGCTGCCACCGCAGGCGGCACCCCTTCGGTCCTCAGCGCGATCATGCGGTCCAGGCGCGCGAGATCCTCGGTCGTGTAGCGACGATGTCTGCCCTCGTCGTGCGAGCCGGGCCCGAGGCCGTACCGCCGGTCCCAACTCCGCAGTGTCGGAACAGCGATGCCGAGTCGCTGTGCGACGGCGCCGATCGTCAACGCGACATCGGCTTCCGACTCGCCCATCAGGCGTCACCTCTTCCGTCAGTGGAACGGCGCCGTCCGCTCCGGCCGGGGCCGGGCCGAGTTGAGCCGTTCCTGCACTGGTCCTATGGTGCAGTTCGAGTCGGCTCCGTACCAACGCGGGAGGGTCGCATGTCGAACGTCGCGGCCTCGGGCTCTGCTGAGCGGCTTCGCCCCGTGCGCGTCGACGACGCGTTCCGCGAGCAGGTGCATCGGGCGATCGTCACGTTTCTCGCCGAACGGGAAGGGGAACTGCGGGCCGCAGCGCCGGACGCGGCCGAACTGATCGAACTCGCAGTCGATTTCGTCCAGGGCGGCAAGAAGCTGCGTTCGACGTTCGCCTACCTCGGCTGGCTCACCCGGCGGCCCGATTCGCTCCCGGCGCTGCGCGCGGCCGCGAGCCTGGAACTGCTCCACGCGTTCGCGCTGATGCAGGACGACGTGATGGACCGGTCGACGACCCGCCGCGGCAGACCGTGTCTGCACGAGACCGTGCAACACCGCCACCACGGCATCGACCAGCGGTTCGGCGAGTCCGCCGCGACGGTCCTCGGGGATCTCTGCCTGATCTGGTCCGAGCAGATGTTGCGGACCAGCGGACTCGACGAGGCCGCACTCCGCCGAGCCAACGACTGTTACGACGCCATGCGCCAAGAACTCGCGGTCGGCCAATACCTCGACCTGCTGTACACCCACCGCGAAAACGCAACCCGAACCGACGCTCTACGGACCGCCCTGCTCAAATCCGCTCGCTACACGGTCACCCGCCCACTGCAACTCGGAGCGCGACTGGCAGGTGGCGACGACCAGCTGCACCGCGACCTCGCAGCGTACGGCGACGCGATCGGACAGGCGATCCAGATCCGCGACGACATCCTCGGCGTGACCGGAGACCCCGTGGTGATGGGGAAGCCGACCGGGGACGATCTGCGGGCGGGCAAGAGGACGACCGTGGTCGCGACCGCCCTGGAGCTCGCCGATCCTGTCCAGGAGCGCACTCTCCGAACCATGCTCGGCGACCGCGCGGCCGCGCAGCACTCCGCCGCGCTGGTCGACGCCCTGCTGGAGACCGGCGCGATCGAGCATCTGGAGCAGGTGATCAGCGAGCAGCTCACCCGAGCCGAAGCATCCTTGCAGGCTGCGGACATCACGCCGGAGGTGGCCACCGAACTCCGCCGCATGGCCCGTCGCTGCGCCGATCGTGTGAGTTGATCCTGCGCCGCGACCACCTCGACCGATACCGAGTCACTCGACGGGAACCGGTGGTGACGGAAGATGGAGTTGCAAGGGAAAAACGTGCTCGTGGCGGGCGCCACGGGTGTCCTGGGCAGCAGGGTCAGCCGTGCGCTTCGGGACGAAGGTGCGCGCGTCGCGCTCGCCGGCCGCAACCGGCACGACCTCGACGCCCTGAGCGGCGAGTTCCCGGACTCGCCCACCATCGAGTTCGAAGCCATCGACACCGACTCGTGCACCCGTTGTGTCGAGACGGCTGTACGGGAACTGGGCGAGCGGCTCGACGTGCTGGTCGTGACTCTCGGCGTCGCCGCGTTCGGCCCCGCGCGCGAGACCGACTCGGCGGTGGTGGAGCACCTGCTCGCGGTCAACACGCTGGCCCCGATCGCGCTCACCACCGCCGCATTACCGCACGTGCGACGCGCCGAGGGCACTGTCGCCGTGCTCTCGGCGATCCTGGCCGACCACCCCACGCCGGACATGGCCGCCTCTTCGTCCAGCAAAGCCGCCGTCAGCGCGTGGTTGACGGCGCTTCGACGCGAAGAACGATCCTCCGGGGTCTCGGTGTTCGACATTCGTCCGCCACATATGGACACCGGGCTCGCCGACCGCGCCATCGCGGGCACGGCGTCCCGCCTCCCCACGCCGACCGACATCGACCTCGTCGTAGGGCAGATCCTGTCCGGGCTGCGTGACGGCGCGCGTGAGTTGAGTTTCGACGTCCGTGCCGGGGAATTCAGCCTGCGTTGAGGTGCCACGACCGTCGAGGATTCCGTGCTCGTCGGTTCGTCGCTGACAGGCGCTGTCGGTTCGATAGCAGGTACCATCGATGCACGATCAGGGCAACTGGTTGATGCCGAAGGGACTGGTCCGGGATGGCGGACGGCACGTCGCTGTGTCTGGTGACCGGCGCCAGCGGCTACATCGGTGGCCGTCTGGTGCCGCGGTTGCTCGCCGACGGTCACCGGGTGCGTTGCCTGGTGCGTTCGCCGGAGAAGCTGCGCGACCTCCCGTGGCGTGACGAGGTCGAGGTCGTGCGCGGCGACCTGACCGACGAGGACGCCGTGCGGAACGCCTGCGAAGGCGTCGACGTGCTGTTCTACCTCGTGCACTCGTTGACGGAATCCGGATTCGCGGCGCTCGACCGCCAGGCTGCTCTCGTCACCGCCCAGGCCGCCCGGGAGTCCGGGATACGTCGGATCGTCTACCTCGGCGGGCTGCATCCCTACTCGAGCGAGCTCTCCGAGCACCTCGGTTCGCGCGCGGAGGTCGGCGAGGTCCTGTTGCGCAGCGGGGTTCCCACTGTCGTGTTGCAGGCGGCCGTCATCATCGGATCCGGCTCGGCCAGCTTCGAGATGCTGCGCTACCTGACCGAGCGACTCCCGGTGATGATCACCCCGACCTGGGTGCGCAACCGCGTCCAACCGATCGCCGTGCGCGACGTGCTGCACTATCTCGCCGCTGCCGTGCACCTGCCTCGGCACGTCCACCGCACCTTCGACATCGGTGGCCCGGACGTGCTCACCTACGCCGAGATGATGCAGCGCTTCGCCGCCCTGGTCGGCCTGCCTCGGCGTCGGATGCTGCCGGTAGCGGTCCTGAGCCCGGCGCTGAGTTCGCACTGGATCAACATCGTCACGCCCGTACCCAAGTCCATCGGAGCTCCGTTGATCGCCTCGCTGGTACATGAAGCGGTGTGTACCGAGCGGGACATCGACCACTACGTCACTCCGCCGGCGGGCGGAGTGACCGGATACGAGCAGGCGGTCCGGCTCGCGTTGCGCAAAATCGCCCACGCCGAGGTGGAGACCCGGTGGTCGGATGCTTCCCCCAGGCACGCTCCCTCGGACCCGTTGCCGTCCGATCCTGTGTGGTCCGGCGGTAGCGCTTACGTCGACGAACGCTCCCGGGACACGGAGTTGCCCGCCGCGAGGGTGTGGCAGATCATCGAGAGTATCGGCGGCCGCAACGGTTGGTACTCGTTCCCACTCGCCTGGGCGGCTCGCGGCTGGATGGACCGCCTCGCCGGTGGGGTGGGACTGCGCCGTGGCCGACGAGACGCCCACCGGTTGCGCACCGGTGACGCACTCGACTGGTGGCGCGTCGAACACCTCCACGAGGGCCGGCTGTTACGACTGCGGGCCGAGATGAAGGTGCCGGGACAGGCGTGGCTGGAACTGTCCGTGACTCCGCTGCGGTGGCACGGCTCGCGCTATCACCAGCGCGCGGTGTTCGTCCCGCGCGGACTGGCCGGGCACGCCTACTGGTGGGCCGTCGCACCGTTCCACGGTCTCGTCTTCGGCGGCATGGCTCGCAACCTCGTCGCCACCGCAGGCCGTGTGTCCACCGATGACGAAGTACACGAGTGACGGGCTGCCCGAACGAGACCGAGAACAGGCAGGTGAGGTGGGCGCATGCGGCAGGTCGACGTGGCGATCGTGGGTGCCGGTCTCGCAGGGTTGAGCGCGGCTCGGCACCTGTCCCGACGCGGTCTGTCGGTGACCGTGCTGGAACAGGCCGACGACGTCGGAGGGCGTGTCCGGACCGACGAGGTCAGCGGGTTCCGGCTGGATCGAGGTTTCCAGATCCTGTTGCCCGCCTACCCTGAAGTGCGCGCGCTGTTCTCGCTCCCACGGCTGGGTCCGTGCCCGTTCCCGCGTGCCGTCGCGGTTCCCGATGCCAGTGGCACACGCCGCGTGCTCGCGGACCCGAGACGGCGTCCAGGAGCGTTGCCGGACCTCTTCGGCAGCCGTGACCTGTCGACATGTGACCCGCTCGCTCTCGCCGCTGTGTCCACACGAGACTTACTGACTCCCGCGAACCGTCTCCTGACGGCCCGCGACCGTTCCACGCGCACTGAGCTGAGGCGGTGGGGACTGTCCGAAAGAGCGATCGCGCGAGTTCTGCGACCGTTCCTGGCGGGCGTGTTCTTGGAGGATCGGCTGGACACCTCCGCCAGGTTCTTCCACCTGGTGTGGCGCAGCTTCGCCCGAGCCTCGCCCGTCGTGCCGTCAGGCGGCATGGGCGTTCTCGCCCACGACCTCGCGGACCGTTTGCCGGCAGGGTCGATACGCTGCGACGCGGGCGTCGCCAGCGTCGAGAACTCTCGGGCCGTGCTGGAATCCGGGGAAACCGTCTCGGCAGACGCGATCGTCGTCGCCACCGACGGCACTACTGCCGCGCGATTGCTGCCCGGCCTGCGCGCACCACGCTGGAACTCCGTCACGACGTTCTACCACCGCAGCCAGTCATCTCCGAGTGACGGCGCAGTGCTCACCACCGATCCCCATGGTCACCTGCTGAACACCGTCGTACTCAGCGACGTCGCCGCCTCCTACGCTCCGCGCGGGTCGACGTTGGTGAGTACCTCCGTGCTCGGTGTGCCTTCGGATCTCAGAGGGCGTTGTGGATCTGAGGTCGGTGGTCCGGTACCGCCGCCCCAGTTCGTGCCTCGCGGCGTTGGGGTCCTCTTGAGTACCAGGCGTACGCGGCGAGAACCCCTGCCTTGCGAGGCACGAACTGGAACGACGGAGCCCCTCACTTTTCTGCGGCTGGGCACGTATGAGGCGTGCCCTACGGGCACCAAGGAAGTTCCCAAATGCACTCTCACCGACACCGAGAGAGCCGTTCGAGAACGACTCGCTCGTCTGCACCAGGGCACGACCGGTGATGTCGAGCTCGTCTCCCACTACCCCGTCGCCCGTGCGGTACCGACGTTGACTGCGGGCTCGCCGCTGCGTCGGCCGGTGCGACTCGCGCCCGGGCTCTACGTCTGCGGAGATCATCGAGAGACACCTTCCATTCAGGGCGCGCTGTTCTCCGGCAGGCGCGCCGCCGGGGCGGCGCTGGCCGATCTGCGGCGCAGGTGACACGGAGTATCCACCGAGCCGAACGCGCAGACCTGGCGGACGTACCGCAAGAACCCGAACGCGTGGCCGCCACCTCCTACACTCACCAGGAAAGGCAGGACGGCCTCGGGAGACACGGTGACGACAAGGCAGGCGGGAGCAGAGTCCTCGGCGTGCGTGTGACAAGTCCTGAACACGACTGCGGCACCGACAGTGTCGCCGACGGGAGTGTTCGATGAGCCCGCGTCCGTACGTGCTGCTGTCGGTGGCCACGGCGTTGGACGGCTACATCGACGACAGCAGTTCGCGTCGGCTGCTGCTGTCCAACGGCGAGGATCTCGAGCGCGTCGACGCGGTCCGCGCGAGCGTGGACGCGATCGCGGTCGGCGCGAACACGATCCGCACCGACAACCCTCGCCTGCTCGTCCAGTCCGACTCCCGA
This sequence comes from Allosaccharopolyspora coralli, assembly GCF_009664835.1. Lineage (NCBI taxonomy): Bacteria > Bacillati > Actinomycetota > Actinomycetes > Pseudonocardiales > Pseudonocardiaceae > Allosaccharopolyspora > Allosaccharopolyspora coralli. The sequence continues at coordinate 2,923,887 of NZ_CP045929.1, forward strand.
CGCCGACAGCGGCTCGACGCCGGACTCGGCGCCACACCGACCAAGGTCACCTTCAGCGTCACCGGCGACCTCGACCCGGCCGCGCACTTCTTCACCACCGGCGACGCCGACAAGCTCGTCTACACTCCCACGGGTCGGCGAGCACGGCTGATCGACACGCTCGGCGAGGTCGCCACCGTCGTCGACGCGGGTGAACCGTTCTCACTGACCACCGTGCTGGCGGACCTGGCCGCCCGCGAGGTGCGGCGCGTCATGGTCGAAGGGGGCGGTGTGATGCACACGCTGTTCCTCGGTGCGGACGTCGTCGACGAACTGCACCTCGTGTACGCGCCGTTCTTCGTCGGTGACACCAGCGCCCCCCGGTTCGTGCGTCCGACCCCACTGCCGCAGAACTCGGCGCGCCGCATGACGCTCGCCGAAACGAGGCAGATCGGCGACGTCGTTCTGCTGCGCTACCTGCCCCTGGGCGGCGAAAACCCGTCGCCGCCGTGACCGTCACCGAGGTTCGTCCGGTGAATGTGCAGCGATGCGAACGCGGTCGACACGGCGCCCGTCCATGGCGAGCACGGTGAAGCGATGCCCTACGGCGTCGACGAAGTCGCCTTCCGCGGGGACGTACCCCAAGCGGCTCATGACGAAGCCCCCCAGCGTGTCGTACGGACCTTTCGGCAGGCTGATGCCGGTCTGTTCCTGTACATCGTCGTGGTGCGTGAGGCCGTCGATGTCGTACGTGCCGTCCGAGTGCGGCGTGGCTGGTGTCGCGCTGGGGTCGCGCTCGTCCCAGATCTCGCCGACGATCTCCTCCACGAGGTCCTCGATGGTGACGATGCCGTCGGTCCCGCCGTACTCGTCGACGACCACCGCCACGTGGCCGCCCGACTGCCGCATGTGCGACAGGGCGCTCAGCGCGGGTTTGCTGCGGGGCAGAGCGGGCGCCAGGCGCACCACCTCCCCGACGGTGAGACTGCCGTTCCAGTGGAGCAGGTCGCGGACGTGGATGAATCCGAGGACGTCGTCGGTGGTCTCACCGATCACCGGGTACCGGGAGTGCGGCTTGTCGAGGATTTCGTCGACGGCGTCCGCGAGCGTCGTCGACGCCTGCAGGAAATCCACCTCGGTACGCGGAACCATGACCTCCGAGAGCACGCGGTCCCCTACTTGGAACGCGTCGTCGAGCAGTTCTCGCTCCTCGACGCTGAGCTGCTCGTTGGTGCGCACCATGTCCCGGAGTTCGTCCTGGGTGACCGACGACTCCGCTGCCTGTGGGTCCACCCCGAGTAGTCGCACGACGGCGTTGGTGGACTTCGACAGCAGCCAGATCATCGGCTTGGCGAGTGTGGCGACCTTGTCGAGGACGCCCGCGGTCAGCAGTGCGACCCGCTCCGTGCGTTGCAGCGCCACCCGTTTCGGCGTCAGCTCACCGAACACCAGGGACAGATAGGACACCAACGCGGTCACCAGTACCAGAGCGAGAGTGGCGGCGATCCCCACCGGTACCCCCCACCCTTCGAGCACTGGCTCGACGCGGACCGCGATCGTCGCCCCGCCGTAGCTGGACGCGAAGAACCCGGCGAAGGTGACCCCGATCTGCACTGCCGACAGGAACCGGTTCGAGTCCGCGCGCAACGCGGCTACCCGAGCACCACGACGTCCCTGCTCGGCCAGCTTGCTGACTTGGCCTTCGCGCAACGCCACCAATGCGATCTCGGCAGCGGCGAAGAACCCGCCGCCGAGCACGAACACCATGACCAGGGCGAGATTCCACGCGATGCCGTCCATGTCCCGAGTCTGGCATCGTCACGGCGTCCGCGAGCTCGAATACGCGCCGGAAACGATGCATGAGCCGGTCAGCGCGTCACACGAGTAGGGCGAACAGGCCTCCACCGGCGGCGATGCCCACGAAGACACCACCCGCGACCTGCGGCGCGGTGCGAACTCGCGACCAGGCCACCCCAGCAGCCCGGACCGCCAACACCACAGCGGACCGTAGGTGATCGGGAACACGACCGTCGCGCCTGCCGCGACCGCCGAATGCAGGCACCTCTCCATACCAGCGTGCTACAGGCTGAACGCGATCGACCGGAGGAGGAACGTGGCCAGCAGCACCGCCGTGAACGCCAGGTCGATCGCCACTCCACCCGCACCGACCGGCCCCAGCACCCGGCGCACCGGCGCGATCACCGGTTCCGTCGCGGTGTGGGTGAGCTCGCGGCCGCGGCTCACCCAGCTCGGCACCGTGGTGAGGACCGATGCCCAGTCCAGCACCAGACGGACGATCAGCAGCAACAGGAACACTGTCAGCACGTATCCGAGCAGGGTTCCGATGAGGCTCATGGCGACTCCTTCGTGGCGGCCGGGCTCGTACTCCTACCAACGTGCCAGACGTGTCCGAAGTGCCCGACGAGGGACCCGCCCGAGCGGCCAGTGGGACGGGCACACGACCACCACCGCAGACCAATCAGAGCGCCGCAGGCTGTTCCTCGACGCTGCGGACCAGGTCGAGGGCCCGGCCGAGGGTGTCCAGCCGTTGCCGGACGGTCTCCCCGGCAGGATAGAAACGAACGGTGTCGACTCCGGCGTCACGCCACACCCGCAGACGTTCCCGCACCATGTCCTCGGTGCCGATCAGCGTGGTGGCGAGCACCATGTCGTCGGTGATCAGCTCGGCCGCGCCCGCGCGGTCCCCCGCTTGCCAGCGCGTCCACACCCGCTGGGCGACCTCGCCCCATCCCTGGCGGCTGTAGGCGTCGTTGTAGAAGTTCCGTTCGGCGGAACCCATTCCGCCGAGGCTGAACGCGAGTCCCTTCTTGCGCTCGGCCACCATCTCCCGCAGCTGGGATTCGTCGTCGACGAAGGCCACTTCGGCGCCCTGACACACGTCGAGATCGGCTCGGGTGCGTCCCGAAGCGGCGAGTCCGGCGTCCAGATGGTCGAAGTAGGCTTCCCGCGCACCCTCCGGCACGAAGCTCGTGCCGAGCCAGCCGTCGGCGAGCTCACCGGTGAGCCGCAGCGTCTTCGGCGACAGCGTGGCCAGATAGATCGGCACGTCGTGCTCGGCCCGCATCGACAGCCGCATCGGCTTCGAGTCGCCGGGCAGCGGGAGCGTGAATTCCCTTCCGTCGTAGGAGACTTTCTCACCGGTCGCCGCCTGCCGCACGATCTCCACGGTCTCGCGCATCCGGGTCAACGGCCGCTCGAACGGAACCCCGTGCAGACCCTCGATCACTTGCGGCCCGGACGGGCCGAGCCCCAACAGGAATCGACCGTCCGAGATGTTGGCCAGGGTGATCGCCGCCCGTGCGATGGCCATTGGTGTGCGGGTAGCGAGCTGGATGACCCCCGAGCCGAGCAGCATCCGTTCGGTCCGCGCCGCCAGGTATCCCAGCGGCGACGGTGCCTCCGATCCCCATGCCTCGGCCACCCAGCAGATGTCCAGGCCGAGCTTTTCCGCCTCGGTCACGTAGTCGACGACCTCGCCCCACGGGCCGGAGGACGCTTCGATCGTGGTCGCGGTGCGCATCATTCCCGCCCCTGTTCCGCCATGGTCTTGATCGCCTCGACGGTCGCGTGGATGCCGCTCTCGAATTCCCGGAGTCGGACGTAGACGATCTTCTGCTCCTTGTCGGGCATCCGCTCGATCGCCTCCGACAGGCCGGAACGGCCCGGCCCCAGTTGCACCCATTGCGTCAACAGCGTTCCGCCGTCCTGCGCGGTGCAGGTGAAACGCCAGACCGCCGCGGGACTGTCGGGGTTCTCCACCGCCCACGCGAACACGGTCGGTGGCTCGAAACGCACTACGTACGAAGTGGTGGACCACTCCCCCATCTCTGTGTGCGCGTTGTGACCCGCGAACCGGGCGCCCACGGCCGGGCCGGTCAAGCCGTCCAGCCATTCGACCGACTGCAGCTCGGAACTCACGCGCGGCATCAGTTCGATGTCCGAGACGAGCTCCCAGACCCGTTCCGGCGGCGCGTCGACCCAGGTTCGCGACTCGACCGTCGGGGTGTCCGCGTAGCGTGCGCCCGTCCATTCCATGACCCGCGAACCTCCTGATCGGCTGTCAGTGCAAGTCGATGACCACCACAGTTTCTCAAGCGGACTGAGGTGTCAAGAGGATGCGGCGACCACCGAGGCACCCCCTCAGTCGGCGAAACGTTCCCGGACGTCCGGTCGCTGCGCGAGGTGCGGCGGATACCCCGGCCCCATCCGAGTCCGGGTGTTCTCTGCGGTCATCGGCTGCCCGCACGAGGAGCACGCCACCTCGGCGGAACCCTCGTGCCCGCACGTGTCGTGCACGTGCGTCACCGGCGGTCCCGCCTCACCGGCCAGCCACCGATCGCCCCAGGCGCTCATCGCCAGCAGCACGCCGTAGAAGTCCCGTCCCTTCTCGGTGAGCACGTACTCGTGACGCACCGGCTCGGTCTGATACAGCGCCTTCTCCAACAGGCCTTCGTCCACCAGCCGCCGCAGCCGCTCGGTGAGCGTGTTGCGCGCGATGCCGAGCGACTCCTGGAACGTGTCGAAACGCCGGATCCCGTAGAACGCCTCGCGCAACACCAGCGGCGTCCACCAGTCGCCCAGCAGATCCATGGTGCGCGCCACCGAACAAGGCCAGCGCGCGAACGAAGTCCGCCTCATGAGCACCAGGATAGGTCGCAGCGGCACCGAAACCCAGCGTTCGGCGCCCGGCTTCTGTCGCCAGGAACACCCTCGTGAAACACTCCACCCATGCAGGAGAACCCGCATACCGGCAGCGTCCCTGCGCAGCACAACAGCGGTGTCCATGCGCCGAACGCCGAGCAGTCGCGAGCGTGGAACGGGGACGACGGCCGCCACTGGGTCGACCACACTCAGCGGTACGAGTCGATCCTGCAAGGATTCGACCGACCCCTGCTGCAAGCCGCCGAGCTGTCCACGGCAGATCGCGTCCTCGACGTCGGCTGTGGGTGCGGACAGTCCACGTTCGCAGCCGCCCGACTCGTCCCGACCGGTGCGGTGACAGGGCTCGATCTGTCCGAGCCCATGCTCGCGTACGCACGCGACCGCGCCGGACCGACACAGTCCGCCGAGGTCACCTTCGAGCTCGGCGACGCCCAGCGACACGCGTTCCTTCCCGGCGGATACGACGCGGTGATCAGCCGGTTCGGCGTCATGTTCTTCGCGGACCCGTCGGCGGCGTTCACCAACATCGCCGCAGCCGTGCGGCCGGGAGGCCGGCTGGCCTTCGTGTGCTGGCAACCGGCCGACCGTAACCCGTGGACCCGCAAGACCGCGGGCACGCTCGCCGAGTACGTGGACTTCCCCGACGAAGGCGAGCACCGGTGCGGTCCGTTCGCGTTCGCCGACCCCGCTCGAATCCGGGAGGTGTTGGCGGGTACCGGCTTCGTCGACGTCGACATCACGGCGATCACCGAACCGATGCGAACGGCCGACGACGTCGAGGACGCGATCGGCTTCATCTGCGAAGGTTCGATGGCCACCGCCCTGACCGAAGCCGGACCGGACCTCGCGACCCGCGCTCTCGACGCCGTCCGCGCCGCGCTGGCACCCCACGAAACGGATGACGGTCTCGTGCTACCGGGACACGCCTGGCTCGTCTCCGCTCGCCGAGCGTGAACTGCCCCGCGTAGCCGGAGTCAACTGAACGCCAGGACTGCGCTCAGCAGTGCCGCGAAGCCGAAGGCCAAGCCGCCCATCAAGGTCTCCATCATCGTCCACGTCTTCAACGTGGTGCGGATGTCGAGGTCCATGTAGCGATTGAACAGCCAGAAGCCGGAGTCGTTGACGTGGGAGAGCACCGTTCCTCCCGCCGCGATCGACACGACCACGAGCGCGATCTCCGGCTGGGACAGGCTGAACTCCTGGATCAGCGGCGCCACGATCGGTGCTGTCGTCACGATCGCGACGGTTTTCGACCCGAGCGCGACCCGCAACGCGGTAGCGATGAGGAAAGCGAGGACCACCACGGGCAACGACGTCGCCCCGAGCAGGTCCGCGAGCGCGTCCCCGGCCCCAGTCTGCTTCAGCACCTCACCGAACACTCCGCCCGCACCGGTCACCAGCAGCACGAGTGCGACCGGACCGAGCGAGGCTCCGGCGGCCTTCTCGATGCGTTCACTGCTGAACCCGCCGCGAATTCCCAGCACCCAGAACGACAACAAGGTCGCGATGGTGAGCGCGATGACCGGCGCGCCGATGAACTCCATCGTCTCTCGGATCGCACCCTCGGGTAACACAACGGAAGCGAACGTGTGCAGCATGATCAGCAATACCGGCAGGGTGATGACCGTGACCGTGATGCCCAGCGACGGCGGCGCCTGGACGGTGACGCCTCCGCCGCCCCCGCGGGAGTCCTGTTTTCCCGAACCGTCCGATGTGGAACTGGATCCCGCCTGGGTGTCGGCTTCCGCGACCAGTTGCGCAGGCACCGGAACGTTCAACCGGTCCCCGACACGGATACCGAAGAGGTAGGCGCCCAGGAACCACGCTGGGAGTCCGCACACCAAACCCATGATTGCTACCCATCCCAGGTTCGCACCGAGCAGGCCCGCAGCAGCGACCGGTCCGGGGTGCGGAGGCAGTACTGCATGCATGATGGCGAGTCCGCCCACGGCAGGGAGCGCCACGGTGACGACCGAACGGCCGGATCGTTGGGCGACGGCGTAGATCAGTGGCAGCATGATGATGAACCCGACGTCGAAGAACACCGGGATGCCGAAGATCAGCGCGGTGAGCCCGACCGCGAGCGGCGCCCGCTTCTCCCCGAACGACGACAGGAGTCGACTGGAGAGCACGTGCGCCGCCCCGGACTCCTGCATCATGCGCCCCAGCATCGCGCCCAGCGCGACGATGACGGCGATCTCGCCGAGCGTCTCGCCCATTCCGTCCTCGAGAAGACCCGGCAGGTCCGCGGGCCGGATTCCCGCGACGATGCCGACAACGACACTGACAACGAGCAACGCCACGAACGCGTGCAGTTTGGCTTTGATGACCAGGAGCAGCAGGAGCGCGATTCCGCCCACGACGAGAAGCAGCAACGTCCACGGAGGAAGTGTCCACGCCATGGGCGGATCGTCGGCGGCCAGCACGTCCGGTACGGAACCGAGGACAGAATCGTGCGCGAGGGTAGGCATCGTTGCCTCCTGTCGGTGAAACAGTCCGGTAGGAGAAGTCGGCGGCGCCGGCGCCTGCCGAAGCGGCGTCAGTCCCGGCTCAGCGCGGGACGTGTGGGATCGAACGTCCAGCCGGGAACCAGGTACTGCATCGGAGCGGCGTCGTCGCGCGCTCCGAGCCCTTCCCGGAGATAGAGCTCGTGAGCGCGATCGAGTTGGTCATCGTCGAGTTCCACACCGAGGCCGGGGGCGTCCGGTACACGGAGCAGACCGCCGGTGATACGCAGCGGTTCTCGCGTGAGCCGCTGGCCGTCCTGCCAGATCCAGTGCGTGTCGATCGCCGTGATCCGGCCGGGTGCGGCGGCAGCGACGTGGGTGACCATCGCCAACGAGACGTCGAAGTGGTTGTTGGAGTGCGACCCCCAGGTCAGTCCCCACTCGTGACAGAGCTGGGCGACCCGCACCGAGCCGCTCATCGTCCAGAAGTGCGGATCCGCCAAGGGGATGTCCACCGCGTCCGTGCGCACCGCGTGTCCGAGTTGGCGCCAGTCGGTCGCGATCATGTTGGTAGCACACGGCAATCCAGTGGCACGGCGGAACTCTGCCATCGTCTCCCGGCCGGAGTACCCGTCCTCGGCACCGCACGGATCCTCGGCGTAGGCGAGGACGTCGCGCAGTCCGAGACCGATCTCGACGGCCTCGCCCAGCCGCCACCCTCCGTTGGGGTCGATCGTGATGCGCGCGTCGGGAAAGCGCTTCGCCAGCGCGGAGATCACCGCGGCCTCGTCCGGTGCCGGCAGGACGCCGCCCTTGAGTTTGAAGTCCCGGAACCCGTAGCGCGCGTGCGCTGCCTCGGCCTGGCGCACCACCGATTCGGGGGTGAGTGCTTCCTCGTGCCGAACTCGCAGCCAGTCGTCGACGGCGCCGATCTCGTCCTCCGGGCCGCGATACGCCAGATCGGTGCTCGTCCGATCCCCGACGAAGAACAGATAGCCCAACACCGGGACGTCCGCACGCTGCTGGCCCTCACCGAGGAGCTCGGCGACCGGCACACCCAGATGCTTGCCGAGAAGATCGAGCATCGCGGACTCGATCGCGGTGACGGCGTGGACCGTGACCCGCAGGTCGAACGTCTGCGTGCCGCGCCCGCCGACGTCGCGGTCCGCATAGCGAGCACGCACGTTGCCGAGCACGGATCGCACTCGCGCCACACGGCTGCCGACGACGAGTTCGGCAGCGTCCTCGAGCGTGCGTCGGATCGTCTCCCCGCCGGGAACCTCGCCGACACCCGTGCGCCCCTCGGAGTCGGTCAGGACGACCAGGTTGCGGGTGAAGTAGGGGGCGTGTGCGCCGCTGAGGTTGAGCAGCATGCTGTCGCGCCCCGCGACGGGAACGACACGCATTCCGGTGACCACCGGTCGCAGTGCTGAGGTCATGATCGCCTCCCGAGGTTCAGTGTCGACCGAGTTCGCCGTCGACGCGGCGCCACAGACTGCCGGGGTTGGTGTCGCGGACCGAACTCGGCAACAGTTCCGCGGGAACGTCCTGATAGGCCACGGGCCGCAGGAACCGGTCGACGGCGAGCGTGCCGACGGAGGTCGTCCGGGAGTCGGAAGTGGCCGGGAACGGTCCACCGTGGACCATCGCGTGTCCGACCTCGACGCCGGTCGGCCATCCGTTGAACAGGATGCGCCCCGCGGTGAGTTCGAGGGATTCGAGCAGTGTCCCCGCTTCGGACCGATCCGACTCCGAGGCGTGCACCGTTGCGGTCAGCTGACCTTCGACATGCGCGGCGACTTTCCGAACCTGTTCCTGGTCACGGCACCGGATCACCAGCGAGCTCGATCCGAACACCTCGTGCTGCAGTGCGCTGTCCGTGGTGAAGCTGTCGGCGTCGGTCGCGAGCAGGGCGGATCGGCACCGGTGGGGTAGCTCCGTCTCCGCTCCGCGAGCCAGCACCTCGACGGCCGGATGTGCCGCCAGGGCCGAGAGTCCCTGCTCGTAGGCAGCCGCGATCGCCGGAGTCAGCATCGTCGCGGGCGCACTCTCGCCCACTGCCGCGGCGGAGGTGTCCAGGAACCTTCGCAAATCCGGCCCGTCGACGGCAACGACCAGTCCCGGGTTCGTGCAGAACTGTCCGGCACCGGCCGTCAGCGAACCCACGAACGCGTCGGCGATCTCCTCGGCGCGCTCGGCGAGTGCGCCCGGCAGCAGGAACACCGGGTTCGTGCTGCTCATCTCCGCGAAAACCGGAATCGGCCGCGGTCGCGCCTGCGCCGCTGCGAGCAGCGACAGCCCACCGGAACGCGACCCCGTGAATCCGACCGCCTGAATCCGCGGATCCATGACGAGCCGGACGCCGAGCCCGGGCCCCGAACCGAACAGTAAAGAGAACGTCCCCGCGGGTAGACCTTCGTCGGCCACCGCGGCGGACACGGCGCGCGCCACGAGTTCGGACGTACCAGGATGCGCGTCGTGCGCCTTGACCACGACCGGGCAACCGGCGGCAAGAGCGGAGGCCGTGTCGCCACCACCGACGGAGAAGGCCAACGGGAAATTGCTCGCACCGAACACCGCGACCGGACCGAGCGGGACTCTTCGCTGCCGGATATCCGCCCTCGGCGCGGGAGTGCGGTCGGGTTGCGCGGGGTCGATTCGGGGATGTTCCACGCCGTCCTCGCGCAGCAGCGTCGCGAACATCCGAAGCTGACCCGTCGTGCGGGCCCGCTCGCCCGTCAACCTCCCCATCGGGAGCCCGGACTCGGCGTGAGCTCGCTCGAGCAGGGCAACACCCACGGCGTCGATGTTGTCGGCGATGCGTTCCAGGAACCGCGCGCGTCGAGCCGGATCCAGCGCACGGTACGAACCGAAGGCTTCTCGCGCCGCCTCGCAGGCTCGGTCGACGTCCTCGTCACTGCCGTAGGCGAAGGCGGGCTCCAGTTCCTCACCCGTACCGGGATCGACGGCCCGGATCTTCGCGCCCGATCCGAACACCGCGCTACCGGCGACGAACATGTGGCCGGTCGGTTCACTCATCCTGCTCATTCCTCCGTCCCCTGCTTGACCAGATCGGCCAGCATCGCGACTTCGCTTTCGTCCAGATCCGTCAAGGGACTGCGCACCGGCCCCGCCGGACGACCGATGACCTTCATTCCCGCCTTGACGATGCTCACCGCATAGCCGTTGCGTCGGTTGCGGATGTCGCAGTACGGCAGCACGAACTGGTTCAGGTACCGGTGGACCGTCGCGCGGTCGCGCTCGCGCACCGCCGCGTAGAAACGCGACGCGAACTCCGGGACGAAGTTGAACATCGCCGACGAGTACGTCGTGACGCCCATTTCCAGGTAGGGCAACGCGAACGTCTCGGCGGTCGGCAGACCGCCGATGTAGGTGAGCCGGTCGCCCATGCGGGAGTGGATCCGGGTCATCTTCTCGATGTCACCGACCCCGTCCTTGAACCCGATGAGGTTCGGACATTCGTCGGCCAACCGCGCCACCGTAGTGTCGGTGTAGATCGCGTTCGCACGGCTGTAGAGGATCACCCCCACATCCGTCGCCGCGCACACCGCGCGAACGTGCGCGATGAGGCCCTCCTGGTCGGTCTCCGTGAGATACGGAGGCAGCAACAGCAACCCGTCGGCGCCGGCGCGGCCTGCGCTCCGCGCCATCTCCACGGCCATCGCGGTGCCGTATCCGGCAGGGGCGACCACCGGCACGTTCGACGGAGCCTCCCGCACCGCGGCAGCCACCACCGACTCCACTTCCCCTGGGGTCAGCGAGAACAGTTCCCCGGTACCGCCGGCCGCGAACAGACCGGACGGCTCGAATGTGCTCAGCCATCCGATGTTGTCGCGGTAGGCAGGCTCGTCGAAGGTCAGGTCGTCGCGGAAGTGCGTCACCGGAAACGACAGCAGCCCGGAAGCCAGGCGATCGGCGACCCCGGGCGGCGAAAAGCGTGACATTCGGGTTTTCCCTCCCACACTCCGTACAACGTGTGGCGGTGACGTTAGAGTGGGCGATCAATGCGCGTCCAACTCCAATAAGGCATTCATCGATACCGAGGCCGCATCAATGTTCACGCTCAGCCAGCTCACCGGGTTCGTCGCCGTCGCCGAGGAAGGCCATTTCGGCCGCGCGGCGGACCGTCTGCGCATGACGCAACCACCGTTGAGCCGTCAGATTCAGCAGCTGGAAAAGCAGCTCCAGACCCGATTGATCGACCGCAGCAGTAGGACGGTACGGCTGACACCGGCGGGCCGAGCGTTCCTGCAGGACGCGCGACGGTTGTTGCGCGACGCCGAGAACGCCGCGTTGTCGGTTCGCCGGGCCACCGACGGCCACGCCGGTGTGGTGCGCATGGGATTCACCGCGACCTCGGCCCACGACGTGCTCGGCGGGTTGCTCAGCTGTGCGCGCGAGCATCTCCCCCACGTCGAGTTCGTGCTCCGCGAACTCGTCACCCGGGACCAGATGGAGCGGATCTCCTCCGGTGCCCTCGATCTCGGCCTGGCACGTCCGCCCGCTCGGCCGGAGTTGACCTCTCGCCTGTTGCGTTCCGAACCACTCGTCGCCGCTCTCCCCGAAGGCCATCCGCTCGCCGAGCAGCTCACACCACTCGAACTGGACGCGTTCCACGGCGCGGAGGTCGTGACCTACTCACCGTCCGAGGCGCGATACTTCCACGATCTGCTCGTGGGTGTCTTCCAGACGGCGGGGGTCCGGCCCACGTACGTGCAGCACGTCAGCCAGGTACACACCGTGCTCGCGCTGGTCGAAGTCGGACTGGGGATCGGGCTGGTTCCGTCCACGGCGGCGAAGTTGCGGGTCGACAACGTGGTGCTGCGACCCGTGATTCTCCCGGATCCGAACCCGGTGGAACTGCACCTCGTCTGGCGAGAGGACAACGACAATCCCGCCCTGCACTCTCTGCTCGACATCGTCGGCTGAGGCGAGTTCATGCCGGCCCAATCCTACAACGGTCGTGTACCGTGGCCGCGATCAGTCCATACAGGACGATCTCCGGCGGAGAGTCCCTTGTTCTGCCCGTGAGGGACTCTCCGCCGATTCGAGCGCACGTCGACAGTACTCGGGCCTCACGCCTCCGAGACCGACGCCGATGTCTCGGACCCTCGCTCGGACCGCCGCTGCCGCAGCTCCTCGGTGATCTCCCCGAATCGCTGCTCGGTCAGGGGATAGGCGACCATGATCGCGAGCGCGAGCACGGTCAGCAGGGCCGGGACGAGGCCGGACGCGAGCCGGATACCCCACACGGCCGCCTCGGTCTGCACCGACGCGCCGCCGACGTATCCGGCCAGTCCGATGGTGAACGACGCCGACGCCCCGCCGAGTGCCTGCCCAACCTTGCGAACGAACGAGTACACGGCGTAAGTCGCCCCCTCACTGCGGACTCCGGTACGCCATTCCCCGTACTCCACGGTGTCCGCTTCGAACGACCACATCAACGTGGAGATCAGGCCGAGACCGAAACCGCTTACCACGAAGAAGCCGATCGCGAGAGCGAGCATCGACGCGGGAACGACGGTGATTCCCAGGAACCCGATGATCGCCACGACACCGCCGCCGGTGTATCCGGCCTTCTTCCCGAACCGGCGCACGATCCGTGGCGCCAACGGCGCGGCGAGGAACATGGTGCCGGTCTTGGCGAGCATGATGGCGATGTAGACGTTCGCGTTGCCGAGCACGTCCCTGGCGTAGTAGACACCCATCGTCTGCACCGAGAACAGGGCACTGAGCAGCACCAACGAGCTCAGACAGAGCAGAATCAGCGGACGGTTCGTCCGGAGTGAAGCGACCGATTGCTTCCAGCTGACCTGCTCCACCTCACGGTGCACCGTCTCCTTCGCGGTGGCGAACGTGAACAGATACAGCCCGAAGCCGACCACCACGAACACCGACGTGGTCCACGTCAACGAGGATTGCAGGTCCGCCGAGTTCTCGATCTGCGGCGAGACCACGACCGCCAGAACCAGGGCCACCAAGGCGTATCCCATCGACCGAGCGGTGGCCAGCTTGGTGCGCTCCACCGGATCCTGGGTCATCGCCGCCGCGAGGGATCCGTACGGGATGTTCACGAAACTGTAGGCCGTGCACATCGCCGCATACGTCACGTAGGCGTAGATCAGCTTGCCCGCCAGGCCCCAATCCGGCACCCAGAACGTCGCCACGCTCAGCAGCAACAAGGGCAGCGACGCGAACAACAACCAGGGCCGGAACTTGCCCCACCGGCTCGACGACCGGTCGACGAGGCCGCCCGCGATCAGGTCGGTAACCCCGTCCCAGATGCGGACCACGAGAAAGATCGTTCCCGCGAGCACGGCCGGAATCCCGGCGACGTCCGTGTAGTACAGCAGCAGGAACATCGTGGACATCGAGAAAGCCAGATTGTTCGCCGCATCTCCTGCGCCGTACCCGGCGATCTGGCGTGGATGGAGCTTCATGAACATTCCTCAACCGGAGTCGGTGACACGATGGCCTGGACGAGCTCACTTCTCGCTGCGCCACCGGCGGCGCAGCGAGAACGCGGCGGCCTTCGGACGACGTTCCCGGGTGAACACGCCCTTCTTGTTCCCGTCGACCCTGGCGAAACCGGATCCGGTGGCGAAGTCGGCGAAGTTCCACACCTGTTCCCCGGCCACCGACTCGATGCGGTCGAACACGCGGTGATACATCTCGAGGAACTCGACCTGATACTCCTCGGACCACGGCTGCGGCGTGACCGAGTGCAGGCCCGCGACGGTGTCCGCGCCGTACTCGGTCATGACGATCGGCTTGCCGTACCGCCGCTCCCACTCGAGGAGTTCCGCTTCGAGTCCGCGCTCGGCAGCGGCGAGATCTCCGGGATGCGTGTACCAGCCGTAGTAGCGGTTGAGCATCACCACGTCGGCGAGCTCGGTGAGGACACACTTGTCCGGCGGTGCCAACATGATGTTGACGAAACCCACCGGCCGGGACGGGTCCAGTCGACGAGTCTCCTCGAACAGCGGCTGGAAATACTTGCGCGACTCCTCGGTGTGCGACTCGGGTTCGTTCGCGATGCTCCACAGCACGACGCTCGGGTGGTTCTTGTCCCTGGCCACCAGTTCCCGGATCGCCTGCCGGTGATTCCGCTGCGTCTGGTTGCCGATGGTGTCCTCGGAGAACGTCCGCTGGTCCGGCGGCCCACCCAGGATGCCGCCCGCCACACCGAGGTTGAGCCCGACCGCAGCCGTCTCGTCGATGACGACGATCCCGTGGCGGTCGGCGTAGTCCAGCACCTCCTCGGCGTACGGGTAGTGCGAGGTCCGCAGCGAGTTCGCGCCGATCCAGTCCAGCAACGCGAAGTCGTGCACCATCGACACGTCGTCGTGTCCCTTGCCGCGCACGGCGTGGTCCTCGTGCATCCCGAAACCGGTGAAGTAGAACGGCTCGCCGTTGATCAGGAAGCGGTTGCCGTCCACGGCGACCGTGCGCACACCGACGTTGAGCGAGTACGCGTCGACAGAAGTCCCGGAGGCGTCGCGGAGTTCCACACCGAGCTCGTAGAGATGTCCTTCGCCCGGACGCCACGGGTGCACGTCCACGATTTCGAGGGTTCCCGAAGCTCCGTCACCGGCCGCGACCTCGGCACCCGAGGAATCACGCAGCGCCGCGTGCACCGTGAGGCCTTCGGCGCCCCTGGCCTCGACTTCGTAGTTCACGGTTCCGGTCGTGCCGTTCAGGCCGGTGACCACGGTGACATCGTCGACGTGGGCCTTCGGTGTCGTGTACAGCCACACCGGCCGGTGCAGGCCGGCGTAGTTGAAGAAGTCGTGGTGGTAGCGCTGACGCTTGCCGTCCGGGGTGTCCTCGACGTGGCCGGGCGGGATCGACGCCCAGTTCAACGTGTTGTCGACGACCACCGTGACGCGGTTGTCGGCACCCGGGGTCACGACGTCGGTCACGTCGGCTTCGAACGGCGTGTAGCCCCCCTCGTGCTCGGCGACTTGCTGCTCACCGACCCATACGACCGCCCGGTGCGTCGCGGCGTCGAAACGGAGCACGATCCGCTCGCCGCTCCACCGCGCAGGCACGTGCACCGACGTCTGGTACCAGACCTCGCCGACGTGATCTCGGATCTCCGGGTCGGCGAACAGGTCGTTGTAGCTGGCAGGCACCGGTACCTCGACCGCGTCCGGCAGCGTGCGCCACCACCGCTGGGAACGCCCGACGCCCTCGACGTCGACCGTGAAGTCCCACAGGCCGTCGAGCCTGTACCGGTCGCGTTGTGCGTTGGCGATGGGTCGAAGCATGGTTGCGCTCCTTCTGGGGTCGGTTGCTGACCTCGTCGTCGACGGATCGATCCCGAGCGGGACCGTCCGACGACGAGCCCGCGCCGATGTGACGCCGCACACGTCGGCATCGCGATTGACACAAGCTAGGAAAACGCGATTCTGTTCGGCAATAAGTTGCCAGTTGTTGTCTTCGGGAGCGCACATGGACCGAACCGGCCCGACGATCTACGACGTGGCCCACCTGTGTGGGGTCGCGGCCTCCACCGTGTCGCGCACGTTCGCCAACCCGGCCCGGGTCAGCGCAGCCACCCGGGAGCAGGTCCGTGCGGCTGCCCAGGAGATCGGCTACGAACCGCGACCGCTGGCGCGCGTCGAAGCACCCGGCCGCACGCGCACCCTCACGCTCGTGGTCACCGACATCTCCAACCCGTACTACGCACCCATGATCAAGGCTGCTCAGGCGCGGGCGGGCGAGAAGAACTACACCCTCGCTCTCGCCGACAGCGACGAGTCGGCCAAGGTCGAGGTGAGCAACCTGCGGCAACTGCTCGCGACGAGCAGCGGAGCCATCCTGGCCACGTCACGCCTGTCCGACGAGGTGATCCACACGCTGACCCACCACCGCGCGCTGGTCATGGTCAACCGCACCGTCGAGGGTGTGCCGAGTCTCGTCGTCGACACGGCGGAAGGGATGCGCAAGGCCGTGCGCCACCTCGCCGCACTCGGTCATCGCCGCATCGCCTACCTCTCCGGGCCGCGCAACTCCTGGATCAACAGCGCCCGCTGGCGGGCCGTCCAGTCGGAGACCCACGCGCTCGGCGTCGAGGCCGACTTCCACGGCCCGTACACACCGAATCGCCGTGGCGGCGAGGAAGCCACCGACAGGTTGATGCTGGCACGCTCGACCGCCGCCATCGCCTACAACGATCTGATGGCCATCGGCGCGCTGCAACGACTGCGGTCGGCGGGCCTGAGCGTCCCCGACGACCTCAGCCTCGTCGGCTGCGACGACATCTTCGGCGCCGATCTGACCGTGCCCGGTCTGACGTCCATCTCCGGGCCGACCGAACGCGTGGGCAGCGACGCGGTGGACACCCTCGACGCCCAGATCTCCAGGCACGGCCCCGAACGGGATTCCCAGCACTACGACGCACACCTCGTGGTGCGCGGCTCCACCGGCCGGCCGAAGGACGGCAACTAACGGCAACCGGTTGTCGGCACGGAGCAGGGCGGCGACGCTGGCGGGCATGAACGGCGGCACAACACCGAGCACCGGCCCGGACCTCTCCGCTCGCTACGGCGGACGGGTGCCTCTCCAGCCGCATCCGGACAGGCTGCTTCCCCCGAACCCGGACACACGAGCCGTCGCGCGTCGCCTGTTCGACGACGTCCGCGACCTTCCGCTGATCAGCCCGCACGGCCATATCGATCCCCGCCTGCTCGCCGACGACGAACCGTTCACCGACCCGGCATCGCTGCTGGTCACCCCCGACCACTACGTGACTCGCCTGCTGCACGCGGACGGGGTGCCGTTGCATCAGCTCGGCCTGTCCGACCGGGACGGCGTCGAGACCGCTCCACCACGCGAGGTGTGGCGCAACTTCTGCGAGCGGTGGCATTTGTTCCTCGGCACCGCGTCGCGGCAATGGATCGAGGCTGAGCTGCACGACGTGCTCGGTGCGACCGTGCAGCCCTCGGCCGAGACCGCCGACGAGTTGTTCGACGAGCTGGCCGCCCGCCTGAACAAGCCCGAGTTCCGCCCCCGCGCGCTCTACGACTCGTTCCGGATCGAGGTGTTGGCGACAACCGACGACCCAGCGGACGACCTCCGGCACCACCGCGCCCTGGCCGCCGACCCCACCTGGCGCGGTCGTGTCGTGCCGACGTTCCGCCCTGACGCCTACCTCGACGCCACCCGCGCCGACTGGCCACAGTCCCTGGACCGACTCGCCTCGGTGAGCGGAATCGACACCCGCGACTACGACGGTCTCATCGCGGCACTCGAGTCGCGGCGAGAGTACTTCCGGGACAACGGAGCCACCGCGACCGACCACAGTGCACCCGACGCCGGGATGGAGTTCCTGGACACCGCCGAGGCGGCTCGCCTGTTCGACCGCGTCCGTGCCGGACAGGCCGATACGGGTGAGGCGCGACTGCTCTCGCGCCACCTGCTCGGAGAGATGGCCCGAATGTCCAGTGAGGACGGAATGGTGATGGCGCTGCATCCCGGCAGCAGGCGCAACCACCATCCGGACACGCTGCGCCGGTTCGGCGCCGACACCGGGCACGACATCCCGTTGCAGATGGAGTTCACCCGCGCCCTGCAACCGATGCTGGAGCGATTCGGCACGAATCCGCGGTTCCGGACCGTGTTGTTCACACTCGACGAAACGGTCTTCTCGCGCGAGCTGGCACCGTTGGCCGGCTTTTACCCGTCGGTGTATCTCGGCGCACCGTGGTGGTTCCTCGACGCGCCCCGGGCGATGCACCGTTTCCGCGACGCCGTCACCGAGACGGCCGGGTTCCACCGAAACGCGGGATTCATCGACGACACTCGCGGATTCTGCTCCATTCCGGCGCGCCACGACACCGCTCGACGCGTCGACGCGGCACACCTCGCAGGGCTCGTCGCCGAGCACGTGCTCACCGAGGACGACGCACACCGCGTCATCCGCGACCTCAACGACCGTCAGCCCCGTACCGCGTTCCGCCTCTGATGCCGCGCCTCGACCGCACCTCCACGCACCGCGCCGCACCCGCACCGGTACGCGCCGTGCACTTGGGTCTCGGCGCCTTCCACCGCGCGCACCAGGCGGTCTACACGATGGTCGATCCGGAGTGGGGCATCGCGGCGTACACGTTCCGCAGCACCACACTGCCTCGGCAGCTCACCGAACAGGAGGGCCTGTACACCGTGCAGACCCACGGTGAGGACGGACCGCGGGTCCAGGTCGTGGACTCGATCAGTCGCGCACACCCCGGCGGAGATCACGAACAATGGCTCGCCGACCTCTCGTCTCCGGAGATGGCGTTGGTCACGCTCACCATCACCGAAGCCGCGTACCACGTGAGCACTCCGCTCGACGGGACCGCGCTCGGCAAGCTCCTCGCCGGGCTACAGGAACGTCATCGCACCGGTGGCGCACCCCTCGCGCTCGTACCCTGTGACAACCTGCCGGGCAACGGCGGCGTCCTCCGTGCCGCACTGCTCGCTGCCGCCTCGGACGCCACACCGGAGTTCCGTACGTGGCTGAGCGAACACGTATCCTTTGTGGACACCGTTGTCGACCGGATCACCCCCGCCACGACCGACGCGGCTCTGGCCACGGTCGCACGTGAGCTCGGCGTCCACGACCAGGTTCCGGTGGTGACCGAGCCGTTCAGTGAGTGGCTGCTCCGGGGTCGGTTCCCCCAAGGGCGACCCCGGTGGGAACAGTCGGGCGCTCGATTCGTCGACGACCTCGACGCCTACGAACAACGTAAACTGTGGTTTCTGAATGGCGCCCACACGCTGCTGGCCTACACCGGTCCCGCATTGGGCTGCACGACCATCGACGAGGCCGTCCGCCATCCGCGTCTCGAGGCGTGGATGGAGTCATGGTGGGACACCGCCGAGTGCCATGCCGAGCTGCCGGGCGACGAGCTCCGCGACTATCGCGGCAAGCTGCGCGAACGGTTCGCCTCGCGCGGCATCCGGCACCGTCTGCTGCAGATCGCCGCCGACGGGTCGCAGAAAATCCCCGCGCGCATTCTGCCCGTGTTGCGAGCCGAACGCGCACTCGGCAGGATGCCGGCCAGCGCGGTCGCAGCACTGGCCGGATGGGTGATTCACCTGCGCACCCAAGACGTCCGCGACCCCGATGCCGAGAAACTCACCGCGCTGGCGCACTCGGATGAGGCGGTCCTCCACCTTCTGGGCGCTCTGTCGCCCGAACTCGCCGACGACCGTGAACTGGTCACCGCCGTCGAAGAACGCCGCTCGGACCTCGAAACCGGGTGAACAGCTGGGGTCCTCGGAGTACCGCGCGCGCCGCTTCGGTACACCTCCGCGCGCGCGAATCACCCGTTCGCAGAAGCGAATTCGACGACCTCAGGATCCCGGCCGGAGGTGTGCAGTCGCGTCATGCGAGCGGGATCAACCACCGTCCTGACGCTGCGCGGGAACGATGGTGCGGCGGACGTTTGTGTTCTTCGGCAGCAGGGCACCTCACGGGTGCACACCCATCGCGGAGGTGATCGAGGTGACGACGACGCACTCGCCGGACCCGCCGGAAGCGGAGAACGAAGGCATCAACGCCGAGGAGCCCGTGGACGACGCGGGCGAGGACGTCGGCGACGACGAGATGCGCGAAGAACCGGCTGTCACGCTCGGCTACGACTGATCGCGCCGAATCGGCCCGTTTGAGCTGCGCACGAGGCGGGCATCCTGACGACATGCCTACCGAGGCAAGGGGTCCCTCCCCTCGGTACGGCACTCGTCAGGAGGTGACGACGATGACCGACACGAACCGCGCACCGGACGCGAAGCAGCCCGGCGGCCCGTGGGCCGCAGATCGAGCAGCGGGGCGAGATTCCGCCACAGGAAGCGGCGCCGCCGTACCCGGACCGGAAGGAACGCGACGATCGCGCCGATCGGCCACGTCCCCCACACGCGGGCGATGAGGACCTTTCCGGCGCAGGCGGCAGTTCCGACCCGGTGCGGCCGCCGAAGGAGCCGGAGTCCTCGCTCGGTGCCAACGCGGGGACCAGCCCCGCAGACGAGCAACCTGCGGAGCACTTCCGAGGCCAGACGGAGGACTACGAAGGAAGCGCGTTGACCGCGCACACGCCGGGTGTGCAACGCGGCGAACAGCGCGCCTTCGACAAGAGCGCCGAGGAACTGGAGAAACAACGGACGCAACCCGGCATCAACCCGAACCCGCCGCTGGACCCGGAGACGATGCGCGACACCGGGCCCGCCGATCAGGGCAGCTGACGCACGTGCAACTCGCCCGCGTGAGCCTTTTTGGTTGCTATAGCCACTAAAAAGGCTCACGCCGTCGCCGTCTCGTACCCGCTCAGTCCTGGGCAGGCACGGGTGCGCTGTGGGCGCGGCTGTCCCGTGCACGCTCGCGTTGCGGGATGACGACGTACTTCGGGTCCTGAGCAGAGGCGACACCGGCGGCGTACACGCCGAACCGCGTGCACAGGCCGCCCGCCAGGAATGCGATCCCTGCGGCGAGCCCCACGGAACGGCGCCTCCGCGAGAAGAGCGAGAGCACTGCGCCCGTGGCCGTCAACGCGCGAGACGCCGTGAGGAGTTTGCCCGCACGGCCCGTACGGTACGTCTCAGACACCAGCCGAGGCGCATGCTCCAACCGGAAGGCGGCGGCGAGTTCGACCGCCGAGCCGAGCAGTCCCAGCCGTACGACGGGCCGGAGTTCTCGTGGTGGAACGACCAACAACGCGGCCCCGGCGGCGCTGGCGACGGCGCTGCCCGCGAACAACACGGGCAGATCACGGTAACTCTCGTGCCAGGCAGGGGTCGCGGTATCCGCCAGCAACACCGCCGTGTACGTGCACATCGCGGGTCCGAGCACTCCGGCCGCACCACCGGCGACCGTGCCCGCCACCGGCAGGCGGCCGGTCAGGTCGGACGCCGCCGAGGCCGCGGCGAGGCCCGAGAACGGCGCCAATATCCACGACCCGACCGACAACGGTGAGGTCGGCTTGAACACCCGCAGCATGTTCAGGAAACGCGTGGGCCTGCCCAGGTCGTGAATCAGTGCGACGACGCTGGCCGTCGCGCCGCCGGCCGCGACAATGCGGCCCGTTCGGGTCAGTGTCGGATACCCGGTGCGGTCGGCCATCGCGGCCATGCTCGCGGCCGCTCCCGCGGCGCCGCCGAGGAACAGATACAGCGGCACGTCCGGCTGTTCCCATGCGGGTTCCTTCAGGATCGGCCTGCCGTAGTACGACCGGAACTCGGCCTTGTCCACCATCGGCCGTTCCGCGCGCGGGCTCACCGCCGTCCTCCGAGGAACGCACCCGCGACCGTGGCGGCCACACCCAGCGCCACCGCGCCCGCACTCGCCCACATGGCGGGCAAATCCCGGGTGGTCACGACCGGATCCGGAGGGAATCCGTAGACCTCGGGTTCGTCCAGCAACAGGAAGAACGCACCGTCCCCGCCGACACCGTCCTGCGGATCGTGCCCGTACAACCGCGCCTCGCCGACCCCGGCCTGGTGCAGCGCATCGACACGCTCGGACGCCCGTTGCCGAAGTTCGTCCAAGTCCCCGTACTGGATGGAATCGGTCGGGCACGCCTTGGCGCACGCGGGCTCCATTCCCGCGCCGAGCCGGTCGTAGCACAGCGTGCACTTGAAGGCGCCGCCGTCGGTCTCCCGTTTCTCGATGACACCGTACGGACAGGCAGGCACGCAGTAACCGCAGCCGTTACAGATGTCGTCCTGAACGACGACCGTGTCGAACTCGGTGCGGAACAACGCGCCGGTCGGGCACACGTCGAGACAGGCCGCGTGCGTGCAGTGTTTGCAGACGTCGCTGGACATCAACCACCGGACACCCGCCTCGCCATCCTGTGCGGGCGCGCCCACCGTGGGCATCCCCAGCTGCACCGCTTCGGAGGTCTCCGGACGCGGCGCCACCGTCTGCTCGATGAACGCCACGTGACGCCAGTTGTTCGCCCCGAGGTCCGCGGTGTTGTCGTAGGACATCCCGAGCAGGTCGAGCTCTTCGTGCCCGTTCGCGGGAACCGCGTTCCACTCCTTGCACGCGACCTCGCAGGCCTTGCATCCGATGCAGACCGAGGTGTCGGTGAAGAAGCCCTTTCTCGGCTGCGGGTGGTCGTAGCCGGTCCCACTCACGTCTCGTCTCCCCCTTCTCTCGCCCTGCGTTGATACTCCTCGACGAAGTCCCTGAGCGCGGGTCCTCGTGGCCGTCGTCCGGGCCGGATGTCACAAGTGGCGGCTTTCGACTCCTGGATGTGCACGTTCGGGTCGAGCACGATGGGAAGGAGATCGTTCGCCGCATCTCCTGTGGACAGACCGTTGCTTCCCCAGTGGTACGGAAGCCCGATCTGATGGATCGTACGACCCTGCACGCGCAACGGCCGGATCCGCTCGGTGACGAGTACCCGCGCCTCGATCGCCGTCCGCGAGGAGACGATCGTCGCCCACCCGCCGTGCTCGAGCCCGCGTTCGGTCGCCAGCTCGGGAGAGACCTCACAGAAGAACTCCGGTTGCAGTTCCGAGAGGTACGGCAGCGTCCGGCTCATCCCGCCCGCGGTGTGATGTTCGGTGAGCCGGTACGTCGTGAACACGTAAGGAAACACGCCGCCGTCGGTCGGATGGTACTGGTTGTCGCGACCAGAGTAGCGCTGACGAACGGGATTGTGCTCCTGCCCGTACAACGCATTGTCCACAGGGGACTCCTGTGGTTCGTAGTGCGTCGGCAACGGCCCGTCGGCCAGCCCCGAGGGGGCGAACAACCAGGCACGTCCGTCGTGCTGCATGATGAACGGTTCGTTCCCGGCGATCGCGTCCTGAGCGCGCGCACCCGGAGGCGGATCATAGGTGGGCGCCTTGTCTCGTTGAAAGTCCGGAACGTCCGGGCCGGTCCAACGGCCGCTGGCGGCATCCCACCAGATGTAGCGCTTCCGCTCGCTCCAAGGATGTCCTTGCGGGTCGGCCGACGCGCGGTTGTAGAGGATGCGCCGGTTGGCGGGCCATGCCCACGCCCAGTCGGGGGCCACCCAGCTCTGCTCCGAACCGGGCGTGCGGTTCGCGGCATGGTTGTGCCCACCGCCACGGACCCCACAATAGATCCAGCAGCCGCACGACGTGGACCCGTCCGCGGCGAGTTCGAGGTACGACGACAACGGCCCGTCAGGGCCGGTTCCGTTGATCTCCGCGAGAACGGCTTCCGCGTCCGGTTCGGCCGTCGGCCCCTCGGTCGGATAGTCCCAGACGAGGTCCCGCACCGGCCGGTCACGCGGATCGTCGCTGTCGGCGAGCCGCTGCTGGACGATCCGCCCGAGGTGGTAGTAGAACCACAGGTCGCTGCGTGCGTCACCGGAGGGTTCCACGGCCTTGTGGTGCCACTGCACCAACCGCTGCGTGTTGGTGAAGCTCCCGTCCTTCTCGGTGTGCGAGGCGGCGGGAAGGAAGAACACTTCGGTGCCGATCTCGTCGGTGCGCAACTCCCCGGTCTCGATCTCAGGGCCGTCCTTCCAGAACGTGGCGCTCTCGATGAGTTGTAGGTCGCGCACCACGAGCCAGTCGAGGTTGGCCATGCCGAACCGCTGCATCCTGCCGTTCGCGGACCCCACCGCGGGGTTCTCGCCGACCAGGAAGTAGCCCTTGCACGTGCCCTCGATCTGGTTGCACACGGTGGTGTAAGTGCCGTGATCGCCGCTGATCCGGGGCAGGTGGTCGAACAGGAAGTCGTTGCCCGCGTGGGCGTTGTCGCCGAACCAGGCTTTGAGCAGGCTCACCACGTAGGAGCGCATGTTGCCCCAGTACCCGGCTTTGTCCTCGTCCGCGGCGACGAACTCGTCCACCGAGGTGTCCTCGTCGGCGTTGGGCATCGGGACGTAGCCGGGCAGGATGTTGAACAACGTCGGGATGTCGGTCGAACCCTGGATGCTGGCGTGTCCGCGCAGGGCCAGGATTCCTCCGCCGGGCCTGCCGATATTGCCGAGCAAGGACTGCAGGATCGAGGCGGTGCGGATGTACTGCGCCCCGACCGTGTGGTGCGTCCAGCCCACGGAGTACACCCACGCGGTGGTGCGCTCCCGACCGGAGTTGACGGTGACTGCCTCGGCGATCTCGTGGAACTGCGCCACCGGGAGACCGCATATCTCGGCGACAGCCTCGGGCGTGTACCGGGCGAAATGCCGGCGCAACACCTGATACACGCACCGCGGGTGCTGCAATGTCTCGTCCATCCGCGGCTTCGCGCGCAGCGGCGCACCTCCGCTGCCGTACCGGTCGGCGCCACCGGCGCGCTGACGGGTGCGGAACCGTCGACGATCCTCCGAATCCTCGGTTTCGTACGCCCAGGTTTCGGCGTCGTACTCCCGGTCCTGATCGTCGAAGCCGGAGAACAGGCCGTCGAGGTCCTCCGTGTCGACGTAGTCCTCCCGCAGGATCGCCGCCGCGTTCGTGTAGGCCAGGACGTATTCGCGGAAGTCCTTTTCCTGCGTCAGAACGTAGTTGATCAAGCCTCCGAGGAAGGCGATGTCCGTCCCCACCCGCAGCGGAGCGTGCACGTCGGCCAGCGCGCTGGTCCTCGTGAAACGCGGGTCGACGTGGATGACCTTCGCGCCGCGTTCCTTGGCCTCCATCACCCACTGGAACCCGACGGGATGGCACTCGGCCATGTTGGATCCCTCGATGACGATGCAGTCCGCGTTGACGAGATCCTGCTGGAAGGTCGTGGCGCCGCCGCGCCCGAAGGAGGTCCCCAGACCGGGAACCGTGGCGGAGTGTCAAATGCGCGCCTGATTCTCCACCTGCACCGCACCGAGCGCTGTGTAGAGCTTCTTCATCAGGTAGTTCTCTTCGTTGTCCAGGGTGGCCCCGCCCAGGCTCGCGATGCCCAGCGTGCGGTTGACCCAGCGGCCGTTCTCGTCGCATTCCTGCCAGGTCTGCTTCCGCGTGTCCAGCACCCGGTCGGCGATCATCTCCATCGCCTCGTCCAGCGACAGCCGCTCCCAGTCGCGTCCGTAGGGACGCCGGTAGAGCACCTCGCGGACGCGAGTCGGACTGGTGACGAGCTGCTTGCTCGCCGCACCCTTCGGACAGAGCCTGCCGCGGGAGATCGGCGAGTCGGGATCCCCTTCGATCTGGGTGACCTCGCCGTCGCGCACGTAGACCTTCTGGCCGCAGCCCACGGCGCAGTAAGGACAGACGGAACGCACCACGTCGTCGGCGTCCTCGGTGCGCGCGTGCCACTGTCGGGTCTGCTCGGACTGTGCCGAGGCCGACCGGCCGAGCGGGTCGGACCCGGTGAGCTGCCGGTAGACCGGCCACCCCTCGATCCACTGCCGCAGACCCATCTCGCCCCCTCACCCGGTGCGAGTTCGGAATTCGACTCGACGCTACCGCGTGTCCTCGCCCACCGCAGCCCTCGGCGCGCGGCAGCGTCGAGCGGTGTCGGTGATCCGTTCGGTGATCCCCTGCGCATCGAGCTGTTCCAGCAACGGGATCGCGACACGCCGAGTGGTGTCCAGCGCCCGTTTCGCCTCGCTGACGCTGAACTCGCCGTCGAGTCCGGCGAGGACTTCCGCCGCTCGGGACAGCGCCCCGGGGCCGAGCACCACGCCGTCGGCGACGCGCGTGAGCCTGCCGAGTCGCACGGCGGCCGCCAGTTCCTTCGTACCGAGCCCGAATCGGGCCAGTTCCTCGGCCTCCGGGGCGCGGAACGGATCCGCGGCGAGCCCGCGCTCCACGATACGAACGGCGTCCTCCACGGCCCGCGGCAACGCGTCCTGCTCGCTCGGACTCCGGACCCGGCCATCCACGACGGTGAATCCGGCGTTCTCCGCGAGACGGGCGGCGAGATCACGCGAGGGCATGTCGAGCTCGCGGCGGAGTTCGTCGATCGGCATCCCTGCGGCGAGTCCGTGGTCCGCGTCCCACCGGGTCAGGACGGCCCTCGCACGATCGGCGGTACGTATCCAGGTCTCGGTGTCCACCTGCCACCCCTCGACCTCACTACCCGGGACCGGGAGGCCCGTCACCCGGAACTCGGCGGCGCGCACCTGCCCCAGCCTCGCGAGCCGATCCTCGGCGAGCGCGGTCACCGGATCACGACGAGCCGCCAACGCGGCGAGCAACGCTCCGCGGCGGCGCGCGAGCCCTCTGCCGGAGATCGAGGGCGGGTCGACGTCGAGGACGCGAAACCCCGCCGCGATCCGGTGCTCACCCGGGTCGCGCAACAGCCCCGTGTCGGAGACCCGCAACGGCAGCGACGCCTCCAGCAACAGGCGCGCAGTGTGGGCTCCCAGCGGCCGGACGTGGACGGGCACGTCAGCGGTGCCGACGTGCAGGACGAGGTGCCGGTGCAACCGTTCGGGGTCGCAGGCATGCAACGCGACGTCGAACTCGCGCGTACCGCGCCAGCGTTCGGGCGTGAGTAACGCGTCTCCACGCTCGACCTGCGCCCGGTCCGTCCCGCGCAGGTTCACCGCCACCCGCGCGGTGGCGGCCACCTGCTCCGCGGACTCACCGAGCACGTGCAGCCCGCGCACTCGCGCCGGGTGACCGGTGCGCGAGACGACGAGCTCGTCCCCGAGCCTGAGCGTGCCGCCCGCGAGCGTGCCCGTGGCGACCGTGCCTGCTCCGCGCACGCTGAACACCCGGTCGACCCACAACCGCACGTCGGCGTCGAGGTCCGGTGTGGGCAGGCTCGCGGCCAACGACTCCAGTTCTTCGTGTAGCCGGTCCAGCCCGAGCCCGGTGCGGGCGCTGACCGCCACGCTCGGCATGTCCGCCAGCGTCGTGCCCGCCAGTTCCGCCAGGGCTCCGTCCCTCGCCGGTGCGGGATCGGCGATGTCCGCCTTGGTGACCACGAGCAGGCCGTGCCGCACACCGTGGGCGTGTAGTGCGGCGAGATGCTCGGCGGACTGCGGCATCCACCCCTCGTCGGCGGCGACCACGAACAACACCGCCGGGGCGGGACCGACCCCGGCCAGCATGTTCGGCACGAATCGTTCGTGGCCCGGGACGTCGACGAACGCGAGCGTGCGCCCTCCGGTCGCCGTCCACGCGAAGCCGAGGTCGAGAGTGAGGCCACGGCGGCGTTCCTCGGTCCAACGGTCCGGTTCCATCCCGGTGAGGGCCCTCACGAGCGCGGATTTGCCGTGGTCGACGTGCCCGGCGGTGGCGATCACGTCCATGCCCGGACCGCCTCTGTGAGTAGCTGGTCCTCGTCAGGGTCGACGCTGCGCAGGTCCAGCAGGCAACGTCCGTCCTCGACCCGGCCCACGACCGGCGGATCACCGCGCCGCAACACCTCGGCGTAGCGCGCGGGCAGGCTCACCGCCGCACTCGGCAGCTCGACGCCGGGGGCGCCGCCACCGCCGACGGCGGCGATCGAATCCACGCTGTGCGCTTCCACTCCTGCCGTAACCAGCGTGTCCACTACGGCGAGGACTCGGCGGCGGAGCTCGTCCCGCGAGGTGTTCAGCGCGGCAGGCACGCGAGCGATGGGACCGCGCACCGTCGCCTCCAAGGCTGCCAGCGTGAGCTTGTCGACGCGCAGCGCCCGCGCCGCCGGGTGCCTGCGCAACCGGTGAATCCAGGACTCGCCCCCGGCGAGCAGGCCGGCCTGCGGTCCCCCGAGCAGCTTGTCGGCACTCGCGGTCACCACGGCAGCACCTGCCCGGAGCGAGGAAGCGGCGTCAGGTTCGTCCGGCAGCGCCGAATGCGCCGTCAACAGACCCGAGCCGATGTCGACCACCAGCGGCGCGGGCAAGGCGGCGAGTTCGGCCACCGCCGGGGCCGAGGTGAAGCCGGTGACCAGGAAGTTCGACGGGTGTACCTTGAGCACGAAGCCGGTTCGCGGCCCGATCGCCGCCCGGTAGTCCTCCACCGTCGTCCGGTTCGTCGTCCCCACCTCGTGCAGGTGAGCGCCGGTGGCGGCGAGCAGGTCGGGGATGCGGAAACCGTCGCCGATCTCGACGAGTTCGCCACGGCTGACGACGATCTCCTGCCCGGGAGCGAGCGCGAGCGCGCACAGGAGCAGCGCCGCGGCGTTGTTGTTGACCACGTGCACGTCGGCGGCCTCGGGCAACGCCGTGCGCAACCCGTCCAATGCGCCTCGTCCCCGTGGGGACCGGCTGCCTTCCGCGAGGTCGAATTCGATGTCGGTGTGTCCTGCCGCCTCGGTGACCGCGGTGACCGCCGCGTCCGACAACGGAGCACGCCCCAGGTTCGTGTGCACGAGAACTCCGGTGGCGTTGACGACCGGACGCAGCGAGTTCGCCGACCGTGGCAGGCCCGCGAGCGTGGCCGCCACGACGCCGTCCGGAGCGATCTCCTGGCGACGGACCAACTCCTGCGCGTCGGAGACGGCTTGCTTCACCAGTCCGCGCCCGAGCCGCTGCACGGCAGCGCGGATGTCGGGTTGTGCGAGCACGTCGTCGGTGCGCGGCACGAGCCTGCGCTGGTCCCCCGTCGGGTGCCGGTCTTCCGTCATGGGCGGCGGCGACGCGGTGTGTCGAGGCTGGCGGTCATGACCCCATGCTGCCAAGTCGTCCCGCCCGCCGCGAGGAGAACTGCGACGGGCGGTCCATTGTGGAACTCGATCAGCGGCCGACGGCCTTCTCCAGCTCCGCCTTGCTCATCTTGGAGCGACCCGCGACCTTCTGCTTCCTGGCGTCCTCGTACAGCTGCTGTTTCGTCCGTCCGCCTGGCCCGTACCGGTTACCCGAGCGGATCCCGCCCCGCCGCTGCGGTGAGATGTCCTCGGTGGCGACCGCACTACGCTGCCGTGCCTGTCCCTGCTGCGCCCGGTCCTTGTTCACAGTGCGCGCGGCGATCTCCTCGGCGCGCCCCTCGCTGGAGCCACGCTGCTTGGTGGACTCCTTGATGTGCTGGTACTGACGTTCCTGCTTTCGGTTCCACGTCGGCTGCGGCACCGTCGTCACCTCCCGGCATGTACGTCTCGTCGGCCGTATCGGGTGCGCGAATCGATCTGCGTCGGCCCGAAGCTCAGCTCGCGGCTGCGAACCCTCCGGTGGCCGGTCTGCACAGCCGGCGGAAGAACCGTCGGCGCACCGTTCCTGACCACAACCTCTCTTCGCGCGACCTCTCAGTCCTACCCGAAGCGCCACGCCCGTACACATCCGCTCGGCGGTTCGCCAGGCACGCTCAGCGCACCACGAGTGGGTGTTCCCCGGGCGCACGCAGCTCCCCGATGACCGGTGCTCCCGGAATCTCCCCAGCTACGAGCAGGCCGCCGGAAGTCTGCGCATCAGCGAGCAGCAGCGCGTCCTCCTCCCCCACGGTCATGTCGGCGTCCGGCCGAACCCAGTCGAGATTGCGTCTGGTCCCGCCGCTGACCTGCCCGTCGCGTACGGCCGGGCGGGCGCCGTCCAGGTAGGGCACCGCGTTGGCGTCGATCACCACCGTCACCCCGCTCGCGCGGGCCAGCTTGAGTGCGTGCCCGAGTAGCCCGAAGCCCGTCACGTCGGTGGCGCAGACGATGCCCGCGGCCACGGCGGCCCGCGAGGCGTCCGCGTTCAACGTCGTCATGGTGTCCACGGCTGCGGCCGAGTATCGACCGGTGGCCTTGTGGGCTGTGTTGAGCACTCCGATGCCGAGCGGTTTCGTCAAGGACAACGGTGTTCCCGGTCGCCCGGCGTCGTTGCGCAGCAACCGGTCCGGGTCGGCGATTCCCGTCACCGCCAGCCCGTACTTCGGCTCCGGGTCGTCGACACTGTGGCCGCCGGCGAGGTGACAGCCCGCCGTGGTGCACACCTCGAGCCCGCCGCGCAGCACCTCGGTAGCCAGGTCGAACGGCAGCACCTCACGCGGCCAGCCGAGCAGGTTCACCGCCACCACCGGTCTCGCACCCATCGCGTACACGTCGGAGAGCGCGTTCGCTGCGGCGATCCGTCCCCAGTCGAACGGGTCGTCGACGACCGGGGTGAAGAAGTCGGTCGTCGCGACGACGGCGGTGCCGTCGCCGATCCGCACCGCAGCGGCGTCGTCCCCCGCGTCGAGCCCCACCAGCAGCTCCCCTTGCGCGTCGGGGGGCGTGCCGACAGCGAGTGTGGCGACCATGCTCTCCAACTCACCCGGGGGAATCTTGCAGGCGCAGCCGCCGCCGTGGGCGTACTGAGTCAGCCGATGTCCCATCATCAACATCATGCAGCAACCGCCCGAGGTGCGCTCGGTTCGCATCCTGTGATGGGCTGCTGCCCAGTGTGCGCGAGGAGGCGTATCCGGCCTGGTGACCGGCGCGGCCTTCAAAGCCGTTGAACGGCAGGTTCTGCCGTTGGCGGGTTCGATTCCCGTCCGCCTCCGCCACGCGGCTCCTAGCTCTCGTGTCGTGTCAGCGAAGCCGCTGAGCGGCACGCCTGCGGGTTCTCAGCGTCCTCCTCGTGAGGGACAGCGGTTCCGCTGCCACGGAACCTTCAGCGACGAGCGCTCTCCCACCGATCACGGCGGCGGGGGTGATCACTGAGCAGCGAGACCGCTACGGTGCGCCACATGGCATCGCAGGCATCCAGTGCCCAAGGGACCGGCGCCCCCGTCGAGCTCGACGGGATCGACACGAACGAGCCGAGCATCGCGCGCAGCTACGACGCAGTGCTCGGCGGCAAGGACAACTACGCCATCGACCGCGAAGTGCGGGACCAGTTGCTGACGGTCGCTCCCGAGCTCGGCGCCCTGGCGCGCGACAACCGTGCCTTCCTCATTCGCGCCACCCGATTCCTGGCGGCGACCGCAGGCATCGAGCAGTTCCTCGACTGCGGCTCCGGCCTGCCCACGGCCGAGAACACCCACGACGCCGCTCGGCGCGTCAACGTGGACGCCCGTGTCGTCTATGTCGACAACGACGCAGTCTGCGCCGCACACGGGCGCGCGCTGCTCGACGACCAGGATCACGTGCGTTTCGTCGAAGCCGACCTCGCCGCGCCTCAGCGGCTGCTGTCCGACCCCACGGTCCGGACCACACTCGACCTCGACCGGCCACTGGCGCTGTATCAGGTGGGCACGCTGCACCACCTGCCCGACGAGGACGACCCCGCCGCGATCATGGCCGAGTACATCGACGCGCTGCCGGCCGGCTCCTACGTCGTGCTCAGCCACTTCTTCCACCCAGGAGAGGCCGAGCCGGAACTCTCGGCGCTGGCCACGCGCCTGGAGGCCACCTTCCTGCACAGCCCGATGGGCACGGGCCGGTTTCGCACCCACGACGAGATCGCCGCCTATCTCGACGGACTCGACCTGCTGCCACCCGGGCTGGTGTATCTCAACGACTGGTGGCCGGACGGCCCGCAGCCGACCCAGCTCGACCCGGTCCGCAACCTCATGATCGGCGCCGTCGGCATCAAGCGCTGAACGTAGCGTGAGTCTTTTTGGTGGCTATAGCAACCAAAAAGACTCACGCTGCTCGGCCGGTCACGACGCCACGGTGACCAGCCCCGGCCGGGTCAGTTGCCGGCGGGCCCGTCCGAATCCCCGCGGCGAGTTGAAAGCGAGCAACCCCACGGGTTGCCCGTCGCGCTCGTACTGGGCGAGGAAGCACCGATCGTCGACCGCGCCCTCCAGGATGCGCACGTCGTCTTCGGGGTGGACGAAACCGGTGAACTGGATGCGCACACCGTATTGATCCGACCAGAAGTAGGGCAGGTCGTCGTGGCGCTCGACCGTGCTCCCGGCGAGCAGGTTTCCGACGGCCACCCGAGGTTGCTTCATCGCACTGCTCCAGTGCTCGATGCGTGCCGTACGGCCGAGATCCTGCCGGTGGCAGCGCGCCACGTCTCCGACGCCGACGACGTTCGGCAGGTCGGTCACCCCGCCCGCGTCGCACAGCACCCCGTCCTGAACGCCCACGCCGGAACCGGCGAGCCACCCCGTGTTGGGTTCGACCCCGATTCCGGTGACGACGACGTCGGCGGGCAGGTGTTCCCCTGTGGACAGATCCAGACCCACGACCCGCCCGAAGGAGGTACACAGTCGGTCCACGCCTACCCCGAACCGCACGTCGACACCGTGTTCGCCGTGCAGCTGTGCGCAGACCGCGGCCATCTCCTGCCCGAGAGCGCGCGCCAACGGCAGCTCGGCGGCCTCGACGAGCGCGACGTCCAGTCCCAGCTTCCGGCACGACGAGGCGACCTCGGCGCCGATGAATCCCGCGCCGACGACGACCACCCGCGGCCTCCCGTGCGTCAGTTCGTCGCGTAGCCCCACCGCGTCCTGCAGGGTGCGCAGGGCGTACACACCCTCCACATCGGAGGCCCCTGGAAGTTGTCGCACCGATGCACCGGTCGCGGCCACCACCCCGTCGGTGCGGACGTGAGCGCCGCTGACCAGCTCGAGACACGCGTCGGACGGGCGAAGTCGTGCGACGGGGTCGCCGAGTATCCACTCGGCCTCCAGGTCGTCGTAGTCGGACTGCTCACCCAGCGCCAGCTGATGTTGGTCCGCATCGCCCACGAGAAAGTCCTTCGACAGCGGAGGCCGATCGTAAGGTGGATGCACCTCGGCTCCGACCATCACGAGACGCCCGTCGAATCCTTGCGAACGCAGCTGCTGAGCGGTGGAAAATCCCGCCAACGACGTGCCGACGACCGCGATCGTCCTCATGCGACTTCCTCCGCTCCCTATTCGAGAGCCGGCACGGCGACGTGCACGTAGACGAGCCCGTCCTCGACCGTGACCGGATGCGTGCGGACCGGCCGCTTCGCGGGCAGGCACGTCGGGACTCCGGTGCGCAGGTCGAAAAAAGCCGCGTGCAAGGGACATTCGACGAAGCAGCCCTCCAGGAACCCGTCGGAGAGCGAGGCGTCCTGGTGGGTGCAGGTGTCGTCCACCGCGTAGTACTCGCCGTCGGCGTTGAACACGGCGACGGGGACGTCAGCGTGGATGCGGACGGACTCACCGGGCGGCAGCTCCTCGGTACGACAGGCAACGAACATGACCCCTCCTCGTGTTGCGGATAACCCAACGGGGCGCGCTATACGCAACACAATCCCTGAGTGCCCAGAGGCCGTCAAGAGGCGGTGCCGATTGATTCAACGCTGGCCGATCAGGACTTTTCCACCGTATGAGCGCAAGAACGGCTCGACGCGGACACGTCGTCGCCGTACTCGA
Organism: Allosaccharopolyspora coralli; assembly: GCF_009664835.1. NCBI lineage: Bacteria > Bacillati > Actinomycetota > Actinomycetes > Pseudonocardiales > Pseudonocardiaceae > Allosaccharopolyspora > Allosaccharopolyspora coralli. Next base: position 2,957,102 of record NZ_CP045929.1, read on the forward strand.
CAGTAGCCCGGAGTCACATCGTCAACACCCCTTGACAGCACTCCCCGGTGCTCTCCATCGTGTTTCACATCGGGCAACCCTTCGCGCATCGCGCAACACAGCCCGGGTGATCCTCAACTTCTCCACCCCACCGAACTCCGCGGCGCTGCGTGCCGGAGAGGAGAGATCTTTGCTGCACAAGGTCCGAGGTGTCGTCTCACTCAAAGAGGGCGCACCCGTGGAACTGACGGACATCCTGGTGCCGGATCCCGGCCCGGGAGAGGCGCTCGTCGCCGTGCAGGCCTGCGGGGTCTGCCACACCGACCTCGCTTACCGCGACGGCGAGATCAACGATCAGTTTCCCTTCCTGCTCGGGCACGAAGCGGCGGGTGTCGTCGAGTCCGTCGGCGACGGAGTCACCGACGTGGAACCCGGCGACTTCGTGGTGCTGAACTGGCGCGCCGTGTGCGGGCGCTGCCGCGCATGCAAGCGTGGTGAGCAGCAGTACTGCTTCGACACCCACAACGCTCGGCAACCGATGACCCTGGAAGACGGAACCCCGCTCTCCCCCGCGCTCGGTATCGGGGCGTTCGCGGACAAGACCCTCGTCGCGGCTGGGCAATGCACCAAGGTCGACCCGGACGTCGAGCCCGACGTCGCCGGACTTCTCGGCTGCGGCGCTATGGCCGGAATCGGCGCCGCGATCAACACCGCACCGGTTCGACGCGGCGACACCGTCGCGGTCATCGGCTGCGGCGGCGTGGGCAGCGCCGCCATCGCCGGGGCCGAGATCGCGGGCGCACGCCGGATCATCGCCGTCGACGTCGACCCGAGGAAACTCAACTGGGCGGGCAGGTTCGGTGCCACCGACCTGGTCAACGCGCGGCACGGCGACCCCGTGGAGGCGATCCGCGCGTTCACCGACGGGTTCGGTGCCGACGTCGTCGTCGACGCCGTCGGGCGACCCGAAACCTACCGGCAGGCCTTCTACGCCCGCGACCTCGCGGGCACGGTGGTCCTGGTCGGGGTCCCGAGTCCGGAAGCCACTCTGGAACTGCCGCTGCTCGACGTCTTCGGACGGGGCGGCGCGCTCAAGTCCTCGTGGTACGGCGACTGCCTGCCCAGCCGCGACTTCCCGATGCTGGTCGACCTGCACCAGCAGGGTCGCATCGACCTGGAGGAGTTCGTCACCGAGAGGATCGCCGTCGACCAGGTGGAGACCGCGTTCACGAAGATGAACGCCGGCGAGGTGCTGCGATCGGTGGTGATGTTCCGATGACCGCACGGGTGGAGCTCACGCGCACCTCCGGCGTGTTCCAACTCGACGGGGGGGACCTTCGAGGTCGACAACAACGTCTGGATCGTCGGTGACGACCACGAGGTGCTCGTCGTCGATCCGTCCCACGAACCGGACCGAATCCTCGCCACGATCGGCGGGCGCCGCGTGACCGCGGTCGTGTGCACCCACGGGCACAACGACCACATCAACGGTGCCGTCCCGGTCGCCGACGCGGTGGGAGCACCCATCCTGCTGCACGCCGAGGACGAGGTCCTGTGGAAACAGGTCCACCCCGACCGCACCCCGGACGGAACGCTCGTGGACGGCGATCGCTTGTCCGTCGCCGACGTCGATTTCGAGGTGCTCCACACCCCCGGACACACCTGGGGCGGGATCTGTCTGCATGCGGCCGAACGCGGCTGGTTGTTCTCCGGCGACACGTTGTTCCGTGGCGGCCCCGGGGCCACCGGGCGGTCGTACTCGGACTTCCCCACGATCGTGCACGCGATCTCAAAACGACTCCTCGGCCTCGACCCCGCCACGATCGTCCACACCGGACACGGCGAGACCACGACCATCGGCGAGGAAGCACCGCACCGCGAGGAGTGGCTGATCCGAGGCCACTGAGCAGGGGTTCACGCCCGTTCCACGAACCGGCGGTCCGCATCGGGGCTGCCGGGACGACCCTACGCGCCTTTTGTCCCACCGCTGTGAAAGGACGAATGCTGATGGCACGACACGCAGTGCCCCGAGTGGTCATCATCGGCGCAGGCATCGTCGGTTGCTCCGTGGCCGACGAGCTGACCGAACGCGGATGGACGGACGTGACCGTGGTCGAGCAGGGGCCGCTGTTCACGACCGGAGGCTCCAGCTCGCACGCCCCCGGCCTCGTGTTCCGGACCAACGCGTCACGGACGCTCACCGAGTTCGGCGACTACACCGTCCGCAAGTTCCGGGACCTGTCCCTGGACGGCAAGCCCTGCTTCCGGCCGGTCGGTGGTCTGGAGCTGGCCACCACGCAGGAACGCTGGGACGATCTCCGGCGCAAGAGCGGCCTGGCCGCCTCGTGGGGAATCCGATCGGAACTCCTCAGCGCCGACGACTGCACCGAGCTGTGGCCGACGGTCGACGGCGAGCAGATCTTCGGCGGTCTCTACACACCGGACGACGGTCTCGCCACGGCGCTCCGCGCCGGTGAGGCGCAGGCCCGTCGCGCAAGCGGCCGAGGCGCGGTGTTCCTGGCACATCACACCGTGCTCGACATCGAGCGGCGCAACGGCCGGGTCAGCGCGGTCGTGACCGACCACGGAGCCGTACCCGCCGACATCGTCGTCTCCGCCGCCGGATTCTGGGGCCCGACGATCGGTCGCATGGTCGACGTCGACATCCCGCTGCTGCCCATGGCTCACCAGTACGCGAAGACGACCCAGCTCCCCGAGCTGGTGGGGCTCAACGACGAACACACCGAGGCACGCCGTCCCATCCTGCGCCACCAGGATGCCGACCTGTACTTCCGGGAACACGTCGATCGTCTCGGGATCGGCAGTTACGCCCACCGTCCGATGCCGGTCGACCTCGACGACCTGGCCGCCGACCCGTCCAGTGCCATGCCGTCGATGCTCACCTTCACCGACGCCGACTTCGATCCGTCGTGGCAGGAGTCCCTGCGGCTGCTCCCCGGGCTGGCGGACACCAAGCTCGACGAAGGGTTCAACGGCGTCATGTCGTTCACCTCCGACGGCATGCCCCTGATCGGCGAGTCCCGCGACGTACCCGGCTTCTGGATGGCCGAGGCTGTCTGGGTCACGCATTCGGCGGGTGTCGCCAAGGCCTTGGCCGAGTGGCTCGTCGACGGTCGCCCCTCGACCGACCTGCACGAATGCGACCTGCACCGGTTCGAACCGGTGCAACGCGACCCGCAGTACGTTCGTCAGCGCGCCACGGACGCGTTCGTCGAGGTCTACGACGTAGTCCACCCGCTGCAACCCGCAGAGCACCCTCGGCCGCTGCGCACCAGCCCGTTCTACCCACGTCAACAGGAATTGGGGGCGTTCTTCCTCGAAGCAGGGGGCTGGGAACGTCCACACTGGTACGAGTCGAACGCCGCGTCGGTCGATGAGCTCACCCTTCCCGAACGCGGCGATTGGGCCTCCCGGTACTGGTCCCCGATCGCCGCCGCGGAAGCCGAAGCCACTCGGAACCGGGTCGCCCTGTACGACATGACACCACTGAAGCGGCTGGAGATTCGCGGTCCCGGTGCGCTGGAGTTCCTGCAACGAATGACGACGGGGCAGATGAACAGGAAGCCGGGCGCCGTCGGCTACACCCTGCTCCTCGACGAAGCCGGGGGTATCCGCAGCGACGTGACGGTCGCACGACTCGGCGACGACGTATTCCAGGCGGGCGTCAACGGCGCACTGGATCTGGACTGGCTGCAGCAGCATCTGCCTGCCGACGGATCGGTGGCCATTCGGGACATCACCACGGGCACATGCTGCGTCGGAGTGTGGGGGCCGTCCGCACGTGCGCTGGTGCAGCCGCTGACCACCGAGGACTTCTCCCACGAAGGATTCGGGTTCTTCAAGGCTCGCCACGCGAACATCGCGGGAGTCCCGGTGACGGCGATGCGCGTGTCCTATGTGGGCGAGCTCGGATGGGAGATCTACGCGGACGCCGACGTCGGCCTGCGTCTGTGGGACAGCTTGTGGGAGGCGGGCGAGCATCTCGGTGTCACCGCCGCAGGGCGCAGTGCCTTCAACAGTCTCCGGTTGGAGAAGGGTTACCGTGCGTGGGGTACGGACATGACGGCCGAACACCACCCGTACGAAGCCGGCGTCGGTTTCGCCGTACGGATGACCAAGGGCGACTTCGTCGGACGGTCCGCGCTGGACAATCTGGCCGCCCAGCCCACCGGCCGCAAGCTCGTGCCACTCGTGTTCGACCATCCCGAGCACGTCGTGATGGGCAAGGAACCCGTCTACCACGAAGGGGTTCCGGTCGGCTACGTCACCAGCGCCGCCTACGGGTACACCCTGCGGGCCTCGATCGCCTACGCGTGGATCGACAGCAACTGGACGGATCCGGGAACACAGGTCCATGTCGAGTACTTCGGACAGGCGTACCCGGCGTCCGTCGCGACCGAGCCCCTGTTCGATCCCGAGATGACACGGATCAGGCGCTGATGTCGTCCCGTGGAACGGTGGCGCATCGTTCGCGAAGCGGTACGCCGCCACCGATCCCCGCTGCCCGCAGTTCCACCTCAGTGTCGCGTGACCGATGTGAGTGAGGAAGGACCCTTGACGACCACCGAGAACGCTCAGAGCCTCCGGACCACGCTGCCCGGCCACCACTACACCGACCCCATCGTCTTCGCCCTCGAGCAGGACCGAATCTTCGAGCAACAGTGGTTCTGTGCCGTGCGCGGTGACGACCTCGCCGAACCGGGCGCCTACCGCACCGTCCAAATAGGACGAGAAAGCGTTCTCGTCGCCCGGGAGCGCAAAGGAGGGCTCAACGCTTTCCTGAACGTGTGCAGGCACCGTGGTGCGCGCCTGTGCACCGAGGAACACGGGCAGGTGAGCAAGTCCTTCCAATGTCCCTACCATGCCTGGACCTACGGCCTCGACGGGAAACTCATCGCGGCGCCGAACCTCACCAGCATGCCGGATCTCGACCGGACCGAGTTCGGCCTCACGAGGCTGCACCTGCGGGAATGGTTGGGCTACGCCTGGGTGAGCCTGGCCGAGGAACCTCCGTCGTTCGAGGAAACGGTCCGCTCGGACGTCGCCGCACGTCTCGGTTCTGCCGAAGAGATCGACGCCTACGACATCGGTTCGCTGCGCCTCGGCAAGCGCATCGAGTACGACGTCAGGGCGAACTGGAAGCAGATCATCGAGAACTTCATGGAGTGCTACCACTGCGCCACGATCCATCCGGAACTGACCGAGGTGCTGCCCGAATTCGCCGACGGGTTCGCCGCGCAGTACTACGTCGGTCACGGCGCCGAGTTCGGCTCGGACGTCGAGGGGTTCACGGTCGACGGCGGCCAGGGCCTCGATCGGCTTCCGGGCGTCGGCGAGCATCAGGACCGGCGCTACTACGCGATCACCGTGCGACCACAGGTGTTCATCAACCTGGTTCCCGATCACGTGATCGTGCACCGGATGTTCCCGCTGACACCGGAACGCACCTGGATCGAGTGCGACTGGCTGTACTCACCCGACGTGATCGAGTCGGGCACGGACCTCTCGCAGTCGGTGGAGCTCTTCGACCGGGTCAACCGACAGGACTTCGACGCGTGCGAGCGCTGTCAGCTCGCCATGAACTCGCGTTCCTACGCCCGTGGCGGTGTCCTCGTGCCGAGTGAACACCACATCGGCGAGTTCCACGACTGGGTCCGGGAAAAGACAGCGTGAGCCTTTTTAGTGGCTATAGCAACCAAAAAGGCTCACGCTGCCGTGGCCGTGCGCGGGGCGAGACACGTCACAGCACGGCCTTGACCGCCGATTCGAAGTCGCTGACGTGCCGCGCGGCGAGGTGCTGAGCCTTGTCGCGGTCACCGGCGATGATCGCCTCGACAAGGGGAGCATGGTCCTCCATCAGCCGCGCCGCCTGCGGCAGCCGGGGCGCGAACAGGTACCAGATCCGCGCCATGAGGTTGTGCAGCTCGGTCAGGCTGCCTTCGAGGTACGCGTTGTGCGCGCACTGATAGATCGTGCGGTGCATGCCGCTGTCGAGCTCCATGAGCTTGGCCGGGTCGTCGGACTCGGCCTGCTGCATCTCGACGAGAAGGCTCCGGAGGGTGTCGCGTTCCTCCTGGGTCGCTCGCTGTGCGGCCCACCCCGCCGCCTGCGACTCCAGGTGCAGCCGAATCTCGGCGATCTGGCTGAGATCGGTGATGTGCACGTCGGCGGCGAACGTGCCACGGCGCGGGTGGATGGCGACCAGGCGTTCGACCTCGAGCCGGCGCAGCGCCTGCCGCACCGGTGTGCGCCCGAGCCCGAGGCTGGAGGTGATCTCCTCCTCGTGGATCGGCGCGCCGGGCGGGATCTCCAGCATGACCAGCTTGTCCCGGAGCGCGACGTAGGCCTGGTCACGCAACGGAGCCGCCTGCGGCTGACGAGTACTCGATTCGGCTCTACCGGACTCGGACGTCATGCTGCTAACCTAGCATCACAACTGAAATTTCAGTTGTCCGTTACTGGTATACCTAACGCCTTCCCCGTGTCGTCCGCAGCAGGAAGGGATCGCCCGTGACACGCACTGACCAGGAGTTCTTCAATAGTCGGCTTGCGGATGCGGATCCGGAGGTGGCGGCCGCGGTCGATGCCGAGTTGCGGCGCCAGCAGACCACGTTGGAGATGATCGCCTCGGAGAACTTCGCGCCGCAGTCGGTGCTGGAGGCCCAGGGCTCGGCGTTGACGAACAAGTACGCCGAGGGCTACCCCGGGCGGCGCTACTACGGCGGGTGCGAACACGTCGACGTCGTCGAGCAGCTGGCCCTGGACCGGGTCAAGGACCTCTTCGGCGCCGCCTACGCCAACGTGCAGCCACACTCCGGCGCCCAAGCCAACGCCGCGGCCATGTTCGCCCTGCTCAAACCCGGTGACACGATCATGGGCCTGGACCTGGCCCACGGCGGACACCTCACCCACGGCATGCGGATCAACTTCTCCGGCAAGCTCTACAACGTCGTCCCGTACCACGTCTCCGAGACCGACCACCGCGTCGACATGGACGAGGTCGCCCGCCTGGCCCGCGAGAACAAGCCGCAGATGATCGTGGCCGGCTGGTCGGCCTACCCCCGGCACCTGGACTTCGCCGCGTTCCGCGCCATCGCCGACGAGGTCGGTGCCTACCTGATGGTCGACATGGCCCACTTCGCCGGACTCGTCGCGGCCGGGCTGCACCCCAACCCCGTCCCGCACGCCCACGTGGTCACCACCACCACCCACAAAACCCTCGGCGGCCCCCGCGGCGGCGTGATCCTCTCCGCCGACCCGGAGTTGACCAAGAAGTTCAACTCCGCGGTCTTCCCCGGCCAACAGGGCGGCCCGCTCGAACACGTCATCGCAGGCAAGGCCGTCGGGTTCAAGATGGCCGCCAGCGACGAGTTCCGCGACCGCCAGACCCGCACCGTCGAAGGCGCCGGCCTCATCGCCCGCCGGTTGCAGGCCGACGACGCCACCCAGGCCGGTGTGCAACTGGTCTCCGGCGGCACCGACGTGCACCTCGTGCTCGTCGACCTGCGCCACTCCCAACTCGACGGGCAACAAGCCGAAGACCGGCTCCACGAGATCGGCATCACCGTCAACCGCAACGCCGTGCCCAACGACCCCCGGCCCCCGATGGTCACCTCCGGGCTCCGCATCGGCACCTCGGCGCTGGCCACCCGCGGATTCGGCAAGACCGAGTTCACCGAAGTCGCCGACATCATCGCCGAAGCACTCCAACCCACCTTCGACGACACCCGCAGCAAATCGCTGCGCGCGCGCGTCGAAAAGCTCGCCGCCGACAAGCCGCTCTACCCCAACCTCTGAGGGAGGCCACCCGATGACCGAGCATCCCCCGGAACTGCCGCAGCACCCGGATTTCCTGTGGCACTCCCCGGAACCGAAGCGCACCTACGACGTCGTGATCGTCGGTGGTGGCGGGCACGGGCTCGCTACTGCCTACTACCTCGCGACCAACCACGGCATCACCGACATCGCCGTGCTCGAGAAGGGCTGGCTGGCGGGCGGGAACATGGCCCGCAACACGACGATCATCCGCTCCAACTACCTCTGGGACGACAGCGCGGGACTCTACGAGCACGCGCTGAAACTCTGGGAAGGGCTCGAGGACGAGCTGGATTACCCGCTGCTGTTCAGTCAGCGCGGTGTACTCAACCTCGCGCACTCCCTGCAGGACGTCCGGGACTCCGTGCGCCGGGTCGAAGCGAACAAACTCAACGGCATCGACGCCGAGTGGCTGAATCCGGACGAGGTCAGCGAGGTCTGCCCGATCCTCAACACCTCACCCGAACTGCGCTATCCGGTGCACGGCGCGACTTACCAGCCACGCGCCGGTATCGCCAAGCACGACCACGTCGCGTGGGGTCTCGCCCGCGCGCTGGACAGGATGGGTGTGCACCTCATTCAGGACTGCGAGGTCACGAGTGTCGAGGTGGCGGGCAGCAAGGTCTGCGGTGTCCAGACGACACGGGGACCGATCGCCGCGGGCAAGGTCGCGCTCGCGGCGGCGGGGAGCACCTCCACGGTGACCGACACTCTCGGACTCGACCTCCCGCTGCAGAGCCACCCGCTGCAGGCGCTGGTCTCCGAACTCTTCGAACCGGTACACCCGACGGTCGTGATGTCCAACGCGGTGCACGTCTACGTTTCCCAGGCCCACAAAGGCGAACTCGTACTCGGGGCGGGGATCGACTCGTACAACTCCTACGCCCAGCGCGGCTCGTTCCACACCATCGAACGACAGATGCAGGCGGCGGTGGAGTTGTTCCCGATCTTCTCCCGCGCGCACGTGCTCCGCACCTGGGCGGGCACGGTGGACGTCACCCCCGACGCCTCCGCGATCATGGGACTGACGCCCTTCGACGGCCTCTACATCAACTGCGGCTGGGGCACCGGTGGTTTCAAAGCCACCCCCGGCGTCGGCTGGTGCTACGCGCACACGATCGCCCACGACGAACCGCACCCGCTCAACGCCCCGTTCTCCCTCGACCGCTTCACCACCGGAGCGCTCGTCGACGAACACGGCGCCGCGGGCGTCGCCCACTGACCACACCGAGGACGTGACGCTGATGATGTTGATTCCGTGCCCGTGGTGCGGGCCCCGTGACGAGACCGAGTTCCACTACGGCGGCCAGGCGAACGTCGCCTACCCCGCCGATCCGCAGGAGCTCTCCGACGAACAGTGGGCCCGATTCCTGTTCCACCGGGCCAACCCGAAGGGTGAGTTCACCGAACGCTGGTGCCACACGGCCGGATGCCGGCGATGGTTCGCCGTCCGGCGCGACACGGCGACCAACACGGTCCTGCACCACACCTCACAGGATCCGAAGGCGGTGGCCCCATGAGCAACGAGTTCCGGCTCGCCGACGGCGGGCACATCGACCGCGACCGTCCGATCGACTTCCACTTCGACGGTCGGCGGTTGTCCGGGTACGCCGGAGACACACTGGCTTCGGCCCTGCTGGCCAACGGGGTTCACCGGGTCGGCTCGAGCATCAAGTACCGGCGTCCTCGCGGGATCGTCAGCGCAGGCGTCGAGGAACCCAACGCGCTCGTACAGGTGGACGAGCCCTACGCCGAGCCGATGCTCACGGCTACCACGGTCCCGCTCGAAGAGGGCCTGCGGGCCAGGAGCCTCCCGGGACGGGGTGAACTCGTCGACGCCGGCGACACCGCACGCAACGACGCCATGCACGCGCACTGCGACGTGCTCGTCGTCGGGGGTGGACCGGCGGGCCTGGCGGCGGCCGACGCAGCGGCCAGCAGCGGAGCCCGTGTGATGCTCGCGGACAGCGACACCCGGCTCGGCGGCACCCTGTCCGGACGGCAGGAGAACATCGACGGCCTCCCTGCCTCGTGCTGGGTCGACCGCACGACCCGGTACCTCGAGAACCAGGACGAGGTCCGGCTGCTTCGTCGCACCACCGTGTTCGGCTACTACGACGACAACTACGTGATGGCCGTCGAGCACCGCGGGCACGGCTCGCAACGCATCTGGCGCATCCGTGCCAAGGAGGTCGTGCTGGCGACCGGATCCCACGAACGTCCAGTCGTGTTCTCCGGCAACGACCGTCCGGGCGTCATGCTCGCCGGTGCCGCCGAGACCTACCTGCACCGGTACGCGGTCCTGCCGGGTCGACGGGCCGTGATCTTCACGACGAACGACAGCGCCTACGCCGCCGCGGTGAACCTGCACGACGCGGGAGTGGACGTCGCCGCCATAGTGGACGCACGCGACGTCGTGTCCACCTACTGGGCTTCGCTGTGTATCGAACGCGGGATCCCGATCCACAGCCACGCCGCCGTCGTGAGTACCTCCGGCCCGAGCAGGGTGACCCACGCCCATCTGTCCACATTGGCGTCGGATCAGGACCGGTTGCCCGGAGTACGCAAGGTCGTCACCTGTGACCTCCTGCTGGTCTCCGGAGGATGGACGCCCGCGGTCCACCTGCACAGCCAGGCAGGCGGCGGGTTGCGTCAGGACGAGTCCGTCGGAGCCTTCCTGCCGGACGGCGCGCGGCAACGGGTGCGTTCCGCCGGTGCCTGCGCGGGCACGCTCACCACGGGCGAATGCCTGCGTTACGGGGCACAAGCGGGAGCCGACGCCTCGATCGCGCTCGGGTTCGTCCCCGAACCGCAGGTCCGCCCGACCGCCGAACGGGTACCGGTCCTCGCCGGCACGAACCTCACGTTCGTGCCCAGTTCCAGCGACACCGAGGGCACCACGCAGTTCGTCGATCTCACCAGAGATGCGACGGTCGCCGACGTCCGCCGCGCGACGGGTGCGGGCCTGACCTCGGTGGAGCACGTCAAGCGTTACACCACGATCGGAACCGGCCACGAGCAGGGCAAGACCTCGGGAATCGTGTCCACGGGCGTCATCGCCGCGCTCAACGGGCAACATCCGGCAGAGCTCGGGACGACGACGTTCCGCGCACCGTTCACCCCCGTCAGCTTCGCCGCACTCGCCGGCCAGGAGCGTGGCGATCTCTACGACCCGGTCCGTGTGACCGCACTGCACGACTGGCACGTCGCCCAGGGTGCCGAGTTCGAGAACGTGGGTCAGTGGAAGCGCCCGTGGTACTACCCGCGTTCGGGCGAGGACATGGAGACCGCGGTGCTGCGGGAGTGCCGTGCCGCACGCGAGGGCGTCGCGATCCAGGACGTGTCCACCTTGGGCAAGATCGACGTCCAGGGACCGGACGCGGCCGAGTTCCTGGACCGCGTTTACACCAACAAGATCTCCACCCTCAAACCCGGCCGGATCCGGTACGCGGTGATGTGTGGTTCCGACGGCATGGTCTTCGACGACGGCACCGTGCTGTGCGCGGGCGAGGGACGCTACCTGATCACCACCACCACGGGCGGCGCCGCCGGAGTCTTGGACTGGCTCGAGGACTGGCTGCAGACCGAGTGGACGGACTTGCGCGTCCACCTGACGTCGGTCACCGAACAGTGGGCGACGATCGCACTCGTCGGGCCGCAGGCACGGGACGTGCTCGGCCGGGTCAGCACGATCGACTTGGACAACGACACCTTCCCGTTCATGTCGTGGGTCGACGGTCCGGTCGCCGGGCGCCGTGCCCGAGTCTGCCGGATCAGTTTCTCCGGCGAGCTGGCATACGAGATCAACGTGCCCTGGTGGCACGGTCGCGAAATCTGGGAGGCCCTGTTCGACGCCGGTCGCCCGGAGTCCATCACGCCGTACGGCACCGAGACGATGCATGTGCTGCGAGCCGAGAAGGGCTTTCCCATCGTCGGTCAGGACACCGACGGCACCATCACCCCGTACGACCTCGGGATGAACTGGGCCGTGTCGAAGAGCAAGCACGACTTCCTCGGCAAGCGTTCCTTCGACCGGCAGGACACCCGACGGACGGACCGCAAGCAGCTCGTCGGCATCCTTCCCGAGGATCCGGAGCTCGTCCTCTCGGAAGGCGCGCAACTGGTCGAGACCCAGGACCTGCCGGAACCTCCCGTTCCCATGCTGGGCCACGTCACGTCCAGTTACCGGAGCGCGACGCTGGGCCGTGGCTTTTCGTTGGCGTTGGTCCACAACGGACACCATCGGCACGGGGACACGATCTACAGCCCCCTCGGCGGCGAACTCGTCCCGGTCACGATCACCGAGACGGTCTTCTACGACAAGCAAGGAGCGCGACGTGATGGCTGACACCTACGGCGAGAGCCCCCTCGTTGCCCGAGCCGACACGCTCGTCGCGGCGGCGGACCCTGGTGCGGTTCGCTTGCGTGAGCTCCCGTTCCGTGCCCAGGTCAACCTCCGTGTCGACCCCAAGAGTCCGGCCGCGGAGCGGATCGGCACGGCGATCGGCGTCATGTTGCCGAACCAGGGCGGTGAGGTCGCCACGAACAACGACCTCACCGTGCTCTGGCTGGGTCCGGACGAATGGCTGGTCCTCGGCCCCGACCACGACACCGACCGCATCCTCACTCTGCTGCGGGACGCGTTGGACGACGACTTCGGCTCCGTGACCGACGTTTCCGCGCACCGGACGGTCATCGACATCTCGGGGCCGCGCACCCGGGAACTACTCGCGAAGGGATGTTCGCTCGACCTGCATCCCCGGGTGTTCGGTGCGCACCAGTGCGCACAGACGTTGCTGGGACGAGCGCAGGTCGTCCTGCTCTGCTGGGACGAGCAGCGGCCGCACTACTGGCTTTTCGTCCGCGCGTCCTTCGCTCGCCACGTCGTCGACTGGCTCAACGACGCCTGCCTGGAATATCGAGGGGGTTGGCCATGACGGTCAGTGTGTTCGATCTGTTCTCGGTGGGCATCGGGCCGTCGAGCTCGCACACGGTCGGCCCGATGAGGGCGGCGAACCGATTCGTCACGAGAGTGCGCGAATCCGGGGTCCTGGCAAACGTCCACGGAGTCCGAGTCGAGCTTTTCGGCTCGCTCGGCGCCACCGGACGAGGGCACGGCAGTCCGGATGCGGTCCTGCTCGGGCTGGAGGGCCATGCCCCGGAGTCCGTTCAGCCGGGGTCGGTGCAAGAACGGCTCGTCGAGATCCGTACCGAGGGAACCCTTCGCCTGGGCGGGACCCACCCGATCCCCTATGTCGTCGAGCGCGACCTGATCCTGCATCGGCGCAAGACACTCTCGGCGCATCCCAACGGAATGCGGTTCAGTGCCACGGATGCCTCCGGCGCCGAACTGTGCACCGTCGACTACTACTCGGTCGGTGGCGGATTCGTCCTCGACGACTCCACGAGCACGATCCAACCGGACGACACGCAGGTGCCGAAGCCGTTCACGAACGCCTCGGAGCTGTTGTCCCACTCCGTCGAATCCGGAGAGTCGATCTCCGGTGTCATGCACGCCAACGAGTTGACCCGGCGCAGTGCGGACGCGATCCACGAACAGCTGCTGCAGTTGTGGCGGGTCATGGCCGAATGCGTGGCCAACGGCCGTTCCAACACGGGGAATCTGCCGGGTGGCATGCAGGTCCGACGTCGAGCGGCCGACCTCTCGGCGAAGCTGTCCCCGACCGACGACCCGATGGAGTGGGTCACGCTCTACGCTCTGGCCGTCAACGAGGAGAACGCCGCCGGTGGGCGCGTCGTCACCGCTCCGACGAACGGCGCGGCCGGAATCGTGCCCGCGGTACTGCACTACTACGTCCGGCACACCTCGGCGCCGACCGACGAGGGCATCGTCCGGTTCCTGCTCACCGCCGGTGCGATCGGCGCACTGTTCAAGGAGAACGCGTCGATCTCGGGCGCGGAGGTCGGGTGTCAGGGTGAGGTCGGCTCGGCGTGCTCGATGGCCGCAGCCGGACTCACCGAGGTGCTCGGTGGCAGCCCCACCCAGGTCGAGAACGCGGCCGAGATCGGCCTCGAGCACAACCTCGGGCTCACGTGCGACCCGATCGGCGGTCTCGTGCAGATCCCGTGCATCGAACGCAATGCCGTCGCGTCGGTCAAAGCCGTCACCGCGGCCCGGATGGCCCTGCGTGGAGACGGCAACCACTATGTCTCGCTGGACAAAGCCATCAAGACGATGCGCGACACCGGACGTGACATGAAAACCAAGTACAAGGAGACCGCACGCGGCGGTCTCGCGGTCAACGTCATCGAATGCTGATCATCGCCCCGCTCCGCCCGACACGCGTCCCCGCGGGAGACACCCTTGGCGAACCTGGTCACCCTGAACCTGCACTGCGGGCAGCAGCCTGGAATCGTCCATGCCGTCAGCGAGTTCCTCTACCAGCGACACTGTGACATCGTCGAACACCAGCAGTTCGACGACGTCACGCGGGGCCAGCTGTTCATGCGTACCGCGTTCCACGCCGGCCCCGGGTACGACGGAACCTCATTGCACGCGGATTTCGACACGGTGGCCGCGAAGTTCGGGATGTCGTTCGAGCTGACCGACAGCCGGCCGCGCCGCGTGGTCGTCATGGTCTCGAAGCTCGGGCACTGCCTCAACGATCTGATTTTCCGCTGGCGCGCGGGCAATCTCGGCGCCGAGATCGTCGCCGTCGTCTCCAACCACGACACCCTCCGTCCGATGGCGGAGGCGGCGGACCTTCCGTTCTTCCACGTGCCGGTCACCCCCGGTGACAAACCGGAAGCCGAAGCCGAACTGCTGCGCCTCGTCGACGAGTACGACACCGACCTCGTCGTACTCGCCCGCTACATGCAGGTCCTCTCCGACGACCTCTGCCGAGTCCTGCGCGGACGAGCCATCAACATCCACCACTCGTTCCTCCCTGGGTTCAAGGGAGCCAAGCCGTACCACCAGGCCTTCGATCGTGGGGTGAAGCTCGTCGGCGCCACCGCGCACTACGTGACACCGGATCTCGACGAAGGACCGATCATCGAACAGGAGGTCATCCGCATCGACCACACCCTCGACCCGCCGCGATTGTCGAACGTGGGGCAGGACGCCGAATCCGTGGCATTGGCCCGGGCCGTGCGTTGGCACTGCGAACAGCGCGTGATGCTCAACGGCACAGGCACGGTCGTCTTCACCTGACCGCGGCCCGCAATCCGCCTACCCGACTAACGACGGTCGTCTTCCTTGTGTGGGGGAAGATTCTCGTTCCCGTGGTCCACGGTCGCCTGCTCGGGCGCGGGGTCGACGCGCCGAGCCGTGCCGCTGTCGGCGGCCGCCTGCTCCGCACTCGCGGACGGCTTCCGTCCCTGAACGCCGCGTTCGTCGTCCCGGGCAGCGACGGCCTTCGTCGAACCGGTCGCGCCGACACCGGCTTTGCTTTTCGCCTCACGCCCCCGGGCGGCGGCCGCGCGCGCTGCCCTGCGAGAGTCGCGCACGCCGACGGCGACGGCCACCGCCAGTCGGACCACGTAGAGCACGGCGCTGACGGCGAACAGGACAACGCTGATCCACACCCAGCGCTGGAGGTACGGTTCGGTGGTCATGCCCGTCGCCGTCACATAGGCCGACTCCCCCTGCCCTGTGATCACGGGGAGGAAGACCAGCAACAACAGGCCACTGCCGAGGGCGGGCACGCGGAGGTGGTTGATCGCCGGAACTCGCGGCTCGTGCCTGCGAGTCAGTCGGCGTCGCGCCCAGCGCCCCACGAGCAACGAGCGGTCCGCCAACGCGTAGAGCGGAAACAGGAGGAGATCGTGGACCACGAGCGCGCCGACGAACCAGATCAGCATCCGGGTGGCCATCGACTCGGTCGAGACGAAGCTGACCGCGTATCCGGCGAGCGCGGCGCCGGCGAGTACGACGAGCAGGTGCAGCGGATTCGCACCGTAGAACCGGCGCCAACCGGAGAGCGTCGTGCTGAGGAGGCGAGCCATCAGGCGCTCCGGAAGTCGATCGAGGCGACCCACTTGGTGTTGTGCACGCCGGGCAGCGCCGGAACGATCACGCGTGCCGGAAAGCCGTGATCCAGCGACAGGTCGACGCCGTTGACCTGGAGTGCGAGCAGGGAGTCGGGATGCAGCACCTGATTGGCCTGCAGCGTCGCGCTGTTGAACGCGCCCGCTTGCTCGACGGACTGCACGAAGGCGTTCGCCGGGGAAGCCACGCTGGCGCGCTCGGCGAGGTCCCGCAGCCGAACTCCCGTCCACGTCTGCGTCGTGGACCATCCCTCGACACAGGCGATCGGCAGCACGGCCGTGTGCTGCGGCATGGCCGCCAGATCCGGCTTACCGATCTCGACATCCTCGGCGCCCCCGGTCAAGCGCAGCACCCAGTCGTCGCCGATGTCCGGTGCGATCCCCGCTGCCGACGCGGTGCGGTTGACCTGGAAGTCGTTCGGGCCGTCACCGTAGGAACGCCCGCGCGGAGCCAGTAGTCCCACCGGTCGTAACGCGTCCACGGTCTGCGCGAGGCCGAGCAGTCCGAGCAGCGCGGCTCCCCCACCGACCACGCTCAGCGCACCACGTCGGCTGATCGTCGGTTCCGCCGGGTGCTGCGGTGCCAGGCCGTGTTCGTCCGGCGGCTCGGGCTCGGTGCGACGCAGCGGCGTGCGCATCTCGGTTCGCATCGAGCGCGACCGCAGTGCCCGGATCATCGTCGGCAACTTGATCGCGACGTGGACGACGAACCCGGCGATGAACACCCACGCACCCCAGTAGTGCGCCGTGTAGAAACTGAAGCCGAAGATGTAGTCGTACTGGATGTTGAGTACGCCGGTGACGATCTCGAACAGGATGCCGCCGACGAGCGCCAGCAACGACAGCCGTTCGAGTAGCTGAGCGAGGCTGCGCGCGGGCGGCCAGGTGAACAGCTTCGGCAGCACCGACCACAACTTGGCCAGCACCACCGGAATCAGGGCGAGCCCGAGGACGACGTGCACCCCCTGGTTGAGCCGGAACAGCCAGGCGGGCTCCGTCGGCCATTCGAACGGAGGCAGCCGCAGGTAGCCGACCTCGGCGGGCATCGCCTGACCGAACTGCGGCCCGTAGGCGGACCACGACGCCAGTCCGGTGAGCGTGACGATCGGCAGCCCCACCAGGAGCACGACGGCGAACACCGACGTGAGCCAGGTGCCGCGCAGCGGGCTGCGGAAGGTGCGGGGTGAGAACGGTGGCACCGGCGGACGGAGACGCGCCAGCGTTCGCCACAGCACCTTGGGGAACCCGTACTCCGATGGCGCCTGCGGACTGTCGTCGTTCTCGGCAGGGCGCTGGTCGACGGTCGAGGTTCGGTCGCGGCGTACCACTGGGGAAACCGTACCAACAGGGACCGGAAACCTTCTCGTGTGTGCGCCGGCGTGGAGTTCGGGCGCGCGAACGCCGTCGTGCCGCCGCAGGCTCTGTGGCGGCACGACGGACCGACACCAGTACACGGTTCCGGTCGGCGTCGATGGCTCAGTCGTGACGGGCCGGACCACCGCGGTGCAGGCGTGGGACGTCCCATTGGTCTCTCAGAGTGCATTTGGGTACCGGACCACCGACCTCAGTTCCACAACGCCCTCTCACTGGGAGGCCGCCGGGTGGGAAATCCCGCCACGACCACCGCCAACGAACTCCGCGCCGTCGTCGACGAGGTCGCGGGCACGACGGTTCCGATCGAGAACACCGTCGCGCAGGGCACGCGGCGCGCGCTTTGGTGGACCTCACCACCTCCGGCGTGCTCGACGTCGGCAACCGCGGCCGCGGTGGATTCACGGAAGCCCTCCCGGTCGGCCGTACACCGGTACCGCGACGACACCGCCCGAGACGATAGCGTGACGCGATCCGGAGGAGGGTGCGGTCCACCACGTCCTGGTTCGCACCGACCCGTACCGGATGCCGTGACGAATACCGAGCGTGAACGACGACCCGCGAGACAGAGGAGCAGCATGCGCGTCTTGATCACCGGTGGAGCAGGCTTCATCGGTTCCCACATCGCCGATCTGGCCGCCGAGGCCGGGCACGAGGTGCGGGTGCTCGACTGCCTGCTGCCCACGGCGCACGGGCAGGGCCCGCCGCCGCATCTCGACGCGCACGAGTGGGTGCGGGCCGACGTGGGCGACGGTGAGGCGGTTCGGAGCGCACTGTCCGGTGTGGACGTCGTGTGTCACCAAGCCGCGATGGTGGGCCTGGAGACCGGCACCGCCGACATGCCCGAGTACGTCGCCCACAACGATCTCGGTACGGCCCGCCTGCTCGCGGTCATGGCCGAAGAGAACGTCCGCCATCTGGTGCTGGCGAGTTCGATGGTCATCTACGGCGAAGGTCGCTACACCTGCCCCGAACACGGGACCGTTCGCCCGGGGCCCCGTGATCGCCAGGACCTCGAGGCGGGGGTGTTCGAGCCCCGCTGTCCCGATTGCGGCGAACTTCTGCAACCCGGCCTCGTGGGCGAAGACGCCCCGGTCGATCCGCGCAACACCTACGCGACGACCAAGCTCACCCAGGAACACCTCGCGGCGAGCTGGGCCCGGCACACCGGCGGCTCGGTCGCGGCGTTGCGTTACCACAACGTGTACGGGCCGCGGATGCCGCGCGACACCCCGTACGCGGGCGTGGGCTCGCTGTTCCGCTCCGCACTGGCGAACGGGCAGGCGCCCCGGGTGTTCGAGGACGGCGCGCAACGCCGGGACTTCGTCCACGTGCACGACATCGCTCGCGCCAACCTCGCCGCGATGGAACAGCAGGCTTCGCCGGAGTTCCGTGCCTACAACGTCTGTTCCGGGCAACCGCGCACCATCGCGGACATGGCGCGGGAACTCGCCGTGACCTCCGGCGGTCCGGAACCCGTGGTCACCGGTCAGTACCGGCTGGGCGACGTCCGGCACATCGTGGCCGACCCGCAACGCGCCCGTGCCGAGCTCGGGTTCACCGCGAAGGTGGACTTCGCGGACGGTATGCGCGAATTCGGCAGCGCCGAACTCCGCGCCTGACCCGGCCTGTCACGCGGTGCGGGGTGGTCGGCGTAGGTGGTTGTGTGGCGGAACCTCACCTCGCGGGCGGCCGGTCTGCGTAGGCGGAGAGGAATCCGTCGGCGCAATCTGCCTGACCCCGGCTCAGAGGGCGTCGTCTCCACTGAGAGTGCATCGGGGAACTGGCATGTGTGCCCGTAGGGCACGCCTCAGAGTGCATTGGGGAACTGGCCTCGGTGCCCGTAGGGCACGGTCATACCCAGCCGCGGCAGGGTGAGGGGCTCCGGCGATCGGAGTTCGTGCCTTGCAAGGCAGGGGTTTTCGCCGCGTACGGCGTGGTACTCAAGAGGACCCCAACACAGCGAGGCGCGAACTGGGGCGGCGGTACCGGACCACCGACCTCAGTTCCCGAATACGTTCCGAATCACGCCGATTCGGCGGTGCACGCGCTGATCGCGTCGGCGAAGTGGGAGCGCGGCACGTGCGCGGCGACCTCGATCGCATCGTCCATGGTGTCGACGTCGCGCAGCCGCGGGAGCAGCTCCACGCTCAATCCCGCCGCCCGCAGGGCTTGCAGAGTGCGTTCACCGGTGTCCTCAGAGGACATCGGCACCTCGTGCAAGACCCGCGCGTGGCGTGGATCCCGGAGCCCGAGCGCCCACCAGCCGCCGTCCTCGGCGAGCCCGAGCACGGCGTCCGGACCGCCCTGCCGGTGCAGCGGCTCGGTGCTGTCGGTGAGCACGCGGGCCGTAGCCTGCGGAGTGTCCATGCCGATCTGCAGTACCGGCAGGGTGCTGGCCTCGGCGACGTCGGAGTGCGCGGCGGCGAGCCGCTCGCCGAGACCGTCGCCCCGTTGGGCCAGCAGCGTCACCTCCGCCAATGCCCGCTCGATCTCGGCACTGCGCACCGCCCGCTGCAGCGTTCCCGTCCAGGCGACGAACGCTGTCGCCTCGGGTACGGCAAGCACCGCGCTCATCGTGTCGAGCAGGCTCGCCGCAGCGACCTGCGCGGCGCCCTCCGGACTCAGCGGAGGACACAGCCGGGTCTTCGCGTGGCCCGGCTCGGGCGCTTTCGCCACGACCAGCAGCGCGGTCGAGCTCATCGGGTCACTCCTCGCTTCGGACGGGTTCGCATCATGCGGCATTCGGCACGGTACGGCGAGTCGGTTGCTCCGTGCGCAGCGTGATCCACGTCATCGGGCAATCGGTGCGGCAGCGCGGTCCGAATCGTCCCGGAGTGCGTACGGGTTCGGAGACCGGCCGTCACCCCGGCAGGGCGTGACGCTACCGTCCTGACCATCGGCACCGTGAACACGGGAGGGAAAGTCAGCGCAGATGAGCGACGAGCCGCCGCGAAGGCAGCGACCGACACGCCGCTGGATGTCCTGGGGAGCCTGGATCGTCGGCGTACTGGGTGTCCTCACCGCGCTACTCGTGCCGTTCGCACCGGTGCTGGCGGACGAAACCACGGTCACCTGGCCGCAGGCCGGTGAACAGCCCGCACCGACAACGGCGTTCTTCGTGCCGTACGCGCCCGCCGAGGTCACCGTCGAGATCCCGTGCGAGGTCGTGCGCACGGCTCAGGGCGCCGATCCGCCCACGACCGTGGTCTCCAGTGCGCTGCCGGGACAGTCCGCGAAGGGTTTCGAGGTCGCGGGCACCGCAGAGGACCTTCGTGTGCTGGTCGGCGGACGCGAGATCCACCGCGCGCCGCTTCCGGAGGGCGCGTGCGACGTCCGGTTGGAGACCACTCCGGAGCGCAGCGTCCTCAGCGTCGGCGGAGAGCAGGTCGCGGACTCGACCGCGCACGTGCGCGAGATCTCCGTGTTCACCACCGACCTCTCCCCCGCCGATGCCGACGGCATGTCGGTGCAGGCGCGGACAAGCACGTGGTTCGACAGCGTGCCCACCACGGCGAAGCTGTGGCTGATCGGTGTGCAGCTGGCCTTGGCCGCCGCGGCACTGACCTGGATGGTCCTCAGCGACCGGCGCCGCGGCGTGTTCCGAGCCCGACCTCGGCGAAACCGCGGACCGCGTCCCCGCTGGCCACGCGCCTGTGTGGATGCCGTGGTCGTCGCCGCGCTCACCGCGTGGGCGGTGCTCGGCCCTCGAACGCCGGACGACGGCTTCACCGAGGGCATCGTCCGCAATGCGCTGGAGACCGGCGCGTTCACGAACTACTACCGCTGGGAGAACGCGGCGGAGGCACCGTTCATGCTCGTGCTGAACCTGGTGTCACCGCTGGTGGCCATGGAGGCGGACCCGCTGACGATGCGGGTGCCGAGCACTGTGGCGGCGCTGCTCACGTGGCTGCTGATCAGCCGTGGCATTCTGCCGGTGGTGCTCCCCCGACACGCCCGGCTGTGGTGGGTGCGCGTGGTGACCGCCGCGAGCCTGCTGGCGTGGTGGATGCCGTTCAACCTGGGCGTCCGGCCGGAGCCGTTCGTGGCGCTCGGAGTGACCGTGGCGTTGACGTGCCTGGTGCGGGGCAGCGTGCGGGAGCGCACTCCGTGCCTGACGCTGCTCGGGCTGGGCGGTCTGGCCGCAGGGCTCACGATCGCGGTCAACCCGGTCGGCGTGACCGCGCTGGCACCGGTGCTGCTGCTGGCCCCGACGTTCTGGCGCGCGCTGCGGAACTCGGCCACCGACGGGCAGCGACCGGCGATCGCGGCCTGGGGGACGTTGACGCTGATCGGCTGCCTGGGCGCGGTCGGTGTGGTCGCGATGTTCGCCGACCAGTCCTTGCACGGTGCGCTGCGGGCCACCGACATGCACAGCTTCTACGGCCCGAACGTCTCGTGGTTCCAGGAAATCTCCCGGTACGAGTACCTGCTCGGCTTCGACAGGGCCGTGCCGGAACAGGGCGGCATGGGACGGCGGCTACCGGTGTTGAGCACGCTCGCCCTGCTGGCCTGCGCGGTGCTGTTGCTGGCGAGAGGCGCCGGACGCCTGCCGGGGATGCGCAGCAGCTTCGTTCCGGTCGGCGCGTTCGCGCTCGGCCTCGTGGTGCTGTGGTTGACCCCGTCGAAGTGGTCGCACTACTTCGGCGCGCTCGCTGGGCTGGGCGCGACGGCGCTGACCACCGCCGTCGTCCTGGTGTGTGTCGCCGCGCGCCACTGGTCCCGGGACCGGGTGGTGCTCGGTGTGGGTGCGTTCGGCGCAGGTGCCGCCGTGCTCGCCGCGAGCCTGTCGTTCTCCGGGGAGAACGAGTGGTTCCTCTACTCCAGCTTCGGTGTTCCCCGCGACGACGGCCCGTTCCGTCCGTTCAACAGTCCGCTGTTCTGGGCGCTGCTGGTGGCCGTGACACTGGCCGTGCCGCTGTTGCCGAGGCTCCGGGCGGCGGTGTCCGCGCGCAGTGTGCTGGCACGGATGCCTGCGCTGGTCGCCTCGACCACGATGATCCTCACCGTCGTGGTGCTGCTCGTCTCGTTCGCGGTCGCGCCGAGCAGAATGTGGGGCAGCTACTCGGTCGGCGGTCAGAACGTGGCGCACCTGACCGGCACGAGCTGCGGCATCGTGGACCGCCTCGTGACCACGCGCGACGCGCCGGACGGTGTGCTGCAGCCGGTCTTCGGTGCGGACGAACTGGACGGGTTCGTCCCCGAGGGCGGTTATCCGAGTACCTCGCCCGCTCCCGCGCCGGTGGGCACGGGCAGCGCCGAGTACCTGTGGGGCAGCATCGACGGGGACACGAGGACGACCGGGAACATGACCAGCCGGTGGTTCGAGCTGGACGACGTCGGGGCCCGTCAGGAGTTGGCGCTCTCGGTCGCCGGCCGGACCGGCGACGGCAACCGGCTCGCGCTGGAGTTCGGCACGTCCGACGGAGACAACGCACCGCAGCCCGTGGGCGAGCGCGTGCTCGACGACGCCTACAAGGACTCCGACGAACGGCCGACGTACCCGACGCAACGCGAGGTCGAAGACCGGCCGCAGGACAACCCGGCGTGGCGCACGCTCTACGTCTCCTCGGACGAGGTACCGGAGGAAGCCGACCGAGTCAGGGTGCGTGCGGTCGACGCCACCACGGACTCGGGGGGCTGGCTCGCCACCACCGGGCCCCGCCTCCGCGACATCAGGCCGGTCCAGCAGTTCCTCCAGGACCGGGAGTCGGTGTACGTGGACTGGTCGATGGTCTGGGACGCGCCGTGCGTACGCCGGTCCCCCGAGGTCGGGCACGGCTTGGCCGAAGCGCCACGGACGCTGTTGCTTCCGCCGGACAGACTGGGCTTCTCGGGAGACGCGGCGTTCGTGCGGGGCGCGGGCGGCAGCTTCGCACCGATGGACGAGGTCGGTACCCGGACCACGATTCCGACCCGTTTGCAGGGCGTCGAGGACAAGCCCGAGTACGAGGACTGGGGCGAGCTGGTGACCGTGTCGTACCCCATCCAGCGGGACGCCTACGATACGCGCACCTCTCGTGACCGTCAGTGGGGATGGGAGGGGGCGCGACCTCCTCTCGGCTACTCGGCCGAGTGACCGTCCACCGTGTATGGGTGAAGCGACCAATCCGGTGATTCCCCTGCTCCGAATCCACCAGCGGTGGACGATGCCCCTGTCGGTGCATCCCGGCCGACACAGAGACCTCCAGCAGAAGGGACACGAGCATGGCGGAGCCGACGGTGGAGGTGGTGTTGCCCTGTCTGGACGAGGCAGCGGCACTGCCCGCCGTGATCGACGCGATCCACGCGATCGACGGGATGCGCGCGCTGGTGGTGGACAACGGGTCGACCGACGGGTCACCGGAGGTCGCCGCCGCACACGGTGCGCGGGTCGTGCACGAGCCGCGGCGCGGCTACGGTGCCGCCGCGCACACGGGGTTGGTCAGCGCGACCGCCGAGATCGTGTGCGTGATGGACGCGGACGGATCGATCGACGCGGCACAACTCCCCGAGCTCATCGAACCCGTCGACTCACGCCGGGCGACGCTCGTCACCGGCCGCAGGGTCGTCACTGATCTGGGTGGATTTCCGTGGCACGCGCGGGCGGGAAACGCCCTGATCGCATGGATGGTGCGCCGTCGCGGGGTCGACGTGCACGATCTCGCTCCGGTGCGGGTGGCACGGCGCGCGGACCTCGTGGAACTCGACATTCGCGACCGAGCGTTCGGGTATCCGCTGGAGCTGCTGCTGCGCGCCGGTGAGGCCGGCTGGACCTTGGTCGAGAAGCCGGTCCGCTACCTGCCTCGTACCGCCGGAACCAAGTCGAAAGTGGCCGGCTCGGTGAAGGGCACCGCACGGGCGGTGCGAGACATGGCGCAGGTTCTGCGGTGATCGCGGGCGACCCGGTCGCCCTTCCCGGTGAGGAAGGGGGCGAGCGCTGATGCAGGCGCTGTTCGACCTCGCCCTGAGGGGTGACGCGCGGCAGCTCGAGCACGACGACGGCACCATCTCGTCGCTGGCGGTGCGGCGCTGGCACGGCCACCCGGACGAGGTGGACGTGCTGCTCATCGAGCGGTGCAGGGGCGCCACTCTGGACGTCGGGTGCGGACCGGGCCGGATGACGGTGGGCCTGACGCGGCGCGGTCTGCCTGCGATGGGGATCGACACCTCGGCGGAGGCGGTCCGGATGACCGTGCGACGCGGTGGGGTGGCCGTGCAGTGCGACATCTTCGACCCGGTCCCCGCCGAAGGCCAGTGGGACCACGTGCTGCTGGCCGACTGCAACCTCGGTATCGGTGGTGACCTCGCGGTGCTGCTCGGCCGCGTGCACGACGTGCTCAGCTGCGGAGGAAGCGCGCTGGTGGAGGTCGCCGCTCCCGGTACCGGCCTCCGTGAGGGCACCGCGAGATTCGGCGATGGCCCGTGGTTCCCCTGGACGCAGGCCGACGCGGAAGCGGTCACCCGCCTCGGCGAGGAAGCGAAGCTGGTGACCACCTGGACGGCCGAACGGTCCGGACGCTGGCTGGTGGAGCTGACCCGACGCTGACTGACCACCGCACGTGCGGGCAACTCCGTCGCATCCCCTCGTGCGACCTGCGCGGGTTCCGAACCACTGAGCGGGCATGGGAACGCGGTTAGGTGGTCCGGTACCGCCGGGTACAAGAGCCAGCTCCCACAATGCACTCCGAGGCACCGGAGGCCGCAGCAACGCTCTGCGTCCGACTGACCCGGTGCCCGGAGTGCCCGCGCCGGTCGCACGTGTGGTGCGATACGTGCGGCGTGCGCCCGGCACGTCCTTCGTCAGGACAGGAAGCAGCATGAGCACCTTTCCCGCAGAGTCGACCCGCACCACACAGCAGGTGCGACCGTGACCGTCGTACTCGCCGGGTGTGGCGATCTCGGCACCGAGATCGGCCTGCGGTTCGCCGGGACGGGTCGCCGGGTGCTCGGCCTGCGTCGCCGGACGGACGTGCTTCCGCCGCAGATCGCGGGACTCCGTGTCGACCTCGCCCACGAGGTGCCGACGCTCCCGGACGACACCGAGACCGTCGTCGTGGTCCTCACCGCCGACCGGCGGACCGCGGACGGGTACCGCACGACCTATCTCCGTGGACTCACCCACGTCCTGGACTCGCTGAATACTGTTCAGGCACAACCGCGCGTGCTGCTCGTGTCCTCGACGGCGGTGTACGGGGTGAACGACGGCAGCTGGGTGGACGAAGACACTCCCGCCGAGCCTCGTTCGGCGACCGGCCGGGTCTTGCTGGAGGTCGAGAGCGAACTGCTCCGGCGGCGCCCGGGCGCGACGATCCTTCGGCTGACCGGGCTCTACGGCCCCGGGCGCGGCCGCATGATCGAGCGGGTGCGTGCCGGAACGGTCGAGGAACCAACGACCCCCACCTACACGAACCGGATTCATCGTGACGACGCGGCAGCCGCAGTCCTGCACCTGGCGACGGCGGTGACGGCCCCGGACTCGGTGTACGTCGGCGTCGACGACGCCCCGGTCGAGCGCAGTCACCTACTTCGGTTCCTCGCCGACGAGCTCGGCGTGGAAGCCCCGCCCTCCGACGAGGGGGACGCAGCCCCCGGCGGCAAGCGGTTCCGCAACACCCTGCTGCGGGCCACGGGCTTCGAGTTCGCGTACCCGACCTACCGCGAGGGGTACCGAGCCGTGCTCGCCGGCAACGGCACGCGGCACCCCTGAGCGGGTACCGTGCGGGCGTGAACGAAGAGTTTCGGTCGGGTCGCGAGCACGCGCTCGTCCTCGCCCGGCGTGAGCGTGCGGTGACGACGCGATGACGGACCCCACCCGCGAGCGGGAGATCGTGGCCGTCGCACACAACATGCGTTCGGCCTACAACGTGGGCGCGCTGCTGCGGATCGCCGACGTGTTCTCTTTGTCCACTGTGTACTGTACCGGGTACACGCCGTATCCCGAGCAGGAACGCGACCACCGCTCCCCCGAGCTCGTCCACAAGCTCCAGCACAAGATCCACAAGTCCGCGCTGGGCGCCGAACATCTCGTGCGCTGCCTGCACCATCCGGGCGTACCCGCACTGCTCGCCGAGCTGAGCTCCGAGGGATTCACCGTCGCGGGCCTGGAGATCGACGATCGTGCGGTCACGATCGCCGACTACACGCCACCGGGCAAGATCGCACTGCTGCTGGGCGAGGAAACCGCGGGCATTCCGGCGAAGCTTCGCGGCGAGTGCGACGTCCTGCTCGAGATTCCGCAGTTCGGGACCAAGGGGTCGTTGAACGTCGCGGTCGCGGCCGGGATCGCCTTCTACAGCCTTCGCTGTTCCTGATCTCACGGTCAGTTCCCGAGCAAGGGCACCAGCTGCCGGCGAGCGAACGCACGGCTGCGCTCGTCGCCGGTGTCCGGGATGCCTCCGTCCGGCGTCAACAGCATCGAGTGCACCAGCCTGACGTAGACCTCGGCGGTCACGTCGGGATCCACTACCGGTAACCGGCCCGCCCGTCGGTGTGCTCGCAGCTTCTCGGCGAGAAAGTCGCGACCGATCGCGAGGATCGTGCCCGCGTGCACGGTCATCGACGGCAACACGTCGCGGGTGTCGTGGGTCAGCAGGCGATTCAACAGCCGGTGCCCTCGAAGGCCGGTCATCACCACCACGTAGGTCTCGACGATCTGCTCGGCCGGGTCGGTGAACCGGCCGACCGCCTCGTCGACGGTCTCGAGGAAGCGGCGCACTTCCCGCAGCAGCACGGCGGAGACCATCGCATCCTTGTCCGGGTACCGGCGATACACCGTGGCACGGCCGAGTCCGGCCCGCCGGGCGATGCCGTGCATCGTGGTGCGCTGGATCCCGTTCTCCTCGAAGGCACCGAGCGCCGCGTCGAGCACTCGTCGGCTCAGCGCTTCCTCGGGTTCGGAGTCCCGGACGCGCGTGCGAACCGCCTCGCTCGCGCTCATGTGTTCACCCGTGCAGGCCGGGACGCGGCGCGAGAGCGGTGGAACGATTCCGGTCCGAGCTCGGTGATCTCGTACCCGTGGGGGTACGTGGGCGTGTTCGGCAGGACCGGTCGCGAATCGGGCCGCGGCGGACCGAGACGAATCAGGGCACCTCGCAGTTTCAGCGCGAGTTGCGCCGTCGTCCGCAGCACTCGCGGCGGACGGGGCAGCGCGAACGCGTCGAGCAAGTGCGGGTCCATGAGCAGTCGGGTGGCTCCGCCGACCGGCCCGGCCAGCGGGGGCGGGAACCACGAGCCGAACAACTTCATCGTCGCGTCCGCGACACGTTTGCCGCCCGCATCGAAAGCGAACCGTTCCCGTTCGTACCCGTCGAGTAGTCGCTCGAACTCCTCGTAGGTTTCCGGTATGCCGTCGAGACGCATCCCCTCACCCATCCGACGCATCGCGTTCGTCAACCCGCGGACCTCCCGCGGGTGCAGCCGTCGCCACCCGTAGTTCTCGATCCAGCGGACCGGAACGACGACGAAGGTCGCCAGCGTGTACACGAAATCGTCGTTGCTGATGCGGTACCGGCCGTGGATCCGGTTGAGCTGGTCGAGCGCGTCCCGGCGGCGTTCACTGTCGACTTCCGACTGCAAGATCTCGTAGAGCACCAGGACGGTGTCGTCGTAGCGCTTCTGCGGACAGCGCGTGAACTCGCCCGTCGCGTCGAGCAGGCGACCGATCGCCGGAACCGCGTAGGTACGGAACAGGGCGAGCTCCAACGAACGCGTGATGTCCCACGGGAATTCGTACTGGGACAGGAGTCGGTAGATCTCGTCACAGTCCCGCTCCGGATCGAGCTCGAGAATGTGACGCAACCGGTCGAAACGCTGCATTCCACGACACCTCCGCAGTGGTGGTCGTCACGGCACGACCGTAAGACCAGCGAGACACACGGTCAAGCTTTGTCTCAGAGGCATGTAGAAGGCGTGGTACTCAACAGGACCCCAACACCGCGAGGCGCGAACTGGCGCGGCGGTACCGGACCACCTCGCAGTCCCACAGTGCGCTCTCACCGGCGCTCGTGCGCAGCTGCTGTCGGTACCCTCTTACGATGGGCGGACCATCCCCGCCCGTACGGAGACATCTGTGGCTCGCACTCGGATACCCGTGATCGTCGTCGCCGGATTCCTCGGCTCCGGGAAGACCACGCTGCTCAACCACCTGCTCCGCCAGTCCGGCGGGACCCGGATCGGTGTCATCGTCAACGACTTCGGCTCGATCAACATCGACGCCATGGCGGTCGCGGGCCAGGTCGACGCGATGGTGTCGCTGGACAACGGATGTTTGTGCTGTGCGGTCGATCCCGGCGAGTTGGACACGATGGTGCACAAACTCAGCCGGCCGCAGTCCGCGATCGACGTCATCGTCATCGAGGCCAGCGGCCTCGCGGATCCGCGCAGCATCGTGAAAATGCTCATCTCAAGCGAGGAACCGGGCATCCGTTACGGCGGCTTCGTCGAGGTCGTCGACGCCGTCGAGTTCGACTCCACCAGATCTCGACACCCCGAGATCGACACTCAGATCGACTTCGCCGACGTGGTGCTGGTGAACAAGATCGACCGCGTCGACGCCGACTCTCGTGCGTCGGTGCTGCGCACACTGGGGACAATCACTCCGGGTACGCCGTTGCTTCCGACCGAACACGGCCGCATCGACCCGAGCTTCCTGTTCGACGAGCACGCCCGCTCCACGCAACCCAAGGTCGGCGAGCAGCTGTCGCTGGACGATCTCTGCGCGCACGACGAAGACGACCACGAGCACTTGCACACCGTCTACGAGACGGTGACGTTCACCTCCGAGTCACCGATGGATCCACGCAGCCTCATGCACTTCCTCGACCATCGACCCGCCGGTTTGTACCGCCTCAAAGGCAACGTCTACTTCGGACTCGCGGACCATCCGGAGAAGTTCGTCCTGCACACCGTCGGCAACTATCTCCGGTTCCACCGGAGAGGATGGGATTCCGGCGAGACCCGTACCACCTCGTTGGTCGCGATCGGCGCGGGCCTGGACACCACGGACCTGACAGCTCGGCTGCGGGACTGCGTCGCGCCGGAATCGTCCGAACACGACGAGTTCAGCATGCTCCCCATCCTGCGCTTCACCGACGGATGAGAACTGCTTGCAGACGGTGCGCCAGGGGGGTCGGGTAGCGGAACCTCAGCACCGGTGGTCGGGCCGCGTACGTGGTGACGGCTCAGCGCCTTCGCCGCTGACACGACACGACGACTTCTCGTACTGCACACCCTCTGGATCTGTCTCGCGCACTCTCCCGCCCGGCCGCTACGGAACCACCCACGCAGATCAACGCGCACACCCGCTCGGGCGTTCTGTGCGGGCGAGCGTCGAGAGCGCGTCGGTCAGATGCCGCACGAACGTCCGGCGTTGTTGCTCACCGATGCTGTCGAGCGAGAGGTACGGGTTGAGGTCTTCGAGCTCGACCAGTCGCAGTTCGCCGTCGGGCGTGCGACAGGCGTCGACGCGCTGGATGCCGTGTTCGATACCGTTCCAGTCGACAAAGCCTCGTGCGAAATCCAGGTCGGTCTCACTCGGCTCGTAGGTCGTCAGACCCCACCGTTGTGCGGGGTCTGGTGTGTACAGTGCGTATTCGAAGGTGTAGCCGACGAAGTAGAACGACACCTCGTACTCGAGGTCGACGCGCGGCTGGATCAGCACGTCACGATCGTTGATCCCGGAGATCTCCGACGGGCCCACGATACTCATCCCCACGGAGTCGGCACCGAACTTCGGCTTGACCACGTAGCTGTCGCACTCCGGAAGCCGGCCGAGATCGTCGACGGTGTCGACGGTCGGGATCACCGGATACCCGGCTCGGTACAGGTCGACGAGGTACTGCTTTCCCTGCATGTCGGCTTTGCCGGTCAGCTCGGTGAAAACCCGCGCACCGGTGGCCAGGGCATGGTCACGGAACTGCTCGTACTCCCGCGGGTAGTAGATGACCGGACCGCTGTTGCGTACGAGCGCGACGTCGAAACCGTCCATCAGAGCGACGGCGTGCCGCGGATGGCAGAGGGCGACGTCGAACGCCTCGCCCAGTTGGGACGAGAGGGAGATGTCCTCGTCGCAGTACCGGCGACCACGAGCTTCGTACGACAAGTCGGTCACGAGGAGCAGGGTGGGCCTGGCGGAGGACATACCCCAGTGTTTCACGTCCCTGCTCTACTCCCGCACGACAGCACGAGCCCCCGCACAGGCCGCTCGCCCGCGCGCACCAGGTTTCGGGTCAGCGTGAGTACGTTCCGACGACCCGGTTCTGTTCCAGCACGTGCGGACCGTACTGGGTGAGGAAGTCCTCCCGGGTCGGTGTGCCGTCGACCAGCGTGTCCAACGCGTAGACCCAGAAGTAGTAGCGGTGCACACCGTGTCCCGACGGCGGATTCGGCCCGGTGTAGCCGGTTTTGCCGAGACTGTTCGGCCCTTGTCGACCGCTCTCGGAATCGACCGTGCGGGTCTCGGGCGCGAGACCGTAGACGGTCCAATGCGTGAACCCGTCAGGCATGGGTGCGTCCGGGTCGTGGCAGATCACCGCCAACTCGACGGCGTCGGCCGGGACACCCGTGATGTCGAGGTCGACGGAGGTGTTCACACCTTCGACCGCGTGTTCGCGCGGGATCGGCTGATCCGGCTCGAAGTTCCTGCAGCTGATGCTGAGCTCGTCGATCCTGACCGCCATGTCGTGCACCTTCCTGTCACCGAGGATGTCCGGTCCTCCACGATCGCAACCGGTCGTCGATCACGCCAACCCTGCCCAAGAGTCGGTTCACAATGAGCGGTTGTCGTGTCTTGTCAGCGGCGGAGCACTGAGCGTTCAACCACGTACGCAGCCGGACCTCCGCCACCCCACCCACCGAGCAAACCGACTGACAGGAGCCATCAACATTGTGCGGAGACCGCTCGTTCGGACAGGGCGGCGTCGAGTGTCCGCGCCCATTGCCGGACGATCTGCGTCCGCCGCGCCGAATCGTCGGTGAGTACGTCGGCCAAGCCGAGACCGCGTGCCATGTCGAGAGTGCCCTGCACGAGACGGTGACCGACCCGGTCGCCGTCATCGACGCCGAGCAACTCCACCATCGCGCGGTGCGCCGCTCGGCCGAACCGAGCCTCCAGCGGGACGATCCGTTCACGCAACGACTCGTCGGCCGCCGCCGCTGTCCACACCTGCAACGCAGCCTTGAACAGCGGGGACGTGTAGTGCTCGACCATCCGGACCAGGATCGCCTCCGTACGCTCCGGACCCTGCGGTAGCTCGCCGGCTTCCTCGCGGACCAGTGCGAGTCGGTTGTCGGTCATGAACTCCAGCGCCGCGGTGATCAGCTCTTCGCGCGTCGGAAAATGATGCTGGGCCGCGCCGCGGGAGACTCCGGCGTGCTCGGCGACGACGCTGACCGTGGTGGCCTGCCAGCCATGGTCGGCGAGGCAGTCGATCGCCGACTCCAACAGCCGCTGACGGGTGGCACGGCTTCGTTCCTGCTTCGGTTCCCGGGTACTCATGTCCCTCTCCTGGTGGTGTCCGTCACCGGGCCCACCACGGCGTTCGCTTCTCCAGGAACGCCATCATGCCTTCCCGGGCCTGCTCGCTCGCGAACAACCTCGCCGAGCGGGACGCCAGATCCTCGGCACACCGGTCGAAATCGGCGAGAATCGGCGCAGACACCAGTGCTTTCGACTCGGCCAATCCTTGCGGGGAGCCGAGCCGCAGACTGCGCAGGATCGCCTCGACCTCCTCGACCGGCCGCTCGGCCGCGACGGTCACCAGGCCCAACCGGGCTGCTTCGTCCGCGCCGAACTTCTCGCCCGTCAACACGTACCGGTTCGCCGCGCGTGAGGTCAGACGCGGCAGCACCGTCAGGGACACCACCGCCGGCGCCAACCCGAGCCGCGCCTCGGTGAGCGCGAAAGTGCAGGACGGCCCGGCCACGACGACGTCGCACGCCCCGACCAGGCCCATCCCGCCCGCACGGACGTGGCCGTCGAGGAACCCCACCACCGGTTTCGGCAGCGCGACGATCGCCCGCAGCAGGTCGATCAGTGCGTGGGTCGCCTCGTCCGGCCGGGAGGCTTCTGCCCTGTCGCCGGCCTCCGTCAGGTCGGCGCCCGCGCAGAAGGTGGTCCCGCTGTGGGTCAGCAGAACGGCTCGCACGTCGGAATCTTCCGCCGTCTCGGCGAGAGTCGCGCGAAGCTCGGCGACGAGTTTCGCGGACAAGGCGTTGCGGTTGTGCGGGGAATCCAGCGTGAGCGTCGCGACACCGTCGGCGACCTCGACGTGGACGAAGCGATCCGTCATCACTGCCCCTCAGTACGACTTCGGCAGGCCGAGGCTGTGCTGGGCCACGAAGTTCAGGATCATCTCACGGCTCACCGGAGCGACGCGCGCGATCCGTGCGGTCGCCAGCATCGCGGACAGGCCGTGCTCCCGCGTCAGGCCGGAACCGCCGTACGTCTGGATCGCCTGGTCCAGCGCGCGAATGCTCGCCTCCGCCGCAGCGTACTTCGCCATGTTCGCCGCTTCGCCCGCACCGTCGTCGTCGCCGCTGTCGTAGAGCACAGCGGCCTTCTGCATCATCAGCTTCGCCATCTCGAGCTCGACCTTGATCTGCGCGAGTGGGTGCGACAAGCCCTGGTGTGCGCCGATCGGTGCTTTCCACACGGCACGTTCGTTCGCGTACTCGACCGCCCGGGCGAGCGCGTACCGGCCCGTTCCCACCGCGATCGCGGCACCGAGGATGCGTTCCGGGTTGAGTCCCGCGAACAACTGGAGCAACGCAGCGTCCTGCTCACCCAGCAACGCCTCGTCGGGCAGCCGGACCTCGTCGAGGAACAGCGTGAACTGCCGGTCGGGTGCGGTGATGTCCATCTCCATCGGCTGTGCGACGAAATGTGGACTGTTCGTCGGCACGATGAACAGTGCCGGACGGAGCCTGCCGGTCCTGTGGTCTTCGGTGCGTGCCACGACCAGCACGGCATCCGCCTGGTCGACTCCGGAAATGAAGATCTTCTGTCCATTCAGGACCCAGGAGTCACCTTCCCGGCGCGCGGTCGTGGTGATGTGGTGCGAGTTCGATCCCGCGTCCGGCTCGGTGATCGCGAACGCCATGATGGTCGAGCCGTCACCGAGTCCGGGCAGCCACCGCCGGCGCTGCTGTTCGGTGCCGTACTTCGCGATCACCGTGCCGCAGATCGCGGGCGACACCACCGCGAGCAACAGCCCCGCCCCCTTCGCGGCGAGTTCCTCCTGCACCAGGGCGAGTTCGTAGATGCCCGCTCCCCCTCCGTACTCCTCCGGCAGGTTGACCCCGAGAAAGCCGAGTTTTCCCGCCTCGTTCCACAGCTCCGTGAGGGGTTCGGTGTTGCGAGCCTTGGGCAACACGTAATCGAGGTAGTTGTACCGATCCGCCAACTTGGCCACCGATGCGCGAAGCTCCTGCTGCACGTCGCTTTCGATGAAACTCATGTCCGCTCCTCGGTCGCTGGGCTGTTCTTCCGGCTGCCGGTGTCTTCGTCAGAGTCGTGTCGTGCGTCCCCGTCGTCGGCCAGCACGACGGCGAGCACAGTGCCGACGTCGACGGCGTCACCGGTCTGGACGTCGAGCTCACGCACGGTTCCGTCGGTGGGCGCCGCGATGGTGTGTTCCATCTTCATCGCCTCCAACCACAACAGCGGTTGTCCGAGCGTGACCCGCTCACCGGGCGCGGCAGCGACACGGACGACGGTTCCCGGCATCGGGGCCAACAACGACCCGGGATCGACCTGCTCGACGGGATCGGTGAACCGCGGCCGACGGATCAACGAAACCGGCCCCGACGGAGAGTCGACACACACGAGCGAACCGTGTCGAGCGACTTCGAACCGCCGCCGCACCACGTCGTTCCTGACCGGGACGTCGAGAACCACGAGCTCCGGTGTCGCGGAGACCACGGTGAGGCCGTCGTGACCCTCGATGCACACACCGTCGCGGGAGAACCGGTACGCCACGTGGATCTCGTTCCCGGTTCCCGCGACGGTGAACACCTTGCTTTGTGCAACGGCTGGAACATTGCGCCAACCGGCCGGAATCGACGCGTTCACCGGTGCCACGCGACGATTGGCGGCGGATTCGGCAAGGCTCGCCGCGACCGCCGAGAGCTCCACCGACTGCGCGGACGCGATCGGCCGCGCGAGCACGTCGAGCCCGTGTGTCGCGAAGAACGCGGTGTTCGTGTCACCGGCGAGAAACGCCGGGTGTCCGAGTACGTTGACGAGCAGTTCCCGGTTGGTCGTGAGCCCGTGGACTTTTGAGCGCGCGAGCGCGGACCCGAGGATCCGCGCCGCCTCGTCCCGGGTCTCCGCCCACGCGACGACCTTCGCGAGCATCGG
Organism: Allosaccharopolyspora coralli; assembly: GCF_009664835.1. Classification (NCBI taxonomy): domain Bacteria; kingdom Bacillati; phylum Actinomycetota; class Actinomycetes; order Pseudonocardiales; family Pseudonocardiaceae; genus Allosaccharopolyspora; species Allosaccharopolyspora coralli. Next base: position 2,991,636 of record NZ_CP045929.1, read on the forward strand.
GTCGTAGTGCACGCCGATCATCGACCCGTCGCGGACGCCCGAGTCGAGGCGTACTCCCGGTTCGCGCAACGGTTCGAATTCGGCGGTCACGCCGGGAACGTCCAGCCGGTGCAGTGTCCCGCTCTGCGGTTGCCACTGTTGTGCCGGGTCCTCGGCGTAGAGCCGGACTTCGATCGCGCTTCCCTGCGCCGCGGGAGGTTCGGGTGGCAACGCGGCGCCCTGCGCGATGCGTAGTTGCCACCGCACCAGGTCGAGATCCGAGGTGCATTCGGTGACCGGGTGCTCCACCTGCAGGCGCGTGTTCATCTCCAGGAAGAAGATGTCGCCGTGCTCGTCGGCGAGAAACTCCACCGTGCCCGCACTCTCGTATCCCACGGCCTCTGCAGCCCGGGTCGCCGCCTCGAACAACCGCGTCCGCATCCGGGGAGTGCGCTCGACGAGCGGAGACGGGGACTCCTCGAGGATTTTCTGGTGCCGGCGCTGCAAGGAGCACTCGCGCTCACCGACCGCCCAGACCGTTCCGTGCCGGTCGGCGAGCACCTGGACCTCGATGTGTCGTCCGGTGTCGAGATACCGTTCGCAGAACACGGTCGGGTCGCCGAACGCCGACTGGGCCTCGCTGCGTGCTCCGTCCAGCTCGGCGGGTAGCTCGTCCAGCGCACGAACGACACGCATCCCTCGACCGCCGCCACCGGCGGAGGCTTTGATCACCACGGGGAGGTCGCTTTCGGTCACGGCGGCGGGATCGAGTTCCGCCAGAACCGGCACACCGGCGTCGGCCATGAGTTTCTTGGACTCGACCTTGGATCCCATCACCTCGATCGCCCGCACGGGGGGCCCGATCCACGTGAGCCCGGCGTCGAGCACGGCGCGGGCGAAGTCCGCGTTCTCGGACAGGAACCCGTAGCCGGGATGGACCGCGTCGGCACCGGCGGTCCGCGCCGCGTCGAGGACGAGGCTCTCGCGCAGGTAGGTCTCGGCCGGTGTCTTGCCGGGCAGCCGAACCGCCGCGTCGGCTTCCGTGGCGTGAGGTGCTGCCGCGTCCTCGTCAGAGAACACGGCCACCGTGGACACACCCGTACGACGCGCGGTGGCGAAGACCCGGCGCGCGATCTCGCCGCGGTTGGCCACGAGCAGGCTGGTCAGCATCGCCGTCCTCACATTCGGAAGACACCGAAGTTGTCGGTGCCCTTCACCGGAGCGTTGTGCAGCGCCGAGAGGCACATTCCCAGCACCGTGCGTGTCTCGCGCGGGTCGATCACGCCGTCGTCGTAGAGGCGTCCGGACAGGAACAACGGCAACGACTCCGCCTCGATCTGTTCCGCGATCGCGGCACGGAGCCCGGCGTCGGCCTCCTCGTCGAACGGCACGCCCTTCGCTTCCGCGGACGCCCGGTTGACGAGGGAGATCACCCCCGCGAGCTGCGCCGAGCCCATCACCGCCGATTTCGCGCTCGGCCAGGAGAACAAGAATCGGGGGTCGTAGGCCCGTCCGCACATCCCGTAGTGCCCCGCGCCGTACGAGGCGCCCAACAGCACCGACAGGTGTGGCACCGTCGAGTTGGACACGGCGTTGATCATCATCGCGCCGTGCTTGATGATCCCGCCCTGTTCGTATTCCTTGCCGACCATGTAGCCGGTCGTGTTGTGCAGGAACAGCAGTGGTGTGTTCGCCCGGTTCGCCAACTGGATGAACTGCGTGGCCTTCTGCGACTCCTCGGAGAACAACACCCCCTGCGCGTTCGCGAGGATGCCCACCGGGTAGCCGTGCAGGTCCGCCCACCCGGTCACCAGGCTCGAGCCGTACCGCTGTTTGAACTCGTCGAAGTCGGATCCGTCCACGATCCGCGCGACGACCTCGCGCGGATCGAACGGGACCTTGAGGTCGGACGGAACGACGCCGAGCAGATCTTCCGGGTCGTAGAGCGGTTCGGCGACCTTCTCGCGCGGTGTGGGTCCTTGTTTGGTCCAGTTCAGCCGCCTGACGATGTTCCGGCCGATGCGCAGGGCATCCGGTTCGTCGACGGCGTAGTAGTCGGCGAGTCCCGAAGTGCGGGCGTGCATGTCGGCACCGCCGAGGGCCTCGTCGTCGGCCTCCTCACCGGTCGCCATCTTCACCAGCGGTGGTCCGCCGAGGAAGACCTTCGACCGTTCCTTGATCATCACCACGTGGTCGGACATGCCCGGCGTGTAGGCTCCGCCTGCGGTCGAGTTGCCGAACACGAGTGCGATCGTGGGAATGCCCGCCGCCGACGCCTGGGTGAGATCCCGGAACGCCCGCCCGCCAGGGATGAACACTTCCTTCTGAGTGGGCAGGTCCGCACCGCCGGACTCGACGAGCGAGATCACCGGCAGCCGGTTCTGCATCACGATGTCGTTGGCGCGGAACGATTTTCGGACCGTCCACGGGTTGCTCGTACCGCCCCGGACCGTGGGGTCGTTGGCGATGATCATGCATTCGACGCCCTCGACGACCCCGATCCCGGTAACGACCGACGCACCGACCTGAAAGTCACTGCCCCACGCCGCGAGCGGGCACAGCTCCAGGAACGGTGAGTCCTCGTCGATCAGCAGCTCGATGCGTTCACGCGCGGTGAGTTTGCCCCGCGCCCGGTGACGTTCCAGCTTCTCCGGGCCGCCTCCGGCGGTCGCCTTGGCGTGCTCGGCGGTGATCTCGGCGAGTTTCGTGCGCATTGCCTGCGCCGACTCGGCGAATTCGGTCGTGTGCGTGTCCAGTACGGACTTCAGTGTCGTCATGCGGTGAATCCCAGAACTCGTGCCGCCAAGCCGGTCATAATCTCGGTCGTGCCGCCGCCGATACCGAGAATTCGCATGTCCCGGTACTGACGCTCGATCTCGCTTTCCGCCATGTACCCCGCTCCGCCGAAGAGCTGCACTGCTTGGTGTGCGACCCACTCGCCGGTCTCCACCGCCGTGTTCTTGGCGAAGCAGGTCTCGGCGACGAGGCCGGTTTCGCCCGCCGCACAGCGCTCGGCGAGCGTTCTCGTGTAGACGCGCGCGACGTCGATCCGGCGCGCCATCTCGGTGAGTGTGTTCTGCACGGCTTGCCGAGAGATCAGTGCGCGCCCGAAGGTTTCCCGGTCACGACACCATTGTGCGGTGAGGTCGAGACAGCGTTGTGCGCTCGCGTACGCCTGCACGGCCAAGGACACCCGCTCGGTGAGGAACGCGTCGGCGATCCGCGCGAATCCGCTGTTCTCGGCACCGACCAGATTTTCCACAGGAACCCGGCAATCCACGAAGGACAGCTCGGCGGTGTCCGAGGCGTGCCACCCCATCTTCTCCCACTTGCGCGTGACGGTGAACCCGTCGTTGTCTTTGTCGATCACGAGCAGGGAGACGCCGGACGACCCGGCTTCTCCGGTGCGCACCGCGACCACGGCGTAGTCTGCGCGGCACCCGGAGGTGATGTAGGTCTTCGCGCCGTTGACGACGTAGTGATCGCCGTCCCGTGTCGCGCGCGTCGCGAGGCGTCCGACGTCGGAACCTCCGTCCGGCTCGGTGATCGCGAGGCATCCGATCTTCTCCCCGCTCAGGGTCGGCCGCACCCACCGCTCGAGCTGCCGGGGATCACCGGCGGCGACGAGGTGCGGAACCGCGATTCCGCAGGTGAACAGCGAGGCGAACAGTCCACCGGAGCCGCCCGCGTGGTGCATTTCCTCCGCGATCGTCACGACGTCGAGGAAGTCGCCTCCGCCGCCGTCCACCGGGAACCCGGCTCCGAGCAACCCGAGGTCGCCGGCACTCCGGTGCAGCGAGCGGGGCAGTTCACCGCGGCGTTCCCACTCCTCGAGGTTCGGCAGGATCTCACGATCCACGAAGCGGCGGACCGTGGAACGCAGCTCCCGCCGCTGCGGGCAGTCCCAGACGCTCACGGAATCAACTCCTCGGGTACGGGCACACGGCGTGAGCGCAGCCACTCGCCGAGCGCCTTGGCCTGGGGGTCGAAGCGAGCCTGCGAGGCCGCTCCGTCTCCGAGCACGCCTTCCACGACGAAGTTCACCGCACGCAGGTTCGGCAGCACGGCCCGGGTCACCGGCAGGTCGGCGATCTCTGGCAGCAGGCTCCGGAGCCGCTCGACCGTGAGCGTGTGCACGAGCCAGCGCCATTCGTCGTCCGTGCGAACCCAGACCCCGACGTTGGCGTTGCCGCCTTTGTCTCCGCTCCTGGCCGCGGCCACCACACCGAGCGGTTCGTGCCGGGTCGACTCTGTGGGCAACGGCTCGGGAAGTTCCGGCTCGGCCACGTCCGCGAGCGCCCTCGTGTCCCGGATGGGTTCGATATCCACTGTGGCCCCGTCGGCAAGGACGGCCCGGTGCGGCACGGCAGCGGAGTCCACGAAGCCGGGGGCGAACGCTCCGTACACCGACCCGCTGCGTGGCACCGACGTCAGATGGCATCCCGGGTAGCTCGCCAAAGCGAGTTCCACCGCGACGTTCGCGAAGGACCGCCCGACGACGTCGGCGTCCGGATCACGCACGACGCACCGGAGGGTGGCGCTGGCTCGTTCTTGCGTGTCGGCGTCGACGGCGTCGGTGCGGGCGAGTGTCCACGTCATCTCCCGCGGCCGCTTCACCAGCCCGGCTTCGAGTTGCTCGCGTGCCAGCTCGGCCTTGGCGTGGATGTCCAGCCCGGTCAGGACGAACTCCACCTCGTTGCGGTAACCGCCGATCGAGTTCAGCGAGACCTTCAGCGACGGTGGCGGAGGTTCGCCCACCACGCCGCGAATGCCGACGCGGTCCGGTCCATGCTGCTCGAGTGCGACCGTGTCGAGGCGGGTGGTCACGTCCGGCCCGGCGTAGCGGGCCGTGTCGACTTCGTACATCAGCTGGGCCGTGACGGTGTCGACCGTGACCGCTCCCCCGGTTCCGGGATGTTTGGTGATCACGCTGCTGCCGTCACCGGCGATCTCGGCGATCGGGAATCCGGGACGGGTCAGGTCCGCGATCTCGGTGAAGAAGCTGAAGTTTCCGCCGGTGGCCTGCGTTCCGCATTCGATCACGTGTCCGGCCACGACGGCGCCCGCCAGCTCGTCGTAATCGGTGCGGGCCCATCCGAAATGGGCGGCGGCGGGCCCCGTGACCAGAGCCGCATCGGTGACCCGGCCGGTGACGACGACGTCGGCGCCCTCGGCCAGACACCGGGCGATTCCCCAGCCGCCGAGGTAGGCGTTCGCCGTCAGCGGCTCTCCCAGACCGAGCTCCTCCGTCCGCGCCGTGAGGTCGTCGCCCTCGACGTGGGCGCATCGCACGGGAACGTCCAGCGATGCCGCCACTTCCCGGAGCTTTCCGGCCAGACCCGCCGGATTGAGTCCACCGGCGTTGACTACGATCCGCACTCCACGCTCGACGGCGAGCCCCAGACACTCCTCTGCCTGCCGGAGGAACGTCTTGGCGTACCCGAGTTCCGGGTCCTTCATCCGGTCGCGGCCGAGGATCAGCATCGTCAGCTCGGCCAGATAGTCCCCGGTGAGCACGTCGAGTGCGCCGCCATCGAGCATCTCGCGCATGGCCGAGAACCGGTCACCGTAGAACCCGGAGCAGTTCCCGATGCGCAGCACCTCGGGCGTGGTCGCGAACGAACGCTCCGTCATACCGGCATCCCCGCCTTGCGGCCCGCGCTGGGCAGGCCCGCGAACGCCTGGGCGATCGTGATCCAGTACGCCGCGTCCGGCCCCACGACGTCGAGGCCGAGGTCGTCGCGGTGTCGACGCTGCGTGACGAGCAGGCAGAAGTCCAGCGCCGGTCCGGTGACGAACTGCTCGGCGTCCTCTGGCCCCCAGGTCCAGCACGCCCCGTCCGGCGCGGTGAGTTCCACCCGGAACGGCTGGTCCGGCGGAGTCCGGTCGTGTACGGCGTAGGCGAAGTCGCGGGTACGGACGCCGAGGTGGGCGACGTGACGCAGCCGCGCGGTCGACTCCCGCCGCACGCCGAGCGCGTCCACGACGTCCTGACCGTGCGCCCAGGTCTCCATGATGCGCGCCGTGGCCATCGACGCGACTCCCATCGGCGGGCCGAACCAGTCGAGCTTGCGACCGGCGGGCACCGCCCGCAGCGCGTCGACGAGGTCGGCACGACTCCGGCGCCACCGATCGAGCAGCGCCGTCGGAGCGTGCCGGGCCCCGTCCTGTGCGGCGAGGTCCACGAAACCGGCGGGATCCCGCGTCGCCTCCGCCACGACCTCGCCGAAACGGGCCGGTTCGGTCGCGGAGAGCAGGGCGACCTCGTCGGTCCAGGCGAGGTGCGCGATCTGGTGCGCGACGGTCCATCCCTCGGCGGGCGTCGGAACACTCCACCGAGCGTCGTCGAGCCGGGCCACCACGGCGTCGAGCTCGTCGGTCTCGGCGCACAGATCGTCGAGCAGGTCGTCCACGTCCGTCACGTCGATCACGTTCCCAGTCGCCTCGGAAAAAAGCAAGCGTGCTTGCTTTCTTTTACCGGATCTCCTACTTTTGCCTGAGAGTGATTCAGGACACACTGTAGACCCTGCCCCGGCGAAGGGACCGAGATGACCGCCACGCCACCCGAGCCCACGCTGCTCGGAGACCGCCTCGACCATTGGGCGCAGACCCACCCGACCACCGAAGCGATGACCTACGGCGACCGCACGTGGACGTGGTCGGAGTGGCGCGACCGGGTCCGGCGTGGCACCGGAGGCCTCCTCGACAGTGGCCTGCGCCGCGGCGACCGCATCGCGTTCCTCGACCTCAACAACGTGGCGTGCCTGGAGATGACGTTCGCCGCCGCGGCGATCGGCGCGGCGAACGCGATCCTGAACTGGCGGCTGGCGCCCGACGAGCTCGACTACGTCATCAACGACTCGGGCGCGCGCGTGCTGTTCGTGGGTGCCGAACTGCTTCCCACCCTGGACCCGATCCGCGATCGGCTCTCCACAGTGGAGCGCATCGTGGTCGTCGGTGGCGAGTCCGACGAGTACGAACGGTGGCTGGGGGACTCGGAACCGCGCGACGCCCGACCCGACGTGCGGCCGGACGACCCGTGCCTGGTCATGTACAGCTCGGGCACCACAGGACATCCGAAGGGTGTCCTGCTCACCCATCGCAACGTCGTCAGCCACGCGCAGCACGCCAGCGTCGACTGGGACTTCGATCCCGGCGACAAGAGCCTCGTCGCGATGCCGCTGTTTCACGTCGGCGGCACGTGCTACGCCGTGATCGGCATCCACGTCGGCACCGCGACGATCATGACCCGCGAACCCGACGCCGCGTCACTGTTCGGAGCCTTGCAGCAGGGCGCGACGCACGCGTTTCTCGTGCCCGCGGTCGTCGCCGGCATCGTGGCCGCGGGCGAACAAGCGGTCGCCGCCTTCGCCCGGCTCAAACACCTCGGCTACGGCGCCTCGCCGATGCCGCTTCCGTTGCTGCGTACGGCGTTGAAGCAGATGCCGGACACCCGGTTCCAGCAGGTGTACGGGCTCACCGAGGTCTCGGGCGTCATCTCCAGCCTGGACCCGGAGGATCACCGCGACGAAGACCACCCAGAGCGACTCGGCTCCGCGGGCACGCTCATCGAGGGCGCCGAGATGCGCGTCGTCGACCCCGCGACCGGCGAGGACGTACAACCGGGCATGCCGGGCGAGTTCTGGTTCCGGTCCGCGCAGGCCACACCGGGCTATCTGAACAAGCCGGAAGCGACCGCCGAGGCGATCACCTCCGACGGCTGGTTCCGCAGCGGCGACGTCGGGCGAGTCGATGCCGACGGATACCTGTTCGTCGAGGACCGGGTGAAGGACATGATCATCACCGGCGGCGAGAACGTCTACTCCCCTGAAGTGGAACGGGTCCTCGTCGAGCACCCGTCGATCGCCGAGGCCGCGGTGATCGGCGTGCCCGACGAGCGGTGGGGCGAGTCGGTGCTGGCCGTGGTCACCGCCGAGCCCGGGGAATCACCCGATCCGGACGAGATCATCGAGTTCACCCGCACCCGGCTGGCGCGCTACAAGTGCCCGCGTGCGGTCGAGGTGCACGACGAACTGCCCCGCAACCCCACCGGCAAGATCCTCAAGCGGACACTGCGCGCGCCCCACTGGGAGGGCCGTGAGCGCACCGTGTAGCCGGGCCGCGCGTGAGCCCTTTTGGTGCCTCTAGCCACCAAAAAGGCTCACGCACCGGATCAGCCCTGCTTGGTGGCGCCCGTGCCGTTGAGCGGAAGCACCGGGTGGGCGACCTGGATGCCTGCCCGGTCGAAGCCGCGCTTGAGGTACTCCCGCGCGGTCCGGCCGGTGGCCCACTGGGCTCCCGGCCGCGTCTTGATGATGATCCGCAGCGTGACGGCGCCGTTGCCGATTCCGACCACGCCACTGATGTCCGGCTTGTCCAGGATCTGCGAGTGCACCGTGGGGTCGTTCGCGAACTCGCCGAGCGCCTCCTCGGTCACGCGCTTGGCCTCGCCGACGTCCACGGAGTAGTCCAGCGGGACCTCCACCACCGCGTTGGCCCAGTCCTGGTTCATGTTGCAGACGCGCATGATCTCGCCGTTGCGCACGTGCCAGAGACCGCCGTCGAGGTCACGGATCTTGGTGACCCGCATCGTCATCGCCTCGACGGTGCCCACCGCGTCACCGACGTCGACGACGTCACCGACACCGAACTGGTCCTCGGTCATCATGAACAGCCCGGACAGGAAGTCCTGCACGAGGCTCTGCGCACCGAAGCCGATCGCCAGACCCAGAACGCCGGCGCTGGCCAGGACCGGACCCAGATTGATCCCGAACTCGCTGAGGATCATCATGAACGCCACGCCGAAGATGACGAACGAGGCGACGCTGCCCAGCACCGAACCGATGGTGTTGGCGCGCTGGGACTGCCGTTCCACACGGTCGGCGTTGTTCTCGGTCACGGCCTTGGTCACGACGGTGGCCGCCCGGGTCTTCGCCTGGCTGAGCTTCTGGTGCGAGCTGACGATCCGCTTGACCAGCTGCTTGATGAGGCGCCCGACCACGAACCGCGCGACGAAGGCGATGACGAGGATGATGCCGATGTTGACCAGGCCCGACAGCAGCGTGCCCGCGTTCGAGGTAATCCAGCCCATGAGCGGGCCGGCCTGGGCCAACACGCTGTCGGATCCGGCGAAGCCGGCGAGCGTGACCAGGGACACGAAATCCACCCTTTCGTGATCGAATGCCCGCACCCGCGAGCGAATAATGCCGAATGACGAAGATCTTGGGTGCTCGGTCCACCACCGGGCACTCGCGCGATGCTGTCAATCGGCCCCGGCGCTAGGCAAATCATGGTCACACTCCGGACCGGAGTGGACACACACCGCGATACTTGGCCGGATTCGCCCGATTCTCCGTGAGTCCGGGGTCACACGCCGCCGACGGGCGACTCAGCGGGAGAAATGGTCGCGAGCGAGATCCGCGAACTCCGCGGCCCGTTCGATCTGAGGCATGTGTCCGGCGCCGGTGAACAAGTGCGTCCGCGCATGCGGAATCCGGTCCGGCACAGCCTCGAGATGCCGCGCGGGCAGCACCAGGTCCGCGTCGCCCCATACCGCGAGAGTGGGTTTCGGATCACGGGCGAAATCCGCGAGCAGCTGTGCGCGCCACGCGGGCCGGATTCCGCGAACAGTGCCGAGCCGGCGGGCGAGTTCGACGAACACCCTCGCGCGGTGCGGCTGTCGCGCGACCTCGGTCGCGTGCGCGAGACGCTCCTGCGTGACGAACTCGCGGCTGCGGAACAGGGCACGCTCGGTCCGCCGAACGGTCGCGGGGTCCGTTCGACGCAGCAGCCGGGCGCCCAGCATCGGGATCCCGAGAACGCGCAGGGCGATCGTGACGTCCCTGCCGAACCCTACACTGTTCGCCAACAGCAGCGACGAGACCCGCTCTGGCGCCATGGCCGCCACCCGCATCGCGACCGCACCGCCCAACGAGTTCCCTGCGACGTGAACCGGCCGGGTTTCGCCGATCGAGTCCACGAGTGCGAGGACATCGTCGGCCAGGGATTCCAACGTGGTCGGCCCCGGTGTGGGCTCGGAGAGACCGAAACCGGGAAGGTCCGGTGCGATCACGTAGTGGTCGGTGGCGAGCAGGGGGTACTGCGGAGCCCAGTCCTCGAGGCTCCGTCCGATGCCGTGCAGCAGTACGACGGGCGGGGCTTCGGGGTCCCCGCCTGATCGGACACGGACTCGCGCGCCGTGCAGGGTGACCTCGCGCGTCCCGGCCGACTCCCCGGCCCTCATCGCACGGTCGCCCGGGAACGTGACCGATCGGATCCCGTGGCGAGCGCGATCAATCGCTGGTGGGACACCGGCAACAGGCGGGCGAGCAGGTCGGGGATCTTGGCGCTGGCCGCGATGAGCACCCGGGCACGCCGACGCTCGACGCCGTCGAGGATCTGTTCGGCCGCTTTCTGCGGTGGATAGGTCAGCAGCTTGGTGAACGCCTTCTTCTGGCCGTCCACCAGGTCGGCAGGCACTCCGGAACCCACGCGGGCGCTCTCGGCGACGCGCGTCTTGATCCCGCCGGGGTGCACTGTGGTCACGCCGGTTCCGGACTCGGCCAGCTCCGCCCACAAGACCTGACTCAGCCCACGCAACGCGAATTTGCTGGCACAGTAGGCCGATTGCCCCGCGGGCGCGACGAGTCCGAACAAGCTGGAGACGTTGACCACGTGCCCGCCGGGTGCGGCGGTGAGGGTGGGCAGCAACGTGTGCGTGAGCACGACCGGCGCCCGGAAGTTGAGGTCCATGAGCCATTCGAACTCGTCCAGGGTGACCTGGTCGAAACGGCCACCGAGCGCCGCACCGGCATTGTTGACCAGCAACGTGATTCGCTGGTGCTCGCGCAGGATCGTCTCGGCCGCGGCCACGGTGGCGTTCCGGTCGGCGAGGTCCACCACCATTGTGGACACGGTGATCCCGGAGTGGTCCTGCTCGATCGCCGCGCGAACCCGGTCCAGGCGCTCGGCGTCCCGGTCCACCAGCACGAGGTGACTCCCCCGCCTCGCGAGACCGTAGGCGAGTTGCTCCCCGATACCGCTGGCGGCGCCGGTGAGGACCGCTGTTCCTCCGGCGAAGCGGTAGCGGCCCATTCGACTCATCGTGCGCCCTCCAGGTTCCGGCGGTGGCTGCTCGTGCCGTGGCGCGTGAACGCCATGTCGCGAGCAGGGCCGGGACGTGACATCTCCAGCTTGTCGAGCAGGTAATTCTGCCGCACACGCCACGGCGACCGGTCGCCCTGCGAGGGAAAGCGGTCGATGGACCGTTTGATGTAGTTCGCGTCGAGGTCGAGCATCGGCTTGCGCACCATTCCTCCCGGCGGGCGCGGCGTCGCGGCGGCGAAACCCCGGGCGTCCAGGTAGTTGACCATGCGGCACACGTACCGGGAGGACAGATCCGCTCGTAGCGTCCAGGACGCGTTCGTGTAGCCGACGCAGCACGCGAAGTTCGGCACCCCGCTGAGCATCACGCCCCGGTAGACGACCGTGTCGGAGATGTCGACCGGCTCGCCGTCCACACTCAGTTCGAGCCCGCCGAACGGCAGCAAAGACAGTCCTGTCGCGGACACCACGATGTCGGCTTCGACCACGTCACCGGAGCTCGTCCTGATTCCCGAGGGGACGAACCGGTCGATGGTGTCGGTGACCACAGAGGCCCGACCCGAGCGCAGCGTCCGATAGAAGTCGCCGTCCGGAATCACGCACAACCGTTGGTCCCACGGCTGGTAGTTCGGCGCGAAATGCGTGTCCACGTAGGACTCGTCGCCCAGGTACCTGACGGCCTGATCGCGAAGGAACGTCTTCGCGCGCTCCGGGAAGCGGCGGCAGAACTGGTAGAAACCCAACGCGACCACCGCGTTCTTCGCCCGGATCACGGGGTGGGCGACCCGGGCGGGCAGGTACGTGCGGAGCTTGTCCGCGACACCGTCGACGGACGGCAGCACGGTGATGTAGCTCGGCGAGCGCTGCACCATCGTCACGTGTGCCGCCTTCTCGGCCATCGCAGGCACCAGAGTCACCGCCGTCGCCCCGCTGCCGACGATCGCGACCCGCTTGCCCTCGAAATCGAGGTTCTCGGGCCAGAACTGCGGATGCACCAGGCTGCCCTCGAACTCGTCGAGTCCGTCGAACTCCGGCTGATGCCCCTTGTCGTAGTCGTAGTAGCCGGTACACATGTACAGAAACGAACACCGGTACACGCGACGCTCGCCGTGCTCCCCGGTGCGGGTCTCGACGGTCCACCGGGCCTGTTCGGACGACCAGTGGGCGGAGACGACCTTCGTCGAGTACCGGATGTGCCGGTCGATCCCGTGCTCGCGCGCGGTGTCACCGATGTAGTCGCGGATGCTCGCGCCGTCGACGATCGACCGGGACCCTCGCCACGGCCGGAACGGATAGCTGAGCGTGTAGATGTCCGAGTCACTGCGCACGCCCGGATACCGGAACAGGTCCCAGGTTCCGCCGAGCGCCGCTCGCCGCTCGAGCACGGCGAAGCTCTTGCTCGGGCATTCCTGCTGCAGTCGACGGGCGGCGCCGATTCCGGACACACCGGCACCGACGACGAGCACGTCGACGTGTTCGGTGTCGGGATCGTCGCTGAGCTCTCGGGACTCGGTACTCGTCACGGCCGGACTCCTTCGACGCGGTCTCGCTCGTTCACATTCGACGCCGTGCTCGATGTCGCGTTCGACGCGGTGTTCACTTCCCCCAGTGTGTCGATCCGACCCCGAATCGGACTTGACCCAGCGCGACAACAATTTACCCTTGGGCGACATGGGATCGACCGTACGCGCCGCTGCGCTGCGCGGATTCGCGCCGCTGGCGGATCGCCTGGGCGGCGACGGCGACGCGCTGCTGGCCCGTCATCAGCTCAGTCGCACCGACACCGAGGACGACGACGCTGTCATCGACGCGACGTCGGCGGCCGCGGCACTGGAAGCAGCAGCGCACGAGCTCGACCGCGCGGACTTCGGGTTGCGGCTCGCCGAGCATCAGGACACCCGGGTGCTCGGCCCGCTCGCGTTCGCGATCGAAAACTCGCCGACGTTGGGTGACGCGCTGGAATGCGGGTCGCGCTACGTGTTCCTGCACGCCGCGCTCACCCTCTCGCAAGAGCCCGACCCGCTCGGGCACCCCGGGGTCGTCGGCATGTTCTACCGGAGCAACGAACCCGGATTGCCCCTACCGCCGCAGGTCGTCGATCTCGGTCTCGGCCTGTTCCACCGCGTCGCCTGCCTGTTGGCGGGCGGAAGCTACCGGCTGCGCTCGGCGCTGCTTCCGCACCCACCCCTTGCCCCTGTCGCCACGTACACCGAGTTCTTCGACGCCGACGTGCGCTTCGATGAGGACACCGCGGTGCTGCGAGCGCCCGCGAACGTGCTGTCGACCCCGGTGCACGGTGGGAACGAGACGCTGCGCACGATCACCATGGCCTACCTCGACAAGCACACGGAGGGGCCGGGTCAGAAGCGGGCCGCCCAGGTACGCCGAATCCTGTCCGGCTCGATGGGCACGACACCGCTGCGGATCGACACGGTCGCCCGGGTACTGCGGCTGCATCCGCGCACCCTGCAGCGCCAACTCGCCGCCGAAGGCACCACGTTCGAGTCGGTCATCGACGACGTGCGCCGGGACACGGCGCTCCGGCTGCTGACCCGGACGGACATGCCGCTGTCCCAGGTGACCGCGATGGTGGGCCTGTCCGAGCAATCGGCGCTCACGCGCGCCGCCCGCCGGTGGTTCGGCGAGGCACCGAGCACCACCCGCAGACGGGCGATCTCCGGACACGGCGATTCACGCTGATTCGCGAGTGTCCGCACGGGCTCGCCGCCGGGAGGACACCCACGGCCAGGTGATGAGAGCCCAGCCGATCACCACCGCCACGAACTCGACCGCGATGTAGTACGGCCACGGCCCCATGACGTCGAGCAGCGACGGGTTCGCGGGCTTGCGGTCGAGAAAGCCGTAGTTCGCCCCGGTGGCGGCGTTGAAGGTCTGCGCACACACCGCCCACGCCAGCGTCACGGCCAGCGTGACCCGCAGACTCCGCCACGTCGGCCGCAACCCGACGCCCCAGGTCAGATACAGGGCCGCCCACGCCACGAACAGGTGATGCCCCCAGAACTCGACGAACGCCACGTGCGGAAAGTCGGGTGCGTCGAGGGCGGGGGTGAACATCGCCTGAGGGGTCAGTGTGAGCCCCCAGTAGTAGGTCAGCGCGAACGCCCACCACCGGTGCGACCACAAGGCGTAGGCGGCGACGATCCACGCGAGGTCGCTGAGCTGGAACGGCAGCGACTCGTACAGGTCCCACTGGGCGGGTGTGAGCGCGCGGACCTGGAACGGGAGTTGGAACGCGACCAGGACGACGGCGAACCCGCGGCTCACGACGCGCGCGGTGTCGCGCCCACGGTGCCTGCGTCCGAGCGCGATCAGGAACACCGCTCCCCCGGCTCCGAGCGCGAGGACCGCCCAGTGCGTGCCGCCGTAGGGCACGAACACCGGTTGCTGCGCGAGTGTCGCCTGCTCGAACAGGATCACCACCTCCGTCGCGCCACCTGGAGAACTCATCAGCGAAGGTCTTGCTCGGTGGTCGGGTCGAGGAACCTCAGCGGTTCCGCTGGCAAGACACGACGACAGCCCAGTCCGTCAGGATGCTCAGTCTACGAGAAGGAACGCTTCTCACCAGCATGTTCGGCCGGTGTGGCGGCCGCTCCACAGTGGAACGCCGGTGCCCTGCGAGCCGTTCGCGGGTACGTGCCACCGGCTCGCACTGTCGGCTGCGGGACGGAACTCGGAGCGGAGACGTAAGGTACCCGGAGTGGACCACGCACGAGGAGGATCCGTGACCGACGCACGCACCGGGCCGTTCACCCTGACCTTCGGTGAGCACACGCCGCAGCTCGACGACGGCGCGTGGGCCGCGCCGGGGTCCAGCCTCATCGGCCGTGTGCGCCTCGCGACGCAGGCCAACGTCTGGTACACCACCGTGCTGCGCGGCGACGTCGCCGACATCTCGGTCGGTGCCCGCAGCAATGTGCAGGACGGCGTGGTGATGCACGCCGACGAAGGGTTCCCGGCCGTCGTGGGCAACGATGTGACCATCGGGCATCGGGCCGTCGTCCACGGCTGCACGATCGAGGACGAGGTGCTCATCGGGATGGGCTCGGTGGTCCTCAACGGCGCGAAGATCGGCAGCGGCAGCCTCGTCGCCGCCGGTGCCGTCGTGCTCGAAGGCGTCGAGATTCCGCCCGGCTCGTTGGTGGCGGGCACTCCTGGCAAGGTGCGTCGCGAGCTGACCGGCGACGAGCAGGAGATGATCCGCGCCTCCGCCCGGCACTACGTCGACCTCGCCACCTCCCACCGCCAAGCCCTCAGCGGGTAAGAACTCTCTCACTCGTGAGGCGAACGGCACTTTCGCCTCACGAGACGAGGCGAAAGTGCCGTTCGCCTCGCGCGCGACGCCGTGATCTCGGCCACCACGGCCGGGTTGTTAGGCTCGTCGCGAGCCAGTCGTGCCCACCGGCCAGGGAATCCGGTCGAAGTCCGGAGCTGACGCGCAGCGGTAGGGGCGACGAGCGCGGGAGGCGTCGCGTGTCGACGGTGACCACTGGGCGGGTGCCCGGGAAGGTTCCCGCGCTCTTCGAGCCCGAGCCCGAAGACCTGCTGGCTCCCGGTCGCCCCGAGCACCGGCCGTGTCCCAGCGGGCCCCGCGTCCGGGCCCCGACCGAAGGGCTCCGATGCGAATGTCCACACCGCGTTCGACGCGTCTACTCACCAGCGGCGCTGCCACCGCGATCACCGCGGGCCTCCTCGCGGTCACCGCATGTTCCGGCCCCACCGGCGGCCCGGCCGGACCTCCGGACATCGCGGACAACTGTGGTGTTCCCGTGTCGGTGGACGGTCCTCCGCGACGTGCGGTGAGTCTGAACCAGCAGCAGACAGAGATCATGCTCTCCCTCGGCCTCGAGGACCGCATGGTCGGTACGGCGACCTGGACCGACCCGGTCGCGCCGCATCTTGCGGAGGCCAACGCCAGCGTGCCCCGGCTGGCCGACAACAACCCGTCGCTGGAAGCCGTTCTCGGCACCGAACCCGACCTGGTGCTCGGCGGCTACCAGGCGATCTACACCGACGGAGGGGTCGCGCCGCGCGAACGGTTCGCCGAGTTCGGTGTGCCGACCTACCTGTCGCCGTCGAACTGCTACCCGGAGGAAGCCGAGCTCGGCGAACCAGTGGGGCTGGACGACATCTACCGCGAAGTCCGGGAGATCGCGCAGCTCTTCGACGTTCCCGAACGCGGTGAGCAGCTGGTGACGGAACTGCGCGGGCGGGTCGAGGCCGCGCAGGCGAAGGTCGCCGGTCTCGACGGCCGCGAGAACACCTCGGTGCTGTTCTGGTTCGCCCGCACCGGATCTCCGTACGTGGCCGGGTCGACCGGCGCGCCGGGGATCATCACCCGCACGCTCGGCGTCCGCAACGCCTACCCCGACGTGGCATCGATGTGGCCGCAGGTCGGCTGGGAGGACGTGCTTCGCCGGGCTCCCGACGTGCTCGTGCTCGGTGATCTGACCCGGGACAGCGAAGGCGACACGCTCGAAGCGAAGAAGCGGTTCCTGCGCACCGATCCCGCCGTGTCGCAACTGGACGCCGTCCGAGCCGAGAGGTGGATGCCCATGACGGGGTCGGCGATGAACGTCAGCATCCGCACCGTCGACGGCATCGAAGCGCTCGCCGACCGCCTCGTCGAACTCGACCGCCAGACATGACGGTCGCGCAGGAGCTGCCGCGAGCGGTACGCCGTGTCCCCACGACGGTGTTCGTGACCGTGGGAATGGCGTGCCTGGTCCTGTCCGTCGCCGTCGTCGTCACGATCGGACCGGCGTCACTGTCCGTGCCGGACGTCTTTGAGGTGATCGGGGCACGCCTGGGCTTCGTGGACACCGGCGTCTCCCGCATCGGCCAGGGGATCGTGTGGAATCTGCGCCTGCCCCGCACGCTGATGGCTGCCGTCTCCGGCGCCGGCCTGGCCGTCTGCGGTGTGGTGTTGCAGTCGCTGCTGCGCAATCCGCTCGCGGAACCGTTCCTGCTCGGTGTCTCCAGCGGCGCGTCCACCGGCGCGGTGCTCGTGCTCATCCTCGGGATCGGTGCCGGCGCGGTGAGCCTCACGATGGGCGCGTTCGCCGGGGCGGTGGTCGCGTTCGTGCTCGTGATGGCGCTCGCGAGGCTCGCCGGGGGTGGCACGGCGAAAGTCATCCTGGCGGGCGTCGCCGGAACACAACTGTTCTCGGCGGTGACCTCCTACATCGTCATCACCGCCGCCGACGCCGAACAGGCACGGGGTGTGCTGAACTGGCTGCTCGGCTCGTTGTCCGGGGCACGGTGGGACGACGTGGCCGTGGCGGGCATCGTGTGCGTGCTCGGACTCGCGCTGTGCGTGTCCCGTTCCAACGCTCTCGACGCCTTCGCGTTCGGCCAGGACGCGGCCTCCTCGCTGGGGATCGACGTACTCCGGTTGCGGTGGTTGCTGCTGACCGCGACCGCGTTGGTGACAGCGACGATCGTGTCGTCGGCAGGGGCGATCGGGTTCGTCGGCCTGGTGGTGCCGCACGCCGCGCGTCTGCTGGTCGGGCACCGACACCGGGCGCTGCTGCCGGTCACCGCGGTGCTCGGCGCGTTGCTGCTGGTGTGGGTCGACACCCTGTCGGTCGTCGTCGCCGGTGCGCAGGAAGTGCCGGTCGGGGTCGTCACGGCTCTCGTCGGTGTCCCCGCGTTCGCACTCTTGTTGGCACGTCGAAGGAACATGGGATGAGCCTGATCGCCTCCGAGCTCTCGTGGTCCGTCGCGAACCGGACGGTCGTGGACGGAGTCAGCCTGCACGTGGACACCGGCACGACGGTGGGTCTGCTGGGGCCGAACGGTGCGGGCAAGTCGTCGTTGCTGCGGCTGCTCGCGGGTGTGCGGACCCCCAGCGCAGGCTCGGTGTCGGTGCTCGACCGGCCGTTGGAATCGTGGCGCCGCAAGGAACTCGCCCGCACCGTCGCGGTGGTGGAACAGCAGGTGTCGACGGAGATCGACCTGACGGTCGCGGACGTGGTCGGGCTGGGGCGGATTCCGCACCGCAGCGAGTGGGCGGGCGCCACCGACGGCGACCAGGCGACCGTGTCGGAGGCGCTACGGCGCACTGGCCTCACCGAGTTCGCGGACCGCCGGTGGCACAGTCTTTCCGGCGGCGAACGCCAACTCACCCAGATCGCCCGCGCGCTCGCGCAGGAACCCGGCTACCTGCTCTTGGACGAGCCGACCAACCACCTCGACGTGGCGCATCAGCTGGACGTGCTCGACCTCGTGCGCAGAGAGCCGGTCACGAGCGTGCTCGCGCTGCACGACCTCAACCTCGCGGCCCTGTTCTGCGACCGGGTCGTCGTGCTCTCCGAAGGACGAGCGGTGCGCGCGGGCACTCCCGCCGAGGTGCTCACCGAGGAGCTCGTCGGCGAGGTCTACCGCGTGCGGTGCGAGGTCACGCCGACCGAGCCGGAAGGACGACCGCACATCCGATTCCTGCCCCCGAAACGCACCGAGGCAACACTGTCCACTGTGGACGTCTAGGTCCTTGTTGAACGGGTTACCCAGAGGGGCGGGTAGCGGAACCTCAGCCGGTGGTCCGGCCGCGTACATGGTGACCGCTCAGTGGCTCCGCCGCTGACACGACACGACAACAACCCATCCTGCAAGGATCCGTGAGCCGCCTCAGACCCGCACCGCCCCCGAGGCGACGTCGTCGACGTATCCGTCGTAGGCCGAAACGTAGCCATCCGAAGTGAGCACGTAGAGCGGGTCGTCGAACCGGCCCCGGTCGTGACCCTGCTCGCGCAACTCCACTTTCTTGCTCTTGAAGGTCGAGGTCTCCTCCAGCTGGTCCACGAGCCGCACGAACAACGGGACGGCGTAGGACGGGAGCCGGTCGGAGAGCCCCTTCGCCAGGCGCGGGCCGTCGAACTCCGCGGCGTGTTCGAGTTTCACCGCAGCCATACCTGCTTTCCCGTCGGTGCCGGGAACCGGAACGCCGTAGACGACGGACTGTTCCACCGCGGAGTCCTCACCCAGCGCGGCCTCGACCTCCGTGGTGGCGACGTTCTCGCCCTTCCACCGGAACGTGTCGCCGAGCCGGTCGATGAACGCGACGTGCCGGAAACCTTGGTTGTGCACGAGGTCCCCGGTATTGAACCAGACGTCTCCGGACTTGAACCCGTCCCGGACGAGTTTGCGCTCGGTGGCATCGGCATCGGTGTAGCCGTCGAACGGCGAGCGGTCGGTCACCTGGGTCACCAACAGCCCGACACCGCCAGGCTTCACCTTGCGCAGACGGCCTTTCTCGTCGCGTGTCGGCCGCTCACTCTCCAGGTCGTACTCGACGACGGAGAACGCCAGCGGGCAGATTCCGGCCGTCCGGTCGACGTTGAAGGCGTTGATGAACGCCACGTTGCACTCGCTCGCACCGTAGAACTCGGCGATGCGTTCGATACCGAACCGGGACCGGAACTCCTGCCAAATGTCCGGCCGCAACCCGTTTCCGACGACCACACGGATCCGGTGCTGTTTCTCCGCAGCGGTCTCGGGCTGCTGCAACAGGTACCGGCACAGCTCACCGATGTAGCAGAACGCCGTCGAGCGGGTGCGCACCACGTCGTCCCAGAACCGCGATACCGAGAACGACTCCCCGATCGCCAGCGTCGCCCCGGCGCCGAGAACGGCCGACAACGACACCGTCAACGCGTTGTTGTGGTACAGCGGCAGGCAGCAGTACATCGTGTCGTCCGAACGCAACCGGATCCCCAGGCCGGCGAGCGCGTACATGCTCTTCAGCCAGCGCAGGTGCGACATGGTGCTGGCCTTCGGCATCCCGGTCGTCCCGGAGGTGTAGATGAAGAACGCCTTGTCGGCTGCTGTCACCTCGGCGCACTGCGATGGGTTCTGCGCGCTCGCGTTCGCGGCTTCGGTGTCCAGATCAGCGTGTCCCGGCAGCGGGCGCCCGTCCTCGCGCAGCCCCAGCACGGTGCCGCGCAGCTCCTCGGCGGGCAGCGACTCCAGCGCCTCCTGACATTCCGCGCCCGCCACGATGACCGTGCTCTCGAGCAGCTTCTGACTGTGGTTGAGGACGTCGCCGCGCTGCCGGTGATTCAGCATGCCTGCGGTGGCGCCGAGCTTGATCGCCGCCATGGCGACCAGCAGCGTCTCCGGCCGGTTCGTCGAAAGCACACCGACGACCGAGCCCGGGCGAACACCCCGTGCCGCGAGCACCGCCGCGTAGCGGTTGACCTGCTCGTTGGCGTTGCCGTAGGTGATCTCGCTGTCGCGGAACCGCAGGAACGGCCGCTGCGGATGCTCTGCGGCCCGCTGCTGGAACACGAGACCGAGCGAGTTCTCGCTGTGCGGCTTCAAGGTCGCCGACCGGAACACTCCGCGCGCCATCGACGGCAGGTCGGGCACCATTGCAGGCAGCGCGCGCAGGAGATCGCTCAGGTGGACACGTTGGGCCACGCTCCGGTCTTCGCTTCCGACCTCGCTCGTCACCACGGTGCACTCACCTTTCGTCCTCGACACGTCCCGGCGGCAGGACCCCGAGTCCATCACCGCCGTCCCCCGTTCAACGACGACACATGACTCAAGTCACGGTCCGAGTCATATGCACCTTGTTGCAGTGCTCGTGGTTGCATACTACTGTTCAGCGTCATGGCGTTGGAACACGCGCTCCTGCTGTCGCTGGAAGAGCGCTCCGGCAGCGGTTACGAGCTGACTCATCGCTTCGAGAACTCGATCGGGTTCTTCTGGAAAGCCTCGCACCAGCAGATCTATCGCACCCTCAAGCGGATGGTGGCTCACGGCTGGGTCCGCTGCGACGAGATCGCGCAACGGGGGCGGCCGGACAAGAAGCTCTACGCCGTCAGCGACGGCGGCCGCGCCGAGCTGCGACGGTGGCTGGCCGAACCCGGCGACCCGGTCACCGTCCGCCACGAACTGGCGGTGAAAGTGCGCGGCGCGGCGCTCGGCGACCTCGACGCCGTGATCGACGACATCGCCAGGCATCGCGACCGGCACGCCGAACGCCTCGAACTCTACCGAGGGATCGAGCAGCGAGACTTTCCCGACTCCGACGGGCTCTCCGGCCAGGCACTGCACCACCATCTCGTCCTGCGCGGCGGAATCCGGCTGGAGGACAGCCTCGTCGCGTGGTGCGACGAAATGCTCGGAGCCCTGCGAGACGACCGCCCCGGAACCTCTGGAGAGAGCCCCGAACGATGAGCCGTTACCCGCACCTTTTCCGTCCGCTCGACTTCGGGTTCACCATGCTGCCCAACCGCGTGGTGATGGGGTCGATGCACACCGGCATGGAAGATCGGGCGAAGGACCTCCCGAAGCTCGCCGAGTATTTCGCCGAGCGCGCCCGCGGCGGGGTGGGACTGATCGTCACCGGCGGTTTCTCCCCCAACCGCAGCGGAACGCTGTACCCCATGGCCTCCAAGCTCAGCACCCGGCGCGAGGCCCGGCGGCACCGAGAGGTCACCGACGCCGTGCACGAGGCGGGCGGCAAGATCGCCGTGCAGTTGCTGCACGCCGGCCGGTACGCCTATCATCCGCTTTCGGTCTCGGCCTCGTCGATCAAGGCTCCGATCACTCCGTTCCGGCCGCGTGCGCTCACCGACCGGGGTGTGCGCGCACAAATCGCCGCATTCGCCCGCTCGGCCGCGCTCGCGCGCGAGGCGGGCTACGACGGCATCGAGATCATGGGCTCGGAGGGCTACTTCGTCAATCAGTTCCTCGCGCCACGCACCAACAAGCGCACCGACCGCTGGGGCGGGTCGGCTGCGAACCGGCGGCGGCTCGCGGTGGAGATCGTGCGCGAGACCCGAAGGGCGGTGGGTGCGGACTTCCTCATCCTCTATCGGCTGTCCGCGATCGACCTGGTCGAGGGCGGGCAGACGTGGGACGAAACCGTCGCGCTCGCCCAGGAGATCGAAGCCGCAGGGGCCAGCGTCATCAACACCGGCATCGGGTGGCACGAGGCACGGGTACCGACGATCGTCACGTCCGTCCCACGGGCGGCGTTCACGTCGGTGACCGGCAAGCTCAAACGACACGTCTCGCTGCCGGTCGTGGCGTCCAACCGGATCAACATGCCCGAGACCGCCGAGGAAATCCTCGAACGCGGGGACGCCGACATGGTGTCCATGGCGCGCCCGTTCCTCGCCGACTCGGAGTGGGTACTCAAGGCGCGCAGTGCCCGCGCGGACGAGATCAACACCTGCATCGCCTGCAACCAGGCGTGTCTGGACCACACGTTCTCCGGGACGAAGGCCTCGTGCCTGGTCAATCCGCGCGCCGGGAACGAGACGACGTTGACTCTGCTGCCCACCCGGCGCTCGAAGCGGGTCGCGGTCGTCGGCGCGGGCCCCGCCGGACTCGCCGCCGCGACTGCACTCGCCGAACGGGGACATCGAGTCGAGTTGTTCGAGGCAGGCGACGAGATCGGCGGCCAGTTCGACATCGCTCGGCGGATCCCCGGCAAGGAGGAATTCGGCGAGACGATCCGCTACTACACCAAGCTCATCGACAAGTACCGCATCACACTGCACCTCGGAACGCGCGCATCCGCCGACGACCTCGCCGGTGGCGGGTACGATGAGATCGTCCTCGCTACCGGTGTCACACCACGAATTCCCGACATCCACGGTATCGACCACACGTCGGTACTGTCCTATGTGGATGTCGTGCGGCACGGAAGGCCGGTCGGACGCAAGGTCGCCGTGATCGGCGCAGGCGGGATCGGAGTGGACGTCAGTGAGTTCCTCACCCACACCGACTCGCCCACGCTCGACCTCTCGGCATGGCAGCAGGAATGGGGCGTGACGGACCCGGAGACCGAGCGCGGCGGGGTGACCGACCCGAAACCGGAACCATCGCCACGACAGGTGTTCCTGGTGCAGCGCAAGACCTCACGCGTCGGTAAGGATCTCGGCAAGACCACCGGCTGGGTGCATCGGGCGGCGCTGCGCGCAAAGAATGTCGAGAAGATCACCGGCGCGCGTTACGACCGCATCGACGACCGGGGACTGCACCTGTCGTTCGACCCGAAGCAACAACAGGATCCGCGAGTGCTCGACGTGGACACGATCGTCGTGTGCGCGGGCCAAGAATCCGCACGGGACCTCGCCGACGAGCTGTCCGCCCGCGGACTGGCCCCGCACATCATCGGTGGCGCCGACGTCGCAGCCGAGCTCGACGCCAAGCGCGCGATCAAGCAGGGCACCGAGCTCGCCGCCGCCTTGTGACGGCCCTCAGCCTCACCCGTGCCGGACGAACTCCGGCACGCGAAGCCGCCGAACCGCGGGCAGGCGTGATTCTTTTTGGTGGCTATAGGCACCAAAAAGACTCACGCTGCCTCGCGCACTCAGAGGAAGCCACGTGAGCGCAGGAAATGCACGGCCGCCTCGTCCGGGCTCTTGCCCTGCAGATCCACCATCCCGTTGAGCTCGATGATCGCGTCCTCGGTCAGCGCCCGGCCGATCCCGTCCATCAACTTCCGGAGTTCGGGATGCTTGCGCACCGTCTCCTCGCGCACCGTCAACGCCGCGAGTTCGGTGCTGAACTGCGTCTTACCGTCCTCGAGTACCTTCAGCCCGAGGGTCTTCAACCGAGCGTCGGTGGTGAACACCTCGGCGAAGTTGCACGGGCTGCCCTTCGCGACGTTGACGAAGTTCAACGCGAACGCGTTCTGATACACCTGCTCCGGCGGGATGCGCACGTCGTAGGCCTGCTGGAAACCCTCCAACTCGCGGTCGAGGAACTCCGATGCCCCGCACAACGTCATCTCCTCCGGATGTTGCTGCGCGAACGACTTCAGCTCGCCGAGACTGTCGACCTGCCCGACCGGGCCTTCCGCGTCACCGGCGCGCGCGATGGCGTACTGGTTGCCGAACTTCGCCGGGCCGAGCCACTGGATACCGTTGCGGGCCGCGTCCTCGGCCGCCGTGGCCCGGAACTGCTCCTGGTCACCCGGTACGGGCCGATCGTGTTGGAGGAACTGCGACCACCCGGTTCCCGAGTACTCCCAATACATGTCGATGTCGCCGGACTGCAACGCGTTGCGCGCCAGGGTCGAACCGGACAGCCCCGTGTGATCGGTGGTGTCGGCGCCCGCGGCACCCAGCGCATGGATCATGATCTTGCCGAGAACGACCTGTTCGGTGAATTCCTTCGAGCCGACGTCGAAGTGGACACCGCTCAGGTCGATGTCCCGGGCGATCGAGCCGCCGCCGGGGGACGGCTGCGCCTGCGTGGCAGGCTCCGGTGCGGCCCCGGTCGCGGTACAACCGGCGACCGCGACCAGAGCGAGCGCTACGGCCGCTGGCCGCAGTCGCTGTCGAGCGCGTCGAAGCACAGTGACCTCCAGGAAGGAAGAGGAACTCCAGCGAGAGGAGAGAACCTCCAGGGAACGTGGTAAGAGCTACAAACCGCGTGGCCGCAACAAGTCCTCGGCGATGCCCGCGACCCAGTCGACGGTCAGTGCGAGCACGGCGACGAGCGCACTGCCGGTGACGAGCACGACGGTGCGGTTCGAGTTGATGCCGTTCGAGATGATGTCGCCGAGACCTCCGGCCCCGATGAACGTCGCCAACGCCACCGTGCCGACCGTGATGACCAACGCCGTGCGGATGCCCGCGAGCATCACCGGCACGGCCAGCGGCAGTTCGATCTGCCACAGCACCGCGGTACGCGTCATCCCCATCCCCCGTGCCGACTCGACGACCGATCGGTCCACCTGGTGCAGACCGGCGATCGTGTTGCGCAGCACCGGAAGGATCCCGTAAAGCACGAACGCGATGACGGCGATCTGGTTCACTCCGAGACTGACGAACGTCACCGCGAACAACACGATCAGCCCGAGTGACGGAGTGGCCTGCCCCATGTTCGCCACCGCCAGGATCGGACCGGCGATCCTGCGCGACCATGCACGGGTCAACAGCACACCGAGCGGGACCGCGATCGCGAGCACCAACGCGGCGACCACCCCGGTCAACGCCATGTGCTTGGCCATGCGGCTGACGATGTAGGTCGAGGTCAGGCTGCGTTGCTCGATGAGATCCAGCGACTGCGTCGAGACCCACAGGTACAACGCGACCAGGACGAGTCCGAGCGCCACCGGGGTGACGGCGTAACGCAACACCCCGGTGCGTGCGAACCGCACGAACGGCACGGGTGTGGGTTTGGTGCGTGCGTAGACGGCCACGGTGCCTCACACCTCCTGCAACGTCTCGACCGGAGCCGACCGTGGTTCGACGTTGATCGCCGAACGGATCGTGTCCAGGTCGAGCACGCCGCGGTACCTGCCGTCCGCGTCGACGACGGTGGCGGCCGACGAGTTCAGGGACAGCATCTGGTCGAGAGCGTCGAACAACGTGTCGTCCGGCCCCAGCAGCGAGATCAACGGCACGATCTCGCCGGGGCCGCCGTCCGGGCAGGCGGAGAGCCAACCGGCCGGCTTGTCGTCGCCGTCGAGCACGAGACGGAACTCGCCGGGTGCCGCAGCGACCTCTCCGCTGTCCACGTCACCTTCGGACACAGTGGACCATCGGGGGACGTCCACAGCCGACAGTGGGGTCAGCGACAGTCGCTTCACCGACGTGCCCGACCCGAGGAACTCGCGTACGAACTCGTCGGCGGGCTCGGCGAGAATCCGTTCCGGGGTGTCGTACTGCACGACCTCACCGCCCTGGCGGAACACCGCGATCCGGTCGCCCATCTTGATCGCCTCGTCGACGTCGTGGGTGACGAACACGATCGTCTTGCGTAGATCGGCCTGGATGCGGAGGAACTCGTTCTGCAGCGACTCACGGTTGAGCGGGTCGATCGCACCGAACGGCTCGTCCATCAGCATCACGTCGGGATCGGCACCCAGCGCACGCGCCACACCGATGCGTTGCTGTTGCCCGCCCGAGAGCTGCTTGGGGTACCGGTCGCGATACAACGCCGGATCGAGCCCGACCAGCCGGAGCAACTCGTCGACCCGTTCGGAGATCCGCCGGGACTTCCAGCCGAGCATCTTCGGCACGGTGGCGATGTTGTCGGCGACGGTGCGATGCGGGAACAGCCCGGTCTGCTGAATCGTGTAGCCGATCTTGCGACGCAGCAGGTCGGGGTTCACCTCCGTGACGTCGGTGCCGTCGAGGTGGATCCGGCCGGAGGTCGGCTCGATCAACCGGTTGACCAACTTCATGGTCGTCGTCTTCCCGCACCCGGACGGGCCGACGAACACCACGATCTCCCCTGCGGGGACGTCGAGGGTGAGCTCACGAACCGCGGGCTCGGACTGGCCGGGATAGGACTTCGTCAGATTCTCGAGCCGGATCATCGGCTCCGCACGCGACGCGTGATGCTCGCGCGAGTCGTTCTCAGGCACGGATCCCCCTCGACGTGGTGACTCGGTTCAGGACGGAGAACAAGACGTCGAACAGGACCGCGAGCAGGACGATGCCCGCGATTCCCTCGATCGTCAGATAGATCGCGAACGGCGTGCCTGCTTTCGCCAGGCCGTCCAGGATGAGGTTGCCCAACCCGGGGCCGTTCACGGCCGCCGCGATCGCCGCGATTCCCAGCAGCAGCTGGGTCGCGACCCGGAGGCCGGTGAGAATCACCGGCCAGGCCAGCGGCAGCTCCACCGAGGTGAGCAGCCGCAGCCGGTTCATGCCCATCCCCCGCGCGGACTGGAGGACGGCGGGGTCGACCTCGCGGAGCCCGACGACGGCGTTGCGCACCACGGGCAGCAGCGCATACATCGTCAGCGCCACGACCGACGGCGCGTTGCCCAGGCCGAGCGGGGCGATGAGCAGGCCGAACAGGGCGTAGGACGGGATGGTGAGCATCAGCCCGCACGCGCTGACCACCGCGATCCTCGGTGTTTCGGTCCGGTAGGTCAGCACCGCGATCGGCACCCCGATCAGAACGGCCAGACCGAGACCGGTCAGTACCAGCAGCGTGTGGTCGAGCGTGGCCGAGACGACCTCGGGCCAGTTTCCCGCGACGTACTCGAGGAACGTCATCGCACCGGCCCCGGCTCAGCCGACGAGCACGCGGTCGAAAGCGTCCGTGAAGAACCCGTCCAGCTGGTCGAGCAGTGCCCGGAACGTGGGGTGTTCGTCGAACATCCACTCGGTGTGCCCGGCGCCCTCGATGATCTCCAGCCGCTTCGGCTCCTCGGCGTGCTCGTACAGCGAGCGCGCCTCCTCGGGCTTGTGGAGCTCGTTCTCGCCACCGTGGACGACGAACAACGGGCGCGGTGCGATGCGGTGGGCTACGGACTCGGGGCTGAACCGCAGCAGCATGTCCGCCGACTCCAGGGTCACGCCGGACCCGAAGCCAGGGGCGCGGTACAGCTCGGCACCCACGTAGCCGTCGGTGCGGTCGTCGAGATCGAGCCGCACGATATCCCACGGCGAGGTGATCTCGGAACGGCCCCACTCGGAGCGGCGACCTCGGTCAGCGACGATGCGTTCCTGCAGGCTCTGCCAGGATCCGGCGTCGTGCATGTTGCGAGTGGAGCGCGTGCCGTCGGCGATGCCGTTGACCGCCGCGACCGCGCGCACGCGCTCGTCCTCCGCGGCCTCGGCGACCACGACGCCGCCACCCATGCCCCAGCCCAGCAGTCCGATGCGGTTGGCGTCGAGTTCTTCCACTGTGGACACACGGTCGACGGCGGCACGGAGGTCCTGCGCCCACTCCTGCGGAATCAGCCTGCCGTGTTCACCTTCACTGGCGCCGAAACTGCGGTAGTCGAACGCGAGCACCGCGTACCCACGCTCGGTCAACGTCCTGGCGAAACGCTCGGGGTGGATCACTTTCAGTCCCTGGTACCCGGACGACGGAATCACCACCGGGTACGGGGCGCCGGCGCCGCCGTCGTCGGGCAGGTGCAGGTCCGCGTCGAGGCGCAGGCCGCTGCTGAAGAAGGGAAGGGGACGAACAGACACCATGATCTCCTGGGTCGTGAGAACCGCCCGTTCTCGTCGCATTCGCCGAGAACGGAACGGAGTCGATGAATTGTGATGAGTGCGAACGGACCAGGACTCACCGAGGCGCGGGCGCCCCGGAAGCGGGTTTCCGCCCGGGCTCGACGGGATCGAGTCCCGCCATCGCCCGGCTGACCTGGTGGGCGGCGGCACGCACCATCCGCCCTGTGGCATCGAGCTCCCGCCGGAGCCGGAACTTCGGTGCGGAGACGTTCAATGCCGCGCAGACGCGACCGCGAAAGTCCCGCACCGGTGCGGCGGCGGCCACGAGCCCCTCCTCGAACTCTTCGTCGACGAGGGCGTATCCGAGCTCACGCGCCTGACCGACCCGCGCGAGCAGCTCGTCGACACTGGTGGGAGCACGAGGTCCCGTCCCTGTGAACGGGACCTCGCCGAGCAGATCGCGGATCTCGTCGTCGCCGTGATCCACCAGCAGGGCACGCCCCGAGGACGTCGACTCCAGCGGCGTGATCCTGCCGACCCATCCCGCGGTCTGCACCGCACGCATCGGGCTCTCGGAGAGCACCGTGAGGGCGCCGTCCCCGTCGAGGACGGTCAGGTGCGCCCGTTCCTTCGTGGCGGTCACCAGCCGGCGTAGGACCGGCGGTGCTTCGACCAGCAGCCGCTGCCTGCCGACGTTGACCGCCATCGTGAACAGCCGCCAGCCGAGCCGGTAGCCGAGCGTCTCGGAATCACGCTCGACCAGTCCGGTCGCCTCGAGCATCCGCAGTGCCCGGGAGATCTGGGTCTTCTCCCTGCCGACCCTGCGTGCGATCTCGACGACGCCGAGGCTGCCCTGTTCGGCCGCGTCTTCCGATCCGAGGACCGTCAGGATCGCGACTGCGCGGTGAACACCGGTCGAACCCTCCGTTGCCATGACGGCAGCGTGGACGGGCCGGGGTGGCGTGCGCAACACCAGTTGCCGACGGAGCAACGGCATGCGTGAGCCTTTGTGGTGGTTATAGGCACCACAAAGGCTCACGCATGCTTACCTGCAACGGAACTTGCGTTCGCGAGCCGACAACCAGTAGAAACCGCGGTTCGGACGCGCCCCGGCCGGGGCGGGAAACGGGAACGAAAGGCAGCTCATGCGGATCGCGCTGGCACAGGTGGACTGCCGCCTGGGGGACGTCGACGGCAACCTGGCCGAGGCCGAACGCACGGTCAAAGAGGCCGCCGCGTCGAACGCCGACCTCGTCGTCTTCCCCGAACTGTCGCTGCACGGCTACGCACTCGGCCAGGTCAGCGAGGACCGGTCGGTGGCCGTCGCCGACGCACGACTCGCCGCCCTGTCCGAACTCGGGCCGGACGTGCTGATCAGCTTCCTCGAGGACGGCAGGCTACGCCGGTACAACTCGTCGGCCTACTACGCGGACGGGGCGCTGGTGCACACGCATCGCAAGCTCTACCTGCCGAACTACCTCGACTGGGAGGAGCGCAAGCACGCCAGCCCCGGCTCTGCGATGCGTGCCTACGACACGCGCCACGCCCGGATGGCGACGTTGATCTGCAACGACGCGTGGCAGCCCGTGCTTCCGTGGCTGGCGGCCCAGGACGGCGCGGAAGTCATGCTCATCCCCACCAACAGCGCGGCGGGGCTGGCACCGGGCGCCGTCGACACCGCCGCCTACTGGCAGGACCTGCTGCTGTTCATCGCACGCATGCAGCAGTGCTGGGTGGTGTTCGTCAACCGCGTCGGCGAGGAAGCCGGCGCGTCGTTCTGGGGCGGTTCCCGCGTGCTCGACCCGTGGGGCGAGGTCGTCGCCGAGGCTCCACAGTGGAGTTCCTCGCTCACGGTGGTCGACATCGACGTACGCGCGGCACGCAAGCGCCGCCGCGAGATGCCGCTGTTGCAGGAATCCCGGTTCGGGCTCGTCTCTCGGGAGGTCAACCGGCTCCTGGAGGAAGCAGCCGACTGACCGGTCGTGTTGCTGCGCCGACAACACGGGTTGTCGGCGCAGCGCCCGGGGCGCACGGTGAGAGGCGTGTTCGACGTCCACGTGCACTCCTCCCCCGACGTCGTCCCCCGGCGGGGCGACGACCACGACATCGTGCGGTCCTACGCCGAGGCGGGTTTCACCGGATGCGTCCTCAAAGGACACTACGAGTCTACCGTCGGTCGCGCCGCCGCCGCGAACCGGAACAGCCCGATCACCGTGTACGGCGGGATCGCGCTCAATCAGCACGCCGGCGGCCCCAACCCGGCGGCGGTCGCCGCATGCCTCGACGCCGGCGGCCGAGTCGTGTGGATGCCGACCGCCGACGCGCACACCCAGCGCACCGCCGGACTTCCCAGCCTGTGCGGGGCACGGCCGGGCCTGGCAGCGCACTCGTACGCGATCCCGCCCGTCGACCGCTCGACCGCCGAAGCCGCGCAGGAGATCTGCGCGCTCGTGGCCGAGGCCGACGCGGTGCTCGCCACCGGCCACCTGAGCGGCCCGGAAGCGGAGTGGTTGCTCACGACCGCGCAACAGCACGGGGTGCGGCGGTTCTTGCTGACACACCCCAGCTACACGGTCCCCGCGCTCTCCGCCTCCGAGACCGCCGAACTGACCGCACGTGGCGCGCTCGCCGAGATCACCACGTTCCAGCTGCTACACCAACCGGGCTGCACTCCGCAGCAGCTCGCGGCTTTCGCCGACCGGGTCGGCCTCGACCACGTCGTTCTGTCTTCGGACGCGGGCCAACCGGACTCGCCGCAGCCGCCGGAGGCGCTGCAGTTGCTCGTCGACGCACTCGCCGGGGAAGGGCTCGACCGGGACGCACTGATGCGCTGCGCGAGCGACATTCCGGCCGCGCTCGTCACGCCCTGACCCTCCCCTGCCTCAGGAAGGCCCACGGTGACCTCACCCGACCTCACAGGATTCGCGTCCGCGCTGCGCCGCGACGTCGCGGGCACCGTCGCCCTCGACGCCGCGACTCGCGCGCTCTACACGACCGATGCGTCGAACTACCGCGCGGTGCCGGACGCGGTTCTCGTCCCTCGCAGCACCGACGACGTCGTGGCCGCGCTCGCGAGCTGCCACGAGTTCGGCGTGCCTGTGGTCAACCGGGGCGGCGGGACCTCCGTGGCGGGCAACGCGCTCGGGGGTGGGCTCCTCATCGACACCTCACGGCATCTGACGGCCGTGAGCGACATCGACCCCGAGTCGAAGACTGCCCGTGTCGAACCCGGGGTGGTGTTGGACGATCTCCGCGCCGCGGCCGGGCGGGACGGGCTCACCTTCGGCCCCGACCCCTCGACACACGGTCGGTGCACGGTGGGCGGCATGATCGGCAACAACGCCTGCGGTTCGCACTCGGTCGCGTGGGGAACGACCGCCGACAACGTCGAGTCACTGGACATCGCTCTCCCGGACGGCACCCGCATGACCGTCGGCGCGACGAGCCGCGAGCAGCTGCGCGACCGCGCCGCCGCACCGAACCGGCAGGGCCAGGTCTACGCGCGGCTGCAGCACCTCGTCGATCGCCACCTGGCCACGATCCGCACCGGACTGCCGACGTTCTCCCGGCGAGTCTCGGGATACGCACTCGACCAGCTGCTGCCGGAGAAGGGGTTCCACCTCGCACGCGCGCTGACAGGAACGGAAGGTTCCTGCGTCAGCGTGCTCGGTGCGACGGTTCGACTGGTCGAGAGCCCGAAGGCAAGGGCGTTGCTGGTGCTCGGATACCCGGATGCTCCCGCGGCGGGCGACGCGGTGCCCGAGATCCTCCGGCATCGCCCGCTCACGGTGGAAGGCCTCGACCGGGAGCTCGTCGACACCTGGCGTTCCCGGAGGCCGTCACGCCTGCGGACCGGCCTGCCGAACGGCCGCGCGTGGCTGCTGGTCGAGTTCGGTGGCGACGATCTCGCCGAGGCCGAGTCCCGGGCATGCGCCGCCTTGGCGTCGTTGTCCGGTGCGGCGCGTGGCGAAGACACCCGGGTACTGGGTGATGTCGCGAAGCAACGCGCGGTGTGGCGTATTCGCGAAGAGGGAGCGGGCATCGCCACCCGGCTCCCCGACGGATCCGAAGCGTGGCCGGGACTGGAAGATGCCGCCGTGCCCCCGGACAAGCTCGGCTCGTATCTGCGGGGGTTCGACAAACTCAAGGCCGCCCACGGTCGACGTGGCGTCGCCTACGGCCACTTCGGCGAGGGGTGTCTGCATGTCCGGCTCGACTTCGACATGGCACGAGACAACGGCATCGCGGACTTCCGGACGTTCATGGAAGACGCCGCCGAGCTCATTCACCAACACGGCGGATCGCTGTCCGGTGAACACGGCGACGGTCGAGCCCGCTCCGAACTGCTCGCGCGCACCTTCCCGGACGAACTCGTCCGTGCTTTCGGGGAGTTCAAGGCGATCTGGGACCCGGCAGCGCTGATGAACCCCGGCGTCATCGTCGAACCTGCACCTCTCGACGCCGATCTGCGCGTCCCGAGCCTGTCGCCGCCCACGGAAACGACGGCGTTCTCCTACCCGGAGGACGGTGGCTCGTTCAGCCAGGCCGTCGGTCGGTGCGTGGGAGTAGGCAAGTGCAGGCAGAGCACGCCCGGAAACGTCATGTGTCCCAGTTTCCAGGTCACCGCAGAAGAGCGACACTCCACTCGCGGACGCGCGCACCTGCTCGGCGAGATGCTCGCCGAAGACGTCATCACCGACGGCTGGCGCTCCGAAGAGGTGCGGGAGGCGCTGGACTTGTGCCTGTCGTGCAAGGGATGTCGCACCGACTGTCCGGTCAATGTGGACATGGCGACCTACAAGTCAGAGTTTCTGCACCATCACTACGCGAAGCGGTTGCGGCCCGCTTCGCACTACTCGATGGGATGGCTGCCGCTGTGGGCGCGCCTGGCGTCGGTCGCGCCGCGTGTCGTGAACGCGGTCGGACGACATCGCGCGACCTCCACCGTCCTCAAGCGCCTCGGTGGTATCGCTCCCGAACGGACCGTGCCGATCTTCGCCGCAGAGTCCTTCACGCGCGGATTCGGAGCGCGGTCGCGGCCGAGTCGTGGACGGAGCCCGGTGGCGCTGTGGCCGGACACGTTCACCAACTACCTCGCTCCGGAAGTCGGGCACGCGGCCGTCAAGGTGATGGAGGATGCCGGTTTCAACGTGCTCCTGCCGGACGGGCCGGTGTGCTGCGGACTGACTTGGGTCTCGACGGGGCAACTCGACGTGGCAAAGAGGGTGATGCGTCGATCACTGTCCTCTGTGGAGTATTATGCTTCACGCGGTGTGCCGATCGTCGGGCTCGAACCGTCGTGTACGGCGGCGCTTCGAACCGACGTGCCGGAACTCCTCGCGACCGAATCGGCACACGCCACCGCCGGTTCGGTGTTCACGTTCGCCGAGTTCCTGGAACGGCACGCCCCGGGTTGGACACCACCGCACGTACACAAGGAATCCATCAGCCAGGTCCATTGCCATCAGCACGCGGTCACCGGGTACGAGCCCGATGAAAAGCTGCTGCGCACGGCCGGTGTGGACAATACGCGGCTGGACTCCGGCTGCTGTGGACTCGCAGGAAACTTCGGCTTCGAGCGTGGGCACTACGAGGTGTCTCAGGCGTGCGGGGAGCAGGCCTTACTCCCCGCCGTTCGCGAAGCCGACGCGGATACCCTCGTGCTCGCCGACGGATTCTCCTGCCGCACGCAGATCGAGCAGGCGACGGGCCGCCGCGCCGCCCACGTCGCCGAGATCCTCGCCGACGCACTCCCGCGAAAGTGACTTGGGCGAACGGCACTCTCGCCCCACGAGACGAGGCGCCAGTGCCGTTCGCACCGTCGGTTTCGAGATTTTTCCGTGTGGTGCGGCAACCTTCGAGGCGCTGCCGACGTGGACGTCGGGAGTGCATCAATGCTTCTCGAAGGGGGTCACCATGGTCAGGAAAGCTCGCTGCGTCGCAACGGCGGCAGCGGTGACGGGGTCGGCCGCACTGGCGCTGAGTCTCGCCGCGCCGGCGAACGCCGAGCCTCTGCGCACCCAACCGGGCACGCAAGCCGTCATCTGCGACTACACGCCACCTGCCCAGCAACAGCAGCAGTCGGCGATCGACGCCCGGTACGACTCCGAGCCGGATCTGCAGCAACGCCTCGGAGCACCGGTCGCCGACGAGGTGCGCGACGGCGACGTCGCCTACCGCGAGTACGAACACGGGCGTCTGTACTGGACGGCGGAGACGTGGGTGCACGAAACCTACGGCGACATTCTTGCCAAGTTCCTCGAACAAGGAGGACATCCCGCGTTCGGAGTGCCGTTGACCGACGAATGCGGTACCGCCGACGGCAACGGCAGGTACAACCACTTCACCGGAACCGAGGAGACCGGGCTCAGCTCGGTGTACTGGCGTCCCGATGTGGGCGCCAACCTCATCTCCGGCCCGGTGCGGGAGCACTGGGAAGCGTCCGGATGGGAGACGGGCACGTACGGTTTCCCGGTCTCCGACACCCGACCTGCCGGCGAGAACGGCCTGTTCAGCGATTTCGAAGGGGACGACGGCTTCGGCGCGTCGATCCACTTCTCGCCGGAGAGCGGGACTCATGGAACGAAGGGGGCCATCCGGGACCACTGGCTGGGCCTCGGTGGCACCGGTTCGTACCTCGGCTTCCCGGTCTCCGACGAGTACGACGTCCCGGAGGGGAAACGCAGTGACTTCCAGGGCGGCCACATCGTCTTCAACACCGAGACGGGAGAGGTGATCGACGTTCCGGCGTCGTGACGTTCCCCCGAAAGTGACAGCGCGAACGGCACTTTCGCCTCGTGTGGTGAGGCGAAAGTGCCGTTCGCCTCAGTGGGGCTCAGTTGATGGGGCGGTCATCGCCCACCGGATGCCGCCGACGAGCAGCTGCCCCGAGGCCCGCACGGCGGTCGCTTCGGAGACCGGGAGGTACGGCAGCCGCAACGGCCATCGCGCCCATCGCGGCAGCAAGGACACCGCCGTGGCGCCGAGAACCGCGTACGGCCCACGCGCGAGCAACGGCAACGGGGGCTGCACGAGCATGAACCGCGCCGCTTCCCGCGCCTCCCTCGTTCCCCGGAGTTCGGGCCGGTAGGCGGCGAGTTGCTCGTCGAGTTCGGCGCGGCTGCGCGGCGCATCCTCTGCGCCGAGCGCTGTCGCGATGCGCGCCATGTCCTCGACGTAGCCGTCGCACTCGTCCGGGGTCAGCGCTCGCGCGCCGTACACCTGGTGTGCACGCAGGAAGCTGTCCGCCTCGGCGACGTGCACCCACCGCAACAGGTGCGGATCGGAGGCCTCGTACCGTCGCCCGTCCGCCGCGGTGCCCTGTACGTGTGCGTGCACTCTGCGCACGGTGTCCACCGCGCGCTGAGCGATCTCGTCCGGACCGTAGGTGGTCGCCGCGAGAAAGGCACTGGTGCGCTGGAGTCGCCCCCAAGGATCGCCTCGATAGCCGGAGTGGGCGGCCACCGCGGCCATCGCCAAGGGATGCAGGGACTGCAGCAGCAGTGCGCGGAGACCGCCGACGAACATCGACGCGTCGCCGTGCACGGTGCGGATCGGCCGATCCTCGTCGAACCAGCGCGGACCGGCGGTCTCGTGGATCCGCGTCCGGCGGTCCGGCCCGTCCGGGCCTGCGACCCGCTCGAACAACGCCGCGCCGAGTTGCTCCCGCACGGCGTCCATCCCCGGCACCGTCACCACGGTTCCAGTATGCCAGCCGGCCGGCGTTCCGGTCGTGGCACGAGGACTCCACCGTTCGCGCGGCACACATCTCTTCCGGATGACGAAAACCCCTGTGCCTGATCTCATGGAGCGGTCAACTCATCGCTGCCAGTCACGACCGTGGGAAGGACCCCTCGCCATGAGCGTCACCGACGAACTGCTCGCGAACAACGCCGCGTACGCCGAGGGCTTCTCCGGGGCGTTGCCGATGCCCCCCGCCCGCAAGGTCGCGGTCGTGGCCTGCATGGACGCGCGGCTGCACGTGCCCGCCATCCTCGGCCTCGACGAGGGGGACGCGCACATCATCCGCAATGCGGGCGGCGTCGTCACCGACGACACCGTGCGGTCACTGGCGATCAGCCAACGACTGCTGGGCACCGAGGAGATCGTCCTCATCCATCACACCGACTGCGGGATGCTCACCTTCACCGACGACGAGTTCGCCCGATCGCTCGAGGACGCCACCGGACACAGGCCTGCCTGGACGCCCGAGGCGTTCAGCGACCTCGACACCGACGTGCGGCAGTCGATCGAGCGACTCCGGTCCGACCCGTTCGTTGCGAACAAGGATTCCGTTCGGGGATTCGTCTTCGACGTCGCCTCCGGCGAGCTCCGAGAAGTATGATCGTCATCTTGTCCTGACGCCCGCGAGCAGCAAGCTGCAACGCCGGTCAGCGACCACCACCGAAGAGCGAAGACAGCTTCTGAGCGACACCGTCGGCCGGTGCCTGCCCGCGCAGGCCGCCGCCGCAGTGGGTCCCCGGAACACTAGACAACACACCAGTGTGGCGTGCCGACACATAGGACTAGCCGCGCGTCGTCTCTAGCGTGACTCTGCATGACGACGACGTCCGGACAGTTGGCCGGAGCCACCGCACTGATCACCGGCGCCGGAAGCGGCATCGGGCTGGCCTGCGCGCGAGCGCTGACCCGCGGCGGCGCGAAGGTGCATCTCGTCGACCGCGACGAACAGGCATGCCGCGACGCTGCGGAGAACGTCGGCGGCGTCCCGCACGCGGTCGACCTCGCCGAGCCCCGCGCGACGGAGACGTTGCCGCACGAGGTCGACGTGCTCGTCAACAACGCCGGATTCCAGCATCTCGCGCCGATCCACGAATTCCCCGCCGACCGGTTCCGGGCGATGCACGAAGTCATGGTCACCGCACCCTTCCTGCTCATCCGCCGCTGCCTGCCGCACATGCGGGACCGCGGCTGGGGCCGGATCGTGAACGTCTCGAGCGTGCACGGCCACCGCGCCAGCCCGGACAAGTCCGCCTACGTCGCGGCCAAACACGCCCTCGAAGGACTCAACAAAGTCGCCGCCCTCGAAGGTGCCGAGTACGGCGTCACAAGCAACTGCGTGGCGCCCGGGTACGTGCGGACCGCGCTGGTCGAGGGCCAGGTCCAGGCTCAGGCCGACAGCCGCGGCATCGCCTCCGACAAGGTTCTCGACGAGGTGTTCCTCAAACGCACCGCCATCAAACGGCTCATCGAACCCGACGAGATCGCCGCCGTCGTCACGTGGTTGTGCGGCCCGGGTTCCGACTACGTCACCGGCACCTCGATCCCCGTCGACGGCGCCTGGACCGCGCAGTAGCCGCGCACGTCGAGCGGCCCTCACGCCCGGAGCCCCTCTTCGCCCATCACAGAAAGGACAGCCATGTCCACAACGGAGTCCGCACCACGCACCCCCATCGGGCGGGTCGTGGGCGCGAGCCTCATCGGCACGACCATCGAGTGGTACGACTTCTTCCTGTTCGGCACCGCGGCCGCGATCGTGTTCAACGTCCTGTTCTTCCCGTCCGCGGACCCGCTGACGGGGACCCTGCTCGCGTTCACGACCTACGCGGTCGGCTTCATCGCGCGTCCGCTCGGCGGGATCGTGTTCGGGCACTTCGGTGACCGTATCGGACGCAAGAAACTCCTCGTCATCAGCTTGGTCATGATGGGCGGGGCCACGTTCGCGATGGGCCTGCTGCCGACCTACGCCACCATCGGCGTCGCCGCGCCGCTGCTGCTCGCGTTGCTGCGCCTGGTGCAAGGGTTCGCCCTCGGCGGCGAATGGGGCGGGGCCGTGCTCATCGTCTCGGAGCACGGTGACGCGAAACGCCGCGGCTTCTGGGCGTCGTGGCCGCAGGCCGGCGCACCCGGCGGCAACCTCCTCGCCACGGCGGTTCTCGCCGTGCTGGCTGTGGTGCAGACCGACGAAGCGTTCATGTCGTGGGGTTGGCGCATCCCGTTCCTGCTGTCCGGTCTGCTCGTGGTGGTCGGGTTGTGGATCCGTCTGTCGGTCGCCGAGTCCCCGGTGTTCGTCGAGGCCAAGCGCAGAGCCGACCAGGGACCGGTCCAGGAATCGCCGCCTGCCGTCGAGGTGGTGCGCAAGCAGTGGCGTGAGGTGCTGCTCGCCATGGGCGCGCGCTTCGGTGAGAACGTCTCGTACTACGTCATCACCGCGTTCATCCTCGTGTACCTGACGACGTTCGTGGGCCTGCCGAAATCACTGGGACTCAACGCGGTGCTCATCGGTTCGGCGATCCACTTCGTGAGCATCCCGCTGTGGGGCATCCTCTCCGACCGCATCGGTCGACGGCCGGTGTACCTGATCGGCGCGGTCGGAATGGCGGCGTGGGGCTTCGTCTTCTTCACGATGCTCGACACCGGATCGTTCGGCCTGATCGCGTTGGCCACCACGGTCGGGCTGGTGCTGCACGGGGCGATGTACGGGCCGCAGGCGGCCTTCTTCTCCGAACTGTTCGGCACTCGCGTGCGGTACTCGGGCGCCTCGATCGGCTACCAGCTCGCCTCGATCGTGGCGGGTGGTCTGTCCCCGCTGATCGCGACGGCACTGCTGCAGCAGTTCTCGAGCGGTACCCCGATCGCGCTGTATCTGGTCGGAAGCTGCGTGCTGACGTGCATCGCGATCGGACTCGCCCGGGAGACCCGAGGCGTGTCCCTGACAGAGTCCGAGGACACGGCCCGGGACGAGGCCGCGGTCCGGTG
This sequence comes from Allosaccharopolyspora coralli, assembly GCF_009664835.1. Lineage (NCBI taxonomy): Bacteria > Bacillati > Actinomycetota > Actinomycetes > Pseudonocardiales > Pseudonocardiaceae > Allosaccharopolyspora > Allosaccharopolyspora coralli. The sequence goes on from NZ_CP045929.1 coordinate 3,030,341, forward strand.
AGCGCGAGCGGGCCGGTGGTCGGCCAGGGTGATGCGAGGATGACGTCCATGTCCGACGCCGCACCCGACCACCGGCCCGCGCCGGGCGCGCCGGGCCGTCCGGCCTCGGCTCACCTGCGTGAGCTGATGGAGCTGCTCGTGCGGGACGCGCCGAGCGAGGACCTCGCGCGCGTACCCGGCCGCGCCCGCGCCGACGGGCTCGCCCCCGCCGCGCTCGAGGACGTCGAGCAGGGCTCGGCGCTGGCGCTGCGGCTGCGCCACACGCTCACCGAGCAGCGCAGGAGGGAGGCCGAACTCGCCGCCCTGTTCGACACCGCCAGCGACCTCGCCGGGGTTCGCGACGTCGACGCCGTTCTCCGCGCGATCGTGCACCGGGCGAGGATGCTGCTCGGCACCCACGTCGCCTATCTCAGCCTCAACGACGACGACGCGGGCACCACCTACATGCGGGTGACCGACGGTTCCGTGTCGGCGCTGTTCCAGCAGGTCCGGCTCGGGATGGGCGAGGGGCTCGGCGGCCTGGTCGCCCAGACCGCCCGCCCCTACGCGACTCCCTCGTACTTCGACGACGAACGGTTCGACCACACCAACCCCATCGACAGCGCCGTGCGCGACGAGCGGCTCGTCGCGATCCTCGGCGTGCCGCTGAAGGTCGGCAGCGACGTCATCGGCGTGCTCTACGCCGCCGAACGCACCTCCCGCGAGTTCTCCCCCGACGAGGTCGCGCTGCTCGCGTCCCTGGCCGACCACGCCGCGATCGCGATCGACACCGCCCGACTGCTCACGGAGACGCGGAGTGCGCTGGTGGAACTCAACGCCGCCAACGACACCATCCGAGAACACTCCGCCGCCTTGCAGCGCGCCGAACAAGCCCACGACCGACTCACGGACCTGGTGCTGCGCGGTGGCGACATCCCGAAGGTCGCCACCGCCGTCTCGACCGTGCTCGGCGGCGGGATCGTCCTGCATGACCCGGACGGTGCCGAGCTCGCGCGGATCGACGTCGGTCCGGTCGCTGCCGCTCCGGACGCCGTGCAGCGTTCCCGCAGCAGCGGGCGGGCCGTGCGCCAGGGTGAGAACTGGGTGTGCGCCGTGCTCGCCGGCCCGGAGGTCCTGGGCAGTATCACCCTCACCGGTCGTCCGGAACTCGCGGACGCCGACCGGCGGCTGTTCGAACGCGCCAGCGTCGTCACGGCACTGCTGTTGCTGTTGCACCGCACGACGGCGGAAGCCGAGGACAAGGTTCGCGGCGAGCTCGTCACCGACCTGCTCACCGGGCCCGCGCGCGATCGCACCGGGGTGCTCGCGCGTGCCCGACGGATGGGGCTCGACCCGGAGGCGACACAGCTGGTGCTCATCGCCCACAACGACGAGCTCGCCCGTGAGCGCCTCGCCGCCGCCGCGTCGCGGCACGCCACGGCGGCGGGTGGAATCGCCGGTGTCCACGCCCAGCACGTCGTTCTCGTGCTCCCCAGCACCGGCGAACTCGGCGCCGAACACCTCGCACGGCAGCTGCAGACGACCACCGGAAGCCCGGTGACCGTGGCGGCCTCCCGGCCTGCCGACGGGCTCGACGCGTTGCCCGCCGCGTACGCCGAGGCGGCCCGCACCTTGGAGGCGCTGTTCACGCTCGGCCGACGCGGCGGTGGCGCGAGCCCGGACGAGCTCGGATTCCTGGGCGTGCTGCTCGGCGACCGGGCCGACGTCGCCGGTTACGTGCGCGCCACGCTCGGTCCGGTGCTCGATTACGACGAGCGGCGCGGCACCGACCTGGTGGGCACGCTCGACGCCTACTTCGACTCGGGGACGAACCTCAACCGCACCGGACAGGCGCTGCACGTTCACGCGAACACGGTCACGCAGCGACTGGACCGGATCGGCACGCTGCTCGGCGACGGCTGGCAGGCCCCGGCACGGGCACTGGAGATCCAGCTCGCGCTCCGGCTCCGCAAGCTGACCGGGCCGGAGCAGCTCTGAGGGTGCATGTGGAACTGGCTTGTGTGCCCTACGGGCACAGATGCCAGTTTCCAGACGCTCTCGGAGTACCTGGCTTTGGTCTTGTCGTGATGGCCGTCAGAAATGATCTCGCGTGCTCAGCCCGAGCACGGTGACGGACGTTCCGGTTGTCGCTCGCAAGGGTCGCCGCTGCGTCCGGGCCGCACTCGAGGCGACCCCGAGACCTCGAGCCGCAAGCTGGGACGCCGGCACGACCGCCACCGCAGACGTGTGGCGCCCACATGTGACTGTCCCGGGCTGTGGTGGCCGACGACATGGTCGCGGGCTCACGGGGTCCGTAGCGTGACCTCGCAGTCGATCATATTGTGAGCTGTCTCACCAACGGAGGTTCGCCGTGGGCCGTCTCGCCACCCTCACAGTTCTCGCCCTCACTGCCACTGCGCTCACCCTTCCCGGCGTCTCGGCGGCGTCCGCCCCGGAGACAGCGTCAGGCCCTGACGCGGCACCCGGCCCGGAGGCAGCGGCCGAGATCGAGGAAGTGACCCAGTTCGGCAGCAACCCCGGCGCGCTGCGGATGTTCCGCTACACCCCGGACAACCTGTCCGAGGGACGACCGGTCGTCATCGCTCTGCACGGCTGCACCCAGGACGCCGTCGGCTACGGCACGAACTCCGGCTGGATCGAACTGGCCGACCGGTGGGGTTTCACGGTCGTGCTGCCCCAGCAGGAGTCCGCCAACAACGCCAACGGGTGTTTCAACTGGTTCGAACAGGCCGACACCGACCGGGACACCGGGGAAGCCGCCTCAGTCGCGCAGATGCGGCAGCGGGCGATCGACGACGCGGCGGCGGACCCACAACGCGTGTACGTCAGCGGGCTGTCCGCGGGCGGCGCGATGACCGCCACGATGCTGGCGACCTATCCGGAGCAGTACGCGGGCGGCGGAATCGTCGCCGGGTTGCCGTACCGCTGCGCCTCGACACTCCCGGACGCTTTCACCTGCATGAATCCCGGCAAGGACCAGACGCCGCAACAGTGGGGCGACCTGGTCCGTGCGGCGAGCGCGCACGAGGGCGCGCGACCGACCGTCAGCCTCTGGCACGGTGACGCGGACACGACGGTCGCCCCGGCCAACATGCGCGAGTCCGTCGAACAGTGGACCGACGTGCACGGCACGGATACCACCCCGGACGTCGAAGACACGGTGGCCGGCTACCCGCACGCCGAATACCACGACGGGTCCGGGCGAGCCGTGGTGGAGACGGTGACCATTCCGGGGATGAACCACGGACAGCCGGTGGACCCGGGCACCGGCGAGCAACAGTGCGGCCAGGCCGCGGACTACATGCTCGACGTCGACGTCTGCGCCGCGTATCAGATGGGCACCACCTGGGGACTGGCAGCCCAGGGCCGGTGACGCTCGCACTGTCCCCCACACAGGTGGGCTTCGAGTCGGTTCGGCGAACCTGCCGTTGATCGGCGGCGGGCTACCGCCGAGCCGACCCCATCCGTCCCGTCAGGAATCAGCCGCCACTTCTCAAACATCGTTCTACCGCCGAGTACGAGCACTCGAGAATTCCGGTTTTCCCTTGACAGCCACCTGTTTGACGTCACCTACTTCGATCCATACAGGACGTTCGATCACCTTTACCGGTCAAAGCACGGTTTTCATCGGTTCGTCCACAGTCGACCTGGATGAATCCTCTTGCTGTCCACCACACTCGGTGTGCGTTCGATGTGCGGAGGGCACGGTCCCGGGGCACGCTCTCGCTGGCATGGCCACCGACAGCAGGAGATCCCGTGCACGCACGCCACACCCGGGTCGCCGCGGCGCTCTGCTTCGCGGTCGCTCTGGTTTCCACCGGTTCGACCACGGCAGCCGCCGCTACCACCGACCTCGGGTGCGGCGCCGACGACGCGTTCCATCCGTCCACACCGGCACCACCGGGAACGTTCCGCATCTCCGGTCCCACGGGCACCTGTCGTAGCGCCCCCGACCCGGTCGCCCCTGCCGCCGCCGACCCGGCTCCCCGATCATCACCGTGGGTCGTGCCCACGCGAGGAACATGCACCTCCGAGTTCGGTGCTCGCAGCCGTGGGTTCCACGAAGGACTGGACTTCGGCGCCCCGGTCGGAGAACCGATCGTCGCGGCGTCCGAAGGAACCGTCGTCGACGCGGGACCCGCGAGTGGGTACGGACTGTGGGTCCGCGTCGACCACGGTGGCGGTGTCGTGACGACCTACGGACACAACGACCGCAACCTCGTCCACCGTGGCGCGAGCGTTCGCGCGGGGGACGTCGTCGCCACCGTCGGCAACCGTGGCCAGTCCACCGGACCGCATCTGCACTTCCAGACCGAGGTGGACGGAAACCCCGTCGACCCGGAGTCGTTCTATCAGCAGCGCGGCGCTCCGCCACTCTGCGGCACCCAGTGACAACCCCGACACAGCATGTGCTGTCGTCGTGTCGTGTCAGCGGCGGAGCCGCTGTCCGATCACCACGTGTGCAGCCGGACCACCGGCGCGTTCTCAGCGCCCTCCTCGCGAGTACGGCGGTTTCGCCGCGTAGGTCGCCACTCAAAAAACGATCCCGCAGCGAGGAGGGCGCTGAGGTGCCGCTACCCAACCCACCGAGCAACACCTTCTGACAGGAGTTCTCCGAGTCCGCGTGCACTCTCCGTACGGACGCTTGTCCGCTACCTCACCCTCCGGTGCGGCGTCGAGCCTCGCGTTGGGCGGCGGCGAGATCCTCGCGCGCGTCGGCCAGCCGTTCGCCCGTTTCCGCTGCCCGGGAACGAGCGGATTCCCACGCGGCGCGCAGCCTCTCCGTCTCGTCGTGTGCGACCTGGTCCTCGCGCTCGGCACGCGCCAACGCCTCCCGGGCCGATTCAACGGCCTGTTCCGCCGCCTGTGCGGCCGGCGATCGCTCCTCCTTCGGCTTGCCCCGACGCGGACGGGAGGCCCGTCCGGCCGCCGGAGTCGACGCGGCTGCGGTGTCCGGCAGGGGCCAACCACCGTCGCTGGTGACCGCGACCGTGAGCCTGCCCGCGAGCACCTCTCCGCCGACCTCCTCGTCAGCCGCCACCGCGTCGAACGTCGAGGCGACCTCGTCGAGGACCGTCCTCGACGGGTCCCCGCCCGCTTCACGTGCCCGGTCGACGAGCGCGGTCTGCAGCGCACGACGCCGCTCGGAGAGCTCCCGCACACGATCGCCTGCCAGTTGCTCGTGCGCGGTTCGCAACGACGCACCGAGTTCGGCCAGCTTGGCAGCTCGGCCGGGCTCGTCCCGCACGACCCGATTCACCAGCCAGGCCGCGACGGTCGGCTTGCGCAACGCCTTCACACGGTTCGAGAGAGTCCGGTCACCGTCCTGAGCCGCCTGCCGCGCCAGCTCGCCGCGACGCGCGACGAAATCCTCACGGTTCGCAGCGTAGAGCTCGTCGGCCGCAGCGTCGAAATCCACCGCCTCAGCCAACCACGACAGCCCGCGGAATGCCCGGCTCGGCCCCATGACTCGCTCGGTGCCCGTGTCCGGTCGAGCCATGAGACCGACAGGCTCACTCCACCGGTTTCGCCACGACGTCGGCGACCACGCAGGTGATGTTGTCCGGTCCGCCACGTTCGTTCGCCAACTGCACCAGTCGGCGCACTGCTTTCTCCGGGACGTCCACCGACTTCAGAACCGATCGCATGCCCTCAGGCTCCACCACGCCGGACAAGCCGTCGGAACACAGCATGTACCGATCCCCGGCACGAACCTCGTGCAGTCCCGAGTCGACCGCAGCGATCTCACCCCCGTGCAGTGCCTGCGACAGGATCGAACGCTGCGGGTGTGACGCCGCTTCGTCCGCGGTGATCTGCCCACTGTCGACCATCCGCTGCACCACGGTGTGGTCATGGGTGATCCGGGTCAGCGAGCCGTCCCGCAGCAGATAGGCGCGGGAGTCGCCGACGTGCACGAGCGCGAGCTGTGACCCGGACAGCAGCATCGCGGTCAACGTCGTCCCGACACCCTCGTACGCCGGATCCGAGCGTGCGAAGTCGCGCACGGCGATCTCCGCGTCCCCGACCGCATTCTGCAACGTGTTGAGCAGGTCCCCGGCCGGAATCGCATCGTCGAGCGGCTTCAACGCCTCGACCGCCAGCGCACTGACCGGGTCCGCGTCACCGTGGTCGCCGAAGCCGTCGGCCACGGCGAACAGCCGATCGCCCGCGTACGCCCAGTCCTGGTTGTACTCGCGGGTGCGACCGTGATCGGACTGCACCGCGTAGCGCAATGTGATGGTGTTCGGTCCGTCAGCCATCTCGGTACCTTTCCTCTCGTCCCGGTCCGGACAGTCCTTTCCGGACAGGTGCTCGACGAGGAAGGTGGCGAGACGACGTTGTTCGTCGGTGAGCCGTTCGACCTCCGCCCAGTACGACGCGACCTCGGCCGCGGCGTCCGAAGCCTGCGACGCGCACACCGTTCGGATGCGCGTGAGCGGCATCCCCAGCCGACGCAACCACGACACGAGCCGCGCATGCTCCAGCTGGTTCTCGGTGTAGTACCGGTATCCCGAGTGCGGGTCCACCCGCGCCGGATGGAGCAGTCCGAGCTCGTCGTAGAGGCGCAAGGCCTTCGGTGACAGCCGCACCGCCCGCGCGAACGCCCCGATCGTCAGCTCCATGCCGCCCTCCTCGTGCCCGGCACCTCGCCGGGCGTCGACGACGCTGCCGCTTACCCCAAGGTGAAGGTCAAGCGGCAACGCCGCCGGACGGACGGCCTGCCGCGGACGACGGTCGGGCGACCTCTCTCAGCGCAGGAACGAATCGAGAGTGAGGGGAAGATCGCGCACCCGGACCCCGGTCGCCGCGTACGCCGCGTTCGCGATGGCGGGCGCGGCACCGACGATCCCGACCTCACCGATTCCCTTCACTCCCACCGAGTTCACGTGCGGGTCGTGTTCATCGACCCACGTCGCCTCCACGTCGCCGACGTCGGCGTTCGACGCGATGTGGTAACCGGCGAAGTCGTGGTTGACGACGTGCCCGAAGCGCGGGTCGAGGGCGCTGTGTTCGTGCAGCGCCATCGACACGCCCATGATCATGCCACCGACGAGCTGCGACCGTGCGGTTCGCGGGTTGACGATGCGCCCGGCGGCGAACACGCCGAGCATTCGAGGTACCCGGATCTCGCCGGTGTCGGCGTCGACCCGGACCTCGGCGAACTGGGCACCGAACGCGTGCATCGAGTACTGGCCCGCGTCCGGGTTCCTCGGCATCTTGGACGTCGTTTCCGCACCGTCGACGGGATCCTTGCCGTGTTCGTCACGGAACTCACGCGCCGCCTCGGTCACGGTGCCGCCCCAGCTCGCGAGCCCGCTCGACCCGCCTGCCAGCGACGCCTTCGGCAGCGCAGTGTCGCCGATCCGCAGGTCGACGTCGTCCAACGGAACCTCCAACGCGTCGGCCGCGATCTGGGCCAGCGCCGTCCACGTCCCCGTGCCGATGTCGGCGGCACCGATCTCGACTCGGTAGCGCTCGCCGGTGAACACGATCCGCGCCCGCGAGCCGGGGATCTGGAAGGCCGGGAACGCGGCGCTCGCCACACCGATTCCGTGCTGTCCTCGCCCGCGTCGCCAAGACCGCTCACCCCAGCCGAACCGTTCCGCACCGACCTGCAGGCAGCGGAGCAGGTTGCGGGACGAGAACGGCAGTCCGGAGGACGGGTCGGTCTCCGGCTCGTTTCGGATCCGGAAGTCGATCGGGTCCATTCCGCACTGCTCGGCCAGTTCGTCCACGGCCACTTCGAGGCCGAACATCCCGGGACACTCCCCCGGCGCCCGCATCCATGTCGGAGCGGGGAGGTCGAGTTCGGCCATGCGATGCCGGATGCGGCGCTGCGGTGAGGCGTACATCGTGCCGCTCGGTGCGCCGGCCTGCTCGACGTAGTCCTTGACGCGAGAGGCCGACACCGCGATGTCGTGCGAAAGGGACACCAATCGTCCACTGTGGTCCGCAGCCAGCCGGAGCCGTTGCACGGTCGCCGGACGGTGTCCGACAAGGGTGAACATCTGCTGCCGCGTGACCGTGACCTTGACCGCACGGCCGGGAAAGGCCATCGCGGCCAGGCCCGCCGCCACCAGAGGCGCATGCGGCAGTCCCTTGGAACCGAAACCACCGCCGACGTACGGCGAGATCACCCGGACGTGTTCGAGGCCGAATAGCGCCTCCACGGCCGATCGGGTCGCGTGTACGCCTTGGGTCGAGTCGTGCAGCGTGAGTTGGCCGTCCGCCCAGGTCGCGACGGTGGCGTGCGGCTCCATCGGGTTGTTGTGTTCCAGCGGCGTCGTGCAGGTCACGTCGACACGTGCCTGCGCGGACTCCCACGCCTCGTCGACGCCACCGGTGTCGACGTCGCTGTCGATGCCCGCGTCGACGAGTCGGGAGGAATCTCCGTCCGGCAGTTCGACGTCGTGCTCGGACTCCGCGTACTCGACCCGCACCAGGTTCGCGGCTTGAGTCGCCACGTGCGCGCTGCCGGCGAGCACCACGGCGACGATCTGTCCCCGGTAGGCGACCTCGTCGGACTGCAGTACCCGCATCTCGGGGTCCTCGGTGGACGCCAGTGCGGGCGCGTTGTGCCGGGTGAGCACTCCGGCAACGCCCTCGACTGCTTCGGCCTCGGCGGTCTCGATCGAGGACACGCGGCCGCGCGCCACAGTGGACTGGATCAGGTGCGCGTACAGCGGTTCCGTCTCCGGCTGTTCGGCGGCGTACCGGGCGTTGCCCGTCACCTTCAGCGGACCGTCCAGCCTGCGCACCGCTGTGCCGACAGAGTCAGCGCTGCCCACCCCGGTCATCCGGAGCCCTCCTCAGCTGCCGCCAGGTCGCGCAACACGGCGACGATCGTGTTCCGGGTCAGTGCCACCTTGAACTCGTTGTGCCGCAACGGTTCCGCCGCCTCCAGTTCCGCGTCCGCGGCGGCTCGGAACGTCTCTTCGGTGGCGGGGGCGCCTCGCAGCACCTCCTCCGCCCGGCTCGCCCGCCACGGCACGGTCGCGACACCGCCGAGGGCGATCCGCGCCGACTGCACCACGCCATCGGCGACCTCGACGACCGCCGCGACAGAGGAGAGCGCGAACGCAAAGGACGCGCGGTCGCGCACCTTCCGATAAGCAGACCGCGTGTGCGGCGACGCCTCCGGGAGGTCCACGGCCGTGATGAGTTCACCGTGCTCCAGCACCGTGTCGTGCGACGGGTCATCCTCGGGGAGCTTGTACAACGAGTGCACTGGCAAACCCCGGTCGTGCCCGGGGCTCTGCAATCGCACGACCGCGTCGAGCGCGGTCAACGCGACGGCCAGATCGGACGGGTGCACCGCTACGCACTCCGAGGACCCGCCGAGAACGGCGTGGTCCCGGTTCCATCCGTGCAGCGCCGAACATCCCGACCCCGGCTCCCGTTTGTTGCACGGCGTCGTCAGATCCTGGAAGTACGGGCACCGGGTCCGTTGCAGCAGATTCCCGCCCGTCGTCGCCAAGTTGCGCAACTGCCCGGACGCTCCGGCGAGCAACGCCTGCGCCAGCACCGGATACCACTCCCGGATCAACGGGTCGGCGGCGAGTTCGCTGTTCCGCATCATCCCGCCGACGCGGACACCGCCCTCGGGGCGGGCCTCCACCGAGTCGAACGGCAGCCGCGTCACGTCGACCAGCATCCCGGGCTGGGCCACACCCAGCTTCATGTGGTCGACGAGATTCGTTCCCCCACCCAAGAACTGGGCGTCCGGGCGCGCGGCCACCGCCGCGACCGCGCCCCGCGCGTCGGAAGCGCGCTCGTAGTCGAACGGATTCACGCGCGCGCCTCCTCGTCCGTGCCACGCCCGGTCTCACCCCTGGCGACCTCGGCGAGCGCCGCCACGATTCCGGTGTAGGCACCACACCGGCACAGATTGCCGCTCATCCGCTCCCGGATCTCCTCTTCGTCGAGCTCGATGCCTGCCCGCAGGTCCTCGGTGACGTGGCTGGGCCATCCGGCCTTCGCCTCGTCGAGCATGCCGATCGCCGAGCACACCTGCCCGGGCGTGCAGTATCCGCATTGGAATCCGTCGTGTTCGACCAGCGCCTCCTGCACCGGGTGCAGGTCGTCGCCGTCGTGGACACCGTCGGCGGTGACCACTTCGGACCCGTCCTGGGCCACGGCGAACGTCAGGCAACTGGTGACTCGTCGCCCGTCGAGCAGCACCGTGCAGGCTCCGCACTGCCCGTGATCGCAGCCCTTCTTCGGCGAAGTCACCCCGAGCGTCTCGCGCAACGCGTCCAACAACGTCGTCCGGGTGTCCACCGATAGCGTCCTGCGCCCACCGTCGACGGTCAGATCGATCTGGTTCTCCATCACGCCTCCCGGCCCCACTGTGCACCCCTGACGATGACGGCTCAACGACACCCACCACGTGTAGGGGTTCTCGTCGTCGGGTAACCGGCGGGTGATCCATGACAACGCTCGTCGACAGGGAGGCAACGATGTCCTGGTCCCCCGCAACCGCTCTCGCCACCGCCGACGACACCCGGATCGTCGAATCCGTGGAGCTGCCGGTACCACGCGCCACGGTGCGCGAGGAACTCAAGGAAACCGCCACCCTGACCGCCACCGTGCCGGGGCTGCGTCGAGTGCAGTGGCGCTCCCCACGGTGGATGCGCTGCGAGATCGACCTGCCTGGGCTACCGCACGTGCACGATCTCCGGATCGAGAGCACGGCGTCGCGGTCGTTCGTCGCTTGGCACAGCGAGACGCCGCCGAAACATCAGGCACGGCTCGATCTCACGCCCCTACGGGACCGAACCCGGCTGACACTGCGCATCCGTGTCGGCAACCAGAGCACGGCATCGCCGGAACAGCTCACGCTGCTCATGCGGGAGTTCCTGTTCAATCTCCGCAGCCGCCTTGAAACGAGCAGCGGCGTTCCACCGCGCGCCGGGCACGATCCGTTGCTGCACACGGGACTGAAGGTGCCGCCGGACGGCAAGCAACGAAACCAGAGCCCGACAGGATCCTGAGAGCTCCTGTCAGAAGGTGGTGCTCGGTGGGTCGGGTAGCGGAACCTCAGCGCCCTCCTCGCTGCGGGATCGCTTTCTCGAGTAGCCACCTACGAACTCATCACTCGGCGTGTTTGCCGCCGCTCGGTGAGCCGCCGAGACCGCTCAAGAGCTTGTCCCACACGGCCGGGTCCACCTCATCGGGCTGATCGGCCCACCGGGCCGCCTCGGCGGACGCCCGACGCTCCCGCTTCGGGAGCGGCACGGCGGAGGCGGCCTGCTGGCCCGGCAGCGGTACCTCGCACCACACCAACGGCGCGCCGGTACGGCCGGAGTCGACGCCGGTACGCCCTTCCTCGAGGTCCGGGGCCGTCTCCGGGCAACGCGCCGAGGGATCCCGCTCCACCTCGACGACCAACGAGCCACCCGCCAACCGCAGGCGCACGGTGAGCATGCCCGGCGTGGTCGAGTCGGCGTCGTCCACGGCTCCCTGCACCAGCGCGCCGGACACGGACGTCGCGACCGACGTGAGGTCACGCAGCGACCATTCCGCGAGGGTGAACCGGACGAACATCTCGGCGCAGCTCACCGCCGTGGGAAGCGCGATGAGCTGCAGGTCGTCGAACTGCGCGGTCTGATTGTCCACCTGCATCCTCCCGTCGTACCCGTCGGCATCCGGCCGGGCGCGATCGCGGTCGGTCTCCACTCGCCTCCGGCGGCATCGGCGGCCGCGAGGGGCACTCAGGTCCCGGATCGTACCCAACCGGAACCCGGCCGTTCCAGCACCGGCCAGGCCCGGTACGGGCCTCACCACTGTCGAGCGACACGGCGTGACACGGTGAGTGCTCTCGGCGACCATCGAAGTTCGAAGTGGACGGTTCAGTTCGCGCGGTCGACGTGGCGCATCGCGAAGTCCGCGACCAGCTCGGGCTGAGTCCGGGGCAGCCAGTGACTTCCGGCGACGTGCTCGACGTGCAGGTCCCGCACCCACGCACCGATGTCGGTCTGCAACGGGACGCCGACGAAGGCGTCGTTCGTCGGCGCCACTACCTGGACCGGAATCGTCACCTCGCGTGCACCGTGTGCGACCGCACGGCCGCCGATGTTCGCCCGATACAACTCCAAGCCGGACACGAGATCGTCAACGGCGCGCGGCACGGGCGCGGCGTCGCGTGCCCGTCGATCATGCCGGTCGAGCATCCAGCCGATCACTCCGCGCCGCGCCAACCACTCGGGCACCACCGGGGCACGGAACAGAGCGATGTAGGCCGAGGACGCCGATTGCGTGGCCAGCTCTGCCAACGCCCTCGGCGACGTACTGCGGCGCCGCCGGAAGAACTCCGGCACGTGCGCCAGCGAGGGGCCCGAGATCGACGTGAAGGTACGCACTCGCTGTCTGGTCGGATCGTTGCTCACGAAATACCAGGACTGGATCGAGCCCCAGTCGTGCGCCAGCAGATGAACCGGGGCGTCCGGACTCACCCTGTCCAGGATCACGGCGAAGTCGTCCTGCAGCTGTTCGAGCCGATAGGCCTCCCGCTGCGTCGGATGTCCGGACTGGCCCGCACCCCGCACGTCGTAGGTGACCACGTGGAAACGTTCCGCCAACCGACCGACTACCCCGTTCCACAGTTCGTGATCGTCGGGATAGCCGTGCACGCACACCACGGTCGGCCGCTGTGGGTCTCCGTGCTCTTGGACCGCCAGTTCGACGCCGTCGCGTGCCCGGGCGGAAGTGTGTCTCTCGGACACGGTGGACCTCCTCGAACGTGATCGACGCGGTGATTCTGCCTGCGACAGAAATCGTTGTGGCTACTTGAACGTTTCTGAGTACCGTGGCGCCCGATCTCTCGCCCGCTCGTCCCACCGGAGGTTTCGTGCCCACCGAGCTCTCGCTCGAACGGTCCACGGTGCTGCGTGCCCGCAACGCCGTAGCGCTGGTCTTTTTCGTTAACGGGTTCTCGATGTCGTCATGGGCTTCCCGGCTGCCCGAAGCACGGGACCTGCTCGGACTGACTCCCGGGCAGGTCGGCACGTTGCTGTTGGCCATGTCCGGCGGGGCGATGGTCGCGATGGCCGGCGCGGGCACGCTCGCGCACCACTTCGGCTCGGCGAGGGTCGTCGGTACCGGAGCGATCCTGGCAGGCGCCGCACTCGCCGTCCTGGCGCTCGGGACGAGCGTGGCCGCGTCGGTGTGGGTGACCGCGCTCGGCATGGTCGGGGTCGGCCTCGCCGTAGGTGTGTGGGACGTGGCGATGAACGTCGAAGCCGCGTCCGTCGAGCACCGGCTCGGCTACACGATCATGCCCCGCTTCCACGCCGGGTTCAGTCTCGGCACGGTCCTCGGAGCTGCTGTCGGTGCTGCCGCCTCCGCCGCCGGTGTTTCCGTCGCGCCGCACCTGCTCGCCGCCGCGGTGGTCGTCGCTGTGCTGCCACCGCTGGCGGTCGGCTCGTTCCTCGCACCCGAGCGCGAAGCCGCGGACACCGTCGAGGGCACACCGCAGGCCGCAGGGCAACTCGCGCGCACGTGGAAGGAGCCGCGCACGCTGCTCATCGGACTCATGGTGCTCGCACTCGCGCTCACCGAAGGCACCGCGAACGACTGGCTGGCGCTCGCGATGGTCGACGGGCACCAGGTGCCGCCCTGGGTCGGCGCCACGACCTTCGCGGTGTTCCTCACCGCGATGACGCTCGGCCGGTTCGTCGGAACTCACCTGCTGGACCGCTACGGCCGGGTCCTGGTGCTGCGCACGACGATGACCCTCGCGATCGTCGGCGTGTTGATCACCGTCCTCGCCGAGCCACTGCCGTTGGTTGCGTTCGGGGTCGTGTTGTGGGGCCTCGGTGCCTCGCTCGGGTTCCCCATCGGCATGAGCGCCGCCGCCGACGACCCGGATCGTGCCGCACCGCGCGTGAGCGTCGTCTCGGCCATCGGCTACACCGCGTTCCTCGCCGGCCCGCCCGTGCTCGGGTACCTCGGCGATCACTTCGGGACGCTGCAGGCCCTCCTGCTCATCGCGATCCTGCTGGTGCCCTCGCTGTTCGCGGTGTCCGCAGCGCGTCCGCCACGGACGTGAAGACCCGATCACCGGCAGACACTCAGGCTGGATGGGTGAGGGCGACGGCGAGCGTGCCGTTGGACGTGATCCAGCGGCCGCTGAAGGCGGCGACTTCGATGCCGTCCACCATCGGCGCAGGCACGCGCAGTTCCACGTCCACTCGGTCGTGACGGTGGTCGAGTCGCACCCGCGCGTCCTCGAACCCGAGCCAGCTACCGGTCATCGGGAACCATGTCTTGTACACGGCTTCCTTGGCGCAGAACAGCAAGCGGTCCCAGTGCACCGCCGTCCCGACGCGCGCGAGCTCGTCGAGCATCTCCCGTTCCTCGTCGAGCGCGACCACCCGCAGCACGCCGTCGGGCAGCGTTCGATGCGGCTCGGCGTCGATCCCGACCGAGCGCAGGTCCGTGCGCCGCGCGACCGCCGCCGCGCGGTAGCCCTCGCAGTGCGTGAGGCTGCCGACGACACCGTCGGGCCACTGCGGCGCGCCGCGTTCCCCTCGCGGGATCGCCACAGCCGGCCAGCCCAATCCGGCCAGCGCGAGGTGTGCGCAGTGCCGAGTCGTGGTGAACTCCGCCCGACGGCTGGCGACGGCGCGCGCGACGGCCTCGTGCTCGGCATCGAGGAGCGCGGCCTCCGGCGGATCGTGGTCCAGCTCCCGTGCGACCACGCACTCCGGCAGTATCCGTTCGATCACTCTGCTCGTCCCATGTCGACGCGGAGACTACCGCGGACGATCATCGACGCTCGCGCGTCGCGACGGCGATCGTCTTCTTCGCCAACATCTCGCGATCGGCCGTCGTCAGCGCCTCCTCGACGTCGTCGGCGCCGCTGAGTTTCGCCCAGCCGACGGTCGCCGACACCGGCGTACCGGGGACGAGCGCCTCCCAGTCCTCGTCGAGCACGGCGGCGGCGATACGCTCCCCGGTCGCCTGCGCGGTCGCCAGGTCTGTGTCCGGCAGGACGACCACGAACTCGTCGCCGCCGTAGCGGGCCACGAAGTCACCGCGCCGCACCGCACGGCCGACCACCGCCGCGAGCCGTTGCAACACGAGATCGCCACCGGAGTGGCCGTGCACCGTGTTCACGGTCTTGAAGTCGTCGAGGTCGATGATGCCCAGCGCGGCGCCCCGGATGTCGTCGACATCCGCCGTCACGCGCCGGTGGAAGTGCCTGCGGTTCGGCAGGCCGGTCAGCGGGTCCGTGAGCGCTTCGGACGCGTACCGGTCGACCATCCGCCGCAGCGCCTCGTGGTCGAGCTGGGCTCGGGTGCCGTCGACCAGCCGGTCCCGCAGCGTGTCGGTCACCTCGGTGGCCAACCGCACGGTCTGCCTGTTGACCGCCAGTGCCTCGCCGAGCTCTCCCCTCGCCTGGTGCGCCAACGCCCGGACGCGGTGGATCTCTGCCGCGCCAAGGGTGTACGAGTGGACCCGGCGACCGGCGAGTCGCGCCAGCGCACCGGCGGGGTCGCCGTCCACGATCGCGACGCTCGCCCGGCCGAGCAGTCGCAGGTCGTCGAGCTCGAACCCGGGCGCCTCCGTTGCGAGCAGCTCGCGCTCGACGGTCACGTCCTCGCCGAGCAGAGCCAGTCGCGCCGAGGCGTAGGCGTAGTACAGCCGTTCGGCGCACCACAGCTCCGCCGGATTCGTCCGCCGCGACCACGTCCGCAGCACCTCGCGCAGCATCCGGACGCATCCGTCCTGATCACCCCGGTGGTCGAGGGAGACGGCACAGCGCACGGCGACTTCCGGCAGCGCATGGTCGAAGGTCTGCATCCCGAGTGCTCGCCCGAGCAGGTAGCCGCGTTCGGCGGCCTCCATCGCCTGCCCGTGAAAGCCCGCGAAGGAGTACGACACCGCGAGGTTGTGCCACGCGTCGACGGCTTCCCTCTCCGGCTTGTCCACCAGCTCCAGGTACCGGGCGGCCTGCACGAGGTGGCGTAGGCACCGTTCCATCGAACTGTGCAGCGCGAACGGTGCGGCCAGCGCGTGCACACCACCGAGCAGCGCGTACTCGTCCAGGCCGCCGAGGATCTCGAAGGCGTGGTCGAGCACCGGCGGGAACTGGTCGATCCGCCCGAGGTTGTGCAGCCATCCCAGCTTGAGCATGAGAGCGCGTCCGCTGACCTTCGAGTTCGGTGCCCGTTCGGCGAGTGCGGTCGCGGCCGCGATGGCACCTTCCTCGTCGCCGTTGCGCCCGAGGGTGCGGATCTCGTCGAACACCGACTCGAAGTCGCCTTCCAGGGGTGTTCCCGTCACCTCCATCGCTCCTTCGGACGCACGGTGTGAGCGCTCCGATAGTGCCACGACCGAGTGACACGCGCACTCATGTCGCCCACAGTGAGCAGATGAAAAGCTGCGTGAGCCTTTGTGGTGGCTATGACAACCAAAAAGGCTCACGCTCCTTGTCACTGCGCGGTGATCTCCCACTGGCGAAGTCCGATCAACGCCGCCGCGCAGAACCCGGCCTGCATCGCCGCGAGGACCTCCCCCAACGACGCCGATGCGACCACCAGAACGAGCGCCGTGCACGACCACAGCCACGCCCCCACGCCCCAGCCGAGAGCGCGTGTCTCGATGCTCCCGGTCGCGAGCTGCGTGGCCAGGCTCGGCGCCTCCGCCACCAGTCGCTCTTCGATCTCGTCGAGTGCTCGCCTGTCCTCACGACGCACGTCCCCACCTCCACACACGCTCGAACCCGGCGGAGAGAACCGCCACCGCCCTCGGGTTCCCGGGGGATGACGGGCTCACACATCGGACCCACACGGTGGCCCACTGTCGACCGGACCGCAGACCGGGAGTGACGGAGGCCGCGGAACACGGCAAGATCCTTGCTCCGAACGTGGCGGATTCGGCAAGCTGGACCGCGGAACGGGTCGTCGGGGGCTCACGCGACTCGCGGAACAGCGCCGGGGCGCGATCGCTGCCGTGCGCGCCCAGGAGGACAACGATGACGGTGACCGCCGAAGAGGTACGCCTCGTCGACTTCCCCCGCCCGTGGCGCCGGGCCAAGGGTTATGACGAGTCCGAGGTCGACGACTTCCTCGACCGGATCGAAGCGACCCTGCTCCGTCAGGACACCGTCAGCGCCGAGGACGTGCTCGCCGTCCGGTTCTCGCCGAAACAACGGGGCAAACGCGGCTACCTGGCCACGTCGGTCGACGCCTTCCTGGAGAAGGTCGCGTTGGACCTGATCCGGCGAAAGAACTCACTGACGGGACACACGACCACGCTCACTCCGGTCGCGCCCGATCGCCCGGCACTGACCGCCGGACCGTCGTCACCGCACGCCCCCAGGCCGTCCCTGCCCGCTGGTCCCGAACCCACACCCGCAGACGACGGGAAAACCTCGAACACGAAGCCGCCCCGGCCGCAGGGCTCCCCGGTGCGGCCGACGGCGTTGCCGCAGCCGCCGCCTACCACGGCGTCGGCGGGTGAGCCGACCTTCGACGCCGACGAGGTCGACCGGTTCGTCGAACGGGTCGAGGCGACCTTGCGCGGCCAGGACACGCTCACCGCGGACGGTGTTCTCGCCGCCCGGTTCCACTCCGCGCAACCGGGGCGACGCGGATACTCCGAATCGAACGTGAACGCGTTCATGGTGGTGCTCGCCACGAGCCTGCAGCAGCTCTCGCAGCGTCGCGACCGGAGCACCGTCCCGTCGAAACCCGCGCCCGCGAGCGGCGGCGCGCGCATGATGACCGCCGACGACGTGAACCGGGCGACGCTGTCGAGTCCGCCGCCGGACCGGCACGGCTACCGACTCGACGACGTCGACGCGTTCCTCGACCGGATCGAGGACACCCTGCGAGGCGTCGACCAGCTCACCGCAGGCGACGTCCGCAACGCGCGGTTCCGGGTGTCCCCGCCTGGCCGGGGCGGCTACGACCCGAACGAGGTCGAGTCGTTCCTGCGGCTCATCGAGCGCCAGCTCGACGGCGCCCAGCGCAGACAGCTCGGCGCCTGAGAGGACGTACGCCTGGTACTCGAAGACCCCAACTCAGCGAGGCGCGAACTGGGGCGGCGGTACCGGATCACGTACCCGAGTTCCACAATGCGCTCTCAGCCGCGCCCCCGGATCCGGCCGCGTGCCACCAGCTCCAGTGTCAGCAGCACCGCCAGCGACTCCGCCGCGAGCAGAGCGAGCAGGATCAGGACCTGAACGGCGCCTGCCTGGACGGGGCTCGCGCCGCCGAGCAGTGCACCCACGAACGCCCCGGGAAGGGTGACGAGACCGACCGTGCGGGTTTGGTCGACCACCGGGATCAACGCCTGCCATGCGGAACGACGGTTGATCTCCAGCGCGGCATCGCGCGGCATCAGGCCGATCGAGAGCCCGGCCTCGTACTCGCCGTAGCGGTTGCTCAGCTCGTCGAGGGCCCGCCGGCCCGCCAGCGACGTCGCCGTCATCGCGCCGCCGATGATGATGCCCGCGATCGGCACGATCGCAATCGGCCGCAGCGGCACCACCCCGCTGGCCAGAAGCAACGAGAGCACGGGCACCACGCCCACGGCGATCGGCGCCGCCGCCCACGCGGCTCGCCGCCGGCCGCCGATCCGTTGCGCCGAGGTCCATCCGGCGACCGAGAACATCACCAGCACGAACAGTGCCGTACCCCACGCCGAGCCGAGCAGCGCCGTGATCACCAGCGAGACCACGGAGAGCTGCAGAACCGCGCGGACCGCCGCGACGGCCACGACGCGGCTGGTCCCAAGCCGCCCGAACCACATCGCGGCGGAGGCGATGACCGTGAGCAGCACCAGGAGGACGGCCAGGGCCGGTCCCACCTCGATCGGGGTACCCGACATGGCCTGATCATCGCGGAGGACCGCGCGAGGCCGCCAGGCGGGGACTCAGGATTGAGGCTTTGGAAATCAGGCCGGTGCGCCGATGGTCTCCCCGCTACCGGAGGGCGCTGAGGTTCCGCCACCCGACCCACCCAGCAAACCTTCTGCGAGAAGCTAAAACTTCAGCCGGTGCCGGTTCTGCGTAGTAACCACACCAGGTAGGGCGCGCCGACGATGGCGGTGACGATGCCGACCGGAATCTCGGCGGGAGCCAGCAGAAATCGGCCGAGGGCGTCGGCGACGACCACCAGCGCCGCACCGATGACCGCCGCCATCGGCACGAGCCGGCCGGTGTTGTTGCCGACCAGCCTGCGGGCCAGGTGCGGGGCGACGAGACCGACGAAGCCGACGGTGCCGATCACCGCCGCCGTTCCCGCCGCGAGGACCGCGCCCAGTCCGAGCACACCCATCCGGGCCCGGTGTACCGACAGTCCCAGGGCGCGGGGAAGGTCGTCGCCGAGAGCGAGCATGTTCACCGGCCGGGCCGCGACCGCGAGAACCACCGCGGCCAGCGCCGGGATCGCCAGCCACTGCAGGTTGTCGAAGTCACGCGCGTAGGTGCTCCCTGCCAGCCAGGTCAGCGCCGACGCGAGACTCATCTGTGAGGACACGACCATGATGTTCACGGCCGCCATGCCGGTGGCCGCGACGCCGAGGCCGACGAGCACGACCCGGGTCGGGTCCAGCCCGGTCCGGTCCTGAGCGAGCACGATGACCAGCGCCAGGGCGAGCACACCTCCCACGGCCGCCGCCAACGGGAGCATCGCGGCGGGCGCGCCGGGCACGACGATGATCGTGAGCACCGCCCCGACCGAAGCGCCCGCCGTCACGCCGACGAGGCCGGGTTCGGCCAGCGGATTGCGCACCACGGACTGCACCGCGGTCCCCGCGACGGCCAAACACGCTCCGGCGACGGCGGCGACGAGGATGCGCGGCAGCCGGAACGACACCACGGCCTCGGCGGTGGACTCTCCCGCCCCGGTGAGCACCGCGGCGATCTGCGTCCAGCTGATGGCGACATCGCCGATCCGCAAGCCGACGACCATCCCGACGCCGAGGACGACGAGCCCCGCGCCGAGAGCGACGACGTGCCGGTTCCTGCCGTGCGCCCGGGTGACCGACACGGCCGCGCCCGTGTCCGCGTCGCCGGTGGTCGCACGACGGGCGAGCAGGACGAACACCGGTCCCCCGACGAGTGCGGTGACGATTCCGACGGGGACCTCACCGAATCCGGCCGAGGCAGGGAAGAGCACCTGGGCCACGGAGTCGGCTCCCAGCACCAGCGCGGCGCCGAACAGTCCCGCCAGCGGGAGCAGTGCGGCGTGGTTGCGGATCCCGAGCAGCCGCACCGTCACCGGCGCGACGAGCCCGACGAATCCGATCGGCCCGGTCAGGGTCACCGCCGCCGACGAGAGCAGGACCGCCACGAGCCAGGCCACGGGCCGGATCCGGCCGACCCGGACGCCGAGCGACTCGGCGCCCTCGTCGCCGAGCGAGAGCAGGTCGAGCGGACGGGCGAGCAACGGTGCGAGCAGCGCGATGCCCGCGACGACCAGCCCGATGACCAGCGGCCGCTGCAGACCGGTCTGCAGCAGTGTGCCGTTGCCCCAGAAGAAGACACCGCGGGTGGCGTTCTCGTCGAGAAGTTGGAGGAACTCCGCCGCGGACGTCCCGGCGAGCGCGACGGTCGCCCCGGCGAGCAGAACCCTGCCCGGTGTCATGACGCCACGCGCGGTCAACAGGTAGACGATGCCGATCGCACCGAGACCGCCCAGGAACGCCGCCGCACCGGAGAGCACCATGCCGCTGCCGAACCCGAGGTACGCGGCGAGCGCGACGGCGAAGTACGCCCCGGCGTTGACACCGAGCGTGTCGGGCGCGCCCAACGGGTTGCGCGTCGCTCCCTGGATCAACGTCCCCGAGACTCCCAGCGCGAACCCGGCGACCACGCCCGCGAGGGTCCGCGGCAGCCTGCTGCCCATCAGGACCGACGACGCCTCGGTCGAGGCCGACCCGGTGACGACGCCGACGATCTCGGACAGGCCGAGGCCGGACGCGCCGAGGCCCAGGTGCAGGATCACGATCCCGCAGACGACGGCGAGCACACCACCGCCCACCAGCGCGGTCGCTGGTGGGCGGTGGCGCGGCCGCGTGGCCGCAGCGGTCATCGGACCTGCATCGCCTTAGCGGTCTCGTCGAGCAGCTGCATCGCCGAGAGCGGTCCGCCGAAGAACCAGGTCCCCGGGTCCAGAGCCTTGGCGCGGTCCTGCTGGACGAACGGCAGGTTCTGCCACACCGGGTTCGCCGCGATCGCACCCTTGAACGGGTCCGACTTCTTGCTCGCGACGTACATGAAGGTGGCGTTGTCCGGGATCTGAGTCAGCGCTTCCACGCCGACGGTGGTCATCCCCCACTCGTCCGGCTGACCTTGCCAGGTGTTCTTCAGGCCCGCGGCGTTGAGCACCTGAGCCACCATCGAGTCGTCACCGAGCAACCGGATCGAGGGGTCCGCCGTCGGCGCCTGACCGATCGCGTACGGGGCGCCTGCCTTGCCCGCGGCTTCGAGCTTCGTGCGGGTCTCGGCGATCTTGGTGTCGAGCTGCCCGAGCACCTGGGTGGACTTGTCCTGCTTGCCGGTGGCCTTACCCAGCTCGGTGAAGTTCTTCTTCATCGTCTCCAGCTGCGGCTTCGCCGTGTAGTCGAGGGAGACGACCGGTGCGATCTCCTGCAGAGCCTCGTAGTTGGCCCCGACACGGTCCTCGGGCGCGACGATGAGGTCCGGCTGCAGCGCCTTGATCTGTTCCAGGCTCGGCTCGGACCGGGAGCCGACATCGGTGACCTCGGGCGGCAGTTCGGTGCCGGGCGCGGAGACCCAGGTGTTGTAGGTGTCGTTGTCGGCGTTACCGACCGGCGGCACGCCGAGCGCGAGGAGTTCCTCTGTGTAGGTGAGTTCGAGTGACACGACCCGCTTCGCCGGTGCGGGCAAGGTCACCGGTCCGCGAGCGGACTGGACGGTGACGCCTTCGCCGGACGCCCCCTGTTGCTCGGTTCCCGGGTCGGCCACGGTGCCGCCACACCCGGCCACGGTCAGGGCCAGGGCGACGGCAGCGCCACCCGAGGCGCACGCGCGCAGGATCCTTTTCATGAGTCTCTCCTCGATGGTCGAAATGCGAGAACGGGTGGGAGCTGGTCAGGAGGTACTGGACACGGCCGCCCGCGGGAAACAGGCGAGGTGCCCGGTGTCCGGGTCCTGCAACACGCTGACCTCGAGGCCGAACGCGTGGTGGATCGTTTCCGGAGTGAGGACTTCGGCGGGAGTTCCGTCCGCGGCCACGACGCCGTCCGCGGCGACGACGACCTCGTCCGCGTAGGCCGCCGCCTGCGTGAGGTCGTGCAGCACCACGCCACAGGCGATCTCGTGCTCCTTGGCGAGTTTGCGGACGACGTCGAGGATCTCGAACTGGTGGCGCATGTCGAGGTAGGTAGTCGGCTCGTCGAGCAGCAGCACACCGGCTTTCTGGGCCAGCACCGTTGCCAGCCACGCACGTTGGCGTTCGCCGCCGGAGAGTTCGTCGAGACGGCGGTCGGCCAACGGGGCGGCGTCGCTGACCTGCAGCGCCCAGTCGACGGCGTCGATGTCGGTCTGGGTGTGCCTGCTGAACGCGCCACGGTGGGCGTAGCGACCGTGGCGGACGAGCTCGCGGACCGAGACACCTGCGGGCACCAGCGGGGCCTGCGGCAAGAAGGCGATGCGCTGGGACAGCGCACGGCGGGACAGCGAGCGGATCGACTCGCCGTCCAGGCTGACGCCGCCGCTCAACGGGGTGAGTAGTCCGGCGACGGTGCGCAGCAACGTCGACTTGCCGCACCCGTTCGGCCCGACGAGGACGGTCACTTCGCCGGGCGTCAGCGTCAGGTCGACGCCATCGAGCACGGCCTGCGTCCCGTGGCCGACCGTGAGATCACGCGCCTGCAGGGCACCTGCGTCCCGGCGCGCGTGTTCGCCGCTCGTCCGCTGGTCACTCACCCGAGCCTCCCGTGTCGATTGCGCTGAGCCTAGCAAGGCTAGGCTCGGCACAACAAGGTAAGGCACACCTAATTCATCGGTGCAATCGGGGTCCCTGACAGATCGGGACGAGAGGGATTATTCGTTGATACGACCGGGTTTCGGGTCGTACGGGCTCGTTGTGATCGCACCCGGTGCGACGATCGTCACGAGGCCGTGTTGCGCACCTCGTCCATGTCGAGCGCGCGAACCTTGCCGATGAGTTCCTCGAGCGCCTGCTCCGGCAGCGCGCCTGCCTGCTGGAACACCAGCACACCTTCGCGGATCGCGGCGAGCGTCGGGATGGATCGCACCTCGAAGGCGGCGGCGAGCTGCTGTTGGGCCTCGGTGTCGACCTTCGCGAACACGAAGTCCTCGTGGCGCTGCGACGCCGCGTCGAAGACCGGCGCGAACTGCTTGCACGGGCCGCACCACGAGGCCCAGAAGTCGACGAGCACCGTGTCGTTACCGGTGACGACGTCGTTGAAGTTGTCGGTGGTCAGCTCCACCACAGCCATGCCTACCTCCACTCGAAATCGGTGCACGTCCGGGTCGCGGACGGCACTGTCCGTAACAACGCCCGACGCCTCCGCACCATTCCCCAGGGCGGCTCGTGCCGCGAACCGTTCCCAAGCAGGCCGTGCCACCGGGCGTGTTTCCCGCCGAGCGGTGCCGCCGCAGCAGGCCGACGCCCTCAGCTACGTCGTCGGACGCGCGAGCGCGGACGCAGCTCCGCCTGCGGCAACGCAGGCGCGGGCAGCGACGCCTCCGAGTCGCCGGGGACCGCGCCGAAGGGTCCGCTGTCCCCATTCCGTGCCCGGCCGCCTTCCCACTCCTCGCGCGCAGTGACGATCTCGTCGTGGCTTCGGCCCACGAAGTTCCACCACATGACGAGGTCCTCTTCGAACGGCACACCTCCGAGCAGGAGAAAGCGGGACTCGGTCTCGGCGTGCACCGGAGCCTCCCGGCGCCCCAGACCGAGGTAGAGCATCGTCGCCGCGGGAACGCCCGCTCCGGCGGCAGTGAGCCGTCCGGACAGGGTGAGGACCGCGTGCTCGAAGTCCGGTTCGAGCGGAAGCACCGTCGAGCCGCCTGCGGGCAGGACGAACTCCGCTCCGACGAGCGGCGAGTGGGAACGGGCGCTGGACACGGCGCCGTCGACCTCCCCCATGAGCACGGTTCCCCGCACGTCCCCGAACTCGAGTCGCGGCAGGTCGCGGTGGTGCTCGAAGTGCGGCTCCCCCGTCCGGTCTTCGTCGGGCATCGCCACCCACAGCTGAACTCCGTGCAGCGATCCGGCCGTTTCGGGCGTGCGTTCGGAGTGTGCGATCCCGCGTCCGGCCGTCATGAGGTTGAGTTCTCCTGGCCGGACGAATTGGTCGCTGCCGAGGCTGTCGCGATGGCGGACGTCGCCGTCCACGAGCCAGGTCACGGTCTGCAATCCGATGTGCGGGTGGGGGGGAACCTGCATGCCCGGCCCGCCGCTCAGGTCGTCGGGTCCGAAGCAGTCGGCGAAACACCATGCGCCGACCATCCGCCGGTCGCGGTTCGGCAAGCTCCGCTGCACGAGCATCGCCCGTGGCCCGCCGAGCGGGACCTCGCGCGGTGCCAGCAGTTCCACCTCGGGGCCGGTCGGGGTCGCTTCGCTGCCACGGCAGAGTGTCCGCTCGTCCGGACTCAGCTCCACGTTGCTCATGGGACCACGGTAGACAAAGATCGGCGTTCTCGCGCCAAGCCCAGTCGGCGACGGCGAGCTCGTCGTCCTCGACGGCTCCCATCGAGCGTCCGGGTGGGCGATGCCGTACCCCAGGTCGTCACCGGGGACGCAAGCAGCTCCAGGTTCGGGCCGAGGAGATCGCGGAGGGCGACGGGACCGGCGCCGCGGCGAAGAGGGGCGGTCTCCGACGTGGAGGCGGCGCTGGTGGCGACGGTCGGGGCGACGACCGTCATCGGCTCGGGAAACCGCCCGGCCAGCTACCAAGACAGTCCACTGTGGGCTCCTGGTTCCACTGTCTCGACGATGAACCCATGCTGGTCCGTCTCATAGGACAATGTGGACAGTGTTGGACGGCCGGTCGCGGGCGCGTGGTCGGGATCCACCGGCATCGAACCCAGTTCATGCTTCGGTGCGCCGGGGAAACGCGTCCACTCTGCCAAGTTGAGCAGGAACGTCCGACCCGAGCCGCTCGCCGATCCAGCGGCCCGTCTCCGCGAGGCGAGCCAGGTCGAGCCCGGTGCGCACGCCTGTCCCGGCGAGCAGATACTCGAGGTCTTCGGTGGCGATGTTGCCCGTCGCTCCCGGCGCGAACGGGCATCCGCCGATGCCGCCGATACTGGCATCGAGCCAGGAAACACCGGCCTGTAACGCCGCGACGGCGTTCGCGTAACCGGTGTTGCGTGTGTTGTGAAAGTGACACCGAAGCGGAAGGTCCCCGGTGGCCTCCCGCAGCCGCCCGAGCAGATCGGTGACCTGTGACGGGACTCCGACCCCGATGGTGTCGGCCACCGCGATCTCGGCAGGCCCCGAATCGGCGATGCGACGCGCGAGCTCCGCGACACGCCGTGGACCGACCTCGCCCTCGAAGGGACAGCCGAAGGCGGCGGCGACGGTCACGCTCGCGGGTAGTCCGGCCTGATGCGCCCGAGCGACGATATCGCCGCACACCGCCACACCCTCCTCCACGGTGGTGCCCTGGTTCCGGCGCCCAAACGTGTCCGTGGCGACCGTGACCGCGTTCACCTCGTCGACCCCAGCGTCCCGGGCACGTTCGAATCCGCGGGCGTTGAGCACGAGACCGATGTAGGAGACGTCGTCGCGCCGCGGGACCTTCGACATCACGGCCTCGGCGTCGGCCATCTGCGGGACGCGGTCCGGATGAACGAAGGCGGTCGCCTCCACCCGTCGCACTCCCGCGGCGACAGCCCGCTCGATGAATTCGACCTTGGTCTCCGTCGCGAGGAGAGTGGCCTCGTTCTGCAGACCGTCCCTAGGCCCGACCTCGACCGTTCCGGCATACGAAAAAAACTCCGTCGACATTGCCCACTCCCCGATTCTGTACACAATCTGGCCACGAGCGAATGGTTCACCCGCACTCTTCTAATGTCGAGCCCTTGTTCACCGCACGCAGCCGCGCTACTTTGTACACAATCTCGTGGAGGTGATCGGTGTCACACGCGTCGGCTCGGGCCTACGAGGGGCTGCGGAAACACATTCTGACTGGCGTCCACCCGGCGGGCGCACGGCTGCGGGAAGAACAACTCGCGGAGACACTGGGGCTGAGCCGTACGCCCGTACGGGAAGCGTTGCGCAGACTCGAGGCCGACGGTCTGGTGCAGATGACCCCGCATCGGGGTGCCCAGGTCACGACATGGAGCACCGAGGACTTCGACGAGATCTTCGAGTTGCGCACCCTGCTCGAGGGGCATGCCGCGCTCAAGGCCGCGACCCGCGGTGACGTCGACGTGTCCGGGTTGCGCTCGCTGTGCGAGGCCATGGAACAACGGCTCGATGCGCTCGACGACCGTGCCTACGAGGACATCACCCGGCTGAACCTGGAGTTCCATCGGTCCCTGCACCGGGCGGCGGGGGAACGCCTGCTGCCGGACCTCGTGTCCCGAGTGATCGAGGTTCCGTTGGTACGCCGCACGTTCGACCAGTACAGCGCAGCGGAGCTGCAGCGCAGTTTCACCCAGCATCGCGAACTGGTGGAGGCGCTGAACGCAGGTGACGGGCAGTGGGCCCAGGCGGTGATGCACGCCCATATCCGGGCAGCCAGGACGGCGCTGCTGCGCGCTGCAGGTCGGTTCGACGAGGAAGGGGAACCCACGCCGTGAACGAGGACAGCTCCACCGGGCTCGTCGCGGACACCCACGCCGCGAACGGTCCCGGTTCCGACGACACCACAGTGGACGGACCCTTGACGGACGTCCGGGTACTCGAACTCGGGTCGCTGATCGCAGGACCGTTCTGCGGGCACGTGCTCGCGGATTTCGGGGCGGACGTCATCAAGGTCGAGGATCCCTCGACCGGTGACCCGATGCGCCACTGGAGTCAGGACCGTCCGGGCGGAACGTCGCTGTCCTTCCCGATCATCGCCCGAAACAAGAAGTCGGTCACCTGCGACCTCCGCACCGAAGAGGGGCAACGCATCCTGCGGGACCTCGCGCTGAGTTCGGACGTGCTCGTGGAGAACTTCCGGCCGGGAACACTGGAGCGCTGGGGCCTGGGCTTCGACGAGCTGCAGCGGATCAACCCGCGCCTGATCCTGGTCCGGGTGACCGGCTACGGCCAGGACGGTCCCTACGCACAGCGGGCCGGATACGGTTCGATCGGTGAGGCCATGGGCGGAATCCGTGCCGTGACCGGAGAGCCCGACCGTCCGTCGAGCAGGGTCGGGGTCTCGCTCGGGGACTCGTTGGCAGGGACGTTCTCCGCGCTCGGCACGGTCATGGCGTTGCACGCCCGCACGCGCACCGGGCGCGGCCAGGTCGTCGACACCGCGATCTACGAATCGGTGCTGGCCCTCATGGAATCGCTGCTGCCGGAATGGGCGATCGCGGGCCGGCGCCGTGAACGGACCGGCTCGATCCTGCCCAAGATCGCACCGAGCAACACGTACCCGACCGCCGACGGCGCGGAGATCCTCATCGGCGCCAACCAGGACACGGTGTTCGCCCGGTTGTGTGCGCTGATGGGCGTGCCCGGGCTCGCCGACGACGAGCGCTACGCCACGCACACGGCGCGAGGGGAACGGCAGCAGGAACTCGACGAGTACATCGGACTGTGGACCCGCGCGTTCGATTCGGCGGATCTGCTGGACAAGCTGCACGAGGCCGGTGTTCCCGCAGGGCGGGTGTACCAGGCCGAAGACATGCTCGCGGACCCGCACTTCGCGGCGCGGCAGGCGATCGTGCGCCTCATGCATCCGGATCTGGGCGAGTTCCCGATGCAGAACGTGGTGCCACGCATGGGGCACACCCCCGGCGCGGTGCGCACCGTTGGCCCGCGGCTGGGCGAGCACAACCGGGAGGTGTATCAGGGCCTGCTGAACGTCGACGAGGACCAGTACGAGCAGTGGCGCGCCCAGCGGGTCGTCTGAACAACTCCGTGTGCGGTTGCCCGCGCCGTCCGCACCGAAGCGAACGATTCGAGAGTCGCGCCCCGCGCCGAGGAGACCGACATGAAACGGCAAGCACCCGAACGTCCGTACCGCGAACCGATCCGCAGCCCGTGGGTGTGGGTCGTCATGGGCTTCATCGTCCTGGCGGGCGTGCCCTTCTACTTTCCACAGGGGACTGTCCATCCGGTGCTGTTCGGCCTGCCGTACTGGATGGTGGTCTCCGTCGTGTTCGCGGTGTTGTTCTCCGGATTCGTCAGCTGGCTGTGCCGGAACTGGTGGAACATCGCCGAACCCGAGGAACAGCGGACCGGCTCGGTGGAACCGCGTGACGACACCGGCACGGACACCGCGCGGGCACGCCACGACCAGGACGGTGCGGCATGAACAATCTGAGTTTCGGCGGTGCCAGCGGGATCATGGTCCTGGTCGCCTACGCGGTGATGATGCTGGTGATCGGGTACTTCGCAGGGCGCAAGCAACCCAACGTGCGCCAGAGCGTGCGAAGTTACTACCTCGCCGGGCAGGGCCTGGGATTCGTCGCGCTGTTCTTCACGCTCTACGCCACCCAGTACAGCGGGAATTCCGTTGTGGGGTACGCCCCGGAGGCCTACCGTTCGGGCTTCGTGTGGTGGCAGTCGGTCCCGTTCATGACGGCAGCCATCGCCGCGTACCTGCTGTTCGCCCCTCGCCTGTACGTGATCGCCAAGCGCGAGTCGTTCGTGACCCCGACGGACTGGGTGCGGTACCGGTTCCGGTCCACGCCGGTGAACCTGCTGGTGGCCGCCTTGATGTTGTGGGGTCTGAGCAACTACCTGCTCGAACAGCTCGTCGCGATGGGGCAGGGGATCTCCGGACTCACCGGGGACACCGTGCCGTATCAGATCGGTGTGGTGGCCTTCGTGCTCGTCATGCTCGTCTACTCGTGGATGGGCGGGATGCGTGCGGTCGCGCTCACCGACGTCATGCAAGGAATCGCGCTGCTGGTGGGCGTGGTGGTGTTGCTCGCGGGGGCGCTGTACCTCGCAGGCGGAGACCTGGGGGACGTGACGCGCTATCTCATCGCGAACGAGCCCGACAAGGTCCAGGTTCCGGTGACGACCGACTCGGTGGACTGGCTTTCCATGATCATCATGATCGGGCTGGGAGCAGCGGTCTACCCCCATGCGATCCAGCGAATCTACGCCGCGCGCGACGAACGCACACTCAAACGTTCGCTGGCGATCATGGCCTGGATGCCGCTGGTCACCACCGGGGTGGTGTTCCTGGTCGGCATCATCGGCCTGCGGTTGTTCCCGGGGCTGTCCACGGACGCCTCGGAGCAGCTCGTCGGCGTCATCGCCAACGAGGTGGCCGGCATCAACCTGTTCTTCTACGCCACGATGATCCTGCTGTTCGGCGGTGTCATCGCGGCTATCGTGTCGACAGCCGACTCGGCGCTGCTGAGCTTCTCCTCGATCGTCTCGCGCGACCTCTACGCCCGGCACATCAGTCCGCGAGCCTCCGAGGCCCGGCAGGTACTCGTCGGCAAGATCGCAGGCGTGGTCGCGATCGCGATCCTGCTGGTCGTCGCCTGGAATCCACCGGCCACGCTGTACAACATCTTCGTGCTGAAGTTCGAACTGATCGTGCAACTCGCGCCGGTGTTCATGCTCGGCCTGTACTGGAACCGGCTCTCGGCCGCGCCCGTGTTCTGGGGGATGCTCGCCGGAGCGCTCGTCGCCGGCGGCATGACCGTGGCCGGTGTGGACGACCTCTACGGAGTGCCCGGCGGACTGGTCGGTCTTGCCCTGAACGTGGTGATCTGTGTGGTCGGCTCACTGCTGGCGCCGGACAGTACGCGTACTCCGGAGCCGCCACGGACGCGCAGGGCGGAAACGGAGGTGTCGAGCGCGGCGAGCTGACGACGAGCGCGGTGCGAACTGGGGCGGCGGTGCTGGACCACCTACCCACGTTCTCACACGCCGACTCAGGCGTCGGCGAGCGCGAAGCCGGCCTCGTCCACGGCCGACCGGACGGCCCGCTCGGACACGTCTTGACTGCTCACGACGGTGAGCGCGCCCGTGGGCAGGTCGACCTGGACGTCGGTGACGCCGTCGATCTCGCTTACTTCCTCGGTCACGGACATGACGCAGTGCTGACAGGTCATGCCCGTCACGGTGTAGCGCGACTCGGCCATTCTCGAGGCACCTCCGTGCTCATTCGGGGTTGTCAGGTGCTGTTCAGGGGCTGTTCCACCTGCACCTCAGGAACGCACGAGGCGCGCGATCGCGGCGCTGGCTTCCCGTACCTTCTCGTCCGCTTCCTCGCCGCCCTCGGCGACCGCCTGGGCGACGCAGTGCTTGAGGTGCTCGTCGAGCAGCCCCAGCGACACCGCCTGCAGGCCCTTCGTGGTGGCCGAGACCTGAGTGAGGACGTCGATGCAGTACTGGTCTTCCTCGATCATCTTGGCCAGACCACGAACCTGACCTTCGATGCGCCGCAGGCGTTTGAGGTAGGCGTCCTTGTCCTCCGTGTATCCATGCACACCACCAATGTACCTCATGGGGGTACGGGTATATTCGTTGGTCAGAAGTCCTGGTCGGACTCGGTCGCGGTGTGCAGCCGTCGCAGGTGCAGGTGTCTGCTCAGCCGGATCGCCGGGCGCAGAGCCAGCTCCACGCTGCCGAGCAGGAAGCACCAGGTGCCGGCCGTGGTCGTGCTCTCGGAGAAGAACAGAACGCTGCCCACGATGAACCACACCGCGATGAGCAGGTCGTTGACGATGCTCGCCACCTCGTACCGGTACCGGATCACGAGTTCCTCGTGCCCCAGTCGCAGTACCAGCGGCGACGATCCGGACCGCTCACTCATGATCGTGCCTCCTCACAGCCTTGTACCCCACAAAGGCAACACCCGAAGTCTGGACCGGCGGCGCGCCGAAACCCGACTTACCGTGTCCTGACGGGAGACGGGGCGCGTGGGGATCGGGGGCAACGTGAGCACACATGGACTCGAGAAGCGTTCGTGGCGCGCGGGACTCGCGGCACTTTTTGCCGGAACGATGCTCGTCGGGTGTACCGGTCTCCCCGGGACCGACGACCCGCCGCCTCCGCCGACTCCGCCGGAGGTCACGACCACACCCGGTGCGGGCGCGGTGAACGTGAGCCCGGCGAAGCCGGTGTCGTTGGACGTGGCCGAGGGCACGCTCGAGCAGGTGGCACTGACCAGTTCGGACGGAACTCCGGTGCGCGGCGTGATGTCTCAGGACTCCCGGAACTGGCGGCCGCTGGAACCGCTGGCTTTCGACGAGACCTACACCTGGTCCGGCATGTCGCACGGCGAGCGCGGCACCAAGACCCCGGTGCAAGGCGAGTTTCGCACCGCTGCGCCCGCCGAACTGCGGGACGCCTCCACCAACATCGGCGACGGGCAGACTGTCGGGGTCGCCGCGCCGATCATCATCACCTTCGACGGGACCGTGCAAGACAGGGCCGCGGTGGAGTCCCGGCTGTCGATCTGGATGTCGAACCCGACCGAGGGCTCGTGGGCCTGGCTTCCCGACACTTCGGAGGGCTCGCGGGTGCATTGGCGCCCGAAGGAGTACTGGCCGGAGAACACCCAGGTCAAAGTCAGCGCCCCGCTGTACGGCGTGGACTACGGCAACGGTGTCTACGGCAAGGAGTCGGTGA
This sequence comes from Allosaccharopolyspora coralli, assembly GCF_009664835.1. Lineage (NCBI taxonomy): Bacteria > Bacillati > Actinomycetota > Actinomycetes > Pseudonocardiales > Pseudonocardiaceae > Allosaccharopolyspora > Allosaccharopolyspora coralli. The sequence goes on from NZ_CP045929.1 coordinate 3,062,053, forward strand.
CGCTCGACTTCACCATCGGCCGCGCCCAGGTCACGAAGGCCGACACGCAGAGTCACGAGCTCGTGGTCATGCGCGGCGATCAGGAAGTCGCACGCTACCCCGCCAGCTACGGGCTGGACTCCGTGCTCTCCCGCAACACCCGCTCCGGCATCCACGTGGTCATGGGTAAGTCGGAGGTGCAGCGGATGATCAGTGAACGGTGGGGCTACGACGAGGTGCACCCGTGGGCGGTGCGGATCTCCAACAACGGCGAGTTCATCCACACCAACGCGGGCAGCGTCGGATCGCAAGGCTCCACGAACGTCTCGCACGGCTGCATCAACCTGTCGACGACCAACGGCAAGGAGTACTTCGACATGGCGATGTACGGCGACCCGGTCGAGGTCACCGGCTCCGACGTGCAGCTGTCCTCCGACGACGGCGACATCTACGACTGGACGATTCCCTGGGAGGAGTGGCAGACGATGTCGGCGCTGCACCAGGCGACCATCGCACCGGACGCGCAGCCCGCACCGCGCTGAGAGTGCATTGTGGAACTGGCTTGTGTGCCCGTAGGGCACGGTCATACGTGCCTAGCCGGGGCACGGTGCGGGGCTCCGGCGTTTGGAGTTCGTGCCTCGCAAGGCAGGGGTTCTCGCCGCGTACGCGTGGTACTCAAGAGGACCCCAACGCCGCGAGGCACGAACTGGGGCGGCGGTACCCGACCACCCACCCAAGTTCCCAATCGCGCTCTGAAGCGCGCGAGCGATCGCTCGACAAACTGTGCCCCGCCGCTTCGGCGGGGCACAGGCGTGTAGGGCACCCGCGCAGGGACACTGCGCCAGCAGTTCTCCGCCGCCGACGCACACCAGCCACCCACGGGCTCTCATCTCGTGGGCGGCGAGGACGGAGTCACCGTGATGGAGACCGCTCCTCGATGTCGACGAACCCGCAGCCGGCCGCGAGACGAGGTTCCGCCACGCGACCACCCACGCGGACCCGTCGAACTCAGCCCTGGGTGATGTAGTGCTCCATCTGCTCGCGGTGATGTTCGAGCGTGGAGATGCGGCTCTTGACGACGTCGCCGATGCTGACGATCCCGAGCAGCTCGCCGTCGGCGACGACGGGGACGTGCCGCACGCGCCGCTCGGTCATGAGCACCGTGAGGTCCTCGACCTCGTCCTCCGGCGTACAGGTGACGACGTCGGTCGTCATGATCTCGCCGACCGGCATCCCGAGCACTGCCGCGCCGTGTTCGGCGAGACGACGTACCACGTCGCGCTCGGAGACGATCCCGGCGAGGTCGGTGCCCTCCCCCGCCACCACCACCGCACCGATGTTGCGCTCGTCGAGCAACCGGAGCAGGCCCTCGACGGTCTCCTCCGGCCTGACGGTGGTCACCGTCGTCCCCTTGTTCGTCAACACGTCCGTGATCCGCATCGCAGGCACCTCCGCACGATCGTCGGTGTGTCGACCGTAACGGACCGAGGCCGGTCCCTCCGAGTGAAAACGACGAATCGCCCGGCCGACATGTCCGAGCCGGCCCGGAGGAGCCGCCCTTGACCTGCGTACCCGCGACGACCAGGAGAGTCCGAACCGGTGCAGAACCGTCGGATCCGGTTCGACTACCCTCCCCGGCGCACAGTACGACCGGGAACCGGATCACGGTCCGGTGACCAAGACGACACCCGGACGTTGCCCGCCTTGTGCGTCACGCAGCGCTGTCGGGGTAGTCAGACAGAGTGACCCGTGTGCGCCATCATGACGGCGCACGACGAAAGGAGTGTCACCGTGGGTTTCCTCAGTTGGATCGTGTTCGGACTCATCGCGGGCGCCATCGCGAAGTTCATCCTCCCCGGTAAGGACCCGGGCGGGATCATCGTCACGATCCTCATCGGCATCGCCGGTGGTCTGTTCGGTGGCTGGCTCGGCAGCTCGGTGTTCGGCAGCACCGGTGTCCAGGGCTTCAGCGTGATGAGCTTCGTGTGGGCGGTGATCGGTTCGCTGATCCTGCTCATCGCCTACCGCCTCCTGTTCAACTCCAAACGCGCATGACAGGGGGGCGCCGGGTCCTGGGGTCAGCCCGGGACCCGGCGCTCAGGGCTGAGCCGTCGCGCGGGTTGTGGGCTGTGGTCAGGCAGACTGCGGCGGAGGGTTTTCCCGCCGCCTACGCAGACCGCCCACCCGCGGGTTCTCACCTCGTGGCTGGCGAGGACAGCGTCGACGTGGCGTAGGGCGCTACTCGATGTCGACGATCCCGCAGCCAGCCGCGAGGTGAGGTTCCGCCACGGAACCATCCACTCACACGGACCCCGCGCTTCACTCCCCCCGGAAAGCTCACGCCATCCCGGAAACTCTCAGGGTCACGTTGAGCCGGCCTGTTCTCAAACCGAGGCCGGGCTCCGTGCTCTCCGGCAGCGTCCGCGGCACCCCGTGGTAGGCGTATCGACTCGGTCCGCCGAAAACGAACAGGTCACCCGAGTGCAGCTGCACGTCCGTGTAGGGCTTGCCGCGGTTGTCGGTGTTGCCGAAACGGAACACGCACGCCGTTCCGAGACTCAACGACACCACCGGGGCGTCGCTGCGCTCGTCACGGTCCTGGTGCATTCCCATCCGCGCGGTGCTGTCGTAGTAGTTGATCAGCGCGATGTCCGGACGATGGTCGGTCTCCGCCCCGTAGGCGGCGGTCACGGCGGCCTGCCCCCAGTCGGCGAGCCACCGCGGAAACGGTGCGACCTCTCGGCCGTCCCCGTCGTCGACGGTGCGCGAGTACTGGTATGGGTACCAGTGCCAGCCCAGGCACACCGACCGTACGGACATCACTCCCCCGCTCGGAAGCCGCGCGGAACGCAACGCGCCCGGTGGGCGGGACCACTCACGGCAGGCTTCCAGCAGCTCACGCTGCCGCGTGAGGTCGAGCCAGTCCGGCACGTGGACCGCGCCCGGAGCGACTTCCGAGCGCGGACGTGGGATCAGTCCCTGCAGACCGGGCCTCCCCACCGCTATTGGCTGAACCAGTACCCGAAGGTCGTGTAGTCAGGGTACGGGCCGAGAAACTCCTGCATCGGGCCGAGCTCCACCGTCACCGAGTCTCCGGTGACGAGGTCGCCGGGGATCGTGAACGTCGTTTCCGTCCACCCCTTGTCCTCGGGCGCGAACTGCCACGCCCCCAGATCGGTGCCGTTGGCGGTGACTCGCACCTCGCGGGAGCCGGTGATCTCGTCCCGGCTCGGTTCGGCGCTGTCCACCCGGGCGGTGATCGTGACCGGCTTACCCGGTTCCAGGTTCCGTGCGGTCATCGTCTCGCCGCCGATGACGTGCCGTCCGCTGTCGACGACCTCGCGGTCACCCGGGTAGTTGACGGTGCGGACGGTCGTCGCCGGCTGGTAGCCACGGTGTGCGGGCACGACCTCGTACTCGTGTGCTTGTTCGTCCGGGAGCGAGGCGACGTTGATGTGATCCTTGATCTCACCGGGCGGAGCGCCCTCCGCGGGCAGGTCCCCGCTGCCGAGAAGGCTCCAGTCCGCCTCGTAGATCGTGACCGTGTTGCAGAACCTGGCGGCTTGGCACGAGAACGCCGCGCCCGGGGTCTGGTACGAGAACTCCGGCGACTTGATGTCGAACACCATGATCGGGTCCTCGCTGAAGAGCCCGCCTTCCGCGAGCCCGTGCACCGACCAGTTCGGGAACACCGAGAAGTAGTCCGGTCGCCGTTGCTCGGGCAGGGTACGCAGCTGCTCGTACAGACTGCCCGGTCCGTGCACTGTCGGTTCGGCGAAGCCGTTGGTGCCGAGTCCGATGAGGTCGACGATGTAGTGGTCGGTGAAGTACGCGGCGGCGCCGACGTCGTTGACCGCGACGTTCGACCCGGGCGGCAGGTGCCCCTGCATCCAGTTGCTGATCGACACCGGCTGGTCCCGGATGCCCGCCGCCTGCTGGCCGTACCGGATTCCCCACGCGGGCAGCTCGATCGCGGTGAAGAACACCGCAACAGCCAGCAGTCCGTGCAGCACGAAGCGCCGGGAACGCCGGGTGCTGAACAGCGAGGCGACCGCCGCGACGCCCACCACCGCGAGGACCAGGATCAGCGGCAGGAACGGCTGGATGTAGCGCAGGTGATGGGCGTGGGCGTTCTTCAACGTCGAGATCGCCAGCAGCACCAGCAGCAGACCGGCGATGACGGCGACGCCGAGGGGGCGCAGCTCACGACGATCCCGCAGCAGATACCAGGTGCCGAGCAGCGCGAGGAACAACGTCCCGGGGAAGACGTAGTCCTGGTTGTTCAGTCCTCCCAGGACGAACACGAAGTCGCGGAAGTGGGTCAGTGTCTGGTCGAGGATCTCCAGCGGGTAGACGATCGGGTCGTGCAGCAGGGATTTCGCCTGCATACCGTTGGCCGAGGTCGTGCCGGTGGTGATCCGGTAGAACAGCAGCTGCCCGAGCCCGGCCGCGATCGGCAGCAGGGCCAGCGCGCAGAACCCGAAGCGTCCGTGCCACCGACCGCTCCCGCCGCGCAGGATCGTCCACACCATCGCCGCGCACAGACACACCGCGAAGATCAGACCTTCCGGTCTGCTGATCGCCAACAGTGCGGCGACGATCGGGGTGAGCACGAAACGCGCGCTGCGAAACTCGTGCAGGAACGCCAGCACACTGCCCGCGACGAGGGCCGCGACCAGGCCGACTTCCATGCCGCTCGTGGCTCCCCACAGCAGCGATCCGTTGACGGCGACGAGCACGCCCGCCCATGTGCCGACGGTGCGGCCCATCAGCCGCTTGCCGATGAGGTAACTCGCGGCGGCGGTGAAGGCGAAACACAGGGCACCGAAGCCCATCGCGAACGGCAGGAACAGCGAGCCACGCGCACCGAGCGCGTAGGCGGCCCCCATCAACAGCGAGTAGAGCAGGCTGCTCGCGCCGGCGCTGATCGGGTCGCCGGTGTTGTACTGGAAGAAGTGGCCGAGCCCGTTCTGCTTGGCGTACTGGAGGTGGATGTAGGCGTCGTCGAGCGGCGGAATGACGTTGCCCTGGTTGTAGGCCAGGCCGACGAACAGGAAGACGCTGCTCAACCCGAGCGACAGGCCGCCGATTCCCCAGGTGCGCCGGTCCTTGAGCGGCGGAGGTGCCTCCGCGTTGTCGGCGGATGCCGGTTCCGTGGCAGTGGTGCGCCACGGCGGTGATTCGGGGCTGATCGGCGTGGCGGTGCCGTCGCGGTGCCCGTCCGCGTGATCCAGGGTGGACAGTTCGTCGTCGTCGGTGCCGTTCACCCTGTAGTTCGTCACCCAGTGCCTCGCAAGAGCCCGCTCGGCCGGGGATTCGTCGGCCGCCCACCCCACGTAGTCCGGGTATCACGGCAGCCGCGACTCGGTGAGGGACTCGTCACCCCCCACCCTGGCTCACCGTGACCCAGGGTGGATCATCGGTCATCTTCCGTGCGACCGCATGATCAACCGACGGAGACGGAGTACCCGCCACGGCTCACCACACTCATGGGTGAACGGCGACACCGGGCGACCTCGCGCCGAGCCGCCCGGTGCCGGTCTCAGAGCGTCCGGGAATTGGCATGTGTGCCCGTAAGGCACGCCTCCCACGCGTGCAGCCGCAGCACGGTGAAAAGCTCCGGCGTTCCAGTTCGTGCCCCGACACCGCGGGCGAACTGGGGCGGCGGTACCGGACCACCCACCCACTCCACAATGCGCACTCAGGCCCGGGGCAGCCAGTCGCGTGCCCGGTGCGCGCCGTCCTCGGTGATCTGGTGCCCGCCCGCGTGCCACGCGGTGTCGACCTCGGCGCCTCGCTGACGGTAGGCCGCGACGAGACTCTGGGCCGCCTGCATCGGTGCCATCGGGTCGCGCTGGCCGTTGGCGAGCAGGATCCGCGTCGCCGACAGGTCGTGCTGCGGTGGTTCGGGTACGGGCAGCATCGCCGAGAACAACACGGCCTCCTGCAGGGCGTCCGGTCGCAGCAGCGTCACCGCCGCCGCGATGTTCGCCCCGTTCGAGAAGCCCACGGCCACCATCCGGCGCCCACCGAGGTCGTACTCGTCGCGGGCCGCCACCAGGAAGTCCGCGAGTTGCTCCGAACGGGCGAGCACGTCCTCGGTGTCGAAGACGCCTTCCCTGAGCCTGCGGAACCACCGCGCGGCTCCGTTCTCGGAGACCGGCCCGACGGGCGCGAGCACGCCGGCGTCCGGGCTCAACACCTCGCCGAGTCCGCGCAGGTCGTCGGGCGAGCCGCCGGTGCCGTGCAGGAGCAGCAGCACCGGCGCCTCGGCCGTGCCCGGGCGGAACGTGTGTCGAAGGTCGGCGGGCGCGCTCATGCCGGGCTCTGCTCGGGATTGTTGCCACTCGGCAGGTCCAGCTTCGGCAGCATCGCCTCGATCGACTCGCGGTCCGGTTCCAGCCACGGCGGCAGCTTGAGCGCGCGGCCCAGTTCGAGCAGTGGCTCGTCTGCGGTGAACCCCGGCTCGTCGGTGGCGATCTCCAGTAGTGTCCCGCCGGGTTCGCGGAAGTAGATCGAGCGGAAGTACTGCCGATCCAGGATCGACGTGACGTTCACCCCGGCCTCGAGCAGTTCGCCGCGCCAGTTCGCCTGCGTGGTCTCGTCCGGGGCGCGCCACGCGACGTGGTGGACGGTCCCGGCCGCGACGAGGCCCTGCGCGACGGCGGGGTCGACGCGGACGTCGACGTAGGTTCCGGGCCCGCCCTCGCCCGCGGCGAAGCGGAACCGATTTCCGTCCTGTGCGGTCGCGGTGAGTCCGAGACCGCTGAGCATCTCGGCGGTAGCGTCCTCACTGGCCACTGAGAGCTCCACGGAGTGCAACCCCCGGATGCCGTGCTCGGCGGGAACGATGCCGTTGTCCCACGGCTCCCGCGGGTCTCCCTGCGGATGCGCGACCAAGGACAACGCGAGACCGTCCGGGTCGAGGAAGGTCAGGGCATCCTCACCGTCGCGGTTGCGGACCTCACTGGTGGTGACCCCGAGATCGCCGAGGTGCTGTTTCCACCAGCCGATCGAGGACTCGGGCACGGAGAACGACGTGGTGGTCGCCTGCCCGGTGCCGCGGCGGCCCTTGGGAGCGCCTTTCCACGGGAAGAAGGTCAGCAGCGTGCCCGGCTTCCCGCTGCCGTCGCCGTAATAGAGGTGGTAGGTGCCCGGGTCGTCGAAGTTCACCGTGGACTTCACCAACCGCAGTCCCAGCGTGCGCAGGTAGAAGTCCGCGTTGCGCTGCGGATCCCCCGCGATCGCTGTGACGTGGTGCAGTCCGCTCGTGGCGATGGTCATGGTGCTCTCCCCTCCGACCCGGGCATCACCGGATCAGGTTGCGTCGGATCAGGCGGCGTTCTTCAGGGCGGCGGCCACGCGGACCACTCGGTGGGCCTGCACACTCGCGGCGGTGCGGGTCTCGTCGCCGATCTTGTTCTGGCCCTGCGCGTCGACGTGGCTGGTTCCGTACGGGTTGCCGTCGACGAACTTCGACGGGTCGGTGTAGCCGGGGCTGGCGATGATGCCGCCGAAGTGGTGGATGGTGTTGTAGAGCGCGAGCAACGTGGACTCCTGGCCACCGTGCTGCGTGGCGCTGGAGGCGAACCCGCTGTAGACCTTGTCGGCCAGCAGACCCTGCTGCCACTGCGGGCCGAGCGTGTCGATGAACTGCTTGAGCTGCGCGGCGACGTTGCCGTAGCGGGTGGGCGAACCGAAGATCACCGCGTCGGCCCAGACGATGTCGTCGGGCGTCGCCTCCGGCAGCGCCCGCGTGGCCTCGACGTTCTCCCGCCACGCGGGGTTGGCGTCGATCGCAGCGTCGGGGGCGAGTTCGGCGACCCGGCGCAGCCGAACCTCGGCGCCCGCGGCTTCCGCCTCGGCCGCGATGATCCTGGCGAGCTCGGTGTTGATCCCGGTCGACGAGTAGTAGACGACGCTGAGCTTGACGGGGGCGGTCATGGTGGCGCGACTCCTCTGTGCTGGTCGGGTGCTGCGATGCGTGCCGGTCGTACCGACACCACGAACGCTACGCGGGATTTATCTCGCGCGCAAGATGTTTTCTCGCGAGAGAATTGCCCGGTAGGGTGGACGCGACAAGGAGGAAGGACGTGCGGTGAACACCGAGACCGAACCGGACACCGGGACCGAAACAACAGTGACGACACAGCGGGAGGAAGCCGACCGGGCACGGACCACGACAGTGGCACCCGACCCGCACACCGACGACGACGAGATCGTCACGTGGTGGGGCCTGGTCATCGAGGGCTACCACCTCACGCAGGACCAGCTCATGCGCGAGATCGACGAACGCGTGGGCCTCGCACCGGGCGCGTTCGACATCCTGCTGCGCCTCGTCCGCTCCCCCGACCACCGGATGCCGATGACCCGTCTCGCGCGGGAAGCCGCACTGAGCAGCGGCGGGTTCACCAAGGTCGCCGACCGCCTCTGCCGGGCCGACCTCATCCACAGGCAACGCTGCGACGTCGACCGGCGCGTGACCTACGCCGTGCTCACCGAACACGGCGTCGGGGTCGCCGACCAGGCGCGACAGGTGTGTGCGGAAGTACTGCGCCGCCGGGTGCTGGAACCCCTCGGCACGGGCGCCTCCCAGGAACTCGCCGAGGCCATGCGCACCCTGCGCACGGCCAACGGCGAGTCGTGAATGCCCGTCTTTGGCCTGGTCCTGATGGCAGGGCATGGTCTCGCGTGCTCAGCCCGAGCCCGCTGAGAAGCCCCAGCGTTTCAGGCTGTCGCTCGTCAGGCCGCGGGTCGCCGCTGGGACGGGGCGGTACCGGACCACCTACCCACTACCCAAGATGCCCTCGGAGGGCGCGAGGCATCAGCCGTCGGAGGCGGCTCCCTCGCGGAAGGCATCCAGCGGCAGGCCCGCGTAGTTCTCGGCGAGTGACTGCGCCGCCGCCCGCGAACGTCCCACGTAGTCGAGGTGCGCGGACTGCAACCGCCGCGTGAACGCGTCGGCCCCCGGTTCGGTGTGCAGCAGCGTCGTCATGAAGTACGCGAAGTGCTCCCCACGCCACACCCGGCGCAACGCCAGGTCCGAGTAGGCGTCGAGCAACGCGTCGTTCCCGGCGTTGAACACCTCGGCCAGCGCCTCGGCCAGCAGCGTCACGTCGGAGACCGCGAGGTTGAGGCCCTTCGCCCCGGTCGGCGGCACGATGTGCGCGGCGTCGCCGGCCAACAGCAGGCGACCGTGCCGCATCGGCTCCGCGACGAAACTGCGCATGGGGGTGACGCTCTTCTCGGTGATCGGGCCGCGCTCGAGCTTCCAGTCCCCGTTCACCGCGAACCGGGCCTCGAGCTCGTCCCAGATCTGCTCGTCGGTCCAGTCCGCCGCATCCGTGCCCGGCGGCACCTGCAGGTACAGCCTGCTGACCTCGGAGGAACGCATGCTGTGCAGCGCGAAGCCGCGTTCGTGGCTCGCGTAGATGAGTTCGTCGCACGACGGCGGGACCGAAGCGAGGATGCCCAGCCACGCGTACGGGTACGCCCGCTCGTATACCCGCAGCCGCTCCGCCGGGATCGAGGCTCGCGCGACGCCGTGGAAACCGTCGGCGCCGACCACGTAGTCGGCGTAGAGCGTCGTCTCCACCCCGTCGTGACGGAAGCGGACGCTCGGCTCGTCGGTGTCGGCGCCGTCCACCGACAGGGCCTCGGCCTCGAAGTACAGCGCACCGCCCTCCTGCTGACGCAGCGCGATCAGGTCGCGCACGACCTCGGTCTGCGCGTAGACCATCACCGAGCGCCCACCGGTGAGTTCGGCCATGTCGATGCGGTGCGCCGTCCGGTCGAAGCGCAGCTCGATGCCGTCGTGCTCCATTCCTTCACGGTCCATGCGCTCACCGGCACCGCAGGCTCGCAGCACGTCGACCGTGGACTGTTCGAGGATGCCCGCGCGCTGTCTGCGCTCGACATGCTCCCGAGTCCGGGACTCCAGGATCACCGACTCGATGCCCGATCGGTGCAGCAACCGGGCCAACAGCAATCCCGCCGGGCCCGCGCCGATGATCGCCACTCGGGTTCGCATGTGCTGAATCGTCTCCTCGCCTCGTCGGATCCGGTGTTCGCGCCCGCGGCGGCAGGCTATCCGCTCGCGTGTGCAGTGCGAGGGTGCGTGGCGAACATCCGACGCGGACCCCCGATTTCCGGTGACCGGGAGAGCCGCCGACGTCCGGTCCCTCCGGCCGGCCGATCGCCGAGAGCCGGGCGGTGTGGTGAGATCCCTACGTCAGGCACACCGGGCGATGGGAAGGCGAAGCCATGCCGAGGGGTCGACGCGGGCACGACTGCACACCGGACACCTCGAAAATGGGGATCTGGGTCTGCCCGGAGTGCCGGCAGGAATGGGAGATCCACGGCATCGCGGGACACCACGTCAAGGTGCGTCGCATCGGCCGCTTCAGCAAGGCGCTCATCCGGTTGTTCGGTTAGCGGGCGCGCGGATCGATCTTCCTCGGTGGTTCCGTAGCGGAACCTCTGATGAGTGGTCGCGCTCGACGGCCGCAGTCGGCACAAGGCCACGCACACCAGCCGGCCGCGATGTGAGGTTCCGTCACCACCCCGGGCAACCGGCGCACCCCCGGACGTGATCGGCGGAGATCACCCGCGGATCGTGGCCGTCTCGCGTTTCGCTGCGCCGTGAGGTGCGGTACTCATGGCGGGTGACCACGCTCGTGCTGGGGCCCGTACTCCGTTATGTCGACGACACGTCGGCGACCGTCTGGGTGGAGACCGACCGAGACTGCCTCGTCGAGATTCTCGGCTCGACGGCACACACGTTCCACGCGGGAGGCCACCATTTCGCCCTGGTCCGCATCCGCGGGCTCGAGCCAGGCACGACCAGGCCCTACGAGGTCCGGCTGGACGGCGAGAAGGTCTGGCCACTGCCCCACGACCCGCGGCCGCCTTGCCAGATCAGCACGGTGCCCACCGGGCCCGAGAGTTCACTACGGCTGCTGTTCGGCTCGTGCCGCTTCGGCGCCTCCGAAGATCCGAAGCAGGACGCTGCGCTCGGACCGGACGCGCTCGCCGATTTCGTCGACGAACTCACGAGCGGTTCACACACGCGGTGGCCGGACGCGATGCTGCTGCTCGGCGACCAGGTCTACGCCGACGAGACGACGCCGCAGGTGCGGCGGGATCTCGCACGCAAGCGCGACCTGAACGAACCCCCCGGCCACGAAGTCGCCGACTTCGAGGAGTACACGCTGCTGTACCGGCACGCGTGGCGGGAACCGTACCTGCGGTGGCTGCTGTCCACCGTGCCCAGCATGATGATCTTCGACGACCACGACGTACGCGACGACTGGAACACCTCAGGCGCGTGGCGCGCGCAGATGGCGCGCGAGCCGTGGTGGCGCGAGCGGCTGCTCGGCGGGCTCGCCTCGTACTGGATCTACCAGCACATCGGCAATCTCGACCCCGACACCCTCGACCGGGACGAGACGTTCCAGCACGTGCTCGAACAGGGACGCGACGGCGACGCCCTGCCGATCCTGCGCGAGCTCGCGGCCGCCGCCGACGACGAACACGACGCGATGCACGACGTCCGCTGGAGCTACCGCCGCGATCTCGGCCCCGCGCGACTGCTCGTCCTCGACACCCGAGGCGGACGCGTTCTCGACACCGGACGTCGCTCGATGCTCTCCGACGTCGACTTCGACTGGGCCGAACAGGAGCTGCAGACGACACCCGAGCACGTGGTCGTCGGCTCCTCGCTGCCGTGGTTGCTACCGACCGGGATCCACCACCTCCAGGAGTGGGACGAGGCGATCGCGGCACGCGGCGGGCGACTGGGCAGGCTGGGCGAGAAGATCCGCCAGGAACTGGACCTGGAGCACTGGGCGGCGTTCCGCGGCTCCTTCGACCGGTTCACCGATCTACTGCGCCGTACCGCGCGCCGAACCGACCCGCCCGCGACGATCACCGTGCTCTCCGGCGACGTGCACCATAGCTACCTCGCCGATCCCGACTGCGGCGGTGCGCGCTGCCGGGTCACGCAGGTGGTGAGCTCCCCGCTGCACAACGAGACGCCGCTGGCGTTCACGCCTGCGCTGCGCCTGGCGTGGACGGATCCGATCATCGCCGTGTTGCGCAGGGTGGCCCGATGGGCGGGAGTGCGCGCCTTGCCGGTGCACTGGCGCAAATCCGCGGGCCCCTACTTCGGCAACGCCGTCGGGCTGCTCGACCTCGACCGGGAGTCCGCGTCGGTGGCCCTGCGCGTCGTCGATCACTCCACCGGGCGGCTCACCCGAGGTACTCGACGCCGGCTCAGCTCCACCCGCACTCCGACGTCGTGACCCGGCGCCGGTTGGTGGGCGGCGCGAAAATTCCCAGTAGCCGACCCCAACCGCGCTTCGGCGCCGGACCCGGATGGGCACCGTGCTCAGCGCACCCCCACCGACATGCGAGAACTCGTCCGGATCGGTGCCCGTGGCGCCGAGTCCGGCCGACCGGCGCGAACGGCTCACGGCGGGGGCGCCGTTGACGGGTGATTGCGCCCACCATAGGGTCCCTGCGGCCGTCACCCCAGGTCACAATACGACAACTCGGGCGTAGGCGGCACCATCGACCCGACCGGATCGCCAGGAGACCCCTCATGCCCGACCCCACCCCCGTCCGCGATTCGGCAGGCCGGACACCGGCGTACGCCCGCGAGGACCGTGGGGGGCGGGCGTGACCACGACGAATCCACGCGAGACGCTCGCGCAACGCGTCTCCCGTCGCAAACCGGTCGCGAAACTGATCTCCGAGACCGGCGCCGACCGCGACGGCGGGGAGCTCAAGCGCTCGATCGGCATCGGCAGGCTGACGATGATCGGCGTCGGCGCCACCGTCGGCACCGGCATCTTCATCGTGCTCAACGAGGCGGTGCCGCTGTCGGGACCAGCGGTGGTGTTCTCGTTCCTGCTCGCCGGTCTCACCGCCGCACTCACCGCCCTGTGCTACGCGGAGCTGGCCTCGACCATCCCGGTGTCCGGCGCGTCCTACACCTACAGCTACGCCACGATGGGCGAGCTCATCGCGTTCCTCGTCGGGGCGTGCCTGGTCCTCGAATACGGCGTCGCGGCCGGGGCCGTCGCGGTGGGCTGGGGTGAGTACCTCAACGCACTGCTCGGCCAGACCACCGGCCATCAACTCCCCGAAGCGTTCGCGGCTCCTCCCGGCGAGGGCGGCATCGTCAACGTCCCCGCCGCGGTCTTGGTGGCGCTGTGCTGCACGCTGCTGGTGCGCGGTGCGAAGGAATCCGCCACCGTCAACGCGATCACGGTGATCATCAAACTCGCCGTGCTGATGCTGTTCGTCGCGGTGGCCTTCACCGCGTTCGACGGCGGCAACTACGCGGACTTCGCTCCGTTCGGCGTTTCCGGCGTGGGACTGGCGGCGTCGATGGTCTTCTTCTCCTACATCGGCATGGACACCGTCTCCACCGCGGGTGAGGAAGTGGAGAACCCGCGCCGCACTCTCCCGCTGGCCATCTTCTGGACGGTCATCATCGTCACGACCGTGTACCTGCTGGTGGCGGTCGCCGCGGTCGGAGCCCAGAACTGGACCCGTTTCGAGGGCCAGGATGCGGGCCTGGCCGCAATCCTCGGAGAGGTCACCGGCTCCGGCTGGCCCGCGGTCGCACTCGCCGCAGGCGGCGTGGTGTCGATCTTCGGTGTCACGCTGGCCACGATCTACGGGCAGACCCGCATCCTGTTCTCGATGGGCCGCGACGGCATGCTGCCGGAGGCGTTCCACAAGGTGCACCCGCGCACCAAGACCCCGGTACGCAACACCCTGATCGTGTCCGCGTTCGTGTGCGTGCTGGCCGCCGTGGTGCCGTTGAACGTGCTCGCCGACATCACCAGCATGGGCACCCTCGTGGCATTCACCGTGGTCTCGCTCGGTGTCATCGTGCTGCGCAGGACGCGGCCCGACCTGCCGCGCGGTTTCCGGGTGCCTGGTTACCCGGTGACTCCGATCCTGAGCGTGCTCGCCTGCGCGTACCTGGTGTACGGCCTGTCGTGGCTGACCTACAGCTTGTTCGCAGGCTGGCTGACGTTGGCGCTGATCTTCTACTTCACCTACTCGATCCGGCACTCCCGGCTGGCCTCCCCGGACGAGCCCGACGACGTCACGACGCCGACGACGACGTGACGGAGAGGCACTGCCTGATGTCGACGCTCCCGCAGCCGCGGTTCCGCCACGCAACCGCCCACGCCCATCAACCCGCGCACACTCTTACAGGGCATTGAGGAACCGGCTTGTGTGCCCGTAGGGCACGCCTCATACGTGACCAGCCTCGACAGGGTGAGGGGCTCCGGCGTTCGGAGTTCGTGCTCGCGAGGCAGGGGGGTCTCGCCACGTACGGCCTGGTACTCAAGAGGACCCCAACGCCGCAAGGCGCGATGGGGCGGCGGCACCCCCCCTACCCACGTTCCCAAACGCCTTCTCACAGCCAGCGGCCCGGCGTCGGCAGCGGCCCACCGTCGCTCGTGCGCACCCCGGCACTACCGCGCCCGGTGGCGAACCGGGTGAGCTCTGCCATCGAACCGGTCACCTCCACGACCTCCGCGTCATCGAGCACGACCTCCCACGTGCGGTCGCGGTCGGTGGGGGCGAACCGGATCGCCGGCGACTGCGCCCGGCGAGTCCACATGCCGGTGACGTCGGTGAGCAACGCGTCCAGCAGCGACGCGGGGAAGTCGGTGAACTCGGCGTCGGTTCCCAGGTCGACCGCATGCACCCACACTTCGCGGCACCGCATCCACGGGATCTCGGTCGCCGCCACCGGCCTGCCCTGCGCGGTGACGACCTGCGTGGACCATGCGTCGTCCGGCAGGGTCTCCAGTTCGGACAGCAGCGCCTGGTCGGTGGCACGCGCCTGATGGCGCAGCACGTCGGCGGCGAGCGTGGCCCCGTGCTCGATCTCGTTGTCGCGGTCGTCGGTGCTCGCGTACATCGGGGTCTCGACGCCGGTGCGCGCCCAGTGCGTCAGTCGCCCGAGAGCGACGGCGTTGTACCCGACGTGGCCGACGAGATGAGCGAAGGTCCACCCGGTCAGCGCCGTCTCGCGGCGGAAGTCCGTGTCGTCGAGCCGGTCGAGGTTAGTGAAGAACAGGTCCGCGCCTTCTCGCGCCCACGCGAGACGTTCCTGGACGGTGTGCTCCGGTGAGTTCATGCTGTCACCCTCGCACGAGATCGGCGCGACTCACTTGCCTCGGTGCGACTCCGCCGACGCCCGCGTTCAGCCGAGCGCAGGCAGGTATCCGTGGGCCTGCCCGTCGACGTTGGGGTGAAACGACTCCTGCACGGGGTTGCTCGGGCCGTTGATCCACTCGGTGCCGGCACACACACCGTGCCCGTCGAACGCAGACCGCACGTCGGCGTAGGTGAACCCGGCCGCGCTCGCCGCGTCGGCGATCACGCCGGAGAGCAGGTCGGACGCTTCGTTGAGGCGCTTACGTTTGACCTCGGTGTAACCGGGGATGCCGCAGTCGCCGAGCTCGTTGAGCCGCGGGTAGCCGAGCACGAGGACGGAGGCGTTCGGCGCCGCCGCGCTGATCCCGTCGTAGGTGCTCGCGAGCGCGCCGGGCAACTCCTCGCGCATCAAGGCTTCGCCTTCGGCCACGGAATCGAGGCACATGTCGTCGGTTCCGAGCAGGCAGTCCTGGATGGTGTCGGCGAAACCGATGTCGTTGCCACCGACCGAAATCGTGACGAAACTGGTGTCGGTGTCGAGCGCGTCCAGCTGGTTGGAGTTGACGTCGGCGGTCGTCGCGCCGGAGCAGGCGACGAACTCGAACGAGGCGGGGGCGTGGGCGTCGGCCCACAGCTGCGGATACGCACGCGGGCTGCGCAGGCAGCTCCCGCTGTCGTCGAAGTACTCGCGGGTGCCCACCCCCGAGGAGTAGGAGTCACCGAGCGCGGCGTAGTTCTCGGCTGCCGCGGTCCCGGCCGTACCGGCCTCGGCGGCGAACGCGGGAGTGGCGAGGCCGGTGCCCGCGAGCGCGAGGGCGGCGGCCCAGCTGACGAGTCGGACCTGACGCATGTCTCCTCCACGACGGGTGAACGAGCCTCACCACGGATACGTCCGATGGACCGAGGGCTCTGGAGGCCGGTGGAATCGTGCTCAGTGACGCGAGAGACTCTCGTGTGCGGTCGAAGAAAGTTCCGAGCTCGCCTTGTGAAACTACCTGCGAAACACCACCTCGGAAGCGGGCGATCGAGTGGCGCCACTCCGCCGATCGAGCAGTGTGGACAGTCACTGTCCGAGACCGACACCCTCGACAGCACCCCGCCGCGACGCAGTGCCCTCGCACACGAACGAGGCGAACGGCACCTTCGCCTCGTCACATGGGGCGAAAGTGCCGCTCGCCTCGCCCTCGCACTGGCGCGAACGGCACCCTGCCGCGACGCAGTGCCCTCGCACACGAACGAGGCGAACGGCACCTTCGCCTCGTCACGTGGGGCGAAAGTGCCGCTCGCCTCGCGGTTCTCCGCGGGAGGGTTCGGGGGATGGTTGTCCGGAGTGACGTGTGCGGTGACGGGGTCCGAGCATGGAACAGCCGCGGACCCGGTGGCGGAGAGGGCGACCGGGTCGGCGGCTGGTCCTGCGGCAGCGGTCAGGACTGGGGAATGGGCAGCTGCGCGGCGAAGTCCGCCACCGTCGAGGAGATCACCTGGGAGTTCTTCTCGAACGCTTCGTTGTTGAGGTTGTCGAGATCGTCACAGGCCTGGTGGTAGCACGCATCGTAGGGTTCGCCCGCGCGACCGTTCCACTTCTGCGCCTGTTCCTGGGTCATCCTGCCCTCGGCGCCGGTGAAGATGCCGCCCGACGGGATGCCCACCTCGATGAACGGGCCGTAGTCGGAGCGGCCGTCGAAGTCCGTCCCGTCCGGCTCGACACCCGCACCCGAGAGCGCGTCGTTGAGCGCCTGCTCGATCTCCGCGGAACCGTCCGGGCCCGGACCCGCACCGACCCCGTCGGAGTCGTCGCCGTCGTAGGTGAAGTACCCGGCGTTGTTCGAGCCGACCATGTCGTAGTTGAGGTACATGGCGATCTGGTCGCGCTCCTGCTGCGAGAGGGTGTCGACGTAGTGCGTCGAACCGACCAGCCCGACCTCCTCGGCGCCCCAGAAAGCGAACCGGAGCTTGTTGGCGGGTTCGGCGCCGCTCTCGGCGTACTGCAGCGCCGAGTTGAGCACCGCCGCCGAACCGGAACCGTTGTCGTTGATGCCGTGGCCGCTCTCGACGCCGTCGAGGTGCGCACCGACCACGACGGTGTTGTCGGCGTTCCCGCCTTCGGTCTCGGCCAGCAGGTTCCAGGTCGTCGTCCCGCCGTAGGTGAACTCCTGGCGGGTGGTCACGAAACCGGCTTGGTCGAGTTGCTGCTGCACGTAGTCCAGTGCCGCCTCGTAGCCGGGCGTGCCCACGGCGCGATTTCCGCCGTTCTCGGCGGCGATGCGGTCCAGCTCCTGCAGGTGCGTCATCGCTGCGGGGGCGGAGTAGTCAGGGGACGGGGCCGCGACGACGGCGGCCGGGACGGCCATGCCGGTGGCCACCACGACGGTGGCGGCTCCGGCGAGCAAAGTGCGTGTCCGCATGATCGACTTCTTTCGTTCCGCGATCCGGGGGTGAGGCGAAACGTAACCACCGCTCGAAGCCGATCGGAGGAGTTTGGCGGGAAGTCGCCGGACACCCGCACTTCCCACGTTCCCGCCTTCGGCAGCACCGGCACGAACGCCGTCCGCGCAGTTCACGGCGTCACTTCTCCCCGCGTCGACGGCAGCGGCACTGTGGTATAGCGTCCCGGCCTACCGCGCACGATCAGGGAAATTTCCCGGGCGAGACCGCGGCGCGACCAGTGCAGACGCACCACCGGCGAAAGGATCGATCAGGTGCAGGTGCTGTGGGGAATCGGCGGGATGGTGCTGCTGTTGGCCCTCGCCTTCGCTCTGTCCACGAACCGACGCGCCATCCGGCCCCGGACGGTGATCGGCGCCCTCGCGATCCAGGTGTTGTTCGCCTTCATCGTGTTGCGCTGGGACACCGGCGAACGGGCGTTGGCGGTCGTCTCCGCCGGCGTGCAGAACGTCATCGACAGCTCCGAGGAGGGCATCGAGTTCCTCGTCGGCCCGATCCTGCCGTCCGAGGGCACGGTCGTCGCGTTCCAGGTGCTGCCGCTGATCGTGTTCGTGGCGAGTCTGACGGCGGTGCTCTACCACTGGAACATCCTGCAGTGGGTGGTGCGGATCGTCGGTGGCGGACTGCAGAAGGTGCTGGGCACCAGCCGTGCCGAGTCGATGAACGCGACCGCGAACATCTTCCTCGGCCAGACCGAGGCACCGCTCGTGATCCGGCCGTACCTGAAGAACATGACACGTTCGGAGCTGTTCGCGGTCATGGTGGGCGGCCTGTCCACAGTGGCGGGCAGCGTGCTCGTCGGGTACGCCACACTCGGTGCCCGGCTGGACTACCTGCTCGCGGCGGCCTTCATGGCCGCACCGGCGGCGCTGCTCATGGCAAAGATCATCATGCCGGAGACCGAGAAGGCCGAGACGGCCCTGGGCACACCGTTGGTGAACGACCCGGCTGCCAAGACCGAAACCTCGACGCAACTCGGGGGCGACAAGCAAGCCGCCGAAGGCGCACCGGAAAGTGAGGCCGAGTCCGCGACCACCCGGACCGCCGTGGCCTCGTCGGACGACGCAGACAACGACACGGACGCGAAGGACACCGAAGCCGAACAGGGCGAGCCTCGCAAGGCGCACAACGTCCTCGACGCCGCCGCGAACGGCGCGACCGACGGGCTGCGGCTGGCACTGAACGTGGGGGCGATGCTCTTCGCGTTCGTCTCACTGATCGCACTGGTCAACTTGATACTCGGCGGCGTCGGTGGGCTCGTGGGACTGCCGGAACTCACCATTCAGCAAATGCTCGGCTACCTGTTCGCCCCGATCATGTCGGCCATCGGCGTGCCGTGGAACGAGGCCGTGGCCGCGGGCTCGTTCGTCGGCCAGAAGTTCGCGATCAACGAGTTCGTCGCGTTCGCCGACTTCGGCCCGGTCGCCGGGGATTTCACCCCGAAGACCGCGACCATCATCACCTTCGCGCTCACCGGGTTCGCGAACCTCAGCTCGCTGGCGATCCTGCTCGGCGGTCTCGGCGGTCTCGCGCCGAACCAGCGTCCGCGCATCGCGAAGTTCGGGGTACGTGCGATCCTCGCGGGAACGCTCGCGAACCTGCTCAGCGCGACGATCGCCGGGATGCTGATCGGCTAGGTCACGCGGGTGCGCGACGTGATCTGCGTCGGCACTCGGGTGGCCGGTGTGCACAGACGGCGGGAAACCGTCGGGCGCACCGTGCCTGACCACCGACTCGACCCGCAGGCCCTCTAGCTAGGCCTCGGGTGTGCCCACTCGGAGGCGGTTGCCGTCGGGGTCACGCAGCTCGATCTCGCGTGCCCCCGGTGTCGTCTCCGGGCTCATCCCGAACTCAGCCGCGACCGCGTCGACGTCCCGAACCCGCAGGTACACCAGCGCCTCACCGGGCGCGTCGTCCTCGTGCTGAGACAACAGCACCCGTACGTCGCCGCGTGCGATCTCCACGACCGACGACGCCGCACCCTCGCCGTTCGGGGGTCGCCGGGCGGTGAAACCGAGCAGTCCGTACCACTGCAATGCCACACCGACGTCCTCGACGGGCAGGATCGGGATCACGTCCTCGTCCATCCCGTCATCCTGGCAGCACGCCGTCTTCCCCGCCACGCCGTCTTCCCCGCCACGCCGGCGCGAGCCACCCCCGATGCCGTCACCCGGCGTGGAGCCCCCCACACTGGCCGTGACTTCCGCCCACGACCTGGTTCGGGCGGTCGTCGTCGGTCGGCCGGGGTTCGTTCCCGTCGCAGCGCAGTGCACCGTCGATCTCGTTCCCGGCAACGAGGATCGGACGCCCACCGGTATTGGCGACGAGCCGTACGTCGCCACCGACGGTCGAGTCGTCCACAGCCACGGCCTGGGTGCCGTTCGCCAACCGGACCGAACCGTGGACCGCGGTGCGTTCCAGCCGCACGAGCCCGGCGCCGTCGGTGTCCACCGAGCCCACCGAGCCGCCGGAGACCCACACGCCACCGGGGCCCTGCGAGCTCACCGTGCCCGTGATCGTCGAGTCGATCGCGAGCACCGAAGCACCCGCACGCACCCGCACCGGCCCGTTCACTTCCGCACCCCGCAGGCAGGTCGCACCGTCGGTGATCTCCAGCGGCCCGTCGTGGCGGCCGGTGATCGTCTGCGCGCACCGGACGACCGGCACCGTCGCGCCGACGGATTCTCTGCCTTCGGGTCGATGGTTGTCGACACCGAAGAACTCCCCGTCCGCGCGCGCCCGCTCGTAGCGCATCGTCAGGGCGGCGAGGTCTCCGTGCAGGTCCCGGACAATCGCCCCGTCCGGCTGGTTCTCGAGCGTGACCGCATCCGGCGGTTCGACCGAGGTCGTCACACGGTTGAGCGGGTGCGTGAGGGCGTGGCCGGCACCGCGCGCCGAGCGCACCGTCCAGCCGATCCGCGTCGCGCCCTGATCCACTCGGACGACGTCCGTAGTGGTCTCCAGCGCGTACGGCGCGACGCCGGACGGGATGGGCCGGTCCGCGGTGGACTGGTCGACGGACAGTCCGCCGTCGTCGAGGCGCATTCGAGCCGTGTAGATCCGGCGGTGGTCCGAGGTCGACGGCCTGCCGTGATGGACGTAGTAGAGCTCTGCGCCGTCCGGTGACGCGATCACGCTGCCGTGACCGGTCGAGAACATGCTCTGCTGCTCGTCCTGGCTCAACACCGGGTTCTCCGGGGCCTTGCGCCACGGGCCGAGAGGGCTCTGCGCCGTCGCGTAGCCGACTCCGTAGTGCCGATTCTGGAAGTTGTTGGCCGAGTACGTCAGGTAGTAGATCCGAGAGCCGTCCGCCCGATGAGCCTTGACCGTCGTAGTGCCCTCCTCCCAGCGGCGGTCCTTCTTCTCCCCGCCGGTCTCCGCGTAGTCGTCGACGTGCGCGTTCTCCCACTCCTGCTTGTCGGAACCGTAGTCGAGGATCGGCGTGTACCCGTCCTTACGGGTACCGGGCGGATCGTCCGGCCCGAGGTTGGCGTTGACGTAGTCGGGATGCACCGTGGGAGCGGTGCCGCCCGCAGGATCGTTCCACCAGTCCGTGGTGAGTTCGACGGCGTACACGTTGGACTCCTCGATGTACTTGCTGAGGTCGTGATCCCACACCCAGTTGCGGTAGGCGTTGCGCGAGAAGTACAGGAAGATCCGGTCGCCGTCGAAGAAGACGTTCGGGTCGATGAACGGAAGGTAGGTGCCCTTCGGCGCGGTGCGCCCCTCTTCCAGCGTCTCCGGCGGCTTCTTCTGTGTGTCGTCCATGATCAGATTGACGTCGTGGTAGTCCGGGTCGTACGGGCGGTAGTCGAGCGGTTCCGTGGTGATGTTGCGGAACGGCCCGTACGGGGTGTCGGAGACCGCGACCCCGATCTTGCACGCCTCTTCGAAGTCCGGGTACCGGAAGTGCTCCGCGACACCCTCGTTCATCCGTGCCGAGTAGAACAGGTAGTACAGCCCGGTGTCGGGGTTGTGGTAGACCTCCGGCGCCCAGAACCAGTCGTGGGCCCATTGGCTACCGTCGTCGACGTCCAGCGCCCCGCCCGGCACCTTCTGCCACGTGATCAGATCCGGAGATCGGTAGATCGCGAACCGGTAGCCGGCGTCGGCGCCGTCGGTCGAATAGGCGACGTACTGCCCGGACGCCTCGTCCCAGAGCACGAACGGGTCGGCGCCGAACGTGCTCGCGTCGTTGAAGTACGTGGCGTTCGTTCCCACCGTCGGACCGGATTCCGGTGTCACTCGTTCCTCACCCACGGCGACCGGGGCACTCGCGAGCACGAGGATCGCCACCAACCACAACCCGTGCCGACAGCGTGCTCGACGCACTCGATCCCTCGCCCCCCGCAGCCCCGAGGCACCCTGCCTGCCGCAGAGCGGGACCGATTCGTGCCCGGATTTCCCGGTCCATAGTAGACTCCTCGGGTTCGCGGCGGCAGTGAATCCGGTACCAAGTGCCGGATCGGGTGAGCTGTTTGGCACGCTGCTGGGATGGTCGCCGAACGGTCCTTTCCCCGCCACAGTGCCCGCACCCAGGGATTCACGCTGGGTGCGCCGCGCAACATCACGGTCGCCGCGGACGGCGACCGGGTCCTGTTCCTGCGCTCCCTCGACGGCACCGATCGCCGCAACCGGCTCTGGACACTCGACCTGAACACCGGCGAGGAGGCGTTGCTCGCGGACCCGGACACGGTGGTCGACGACAGCACACTCTCCCCGCAAGAGCGAGCCCGGCGAGAACGGTCCCGGGAGCGCGCCGCGGGCATCGTCGGCTACGCCACCGACGAAGCGGGCGACCTCGTCGCCTTCGCACTGTCCGGACGACTCTTCGTCTGCGAGGTACCCGGCAGGACCGTCGAGGAGCTGCCCGTGCAGGCACCCGTGCTCGATCCCCGCCCCAGCCCGGACGGGACACACATCGCCTACCTGTCCCGTGGCGAGCTCCGGGTCGTCGCCACCGACGGCAGCGCGGGCCGGGCACTGGCCAGGCCCGACGGCGACGACGTCACCTGGGGTGCGGCCGAGTTCATCGCCGCCGAGGAGATGCGCCGGTCCCGTGGCTACTGGTGGGCACCCGACAGCACCCGGATGCTCGCCGCGCGCGTCGACGAAGCCGACGTCCCACGGTGGTATCTCGACGACCCGGCCGAGCCCGACCAGGCACCCGCGAGCATGGCCTACCCGGCCGCGGGCACCGTCAACGCCGACGTCCGACTGGCGGTGCTGGGGCTCGACGGCACGCGAGTGGACGTCGACTGGGACCGTGCGCACTATCCCTACGTCGTGGCCGCGTCGTGGAACGAGCACGGCAGCCCGCTGCTGACCGTCCAGACCCGCGACCAGCGCACCCAGCTCGTCCTCGCCCTCGACCCGGACACCGGAGCCACGGCGGAGATCCACCGCGACACCAGCGCCCACTGGATCGAGATCAAACCAGGCTGGCCGACCTGGACTCCCGACGGACGACTGGTGCGCATCGCCGCACACGACGACGCCTACCGGCTCGTCGTCGGCGACGAGCACTGGACAACCGCTCCCCTGCAACTGCGCGGCGTCGTCGACGTCACCGACGAGGACGTCCTCGTCTCCGCCTCCGCAGCGGATCCCACCCAGGTCCACCTCTACCGCGTCACCGCACACGGCGCCGAACGCATCACGCCCGCACCCGGCGTCCACACCGGACATCGCAGAGGCGAGGTCACCGTGCTCCAGTCCGAAGACCTCGACACCCCGAGCCCCCGGGTGCGGGTCCTGCGTCGCGGCGAGCCGGTCGCCGAGATCGCGAACCACGCCGACACCCCCGAGCTCGCACTCAACGTCGAGCTGCTCCGCGTCGGGAACCGCGACCTCGCCACCGCGCTGCTGCTCCCGCACGGACACCGCCCCGAACACGGCCCACTGCCCGTCCTGCTCGACCCCTACGGCGGACCGCAGGCGCAACGGGTCCTCGCCAGACAGCGCGGCTGGTTCACCTCACAATGGCTCGCCGACCAAGGATTCGCCGTCGTCGTCATCGACGGCCGGGGCATGACCGGACGCGATCCCGCTTGGGACCACGCCCTCTCCGGAGACCTCGCGGGACCGACGCTGCAGGACCAGGTCGACGGGTTGCACGCCCTCGCAGCGCGGCGCCCCGAACTGGACCTCGACCGGGTCGCGATCCGGGGATGGTCGTTCGGCGGATTCCTCGCCGCTCTGGCCGTGCTCCGCCGCCCCGACGTCTTCCACGCCGCCGTCGCCGGAGCCCCCGTCACCGACCAGCGCCTCTACGACACGCACTACACCGAGCGCTACCTCGGCGACCCCACGACCTCGCCCGAGGTGTACGAGGCGAGCTCACTCATCGCCGACGCACCCCGGCTGCGGCGCCCGCTCCTACTCGTCCACGGCACGGTCGACGACAACGTGGTGCCCGCGCACTCACTTCGCCTCTCGGCGGCGCTGACCGCGGCAGGACGACCGCACTCGTTCCTGCCGTTGCCCGGAGTCACCCACATGCCCTCGGACGAGACCACGGCCGAGAACCTGCTCGTCCTCCAGGTCGACTTCCTGCGCCGCGCCCTGGCAGCGAACTGAACGCCGACCAGGCGCGCGGCTCGGGCTGGTCGGGCTCTGTGCGCCGAGAGGTTTTCCGGCCGCCGACACAGATCAGCCACGGCGGGTGCTCATCTCGTGGCCGACGTGGTGTAGGGCGCTACTCGATGTCGACGATCCCGCAGCCAGACGCGAGGTGAGGTTCCGCTGCCCTAACGCTTCCTGCTCTTGGTGCCCTTGCCCGGCGGACGCCCGGAGCCGCCCTTACGTCCCGAGCCACCCTTGCCGCCGGACACACTCTTGCCGCCCTGGCGACCGGAACCGCCCTTGCCGCCCTGGCGACCGGAATCGCCCTTGCCTTCCCGGACACGCACCGAGATCCGCACCGGAGACCCCACGAATCCGAACGTCTCCCGGAACTTGCGTTCCAGGAACCGCCGGTACCCGGCTTCCAGGAACCCGGTCGTGAACAGCACGAGTGTCGGCGGCCGCGGCCGAGCCTGCGTCGCGAACAGCACTTTCGGCTGCTTACCGCCCCGTGCCGGCGGCGGATGCGCCGCGACCACCTCCGAGAGCCACGAGTTGAGCTTGCCCGTCGGCACGCGCTCGTCCCAGGACGCCAACGCCGTTCGCAGCGCGGGTGCGAGCTTGCGCACCGCACGACCCGTCTGCGCCGAGACGTTGACACGCTCGGCCCACCGCGACTGCACCATGTCGCGGTCGATCTCCTTGTCCAGCTGGAAACGACGCTCGTGATCGACCAGGTCCCACTTGTTGTAGGCGATCACCAGCGCCCGACCCGCCTCGACCACCATCGAGATCACCCGCAGGTCCTGTTCGGACAAGGGTTCGGACGCGTCGACGAGCACGATCGCGACCTCCGCGGCCTCGATCGCCTGCTTCGTTCGCAACGACGCGTAGTACTCGGTGCCGCTGGCCGTCCGCACCCGCTTGCGCAGCCCGGCGGTGTCGATGAACCGCCACACCTGCCCGTCGAGCTCGACCATCGAGTCCACCGGGTCCACGGTCGTCCCGGAGACCTCGTCGACGACCGCTCGCTGCTCGCCGGTCAGCTGGTTCAGCAGCGAGGACTTACCCACGTTCGGTTTGCCGACCAGGGCGACCTTCCGCGGTCCGGCGCCGGTGCCGAGCTCCTCCTTCGGCACCGCGGGGAACGCCTCCAACACCGCGTCGAGCAGGTCGCCAGAGCCGCGACCGTGCAGGGCGCTCACCGGCATCGGCTCGCCCAACCCCAGCGACCACAACGACATCGCCTCGGCGTACCCGCGCTCGTTGTCGACCTTGTTCGCCGCCACCAGCACCGGGCACTTCGCGCGGCGCAGCACGCGGGCGACGGCTTCCTCGGTGTCCGTCGCGCCCACACGCGCGTCGACGACGAGCAGCACCGCGTCCGCCGCGGCGATCGCCAGCTCGGCCTGCGCAGCCACCGCCGCCTGCAACCCCTTCGCGTCCGGCTCCCAGCCACCCGTGTCAAGCACCGTGAACCGCCTGCCGTTCCAGAGCGCGTCGTAGGCGACCCGGTCCCGCGTGACGCCGGGGTTGTCCTGCACGACCGCCTCGCGGCGCCCCAACAGGCGATTCACCAGAGTCGACTTGCCGACGTTCGGCCGCCCCACGACGGCCAGCACCGGTTGCGGAGCGCGCGCGCCTTCCTCGCCGTCACCGTCCTCCGGCATCCCCTCGACAGCCGACCAGTCCGCCTCGTCGGACCACGTGCCGTCGAGCCCGCCGGGGTCGACCGGGGCGTCCCATGGCCCGGCCGCGTCCTCACGCGATTCCGTCACGCCTGTTTCCCTCTCGCCTTGTCGTCACGTCCGCCGCCGACCGTCCGATCCAACTCGGCGACCAGGGCGACCAACTCGTCTCGAATCTGTTCGGTGGCCTCCGACAGCCCCGTACGCCCCTTGGCGCCGGTCAACGTCACCGGCTCCCCGAACAGCACGTCCACCCGGGGAAGGAACCGGCGGCGACTGCCGGGCGGGCGATACGTCCCGCGGCAGACCACCGGCAACACCCGCGCTCCGGACGTGCGCGCCAGCCACGCCGCCCCGTCCTGAGCCGTCTTCACGTCCCCGGTCCCCCGGGTGCCTTCCGGGAACACGGCGACGAGACCGCCGGCCCGCAACACCCGCACCGCCGCGAGCAACGGACGCCGATCGGGTTCACCGCGCCGCACCGGCAACTGGCCGATCTTGCGCAGGAACCACCCCAGCGGGCCACGGAAGAGCTCGTGCTTGATGAGGAACACGGCACTGTGGGGCAGCATGCCGAACAACAGTGGCCCCTCCATCAGCGAACTGTGGTTGGCCACCAGCACCAACGGGCCCGAGCTCGGCACCCGCTCGCGGTGGTGAATCCGCACTCGGAAGGGCAGTCGCACGACCGTCGCCCCGATCCACCGGCCCACTCGATGCAACGCGAGCGACCCACCCTCCGGCAACACCGACCCGGCGTCGTGCGACGCGGCCCCGGACGCGCCTGCGCGCTCGGCGCTCACCGGCCCGTCCGTTCCACTCCGGCGAGTAGGGCACGCTCGGTCACCAGCTCGCGCAACCGAGCCAGCACGCCGGGAACGTCCAACTCGGTGGTGTCGACCTCGACGGCGTCGTCGGCTCGACGCAGCGGCGAGACCGCGCGCTGCGAGTCGATCGTGTCCCGCCGCTGCACGTCGTCCCGCGTCCGGTCGACGTCGCTCACGCGGCCGTCCGCGGAGTCCTGAGCACTCCGACGCAGAGCACGGGTGTGCGCGGAGGCAGTCAGGTAGACCTTGAGTCCTGCCTCCGGCGCCACGACACCTCCGATGTCGCGGCCTTCGACCACGACCCCGCCGGGCGAGGCGAGAGCCTCGTCGATCAGCCGACGCTGCTCGGCGACGAGCAGTTCCCGCACCCGTGCGACCGCAGAGACCGCCGAGACCGCACCGGTGACCTCCGCGCCCCGGATCTCACGATCGACGTCTTCGCCGTCCAGCGACACGCCGGGACGCTCCGGTTCGGTACTCATCTCGAGTCTGAGCGACTCCGACACCGACGCCACGGCCGCCGCGTCACCCGGGTCGGTCCCGGCGCGCAGCACCGCCAATGTCACCGCCCGGTACATCGCACCCGTGTCCAGGTACGACGCTCCCAATGCCGTCGCCAGCCCGCGCGCGACCGTGGACTTGCCCGTCCCCGACGGCCCATCCAGCGCGACGACACCTCGCAGTCGTGCCTGTGCCACGTCGCCCGTCCTCCTCGTCACGTCGCCACCGGTCACCGTCCACCGCACCCGCCGCAGCACCCACGTGCACATGCGGGAGCACCCACGGACGGAAAGGGGAACCAGCCCTTCATTCTGCCTGGTACGGCCCGCCGACTCCCACCCGCATCCGGTTACCGGTCACGGCTGCCGCCGACGACGACCGAACAGCGGGAGCGGAGACGCTCGCCACGGGGTCCCGACGTAGCCGGTACCGCGCACACCGGACCATTCACACATTCGCCGACGAACCGACACAAACCTCCGACCTGCGAGAATGCCCTCACACCTGCGGAGTGGGACCGGCGTAGGCTCCCCCGCGTGGATGTCACAGTGACCCCGCTGCCGGGACTCGGTACCCAACAGGACTTCAGCACCCGATCCGGACATCGCGTCGGCGTCATCTCCTATCGGGACGGCCGGTTCGAGCTGATCGTCTCCGACCACGACGACCCCGACAAGATCGCGGCCTCGGTGGCGCTGACGACGCACGAGACGAGCGCCCTGGCGAACCTGCTCGGTGCCCCGCACCTCGTCGCCCAGCTCACCGAACAGCAGAGCGAGGTCACCGGAGTCACGACATGGCAACTGCCGGTCGGCACCGGATCGCCGTTCGACGGCCTGCCCCTGTCCGCGACGGAGATGCGGACGCGGACCTCCACCTCGATCGTCGCGGTCGTCCGCAGCGCGACGGTGCACCCCTCTCCCCGGCCCGACTTCCTGTTCGCCGGCGGTGACCTGGTGATCGTCGTTGGCACCCCCGAAGGCCTCAAGGCGGCCAGCGAGATCCTGGAACGCGGAACCGACTAACCCTCGCGGACTCGGACCGCGCGCGACTCGACAACTTCACACCACAGGGGAAAGGCGAGAGGCAGGAAGTGCACGAAACAGCGGTTTCCCTGATCGAACTGGGGGCGGTGTTCTTCGGTCTGGGTGTCCTCGGGCGCCTCGCCTGGCGAATCGGGATCTCCCCCATCCCGCTGTACCTGCTCGGTGGCCTCGCCTTCGGCCAGGGCGGGCTCATTCCGCTGCACGGCATCGAACCGTTCACGCACCTCGCAGCCGAGATCGGCGTCGTGCTGCTGCTGTTGCTGCTCGGCCTGGAGTACTCGGCCGGGGAACTCGTCACCGGACTCAAACGCTCCTGGGTGGCGGGACTCGTCGACATCGTGCTCAACGCGGCGCCCGGCGCGATCGTCGCATGGCTGCTCGGCTGGGGACCGATCGGCGCGCTCACGATGGCGGGCGTTACCTACATCTCGTCCTCCGGGATCGTCGCGAAGGTCCTCGGCGACCTCGGACGACTCGGCAACCGCGAAACGCCCGTCGTGCTCTCGATCCTCGTGTTCGAAGACCTCGCCATGGCGGTGTACCTGCCGATCCTCACCGCCCTGCTCGCCGGTGTGAGCTTCCTCGGCGGTCTCACCGCGGTCGGCGTCTCACTCGTGGTGATCACGCTCGTGTTGCTGGTGGCACTCCGCTTCGGCAAATACGTCTCGGCCCTCATCGACAGCACCGACCCCGAAGTGTTCCTGCTGCGGCTGCTCGGGTCGGCGTTGCTCGTCGCCGGTCTCGCCTCCGAACTCCAGGTCTCGGCGGCTGTCGGCTCGTTCCTGCTCGGCATCGCCATCTCCGGATCCACGGCGGAGAACGCGACGCGGATGCTGGAGCCGCTGCGAGACCTGTTCGCGGCCATCTTCTTCGTCGTGTTCGGCCTCAACACCGATCCGTCCGCGATCCCGCCGGTGCTCGGCTTCGCCGTGCTGCTGGCCCTCGTCACGGCTGCCACCAAGATCGCGACCGGTTGGTTCGCGGCGGCCCGCCACGGTGTGCGGAAGCTGGGCCGAGCCCGCGCAGGCGCCGCCCTCGTCGCCCGAGGCGAGTTCTCCATCGTCATCGCCGGGCTGGCAGTCGCGTCCGGCGGCGTCGACAGTCAGCTCGCAGCGCTGGCTACCGCGTACGTGCTGCTCATGGCCATCCTCGGTCCCGTCGCCGCCCGGATCGTCGAACCGGTGGCCAAGCAGGTGGTCCGTCGCGTCCCCAGCTTGTCCTGAGTCTTCCGTTGTGGGATTAGCTGACCAGGAAGACATCAATTTCATTCGACACTGAACTCATCGCGACAACAGAATCTTGGGGATACGCGCGGGTTCGAACAGTGCGGCGAAACAATCCGATCAGAGACCGACGGCCTTGTAGAGGCCGCCCACTTCCTTACGGTCCAGCTTGCGGATCGCGCCGGGCCGCTCCGTGGTCAACCGCACCTCACCGATCGCGGTCCGGACCAGGCGGTGCACCGGGTGACCCACGTGCTCCAAGAGGCGCCGCACGATGTGCTTGCGTCCCTCGTGCAGCACGATCTCCACGAGTGCGCGTTTGCCGTTGAGATCCACGAGCTTGAACTTGTCGACCTTGGCGGGACCGTCGTCGAGCGTCACCCCGTCCCGCAACCTGCGCCCCAGATCCTTCTCGATCGGCGCGGCCACCTCCGCGAGATAGGTCTTGCGCACTTCGTACGACGGATGCATGAGCCGGTGCGCCAACTCCCCGTCGTTGGTAACGAGCAACAGGCCCTCGGTGTCGACGTCGAGGCGCCCCACATGGAACAGTCCCTCGTGCTCGCGCAGATAGTCGCCGATGCACGGCCTGTTCTGGTCGTCGGACATCGTGCAGAGAATGCCCGTCGGCTTGTTCAGCAGCAGGTGCGTCACGTCCTCGTTGACGATCACCCGGCTGCCGTCGACCCGGACCTGCGAAGTCGCCGGGTCGATCCGCCGCCCCATCTCGGTCACGATCTCGTCGTCGACCTCGACCCGGCCCTCCGCGATCATCTGCTCGGCGGCACGGCGCGAGGCCACCCCGGCCTTGGACAGCACCTTCTGCAACCGGATCCCCTCGGCGGCCGGGTCGGCGGGGGCGGGGTGTTCAGACATCGTCGATCGCATCCACTTCGGGCAACAAGGGAGCCAACGGCGGCAGATCCTTCAACGACGACAGACCGAGGCGTTCCAGGAACAGCTCCGTCGTGCAGTAGAGAATCCCGCCCGTGCTCGGGTCGGTACCGGCCTCCTCGACGAGGCCACGACCCACCAGGGTACGGATGACGCCGTCGACGTTCACACCGCGTACCGCCGCGACGCGCGACCGCGTCACCGGCTGCCGGTAGGCGACCACGGCCAAGGTCTCCAGCGCGGCCCGGGTCAGCTTGGACCGCTGTCCGTCCAGCAGGTACCGCTCGACGTACGGCGCGTACCTCTCCCGTGTGTAGAACCGCCAGCCATCGCCGACGCGACGCAGATCGATCCCCCGAGCGGCCTCGGCGTACCCGGCCGCGAGACGCTCCAACGCCGACCGGACACGTGCCACCGGCTGTTCGAGCGCGTCCGCGAGCAGTTCCTCCCCCGCGGGCACGTCGACGACCAGCAGCAACGCCTCCAGCGCCGCGTCGAGATCGGCGTCGTCCGTCAGGTCGGGCGCCTCGCCCACCGGCGACGGCTCGGCCACGTCCCCTGCCTTCTCGGCCGGATCTCCTGCCTGATCGGCCTCGGCGACCGGGTCGGCGACCTCGGCATTCGAGGCGACAACGGAGCCATCGGATGCGGCGACCCCGGAACCGGCGTCTGACCCGATCGACGCCCCGGCGTCGGCTGCTCGGTCGGACTCCCCCGTCACCGGAGCGTTCGCCGCCACGGGAATGTCCCCGCTCGAACCGCCGATCTCGTCCTCCCGCGACGCCCCGTCCCCGACGCGCTGGGGCGCACCGTCGGCAGTCTGCTCGGCCGGATCTTCCCCGGCCTCGCCGTCGCTCACCCGTACTCCTCTTCCTCATCGCTCGACTGCAGCCGCTCCGCCTCGGCCCGCGCCTGATCCACGCTGCCGCCCTCCCAGCTCACCGTCAGCTCCCCTAACGGATTCTCCTGGTCGAACGCGACGACGCGTTCCCGGAACAACTCCAGCAGCGCCAGGAACCGCGCGACGATCTCCACCGTGTGCGCACAGTCCTCGACCAACGCACCGAACCCCGCGCGGCCCCGTTCTGCCAGCCTGATCCGCAACAACGCGGCGTGTTCCCGCACCGACACCTGGTGCTGGTGAAGATGTTCCAACGACACCGCCGGCGGCGGCTTCGGGCGGAACACCGCGGCCGCGACCTCCGCGAACCGCTGTGGATCCACCCCGATCGTCACCTCGGGCAACAGCGCCTCGAACCGGTCCTCCACGGCCACCGACCGCGGATAGCGGCGCAACGCACCCGCCTCCAACTCGCCGAACAGCGCCGCCACCTGCTTGTACGCGCGATACTGCAGCAACCGCGCGAACAACAGGTCCCGCGCCTCCAGCAACGCGAGATCGTCCTCGTTCTCGACCTCGGCGGCGGGCAACAACCGCGCCGCCTTCAGGTCCAGCAACGTCGCCGCGACCACCAGGAACTCGGTGGTCTCGTCGAGGTTCGAACGCTGACCGAGGCTGCGAGTATGGGCGAGGAACTCGTCGGTGACCTTGTGCAACGCCACCTCGGTGACGTCCATCTCGTGCTGCGAGATCAGCTGCAGCAGCAGGTCGAACGGTCCCTCGAAGTTCTCCAGCCGGACCGTGAACCGGTTCCCCGACTCCGACTCGGTACCGGTGCCCAGCTCTTCCGGCGAGGACGGCGCGGCCGCCACGGAAGATCCGGCTTCGTCCGCCGACACAGGAAGCTCACCCGGGATCACAGGTGACCTCAACTCTCGGACTCCCCACGCAGCCTCCGGACCAGAATCGACTCGTCGCCGCGCTCGTCGAGGTCGGCGAGCAGCACGGCCACGGCCTCCCGGACGATACGCCCCCGGTCGACCACCACGTCGTGCTCGGCCCGTAACGCCAGCCGGGCCTGTTCCAATCCGAGCAGTTCAGTGCCCGAGACGTAGACCGTGATCTTCGAATCGTGCTTTCGACGGCCGCTGCCACGCACCGGAGCGGGCTCGGCCTGCGCCCCGTCCTCCGTGGTGGATTCGGCCTCCTGCCTCGCCGTGGTCCGGAACAACTCGGCGGCGCCGGGTAGCGCCACCCGCCGATTCACAGCGCGCCCCCGAGCCGACCCCACTCCGCTCTCACCGGGCGATCACCTCGCGCGCGAGCGTGCGGTACGACTTGGCGCCGGCCGAGCGCGGTGCCCAGCGGATGATCGGCTCACCCGCGACCGTGGTCTCCGGGAACCGCACCGTCCGGTTGATGACGCTGTCGAAGACGATGTCGCCGAACGCCTCCACCACGCGGGACATGACCTCGCGCGAGTGCAATGTGCGCGGATCGAACATCGTCGCGAGAATGCCGCTGATCTCCAACTTGGGATTCAACCGCTCGCGCACCTTCTCGATCGTGTCGATGAGCAGCGCGACCCCGCGCAGACTGAAGAACTCACACTCCAGTGGGATGATCACCCCGTCCGCCGCGGCGAGGGCGTTCACCGTGAGCAACCCCAACGACGGCTGGCAGTCCACCAGCACGTAGTCGTAGTCCTTCATCATCGGGTGCAACACGCGCCCCAGCGCCTGCTCGCGACCGACCTCGGCGACCAGCTGGACCTCAGCGGCTGAGAGGTCGATGTTGCTCGGCAACAGGTCCATGCCCTCGACCGTCGTCGACATCAGGACGTCGTTGACGTTGACGTTTCGTTCGATGAGCACGTTGTAGACGGTCTGCTCGAGCTGATGCGGCTGCACACCGAGGCCCACGGACAACGCACCCTGCGGGTCGAAGTCCACCAACAGCACCCGGCGGCCGTACTCGGCCAGCGCCGCGCCCAGGTTGATCGTCGAGGTGGTCTTGCCCACCCCGCCCTTCTGGTTGCACATGGCCACGACCGTGGCCGGCCCGTGCCGCTGCAGCAGGGGAGGCTCCGGGATCTGGCGGTTCGGCCTGCCGGTGGGACCGACGCCGGCACTGCCGACCTCGTCGGCCGCGTCGACCTCCTCCGGTGCATCCGCCTGGTTCGGGGCGATGCTCAGGTCGACCGCACCCCGCGACCGCCCGTCGGCGGAGGGCTGCGGTGTCGACATGGCGATCTGACTCCTTGTCTGCCGGTGGCGATCGACC
This sequence comes from Allosaccharopolyspora coralli, assembly GCF_009664835.1. Lineage (NCBI taxonomy): Bacteria > Bacillati > Actinomycetota > Actinomycetes > Pseudonocardiales > Pseudonocardiaceae > Allosaccharopolyspora > Allosaccharopolyspora coralli. Next base: position 3,095,533 of record NZ_CP045929.1, read on the forward strand.
GCAGCCTAAGCGGCATGTGCGACCAGCGGCAACGCGCCTCGCCGACGTGTCGCAAATAGCTCCACCCGGTGCGTCCCGGCTCAGCCGTGCGCGCGGGGGTGCGCCGTTGCGTAGACCTCGCGCAACGTGCGAACGGTGACCAACGTGTACACCTGGGTGGTCGTCACCGACGAATGCCCCAGCAGCTCTTGTACGACCCGAACGTCCGCGCCGCCCTCCAGCAGATGCGTGGCGAACGAGTGCCGCAACACGTGTGGCGAGACCTCCGAGGCCAGTCCCGCCCGCTGCGCAGCCGACTTCAACGCCGTCCACGCGCTCTGCCGGGACAACCGCGTCCCCCGGGAATTGACGAACACGGCAGCCGACCCGCGCCCCCGCGCGACGAGCGTCGGACGTGCGCGCACCAGGTACGCCTCGAGTGCCTCCAGCGCCGGGCGCCCCACCGGCACCAGACGCTGCTTTCCGCCCTTGCCGTCCAGCACGACCGTCCGCTCCGAACGATCCACGTCGTCCAGATCGAGTCCGACCGCCTCCGAGATCCGGGCGCCTGTCGAATACAGCAACTCGAGCAGCGCCCGCTCCCGCAGCCCGCGAACATCGGAGGAACTCGCGCCGTCGAGCAGTCGCGTCACCTCCGCCAGCGGCAACGCCTTCGGCAGCCGCTGCGGCGGGCTCGGCGGCGCGACCTCCCGCGCCACGTCCGCCTCGACCACTCCCTCGGTGAGCGCGAACCGATGCAGACCTCGTGCCGCCACCAACGCCCGAGCCGTGGACGACGGTGCCAACGGGGCACGATCGCCGGTTCCCGACCGCAACGCCGCCACGAACGAGGACACGTGTTCGGCACGTACCTCGGCGAGGCCGGCGACTCCGCAGGCGGTCAAGTGCTCGGCGTACCGTCGAAGATCCCGGGAGTACGAGTCGACCGTGCTGGGCGCCGTCCCGCGCTCCACCACCAGATGCTGCACGTACTCCGTGACCAACTCCCGCAGTGCCGCGGGAAGCTCCTCCCAAGCGTTCACCGACCTCGCTCCTCGCATCGCGTGCCACCGTGATCCTAGAGCGCCTCGCGCCGACTCCGCCGCAACGACCTATTGGAGGCTCGCCCGGAGTGAGGGCTGTAGTCAGGCACACTGCGCCGACGGCCTGGGCACACCAACCACTCGCGAGGGTTGGGCGAGAAACGCATCAGCGACGACGACCGCGAGAACGCAGTCCGGGCATCCGGGACCATTTCGCCGCCGGCCAGCTGACCATGCAGGAATCCGAGGACCGGTCGGCCACCCCACCCAGACGCGAACCGCCAACGACCTCGGGCCGCTGTTCACCGACCTTCCCTGACCGCATGCGCCGGTCGCCCACCTGCTGTCCCCGCACGGCTCACCATCGACCCCGCACGGTGCCCCGTTCCCCCCTTACGGCCAGCCCGTTCCCCTGATGGACAGAGGGTGCGTCCGCCGTTCTGCTCAGGTCAGGTAGGACCGTGCCCTACGGGCAGAAATGCCAGTTCCCCAAGGCATTCTCAGGTCGCCGCTGGGCGAATCGGTGGGGCCGATCACGCCACTCGGTGTCGATCGGTCGCGGTGACACGTGACCCCGGCACACCGCATCGGCGGCCAGCAGCCCGGCCACCGTCGCCGCGTTCACGATCTCTCCCGCATGGACGCCTCGCACCGCCTCCTGCAACGGAACGCGAGTCACCACCATGTCCGCCTCCTCGTCGCCGACCGGTGACGAGCGCGAGACGTCCGAGAGCTCGCGCGCGAGGAAGACGCGTTCCGACTGATCGGTGAACCCCGCGGACGACGCGAGATCCACCAGCACCGACCACTCGGCGGCCGCGATACCGACCTCCTCGGCGAGCTCCCGACGTGCGGCCGCTGCCGGTGTCTCACCGTCCACATCGAGCAGTCCAGCGGGGATCTCCCACAACCGGCGACCCAGCGGGTAACGGTACTGGTGGATCAGCACCACGTGATCCTGCTCGTCCAATGCCACCACGGCCACCGCACCCGGATGCTCGACCACCTCCCGACGAGCGGTCTCGCCGCCGGGCATGGCGACCTCGTCGACCCGCAACGCGAGGATCTTTCCGACGTGGACATCCTCGGAGGAGACCATTCGGAACTCGTGGGTTCCCTCCGTCGGCGCTACCGGGCCACCACCTTGTCCGCCACCGTCGTGCACGACCGGCCCGTCCCGGTCGGCAGGCAGATCTCGGTCCGCAGGACTCGGCTGTTCATTCACCGCCGTCCACCTCGTTCCGGCTCACTCCGTGTTCGTACCCGACTCGGACCGCACCGCGACCTCCACCGGAAGCCGTTCCGCGGCACGGTAATCCAGCGCCGCCCGCACGAATGCGGCGAACAGCGGATGCGGCCGGGTGGGGCGGCTCTTGAGTTCCGGATGCGCCTGGGTCCCCACGAAGAACGGATGCTGATCACGCGGGAGTTCGACGAACTCCACGAGCCGCTTGTCCGGGGACAGACCGGAGAAGACCAGTCCCGCGTTCGACAGCCGGTCCCGATAGGCGTTGTTCACCTCGTAGCGGTGCCGGTGGCGCTCGGTGATCTCCTTGTCGCCGTAAGCGTCGGCGACCGTCGAGCCGGGGTCCAGCATCGCCGGGTACGAGCCGAGGCGCATCGTGCCGCCCATGTCCCGATCTCCGGCGATCACGTCCTGCTGATCGGCCATCGTGCTGATCACCGGATGCCCGCACGCCTCGTCGAACTCGGCCGAGTTCGCCCCGTCCAACTCGGCAAGGTGGCGCGCTGCCTCGATGACGACGCACTGCAGGCCCAGACACAGACCGAGCAGCGGGATCCCGTGGGTTCGCGCGTACTTCACCGCGCCGAGCTTGCCCTCGATTCCGCGCACACCGAAGCCGCCGGGAACGAGCACCGCGTCCACCTCGGCGAGCGCCTGTGCGGCCCCCGCGTCGGTCTCGCAGCTGTCCGAGGCGATCCAGACGATCTCGGTCTTCGCCCAGTTCGCGAATCCACCGGCACGGATCGCCTCGGTCACCGACAGGTAGGCGTCCGGCAGGTCCACGTACTTGCCCACGAGGCCGATGCGGATCTTCTCGGTCGGCTTGTGCACCCGGTCCAGCAGGTCACCCCACACCGACCAGTCGACGTCACGGAACGGCAGACCGAGCCTGCGCACGAGGAACGCGTCCAACCCCTCGCCGTGCAGCACCTTCGGGATGTCGTAGATCGACGGAGCATCCGGGCACGCGACCACACCGTCGGAGTCCACGTCGCACATCAGCGCGATCTTGCGCTTGAGGTCCTCAGGCAGATCCCGGTCCGAACGGCACACCAGTGCGTCGGGCTGGATACCGATGTTGCGCAACGCGGCCACCGAGTGCTGCGTCGGCTTCGTCTTCAACTCCCCGGACGGCGCCAGGAAAGGCACCAGCGAGACGTGCAGGAAGAAGCAGTTGTCCCGCCCGACGTCGTGACGCACTTGGCGGCACGCCTCCAGGAACGGCAGCGACTCGATGTCCCCGACCGTGCCGCCGACCTCGGTGATCACCACGTCGGGCGTGCGGCCGTCCTCGTCGGGCTCGGCCATCGCGCGGATGCGCGTTTGGATCTGGTCGGTGATGTGCGGGATCACCTGCACGGTGTCACCGAGATACTCACCGCGCCGCTCCTTGGCGATGACCGTCGAGTACACCTGCCCGGTGGTGACGTTCGCGTTCCTGGTCAACGGCCGGTCCAGGAAGCGCTCGTAATGTCCGATGTCGAGGTCGGTCTCGGCCCCGTCCTCGGTGACGAACACCTCGCCGTGCTGGAACGGGTTCATGGTGCCCGGATCGACGTTGAGGTACGGATCCAGCTTCTGCATCGTCACCCGCAAGCCGCGGGAGGTCAGCAGCTCCCCGAGACTCGACGCGGTCAAGCCCTTGCCGAGTGAGGAGGCCACGCCTCCGGTGACGAATACGTGCTTGATCGTGTGTGCGTGCGGCACCAAGAAAGCTCCCCGTGGTCAACGCCGTCGCCTGGCTCTGAGTTCTGCGCTGGCAGGGACGGTTCACCCGCCACTCCCACGGGATTCCAGCCTATCCCACGCGGTCGCCCTCCCGCAGCGCACCCCGGACCGCAGCGCGACGGCACACCTGTCGCGTTCACGGCACCGACTCCGCCCCGGCGAGGTCCACCAGGAACCGGATCGACTCGGCCGTGTCCAGCGCCATCGTCGTGAGCTCGCGCCATGCTTGCTGGTGCACCGAGAGCGCGTTCTCGCCCACGCAGCGCTCCCACCCCACACGGTCGGAACGGAACGCGGCGTCGGGATGTCTGCCGTCACCGAAGCCGAGCAGGGTGAAGGAGCCGTCCAACGGAAGCGGACCACTACGGAACGGCACCACTCGCACGGAGACTGCCTGCGACCGCGCCGCGGCCACGAGCCGGTAGCGCTGCTCAGCGAGTACCTGCGCCTCCCCGGCGAACCGGTACAGCGCGGACTCCGCCAGGACGGTCTCCACCCGAGGTGACGGGCGGACCGCACGACCGGGAATCCCGTCCTCCGCGCGGGCCAGCACCTGGCGCTGCCGGTCCAGCAACAGCTGGAGCCGCCGTTCGGCGGCGGAGCCGGCCCGGGCCCGCAACTGAGCCTCCGCGTAGTCCGTCGTCTGCAACAGCTCGGGCACCGACTCGGTGGCGAAGACCCGGACGGTGCTCGCATCGGACTCCAACCCGACGTAGGAGCGGCGGTCCGGAGGGAGCACGTCTCTGTACGACTCCCACCACCCCTTCCGGCGCGCCTGCCTGGCGAGTTCGACGAGGTGCGCTCGATGATCACCTTCGACGCCGCACGTCTCGGTGATCGCCATCACCGCGTCCACACCGACGCCCTGCTTCGCGGATTCGATCTTGCTGAGTTTCGCCTGCGGCCAACCCAGCGTCCTCGCCAACTGGACGTGGGTGAGCCCTGCATCGAGACGGACGCGTTTGAGCTCGGCCGCGAGGACACGGTGACTCAGTTCGGGGCTGGAGGGCCGCTGCGGGGCCGGTCGAAGGTCGCCGGACGACGGGCGCGAGTCCCGCGGAGCGGATTCCGACGCAGGGACGGAGTCGGGCGGTTGACCGGTCATGCGTCCATCGTCGGACGCAGCCGTGGCCAGGTCCATGCATATCACCGGATCGAATGATCGCAATTCGAATTATTCGAACGCATGATGAAGTCTAAGGAACCCAACCCGGTCCGGCGCGCCTCTCCCCTCCGTCGTGCCGGATCTCATGGCCGGGCGGTACGTACCCCGAGCGTGCCGCCCGGCACCCGCGACCACGGTGCACCGCTGCGCCAGAACAATCAGCCCCGCACATCAGGAGAAGGACCTTGCGCACCTTCAGCCACGCCGTACTGCCCCGAGCGCCCTTCGGTCTGCTCACGCAACGCCAGAACGGTCGCCACCCGTCCAGGGGCCGAGCCCACGTTGTCCACGGTGGACAGGGCCGAAGCCATCGTGGAGTCGGCTCGCACGACGCCGATCGGTCCCCGGCTCTCCGCTGCCGCGCGGCTCCCGGCGAGGACAGCGCCCTGACCGGCGCGATCCATCTCGGTGGCGAACCGTGCGATGGTCGCGGCCCTGTCCTGGTCGCCCGACTGCCCGGAGCCGGTGACCACGACCGCGAGCTCAGCGGGTTCGATGTCCTGAGCGACCCGGACGAACCCGCCTTCCGTCAGACCGCCGAGGGCGGCGGCTCGTTCCTCGGGCGACGGCTGCGCCCCGGCATTGCCCGAACCGGCCAAGGTCAACGATCCGAGAAGTCCTCCTGCGAGAGTCCCGGGATCCGACGCGGGGGGCAGTTGCACTCCTGCCGGAAGCAGCTGCGTGACCACCCTGCGGAGTTCGTCCGCCCGGTTCGGGTCGGCGAATCCGTCGGTCAGCTGTACCTCCCCGGTGACCCGGGCACCCGCGTCGGCGAGCGTCCGTTTCACGGCCTCGCGCTGTTCGTCGGGCGCGTCCCCGGTCGTCACCAGGGTGATCGTCCGGGAACGCAGCTGGTCGCGCACCGCCGTCGGCGCTACCGACGTGCCGAACTGCTCGGCGGCCGCGAGCTGTCCGCGGAGCGCGTCGCGTTCGGACCGCAGCTGCTCCACCTCCTGGCCGAGCGCGTCGCGTTGACCTCCCACAGTGGTCAGCAGACGTTCGCTGACCGACGTCGATCCGAGCAGGATGCCGACGGTCAAGGCCAAGAAGACAGCGGCGAGCGAGACGATGTGATAACGAACCGAGATCACGAGAACAACCCCTTGCCGAATTCGAGGACCGAGTTCCCCGTGTCGAGCAGAATCTGGAGATACGCGGAGCCGAAGCCGGTCGCGGCGAGAGTCACGAACACCGTCAGCGCCACCGCGAGGACGAGGAAGACCACCGCCGCCGTGGGTACTCTGCTGCGCTGCAGCGTGGCTACCGCGGACGCGTCGACCACTTTGCCGCCGAGGCGCAATCGGGTCAGGAACGTCGACGGGTTCGACCCCGCACGACCACTGTCCAAGAACTCCCGCAGTGTCGCCTGGAAACCGACCGTGACGACGAGGTCGGCGCCATGCGCGTCCGCGAGCAGCAGTGCCAGGTCTTCGGGATTGCCGGACGCGGGGAAGGTGACGGCCCCGATGCCCAAGTCCTGGATCCGTTCCAAGCCGTGCGCGTGGCCGTCGACGTGAGCGGGCAACACAACTTCGGCTCCGCACTTGAGGGTCGCGGTTTCCATCAGTTCCGGATCGCCGACGATCACGTCGGGCGTGTGGCCTGCCTTGCGCAAGGTGTCCGCACCGGTTTCCACTCCGACGAGCACCGGACGATGGTCACGAATGTAGTTCCGCAATCCCTGCAGATCGTCAGCATGCCCGTAGCCGGGTGCGACCACGACCACGTGTCGCGACTCCATGGCCACCGACAGATCCGGAACGCCGACCCCGTCGAGCACGAGCATCCGTTCGCGGCGAAGAAACTCGATGGTGTTTGCCGAGAACGCTTCGAGCTGGGCAGACATCCCCGCCTTTGCCTCGATCATCTGGTCGGCGACGGAGTCGGCCGTCTGCTCGGTCCCTCGTGCGACCTCGTTCTCACCGACAAAGACACCGCCCTCGTGCAGCCGTACCTTCGCGCCGTCCTTGATCTTGTGCAGTACCTCGCCACCGACGTTGTCGACGAGCGTGATCCCGGCCGAGACGAGGACCTCCGGTCCGAGGTTCGGGAACCGGCCCGAGATCGACCGGGCGGCGTTCACCACACCGCCGACCTCCGCGGACACAAGTGCCTCCGCCGTGCGGCGATCCAGATCGGCCTGGTCGATCACCGCGATGTGCCCCTTGTTCAACCGGCGAACGAGGTCACCCGAGCGGCGCTGGACCCGCGCACTCCCGACCACACCGGGCAGGCTTTCGTCCTGACGTGCAAGCAGTCCACTCAGCTTCATGCAGCGATGGTGACAAACCGATCACGTGAAGCCGGTTCGCCACGCCGAGACGACTCGTCCATTCGCAGTATCGGACGCTCCGGGCTACGGCCCGTACGGCTTCGGTCAGGACCGCGGTCCGGCCGTCTGCCGTGTCCGCGAACGCTTCGCGGGCTTCTTACCGCTCTTGGCCGGTCCGTTGTCGTCCTGCTTGTGCGCGGCAGCCGTGGCCAGCAACTCCTCGGCGTGTGCTCGTCCCGTTTCCGTCGACTCGAGCCCTGCGAGCATCCGAGCGAGCTCGGCGACCCGACGCTCGTCGGTCACCATTCGCACGTCGCTTCGCGTGACGCCGCCCTGCGAAGCCTTGTCCACCACCCAGTGTCGGTCGGCGTAGGCGGCCACCTGCGGCAGGTGGGTCACGACCACGACCTGGTGTGTCCGGGCGAGCCGGGCGAGTCGACGCCCGATCTCCACCGCGGCACGTCCCCCCACTCCCGCGTCCACCTCGTCGAAAACCAGGGTCGGCACCGTGTCGGCGCCGGCGAGCACGACCTCCAGACCGAGCATCACTCGCGAGAGCTCACCACCGGATGCTCCCTTGTGGATCGGCAGCGACGGAGCGCCCGAATGCGCCGCGAGCCGCAGTTCGACCTCGTCGGTACCGTCCGGGCCCGCATGCAAGGCGCGGCCGTCGACGTGCAACGCCGCCTCGGTCTCGCGTTCGGCCTCTTTCGGCTGCACTCCGACCTCGACCCGGGCTTGAGCCATCGCGAGACCCTCCAGCTCCGCGGTGACCGCGGTGGCGAGCCTGCCCGCCGCCGCACGCCGTTGCTCGGACAACGAGGCCGCCAGTCCGGACAGCCTTTCCGCCAACTCGTCGCGGCGTGCGGCGAGGGCCGCGAGGGCTTCCTCCGAGGTGTCCATTCGGGACAGTCGATCCCGCGCCTGCGCAGCCCAGTCCAGAACGCCGTCGACGTCCGCCGCGTACTTCTTGGTGAGCTGCTTCAGATCCGCCTGTCGCGCGAGAACGTGCTCCAGACGAGACGGGTCCGCGTCGAGGCCGTCGAGATAGGCACCGAGTTCGGCCCCCACGTCGGACAGGACCGCCGCCGCTTCCTCCAGGCGCGGCTCCAGGTCTCGCAAAGCCGGGTCTTCCGCCGTGGCCAGCTTGCGACGCGCCTCACCAACCAAGCCCAGGGCGCCGGGCACGTCCGGGTCCCCGTCCGGCGACCCGTTCACGGCAGTGTGCGCACCGGTCGCCGTGTCGCGCAGCTGGTCGGCGTCGGCCAGCCGTCGTGCCTCGTCGACGAGTTCCCGGTCTTCTCCCGGCTCGGGCGCAGCCGCCTCGATCTCGGCGAGACCGTGTCGCAGCAAATCGGCCTCGCGCGCGAGTTCACGCGAGCGTTCCGTGCGCTCCTTCCATTCCCGCGCCGCGTCGATCCACTCGCCCCGGACCCGTTGATAGTCACGCAGCACCGCGAGCACCGGCTCGCCTGCGAACCGGTCGAGCACCGCCCGCTGCTCACCACCGCGCAACAGGCGCAGCTGGTCGTTCTGCCCGTGCACCGCCAGAAGCTGTTCGGACAGGTCCGAGAGCACCGCGTTCGGCACCGACCGCCCGCCGAGGTGGGAGCGGGAACGCCCATCGGAGTTCACGGTTCGCAGCGCGATGAGACTGCCGTCGTCGTCCGGTTCGGCCCCTGCCTCCGCGGCCACGGTGCCCGCAGGAGTGTCCTGTACTGCCTCGAATCGTCCTTCCACGAGCGCGCGCGAGACGTCGTTGCGCACCTTCGACGCGTCCGCTCGTCCCCCACCGAGCAGGTGCAACCCGGTGACCACCATGGTCTTACCCGCACCGGTCTCACCGGTGACAACGGTCAGCCCGGTGTCGAGTTCGAGAGTCGCGTCGTCGATGACGCCCAAGCCCTGGATGTGCATCTCCGCCAACACACCCCGCACCCTAGCGTCACACAGCACCGGACTGGTCGACATCGAACCGATCAAGTGTTCGAAAGGAGATCCGTTCGTCATCCACGCCCGGGCGTGCCGCCGTCGTCTCCCCCACCGGGAGCCGGGGCGGCTGTCCCGGCACAGGAGCTCTCACCAGTGCAGGAACCTGGATGCCGACGGCGGTCGGTTCGCGACTCTCGTCGGTCCTTCGAACCCGCCGCCGGTGTCCGACACGCCGCACTGGCGTGTCCGACCACACCGTCACTCCGCAGACGGCCCACGCCAGCCTTGCACCGGGAGTTCGAACTTCCGCACGAGTCGATCAGTGAACGGCGTGTCGTAGAGCCGGACGAGACGCACCGGGGTTCCACCCGCGGTGACCTCGATCCGCACACCCGGCGGCAGATCGAAATGTCGTTGGCCATCACAGCACAGCACCGCTTCGTGGCCGTGCTGATCGACCTCGAGTGCCACCAGCGAGTCGCGGGCCACGACCAGCGGTCGGGCGAACAAGGCGTGGGCGTTGCTGGGCAGCACCACGAGCGCCTGCACCTCGGGCCACACCACAGGTCCACCTGCCGAGAAGGCGTACGCGGTGGAACCGGTGGGGGTCGAACACAGCACGCCGTCACAGCCGAAAGCCGACACCGGATGCTCGTCGACCTCGACCACCACGTCGAGAATGCGTTCCCGGCTGCTCTTCTCGACACTGGCCTCGTTGAGCGCCCACGTCCTCGCCAAGACTTCTCCGTCCAGCCAGGCCGTGACGTCGATCGTCATCCGTTCCTCGACGTGATAGACCCCCCGCACCACGGCGCCGACGGCGTCGTCGAGGTCGTCCGAGTCGGCACCGGCAAGGAACCCGACCCGGCCGAGATTCACCCCGAAGACCGGGACGCCGGCCATGCGGGCCAACTCGGCGGCGCGCAGGATCGTGCCGTCGCCGCCCAGCGCGAACACCAGCTCGGTACCGTCTGCAGCCTCCGTATCGGCGGTCACCACCTCGCTGAAGCAGTGCGCCTCGATCTCCGGAGCCTCCTCGTCCAGTACCCGGACGAGAAGGCCGGCATCGATCAGCTGACCGGCGACCTTCTCGGCCGTCCTCAGGTTGTGCTGGCGGCCCGTGTGGACGACCAACAGCACCGCGCGTCTCACTGCGTGCCTCCCGCGCTCTGTTCGGTCACCACGGACCCACTCTTGTCTTGTGGTCCGGCACGCACGGCCTCGCGCACGCGCCGCCGACTCTCGTCACGAGAACTCTGCTCACCGGCGCGCAACCACGCGAAGTACTCGACGTTGCCGGACGGGCCCGGCAACGGGCTCGCCACCACGCCGTGGACCCCGAAATCCCCGCTCTGCGCGTGTTCGAGGACATCGAGCACGACCTCGGCACGCAAGTCGGCATCACGTACGACACCACCGGATCCGAGGCGGTCCTTGCCGACCTCGAATTGCGGCTTGATCATCGGCAACACGTCGGCTCCGGTCTCCACGCACGCGGACAGCGCGGGCAGGACGAGGCGTAGCGAGATGAACGACAGATCCGCGACCACGAGACCCACCGGGCCACCGATGATCTCCGGGGTCAACGAGCGGACGTTCGTGCGATCGTGGATCCGCACCCGTTCGTCGGTCTGCAACTTCCACGCCAGCTGTCCGTACCCGACGTCCACGGCAACGACCTCGTGTACGCCCCGCCGCAGAAGCGCGTCGGTGAAACCGCCGGTGGAAGCGCCTGCGTCCAGGCACCGGCGACCGGTGACGTCGAGACCGTCGGCTTCGAAGACCTCCAACGCACCGACCAGCTTGTGCGCCCCTCGTGAGGCCCATTTCGGATCGTCGCGATCCTCGGTGACGAGGACAGGAGCGTCGATCTCCACCGCGGTCGCCGCTTTCCGCGCTATCATGCCGCGGACGGTCACGCGCCCGGCGGCGACGAGTTCGGACGCGTGTTCCCGCGACCGGGCGAGCCCTCGCCGCACCAGCTCGGCATCCAACCGCGCCCGTCGTGGCACCGCTCAGCTCCCGCCGTGGGGCCCGGACTGGTGGTTCTCGGTCCGGCCGAGCGCCTCTGTCAGGGCCGTGTGGGCCGTGTCGAACCGCTTGACGTGGTCGGCAACGGGGAGCTCGTCGAGTCCGCGCAGTCCCTCAAGTGCCGAGTCGATCGCCTGCTCCGCTGCACTGCCGTCGTCGGGCGCGTTCCGCCGCGCCAACATCGACGGTTTCGGGGCCGTCACGGACGGAGTCGACTCCGCCTCACCATGTGACTCCGTCCCGGTCACTGACTCTGCACTGCCGTGCGACGAGGTCATGCGCTTCCGCTCCCCTTGGTCTCCCCCACACTCGGTGACTGTCTCCACGCTATCGGACGGGTGTGCCGCGTGCGCGCACCTGGCATCGGTCAGGCCAACCCGAGTTCGTAGAGTACCGATTTCGCCGTCGCGTCCGTGCCGACGACGTCCACCCGGCCCTCGCCCGTCGCCCACCATGCGGCGCAGAGCGCTCGCAACGCAGCGAGCGGGTCGGCGTCGTCCTGCGCCGTGGAACTACCGAGTTCCACCACGGACTCCGCGCATCGCACTGTCCAGGCTTCGGACCCGCGGATCTCGGTCGCGGCCGCGGGTTCGGTCACCGCCCGCACGTCCGCGCCGATTCGGTCCGGACGCTGCTCCGATGCGGCGGTGAGTACGTCCCGCGGGGTCCCGACACCGGTCAGCACGAACAGTGACGGCATGCCGTACGCGACAGCGCCTGCGATGTCGGTGTCCAACCGGTCGCCCACCATGAGCGGGCGTTCCGCACCACTCGAAGCGACCGCACGTCGTAGCAACGGCACCTGCGGTTTGCCCGCGAACTCCGGTTCACGTCCGCTGGCGGTCCGGAGAGCATCGACCATCGCGCCGTTGCCGGGCAGCTCGCCGCGTTCCGTAGGCAAGGTGCGGTCGCCGTTACTGGCGATCCAGAGTGCTCCGAACCGCAGCGCCAGGCAGGCCTCGGCAAGATCCGCCCATCCCGTCGTCGGGGAATGTCCTTGCACCACCGCGACCGGCTCGTCCTCGAAGCGGCGGACCGGAGTGAGACCGACTCCGGCGACCTCGTCGGCGAACGCCGCACTGCCGATCACCAGGACGGCCGCTGCCGGCGGCACCGACTCGGCGACCATCGCAGCGGCCGCCTGCGCGCTCGTGCTGATCTCGTGCGGTTCCGCTGCGAGGCCGAGCGCCCGGAGATGGTCGACGACCTGCGCAGGTGATTTCGACGCGTTGTTCGTGACGAATCGGAGCGCCACGCCGGCCTCACGCGCGCCGGCGAGCGTCTCGGCGGCGGAGCTGACGGCGTCCCCGCCTCGGTAGACGGTGCCGTCGAGGTCGAGCAGCAGGCCGTCGTGGTGATCCAGCAGGCTGTCCGTCACGTCGCCCCGGCACCATCCGAGTCTTCGGTGGCCGAATCGTCGTCGGACCGGGTGGCCGCGCCACCGGACGTGCTGGCCCGAGGGGCTACGTCTCCGTCATCTCCGGCCGTGCCCGCGGCACCTGCTGCCCCACCGTGCGTGCTATTCACGTCGGGGATGTCGTCGACCGGTGCAATCGCTTGCCGCTCCCGCGGCACGTCACCGAGCTCGACCGCAGCAGTGTCATCCTCGTCGTGGACGACCTCGTCCGAACCCTGTTCCGCCGACGCAGCCTGCGCGACGAGATCTTCGGCGACGTCGTGGCCGCCGAGCATCTCCACCAGTTCGTCGAGACGCTCCGCCGCGTCGGTGTCGCCTTCGTCGTCGGCATGGGCGGCGTGCACGAACCAGGTGAACGCTTCCTGCACGCGATCCGCGGCCAGAAGATTGTCCGCGTAAGCATAGAACAGGCGGGCGCTCCACGGATCCTGACGTTGCGGATCGAGCTCCGGGATCTGCAGTCCGACCACCGCGGCATCGATCTCGCCGAGGTCGCGTCGAACCCCCGCGGCGACCATCCGCAGCTCGACGGCCTCCTCGCCGACGAGTTCGGCCGCTTCGGGGCTGCGGGACAGTTCCAACGCCCGCTCGGGCCGCCCGAGCGCACGTTCGCAGTCGATCATGAGCGCGAGGTGGCCGGCGCCACCGGCCATACGACGTGCCGCACGAAGCTCGGCCAAAGCCTCGCTCCATTCGCCGGAGGCATAGGCGGTCAGGCCGTTCGCTTCCCGCACGGCCCACACACGCGAGGCGCAGCGCCGCGCGAACCGCGCATGGACGAGGGCGCGCTGTGGCTCCTCGTCGATCAACGTGCCTGCCGCCACGATGTGGCTGGCGACCTTGTCCGCGAGGCTCTTCGGCATACTGCGCAGCTCACGACGGATATCGCCGTCGAGTTCCTTCGGATCGATCTCCTCCGGCAACTCGGGCTCCTGCGGCTTCGAGGAGACCGTATCGCCCGCACCCTCCCGCGGGCGCTTCCGTTCGTCGTCTCGTGGCCGACCGCCTCGGTCGTCACGCCTGTCACGGTGTTTGCGGTCGTGCCCCGGCTGAGAGCTCCGGTGGTGGTCGCTCCGCGCGTTCTCGCGACGACCGTCCCGGTTCCGTTCGTCGCGTCCTCCGGAGAAACGCGGCTTGTCACGCCGGACGTCGCGCCGAGGGCCTTGATCGTCGTCGCGCCGGTGATCACGACGGTCACCGGCCCGGTCGTCACGCCGGTTGTCGTCGAACCGCGACCGATCATCACGGCGCGGCCCGTCGAACTTGCGATTCCGACCACCACGGTCGTCCCGGCCACCCTGGAACCGAGAACGATCACCCCGGTCGTCGGAACGCCCGCCACGATCGTCCCGGCGCCCACGTTCGTCAGGACGTCCCTTGCCGTCGCGACGGAAGCCCCGGTCCTGACCCCGTCCCCTGTCGTCCCGACGGCCTTTGTCGCCACGACGTTCCTGATCACCACGGTCGCGCCGGTCGTCGCGCCGGGGGCGTTGATCGTCGTCGCGCCGGTGATCACGACGGTCACCGGCCCGGTCGTCACGCCGGTTGTCGTCGAACCGCGACCGATCATCACGGCGCGGCCCGTCGAACTTGCGATTCCGACCACCACGGTCGTCCCGGCCACCCTGGAACCGAGAACGATCACCCCGGTCGTCGGAACGCCCGCCACGATCGTCCCGGCGTCCGCCTTCGTCACGACGCCCCCTGTCGTCGCGGCGGAAGCCTCGATCGTCACCGCCTCGGCCGCGCTGCTGGCCGTCTCCACCGCGGCCTTTTCCCTGCTCGTCGGAGCCGCGGCCTTGTCGAAATCCACCGCCGCGATCTTCTCGCCCACCTGGACGACCGTCGCCGGATCGACCGCCGGACCGGCGACCGCCCTCGGCGCCAGCGTCGGCGCGGCGATCACGTCGGAATCCACCACGCCTGTCGTCGGAACCGGACACCGGACCTCCTGAGCACTGTGAAACTTGCTATCTGACCAGCATAAACCCACCAGCTTCAGCCGGTGGGAGCGCCTCCGCACACCGGGAAATGGTGACGCCGAAGCTGTAGTGCGTCCCTACAAGTCGGAGGGGCTGGCCGTGGTGGCCAGCCCCTCCGTGTGGGTGGAATGTCGGCGGTGTCCTACTCTCCCACACCCTGTCGGGTGCAGTACCATCGGCGCTGGAGGGCTTAGCTTCCGGGTTCGGGATGGGTCCGGGCGTTTCCCGCTCCGCTATCGCCACCGACACACTCAACACCACCCCCGGCAACCCCACACGGGTGGGGGGTGGAAGTCTTGATGTGTTGTGCGTATTCAACTGTGCCGAGCCCCCGGTTCCACACGTGTGTGTGGTGGGGGTGGTTGTTGTTTCAGATACCGTATAGTGGATGCAAGATCGCGTGGTTGTCGCGTGTGTTTGTGGTGTGGTTGTGGTAAGTCCTCGGCCTATTAGTACCCGTCCACTCCGCCCATTACTGGGTGTCCATGTCGGGCCTATCAACCCACTGATCTGGTGGGGGCCTTAACCCACAACGGGGTGGGAGACCTCATCTGGGAACGGGCTTCCCGCTTAGATGCTTTCAGCGGTTATCCCTTCCGAACGTAGCCAACCAGCCGTGCCCCTGGCGGGACAACTGGCACACCAGAGGTCCGTCCGTCCCGGTCCTCTCGTACTAGGGACAGCCTTCCGCAAGTCTCCTACGCGCGCGGCGGATAGGGACCGAACTGTCTCACGACGTTCTAAACCCAGCTCGCGTGCCGCTTTAATGGGCGAACAGCCCAACCCTTGGGACCAACTCCAGCCCCAGGATGCGACGAGCCGACATCGAGGTGCCAAACCATCCCGTCGATATGGACTCTTGGGGAAGATCAGCCTGTTATCCCCGGGGTACCTTTTATCCGTTGAGCGACACCGCTTCCACCAGCCAGTGCCGGATCACTAGTCCCTGCTTTCGCACCTGCTCGACCCGTCAGTCTCACAGTCAAGCTCCCTTATACACTTACACTCAACACCTGATTGCCAACCAGGCTGAGGGAACCTTTGGGCGCCTCCGTTACCCTTTAGGAGGCAACCGCCCCAGTTAAACTACCCACCAGGCACTGTCCCTGAACCCGATCAGGGCCCGAGGTTGAGATGCCCGGAACGACCAGAGTGGTATTTCAACAACGACTCCACACCCACTAGCGTGAACGCTTCACAGTCTCCCACCTATCCTACACAAGCCGAACCAAACACCAATACCAAGCTATAGTAAAGGTCCCGGGGTCTTTCCGTCCTGCCGCGCGAAACGAGCATCTTTACTCGTATTGCAATTTCACCGGGCCTGTGGTCGAGACAGCGGAGAAGTCGTTACGCCATTCGTGCAGGTCGGAACTTACCCGACAAGGAATTTCGCTACCTTAGGATGGTTATAGTTACCACCGCCGTTTACTGGCGCTTAAATTCTCCGCTTCACCACCCAAAGATGGTTAACGGGTCCTCTTAACGTTCCAGCACCGGGCAGGCGTCAGTCCGTATACCTCGTCTTACGACTTCGCACGGACCTGTGTTTTTAGTAAACAGTCGCTTCTCCCTGGTCTCTGCGGCCACACCCAGCTCCCCACGCACGGTGGATCACCAGACATGGCCCCCCTTCTCCCGAAGTTACGGGGGCATTTTGCCGAGTTCCTTAACCACAGTTCACCCGACCGCCTCGGTATTCTCTACCTGACCACCTGTGTCGGTTTCGGGTACGGGCCGTGCACACACATCGCTAGAGGCTTTTCTCGACAGCACGGGATCACCCACTTCACCACCACGGCTACGCCTCACCTCTCACCCACACGCTGCCCGGATTTCCCTGGACAACGGGCTACAGGCTTACACCGGTACTACCACTCACCGGCAGGGCTACCCTCCTGCGTCACCCCATCACTTGACTACTACCCACTCAGGTCCCACGCACCACCAACCAGGATCCGAAGACCCCCGTCAGCAGCGGGTGGTTAGTCTCACGGGACTCGCCATGGGCGCGTGCACACGGGTACGGGAATATCAACCCGTTCTCCATCGACTACGCCTGTCGGCCTCGCCTTAGGCCCCGACTCACCCTGGGCGGACGAACCTGCCCCAGGAACCCTTGGTCATCCGGCGGCAGAGATTCTCACTCTGCTCTCGCTACTCATGCCTGCATTCTCACTCCCACACCCTCCACACCCCCTCACAGAGATGCTTCACCGGATACAGGACGCTCCCCTACCCACCCACACACAGTGTGAGCGACACGGCTTCGGCGGTGTACTTCAGCCCCGCTACATTGTCGGCGCAGGACCACTTGACCAGTGAGCTATTACGCACTCTTTCAAGGATGGCTGCTTCTAAGCCAACCTCCTGGTTGTCTCTGCGATCCCACATCCTTTCCCACTAAGCACACACTTCGGGGCCTTAGCCGGTGTTCTGGGCTGTTTCCCTCTCGACGACGAAGCTTTTCCCCCGCCGTCTCACTGCCACGCTCCACCACAGGCGTATTCGGAGTTTGGCTGACGTCAGTAACCCGTAAAGGCCCATCAACCAACCAGTGCTCTACCCCACCCGGGCACCACGCAACGCTGCACCTAAATGCATTTCGGGGAGAACCAGCTATCACGAAGTTTGATTGGCCTTTCACCCCTACCCACAGCTCATCCCCCAGGTTTTCAACCCTGGTGGGTTCGGGCCTCCACACGGTCTTACCCGCGCTTCACCCTGGCCATGGGTAGATCACTCCGCTTCGGGTCTGCACCACGCGACTCCAACGCCCTCTTCAGACTCGCTTTCGCTCCGGCTACCCCACCCGGGTTAACCTCGCCACGCAGCAGCAACTCGCAGGCTCATTCTTCAAAAGGCACGCCATCACCACCACCCCAACAGGGGCAGCCACAGCTCTGACGGATTGCAGGCACACGGTTTCAGGAACTCTTTCACTCCCCTCCCGGGGTACTTTTCACCATTCCCTCACGGTACTCTCCACTATCGGTCACCAGGCAGTATTCAGGCTTAACGGGTGGTCCCGCCAGATTCACAGCGCCCTCCACGGAAACACTGCTACTCGGGCACGCCATCACACACACCACGCAGATTTTCGCCTACGGGACTCTCACCCACTCCGGCCAGGCATCCCAACCTGTTCAACTAACCCACGCAGCCACGCTGAAGGGCCGGCAGACCCCTCCAACAACGCCCCACAACCCCGCACACGCAACCCCTGCCGGGTCTCCCACATGCACGGTTTAGCCAACCTCCGCTTTCGCTCGCCACTACTCACGGAATCACAATTGTTTTCTCTTCCTACGGGTACTAAGATGTTTCACTTCCCCGCGTATACCCCCCACACCCTATACATTCAGATGCAGGTAACCCGACATCACTCGGGCTGGGTTTCCCCATTCGGACATCCTCGGATCACAGCTCGGTTGACAACTCCCCGAGGCATATCGCAGCCTCCCACGTCCTTCATCGGCCCCTGGTACCTAGGCATCCACCGTGTGCCCAATACAACTTACACACAAACCAGAAACACAAGACAAAAACAAGATGCTCGCATCCACTATACAGTTCTCAAACAACAACCAGACAACACACACCCGTGTGTTCCCTCAAAACCCAACAGTGCACCGACATCACGACCAACCCCACCCACAACACGAGCAGAACCAGCCGACCAGTGATTAGCGTTTCCACAACTCTTCGAGCACACCCACCACACGGAACATCCGCCCATGCACAGCAGGCACACCCCACACCCAGCACAGCCACACACGCAACACGCACGCAACCACACCAGACATGGACACGATGTTTGCTCCTTAGAAAGGAGGTGATCCAGCCGCACCTTCCGGTACGGCTACCTTGTTACGACTTCGTCCCAATCGCCGGTCCCACCTTCGACCACTCCCCCCGGACAACCGGTTGGGCCATGAGCTTCGGGTGTTACCGACTTTCGTGACGTGACGGGCGGTGTGTACAAGGCCCGGGAACGTATTCACCGCAGCACTGCTGATCTGCGATTACTAGCGACTCCGACTTCACGAGGTCGAGTTGCAGACCCCGATCCGAACTGAGACCAGCTTTATGGGATTCGCTCCACCTCACAGTATCGCCACCCATTGTACCGGCCATTGTAGCATGTGTGAAGCCCTGGACATAAGGGGCATGATGACTTGACGTCATCCCCACCTTCCTCCGAGTTGACCCCGGCAGTCTCCCGCGAGTCCCCACCATCATGTGCTGGCAACACGGGATAAGGGTTGCGCTCGTTGCGGGACTTAACCCAACATCTCACGACACGAGCTGACGACAGCCATGCACCACCTGTACACCAACCACAAGGGAAACCATGTCTCCACGGCAATCTGGTGCATGTCAAACCCAGGTAAGGTTCTTCGCGTTGCATCGAATTAATCCACATGCTCCGCCGCTTGTGCGGGCCCCCGTCAATTCCTTTGAGTTTTAGCCTTGCGGCCGTACTCCCCAGGCGGGGCGCTTAATGCGTTAGCTACGGCACGGAAACCGTGGAAACAGTCCCCACACCTAGCGCCCAACGTTTACGGCGTGGACTACCAGGGTATCTAATCCTGTTCGCTCCCCACGCTTTCGCTCCTCAGCGTCAGTATCGGCCCAGAGACCCGCCTTCGCCACCGGTGTTCCTCCTGATATCTGCGCATTTCACCGCTACACCAGGAATTCCAGTCTCCCCTACCGAACTCAAGTCTGCCCGTATCGACCGCACGCCCACCGTTAAGCGGCAGGTTTTCACGGCCGACGCGACAAACCGCCTACGAGCTCTTTACGCCCAATAAATCCGGACAACGCTCGCACCCTACGTATTACCGCGGCTGCTGGCACGTAGTTAGCCGGTGCTTCTTCTACACCTACCGTCAAAACCCCACAACAGGGCCCCTTCGTCGATGTCGAAAGAGGTTTACAACCCGAAGGCCGTCATCCCCCACGCGGCGTTGCTGCGTCAGGCTTTCGCCCATTGCGCAAGATTCCCCACTGCTGCCTCCCGTAGGAGTCTGGGCCGTGTCTCAGTCCCAGTGTGACCGGTCACCCTCTCAGGCCGGCTACCCGTCGTCGCCTTGGTAGGCCACTACCCCACCAACAAGCTGATAGGCCGCGGGCTCATCCCATACCGCCGGAACTTTCCACCCACCCCCATGCGAGGACAGGTCCTATCCGGTATTAGACCCCGTTTCCAAGGCTTATCCCGAAGTACAGGGCAGATTACCCACGTGTTACTCACCCGTTCGCCACTCATCCACCCCCGAAAGGGCTTCAGCGTTCGACTTGCATGTGTTAAGCACGCCGCCAGCGTTCGTCCTGAGCCAGGATCAAACTCTCCAACAAGGATCATTCAAAACCTGACCAACAAAAACAGTTGGCACAAAAACAAAACCACCCAACCCACACAACGCAGGCCAGGCAGCCAAACCACCAACCACAAAACATCGGCACACTGTTGAGATCTCAAAGAACACACGCACAACCCAGCAACCCCACAACAAGGCCACCAAGCAAGCGTCATCGTTATCGCGTCCGGAACACTTCCGCGTTCCGTTCTGGCTCCACCCTAACCCACACGGATCTCAGCGACTCACCGGGGGGCCACCCGACCCGATCGGGCCGGAACCTCACCCGACGAACCACATCGGGGAACCACATACAACTATTATCAAACCCCACCCGCGCCACAACCACCGACACATCGGCAGCCACACTGCGAGGCAAGGAAACACGGACCGCTACTCCAGCACCACAACCGTGCCACCTTCACGATCCCCAACACCCGGTCCGAACCCGGCCCGTTCCGTGCTGACTTCATCGAAGTTACGCGCCGGTGGACGCCACGTCAAATCACGCTTCACCGGCGTCGAAAACGAGTTTTGTGCAGCTCACGAACCGTTTTCGTCGTCGACCGCAGCCTAGTTCACGGCCTTGATCCCCGCAGTGTGTCGCTTGCCACGCCGAACCACCAGCCATTCGCCGTGCAGCAGATCGTCGGTGCTCGGCGTCCAGCTCTCATCGGTGATCTTGACGTTGTTGACGTACGCGCCGCCCTCCTTGATCGTGCGGCGGGCGGCACCGTTGCTGGTTGCGAGACCGGACTCCACGAGCAGCGTCACGATCGTCGTCGAGTCGCTCAGGGCCACTTCCCCGGTCGGTGCCTCCCCCATCGCCGCCCGCAGCGTAGAGGCGTCCAGGTCCGCGAGCTCGCCACGACCGAAGAGGGCCTGGCTCGCGGCCACGACCTGTCGCGTCTGACGTTCGCCGTGCACAAGCGTGGTGAGCTCCTCGGCGAGCCGCCGCGCCGCGGCACGAAGCTGCGGCTTCTCGATCGTGCTCTGCTCGAGCTCTGCGATCTCCTCGGCACCGAGGAAGGTGAACAACCGCAGGTATCGTCCGACGTCGGCGTCGGCGGTGTTCACGAAGTACTGGTACCAGGCGTACGGCGACGTCATCTCCGGGTCGAGCCAGACACTGCCGCCACCAGTGGACTTGCCGAACTTCCGCCCCTCGGCGTCGGTGACCAACGGGTGGGTGATCGCGTGCGCGACCACGGATTCCTGCCGCCGCAAGAGATCGACTCCGGCCACGATGTTGCCCCATTGGTCCGAACCGCCGAGTTGCAGGCGTGCGCCGTACTTGCGGTAGAGCTGCACGTAATCATTGGCCTGCAACAGCATGTAGCTGAACTCGGTGTAGGACATCCCGTCGGTTTCGAGACGACGCTTCACCGTCTCCCTCGAGAGCATCGTGTTGAGGGAGAAGTGCTTGCCGATGTCCCGGAGGAACGCGGTCACCGGCAGGTTCGCCGTCCAGTCCGCGTTGTTGACCATGATCGCGCCGGTCCTTGGATCGTCGAAGTCGAGAAACTTCTCCAGCTGCGATCCGACCCCGTCGGTCCACTCCCGAACGGTGTCCTCGTCGTGCAGGTTGCGCTCCCCCACGTCCCGGGGGTCACCGATGAGTCCGGTGGCGCCTCCCGCGAGCGCGATCGGACGGTGTCCCGCCCGCTGCAGGCGGCGCAACGCGAGCATCGGCACGAGGTGGCCGGCGTGCAGGCTGGGAGCGGTCGGGTCGAAGCCGCCGTAGAACGTGAGCGGGCCCTCGTCGAGGTCGGCGCGCAGTGCGTCGAGGTCGGTGGACTGCGCGATCAGACCGCGCCAGGACAGCTCGTCAAGGATGTGCTCACTCACGAGTCCAGTTTGGCGCATACACTCCAGCGGGCGTCACCCCAGGTCCCGGACCCGCACCCGCCCACCGCGGCGGTAGGTGCTCACCGCCGGGGAACCCGCGACCCACAACCGCCACGGGAAGTCCTGGGCCGTCGCCACTCCGACTCGCGGGCCGGTGCGCACGTCGTGTTCGTCGACGGTGGTCCCGGTCAGCAACCGGATCGAGGAGCCCGGGGCGGTGAGGTCGGTGCCATTGTGCTCCCGCGTGATCCCCAGTGCGCCGGCAAGTTTGGCGGGTCCGTCGGCGAGCTGGGTGTCCTTACGTGCGGCCGGGCGGCGCTTGCGGGCGAGGTCGACACCGTCCAGGACTTCGCCGGCCCGAAGCAGCACCGCGCCGGGTTCGTCGTCGGTGAGCGTCACCACGTTGATGCAGAAGTGCATGCCGTAGACGAAGTACACGTACAGGTGCCCGGCAGGCCCGAACATAACGGCGTTGCGCTCGGTCCGGCCGCGATAGCAGTGTGACGCCGGGTCGTCGTATCCCCGGTAGGCCTCGACCTCGACGACACGCAGGCGCACGGTCCCCTCGGGCGTGTCCGAGGCGATCTCGCTGCCGAGAAGGTCGCGGGCGACCCGCAGCGGGTCGTGGGCGAGGTCCGGCCGGGTCACGATGCTCACGGCGCGCACCGTACCGGCGTCAGTCGCCGAACCGGGCTCGGTGGTCGCGCACGGCCGAGCGCACGCGGTCGAGCTGTTCGGCGACCCGCGGCGCAGCCGTGCCGCCGTGAGCATCGCGAGAGGCGATCGAGCCCGCGACAGTGAGGACGTCCCGAACTTCCGGGGTCAGAGCCGGGTGTACGCCGGCGAGTTCGGTGTCGGTGAGCTCGTCGAGCCCGACGTCGCCTCGTTCGGCGAGCCGCACGCATTCACCGGAGGCCTCGTGCGCGACGCGGAACGGGACACCTCGGCGAACGAGCCACTCGGCGATGTCGGTGGCCAGCGTGAATCCGGCCGGTGCGAGCTCGGCGAGCCGTCCCGTGTGGAACGTCAGCGTGCCCATCATGCCCGTCATCGCGGGCAGCAGAAGTTCGAGATGCTCGACGGAGTCGAACACCGGCTGCTTGTCCTCCTGCAGATCCCGGTTGTAGGCGAGCGGCTGCGCCTTCAGAGTGGCGAGCAGTCCGGTGAGGTTTCCGATCATGGTGCCGGATTTGCCGCGCGCGAGTTCGGCGACGTCGGGATTCTTCTTCTGTGGCATGATGGAACTGCCGGTGGCCCACGCGTCGTCCAGCGTGACGTAGCCGAACTCGGCGGTGTTCCAGATGACGACTTCCTCGGCGATCCGGGAGAGGTTCACTCCCAGCATCGCGAAGCAGAACGCCGACTCCGCTGCGAAGTCGCGGCTGGAGGTACCGTCGATGGAGTTGTCCACGGCCGCGTCGAACCCGAGTTCTTCGGCCACGGCTTGCGGATCGAGCCCGAGCGACGATCCGGCGAGCGCGCCCGAGCCGTACGGCGAGTAGGCGGTGCGGGCGTCCCAGTCGCGCAACCGCGCGACGTCACGCAGCAGCGCCTGGCAGTGCGCGAGCAGATGGTGCGCGAGCAGGACCGGTTGCGCGTGCTGGAGGTGTGTCCGCCCTGGCAGGACGGTGTCGGGGTGTGCGGCGGCTTGCGAGGTGAGTGCTTCGACCACGTCGAGGACTCCGGTGGCCACGCGGCCAGTGGCGTCCCGCAGCCACATGCGGAACAGCGTCGCGACCTGGTCGTTACGGGAGCGGCCTGCTCGCAGTTTGCCACCGAGGTCGGCTCCGACCCGTTCGAGCAGACCCCGTTCGAGCGCGGTGTGGACGTCTTCGTCGTCGAGAACCGGCTGGAACGCACCGGATTCGACGTCGCCGGCGAGGACGTCGAGCCCGTCGTGCATGCGTTGGAGTTCGTCGTCGGTAAGCAGCCCAGCATGGTGGAGCACCCGTGCGTGCGCTCGCGATCCCGCGATGTCGTACGGAGCGAGTCGCCAGTCGACGTGCGTGGACAGACTCAGTCGCGCCATCGCCTCGGCAGGCCCCGACGCGAACCGTCCACCCCACAACTTGGTCGACCCCGACCCATCCTGCTCGGTCACAACATCCCCTTCACACAACGACAACCGATACTCACGACACCCGGGGCGCAGACACCCGGACCATCGTCTGGAAATCGGCGAACCCGATTCCCTCCACCCACACCATCCGGCACCGCTGCGGGTTCTCAGGGCGTCTTCTCGCGAGGACAGTGCCTTCGCAGCGTAGGCCGCTACTCAAGAAGGCACTCCCGCAGCGAGAAGACGCCCTGAGGTTCCGCCACTCGCACCGGGCGAACCGACCAAGAACGAAACCGCACCCGGCAGCGCAGACCAGCCAGACGATCAGACCAGCCGAAACCTCAACTCCCGAGATCCCGCTTCGCGGCGATCTTGGAGGGGAGTCCCCACAACTGCACGAACCCCTTCGCCAACCCCTGGTCGAAGGTGTCCCCTTCGTCGTAGGTGGCGAGGTTGAAGTCGTACAGCGACGCGTCGCTCCTGCGGCCGTTGACGACGGCGCGTCCGCCGTGCAGCGTCATCCGGATCTCGCCGGAGACGTGCTGTTGCGAGTCGGCGACGAAGGAGTCGAGCGCGTTCTTCAGCGGGGAGAACCAGAGCCCGTCGTAGACGAGTTCGCCCCAGCGTTGGGCGACGGTCCGCTTGAACCGGGCGAGATCACGTTCGAGCGTGACGTCTTCGAGTTCCTGGTGTGCGGTGATGAGCGCGAGCGCACCGGGTGCTTCGTAGACCTCGCGGCTCTTGATGCCCACGAGGCGGTCTTCGACCATGTCGAGCCTGCCGACGCCCTGGTTGCCGGCACGCTGGTTGAGCTGCTGGATGGCTTGCAGCACGGTGACCGTCTCACCGTCGATGGCCACCGGCACGCCCTTGTCGAAGGTGATGACGACTTCGTCGGGATCACGGGGCTGCGACGGGTCCTGGGTGTAGGAGTAGACGTCCTCGATGGGCGCGTTCCAGATGTCTTCGAGGAAGCCGGTTTCGACGGCGCGTCCCCACACGTTCTGGTCGATGGAGTACGGGGACTTCTTGTTGACGTCGATGGGCAGGTCGCGGTCCTCGGCCCAGGCGATCGCCTTCTCCCGGGTCCATGCGAAGTCGCGGACGGGTGCGATGACCTTGAGATCGGGTGCGAGGGCGCCGATGCCGACCTCGAACCGCACCTGGTCGTTGCCCTTGCCGGTGCAGCCGTGCGAGACGGTCGTGGCGCCGGTCTGGGCGGCGGCGTCGGTGAGGTGCTTGACGATCAGCGGCCGGGACAAGGCCGAGACCAACGGATAGCGGTCCATGTAGAGGGCGTTGGTCTGGAGTGCCGGCAGGCAGTACTGCTCGGCGTATTCGTCGCGGGCGTCGGCGACGACGGCTTCGACCGCACCGCAGTCGAGGGCCCGTTTGCGGACCTCTTCGAGGTCTTCGCCGCCCTGGCCGACGTCGACGGCGACGGCGACGACCTCGGCGCCGGTTTCCTCGGCGATCCATCCGATGGCCACGGAGGTGTCGAGGCCGCCGGAGTAGGCGAGTACGACCCGCTCACTCATGATTGTGCTCCTTTGCGTCTGTTGTGGACCACGCGTTCTCGCTGACGAGCGAGGCGGTCCGGGTACCTGCGGATGCCGGTCCGCTCAGCCGGTCTGTTCGTCCGCTTCGGGTCTTCGTTCGCCCGCGGCCATCGCGGTGAACCGTTCGGCGAGGTCGAGGCCGGTGAGCGGTTCGCGGGCGACGACCATGAGCGTGTCGTCGCCTGCGATGGTGCCGACCACCTCCAGCAGTGCCGCCCGGTCGATGGCGCTGGCGAGGAATTGTGCGGCTCCGGGTGGGGTGCGCAGGACGGTGATGTTGCCGGAACCGTCCGAGCCGACGAGGAGTTCGGCGAGCAGGCGGGTGAGCCGGGAGGTACCTCCCTGGATACCGCGCACGGGGCTACCGTCCTCGGGGACGACGTAGACGGCCGCTCCCCCGTCGGCGCCGCGGAGTTTCACGGCTCCGAGTTCGTCGAGGTCGCGGGACAGGGTCGCCTGCGTGACGTCGATGCCGTCGTCGGCCAGCAACTTCGCGAGTTCGGTCTGGCTGCGAACGGCCATGCTGGAGACGAGGTCGACGATCCGCGCCTGGCGGGCCGCCCGGGTGGTGGTCACGGCTGCATCACCCATGCCAGCAGTGCTTTCTGGGCGTGCAGCCGATTCTCGGCTTCGTCGAAGACGGCACTGGCGGGGCCGTCGAGGACCTCGTCGGTGATCTCCCGCCCGCGGTGGGCGGGAAGGCAGTGCAGCACGAAGGTTCCCGGTTTTCCCGTGGCGGCGAGGAGTTCGGTGTTGACCTGGTAAGGCTGGAACGGTGCGAGCCGGTCCTTGCCGTCGTTCTCCTGGCCCATCGAGGTCCAGGAGTCGGTGACGAGCACGTCGGCGCCGTCGACGCAGCCGCGCGGATCGGTCAGCACCTGCACCGAGCCGCCGGTCTCGGTCGCGCGCGCGTTCGCCGCGTCGAGGACCCATTGTTCCGGTGCGAATCCCTGCGGCGCACCGATACGGACGTGCATCCCCGCGGTGGCGCCGCCGACGAGCAACGAGTGCGCCATGTTGTTGGCACCGTCGCCGAGGTAGGTCAGGGTGAGCCCGGCGAGGTGCCCGCACCGTTCGCGGATCGTCTGCAGGTCGGCGAGCACCTGGCACGGGTGGAACTCGTTGGTGAGCGCGTTGATCACCGGGACGTCGGAACCGGCGGCCATCGCCTCGATCCGTGCCTGGGCGAAGGTCCGCCAGACGACGGCGTCGACGTAGCGACCGAGGACCCGGGCGGTGTCCTCGATGGTCTCTTCGCGGCCGAGCTGCATCGTGCGTCCGTCGACGATGACGGGGTGGCCGCCGAGCTGCGCGATGCCGACCTCGAACGACAGCCGGGTGCGGGTGGAGACCTTCTCGAACAGGACCGCGACCGAGCGGGGTCCGGCGAGCACGGGGTTGCCGTGCGGGTTCTTCTTGAACTCGTCGGCGAGGTCGAGGATCGCGGTCTGTTCCTCGGGGGTCAGGTCGTCGTCGCGCAGGAAGTGGCGCAGCATCAGGTGTTCACCTCGGCGGGGACGGGCAGCAGCTCGGGCAGGTGCTCGACGAAGCTCTGCACCTGTCGGGGGTGCAGGATCAGCGGTGGTGCCAGCCGGACCGTGGTCGGGTTGACGGCGTTGACGAGATAGCCCGCGCGTTGCGCGTTCGCCACCACCTGCGGGGCCACGGCTTGGGCGAGTCCGATCCCGATGAGGAGTCCGGCGCCACGCAGGTGGGTGATCTGGGGATGAGCGAGCCGTTGGACGGCGTCGACGAGGTTCTTGCCGGTGGTGTCCGCGTGTTCCAGCAGCCCGTCGTCGGCGATCGTGTGCAGCACGGCACTGGCGGCGGCGCAGGCGACCGGGTTGCCGCCGAAAGTGGTGCCGTGCTGGCCGGGGCCGAACAGCGTCGCGGCATCGCCCAGGGTCAGGCACGCCCCGAGCGAGAGTCCGCCGCCGAGGCCCTTGGCGAGAGTCACGATGTCGGGCACGATTCCGCACCGTTGGAAGGCGAACCAGTGGCCCGTGCGGCCAATGCCCGTCTGCACCTCGTCGAGGACGAGCAGCGCTCCGGTCTTCGACGCGAGCGCCCGTGCCTGTTGGAGGTAGCTTTCCGGAGGCACGACGACGCCGTTCTCGCCCTGGATGGGTTCGAGCACGATCGCGGCGGTGTCGCTGTCCACTTCGGACTCGAGCGCGGAGATGTCACCGTAGGGGACGTGGACGACTCCGTGCGGCAGCGGTTCGAACGGTGCCTGCTTGCTCGGCTGCCCGGTGAGGGCGAGCGCGCCCATGGTACGTCCGTGGAACCCACCTTCGGTGGCCACGACCTTCGCCCGGCCGGTGAGCCGGGCGAGCTTGAATGCCGTCTCGTTGGCCTCGGCGCCGGAGTTGCAGAACAGCACCCGCCCGTTCCCGCGGGCGCCGAGCAGGTCGAGGAGTTCCTCGGCCAGGCGTAGTCCGGGTTCGTGCGCGTAGAAGTTCGAGACGTGTCCGAGCCGTCCGATCTGGTCGGTCACCGCCTGCACGACAGCCGGATGCGCGTGTCCGAGTGCGTTGACGGCGATGCCGCCGACGAGGTCGAGGTAGGTCCTGCCGTCGGCGTCGGTGACCTCGCACCCGGAACCTCGCACCAGTGTGAGCTGCGGAGTCCCGTAGTTGTCCATCATGGACTCCTGCCAGCGCTTCACTCCGGCGACGTTGCCTGCCGCAGGCATGCTGCTCATGAGGTTTCGCCTTCCGTCCGTTCGGTTCGAGCATCGGGCAGCACCATGGTGCCGACGCCGGCACTGGTGAACACTTCGAGCAGGACCGAGTGCGCGAGCCTGCCGTCGATGACGTGCGCCTGCGGGACTCCGCCCCGGACCGCGCGCAGGCACGACTCCATCTTCGGGATCATCCCGGAATCCAGCGTCGGAAGCAGTTCCGCGAGGCGGCGTTCGGCGATCTGGGAGACCAGGGAGGATCGGTCGGGCCAGTCGGTGTAGAGCCCCTCGACGTCGGTGAGCACCACGAGTTTCTGCGCGCCGAGAGCGGTCGCGAGCGCTCCGGCGGCCGTGTCGGCGTTGACGTTGTGCACCACGCCGTCCGCGTCCGGGGCCACAGTGGACACGACAGGGATGCGACCGCCCGCGATCAGGTCGACCACGGCGTCCGGGTTGACCGACACGACGTCGCCGACGAGACCGATGTCAACGGCCTCACCGTCCACGGTGGCGCCACGCCGTTGCGCGGTGAACAGGTGCGCGTCCTCGCCGGACATGCCGACGGCGTGCGGGCCGTGCTGGTTGATCAGGCCGACGAGTTCGCGGCCGACCTGACCGACGAGCACCATGCGCACGACGTCCATCGTCTCCGGTGTCGTGACCCGGAGTCCGCCGCGGAACTCACCCGGCATGTCGAGGCGTTCCAGCATCGAGCTGATCTGCGGGCCGCCGCCGTGCACGACGACCGGGTGCAGACCGGCGAGTCGCAGGAACACCATGTCCTCGGCGAAGGCACGCTTGAGGTTCTCGTCGATCATCGCGTTGCCGCCGTACTTGACGACCACGGTCGCACCGTGGAACCGGCGCAACCACGGCAGCGCCTCGACGAGCACGCGGGCCTTCTCACCGGCGACGGCGAGCCGCTCGGCGGGGTCGGCGTTCGCCGGCTCCGTCAACTGGTTGCGGTCACTCGTACCGGTCATGACGAGTACGCGCTGTTCTCTTCGACGTAGGCGTGCGAGAGGTCGGTGGACAGGATGGTGGCCTGCTCGGCGCCGAGGTGCAGGTCGATCACGATCTCGATGTCCCGACCGGTGAGGTCCGCGTCGGACCGATCGGCCTGCGGCGCACCGTCGGCGTAGAGCGAGACACCGTTGGTGAGGATCTCCATCCGGTCGACGTCGATCTTCGCGTCGGCGCGGCCGAGTGCCATCGCGATCCGTCCCCAGTTCGGGTCGGAGCCGAACAGCGCCGTCTTGACCAGGTTGTCTTCCGCGATGACACGTCCGATGTGGACTGCTTCCTGCTCGCTGACGGCACCGCGAACCGTGATGTCGACGGCTTTGGTCGCACCTTCGGCATCCGCCTGCAACTGCCGGACGAGACCCTGCGACGCTTCGCGGAGACCAGCGGCCAGCTCGTCCTCCGTGATCCGTACACCCGACGCTCCGGAGGCGAGCACGAGTACCGTGTCGTTGGTGGACGTGCCCCCGTCCACGTCGAGCCGACCGAACGTGACCCGCGTGGCCGACCGCAACGCACTGTCCAGGACGGCGCCCTCCACCACCGCGTCGGTGGTCAGCACCGCGAGCATCGTGGCCATGTTCGGGGCCAGCATCCCGGCGCCCTTGGCAAAGCCCCCGACGGACCACCCCTGCCGCTGGAGATGCACTTGCTTGGGACGGCTGTCGGTGGTCAGAACGGCCTCCGCGGCGTTCTCGGCGTCCTGGTCGTGGCCACCGAGCGCATTCGCCGCACTGTCCACGCCGGACAGCACGGCGTCCATGGGCAACCGTTCACCGATGAGACCGGTGGAGCACACGGCGACCTCGATCGCTCCACACCCGAGGGCCTGTCCGACTTTCTCGGCCGTGGCGTGCGCATCCTGGAACCCGCCGCTGCCGGTGCAGGCGTTCGCGCCGCCGGAGTTGAGCACGACCGCCCGTAGTCGCCGCTGGGTCAGCACTTGCTGCGACCACAACACCGGCGCGGCCTTGACCTTGTTGGTGGTGAACACGCCTGCCGCCGCGTCGAGTGGTCCGTCGTTGACGACCAGTGCGAGGTCGCGCGCGCCGGAACCCTTGATCGCGGCGGCCACACCCGCCGCCCGGAACCCGGCCGGTCCGGTCACGCCCATCGCTACTCCTCGTTCGGGGGCTTCGCTCTTGTCGCTCACGGCGCGAGCCCGGCGACCGGGAGGCCGGCGGTCTCGTCGAGGCCAAGCGCGAGGTTCATGCACTGCACCGCTCCCCCGGCGGTGCCCTTGGTCAGATTGTCCTCGGCGCCGACGACCACGAGGCGCCCGGCGTCCCAATCGATGGTGAGCTGCAGGTGCACCGTGTTCGCCCCGACCGTCGCCGAGGTTTGCGGCCAACTCCCCTCGGGCAGCACGTGGACGAACGGCTCGTCGCCGTAGGCCTGGTCGTACACCTTGCGCGCGGCTTCGGCGTCCACCCCGTCGCGGACCGGCGCGCTGCACGTGGCGAGGATCCCCCGCGCCATCGGCGCGAGAACCGGGGTGAACGACACCGCGACGTCGCCGCCCGCAGCGGCCGAGAGGTTCTGGATCAGCTCCGGAGTGTGGCGGTGCGCCCCGCCCACTCCGTACACGCTCGCCGATCCCATGACCTCGGCCGAGAGCAGATGCGGCTTGAGCGCACGGCCCGCGCCGGAGGATCCGGTGACGGCGACGACGACGGCTTCGGGCTCGACGATTCCGGCCGCGACCGCGGGAGCCAGCGCCAGCGACGACACGGTCGGGAAACACCCGGGCACCGCGATCCGGTTCGCGCCACGCAGGCCGTCCCGCCCACCCGGGAGTTCGGGGATGCCGTAAGGCCAGGTTCCGGGGTGCTCGCCGCCGTACCAGCGTTCCCACGCGGTCGGGTCGTTGAGCCGATGGTCGGCGCCGCAGTCCACCACGACGACGTCGTCGCCGAGCTCGGCCGCCAAGGCTGCGGAGTGTCCGTGCGGCAGCGCGAGGAACACCACGTCGTGCCCCGCGAGCTCGGTCGCCGCCGTGTCGACGAGCATGCGGTCGGCGAGCGGGACCAGGTTGGGATGGTGCTCACCGAGGGAGCTTCCCGCGTTGCTCCCCGCCGTGAGTGCACCGATTTCGACATCGGGGTGAGCGAGCAGCAGGCGCAGGAGTTCCCCGCCCGCGTACCCACTCGCACCGGCCACCGCCGCTCGCACCGTCATGCGGATGATTATGCACCGTCATGCAACATCAATCAATTCGAGTGCCGGTGTCACACCCCACAGGCAGGATGAGGCGCACGACCCTCGAGCACCCGCGTTCCCTCGATCCCGACCCCATCGTGCGCCCCGGGCGCATGTGCGGCATCGAGCAGCCTACGTTGACCAGCGATTCCGGTCTGCTGCTGCGTCCGTTTCGCAACGCCGACACCGGTACGGTCGTGCGCGCCTACCAGGACCCGGACGTGCGATTCTGGAACTTTCGCCGCATCGACGACGAGGCCGACGCCGCTCGATGGATCGAACACCAGCGCGAGGGCTGGGGCGCCGAGACCGTCGCGTCCTGGGCGATCGCGGACGGGACGACCCTTCTCGGACGCATCGCGTTGAACAACGTCAAGCTCACGTTCGGCATCGCCGAGGTCGGCTACTGGATGCTGCCCGAAGCACGCGGGCGCGGAGCAGCCGTCACCGCGTTGGCGATCGTGACCGAGTGGGCCCTCGGCGAGGTCGGCCTGCACCGGATCAGCCTCTACCACTCCGTCGCGAACGCCGCGTCCTGCCGGGTCGCCGAGAAAGCGGGCTACGTCCTGGACGGCACCGCCCGCAGCGCATGGCCGCATCCCGACGGCTGGCACGACATGCATCTGCACGGCGCGGTACGCACCGACCACTGAACCCGGGAGCGAACGGCACTTTCGCCCCGCCAGACGGAGCGAACGGCACTTTCGCCCCACCAGACGGAGCGAACGGCACTTTCGCCCCACCAGACGAAGCGAACGGCACTTTCGCCCCACCAGACGAAGCGAACGGCACACTCGCCCCACCAGACGGAGCGAAAGTGCCGTTCGCGCGTCAGCGGAGCGGGTCGAAGGGACGAAGCCGTGCCGGGCGAGAACCGGTGACGATCTGATCGCCGAGCATCCGCCCCGTCCACGGGCCCAACGTGAGCCCCCACATGCCGTGGCCGCCCGCCACGAACACCCCGGGCGCACGCGTCGCCCCGATCACGGGCAACCCGTCCGCCGAGACCGGCCGCGACCCCACCCAGTCGTCCTTTCGTTCCTCCCACGCCACGCCGGTGAGCAACGGCCGCGCCGAGCGAACGATGGCCTCCACCCGAGCCTCGTCCAGACTCGCGTCGGGCGAACGGAACTCCATCGTCCCTGCCACGCGCAGTCCGCCTCGATACGGCGTGCACGCCACTCGCGCAGCAGGCAGGTACACCGGGCCCGGCACCGGCTCGTCGGTCGGCACGGTGAACGAGTAGCCGCGCCCCGCCTGCACGCGGGTGCGCACTCCGAGCGGTTTCGCCAACCGAGGAAGCCACGCTCCGGTGGCCAGCACCACGGCGTCGGCCGCGACCAGGTCGCCGTCGGCCGACTCCACCGACACCCCGGCATCCTGGTGCACGACCGTGACCTCGAATCCTGACCGGACCTCACCGTCGCGCTCGCGCACCGAGCGGGCGAGCGCGCACACGAACGCGCCGGGATCGACGAAACGCTGACCCTCGATCCGCAGCACCGACTCGATCCGCGACGACAGCTGCGGAACACCGGCGTCCGAGGGTGCCGCCTCCCGGACCGTCACCTCCTGGCCGACGCGCGCCATCGACTCGAACTCGTGCCGCAGCGCGGCGAGGCTTTTCGCGTCGTCGAACGCGGCGGTGATCGGAGCCGCATTCGTCCTCGCCTCGACGCCACCGTCGGTCAGCACGTCGAACGCGTCGAGGGACTCCCCGTTGATCTCCGCGTACGCCCGCATCGCACGCTTCCACGCTCCGGGGGTGCAGCGACGGGCGAAGCCGACCAGAAACGCCCACAGCCCCGGATCCACCGTCGCCGGCACGTGCAACGGGGCGTCACGGTCGAGCAGCGCTCGCAGCCCGTAGCGCAGCACCGCCGGTTCCGGCAGCGGTGCCGTGAAGGCCGGGGACAGATAACCGGCGTTGCCCCACGAAGCGCCGGCCGCGACGTCGTCGCGGTCGACGACGACCACCTCGACACCGTGTTCCTGCAAGAACCACGCCGTGGACAGTCCCACGACGCCCGCACCCACGACCACGACCTTGCGCGGCGCACCCTTGTCCTGCACGACACCCTCCAGCCTCGATGGCGATCCGGTTACCTCGAGGGTGACCCTCCGCACGCCCCTGCGAACTGGTGAAAGCGCACAATTCCGCACCGATTCGTTGGCCGTGCCGCACTACGCTCAGTCGAGCGACGGTTCCCCCACCGCGAGCTCGATGATCATGGCGAGCCGACTGTTCGGGTCCTCGAGGTCGACCTCGGTGACCTCCGCCAGTTTGCGCATCCGGTACCGCACCGTGTTCGGGTGCACCTCCAGACGCGCCGCGGCAGCGGCGAGATCCCCCTGGCACTCCAGCCACGCACGTAACGTCTCGACGTACCGGGTACCCCGCTGCGCGTCGTGGCGACGCAACTCGACCACAGGTCCTCGCGTCGGTGCGCGCCCCACCTGCGCGACGTGCCGGAGCCGTCGCAACAACACCTCGTGCCACGCGTCGTCGTAGACCACCGCGGGACCGCCCCGGTCCGTGTGCACCGCCACGCTCTCGTCCGCCTCACGCCGGCTCGCGACCACCTCGCGCAAACCCGCGTTGCCACCGACCCCGACGAACAACGACACGTCGTCCGGCAACTCTCGGTCCAGGGAACGCACCCACGACAAGACCTTCGACACGTCCGGACCACCCGGCAGGATGGTGTAGACCGTGTCGGCGAACAAGGCGCTGCGCCCCGGCCGGGACCAGCCGAATCCGGTGGTCACGCGCTCGAACAACAGCAGCGGCGCGGCACTGCTCGGTTCCGACCGGGCCCGCATCGCCAAGACCCGAAACTGCTCCGCCGACAGCCCGAGCTGACTCGCGGCCGCCGGAGCGTCGCCCACCCCCTCGAGCAGGCCGATCACCAGGTCCGATTCGACCTGCCGTTCCAGGTCCGCGCTCGCCCTGGCCCGCAACATGTGCAGCGACGCGGTTCGGGCCGCCGCGGTCAACGCGGCCCGCGCCGCGTCGCCGAGAGGTCGCGCCGTCTCCACCCAGATCGACCCGAGCAGTTCGTGTCCCGCCCGCACCGCAGCCACCATCCGGCCGTCGAGCAGCGCATCCTGCTCAGCTGGCACGAACAGCGGCTCGTCCGACTGCGTCAGGTGCGTGAACACGCCACGTTCCGACAGGTGCCGCCGCACCGGTTCCGGAACGCGGCGTCCCAGGATCGTCTGCCAGCGGGCCTGATCCGCCCGTTCCTGACGTGCCGAGTACGCCAACACCCGCGACCGCTGGTCCTCGATGGTCACCGGCGCGGCCACGGCCTCGGCAACCGAATCGGCCAGTGCGAACAGGTCCGTGGGCCCACGCCCGACCTCGGTCTCCCGTCCGTCGAGCACGAGGCCGTACACGACACCCGTCACCTGGCCCCACGACACCGCCGGGTCGACCAGGACCAGCGCGACACCGCGCTCGTTCGCCGTCGCCACGGCGTCCTCGCCGAGCGCTTCGGCACGGCAGACCGCCACCGACGCCTGAGTACGGTCCACCAGCGAGACGACGTGCTCGGCGGAGTCCACGCCGACGCCGAGCACGACCTCGTCCGCGCCGCCGAACTCACCGGCGTCGTGTACCGCGACCCCGAGCAGTCGCACGGCCCGGCCGTGCGGGGCACAGACAAGCCGAGCGCCGTACCCGCCGAGCACGTTGATCAACCGGTCCAACGTGACCATCACGACCACGCTCCTCCGCGATCAGGCCCGGCGCTCGGCTCAGCCGCGGAGGACGGCGCCGTGGCGCTGCTTCGCGGTGCTCACCGCACGGTCGCGCGCCTCCGTGGCCTCGTCCTGCTTCAACGTCCGGTCCGGGGCCCGGAACCGCAACGCCATCGCGAGCGACTTCTTGCCATCGCCGACCTGCTGCCCGGTGAACACGTCGAACAACCGCACGTCCTCCAGCAGCTCACCGCCCCCGGAACGCACCGTCTCGACCAGGTCGGCCGACGGCACCGAGTCGTCGACGACCAGCGCCACGTCCATGAGCACCGGCGGGTACGCCGAGACCGCCGGGGCCGGACGGTGCTCGGTCAGCGGCAACGCGTCGAGGTCGAGTTCCACCGCACACGCCCGCTTCGGTAGTTCGAACGCCTCCACGACGGTCGGATGCAGCTCTCCTGCGTACCCGACGACGACGTCGCCTGCGAGCAGTTCCGCACACCGTCCGGGGTGCCACGGTTTCCGCTCGCCCTTGCGGACGGTCAGCTCCACGTTCGCGGCCCGCGCCACGGTCCGCGCGGCCTCGACCGCGTCCGACCAGTCCGCCTCGCGGCCCGTGCCCCACCAGCCCGCGCGTTCGCGCTGACCCACGAGAACGGCACCGACGTGGGTCGGCTGCTCGGGCAGTGACGCCTGCAGCGCGGCCAGCTCCTGCGCCGACGGCCGATCCGCGACACCGACGTCCGGCACCGCAGCCCGCTGCTCCGCAGGGAGCACCACCTGTCCGATGTGGAACACCCCGAGGTCACGTTGCCCCCGGGCGACGTTGCGCTGCACGGCCTCGATCAAGCCCGGCAGCAGCGTGGTCGCCATCAGCGCGCGATCAGACTCGAGCGGGTTCACCAGCGACACATCGCGCCTGCGTTCGTCGTCCTCGGTGAGACCGAGCTTGCCGAGCTCCTCCGTGCCGGTGAACGGGAACGGCAGCACCTCCACGTAGCCGTCGTGGGCCAGCGCCCGCGAGACGGCCCTCTTCCGCCGCTGAGCGGGTGTCAGCCCACGTCCCGCGGGCGCCGGCGGGAGCACGGATGGGATCGTGTGATATCCCTCGAGCCGCAACACTTCCTCGACGAGGTCGGCAGGCTGGCCCAGGTCCGGCCGCCAGCTCGGCGGGCTCGCTGTGACAAGGCCGATCCCGCTGTCGGAGGTGCTCACCTCGATGCGGCATCCGATCTGGGTCAGTCGCCGCGCCGTGACGCCACGCTCGTAGCGCACGCCCGCGACCTTGTCCGGCAACGCGAGCGGCATCGTCACCGGCGGCGGCGCGGACCACTCGCCCACGTCGGTGCGTCCCGGTTCGATCGTCGCCTCGCCGTAGCGGACGAGCAGCTGCGCAGCCAGTTCCGCCGCCGCAGGCGCGACGGCCGGGTCGACCGTGCGCTCGAAACGCTTGCCCGCCTCGCTCGGCAACTTGTGCCTGCGCAGCATGCGGGCGATCGTCTTCGGATCCCAGTTCGCCGCTTCCAGCAACACGTCGGTGGTGCCGTCGCCGATCTCGGTCGTGGCACCACCCATCACGCCGGCCAGCGACACCGGGCCGGAGTCGTCGCAAATGACGATGTCGTCCGGATCCAGACTCCGCTGCACGTCGTCCAGAGTGGTCAGTTTCTCGCCCGGTGCGGCACGGCGGACGGTAACCCCGCCCGAGAGTTTCGTGGCGTCCCAGGCGTGCAACGGCTGACCGAGTTCGAGCATGACGTAGTTCGTGACGTCGACCGCCAGCGAGATCGACCGGATCCCGGCCAGCGACAACCGCCGCCGCATCCACCACGGCGTCGGGGACGTCGGGTCCACGCCGGACACCCGGCGGAACACGAACCGGCTGCACGCACTCGGATCGTCGATCCGCACCGGGCGGGACTCGCGTTCGTCCTCGGGCACCGGGCGGTTTCCCGGGTCGCCGAACGGGACGTCGAACGCGTTCGAGAGCTCCCGCGCCAACCCGCGCACCGAGAAGCAGTAGCCCCTGTCGGGCGTGACGGCCAGCTCGATCACGGTGTCGTCGAGTCCGAGCAGCTCGGCGGCTTCCGTCCCGGGATCGGCCGATCCCGGCGGCAGCACCAGAATGCCCTCGTGGTCGTCGCCGAGCCCGAGCTCGCGCATCGAGCAGATCATGCCCTCGCTCATGCGACCGTAGGTCTTGCGCGCGCCGATCTCGAAACCGCCCGGCAGCACCGCACCCGGCAACGCCGTCACGACGAGGTCGCCCTCGGCGAAGTTCGTCGCGCCGCAGACGATGCCCTGCAGGTGCTGCTCGCCCGTGTCGTCCTCGCCGACCTCGACGCGGCAGAACCGGATCGGTTTCTTGAACTCGGTGAGCTCCTCGACCTCGGCGACCCGGCCGACCACCAGCGGCCCGTCGACCGGCGTCAGCGGGGTGAGGTCCTCGACTTCCAAGCCGATCCGGACGAACGCGTCCGCCACGGCCTCGGCGGTCGTGTCCTCCGGCAGCTCCAGGTGCTCGGCCAACCAGGAAACAGGGATCCGCACGGGGTCAAGCCCTTCTCTCGAACGAACGGGTGTCAGGCGCCACGGGCGCTCAGGAGTCGATGCCGAACGGCGCGGTGAACCGCACGTCACCCTCGACCATGTCCCGCATGTCGGGGATGCCGTTGCGGAACTGCAGGGTGCGTTCCGCGCCCATGCCGAACGCGAAACCGGAATACACCTCCGGGTCGAGCCCGCAGGCACGCAGCACGTTCGGGTTGACCATGCCGCAGCCGCCCCACTCGACCCATCCGGCACCGCCCTTCTTCTGCGGGAACCAGACGTCGGCCTCCGCGGACGGCTCGGTGAACGGGAAGAACGACGGGCGCAGCCGCACCGACGCCTCGTCGCCGAACATCGCGCGCGCGAAGGCGTCCAGCGTGCCCTTGAGGTGCGCCATCGTCAGACCCTCGTCGACGGCGAGGCCCTCGATCTGGTGGAAGACCGGGGTGTGCGTCGCATCGAGCTCGTCGGTGCGGAAGGTGCGGCCAGGACACACCACGTACACCGGCAGCTCGCGGTTCAGCAGACTCCGGATCTGCACCGGCGAGGTGTGCGTGCGCAACACCAGACCCGAGTCCCGCGGCGCCACGTAGAACGTGTCCTGCATGGTTCGGGCCGGGTGGTCCTTGCCGAAGTTGAGCGCGTCGAAGTTGAACCACTCCGTCTCCAGCTCCGGGCCCTCGGCGACCTCCCAGCCCATCGCGACGAAGGTGTCGCCGATCTGCTCGGTGAGCTGCGTGATCGGGTGTCGCGCCCCGGCAGGCACCCGGTTGCCCGGCAACGTGACGTCCACGGATTCCTCGACCAGGACCTTCTCGTCCCGCTCGGCCTGCAGCTGCGCGCGACGCGTGTCGTAGGCGGACTGGATCGACTCGCGCGCGTGGTTCACCCGCTTCCCGGCGTCCGAGCGTGCCTTCGGGGGCAGCGCGCCGATCTCCCGGCGGGCGGTGAGCAGCGGGGACCGCTCCCCCAGATGTGCGGGTTTGACCTTCGCCAACTCGTCGAGGTCGGCCGCCTCCTCGAACGCCTTGCCCGCCGCCACCACGGCTTCCTCGAGCGTCTCCGGCGCGAGCGCGGCGACCTCCTTCGGGTCGTACGAGTCGTTCGCTGCGGACATCGTCGGTGCGTCACTCCCGTTCTCGGCGGCATCTCAGACTCGACGGCTCCGCCGACCTGCCTGAAAGCCGACCTGCCTGAAATGGGTGTCAGTCGAGTCTAAGCGATCGCGGCAACGAGATACCGCACAGCATCGTCCAGGCGTGTTCGCGGCACGTCACCCACGCACCCCACCCGGTTCGCGTTGCTCGCGCGCGGAGGCGTACAAGCACACTGCCGCCGCCGTGGCGAGGTTGAGACTTTCGGCCTGCCCGTAGATCGGAACGCGCACCGTGCTGTCGAGCCTGGCGACCAGCTCGTCCGGGA
The DNA here is from genome assembly GCF_009664835.1 of Allosaccharopolyspora coralli. Classification (NCBI taxonomy): domain Bacteria; kingdom Bacillati; phylum Actinomycetota; class Actinomycetes; order Pseudonocardiales; family Pseudonocardiaceae; genus Allosaccharopolyspora; species Allosaccharopolyspora coralli. The sequence continues at coordinate 3,134,739 of NZ_CP045929.1, forward strand.
GCCCGTGGGCCTCAGATCCGAACACCCATGCCGTCGGCCTCCCCAGCAGCGCGCGCGCCTCGGACGCGGCCAGATCGTGCGCTGCGTGGCCGTCGGCTCCGAGCGGACTCAGTCCGGCGTCGCGGCAGGCGGCCAGCACCGAGTCGACGTCCCGCTCGCGCGCGATCGGCAGGTGGAAGAGGCTGCCCGTCGACGCCCGCACCGCCTTGCCGTTGAACGGGTCGACGCTGTCCCCTGCGAAGACGACCGCGCCGGCGCCGGCAGCGTCGGCGACACGGAGCACCGTGCCCGCGTTGCCCGGATCGGTGATGCCCACCAGCACCGCGACCAGCGGCGGGCGGACAGCCAGCGCCGCGCTCACCGGGACGTCGAGACGGTCGCACACGGTGACCACGCCCTGCGGGGTCACCGTCTCCGACAGCGAAGCCGCCGCCCGCTCGGTCACCTCGTGCACCCGCACGTCGCCGTCGAGCAGGTCGGCGACGAGCTCCGGCTGCCGTTCGGCGAAGGCCGCGGTGGTGAACGCCTCCCGCAGTCCCGCCGTACCGGCACGATGCGCGACCAACGCCTCCCGCACGGCCTGGGCGCCCTCGGCGAGGAACGCCCCCGCCTTCTCGCGACCCGCGCGGCGGGTCAGCTTCCGAGCGACGACGACCCGGGCCGAGCGCTCCGTCAACGGAGCGGCCTCGGTCCCGGGTCGTCGGGCCGAACCTCGTGCGGTGCTCAGGCCACGCCTTCCGGCAGGTTCTCGCGCGCCACGTCGCACAGCGCGGTGAACGCCTGCGGGTCGCGCACCGCCATGTCGGCGAGGACCTTGCGGTCCACCTCGACACCGGCGGCCTTCATTCCCTGAACGAAACGGTTGTAGCTGAGCCCGTTCTGCCGGGTCGCGGCGTTGATACGGGTGATCCACAACTTCCGGAACTCGCCCTTGCGGGCGCGACGGTCCCGGTAGTTGTAGGTCATCGAGTGGAGCATCTGCTCCTTGGCCTTGCGGTACAGCCGGGAGCGCTGACCGCGGTAACCGCTGGCCGAATCGAGAATCATCCGGCGCTTCTTCTGGGCGTTCACTGCCCGCTTGACGCGTGCCACGGGTTCCGTCCTGTTGGTCTGTCGGGGGCGGTCGTGCCGCCCGGAGATGGGCTGGAAGCGGAGGTGAGCGCGTGGCTCACCAGCGGGTCAGCGACCCAGCAGCCGCTTGACGCGGGCGACGTCGTTCTTGGCCACCGTCTCGGTGCCCTCGAGACGACGGGTGACGCGGCTGGACTTCTTCTCCAGGATGTGGCGGCGTCCCGCCTGCTCGCGGCGGAGCTTGCCCTTGCCGGTCACGCGAAAACGCTTCTTGGTTCCGCTGTGCGTCTTGTTCTTCGGCATTCTCGTCCTCGTTCCGTGCTCGCCCGGCCTGCGACGGGCCAGGATCGTCCGGCGGGTGACGCCGTGCGACGCCACCCTCCTGTCGTGCTGCTTACGCGGTGGCCTTGGACTTGCTCTTGTTCGTCTTGTGCGGAGCCAACACCATGATCATGTTGCGGCCGTCCTGCTTCGGGTTCGCCTCGATGAACCCCAGGTCGGCGACGTCGTCGGCCAGCCGTTGCAGCAGTCGGAATCCCAGCTCGGGACGGGACTGCTCACGACCACGGAACATGATCGTCACCTTGACCTTGTGACCCTGCCCGAGGAAGCGGCTCACGTGGCCCTTCTTCGTCTCGTAGTCGTGCGGGTCGATCTTCGGCCGGAGCTTCTGCTCCTTGATGACGGTCTGCTGCTGGTTCTTCCGCGACTCGCGAGCCTTCTGCGCGCTCTCGTACTTGAACTTGCCGTAGTCCATGAGCTTGCAGACCGGCGGGCGCGCCTGCGGGGCGACCTCGACAAGGTCCAGATCCGCTTCCTGCGCCAGGCGCAACGCGTCCTCGATGCGGACGATGCCGACCTGTTCGCCGTTCGGTCCGACCAAGCGGACCTCGGGCACGCGGATGCGGTCGTTGATGCGCGTGTCGGAGCTGATGGGGCCTCCTCGGTTCGATCCGGTTCACTGCTGCACCGCGGCGTGTGAAGCTCACCCCTGCGCACGCAAGCAGTCCCGCAACCCGAAGGATCGCGGGACCCTACTCCGACCGATCGAACCGGCGCCCGTGACGGGCGTCCCTGTCGCCCACGACCACGCCGTCGGCGAAGACCGGAACCCGGCGACCTCGGAATCGGTCACGCGGGTGGGAGCGGGGCTCCACTTTGCCGCCCCCGGCAAGGCGGGGGCTGGTCACGCATGCGAGGGTACCAGGCGTGACCGAGCAGCATTCCCACCCGGGCCAGGACACTTCGTCGAACGCCGGTTCCGACCTGCCCGACGGGGTGGACCCCGACGCGATGAGCAGCATGGACACCGACGTCAACGTCCGCGAGATGGTGGATGTTCCCAGCGTCGAGGTGATCAGCCGGGCGGCGGTCATGCTCATGTCGTCGGCCGCAGAGAAACTCGGACTCGCCGACGACGAGCCGGAGCACTCGGCCACTCGCGACCTGGACGAAGCACGGCGTCTGATCACCGCGCTCGCCGGTCTGGTCACCGCCTCCGTCGAATACCTCGGTGCGCACGCCGGTCCGATCCGCGACGGGCTGCAGAGCCTGCAGCGCGCCTTCCGAGAGACCTCCGCCGTTCCGGACCCGCCGGGACAGGGCCCCGGCGAAAAGTACACCGGTCCGGTGCACTGAGCCGATGACGGAGGCCACCGCGCCCCTGGACCGCGCGGCGGTGCGAGCACTGCGGGACGAGAAGCTGGACTGGCGGTTCCGGTCGATCCCGGAACGCGCCTTCGGGATGACCACCGGCGAGTTCCTGGCCACGGGCCCGTCGCTCACGGAGTTCCTCGGCCCGGTCCTCACGCTCGACGAGCCGGCGCTCGACCACAACCTGCGCACCATGGCCGAGTGGTGTGCGCAGCGCGGCGTTCTCCTGGCGCCGCACGGAAAGACGACGATGGCGCCGCGGCTGTTCGAGCGGCAGCTTGACCACGGGGCGTGGGGCATCACGGCCGCGACGGCTGGCCAGCTCCGCGTCTACCGGGCGTTCGGCCTCCGCCGGGTGTTGCTGGCGAATCAGCTCGTGGACCCGCAGGCGCTGCGGTGGCTTTCCGGTGAGCTCGACGCCGATCCCGGCTTCGACTGCGCCTGCTGGGTCGACTCGCTGCGCGGGGTGCGGCTGATGGACGAGGCGCTCACCGGGCGACGGCCGCTGGACGTGCTCGTCGAACTCGGCGCCCCGGGAGGTCGTACCGGCGCACGCGGCGTGGAAGAGTCCGTGGAGATCGCCCGAGCGGTCGCGGCCAGCCCGAAGCTGCGGCTCGTCGGTGTGGCCGGCTACGAAGCGGCGATCGCTCGGTCCACCGACCCGAGCGCATTGGAGACGGTGGACGCGTACCTCGGTGACGTGCGGGAACTGGCCCTCCGGCTCGATCACGACGACCTGTTCGAGACCGAGCACGTTCTCGTCAGCTGCGGCGGCAGTTCCTACTTCGATCAGGTCACCGACGCGCTCACGACCGACTGGCCGACGCGACGCGAGGTCTTTCCGGTCCTGCGCAGCGGTGCGTATCTCACCCACGACGACGGTCTGTACCGCGGGATGTCGCCGCTGGGACGCGAACACCGGCTGACCGGCGCCGAATCCCCGTTCCAGTCGGCGATGCGGATCTGGGCGCAGATCACCTCGCACCCCGAACCGACACTGGCGCTGGCCACGATGGGACGCCGCGACGTCTCCTTCGACGCGGGACTGCCTGAACCCCAGGTGGTGTGTGCCGACGAGGGAACCGCCCCGCTGACGGGATGCCGGGTCACCGCGCTGGCCGACCAGCACGCGTTCCTCGACGTTCCCGCCGATAGCGGCCTCCGCGTCGGCGACCGGATCGGTTTCGGCCTCTCCCACCCGTGCACGGTGTTCGACCGCTGGTCGCTGATCCCGCTCGTCCGCGACGACGAAGTCGTCGACCTGATCCGCACGTTCTTTTGAGGGGGCGTTTCAGGGGGTGTTGCTTGGTGGCGGAACCCCAGCTCCCTCCTCGCTGCGGGATCGGTTTCTCGAGTAGCCACCTACGCAACGAAACCGCTGTCCTCGCGAGGAGAGCGCTGAGAACCCGCCGGTGGTCCGGCTGCGTACGTGGTTGAACGCTCAGCGGCTCCGCCGCTGACACGACACGACCCCGACTCGTACTGCAACCACCCACGCGCGGCCTCTCACATGGATTTCCCGGAGCTCTCCGCCGGACGGGTGTCGGCGGTGGCGGAGCGTACGACTGATCGGACTCCTCGAGCGCCATTCGGGCGAACCTGTGAGTACGGTCACGTCCGATCGTTCCCGAGATCGTTGCTCGAAGCACGGGTGCATTGCCTGCCCGGTTGTCCCCAGCTCCGAGGAACAGGACCAGAACCATGCGCCGATGCCGCTTCGCGTTCACGATCGTCTGCGCCGCCGCTCTCGCGTTCACCGCACCCGCGAGCGCTGCCGCCGTCCCCGCCGCCGAGCACGACCCGGTGATCTTCGTCCACGGCTGGAACGGGTCCAGCTGGAACTGGGACGCCATGAAGGCCGACTTCGAGAACAACGGGTACAGCAGCGACGAGCTGCACGCGTGGGACTACGACACCGCGCAGTCGAACGAGATCACCGCCGAGGAGTTCGCGGGCTACGTGGACGAGGTGCTCGCGAGCACAGGCGCATCGCAGGTCGACGTGGTGACGCACTCGATGGGCGGGCTCAACACGCGCTGGTACCTCAGTTTCCTCGACGGCACCAGCAAGGTCGACGACTGGGTCTCGCTCGGCGGCCCGAACCACGGGACCACGTCCGCCGAAGGCTGTGGCGACGACTCCTGCGCGGACATGCGACCGGGCTCGGAGTTCCTCACCCAGCTCAACGAGGGTGACGAGACTCCGGGCGACACGAGCTACGCGACCTGGTGGTCGCCGTGCGACGGGGTGGTGTACCCGGCGGAGAGCACGGTGCTCGACGGGGCGGAGAACACCGAACTCGCCTGCGTGAGCCACCTCGGGCTGCTCGCCAATCACGAGGTGATGGAGGGCGTCCGGGCGTTCGTCGCCTGACCCCCGCACCGGGCCCCGGTCGCTCAGAAGGCATGTGGTTCTCGGCGCGTACTCCCTGGTACGCGAGAGGACCCCAACGCCGCGAGGCGCGAACTGGGACGGCAGCACCGGACCACACACCCAGTTCCACAATGCCCGCTCAGCCTTCCGCGAGTACCGGGGCCAGGTACCGGCCGGTGTAGCTGGTCTCCACGGCCGCGACCTGCTCCGGTGTCCCCTCCGCGACGAGCTCGCCGCCGCCCGATCCCCCTTCCGGGCCGAGGTCGAGCAGCCAATCGGCGGTCTTGATGACGTCGAGGTTGTGCTCGATGATCACCACCGTGTTGCCCTTGTCGACGAGCCCGTTGACGACCCCGAGCAGCTTGCGGATGTCCTCGAAATGCAGGCCGGTGGTGGGCTCGTCCAGGACGTAGACCGTCTGACCGGTGGATCGTTTCTGCAGCTCACTGGCGAGCTTGACGCGCTGCGCCTCGCCACCGGAGAGCGTCGGCGCCGGTTGTCCGAGCCGCACGTACCCGAGCCCGACGTCGACCAGCGTCTTGAGGTGCCGGTGGATCGCGGTGATCGGCTCGAAGAACTCGGTGGCCTCCTCGATCGGCATGTCGAGGACCTCGGCGATGGTCTTGCCCTTGTAGTGCACCTCGAGGGTTTCGCGGTTGTAGCGGGCCCCGCCGCACACCTCGCACGGCACGTACACGTCCGGGAGGAAGTTCATCTCGATCTTCAGCGTGCCGTCGCCCGCACACGCCTCGCACCGGCCGCCCTTGACGTTGAACGAGAACCGGCCCGGCTGGTACCCGCGAACCTTCGCCTCGGTCGTGGCGGCGAACAGCTTGCGAATCCGGTCGAACACGCCCGTGTAGGTCGCCGGGTTCGACCGCGGTGTGCGGCCGATCGGTGACTGGTCGACCTGCACCAGCTTGTCGACGTTGCTCAGCCCGTTGACCCGGGTGTGCCTGCCGGGCACGGTCCGCGCACCGTTGACCTTGTTCGCCAGTACCGCCGCGAAGATGTCGTTGACCAGCGTCGACTTGCCGGAGCCCGACACGCCGGTGACGCCGATGAGGCAGCCCAGCGGGAACGCCACGTCCATCTTGCGCAGGTTGTGCTCGCGCGCCCCGACCACGGTCAGTTGGCGTTTCGGGTCCCGCTTGCGGCGCTGGGTCGGCGTCGGGATGTGCTTGCGCCGTGCCAGGTAGGCGCCGGTGAGTGACTCGCTGTTGTCGAGCAGCTCCTTGTACGGCCCGCTGTGCACGACCCGGCCACCGTGTTCCCCGGCACCGGGGCCGATGTCGACGACCCAGTCGGCGCTGCGCACCGTGTCCTCGTCGTGTTCGACGACGATCAACGTGTTGCCCAGGTCACGCAGCCGGGACAGCGTCTCCAGCAGCCGGTGGTTGTCGCGCTGGTGCAGGCCGATCGAGGGTTCGTCCAGGACGTAGAGCACTCCCACCAGGCCGGAGCCGATCTGCGTGGCGAGCCGGATGCGCTGGGCCTCTCCCCCGGAGAGAGTGCCCGCGGCGCGGTCCAGCGACAGGTAGTCGAGGCCGACGTCGAGCAGGAAGCCCAACCGAGCTTGGACCTCCTTGAGCACCCGTCCGGCGATCATCTCCTCCCGCGTGCCCAGGACGAGGTGCTGGAGGAACTCCGAACACTCGCGGACACTCAGGGCGCTGACCTCGGCGATGGAGTAGTCGCCGTGCTCGGCGTTCTCCATGGTCACCGCGAGGATCTCGGGCTTGAGGCGGGTGCCGTCGCAGGCCGGGCACGGCACGTCCCGCATGTAGCCCTCGTACTTCTCGCGCGCGTAGTCCGATTCGGTCTGCTCCATCCGCCGTTCGAGGAACGGAATGACGCCTTCGTAGCTGGCGTAATAGGAGCGCTGCCGCCCGTAGCGGTTGCGGTACCGGACGTGCACCTGGTCCGAGGTGCCGTGCAGGACGGCCTTTTTGACCTTCGTGGGCAGCTTCGACCACGGAGTGTCCATCCGGAAGCCGATCGACTCGGCCAGGGAGGTGAGCAGCCGGGTGAAGTAGTCGGCGGTCTGCCCGCCCGCCCACGGCGCGATGGCACCCTCACCGAGCGAGAGGTCCTCGTCCGGCACCACCAGCTCCGGGTCGACCTCCTTGCGGTTGCCCAGACCGGCGCACTCCGGGCACGCGCCGTAGGGCGAGTTGAACGAGAACGAGCGGGGTTCCAGCTCGTCGACGCCGAACGGGTGGCCGTTCGGGCAGGCGAGGTTCTCGGAGAACCGGCGCTCCCGGTGCGGGTCGTGCTCGTCGGTGTCGACGAACTCCAGCACCACGAGGCCGTCGGCGAGCCGCAGCGCGGTCTCGACCGAGTCGGTGAGGCGCTGCTTGGCGTTCGCCTTGACCGTGAGGCGGTCGACCACGACGTCGACGTCGTGCTTCTCCTGCTTCTTCAGTTTGGGCGGGTCCTCGAGCTTGTGCACCGCCCCGTCGATCCGGGCGCGCGCGTAGCCCTGGGACTGCAACTGCTCGAACAGGTCGACGTACTCGCCCTTGCGGCCGCGGATCACCGGTGCGAGCACCTGGAACCGGGTCCGCTCCTGCATCGCCAACACCTGGTCGACGATCTGCTGCGGGGTCTGCTTGCTGATGTGCTCACCACAGACCGGGCAGTGCGGTTTGCCCGCGCGCGCGTAGAGCAGACGCAGGTAGTCCGAGACCTCGGTGATCGTGCCAACCGTCGAGCGGGGGTTGCGGCTGGTCGACTTCTGGTCGATCGAGACCGCGGGCGAGAGTCCCTCGATGAAGTCCACGTCCGGCTTGTCCATCTGGCCGAGGAACTGGCGCGCGTACGCCGACAGCGACTCGACGTAGCGACGCTGGCCCTCGGCGAAGATCGTGTCGAAGGCCAGGCTCGACTTGCCGGAACCGGACAGGCCGGTGAACGCGATCAGGCTGTCCCTGGGCAGGTCCAGGTCGATCCCGCGGAGGTTGTGCTCACGGGCGCCGCGGACGACGAGGCGGTCGGCCACTGTGATCCCTTCGGACGGTGTCGAGTGCGTGCGGTGGGTCGAATGCGTGCGGCGAACCGGACCCGGCGGCGAGCGCGATCCGGGCCGGAGCACGAGCGCAGCTCACCGAACAATGCTATTCCGGGGTACCGACAATGCTCGCGCGCCATGGTGTCCGTACCCGCCCACAGCTCGCTGACCGGCGACGACCATGCGGCAGACTCACGCGCGCGAGGTGCGGAGGCCGTGTCCAACGTACGCCTCACGCGACGGCCTCGACCAGGATCGTGCGCGTCACACGATCCTGGTGGAGGCCGTTACGCTCGTCGCGTGGAGCTACAGAACTACACCGGACACGTCGAACCAGGCGGCGCCGCCGCCACCCGCTCGCTGGACGCGGTGGTGATCACGAAGCTGTCGGTGGGCCCGATGGACAACAACGCCTACCTGCTGACCTGCCGCACGACCGGGGACGCGCTGCTGATCGACGCCGCCGCCGAGTCCGACCGGCTCACCGACCTGCTCGGGCACGACGCGTTGCGGCCTCGCCTACGCACGATCGTCACGACCCACCAGCACCAGGACCATTGGCAGGCATTGGGGTCCGTCGCGGGCCAGACCGGCTGCTACACCCTCGCCCACCCGGAGGACGCGCGCCCGCTGCCGGTGCCGCCCGACCGTCTCGTGGAGCACGGTGACACCGTCGAGGTCGGGAACCTGAGCCTCGAGGTGATCCACCTGCGCGGCCACACGCCCGGGTCGATCGCGCTGCTCTACCGCGACCCGAACGGTCGCCCTCACCTGTTCACCGGCGACTCGCTGTTCCCCGGCGGCCCGGGCAAGACCGGCTCCCCCGAAGCGTTCACGAGCCTCATGGACGATCTGGAGTCCCGCGTGTTCGCCGAACTCCCGGACGACACGTGGTTCTACCCAGGCCACGGCGACGACTCCACCCTCGGTGAGCAACGCCCGAAGCTCGCCGAATGGCGCACTCGCGGCTGGTGATTCCCCCCGCGTCCTGTGGGGCGAACGGCACTTTCGCCCCACAGGACGAGGCGAGAGTGCCGTTCGCCGCATCGGCTGATCGCGGACGATAATCTCGACGGATGAGCGAGTCACAGCAGTCCGGCCCGTCGGAGAACCCGCCGGTCACCAAGACAGGGGCGCCAGATCCGGAGCTGGGCGCCGAAAGCTCGGCACGCGGCCCCTTGCATTCGCTCCTCAACGGGATCCGGGTGCTCGAAGCGTTCTCCGTGAGCGATCCGATGCTCGGCGTCAACGAGATCGCGCGGCGCGTCGACCTGCACAAGAGCACCGCGTCCCGGATCCTGGCCACGCTCCAGCAGGTCGACCTGGTCGAGCGGGACGACAACAGCGGCCGGTACCGGCTGGGGCTGGGTGTCATCGGACTGGCGGGGCCACTGCTGGCGCACCTCGACGTCCGCAGCGTCACGTACCCCGCCCTGGAGGAGCTCGTCCAGCTCACCGGCGAGACCGCCGCCCTGAGCGTCTGGAGCGGGCACGAGTCCATCGTCGTCGAACAGGTCCCGAGCCCGAAGCTGGTCAAACACACGACTCCCCTCGGCGCCCGCTTCTCCAAGGCCACCAGCGCGACCGTGCAGGTCTTCCTCGCCGAGCGGACCGAGACCGAGATCCATCGACTGATCCGGCAGGGCCTCGTCTCGGCCATCACCGGGACCGAGGACGACATCACGCGTCTGCTGGAGAAGTTGCGGACGACCTACGAGCGGGGCTACGCGCTCAACGACGGAGACACCGACCCGGAGGAACTGTCCGTCTCCGCCCCGATTCGCGATCACCGGTCCACTGTGGTCGCCGCGGTGCTGTTGTCGGTTCCCCGGTCACGTTCGACCCCATTGCTGGTCGAGGACTACATCCGCCGGGTGCGGGAAGCAGCCGACCAGGTGTCGGCGCGACTCGGTGCACTGCGCAGGACCGCACAGGACAGGCCTGCCCACGAACCGGAGTCCCGCACGACGTGACCGTGGCGGTCGCCGACGAAACCCGTCGGCGACCGCCACGCCGGATCGCACGGTGCGGCTCGCTCGATCCCGTCGCGTTACACGGTTGCCCGCTGCGCGCGGAGCTCGTCGGTGGCAGCCGTGTCCACACTCATCGTGCCGGTGTCGATCACGACGCCGTAGTCCCGGCGGGCGAGCTCCACAGTGGTGAGTTCGTCGAGGAAGTCCTCGAGCACCTTGCCCGGCTCGCGGGTGTACGGATCCCCGTAGCCTCCGGAGTTCGGCACCGTGATCTCCACGCAGTCGCCCGCCTTCAAGGGGCGCGCGTTCACCTTCGACGGCCAGTTCTCCTCGGACGCACTTCCGGGGTTCTTGACCAGCGATGCGTTCGCACCGTCGTGGCCGCCGAAGACACCCCACGGCACGTCGGACTCGTGGCGCTCACCCTCGCACGTGACCACCGTGTCGACGAGGAAGCGGTTGACCCGAACCATGCCGACGCCGCCTCGCGTGCGGCCGGCCGCGCACGGCTCGCTCCGCAACTCGTAGCGGTCCGTGCGCATCGGGAACCGCCATTCCAGCTCCTCGATCGGGTTGTTGCGGGTGTTTGCGATCAGGCAGTCGACCGAGTCCAGCCCGTCGCGTTCCGGCCTGCCGCCGTAGGAGCCTTCGTTGACCTCCAGGTAGACCCAGTATTCGCCGCGTTCTTCCTCCCACCCGGAGTACGACATGAAGTGCAGGTGGGCGGAGTTGCCCGCGGTCACCTGATCCGGCAGCACCGGGGAGAGGGCTCGCAGCGCGAGATCCACGGCGCGCTGGACCTGGCAGAAGCGCGCGAAGCACGCCCTCGGGTAGCGCGGGTTGAAGATCGACCCCTCGGGAGCGATGACCGACACCGGACGCAACATACCCTCGTTCTGGGGAACGAAGGTCGGATGCGCCACCTCGTCCAGGAAGATCATGCGCGTGATGAAGGCGAACGCCGACATCGTCGTTCCCTCGAAGGGACAGTTGTAGGCCGACGGCACCTCGTCGCTCGAACCCGTGAGGTCGTAGGTGATCTCGTCACCCTCGATGATCACCTTGACCTTGACCGGAAGCTTCTCGCCCGGGTTGACGCCGTCGTCGTCGAGGTAGCCGGTCTCGGTCTCGTAGACACCGTCCGGGACCTTCGCGATCTCGGCACGCAACATGCGCTCCGAATAGGACAGCCACGAGCCGCCCGCCTCCAGCACCGTGTCCTTGCCGTACCGGCCCACCAGCGTCAGGAAACGCCGTGTCGCCAGGTCGCACGCGGCGATCATCGCCTCGATGTCGCCTTCGTTCTGGGTGGGCGTCCGGGTGTTGGTCAGGATGTGCTGCATCAGCTTGTCCTGACGCACGCCGCGATCGCTGATCTTGATCGCGCGGAAGATCTGGCCTTCGGCCTGGTTGTCCACCAGGTCGATCGCCAGCCCCGGGTAGGCACCGCCGATGTCGAGCAGCTGGCCGGAAGCACCGGCGAACCCGACGAGTTCGCCACGCCAGAAGATCGGGGTGACGACAGCGACGTCCGGTGAGTGCGTGGCGCCCATGTACGGGTCGTTGTGCAGAATGACGTCACCCTCGTGGATGTCGTCGGCGAGTTCCTCGATCACGCCTCGCACGATCTTGGGCATCGCACCCATGAACATGGGCGTCGAGTCCGACTCCGCCAGGACGTTGCCCTGGGCGTCGAAGATCCCGGCGCCGAGATCCTCCGACTCGCGGATGATCGACGAGTACGCCATCCGGAACAGGACGCTGGCCATCTCCTTGGCGATGGAGGTGAAGGCGCCGCCGATCACCCGCATCAGGATCGGTGCCGCGAGATCGTCGGCGGCGTCGGATTCCGCGGGCGCCGAGCTGTCGGGTTCGGGGCAGGCGATCACGATGTTGCCGAACGAATCCAGCGACGCGACGAATCCGGGCGGAACCACGGTGGTCGTGTCGTACTGCTCGATGACCGCGGGACCGACGATCTCGTGGCCGTTCTCGAGCCGCTGCCGGTCGTAGAACGGGGTCTTCTCGGTGACCGCGCGCCCACCGGAGTCGAAGACCACGTCGCGACGGTCGATCTCGGCGGCACTCACGTCCTGAGTGTTGGGGGGCAGGGTCGGCAGGTCCAACGGCTCGATGCGTCCGATGCCGACGACGCGGATGTTGACCAGTTCCACCTCGGCACCCGCGAACCGGTGGCCGTACTCCGCCTCGTGCGCCTCGTGGAACGCCTCTTGCAGCCGGTCCACCCAGGACTCGTCGATGTCCCCGTGGGGCACCTCGAACCGAACCTCGTACCCCTGGCCCTCGCACCGACATTCGGCGAGCCGTTGCACGACGCGGTGGTGCTGTTCGACGCCGTCGCGCTCGAGCCGGCCCATCGCCTGCTCGGTGAGTTCTCCGTAGCGTTTGGCGAGCAACGAAAGGTCCATCGTGGACACTGTGTGCCGCTCGGTCGCGACGAACTCGTGTTTGTGGTCGGTCGCGAGCAGACCGGTGGCGGCGATGATGCCCGGGTTCGCAGGAACGAGCACGCGCGGGATGTTGAGCTCCGCGGCGATCTCGGCGGCGAACAGCGGTCCGGCGCCACCGCCGGCCACCAAGGTGAAATCGCGCGGATCGTAGCCGCGACGCACCGAACTGAGCTCGATGGCCTGCGTCATCCCGAACTTCTGGACCTGGACCGCGCCGATCGCGGCGTCCTCGACGGACATGCCGAGTTCGTCGGCGATCGGCGAGAACGCCTGTCGCGCCGCATCGACGTTCAACCGCATGCCACCGCCTGCGAGACCCTGGTCTCCCCGCATGCGCCCCAGAACGACTTGCGCGTCGGTGGCGGTGGCCTGAGTCCCGCCACGCCCGTAACAAGCGGGCCCCGGGTCGGCACCCGCGGACTGCGGACCGACCCGGTACACGCCGCCTTCGTCGACGTAGGCGAGCGAACCACCGCCGGCGCCGATGGTGTCGATGTCCACCATCGGCACCATCGCCTGGTAGTCGCCGACCTTCGTGTCGAGCAGGTGGCGCATCCGCATCTCGCCGTCGACCGCCACGCCGATGTCGGCCGAAGTTCCCCCGATGTCGAGAGTGACGACGTTGCTGCGCTCGGCGAGCGACCCTGCCCAGATGCCGCCGGTCAAGCCGGCGACCGGACCCGACATCAGCAGGTTGACCGGGTGGTCCGCCGCGGTCTCGATCGGAATCATGCCCCCGGAGGACTGCATGATGAGCACCTCGCGGTGAAAGCCCCTCGACGTCAACTCGGTCGCGAGATGCCGCAGGTACCCGGACACGCGGGGTCCGACGTAGGCGTTGAGCGCCGTGGTCGAGAACCGCTCGAACTCCCGGTACAGCGGCACGACTTCACTGGAGATCGACAGGTAGCAGTCCGGGTACTCCTCGTGGACGATCTCCTTGATGCGGCGCTCGTGCGTGTCGTTGAGATACGAGTGCAGCAGGCACACGGCGATGGCGTCCACACCGGCCTCCCGCAGGTTTCGCACTCGTTCGCGCACCTCGTCCTCGTCGAGCGCGGTGAGCACTTCGCCGTCCGGGGCGGTCACGCGCTCCGCGACGGTCACCCGGTTCCGTCGCTTGACCAGCGGGAGGGACTGCCAGGACAGGTCCTGCTGCAACGAGAAGTTGTGCGGTTTCTTGTGTCTGCCGATGTGCAGCACGTCGCGGAAGCCTTCGGTGGTGATCAGGCCGACGTCGGCACCGGTGTGGGTCAACGCGATGTTGGTGGCCACCGTCGTGCCGTGCAGGAGCTGATCCACTTCGTCCAGCCGCACGTCCGCTTTGACGCACAGCGCCTCAAGGCCGTCCAGAACGGCCCGCGACGGATCCGACGGGGTCGAGGGCACCTTTTCCACCACGACGCGGCCGGATTCCTCGTCGAGGAAGTACAGGTCGGTGAACGTCCCACCGACGTCGACGCCGATTCGCTTCATCACTCCATCTCCTTGGCACTGGTCGGAGACCGCGGCCCGATCTCGCGGTGACGCACGCACGGATCGGCCGGGCCACGAGGCGAAGGTGTGAGCCAGATCATCACCCGAGCTATCTGGCAACATAGATGCCTCATGCGCAACGGTCAATGCGTCAGAACCGACAGCGACGCTGCTGAACGATCCAGCGTTGGTCGGAAACCAGACCACACGCCCCCCGGTCATGCAATGAAAGAGGTCACCATCACGAGCAGAGAATTCTCGGGAGCCGCCGACTCGGGAACCTCAGAAGTCGTCTTATGTGCAACGCGGTTGCGCTTTTGGCGACACTCGTGCACGCTCTGGAGACCGAGCGAACCCGGCCACCCCGTGCGCAGAGTGCGTCGCTCACAGCAGTAGGTGAACCGCGGGCCACCGAGAAGGGACCCGCGAGACGTGGGTATCCACCCTGAGCCGCGCCGGGTGACGCCACCGGTTGTCGACCGAGACGCATGGCGAAAGGAATCATCGTGTCGCAAGAACTGCAGAAGCTGCTGGACCAGACCTTCTCCACGGACACCGCCGAGTACCAGAAGCGCGGATTCCAACGCCGGATCGGCTACGGCTCGCGTCCGGCGATCGTTCACATCGACCTGGCGAACGCGTGGACCCGACCCGGTCACGCGTTCACCTGCGACAACATGGACGTCATCATCCCGGCGTGCCAGGACCTCAACCGTTCGGCCCGCGCCAAGGGCGTGCCCATCGTCTACACCACGACCGCCTACGAGGTGACCGACTCCGGACAACCGTCCGACATGGGGCTGTGGGCGAGCAAGATCCCGCTCGAGACCCTGACCGTGGGCGACCCCAGCGTCGACATCGACGACCGCATCGCGCCCGAGTCCGGCGACCTGGTCATCACGAAGAAGCGGGCGAGCGGCTTCCACGGCACCAACCTCGCCTCGTTCCTGACCTCCAACCGGATCGACACGATCATCGTCACCGGCGTGACGATGGCGGGCTGCGTCCGGCACACCGTCGAGGACGGCATCGCCGAAGGGTTCCGGCCGATCGTCGTCGAGGAAGCCGTCGGCGACCGCGTGGACGGCGTCGTGGCATGGAACCTCTTCGACATCAACGCGAAGTTCGGCGACGTCGAGCCGCTCAGCAACGTCGTCAAGTACCTCGACAACCTGCCGAAGTTCTCCGAGACCACCGCCTCCTGACCCTCTCGGCGAACCGTCCCGGTTCCGGAGCCGACCACGCACCCGGGGGTCGGTTCCGGAAACCCATCGCGAGCCCGTCACCGGCTTCGGTCGCGACGGGCCCTCAGCACCGGCGGATCGAGCGGGAGCGCGCCGCCGCGAACCAGTGGGAGTGGTGCATGACCTTCCAGCACGATCCGGTCACCGACCGGGCCACCTTGCGCAAAGTGACCCGAGCCGCCGTCGCGGGGACCGTCATCGAGTGGTTCGACTTCGCGGTCTACGGCTTCCTCGCGCACACCCTGTCCGTCAAGTTCTTCCCGGCCGACAACGAGCTCGTCGGACTGCTCCAGACCTTCGCGGTCTTCGCCGTCGCGTTCGCGCTCCGGCCGCTCGGCGGGGCCTTCTTCGGTGTGCTCGGCGATCGCATCGGCCGAAAGCGGACGCTGGCCCTCACCGTGATCGTCATGTCGGCGGCCACCACCGCGATCGGACTGCTGCCCACCTACGCCGCCGTCGGGATCGCCGCTCCGCTGATGCTCACGGTCGCGCGTTGCCTGCAAGGGTTCTCCGCGGGTGGTGAGTACGCAGGCGCCTGCACGTACCTCGTCGAACACTGCCCGCCGAACCGGCGTGCTCGTTACGCGAGCCTGCTGCCCGCTGCCACGTTCGGATCGTTCGCGCTCGCCGCGCTCGTGGCCTACTCGTTGACCGCGGGCCTGTCCGAGAGCCAGATGAGCGAGTGGGGTTGGCGGGTCCCGTTCCTGCTCGCCGCACCGCTCGGACTCGTCGGCTTCTACATCCGCCGGCGGCTGGACGAGAGCCCGGTGTTCCAAGAGGTCCAGAACGACGACGAAACCCCGACCTCCTCGCTGGCCACCACGGTGCGCACGCAGGCGTCCGCGATGCTGCGGCTCGGCGGCGTAGTCATCGCCACCGCGTTGTCGTTCTACATGTTCTCGACGTACATGACGACGTTCCTGCACACAGTGGTCGGCATGGACGAGGGCAGGGTTCTGCTGTCCAATGTGGTCGCTTTGGTCTTCGCCACCCTGCTGGCTCCCGTCGCCGGTCGCTTCACCGACCGCGTCGGACGTCGCCGGGCACTGTTCGCCGCATGCGGCGCACTCGTCGTACTCGCCGTCCCCGGTTTTCTCGTGGCGGGCACCGGCGGGCTCGCGGGCGCGGTGGGCGGTCAGCTCATGCTGGCGCTGGGGACGGTCACGGTGAACGTGGTGACGGCGGTCCTGCTCGCCGAACTGTTCCCCACCGACGTCCGGTACACCGCCTCGGCGATCACCTACAACGTGGCCTACGCCGTGTTCGGCGGAACGGCCCCGTTCATGGCGACCTTGCTCCTCGCGCTCACCGGCAGTGACTTCGCCCCTGCGGTCTATCTCGCGCTCGTCGCCGCGGTCGCCCTCGGAGCCTCGGCACTGCTCCCGGAAACCGCCGGGCAGCCTCTGACCGGAAGGAAGGAACGCGAACCGCTCCCCTCGCACTGACCACGAACGGCGCGAACGGCACTGTCACCTCGTGAGACGGGGCGAGAGTGCCGTTCGCTCCATCGGGCCGGAGTCAGGACCAGAGTTCGCCTGCCCACTCGGGGCGGTCGATGAACGGGTTCCGGTTGTGCTGGAACTGGTCGAAGATGACGTCGTTGCGGCGCTGTTCGGCCTCATCGACCGGATCCTGCTCGTGCCACTGCAACAGCACCGACGAACGGCCCATGAAAGGCTGCTCTCCGTTGTCGACCTGGTCATTGAGTTCGAGATCGGCGAAACCGTCGGTGCCCTCGTAGCGCACCGCCATGTACATGATCATCCGGGCGACGTCGCCCTTGACCTCGTCACGCGGCTCGTACGAGTCGTCGTCGGTGAAGTTGCCCGGCGCTTCCTGGACTTCGGATCCGCCCATGTCGAAGTCCTTGTTCCCGCGCTCGGAGTTCACCGACACGTCGGTCGGGCGAAGGTGGTGCAGGTCCGTTCCGGGCCCGGGAGCGGTGCCGAAGTCACCGTGCGACTTGGCCCAGACGTGTTCGCGGTTCCACTGGTCGGCATCCCCGCCGTTACTGTCCTTGCTCTGCGAACGCGCGGAGTAGAACAACAGGACGTTGGCGTTGTTCGCCGGGTCCTCGTCGGTGACCTTGAGCCCGTCCCACACCTGGTCGTAGGACAGTGTGTCCTGCTCGCTGATGATGCCGTGGAGCGCGGCTTCGAGTTCCGGCCCGGTTTTGCCGACTGCGTCCTGGTAGTAGCCCTCGGGCGGCTGGTGAGTGGGAGCCGCGGTAGCGGGTGTCGCCAGTCCGATCGCGAGGACACCGGCGCCCGCGACGAGGGCGAGTGAGGTGAGGCGGCTGTGCTGCACGAGTGAGTCCCTTCCCGACCGCTGCGGGCTCACGACACGAGCTCGTCGCCTACGCAGCGCACCGTTGGTTGCTCGATCAGGTGAAGGTTCGCACGTAAGTGGACACTGAAGTGTGGATCAGGGGCGGCAATTTCCCGCCATTCCCGTAAACAGCGGTGTCTCGCCCAGTCCGGTTGCGCACGACCGCGGCCGTACGATCACCCCATGGCAGTGACCTACGACGAGATCGTGGCCGAGATCGGCACCCACACCGCACTCCTCGCCGGGTGGCTCGCGGGCGAGGCGGCCGACGCCGACATCGACACGTTCGCCGCCGCGCACGACCCGGGGTTCAGCATGGTCGACACAATCGGCGAGATCGTCGCGTTGCCCGACGTCGTCGACGGGATCACCGCCGCTCGGGGGGCCGTGCCCGGGCTGCACATCGACGTCCAGGACGTCGAGATCCTCACTCGGTCGGACCAAGCGGTTCTGGTGCGCTACCTGGAGACCCATCGACTCGGCGAGGACCGCGCACCCCGCAGGGTGACCGCGGCGCTGCGCCCGGACCAGGCAGCAGCGGGCGGGTTCCGGTGGTTGCACCTGCACGAGACTCCGCTCCCCCGCGACTGACGCTCCCCCAGAGTGCGTTTGGGAACTGGCTTTTGTGCCTGTAGGGCACGCCTCGTACGTGCCCAGCAGCGGCGGGGCGAGGGGGCTCCGGCGTTCGGAGTTCGTGCCTCGCAAGGCGGGGGTTTGTTCGCCGCGTACTCCTGGTACTCAGAGGACCCCAACGCCGCGAGGCGCGAACTGGGGGCGGCGGACTGGACCCCCACCAACTTCCACAATGCCCTCTCAGCACTGCGAGCCCGATCGGTGACCGACCGGAGCTCTGCCGGTCCGTGCCACACTCGGGGCAGGTTGAGGAGGACGCGATGGTTGACGTGGAACACGGCGACAGCCCGTGCTGGGCCGACCGCGTGTGCGAACACTGCGGCCGGGTGCAGGATTCCCCCAGCGCGAGCGAGTGCGAGGGGTGCGGCGAGCCGGTCGAACCGGTCCGGGCCACGCAGGCCGCCGGCCGCCGGGATCGGGACGAGGAAGGACGCGCGCGCAGCGCTCGCCCCCGCGACGCCTTGGGCCGCCCGCTTCCGTACGGAACCCCCGGTGTCGAACGCCAGCCGGAAGGGATCGAGCGGACTCCGCCCGAGACCGTCTCCGAAGCACAGCGGCTACTCGACGAGGGCAAACCGTTCCACGCCCACGAAGTCTTCGAAGACGCGTGGAAGACCGGCCCGGACCACGAGGAGGGCCTGTGGCGGGGGCTCGCGCAGCTCGCCGTCGGCCTCACCCATGCCGCGCGAGGCAACACCGGTGGCGGTCAGAAGCTGCTGCTACGCGGTGCGGCGAACCTCGACGACTTCGAGCAGGACCCGCCGTACGGCATCGACGTTCCCGGCCTGGTGCGATGGGCGACCTCGCTGGCGGTGGACCTCGAGGGCTACGCCGAACCACCGGATCCTGTCACGCTCGCCCCGAAGATCACCGGCTGACGACTGCGGACGGCAGCGCCCAACGGGACCGTCGGGGGCGCGTGACAGGATCGCGGCATGCGCATCGCCACCTGGAACGTGAACTCCGTGAGCGCCCGGCTGCCACGTCTGTTGGAGTGGCTGTCGTCGGCGCGCCCTGACGTGCTGTGCCTGCAAGAACTGAAGTGCGCGGCGGACGCGTTCCCGGTCGAGGAGGTAGCCGAGCTCGGCTACGAGGTCGCCGCGCACGGCACCGGACGGTGGAACGGCGTCGCGATCCTGTCCAAGGCCGGTCTCGACGACGTGCGCCGTGGGCTGCTCGACCAGCCCGGGTACCAGTCGCAGGACGCGCTGCTCGAAGCCGACGAACCCCGCGCGATCGCCGCGACCTGCGGCGGTGTCCGTGTCTGGTCGCTGTACGTGCCGAACGGCCGCGAACCGGGACACGCGCATTACAAGTACAAGCTCCGGTGGTTGGAGGCACTGCGCGCCACGGCAGCGGAGGAACTCACCGCCGAGCGGCCGTTCGCGCTGCTCGGTGACTTCAACATCGCTCCGACGGATTCAGACGTGTGGGACATCGCGAAGTTCCACGACTCCACCCACGTCACCGACGCCGAGCGGGCGGCGCTGGCGGCGCTGGGCGAGGTCGGTCTCACAGAGGTGTACCCGCGGGCGCTCAAGTACGACATCCCGTTCACGTATTGGGACTACCGGGCGCTGGCTTTCCCGCAGAACCGCGGGATGCGTATCGACCTCGTGTACGGCAACGACTCGTTCACCAGCACGGTCGCGGATTCCTATGTCGACCGCAACGAGCGCAAAGGCAAGGGACAGTCCGACCACGCTCCCGTCGTGGTCGACACCGCGTGAGCCAGCTCCGCGGCGTGAGTCTTTGTGGTGGCTAGAGCAACCACAAAGACTCACGCCGGTCACCGGGGCATGCGCCGCCAGATCGCACGCGGCATGAGCCGGAAGGCGGCGGCGAGCAACCGGAGCCTGCCCGGCACCCACACCTCGCCTCGCCCACGACGCAACGCCGCGGTCGCGGCTTCGGCGACCTTCTCGGGCGTGGTGGACAACGGCGCCGGGCTCATGCCTTCGGTCATCCGCCCGACGACGAATCCGGGCCGGACGAGCAGCAGGTGCACCGCACTACCGTGCAGGGCGTCGGCGAGTCCGCTCGCGAAACCGTCGAGCCCGGCCTTCGCGGAGCC
Source organism: Allosaccharopolyspora coralli (assembly GCF_009664835.1). Lineage (NCBI taxonomy): Bacteria > Bacillati > Actinomycetota > Actinomycetes > Pseudonocardiales > Pseudonocardiaceae > Allosaccharopolyspora > Allosaccharopolyspora coralli. The sequence goes on from NZ_CP045929.1 coordinate 3,155,045, forward strand.
GTAGACGTAGTTGGCGCGCCGCACCCGCACCCCGGCGATGGAGGAGAACGCGACGAGCCTGCCGGAGCCACGGCGCCGCATCCGAGCCGCGAGCAGGGTCAGCATGCTCACCTGGGCCACGTAGTCGGTGTGCACGACGGCGACCGCGTGCGCCGCGTCGGTCTCGGCCCGCTGCTGGTCGCCGAGGATGCCGAACGCCAGCACCACGTCGTCGACGGGCCCGTGCGCGGCCTCGACACGGTCGAGGAACGCCGCGTGTTCGCCGGTCTGGTCGGCGTCGAACTCCACGGCCGACACGGCCGTCGCTCCCGCCGCGCGCAACTCGTCGACCTGTGGTCCGAGATCGTCGCTGCGGCGAGCTGCGAGGACGATGGTGGTCACGCCGTCGGCGACGAGACGCCGGGCCACCTCGGTCCCGATTTCACTGCGACCGCCGAGCACCAGGGCTGTTCTGCTCACACCGCGCAGTCTGCCGTATCGCGCGTTCCGGTCCGCGCGCACCGGCGGTGATCGTGACGCGGCCGCCGCGAGCGTGATCCCCAGGCTCGACCGTGAGAACGTGGGCAGCGACGTCGCCGCACCACACGGAGGAGATCCATGACTGGCGTGGTCCTGGTACACGGCTTGTGGAGCGAGCCACGACACTTCGACCTGGTCGCGGAGGATCTCCGCGCGGAAGGCGTGGAGGTCGCGGTGCCGGAGCTGCACCGCGGGTCGTTGGAGGCGGACACGGCGGTGGTGCAGGCCGAGGTCGACGCGATGGGGCCACCGCCGATCGTGGTGGGGCACTCCTACGGTGGCTCGGTGATCACGGGACTGACCGGGGCCGCGCACCTGGTCTACCTCGCCGCGTACGCCCCGGACGAGGGTGAAAGCGCGGCGTCGCTGGGCTCCTCGGAGGAACTGGCGGCCGCGATCACGCGGGTCGATCGCGGTGTGACGGCGCTCGACCCGGCGAAAGCGGTGGCCGCTCTGTACCAGGACTGCCCGCCGGACCTGGTGCAGCGGGCGGTCGACCTACTGCGGCCGCAGGTGATGGCGTGCCCGAAGGGTTCCCCAGTCCGGCAGGCATGGCGGGAGGTGCCCTCGACCTACGTGGTGTGCGATCAGGACCGCACGGTCGACCCCGACCTGCAGCGCCGGATGGCTCAGCGGTGCGACACGGAACTCACGTGGCCGTCGGGACACTGTCCGTTCCTGAGCCGTCCGGATCTCGTTCTCGAACTCATCGAGGAACTCAGTGCGTTCGAAGACTGACCAGTCGGGAGTCGAGTCCGCCCGGCGGTCGGGACGGGTGTCGGGGAGTGCCTTCGGCAGCCGGGGATGAGAGCCTTCAGTCATGACGAGCGACCGCAACGTGCTCGGCGGCGAGCTGGAACCCTGCGGAACCGACCCGCTCACGGGGTTCTTCCGCGACGGCTGCTGTTCGACCGGCCCGGAGGATGTCGGGCGCCACACCGTGTGCGCGGTCGTGACGACTGATTTCCTGACGTTCCAGAGCCAGGTCGGTAACGACCTCACGACACCGCAACCGGCGATCGGGTTTCCGGGCCTGCAGGCAGGCGATCGCTGGTGCGTATGTGCGGACCGCTGGGTGCAGGCCCACCAGGAAGGTGTCGCCCCACCGGTGGTGCTGGCCTCGACCAACGAGGTGACCCTGGAGCTGGTGGCGCTGGAGAAGCTGCGGGCTTACGCCGTGGACGTCCCCGCCGATCCCAGTACCCTCACCTGAGCTGCCACCCCTGCTTTGCGAGCACACCCCGGAACACCGGCCGGACGAGACACGAAAGGGCCGCCCGCGTGTTCGCGGGCGGCCCTTCGCTGTGCGAGTACCGGTTCCTCGCTCCGCGCCGAACGGTGGTGCTACTCCTGACCGGGGCAGGGACCACGACCGCGACGACGTCGGGTCTATCGGGGTGAGGCGGAAGGACGCCGATCCGGACGGTCGCCGTCATCGACCCGTTCCGCCTCGGGGGCTCCGGTGCCGGTGGTGCCGGGAGTGGCCTCGCCACTGCCCGAGGGCGTTTCACCTGGGTGACGCGGTCACCACCGGCACCGGGCCGCACGCTCAGCCCTGGGCGAGCTTCTTGAGTTCGCCGAGGGTGCCCTGGAAGTGGTTCAGGTCGGTGTCACCCGAGATGCCGGGCACCGAGCCACTGTCGGTGTACTGCCAGAACTTCCAGGTCGGGAAGCCGTCCGGGACGCTGGGCTGGTCGACCTCGTAGGCGGCGAGCCACAGCGGCTGGTCGGAGAACTTGTCGGTGCCACCCATGCACTGCTCCCAGAACGACGGGTTGGCGTAGATGATCGGTTCCTTACCGGTCTTGTCCTTGACCACGTCGTTGAACTCCGTGGTCCACTGCGTCATCTGGTCGACGTTCATGCCGTAGCAGCCGCCGCCGCTCGGGTCGACCTCGAGGTCGAGCACCGGAGGCAGGGTCTGGCCGTCCTTCTGGTAGTCCGCCACCTCGAGCATGCGGTTGGCCTGCTCGGCCGCCGAGCTGTCGTCGGGACGGGCGAAGTGGTACGCGCCGGCGATCATGCCAGCGTCCTTCGCGCCCTGGTACTGCTCCTTGTACATCGGGTTGGTGAAGTCGGTGCCGTCGGTCGAGAGCACGAAGGTGAAGTTCTGACCGGAGTCGGCGACCTGCTGCCAGTCGATCGGCCCGTTGTGGTTGGACACGTCGATGCCCTTGGCCGGGCCACCGTCCTCGGGGGAGGCGGGCAGCTGCTTGGGCTGTTCCTGCGCCTTCAGCGGCGCGGGAGCCTGCTCGGGTGCGGGCTGGTTCGGCGCGGCCACGGACTGGGCCGCCTCGTCGACACCGCGCTCTTCGGCATTCTGACCGGCGGTCGTAGCGACGACACCGAGGAGCCCGGCGACAGCGACGACGGCTCCGACCTGCGCGGTCCGCATCCTCGGGTGGACCCGGGTGTTGCCGTCTTCCAGGCGCGCCCGCTCGTTTTCCTCGCCGCCGCGCAGCCAGGTCATGGCGGAGCTCGCCAGTGCGCCCGCGCGGTCCTGGAGGGACTGCCCGCGGTCAGCCGACTCGTTCGGGGTCGAGTCGGTCGCGTTCTGGTTCGAGTTCACGTCGTGGTTGTCGTTCACGCTGTGTGCCTCTTCGGGGATTCGGGTTCGGGGTGTCAAGTCGGGGGACTGACAAGCCCCAACACTCCCTGTGTCCGGACACCGCTCGCATCACGGTAAGTACTTGGACTGGTACCTAGGTTCACTCCGAAGGGCCACGCTTGTGCACCCGGGTCATAACTCACTGTGTATTCGGACGCGGAAAGGCGGCGAAGAGAGTCGGATGCGTGCTCCGGACCACTCTGACGGGTGGTAGATCTCGGCAGGCGCGCCACTACCGGACATCACCTTGGTCCAGGCGTCGAGGCGGGCCGCAGCGCGTGCCGGCGGGCGAGCGGCACCCTCGCCTCGTCACACGGGGCGAAGGTGCCGTTCGCCCACGGGCCCGGCACGTCCTGTCACTGTCCGTGTGCGGACACGCCGAAGCGTCGGGCCATGGGTTCCGCGATGATCTCGCCACGGCACAATGTGCGGGCCACGTGGGCGAGGCACGTGCGGGTCGAACCCCGAGGGAGAAGGCGGACCAGGATCGTGACGTTGTCGCAGCAACAGGTGTCGCAGCAGCAGGTGCCGACACACCGCAAGATCGCCGACGAGCTCGGTGTGCGCGAGGGGCAGGTACGGGCCGCGGTCGACCTGCTCGACGACGGCGCGACGGTGCCGTTCATCGCCCGCTACCGCAAGGAAGCCACCGGCACCCTCGACGACACTCAGCTCCGCACACTCGAGGACCGACTGCGCTACCTGCGGGAACTCGATGAACGCCGGACGGCGGTGCTCGACTCGATCCGCGAACAGGGAAAGCTGACCGACGAGCTGCAGGCACAGGTCGTCGCCGCCGAGACGAAGGCCCGGCTCGAGGACATCTACCTGCCGTACAAGAAGAAGCGGCGCACCAAGGCACAGATCGCCCGCGAGGCGGGGCTGGAACCGCTGGCCGAGACCCTGCTCGCGGACCCGTCCCACGATCCGCAGGCCACGGCGGCCACCTACGTGGACGCCGAGAAGGGCCTCGACGACGCGGCAGCGGCGCTGGAGGGCGCGCGGTCGATTCTCGTCGAGCGGTTCGGCGAGGACGCCGACCTGCTCGGCGAACTGCGCGAGATGGTGTGGTCCCGCGGCGTGCTCACCTCGACCGTCCGGGACGGCAAGCAGGATCAGGGCGCCAAGTTCAGCGACTACTTCGAGTTCTCCGAGCCGCTGGCGAAGCTGCCGTCGCACCGGGTCCTCGCGCTGTTCCGAGGCGAGAAGGAGGAAGTCCTCGACGTAACGCTCAAGCCCGACACCGCGGAGGTCGACGGGCCCACGGACTTCGAACAGCGCATCGCCGCGCGGTTCGGTATCCGGGACGAGGGCAGGCCCGCCGACCCGTGGCTGACGGCGGCGGTGCGCTGGGCGTGGCGGACCCGGATCTTCGTGCACCTCGACCTCGACCTGCGCGGCCGGTTGCGTCAGGCTGCCGAGGACGAGGCGGTGCGCGTCTTCGCGGGCAACCTGCGCGATCTGCTGCTGGCCGCCCCGGCGGGGACCCGCGCGACGATGGGCCTGGACCCGGGTTTTCGCACCGGGGTGAAGGTGGCGGTCATCGACGGCACCGGCAAGGTGGTCGCCACGGACACGATCCATCCGCACGTGCCGCAGAACAAGTGGGACCAGTCGATCGCCACACTCGCCGCGCTGGCGACCGAGCACCAGGTGGAACTGGTCGCGATCGGCAACGGCACCGCCTCCCGGGAGACCGACAAGCTGGCCGCGGATCTGCTCTCGCGTCATGCCGAGCTGAAGCTGACGAAGGTGACCGTCTCGGAGGCGGGCGCCTCGGTGTACTCGGCCTCGTCGTACGCGGCTCAGGAGCTGCCCGAGCTCGACGTCTCGTTGCGTGGTGCGGTCTCGATCGCACGACGCCTGCAGGATCCGCTGGCCGAGCTGGTCAAGATCGACCCGAAATCGATCGGCGTGGGCCAGTATCAGCACGACCTCGCCGAGAGTTCGCTGTCGCGCTCACTGGACGCGGTCGTCGAGGACTGCGTCAACGGCGTCGGCGTCGACGTCAACACCGCGTCGGCTCCGCTGCTGACCCGGGTGTCGGGCATCGGTGCCGGACTCGCCGAGAACCTCGTACTCCACCGGGACGCACACGGCCCGTTCCGCGCGCGCACCGAACTCAAGGACGTCTCCCGGCTCGGCCCGAAAGCCTTCGAGCAGTGCGCCGGCTTCCTGCGCATCCCGAACGGTGACGACCCGCTCGACGCCTCCGGGGTCCATCCGGAGAGTTACCCGGTGGCGCGCCGCATCGTCACGGCCAGCGGCACCGATCTCGGTGGCCTGATCGGCAACAGCCGGGTGCTGGGCGGCATCCGCGCCGAGGACTTCGTCGACGACACGGTCGGCCTGCCCACGGTCGGCGACATCCTCACCGAACTCGACAAGCCGGGACGCGATCCGCGGCCTGCATTCACCACCGCGACGTTCGCGGAAGGCGTGGAGACCCTCGCCGACCTCCGGCCGGAGATGGTGCTGGAGGGTGTCGTGACGAACGTGGCGCAGTTCGGGGCGTTCATCGACGTCGGGGTGCACCAGGACGGTCTGGTCCACGTCTCGGCGATGTCGAAGCAGTTCGTCAACGACCCGCGGGACATCGTCAAACCGGGCGACATCGTCCGGGTGAAGGTCCTCGACGTGGACGTAGCGCGCAAGCGCATCTCGTTGACGCTGCGACTCGACGACGAGCCGGGTGGTTCCGCCAAGGGGCAGAGCGACTCCGGCAAGGGCCAGAACGAACAGCGGTCCGGGCGTGGGCGTCCGCAGCAGAACGGACGCGGCGACCAGCGCCGTTCGGGACGCGGCAACCCGGGCGAGAAGGGCGGTGGACGTCAAGGCGGCCGGGGTCGCGACAAGGCCCCTGGCGGTGCGATGGCCGACGCGCTCCGCAAGGCCGGGTTCGACAACCGCTGACCGTCCGGGAGCGGGACGGCGATCTCCGGACGCGGCAGCCGCCGCCCCGCTCGGGTCGGGAGGTCCGCTGGCTGTCCGGCGCGGTGAGCGGACTGGACGCGTTACCTACTCACGAGTAGTGTTACCCTTTAGTAGGAACTGTGGTCCGACCTCGAGGGCAGCGATGACTCAGAACACGGCAACGACACCGGCCCGTCCCGCGAGCGGCAACGGCAAGCGCGACGCCATCGGCTACGCCCTCGCGGCCATCAACCGGCTCGCAGGCGCGCGGGTCCTCGATCAACTGAAACTGCGCAAGCCCGCCGAGAAGGTGCTCTTCGAGGCCACCAAGGCAGGCTTCCGCACCGCAGGCGCTGCCGGCCGCTCCTTCAAGGCCGTGGAGCAGTGGGGCAAGCCCGCGCGACTGCCGAACGCCCCGGAGAAGAAGCTCTTCGACCTCACCCCGAGCGACGAGCAGCAGATGATCCAGCAGATGCTGCGCGAGTTCGCCGAGGAGCAGCTGCGTCCCGCGGCTCCCGACGCCGACTCGGCGTGCACTCCCCCGCCGGACCTGCTGGCCAGAATCGCCGAGCTCGGCGTCACCCAGATCGGCATTCCCGACGAGATCGGTGGCGCGGGCACCGAACAGTCCACGGTGACCAACGTCTTCATCGCCGAGGCGCTGGCGCACGGCGACATGGGGCTCGCCGTCGCCGCGCTCGCCCCGTCCGGCGTCAGCAACGCACTCGTCCGCTGGGGTGACGAGCAACAGCAGTCCACTTACCTGCCCGCGTTCGTCGGTGAGAACGTGCCCTCGGCGGCGCTGAGCCTGCTGGAACCCCGACCGCTGTTCGACCCGTTCGAGCTGAAGACCACCGCTCGTCGTAGCGGCGGTGGCTTCGTCCTCGACGGCGTCAAGTCGCTCGTCCCCCGCGCCCGCGACGGGGAGCTGTTCGTCGTGGCCGCCCATCTCGACGGAACCGGACCGGCTCTGTTCCTCGTCGAGTCCGACACCGACGGCGTCACGATCGAGACCGAACCGGCCATGGGACTGCGCGGCGCCGCGACCGGTCGGGTGCTGCTCGACAACGTCTCGGTGCCGAAGGCCGCGCTGCTCGGCGGCGGTCAGGACGAGGTCTACCGCGAATGCGTGCGGCTGTCCCGGATCGGGTGGAGCGCCCTGGCCGTCGGCACCGGCCAAGCCGTGCTCGACTACGTGACCCCGTACGTCAACGAGCGTGTCGCCTTCGGCGAACCGGTCAGTCATCGGCAGGGCGTCGCGTTCCGGGTCGCCGACATCGGCATCGAGCTCGAAGGGATGCGGCTGGCGACCTACCGCGCGGCGAGTCGTGCCGAGCAGGGTCATGCCTACGCGCGTGAGGCTGCCCTGGCCCGCACGCTCGCCGCCGAGAAGGGCATGGCGATCGGCAGCGACGGGGTACAGCTGCTCGGCGGGCACGGCTTCGTCAAGGAACACCCGGTGGAGCGGTGGTACCGCGATCTGCGCGCGGTCGGCGTCTCCGAGGGCGTCCTGCTCGTGTGACCCGTTCCCGTCCGAACCGCCCCCGGTCAGCCCCTTCATCGGCGACAGCCGAGATTCCAGGAGCTTTGCTGTGATCAACCTCGAACCTCCCAAGAAGTTCGCCACCCTGGTGCACCAGGCCCGCCAGTCGGCGACCGAGTTCTTCCGGCCCAACTCCCGAAAGTACGACCACGCCGAGCACAGCTATCCCGTGGAGCTGGACATGCTCGCGTCGGTGCTCGACGGGCTGAACTCCGCCGGTGGCGAAGGCGGTGGCGCCAGCGGCATCCGGCGCTCCGACAACACCAAGCAGGAGGGCACCCGTAACGGTGGCAACCTCTCCACCGTGCTCGGCACGATCGAACTGTGCTGGGGCGACGTCGGCCTGCTGCTGGCCTTGCCGCGCCAGGGACTCGGTAACGCGGCGATCGCCTCCGTGGCGGACGAGGAGCAAGCCGAGCGGTTCGCGGGCAAGTGGGCGGCCATGGCGATCACCGAGCCGGACTGCGGTTCGGACTCGGCCGCCATCCGCACCACCGCGGTCGAGGACGGCGACGAGTACGTCCTCAACGGCACCAAGATCTTCGTGACGTCCGGTGAACGCGCCGACGCCGTCGTCGTGTGGGCGACCCTGGATCCCGCGCAGGGGCGAGCGGCGATCAAGTCGTTCGTCGTCGAGAAGGGGACGCCGGGATTCACGCTGGTGCGGCTGGAGCACAAGCTCGGCATCCGCGCCTCGGACACCGCAGAGTTCCATCTGGAGAACGTGCGGGTCCCGAAGGAGAACCTGCTCGGCAGCCCGGAGATCAACACCGAGCGCGGGTTCGCGGGCGTCATGCAGACCTTCGACAACACTCGGCCGCTGGTCGCGGCGATGGCCGTGGGTGTCGCGAAAGCGGCGTTGGAGGAGACCCGGGAACTACTCGCCGAGGCAGGAGTCGAGGTCGACTACGACCGTCCGGCGGGCAAGCAGTCGGCGGCGGCAGCGACGTTCCTGCAGTTGGAGTCGGACTACGAGGCCGCGTACCTGCTGACGCTGCAGGCCGCGTGGATGGCCGACAACAGCAAGCCGAACTCGCTGCAGGCCTCGATGGCGAAGGCGAAGGCCGGCCGTGCGGGAACCGACATCACGCTGCGCTGTGTGGAGCTCGCGGGAACGTTCGGGTACTCGGAGAACAGCTTGCTGGAGAAGTGGGCCCGCGACGCCAAGATCCTCGACATTTTCGAGGGGACGCAGCAGATCCAGCAGCTCGTCGTGGCCCGCCGCCTGCTCGGCAAGTCCTCGAAGGAACTGCGCTGAAGCGACGCTCGCCAAGGGCCGCGCTCCCCAATACCCGGGTGGAGCGCGGCCCTGTTCGTCGCGGACGTCCGATCGTGGCGTCCGGTGGGCGTGGCTGCGCTCTGGTTGACTGGTCCGCATGGCCGCGCCCGCCTTGTCACCTCGACTCGCACGGATCGTGGACGCGCTTGCGCTCCGTCCCGGCATGCGAGTGCTCGAGATCGGTGGAGCGCCGGGCACCGCTGCGCGGGCCGTCGCCGAGCACGTCGGGCCGGACGGGCAGGTCTTGGTGATCGACCGGTCGGCCAAGGGTGTGGCGGAGATTCAGCGCCTCGCCGCAGCAGAGGTCGCGGCTCACCGCATGAGCGTCCGTTGCGTGGCCGCCGAGGACTTCGAGCTGCAGCCCGGCGAAGCGGCCTACGATCTGGCTTTCGCCGTGCGCGTCGGAGCCTTCGACGGGCGCCACCCGCAGGCGGGGCTGCGGGCGCGTCGCCGCATTCGAGAGGCCCTCGTGCCCGGCGGACGTCTGCTCATCGACGGCGGTGATCCGCTGCGCGAGGTCGCGCTCGACTCCGCGTGAGCGAGCGTTCGAGCCGGCCCGCAGCGCTCAGAGTGCATTGGGAAACTGTCCTTGGTGCCCGTAGGGCACGCCTCATACGTGCCCAGCCGCAGCAAAGTGAGGGGCTTCGGAGTTCGGACCACCCACCCAAGCTCCACAACGCCCTCTCAGTTCATCGACCGGGTGTCGTAGGACCACAGGTGGGTGCAGGTCGGGCACTGCAGGTTGACGACGGTCCCGCGGTTCGACAACAGATACTGCCAATGCTCGGTGCAGGTGCGCTGCTGCGAACACGTGGCGCACCCGCTCATGTGGGCGCATTCGGGGCAGTCGATCCAGGCACGTCGAGCGATGTCCGCGAACGGGTCAAGCGGCATCGCGATCGTCCTTGTCCGGCAGCACGCCTTCGGCCACGAGCATGTCGAACGTGGCTTGCTGCTCCGAATCGAGGTTCGAGTACAGCAACGCGTAGGCGCGTTCCTCGTCGTGCATGGCGGCGATCGGGTCCCAGTCCGGCCCGAGCGCCTTGACGACCTCGGCACGGCGGCGCATTTCGTCCGCGCCGAGGTCCAGGGTGAAGTCGAATCGCATGGGTCACTTCCGACGGAAAACGGATGTGCGCCGCCATGTTTCGTCACTCGAACCCGACACCACAATGCTGTACACCACATATCATCGGACCATTTCGTCACATTTCACGCCGTATAGGCCCTGTCGGGTCCGCAGTGTGTCCGAGACGCTACGGTGCGCATCGGACTCGTCACGCCAACGCAGTCGGGAGGGTTCATGAGCGAGCAGGGACTCGTCGTGTCGGTGCAGGATCACGTCGCGCGCGTCGTACTGGACCGGCCTGGCCGACTCAACGCGCTGAGTTCGGACCTGCGCACCGCACTCGTCGACGCGTTCGACCGGTTCGAGACGGACGAGGACGTGTGGGTCGTCCTGCTCACCGGCACCGGCGACAGGGCGTTCTGTGCCGGACTCGACCTCAAGGAACTCGACGAGCGCCGAGACGGTGGCACGCCTGGGGAGCTGCTCATGCGCGGCACCGGACGGAACGTGTTCGAGACGGTGCTCGAGTGCAGCAAGCCCGTGGTCGCCGCGCTGAACGGCTGGGCGCTCGGGGCAGGCTGTGAACTGGCGTTGGCGTGCGACATACGCCTCGCGGCCGAACACGCACGGATCGGGATGCCCGAAGCCAAACGCGGGCTCGGCGCGAACTTCGGCAGCCAGATGCTCACCAGGATCGTGCCGCGCGGCGTGGCCTTCGAGATGCTCTACACCGGTGAGCCGATCGGAACGGAACAAGCGCTGCACTGGGGTCTGGTGAACCACGTGTTCCCCCCGGAACAGCTCGACGCCGAGGCGACGGCGTTCGCGCAGGGCCTCGCGAGCAACGCTCCGCTGAGCCTGCGGCGCTACAAGGCCATGATCGGCAAGGGATCGGAACTCCCGCTCTCCGCCGCACTGCGCCTCTCGGCGGGCCCCAATCCCTACGACAGCGAAGACCGCAAAGAAGGCGTCCGCGCCTTCACCGAGAAGCGCCCGCCCCGCTGGCAGGCCCGCTGACATGCGTGAGCCTTTGTGGTTGCTATAGCCACCACAAAGGCTCACGCGTCGGCGCGGCAGTGCGCTACGGACGCGGCCCGTGAGACGATCACGCGCATGACGAGTTCGCTCGACCCGGCGCGTACCGCCGTCCTCGCGTTGCATTGGCAGATTCACGTCGTCAAACCCGAGGGCTTCTTCGGCGGAATGCTCGCCGAGCCGGTGGCACGCAGCGGTGTCGTCGACAACGCGGTGCGGTTCCACGAGTCCGCGCACGCGGCGGGTGCGACGGTGTTCCACACTCGCTTCACGGTTCCCGAGGACGGGGGCCTGATGGTGCCGAACACCGAGTTCATGCGGTCCGTCGCCGAAGCGGGTGAGTCCTTCCGTCCGGACGCTGAAATGACCCGGATCATCCCGGAGATGGCCGAGTCCGCCGACCACGTCGTGGACAACCAGAAGCTCTCCGGCCTCGCGGGCAACGACCTCACCGAGACGCTCCGTACGAAGGGCATCGACACGGTGCTCGTCACCGGCGTGGCCACGAACCTGACCGTCGAACAGACCGCCCGGCACGCCACCGACCTCGGCTTCATTACGCACGTGATCAGCGACTGTGTGACGACGACGGACGAAACGACGCATCAGGCGTCGCTGTCGAACCTCGACATGACCACCGCTGGTTGCCGCACCGCCGCCGACACCCTCGCCGGGCTCGCCGTCGGCGTCTCGCAGTCCCACTGACGCCTCGCCCGTCCTGACGCGGACCGGGGCGTTCGGACGATTCCGAACACCCCGGTCCGCTCGCAGGACCTCAGACGTCGACGCGCTCACGCTCCGCGTCGTCCTGTGTGGAAGGACGCCGGATCAGTCGGAACAGCACCGGCCACAGCAGGACCAGGGCGATGACGACGTAGACGGTGATCGCGAACGGTGTGTTGACGAGCCCCGAGACGTTGCCGTCGCTGATCTGCAACGCCCGCCGCATCTGCTGCTCGGCCGACGGGCCGAGGATCACCGCGATGATCGCCGGTAGTACCGGCAGCCCGTAGCGGCGCATCGCGAAACCGATCGCACCGATGACGAACAGCACGATCAGATCCAACGGCTGACCACCGACCGCGTACGCACCGACGCTGGCGAAGAACAGGATGCCCGCGTACAGATACGGCCGCGGAATCTGCAGCAGCTTCGCCCACACCGGAGCCAGCGGCAGGTTGAGCACGAGCAGCAACACCGAGCCGATGAACATGCTCGCGATCAAGGCCCACACCAGATCGGGCTCGCGCTGGAACAACAGCGGCCCCGGTTGGAGACCGTACTGCTGGAACGCGGCGAGCATGACCGCCGCGACGGCCGTGGTCGGCAGTCCCAACGTCAGCAACGAGACCATCGTGCCCGCCGCCGACGCGCTCGCAGCGGATTCCGGACCGGCGACGCCTTCGATGGCGCCGGTACCGAACTCCTTGCGACGCTTGGAGAGTCGCTTCTCGGTCACATAGGACAGGAAGGTCGGGATTTCCGCTCCCCCGGCCGGGATCGCGCCGAACGGGAAGCCGATCACGGGTCCGCGCAGCCACGGCTTCCATGTGCGACGGAGGTCGTCGGCACCGAGCCAGGGCTGCCCGACCGGGATCGGTTTGCCCGAGGAGCGCCGTAGATGCGCGGCGACCCACAGCGACTCGCCGATGGCGAACAACCCCACGGCGACGATGACGACGTCGATCCCGTCGGAGAGGTGCAGAATCCCGAAGGTCAGCCGCTGCTGGCCGGTCATCTCGTCCAGGCCGATGATCCCGATGGTCAGGCCGATCAGCAGCGACGCGAATCCCCGGATGCGGGACGACCCGAGGACCGAGGTCACGGCGATGAACGCCAGCATCATGATCGCGAAGAAGTCGGGAGCGCCGATGTTCACCGCGAGGTCGGCGATCGTCGGCGCGAGCAGCACGAGCAGTGTGATGCCGACGACGGCCCCGATGAAGTGGCCGATCGCGGCCGTGGCCAGTGCTTGGGACCCGCGTCCCTTGCGGGCCATCGGGTTGCCTTCGATCGCGGCCACCACCGCCGCACTCTCCCCTGGCGTGTTCAGCAGAATCGACGTCGTGGAACCGCCGAACATGCCTCCGAAGTAGATCCCGGCGAACATGATGAACGCCGCGGTGGGTTCGAGCGCGAACGTCACCGGGAGCAGCAGCGCCACCGCCATCGCGGGTCCGATGCCGGGCAGCACCCCGATGGCGGTGCCCAGCAGCACGCCGATCGCCGCCCACAGCAGGTTGATCGGGCTCAGCGCGGTCGCGAACCCGTCCAGGAGCAGTCCTACCGACTCCACCATCACAGCACCCCCATCAGCGGGCCGCCGGGCAGCGGAACCCCGAGCAGGTTGTTGAACGCCAGGAACGTCACGATCGAGAGCACCGCCGCCACGAGCGGGTCTCGAACGGTGTTGCGGCTACCGAGCGCGTAGGCCGAGCCCCAGAACAGGATCATGCCCGAGAGCGGGAAGCCGATGACGTCGACGAGCGCCGCGTTGGCCAAGAACGCCGCTGCCAGCAACAGAACCGTGCGCCAGTCGCTCGGGGCCGACAGGTCGATGTCCTCACCGGACTCGGCCTGGGCGCGACCACCGCGCAGCACTTCGACGGCGAGGATCGCCGCGACCAGGAGCAGAGCGATGCCGATGGCGACCGGGGCGGTCTTCGGCCCGATCGGCCCGCGTTGGGCGAAGTCGGTCTCGATGAGTGCGGCGTCGACGAGCACGAACACGCCGAGTGCCGCCAGCAGTGCGCAGACGCCGAGTTCGGAGTGCTCGCGCCACCAGCTTGTCGCGTGAGTCGTGGTGTGCGGTGCGGTCTGCTCTGCGGTAGTGGTCTCGCTCATACCAGTCCCAACTCCTTGAGCACCGACTCCACACGGTCGCGTTCCTGTCGCATGAACGCGCCGAACTCGTCCCCGGTCTGGAAGGCGTCGCTCCATCCGTTGCGCTGCAACGCTTCGCGCCATTCAGGGGTGTCGTGCATCCGGCGGAACAGCGAGATCATCCGTTCGGTGTCCTCGTCGGACATGCCGGGCGGAGCGACGATGCCACGCCAGTTGGTGAACTCGACGTCCACGCCCGCTTCCTGCAACGTCGGCGCGTCGACCCCGGGGATGCGTTTCGCTCCGGTCACGGCGAGCACGCGCAGTTCACCGGATTCGATCTGGTCGCGGTACTCGCCGATGCCGGAGACCCCGAAGTCGACCTTGCCGCCCAGCACGGACGCGAGCAGTTCACCACCGCCGTCGTAGGACACGTAGTTCACCGACTTGGGTGCGATGCCCAAGGCCTTGGCCATGAGCATCGGCGCGAGGTGGTCCGGCCCGCCGGGCGAGGATCCGCCGCCGACCGGCGTCTCACCGGGTCGGGCCTTCCACTCCGACACGAGCTGGTCCAGGTCGCGGTACGGCGAATCCTTGCCGACCACGACCACGTTCGGTTCTTCGACGGTCTTCGCGATCGGCGTGGTGTCCTGCAGCGAAACCGGCGAGTTGTTGGTGAACACGCTGCCGACGACACCGAGGCCCATCGACATCGCGAGCGAACCGTTGCCGCGCTCGTTGACGACCCGGCCGAGCCCGACGGTGCCGCCGGCACCCGGCAGGTTGAACACCTCGTTGTTGCGGTTGAGCCCCGCGTCCTCCATGGCCTTGACGGCCGTCCGGGCGGTGATGTCGTACCCGCCGCCCGGTGAATTCGGCACCAGCACCCGGAAGTTCCGGATCTCCCCGCCTGCCCGGGTGTCGGACTGCGTGCTCGCCAGGGGTGGCACGAGCAGTACCAGTAACAGAGCCCCGGCGATCGCGAATGCGCTGCGAAGTCGCACCGTCCCACCTTTCCTCGTAGAAAACGCCCGTCGCGTCGTCAATGTGCGTCGGATCATGCGCCACGCGTGGGCCGGTGTCTCGGTTCGGCAGCTATCGGACGTTGTGTCACTTGTGTCACCACCCGCGCTACCGGTTCTCGCGCTGCGCGGCTACTGTGCTGGCCGACCGAGACAGCGGAGGTGGCGAGCATGCCCAGGACGGGAACGTGGGGGTCGCTGTCCCGCAGCCTGCTCGGGTGGCAGCTCGTCATCGTCTTCGTACTGCTGGCGTCGGTGGCGGTGTACTCGGTCGCCCAGTCCGACGCGGCCTTCCGCAAGACCGAAGGCCGCCGCATGCTCTCGGTGGCCGAGGACCTCGCGGCGACGCCCGGGGTCCGCGCCAGCCTGGCCGATCCGTTCCGCCGGGACGCATTGCCGACCTTCGCCGAGAGCGCCCGCAGCCGGTCCGGGGCCGACGACGTGAGCATCGCCGACGCGCGGGGTGTCGTGCTCACCTCGCCGGACCCCGACCAGATCGGGACGCCACTGCCGCTGGGCGACAGCGAGATCCGCAGAGGCCGCGCCTGGGTCGGTGAGGTCGACAACGGCTCTGCCGACTCTCTCGTCGCGCACGTGCCTGTGATCGGCGACGACGCCTCGGTCCTCGGCGTCGTCGCCGCGGGAAGGGAGACGCCCGACTTCTTCCAAGGCGTCGCAAGCGCACCGCAGAACCCGTTGGCACTACTGGCGTTCGCGACGCTGCTCGGCGTTGCGGGGTCGATCGTGTTGGCACGCCGCGTGAAACGGCAGACGCTCGGTCTCGAACCGCAGGAGATCACCCGCCTGGTCGAGCACCGGGAGGCGCTGCTGCACGGGGTCCGCGAGGGGGTGCTGGGCGTCGACAAGCAGAACAGGGTCACCCTCGCGAACGACGAGGCACGGGCACTGCTGTCGTTGCCACAGGACTGCCTCGGCCGCGCGATCGACGAGTTGCAGCTCAACGAGCGGACACAGGACGTGCTCACGGGCCGCAGCGACGGCACGGACCAGATCGTGTTGCGACGAGGGCGGGTCGTGGTGCTCAACCGGATGCCGATCTCCTCCGTGGGAGCGGTCGTGACGATGCGGGACCGCACCGAACTGGTGGATCTGCGACGCGAGCTGGACGCCAACCGGCACGCGACCGACACGCTGCGCGCCCAGGCTCACGAGTTCTCCAACCGGCTGCACACGATCTCCGGGCTCATCGAACTCGGCGAATACGAGGAGCTGCAACGGTTCGTCGACCGGGTCAGCCACGCGCACCAGCGGTGGCGAGCGGAGGTCGCCGCGCGCATCGAGGACCCCGCGCTGGCGGCGCTTCTGGTCGCGAAAGCCAGCCTCGCCGACGAACGAGGCGTCGGCCTCCGGCTCGCCGAGGACGCGCGGCTCGACGCGATCGACGAGCAGCTCTCCAGCGACCTGGTGACGGTCGTCGGCAACCTCGTCGACAACGCGCTCGACGCCCTCGAGGGCACCGGGCGGGACAACTGGATCGAGGTGACTGTGCGTGCGGCCAGGGACGTCGAGTCTCCGGACGACCGAGAGGTGACGGTCGTCGTGCGCGATTCCGGCCCCGGTGTGGCGCCCGAGATCGTGACCGAGGTGTTCGGCCACGGATTCACCACGAAGGCCGCCGCCGACGGCGAACGCGGTCTGGGTCTCGCGCTGACACGCCGGACGTGCCACCGCAGGGGCGGTTCGGTGTCGGTCCACAACGCCGACGGGGCGGTGTTCACCGCGCGCCTGCCGATCTCCCCCACGCCCGAGCGGAGCCTCAGCACCGCCGACACGAGAGGAGGCGTGTCGTGATCAGGGTCCTGGTCGTCGACGACGACTTCATGGTCGCCAAGATCCACAGCGGATACGTCGCGCGGGTGGAGGGCTTCGAGGTCGTCGCCGTCGCCCACACCGGTGCCGACGCCGTGCGGGCGGTGGTGGATCTGCGTCCCGACCTGGTGTTGCTGGACATCTACCTCCCGGACCGCGACGGGCTGTCCGTGCTGCGGGAGTTGCGCACCAGGACCGACGCCGACCCGGACGTCCTCGTCATCACGGCCGCCAACGATCTCGACACGGTCCGCGGCACGATTCGCGGCGGTGCCCTGCACTATCTGATCAAGCCGTTCCAGTTCGACGCGCTGCGCGATCAGCTCGAACGGTTCCGCTCGTTGCACGGCACCCTCACCGAACTCCCGGGAGACGCCCCGGCGGGCCAGCAGGAGATCGACCAGCTCTTCGGCACCCGCCGCACCGGCACGCCTCCGAAGGGGCTCGCCGAGGAGACCGCGGAGGTGGTGCACCGCGTGCTGCGGGAGGCCTCCGCGCATGGGGGCGACCTGTCGGCCACGGAGTGCGCGAGCGCCAGCGAGCTCTCGAGGGTCAGCGCCCGCAAGTACCTGGAGCACTTCGTCTCCGTCGGTTCCGCGGAGGTCCGGCTCCGCTACGGCGGCACCGGGCGTCCCGAACGGCGCTACCGCGTCGCCGACTGACGCATGCCTCGCCCGCCGCCCGGGGCGTGAGCCTTTGTGGTGGCTCTGACCACCAAAAAGACTCACGCCCCCACCCGGCACACCCCGGTCCGCAGCTCACACCCTGCCTGGCGCGTGAGCCTTTGTGGTGGCTATAGCAACCACAAAGGCTCACGCCGTGTTCACAGTGCCTGGGTGTTCACAGTGCGGAAAGGTCGCTCGTGCGGTCTCCGCCGCTGACGTGGAACGCGACACACCATGACAGCGGGGTGACTCGCGGCCGATTGTTACCCTGACCGTCGTGCTGCCCGGAACGTCTGCCTCCGCCCAAGCGGCGTCGGGCAGGAAGAGCCATCGCAAGATCAGCTGGGACCTCGTCCGGTCCAGCTGTGTCGTGCTGGTGATGATCTACCACTCGACGTTCCTCAGCGTCGTCCTGCACCCGGAGCTCGAAGGCCGCGCCATCCGGTTCCCGTGGCAGGTCGGGGCCAGCATGCTCCTGGTCATCTCCGCGTACTTCGCCTGCGTGACCGTCGGTAAGGGCACCGCGCTGCGGTACTGGTGGGGCCGCGTCGCACGTCTGGTCCCGCCGTTCGTGGCGACCGTGCTGAGTCTGTTCGTGCTGCTGCAGTTCATCAGTCCGGAAGGCTGGCAGACGCCGACGAGCCGGGACCTGTGGAGCAACCTGTTCATGCTGTGGCACTGGAAGCCACAGGACTACGTCTTCCTCGACGGCTCACACTGGACCGTTCCGTTGCAGCTCATGGGCTTCTCCATGGCGGCTTTGCTCTACGGGAGCCGATTCGGGCGACGACCGGCCATCGTCGCCATCATGTGGTTGGCCATCCTGCTGCCGGTCGCACAGTGGAGCTACCGACTGTCCACACCCCCGGAGACATACCGGATGCTCGTGGACGGTCTCGGCGCGCACCGCTGGCACCTGTTCGTCGCCGGTGTGGCGGTCTGGATGTGGTCGACACGGCGGCTGAGCACACCGCACTTCGCTGCCCTCGCCGCGAGCTGCATGGTCGCCCAGGGGCTGCACAACCACCTCTACGACGCGAACGGCATCCTGGTCTCCAACTTCGGCTCCACGGTCGGTGTCTCCGTCGGCATCCTGGTCATCGCCCTCACCGCGCGCGGCCCGGACTGGAACAAGGTCGTCCCGCAGTGGACACACCGGCACATCCAGTGGTTCGCGGGCATCTCGTACGGTGTGTTCCTCACCCACCAGACGATCGGCTACGTGCTGTCGATCCACCTGCACCGGCTGGGCGTCGGGGCGGTCTGGCAAGTCGTGGTCATGATCGCGGCAGGGGTGTTCTGCGGCTGGGCGATGACACGGGCGGTGGAGCGGCCGGCGTTCAACTTCCTCATGTCCACCCACGACCGGCTCTTCCCCGGCCCGCCGCGCTCCGTGAGGTAGCGGGCGCGGACCGACTCCGGTAAACCGGGGATCATCCGGACTCGATCCGAGGAGGAACCGCATGGCCGACCGCGAGATGCCCGCGTACGTGCTCGACATGCTGGCCCGCCCCAACCCGGCGGTGATCGCGACCGTCTCCGGCACTGGCGCGCCGGTCACGGTCGCGACCTGGTACCTCTGGGAGCAGGGCCGCGTGCTGGTGAACATGGACGCGGGCCGACGCAGGCTGGAGCACATCCGTCGCGATCGCCGGGTGTCGCTGACCGTGCTCCACGGCAGCGACTGGCACGCGCACGTGAGCCTGCGCGGGCGGGTCGTCGAACTTGTCGACGACCCGGAACTGGTCGACATCGACCGCCTCGCCCACCACTACACCGGCGACCGCTACCCGGTGCGTGACCGGGCCCGGGTGAGCGGGTGGGTCGAGGTCGACAACTGGCACGAGTGGGGATTCTGAGGCGCGCCTCCGGGTTCCGTACGTGACTGGAACCCGGAGGGCACACGACTCCCTGAGAAGTTGTCTGTGGTCTGCGGTGGTGGTCACCTACCGGCGTCCCAGCTTGCCGCTCGCGACGTTGGGGTCGCCTCGATTACCAGCACGTACGCAGCGGCGACCCCGGCCTTACCAGCGACAACCTGGAACACCGGAGCTTCTCACCGTGCTCGGGCTGAGCACGCAAGACCATGCCCCGACGGGCATCAGAACAAGAGCACAAACAGGCGCTCAGCTTGTGGACGTGCTCTCCGCAGCCGTCACGCCGGCTTCATCGGCTTGCGCCTCCTCCTCGGGGTCGCCGTTCGCCTGCGCCGCGCGCTGCCGAGGTACGGCGACAGCGTGCTCGGCGTCGTCCGTCCAGGGCGCGGCGTGGCCGTGGCGCAGGCTCGCTGCCGCGTATTCCTCGGCCTCGGCGGAGTCGGTCCCGGACTCCGAGGCCGTGACCAGCGGTTCCGCCTCGGTGAGCATCTGCTGAGCGAGCCGCACCCGTTCGGCGACGTCTTGACGGACCATCCGCATCGCGGCGACGTGCTCGTCCGCGAGCCGGATCCGACGCTCGGCCTCGGCGGTGGCGGCGAGGACGCGCCGCTCGGCTTCGTCCCGGCTCGCCCGGTCCCGTTCCGTCAGCGCCTGCGCCTCGGCCTCCCGCCGGGCATGCATGGACACCTCGAAGTCGTCCTCGATCTTCGTGCGACGGTCCTCTGCCTCCGCGTCGAGCCTGCGGCGTCGCTGCTCGGCTTCCTGCGCCATCGACTCGACCTGCCGACGCATCTCCTGGAACTCTTCCTCGCGCTGCTTCTCCTGCTGCACGCGCCACGCGTCCGCGTCGGAGACGAGCTTCTCGTAGCGGCCACGGAGTTCGGCTGCCGCCTGCTCCGACCGCGCCCACTCGTGTTCGGCCGTGGCCTGGGCGGACGACACGATCTCGGTCGCCTCTTCGTGTGCCAGACGCACCATCCGGCGCATCCGTTCGGACAGGCCGTCCACGTCGACGGGGTCCCTGCTGATCCGGTCGAGCTGCTCGCGCAACGACTCGATCTCCGCGCGAGCCTCTTCCAGCTCACCGGTGAGATCGGCGACCTGACTCAACGCGGAATCGCGATCCTCGGTGAGGATGCGCAGTTCGGTTTCGGTCTGCTGTACGTAGAACTTCACCTGCGATCGGCGGTATCCCCGCCACATCACATCGAAATCCGACTTCAGCGGTACGAGTTCACGGTCCTCGTGATGCCTCACGGTCTCACCCCACTCTGGTTGATCACAGCTTCGACGAGCTGGGAGCGAGCCACGCCCCGACGCGGCACTTTCTTTTCCTGCACGGGACCGCGTGAGCGCCGAGCGACGGAGCCTGCCGGCGAGTCTCCGGCGTCGAGCGGAACCTGCGCAGTGGTGACGCCGGTCATGTTCCTCGCCCGGGAGCGTGAGATCAACTGTTCGACATCAGGCGTGACGAGGACGCCGAACACCCGAAAATCCCGGCTGAACGGCACAAAGCGCAGGTCGATCAGCGTTCCAGCACTGGACCGAGCGCCCTCCGGACGAGGGTTTCGATTTCATCTCGTCCCGGCGTCGATTCCCGGACCATCCCCTGGAGGAGCAATCCGCAGAAGATCGTCGAGACCATCCGTCCGGTGGTCCGGTCGGTGTGTGCGGTGAACAGTTCGACGAGCGCGTCGTCCCACGCGGTGCTCGCATCCCGCAACGCGGGCCGGTGCATGGCGGCGACGTAGAGCTCGTGTTGCACGATCGTGCTCGTCCGTTCGGGGCCGAGATAGTGCAGCACGAGATCGGCGAGCGCGGAGGGCAGGTCGTGCGGACCGCCGAGCCGTTCGGACCACGCCCGCAGTTGGGTGATGTCGTCCTGTGCGGCGTACTGCAGCGCGACGGCGAGCAGGTCGTCGAGCGTGGCGAAGTGATAGGTCGTGGAGCCGAGCGGAACGCCGGCAGCGGCGGCGACGGCGCGGTGCGTGAGTTTGTCGATGCCTCGGTCGGCGACGACGTCGATCGCCGCGCGCGCGATGCGCTCCCGCCGGGCGGGATCCCGCCTGCCGGTCGCAGCGGTGCGTCCCGCCGCGGTGCTCGCGGCCGAGTCTCCGATGCTCGCCATGGACGCGGCCTACCCCTTTCGCCGTTCCGCGACTCGATCGCGGATCACAGTACGCGCGTACCACCTTGCCACGAGCGGCGCAGCGGTGCGGCCGACGTCACCACACGGCGTTTCTACTGTTCACGCAACCACAAAAGATCGACATTCACGAGTATGTGTACATTTGTACACGTCCGCTGTTAGGGTTCCGACTCAGGCGCACCGTGGCGTCGAGACCGACGAGCCCCCAGCGCTCGACCACCGCACACTGAGCATCTTGTGGGACACCCGACACACCCGTCTGCGGCGGACCGCCACCCGGCCTCGACCACGCCGCCCGTCAGGGGCCGACCGCGAACACGACCGAGCGAGGACGCCATGCCCGAGCACGACCCGACGCTGTTCATCGACGGCGCGTGGGGCACCGCAGACGCCGGACGCACCCGCGAGATTCACTGTCCTGCCGACGGCAGCCACGTCGTCACCGTCGACGAGGGCGACCGCGTCGACACCGAACGCGCGATCGCCGCCGCCCGCCGCACCTTCGACGCCGGGGACTGGGCGGCGACCTCGGCCTGGGAACGCGGGGACCTGCTGTTGCGGGTCAGCGACATCCTCGCCAGGGACAAGGACGTCTTCGCCCGCGCCGAGTCACGCGACACCGGCAAACGCCTGGTGGAAAGCGAATACGACATGGACGACATCGCCGCGTGCTTCCGCTACTTCGGAAAGCTCGCGGGAATCGATGCCGGACACGTCGTCGACACCGGCAGCCCCGACTCGATCAGCCGCGTCGACTACGAACCCGTCGGGGTGTGCGGCCTGATCACGCCGTGGAACTACCCCCTGCTGCAGGTCGCGTGGAAGGTCGCTCCGGCGATCGCCGCAGGCGACACCTTCGTGCTCAAGCCCAGCGAACTCACCCCCAGCACGGCGATTCTGCTGATGCGGGCGCTCGACGAGGCCGGGCTGCCCGCCGGGGTCGGCAATCTCGTGCTCGGCGCAGGAGCCGAAGCCGGAGCGCCGCTGGCCGAGCATCCCGACGTGGACCTCGTCTCGTTCACCGGCGGCCTGCACACCGGCCGCGGCGTCGCGGCGAGCGCCGCGGCCACGGTCAAGAAGGTGGCTCTCGAACTCGGCGGCAAGAACCCCGTCGTCGTCTTCGACGACAGCGATTTCGACACCGCCGTCGACCACGTGCTCATGGCGGTGTTCCTGCACTCCGGCCAAGTGTGCTCTGCCGGATCCCGGCTGGTGGTCCAGCACGGCATCGCCGATCGCCTCGTCGACGAGGTCGTGCGCCGCGCCGAGCAGATCCGGCTCGGTGGGCCGTTCGACCCCGACGCCGAGACCGGACCGTTGATTTCCGCCGCACACCTGGAGAAAGTCGACACCTACGTCAAGGACGCCGTCGCGGACGGCGCGGTGGTGCGAACGGGCGGCCGACGCGCCGAGAACCCTGCGCTCGCCGACGGGCACTACTACCTGCCCACCGTCCTGGATCGCGTGGAACAGAAATCCCGCGCCGTGGTGGAAGAATCGTTCGGGCCGGTACTCACCGTCGAACGATTCACCGACGAGGCCGACGCGCTCCGCATCGCCAACGACACCCACTACGGCCTGGCCGGTGGGATATTCACCTCCGATCCCGCCCGCGCACAACGCGTCGCGAACCGGCTCCGGCACGGAACGGTGTGGATCAACGACTTCCACCCGTACCTGCCGCAGGCCGAGTGGGGCGGGTTCAAGCAGTCCGGCGTCGGGCGCGAACTCGGCCGTGCCGGACTCGGCGAATACCAGGAAGCCAAGCACGTCCACCAGAACCTCCGTCCCGGACCGCAACACTGGTTCTCCGGGACGTGACGGGATCGCGGGGGCCGCTCGTCGCGCCCCCGCGTCCCCGGCCGCCACCGGCGGCCCGCACGCGCCCGCAGCCAACGACCGTCTGCGTCGCGCGATCCATCCGCACAACCACCCGGCCGCCCGCGTGCGGCCGGGAAAGGAGTACGGGCATGAGCGCGCCCAACGGCGACGCCGAGCTCAGCGAGTTCGGCTACACCAACACATTGAAGAGATCTCTCGGCGGCTTCCACACCTTCGCCGCCGGCGTCAGCTACATCTCGGTGCTCACCGGCACCTTCCAACTGTCCTACTTCGGTCTGTCCTTCGGCGGACCCGCCTACTGGTGGTCCTGGCCGATGGTCTTCCTCGGGCAGTTGATGGTGGCGTTGAGTTTCGCCGAGCTGGCCTCGCACTATCCCATCGCCGGATCCGTCTACAACTGGTCCAAGAAGCTCAGCGGCCAGCACGTCGCGTGGCTGGCAGGCTGGATGATGTTGCTCGCCTCGATCGTCTCGATCGCGGCGACCGCACTCGCCTACCAGAAGACGTTGCCGCAGATCTGGGGTGCGTTCCAGGTCATCGGAGACGGCTCCGGCGGCACCGAGCAAGCCGCCAACGGCGTTCTGCTCGCCAGCGCCCTCATCGTGTTCACCACCCTCGTCAACGCCTACGGCGTGAAACTGATGGCGCGGATCAACTCCGCAGGTGTCGCCATCGAGCTCGTCGCCGCTGTTCTGCTGATCCTGTTCCTCGCCGTCGCCGCCACCCGCGGCCCCGACGTCGTGCTCGACACCCAAGGCACCGAGGCGGCCTACGCCGACAACGGCGGTTACCTGGGCGCGTTCCTCGTCGCTGCCATCGCCTCCTCCTACGTGATGTACGGGTTCGACACGGCGTCCTCGCTTGGTGAGGAGTCCATCGATCCGCGCCGCAACGCTCCGCGCGCGATCCTGCGGTCGCTCGTCGCGTCCTTCGTGCTCGGCGGGCTCATCATCCTGCTGGCGTTGATGGCGGCCCGCGACCTCTCGGCGCCGGAGCTGACCTCCGCCGGATTGCAGTTCGTACTCACCGACGCACTGGGCCCGCTCGTGGGGCGCATGTTCCTGCTCGTCGTCTTCGTCGCGATCACGGTGTGCGTGCTGGCCGTGCACACCGCTGCGATCCGGATCGCCTTCGCGATGGCGCGGGACAACGCGCTCCCCGGCGGTTCGACACTGGCACGGGTGAGTCCCCGATTCCAGACGCCGGTCGTACCCGCAGTGCTCATCGGTGTGTTCGCGATCGCGTTGTTGATCGTCAACTTCGGACAGCCGCAGATCTTCACCGCCGTCACCAGCCTGGCGATCATCCTGATCTACATCTCGTACCTGCTGGTGACGGTGCCGATGCTCGTCGCGCGACTGCGAGGCAGGTGGTCGGACTCGCGTGCGCTGGCCCGGCGACAGGGCCGCTTCTCACTCGGCAAGTGGGGAATGCCGGTCAACATCGCAGCCGTGCTGTGGGGCGTCGGGATGACCACCAACCTCGCGTGGCCGCGCCGAGCCGTCTACAACGCCGAACCGCCCTACCACTGGTACCTGCAGTACAGCTCGATCCTGTTCGTCGGCGTCGCAGCAGCGGCGGGTTTCGCGTACTACTGGTTCGTGCAGCGCCACAAGATCGGAGTGCTCAGCGAGCACGCAGCCAGAGCCCCCGAGGCGCGGGCGTCCGAGCCCGCGGCCGCGACCGATGGGAGAACCTCGTGATCGAACAGTTCGACTACGTCGTCGTCGGCGGCGGCAGCGCCGGTGCCGCCGTCGCGGCACGGCTCTCCGAGGATCCGGACGTCACCGTCTGCCTCCTCGAAGCCGGACCGTCCGATGTGGACGACAAGGCGATTCTGGAGTTGAACCGCTGGATGGAGCTGCTCGAGTCGGGCTATGACTGGGACTACCTCGTCGAACCGCAGGAACAGGGCAACTCGTTCATGCGTCACGCCCGCGCCCGCGTGCTCGGGGGTTGTTCGTCGCACAACTCCTGCATCGCCTTCTGGGCTCCGGCCGAAGACCTGAACGAGTGGGAAGCATCGGGCCTCCCCGGCTGGGGCGCGAAGGACATTTTCCCGCTGTACAAGCGGTTGGAGACCAACGACGGACCCGGCGACCACCACGGTCGCAACGGCCCGGTGACGATCCGTTCGGTCCCGCCTCGGGACCCGTCCGGTGTCGCGCTGCTCGAAGCCTGCGAACAAGCGGGGATTCCCCGCACGGAGTTCAACTCCGGGCGGACCGTGACGCATGGTGCGAACTGGTTCCAGATCAACGCGCGCGAGGACGGCACCCGCTCCTCGTCCTCGGTGTCGTACCTGCACCCGATCATGGGTCGCCGCCCGAATCTGGATGTCCGCACCGACGTCCGCGCTCGGCGCGTCGCCTTCGACGGAACCCGCGCGGTCGGCGTCGACTACCTCTGCCCGGATCAGATCCACAGTCGACAGATCCGCGCGCGGCGGGAGGTCGTGCTCTCCACCGGTGCCATCGACACGCCGAAGCTGCTGATGCTCTCCGGGATCGGTCCTGCCGAGCACCTGCGCGAGACCGGAGTCGATGTTCTGGTCGACTCCCCCGGTGTCGGGTCGAACCTCCAGGACCATCCCGAGGGCGTCATCGGCTGGGACGCGAAGCAACCGATGGTCACCGACTCGACGCAATGGTGGGAGATCGGGATCTTCACCACCACCGAGGACGGTCTCGACCGGCCGGACCTGATGTTCCACTACGGGTCCGTGCCGTTCGACATGCACACCGCACGACACGGCTACCCGACCACCGAGAACGGCTTCTGCCTCACCCCGAACGTGACCCGCAGCCGCTCGATCGGCACGGTTCGGCTGCGGACACCGGATTTCCGGGACAAGCCCGCGGTGGATCCGCGTTACTTCACCGACCCGCACGACGTTCGTGTGATGACCCACGGCATCAAGCTCGCCCGTGAGATCGTGTCGCAGCCTGCGATGCGGGACTGGGCAGGAGCCGAACTGCACCCAGGGCACGACGTGCGGACCGACGACGAGATCGCCGACTACCTCCGCAAGACCCACAACACCGTGTACCACCCGGCGGCCTCGGTGCCGATGGGAACCGGGGCGAGCGCCCCGCTGGACGCACGGCTGCGGGTCAAGGGCGTGCAGGGACTGCGCGTCGCGGATGCTTCGGCGATGCCGTTCCTCGTCGCGGTGAATCCGAACATCACCACCATGGCCATCGGCGAGAAGTGCGCCGACATGCTCACCGAAGACGCCCACTGATCTGAGGCGAACGGCACTCTCGCCCCGTCTGATGAGGCGAAAGTGCCGTTCGCCCCGTCTGATGAGGCGAAAGTGCCGTTCGCCCCGTCTGATGAGGCGAAAGTGCCGTTCGCCTCGGGGCGCGGGAGTCCCGTGGTGGGTGGGGACGTTCTACTATGCGGATCATGCGTCTCGGTCTCGCTCTCCCGCAGCTCGGACACTTCGCCGACCCCTCGCTGATCGGCACCGTCGCGGCCGAAGCGGAGCGGATGGGCTACGAGAGCCTCTGGGTCGGCGAGCGGCTCCACGCGCCGCTGGATCCGCTCACGCCGTACCCGGGCGGCGGAGGGATGCCGGAGCTGTTCCGCGCGTCGATCGACCCGGTGCTCGCGCTGACGCTGGCCGCCAGTCACACCTCCCGGGCGTTGCTGGGTTCCAGCACCCTCAACGCCCCGCTGTACTCGCCGATGCAGCTCGCCCGGTCCT
Source organism: Allosaccharopolyspora coralli (assembly GCF_009664835.1). Lineage (NCBI taxonomy): Bacteria > Bacillati > Actinomycetota > Actinomycetes > Pseudonocardiales > Pseudonocardiaceae > Allosaccharopolyspora > Allosaccharopolyspora coralli. The sequence goes on from NZ_CP045929.1 coordinate 3,181,928, forward strand.
TCGCAGGGATCGACCAGCTCAGCGGCGGTCGTCTGCTCGTCGGACTCGGGCTGGGGTGGTGCCGCGACGAGTACGACGCCGCCGGTGTGCCGTGGCACGAACGCGGCGCACGACTGGACGAGACACTCGACGTCCTCGAAACCCTCTGGTCGCAGGACCCCGTGAAGTTCGAGGGCAAATTCTGGACCATCAGCCCGGGCACCTTCCAGCCGAAACCGGTCCAGCACCCGCCACCGGTCTACCTCGGCGGCGTGTCCCCGGCCGCGTTCCGTCGCATCGGTCGCCGCGCCGACGGGTGGCTCGGCGTACCGATGCCGGTGGAGATGCTCCGAGCGGTACTGGGCGACATCGCTGAGCATGCTCGCGCCGCCGACCGTGATCCGGCTGCGGTGCGCTCGGTGATCCGGGTGAACGCCGAACTGACCGACCACGCAGGTGAGGGCGGCGGCCCTCATCGCGGCACCGTGGAGGAGATCGGCGAGTATCTTCGCGGGCTCGCCGCGCTCGGAATCGCCGACGCGTTCGTGGACCTGCAGTTCACCACGTCGACTCCGGAGGAGCTGCTCGACGCGGCCCAGCGGATCCGGGCTGCCTGCGCCTGAACCGGATCCCGCGCGGGGTCAGCCGGAGGCCAGGGTGATGGTGGTGCCTTGGGGGAGTTCGTGGATCTGTCGGGCCAGCGGGCCACGGATGCGCATGCAGCGGGCAGCATCCTTGGCGGTGACGTTGTCGAAGTCGTAGGTCCCGCCGAGGGCGAACAGTCGCCACGGAACGAGCCGTTGGCTGTGTCCCAACGGCCCGCACTGGTCCTGCCACGCCGTCGCGTAAGCGCGGCAGCCATGGACGTCGACGTCATCGAGCAGCCATGCCGCCCAGGCTTCGAGGGTCGTGCCCAGCGGCGTGATCCGCCCGGTCTCGGAGTCGAAGGCCACCACGGTCGTGCGGTCCTGGACGGCGAACTGCACGCCGAAGAGATCCTGTCCGAAGCAGAACAGACCGTCGGCGATCCCGCCGTAAGTGTTCTTCCACATCTCCGGGTGATTCCACTGGCTCAGCTCCGGCCCGAGGCCGGGCGTTCCGGCACGGAAGACCTGGATTCCCGCGTTGCACGCGGAGAACCCGTTCACGGCGCTCAACAGACCCCCGAGTTCACCGAGAATCCCTGCGGTGGCACCGAGATCGACCGAGCGCCGCAACCCGGCCGGGCCACGGGCCCCGGAAACGAGGTGCCGCAGCGGCGAGGTCACGATCGGACCCCGGGAACCTGGGAAATGTCCACGGCGGCGAGGACCGCGTCGCGAAGCTCCGGTGTGACTGCCTCACGCATGTCAGGTTGGAGCATGACCCCGTTCGGCGCCACGTGCCAAGGCTCTTCGGAACCCCAGAGATGCAGCGACTCCAGCAGAGCGGCGGTGGCATCGCGTGTGCGGTCGAACTTGATCAACTGCCGGGCGAGCCAGAACACGGTCGGCCATTCGAAGGGCGGGAATCCACTGTCATATAGGCGAAAGGCGATATGCGGTTCACTGCAACGTCGCGCGGCTCCCCACAGCTCCAGCTGTTCGCTCGTTGTCAAGCCAACCGGGTCACGGTCGGCGAGTTCGGCGTCGACAGTACGGAGCGACTTGGGCCGCAGGGGGCTGTAGAGGTCGGTGTCGAGGCCGGTGACCAAGCTGTGCGGCGGCCTTTCCCACAGCTTTCCTTCGAGCCAATTCAACCGTGTGCCCAGAACCGTACCTGCCGGAACGACCTCACTTACACGCGCCAGCGCACTCTTCGGTTCGTCACCGGAGGCAGCCGCTCCGATCAGTACCGCCTCACTGAACGGAATGTGGTGATCGAAAAGCGTGCCGGGAGTGTCATGAAATCGGAAAATGGTTTCCTCGGCGAGTGCGCGAACGGCGGCGAACCGCTCCTGCCACCACAGCACGTCGATGGCGGCGGCCGCAGCGGGCCACACCTCGTCCGCCGAGCCATCCATCCGTGCGATGGCAAACAGCTTGTCCAGATCGCCTTGCAGCACTTTCAGCTCCGATCGTCGCTCAACACGGCTCTACTCGACCAGGATGCGAACCTGCTCGCCGCGTCCGAGTTCTTGGGCCCTGATCTGGGCATTCATCGAGGCCCCCGAACCGCGATTGTCGCTGGCAGGGATGAACTTCACCGAACTACCTTCGCCACCTTCCGCGAACATCGCCGGCGGGTACTCGTCGCGGTCGAGGTTCTCGCTGCCACGGGTCGGGATGCCGCGCAGCGCTTCGCGCCGATTGATATCAACGTTCTCCTTGTCGATCGTGACATCCGAAGGCTTGGGGTCCGTCTCCTCAATCGGGTCACGCCCCCGCGAGATGAACCCCGCCTGTGCTTCCTCGATGTGCTGCGCCGAGTCCGGGTACTTCTCGCTCTTCACGATCACCGGCTGCGGGCTCGTGTCCGGGAGGTAGTCGCCGTAGCCGGGAGGATCCTCAGCACCGAGAGCTCCGGCGGCGTCGTCCGCCGCTTCACGGACGCCCTCGGCCGCTCGGTTGGTGCCGTCGAGCAGGGAGTGGGACCGCGCGTCGGCGGATTGCTGCACCGTCGCGGCGGCATCGTCGAAGCCGACCAGGTCGAGCGCTCCCTCGGCCACGGCGCCTGCTCCGCCGACAACACCGGCCGCCGTCGTACCTGCCGCGTCGACGGCGTTGCCGAACCCGTCCACGGCGTAGTGCACGAGGTTGCCGGGAACGTCGCCCACCGTCTCGACCGCTCCGCTGAGCGCAGCGCCGATCTCGTCGAGGAACGTGGGCTTCTCCGGTGCGTCCTGCTGGGCGGCTTTCATCGCCGACGCGGCGCGGTGCCCGGCGTCATCGACCTGATCACGAGCCCGCCGGAGCCTGTCGCGGGCGGCTTGACGTTGAGGCTCACCAGGGTCGTCGAACGGGGTACCTGGTGGCGTGGGCGTGCGTTCGTATTCGGTTCGGGCGCGTTCAGTGGCGCGTTGCCCGGCCTCGTACTCGTGGATCGCTTCGCCCGCCTGCGCCTGCCCCCACTCCAGGGTGGAACAGTAATCCTGCATGGTCCGGGCGGCGTCCTGGAAGGCATCTCCGGCCTTGATCCATCTCAGCGGCTCGGTTGCGAAACGCTGCCGGAACGCGTCCCCGGCCTCACCCTGCCAGCCGCCTGCATCCAGGCGCCGGAACCCGTTCCCGATCTCGATGAACGTCGCACCATACTCGGTCAAGGTCTGTGCCGAGGTGCGAATCGCAGACGGCTCGCCCTGGACCAGCTGTTTCGGCTCGGTGGTCTCTCCCAGCTCAGCCATCGCGCTCGATCGCCGCCGCGCCGGGATCGTCCACACCGTCGAAGAAGCCTTGCAGCCTGCGTTCGTTCTCCGTGTCTGCCTGAATGTAGGCGCCTGCGGCGTCGATCATCCGCTGCGACATGTCCTGACCGTCGACGCCGCCACAAAGATCGCGTGAGCCCTTTTAGTGGCTATAGCAACCACAAAGACTCACGCGCTCTTGTCAACGTAGGCCATCAGGAAGCCGTCGTACTCCTTGCTGTCGACGCGAAAGGCGTCCCCAGCGCCCACACGCTCCTCCACTACGGCACCGTCGGTTCGCCGATCACACGATAGCCGTCAGAGCCCGCCGAGATCACCGGAATGCCGAAAAGCGCCTCGCGGGGCCGGCCGGGCCCAGTGCGCCGAAGGTCTCCTGCCGCCTACGCACACCAACCAGATGCGGTTCCCACGCCCGAACCGCCCACGCAGATCATCCCGCGCGCCCTCGACAACACCTCGTCGGCAGACAACCGGACCCGGCCGACCCCTGGCGGGGCATACCGTCTGGTCGGTACGGTGCTGTCCATGATTCCCGTCACCGCTCGGGTCGAAGCCGCCGTCTTCGACTTCGGGGGCGTGCTCACGACCTCCGGACGCGAGATGATCCGCGCATGGACCAGTGCGGAGCGCATCGACCCTGGCACGTTCTCGGCCGCCATCAAGGAGTGGATGTCCCGCCAGGCGCCGTCCGGCACCCCGGTCCACCTGCTCGAAACCGGCGAGATGCCGGTCGAGGAGTTCAACGAACGCCTCGCCGAGCGGCTGCGCACCGTCGACGGCGGCAAGGTCGAGGCCGACGGGCTACTCGGCAGGCTCTTCGCCCACAACCAGGTCGAGCAGCCGATGCTCGATCTCGTCCGGAGACTGCGCGAGCACGGCACGCGCACCGCGCTGTTGTCGAACAGTTGGGGCGCCGCCTATCCGTGGCATCTGCTGGAGGGACTGTTCGAGTGCACGGTGATCTCCGGTGAAGTCGGCCTGCGCAAACCGGACCCGCGGATTTACCGGCTCGTTCTCGACGAGCTCGGAGTCGACCCCGGGCGCGCCGTGTTCGTCGACGACGCCCGCCCGAACGTCGAGGCCGCCGAAGCCCTGGGCATGCACACGATCCTGCACACCGACGCCCCGTCCACGACGGCCGCGCTCGCGGCCCTGACAGCGCTGCCCCTGGAGCCCACATGAGCGATCTTCCCGGACTCGACCTCACCGCACTGCGTCGCTACCTGGACTCGCAGGGTTTCGAGCCGCCGCCCCTGCACGGCGAGCTGATCGAAGGCGGTCGTTCCAACCTCACCTACATCGTCTCCGGCGGAGACCGCCGGTGGGTGGTACGCCGGCCGCCGCTCGGGCACGTGTTGGCGACCGCCCACGACATGTCCCGCGAGTACCGGGTGATGAGCGCGCTGCACGACACCGCCGTCCCGGTGCCAGAGACGCTCTCCCTGTGCGAGGACACCGACGTCCTCGGTGCGCCCTTCTACGTCATGGAGCACGTGAGCGGCACGGTCCTGCGTACCCCGGAGCAGACCGAGAAGCTTGCCGTGGCGGACCGGCGGGACGTGTCGATGCGGTTGGTGGACGTCCTCGCCGACCTGCACGCGATCGACCCCGGCTCCGTCGGGCTCGGTGATTTCGGGCGGCCGGAGGGGTTTCTGGAACGCCAGGTGCGCCGGTGGAGCAAGCAACTCGCCTCGTCGCGCAGCCGGGACATCGCGGGCATCGACCATCTCGCCGAGAGGCTGGGCGAGACCGTTCCGTCCAGCACACGCACCGGCATCGTGCACGGCGACTACCGGTTGGACAACGTGTTGCTCGGCGACGAACTCGAGATCAACGCGGTGCTGGACTGGGAGATGGCCACGATCGGCGACCCGTTCACGGATCTGGGACTGCTCGCGGTCTATTGGGAAGGCTTCTCCGGGATGCCGACCAACCCGATCGCGAAGGGTGTCGGCCCGGAGTACGACTTCCCCGCCGCATCCGAACTGCTCGACCGCTACGCCGAACGCATCGGAACCGATCTGTCCACATTGAACTGGTATGTCGGGTTCGGCTACTTCAAGATCGCCGTGATCCTCGAGGGAATCCACTACCGCTACACCCACGGGCAGACCGTCGGCTCCGGCTTCGAGCACGTCGGCGCTCTCGTCGGCCCGCTCGTCGCGCAGGGCCTGGCCACGATCGGAGAGGACTGACATGGATTTCGCCTACGACGAGCGCACGGAGGAACTCCGGACGCGCATCACACGGTTCCTGGACGAGCACGTCTACCCAGCGGAAGCGGTGCTCGCCGAACAGATCGACGGCTCCGACGACCCGTGGGCCACGCCGCCGGTCGTCGAGGACCTCAAAACCGAGGCGCGCAGCCGTGATCTGTGGAATCTGTTCCTGCCCGGTGAACACGGGGCAGGACTGACGAACCTGCAGTACGCCCCGCTGGCCGAGCTCACCGGCCGCAGCCCGAGGCTCGCGCCGGAGGCGATGAACTGTTCGGCTCCGGACACCGGCAACATGGAAGTGCTGTCGATGTTCGGCACCGAACAGCAGCAACGGCAGTGGCTGAAACCGTTGCTGGACGGCGAGATCCGGTCCGCCTTCTGCATGACCGAGCCCGAGGTCGCCTCCTCCGACGCGACCAACATCGAGACACGTATCGAACGCGACGGCGACCACTACGTCCTCAATGGACGCAAATGGTGGTCCTCCGGGGCGATGAACGCGAATTGCGCCATCCTGATCGTGATGGGCAAGACGGACCCGGACGCCGAACGTCATCGCCAACAGAGCCAGATCCTGGTGCCGATGGACACGCCTGGCGTGCACGTCAAACGCGGGATGCAGGTGTTCGGCTACACCGACGGCGATCACGGCGGCCACGCCGAGATCGAGTTCCGCGACGTCCGCGTGCCCGCGTCGAACCTGATCTCCGGGGAGGGCGAGGGGTTCGCCATCGCCCAGGCGCGCCTCGGCCCCGGCCGCATCCACCACTGCATGCGTGCCATCGGCATGGCCGAACGGGCGCTGGAACTGATGTGCCGGCGTGTCAGCGATCGTGTCGCCTTCGGCACCCCGCTGGCCGAGCAGGGCGTGCTTCAGCAGTGGATCGCCGAGGCGCGGGTGCGGATCGAGACGACACGGCTGCTCGTGCTCAAGACCGCGTGGCTGATGGACACCGCGGGAAACAAGGGCGCGCACACCGAGATCCAAGCCATCAAGGTCGCGGTTCCCGAGATGGTCACGTGGGTGATCGACCGGGCGATCCAGGCCCACGGTGCGGCCGGACTCAGCCAGGACACGCCGCTGGCGAACCTCTACGCTCACGCACGCACGCTGCACATCGTGGACGGTCCGGACGAAGTCCACCGCCGGTCGCTGGCGCGCCGCGAGCTGAAGAAGTACCGCTGAGAACTCCTGTCAGAAGCGTTGCTCGGTGGTCCGGGTAGTTCCCTACCTGATGTCGACGCTCCCGCGTGGCCAGCCACGAGGTGAGATTCCGCCGCACAACCACCAGAACAGATCAACCCGCACGCCGACACCAAGGAGCATTACATGCGCGTGTTCAGCAGTCCGGAGGAACTCCACGCCGCCAAGGGTGAGGAGCTCGGCAGCAGCGACTGGATGGAGATCACCCAGGATCAGGTCGACACCTTCGCCGACGCCACCCACGACCACCAGTGGATCCACGTCGACGCGGAGCGTGCGGCGCAGGGACCGTTCGGCGGCACCATCGCGCACGGTTTCCTGACGCTGAGTCTCGTCTCGGCGCTGAACTGGCAGATCTACCGGTTCGACGGCGTCACGATGGGCATCAACTACGGGCTGAACAAGGTGCGTTTCCCCAGCCCGGTCAAGGTCGGTTCCCGTGTCCGCGCGCACACCACCCTCGCCGACGTGGTGGACACCGGTGGTGGTGTGCAGCTCACCTTCGCGACCACCGTCGAGGCCGAAGGCGCCGACAAGCCCGCGTGCGTGGCCGAGGTGCTCACCCGGCTCATGTTCTGACATGACCTGGAGGGTGTGCGGGTTGGGCTGCGTGTGTGGTTGCAGTAGCGGAACCTCACCTCGCGGTTGACTGCGGGATCGTCGACATCGAGTAGCCACCTACGCCACGTCGACGCTGTCCTCGCCAGCCGCGAGGTGAGAACCCGCCGGTGGCCGCTCTGCGTACGGGCGGGAAGACTCCTCGCGGTGTGCCCAACCCTCCCTGCCGAGCGGGGGTTCAGCCCTCGACGGGCTTGTCGCGGCTGAGGAAGTGGACGGCCTCCAGGCCGGTCGCGTCGAATACCGAGCCGTCGTGTGCTCCCGGCAGGATCGTCACGACGGGCGTGTTCTCGTGCCCTGCGACGAGCTGCATGGTCCCGTCGAAGAAGTGGTCCTTGTCCCCGATCCACACCGCGACCGGGACGTCGCCGAGCTCGTCGAGACGCAGCAGCGGGTCGTGGCTGCGCCACACCTGCTCGGACGGGAAGGCCTGGCGGACCTCGACCTCTTTCCAGTCGGTCATCAGCGCCGGGGCGAGCAGGCCCACCGCCTCCAGCGGAATCCCGCGGCGGTTGCGTTCGATGGCGTAACAGGCAGCGCCGAACCCGCCGGTGGACAAGCCCACGCACGCGTACGGCAGGCCGGTTCCGGCCTCGCCGAGCCCGCGTTCCAGCAGCCACCGTGGGATCTCGTCCTGGATCATGCTCATGAGCTCGCCGTTGAGCGAGCCGTTGTTCCAGTAGGCGTTGTAGCCACCGTCGACGGAAACGAACCCGAACGCGGGAATCGTGCCCGCCTGGTACTCGCTTTCCATCGCGGCCAGCGTGCCGAACGGGGTCGCGGTCGGCACCGGCCCGTCACGACCGTGCAGCGAGAGCACCATCGGCAGGTTCTCGGTGTTGGTTACCCCGGACGGGTAAGTGACGGTCAGTCCGACGGAGGCTTGCCGGAACTCGGAGTACACCAACTCGGTGATCGTCGTCGGCGTGTTCTCCGGGGTGATCTGCGGCGCGGGTTCGGCAGGTGGCCAGATCTCGGGAGCGGGCAGGCGCAGCGGCGGCGTGGCCTGCGGCCCCGGTGCCGCGGCGGGCGCGGAACACCCGGCGGCGACGCCACCGGCGGCGAGCCCGGCCGCCCAGGCCAGGAACCGCCGACGTCCGACTGTTCGGTCTCGCACGTGCCTCTCGCTCTCGTGACCGGCTCGCACACTGCGGACGCGACCGCAGGGGCCGCGTCCCATCGCTCCCACGTTACCGGGCCACCCGAACTCACCGGGCACCGCGTGGTGGACGTGGCACGCGGTCGCCGCCGTGCGGCTACTGGCGAACCAGCGCGACCCGGCCGACGGTGTGCCCGTCACCGACCCGTTGGACGGCGTCCGCGAGGTTCTCCAGTGAGACCTTCTCGCTGATCAGCGGCCGGACGGCCCCTTCGGCGGCGAGGCGGCGCAGTTCGGTGTGTACCTGTACGACCGCCTGCGGGGCACGCTCGGTGTAGAGCCCCCAGTGCAGCCCGAGGATCGAGTAGTTCTTGATCAAGGCGTGGTTGAGCCCGGGCGTCGGGATGGTGCCTCCGGCGAAGCCGATCACGAGGATCCGTCCTTCGAAGGCGATGCACTTCGTCGAGCGCGTGTACGTCTCCCCGCCGACCGGGTCGTACACCACATCGGCACCCCGGCCGCCGGTGAGGTCCTTGACGACCGAGACGAAATCCTCCCGGTGCCGGTCCACGACCACGTCGGCGCCGAGTTCCCGTGCGATGGCGGCCTTGTCCGGCCCACCCACGACCGCGACGACCCGAGATCCGGCAGCCTTGCCCAGTTGCACCGCCGCGCTGCCCGTACCACCGGCGGCGGCGTGCACCAGCAGCGTCTCGCCTTCGCTGAGCCCGGCCCGGCGATGCAGCCCGAACCACGCGGTCTGGTATCCGATGTAGAGCGAGGCGCCCTCGGCGGGCGAGAGCGACTCGGGAGCGGGCAACGCTCGATCGGCCTGGATCACCGCGTACTCGCCGAAACCGCCGTGCGGCAGGGCCGCCCCACCGATCACGTGATCGCCGACCGAGACACCGGAGACCTCGCTGCCGAGTTCGACGACCTCGCCGCAGAGTTCGACGCCCGGCGTGAACGGCAGCTCGGGTGAGACCTGGTACTCGCCCCGGCACAGCAACACGTCGGGAAAGTTGACGGTGCTCGCCAGTACCCGGACGACGAGTTGGCCGGGTCCTGGCTCGGGGCGGTCGATCTCCACCAGGCGGAGTACGTCGCGGGGGGAACCGAGTTCGGTGAGCTGCCATGCGTACACGGTGACGACCTCCGGGGTCTCGTGTGGGTCGCGGGATCAGGAACGAGGGGACGGCGATCGGAGCGCGTCCAGCAGCAGATCGGCGAAGTGCTCGCCCACCTGCTCGGGAGTCCATTCCCCGTCCGGCCGGAACCAGCTGCCGAGATGGTGGACGGAGCCGAAGAAGTAGTCGACGACGAGGTCGGCGGGCTTGTCGTCGCGGAACACGCCCGCGCGCTGGCCTTCCTCGACGAGTTCACGGACACGTTCGTGGTAGCGCCGCCGCTGAGCCCGGACCTCGGCCTGGGTGTCCGGATGCAACATGTGCATCGAGCGGAAGAAGATGACCGTGTCGTCCAGGTTGTCCGCCGTGGTGACCACGACGTCGGCCGCGACAGCGTGCAGCCGCCGGTCGACGGGGTCGGTGCTGGCAACGGCCTGTTCCATGCGTGCTGTCTGCACGCGCAGCACTCGGGCGTAGATCTCGTGGAGCAGGTCGTCTTTGGAGTCGAAGTAGTGGTACATGGCGCCTTTGGTGACGCCGGCGGCATCGACGATGCGCTGGACGGAGGTCGCCTCGAAACCGTGGTCGGCGAACAGTGTCGTCGCCGCAGCCAGCAGGCGTTGCGGCACCGAGTCGGTGCCCGCGTTCGCTGCTCGTGCCATCGGTTCTCCCCGTCGTGTCCCAGGATTCGTCGTAGGTCACCGCCACCGCGGCGGTCGCAGAGGGCGTTTGGGGACTGAGGGACCTCTCAGCCCGCGTCGAGCATGCGTTGCAACTTGCGCATCGAGCCCTGCCACTTGTCCGGGTCGCCGGCACGGGCCGCGTAGTACCGGGCGACCTCTGGGTGCGGCAGGATGAGGAACCTGTCGTCCTGCAGGGCTTCCAGCACCGACTCGACCACCGTCTCGACCCCGACGGCACTGTCGGCGAGGATCTGCTGACCCTGTTTCCCGCAGCGTGCCAGCATGTCCGTGCGCACGCCCTGCGGGCACAGTGCCTGCACGGTGATGCCGCGGTCGGCGTAGGTGATCGCCAGCCACTCCGCGAAGGCGAGCGCGGCGTGTTTGGTGACCGAATACGGCGCCGACCCCAGCATGGTCAACAGTCCGGCTGCCGACACTGTGGACACGAACCGCCCTTGGCCGCGTTCGAGCCAATGCGGCAGAACCGCCCGTGCCGCGCGGACGTGCGCCATCACGTTGACGTCCCACGCGTGGTCCCAGGTCTCGTCGAGCGCTTCCGGACCGCCCGCGTGGTCCACTCCGGCATTTGCGCAGAACAGATCGATGCGCCCGTGCTCGGCGAGCGCGGTGTCGACCAGGTTGCCGACGTCCTGCGCGTCGGCGGCGTTGCCGGCGACCGCCTGCGCTCCGATCTCGGCACAGAGGCCGTGCAACGCCTCGGCGTCGAGGTCACCGGCAACGACGTGTGCGCCGCGCTCCGCGAAGGCACGGCTGAGTGCGGCGCCGATGCCGTGGGCAGCGCCGGTGACGAGCACGACCTTGCCGGTGAGTTCCACGGTCACACCCCGCCGGTCAGCGTGAGGCCGCCGTCGAGGACCAGGGTCTGCCCGGTCACCCAGCCGGCGTCGGCCTCCGAGAGCAGGAACGCGGCGGCTCCACTGATGTCGTCGGGCGCACCGAGCCGCTTCAACGGATACGAGGCGGCGACGTCCTCCTCCTTGCCTTCGTAGAGGGCCGTCGCGAACCGCGTCTTGACCACGGCAGGCGCCAGTGCGTTGACCCGGATGTCGGGGCCGAGTTCGAGGGCGAGCTGCTGGGTGATCGACAGGAGCATCGCCTTGGTGGCGCCGTAGAAGCCGATGTGCGGCGCGGGACGCTTACCCGCGACCGACGCGACGTTGAGGACGGTGCCGCCGTGCTCGGCCATCCACGCGCGATGGACCTGCTGCACCCACGACAGTGCGCCGAGTGCGTTGACCTCGAAGGTCTTGCGCGCCACACCGTGGTCGAGGTCCACGAGCGGGCCGTAGGCGGGGTTGATGCCGGTGTTGTTCACGAGCATGTCGACCCGGCCGAACGTGTCGAGGGTGCGCGCGACGGTGTCGGCCTGGTGATCGGGATCGTCGGCCTTGCCCGCGACGCCCAGCGCCCGGTCGGCGCCGCCCAGCGCCTCTACCGCCTCGTCGAGGGGCCCGTCCTTGCGCGCGGTGAGACACACCTGCGCTCCTTCGGAGACGAGGCGCTCGGCGATGCCGTACCCGATGCCCCGGCTCGATCCGGTCACGATCGCGACCTGCCCGTCGAAACGCTTGTCCATGTGGATGTGGTCCCTTCCCACGCGGTGCCGGACGGACCGGTCGACGCCCAAGACCGACCAGTCGGTACGTGCAGTCAACGCGGTTCGGGAGAGCGTCGTCAACCCCCCGCGCGGCGACCCGCCTCGGCACACGAGTCGGGGCGGCTGCAGGCACGAGCACGGTCGGTGACATGACCGACACTCATCCGGCGCACGAAAGCGCACGTTTCGCGCGCCGAGCCGCTAGACTGTGGGTATGACAGTCGCGTTGGAAACCGTGCTGGCCAGGGCGGGACTGCGGGTCACCGCCACCGAGTTCCTCAGCCTGGTCGAGGACGCGGCCAAGAAGCTCACCCCCGCCCAGCAGCAACCCTCGACCCAGTTCAGCAGCGCCGAGCGAGCCGCACTCGCCGACGTGGGCCTCGACCTGTCCCCCGTCGACGCGGACGAGCACGACGCCCGTGCGCGCACGGTGGCCGAACAGGCGGTCATGCGCGACACCGCCCTGTCGGTCAACCAGGCCGCCGCCCGGATCGGCGTCGACACCAGTCGCATCCGCCACCGCATCGGCTCCGGCAGACTCGTCGGATGGAAGGATCGCGGTGGCTGGCGGCTGCCCGCGTGGCAGTTCACCGATGCCGACGTGCTCCCCGGCCTGGACAGCGTGCTCCTGGCGGTGCCGATCGACCAGCCCGCTCTGGTGCTCGCCAAGTTCATGACCACTCCGCAGGACGACCTGCTACTCGGAGACCGCCCGGTGTCCCCGAGAGAGTGGCTGATGGCGGGCGGCAGCGCGGAACGGGTGGCGACCCAGGCCGCGATGCTCGGCACCCCCGCCTAGGAACGCTCGACACCCAGACCCCCGGCTGCCCCGGCCGGAGCGGAACCTTCCACGCACGGCAGACCAGGACATCCATTGGCACGGCTCCCCCAGCCGCCGGCCCCGGCGGCGCTGCAGGCGTTGCTCCGCCGGACCGAGGACGTGATCGCGGTTCCGGCGGGGACGCGGCTCGTCCGCGTGTTCACCACCGGTGGCAACCACCCGCAGCAGTGGGACAGCTTCCGTTACGCGGGTCCGCTGCCGCACGCACGGTTCGACCCGCACCTGCCCAATTCCCGGGGCGGCCCCTCGGTCACCAGGGAACACGGGGTGCTGTACTTCTCGCTGTCGGTGCGAACCTGCGTCGCCGAGGTCTTCCAAGCCACGTCCACCGTCGACCGGTCCTCACGGAGTCCGCACCTGGTGGTTTTCCGGCCGAGACGCACGCTGCGACTGCTCGACCTCTCCGGGCTCTGGCCCACCCGCGCGGGCGCGTCGCAGGCGATCAGCAGCGGGCCGAAGGAACGCACGCAAGCGTGGGCGCGCTCGATCCGTGCCGCACATCCCGAACTCGACGGCGTCTGGTACTGCTCGTCGATGGACGGCGGAGACCCGTCACTGTGCCTCTGGGATCCGCCTTCGGCCGACGCGATGCCCGAAGCACCGGACGTGCTGCTGCCGCTCGACCACCCCGGCCTGGACGTGCCGCTCGGCAGGGTCTGCGAGGAACTCAGCTACACGCTGCTCTGAGCCGGCACGTGTGCGCCCGTAGGGCACGCCTCATACGTGACCAGCCGGGGAAGGGTGAGGGGTTCCTGCGAGCACGAAGCCCCGGAACCACTCGGGCCCCGGGGCCGTGTCGGCCGAAAGTCAGCCCTGGTCGGTTCCGGACTCGACCTGCTGCGCGTCGCGCTTGGACTTCTGCAGACTCAGATAGGTCGTGATCGCCAGGGTGAGCACGATGAAGCCCAGCGACATCCAGTTATTGATCTCCAGCCACTCGGGCACGAGGTGGTACTCGTGGAACGCGTGGATGATCAGCTTGACACCGATGAACCCGAGGATGACGGCGAGACCGGTCGAGAGGTAGACGAGCTTGTTCACCAGGCCGCCGAGCAGGAAGTACAACTGTCGAAGCCCCATCAGGGCGAAGGCGTTCGCAGCGAAGACCAGGAACGGATCCTGAGTGATCCCGAAGATCGCCGGGATCGAGTCGACCGCGAACAACAGGTCGGCGCTGCCGATCGCGACGATGACCACGAACATCGGGGTGAGGTAGCGCTTGCCGTCGATCTTCACGCTGCTCTTGGCGCCGTGGTAGTCGTCGGTGACCGGGAACAGCTTGCGCACCCACCGTACGACCGCGTTCTCCGGATCGTCGTCCTCGTCGTCCTTGTTGCGCACCATCGACAACGCGGTCCAGATCAGGAACGCACCGAAGATGAAGAAGATCCACACGAAGCGGGCGATGAGGGCGGCGCCCACGGCGATGAAGATGCCGCGCATGACGAGCGCGAGCACGATGCCGATGAGCAGCACGCGGTGCTGGTGGATCGCCGGTACCGCGAAGCCCGACATGATCACCATGAAGATGAACAGGTTGTCGACGCTCAGGGAGTACTCGGTGATGTAGCCGGTGAAGTACTCGATCGCGAAGTGCCCGTCACCGAAGAACCAGACCCCGAGGCCGAACGCGATCGCGCAGCCGATGTAGAAGACCACCCACTTGGCGGCCTCCGAGGTCGACACCTCGTGGGGTTTGCGATCGACGATCACCAGGTCGATCAGCAGCAGGACAGCGAGTCCCGCCAGCGTGGCCGCCCAGACCCACCAGGACACGTTCAACGTGTCGGTCTGTGCCTGGGCGAGTGCCGTGCTCTGCAACGGCACCGTCGTCGGGGCACCCATCGTTCACCTCCGGTTCAGGGCGTGCGCCGGGACCGGAGGTCTCCTCCACCGGTCCGACCGGCCGGCGACACCGGGGGCGAACCCGGTCCGACCAGGCACGATCCGTGATGACGATGCCGCCGCATGGGAGTACTCCCCTCCACAGCCTCGGCGATTGTTCCTGATCGACCGGAACGATCTCCACTCGAGGTGATGAGCCGCACGATCCCGCGGCCCGGAAGGTCACGCGGTGCGTATCACGTCCGGTTGCTCTTTGATTTCTGATTCATAGCGTCTGCCCCGCGGGGCCGACCCCGGTCGTCCCCGTCGCCTACTGTCGGAGCCGTGCCTGCACGCCGCCCCCGACGCAGCATAGGCTTCCTCCTGGTCGCCTTGCTGATGGTGGGTTTCGTACTCGCCGGAGCCATGCTGTGGCCGCGCGAGGACGAGGCCGCCCCGACTCCCCCGCCCCCACGCCACGCGCTGATCGACGTCGTCGACGGCCCGTCACGCGGGGAACGCGTTCAGATCGACGCGACGCTCTACTCCCCCGTCGAGACACCCGCGCCCGCCGTGCTGCTGACACACGGGTTCGGCGGCGACAAGAACAGCCTCGCCGATCAGGCCCGCGAGCTGGCGGCTCGCGGGTTCACCGTGCTCACGTATTCCGCACGGGGGTTCGGCCGGAGCACCGGCAAGATCGCACTCAACGCCCCGGAGTACGAGGTCACCGACGCCCGCCAGATCGTCGACTGGCTCGCTCGGCAGCCGGAGGTCCGGCGCGACGGGGACAACGACCCCCGCATCGGCGTCGGCGGCGCCTCCTACGGGGGCGCATTGAGCCTGTTGCTCGCGGGTTCCGACCCCCGCGTCGACGCCGTCGCCGGAATGACCACGTACAACGATCTCGGCCAAGCATTGCTGCCGAACGCCGCGTCCTCCCGCCCGATCCCCGCGCGCACACCCGCACACGGCTCGTTCGGCCCGAACGGCGTGTTCAAGCAGTCGTGGGCGGGACTGCTGTTCGCGGCAGGCGCACACGGCAACGGTGCGTCGCCACCCGGAAACGGCCCACGTCAAGGCGCAGGTGCCGGCCCTTCCACGGCGCAGCCACCCACCCCCCGGCCGCCCCGACCCGACACCCAGACCTCCACCTGCGGGCAGTTCACCGAGGCGGTCTGTGCCGCCTACGTCGAGATCGCCCAAAACGGCGCGCCGGGACCGAGGGCCCAGGCGCTGCTCGACAGGGTCTCCCCCCAGCGCGTCGCGGACCGGATCACTGCCCCCACGCTGCTCGTCCAAGGCACCCGCGACACGCTGTTCGGACTCGACCAGGCCGACGCGAACGCCCGTCAGATCGCCGCGTCGGGAACCAAGACGAAGGTCGTCTGGTTCTCCGGCGGCCACGACGGAGCGGCACCGGGACCGCAGGTGCGGCACCGCATCGGCGACTGGTTCGCGTTCCACCTCGGCGGCGTGCCCCCGGTACCGGACCCGGGGACCAGCTTCGAGTACGAAGTCAACGGACCGCCTCGCCGCAACAGCGACGGCTCGGTGCGCACCGTCACCGCACCCACGTACCCGGGAATCGGCGGGGCGGAACGCTCCGCACGCTTCACCCTGCCGCTGTCCGGCGATCTCGCGCGCGTGGTGAACCCGCCCGGCGGAAGCCCGGCGGCGACGAGCTCGCTGCCCGGTGTCGGCGCCGGAGAGGACTCCCCCGAACAGCTCGGCCGCGCGCTGGCCATGGAGGTGCCGGGGCAGGTCGCCACCTTCCGCACCGAACCCCTGACCAGCCAACTCGTCGTCTCCGGCGCGCCGCAGACCCGGCTGGCGATCTCGGCGGTGCCGGGCGAACCGAATACCGGTCAGGCGGTGCTGTTCGCGAAGCTCTACGACGTCGCCCCCGACGGAACCAAGACGCTCACCGGTAACAACGTCGCCCCGATCCGGGTGACCGGCATCCCTCAGGACGGCACCCCCGTCGAGGTCAACGTCGCGCTGCCCGGGGTGGTGCAGTCCGTCGAGGCCGGGCACCGCCTCGAACTCGCGGTCTCGACCACCGACCAGGCGTTCGCCACCCCGGAGGAAGCCGCGGTGCATCGCGTCGGCCTCGCCGGGCCGAACGCGGTGTCCGTGCCTGCCGTGCGCGGGGCGACCGCGGCCACCCACACTGTTCCGCTCGTTCCGCTCGCCGTGATCGGCGGGCTCCTCCTGCTCCTGCTGCTCGTGGGGGCCCTCGGCCGACTGTTGGCTCGGTGGCCCGCTCGGGGTGACAAAGCCCTGGCGGGGACGCCGCTGGCACTGTCCGACGTCTCCAAGTGGTATGGCCGCCGGGCTGCGGCGGTCAACGACATGTCGCTGCGGGTCGAACGCGGCCAGGTGGTCGGCCTGCTCGGACCGAACGGTGCGGGGAAGTCGACGACGCTGCGGATGCTGCTCGGGCTGGTCCGGCCGACCTCCGGCGAGATCCGCATGTTCGGCCACAAGGTGCGTCCGGGTGCGCCGGTGCTCTCGCGGGTCGGCGCGCTCGTGGAAGGGCCGGGGTTCTTGCCTCACCTCTCCGGCGTCGACAACCTACGCTCCTACTGGGCCGCGACCGGTCGTCCACTGCTGCAGGCGCGCATCGACGAAGCACTCGACATCGCCGAGCTCGGTCCGGCCGCTCGTCGCCCCGTCCGCACCTACAGTCAGGGCATGCGGCAGCGGCTCGCGATCGCCCAGGCGATGCTCGGGCTGCCCGAGCTGCTCGTGCTGGACGAGCCGACGAACGGGCTGGACCCGGCGCAGATCCATCAGATGCGGGAGCTGCTCCGCCGCTACGCCGCCACCGGCCGCACCGTCGTCGTCTCCAGCCACCTGCTCAGCGAGATCGAGAAAATCTGTACGCACGTCGTCGTCATGCACGAGGGCCGGCTGGTCACGGCGGGCAGTGTCGAGGACGTCGTCACCGTCGACGGCGGGGCGACGTTCCGGGTCGACGAGCCGGAACGCGCTGCCGATACGCTCCGCAGCATCGAAGGGCTCGGCACCGTCGAGACCGACGGCAACCTGGTGCACGCCGACCTCGCCGGGCACACTCCTGCGGTCGCGGTCAACGCACTCGTCGCCACGGGGATCGCGGTGAACCAGGTCGGACCCCGGCACCGGCTGGAGGACGCGTTCCTGCAGCTGGTCGGAGAGGAGCAGCGCTGATGTCCCACCACGACCGGGCACCCGAGCGCGAGCAGCCGTCCGGCGTGGGTGAACACGAGGACGCGCCGGAGAGCGAGGCCACCCGGGACATCGCCGGATTCGAGGCCGTCGAGGACGACGCGCTGCTCGCCCGGTACGCGTACGAGGACGAACTCCTCCTCAACGACCGCGCCGAGGACGAGCCGTTACCGGCCGGGGACGAGATCTTGCCGCCCGGGGACGACGACGCTGCCACGGCCGGAGGCGGCGACTCGGCGCGCGACCGCGACACGTACGACGAGACGGACGAGCCCCGGGACGGCGAGGAGGCGCTGCTCGCCCGGTACGCGCACGACGACGAACTCCTCCTCGACGACGGCGTGGACGACGAGGCGACGCCGGGCCACGAAACGTTGCCGGTTGAGCGTGCCGAGGACGACGTGGCGCCCGCCGTCCCGACGAGGGTCCACGTCGCGCACCAGCCGAACGGCAGCGTCGAGGGCTACCGGGCGACGAACACGCTGCCGTGGGGCGTGGAGATGCAGCGGCAACTCCGGCGGCGGCGAACCGGGATCACCTTGACGTTCCTGGCGTTGCTGCCCGTCCTGGTGTGGGCAGCGTTCGCGCTCGGTGGCAACGACGACGACGGAAGCCGTTTGGTCGACTTCGCGACGTCGAGCGGACTGAACTTCGCGACGTTCACCCTGTTCGCGTCGGCGAACTTCCTGCTCGTCGTGGTGGTCGCGCTGTTCTTCGGCGACACCGTCGCCAGCGAGGCGTCCTGGTCGAGCCTGCGCTACCTGCTCGCCGCGCCCATCCCGCGCGCGCGGCTGCTACGCCAGAAAGCACTGGTGGCCGCCTCACTGAGCGGTATCGGACTGCTCTTGCTCGCGCTGGTCGCACTCGGCATCGGTATCGTCGTCCACGGCGGCGGCCAACTGGTCAGTCCGGGCGGTCAGGCACTCGACCTGCTGCCGGGCGTGGTGAGTTTCGCCGGAGCGGTGCTCTACGTCGCGGTGAACCTGACGTGGGTCGCCGGGCTCGCCACGTGGCTCGGTGTCGCCACGGACGCGCCGCTCGGTGCGGTCGGCGGAGCGGTCGTGGTCTCGATCGTGTCGACCATTCTCGACCAGATCACCGCACTCGGAGCGCTGCGCTCCTTCCTGCCGACGCACTACGCGACGGCGTGGCGGGACCTGCTCAGCGACGAGGTCGACTGGGCGAACATGATCAACGGGACCGCTACGAGCCTCGCCTACGCCACCGCGTTCGGCGTCCTCGCCGTCCTGCACTTCTCGCGCAGGGACGTCACCAGCTGACAAGGGAGCGAACGGCACTCTCGCCCCACGAGACGAGGCGAAAGTGCCGTTCGCTCCATCACACACAGCGAAGCAGCGCCGCGCGGTAAAGGTACGAACGGCACTTTCGCCCCACGAGACGAGGCGAAAGTGCCGTTCGCCTCGTTTCGTGGGGGCTACTCGATTCCTGCCGCGTCCATGCCGCGGAGTTCCTTCTTGAGATCGTGGATCTCGTCGCGGAGCCGCGCGGCCAGCTCGAACTGCAGGTCCCGCGCTGCGTTCATCATCTGGTCGTTGAGCTGCTGAATCAGGTCGGCGAGTTCCGCACGCGGCATGGACTTGGTGTCCCGGTCCTCCAGGACGCCGGAAGTGGCCACCGCCTCCCCCGTCGGCTTCTTGCCGCGAGAGGCGTTGCGCCCGGAGCCACCGACCTCGACGTTGTCCTCCGCCTCGTCGTAGACACGGTCGAGGATGTCGGCGATCTTCTTGCGCAGCGGCTGCGGGTCGATGCCGTGCTCGGTGTTGTAGGCGATCTGCTTGGCGCGACGGCGGTTCGTCTCGTCGATCGCCCGCCGCATCGAGTCGGTGACGGTGTCGGCGTACATGTGCACCTGACCCGAGACGTTGCGGGCCGCGCGACCGATCGTCTGGACCAGCGAGGTCTCCGACCGCAGGAAGCCCTCCTTGTCCGCGTCGAGAATGGAGACCAGCGAGACCTCGGGCAGATCGAGCCCCTCCCGGAGCAGGTTGATCCCCACCAGGACGTCGAACTCGCCCAGCCGTAACTGCCGCAGCAGCTCGACTCGCCGCAGCGTGTCGACCTCCGAGTGCAGGTAGCGCACCCGGACACCCAGTTCGAGGAAGTAGTCGGTGAGGTCCTCGGCCATCTTCTTCGTCAGCGTGGTCACCAGGACCCGCTCGTCGCGTTCGGCACGCTCCCGGATCTCGTGCACCAGGTCGTCGATCTGGCCCTCGGTCGGCTTCACCACGACTTCGGGGTCGACCAGTCCGGTCGGGCGGATCACCTGCTCCACGAACTCGCCGCCGGCGCGCCCCATCTCGTACGGGCCCGGCGTCGCCGACAAATACACCGTCTGACCGATCCGGTCGGCGAACTCCTCCCAGGTCAACGGCCGGTTGTCCACCGCGCTCGGCAGCCGGAACCCGTGCTCGACGAGGGTTCGCTTACGGGACATGTCGCCTTCGAACATGCCGCCTACCTGCGGGACGGTCACGTGCGACTCGTCGATGATGAGCAGGAAGTCGTCCGGGAAGTAGTCGAGCAGGGTGGCCGGCGCCGACCCGGCAGGCCGCCCGTCGATGTGCCGCGAGTAGTTCTCGATGCCCGAACAGAACCCGACCTGGCGCATCATCTCGATGTCGTACTGGGTGCGCATCCGTAGCCGCTGCGCCTCCAGTAGCTTGTTCTGCTTCTCCAGCTCACCGAGGCGCTCCTCGAGTTCGGCCTCGATGTCGTGAATCGCCTTCTCCATCCGCTCCGGGCCGGCGACGTAGTGCGTGGCCGGGAAGATGCGCAGGTCGTCGACCTCGCGCACGATCTCGCCGGTCAACGGGTGCAGGTAGTACAGCCGTTCGACCTCGTCGCCGAAGAACTCGATCCGCACCGCCAGCTCCTCGTAGGCGGGGATCACCTCGACGGTGTCCCCGCGCACCCGGAACGTGCCCCTGGCGAACGCGATGTCGTTGCGGGTGTACTGCACGTCCACCAACGTCCGCAGCAACAGGTCGCGGTCGATCTCGCCGCCGACCTCCAGCTGGATCGAGCGGTCCAGGTACGACTGGGGCGTGCCCAGACCGTAGATGCACGACACCGACGAGACGACGACGCAGTCCCGGCGGCTGAGCAGGTTCGACGTGGCCGAGTGCCGCAGCCGCTCGACGTCCTCGTTGATCGACGAGTCCTTCTCGATGTAGGTGTCGGTCTGCGGGACGTAGGCCTCGGGCTGGTAGTAGTCGTAGTAGCTGACGAAGTACTCGACGGCGTTGTCCGGGAAGAACCCGCGCATCTCGTTGGCGATCTGGGCGGCCAGCGTCTTGTTCGGCTCCAGCACCAGCGTGGGGCGCTGAACCTGCTCGATCAGCCACGCGGTCGTCGCCGATTTGCCGGTACCGGTCGCGCCGAGCAGCACCACGTTCGTCTCGCCCGCGTCGATGCGCCGCTTCAGGTCGGCGATCGCCTCCGGCTGGTCGCCTGCGGGCTGGTAGTCGCTGACGACCTCGAAGCGACCGCCCTTGCGCGGGATGTCGGTGACGGGGCGGAACTCCGATTGGGCCAGCACGGGGTACTCAGTCGCGAATGCCACGTCCCCGATGTTACGAGCTGCCACCGACACGGTGGGCTCTTCCCAGGGTGGCGCTCGCGACCTACGGTGTGCCCGTGACCACTCAGCGCGAGATCGCCGACCAGCTGGGCCTGCCGATCCATCCGCCGAAGGTCGAGGTCTTCGACCTCACGGACAGCACCAACACCGATCCGAAGTCCCGTGTGCGCACGGTCGACGAGTACCGGGTCGAGCCGTTCGGTCTGTACATGGCCAGGTCGATGGAGGGGCACGCCACACTGCGCTACGTGCGCTCGTGGCTGCTGCCCGCGCTCGACCTCCGTGTCTCGATCTTCGACTGGAACCCCGGGCACGGTCACGACCAGGACTTCTACCTCGACATCGCGGAGGTCGAGCCGGGGGCGCAACGCTGGCACACCCGGGATCTCTACCTCGACATCTCCGTCGGGACCGGTCGTTTCGCCCGCGTGCTCGACGTGGACGAGTTCCTGCTCGCGAGCCGCTCCGCACTGCTGGACCCTGCCACCTCGCAACGGGCAATGGAGTCCACTCACCGAGCGGTGGACGGCATCGCCGCACACGGCTACGACCTCGACCGGTGGCTGGCCACGCACGGAGTCGAGCTCAGCTGGTCCCGTGCGTGAGTCTTTTTGGTGGCTATAGCAACCAAAAAGACTCACGCGTGCCTGGCGCTCTCTGTGGTACCGCCGATGCGACGAATCGGTCGGCGGGGACACAATCGAGACGCTACGACGATCAAAAGGTTACGTGAAGAAACCGTACTGTTGATCACAGACGCCTCAAAAACCGCTACTGTCCGATGCGTGAGCACAGCGATCACTCCCCAATTGGCTGATGTTGTTGATGTCTTCGGTGCGGAACGCGTTCACTCGTCGGGTTCCCGTCACCCACTCACGCACTGCCACATCGAGCCATGGGGGTTGTCCTACAGCTGTCCCACACCAGAAGATCCCGCTCACGACAGCGAGGTCACGTGGCTGCTGCCCGCTCTCGGACTGCGACTGACCCAGTTCCGGCCGCGGCGCAGGCACGCCCGCCGAGAGTCCACGGAACTCACCGCCGTCCACGTCCAGCGCGACACCCGTTCGTGGAGGACGACGGACCTGCTGCTCGGACTGGAAGTGCCCGACCGGAGTTCGGCCCGGATCATTCGGTCCGAGGAATTCGCCGCCGCGGTCTCCGGCGGTGTCATCAGGCTGAGCGAAGCCGACTACGCACTGCGCACCGTGCACCGCACCCTCGAAGAAGTCACCCTGCATCGCGATCTCCAGCAGTGGTTGGCCCATCGCGGCATCTACGACCCGTGGTGATCATGCACGGCTCGTCGATACCGGGCCGAGAGTCCGCTCAGCGGCTCGCCGACAGGCGTACCGTCACCGGCAGACACGGATCAGCCGGGACGTGCACACGATCCTGATCATCGAACCCGGACCGCGGAAATCCGCCCGCCGCGAGGGCCTCACCGACCTGCTCGACGTCCTCCGCGGACACGGCGACCCGGAAGTCGATCGGGTCGTCGGCACCGAACCCTGCCGATTCCACCACGCCCGCGTGTTCACCGGTGAGCCGTTCCAGACGAGCTCGCACGCGGCGAACCATCGACTCCGAGCCCGTGTCGCCCTCGGCAGGGCGGCCGGCCCCCCGCCGCAGACGCACGTTCTCCTCGAACGGGACCAGCCGACGCCACCACACGGTCTCGACCGAGTCGAGCAGCTGTTCGCGCGTTCCCGAGTTGTCCAGCCACACGTCGGCGACCGCACGGCGCTGCTCTTCCGTCGCCTGTGCCCGGATCCGCGCTCGGGCGTCCGACTCCTCCACGCCACGTCCGCTGAGCCTGCGCACCCGAACGTCCTCGGGAGCGTCGACGATCACCGTGAGGTGGTAGTTCGGCGTCATGTCGAGCTCGACGAGCAACGGCATGTCGTGGACCACGATCGCGTCGCCCGGCGCCGCGGCGAACCGTTCGGCACTGCGCTCGGCGATCCTGGGATGGGTGATCGCATTGAGTGCGGCGCGCGCGTCGTCGTCCCCGAACACCTTCGCCGCCATCGCCGGCCGGTCCAGCGCTCCGTCGGCGTCGAGCACCTCCGACCCGAACCGGTCGACGATCTCGGCCAACCCGGGCGTGCCCGGTTCGACGACCTCCCGTGCGATGCGGTCCGCGTCGACGACCACCGCGCCGAGCTCGGCGAACCGCCCCGCCACCGTCGACTTGCCCGAACCGATCCCGCCGGTGAGTCCGATGAGCAGCATGGCCTCATCCTCGCAGTCTGATCGGGTGACACTGCTCGGGCGGGCGTAGGAGGGACGCTCCCACCGCCACTCGAACGAGCGACACGCCAGGGCCGCGCGTCCCGGCCTCCGTGCGAACCGCTGCGTACGCTGCGGTCGAGGACGACAGGCAGGGGACGTTCACGATGCGAACCGACGCCACGAGGATGCTCGGCCGAGTCCGCAAGCCTGGACGGCACCGGCTCGGCACGCCGGGGTTGACTCACTGCAGCGACCATCCGACCGTCTCGGGCGCGCTGGCCGTCCACCGGCGGAGGTGGATCAGCGGACTGCTCGTGCCCGCCAAGCACAGCCTCGCGGGACTGCGGCGCCGTGCCGTCGCCGCCGCGCGTGCGCGCGCATGGGCGCCGACCGTGGCGACAGCCTGACCGAGCAGCACCGCCGTGCTCGCTGGGGACACTGCAGGGTCCGTCCGCGTCGTCACGAAAATCGGCTTCGCCCGAGCCGGAACCACAGGCCACCGACTCCTCCGGTTCGAGCGGTCGCTGCGCTGAGCGCGGTCAGCGCACCGGACCGACGGTGTGCGGTGGCAGGAAGTCCGTCACCCGCCCGGGAATCCGGAACACGGCGTTCGGCGAGCCCGCCGCAGCCCAGGTGGCGTCGAACCGCAGCAGGTCCTCGTCGACGAGCAGCGTCATCGACGAGGAGTGCCCGAGTGGCGGTACCCCGCCGATGCTGAACCCGGTGACCTTCTTGACGTAGGCCGCGTCCGCCTTGGCCAGGTTCGTGCCGAGGACGCGGGAGAGGGCGGCCTCGTCCACCCGGTTGACGCCGCTGACCAGGACCAGCACCGGAGCGTCGCCCGGTTCCGTGCGGAACACCAAGGACTTGACGATCTGGGCCTGTTCGCAGTTCAGCGCTCGAGCGGCGTCCGCCGCGGTGCGTGTCGAGTCGGGCATCTCGACGACCTCGAGGTCGAGCCCCATCTCACCGAGCCGGTTCTGGAACTGCCGCGCGCGTCGCCCGACACTCATGAGCCGCTTCGCTCCTCTCCGCATGGCCGAGTACGCCGCCGCGACGTCGAACGGCCCCGCACCTGCACGAGGTACGGGGCCGTTCGAGTCGACGAGCGGTGCCCTCGGCGGGTCACCACGTCAGTGGATCATGCACCGCCGGAGAGCTTCTCCCGCAGTGCGGCGAGCTGGGCGTCGCTGGCCAGCGAGCCACCGTCGTCCTGCTGCTGCTGCTGCGGCTGCTGCTGCGGCTGCTGCTGCTGGTTCTCGGCAGCAGGCGCGGACGAGGAGTAGTTGCCGCCCTGCTCCTCGGCGGCACCCGCGGCGGCAGCCTCCGCGTCGGCCTCGGCGGCCTTCTGGACCTGCTTCATGTGCTGCTCGTAGCGGGCGTGGGCCTCGCCGTACTGACGCTCCCACTCCTCGCGCTGCTTCTCGAAGCCTTCCTGCCACTCCTGGGTCTCGACGTCGAAGCCCTCGGGGTAGATGTAGTTGCCCTCGGCGTCGTACTCGGCGGCCATGCCGTACTGCGTCGGGTCGAACTCCGAGTCCGGCGTGAAGCCCTCGTTGGCCTGCTTGAGCGACAGCGAGATGCGGCGACGCTCCAGGTCGATGTCGATGACCTTGACCATCGCGTCGTCGTTGACCTGGACGACCTGCTCCGGGATCTCCACGTGACGCTCGGCCAGCTCGGAGATGTGCACCAGGCCCTCGATGCCCTCCTCGACGCGGACGAACGCACCGAACGGCACCAGCTTGGTGACCTTGCCCGGCACGATCTGCCCGATCGCGTGGGTGCGGGCGAACTGACGCCACGGGTCTTCCTGGGTGGCCTTCAGCGACAGCGAGACGCGCTCGCGGTCCATGTCGACGTCGAGGACCTCGACGGTGACTTCCTGGCCGACCTCGACGACCTCGCTCGGGTGGTCGATGTGCTTCCAGGACAGCTCCGAGACGTGCACCAGACCGTCGACACCACCGAGGTCGACGAACGCACCGAAGTTGACGATGGAGGACACGACGCCCTTGCGGACCTGACCCTTCTGCAGCTGGTTGAGGAACTCGCTGCGAACCTCGGACTGCGTCTGCTCCAGCCAGGCACGGCGAGACAGGACCACGTTGTTGCGGTTCTTGTCCAGCTCGATGATCTTGGCTTCGAGCTCCCGCCCGACATAGGGCTGCAGGTCGCGGACGCGGCGCATCTCGACCAGCGAGGCGGGCAGGAAGCCGCGGAGCCCGATGTCGAGGATGAGGCCACCCTTGACGACCTCGATGACGCTGCCCTTGACCGGCTCGTCGGAGTCCTTGAGGTTCTCGATCGTGCCCCAGGCGCGCTCGTACTGCGCGCGCTTCTTGGACAGGATCAGACGACCTTCCTTGTCCTCCTTCTGGAGAACGAGCGCCTCGACGAAGTCGCCGACCTCGACGACCTCGGCCGGGTCGACGTCGTGCTTGATCGAGAGTTCACGGGAGGGAATGACGCCTTCGGTCTTGTAACCGATGTCGAGGAGGACCTCGTCACGGTCGACCTTGACGATGGTGCCCTCGACGATGTCGCCATCGTTGAAGTACTTGATGGTCTTGTCGATGGCGGCGAGGAAGTCCTCCGCCGTCCCGACGTCGTTCACGGCGACCTGCTGCTGCTGAGGGGCTGCGTCAGTCGGGACAGTGGTGGTGTCGGTGGACATCAGGTGGGTTGCTCCGGTACGGATTGGTTTGGTCGTTGTGATCTTGAGCTGGTGCACCAGAAGAGGGCTTGCGACCGCCGTTCCCACCGGGGCTGACCCGTGGGAATGCAGTACCGGGCGACTGACCGAGATCGATCGGACCCCCGGGCCGCGAGCGTCACGTCCGGGTGCTACCACCCAGGTTAGACGCTCCACGACAAAAGACCTAAGGCGCGGGCGGTATCGTACGCGCTTTCTCGATCGCCGGGCAAACCACATACCTCACCGGGCGGCGGCCCCCGTCGGCGACCTTCGGTTCCCAGTCTCGCACATCCCTGGAGGAACACTGTGACCAGCGGCGATGCCGAACACGCCTCGGCGGAGCAACTGCTCGGCACGGTCGGGGTGAGCACGCGCGAGGTCAGCGCGGCGGAATCGCGCACGGCGAGCCGGTTGTGGTGGGACGCCGACGCCGACGATTACCAGAACGAGCACGGCGATTTCCTCGGCCTCAGTGATTTCGTGTGGTGCCCGGAACGGCTCCGTGAGGCCGAAGCCGGATTGCTCGGCGAGGTCGCCGGCGCGCGCGTGCTCGAGGTGGGCTGCGGATCGGCGTCCTGCGCGCGCTGGCTGCGCCTGCAGGGGGCCGAGGTGGTCGCGATGGACATCTCCGCAGGGATGCTGCGCCATGCCGCCGACGGCAACAGCGCCGGAGGCGTCGAGGTTCCCCTGGTCCAGGCGAGCGCGGACGTACTCCCGTTCGCCACCGAGTCCTTCGACGTGGCGTGCTCGGCCTTCGGCGGGGTGCCGTTCGTCGCCGACTCCGGCGCGGTGATGCACGAGGTCGCGCGGGTGCTGCGTCCCGGCGGCCGCTGGGTCTTCTCGGTCACACACCCGATGCGCTGGATCTTCCCGGACGACCCCGGGCCGGAGGGACTGACCGCCATCCAGTCGTACTTCGACCGTAGCCCCTACGTCGAGATCGACGAGTCCGACCGCGCGACCTACGTGGAGCACCACCGCACACTCGGCGACTACGTCCGCCAGCTCAACGCGGCGGGGCTGCGTCTGGTGGACCTCGTCGAGCCGGAGTGGCCGGAGGACCTGACTGCGATCTGGGGGCAGTGGAGCCCGTTGCGGGGGAGACTGTTCCCCGGGACGTCGATCTTCTCCTGCGTGCTCGAACCGTCAACTTAGAGGACATCGGGGACTTGGGCAGGTGGTCCGGTACCGCAGCCCCGGTGCGCGCCTCGCCGGCGCTGAGGCTCCGCCGTCCGACCCACCGAGCAGGAACCTTCTGTCAGCAGTTCTCACCCACCGAACTTCCGAGGAGCGTGCCGGTGACCACCGCCCAGGCCCTCATGGACAGCCAGGTAGCCCGGCTGCGGACGCTGGATCCGCGGTTGCCGTCCACGTACCGCCTCCCCAGCGGCGAGCCGGTGATGGCGCGCCTGCGGGACGGCAGCGGAGTGGCGGGGATCGCGGTCCGCACCAGCCACCGTCCGGGATCGTTGCAGAGCTTGTGGTCGGCGAGCGAGAGCGCGGAGCTGTTCCCGCTGCTCGGCGACCACCCCCGCGAGGGGATGGACGCGCTGCTGCACGCGTGGCGGGAACAGCTCGCGGACGAAGGGATGCCCGACCGCGACTCCTCGTGCGTCGTGACCTGGCCGAGCCGGGACGTCGAGGCCACGCGTGCGCTGTTGGACCACGGGTTCACACCGCTGTCGTGTCTCGCGGTGCGATCGACGCCACCCGGCGATGCAGAGTTAATTCCGAGACCGCCTGGCACCGTAACTATTCGTCGGGCGGGGCCGGACGACCTCGACACGGTGGTCGAGTTCACGCTGAAAGAACTCGAGTACGCCGCGCTGGTCGGCGCCTCCGTGCACCGCCCCGACGCCGCCACGCTCAAACGGACGGCCGCACACGTGCGCCTGCACGGCAGCGGACCGGACGGACGCGACCCCGTCTGGATCGCCGAGCGCGACGGGGTGCCGGTCGGACTCGCCGAGTGCGGCTGGACCGACACCGCCCAGCACCACAGTGGACGGAGGCTGCGACCCGGACGGTGGGCCTACGTCAACTGCGTCTCGGTCGACGAGCAGGCACGCGCGACCGGGGTCGGCCGTGAGCTTATGGCCACCGCCCACCACGAGTTCGCCCGTGCCCAGGTGCTCGGCAGCTACCTGTACTACAACCCACCCAACCCGCTGTCCTCGGTGTTCTGGCCCCGGCAGGGATACCGGCCACTGTGGACGATATGGGAGGTGCGACCGGCGACCGCGGTGCGCTGAACCCTCGGGCCGGCACACCCGGCCCGAGGAAGGACGCCGTGGAGATCGTCGCCGACCGCGTGCGGATTCACAGGACCGCACGGCCCGCTCCTGCACCCCACGTCGGTGCACGTCAGGACCGGCGAAATCCGCCTCGTCACGGGCGAACCAGGCTCGGGGCGCACCGAGCTCGCCCTGGCCCTGTCCGGTCGAATGTGCCCCACGCGGCTGCGTGCGTCCCGACGGCTCACCCCGCAGCGCCCGTCGGCGACGTTGCGTCTCCGTTGTCGACGCGCACCCGGAATCACCGCGCCCGACGATGTGTCCTCAGACTCCGATGTGGACGGAAGGGTCTCCGGTGGGTGGCCCAGGCCCGCCGCGTCGATTCCGAGCGTGTCCGCGGAATGCGGCGAGCACAGCACCACGACCGCGAGTCCGCGATCGGCGTGGCGTTGCGCCGTCGAGTGCCAGGACGCCGGATCACTGCAGTGACGGCCGGGCCAGTCGACAGGGCACGCACGGAACGACGTGCTGCGGCGAGATCTCGTGCGGCTGCGGTACGGCGCGCTGTACCTCTACGCCGACCCCTACGACAGGCTCGGCTCGGCTCCGTCCTCACCGCCGTCGTCATAGACGACCACGTGCCAGTCGCGCGGACGGCAGCCCGGGGGTGACGATCCCGCGCGACCTCGTCACCCCCGGGGTGCCCCGCGGAGGTGACGAGCCCGCGCGCGATCGTGACGATCAGTCCTGGGGCAGCGCCTCGACGGCGTCGAGCGGGTCGACGGCCGGCTCGTCGATCGGGTCGTCGTACCGCGCGATCTCGATCAGGTTGCCGTCCGGGTCGCGCACGTACAACGAGGTGATCGGGCCGAGTGACCCGGTGCGCGCCACCGGCCCCTCCTCGATCCGCACGTCGTTGGACCGCAGGTGCGCCTGCACCTCGCTGATCGCACTGGACGTCACGAAGCACAAGTTCGCCGAGCCCGGCACCGGGTGCGTCGCGGTCGGCTCCACCAGTTCGCTCGCCGCGTGCAGCTTCACGGTCTGCTGGCCGAAGCTCACCGCGCGACGGTCACCCGGAAACGTCTGCGCCTTCATGCCCAGGATGAGCTCGTAGAAATCCACGGCCCGATCGACATCGGCGACGGTGAGGACCAGGTGGTCCACTCTGTCGATGTTGATCATGATCCTCCTGTCGGGTCGACCACGCGCTTGTCGCGCAGCCTGCGTGCCACCCGTTGCTCGGGCGGCGGCCACAGGACACGCAGGCTAACGAAAGCCCCACCGGCGGCGACGCGGCGGGTGACCTTGCGGTGACCCGTCGCGTCATCGCGGCCACCGTGTCAGTGTGCGGCCGAGTCCCATGTCTCGCCGCAGCCGACCGAAACCTCCAGCGGGACGTCGAGCGCGAACGCCGAACCCATCTGGTCGCGCACCAGCGACTCCACCCGCTCCCGTTCACCGTCGGCGACCTCGATGATGAGCTCGTCGTGAACCTGCAGGAGCATCCGCGACCGCAGGTCGGAGGCTTGCAGCTCACGGTGCACACCGAGCATCGCGAGCTTGATGATGTCGGCCGCGCTGCCCTGGATCGGCGCGTTGAGCGCCATCCGTTCGGCCATCTCCCGACGCTGCCTGTTGTCGCTGACCAGGTCCGGCAGATAGCGCCGCCGCCCGAGAACGGTGGCCGTGTAGCCGTCCTTACGCGCCCGGTCGACCACCTCGCGCAGGTAGTCGCGGACCCGCCCGAACCGAGCGAAGTAGGCGTCCATCTGCTCACGCGCCTCCTCGGTGGAGATCCGCAGCTGCTGGGAGAGACCGAACGCCGAGAGCCCGTAGGCCAGACCGTAGGACATCGCCTTCACCCGGCGGCGCAGCTCGTGGTCGACCTCGTCGATCGGCACTCCGAACGCCTTCGACGCCACGAAATTGTGCAGGTCCTCGCCGGTGCGGAACGCCTCGATCAGCCCCTCGTCGCGCGAGAGGTGCGCCATGATGCGCATCTCGATCTGGCTGTAGTCGGCGGTCATCAACTCCGTGTACCCGCCGCCGACGACGAACACCCCACGGATCCGGCGACCCTCTTCGGTCCGGATCGGGATGTTCTGCAGGTTCGGGTCGGCCGAGGACAACCGCCCCGTGGCCGCGATGGTCTGATGCAGCGTGGTGTGGATCCGCCCGTCGTCGCCGACCGACTTGATCAGACCCTCCACAGTGGTCTTGAGCCGGGTCGCGTCGCGGTGCTCCAACATGTGCTGCAGGAACGGGTGTTCGGTCTTCTCGAACAAGCCCTGCAGCGCTTCGGCGTCGGTCGTGTAGCCGGTCTTGGTGCGTTTCGTCTTCGGCATGTCCAGCTCGTCGAAGAGCACCACCTGAAGCTGCTTCGGCGAGCCGAGGTTGATCTCCTTGCCGATGACCGCGTAGGCCTCCTGCGCGGCTTCGGTGACCCGGGACGAGAAGTGCGAGTGCAGCTCGGCGAGCTGCTCGGAGTCGACGGCGATGCCCGCGGCCTCCAGCTCCCCCAGCACCGCCAGCAACGGCAGCTCGACGTCGGTGAGCAGCGCGCCGCTGTCGATCTCCGCCAGTTCGGCGTCGAGCGCCTCGGCGAGATCGGCGACCGCCCGCGCCCGGACCAGCTCGGCGGCGGCCGCGTCCGCGCGCACCTGGTCCTCGTCCTCCAGCAGGGACATCTGCCCGTCGTCGCCTCCGGTCTCCGCGCGCAGCTCACGCTGCACGTACCGCACGACGAGGTCCTCGAGGTCGAACGACCGTTGCCCTGGCCGGACGAGGTACGCGGCGAGCTGGGTGTCGCTGGTGAGCCCGCGCAGGTGCCACCCGCGATGCCGGATCGCGTGCAACGGCCCCTTGATGTCGTGGGCCGCCTTCGGGCGTTCCGGGTCGGCGAGCCAGGCGACGAGAGCCTGCTCGGCAGTGTCGTCGAGTTTCGCGACCTCGACGAAGGCTCCGTGGCCCGAGGCGGTCACGATCGCGATCCCGTCGAGGTCGCCGCCGGCTGCGCTCCACGTCCCGGTGAACGAGAGCCCGACGCGACGACCGTCGCTCGCGTGGTCGGCGAGCCACCCGGCGACCGCGTCCGGTGCGAGCAGTCCGCCCTCGACGTCGAAGCCTTCCTCCACTTCCGGTTCCGCGCTCGACAGCGTCGAGAACAGCCGCTCGCGCAGCACCCGGAACTCGAGGTCGTCGAACAGCCGGTGCACCGCGTCGCGGTCCCACGCCTGGACCACGAGGTCGTGGGGTCCACGTTCGAGCTCGACGTCGCGCACCAGCTCGGTCAGTTCACGGTTGAGCAGCACGTTGGGGACGTGTGCCCGTAGCGAGTCGCCCGTCTTGCCCTTGATCTCGTCGACACGATCGACGAGGTCGGCCAGCGAACCGAACTGCTGGATCCACTTGGTGACGGTCTTCTCCCCCACCCCCGGGATCTTCGGCAGATTGTCCGACGGGTCGCCGCGCAGCGCCGCGAAGTCCGGGTACTGCGCGGGGGTGAGGCCGTACTTGTCCTCGACCGCCTGCGGAGTGAAGCGGGTGAGCTCGGAGACGCCCTTGGTCGGGTACAGCACGGTGACCTGCTCGGTGACCAGCTGCAGCGAGTCCCTGTCCCCGGTACAGATCGACACCGCGAAGCCCTCGGACTCGGCGACGGTGGTCAGCGTCGCGATGACGTCGTCGGCCTCGAAACCCTCCTTGCTCAGGATCGGGATGTTCAGCGCCGTGAGGACGTCCTGGATGAGCTGGACCTGGCCTTTGAACTCGTCGGGACTGGCACTGCGGTTGGCCTTGTAGTCCTCGAACCGTTCGGCCCGGAAGGTCTTGCGGGAGACGTCGAAGGCGACGGCGAGATGGGTCGGCTGCTCGTCGCGCAACAGGTTGATGAGCATCGACGTGAAGCCGTACACCGCGTTGGTGTGCTGCCCGGTGCCGGTCTGGAAGTTCTCCTTCGGCAGGGCGTAGAACGCGCGGTAGGCCATCGAATGGCCGTCGATCAGCAGCAGTCGGCGGTCGTCGGAATGCAGGTCGTCGGAAGCCATCACGCCGTACGAGTCTAGGGTGAACCCCCGACAGCGATTCGCCGGGACGACGAGGACAGCCGCGTGACGACCACCGAGGGCGACAACTCGCCCACCAGCAACGACAGCCGGATGCCGGGGGCCCTCATCCCCGACGAGGAGACACTGCTGCACCGGATGGGGCTCGAGATCACCGAATGGGACCCCGATCGTGTGGTGGGCACCCTTCCGGTGGAGGGCAACCGGCAGAACTACGGTCTGCTGCACGGCGGCGCGAGCGCGGTGCTGGCCGAGACGCTCGGCTCGGTCGGTTCGGCGTTGCACGCGAGCGCGTTCGGCCGGATCGCGGTCGGCCTGGAGCTGAGCTGCACGCACCACCGAGCCGCCACCGAGGGTTCGGTGACCGGTGTGGCGACCCCGATCCACCGGGGACGCAGCACGGCCACCTACGAGATCGTCATCACCGACGAGAACGGCAAGCGCACCTGTACCGCGCGTCTGACGTGCGTACTCCGCGAGCAGCCGCCGGGCTGAGCGTCCGCCAGAAGCGTCGAGTCAGTCCAGGTTGTCGAGGACGGCCTGAGCCACGACCTTCATCGTCGTGCGCCGGTCCATCGCGGTGCGCTGCAACCAGCGGAACGACTCCGGTTCCGAGAGGTTGTGCTTGCTCATCAGCAGGCCCTTGGCCTTCTCGATGGTCTTGCGGGTCTCCAGCCGCTCGGAGAGGTCGGCGACCTCGGCCTCGAGTGCGTTGGTCTCGGCGAACCGGGACACCGCGAGCTCGACGGCAGGCACCAGGTCCTTCTTCGCGAACGGCTTGACCAGGTAGGCCATCGCGCCGGCGTCCCTGGCGCGCTCGACGAGATCGCGCTGACTGAACGCGGTGAGGATGACGACGGGGGCGATGCGCTCGCCCGCGATGTTCGACGCGGCCTCGATGCCGTCTTTCTTGGGCATCTTGATGTCGAGGATGACCAGGTCGGGGCGGAGCTCGTCGGCCATGCTCACCGCCTGCTCGCCGTCCCCGGCCTCACCGACGACCTCGTAGCCCTCCTCACGGAGCATCTCCACGAGGTCGAGGCGGATCAGCGCTTCGTCCTCGGCCACGAGCACACGCCGACCTGCGGACGGAACGGCGTTCGGGTCGTCGGCATCCGGCGTGGTCACCGGGTCCTCCAGGTACGTCTCGGGTCGGGCGGTGCGGTCGCACCGGAGCGTGCAGCCTACGTGGAATTGGCCCCGTCCGAACCGGTGGGTACCGCCCTGCCGAGCGTCCCACATCACGTGAGCTCGCCGGGAACGACGAAAAGCGCCGAATCGAGTGCGGAAACCTCACTCGACCGACGCCTGGTCCCTTTTCGGTACGAATCGGCGGCCGAATTTGCCCGTTCGCACCACATCATCCGAGAGCCTCACGCGACGGAGCGGAGGCTCTCGGCCGCGCGCAGGTCAGCGCCCGTGGAGCTTCACTGAACGCAGTGCGCGCTGCACGGTGGATCGCATACCACCGACACCCTCCTCGACGACGTCGGTGAAGGCCACGGCACCGACGACCAGGACGACGAACAAAGCCACGAAAACGATGAACATCTCAACTCCTCTCACTCTGATCATCGGATCCCCGAACAGATCGTTAGCACCCGAAACAGTGATCTCGATTACCGGATGGGGTCAGCCACGCCACGGATAGTGATCGTCGCCACGCGAACCACGCCACGAACGACGCGAGTCACGGGTTCCCGCCGCCAGTCGCGGGGCGAGGTTCCGCCACAGCAGATCAACCCGCGCACCGAGACACGATCATGACGGCGCAGTGGCGCGTTCCGCCGTCTGTTCCGAGACGGGTGGCCGGATCGCCTGGAGCGCGCGGAACACGCGCACCGCGACGCCGAGATCCGGAGACGGCGTGGCCACGTCCTGCTGGAGTACCGCCGACAATCGCTCGAGCCGTTGGTACAGCGTCTGCCGTTGCAGGTGCAGGCGTTTCGCCGTCGCGGTCTTGTTCGCCGCACAGTCGACGTGGGCGATCAAGGTGTTCAGGAGCCTCTCGCGCCGGACGGGCTCCAACGCCAGAACCGGGCCGAGGTGTTCCTGAACGAAGTCCTCCCACGGTGCGCGGTCACCGGCACTGATCACGAGACGTTCGACGGAGAACCGCGCCGCGTCGACCACCAGGTCGTCGACGCCCACTTCGAGACAGCGCCGGGTTTCGGTGACCGCACGCGGCAGATCCGCTGCGCTGGCCACCAAGGTCCCCACGGCCACCCGGACGGCGTCCTCGTCGGCCACGTGCCGCACGTCGGCGATCAGTGCTTCGCGCGCCTGCCCGCCCTGCTCCGGGAGCCCCACCACCGAAAGCAGCCCCTCAGGGCCGAGCCGGCTGAGCACCTGTCGGCCGTGTCGGCACGCCGCCTGCTCGACCGCGGCCGTGGTGGCTCCCGCCGGCATCACGAGCACCGCGAACGAGCACGCCCCTGCCAGCGGCGTCGCCTCCAGCAACAGCTCGACCGAGACAGGCGCGTGCTCGGGCTGCCTCAGGGCGTGGAAGAACGCCTCGACCGCCGGGGTGTCCACTTCGGACGAATGCGCGCGCATGAGCGCGAGGGCGACCGCGTGCGGCGCGCGGTCGAGGGCCGCGTCGAGCAGCACGGGGTCGGTGTGTCCGGTCGCGCGCACCACCAGCGTCGCCGACACGACGTGGCGAATCGTGATCGACGCCTCCCGCAGCGTGCCGCCCTCGGGCGCATCGGACCCGCTCCACGCCAACACGCCCCCGCCGACGTCGCGGACCGAGACCGACGCGTGAAGCCTGGCCGCGAGATGCGCGACGAGGCCGTCGAGGTCGTGGCCGTTGATCAAGTGCTCCGAAAGCTCGTCGGAAAGCGTGTCCGCGAGGCGCAGCCGGTGCACGGACTCGTTGACCAGCAACCCGTTGACGCTTTCGGCGATCTCGACGAAGGGCACCGTCCGAGTCAGCCGCACCACGGCGAACCCGAGCCGACGGGCTTCCTCCAGGACCGGTTCCGGCACCGCGTGGGAGGTCTCGATCGCGACCGCCGCGACACCACGGGCCACGAGCTCGCGAACGTAGCGACGCTGCCGCGCGGCCGGGGAGTCGACCAGGACGAGCCCGGCGGTGAGCACGAGCTCCCCGCCGCGGAGCAGGTGCGCGAGGTCGAGAACCTCGCTGGAATGCACCCACCGAACGGACACCGAGGCGTCGCCGGCGAGTAGCTCCGGCGCCGCCGGCGCCACGCTGGAATGGGCGAGCACCGCGCCCAACGAGATCGACATCGATTCACACACTGTCAACTAGCGAAGTCCGGTTGATTGACACAACGTACCTTGTTGTTCCTCTCCCCCGCCAGAAGCATGTCTGGAATGACTTCCAGTTCCGCGACGAGCGGACCGCAGCAGCTCGAGGAGGTGCTGCAGCCCGTCCCTGAGTCGGCACGCACGAGCAGCGTCTCCGGCCAGTTCTGGATCTGGGCCGGGGCGAACATCGCCCCGATCAACTGGGTCCTCGGGGCGCTCGGCATCGAACTCGGGCTGGGGCTCGCGGACACGATGATCGTGCTCGTGCTCGGCAACTTCGTGGGGATGGCGCTGTTCGGGTTGTTCGTCCTGCTCGGCCAGCGCACGGGTGCGACAGGCATGGTCCTCGCCCGAGCCGCCTTCGGCCGCCGAGGCGGCTACCTGCCCGCGGTGATCCAGGCCGTGCTCGCGGTCGGATGGTGCGCGATCAACACCTGGATCATTCTCGACCTGGTCATGGCCCTGTTCGGGGAACTCGGCTGGGTCGACGCGACCGCCGAGAACCACGCGCTCAAGATCGCCGTCGCGGCCGTCATCATGGCGGCTCAGGTCACGATCTCGTGGATCGGATACCGCGCCATTTCCGGCTTCGAGAAGTGGACGGTGCCACCGACGATCGTCGTACTCGTCGGCATGTCCATCGTCGCGTGGACACAGCTCGACATCGACTGGAGTTACGCAGGCCCGCCGGGCGAGGTCCTCGAAGGCCCCGCCCGGTTCGCGGCGATGACGGCGGTGATGACCGCGATCGGGATCGGCTGGGGCATCACGTGGTTCACCTACGCCGCCGACTACTCCCGGTTCGTCAGCCGCGGCGTCCCCCGCATCAAGCTGTACCTGGCCAGCGCCTTGGGACAGTTCGTGCCGGTGATCTGGCTCGGACTGCTCGGCGCGTCGCTGGCGACCACCAACGGTCAGGTGGACCCGGGACAGTTGATCGTCGAGGCCTACGGCGCACTGGCGATCCCGGTGCTGTTCCTCGTCGTGCACGGGCCGATCGCGACCAACATCCTCAACATCTACACCTTCGGCGTCGCCACCCAGGCGCTGGACCTGAAGCTCTCTCGCCGGACGCTCAGTGTCCTCGTCGGCGTGTTCTCGCTGCTCTGCGTCGCGCTGTTCGTCGTGCAGGGCGATTTCGCGACCGTGCTCGACTCGTGGCTGGTCTCCCTCGTGAGCTGGGTCGCGTCGTGGGGCGGCGTGATGCTCGTGCACTTCTACTGGATCGAACGCAACACGACGGACGTGGCACGCCTGTTCGACCCGGTCGGCTCGCGGCGACTGCCCGACTTCAATCCCGCCGCACTGTCCGCTTTCGGGGCGGGCATCGTGTCGACCTGGCTGTGCATGCACGGCGTCATCCCGGTCTTCCAGGGGCCGGTGTCCACGGCACTCGGCGGAGTCGACCTGTCCTGGCTCGCGGGACTGACCGTCTCGGCGGCCATCTACGCGACGTTCGGACCACGAGTGCACCGGAGCTACCTGCCCGCGACAGCTCCTTCTGCAAGGACCCCTGACACCGATTCCGACGCAGGCGAGACCCCTGCGAGCCCGTCCCGACCGATGCGAGGAGCGTGAGCATGTCACTGCAAGACGCCGAGTTCCAGTGGCCGTCCGGGTACCGCGCGGCGGCCTCGTTCACCTTCGACGTGGACGCCGAGTCGTGTGCGCTGGCCGAGGACCCGGCGACCGCAGACCGGATGTCGTTGATGGGACACCAGTCGTACGGACCGCGAGTCGGGGTGCCGCGACTGTTGCGGATCCTGCGGCGCCAGGGCGTCCGCGCCACGTTCTTCGTCCCCGGCATGACCGCCGACACCTACCCCGACATGGTTCGATCCATTGTGGACGAAGGTCACGAGATCGCCCATCACGGGTACATGCACGAGCGGATGCAGGGCCTGGACGCCGCGACCGAAGCCTCGATCCTCGACCGCGGGATCGAGTCGCTGCAACGCCTCACCGGCCGCCTGCCGACCGGCTATCGGGCCCCGTGGTGGGAGATGAACTGGCACACCCCGGAACTGCTCGCCGAGCGCGGATTCCGCTACGACTCGAGCCTGCTCGACGACGACGTGCCGTATCGGCTCCAGCCGGACGCGGTCGGCGCCCGCTCGCTCATCGAGATTCCGGTGGACTGGGCACTCGACGACTGGGAGCAGTACGCCTTCTTCCCCGGCTGGACCGGCAGCGGCGTCATCGAAAGCCCGATGAAGGCACTGGAAATGTGGTCACTCGAGGCCACCGCGCGGCATGCGGAGAACGGGTGCTTCGTGCTGACCAACCACCCGTTCCTGTCCGGTCGCCCGGCGAAGGCCTACGCCCTCGAACGCCTCATCGAGCAGGTCGCCCAGCTCGACGGGATGTGGATCGCGCCGCTGGAAGACATCGCCGCACACGCGGAGACCGTCTGCACGACAGGCCGAACGCACCGGCGTCCCGGAGTTCAGTTCGTGTGAGTGGGTGTCTGGGAACGTGGGTGGTGGTCCAGGCTGCCACCCCTGTTCGCACCTCGCGGTGTCGAGGTCCGCGCAGACACCACGAGTAGGCGGCGGACGCAGGACTCGGTCACGGGCCGTACGGGTCGGTTCCCGTACCGAACGTCAGCAGCCGGTCGACGAGTGCTTCGTCGTCCGGGTCCGGCGGTGCGGGCGGATCCTGGTGGCCGGTCCGCTCACCGGTGGCGAGGACACGCAACCATCCCGCGACCTCGTCGGGGTCGGGAACCAGTGACGCGGCGTCGGATTCGATCCCCACGCGGTACAGCCAGACGCCGTCACCGCCTGCGAAGCACCACCCGAGGTCCGGGCTCCAGTTCACGCGAACGTCCGGAACGCCTGTCAGCGCCAGCTCCACGACGACGCGTTGCTGATCGACATCGGCCGAGTCGAATTCGACCTGCATGATGCCTGCCGCGTGGCGCACATCCTCCAGGTATCCGTGGACCGTGTCGGCCATGGTGAGCCTGCCGTTGCTTCGCGTACGGACTGCGCCGTCCAAGGATTCGTAGGTCATCCCGTGTGTTGCCTCCGGCATACGGCGATGCAGGACTCGCTGCTCACCGGAGCCCTGCACCGCTTACGGCAACGGTCAGCTCCCTTGTGAGACCGAGTGCCTCATGGTGGCTACCCGACACCCAGAGTACCGAAACCGCCTGCGACGCAAGCCGTGTGAGCGCCGGACCACCCGGGTACTCACCGTGCACGGCGCAAGCACCGCTCAGCGGGTACCGGCCCGTCGAGTCCCCGGTCGTGCGCCCGGAGCGACGCCGGATGCGGAAGTGGCATGAGCAGGGCGTGAGCCTTTTTAGTGCCTATGACCACCAAAAAGGCTCACGCCTGTTACGGGGTCAGCGCACGACGGCGCCGAGCCTTTCCGAGAGCGTGTTGCCGGTGTCGCGCACCACCGTGCACAGTTGACCGCGCAAGTGGTCGGAGACCCGAAAGCTCGGCGCGGACAGGAGAACGGCGGCCACCGTCACCCCGCGATGGTCCCGCACCGGTGCGCTGACGCCGACCTCCTCGACGGAGGTCTCGCCCGCGTTGACGGCCACGCCGTCGGCGCGCACTCGCGCGAGCCGGTCGAGCAGGGCGCGGACGGAGCGCTCGTCGTCGTGGCCGGGGTGCAGCAGTCGCCCTTCGAGCAGTTCCCGTACCCGGGACTCCGGCAGCTCGGCCAGAAACACCTGGACCGAGGCACTCGCCGACGTCGTGTACCGGGTCCCGATGGGGGTCGTGTGCTTGACCTGGTGCGGGCTCGGAACCTGCTCCACGGACACCGACTCGCTGCCGCTGGAGACGACCAGGGCGCTCGTCTCGCCGGTGCGTGCGGTGAGTCCTTCGAGGACCGGGTAGGCGATGCGGCGCACGTCGAGATTGGCCAGCAGCGGCCCGGCGAGGCCGACGAGACCGAGTCCGAGCCGGAACCGCCCGCTCTCCGGGTCGCGGACCACCAGCTCGAGTTGTTCGAGCTGGGCGAGGATGCGGGA
This sequence comes from Allosaccharopolyspora coralli, assembly GCF_009664835.1. Lineage (NCBI taxonomy): Bacteria > Bacillati > Actinomycetota > Actinomycetes > Pseudonocardiales > Pseudonocardiaceae > Allosaccharopolyspora > Allosaccharopolyspora coralli. The sequence continues at coordinate 3,221,795 of NZ_CP045929.1, forward strand.
GGCGGTGCTCTTGTGCAGCTCGACGCGCCGGGCGATTTCGGTGACGCCGAGGGCCGGTTCGTCCACAGAGAACGCCCGCAGCACCCGGATCCCGTTGTGCAGCACGGAAGGTGCACTGCGCGAGAGGTCACCGTCGTCGGTCACGTCCGCCTCCTCGGCCTCGGTGTGGGTGCTGCCGCGCGCACCCACACCGACCACTCACTCAAGCACCGATGATGTTGTGCTCCGGCCCGTACGGGAACCCGGTGATGTTCTCGGCGCCGTCCTCGGTCACCACGAGAATGTCATGTTCGCGGTAACCGCCTGCTCCGGGGAGTCCCTCCGGAATGGTGATCATCGGTTCCATGGACACCACCATGCCCGGTTCCAGAACGGTGTCGATGTCCTCGCGCAGCTCCAGCCCGGCTTCGCGGCCGTAGTAGTGCGAGAGCACGCCGAACGAGTGCCCGTAGCCGAACGTACGGCGCGCGAGCAGGTTCTCCGTCTCGTAGATCGCGTTCAGTTCGTGGGCGATGTCCCCGCACACCGCACCCGGGCGGATCAGTTCGAGCCCGCGCTCGTGCACCGCGGTGTTGACCTTCCAGGGGTGCAGGTGCTCCGCACCGGGCTCTCCGAAGAACAGAGTCCGCTCCAACGCGGTGTAATACCCTGCGATCATCGGGAAGCAGTTGAGACTGAGGATGTCGCCGGCGCAGACCTGCCTGCTGGTGGGCCAGTTGTGCGCGCCGTCGGTGTTCACCCCGGACTGGAACCACACCCACGTGTCCCGAAGCTCGGCGTCCGGGAAGGTGCGCGCGATCTCGCGCACCATGGCCTGGGTACCGGCGAGCGCGACCTCGTACTCGGGAACGCCGTGCCCGATCGCCTCGACGACCGCGGCGCCACCGATGTCGGCGATGCGCGCACCGTGCTTGATGAGTGCGATCTCTTCCGCCGACTTGATCATGCGCTGGCGCATCGTGGCCGCGGAGACGTCGACGATGTCGAATCCCGGCAGCAGGTCGGCGAGCTGGCCGCGCAGCATGGGCGGGATGTGGTCGTCCTCCACGCCGAGACGCCCGCCGCGTACCCGTCCGCGATCGAGCACGGTCGCGATCGCATGCTGGAAGTTGTCCCGCTGCCAGTCGGTGTAGACGAGGTTGTCGCCGAAGCTGCGCCGCCACGGCTGGCCCGCGTCGATGTTCGCCGACACCGTCACGTGATCGTCCGCCGTGATCACCAAAGCGTAGTTGCGGCCGAAGGCGGTGTAGAGGAAGTCGCTGTAATAGTTGATGTTGTGGTAGCTGGTGAACACGACCGCGTCGATGCCTTCGTCGGCCATGTGCTTGCGCAGGGCCGTGACGCGGCGGGTCATCTCCTCGTTCGAGAAGGTGGGCACGACCTTCTCACCGTTGTGGATGTCCTTCAGACGTTCCAGATTCACTGCACACTTCCCTTCACTGATTCTTCGTGGTGATCGCTGTCCGGTGCGGAGTGGCTCCGAGCCGCCCTGGCGGCGAGCAGCAGCGAGCCCGCGGCGACGACACCGGCTCCGGCCAGGTACCAGGCCGGGGCCACCGGAGTGCCGCTGAGCTCGATCAACGCGGTGGCCACCAACGGCGCGGTGCCGCCGAACAGGGCGTTGGCGGTGTTGAAGCTGAACGCGAAGCCGCTGTAGCGCACGTGCGTCGGGAACAGCTCGGCGAGGTACGACGGCAGGGTCCCGTCGTTCATCGTCAGCAGCACGCCCAGCGCGAGTTGGACGAGGGTGACGCCGACGAGCCCGCTGACACCGAGCAGCAGGAAGACGGGGACCGCCAACAGCGCGAACAGGATTCCGGCCGCGAACATCATGCGTGCGCGTCCGACCACATCGGACAGTCGTCCCATCACGAAGACGGACGCGATGTAGCCGACGAGGGCGATCGTGGTCGAGACGAACGCGGAGGTCTCGTCCATGCCGAGTTCGGTGGACAGATACGTGGGCATGTAGGTCAGCAGCATGTAGAAGCCGACCGCGTTCAGGCAGGTCACCCCACATGCGACGAGGATGGAGCGCCGGTTGCGGCCGAAGGTCTCCCGCATCGGCGAGTGCGCGACGGACTCCCGTTGTTCCAGTGCGCGGAACTCGGGTGTGTCCTCGAGTTTCACCCGGATGTAGCGACCGATCAGACCGAGCGGTCCGGCGATCAGGAACGGGATGCGCCAGCCCCACGAGGACATCGCCTCGTCGGAGAGCGTGGAGGTCAGCAGCGTCACCGCGAGTGAGCCGCACAGTAGCCCGCCTGCCGTGCTCGCGGGTACGACGCTGGTGTACAAACCGCGCCGCTTCGTCGGTGCGTACTCGAACAGGAATGCCGCTGCCCCCGCGTACTCACCCGCCGCCGAGAATCCCTGCACCATGCGCACGAGCAGCAGCAGGACGGGAGCGGCGATGCCGAGCTGCGCGTAGCCGGGCAGCAGCGCGATCGCGAAGGTGGCGGCGGACATGATGAGGATGGACAGCGACAGCGCACGCCGCCTGCCGAACTTGTCGCCGAAGTGACCCCAGAACACGCCGCCGACGGGGCGGATGATGAAGGACAGCGCGAAGACCCCGAACGTCGCGAGCAGTCCGGCGGTCGGCGAACTCTCCGGAAAGAAGACGCTCGCGATGGTGACCGCCAGGTAGCCGTAGACGGCGTAGTCGAACCACTCCACGAGGTTGCCGACGAAGCTCGCGCCGACCACGCGGCGCAAGGTCGTCGGGCTAGCGGACTCGTCCTTCGTTCCGGTCGGTGGTGAGCTCATCGCACCCGCTCTCGTATGGGTCGTACCGGCGAGGAAGCGGACTCCTCCCCAGTGGCGACGGTCATGGACACTGCGGACGCACTCAAAGCAACGGTGTTGCGTTCATTGGAACGTACGAATCCGTTCGCGCCATGTCAACACCCGCCTCGAACGCAAGCACTTCGCTTGACAACGGGGCCGTGTGTCCGTCACGGCACGCACAGTAATGGGAAGCGAGGGCATGCTGCTCACTGACGCCATGCTCGATGAATGCAACTCTGTTCCAGTCGAGTGACGTAAGCGACGAACGTGACGTGACCCGAACAACGCATTGTCCGGCTCTCGGTGCGCCGCTTAGAGTGCACGCGGATTGAGGCTGTGGCGCCACAGTGCGCGGAGAGCCTTCCTCCGGCCCACGCAGACCGGCCGCCCACGTAGTCCAACCCGCGCACCCTCCTCAGCTGCCCGAGTTCCCGACTGGAGGTCCGATGGCTCGTCCCGATTCGCCCGTGGTGGCTGCCGAGATTCGCGAAGCCGTCGACGCCGGTCGTGCCGTGGTGGCGCTCGAATCCACGATCATCACGCACGGACTGCCGCGCCCGCGCAACCTCGACGTCGCGCACGAGGCCGAGGCATTGCTGCGCGAGGCAGGCGTGGTGCCTGCGACCGTGGGGGTAGTGGACGGAGTGCCGACCGTCGGCCTCTCCGACGACCAGATCGCAGCGTTGGCCGCCGACGACGCCGCCGAGAAGCTCAGCATCCGGGACCTTCCCGTCGCTGCGGCGAAGAACTGGACGGGTGGCACCACGGTGGCCGCCACGGCGTTGCTCGCGCACCGAGCCGGTGTCGCGGTGTTCGCCACCGGTGGGCTCGGCGGCGTCCACCACGGTGCGAGCGAGACGTTCGACGAGTCGGCGGACCTGACCGCGTTGGCCGACATCCCGATCGTCGTCGTCAGCGCGGGAGCCAAGTCCATCTTGGACGTCGGTGCGACGCTGGAACGACTCGAGACGCTGAGTATTCCGGTGGTCGGATGGCGCACCGATCGCTACCCCGGCTTTTACGTCCCCGATTCCGGACACCCGGTTCCACACACCGTGGACTCCGCCGCCGAGGTGGCGACCATGGTCGCGGCGAGCGACGACCTCGGGCTGCGTGCCGCACTGCTCGTCGCGAACCCGGTCCCGGAACACGCGCAACTTCCGGCCGCCGAACACGACGCGGCGCTCGCCCGGGCGTGGGAGGCCGCGCGAGAACACGGCATCACCGGGAAGGCGACGACGCCGTTCCTGCTCGAACATCTGCTCAGTACCACGGGCGGCCGCAGCCTCGAGGTCAATGTCGCGTTGTACAGCAACAATGTGTCGGTCGGCGCGGAGATCGCGCGAGCACTCGCGCTGTGAGAGGGCATTGGAAAAGTGGGGCGGCGGTACCGGACCACCTGCCCACGTTCCACGATGCGACCTGAGTGAAGGGGCGAGGATGCTCGGGGTATTGGGTGATCTCGTCGAGGACATCGTCGTGTGGCTCGCCGAGGACGTCCGCACGGCCACCGACACCGAGGTCTCGATCCACCGGACGCGAGGTGGAAGTGCGGCCAACGTCGCGGCCTTCGCCGCGAAGCACTGTCCGACGCGATTCCTCGGCTGTGTCGGCACGGACGCTGCCGGTGAGGCACTCGTCGCGGAGCTCACCGGCAGCGGCGTGGACGTGCGCGTACAGCGCGAGGGCACGACCGGTTGCGTCGTCGTGTTCGTGGACGAACACGGCGAACGCACCATGTTCCCCGATCGCGGCGCCAGCGTGCTGCTCCGTACCGTCGAGCCCTCCTGGTTCGAAGGGCTCCACCATCTGCACGTCCCGGCCTACTGCTTCGCCGCCGAACCGCTGAGTACCGCCTCGGTCCGGGCGATCGAACACATGCGGGAGCACGGCGGCACGGCGTCGGTGGACGCGTCCTCCACCGGAATGCTGCGCGGTTACGGACGCGACCGGTTCCTGGACCTGATGGGCGAACTGCGGCCGCGGGTACTGTTCGCGAACCGCACGGAGGCCGAGTTTCTGGGATTAGGACCCGAGCACCAGCTCGATGCGACCGTGGTCGTCAAAGACGGTCCCGACCCCACCGCGATCCTGCGTCCTTCGGAGCCGCCGGAGTGGGTCGACGTTCCGGTCGCCCCCCACGTACGCGACGCGACCGGCGCCGGAGACGCCTTCGCCGCCGGATTCCTCGCCGACATCCTCGTCGGCTCCGACCTGCGCAAGGCGTGCGAGGCCGGACACACTGCTGCAGCCTCGGTCCTCGACCATCCGGGCGCGAGTCCCCCCGGTCCTGTGTGAGCTCCTCCTGCGCGGGCGTGCGGATGGCTGCGCTCTGGTGCTTCCGTGCGGGGCGGCCGAACACCTCGTGACACTGTGCCCGACCGCAGCCCTCGAATCACCGAGAACTCCGCAGTAGATGTTGCTCGCTCGTTCCGTAGCGGAACCTCAGCGCCCTCGGCATTGCGGGGTCGGTTTCTCGAGTAGCCACTTACCGAGGTCGATCCCGTCCGTTCCGGTCGGTGCTCGGTGGTGGGAGCTCACGCGACGCGCCCTCGTCGAACGCGGCGTCGAACGCCGCGTCGCCGATTTCCCCACGGATGCGGGCAGAAATGCGGTCCACGTCGTGCCGCTCCGCCTGCGGGAGCGGAGCGCCGGACGAGCGGCGTGCCGCGTCGGCGGCTCCGAGCAGCCCGGCGGCGTCCCGGCCATACCCGGCCAGCGACCACGCTCCGGCGAGTCCTTCGAGACCGATCGCCACCGCGCGGGGACCGCCCGTGGTGAGGGCGTGGTCGTAGCCGTGCTGATGCAGGGCACGGGCCCTCTCGGCGTCGCCGCGCATCTCGGCGATGAACCCCAGCTCGGCGCTGAGCATCAGCGCGTCGAAATGTTCGCCGTGCTCGTGGTTCCAGTCCCGCCACGCGTGCAGAATCTTCTCGGCGCGATCGAGCTCGCCTTTGCGTCGCGCCACCAGCGCGAGGCCGAACTCGGCGAACTGGTGCGAGCCCCGGTGAGACTGCGCGATCGCGAGCCGCGCCGCTCGCTGGTGGAAGTCGTCCGCCGCGTCGTGCTCGCCCCGCAGCAGAGCGATGCGACCGAGCCGCGCGTAGCGGGTCGAGGCCTCGTTCCACAGGCCGAGTTCTTCGGCGATCCGCAGCCCGGCGGTGTGGAGTTCGGCGGCACGGTCGTAATTCCCGCCGACCTCGGCGAGCGTGCCGAGCGTGTCCAGGGTCTGCAGGCGTCCCCATTGGTCCCCGAGCTCGTCGAACAGATCCGTCGCGCGCTCGGCTTCCCGGGAGGCCGTGCTCAGGTCGTCGCGGAGGAGCGCGCGATGCCCGCGCGTCGCCGACGCCGCCGCCATCCCCCACTGCTCCCCTTCGGCCTGGAACGTCCGGAACGCGCGCTCCACTCGTTCGTCGGCCACGGCCTCACCCTCGCCGCCCCATTGGGTGTAGGCGAGGAACCATTCCGCGTAGGCACGAGCGACACGGTCACCGAGCTCGTCGTAGGCGCGCAGCGCTGCGCTTTCGGTGTCGGGAGGGCCGGACGTTTCACGCGCCCACCTCATCAGACCCGTGTGCCACGTCAGGACAGGAGCGCGCAGCGCGAGCGACGCGTCCGGGTCGACGGCCAGCGCCGAGGCGGTCGACCGCCTGGCCTCGGCGAGCCTGCCCCGCAAGAACCAGTACCACCCCATCGCGTCGACCAGGCGCAGTGCGAGCTCCGCGTCGGCGACGGCTACCGCCCTGTCGAGTGCGGCGCGCAGGTTCACGGACTCCGTGTCGAGCCGGTCCAACCAGTGTCGTTGTTCCCGGCCACGCAACAGCGGTGCCGCGTGCTCCGCGATGCCGAGGTAGTGGACGGCGTGGCGATCCTGAGCGGTTTCCCGCTCCCCCGCCTCCGCCAGACGCTCCGCCGCGTACGCCGCGACCGACTCGAACAGCCGGTACCGGCGCCCGTCGCCGGTGTCGATGCTGGTCACCAGCGACCGGTCGACCAGGCGACCGGCAGTGTCCACGACGTCGGCCGGGGCCAGTTCGTCGAAGCCGCACACCTCTTCGACCGCCCGCAGCGAGGCTCCGCCGACGTGCACCGACAGCCTGCGCAGGAGCGCTTGCTCGGTCGCGGTCAGCAGGTTCCAGCTCCAGTCGATCGTCGCGCGGAGCGTCTGGTGGCGTTCCGGACCCGCCCGCAGCCCGCCCGCGAGCAGCCGGAACCGGTCGTGCAGCCGTTCGGCCAATTCCCGGGTCCCCAGCGAGCGGACTCGCGCGGCGGCCAGTTCCAGCGCCAACGGGATGCCGTCGAGTCTCCGGCAGATCGCGGCGACGTCAGCGCGGTTGGTGTCGTCGAGTGCGAAACCGGGGTCCGCTGTCGCCGCGCGGGCCGCGAACAGCGCGACGGCCGGTGCCGTCGCCCCGTCCGACGCCGACGCGTCCGGCACCGTCAGTGGCGCGACCGTCCACACGGCCTCGCCCGGAATTTCGAGCGGTTGCCTGCTCGTCGCGAGAATCTTCACGCCGGGAGCCGTTTCGAGCACGGGCACGGCCAGCTCCACGACCGGCTCGACGACGTGCTCACAGTTGTCGAGCACCAGCAGCAACTCGCGTCCACGGACCGCGTCGACGAGCCGCGCGGCGGAATCGGGCGCCGCACGCTCGGCGCTGGGGTCGTCGCGAACCTCCAGGACCTCGGCGAGGAACTCGGCCAAGCCTCGTGCCCCGGGTCGATTCGCGTCGCTGGTGAACGTGGCCAGTTCCGCGAGCCACACGCCGTCGGGGAAGTCACCCACGACGCCGTGGGCGGTCTCCAGCGCGAGCCGCGTCTTTCCGACACCACCGACCCCGACCAACGTCACCACCCGATGCTCGGCGAGCAGCTCGCGGACCTGCGTGAGGTCGACCGAACGCCCTACGAGCTCCGTCAGCGGCGCAGGCAGGTTCGTGCGCGGCGCCGCCGGTGGCGGTTGTAGCGCCGGATCGTGGTCGAGGATGGCTCGGTGAAGCTCCACGAGCTCCGGGCCGGGGTCGGTCCCCATCTCGTCGCGGAGCCGGGTGCGCAGGTCGTGGTAGCTGTTCAGGGCGTCGCGTTGCCTGCCGACCCGGTACAGGGCGAGGAGATAGGCAGCGCGCAGACGCTCACGCAACGGGTGCCGGGTCACCGCTTCTTCGAGTTCCCCGGTCAGCAGCCGGTGCTCGGCGAGCTCCAAACGGGCCTCGGCCCAGTCCTCCAGCACCGCCAGCCGTCGCTCCTCCAGCCGCGCGACGGACGGTTGCGCGAAGGGCTCGTCGGCGAAGTCCGCGAACGCGGCTCCCCGCCACAGCGACAGCGCCTCGTCGAGCAGCGCGGCCCGGGCGCGGGGATCGGCCGTGGCCGACGCCCGGTCGGCCACGCGTTCGAAACGGCCGGCGTCGACGGCTTCCGGATCGACCCGCAGCAGGTATCCGGGCGGACGGGACACCAGGAGCTCCCGAGCACCCGGTTCGGCGTCGTCCAGCGCTCGACGCAGCTGCGAGACGCGTGCCTGCAACGCGTTGGCGGGGTTCGCGGGTTGGTGGTCGGCCCACAGGTTGTCGATGAGCCGATCCGAGGACACCACCGTGCCCGCATGGGCGAGTAGCTGCGCCAACAGCCCCCGGACCTTCACCTCGGGCACGCGGACCGGTGTTCCGTCCTCGTTCCAGACCTGCAGCGGCCCGAGCACCCCGAATCTCACGGACTCACGGTAACCGGACCGCGGTCACGGTTGTCCGGAATCAGAGCTTCGACGTGGTCCGAAGCCGGCCCGAAGCGAATCCGAAGTGCCGACCGCGACGGTGGACTCAGAGTGCACGCGGATCGAGGTTGTGGCAGCCACAGTGCGCCGAGGGGCCTTTCACCACGGAACCACCCACACAGATCGATCCGCGAGCCCTCCGAGTCACCCGGACATCCGCTTCGAAGGAGCGTCACCATGTCTCAGGACCGCACCCGGATCGCGATCGTCATCGCGAGCACCCGGACCGGACGCTTCGGCCCCACCGTCGCGAACTGGTTCGCCGATCAGGTACGCCAGCGCGACGACGTCGACGTCGACCTGCTCGACCTGGCCGAGGCGCAGCTGCCCGAGGTGCTGGCCGACGACGGACCGGCACCTCGCGCCGTCCGTGACCTCGCCCCGTGGCTGGCTGCCGCGGACGCGTTCGTCGTGGTCACACCGGAGTACAACCACAGTTTCCCGGCGCCGCTGAAGACCGCTGTCGACTGGTTCTACGACGAGTGGCAGGCCAAGCCGGTCGCGTTCGTCTCCTACGGCGGCATCAGCGGCGGGCTTCGCGCGGTGGAGCAGCTCCGGCTGGTTTTCGCCGAACTGCACGCCATGACGATCCGGGACACCGTCAGTTTCGCCAACTACCCGGACCTGTTCGATGCCGACGGCCGCCCGATCGACGCCGACGGGCCCGAACTCGCCGCGAAAGCCATGCTGGACCAACTGACCTGGTGGTCGGACGCGTTGCGGCGCCACCGGGCGCTGCGGCCGTACCAGGGCTGACGCAACGACGACCCGATCCGACTGCGGAGGTACTTGTCATGTCCACTTCCGACCCGTGGAACACCGCGGCGCTCGACCTCGAGGGCTACCTGACTCGGTTGGGCGTGCCCCGCCGCGCACCGAGCCACAACGCTCTCGATCAACTGCACGAATCCCACGTGCAGACGTTCACCTTCGACAACATCGACGTCCTTCTCGACCAGCATCCCGGCGTCGAGCTGCCCGCCGTCAACGAGAAGTTCGTCGGACGGGGACGCGGTGGCTACTGCTTCGAACACAGTGTCCTGTTCGCGGCAGCCGTGGAGCGGCTCGGGTATCCCGTGCACCGTCGGCTGGGCAGGGTCGGCGACCCCACCCAGGCGCCCCGGGCCCACATGGTCGTCGAGGTCGTCCTCGACGACCAGCGGCTGCTCGCCGATCCGGGCTTCGGCATGAGCATTCCCCGGCCCATCGCCCTCACCCACGGGGCACAGGTGGATCACCGAGGGCGGACCTACCGGATGCAGCGCATTCGGGCCGAAGGTGGAGTGTCCTGGGAGCTGCAACGACAGCGCGGCTCGGAATGGGAACGGATGCACACGACGGACGAACTCGCCGTCCACCCGGTCGACATCACCATGGGCCACCAGTACACCAGCACCCATTCCGCATTCCGTTCCCAACTCATGCTGAGCCTTTTCGACGAGGACGGCACGCACACGACCGTCACGCACAACACCGTCACGGTGCGCCGACCGGAGGGCGAAACCGAGCATCGAGGGCTGGAGGCCGACGAGCTCGATCAGTGGCTCGACCGGCTCCGGGTGCCGCTCACACCGCACGAACGGCACTGGCTGAACAACCGAGCAACGAAGCTACGGTCGGAGGAATCGCCCGCCACACAGACGGACACAGAGCCCGAGTCCACCCTGGCGAGTTGAAACGCGTCAGGGCGTGCCCACGATTCCTCGAACGAAACCGAGCTCGAGCAGGTCCTGCGGGCGCAGTCGCAGGCGATTCGCGATCTCGTCCACTTCGGACGGATCGCGCTTGAGGATCGCCGTCGCGGCCTCCGGTGCGATCACCGCGAAGTATCCGTCCACTGTGATCCACGTCCGTTCCGGTGCGGCGAGCGCGAGCGCGCCGCCGGAACCGCCTTCGCCGACGACCAGCGTCGTGATCGGCACGGTCGCTTCGGCCACGGCGGCGAACAGTCCCGCGATCGCCGGGCCGATCCCGGCTCGTTCGGCCGCTGCGTCGTTGGCCGCGCCGGGGGTGTCGACGAGCGTGAGCACCGGGATGGCGAGCCGTTCGGCGAGCCCGACGAGTCGTGTCGCCGTACGGAAACCGGCCGGGGTGGTCGCGGTCCCCGTCTGCGCGGCGAACGCGATCGCTCGCCCGTCTCGCTCACCGATCCCGCAGAGCATCCCCGGGTCGATGGCACCGGAGCGGTCCCCGGACAACTCGAACCGATTCTGCAGGTACCGGTCGAGGTAGGCGCTCGCGCGCGGGAGATCCGCTGCCCGCGCACGCTGGGTGGCCGCTCCACCGGAGTCCGGGAGTTCCCGGGTTCTCGGTGCTTCGGGAACCTCAGCCGGGGCGGGCTGTGTCGCCAGCGTCAGGCACAGCAGGTGCACCAGCGACGTGAGTACCGTGGGAAGTTCGCTCCGCGGGACCACCCTGTCCACCTGCCCTGCCTCGAACGTGCCTTCCGCGGTGAACGCGAGTCCGGTCTCGCCGGGATCGCGCACCCGGCTGCCACCGAAGGAGATCGTCGCTTCCGGCGAAGCCAGTACGAGGTCGGCGCCCGCTGTCAGAGACGCCCACATGCCGCCTGTCGTGGGGTGACGGGCCACGGCGACGTGCGGAATCCCGTCGCGACGCGCGAGCACGGCCGCGCGGGTGATCTCCTGGAGCTGCCGCAGCGCGCAGATCCCCTCCTGCAACCGGCTCCCGCCGGAGGCGACCAACGACACCACCGGGACTCGCAGCGTGCGGGCGCGCTCGAACGAACCGACGATCCGGGCGCCGGTGTCCGCACCGATCGATCCGCCCAGGAACCCGAACTCGGAGACGATGAGCACCGCGCGGTGCTCGCCGACCGTGCCGACGCCGCAGACGACGGACTCGGACTCCCCGGTCTTTTCCCGTGCCTGTGTCCGGCGTTCGTCGTAACCGGGCCAGCCGAGAGGACCGTCGGTTCCGTCCGAGACCTCGGGAAACCGGAACTCGTCGAATCGCGAGCAGAGCGTGTCGATCAGCTCGCGAGCGCTCCCGGGCTCATCCACGCAGCACCTTCTTCATCACCTTGCCCATGTCGTTGCGGGGAAGTGAGTCCACGAACCGGACCACGCGCGGACGCTTGTGCGGGGTGAGCAGCTTCGCGACGTGGTCGACCAGTTCCTGTTCGCTCGGCTGTATCGTGGACTCCGCCACGACCCACGCCACGATCCGCTCCCCCAGATCCTCGCTCGGTTCGCCGGTGACCGCGACTTCGGCAACGCCCGGATGCTCCAGCAGCGCGTTTTCGATCTCGCCCGCGCCGATCTTGTAACCGCCGCTTTTGATGATGTCGGTGGCCCGGCGCCCGACGATGCGGACGTAGCCGTCCGCGCTGCGGGTGGCGACGTCGCCCGTGCGGAACCAGCCGTTGACGAACGCCTCGTCGGTGGCGTCCGGCCGATTGAGGTAGCCGGTGAACAGGTTCCGGCCACGGACCTGGATCTCGCCCACGGTGTCGTCGTCCCTGACCTCGATCACGTCGCCGTGGTCGTCGACGAGCCGCAACTCGACACCGTCGAACGGACGTCCCACGTAGCCGGGCCTGCGGTCGCCCGAGGCGCGCACGCCGCAGTTCATGATCGTCTCGCTCATGCCGTATCGCTCGACGACCTGCTGACCGGTCAACCGCTCGATCCTCTGGTGTTCGACCGCGGGCAGCGCGGCGGATCCGGACACGAGCAGCCGGGCGTGCCCGAGTGCGCGCGCGATCGCCGGATCGCGTTCGGCGTCGTCGGCGAGACGCCGGTACATTGTCGGCACCCCGAAGAGCATGGTCGCCGGGCCGGCGAGTTCCTCCGCGACGCGCTCGGACGAGAACTTGCCGAGATGGCGCATGGTTCCGCCGAGACGCAGCGGCCCGAGCGTCCCCAAGATCAGCCCGTGCACGTGGAACAGCGGCAGCGCGTGGACCAGGACGTCCTCTCCGGTCCACTCCCATGCATCCGCGACAGCGTCCAGGTTGCTGCCGATCGCACGACGTGGCAGCACCACGCCCTTCGGCGCGCCCGTCGTCCCCGAGGTGTAGACGATCAAGGCAGGCGTCTCGCCGTCGGGCTCGGCAGGGAACTCGCCCGTACCCGGCTCCAGCGAGACTTCGTGCGCCGGAACCTCCGCGAGCGCCTCCGGCAGCGCGAGACCCGGTTCCACCATGACGAGTGCGGGCTCGCTGTCGGCGACGATGTGGCTCAGCTCCCGCTCCCCCGCCTTCGGGTTGATCGGCACGATCGGCACCCCGGCCATCACCGCACCGGCCACCGCCACACACGTCTGCGGACTCGACGTCGCCCAGACCGCGACCCGGTGCGTGCCCGCGACCCGCTCGGCGACCGTGGCCGCCGCACCCGCCAGGTCCCGGTAGCTCAGCGAGCGGTCGTCGAAGCGGATCGCCTCGCGCTCGTCGGGATCACGCAGCTTCGGAAGCAGCGACTGCACGTTCATGCACCGAACCTTCCTGTCCTCACACCACTCCGGGGAGGACGAACACGGCCCACGCCACCGTGGGCCCGACCGCCACCACCGCCGCCCCGTACGCCATGAGCCGGCGGAAGAACACGTCCCGATCGACACCCTTGACGTTGGCCACCACGATCGCGCCGTTCGTCGAGAACGGACTCACGTCGACCACGGTGGCCGCCACCGCCAAAGCCGTGACCATGCCGACCGCCCCGATGCTGCCCTCGTTGAGGAACGGCACCGCCAGCGGAATCAGCGCACCCATCAACGCCGTGGACGAAGCGAACGCGGAGACCACTCCGCCGATGTAGCACAGCAGCAGGGCCGCCAGCAGCGGGAGCCCGACACCGGCGACGGCTCCGCCCGCGTAGTCGATGGTGCCCATCTCCTGCAGGACACCGATGTAGGTCAGCACACCGCAGATGAGCAGGACGGTCGGCCACGCGACCTCCTTGGGAGCGTTCGCGGCGACGCCAGGCGAGATCAGCGTGAGGATCACCGCCACCGTGACTGCCGTCAGCCCCACGTCGAGTCCGAACACCAGGGTGCTCACGACGAGTGAGGCGAGCCCGAGCAGCGTCAGAACGCGGTCCCGGTCGAGCCGCTGCGCGCCGTCGGGTGTGTCGTCGGTGGCAGTGTCGTCGGCGGAAACGGCGTTGTCCGAAGCGGCGTTGTCGGAGCCGCCGCCTGTCGTCGAGCTCGGTGCGCCGACGGTCGCGTGCTCTGCGACGGCGGTACTCGTGCCGCTGCGCATCAGCCGCAGGCCTCCGAAAAGCACGAACACCACGGCCGCGAGCAGGATGTTCACCACGAGACTGCCGAGGAACAACACGATCGGGTCGCCCGGCAAGTCGTTCTCGCTGACGACTCCGTTGACGATCGTGCCGTAGATGCTGATCGGTGAGAAGCTGCCCGCCTGCGTGCCGTGCACGACCATCGCGCCCATCAGCAGCGGGTTGATGCCGTGCCGCGCCGCCAGGCTCAACGCGATGGGGGCGACGATCGCGCACGCGGCAGGACTGACGGCGCCGATCGCGGTGAGCACGGCGCCGACGCCGAACATCACCCACGGGATCACCGCCAACCGGCCTCCGACCAGCCGTACTGCCCAGTGCACCAGCCAATCGGTCGTCCCGTTGGCACGGGCGATGGCGAACAGGTACGTGACACCGACGAGAACGACGAACAGGTCTCCCGGGAATCCGGCGAAGATGTCGTCCTCGGACATCCCGCCTGCCAGGGTGCCGACGAGGAACGCCGCAGCGAACGCCAGCAGTCCCATGTTCACCGACACCGTGGTCGCGACGACGAAACACGCGACCAACGCGAGGATCGAAATCAGCTCAGGCGACACCGTTGCCTCCTCGGCTCGTCGCACCGCCCCCGTGGGACAGTGGCCAACTGGCTGAACCACTTTCGACCACAGCAGGCGCCGAGTCAAGACACAGAGGCGTGAGTCTTTTTGGTGGTTATAGCAACCAAAAAGACTCACGCCTCTGTACGAACGGCACAGTGGATGAGCCGCTTTCGCCGCCGCGGGTAGTCTGACCGGTGCACGATCGCCCCAGTTCACGGAGGTACGGTGTCCGACTCGCTGCGCCCCCTGGCCCGGCCTCGCCTCTACGAGCAGGTCGTCGGCCGGCTCCGTGAACACATCGCGGACTCCGAACTCGACGTCGGCGCCAAGCTCCCCGCCGAACGCGAGCTGGCGGAACGTCTCGGCGTCAGTCGTGCCTCGATCAAACAGGCCATCGTCGTCCTGGAGGTGCAGGGCATCGTCGAGGTACGCCACGGCGGCGGGACCTACCTTCGCCGAAGCACCCGCGAGGTCGAACCCGTCGACGAGCTCGTGGAGCGCAAGCGGCGCCTGCCCGACGTGCTCGACGCGCGCGAGGGCTTGGAGACCAAACTCGCCGAGCTCGCCGCCGAGCGACGCACCGAGGACGACCTCGCCGAGATCGACGCGGCGATCGAGGCGATGCGTGCCGAGATCGACGAGGACGCACTGGGCGCCGACGGCGACCGCCGGTTCCACGAGGCCGTCACCGCCGCCGCGCACAGCACGCTGCTGGGCGAGTTCATGCGCACCATCGCCGACGAGATCGCCGAGAGCAGGCAGGAGTCACTGCGCCAGCCCCGGCGCCCACGCAAGTCGCTCGCCCAGCACGAGCGCATCGCGGAGGCCATTCGATCGGGCAATGCGCGCGGCGCGGCGACCGCGATGCGCCGCCACCTGCAAACCGTGAGCAGGGTCCGGTTGTTGAGCTGGACCCCGGACGACGGTGACTGATCAGCGCGGTGTAGCGACGGTCGTGGCCCACACGTGCGTGAACGTCCCGTCCTCCTGCGGCCGGAGTCCCGTCGGCGCCCCGCCCGCGAGTTCCTGACGGAACCGTTCCCGAATCTGATCCCGAACGTCGGAGGGCGTGTCGGTTCGCGCCATCCAGTCCTCGATCTCGACGGGGTTGTTCCTGGTTTCGGTCGCGCGCACATCGGCACCCGCGTCCCGGACCATCGCGAGCGTCTCGGCGTGGCCGAGCGTGCGGTGATGGCTTGGGTCGCGAAGGCGTTCGAGCCGGTTCGCCTCGGCGGCCACCGCCGGATCGTCGTCGACGATCATGTCGGTGACAGCGACACGCCCGCCGGGTCTGGTCACCCGCACCATCTCGCGCAGTACCCGTTCCGGGTCGTCCACCTGATGCAGGGTCAGGCGGCAGGCGACGAGGTCGAACTGGTCGTCGAGCCACGGCAACGCGGTCGCGTCACCGATCGCGAAGACCACGTTGCCCAACCCGGCGCCGTGAGCGAGGCTTCGGCCTTGCTCCAGCATCTCCGGGGTGATGTCGACAGCGCTGACGTGCGCCACGTGCGGCGCCAGGGCCCGCCCGAGATGCGCGGCACCGGCAGCGACGTCCAGAACCTGCTCGTCCGGATTCGGGCCGAGGAGTTCGACGATCCACTCCAGCCCTCGGACGGCGAAACCCTCGTCGCTGAACGTGGCGGCCTGCAGCCGGAACTGTTCGCGAATCCTGTCTTCGTGCGACGCCGACATGAACCCCATCGTGGCAGGTGATCGTCGGGACGGGAACAGCCTCAGGCACGGATCGAGCTGTCGTCGTCACGTCAGCGGCGGAGCCGCTGAGCGATCACCACGACACAGCACGAGCACGGCGGGTTCTCAGCGCCCTCCTCGCGAGGAAGGCGCTGAGGTTCCGCCACCCGACCCACCAAGCAACACCGTCTGACAGGAGCTCTCAGCCCGGCACGACGGACCGGTCGACGATGGCGCCCGGGTGCTGGATGACCGTGGCCGCCAGCCCCTGGGCCTGTTTCGCCGACTCGACGGGGTCGCCACCGGCCAACCGTGCCGCGAGGTACCCGGCGTTGAACGCGTCCCCGGCAGCCGTGGAGTCCACGACACGCTCCACCTCGACAGCGGGAAGCGTGTGCGACGCCGCCCCCTGCGCGACCGTGCAGCCGGACGCTCCGTTCTTGACCACGATCTCGGAGACACCCAGGCCCGCGAGACGCGCCACCGTCCTTTCCGGACTTTCGTCGCCGAAGAGGGCTTGCTCGTCGGCGAACGTCGGAAGGCCGATGGTCGCCAGTTCCCACGACGTTCGCACGGCGTGCCGCGCGGTGTCGACGTCGGGCCATCCGGTGGACCGGTAGTTGCTGTCGAAGACGATCGCGCCACCGTTCGAACGGAACGCGTCGAGCGCCGTCCACAGTCGGTCCCGCGCCGCCGAATCGAGGATCTGCAAGCTGATGGCCGAGATGTAGACGACGTCGTACCCGCCGAGATCGGGCGCGGCGTCGGCGAAGAGCTCCCGAGCCGGTGCCTGCGAGCGGTAATAGGTGAAACTGCGCTCCCCCGCCGCGTCGGTCCGGACGAGGTACAGACCGGGACTGCGGCCCGGCACTCGCCGGATTCCGTCGGTACCGATGCCTTCCGAAGCGATCGCCGCCAGAACTCTGTCGCTGTAGTAGTCGTCACCCACGGCCGTCATGTAGTCGACCGCGACCCGGTCAGGACTGCTGCATCGGCTCAGGTAGGCGGCCGTGTTGAACGTGTCCCCGGCGCAGCCGAGACGGAGCACGTGCTCGTCGATGTGCGTGAGTTCGATCATGCATTCACCGATCGCCAGGAGGCGCGTCGGCGTGGCGCTGCCCTCACCAGTCATGCATCGCTCCGTCCCGCAGCCGGTTCACCGGCAGGTACTTCGGCGAGTACGGGTACTTCGCCGCCGCTTCCTCGTCGATCTCGATGCCGAGCCCGGGAGCGTCACCGGGATGCATGTAGCCGTCCCGGAACTCGTAGTTGGTGCGGAACACCTCGCTCGCAGGGTCCAGGTGTCCCATGTACTCCTGGATTCCGAAGTTCGGCACCGTCATGTCGAGATGCAACGCGGAAGCGAAGGACACCGGGGAGAGGTCCCCCGCTCCGTGCGAACCGCTGCGGACTCCGTACAGGGACGCGAGGTCGAACACCTTGCGCAGGTGGGTGATTCCTCCCGTGTGGGACACCGACGTGCGGATGTAGTCGATGAGACGCTCGGTGATGAGGTGCTGGCAGTCCCAGATGGTGTTGAACACCTCGCCGACCGCGATCGGCGTGGTGGTGTGCTGCCGGATCGTGCGGAACGCGGTCTGGTCCTCCGCCGGGGTCGGGTCCTCGATCCAGAACATCCGGTACGGCTCAAGCGATTTGCCCAGCTGGGCGGCTTCGAGCGGTGAGAGCCGGTGGTGCACGTCGTGCAGCAGGTGAAAGTCGTAGCCGAACCGTTCGCGCACCGCCGCCATCATGGTGGGCGCGAAGTCGAGATAAGCGGGCGTGTCCCAGACGTTGTCGGTCGGCATCGCGGCGTCGGCGGGCTCGTAGGTCCGGCCCGAGCCCGGATGGTGCAGGCCGTAAGTACTGTCCAGGCCCGGCACCGCCGCCTGAACCCGGATCGCCCGGTATCCGGCGTCACGGTAGCGCTGCACGTCCTCGAGCAGCTCGTCGATGTTTCCTCCGCTGGCGTGGCCGTAGATCATCACGCCGTCGCGCGCCGCCCCGCCGAGCAACTGGTACACCGGCTTGCCGGTCTCCTTGCCGAGGATGTCCCACAGCGCGCAGTCGACGGCGGCGATCGCGGTCATGGTGACCGGGCCGCGCCTCCAGTACGCGCCCCGGTACAGGTACTGCCAGATGTCGTTGATCCGCCCGGCGTCCCGCCCGATCAGCAGCGGGCACACGTGGTCCCGCAGGTACGACACGACGGCCATCTCGCGGCCGTTGAGCGTCGCGTCCCCGAGCCCGGTCACCCCGTCCTCGGTGGTGATCTTCAGTGTGACGTAGTTGCGCCCCGGTGCGGTGACGATGACGTCGGCGGAGCTGATCCTCATGCGTTCTCCCTTGCCATGACGGCGATTTTGAGGTGGCGACGGTCGTCGAGCGCGGTGCGGACGGCCTCGTCGGCGCGGTGCAGCGGGAATCGGGCGGTCAGCAGCCGAGCCAGGTCGACCCGCCCGCGATCGACCAGCGACACGGCCGTGGCGAAGGCGCCCGGCCCGTACCGGAAGCACCCGCGCACGTCGATCTCCCACCGCTGCGCGGTGACGAGCAGCTCGGGCGCCGGGGGTCGCGGTGCGGGCACCCCGACGAGTGCTGCCGTCCCGCCGGGAACCAGACTGTTCACAGTGGAGAGTGCTTCCGGCGATCCCGAGCACTCCAGCAGTTGGGTGAACTCCACGCCAGGATCGCCGTCCCGCAGGTCGACGACTTCGTCGGCACCGGCTCCCGTCGCGGAGGCGAGTCTGTCCGGGGCGACGTCGCCGAGGACGATGCGCGCGGCGCCCGCGGCGCGGGCGGCGGCGACGGCCAGCTGCCCGATCGGTCCGGCACCGGTGATCAGCACTCGCGAACCGCTGGTGATCTCCGCGCGGTGCGCCGCCCAGCACACCACCGCCAGCGGCTCGACGAGCGCGGCCTCGGTCACGTCCATGCCGGGCGGAACCCGGTGCACGAGCTCGCTGTCGGCGACCACGGTGTCGCGGACCGTGCCGTGAGTCGGCGGCGAACCGAAACACCGGCCCGACGGACACAGGTTGTAGCGACCGGAGACACAGGTGGGACACCGCCTGCACGGCCGCGCCGGTTCGACGGCCACGAGGGTTCCGAGCAGTTCGGGATCCGCGTCCGGCGCCACCTCGCTGACCACACCCGCGGTCTCGTGGCCGAGCACCGTCGGCGACCGAAGCACGTTCGGACCGTTGCGGCCGTCGGCGTAGTAGTGCAGGTCGCTGCCGCACAACCCGGTGGCAGCGACGGTGACGCGCACCGCTCCCGCATGCAGCGGCTCCGGCGGGATCTCCTCGATCCGCAGGTCGCGTGCGTCGTGCAGCACCGCGGCGAGTTCGTTCGTCATGTCGTCGACCGCTCCCTCACACCGCGAGACTCAGCAGCAGGACGAACCCGAACCCGCACACCGAGATGATCGTTTCGAGCACGGTCCAGGTCGCCAGCGTCTCCTTCACGGTCAGCCCGAAGGATTCCCGCACGATCCAGAACCCGGTGTCGTTGACGTGCGAGGCGATGATGCTGCCCGCCCCGGTCGCCAACGTCACCAGCGCCAGGTTCGCGTCGCTGCCCTCGATGAGCGGGATCACGAGCCCGGCGGTGGTCAGAGCCGCGACCGTCGCCGAGCCCTGGGCGAGGCGCAGCAGCGCCGCGATCAGCCAGGCGAGCACGAGCGGCGAGATGCTGCTGTTCTCGAACAGCGTCGCGACGTAGTCGCCGACGCCACCGTCGATGAGCACCTGCTTGAGCGAGCCGCTGACGCCGAGCACCAGCAGCAGCATCCCGACCGCCTTGACCGAGGTCTCGGCGGACTGCATCACCCGCGTCATCGGGATCCGGCGCGCGATCCCCATCGTGTAGATCGCCACCAGCACCGAGAGCACCATCACCGTCGTCGGCTCGCCGATCACCTCGACGGCCTGGAAGAAGGTGTTCTCCGGCAGGCCGAGGCCGTCCTGCAACAGCGCCACGATCGACGAGGCGAACATGAGCAGCACCGGGAACAGCGCTGTGAGCGCGCTCGAGGCGAAGCCCGGAGTGTCCTTGATGTCGAACTGCTGGCCCTCTCCGAGCTTGGCCAGGGTGCCGACCTCGGTCTTGGTGAACGCGGACGGCACGTACTTGCGCGCGTAGTAAGTGAACAGCGGCCCGGCGATGACAGCGGTCGGCAGGGCGATGACGAGCCCGTACACCAGGACCATGCCGACGTTGGCGCCGTACTGCTCGGCGATCACCGTCGGGCCGGGGTGCGGCGGCAGGAAGCCGTGCATCACCGACAGTCCCGCGGCCATCGGCAGTCCCAGGTACAGGAAGTTCACCTGCGCCTGCTTGGACATCTGGTAGACGATGGGGACCAGCAGCACGATCCCGACCTCGAAGAACAGCGCGACGCCCAGGATCAGGGACGCGACCACGACGGCCCACTGGACCCACCGTTGCCCGAAGCGGTCCACGAGACTCGTGGAGATGCGCTGGGCGCCGCCCGCGTCGGCGAGCAGCTTGCCGAGTATGGCGCCGAATCCGAAGATCAGTCCGGTGGAGGCGAGCGTGTCACCGAGGCCGTCTTCCACCGCGCCGACGATGTCCGGCAGCGGCATGCCCAGTGCCAGCGCCAGCAGGAACGACACGACCGCGAGGGCGATGAAGACATGGACCTTGAACTTCATGATCAGCAGCAGGAGCACCGCGATCGCTGCTGCGGTCAGCACGAGGGGCAATTCCGACCGTCCTTCGATGAGGTCGTGCGTTCTCGGTGGATGAGGCGTCGCGCGGCTGACCATCTCGCAGCGTTCCGTTAAGTGGAAAGCTGTTTCGTTCTCACGAACGCGAACCTTAAGCTGGTGGCTCAGCGACGTCAAACACGGGGGAACCATGGCCACCGAGCGCGGACCGGAGACCGAGAACGCCACGCTGCGCACGCTGCGGGTGCTGGAGGCAGTCGGCAGACCCGGCGGCCCGCACCCGCTCGGCCACCTCGCCAAGGAGACCGGCCTGGCCAAACCCACCGTCCATCGCCTCCTGCGCACACTCGGCACCGCCGGATACGTCACCGCGGACGGTTCGGGCGCGTACGGTCCGGGGCCGCGTGCGTACGCGCTCTCCGCCGTGTTCACGGCCGACCGCCCGACCGACACCGACGCGATCCTGCAGCAGTTCCAGTCCGAAGTGGACAACACCGTGCACATCGCGCTACGCAGCGGGCGCCGCGCGATCTACGTCCGCAAGATCGACGGCGAAGGCCCGTACCAGATGGCCTCCCGCGTCGGCGGGCAGCTCGACCTGCACTGCACCGCGATCGGCAAAGCCGTCCTTGCCCACTCCGCCGCCGAGGACGTGGAAGCCGTCGTCGCGGCCGGACTTCCCCGGCGCACGGCCGGGACGATCACCGACCCGGCCGCGTTCGCCGACGAACTCGAGCACGTGCGTTCGCGGGGCTACGCCGTCGACGACGAGGAGAACGAGTCGACGATCCGGTGCCTGGCCGCACCGTTGCTGGACCGGTCCGGCCGAGCCATGGGCGGCATCAGCGTCTCCACGATCACGTTCCACGTGCCTCGTGAGCAGCTCCTCGCCCACGCACCACGGCTGGTCGACACCGCCGCACTGCTGGCCCCCGCCTATCGTTGACCGGCGCTCAGCGTCTGAGACGCATCCGGGAACTTGGGTGGGTGGTCCAGTACCCCCAGTTCGCGCCGCGCCGCGTTGGGGCCTCGTGAGTACCACGCACGCGGCGAGAGCCTCCGCCTCGCGAGACGCGAAGCCTACGAGCACCACTGCCAGTTTCCGGACGCCCTCTCACAGTGCCTTGAGTTCCCCGGTGATCTCGTCGATCGAGCTCTTCGCGTCGCCGAAGAGCATCGAGGTCTGCACGGCGGTGAACAACGGGTTGTCGATACCCGCGAACCCGGAACCCATCGATCGTTTGAGGACGATCACCGACCGGGCCTCGTCGACGTCGAGGATGGGCATCCCGTGGATCGGGCTGCTCGGGTCGGTGCGCGCGTCGGGGTTGGTCACGTCGTTGGCGCCGATCACGAGCGCGACGTCGGTGCGGGCGAACTCCCCGTTGATCTCGTCCATTTCCTTGAGTGCGTCGTAGCTGACCTCGGCCTCGGCGAGCAGGACGTTCATGTGACCCGGCATCCGGCCTGCGACCGGGTGGATCGCGTACCGCACGGGAACGCCCCGCCCTTCCAGGAGACGCCCCATGTCGTTGACCGCGTGCTGAGCCTGGGCCACGGCCATGCCGTAGCCCGGGACGACGATCACCTGGTTCGCGTACGCGAGCTGGATGGCCGCGTCGGCGGCCGAGGTCGCCGTCACCGAGCCACCGTGCACCGGCCCGGTCGCCGCACCGCCACCGAAACCGCCCGCGACGATCGCGGGGATCGACCGGTTCATCGCCTTCGCCATGAGGTTGGTGAGGATCGCACCGGACGCGCCGACGATCATGCCCGCCACGATCATCGCGGTGTTGTCCAGAGCCAGACCCGCAGCCGCCGCCGACAATCCGGTCAGGGCGTTGAGCAGGGAGATCACCACCGGCATGTCGGCGCCGCCGATCGGCAGCACCACCATCACCCCCAGGATCGCGGCCACCACGAGCACCCCGACGATCCACCACGCCGACGCGCCGCCGCTGCCGGAACCGACGGCGATCACCACCGAACCGCCCACCGCGCACGCGAGCAGCACCAGGTTCAGCGGTTGCTGGAGTGCGCCGAGGCCGATGGGTCTGCCGGGCAGGATCTCCTGCAACTTCAGGAACGCGACCAGCGAGCCCCAGAACGACACCGAACCGACGATCGTCGCGAACAGCGAACCGGCGACGATGTGCGCGGTCGGCTGCTCGTCCAGCTCGCTGAACCCGGCGGAGTCGAGGAACTCCGCCCACGCGATCAGCGCCACGGTGCCACCACCGACACCGTTGAACATCGCCACCAGTTGCGGCATCGCCGTCATCCGCGTCCGCAACGCGGGCGGCACCCCGAGCACCACGCCGACCAGCAGCCCGCCGATGATCAGCCCCCAGTTCTCGGTGTCCCGGATCGACACGAGTGTCGCGACGACCGCCAGCCCCATTCCGGCCGCCGCGATGTAGTTGCCGCGCACGGCGGTGCGCGGCCCGGTCAACCCCATCAGTCCGTAGATGACCATCCCGAACGCGACGATGTAGAGCACGCTCACCAGTGCGTCCATCAGCGCTCGGCCCCCTCGTCGTCGGTGCTGCGCGCGGGCTTCGACTTGAACATGCCGAGCATCCGGTCGGTGACGACGAAACCACCGACGACGTTCAGCGTCCCGAAGATCAACGCCACCAGCAGGATCGCCTTGATCCCCCACGGAGCCGAGGCGGGCAGCTCACCCAGCACCACCAGCGCGCCGAGCACGACGATGCCGTGGATGGCGTTCGTCCCCGACATCAGCGGCGTGTGCAGGGTGTTGGGCACCTTCGAAATCACCGCGAACCCGACGAACCCGGCCAGCGCCAGGATCGCCAGGTTCGCCAGCAGCTCGGCGTACATCTAGCGCACCTCCCCCGTCGTGGCCGAACCGGAGCGCGTCACGCATGCCGCGGCCACCACCTCGTCGTCGAAGTCGGGCGCCCACCGGCCCTGCTCGTCGAGCATCAGTTCCAGCAGCGCCGCCACGTTGCGCGCGTACAGCTCGCTGGCGTGTTCGGGCATCGTCGCGGGCAGGTTCAGCGGCGAGCTGATCGTCACGTCGTGCCGGACGACGGTCTGCCCCGGTTGCGTGAGCGCGCAGTTGCCTCCGGTCTCGCCCGCCAGGTCGACGACCACCGAGCCCGGCTTCATCCCGCGCACCGCGTCCTCGGTCACCAGCGTCGGCGCGGTCCGGCCGGGCACGAGCGCGGTGGTGATCACGACGTCGAAGGTGCCGATCGCACGTTCCAGCTCCGTCTGTTGCCGGGCACGCTCGTCCTCGGTGAGCTCCCGGGCGTAGCCGCCCTCCCCGACGGCCTCGACCCCGAGGTCGAGCCACCGCGCGCCCACGGATCGCACCTGCTCGGCGACCTCCGGCCGGACGTCGTACCCGGTCGGCCTGCCGCCGAGCCGTTTCGCCGTGGCGAGGGCCTGCAAACCCGCGACACCAGCGCCGAGCACGAGTACCGTCGCCGGCTTCACCGTCCCCGCCGCCGTGGTCAGCATCGGGAAGAACCGGGTGCACTCCCATGCCGCGAGTAGCACTGCCTTGTACCCGGCGACGTTCGCCTGCGACGACAGCGCGTCCATCGACTGCGCGCGGGAGATGCGGGGGATCTCCTCCACCGCGAACGCGGTGACCTCCGCTGTCGACAGCCCCGCGACGGCCTCGGGGTCGCCACGCGGGTTCAGAAAGCCGATCAGCGTCGTTCCGGGGTTCAACGAGGCGACCTCGCGCGCGGTCGGCGGCGCCACCTTCACGACGACGTCCGCGGACCAGGCGTCTCCGATCGAGGCACCGGACGCGGTGTAATGCTCGTCCGGGATGAGTGCCGCGATCCCTGCCCCTGGCTCGACGACCACCCGCACGTGGCGGCCGGTGAGTTTCTCGACGACCGTGGGTACGAGCGCCACCCGCCGTTCCCCGGGCCGCGTCTCACGCACCACCCCCACCGTGCACGGGTACGCACTCCGCACCCGGGCCTGTTCGCTCATCCCGACCTCCCGGCAGGTTCCACCTTCCACGATCCGCGTCTCGTCCCTGCACGCACAACATCACGAAACGGGTCTCGGCGCTTCCCCCGTTCGCGGGTCGACGTTCCCTTTCCCAGCGGCAGCGACCTGCGGGACGAGCACGGTCGGCGTACCGTCGACCCTCGAACGGCGGTTCCACAGTGGACCTCGGACGGGGTCCGCGGGCGCCTGACGGGAGTGGTCCATGGTCCGTTTCGGGTACACCCTGATGACCGAGCAGTCCGGCCCACGGGCTCTCGTCCGCCACGCACCCCTCGCCGAACGCGCGGGCTTCGACTTCCAGGTGATCAGCGACCACTTCTCGCCCTGGCTGAACACGCAGGCCCACGCCCCGTACGCGTGGTCCGTGCTCGGGGCGATCTGCCAGGCCACGGAACGCACCGAGCTCATGACGTACGTGACGGCGCCGATCATGCGTTACCACCCGGCCGTCGTCGCCCAGAAGGCGGCGACCGTGGCCCTGCTCTCGGGCGGACGGTTCACCCTCGGAATCGGAGCGGGCGAGAATCTCAACGAGCACGTCGTGGGACGAGGGTGGCCGGGCGTGAACACCCGGCACGCGATGCTCGGCGAAGCGATCGAGATCATCACCGAACTGTTCGACGGCGACTACCTGTCCTACCGGGGCGAGCACTTCACCGTGGACTCGGCCAAACTCTGGGACGTGCCCGACAGCCCGGTCCCGATCGCGGTCGCCATCTCGGGGGCGCAGTCGGTCGAACAGTTCGCCCCGGTGGCCGACGGGATGATCGCCGTCGAGCCGGACGCCGAGCTGTGCCGGTTGTGGGACAGCACGACCAGCAGCGGCAACCGCAAGATCGGCCAGCTGCCGGTCGCGTGGGGGCTCGACCGGGACGAGGCGGTGCACCGTGCGTGGCAGCAGTTCCGGTGGTTCGCCGGCGGCTGGAAGGTCAACGCGGAGCTGCCCGCGCCGCCGAACTTCCACGCCGCGACGCGGTTCGTGCGGGAGGACGACGTCGCCGACAACATCCCGTGCGGCCCGGACGTCGACGCCGTCGTGTCCTCGGCCAGGGTTTTCTGGGAAGCCGGGTTCACCGACCTCGCGTTCGTCCAGATCGGCGGCGACGACCATCAGGACGGCTTTTTCGAGTTCGCCGAACGCGAGCTGCTTCCCGCGCTGCGGGACGCGGCGCCGCGCAGTCGTTGAGGAATTGCGCGGCTTGAGCGTGTGGGCAGGCAGCTTTCCCGTCGGCCTCCGCAGACCGGCCGCCCGCGGGTTCTCAGCTCGCCGCTCGCGAGCACCGGCGTCGACGTCACGTAGTTCTGGCGTCCAACCATGCGCCCGACGGTCAAACACTGGCGCAATCCGGCCCACAACGTTCTGGCGTCCGATTCGGAGCGACTCTTCAGGCACACTCGGACCGCCGCTCGAGTGTCGCCGGTGGAGTTGCCCGCGTGGGCGGCGACTGCGATCGTCGATCGAACGCGGCAGCCGTCGGAACACAGGAGGAACGTCGAACCATGTCCGCAGATCGAATCGGCTCCCGAGACGTCGTGGAGCTGATTCTCGCCGACCACCGTCGGTTCGAGGATCTCTTCCGCGAGCTGCGCAGCTCCGAAGGCGACCGCAGGCAGGCGCTGGCCGATCTGTCGGCGTTGCTCGTCGCCCACGCCGAGGCCGAGGAAGCCGAGGTGTACCCGGTTCTGCGGCGGAAGGCGCAGGTCGACGACGAGGAGGTCGAACACGGCGCTGAAGAGCACGCCGAGGGCCACCGGGCGCTGCTCGCGCTGTGGGAAGCGGGCGAGCCCGGGACCGAGGACTGGGACGGCAAGCTCGAAGAGCTCAGCGAGTCCATCACGCACCACCTCGACGAGGAAGAACGCACGATTCTCAACGACGCCCGCGACACCGTGGGCGACGCACAACGGGAGGAACTCGGCGACGCCTTCTCCCGTGCTCGGCAGGTGAAACTGGACGCGGACTGCGGCCGCCCGGAGTACGTCCGCTCCCTCGTCGCCTCCGACAACCACTGACCTCTCCGGCGGGAAGCCGAGGCGTCGGGGCTCCAGTGCCCTGCCGGGCTGCGTGAGTCTTTTCAGTGGCTATAGCCACCAAAAAGACTCACGCAGCGACCCCGCGCGCCTCCTTTCAGCACCCCCGATGAGTTCGGCTTACTCGCTGGGTCGATACCGGTGCAGACATCCCACGCACGCCGGAGGCAGCCATGTCCGAGCCCACTACCCACACGCTCGCCGTCCCGGGCGCCACACTGCACTACGACGTCCGGGGCGACCTCGCCGCCGGACCGGTGTTGATGCTGGTCGGGTCGCCGATGGACGCCTCGGGGTTCGGCACGCTCGCGTCGTACTTCACCGACGGCCCCGTCGTGACCTACGACCCTCGCGGAAGCGGGCGCAGCGAGCGCACCGACACCACCACCGAGTGCACCCCGGAGCAGCACGCCGACGATCTGCACCGAGTGCTCGACGCACTCGGCGTCGGTCCGGTCGATCTGTTCGGCAGTAGCGGCGGTGCCGTCAACGGACTCGTCCTCGTCGCCCGGCACCCCGGACAGGTCCGCACGTTCGTGGCCCACGAGCCACCGGTGGCCGCGGTCCTGCCCGATCGCGATCAGGTGATCGCCACGGCCGACGACATCTACGAGACGTACCACCGCAGCGGTTCGGGTCCGGCGATGGCCAAGTTCATCGCGCTCACGAGCCGCACCGGTCCGTTGCCCGTCGACTACGCGGACGAGCCCGCTCCCGACCCTGCCCAGTACGGTTTGCCCACCGAGGACGACGGCGCGCGTGGCGATCCTCTGCTCGGGCAGAACATCCGGACATGCAGCGCGTACCGACACGATTACGACGCGCTCAGCACGGCCTCGACGCGGATCGTCGTTGCAGCCGGGCGGGAGTCCGAAGGCGAGTTGGCGCATCGGGGCGCGGCAGGGGTCGCCGAACGGCTCGGCACCGACCTGGTGCTCTTCCCGGGCCACCACGCCGGCTTCCTCGGCGGTGAGTTCGGGATGCACGGCGACCCGGACGGCTTCGCCCGCGCGCTGCGCGACGCCTTGACGTGACCACGAACGTCGAAATCCGGTGGTGGGCACGGAATCCCGGTGCGACAGTGGGTCCATGCCCGAGGACTATTTCGGTGAAGGGGTCGCGGAACTCTACGACGGATTCGAGCAGGAGATGTTCGATCCCGCTGTCGTCGAGACGACCGTGGAGTTTCTCGCTCCGCTGGCCGACAACGGTGCGCTCGAGCTGGGGGTCGGCACCGGACGTATCGCGCTCCCGCTCAGCGAGCGCGGCGTGCCGGTCCACGGCATCGACCTCTCCTCGGCGATGCTGGCCCGGTTGCGGGCCAAACCGAAAGCCGACCGGATCTCACTGACCGAGGGCGATTTCGCCCACGCGACGGTGCCGCGCACGTTCTCACTCGTCTATCTCGTGTTCAACACGATCATGAACCTGACCTCGCAGGACGAGCAGGTGTCGTGTTTCCGCACGGTCGCGGCGCACCTGGAGCCGGGTGGTCGGTTCGTCGTCGAGGTCGGCGTTCCCGACCTGCAGCGGCTCCCGTTCGGCGAGACCGTCCGGCCGTTCTCGGTGAGCCCGGACCGGTTGGGGTTCGACGAGTACGAACTCGCAACACAGCGACTCGTCTCCCACCACTACCGCACGGTGAACGGTGAGCTGACCGTGCGCTCGATCCCGTTCCGTTTCGTGTGGCCCTCCGAACTGGACTTGATGGCTCGGCTCGCCGGGTTGAGGCTGTGCCAACGATGGGGCGGTTGGAATCGGGAACCGTTCACCGCAGCCAGCGGGAGCCACGTCTCGGTGTGGGAGAAGCCGTCCGCTCAGTGAGCACTGTGGACCGCACGGAGGACGGCGTCGGTCACGACCCGGACGTCCTCGTCGTTCGTGGCGTGATCGGAAACGCTGATGCGCAGCGCGGTGACACCGTTGCGCACGGTCGTGCCCAACCACGTGCTCCCCTCGGCCTGCACCGCAGCGGCGACACCACGAGTGCGGTCGTCGTCGCCGCCGACACGGGCCAGAACCTGATTGAGCACGACGTCGTTGAGGATCTCGACGTCCTCGTCGGCAGCCAGAGTGCGCGCGATCCGACGTGCTTGCGCACACGACGTGTCGACCATGTCGGCCACCCCGGAACGGCCGAGCGACCGCAACGCGGCCCACACCGCGAACGCCCGTGCTCGACGCGAACTCTCCGGCGTCCAGTCGGCCCCGTCCCGGTCTCCCGTCCTGGCGAGATAGGACGCGGACAACGTCATCGCGGCCCGATGCGATTCCGGGTGCGCGCAGAACGCGATCCCGCTGTCATAGGGGACATTGAGCCACTTGTGCGCGTCGGTGGCCCACGAGTCCGCCGCCGCGACGCCGTCGACGAGGTGCCGGGTACTCGCCGACGCCCCGGCCCACAGCCCGAACGCGCCGTCGACGTGCACCCACGCGCCGTAGCGGTGTGCGAGATCGCAGATCACTTGCATCGGGTCGCACGCGCCGGTGTTCACGTTGCCGACCTGCGCGCACACGATCACCGGCTCGGTCGTGCGGGCGGCAAGCGCGTCCGCCAGATGCTCCGTCCGTATCCGCCCGTGCTCGTCGGCCGGGATCTCGACGATGCTGTTGCTGCCGAGTCCGAGGAACCGCAGGGCCCGATCGATCGTCGCGTGCCGTTCGGCGCCCACGAGCACCGACAGCCGTGGTGCGCCGAACAACCCCTCCGCGTCGACGTCCCAGCCGGCGTCGGCGAGCACCCGGTGCCGGGCCGCGGCGAGACCGATGACGTTGGCCGTCTGCGCGCCGGTCGTGAACCCCGCGGACACGGTGTCCGGTAGCCCCAACAGGTCACTCAACCAGCCTCGGCACACCTCTTCGGTGGCCGCCGCGGCAGGAGACAGCGCGAAGTACGCCGCGTTCTGGTCCCACGCGGAGGCGAGCCAGTCCGCGGCGAGCGAGGCGGGCAGCACACCGCCTTCGACGAATCCGAAGTAGCGCCCCGCGTTGGTGCGCACCAGTCCGGGCTCGGCTGCCTGCGCCAGATCCTCGATCACCGCCAGCGGATCACTGCCCTCATGGGGTAGCGGACCGCCGAGGGCGTCCAGCAGTTCCGTCATGCCGATCCGGTGCGCAACGGGCCGTTGCTCATCAGCGGTCACGTACTGTGCGGCGATCTGACCGGTCCGTCCGAGTAGTTCCTGCCAGTCCGTGCCCACCCGGTTCCTCCTCCGTGCCGTGCTCGCGGTCGCCACGGTGGCACACTCGGCGCGGCCGTCACCACAGAAATGACCTCTGCCTCGGGTGACGAGCACGCGCGGGTCGATCTGGGCATCTGGCCGAGAAGACGAGGCCGAGCAATTGCGTAGCGGAACCTCACCTCGCGCCTGGCTGAGCGATCGTCGACGTCAGGTCACACCACCCGACCACCCACTCGCACCCTTCTGTAGCAGCTTCGAGCCGAATCTCGGTCATAGATCCGGCTCGGCCACGAGGTGCTCGGATCGCGCCGGCGAAGACGGCCTCCCGGGGGGGGCAGCCGGGGCGTCGCTGGTCACCGGCATCCGTTGCTCCGGCGGCCGAGCCGAACGTTCATGCGAGGTGAACCGGATATCGGCGGCGACCCCGGCCTGTTCGGCGAGCACGCTGCAGTAGGCGGCGGCGTAGGCGTACCTCACGAGCAACGATTCGGCCTTGCTCGCCGCCTCCTCCGCCGGACGCAGATCGTCGGCGGTCACCCGGATCGGAATCACCACCCCGGATCCGTCCGAGCTCCTGCCGCCGAGACCGTCCACCTCCATCCACGCGGCGACCGGCGAATCCACCGGTTCCACGCGAACGGCGACCTCGCCGCCACGGTCCAGATAACGTGAGGGACAGCGCCGAGCCAACTCCCGCGCAGCCCACCGGCCGGCGGCCGAAGCCGCGCGCACGAGATCAGCCCACTCGTCGCACGGTTGCGGCAGCTCTTGCACCGACCAGGACTCGGTCGTGCCCATCGTCGACCACCACCCACCGGAAAACTGCGTCCTCTCGGCATTCCCGGCGTTCGCAGTGCGCAAACCATGTTGATGAAGCGCGTGTGCACCAGCTGACTCCGTACTCGTCGTGCGCGATGATGTCGTCGGATCCAGGCTGAGATCCGGAAGCCGACCGGGGAGGAGTCGTGACGGGACCGGAGGAAACACATCACACGAAGCTCACCCGCAATCTCAGCGAGCTGCTGCAGGAGCTGCGGGTAGCCCAGGCCGGTGTGCAGATCCTCTTCGCCTTCCTGCTCACCGTGGCGTTCACCGACCGATTCGCCCGAGCCGGCACCTTTGTCCACACGCTCCACATTGTCACGGTGCTGCTGACCTGTACGTCGGCGACGTTGTTGATCGCACCGGCCGCTTGGCACCGGATGTTGTTCCGCAAACGCCGACGGGCGGAGATCATCCGGGCCGCGAACTCCTGCGCCCTCGGTGGGCTGGCTCTGCTCGCCGCTGCGATGACCTCGACCGTCTTGCTCGTCACAGTCGTGGTGATCGGCTTCGGCTGGCTCGCTCCGATCATCGCGACCTGCATCGGTCTGTCGTTCCTGAGCCTGTGGTTCCTGCTCCCCTGGCGTATCGGGTCACGACGATCCTGACCAGGACCGACGCATGCCGCTGCGAGGACGACCACCAGGACCGACTACCGTTTGCCTGGCAGTGTTGCGCCCTGCCGAGGAGGAGCCATCCGGATCACACGCGCGGCCACGAAGGCCGCACTCATAGTCAACGTGCACTCACGCACGGGTGCCCGCGCCTGCGACCACGCCGAACAGCGTCTGCGCGAGCTCGACGTACCTCTGGGCGCCGTACACCGGCTCCACGACGCCTCCCGGCTGCCGGAGACCGTGGCCGGCGCCGTCGACGGCGGCCACGACCTCATCGTCCTCGGTGGCGGCGACGGCAGTGTCAGTTCCGTCGTCGACGAACTCGCCCACCGGGAGGTGCCGCTCGGTCTGCTGCCGCTCGGCACGGCCAACGACTTCGCCCGCACCATGCACATTCCGACCGACCTCGACGCCGCGTGCCGCACCATCGCCGAGAGTCACATCGTCGACATCGATCTCGGGTTGTGCGGGAACAACTACTACGTCAACCGCGCGTCGATCGGGCTCGGCGCCCGCGTCTCCGAAGCGATGTCGCCGTTCCTCAAGCGCCGCGTGGGACCGTTGGCCTACCCGGTGGCGACCGCGAAAGCCCTGTCCCGCCACCGGCCGTTCACAGCCACACTGAGCTTCCCCGACGGGGACCACGAAGACCAGACGTTCCCGGGGCTGTTGCAAGTCGGCGTCGCCAACGGCCGCTACTTCGGCGGCGGGCAGATCGCCGGACAGGACGCCGGGATCGACGACAGCACACTCGACGTCTCGGTCATCCGGCAAGGCGGCCCGCGTGATCTCCTCGCCGTCGCACGCGAACTCCGCCGCGGCAGCACGACCGACACGGCCCAGATCAGTCACTTCCGCACCCGCGCGGTTCACGTGCACACGCCCACGGCACTGTCGATCAACGTCGACGGCGAGGTCGTCGCCAGCACTCCGCGAGAGTTCTCGGTGGCACGCAACGCACTGCACGTCCTCACCCCGGAAACGTGGTCCGACGGTTCCTGAACCGTCCACATCGGAATTCAGGTCGGGGTCGCGACCTCAAGGACGGCCTCGTCGATCCGGCGTGCGAGTTGGAGGTCGAGCTCGGAGACGCCGCCCACGGACCGCGTGGTGAGGCTGAACACCAGGATGTCGTCGTTCTCCGTGACCTCGGCGCGGTGGGACAGTTCGATCTCCGCCGCTCGCACCCGTGTGAGCACCGGCTGGTGCCTGTCCGTCGGCAGGGTTGCTTCACGAGTGAGCCGCTCGGTGGTTCCGGCCCAGTTCTCCAGCTGTGTCAACGCCCGCCGCAGCTCGTCCTCGCCCAGTGGGCGTGCGCCGCCTTCCGCGCCCGGTTCCGTCGACGTCTGCTCGGGTACCGTGCCCGGCCGGTCGAACAACGGCGTCACCTCTGCGGGAAGACCGTGGCGCAGCGTATCGACCACAGCGGGAGCGGCCAGCGCCATCTCGGCGAGCACTGCCCGGGTGAGAGCGCGTGCGTGCTCTGGCTCGCAGGAAGCACGCCGGGCGATCTCTCCCACCAAGTCGTCCTGGCGTGCACCGGGTTCGTGCGGGGCGTCCCAGTGGACCGCGTCGCGTACTTCCGGGGGAAGCGCGACCGCCATCTGAGAGCGGTCCACCCCGTCGAGCCTGCTGCTGAGCACCTCGAGGACGTGGATCGTGCTCGCACGCACGTCCCCGGTTTCCGCGAGGTCCGCGCGGTGCCTGATTCCGTCGAGGAACGACTCGTAGCGAGTAGTCACGTGGGGACCTCCTCGTCACCGAACGAATCACGAACACCCTCGGAGTACCCAGCAACTCGCGCGACAACGCGGTTCGAATCCGCTCCACCGGGTACTCCCGAACGGAGCACCCGATGCCCGGAACGAGGTACACGTCATGAACCGCGATCCGACGAGCGTGGCAGCCCGCGCGCTCCAGCACTACGCCGACGTTTCCTGCCGCACGATCTCCAGCGGAATACGCACCATCGACTGCGACGTCACGGAGACGCCTGCGACCGTGCTGGTCGTCCTCGGCACGGAGGAGCCGACGTTTCCGGAGCTGGACTGGGTACTGACCTGGGACGAGGTCAACGGGTGGGCGTCGCGAATCCGCACCAGCGAGGCGGGCGAAACCGTGTGCCTGTCGTACCTGGGCGGACGCATTCTGCCCGCACCCGCGGACGTCGGGCGCTACGTCCACGACATCGCCCACGGGCAGCATCCGGGCCAGCTCCTCCCACCCGTGTTCCGCGCCCCCGACGCGCCGGACGAACTCGAGCACGAACTCAGCATCGGCGCGTGGGACAAGCGCTTCACGCCACCGGAGTGACGTGCGAACTCAACCATGGAAATGCGGGAGCACGTTCTGCTGCCAGGCTTCGAAGAACTTCTCCTGCTCCGGTCCGATCTGCTGGACGTAGAGTTCGTCCACGCCCGCCTCGTCGAACGTCTGCACTTCTCTCACATGGCGCTCGACATCGGGTCCACACGCGAAGCTCTCGCGCACGGCGTCGTCGCCGACCAAGCCGACGGCTTGACGGAAATCCTTCGGTGTCGGCAGATTCACCGCCAGCGGGCCGGGCAACGTCTCGTTCGCCCACGTCCGTGCCTGCTCGACACCGGCCTGTTCACTGTCGGCCCAACAGACTTTCATCCCGGCCTGCACCGTCCTGCCCTTTCCACCGGCTTCCTGGAACGCCGACACCAAGTCGGCGTCCGGCTTCGGGAGACAGAGTCCCTCCCCGATGCGGCCGGCCAGCCGGGCCGCCTTCGGGCCGAACGCGGAGACGTAGATCGGCACGGGCTCCTCCGGGAGTGTGTAGAGGCGCGCGTTCTCGACCGTGTACTGCGTTCCGTGATGGTGGACGTACCCACCACGGTGCAGTGTGCGGATGACGTCGATCGCTTCTTCGAGCATCTCCTGCCGCACGGGAGGCGCGGGCCATCTGTCGCCCAGAACGTGCTCGTTGAGAGCTTCACCGGTACCGAGACCGAGCACGAACTTGCCTCCCGTCTGGACCCCCGCCGTTGCCGCGGCCTGGGCAACTATCGCCGGATGGATGCGGATCATCGGACACGTCACCGCGGTCGCGATCGGCAGTGACGTCGCTTGCGAGAGGGCACCGATCACGGACCACACGAAGGGGCTGTTGCCTTGCTCGTCCAACCACGGATGAAAATGGTCGGAGATCCACAGAGCCTGGAATCCGGCCTGTTCGGCACGCCGCGCTTGACGCACGAGTTCGTCCGGGCCGAATTCTTCGGTGGCGAGGAAGTAGCCGATGCGCACCATGATTGTCCTCCCGACATCGCGTATCGCCTGCGCGTCCGGTCCGGGCTACCCCACGCTCCACGTCGGAAAACGGCGCCCGGCGGAAGCCCTGGTGGCAGGAACGGGGAGCGTGACGGCGCCCGCGTTCGTGCTGATCGCCGCCGGGATCGCCGGGCTGGTGGCGTCCTGGGTCACCCGCGAGTCCGCACGCAGACCCCTACCCGGCTGCACCCCCACGGCCACGTCCTACGACGAAGCTCGCGAGACCTGACCCCCGCCCTCCAGGTGGCAAATTCGCGCGAATTTGCCACCCCGCTGTCCACAGGGGGCGGGGTTGTCCACAGATGTGAGATCGGGGGTAGACGGCCGGGAGTTCGGGTGCTACCGCGACGGAGGACGGAGGTCAGGGATCTTGCGGGGCTCGGCGAGGATGACGCCGTAGAGCACATGATCGGCGGCCACGGCGACCTTGCCCGGCCAGTTCCGCTTCGGGGTGTCCCGGACACCGAGCACCGGGTTGATGAGCGCTTCGAACCCGAACCACAGCGCCATACCGTAGAGCGGCCCCGCCCACGTGTGCCGTCGCACCGACTCCGGCAGGCAGGCATAGACGGCGCCGCCCATCGCTCCGTAGCCGCAGTGGGCGATCTCGACCACCGCGCCTCGGCGTTCTTCGGGCACCCGGGCCAGCAAGCCGGGGGCGTTGCTGTGCACCATCACCTCGGGAGGAGTCTGTCGCACGAGACCGAATTGAGTGGTCAACGTGCGCATGCCGCTCATGGCCAACGCCGCGGTGACGCCTCGGAACGTGCTCCAGGCGACGGTCGCCGTTCTGCCGCGCCGCATGAGCGGCTCCCTCCTGCTCAACCGGGATGGGTCTCGCCGCCGACCGGCGAGAGCACTTCCCCGCTGTAGTAACTCCCCGTCGTCGAGGAGGCCAGAAACAGGTACGACGGTGCGATCTCGTCCGGGTGGGCCATCCGGCCCATCGGTGCCTGCGAGCCGAAACCCTCGACCTTCTCCTCGGGCAACGTCGATGGGATCAGCGGAGTCCAGACCGGACCAGGCGCCACGCAGTTGACGCGGATGCCGTCGTCGACCAACGACTGCGCGAACGACTTCGTCAGCGTGTGCACGGCACTCTTGCTCGCGGCGTAGTCCATCATGGACTTGTTTCCGCGTAACCCGTTCACCGATCCGGTGTTGACCACCGATCCGCCGTCGCTCATGTGCCGCACCGCGGCTCGGGTCATCCAGAACGTGCTGTAGACGTTGACCTTGAAGGTGCGATCGAACTGGTCGGTGCTCAGCGCGGCGAGCTCGGACTCGACGGCTTGGGTCCCCGCATGGTTGACCAGAACGTCGATCCCGCCGAGCGCCTCCACGGCGGACGAGACGGCGTGTTCGCAGAACTCCTCGGAGGCGAGATCACCCTTGATCAGCTCACACCGGTGGCCCGCCTCGCGCACGAGCTGGGCGGTATGCAGCGCGTCGTCGTCCTCCATGTCGTCGAGGTAGACGATGGCGACGTCCGCGCCTTCCTTGGCGAACACGGCCGCGACGGCACGCCCGATCCCGGAATCGCCGCCGGTGACCAGGCATCGCTGACCGTCGAGCAGTCCGCTTCCGCTCCAGGTGCGCATCTCGTCGCGCGGCCGGGGCACCATCGACTCGGTGCTGCCGGGCGGAGTCTGCTGCTGCGCGGGCGCGATGTCGGTTCGCTCGGTCACAAGCCACACCCCCTCGTGTACTGGCTTGGGAGTACCCCGATGACGTGGAGAGCACACCTGAGCCTCGATTAGATCGACGTGTCGCGGGGTAAGCCCACGGCACGAACCGGCTCGGCGGAGGTGGTCCCGCGTGAAAGCACTGACCTGGCAAGGGCCTCGCACGGTCGAGGTCTCCGACGTCCCCACGCCGCGGATCGAGCGTCCCACCGACGCCGTGGTCCGGGTGACCAGTACTGCGATCTGCGGCTCCGACCTGCATCTGTACGAGGTCCTCACGCCGTTCATGACCGCCGGTGACGTTCTCGGGCACGAAGCGATGGGCGTCGTCGAGGACGTCGGCTCGGAAGTGGAGCACGTCCGGGCAGGCGACCGGGTGGTGATGCCGTTCAACATCGCCTGCGGCTCCTGCTGGATGTGCGACCGAGGGTTGTTCGCCCAGTGTGAGACGACCCAGAACAGGGATCAGGGCACCGGAGCACCGCTGTTCGGCTACGGCCAGCTTTACGGCAGCGTGCCGGGCGGCCAGGCAGAGTACCTGCGTGTTCCACAGGCACAGTTCGGGCCGATCAAGGTCTCGGAGGGCCCACCCGACGAGCAATACCTGTTCTTGTCCGACGTGCTCCCGACGGCGTGGCAGGCTGTTGAATACGCAAACGTGCCCGACGGAGGCAGCGTGGCCGTC
The DNA here is from genome assembly GCF_009664835.1 of Allosaccharopolyspora coralli. Lineage (NCBI taxonomy): Bacteria > Bacillati > Actinomycetota > Actinomycetes > Pseudonocardiales > Pseudonocardiaceae > Allosaccharopolyspora > Allosaccharopolyspora coralli. The sequence goes on from NZ_CP045929.1 coordinate 3,258,886, forward strand.
TTCGGTCTCGGCCCGATCGGTCAGATGTGCTGCCGCGTCGCTCGCCACCACGGTCTGCGCCCGCTGGGCATCGACCTGGTCGGCGAGCGCCTCGAGATGGCGCGCCGCAATGGGAGCGAAGTGCTCGACGTCAGCGCGGGCGGTTCGATCGCGGATCGCGTGCGGGAGCGAACCGACGGACGGGGGACGGATTCCGTCATCGACGCGGTGGGGATGGAGGCGCACGGGTCCCCCTTCGGCGAACTGGCGCAGAAGATGGCGAGCGCCCTGCCCGCCGAGGTGTCCGCACCGATGATGAAGAACGCCGGCGTCGACCGGCTGTCCGTGCTGCACGAATGCATCGACACCGTCCGTCGTGGGGGCACGATCTCACTCAGCGGCGTCTACGGCGGCATGGCAGACCCGATGCCGATGCTCACGCTCTTCGACAAAGGGCTCGCCGTACGGATGGGCCAGGCGCACGTCAAACACTGGATCGGGGATCTGATGCCGCTGGTGGAGGACCCTGCCGATCCGCTCGGCGTCGGCGACCTCACCACCCACACACTGCCCCTGGACGAAGCACCCCACGGATACGACATCTTTCAGAAGAAGGCCGACAACGCCATCAAGGTCGTTCTTCGTCCCTGACTCTCCACTGTGCACAGGAGGTACTCGATGCCCAAGCACGTGTTCGTGCTGGGTCCGGATGACCGCAACCTCCAGACGTTACGCGATTCTCCCGCACTCGAGGACTGTCAGCTGCACCGGCTGCTCGACAGCGAGGATCTGGTGCACGTCGACCGGATCGACTTCGACGGTCTGCTCGCCACCGCCGACCGGCGTCTTCGCGAGTTCGACGGACCCGTCGACGCCGTGATCGGGTACTGGGATTTCCCGGTGTGCACGTTGGTTCCGTTGCTGTGCGAGGCACGCGGACTGCATTCGGCGGATCTGCGCGCGTTGCTCAAGTGCGAACACAAGTACTGGAGCCGCCTGGAACAGCGCAAGGTGATCGCGGATCTCCCGGACTTCGCCGTCCTCGACCTCGATCAGGACGCGAAGCCGCCCGAGGACGTCACGTATCCGATGTGGCTCAATGAGGTGTATCAAGGATCTTGGACAGGGCCTCTCGACTGAGAGGATGCGTCCGTGCCGGAGAAGCGTCGGAAGTTCAGCCCGCAGTTCAAGGCCGAGGCGGTGCAGCTGGTAGTGAGCACCGGTCGGCCGGTGGTTGAGGTGGCCCGGGAGTTGCAGATCAACGAGGGGACCTTGGGCAACTGGGTCAACACCTGGCGGCGGGAGAACCCGGAACCCGAGCCCGAGATGAGTCCCGTGGAGCGTGCGCGGTTGAGCGAGTTGGAAGCCGAAGTGCAGCGGCTGCGGATGGAAAACGAGTTCCTGAAAAAAGCAGCGGCCTTCTTCGCCCGGACGCAGGACTGAGTCAGCGCTGCGCGCTGATCGAGGCGGAGAAGGCCAACTACAGCATTTCCTGGATGTGTCGCATGCTTGGCGTGGCTCGGTCGTCGTTCTACGCCTGGCGCCACCGCGCCGAGACCCCGACGACCGCCCGGCGGCGGGAGCTTGCCGGACACGTGCGCCGCGTGTTCGACCAGTCCCGCCGGACGTACGGGTGCCGCCGGGTCGCCGCCCAGCTGGCCCGGGACGGCATCGAGGCCAGCGTGGGCCTGGTCGCGGACCTGATGCGCGAGCAGGGTTTGGCCGCGGTGCAACCCCGCGCGTACAAGACCACCACCGTGCCCGGTGAGCAGCCGGTCACCAGCCCGGATCTCCTCGGGCGGGACTTCACCGCCGGCACGCCCGGAACGCGGCTGGTCGGCGACATCACCTACCTGCCCACCAGCGAGGGGTGGCTGTATCTGGCCACGGTCATCGACCCGGCCACCCGCATGGTCGTCGGCTGGGCCATGGCCGCCCACATGCGCACCAGCCTGGTCATCGACGCGCTGGCCATGGCCCGCACCCACGGGCACCTCACCGCCGGGGCGGTGTTCCACTCCGACCGCGGAGCCCAGTACACCTCGAAGGAGTTTTCCCGCTACTGCAAGAAAATCCGCGTCACCACAAGCCTCGGTGGCACCGGAGTCTGCTGGGACAACGCCGCCGCCGAATCGTTCTTCGCGAGCCTGAAAAACGAGTGCTACCACCTGCACCGACACACCACCCGCGCCCGCGCACGATTCGCCGTAGCCGACTACATCGAAGTCTTCTACAACCGCCAACGACTACACAGCAGCCTCGGCTACCGCACCCCCACCGAGGCCCTACACGACCACCACCCGGCCGCAGCAGCGGCCTGACCACAACAAACCAGAGGAACTGTCCAAGATCATTGACACAGCCCACAAACCGGTGAAGTCGTTCTCCTCGCAGCTGGCTTTCAAGGTCCACGACGAGGAGGAGTTCACCGAGGCCATCGGGAGTATTCGTGAGGGGATCGGCCGCATAGGACAGCCGTTCGACACCGCCCTTGCCCATGCGAACCTGCCCGACGAGATCGCCGAGGTCGGCGGAATAGCCTGCATCGCCGAGGAGGCCGTGAAGGGGCAGCAACTCACGGTCGAGGGGTACAGCCATGGCGGAACCATCTACTTCTACGGCGTCGTGGAATCCGTGCTCTATCCGGGCACACCGAGTTTCCAGCGCTACCAGTATCCGTCGACATTGCCGCAGGACGTGCGCGACCGCGCCACGGCGGACTCGGAACGCGTGATCCGGCAGATCGGCCTCGACTGGGTACCGTTCAACATCGAGTTCTTCTGGGATCCCGACACCGGTCGACTCAACCTGTTGGAGGTCAATCCCCGGCATTCGCAGTCGCACGCCCAGATGTTCGAAGCCGTCGACGGCGCGCCGAACCATCAGGTCATGGCCCAGCTCGCGCTCGGTCGCGATCCGCGCATGCCGCGCCGCGAAGGTGAACACGCCGTCGCAGGAAAATGGTTCTATCGCCGGTTCACGAACGCGACGGTACGTCACGCCCCCACGGACGACGAGATCGCCGCCGTGGAAGAGCACAACCCCGGAGTACGGATCACCGTGCTCCCGCACGACGGCATGCGCCTCGATGAACTTCCCGACCAGGACAGCTACAGCTTCGAGCTGGCCCACCTCTACATCGGAGCGCGGAACGAGGAGGACATGCAGGCCAAGTACGACCGCTGTGTCGCGGCGCTGCCTTTCGAATTCGACGAAGTGGGAGGACGTACGTGAGAACCGTGACGACGCTACCGCTGAAGGTCCGGGAGGACAGTCACGAGTGGGTGCCGCTCACGGACGGGGCCCGGTTGAGCGCGACCGTATGGCGACCGGTGTCCTCGGACGACGACCCGGTTCCCGCCATCCTGGAGTTCATTCCCTACCGTCAGCGGGATCTCACGGCACGCCGTGACTCCATCCACCACCCGTACATGGCGGGACACGGGTACGCGTGTGTGCGGGTGGATCTGCGCGGCAGCGGGGAGTCGGACGGTGTCCTCACGGACGAGTACCTGGAGCAGGAGTTCAGCGACGCCCAGGAAGTCCTCGCCTGGCTTGCCCAGCAGCCGTGGTGCGACGGCACGACCGGCATGATGGGGATCTCGTGGGGCGGATTCAACGCGTTGCAAGTCGCCGCGCGAGCGCCCGTGAACCTCGGGGCAGTCATCGCGGTGTGTTCCTCGGACGACCGCTACGCCGACGACGTGCACTACATGGGCGGCTGCCTGCTCAGCGACAACCTGTCGTGGGCGTCGACGATGTTCGCCTACAACTCGTGTCCGCCGGACCCTGCCGTGGTGGGCGAGCGCTGGCGGGAGATGTGGCTGGACCGCCTGCAGAACAGTGGCCTGTGGCTGGAGACCTGGCTGCGGCACCAGCGTCGCGACGAGTTCTGGCAGCACGGATCGATCTGCGAGGACTACTCGTCGGTGCAGTGCCCGGTGCTCGCGGTGAGCGGATGGGCGGACGGGTACTCGAACGCGGTGTTTCGGATGCTCGAACATCTCGACGTCCCGCGGAAGGGACTCATCGGCCCGTGGTCGCACAAGTACCCGCACCTGGGTCAGCCGGGTCCTGCGGTGGGATTCCTCCAACTCGCGGTCCGGTGGTGGGACCGTTGGCTCAAGGGTGCCGACAACGACGTGATGGACGGACCGATGCTGTGCACGTGGATGCAGGACAGCGTGCCGCCGTCGACGTCGTACGACGAGCGCCCGGGACGGTGGGTCGGCGAGCCGCGCTGGCCGTCCCCGCTGGTCGTTCCGACGCGGCATCCGTTGGCGCACAACCACATCCTCGAGCCCGGGGCGACGCCCCCGGATCAGTCGCTCGGGGTGGAGTCACCACTGTCGGTCGGCCAGTACGCGGGCAAGTGGTGTTCCTACAACGCGCCCCCCGATCTCCCCTATGATCAACGGGAAGAAGACGGCGGGTCGTTGACGTTCGACACCGATGTTCTCGGTGCACCGCGTGAGATCCTCGGCTCTCCGGTGCTGGACCTCGACGTCGAGGCCGATCAGCCGGTGGCGATGATCGCGGCCCGGCTCTCCGACGTCCGCCCCGACGGCGCGGCGACCCGAGTGACCTACGGCCTGCTGAATCTGACCCACCGCGACGGGCACGAACGGCCTTCCGAGCTCGAACCCGGTGCGCGGTACCGGATTCAGGTGGCACTCAACGGTGTCGCGCAGACGTTCCCGGCCGGGCACCGTCTCCGGGTGTCGATCTCCACCTCGTACTGGCCGTTGGCGTGGCCACCGCCGCGACCGGTGCGGCTGACGATCCATACGGCGGGCAGCAGTCTGCTGATCCCGGACCGCCCGGCAGGACAGCGGGACGAACCCTACGTCCGGCCGTTCGACGAGCCCGAGGGCGCACCGCCGTTGGCCTCCGAGCAGATCGAGCCGGGTGACCAGCGCTGGACGGTCTCGCGGGACCTGGTGGACTACGAGTCGGCGTTGACGGTGGTCAAGGATCTGGGTGTCGTGCGGATGCCGGACACGGACCTGGACCTGACCCGGTCGGCGTGGGAGCGCTACAGCTGGGTCGGTGACGACTTCGATTCCGTCCGGGGCGAGAACGTCTGGACGATGGGTTTCACCCGGGAAGGCTGGAACGCTCGGTCGGTGACGCGCACGATCTTGACCTCCGACCCGGACAACCTTCACCTGCACGCCCAGCTCGATGCCTACGAGGGCGACCGCCGGGTGCTGTCGAAGAACTGGCAACGGACCATTCCGCGCGATCACGTGTGACCGAGCGGGCTCTCGGATCATCGGGCACTGACTCGGAATGCAAGCCCGAAGTTGTCGCACGTCATCGGCAGCGGCTGTGCCGGGTCGAGGTGCACGGGCGTGTCGACAGCGAAGCGGCACTGCCGTAGGAGACCGCGCAGCATCGAGGTCGTGAGCAGAAGTACGAGGTTCTCGCCCGGGCATCGTCCCGGCCCGGCACTGAACGGGATCGTGCCCGGGCGTCTCGGCGCGTCCTCGTCCAACCAGGACTGTGGTGCGAATTCGTGAGCGTGCTCCCGCATCGTCTCGTCACGGTGAAAGAACGGAGTGTAGATCAGGAACCCGGTCCCGGACGGGACCGAGGCGCCGTCCCACACGGTCTCCCCCACGCTGTCGCGTAGCACCATCGGCGTCGTCGGCCACAGTCGCGCGGATTCCTCCACGCACGCCCGCAGATACGGCGACACCGTCTCCGAGTTCCCGGCGAGTTCCGCCAGCACGGTGTCTCGCTGCGCCGAGTGCGTGGCGAGCAGCGCGAGCGCCCGGTACGCGACGATCGCCGCCGCGTCGAGGGCGAACAACCAGTGCGGCACCTGCGCTGCCGGATCGACATCGCCGTCGGGGGGCAGCGCGGCGGCGAGGCTACCCGGTTCGGCGCGGCGCAGATGAGCACGAAGCGCCTGCTCGAAACGCCGTCTGCGTTCCGGACGCAGATGGTGCAGGAACGCCCAGTCGGCGTCCGCACGCAGCCGATTCAGCAGCTCGGTGAGCCGACGGTCGCGGTGCGCGCCTGCCCCGAACACGACGGTGCGGGCGGCGCGCCACCACGCTTCGTCGAAATCCCACCAGTCCAGACCGCCGGTGGTCACGGCCAGTTCGCCCAGACCACGAGCCTCGTGTTCGGTCACCGCCTGGAAAGTGGCCCCGAGGTGGTGCGTCGCACGACCGGTCTCCAGCGCTGCTTCGTGATACTCCCGTTGCCGGGCGCGGTTCGTTCCTCGCGAGCTCAACGAGCCGTGCGGTGGGAAATGCCGCAACGCCGCGTGCTCCTCGGCGTCGGCGGGCGTGAAGCGGTCGGCTTCGCGGACGAGGATTCGCTCGACGTCGGATTCCGCGAGCACGATCGCGATCGACCGTCCCGCCGGCCGCATGAACAGTGGTGCGTCCCCGTTGCGAGCACGCAACCTCCGCAACGTGTGCGTCGCCGCCCAGTCCATCTGCAGACGTTGTGCCAGCGCCATCATCCGGGGTCGGCGACTGATCACGCCCATCCCGATCGTGGGTGCCACCACGCGGGTCAGCACCTGTGCCGCCTCCCCGGACGACGCGCGGTGGCCGGTCTCGGTGATCGTCGTCATGGTCTGCTCCCGCTCATGGGCGTCGGCCGACGCCGGTACGCAGTTCGTGCAAGCGTCCGCGCAGACCTGGATGGGGACGCAGCGGCGGTGTTTCCGCGCCGGCCGCCTCTTGCATCCCGGTGAGGAACTCGCGCAGGGTCTCCGTCGCGTCGAACCGGGGCGACCAGCCGAGCAGGTCCCGGGCCCTGCTGGTGTCCATGACGGGCAGCCGCATCACGGCGTCGAACAACTGTGGTGAGGCCGGTACGAGGTGCGCACGCCACGCGACGTCGACCGTCGTCCGGACGATCGACGCAGGCACCGACATGGTCTCCGCGTCGAGCAGGCTCGCCAACGTGCGTGTGTCCACGACCGGGTCGGTAGCCACGTTGAAGGCGCCCGACGCCGAGCCCAGGGCCGCCCGTACGTAGGCGTCCGCGGCGTCGTCGGTGTGCGACACCTGGAACCGTAGGCCACGGGGGTGCGGTACGACCGGGATGAGCGACGATCGGACGATCGAGTGCGGGACCAGCGGACCGGCGAACAGCCGACGCTGCTCGGAAGCGGAGTACCGGGTGAACAGGAATCCCGGCCGCAGCCGCACGACACGCATGCCCGGGTGGTCGCGTTCGACGAGGTCGAGAAGCCGTTCCACGTACGCCTTCTCTCGCGTGTAGGCGGCCTCTGGCCAGCCGTGCGTGGGCGAGGACTCGTCGACCGGGCGATCTCCGTCGCCCGGCGAGTACGCGCCGACTGAGGAGGCGCACACCAGCGCGGGCACTCCGGCGGCGACCGCAGCCTCGAACACCCGGAGGCTGCCCAGCACGTTGGTCCGCCAGGTGGTGACCGGGTTCCGCGTGGGCTGGAACAACCAGGCCAGGTGCACGACGACGTCGGCACCGTCGAAATGCGGGCGCAGGTCGTCCTCGGCCACGTTCACCGCCGCCCAGTGCGTCTTCGCGGGCTGCCAGGTCGGCAGGCGCCGAGCCAGGCAGCGCACCGTCGCCACCTCCGGCCTGTCGACGAGTGCTCGTACGACGGAGGTCCCCGTGTTTCCCGTCGCGCCGACCACGACGACGTTCACAGACCGCCCCTCGCTCATGGTTCGCGGCCCCTTTCACCGGCGGAACGGACTGACCTCACCCGGTTACCCAGCACCCGGCACGGCAATCAGGGGCCGCGCCCGCATTTCGGAGCCGGAGCGACACGAGCGCTACCGCTGCACACGGACTCGGCCATGCACGTTTCCGCCTCCTCACCCAGGGGAAGGCCACAGGGGTCCTTGCAGAACGAGCTGTTGGTCTGTCGACTCAGCGGTGGAGCCGCTGAGCGGTCACCACGGACGCGGCCCGACCACCAGCGGGTCCTCAGCGTAGGTCGCTCTAGAAGCCGACCCCGCCGCAGCGACGAGGGCGCTGAGATTCCGCTACCCGACCGACCCGGCAAGATCTTCTGCCAGGATTTCTCGGTCTCGCTTCTCTCCGGAGAAGTGCCCGGACGACGGCATCGTGGGAGGACTACGTCATGCGGGAGCCGATGCTCGCCACGCTCACCGAGCGCCGCTTCTCCGACCCCGGTTGGATCTTCGAACCCAAACTCGACGGAGTGCGCGCGCTCGCGATGCGTGACGGCGGACGAGCCGAGCTGTGGTCGCGGAACCAGAAGTCACTCGACGCGAGCTATCCGGAGATCATCGCGGCTCTGCAGGCGCAGGAGTCACCACGGTTCGTGGTGGACGGCGAACTCGTCGCCTTCGACGGCGACCGGACGAGCTTCGCGATGCTGCAGCAACGCATGCAACTCACCGACACCGACCGGATCGAGGCGACGGGCGTCCCGGTCTATTTCTACGTGTTCGATCTGCTCTTCCACGACGGCGACGAGGTCTCCGCGTTGCCGTTGCGGCGACGCAAGAGGCTTCTCGGCGACGTCCTCGACTTCACCGACCCGATCCGCCTCTCCACGCACCGCAACACCGACGGTGAGGCCTACTACGAGTACGCGTGCGCGCACAGGTGGGAAGGGCTGATCGCCAAGCGCGCGGACGGCCGCTACCACGGTGGCCGCTCCCGCGACTGGCTGAAGTTCAAGTGCGTCCGGGACCAGGAATTCGTCGTCGGCGGCTACACCGATCCGGAAGGCTCCAGGAACGGATTCGGGGCGCTGCTCGTCGGCTACTTCCACGAGGGGGCGCTGCGGTACGCAGGGAAGGTCGGTACCGGCTACGACGAGCGCACGCTGCGTTCGCTGCGGTCACGCCTGGACGCGCTCGGCCGATCCAGTTCTCCGTTCGCCGAACGGGTGCGTGCACGCGGCACCCATTGGGTCGAGCCGGAACTGGTCGTCGAGATCGGATTCACGGAGTGGACCACGGACGGCAAGCTCCGGCATCCGCGCTACACCGGAGTCCGTGAGGACAAGAAGGCGGCGGACGTCGTCCGCGAGACGCGGTGAAGGATCGTCCACTTCGGATTCGATCGCCCGTGTTTGGTTCGACAGGGGCGGGGTAACCCGTGCTGAAGTCTCTGAAGGCTCCCTGCCAACGAAGGGTGGGTCTCCATGCGCACTGGCCAAGCCGGCACGGGGGTGCCGAGGAACCGAGCGTCCGGGAAGCTTCCCGCGCCGCGCACCGAGCACTACGACTGGCAAGTACACGCCGCCTGCCGCTCGGTGGACACGGAGGTCTTCTTCCATCCTGAGAACGAGCGTGGGTCTGCTCGGCAACGCCGGGAGAATCAAGCCAAGCAGGTCTGTGCGCGATGTGTCGTTCGCGAGGAATGCCGCGCGCACGCTTTGCGCGTGCAGGAGCCCTACGGCGTCTGGGGCGGCCTTGGTGAGGTCGAACGCCTGCGTCTGACCTGACTGCGACCGTTCATCGACGTGGCGTTCCAGCAGGCGTAGACTAGGGGGTAGCCCTGGTTTGAGCATCCAGCCCGGGGCCGTGATGTCGAAGCAGAACCCAGGCGGACCGACTCGCCACCGACATCCGGCTTGATCCCTCGTGGGCACGACTCGCTGGGCTCCGGTGACTCGGGCTTCGCTGTGTGTTCTGCGCCACCTGCGACTTCAGGGGGTAGAGCGTGAACACGGAGACAACCACGGCCGACGGTCTGAACATCCCTGCCGGTGCGGACCGGCCCGCGCAGAAGACCTGCCGGATGTGGGTACTCCATCCGGACTCGGAGACCGCGGTGATCACCGTCGTCGGTGAGCTCGACGCCGCTTCCGCACCGCGTCTCGACGAACTTCTACACACACGGCTGCGTAGCGCGTTGAGCAACGTCGTCGTGGATCTCACGGGACTGGAGTTCCTCTGCGTCGACGCCCTGCGCACACTCGCCGTCGCCAACCGCCGCGCCGACGCCCAGAACATCTCGCTGAGCATCATGGACGGGCCACCGTGCGTGGAACGGGCGTTCGCCGCAGCCGAGGCCGCACTCGACACGGTGGAGCCGCCTCGCCCGCGGACGCCCACGTCATGAGCACGCTCGAAGCCGGCCTGCGGTCCGCGGCGGCGTCGATCTGTGGAGTGTGCGGGCAGACGCTGACCGAGGCCGACGTAGAACGGCAGCCCGTCGACGTCGACGGGGCCCGATGGGTCTGTCCGGTCTGCGGCGCACACCGCGTCCCGCTACCGGACTGACGGGCAAGCATGCACGTGTGACGAGTCTTCCGGGCGGGAGGGGACCCTTGAGGAATTTCCTTCCCCCGGAAGACAGTTGCCCTGACTATGCCCACCCATGTACCCCTCAGCGTTCTCGATCTCGTTCCCGTATCGCAAGGAAGCTCGACGCAGGACGCCCTGGAGACGTCCATGCAAGCCGCGCGGTCGGCCGACAGGCTCGGCTACAACCGGGTCTGGTATGCCGAGCATCACAACACCGCACACCTCGGCGCGAGCGCGACGGCCGTCCTCATCGGACGCAGCGCCGCGCTCACGGAACGGATCCGCGTCGGCTCCGGCGGTGTCATGCTCCCCAACCACGCCCCGCTGCGCGTCGCCGAGGAGTTCGGCACTCTCGCGCAGTTCTACCCCGACCGGATCGACCTCGGGCTGGGGCGGGCGCCAGGCACCGATCGGATGACTGCCGACCTGTTGAGTCGATCGAGCGCCGAGCCGCAAGCGTTCGCCACTCACGTCTACGACCTCACCGGCTGGTTCGGCAAGGAAGGAACCGGGCACAGCGTTCCGGTCAGCGGCGGTGTGTCGGCCGGAACCGACGTGCCCCTCTGGATCCTCGGATCGACCGTGAACGGGGCCTCCATCGCCGGACAGCTCGGACTCCCGTTCTCGCTCGCTTCGCACTTCGCGCCGGGGCAGATGCACGAGGCGCTGGAGGTCTACCGCTCGTCGTTCGATCCGTCCGCTCCGACAGCGCAGATCGACAAGCCCTACGTGATGGCCGGGATCAACGTCGTGATCGCGCCGACCGACGACGAGGCGCAGCGGTTGTGGACCACCCCGCAGCGCATGATGATCGACGTGCGCACCGGAAATCGGCGGCCACTGCAGCCGCCGGTCGAACCCGACGCCGTCCCGGAGCGAGAGCGTCAGTTCGCCGAATCCATGCTGGGTGTGAAGGCGGTCGGCTCCCCCGACACGGCCCGCGCGGACCTCGAGAAGTTCGTGGAGACCACGGGCGTGGACGAACTGATCACCGTGACCTACACGCACGATCCGGCCGACCGGATGCGGTCCCTCGAGCTTCTCGCCGAGCTCTGGTTCTGACCCGCGCTGCGAGGGCTCAGATGTCCTGGTGGCCTGGAACGGGTTTTCGCACGCTCGGCTGTGGAGGCGGCACGACGGTGCAGAAGGGCGGCCGTGTTTCGGCGGTCGCACGCGGCAGGAAGGGGCGGCGACATGAGTGACGAGATCGCGGGCGTGCGGATGCCCGACAGCGAGTTGGCGCGCGAGGCGACGGACCTCGTGTGGGAGGTTGCGTCGCCGTTGCTGTTCGACCATTCACGCCGGGTGTTCGTCTGGGGCTCCCTGCGAGGGCGACAGCAGGGGCTCGACTTCGACCCGGAGCTGTTGTACGTGGGTGCGATGTTCCACGATCTCGGACTCACCGAGCGGTTCCGTCGCACGGACCAACGGTTCGAGATCGACGGCGCCGACGAGGCCCGGCGCTTCCTGCAGCAGCGCGGCATCACCGGCGAGCGTGCCGACCGTGTCTGGACGAGCATCGCGCTGCACACCACACCCGAGATCCCGCTGCGCATGGCGCCGGAAGTCGCGCTGGTCACGCGTGGCGTGGAACTGGACGTCCTCGGCATCGGCTACGACGCCGTGTCCGAGGAGCAGCGAGCCGCGGTGGTCGCCGCCCACCCTCGTCCCGACTTCAAGAACCGCATCCTGGCCACATTCACCGATGGCCTCAAGGATCGTCCGGCCACGACGTTCGGCAACGTGAAAGCAGACGTGCTCGCTCACTTCCGTCCCGGCCTCGAGCCGCCCGACTTCGTGGAGGTCATCCGCAACTCGGACTGGCCCGAATAGTCCCCTCAGAGGGCATTGTGGAACTTGGGTAGGTGGTCCGGCCGGTCACGCATGACCGTGCCCTACGGGCACAACCGCAGTTCCCACATGCACTCTCAGCGACGCCCACCGGCAATGAGTCCCATTCGGACGGACCGCGGAGCGCTCACGCCGAGACGCGCTGTACTCGAGCATCCGCGGGGAGTCGGTGAGTGCGGATCCGGATGCCGTTCTGCAGGCGCCCACCGGCCTGCCTGGCAGCCTCGCAGCAGAACCGGACCCACATGTTCAGCTGAATCTCCTTGGCCAGACGGAGTTTCGAGTACAGCCACCGCACCAGCGGCGTGCTCGGCCGCGCCCACGCCCGGATCTCGAACACCAGCACCTCGTCCCACGAGTAGGCGTGAAACTGCACCTGCCCGGCCTCCAAGTGGCCGCGCAGAGTCACCAGCCGCAAGCAGGTGTCGTCGACCTGGACGACTCGGACCGGGCCGTCCCAGGGCCCCGGCATGTCAACGACGAACTCATCCCCCAGCGAGAGCGACTCGTCGGAATCGCTACTGCTGCGCACGTCAACCACTTCCGACGGCACGAATCTCTTGAAGTCGGCGGTGATCCACCCGAGGAGTTCTTCCGTCGTGACGTCGGCACCGACGATCTCGGCGCGAAAACAACGGTGGTAGAACGGGCCGAAACCGCTGTCGGCCAGCTGAACCGCGTCGTCGACCAGCTCCGTCGGAAGATCCGGCGGCAGGTCGTCGACCGTGGTTCCGGTGCACTCGTTGCGGTGCAGCGGAGTGATCTGCCACAGGTACCGCCACGACACCAGTATCGTGCCCACGAGCCATCGCAGGACGATCGTGCTCGCCCTCGGTTTCGGGTACGCGGCCATCGCGCCTCCTGTGTGGTGACGTGGCCAGGGAACCACTACGGTCCGGGTACCCGCATGTCCCGGCCGTACACGAGGCGGAGGAACCATGATCGCTGAGTCGCTCCATCGAACCGGCCTGCGCAGCGGTCACATGCACGCGCTGTCGATGGGGTCGGTCGTGCTGTGCATCGGACTGTGGATCCGCGCCAAGACCGTCGACCAGTCGGCCAGGGGGAACGCCGAGCGACGCGCGCTGTTCGTCGGTCTGTGGCCGCCGACGTTGTGGCTGATGGGTGACTCGCTGCGACACCTCGAATGAGATCGGCACCGACCTGCGGTGTGCGTGTCGACGTCTCGACGGCGCTGTCCGCACTGGTGCAGCGGCCGGTCAACTACGAGATCGACGAAGTGGACGGGTCGACGTGGCACGTGGATCGTCGTCACGTGTGGTTACCCTCGGAACCGCCGGGTCCGCCCGAGCACGGAGGTGTCTGGCAGCGGGCGTGTCGGCTCGTCGCCGACTACGAATTCTCCCCGCCGGAGTTGGTTCGGGCCGTGTACGACCCGGGCGCACCGTTGCTGGAGCGGACGATGTTGCTGGAGGGGCGCTTTCCGGGGCTGCGCCTGTATCTCGGCGTCCGCGTCACCGAGGTCACCGACGAACAGCGTGAACCCGACCGGCGGGTGTGGGGGTTCAGCTACGACACGCTGCGGGGGCATCTGGAACGCGGACGTCTCAGCTACGAGGTCGTCAAACACACCGACACCGGCCACGTGGAATTCGGCATCGCGGCCTACTCGCAGCGCGCGCCCACGTTGGGCCCCCTCATGCGAACGGGGTGGGCGGTGTTCGGGCGAGGCAGGCAAGTGCGGTTCTACCGCCGCTGCGGTCGACGCATGCAAGAACTCACCCGGGCCAAGCGCCCCCGCCGACCGATGTCGTACGGCTCCTCGGGGCTCGTTCTCGCGCCGTCCGACGCACGGTCCAGCAGACTCGACCGGATGGCGTTCACCAGCGTCGACCCGAGCTGACGGGCCGTCTGACGGCCGAACCCCGGTGGCGACCGGACTACCGGAACAGCTGCGCCAACGACGGCGGCAGTTGATCGATGGTGTCGGCGGTCTCCCCTTCGGGTGCCCAGTCCCGCACCGTGGCCAGTACCGCCCGGACCTGCTGCTCGGTTCGCTCCAGGTCGGTGGTCGAGATCGCTCCGCTGACCCGGTCGAGGAACCCGTTCTTGTCCATCGCGCGGGCCTGACCGCTGCGCCGGGACAGCTCGTCGCGCACCTCCGGCGGCAACCCTTGGACGAGCTCGTCGATCTGCCCACCGCTGACGCTTTCGCCCAGGGTCGTGAGAGTCGCCCGAACCAGGGCGTCCGCCTCCTCGAACGAGGAGACACCGGCTGCTTCCTGCGCCTGCTCGACGAAGGAACGCATGGTGGCGCCAGGCCACAGGGACTCGGTCATCACTCGTCTCCCCTCTCGCTCGGCATACGGGGTCCGAGGCTGCCCAACTTCCACGACGCTCAAACATCGTCGAACGAACAATCGGCGTGCCGCGTCGCCGTGCGTGAGCGGCCTCGCGTCAACCACGCGCAACCCGGGTACTCCCCGACCATGACGAAGAACAAGGACGACTACCGGGCCACCTACACCGACCCGCAGTTGCGGGAGCGTCTCAAAGAACAGATCAAGGCCTCGGACAAGGGTGGAGCCCCGGGGCAGTGGTCGGCTCGCAAGAGTCAGCTGCTGACCCAGGCGTACGAGAAGCACGGCGGCGGCTACCGGCACGGTCGACGAAAGTCCTCCCAGCAGCGCAGCCTCCAGGAGTGGACGCACCAGGAGTGGCAGACGGAGTCGGGTTCCGCCCAGGCTCGCCACGACGGCCGCACCGAGCGATACCTGCCGAAGCAAGCGTGGCGGGAACTCACGCCTCACCAACGCCGCGAGACCCGGAGCAAGAAGCAGCACGAATCGCAGCGAGGCCGGCAGCGCTCCGCGAACCCCCAGGCTGCCGCGACTGCGCGCAAGATGGCCGATCTCGACGAGCTGCCCGCTCGCGAGGCGGTGAAGCGAGCTCGCACCCTGACTCTCGAGGAAACCGAGCAGGCGCTGCGGCACGAGCGGCAACACAAGGCCCGGAAGACCGTCCTGCGTCAGCTGTCCCAACGCCTCGACGGCGGCGAGTAGTCACGCGGTCGCGCCCGGCCCTGCACGGAGGCCGAGTTCGAGTCGTTCGACGGCGTTCGCGACCGCGGCACGGTCGGCGTCCGGTAGCCCGCGGAGCGGACGAGGCAGATTCGGGTGGCCGACGAGACCGACGAGTTCGGCGATGGCGGAGACGACGCGAAGACTGCCGTGGCGGCGGAACAGCTCCCACAGCGGTCGGAGCCGCTCCGATTCCACGACGGCGGTCGCCGTGTCGCCCGCTCGGGCTGCTCGGGTGATCGCCACGGCGGGTTCGGGCAGCGTGCCGCCCAGAACCGAGTACCAGGCGTGGCACCCGGCGTTGAGGCCGGTGGCCGCGAGCGGGTCCCCGCTGACTCCGATCGTCACCGACGAGGGCAGCAGCGCACGCAGACCGCAGACGCGCCCCTCAGCCTCGTCGGGATCGGCAGGCACTCCCGGGATCTTGATCGACGCTACGTTCGGTAACTCGGCGATTCGTGCGTACAGCTCGTCGGTGAAGGCGAAGTGCGTGGTTCCCGGGTTGTCGTAGACCACCAACGGGACGGACAGCTCAGCGGTGACGTCCTCGTAGAGACCGAACACCTCGTCCTCGGTCAGTGCCTGATACGAGACCGGCGCGAGCAACACCCCCGAAGCACCCACCTTCTGTGCGTCCGCAGCGAGTTCGAGGACATCACGGGTCCGCAGCGCCCCGACGCCGACGATGACCGGAACGTCTCCGGCGTGCTCGACGGCCCGCTGCGCGACGCGGAAGCGCTCCTCACGGTTGAGGTACGGG
Organism: Allosaccharopolyspora coralli; assembly: GCF_009664835.1. Classification (NCBI taxonomy): domain Bacteria; kingdom Bacillati; phylum Actinomycetota; class Actinomycetes; order Pseudonocardiales; family Pseudonocardiaceae; genus Allosaccharopolyspora; species Allosaccharopolyspora coralli. Next base: position 3,274,755 of record NZ_CP045929.1, read on the forward strand.
TACGAGCCTGTGGAGCCGAGAGCGGTGATCGAGTCGACCTCCGCGACCGCGAGTCGTTCCACGAGCCCGGCGAATGACGTTTCGTCGATGCCATCGCGAGTGACGGGAGTGAGCGGAAACGCGCTGAGTCCGGTGAACATGTGGCCTCCTCGAAGTCAGGATGGCAGGACGCCCACCCCGGCAAGGCCGGGAAACCGCTCGGGGTTCTCGGCGGCGGCGTCACTCGATTCCGGACGCCACTGCGTCAGGTAGACAACGCCGGGCTCGACCAGCTCGAAGCCCGCGAACAGTGCGGTGACCTCGTCCCGTGAGCGCATGGTCATGGGAGTGGTTGTCCGGCGCCGGTAAAGGTCCTCGTGCGACGCCGCCTGCTGTGGCTGACCTTCGTGACTCGCATGCGAGAGCGCCAAGAAGCTTCCTGGGCAGAGCGCGCCCCGGTAGGCACCGATGATGCTGCGGGGATCGTCAGAGTCTGCCACGAAGTGCAGGACCGCGACCATCATGACCGCTACGGGCTCGTCGAGGTTCAGCAGCAAGGTGACCTCATCGGATTCCAGTACGTCCGCGGGAGCACTCAAATCGGCTTCGACCACCGCAGCGTCGGGGTTTCCTTCCAGGATCCTCCGGCTGTGAGCGACGGCCACCGGGTCGCTGTCCACATAGACCACCCGCGCTCCTGGAAAGGACTGCTGCGCGACATCGTGCACGTTGCCCGCGGTGGGTATGCCGGAACCGAGATCGAGAAACTGAGTCACACCCTGATCGGCGCAGTAGCGCACAGCGCGGCGCAGGAACGCACGGTTGGCGCGCATGACCAAGGGGAGATCGGGCCACAGGGCGATGGCTTCGTCGCCCATTTCCCGGTCCACCGCGAAGTTGTGACTGCCGCCCAGATAGTAGTCGTACACTCTGGAAGCATTCGGTGTGCTGTCGTCAACAATGCCGGGTTCGGGAGACAACATGTGACGGGACCTCTCCAGGGTGCGGATTCGGATTCGCCTCACGAGGATACCGGCTCGAGCACGAGATCCCGAGAACTCGCCGAAAACTCACGTCCGTCCTTGCCAGTGCGTGTAGGCGTTTGCGGCCAGGTCAGGCAGCAGTTGTTCGACGTCGTTGACGCAGCGTTCGACATCGGGCTCCAAGGAAGTCAGTGACCAGCTGCGCGTGACACCCATCGCGGCGAGCTCGTCGCGGTCCAGGGAGCAGCGTCCAGCCAGGGCGAGCACCGGAATGCCACGTTCGCGACCGAGGGCGGCCACCGCAGCGGGAGCCTTGCCGTGCTTGCTCTGCTCATCGAGGGAACCCTCGCCGATGATCACAACATCGCATTCAGCCAACCGGTCGGCCAGCGCGACGGTGTCGAGCACGAACGCGGCACCCGAGATGCGAGTAGCGCCGAGGGCGGTCAGCACGCCGAACCCGGTCCCTCCGGCCGCTCCGGCACCAGCTTGCTGCGCGGAAGATTCATGGCCGAGGAGCACCGCGAGCCGGGCGAGACCGGATTCCAGAGTGGCAACCTCGCATGCACCTGCTCCTTTCTGCGGACCGAACACCGACGCGGCACCGCTCGGTCCGAGCAGCGGGTTCGTGACGTCGGTCGCCAACGCGAGCTCGACGTGGCTGATGCGCGGATCGAGTCCGCCGGTATCGACATCGTCCAGCTGGGTCAGTGCCCCGCCACCTGCGGAGAGCTCGCGACCGGTGGAATCGAGCAGCCGCGCGCCGAGTGCCTGCAGCATGCCCGCTCCCCCATCGGTACTGGCACTTCCGCCGACCGCAAGCGTGATGCGGTCACACCCGTGGTCGAACGCCGCCGACATTACCTCGCCCACGCCGTACGACGACGCCAGCAGTGGCGCCGGACCTGTCACGGGAAGTCGTTGCCAACCGCAGATGTCGGCCAGTTCGACGACGGCATGGCTGTCGCGTACGGCGAATCCGGTATCGACAGGATTTCCCAGCGGCCCGCTCGCACGCACCGGTACGTGACGGAACCCGGCGTTGAGCACGGCGTCGAGGGTGCCTTCTCCTCCGTCGGCCACCGGACACGCTGTGGTCGTGGCCCGATTGTTGTCGACTGTGCCGATGCCCCGGGCGATGAGGCGGGCTGCGGCGCGCGCAGTGAGCGAACCTTTGAACTTGTCCGGCGCGACGAGTACGCGCGGCGCCCCCATCAACCCGCCAGCCCGATCAGAGTGGCCATCGCAGGGACGATGAGCACGATGGCGACGCCACCCACGATGTCGAAGACGATGCCGGTGCGGATCATCTGCGTGATCCGCACGACCCCGGAGCCGTAGACGATCGCGTTCTGCGGCGTCGACACCGGCAACATGAAACCGAACGAGGCGGCGAAAACACCGGCCACCGCGGGAACGATCGGAGACACGCCGGCGGCAACGGCCAGCGGGATGATGATCGGTACCACCACGGCTGCCGAAGCAGTGTTGCTCGTGGTTTCGGAGATCAGGATGGCCAGGACGACGGCGAGAACGGTCAGCGCGAACGGCGTGGTGACGCCGAACGTGTCGTACGCGGATGATCCGATCGTTTGCGCGAGCCCGGAATCCTCCAGCAGGGAACCGAAAATCATGCCCGTGCCGAAGAGCAGGATGGTGCCCCAGTCGATAGTCGTGGCGTCCTTCCAGGTGAGTGTCGCCTCTCGCCGACTCCAGTTGGCCGGCAGCACGAACAGCAGCGCAGCGCCGACGACCGCGACGATGCCTTCGTCGAGCCGGTCGTCGACCAGCGCGTAGACAGCCGACTCACTGCCCGCGGCCAGGGCGACGATGCCCGGTGAGATCCAAAGGAAGACCGTGACGGTGAACGCGATCAGTGTGTTGATCTCAGCCCGCGACAGCGAGCCCATTCCGGCTCTCTCCTCCGCGATGTACTCCCGCACTCCGTTGAGCCGCCGCACTTCCGGCTTGTTGAGCAACAGCACCACGGCCGCGAGCACGACGAACATCACGGCACAGACCGGCACTGCGAGGGTGCTCCACTGCCCGAAGGCGATCGTCCGGCCGGTGGCCTCCTCGATCAGACCGCGACCGATGAGATTCGGCGGCGCTCCCACCGGCGTCAGGAGCCCTCCGACACTCGCGCCGTAGGCGAGCATGAGCATCAAAGCAGTGCCGACCCGCAGCTGATGTGGATGCAACCTCTCAGAACTCGCGGATTCGCCGCTCAGAAGTTGAGCGAGCACCCGCAGAATGCCCATGGCCGTCGGGAGAAGCATTGCCACGGTTGCGGTGTTGGACACGAACGCCGAGAGGACGCACGTGATGGCACCGAAGGCGATGACGATCCGGGCTGTGCTGTCCGCGACTCCCGGCAGGGACAGCACAGCGAAGGCGAACCGCTGTGTGAGACCGTGCTTGAGCATCGCCTTCGCGAGGATGAACGCCCCGATGAACGTGAAGATCGTCGACGAACCGAACGGTGCGAGCACGTCGTCGACCGGTGCCACGCCGAGAAGCACGATCGCCGCGACTCCGACCATGCCGCTGACCGGGACCGGCAGCGACTCGGTGATCCACAGAGTGATCACACCGAGCAGTACCGCGCCCAGGATCTGCTGGTTTCCCGGGAGATCGAGGGGCAACGCCGCGAACGACAGCGCGATCAACGGTGCGAGCCAGAGCCCGTGGGTCTGTCGCAACCGTTCGAACCGCTGCTGTCTCGGTGAGAGATTCTGCGCGCCCGGTTCGGTATCGGGTTCGGTCTCGTCGTGCGTAGCGCTAGTGTTCGTCGACACGACCCCTCCTCTGAGTGCAACGTGCTTGGACTGTGCGTTGACTCACCAGCGGCGGTCCAAGACGCGCTTGCTACGTGCGCGATAGGTTTTACCTATTTACACTGCTCGAGTACGGAGGAGTGCGATGGATTCACGGCAGCTGACTTACTTCCTGGCGGTAGTCGACTGTGCCGGTTTCGGCCGGGCGGCCGAACAGCTGCACGTAGCCCAACCCTCGCTTTCCCAGGCGATCCGGACACTGGAGCGGCAGCTGGGCACTCCACTGTTCCACCGCAACAGCCGCGGTATCGAACTCACCGAAGCGGGACGGGCGCTGGTCCCGCCTGCGAGGCAAGTGCAGCGCGACCTTCAGGCCGCCGGCGAAGTGATCGACGACGTGAAGGGCTTGCGCAGTGGTCGCCTCGACATCGCCGGCATGCCCTCCCCCGCCGTCGCCCCGCTCAGCGAGATGATCAGTGCCTTCACTGATCTCGCTCCGGATGTCACGGTCAACGTCCTCGCGCGAGCGACCGCCGACGAGGTCGTGGAAGTCGTCCGTTCCGGAGTCTGCGAGATCGGAGTGCTCGGCACACCCCATCCGCTGCACGATTCCACAGTGGTCACCCATCGATTGCGCAGCCAGCGGTTCGTCCTGGTCGCCGCGGAGTCGGACGACCTGCCTTCCGGCGACATCGTTCAGCGCGAGCGGCTCGACGGCATGCGGCTGATCGTGGGACCGCAGGGAACCGGGATGCGGCTGCTGATCGAGGAAATGCGCAGTTCGGGGCTCAACGTGCGGATCGCGGTGGAAACCGCCCATCGGGAGGCGATCTTGACGCTCGTGGCGAACGGCGTCGGCAACGCCGTGCTCACCGACGCATGGGCGTCCATCGCACGCCAACTCGGGCTGCGCGTGTTCGCGCTCGAACCACCCGCCTACCTCGGTCTCTGGTTGGTCACCCGAGCGTCTCCGATCACCGCAGCCGCGGAGACGTTCTGGACTATGGCGGGTGGGCCGACACGTTCACGATAGGCAGTGCCTATGAGTACCCCGAACCTCGCCTCTTGGACAACTTGTATCGAGACGCCTTGAGTGGAAGGCGCACGCCAGCGAACCGTCTCAAGGAGGTCCCATGGCCCCGCGCACGTTCCACATCGCCGCCATCCCGGCCGATGGCGTCGGCCACGAGGTCGTCGACGCGGGAAGGACGGTACTCGACGCACTGGCATCGGACTCCGGCGGTGAGTTCGCGCTCGAGTGGACCGAGTTCGACTGGGGTAGTGACTACTACAGCCGCACCGGCCGCATGATGCCCGAAGACGGCCTCGAACAACTCCAGGACTTCGACGCCCTCTACTTCGGCGCCGTCGGATGGCCGAGTGTGCCCGACCACACCAGCCTGTGGGGGCTGCGGCTGGCGATCTGCCAGGGCTTCGACCAGTGGGCCAACGTGCGACCCGTCCAGTTCCACCCCGGCGTACTCAGCCCGCTACGCAAGGCCGACCAGACCGATCTGGACTGGGTCGTGGTCCGCGAGAACAGCGAGGGTGAGTACTCGGGTCTCGGCGGGCGCAACCTCTCCGGCCGCGGTCCGGGCAACGAGGTGGCCGTGCAGTCGTCCCTGTTCACGGAGAAGGGTTGTGAACGCATCATGCGGTTCGCGTTCGACCTCGCCAGGAAACGTGATCACCCCAAGGTGACCAGCGTGACCAAGAGCAACGCCCAACAGCACGGCATGGTCCTCTGGGACGAGGTCTTCGAGCGGGTCGCCGCCGACTACCCTGACGTGGACAGCGACAGGTGCTTGGTCGACGCGATGGCGGCCCGGTTCGTCCTGCACCCCGAAGACCTCTCCGTGGTAGTGGCGTCGAACCTGCACGCCGACATCCTCTCCGACCTCGGCAGCGCCCTCGCGGGAAGCCTGGGGCTCGCCAGCAGCGCCAATCTCAACCCCGAGAGGCGCACACCGTCCATGTTCGAGCCCGTGCACGGCAGCGCCCCCGACATCGCAGGTCACGGAATCGCCAACCCCATTGGTGCCATCGGCAGCGCCGCCCTGATGCTCTCGCACCTCGGACTGCCTGCGCCTGCCGCTCGCGTCGAGCGCGCCCTCGGCGCCGCGACAGCAGCAGGAGCGCTGCCGCCGGACCTCGGCGGCACGGCCACCACCAAGCAGATCACCGCCACCGTCCTCGACCACCTCTGACCGTGGCGGCATCGCCGATTCGGCCGGGGCGCTGTCGACCGGTCGCAGCCGCCGATATTCCGCCGGGCAGGAGCTGCTGTCCCGGATGCCCGGTTACCGCACCATGCGGAAAAAGGTGCGCAGTTCGTCGACGAACGTCTCGGGGCGTTCCAGGGACGCGAAGTGCCCGCCACTGTCGAGTTCTCGGTAATGGCGCAGGTCGGTGAATCGTTGTTCGAGCCAAGGGCGCGGTAGCCGGAACAGCTCGTTCGGGAAGATCGAGACACCGGTGGGCACGTCGACGCGCCCCTGCGGCCGATCGGGACTTTCCCAGTACAGCCGCGCCGACGACGCCCCGGCGCCGGGCAGCCAGTAGAACATCACGTTGTCCAGAAGGGTGTGCCGGGAGATCACGTTTTCCGGGTGACCATCGCAGTCGGTCCACGCCCGAAACTTCTCGACGATCCAGGCACACTGCGCGGCCGGCGAGTCCACCAGGCCGTAGCCCAGGGTCTGTGGGCGGGTGGACTGCTGCTTGGAGTAGCCGGTGCCGACGCGGCGGAACTCGTCGCGGTCGGCCAGCGCGGCACGCTGAGCCTCGGTCAGCTGCCCGCTCTCGCTTTCCGGGGCCGACGCCAGCGGCATGGTCAGGTGAATCCCGGCGAGGTGACGCGGATCGGTGGAGCCGAGGGCGGCCGTGATGATCGATCCCCAGTCGCCGCCCTGGGCGGCGTAGCGGTCGTAGCCCAGCCGAGCCATCAACGTCGCCCACGCTTCGGCGATGCGCTGCGCTCCCCACCCGGTGCCTGCGGGCTTGTCCGAGAATCCGTAACCAGGCAACGTCGGAGCGACGACGTGGAACGCGTCGGCCGGATCCGGCGGGTCGGTCAGTGGCCCCAGCACGTCGAGAAACTCCACAATGGACCCTGGCCAACCGTGGGTCAGCAGCAGCGGCAGCGCACCGTCGTGCGGCGAGCGGGCATGCAGGAAGTGGAGGCCCAGCCCGTCCATTTCTGTGCGGAACTGCGGCACAGCGTTGATCCGCGCTTCGGTGACGCGCCAGTCGTAGTCCTCGGCCCAGTAACGACACAGCCGGCGCATGTACGACAGCGGAATGCCCTGCGACCAGTCCTCAACGGTCTCCGCATCCGGCCACCGGGTGCGGTCCAGCCGATCACGGAGGTCGTCGAGCTGGGACTGCGGGATCTCCAGACGGAACGGCTCGAGCATGAAATCACCGTAACCGTGTCAGGTCCGGGCAGCTTGATCAACGAACGCTCGGCGTCCCTGCGATGCTCTCGCCTGACCCTCTGCGGCGCCGCTTCATGCTGTCAGCAACGGTGATCGCCGCGGGCACGGGATTCGGTTCAGAGACGCGTGAGCCTTTTTCGTTGCTATAGCCACCAAAAAGGCTCACGCCGTCATTCCTTCCGCCCACCGGGTCGGGGGCTGGGTAGTAGGGAGCCGGCGGTGCTGGTGATGGTGTTGAGGGCGGTGGTGACCGCCGGGTGCTCGCGGCTGCCGAGACGGGTGGCGGCGAGGATCCGGCGAGCCGGGGCCGGCTCGCCGTGCAGGGGCAAGCGAGTGACCGGCCAGCCTTCGTGCAGCCGGGCGAGCCGGGGCACCAGGATGATGCCGAAGCCGTGAGCGACCAGAGCCGTTCCGGTGTCCCACTCGTCGGCGTAGTGGGCGATGTTCGGTGTGAACCCGGCAGCCATGCACGCGGTGAGCACCAGGTGGTGGTAGGTGCTGCCGGGCCGGCCGACAATCCACGATTCATCAGCTGCGTCGGCGAGGGTGACCGTCCGTTGGGTCGTCAGCCGGTGTCCGTCGGGCACGACGAGATCGAGTGGGTCGTCCAGCAGGGGGCGCTGGTCGAACCGGGTGTCCGAGCCGGGCGGCGTTTCGGCGGTGGCGATCAACAGAGCGAGGTCGGCGTCTCCGGCCAGGAGCAGATCGAAGCAGCGCGACGGTTCGGCTTCGATGACCCGGACGGTCAGATTCGAGTGCTGATCCCGGAGTGCTGCCGCTGCCGGGGGCAGCAGGTGCATGGCGGCGGTCGAGAACCCGCACAGCGTGAAGGAACCATTGGTGTCGTCCGTGGTAGTGGCCAGTTCGGCGCGGGCGCGTTCGACCTGGGCCTGCAGGATCTCGGTGTGGCGCAGCACGGTGGCGGCCGCGGCGGTCAACCGGATGCCGCGACCGGACTGCACCACCAGTTCGACGTCGAGGTCGGCCGCCAGCTGGCGCAACTGGTGCGAAACCGCCGAGGGCGTGTAGTGCAGCGCCTGGGCGGCAGCGGTGACGGTGCCGTGGTGGGCGACCAGTTGCAGCACCCGCAGCTTCGGATCGATCATGTAACTATTTTGCACGATACTCTGAATGAACGTTCGCTGTACTGCAGCAATCAGCCTCGGCACGCTGTGGGCGTGTTGCTGAGGGACTTCTCCGTTCAAGGGTGTGCCGGCGCGTCCGGCGAGTTGCCCACGCTGCGGCGTGAACGCAAGCGTGAGGTGCGCGCGGCGGTATATCTGCTGGTCGTGCTGACCATCGGGGCGTACCTGCCGACTCCGCTGTACGCGGGGTATCAGCAGGCCTTCGGGTTCAGCGACCTGACGATGACGCTGATCTTCGCGACGTTCGCCCTGGTGACCGCGCCTTCCCTGCTGTTGTTCGGCCCGGCGGCGGACGCGCTCGGTCGTCGCGTGGTGCTGCGGGCCAGCGTGATCGCGGCCGCACTCGCCTCGGGATGCTTCGCGCTCGCGGAAGGTCCGGAGTGGTTGTTCATCGGCCGCGCGATTCAGGGTGTGGCGTTGGGCGCGGCGACCGCGGCAGCGACCGCCTTGATCGCGGAGCGCGACCCCGACGGGAACCGGAGCCGGGCCTCGGTCGTGGCGAGCATGGCGTTCGTCGGTGGGACCGCCGCCGGTCCTCTCGTGGCGGGGATGCTGGCCGAGTACGCACCACTACCGCTGCTGCTGCCGTACCTGGCCCACCTGGTCCTGCTGAGCATCGGCTGGCACCGCGTGTCGGCGCTGACCGCCTCCGGTGCGCGTGCGTCTCGCTGGCGGCCCACGCGGCCACACGTACCGAAAGGCATGCGCCTGCGGTTGGGCACCGCCGCCGGAGTCGGCTTTCTCGCCTGGACCGTGGCAGGACTGTTCTTGGCTGTCATCCCGGCGGTACTCGGCCGGGCGGCCCGGATCGACAACCTGGCTCTCACCGGCGGGATCGTCGCGGCGGTGCTGGTCTGTTCCGTACTGGTCCTGCCTTTCGTGCCCCGCTGTGGCCCGGAAACCGCGCAGTTCGTCGGGCTCGGTGCTCTGCTGGGCAGTCTCCTCGCCCTGGCCTTGACCGGCGGCAGCTCGCTGCCGATGACCATGGCCGCTGCCGTCGCCGCCGGGGTCGGACACGGGCTCGCCTACGGCGGGGCCGTAGCGACGATCGACGCGACCGCACCCAATGGGCAACGGGGCTCGGTCAACGGCGCGGTCTATCTCGCGTTCTATCTCGGCACCGGAGTCCCGACGGTAGCGGTCGGTCTGCTGACCCTCGAACAACCGTTGACCACTGCGATTTCCTGGATCAGCGCCACGGCAGCCGCCCTCGTACCGCTGATCGGTGCGGCACTCGCGCACGCCAACCGCACACCCAAGCAGGCCGCGTGTTCCGGCGACGCCGCGGAACCCGTCTCGGGCGGCGACTCACCAGCGGCTGGCGACCAGCGCCGCTCGAGGCGTGAGCCTTTTTGGTTGCTATAACCACCAAAAAGGCTCACGGCGCTTATACTCGCCAGTTATGGAGCTGCGGCATCTGCGTGCATTGGTGGCAGTCGGCGACGAAGGCACGATCACGGCGGCCGCCGCGGTCGTGGGCATCAGCCAGCCCGCGCTCTCGCGAACCTTGCGCCAACTGGAGCAGACACTGGGCACAAGGTTGGTCGAACGCACCACGAGCAGCCTGCATCTGACCGAGGCCGGCCAGCGACTGCACCAGCACGCCCACCAGATCCTCAACCACCTCGACGACGCGATCCGAGACGCCACCACCACCGAGCCGCGCCCGCTACGGGTCGGGTACGCCTGGGCCGCGCTGGGCCGCCACACGGTGCCGCTGATGCGCCATTGGCGCCGCGAGCACCCCGACATCCCGGTGCGGATGCGTCGGGTGGACGACCCCGAGGCCGCGTTGCGCTACGGCGAGATCGACATGGCCTTCCTGCGCACACGGCCCGACGACGACACGTTCTACGCCCTGCCCCTGCTTCAGGAGCCTCGACTGGCGGCGGTCTCCGAAGACGACCCCCTCAGCGAGAAGTTCGAGATCACGCTGGCCGATCTGGCTGACCGGCCCATCGCGATCTGTTCGACCACCGGCACCACCAGTACTCAACTGTGGCCAGCGGGCCACCGCCCCAGCACGAGCTTGGATGTCGCCAACGTCGACGAGTGGCTGGCGACCATCGCCGCCGGCGAGACGGTGGGCGTCACTGTCGAGGCGACCGGCTACTCCCATCCCCACCCCGGGGTGCGCTACGTGCCCATCACCGACGCCGAGCCGGTCACCGTTCACCTGAGCTGGCCGCCACATCCCAGTCACACGGCTGTGCCCGCTTTCCGTGAGTACGCCCAACGCGCCGTGGCGGCCGACCAGTCATAACCCGCACACATAAGCGAACCCTCGGAAGTATTTCCCTCCGCCGACGGTCACGGCAAGCCTGGGAACCATGCCCACCACGACCGCCGCGACGAGCACCCGTCCTGCGTCCGACACCGCAGGCAGTCGGTGGGCCGGGACCGGGGTGATGGCGGCCAGTGGGCTGTCCAACCAGACTGGCGCAGCCATCGGCGCCTTGGCCTTCCCTGTTCTTGGTCCAGCCGGGGTCGTGGCAGCGCGGCAGTACGTCGCTGCGATCGTGCTGCTGGCCCTCGCTCGCCCCCGCTGGCGCCGCTTCACCTGGACCCAGTGGTGGCCCGTCGTGCTGCTGGGGACGGCCTTCGGCGCGATGAACCTCTTCCTCTACGGCGCCATCGACCGGATCGGACTCGGTCTGGCAGTGACCCTGGAATTCCTCGGCCCCCTGGCGATCGCCCTCGCAGGCTCACGCCGCCGCACCGACCTGGCGTGCGCGGCGCTAGCGGTCGCCGGAGTCGTGGTCCTCACCCGTCCGCAACCCACGACCGACTACACCGGCATCGCACTGGCACTGCTGGCTGCCGCATGCTGGGCCAGCTACATCCTGCTCAACCGCACCGTCGGCCGCCGCCTGCCCGGAACCGAGGGCTCAGCCACCGGCGCCGCCGTGTCGGCACTGCTGTTCACCCCCGTCGGCGTGCACAGCTTGACCGTCGGGCCGCTCGACGCCACCGCCCTCATGTGCGCCGCCACAGCCGGTCTGCTGTCCTCAGCCGTGCCGCTCGTGGCCGACCTCTTCGCGCTGCGCCGCGTTCCCACCCACTTCTTCGGTCTGTTCATGAGCGCCAACCCCGTCTTCGCCGCCGTACTGGGGCTCCTCGTACTCGACCAATCCCTGGGCTGGGCCGAATCCGCCGCGATCGTCGCCATCGTCGCGGCGAACGCCATCAGCATCCTCACCAGCCGCCCGCCCGGCGACACAACCCCACCCCGCCACGTACCCCAGGATGAACTCTGTGGATCAGAGTTCCGGCGGTGATCCGGCCTGTCGCCACGGGCACGGGGACCGCTCGGGGCGCAGGGACCGCCTCGCCGACCACCGGCCGTGGGGTTCTGACGGGGGTGTGTCCTAGCCTCGGCGGTGACCTCGCAGGAAAGGGCCGCCTCGGTGGATCAGGATTTCGGGACGTTCGCTCACCTCACCTCACCCAAAGCAGCGCTGTACAGGGACATCATGGCGACGTTCCTGAAGGCCAAGCGCCGGTTCACCGTGCACCTCCGTCCCGAGGACGTGGACGAGGAGCTGGACAACGGACCGGACGTTTCGGTGATCGCCGGTGCTCTCGCGCAGCTCGTGGAGTGGGGAAACCTCCGCGCTGATCCGGACACCAGCCGCGTCACCACCGTCGAGGACTTCCACCGCGCCCGGTTCCTCTACCAGCTGACGCGGCACGGCGAGGCCACCGAGCAGGCCCTGACGACCTACGACGAGGCGCTCGGCAGGCGTGGGGCGCTGCAGGCGGTGGCGCTGACCGACATCACCGACCGGTTGCGCGGATTGCTCGCCCTCGCAGGCGAGCCCGATCCCGATCCGGCGAAGGTGCATCTGCTGCTGGACAGCCTCGTCGGCCGGTTCCGCGACCTCGCCGACAACGCGCAGGCGTTCATGCGATCCCTGCAGCGCACGATCGATCTGCACGACACCGACGCGGATACGTTCCGCGCCTACAAGGACCGGCTGATCGACTACCTCGAGCGGTTCATCAAGGACCTCGTCAGTACCGGCGCAGAGATCGCCGGACTCGTCGAGTCCCTGGAGAACGCCGACGTGGGTCAGTTGCTGGAGATCGCGGCGCGACGCGAAGCCGAGGACGCCGCGCCCGGTGCCGACGACAACGACACCGAGGATTCGGACCCGCGTCGGGACGCGTTCGAACGGGGTCGCGTTCTCTGGCAGGAGCGCTGGCAGGGCTTTCGTGCGTGGTTCGTCAGCGATCAGCACCATCCGAGCCAGGCGAAGCTGCTGCGCAACCAGGCGCGTGCGGCGATCCCGCAGCTGCTGCAGGTGGTGGCCGCCCTCAACGAGCGTCGTGCCGGGCGGTCGGATCGCACGGCGGACTTTCGGACTTTGGCGCGCTGGTTCGCCCAGTCGCCCGACGAGGCGTCGCTGCATCGGCTGTGGCGCTCGGCGTTCGGGCTTTCCTCCGCGCGACACCTCACCGCCGACCCCGAGCAGGACGGCGCCGTCGCTTCCAGCACCCCGTGGGCGAGTGCTCCCCCGCTGTCCATCAGCCCACGGCTACGCAAAACCGGCAGCTACGAGCGGCGGGGCAAGCCCAATCGCGTGCTCGACCGGTCCGAACAACGCCGTTACCTGGCCGATCTCGCCGCCAAGGAAGCCGCCGAGACCGCCGCCGCGCGGGCCGCCCTGGTCACCAGCCACCCGACGCGGCTCTCCGACATCGCCACATTGGAACCGGGTGCGTTCCAGCTGTTCCTCGGACTGCTCGGCGACGCCCTGGCGGCACGGACACCGGGCGCCGATACGGTCCGCACCAGCACGTCCGACGGCAGCATGGCGATCCGGCTCCGTGTGCTCGACGGGCCCGGGGAGGCCGAGATCCACACCCCGCACGGTGTGCTGCGCGGCCCGGACTTCCTGGTCGAGATCACCGACCTCACCACGCGTGACGAAACGGAGGCGCGCAGCGCATGAGCGCCGTCGACGATGTGCTCGCGTCCTCGCGCGCGGGCGAGCTGCGACGCGCCGCCCGCGCTCTGCTCCGGCGGCCGCTGGTGCGGGCCAGTGGCCCCGAGGCCGAGGCGTTCGTCCTGATCCGCAGGCACGCCGCCACGCTGCGCGAGTGGTTCGACCGCAACACCGGCTGGGCGCTGATCGTCGAGGCGGACCTGGCTCGACTGGTCAAGTACACCTCCCACACCGACGACCCCACCTATCCCGCCAGGGAGGCGCGGTCGAAACCTCCCTTCACCCGGCGCCGATACGTGCTGACCTGCCTGGCGCTGGCCACGCTGGACCGCGCCGAGACGCAGATCACCCTCGGTCGCCTCGCGGAGCAGATCGTTCTCGGGGCAGGCGACCCGGACCTGGTCGCGGCGGGCATGACCTTCACCCTCGAGGGGCGCGACGAGCGCAGCGACCTGGTCGCGGTGGTGCGGTTGCTGCTCGATCTCGGTGTGCTCAGCCGTGTCGCCGGTGACGAGGACGCGTTCGTCAAGGACACCGGCGACGTGCTCTACGACGTGCACCGCCGCGTGCTCGCCGGGCTGCTGGCCACTCCTCGGGGGCCGTCGACCGTGGCTACCGAGGCTTCCGAGACCTTCGAAGACCGCATCTCGGCGCTGACCGCCGAGACCCCGGCCACCACCGACGATCTGCGCAACCGGCGGATCCGCCACCACCTGACCCGCCGACTGCTCGACGAACCGGTGCTGTACTACGACGAACTCGACGAGGCCGAGCGGACCTACCTGTCCGGTCAGCGCACGGCCATCACCACACGCATCACCGAACTGACCGGTCTGGTGGCCGAGACCCGCGCCGAAGGCATCGCGATGGTCGACCCGTTCGACGACCTCACCGACGTGCGCATGCCCGAAACCGGAACCGAAGGTCACGCCACGCTGCTGCTCGCCGACCACCTCGCACGCAGTACCGAGTCGCCGGTCCCGCTGGAACGACTGCACCGGCACGTCCGCGAGCAGGCCGACGCACACCGTTCGTACTGGCGGCGCGACGCCGCCGAACCCGGTGCCGAGGTGGGGTTGACCACCGCCGCGCTGGACCGTCTGGAAGCGTTGCGCCTGATCTCCCGGGACGCCGAGACCGTGACCGCGTTGCCCGCACTGGCCCGCTACGCGCTGGCCGAACCGACCGTCCACTCCCCGCAGGAACGCCCGTGACCCGAGAACTCCCCGACCCGCAGCTGACCCGGTGGCAACCGCTTCGCGCCGGGCTGATCGACCTGTTCTACTACGACTCCGAGGAATTCTGGTTCCACGACGGCCGTCTGCTGCTGCGCGGCAACAACGGAACCGGCAAGTCCAAGGTACTGGCGTTGACGCTGCCGTTCCTGCTCGACGGCGACCTGTCCCCGCACCGCGTCGAGCCCGACGCGGACCCGAAGAAGCGGATGGACTGGAACCTGCTGCTCGGCGGGGCGCACCCCCATTCGGAACGGCTCGGCTACAGCTGGCTGGAGTTCGGCCGCCTCGACGAGCACGGCCGTGTGGACATCCGCACGCTGGGCTGCGGGATGAAAGCCGTCGCCGGGCGCGGCATCAGCCGCCACTGGTTCTTCGTCACCGACCAGCGCGTCGGCGACGAACTCGACCTCGTCGACGCCACCGGAACGGCCCTGAGCAAGGACCGGCTCACCGACGCGCTCGCCGACCGTGGCACCACCTACGACAGGGCACGCGACTATCGCCGAGCCGTCGACGAGGCCCTGTTCGGGTTCGGCGCCCAGCGCTACGGGGCGCTGGTCGACCTGCTGGTGCAGTTGCGCCAACCACACCTGTCCAAACGTCCCGACGAGAGGACGCTGTCGAACGCGCTCACCGAAGCACTGCCGCCGCTCGACCAGGCCGTCATCGCCGACGTCGCCGAAGCGTTCCGCAGCCTCGAAGAGGACCGGGAGTCGCTGCGGTCGATGACCGAGGCACGCGAGGCCGCGACGTCCTTCCTCAGCCACTACCGCCGCTACGCCCGCATCGCGGCCCGCAGACGCGCGAGACAGCCGCGGGACGCCCAGACCGGCTACGAGCGCGTCAACCGCGACCTGTCCGCCGCCGAGGCCGACCACACCGCCGCCGAAGAACAGCTGGAAGCCGCGAAGAGCCGGGTACAGGAGCTGACCAACGCCCGAACCCAGTTGCAGGCCAAGGAGGGCGCACTGCGCGCCAGCCCGGAAATGCGCAGCGCGCAGGAGCTGGAGCGATCGTCAGAGGAAGTTCGGCGCCGAACCGACGAAGCCCAACGCCTCGCCGGTGAGCGCGACAAGAGCCGGAACCGGCTCGCCACGCGTCGGGAACAGCACACCTCGGCCGAGTCACGTCTCGCCGGTACGCGCGAGGAACTGACCACCCGGCGACAGTCCGCGACCGAGGTTGCCTCGACGGCTCGGATCGCCGACAGCCACACCGAACACGTCGACACACCGCTGGAGGGCCACGCCGAACCGGCCGCCGTCCGCCGCGCGGCCGAGCAGCTGCGTGATCGGCAGCAACGCGCGGTCGATCACGTCGACGCCCTGCTCAACGACGTCGACACCGCCGACCGGAAGCTGGCCGACGCCCAGCGCCGGAGCGCCGAGCTCGACACCGAAGCCGGCGAGCTCGCCGAACGCACGGAATCCGCGGACAACGCCGTCGAGCAACGCGGCGCCGATCTCGTCACGGCCGTGCGTGCGCATCTCGACGGCGCCACCGAGCTCCGGCTGCCGGACCCGGCGAGCACTCTCGCCGAGCTGGAACTGTGGGTGGAGACCCTCGACGGCACGAACCCCGCGGCGACCGCCGTGAACACCGCAGGCCACGCGGCGACGGGCGAACTCGCCCGGGCGGACGCGGACCTGCAGGCCCAGCAACAGGACCGCAACCACCGCCGCGCCGAACTGATCGAGGAGATCGACCGGCTCGAGCGGGGCGAGGACACCAGCCCACCCACCCCGTACACCAGGGACTCCGCCGCGCGGGCCAACCGCGACGGGGCGCCACTGTGGCGGCTGGTCGACTTCGCCGACGAGGTCACCGCCGACGACCGAGCAGGCATCGAAGCTGCACTGGAAGCCGCGGGAATCCTCGACGGCTGGGTCATGCCGACGGGAGAGGTCTTGGATCCGGAGGCCGAGGACGTCGTGGTGCGTGCCGGAACACCGGCACGCACGTCGCTGGCCACGGCGCTGCGGCCGGCCGTCGATCGCGACGATCCGCGTGCGGCCACCGTCTCCGACGCGACCGTGACCGAGGTCCTCACAGCCATCGGCCTCGCCGACGACGCGCTCGACACGGAGTCGACGACCGCGGTGAGCCGCCGGGGACGGTTCCGCAACGGCCCGGTGGAGGGCCGCTGGAACAAGCCGGTCGCGACCTACATCGGGCGCAGCACCCGTGAAGTCGCTCGCCGCGCCCGGCTGGCCGATCTGCGTGGCGAACTGACCACACTGGACGCACAGCTGACCGAACTCGCGGATGGTCGCGCGCGCCTGGACGAACGATCGGCTGCTCTCAAGGCCGAGATGGTGAACCTGCCCGACGACGCCGCGTTGCGCGACGCCCACGCCCGGGTGAGTTCGCTGGTCGCCGAGCGCGAACGCCTGACCCAACGCCAGTCCGAGGCCACGCACGCGTTGGCGGCCGCCAATGAGGAAAACCGAACCGCGCGATCCGCGCTGACCACCGGCGCCGACGACGCCGCACTTCCGTCCGATCGCAGCGCTCTGAACGAGGTGACGAGGGCGCTGCAGGAATACCGCACCCAGTTGGAGGGGCTCTGGCCGGCCTGGCGGGCCGTCGTCGACGCCGAGCGGCGCGCCGCGGACACCGCAGCCGAACTCGCCGATGCCGAAGCGGATCTCACCGACCTGGCCGAGCGCGCGAGCGAAGCCGAACAGGCCGCCCTGGCCGCAGGCGAACACCATCAGACGCTGCGCGACACGGTCGGCGCCGCGGTCGAGGAGCTCGAACGGCAACTCTCCGAGGTCACCAACTCGCTCAGCGCCAACACCCAGCACCGTGGTGAGGCGGACCGCGAGGTGGAGAACGCCCTCGACGCGCGCGGCAACGCCAACGGCCGCCGCGAACAACTCCGCACCGAACTCGCCGAAGCCACCGAGCACCGAACCGTGGCCACCGACTCCTTCCGGCGGTTCGCCCAGACCGGCCTGCTGGCCGTGGCGCTGCCCGAGCTCGAGGTGCCGGACTCCACGACCACCTGGTCGCCGGACCCGACCGTGCGACTGGCGCGCAAGGTCAACGACGAACTGTCCGATCACGCCGAGGACGACCACACCTGGGACCGCGCGCAGCGCAGAGTCACCGAGGAACACAAGACGCTCACCGAAACGCTCACTCGCCAGGGAAACCGCGCCACGGCCGACTTGCTCGACGACGGCATCGTGGTCGAGGTCGAGTTCCACGGCCGCCGCACCTCCGTGCCCGATCTCGTCGACGCCCTCGAGACCGAAGTGTCCGATCGGGAGCGACTGCTCGACGAACGCGAGCGAGAGATTCTGGAGAACCATCTGGTCAACGAGGTGGCCAGCACGCTGCAGGAACTCATCTCGGCAGCCGAGAATCAGGTCGCCCGCATGAATGAGGAACTCGCGGCCCGACCCACCAGCACCGGGATGCGGTTGCGTCTCGTCTGGCGTCCCCGGCCGGACGGGCCCACCGGTCTGAACGCGGCACGCGAACGCCTCCTGCGCCAGAACCCCGACGCGTGGTCCGAAGAGGACAGAAGCACCGTCGGCAGTTTCCTGCAGGAACGCATCGCCGACGTCCGCGCGCGCGACACAGCGGGGACCTGGCTGGAGCAACTCACCACGGCACTCGACTATCGCGGCTGGCACCAATTCGTCATCGAACGCCACCAGAACGGGCAGTGGAAGTCGGCGACCGGGCCGGCCTCAGGCGGCGAACGCGTCTTGGCCGCGAGCGTGCCGCTGTTCGCCGCTGCTTCCTCGCACTACGCCTCGGCAGGCAACCCGCACGCACCCCGGCTGGTCACCCTCGACGAAGCCTTCGCAGGGGTCGACGACAACGCCCGAGCCAAATACCTCGGACTGCTGGCCGCGTTCGATCTCGACGTGGTCATGACCAGTGAACGTGAGTGGGGCTGCTACCCGGAGGTCCCCGGGCTGGCCATCGCGCAACTGTCCCGCACCGAGGGAGTCGACGCGGTGCTGGTGACTCACTGGCAGTGGAACGGCAGTGACCGTGTCCAGCTCGAACGGCCTGACACGGATGCGTCGACCCCTCAGCCACCACAGCCTTCCGCGCAGGACGGCTTGTGGGCGTGAGCACCGATCACGAGCGGTTGACGCGGCTTCTCGGCGGGGACGACCTCGCGTGGCTCGTCCAGCGGGCCCGGCGACGCATGGAGCTCGGCAAGCCACTCACCACGTCGGTCACCCTCTCCGAGGCGAACTCCGCGCAACGGGAGGCCGTGCACCGACTGCTCGGTCGTCGACCCCGTGCGGGAACCACTCTCACGGTCTCCCTGCCGGCCGTCGACGACGTGCTCCGGCAGTCCGGCGCGTGTCCTGACGGGTTGGAAGTCGCCGTCACCACCCTCACCGGCCCGGTTACCGTGCGATCAGAGGCGGCCGAACGGGAAGAACGCGGGTGGCGTGAGGCATTCGCCCCGTTGCGGGACGCAGTGCACGGCAGGGCCGAACTCGCCGACTGGTACGACCATCTGCACTCCAGCGGGCTCGTTCGCAGGCTCACCGGAACCTTCGAGCAGGCCGCACCAGTACTCCACAACCTCGCCGCGGTCGTCCGCGCCCTGCCCACGTCCGCCGAGCCGTTGGGACACTTCGCCGCCCGCATCACCGGCAGCGCGCATGCCCTCGACGACAACCGTCCACTGTCCACACTCACCCTCGGTGCCGCCCGCGCCGTGGCGGGCCTGCCCGACGGGTCCGGAGCACAGTGGCAGCGAGAGGTGTGGGCTGCCGTCGGCATCCTGCGCGACGAGCTGTCCTCGACGGTGCTGACGCTCGGCCTGCCCGGTGACGCGAGAACAGCTACCGGACGGGCACTGGAGGCGTTACGCGGAGCCGGTCAACCAGCCGTACTGACGCTGCGCCAGCTGATCCACGACACTCCCGAGTGGACGATCGAGGGACAACCCGTCTCGATCTGCGAGAACCCGGTGGTGGTCGCCGCCGCCGCCGACCGGCTCGGATCGATGTCGGCTCCTCTGGTCTGCGCCAACGGCCAGCCCGGCGCCGCCGTGATGCACCTGTTGCGTCAGCTCGCCACGTCGGCGGCCCGGTTGCGTTACCACGGTGATTTCGACTGGGGCGGCCTACGTATCGGCAACGTCGTGTTCGACCGACTACCTGTCATTCCGTGGCGTTTCGACTCGGCGGCGTACGAGGCCGCCGTGACCGGGCACTCCTCACACCAGCTCGGCGACAAACCGGTTCACCCCAGCTGGGACGACCGCCTCGGCGCCCGGATGCAGCAGGTCGGCCTCGCAGTCGAAGAGGAACACGTCGTGGACGACCTGATCGACGACCTGTCGCTCTCCGAGCAGCACACCGATCCCTGAGCTTGCCCCCGTAGCGCGGACACCGATGTAGATCGTCCGCTATGCTTCTCGTTTCTTCAATTGCCTAGATCGCATCGTTTTTGATGCCAGTAGAGAAATAAGAGAAACTGCTAACATGAACCATGAAACAGGGAAATTATTCCACCCCCAAAGAAGGGCGACAGAAGCGATAATCGAGACTACACTGATCACCAATAGCGCGATTTGCGCATTGGTTCTTTTGAGTGCCCCTGTCGTGTTCATGGCTGCCTCTTCCTGTTGTCAGCATTGAGTAGCGCCCCCCAGGCATTGATAACACTTGCAGCAGCGAAGGCCCCTCCCACGACCCCAGGCACCACCACCAGTCGCCAAGCCACTCGCGACGAACCCACCGACCGCAAGAACGGTACTACCGTAGGCATTGAGCCGAGCAGGCGTTGAGTCCGGCGGTGTCAGTCGGTGGAAGCAAGTGAGCTGGTGAGGAGCTCGGTGAAGACTTCTGCTGGGGTTCGGTAGTCGAGTATACGGCGGGGGCGGTTGTTGAGTTCTTCGGCCACGGTGTCCAGGTAGGACTGGTGGTCGGTGATGTCGGTTGCTTTGGGGAAGTACTCGCGCAGCAGCCGGTTGGTGTTCTCGTTCGTGCCGCGTTCCCACGGCGAGTGCGGGTGGGCGAAGTAGATGTCGACGTCGGCGGCCAGCGACAACGCCGCGTGGCGTGCCATCTCCGAACCCTGATCCCAGGTCAGGCTGGTGAGCAGATGCGACGGCATGTCGTTGATCTTCGACAGGAGTGCGTCGTGGGTCGTGGTGGCGTCATGCCTGCCGTCGGGCAGCGCCACACAGCAGGTGTAGCGCGACGTACGCTCGACCAGGGTGGCCATGGCGGTTTTGCCGCCCTTGCCCACCACGAGATCCCCTTCCCAGTGTCCGGGCACCCTGCGGTCGGCGACCTCGGCCGGGCGTTCCTCGATCGAGCGCATACCCACGATCCGCGCACCCGAGCTGCGGGCCCGGCCACGGGAGCGCCGCTGGCTACGCCCCGAGCGCAGCCAGATGCCTTGACGAGCCAGTTCGCCGGTGGGCAGCGCATAGATCCAGGTGTAGATCGCCTCGTGAGACACCTGCCAAGCCTGCTGGCCCGGCCGTTCGTGCCGCAACCGGCCCGCGACCTGGTCCGGCGAGCAGCCCTCCCGCAGCTTGGTCGTGACCACCTCACGCAGCACCGGATCTGTATCCAGCTTGCGGATCTTCGGCCGCGCTCGTGCCGACGTGGCCCGTCGTACGACTACCTGGGCCCGGTAATGCGCCCGGCCGCCATGGCGACGGATCTCGCGGCTGACCACGCTGGGATTCCGCTCGATCCGCTCCGCGATCACCGCCTGGTCCACGCCCTCGGCGATACCGCGCGAGATCTCTTCCCGATCGCCGCCCGTCAACATCGTGCGCTGTCCCACCCGGACACTCCTCGTCGGCCTTCCACACTCCACCGACGACATACCTACACCAAGATCACGTGCTTACACCGGTTGAGATCAAGCGCGCTTTTTTCAGGAACTCGTTTTCCATCCGCAGCCGCTGCACTTCGGCTTCCAACTCGCTCAACCGCGCACGCTCCACGGGACTCATCTCGGGCTCGGGTTCCGGGTTCTCCCGCCGCCAGGTGTTGACCCAGTTGCCCAAGGTCCCCTCGTTGATCTGCAACTCCCGGGCCACCTCAGCCACCGGCCGACCGGTGCTCACTACCAGCTGCACCGCCTCGGCCTTGAACTGCGGGCTGAACTTCCGACGCTTCTCCGGCACGGACGCATCCTCTCAGTCGAGAGGCCCTGTCCAAGATCCTTGATACACCTCACAGCGCCACGATCGCTCGCTGCGTGGGCGATGCCAAAGCCATGAAAGTCGAACGCTTCCCCGTCTACGCCCCCGCCGCCCTGGCCGGGATCGCCGGACACATGCCCGCCACCATCACCACCCGCGCCATCACCATCCACATGCGCAAACGCGCCCCCGACGAACCCGTCGAAGAATTTCTCGAAGAAGACGTCGAAGGCGAAGCCGCACCGCTGCGCGAGGAACTCGCCGCCTGGACCGACCAGGCCAGCGACCACCTCACCGGAGCACGACCGGTCATGCCGACCGGGGTGTTCGACCGCGCCGCCGAAATCTGGAAACCCCTCATCGCCCTCGCCGACCACGCAGGCGGGCACTGGCCCGACACCGCCCGTGCGGCCTGCCAACACTTCGTCAACGCCACCGGCCCCGGCACCCAATCCCTCGGGGTGCGGCTGCTGGCCGACCTCCGCGACCTGTTCACCACCCGCGCCGTCGACCGCATGACCACAGTGGACATCCTCCCGGCGCTGCACGCCCTCGACGAAGCACCGTGGGGCGACCTCTACGGCAAACCCCTCGACCCCCGGCGCCTGTCCAAAGAACTCGCCCGCTACGGCGTCGCCTCCAAAAACATCAAGCAACCCAGCGGACAGGTCGCCAAAGGCTTCCGCACCGACGGCGAAGACGGACTCGCCGACGCCTGGCGCCGCTACCTGCCCAGTGCCGCTACCCCCGCTACCGACGCTACCGCGCAGGTCACACCGGTAGCGGACGACAAACCGGTGCCGCTACCAGCGCTACCCGACACCGACACAGGTAGCGGCGGTAGCGGCAACCAAAACCCCTCCGCTACCGCCCTGACCAGCGAAGTAGCGCCAGTAGCGGCAGTAGCGGACAACACCAGCCCCAGCTCAGAGGAGCCGCCCTGACCGCACGACCGCTTCGCCCGAACCGCGCATTCACCCGCCCAGGAGGAGGCACCGTGGCCAAGCGAACCGGCATTTGGATGACCGTCCCCGAGTTCTGCGAGGAGATGGCCATCTCTCGTTCCACCTTTGACGACTGGCGCGCCAAGCAGCGAGCGCCGAAGGCCATCCGCCTACCCAACGGCGCCCTACGCATCCGCCGCACCGACTTCGAGAACTGGCTCGACACCCTGGAGGACGCCGCATGACCGAAACCACCTACGACGTCCGCATCTGGAAGATCCAGACACGCAAGAACAAGCAGGGCAAGATCACCAGCTACCGGGTCCGGTGGGAAGTTCAGAGGTCGGACCACTCCGAGTCGTTCAAGAACAAAGCCCAAGCAGAAAGTTTCCGCGCGGACCTGCTCCGTGCGGCTCGCAAGGGTGAAGCCTTCGTCGTGGACCGTGGCTTGCCCGTGTCCATGTTGCGACAGGTGAACGAGATGAGCTGGTTCGACTTCGCGTGCGCCTACGTGGACATGAAGTGGCCGGATCAGTCCGGCAACTCCCGGAAGGGCATCGCAGAAACGTTGACCACGATCACGCCCGCTCTGCTCGCGACCGAACGGGGGAAGCCAGACGAGAAAGTCCTACGCGACGCTTTGCACGGCTGGGCGTTCAACTGTTCCCGTCGCGACACCGTCGAGCAGCCACCGCGAGTCAGGTCAGCCTTGAAATGGCTGGCGTCGAACACGAAGCCGGTGAGCGTGCTGTCAGACGCCTCGCACCTTCGGGAAGCGCTGCGGCTGATTTCAACCCGGTTGGACGGCAAGCAGTCCGCAGCGTCGGTCGTCAGCCGCAAGCGTGCTGTGCTGTACAACGCCCTTGATTACGCTGTTGAGCGTCAACTGCTCGACCGCAATCGGTTGCCGGAGCTCAAGTGGGCCCCGCCGAAAAGCGTGCAGGCCATCGACAAGCGCACGGTAATCAACCACCAACAAGCGACGAAGCTGCTGGACGCAGTGGGCCGCCAGGAACCGAGCGGGTCCCGGCTCGTGGCCTTCTTCGCAGTCATGTACTACGCGGCTGCCCGACCGGGCGAAGCGGTCAACCTTCGCCGTAGCGATCTGATGTTGCCATCCCTGGCGCACGACCCAGCGACAGGGCAGTGGCAAGAGCCCGAGAACGCGTGGGGCGAACTGCTGCTGTCGGAATCAGCCCCCGAGACCGGAGCACGCTGGAGCACTACCGGCAGACGCCGAGACCGACGGCAGCTCAAACATCGAGGCAAAGGAGATACTCGCCCAGTACCGTGCCCGCCGCCTCTGGTGCGCATCCTGCGCACGCACACCGCGACCTACCCTCCTCGGCCCAATGGTCAACTCTTCTACGGGATGCAGGGCGGAGAGCTGCCCCAGAGCACCTACGGTCACGCCTGGGAACG
Organism: Allosaccharopolyspora coralli; assembly: GCF_009664835.1. Taxonomy (NCBI): domain Bacteria; kingdom Bacillati; phylum Actinomycetota; class Actinomycetes; order Pseudonocardiales; family Pseudonocardiaceae; genus Allosaccharopolyspora; species Allosaccharopolyspora coralli. Next base: position 3,298,779 of record NZ_CP045929.1, read on the forward strand.
GGCCCGCAAGGCGGCCTTGACGCCGGAAGAGTACAAGTCGCCACTGGCCAAGCGCCCCTACGATCTCCGACACGCGGCAGTATCCACCTGGCTCAGCGCAGGAGTCCCGCCTACACAGGTCGCTGAATGGGCAGGCCACAGCGTCACCGTTCTCCTGCAGATCTACGCCAAGACGCTCGCGGGCCAGGAGGAACTTGCCCGCAGGCGCGTCCAGCAACTCCTCGGGGAGGAGTAGCGCGAACCGTGGCCACTCATTGGCCAGAGACAGCCGCACAATCCCGCATACTGCCGGGAACAACCGCAGAAAGCGCGATCGACTGTCAACGGCTTCTGCGCAGGTCAGAGCCTGTTTTGCGCAGGTTACAGAGGGTGCCCCTGGTCCGATTCGAACGGACACTGGACGGATTTTGAGTCCGCTGCCTCTGCCGGTTGGGCTACAGGGGCTGATGTTGACCTAGGATACGCGCAGGCAGTGGCCATCCTTCGGTCGGGGTCATCTGTGGCTCCTCGGCTGGTCTCGAACGCCGGTACACGGCCGGATCGCATAGGTGTTCGAACGCTCAGTCCTCGCAACGGTCTCACCGAACCGGGTCGGGCGAAGACTCCGTGACGTGGCCCTGCTGGATGCGTTCCACTGCCAGCGGCGTGCCGAGTTCGTGTCGGTGCTGCGGGTTGCGCCGGTAGAACGCCAGGCAGTGGAACAGCAGCACCGGATCGCACTGCACGAACGCAGGGTTGATCTTGAGTCCGCCGGACCCGGGCCGCGAGATGCCGAGGTCGTGTGGGAGGTCGTCGGTCGACCAGCGCACCGAGACATCGATGAGTCGCCACTCGGGTCCCCGGAACTGCTCGCGAGTGACCGCCCGAACAACGCGCATCGCGTCCCACGACGCTCCCGAGCGCGCCGGGCCGCGTGCGACGACGACACCGCTGGGCGACAACCACACCTCGGTGTCTCGACCATCGTCGAGCACGATGAACACGGCGCACCACCCTGCGAGGACAAACGCTGCGATCGACAGGAAGGCGTTCACAGCATTCAGCCGCTCCGCAGTCGAAAGAACGAAGACACAACCCGCACCGAGCAGAACGGTGCCGCCCCACCGCAGGAATGCACGCTCGCCGGCTCTCACCAGGACAACGGCTGGTTCCCCCGACGGTCGCAGCGTGTCGAGACGCAGTCTCACCGTGGCGCGATGGGCCGGGAACCCGGCCAGGCCCACCCCCACCGAGGTCGCGACAAGCAAGAGGCCAAGAGCGAGAGAGAAAGACGTCAACGCCAGTGGCCCGCCCTCGTAGCGGTTCTGCGCCGCCCCACCGAGGAGGAACACGGCGGTGCCCAAGTTGAGGGAGGAAAGAAGGACCGAGGCGGCCCCACTTGCAGGTTCCCATCCGTCCGGCAAATCCAACGCACGGATCCCGTCCTCCGGCGGATGCGCGGCAAGGTACTTCAGGCGAACGGAATGAACCACGGCGACGACGAACTGCATCGCCGCCACCATCAGCGCCACCGCGATTGGCTCCACGTCGACTCCCCCCGTCTGTCGGTACGTCGCCGCCCGTTCTGCGATCGTCCGACGACATCGAATCAGATGGGCGAGCACGTGAGTGGAATCGGCTGCGTGCTGACACCGAGATCGTCCAGGCAGGGCTGGAAATCGGAGGCAACTAGAGGGCCGTGGCGTTTTCGGACAGGCAGCCAACTAAAATCGCTCCTTCGAGGGAAGGTTGTCTGTGTCTGGAACGAAGCGTCGGTCGTATTCTCCCGAGTTTCGGGATGAAGCGGCGAAGATGGTGACCGAGACCGGTCGTACGGTGGCCGAGGTTGCTCGCGAGCTCGGGTTGAATCAGCAGACCCTGCGGAACTGGGTGAACGCGTACGAGGCCGCGCACGATGCTCCGGAGCCGTCGTTGAGCGTGTCCGAGCGTGCGCGACTGCGTGAGCTGGAAGAAGAGAATCGTCAGCTGCGCATGAAGACGGAATTTCTGGGAAAAGCAGCCGCCTTCTTTGCCAGCGAGTATCGGTGAGCCAGCGGTACGCGTTCATCGCTGCAGAGAAGGACACCACGGACGAACACGGCGTGAAGAGCTACACCGTGGAGAACATGTGTGCCTGGCTCAACGTGTCGAAATCTGGATTCTACGACTGGCTGTCGCGACCCGAGTCGGACACCGACCGGCGCCGTCGCTACCTGGGCACGTTGATCAAGAAGTGTTTCGACGACTCCGATGGCACCTACGGCCACCGGCGCATCCACGCGTGGCTGGCCCGCTGCGGAGAGCCGGCCACGCCGGAGCTCGTGCGCAGCATCATGCGGGATCAGCAGCTCGTCCCCTGCCAGCCTCGGCCCTGGCGCCCGAGCCTGACCCAGGCGAGCACGCACGTGCTGCCGGACCTGCTCAAACGTGACTTCACCGCCCGTGAGCCGGGCGAGAAATTGGTTGGCGACATCACCTATATCCCGACCGGACAGGGATGGGTGTATCTGGCCACGGTCATCGACTGTTATTCGAAAGCCGTCGTCGGATGGGCCATCGACGACCACTACCGCACACCACTTATCGAGAAGGCGATCCACATGGCTGCCCGCAACCACACCCTTCCCGCCCGCGCGATTTTCCATTCAGACAGGGGCAGCAACTACACGTCCGCCGACTTCGCGATGACGCTACGCTCGCTCGGCATCCGACAATCCGTCGGACGCACCGGGATATGCTTCGATAACGCCATGGCCGAATCCTTCTTCGCCACCCTGAAAAATGAACGCGTTCATCGAGTTACCTACCTCACCAAAGACCACGCCAAGGCTGACATTGCTTCCTATATCGAGCTTCGATACAATCACCGCAGGCTCCATTCCGCTATCGGATACAAGGCCCCGAACGAAGCCCATGCCGAGTACTACAACCATGCGAACGCGGCATAAAATAACCCACTAACAAGCCGTCCGAAAACAGGCCGGCCCCTCACCAAGGGCAGGCGCTGGCACTAGGGCCTGGTGCCGTGCTTCGTCGAACGATCCGGCCGGGTCAGGTGAGGCCGCCGTCGGCGTGGATGTTCTGGCCGGTCATCCATCCGTTGTCGGGGTGGACGAGTAACGCGACGAGGTCGGCGACGTCGCTGGGTCGCCCGATCCGGCCGAGCGCGGTCATGGCCGCTGCGCCGTCGAGCGCCTCCGGTGGGGCACCGGCGCGCAGGAGGTCGGTCTCGGTGGGGCCGAGGGAGACGGTGTTGGCGGTGATGCCGCGATGTCCGAGTTCGCGTGAGGCCACGCGGGTGATCTGTTCGATCGCGGCCTTGCTGGCCGCGTAGGCGGCCTCACCGGCACTGGGCCAGGCGGTACCGATGGTGGACATCGTGATGATCCGCCCGTGATCCCGCAGACGACGGGCACCGTGCTGCACGGTGAGAAAGGCTCCGCGCGCATTCGTGGCCATGATTCGGTCCCATTCGTCGACGCTGAGTTCGTCGATCGGTGCCTGCGCCATGATTCCGGCGTTGGCTACCAACACGCTCAATCCGTCGACACCGGCGTCCCGGAACGCCTGGTCTGCCGTGGTGAACACCCGGTCGAACTGCTCCGGTACCGCCAGGTCGAGCTGTACGGCTCGTGCCCGGCCACCCTGCGCGGTGATCTCGGCGACGAGCGTCTCGGCGGACGCGTGGTCGGTCGCGTAAGTGATCACCACGACGGCCCCGTCGGCGGCCAGGCGCGCGGCGATCGCTCGGCCGATCCCGCGTGAGCCACCGGTGATCAACGCGCCTTGCCCGGACAACGGCTGGGTGTTTCGAGGTTCTGGTGCGGTTGGAGTCGTCATGGTGGCAGCATGACGAGCGTTCCGGAACGTATCGTTCCGCGATTACTGGGATTCTTGCTCGTATGGGCGATACCGCTTCACGTCTGCTGCACTTGCTCTCGTTGCTGCAAGCTCGTCAACACTGGTCAGGCGCTGCGTTGGCCTGCCGTCTGGACGTCACTACCCGCACCGTGCGCGCCGACGTGGAACGGCTGCGGTCGCTGGGCTATGACATCGACGCGACGCCCGGATCGAACGGCGGATACCGGCTGCGGGCCGGAACGCGGATGCCGCCCTTGCTGCTCGACGACGACGAAGCCGTGGCGGTGGCAGTCGGTCTGCGCACTGCTGCGGCCTCCGGCGTGGACGGGGTCGGAGACCACGCGATGCGCGCTGTGGCCAAACTCGAGCAGCTCTTACCGAGCCGGTTGCGTCACCGTCTGTCCACCGTGACGGCCGTCGCCGAGACCGTGCCCGCCGAGCGAGATCCTGTTGCGTGTGACGTTCTCGCGGCGGTGGCCACCGCGTGTCACCGCAACGAGCAGTTGCGGCTGGATTACTGCGACCGGCAGCAGGAAAGCACCCGGCGACAGGTCGAACCGCACCGACTGATCCATGTCGGTGGACGCTGGTACCTGGTGGCCTACGACCTCGACCGCGCCGACTGGCGCAGCTTTCGGCTTGACCGGATCAGCCCCAAGACGCCGACCGGGCCACGTTTCGTCCCTCGTGAGCTCCCCGGCCCCGACCTGGCCACCTTCGTCACGCGCGGGCGCATGCAGGCGCTGTGGAACTATCGCGCCCGGGTCACCGTGCACGCTCCTGCCGAGACCGTCGCCGGTCGGATACCCACCGGAATCTGGACCGTGCAGCCACTCGACGCGCACGCCAGCCAACTCGACGCCGGGGCCCACACCGCCGAACTTCTCGCCGCCTACCTCGGCGCGCTCGGACTGGACTTCTCGATCGACCCCGAACAGGCGCCCGAACTCGCCGAAGCCGCAGCAACGCTCGCCCGGCGCTACGCAGCGGCCGCGCCTCGAACCCCTTGACGCGGACCGGGAATCGGTCATTGTCGTAGCCATCGTTCCGGGTCCACTTGACCTCCAGTTTGGTGGAAGTTCTAGCCTTTCCCGGGACTCGCACTGGGCTCTGTCCACAGGCGACCAGTAGCACTGGCACCGCGTGTCAACGTGGCGATGATACCGCTCGACCGCGCATGGAACGGCTCGGACAGTCGACCGGAAGAAAGGCATTGATGACGATGGACAGGACGCTAGTTCGGGCCGGACGGCGGGAATGGTGGGGGCTGGTGGTCCTCGGGCTGCCGACGCTGCTCGTGTCGATGGACGCGAGCATTCTGTTGTTGGCACTGCCCCGGATCAGCGCACAGCTTGATCCCTCCAGCAGCGAGCTGCTCTGGATCGTCGACATCTACACCTTCGTCATCGCGGGCACACTGGTGACGGCAGGGACGCTCGGCGATCGCATCGGCAGGCGACGACTGCTGCTGATCGGCGCCGCGTGCTTCGCGGCAGTGTCGGTACTCGCCGCGTTCTCCACGAGCGGACTCATGCTCGTTGCCGCACGCGGCCTGCTCGGGCTCGCTGGAGCGACGCTGATGCCGTCGACCCTGGCGCTGCTGACGACGATGTTCACCGTGCCTGCACAGCGCGCGCGGGCGATCGCTGTCTGGATGAGCTGCTTTTCGGCCGGGGTCGCGCTGGGCCCGGTCGTGGGGGGATTGCTCGTTCAGTGGTTCTGGTGGGGCGCAGTGTTCCTCGCAGGCGTTCCGATCATGGCGCTGTTGTTGGTTCTGGCCCCCCGCGTCCTTCCGGAGCATCGCGAACCGAACGCGGGCCGCCTGGATCCGGCAAGCGTGCTTCTCTCGCTGATCGCAGTGATGGGTGTGATCTACGGCCTCAAGGAACTCGCGACAGGCGGCAAGGCGTCGACAGCGTTGATCGCCGTCTCGGCCGGAGTGGCTGGGGGCGTCGTGTTCGCTCGGCGCCAGCTCACCCTCGCCCAACCGCTCGTGGACCTGCGTTTGTTCGCCAACCGCATTTTCACCACTGGCATGCTCACCCTGCTGATGGGACTGCTGACCACTGCCGGGATCCAGATCTTCGTTACCCAGTACTTGCAGATCGTGCTCGGTCTCTCGCCGTTGGCGGCGGGTGTGTGGATGGTGCCGCAGGCGCTGGCAGTCATCGTCGGTACGCAGCTGTCGCCCTGGCTCGCCGCACGGGTCCGTGTCGCCTCCATCGTGGCGGGCGGCCTCGTCGTCAGCGGGCTCGGCTTTCTCGTCCTCACGCAGATCGGCGGGACACTCGCCGTGGCGGTGGTCGTCCTCGGCAACGTCGTCATCAGCCTCGGGATCGCGCCACTCATGGCGCTGAGCGCCGAGCTCGTGGTCGGCAGCGTGCCCGAAGGCAAGACAGGGAACGCCTCCGCACTCAACGAGACCTTCGGCGAGCTCGGGGCAGCGCTCGGTGTCGCCTTGCTCGGCAGCCTGGGAACCGCGCTCTACCGCACCCGGATGGCCGACACCGCCTCCGATCTCCCTCCTGGGGCGCGCGCTGAAGCGGGCGACACGGTCGGGGGTGCGGCCGCCGTCGGCGAACGTTTACCGGCGGACGAGGGCACGCTCGTGCTCGACGCCGCTCGGGCCGCGTTCACGGACACGGTGCAGACCGTGTCGATCGTGGCCGCCGTCGTGACCTTCGCCCTGTCCGCGCTGGTGTTCCGGGCACTTCGCGAGGTGCGAACAGAAGACCGGTCGCACGCCTTGAGCTGACTCGGGGTCAAGGCCATCGCGCTCGTTGACTTCGAGTGCGGTTGAGCTTCTAGCGTCAGGTCAACCGGGAAACACGATCCAGGGGGCGAGATGACGAAGATTGACTTCGGGCCGGTGGGGGTGGCACTGAACGTGTCAGACGACGACTCGTATGTCGCTGAGGCGGCCGAGTTGGAGACGCTCGGGTATTCGTCGGTGTGGCTGCCGGGCGGAGAGTTGGACTCGCTCGAGCGCCTCGCTGATCTCCTTGCCGCGACCAGGACTGTGCCGGTCGCGCCGGCCATCATTCCGCCCGATGTGTACGCCGACGATGCGGTGGCCGCGGTCTACGCTCGGCTCGAGCGAACCCACCCGGGGCGATTCATCGTGGGCCTAGGGAGCCCGCACCGCCCGCGACAGTTGCGGGCCCTCAACGACTATCTTGACCGACTGGACGCGGCTGACCCGCCGGTGCCGGCCGAGCGGCGCATCCTCGCAGCGTTGGGGCCCCGCAATCTCGAACTCGCCCGCGATCGGGCGGCCGGGGCGGTGCCGCTGCTCGTCACACCCGGCTACACAGCCTGGGCACGCGAGATCCTGGGTGCGGAGTCCACTTTGGTCGTCTATCAGCTCGCGGTCGCCGATACCGACCCGCACCGAGCCCGCCGAACTGCGCGCGAACCGACGCTGCGGGGACTCCTCGGCGTGGGCGGGTATGCGGACAACGCGCGACGGATGGGGTTCAGCGATCAGGACATCGCCGAGCTCAGCGACCGGCTCGTCGACGGGCTGATCGGTTGGGGCGACGAAACGGCGATCGCCGGGCGTGTACAGGACCATCTGAACAGCGGCGCCGACCACGTGGTGCTCGGCGACGACGACCAGCCCGGTGCGATCGAAGTGGCACGGCAACTCGCTCCCCGGTTGGCGAAGACGGCCGGGTGAACACGTTCGGGTTGTGGCCTGTCCTCAACCTCGACCGTTCGGCCCAGACGAGCGAGTGGACCACCCGTGGGTCGCCGCTGTGGATTGACCTTGACACTAATGTCAGGGCGTTAACTTGGCCCGATGGGCGCTCAGATCAACAGCTGGGACGACCGCATCGTCGCCGAGTTTCGAGCCCATGGCGGGTACGTGGAGTGGAGCAGTGAGGACGACCTCGCTGCGGGGCGCCCGATCCCGCCTCGGCCGCCGGGTTTCGACCAGCGCCAGGGTGTGCCGATCATCCTGGTACACCACATCGGAGCCAAGACCGGGCGTCAGCGGGTGAACCCGATGATGTACCAGTCAGTCGGGAACGCGTTCGCCGTCTTCGCCACCTACGGTGGCAGTCCGCGCCATCCGGGGTGGTTTCGCAATCTGTTGGCGCACCCCCGGACCACGGTCGAGGTGGACGGGCAAAGCGTCCCGGTTCTCGCTCGGGTCACCGAGGGTGCGGAGCGTGAGCGAATCTGGGGCCGACAGGTCGCGTTCATGCCGGCGTTCGCAGAGTTCGAGGCAGCCGCGGCCAGGCAGATCCCGGTTGTCGTGTTGGAACGTCTTCAGCACCATCCGAGACTATGACTGCACTGCCCGACCACGGTTGCTCGAGCGCCGACGACGAGAGCCACGAGATCAAGATCGGTGAGCTCGCTCGCCGCACCGGGGTCAGCACCCGCTCGCTCCGGTACTACGAACAGCGCGGCCTGCTGACCGCGCGCCGCGACCACAACGGATACCGTCGCTACAGCACCGACGCCGTCGACCTTGTGCTCAACCTGCGTCGTCTGCTCAAGTCTGGCCTGTCTGTGGCCGACGTCCACCGATTCGGGTCGTGCGTCGCGAGTCCTGACCTCGATTCGACTCCGTGTGTACCGGCGCTGGCGGTGTACGAGCAGCGACTCCGCACCCTCGACGAGCAGATCGCCACCCTCACTCATCTTCGCCACAACCTTGCCGCACACACCGAACACCTGCGTGCGCGGATCGAGGCCGAATGATCCTTTCGGAGCGGCCGATCGAGTCAGCGCCAGGGCGTGACCAGGTCGGTGAGGGTGTCTGTCAGGGCGGCCATGAGCAATGGCCCGAACGTGATGCGTCGGACGCCGGCGGCTCGGAGTTGGTCGAACGAGCCTGAGGGAGCGCCGTCCACCGGGTGCGCGGTGACGTTGACGGGGCCGGTGCGTGGTGGACGAACGGGAGCGTATCCACGACCTTTCACGCACACCACCCCACCGCTGCCGTTCATGCTGCGTCGTCCCCGGTCAGCGACCGCATGTCGGCGACGTCGTACTCGGTGACCGATGCCGCGAGGATGGCGTTGCTCTGGTCGTCGCCGGGGCCGTCGCCGCGGAAGGCCTCGACCGCCGCTCGCGTTTCCCAGCGCTCGAAGACGTTGATGCGGCCGGGGTCGAGCAGGTCGGCGGTGATGGCGAAGTCGAGGCAGCCGGTTGCCTGCCGTGCCTGTTCGACCACGGCCACGCAGCCCGCGAGGTAGCTCTCGCGCTGCTGGGGCTCGACGGTGATGTGTCCTGCGACGATGACCATGGGCGTGCTCCTCGGAGGTCGGGTCTCATGGCGGCGTGCTGGTGTAGACGCTCAGGTCACGTCGAGCTCATCGGGCTCCGCACGAGTCCGATCGCCTTTCAGTCAGCCCGGCGCGCATGCGGTTATCGTGGAGAGTAACCGGCCCGACACGCCGGGTGGCCGAGTTCGACGAGGGCGTCGGTGAGGAGTGGCGATGCAGGACGACGTGTTCCACCGCCGCTGGGCGGTGACGGAGGACGAACTGCTGCAGATGCTCTGGCGATGCCACGCGGGCGAGAGCCCGGACGTGGTGCTGCTGGAACTGCACGCCCGCGACCGGGATGCGCCTGCTGGCCGAATGCGGTCGAACAGCAGGGCGCCGAGGACGACTCGCCATTTTCACCACGACCGCAATCGCCACCGGCGCTACGCCGACCGCTGAGAACGCATTGTGAAACTGGGGTGGTCCGTACTGCCGCCCCGGTTTCGGAGGCTGCCGGGAGACCCGGAGATCGCATTCGCCGGACGGTGCGACACCGTGCCGGATACCGTGGCCGCAGAGACCGCGACCTACGGAGACCGTGATCGATGAAGAACCTCCTGGCAGGAACCCGTGCGCTCGTTACGGGGTTCGGCACGATCGTGCGGTCGCCGCGCATGCTGCTACTCGGCGCGTTGCCCGCGCTCATCACCTCCGTGCTGTTGCTGGGTCTGCTGGGGATGTTGGCGTACTTCGCCGGTGACATCGTGACGTCGCTGACCCCGTTCGCCGACGGCTTCTCGGAGGGCGTGCGCGACGCGATCCGGGTCCTCGCCGCGGTCGCCCTCGTCGGTGCCGCTGCGGTGGCGGGGTCGCTGTCGTTCATCGCGCTCACGCTGCTCATCGGCGGCCCGTTCTACGAGACCATCGCCGAACGCACCGAGCGTCAACTCGGCCTCGACACCCACGACGACGGGTCGGGGACGCTGCGCTCGCTCGGCCGCGGCGTCCGGGACTCCCTGAAGCTCGTGGTGATCGCCGCGCTCGGGACGGTCGTGCTGTTCGTCATCGGGTTCGTTCCCGTGGTCGGTCAGGCCATCGCATTGGTCCTCGCGGCGCTCTTCGGGGCCTGGGTGATCAGTCTGGAGATGATCGGACTCGTTTTCCAGCGGCGTGGCCTGCGTCTCGGTGATCGACACCGTGCGCTGCGACGGAACAAGGCGGTCGTGGTCGGCTTCGGGGTGCCCACCTACGTGCTGTGTTTGGTGCCGGTCGTGCAGCTCATCGCGATCCCGTCCGCGGTCGTCGGCGGAACGCTGCTCGCGCACCGTTTCCTCGGGCCTGCGCCCGATCAGCCGAGCTGACGGTGCCGTCCTGTCGGGATTACGGTGGCGTGGTGACCACTCATGAACCGGTGCCGCCCGACGATTCGTACCTGAAAGCCGTCATCGAGCGGACCGCGAACGCGGTCGCCGAGGCCGAGCCGCCGACATCACCGCACGACGGTTCCGACACGGACACCCGCGCCGAGGTCGAGCGGTGGATCCAGGCCCACGGCAGCGACCTGCTGACCCTCAGCCACGCCCTGCACGCCGACCCCGAGGAAGGGTTCGACGAGCACCGGTCGGTGCAGCGGGTCGTCGGCCTGCTCGGTCAGCACGGGCACGAACCGGAAGTCGGGCTCGCTGGTCTGCCCACCGCGTTCCGCGCGACCTCCGGCAGCAGCGGTCCGCACGTGGCGGTGCTCGCCGAGTACGACGCGCTGCCCGGGATCGGCCACGGTTGCGGACACAACATCATCTGTGCGGGTGGAGTCGGCGGGTTCCTCGCCTCGGCCGGTGTCGCCGAGCGGCTCGGCGGCCGGATCAGCCTGGTCGGGACCCCGGCCGAAGAAGGCGGCGGTGGTAAGGAAACGCTGGCGCGCCAAGGGGTTTTCGACGACGTCGACGCGGTCGTCATGGTGCACCCGTTCTCGCACGACATCGCCACGCACCCGTTCCTCGGCCGGCGCCAGGTCGAGATCGTTTTCCACGGGGTCGCCGCCCACGCGTCGGCGCAGCCGTTCATGGGACGCAACGCGCTCGACGCCGCCGTCGCGACCTACCAAGGCATCGCGGCGTTGCGGCAACACCTGCCCTCGACCGACCGTGTCCACGGGATCTTCACCGACGGCGGCGCACGCCCGAACGTCGTGCCGGACAGGGCCGCGCTGCAGTTCTACCTGCGCTCCGCCGAGCCCGCGCCGTTGAAGGACCTCGCACGGCGGATCGAGGCGGTCGCGCGGGGCGCGGCCGAGATGACCGGCTGCGGCGTCGAACTGGTGTGGGACGAGCAGCCCGCCTACCTGCCGATCCGGCACAACGAGGCACTCGCGGCTCGGTGGGCGAGCCACCAGCGCACGCGGGGCCGGACGGCGCTGCCTCGGGGAGTGGTGCCGGAGTCCCTCACGGGCTCCACGGACCTCGGCAACCTCAGTTTCCGGATGCCCGCCATCCACCCGATGATCGGCCTCGACGGCGACGGTTTGTCCTTGCACACCGTCGAGTTCGCCGACGCCGCCGGGTCGGCGAGCGGGGACAGGGCGGTCGAGGACGCGGCGCTCGGGCTGGCGATGACCACAGTGGACTACCTCGCCGACGCCAAGCTACGCGAGGCGGTCCACGCCGAGTTCGACGCCGCGGGCGGCCCCCTCGACGTCCCCAGCTTCTTCGCCTGACAACGGCGCGAACGGCACTTTCGCCTCGTCTGGTGAGGCGAGCGGCACTTTCGCCTCGTCTGGTGAGGCGAGCGGCACTTTCGCCCCATCTGGTGGAGATGGTGCGAGCGGCACTTTCGCCTCGTCTGGTGAGGCGAGCGGCACTTTCGCCCCGTCTGGTGGGGTGAACGGCACTTTCGCCTCATCCGGTGGAGACGAGGTGAACGGCACTTTCGCCTCATCCGGTGGAGACGAGGTGAACGGCACTTTCGCCTCGTCTGGTGAGGCGAACGGCACTTTCGCCTCATCCCGGTGGAGATGAGGCGAGTGGCACTTTCGCCTCGTCTGGTGAGGCGAACGGCACTTTCGCCTCATCCGGTGGAGATGGTGCGAACGGCACTTTCGCCCCATCTGGTGGGGTGAGAGTGCCGTTCGCCCCGGGTTACTGGGGCGGGGAGTGGACTTGCTCGGCGGTTGGCATGGCGGCCTGAGCGCCGAGGGCCGTCACGGCCCTTGCCGAGGCTTGCACCGCCCACCGCACCGCGTCGAGTGTGTCCGTTCCCCGCACGAGCGCGTCCGCCAGTGCGCCGCAGAACGTGTCGCCCGCTCCGGTCGGGTCGGCGACCTCGACCTCGGATGCGGGCACGTGCGTGTGGCTGTCGCCGTCGACGAGCAGTGCACCGTCGGAGCCGAGCGTGACGACCACGGCGCGCGGGCCGTCCAGGGAACGGGCCAACTCGGTCGCCTCGTCAATGGTGCGTGGCTCCGGCGCTCCGGCGAGCACACCGAGTTCGGAGCGGTTGGGTACCAGGACGTCGACCTGCCGCAGGGTCTCCTGGTCGACCGGGCGAGCGGGGGCGGGGTTGAGCACGACGGTTCCTTCGGCCAGCCGCACCGCCTCGTCGACGGCGTCCTCGGGGATCTCCATCTGCACGACCACGACGTCGGCACGGCGGACCACATCGCCTGCGGCCCGGACGTCGTCGGCGGTCAACCGCGCGTTCGCCCCGGGGCTGACGACGACGGTGTTCTCGCCTGCCTCGTCGACGAGAATGTAGGCGACACCGGACCGAGCCCCCTCGCTCTCGCCGAGTGCGTCCTGGCCGACCCCTTCGGCCCGCAGCGTCTCCCGCAGCACTCCCGCCGGGTGGTCGTCGCCGACGAGGCCGACGATCGCCACGTCGCGCCCGAGACGTGCGGCGGCGACCGCCTGGTTCGAGCCCTTGCCGCCCGCGAACTCGCGCAGGTCCGAGCCGAGGACCGTTTCGCCCGGTTCTGGTAGCCGTCGCACCTCCAGCACGTGGTCGACGTTGAGTGAGCCGACCACCGTCACCTCCGGTGGCCGCGCAACGGTCGACATCAGTGCTCCTCCTCGCCTCGGGCACAGGGACGGTAGTCGGCCCCGTGGTCGATCTCCAACTCTCGCGCATTCCACATAGGCCGCCCGAGTGGAGTTCGGGAGGTGAACGAGTGGCGTGTGGGGTTTCATGGTCGGCGAGTCAGCGGCATACTCCGCACGCTTGATCTCGTGGGAGGTGCAGGGTGAACGCCGAGACGCAGCGCAGCCGGGTCGATCGTCTCCTCGACCGCATCGAACGGATCGGCAACAAGCTACCGGAGCCGTTCATCCTGTTCGCGATCCTGCTCGGGCTGCTCGCGGTCGTCTCCACCGTGATGGCGATGCTCGGGGTGACCGCGCAGGTCCCCGGGCAGGCCGAGCCGGTGGTAATCCGTGGCGCGTTCACGCCCGAAGGCGTCGAGTTCCTGTTCACCACGCTCGCCGACAACTTCGTCGAGTTCCCGCCGCTGAAGAACGTGGTGACGATCCTGCTCGCGGTCGGGCTCGCCGAGCGGACCGGCCTGCTCACTGCGTTCATCCGGTGGGCGTTCGGTTCCGCGCCGCCGTGGCTGTTGCCGTACGCGGTGGGCGTGATCGGCGTGTCGGCCAACGTCATGTCCGATGCGGCGTTCGTGGTGATTCCGCCGCTGGCAGCGCTGGTGTTCTCGGCAGCCGGGCGGCATCCGGTCGCCGGGCTGCTCGGCGGTTTCGCCGCCGTCGGCGCCGGTTACTCGACGTCGGTCATCGTGACCAGCCTGGATGCCTTGTTCGCCGGGATCACCTCGGGAATCGCCGAGTCGATGCCGGATCCGGGGACCCCCGTCAATCCGGCGTCCAACCTGTACTTCAACGCCGTGTCCGCGGTCCTGCTCGGTGTTCTCGCCGGTGTCATCATCGCCCGCGTCGTCGAGCCCGCGATGGAACGCGCGGGTGTCTCCCGGGTCGAGGTCGACGACGAGGAGACCGACGCCGGCGAGGCGGGGAAGTCCCGCCAGGGCGAGGTCACGACGGTGGAACTGACCCGCGTCGAACGCCGGGGCCTGGTCCTCGCCGGCCTCACCGTGCTGCTGGCCACGGCAGGCGTGCTCGCGCTGGCTCTGATCCCCGGTTCACCGCTGCAGAACGACACCGGCGGCTTCCTGCCGGAGTCGCCGTTGTTGGACTCCATCGTCACGCTGGCGTTCCTGCTGTTCTTCCTGCCCGCGCTGGTCTACGGCATCGTCGTGGGCGCCATTCGTCGCAGTGCCGACATCCCCGCGCTCATGGCGAGGGCGATCCGGGACCTCGCCGGGTTCCTCGTGCTGGCGTTCATCCTCGGCCAGTTCATCGCGCTGTTCGACTGGTCGCGGATCGGCACCTGGGTGGCCGTCGTCGGCGCCGACGGCCTGCAGGCCATCGGGCTGACCGGATTCCCGGCGATCGTCGCGTTCATGCTGCTCGCCTCGCTGCTCAACCTGTTCATCATCTCCGGGTCGAGTCTGTGGACCCTGATGGCGGGCGTGTTCGTGCCGTTGTTCCTGCTGCTGGGCTTCGAACCCGGTTTCATCCAGGCCGCGTTCCGTGTCGGGGACGCCGCCACGCAGGTCATGACGCCGCTGAACCCGTACATGATCGTGCTGTTGACCTTCGTGCGGCGCTACGAGCCGCACGCCGGGATCGGCACCGTGATGGCGCGGATGGTGCCGTTCGTCGTGCCGTTCTGGCTGACCTGGGCCGCGGTGCTGGCCGTGTTCTACTTCGCGGGTGTGCCCATCGGGCCGGGAATGGACGCCCGGCTGCCGTGACATCCTGGGGCGGTCCCCGCCCCCGGACTGTGAGCTCTTGCTGTGGATGACCTCGTGCGCCAGTGGACGGCGCAACTGCTCGACTCGGGAAACGTGGTCTCGCTCGGCGTCGGCGCCGTGGCGTTGCTGCTCGTGCTGAACACGAGTGCGTGGCTGGTGCTGCGCAACGTGGTGACCATCGCCCACGAGGGCGGCCACGCCGTCGTCGCCCTGCTCAGCGGGCGGCAGCTCAACGGCATCCGGCTGCACTCCGACACCTCTGGGCTGACGGTCTCCACCGGCCGTTCCACCGGCCCCGGCATGGTGTTCACGCTGCTCGCCGGCTACCCGGCGGTGTCGTTGCTCGGCCTCGGCGGCGCGGCGCTGGTGGCTTTCGACCGCACCCGGCTGATGCTGTGGATCGCCGTCGGCCTGTTGGCGCTCATGCTGCTGGCGGTGCGCAACGCCTTCGCCGTGCTCTCGGTGGTCGCCACCGGCGGAGCGCTGTTCGCGGTGTCCTGGTTCGCCCCGCCACAGTGGCAAGCGCTGTGCTGCCTGCTGTTGAGCTGGTTCCTGCTGATCGGGTCGATCCGGCCGGTCGGCGAGCTGCGATCCAAGCGTGCCAGGGGACGGGCACCGGACTCGGACGCCGATCAGCTCGCGCGCCTCACCCGGGTTCCCGCTGCCGTGTGGCTCGCCGTGTGGTTCCTGGTCGGCGTGGCAGCGCTGCTCGTCGGCGGGCGCTGGCTGCTGCTCGTCCCGCAGATCTGAGAGCGTGATTGGGAGCTTGGGGAGTGGTCCGGTACCGCCGCCCGGAGCTCTCACAAAAACCAGTTCCCCACATGCGCGCTGAGACGCTGTCGTTGATCCGCGGGGGTGGTCGCTTGCCGCTCAGAACAAGATCAAAGGCAGGCACGGACCGCCCTGTGAACGGCGTCTCTTGCTGATCGAGGGCGGCTGCAGCAACATCACGGCGTGACCTCCACACCAGGCGGCGGCCTTGTCACGCTTCCCGGTCGTGACCCACTGACGCTGCGACGCGTCGGTTTCGGTGCGATGCAGCTCTGCGGACCCGGCGTGCTCGGTCCGCCCGCCGATCGCGCCGGTGCGGTGCGCATCCTGCGGCGCGCCGTCGAGCTGGGCGTCAACCACATAGACACCAGCGACTTCTACGGGCCGTGGGTCGTCAACGAACTCATCGCCGAGGCGCTGCACCCGTACCGCGACGAGCTGGTGCTGGCCACCAAGATCGGTGCCTATCGAGACCAGCAGGGTGGCTGGTTGCCGTCGGGGCATCCGGACGCCTTGCGTGCCCAGGTGCACGACAACCTGCGACGACTCAAGGTCGAGGTCCTCGACGTCGTCTACCTGCGGCACCTCGCGGATCGTGCCGGGGTGGACTTCGCGGACCAGCTCGGGGCGCTCACCGAGCTCCGCGACGCCGGGTTGCTGCGGCACATCGGACTGTCGAACGTCACCCTCGAGCAGTTCGAGCGTGCGCGCGGGCTGACCGACGTCTCGGTCGTGCAGAACCTCTACAACGTGGTCAACCGCAGCGACGCCGCACTCCTGACGCGGACCGCCGAGTGCGGCATGGGCTTCGTGCCGTTCTTCCCGCTGGGTTCGGGCTTCCAGGACAGTCGCGCCCGTGGACACAGTGTGCTCGCCGGGGTCGCCGACCGGCACGAAGCGACCTCAGCGCAGATCTCGCTGGCCTGGCTGTTGCAGACCGCGCCGCACGTGGTGCTCATCCCCGGCACCACCTCGCCCTCGCATCTGGAGGAGAACACCTCCGTGGGCGACATTGAGCTGACGCCGGACGACGTCGCCGCACTCGACGCGCTCGTCGCGGACGGCGACACGCTTGAGCCTGCGCATTGACGGCGGACGCCGACTGACCGTGACGGTCAGCTCCGACGTCGTCCAGCTCGGGGAGGGTTTGCATCACCCAGTAGTCTTACGCACACGCATCGGTACTACGGAGAGGTGGAACGTCGCACGCTCGTACCGTCCGGAGGCGGGGCTCTCGGCGGTGGGGTGGACGACGGTCTCGACGCCCGGATTGGCGGCATGAACCGAGAACCAGGAACGGCCCCCGCGTTGTCCGACGAGCAGTCGCGCACCGAGTTCGCCCGCGCCTGGGCGGGCACGCTCGCGGCCGGTGCCTGCCTGTCGCACTCGACCGCCGAGGTCGAGCAGCGCCTGCGTGAGGTGGTCGACGACCTCGCCGAAACCGCCCCGCACGAATGGGACACCGCAGGTCAGCGCATCGGTCGTGCTCTCGTCGAGGTGCACGCCGTCGGCGGAACGGGCCTCGCGGACACACTCGACCTGCTCCGCGCGTGGCTGCTCGAGGACGCCACCGACGCGGAAGCCCTCGAGCGAGTGTTCACGCTCGTGTCCGCGGTCGCGGCCGCGTACGCGGCGGCCGATCGGGAGAGCGTGTTCGCCCAGCAGGAAACCGTCGCGAGTGCGCTGTGGGAGTCCATGCAGCATGCGCAGCGCGAACGAGAGTTCAGCGAACGGCGTTTCCGTGAGGTGTTCACCGCCGCCCCGATCGGGGTGGCGATCTGCGAGCTCGACGGCTCGATCACCGAGGTCAACCTCGCTTTCCAGGACATCCTCGGCAGGCTCGACGACGAGCTGGTCGGAAGCCGGATGCATGGTCTCTTCCATGCCGACGACCGCGACTACCTCGCCGCCGTCTACGCGGACCTCGTGCACGGCGGCTCGTTCCGGCTGCGGGAGCCCCGGCGGCTCATGCGCGGCGACGGCGACGCGGTCTGGACCTACCTCGCGGTGTCGGTGCTCTACGGCGACGATGCGACGCCGCGCGGGCTCATCACCATGGTCGAGGACATCAGCGAACTCACGCATCTGCAGGAACGACTCCAGTACCAGGCGCTGCACGATGCCATGACCGGGTTGCCGAACCGGCAGTTCTTCCGTACGCAGCTGGAGACGACCCTGGCGAACGCCGCGCCGGGGTCCGCCGTGACGCTGTACCACCTCGGCCTCGACGGCTTCGCGCTCATCAACGACGGTCTGGGGTTCGAGGTCGGCGACACCGTCGTCAGGGTGGTCGCCAAGCGGTTGGCGACCCTCGCGAGTGAACAGGGCGCGTTGCTGGCACGGCTCGGCGGCACGGAGTTCGCGCTGCTCGTGGTGGGCGACTCGGTGCAACCCGGCGTCGCGCCGTTCGCCGCACACATCAACGACGTGCTCGCGGAGCCGATCACGGTCGCCGACACCGGCATCGCGACGTCGGCGAGCATCGGGGTCGTGACGCGCGCCGTCGACGACGAGGAGCCCGCCGATCTGCTGTGGGCCTCCGACGTGGCGTTGCGGTGGGCCGAAGACGCGGGCAAGCGGCAGTGGGCGATGTTCGACCCGGACCGCGCCCCCCACGAGCGCACCGACGCCCGTCTCGCCGCGATGATGCCGGGGGCCCTGGCAGCAGGGGAGTTCGAGGTCCTGTTCCAGCCGCTGGTGAGCATGTCGGACGACTCGCTGATCGGCGTGGAGGCTCAGCTGAGCTGGGACACGGTCGAGCACGGACGGCTGGACCACGCGTCGTGCCTCGGGCTCGCCGAGCGCTCCGGTGTGACGCTGGCGCTGCGGGACTGGTTGCTGCGCAGCGCGTGGGAGCACGTGGGCGAGTGGCAGCGCGACGGCCGTCACGTGCGGGTGATCTTCGGGTTGAGCCACAACCAGTCGCAGGACCCGGACCTGGTCGCGGCGGTGCGGGCGGTCGTCGACGACGCCGATGTCGACCCGCAGTGGTTGCGGCTGTGCATGCCGGTCGCGGCGGTGCTGGACGAGGACGGTGAGGCGAGCGAGAACGTCCGGATCCTGCAGGACATCGGCGTCCAGCCCGCGCTGCACGGCTTCGAGGCCTCGCCGCGGGAGCTGCGGCGCGTGCGGGAGCTGCCGGTGCACGCGGTGCAGATTTCCGAGAGCCTCGTCCAGATGGTCGGGCAGCAGGATTCGGGACGGGACTCGCCGGAGTTCCTCTCGATCGCCACGGTCGTGTCGATGGTGCGGGACGAGGGCATCCCGGTCGCCGTCGGCGGCGTGGACACCGAGGAACAGGCGGCACGGTTGAGCGCCATGGGCTGCGACGTCGGTCTCGGGACTCGGTTCGGCGACGCGATCCTGCCGTGGGAAGTACCGGAGCTGCTGTCCCCTCGGTCGGAAACCGCGTGAACCGTGGGTTCACACGATGTAGGCTGTCGTTGTGAACCCAAGGTTGTCAGAATCCCGTAGTGCGATCCCGGAGCGGGTTCGTCAGCGCGTGGCGCCGGACGCGGCGGACATGGTCGAACAACTCACCGCGCGTCTCCGGCGCGATCCGGCGCTCGCCGTCGAGGACCCGGGTGCGAAACCCGCCGACCACGGCGCGGACCAGCAGTACCGGTGGCGGTCGCTGTGCCGGTTCCACGCGGCGCTGGCCACCGAGCAGGTGGTCACCGACGCCGCCGTTGCTCACGCGGGGCGGGAGGCCGCCGATGCGGTCTGGCTGGGCGCCAGCCTCGCCGACCTCAGTGCCGTCACCGGCAAGACACGGCAGGCCGCACGCAAGAAGTGGCCCGACCTCGGGTCCGTGTATCGGCGCCGGAAATGGCTGGCCAACCAGGTCGAGGCGGTGCACTACGCGGCCAGGCTCCTCGCCGACGCGGCCGAGCAGCTCACGCCCGCGAAAGGGGGTGCGGCGTACGAAGAGGCGATCGACAGGCTCGTGGACGCGTTACGCCGGAGTGAGCAGGCGTTCGGCGAGCAGGAACCGGCCGATGCGGCGGCACGATGGCGGGAGCTGGACGAACTCATCGACCGGCACGTGCGCACCGTTCTCGACCTGGCCGCGCCGGACCCGGCCGACGGCTCCGCCGACTTCGCCGCGCACGGCGCCACCGGCGTACTGACCTACTACGACATGGCCACCACATCCAAAGACGCGTGAGCCTTTTTGGTGGCTATAGCGACCAAAAAGGCTCACGCGCTGGACCGTCAGTCGCGGTAGACGGGCTGGGTCTGCGGGTTGAACTCGCGGAACTTGACCTTCTCAGCCGGGTCCGTTCGCGGGTCGTTCAGCTTGAGGACGTCGAGTCCCTCCTGGATCCCGCTGGAGTAGATGTGGCCGTTGTAGTAGTACGCCGACCACGAACCGGCGATCTGCAGATCCGAGCTGAACGGTGACCGGTCGAAGTAGGCGATCTCCTGCGGATTCGCCGAATCGGTGAAGTCCCACACCGACACCCCGCCCTGGTACCAGGCCTGAACCATGATGTCCTTGCCCGGAACGGGAATCAGCGAGCCGTTGTGCGCCACGCAGTTCTCCGAGTCCTCTTGGTTCCGCGGGATCTTGAAGTACGACGCGAACGACAACTCGTTGTCGGCCGAGAGGTCGTAGATCGCGTCCGCGCCCTTGAGTGGCCCGGTTTCGTCGTTGCAGGTCGCAGCGCCGCCGCCGCCGAGTTCGTCGGTGAACACGACCTTCGTCCCGGTGTTGTTGAACGTCGCCGAGTGCCAGAACGCGAAGTTCTCGTCGTCGCGAACCTGCTCGACGACCCGCGGCTTCTCGCGGTCGGAGATGTCGAAGATCACCCCGTCACCCATGCAGGCGCCCGCGGCGATGTCCTTGGACGGGAACGCCGTGATGTCGTGGCAGCCGGTGGTCGCGCTGGTGCTCGGCGACCCGGGATTACCGCCGTCCGGGAAGATCACGGGAGCGTCGATGAGCTCCGGCTCGGCCGGGTTGTTGCCCGGAACCTTGATGATCGAGATCTTGTCGTGCGGCGGCTGACAGTTCGGGAACTCCGCGCTCGGCGCGTACGACGAGACGTAGAGGTAGACGTCGTTGCCCTGCTTCGCCGGCGCGAGCGTGTGCGTGTGCGAGCCGCAATCGGTGCGGACCGACGACAGGTAGCGCGGCTTCTCCGGGTTGCTGACGTCGAAGATCTTCATGCCTTCCCAGCCGTTGGGGTCGGCGGCGTCGGTCTCCTCGCTGTCGCACGTGTCGTTCGTGCGCGGGTAGTCGGTGGAGACGAACAACAGTTTGCCCGAGATCGACACGTCGCCCTGACCGCCCGGGCAGGCGACCTGGCTGACGACCTTCGGGCTCTCCGGCTTGTTGATGTCGTAGACGACGAAGCCGTCGTAGTTGCCGACGAACGCGTGCTTGCCTTGGAAGGCGATGTCCGTGCCGTAGGCGCCGACATTGTTGAACGGTGGCTGCTTGGGCAGGTTCGCCAGGTGCTCGATGTTGTCGCTGTGGCTGACCTCGCGGTCGACCGACTGCTGGGCGACGACGGGAGAGTTCGACGGTGTCTCGGGCTTCTCGGCGGGTGGTGTCGCCGAGGCCGAGCCGACGACCACACTCATCACGAGGGCGAACGCGCCCAGGATCGTCGTGGTCACGCGGAATCTTCGCCGACGCTTCGGGGGGCACTGTGGTGTCACGACCGCCTCACTTCCGTTGTCCGGTTGTACCGCCGCGGCCACGAGTTCCGAGTGTTCCCGGTTGGTGGTACCGCGCGCGGTCCACACGACAGTATGTTGTGCGGGAGAGCGTGAACCAATAGTCCGAATAGGGCATCGTTGCGCCGGATGTCGGACGGTCGGTGGGAGAGGTGTGAATGGTGCGTGCTCGTGTGAGTGTGGTGACTGTGCTGGCCGCCGCGGTGCTCGCCGGCTGCGGTGTCGCGGAGCCGGAAGTGGTGAAACCGGGGGCGCCGGGGGACGAGCCGACCGTCGTCACCGGGCCGGAAGCCGGCGACATCGGCGCGAACAGCGCCCCCGGTCCCGCCGAGACGACTTACGTGCAGATGATGATCCCCCACCACGAGCAGGCGCTGGAGATGACGGCACTCGTTCCGGACCGGGTGCGGGATCCGTCGGTGCGCGGTCTCGCCGACCGCATCGACGGAGTGCAGGGACCGGAGATCAAGATGATGCAGTCCTGGCTGAACAGGCACAACCGTCCCGACGTTCCCGGTCACTCCGGCCACTCGGGACACGGCGTTGCGCCCGAGTCATCGGACGCGGCGGCGCCCGTCGAAAGTCACTCGATGCCGGGCATGGCAACACCGGAGCAGATGCGGCAACTCGCCGCCGCCGACGGCGCCCAGTTCGACCGCCTGTTCCTCGAGTTGATGATCCGCCACCACGAGGGCGCGGTGCGGATGGCGACCGATTTCCTCAGCAACGGCACGGACGAGCAGGTCGTCGAAATGGCGCAGGACGTGCTCGTCACCCAGACAGACGAGATCGCCACCATGCGGGGGATGCTCGCCGAGATCTGATCACTCGCCGCGGAACGCCCGCAGCAGCCGGTCGGCGGCGAGGCTTGCGGTGAGCTCCCCGGCCCGCACCTGCGTCTGCACCTCGTCGAGGATGTCGGTGACTCGCGGGTTGCGGGTCAGGTCGGCCATGAGGTGCTCGCGCACCAGCGCCCACGTCCAGTCGATCTGTTGGCGGCTGCGCTTGTCCGCGAGCTCGCTCGTCTCGGTCAGCGTCGCGCGGTGCTGCTCGACCTGGTCCCACACGTCGGCGAGCCCGGTGCCTTCCAGCCCCGAGCAGGTCAGCACCGGTGGTTTCCACGACACGCTCGCCGGGGTGAGCATCCGCAGCGCGCTGCGCAGTTCGCGAGCGGCTTTGCGTGCCTCGCCCTCGTGGGGGCCGTCGGCCTTGTTCACCGCGACGAGATCCGCGATCTCGAGCACGCCCTTCTTGATCCCCTGCAGCTGGTCGCCGGTCCGCGCCAAAGCCAGCACGAGGAAACAGTCGACCATGTCGGCGACGGTGATCTCGGACTGTCCGACACCGACGGTCTCGACGAGCACGACATCGTGGCCTGCCGCCTCCATGAGCACCATGGTCTCCCGCGTCGCGCGGGCGACCCCGCCGAGCGTGCCCGCGGTGGGGGAGGGGCGGACGAACGCCGCCGGGTCCGAGGCGAGCGCGCCCATCCTCGTCTTGTCGCCGAGAATGCTGCCGCCCGTGCGGCTCGACGACGGATCGACGGCGAGCACAGCGACCCGGTGCCCGCGCCCGGTGAGCATCGAGCCGAGTCCCTCGATGAACGTCGACTTGCCGACGCCGGGTACTCCGGTGATGCCCACGCGATGCGCGTTGCCGCTGTGCGGCAGCAGCTCCACGAGCAGCTGCTGTGCCTTGTCCCGATGGTCGGGGTGGGTGGATTCGACGAGCGTGATCGCCCTGGCCAGCACGGTGCGCGAACCGTCGAGCACGCCCTTGGCGTACTCGTCGACGCTGAGGGTGCGAGGCATCGGCGGAGTCAGTTCTCGGCCGCGTCGAGCTTGTCGAGCAGGCCGAGCGCGGCTTCGGCGATGACCGTGCCGGGCGGGAAGATCGCCGCGGCACCGGCCTCGCGCACCGCGTCGAAGTCGGCGGGCGGGATGACGCCGCCGACGACGACCAGGATGTCCTCCCGGCCGACTTCGCGCAGTTCCTCGCGCAGCGCGGGCACGAGGGTGAGGTGACCGGCCGCCAGCGAGGACACGCCCACGACGTGCACGTCCGACTCGGCTGCCTGCCGTGCGACCTCGGCCGGTGTCTGGAACAACGGGCCGACGTCGACGTCGAAGCCGATGTCGGCGAACGCGGTGGCGATGACCTTCTGCCCCCGGTCGTGGCCGTCCTGGCCCATCTTCGCGACGAGAATGCGGGGCCTGCGGCCTTCGCCCTGCTCGAACGTCTCCACGCGTTCCCGCGCTCGGTCGATGGCCGCCGAGTCGCCCGCTTCGTCCCGGTACACCCCGGAAATCGTACGGATCTGCCCGGTGTGCCTGCCGAAGACCTTCTCCATCGCGTCGGAGATCTCCCCGACGGTCGCTTTCGCCCGCGCGGCGTCCACGGCGAGCGTGAGCAGGTTGTGGTCGAGGTCGCGCGGGCGGTTGTCGTCGAGCGCGGCCTCGGCGGCGGCGGTGAGCTTGCGCAGCGCATCCTCACATGCCTGCTGATCACGTTCGTCGCGGAGCCGCCGCAGCTTGTCGAGCTGCTGGGCGCGCACGTCGGCGTTGTCGACGCGGAGGACCTCGATCTCCTCGTCGTCCCCGTCGTGCGGGTACTTGTTGACCCCGATCAGCGGCTGCCTGCCGGAGTCGATGCGGGCCTGGGTGCGGGCGGCGGCTTCCTCGATGCGCATCTTCGGGATGCCGGCGTCGATGGCCTGTGCCATGCCGCCCGCGTCCTCGACCTCGGTGATGTGGGCCCAGGCGCGTTCGGCGAGGTCGGCGGTGAGCCGTTCGATGTAGTGACTGCCGCCCCACGGGTCGATGACCCGCGTGGTCCCCGACTCCTGCTGCAGCACCAGTTGCGTGTTGCGGGCGATGCGCGCGGAGAAGTCGGTCGGCAGCGCGAGCGCCTCGTCGAGTGCGTTGGTGTGCAACGATTGCGTGTGCCCCTGTGTGGCGGCCATCGCTTCCACACAGGTGCGTGCGACGTTGTTGTAGGCGTCCTGGGCGGTCAGCGACCAGCCGGAGGTCTGCGAATGGGTGCGCAGCGACAGCGATTTCTCGTTCTCCGGCCCGAACTGCTTGATCAGCTTCGCCCACAGCAGCCGGGCGGCGCGCAGCTTCGCGACCTCCATCGCGAAGTTCATGCCGATGCCCCAGAAGAACGACAGTCGCGGCGCGAACGCGTCGACGTCCAGCCCGGCTTCACGACCCGCGCGTACGTACTCGATGCCGTCGGCCAGCGTGTAGCCCAGCTCCAGGTCGGCCGTGGCCCCGGCTTCCTGGATGTGATATCCGGAAATCGAGATGGAGTTGAACTTCGGCATCTTCTGCGAGGTGTAGGAGAAGATGTCGGAGATGATCCGCATCGACGGCTGCGGCGGATAAATGTAGGTGTTGCGGACCATGAACTCTTTGAGAATGTCGTTCTGGATGGTCCCCGCGAGCTGCTCGGGCGCGACACCTTGTTCCTCGGCGGCGACGATGTAGAGCGCCAGCACCGGCAGCACCGCGCCGTTCATCGTCATGGACACGCTCATCCGGTCCAACGGGATGCCGTCGAAGAGCTGGCGCATGTCGTAGATCGAGTCGATCGCCACGCCCGCCATGCCGACGTCGCCGGAGACCCGCGGGTGATCGGAGTCGTAACCGCGGTGGGTGGCCAGGTCGAAGGCGACGGACAGGCCCTTCTGCCCGGCCGCCAGGTTGCGGCGGTAGAACGCGTTGGAAGCCGCGGCGGTGGAGAATCCCGCGTACTGGCGCACGGTCCACGGCTGGTTGACGTACATCGTCGGGTACGGCCCGCGCAGGTACGGCGCGATCCCCGGGTACGTCTCGAGGAAGTCCAGCTCGCCGGTGTCGTCACCGGTGTAGAGCGGTTTGACGCCGACGCCTTCGGGTGCCTCCCAGGTCAGCGCGTCGGCTTCCTTGCCGGTCGAGTCGAGCACGGCGCGGTTCCACCGCTCGGTGTCGTGGCCGGTGCGCACGGGGTCGAGCGGTACGGTGGAGAAGTCGGGAACGACGCGGTCGCTGCTCATCGGGACACTCCCCACGTGCGGTGGATCCGGTGCAGCGCGTCGAGAGCGTCGCAACCGGTGTGGATGCTGAAGTCCACTGCGGACGGTGCGTTGTCGGGCGAACCGGCGAACAGGACGAGTTCCGCACCGGCCGCGCGCAGTGCGTCCGCCGTCTCGGCCGCGCGGTCGGCGTAGACCTTGTCACTTGAGCACAGGACGACCACTCGCGACTCCTGCTCCCGGTAGGCGGCGAGCACCTCGTCGGTGGACTCGGTCGCTCCCGCTTCGGTGGCGTCGATTCCGCCTGCCGCCACCAGGTTGCGGGTGAACGACGCGCGAGCGGTGTACGAGGCGAGCGGTCCGAGCGTCGCGAGGAACACCGTAGGGCGCGACGCGGCGGCGTCGGCGGCGTCGCGAAGTGCCTCGTAGTCCGCTGCGTAACGGACCCGGGCAAGGCCGCCGGACGGTGGTTCCGGAGCCTGTTCCCGTTCGAGCAGCGGTTCGTCGAGGTTGGGGAACTCGCTGATGCCGGTGATCGGGTCCGTGCGGTGCGCGAGCGCCCGACGTCGGCGCTGCCACGTCGCGTCGAGATCCGTTGCCGCGGAACCGGATTCGAGTGCGGCGTGAAGCCCGCCTGCCGCCTCGACACCCTGGAACGTCTCCCACGCGGCGTGGGCGAGCTCGTCGGTCAACGACTCGACGTACCAGGAGCCGCCTGCCGGATCGATCACCTGGGCGAGGTGGGACTCGTCCAACAGCAAAGCCTGGGTGTTGCGCGCGAGGCGGCGGGCGAACGAATCCGGAAGGCCGATCGCGGCATCGAACGGCTGCACGGTCACCGCCTGCGCCCCGCCCACTCCGGCCGCGAACGCCGCGATCGTCGTGCGCAGCATGTTCACCCACGGGTCGCGGCGGGTCATCATCGCCGACGACGTCACCGCGTGCTGCTGCTGGGCGCGGGCGGACTCGGAGGCTTCGCTGGCGCGGGTGACCTGTTCCCAGAGGCGACGAGCGGCGCGCAGCTTCGCGATGGTGAGGAACTGGTCGGCGCTGGCGGCGAAGCGGAACTCCAGCAGGCCCGCGGCCGTGTCCACGTCCAGGCCGGCCTCGGTGAGCAGACGCAGATACGTCGTCCCGGCGGCCAGCGAGTAGGCGAGTTCCTGCGCGTCGGACCCGCCCGCGTCGTGGTACGGCAGGCCGTCCACGGTGATCGCCCGCAACTGCGGTTGCTGCTCGGCGCAGTGGCGCGCGAGTGCTACGGATGCGGTCGTGTCGACGTTGACGCCGGTCCTGGCCTGGACGGACAGCGGATCGAGGCCGAGGTTGCCGGTCAGCGCGGCGGCTGGAACGCCCTGCTCGTCGGCCAGTCGCAGCAGCGCCTCCGCGGCCTGCGGGCCGTCGGCGCCCGCGTCGAGCACGACGCTGACCATGTCGAGGTGGACCTCGGCGAGCGCGTCGCCGAGCGAGTCGACCGCGAGCCCGGCGCCTCCCAGCTCCAGCCAGATGGAGTTGGCGCCGTTGACCAGGTCGGCGAGGATCTCGCGGTTCGTCACGGCCGCGTCCGGGTGCGCGTGCCGCACCCGGACCTCCCACCCCTCGGCGACACTGCCCTCGGGTCGGGCGCCGCGCACGTACGGCGCCGCGCCCGGAAGACCGGAGGCGGTCGCGTCTCGGTTCGTGTAGAGGGGGTGGACGGTGATGCCGTCGTAGGTCTCGGTGGCGAGCACGTCCTCGACGACCTCGGGTGTCGGCGCGTCCTCGGCGAGCAGCTTCGTCCGGCGCAGCACCTTCTCGACGTGCGCCTGCCACTGCGCGTACGTCGGCGTGGGGAACTCGTCACCGAGGACGAGTCCGGTGCCGCCGCTCACCGTTGAGAGTCGGTCCTGGGACGCCATGAGTGATGATGGTAGGCCGCGCGTTCGCGCATCGATCCCCCTCGGCAGTGTGACACACCTCGCAGTATCCATCCGAGCACCTCAGAAGCTCCCGCACGACAACTTGCACGATTCCGAACCTCCCCCACCAAGCAACCACTTGCTCACCAGGTGGCAAATTCGCGCGAATTTGCCACCCCGCTGTCCACAGGGAGGGGAGATGTCCCCACCGGGTTGGGGGATGTGGGGTCAGGAGGAGCTTCGGGGCGAGTAGAGGTGGTAGGTCCAGCCTGCCTCGGCGGAGTAGTGGAGCTCGTAGTGCGTCTCGATCTTCGGGCCCTCGTGCAGATGGATGTGCCGGAGCAGCCTGCCGCACACCGCTTCGGAGTCGCGGAGCTCCTGGACGCGCCCGTCCAGCGGCCCGCCGAGGAAGTGCACCGTGCGCTCGGCCATCGCTGCACTCCTTCGCGCTGCGTACCGGTCGCCTCCATCGTCCTCACCACTGCGGTCGCACGCGAACCGCGAGCGGATCATGCCGCGCGGACTTCAGGTCGGGAGTTGCTGGCCCTGGGCGTCGATGTAGCGAATCTGCAGCCCGACGGCCCCGTCGGGCCGGGGTGTGACGGCGGTGAACAGCGGGATCGGCACCTCCGGATGGCGCAGTACGCGGACCCGCTCGCTCCGCCCGTCCGGGGACGTCAGCTCGACCAGTTCCGCCCGTTCCGGAACGGTTCCGAAGGTCAGCAGGGATCCGCTTTCCGCGAAGTCCACGGTCTGCGGGCGGAACCCCGGGTCGGTCAGCGTCGTGCACCCGCGGACGTTCTGCAGTCCGTCGACGTAGGACTGCAAGCACTGCCTGCCTTCCGAGACCTGGGACGTCAGCGACCACGAATGCCCGGACTCCCAGCCGTCGGCGACGGTGACCTCGTGGCTCATCGAGATCTCGATCCGCTCACTGCTCGGCAGCCACGCGGCCGGAACCAGGCGGGCACCGAAGAACACGGTCGCGCCCCAGATCGCCAGATACACGACCCCGGCGAGGGCCACGACCGCGAGCGGCCAGCGGATCCACCTCCGCGACATGCCTCCCCGTTCCCCGGATTGTGCACCGACCGTGCACGCAGTGCCTCTCCCCGTGACCTTACCGACCGAACGCGGCCTGACTGCGGAGCGCGGATCGCCGTGCCGCGACGGACCCGGCTGTTCGAGGTCAGAGCTGACCAGGGACGATCGGACGACCATGACGCTCACCGACCAGCTCCCCGCCGCGGCCGAACCCGACAGCCTGCTCGACGCGTTCGTCGACTGGACATCGGGGCAGGGCATCGACCTTTACCCGGCGCAGGAGGAAGCGCTCATGGAGGTCGTGTCCGGGGCGAACGTCATCCTCAGCACCCCCACCGGGTCCGGTAAGAGTCTCGTCGCCACCGGCGCCCACTTCGCCGCGCTCGGCGCGGGCCGCCGCAGCTTCTACACGGCGCCGATCAAAGCGCTGGTCTCGGAGAAGTTCTTCGCGCTCGTCGACGTTTTCGGCGCCGCGAAGGTGGGCATGATGACCGGCGACTCCAGCGTCAACGCCGAGGCACCGATCATCTGCTGCACCGCCGAGATCCTCGCCAACATCGCGTTGCGCGACGGAAAGCGCGCCGACGTCGGCCAGGTCGTCATGGACGAGTTCCACTTCTACGCCGAACCGGAACGCGGCTGGGCGTGGCAGGTGCCGCTGCTCGAACTGCCGCAGGCACAGTTCGTGCTCATGTCGGCCACGCTCGGCGACGTCACCCGCTTCGAGAAGGAGCTCACCCACCGCACCGGCCGGGACACCGCCGTCGTCAGCTCCGCCGAACGGCCGGTGCCGCTGACGTTCCGATACGCGATGACGCCGCTGCACGAGACCCTCGAGGAACTGCTCGGCGGCGACCAGGCTCCGATCTACGTCGTGTACTTCAACCAGGCCTCGGCGCTGGAGCAGGCGCAGGCGTTGATGAGTGTCAACGTGGCCAGCCGTGAACACCGCGACCGGATCGCCGAGGCTCTCGGCGACTTCCGGTTCACCGCAGGTTTCGGCAAGACCCTCTCGCGGTTGGTGCGACACGGCATCGGGGTTCACCACGCGGGGATGCTGCCGAAGTACCGGCGCCTGGTGGAGCAGCTCGCGCAGGCAGGCCTGCTCAAGGTGATCTGCGGAACCGACACGCTCGGCGTCGGTATCAACGTGCCGATCCGCACCGTGCTGCTCACCGGGCTGACGAAGTACGACGGCGTGCGCACCCGGCACCTCAAGGCCCGCGAGTTCCACCAGATCGCGGGTCGGGCCGGCCGCGCCGGGTACGACACCTCGGGTTACGTCGTGGTGCAGGCGCCGGAGCACGTCATCGAGAACGAGCGCGCGATCGCCAAGGCCGGCGACGATCCGAAGAAGAAGCGCAAGGTCGTCCGCAAGAAGGCGCCCGAAGGGTTCGTCTCGTGGAGCGAGAAGACCTTCGAGAAGCTGCGCGAGGCCGAACCGGAGCCGCTGACGTCGAGTTTCGGCGT
This sequence comes from Allosaccharopolyspora coralli, assembly GCF_009664835.1. Taxonomy (NCBI): domain Bacteria; kingdom Bacillati; phylum Actinomycetota; class Actinomycetes; order Pseudonocardiales; family Pseudonocardiaceae; genus Allosaccharopolyspora; species Allosaccharopolyspora coralli. The sequence continues at coordinate 3,328,536 of NZ_CP045929.1, forward strand.
GAGCCACTCGATGCTGCTCAACGTCATCAACCGGCCCGGCGACGCGTTCACCGCGATGCGGCAGCTGCTCGAGACCAATCACGAGGACCGGCCCGCCCAGCGTCGCCACATCCTCCGCGCGATCGCGATCTACCGTGCGCTGCTGGCCGCCGGGGTGGTGGAGGAACTCGACACTCCCGACGACGACGGCCGGTCGGTGCGGGTGACGGTGGACCTGCAGTTCGACTTCGCGCTCAACCAGCCGCTGTCGCCGTTCGCGCTGGCCGCGATCGAACTGCTCGATCAGGAGGCCTCCCCGACGTACGCGCTCGACGTCCTGTCCGTCATCGAGTCCACGTTGGACAATCCCCGGCAGGTGCTGTCGCAGCAGCAGTTCAAGGCGCGCGGTGAGGCCGTGCAGCAGATGAAGGCCGACGGACTCGAGTACGACGAGCGGATGGAACTGCTCGAGGACGTCACGCATCCGAAACCTCTGCAGGAGATGCTCGACGCGGCCTACGAGATGTACCGGCAGGGGCATCCGTGGGTCGCCGAACACGAACTCGCCCCGAAGTCGGTGGCCCGCGACATGTACGAGCGCGCGATGAACTTCGTCGAGTACGTCAACCACTACGGTCTCGCCCGTTCCGAAGGTCTCGTGTTGCGGTACCTCGCCGACGTCTACAAGGCGCTGCGGCACACGGTTCCCGACGACAGCAAGACCGAGGACCTCACCGACATCGAGGAATGGCTGGGAGAACTCGTCCGCCAGGTCGACTCGAGCCTGCTCGACGAGTGGGAACGGCTGCGCAATCCCGTCGAGGACGACGGCGCTCCGGTGGCGCCGCCCACCGAGGAACCGACCGGGATCACCGCGAACAAGCGGGCGTTCCGGGTGCAGGTGCGCAACGCGATGTTCCGCCGCGTCGAACTCGCGGCACGCCGTGACCACGATGCGCTCGGTGCGTTCGACGACGACTGGACCGCCCAGGACTGGGCGGAGGCGCTGGACGACTACTTCGAGGAGTACGACGAGCTCGGCACCGGGGCCGATGCACGCGGGCCGCACCTCCTTGCAGTGACGGAGGAATCGGGCCGGTGGCTCGTGCGGCAGACCTTCCACGACCCGGAGGGCGACCGCGACTGGGGAATCAGTGCTGAGGTCGACCTCGCTGCCTCCGACGAGGAAGGCGCCGCGGTTGTCCGGGTCACCGACGTGGGCACGTTCGACTGACCGGAACCGCCGGGCCAAGACGAGGCGAACGGCACTTTCGCCCCATGTGATGGGGTGAGTGTGCCGTTCGCCTCTCGGTTGGGGTGGTGCGATCGGCGCTTTCGCCTCATGTGATGGGGTGAGTGTGCCGTTCGCCTCTCGGTTGGGGTGGTGCGAACGGCACTTTCGCCCCACGAGACGGGGTGAGCGTGCCGTTCGCCTCGAGGGGCGGTGTGCGGGGGTGGTCGAGCAACCCCCAGCTGTCCGACCACCCCCCGCTTCCGACTATGAGACGCAGCGACTCCCGTTCCGGTTGCCTCTCGACGGGAATCGAAGCACGGTCCCGGCAGAACCAGGCCGAGCACGTGGTCAGGAGTAGGCGCGCGAGAGAGCGTCTGCGCAGGTGATCTCCGTCTCCGTCGGGAACTGTACACACTGGCCGGTCGGTCCCGGGGTTTCGTCCGGGAGCAATCTTCGACATGCTCCTGGGGAGGAAGCCTCATAGGCTGACGCCGGGCGCATGCCCGAACCAGTGGAGGGAGTTGGTCATGGCGAACGAGTTGCCGGTGGTGGTCGTCGGAATCGACGGGTCCGAGGAGTCCGGGCGCGCGTTGCGCTGGGGAGCCGAGTACGTCCACCTTCGCGGCGGCATCGTGCACGCGATCTGCGTCTGGGCCCAGCCGGTCCAGCTCGGCTACCGGCTGCCCACGCCCGACCGCGAGCTCGAGGAACACGGTCAAGCCATGCTCGACTCGGCCGTCACGACCGCGCGCCAGGAGTTCCCTGACGTGCAGCTCAAACAGCGGCTCATCCGCGGGCACGTGGTGGACGAGCTCGTGGAGTTCAGCAAGCAGGCGGACCTGATGGTGCTCGGCAACAAGGGCCACGGCGCCTTCACCGGGATGCTGGTCGGCTCGGTGGCCATGAAGGTCGTCCACCACGCCACGTGCCCGGTGCTCGTGGTGCGCTAGCCCTCGCCCGAGAGCGCTGGTCTCGGCTGCGCGGTCACGAGTCGAGTTCGGCACGGAGCCGGGAGCCGGCGTTGAGGCGCCATCCCTGGTCGAGCAGCCCGGTGATCTCGCCCCAGTCCGGTTCGCCGTCCAGGCGCACGCCGAGCCAGCCACGCGTGCCGAGATACGGCGGCACGAAGTAGTGCTCCGGAGCTGACGAGACCAGCGCTTCCTGCTCGCCGGGCGGCGCCTTGACCCACACCGCGAGCCGACCGTCGTCGTGGTGATTGACGAGCAACCACGCGAACCGTTTGCCGCGTACGAAGAAGCCCACGTGCCCGTGAGACTCCTCGGCGGAGGTGCCGGGCAGGTCCGCCACGATGGTGCGGAGCCGCTCCTCGGCGGCACGCCGGTCCTGTTCTCCCCAGCCGGTCATCCGCCTACGGTAGTCGCGGACCACGACGTCGACTCGTCGAATCAGCCGGTCGCCGCCCATTCCACCCGGTCGAGGGCGTACTCGGTGTCGCCGTGCTCGCTGCCCGGCAATGGGTCCGGCCAGTCGAGGTGCACCGTCCGGACGTGGCGAAGGCCGCACTTCTCCAGGACCCGCCGTGAGCCGGTGTTCACCGCCATCGTGCTCGCCACGACCCGGCGTACCCCGAGTACCCGGAACCCGTTGTCGATCAGGGCGCGTGCGCCTTCGGTGGCGTAGCCGTGGCCCCATGCGGCCGTGCGGAGCCGGTAGCCGAGTTCGACGGTCGCTGGGTCGTGCTCGGGCCGGAACTCGAACCATCCGAGGAACTCTCCGGAGGACACGCCGACCGCCGCCCACCAGCCGAACGAGTCCGACCGGGCGTGCCAGTCGAGCATCCGCGGCAGAACCTCGTCGCGGACCGTCTCCCGAGGAGTCGGGCTGCCGCCGGAGAGATACCGCATCACCTCGGGGTCGGAGTCGAGCGCGACGAGCGAGTCGACGTCGTCGCCGGTGAACTGCCGCAGCAGGAGCCGTGGCGTACGCAGGTGCACCCTCACCTGCACAGTGTCCACCCTCGCACCACCGGTTTCAGCTCAGCCCGACGACCTCTCCGTTCTCGTCGAGGTCGATGCGTTCGGCTGCCGGATGCGAACCGAGTCCCGGCATGGTTCGCATGTCCCCGCAGATCGCGTACACGAACCCGGCACCGACCGAGGCACGCACCTCGCGAACCGGCAGCGTCCAGCCCGTCGGTGCCCCCAGCAACGCCGGGTCGGAACTCAGCGACAGGTGCGTCTTGGCGATGCACACCGGCAGGTTCCCGAACCCGAGACGGGTGTACTCGTCGAGTGCGCGAGAGGCTGCCGGCTGGTACGTCACGTCCGAGGCACCGTAGACCTTCGTCGCGATGGTCTCGATCTTCGTACGGAGGTCGTCGCCGTCGTCGTAGAGCATCTCGAAACGACTCGGTTCGCGGGTGGCGGCCGCGACGGCGTCGGCGAGATCGAGAGCTCCTTTCCCGCCGTCGCTGAAATGTTTCGTCACGGCGACGTGAGCTCCGGCTTCCTCTGCGACCCGGCGGATCGCGTCGTGCTCACTGGCGTGGTCGGTCGGGAAGGCGTTGATCGCGACCACGGGCGATACTCCGTGTACCCGGAGGTTGTCGATCTGCTTGCGCAGGTTGTCCGCTCCGGTCAGCACGTCCTCGGGGCTCTCGGCCACCATCCCGTCCGGCAGGTCTTTTCCCGCCACGACCTTGTACCGCCCGGAGTGTGCCTTCAGCGCGCGCACCGTCGCGACGAGCACCGCCGCGTCCGGGACGAGACCGGAGGCACGGCATTTGATGTTGAAGAACCGTTCCGCCCCCATGTCGGCACCGAATCCGGCCTCGGTGACGACGATGTCCGCACAGCGCAACGCGATCCGGTCGGCCACGATGGAGGAGTTGCCGTGTGCGATGTTGCCGAACGGTCCGGCGTGGACGAAGACCGGTGCGTTCTCCACCGTCTGCATCAAGTTGGGTTTGAGTGCCTCACGCAGCAACACCGCCATCGCCCCTGCCGCCTGCAGCTGTTCGGCGTTGACCGGTTGTCCGTCGGTGTCGTAGCCGACGACGATGCGCCCGAGCCTGCGCCGCAGGTCCGCGAGTGAGGTCGCCAGCGCCAGCACGGCCATGACCTCGCTGGCTGCGGTGATGTCGAAACCCGCCTGGCGCGGTGTTCCGTCCACGCGAGCGCCGAGGCCGGTGACGATGTTGCGGAGTTCGCGGTCGTTGACGTCCATGACGCGACGCCACGTGATCCGCGCCGGGTCGATGCCCAGGGCGTTGCCGTGGTGGATGTGGTTGTCCACCATGGCGGCGAGCATGTTGTGGGCGGCGGTGACCGCGTGCATGTCGCCGGTGAGATGCAGATTCAGCGCCTCCATCGGTACGACCTGGCTGTACCCACCGCCCGCGGCGCCACCCTTGATGCCGAACGTCGGTCCCATCGACGGTTGCCGGATCGCGATCGCCGCGCGGTGCCCGCGTTGCCGCAGTGCCTGCCCGAGGCCGACGGTCGTGGTGGTCTTTCCTTCGCCGAGCGGGGTCGGCGTGATCGCCGAGACCACCACGTACTTGCCGCGCGGCCGGTCGGCGAGCTCGTCCATCGCGGACAGCGACACCTTCGCGACGTGCCGTCCGTAGGGCTCGAGCAGGTGTTCGTCGAGTCCGAGCTCGCGACCGACGTCCGTTAGCTGCGCGGGGATGCTCGCGCGGGAAATCTCCAGGTCGGAGGGAATGGTCATGCCGGGACCTCCTCGATGCGCGCCGCGAGATCGTCGCGCCACCGAGCGGTGGTGGCGACCTCGTTGAAGGTGAACAGGTGCCAGCCGGCGACGTCGTACCAGGGCTCGAGCAGGTAGGGGGACAGCTGCTCGACCACGTCGTCGGCCGTGTAGCGGGACAGCAGTTTGCCGAGCCCGCCGCGTTGCTTGCGCAGGAACCGCATCGAGTCCCCGAGTCCGATCTTCAGCGAGATCCGCAGCAGTCTGGTCACGTCCACCGAGCCGGGAATGCCGATGTACACGGGCAGGTCGATGCCACGCCGCCGGACCGCGGTCAGCCAGTCGCCGATGGTCTGCGAGTCGTAACAGATCTGTGAGACGACGTAGTCGGCGTGGACCGATTTGCGTTCCATCGCCTCGACCAGATCCTCGTCGGAGATCGCGGAGTGCCGCTCGGGGTAGCCGGTGATCCCGATGCGCGACGGTCGCCGCCCGGAGTCCGTGATCGCCCGCAACAGCGCGAGTGCGTCCGGAAACGGTCCCGCCGGTGTGGGCCCGTCACCGGCGATCACGAACACCTCGCTGACCCCCGCGTCGTGGATCCTGTCGAGCAGTGACGACAGCTGGGACGTACCGACGACCTGCCGAGCCGCCAGATGCGGTACCGCGTGCATCCCACGAGCCGCGAGATCCTCGGCGACGTCCACTGTGGTCTCCGGACCGCGTGACGGCGACGAGGTCACCGTGACCGTGGTTCCGGTCGGCAGGGCGTCGACTCGGTCGAGCACCCCGTGGGTGGGCAGCACTTCGAAACGGGCTCTGCCGAGCAGGCTCCGAAGCTGCTGCGTGCTGGTCGCGTCCATCCCACACCTGCCTGTGTCACGCGCCGACGGTGCGCCGCTGCTGTGCCTTCGGGATGTCCTTGCTCGGGTCGTGGAAGGGTTTCCGGACGACCGTCGCGCGCTGCGGACCGTGCTGGGTCTCGATCCGCAGCTCCGTGTCGAGCTCCTGGTAGGCGATCGGCACCATGGCGTAGCCGATGTTGCGTTCGAGCCGCGGCGACCAGCACGCCGAGGTGACCTCACCGATCCGCAGGCCGTGCGGGTCGTGCACCGGGAAAACGTCGATCATGGCGCCGTCGTTGAACGAGCCGACCCCGGGGCCGTCGATCTCCACACCGACCAGCTTGCGCGAGACGCCCTCTTCCTTGATGCGCTGCAACGCGGCTTTGCCGAGGAAGTCCGCGTCCTGGTCGAGGTCGACCATCCAGGTCGCTTCGAAGCCGTAACCCACCTCGAAGGGGTTGGTGTCGTAGGTGATGTCGCACCCCCACGACAGGATTCCGGCTTCGATGCGCCGAATGTGGCACGGTCCGATGACGTCCATGTCGTGGGCCCGGCCGGCTTCCCAGATCCTGTCCCAGAGCCGGACGCCGTTCTTGCTCGCGTCGTGCAGGTAGATCTCGTAGCCGAGCTCGGCGGTGTAGCCGGTGCGGGAGACCACGACGTCCATGTCGTCGAGTGTTCGGTCCACCGCGTAGTAGTACGGAACATCCATGATGGACTCCCCGAACAGGTCCACCATCACGTCCCCGGAGCGTGGCCCCTGAATCTGGACCGGGGCGACGTCGGGAACCCGGATCTGCACGTTCATCCCCATGCTGTGCGCGAGTCCTTTGGCCCACAGCAGCACGTCGCTGTCGGCGAGCGAGAGCCAGAAGTGGTTCTCGCCGAGCCGCAGGAGTACCGGGTCGTTGATGATCCCACCGTCCTCGGCCGTGATGAACACGTACTTGCACTGGCCGATGCGGCACTTGTTCAGGTCACGCGGCACGAGCATGTTCGTGAACTCGAACGCGTCCGGTCCGGTGATCTCCACCTGTCGCTCGACACCGACGTCCCAGAGAGTGACGCCGTTGAGCAGGTGCCAGTACTCGTGGACCGGATCTCCGTAGTGCCGGGGGTGGTAAGTGTGGTTGTACACGCTGTAGAGCCCGACACCGTGGCGGCGCGAGGCGTAGAAGTACGGTGATTTGCCGATCCTCGGGTACTGCAGGACACCGGGCGCGGGATTGACGGTCATGGTGTGCTCCTCGGGAACGAGAAAAGGGTGTGCCGAGCCACCGGGTCCGGCGGATCCGGGTGCGATTGGGGTAACGGGGTGGATCGGACGGCGCTGTTGGTTCAACGCCGCATGCGGCTCATGTCTGGATCGAAGAACGGATCGGCGACGACGGTGGCCGCATGTCGCCGGTCGAAGTACGACACCCGCAGGGGAGTGCCCTCGCTGCTGTACTCGGCGGGAAGCCACGCGTAGGCGAGGCTCGCGTCGACGGTGTGGCCGTAGGCGGCGCTGGTGGTGAACCCCACCGCAGCGTCGTCGACGAACACCGGCTCGTTTCCGGAGACGACCGTGCCGTCGTCGATCCGCAGGCAACGCAGGAGTTTGCGCGGGTCGGATTCGCGTCGGCGCAGGAGCGCGTCCCGGCCCACGAACTCGCCCTTGTCGGGTTTGACGGCGAATCCGAGTCCGGACTCGTCGGGATCGTGCACGCTCCACATGTCGGCTCCCCAGGCGCGGTAGCCCTTCTCTATCCGCAGGGCGTTGAACGCCCCGCGCCCGGCGGGAACGATCCCGTACTCCGCGCCGGCTTCGGCGAGCAGGTCCCACAGGCGCAGGCCGAACTCGGCGCTGGTGTAGAGCTCCCAACCGAGCTCGCCCACATAGGACAGTCGGAGCGCGGTGACCGGCACTTCGCCGACGAAGAGCCGCCGGGCCCGGAAGAAGCGGAACGCCTCGTGCGAGACGTCGATGCTCGCCAACTCGGCGAGTACCTCCCTGGCGTGCGGTCCCCACAGGCCGATGCAACAGGTTCCGCCAGTGATGTCGCGGACGAACGTGGTGTCGTCGGCATGGTCCTGCATCCAGGCGATGTCGCGTTGCCCGTTGCACCCGACCTGAAAGGTGTTTTCGGACAGACGGGCGACGGTGATGTGCGCTCGGACTCCGGCGTTCGGTTCGAGCATGAGAGTGTAAGTCACGTATCCGGGTGTGCGGTCGAGCTGGTTGGTCGTGAGTCGTTGCAGCAGGCCGAGTGCGCCCCGTCCGGAGACCTCGGCGCGAGCGAGCGAGCTCATGTCGTACATCGCGACGCCCTCGCGGGTCGCCTGCTGTTCCGCCGCGACGATCGGGGACCAGTAACGCCCGGCCCAGTCACCAGGAGGGTGGATCGTTCTTTCGTCCACAAGAGACTTGTTCGTCTCGAACCAGTGCGGGCGCTCCCATCCGTTGGCTTCGAGGAAGAACGCTTCGTGTTCCCGGTGGCGCACGTAGAACGGACTGGTGCGCAGCGGACGCGGGTGCTCGGGCGGCTGTTGCGGATGCACGATGTCATAGACCTCGCGGAAGTTCTGCGCGCTGCGTTCGGCCACGTACGAGGGGCCGTGCGCGAAGCCTTCGAACCGCCGGATGTCTCCGGACCGCAGGTCGATCGTGGGCTGCTCGCCCGTCATCCACTCGGCGACGGCCTCGCCGACACCGGCCGAGTGGGTGATCCAGACGGCTTCGGCGATCCAGAAGTTCGGGACCTCGCGGGAGAGCCCGAGTACCGGCGAGCCGTCGGGTGTGAACAGGAACAGGCCGTTCATACCCTCCGCGATCTCGCTGTCCTGCAGAAACGGCAGCAGTGTTCGGGCGTCCGACCAGGGCGTCTCGAAGTCTTCGGGGGTGAAGTCGTGTACCGAGGCCATGCCTTTCCAGCCGCCGCCGGACGAGGGAGCTTCGGCGCCGTCGCCGACAGCCGCGGTGCGTGTCAGGTCGCTGGCCCGGACCGGAATCGCGCGATGCTGGTAGGAACCGATGCCCACGCGGTCGTGGATCTGCCGGAAGTACATCGACCGGTCCTGGTGCCGCAGGATCGGTTGTGCGACTTCGGCAGCGTGGCCCGCCCATTCGGGCAGCGGCGTGGTGACCGCGTACTGGTGGGCAAGTGGCTGGACGGGAACGGACACCCCGGCCATCGCGCCGACGCTCGGACCCCAGATTCCCGCGCAGCACAGCACCCGGTCCACCTCGACGTCGCCACGGGAGGTGTGGACGACGGAGATTCGTCCGCTGTCGAAGGAGAATCCGGTGACCTCGGTGTGGTCGGCGAACCGGGCTCCACGCCGCTCGGCCGCCGCGGCCATCGCCTCGGCTGCGCGCACGGGCTTGGCGATGCCGTCCGTGGGTACGTGCAGCCCACCGTGGATGAGCGCGGCGTCGATCTCGGGAATACGTTCCAGGACTTCCGAAGCGCCGAGCAGTTCGGCCTCGACACCCCATGCCTGGGCTTGGCCCAGCTTGCGGTGCAGTTCGTGCCAGCGTTCGGGGGTCGCGGCGACCTCGATCCCGCCGACCTGGTGGAAACAGTCGGCCTCGAAGCTCGTGAACCGCTCGACGGTGCGCGCGGCGAGCTGGGTCATGGTCTGGGAGGCGTTGGTCTGGAACACGAGGCCGGGTGCGTGCGCACTGGAGCCCCCGGTGGCGAACAGCGGTCCCTGCTCAAGGACGAGGACGTCGGTGAGGCCGCGTTCGGCGAGAGCGAGCGCGGCGCTGCATCCCACGATCCCGGCGCCGATGACGACGACCTCGGCGCGCGGTCCGAGGGTGCTCTGGAAGGTGGGGGCGGTGCCCGCCGCGGTGGATGTCATGATCGCCACCTGTTGCGTATAAAACAACCAACTTCGTATAACGCAACAGTGCGCCCGGATCTCGGGACGCGTCAAGAGCGGCAGAGAGTGGATTTTCGCCGGTGATCACGAGCGCCCTCGAGCGAGAAACGGAGGCGAAAACACGCAGTGATCAGCGGGTTGGGCTCGTAGCCCGGACGAGCTAGTTCCGGCGGTGGAACGGGCCAATGACAGCGCGCGAGCAGTGTGTCAACTGTGAATTCTCGGTTCCGGTACGGCCACGACGGTGGGCGGAATACCGGGCGCGCGCCCGGGGGCCAATTCTGTCCGTGCCCGACCGCGATCATCGAGATCGCAGCGGCCGGCGACCGTCACCGACCGCAACGTGCCGTTGCCGAGTCCAGCGCTCAGAGGGCCGCGCGGATGGCGGCTTCGAAGTGGCGGACGTGGGCCACGGCGAGCCGGTCGGCCTTGCCCGCGTCGCCCTGGACGACGGCGTCGAGCAGCGCAGAGTGTTCGGCGACGTGCTCTGATACGTCGCTGAGGCGCTCGAAGAACAGGCACCAGATCCGCAGCGCCAGGTTGTAGTGCTCGTCGAGCATCGCCCGCAGGTAGGGGTTGTGAGTGCACCGGTACAACGTGCGGTGGACTCGCGCGTCGAGGTCCATGACCGGAGCCCGAGCATTCCCGGAGCGATCCACGAGAGCGCGCAACTCGGCGAGCTCCGCACGCTCGGCGGCAGTCGACCGCTCCGCCGCGCGGCGCGCGCCGTGACCTTCCAGTTGCAGGCGCACGTCCGCGATCAAGCCGTGGTCGGTGATGTTCACCTCGGTGACGAAGCTGCCGCGCCGGGGGTAGATCGCGATCATGGATTCCCGCTCCAGCCGCTTCACCGCCTCGCGGAACGGGGTGCGCCCCACGTCGAGTTCGGCGGTGAGTACGTCCTCGCGCACGGGGGACCCCGGAGTCAGCTCCAGCGCGACGATGCGGTCCCGAAGTGCCAGGTAGGCGCGTTCTGCCTGCGACCCGGCTCCGTTGACCTGCTCTCTCATGCCCACCAGTCTAAACGGTGACTGACATTCCAGTCTTCGCCCAGCGCGAGCGTGAGTCTTTTTGGTGGCTATAGCAACCAAAAAGACTCACGCCCGGACTGGGCCGAGTCCACTGTGGCTGTACATGAGAATGTCGCGGTGGCACAACGTTGAACCGTCCCGCGTGGACTCCGGGGGGCCGCCTTGTCGAGCCGTGCGACCGGCGGCCTTGGCCTGGTGTGTGTCGTCGCGGAGAGACTCGTCGGCAGGGATGCCGCGCTCGAAACCCTGCTTGGTCACGCACCGGTGATCGTGTGACAGACTGGACCGACCCCGGAGTACCGGCCCCGCTGCGCGCGTTCGTTGTCGGAGTCGTGCCGACGCGCGTCGACCGGAGCCATCTCCGACGGGTGGCTGTGCCGGAGGTAGTGTTGCGCAGGGCGGAACGTGCCTTATCCTGTGCACAGTCGGAAATTGCTGTCGACCAGGTCGGTGCCGTCGTGACCAACGAGGAACAGGCACGAGGGCGCGGTTCCGGAGCGCTCGTGCAGTCGGTGGACCGGGCCATCACCGTGCTCGAACTGCTCGCCCGCCACGGTGAAGTGGGGATCACCGACATAGCCGCGGAGCTCGGTGTGCACAAGTCCACCATCTCGCGGCTCGTGAGCGTGCTGGAGGCACGCGGGCTCGTCGAGCAGATCAGCGAACGCGGCAAGTACGCGATCGGGTTCGGCATGCTCCGGCTCGCCGGGGCGGCGGCCGACCGCATGGATCTGCCCAAACTCGGACACCCGTACTGCGAGTCGCTGGCCACCGAGCTCGGCGAAACCGTCAACATCGCCATCCGCGACGACGAAGTGGCGATCAACATCAGTCAGGCCAGGGGCACGGCGGCGGTCACCGCCCACAACTGGGTCGGGCAGCGCACGCCGCTGCACGCCACGTCGAGCGGCAAGGTGCTGCTGGCCCACGCTCCCGAATCGGACCAGGATGCTCTGCTGGCCGAGCCGCTGGAGCAGTACACCGTGCGGACCGTCGTCGACCCCGACGAACTCCGCTCGGACTTCGCACTGATCGTCCGTGACGGCTATGCCACCTCCTACGAGGAACTCGAACTCGGCCTCAACGCGGCCGCCGTCGCCGTTCACGACCAGGACGGCGCGGTCGTCGCCGCGCTCAGTGCCTCCGGCCCGTCGTACCGGTTCTCGCGACGGCGGATGCGCGACGTCGTGGGTGCGATGACCGGAGCGGCGAAAGACCTCTCGGCGCAGCTGGGGTACATGGAGGTGTGAGTCGGCTGGTGACCAGCGCGGATGTGGTTCACGCTGGGACGTGACCGCTGTTCCGGCGGTCGAGGACCGGCAGGGCGCGTGTCCGCTCGCGTCGGCGCGCGCCGACGGAGGAGTGAGTAGTCATGGCCACCGCACGCGAGATCATGCACGCTGGCGCGACCTGTGTCGGTGAGGACGAGTCGATGCTCACCGCCGCTCGGATGATGCGAGACCTCGATGTCGGGTCGCTGCCGATCTGCGGTAACGACGACCGGCTCAAAGGCATGATCACCGACCGGGACATCGTCATGCGCTGCTGCGCCGAGAAGCGTGATCCGGCCGACGTCACTGCCTCGGAGATGGCGAACGGAATGCTGTACTGGGTCACGGCGGACGACGACATGGCCGGTGTGCTGGCGATGATGGAGGAACACCAGGTGCGGCGGATGCCGGTGATCGACCAGCATCGGCTGGTGGGCATGATCTGTGAGTCCGACCTGGCCCGCAACGTCACCGACGAGCAGCTCGCGCACTTCGTCGGGCGGGTGTCCTCCCGGGCGTGAGTTCGCGGCCGGGGCGTAGAGCGGTTCGGCCCGGCTCGGCGCGACGACGAGCAGGGGCCACGGAAGCTCGGTCGCCTCGGCCGGCCGGGGCTCCGGGAGCGCCCCACCTTGACGGCAAGTAATGAACCGGTGTTCACTTCTTGAGTGGCGTACCGGCGGACCGAGAAGGTGCAGCGGCGGCTCGACGCGCAGCGCGACGCGCTCGTCGACGCCGCCGCGGCACTGCTCGCCGAGGGCGGGTGCCCGTCCGTGTCCGTCGCCGCCGTCGCCGAGCGCGCAGAGGTCGCCGTTGGCACCGTGTACCGGCACTTCGCGGGCAAGGCCGGACTCGTCGTCGAAGTGTTCCGGCGGATCGTGTCCAAAGAGGTCGCCGCCGTCGAGCAGGTCTCGGCCTCCCCCGGTGACCCTGTCGAACGAGCGGCCACCGTGCTGGAAACGTTCGCCCGGCGCGCGATGAAAACGCCGCGCCAGGCTTACGCGTTGCTCGCCGAGCCCGTCGATCCCGAGGTGGAGGCCGAGCGGCTGGTGTTCCGTCGCGCCTACCGCGATGTGCTCGCCGCGCACATTCGAGCCGGGGTGCGGTCCGGGCACCTGCCCGCGCAGGACGCCGACGTCACCGCGGCCGCCCTCGTCGGGGCCACCGCCGAAGTCCTCATCGGACCGTTGACCTCAGGGAACACCGAGATAGTGCCCGAACTTCGTACGTTCACGCTCCGTGCATTGGGAGGCCACGATGGCCGCGACACATGACGTCACCAACCAGGTGCCCGACCTCGTCGGGCACGACGTGGCCCACGACCCCGCATTGCTCGAGTCCCTGCACCGGCACGGTGCTGGCTGGGCCGAGGCCGAACTGCGTGAACTCGGCGTCCACGCAGGGTCGGCGAAGGCACAGGAACGGGGCCGGCTGGCGAACGAGAACCCGCCGAACCTGCACACGCACGATCGCGTCGGACACCGCATCGACGAGGTCGAGTTCCACCCGAGCTGGCACGAGCTCATGGAGGTCGCGGTCTCCCGTGGCCTGCACGCGGCACCATGGCGGGACGAGCGCCCGGGGGCCCACCTCGCCCGCGCGTCGAAGCTGCACGTGTGGGGCCAGGTCGAAGCCGGACACACCTGCCCGATCTCGATGACCTACGCGGCGGTTCCCGCGCTGCGGCACTCACCCGAACTCGCCGCCACCTACGAATCGCTGCTCGCCTCGACCCGGTACGACCCCGGTCTCGGTGTCCCCGCAGGTAAGAGCGGGCTCATCGCGGGCATGTCGATGACCGAGAAGCAGGGCGGATCGGACGTGCGAGCCAACACGACCGAGGCCACACCGACGGACTCCGGCGGCCACGTCCTCGTCGGGCACAAGTGGTTCACCTCCGCGCCGATGTCGGACATGTTCCTCACGCTCGCGCAGGCTCCCGGGGGGCTGTCGTGTTTCCTGGTTCCGCGCGTCCTTCCCGATGGCAATCGAAACCCGATTCGGTTGCAGCGGTTGAAGAACAAGCTCGGTAACCGGTCGAACGCCTCCGCCGAGATCGAGTACGACGGAGCCCTCGGCTGGCTCGTCGGCGACGAGGGCAGGGGTGTGCGGACGATCATCGAAATGGTCAACAACACGCGACTCGACTGCGTGATCGGCGCGGCTTCCGGCATGCGTGCGGGCGCGGTGCGCGCCGTGCACCACGCTCGGCACCGCGCGGCGTTCGGCTCCGCACTCGTCGACCAGCCGCTCATGCGCAACGTCCTCGCCGATCTCGTCGTGGAGTCCGACGCGGCGACGACGATCGCGATGCGGTTGGCCGCTGCAGCCGACCGCGTCGACGATCCTCAGGAGCAGGCGCTGCGCAGGCTCGGGCTGGCGGTGACGAAGTACTGGGTGTGCAAGCGCGGGCCCGCGCACGCCGCCGAGGCCGTCGAATGTCTCGGCGGCAACGGCTACGTCGAGGACTCCGGCATGCCGAGAGTGTACCGGGAGGCTCCGTTGCTGGGCATCTGGGAAGGTTCCGGCAACGTCGCCGCGCTCGACGTGTTGCGTGCCATGGCCAAACAGCCCGACTCGGTCGAGGCGTTGTTCACCGAGATCGCACCGGTCGAGGGTGCCGACTCGCGACTCGACCGCGCGGTGTCCGAGGTGAAGAAGGAACTCGCCGACTTCACCGATGCCGAGTACCGGGCACGCCGTGTCGTCGAGCGGATGGCTCTGGTGCTTCAAGGTGCCGGGCTCGTCCGGCACGGCCACGAAGCGGTCGCCGACGCTTTCTGCGCCTCGAGGCTGGAAGGGGACGGGGGGCTCGCGTTCGGGACGCTTCCCGTGGGGACCGACACCGAGTCGATCATCGAGCGAGCGCGGGCACGGTTCTGAGAAGTTGTCTATGGTCTGTGGTGGTGGTCACCTACCGGCGTCCCAGCTTGCCGCTCGCGGCGTTGGGGTCGCCTCGAGTACCAGCACGTACGCAGCGGCGGCCCCGGCCTTGCGAGCGACAACCTGGAACGCCGGAGCTTCTCACCGTGCTCGGGCTGAGCACGCGAGACCATGCCCTGACGGGCATCAGAACAAGAACACACACAAGCTGAGACGAGATCCGGCCGTGCGTGCGTCCACACGGCCGGATCTCGCGGTCACTGCGGGACTGTCCCGCGAACGACCTCGGCCAGTTCCGCCGGACGCGTCAACATCGGACCGTGGCCGCTGTCGACGTCCACCGCGCGGTTCGTGTGCTGAGCCATGTCGCGTTGCAGTTCCGGGGAGAACACCCGGTCCTGGGTGCACACGACGTAGGTCGACCGGTGTTCCCGCCAGCCCAGCGCCGGTGCTGTTTCGCCGAAGCTGGATACCTGATGCACGCCGAGCGAGTCCAGCACCGGGGCCACCTGCTCGTCCGTGGCGTCGTTGAACACGATCTCGCGAGCGATCTTCCTGTCCAGGCCGGCCGTGCCGTCGTCGTGCATGACGAAACCGTCCCCGATCGTGCTCGGTGACGGATCACGACCCATCAAGTCCTGTAGGGACTCTCCTTCTCGCGGGAGCGCCGCGCAGACGTACACGAGGTGCGCGACCCGATCGTTTCCCGCCGCTGCCGCGGTGATCACCATTCCCGCGTAGGAATGCCCCACGAGCACCGCGGGTTCGTCGAGCCCTTCGAGCGCTGCGCGGACGGTTTCCGCGTCGGCGGAGAGGTTGCCCGCAGGCCCCTGGGTCGGCAGATCGACGGTGTGCGCCCGAAGTCCGCTGCCTTCGAGTTCGCTCACGACGTCCTGCCAGGCCCAGCCGCCGGTCCACGCGCCGTGGACGAGCAGGATCGGTGGACTCATCTCGGATTCCTCCTACGAGGTTGCGCGGATTGATCTGCGTTGGTGGTTCACCATGCTTGACCGCCTCAATCCGCGCGGCCTCTACGTGGTGGTTTCGCGGGCTGAGGGAGCCGTGCGAACGCTCGGGTGAGCGAGTCGGATCGTCAGGCCAGTGTGGCGTCCATCGTGATCGTGGTGCCCGTCAGCGCGGCCGAGACGGGGCAGATCTCCTTGGCCTTCTGCGCGGCGTCCTGGAAGGTGGCGTCGTCGGCGCCGGGAACGGCCGCACGGACGGTCAGGTGGATTCCGGTGATCGCGAACCCGTCGCCCTTCTTGCCGAAGCTGACCTCGGCGCTCGTGTCGATGGTCTCGGGGGTGAGCTCGGAACCGCCGAGCAGGCCGGACAGTTGCATCGAGAAACACGAGGAGTGCGCGGCCGCGATGAGTTCCTCAGGGCTGGTCTGCCCGTTGGGGTCCTCAGAGCGGGTCGCGAACGAGACCGGGAACTGCCCCGCGTTCGACGAGTCGAGCGTGACGTTCCCGGATCCGGACCCCAGATCGCCGGTCCAGTGCGTCGTCGCGTTGCGGTCAACCATGAGACTTCTCCCTTACGCGTGCTCGGTTGTCACTCGCTTGCCGGTACGTGCAACGCCGCCGAGTATCGCTGACGTTCCATGATCCCGCGGTGCGGAATCTCACCGGGTTCGGCACCAGTCCGAATCGCGCGCGGCTCCGAAGTCGTTGCTCGGAGCCTTCCACTGCCTCGGTTCCGTTCATATCGGACAGGTGTCCGGTGTGGACCCTGGACTGTGAAGTGACACTCATCGTCGGACCGGAATGCCGTCCCGTCCCTGCCGAGTTGTTGAACGTGAGAGTAATCGGCGACGGAAGGACACCGGACGTGACCACCTCCCTGAAACAGAACAGCACCTTGCTGGAACCGTTGCGCGCGGGCGCCTTTTCGCTCCCGCACCGGATTCTCATGGCACCGTTGACGCGCAACCGGGCGGACCGCGACGGAACGCCGAACGAGCTGCAGGCGACCTATTATGCGCAGCGTGCGCAGGCCGGTCTCGTCATCAGCGAGGGGAGCCAGCCTTCCGCGGTCGGCCAGGGGTACCCGAATACTCCCGGTGTCCACACCGACGCCCAGCAGAACGGATGGGCTCGGATCGTGCGCAGTGTGCGTGACGAGGGTGGTCAGTTCGTCGTCCAGCTGATGCACGCGGGTCGCATCTCGCACGTCGACACCACCGGCACGCAGCCCGTCGCACCGTCGGCGGTGCGGGCCGCGGGGCAGATCTTCACCGAGTCCGGGATGCAGGCACACTCGGATCCGCGCGCATTGGACACGGATGAGATCGCGTCCGTCATCGCGGAGTTCGTCGACGCCGCGCGGCGCTCGGTCGCGGCAGGTGCCGACGGGGTCGAACTGCACGCGGCCAACGGGTACCTGCTGCACCAATTCCTCGCCGACGGCGTCAACCAGCGCACCGACCGCTACGGCGGAGATCCCGAGAACCGCGCCCGGTTCGTGCTGGACACGGCACGGGCCGTGGCCAACGAGATCGGAGCCGACCGGGTCGGTGTCCGTGTGTCGCCGGGCCACCCGTTCAACGACGTCAGCGAGACCGACCTGTCGGTCTACGACGTGCTCGCGACCGGCCTCGGCGAGATCGGCATCGCGTACCTGCACGTTCTCTGCGAGGCCGACGACCCGGTACTGGCGAAGCTGCGCGGCGCGTTCCCCGGAGTGCTGGTGTTCAACTCCGGGTTCGGCGCGGACTCCGACCCGCACGAGCTCGAGCAGCTCGTCAAGGACGGGCGGGTCGATGCCGTCGCCGTGGGTCGGAAGTTCCTCGCCAACCCGGACCTGGTCGACCGGTGGACGCAGGGAGCGGAACTCAACGAGCCCGACCAGTCGACGTTCTACGGCGGCGACCACCGCGGCTACACCGACTACCCGAAGCTGACGGAGTGACCGGGGGCGGGTTGATTCGCGTGGTCGGTTCCGTGGCGGAACCTCACCTCGCGGCTGGCTGCGGGACCGTCGGCTTCGGGTAGCCACCGACGTCACGTCGGCGCTGTCCTCGCTGGCAACGAGCTGAGAACCCGCCGGTCGTCGGTCTAGGCAGGCGGCGGGGAACTCCTCGGGCAGCGTGCGCGTCCACAGCCCTCAACCCCTCGGACGCTCCTGAAAGTTCCCGATCGAATCACGACAGGAGAGTGAGAGTCATGTCGAACATCGACGGCAAGGTCGTCGCCATCACCGGCGCGAGCAGCGGGTTGGGTGAGGCGACCGCACGCTTGTTGGCCGAACGCGGGGCCCGGGTCTTTCTGGGTGCTCGCCGCAAGGAGAACCTCGACGAGGTCGCCGAGAGCATCCGCTCCGACGGCGGCGAGGTCGACGTCCACACCGTCGACGTGACCCGCAAGGACCAGGTCGAGGACTTCGTCTCCGCCGCTGTCGGCCGGTTCGGCCGCGTGGACGTCCTGGTCAACAACGCAGGCTTGATGCCGTTGGCGCCGCTGGACGCCACCAAGGTCGACGAGTGGGAACAGATGGTCGACGTCAACATCAAGGGTGTGCTCTACGGCATCGCGGCCACGCTGCCCAGGATGCGGGAGCAGGGCAGCGGGCACGTGATCACACTGTCGTCCGTGGCCGGTCACGTCGTCTTCCCGAATTCCGCCGTCTACAGCGGAACGAAGTACGCGGTTCGCGCGATCTCCGAGGGCCTGCGCCAGGAGGCCGGGGAGAACATCCGCACCACGATCATCTCGCCCGGCGCCGTGCAGTCGGAACTCACGCAGACGATCTCCCACGAGGAGACCGCCGAGAGCGTCGCGCACCTCTACGCGAGTGCGATCGACTCCGGTGCGGTGGCGCGCGCGATCGCCTACGCCATCGACGAGCCCGGCGAGGTCGACATCAACGAGATCGTCCTGCGGCCGACGGCGCAGGCATTGTGATCTCACCCGAGCGAAACCCCCACGCCTTCGCCGCGTGGGGGTTCTCGTATGCGCGACCGCCCGTCGAGTTCGGCCCCGTCCGGCGCGGAAGGTGACGCTGCGGGGCGAGCTGTTCACGCGGCGAATCCGGGAGAGTGGCCGCGGGTTCACGGTGTGGGAGAAGGTGGCATCGGGAGCCGGTCCGGACGAGACTGCCCGGGCACCGTCAGCGCAGGAAGGACCGACATGGCATCGATGCGGCAGGTCGCCGAGTTCGTCTCCCGGTGGTTCGTGGCGTTCGTACTGCTCGCCGCGGTCGTCGGCATGGTGCTGCCCGCGCAGACGGAGGTCTTGGCGCCTGCGGTTCCGTACCTGCTCGGACTGATCATGTTCGGCATGGGGCTGACGTTGCGGCTCTCCGACTTCACCGTCGTGGGGCGGCACCCGCAGGCGTTCGGCGTCGGCGTGCTCGCTCAGTTCGTCGTGATGCCCTGCGTGGGCTGGGTGCTGGGAGCCGGTCTCGGGCTGTCGCCGGAACTTGCGGTCGGCATGATTCTCGTCGGCGCGGCGCCAGGAGGCACCGCCTCGAACGTGGTCGTGTACCTCGCGAAGGGCGACGTCGCGCTGTCGGTCGCGATGACCTCGGCCTCGACCCTGCTCGCGCCGTTGCTCACCCCGCTGATCGTGCTGGCGCTGGCCGGGTCGACCCTGCCGGTGAACCCGGGGGAGCTGTTCGTGTCGATCGTGGCCATCGTGCTCGTTCCGGTCGTTCTCGGCGTGCTCGCCCGCGCTCTCGTGCCTCGAGCCGTCGAGGCGTCGCTGCCGGTGCTGCCGTGTGTGTCCGTTCTCGGGATCGCCGTCGTGGTCGCCGCCGTGGTCGGGGGCAGCGCGGAGGCCGTGTTCTCCAGCGGTGTGCTGGTGTTGCTGGCGGTGGTGCTGCACAACGGTTTCGGGTTGTTGCTCGGGTACGGAGCGGCGCGCCTGATGGGGCTGCCGGAATCGGCGCGTCGGGCGATCAGCGTCGAGGTCGGTATGCAGAACTCCGGCCTCGCCGCGAGCTTGGCGACCACGCATTTCACCGTCATCGCCGCGCTGCCCGCTGCCGTGTTCTCCCTGTGGCACAACGTCTCGGGCGCTGTCGCGGCGTCCTACTGGGCACGACGTCCGATTCCCACGGAGCCGGAATCGGCTGACAGCACGGCATGAGGCACGCGCTTGTGGCCGGGTTGGTTCGGTAGCGGAATCTCACCTCGCCCCTGGCTGCGGGATCGTCGACATCGTTACGTCGACGCTGTCGCCAGCCAGGACCAGCCCTCCCCTCGGGCGGCCTAGCCCGCGGGTTCGGCGAGCGCGTCGAGGACCCCTTGGCCGTACTTGTCGAGTTTCGCCTCGCCGACACCGGTGACGGTCGCCAGCTCGTCGAGGGTCGACGGTGCGACGGTGGCGATCTGGCGCAGCGTCGAGTCGTGGAAGATGACGTACGCGGGCACACCCTGCTGTTTGGCGGTGACGGCTCGCCAAGCACGTAGCTGCTCGAAGCGCGGTTCGGCGTCCTGAGAAAGCTGCTCAACCGGCGAAGCCCGCTTGGCCTTGGCGGGCTTGTTGGTGACTCGCGCCGGCTCCTGGCGAAGGGACACCGTGCGTCGTTGCCCCAGAACCTCTCCGCTGGACTCGGTGAGGGTGAGTGTCCCGTGATCGCCTTCCACGGTCAGGAGTCCCTGGGCGAGCAGTTGTCGCACGACCCCGCGCCACTCGATCTCGCGGAGTTCGGTGCCGACGCCGAAGACCGTCAGCGTGTCGTGCCGGTTCTGCTCGACCTTGGGCGTGGTCTTGCCGAGCAGGATGTCGACGATCTGTCCGGTGCCGAACTTCTGGTTCCGCTCGTTCCTCAGTCGGTACACAGTGGACAAAAGCTTCTGCGCCGGAACGGTGCCGTCCCACGACTGAGGCGGGTTCAGGCACGTGTCGCAGTTGCCGCACGGCGCACCCTGCTGTCCGAAGTGGGCGAGCAGCTGCACGCGACGGCACTCGACGGTCTCGCACAAGGCCAGCATCGCGTCCAGCTGGGCGCCCAGCTTCCGCCGATGTGCCGCGTCGCCCTCCGAGTTGTCGATCATCTTGCGTTGTTGCACGACGTCTTGCAGTCCGTACGCCAGCCACGCCGTCGACGGGAGGCCGTCTCGTCCCGCACGGCCGGTTTCCTGGTAATACCCCTCCACCGACTTGGGGAGGTCGAGGTGAGCCACGAAGCGGACGTCCGGCTTGTCGATGCCCATCCCGAACGCGATGGTGGCGACCACGACCAGGCCGTCCTCGCGCAGGAATCGCGCTTGGTGTCGCGCGCGGACGTCGGCGTCCAGTCCCGCGTGGTACGGAACGGCCTCGATCCCGTTGTCTCGCAGGAACTGCGCGACCTTCTCCGTCGAGGACCGGGAAAGGCAATAGACGATTCCGGCGTCACCGACGTGTTCGGTGCGCAGCAGTTCCAGCAGCTGCTTCTTCGGGTCCTTTTTCGCCACGATCCGGTACTGAATGTTCGGACGGTCGAAACTCGCCACGAAATGGCGCGCCTCGCGCAGGTTGAGGCGTTCGGTGATCTCGGCGTGAGTGGCCTCGGTCGCGGTCGCGGTCAGCGCGATGCGCGGCACCGACGGCCACCGCTCGTGCAGTTCGGAGAGCGTGAGGTAGTCCGGACGGAAGTCGTGGCCCCATTGGGACACGCAATGCGCCTCGTCGATCGCGAACAGCGCGACCTCGCCGCGGCCGAGGAGGTTCACGGTCGAGTCCAGCCGGAGCCGTTCCGGAGCGAGATACAGGATGTCGAGTTCTCCTGCGAGGAACGCGGCCTCGGTCTCGCGGCGCTGCTCGGCGTCCTGGGTGGAGTTCAGGAATCCCGCGCGCACGCCCGAGGCGCGTAGCGCGTTGACCTGATCCTGCATGAGCGCGATGAGTGGGGAGATCACGACGCCGACGCCGCCCCGGACGAGCGACGGGACCTGGTAGCACAATGACTTCCCACCGCCGGTCGGCATCAGGACGAGCGCGTCGCCGCCGTCGATCACTTGCTCCACGATGGCGCGCTGCTCACCTCGGAACGATTCGTAGCCGAAGACGCGCCGGAGCACGTCGAGGGCGCGATCGTCCGGCTCCGCGGCGAGGTCGGTGGCAGTCATGGGCGCGATCCTACGAGCCCGGTCCGCCCCCGAGCGGTCGCCCGTCGTCCGGCGACGGTGTGTCGGATCGGTGTCGTGTCCTGCTGCGGGCGGTCGGCTCTCGGCGTCGGGACCGCCTCCGCGGAACGCAAACGAAACTTCTCGCAAAAAGTGTTAACAAGGTCCTTGGGATGTGTTAACAATGTTGTAGGTCACGTCCTGTGCGGTCCGTTCGGCGTCGTCGCCCCGGGCTCACGGAACCCAGCGCCCGACGAACGAGGAGCGCACATGATCGAGTCGACGCGGCGAGCGGTGAGCCGCCGCAGACTGCTGGGCGGCGCACTGGCCGGAGGTGCGGCCCTTGCCGCCGGCGGAGCCCTCGGCGGCTGCACGTCGCGTGCGGACGCCCGGCGCATCGACACCGACGACCGGTGGCGGCAATTCGAGGGCACGACCCTTAACTTCATCTCGGAGAACACCGCCCCCACGGCGGCCATCGCCGCGAACCTGCAGCCGTTCACCGACCTGACCGGTATCAACGTCAACATCGTGACGCTGGAACTCTCGGCGATGGTGCAGAAGGTCGCCCTCGATCTCGCCTCCGGCCAGTCGCAGTACCAGATCATCTACGCCGACCCGTACCAGGTACTCGCGCCGTACTCGAAGGGCCTGGTGGACCTCCGCGAGCTCGCCGACGATCCCACGCTGCCCGGGCAGAGCGCCGAGTTCGGCGACTTCGTGCCGGTCCAGATGGACGCGGCCGGCCGGTTCGGCGACGACGGCAAGGTGTACGCCCTGCCCTACGACTGCCCGACGATGATCTGGCACTACCGCAAGGACCTGTTCGACAAGTACCGCGACCGCATGGCCGCCGAACTGGGATTCGACCCCATGCCGGGAGACGACTCGACCTGGGAGCAGTACCTCGCGCTCGCACGGTGGTTCACCGACAACGCGGACGAGGTCGACTACGGCAGCGGCCACCAGGCCAAGCAACACGACTCGTTGATGTGCGACTTCTCCAACGTCCTGTGGGCCTACGGCGGCGACTACTTCGAGGGCGGGCAGGAGATCGGCAGGCTCGGTGCCGTCGACCCCGGCCGCTGCACCCTGAACTCCGACACCGCGATCGAGGCCGCGCGCGTCTACCAGCGGTTGCTCGACGTCGCCGATCCCGCCTCAAGTACCTGGGAGTGGGACGGACTCGGCGCCGCCTTCCGCGCGGAACGTCTCGCGATGTGCATCAACTGGCACGAGTACGCCGCGGACAACGAAAGCGTCCTGCCCGGGAAGGTGGGGTACGCGCGCCTGCCGAAGGGGCCGTCCCGCTCGGCGAACCACTACGGCGGATGCGGGATCGGGATCAGCGGCAACACGATGCCCAACGAGCGCAAGGCAGCATGGCTGTTCCTCAAGTGGGCCACCGACACCGGCACCCAGTTGTCGAACCTCAGCAGCGACGCGGGTGGCGGCACTCCGACCCGGCAGTCCGTGTACGCGCTGCCGGAGGTCCGAGCCGCCGAGCAGCGCCCATCGGACATGCCGAACATGCTCACCGCCTCGGCCGTCGAACAGGCCTGGCAACCGGAAAACTCGGGGCTGCGTCCGAAGATTCCGATGTGGAACGAATGCGACACCGCGATGTACACGCAACTGTCCAAGATGCTCGTCGGCGATCTCTCGCCCGACGCGACGATGCGTGAAGCGGCCGAGCGATTCGACCGGATCACGGCGCGAGGGTGGGTGGCGGCCGGATGAGTACGCTGACCGAGAAACCCGTTGCCGAGCAGACCGGAACCCCCGCTCCCGTCCCACGCAAGCGGAGGTTCGGGTTCGAGGCGAAGATGCTGGCACCCGGCATCCTCCTGCTCGCCGCACTGAGCATCGTCCCGTTCCTCACGATGATCGTGATGAGCCTGTCGCAGGTGCGACTGCTCGGCGGTCTGGAACTCGACTTCGCCGGGGCGACGAACTGGATCCGCTTGTTCACCGACCCGGACCTCGCGTGGAACTGGGTCCGTACGGGCGTGTTCTTCGCACTGACCCTCGGCCTGGAAATGCTGCTCGGCCTGACCTTCGCGTTGTGCATGTGGCGCCTGCTGCGCGGACGCAACCTCGTGCTGAGCCTGTTCCTGCTGCCGATGTTCGTGGCACCCGCCATCGTCGGGCTGCTGGGGCGGTTCCTGACCGACTCCACGTTCGGGCTCTACGCCTGGGTGCTGCGCGGACTCGGCTACGGCGGAGACATTCTCGGCGGGCCGGTCTCGGCGTTCGTCGCCGTGGTCTTGATGGACGTGTGGGAGTGGACGCCACTCATCGCGTTGATCACGCTGGCCGGCCTGTCGTCGGTTCCACTGGCGGTGCGTGAGGCCGCCGCCATCGACGGTGCCACGGGATGGCAGAGCCTGCGCCACATCGTCCTTCCGTCGATCTCGAACGTGCTACTCGTGGCGTTGCTGATCCGCTCGATGGACGCGATCCGCTATTTCGACATCATCTGGGTCACGACGAACGGCGGGCCCGCCGACGCGACAAAGATCGTGCCGGTCCGGCTGTACGAGACGGCGTTCCGTTTCTTCGACCTCGGGTACGCCGCCGCCATCGGCCTGGTGATGCTCGCGGTGTCGATCGCGTTGGCCCGCGGATTCGTGCGGCTGCTGGACAAGAAGGGAACGACTCGATGAGCGCCCGCGCCCCTGGTGCCACCCTGGTGAGTCCGATCGAACGCGGCTCGCGCCGCTCCCGCATCGGGATCTGGATCGTGATCGGGCTGGGTCTGGTATGGACACTCGTGCCGTTGCTGTGGATGCTGTTGTCGTCGTTCAAGAACACCACCGACGTCACGTCCGCGACGCCGCAGCTGCTGTTCACCCCGACGCTGGACAACTACGTCGGGTTGTTCACCGGAGCGAACAACCTCACGCCCTACATCGTGCACAGTGTGCTCGCGGCCGGGATCTCCGCGATTCTGTCTGTGGTGATCGGGGCACCCGCCGGATACGGACTCGCGCGAACACGCATGCGTGGCAAGCACCATCTGTCGTTCTGGATCATCTCCACCCGGATGGCCCCGATCGCCGCGATCGTGTTGCCGCTGTTCCTCATGTTCCGCGGGCTCGGACTCATCGACACCCTGGCGGGGCTGATCCTGGCGTACATGACGTTCAACCTTCCGTTCGCGATCTGGCTGATGAGCGCTTTCTTCGCCGAACTGCCACTCGCGTTGGAGGAGTCCGCGCGGGTGGAGGGCTGCACGCGCTGGCAGGCGTTCTGGCACGTGGTGCTGCCCTTGACGAAATCGGGGCTGGTGACGACTTTCGTGCTGTGCCTGGTGTTCGCGTGGAACGACTACGCCTTCGCGCTGGTCTTCAGTGGCCCGAACTCGCAGACCCTGCCGATCGCGGCGAACCAGTTGGTCACCCAAGCCGGGATCGACTGGGGCCAGTTGACGGCGATCGGCACGTTCGTGGTCGTGCCGATGATGCTGGCGGGCCTGGCCGTACGCCGGTGGCTGGTCACCGGCCTGACTCTCGGGGCGGTGACGGGAGAATGACGACCATTCCGGACACGATGCGGGTCTCGGTGCTGCACGACATCGAAGACATCGCACTGGAACAGCGCCCGGTGCCCAGGCCGGGACCCCACGACGTCCTCATCCGGGTCTCCGCAGTGGGGACCTGTGGTTCGGACACGCACTACTACGAGCACGGCAGGATCGGTGGATTCGTCGTGGAGAAGCCCCTGGTGCTCGGGCACGAGGCGGCCGGCGTCGTCGTCGCGTGCGGCTCGGACGTGACACGGCTCGAGCCGGGCAGGCGGGTGTCGATGGAGCCGGGCGTGCCGTGTTTCGTCTGCGAGCAGTGCCGCGCGGGCCGGTACAACCTGTGTCCACGGATGCGCTTCTTCGCGACACCCCCGGTCGACGGCGCGTTCAGCGAGTACGTCGTCCTCCACGAGCAGTTCGCGCACCCCGTTCCGGACTCGCTGTCGGACGAGGCTTCCGGGCTCGTCGAGCCCTTGTCGGTCGGAGTGTGGGCCTCCCGCAAGGCTCGCGTCGGGCCGGGGAGCCGGGTGCTGGTCAACGGTGCCGGACCGATCGGGCTCGTGGCCACTCAGTGTGCGCGCGCGTTCGGTGCGACCGAGGTCGTCGTGACCGACGTGAACGCCCAACGGTTGCGGCTCGCCGCCGAGCTCGGCGCCACGTCGACCGTGAACGTCGCGGACACTGCGCTCCGGGACGCCGGTCACGAACCGGATGTGCTCATCGAGTGCTCCGGAGTCCGGGCGGCGACGGCAGACGCCATTCGCACGATCGCTCGTGCGGGGCGGGTGGTGCTCGTCGGCATGGGCGGCGACGAGATGACCTTGCCGGTCGCGCACGTGCAGACCTTCGAGATCGAGCTGACCGGGACGTTCCGTTATGCCAACACCTGGCCGACCGCGATCGACCTGGCCGCATCCGGTGCGGTGGACCTCGATCGGCTCGTCACCCACCACTTCGGACTCGACGAGGTCGAACAGGCGTTGACCGTCGCACAACGGGACGCCACCGCGGTCAAATCGGTGGTGCATCCCCAGAGATGACGCGCGGAACGGCAATTCCGGACACGGTCGACGGCGATCCCGTGCGACGGTGAACTCGGGAGAACACCAGCAGGAGGACCACATGCCCAACGTGCGACCGTCCGAGGCCGCCGTCGAGCAGCGACGGCAGGACGTCCTGCGGCACGTCATGGACACCGGCCACGTCCGTATCGACGATCTCGCGGACAAGTTCGGCGTGAGCCTCATGACGATGCACCGCGACCTCGACGAACTGGTGGCACGTCGCCTGGTCCGCAAACTGCGTGGGAAGGTGGAGGCGTATCCGTCGCTGACGATCGAGACCGCGACACGGTTCCGCGTCGGCCTGCACCAGGCGGAGAAGGAAGCACTCGCCACCGCGGCGCTACCGGAGATCCGGCCGGGCGCCACCGTCCTGGTGGACGATTCGAGCACGGTGTTCCCGCTCGCGCGACAACTCGCCACGTTCGACGATCTCACCGTGGTGACGAACTCGATGACGGTGGCCAAGACGGTCGCGGGCGAGGGACGGGAGGTGGTGCTGCTCGGAGGCCGCTACCGTGCGGAGTTCGACTCGTGCACCGGCCCGGACGTGCTCCGCGCGCTCACGCGGCTGCGCGCCGACGTCGCGGTCCTGTCGGTGACCACGATCGCCGACGGGCGGCTCTTTCATCCCATCCAGGACTACGCCGAGATCAAATCGGCGATCTGCGAGTACGCGGTGCACCCCGTGCTGCTCGCCGACCACTCGAAGTTCGGCAAGACCGCGACCTACGCGCACGGCGACGTGAGTGCGTTCTCGCTCGTCGTCACCGACACGGCGACACCCGAGTCCGAGATCGAAGCGATGCGCGGACTCGGCACGGAGGTCCGTGTGGTCGCGGCTGAGGCCACCATTCCCGAGACAAGCTAGGAGACCTCATGCGCGCAGCCGTCATCGAACAACCGGGCACCGTCCGTGTCACCACGGTCGACGACCCGACACCAGGGCCGGACGACGTGGTGGTCGCCGTCGACGCGTGCGGCATCTGCGGCACCGACCTGCACATCATGGACGGTGATTTCGCACCGACGCCGTATCCGATCGTCCCCGGCCACGAGTTCTCCGGGGAAGTCCTCGCCGTCGGCCGCGACGTCACGAGCGTGACGACCGGCAGCGCCGTCGCGGTGGACCCCTCGTTGTTCTGCGGATCGTGCCACTATTGTGCGCTCGGTCGGGGAAACCTCTGTGAGCGGTGGAACGCGATCGGTGTCACGCGAAACGGCGCCTGCGCCGAGTACGCGCTCGCCCCCGCGGCGAACTGTTACCCGATGCCGGACGGGGTTCCGCTCTCACACGGCGCGCTCATCGAGCCACTGTCGTGCGCGGTCCGTGGTTTCGACCTGTTGCCGCGTCGGATCGGCGAGCACTACCTGATTTACGGCGCGGGCACGATGGGTCTGCTGATGACCCAGCTCGCCAAGAACTCCGGCGCGACGTCGGTGTCCGTCGTGGACCTCAACCCGGACCGGCGTGCGGTCGCGTCGAAACTCGGTGCGGACCAGGTCGCGTCGAGCCCCGACGAATGGGACCGGCCGCACGGCTGGGAAGTCGTCGTCGACTGCACCGGCGTCATCGCCGCCATCGAAGACGCACTGACCCGGGTCCGCCGCGGCGGGACGTTCCAGCAGTTCGGCGTCGCGCCGAGTGAGGCGACCGCGTCGTTCTCCCCGTTCCGCGTGTACAACGACGAGATCACCATCGTCGGCAGCATGGCCGTGCTCGCCAGCTACGGACGAGCCGTCGAGATGATCCGTTCCATCGACGCGGAAACGATGATCACCCACGCGTTCGGACTGGACGACTACACCGGAGCACTGGACGCCTTCCGTGCGGGAACCGGCCGCAAACTCCAGGTTCGGCCGTCGACGAGCGTGGGAAGCTGAGGCGATGAGCACCTCGAAGACCTTGGTCGCCGGCGTGGATTCCTCCACGCAGGCGACGAAAGTGGTGGTCTGTGACGCCGAGAGCGGCGCCGTCGTCCGCGAGGGCAGAGCGGCACATCCGGACGGCACCGAGACGGATCCGGAGATCTGGTGGCAGGCGATGCACTCGGCCACCGACGGTCTGCTCGAGGACGTCGCCGCGATCGGAATCGGTGCCCAGCAGCACGGAATGGTCGCGCTCGACGAGCACGGCGCGGTGATCCGGCCCGCACTGTTGTGGAACGACACCCGCTCCGCCCAGGCGGCGACGGACCTGATTGCCGAACTCGGCGGCGAACAGGAGTGGGCGAAAGCGGTCGGCACCGTCCCGGTCGCGAGTCTCACCGTCACCAAGCTGCGCTGGATGGCCGAGCACGAGCCGGAACTCAGCGACCGCGTCGCGCACGTGCTGCTCCCGCACGACTGGTTGACGTGGCGGTTGACCGGCGGCGACCCGGTGACCGATCGGGGAGACGCCTCGGGAACCGGATACTGGTCGCCGTCCGACGGGCGCTATCGACCCGACCTGCTCACCCACGCGTTCGGTCGTGAACCGCGAACCCCGACCGTGCTCGGGCCTGGCGAGGTCGCGGGCGAGACCCCCTCGGGCCGGGTGGTCTCGGCAGGGACCGGGGACAACATGGGCGCCGCGCTCGGGCTCGATCTCGCGCCGGGGGACGTCGTGGTCTCCATCGGAACCAGCGGAACGGTATTCGCCTCGTCGGCCGCACCGACCGCGGACTCCACAGGCACGATCGCGGGATTCGCCGACGCGACGGGGAAATTCCTGCCTCTGGTCTGCACCCTCAACGCCGCCCGCGTTGTCAGCGCGACGGCAGAGATGCTCGGCGTCGAGATCGAGGAGTTGGACGAACTCGCCTCGCGCGCCGAGCCCGGTGCGGGCGGACTCGCGCTGCTGCCGTACCTCGACGGGGAACGCACGCCGAACCTGCCCGATGCCAGCGGAAGTCTCGTCGGTCTACGGCGGGACAACATGACACCCGAGAACGTCGCCCGCGCCGCGGTCGAAGGCATGCTCTGCGGCCTCGCCGCGGGTGTGGACGCGGTACGTGAGGCCGACGTGCCGCTGCGGCGGGTGTTGCTGATCGGAGGGGCCGCACAGTCCCGGACCGTGCGCGAAGCGGCACCCCAGGTGTTCGGCGTGCCGGTCACGGTGCCGCCAGCGGCGGAGTACGTGGCGGTCGGGGCGGCGCGCCAAGCGGCGTGGGCGCTGGCCGGTACCGCCGAGCCGCCCGCGTGGCCACTGCGTGGGGCGACACGCCTCGACGTCACCGACAACGACGCGGGGGAGCGGATCCGGCAGCGGCATGGCGCCGCGCATCTGATGGTGCACGAGGACGGTCCACCGATCGACCGAGACAAGGAGTGACGATGGCGACCATCACCTACGACAAAGCCACCCGGCAGTACGCGGGCGCCGAACATCCCGCGGTGGACAAGCTGGATCTCGACATCGCGGACGGCGAGTTCCTCGTGCTGGTCGGGCCTTCCGGGTGTGGGAAGTCGACCAGTTTGCGCATGCTCGCGGGGCTGGAGGACGTCGACGGCGGCACCATCCACATCGGAGACCAGGACGTCACCGGTTTGGAGCCTCGGGACCGGGACATCGCGATGGTGTTCCAGAACTATGCGCTCTATCCGCACATGTCCGTCGGCGAGAACATGGGATTCGCACTGAAAATCGCGGGAATGTCCAAGGCGGACATTCAGAGTCGCGTCGAGGACGCCGCACGGCTGCTCAACCTGGAGGAGTTCCTCGAACGCAAGCCGAAGGCACTCTCCGGCGGCCAGCGTCAGCGCGTCGCGATGGGTAGGGCGATCGTCCGCGAACCGCAGGTGTTCCTCATGGACGAGCCGCTGTCCAACCTGGACGCCAAACTCCGATCGTCCACCCGAGCACAGATCGGCCAGCTGCAACGGAAACTCGGCACCACGACGGTCTACGTCACCCACGATCAGATCGAGGCCATGACGATGGGGGACCGCGTCGCAGTGCTCCACGACGGTGTTCTCCAACAGTGCGACACCCCGCGCACGCTCTACGACCAGCCGATCAACTCGTTCGTCGCCGGGTTCATCGGCTCACCCGCGATGAACCTGTGCTCCGCCGACGTCGTCGACGGCGGTGTCCGGTTCGGTGGAACCACGGTGCCGGTCGGTCGGGACACCCTCCGGAACGCCGACGCAGGAACCGTCTTGCTCGGTGTTCGCCCGGAGGGCCTCGAACTCGCCGACGACGGCATCCCGCTCACCGTCGATCTCGTGGAGGAACTCGGCGCCGAAGCGCTCTGCCACGGCCACGTCGACGGGCACGAGGACACGACGATCGTGGTCCGGGTGGACGCTCGCGTGCCACCGAAGACGGGATCGAGGGTGCACGTGCGCATCCGCCAGGGCGAACACCACCTGTTCTCCGCCGACACCGGGCAGAGACTCTGAGGCGTGAGCCTTTTTGGTTGAGCAATGCTTGGGACCTGTGGATCGGCTGGGAGGGGGCGTACCTTCCCAGTGATCGAGTGAAGGTTCTCAAGCATGACCGGCGTTGCAGCGCTGGTCGGGAAGGTACGACCCATGCTTAGCGTAGTCCCTGATCCCACTTCTGGTAATGATGGCTCGACACAGGGCTCGTCGCCCTCGTCGTTGCTGGATGAGATTGCTCGTGAGGGTGCTCGGCGGATGTTGGCTGAGGCTCTGCAGGCCGAGGTGGATGCCTATATCTCCCAGCACTCCGGAGAGCGTGACGAGCACGGTCACCGGCTGGTGGTGCGCAACGGCTCGCACCAACCGCGTGAGGTGCTGACCAGCTCCGGTGCTGTCGAGGTCACCGCCCCGCGGGTCAATGACAAGCGCATCGACCCCGACACTGGCGAGCGCAAGCGGTTCTCCTCGGCGATCCTGCCGCCGTGGGCCCGCAAGTCACCCAAGATCACCGAGGTGTTGCCGCTGCTGTACCTGCACGGCCTCTCGTCCGGGGATTTCGTGCCCGCGCTGGGACAGTTCCTCGGCTCGACCAAGGGCCTGTCGTCGACGGTGATCACGAAGCTCACCGAGCAGTGGAAGGCCGAACAACGAGCCTTCGCCGCACGCGATCTGTCCGCAGTGGACTACGTGTATGTGTGGGCCGACGGCATTCACGTCAACATCCGCCTCGACGAGCACAAACTCTGCCTGCTGGTGCTCATCGGTGTCCGCGCCGACGGCCGCAAGGAACTCATCACGCTGGCCGATGGCTACCGCGAGTCCACCGAGTCCTGGGCCGATGTGCTGCGCGATTGCGCCCGCCGCGGCATGCGCGCCCCGACCCTGGCCATCGGCGACGGGGCCCTCGGGTTCTGGGGCGCACTGCGCGAGGTCTTCCCGACCACGGCCGAGCAGCGGTGCTGGTTCCACAAGACCGGCAACGTGCTGGCCGCCCTGCCGAAATCCGCCCAACCCGGCGCGAAAAAGGCCCTGGCCGAGATCTGGAACGCCGAGGACAAACACCACGCGCGTGAGGCCGTGACCGCCTTCGAGACCACCTACGGCGCGAAGTTTCCCAAGGCCGTCGCCAAGCTCACCGACGACCTCGACGAGCTACTCGCGTTCTTCGACTACCCGGCCGAACACTGGCAACACCTGCGCACCACCAACCCGATCGAGTCGACCTTCGCGACCGTGCGGCATCGAACGAAGGTCACCAAGGGACCCGGCTCGCGGGCTGCCGGGCTGGCCATGGCATTCAAGCTCATCGAATCCGCCCAAACCCGCTGGCGCGCGATCAACGCACCCCACCTCGTGGCCCTCGTCCGCGCCGGCGCCCGCTTCACAGCCGGCCAACTCATCGAACGCCCCGACGACCACGCCCCACCCTCAGCAGCCTAAACAAACTTCATCCACAGGTATTGACAATTGCTCTTTTTGGTTCCTATGACCACCAAAAAGGCTCACGCGCGGATCAGCCCTGTCGGAGGCGGCGGGTTCGCGGCTATCTTGCCGTAGTGTGCCCGTGATCACACGGCCACGTGAGGCTCCGGGGTGCCCCGCACCCCTTGTCCGGGCGGAGGCGGCTTTGGCGGACGCGGCGACACGACCTGCGACCACTCCCGGCATGCGTGGCGGTCGCGCGTTCTACTTCTTCGGCGCTCTCGGCGCCGTGCTCTACGGCTACGACACCGGCGTCATCGGTGGCGCGATGCTGTTCATCAGTGACGACTGGCAGGTCGGTTCGTTCGCCGAGGGACTCATCACCAGCTGCATCCTCGTCGGAGCGATGATCGGTGCACTGTTCGGTGGGCCGATCGCCGACCGGATCGGGCGTCGCGGGGTCGTGTTCGTCTGCTCGGTGATCTTCTTTCTCGGCGCGCTCGCGTCGGCTGTGGCCACGGATGTCGCGACGTTGGTGGCCGCGCGAACCGTGCTCGGTCTCGCCGTCGGTGGCGCCTCCGTGATCGTGCCGCTCTACCTCGCCGAGATGGCACCGACGCACATTCGTGGCGCCATCGCGACGATGAACCAGGCGTTGATCATCCTGGGCGTCGGGCTGGCCTCCCTGGTCACGTTCCTCGCCCGCGACGGCGGAGCGTGGCGACTCGCGTTCGGGCTCGGCGCCGTTCCGGCCGTGGTCCTGCTCGTCGGTATCGCGTTCATGCCGGAAACACCGCGGTGGCTGGTGAAACGCGGCCGCGACGACGAAGCCCGAGCCGTACTCTCGATCACACGACCGGCGGCCATAGTGGACGCCGAGCTCGCGGAGATTCGCGACGTCGAATCCGCGAGTGTTCGCAGCAGCGGGCCAGCAGTGTTGTGGTCGACGCCCTGGATCAGAGCGATCCTGCTCGTCGGGGTCGGACTCGCCGTAGCCCAACAACTCACCGGGATCAACACGATCGTCTACTACACGCCGAAGATCCTGGAGTCCCTCGGGGCGACGGAGACGTTCGCGCTGTTCTTCGGCGTCATCAACACCGTGCCCAACCTCGTCGCCGTGCTGATCGCGGCTCGTATCGTCGACCGCGTCGGACGCACCCCGCTGTTGACCTACGGCAGCGTCGGCACCGCGCTCGGAATGTTCGCACTCGGCCTGCCGCAACTTCTCGGCGCCTCACCTACCGTGACGAACGCCGGGGCCGTGGCCGGTCTCGTGATCTTCACGGTCACGTTCTCGCTGACCTGGGGCCCAGTTCTCTGGGTGATGCTCTCCGAGATCTTCCCGCTGAACGTGCGGGGCGCCGCGATGGGCATCGCCACGATCGCCAACTGGGTGTTCAACTTCGCGGTGTCGTTGAGCCTGCCGGTGCTCATCGCCGCATGGGGCACCGGGGCGGTGTTCACCATGTACGGGCTTTTCGGGGTGCTCGTGCTCGGGTTCGTCGTCAAGTGGGTTCCCGAAACCAAGTCCCGGAGCCTCGAGCAGATCGAACTCGACTTCCGCCGGTGAGCGTGCATACAGAGTGCCGGGGAGTTCGTGGTGCCCCGTGCAGCCATTTCCGACTACACGGGGCTCGACATTACGACGTGCATCCGCCGGTGTTCGCAGCTCGCAGCCCGAAGTCGCTCACCGCTTCCGCCTGGTCGAACGCGAAACGGTACTTCGACCCCGGCTCACCGCCGGGCACGTCGGTCTCGACGATCCAGTCCTGCGGCGGGACCGGCGTCAGGTCCTCGTAGGCGGCCTCGACGTCAGAGCGAGCGGTGCCGAGCGTGACGTGCTCCGGCGTGCGTGACAACGACGTGCCGCCGATGAACACCACCCCCTCGGCCGGGTCGACGAACACGCCGCTACCGGGGTTCGACTGACCCTCTTCAGGGCGCAGCGAGTAGTACGTGCAGTTCTCGCCGACCTGCTTGCCGACGAGCAATCCGGTCGCCTCGGCCTCGGCCAGGGACTGACCGAGATGCAACGTCTTGTAACCGTCCGGCCCGACAACGGCGTCGTCCGCGGCTTGAGCGACTCCGCCGCCCAACGCACACGCGGCAGCGACCGCGACACCTGCCATCACACTACGTTTGAACATCGAAGACCTCCCCAGTGTTTCGTGCTTCCACCCCGATTCACGCACCCGTCCTGGTGGTGGGTTTGAGGGGCCGGCCTGTTTTCGGACGGCTTGTTAGTGGGTTATTTTATGCCGCGTTCGCATGGTTGTAGTACTCGGCATGGGCTTCGTTCGGGGCCTTGTATCCGATAGCGGAATGGAGCCTGCGGTGATTGTATCGAAGCTCGATATAGGAAGCAATGTCAGCCTTGGCGTGGTCTTTGGTGAGGTAGGTAACTCGATGAACGCGTTCATTTTTCAGGGTGGCGAAGAAGGATTCGGCCATGGCGTTATCGAAGCATATCCCGGTGCGTCCGACGGATTGTCGGATGCCGAGCGAGCGTAGCGTCATCGCGAAGTCGGCGGACGTGTAGTTGCTGCCCCTGTCTGAATGGAAAATCGCGCGGGCGGGAAGGGTGTGGTTGCGGGCAGCCATGTGGATCGCCTTCTCGATAAGTGGTGTGCGGTAGTGGTCGTCGATGGCCCATCCGACGACGGCTTTCGAATAACAGTCGATGACCGTGGCCAGATACACCCATCCCTGTCCGGTCGGGATATAGGTGATGTCGCCAACCAATTTCTCGCCCGGCTCACGGGCGGTGAAGTCACGTTTGAGCAGGTCCGGCAGCACGTGCGTGCTCGCCTGGGTCAGGCTCGGGCGCCAGGGCCGAGGCTGGCAGGGGACGAGCTGCTGATCCCGCATGATGCTGCGCACGAGCTCCGGCGTGGCCGGCTCTCCGCAGCGGGCCAGCCACGCGTGGATGCGCCGGTGGCCGTAGGTGCCATCGGAGTCGTCGAAACACTTCTTGATCAACGTGCCCAGGTAGCGACGGCGCCGGTCGGTGTCCGACTCGGGTCGCGACAGCCAGTCGTAGAATCCAGATTTCGACACGTTGAGCCAGGCACACATGTTCTCCACGGTGTAGCTCTTCACGCCGTGTTCGTCCGTGGTGTCCTTCTCTGCAGCGATGAACGCGTACCGCTGGCTCACCGATACTCGCTGGCAAAGAAGGCGGCTGCTTTTCCCAGAAATTCCGTCTTCATGCGCAGCTGACGATTCTCTTCTTCCAGCTCACGCAGTCGCGCACGCTCGGACACGCTCAACGACGGCTCCGGAGCATCGTGCGCGGCCTCGTACGCGTTCACCCAGTTCCGCAGGGTCTGCTGATTCAACCCGAGCTCGCGAGCAACCTCGGCCACCGTACGACCGGTCTCGGTCACCATCTTCGCCGCTTCATCCCGAAACTCGGGAGAATACGACCGACGCTTCGTTCCAGACACAGACAACCTTCCCTCGAAGGAGCGATTTTAGTTGGCTGCCTGTCCGAAAACGCCACGGCCCTCTATGGACTGGACCTCGACTGTGGTTGAAGTTCTAGAGTATGAGTCATGCCCATTGGTGAGACGGGAGCCAGTCTGTTCACGAACCGAAAGGTGGTCGAACATTTCGAACAGGTGCACATCGCCTGAGCCTGCGCGCACGTTCGGCCGAACGCGGAGGTGACGCCTACGCTGGGGAGCATGGCACCGAAGATCGCCACCAACGACCGAGTCGACCGGGACACGCTGCTGGAGTTCCTCCGCGAGCGACACCGCGCACTGATCATCACCCGCCGGACCGACGATTCACCGCAGATCTCCCCTGTCACCTGCGGCGTCGACTCCGACGGGCGCCTCGTCGTGTCCACGTACCCGGAACGCGCCAAGACGAAGAACCTCCGGCGGGACAGCCGGGTGACGATGTGCGTGCTTTCCGACGAGTGGGACGGGCCGTGGGTTCAGATCGACGGCACCGGCGAGGTGCTGGACCTTCCGGACGCGCTGGAACCGCTCGTCGAGTACTTCCGCAGTATCTCCGGTGAGCATCCGAACTGGGACGAGTACCGCGAAGCGATGACCCGGCAAGGCAAGTCGTTGATCCGGGTGAGCATCGACCGCTGGGGCCCGATCGCCACCGGCGGTTTCCCGCCCGGCCGGGCGTGAGGAATGGGCGCGCCGCACCGCAGTGCGACGCGGCGCGCCCACCGGCTCACGGGGCCAGCGAGTCGAGCAACTCACTCCACGGCCCGAACTCGCCGTCCGGACCGTCCTGAGTCGTGGTGTACATGTCTCCGTCGTGTCCGACGGCGAACAACGTCATCGTTCCGTCCGCTGTGGACACCACGGCCGGGTCACCCGCGAGATGCCCTTCCATCTCGGTCCACTCGGACCATCCGCCGTTCGGTTGCTGCTGCGCGGTGAACACGCCTCCGGCCGAGCCGCGGACGAAAACCGACAGCCGACCCTCCGGCCCGACCTTCAACGCCGGAACCCCGTCGAAGTCGCCGCCCAGCGCCGCCCAGAACCCGTCGGGTCCGGGGTCGCGCATCGTGTACAGCTGGCCGTCGTTGCCGACGGCAGCGACCACGACCGAACCGTCGGGTCGGGCGAGCGCGACCGGGTCGCCTGCCATGCTTCCGCCGAGACTGGTCCAGTCGGTCCAGTCCGCACCAGCGGTGTGCTGCGCCGACATCGAGATCGACTGCTCGCCGTCCCGAGCGAACACGGCGATCGCACCGTCCTTGTCCGGAACCACGGCCGGCCGTCCTTCGAGGCGACCGCCGAGACCACGCCAGTCCGTCCAATGACCACCCGGGCCCGCTTGCGAAGCAGTCTGCAGCTGACCGTCGTCACTGATGGCG
The DNA here is from genome assembly GCF_009664835.1 of Allosaccharopolyspora coralli. Classification (NCBI taxonomy): domain Bacteria; kingdom Bacillati; phylum Actinomycetota; class Actinomycetes; order Pseudonocardiales; family Pseudonocardiaceae; genus Allosaccharopolyspora; species Allosaccharopolyspora coralli. The sequence goes on from NZ_CP045929.1 coordinate 3,365,586, forward strand.
AACACCGAGAGCGCGCCGTTTCGCTGCACCAACGCCACGGGATCATGGGCGATGGAGCCCTGGATGGAGGTGAAGTCGGACCACTTCCCCGGCGCTTCCTGCGTGGCCACGGACAGTTCGCCACCGTCGGTGCGGACGAACAGTGACAGCGTGCCCTGGTGGTCACGAGCGACAAGTGGCTGACCGGCAGGCTTACCGCCGATCCCGAGCCAGCCGACCCAGTCACCGCCGGGAGCGACCTGCCACGCGGTGACCACCTCTCCCTGCGAGCTGCTCCGCGCGAACACCGAGAGAGCACCATCGTGTCCCGGCATCACCCACGAGCCGAACGCGACCGGCTCGCCGTGCACCGGTGCCGGTGGCGGCGGCGGCTGTTGTCCCGGTGGCGGCTGCTGCCCCGGGGGCGGCGGTGGGTGCTCATTTCCCGGTGGCGGCGGTGGGTGCTGTCCCGGAGGCGGTGGGTGCCCCGGCGGAGGCGGCTGCTCGTTACCCGGCGGGGGTGGACGGTGTCCGGGAGGCGGCTGCTGACCCGGCGGTGGCTGCTGGGGCGGCGGAGGCTGACCGTTCCCGGGTGGTGGTGCACCGAACGAGCGCTTCACTTCCTCGAGAATCGCTCGCGCCTCGCCCTCCCGCTGGTCGTAGCGCTCCGGGTGGGCTGACTTCTGGGTCTGCTGGGAGAGCTGCCCCGCAGTCAGACGCGGGTTCTTCTTGTCCTCCTCCACCGCGGCCTCGAAGAACTTCCCCGCCGCGTACTTGACGTTCATGCATTCCTCGGCCGAACCCCAGTCCATCGACGGGCGCTGCTGGAACACACCGACCGAATCCGCGTGACCGTGATTGATGTTGGTCATCTGGGACTCGACGAGCGCTGTCTCGAACGCGGCCAGCATGACCTTGTCGTTGACCCGTCGTTCCATGCCCACGAGGTAGATCGTCTTGCCGACTTCCAGGTCCGGCGGCCCCTCCTGCCCACCGCGCGGCGGAGGGCCATCACCCGGAGGCGGCAACGGCCTGCCTTCCGGCGGTGGAGGCTCATGGCCAGGCGGCGGAGCCGGCGGCGGCTGGTTCCCCGGAGGTGGTGGCGGCGGTGGCGGGTTCCCGGGTGGCGGCGGTGGCCGATGGCCGGGCGGAGGCGGTGGACGGTGCCCAGGCGGAGGGGGTTGGTTCCCGGGTGGCGGCCGATGCCCGGGAGGTGGCGGTTGCGGCGGTGGATTCTGGCCGGGAGGTGGCGCCATCAAGGTCGGGATGTTCCACGGACGAGGGTCGTCACAGGACGGATCCGCAACCACAGAGATGTGAAAGTGCTTGACGTGCGGGTTCGGCCCCGAGTATGGGGTCCACTGCCACGGATTGTTCCCCGGGCGCGAGTCCAGGATGAGATTGTTGGCAATAAGGTACTTGATCCTCGGATCCTTGCTCGCAGCCAGCTCGTCGGTGATCCGGTTGATGTCGACACCGTTGTCGGGGTCGTGCGTGATGTCGATCGCGGTCACGATTCCCGGACCGTACCAAGGGTTGTGGTCACTCTCGCGACTTTGATGATCAGCGTCGCCCACGATGCCGTCACTCGCGTCGTCCCGCCGTGGGTAACGCTCATTGAACTGCGCGAGCATCGTCTCCAAGCTCCGCGCCGGTCGCCAATTCATCGGCGTACTCCTGATTCGATCGATATTCTCATGAGGTCGTCAGGTCTGTCTCGGTCACTCGGCGAAGAGTTGACCGTGCTCGACACGACCGCCGTTGCACACCGCACCCAGTCCCCAGTCGAGGAAGAACGGTGTTTGCTCGCCGGGCATGAAGACCCGCACCTTCACGGGGTCGGTACAGGCTGCCGCCGGGTCTCTGCCGTCTGTGTTGGTGTCTTCCCACCAGAAGTCCTGAAGCACGGCTTCCCTGGTACCGATCGTGACGGGCTCCGCCGACGGTCCTGCGGGGTTCTCCTCCAGCGACATCGGGAGAAGTTCGCTGTTCTCGCCGACGAAATCGAGGGTGGCATGCCCGTTGAGGGTGCAGGCGGTGCTTCCCACGTTCGCGACCCGAAGCACCGTGTGCTGTGTTCCTTCGGAATCGAGACCCATCACGGAGTCCGGGTAGAACCGGGCACGGAGCTGTTCCGGCTGACAGTCGCTGTCACCTTCGGAAACCTCCGAAGAAGGCTGTTGCGACGGTTCGACCGGCTGCTGTTCAGGCTCCGACGCAGGCACCGTGACCGTCTCGGTCGCGGGCTGCGGTGCGGGAGCGGGCGGTGGTGGCGGTGGCGCCGCCTGGGGGACAAGATTCCCACATGCGGACACCGAAGCCACGACTCCGAGCGCCACCAGTCCCGTTGCTACCCGGGAGCGGTGCTGCTGTCGATGCAGCAATGACAACGGTCATCGTCCTCTCCGATGTCGACACATCGTGTTGATCAACAGTACGGGAGGATGCTTACAGAGCCGGATGACCCGTGTCATGCGTTCGGCCGAAAAAGCCGTGAACACGCTGGCAAAAACGACAAACCGACCAGGTCTCCGCGAGCGAACTGAGCCTGCGGTGCAACTATTATCCCTTACGCCCGACTCGCCTGGTTGCAGTGCCGTCAGCGATGTTCGACGAAGGGCCCGACGTCGAGCAGGCCGTTCGAGCACACCGCGCCGAGCTTCCAGTTCAGTTCGACGACGTCCTCCGAGCCCGGAAGCGTGACCTGGAGGCCGTTGGCGTCAGAACACGGTGATGTCTGGACTTCCCATGACAGGTAGCTGTCTGCGCCCGCTCCGGGCGTGAGGACGATCGGAGAATACGATTCCATGCTCCGCCGTCGATCGGTCGGCAGCGGCCCGCCGCTCTCGTCCGTGAGCTTGACTGCGGGAAAACCGTCCACAGTGCAAGGATCGGAGGAGGTGTTCGTCACCGTCACCACCGTGCGGTTCTCCGTACCGAGATCGCCCCGTCGAGACGGATTCAGAGTCGCCTCGACGTCTTCTCCGGCGCACGGGTCCTCTGCAGACCCCGTTTCGTTCTCTTGCGTGGACTTCTCGTCTTCGGAGTCCTGTTGCCTCGGCTCAGACGTCTCCTGCTCTGCAGGCTCCGTGACCGTCACGGTCGCCGGAGCCGGCGGGGGCGCGGGCTGTTGTGGCGCCGCCTGCGGAAGCACGGTTCCGCAGGAAGCCACCGAGGCCGACAGGCCGAGCACCACCAGACCGGTCACGACACGAGAGCCGAACTCCCCTCGGTACTGCTGTGGCATCGACGATCCCCTCTGTCATTCGACACGTTGACATGATCAACGACGTTCGAACGGGATGGTTCCAGACCACCGTGATCACTGTCAGGCGTTCGGACAGAGAACCGACGAACCGTTGCGACACGGGAGGACACAGCAGGTCCGAAGTCCGGTGTCCGAGACGACAGTGCCCCCTCCCTGCGAGCGGGAAGAGGCACTGTCCGAGACGGACGAAAGCTGGTCCGTCAGGCGATGATCCGGATCGGGTCCTCCAGCAGACCGGTGAGCTGCTGCAGGAACACCGCGCCGACGGCTCCGTCGACGGCGCGGTGGTCGGCGGAGAGAGTCACGCGCATGATCTTGCGGACGACGAACTCGCCGTCGCGGTGCTGAATCTCCTCGCGAGTCGCGCCCACGGCGAGGATCGCCGCCTCCGGGGGGTTGATCACGGCGGAGAACTCCTCGATACCGAACATGCCGAGGTTCGACACCGAGAACGTGCTGCCGTTCATCTCGTCGAGTTTCAGCTTGCCCTCACGTGCCCGGCCGGCCTTCTCTCGCCCCTCGGTGGCGATCTCCGACACGCTCTTACGGTCCGCGTCCGGAATCACCGGAACCACAAGGCCGTCGTCCAGCGCTACCGCCACGCCTAGGTGAATCCTCTTGTGCTGCAACAGTTTGTCGCCAGCGAACGAGACGTTCACGGAGGGGTTCGCGCGCAGTGCGGTCGCGCACGCCTTGACCACGAGGTCGTTGACGCTGACCTTCGGACCGTCGGCGGCCTGCAGCCGTTCGTTGAGGTTGCCGCGGAACTCGATCAGCTCCGTCACGTCGATCGCACTCGTCAGGTAGAAGTGGGGCGCCTGCTGCTTGCTCTCGGTGAGGCGCTTGGCCGTGACCTTGCGGATCTTGCTGAGCGGGATCTCCTCGACGTCCTCGTCTGCGACCGGAGACGGCGCGGATGCCGACGCCTCCACCGCAGGCTGGGGCCGCGACTGAGGTTCCGGCTGCGGCTCCTTCGCCAGCTCCGCGTCGATGTCGGCTCGGATGATTCGCCCCCCGGGTCCCGTTCCCGCGATCGCGGCCAGTTCCAGACCGTGCTCTCGCGCGATCGCCTTCGCGAGCGGGGACGCCTTCGGTTTCGTTCCGACGGAACCGTTCTCCTCGGGACCGTTCACCGCCGGTGTGGCCGCCGAGTCCGTAGCTGCGTCCACGGCGGGTGCTGGTTCCGGTTCGGGCTTCTCAGCGGCTGCCGGAGCAGGCGCCGTAGCCTCAGCCGTGGCGCCGGAGCCGTCGCCGAGAAGCGCGATCGGGGTGCCGATCGGCACCGTCTCGCCCTCACCGACGAGCACCTTCTCCAGGACGCCGTCGTCGTAGGCCTCCAGTTCCATGAGAGCCTTGTCGGTCTCGATCTCTGCGACGATCTCACCGCGCTGCACCTGGTCGCCTACCTGCTTGCGCCAGCCGGCGAGGACGCCCTCCTCCATCGTGTCGGAGAGCCGGGGCATGTGGATCTCGGTCATCGTGCGTTCCTTCGAACTTCAGCGGGCGACGGGGAGGGGGCCGAGGGTCAGCGGCGCTTGCCGACAGCGGCGAGCGTCTCGTGCACCGCTGTCGCCAACGATTCCTCCGATGGCAGGGCGGCTCGCTCCAGCGGCTTGGCGTACGGGAGCGGGACCTCGGCCGAAGCGACCCGGCGCACCGGGGCGTCGAGGTAATCGAACGCACCGTCCGAAATGGACGCCGCGATCTCGGCCCCGATCCCGTAGGTGAGCCAGTCGTCCTCGGCGATGACGGCGCAGCCGGTCTTGCGCACGGACTGCACCACGGTGTCGCGGTCCAACGGTCGAAGACTCCGCAGGTCGACCACCTCGGCGGAGACACCCTGTTCGGCGAGCCGCTCCGCGACCTTCGAGGCGACCATGGCCATCCGGGAGTAGCCGATGATGGTGACGTCGGTGCCCTCGCGGGTCACCTTCGCCTTGCCGATCTCGGCGGGCTCGACGACTTCGGGGACCTCGCCCTTGGTGTTGTACAGCGCGAGATTCTCCAAGAACAGCACCGGGTCGTCGTCGCGGATCGACGCGAGCATGAGTGCCCTCGCCTCGGCCGGCGTACTCGGCGCAACGACCTTCAGGCCCGGGACGAACGCGTAATACAGCTCGATGTTCTGCGAGTGCGTCGCACCGAGCTGCTGCCCGCCTCCGCCAGGTGTCCGCAACACCATCGGCACGTTGCACTGACCGCCGAACATGCCATAGATCTTCGCCGCGTGGTTGACGATCTGGTCGAGCGCGATGAGCGAGAAGTTGATGGTCATCAGCTCGACGACGGGCCGCAGCCCCAGCATCGCCGAGCCCACTGCCGCGCCGACGAATCCTTCCTCGGCGATGGGCGTGTCCCGGACCCGCTTCTCGCCGAACTCGTCGAGCAGGCCCGCGGTGATCTTGTACGAGCCCTCGAAGACCCCGATCTCCTCACCGATGAGGAACACGTCGTCGTCGCGACGCATCTCCTGTTGCAGCGTATCGTGCAGGGCCTGCCGATAGGTGATGACAGCCAAGGAAATTCTCCATGTCGTACGCGGTGGGACGGCTCGGACGGCCGGAAGTCAGAAGACCGGGTCGGCGGGGAGGCGACGCGAGTCGTTGGCCACCGGGGTCGCGTAGGTGTAGTCGAACAGGGTCGAGACATCCGGATGCGGGCTGTCGTCGGCGAACGCGACGGCCGCGTCCGCGTCGGCTTGCGCCTGCTTCTCGATCTGCGCGGCGCCGTCCTCGTCGAGGATCGCGGCATCGAGCAGCTGTGCACGGAACGTCGTCACCGGGTCGGCGGCACGCGCCGCCTCGACCGACTCCTCGCTGCGGTACTTGCCCGGGTCGACGACCGAATGCCCCTTGAGGCGGTGGCTCACGCACTCCAGCATCGCGGGCGCACCGGTCTCCCTCGCGCGCTCGACCAATCGTGATGCGGCCTCGTTGACGGCGAGAACGTCGGTGCCGTCGACGCGCTCACCGTGCATCCGGTACGCGACGGCTCGCTTGTACAGCTCGGACTCCGCGGAGGACTTCTCCACCGTGGTGCCCATGCCGAGGTAGTTGTTGACGACGACGAAGACCACCGGAAGGTTCCACAGCGCTGCGATGTTCAGTGCTTCGTGGAACGCGCCGATGTTCGTGGTGCCGTCGCCCATCTGGCACATGACGACCTCGTCGCCGCCTCGATAGTCGATGGCCAGGGCCGCGCCGGTGGCGAGGGGGACCTGGCCGCCGACGATGCCGTAACCGCCGAGCAGCCGGGCCTCGATGTCGAACATGTGCATCGATCCGCCCCAGCCGCGGGAGGTTCCGGTGGTGCGGCCGTAGAGCTCGGCCATCACTCGGCCCGGCTCGATCCCCTTCGCCAGCGCGTAGCCGTGCTCGCGGTAGTTGGTGAACAGGTAGTCGGAGCCGCGCAACGCGGCCATCAGGCCGACGACGGTCGCTTCCTCGCCGAGGTTGAGATGGCAGTAGCCACCGATCTTGGCCTGCGTGTACCCCTGCGCCGCGCGCTCTTCGAAGCGCCGTACCAGAGTCATCTGCCGGAAGTATTCGCGCAGCGTATCCGGCGACGCACCGTCGAACGGCGTCGAGGCGTTCTTCGAGCCGCGGCGGTTCGCGCCGCTGCTCGACGTGCCGGTGCGCGTGGATTTCTTGCCACGGGTCGCGGTCTCCGCCATCGCGGTACCCCTTTCCGAGTCCGGAATACGGTTCGTTTCGATCCACAGAAGACAGACGAATGCCCGGGATCGTGCGTTCTGGTTCTCGAGGAGGGGCGGCCCTGGCCGGACGCCCCACTCGCTCAGCGTGTGCGCGGAGGCGCGGTGTGGACGGGCAGACCCATCGCCATCATCGCGGACTCCATGCCGATCTCGCCGAGCGTCGGGTGCGCGTGAATGGTGTCGGCGAGCTCGTCCAGCGTCGCCTCCAGCTCGATGGCCAGGGTGCCTTCGGTGATGAGGTCGCTGGCGGACGGTCCGATGATGTGCACACCCAGCACCTCGCCGTACTTCGCCCCCGCGACGACCTTCACGAATCCCTCGGTGTCGCCGTAGGTCTTGGACCGGCCGAGCGCCGCGAACGGGAACTTGCCCACGGTGACCTCGTGTCCGGCCTCGGTCGCTTGCTGTTCGGTGAGGCCGACGCTGGCGATCTCTGGGTGGGTGAAGGTCGCGGCAGGCACCGCCGTGTAGTCCATGCGGGCGTGCTCGCTACCGACGATGTGCTCGACGGCGGTGATCCCCTGGTGCGAGGCGACGTGGGCGAGCAGCACCTTGCCGGTGACGTCGCCGATCGCGTACACGTGCTCGATGTTGGTGCGCAGGTGGTCGTCGACCTCGACGAACCCTCGCTTGTCGGTGGCCACGCCGGTGTTGGCGAGATCCAGCGAGTCGGTGTTCGGCTTGCGCCCCACGCCGACGAGCACGACGTCGGCGTCCACTTCGGACACCTTCGCACCGTCGACGGAGACCGTCAGCCCGTCCGAGCTCTGGTCGATCTTCGAGACGGTCGCGCCGGTGAGCACCCGGATGCCACGCTTGCTGAACGAGCGCCCGAGCGCCTTGCCGATCTCGGCGTCCTCGGCGGGCACGAGGCTCGGCATCATCTCGACGAGGGTGACCTCGCTGCCGAGCGCCTGGAACAGGCTCGCCCACTCGGCGCCGACCGCGCTGCCGCCGACGACGACGATGCGGTTCGGCACCTCGGTGAGCCCGAATGCGCCGTCCGAGGTGACCACGCCGGGCAGGTCCGCGCCCGGCAGCGGGAGCTGGACGGGCACCGAGCCGGTCGCGACGAGGACGTCGCGTCCCCTGGCGCTGCTGACCGGCGTCGCGCCGACCGGGTTCGCCGCGTACTTCGGCCCGTCCGGACCGAGTTCGCCGTCGCCGACCTCGTAGACGTCCACGGTGGTCGGGCCGGTGAACCGGGCGTGCCCGTCGATGAGCGTGACGCCGTTCGCCTTGAGCAGCTGGGCGACACCGCCGGTGAGTTCCTGGACGATGCCGTCCTTGCGCTTGAGCACCGCGCCGTAGTCGAGGCTCACGTCGCCGACACCGACGCCGAAGTCGGCCGCGTGCAGGACGGTCTCGTAGACCTCCGCCGAACGCAGCATCGCCTTCGTCGGGATGCAGCCCCAGTTCAGGCACACTCCGCCGGTGCGTTCCTTTTCCACCAGCCCGACCGACAGGCCGCGCTGGGCCGCACGAATCGCCGCCACATAGCCTCCGGGGCCGCCGCCGACGACGAGAAGGTCGAATTCCTGCACTGCGCTGTGCTCCTTCGTCCGGCCCGGGCGGATCTCGTGAACCCGCCGGGGAAATCTGCAGAACAACGCCCCTCGTCGGTGACCACCGGGCGCACCACGCAGTCTCGTGACCGGGACCACGTCCACGCCAGGCTCGCTCGCCCAGATCTTGCGCAGCCGAACTGTGCACTTCGCACAGCGATCCCCGCATCATTCCGGACACGACTGGCCCTCCGGCGGGGCGTGTCGCCCTACTCGCCGGTAACCCGGGTCACGTCAGGTCCCGGAGGTGCCGGGAAGCTCCATCGCCGTGAGCGCCAACGACAGGGCCACGTAGGAGTCGCGACCGTGCAGCGGCCTGTCGATCAGCGTCGAGATCCGCTGCAGCCGATTGAGCACCGTGTTGCGGTGGCAATGCAGCCGCGTCCCGGTGTGCGCCGTGGAGCAGTTCTCGTCCAGCCACGCGGCCAACGTCTCCAGCAACACCTCCCGCTCACGCAACGGCAACGCGAGCACCGGCCCCAGACACGACTCCAGCAACCGCTGCGCGAGGTCCGGCGACTGCACCAGCAAAGCCTGCGGATACCGGTCCGCCAACGAGACCAATCCCGTCGAACCGCGCGGCGAGGTGCCCATCGCCGTCATCGCCAACTGGTGCGCGAAGCCGACCTCCGCCAGTCCCCGCACCACCGGCGAGCACGCGACGCGCCCCCGGGCCAGCGGACGCATCGCGTCGAGGACCAGTGCCTCGGGGTGACGTTCGAGTGCCACCAGGCCGACGAGCGTGTCCGCCCGGACCTGCCACACCGACCGGACGTGCAGCGAGGCCAGGACGTGCTGCTGGCCGTGCAGAGCCGCACCGCCGTCCGGACCGACGTCGGCGACGACCACCAGATACGGGCCGCCCGGCGGCAGATCGAGCTCCTGGGCGGTGCGCTGCGCGAACGCGGTGTCCCGGCCACGGCCGGCGAGCAGGTCCTCGACGAGCGCGTGACGCCGCTGGTCGTCGCGGCGCCACCGTTCGAGTTCGGCGTTGCGGTACGCGGTGGACAGCTCCGAGGACAGCCCGTCGATCACCGTCCACATCGAGGTCGCCGCCCCGAGCAGCACGTCCGGTTCGACCCGCTCGGCCCGTGCCTGCTCGACCAGCGACTCCCAGACGATGCGCCCACCGAGCCGGAAGGTGCGCAACATGACCTCCAGCGGCACACCCTGTTCGGCCCGCCGCCGGCCGATCGCGGTCGCCACGTCGTCGGAGCCGGTGTCGACCGCGCCTCCCGATGCCTCGCTGAGGATGCGCAGCACCCGACCCAGGTAGCGCTGGCAGCCGTCCCACAGTTCCTCGTACGGGACCGGGCTGTAGTCGGTCCATTCCGGGTTGTCGGTGAAGATCGCGGCCATCAGCCGCTCCGCCAGCGCGGAGACGTCGCCGATCCGGGCGGTGGCCAGCGCTCGCGTGGTCGCCGCGCCGTCCGCGTCGTCCGGGACGGCGGACAGCGGGCTGAGGGGACCCTCGGCCGGCTCTGCTACCACGCCGATCGAGGGTACCCGCCCGCACTCCCGCGCCCGTCGTTCAGCCGACGCCCAGCAACGCCTCCTGGGCGACGGTCGCGACCTGCCTGCCCTGCGGGTCGAACACGGCGCCCTGCGCGAGCACGCGCCCGTCCTCACCGACCGGCGAGTCCTGGTCGTAGAGCAGCCAGTCGTCGCTGCGCGCTTCCTGGTGGAACCACATCGCGTGGTCGAGGCTGGCCATCCGCAGCCGGGGCGCGTGCCGGTCGAGGCCGTGGCGGAGCATCACGGGCTCCAGCAACGTCATGTCCGAGGCGTAGGCGAGCGCACAGGCGTGGATCAGCGGGTCCTCGGGCAGGGTCTCCCGAGTCTTGATCCACACCAGGTGCCTGGTCACGTCCTCCGGGCGTTGCCGGGGCGGGTACGGCGGGTCGTCGACGTGGCGCAGGTCGATCGCACGCGGCAGCTTCCACCAGTCCGGACCGTCCACGCGGTCCCGGGCGAGCCGCTCGTGCAACGACAACAGAGTCTCCGGCGACGGTGCCGACGGGAACGCCTTCTGATGACGCACTCCCCCACGTCCACGCTGGAACGACACCGTCGCGGAGAAGACCTCGTGTCCGCCCTGCCGGGCTATCACACGCCGTGCCGAGGTGGACCCGCCGTCGCGGATCCGGTCGACGGAGTACTCGACGTGTTCGGCGGGACTCGCACCGCGAACGAACAACGCGTGCAGCGAGTGCACGGGACGACCGGCCTGCACGGTTCGCCCGGCGGCGGCGATCGACTGCGCCAGCAGGACACCACCGAACAGGCGCTGCGCGGGCCTCGGCTGAGTGCGCCCCCGGTACCGATCCGCCCCGAGAGCCTCGAGGTCGAGCAGCTCACGGAGCAGCGGAACGCCTTCGTATTCACCGACCGTCACCGCGTTGACACGGGCCGTGCCAGCTCGATCGTCCACAGTCGCCTCCGCGCCTCGTTCCCGTCTTCCCCATCCGCATCGTTCCTCACCGCTCCGACCACGCGAGCCCGGCGTCCACTTTCCAGGCCTGACAACACTGAGTCCTCATTGGACAGTCACCTATCGTGTCAACCGAAAAACCGTGCGAAACCAACAGCTTTCCGGTCCGTCACGGCCACGATGAGAGACGAGTCACGCCGGGAATCGCGCGCGGCCGGATAACGTTTCGATGACCTGCGGCGACATTCTGGGTGAGAGCGGGTCGAGCATCGGATGTCGACCTTGTCACACACCGACCGAACACCGGTCGCCGAACCACGAACGCCCGGGGGTACCGAGAATGCAGAGCAGCGGCCGCCACACCATCGTGTCGGTTGTGGGAACCGTCGCCACGGTCCTGTTGACCGTCGCACTGGCAGCTCAGGCACCGGAACCCGCCGCACCGGAGCACCCAACGCCGCAACCCGCGGCGTACGTGGGCGACCACCGCTGACTCAGGGTGCATTGGGGAACTGGCTTGTGCCCGTAGGGCAGTACTCAAGAGGACCCCAACGCCGCGAGGGACGAACCGGGGCCTTCTTGCGTACTTCCCGCCCACACCCTCACTCCCGGACGATCTCCTGCGGGTGCTTGTCGGCCCGAAGGCCCCGGTACCGCGGTTGGCGGAGCCTGCCGTCCCCGGTCCACTCCGAGAACACCACCTCGGCCACCAGCTCCGGCTCGACCCAGCGCACGCCGCGCTCCGGCACCGGGTCCGCCAACGGTGACGACGGCCGTTCCAACGCGACGAGTCTGGCCGTGATCGCACGCAGTCCCGCCTCGTCGAACCCGGTGCCCACCTTCCCGGCGTAGCGCAGACGCACTCCTTCGGGTTCGTAGTAGCCGAGCAGCAGCGCGCCGAACCCGGAACGCGCCCCCTTCGGAGCTGTGAACCCGGCGACGACGAATTCCTGCGTGAGCACGCACGGCAGCTTCACCCAGTCCCGTGAGCGACCGGAACGGTACGGGGACGCGCTGCGCTTGGCGACCAACCCTTCCCACCCGTCGACCGCCGCCTGCTCGTACAGTCGTCGGCCGTGGCCGGCCGCGTGCTCGGTGTAACGCAGCGGCTCCGCGAACGGCACGAACTCTTGTAGCAGGCGCTTACGGGTCCGGAGTGGGAGACGTCGCAGATCGACACCACCGACGGCGATCAGGTCGAACAGGTAGTAATGGATGGTGATGCCCGAATTCCGAGCCGCCCGCGCGTCGGAGAGATGCATGCGTCCCTGCAACGCGCCGAAGCTGGTCCGTAGGCCGTCGAAGGCCACCACCTCGCCGTCGACGACAAAGCCGGGCAGGCCGGAGAAGGCCTCGCTGATCTCGGGATACGCGGCGTCCACCCGACGCCCGCTCCGGGACCACAGCTCGGTGCCCGCCCCGTCCGCGCCGGCGACGAGGCGCATTCCGTCGAGCTTGCGTTCGAACAGCCAGGTCCTCGCGTCGTGCGGGGGAACGTCGTCAGCCTGGAACGGGCGGCTGTCACTGTCGGTGGCCAGCATCGGCGCGCACCAGGTGCCCGTCCACGGACGCAACAGCCGTTCCTCGCCTGCCGCGAGGAACGAGAACGGGTCGTCGCCGGTCACCACGGGTCACGAGTATCCGACTCGCGGGGCCGCGGCTCATCTACTACCCCAGTCGGTTACACGACCGTGTGAATGCGCGAAACTGGGAGGCGTCGCACACAGCGGCCTCCCGTCCTTACCCCCACGTGGGCTTCGTGTCCCCACCCGAGACCGCCCGAAGGTTTGAATCGATGTCCAAGACGAGCAATCCGCTGGCCGCAGGCAGGAAAGGGCCTTCGACCAACGTCATCCTCACCGTCGTGGTCGCGTTGGTGGGCGTACTGGTGATCGGCGGTGTGCTGCTGTTCGCCGGCGGCGGCGGCTCCTTCGGTGGCGGACAGGCGGTGCCTGCCCAGACGCTGCAGCGGGAGAACCCCAACCAGGTACTGCAGTCCGAGGACCAGAAGGTGCAGGTCACCGAGTTCCTCGACTACCAGTGCCCGTCGTGCGCGCAGTACTACCAGCAGGTCACCAGCCCGATCGAGGACCAGTACCAAGGCAAGATCGATTTCACCGTGCGGAACTTCCCGCTGACCCAGGCGCACCCGCTCGCCATGCCGGCCGCGCAGGCTGCCGAGGCCGCCGGAATGCAGGGCAAGTTCAAGGAGATGTACCACCAGATCTTCGACAACTACCAGCAGTGGGCCGTCGCCCCGGGCGGGCAGAGCGTGCAGCAGGACCCGGCTCGGGCCACTGCGACGTTCGAGCAGTACGCGCAGCAGATCGGCCTCGACATGGCCAAGTTCCGGCAGGACCGGGATTCCGACCAGGTCAGCCAGCGCATCGAACAGGACATGAGCGACGGCCAGCAGGCCGGTGTCTCCGGTACGCCGACGATCTTCGTCAACGGCGAGAAGTGGGAGCCCAGCGGCGGCGGTGACCCCGCGCAGCAGTTCAAGGAGCGGATCGACCAGGAGCTCGCCAAGTGAGCGCACCTGCGGCGGCCGCACCGTCGCCCGCCGAGACCACCGACCAGCGACCTCGCGGTCCGTTCGAGCGGATCGTGGCCTGGCTGTGCGTGCTCGGCGGGGTGGCCGGCCTGGTGAGCGCGTTCGCGCTCACGCTGGAGAAGATCGCCACGATCAGCAACCCCGGCTACCAGCCGAGCTGCAACCTCAACCCGATCATCTCCTGCGGGTCGGTCATGAAGAGCTGGCAGGGCTCGACGTTCGGGTTCCCGAACCCGCTGATCGGCCTGGTCGCCTACGGGGCGCTCATCACGATCGGCGTCGCGCTGCTCGCCGGCTTCCGACCGCCGCGCTGGTTCTGGGTCGGCCTGCAGGTCGGCACCGGCCTCGGTCTGCTGTTCGTGTTCTGGCTCATCTACTCGAGCCTGTACTCGATCTCCGCGCTGTGCCCGTACTGCATGGTCGTCTGGGTCGCCACGATCGTCGTGTTCTGGTACGTCACGATGCACAACCTCGAGCGCGGGCATCTCGGCGTGAACGGACCCGCCGCACAGGGACTCGCGCGCTTCCACAGCCTGGGGCTCGCGGTGTTCTTCCTGGTGATCATCGGATTCATCCTTCAGGCGTTCTGGATGTTCTGGTCGACGCTGCTCTGAGTACCGTGGCCGGCCCCGTTTACGTACGCTCTCGCTCGGGTAACACTGCTGCCATGAGAACGGATCACCGCCCTGGAGGGGGACACCGATGAGCGCGGAGCGAGGCCTGGACGTCTCCGACGGGGTGAGCGCCGGGACGTCCCACGTGGTCGAGGTGCGAGTGGACGCCGACCCGGGGCAGCTCTCGGTGCTCCGTGCCGTCATCGGCGACCTCGCCATGCGCGCGGACTTCGATGTCGACGCCATCGCCGATCTGCGTCTCGCCGTGGACGAGGCGTGTTCCTCCCTGGTCCGGCTGGCCAGCAGTGGGTCGACTCTCGTATGCCGGGTCACACCCGAGGACTCGGGTATCAGTGTCACCGCGGAGGCGCTCAGCGACGAGCAAGCCGGGCCCCGTACGGACACCTTCAGCTGGCGAGTGCTGACCGCCCTCACCGATACGGTGAACGCCGTCGTCGACACCGACGACAACGGGCAGAACGTCGTGCGGCTCGACCTCACGAAGCGACGGACGGCCGGTCGGTGACACCGACTCATCCGGACACCGAAGAGTCGAGGGACGACAAGCGTTACGCCGAGATGGCACCGCTGTTCCAGGAACACGCGGCTCTCGACGCGAGCGACGCTCGCCGCGAGGAACTGCGGGACACGCTGGTCACCGAGCATCTGCCTGTCGCACGGCACATCGCGCGTCGTTTCAGTCATCGCGGTGAGTCGCTCGAGGACCTCACCCAGGTGGCGACCGTCGGCCTGATCAACGCCGTCGACCGGTTCGACCCGTCGCGGGGGGTGGACTTCCTGTCCTACGCGGTGCCCACGATCATGGGTGAAGTGCGACGGCACTTCCGCGACACCGGGTGGGCGGTGCGGGTTCCGCGCCGGTTGCAGGAGCTGCACCTGTCGGTCTCGTCGGGAATTTCCTCGCTGTCCCAGGAACTCGGCCGCGCCCCGACACCCACCGAACTCGCCACCCACCTGGGTGTCGGCAAGGAAGAGGTGTACCAGGGCCTCGACGCCGGTAACGCATACCGCAGCAGTTCGCTGGACGAGCTGCTCACCGCGACCGACGACATCCCGCTGCGGGAGGCGATGGGCAGTGACGACTCCGCGCTCTCCGAGGTCGAGAACCGGGAGGCGATCCGGCCGCTGCTCGACGAGCTCGGCGAACGGGAACGCCAGATCCTGCTGCTGCGGTTCTTCCGGTCGATGACCCAGACCCAGATCGCCGAGCAGCTCGGCATCTCGCAGATGCACGTCTCCCGGCTGCTCGCGCGCACCCTCGCGTGGCTGCGTGAGCGACTCGACAACGACACCCCCGCGCCGGACTGATTCTCCTCAAGAGCGGTTGGACTGCGTTGGTGGTGCCGTAGCGGAACCTCACCTCGCGGCTGGCCGACCACGAGGTGAACCGGCGTGTCCACTGAGAATTCCGGACGGCTGTCGTCGCGTCGTGTCGGCGGCCGAAGCCGCTGAGCCATCACCGCGTACGCAGCCCGTCCACCGGTGGGTTCTCAGCGCCGCCCTCGCGAGGACCGCGGTTTCGCTGCGTAGGTCGCTACTCGAGAACCGATCCCGCAGCGAGGACGGCGCTGAGGTTCCGCCACCCGACCACCGAGCAAGCCCCTTCGGGTAGGAGCGCCGATCAGGTGTCCGGGTCCTTCGTGGCCACTGTGGAACCGCCCGATCCGGCTCCCGCGCGGGAGTCCGGCTCCACCGACTCGTCGCCGCCGGAATCCGCCGTGGAACCCGGCCTGCGTTGCGAGCTCTCGCGCATGGACACCAGCGGGCTCGGCGCTGGCGGCACCGTGACCAGGCCGCGTTCGTCCGAGAGCCCGCGCACGAGGCCGACACACGTGAACAGCAACACGATGCAGAACGGTAGTCCGGCGAGGATCGACGCGGTCTGCAGCGCGCTCAACGCGTCCTCGCCGCTCGCGGCTCCCGCCAGCAGCAGGATCGCCGCGATCACTCCTTCCAGAATCGCCCAGAACAGGCGCTGCTGCCACCGCGGGTGCGGGTCGCCGCCGTTGGTGAGGATGTCGACCACCAGCGATCCCGAGTCGGACGAGGTGGCGAAGAACAGCACCACGACGATGATGGCGACCACCGACGCCAATCCGGCCAATATCTCCGGTATCGGCAACTGACTGAACAGGACGAACAGCGCGGTCTCGGCGCTGGCTTCGCCGATCGGGTTGGCCGGGTTGTCCTGCAGCCGGTTCAGCGCCGCGTCACCGAAGACGGTCAGCCACACCATCGACGCGCCGACGGGAGCGAACAGGGCGCCTGCGATGAACGACCGGATCGTGCGCCCGTAGGAGATGCGGGCGAGGAACATGCCGACGAACGGGGACCACGAGATCCACCAGCCCCAGTAGAACAACGTCCAGGTGCCCTGCCACTCCTGGGCGGATTCGCTGCCCGGGTACGTTTCGAAGCTCGTCAGCGGCAGGTTCTGCAAGTAGGTGCCGACGTTGGCCGCCAGCGCGTTGAGCAGGTCGCGCGAGGACGCGAAGACGAACACGAAGATCATCAGCGCGAACGCCAGCCACAGGTTGATCAGCGACAGGTTCCGGATGCCCTTGTCGATGCCGAGCATCACGGACACGACCGCGACCGCCGTGATCGCCAGGATCAGAACGACCTGCAAGAACGTGGTGTTCTCGATGCCGAAAAGCGTCTCCAGCCCGGCGCCGACCTGCTGGCCGCCGAGTCCCAGCGACGTGGCGAGGCCGAACAGCGTGCCGAACACCGCGAGGATGTCGATCGTGTTGCCGATCCAACCGTTCATGCGCTCGCCGATGAGCGGGTAGAAGGCGGCGGCCGGGCGCAGCGGCAACCCGCGCCGGAAGGCGAAGTAGCCGAGGGACACGCCGAGCACGATGTAGATCGCCCACGGGTGCAGTCCCCAGTGGAAGAAGGTGAGGTTCATGGCGTTGGCGGCGGCTTCCTGGGTGCCGCCTTCGCCGGTGGGTGGCTCGAGGTAGTGCGAGACCGGCTCACTGACCGCGTAGTAGACGAGCCCGATGCCCATCCCTGCGGTGAACAGCATCGCGAACCAGGCGAGCTTGCTGTATTCGGGCTTGGAGTCCGGCGGCCCGAGTCGCACCGACCCGTAGCGGCTGCACATCAACACGATCACGAAGATCAGGAAGAAGCTGGCGGCGATGATGTAGAGCCACTCGAAGTTCATGGTGATGAACGTGTTCGCCCCGCTCGCCGCGGTGCTCAACGCCCCCGGAGCGATGACACCCCAGAGCACCAGGGCGATCGCGATGACCCCCGAGATGATGAACACCGGGGGGTTGGTGTGCGTTCTCAGGTAGTTCCACATCGCAGGCCCACCTCTTCGTGTCAATGACCCGTGCGCACGGCATCTTCACGCTAGGTCCCATGACACTCCCGGGCGACGCCACGCGCAATTCCGATACCGGACGGAAACGTTCTTGCCGCCGTGCGCTCCCCTGGTGGTCACCGTGTGAATACGTTGCGCCGGGACAGCACTCTTGTCTCCGCGCTGGGTCCCCACCTCGACTCACACTGTCTACTCAACGTAGTCGATGCTGGTCAGCCCGAACCGTGCAAAACGCGCGTCAGCTCGGCCGGGCGTCTGCCGCGCATACTCGGAGGCACTCGGAACGGCTCGCGTAGGATCACGTCCGGTGTGCCGGGAAGTCTGGTCGGCGAAGTTTCTCCGTTTCCGACGAGAGGTAGGACGGCCGGATGGCACAGGATCACCGGAACCAGCACGGCAGCGGCCAGGGGCAACTTCTCCCCCAGTCCTCACAGCCGGAAGCGCGGACACTCGCCGGCATTCTGCGTACCGAGACCGTCGGGGGCGCGTTGCTGCTGGCCGCCGCGGTGGTCGCGGTGGTGTGGGCAAACTCCCCGTTCAGCGAGGCGTATCAGACCGTCAGTGAGTTCGTCCCGTGGCCGGGCGGCGCCGCCGTGGGCCTCGACCTCGACATCTCGCACTGGGCCGCCGACGGGCTGCTCGCGATCTTCTTCTTCGTGGTCGGTCTCGAGCTCAAGCGCGAGTTCGTCGCGGGCGACCTACGCGATCCACGCCGCGCGCTGGTTCCTGTGGTCGCCGCGATTTGCGGCATGGCGGTTCCGGCGCTGGTGTACGTGGCGATCAACATCAACACCGGCGGTGACGCGCTGCGCGGGTGGGCGATTCCCACCGCGACCGACATCGCCTTCGCTCTCGCGGTCCTGGCGATCATCAGCTCGCACCTGCCGAGCGGGCTCCGCGCGTTCCTGCTGACCCTCGCCGTGGTCGACGACCTGCTGGCCATCACGGTGATCGCGCTGTTCTACACCGACGACTTCCACCCCGCGATGCTCGGCGCCGCCCTGCTTCCGCTCGCCGCGTTCGGGCTCCTCGTGCAGTTCCGCAAGACGTGGTGGTGGGTGTTGATCCCGCTGGGACTGGCGACGTGGTTGCTCGTGCACGAGTCCGGGGTGCACGCCACCATCGCCGGCGTGCTGCTGGCCTTCACCGTGCCGGTGCACAGCAAGGACCCGTCTCAGCCCGGGCTCGCCGAACACTTCGAGCACCGCTGGCGGCCGATCTCGGCCGGAGTCGCCGTCCCGATGTTCGCCCTGTTCGCGGCCGGTGTCTCCCTCGGCTCGGAAGGCCTGGGCGGCGCGCTGACCGACCCGGTGGCGATCGGCGTCGCGGCTGGCCTCGTCGTCGGCAAGGTCGTCGGCATCTTCGGGTCGACGTTCGTGATGGGCAAGTTCACCAAGGCCCAGCTCGACGAGAACCTCGCCTGGTGGGACGTGCTCGGGGTCTCACTGCTGGCCGGGATCGGGTTCACGGTCTCGCTGCTGATCGGCGAGCTCGCGTTCGGCACGGGCAGCCCGCGCGACGAGCACGTCAAGGCGGCGGTGCTGTGCGGGTCGCTGATCGCCGCCGTGCTGGCCTCCCTCGTGCTGACCGCCCGCAATCGGGCCTACCGGCGCTTCGAGGAAGCCGAGGCGAGTCGCGGCGAGAGCGGCACCGGATAAGTACTTCCGACGTTTTTGCTCGGTGGGTCGGGTAGCGGAACCTCACCTCGCGGGTGGCCGGTCCGCGTAGGCGCCGAGGAGACCGTCCACGCAGAGTGCCTGACCGAAGCCCTCACTCCGTCCGCCCCTGGCCGGTCACGGACACGAAAGAACCGCCCGGGACCATGTCGGGGGAACAGGTCCCGGGCGGTTCGTCGACGGCCCGAGTCGGGGGGACTCGCGCCGGGTCCGTCCGGCGGTGGCCGGGTTCGTCAGTAGCTGATGCCCCGCTCCTCCAGCCACGGCACCGGGTTGATCTTGCTGCCACCCTCGATGACCTCGAAGTGCAGGTGCGGCCCTGTCGACTGGCCCTTGTTGCCCATCGTGGCGATCTGCTCGCCGGCCTCGACCTGCTGGCCCTCGCTCACGTCGATGGTGTCGACGTGGCCGTAGACGGTGATCGTGCCGTCATCGTGCTGGACCCGGACCCACTGGCCGAAGCCACTGGCCGACCCGGCGTTGATGACCTCACCGCCGGTGGTCGAGTAGATCGGGGTGCCGATCGAGTTCGCGACGTCGATGCCGTTGTGGCTCGAGCCCGAGCGCTGACCGTAACCGGAGGTGAACTCGCCCTCGGCAGGCTTGGCGTAGCCGCTGCTGTTGGTGGCACCCGCCTGGTTGGAGGACGCCGCGGCCTGCTGCGCCTCGGCCTCCTGCTGCTGCTGTGCCTCGGCTTCCGCCTGCTGCTGACGCTCCGCCTCGGCCTGCTGCTGACGCTCCTGCTCAACCCGGGCTTGCTCGGCCCGCTCGGCCTCGGCCCGCTCCCGCTCCTGCTGCATGGCCTGTGCCTTCTGCATCTTGGCCTGCTCGGCAGCGGCGTCGGCGGCAGCCTTGGACTTGAGGATCTCGGGGGCGTCCACGGGCTGCTGACGGTCGCCGTTCACGGCCTGACCCAGGTTCTGCTGGGCGGCGACCGGCTCGAACGGGCGGTCGTCGCCACCTCCGGCGTTGGCGGCCAGCGGCTGCCCGATGGCGACGAAGGCGCCCGTGGCGACGACCGCCGCGAGAACCTTGTTGCGCAGCGGCTTGCCCTGACCGGGGCCGGACTTCTCGGGAGTGGAGTGGTCGGGGGAGTTCTCGGAGGCCGCCGACATCGGGGTATGCCGGTCCTCCTGGCGGTGCTTGCCCATGTTCGCCTCTCGTCGTCTCGGGGAGGCCGGTCACTTCCCGTCGGGGGGCGGGTGGTCCCTCTTCGGGGCGAGGAACCTCGTGACCGAACCGTGACGTTTCAGCGAAGAACGTAGCTAAGAGTTATCGGAGCGGCAAGCCTTCACCCAACAGGTGCAGGTTGATCGTGTGGCATCACTCTCTTTGAACACTTTATGTAACACTCGAAGATGACCATCGGGTAACGCGCCCACCCTGCCCGACGCCGCGCACACCGATCCGTCGTCCACCGATCACGCCGGCGGTCCACCCGGGACACGCCGCGCACCCCTGCCCGCGACCACGAGGTCATTTCGGCTGGTATGCCGACGACGCGATCCCGGAGCCCGAACCACCACACGAACGGGGGACACTCATGCCTCTGACCTCGCATGATCAGCGCTGGTGACCACGATGGACAGTACGAAGATCGCCCCAGAGTCGACACACGCGTGCGACACGCGCCACGAAACGGCCGCACAGTGACGTCGGACACAGTTTCCGGAGATGATCGTCGCCGCGGGTCACACCCCTCGCGTGTGCGTACACAGACCTGCATCGACACCTCCCGGAGCGTGGGACAACTGTCGCGTCGGTGGCACGTCTGTTTGACTGTCGCCATGACCCAAGGCGATCCAGGACTGCTGCTCGTTCAGCGCCTGCACGTGGACCTGCTCCGGGTCGTCTCCACCGGGTGTCTCACGGAGCGCTGACCAGCACCCGAGCCGTCAGCTCCTGCTCCAGTTCCCTCGACGCTCACCGCCGGCGCCGCCGGCAGAGACCTCACGCCTCTTTGGAGACACCACGTGCAAGCGTTCATCATCTTCGCCATCGGCGGGTTCATCGCCCAGCTGGTGGATGGCTCGCTCGGCATGGCCTACGGGGTCACGTCGACGACCATTCTGCTGACGGCGGGCCTCACCCCGGCGGCCGCCTCGGCCTCGGTCCACCTCGCCGAGATCGGTACCTCCGTGGCCTCCGGCCTCTCGCACTGGCGCTTCGGCAACGTCGATTGGAAGATGGCGCTGGCTCTCGGCATCCCCGGCGCGATCGGCGCCTTCCTCGGCGCCACCGCGCTGAGTAATCTCTCCACCGCGGCCGCCGCGCCGTGGATGGCCACGATCCTGGTCGTCATCGGCGCCTACGTGCTGTTCCGGTTCGCGTTCCGGCCGGTCCGGCGGCGACAGCTCACCGGAGTCAGTCCGAAGTTCGTCGCGCCGCTGGGCTTCATCGCCGGGTTCATCGACTCCACCGGAGGCGGCGGCTGGGGACCGGTGTCCACGCCGACGCTGCTCAGCACCGGCAAGATCGAACCGCGCAAGGTCGTCGGCTCCGTCGACACCAGCGAGTTCTTCGTCGCGATCGCCGCGAGTTTCGGGTTCCTCTTCGCGCTCGGCAGCTCCGGCCTGTCCTGGATCACGGTGGCGGGGCTGCTGCTCGGCGGCGTCATCGCGGCACCGCTGGCTGCCTACCTGGTGCGGATCGTGCCGATGCGACTCATCGGCGTCGGAGCGGGCGGGCTCATCGTGCTCACCAACAGCCGCACCCTCGTCAACGCCTTCGACCTCTCGTTCCCGCCGCCGGTCGTGCTCTACGGCGTTCTCACGGTCACCTGGCTCGCCGCGCTGGCCTGGACCGTCTACAACGTGGTGCTGGAGCGTCGCACCGAGGCGGTCGAAGAGAAAGCCGAGGAACCGGTCGTCAGCTGAGAGGGCATGGTGGAACTTGGTGGGTGGTCCGGTACCGGCGTCCCACCTTGCCCCGGCTGGTCACTTGTGACCGTGCCCTACGGGCACAAGAGCCAGTTCACGCTGAGAGTGCATTGGGGAACTGTCCTTGGTGCCCGTAGGGCACGGTCATACGTGCCCAGCCGCAGAAAAGTGAGGGGCTCCGGCGTTCCAGTTCGCGCCTCGCAAGGCAGGGGTTCTCGCCGCGTACGCGTGGTACTCAAGAGGACCCCTGACCTTCCCCCTGGTGGCCGGACACGTGGTTATGCGGCCTCGGGTATCTCTTGCTGTTCCCATTGTTCGGGGCTGGCATAGCCCAGGGTGGAGTGCAGTCGTCTGCGGTTGTACCAGGTCTGGATCCAGACGAAGATGGCCTGGCGTGCCTGGGCTCGGGTGGTGAAGCGGTGTCGGTGCACGAGTTCTCGTTTCAGGGCCCCGAAAAACGACTCCACGATGGCGTTGTCCCAGCATATCCCGGTGCGCCCGAGTGAACGCCGAATGCCCAGTTCGCGGCAGTGTTGGGCGAACTGAGCACTGGTGTACTGACATCCGCGGTCGCTATGGAAGATCACCCCGGCGACGTTGCCACCGCGAGTGGCTACCGCGTTGTCCAGGCAGTCTGCGACGAGGTCGGTGCGCAGGTAGCTGGCCATGGCATAGCCCAGTACCCGGCGTGAGCCGACATCGAGGACGGCGGCCAGGTACAACCAGCCCTCGTCGGTGGGGATGTAGGTGATGTCGCTAGCCCAGCGCTGGTCTGGCAGGCCGGGCATGAAGTCCCTACCGAGCAGGTCCGGGGCGGGTTCCGGTTGGTCCGCGGGAACTGTGGTGCGTACCCGCTTGCGCGGGTGCACACCGACGAGGTCGTGAGCCCGCATCAACCGCTCCACGCGCTTGTGGTTGACTACCCAGCCCCGGTGGCGCAGCTCGGCATGCACTCGGGGTGAGCCGTAGGTGCCACCGGAGGCTTCGTGCACCGAGTGGAGCTCGGTGACCAGGTCGTCCTCGGCCTGCTGGGCCGGGCTCGGTTCACTGGCCTGGGCTCGTCGCCAGTCGTAGTAGGCCGAGGTCGAGACCCCGGCGGCGTGGCAGGCGGCCGCTACCGTGAAGCCGTCGGCCTTCTGGGAGTCAACGAAGCGGTAGCGGGTCACTCTGTCGACTCCCTCACCCAGAAGGCCGTGGCTCGTTTGAGCAGGTCACGCTCCATACGGAGCTTCGCGTTCTCCTGCTCCAGCTCGGCCAGCCGCGTGCGCTCTGAGGTGCTCAAGCCCTCTTGCTGGCCCCGGTCGATGCGGGCCTGCTTGACCCAGTTACCCAGGGTCGAGTCATAGATCCCCAGATCCCGGGCGGCCTCGGCCACCGACTTGCCGCCGGTCAGCACCAGCTCGACGGCATCCCGCTTGAACTCCGCCGAGAACTTCCGACGGGTTCGTCGTTGCCCTTCGGTCACGCGGACACTCTCCAATCAACTCGAGTGTCCGGTCCACCGGGGGAAGCTCACCCCAACGCCGCGAGGCGCGAACTGGGGCGGCGGTACCCGACCACCTACCTCAGTTCCACAACGCGATCTGACACCGACACGGTAGGTGCCCCGGGTGCTACCAGCGCCCGGGGCACCGCTCCCCGTACCGTGACCCCGCCCGGGCACAGCGCCCGCCGGCAGGACCGCCCAGTCTGCCAAGGCACGGTGGCATATTCCATACAGTTCGGCATATTCCCACCCGTCCGGCCCCACGGACGAGAAACGGGCCGCGCCCCCGCCGAAGCGGCAGCGCGGCCCCTGAAAAACTCCTCACCCCAATGAGCTGTCGTCGTGTCGTGTCAGCGGCGGAGCCGCTGATTGACCCCGTACGCAGCCGAGCCACCGGCGGGTTCTCAGCGTCCTCCTCGCGAGGACAGCGTTTCGTGGCCTAGGTGGCTACTCGAGAAACCGATCCAGCAGCGAGGAGAGCGCTGAGGTTCCGCCACCCGACCCACCGAGCAAGACCTTCAGTGAGGAGTTCCCAACGACAGCGTGCGTCAGTCGCCCGTCCGCATCGGGCTGGACGCCTCACGCCACTTCACCGTCGGACGCATCGCGGCGTCGTCGACACGGTGCTTGAAGCTCTCCGCCACCCCGAACAGCGACTCGATGAGCGTGTTCGACAGCAAGTGCGGCTCCAGACCCAGCTCGACCAGACCGGTGTGCACCACGTTGTAGTAGTGCTCGGACTGCTCGACACGCGGGTTGTCGAGGTGCTCCACGGTGACCGAACCGTCGTAGCTGTTCGCCACGACCTTCGCGATCTCCTCGACGGAGAAGCTCTCGGTCATCTGGTTGAACACCCGGAACTCACCGCGCTCGGCCGGGTTCTCCGACGCCAGACGGATGCACTCGACCGTGTCGCGGATGTCGATGATGCCGCGAGTCTGCGTGCCGGATCCGTACACGGTCAGCGGGTGCCCGAGCACCGCCTGGATGACGAACCGGTTCAGCACGGTGCCGAAGATCGCGTCGTAGTCGAACCGCGTCGCCAGCCGCGGGTCGCGTTTGGTCTGCGGTGTCTCCTGGCCGTAGACCACGCCCTGATTGAGGTCCGTGGCCCGCAGGCCCCAGATGCGGCAGCCGAACTCGATGTTGTGGCTGTCGTGCACCTTGCTGAGGTGGTAAAAGGAGCCCGGCTTCTTCGGGAAGAGCATCCGGTCCTTGCGGCCCTTGTGCTCGACCTCCAGCCAGCCTTCTTCGATGTCGATGTTCGGCGTGCCGTACTCGCCCATCGTGCCCAGCTTGACCAGGTGGATCTCCGGATCGATCTCCTGAATCGCGAACATCACGTTGAGGTTGCCCACCACGTTGTTCTGCTGGGTGTACACGGCATGCTTGCGGTCGATCATGGAGTACGGCGCGGCACGTTGCTCGGCGAAGTGCACGATGGTGTCCGGACGGAAGTCGCGGACCATCGCGTAGGTGAACTCGGCGTCGACGAGATCACCGTAGTACGAGGTGATCGTCTTACCCGAGACTTCGCGCCACGCATCGACGCGGACCTGAAGCGGTTCGATCGGAACCAGACTCTGTACGCCCATCTCGTGGTCGTAGGCCCGCCGAGCCATGTTGTCGGCGACTGCGACGTCGTGACCGCAGTCGGACAGATGCAGAGCGGTCGGCCAACCGAGGTAGCCGTCCCCCCCGAGGACGAGGATTCGCACGCCTTGTTCTCCCTTGTTCATGGGCGGCACCGCCGGCACCGGAGCAGCCCCGAGGCTTTCCGAGGTACCGGGACACCCGGCACGATAAGCAGTGCTCTGTTCGAGCACGGTGAAGGTACGCCTCTTCTACCACCACCGGGTCGAGATGACCACGAGCATGCTCTCATCCCATACCCGCACGACGAAGCATTGTGTGGGCAATGGTTGCCCAGCGCTGTCCGACACGCCAGCGATGTCCCGATTGGCCAGCGCACGTCCCATGCGGACGGCCACGGATCGGGGGGCGGCGGACGAGGCGACGCTCGTGGCGCTCGGTATCGTTCGATCCGAACAGGTGACACCCACCGGAAGGGACCGGAGTGCAGGAGAGCGGCAGGCCCGGTCTGCTCGGCCGTTACTGGCGGCTGGTGAGCCGATACGCGGCGGCCTCGGCCGTCGCGACGGTCGTCAGCCAGCTCGTGTTCCTCGCGTCCTACAGCCTCGGGGCCCCGCCACCGCTGGCCACGATGCTCGCCTGGCTGTGCGGAGCGATCCCGAACTTCCTGCTCAACCGTCGAACCTGGGGCGGCGGCGACGCCGTTCGCGGCGAGCTCGCACGGTTCGCGATCGTGTCCGTCGGGACCGCGGTGCTCGCCGCGCTCGTCACCACCGGTGTCGAACAGCTCGCCGTCACCTGGTTCGCGAATTCACGGCCGACGCAGGTCGCGTTGGTGCAGGCCGCGTTCCTCGGGACCTATGTGGCGATGTTCGTGGTGAAGTTCTTCCTCATCGACCGGTTCGTGTTCACCGCGCACCGCAAGGACGTCAGCACCGAGGCCTGAGCGCCGGTGCCGGTGTCCTCCGTGGCCGGTGTCGTCAGTGGTGTCCGGTGGAACCGGCGGTCGCCGCGGAGACGTTGTCGTCGACCCGGTCCTGCGCACGGCGGGATTCCTCGCGACGCTCCCGCCACAAGGTGCCGAGCACGACCTTCGTGTAGCGGTAGCCGTAGAGGATGTTGTTGCCCTTCTTGCTCTCCCCTGCCGACCGTTCCAGCATCGTCATCGGCTTCTCCAGCACCCGGTAGCCGTGCGCGAGGACGCCGACCAGTAGTTCCGACGACTGGTACTGGTTCTGTTCCAGCCGGACAGTGTTCGCGACCTCGACCTTCATGCCACGGAACCCGAACGAGGTGTCGGTGACCGTCTGGCCGGTCAGTGCGCTGACGACCCAGGCGAACACGTAGGTCCCGGCCTTGCGCAGCCCGTCGGTGGTCTCGCTGCGGCCGAGGCGTCGCGACCCGGTGACGAAGTCGGCCTCGTCGTCGATCAGCGGCTGCAGCAGGCTCGGCAGCTCGGCGATGTCGTACTGGCCGTCGGCGTCGGTGGTGACCACGTACTTCGCGCCCCGCTCCCCGGCGAGCCGGTAGCCGAGGCGCAGCGCCGCGCCCTGTCCGCGAT
Source organism: Allosaccharopolyspora coralli (assembly GCF_009664835.1). NCBI lineage: Bacteria > Bacillati > Actinomycetota > Actinomycetes > Pseudonocardiales > Pseudonocardiaceae > Allosaccharopolyspora > Allosaccharopolyspora coralli. The sequence continues at coordinate 3,392,262 of NZ_CP045929.1, forward strand.
TCGTCGGCACGACGCAGGTGTAGGCGTTGTGCTGCTTGGCCACGTCGGCGGTGTCGTCGGAGGCGCCGTCGACGACGACGAGCGTGTCCACGTCGAGCCCGCAGCTAGTGCTCGGCATCCCGTCGAGCACGTCGGCGATCGCGGCTTCCTCGTTGTAGGCGGCGATGAGGACGACGACCGGAGCGAATCCCTGGTCGCCGTACCGCTCCGCGTAGTCGTCCAGCGCAGTGCGGTCCACCTCGTCGGGGAACGTCGCGGTCATGTCGCTCTCCTTCGGGGCCGCCCGAGCCGGCCGGCCTGTCGGTGTCACGGAGCTCGCCTCCGCCGACTCCCCGCCGGCGTCGTCGGGTCTCCGCCCGAATATGGCTGTGAGCCCCAGCGCTCCTGCGATCGGCAGCAGCACCAGTGCGGGCAACTGGTAACGCCACGAGAATTCCATAGCGGCCGCCGTGGACAGTACGGTGGTCGCCAGTCCCGCGGGCAGCAGGCACGCCGCACGCAATCCGGATCGTCTCGCCCTCCCCACGCCCAGCATCGCAGCCACCGACGCGAGCAGCAGCACACCCAGTACGGTACCCGGGGTGTACCCGTAGCTGAGCTGGTACGAGCGCAGCCAAGAAGCCAGCTCGACGTCGACGTAGAGTTCGCCGTCGTCGTAGCGCTCCAGATACTCCATCACGTACCACTCGGGTATGTCGTGGAACGGGTACTGCAGCTGGAACTGCCAGCGATCCAGCGGCACGTCGCCGGGGCTCTGCGTGCGGGTCGGCGCGAATCCCTTGAGGAAGTCGCGGACGACGCCGCTGACGACGTCGCCGGGCTGGTTCAGCACGACCTTCTTCGCGAACGAACTCTGCGCGGCGGCGTAGTCGAAGCCTTCCGGGAGGGATTCGAGGACCCCGGGGTAGGCGAAGACGTGGATGTAGAAGTCGATGCCGCGTTCCTGCCGTTCCTCGACCGGCTCGTCCGGGCAGACGATCTCCTCTTCCGGAGTCAGGTCGAGTGCCGCGCAGTCGGCGACGACGGCCGTCCGTCCGTAGACGACGCTGCCGGTGGTGCCGCTGAGCGCGAAGTTCCCGGTCGTCGACAGCGTGTAGAAACCGTAGCCGACGACCACGGCCAGGAACGCCGCCGTCAGCGCGGCCGCCGTCCCGATCCGGCGCAGCCACCCGCCCTTCGGGCGCATACCGGCTGCGACCAGCACGAACACCACGGCCGGGACGATGAGGGTGAGGCCGACGAGACGCACCAGTACCGAGAGGCCGAGAACCAGGCCGGCGAGCGCGGCCACTTTCGGGCCGGGCGGGCCCCACCAGGTCAGCAGCGCGACCGCACCGAGCAGCAACACCTGGAAGAGCAGATCGGACATGATCATGTGCTCGATCTGCACCTGGTAGGCGTCCAGCAGCACCGGTGCGCAGGCCAGTGCGGCCAGCCAGTTCCGCACGCCGAGCCGCCGCAGCAGCACGTAGATCGCGACGCCGAGCAGGATCCCGATGAGGTGCTGTGCGCCGACGACGAACGCGAAGTCACCCGCGAAGGGTGCGAGCAGCATCAACGGCCCCAGCATCAGGACCTCGTAGCCGATCGGGTTGATCCCGCCGGGGTAGAACACGCCCAGGTCCTCGAGGTACCGGAACGAGTCGATGTAGAGCAGCGCCGGCTGGTACGCGAGCTGGGTGATCACCCGGAGTGTGGCGCCGCCGAGGACGAGCAGCGCCAGCAGCCAGTGCCGACGCAGCAGACGCGCCACCGCCGTCACGGTGTTCCGTCGGCGGCCGCGGCGCGGAAGTCGTCCCACACCGTACGAAGACCGTCGGTCAGTCCCATCGTCGGCGTGTAGCCGAGTTCGCGCTTGGCGGTGGAGACGTCGACGATGACCGCGGGCATCTCCCCCTGCTTGGCGGGCACGTGCTCGACCGGCAGCGGCTCGCCGGTGGCGGCGCGGACGGCCTCGATGAGCTGCGTGACCGAAATGGACTCACCGGAACCGATGATCGCGCTGCCGGTGTACTGCTTGTCGAAGGCGGCCATGATGCCCTGGACCACGTCGGAGAGGTGGACGAAGTCCCTGCTCTGCGAGCCGTCGCCGTAGACCTCCACACCCTCGCCCGCCAGCGCGGCGCGCATCAGTCGGGGGATGAAGCTGTCCTTGTGTCCCATCCCCGGGCCGTAGATGTTGGTGAACCGCAGCGAGGCGGTCGCGAGGCCGTAGGCACCGGCGTAACCGGAGAGCAGCATCTCGCCCGCCGCCTTCGTGGCCCCGTACGGGGTGAGCGGCTGCAGCGGCAGGTCCTCGGAGATCGTGCCGTGGCCGATGTCGCCGACGACGGCGTTGGTGGAGGCGAGCACGAACTGCCCGATGCCGCGCTGCCGCGCGAGTTCCAGCAGCTCGTGGGTGACCCGCACGTTCGTCTCGAAGGTCTCGGCGGGCTGCTCGGCCGACTTGAGCACGGAGGTGATGGCCGCGAGGTGGATGACGCCGGTGCACCCCTCGGAGAGGGCGCGGTCGCGCACGTCGGGGTCGGCGAGCTCGCCCTGCACGTGCGTCACGCGGTCGTCGCGCACCGAGGCGGGCAGTGGCTCGCGGTCGGCCACCACGACGGACGTGCCGCGGTCGAGGAGCGCCCGGACCACGGCCCGGCCGACGAACCCGGAGCCCCCGGTGACGACGACCCGGCCGGCGCGGCCGCTGCTGTCAGGTGTGGAAGAGGTCACGCTGCTGGTCACGCGCCGACTCTAACCGGACCCGCATGGGGTCACTGTCAAGGCATGCCGGTCCTGGCCTTGTGCTGCGACACCGTGACGGGCCCGCGACCGTTCCGGAATGGACTCCCCGCCTCACCCGGCGAAGAGGTCCCGCAGCCCGCGCAGTCCGGTGCCGAACACGCCTCCGCTGAAGAACTCGACGAGTTCGGTTTCGTCGGCACCCTCCGAGTCGAAGTCCGCGTACCACTCGACGAAGGTGTCCGCGGTAGCGGTGACCGGCCGGACCCGGATCGTGGCCCGGTACCGGCGCACCGAGAACGCGCTCTTCAGGATGTCGTAGGTCATCGAACGGTCGCCGTCGTCGAGCGCGACGAGCCGCTCCACCACCGCGCCGCCGTCACCGAGCGTCAGATGCCGCACCGCGCCGACCTCGACGGCGGGCGGCGCCCCTTCGAGTTCGCTTCCGGTGATCGCGGGATGCCAGTCGGGCAGCCCGTTGAACTCCCGCACCCGGCTCCACACGTCCTGCGCGCCCGCAGGCACGACCGCACTCGCGTATGCCCTGGTCATCTCGCCTCCTGTTGGTCACCGGGTTCTGATTCGGGTGAACGCCTCGGTCTGTCGGGTCAGCGCCTGTTCGGTGGGCAGGCGTTCCATGCTGCTCGCGCCGTAGAACCCGTCACAGCGCGCGGTGCGGCTCAGGACGTACTCGGCGTCCTCTGGCATGGAGATCGGGCCGCCGTGGCACAGCACGAGCACGTCGTCGCGTACCTCGGTGGCCGCCTGCGCCCACTCGTCGATGGAGGCGACGCAGTCGTCGAGGGTCTTGGCGGTGTCGGCACCGACCGAACCGCCGGTGGTCAGCCCCATGTGACAGACGATGATGTCGGCACCCGCCCGGGTCATGGCTCGAGCGTCGTCGGCGGAGAACACGTACGGCGTTGTCAGCAGGTCGGCTTCGTGCGCTGCGGCGACGAGCTCCACCTCGAGCTGGTAGCTCATGCCGGTCTCTTCGAGGTTGGCGCGGAAGGTGCCGTCGATGAGCCCTACCGTCGGGAAGTTCTGGATCCCGGCGAAGCCCAAGTCGCCCAGTTCCCGCAGGAAGCGCTCCCGCATCATGAACGGGTCGGTGCCGTTGACGCCGGCGAGCACGGGCGTGTGGCGCACGACGGGCAGTACCTCGGGCGCCATGTCGACGACGATGTCGTTGGCGTTGCCGTAGGCGAGCAGCCCGGCGAGCGAGCCGCGCCCGGCCATCCGGTAGCGACCCGAGTTGTACAGCACGATCAGGTCGATGCCGCCCGCCTCTTCGCACTTCGCGGAGAGCCCGGTTCCGGCACCGCCGCCGACGATCGACTCGCCGCGCGCGACCTTCTCGTGGAAACGCCGCATCAGCTCGGCGCGTTGGGGCATCGATCCTCCTGAAACGCTCACGCCGGGGAGACCTCGTGGAACTGGTCGAGCAGGGTGCTGACGAACTCCGGGTCGTTGATCGCGTGCGGGGACCGCACGAGACGCCGCTGGTCGGTCTGGTGGAGTTCGCGTTCGATCGTGTCGAACAGCACGGCGTCCGTCTCCGGATCGTGGAACGGCTGGCCGGCGACGTCCAGCAGGGACACACCACCTTCCGGCAGCACGAACCGAACCGGCCCCTCGCACGCGTTGAGTTTGCGCGCGAGGAACTCACCGATGCGTCGACACTCGTCGGCGTTCGTTCGCATCAGAGTGACCTGCGGGTTGTGCGCGTAGAGGGTGCGGTCGCGGTAATGCTCGGGCACGGTCGCGCCGAAGTTGACCATGTCGAGAGCGCCGCACGAACCGACGTAGGGCACGCGGCTGCGGGCGATCGCGTCGAGCCGCTGCTCGCCCGCGCTCATCACCCCGCCGGCGACGAGATCGCAGACTTCCGTCGTGGTCACGTCGAGCACGGCCGCCACCAAGCCATCGTCGACGAGTTTCTCCATGGCGCGCCCACCGGTTCCGGTGCAGTGGAAGACCAACGGGTCGTACGCGTCGTGCAGGCGTTCGCTGAGCGCGGTGACGCACGGCGTCGTCACACCGAACATCGACAGCGCCACCGCAGGCAGGTCCGCCACGTCGGGCACCGGGTGCGTGATCGCACCGAGCAGCGCGTGCGCGGCGTTGCCGAGGACTCGACGGGAGATCCGGTTCAGCCCGGCGACATCGGTCACCGACGGGAACAGCACCACGTCGCTGTAGTCCACATAGGACGACGTGTCGCCAGAGGCCACAGTGGACACGACGTACTTCGGGACTCCCACCGGGAGGGCGCGCAACGCGGGCGCCAGCAGTGCGGTGCCGCCCGAACCTCCGAGCCCCAGTACCCCGGCGACGTCCTCACGGGAGGGCAGGAACCGTTCGAACGCGGTCGCCATCGCTGAGACGGCACTCCCCCGGTCGCCCGTGAACACGGCGTTCACCCCGTCGGGATGGTGCGCAGCGACCTGCTGGGCCGAGACGCTCACCGAACCGTGCTCGGGCGTGCCTGAGGTGCTCAGGTCGACGGTCACCACATCCGAACCCGCCGCGAGCAGCGAGGCGACATGATGCAGCTCGGCACCCTTCGTGTCGAAGGTCCCCACGACGTAAGCGCTACCCATCGCCCCTCCGATCTCCGTCGACGCCTCCCGGAACCCTACTGCGACGACGCCGAAGCCACATCCCGTTGATCAGGTGACGGACGATGTCCAGCGAGGCCGCCGATCAATATCGGTTCAGCCGCTGCTGCACCCTGGAGATGTCCTCCCGCACACTCCCCATCGCTCGCTCGAACTCGGTAGTCACCTGCTGGAGATCGTCCGCGAGCACGCCGAGCACCCCGTCGCTCTCCCGTACACGACGGTCGAGATCGTCGAAGGCGTCGTTCACGGCATCTGCCACGGCCCTCCCCAGCCACTGCGAATCAGCCCGCCCGGTCACCACAGGGTCCAGAGACACCTCAGTCACTCGACCCTCAACCCCGACCGCTACCCGTATCCCGCCGTCACCGGCCACGCCCTCGCCTGCCACCGCATCCGCTGCATGCGGCGTTGCGCCGTCACTTTGAAACCCTGCCTGCTCCTCGAGGAAACTCCCGCCGTCCATCGTTCTCCCCTCCGCGCTGACGGCCCACTCATGTGCCGATTCCGCGTACACCCGGTCCATGATCAGGGTACGGTCCGATCGCCGAACGCGGATCGACTTCTGACAAGTGGGACACATGACCAACGGCTTCGCTGTCAACACCGAACACCTACGGCAGTCCGGTGGTCGCTTGCGTGCTCTCGGCGACGAGCGATCAGCGCACGCGAACGCTCGGCGCTTCCAGCTGTCCGGCAGCAACGCCGTTTGGGGCACGGACGAACCCGGTCTCGCGTTCGGAAGCGCATACGGCGAAGTCGCTCATCTCGCCGGTCGCGCACTGGAGTCCGTCGGCCAGGGCATCGCCGGACTCGGAACAGTACTGCGTGAGATCGCCGACGACATCGAAACAACGGATGATCAACACGCGGCGGCTCTCCAGCGCATCGCCGACGAGCTCGGTCCACCGCGATGAGCGTGACACTGCCACCCGAACTGAGCGCACTTCTCCACGAGACCGGCGCAGCGTGGCCACAAGCCGACGAGGACCGACTCTGTGACCTCGCCGCATCCTGGCGTGCCACGGCCAAGGAACTCGGGCAGACACACGCGCAGGCGACGGACGTCGCGCAAACCATCGTGGCCCGACACCAGGGCGCCGTGATCAACGCTTTCGAAGACTACTGGTCACAGGTGGACCGCCATCTCGCGATGAGCGTTGTCGCGACAGACCAGATCGCAAGCGGGTTGGAGGCGATGGCCCAGGCGACGTTGAGTACGAAGTCCTCCATCATCGACGTACTCGCCAGAGGCCACCAGGCGCGGACCGAGCTGCAGAGCACCAGCGCGACGATCGCCGTGATCGGACCGCTCATCGGCCTACTCCTCCGGACTCTCGGTCGATTCCTCGCTACCTTGATCCGACAACTGGCGAGCACCATAGCGAATTGGTTTCGTCCCGCTTTCCGCGCGATCGGAAGATTCTTACAGGACATCATCGAGTTTTTCGCCGAAATCCTGCCCGAGCCCTCACCGGAGCCGTTGCCGCCACCTCCGCCACCTCCATCGGAGCCGACGTACCCACGCGACCAACCACTGCCGCCCGCCCGGGAGCTCATCGACAACGGCACGGAGTACACCGACCCGGGAAAGCGCGGACGGTCCCTCCCACTCGAGTCGGAACCCAATTCGGTCCTCTACCTGCGAAATCCACCTGAGAACGGCGCAGTGAGCTGCTACACTGTTTACGACAACAATGGTTTCGCCGTAAAGAGGGTCGACCTACAAGGTCGTGATCACGGTGGCGTGCCCACTCCGCATGTCGTCGACTACAAGGTCAACGTCAACCCCGAAACCGGCGAACAACACGTTGGTCAAATCAACAAGAAAAAGCCGAGGCCAGCCTCATCGAAGGAGATACCGTGAGCTCCCCACGTCAGCCGGAAGATCGTGCCGTGCCGCATTTTCTGACGCCGTGGCGGGAACTCAACGGTGACGATTTCGGGCCGCTGGATTACCTGAATCAAGAAACGGCAATCCCATTCGTCGTCGCATCACAATGGCTGTTTTGCCCAGCGTTCGAAGAATACCGAGGATGCATTATCCTGGAAGGGCGAATCGACAGACCGAGCGATCCAATCATCGATGATTGGATCGAACAATTTCAAGGGGACCTGTCGCGGACCGAGGAAAAGTGCAACCTCACGACCCTGTACGATGTTTTCGGTGGCTCCGATACGGGACCTTACGACGACGACTTGTCCCAGCTCGCGCAGACTTTGGCGCACTGCTGGGATGCACTGCTGAAAAAAGAGTTCCCCGACCGGGAGTTCATCGTCGAGGTGTACGACACCGAGGAGTCCTACGGCCCCCAGGTCACGTTTTACAGCAAACCGCCGGAAACCCCTTGCGCGAGCGCAGTCGTCGTCTACGATCTGGCAACCGGTCAGTTTCCCTCACTGAGGGATGTCCCCGACGCCGTCCACGTCGATCTTCCGCCGTCACTGCTGGCCCGGTTCGCTCAACTACCGACCCGGTCGACGCTGCTTCGAGAAGTCGACCTCCGCTCGGTGACGGACATGACGACGCTACTCGCCAGCTTCGCTGCCCATGCCACCACTCTGACGGAAGCATTCGCACAGTCACCCCTGGAAGCGTTGTTGTTCACCAAGTTCGAACAACTCTGGGTCAAAGACCGCAGTCTTGCCGAACAGTTCGTCACCGAACTCCCAGCAGCACTGGCCGCCGCACGCGCGGCGGGACGGAATCGGCACGTCGCGCTGGTCGACCTGTCGAGCCCCACGGCGGACGCGGTACTCGACCATCTGCGCTGGACCACGACCGGGACCGAGCCATCCGCACCGATCCCGGTCTTCCACTACCCACCGTCCGCATGACTTCCGGCGCGAACAGAGCTGCGCCGCGCTTGCGCTTCCCCAGCCGCCCCCAGCCGCTCACCTCCCGCCGCAACTTCGGAGCGAACGGCACTTTCGCCTCATGAGATGAGGCGAAAGTGCCGTTCGCTCCGACGACAGACGCTGGAGTCAGGACTGGGACGTGCCCGGGTTGTCGCGGCGGGGCTGCTGGTCACCGAGGCCTTGGAAGTCGCTCGGGTTCGCCGAGCCCGTGCTCTGCGAGCCGCTACCCTGCGAGCCGGTGGGCCCGGAGCTCGTGCCGCCGGACTGCTGACCGCCCAAGCCGCGGAAGTCGTTCGGGTCCGCGGAGCTGGTGGTGCCCGAACTCGACCCGCCCGAGCCGCCGAGGACCTTGTTCTTCAGGTCGTCGATCTTCTGCTTGTTCTTCGGATCCTGCGCCATCTGCTTGGCCTTGCGGATGGCCATCTGGCCCTGCGGGCTACTCGCGAAACGCATGACCTTCCTGAACAGCGACATCGTGGCTCCAGTTCCGATCCGGGGTCTACACCACCAGGGTACCGGCACCCACCACCCCGCGAGCCCGTGTCCTCAGCCGAGGGACCCGCTGACCGAGGCGTGGCCCTTGAGCAGGTTGCGGGAGATGGTGCGACGCTGGATTTCGTCGGTGCCCTCGAAGATCCGCAGCAGGCGCAGGTCCCGGTACCAGCGCTCCAGCGGGAACTCCTTGGTGTATCCCATGCCACCGTGGATCTGCAGCATGCGGTCCACGATCTCGTTCGCCCGGACACCGCCGTGCAGCTTCGCGATCGACTGGGCGTGGCGCGAGTCCATGCCCTGGTCGCGCTGCCACGCGGCCTGCAGCACGAGCCACCGCAGTGCCTCGATCTCCACCGCCGAGTCCGCGATCATCCACTGGATCGCCTGCCGGTCGGCGATCGGCGCACCGAACGTACTGCGGTTCTTGGCGTAGTCCATGCTCATCTCGACCATGCGCTCGCAGTTGCCCAGCGCCCGGGCGGGCAGCAGGTACCGGCCGCTGCCGATCCACTGCATCGCGAGCCGGAACCCCCCGCCGAGCTCGCCGAGGATGTTCTCCTCCGGCACCCGGACGCTCTCGAAGATCAATGCGGCCGGCTGGCGCTCCCGCTCGCCCATGATCTCGATCGGCTCGGACTTCCAGCCCATGTCGCGGTCCACCAGGAAGCAGGTCACACCCCCGTCGGCGCCCTTGTCCTTGTCGGTCACCGCGAACACCATCGTGAAGTCCGCGTCGATCCCGCCGGTGATGAACGTCTTCTCACCGTCGATGACCCACTCCGAGCCTTCCTTGCGCGCCGTGGTCCGGAGTTCCTTCGCGTCCGAACCCGCACCCGGCTCGGTGATCGCGAAGCAGGACTTGCGCTCACCGGCGATGGTCGGCAGCAGGTAACGCTGCTTCTGCTCCTCGTTGGCGTAGTAGAGGATGTTGTCCGCACCGCCACCGAAGCTGAACGGCACGAACGTCCGGCCCAGCTCGATCTCGATGAGCGCGGCCATCACCGCGGGCAGCTCCATACCGCCGTACTCCTCCGGGGTCTGCACGCCCCAGAACCCGGCCGCGCGCGCCTTCTCGCGCAACGCGTTCTTCTCCTCCGAGGTGATTCCTTCCTCACCGCGGCGCTCGCGGCGCAGTACCTCGTTCTCCATCGGCACCAGCTCGCGGGTGACGAAGTTGCGTACCCAGTCGCGGATGTCGCGCTCGGTCTCGGACAGGGAGAAGTCGACCATGATGCCTTCTTTCGAACAGGACGGGAATCGCGAGATGAGGAGTCCGAAGTGGACGGCCGTGTGCGGCCACGGCCGTCCACTCGCCGTCAGCCGAGCTTGCGCCCGCCGTCGACGTAGAACGTCTGACCGGTGATGAACGACGAGTTCTCACTGCTGAGGAACTCGACCGTGTTCGCGATGTCGGCGGGATTGCCGACCCGGCGCACCGGCGTGTCCTTCGCGGTCATGTCCTGCATGTCCTGGAAGTCCACGCCGATCCGCTCCGCCGTGGCGGCCGTCATGTCCGTGACGATGAATCCGGGGGCGATGGCGTTGACGTTGACGCCGAACGGCCCGAGCTCGATCGCCAGCGTCCGGGTGAAGCCCTGCACCCCGGCCTTGGCCGTGGAGTAGTTGGCCTGACCCCGATTGCCGAGAGCGGACACGCTGGAGAGGTTCACGATCTTGCCCCAGCGCTGCTCGACCATGTGCTTCTGCGCGGCCTTGCTGCACAGGAACGCGCCCCGCAGGTGCACGCCCATCACCAGGTCCCAGTCCGTCTCGGACATCTTGAACAGCATGTTGTCCCGGGTGACGCCCGCATTGTTGACGAGGACACCGACCGGCCCGAGCTCGGCGGCGATCCGCGCGAACGCGGCGTCCACAGAGGACGAGTCGGTCACGTCCGCGCCGACAGCCAGCGCCTTGCCGCCCGCGTCGGTGATCCGGGAGACCGCATCGGCGCCGGCGGATTCGTCGATGTCGACGAGTGCGACCGCCGCACCCGACGCGGCCAGCTTCTCCGCCACTGCGGCACCGATCCCGCGGGCCGCACCGGTGACGACCGCGACCCGGCCGCTCAGTTCCTCGCTCATGCTCGGCACTTCCTCACTTCCGTGATCCGAGGTCGGCCCGACGCCGACCTCACTGCTGGGAGATCGTCTCGCGCAGCTCCCGCTTGAGGACCTTGTGACTCGGCCCCAGCGGCAGTTCCGGCAGGAAGACGATCTTGCGCGGGTACTTGTGGTGCGCGGTCTTCTCCGCTGCCCACCCGATGATTCCCTTGGCGAGGGTCTCGTCGGCCTCGTCCAGCGAGCAGGAGGGCACCACCACGGCACACACCTCCTCGCCCCGCCCCGTGTCCGGGACACCGAGCACGGCGACCTGCGAGACGGACGGATGCCGCACGAGCAGCTCCTCGACCTCACGCGGGTAGATGTTGTAGCCGTTGCGGATGATCAGATCCTTCTTGCGGTCCACGATGGACAGGAATCCGTCCGCGTCCTTGCGGCCGATGTCGCCGGTGCGGAACCAGCCGTCGACGAGCACCGCCTCGGTGGCCTCGCGGTCGCCGAGGTATCCGGCGAAGACGTTGTGGCCCCGCACCACGATCTCGCCGAGCTCACCGGTGGGCACGAGCTCGATGCGGTCCTCGCGGTCCTGGTCGGCGACCTCGACGTCGATGCCCCACAGCGAGTGCCCGACGGTGCCGGGCCGGGTCCCGTGCAGCGGCTGGTTGACCGTCGCCGTAGGCGAGGTCTCGGAGAGCCCGTAGCCCTCGTAGATCCGGGCGCCGAACCGGGACTCGAAGTTCTCCAGGACGGCGACCGGCAGCGCCGCACCACCGGAGATGCACAGCCGCAGCGACGACAGGTCGGCTCCCTCGGGCGCGGCCTCCAGCATCCGGATGTACATCGTCGGCACGCCGTTGATCTGGGTGATGCCGTGTTCGCGGATCAGGTCGATCGCGGCGGCCGGGTCGAACTGCGGCTGCAACACCAACGTCGCCGAGGCGCGGAACGTGGTGTTCAGCGAGACCGTCTGCCCGAAGACGTGGAACAGCGGGAGGCAGCCGAGGATCCGGTCCTCGTGCCGGGTGTCGTTCGCGTCGAAGGCGTTGACCGTCGCGTTGAGCACCAGGTTCAGGTGGGTGAGCACCGCGCCCTTGGGGCGCCCGGTGGTCCCGCTGGTGTAGAAGACGACGGCGGGATCATCGGGCACGCGGGTGACGTGGTTGGCGATCGGGTCGGCCGCGGCCGCGAGCTCGGTCAGCGACGGCTCGTCGGCGGTGGTCGGACCCACGGTGACCACCGGCACGCCCACGCGCTTGGCCGAGTCCCGCGCGAGCGCGAGCTGCGAGGTGTGCGAGACGACGAGTTTCGCCCCGGCGTCCCTGATGAGATAGGCGGCTTCGTCGGGCACGAGCAGCAGCGGCACCGGCAGCACCACGGCACCGGCCGCGATGATCGCGTAGTAGGACCGCACGAAGTCGATGACGTTCGGGGCGACGAGAGCGACCCGATCGCCGGGGCCCACCCCTTGCTGCTGCAGGGCGGCGGCGTGCTTGCGCACCTGCTCCCACAACTCGCGGTAGGTGATGGTCTCCTCGCCCTCGACGACGGCCACCCGGGCCGGGTGGCGCCGGGCGGGCTCGGCGAGTACCGAGGCGAGCGAGAGGGTCGCACCGAGGGTCGGCTCTGCTGTGGTCATGCGGGGGCCTCCTGTCGAGGTCTCTGCGCCCACTCCGGGCGCCGAGGTACGGACGAGAACCGTGGGCATCGGGAGGTCCGCCACCACCGGGGAGCGGCCGAAGGAATGGACACCAGTAACTAACGCCGTTAGTTTTATGGCAGCCTACGACCGTTCCGACACAGCACGCAAGGGTCACACCTCCACGGAGCCCGACCGGTTCAACGTCCACCGGTCACCCGAGGTGACGGGCGGTGCGCCCCGGATCACAGCAGGCAGTGGGCCACACCTGTGCACGTCCGACCCACGACAGGAGACCACCGTGCCGAGACCGACGAATCCGCTGCTGTCCCCGGAGAGCATCCGGGGCAGCGCGCTCGACCTCATCGACATTCACGGCCTCGAAGCGGTCTCCATGCGCAAGATCGCCGACCACCTCGGTGTCCGGGCCGCGTCGTTGTACAACCACGTCTCCACCAAGGACGAGCTGCTGCACCAGATCGCCAACGAGATCATGGACCGCGTCGACACCTCCGGCTTCGACCACGGCTGGGAGGACGGGCTGCGGACCTGGGCGCGCTCGTACCGCGCCGCGCTGGCCGAGCATCCGAACCTGGTGCCGTTCGTCGCCTCGGGGCCCGCTCGCCGCGACGTCGCACTGCAGCGCGCCGACGCCGTGCACGGCGGACTCACCCACCACGGGTGGCCGCAGCGTTACGCCACGATGATCGGCGCCTCGACCAAGTACCTCGTGGTCGGTGCCGCGATGGGGTCGTTCTCCCGGGGCTTCGTCGACGAGCCCGACGTCTACGACGGAAAGTTCCCGCACCTCAACCAGGCACACCGGCTGGCACGACACGCCGCGGAGATCGACCACGACAGCTTCGAACTCGCACTGTCCGCACTGGTCGACGGCCTGCTCACGGTCTACGAACAGGTGGCCGAGCCGCCCGAGCGGTGACCGTGACGGCCGCGTGGATCACGCTGCCCTCCGGTTGACTCCGTACCCAGCGCTTCCGTAGCGTCATCGGCCGAGCCAACGACAACAGAACACCGCGCCCACGACGTCGAGCGGGAGAGACCCCACCCGGTGTGCCTCGCACCCGGACCGGGGCGCCGAAGGAGCAATCCTCCCTCCAAACTCTCAGGCCACAGACACCGCTCGGTACCAGGCGAACGGAGAAAAGCAGGAGCGCCCGCTCCTCGCCCACGGTGCAAGCCGCCTCGCGCGGTGAAACTCTCAGGCCAATGACTCCGGGGAGACGGTCTCACCAGCGCAAACACCCGCGCCCGTGTTCGTGCCGACGCCCCGGATAGGCTGACCTCCGCATGTGAGCGGCCCGGAGCAACGACACGACCGGCGCCACGAGGAGGAGTCGCACAGCCATGACCTCGCCCCGCCAGACCCCCTTGCACGAGGTGCACGAGCAGCTCGGCGCGACGATGACGGAGTTCGCGGGCTGGACGATGCCACTGCGCTACTCCGGCGACATCGCCGAACACAACGCCGTGCGCACCACCGCGGGCCTGTTCGACCTCACGCACATGGGCGAGATCCGGATCACCGGCCCGCAGGCGGCCGCCGCGCTGGACTACGCGCTGCTCACCAACGCCACCGCGATCACCCCGGGCCGCGCGCGGTACACCATGATCTGCAACGCCGAGGGCGGCGTGCTCGACGACCTCATCGTCTACCGGCTCGCCGAGCAGGAGTTCCTCATCGTCGCCAACGCGGCGAACGCGGCGGTCGTCTCCGCCGAGGTCGCCGACCGGGTCGAGGGCTTCGACGCCACCCACGAGGACGTCTCGAACGACTACGCGCTGCTGGCCGTGCAGGGGCCGAAGGCCGTCGAGATCCTCGCGCCGCTGACCGACACCAACCTCGACGAGGTCAAGTACTTCGCCGGCTACCCGAGCACCGTGGCGGGCAAGCCGGTGCTGCTGGCCCGCACCGGCTACACGGGTGAGGACGGTTTCGAGCTGTTCACCGCGCCGGAGGACGCCACCACCGTGTGGCAGGCGCTGACCGAGCAGGGCGCCCCGGCGGGCCTGCAGCCCGCCGGCCTGTCGTGCCGCGACACGCTCCGGCTCGAAGCCGCGATGCCGCTCTACGGCCACGAGCTCTCCGCCGACCTGACCCCGTTCCACGCCAACCTGGGACGGGTGGTCAAGCTCGACAAGGAGTCCGATTTCGTGGGTAAGGCGCCGCTGGCGAAGGTCGCCGAGCAGCCCACCGACCGCACCCTGGTCGGCCTGCGCAGTGACCAGCGCCGCGCACCCCGTGCCGGCTACCGGGTGCTGGCGGCCGACGACACCGAGATCGGTGAGATCACCAGCGGTGCGCCGTCGCCGACCCTGGGACACCCCATCGCCATGGCCTACGTCGACCGCGCGCACAGCGAGCCGGGCACCGCCCTGCAGGTCGACATCCGCGGCAAGAACGTCGACGTGGAGGTCGTTGCCACGCCGTTCTACCGCCGTTCCAGCTGAGTAGACCCCGCCCGAGAACGAGTGCAGGAGGCAGCACATGTCCACGGAGTTCTTCAATAGTCGGCTTGCGGATGCGGATCCGGAGGTGGCGGCCGCGGTCGATGCCGAGTTGCGGCGCCAGCAGACCACGTTGGAGATGATCGCCTCGGAGAACTTCGCGCCGCAGTCGGTGCTGGAGGCCCAGGGTTCGGCGTTGACGAACAAGTACGCCGAGGGATACCCCGGGCGGCGTTACTACGGCGGGTGTGAGCACGTCGACGTCGTCGAGCAGCTGGCCCTGGACCGGGTCAAGGACCTCTTCGGCGCCGCCTACGCCAACGTGCAGCCGCACTCCGGCGCCCAAGCCAACGCCGCGGCCATGTTCGCCCTGCTCAAACCCGGTGACACGATCATGGGTCTGGACCTGGCCCACGGCGGACACCTCACCCACGGCATGCGGATCAACTTCTCCGGCAAGCTCTACAACGTGGTTCCCTACCACGTCTCCGAGACCGACCACCGCGTCGACATGGACGAGGTCGCTCGACTGGCCCGCGAGAACAAGCCGCAGATGATCGTGGCCGGCTGGTCGGCGTACCCGCGGCACCTGGACTTCGCGGCCTTCCGCGCCATCGCCGACGAGGTCGGTGCCTACCTCATGGTCGACATGGCCCACTTCGCCGGACTGGTCGCGGCCGGGCTGCACCCCAACCCCGTCCCGCACGCCCACGTGGTCACGACCACCACGCACAAGACCCTCGGTGGTCCGCGCGGCGGCGTGATCCTCTCCGGCGACCCGGAGTTGACCAAGAAGTTCAACTCCGCGGTCTTCCCCGGCCAGCAGGGCGGCCCGCTCGAACACGTCATCGCAGGCAAGGCCGTCGGGTTCAAGATGGCCGCCAGCGAGGAGTTCCGCGACCGTCAGACCCGCACCGTCGAAGGCGCCGGCCTCATCGCCCGCCGGTTGCAGGCCGACGACGCCACCCAGGCCGGTGTGCAACTGGTCTCCGGCGGCACCGACGTGCACCTCGTGCTCGTCGACCTCCGCAACTCCCAACTCGACGGGCAACAAGCCGAAGACCGGCTCCACGAAATCGGCATCACCGTCAACCGCAACGCCGTGCCCAACGACCCCCGGCCCCCGATGGTCACCTCCGGGCTCCGCATCGGCACCTCGGCGCTGGCCACCCGCGGATTCGGCAAGACCGAGTTCACCGAAGTCGCCGACATCATCGCCGAAGCACTCCAACCCACCTTCGACGACACCCGCAGCAAATCGCTGCGCGCGCGTGTCGAAAAGCTCGCCGCCGACAAGCCGCTCTACCCGAACCTCTGAGTTCGTTCTCTCCGGTGGGGCCGTGTCCGTCAGGGCACGGCCCCACTGTCGTGTGTGGACGGTGTCGGGTGAGGCAGCGCCGACAATTCCGGGCGTCCGAACTTGTCGGCGTCGTCAATGGAGATCCGGTGATCCGGAGCGGAAGGCTCGTGGCCATGACGACGCTGCAGGATCTCACCACGAAGGCTCTCGATCGGCGGGCCCCGACCCGTGACGAAGCGATGGCCGTGCTCACCGACACCCACGACGTGCTCGACGTGGTCGCCGCCGCGGGCACCGTGCGCAGGCACTTCTTCGGCCGCCGGGTGAAGCTGAACACGATCATCAACATGAAGTCGGGCATGTGCCCCGAGGACTGCACCTACTGCTCGCAACGGCTGGGCTCGACCTCGGAGATCCTCAAGTACTCGTGGATCAGCCCCGAAGAAGCCGCCGAGACCGCCGATCGCGCCGCGCAGGCAGGGGCGAAGCGCATCTGCCTGGTCGCCAGCGGGCGCGGCCCGGGTCAGCGCGACGTGCGCCGGATCGCCGAGACCATCGAGGAGATCAAGGCCGCGCAGCCGGACGTGGAGATCTGCGCCTGCCTCGGCCTGCTCAAGGACGGCCAGGCCGAGGAACTCCGTGACGCCGGTGTCTACGCCTACAGCCACAACCTCAACACCAACGAGGACCGCTACGCCGACATCTGTTCCACGCACACCTTCACCGATCGGGTCGAGACCGTGGGCAAGGCCACCACGGCCGGAATGTCGTCGTGCTCGGGCGCGATCTTCGGCATGGGCGAGTCCGACGAGGACGTCGTCGCGCTCGCGTTCGAGCTGCTGGAGCTGGACCCGGACTCGGTGCCGATCAACTTCCTCATCCCGATGGAGGGCACACCGCTGTCCGAGGACTGGACCCTCACCCCGGAGCGGTGCCTGCGGATCCTGGCGCTGTACCGGTTCTTCTTCCCGGACGTGGAGGTTCGCCTCGCAGGTGGCCGGGAGATCCACCTGCGCGGCCAGCAGACTCTCGCACTGCACCTCGCCAACTCGATCTTCCTCGGTGACTACCTCACGTCCGAGGGCCAGACCGGGGACGAAGACCGAAGAATGATCACCGACGCCGGGTTCACGATCGAGGGCACCGACGAGCAGACGCTGCCCGACCAGCGGCACGATCTCGTGGCGATCCGGCGCCGGGGCACCGGCACCGAGCTCCCGTCCAACGCCTGAGCGGGCATTGTGGGACGTGGGTGGGTGGTCCGGTACCGCCGCCCCAGTGCGTGCCCCTCGCCCTGCCGAGGCTGGACACGTATGAGGCGTGTCCTACGGGCACACAGTTCCCACATGCACTCTGAGCGTCAGAGGAAGCGCGGATTGATCCGCGTGGGGTGGTTCCGTAGCGGAACCTCACCTCGTGGCCGGCTCCGGGAGCGTCGACATCGAGTAGCCACCTGCACCACGTCGACGCTGTCCCCGCCGGCCACGAGGCGAGAACCCGCCGTCGGCCGTTCTGCGTAGCAAGCAGGAACCCCGACGCAGTGCGCCTGACCACAGCCCTCAAACCGCGCACTCTGTCAGTCGCAGCGTGTGTGTCCGGTCGGCGACACACGGTGCTCGCGTCCACAGTGGTGCATGCCACCACAGTGGAAATCCAGCGGAGATATTCGTCACAACACCAGGAGTCTCGCGCGGACGCCGTCTCACCTTTCACCTGCGAGGGCCGGGAGAATCTCAGGGGCAGTCTCAGGGTGAGCACCGGTGGGGCGGTTCCGTTCGATTCCGTAGCGTCGATGGAGTCGTGTCCGGTTTCGTCCTCGGAGATCATCAATGCCCCTTGCGTCCGCCCTCGCCGCCCAGACCGACGGAGGCGGCATCACCGCATGGGTGCTGGCGATCATGGAGGTGCTGGGCGGTCCCGGCGCCGGGCTCGCCGTCGCGCTGGAGAACCTGTTCCCGCCGATCCCCAGCGAACTGATCCTGCCGCTGGCCGGGTTCGCCGCGAGCGCGGGCAGCATGAGCCTGCTCGGCGCGATCCTGTGGACCACCACAGGCTCCGTCGTCGGCGCGATCGCGCTCTACTATGTCGGAGCGTTGCTCGGCCCGGAACGCACTCGGGCCATCGCCGTGAAGCTCCCGCTGGTGGACGCCACCGACCTCGACCGCACCGAGGACTGGTTCACCCGGCACGGCACGAAGGCGGTCTTCCTCGGCAGGATG
Organism: Allosaccharopolyspora coralli; assembly: GCF_009664835.1. Classification (NCBI taxonomy): domain Bacteria; kingdom Bacillati; phylum Actinomycetota; class Actinomycetes; order Pseudonocardiales; family Pseudonocardiaceae; genus Allosaccharopolyspora; species Allosaccharopolyspora coralli. The sequence continues at coordinate 3,410,648 of NZ_CP045929.1, forward strand.
GTGCCGGTCTTCCGCAGCTTCATCTCGGTGCCTGCCGGGGTCAAACGGATGCCGATGCCGGTCTTCGTCGCCTTCACCGCAGCGGGCAGCCTCATCTGGAACACCCTGCTCGTCCTCGCCGGGTACTTCCTCGGCGCGAACTGGGGTGTCGTCGAGAGTTACGTCGGCGTGTTCCAGACGTTCGTCATCATCGCCGTGGTCGTGGCGGTGACCACCTTCGTCGCCCGCCGCCTCCGTCGCCGCCGCGTCGACGCCTGAGTCGCGCTCATCCGGTCCATTCCTCGCCTCACCCGACCCTCATTCTGGTGGGGCGAACGGCACTTTCGCCTCACCACACGAGGCGAAAGTGCCGTTCGCCTCGTGTGGGAATCGGCTTGGTGGTCGGTCAGCAGGCTTTGACCCAGCTGCACTCCAGCTGCGATTCGTCGACCTCGGTCCTCGGATCGTCCTGCGGGAGCACCGAGCGCAGCCGCACGGCAGGGCGCGACTGGTCGTCGGCGCCGTCGTACTCGGCGAGGCGCACCGCGACCGCGTCCTCGAGGTCCTGCGGCGAAGGTGAGACGAAGTCGTTGAACAGCACCGAAAACACCAGCTGGTGACCGTTGCGCGCCGTCACGTACCCGGACAGGGACGTGACTCCGGTCAGTGAGCCGGTCTTGGCGTGCACGTTGTTCTCGGCCGGAGTGTCGCGCATGCGGTTGCGCAACGTGCCTCCGACGAACCGCTCCGGCACGCCCGCCACCGGCAGCGACCGGTACCAGGCGTCGAACCACGGCCGCTTCCGAGCCTCGGTGAGCACCGTCGCGAGGTCACGGGGCGCCACCACGTCCATCGTGGACAGACCGGAGCCGTCGACGAAGCGGACCTGTTCCGGGTCGACGCCGAAGTCCGCGAGCCGTGCGGCGATCACGTCGGTGCCCGCCGACCAGCTTCCCTCACCGCGCTCGGCGCGGCCCATCGCCTTCGTGAGCACCTCCGCGTGGCCGTTGTTGCTCAACTTCATGAACGGCACCAGGAGCTCCGACAACGGAATCGACTCCCGCGAGGCGACCACCGACGCACCCTCCGGTGTCGTCCCCTCGCCGACTCCGGAGACCTCGACGCCGTGTGCGGCCAAAGCTCGGGCGAACACGTCCGCGGCGTACGCGGTCGGATCCGGGACGCTGGCGAACTCTTCGACCGCTTCTCCGCCTGCCGGAACCGAACCGGTGACGACGACTCGGTTCGTGGCGTGCTCGCGTTCCACGGTCAGATCCGCGTCGGAACCGGGAGGTCCGGTCGTCGCGCGGTTGTCGACCTCCAGCACACCGGTCGCCGGAACCAGCTCGACGCCAGGCGCCGCACCCTCGACTGCCGGAGACACCCGCACGATCGCCGTGCCCGCGTCGAAATCCTCGTTCGGCGCCACGGTCAGCGCCGAAACCGGGGCCGCGTAGTAGTAGGGCTCGTCGTCCCAGGCCCAGCCCGTTCCGAGCGGCACATCGTCGAACCACGAGTCGTCGGCGACGAGATCGCCGCGGATCTCCTGGATGCCCGATTCGGCCACCTGGGCGGCCAACGCGTCGTACTCCTCGGCCCGCATGGTCGGGTCACCCTCGCCGCGCAGGAACAGGTCCCCGTTCAGGACACCGCCGTCTTGCTCCCCCGCGGCCCGGACCTCGGTGCCGAAGCGGAAATCGGGACCGAGGGTCTCCAGCGCCGCCGCCGACGTCACGAGCTTCGCGTTCGAAGCGGGGGTCGCACGGGCCTTGCCCTCGCGGGAGTAGAGCAGCTCCCCCGTCTCGGTGTCCCGCACGACCACGCCCGCGTGTGAGGCCGCCAGGCGCGGGTCGGAGAGGATCCGGTCGAGATCGGCACGCAACGAGTCCGGTCCGGACGGCGCTGCGGTCGTGGGCACCCCGCCGACCACCACCAAGGTCGCGACGGACGACAGAACGAGAGCCCAGCGACGACGCATCGCGCACCCCTCCGACCGGCCCCGCACCGGGACCACCGATGATCGTCGAATCAACCACGATCAGGTGCGCCGGTCAACGACTCGGCCGCGCGGGTCGGGTACTTGGTCGCGCCGAGTGATGGCTGCCGTCAGGCACCGTCCACCACGAAACCACCAACGCGAACCAACCCCCGCGCACCCTGTCAGCCGAGTACGAGCGAGCCCGCCATCGCCAGCAGCGCCCCGCCGCAGCAGCGCTCGAACACCCGTCGGCGGCGAGGATCGGCGAGCCACACGGTCATCCGTCGCACCGACGGCACCACCAGCAGCCACCACGCGCCGAAGGCACTCACCGCGACCGCGCTCAACAGCGCCGCCTGCCGCATCGCGTCGCCCGCCGGATCCATGGCCTGCGGCAACAGCGTGAGGAACGTGAGCATGACCTTCGGGTTGAGCACGTCCACGAGCAGGCCACGCAGGAACACCGAACGACCCGACCCCGGGTGGAGGCTCATATCGTTCGTGTGTTCGGCGGAACCGGCCCGACGCAGAATCTGGACGCCCAGCCAGCCGAGGTAGGCGACACCGATCACCTTCACCACGACCAACGCGGTCGGCGCGGCCATGACCAGCGCCGAAAGGCCGAGGGTGGCCGCGCTCGCGTGCAGCAGCAGGCCCGTGGTCACGCCGGCCGCCGCGAGCCACCCGTGCCGAGCGTTGTTCGCAGCGTTGCGCGTGACGAGCACGAAGTCCGGACCGGGAACCATGATGATCACCGCCAAGCCGACCAGGAACGGACCCCACGCGATCTCCACGACTGACCACCATTCTTCCGAGGGTGTGCGACGAACCGGGGTGATCGTGCGTCACCAATTCCCCTCCGCACCATCGTTTCCGTATGATGTTCGGTCATGTCCGATTTGGTGGAACTGGATTCGGTCGACTGGCACATCTTGGAGGAGTTGCAGAACGACGCGACGCTGACCAACCGCACGCTGGCCGAACGAGTCGGCCTCGCCCCGTCGAGTTGCCTGCAGCGCGTTCGTCGCCTGCGGGAACAGGGCGTGATCGTCGGGTCACACGTCGACGTCGACCCGGCGGCCGCCGGGCTCCCCCTGGAAGCAGTGGTGTCGATCAACGTACGCCCGCACACGCGGACGGTCGTGGACTCGTTCCGCGGGTTCGTCCTGGCTCAGCCCGAGACCCGCAGCCTCCTGCACGTGTCGGGTCAGGCCGACTTCCTGCTGCACCTCGCGGTCAGTGACAGCACGCACCTGCAGGAGTTCCTCGTCGACAGGCTCGCGGCGCGCACCGAGGTCCGGCACTTCACCAGCTCGATCGTGCTGGAACAGGCCCACACCCGCGCTCTCACTCCCCCGCGGCACCTCCGCCCCACTCGCCGCCGCTGAAGCGGGGGGGGGCACATGCGCGCGACATTGACACCCGCGCTGCGGAGGGGCGGAGGCTCCTGGAGTGATCTTGGGCTCTGAGTAGCAATACGCTGATCCCGCTTCCCCGCTTTGGATAGAGTTTGCCCTGATCGTTGCACTTGATCCTGGGGAGGACCCACGTGAGCGTCCGTGTCGATCCAGCGACGCGCCACCAAAGGCATGATCGAGAAGGCCTCCACCAGCGCCGCCGCAGTGAGTGGACTCTGGGGAACCATGACCAGTTCCCAACGTGCCGATCTGATGGACCGCTGACAGGCCTGTGAACAACTCAGCGAGAGCGTCAGCATCTCCGCCAGTCGTTCCTGCTTTGCCTCGATAGGCATCGCCGGCCTGCCGCCCCAGTCGGCTTCGGAGCGGTCAGAGCCAACACGGGAAGATCTTCGCGCGAATTTGCCGCCCCTATCGCACAGTGTTGCGCCGCCTACGCACCAAGCCACGAGATCAGGCTCCTCCACGGCACCACCAACGCAGAACGACCCTGCAGGGATGCGGTCAGTCGAGGACGCGGAGGAGTCCTTCTTGGACGACCGTGGCGACGAGTTCGCCGTCGCGGGTGAAGAACCGGCCGGTCGCCAAGCCGCGACCGCCGGACGCGCTGGGCGACTCGCAGTCGTAGAGCAGCCACTCGTCGGCCCGGAACCTGCGGTGGAACCACATCGCGTGGTCCAGGCTCGCGCCCACGACCTTGTCCAACCCCCAGTACACGCCGTGCCGTGCCAGCACCGCGTCGAGCAGGGTCAGATCCGAGGCGTAGGCGACCATGCACACGTGCAGCAGCGCATCGTCCGGCAGGCTCCCGTCGGCGCGCATCCACACCTGGCTGCGCGCCTCGCGGGGACCGGCGGCTCGGCTCACCCACGGCGGGTCCGTCACGTACCGGACGTCGATGGGGCGCGGCATCTTCACGGCGTCGCCGAAGACCTCCGCGAGTCCCTCGACGGTCTGGCCGTAACTGGGCAGCGTCTCCGGGGCGGGCACGTCGAGCGGCATCGGATCGGCGTGGTCGATGCCGGGCTCATCCTGCTGGAAGGAGGCCGACAGCGAGAAGATCGGCTTGCCGCGCTGCACCGCCACGACCCGGCGCGTCGTGAACGACTTCCCGTCCCGAGTGCGGTCGACGTCGTACACGATCGGGACACTCGGGTCTCCCGGCCGGATGAAGTACGAGTGCAGTGAGTGCACGTGCCGATCCTCGGGAACGGTCCGCCCGGCCGCGACCAGCGCCTGCCCGGCCACCTGTCCGCCGAACACCCGCACCGGCGACTCCGCGGGGCTCACGCCCCGGAAGATGTTCTCCTCGATGCGTTCCAGGTCGAGCAGCGCCACCAGCCGGTCCACCACGGGTTGCCCGCGCGGAATCCCGGCGTCGTCGACGAACGCGGCCTCCCCGAGTTCGGCGCCAGCGGGGTCGGCCGCGGCCGCGCGTGCCGCTTCGGTCACGTCAGTCTCCTCCAGCTCGTGCGGACCGACCTGATCAGACGTGGTCCTCTTCGCCGAGACGGTGCACCCGGATCAAGTTGGTCGATCCGACGGTACCGGGCGGAGACCCCGCCACCACGACGACCATGTCGCCCGTCTTGGACTTGCCCAGCGACAGCATCGCCTGGTCGACCTGGCGCACCATCTGGTCGGTCGTGTCCACTTTAGGCACCAGGAACGTCTCCGTCCCCCAGGTGAGAGCCAGCTGACTCCGCACGGACTCCTCGGGTGTGAACGCCCACAGCGGGAGCCGTGTGTGCAACCGCGCGAGCCGACGCACCGTGTCGCCCGACTGACTGAACGCGACGAGCGCCTTGGCGTTGAGACGCTCCCCGATGTCGCGCGCGGCGTACGAGATGACGCCGCGCTTGGTCCGGGGCACGTGGCTGAGCTCCGGCGGGGTCGGAGAACCGGCCTCGACCGCCTCCACGATGCGGCCCATGGTCTGCAGGGTCTCGATCGGGTAGCGGCCGACGCTGGTCTCACCGGAGAGCATCACCGCGTCGGCTCCGTCGAGCACCGCGTTCGCGACGTCGGAGGTCTCCGCGCGGGTCGGCCGGGAGTTGTTGATCATCGAGTCGAGCATCTGGGTGGCCACGATGACCGGCTTGGCGTTCTCGCGGGCGATCCGGATCGCCTTCTTCTGCACCAGCGGGACGTGCTCGAGCGGCACCTCGACGCCGAGGTCACCACGGGCGACCATCACGCCGTCGAAGGCGAGCACGATCGCTTCCAGGTTGTCGACTGCTTCGGGCTTCTCCAGCTTCGCGATCACCGGACGCCGCGCGCCGACCCGGTCCATGACCTGATGCACGAGGTCGATGTCGGCGGGGCTGCGCACGAACGACAGGGCGATGAAGTCCACCCCGAGTTCGAGCGCGAACTCGAGGTCCTCGACGTCCTTGTCGGACAGTGCGGGCACCGAGATGTCCATGCCGGGCAGCGACAGCCCCTTGCTGTCGGAGACCGGGCCGCCCTCGTCGACCTCGCACACCACGTCGTTGCCCTCGACCGCGGTCACGTTCAGGCTGACCTTGCCGTCGTCGACCAGGAGGCGGTCGCCTTCCTTGGCGTCCGAGGCCAGGCCCTTGTAGGTGGTGGACACCCGGTCGTGGGTGCCCTCGATGTCGTCGACCGTGATGCGCACGACGTCGCCGCTGCGCCACTCGACGGGACCCACCGCGAACTTGCCGAGGCGGATCTTGGGGCCTTGCAGGTCACCGAGCACGCCGACAGCGCGCCCGGTCTCCTTCGCTGCCGACCGGACCATGTCGTAGGACCGGCGGTGGTCGTCATGCGACCCGTGGCTGAAATTCATCCGGGCGACGTTCATGCCGCTCTCGACCAACTCGGTCACCTTGTCCGGGGTCGAGGTCGCGGGGCCCAGGGTACAAACGATCTTCGCTCGTCGACTCACATCGGCTCACCCTAGTCTGTCGGGGGGCTCGCGCACCGCGTGTGGCCCACACAATGGACGTTCGGGAGAGATCGTTGCTGAATCATTACAGGATTCGCCTGCGACAGGCACCGTTCGCCCTGGTCGCTCTGGCAAGTGTGGTGATTCTGTTCACACCCGCGTCGGGCGTGCCGTCGGCGCCTCCGGGCACCGACGTGATCGTGCACCTGACGCTGTTCGCCGCGCTCGCCGGCACGGGCGCGCTCGCCCGGCTGCCGCCTCGGCCGCTCACCCTCGGGCTGGCCCTGTACGCCGGGGCCTCCGAGGTGCTGCAAATGCTTCTTCCGCTCGGGCGCAGCGGCGACCCCGTCGACGTGCTGGCCGACCTCGCCGGTGTGGCGCTCGGGCTCACCGCGGCGGTGTGGGCTCCCCGCGTTCGCGCGGCCACCTCGCGCAGCGTCCTCTCTGACTGAGAAGGCGTGTTGGAACTGAGGTCGGTGGTCCGGTACCGGCGCCCCAGTTCGTGCCTCGCGGCGTTGGGGTCCTCTTGAGTACCAGGCGTACGACGCGAGAACCCCTGCCTTGCGAAGCACGAACTCCGAACGCCGGAGCCCCTCACTTTGCTGCGGCTGGGCAGGTATGACCGTGCCCTACGGGCACCCATGACCGTTCGCAAATGCACTCTGGCGGGGTCAGCCGGCCGAGCCGACGTGGGCAGCACACCAGTGGTTGAGGTCCGCGAGCGCCGACCAGGCGGTGCGGACGCGGTCGAGGCAGGCGCGTTCGTGCAGGATCTCGTCCGGGTCCCACCGGTGAGCGACGTGCAGCGTGCGGTGTCGCAGCAGCCACAGCCGCGGATGATCGGCCGCGATGCCGCGCGGGCGGGTCTTCATGACGTCGCCGCCGAGCTCCCACTGCTGGTCGAGCAAGGCGTCGACGATGCCGCGCAGACGTTCACCCCGGATCTCGTCGTCGAGCGCGGTGCGCAGCCGTTCGCGCTGGGCGACAGCGGTGTGGAAGCACCCGCCCGCGACGAGCATGCCCGCGGCCGAAACCTCCACGTAGTACGCGCCGCCGCCACGCCCCCGCTCGATCACGGCGCCGCAGTGCGTCTTGTACGGCGACTTGTCGGCGCTGAACCGCACGTCTCGGTGCGGACGGAACACCTTGCCGGTGCCGAAGCCGGGCCCGAACTCCGGTTCCAGCTCGGCAAGCAGCTGCTCCATGGGACCGCGCACGTGCTCGCGGTAGAGCGCGAGATGGTCACTCCAGTACGCCTTCGAGTTGTCGGCCTCCAGACCGTCGAAAAACTCGCACGCACCGTCCCCGAACCCGGCGAAACCCATGCGGGAAGGGTACGAGGGTGCGCGGAGCGATCTGCGTGGGCGGTTTCGTAGCGGAACCCCGTCTCGCGGCTGGTAGCGAGAGCCACTCCGGCCCCACTGCGCTCTCCCCGCGAGAGCGTCTCCGACACGGCCACACGAACGTTGGAACCAGCTCCGCGCGGCACGTCAGCAGGATCGTTTCGCCCAGTTCAACCGCGCTGCAGCGGGTAGTCTCGCAGTCGTGGCTCCTCCCGCACACGCCAGCACCCGGGAGCCTGCGGGCAACCTGCCGGTCGACGTGACGAGCTTCGTCGGGCGGCGCCGTGAGATCACGCTGACCAAGCGTCTTCTCGCCGAGTCCCGTGTGGTGACCCTCACCGGATCCGGCGGTGTCGGCAAGACACGGCTGGCCATTCGTGTCGCCACGAATGTCCGGCGCAACTTCCGCGACAAGGCCTGGTCCGTCGAGCTCGAGGACGTACGTGATCCGTCGCTGCTCGCCGACGCGGTCCGCGAGCAGCTCGGGCTGAGCACCCCGGAATCGCCGACGGACGTCGACGGTGTCGTCGACCAGCTTCGGCAGAGCGAGATGCTGCTCGTGCTGGACAACTGCGAGCACCTGATCGACGAGGCCGCGCTGTTCGTGGACACGGTGATCCGCCGCTGCCCCGGAGTCCGGATCCTCGCCACCAGCAGGCAGTCGCTCGGCGTCGCGGGTGAGAGCACGATGGTCGTGCCCCCGTTGCAGGTGCCGGACCCGGACCACCTGCCTGCTCCCGAGTCCTACGAGCAGTTCGCCTCGGTGCGGTTGTTTCTCGACCGGGCGCGTGCGGTGCTGCCGGAACTGGAGGTCGACGCCCAGAACGGTCCGGCGCTGATGCGGCTGTGCCACCACCTGGACGGCAACCCGCTGGCGATCGAACTCGCCGCGGTGCGGTTGCGGTCGCTGTCGCTGGAGCAACTGGAGGAGCGGCTCGCGGAGCGCTACGACCTGCTCACCCAGGGTCGGCGCGGCGCCCCGTCTCGGCAGCAGACCCTGCAGGCACTGGTCGACTGGAGCTGGGACCTGCTCACCGAGGGCGAACGCCGGGCGTGGGCGCGGATCTCGGTGTTCTCCGGCAGCTTCGAGCTGGAGGCCGCCGAACACGTCGCGGGCAACGGGCTCAGCCCGGTCGCGGTGCTCGGCGCGATGCATTCGCTGGTCGACAAGTCGGTCCTGCTGCGGGAGGAGACCGAGGGCGAGGTCCGGTACCGGCTGCTGCACATCCTCCGGGACTACGGCCAGGAGCGCCTCGCCGAGTCCGGTGAGCAGCGGGCGGTGCGGCGCAAGCACTACCACTGGTTCGCGGGGCTGGTGAACCGGTTCGCCCGGGAGTGGATCGGTTCGGAGCAGGTCGCGTGGCTGGAACGGCTGCACAACGACCACGGCAACCTGCGGGCCGCGATGGACGCGGCGTTGGAGGACGACGACGGAGTCACCACGGCACTGCTGATCGCGGTGCAGCTGACGCCGTACTGGACCGCGAGGGGACTCAACGGCGAGGCCAGGATGTGGCTGGAGAAGGGCCTGGAACGGTCGTCGACGCCGAGCCCGCAGCGGTCGGCGGCGGTTCGGGCGAACGCGTGGTTCGCCCTGTTGCAGGGTGACGTCCCCGCCGCCGACAAGCTGCTCGACCAGGCTGCGTCGGGACCGACGGGCAGCGTGGCCCAAGCGGCGTACCTCGCACAGGTCCGGGGGATGCGCGCGTTCTTCGTCGGAGACCTGTCCACGGCGACGACGCTGCTGGAGGACGCGCTGTCCGGGTTCCGTACCGCGCGGGCCGCGCAGGGCGAGCTGTTCGCCCTGTTCGGCCTGGGCTTCGTGCGGGGCATGACCGGCGAATCGGAGACGGGCCTGGTCCTGCTGGAGCAGGCGATCGCACTCAGTACGGACTACGACGAGGTGTTCTGGCGCGCGTACGCGTTGTGGGCGTCGGCACACGTCGAGTTCGAGCGGGGCAACCTCGAGCACGCGGAGAACGCGGCCAAGGACGCGTTGCGCCTCAAACGTCGGCTGGACAACCGGCTGGCGACCGCGTTCAGCTTCGGCACGCTCGCGTGGATCGCGCAGCGTCAACGGCGACCCGACCGGGCGGCGCGGTTGTTCGGCGCGTCCGCGGCGATGTGGGACGCGGTGCGGGCGGCGCCGGCGTTCTACGCGACGTTCGAGGCCGCGCACGTGCAACACGAGGAGGAGACGCGTACCGCGCTCGGTGACGACACCTTCGACCAGGAGTTCGAGCGCGGCTACCGGATGACCTCGGCCGGGGCGCTCGACTTCGCGCTCGAGGTCAAGAAGCGGCCGAAGCCGGCCCCGACGAAGGAGACCGCCGGCGGGGACGAGGTGAAGCTGACTCGCCGCGAGCGGGAGATCGCCGCGCTGGTGGCCCAGGGGCGTACGAACAAGGAGATCGCGGAGAACCTCGTCATCGCGCAGCGCACGGTCGAGGGCCACGTGCAGCACATCCTCACCAAGCTCGATTTCAGCTCGCGCGCACAGATCGCCGGGTGGCTGGCGGGCCAGCACACCGGCGGTTCCGGTGATCAATCACCCTGAGTTTTCACTTTCCGTGACTTCGTCGTAATCAGTGTTCCCCTGATCGGCGGAAACTAGGTACCTATCCGAGTACTTGCCGTGATGCGCGCGTGACATTGTCACGGGGAGTGTTGAGCAGGTGAGCCCCGAAACCCCAGAGCCGTCCCCCGACCGGCTCAATACCCCCGATGCCATGCACGAAACGACGTCAGCCCCCGACGCCCAGTCGGAGGCCGGCACCGAGCAGGCGGAGTACACCGCGGCCACCCCCGAGGCCGTGGCGCACTCCTCCAGCAGCAGTGCGACCCCCGTCGGCGCCCATCGCCGTCGTGGGCGTTCCCGCGCGGTGCTCGACTGGTTGCGCGACCCGAGTAGCGGGTACCTGAGCCCACTGCAGCGCGTCACCCCCCGGATGCGGCTGGTTCAGGTGGGCAGCGCCGTGGCCGCGGCAGGCGTCCTCGCCGCGACCGCAGGTGCCCTCGCCTCGGTACCGCAGGACACGTCGGTCGCGTCGGCCACGTTCGTCCAACCGCTGGTCGAGCGCGACAACCAGGCCCCCGCAGGTGCCCAGGACCGCCAGGAGCAAGCCAACCGGGACAACGCCGGAGCAGCAGGCCCCGGCAACGCCCCCGGCGCCCAGGCGAAGCAGAGCCCGGTCGAGGAGATCAAGTCGTGGTCGACGAAGTCGGCCGACACCATCCCCGTGTCCCAGAACGCCCTGCAGGCCTACGCCGAGGCCGAGCAGTCGCTGGAAGAGAAGCGGCCGAACTGCAACCTGCCGTGGAACCTGCTCGCCGGGATCGGCCGTATCGAGTCCAAGCACGGCGAGATCTTCGGCGCGAAGCTGAACGACGAGGGCAGCCCCACTGACCCGATCGTCGGGATCGCCCTCGACGGCAGCAGCGGCGTCAAGGCCATCACCGACACCGACGGCGGGAAGCTGGACGGTGACCCGGTGACCGACCGCGCCGTCGGTCCGATGCAGTTCATCCCCACCACCTGGGAGAAGTGGGGCATGGACGGCAACCACGACGGCAAGGTCGACCCCCAGAACCTCAACGACGCCGCGGCGTCCGCGGGCAACTACCTGTGCGGCGAGGGCGAGGCCCGCGACCTCTCCGGTGAGGACGCCCAGCGTGAGGCGCTGATGGAGTACAACCAGTCCGCCGAGTACGGGCAGGACGTATTGGACGCCGCCGCCGAGTACGCGCAGGCAGGCGGGCCGCGGTCGGAACGGGGCTGACGTCGCGGTCGTGACGCGGCCGGGCCGGCGGAGCTTGTTCCCTCTCGGCTCCCCGGCCCGGTCCGGTCACACTTCGCTCGCGCTCCCCCGCTGCTCGCGACCGTCGGCGAGGCGGTCGAGCGTGCCTTCGAGCGACTCGGCGACCAGTTCTCGCATCGCCCCTTCCGCCCGGTGCGCGTCACCGCCGTGGATGCAGGCCGCGATCTCGCAGTGCAGTTGAACGGCCACCGGCCGAGGGGTGCTGGGCATCAGGCCGTGCCCGGTCCGCCACCGCAACACCTCCGCCACCACCTCGTCGAGCTGCGCGAACATCTCGTTTCCCGAGGCACCGAGCACGAGCCCGTGGAAGGCGATGTCGGCCTCCAGGAAGGTGTCGAGATCACCGGTCCGGGCGGTCGCGGCCATCCGCTCCGAGAGCGTGAGCAACCGGGCCGTGTCCTGCGGCGGGGCCCGGCGAGCGGCAGCGGCAGCCGCTGCGGGCTCCACCGCCGTCCGCATCTCGACGAGCGTTTTGACCTGCGCTTCCCTGTCCGCGGCGAGGAGCCAGCGGATGAGATTCGGGTCGAACGCGTTCCACTCCGCGCGCGGGCGCACCACGATGCCGACCCGTTTCCGGCCGATGACGAGCCGGATCCCGGCCAGGGTGCGGACGACCTCACGGGCGACGCTACGGGAGATCGCGAACCGCTCTTCGAGTTCGTCGGTGCGCACGACGCTGCCCTCGGGGTGCACTCCCGCGGCGATCTCGTGGCCGAGTGCGTCCACGACCGTGTCGTGCAGCGCGCCCCCAGCGGTTCGGCTCATCGGGTTCCCTCCCGTCGGTGACGCCGAGCTTACGAGCGAGCGCACGGCATCCTGGACATTTCGGCATACTAAATCGGTTCACTAGCCGAAAAAGTCATATTTAATGCCGGGCTTCTCCTATGCTCTGCCGCGCACCAGCCCAGCGAGGAGCCCTCATGTCCCATCCCGGGTCCACCGAACTCCTGCTCGCCGCGCCTGCGGCGAGCTGGACCGCCCACGACACCCGCCTGCTGTCGGCCACGCTCGCCGGAATCGCCGTGATCGTGCTGCTGATCAGCTGGGCGAAGCTGCACCCGTTCCTGTCGCTCGCGCTCGGCGCGGGCACCCTCGGCGTGGTCGCAGGGATGCCCTTCGGCGACCTCGTCGAGACGTTCACCGAGGGGCTCGGCTCCACCGTCGGCGAAGTCGGCCTGCTCGTGGCACTCGGCGCGATGCTCGGCAAGCTGCTCACCGACACCGGTGGCGCCGACGAGATCGTCGAGACGGTGCTCCGGCACACCACCCGCCGCAGCCTGCCGTGGGCGATGGTCTTCGTCGCCTCCCTGCTCGGACTGCCGATGTTCTTCGAGGTCGGCGTGGTCGTTCTCGTGCCGGTGGTGATCATGGTCGCGAGCCGGGCCGAACAGCCCGTCCTGCGCATCGGGATTCCCGCGCTCGCCGGACTCTCCGTCCTGCACGGGCTGCTCCCGCCGCATCCGGGGCCACTCGCCGCGGTCGACGCGCTCGGAGTCGACCTCGGTCTCACCCTCGCGGTGGGACTCGTCGTCGCGATCCCCACCGCGATCGTCTCCGGCCCGTTGTTCGGTTCCCTCATCGCACGTCGCGTCGAGGTGCCCACCCCCACGCACCTACTCGGCGACGCGGAACGCGCACGACCCGGGCAACGTCCCGGCTTCGCGCTCGCCACGACGATGCTGCTAATGCCGGTCGTGCTCATGCTCGGCAAGTCGTTCGCCGACCTCACCCTCGCCGAAGGCTCCGCGGGCTACCTTGTGCTCGACACGGTGGGAACCCCGGTCGTGGCGCTCATGCTCACGGTGCTGACCGCCGTCGTCGCGCTCGGCCGCGGCGCCCGGTTCAGCCGCACCCGCCTGGCCGACACCGTCGGCGGCGCGCTGCCCCCGATCGCCGGGATCATCCTGATCGTCGGCGCGGGCGGCGGTTTCAAACAGACCCTGGTCGACTCCGGGGTCGACACGATGATCACCGACCTCGCCCGCGGTGCCTCGCTGTCGCCGCTGGTGCTCGCCTGGCTCATCGCGGTCGGCATCCGGGTCGCCACCGGCTCGGCGACCGTCGCCACGATCTCCGCCGCGGGCATCGTCGCTCCCCTCGTCGCAGGCATGGACCCCGTGCAGGGCGCGCTCGTCGCGCTGGCCATCGGGTCCGGGTCGCTGTTCCTCTCGCACGTCAACGACGCCGGGTTCTGGCTGGTCAAGGAGTACTTCGGAATGACCGTCGGGCAGACGCTGCGCAGCTGGTCGGTGATGGAGACGCTTCTGTCGGTGGTCTCGTTCGGGTTCATTCTGGTCATCGACCTCGTGCTGTAGCCGCCAACCTTTGATCTTGTTCCGACACCTGTCCGGGCACGGTCTCGCGTGTTCAGCACGGGCACGGTGAGGAGCTCCCGGGTTCCAGGCCGGCGCTCGCAAGGCCGGGGTCGCCGCGGCGTCCGTGCCGGTCTCAACTTCGCGAGCGGCTTGATGGGACGCCGGTACGCGACCACCACCGCAGACCACAGACAGCTTCGCACCGGGTCCGAAGCCGGGCGCTTGATCGACACTCCGCGTGCACGTCGGCACCCGGAGGACGGCGGTATATTGGAGGGTCGGGCCGAACGGCACGTGACGGTCGTCCTGCCCGTTCCTCCGCAGACACGCCAGCACCAAGGTGGAGTCCCTTTGTCCCACGCCCGAGGTGACCGGGAGACCGTCCGTACCGCCGACCTCGACGCCGAACAGCAGTACGTCTCGATGCTCTACGACAAGCTCGACGCGGTGCGTCGTGAGACGGCGCAACGGCTCGCCCGCACGCTGCGGGAAACCGGCGGCACACCGCAGGCCCGCACCGAACGTGACGTGTCGACGACGATGTACACCGACACGCTCACGCAGCTCAGCGCGGTGGAGAACGGGTTGTGCTTCGGCAGGCTGGACCTCGACTCCGGCGAGGATTTCCACATCGGACGGATCGGCCTGTTCGACGAGGAACACGAGTACGAACCGTTGCTCATCGACTGGCGCGCCCCCGCGGCCCGCCCGTTCTACCTGGCGACCGCCGCGTCACGGGACGGCGTGCTGCGCCGCCGCCACATCCGCACCCGGCAGCGCACGGTGGTCGACCTCGAGGACGAGGTGCTCGACCTCGACGCCGCGCACGAGGGCAACGACCTCGGTCTCGCGGGTGAGGCGACGTTGCTGGCGGCGCTCGATGCGCGGCGCACCGGGCAGATGCGCGACATCGTGGCGACGATCCAGGCCGAACAGGACCGGATCATCCGCGCGCCCATGAACGGCGTGCTCGTCGTCCAGGGCGGCCCGGGTACCGGCAAGACCGCGGTGGCGCTGCACCGTGCCGCCTACCTGCTGTACACCTTCCGCGAGCAGCTCTCCCGCCGGGGCGTGCTCGTGGTCGGGCCGAACACGACGTTCCTCCGCTACATCGGGCAGGTCCTTCCGTCGCTGGGCGAAACGGGCGTGTTGCTGTCCACTGTGGGCCAGCTCTACCCCGGAATCGACGCCACGGCGGCGGAATCCCCGGCGTCCGCGGAGATCAAGGGGCGCCTCGACATGGTCAAGGTCCTCACCGCGGCGATGAAGGACCGCCAGCAGGTACCGAAGGACCACATCGAGGTCAGCTTCGACCGGGAAGCACTGCGGTTCCACCGCAAGGACTGCATGCAGGCCCGCACCCGTGCCCGCCGTTCGCGGCGGCCGCACAACGAGGCGCGGCGGGTGTTCCGGACCGAGATGTTCACCGTGCTCACCGAACAGGTCGCCGACCGCCTTGGCCGGGACCTGCTCGACCAGCGCGACCTCGACGAGATCAACACCGAGCTGCGCGCGGATCCGGCGGTGAACAAGGTTCTCGACGATCTGTGGCCGCAGCTGACTCCGCACGAGGTGCTCTCCGACCTGTGGAGCTCACCGGCCCGGCTGGCCACCGCGACCCGCAAGATCCTGGACGAGCGGGAGCGCGACTTGCTCTCGCGTCCTGCCACGGCGGAGTGGACGCCTGCGGATGTGCCGCTGCTCGACGAGCTCGCGGAGCTGCTTGGTGAGGACGATTCCGCCGCACGGGCGGAACAGGAGCGCGAAGAACGCGAACAGCTCGCCTACGCGCAAGGCGTCCTGCACATCATGGAGCAGGACGAAGAGATCGCGGACGAGGAGCGCCTCCGCGTGTCCGACGTTCTCGACGCCGAGTTGCTGGCGGAGCGCCACGAACACCGCAGTGAGCTCACCGCAGCCGAACGCGCGGCCGAGGACCGCACCTGGACGTTCGGGCACGTCATCGTCGACGAGGCACAGGAGCTGTCGGCGATGGCGTGGCGAGTGCTCATGCGCCGCTGCCCGAGCAGGTCGATGACGCTGGTCGGCGACATCGCCCAGACCGGCGCCTCCGGTGGCGCCGAGTCGTGGGACGCCGTGCTGTCCCCCTACGTCCGGCAACGCTGGCGCTACGAACAGCTCACCGTCAACTACCGCACGCCGTCCGAGATCATGAACATCGCGGCGGAGGTGCTGGCGGCCATGGACACCGAACTGAGCCCTCCGACCTCGGTGCGTTCCAGCGGGTTTCCGCCGTGGGTTCGGGAAATCGCCGACCCCGGCGTCGAACTCGGCGGGATCGTGAGCGAGGAGATCGCGGCCGTGGAAGGAACGGTCGCCGTACTCGTGCCGTCCGCGCTCCACGACGAGATCGGCGACTGGTTGGAGTCCGAAGTAGACTCCCTTGTTCTCGGGCGCACACCGGAAGACCTCGAGAGCAGCGCGGTGCTGCTCACCGTCGAACAAGCCAAGGGCCTGGAGTTCGACTCGGTCGTCGTGGTCGACCCCGAGGCGATGCTGGCCGACTCGCCGCACGGCACCAACGACCTCTACGTCGCGCTCACCCGTAGCACCCAACGCCTCGGCATCGTCCACACCGGCACCCTCCCGGAGGCCCTCACGCCCCTCGCGGAGTGAGCCACGTCGGTGGGGCGAACGGCACTTTCGCCCCACCACACGAGGCGAACGTGCCGTTCGCCTCATCACCGCTCAGGTGCGAACGGCACTTTCGCCCCACGAGACGAGGCGAGAGTGCCGTTCGCACCTTTCGGCTCGTGTGGTGTGAGCTTCACCCGTAGTTGTCCACAGGGCATCGTTTTGTCCACAGCTTCACGATCGTGTCCTGGTGTCTGTCGGCCGTCCTGGCGACGCTGACGACATGAGGAAGCGGAGAATCATCGATTGGGATCTCGTGGACAGCTGCGCGACGCGCGGAGTCATCACTGTTCGCGAACTCGAAGAACTGGGCGTGCCGCGGCAGACGATCTCCCGTCGGCTCCAGGCAGGTGGGCCGTGGACGCGTCTGTTACCGGGCGTGGCGCTGCTTGCCACCGGTCCACCCACCGTGGATCAACGTATCGAGGCGGCGCTGCGCTACGCGGGCCACGCCGCGACGGTGACCGGTCTCGCAGCAGCGGCCAAGCACGGCTTACGCCGGTCGCCACAGGTCGAGAGCGTGCACGTGCTCGTGCCATCCGATCGGCGCCGCCGAGCTCAAGCTGAGTTCGTCCAGGTTGAGCGCACACAACGGCTGCCCGAGCCGGTCCACGTTCACACGACGCCCATCGCTCCGCTCCCCGCGCCGTGCTCGACGGCGCACGACGGTTCACCGAATTGGACCGAATCCGCGCACTGCTTGCCGAACCCGTACAACGCGGACTGACGACAGCGGACGAGTTGACCGCCGAACTCGAAGTCGGTTCACAGCGGGGAAGCGCGCGGGTCCGGGTGGTGCTCGAGGAGATGCGCGCGAATGTCCACTCTCCTGCCGAGTCCTGGGGTTACCGCATGGTCGAGGGAACAGCGTTCGCGGCGATGAGGTGGAACCCTCGTATCCTGGACCGGAACGGCCAGCTGCTCGGGATACCCGACGGGTGGATGGACGACGTGGCGCTCGCATGGCAGATCGACTCAAGGGAGTTCCACCTCGCTCCGGCGCACTACGAGGCGACCGTCCGCCGACACACCGCGATGACCTCAGCGGGGATCACGGTCGTGCACACCCTGCCCTCGCAGCTTCGGAGGGAACCGTCCCAGGTGCTCCGCGATCTGCGTCGGGCCTACGAGCACGCACAGCGTCGGCCGCGTCCACCGGTCACGGCGGTCGCACAGACCGTCCCGCGCGCGGCATAAGAGGCGAACGGCACGTTCGCCTCACCACACGAGGCGAAAGTGCCGTTCACCTCATCACCACTCCGGTGCGAACGGCACGTTCGCCTCACCACACGAGGCGAAAGTGCCGTTCGCGCCTCCCGCTTCGCTCAGACCGCCAGGGGGAGGGCGGTGGGGTGAACCGGGGACGGCAGGTCGGACTCGCCGGTGAGGTGCTCGTCGACCGCGTTGGCCACCGAACGACCCTCCGCGATCGCCCACACCACCAGCGAGGCACCACGGTGGGCGTCGCCGCAGACGAACACGCCCGGCGCGGTGGTCTCCCAGTTCGAGCCGCAGCCGATGCTTCCGCGCGGGCTGAGTGCGATACCGAGTCCCGGCAGCAGGTCCATGTGCTCCACACCCTCGAAGCCGATCGCGTAGAGGGCGAGGTCGCACGGCAGTTCCTGGACCTCGTCGGAGGTGGGCACGACTTGCCTCCGGCCGTCCGCGTCGCGCTCGACCTTCACCTCACGCAGCCGCACCGCGCACACGTTCCCGTTGCCGTCGTCCACAAAGGATTCCACGGCGACCGCGAACTTCCGCTCACCGGCTTCCTCGTGCGCCGGGTACGTGCGGAGGATGTACGGCCACGTCGGCCACGGGGACTGGTCCGGATCCCGTTCACTCGGCGGCTGCGGGTAGTTGTCCAGCTGAGTCACGCTCGCCGCGCCCTGTCGGGTCGCGGTGCCGTAGCAGTCGGCTCCGGTGTCACCGCCACCGATGACGAGAACGTGCTTGCCCTCGGCGGAGATGGTGGTCGGACCGTCGCCCTCGACCTCCTTGTTCGCCGGAACGAGATGGTCCATCGCCATGTGCACACCGTTGAGCTCGCGCCCGGGAACCGTGCGGTCGTCACGACCACGAAGGGCGCCGACAGCGAGGACCACCGCGTCGAAACCGGCACGCAGGTCGTCGACGCCGAGGTCCACCCCGACCTCGCAGTTGGTGATGAACTTGGTGCCCTCGGCACGCATCTGCGCGAGCCGACGATCCAGGACGGACTTCTCCATCTTGAACTCGGGAATCCCGTACCGCATCAGCCCGCCGATGCGGTCGTCCCGCTCGTGCACGACGACTTCGTGACCGGCACGGCTGAGCTGCTGCGCGGCGGCCAGGCCCGCAGGACCCGAGCCGACCACGGCGACGCGCTTGCCGGTGCTGATCTCCGGAACCTGCGCGGTGACGTAGTCGTTCTCCCACGCCACCTCGGAAATGGTCTCCTCGACTCGTTTGATCGCGACCGCGCCACCGGCCTCCGGCGAGATCGCGAGCACACAGCCGGCTTCGCACGGCGCAGGACACAACTTGCCCGTGAACTCCGGAAAGTTGTTCGTCGCGTGCAGCCGCTCACTGGCGGCCTCCCAACGACCGCCACGGACCATGTTGTTCCACTCGGGAATCAGGTTCCCGAGCGGGCACCCTGCGGATCCACTGTGGCAGAACGGGATTCCGCAGTCCATGCAGCGCGCGGCCTGCGTCGAGACCTGCTCCGCACGCTCCTCTGTGGACAGCGCGGCGTATACCTCGTTCCAGTCACCGAGGCGATCGTCGGTCGATCGTTTCGGCGCGTTCCGGCGCTCGTACTTGAGAAAACCGTGCGGATCAGCCACGGGACGCCTCCATGATCGCCTCTTCCTCGTCCCGTCCCTCGGCGCGGGCGAGCCGGGAGGCTTCGAGCACTCGCTGGTAGTCGCGCGGCATCACCTTCGTGAACGCCGCCGAGCGGCGCGGCCAGTCGCCGAGCAGCGACGTCGCCACCGCCGAGCCGGTGAGGTCGCGGTGGCGTTCCACGACCTCGCGCAGCCACTTGAGGTCCTTCGCGGTGGGGCGCTGCAACTCGACCATGGCGGTGTTCGCCCGGACCGGATCGAGGTCCAGCACGTAGGCGATTCCGCCGGACATGCCCGCCGCGAGGTTGCGGCCGGTGCTGCCGAGCACCACCGCCCGGCCACCGGTCATGTACTCGAACGCGTGGTCACCGGCACCTTCTGCGACGGCGAGCGCGCCGGAGTTACGGACGCAGAACCGCTCGCCGACCTTGCCGCGCAGGAAGAGCTCGCCGCCGGTGGCGCCGTAGCCGATCACGTTGCCCGCGATGACCTGCTCCTCCGCGGCGAACGCCGAGTCCGGGTGCGGACGGACGAGGATCCGTCCACCGGAGAGTCCCTTGCCGACGTAGTCGTTGGCGTCGCCGACGAGATCCAACGTGACGCCGGGCGGCAGGAACGCGCCGAACGACTGTCCGGCCGAGCCGTCGAACTCGACGTGGATCGTGTCGTCCGGCAACCCGTTCCCGCCGTAGCGGCGGGTGACCTCGGCGCCGAGCAGGGTGCCGCCAGTGCGGTTGACGTTGCGCACCGGCAGCTGCAACCGCAGCGGGTGTGCGTCCTCGAGACCGGCCTCGGCGAGCTGGATGAGCGTGCGGTCCAGCGCGTGCTCCAGACCATGGTCCTGCTCGCGAACCCGGCGACGCACCGAGGAGTACGGCGTCTCCGGTTCCTCGAAGACGGGTCCGAGGTCGAGTCCCTGGGCCTTCCAGTGCTGCAGCGCCTCTTCGGTGCGCAGGGCCGAGACCTGGCCGACCGCCTCGTCGAGACTGCGGAAACCGAGCTCCGCCAGGTATTCCCGCACTTCTTGGGCGACGAACTCGAAGAAGTTCACCACGTGGTCGGCCTGACCGGTGTAGCGCGCCCGAAGGTCCGGGTTCTGGGTGGCCACGCCGACCGGGCAGGTGTCGAGGTGGCACACGCGCATCATGATGCAGCCCGCCACCACCAGCGGGGTCGTCGCGAAGCCGTATTCCTCGGCCCCGAGCAGCGCCGCCACCATCACGTCGCGCCCCGTCTTGAAACCGCCGTCGCACTGGACCGTGATGCGGTCACGCAGGCCGTTGACGCGCAGCGTCTGCTGCGCCTCGGCCAGGCCGATCTCCCACGGGCTTCCCGTGTGCTTGAGCGAGGTCAACGCGGCGGCACCGGTGCCCCCGTCGTGCCCGGAGATCATGACCACGTCCGAGTGCGCCTTGGCGACCCCAGCGGCGACGGTGCCGACACCGGTCTCGGAGACGAGCTTGACCAGGACCCGGGCCCGCTCGTTGGCGTTCTTCAGGTCGTGGATGAGCTGGGCGAGGTCTTCGATCGAGTAGATGTCGTGGTGCGGCGGCGGCGAGATGAGGCCGACGCCGGGCGTGGAGTGCCGGGTCTTGGCGATCCACGGGTACACCTTGTACCCCGGAAGCTGACCCCCTTCTCCGGGCTTGGCGCCCTGCGCCATCTTGATCTGGACGTCGTCGGCGTTGACGAGGAACTCGCTGGTGACGCCGAATCGCCCGGAGGCGACCTGTTTGACCGCCGAGCGACGCTCCGGGTCGTAGAGCCGGTCAGCGTCCTCGCCGCCCTCTCCGGAGTTCGACTTGCCGCCGAGCCGGTTCATCGCGATCGCGAGCGTCTCGTGCGCCTCGGCGGAGATGGCACCGTAGCTCATCGCGCCGGTGTGGAACCGCTTGACGATGGAGCTGACCGGTTCGACCTCCTCGATCGAAACCGGTTCGCGGTCGCTGTCGAAGCCGAACATGCCGCGCAGGGTGCCGCCCTCTCGGGAGAGCCGGTCGACCTCGGCGGTGTACTCGCGGTACTTCTCGTAGGCCCGGGTCTTCGTCGAGTGCTGCAGCGCGAAGACGGTTTCCGGGGTGAACAGGTGGATTTCGCCCTCACGGCGGTACGAGTACTCGCCGCCGACCTCGAGCCTGCGGTGCACCCGATCGGTCGGGTTGTCCGGGTACGCACGACGGTGGCGCACCGCGACTTCCTCGGCGAGCACGTCCAGACCGACACCGTCTAATTTGGACGTCGTGCCCTTGAAGTACTGCGCGACGAGGTCCCGGGACAGTCCGACGGACTCGAAGACCTGCGCGGCCGTGTACGCGCCGACGGTGGAGATCCCCATCTTGGACATCACCTTGAGCACGCCCTTGACCAACGCCTGCACGTAGTTGCGCACGGCGGTGCGCGGCCGGATCCCGCTGATCTGGCCGGTGGTGATCATGTCCTCGATCGTCTCGAAGGCCAGGTACGGGTTCACCGCGGCGGCACCGTAACCGAGCAGGGTGGCGATGTGGTGCACCTCGCGTGCGTCGCCGGTCTCCACCACGAGCGCGACCCGCAGCCGTTCCTTGGTCCGCACGAGATGGTGGTGCACCGCCGAGACGAGCAGCAGCGACGGAATGGGCGCCCGCTTGTGGTCCGCGTCGCGGTCGGAGAGCACGAGAATGCGCGCGCCGGACGCGATCGCCTCGGACGCGTCCTGTTTGACGCGTTCGATCGCGTCCGCCAGCGCGTCGCCGCCACCGTCCACTTCGTACAGTCCGGAAAGGATGGAGCACGCGAACCCGGGCAGGTCGCCGTCGGAGTTGATGTGGATGAGTTTGGCGAGCTCGTCGTTGTCGATGACCGGGTTCGGCAGCACCACGTGCCTGCACGACGCGGCCGAGGGTTCCAGCAGATTGCCCTCCGGGCCCATCACGCGCGCCACGGACGTGACGATCTCCTCGCGGATGGCGTCCAACGGCGGGTTCGTGACCTGGGCGAACCCCTGTACGAAATAGTCGTAGAGCATCCGGGAACGCTGGGACAGCGGCGCCATCGGGGTGTCCGAGCCCATCGACCCGAGCGGCTCGCCGCCGCTGGTGGCCATCGGCGCGAGCAGCAGCCCGAGTTCCTCCTCGGTGTAGCCGAACGCGAGCTGACGACGGACCACCGACTCGTGGCTGTGCACCACGTGCTCACGGTCCGGCAGGCTCTCCAGATGCATGAGCCCGGCGTGCAGCCACTCCCCGTAGGCGTGCTGTTCGGCCAGCTCGGACTTGACCTCCTCGTCGTCGACAAGGCACCCCCTGGCGGTGTCGACGAGGAACATCCGGCCCGGCTGCAGGCGGCCCTTGGCGACGACCTGGTCCGGTTTGAGGTCGAGAACACCGCTCTCGCTGGCGAGCACCACCCTGTCGTCGGCGGTCTGCCACCAGCGCGCCGGGCGCAAGCCGTTGCGGTCCAGCACCGCGCCCACGAGCTCGCCGTCGGTGAACGTCACGCACGCGGGGCCGTCCCACGGTTCCATGAGGCTCGCGTGGAACTGGTAGAAGGCCTTGCGTTTCGGGTCCATCTCGGCGTGGTTCTCCCACGCCTCCGGGATCATCATCAGCACCGCGTGCGGCAGGCTGCGGCCGCCGAGGTGCAGCAGTTCGAGAACCTCGTCGAACGAGGCCGAGTCCGAGCCCTCGTCCCCGCAGATCGGATAGAGCCGCGAGAGGTCGCCCGGCACGAGGTCCGATTCCAGGAGTGCTTCGCGGGCCCGCATCCGGTTGCGATTGCCGCGAACGGTGTTGATCTCCCCGTTGTGCGCGACGTAGCGAAACGGGTGCGCCAGCGGCCACGACGGGAACGTGTTCGTGGAGAACCGGCTGTGCACCAGTCCGATCGCGCTCTCCAGCCGCTCGTCGGTGAGGTCGGGGAAGAACGCGGGAAGCTGCTCGGTGGTCAACATTCCCTTGTAGACCAGGGTGCGGCTCGACAGTGACGGGAAGTAGACCTCCAGATCCTCGGCCGCCGCCACGTGCTCGGCGCGCTTGCGGAGGCAGAATGCCAGCCGGTCCAGCGCCAGGCCGGACTCTCCGGCGGCGCCCTCGGCGAACAGCATCGCGAAGTGCGGCATGCAGCCGAGCGCGGTCGGACCGACGCCGGCATGTTCCTGGGCGACCGGCACGTCCCGCCACCCGAGCACGCGCAACTGTTCCTCGGCGGCGAGGCGCTCGACGATCGCCACGGCCTTCGCCCGCTCGGCGGGGTCCGACGGGAGAAAGCAGACACCGGCCACGTACCGGGACTCGCCGGAGGCATCGGGTTCGGGCAGCGTGAAGCCGGCTTCCGCACGCAGCAGCCCGTCCGGCAGCTGCAGCAGGATGCCCGCGCCGTCCCCGCTCGTCGGCTCGGCGCCGGCGGCGCCGCGGTGCTCGAGGTTCGCCAGCGCCGTCAGCGCGTCCGCCACGATCGCGTGGGAACGCCGCCCTCGGATGTCAGCCACCATGGCCACACCACAGGAGTCCTGTTCCTCGTCAGGATCGTAGAGACCCTGGGGACCGGGATTCGCGGAGAACACCATGGCAGACCTCCCTCGTCGTCCTTGTGCTCGAGCCGACAGCTCGCGTCGTGACTGCCGGGGACGGGACGACATTGGCCCGCGAGATTTCCTACCGAACGGTTTCGCCGGACATGTCGACGTGCCGACGCACCGGGAAGGCCGACAAACGTTAACAGCCAGGTAAGGATGCGGTCGCTGTGAAGTGATTCTGACCATCTTCGACTCGTGGGGGAACCGCGTAGCTGGTCCGTTCCACGGAGCGCGTCCCCCAATCTAACCGGCCGTTACCCCTCATGGCACCCCTGCGTCCGGAATCCGGAAGGAGTAGCCATGGTCACCGTCCGCCTGCGGGGCGCCGCACAGCTGATATCTTTCCTGCTCAGGACGGCACACCACGGAACCGGCAGGCCACCGGCCCAGCTCGGCCTCCGAGGGAGAACCGTCCGGACATCGCGGAACGGATTCGGATGCGATTCCGGCACCGGCGAGGCATCGTCGACCATCGTGTGACGTCCCGAACAACACGACGGGAACCGAAGGAACTCCGTGTTCCGCGGCGGGGTGGTCACCGGCGAGCACCGAACCGTTCGGCGAGTCGCACAACCTGACATCCGGTGCACCGGGAACCCGGGTGGGAAACCCCATTCGCCGATCCCCGCACCCGCCGACCCTCGAGGACGCCATGACCGGGTTCCGCCGCCTCCCCGCGCTGCTGTTGACCACACTCGCGCTCGTCGCCGGTGTCACCGGCTGTGCCCAGCGCCCGCAGCCGACCGAGCCGCCGCCGGGACCGGTAGCGGACCCGGCGGCCTCGTTCCCGGCGAAGGTCTCACTGCCGGGGCAGGACTCGGTCACCATCGCCCAGCAGCCCAAGAGTGTCGTCTCGCTCAGCCCCACCGCCACCGAAACACTGTTCGCGATCGGGGCCGGCGAGCAGGTCACGGCCGTCGACCGGGACTCGACCTTCCCGAAGCAGGCTCCGCGCACCGACATCAACGCGCTCAACGCCGATGCCGCGACCGTCGGCTCGCACGATCCCGACCTGGTCATCGCCCCGGAGAGCGCCACCGAACTCGTCAACGGGCTCCGAGCCGTCGACGTGCCCGTTCTCGTCACACCCGCGGCGGAGAACCTGAACCAGGCCTACCGGCAGATCGAGGTCCTCGGCAAGGCCACCGGGCACGGCACGCAGGCACGCGATCTCACCGCCCGGATGCGCGGCCAGATCGACGAGCTGGTCCGCACGACCCCGAAGCCCGACCGCCCGCTGACCTACTTCCACGAGGTCAGTCCGGACTTCTACACGGCCACCTCGCGCAGCTTCGTCGGCAGCGTCTACTCGAAGTTCGGCCTGGTCAACATCGCCGACCAGGCGCAGGGCGACTTCCCGCAGCTCTCCGGCGAGGAGATCGTGCAGGCCAACCCCGACCTCGTCTTCCTCGCCGACACTAGGTGCTGCGGTGTCACCCCCGAATCCGTGACCCAGCGCCCCGGCTGGGGTTCGCTCGGCGCCGTCCAGAACAACCGCGTCGTGGCACTCAACGACGACGTCGCCGGTCGTTGGGGCCCGCGTGTGGTCGAGATGGCCCGTGAGGTCAGCAACGCCGTCACGAACGCTCAGAACCCCTGAGTACCCGACGCGCGACCCCGAGCCGCACCACGCTGCGGCCCACGCACCTGCTCGTCGCGTCCGTCGTCCTGCTGGTGAGCCTGCTCGCGTCGGTGCTGTTCGGGGCCGCCGAACTCGGAGTGGGCCGGGTTCTCGCCGAGATCACCGCCCAGCTCACCGGTGGTCTCTCGCCGCTGAGCGAACGTGAAGCCGCGATCCTGTGGGAACTGCGCGTGCCCAGGGCCGCTCTCGGTGTCGCCGTCGGCGCCGCACTGGCCGTGTCCGGGGCCGCGTTCCAGGGTGTCTTCCGCAATCCGCTGGCCGACCCGTACCTGCTCGGCGCCGCCGCAGGCGCGGGGCTCGGGGTCACGACCGTGATCGCGCTCGCGCCCGGTTGGGGTTCCGAGCAGGCTCTGGTGCAGCTCGCCGCGCTCGTCGGCTCGCTCGGAGGGGTCGCGCTCACCTGGACGATCGGCCGCTCCGCGGGATCCGACACCGCCACCCTCGTGCTCGCCGGCGTCGCCGTGACCTCGTTCCTCACCGCCGGTCAGACGTTCGTCCAGCAGATGCGCCTCGAGTCCCTGCAGCAGATCTACATGTGGATTCTCGGCCGCCTCGCCGTGACCGGCTGGGCCGAGGTGTTGTCGGTGCTGGTTCCGCTCGTACCGGCGGCGACGGTGTTGTGCCTGTGTGCACGACTGCTCGACCTGCTGGGCACCGGCGACGACGAGGCGACCGCACTCGGCGTGCGCCCCCGGGTGGTGCGGAGTCTCGTGCTCGTGTCGGCGTCGGTGGCCACCGCCGCCGCCGTCTCGGCCGCCGGGCTGATCGGGTTCGTCGGGCTCGTCGTGCCTCACCTCGTGCGGCTGGCCGCAGGCGGCAGCTACCGGATCATCGTGCCGCTCTCGCTGCTCTACGGTGGAGCGTTCCTGGTCGCGGCCGACATGCTCGCCCGCACCGTCCTCGCCCCCGCAGAACTACCGATCGGCGTGATCACCGCCTTCGCCGGGGCACCGTTCTTCGCCGTCCTGCTGCGCACCAGGAGTACGTCGTGAGCTCACTGACCGTTCGCCACCTCACCGCCGGATACGGCAAGGACGTCGTGCTCTCGTCGGTGTCGACGTCCGTGGACACCGGCTCGTGGCTGAGCATCATCGGCCCGAACGGCTCCGGGAAGTCGACGCTGCTCAAAGCCGTCGTCGGCATCGCCCGGCACACCGGCGACGTGCTGGTGGACGAGCAGCCGCTGCGCACCCTCGGACGCCGCGCGCGGGCTCGCCGCCTCGGCTACGCGCCGCAGATTCCCCAGCTGCCGGTGGGGCTGACCGTCACCGACTACGTGCTGCTGGGTCGCACCCCGCATCTGGGATTGCTCGGGCACGAAGGGCCGGCTGACCTCGCGGTGGTGCACGACGTCGTCAACCGGCTCGACCTCGACCATCTCGCGTCCCGGCCGCTGGCCACTCTTTCCGGTGGTGAACGCCAACGAGCGGTGCTCGCGCGGGCCCTCGCGCAGCAGGCCGACGTGCTGCTGCTCGACGAGCCGACCACCGGACTCGACGTCGGACACGCGCAGGCGCTGCTCGACCTCGTCGACGAGCTCCGGCGCGAGCACGGCACCACGGTCGTCACGACACTGCACGACCTCACACTCGCCGCGCAGTACGCGGCGCGGCTGCTTCTGCTCGACAACGGCACCGTGGCCGCCGAAGGTGAGCCGACGTCGGTCCTGACTCCGAAGACGCTCGCCGAGCACTACGACGCCCGAGTCACCGTGCTGCACGCCCCCGACGGCTCACCCGTGGTCACCCCCGTCCGCGACTGACGTGTAACCACGAGGCGAACGGCACTCTCGCCCCACCACACGAGGCGAAAGTGCCGTTCGCCTCAACACCGCCCATAAACGCCGGTGGGGCGAACGGCACTTTCGCCTCACCACACGAGGCGAGAGTGCCGTTCGCCTCGTGTGGTGAACTCAGGGTTTGTCGCCGGGGCGATCGGTGTCGTCGGGTGGACTGTCGGCCTCGCCGTCGGGTTCGACCTTCGTGGCTCCCGCAGGCTCGGACTCGTCCGTGCTCGCCGCGCCGTCGGATGCCTCGTCGGGCTCGTCGCCGGGCAGCGGCTTGCCCCACAGGCGCTCCGGGTCCTCGCGCTTGCCGCGGACGACGAGCAGGTAGGTCACCGCGAGCACGAAGATGATGATCGAGGTGAACACGTTGATACGGACGCCGAAGATGTGGGTGGCGTCGTCGGTGCGCATCATCTCGATCCACACCCGGCCCGCCGTGTACCCGGCGACGTAGAGCGCGAACACCCGGCCGTGCCCCATCCGGAAGTACCGGTCGGCGAGCACGACGAGCAGCACGACGCCCAGGTTCCACACCAGCTCGTAGAGGAACGTGGGATGCACGATCGCGACCGGCGTGTGGTCCACGGCGACACCCGCGATCGGGTCCGCGAGCCCGGTGTCCGGATCGACCCTGCGGTAGAGCTCCAAGCCCCACGGCAGATCCGTCGGTGCGCCGTAGAGCTCCTGGTTGAACCAATTGCCGAGGCGGCCGATCGCCTGCGCCAGCACCAGACCCGGCGCGACGGCGTCGGCGAACGCCGGGAGCGGGACTCCACGGCGGCGGCACCCGATCCAGGCGCCGACCGCGCCGAGCGCGACCGCGCCCCAGATGCCGAGGCCGCCCTCCCAGACCTTCAGCGCGTCCAGCGGATCCCGGCCGGGGCCGAAGTATTTGTAGTAGTCGGTGGCCACGTGGTACAGCCGACCGCCGACGAGGCCGAATGGCACGGCGAAGACGGCGATGTCGGTGACCGTGCCCTTGCGGCCACCACGGGCGACCCAGCGGCGGTCCCCCCAGATGATCGCCACCACGATGCCGACGATGATGCACAGCGCGTAGGCGCGGAGCGGAACGGGGCCGAGGTACCACACGCCCCGGTCCGGGCTGGGAATGGTGGCCAGGATCGACGTGGCCGAGGCGGGCACGGGGACAATCACGCAACCCACCGTATCGGTCTGCCCACCGCCCCCGCCCACGTGGTGCGAGGCGAGACCGCGAACGCGCACCGGTGCCGATGAGGAACGCGTCGTGAGCAGCTGCTGCGTTGGCGCGTGCGGTAGTCGGTGGCCCCACAACGGAGAGCAGCGCTGTGAGGGCACCGATGCGGCGGGCTGAGGTAAGGCTGGCCGCCGGTGGCGGTCCGCGAACCAGGCTGACCGAAGCGCGACCCCCGACTGAGGGGTTGACGCCGCTACGGCCAGGTTTCGATGACAGCGGCGTGTCCTGCGGCCTTGGCGAACTTGTGGTCGTCGGTGACCAGAGGCATGTCCAGCGACTCGGCCAGCGCCACGTAGACGGCATCGTAGGCGGTGAAGTTGTCCCGCAATGTCAGGGTTCGTCGTTGGTACGGCTGCATTGGGTAACGGAGCAGCGGCAGGTCTGCGAAGTCGATGAGCATCTGCTCTGCGCGCGCAAGCCGGATTCGGATCGCAGGCTTCGACGTCAGCAGCATGCCGCGGATGGCCGAGGCGACCTCTGCATCGATTGACGCCGGGGCATGGATGTGGCGATGCTGGCCGAACCGCTCACGCAGGTCGTCATCGGTGGCGCGATTCTGAAGCAACCGCACCACGATCGAGGCGTCGACTACGGTCATTACCGGCGGTCATCGTCAATGAACGACCGGATATCGTCGCCGTCGGCCTCGATGCTGTCTCGGGTCACAATCCGAGACAGAACCTCACCCATCGCCGGACGCGACGTCTCGTCGTGGATCAGTTCCCGCATGTAACTCGACAGCGACATGCTCCGGGCCGCCGCGCGAGCGCGGAGCACCTCGGCATCCTCAGCGGGGACGTCGCGAACCTGCACGATCTCAGTGCTCATACGGGCCATCTTACCTCAGTTTCATGAAACTTGCATGCATCGTCTGCATCGTGTCCGTATACGGTTCGCAGGTCAGACGCCCCTGCGCCCTTTCCATCTTGATCTTGAGAGTCTCAGAGCGCATTGTGGAACCTGGGTAGGTGGTCCAGTACCGCCGCCCCGGAGCCCCTCACCGTGTCGCGGCTGGTCACGTGTGAGGGCGTGCCCTACGGGCACACATGCCAGTTCCCAGGCGCCCCGTCAGCGGCGGCGGACGCCGTCGGCGAGCTCCGCCGCGAGCGCGCCGACACCGGCGGTTCCTTCGGCACGGGCGCGCGTGACGAACTCGGAACCGACGATGACCCCGTCGGCGAACGAGGCGACCTCGGCGGCCTGCTCACCGTTGCGCACACCGAGTCCGACACCCACCGGAAGATCCGTGTACGCCTTGGTCCGGCGCACCAGACCCGCCGCCTGGCTGCCCACCGAGTCCCGGGCGCCGGTCACTCCCATCACCGAGGTCGCGTAGACGAACCCGGAGCCTGCCTTGACCGTCATGGCGATGCGTTCCTCGGTGGAGGCGGGCGCCACCAGGAAGATCCGGTCCAACCCGTGCTGCTGCGAGGCCGACAGCCACTCCTCGGCCTCGTCGGGCACCAGGTCGGGGGTGATGAGTCCGAGCCCGCCCGCGGCGGCGAGGTCCCGGGCGAACGCGTCCGGGCCGTAGTGGTGGATCGGGTTCCAGTAGCTCATCACGACCGCGCTGCCCCCGGCGGCGGCGACGGTGGAGACGACGTCGAAAAGGTCCCGGACCCGGAACCCGGCCTTGCGGGCGTCGTCGCTGGCGGCCTGGATCGTCGGCCCGTCGATCACCGGGTCGGAGAACGGCAGTCCCACCTCGACGAGGTCGCAACCGGGCCGCTCCGCCGTCCCGGCGATCATCGCGCCGAGCAGGTCCTTCGATTCTTCGACCGAGGGGAACCCTGCGGGCAGGTACCCGATGAGTGCCGCGCGGTTCTCGGCCCGGCAGGTGGTGAAGACCTCGTTCAGACTCACCGGGATTCCTCCTGTGGTTCCTGCGCGCGTCCCTCGTCGTCGACGAGTCCGAAGTGCTTCGCGGCGGTGTCCATGTCCTTGTCGCCGCGGCCGGACAGGCTCACCACGATCAGCCCGTCGGGGCCGAGCTCCCTGCCGAGCCGGAGCGTGCCGGCAAGGGCGTGGGCGGACTCGATCGCCGGGATGATGCCTTCGGTCCGGGACAGCAGCTGGAAGGCGTGCATGGCCTCGTCGTCGGTGACCGAGCGGTACTCGGCACGCCCGGAGTCCTTGAGGTAGGAGTGCTCGGGGCCGACGCCCGGGTAGTCCAGGCCCGCCGAGATCGAGTACGCCTCGATGATCTGCCCGTCGGCGTCCTGCAACAGATAGGACCGCGCCCCGTGCAGCGTGCCGGGCGCCCCCTCGCTCAGGGTCGCGCCGTGCTCACCACTGTCGATTCCGTGGCCTGCGGGTTCGAAGCCGACCAAGCGCACGTCGGGGTCGTCGATGAAGCCGTGGAACATGCCGATCGCGTTCGAGCCGCCGCCGACGCACGCGGTGACCGCGTCCGGCAGCCTGCCGGTCATCGCGAGCGTCTGCTCCCGGGCCTCCTCACCGATGATGCGATGGAAGTTGCGCACCATCACCGGGAACGGGTGCGCCCCGGCCGCCGTGCCCAGCAGGTAGTGCGTGTGGTCGACGTTGGTTACCCAGTCGCGCAAGGCCTCGTTGATGGCGTCCTTGAGGGTGGCCGACCCGTTCGCGACGGGCCGGACCTCGGCGCCGAGAAGCTTCATGCGGGCGACGTTGAGGGCCTGCCGCTCGGTGTCGACCTGGCCCATGTAGACCACGCACTCCAACCCGAGCAGCGCGCACGCGGTCGCGGTGGCGACACCGTGCTGGCCTGCGCCGGTCTCGGCGATGACGCGGCGCTTGCCCATCCGCTTGACCAGCAGCGCCTGCCCCAGCACGTTGTTGATCTTGTGCGAGCCGGTGTGGTTGAGGTCCTCGCGCTTGAGCAGGATCCGCGCGCCACCGGCGTGTTCCGCGAACCGCTGCGCCTCGGTGAGCAGCGACGGCCTGCCCGCGTAGTCCCGCAGCAACCGCGCCAGCTCGTTGACGAACTCGGGGTCGCGCTGCGCCTTGTCGTACTCGGCGGCGAGTTCGTCCTGGGCGTGGATGAGCGCCTCCGGCATGAACCGGCCGCCGTACGGGCCGAAGTGGCCGCGTTCGTCCGGGTCGTGCCCCTCGGGCACCGGTTTGCCGGGCCGGTGCGCCCGAGCGTTCTCCGCCTCCGGTGCGTCCCGCACAGGGCCCATCAGCTGCACTCCTCTCTGCGGCGCGCGCAGGTCCTACCGGCTCGGCCGCGGGCACGCCGGGTGCGACCCGGCGGTGACGAGCTGCGTGACGGCCGCGCGCGGATTGTCGCTGGTCACGAGCCCTTCACCGACGAGAACGGCGTCCGCGCCGGACCCGGCGTAGGCCATCAGGTCGCTGGGACCGCGCACCCCGGACTCGGCGATCTTGAGCACTTCGTGCGGCAGTCCCGGTGCGATGCGGCCGAACACGTCCCGGTCGACCTCCAGGCTGTGCAGGTTCCGCGCGTTGATCCCGACGACCTTCGCGCCCGCCTCCAGCGCCCGGTCGGCCTCCTCGGCGGTGTGCACCTCGACCAGCGCGGTCATCCCGAGGGACTCGACGCGGTCGAGCAGTGCCGCCAGCGCGACCTGCTCCAGCGCGGCGACGATGAGCAGCACCATGTCGGCACCGTGCGCGCGGGCCTCGTGCACCTGGTAAGGGCTGACGATGAAGTCCTTGCGCAGCAACGGGGTGGTGGGCACCTTCGCGCGGACCGCGTCGAAGTCGGCGAGCGATCCGCCGAAGCGGCGCTGCTCGGTGAGGACGCTGATGACCCGGGCACCGGCCTCCGAGTAGCCGGCCGCGAGGTCCTTCGGCTCCCCGATGTCGGCGAGATCGCCCTTGGACGGGCTGCGTCGCTTGACCTCCGCGATCACCCCGACTCCCGGCGAGCGCAGCGCGGCCATGACGTCGTGCGCGGGCGCTGCCGCCGCCGACCGCTGCTTGATCTCGTCGAACGGGACCGCGGCCTCGCGGACAGCGAGATCTTCGCGCACGCCGTCGATGATGGACTCGAGCACGCTCACGCGAGCACCTCGCCCCGCCCCGTCGTCGCGCCACCCGTGCGGGCGGACGCGGCCGGGATCCTCAACCGAAGCGTGTGGTGTGCGCAGATGCGTTCCTTGCGCTCGATCACGACACTCCCCTTCCCGTCGTGCCGTTCGCAGAGCCGATGCTAAACCTGCCCGTCATGCCCCGTTTGCAAGGGGTGGGTCCAACGTCCCAGTACAGCAAGGACCTTCGGTCCTGAGGCTTTGTGGAACTTGGGCGGGTGGTCCGGTACCGCCGAGGCTGGACACGTATGAGGCGTGCCCTACGGGCACACAAGCCAGTGCCCGATGCACTCTGACGCCGCGCCGCCGATCAACCCCGGCGATCGTCCTCGGTGCCGCCGGCTCGTTCGTCGGTCGGGTCCTCGCCGGAGTCCAGCGCGTCCCACCAGCGCTTGTCCGGGTCGCCTTCGGCGCGAGCCGACGAGCCCGGGGCGTCGTAGCGCGCCCCCATTCCCGCCATCCGGTGTGCGGCGACCAGCACCCACAGCCCCGCGACCAGCAGTAGCGCCGCCGCGACGAGGACGAGCAGCGGGCCGTACACCGGTAGCTGCGCCGAACCGAGCGGCGTGCTGCCCGCCGGAACGTCCCGCGACGAGGCCGTTCCGTCCGCGAACCACGACACGGTCCGCCACGCCAGGACCGCCCCTGCTGCCACCACCAGCAGACCCATGAGTCTGCGCAGGATCCCGGACGTCGCGAGCACCGCGGCCACCGCCGCCAGCGTCGCCAGCGCGACCGGGACGAGTTCCGGACGGGCGGCGGCCCCGGCCACCGGGAAGTCCTGGTCGCCGGTGAACGGTGTGCGCCACCGCTGTTCGACCCACACCAGCCCACTCGCGCCCCAGCTCGCGGCGGCTCCGGCGAGCATCAGGAGCACGACGATCCACAATGGACGCCGAGGCGGGGCTGCTGCGGTCTCAGACCTCGGCACGATCCGCCCCGTTCCCTGCGGCCGGCGCACCGGTTTCCGGGCGGCGCAGCGTCTCGGCCGTGGCTACCGCGTTGAGCACCGCACGCGCCTTGTTCAGACACTCCTGGTCCTCGGCGACCGGGTCCGAGTCGGCGACGATGCCGCCACCGGCCTGCACGTAGGCGCGACCGCCCTTGACGAGCGCGGTGCGGATCGCGATCGCGGTGTCGGCGTCCCCGGCGAAGTCCAGATACCCGACGACACCGCCGTACTGGGCACGCCGTGTCGGTTCCAGTTCCTCGATGATCTGCAACGCGCGCGGTTTCGGTGCCCCGGAGAGAGTTCCCGCCGGGAAGCACGCCGTCACCGCGTCGAAAGCGGTGCGGTCCTCGGCGAGCGTTCCGGTGACGGTCGAGACGATGTGCATCACGTGGCTGTAGCGCTCGATGCGGAAGAAGTCGACGACGTGCACCGAACCCGGACGGCACACCCGCCCGAGGTCGTTGCGGCCGAGGTCCACCAGCATCAGGTGCTCGGCTCGTTCCTTGTCGTCGTTGAGGAGTTCCTTCTCCAGCGACGCGTCCTCGTCGTCGTCGGCGCCGCGCCACCGGGTGCCCGCGATCGGATGCGTGGTGGCCTGGCCGTCCCGGACGGTCACCAGCGACTCCGGGCTCGAACCGACGATCTCGAACGGCTCCGCGCCGGGTTCCGGCGCCTCCAGCCGCAACAGGTACATGTACGGGCTCGGATTCGTGGTCCGCAGCACCCGATAGACGTCGAGCGCGTCGGCCCCGGTGTCCATCTGGAACCGCTGCGAGACGACGACCTGGAACGCCTCCCCGGCCCGGATCGCCTCCTTCGCCGACTCCACCGCCTCGACATGCTCGGCCTGCGACCGGGTGCGCTCGAAGTCCGGCCGCGGGCGGGAGAACGTCGCCACCGTCGGCTCCGCGGACCGGCACAACTGCTCGGTCATCGTGTCGAGCCGCCGCACCGCGTCGTCGTAGGCCGCGTCCACCCGCTCCGGCGAGTCGTCCCAGTTCACCGCGTTCGCGATGAGTGTGATCGTGCCCTCGTGATGGTCCAGCGCGGCGAGATCGGTGGCCAGCAGCATCACCAGCTCGGGGATCCGCAGGTCGTCCTCGGTCTCGTCCGGCAGACGTTCGAGCCTGCGAACGATGTCGTAGCCCAGGTAGCCGACCATGCCGCCGGTCAGCGGCGGCATGCCGGGCAGCGGGTCGGTGTGCAGCAACCGCACCGTCTCCCGCAGCGCCTCCAGCGGATCGCCGCTCTGCGGCAACCCGACCGGCGGCGTCCCGGTCCAGTGCGCCTCGCCGTCTCGGGAGGTCAGCGCCGCCGCGCTGCGGGCACCCACGAACGACCAGCGCGACCACGAACGGCCGTTCTCGGCGGACTCGAACAGGAACGTGCCCGGGCGATCACCCGCCAGCTTGCGGTACACGCCGAGCGGGGTCTCGTCGTCCGCGAGCAGCTTGCGCACCACCGGGATGACCCGACGATCTGCCGCGAGCGCGCGGAACTCCTCCCGGGTGGGGCTGACACTGCCGATGTCACCGTCGCCGACCATGCCCGCCATTGTGCCGGTCCGCCCGTGCTCGACCTCGACGGACCGGCCTTTGCGGCGCGCGCGGCCCACCCGCGAGGATGGTGGTGTGACCAGCAGCACCGACGACACCGCGCCGGGAACCCGGCGACGAGGGCGGCGCGGCGGCGGCCAGGACACCCGGGAAGCCTTGCTGCGTGCTGCGCGAGAAGTCTTCCCCGTCGAGGGCTACGACCGCGCGACCGTGCGCACCATCGCCCGCCGGGCCGGGGTGGATCCGGCGATGGTCAACCACTGGTTCGGGGGCAAGGAGAACCTGTTCACCGCGTCCGTGGCGATCCCGGTCAACCCCGCGAGCATCGTGCACGAGTTCGTCACGGGTGATCCCGACCGGATCGGCGAGCGGATGGTGCGCCGGTTCGTCACCGTGTGGGACGAAGCCGAGGGCGGCTCGTTCACGGCACTGTTGCGCAGCATCACCGCCACCGAAGAGGCGAGCCGGATGCTGCGCGAGTTCCTCACCACCTCACTGTTCGGCAGGCTGACCCGGGAACTCGAAGTGGACCAGCCGCAGATGCGGGCGGCGCTGTGCGGGACGCAGATGGCCGGGCTCGGGCTCATGCGCTACGTGCTGCACCTCGAACCGCTCGCCTCGGCGGACCGCGAACGCGTCGTGGCCGCGATCGCGCCGACGCTGCAGCGCTACCTCACCGGCGACATCGACGGCGTGGCGTGACCACTCGGCTCAGCGGGTGCGCCGATGAATCCGCATGCCGGTACTCGAGGCGAGGCCGACACCGCGAGCGGCAGGGCGGGACGCTGGCGAACGAGCGTCACCACAGCGCACAGACAACGTCTCACTCGGCAGCGAGAAGCACGTCGGCGTCGAAGCAGGTGCGGTCCCCGGTGTGGCAGGCCGCGCCCTGCTGGTCGACGACCAGGAGCACGGTGTCACCGTCGCAGTCCAGCCGCACCTCGTGCACGTGCTGGGTGTGCCCCGAGGTCTCGCCCTTCACCCAGTAGGAGCCGCGGCTGCGGGAGAAGTACGTGGCCTTGCGGGTCGTGAGTGTGCGGTGCAGCGCGGCATCGTCCATCCACGCGACCATGAGCACCTCGCCGGTGTCCTTCTGCTGCGCCACGGCGCACACGAGTCCCGCCGCGTTGCGCTTGAGCCTGGCCGCGATCGCCGGATCCAGCTCTCCGTCCACTGTAGAACTCATCGGACGGTGATCCCGTCCGCGCGCATCGCGCTCTTGACCTCGCCGATCGTCAACTGTCCGAAGTGGAACACGCTCGCCGCCAGCACCGCGTCGGCTCCCGCGTGCACCGCCGGGGCGAAATGCTCGACCGCGCCGGCTCCACCGCTGGCGATCAGCGGCACCTCCACCGCGGCCCGCACGGCACGAATCATCTCCAGGTCGAAACCGGACTTCGTGCCATCGGCGTCCATCGAGTTCAACAGGATCTCGCCGACACCGAGATGCTGCGCCTCCGCCGCCCACTCGACCGCACAGATCCCCGTCCCCCGGCGACCGCCGTGCGTGGTGACCTCGAAACCCGACGGCGTCGGCGTGCCCCCCTCCGGCACCCGGCGAGCATCGGCGGAGAGCACGACGCACTGAGCGCCGAAGCGCTGCGAACACTCCCGCAGCAGTTCCGGCCGCGCGATCGCCGCCGTGTTCAGGCTGACCTTGTCCGACCCGGCCCGCAACAGACGGTCGATGTCCTCGGGGCTGCGCACACCCCCGCCGACCGTGAGCGGGATGAACACCTCCTCTGCGGTCCGCCGCACCACGTCGTAGGTGGTCTCCCGGTCCGACGACGACGCCGTCACGTCCAAGAACGTCAGCTCGTCGGCGCCCTCACCGTCGTAGACCCGGGCCAGCTCGACGGGATCGCCCGCGTCGACGAGGTTGGTGAAGTTGACACCCTTGACGACCCGCCCCTGGTCGACGTCCAGGCAGGGGATCACGCGCACCGCAACGGCCATGCCCCCAGGGTAGACACCGCTGCCCCCGCACGGAGGACGGCTACCGTGGGGGCGTGCACTCGCTGACGAACATCCTCGCGGACTCGAAGTACCTGCTGCTCACGACGTTCCGCCGCACCGGACAACCGGTCTCGACGCCGGTGTGGGTCGCACCCGACGGCGGCAGCCTCGCGGTCTGGACGGTCCGGGACTCCGGCAAGGTCAAGCGGATCCGGCGCAGTGGCGCGGTCGAACTCGCGCCATGCGACGTCCGGGGTGTTCCGCACGGACCGTCGGTGCGGGGCCGCGCGATGACGCTCGACGAACCCGATACCCGGCGCGTCGAGCGGCTCCTCGTCCGCAAGTACGGACTCGTCGCGCGGCTCTACGTCCGGCTCAGCCACCGCCGTCGCGGCCGCGACGGCACCGTCGGCGTCAGCATCACCGTCGACCCCCGCTGACCCCCGGCGCACACACCAGACGAGGCGAAAGTGCCGTTCGCTCCACCCGACGGGCGCGCATCTCATGAGGCGAAAGTGCCGTTCGCCCCACCAGACGAGGCGAAAGTGCCACTCGCCCCACCCGAAGGGCGCGCATCTGATGAGGCGAAAGTGCCGTTCGCCTCACGAGACGAGGCGAAAGTGCCGTTCGCCCCACCAGACGAGGCGAAAGTGCCGCTCGCCCCACCAGAAGGGCGCGCATCTGATGAGGCGAAAGTGCCACTCGCCCCACCCGAAGGGCGCGCATCTCATGAGGCGAAAGTGCCGTTCGCCCCACCAGACGAGGCGAAAGTGCCGCTCGCCCCACGAGACGAGGCGAAAGTGCCGCTCGCCCCACGAGACGAGGCGAGAGTGCCGTTCGCCTCAGGTGCGGTGGTGGGCTCAGCGGACGGCGGCGAGGGCTTCCTCGAGGGTGAAGTTGCCTGCGTAGAGGGCCTTGCCGACGATGGATCCCTCGACGCCGTCCGGCGCGAGCCGCGACAACGCCACCAGGTCGTCCACACTGGACACCCCGCCGGAGGCGACGACGGGAGCGTCGGTCCGCGAGCAGACCTCACGCAGCAGCTCCACGTTCGGCCCCCGGAGCGTGCCGTCCTTGCTCACGTCGGTGACGACGTAGCGCCGGCACCCTGCGGCGTCCAGCCGTGCGAGCACCTCCCACAGGTCGCCGCCGTCCTTGGTCCAGCCCCGCGCGGCGAGCCGGTGGCCTTCGTCGGTGATCCGCACGTCCAGCCCGACGGCGACGCGTTCACCGTGCTCGGCGACGACGCGGGCGGTCCACTCCGGGTCTTCGAGCGCTGCGGTGCCGAGGTTGACGCGCTCGCAGCCGGTGGAGAGCGCGGCCCGCAGCGAGGCGTCGTCGCGGATCCCGCCGGAGAGTTCCACCCGCACGTCGAGCTTGGCGACGGCTTCGGCGAGCAGCTCCCGGTTCGCGCCGCGACCGAAGGCGGCGTCCAGGTCGACGAGATGGATCCACTCCGCGCCCGCGCGCTGCCACGTGAGCGCGGCCTCCAAC
Source organism: Allosaccharopolyspora coralli (assembly GCF_009664835.1). Taxonomy (NCBI): domain Bacteria; kingdom Bacillati; phylum Actinomycetota; class Actinomycetes; order Pseudonocardiales; family Pseudonocardiaceae; genus Allosaccharopolyspora; species Allosaccharopolyspora coralli. Next base: position 3,449,081 of record NZ_CP045929.1, read on the forward strand.
GGATCGCCGTAGGAGGTCTCGGTACCGGCGGCTCCCTGGACCAGGCGCACGGCCTGCCCCTCGGCCACGTCAACAGCGGGAAGCAGAGTGAACGTCACGCCGCAACCCTACGACGCGCGAGCGCTCGCCGATGACCAGGGTTCACACCGTGGAACGCCTGCTCATCGCTTCTGTTGGCCGGAGCGGTGAGCGAGGAAGAACGGGACCGCGAGCACCAGCAGCGCGAGGACGACCACCAGCCAGCCGGGCACCCCGGCCTGCACGAGATACGTCGCCGAGAAGCCCGCGATCATCCCGAACGCCAGCAGCAGCGCGACCAACTTCGCGGCCCCGTCGGGCCGCATCAGACCGTGGCGCCTCACAGACTCTTCAACCAATTCCGCAGTAGGTGGGATCCGGCGGCGCCGGATTTCTCGGGGTGGAACTGCGTGGCCGTCAGCGCGCCGTTCTCGACGGCGGCAAGGAACGGTCCGCCGTGGTCCGCCCAGGTGAGCATGGCGGGGGCGATGGCCTCCGACGGTGCGAGTTCCCAGCGCTGCGCGGCGAACGAGTGCACGAAGTAGAACCGGGTGTGCGGGTCCATGCCGTCGAAGAGCACCGAGCCCTGGGGCGCGCGGACGTCGTTCCACCCCATGTGCGGCAGCACGTCGGCGGGGAGCCGTTCGACGGCGCCCGGCCACTGGCCCACACCGTCGGCCTTGACGGAGTGCTCGACGCCACGCTCGAACATCACCTGCATCCCGACACAGATGCCGAGCACGGGGCGATCGCCCGCGAGCCGGTGGTCGATGATCTTGTGGCCGTCGACGGCGAGCAGCCCGCTCATGCAGGAGGCGAACGCGCCCACACCGGGGACGACGAGGCCGTCGGCCTCGCTCGCGGCACGGCGGTCGGCGGTCACCTCGACGTCAGCGCCCGCATGCGTCAGGGCGCGCTCGGCGGAGCGGAGATTGCCCGATCCGTAATCCAGTACGACGACTCGTGCCACCTCACCAGGCTAAGAGGATGCGCGGGTCGCTCTGCGTCGGGGGTTGCGTGGCACCAACGCAGATCAACGCGCCCAGCCAGCCGCGAGGTGAGGTTCCGCTGCCGGACCACCCACGCAGACCGATCCGCGCGCCCTGCCGGCCGTTCATGCGACGTCCCGTGCCTGTGTCCCCTTCGTCTCGTCGACGCCCCAGGTCAGGATGCGGCGCGGGCGGATCCGGATCACGTCGTCGCCGTTGTCGCCGCCGCCGGAGAGCGCCGCTGCCGTCCCCCGGATCTCCACGCCGCGCGTCGTCCACGGCTTGCGGGAGACGAGATCGTCGACGACGAACGTCACCCGCTCGTCGCCCTGCACGTTGCGCCATTTCTGGCTGTCCGCAAGACCGAAGCCGTAGACGTCGATCGTCGTCCCGTCCGGGCCGAGGTGCACGAGCACCGGGCGGGCCTGCGGTGCCCCCGACGGGCTCAAGGTGCACAGCCGTCCGAGTGTCTGCGACCGCAGGTATTCCGCCTCCGCCGGTGTGAACGCCATCCGTGTCCCTCTCCCGGGCTCGTCACCGGAAGAACGCCCGGAGTGACGAGGCGATCTGCTTCGGTGTGAGCCCGTGTGCCGTGTCGTGGTCCTCGATGTCGCCGTAGTCCCGGAGTTCATTGTCGCGGGTCACCCCCAGGGACAGCACGCGGTGCGGCAGGTCGTGCAGCGCGTCGTCGACGACGTGCGCGGAGGTTCCGGCGAGGTACGGCTCCACGAGCGCCACGTCCGGCGCCGCGAGCTTCGCGGCCGCACGCAGCGTGCGGTGGTCGAACGGACGGACCGTCGCCGCGTACAGGACGCTGACGTCGAGGTTCGCGGTCGCCTCGAGCACCGGGTCCAGCATCGGCCCGACCGCGAGCACCACTCCGGTCCCGCCGCTACGGACGCGCACCAGGCCCGGCCCGGTGGCGACGGGTTCGGAATTCTGCCGCTCCGACATCCGCAGGTACACCAGTCCGTCACCGCTGAGCGCGGTGCGCAGCAGCGGGTCGAGCTCGTCTGCGTGGCCGGGCACGTGAATCGTCCAGTGCGGCAGCGTGTCGAGGAGCGCGACGTCGCCGGGCGCCATGTGCGTCCGGCCGGCGAACGGATAGTCGTAGGAGCCTCCGGTGCTCACCAGCACCGCCCCGACACCCTGGTGGTTGAGGTCCAGCTTGAGCTGTTCGAACGGGCGCTCGACCGCGAACGGCGTGATCGTGTGCACGACGGGTCGCATTCCGGCGAGCGCGAGCCCACCGGCGGTGCTGACGAGCAGCTGTTCGCGGATCCCGACGTTGAGCACCCGGTCCGGGTGACGGGCCTGGGCTTGCTCGAACCGGTCGGAGGAGATGTCGGCGAGAACGACGGCGAGGTTCGCTTGGTCGTCCAGTGCCCGGTCGACGGTGTGCACGAACCGTTCCCGCATGGTCGTGGCAGGTGTTTCGGTGGTGGTCATGGTGGTCTCTCCCTGAGAGGTCAGTTTCGGGGTTCGACTCGCGCGACGACCGCGAGCGGCCGGTCGTGACGGGTGTCGGTGAGGGCTCGGTACAGCGCGGAGTGGTCTCGTCCGTCGACGGTGTGAGCGGCCCAGCCCTCCCGGGCGAAACGCTCGGCGATCCCGTCCGGCCAGCCGTGCGTGGCGGACTGGTTGTCCACGACGACAGTGGTGAGGCTGCCGAGCCCCGCGCGGCCCGCGTAGGCGATGGCCTCGTGGTTGCTGCCCTCGTCGAGTTCGGCGTCTCCGACGAGCACCACCACGCGGGGGTCGTGCTTGGCCCGAGCGCGGAGCCCGAGCGCGGTCCCCACCCCCAGCGGGAGACCGTGCCCGAGCGAGCCGCTGCCGATCTCGGCACCGGGCACGAGTACCCGGTCCGGATGGAACCCCAGCCGGGAGCCGACCGTTCCCCACCCGTCGAGTTCCTCCGGAGCGAAGAAGCCTTTCGCGGCGAGCACCGCGTAATAGGCCATCGGACCGTGGCCCTTGGAAAGCAGGAATCGGTCTCGGTCGGCGTCGTCGACCCGGTCGGAGGAGACCGAGAGAATCCGGTCGTAGAGCACCCACAGGACGTCGAGCGTCGAGGTGGCGGCGTTGTCGTGTTTCTCGTCCCCGGTCATGCGCGCCATCAGCGGCCGGAGGTCGTCGTAGCCGAACTCGGTGCGCTCGGCGGTCGGTGTCGTCGTCATGAGACCCAGCCTGAAACTTCGAGTTCGCTGGAAGTCAAGGAATTCCGAACCGAAATACTTCGACTGCACTTGAAGTTTTCGCTAGGATGGCCCCGTGTCGAAGCTTCCGAACCTGTTGTCCATCGGCGAGGTCTCCCACCGCAGCGGTGTCGCCCAGACGGCCTTGCGGTTCTACGAGGAACGCGGCCTCATCCGTTCCACCCGCACCGGCGGCAACCAACGGCGGTACGAGCGCCAGGTCCTGCGCAGGCTCGCGTTCATCCGGGCGGCGCAACGCGTCGGCCTCAACCTGGAACAGATCGGCGAGGCACTCGCGACGCTGCCCGAGGACCACGCTCCCACCAAGGCCGACTGGACACGACTGTCCCGAACCTGGCGGGACGAACTCGACGCGCGAATCGACGGTTTGCAGCGGCTGCGGGACAACCTCACCGGCTGCATCGGCTGCGGCTGCCTGTCGTTGCGCACCTGCGCACTGAACAACCCCGACGACGAACTCGCCGAGTTCGGCCCCGGCTCGTCCCGCCTGCGCCCCCGAGCCGACAACGCCTCTTGAGCGCGCCGACGACGGCACACACCCGGAAAGAGCACACATCCCGACGAGAGGTCAGTGCCCGTCTGTGATCGTGTTCTGATGCGCGTCAGGGCATGGTCTCGCGTGCTCAGCCCGAGCACGGTGAGAAGCTCCGGTGTTCCAGGTTGTCGCTCGCAAGGCCGGGGCCGCCGCTGCGTACGTGCTGGTACTCGAGGCGACCCCAACACCGCGAGCGACAAGCTGGGACGCCGGTCAGCGACCACCACCGCAGGTCAATAACAGCCTCTCAGAACCGGGGCGCCAGTTTCCACAGCGCTCCTTCGAGTTCCTCGCTGAAAGTGGGGAATGGATGGATCACGTCCGTGGTGTCGGTGATGGGGATTTCTGAGCGAAGAGCTTGGGAAAGCTCGGAGATCCATTCCTCGGCTCGACCTCCGGTGGCGGTCGCCCCGAGCAGGGTGCCGGTGTGCGGATCTGCGATCAGTTTGAGCCAGCCCTGTGTCGTGCCGTCGATGGTGGCGCGGACGGTGTCGGATACGGCAGCTGTCGCGATCACCGGTTCGGTGCCTGCTTGCCGAGCGGAGGCTTCCGTGTGTCCGACGGATGCGAACGTCGGGTCGGTGTAGACCGTCCGCGGCAGGGCCCGGTAGTCGGTTCGCACCGGCCTACCTGCGAGGTTCGCCGCCACGACCCGCCCTTGGTAGTGCGCGGTGTGGGTGAACGGGGCTGGGCCTGCGGCGTCGCCGATGGCCCACACATTGTCCGTTCCGGTGACACGACAGTGCTCGTCGGTCGGGAGAAACCCTCTCTCGTCGGGCACTACGCCCAGGGTGTCGAGGCCGATGTCGGTCGTGGCGGGTGTGCGGCCGGTGGCGAACAGGAGTGTGTCGGCCGCGACGGAGTACTCGGTGTCGAGGAGGACACGGGTGCGTCCTTCCTGTGTCTGCACTTCGCTGGCCGTCGTGCTGAGTGCTACCTGCACGCCGAGTCCTTCGAGGGTGTCGGCCATCTGTTGCGAGGCTTCGGGTTCCTCTCGGGGGATCAGTCGGGAGGCGCGTTGTACCAGCGTGACCGTGCAGCCGAAAGCGGCGAACAGGTACGCCATCTCGCAACCCACGGGGCCACCGCCCACGATGACGAGCGAGTCGGGGTACTCCGCGGTGCTCATCGCATGTTCACTGGTCCACGCGGCGATGTCGTCGAGGCCGGGGATGTCGTCGGGCACGGTCGGTGTCGATCCCGTGTTGAGCACGAGGTCGCGATAGCCGATCTCCTCACCGTCCACCGTCACCACGCCTGGCCGGGCGATCCGGCCGTGACCACGGACCAACGTGGCGCCGGTCTCGGCCAGAGCTGCCGCGCCGGCGCTGTCGTCCCGGTCGTGCACCAGGCGGTCGCGGCGTCGAACGGCTTGGTCGTACGCCTGCCGGGCCGAGACTCCGCCGGTGAACAGGTCGGTGAACTGGCCGTGCGCTGCGAGTCGCCACGTGGCAGCGGTCTGCAACATCGCCTTGCTGGGTACGCAGGCGAAAAAGGGGCAGTGGCCGCCCACGAGGCCGGACTCGATCACCGCCACGGATCCGCCGGGCACCGATCCCCAGATCATCTTCGCGCCGGCCCCGCCACCGAGGATGACGACATCGAACGATCGCATGGTCTGCCCTCTCGATTCGAGGCCGCACACCGGTCTCGTGCGCGAAGCTAACACTCACACTCGAGAGCCGCCGATCGCCGACGCGAGCAGCCCGCTCCGCCGCTGCTGAACGCGAACAGCGCGAACCCGCCGAAGATCGAGGCACTCAACGGCGGAGGTCAGGCGGGGGCCCAGAGGTAGAGCATCTCGGGGCGGCCGACGCCGCCATACTGGGGTCGGCGCACCACCATGCCGTGCTCGACGAGGTGTTCCAGGTAGCGCCGAGCAGTCACCCGGGAGACTCCCGCGGCCTCGGAGACCACCCCGGCGGGAGCCCCCTCGGGCCGCGCCCGCAGCGACGCGACGACCTCGGAGAGCGTTTCTTCCGCCATGCCCTTCGGCAGCGGCGTCCGTTCGGTGCCGCGCAGCGCGGCCAAGGCGAGGTCGATCTCGCCCTGCCCGCGCGCGTCTCCTTCCCCGCCGAGTCCGGCGCGGAACTTCGCGTACTGCTCCAACTTCTCCCGCATCGCGGCGAACGTGAACGGCTTGAGCAGGTACTGCACCGCACCGCTGGACACCGAGGCCCGCACCACCTGCAGATCGCGCACCGAGGTCACCACGATCACGTCGGTCTCGCTGCCCGCCGCGCGCAGACCACGCGCCACCTGAAGACCGTCCATGTCGGGAAGATGCAGGTCGAGCAGGACGAGATCCACGGGCGTGCGCTCGAGGAAGTGCAACGCCTCGCCACCGGTCCGGGCACGGCCGGCGACCTCGAACCCGGCGATCCGCTCGACGTAGCGCTCGTGCGCCTCACCGGCGACGGGATCGTCCTCCACCACCAGTACCGAGATCATGACGCGTCCCCAGGCAGTCGCGCGGTGAACACCGCGCCCCCATCCGCGCCGGTCTCCACGGAGATCGCGCCGCCGTAGCGGCGTACCGCCTGTCCCACCAGCGCCAGACCGAGCCCGCGACCGCCGGATTTCGTCGACCAGCCGCGGTCGAACGCGCGCCGCGCCGCTTGTGCGTCGAGGCCGCTCCCGTTGTCGGCGACCCGGATCAGCAGGCCGTCGTCGCCCCCGCGCACGGTCACCGACACCGCCGGGGTTCGCGGCTCCGGCCGGTCCAGCGACGCGTCCACCGCGTTGTCCACCAGATTCCCGAGGATCGTCACCAGGTCGCGTGCGGCGAACCGCTCGGTGACATTCTCCGCCACCGTCGTGTCGTCGGTGAGCGTGACCGCCACGCCCCGCTCGTGCGCCTGAGCCGACCGCCCGAGTAGCACCGCCGCGAGCACCGGCTCTCCGATCGCGCCGACGACGGTGTCGGTGAGCCGCTGCGCGAGTTCCAGTTCGGCGGTCGCGAACTCGACCGCTTCCGACGGCCGGTCGAGTTCGATCAGCGACACCACGGTGTGCAGCCGATTCGCGGCCTCGTGCGCCTGCGAGCGCAGCGACTCGGAAAACCCGCGCACGGTGTCGAGCTCTCCGGTCATGGCCTGCAGTTCGGTGTGGTCGCGCAAGGTCACGACGCTGCCCTGGTCGCGACCTCCGCTGCGTACCGGAGAGACGTTGAGCAGCAGGACGCGATCGTCGGTCAGGTGAACCTCGTCCCGCACGGTCCCGCCGGACCGCAGGGCCTTCGCGAGATCCTCGGCGAGACCGAGTTCGTCCACTGTGCGCCCCTCGACCTCCGATGGTCGTTGCGACAGCAGGACGGCGGCACCGTCGTTGCACAACGTCACCCGCCCCGTGGGCGAGACGAGCAACAGTCCTTCGCGCACCGCGTGCAGGATCGCGTCGTGGTGGTCGACCCGCCGACGCAGCTCGACGGCTCCGAGTTCCCCGGTGTGCCGCCGCAATCGCGCACTGACCCAGTAGGTCGCGAGTCCGCCGACAGCGAGTGCCGCCAACGCCACCCCCACCAGTGGCAACACTTGCGCGCGCACTTCGTTGGTGAGTACTCGCACGGTGATCCCGACGCTCACGAGCGCCGAGACCCGCCGTTGCGGATCGAGCACGGGAACGACCGCACGCACCGAAGGGCCGAGCGTGCCGGTGTAGGTCTCGGTGAACACGCGACCGGACCTCGCCTGCGCGGTGTGCCCCAGGAACGGCTTGCCGATGCGCGCCGGATCCGGGTGGGTGAACCGGATCCCCGCCGGGTCCATGATCGTGACGAAGTCCGCCCTCGTCTCGGACCGCACGTCCTCTGCCACCTCCTGCAACGTCGCGGACGGGTTCTCGGCCCGCACCGCCTCCCGGACGTGCGGCGAGGCCGCGAGCGCCTGTGCGAGCGCGACGACCTCTCCGCGCGCCGCTTCCTCGGTCCGGCGCACGCCGTCCACGTAGGCCAGAACCACGCCGGCGAGGACGACACACGTCACGACGACGACCTGCAGCACGAACAACTGCCGAGCGAGGCTCCATCCGTCGACGAAGCGGGCGGGGGACCGAGTCTGACGCACGAGTGACCTGCAACCAGCCGATGAACGAAATGAACACAACAGTGACGCGCGGCCGAACGATGGCCGATAGTCACTCCGCACCATAACGGCGTGAGCTGCGACACGGCGGGCGCCTCGTACCCGCACGAGGAGGACATCAGGTGGCAAGCAACGACGCCGCGACCGGAACCGCGGAGAGCACACCCGCCCGCAGGGACCGGACGCACTTTCTGTACATCGGAGTCATCGTGGCGGTACTGGCGGGTGTCGCCGTCGGGTTCGTCGCGCCGGAGCTCGGTAAAGCGCTCAAACCGCTGGGAACCGGGTTCGTCGACGTCATCAAAATGATGATCTCGCCGATCATCTTCTGCACGATCGTGCTCGGTGTCGGCTCGGTACGCCAGGCCGCGAAGGTCGGCAAGGTCGGCGGTCTGGCCTTGCTCTACTTCACCGTGACGACGGTGGTCGCGCTGACGCTGGGGTTGATCGTCGGCAACTTCCTGGACCCGGGACAGGGCCTGCAAGTCACCGACGAGCTGCGCGGCGCAGGCGTCGAACAGGCCGGTGAGGGATCCGAGTCCACCACCGACTTCCTGCTCGGCATCATCCCGACGTCGCTGGTCTCGTCGCTGACCGAGGGCGAAGTGCTGCAGACGCTGCTCGTGGCACTGCTGACCGGGTTCGCGTTGCAGATGATGGGCTCGACCGGCGAACCGATCCTGCGCGGAATCGAGCATCTCCAGCGCTTGGTCTTCAAGATCCTCGCGATGGTGATGTGGGCGGCACCCGTGGGTGCCTTCGGCGCGATCGCGGCCGTCGTCGGCGCGACCGGACTCGATGCACTCAAAAGCCTCGGCATCATCATGCTCGGGTTCTACCTGACCTGTGTGGCGTTCGTCTTCGCGGTGCTCGCGCCGCTGCTGTGGTTCCTTGCGAAGGTCAACATCCTGTCGCTGCTGCGCTACCTCGGCCGCGAGTACCTGCTGATCGTGTCGACGTCGTCGTCGGAGACAGCACTGCCCCGCCTCATCGGAAAGATGGAGCACATGGGCATCAGCAAGCCGGTCGTCGGCATCACCGTGCCCACCGGCTACTCGTTCAACCTGGACGGCACCGCGATCTACCTGACGATGGCCTCACTGTTCATCTCGAGCGCGCTGGGCGACCCGTTGAGCGTCGGCGAACAGGTCTCGTTGCTGGTGTTCATGATCATCGCGTCGAAGGGCGCCGCCGGTGTCAGCGGCGCCGGACTCGCCACCCTGGCGGGCGGCCTGCAGTCGCATCGGCCGGAGTTGCTGGACGGTGTCGGTCTCATCGTCGGTATCGACCGTTTCATGTCCGAGGCACGCGCCGTGACGAACTTTACCGGCAACGCGGTGGCCACGGTCATTCTCGGGGCCTGGACCAGGGAAATCGACCGGGACAAGATGCACGATGTCCTCGCCGGCCGGGATCCGTTCAACGAGAGCACGATGACGGACGAGCCCGCGGCGGAGCCGGGCGACGACCCGGGCCCGGACAAGGAGAAGGCCCTCGCGAACTGATCGCGCACGCAGAACGGCGCCTCTCTCCACTTCGGACAGCGGCGCCGTTCCGGCGCGTCGGACTCGATGCACCGAGATCGGATCACAGCAGCCAGAGCACTCCGCCGACTGCGGCGAGCACCGCCGCGGCGGCGAGAATGCCGGCCATCAGCTTCGTCGTCTTCCACAGCGCGTACACCCCGCCGAGGAGAAACCCGGCAACGGCGAACAGCAGCAGTGGCGCGTATTCCTGCACGGAACGACCGTACCGGAGTGGAGGCGGGGATCAGGACGCCCGACCGTCCTCCAGCACGCTCTTGAGTGTGGTCAACGTGGTGCGGATGTTGCGACGCTGGAAGTCGGCGAACAGCGAGCCTCGCGTGGCCGCCTTGTCGAACGCCGCTGCCACGAAGTCCGGCCACCGGCGATCATCGGTCCAGGTTTCGGTCACGCGGGTTCCGCCGTCCACCGACTCGAACCGGTACTCCCACGTCGCGACGCGCCCGGGAAGACGCGGCGTCCGCAGCCCGATGGCGTGCACCCGGAAGGCGAAACGCGTCCCCCGCTCGGCGGCGGTCACCGTGCACCGCGTGGTCCAGTGGAACCGGCCGCGCTTGTTGTGCCCGTCGAAGACCGTGCCCACCCGGACCTCGTCCGGCACGGTGGCGCCCCGGTTCTCCGGACTCCAGCGGCCCATCTGCGCAGGGTCGCTGACCTGGTCGTAGATCGTCGTCGGGTCGGCTGCGACGACGATGCTGTCCGAGACGGTCGTGGTCCGCGCCATGGCTGTGCTCCGAATCTCTGTGGGGTACGGGGATCTCTGGTGTGCTGAGTGTCTGGTGTGCGAGGAGTCACTCGCGTGGACGGAGACCGTCCACGAGGTCGGCGACACCGGTGGCGATCGCGTCCGGAACCTGGTCTTCCGGCAACACGCCACCGGCCGCCAGGCCTGCGATGCCGTGGACGAGGGCGAACACCGAGAGCCCGATCCGCTCGACGTCGCCGTCGACGACCTGTCCCTGGGCCCGCGCGTCGACGATGATCGCGATCGGCGCCGCACACGCCTCGCGCGCGGCGGCGCCCACGTCGTCTCGTGCGTGCTTGCGTGCCCACATGAGGTGGAGCAATTCGGGATTGGCCACCGAGAAGCGCACATAGGCTTCCGCGAACATGGCGAGCTGGTCGGTGAAGGAGCCATCGACTCGCACCGCGCGCAAGGCGGCGCCGAGTCGTTCGAACCCGGTGAGCGCGAGCGCGTCGAGAAGGTCGTTGCGGTCTCGGAAATGCCGCCGCGGCGCCGCGTGGCTGACGCCGGCGTCACGCGCGAGCTCCCGCAGCGACAGTGCGTCTACTCCGTCCTCGGCCACGGTGCGCTCGGCGTGTTCCAGCAGCGCCGTGCGCAAGTCGCCGTGGTGGTACCGCCGTGCCATGCGGCGGAGTGTAGCGCAATGTTTCCATTGACAGCATTGTTGTCAATGCCTACTTTACGGGTATGGCCGACTCACGCTGGACCACCGCAGACATGCCCGCACTCCACGGCCGCACTGTCGTCGTCACGGGCGCGACCAGCGGCGTCGGCCTCGCCACAGCGAGAGCGTTCGCACGTGCCGGAGCCCACGTGGTCCTCGCCGTGCGCGATCCCGTCAAGGGCAAGACAGCCGCGCGCGCCGTCGGCGGCAGCAACGAGGTCCGCCTGCTCGACCTCGCCGATCTCGCCTCGGTGCGTGCGTTCGGACAGGACTGGCACGGGCCGCTCGACATCCTCGTCAACAATGCCGGAATCGCGATGGTCCCGGAATCGCGGACGAAGGACGGATTCGAGAAGCAGTTCGGCACCAACCACCTCGGCCACTTCGCGCTCACCAACGCGCTGCTACCGCACATCACCGACCGGGTCGTCACGCTCTCGTCCGGCGCGCACCGCGCCGGCACGATCCACTTCGACGACTTCGACCTGCGCCGCAACGGCTACGGCATGATCAAGGCCTACGGGCAGTCGAAACTCGCGAACCTGTTGTTCACCCTCGAACTCCAGCGCCGCCTGCACCACGCAGGCTCACCGGTCCGCTCAATGGCAGCCCATCCCGGCTACTCGGCCACCAACCTCGGCACACCAGGCCGCGCCAAGGTGCTCGTGGAGGCGGTCCACCTGGCGGGGCGACTTCTCGCCCAGACGAGCACGCAAGGTGCACTGCCCACGTTGTTCGCCGCTACCCAGGACCTGCCCGGCGCCAGCTACGTCGGACCCGACGGCCGCTCCGAGATGCACGGTCACCCCACGCTGGTCGGCCGCTCCGCCGAAGCCAGCGACGTCACCACCGCACAACGCCTCTGGACCGCCTCGGAAAAACTCACCGGCGTCCCCGCAGGCATCGGAGCCCTCGACTCGTAACCGGCCGCGCGGCGCCAGTCGCTCCGCTCTCCCCACGTACGTGGTCTTTCCGCTCTCCCCACCACGTACGCAGCCCAGCCACCGGCGGGTTCTCAGCGCCCTCCTCGCGAGGACAGCGATATCGCCGCGTAGGCCGCTACTCAAGAGATCGATCCCGCAGCGAGGAGGGCGCTGAGGTTCCGCTACCCGACCCCCCAGCCAAGACCTTCTAGCAGAAGTTCTCAGTCACAGGGCGCCTTTGGTGGAGGGGATCACGCCGGCGAAACGCGGGTCCGGTTCGACTGCGGCCCGCAGCGCGCGGGCGGCGGCCTTGTACTGGGCCTCGGCGATGTGGTGCGGGTCGCGGCCGTGGATCACCCGCACGTGCAGCGCGATCTGCGCGTGGAACGCCAGCGACTCGAACACGTGCCGGTTGAGCACGAACGGGTAGTTCCCGCCGATGGTGAACGCGTCGTACTTCTCCGGTTCACCGGTCAGCACACAGTACGAGCGGCCGGAGACGTCGACGGCGGCGTGCGCCAAGGTCTCGTCCATCGGGATCCACGCGTCCCCGAACCGACGGATGCCCTTCTTGTCCCCGAGAGCCTCGCGCAACGCCTGCCCGAGCACGATCGCGGTGTCTTCGACGGTGTGGTGCGCGTCGATGTGCACGTCGCCCTTGGCGCGCACGGTGAGGTCGAACGCGGCGTGCGTGCCGAGCGACGACAGCATGTGGTCGTAGAACGGGACGCCGGTGTCGACGTCGGCGGTGCCGGTGCCGTCGAGATCGACCTCGACCAGCACCGAGGACTCGCGGGTACTGCGTTCGACCCGCCCGGTGCGCGTTCCCGGTTCGAAGGTGGTCACGAAAGCTCCTCGGTCACGGTGCGGCAGGCGTCCAGGAAAACGTCGTTCTCCTGCGGGGTGCCGACGGTCACCCGCAGGTGCCCCGGAATTCCGACGTCACGGATGAGCACGCCGGAGTCGAGGTAGCGCTTCCACGCCCGGTGCGCGTCGTCGAAGTGTCCGAAAAGGACGAAGTTGGCGTCGCTGTGCACCGGGGAGAAACCCATGTCCCGCAACGCTTCCACCACACGGTCGCGCTCGCCGGAGAGCGCCTGCACCGACCCCAGGGTTTCCCGCGCGTGGCCCAGTGCGGCGCGGGCGGCGGCTTGTGTCTGCGCCGACAGGTGGTACGGCAGCCGCACGAGCAGCAACGCCTCGACGACCGCGGGGGCTGCGGCGAGATACCCGAGCCGTCCACCCGCGAAGGCGAACGCCTTGCTCATGGTGCGGCTGACGACGAGCTTCGACGGGTACTGCTCGATGAGCTCGACAGCGCTCGTGCGCGAGGAGAACTCCACGTACGCCTCGTCGACGACCACCACCCCCGGTGCGGCGTCCAGGATCGTCCGCAGCTCGTCGAGACCGATCGACTGCCCGGTCGGATTGTTGGGGCTGGTCACGAACACCACGTCCGGCCGGCGCTCGGCGACGATCCGCGCGGCCTGCGCCGCATCCAGGCCGAAGTCGGCACGACGCGGAGCGGGCAGCCACTCCGTGCGCGTCCCGGACGCGAGAATCGGGTGCATCGAGTACGACGGCTCGAACCCCAGCGCCGTGCGCCCGGGCCCGCCGAAGACCTGCAACAGCTGCTGCAGCACTTCGTTCGAGCCGTTCGCCGCCCACACGTTGTCCGCCGAGACGTTCACCCCGGTGGCACCGCTGAGGTACGCGGCGAGGTCCTCACGCAGCGCGACCGCGTCGCGATCCGGGTACCGGTGCAGCTCGCCCGCGATCTCCTGCACGGCGGCGGTCACGTCGGCGACCAGCTCCGGCGACGGGGGGTACGGATTCTCGTTGGTGTTGAGCCGCACCGCCACGTCCAACTGGGGAGCGCCGTACGGGCTGCGCCCGCGCAGGTCGTCGCGCAGCGGGAGGTCGGCGAGCGTGACGTCGCCACCGATCACGTCGGTCATCGAAGGTCCCCTTCGGTGGGAGCAGCAGAGGTCAACGGGCGAAGCGCACGGACACGGCCTGACCGTGCGCGGGCAGGTCCTCGGCGTCGGCCAAGGCGAGGACATGGTCGGCGGCCTCGCGCAGCGCCTGCTCCGAGTAGTCGACGACGTGGATCCCGCGCAGGAAGCTCTGCACACTCAGGCCCGAGGAATGCCGCGCACACCCACCCGTCGGCAGCACGTGGTTCGAGCCCGCGCAGTAGTCGCCCAGCGACACCGGCGAGTGCGGGCCGACGAACACGGCACCGGCGTTGCGCACCCGCGCGGCGACCTCCGAGGGGTTCTCGGTCTGGATCTCGAGGTGCTCGGCGGCGTAGGCGTCGACCACCCGGAGCCCGTCGGCCACGTCGGCCACGAGGATGCAGCCGGACTGCACGCCGGTCAGCGCGGTGCGGATCCGTTCGGTGTGCTTGGTCGAGGGCACCTGCTCGGCCAGCGCGGCGTCCACCGACTCGGCGAGGTCCGCGGAGGTCGTCACGAGCACGCTCGCGGCGAGCACGTCGTGCTCGGCCTGGCTGATCAGGTCGGCCGCCACGTGCGCCGGGTCGGCGGTGTGGTCGGCAAGGATCGCGATCTCCGTCGGCCCGGCTTCGGCGTCGATCCCGATGACGCTGCGCAGGAAGCGCTTCGCGGCGGTGACGTAGACGTTGCCCGGTCCGGTGACCACGTCGACCGGCGTCAGCTCGGTGCCGTCGGTGTCGGTGCCGCCGTGCGCGAGCACCGCGACGGCCTGGGCGCCGCCGACAGCCCACACCTCGTCGACCTCCAGCAGCGCGGCGGCGGCGAGGATCGTCGGGTGCGGCAGGCCACCGAACTCGGCCTGCGGCGGTGAGCACACCACCAGCGACTCGACACCCGCCATCTGGGCGGGCACGACGTTCATGACCACGCTCGACGGGTAGACCGCGAGCCCGCCGGGAGCGTAGAGGCCGACACGGGCCACCGGCACCCACCGCTCGGTGACGGTGCCACCGGGCACGACCTGGGTGGTCGTGTCGGTGCGGCGCTGGTCGGCGTGCACCGCACGGGCGCGGGCGATCGAGTCCTCCAGAGCCGCCCGCACCTGCGGGTCGAGCTCGTCCAGCGCGCGCGAGAGGGCGGCGTGCGGCACCCGCACCGTCTCCGGCGTCACCGCGTCGAAGCGGGCGGTGTACTCCTGCACGGCCTGCACACCGCGGTCCCGCACGTCCTCGATCACCGGCCGTACCTGATGCAGCACGTGCTCCACGTCGGTGGCCGCGCGCGGCAGCGTGGCGCGCAACTCGGCGGGCGACGGGACACGACCACGCAGGTCGGTACGGGTGAGCATCGACTTCCTCCGCATCGGTGACGACTCGTCCCAGGGTAGTCCGCAGCTCGCGTGCCGTGCGCGCAGCTCCCGCGGAAACCGGGAAAACGTCGAAGCCACTCCGACGGAAGTGGGTTGCAGATCACTCTGATCGGGACGAGGGTTCTGCGGGTCCCAGACGTGTTCGATCGGAGACTCGATGTTCACCACACGGCACAAGGCAGTCACGGCGGTCGCCGCCGCGGCGCTGATCATGCTGCCGTCTCTGCACTCCGCCGTCGCGGCGGCGCCGGAGACGCCACCCCCCACGCCCGGCGCGGCCTCGGCCCAGGACCGGGACGTCTACAAGGTACCGAACACCGACAGCAAGCAGCGGACGGAGATCGCGGCCACCGGTGCCCAGGTGCTCTCGTCCGCCACCGGCGAGGCCACCGTCGAAGCCACCCGCGCCCAGGCCGAGCAACTCCGCCAAGCCGGGTTCACGTTGCAGCACCAGGCCAACGTCGCCGACGCGCTCGCCAAGCGCAGCAAGGGCGCGCCCGGGCAGTTCCCGCCAGGCGACGAGGCGTACCACACCTACGACGAGGTCCAGCAGGAAATGGACGCGGCGGCCAACGATCACCCGGAGATCGCCGCCAAGTCCGTCGTCGGCACGTCCTTCGAAGGCAAGGACATCCCGATGATGAAGATCAGCAACAACGTGGCTCAGGACGAAGACCAGCCCGAGGTGCTGTTCAACTGCAACATCCACGCCCGCGAGCACCTCACGACCGAGATGTGCATGCGGATCATCCAGCGGTTCACCGACAACTACCCGGACGACCCGACGGTCAAGGAGATGGTCGACACCCGCGAGATCTGGGTCATCCCGGTCAGCAACCCGGACGGCTCGATCTACGACTACGAGTCCGGCGAGTACCAGGGGTGGCGCAAGAACCGCCAGGACCAGGGCACCGACCTCAACCGCAACTTCGGGTACAAGTGGGGCTGCTGCGGTGGCTCCAGCGGCGACCCGGCGTCCGAGACCTACCGGGGCGAGGAAGCGTTCTCCGCACCGGAGACGCAGGTGCTCCGGGACTTCGCCGAGTCCCGCGTCATCAACGGTGAGCAGCAGCTCAAGGGATTCATCGACTTCCACACGTTCTCGGAGCTCGTGCTGTGGCCGTTCGGGCACACCGAGGACGACGTCACCGACGGCATGACCCAGGAAGAACGGGACCGATTCGAACGCGTCGGCACCGCGATGGCCGACACGAACGGCTACACCCCGCAGCAGTCCAGCGACCTGTACGTCACCGACGGCGACAGCCTCGACTACATGTGGGGTGAGCAGCGCATCCTGTCGTTCACCTTCGAGATGTACCCGAGCTCGGGAGGCATCGACGGGTTCTACCCGCCCGGCGACGTGATCGCGGAGGAGACCGCCCGCAACGACGCGGCGGTCGACATCATGCTCCGCGAGGCCGGTGCCGGTGCCTGACCGGTGACCTGAGGACCGCGACGGTGGGCCGTTCCCTTCGGGGAGCGGCCCACCGTCGTGTGTGGACCGGGTCGACGCAGAGGGCATGTGCGAAGCTTTTGTGCCCGTAGGGCACGCCTCGCAACTGACCCGGGGCAGGCTGAGCCGTGGTACCGGACCACCTACCCACGTTCCACAACGGCTTCTCAGAGGCTGTCTTGGATCCCGGTGGTGGGCATGTGAAGGGCCTCTGCTAGTGATCGTGATGCCAGTCATGATCACTAACAGCAGAGGCCCGACTCAGTTTGTACCCCACGACGCCTTCGTCCAGCGCATCGGCCCGCATTCGCCGCTACCCGTCGGACATGACGGACGCCGAGTGGGCAGTGATCGAACCACTGCTGCCCACGGCGGCGTGTGCCAGCCCGGCCGGGGGGCGTCCGGAGAAGCACCACCGCCGCGACATCGTCGACGCGATCCGCTACGTCACCGACAACGGAGTGAAATGGCGCGCGCTTCCCGTGGACTTTCCGCCCTGCAAGACCGTGTACGGCTTTTTCGCTCGCTGGCGCGAGAACGGCACGGTGGAAATAATGCGTGATGCGCTGCGTGAACAGGTCCGCCAGCAGGCCGGCCGGCGCCCGCGGCCCACCGCAGCCGCCATCGACGCGCAATCGGTGCGCGCCGCCGAAACAGTCGGTGACTCCACCCGCGGCTACGACGCCGGCAAGAAGGTCAACGGCCGCAAACGCCACATCGCCGTGGACACCATGGGACTGCTGCTGGTCGTCATGGTCACCGCCGCCAACTTGCAGGACCGGCCCGCCGGGCGCCCTCTGCTGTCGCTGCTGCACCGCGCCCACCACAGGGTGCGCCACATCTGGGCCGACGGCGGCTACACCGGAACCCTGCTGACCTGGGCGAAAACAACCCTGGGCATCACCGTCGAGATCGTGAAAAAACTCGCCGAACAAACCGGGTTCGTGCCCCTGCACCGCCGATGGGTCGTCGAACGAACCTTCGCCTGGATCAGCCAAGCCCGCCGCAACACCCGCGACTACGAACGCCTCCCCGAACACTCCGAGGCCTTCATCAACTGGGCCATGATCACTATGATGAGCCGACGACTGACCCGCCCACAAACGCGGGCCCCCACCCCCTAACCAAGATCAAAGACAGGCTCTCAGACTCAGGCGAGCAGCAGCGCCAGCACGCCGGCGAGGATGCCCACGACCACGACGACGGCCGCGGTGATCATCAGCACCCGGACGTTCGGGCTTTCCTCGCGGATCTCGGTCTGCGCGCGCTCACGCCACTGCGTGAACGTGGTGCCTTCACTCACGGCTTGTCTCCCATGCTGCCGGTGTCGGCGTCGCGGCGACGCCTCTGCTGTCCCCGACTCGTCATCACGATGCCACACAACGGGAAGTCACAACTGGGTGACACCGGAGCACTGTGTTCGTCCGATCGGCCCAGACCGTGGCGATGCGGGCTCACGCCCCGGCGTGACCGGCGTCGGAGCGGAGCAAGCCACTAGAAAGCGTAGCCTTCTACGGACAACGCCGTGATCAGCAGCGAACGAGGGCGTTCGGTGCCGTGCCGTGCCCGGGGCGGCGTGTGGGTGGTTGGCAGACTGGCGGCCGGCTGCGCTACACCCGGGCCACCCGGCAGTGGTCGCTGTACTGGCGCGACCGGAACCTGGCCTTCCACACCTACGACCTCCCGGCGAGCCCGCGTGTCGAGGACCTGCTCGCCGGGGTCGCCCACGACCCGAACGCCATCTTCTGGGGATGAACCGGGGCGCGGCGAGGAGTCTCGTCCGTATCGGGGGCCTCGGGCTGGCTGCGCGGTACGAGTCAGCGGATCGATATCGTCATCATCAGTGCCGATCAATCGGACCGGACGAAGTGGGAGGACAGCGCGAAAGCGTCCGCCGCTCCGGTGCCCGCTTCGAGCGCCTGAGCCGGAACCACATCATGGCGCCATCACATCGCGCCATAGTTGGCGTCACTAAATGGCGCCAATCTGTGCGCCGTTCTATGGCGCGGTAGACTGGCGGCATGGATACCGGGCACCGACTCACGATCCGCGAGGTCGATCCCGCCGACGTCGACGCGCTCAAGGCGGCGGCCTCGGCCGCCGGGCGGTCGCTCAACGCCTACCTCCGTGCGGTGCTGCACGATCACGCGCGGACCGCGCGCAACCGCCGGCTGCTGGCCGCCCTCGACCACGATCACGGCGAGCAGGCACTGCCTGCGGACCTCGACGCGGCCGCCGAGGTTCGGGCGCTGCGCGACGAGCGCGACGCGGTCGACGACCAGCGCGCCGGCACGCGCGCATGAGCACAGTGGTCGTCGACGCCTCCGTTCTCGTCGACGCGCTGCTGCCCGGCCCACGCAGCGCGGCCGCGCGCGCGACACTCAGCGGCGCCTCCGTGCTGGCCGCGCCGGAACACCTG
Organism: Allosaccharopolyspora coralli; assembly: GCF_009664835.1. Lineage (NCBI taxonomy): Bacteria > Bacillati > Actinomycetota > Actinomycetes > Pseudonocardiales > Pseudonocardiaceae > Allosaccharopolyspora > Allosaccharopolyspora coralli. Next base: position 3,467,999 of record NZ_CP045929.1, read on the forward strand.
GGCGTCGAGGTGCTGTCCGTGCTGCGGCGGCTGTCGCTGCGCAATGACAGCGTCCCCGCCGCCGCGCTGGACACCGCTCGACGCACGCTCGTCGCCCTCGATCTCGACCTCGTCGGCCTTGCCGAACTGCAGGATCGGATCTGGAGCCTGCGTCACGTCCTGACCAGCTACGACGCGGCCTACGTCGCGGCCGCCGAGCACCTGGAGGCAACCCTGGTCACCTCGGACGCGTCCCTGCTGGGCTGCCCGCACCTCGGGTGCCCGGTCCTCGATCCCCGCGCCCACGGCGCCTCGTAGCGCCGCGCATCGGTCCTGGTCGACTATCGGAACGTGGTCCGTCCGGGTTGGAGTCCCCGTACACCCGAAGCTGCCCTGAGCGCCAAAGCGACCCGGTAGCTCTGTTCCCGCCATCAACGTCATGGCCGCACTCTCAGCTTCATCCAGGCAGTTCGCCCACGTCCTGGCCTGGTCCACCTGGCGACGACGCCACCACCACCGCGCTCGCAGGGCCCACTACCGGCGACAATCACCCACGAAGCATGATCCACACGATCTACGACTGCAGAATCAGCGCTGTTTGTCGTTCCCATGTTCCCCCCACGCCGTAGTCAGCACAGCAGCTCGATGTGGCAGTCGGCGCCGGGCGCGTGTGCCAGCCGGGCGTCGGTTGTCATTAATGCGGTGGCCTCGGTCAGTTCGGTCAAGGCGACGTAGGTGGCGTCGTAGGCGCTGAGGTTGTGCCTCAGCGCCCACATCCGCGGCCGTAACCAGTCGGCCGGGAACCTGGCCAGCGCGAGCTGGGTAAACCCCTGCAGCGCGAGGTCTCCTTGTGGGTCGCTGAGGACGCCGCGACGGACAAGACCTCGCAGCACGTGGGTAACTTCGCTGTCGATCAGATGCGGAGCTGCCAGTTCTTCGTCGCCGAGCCGCTCGGGAGCGAGGTTTCCGGCGAACAGCTCCACGACGACGCCGGCGTCGACGATCTTCACTCGCCGCGGCCCTCGCGCAGCACCGACAAGATCGTGTCGCGATCCGGTCGCCCACGGACATTGGCCTGGGTCGAGCGAATCACCCCAGCGTTGTGCCCGACAACCTGGGCACGCTTGGCGAGGTGCTCGAGTTCGCGCTGGAGGTATCTGGTCAGCGAGAGTCCCTGGGCCTGGGCGGCTTCGACCAGGGCATCGTGGACCTCGTCTGGCACGTCGCGAATGTGCATCACCTTCGCCATGCCACATATCCTACCGAAAGTGGGTGCAAACTGCACCCAACGAGTCTCAACGGGCGTTCCCTTGCGGACGTCCTGGTCGCACGCGGTGAGATGGGATACCGATCGTTCCGCGACACCACCACAGGAGGCCCCAGGCTGCCCATCGTCGTCGACGACGAGCTTCGCCAGAACGTGGAGCGGGCGGGATGGGTGAGCGAGACTACTCCGATGGTTTCGGGCTACGCCCGGAGCGACCAGTTCCGCGGTGCTCGACCTTGCACCGTCGAGATGTGCGCCAGGTGATCGTGTCGGACGTCGTGACCCCCCAGCCCAGCAACATCAGGCGACAAGGAGCCTGGCTTGCAGGTGTAGATATCGCGCGAATGTGCCACCCGGAACTCACCACTGGGTCACGTCGTCGGCCCAGCGGCGCAGGAGCGCTTCGTCGTGGCTGATGGCGAGCACTCCCGTTCCCTCGGCGGCCACGTCGTCCTGCACCACCGAGACGAGCAGCGCCGTCGTGGAGGCGTCCAGCATCGCCGTCGCCTCGTCGCAGATCAGGTAGCCCGGCCGTAACACCAGTGCACGCGCGAGACACGCACGCTGCAACTGACCGTCGCTGACCTCGTGGGGGCGCCGGTCGAGCAGCTCACCGGTGAGCCCGACACGGTCGGCGAGCCCGTCGACACGAGTCGTTTCCTGTTCCCGGTGCCCGGTCGCGCGCAACGGCTCGGCCACGACCTCACGCAACGACAGCCGGGGGTCGACCGCGCTCCGCGGCTGTTGGAACACCAGCCCGACGCGGGTGCGCAGCCGCGCCGGGACGGAGTGGCGCGCACCGCGCACCACCTCGCCGTCGACCGACACCTTTCCCTCCCAGGGCGCCTGCAGCAGCCCGAGCAGTCGCGCGAGGGTGGTCTTGCCGCAACCACTCGGCCCGGCGAGCCCGACGACCCGGCCCGGCGGCACGTCGAGGTCCACGCCGTCGAGGACCGGGCGTCCCTTCCGGTACCCCGCGACGAGCCCGTGCCCGCTCAGCACGGCGCGTGTGCGGCGACCCGGCGGGCGCCGCTGCGGACGAGGTCGGGCACGCCGCTGCACGGCGCGAAACCAGGCCGATCGGGTGAGCGGAGGCAGAACACGCAGCCCCATTCCTGTTCGAGACGGTCGAGGTCGCTCAACACGGGCGGGTGACCCGGGATCGGGCGGAATCCACCTTCCGGCAGGGCGTCGAGCAGTCCGGCGGTGTACGGGTGCCACGGATCGGCGAAGACCTCGGCAGCGGGACCGGTCTCGACGATGCGGCTCGCGTACATCACGGCGACGTCGGTGGCCACGCGGCGAGCGGCGGCGAGATCGTGGGTGATGAGCAGGACCGCTCGCCCGTCGGCGGCCGCCTCGGCGAGCAGGTCCGTGGTGCGGTCGATCAGCGGCCGGTCCAGTCCCGTCGTCGGCTCGTCGGCGAGCAGCACCGGCGGATCCCCCGCCAGCGCGAGGGCGACGGCCACCCGCTGCACCATGCCGCCGGAGAGCTCGTGCGGATAGCGGTCGAGGTCCCTCGGCCGGAGTCCCACCCGTTCGGCGAGCTCGTCCGCACCGGCCCCGGCCCGGAGCTCACGGACGGTCTCCTCGATCTGGCTGCGTGCGGTGCGTACCGGGGTGAGGTGCGTGCTCGCGGACTGCGGCACGAGTCCGATCCGCCGCCCGCGCACCGAGCCTGCGAGCACCGCCTCGCTCGCCGACAGCAGCTCCACCGGGCCGCCTGCCCGCACCGTGGCATGCCCCTTGACCTGCGCGTTCGCCGGGAGCAGCCCGAGCAGGGAGGACGCGAGCACGGATTTGCCGCAGCCCGACTCCCCCACCAGCGCCAGCACGTGCCCGGCTTGCAGCGACAGCGAGGCATCGGTCACCGCGCGCACCTCGGCGTCCCCTCGGCTGCGTCCGAGACGGAACCGCACCGACACGTCGTCCAGTTCGAGCAAGGCCTCCGGGGTGCTCACAGCGCCAGCTCCGATCGTCGGCGGGGCACGACGGTGTCGCGCCAGGTGGCGGCGATGCCGGAGACGGCCAGCGTGGTCGCCACCAGCAGCACCGACGGGAACAGCACGATCCACCAGGCTCCGAGCAGCACCGCGGCTCGGCCGTCGCCGAGGATGTTGCCGATGCTGGCCATGTGCGCGGGCAGCCCGAGGCCGAGGAAGCTCAACGCCGTCTCGTGCCACACCGCGTGCGGCACGAGCAGCACCGCCGAGAGCGCAGCCTGCGGGATCACGGCGGGCAGCAGGTGCCGCCGCAGCACCCGCCACCGCGACGCGCCGCCGGAGATCGCGGCGTCGATGTAGGGGCGCTGCCGCAGCGAGAGCACTCGCGACCGCACGATGCGAGCGACGGTCGTCCAGTGCGTCAGGGCGATCGAGAGCACCACGGCGACGACGCTGCCCCGGTAGAGCGCGACGATCACGATGCCCAGCAGCAGGTGCGGCACCGCGTTCACGGTGTCGACGGCCCGCATCAGCAGCCGGTCGGTCCATCCGCCGAGTGCGCCCGCCGCGGCTCCGACGAGCGTTCCCAGCACCGTGGAGATCACGGCGCTCACTCCGGCGACGAGCAGCGACACCCGCAACCCGGCGAGGGAACGTGCGAACAGGTCGCGTCCTGCCGTGTCGGTTCCGAACGGGTGCGCCGCCTCGGGCGGGAGCCGAATCGAGTCGTAGCGGACCAGGTCGTCACCGCCGACTACGGCGGGCACGGCGAGCGCGGCCAGCACGAGGACGCCGAGCACACCGATCGAGCCCCACCAGCGCGCACGGGCGCGGGACTCCGGTGCATGCCCCCGCGTCGTGCCCGCACGGCGACGGCCGGCGTCCCGCCACAGCTCCGGCCTGGGCGGGCAGAGCTCCTCGGCCTGCAACTGGTCAGCCATCGGCGTTCACCCTCGGGTCGAGCAGCACCGCCGCCACGTCGGCCAGCAGCGAACCGAGCAGCACCGCGCCGGTCGCCAGGATGGTCACGGCAGCGAGCATCGGATAGTCGACGGCCTCGGCGGCGGTCACCACGGCCGCGGCGAGACCGGGCCACGAGAACACCGCCTCGACCAGCACGGCGCCGGTGACCAGCTCCGGCACCCGCGCGCCGATGAGCATCACGAACGGCAGCACCGCCGTCGGCAACGCGTGGCGCAGCACCACGGTCGGCTCGCTGAGCCCGCGCGCTCGCGCGCCGGTGACGTGGTCCTCGGTCAGCGAGGTGAGCAACGACTGCCGTACGTGCAGCACCAGCCACGGCGACTGCGAGATTCCGAGCGCCGTCGCGGGCAGCACGAGGTGCTGGGCAACCTGTCCCACCGAGAGCTCCGCGCCCGCGTCGGTGAGACCGGCGACCGGCAGCCACCCCAGCGCGAGCGCGAACACCGAGATCGACAACAGTGCCAGCACGAACGGCGGAATCCCCTCGAGCGCGTGGCCGATCCCCGTCACCACCCGGTCGATCCAGCCGCCCTGCCGCCAGGCGGCGATCGTCCCGAGCAGCAGCGCGAGCAGCACCGCGATCGCCAGGCCGGTCGCGGCGAGCAGCATCGTCCACGGCAGTCGTTCGAGCACGACTTGCGCGACCGGTTGCCGGAACGAGCGGGACACGCCGAGGTCGCCGCCGAACACTCCGGTCACCCAGCTCCAGAACTGCACGAGCACCGGCTGGTCCAGGCCCAGCTCCGCGCGCACGCGCGCGACCTCGGCGGCGTCGGCCTCGAAGATCTGCACGCCGTAGTACTGCCGGATCGGGTCGAACGGGGAGGCGGCGGCGAGCAGGAACATGCCCAGCGTCACGACGAACAGCACCGGCACCGCGAACAGGAGCCGCCGCAGCACGAGGCGGCCGACCGCCTCGGCACGCGACGACACGGCGTTCATGTGACCGTCGTCCAGTCCTCGACGTTCCACCACGGCCCCCACGTGGTGCCGTGCGTATGCGGCTCCACGACCGGTTGGTAGCCGTTCCAGCGGCCTTCCCGTACGAGGTAGCTGTGGTCCAGGAACGCCAGGTACACCGCTCCCGGGTCGGCGACGTAGGCCGTCTGCGCGCGCCGGTAGTGCGGTGCGCGCTCCTGGTCGCCGATCGCCCGCCGACCGGCGTCGAGTGCGGCGTCGACCTCGGCGTTGCGATAGCCGCCGGGGTTGTTGTACGTGCCGGTCCCGGTCGCGGAGGAATGCAGTGCCGAGTACGTCTGCAGGTCCGGGTCGAGCGGGGTGCCTGCACCGAGAACCACGGAGTCGTCGTTGATCCTGGGGTCGATGGCGTCCCACCCGAGTCCTTCGAGCGCGACCTCGATCCCGACCGTCTGCGCGTCCGAGGCGAACGCCAGCGCCAGGTCCCGCCGCAGCGAGTCCTCGGCGTTGTAGAGCACCGCGAACCGGGCGCGCTCGCCGCCGCGGGTGCGGATGCCGTCCGATCCCCTGACCCAGCCCGCGGCACCGAGCACCTGTTCGGCGCGGGCCGGATCGAACGGGAACACCGCGGACGGCTCGTGGTGCGGGCGCATCGACGGGGGAATCGGTGTGGACGCCGGCGTGCCGTGTCCACCGAGCAGTGCGTCGACCATGCCTTGCCGGTTCACGGCGAGGTTCAACGCGAGCCGCACCGCCGGGTCGCCGGTCACGGGATTGCCGACCGGCAGGGTGATCGAGCGGAAGTCCGCCGAGTCGTGGTGCAGGACGCGGTAGCCGTCGACCCCGCCGACCCGCTCGGCGAGCACCGGCGGCAGCACCGTGCCGTCGAACTCGCCCGCCTGAAGACGCTGGGCCCGGGTGTTGTCGTCCGTGGCGAACACGACCGTGATGTCACCGACCTGCGGCGCGCCGCCCCAGTAGTTTTCGTTGCCGCGCCAGATCATCTGATCGCCCCGGCGCCATTCGACGAGCCGGTACGGGCCGGTGCCGATCGGCTCGGTGTTCAACGGCGAGTTCTCCAGCGGCTCCGGCTCGGCGAGGGTCTCGGCGGGCACGATCCCGAGCACCATCAGCGCCGGCCACGCCGCGTAGGGGTACTTGAGGTCGAAGCGCACGGTGCGTGCGTCGACCTTCTCGACCCGTTCCAGCATGTCGAAGTCGGAGCTGATCGTGGAGGCGAACGCCGGATCGAGGACGGCGCGGTAGGTCGCCACGACGTCGTCGGCGTCGAACGGTGTGCCGTCGTGGAAGACGACGTTCTCGCGGAGGGTGACCGTCCACTGTCGCGCGTCCGGTGTGGACGAAGGCTCCTCGGCGGCCAGCGCGGGACGCAGCGTTCCCCTGCCGTCGAACGAGACGAGCCCGTCGTAGAACTTCGCCGCCCCTTCCTGGGCGTAGCCGAGCAGCGGGTGCAGCGTGTCCGGCTCGTAGCCGTCGCCCAGCAGCATCCCGTTCGGGCTGCCGGAGCCTCCGGGTGCCGTCGGCGCGGTGCACGCCGCAGCCAGCATCGTCGTGGGCACTGCCGCGAGGAACACTCTGCGATTCAGCACCCACCGACAGTAGCCGTTGTTGCCAATAATGCTCAATAAGCATTTGGGAGGGTGGTTGATCTGCGTGCGTGGTTCCGTGGCGGAACCTCACCTCGCGGCTGGCTGCGGGATCGTCGACATCGAGTAGCCACCTACACCATCTCGACGCTGTCCTCGCCAGCCACGAGGTGAGAACCCGCCGGTGGTCGGCCTGCGTAGGCAGCGGAGAAAGACTGCTGGCGCAGTGTGCCCGACCGGAACCCCCGAGCACCTCCATGGCTTCGACACCGCGGGGGTGTTGAGGAAGGATGAGGCCATGCGGATCGCGCTGTGTCAGGTCGTGTCGTCGTCGGACCCGAAGGCGAACCTCGAACTCGTCGCCGACGGAGTCCGCCGTGCCGCCGAAGCCGGTGCGCGGCTCGCCGTGTTCCCCGAAGCGACGATGGCCTGCTTCGGGGTGCCGCTGGGGCCGTTGGCCGAGCCGCTCGACGGCCCGTGGGCCGAGGAGGTGCGACGACTCGCGGACGACGCCGGGATCACCGTCGTGGCCGGGATGTTCACCCCCACCGACGACGGACGGGTCACCAACACTCTGCTGGTCACCGGCGCCGGGGTGCGGGCCCACTACGACAAGATCCACCTCTACGACGCCTACGGGTTCACCGAGTCGACCACGGTCGCCCCCGGCGAACAGCCTCTCGTCGTCGACGTCGACGGCACGGCCGTCGGTATCACCACGTGCTACGACGTGCGATTCCCCGGCTTGTACACCGCTCTCGCCGATCGCGGCGCCTCGGTGATCGTCACGAGCGCGTCGTGGGGTGCGGGCGACGGCAAGCGCGAGCAGTGGGAACTGCTGGTCCGGGCTCGTGCGCTGGACTGCACCTCGTGGATCGTGGCCTGCGGTCAGGCGGATCCGCGCAGCATCGGCCGGGAACCCGGGGGCAAGGCCCCGACCGGGATCGGCTTCAGCACCGTGGTCACCCCGCTCGGCGCGGTCCACGCCCAGCTCGCCGACGCGCCGGACGTCTTGATCACCGACGTCGACCCGTCCGCGGTGAACGACGCGCGCAAGGCCCTTCCCGTCCTGGCCAACCGGCGGTTCTGAGCAGCCGTCCTTGATGTTGTCTTGATGCCCGTGAGGGCATGGTCTCGCGTGCCCGCCGCGTACACCTGGTACCCAAGAGGCCCCCAACGCCGCGAGGCACGAACTGGGGCGGCGGTACCGGAGCACCACCCGAGCACACGCCCGCCGAGTCGACCGGCGACCGATCGGCAACTGTGAAGGGTCGCCGGAAACACCCGGCGCTCGGTAGCGTTCGGGGTGGAGGTGGTGGTCGTGCCGGGGGAACACACCCAACCGCTCGTCCGGGTCGTGGAGACCTCGACGCTCGGCGATCGCAGCTACGTCGCCGGAGATGGCACGGTCTCCGTGGTGGTCGACCCGCAACGCGACGTCGACCGGATCCTCGCCGCCGCCGGGGAGGTCGGCCCCCGCGTCGCGCTCGTGCTGGAAACCCACCTGCACAACGACTACGTCTCCGGCGGCCTGGAACTCGCCCGCCTGACCGGCGCGGAGTACGGGATGTCCGCGGACGAGGTGGTGGGGTTCGACCACCGTCCGCTGCGCGACGAGGACGTCCTCACGGTCTCCGACCGGCTGCGAGTGCGCGTGGTCGCGACACCGGGCCACACCTTCCACCATCTGTCCTACGTGCTCGAACACGACGGACACGCCGCCGGAGTCTTCACCGGGGGCTCGTTGCTGTACGGCACCACCGGGCGCACCGACCTGCTCGGTGACGAGCACCGCGAGGAGCTGGCACGCCACCAGCACGCCTCGGCGCGCCGGCTGACCGAGGAGCTGCCGGACGGCGCGAAGGTCTGGCCGACCCACGGATTCGGCAGTTTCTGCGCGGCGGGCGCCGCCGGGACACAGGGCGACACGGTCGGCGACCAGCGCCGCGACAACCCGGCGTTGACGTTGGCGCAGCGAGAATTCGTGGACCACGCGCTGTCCGGACTGGACGTCTACCCTGCCTACTACGCGCACATGGGCGCGATCAACGCGGCGGGGCCGCCGACGCTGGACCTGCGCCCGCCGCACCGCGCGAGCCCGGAGGAACTCACCGCGCGGCTCGACGCGGGCGAATGGGTCGTCGACCTGCGGTCTCGCAAGGCGTACATGTCGACGCACCTGGCCGGCACGGTCAGCCTCGGCCTGGACGGCCCGATGGCGACGTGGCTGGGATGGCTCGCCGAGCGGGACGCCGCCGTGACCCTGGTCGGGTCGAGCCCGGCCGAGGTCGCCGAGGCCCAGCGGGAACTGTGCCGGATCGGGAGGGACGAGTTCGCCGCCGCGGCCGTCGGGAAACCCGACGAACTCGCGGCCGACCCGACTCAGCTACGCAGCATCCCGACGGCGACCTTCGCCGACCTGGTCGACCGCGTGCACAGCCGCAAGCCGACCGGGCACCCCACGCTGCCCCACCCCGACGTGGTGCTCGACGTGCGCGCGAACACCGAATGGCAGGCCGGCCACCTCGAAGGAGCCACGCACCTTCCGCTGTACGCCCTGCCGGAGCGCATGAACGACGTCCCGGCCGGAACGGTCTGGGTGCACTGCGCGAGCGGCTACCGGGCGGCTGCCGCCGCGTCCTTGCTGGCGGCCGCCGGACGACAAGTCGTGCACGTCGACTCCCCCTTCGACACCGCAGAGGAAGCCGGCGCCACGGTGGTCCGGCCTTCCTGACGGCCCGCACCGCGACGGCCGATCACATCTCGCGAACAACGGGACGATCACAGCACCCCGAATGGGGTAGCCTGTCGCCCGCCGGGTGTTGCGTACACCACGTTTCGCGGGCAGCGACGTGGTCACGGAGCCCCGTACAGCCACGGAAGGCGACAGGGGACACCGATGTCCGACACTCGACCGCCCGAACTGTCCGCCGCAGCGGTCCGCGACCTGCTCGATTCCCAGCCGTCGACGCGCGTGATCGACGTCCGCACCGCTGGTGAGTTCCAGACCACCCGCCTCCCCGGCTCCTTCAACGTCCCGCTGGACGTGATCCAGGCGCACGGCCCCGAATGGCTCGTCGACCACGACGACCCGGTCGTGCTCGTCTGCGGATCGGGCGTGCGTGCCGAGCAGGCGCGGCGCGCCCTCGAACCGACCGGCCTCTCGCAGGTCGTGGTGCTGGCGGGCGGCGTGTCCGAATGGCCGGACGAGGTGGAACACGGCGCCGACCACTGGGAACTGGCCCGCCAGGCTCGTCTCGTGCTCGGACTGCTGATCCTGGTGAACGTCGTGGTCATGTTCTGGTACGACCCGGCGAAATGGTTCGTGCTGGCGTTCGGGGTCGGCTTGATGTCTTCCGCGTTCGCCAACGACTGCGGCATCGAGCGGATGCTGTCGTCGCTGCCCTACAACCGCAGACGGGAAGGGCGCGCCACCCTCGAAGCGCTGACGGCGCCGGAAGTCCCCGGCAGACGAACCGGCCCGAGCCTCATCACTCCAGGTCGAGGCCGAGGTCCAGCGCCGGGGCCGAGTGGGTGAGCCACCCGACGGCGAGGTAGTCCACACCGGTCTCCGCGTAGGCGTGCGCGACCGGCAGGGTCAGGCCGCCGGAGGCCTCCAGTTCGGTGTGCGCAGACACCTGCCGGGTGCGACGGACCGCCTCGACGCACTGCTCGGGGCTGAAGTTGTCGAGCAGCACGAGTTCCGCCTGCTCCGCCAGCACCTCGTCCAGCTCGGCCACAGTGGACACTTCCACTTCCAGCGGCAGCTCGGGCGCGGACGCACGACACGCCCGCAGAGCCGGTACGACTCCGCCGGCGGCGACGACGTGGTTGTCCTTGATGAGCACCGCGTCGCCGAGACCGAGCCGATGGTTCACGCCGCCGCCGCAGCGCACCGCGTACTTCTGCGGCAGCCGCAGCCCCGGCAACGTCTTCCGGCTGTCCCGGACGCGGCATCGGGTCCCCCGCACCGCGGAGACCCACTCCGCGGTCGCCGAGGCGATGCCGCTGAGGTGGCAGAGCAGGTTCAGCGCGGTCCGTTCGGCGCTGAGCAGTCCCCGTGTGGCGGCGCGAACCTCCAACGCGCAGTCGCCCGCCGCGAGCGGGGATCCGTCCGGGCGAGCGGCGACGATCTCGTAGCCGTCGGCGCCGAGTACTTCGTCGAGAACCACCAGCACCAGCGGGAGCCCACTGAGGACACCGTCGCGGCGAGTGTTGAACCGGCCCCGCGCCACGGCGTCGGCGGGCACCGTGGCCGCTGTGGTCGCGTCGGGGCCGTACCGCAGGTCCTCGGCGAGGGCGGTCCGCACCAACGCCCGCGTCTCCTCGACGTCAAGGCCCGCGTCGGCAAGGCTCTGCGCAGTCACCTGCGATACTCGCGATTCCGGCTGTGTCATCCCTGTCTCCTGTCCACCGTTTGCGCGGAGAACTCCGAGCAGAATGAGCTGTCGTCGTGTCTTATCAGCGGCGGAGCCGCTGATAAGTGACCACGTACACAGCCCGACCATCCGCGGGTTCTCAGCGCCCTCCTCGCGAGGACAGTGATGTCGCCGCGTAGGTCGCTACTCGAGAGATCGATCCCGCAGCGAGGATGGCGCCGAGGTTCCGCTACCCGACCCACCAAGCAAGACCTTCTGCTGGTAATTCTGACTCAGAGGGCGTTGTCTTTGCTGCCGCTGGGCACGTATGAGGCGTGCCCTACGGGCACCAAGGACGGTTCCCCAATGCACTCTAAGCAATACTTTGGGAAGTGTCGGTGTCGCAGCGGATGAGCCAGCCGGAGACGTCGAGTCGCCATCCGATGCTCGACCGCCACTGCCTGTTGTCCGGATTCGGCAGGTCGGATCGACGGTGGCAGCCTCGGGACTCGGTCCGCGCGGTCGCCGCCGCCAGCAACGCCTGCGCCGTCAGCGCGAGCGACGAGTCCTCGACTGCTTGCCTGGTCCGCAACGGCCGGACGACCGACGAGGTGTCGATGAGCCGGGTGGCGACGCCCATGCCGCGCGCCTCACGCCCGATTCCCACGTGCCGGCTCATCGTCCGCTGCAACAGATCCCGGTCGACGACCGCAGCGGCGGGAATCGCCTCGTACCCGCCCCGTTGCCTGCTGATCCGTCCCGCACGAAGATCCCTTGCCACGGCGTCGACGGCGCGCGAGGCGACGACCAGCCCCTCCAGCAGACTGTTCGAGGCGAGCCGGTTCGCGCCGTGCAGTCCGGTCCGGGCGACCTCGCCCGCCGCGTACAGACCGGACACGGACGTTCGTCCGTCCACAGTGGCCACGACCCCGCCGCAGGAGTAGTGTGCGGCGCTGGTGACCGGAACGGGCTCGTGAGCCGGGTCGACTCCCACCTCACGACAGGCCGCGTGCACCGTCGGGAACCGCCGGGCGAACGACGCGCCGATTCCGCTCGCGTCGAGGTACACGCACTCCGCGTCGGTTTCCGCGAGCCGCCGGTTGATGGCCTCGGAGACGACGTCCCGCGGTGCGAGGTCTTCCAGCGGATGCTCACCCGCCATCACCCGTCGTCCGCTCGCGTCGACCAGCACGGCACCCTCGCCGCGCACTGCCTCGGTCACCAGGGGCCTGCGTCCGCGCGCCCCGCCCGCGAAAAGCACCGTTGGATGAAACTGCACGAACTCCAGGTCCGCGACGACCGCACCCGCCCGCAGCGCCAGCGCGACACCGTCCGCCGTCGCGACCTCCGGGTTGGTCGTGGCGGCGTAGAGCTGACCGAGTCCGCCCGTGGCGAGGACGACTGCGGGAGCGTGTACGACCCCGGGACTGCCTGCCGCGTCCAGGGCCAGGAGACCGGCGAGCGCACCACTGTCCCCGCGCAGCAACTCGACGACACAGTGGTGTTCGAGGACCGGAATCCCACCGTCGCCGGTGGCCGCGACCAGCGCACGCTGCACCTCGGCTCCGGTGGCGTCCCCGCCCGCGTGGATGACACGGAAGGCGCTGTGCCCACCCTCGCGAGCCCGGGACAGCGACCCCGGGGAGTCGGCGTCGAACTTCGCGCCCGTGGTGCGCAGACGTTCCACAGCCTCCGCGCCGTCGGTCAGAATCGCCCGGACCGCCGCACGCGAGCACAGGCCCGCTCCCGCGACGACGGTGTCCTCGACGTGCTGCTCGACGCTGTCGCCGTCGTCGTGCTCGTCCGGCCGGAAGACCGCGATCCCGCCCTGCGCCCACCCGGTGTTCCCGGCGGGCGCGGTGTCCTTGGTGACCACGAGAACACGCAGGCCGATCTCTCGGGCGCGCAACGCGGCGGTCAGCCCGGCGACGCCGGTGCCGACCACGACCACGTCGGCGGCGGCCTCCCAGCTCACTCGCCACCGCCCGAGGTGCCGATCGCGATCATCCGCTCCACCGAAGCCTTCGCTCGCTCGGCGACGTCCAGTGGCACGTGGACCTCGTCGGCGCCCTCGCTCAGACAGCGCAGCAGCGCCGCAGGGGTGATCATCTTCATGTATCGGCACGAGGCACGGTCGTTCACCGCGCGGAAGTCGATCTCGGGTGCGGCGGTGCGCAACTGGTGCAGCATGCCGACCTCGGTCGCGACGAGCACCGACGACGCCCCGGTCTCCCGCGCGGCGTCGAGCATCTGTCCCGTGGAGAGAATCTTGACCCGGTCTTCGGGCACGGTGCCCTCGCCCGCGAGGTACAGGGCCGAGGTCGCGCAGCCGCACTCCGGGTGGATGAACAGGTCGGCGTCGGGATTCGCCGCGGCGCGTTCGGCCAGTTCGGGTCCGTTGATGCCGGCGTGCACGTGACACTCACCGGCCCAGACGTGCAGGTTCTCGCGTCCCGTCTCGCGCTGGACGTGCGCGCCGAGGAACTGGTCCGGACAGAACAGCACGTCACGGTCGGCCGGAACGGACCGCACCACGTCGACCGCGTTGGAGGAGGTGCAGCAGATGTCCGTCTCGGCCTTCACCTCGGCGGTGGTGTTGACGTAGGAGACCACGACCGGGTCGTCGAATCCGGCCTTCCATTCGCGCAGCTGTTCGGCGGTGATCGAGTCCGCGAGCGAACACCCGGCTCGTTCGTCGGGAATGAGCACCGTCTTGCCCGGGCCGAGGATCTTCGCCGTCTCGGCCATGAAGTGCACACCGCAGAAGACGATGGTGCTCGCGGTGCTGGCGGCCGCGATCCGGCTCAGCGCGAGCGAGTCGCCGGTGTGGTCGGCGACGTCCTGGATCTCGGGCAGCTGGTAGTTGTGCGCGAGCAGCACGGCGTCGCGTTCGTCGGCGAGGCGCCGGATCTCGCGCGCCCACTCGGCGTCCGCGACCACACCGGTGTAGCCGGTGTCGGTGCGCTCCCAGGCGTGTCCGGTGGTGACCGTTCCCGCCGTGGCCGCAGTTCCCGTGGTCGCCATGTCGTCCTCCCGTCCTCAGTGCGGCGGGCCGCACGCGTCGACACCTCGACGACGCCACCCGCTCGCCGCGGTGGACAGCCCCGCCACCACGGCGCCCCCCGAAAACACCACTCGGGGGTGTTCGCGCTCTCGTAGTTTTCGCCTTAGAATCGAAAACGTGGTTCATGCTAACACGCAACCTCCCGTTCACCGCTGCGACACAGGTCACGAAGTGCTCGCCGCCGTGCTGCGAATCCAGGACTCACGCCTGCACGTGCTGCTGTGGCAGCGCGCACAGCAACCCGCGCTGCACCGGTGGTCGCTGCCCGGCGGCACCCTCGCCGACACCGAGGACGTCGAAGCCTCGATCCGCCGCCAACTCGCCGAGAAGGTCGACGTCCACCAACTCGCCCACGTCGAACAGGTCTCGGTGTTCAGCACCCCCGACCGCGTCCCCGGCCAGCGCATCGTGGCCACCGCGTTCCTCGGGCTCGTGCCCTCCGACCTCGACCCGGTCATCCCCGGCGACACCCGCTGGCACCCCGTCGACGACCTGCCCCCCACCGCGTTCGACCACGACTCGATCGTCGACGCCGCCCGCGACCGGCTGCGCGGCAAGCTCTCCTACACCAACATCGGCTTCGCGCTCGCGCCCGAGGAGTTCACCGTCTCCGAACTGCGCAAGCTCTACACCGCGGCCCTCGGGTACTCGGTCTCGGCGACGAACCTGCAACGCGTGCTGTCCCGGCGCGGCGTCCTCGAACCCACCGGCCGCACCGTCTCGTCCGGGCCGACCGGAGGACGCCCCGCAGCGCTGTTCCGGTTCACCACACGCGGCCTCGCGGTCACCGACCAGTTCGCCGTCCTGCGCCCGCCCACGGCGTGAAGATCTCGACCAGCGTGCCCGCGGCCGAGTAGGTTGTGCCCGTGACGGACACGATCCCGCTGTTCCCGCTGGGAACCGTGCTGCTGCCCGGCGGCGCGCTGCCCCTGCACGTCTTCGAGCCACGCTATCGGCAGCTCACCCTCGACCTGCTCCACGAGGTGGTCCCCGAACGACGGTTCGGCATCATCGCGATCCGTCAGGGCTGGGAGGTCGGCGAAGGCAACGTCGACGCCCTCCACGACGTCGGCTGCAGCGCCGTGCTCGAGACCGCGCAGCGCCTGCCCGAGGACCGCTACGACATCACCACCACCGGCGAGCACCGGTTCCGCCTGCTACAGCTCGACACCGAAGCCGCGCCGTACCTGATGGCCAGGGTCGAATGGCTGCCCGACACCACCCCGGAACACCCCGCGACGGAACTCACCGAACGCCTCGTGTCCTCGGCCATGACCGCACACACCCGCTACCACGACTCGGGGTTGCGCCACGACCACCGACAGGAGCTCGACGACGACCCCGACCCGGCGCAACTCGCGTACACCCTCGCCGACGACTGCGTGCTCGGCGTCGACGACCGGCAGGAACTGCTCGCCGAAACCGATCCGCACCTGCGGCTGCGGCTGGTGCGGCAGCTCATGCTCCGGGAGGCCGAGTTCCTGCGCGAACTCCGCGCCGTGCCGGCCTCACTCGCCGAGTTCGTCCAGCAGCCCGGCGTGAATTGACCGGTTCCCGCCCGAGGGACACGGACGCGCGGATACGATCTGTGCATGTCGACGCCTGGGGGCCCCGGGGACCCGCACCACCAGTACTACCGCGTAGACCCGATCACCGGTGAACAGGTCACCGGCCCCGGACAGCAGTCGGGAATGCAGTACCAAGGCTTCGGCCTGTACGCGGAGAACAACCTGCGGACCGGCCCGCCACCGAAACGACGCGCACCGCTCGTCGCCGGCGTCGTCGTCACCGTGGTACTCGTGACCGCGCTCGTGACGACCTCGGCGCTGATCGTCACCAGCAGCTCCGAGAACGAGGCCGCCCCGCCCCCGCCAGAGCCCACCGCTCCGGTCGCGCCACCTCCGGAGTCGGAGTCGCCCGAGCCCACGCCGGAGGAGGAATCGACCGGCACGCCCAGCGACGACCAGGAATTCGTTCCGGCGAGCGTGCCCGGCTGGACCGGGGTGTCGTGGCCGAACTTCGAGATGGTCTACGACGTTCCGCCCGACTGGAGCCCCGAGCCCGGCGTGCTCAGTGGGATGGAGAACGCGGAAGGGGACCGCGAGATCCTCAGCGCGACCTCGGTGTACCTGCCGGACGTCTGCCCCGAGGCCGGGGCCTCGTACCGGGCGAAGATCGGCGTCACCGTCGGCGACGTCGACGACCCGGTCTCGGCGGCGCGGACGAAGATGGAGTCCTGGGCGCGGATCGGCCTGTCCGGGGAGGACGGCTCGGCGCCGCCGCCGGTGCGGTTCAATCCGCCGCAGCCGGTGCGGGTCAACGACGGGCGGACCGAAGCGACGTTGGTGAGCGGCACGGTCACGCCCGCGCCGGGCGGCGAGTGCCCGGCGCCGAACGTCTACCTCGCGGCGATCGCGTTCGACAACGACACCGAGGGCAGTTCGCCGATGCTCTTCGCCCACGCCGACCAGGAAGTTCCCGACGCCGTCCCCCCGGAGGTCGTCGACCAGGCCCTCCAGACCTTCCGCCGTCCCTGAGAGCGCATTGCGGAGCTTGGGTCAGTGGTCCATCACACCGAGGCGTGAGCCTTTGTGGTGGCTATAGCAACCAAAAAGACTCACGCCTCGGTGACGGCCGACTGTGCCGCTCGCCTCGGACTCACGCCTCAGTGCCGGCGGCCGAGGTCGTCCATGCCGTTCCAGGACGCCGCCAAGCCGTAGGCGAGCGCCACCCCCAGCGGCGCCATGAGCACCACCCACGGCGTGTCGATGCTCGGCGCCACCGTGACGAGATCGCCCACCTGCGACGCGGCGGGCAGCGCATACAACCCGGCCGCGAACGCGGTGCCCAGCCGCATGCCCAGCCAGCCCGCGACGGCCGCACCGAGCACCGCCCCGAGCAAGAACACCGGACCCCTGCGCGAGCGCAGCATCCAGGCCGCGCCGCCCACGAGAACGCCCAGACCACCGGAGAGCAGCAGGAAGATCGCCAGCGCGTCGAAGCTGTGGTAGCTCTCCATCAGCACCGAGCTCGTCGCTCCGCCGTCGACGACGGTGCTCTGCTGCGGCGGAGCGAGCCGTGACCACACCCACCCCAGCGGCAGCCCGAACAACGACAGCAGCGAGAGCGCACTCACGGCGGGCAGCAAGTCCGGCTTGACGGAGACCTGCGACTGCTCGGTGGCGAACGCGGGAACCAACGCAGGTCCGTTCTCCGGTCCCGACACTGCGCCCGCCTGTCCGCGGCCGCCGTCCGTCTCGACCGAGCCGTCCGGCGCCGACCCCCCTGCTGGTTCCTGCACGCCGAAACCTTAACGTCCGCAGGGGCCCGTCACGTGGTGGCACTCGGACCGAGTCGGCACACGGCCTCCGGGCCGGCGCGGCACATCAACTATTCTGCGCCTGCTCCTGTCGCCCACCGCCGAAGGACGAACCGTGGCGGGATTCTTCCCCCAGCCGACCGTGACCGGTCCGAGCCCGACCGACGAACCCCGCCAGGACTCCGCCGTCCGCCTGCCGCTGCGCAGCACGGTCGTGGAGTTGCTGCTCGGGTCGGTGCTGGCGGTCGTGGTGAGCATGGTGCTGCAGTTCGCGGCGACCCGCCTGAGCATCAGCGAGCCGAGCTACGCGCCGGAGGCGCTCGCCGCGGTCGCCACCGGCCTCGTCGTGCTCGTGCTGTTCACGCTGCTGACGTTCGGGCATCGGCGTGGCCCGCGCTGGCTGCGGCTGGCCGGGACGTGGACGGCGCTGGCGGCGTTCAGCACGCTGGCGTTGGCCGTCCCGCTGCAGAACACGCGGTACTACCTCGGCGGCTCGTCGACCGACAACGGCTTCCGCATGCAGTACATGACGCGGATGGCCGAGAACCTCGGTCTCGTCGACATGAACTACGTCGACACCGCCCCGTACTACCCGGCGGGCTGGTTCTGGCTCGGCGGCCGGTTCGCGAACCTGCTCGGCTGGGAAGGCTGGGCCGCCTACAAGCCTTACGCGATCGTGTGGGTCGCGGTGACCAGTGTCGTGGCGTTCACGTTGTGGAGCGTCGTGATCCGGCGGCGGCTCGCACTGCTCGCGGCCCTGGCGACCACCCTCGCAGGCCTGCTGCACGGCGTGCACGAGCCGTACGCGTGGCCGTCCGCGGCGTGGCTGCCGCCGGTGGCGGTGCTGACTTGGCACGCCATGCGCCGCGAGAGCTCCGCGCCACGCTGGACTCTGGCGTGCATTGGCGCCTATGTCGGGTTCGCCGCCGTCACCTACACGCTGCACTTCGGTTTCGCGGTGCTGCTGTTCGTCACGATGGCGATCGTGCTCGGCCTGTTGCGGATCTCCCGGGGCGCGCGGGTCGGCGACACCGTGAAGCGGATGTTCCTGCGGCTGCTGCCCGTCGGCGTCGTCAGCGCCCTCATCGCGCTGCTGGTGTGGCTGCCCTACATCGTGGCGACCCAGTTCTTCCTCGACAATCCGCGCAGCGCGGCGCTGCACTACCTTCCGGAGGAAGGCGCGTTCCTTCCGATGCCGATGACCGAGGGCAACGCTCTCGGCGTGCTGTGTCTGGTCGGGCTGGTGTGGCTGTTGATCCGCTGCCACCGCAACGAGATCGCCGCCGCCATGCTCACGACCGTCGTCGCCGTCTACACGTGGTTCGTGCTCTCCACGCTGGCGTTGGTGGCGAAGACGACGCTGCTGGCTTTCCGGCTCACGGTGATCCTGGAAGTGGTCCTCGTCGTGGCGGGCGTGCTGGGACTGCTCGAACTCATCGGATACCTGCGAAACCGGATCGACGCACGGCACGCCGCGCAGGTGACCCTCGTGACGGCCGCGCTCGGGCTCGTCGGCACCGTCACGATCACCCAAGGCGCGATCGGGACCGCGATGCAACCGGCGGTGCAGCAGGCCTACACGGACTACTACCCGACCGGCGACACCGCGCGCGGTGAGCAGGATCCGGAGAAGACCGGCGCCTGGACCGACGAACTCATCGCGACGATCTCCGGTCTGACCGGACGCGAACCGCAGGACAACATCGTGATGAGCACCGACTACAAGATCATGTCGTTCCGGCCGTACTGGGGCTACCAGCAGGAGACGCCGCACTACGCGAACCCGTTGGGCGAGTACGCCGACCGGGCCGAGCGCATCACGAACTGGTCGAAGGCCTCGTCGAGTGCCGACCTGGTGCGCATGCTGAACAACGACCCGTACGGGGCGCCGAACGTGTTCGTGCTGCGCCTGCCCACCGACGGACAGGAACAGGACGCCCAGGAACCGGCTCAGGCGGACGAGGCGACGCAGCCGGACGACGAGGGAGCGGGCAAGCTCGCGCTCCAGCTCAAGGGCGACTCGTTCCCGCAGCAGCCGAACGTGCGCGACTACGACGTGTACTTCGACCCGGCGGTCTTCGCGTCACCGGAGTTCGAGACCCGCGACGTCGGCCCCTACCGCGTCGTCGTCCGCCGCTGAGTGCCGCGCCGGCCCTTCACGAAGCCGCGCGGATCGAGGCTGTCGTCAAACCGCTACGGAACCACCCACGCGGATCAACCCGCGCGCCCTCCTATTGGCGCAGGGTGACGGGAAAGGTCTCCAAGCCGCGGATGATGCCGCTGAACCGGTACGTCAGCGAGTCCCGGGGCACCGCCAGCGCGAGGTCCGGGAACCGCTCGACGAGCCGCCGCACCGCGATCTGCCCTTCGAGACGCGCGAGCGGCGCGCCCACACAGAAGTGGATTCCGTGCCCGAACGCGAGGTGGCCTTGCGCGTCGTTGTCGGCGTCAAAGGTCTCGGCCGCGTCGAAACGCTCGCCGTCCCGGTTCGCGGAGGCCAACCCGACGATCACCGTCTCGTCCCTGGGAATCGTGACCCCCTCGGACAGTTCGACGTCCTCCACGGTGTGCCGCAGCGTCGCCATGTTGATCGGTCCGTCGTAACGGAGGGTCTCTTCGATCACCGCGTCCACCCGCCCGGGATCGGCGCGCAACGCCGCCTTCTGCGCCGGATGGTCCAG
This sequence comes from Allosaccharopolyspora coralli, assembly GCF_009664835.1. Classification (NCBI taxonomy): domain Bacteria; kingdom Bacillati; phylum Actinomycetota; class Actinomycetes; order Pseudonocardiales; family Pseudonocardiaceae; genus Allosaccharopolyspora; species Allosaccharopolyspora coralli. The sequence goes on from NZ_CP045929.1 coordinate 3,488,119, forward strand.
CAGCGCGAGGACGCAGTTGGCGATGAGGTTGACCGTGGTCTCGTGCCCCGCGACCAGCAGCAGGAACAGCATCGAGATCAGTTCCTGCTCGCTGAGCCGGTCGGATTCGTCCCGGACCTCCAGCAGGGCGGTGATCAGATCGTCCTTGCCCGGCTCGTGCCGCCTGCGTTCGATCAGCGCCACGAGATACTCGGCGAGGCGCATCGTGGTCTCCCGCGCCCGTTCCTGGTCTCCCGCTTCGAGGACGCCCTGCGACCACGTCCGGAAGTTGTCGCGGTCCTCGGCGGGCACGCCCAGCAACTCGCAGATCACCTGCATCGGCAGCGCGAAAGCGAACGCGTCCAGCAGGTCCACTTCGGACTCGTCGGCCATCCGGTCCAGCAGCTGCTCGGTGATCTCCTCGATCCTGGGGCGCAGCGCGGCCACGCGGCGTGCCGTGAAGACTTTCGCCACCAACTTGCGCAACCGGGTGTGATCCGGCGGATCCAGGTTGAGCATGTGTGCCTGCAGCGCGTCGAGCCACGCCGGCGGCTCCCCGCCCGCCTTGCGCCGCAACAACTCGCCGAAGCTGCGGTAGTCCTTGCTGAACCGGGGGTCGGTCAACGCCACGCGCGCATCGGCGTACCGGGTGACCAGCCAGACCGGAAGCCCGTTCGGGCTCACGACTTGCACCGCAGGTCCTTCGCGGCGCAACTGGGCGAAATGCCGGTGCGGCTCCTGCAGAAATTCCTCGTCGATCGCCGGACATCCGTGGCGCACGGTCATGGGCACTCCCAACGAATCGCTCCGCCCCAGTGAACACCGTTCACCACTGGTTGTCACCCGACGATACTCAGTCGGGCTGGTTCGTCGAGGCCCCTTGCGTGTCCCGATCGGCGGAACTCGGCACGTCACCGGGCAACTGCACGTTCAGGCTCAGCCGTCCCGGCGACCACAGACCCCCGTGCGTCTCCCGGTGCTGCACCACAGCCGTCTCGGCGGGCAAGGCTTCGGCCACCACCGGGTCGACGGCGTACAGGGTTCCCCAGTCCCGCTTGATGTCGCCCTGCAGATACGTCGGCAACTCACGCACCGTGGTGGTCACGTTCATCCAGCCGAACGGGCCACCCGCGTCCGGCGACGACCAGCTCTCCCCCGCGCCCCGCAGCTCGGCACCGGCCACCACCCGGAACTTCGGCACCTCGGCGATCCCGTTCCCGATCCCGGAGAGGTTCGCGCACGGGTGCACGAACGCCGCGGGCCACTCCACGAACGTCGGCTCGTCACCGAGCACTTCGGCCATCGTCTGCAGCTGCGGGACGCGCGGTGCGCTGACGGCCAGCCAGCCCGCCATGCCCAACGCCTGATCGTCGACGACGAGCCGGACCCGGTCGGCACCACGCGCGGGTTCCGGAACGGTCACCCGTGCATCCCGCCACTCCGGAGGCGGGCCCATGAGCAGCGTCTCGCGGTGCGTGATCTCGAAGCCCCGCGCGGTGTCCCGGCCGAACTCGGCGACCACCGAGTTCGGTTCCGCCTCGGCCCCGGCCATCGACACCACCAACGGTGACGCACCGGACCGCGCCTTCTCCGGCAGGTCGTACCACTGTGTCCGCAGCTCGGCGGTGCCGGACCCGTTCGGGTCGTAGCTTCCCCACACCGGCGCCTCGTCGTCCCCGAACTGGTGCGGCGGCTCCCAATCCGGTTCCAGCGGATCCGAGCCGTCACCGGGCGGCAGACCCGGCCGGGAGAACCCGTCCTGCACCGGCCGCAGGTAGCCGTCGCGACCGTCTTCCTCGGCGGCACCGCGCGGGATCTCGGTACCCGGGGCCACCTGCGTGGGCTGGTTCGCCGAGACCGGAAGAAGCCCGTCCCGTGGACGCATCTCCACGTCGACGTAGTCCGACAACCCGCACGAGGACGAGAGCAGCTGGCGCACGTTGTCCGCACCGAGGCTGTAGCTGCCCCGCTGCTCGTGGACGGCCTTGCCGAACGCCGCGATCTCCCCCACCACCAGCAGCGCACAAATGATCGCCAGTGGCGCCGTCCCGAGTCGCAACGCACGGCTGGACTTCTCGGTGCGGGCGAGCCTCGTCCGGCGCTCGTCGAGACGAACGTGCTCGATCACGGCCACGATCCCGGCGACGGCCGCGCCCACCAGCAACGCCGTGCTCGCGTTGTAACCCTCGATCGACGGCGGCTTGTCGAACCACGGCACACCCCAGCCCGAGACGTACCACCACCCGTTCGTGCCCGTCGCGGACAGCGCGGAGATCAGCATCAACCCGGCGAAGAACGCCGCTCGGTTCCGCTTGGAACGCAACACAGTGCTGCTCGTCGCCAGCGCGGTCAGCGCCGCCAGCGCACCGCCGACCGCGGCGAAGATCCCGAAGTGGTGCGTCCACTTCGTCATCGTCATCGCCAGCACCACGAACGACATGGCGGTGACGGCGAGAAGCCTGCGACTCGGGCCCAGTGCCGCACCGTGGATCCGCCCCCGGCGCAGCAACACCACCGCGCACGTCACCAGGCACAACATCACCAGCAGCACCGGGAATCGTCGCGACAACGAACCGTCCGGCTCGAAACTGAACAGCAGGTTGTAGCGGATCAACTCCTCGTACCAGTTGTCGCTGGGGCCGAACGTCGTCTTCAACTCGATCCCGTCGAGCACCGAGCGCCACGTCTGGTCCGAATACACCGCGGTCAGGATCACGAAGCCGCACGCCGACAGCGGGGCCAGCACCGGCAACCACCCGAACTGGCGCGCGCGGTCCCGCAGCAGCCGCGACAACGGCTTGATCGCGGCCAGGTACGGCAGCACCGCGACCAGGCCGTGTGGGTTCGCCCCCACGGCCAGTGCCGCACCGACCAGGCCGAGCGCGGCGGGCAACAGCCTCCTCGTCGCCACGGCCCGTTCGACGGCACACAACGTGAGCAGCGAGAACACGACCACCACCGGCTCGGGACGCAAGCCGTTGTTGTACGGCAGCCAGAACGCGAGGAACACGGCGGCGGCAGCCCACCCGGCCGCGCCGCTGCGCCGCACCTTCTGACCGAGCCGGGGCAGCACTTCGCGGCTGATCAGCAGCCAACTCGCGATCGCCATCAGCAACGCGGGCATCCGCACCCACAACGTCGCCGTCGACACCTGCACCCACACGGTGTAGATCTCGTAGAACCACCCCCACGGGGCTTCCGGGTTCGCGAACCAGCGGTAGTAGTTGCTGACGAACCCAGCGCTCTCCCGTGATCGTGCGATGCTCAGGATGTATCCGTCGTCGGAGGTCATGGCACCGATGAGCCACCACACGACGATCGCGCCGTAGACCGCGAGGTCTCGTGACGTCGGCTTCCACCAGCCGCGCGGGGCGAGCCGGGGAGGTCGTCGACCCGCGCGCGCGTCGAGCAGCCGGACGCAGCACGCGGCGCCCACGAACGCGACGACGGCCAGCACCATCACCACGACTTTCAGCACCGTCGCCGTACTGTCGAACCGGTTGTCGACCCGCGCCTCGAAGGACAGGCCGCGCACGTCGTCTGCCGCACCGTCCACGTCGGAGTAGATGCCGGTCAGCTGCGGGCGCTGGTCGCCGGCGACGGTGGCGAACGGCCGCTGGTCGACGCTCGCGGTGGTCCGCTCCCCGTCCGAGCGGATCGTGATCAGGCAGTCGCCCGGCGGCAGTGAGACGGAACCGAGCTGCTGGCCCCGGCTACGCAGGTCCAGCCGGTCACGTTCGGTCTGCAGCGACAGCCCCGTGAGGTTGCCGTACTGGGACTCCGGCGGGTTCGTCGACAGCAGCACCGCCGAACCCCCCGACCGCTCGGTGGCGTCCCGCGCCGTGGCGCACGGGACGTCGGCGCTGAGCCACAGCGGCGAGTAGCTCACCAGCGGCGCCGCCACCGGGGCCGTGCCCTGGGCGGTCGGCCACTTGAGTGTCGTGATCTCGTGGTGGACGGGCAGGAACGGCACCGCCAGCGACAACAGCGTGCCGAGCACGCCGCACACCACGGCCCAGATCTTCACCCGACGGGCACCGGACACCCTGTGCCCGAACTCGGCGACCGGGCGGCGTACGTGGCCCCCGGTCGCCTCACCGTCGTCGAGATCCTTCAGCACCACCCGAGACTAAGCCGAACCCGCCGCTCACGCTGCGTGCTGCGAACTCACGACAGAAGGGTGTGCTCGGTGGCCGGGTGGCGCTGGTCGGGCTCATTCCCTTCGGCGTTCTACGCAGCCGGACCACCCGCGGGTTCTCAGCGCCCTCCTCGCGAGGACAGCGATTTCGCCGCGTAGGCCGCTACTCAAGAAATCGATCCCGCAGCGAGGAGGGCGCTGAGGTTCCGCCACCCCACCACCAACGCAAACAACCCACCCCGACCAGTCAGCCTGTGGGTTCGAAGCAGCCTGCTCCGAGAAGCCCCTTGAGCTCGCCCTGCAGGCCGTTGTCGGTGGCGACGAAGAAGTCACTCGACAACGCCAGTCGGGTCACGCCGCGCGGGCCCTGCAACTTCACGTGCACCGGGACGTCGCCGGAGTGCGCCTGCAGGGTGCGTTTGAGCTCCGTGACCAGCGAACGGTCTACCCGGTTGGCCGGGACCTTGATCACGAACGCCGGGCTCGTCCCCGGATCGGTCTCCGCCGCCGAGATGTCGATCGGCAGCGCGTCCGAGGCGAACACGCTCACCGTGCCCTCACGCTCGTTGATGCGCCCCTTGACCGCGATCGCCGTGTCCTCCACGAGACAGTCCGCGAACACCTCGTAGGACTTCGGGAAGAACAGCACCTCCACGCCCGCGTCGAGGTCCTCCAGCGTCACGATCGCCCACGGATGGCCGTTCTTGTTGATGCGCCGCTGAATGCCGGAGATCATCCCGGCGATCTTGCACTGCTGCTCCTTGCCGTCCTTCGACGACTCGCGGTCGCCGGAGACGAGCGCGGCGATCCCGGTGTCCTGGTACGGAGCCAGCAGCCGCTCCGCCCCGTCCAGCGGATGCGCCGAGACGTAGAGGCCGAGCATCTCCCGCTCGTAGGACAGCAGCTGCTTGCGCGGCCACTCCTCCGGGGTGAACTGCAGGTGAGCCAGCGGGGAGGAGTTCTCAGCGCCCTCGGCGCCCGAGTCCGCACCGAAAAGGTCGAACTGCCCGAGCGCCTGCTGCCGTTTGAGCCCGACGACCGCGTCGACGGCGGCCTCGTGATGCTGGGTCAACGACATCCGGGTGTGCCCGAGCGAGTCGAACGCCCCCGCCTTGATCAGCGATTCGATGACGCGCTTGTTGCACACCACCGTCTCGGACTTGTCCAGGAAGTCGGTGAACGACGTGTACCGGCCCTGCTCGTCGCGCATCGTGGCGATGGAGTTGACCACGTTCGTGCCGACGTTGCGGATCGCCGAGAGGCCGAACCGGACGTCGGATCCGACGGCGGTGAACATCAGGCCGGAGTCGTTGACGTCGGGGGACAGCACCTTGACGCCCATCCGCCGGCACTCGCCGAGGTAGACCGCCATCTTGTCCTTGTTGTCGCCGTTGGAGGTCAGCAACGCCGCCATGTACTCGGCCGGGTAGTTGGCCTTCAGGTACGCCGTCCAGTACGCCACCAGCGCGTACCCGGCCGCGTGCGACTTGTTGAACGCGTACCCGGCGAACGGCAGCACCGTGGACCAGAGCTTGTCGATGGCCTCGTCGCTGTAACCCTGCTCGCGCATGCCCGCCTGGAAGCGCCCGAACTCTTCGTCCAGGACCTCCTTTTTCTTCTTGCCCATCGCGCGCCGCAGAATGTCGGCTTGTCCCAGCGTGTATCCGGCGACCTTCTGCGCGATCGCCATGATCTGCTCCTGGTAGACGATGAGCCCGTAGGTCTCGGCCAGGATGTCGGAGAGCGGCTCTGCCAGTTCGGGATGGATCGGCTCGACCGGCTTGCGACCGTTCTTGCGGTCGGCGTAGTCGAGGTGCGCGTTGACCTCCATCGGCCCCGGGCGGTACAGCGCGTTCGCCGCCACCACGTCGCCGAACTCCGTGGGCTGCATGCGCTTGAGCAGCTCCCGCATGCCGCCACCTTCGAGCTGGAAGACTCCGAGGCTCTCACCCCGCGACAACAGCTCGTAGGTCGCACGATCGTCGAGTCCGAGCGTGGACAGGTCGATCTCGAGGTCGTGGTTGGCCCGCACCGACTCCAGTGCGTCGCCGAGGATCGTCAGGTTCGACAACCCCAGAAAGTCCATCTTCAGCAGGCCGATGGCCTCGCACGACGGGTAGTCCCACCCGGTGATGACCGAGCCGTCGTCCCGCTGCCACAGCGGAACCGCACCGAGCAGGTCCTGGGAGGACAGGATCACCGCGCACGCGTGGACACCGGCGTTGCGGATCAGGCCTTCCAGCCCGCGCGCGGTGTCGAAGATCTGCGAGACCGACGGGTCGGTCTCGATCAGCGACCGGACCTCGGTGGCCTCGGCGTAACGCTCGTGCTCCGGATCCACGATGCCGGAGAGCGGAATGTCCTTGGCCGCGACCGGCGGCGGCAGCGCCTTGGAGATCTTGTCGGCGATCGCGAAGCCCGGCTGGCCGTGATGCACCCGCGCGGCGTCCTTGATCGCCGCCTTGGTCTTGATCTTGCCGAAGGTGATGACCTGCGCGACCTTGCCCCGGCCGTACTTGTCGATCGCGTACTGCAGCACCTCGTCGCGGCGCCGGTCGTCGAAGTCGAGGTCGATGTCCGGTGGCGAGTCCCGCTCCGGGTTCAGGAACCGCTCGAAGATCAGCCCGTGTTCCAGCGGATCCAGGTCGGTGATGTGCAGGATGTAGGCCAGCAACGACCCCGCTGCCGAGCCACGCCCGGGACCCACGTGGATGCCCTGCGACTTCGCCCACCGGGTGACGTCGCCGACGACGAGGAAGTACGCGCAGTAACCCTTGGTGTCGAGGACGTCGATCTCGGTCTTCACCCGGTCCAGGACCTCCTGTGACGCCCCGTCCGGGTACCGCGTCGGCAGGTACTCGTCGATCTCGGATTGCAGCTGGTCCCGTTCGGACGTGCCGCCCTCGACCGTCACGCGCGGCATCCGGTCCTGGAAGGACCAGACGTCGTCGTAGGATTCGATCATCTCGGTGACGCGCAACGTGTTGTCCGCGGCGCCGGGAACCTCGGTGTCCCAGTATTCCCGCATCTCCTCCGCGGACTTGAGGTAGTAGCCGTCGCCGTCGAGCTTGAACCGCGACTCGTCGTTGAGCGTCTTGCCCGACTGCACGCACAGCAACGCCCCGTGCGACCCGGCCTGGTCGACGGTCACGTAGTGGCTGTCGTTGGTCGCCAGCGGCTCGAGGGCGAGTTCCCGCGAGATGTTGAGCAGGTTCTCCCGTACGGCGCGCTCGATCGGCAGGCCGTGGTCCATCAACTCCACGAAGAAGTTCTCGGCACCGAAGATGTCCTTGTAGTCCGAGGCCGCCTGCAAGGCCTCCCGGTATTGCCCCAGCCGCAGCCGCGTCTGCACCTCGCCCGACGGGCACCCGGTCGTCGCGATGATCCCCTCGCCGTGCTCGGCGAGCAGGTCCCTGTCCATGCGCGGCTTGCGGTACTGGCCTTCCATGCTGGCCAAGCTCGACAGGGTGAACAGGTTGCGCAGGCCGGTGGCGTTGCGGGCCAGCATCGTCATGTGCGTGTAGGCGCCCGCACCGGAGACGTCGCCGCCCTCACCGAACTCGTCGGTGGACCGCTGCTTGGCCTCGCCCCAGAAGACGGGCTTCTTGTGGAACCGGCTGGTCGGCGCCACGTACGCCTCGATGCCGATGATCGGCTTGATGCCGGTCTTCTTCGCCTGCTGGTAGAACTCGTCCGCGCCGAACATGTTGCCGTGGTCGGTCATCCCGACGGCGGGCATTCCCAACCGCTGCGCCTCGGCGAACAGGGCGCCCATCTTCGCCGCACCGTCGAGCATCGAGTACTCGGTGTGCACGTGGAGATGAACGAAGGGATCGACGGGCACGGGTGAGTCCTCCCCTTCTCGCTCGGCTGCCCCGATCGTCGCTCGATCAACGCGGCGCGAGGCCGCGGACTCGGTAGGCGAGATCGGGTTCGGCGACAGCCTAACGCTGCGTCCCGGACTCGCCGACGACGTCCCCGGGCGTGCCGCGAACCTGACCGATCCGGAACCGCCGCGCCACGCACAGCAGTCCCGCCACCTGCACGAAAAGACGACGCGAGACCATCGAGCCCGCGGGCCGTGTTCCTCGCGGCCTACCCCGCCCCGCGCCCACCGGCGATCTCGAGAGGGTAGCGTGACCGGACGTGACTGCCCCTGATCCCGTGGACGTGCGACTGCTCAGCGCCGTCGCCGAGACCGGTCGCGCCGCCGTGCCGGACCTCGCCGCGCGGCTCGGCATGGACGTACGCGACGTCGCGTCACGGTTGGCGGCCTTGTCGGGAACCGGTCTCCCGTTGGTGGTCGGCGTCGAGTGCGACACGCACGCGATCCGCAACGCGATCGCGGCCGCGAACGCATGGAACCAGCAGCACAGTGGCGCGTATCCCGCTCAGCCGGCCGGTCACCCCGCTAGCCACTCCGCCGCCACCCCGCACAGCGGTTCGTACCCGGTGCAGAACCAACCCAGCGGCCCGTACCCCACTCAGGGCCGACCGGGCGGTCCGGCCACCCCGCACAGCGGACCGCACCCGACGCAGAACCAGCCCAGCGGCCCGCATCCGATGCAGGGGCAGCTCAGCGGCGGGCATCGGGTACCTATCGGATACGCGGCGGCGAGCGGCCCGCACGGTGTCGCGCAGCCGTACACTCCCCAGCCGCCACTCGCACAGGGTAACGCGCAGCCGCCGCAAGCCACCGGGAACACCTGGGGGCCGCCCGGTTCGGCGGCATGGACGCGCGGCGATCAGAAGACGACCGAGGTGGCGCCGGTCGCTCGACCGCGCACCGGCAGCGTCGGCAGCAAACTCGACGTCGACGGTCCCGACGGTGAGCGCATGACGATCCAGCTCGTCGAGGTGGTGGACCCGGGCGACTTCCTGTTCACCGCCGCAGGCCACGAGCTGCAAGACGGCGAACGCTCCGTGGTGGTGCACACGGAGTTGACCAACCGGGGAACGCAGCCGTTGACCTCGCTGCCCGACCAGTACCTGGTGCTCGTCGCCGCCGACGGCTCGAGTGTCGCGAAGTCCACCGTGACGCTGTCGTCACGACCTCCGCACCGGATCGGGGTGCAGCCGGGTGAGACGACCGGCGGCCACACGCTCTACGTGCTGCCCGAGGACACCGTGCTCAGCTCGCTGCGCTGGTCCCCGCACCCCAACGACGTCCAGCACACCCTCACCTGGGACCTCTCCGACCTCTGACGTGGTCTCGGCATCGCGCCGGGTGGCGTCGGTACGCACGGCTCCTCGATACTGCCGATGCGCAGTACTGGCGTGGCAGTACCAGGGTGCGTCCGGCTGTGCGCTCCGCCCGAGAACGCGAAATCGCTCGATCGAGAGACGACCATGATCTACGAGACGGCCACGCCTCCCACGCACCCGGGAATCATTCTGCGCGAGGAGTTCCTCGAACCGATGGGCATCAGCAACTATCGCCTCGCTCAGGCGATCGGGGTGCCCCAAACTCGGATCAGTGCCATCACTCGTGGTCAGCGCAGTATCACCGCGAGGACCGCGCTGCTGCTGTCCCGGTACCTCGGCCTGTCCGAGGGATTCTGGATCGGTATGCAGGCCGACTACGACCGCGAGATCGCCAAAGACGAACTCGGCGACTCGCTGTGCGCGATCCAGCCCGTGAGCACCTGACGGAACACCTCAACGACGTCCAGCACACCCTCACCTTGGACCTCTCGACCTCTGACTCCCGGAAGGGACGCCCCTGACCGAAGTCAGGGAACAGACTGCCGATCGTCCGATGTGGGCCTCGATGCCGTCTTCGTAGGGTCGACGCGATTCGTTCGTGGATCTGACCGCGTAGACCTGACTGGGGACTCGATGTTCGAGGCGCTCGCCGACCTGCTTCATGCCGCCGTCACTTCACCGTGGGTGTACCTCGCGCTGTTCGCCGCCGCCGCGCTCGACGGCTTCTTCCCCGTCGTCCCTGGCGAAAGCCTGGTGATCACCGCGGGCGTGTTCGCGGTCTCGGGCGAACCGAATCTCGCGGCGGTCGTCGCGGTCGCCGCTCTCGGGGCGTTCGTCGGCGACCACGTTTCCTACCTGCTCGGCCGCAACGGCGGCCGGAGGTTGATCGAGAGACTGCCACCCCACTCGAAGAAGCGTGCTCCGTTCAGTTGGGCGTCGCGAACACTGGGCGAACGCGGCGGGTTGGTGCTCGTGATCTGCCGCTACATTCCGGGTTTGCGCACCGCGACCACCATCACCCTCGGCACGGTGGCCTATCCGTTGCGCCGGTTCGCCGCCTTCGACGTGATCGCCGTAGTGACGTGGGCGGTGTACTCGGCGTTGATCGGTTACCTCGGCGGACACGCCTTCGAGCAGGACCCGATCAAGGGGGTCGCCTTCGGCATCGGCCTCGCGCTGGTGATCACCGGCCTGGTGGAAGCCGTGCGCTACCGACGCCGACGCCGCGAGCAGGAAACCGGGGAACGCGAACTGATCCACCGGTGAGCTCGTTCGTTTCGTAGGACTCCTCGCAGGCTGAGCTGTCGTCGTGGCGTGTCGGCGGCGAAACCGCTCAGCAGTACCCACGTACGCAGCCCGGCCGCCCGCGGGTTCTCCGCCACCCGACCACCCACGCAAACCAACCCGCAACCTTGCCTGCTCGGCCACGGCGCGATGCTCGCCCTCCACATGCTCGGCACGCTCCCATCCCCACCGGGTCAGTGCCGCCTGCTGCCTCCGGTAGCGACCGAGCAGCCACGGAGCAAGCCCCAGGAATGCGACGGCCACAACGGTCTCTACGAGGACACCGAGATCGAAGTCGACCACGACGAACCACAGTCCACGCGCGACAGCGATCCCGGCGAACGCCAGCAGTGCCGGTCGGGCGGCCGCCAATCGGCGGCCCGCCAGCGCGCTGAAGGCGACCGGCGCCCAGAGGAACACCGGCTCGAACGCACAGGTCGCCGCCGACCCGACGAGTGCCGTCGTCGGCAGCCGACGCGCCGTCAACACCACCGGTGCGAGCGCGACCGCGCCGAGTGCCACATGCCACCAGGACGAACCGGCATGCGCGTTCGCGACAGCTTGACCAGCGCCTGGAGTGACCAGCACCAGCCACAGCAGGCAGTCCCAGAGTCGCGGGTAGCCGCCGATCTTCGCGCGAGTCACCAGCGGGACGATAGCCGCATCCCCCGGCACCGGCTACTGCCGGAAGTCAGGCGTCGTCGCGACCGCCGCGCAGCCAGTCCATCGCGCCCGGACGCTGCTGCTTGGCGCGACTGCGGTACTCCAACTTCGGCCAGTCCGTCGCTTCCTGCCGCGGTCCGTGCTCACCGGGATCCGGTTCGCCGAGCACCGCCGGGCCGGCGTGTCCGAAGTCCTCCGGCTCCACGACACCTTGGCCGATCACGCCGTCCGGGCCGACGAGACCGCCGATCCCGGCCGGTGGCGTCGCCTCGTCCGAGCGCGCGATCACCCCGTCGTCGGCTCCGCGCCGGCCCGGCACGTCCTCGAAGCCCAGCGGAATCCCGTGGGCGGGAGTGGGGGCATCCGAGTCCGCGAACCCCGACGCGCGCGTGTCCTCGTTCCTGCCGTCTCCGCGGTTCACCGGTCCTCCTGCGCCCATTCCAACCTCCAGCGTCGCGCCCGACAGTACGTGATGTTGCCCGCGCATCGCGGAGCACACACCGAACCAGAGGACGTTGTGGCAGTTCCACAATGCACTCTTAGTCGTCGACTTCGCGCAGGCCGTCGAGTACGTGCTGGAGATCGGTCGGATACTCGCTGGTGAACGAGACCCAGCTCCCGTCGGACGGGTGCTCGAAACCCAGCGCGCGAGCGTGCAGCCACTGCCGTTGAAGGTCGAACTTCCGGGCGAGCACCGGGTCGGCGCCGTAGGTCAGGTCGCCGACGCACGGGTGCTTCACCGCGGCGAAGTGCACGCGGATCTGGTGCGTGCGCCCGGTTTCCAGCTTCACGTCCACGAGCGAGGCCGCGCGGAACGCCTCAACGGTCTCGTAATGGGTGACGCTCGGTTTGCCTCCGGTGACCACAGCGAACTTGTAGTCGTACTTCGGGTGCCGGTCGATGGGGGCGTCGATCGTGCCCCGGCTCGGATCCGGATGCCCTTGCACCAGCGCGTGATAGCGCTTCTCGACGGTGCGTTCCTTGAACGCTCGCTTGAGCAGCGTGTACGCGCGTTCGCTCTTGGCGACGACCATGACTCCCGTCGTGCCCGCGTCCAGCCGATGCACCACGCCCTGACGCTCGGCGGCTCCGGAGGTGGAGATGCGCAGGCCGGCGGCGGCCAGACCCCCGACCACGGTCGGACCTTCCCAGCCCGGGCTCGGGTGCACAGCGACCCCGATCGGCTTGTCGACGACCACGATGTCGTCGTCCTGGTGCACGATCCGTAGCCCGTCGACGGGAACCGCCTTGACCTCCAGCGGATCACCGGCCTCCGGCAGGGAGACTTCGAGCCAGGCACCGGCGACGAGCCGGTCGGACTTGCCTGCGGGATCACCGTCGAGGTGGACCTCGCCTGCGGCGGCGATCTCGGCGACGACCGTGCGGGACAGTCCGAGCAGCTTCGCCAGGCCGGCATCGACCCGCATCCCGTCCAGACCGTCCGGGACGGGAAGCGTGCGCAGATCGCTCACTGCTCGCCTCCCTCGGCGCCGGACTCGCTGCGTTGCTTGCGCTTGCTCTTGTGGATCGTGCCGTCGTAGTCGCGGCCGAGCAGCGTCAGCAGCACGATGAGCGCGCCGCCGCAGACGATCGCGGAGTCGGCGACGTTGAACACCGGCCACACGCTGCCGTCAGGTGCGAACAACGAGACGAAGTCGACGACGTGGCCACGCAGCGGCCCTGGCTGGCGGAAGATCCGGTCGACGAGGTTGCCGCAGGCACCGCCGAGCACCAGTCCCAGCCCGAGCGCCCAGCCGGTGGAACGCAGCTTGCGGGCCAGCCACACGATCACCCCGACGATGACGATCGCGAGCAGCGCCAACAGCCAGGTGAGCCCGGTGGCCAGCGAGAACGCCGCGCCCGGGTTCCGGAACAGCACGAGGTACACGGCCCCGCCGAACAGCTCCACCGGCGGCTCGCCCTCGAGCTCGGCCACCGCGACGACCTTGGTGACGACGTCGACGACGAGCAGCAGCGCGGCGATACCGAACAACAACGGCAGCAGCCGCCGGGGTCGGGGTGCGGAGGGAGTGTCCCGTTCCGCGGGCGCCGGTGGGTCCTGATCGGGTTGTTCGGCGTTCACGCCACCATTGTCCCCGACCCCACCGGCGTCGCTCGCAGCCACTCCCGCCGGGTGGGCGTCACCAGCGCAGGAGTCGCCCGAGCAGGTCGTAGCCCATGCCACCACCCGGACCCCGATCGTCGGGTCCGCCGTAGGCGGCCACGATCGTCGCCGAGCGTTCCGCCGGGGGTGTGGGTTCCGCGGCCTCGGACGTGGCGGAGAGCCCGAGCGCGGGAGCCAGCGCGAACGCGGCGACGGCCATGCGGGAGAGTGACGTGCTCATCGGACATCGACCACCTCTGTGTCAGTGGCGCGACGTGCCCGCCGGAGCACGACTGCCCGCATGACTCGGCGAAGGCCGCGCATCCGACGAGGATCACCGACGGACCACGCGAGGACACCGAGTCACCCGGCGGCACCGTGCGATATCGCGGACATCCCAGGCATCACGCCGTCTCAGAGAGTAGCCCCGGTCACAGCACCCACCAAGGCCTCCGCCCGGCTGGTCCAGTCACACAGAGCGACCACACGCGACCCCGATGCCGTCTCAGGCCTTGACGACCTGCACGCTCACCTCGAGCCCGTCACCCACCGTGCCCGACGAGCTCGCCGAATCAGTGGCGTCCGCAAGCGCGGAGTTCCGTTCACCGGAAGCGCCGTTCGTCTCGAGTGAGTCGGCGAGAGTCTCCCCGGCGATGAACTCGCGATGTGCGGACACCGCGTCGAGCACCTCCGAGGGTGCCGTGACCGCGACCCGCACCCGGTCCGAGACCTCCAGTCCCGCCTCACGCCGCGCCTGCTGCACCACCCGCACGACATCACGGGCCAGACCCTCGGCCGCGAGCTCAGGGGTGACCTCGGTGGACAGGACCACCAAACCCGCCCCGTTCGGCAACGCCGAAGCCGCGCCCTCATCGGTCGAGACCAACCGCTCGGTGAACTCACCCTCCACCAGCTCGATCCCGGCAGCGACGACACCGCCGCCCGGTGTGCGCTTCCAGTCGCCGGCCTTGACCGCCTTGATGACCGGCTGGACGTCCTTGCCCAGACGCGGCCCCGCCGCGCGCGCGTTCACCGCGATCTCGAAGCTTCCGTGAGTGGCGACGTCGTCGGTCAGCTCGACCTCCTTGACGTTGACCTCGTCGCGGATGATGTCGGCGAACGGCTTCAGCGCCTCCGCCTCCGGGGTCGCCACCACCAGCCTCGACAGCGGCAGCCGCACGCGCAGCTTGTGCCCCTTGCGCAGTGCCAACGTTGACGAGCACACCGCGCGCACCTGGTCCATCGCGTGCACGAGTGCCGCATCGGCGGGCAGCTCGTCGACCAACGGCCAGTCCGTGAGGTGCACCGAGCGACCACCGGTGAGCCCGCGCCACACCGCCTCGCTGGTCAGTGGCAACAGCGGAGCCACCACGCGGGACGTGACCTCGAGCACCGTGTGCAGCGTGTTGATCGCGTCCCGGTCACCCGCCCAGAACCGCTCCCGCGAACGGCGGACGTACCAGTTCGTCAGCACCTCGAGGAACTCCCGCACCGTCTGGGTCGCCCCGGCGAGGTCCAGCGCGTCCATCGCGGCCTGGACGTCGCCGACCAGCTCGTGGGTCTTGGCCAGCACGTAGCGGTCGAGCACGTGGTCACTGTCCAGACTGGACCGTCCCTCGACGCCTTCGGCGTTCGCGTACAGCGCGAGGAAGTACCACGAGTTCCACAGCGGGAGGACCGCCTGGCGGACGGCGTCCCGGATGCCCTTCTCGGTGACGACCAGGTCACCGCCACGCAGGATCGGGCTGGCCATGAGGAACCACCGCATGGCGTCCGAGCCGTCGCGGTCGAAGACCTCGTTGACGTCCGGATAGTTGCGCTTGGACTTCGACATCTTCATGCCGTCGTGGCCCAGCACGATGCCGTGCGCCGAGACGTTCGAGAACGCGGGCCGGTCGAACAACGCGGTCGCCAACACGTGCAACGTGTAGAACCAGCCGCGGGTCTGGCCGTTGTACTCCACGATGTAGTCGCCCGGATAGTGGTGCTCGAACCAGTCGGCGTTCTCGAACGGGTAGTGCACCTGGGCGAACGGCATAGACCCGGACTCGAACCAGCAATCCAGCACCTCCGGAACCCGGCGCATCGTCGACCTGCCGGTGGGATCGTCCGGGTTCGGCCGGGTCAGCTCGTCGATACCCGGGCGGTGCAGGTCCGTCGGCCGCACACCGAAGTCGCGTTCCAGCTCCTCCAGCGAGCCGTAGACATCACAGCGCGGGTGCGCCGGATCGTCGGAGACCCACACCGGGATCGGCGAACCCCAGTAGCGGTTCCGGGAGATGTTCCAGTCGCGCGCGTTCTCCAGCCACTTGCCGAACTGCCCGTCGCGGATGTGCGAGGGAACCCAGTTGATCCGCTGGTTGAGCTCCACCATGCGGTCCCGGAACTGCGAGACAGCCACGAACCACGAGGACACCGCACGCTGGATCAGCGCGTTGTCGCAGCGCCAGCAGTGCGGGTACGGGTGGTCGTAGGTCTCGTGCCGCAGCAGCAGCCCAGCTTCCTTCAGGTCACGGATGATGGCTTTGTTCGCGTCGAAGACCTGTTGCCCCGCGTACGGGGCCACCTCGGCGGTGAAGCAGCCGTGCGAGTCCACCGGCACCACCGGCTCGATGCCTGCGGCGTCGGTCACCACCTTGTCCTCCTCACCGAAGGCGGGGGCGATGTGCACGATGCCCGTACCGTCGTCGGTGGTCACGTAGTCCGCCGACAGCACCTGGTGGGCGTTCGTCCGGCCCGCGAAAAAGTCGAACGGCGGGTCGTACGCGAGCCCGAGCAGCTCCGAGCCCGTGTATCGAGCCACGACGCGATCGGCGGCGTCCTCGCCCAACTCGCGGGCGTAGGCGGCCAAACGCGCCTCTGCCAGCAGGTAGCGGTCGCCGCTCACGGTCTCCACGAGCACGTACTCGATCTCGGGATGCACGGCGGCGGCGAGGTTCGACGGCAGCGTCCACGGGGTCGTCGTCCACACCAGAGCCTGCGCGCCGTCGAGCTCGGAGTCCGGCACCCGCAACCGCAACCCCACGGTCACCGCAGGATCCTGGCGCTGCCGGTACACGTCGTCCATGCGGGTCTCGGTGTTCGACAGCGGCGTCTCGCAACGCCAGCAGTACCAAAGCACCCGGAAGCCCTCGTAGACCAGACCCTTGTCCCACAAGGACTTGAACGCCCACATGACGCTTTCCATGTAGTCCAGGTCGAGCGTCTTGTAGTCGTACTCGAAGTCGACCCAGCGCGCCTGCCGGGTGACGTAGTCCTCCCACTCGCCGGTGTAGCGCAGCACCGACGCACGGCAGGCCGCATTGAACTCGGCGACGCCCATCTGCTCGATCTCGGACTTCGAGGTGATGCCGAGCTGCTTCTCCGCCTCCACCTCGGCGGGCAGACCGTGGCAGTCCCAGCCGAACCGGCGCTCCACCCGGCGGCCGCGCATCGTCTGGTAGCGCGGCACGATGTCCTTGACGTAGCCGGTGAGCAGGTGGCCGTAGTGCGGCAGGCCGTTGGCGAACGGCGGACCGTCGTAGAAGACGAACTCGTTCGCGCCGTTCCTTCCCGCCTCGCGGTTGTCGACGCTCGCCCGGAACGTGTCGTCCTTCGCCCAGAAGTCGAGGACCCGGCGCTCGATCTCGGGAAACGACGGCTGTGCCTCGACACCGTTCGCGCTGTCGTCGGACTGGAGATGGACCTTGGGGTAAGCCATCGCGGGTGCGCTCCTCGTCGACCCCGCCCCTCGGCGAGGTGTGTCGTCTCCCTCGTACGAGCACCTTCGTGCTCCCACGGGGACGACACGTCGAGGACCGGTCACAGACCGGCTCGCGTTCCGCGGTACCACCCCGCTTGCCACCCACCGATTCCCGCCCGGTGAGGGCCGCTCGTCGTCGGCTGTCACGGGCCGAACCCGTCCGGGTCTAGTGGGGCGGACGCCCGTTCTTCCGGAGGCTCCCCGGTGATGGCCGGATCGACGCCGATGTACCCAGGGTAACCCGGGCGGTCCACCGCATATTTCCGGGAGGACCCTGCAGTCTCAGCGGCTGTCTGTGATCTTGTGACCACAGACAGCGTCTCAGAGTCAGAGGGCGCGCGGGTTGATCTGCGTGGGTGGTTGGAGTGGCAGAACCTCACTTCGCGGACGACTGGCCGGTCCGCACCCTGCGTGACCACAGCCTCGACCCGCGCACCAGCTCAGCCGCGACCGCGGAGCTGCTCCATCAGGCTCGCGTCGGGCTTGCACCGCGCGCACGGCGAGAAGGCGAGTTCGCGAGCCTCGCGCACCGGCAACGGAATGGTCCGCCGCGAACCGAGCCACTCGCACGTCGACAGGTGATAACGCGGGCGCTCGTCGATCACGACGACCTGATCGTCGGTCTCGGAGATCAACGCGACGTCGGCGGGATTGGTCTGTTCCTCGTCCGGTTCGGCATCGGAGGAGTCCGCTCCGGCGTCCTCCGAGACGGCCGCCGGGACCTCCGGGCCGGGAGGGTCGTCGGCACCGGTATCGGACAGCGCCGCGGTCCCGGTGACCGTCGCGCCGGACGCGGCAGCCGCGGTCTCATGCCGGTCCGTATCGCCCTTGGCCACAGCCGTGTCTTCGGCCCGACCCGTCGGTGCGTCACCGTCGCGCGCGGGACTGTCGTCGGCCTCGGGGCTGCCGTCCGACTCGGCACTCCCGTCCGACTCGGGGCTGCCGCCCGCCGAGCCCTCAGCCGTCGCCACCGGTGCCATCGTCGCCGTCGGCGCCTCGCTGTCAGCTCCGGACTTCTTCCTGCCGAGGCGGCCTGCCCGGCGAGTCAACGCGTGCCGGGGGCGGGCACCGCTCGGTGTCGTCCGCTTCCACCGGAAGCGCTCCGCCAGCAGCAGCGCCCCGGCGAGACCACTGCACACGACCGAGATCCACGCCCACTGTGGCTCCCCCACCAGCACCGAGGCGACGAGCACCCCGGCCGCGGCCAGTACCAGCAGCAGACTCAATACCAACACGTCGACACTCACGCCTTCCGACTCGCACGGCCGTGCTCACACCGGCCGCACCGCCGGATCGCAGGCGGGCGGTGACGACCGGAGCCGTCACCGCCCGTGGAGAGTTCTCGTCCCAGTGGAACAGGGGTACCTGGTCCGGTACCGCCGCCCCAGTTCGCGCCTCGCGGCGTTGGGGTCCTCCTGAGTACCAGGACCAGTTCCCGAACGCCCTCTCAGCCCGCTTCCGCGGCCCGCGCCCCGAAGCTGTAGCTGCCCTGCTGGTTGCCGGACGAGCGGCTGCCACCGCTGCTGCTGCCGCCACTCTCGGCAGGTGCGGCCGAGCCACGGTCCTGCAGCTCACGCAGCTGCGACTCGAGGTAGGTCTGCAGTCGAGTGCGGTACTCGCGCTCGAACGTCCGCAGCGTCTCGATCTTCTTCTCGAGCGCGTTCTTCTCCTGCGTGATGTTGCCCATCACCTCGGCGTGCTTGCGCTGGGCGTCGCGCTCCAGCCCGGCGGCCTTCTCCTTGGCCTGCCGCTCCAACGTCTCCGCGCGTGTGCGCGCGTCGTTGAGCATCGTCTCCGCGCGGGTGCGGGACTCGTTGACCATCGTCTCGGACTTGGAACGCGCGTCCGAGAGCAACTGCTCGGACTTCGTCCGCGCCTCCGAGAGCATGCCGTCGGCCTCGGCCTTGGCCTCACCGGTGAGCCGGTCGGCCATCTCCTGGGCGAGCCCGAGGACCTTGGCGGCCTGCACGTGGTGGTCACCACCCGGCGACGTCTGCTCCGCGGCGGCCGCGGGCGGCGGCACCGGAGCGAGCCTGCGCGGCTCCTCCACCGGCGCGGACGTCGTCGTGGACGCCGCCGATGAGGCCTGGCTCCTGGCGTCGTCCAGGTCGCCCTGGGTCGACTGCAGCTGGCCCTCCAGCTGCTCGACCTGTCCCCGCAGGTCGTTGTTCTCCTCCACCAACCGGGCAAGCTCGGCTTCAACCAGGTCGAGGAATGCGTCCACCTCGTCCTCGTTGTAGCCCCGCTTGCCGATCGGCGGTTTGCTGAACGCCACGTTATGAACGTCGGCGGGGGTCAAGCCCACAAGATCACCTCACGCACTCCTCGGCTGCGGGTCGCCCAGGTTCCCCGTCACCCGGGTTGCACCAGTCGCATCAGTATGAACACGACCAGCAGCAGCACCATAATAGATAGGTCCAGCCCGACGTTCCCGATGCGGACGGTCGGGATCACCCGTCGCAACAGTCTGACGGGTGGGTCGGTCATTGTGTAGATGCTCTCCAAGGCGATTGCAACCCCTCCGGCGGGACGCCAGTCCCGCGCGAAGGCGCGCACCAACTCGACCACGATCCTCGCGGTGAGCAGGAGCCAGAAGAAGAACAGAACGTAAAACAGAACGATCAGCACCGGTTCCACAGCTCAACTGTGCCACCACTCACCCGTAGTTGAACAAGGCACCCTCCGCGAGCCGACGCTTGTCCTCGGCGGCGACGTCGATGTTCGGAGGTGAGAGCAAAAACACCCGATTGGTGACTTTGTCGATGGACCCACGGAGGGCGAAAGCCAGTCCCGCGGCGAAGTCGACCAGCCGCCGGGCGTCCGCTTCATCCATTTCGGTCAAGTTGATGATGACCGGAGTGCCGTCGCGGTACTGCTCGCCGATCGTCCGCGCCTCCCCGAAGCTGCGCGGATGCAGCGTTGTGATCTTGCTCAAGTTGACGTGGCTGCCGGTGTCGGTCACCGCACGCAGCTGCGTCACCGGCTCCCGCCGCGACTCGGAGGCCATCGAACCACGGGGAGGCGGAGCCTCCGCTCCGTACGACCTCCGCGGCGCGGGCGCGCCGTAGTCCTCGTCGACCTCGTCGACCTCGGGCTGATACCCACCACGGACACCGCCGCCGAACCGGCGGCGACCGATCCGGTCACCCGGCTCGAACTCGTCCGGTTCCTCGGCGTAGCGGTCGCGGTAGACGTCGCCGTACTCGTCGACTTCGTCGGCCGGGACCATGCCGAAGTAGGCCTTCAGCTTGTGCAGAGCGCTCATCGGCAAGCCCTTCTCTCCCCGCGACTCCTTCGAGCCGATCACGGACGGCCGACCCTCAGACGCCCCGTTGACGGCTAGAGCGAGGTTAACCGGCGACCTCCGAGCAGCGCGGTTCCGACACGCACGCGTGTCGAGCCGTGGGCGATCGCACGTTCGAGGTCTCCGCTCATCCCCGCGGACACCACACCAGCTTCGGGGTGATCACGACGGACGCGGTGGGCGATCGTGGAAAGTGTGGCGAAGGCCACCTCCGCATCGCCCCGCAGCGGGGCGACCGCCATCACGCCCCGCAACCGGAGTTCCTCGGTCGCCGCGACGGTGTCGGCGAGTTCGGGCACGTCCTCCGGCGGACACCCACCACGACCTTCCCGCTCGTCGAGCCCGACCTGAACCAGCACGTCCAGCGGCTCACGGCGCTCTCCCGCGTCGAGCGCGGACGCCGAGGCCCGCCGCAGCGCCTCGGCGAGCCTCGGGCTGTCGACGGACTCGACGACGCTCGCCCAGCGCGCCACCGAGCGAGCCTTGTTGCGCTGAACCTGACCGACCATGTGCCACCGAGCGGCCGAATCCGGACGCAGCTGCGTGAACTCGGCGACCTTCGCGCGCGCTTCCTGCTCGCGGTTCTCCGCGAACAACGTCATGCCCAGATCCGCCAGCAACGCCGCGTCGACCGCCGGGAAGGTCTTGGTCACGGCGAGGACGTCGACCTCGGACGGCTCACGTCCGGCCGCTCGACACGCGGCATCGACGCGTGCACGGACCTCGGCAACGGACTCGGCGAGCTCTTCCCGGCGTTCGGCACTCACGCGCCGTCCTCTTCCGGCTCCGCCCACACGACCGCCGCGAACCGTCCGGTGCGGCCGCTCTCACCACGGTGGCTGTAGAGCTCGGTGGACTCGAGCGTGCACCGAGGGTCGACGCCGATCTTGGCCACCCCGGCACCCGCGAGCTGCTCCCACAGGCCCGCGCGCAGGTCGAGTCCCGGCGTGCCCTTGCGTGTCTTGCACGCACTGCCGGGCAGGTGTTCCTCGACGTCGGACTGCATCTCGCGCGGCACCTCGTAGCACTCGCCACAGGCGGCGGGCCCGATCAGCGCCTCCACGCGGTCCAGTTGCGCCCCCGCGTCGCGCATGCGACTCAACGCCGAGACGAGCACGCCGACGCGCGCACCGACTCTCCCGGCATGCACGGCAGCGACGACGCCACTGGTGGGGTCACCGAGCAACACGGGCACACAGTCGGCGACGAGTGCGACCAGGGCCAGGTTCGGAGTCGCAGTCACGAGTGCGTCGGTGGCTTCGACCGCCTCGGAACGGGGCTCGTCGACGACGGTCGCGGTGCGGCCGTGGATCTGTTCCATCCACACCAGCCGGTGTTCGGCGAGCCCGATCCCCTCCGCGAGTTTCCGCCGGTTGGCCGCCAGCGCCGCCACGTCGTCACCGACGCTGCCGCCGAGGTTGAACGAGTCGAACGGTGCCGCCGAACTGCCACCGTCCCGCGTGGTGATCACGCGTCGAATCCGCACCACATGCCCCTTCCGCGAAGTCCACCAGCGACCGTCCGACACACGAAGAATCGGCACCGGACGCCGTCTGGCGTGTCCGGTGCCGATTCTCGCGCAATGCTGTCGCCGGGCCACGCCCGGCCGTGTGCTCAGCGGCGCATGAACGGAGGGATGTCCACCTCGTCGTCGTCGTTGTCGTCCGAGACGGGCACCGACCGGTTCGGCAGCGAACCCGTGAACCCGCCGCCCCCGGCGCTGTTCGTCCCGTGCGCCGGGTAACTCGCGCCTCGCACCGGCGCCGCCGGGGTGGCGGCTCCGTCACCGCCGGGGGCGGGTGAGTGCGACTGGACGGACTGCGGCTGAGCCTGGGGTGGCTGAGCCTGCGACTGCTGCGGGTGCGACTGCTGGGCCTGTGGCTGCGGGTGCTCGTCGGCACGCGGCTGCTCGGGCTGCGGTGCCGCCGGCTGCTGCGGCGCGGCCACCTGCGGCGTGGCGGCGGAGGCCTGCGGCCGGTAGCCCTGCTGCTGGCCCGCGTCCGGCAAGTGCTCCGCCTCGGCGCCCTCGGGTGCGGCGTCCCGGCTGCTGACGACTTCGCCGTCGGTGACCTGTCCGGCTTCGCCGCTGGCCACCGCTCCGCGTGAGCCGACCTTGGTGGGGTCGAGCTTCTTGTGCGTCGGCGTACCGGAATCGAAACCGGCCGCTATCACGGTGACCCGGACCTCGTCGCCCAGTGAGTCGTCGATGACCGTACCGAAGATGATGTTCGCCTCCGGGTGGGCGGATTCCTGCACCAACGAGGCGGATTCGTTGATCTCGAACAGGCCGAGATCGGAACCACCCGCGATGGCGAGCAACACCCCGTGCGCGCCCTCCATGGACGCTTCCAGCAGCGGCGAATTGATCGCCTTCTGCGCGGCCTGCACGGCTCTGCCCTCGCCTCTGGCGGAGCCGATGCCCATGAGGGCACTGCCCGCGCCGGACATGACGCTCTTGACGTCGGCGAAGTCCAGGTTGATCAGCCCGGGGGTGGTGATCAGGTCGGTGATGCCCTGCACACCGGAGAGCAGCACCTCGTCGGCGGAGCGGAACGCGTCCATGAGGCTCACGCCGATGTCGCCGAGCTGCAGCAGCCTGTCGTTCGGGATGACGATCAGCGTGTCGCAGCAGTCCCGGAGTTCCTTGATGCCCTGTTCGGCTTGGTTGGCGCGACGCTTGCCCTCGAAGGAGAACGGGCGTGTGACCACACCGATGGTCAGAGCGCCGAGTTTGCGGGCGACGGAGGCGATCACCGGGGCACCGCCGGTCCCGGTTCCGCCGCCCTCACCGGCGGTCACGAAGACCATGTCGGCGCCCTTGAGGACCTCTTCGATCTCGTCCTTGTGATCCTCGGCGGCCTTGCTGCCGACCTCGGGCGCGGCCCCGGCACCAAGGCCGCGGGTGAGCTCGCGGCCGATGTCGAGTTTGACGTCGGCATCGGACATCAGCAGGGCCTGCGCGTCGGTGTTCACCGCAATGAACTCGACACCCTTGAGCCCCACCTCGATCATGCGGTTGACGGCGTTCACGCCGGCGCCGCCGATGCCGACGACCTTGATCACCGCGAGGTAGTTGTGCGGGGGCGTCATCGGATCCGCCTTCCTGATCGTGGCTGTCGTGCTCGTCGGGTGTTACGCGTACTTCCGGGAACCGTTCCGGAGCCGGTGTTCGTCGTCGGCGTCACCGCCGACTCCGGTGCCGGCAACGGGATCGGCGCGTGCGAACCCGTCTTCGGTGCGGACGGTAGGCACCCGGGTAGTCCGGAGTCCAGCAGCCACGCCGTTGGCACGACGGTGTGTCGCGGCACGTCTCGACAGAACGTCCTGCCGATCGGCCGTGTGCCGTCGTTCCCCGCAGTCTCCCGTGGTTCGCCCGCCGGACACCGACGCCGAAGGTTGCGGTGATCACCATCATCACCGTACCCAACGACGATCACCGGCATCCTGGAGACCGGCGCATCCGGTCGCCTCCCCCGCGCCTCCGTTCCAGTAGCCGATCCACCGCGGAACACGCTCGTCCTCCACGCCCACCCCTTCCCCGCCCTGTGGACAACTCCGACACCTGTGGACAACCGGGTGGCAAATTCGCGCGAATTTGCCACCCCGGAGGCCGGGAGACGGGCCGGACCTGCGAATTCACTGTGGAGGTGCCTCGTTCAGATGGTGGGGTGCGGTGAGGGCAGCTGGGGTGTCGGTGGTCGTTGGGAGCCTCGGTGCGCGGACAGGAAAAGGAGTCGTCATGGCAGAGCAGGGCGTCCCCACATCCCAGGGAAGCGGCCCCCCGTTGGAGGGCACGGTCGCGCTGGTCGCGGGGGCTACGCGCGGCGCCGGGCGCGGGATCGCCGTCGAACTCGGTGCCGCGGGTGCGACGGTCTACGTCACGGGCCGCAGCACCCGCTCGCGGCGTTCGGAGTACGACCGGCCGGAGAACATCGAGGACACCGCGGATCTGGTGACCGAAGCGGGTGGGACGGGCATCCCGGTCCGGGTCGATCACCTGGAACGCGAGGAGGTCCGCGCGCTGGTGGAGCGGATCGACCGCGACCGCGGTCACCTCGACGTGCTCGTCAACGACGTCTGGGGCGGGGAGAACCTGTTCGCCTGGGGGAAGCCGCTGTGGGAACAGTCGTTGGACGACGGGTTGCGACTGCTGCGGCTCGGTGTGGAGACGCATCTGGTCACCAGCCACGCGGCGCTGCCGTTGCTGGTCCGGAAGCCGGGCGGTCTCGTCGTCGAGGTCACCGACGGCACGCACGAATTCAACGAGGCGCACTATCGGGGCGAGTGCTCGATGTTCTACGACCTCGCGAAGGTGTCGGTGGCCCGGCTCGGGCGCGCCCAGGCCGAGGAACTGCGTCCGTTCGGCGGCACGGCGCTCACCGTGACGCCGGGATGGTTGCGTTCGGAGATGATGCTCGATGCGTTCGGAGTCACCGAGGACACCTGGCGGGACGCTGTGCCCGAGGTTCCGCATTTCTGCATCTCGGAGTCGCCCCGCTTCGTCGGTCGCGGGGTGGCGGCGGTCGCCGCCGACCCGGGGCGCGAACGCTGGTCCACGCAGTCGGTGTCGAGTGGTCACTTGGCGCAGGTGTACGGCTTCACCGATGTGGACGGGTCGCGACCCGACGCGTGGCGCTACATCACCGACGTCGAGCGGCCCGGCCATCCCGCGGACGCCACCGGCTACCGCTGAACGGCAGGCACGGTTCGCCAGGATCGCGCCGAGGCCAGCACAGCGAGAGCCAGGAACGCGCTGGCAGCGGGGGCGACGAACGCGACGGCCACTCCCCACTGTTGCAGCAACGCCCCTGCGACGCCGGAACCGACGGCGTTGCCCATCATGAACACGGTGATCAGCCACGCGAAAGCCTCGGTGGTCGTACCGGCAGGGACGCTGTCGCCGATCACGACGAAGGTGCACGCGAGCGCGGGCGCCAGGAACAGTCCACTGAGGACGGCGAGGGGAAGGATCAACCCGGGCGCCGGGGCGAACGCGAGCGGCACGTAGCCGAGGGCGAGGCCGAGTACGAGCCACGTGAGCCTGTCGCGCGGCTGAAGCGGCCAGTCACGGGTGCCGTAGGTGAGCCCGCCGACGAGCGCTCCGAGCGCGTTGGCTCCGAGGATCAGCCCGGAGAGGTTCGTCGACCGCTGGGCTTCGCTGTAGCCGACGACGACGATGGTCAGTAGCCCGAGAGTGGCACCCACGAACAGGAAGGCCCCGAGCAGCACTCTCAGATCGGAGGAGCGCAGCGGCCCGAGCCAGTCGGCCTGCCGGGGTTCCGGCCGCCACTGCCGCACGGGTGGTGCGGCGACGAACACGAGCGTGCCCACCAGGGCGAGTCCACCGGTGAGCACGACCGCACCGGGCTCGCCGAATGCTTGCACGGCCACGATGACGAGCAGTGGTCCTGCGACGAAGATGACTTCCTGCAGCGCCGCGTCGAGCGCGTAGGCCGCGTTGACGAGCCGCCGGCTGCCGAACACTCGCGGCCACAGGCTCCGCAGGCACGGCTCCAGCGGAGGAGTGAACGCCCCGGCCACGACGATCGCGACACCCGCGAGCAGAACTTGGTCCGATGTGGACAGAGCAAGGGCACAGAACCCGGCTGTGGAGGCGAGAACACTCACCACTAGCACCCGCGCCTGCCCGTGAAGATCGACGAGCCTGCCGAGCACGGGGCCACCGACCGCGGCTGCGACCCCGTACAACGCGGCGAGCACGCCGACGGTCCCGTACTCGAATCCCTGCGCACGCAGGAACAGCGCGACGACGAGCGGACCCATCCCGTTGGGCAGCCGTCCGACGATGTTGGACGAGACGAGATGGCCGACGTGACGGTGCCGCAAGCATTCGGCGTACGTGCGCACGAGTGACCTCCTGTTCAGCCGTGCAGGGCTCGGTGGACGGCGTCGTCGTCGGTGACGAACTCCGGCACCAGCCGGTCTTCGTCGTAGTAGCGGTGGAACACGGGAGTGTGGCCGCCCGAGATCGGCGGCACGATCCAGCTCCAGTCGGCGGGGCACGTGCGTCCGGCGGATTCCTCCCTGGCGAGATGGGTCAGGAAACGCTGGGATTCGGTGTGATGGTCGGTGATGGTGACGCCCGCTTCGGCATAGGAGTGCAGGACGGCCCTGTTGAGCTCGACGAGTGCCCGGTCCCGCCACAGAGTGGATTCTCGCGTCGTGTCGAGCCCGAGCCGGTCGGCGACCCACGGTACGAGGTCGTAGCGGTCGTGGTCGGCGAGATTGCGCGCGCCGATCTCGGTGCCCATGTACCAGCCGTTGAACGGGGCGGCCGGGTAGGAGACACCGCCGATCGACAGCCGCATGTTGCTGATCACCGGCACCGCGTGCCAACGCAGCCCCGCCGCACCGAACCACGGTAGTTCGGGGTGTGTCAGCGGAACCTCGAGCACCGCGTCGTCGGGCAGCGGAAACAGCTTCACGCCCTCGTGGATGGTTTCGACGGCGAGTGGCAGGACGTCGAACGAGCTCTTGGCGGTCGGTGGCGGCCAGCCACGCCCGATCATGGAGCGGGTGAACTCGCGGTAGCGCGGATCGCCGAGAGTGCCGCCGTCCGGCGTGGCGTACCCGGCGTAGCGGATCAGCTGTTCGTTCCAGATGCGCGGGGCGAGCGACTGCGGCGTGTCGGGCGGGAAGATGCTGATGACAGGCCGGATCTTGCCGCCGTTGGTGGCGATCCGGAGATGGTCGATGCAGTCGGCGGCGACTTCGGCGGCGTCGTGCGAATCGCGGAGATCCCGCACGCGCAGGCTCTTCCAGTAGAGCCTGCCGATGCAGCGTGCACTGTTGCGCCACGCGACGCGCGCTCCGAAGGCCAGTTCCGGCCCGGTGTGCCGGTAGGTGCCGGTCGCCGCGATCTCGCGCCGCACCTCGGCGATGCGAGCGTCGACCCGGCGCAGCTGGTCGGTTTCGCCGTGGAACAGACGGAGGAAGTCCTCGGCCTCGCGCAGATCGACCGCAGGTTCTCGCCGCACCCGCAGACGTTCGGTTCGTTGCGCCGCGGCGACCGTGCTGAAGGGACGGGTCGCGTGGCCGACGCCGTGGAAGAACGTCGACGGAGTTTCGTCGCTCAGCCTGAACACGCCGCCACCGTATCCCGCGTCACCCGGCAGTCATGGGCAGACTCACGGATTCATCGGTGGCGGCGTGCACCGCGCCGACCGACGTCTGCAGTGCGGTGATCGCGCAGGTCGAGGAGCGGCGATCAGGCGCACCGAGCTGACAGCTTCCACACCACCTACGCAGCCCGACCACACGACGGCTTTTCCACCACGCACGCAGGCCGGCCCGCGGCGGGTTCTCAGCGCCCTCCTCGCGAGGACAGCGATTTCGCTGCGTAGGTCACTACTCGAGAAAGCGATCCCGCAGCGAGGAGGGCGCTGAGGTTCCGCCACCCGACCCGCCGAGCAAACCCTTCGGCTCGGAGTTCTCACTCGTGAGGGTTGAACTCGATCTCGTCCGGCTTGGCTTTCCCGAGGTTGTCCTCGAAACTGCCGTCCTTGATCGCGAGGCTGGCACTGCCGAAGTCAGCGCTCGTCAACGCGTCACGGACACCGTCGGGAAAGTGGTCCCAACTGACCAGATCCGGATACTGCCACTCGCCGTAGTGGTTTTCGGGCTGTTCGTCCGCCTTCGCCAGCCGGAACGCGTGCGTGCTGGCGCCGTCCTTGTGGTAGACGACCTTCGGGTGCGTTCCTTCCCAGGCGACGTCCGATCGGGGATACGTCGAGTAGTCGCCGTGAGCCGACACGGAGACATACTCGGCTTGATCCTCGTACACCCACACCACGACGTGTTCGATGTCGTGCCGGTGCCCGAACGCATCCGCCCCCGGCACGACCTGGTCTTTCTCGAAGTACAGGTCGTACAGGTAGGCGCACCAGCCGTTGTCGTCGCACCGGGACCGCGCATAGGAGTTGGTGTTGTCGAGGTCGGACCGGTCGCGGCAGTTTCCGTTCAGTGCACCGGAAGTGTCGAGACCTTCGGCGATCTCGCCGCCGGGCCCCACCGCAGGAGTCGGGTAACAACCGTCGGTGTCGTAGTCGAAGGCCGGTTGCCACTTGCCGTCCGGTTCCTCGGCGCTCGACGGAAGTGCTTCCGGTGGCTCGGCCCACGCGGACGCGGTGGGTACGGTGACGACCAGCACGCACGCGACGACCACGGAACGGAGCGCGAACGAGATCTTCCCGAACCGTGGTGGCCTCGATGCCGTGCATGGCCGCACGCTGGTCTCCTGTTCGATCGACATACGATTCCCTTCACACAGCCGGAAAAATCACTGGAACCCGGCGAAGATACGAGTGAACTCCCAGTCCTGCTGGGGAACGCCGGAACACGAGTCCGTACCGCCGCCCTCGCACGACCGGTCGCGGTTGACCGACCAGTACGCCAACCTGCCGAGGTCGTTGGCATTGGCGTAGTCGACGATCGTGCGGAAGTCGTCCTGGTCCACGACCTCTCCGACGTCTGTCCGGCCGTTCATGGAGGAAATCCCGCTGTGGGCGTAGGCCTCTGCGTCGTCGTAGCCGTAGGCGTTCCGGACCGCGTTCTTGAGTCCCTCCGCGGCGCGCACGGTGAGTTCACCCATGTCCTGGTCGTTGCCACCGAAGTTGAACGGCATGATCGTCCAGGCGTCGACGGTGAGTCCGGAGGCAGCGGCCGTGTCGATCAGGCTCGTGTCCGGGCCGTCCTGCCCGGTGCCGAAGGTGACGTACACCCGGACGTCCGGTTTGCTGTCCTTCACCAGCTTCAGGGCGTCGACGGTCTTCTGACGGACGGCCGGGTCGTCGTATGCGTCCGCTTCGATGTCGATATCGATCGCAGACAACCCGTACGTGTCGATCACCTTGAAGTAGGCGTCGGCCAGCGCACTCGCGTCGGGACAGCTGACTTCGAGTTTCTGGCCGCTCCATCCGCCGAAGGACGGCACGACGTCGCCACCCGCGTCGCGGATGGCCTGGATCGTGGATTCGTCCGCCCCGCCCGAGAGAGGGCGAGAACCGTCCCACTGCGGATCGCACTGCCCGTTGCTGAGAACGAAGGCGAGGGTGAACGCCCTCGTCCCGGTCTCGTTCATGACGGCGACCGGGTCGGGCGGATCTCCCCAGCCGGTGTACAGATAGGGCGCGTAGTCGGGTGCCGCCGCCTCCGATGTGGACGGTTCGGCGGCGGCCACGGTCGGGCCGCGACGAGTGCCGCCGCGAGTATCGCGCCGAGTGCTGTTCTGCTGACCATCGCTCGGTGTCCTCCGTTCGGTCCGGTCAGCTCTCGCTGCTGACGCGCACGTAGTCGACAATGAGTTGCTGGGGGGAACTCGGTGTCTCGTCCGGATCTCCTGGCCAGTCACCACCGACGGCGAGGTTGAGGATCAGGAAGAAGGGTGTGTCGAAGACCCACGGGTCGCCGCCCGTGTCCGCCGGGGTCTTGGTGCCGTAGACCTGGCCGTCGACACTCCAAGTGATCGCCTCGGGCAACCAGTCCACCGCGAAGACGTGGAAGTCGTCGGCGAAGTCCTGCCCGTCCGGCAACGAGTAGGAACTGCCGAGTCCGTCGGAACCCGAGTAGCCCGGCCCGTGCAGAGTGCCGTGCACGGTGCCCGGTTCCGAGCCGATGTTCTCCATGACGTCGATCTCGCCACAATCCGGCCACCCGACATCACCGCAGTCGTCACCGAGCATCCAGAACGCCGGCCACATTCCCTGCCCGCGCGGCATTTTCATGCGCGCCTCGACACGACCGTGGGCCTGGGTGAACTTTTCCGGCGCTCGACAACCTGGCGGAGGTGTACTCGCACGGCCCGTACCAGCATTCCTGCCCGGTGTTCTCCTTTTTCGCGGTGATCACCAGATTTCCGTTGCCGTCGAGCGCGGCATTGTCGGTGCCCGAGGTGTACCACTGCCGTTCGTGGTTGTTCACGTTGTCGCCGGTGTCGTAGCTCCAGCGGCTCTCGTCGATACCGCTTCCCGCCGGGCCGTCGAAGTGGTCCTCGAAGGTGACCCTTGGTTCCGCAGGTGCTTCGGGGGAGGCCGCTGTCGCTGCGGTCGCGGACAGCGCGACCACCATCACGGCCACGGCGAACGCCGTCGAGCGCATTGTCGTCGCCTTCATGCTGCTCCCTCTGGGAAAGTCCTGGTCGGCACCGGAGATCGGCGCGGCACCGACCTCGCGGCCGCACGCCCGCTCGAAGACGGTCGACGAGGCCGCGACAAGACAGGAGCGGGTGAGCGATGGGTGACGCACGACCCGATCATCGCGACGAACTCCTACCTTCCGCGGGATCGCATTCCCAGAATTCCCACGGAGTCGCCGTTCTTCGCCTCCACCGGTCGTATCGGCCGGCTCAGAATGAATCGGAATGCTGCCAAGCCAGCAGACAGACATGTACCGCCAGACGGGTGCACCGGCATCGAGCAGGAAGGGAGACGAATTCCGACTTCTCGAACGCGAGAGACATGAAGCGCGAGGCTCGACGCAGTTGCGAGACTTCCTGATTCCGTAAATGCCGTCAGCTATTCCTCTTGGGAAATTCGGACGACCGAAGGTCGGTGCCGGTCGAGGGTCACCGAACGGAGGAGACGAGGTCGTTGATCTTCGCGCCGATGAGTCGCGCGTCGGCAGGGGTGAAGGCCATCAACTGCTCACCCGTGGCGCTTCCTTCGACATGGTCGAGGTAGCGGCCGTCGGGCTGAACGTTGTCGAACCATTTCAGCACCGTGGACCGGTTCACTTTCCCGTTGCGGTCGCGCAGGTTCGCGGCGATCTGACCCGCCCGGACGTGCTGGGCATCCGCGATGGCGTCGTACAGGGCCAGTTGTTGCTCTCCGCTACTGCCGCGTCGCCGCGTCGCCGACTCCATGAAACTGTCGTGACCTTCGTCCTCATCGGACTGTCGCATGCGTTGCTGAAAGGCGCTGACAGGGACCTTGGCCACGCCCCGGTTACCGGGAGGCGCCGGCGGCAGGGTCGGTAGCAGAACCTGCGGAAGGGGAATATTCTCATGAATCTCGACCGTGAGTGTGCCGCCGTGCCGTTCGGTTTCGCCGGGCGTTTGCACACCGAGGACGACGCGGTCGCCTTCGGTGATCACGGCGACGGTTCGCCACATGTGGTCACTGTCGAGCCGCGGAAACCACAGGGAATCGACCCAGTAATGGGGTTTGGTGAGCACCGTGAGCGCCTCGGCGAGTTCGGTGTCGATCTCGTCGGCGACCACGATGCCGAGCTGCTCCATCGTGGGGTACTCCCGCTGCGCGATCTCACCGACCTGTTGGGTCGTGCGCCCGTAGGACGGCCCTTCCAGCGGCAGCACGAGATCATCCAGCTTCAGGAAATACCGCACGAGATACAGGTGCAGCGGATGAAGCTGCCAACGGCCTGCGAGGCCCACCAGATCCTCCCCGATGTTCTGTTGTCATGGCCGGGTGTCTTCCGTACGACACCCGGCCATGACTGGTTGAGCTCAGGCCCCGAAAACGGGCGGGGCCGTCTTGGGCATGTCGTCGAGCCAGATGTCGTCCTGCTCTTCGAGCCAGCTCGGGCGCTCGTGTTCGGTCTCGTCGCCGCCCTGGCCGCGCGCACCGGCACCACCCATGGCGCCTCCCATACCGCCGCGTGCGGCACCGCCTGCAGCACCACCGGCCGCGCCACCAGCGGCGCCGCCTGCGCCACCGGCACCACCGCCCATGCCGCCGACTCCGGCGCGTCCGCCGGCTCCGAGCTGACCGGAACCACCGGCTCCACCGGCCGCGCCGCCACCGACGCGACCCGCGCCACCGGCTCCACCAGCGGCGCCACCGCCGACGCGACCGGCGCCACCGGCTCCACCCGCGGCGCCACCGCCGACGCGACCGGCGCCACCGCTCCGCCCCCGGCACGTCCGGCACCACCGAGTCCGCCCGCGCCGCGGCCGCCGCCCGCGCCGCGGCCGCCGCCCGCGCCGCGGCCGCCGCCGGCGCCTCGGCCACCACCGGCCCCGCCGGGTCCGAAGACGCCGCCGACACCACCAGGGCCACCCGAACCGGCGCTACCACCCGGACCCTGTCCGATCGGCGAACCGCCTGCTCCCGAGCCGCCGGAGCCACCCGGCACCCACGCGGAGCTGCTGCCTGCCGGACCACCGGAGAGGTTCGGACCGGTACCGACGGCGGAACTACCCTGGACACCGCCAGCGCCGCCACCGGAACCGCCCACACCCGAACCACCGACCGTGCCCGGATCGACGGGCGGCGGCGGTGGGTTGATCGACGCCGGCGGGGGTGGCGGCGGAGGCGGCGCGGGTTTGCCGTGAATGTCTTGGTACGCGGGCATCTGCGCGTCGACGTTGTTGTACGTCGAGCCGAGCACACGTCCCATCGTCTCTTGCGCGCCGCGTTCGGCTTCCTGCCGTTCCCGCATCTGCGAGACCGCATCGGCGCCTGCGAGCACCGGGCCCACCATCGGAACCACTGCTCCGGCACCGACGTTCGCCGCGGTGCGGGCGTAGTTGTGGCCCTCCGGTTCGGGAACCATCTGCTTGGTCTGCCCAGCGGCGGAGGAGGCTTCTCGGACCTTGTTGCCGGTCAGTTCGAACGCGTCCGAACTGCTGTCCATCCACCGGGACAAGGGGTCGCCGACAGCGGCGGCCTGGTCCGCAGCTTCACCTTCCCAGCCGCCACGGACCTTCTGCTGTAGGCCGCTGGCGTAGCTGCCGCCGATCTCGCGGAGCGCACCGGCCAAACCCGACCACGCCTCGGCGGTCTCGTTGGCCGTGCCCTCGTTGAGCTTCTGGTTTCGGTCGAAGAGTTCGCGGTGGCTGTAGCCCGCCCAGTTCTCACACGTGGAGATCGAGGCCGGGTCGAACTCGCTCACCCCGCGCTCGAGCGACCGACTCTCCTGCGCGATCCGTTCCCGTTCCTCGACTCCGTGCTCCTGCGCCGCCTCGGAACGCTCGCGTGCCTCCTCCTGCGCGGACGTCTCCCCGCCGATGAGCCCGGCCTTCACGTCCTGGGCCGTGTCGGAGATGGTGTCCCATAAACCCATGATTCCCCCAGCTATTTCGGAAGGTCCGACTCAATGGCCTGAGCAACCCGCTCAAGCTCACCACACGCATCGAAGTTTTCGGTCGGGTCGTTGCGAGTACCGTCCAAACGGATTATCCCACCGCCAGAAGAGATCACGAGAGAGCAAACACCACCGACGGATTTGTCCTCTCCGGTCAAAGCTCGCCTCGCCTCACGCGAGCCGACGTTGACCGGCGCGTATTCTTCCCATGATCGAGACTGACTGTATGAGTCGACAGTTTCCTCGGCATTCCGATACACGCGCAGTGACGCATCCTCACCTCGGTATCGGCACCCCGGTTCTGACTCAAGCTGATTCACTGGACGACCACTGCTGGAGTACCCGAGTGACTCCAGTTTCTCTGGAGGAACCACGCTACAAGGATCCAACGCAGACAGGGCGTTCTCAGACGGAGCAGCGGACTGAGGAGCCTCATCGGGCTCTGCAGATACACCACACGACGCAACGGCAAACAAAGCTGCCGACGCGAGCACTCCACCCGCAAGTCGCGCAAACAAACTCACTGAACACCCTTCCCAAGGTCCGCGCCGATTTGCTCATCGCGCGACTCATAATCCTTCGCAGCCTCTTCGAAAAGCTTAGCTTGCTCGATCATTTCTCTTTGGAGACTATCAAGCAAGGCCAATGCACCACCCTCGTCCTGCTTGGCCTTTTGAGTGAAATGATGAGTCAGCGCGACTGACGTGTCGTAGTCCCCGAGCCCCTCAAGGTTTGCAATCTGCCGATAATCCTCAAGTAAGAACTGCACCTCTTCCGCTTGGTCGCGGCAGTATTTCGCTGCCTCGAGGGCGACCTGCGGGTCGATCCGCAGTGCACCGGAGGCGACCTGCTCCTTCAGCTGCGAAGTCTTCGCTCCCGCCGCGCCGAGCGCCTCTCCGGCACCCGCGAAGCCACCGACAGCCGCCCCGGCGGCCGCACCAGCACCGAATGCTCCGATCTCGCCTGCCATCTCGGCCATCGCAGCCTCACTCTCCCCAGCCAGGACTCTCACCAAACCAGACAAACCTTATCGGCAGACGCAGCGGCCCCACAGGCGGTTCCCCAAAACGAAACATGACGGCCGTCACACCCGTTCGGAGTACTCGCGGGCGAGGTCCGACGGCGCGCTCACGCCATTACCCCAGCTCCCCGAGCAGGTCGCGGACGAACGCGACCGACTGGCGCTGCGACAACGCTTGTTTCTGCAGCGCAGCCGCGATATCGAGATGCGTAGCAGACAGAGTAGCGTCGTCGACGTCGTACCGAGTCCCCACTGCCGGATGGGCTTCGAGGTACACGCCGGGGCTGTACCGCTCGAACTCGAGCACGACGAACTTGCCGTCCATACCGGCGTGTGCGCCGACCGCAGTCGGCAGGATCTGGATGCTCACGTTCGTCAGACCGGAGAACTCGACGAGTCGCTCAAGTTGCGCCCGATGCACCTCGGGTCCCCCGATCGGCCGTCGCAGCGCCGCTTCCTCCACGACCACGTCGAGCGCCAAAGGCCGACGACCGTGTAGGCGTTGCTGTCGTACCATCCGCAGCTCGGCGACCAGATCGTGCTTGTCCCCGGCAACACGGTTCTGGGCTCGGGTCAACGCGGTCGCGTACTCCGGGGTCTGAAGCAGCTCCGGGACGACGGAGTGCTCGTAGACGAACTCGCGAATCGCGTCGCCCTCGGAGCCGAGGAAGAACGCGAACCGGTCCTCGACGACCTCGGCGTACGGCGCCCACCAGCTGGGCTTGCCCGACGTACGCACGTTCTCGACCAGCGCGTCCATGTCGGCCTGCACCGCACCGTAAAACAGCAGCAGATCGCGCACGTCCCGGTGCTGCAGCCGGTAGAGCCCGGCCTCCATCTGGCTGATTTTTCCCCGCGAACAGCCGAGTTCGTCCGCGGCCTCACTGGCGGTGCGCCCTGCTCCCACACGGTGCCGACGCAACTCCGCGCCCACACGTTTGCGCAACGCCACCGGGTCCACGCTGTCGATCACCACGCGCCTCCTCCGGCTCAGTGTGCCCGCTCCCCTGCCCGGTTCGGCGATCACTACCTGATCGTGCCCTGTTGAGACTAACGGTTAGTCCCTAACATGCAAGTAGAGCCCTTTCGAGCGGAAGGAGAGCATCATGAACGACAACTGGGGTCCGCCGAGCCACACTAGTTACCTCGACGTGTTGCACACGCTCGTGTGCAAAGAAGCTCCGACACTCTTCGCACTGTGCCGGGCGATCGACCACCGGCGATCGGCGAACGTCGAGTACTGGGGACTGTCCTTTCCCCACCATGCCACCGTGGTGCACCCCGACGGCGGTGCACACGGCAGCTTCCAGTCCGCGGCGTCAGCACATCACCTGTTCTCCACGGCCGCTCCCCTGCACCTGGTGTGGCCATGAACGGGAGGCACCGGTTCACTCGACCGTCCGAAAACGCCACAGATCGCACCATGCAAGGAAGACCGCGACTAATTCGGGTCGGGCAACGTACCTTCCATCCGGTAAGTCCCGTCGTACCAGCCGTCGGTGCCGTGCTCCCCGGTGTACTGACCGTGCCGGTTGTACCCGTCATAGGTCGAGGCGTTGTCACCGCTCGTGTCATCGTAGTTCTGCTCGTGGTACTGGTTCGCGCCCAATGCTGCCCGGGCAGCGACA
The DNA here is from genome assembly GCF_009664835.1 of Allosaccharopolyspora coralli. NCBI lineage: Bacteria > Bacillati > Actinomycetota > Actinomycetes > Pseudonocardiales > Pseudonocardiaceae > Allosaccharopolyspora > Allosaccharopolyspora coralli. The sequence goes on from NZ_CP045929.1 coordinate 3,524,249, forward strand.
CTCTCCGGATTAACCACATTGGACACGTGGTCCATACGGGCCGCGCCCTGCGCGCCGTCGGCACCATTGAACAGGCCCGTCCGTTGCACCCAATCCTGAGCTCGCTTACCTGCCCCTTCCGCGACCGCTCGGCCTGCGTCCTCAGCACCCACGATCCGGTTGAGCCCGCTGCCGGCAAGCTGTTCGGAACCACGCCCCAGCCCACGCGCCGCGTCGGCAACACTTTCCGAGGAAGAAACGAGGCCCTCCGACACCTTCGCTGCGCCCGACGAAGCCGACGCCGCACCGTCCGAGGCCTTCGCCGCTGCCTGGCCGGCCGCGGTGGTCGCACCGCCCACCGTGGAATTGGCCGGGACCGTCTTCGCGCCCGAGGTCACCAGGTCGGCGCCCACCTTGGCGCTGACCTTCGCCATGTCGTCGAGCACCTTCGCCAGGTGTGCACCCGCCTTCCCGAGCTTCGCGAGCAGCGAACTGATCTTCGCGGTGATCTTCGCGACGGTCATTCCGATCCGACCGGCCGCGTAGGCGAGATAACCTGCGACCGTCGCACCGAAGCTGACGACAGAACCAGCCAAGGCAGCAAGCGCTCCCTTGATCAGCTCTGCGACGATCGCAGCGACGATGTCGCGGATGATGGCCCGGCACGTTGCCACCATCGTGCCCGCCGTCGCCAACGTAGACGATGCCGTACCCGCACTGATCGACAGAGATTCCAGCCCATCGGCGTAAGTCTGGATCTGCTTGGAATAGGCGTCTTTGGCCTGACCGGACCAGTCGCTCGTCTGCTGCTCCGCCGTGCCGGGAAATTCCTTGGCCAACGCCTGCAACTCCTCTTTCACCGAGTTCCAGGTCTCAACACCCGCCGCGATCGCGTTCGGATCCCCTGCAAAGAAATCGAGCAGTTCCCGCAACGGACCAAAGTGCTCGATCAACCATCCCACGCCAGCTGCCAACGCGGCGCCGATCGGATCGATCGCGGTGACCATCGCATCCAACGCCAACACGCCGCCACTGGCAGCGAACTCACCCCAGTCTTCGCTCCCGGCAGCCTCCCAGGTTGCGCGGGCGGAATCGACCAGTCCCGATCCGGCAGTATGCGCGCCAGACCCGCGGGCCGACGCGTCGACATCGACGATCCATTCCATGTCGAAGCCCTGATCCTTTCAGCTTGGGTGAACAACCTGGTCCGGTAGGTGCTGTACTCGATGGCTACGACCCAGAAGACGACCGGCTCGCGTCGACGGTGGCCGATTCCCCAGTCGAGCTCGCCGAGTCCTCAGGCAGATTCCTCTTGTGCCTCGCCGCGACAACCAAGAAGCGCGCCCCGAACGCCCCGAAAAGACCAGGCCACGACGCCGCGTACACCCACGCTTGCCAACCCGCACCGCCGTCCGGCCACGCGAAAAACACCGCAAGCACAGCGACAGTCGAGAACAACGCTCCGTAGAACCTCGCGAACGTGATGTTCGGCTGATCCCACATACCCGGTTCACGGACGCCTCGGCGTCGGCGGTCAATGGTGACGAGCGCACCCCCAGCCAACGAGAGGCAGCCAACCATGATCACCAAAGTGGGTCCGGCACCTCCGATCTCGACAGTGCCCAAGCCGCCCGAAACCACCAAGGCCCAACCCATCGGAGCGACCAACGGCGTCCAGACCGACAAGCGCAACCGGCGGCGTCGCTCAGCCCGTTCGACACTGCCCATGGGTGGCACGCCCGGAACCCGAAACCCGAGCAGCCACAAGGCCACCAACGGTACGAACAACGCGTACCCGAACGCGCCGTACGGAGCATCTCGCAACGACACCGCCCCGGACATGCCGTTCCCGTCCCGGTACTCCACGGCCACCGGCTGCGTGATGTCGGCCGGCGTGAGCATGAAACCGTTAAAGCGATGCTGCTCTCGCGCGCCGTCCTCCCACGTGATCACGCCGTCGCACTGCCACCACCAACCAAGCCCGGAAGTGCTGACCGGCCCGATTCTCGTGCAGTCGACGGCCGTTGCGGTGCCCACCCTCCGGACAGAACCGTCGATCGAGGTCATCGCGGTTCCTGACAACACCGTCATGATGATCAATGCCAACAACACCCGCACGAAGACTTGTGTGAGAACGTGCGTGACACGTCCCGCTCGCCCCACGCGCTCGAACGGCTCGATCGGCTCCTTCAAAGGGCTCGCCCCAGGCCCGATCACCTGATGCATCTCATTCCGCGTACCCGGCGCGGAATTCTCCCCCTCGTTCACCACTGGATCTGTCCAAGGCACTGCGCGTTCTGGTCATCGGTCGAGGCGTAGTCCTGCCCGCACGCGCTGACCTCATCTCCGAGAGTCTTCGTCCGCTCTGAAAACGTCTTGATCTCTTCCGCCGCCTGCTGTGACGTTTGACGCGCCTCCGTGGCGAACATCTGCCCCACCAGCCCGAAGGTCTCGGTACCGAACTCGACACCTCCGCCTTTCTCTCCGATCTGTGCGACCTTGTCCGCGAACTCGGTCAACCAGTCCGAATGTTGGCTCAACGACTCACGGACAACCCCAAACATCTGCACACCTCACTCAGCGAAGGAACGTTTCCGGCTGTTCGTCACCGTCGTCGTCGGCCTGATCCGCTCCGACGTCGCGATCCGCCTCGACATCGGCGGGCAGCTGCGAGCGGAGGAACTCCGCTCCAGACGCTCCCGTCACCGGTTCAACGATCTGCGCCACCCTGGGCGCCACGCGTGCCTGAGCCTCACGTGCCAACCGCAAGATTGTCGCTTGCAGTTCCTCCGGTCCCCGTCGCAAAGAACGCTGATCGAGCTGCAGGTCTTTCAAAGCCCCGTTGGAACCTACGGTGACTGAGACACCACCGTCCGAAGCAGTCTCGGCCAGTTCGTGAAGCTGCGCCTGCAACTGCTGAGATTGTTGCACCATCTCGTCGGCCCGCTGCTGAAGCGAATCCAGCCACTCCTGCGGCGACGCCACCAGTTCCTCGCATCCCCGCAGCGTCGCGCCACCGGACACGGGACGACGAGCATCCCTGCCGGAGCACAGTGAGCGAAACGCTACCAACGTGCTCGCGCTCAGCGGGCCAAACGTAGGTAACGAACGCAGAGCAGGAGTCAGCACGGCCCCGAAATGAGACAGAAGCCATATTTCCCCGGCTCAAGAGCCGTCACAATCGTCGCTCGTCCCACGAAGTAGGACGGAAGATTGAGGGCGCTGCCGCCTTGTCTCGCGCGACCATCACCGTCAGGCGACGGTGGGCAAGGCCGGGGTGGTGACGTCGTAGAGCGTGCCATCACGTGTCAGCAGCGGCGGCAGAATCTGTGCTTTCCGGGCGGAATCCGCCGTCGATCCCCACTCCACGCGACGGTTCCCGACGAGGTCGAGACTCACGTTGTTCGGGCCGTTGGCGATCACGGCCGTCACCTCGGCACGCACGTCCGGCGGCAACGCTTCGAGAATCCGCAACGACGCCGCGACCGCCGCATCGCGTTCCTTGCCGCGCACCCGCAACTCCGGAAGGTCCGGCGGCGGTTGGCGCACCTTCGTGAAGCCCACACCCTCACCGTCGATGAGCCGAGCCATGCCCTGATCCATCGAGTACAGCTTCGGTGTCCGCTCGGTCACCTCGATACTCACCGTCGACGGCCACGACAGCGACACGTCCGCCGACGCGATCGAGGGGTTCGCACGGAGACGCTGCACGATCGCGTCCGAATCGACCTGCAACATCGGACGTCCCATCGGCACCTGCGCACGCTCGGTCAGCTGTTGCTTCGGCACCGTCGTGGCACCCTGCACCTCGACCGAACGCACGCTCAACGCCGGCGTGAAGTAGGCGACGAGCACCAGCGCCGTCACGACCGTGAGCACGGCAGGCACGATCCAGCGACGACGGCGACCTGGTGCGACAGGCCTCCCGTAGTCGTCGGCGTCGGCCGTCTCGTCCCGCCTCCGGGTGCGTCCCGCACGGCCACGAGTGCGGTCCGGACCGGAACGCCTGCCCCGGTCCGTACCGCGACCCCGTCCGCTACGCGCCATTCGACGCCCGCTCGATCTCGGTGAGGATCTCCGGCCCGAGCATCGTCACGTCACCGGCACCCATCGTGATCACGACGTCACCGGCGCCCACCAGCGACGCCACGTTCGGTCCCGCGTCCGTCAACGACGGCTCGAAATGCACCCGATCCGTCGACAGTGGCACCGAATTCGCGATGATCTCGCCGGTGACACCCGGCTGCGGTTCCTCCCGCGCGCCGTACACGTCGAGCACCACGACCTCGTCGGCCAACCCCAGCGCCGTCGCGAACTCCTCCGCGAACGCCGCCGTCCGTGAATACAGGTGCGGCTGGAACACCACGACGAGCCGCCCGTCGCCGACCACGGGACGCGCCGCCCGCAGCTGCGCCTCGACCTCCGTCGGGTGGTGCGCATAGTCGTCGTACACGCGCACGCCCTCGGCACGGCCCTTGAACTCGAAACGTCGCCGCACACCACCGAAAGCGGCCAAGCCGTCGAGCAGCTCCTCACGTGGGGCACCGAGTTCGAGCCCCGCCAGCAGCGCGGCGACCGCGTTGCCCGCCATGTGCTCACCCGGCACCGCCACGGAGACGTCGACCCGGATGGGGCCGCTGCCGTCCGCACCGGTGAGTTCGACCGTCGCCACCCCGGCCTCGTGCTCCGGGCGGTAGCCGACCATGCGCGCATCGCCGACGCCGGTCACCGAATGCCCGTAGCGGCGCACCCGCAGACCGTCCGCCTCCGCGCGATCGGCGAGCAGCGCGGCGCCCGGATCGTCGGCACAGGCGACCAGCACCCCCTCCGGTTCGATCCGCTGCACGAACTCCTCGAACACACGCGTGTAGGCCTCGACGGTGCCGTGGTGATCCAGGTGATCGGGCTCCACATTGGTCACCACCGCGATCGACGGGGCGAACACCAGGAACGAGCCGTCACTCTCGTCGGCCTCGGCGACGAAGATCCCACCGTCGCCGTGATGGGCGTTCGCCCCGGACTCGTTGAGGTCGCCACCGATCGCGAACGACGGATCCATTCGGCAGTGCTGCAGTGCGACCGTGAGCATCGACGTCGTCGACGTCTTGCCGTGAGTGCCCGCCACACACGCCACCCGGTGATCGGCCATCAACGCCGCGAGCGCCTCCGCGCGGCGCAGCACCGTGACGCCCCGACGCTGCGCCTCCACCAGCTCCGGGTTGTCCTGCCGGATCGCCGTCGACGCCACGATCGCCGACGGGTCCGCGTCGGCGAACTGGTCCAGGTTCTGCGCCTGATGTCCCAGCGCGATCTCCGCACCCTGGGCGCGCAATGCCAGTACCGTCCGCGAATCCTTCGCGTCCGATCCGGAGACCTGTCGGCCGCGAGCCAGCAAGATCCGTGCGATGCCGCTCATTCCGGCGCCGCCGATGCCGACCAGGTGCACCCTGGCCAGCAACGCGTCCAGCTCCGCGGAGGGTCGGGACACGTCGACGCCGGACGGGTTGGCGCTCACTTGACTGCCACCTCCAACGCGATCCGTGCGAGGACGTCGGCCGCCTCACGGTGCCCGCTGCCCACCGTCGCCCGGCTCATCGCCTGCAACGACGACGAATCGACCGCCAGCGGCACGATCTCGTCGACCACCTTCTGCACGGTGAAGTCCGCGTCCGCCACCAGTCTCGCACCTCCGCCCGACACCACGGGCTGAGCGTTGAGCGCCTGCTCGCCGTTGCCGTGCGGCAGCGGGACGAACACGGCGGGCAGACCGACGGCCGAGACCTCCGCGACCGTCATCGCCCCCGAACGGCACACCACCAGATCGGCCGCGGCGTAAGCGAGGTCCATGCGTTCGAGATACGGCACCGTGATGTAACGCGGCGCGCCCTGAACCTCTTGCACCGCAACGGTGTTCTTCGGTCCGTGCGCGTGCAGGACACCCACACCGGCTCGCCCTAACGCCTCGGCCGCACCGGAGAACGCGGTGTTCAGCGTGCGCGCGCCCTGCGAACCGCCGAAGGCGAGCACGACGGGTGCCTCCGGGTGCAGCCCGAAATGCTGCCGGGCCTGGCGCCGCAGCGCGGCCCGATCCAGCGACGTGATCGACTCACGCAACGGAATACCGATCGTCTCCTGCTTCGGCAACCCCGTGTCCGGCACCGCCGCCAGCACCCGCTCCGCGAATCGGGCACCGATCTTGTTCGCCAGGCCGGCGCGAGCGTTCGCCTCGTGGACCAGGATCGGGGTCTTCCCCCGAGCCGCCAGGTAAGCGGGCAACGAAACGTAGCCGCCGAATCCGACGACGACGTCGGCGCCCACCCGCTCGAGGACCTCCCGCGTACTGCGCACCGACTCGCGCACCTTCAGCGGCAGCTTCAACAGCTCCGGGCTCGCCTTGCGCGGCATCGGCACCGGCGGCACCAGCTCCAACGGGTATCCGCGCGCCGGGACCAGCTGGTTCTCCAACCCACGCTCGGTGCCCAACGCCGTCACCCTGGCGCCCGGATGCTGCCGACGCACGGCGTCCGCGAGCGCCAGCGCGGGCTCGATGTGCCCGGCGGTGCCGCCTCCCGCGACCACCACCGAGGGCGCTCGCCCCGCAGGCGGCTGTCCCGCGTGCTCCGGCCACCCACCGGGTGTCTGCTGCCCGCTCACCGATGTCCTCCTCGTGTCTGTGTCCGTCCCGAACGGGAAGTCTGCCCGCGCGGCGCCGGAGCTCGCGAAGCACCCCGTGTTCGCGGATCACCCCCAGGTCGGCCACCTCGGTCTCCGGGACGGCTCGGAGGTCGTGGGTTCTTGCGTTGCACCGGTGGCCGGTACGGCTGCGGAGCGGGCAACCACAACAGCTTGCCCACCTTGCCCGGACCGAGCGACCGCAGCGCCGCGATCGCCTCCGGCTCGTGCCGCGCGAAGTTCGCCAGCAACCCGAACACCAGCATCGCCGTGACCACCGAGCTCCCGCCCGAGGAGATCAGCGGCAGCGGCAGGCCGGTCACCGGGAGCAGGCCCACCACGTAGCCGATGTTGATCGCCGCCTGCCCGACCAGCCACGTGGTCAACGTCGCCGACACCAGGCGGATCCACGGGTCGGTGTTGCGGAAGGCGATCCGCATGCCGACGTAGGCCGCGGTGCCGAACAGGCTCAACACGACCGCGCAGCCGATGAAGCCGAGTTCCTCCCCGATGACGGCGAAGATGAAGTCGTTGTGCACGTTCGGCAGGTACTGCCACTTCGACCAGCCCTGCCCGAGCCCGCGCCCGAACAGTCCGCCGTCGGCGAGCGCGAACATCGCCTGCCGGGCGTGATACCCGCTGCCCGTCGGATCGGCCGAGGGGTCGAGGAACGAGGTGATCCGCTCCGCCCGGTAGTCGGCGATCAGGCCGAGCACGACACCGCCGGTGACCGCTCCCAGCACGAGCGTGCCGAAGATGCGCAGTGGCGCCCCCACGAACCACAGCAACGCGATCAGCACGATGAACAGCGTGACCGTGGAGCCGAAGTCGGGCTGGAGCATCACCAGCGCGAACATCAGCATCGCCGCCGGAACGACCGGCACCAGCAGGTGGCGGTACTGCGTGAGCAGTCCGCGTTTGGTGACCAGCACGTGGGCACCCCACAGCGCGAACGCCACCTTCGCGAACTCCACCGGCTGGAAGGACACCCCGCCGACGACGAACCAGCTCTGCGCGCCGTTGAGCCGTGTCCCGAGTGGCGAGAGCACGAGCGCGAGCATCAGCAGGCACACGCCGAACAGCGGGAGGCTGTAGCGGCGCAGGAGGCGCAGCGGCATACGCAGCGCGCCGTAGAACAGCAGGAGTCCCGCACCGACGTAGGCCAGCTGTTTGACGAACACACTGTAGGAGGTCCCGTCCCGACTGAAAGAGTCCACACTGGACGCCGAGAGGACCATCACGAGTCCGAAGACGGTCAGCAGCCCGAACACCGCGAGCAGCAGGTGGAACGAGGCCAGCGGCCGGGTCAGCCACGCGGTCAACGCCGAGACGAGGGAGAGCCCGCCCTCACGGCCGCGACTCACCAGACCGTCGCGATCGCGAGAACCACCGTCGCGACCGCGACTCGTTCGCGTACGCGTGCCGGACGCCACCGTCCTCACCTGCCCTGAACGCGCGGATCCGCTGCCGCGGAGGACGCCGCGACCTCCGCGGTCACGGCCTCGACGAACGCGGTTCCCCGGTGCGCGTAGTCGGTGAACATGTCCATCGACGCGGCCGCGGGTGCGAGGAGCACGGTGGCACCGGAAGACGCGAGGTCCCGCGCCAGGCGGACGGCTTCGACCATGCCGCCATCGTCCCCCGAATCGACCTCACGAACGGGCACCTGCGGGGCGTGTCGAGCGAGGGCGGAGACGAACCGATCCCGGTCGCGGCCGAGGAGCACCACCGCGTCGAGCCGGTCGGCGTTTCCTTCCACGAGCCAGTCGACGTCGGCACCTTTGAGCAGTCCCCCGGCGATCCAGACCACCCGCCGGTGCGCGCGAAGCGCCGCGTCGGCCGCGTGCGGGTTGGTGGCCTTGGAGTCGTTGACGTAACGCACGCCGCCGGACTCGGCCACCTGCACCGACCGATGGGCGCCGGGCTCGAACTCGCGGAGACCCTGCGCCACCGACTCGGCGCTGACGCCGACGGCCCGGGCGAGAGCGGCGGCGGCCAACGCGTTCGCGACGTTGTGCGGCCCGGCCGGGCGCACGTCCGGCTCCGGCAGCAACGCCGTCGTCTCCGGTGAGAAGGCACGGTCGACGAGGACACCGTCGAGGACGCCGAGGTGGCCTTCGGGCGGAGGGTCCAACGTGACGCCGACACGACGCGCGCGGGACGCGGCCGCCAGCCGGGTCGAGCTCGCGTCGTCGGCGTTGAACACCGCCACCGAACTCGCCGCGTAGACCTTGCCCTTCGCCGCGCCGTAGGCCTCCGCCGACCCGTGCCAGTCGAGATGGTCATCGGCGACGTTGAGCACCACCGACGCGGCCGGGGCCAGCGAGTCCGACCAGTGCAGCTGGAAACTCGACAACTCCACCGCGAGAACGGCGTGCCCGGCCCGGACCGCGTCCACGACCGGAAGCCCGACGTTGCCGCACGCCACGGCGTCGAGACCGCCCGCGCGCAGGACCGACTCCAGCATCGTCACGGTCGTCGTCTTGCCGTTGGTGCCGGTGACCGCCAGCCACGTCGCAGGGGAACCGGAGTCCTGGTCGAGTCGCCACGCGAGCTCGACCTCCCCGATCACCTCGATGCCCGCCGCGTAGGCGGCGGCGAGCAGCGGTGCGTCGGGGCGCCACCCGGGGCTCGTCACGACCAGGTCGATGCCCTCGGGCGGAACCGTGAGGCCGGGCACGAGCTCGACGCCGCGCGAGCGCAGCGCCTCGAGCTCGGCGAGCCGCTGCTCGGAGCCGTCGGTCACGGTGACCGACGCGCCCGCCTCGACGAGTGCTTCCGCCGCGGACCGGCCGGAAACCCCGGCGCCCGTCACCAGAACCCGTCGCGTCATCGCCTGCGCCCCTCTCGTCACGTCCGCGTCACGAACCGCCGAGGGCGAGCCAGTCGGCGTAGAACAGACCGATCCCGAACATGCAGCTGATCCCGGCGAGGATCCAGAACCGGATGATGACCGTGGTTTCCGCCCAGCCCGCGAGCTCGAAGTGGTGATGGAACGGGGCCATCCGGAACAAGCGTCGCCGCGTGGAACGGAACACCACGATCTGCAGCACCACCGACAACGCCTCGACCACGAACAAGCCACCGATGATGATCATGAGCAGCTCGGTGCGGGTCGTCATCGACAGGCCCGCCAGCAGGCCACCGATGGCCAGCGAACCCGTGTCGCCCATGAAGATCTTCGCCGGCGCCGCGTTCCACCACAGGAACCCGACACACGCCGCCATCGCCGCAGCCGCCACGATCGCCAAATCCAGCGGATCACGCACCTGATAACACGCGGGCCCGGGACCACCCACGATGTCCGAGCAGGCGTAGCGGAACTGCCAGAACGCGATGAGCACATAGCTGGCCAGCACCATCGCCGCCGACCCCGCGGCGAGACCGTCCATGCCGTCGGTGAAGTTCACCGCGTTCGACCAGCCGCTGATCGCCAGGAACGCGAACAGCACGAACCCGACGGCGCCGAACGAGACCACGGTGATGTCGCGGATGAACGACAGGTTCTCCGAAGCGGGAGTGATGCCGTTCTGGTCCGGGAACTGGATCGCCAGGATCGCGAACAGCACCGCCGCCACGACCTGACCGACCGTCTTCGCGGTCTTGTTCAGCCCCAGGTTGCGTTGCTTACGGATCTTGATGAAGTCGTCGAGGAACCCGACGATGCCCAGCGCAGTCGTCAGACCGAGCACCAGCAGCGCGGACGCCGACGGCAGCTCGTCGCTGACCGTCAGGTGCGTGACCAGGTAGCCCGCCCACATCGCGACGAGGATCGCCACGCCGCCCATCGTCGGCGTGCCGCGCTTGGCCGAGTGCGCGCCCTGCACCTCCTCGCGGATCTCCTGGCCGAATCCTTGCCGGGAGAAGACCCGGATCAGGTACGGCGTGAACAGGATGGAGACGACCAGGGCGACGGCCGCCGCGACCAGGATGCTCTTCACGCCTGCTCCTCCCCACCGGCGTCGGCCGCCAGGAGGTCCTCGGCGACCCGCCACAGGGCCGCCGCCTTCGATGCCTTGGTCAGCACCACGTCACCCGGGCGCAGTTCGGCGCGCAGCAGCGCGACGGCCGCGTCGACATCGGGAACCAGGACCGACTCCTCTCCCCACGAGCCTTCCATCACGGCTCCCTGGTGCATCGCCCGCGCCTGCTCGCCGACGACCACCAGACGGTCGATGTTCAGTCGCACCGCCAGGCGTCCGAGCTCGTCGTGCGCCCGCACGGTGTCCTCGCCGAGTTCACCCATCAGTCCCAGCACCGCCCAGCCGCGACCGGGCGTCTCCCGCGTCATCGAGGCCAAAGTCTTGAGTGCCGCGCGCATCGACTCGGGGTTCGCGTTGAACGCGTCGTTGACGACGGTGACACCGTCGGCGGTCTCGGTGACCTCCATGCGTCGCGACGACACACGCTGCACCGCGTCCAGCCGGGCGGCGACCTCGCGGGTGTCGACGCCGACCTCGCGGGCGATCGCCGCGGCGGTCAACGCGTTGCCGATGTGGTGCTCGCCGTGCAGCGGGAGCGTCACCTGCGCCGAGCCTTCGGGGGTGACCAGCGTGAACCGTGGACGCGCCTGGTCGTCGAGCGTGACGTCCTCGGCCCGCACGTCCGCCGACGGCGCCTGGCCGACGAGCACGACCCGCGCCGATGTCCGCTCGGCCATCGCCGCGACCAGCGGATCGTCGCCGTTGAGCACGGCCACCCCGTCCGCGGGAAGCGCTTCGACGAGTTCGCCCTTGGTCTGCGCGATCATCTCCTGCGAACCGAACTCGGACATGTGCGCGCTGCCGACGTTGAGCACCGCTCCGATGCGCGGCGGCGCGACCTCGCAGAGGGCGGCGATGTTGCCGACCCCCCGCGCGGAGAGTTCCAGCACCAGATGGCGGGTGTCCTCGTCGGCGCGCAGCACCGTCCACGGGTGGCCGAGTTCGTTGTTGAACGAGCCGGGCGGTGCGACCGTCGGACCGGACGGGGTGAGGACCTGCGCGATCAGATCCTTCGTGGACGTCTTCCCGGACGAACCGGTGACTCCGACGACCGTCAGTCGCTCCAGTCGGTCGACGACGTGGCGAGCGAGCCTGCCGAGCGCGTGCAGCACCGCGGCACCGGAGCCGTCGGTGTCCCCCGCCAGCGCCATCACGCGCGACCGGTCCGAGTCGGGCGCGGGCGGCACGATCACGGCGGGGGCGTCGACCTCGCGCGCGGCGAGCACTCCGACCGCACCGTCGGCGACCGCACTCGCGGCGAAGTCGTGTCCGTCGACCCGCTCGCCCGGCACGGCGACGAACAGTCCGCCCGCGGTCAGCTTCCGGGAGTCGAACTCGACTCCGCCGGTCACCACTTCGTCGCCGCCGCAGCGATGCAGGCTTCCGCCGACCGCGTCGGCGATCTCGGCCAGGCTCAACCGGATCACGTCGCCTCCTGTTGCCCCGGACGGCACTCGTTCACAGCGCTGGTCACCGAGCGTCTTCCTCTCGTTCGCGGACGGCCCGAGCCAATTCGTCCCGGTCGGAGAAGGGATGCACAACGCCGCCCACGTCCTGACCGGTCTCGTGTCCTTTGCCCGCCACCACGACGATGTCGCCCGACTCGGCGTGCCGGACGGCCTCGTCGATGGCCTGTCTCCGGTCGCCGATCTCGACCACCTCGCCGCGTTCCTCCGGCCGTAGTGCCAGTGCACCGCCGAGCATCGCGGCGCGGATCTCGGCGGGATCCTCGCTGCGCGGGTTGTCGTCGGTGACGACGAGCAGGTCCGCGCGTTGCGCCGCGGCCTCGCCCATCAGCGGGCGCTTCAGCGTGTCTCGGTCGCCGCCGCACCCGAGCACGACGATCACCTTCCCGGACACCTGTGCCCGCGCCGCGTCGAGCACCGCGGCCACCGCACCGGGCTTGTGCGAGTAGTCCACCACAGCGGCGAAGTCCTGCCCGAGTGCGACACGCTCCATGCGCCCCGGAACGTCCACTTCGGCGAGTCCACGCTCGATCGCCTCCACCGGAACGTCGACCGCGCGCAGCATCCCCGCGGCCAGCAACGCGTTCGCCACGTTGAACGGCCCGGGCAACCGCAGCCGTACGTCGAAGCTCGACGACTCCGGTCCGTGCACGGTGAACGTCTGTTCGCCGGTCGGCAGCGGCGCCACGGCACTCACCGTCCAGCTCGCCTCGCCGATCGTCGAGACCGTCTCGGTCTCCGGCTTGACCAGCCGCCGACCCCATTCACCGTCGACGCACACGACTTCGCGCTCCGAGCGACCGTCGAACAGCAGCGCCTTCGCGCCGAAGTAGTCGTCGAGGTCCTTGTGGAAGTCCAGGTGGTCCTGCGAGAGGTTGGTGAACCCGCCGACCGCGAAACGGGTGCCCGCCGCGCGCCCGAGGGCGAGCGCGTGGCTGGAGACCTCCATCGCGACGTGGGTGACGCCGCCTTCGAGCATGACGGCGAACAGGGCCTGCAGGTCGGGAGCCTCGGGCGTGGTGAACGCGCTCTCCAGCCGCTCACCTGCGATGCGCGTCTCGACGGTGCCGACCATGCCTGTGGTGTGGCCCGCCTCGCGCAGACCCGACTCCACCAGGTACGCCGTCGTCGTCTTGCCCGAGGTGCCGGTGATTCCCAGGATCGACAGCCGCTGCGACGGGTCACCGTAGATCCGCGAGGACGCGGGCCCGAGCACGCTGCGGGGGTCCTCGTGGATGAGCAGCGCGACCGCACCGTCCCGGACCCGGGGATGGTCGGCGAGGTCGACCCGTTCGACGCCGGCCTCGTCGGTGAGAACCGCCACCGCGCCCGCTTCGATCGCCTCGGCCGCGAAGTCGGCTCCGTGCACCCGCGTCCCCGGCAGCGCGGCGAACAGGTCCCCCGCTCGGACGTGCTGCGCCCGCAACGTCGCACCGGACACCGTGGGCGCGGCGCGGTGACCTGCGGCGCGACGGATGCGCGCGCCGATGGTCCCGGCGAGTTCCTCGAGAGCCACCGGCTCGACCCGAGACGGTCGAGGCGGGGCAGTAGCGACCGCTGATGGCACGTCGACAGAGGCTACCGGTACCGCCTTCGGGGGCATCCTCACGGTCGGTGTCGCGATCATCGAACGTGTGATCCCGGCCTCCGGTGACGAACCCTGCGGACCTGACCACCGGAGCAGTACCCGCTGCGGCGGCCGCGCGCGGTCCGCGTCGTTCGTGCCGACACCGCGGTGCGTTCCGGCGCGACCATCGATGCTGTGGCCGAGATCATGTTCGATGCCGGGCCTCCAGCGGTGCGACGAGCGAACGAGCTCAGCGGTTGCGCGGATCGAGAGCTGCAGTCGGGCACACTGCGGTGACCAGCCGCGATGTGAGGTTCCGCCGCGGAAGGACCCACCCCCGCTCACACTGAGAGCGCATTGTGGAACTGGCGCCTCCGCAGGGTGAGGGGCTCCGGCGTTCGGAGTTCGTGCCTCGCAAGGCAGGGGTCCTCGCCACGTACGCCTGGTACTCAAGAGGACACCGACGCCGCGAGGCGCGAACTGGGGCGGCGGTACCGGACCACCTCCCCAAGTTCCCCAATGCGCTCTGAGAACTCATCGGATCTGAAGGATCTGCTCGGGAGCCGGCTCCTTCGACAACGGCAGCTGGTACCGCTGGGTCAGGTAGGAGGCGACGTCGTGGAACAGCGGTGCCGCCGACGAGCCCTCCGGAGTGCCGGACTGCGGTGCGTCCAGCATCAGCCCAACCACGAACCGTGGATCGTCCGCGGGAACGATCCCGGCGAACGTGATCCAGTAGTTCGACTGGCTGTAGCAGTTGCACGACGGGTCGATCTGCTGCGCGGTCCCCGTCTTCCCCGAGACCTGGAAGCCTTCCAGCGCAGCGTCGGAGCCGGTGCCTTCCTGCTGCGGGACGTCCTGCACCACGGAACGCAACATGTCCTTGACGGTGTCCGCGGTCCGCTCCGAGACCACCCGCACGCCCTCCGGTTGCGGTCGCTCCTCCCGCTGACCGTCCGGGCCGGTTTCCGCCGCGATGATCCTCGGCGGCACGCGCACACCGTCGTTGGCGATCGCCTGATACATCCCGGCCATCTGCAGCACGGTCATCGACAGGCCCTGCCCGATCGGCAGGTTCGCGAACGTCGAACCGGACCAGTCCTCCTTCGGCGGCACGTAGCCGGAGGACTCGCCGGGCAGCCCGATCCCGGTCTGCTGACCGACGCCGAACTTGTGCATCAGGTCGGCGAACCGGTCCTCACCCAGCCGTTGCGCGGTCATCAAGGTGCCCACGTTCGACGACTTGCCCAGCACGCCGGTGAACGTCAACGGGATCGTGCCGTGCGACCAAGCGTCCCCGACGACGCGGTCGGCCACCTTGATCTGACCCGGCACCTGCAACACCGAGTCCGGACGCACGAGCCCGTCCTCGATCGCACCGGCCGCCGTGACCACCTTGTGCACCGAACCGGGCTCGAACGGGTTCGTCACCGCCGCGTTGCCGAGCGCCTTGTTCGTCCACGTGTCGCTGTTCGCCGGGTTGAAGCTCGTGTCGTTGGCGAGCGCGTACACCTCGCCGGTGTGTGAATCGAGAACGACCGCGCTGCCGCCACGGGCTCCCGCCTTGGCGACGTAGTCCGCCAGCTTGTTCTGCACTGTGTACTGCAGGTCGGAGTCGATCGTCAGTTCCAGGTCCGAACCGGGCGTCGCCGGCTCCAGCTCCCGCTCGGTGCCGGGAATGACGACCGGGCTGCCTGCGGCGGTGTCCGACACCTTCGCGCCGTCGCGCCCCGCGAGCAGCTTGTCCAGCGAGCTCTCCATACCGATGAGCCCCTTGACCTTCTCCTCGTCCATCCGCCACTTCGCGGCACCGACGACGTTGGCCCCGACCTCGCCTGCCGGGTACTCGCGCGTCGCCCGGTATTCCGCGCCGACGTGCGGGTACTTCTCGGTGATGAGCCGGGCGGCACCGGGGTCGATCACCGGACCGAAGTAGGTGAACCTCTTCTGCGAGAACAGCGCGTCGAGGACCTCCTTCTCCGGCAGCTTCGGACCCACGACCTGATGGATGTAGCGCGCGATCTCGCGCTTGTACTGGTCCGCGTTCGGCTTCGACGGGTCCTGGCGGTGCGCTTCGTTCTGGTCTTCGCGCAACGAGATCGGGTTCGTATACAGCTGCCGGGACTCGCTGCTGAACGCCAGGACGTTCCCGCTCCGGTCGGTGATCTCCCCGCGTTCGGCCGGAATCGCCTCCTTCGTGAGCCGCTGCTTCTCCGACTCCTGCGACAACGCGCTGGCCTGGAACCCCTGCACTCGCACCAACTGGGCGCCTGCGGCCACGAGCGCGAGCACCAGGATCAGCCGGCCCACCACCAGGCGTCGGCTACTCCCGGCGACGTTCGTGCGGGCCGTCCGCCTCGTGACCCGTTTCCCCCCGCCGCGTGCCATCAGGGAGCGTCCACCGCCGGAGCGGGTGCGGCGAGACGCTGCGGGTCGTCCTGCTCCGGAGCAGGCTGCTGGTCAGCAGGCGGCTGCTCGGCGGGCGGCTGCTGCTCGGGTGCGCGTGCGTTCGGGTCCTGTCCCGGCTGGACGGGGGGAACCTCGCCCGGCTGCGGCGCGGGAGGCTCGGGCGGTGGGGGCGGAGCAGGAGCCTCGGCCGGTTCCGGCTCACCGACGACCGCGACCGAACCGTCCGGCTGGACCTGCAGGTACGCCGGTTCCGGGGCAGGCACCATGCCGAGCTCGGACGCGCGACGCTGCAGCGCAGGCGTCGCGTCGAGTGCGCTCACATCGCGCAGCAGCGTCTCTTTGCGCTCCTGCAACGCGTTGACCTCCGCTTCGGCGTTCTGCAGCTGGTACGAGCCGCTGACCGCCGCGATCGCCAGCCACAGCGTCGCGATCAGTCCGACCGCCAGCAGCGACATCACCGTCACCATGAACGGCAGCCGTGCGTGCGCGACCTTCGACTGCAGCATCGCTTTGCCTGCGGCAGCGCGCCGCACCGGGCCGCGCTTGACCGCCCGCTGCGGCGCCTTCGTCGAGGCGGACCGGTGTGGTCGCGACTGCGGGGCGTTGCGCTCCGCGGTGCGTTCCCGCCGTTCGTCGCGACGCGGGGCGCGTTCCGGCGCGCGGGTCGCGGTACCGGACCGGCTGCGGGACGTCTTCGCCTCACGCTCGGTCGCCTGCCGTGCGGCGGCTGTCCTGGTGTGGGTCGGTGCTGTCATGCCGCCGCCTCCTTGATGCGCTCCGCTGCCCGCAGCCGCACCGAGGCGGCGCGCGGGTTCTGGGCTGCTTCGTCGTCACCGGCGCGCTCGGCGCCCCGGGTGAGCAGACGCAGCTCCGGGCCGTGCCCGGGAAGTTCCACCGGCAGCCCCGCTGGAGTCCGTGAGGACGCGCCCTCGGCAAGAGTCCGCTTGACCAGCCGGTCCTCCAGGGAGTGGTACGAGAGCACGACGACACGGCCGCCGACGGCCAGCGCCGCGACCGCTGCCGGGACCGCGCGTCCCAGCACCTCCAACTCGCCGTTGACCTCGATGCGCAACGCCTGGAAGGTGCGCTTGGCGGGATGTCCACCGGTGCGGCGAGTGGCGGCGGGCACCACCCGGTACAGCAGTTCCACCAACCGCTCGCTGCGGTCGAACGGGGCGTTCTCCCGCTCGCGCAGCACAGCGGAGGCGATCTTCGAGGCGAACTTCTCCTCGCCGTACTCCCGAAGGACCCTGGCGAGCGCCCCGTGCGAGTAGGTGTTGAGCACGTCCGCCGCCGTCGGCCCGGTGCTCGCGTCCATCCGCATGTCCAGCGGTGCGTCGTGCGCATAGGCGAAACCCCGGTCGGTCTCGTCGAGCTGCAGCGAGGACACGCCCAGGTCGAAGAGCACTCCGTCCACAGCGGACATGCCGAGCTCGGGGAGGACCTCGCCGAGCTCGTCGTAGACCGCGTGCACGAGGTGTGTCCGATCGGCGAAGCGCGCCAGCCGCCGCTCGGCCAGCCGCAACGCCTGCCGGTCGCGGTCGAGGCCGACCAGGTGCAACCGGGGGTGGGCCTGCAGCAGCGACTCGGCGTGGCCACCCATGCCGAGCGTGGTGTCCACGACGACGGCGGGGCCCTCGGCCAGCGCGGGCGCGAGCAGGTCCAGCGTGCGATCACGCAGCACGGGGACGTGCCGTTCGTGCGCAGCGCGCTCGTCGTCGCGCCGGGGCGAATTGTCATCGCCCTGCGACGAGGCGCGGTCGATACCGCCCATCACGGTCCCCTCCTCCCGCGTGGTGTCCCTGTGGCGGCGGTGCATCCCACTGCCCCGCCGGTGGTGCTGTGATGCCGGATCCCGTCAGGTCCCAGCCCGCCCGCATCCTGATGCCGGGGAAGGTGCATCAGGCTCTGTCGAGCGGACCGAGGCCTCACGGCACCCGGACGTCTCCCCCTCCGGGTCAGAAGACCCCGGGTAGGACCTCCTCCCGCGCCTGCGCGTAGTTCTCCTCGTTCTCGTCGAGGTAGCTCTCCCAGCGCTCGGCGTTCCAGATCTCGAGCCGATTGATCGCGCCGATGACCACGCAGTCCTTGCTGAGACCGGCGTAGCGGCGCAACTCGGAAGCGATCGAGATCCGTCCCTGCGAGTCCTGGCTCTGCTCGTCGGTGCCCGCGAACAGGTAGCGCTGGTAGGCACGCACCGACTCGTTGGTGAACGGCGCCTCGGCGACCTTCCGCGCCATCTGCTCGAACTCGTCACGGGGGAAGACGTAGAGACAGTGGTCCTGACCTTTGGTGATCATGAGACCCCCCGTCAACGGTTCCCGGAACTTCGCGGGCAACGTCAATCGCCCTTTGTCGTCCAACTTGGGGTAGTGGGTTCCGAGGAACACTCGGGCCACCTCCCCCCGACCTCCGGGCCCGGGGCTCTCCCCGGACCCGACACCGCGGTCCGTCCCGCAACCGCACGACTGTTCACGCCACTGCCGACCGAACTGCAACTGCTCCCAGCGGGACCCCCTTCGCCCCACCGTCACCCACAGTACCCCACAACGCTCCACCGTCAACACGAATCACCCGGGTCGCACCCGTCCGAATGGCGACGTTTACCCAGGTAATCCCGATGGGGAGGACCGTGGGGGACGGTGGAGGAACGAGGTGTCCGACACTCCGGCGACGTGTCGTGTCGATCACGATGAACCTGTCTCGCGGCGCCGGTCAGGCAGCGGGGACCCTTCCAGCCCGACGCGTGGGGGAACGTGGGGAGCCGCGACCGGCTACGGAAGCACACCGTTGTTTGACACACTGCACCGCAGGCTGAAGAGCCGATCGCGGCGCTCGCCCGCGGCGGGACGGCCGAGAGGCCGAGGACGGCCCGGATCGGCACGACACCGGAAGGCGTATGACCGATACTGGCCGCATCGGTCGATTCGCCGACCGGCGTGGATGTCCGCACCCGACGACAGCCGCGCGACCGGCACCATCCATCCCGGTTTCGCGACGGACGGATGCGGGGTGTCCCGCAGGACCACAGGAGGATGCGTGACGCCCAGGACTGACACGACGGACACCGCGGTCGACGGCGAGCACGCACAGCCGAGCATCGGCGCGTTGCACGACACCGTGCAACGCATCGCCGCCAACGTGGAACGGGTCCTGGTCGGCAAACCGGAGGTCGTGCGGATCGCACTGGTCACGTTGCTCGCCGAGGGCCACCTGCTGGTCGAGGACGTACCGGGCGTCGGCAAGACCTCACTCGCGAAGGCGCTGGCACGCTCGATCGACTGCACGGTGAGCCGCATCCAGTTCACCCCGGACCTGCTGCCCAGCGACATCACGGGCGTGTCGATCTACAACCGGCAGGGCGAGGAGTTCGAGTTCCGCCCCGGTCCGGTGTTCGCCAACATCGTCGTCGGCGACGAGATCAACCGCGCGTCACCGAAGACCCAGTCGGCGCTGCTGGAGTGCATGGAGGAGGACCAGGTCACCGTCGACGGGCAGACCTATCCGCTGCGGAAGCCGTTCATGGTGATCGCGACCCAGAATCCGATCGAGATGGAGGGCACCTACGCCCTGCCGGAGGCGCAACGCGATCGGTTCACCACCCGCGTCTCCCTCGGGTACCCGGATCCGAACGCGGAGCTGGAGATGGTCGACGAGCACTCTGGCGACGATCCGCTGGAACAGCTGCGGCCCGCGGCCGACGCGCAACGGGTCAGCGCCCTGATCGGGGCGGTGCGGCGCGTGCACACCACCACCGAGGTACGCCGGTACGCCATCGAGCTCGTCGCGGCGACCCGACAGCTCCCCGAGCTGCGTCTCGGAGCCT
Organism: Allosaccharopolyspora coralli; assembly: GCF_009664835.1. Classification (NCBI taxonomy): domain Bacteria; kingdom Bacillati; phylum Actinomycetota; class Actinomycetes; order Pseudonocardiales; family Pseudonocardiaceae; genus Allosaccharopolyspora; species Allosaccharopolyspora coralli. The sequence continues at coordinate 3,544,151 of NZ_CP045929.1, forward strand.
CCCCGCGCGCGACCCTGCATCTGGTGCGCGCCGCACGCGCCCAGGCCGCGTTGGCCGGACGGGATTTCGTGATCCCCGACGACGTCCAAGCGGTCGCCTCGCCCGTCCTGGCACACCGGCTGGTGCTCACCAGCGAAGCGCACGCGACCCGGCGCTCCGCTGCGGACCTGGTGCGTCAGCTGCTGCAGCGGGTGGCCGTCCCGCGCGGCTCGCACATCGCCCGCGATTCCGACGCGCGGCGGTGACGCGTGCTCGGCGGGCTCACGACCCGGGGCCGCTGCCTGCTGGCCGCAGGCTTCGCGGCGGGCGTGTGCGCGCTGGTGCTCGACGAGCGTGACCTGCTGCGCGTCGCCGTGTTCGTGGTCGCGCTGCCGCTGGTGTCCGCGTGGCTCGCCGGACGCACGCGGCACGGACTGGCCGCGCAGCGCGACGTCGCACCAGCGCGGATTCCGGTCGATTCCGAGGCGTCGGTGCGGGTACGGGTCACCGGTTACGGTCGGCTGCCGCTCGGCGGGATGCTCCTGGAGGACGAGGTGCCGCCGGCGCTGGGCGATCGGCCCCGGTTCGTACTCGACCGGTTCCCGGGACGGCAGGGCGTGGACCTGGAGTACACGATCCGCCCCGCGCTGCGCGGCATGCACCGGATCGGTCCGTTGTGGACCCGGATCGGCGACCCCTTCGGTATGTCGGAGTTCTCGCAGGAACTCGGCGGGCGGACCAGGGTAGTCGCCGTCCCGCACGTGGTGCCGCTCGGAGACCTCCCGCCCGGTTCGGGGCTCGGGCTCGGCGAGGACGGATCCACCCGGCTGCGCGCGGGACACGGCGACGACGACGTCATGGTGCGCGAGTACCGCCACGGCGACGACATGCGGCGGGTGCACTGGAAGTCGACCGCGCACCGCGACGAGCTCATGGTGCGCGTCGAGGAACGGCCGTGGCACGGCGGCGTCACGGTGCTGGTGGACCGGCGGGCTGCGGCACATCGGGGCAGCGGGCGGTCCTCGAGCCTGGAGTGGGCGATCTCGGCGACCGCGAGCATCTGCTCGCACCTGCACAAGCACGGTCAGCAGGTCCGGCTGGTGACGGCGGACGGCGCGGTGCTCGCGGGCGGCGGCGGCGATTCCGACGGCGGTCACGACGAGAACAAGGTGCTGGACGCGCTGGCCGCATTGCAGCCCGCGACGCAACGGGATCTCGCGTGCGACCTCGATCCGGGCCATGGCCGTGAGCTGATCGCCGTGCTCGGCGCCGTGAGCGCGGGTGGGGTGCACGAGCTCACCCGTTCCCGGCCGCCGGGGGTGCGCAGCCAGGCTCTGCTGCTCGATGTCGGGCAGTGGAGCGACGGTGGCGAGGACAACGACACCGCCGCGACGGCGCACCGGCTGCGCGCGGCCGGCTGGACGGTCGCCGTCGTCGAGGGCCGCACCGGCTCGATGGCGGCCGCGTGGGCCGAGTTGTGCCGTGCGGGTCGCGCGACGGGAGTGGGCTGATGGTCGTCAACCGGCTGGGCGGCGCCGCGGAGGGATCAGCGGCGAGGGGGTCGGCGGCACAGAGCGTCGCCGTCGCCGCCGCGGTGCTGCTCTCGTCCACCGCGTTCAGCGCGATCTTCGCCGACGCCTCGTGGTTCCTCCCCGCACTGATCATGGTCGCCGCGATCACCGCGATCGGCGCCGTGACACGCTCCGCCGGATGGCGTTCGCCGTTGATCGCACTCACCCAGCTGGTCGCGATCGCCGTGCTCATGGTGACGCTGTTCTCCGGGCAAGCGGTACTCGGCGTCCTGCCAGGACCCGCGTCGATCGGCGAGGTACTGGGCATGCTCGGCCAAGCCGGTGAGGTGGTCCGCACCGGCGTGCCGCCGGTGCCGGCGGACCCGCCGTTGCAGGCGCTGCTGGCTCTCGGACTGGGGCTCGTCACCGTCTTCGTCGACGTGCTCGCCGTCTCGGCAGGGGCGCCTGCGGTGGCGGGGCTGGTGCTGCTCTGCCTGTACGCACTGCCCGCGTCACTGGCGGACCTGATGCTGCCGTGGTGGGCGTTCGCCGCCGGAGCCGCCGGGTTCGCGGGATTGCTCGTCGTCGGCGGCAGGCACCCCACGCCTGCCGGGAGCCCGGAATCCGGCCGCAGCACGCTGCGGCAGCACGCCGTGGCCATCGGGGCGGCCACCACCGCGCTCGCCCTGTTCACCGGGGCCGCGTTCACCGGAGTCGGCACCGACGGGAGCCTGCCCGGCTCACGCGACTCCTCGAGCGAGGCGACGGACGGGATGGGAATCCGGCCGTTCACCTCGCTGCGCGGGCAACTCGACCGGGACCGGGTCGTGGAGCTGTTCCGGGTCACCGGGCTGCCGCAGGAGGCGTACCTGCGTGCGATGACGCTGCGCCGGTTCGATCCCGAGCGGGGCTGGGATCTCGAGGGACTCACCCAGGGGGTCGGGGCCGACGGCAGGCTGCCCGCACCGAACGGCTCACCGCTGCCCGCTGGGCGCGAGCTCGAGGTCACCATCGAGCCGCTCGGGTACCGCGACCCGTGGTTGCCCATTTACGGGGTTCCGCTGGACGTCTCCGGGATGGGTGAGGACTGGCGGTACGACCCGGCGGCCGGGATCATCTTCACCCAGCAACGACAGCCGAGCAGGCCGTACACCGAACGGTTCCTGCTGCCCGATCCGCCCGCCACGCAACTGCGGTCGAACCAGCCGGCGCCCGAGGTCGACCCCGCCTATCTCGACACCAGCGGTATCACCCCCGACGTCGCGGACCTGGCACGGCGGATCACGACGGACGAGGCGACCGAGTTCGACAAGGCGGTGGCGTTGAACCGCTTGTTCACCGACCCCGCCAACGGTTTCCGGTACGAGCTCGAGACCGCGCCGCCGACCTCGGCCGACGGCGTCGCGGACTTCCTGTTCCGCGGCAAGCGCGGATACTGCGAACAGTTCGCGTCCGCGATGGCGGTGCTGCTGCGCGCGGTCGGGATCCCCTCCCGCGTCGCGGTCGGTTTCACCGCGGGCACCGACCAGGGTGAGACCCGCACGATCACCACCGACGACGCGCACGCGTGGGTCGAGGCCCACTTGCCGGGCGTCGGCTGGACCACCTTCGACCCCACGCCGCTCGACGACGGGCGCACGGCACTGCCGAACTACCTCGACCGGGAACTCAACCCGACGGTCGAACCGCAGCCGATGCCGGGCGAGACCGTGCCCCCGGGTGAGCAACCACCCGGCCAAGCGCAGGAGAACCCCCGGGACGAGTCCGGGGTGCCGCCGCCCGGCCCTGGCGCCTCGGGCGGTTCCGGATGGTGGCCTGCGCTGGCGGCCCTGGTTCTGGCCCTGGCCACGCTCGGTGCACCGCTCGGTTTCCGCGAACTCCGGCGCAGGCGACGGGTGCGGGCCTCGGCGGAGGGATCGGCGTCCGCCGCGTGGAGCGAGGTGCTCGATCAGTCGTGGGACCGCGGGACGACGTCCTCGGCCACGGAGACCGCTCGCGCCGTGGCGGGCAGGCTCATCCACGACCACGAACTCGACAGCGACGGTGCTCACGCACTGCGTGGGCTGGTGACCGCGGTGGAACAGCACTGGTACGGGCACCCGGAGGCGGCCCGCCGGAACGACAGCGACCTCGGTGACCTGCTCGGGAAGGTGCTGGCGAGTTTCGAGCGCAACGATCCGTTGTCCTGGCGCGAGCGGCTGCTGCCCCGCTCGGTGCTGCGCCCGAGCGGCACCACGGGCTGACCGGCCCCGGCAACGCCCGGACCCGGCAGCTCAGGAATCGGGGGTCCCACGACCCGAAAGGCCCGCACCCGGTCTACCGACGCAGACGACCGCCGTACGGTGCGGCACCCGTACGGCGGTCGTGGTCACGATTCGGTGGCTATTGGTCGAAACGCTTTCGGAAGCGCTCTTCCATACGTTGCGCGAACGAACTCTTGCCGCCCTCGTCCGAGCTGCGTTGTCGGCCCGTAGCCCCGCCCTCGGACGGTGTCGTCCCGCCTTCGGGCTGTTCCTCGTCGGATTCCTGTCCACCGGAACGCAGAGCGGACAGAACGATCACTGCTCCGCCGAACATCACGAGAAAGCCGACCACGCTCACCACGGGGATATCGGCAGGCTTCACCGGTATCACCACGCCGACCACCAGCAGGATCAACCCCAGCACGAACACGGCGATGCCCTGCAGGCGTCGCCGCCGCGACGGGCGGTGCAGCCGCCCTCCGCGCACGGTGGAGGCGAACTTCGGATCCTCGGCGTAGAGCCCTCGCTCAATCTGGTCGAGCAGTCGCTGCTCGTGCTCGGAGAGTGGCATGGCTCCTCCTCCGGCACAGTACTTACAGTGGCGCCGGAAACCTGGGCTCGGGTGTCGGCGAGCCCGGGCGGTACGGACCCGGCGAACGCTGGGGGGCGTCACTGTCGAGGATACGGTCCCGAGGACGAGACGACTACCCGGTCCCGGTACGAGCTTCGTCGCTTCCCACGACCGGGCGCCCTGGACAGCCGCTCCGGTCGCGTTCAGCCGCCTGGGAGACGCCCGACCGCGTGCAATCGGGTGGCGATGTCCCGCAGCGGCGGGGTCGCGGCTGCGCTGAGTTCGAGCTCGCCGAGCGCGTCGGCGGCGCCGGAGCCGGACTCCAGTACCGAACCGGGCACCAAGTCCCTGAGTACCCCGTGGCCCTGCACGATCTCGACGGCCAACCCGCCGTCCCGCAACGCGGACTCCACACTCGAGACGTCGAAACGGCGTTGCAACGTGTCGGCCGTGCCGTCGAGCCGACCGTCGGGTTCGCGGTACAGGCGAAGCGCCTCGTTCATCCGACCGGCCATGGCGCGCCCCACGATGGCTCCGAAACGGTTGGCGACCAGCACCGACACCGCCCCACCGGGGGCCGTGGCCGCGACCAGCGCGGCCACTGACGCGGCCACGTCGTCGACGAACTCCAGGAGCCCGTGTCCGAGCACCAGGTCCGCCCCACCGGACGGACGCAGCGCACCGAGCGCGTCGGTGTCGCCCTGCAGGGCGGAGACCCGATCCGCGACACCCGCGTCCGCAGCACGGCGCTCGAGCGTGGCCAAGGCGTTCGGGCTCGGATCGACGACGGTCACCGAGCATCCGGCCAACGCCAGAGGCACCGCCCACACCCCGCTGCCGCCACCGACGTCGAGCACCTCGGGCGCCCGACCGTCCCGGCGGTCGCGCGCGGCGGCCACTTCTGCTTCCAGCACGCGGTGCACGGCCTCCGATCGCATGCGGGCAGCTTAGAGGGCTCCGCCGGTCCGACGCGTTCTCGGGGCCCGGCGCGTTCCAGGACGGTGAGTTCCCGACGGCGACACGGCACCGACCCCGCGCGCGAACCGTCCGGCGGCAGAGAACCGCAAGCCCCGCACGAGGCGAACGTGCCGCTCGCCCCTCCACACGAGGCGAACGTGCCACTCGCCCCCTCCACACGAGGCGAACGTGCCACTCGCCCCGCCACACGAGGCGAACGTGCCGCTCGCGCCTGGAGCGACCATCGCCTGCGTGACGTCCCCGATGCGCCACGACTCTCGGTTCCGGCGATGTTGTTCCGTAGGCTACGGGCGTGCAAACCGTGGCAGTGCTGAGCCTCAAGGGCGGCGTCGGCAAGACGACCGTGGTCCTCGGACTCGCGTCCGCCGCGATGCGTCGCGGTGTCCGGACGCTCGTGGTGGACCTGGACCCGCAGTGCAACGCCACCGCGGCACTCGAACCCGGGGACACCAGCCGCGGGCTCAGTGACGTGCTCGCCGACCCGACATCCGATCGGCTCCGTGACGCCGTGGCGCCGAGTGCGTGGGGCGACGGCGTCGACGTACTCGTCGGTTCCGAGGACTCCGAGGTCCACAACGGACGCGTCAACGGTTCGGACCCGTTGAACGGACTCACCGAGGCACTGTCCGCTCTGGACACACTGATCACGGACGGTGACCTGCCGTACCAGCTGGTGCTCCTGGACTGCCCGCCGTCGCTGGGTCGCCTCACCCGCTCCGCACTGGTCGCCGCCGACCGCGCCTTGCTCGTCACCGAACCGACGATCTTCGCCGTCTCCGGTGTGCAGCGCGCGTTCGAAGCCGTACAGGCCGAGCGCACCGAGAACAACCCCCGACTGCAACCGCTCGGCGTCGTCGTCAACCGCATCCGGCCGCGGTCGCACGAGCACCAGTTCCGCATCGACGAACTGCGGGAGATCTTCGGGCCACTGGTGATGCCGGTCGCGTTGCCGGACCGTCTCGCCGTCCAGCAAGCACAGGGCGCCTGCGTACCGATCCACCAGTGGGGCACGCCGGGAGCACGCGAAGTCGCGCTGGGATTCAATCTGCTGCTCGCCAGGGCACTGCGAGCCGGTAGGAGCCGTCCGTCGGCCGACGACGATGCCGACGAGGACGAGGAACTGGAACACGGCTGAGGAGGCTCGGTGCCCGAGGGCGACACGGTGTTTCTCACCTGCCACCGGCTGCACGAGGCACTCGCCGGTGAGCCGCTGGTGCGCGGCGAACTCCGCCATCCCCGCTGGGCGACGACGTCGCTGGCCGGTCGCACCGTCACCGAAGTCTCCCCCGTGGGCAAGCACCTGCTCACCCGATTCGACGACGACACCACGCTGCACAGCCACCTGCGGATGGACGGTGCGTGGCACCTGTACCGGCCGGACTCGCGCTGGAAACGCCCAGCCCACCAGGCTCGGGCGGTCCTCGGGACCGCTGCGCGCGTCGCGGTCGGCTTCGCGCTGCACGACCTCGAGATCGTGCCCACGAGCCAGGAATCACGGCTGATCGGCCACCTGGGCCCCGATCTGCTCGATCCCTCGTGGAACGACGACCTGCACCGGGAAGCGCGGCGCAGGCTCAGCGAGGACCCGCAGCGCGCGATCGGCGACGCGCTGCTGGACCAGCGGATCCTCGCCGGGGTCGGCAACCTCTACCGGACCGAGGTGTGCTTCCTGCTGCGGCGCTCGCCGTGGACGCCGGTCGCCGAGATCGACGCCGACAGAGCCGTGACGCTCGCCGGGGATCTGCTGCGGCGCAACGCCTGGCACCCCGAGCAGTCGACGACCACGATGCCGGGCGTGGCTCACTGGGTGTACGGGCGGCGGATTTGCGCGCGCTGCGGGGGACGCGTGCGACGCGACAGCCAAGGACCACGCCACGGCACGCCGACCGAGTACGACCGCGTCACCTACTTCTGCCCGCGCTGCCAGCCCTGAGGGCATCTGGGACTTGGGTGGTCCAGTACCGCCGCTTCAGTTCGCGCCTCGCTGCGTTGCGGTCCTCTTGAGTACCAGGGCGCCGGAGCTTCTCACCCTGCTCAGGCTGAGCACCTGAGATGGCACAACTGCCAGTTCACCAACGCCTGTTGCGACGGCCGGCCCGCACGAGTCGCCGCACCACCGGGTAGCCGAACACGATCCCCGCCGACCCCCAGACCAGGCCCACGATCTCCACGTCCCCGAGCACCAGGGTGACATTGCCTGCCGAGGCCACCAACGCCGTCCCGAGCGTGATCACGTTCGCCGGATCGGTGAACTCGACCCGGGACTCGGTCCAGATTCGCGCACCCGTGATCGCGACCTTCGCAAGGAGCACCACGCCCGCTCCGCCCAGGACAGCGGGCGGGATCGTGCCGAACAACGCGACCGTCTTCGGCGAGAACGAGGCGGCCACCGCCGCACCCCCGGCGACCGTGCACGCCACGGTGGAATGCACCCGCGTGGCCGCCACCACGCCCACGTTGGACACCGAGGTCGCCATCGCCGGAGCACCGGAACAGCCCGCCACCGTCGTGGCCAGGCCACCTCCGATCAGCGCGTCTCCGATGTGACCGTCCAGGTTCCTGCCCGTGGCCGCCTCCAGCGACTTGATCGAGCCGACCTGGATCGCGACCAGCAGGATGGCGGCGGGCAACACGACGGGTACCACCGACAGATGCACCTGGGGCAGGACCGTCTCCGGCACCCCGAACCACGAGGACTCCCGCAGCCGGGTGAGCGCGGTCGGATCCACCCGGTCGGCAACGAAGACGCCCGCCCAGCCGGCCAGCACCCCGAGCAGTACCGAGACCCACGTGAGGCCGCCGCCTAGCAACGAGGCCACCAGCACGACCGCAGCGCACCCCAGCCCGGGAACCGGATGGTCGACCACTGCCGTGACGACGTGCGGGGCGACGGTCGTCACCAGCATGAGCACGATCGCGCCGGTCACCACCGGGGGCAGCGCCGCCTCCAGCATGCGGACGCCGAGCGCCTTCACAGCCACACCCACGGTCACCACCAGCAGGCCGACCACGACAACTCCGCCGAGGAGCATCGACGGAGTCGCACCGTCGTCGCGCGCGGCGACCAACGGCGCCACGAGCAGTGACGAGGCTCCCAGGACGCCGGGCACCCGGTTCTTCGTGACCAGCCCGAACACCAGGGTTCCGGCACCGGACACGAGCAACGTCGTCGTAGGCGGGAACCCGGCGAGCAACGAGACGGCGACGCTCGCGCCGATCATCACCACGAAATGCTGCGCACCGAACGCCGCCGTCCACACCCAGCCAGGACGCTCGTCGCATCGGACCACGATGTCGTCACCCGGAAGGCGACGATCACCGCGCACGGTCCACATGCAACAGGCCTCACTTCCGGGCGCGCCGAACCAAGGTCATGATCGTGTCACGATCCGGCCGCACATCAAGAAATCCGGTAACGCTCTCACACGATCAGTCCAGCACCCCCTGGCGCAAGGTTCCCGCGCACGGCGAGCGCAGCGTCACAGCCGACGCGCGCCACTCCGAGGTCGCGCGGATCGAGGATCGCATTCAGGCACCTTGCGCCGACGGGGTTCCCGCCGGTCTACGCAGACCTGAGGGTTCTCACCTCGGTGGTGGGAACAGTGTCGACGTGACGCAGGTGGCTACTTGGTGCGCCACAAGCTCAGCTCTCGCCGCCGGACCAACTCGAGCGAGCAGGAAAGAGGCTCGGGCCCACGAACGAAATCGACGAGTGCCGCACCCGGACGACGTCAGGTGCCGGGACGCCGATCGCGTCGCTGGTCAATCGCCTCGGACTGGGGGTCCCGGCCGGAGATCTCGTGGAGACCCTCCGCGAACCCGGCGAGGCGATCCGTGGCGTCCTGCATCAGTGAGGCCTGCTCCGGCTCGTCACTGGCCGCCACCGCGCGGGCCGCCGCGGCGACGAGCTTGCCGTACCCCTCGACGCCCTCGTCGAGGTCCGCGCGCAAGCGGGTCGCATCCGCGCGCAACGTCTCCTGGTCGGCCTCCGGCGCGAACCGCTGCGCGGACTCGACCGAGCGCAGCCTGTCCGAGACCCGTCGCAACGCTCCCGCCGTCCGCACGGCCGTCGCCCGCGCGTCCTCCGCACGATCGTTGACCCCGTCCACACTCGCCGCCGTGAGCTGTACCAGCGACTCGTGCAGACTGTTCTCGGCGTCCCGGAGCTTGCGCATCGGTTCCCGGGCGGCCGAGTCCGCCGGGGGCAGGGCCACCGGCTCGGGCGGGGCCTCCGGCAACGGCGTCCGCAGCAGCGCGCGGTACTTGCGCCACGCGACGATCGTCCCGATCCCGGCCGGAAGCGCCAGCGCCCCGAACCCGACACCGGCCAGGTTCGCCATGACGTCCATCGGGGCTTGGAGCCCGGCGAGGTCGTCGGCCATGAAGGCGGTCGCCGACGAGCCACCGAGCACGCCCGTACCGACCCCGCCCGCGACGGTCGTGTGCTTCGCGCGCCGACGCCGACGGAGCAGACGCGCGCGCGGGTCGCGCCACGACGCGACCTTCTTCCGGACCCGGTCGGCGACCGGACCCTTCATCTGGTCCAGGACGAACTCGCCCCACTCGGCGGCCTCGTCCCGTCCTCGCGCCACGTCTCCCCCGTACGCACTCAATCCCGGTTACCGACGACCCGAACCAGAGACAGCAAGCTCACGCCTGCCCGGTCTGCGGATTCTGCTGCTGCGTCGGCTGACTCGCCGGAGCGGCCGGCTCGGAGGCTTGCTGACCGCCGGTGACCTGCTGCTGCCCGCCACCCATCGACGCACGCAGCTGCTCCAGTCGGTTCGCGCCCGCCGCGTCGACGGAAGCCTGCTCGACCTCCATCATGCGCCCCTGCACGCTGTTCTCGGCCAGCTCGGCCTCACCCAGGGCGGTGCTGTAGCGCTGCTCGATCTTGTCCCGCACCTCACCCAGCGACGGGGTGTTGCTCGGGGCGGCCACCTCGGTCATCTGCCGCAGCGAGCTGGAGACCTGCTCCTGCATCTTGGCCTGTTCGAGCTGGCTGAGCAGCTTCGTCCGCTCGGCGATCTTGGACTGCAACACCTGCGCGTTGCGCTCCACGGCTTGCTTGGCCTGTTCCGCGGCGGACAACGACTGGTCGTGCAGGGTCTTGAGGTCCTCGACCCCCTGCTCGGCCGTCACCAGCTGGCTGGCCAGCTGGCTGGCCGTCTCCTCGTACTTCTGCGCCTTCGCCTCGTCACCCTCGGCCCGCGCCTGGTCGGCCATCGTCAACGCCTGACGCGCCGAGGCCTGCAGCTTCTCCACCTCACCGAGCTGGCGGTTGAGCTTCATCTCCAGCTGGCGCTGGTTGCCGATCACCGACGCGGCCTGCTGGGACAGCGTCTGATGCTGGCGCTGCGCATCCTCGATGGCCTGCTGGATCTGCACCTTGGGGTCGGCGTTCTCGTCGATCTTCGACGAGAAGGACGCCATCAGGTACTTCCAGAACTTCACGAACGGGTTGGCCATCTCCCTGCCTTCTCTCCGTGCTCAGCTGCCCGTGCCCGACGCACCCGACGAGCCATCAGGTGCGTCCGTTGGGTCCATCGTGTCAGGTCATCAGGTGCGCTTCCACCAGACCGAGAACTTCTCCGGGATTTCCCGGAGCCTCCGGAGGTCGCGGCGACGTACCGGCGCACCCGGACAACTCAACCACAGACGATCACCCGCGGCGCACGCGGTGGGTCGCCGCACCACCGCACGCGCCTGACCTGGGGTATCGGGCAAATCGGTCAGGCGGCGACCACGACTCCGCCCGCCGAACGCACCGGAGCACTGATCCGCTGACTCAGCACGGGCTGCAGCCGCAGATCCTGCTGCGCCTCGTCCTCGTCGGAGGCCGCCATCGCGTCCGCCTCGGTCAACGTCTCCAGCGAGTCCGGGCTCACCGTCTCGGCAGTAGCCGTCTCGGCGACGCTCGCCCCCGTCGTGCCCGCGAGCTGGTCGGCGGCCACCTCGCCTCGGACGAACTCGCCTCCGACGAGGCTGGGCACCAGCGTGCCGCCCTCGATCGAGCGGGCGTCCGGCTGCTCCACCACCGACGGCACCAGTTCCGAGGAGCCGTCGAGGTCCCCGGCCACGGTCACCAGCAGCTCCGGCAACGGCAAATCCAATGCCCCGCAGATCGAGCCGAGCAGCTCGCTGGACGCCTCCTTGCGGCCCCGCTCGACCTCGGAGAGGTAGCCCAGGCTCACCCTGGCGGCGCGCGACACTTCCCGCAGCGTACGGGACTGATCGGTCCGGGCGCGACGCAGTCGTTCACCGACCGCTTCCCGCAACAGCAAGGTCATCGCGCGCCTCCCTTCTCTCGCCGCCGGCCTCCGCCGGTTCTGGACCGTCCTGCGGTGGTCAACGCTTGCCCCGCCGGACGAGTTCCGCTCGCCGGGCGTGCACCCCGAGGGACTGCACGGGGCGCGTCGAACACCGCACGCACGGCACCAGGTTACTCACCGAACCGCCGCTGTGAGGCACCGACGGGTCTCGTCCGCCGAGGGCGAACGTCCGCCACGCCTCGCCCGCGCGCCGCCCCGAGGCCGATCGCAGCACGAGACGGTGCTCACGCCCAGGTGGGAGCGGGTGCTACCCGTACGATCCCGAATCGCTCGTGCGTTCCGGCCTTGCGCGTGGCGCCCACCACAGTGGCAAGAACGGGACGAGCCGACACACCGAGCTCTCGTTCGGACGAGTGACAGGCGTCAGTCGAGGCCGACCGGGAGTTCCGCCAACGCCAGCCGAACCGCACCGGCCCGAACCTCGTGCCGATCGCCCTCCAGGACGACCGACCGCACCCGAACCTCCCGGGAACTCGCGAGCCCCACATGCACGGTTCCCGGAGCGACACCGTCCTGCGGCGACGGTCCGGCCACTCCGGTCAGCCCCACCCCGACATCGGCGGCACACCGTTCCCGTGCTCCCACCGCCAGCTGCCGAGCGACCTCCGGGTGCACCGCACCCACTCGCCGCAGCAGCGCCGGGTCCACGCCGGCGAGCGTGGCCTTCATGTCGGTCGCGTAGACCACGAGCCCCCCGCGCACCACCGCGCTCGCACCCGCGACGTCCGTCAACGCCGCGCACACCATGCCCGACGTGAGCGACTCTGCCGTGGCCACGGTCTTCCCTCGCCGCTCCAGCGAGTCGAGCACCGCCGCCACCTCGGCGCGTTCGAGACCGAGCGCCTCCACGATCACGAATGCATCGCGCGCTTACCCATCGCGCGCAGCCGCACCGCACGGACGACGTAGTCGAGTCCGGTCACCACCGTCGCGAGCACGGCCGCGCCCATCGCGGTCCAACGCAGCAGCTCGGCCGCGTCACCCAAGGGCACGAGATACAGCCCGATGGCCACCGCTTGCAGGGCGGTCTTGAGCTTGCCGCCGCGACTGGCCGGGATCACACCGTGCCGGATCACCCAGAACCGCAGGCCCGTGACCGCCAGCTCGCGAGCGATGATCACCAGGGTCACCCACCACGGCAGGTCGCCGAGCAGGCTCAACCCGATCAGCGCCGAGCCCGTGAGTGCCTTGTCGGCGATCGGATCCGCGATCTTGCCGAAATCCGTGACCAGACCGCGCCTGCGGGCCAGCTCGCCGTCGACCCGGTCGGTGATCGAGGCGACGACGAAGATCGCCGCGGCCACCCATCGCCACGCGGCGTGCTGCCCGCCGTCCCAGAACAGGGCGAACAGGAAGAACGGCACCATCGCCAGCCGCGAGACGGTCAGCGCGTTGGCGACGTTGACGACGGGCACGCCGCGAGGCGTGCCGGACGTCGATCCGCGCGCGGCGCTTTCGGAACTCATGCCGGTGCCTCGCGCACGTCGACCGGACGGACCACCAGGTCCACCCCTTCGGTGTCGACCACCTCGCACCGCAGCAGTTCCCCCACCACCGCCGCGCCGGGATCGACGACGAGGCATTCGCCGTCGACCTCCGGGCCCTGATGCTCGGCGCGGCCCGCGCACTCCTGTTCGTCGGAGGCGAGCCGCTCGACGAGGACGTCGACCCGGGTGCCGACGCGGTCCTCGGCGCGCTGGGCGATGAGCTCCTCGACGAGTCGCGAGGTCCTCTCGACCCGACGGGCGACCTCGTCCGGATGCACCTTGCCGTCGAAACCCTCCGCCTCGGTGCCGTCCTCGTCGGAATAGCCGAACACGCCGACTGCATCCATGCGGGCACGGGTGAGGAAGTCGTGCAGTTCCGCGAGATCGTCCTCGGTCTCGCCGGGGAACCCGACGATGACGTTGCTGCGGATTCCCGCTTCGGGGGCGAGTGCGCGGATTCGTTCGATCAGGTCCAGGAACGACTCGGTTGAGCCGAACCGCCGCATCCGGCGCAGCACCCGCTCGTTCGAGTGCTGGAACGAGAGGTCGAAGTAGCGCGCCACACCCGGGGTCGTGGCGATGGCCCGGAGCAGTCCGGGTGTGGTCTCGGCGGGTTGCAGGTACGAGACGCGGACCCGGTCGACGCCGTTGAGCGCGGCGAGACCGGGCAGCAACACCTCCAGCGCACGCGGGTCGGAGAGATCCTTGCCGTAGGACGTGGAGTTCTCACTGACCAGGAACAACTCACGCGCGCCTTGCTCGGCGAGCCAGGCCCCCTCGTCGACGACCTCCTGCGGCGGCCGGGACACGAAGGCTCCGCGGAAGGACGGGATGGCGCAGAACGAGCAGCGCCGGTCGCAGCCGGAGGCCAGTTTCAGCGCTGCCACCGGCGTGTCGTCCAGCCGTCGGCGAGCGGAACGACGCGTCGAGGGCACCCACCCGTGACCGGGGATCGAGACCTCGTCGGCCGCCGCCGCGCCGGGACGCTCGACCGGCGTGATGGGCAGCAACGTCCGCCGGTCCCGCGGAGCGTGCGCGGCGACGGAACGTCCGTCGAGCACGTCGTCGAGTCGCTCCGCCAGCTCGCCGTAATGATCGAATCCCAGCACCGCGTCGGCCTCGGGCATCTGCTCGGCGAGTTCGGTGCCGTAGCGCTCGGCCATGCACCCGACCGCGACGACCTTCGCGCCGCCGTCGGAGGCGGCCAGCAACGTGTCGACGGAGTCCTTTTTCGCCGACTCCACGAAGCCGCAGGTGTTGACCACCACCACGTCGGCGTCGTTCTCGTCGTCGACCAGGTCCCAGCCGCCCGAGCCGAGGGTTCCCGCGAGTTCCTCGGAATCGACCTCGTTGCGGGCACAGCCGAGCGTGACCATGGCAACGCGGCGGGTGCCGGCGCCACCGGCCTTCTGCTCGACAGACATGCTCCGAGCGTAGCGGGCGGGGTCCACGCCGCTGCCCGCACTCGCCCTGCGGCTCGGCCCGGACCCCTGAACTGCGTCGACGCTTCCTCGTGCCCACGACCAGCCGACCCTGAACATTCACCGGGAAGGATGAACTCCGCAACCGCCCCGACGCCACACTCGGAGCGTGTGCCGGTTCTCGGTGCTCGACAGAGCCGCTAGGATGGCACCATGCATGACTATGCGTCTAGTTCGATAGTGATTCGACGCGCTCGGATCGGTGACGTCCGCACGATCAAGCGGCTCGTCGACTCCTACGCCGGGAAAGTCTTGCTCACCAAGGACCTCGTCACTCTCTACGAAGCCGTCCAGGAGTTCTGGGTCGCCGAGCTCGACGACGAAGACGGACCGCGACTCGTCGGCTGCGGAGCCCTGCACGTGCTGTGGGAGGACCTCGCCGAGATCCGCACGGTCGCCGTCGACCCCGCCGCACGCGGGCACGGTGTCGGCCACCAAGTCGTCGCCCGACTCATCGAACTCGCCCGCGGCCTCGGGCTCGCCCGGATCTTCGTTCTCACCTTCGAGACGACGTTCTTCGCCCGCCACGGATTCACCGCGATCGACGGGGCACCCGTGAGCGAGGACGTCTACGAGGAAATGCGCCGGTCCGTCGACGAAGGCGTCGCCGAATTCCTCGACCTTCCGCTCGTCAAACCGAACACGCTCGGAAACACCCGCATGTTGCTCGAGCTCGACGGCGTGTCACCCGATCACCCGACATTTCTCCCCCATTGACGGAGACTGTCGACGTTCGCGTGTCGCCCGGCGTCCGAAACCGCTACACACAGAGGAGTTGATACCGCTGCACCACCGCTGAACTCCACGAGGAACCACTGTGCCCCGGAACCGCAGCCTGCTCACCACCGTCACCGCCACTGTCCTTCTGCTGTTCTCCACCGGCACCGCCCACGCCGATCTCACCGACGACGAACTCCGCACCGTCACCGACGAGTACGTGTTCGCCCGCTCGCTCGACGAATTCCTCGACCTGCGCTCCGAGAAACCGTACGCGGACCAACTCGACTGGTCCTCCGACAGCTGCTCGCTTTCGCCGGACGAACCGCTGGGTTACCGATTCGGCGCCTCCTGCAACCGCCACGACTTCGGCTACCGCAACTACCAGAGGCAGGACCGTTTCCATGCGGACACCCGCCGCACTCTCGACGACAAGTTCCGCGACGACATGCACGACGAGTGCGGCGACGACGCGACGTGCCGCGGTGTCGCGACGATCTACTACCAGGCCGTGCGTCAGTTCGGCGGGAGCGGTTCCAGCACCGCCGAAGCCGTCGAGCGGGCCGACATCACCGTCCTCACCGGCGAAGACGGTCGAGCCGAGAAGGTCACCTCGATCGACGCCCGCGGCGGCGTACTCGAAGTCGATCTCCGGAACTGAACGCGCTCCGCTGCCGGATGTCGCGATCTCGGCCCCGGAAGCGGGATCTGCCACTGTGGCACGAACTGGGTACCGTGCAGCTGTTCACCGTTTCCCGGAACGGAAAGGTCGGTGCCCGATGGTCAAGCGACAGATTCCCCGTTGGTCGGAGCTGCGCCCGCTGTTGCGCGTCCGTCCGCCCGAGCTGAACGCGACCGACCGGCGCCTCTCGCGCGCCCACACCATCCGAGACCTGCGCGCGATCGCTCGCCGCCGCACCCCGCAGGCCGTTTTCGACTACACCGACGGCGCCGCCGAACAGGAACTCAGCCTGCGCCGGGCCCGGGACGCGTTTCGTCGTGTCGAGTTCCGCCCGTCGGTTCTGAGCAACGTGTCGGAAGTGGACACTTCACGCCCGATTCTCGGGGAACGCGCGCCACTTCCCTTCTCCCTGGCCCCGACCGGATTCACCCGGATGATGAACCACGAGGGAGAGCGTGCCGTCGTCAGCGTCGCGGACCGCGCCGGCATCCCCTACGGCCTGTCCACCATGGGCACGACCTCCATCGAGGACATGGCGGCCGCCGCGCCCGACGCGCGAAAGTGGTTCCAGCTCTACATCTGGCGCGACCGGCGGGCGGGCAAGGACCTCGTGCAACGGGCCAAGGAATCCGGATACGAGGCGTTGATGCTCACCGTCGACACCCCCGTCGCCGGGGCACGGTTGCGGGACGTCCGCAACGGCCTGACGATCCCCCCGACCTTGACGCTCAAGACGATCGCGGACGGCGCGACGCACCCCGCGTGGTGGATCAACCTGCTCACCACCGAACCGTTGACCTTCGCCACGTTCCGCCACTACGAGGGCACCGTCGCGGACATGATCAACGAGCTGTTCGACCCGACACTGAGCATGGACGACCTGGAGTGGTTGCGCGGCCTGTGGGACGGCAAGCTGCTGATCAAGGGCATTCAGAACGCCGACGACGCCCGTCGTGTCGTCGACCACGGAGCGGACGCGGTGATCCTGTCCAACCACGGCGGACGCCAGCTCGACCGAGCTCCCACGATGCTCGAGCTGCTGCCCTCGGTGCGTGACACGGTCGGCGACCGGGCAGAGGTCATGCTCGACACGGGCATCCTCGACGGTGGCGACATCGTCGCGGCCCTCGCGCGTGGAGCCGACTCGTGTCTCGTCGGCCGCGCGTACCTCTACGGACTCATGGCAGGAGGCGAGCGCGGCGCGGAGAAGGCGGTCGACATCCTCCGAGCCGAGATCATCCGCACCATGCAACTGCTCGGGGTCCGCTCCGTCGACGACCTCACCGACAAGCACGCCCGCCTCCGCTGACCCGATGTCCGCTGAGGCGAACGGCACTTTCGCCTCACGAGACGAGGCGAACGGCACCTTCGCCTCACAGGACGAGCGGAGTGAACGGCACCTTCGCCTCACGAGACGAGGCGAACGGCACCTTCGCCTCACAGGACGAGCGGAGCGAACGGCACCTTCGCCTCACGAGACGAGGCGAAAGTGCCGTTCACTCCGGGGGATCAGGCGTCGAAGCGCCCGGGGTCGAGGGGCTGCGGCCGGAGCAGCTGCTCCGCGCCCGGTTCGCCGTCCACCGGGCCGGTTCCGTAGAAGAGCTCGCACGGACCGTTGACGTAGTCGATGTAGTCGGTCGTCAGGTGCAGCACCGAGGCGCCACCGTCGATCGGCGCGACCGTCGGCGAGAAGTTCCGGCAGTCGCTGCCTCGGTTGTGCTTGATCTGCACCGGCGACGGGATCTCCCGCCAGCCGGACTCGAGGTTCGTCGGATCGTCGTTGACCAGCAGCGTCCGCCCATTGCCCTCGACCGGAGCACCGCTCTCGTCGGCGAGGATCTGATAGGCCAGCACGAGCTTGCCCTGGCCGGGTCCCGGCATCCAGCTCAACGTCGGAGTGTGCACCGGGTACTTGCCGGTGTCGGTCTTGATCTCGGTACCGAAGTCCCGGGGATCACCCCAGTTCCACCCGTCCGGTGAGGTCTTGATGTAGACCGCACACAGTCGTTGGTCGTCGTAGTTGCAGGCCTCGAAGGTCATCAGGTACGTGCCGTCGGGCAACTGGCGAACACCGGCCATTCCCGGCCGAACCCCGAAACGATCGTCCTTGAACGTGTCCTGCGGCTCGGTCCAGTTCACCCCGTCCTGCGAGCGCGTCTGCACCATCTTCTGGTCGTGGTTCGGGTCCATGTCGTCGGAGTAGAACGCGACGAGGTCGCCTTGTGCCGAGACGGTGAACTCCGGTTCCCAGACACCCGGCCCCTGCGGTGGATTCGCGATGTCGGAGAGGTAGCTCCAGGTCTCGCCGTGGTCGTCGCTGCGCCAGAGCCGGATGCTGCTCTGCCGCTCCTCCGCGTCGAGGCCGATGCCTGCCGTTCCCGCCCACAACAGCGTCCCGGCGGGCATGTCCCCGACCTGCCGGGGCAGTTCGTACAGGGTCGAGCAGCACATTCCCTGCCGGTTCTCCCCCGCGGGGTCCCGGATCTCACTGATCTGGCGGAAGGACCGGCCGTCGTCGTTGCTCTCGTAGAACACCGGGAATCCGGCCTCGTTCTGATACGTGGTGGTGCTGACCAGAATCTTGCCGTTGTGCAACGGACCGCTGTGCCGCAGCTTCACCGCACGGGGATAGCTGCTGCCTCCTTCACGGAACTGTTTGCCCTTGTCGACGTCCGCGGCTCCGGGCGGCGGCGGTGGTGGTTCCGCCGCCACAGGAGCAACGGTGACCAGCACCAGCGAAAGCGCGCCCACCAGGCTGCCGAGTAGTGTCCTGCCGCGCATCGTGACCCTTTCGACATCGTGACGTCACCGGCGGCGATCGCATCCTGCCGGCAAGAGGATGGCGGCGACACTATCGCGCGGAAGCGCCGAAAACGGCTGGATCCACTACTCTGAAAAGCGCAATCCCAGCACGCATTCGGCGGTCGCGAGATCGCCTCGATAATCAATTCGCACAATTCCCGGAAACGCAGTCGACCAACGGGAAAACGGGAATCGGCGCGGTTACCGGACGCGCGTCAGTTCTCGTCGTCCTCGCTCGGCGCGGGGCCACCGCGGATCGAGTACAACGCGTTCTCTAGTTCGTCGGGCTTGACCAGCACCTCACGGGCCTTCGATCCCTCCGAGGCGGCGACGACCCCCCGTGTCTCGAGCAGGTCCATCAACCGTCCGGCCTTGGCGAACCCGACACGGAGCTTGCGCTGCAGCATCGACGTCGACCCGAACTGGCTGGTGACCACGAGCTCGGCCGCCTGCAGCAGCACGTCGAGGTCGTCGCCGATGTCGGAATCGATCTCCTTCTTCTCGCCGGCCTTGGCCGTGGTCACGCCGTCGGTGTACTCCGGGTCGGCTTGCTCCTTGGTGTAGCCGACGATGCGGTGAATCTCCTCGTCGCTGACGAAGGACCCCTGCACCCGCTGCGGCCGGGAGGCACCCATCGGCAGGTACAGCGAGTCCCCCATACCGATGAGCTTCTCCGCGCCCGGCTGGTCGAGGATGACGCGGGAGTCGGTCAGCGAGGACGTCGCGAACGCCAGCCTCGACGGCACGTTCGTCTTGATCAGGCCGGTGACGACGTCGACCGACGGGCGCTGGGTCGCCAGCACGAGGTGAATTCCCGCCGCGCGGGCCTTCTGGGTGATCCGCACGATCGCGTCCTCGACGTCGCGCGGCGCGGTCATCATGAGGTCCGCGAGCTCGTCGACGATCGCAAGGATGTACGGATACGGCCGGTACTCGCGTTCGCTGCCCGGCGGCGCCGTGATCTCGCCCGAGCGGACCTTCTCGTTGAAGTCGTCGATGTGGCGTACCCGGCTGGCCTGCATGTCCTGGTAGCGCTGCTCCATCTCGTCGACGAGCCAGCCCAGCGCGGCAGCGGCCTTCTTCGGCTGGGTGATGATCGGTGTGATCAGGTGCGGAATGCCCTCGTACGGCGTCAGCTCGACCATCTTCGGGTCGATGAGGATCATCCGCACCTCGTCCGGAGTGGCCCGCGCCAGCAGCGACACCAGCATCGAGTTGACGAAGCTGGACTTACCGGAGCCGGTGGAGCCCGCGACCAGCAGATGCGGCATCTTCGCGAGGTTCGCCAGCACCATGTGGCCCTCGATGTCCTTACCGAGCCCCATCACCATCGGGTGCGTGTCCTTGCCCGCCATCGGCGAACGCAGGATGTCGCCGAGCAGCACCATCTCGCGGTCGGAGTTGGGGACCTCGATCCCGACGGCGGACTTGCCCGGGATCGGCGCGAGCAACCGCACGTTGTCGGTCGCGGCCGCGTAGGCGATGTTCTTGGTGAGCGCGGTGATCTTCTCGACCTTGACGCCGGGGCCGAGTTCGACCTCGTAGCGGGTCACCGTCGGCCCACGGACGAAGCCCTTGACCTGCGCGTCGATGTTGAACTGTTCCAGGACGCCGGTGATGGCCTCGATCATCGCGTCGTTGGCCTTGCTGCGGGTCTTCGGCGGGTCCCCGCCCTGCAGCACGTCGGGTGGCGGCAGCGTGTAGTCGCCCTCGACGGTGCGGATCACCGCGAGCTTCTCGGTGCCCTTCGAGGACTCCTCCGGAGCCGGGTCGGCGGCGGGTACCTCGGCCGGTGTGGCCTTGGGAGTCTTCTTCGGCTTCTCGGCCGGGGTGTCGTCGAACGACAGTTGCGGGTCGTCCTCGTCGGACATCGACGCCTGCCGGCGCCGCGACGGGCGCCGCAGCCGCACGGTGGAGCCGTCGAGCTCCTCGGCTTCGCCGCTGTCCTCGGGTTCGTCGGGACGCGCGCCGAGGGACCGCAGCCTCTCCGGAATCTCCCGCACGGCGGTTCCGGTGAGTACGAGCAGGCCGAACAGGGACACGAGCACCAGCACGGGCACGGCGACCCACCCGGTGAGGCCCTGCGCGAGTGGTCCACCCGCGACGAAGCCCAGCGCGCCACCGGCCTGCGGCCATCCCGGTGTCTGCAGCGGCGCGCCCTCGGCGATGTGCAGGACACCGAGTGCGCCCAGGACCGACAGCATCGAACCGATCACCACGCGCGGACGTGCTTCGGGGTCGGTCTCGGTGCGCATGAGCAGCACGGCGGTCACGAACAGCACGATCGGCAGCACGACGGCGGCGGTGCCGATGGCGAACCGCAGGGCCCAGTCCAGCCACTGCCCGACCGGCCCGCCCGCGCGCCACCACACCCCGGCGGCGGTGACGACACCGACGGCAAGGAAGATCAGCGCGAGCCCGTCCCTGCGGTGCGCCGGGTCGAGATCCTTGGTGCGGCCGAGTGCCCGCACCATGCCTCCGAGTCCGCGGGCGATTCCGTTCCCGAGCCCGCCGGAGGACTTCTTCTTGCGCGTCGCGGTCTTGCGCGTGGCGGGCTTACGCGGTGCGTGAGTGGAACCGGGGCGCGGTCGGGACGAGTTGCTGTTCTTGCCGCGGGTGGAGTTGTTCTTGCGCGTTCCCCCGGACGAGCCGGCACGCGCGCCGCTGCGGGCCGATCCCTTCGTCCCGCTCGTCGTCCGGCTCGCCATGCCCCACACGGTAATCGGTGCCCACCTCTCCCGTCACACGTGACACAGACTGCCCGTGCGCGCCACACGTCACATCGAAACGCCCCCGGATGTGGTCCGACCGAGTGAACATTCGGCTGCCGTCGTGCGATGCTGGTGAGCCTATGGTTGCCCTGCCGTCGCCGTCGGACGAGCCGACACGCCGCATCGATCGCCGAAAGGTGTATCGCGAGACGCCGTGGCTGTGGCGCGCCGTGCTCCGCGCCGACCGCGCCGTCGTCGCCCTGACCGGACGCCTGGAGGTCACCGGGGACGTGCCGGACGAGCTACGGGAGCGGCCGCTGCTCCTGGCCGCCAACCACATCGGCAACGTCGACGCGCTCGTCCTCATGGGCGCGTGTCATCACAGGCGGCTCGCGCCCAGGTTCGTCGCCACCGGTGGTCTCTTCCGTGCAGCCGTGCTCGGCACGGTGATGCGCCGCTCCCACCACATCCGCACCGACCGCGGCTCGGCCGGGGCGCGGGAGGTACTCAGCCACGTCGTCTCCGGCTTCGCCGCCAACGGGCGACCCGTGCTCGTCTATCCGGAGGGCGGGATCAGTACGGAGCCCGGCTTGTGGCCCGAAAGGGGCAAGACAGGTGTGGCCAGGATGGCACTCGCCTCAGGGGCGCCGGTCGTCCCGATCAGTCAATGGGGCGCACACGAGGCCATGCGCTACGGATTTCCGGCGGTGAAGCGGATCCGCGACCTGTGGATCCCGCTCGCCTCGTGGCTGCGAGCGACCGTTCGTCGCCCAAGGCTGCGCGTCCACTTCGGAGCTCCGGTCGATCTGTCCGGTTTGTCCATCGACCGTGCCGGCGACGCCCGCCGGGCACACGAGCGGATCATGCGCGCGATCACCGACGGTCTCGTCCCTCTCCGCGAGGACGAACTCGACGCGCCGAGCCACCGCGATCCGACTCGTGTGTCGAGCGGCAAACCGAGCCCCTGGCGAACTCAGAGGGCTGCTCCGAACGATTGAATGTTGTCCGTGCCCGGGCATGACGCGGACGCTGTGACGGTGGACCGGGTGGAGAATGCGCGAGCGATCGGCCAGGCTGCAACGAACCGTCCGTCGTTCCGACCGCCACGAAGGATCACCGTGAAGAAACGAATACTGTCCACGTTGGCCGCGACGTGCTTGCTCGCGGGCATCGGTGTCGCACCCACCGCGGCTGCCGCACCGCAGGCCC
Source organism: Allosaccharopolyspora coralli (assembly GCF_009664835.1). Lineage (NCBI taxonomy): Bacteria > Bacillati > Actinomycetota > Actinomycetes > Pseudonocardiales > Pseudonocardiaceae > Allosaccharopolyspora > Allosaccharopolyspora coralli. Next base: position 3,566,854 of record NZ_CP045929.1, read on the forward strand.
CCGACTACACCCCCGCCCCGGTCGACTGGGGACCGTGCGAGAGCGAACCGCTGGTCCAGGCCGGAGCCGAGTGCGGCACGGTCGAGGTGCCGCTCGACTACGACGACCCGGAAGGCGAGAAGATCTCCCTCGCCGTCTCGCGAGTGAAGGCCACAGTCCCGGCAGAGGAATATCAAGGCGTCATGCTCGTGAACCCCGGCGGTCCCGGCGGATCCGGACTGAACCTCGCCGTGCTCGGCGGCAGCGTGCCCAAAGGTGCGGGCGACGCCTACGACTGGATCGGGTTCGACCCGCGCGGCGTCGGCTCCAGCACGCCGGCCGCGAGCTGCGACCCGCAGTACTTCGGCTACGACCGTCCCGACTACCGGCCGACGACGCCGGAACTCGAGAAGTTCTGGCTGGACAAGTCCGCCGGATACGCCGACGCGTGCAAGGCCAACGGCCGGTTGTTGGACAACATCAAGACGACGGACAACGTCGCGGACATGAACAGTATCCGCAACGCTCTCGGGGCCGAACGGATCAACTTCTACGGCTTCTCCTACGGCACCTACCTCGGCCAGGTGTTCGGCACGCTCTACCCGGACAAGCTGCGTCGTGTCGTGATGGACGGCGTCGTCAACGTCGAGGACGTCTGGTACCAGGCGAACCTGAACCAGGACGTCGCCTTCGAGCACAACATCCAGGTCTACTTCGACTGGATCGCCCGCTACGACGAGGTGTTCGGCCTCGGCACGTCCGGGGACGAGGTCGAGAAGCAGTTCTACACGCAGAAGGAACGACTCGACGCCGAACCGGCCGAGGGCAAGATCGGCTCCGACGAGTGGACCGACCTGTTCCTGTCCGCCGGATACGGCCAGCGCAACTGGGAAACGATCGCGCACGCGTTCTCCGGCTGGGTGCACCGCGGCGAGTCGGCTCCGCTCGTGGAGCTCTACGACGCCTCCGCGGGACAAGGCGACGACAACGGCTACGCGATGTACCTCGGCACCGAATGCACGGATGCGCAGTGGCCGACCGAGTGGGATCAGTGGAAGAAGGACAACTGGAAGGTTCACAAGAAGGCGCCGTTCGAGACCTGGGCCAATGCCTGGTACAACGCACCGTGCATGACGTGGCCCGCCGAGGCGGGAACACCCGTCGAGGTCGACGGTAGTGAGGTCGACAGTGCGCTGCTCATCAGTGAGGAGAAGGACGGCGCCACGCCGTACGCAGGCGCGTTGGAAGCCCGCAAACGCTTCCCGAACGCCAGCCTCATCAGCCTGCCTGGCGGCACGACGCACTCCGGCTCGCTGGGCGGCAACGCGTGCCTCGACGACCAGATCGCCGACTACCTGCTCACCGGCGAACTGCCGGAACGCAGGCCGGGAAACAACCACTCCGACACCACCTGTGAGCCGTTGCCGCAGCCGGTTCCGGAAGGCGCACAGTCCGCCGCCAGGGCACCACACCAACAGCCGGAGGTCCTGCAAGAGGCCCTGAAAGCGAACCACCGCCGCTGACGGAGCGGTCGCCGCAGGTCAGGAAGCGTGAGCCTTTGTAGTTGCTCTAGCCACCACAAAGGCTCACGCGACCTGGGCTGGCGTCCGGGAACCCGAACAGGGCCGGTCATTTGCCGCGCAGGTCGGGAAGCGTGAGCCTTTTCAGTTGCTCTGGCCACCACAAAGGCTCACGCGACTGCGCCCGGCCTCAGGGGAGAGACCGGGCGCAGCACCCGCGGTTTCGAGAGGTGCCGGGCGATCAGCCCTCGACACTCGGGTGGTCGACGATCGGAGCGTTCACGCAATGCGTCTGCGACGGGGACAGGATGGGCGCCACCAATCCGGCGACCGCAACGTTGTTGCCGCACGCCTGAATCGGCGCCACGCTCACGTTGTTGTCGTTGAGGATGTTCACGCCGTCGTTGTCCGTGCTGTCGGCGAACGCGGGCGACCCCGCGGCCATCAACGCAGCGGCCGCGGCGGTTGCTCCGAGGACTCGCAAAGAAGTACGCACCAGGGAACCCCTTCTTTCTGATCGGTCAGGTCACCCGAGCGACGAACGGAATTCGCCGCGAGCGGCGGAATCCCTGGTCGATCCGGCTCCGTTACCCTGGCACCGCGACGAGATCGCGTCGCCCTGTAGACCCCCATCGAGAACCGAAGATCACGCTACCGAGCAGTTCGCCACCCTGCGTGAAACACGAAAACCCGAAAGATCATGCGTCTTGTCACGCGATCGGTTCTCACGTTGAGTGTTGATCTGTCCTCTACGGACCGAAACATGCAGGAGCTCTGAGGGGTCTACGGTCAGGCGGTCACCGGGACGACGTTGGGCACGATCATCGGACGACGACGATAGGTGTCGGCCACCCACTTGCCGACCACGCGCCGGACCGACTGCGCGATCCGGTGCGTGTCGGTGATGCCGTCCGACTCGGTGCGGGCCAGTTCCATCTCGACCAGGTGCAGGACCTCGTCCAGGGCCTTCGGATCGTCCGAGAAACCCCGGCCCGACAGCTTCGGCGCCGAGACCGCGCGCCCCGTCGCTGCCTCGACCGCCACGGTGATCGAGATGAACCCGCCCTCGCCGAGGATCAACCGGTCCGACAACGTCGACTCGCCGACGTCGCCGACCGACAGACCGTCCACATAGACGTGTCCGACCTCGACCCGACCCGACCGCGTCGCGATTCCGTCGACCAGGTCGACCACCACACCGTCCTCGGCGATGACGACCCGGTCCGCGGCCACGCCCGTCAACCGCGCCAACTCAGCGTTCGCCCGCAGATGCCGCCACTCGCCGTGCACGGGCATCACGTTGCTCGGCCGGACCGCGTTGTACAGGTACAGCAGTTCACCCGCCGAGGCGTGCCCGGAGACGTGCACCTTCGCGCCGCCCTGGTGCACGACCTCGGCCCCGAGCCGTACGAGGCCGTTGACGACACCGAACACGGCGGTCTCGTTACCGGGAATCAGCGAACTCGCGAGCACGACCGTGTCGCCCTCGCGGATCCGGATGTTGCGGTGCTCGCCGCGCGCCATCCGCGACAACGCCGAGAGCGGCTCACCCTGCGACCCCGTCGAGACGAACACCACCAGATGCTCGGGCATCGCCAACGCCTCGTCGAGATCGACGATCAGACCCGGCGGGACCCGCAACAGGTCGAGATCACCGGCGATGCCCATGTTGCGCACCATCGACCTGCCCACGAAGCACACCTTTCGGCCGTGCTTGGCGGCCACGTCGAGCACCTGCTGCACGCGGTGCACGTGGCTGGCGAAACACGCCACGATGAGCCGCTGCGTCGCCGAGCCGACGACACTGTCGAGCACCGGGCCGATCTCACGTTCGGGCGTCACGAACCCGGGAACCTCGGCGTTCGTCGAGTCCACAAGGAACAGGTCGACGCCTTCGTCTCCCATCCGCGAGAACCCGGCGAGGTCGGTGAGCCTGCCGTCCAGCGGCAGCTGGTCGAGTTTGATGTCCCCCGTGTGCAACGCGACCCCGGCCTGAGTGCGTACGGCCACCGCCAACGCGTCCGGGATGGAATGGTTGACGGCGAAGAACTCCAGCGAGAACGGGCCGTGCTGGCAGCTCTGGCCCTCGGCGACCTCGTGCAACACGGGGTCGAGGCGGTGTTCCTTGCACTTCGCGGCCAACAGGGCCAGCGTGAAGCGCGATCCGATCACCGGAAGGTCCGGCCGCATCTTCAACAGGAACGGCACCGCACCGATGTGATCCTCGTGCCCGTGCGTGAGCACCAACGCCTCGATGTCGTCCAGCCGGTCCTCGATGTAGGCGAAGTCCGGCAGGATCAGGTCGACCCCTGGCGAGTCGTCCTCGGGAAACAGCACGCCGCAGTCGACGACCAGCAGACGTCCGTCGAACTCGAAGACCGTCATGTTCCGGCCGACTTCGCCGATGCCTCCGAGGGCGACGACGCGCATGCCGCCCTCGGGAACCGGCCCCGGCGGTTCGGAGGACGTCTGGCTCATCGGACTGGATTTCGGAACGACGTGATCGTGACTGCTCAACGCGCTGTCACCTCGACGGCGTCCGGGTTGACCAGGACGAGGCCCGCGTCCCAGAGGTCGCTGGTGATCAGCCGCAGCTGCTCGTCGGTCGCCGCGGGCAGCGGCAAGCGCGGCTGGCCCGTCTCGTAGCCGCACAGCCGCATCGCCGTCTTCGCGAAGATCACGCCACCGACGAAGTTCATCGACCGGTACACCGGCAGCAGTCCGACGTGGACGTCCCGGGCAGCGGTGACGTCCCCGGACTCGTAGAAGTCGAGCATTTGACGCAGCCGGTCGCCGACCACGTGGCCGATGACGCTGACGAATCCGACCGCACCGACCGACAGCCACGGCAGGTTCAGCGGATCCTCGCCGGAGTAATAAGCCAGGTCGGAGTTCGCCATCACGTCGCTGCCCGCGAGCAGGTCGTGCTTGGAGTCCTTGACGGCCTTGATCCGCGGGTGCTCGGCGAGTCGCTTGAGCGTGTCGATCTGGATCGGCACCACCGAGCGCGGCGGGATGTCGTAGAGCATCACCGGCAGCTCGGTGGCGTCCGCGATCGCCGTGAAGTGCTGCTGGATGCCTTCCTGCGGCGGACGGGAGTAGTACGGCGTCACCGCGAGCAGCCCGTGGGCGCCCGCCTTCTCGGCGGTGGTGGCGAGCTCGATCGAGTGCGCGGTGTTGTTGGTTCCCGCACCGGCGATGACGGTCGCGCGGTCGCCGACCGCTTCGACCACCGCGCGCACGAGGCGCTCCTTCTCCTCGTCGCTGGTGGTCGGGCTCTCGCCGGTGGTGCCGTTGACGACCAGTCCGTCGTTGCCGACGCGGTCGACGAGATAGGCGGCGAGTTCCTGCGCCAGATCCAGGTCCAACTCACCCGAGTCGTTGAACGGGGTCACCATCGCGGTCAGTACGCGACCGAACGGGCGACCCGGAGAGGCGGTGGGGCAGACGGTCATACCCCGTGACGCTACCTGGTGAGGCCAGCCTTCACCGCAGGCGCACCGGCCCCGTGGCGACCGTGCCGACCCGCCGAACCTCGCACGCGGAAACCTCCCGCCGGATCACCGGCCGAACCGTGCTTCTTCCCGGCGTGGCCGCGGCGTGCGCACCACATTTCCGCCGCCGGACGATCTCCGCGAGCGAGGTCACTCGAGCGAGCGTCACAGACTGCGGCGGAGATCCTCCACGGCGAGGACGTCCGCGTCGTTGCCGTCGAACGTCACCTGGGCGGGCTTCCTGCCGAACGCGTGCAACACGAGCTCACTCGGCTCGCCCTGAATGCGCACCGTGCGCGGGCCGCGCGTGGCCGCGATCTCGGTGCCGTCCGGTCGGCGCAGCACGACCCCGACGGGGCTGCGCCCGTAGAACATCCGGGCGACCTTCGTCAGCGACTTCCACAGCGCTTCTTCCAGGTCCGGGCTCGTGGTCCGCTGCCGCCAGTCCGGTTGAGCACGGCGTACGTCCTCGTGGTGCACGTAGAACTCGGTCGTGTTCACCGTCTCGTCCACGGCACCGATGCCGAGCGGGTTCCACTTCGGCGGTCCCTGGCGGATCTGGTCGATCAGCGCGGTGTAGTCCCGCTCCCGGAACTCGCCCTGGATGCGATCGCCGCGCTGTCCCAGCGCCTTCGACACGAAGCCGGTCAACGCGTCCGGGCGATGCTCCCTGGTCACCAGATGCACGGCGAGGTCACGGGTCGTCCAGCCCTCGCACAAGGTCGGCTGGTCCGGCCCGACTCGGTCCAATTCGTCGCACAACTGTCGACGTTCGTCTGCGGCAACACCCATGGCCACAGCTTACGGATCTCAGCGCGTTCGAGCCGCAGCACACGCCGTCGGCACCGGTCAGCTCGCGACGGCGGAGCTCTGCAGCTCGTCGCCGTCGGCGTGTTCGAGCACGCAGTAGATCTCGTGCGAACCCTGCTGGTCGTTGTCGCTGTCGTCGTCCCCGATGGCGGCACGTTTGGCGTCCCAGTGCCCTTCGGTGGGCACGATCGCCCGGAAGCGCAGGTCCGACTTGCCCACCGCGATGATCGTGTCGGAGCGGAAGGTCGCCGAGCACACGCCGTTGGCGTAGTCGACCATCGCCTCCGCCCCCGGGTAGGCCAGGTCCGGATCCACGCTGGAGAACAGTTCGTCGTCCGCGAAGACTTCGAACCTGTGCGCCGACGAGCAGGACACGCCCTGCTCCTCGGTCACCCGGTCGACCGCCGACAGCGGCTCGGCTCCGCACTTGTTGCCACCGGTGTCGAAGTCCGCCAAGTCACCGCCGGGGCCGTAGGTGACGGGTTCGGCGAGCGCGGGCGCCTCGGAGTCCGCGAGGACGAAACGTCCCAGGGCCAGACCCCCGCCGAACAGGACAACCGCGGCGATCGCCGACGCGAGCACCCGGTGCTTGCGCCGAAGGCCACCCGAAGACGCCGCCGCCACCGGCTCCCGGCCGCCCGCAGGCGCGCTCCGCAGCAGTGCCCGCACCTGCGCCGCCGTGAAGCGCGCGGCGGGGTCGGCGATGAGCAGTCCGGTGATGACCGGGCCGAGCACCGGGTGCGGCCCGGACAGGCGCGGATGCTCGGTCAGCACCGCGTTCAGCGTCGCCGCCGTGGTCTGCCGTTCGAACGGCATGTATCCCTCGAGAGCGAAGAACAACGTCGCGCCCAAGGCCCACAGGTCCGACGCAGGCGTCGCCTCCGCCCCCTGAAGACGCTCGGGCGCCATCGACGACGGCGAACCGATGATCGCACCGGTGGTCGTCAGGCGGGGGTCGTCGTAGCCCTGCGCGATGCCGAAGTCGGCGAGTTTCACCCGTGAACCCGCCACCATGAGGTTGGCCGGTTTCACGTCGCGGTGAACCACTCCGGCCGCGTGCGCCGTCTCCAGGGCAGCCAGCGCCTGCGTCGCGATGTCGACGACGGTCTCCGCGGGCAGTGCCCCGCGCTGCGCCACGAGCTGGTCGAGCGTGACCGCCTGCACGAGCTCCATGACGATGTAGGTGGTGCCCGTCTCGGCGAGGACGTCGTAGACGGTGACGACGCCGGGGTCGTTGAGCCGTCCCGCGGTACGAGCCTCCCGCAACACCCGCTGCTCGTACACCCGGCGTTCGGACTCGGCCACCCCGTCCGGCAGGTGCAGCTCCTTGATCGCGACCTCGCGACCGATCACCTGGTCCCACGCTCGCCACACGATGCCCATGCCACCGCGTCCGAGCTCGGAGAGCACCTGGTAGCGCTCACCGATCACCCTGCTCGGCCGCGTCCCGACCTCGTCCACCGCGCCGACCTCCCACACCTGCGCCCGGTCCCGGCCGGGTCCAACCATCACGATCGTCGCGTCACGAGAGCGCACCCGCGGCTCGCGACCTCGACGCGGGGTTGAGTTCCTGTCTGTGATTGTGTCCTGACGTCCGTCAGGGCCGTGGTCTCGCGCGCCGAGCCCGAGCACTGCGGGCTCCGGCGTTCAGGTCGTCGCTCGCCAGACAGGGGACGCCGCTGCGTCCGCTCCTGGTACTCGAGGCGACCCGCTCCTCCGACGGCGCGCGCCCTCGATCGGTTCCCGGCGCACCGCAGAACGGCGGTCAGCCCTCCGTGACGAAGGGGCTGGACGCGACCTCGGTGCCGTCCTTGAGCGAGGTGATCTCGAAGTCGTTGAACACGTTGCCCGCCGCCTTCTGCAGCTGCCGAAGGCACTCGATGGCCAACCCCCGGATCTCGACGTCCGCGTGCTCACTGGCGCGCATCGCGATGAAGTGCCGCCAGGCGCGGTAGTTTCCGGTCACGGTGATCCGCGTCTCGGTCGCGTTCGGCAGCACCGTCCGCGCGGCTTGGCGGGCCTGCTTGCGGCGCAGGGTCGCCTTCGGCTCGTCGGCGAACTTCTCCTGCAGGCCCTCCAGCAGCTCGTTGTACGCGGCGACGCTCGCACTGGTGGCCTCGACGAACTTGGCGTGCAGCTCGGGATCCTCCGCGATCACGTCCGGCTCGACCATCGCGGCGTCGCGCTCCGGCACGTAGCGCTGGGACAGCTGCGAGTACGAGAAGTGCCGGTGCCGGATGAGCTCGTGGGTCAGCGACCGCGACATCCCGGTCAGGTAGAACGTCACCGAGCCGTGCTCCAACACCGACAGGTGACCCACCTCGATGACGTGGCTCAGGTAGCCCGCGTTGGTGGCGGTCTTCGGGTTCGGCTTGCTCCACGACTGGTAGCAGGCACGCCCGGCGAACTCGGCGAGCGCCGCTCCCCCGTCGGCGTCGGTGGACCAGTCCACGTCCTCCGGCGGGAAGAACTCCGTCTTAGCGATCAACTGAACCTTCGGCGGCACGATCTCGGTCACGTCCGGCGTTCCTTCCTGCTCCCACACCCGGCCCAGGTCGTCCCGACGGTCCTGCTGGACCGTCCGGCGCGACCCTTCGGCGGGTCCGACTCCCCTGTTCTCGGGATCGCAGCCTAACCGCCACCACCGACGAGGTGGCCGCTGCGGTCGCCCACGCCGATGACATCATACGGGCGGTTGCGCGATGTCATCTTCGACGTCACTATGGCGTCATGGATTTGAGCGCATACCTCACCCAGCTGCGCGAAGACCTCACGACCGCCGCCTCCGCCGGGGACGATCAGACCCGGCAGACCGCGGCCGTGCTCTCCGCAGCCATCGAACCGGCCGCCCGACTGGCGATCATGAACGCGCTGTCCGACCTGGCCGCCGAAGTGACCACCCAGCTCGACGGCCAGGTCGTCGACGTCCGGCTCGACGGACGCGACGTCGACGTCGTCGTCACCGGATCCGGCCGTGACCAGACCGAACCGGCCGGCACGACGCCCCCGCCGCCACCGGCAGGGGACGCCGGGGATGTCAGCCGCATCACCCTGCGCCTGCTCGAACAGATCAAGTCTCAGGCCGAACAGGCCGCGTCGACGCAGGGCGTCTCACTGAACACCTGGCTCGCCCAAGCCGTCCAGGGCGCCCTGCACAGCGGCGTGGCGCGAGGCACGTGGCCACAGCAGTCCGGCGGCGCACGACCGGGACGCTGGGGCAGCGAGGGCCCCGGCTCGCACGTGCACGGCTGGGTTCACGGCTGACCACCCGACACGCGCGACCGCCCGAAACGAGGACTACGAGCGCATCGTGGAACTGGGGTACGTGATCCAGTACCGCCGACCTCAGTTCCACAACGCCCCTGAGGCGTGCCCTGCCGGCACGAACGCCAGTTCCCACCTGCCCTCCGAGAGGAACCCATCATGAGCGAGAACGACGCGAGCGGGCAGCGTGACCTGGTCCGCACCCAGGACTTCGCCGTCGACGGCCCGATCGAACTCGACGTCACCAACGGCGGCGGCAACGTCACCATCGAACTCACCGACTCCGCGGACGGGACGGTGCACGTCGAGGTGCGCCACGCACCGCACGGGGTCGACGACTGGAACAAGGCCCTTGACGGCCTGCTGAGCTGGGTCAACAAGCAGTTCGGCGAGACCGGACTCGGGGCCGGAACCGAACAAGCGCCCGCGACGGAGGCCGTGCGACAGACGCGCGTCGACCTCACCGGCAACCGGCTCGTCGTCCGGGCGCCGCAGAGTCTCGGCCTGCGTGGCGTACCGCTGGCGATCACCGTCACCGGGCCGGCCGACTGTCCGGTCTCGGTGCGCAGCGGTTCCGGCAACGCCACGGTGACCGGACCCGCAGGGCCTGTCAGCGTCCAGTCGGGCTCCGGCGCGGTGTCCGTGGAGAACGTCACCGGCAAAGCCACGCTCCGCAGCGGTTCGGGCGCGCTGAGGCTCGGCTCGGCGACCGAGGCGGTGCACGCGCGCAGCGGCAACGGCGAGATCGAGATCGCCGGCATCGCGGCGGCCTCCTCGGTGGCGACCGGCAGCGGCTCGGTGTGGCTCGGGGCGGTGGACGCGGACGTGCTGGTGCGTTCCGGGAGCGGCAGCGTCACGATCGCCGACGCCGGCGGCGGACAGACGGAACTCATCAGCGGATCCGGGAACGTGCGGGTGGCGGTGCGGCAGGAGTCGTTCGCCGAGGTCGACCTCACCTCGTCCACCGGCACCGCGAGCAGCGACCTGCTGGTCGAGGACACAGCGCCCGACGAGACCCCCACTTTCCGCGTCTTCGCTCGTTCGGGCAGCGGGGACGTCCTGGTCACGTCGGCCGTGTAGAACCCACCGGTGGCCGGCGCACGTAGGCCGCGGACAGGGCGTCGCGCAGTGTGCCCGCCGCAGCCCTCGAGTCGCGCACCGTTCAGAAAGTGTGTAAAAACGTGCACTTCCTGAGCTGCGTATCGCTACGCAGCCTTGGCCGCACCGTCCGGTGCGGCCTTCCCGTGGCGATACCCCACGCCAGCAGAGCTGGTCTTACCAGGGTTTCCAGCGGGCTCGTTTTCCGTCCCGGCGCAACTCTCCGTGGACGTGCCACCCGCAGCCTCGGCCAGTCCGGCGAGGTTGCGGGCGGCGTTGAGGTCACGATCCAGGGACAGGCCGCAGGCATCGCAGTTGAAGGTCCGCTCGGACAGGCGCAGCTTGGTTTTCACCGCGCCACAGGCCGAGCAGGTTTTGCTGGAGGGGTACCACCGGTCGGCGACAACCAGGCGACGTCTGTTCCAGGTAGTTTTGTAGTCGAGTTGGCGCCGCAGCTCGCCCATGCCCACGTCCGCGATCGAGCGGGACAAGGTGCGGCTTTTCAGCATCCCGGCCACGTTCAGGTCCTCGACCACGACCGTGTCGAACTCGTCGACGAGTCGGCTCGACAGCTGGTGCAGCCCCTCGGCGCGGGCGTTCGCGACATAGTGCTGCACTCGACGCACCCGGTCTTGCGTGTCGTGCCACCGGTTCGACGGTTTCTGCTTGGTCCGCTTGTCCGGACCCGTGCGGCGGGACGTCTGCCGTTGCAGTCGGCGCAGTTTCCGCTGCGCACGGTCCAGGTGCTTCGGATTCGACACGTGTTCGCCGGTGGAGAGCACCGCCAGGTGCTTGACCCCGAGGTCGACGCCCACGGTGCCGCCGGTGGTAGCCGGTTGCGGTTGGTCGCGTTGCACTTCGGCTTGCAAGGACACCAACCACCGGCCCCTGCGATGCGACACGGTGGCTTTCAGGATGCGGGCGGTGTCGGCCTCGATGCGCCGGGCGAGTTTCCGGGTCGACTCGTGGGTGCGCACGGTGCCGATCGTCGGCAGCCGCACGTGCCGCCGATTGCGTTGAGCGAGTCCGAACGCGCCGGTGGTGAACGTGGCAGACCAGGTAGAGCGCTTCGACTTGAACCGGGGGAATCCCACCCGCTTACCGACCCGCTGCCCTTTCCGGGACCGGTTCCAGTTGTTCAACGCGGTCGCGAGGTTGGCCAGCCCGGACGAGTACGCCTCCTTGGAATTCTCGGCCCACCAGGGCGCCACCGCGTGCTTGGCGGCGTTCCAGGTTTTCCGCAGACTGTAAGCGGACCAGTTCAGACCGGGCGTCACCTCGTCTTCGGATACGCCGTACGAGCCTTCCGCTTCCTGCTGGTCGAGGTTGGCTTTCACCCGGGCCAAGGCCCAGTTGTAGGCGAACCGTTGCCCGCCGCAGTTGCTGCGCAACGCGTCTGCTTGCTGCTCGGTCGGGGCCAGCGCGAACTCATACGCCTGCACCGTGAACCCCGGTCGGGGCTGGAACGTCCGGCTCATCGCGGCGGCACCTCCGCAGCTTTCAGGGCTGCTTTCGCCCGTTTCGCTGCGGACCGGCGCCCGTACAGCCGGGCGCACATGCTGGTGAGCACCTCGGTCACATCGCGCACCAGGTCATCTTCCACTTCGGCATCGTCGAGGACGACGATCCGGCGGGACTGTGCGGCGAGTGCGGCTTCGAGGTGTTCGACGCCGAACCGGGCGAGACGGTCGCGGTGCTCCACCACGATCGTTGTAGCAGCCGGGTCTGACAGGAGTGTGCGGAGTTTCGGCCGGTTGCCGTTCAGCCCGGAGCCGACTTCGGTGACCGTGCTGTCCAGGGTGAAGTCCTGTCGGGCGCATTCCTGCGCGACCCGTCCGGCTTGCCGGTCGAGGTCGTCGCGCTGGTCCGTGCTGGACACGCGGCAGTACGCCACCGTCCGCCCGGACTCGGTGGCCGACGGTTCGACCAGGATCGTGCCCGTATCAAGCTGCCGAGCAGACGCGGGCAACGTGCCCGCATGGAACCAACTCAACGCAGCCCGATACGACACACCCTGTGCACGCGCCCACTCCTTCAACCTCACCCGTACAGAACAACACACGATGACACGGAACTACTCAGAACCAGCAACAGTTAAGAACCCTCAGCTCACTTCCGCGCGGAGAGCGGCGGTGAGATCACCGTGAGTGCCGACGGCCACCCCGTCGAGGCCGAGCCATGCCGCCATGTCGTGCACAGCGCCGCCGAGTTCTCCCGCAACCCGCGCCTCGTCCGCCCCTTCTTCCAAGAACGCTCCGGGGACGCGGAGGACACTCGCGTTCCGGTCCGCCTTGAGGTCGACCCGTGCCACGAGCTCGCCGTCGAGCAGGAACGGGAACACGTAGTAGCCGTGTACCCGTTTGGCCGCGGGGACGTAGATCTCGATCCGGTAGTGGAAGCCGAACAACCGTTGCGCGCGGGAGCGTTCCCAGATCAACGGGTCGAACGGACACAGCAACGCCCGGCCTGTCACCCGGCGCGGCGTCCGCGCGGCGCAGTGCCGGTACGCGGGCTGTTTCCAGCCGCGAACGTCGACCGGTTCGAGCGTCCCGTCCTCGACGAGCTCGGCGACAGCGCGCTGCGACTGCGCGGGCTTGAGCCGGAAGTAGTCCCGCAGGTCCGGCTCGGTCGCCACCCCCAGCGACCGCGCCGAGCGCTCGACCAGCGCGCGGACCGCGTCGGCCTCCGGCGGGTCGTGGGCGAGGATCTCCGGCGGCAGCACCCGCTCCGGAAGGTCGTAGAGCCGCTCGAACCCGTTCCGGGCACCGGTCGTCAGCTCGCCGGAGGCGAAGAGCAGTTCACAGGCGCGTTTCGTATCGGTGCGATCCCACCACGGTCCCCGGTTCTGCTTCTGCTCGGAGCCCAGCTCCCGTTCGAGCGCCCCGGCCCCGATCGGGCCGGACTCCTTGACCACGGTGAGCACGTCGTCGAGCAGGCCGGGATTGTCGTCGATCAGGTGCCGCAGCTTCGTGCGCCACGAGCCGCCGTACTCCCGCATCCGCCACCGCAGCAGCGGCCACACCTCCAACGGCACGAGGGACGCCTCGTGCGCCCAGTACTCGACGAGCAACCGGGGCTTGCCGGACCGCGGCGCCCACGCGGCATTGTCGACGAGCTCGTGGGCGTAGCGGCCGATCCGGCTGAACACCGGCATGTAGTGCGCCCGGACGGCCACGTTGACCGAATCGAGTTGGAGCAGCCCGGTGCGGGCGAGCACTCGCTGCAGGTGGCGGCGGTCGGGTTCCCCGGACGGCGCGGCATCGGTGAAGCCCTGGGCGGCGAGGGCGGTCCTGCGCGCCACGGCGGCGCTCATCGTCTGCACGGTTCGATCGTGCCAGTCACCCCCGACACCGCGGTCGCCGCTGACCGGGCAGGGCACTCGACGCGCCAGCGGTGGTCGCGCCCTGTCAGAGCGCGATTGAGACTGTGGCATCACAGTGCGCCGAGGCTTTCCCTCCGGTCTACGGTTCTCACCTCGTGGCCGGCGAGGTGAGGTTCCGCCACGGAACCACCCACGCAGGTCAATCCGCGCGCCCTTTACGTTGGAGGCATGGCCGATGCCGAGGTGCGGGTCGCCGGTTCCGCCGACACCCCCGAGATCGCGCGTATCCAGGTGAGCACCTGGCGCAGCGCCTACGCCGACGTCCTGCCCGTCGAGGTCCTCGACTCGATGGACCCTGCCGAGGCGCGAGAGCAGTGGGAGGAAGCCGTCGGAGGCGACTCCGCCCACGTGCTCCTCGCCGCCGAAGGAGGCTGGACTGTCGGCTTCTGCGCCGCCGGGTGGGCTCCCGAGCAGGAGGTCGCCGCCGCCGACGGGACCGCACCGGACGACGCGGGCGCGACCGCGCTGGTCAGCGCGCTCGTCGTCGAACCGCGCTGGGGTCGGCGGGGACACGGTGGGCGGCTCATGGGCGAGATGGCGCAACGGCTGCATCAGCACGGCGCGACGCGCGGGATCGTGTGGCTACCCGAGGCGGACGAGGCCTCGCGCGCGTTCTTCCACAGCGTCGGCTGGGCGCCCGACGGCACAATGCGCACTCTCGACGCCGGAGGCCGTCCGGTCCGGGAGATGCGATTCACCGGCAGCCTCGAACTCCACTTCGTGCAGTAAGCGTTCGGGGCGGCTGAGCGGTCACCACGTACCCGGCCGGACCACCGGCGGTTCTCAGTGCCCTCCTCGCGAGGACAGCGATGTCGCTGCGAGGAGGGCGGGAGAGGTTCCGCCACCCGACCCACCGGGCAAGACGATGGCAACCCTCACGAGATGGGTTGGTACCGTCTACGGCGACCGTCGACTCCACGCGGGGGACCTGTGCTGAGCATTCTGGGCTTGCTCTCGACCGCCTTCGGCATGTCGATCGCCTCGGCACTGGTCCCGTTGATCAGCATCGAGGTCGTCGTCATCGGCATGGTGCTGCAGAGCCCCACACTGCCCTGGTGGCTGCTGGCCGTGGTCGTCACCGTCGGCCAGGTCGGCGGCAAACTGCTGTACTACTACAGCGCGAAGGGCGTCATCCGGCTGCCTGCCTTCATGCAGCGCAAGGGCAGCCGCTCCGGGCGGTGGCACCAGTGGTTGCAGAGCTTCCGCGCGAGTTGCCACGACCGTCCGGTGTGGACAGGCGCGGTGTTGCTGGTGAGCGCGGTGATGAGCATCCCGCCGTACGCCGCGACGGCGATCATCGCCGGGTGGGCCCGGGTGTCGTTGACGACGTTCGTCACGACCGCGTTCGTCGGCCGGTTCGCGCGGTTCGCCGCACTCGCGCTCGCCCCCGGCGTCGTCGTCGCCTGGCTGTAGTTTCAGAGGGCGGATCGACCTGCTGTGGTGGTTCCGTGGCGGAACCGGAGCTCGCGGCTGGCTGCGGGCGCGTCCGCGTCGTCGCCAGCTACGAGGTGAGCACCCGCCGGTACCCGGTCCGCGCGTCCACCGTCGAAAAGACCTCGGCGCACTGTGGCTGCCACGGGCTCACTCCGCGCTGATTCTGAGCCGGTCACGCGTTCCGTTCGAGTTCGATGGCCTTGCGCATCGCTTTGCGCCCCCGGTTGCGGTCACCGGCGAGGTCGTAGGCCTCCGCGACCGCGTACCAGTTCCGCCAGTTCTCGGGGTCGGCGTCGAGTTCGGCCTGCTTCTGGTCGAACCACTGGTCCGCAGCGTCCCGCTCGACCCTGCCGGACGGTTTGCGCGGCAGGTGCGTGACGTCCGGCAAGGCTCCCTCGTCGTCCAGACGCCGGGCGAGCCGTTCGGTCGCGACGCCGAACCGCAGCTGGTCGTAGAGCAGCAGCATGCCGAGCACCGGCAGCACCAGGATCGACAATCCGAACAGGACGAACACCGGCTGACCGCTGCTGATCATGGTGTAGGCGCGGGCGCCGGCGAACACGAAGTACACGAGCAGCACCACAGCCAGCACGAACGCCGCCGTGCGGGCATTCAGCGCGGGGCGGCGGCGCGTCGGCTCGGACATCACAGCCCCAGGACCTTGTCGAGCCCGACGGTCAGGCCCGGACGGGAGCCGACGGCACGCACCGCGGCGAGCACACCGGGCATGAACGAGCTGCGGTGGTAGGAGTCGTGCCGGACGGTCAGCGTCTCGCCCTCGGTGCCGAGCAGCACCTCCTGGTGCGCCACGAGCCCGGCCAGCCGGACCGAATGCACGTTGACCCCGTCGACCTGCGCTCCCCTGGCGCCGTCGGGGTCCTTCGTGGTGGCGTCCGGCGACGGGCCCACGCCCGCGTCGGCGCGCGCCTGCGCGACGACCTGAGCGGTGCGCGCGGCGGTACCGGACGGGGCGTCGGCCTTCTTCGGGTGGTGGAGTTCCACGATCTCGACGGAGTCGAAGAACCGGGCCGCGGTCTCGGCGAACTTCATCGACAGCACCGCGCCGATCGCGAAGTTCGGAACGACGAGCACCCCGACCTCGGGGCGGTCCCGCAGCCACCCGCGCACCTGGTCGAGCTGCGACTCGCCGAGGCCGCTGGTGCCGACGACGAGGTGGATGCCGTTCTCCACACAGAACCGCACGTTGTCCAGCACCGCGTCGGGATGGGTGAAGTCGACCGCGACGCGGGCGCCGGCGGTGACGAGCTCCTGCAACGAGTCGCCCTGGTCGACCTCGGCGACGGCCTCGGTGTCGGTGGCGTCCGTGACGGCTTTGACCGCTTCGGAGCCCATGCGGCCGCGGGCGCCGAGGACGGCGACCTCGAGGAGACTGGTGTCGCTCACGTGGTGGCGTCCTTCCGGTTGAGGCGATGCAGTTGGTCCGGCAGTGCTGCCCGATCAGCGTACGGCCCGACGACGGTCGCGGTGAGCGGCCGACGCAGCAGGTCACCCGCGAGCTGCGCCACATCGTCGGCCGTGACCTCGGCGATGCGGTCGAGGGTCTGCTCGACGCTGAGATGCCTGCCGTAGTTGAGCTCGCTCTTGCCGATACGCACCATGCGCGAGGCCGTGTCCTCCAAGCCGAGCACGAGCGCGCCGCGCAGCTGACCTCGGCCGCGTGCGACCTCGGCCTCGGTGAGTCCGTGTTCGGCCACCTCGGCGAGGACCTCGCGGATCACGTCGACCACGTCGCCGAGCCGGTTCGGTTGGCAACCCGCGTAGACGCAGAACAGGCCGGCGTCGGCGAACGCCGTCGTCGCCGAATACACCGAGTACGCGAGACCGCGTTGTTCACGGACCTCCTGGAACAGCCGCGAGCTCATGCCACCGCCGAGCGCTGCGTTGAGCACGCCGAGCACGAACCGGCGCGGATCGTGCCGGTCAAGCCCACGGCAGCCGAGCAGCAAGTGCGCCTGTTCGGTGTCGTCGGTGCGCAGCACGAGTGAGTCCTGCTTCGGCAGCCGCGCGCGGCCCGCGCGGGGCGCGGCAGGCTCGATCTCGCCGTCGAGGCGTTGGCCGAGGGTTTTACGGACCAGGCGCAGCACCGTGCGGTGGTCGACGTTGCCGGACACCGCGAGCACCATGTTCGGCAGCTGGTAGCTCCGGCGGTAGAAGCCGTGCACCCGAGCGCGGGTCATGCCCTCGATGGATTCCTCGGAACCGAGCACGGACCGTCCGAGCGGATGGTCACCGAGGACGGCGGTCGTGAACAGTTCGTGCAGCACGTCCTCGGGGTCGTCGTCGCGCATCGAGATCTCTTCGAGCACGACGCCGCGTTCGGTCTCCACGTCGGAGGCCGCGTTGACGGCGTCGAAGACGACGTCGCAGATCAGGTCGACGGCCAGCGACAGGTCCTCGTCGAGGACGTGCGCGTAGAAGCAGGTGTGTTCCTTGTTGGTGAACGCGTTGAGCTCGCCACCGACGGCGTCCATCTGTTCGGCGATGTCGACGGCGGTGCGCTTCTGCGTTCCCTTGAACAGGAGATGTTCGAGGTAGTGCGCCGACCCGGCCTGGACTCGCTTCTCGTCGCGAGACCCGACACCCACCCACAGCCCGACCGAGGCGGAGCGGACGCCGGCAACGGGTTCGGTGACGACCCGCAGTCCTCCAGGCAACACGGTCCGCCGCAGCGCCTGACCTCCGGTACCGCCGAGCGTCTTGGTCGTCCCCGGCCGCTGCAGATGCCCGGCCGCCCTAGCGTTGCGCTGTCCCATGTCTCCATCTCGTCGGCGCGGGTTCCACCACCATCGCCGCAGGTTCGGCTAATCCAGCCCGTCAGGCAACCGCCGCAGGCGGTTCCACCACCCCGGACTCAACCGGCACCGGGCAAAGCCAACCCCCGACAGAACGCAAGCCGGGCGACCAACCGGCAACACCGATCAGCCGCCCGACTCACAATCAGAATCACTCAGCAGCAGCCTCGGCAGGTGCCTCTGCCGAAGCCTCACCCGCCTCCGCGTTCTCCTCGTCGACGACGACGAGGCTGATCTTGCCGCGGCTGTCGATGTCGGCGATCTCGACACGCAGCTTGTCGCCGACGTTGACGACGTCCTCGACCTTGCCGATCCGCTTGCCGTTGCCGAGCTTGGAGATGTGGACGAGGCCGTCCTTGCCGGGCATCAGCGAGACGAAGGCACCGAACGCGGCGGTCTTGACCACGGTGCCGAGGAACCGCTCGCCGACCTTGGGCAGCTGCGGGTTCGCGATGGCGTTGATCTTGTCGATCGCGGCCTCGGCGGACGGGCCGTCGGCGGCACCGACATAGATGGTGCCGTCGTCCTCGATGCTGATGTCCGCGCCGGTCTCCTCGGTGATCGTGTTGATCATCTTGCCCTTCGGCCCGATGACCTCGCCGATCTTGTCGACCGGGACCTGCACCGTGGTCACGCGCGGGGCGTGCGGGCTCATCTCGTCCGGCGAGCCGATGGCCTCGGCCATCACCTCGAGGATGGTGAACCGGGCGTCGCGCGCCTGGCCGAGCGCCTGGGCGAGCACCTCGGACGGGATGCCGTCGAGCTTGGTGTCGAGCTGCAGCGCGGTGACGTACTCCTTGGTGCCCGCGACCTTGAAGTCCATGTCACCGAACGCGTCCTCGGCGCCGAGGATGTCGGTCAGCGCGACGTAGTGGGTCTTGCCGTCGACCTCGTCGGAGACCAGGCCCATGGCGATCCCCGCGACCGGCGCCTTCAGCGGGACACCGGCGTTGAGCAGCGACAACGTGGAGGCGCAGACGGAACCCATCGAGGTGGAGCCGTTGGAACCCAGCGCCTCGGAGACCTGACGCAACGCGTACGGGAACTCCTCACGCGTAGGCAGCACCGGGACGAGCGCACGCTCGGCGAGTGCGCCGTGGCCGATCTCGCGGCGCTTCGGGCTGCCGACCCGGCCGGTCTCCCCGGTCGAATACGGCGGGAAGTTGTAGTGGTGCATGTAGCGCTTGGTCGTTTCCGGACCGAGGCTGTCGATGGTCTGCTCCAGGCGCAGCATGTTCAGCGTGGAGATCCCCATGATCTGGGTCTCGCCGCGCTCGAACAGGGCGGAGCCGTGGGCACGCGGCACCACGCCGACCTCGGCGGAGAGGCTGCGGATGTCGGTCAGGCCGCGGCCGTCGATACGGACCTGGTCACGGATGATCCGCTGCCGGACGAGCTTCTTGGTCAGCGAGCGGAACGCGGCGCCGACCTCCTTCTCGCGGCCCTCGAACGCCTGGCCTTCCTCGACACCGACCCGCTCCAGCGTGGCCGCCTTGAGCTCGTCGGTCTTGTCGTCGCGGTCCTGCTTGCCGGGGATCGCCAGCGCCTCGGTGAGCTCGCGGGAGACGGCGTTCTCGACGGCGGTGTAGGCGTCGTCCTGGTAGGCGGGGAACACCGGGTAGTCGGCGGTCGCGTTGCCCGCGGCAGCGGCCAGCGACTGCTGGGCCTGGCACAGGGTGCGGATGAACGGCTTCGCGGCCTCGAGTCCGGCGGCCACGATCTCTTCCGTGGGGGCCTGCGCACCGGAACGAACCAGGTCGTCGGTGTGGTCGGTGGCCTCGGCCTCGACCATCATGATGGCGACGTCGTCACCGACGATGCGGCCGGCGACGACCATGTCGAACACCGCACGCTCGAGCTGCTCGTGGGTGGGGAAGGCGACCCACTGGCCGTCGATGAGCGCCATCCGGGTGCCGCCGACAGGGCCGGAGAACGGCAGGCCGGACAGCTGAGTCGACGCCGAGGCGCCGTTGATGGCCAGGACGTCGTACGGGTCCTTGGGGTCGAGGCTCATCACGGTGACGACGACCTGGACCTCGTTGCGCAGACCGTCGACGAACGACGGACGCAGCGGCCGGTCGATGAGCCGGCAGGTCAAGATCGCGTCGGTGCTCGGGCGACCCTCACGGCGGAAGAACGAGCCGGGAATGCGGCCCGCGGCGTACATTCGCTCTTCGACGTCGACCGTCAGCGGGAAGAAGTCGAGGTTGTCCTTGGGCTGCTTGGACGCCGTGGTGGCGGAGAGCAGCATCGTGTCGTCGTCCAGGTAGGCGACGACGCTTCCGGCGGCCTGCTTGGCGAGCCTGCCGGTCTCGAAACGGACGGTGCGCGAGCCGAAGGCGCCGTTGTCCAGCACCGCGGTGCTCTCGAACACGCCCTCGTCGACGGATTGTGCTTCGGTCACGGGGTACTCCTCGTTCTCGAGGACCCACGGCCGTGGTGGAGCGTTCCGGCTGAGCCGGCCATCGATCGAAGCTCTCGGGTGCTGTTCCGCTCCCGGGAGCCACTACCGAGGACCGGCGGACGCCTTCCCACTGCGGCGTGAGTCCTGTGTTGTTCTCGTGCGTCTACCAGGGTCTCGCCCCGGTGGGCGCCGCGCCCGGCGCCCGATGTTCCGTGGTCCTCACGAAACATCGAGGGGAGTGGCCGCGCGGCCACTCCCCTCGACAAAGCTCAACGGCGCAGGCCGAGTCGCTGGATCAGCGAACGGTAACGCTCGATGTCCACCTTCGTCAGGTAGTTGAGCAGCCGGCGACGGCGACCGACCATCAGCAGCAGGCCACGACGCGAATGGTGGTCGTGCTTGTGCGTCTTCAGGTGCTCGGTCAGGCCGGAGATCCGATTGGTCAGCAGGGCCACCTGGGCCTCGGCCGAACCGGTGTCCGTCTCGTGCAAGCCGTAGTCGGACAGGATCTGCTTCTTCTCATCAGTGGAGAGAGCCACGTGTGTTACTCCTTGTTTCGTGTGCCGTGCGAGGTGCTCGCCCGAACCGGCGTGGACCACGCCACGAACGGCCCGGATTCACCCCCGGTCGTCGCACGCCGAGGAAGAGCCCGGTGGGCGCACAGGATTCCCGGCCGCCACGGACTACAGCCGGATCCCGGACGCAGGATATCAGGGACTCCGCCGCCTCCCGGCTCACCCGGGCACGGAGACCCGATGCACCGTCCGGTACGTCCGAGTGCCGCCATCGACTTCACTGGCGATGAGGCTGAGTTCATCCGCGCCCCACCACGGCCCTGCGTAGGTCTCGAACAATCCGCGCAGCGCGGGTTTGTCCGTCGCGCCCGCCGACCAGCGGGCGAGTGTGAGGTGCGCCCGGTACTTGCCCGGGTCCGCGCCCGCGAGACGGACCAGTCGGCGCAGCGAACCGGCGTCGTCCTCGGCTGCGAACTCGACGCCGAGCCACAGCACGCCGCTGAAGAAGCCGCACCCGCGTAGCCGCAGCCGGGGAGCGAAGACTTCCGGTTCCTTGCGGACGACCCGCGCCATCCGGCGATCCAGCCGGTCGGAGTGCCACTCGGGATCACTGTCGTCACCGTGGAACGCGAGCGTCAGGTGCCTGCGCTCGCGCGGAATCAGCCGAAACCCGGTCGCGCCCGCCGTGGCCGGGTCGAGCCGTGCACGGTCGAGCTCACCGAGCCACTCGTCTAGGTGATCCAACGCCTCCCGCGAGGGCCACACCGCCGTGAACAACCGCACGGGGGCCTCCTCAAAGCCTGTCTGTGATCTTGTTCTGATGCACGTCCAGGCATGGTCTCGCGTGCTCAGCCCGAGCACGGTGAGAAGCTCCGGCGCTGCAGGTAGCGACACGGCCCCAGAGGTGATCACGGGACCTTGATCGTCTGAAGGTCCGTGCGCTGTGCCGCCCTCGTCGCTGACCGAACCATTGTGGTCGAGTTCGCTGACCTGCTCGGGTCGGGTGAACGGCCCGAGTTCTCCCGACGGTGTTCGGCACCTGCTTCCACTGCCGGCCAACCGCGATGTACTGGGGACGTCACCGGATGCGAGTGGTCGAGAATCCGATGCCGCCGCACCGACCGACGGGAGGCTGCCCCTGGCCCGTGTTGACACCGATCGACTGGCCGGGAACGGCGGAGCGGACGCCACATCGGAACACCCCGGGCCCGGATCTGCTGGCAACGCTGATCCGACATCGGGCGAGCCAGAACGCCCCGGAGAGCGTGTCGCGCCCCGGATCAGTGATCGGCGGCACGCCACGAGGCCACCATCGCTGGGTACTCCGCGCGAACTCGCGCCACGCAGGGGCGTCCTCGGGATCCAGCTCGCGGGCGTGCACAGCGCAGCGGTGTAACGCTTGCTCCCAGGTTTGGAGTCGTTCGTCCTGCGGTTCCACGGTGTGTTCCAGCGCAGCGATCCGGGCAGAGCACACCGCGCGCGCCTCGTTGAGGACTTCCAACGCT
The DNA here is from genome assembly GCF_009664835.1 of Allosaccharopolyspora coralli. Lineage (NCBI taxonomy): Bacteria > Bacillati > Actinomycetota > Actinomycetes > Pseudonocardiales > Pseudonocardiaceae > Allosaccharopolyspora > Allosaccharopolyspora coralli. The sequence goes on from NZ_CP045929.1 coordinate 3,589,072, forward strand.
GCCTCGTAGGCCACCGCTTGGTCGCTGGACCAGGTAAACGACTCCAGCCCCTCCAGCATGTATCGGGCCATCTCAACCTCCATGTCGACCACGAGCCGATCCTGTCACCCATGCCGCGCTCGCCGGTTATCCGAGAGGGACCTTCGCCGTCGCGTCGACACCTCGCCGATGCAGGAGCTCGGCGTCGTTCTTCCGTCCGGGAGCGCCCCGGCGGACGGCGACAAGCGTGCTCAGCCGTCGCCGGCGGCGGCGCGGCGGAGCAGTTCGGCCAGACCCGGGTACTTGCCGTCGATGAGCGAGGCCGCGGCCTCCAGTTCGCTCGGCCGCGCGACCTCCCGCAGGACCGGCCACGCCGTCTCCTCACCGTTCGCGTGGATCACCGGCAACGTGTCCCGCCCCACGCTCGGCTTCGAGTACCGCACGTCCTCCAGGGCTTGATGGATGGCGTCGTTCTCCCCCGCAGCCACCCCCGGAATCAGGACCTTGCGTTCGAGCATGACGAGCCGGGCCAGCACCGACGGGTTGCCGATTTTGGCGCGACGACCGCTCATCACCTGGCTGAGCATCGGCGCGCTGATCCCGAGCACCTCGGAGAGCTGGGCCTGCGAGATGCGGAACGCGACGACCAGCCGACGCACCCGGTCGCCCAGCGGTTCGCCGTACCACTGACGCTGCAGTTCCAGGTTTCGCTGGACGATCTTGCGTTCCTCCACCTTCGCTCCCCCGGTCCGGCCGTTGATCGAGATCTTGCTCTGCGCTCCGCATCCTGTCAGCTCGTGCGCCCCGGCAGGGCCGGAACGGGCGAACCGGTGCGAACTCGGCAGATCGGGCCGGGCGGCGCTCACCGGTCGGCGTCCAGGATCGCGCGGGTCCGCTCGACGTCGTCGTGCATCTGCCGGACCAGATCGGCGACCTCGTCGTAGCGGACCTGACCACGCAGCCGGTCGACGAAGTCGAGCTCGACGTACTCCCCGTAGAAGTCGGTGTCGACGTCGAGGACGAACGCCTCGATCGTGCGCTCGGTGCCGGAGAACGTCGGATTGCTGCCCACGGACACGGCCGCCCGCAGAGTCTTGCCCGGATCGCTCGACCCGCGCCTGCGGTGCGTGAACCAGCAGGCGTAGATCCCGTCGGCGGGGATCGCGGCGAACTTCGGGGTGTCCAGGTTCGCGGTCGGATAGCCGAGCTCGCTGCCGCCACGTCCGGCACCACGGACCACGATGCCCTCGAGCCGATGCTTGCGGCCGAGCGCTTCGGACGCGGCCTGCACGTCGCCCGCGTCGATGCAGGCCCGGATGTAGGTCGACGAGAACGTCACGGACTGCTCGCCCGCTGCGCTCTCGACCGGGCCGGACAACAGCGGGTCGGACTCCGCATCGAACCCGTACCGCGAACCCAGGCTGCGCAGCAGTTCGATGGTGCCCGCCGCCTTGTGCCCGAACGCGAAGTTCTCCCCGACGACGACGACCGCGGCGTGCAGCTTCTCGACGAGGATCTCGTGCACGAACTCGTCCGGGGGCAGCCGCGACAGGTCCGGGGTGAACGGCAGGACGCAGAACACGTCGACGCCGAGTTTCTCCACCAACGCCGCCCGGCGGCGCAGCGTGGTGAGCTGAGCGGGATGGCTGCCCGGGCGGACGACCTCGGTGGGGTGCGGATCGAAGGTGAGCAGCACACACGGCAGGTCGCGCCGGCGAGCCAGCCGGACGGCGTGCCCGATCAACTCCTGATGTCCCCGGTGGACGCCGTCGAACACGCCGATCGTCACGACACACCGGCCCCAGCCACCGGGGATCTGCTCCACACCGCGCCATCGCTGCACGCCGGAGAGCCTACTGGCCGCTCACCGCGCGAGGCTCTCCCACCCGGAGACGTGCAGCGTTCCGTCCTGGCAGGGGTTCAGCGGCCCGTCCTGGGACGTCGTGCCGCCACGGGCGTTGACGTGTGCGCTCGAGTCCTGGTTGTCGGAGCCTCGGACGCCGATCATGGTCGGCGCGGACACACACCCTCGATCGGTGCCTTCGTAGGGCAGCGTCCACCAGGTCACGGAGGCACCCGCCCGCTCACCCGGACGTAGCGTGAGGTATCGCGGGGCGGGCAGCTGGTCGCCGACCGTCGTGGTCGGCCTCGGGGTCTCGTCGTCGTAGAGCGTGAGCTGCGGGTACCCGTCGAGAGTGCAGGGCTGCGCACTCACGTTCCCCACCGTGAGGTAACCGTCGCCGCGGCCCTCCGGGTACTCGGCGGAGTCCCACACGGTGTCCAACGCGTCGGCCGGACACGGGTGGAGCACGTGCTCGTCGTCCTCGATGACCGGCTGTTCGCCAGCCGTGTCCGAGCCGGAGCCATCGGCTGTCCCGGTATCCGCGGAGTCGTCGGCGGACCCTGCGTCGCCACTGTGCTCCGAGTCCTCGGTAGACGTGTCCTGAGCGGGCGGTTCCTCGACGACCTTCGTCACGGTTTCCTGCGGCGGCGCGGGTGGCGGTGCGGCGTTCTCGTTCGGGAGGCAGCCGCTCAATGCCGCTCCCGACGCCACGATGGTAGCGACGTACACGGTGCACTTCCGGGCGAGGGTCATCGGATCTCCTCCGCGAGTTCGTGGTCTCCCTGGCGGGATGTCACGACCTCGGACCGCTCGCCCCCCGGTCGGGTTCCAGGCGCTGACGAAGACGAGTAGGACTACTCAGGGGCATTGTGGAAGTTGGGTGGGTGGTCCGGTACCGCCGCCCCAATTCGCGCCTCGCGGCGTTGGTGTCTCTTGAGTACCAGGCGTACGCGGCGAGAACCCCTGCCTTGCGAGTCACAAACTCCGAACACCGGAGCCCCTCCCCCTGCCCAGGCTGGGCAGGTATGAGGCGTGCCCTACGGGCACACAAGCCAGTTCCCCAATGCACTCTCAGCAGCTCCGCACGGCTCGAGTAGACCGTCTCACCGCTCGGCTACGCCGCCTCACGGCTTGAGCACGAGGACGGACTTCGCGGTCCGGCCGCCGTCCTTGGCCAGCACGACCGGCGATCCGTCCGGGCCGAAGACCCCGTACGTCCCCAGGACGTTCGCCGCCGGAATCGTCCTGCCGTGCAGCAACGCGGTCACCGCGGCGGCGTCGACATCGACCCGGGGGAACGCGGTGGCCACCGCGTCGTCGAGCCCCATCGACAGCTCCGGCCGCTCTTCGAGACGTTCCAGGGTGTGTGCCGTGCCGAGCCCGAACGGGCCGACCCGGGTGCGGCGCAGCTCGCCGAGATGACCTCCCACGCCGAGCGCCTCCCCGAGGTCCCGCGCGAGCGCCCGGACGTAGGTCCCGGAACTGCACTCCACGAGCGCGTCGATCTCGACCGTCTCGTCGCCCCGACGCAGCGCCAGCGCATCGAAACGCGAGACGGTGACCGGCCGCGCGGCCAACTCGACACTCTCCCCGGAACGCGCCAGTTCGTAAGCACGCCGACCGTTGACCTTCACCGCGCTCACCGCACTCGGCACCTGCTCGAGTTCACCCGTCAATTCGGCGATACCGGAGTACACGGCCTCGTCGGCGACGCCCGAGGCATCCGTGCTCGACAGGACCTCGCCTTCGGCGTCGTCGGTGCTCGTGGCCGACCCGAGCCGGACCGTCGCCAGGTAGGCCTTGGTGTCCAGAGCCAGATGCCCGAGCAGCTTCGTCGCGCGCTCCAAACCGAGCACGAGCACGCCCGTGGCCATCGGGTCCAACGTTCCGGCATGGCCGACCTTGCGGGTGCCCATGATGCGACGGACACGGGACACGACGTCGTGCGAGGTCATCCCGGAAGGCTTGTCGACGACCAGCAGACCGGGCAAGACAGCGGAGCGCGGAGAACCAGACACGGCGACCCATCTTCCCCGACGGCCTGGCCGGGTCGCACGCAGGCTCACGCCGAGACGGTCTGCAGGCCGGTGACCGCCCAACGGCCGGAGCGTGCCCGCAGCAGCACCGCCGCCATCCGCGCGAGCATGAACAGCGCGAGCCCGGTCCAGATCCCGCTCAGGCCCCAACCGAACGCCAGCGACAGCCAGATCAGCGGCAGATACCCGACGATCGCCCCGAGCAGCGTCGTCGTGCGCAGGTACGCCGCGTCGCCGGCGCCGAGCAGCACGCCGTCCAGCGCGAACACCACCCCGGCGATGGGTTGCAGCGCGACGAAGAACCACCACGCTTGCGGGACCGTGCCGAGCACCGCCTCGTCCGAGGTGAACACGGCGGGCAGCACGCCGGCGAGCGCGGCGAAGCCGACGCCGAGCAGGATGCCGAAGTACAGGCCGTACCAAGAGATCTGACGGGCGACGGCCTTGGCAGCGGGAGCCGAACCGCGGCCGAGCGCCGCTCCGATCAACGCCTGTGCCGCGATCGCGAGCGAGTCGAGTACCAGGCTCAGGAACATCCACAGCTGCCACACGATCTGGTGCGCGGCCACCGAATCCGCACCCATCCGCGCGGCCACCGACGTCGCGGACAAGAAGCACGCCTGGAACGCCGCCGTGCGCAGCACCAGGTCGCGGCCGAGCCCGAGCTGCGCGCGGATCAGCGAGGGTCGTGGCTTCAGCGCCACCTTCTCGACGACCAGAGCGCGGACGAACAGGGCCGCCGCCAGCGTCTGACCGCAGACGTTCGCGACCGCCGAACCCTCGAGCCCCCACTCGAGGGTGTAGATGAACAACGGACACAGCAGCGCCGACAGTGCGTTGCCCGCGAGGATGAAGTACAGCGGACGGCGGGTGTCCTGCACGCCGCGCATCCAGCCGTTGCCCGCCATCGTCACCAGCACCATCGGGGCACCGAGCAGCGCGATCCGCATCCACGACGCCGCCGCCGTCGCGATCGGCCCCTCACCGGCGAGGAGTTCGGTGACCGGAACCGCGACGAGCTGCACGAGCAACGACAGCACGACACCCACCCCGAAGCCCAGCCAGGTCGCCTGGACGCCTTCCTCCACCGCGTCGGCACGACGGCCCGCGCCGTGCAGCCGCGCGGTGCGGGCCGTCGTGCCGTAGGACAGGAAGGTCAGCTGCGAGGAGACCAGCACGAACAGAGTCGAGCCGAGCGCGAGCCCGGCCAGCGGGACCGCGCCGAGGTGTCCGACGAACGCGGTGTCGACCAGCGCGTACAGCGGCTCCGCCGCCAGCACGCCCAGCGCGGGGACCGCCAGTCCGAGGACCCGCCGCACCGGAACCCGCTCGTCCACGTCCGCCACCGAGACCTCCCGTAAGGTGTGACAACGCCTTTCGCCCCTGACGAAGCCACACTAGGATAAGTAGCCGTGCGAATCGAGGGCTCACCCCGTGGGGACTCCTCGATGTGAGCGGTCACCACGCACGCAGCCCGGCCACCCGCGGTTCTCAGCGCCCTCCTCACGAGGCCAGCGATGTCGCCGCGTAGGCCCGCTACTCAAGAAATCGATCCCGCAGGGAGGAGGGCGGGGGAGGTTCCGCTACCCGACCCACCAGGCGAGACGTTCCGTGAGGAGTTCACACGGTCGGAGATGGACAACGCTGATTACACCCAGGTGGCGCTTCGACTCGCCAATGCACCGCTGGACGACGTCGACGACCTCAGGGCGGCGCTGCACGACGAACCGTGGTGGGCCGATCGCGCCACGACCGACGACCTCGTCGTCCTCCGAGCGGTCGCCGCCCAGCTCCGGGACGCGCTCGACGCGGCGGTGCACGCGCACCACGACGAACTCCGGCACCGCGTGAACCACCTGCTCGAAAGCCACCCGCCACGGCCGCGGTTGTCCGGGCACGGCGGCGGCGACGGACTGCCGAACTGGCACATCCACGTGGCCGACGTGGACGCACCCCCGGCGACCGAGGTCGCGGCCGCCGCCTCGTGGGGGCTCGCGTACGGCGTCGTCCGGCACGGCACCGAGCGTTGGGGACGATGCCACGCCGAGTCGTGCGGCACCTACTTCCTCGACACCTCGACGAACCAGGCGAAGCGGTTCTGCTCCCCCCGCTGCGCCAACCGCGTCCACGTCGCGGCCTTCCGCGCACGTCGCCGTGGGTGACGCGCCACCAAGTGCTCGCGCGGGTCGAGGGCGGCGGTCAGGCAGACTCGCGAGGGCTAGAGCGTGGGAACGTCGGTCAAGGCAGCGCGCAGCGCGGCGACGACGTCTGCGGACGTCGCCGCCTCGGTGGTGAAACCGGACGCCTTGTCGTGCCCCCCGCCGCCGAGGGCCCGCGCAGCAGCGCCCACGTCGAGCCGGCCCTCCGAGCGCAGCGACACCGACCAGCGCTGCTCGCCGAGCTCCTTGAGTACCGCCGTGACTTCCGCCTCGCCTGCCGTACGCAGCACCTCCACGACGCTGTCCGCTTCGTGCGCGCTCATTCCGTCCACGTCGCACAGCCGCACCGTCGTGTGCGCCAGCCCGAATCCCCGCGCGGCGTCCGGGTCCAGTTCCGCCCGGTGCAGCACGTCCGAGAGCGCCGCCATCCACCGGAACGGATGCGTGTCCATCAGCGAGCGGACCAGCTCTTCGGCGTCGATGTCGTGGCCCAGCAGCCGCGCCGCGACCCGATGCGCCGACGCCGACGCGTGCCGGAACGACCGGGTGTCGGTCACCAGCCCCGCGTACAGGCAGCGCGCGATCGACCGGTCCGGCTCGATGCCCAACTCGTCGAGCAGCCGCAACACCAGTAGCACCGTGGCCTCGGCCGACGGGTCGATCACGTGCTGTGTGCCGAACCGGGTGTTCGCCACGTGGTGGTCCACCACGAGCACGTCCCCACCGGCCTGGATCGTGGCGGCTACCCGGTCCTCGAGGCCGCCGAGCCGATGCGCGTCCCCGGTGTCGAGCACCACGAGCAACGGCACCGACGCCGGAACCCGGTGCGACGGGACCACGAGACCGTTCGCGTCCAGACCACTCAGCGAGTCGGAGAGGACGTCCGGCCGGCCGAACGACACCCGCACCGCGGCACCCCGGTGGTGCAGTGCCGTCCCCAGCGCGAGCGCGCTGCCGAGAGCGTCCGCGTCCGGGTCGACGTGTCCGAACAGGGTCACATCGGAGGCGTTCGCGAGCAGACTCGCCGCCCGGCGCAGCTCGATGTCGAACTCGCCGCAATCGGTTTCGACCCCTCGCGCAGTCACCTCGCCACCTCCACGGCTGTCGGCCCGCAACACGCCTTCGGGCGGGTGCGGTTTCCTCAACGGATCCCCGTCACGATCCTGACCCGCAGTCCCCTGGCGGGACCAGTCACGTCAACGACCGTTCACCTCAGCGACCGCTGCCGTCCTGCCCCGACCGTTCACCGGCGTCGTCATCGAGATCCACGGTGTCTTCCTCGAGATCTCCCTCGTCCCCGAGATCAGTGGCGTCGTCCCCGTCCTCGGACGACCGATACGGGTCGGCGTCGCCTGCCGGTGCGGCCGTCGACGCCAATCGCGCCACCTCGGCATCGGCCTCCTTGGCCTGCGCGAGCAACTCTTCCATCCGGCGAGCGTCGTCCGGCACGGTGTCGGCGACGAACGTCAACGTCGGCGTGAACCGGACACCCGTCTGCGCCCCGACCCGCGAACGCAGCACACCGTTCGCGCTGGCCAGCGCCGCCTCCGTCGACGCATGATCGGCGTTGTCGCCGAAAACCGTGTAGTACACGGTCGCGTCCCGCAGATCCGCCGTCAGTCGGGCGTCGGTGATCGTCACCATCGCCAGGCGCGGATCTTTCACCTCGTACTCCAGGCCGGACGCCACGATCTGCGCGATCCTCTTGGCGAGCCGGCGGGCGCGCGCGGTATCAGCCACGGCGCACCTCCTCCTCGATGTCCTCCGTCACCGGCCCACCGGGCCGATGAGTCACCCCGCCGACGCGAGCACGCGCCGACCACCGTGGCGGCACCACGGTCCCGTGCACGGCGACCCCACCGAGCACGGACCGCCACCGTTCAATCCTCCGGACCGAGCATGCGTTGCCGCGTGGACAGCAACTCCAGTTCCGGGTGCCCCGCCATCGCGCGTTCGCAGGCGTCGAGAACCTCGCGCACGTGCCCGGCATCGGCGGCTACGGCGCTCACCCCGATCCGGGTCCTGCGGTGCAGATCTTGGTCGCCGACCTCGGCGACCGCCACGTCGAAGCGCCGCCGCAGCTCGGCCACCACCGGCCGCACCAGGCCACGCTTCTGTTTCAACGAATGGACGTCTCCGAGCAGCACGTCCAGCTCCAACGCACCGACGTACATGCGCCGACCACCGCCGCGACGAGCCGGCCGGGGCCCGGACGGACCGGACCCCGGCGTCGACTCAGACTCGCGGCTTCTCCCGCATCTCGTAGGTCTCGACGAAGTCGCCGACCTTGATGTCCGAGAAGGACCCCAACGTCAGACCACATTCGAAACCGTCGCGGACCTCGGTCGCGTCGTCCTTGAACCGCTTCAGCGAGTTCACGCTGAGGTTCTCGGCGACCACGACGTTGTCCCGCATGAGACGCGCCTTCGCGTTGCGCCGCATGATCCCCTCGGTGACCATGCACCCGGCGATCGTGCCGACCTTCGAGGACTTGAAGACGTCCCGAACCTCGGCGCGACCGAGCTCCACCTCTTCGTACTCGGGCTTGAGCATGCCCTTGAGGGCCTGCTCGATCTCCTCGATCGCCCGGTAGATCACCGAGTAGTACCGGATCTCCACGCCTTCGCGGTTGGCGACCTCGGCGGCCTTGCCCTCCGCACGGACGTTGAAGCCCATCACGATGGTGTTCTCGGCGGTGGCGAGGTTGATGTCGCTCTCGTTGATGCCACCGACACCGCGGTGGATCACCCGGAGCTGCACCTCGTCGCCGACCTCGATCTTCATCAAGGACTCCTCGAGCGCCTCGACGGTGCCCGAGTTGTCACCCTTGATGATCAGGTTGAGCTGGTTGGTCTCCTTGAGCACCGAGTCCAGGTCCTCGAGGCTGACGCGCTTGCGGCGCGACGCGTTCTGCGCCTCGCGGATCCGGGCCGCGCGGCGGTCCGCGATCTGGCGGGCCACCCGGTCCTCGTCCACGACCAGGAACGCGTCACCCGCACCCGGCACCGAGGTCAAACCGATGACCTGGACCGGACGCGACGGCTTGGCCTCGGTGACGTCCTCGTCGTGCTCGTTGATCATGCGGCGGACGCGCCCGTAGGCACCGCCGGCGACCACCGAGTCACCGACCCGCAGCGAGCCGCGCTGCACCAGCACGGTCGCCACCGGACCACGGCCACGGTCGAGGTGTGCCTCGATGGCCACACCCTGCGCGTCCATGCCCTGGTTCGCCCGCAGGTCCAGCGACGCGTCCGCGGTGAGCAGGACCGCCTCGAGCAGCGACTCGATGTTCTCGCCCTGCCGGGCCGAGATGTCGACGAACATCGTCTCGCCACCGAACTCCTCGGCGACCAGGTTGTACTCGGTGAGCTGCTGCCGGATCTTCGCCGGGTTCGCGCCCTCCTTGTCGATCTTGTTCACCGCGACCACGATCGGCACCTCGGCCGCCTGGGCGTGGTTGATCGCCTCCACCGTCTGCGGCATGACGCCGTCGTCGGCGGCGACCACGAGCACCGCGATGTCCGTCGACTTCGCACCGCGGGCACGCATGGCGGTGAACGCCTCGTGACCGGGGGTGTCGATGAAGGTCACCGGACGCTCGCGCCCCTCCAGCTCGGTGACCACCTGGTAGGCACCGATGTGCTGGGTGATGCCGCCCGCTTCGCCCTCCTGGACGTTGGCCTTGCGGATCGTGTCCAGCAGCCGCGTCTTACCGTGATCGACGTGACCCATGACCGTCACCACCGGCGGACGGGAGGTGAGGTCCTCGTCGGAACTGCCCGGGTCACCGAAGCTGATGTCGAAGGACTCCAGCAGCTCCCGGTCCTCGTCCTCCGGGCTGACCATCTCGACCTGGTAGTTCATTTCCTGGCCGAGCAGTTCGAGGATCTCGTCGGAGACCGACTGGGTCGCGGTGACCATCTCACCGAGGTGGAACATCGCCTGCACCAGCGAGGCCGGGTTGGCGTTGATCTTCTCGGCGAAGTCGGTCAGCGAGGCACCGCGGCGCAGCCGCACCGCCTCGCCGTTACCGCGCGGGAGCCGGACACCGCCGACCGAAGGCGCCTGGAGGTTGTCCATGTACTCCTGGCGCTTCTGGCGCTTCGACTTGCGGCCACGACGCGCCGGGCCTCCGGGACGCCCGAAGGCACCCGCTGTGCCGCCGCGACCGCCGGGACCGCCACGGCCACCACCGCCGCCGGGACGCCCACGGAAGCCACCTCCGGGCGGGGCACCGCCCGGGGCGCCACCGCCACCACCGGGGCCGCCACGACCGCCGCCGGGACCACCGGGCCCGCCGGGTCCGCCGCGACCGCCACCAGGCCCACCGGGACCACCGCGGCCGCCACCGGGACCACCGCGGCCGCCACCGGGACCGCCACGACCGCCACCGGGACCACCGCCCGGCTTCGACGGACGGGACGGCATCATGCCCGGGTTCGGCCGCGGCGGCATCATGCCCGGGTTCGGACGGTTGCCCCCGCCCTCACCGCGCGGCGCGCCGCCGGACGGGGCGCTGCCCGCGCCCTGGCCTTGGCCCTGGCCGCCGCCCTGACGATCCGGACGCTGTCCACGGTCGGGACGTTGCCCACCGGAACGCTGGCCTTGGCCGCCCTGGCCCTGGCCTTGACCGCCCTGGCCTTGGCCCTGGCCGCCGCCCTGACGCTTGTCGGGACGCTGAGCCGGAGCACCCTGGCCGACGCCGAACGGGTTGTTGCCGACCCGCGGCGAGCGCGGGCCGGGCTTGGGCGCCTGCGGGCGCGGCGGAACGACACCGTCGCCGTCACCCTCACCGGCAGGCTCGGAGCTCGGCTTCGGACCCGGCTTCGGACCGGGCTTGGGGCCCGGCTTCGGCGCCGGGGTGTCCGCCTTCGCAGCCGGAGCCGGCGTGTCTTCCTTGGGCTGCTGTTGCGCCGGTGGACCGGGTTTCGGCCCCGGCTTCGGCGCACTCGGCTTCGGGCCCGGCTTCGGCGCGGCCTTGGCCGCACCACCGTCGGACGCGGCACCCTCGGCCGCAGCAGTGCGCGGCGACGCTTGCTCGCCGGATGCAGCGGTGGAACCGGACTTGCTCTTGTCGGACTTCTTCGACGCGCCACCCGCCTTCGGGTAGGCGTCACGCAGCCGTCGTGCCACGGGCGCTTCCACCGTGGACGAGGCCGACTTCACGTATTCGCCCTGCTCGGCGAGCTTGTTCAAGACGTCCTTGCTCGTCACGCCGAGTTCTTTGGCGAGCTCATGTACGCGGGCCTTGCCTGCCACTGCTCTCCTCATCTGGGGAGGCCGGGCGGCAGTCCCGCTCGACCTCGTCCTATCGCCGATGCGCGTTCATGTCTTCAGCTTCACGGCTGATTCATGACGGGTCGACCTGCTTCCTTCCAACGTCCGGAGCGGGAAGGTCCCGCTCCGGGTCACGCCCACTGCTCGAGATGCACCTGGATCGCCGAGGTGTCGAGAGGCCCACGCACGCGCAACGCGCGAGGGAACGCTCGACGTTTCTCGGCGAGACGGAGACACGCGGGTTCGGGATGCAGCCATGCGCCCCGACCCGGGTGCCGACGCCGGGGGTCGGGAACGGCGACACCTCTCGCACGACCGCTCTCCGCCACCACTCGCAGCAGCTCCGTGGCCGACGTCCGGTTCCGACAACCGACACACGTGCGAACGGGACCGTGCGGACCACGGTCATCGGACGTGCGTGTACGGATTGTCGCTCCCTCGCGCCGAAGCCACCAGTGATTCTAACCTGCCGTTCTCACTCGGCCGAACCCACGGTCGGCAGCTCGTCGACCTCGGAGTGCACCGCCTCCGCCGGGGGCGGCTCGGCCGCCGGATGCCCGGCCTCGGTGGTCGGCGCGTCCGGATCGGCGTCACTGCGGATGTCGATCCGCCACCCGGTCAGGCGCGCCGCCAACCGGGCGTTCTGCCCCTCCTTACCGATCGCGAGGGACAGCTGGAAGTCGGGAACGATGACGCGCGCGGTCTTCGCCCGCTCGTCGACGACCTCCACCGAGACAACCTTCGCGGGCGAGAGCGCATTCCCGACGAACTCCGCCGGGTCGTCCGAGAAGTCGATGATGTCGATTTTCTCGCCGCCGAGCTCGCTCATCACGTTGCGCACCCGTGCCCCCATCGGTCCGATGCACGCGCCCTTGGCGTTCACACCCTCGACCGAGGAGCGCACCGCGATCTTCGAGCGGTGGCCGGACTCGCGCGCCACCGCCGGAAGCTCCACCGTGCCGTCGGCGATCTCCGGGACCTCCAGCGCGAACAGCCGTCGGACCAGGTTGGGGTGCGTGCGCGACAGGGTGATCTGCGGGCCGCGAGCACTGCGCGAGACCCCGACCACGTAGCACTTGATGCGGGTGCCGTGTTCGTAGCGTTCCCCCGGCACCTGCTCGGCCGCCGGAATCACGCCCTCGCTGTCGCCGACCTGCACGACCACCATGCCGCGCGAGTTCGCCCGCGCGTCACGCTGGATCACCCCGCCGAGAATCTCCCCCTCCTTGGTGGAGAACTCGCCGAAGGTGCGCTCGTGCTCGGCGTCGCGCAGCCGCTGCAGGATGACCTGGCGCGCAGTGGTCGCCGCGATCCGGCCGAAGCCCTCGGGAGTGTCGTCCCACTCCTCGTCGACCTCGCCCTCGGCGCTGAGCGTGTGCGCGAGCACGCGCACGATGCCCGTCTTGCGGTCGACCTCCACCCGGGCTCGCGGCTGGTGGCCGTCGGTGTGGCGGTACGCGGTCAGCAGGGCCGACTCGATGGCCTCCAGGACCGTTTCGAACGGGATGTCCTTGTCGCGCTCGATCGCCCTCAGCGCGGCGATGTCGACGTTCACTTCGACTCCTCAGTGTTGTCGCGGTCGCTCCCTGCGCGGGAGGTCCCGCCCGCAGCCCGCTCCAGTGTTGCCAATTCTTCCGCCGGTGGCTGCTGGAATTCCACCTCGACCGTGGCCCGTTCGACCTCGGTGTACTGCAGTGTCCGCAACTCGGTGCCCACGAGCACCTGCACCGAGGTCTGCCCCGCCGCACCGACCCGCACCGCCAGCTGGGTGCCGTCGGTCAGCCGCACCGTCACCTTCCGGAACTTCGCGCGCTGCCAGTGACGCGGCTTCGTCAGCGGCCGGTCCACCCCGGGCGAGGTCACTTCGAGGGTGTACGAGCCCTCGAGCACGTGCTCGTGGGCGTCGAGGACCTCGGAGACGACTCTGCTGGTGTCGGCGATGTCGTCGAGTCCCACGCCGTCGTCGGCGTCGACGACGACCTTGACCAGACGGCGACGACCGGCCTGCTGGACGTCGAGGCCCTCCAAGTCGAAGCCCGCGGCTTCGACGGCCTCGGCCACGACGGGCTCCAGCTGCGCGGCGATCTCACCACGCGGCGGGCTGGACACGTTGGCACTCCCACGTTCTCCGGGTGCAGGTCGACAGGGAACACCTCGGGCCCGGTGACGGACCGCGCGGTACCGCGACCAGAACTGCACCGCACCGGTCGCGGTCGCCCAGCGTATCGCGTCCCGCGAGCGGCCAGCGCGGCATGACCGGGGTAGGTGATCTCGCCCTCGCGACGCCGCCGCGGCACGGGTGATCTCGATGCCGGCCGCTGTGGGGCTCCTGGCAGGATGGGACGACGTGGACCGCCCCGCCCGCCGCTCACCCGCTCCGGTGCTGCACCGCCGCCGCCTGCTCGGCCTGACCGCGCTGCTGCCGGTGACCGCCGTGCTCGCGTGCACCGCCGACGAGCAACCGCCCGACCCGCTCCAGGCACTCGCACGCACCGCGAGAGCCGACGCGGTGCTCGCCGAACTCGCGGCGGAGCTCGGCGTCGGTCAGGCGCCCGAGCTCGTGCGGGTCCGCCGCGCACACGCGGACGCGCTGCAGCGTGAGATCGACCGCATCGACCCGCCGGACGAGGACGACCCCCGCCCGCGTGACCCACAGCCCTCGCAGCGTCCCTCGTCGGCGCCGGAAGCCACGACCGCGCTCACCGAGGCACTCCGTTCCGCAGGGCGACAGGCCGCCGACCAGGTACCGAGGCTGCCCGCGCATCGGGCCGGGCTGGTCGGTTCGGTCTCCGCGAGCTGCGCGAGTCTGCTGGAGGTGCTGGCGTGACCGAGCTGCCCGAACCCGTCACGCGATCGTTGGACGCCGCGGTCGCCGCCGAGCACGCGGCACTGTGGGTCTACGGACTCGCGACCGCCTTCGCCGCCGAACCGCGCGTGCGCTCGGCCCTCGACGAGGCGATGAGCACCCACCGCGACCTTCGCGACCGGGGTCAGCAGACGCTGCGCGACGCCGGGAACCGGCCACCGGCCGCCGCGCCCGCGTACTCGATGCCCGAACCGGTCACCGACCAGGCCTCGGCGATCCGGATGCTCGTCACCAGCGAACAGGAGTGTTCGGTCGGGTGGCGCGCCGTGCTCGACACCGAGGGGGCCGAGCCGGTGCGCGGGCTCGCGCTGGAGGCGCTCACCGCCACGGCCCGCAGGGCGACACGCTGGCGGCTCACCGTCGGCGAAGAGCCTGCTGCACCGCCGTTTCCCGGCCAGCCCTGATCAACGCGGGCCGGTTTCGCCGTCCTGCGGCCAGCCGAGCCGCAACGCGTCCTTGGTGACCTCGGTGAGCCGTGCGTCCTCCCTGCCGGGCGAGGAGAAGTAGCTGGACTCGCCGATGACGACCAGCCTGTCCTGCTGTTCGGAGTGGTAGCCGAGGTCCTTGTTCAGGTTCGGGAAGTCGTCCGGCATGTCGAGGTCGGACGACATGAGGTCCTGGATGTTGCCAGTCCCGTCCCGGGTGGTCAGCGCGTTGAGCTCGGCGGCCGTCGCCGCGTCGGGCATCCGGGCCGTGACCACCGAGGTGAGCACCTTCTCTCCGCTCGGCAGCATCGTGGTGTACAGCGCACGGGTGAGGTGCTCACACGAGTGGGTGCGGAAGTACTGCGCGATCCGCGCCGTGGAGAACTCGCCGCAGGTGGCCGTCTCGACGCGCAGGTACTGGTCGAACCGGTACTTGCCGTCGTCGGCCGCCGACGGGGTCGGTGCCTGCGCCTCGGGCTCCGTGTCGGGGGCCACGGCGAACCAGATCAGGCCGGACACGACGGCCACACCCAGCAGCAGACAGCCGCGCAATACCCAGCCCATCGTGGTCACGGACGCCGAGTCGTCGTTGCGACGCGGCGGCTCGGGTGCCCTGTTCGGGCCCGGCGCCGGAGGGGGAGGAGGCCCCGGTGGCGGCCCGGCAGCCCTCTGCTGCGTGCGGGGCGGCGGCAGGTGTCCGGTGTGCTGGTACGGCGGCCGTCCGGCGTGAGGCGTTCGAGAGTGCCCCGGCGGCGATCCTGGGCGTGCGAAAGCGGGACGGGTGGTCTCGTCGGAGCCTCCGACAGGTCCCGAAGGACGTGCCGGACCGGAGTCGCGGACGGCACCCAGCGGCGCGGTGTCACCGCGCTCGAAGCCAGACAGGGCAGGACTCGCCCGTTCGGGTAAACCGTGAGGATCCGACACGAGCACCTACCGTAGCGGTTCCCCCGGACAGGGCGAACAGGACATGCATCGGCCGACGAGCTATGCCGAACGGAGTACTCGCATCACCCGTTCGACGTCGTCCACCGTGTTGTACATGTGGAACGCGAGCCGGACCGCGCCCGCCCGCACCGAGTGAGCGATGCCGGCGGCGGCCAACTTCTCGTGCGCCTCCGGGACGTCGACGGCGGTGATCGCCGAACCCGCCGGCGACTGCCCCAACTCCTCGCGCAGGACGTCCACAAGGCCGACACAGTGCCGGCGCACCGACTCGCGGTCGACCTTGAGCAGCCAGGACATCGACGTGGCCGCCCCGACATGGGCGAACCACGACGGCGACAGGTCCAGACCGTGCGCGCCCTCGGCAATCCGAGCAGGCAACCCCTCGGTCGCGGCGTCCCGGTCCGGGACCGAGTACCAATTCGCGCAAAGCGGCGCGACGAGAGCGCGAGCGTCCGGTCGTAGCGCCATCCATGCCGAACCACGCGGCGACAGCAGCCACTTGTACGCGGTTCCGACGACGAAATCCGCCCACTCGAGTTGCAACGGCAACCACCCGGCAGCCTGCGTGACGTCGAGCAGCACCCGAGTCCCACCCGCCTGCGCCGCCACACGCAGGGCGTCGAGGTCCACGATCCGACCGTTGTTCGCCTGCACGACGCTGGCGACGACGAGATCGTGCTCCGCCACCCGGGCCGGGAGCTCCCCCAGACCGACCTCGGTGAGCCGCACACCCCGGCGCTGCTGCACGGCGAACGGGAAGGTCACGCTCGGGAACTCCTGCGCCGCGGCGAGGACGGTGGTGTCGGCGGGCAGGCTCGCGGCGACGAGGCCGACAAGCTGGGACACCGTCGCTCCGGCGGCGACCCGATCGGCGGGGACACCGATGAGCGAGCCGAACGCGGCCCGGGCGGTGTCGGCCGCGTCCACGAAGTCCCCGGCACCGTCGAGACCGCTGCCCCAGCGACGGACGGTCTCCGTCATCGCGTCGGCCGTGACCGTGGGCGGGATCCCGATGCTCGCCGTGTCGAGGTACCCCTCCGGCACGTCGAACGTCGCTCCGAATGCCTCGCGCATCCTCCGAACCTAGATCAGCGACACACCCCGACACGAGCCCCGTTTCCGGCCCCTGAACTCCCCAACCGAGTGGGGACAACCCCGCCCCCTGTGGACAGAGGGGTGGCAAATTCGCGCGAATTTGCCACCCCGGCTCGTAGGGTGGGGTTATGGAGACGGAGGAGCTGGAGGTTCGGACCGGGTCGGCCGAGGTGGTACAGGACCTCAACGGCGAGTGCCAACGCTTCCTGCGGCAGGTCGGCGCGAGCGACGGGCTGCTGCACGTCTGGGTTCCGCACGCCACGGCAGGGCTCGCCGTGCTGGAGACCGGAGCGGGCAGCGACCACGACCTCCTCGCCGCACTCAAGGACCTCTTCCCGGAGGACGACCGCTGGCAGCATCGTCACGGTTCACCCGGGCACGGCCGCGACCACGTCATCCCGGCCGTCGTTGCGCCCTACGCCTCGATCCCGGTCCTCGGCGGATCGATGGCATTGGGCACCTGGCAGTCGGTGTGCCTGGTCGACACGAACTCCGACAATCCGGTCCGCACGGTGCGCCTCAGCTTCCTCGCGGGCTGAACCCGCCAGTCTCACGCTCAGGGCTTCGGCAACGACTTCTGAGCCGAGCACGGACTGCTCTCAAGGCCCCGATACGGTGACCCCGTGACGTGGCCGAACAACGGGCAGAACAACTGGGGACACCAGCCGCCCCCACAGTCCGGACACCAGTACACCGGCAACTACAGCGGCTTCGGCATGTTCGAGGAACCGCTGCGGGACGGCAGGAAACCACGCCGCAGGAAGTGGCTGACGATCACGGCCGTCGTGGTCGCCGTACTCGCGTTGGCCGGCGGTGTCGCGGCGGCGCTCGTGTTCGGCGGCACGACGCCGCAGCGGCCCGCCCCGCAAGCGGCTCCCCCGCCGGCACCGACGAGCACGACCTTCGTTCCGCCCGACGCGCCGGAACCGGTCGTGCCGGGCTGGCAGGTCGCCTACAACCCGCTGGGGCAGATCGCCTACGACGTGCCGCCCGACTGGCAGGTGCTGCCGGAGAACGACACGTGGTCGGCCCCGACGCTCGGCAACGTCGTGTTCCAGGGGTTGAGCAACGGCGCGCCCTACTCGTGCGGCGGCGGCTTCGTGCGCGGTCAGGTCGGCAGTACCGCCGTCGAGCAGGCGCAGCCCATCGACGTGACGGCGAACCAGTTCGCCGACGCCGTCGGCCGCGAGATCTACCGCACCACGTCCCCGCAGATGCAGCTGCAGCTCGCGCCGCCGCAGCCGCTGCAGATCGACGGCGTCGAAGCGGTCCGCGTGGACGCGACGGCGACGCTGCCGCCCGGCAATCCGTGCCTGCCCACCGAGGCGACGATCTCCACCGTCGTGTTCCAGGCGAAGGAGAGCTTCGTCGTCGTGGTCGCAGGCGCCGACAGTGCCGGAGGCCCGCCCGAGCCGGCCGCACCCGGCGCCGAGGTCGTCGGGCAGATCGTCGAGTCAGCACGCCCGGTGCGCTGAGTACTCACGCGGCTGGAAGGCGTCGGTCGGACACCCTGCGCCGAGATTTTTCAGCCATCGGCGGGTTCGCCTCTCACGGCGAAGCCAGCGTCGACGTCGTGGAATCGCAACCTGACGTCGACGTTCCCGCAGCCAGCCGCGCGAGGACGCCGCCACGGAATCCCCACCCAGCACCCGCGCCGCCACCGGGCGACGCACCCTCGGATCACAGCGCGCGAAGGTGGTCGACGATCTCGTCGACGGCGACCTCGGTCCGCTCGCCGCTGCGCCGGTCCTTGACCTCGACCACGCCGTTGGCGAGGCCCTTGCCGACCACCAGGATCGTCGGCACCCCGACGAGCTCGGCGTCCGCGAACTTCACTCCCGGCGAG
Source organism: Allosaccharopolyspora coralli (assembly GCF_009664835.1). Classification (NCBI taxonomy): domain Bacteria; kingdom Bacillati; phylum Actinomycetota; class Actinomycetes; order Pseudonocardiales; family Pseudonocardiaceae; genus Allosaccharopolyspora; species Allosaccharopolyspora coralli. The sequence continues at coordinate 3,607,543 of NZ_CP045929.1, forward strand.
GACGCGCGGTCGTCGAGGATCACCCGCACACCCGCGTCGTCGAGTTCGGCGGCGAGACGCTCGGCCGTGTCGCGGACCGTGTCGTCCTTGCCTGCCATGACCATGTGCACGTCGGCGGGGGCGACCTCACGGGGCCAGACGAGTCCGTCCCGATCGTGGTTCTGTTCGACGATGGCGGCGACCAGGCGGGACACGCCGACGCCGTAGGACCCCATCGTGATCCGCTTCGGCTTGCCGTCCTGCCCGAGCGCGTCGAGCCCGAACGTGTCGGAGTACTTGCGGCCCAGCTGGAAGATGTGGCCGACCTCGATCCCGCGTGCGGATTCGAGTGTGCCGGTGCCGTCCGGCGAGGGGTCGCCCTCGAGAACCTCGGCCGCCTCGATGGTGCCGTCCGGTGTGAAGTCGCGGCCGCACACGAGGTCCACGACGTGATGGTCGGGTTTGTCGGCGCCGGTCACCCACGCCGTGCCGGTCACGATGCGGGGGTCGACGAGGAAGGGAACCTTGTTGTCCTGCAGCGCCTTCGGTCCGATGTAGCCCTTGACGAGGAACGGATTCGCTGCGAAGTCGGCCTCGGTGAGCAGCTCGACCTGCGCGGGCTCCAGGGCGGCTTCGACCCGCTTGAAGTCGACCTCGCGGTCACCGGGGACGGCGACGGCGAGCAGCGACCACTCGTCGGAGCCGGGCTGGCGGGTCTTGACCAGGACGTTCTTCAGCGTCTCGGCTGCGGTGAACTTCCGTTCGCCGGTGCTGTTGAGGAAGTCGACGAGCGTCTCGATCGTCGGCGTGTCCGGCGTGTGATGCACCTCGGCGGCGGGCTTGTCGTCGACCGACTGCGCCTCGGGAGCGCGGGTGACGACGGCTTCGACGTTGGCCGCGTAGTCGGAGCCGGTGCTGCGGACGTAGGTGTCTTCCCCGGTCTCGGACTCGGCGAGGAACTCCTCGGACGCCGAGCCGCCCATGGCGCCGGAGGTGGCGGCGACGATGACGTAGCGGAGCCCGACGCGGTCGAAGATCGTGCGGTAGGCGTCGCGGTGCTTGCGGTACGAGTCGGCGAGCCCGTCGTCGTCGAGGTCGAAGGAGTACGAGTCCTTCATGACGAACTCGCGACCGCGCAGGATCCCGGCGCGGGGCCGCTCCTCGTCCCGGTACTTCGTCTGGATCTGGTAAAGCATCACCGGGTAGTCCTTGTACGAGGCGTACTCGCCCTTCACGGTGAGCGTGAACAGTTCCTCGTGCGTGGGCCCGAGCAGGTAGTCCGCACCCTTGCGGTCCTTGATCCGGAACAGGGCGGGGCCGTACTCGGCCCAGCGGTTCGTCGCCTCGTAGGGCTCCCGGGGCAGCAGCGCGGGGAACAGGATCTCTTGCGCGCCGATCGCGTTCATCTCCTCGCGCACGACCTGCTCGACGCGGCGGAAGACGGCCAGGCCCAGCGGGAGCCACGAGTACACGCCGGGGCCGACGCGACGCACGTACCCGGCGCGGACGAGCAGCTTGTGGCTCGGCACCTCGGCGTCGGCCGGATCCTCACGCAGGGTACGCAGGAACAACGTCGACATCCTCGTGATCACGGCTGCTCGCTCCTCGGTCGGCGTGCGGTAGGGGTGCCAGCAGCGTAACGAGCACCCCGGGACCGATCGCCAGCGGATTACCGCTCGTCACGCACCGTGCCGGAGGGCCGGTGCGAACGGCACGTTCGCCTCACCGGACGAGGCGAAGGTGCCGTTCGCCTCGTCGCGGCCGTGGTGCGGGTGGTGATCGTGAGTAGTCTCGGTGGTAAGGGAACGGAGGTCGTCGTGGGTGCCAACGCGCTCAGTGAAGCAGCACTGCGGTTCCGGCTGGTCGCCAACAATGCCGCCACGTGGTCCGCCGCCGTGTCGGGAGACCCGACCGCACGACTGTTGCATTCGCCGTGGCGGGAGTCCCCGTACCCGATCTACGAGCGGTTGCGCTCGTCCGGGCCGCTGGTGCGCAGCAAGCTGGGACTGGTCACAGCCACGACTCACGAGACGTGCCGTGCCGTGCTCCGCGACCGCAGCATGGGCGTGCGTCCGGAGTCCGGGCCGGACCCGCTGGGCGAGCTGGACGAGCTCGATCTGTCGCTGTTGAAACTCGACCCGCCCGACCACACGCGGTTGCGCAAGCTCGCGGCACCGGCGTTCCGGGCACGCCGCCTGGCGGCGCTGCGCGAGTCGGTGGAGTCGATCGCCCACGATCTCGTCGATCGGGCGACGCGGCGCGGGGAGTTCGACCTGATGCGCGACGTCGCACTCCCGCTGCCGATTCGGGTGATCACCGCGTTGCTCGACCTCCGCGACGTCGACACTCCGACGCTGGCCCGCCACGGCTCCGCACTCGCGTCCAGTTTGGACGGCGTGCGCGGGCCGAGGCAGCTCCGCGCCGTCCGCCGCGCCGACGCCGCGTTCCACGCCATGTTCACCGACCTGATGGAGCAGCGGCGTCGTGCGCCCGGCGACGACGTCGTGAGCGATCTCGTCCACGCTCACGACGACGAACAGGTCACCGCCGACGAACTGGTCGCGCTGTGCAGGCTGCTGCTCGTCGCCGGTTTCGAGACGACGGTGAACCTCATCGGCAACGGCACGCTCGCGCTCTTGCGTCACCCGGAGCAGTGGGCGGCGCTGCGGGACGATCCCGGCCTCGCGCCGTCGGCCGTCGAGGAGGTGCTGCGGTGGGACGGCCCGGTGCAGAGTTCGGCGCGCATCGCACACGAGACCGTCGAGATCGGTGGTCGGCGGCTGCGCAAGGGCACGCTCGTGCTGGTGCTGCTCGGTTCGGCCGGGCGCGACCCGGCGGCGCACTCCGATCCGGATCGCTTCGACATCACCCGCGAGGAGTCCGAACACCTCGCGTTCTCGCACGGGGCGCACTACTGCTTGGGGGCTCCGCTGGCCAGGATGGAGGGTGACCTGGCGTTCCGTGTCCTGGCCGACTGGCTCCCGAACCTCACGCTGGCCGGACGTCCGCGGCAGCGGCGCACGACCGTACTGCGAGGTCTGCGCACGCTCCCCGTCGCGTCCGGAGCGGTTCCCGCGCCCCGTGCATGACAGTCGAGTACTGAGCGCACACGGGCGTGTGGCGACGGTGCAACCGCTGACCCGGATCTCGAGGCCGGTACGGCGCTACTAGTCTCTCCGCCGTGCTGGTGCTGCTGCCCCCTTCCGAGACGAAGGCCAACGGTGGCGACGGGCCGCCGCTGGACCTCTCGGCCCTCGCGCATCCGGACCTCACCGAGACCCGGCGTGCCGTGGTCTCGGCACTGGTCGATCTCGCCGACGACGTGCCGAGCAGTCTGCGGCTGCTCGGACTTTCGGAGCGGCGGACCGACGAGGTCGAACGGAACGCGGCGCTGCTCGGCTCGCCGACGATGCCGGGCCTGCTGCGCTACACCGGCGTGCTCTACGACGCGCTCGACGTCGGTTCGTTGACCGAGTCGGAGCGGGCGCGCGCCGACGAACGACTCGCGGTCGGGTCCGCGCTGTTCGGGCTCGTGCGCGGCACCGACCGGATTCCGGCGTACCGGCTCTCGGCGGGCAACAGCCTGCCCAACCTCGGCACCTTGCGCGGCGTGTGGCGGCCGGTGCTGGAACCACTGCTCTCGGCACGTGAGGACCTCGTGGTCGACCTGCGATCCGGTGCCTACACCGCGCTCGCCCGCGTTCCGGAGGCGCTGACCGTCCGGGTCCTCACCGAGACCCAGGACGGTCAGCGTTCCGTCGTGAGCCACCACAACAAGGCGCACAAGGGCGAGCTGGCGCGTGCGCTGGCACGGGTTCCGCAGGAGCCACGCGACGTGGAGGACGTGATCACGGTGGCGAAGGACTCCGGGCTCCGCGTGGAGCGGGAGTCCGAACACCAGCTCTGCATCGTCGTCCCCGCCGCCTGAAAGCGCGTGCTGGAACTGGGGAGGGTGATCCGGTACCGCCGCCACAGTTCGAGCTGCTCAGGCTGAGCAGGGTGAGAGGTGTGCCCTGCGGGCACGACTGCCCGCTCCCCCACGCCCTCTGAGCGCCTGCGACCCGTCAGTGGCGGTTGCGGGGCGGATCCAGCCCCGCGAGGACCACGCACGTGATCACCAGCGCGATCAGCATCAGCACGGTGGTCGCGATGTCAATGAGTGTGCCTATGGGCATGCTCGTCTCCCGACTCCGTTTCCGGCGTCTTCCTGGTGGCGCGCAAGCTCGTGAACGTGACGACACCGAGCACGAGGACGATCACGGCGAGCGACAACGGCGTCGGCACCTCCGGGACCGCGGGCCAGATGCCGTGGGCCCAGTGCAGCACCAGCTTCACGCCGATGAACCCGAGAATGATGGCGAGCCCGTGGTTGAGGTGCACGAGCTTGTCCAGCGCCGTGTGCAGCACGAAGTACAGCGCGCGCAGACCGAGCAGCGCGAACGCGTTCGTGGTGAACACGAGGTACGGGTCCTCGGTGATCCCGTACACGGCGGGCACCGAGTCGACGGCGAAGACCACGTCGGTCGCGAAGACCGCCACGACCACCACGGTCAGCGGGGTCAGCGCGCGCTTCCCGTTCTCGATGACGGTCAGCTTCGCTCCGCGGTAGTCGTCGGTCACCGGCATCAGGCGCCGGAGGAACTTGACCGATCGCATCTCGGAGACTTCCGGAGCGAAACTCTCCCCCGAGACGGCGTCGCGGAAGATCTTCACCGCGGTGAAGAACAGGATCGCACCGAACACGAGGAACGCCCACGTTCCGGCCTGGAGCAGCGCCGCGCCCGCCGCGATGAAGAAGCCGCGCAGCACGAGCGCACCGACGATCCCGTAGAGCAGCACCCGCTGTTGCAGTGCCGCCGGGACCGCGAAGGCCGCCAGCAGCAGCATGAAGACGAACAGGTTGTCCACCGACAGCGACTTCTCGACGACGAAGCCGGTCATGAACTCCAGTGCCTGCCCGCCGCCGAACTGGCCCCACAGCCACACCGCGAACACGCAGGGCAACGCGAGGTAGAAGACCGACCACCCGATCGCCTCACGCAGCGAGACCTCGTGCGGCTTGCGCGTGACGATGAAATCGACCACGAGCAGCAGCACCAGAACGGCGATGCTGATCAGCCACAGCGGCAGGGAGCCGATCGACCCCGACTCCGCCTGAGCCACCGTATGAACCACACGAGCCTCCTCGAACATTCAGGTTCGAGGTCTCCTTCACCCGCGTGGGGCGGCTGCCCGAGGATGCCGCGTGGCACCCGTACTGACCGGGTCAGACACTTGGGAAGTACTCCCCTCCCCGCCAGTATCACGATGCCCGTGATGCCTGACAAGTCCCGTTCACGCGATTTCCGGTGACGCCGACTGCGCCCGATCCCGAGCCTCCTGGAATCTTGCTGCTCAGGCGACTGCGGGGGAAAAGACGACCGCGGCGGAGTTCTCGTATCGCGCCCCCTGTTTCGTCAGTCTCGAACCCGCACGGCCTGGGGTGATACGCGGCGACGCATACCTCGTTCGCCCATCTGTGTGGCGTTGACGACAGAGCCGTCGGACAGGGCGGTCCACGCGGCCGAGTACTGGCCCACCGAGCGCGTCCTTCGTGGACGGAGAGTGCCTTGCCGGATCCGCCCCGTCACACCACGGCGAAACGCTTCGACGAGTCACTCGGAGCTGCGGGCACTGTGGACAGCAGGCACTCGTGTTCGGCACCGCCGATCGCCACCGGACGTGACCTGAACAACACACGGGCGGAATGTGACGATTTTTCCTGATCCCGTAGGCCGGCGCTGCTCCTCCGGCAGGTAAGCTGAGTCCGCACCGGCCCCGCAGCGCACGCTGACGAACCCGTTCGCCAGCTCTGCCCCTGGACCTCCGATTCCGGAGCGCACGACGCGCGAGTCGTGTCCGGCCGGTGCACAACCCGACCAGCGGCGCGCACCGACGCGCCGGGCTCGTCCGTGTGAACGATCGGCGCCCACGAGGTGTCTCCCGGGACGTGCCACTGCCCCGGAGGTGTTCGTGCCCCGTCCCACCCCTCATCGCCGTCCCCGTCGGCGCCGTTCCGCCGCACCTGCGCCCGCGCCGAGCCTGTTCGACCAGGCGGCCGTGACGGCGGTCGACCCAGCACCGTTCGCCGAACTGGGGCTGCCGAAACGGCTCGTGCGCGCACTCGCGGACGCGGGGCTGACCGAGGCGTTCCCGATCCAGGCCGCGACGATCCCGGACGCCCTCGGCGGGCGCGACGTGCTGGGCCGGGGACAAACCGGATCAGGCAAGACGCTCGCGTTCGGGTTGCCGATGCTCGCGCTGCTCGACGGCCGCAGCGCTGAACCGCAACGTCCGCGCGGACTGGTACTCGTGCCCACCCGCGAACTGGCGACGCAGGTGACCGACGCCCTGAAACCGCTGGCGAAAGCACTCGGGCTCTACGTTCGCGAGATCGTCGGCGGCATGCCGTTCCACCGCCAGGCCGACACGTTGCGCCGCGGTGTCGACCTGGTGGTGGCCACGCCTGGGCGGCTCAACGACCACATTCAGCAGGGCACCTGCTCGCTCGCGGAAGTCCAGATCACAGCGCTGGACGAGGCAGATCAGATGGCCGACATGGGCTTCCTCCCGCAGGTGCGCGGACTGCTCGACCACGTTCCCTCGGACGGACGCCGGTTGCTGTTCTCGGCGACGCTCGACGGCGACGTCGACAAACTGGTGCGCGAGTACATGACGGAGCCGGTCGTGCACTCGCTGGCGCCGCCTGCGGCCAGTGTCGACACCATGGAACACCACCAGTTGTCGGTCTCCGCGGAGACCAAGAACGACGTGCTCGCCCACATCGCCTCCCGCCCGGGCCGCACCATCATGTTCGTGCGCACCAAGCATCAGGCCGATCGACTCTCCCGCAAACTCCGCAAAGCCGGAGCGCCTGCCGAGGCGTTGCACGGCGGGAAGACGCAGAACGCGCGCAACCGCATTCTGGACGAGTTCCGTTCCGGGGATTCCGGCACGCTCATCGCGACCAACGTCGCCGCTCGGGGAATCCACGTCGACGACGTGAGCCTCGTCGTGCACGTGGAGCCACCGGCGGACCCGAAGGACTACCTGCACCGGGCGGGACGCACGGCTCGCGCCGGCGCTTCGGGCACCGTGGTCACCCTCGTCACCGACGATCAGCAGCCCGCTTTCCGGCAGATGACGGCAAAAGCCGGGGTCGATCCGGTCGCCACCGAGGTCGCGGCGGGCGACGAGGCGTTGACACGGTTGACCGGCGCGCGGCCGCCGAGCGGTGTGCCCATCGTCACGCCCTCGGGACAGAAGCAGCAGTCACGTTCGGGTGCGCGACCCACGCGCAACAGGGGCGAGCGGAGCCGCGGCGAGTCCGGCCGGAGCGAAGGGCGCTCGGGAGAACGGAACAAGCGTCGCGACGGTCAGGCCGGCGACCGCACCCGTGCGCACAACACGAACGGTCGTGGCAACGCGGGACGTTCGGGTGGAAACCGCAACGCACGCAAGGGATTCGCCCGGCGTGGCTGACCGAGTATCGACACGTCGGCGACAGAAGAGGCATCCAGTGTTCGTGAGGGCTCGACCGTCCGTTGAGGACACTCCGGCGAGTGACCGGAGCCCGTGTCCGGCATGAGTGCCGCTGCGATCGACGTGGTCGGCATCGGCGCCGACGGGTGGGGCGGCTTGTCGCCGCGCGCCCACAGTGTCGTGCACGCTGCGGACGTCGTGATGGGCAGCTCCCGCCAGCTCGAGCTCATTCCGGACACCGGGGCGCGTCGTGTCCCGTGGCCCTCCCCGCTGCTCCCGGCGCTGCCCGGCTTGCTCGACGAGTATGCCGACGCTCGAGTGTGCGTACTCGCCAGCGGCGACCCGATGTTCCACGGGATCGGCAGCACGCTCGCACGCATCGTCGGCGCCGACCGGCTTCGTGTCCTCCCGCACGCGTCGTCGGTGTCGTTGGCATGTGCTCGCCTCGGCTGGCCGCTGCACGAAGTCGAGGTGCTCAGTGCGGTCGGCAAGCCGGTCGCTGCACTGCACCCTTCCGTCCACGATGGATATCGCATTCTCGTCTTGAGCGCGGACGAGACGACCCCGGCCGCGGTGGCGTCACTGCTCGTCGCGCGCGGCTACGGCGGAAGCCGCATGTCGGTGCTCGACCGTCTCGGCGATGCGACGGAGTCGGTGACCACGCGCACCGCGCGCGAATGGGGCTCGCACGAGGCGACTGCGTTGAACGTCATCGCCGTAGAGTGCCGCGCGGATGCCGAGGCGCGCGTCCTGGCGAGAACACCAGGCCTTCCTGACGACGCCTTCGACCATGACGGGCAACTGACGAAACGGACCGTCCGAGCCGTCACCCTGTCTACATTGGAACCTGTACCGGGCGCACTGCTGTGGGACGTCGGCGCGGGCGCGGGCAGCATCGCCATCGAGTGGATGCGCACCCACCCTTCGTGCAGCGCGACCGCGATCGAGCATCGTGAGGATCGTGCGGCTCGCATCACCCGCAACGCGCAAGAGCTCGGCGTCCCAGGACTTCAGGTCGTGACCGGCGCCGCTCCCGACGCGCTGCACGGACTCGACCGGCCGGACGCCGTGTTCGTCGGCGGCGGTGTGACCACCGAAGGCCTGTTCGGCTCATGCTGGCAAGCGCTGCGCCCAGGCGGCCGGATCGTGATCAACGCGGTGACGGTCGAGTCCGAGGCCGTGCTCGCCGAGCTCCGTGCCCGGTACGGGGGCGAGCTGTACCGGCTGGCTGTCGATCATGCACGCTCGGTGGGTGGATTCACCGGATGGGAACGCCAGATGCCGGTGACACAGTGGACGGTGCGCAAGTCTCACGAGGAGGGAACATGACGGTTCGGTTCGTCGGAGCAGGCCCTGGGGCGGCCGACCTGATCACAGTGCGCGGGCGCGACACGATCGCCGCGTCCTCGGTGTGCCTGTACGCGGGCAGTCTCGTTCCCGCCGAGCTGCTCGCGCAAGCACCCAACGGCGCCGCGCTGGTGAACACCGCAAAGCTCACTCTGGACGAGATCATCGACGAGATGGTGACCGCCCACGAACGCGGTGACGACGTCGTGCGGCTGCACTCCGGCGACCCGTCGGTGTTCAGCGCCGTGGCCGAGCAGATGCGCCGCCTCGACGCGGCGGGAGTCCCCTACGAAGTGGTTCCGGGAGTGCCCGCTTTCGCCGCCGCAGCAGCGGTATTGCGGCGTGAGCTGACGGTTCCGGGAGTGGGCCAGACCGTCGTGCTCACCCGCACCTCGTCGAACGCGACACCGATGCCGGAGGGCGAGGACCTCGCCACGCTCGGACAGTCCGGCGCGACGATGGTGCTGCACCTGGCCGTGAACCTGGTCGAGAAGGTCGTCGAGCAGCTGGTGCCGAACTACGGTTCCGACTGTCCGGTCGCGGTGATCGCCGGAGCGAGCCGCGAGGACGAGACGGTGCTGCGAGGAACGCTCGCCGACATCGGCGAACAGGTGCGCTCGGCCGAGATCACCCGGACCGCGGTCATCGTGGTCGGCGAGGTGCTCACCGCGGGCGAGTTCCCGGACAGCCACCTGTACTCCCACGACCGCTGCCGCGACACCCACGTCCCGGACACCCCCGGCACCCACTGAACCCAGCGAGGCGAACGGCACTTTCGCCCCACCACACGAGGCGAACGGCACTTTCGCCCCACCACACGAGGCGAACGGCACTTTCGCCCCACCACAGCGGCTGGAGACCTCCGCCTACTGGGACGGGGCGAACGGCACTTTCGCCTCATCACACGAGGCGAAAGTGCCGTTCGCCCATCCGAAAAGCGCTCAGGTGCGGCCGACGATGGTGCCGGAGCGGTCGATGACGAGGGTGTCGACGTCGACGGGGGCTGCCCGGAGGACGTCGAGCGCGACGTCGCGGGCGCCTCGCGCGACGAGGTCGCCGAGGGGCACGCCGTCCGCCTGACACACCTGCAGCGCGTCGAGCGCGGTGTTCGCCTCCGCGACGCGTGCGGCGAGTGCCTCCGAACCGCCCGCCTCTCGGACGATCCGAGCCAGCGTCGCGAAGTTCACCTGCGAGCGCTTCGAATGCAGGTCCATGTGCCCGTCGGCGAGTTTCGACATCTTCCCGATGCCGCCCGCGACGGTGAGCCTCGGCACGGGATGCCGTCGGAGGTATTTCAGCACCGCACCGGCGAAATCGCCCATGTCGAGCATCGCTTCCATCGGCAGCCCGTACTCGTCCAGCACCGTCCGCTCCGAGGTGCTTCCGGTGCAGCCCGCGACATGGGTGAGCCCTTCCGCGCGTGCGACGTCGATGCCTCGGCGGATGCTGTCGATCCAGGCGGAACACGAGTACGGCACGACGATGCCCGTCGTGCCGAGCACCGACAGTCCGCCCACGATGCCGAGCCGCGGGTTCCACGTGTGCCGCGCGAGCTCGTCGCCGTCCTCAATAGACACTTCGAGATCGAGGTCCCCGCCCGCGCCGCGCTCGGCTGCGATCTCCGCAACGACGTCGCGCATCATCGTGCGAGGCACCGGGTTGACAGCGGGCTCTCCCACCTGCAACGGCAGGCCCGGCTTGGTGATCGTGCCCACTCCTGCACCCGCATGGAACACCACGCCGTCACCCGGTTGGCCAGGCCGCACCGTCACCGATACGACCGCGCCGTGGGTGACGTCCGGATCGTCCCCCGCGTCTTTCGTGACCGCCGCCGACGCTTGCCCGTCGCCGAGCCACTCGCGGGTGAGTGCGAACGCGGGCCGCTGCCCCTTCGGAAGCACGATCCGTACCGGATCCGGGAAAGTGCCCGTGAGCAGCGCGGTGTACGCGGCGGCGGTCGCGGCCGTCGCGCACGCGCCGGTCGTCCAGCCGTACCGCATGCCACCCGGTGCGCGCTCGTCGTCGGTCATAGCGCGAGAATGCACCGCACAGGGCCGTCGAGCGAAACGGAGACACGCCGATGCCACCGCGGATTCTGGTGCTCGGAGGAACCGGGGAGGCCCGCGCGCTGGCGAGCGAGCTCACGGACCGTGACGAAGCGCAGGTCACGAGCTCGTTGGCCGGACGAGTGCGCGATCCGCGACTGCCCGACGGGCACGTCCGGATCGGCGGCTTCGGCGGCGCCGACGGCCTGGCCGCGTACCTGGCGGAGGACAACACCACCGCCGTCGTCGACGCGACACACCCCTTCGCCGAAGGCATCACGGCCAATGCTTTCGCGGCCTGTCGCACAGTCGGCGTCCCGATGCTGGCGCTGCGCCGTCCAGGGTGGACGGAACAGTCCGGTGACCGGTGGTACCGCGTCGATTCTCTCACCGCTGCAGCCGCCACCCTGCCTGCGTTCGGCGATCGCGTGTTTCTCAGCACCGGGCGCCTCGGTCTGTCGAGCTTCGGCCACCTCGACCAATGGTTCCTGGTGCGCACCATCGACCAGCCCGACCCGCCGATGCCCCGCCGCTCGACCGTCGTGCTCGCTCGCGGCCCGTTCTCCGTCGACGACGAGCTCGCCTTGCTGCGCGAGCACCGCATCGACGTGCTGGTCACCAAGGACAGCGGCGGCAGCATGACGGCCGCGAAACTCGAAGCGGCGCGGACGCTCGGAATCCCGGTGATCGTCGTTCAGCGCCCACCCGTACCCGACGTGCCCACCGTGAGCACCGTCGAGGACGCGGTGCTCTGGGTGGAGACCGCGCGAACCGATCACGACGGGTAGCGGCGCGGACTGAACACCGACGCCCGCCCGTCGGCGTCGTCGACCAGCGTGGTCTGCGACGAGCCGACCAGCAAAAGACAGCGCATGTCCACTTCGGACGGATCGAGATCGGCGAGCCGGACAACGCGCACAGACTCCTCGGCTCCGCCCACGTCGCGGCCGATCACCACCGGCGTCTCCGGAGCGCGGTGTTCCAGCAGCACCTGGCGCGCGGATTCGACCTGCCACGTGCGCGTCTTCGACGCCGGGTTGTACAGCGCCATCGCCAGGTCGGCCTTCGCAGCCGCACGCAGCCGGTCGGCGATGACCTCCCACGACTTCAACCGGTCCGACAGCGACAGCACGCAGTAGTCGTGCCCGAGCGGGGCACCGATCCGGCTCGCCACGGCCTGCGCAGCGGTCACGCCGGGCAGAACCCGCACCGGAACGTCGCCCTTCTCGGCCGCCACTTCCACAACGGCGCTCGCCATCGCGAACACCCCGGGATCACCGGACGACACGACCGCCACCTTCGCCCCGCGCCGCGCCAGTTCGAGCGCGAACTCGGCGCGTTCGGACTCCACCCTGTTGTCGGAGGCGTGCTTGCGCTGGCGCGGGTTCGAGGGGAGCCGGTCCAGGTACGGCCCGTAGCCGACGAGATCGTCGGCCTCCGTGACGGCCGCCTGCGCCTGCGGCGTGGTCCACTCGCGACCTGCCGGTCCGAGACCGACGACCACGACTTCACCTTGCCGCACAACAGATTCTTCCGGTTCGCGCGCTGCGGGTGTCCGCACGTTGTTGACCGGGCTCGGCAACAACGCCAACGAGAAGTACGGCACCGCATCCGGGTCGACCTCGGCCAACGGCTCCCACCGCTGCCGGTCCGTCGTCGCCCGCTCCACGAACCACGCACGGTCGAGCGCGCCCGCCTTCTCGAACGCCTCACGTACCCCGCCGAACGTGCGGCCGAGTTTCATCACCGCGGCCGCGTCGGTGCGGGCCAGGTGGTCGGCGAGCACGTCCGGTTCGAGCGTGCCGGGCAGCACCGTGAGCACCTCGTCGCGCTCCGCCAGCGGTCGCCCGAGCACCGCCGACGCCGCACTGACCGACGTCACTCCGGGCACGACCTCCGCGGGGAAACGGTCCGCGAGACGTTTGTGCATGTGCATGTACGACCCGTAGAACAACGGATCACCCTCGGCGAGCACGACGACGTCACGCCCGGCTTCCAGGTGTGCCGCGAGCCGCTCGGCCGCGTCCGCGTAGAACTCGTCGATCGCGCCCTGGTAACCACCCGGATGCTGCGTGGTCTCCGTCGTCACGGGATAGACGAGCGGCTCCTCGATCTGACCGTGCCGCAGGTGTCCTTCGGCGATCGAACGGGCGATGCTGCGCCCGTGCCGGGCCGAATGGTAGGCGACGACCTCGGCGTTCTCGATCAGCCGCACGGCCTTGACGGTGAGCAGTTCCGGGTCGCCGGGCCCCAGCCCGACCCCGTACAGCGTGCCGGTCACTCTTCCTCACTCGCGATCGCATTGAGCGCGGCGACGGCCATCGCGCTGCCGCCGCGCCTGCCGTGTACCACCAGGAACGGGACGCCGCTGCGGTGGTGCACCAATGCCTGTTTCGATTCGACGGCGCCGACGAATCCGACCGGGATGCCGAGCACCGCGGCCGGCCGGGGTGCTCCTGCTTGCAGCAACTCCAGCAGCCGGAACAACGCGGTCGGCGCGTTTCCCACCGCCACGACCGCCCCGTCGAGCCGGTCGCCCCACAGATCCAGGGCCGCCGCGCTGCGCGTCGTGTCGAGCCGTTCGGCCAACTTCGGCACCTGGGGCTCCGACAGGCTGCACAGGACCTCGTTGTCGGCGGGCAGCCGCTTACGGGTGACTCCGGCGGCGACCATCTCCGCGTCGCACAGGATCGGCGCACCTGCCCGAAGCGCGGTCCTCGCCTGCTGCACCACTCCGTCCGAGTACGCGATGTCGTCGACGAGGTCGACCATGCCGCACGCGTGGATCATCCGCACCGCCACCTGCGCGATGTCGGTGGGCAGCGTGTCGAGTCGCGCTTCCGAGCGGATCGTGGCGAACGAATGCCGGTAGATCTCCGGCCCGTTGCGAATATAGTCGTCGGCACGCACGGTTTCGGGTGCGCGCGTGTGTTCGACGCCGTCGTGCGGCGCCTGTTGCTGCTCGGTCACGCTGTCCTCCGTGCCGCGTTGATCGCGGCGGGTGTGTCCTCGGCATCGAGCCCTGATGCCGTCACCTCGTCTGCGAGGCGTACGTCGTAGCCGGCACCCGTCGCCAGCACTTCCACCGCCGTTGCACGCGGAGTTCCGCACCGCCGCGAACAGCCGACCCAGTGCACGGGTGTGCCGCCGGGTTCCAGTGACTCGGCGACGCGGTGCGCGTCCCGCTGCACGTCGGCGTGGGACTTCGCGCAGCCGGGCGTGCCCGTGCATGCGGTCATCCCGCTCCACGGCGAGTCGGCCTCCACCACGAAACCCTGTTCACGCAGGTGTTGTGCGCGTGTAGCGGCCTCGGCAGCGGCGAGCCCCGGCACGAGCACGCTACGCCATGGGGTGATCCGCAGGTCCCCACCGGCCCGGTCGGCCAGAGCCGCGAGCTGGCTCGCGCGCTGGGGAGTGAGTCGTCCGAGAGGCGCGCCGACCGCGAGCGCGACGAGGTTGCCGCGCCGCGCCGCGATCCCCGGCCGGACGGGCTCTGTGAACGGCGGATCGCTCGGTTCGGAGCACGGTCGGCCCAGGTCCGCGGCGATGCGACGTCGACCGTCGTACAGTTCGGCAAGGCGCCACACCGGTGCCGGTTCGGCGGCTCGTTGCCGCATGAAGGCCTCGGCCGCCGTGATCGCCGAGCGCGCCGCACTCTCCTGGCCGACACGCACGCCACTGTCCCGGCCCGCCAGCAACACGGCGAACTCCGTCGCGCCGACCGCGTGCAGGCCGATATCGCCGCCGAGCGTCGACACGTCTCCACGGCCATCGTCCACGGTGAACAGAAACCGCCCCGGCAGCGCCGCGAGCTCCGGTACGGCGCACAACGCGGTGTCGAGTTCCTCGACGCACCGTGACACGTCGAGCAGTCCGTCGTCGTCGAGCCCCGTGCACGGGGAGGCGATGACGTTGCGGCAGGTTTCGTGCGAGCGGGACGGCAGCAACCCGTGCGATCCGAGCCTGGTCGCGAGCTCGGCGACGTCGGAGTCGTCCACACCGCGCAATTGCAGGTTCGCACGGGAGGTCAGTTCCAGCTGCCCGTTGCCCAGCTCGCTGGCCGACTCGGCGAGAAATCGCATCTGACCTGCGGTGATACGGCCACCGGGTAGACGAATACGGGCGAGTCCCCCGTCCGCCGCCGCATGCACGTGCCAGGCGCCGGGACAGGCGTCCTCACGTGTGCGCGGCGGTCCGGGTTTGTTCAACACCCGGCTGATCCTACGGGGTCGGCGGGGGGTGACCGGCTCGTCGCGCAGCGCGGTCGAACCCTCGTTCACGTGCGGTGATCACCGTCACCGGAACAGTCCTGGACGCGGGCCCGAACTTGACGCGACCTGCCTGCGTTCCGGAGAGTAGGAGTCCACGAGCGGCGACAGGTGGAGGAAGCCGGTGCGAGTCCGGCGCGGTCCCGCCACTGTCACCGGGGAGCGGACCCCGACCGACGTCACTGCCTGCGGGCGGGAAGACCGGGGCGAGCGCTGATCCGGAAGCCAGGAGACTCCGGTCGCCGCGACCGACAGCCCGGGGCGAGGACCCCCGAGGAAGGTTGCCATGCGTTCTGTCCGCACGCCCACCACCGTGTGCCGGTTCCCCGCGCCTTCGCGCGCCGACTTCCGCGAACACCGGGAAACCGCCCTGGGGGCTCATCGTCACGACCGGGAGCGTTCCGCATGATCCTGCTTCTGTCCACGTCGGACACAGACCTGCTGAGCGCCAGGGCGAGCGGCGCGGATTTCCGGCTCGCGAACCCCGCACGACTCGGCGTCGAGGACCTGCCCGAACTCGTCGACGGCACCGACCTGGTCGTCGTACGCCTCCTCGGCGGCAGACGAGCCTGGGAAGAGGGCCTCGACTGGTTGCTGGCCGGCCCCCGCCCGGTCATCGTGCTCGGCGGCGAACAGGCGCCGGACGCGATGCTCATGGAACACTCCACGGTCCCGGGTGGCGTCGCGGCCGAGGCGCACCGCTACCTCGCCGAAGGCGGACCGCAGAACCTCGAACAGCTCTTCGGCTTCCTGTCCGACACCGTGCTGCTCACCGGTCACGGCTTCGACCCGCCGGTGGCGCTGCCCACGTGGGGCGTGCTGGAGCGCACGCCGCGACGGACCGAAGGGCCGACCGTCGCGCTGCTGTACTACCGCGCACACCACGTCGCAGGGAACACGGCGTTCGCGCACGCCCTGTGCGAGGCGATCGAGGACAAGGGCGGGCAGGCCCTGCCCGTTTTCTGCGCCTCGCTGCGCACGCCCGAACCGGACATGATCGAGGAACTCCGCAAGGCGGACTCGCTCGTCGTGACGGTCCTCGCGGCGGGCGGCAGCAAACCGGCGACCGCGCAGGCGGGCGAGGACGACGAAGCGTGGGACATCGGCGCACTCGCCGACCTCGACATTCCCATCCTGCAGGGACTCTGCCTCACCAGCAGCCGCGCCCAGTGGGAGGACAACGACGAAGGTCTGTCCCCTTTGGATGCCGCGACGCAGGTGGCGGTGCCGGAGTTCGACGGGCGCCTGATCACGGTTCCGTTCTCGTTCAAGGAGAACGACGAACAGGGTCTGCCGCAGTACGTCGCCGACGCCGAACGGGCCTCGCGCGTCGCGGGGATCGCCGTGCGCCACGGACGCTTGCGTCACGTTCCCGCCGGGGAACGCAAGATCGCACTGATGCTCTCGGCCTACCCGACCAAGCACGCCCGCATCGGCAACGCCGTCGGCCTCGACACCCCGGCCAGCGCGGTGAAGCTGCTCCGCGACATGCACGCCGAAGGCTACGACGTCGGAGGAATCACCGGTGACGACGCACTTCCCGGCATCGAAGCCCAGGACGGCGACGAGCTCGTCCACGCGCTGATCGCCGCAGGCGGGCAAGACCGGGAATGGCTCACCGAGGAACAGTTGTCGGGCAACCCCGTCCGGATCGCGGCCTCTGCTTACCGCTCCTGGTACGAGACGCTGCCCGCCGAGCTGCGCGAGGAGATCGAGCGGCACTGGGGTCCGCCGCCCGGCGAGCTGTTCGTCGACCACTCGCGAAACCCGGACGGCGAGATCGTGCTGGCCGCGTTGCGCGCGGGCAACGTGGTGTTGATGGTGCAGCCGCCGCGCGGCTTCGGCGAGAATCCGATCGCGATCTACCACGACCCGGATCTGCCTCCGAGCCACCACTACCTCGCCGCATACCGCTGGCTCGCCGACGAGTTCGACGCCGACGCCATGGTGCACCTGGGTAAGCACGGGAACCTCGAATGGCTGCCAGGAAAGACGGCGGGGCTCTCCGCGGCCTGCGGCCCGGACGCCGCGCTCGGAGATCTGCCGCTGGTGTACCCGTTCCTGGTCAACGATCCTGGCGAAGGAACCCAGGCCAAGCGGCGGGTGCACGCGACGTTGGTGGACCACCTGGTCCCCCCGATGGCCCGCGCCGAGAGCTACGGCGACATCGCGCGGCTCGAACAACTCCTGGACGAGTACGCGAACATCTCGGCGATGGACCCGGCGAAGCTGCCCGCGATCCGCGCACAGATCTGGACGTTGATCCAGGCCGCCAAGCTCGACCACGACCTCGGCATGGAGGAACGACCGCACGACGCCGAGTTCGACGACTTCCTGATGCACGTCGACGGCTGGTTGTGCGAGGTCAAGGACGCACAGATCCGCGACGGCCTGCACATCCTCGGCGATCCGCCTGCCGGCGAGGCTCGGGTGAGCCTGGTGCTCGCGATGCTGCGCGCGCGCCAGATGTGGGGCGGGAACACCGCCGCGCTGCCAGGTCTGCGTGAGGCGCTGGGAATGGCAGAGGACGGCAGCGCCGGCCGCACCGAGGTCGACGAACAGGAGGGGCGCGCGTACGCGCTCGTCGAGGCGATGGAGCAAGCCTCCTGGGAACCGGACAGCGCCTCCCGCGTGTGCACCGACGTTCTCGGCGACGCACCGTCCACTGTGGTGGAAGTGCTCCGGTTCGCCGCGACCGAGATCGTTCCGCGTCTCGACGCCACGACCGACGAGACCCGATCCACGTTGCGCGCGCTCGACGGGCGCTTCATTCCGGCGGGCCCGAGCGGTTCTCCACTGCGGGGACTGGTCAACGTGCTCCCGACCGGGCGGAACTTCTACTCCGTCGACCCGAAGGCCATTCCGAGCCGGCTGGCGTGGGAAACCGGGCAGGCGATGGCCGACTCGCTGGTCGAACGCTACAAGTCGGACACAGGCGAATGGCCGCGTTCGGTAGGCCTGTCCGTGTGGGGCACGTCGGCGATGCGCACGGCAGGGGACGACATCGCCGAGGTACTGGCGTTGATCGGCGTCCGGCCCACCTGGGACGAAGCGTCCCGGCGCGTGAACGGTCTCGAGGTCGTGGGCCTGGAGGAGCTGGGCCGCCCCCGCATCGACGTGACGGTGCGGATCAGCGGCTTCTTCCGCGACGCATTCCCCCACGTGGTCGCGATGCTCGACGACGCCGTGCAGCTCGTCGCGAAGCTGGACGAACCCGGCGAGCAGAACTTCCTGCGCGCGCACACCGACGCTGACCTCGCCGAGCACGGTGACCACCGTCGCGCGACCATGCGGATATTCGGTTCCAAGCCCGGAGCCTACGGGGCGGGTCTGCTGTCGCTGATCGACAGCCGGAACTGGCGGGACGACGCCGACCTCGCCGAGGTGTACGCCGTGTGGGGCGGGTTCGCCTACGGCCGCGGCCTCGACGGTGCACCGGCACGTGGCGACATGGAGTCGGCCTACCGCAGGATCTCGGTCGCGGCGAAGAACACCGACACCCGCGAGCACGACATCGCCGACTCGGACGACTACTTTCAGTACCACGGCGGGATGGTCGCCACCGTGCGTGCGCTCACCGGCAAATCGCCCGCCGCCTACATCGGCGACAGCACGCGGCCGGACTCGGTCAAGACGCGCTCACTGCACGAGGAGACCTCACGCGTGTTTCGGGCCCGCGTGGTCAATCCTCGCTGGCTGAGCGCGATGCGCAAACACGGCTACAAAGGTGCGTTCGAGCTCGCGGCCACAGTGGACTACCTGTTCGGCTACGACGCCACCACCGGCGTCGTCGGCGACTGGATGTACGAGAAGCTCGCCGAGACGTACGTGATGGACCCGGAGAACCACAAATTCCTCACCGAGTCCAATCCGTGGGCGCTGCACGGCATCGCCGAGCGCCTCCTCGAAGCCGCCGACCGGCAGATGTGGGCCGCACCGAACCCGGAGACCCTGCAAGCACTCCGTGAGGCCTACCTGGAAACCGAAGGCGACCTCGAGGACCGCTGAACCACGGCGCGCGTGAGCCTTTGTGGTGGCTATAGCAACCGAAAAGGCTCACGCGTCGGTCAGGCGTTCCGCGACGCGCTTTGCGGCGTCGGCGATCAGCGCGTCGTCGGGTTCGGCGTCTCGGATCGGCTTGTCGGACAGAACTGCGATGATGATCGGCTGATCGAGGTCGGTCCAGGTCACGGCGACGTCGTTGTTCGTCGCGTACGATCCGCCGCCGGTCTTGTCCCCGGTCACCCACGTTGGCGGCACACCGGCTCGGATACTCGTGTCCCCGGTCGTGTTCGCCAGCAACCACGCGGTGAGCCGATCTCGCTCCGGCCGGGGCAATCCGTCTGCGAGCACGAGACGCCCGTAGCCGGTGCCGATCGCAGCCGGCGTGGTCGTATCACGCGGATCGCCACGTTCCGCCTCGTTGAGTTCCGGTTCCCACCGATCCAGACGAGTCGCCGGATCGCCGAGTGTGCGGGCGAACGGCGCGATCGCGGCGGGACCACCGAGCTCCGTCAGCAGGAGATTCCCTGCCGTGTTGTCACTGTAGGTGATCGCCGCGTCGCAAAGTTCCAGCACCGTCATCCCGGTATCCACCGCCTGCTCGCATATCGGCGAATGCACGACGAGGTCCTCGCGCCGGAAGAAGACCCGATGCCGGAAATAGTCTCCCGCGAGACCGTGCTCACGAAGAAGTGCGGCTGCCGCGTACGGCTTGAACGTGGAGGTCATCGCGAAACGCTCGTGTGGACGGTGGTGGACGGTCCGGCCCGTCACCGCATTCCGCGCCCACACGCCGAGTCGCGCGCCGTAGCGCTGCTCGAGCTCCGGGAAAGTCGGCTCACTGCCCGCGATTGCGTGCCTCGTGGAGGCCAGGACCGGCACCGCGGCTAGTCCGGCGAGTACACCTCGTCTGCTGATCGACTTCACCGTCGTCCTCCTCATCGCAAGCGTGAGTCTTTGTGGTGGCTATGACCACCACAAAGACTCACGCGTCGGTGAGGCGGGGGTCAAGGGTGGTGACGGGGCCGACGACGATGACGGCGGGTGGGCGGATTCCCGCTTCCCGCACGTCAGCGGCGACCTGGTCGAGGGTGCTGCGCAGAGTGTGCTGGCCTTGGGTGGCTCCGTCCTGGACGACGGCGACCGGAGTCTCCCGAGCACGGCCGTGCTGGACGAGCACGCGCGCGAACTCCCCGATGTTCTTGACCGCCATCATGAGCACGATCGTGCCACGCAGCTTCCCGAGCGCTTCCCAGTCGACGAGGGACTGCTCGTCGTCGGGACCGACGTGCCCGGAGACGACGACGACCTCGTGCGTCACGCGCCGGTGGGTGACCGGCACCCCGGCAGCGGCGGGCGCGGCGAAAGCACTGGTGACACCGGGCACCGTCGTCACGTCGACACCGGCTTCGACGCACGCGATGAGTTCCTCGTAGCCGCGCCCGAACACGTACGGGTCGCCGCCTTTGAGGCGCACCACGAACTTGCCCGCCCGCGCGCGCCCGACGAGCAGCTCGTTGATCGCGTCCTGGTGCGCGGCGCGACCGTACGGGATCTTCGAAGCGTCCACGACTTCGACGTGCGGGCCGAGATCGTCGAGCAGTTCGCGTGGTGCGAGCCGGTCGGTGACGACGACGTCGGCACGCGCGAGCAGCTGCCGCCCGCGCACCGTGATCAGGTCCGGCGCACCGGGACCACCACCGACGAGCGCGACACCGGGCTCGTGGCGCTGCGGACGATCGTCCACGACGCCGCTGCGAAGCGCTTCCACCAGGCCGTCCCGCACAACGGAGGAGCGGCGGTGCGCGCCGCCTGCCAAGACACCCAGTAGTAGCCCGTCGTGCTCGGCGATCGCGGGTGTGACCGCCGTCCCCTGCGAGGCATCGTCGGCCCGGACGCAGAAGATCCGGCGGCTTTCGGCGTCCGCGACGACCCGTGCGTTGACGTCCGGGTCGGAGGTACAAGCGATCGCGTACCACGTCTCGTCCAGATCACCGGGCGTGTACCGACGTGCGCTCCAGGTGAGCTCCCCGGCGTCGGCCATCGCTTCCACGGCCGGGGTGACCTCGGGCGAGACGACCTCGACGCGCGCACCGGCGTTGATCAACCGAGGCACCCTGCGTTGCGCCACGGTGCCGCCGCCGACGACCGCGACGTGCTTGCCGCCGAGATCGAGTCCCGCGAAGTAGTGCCGTTCGTCGTGCGTGCTCATGTCCGTCTGTCCGTCTCGAAGGTCGCCCCCGGCGTCCTCGACGGGGTGCGCTCACTGCCCGGCTCGGGTACGGGCCTTCTCGCTCTGCGGGCGCTCACCTGCTCGGCGCTCCGGCAGTACGCCGGTCGGCGCCGGAGAACCTCCACCACAGGGCAGCGCCGCCCCATACTGCCATGAACGCGGCCAGCGTCAGATATCCGAGCAGCTCGAAGTGGTCCCCGATCGCCGCGACGGGAGCGAGTCCCGCGGCCCCGAGTTCGTCGAACACACCCGCGAGGACGACCAGCGCGACGACCGCGGCGAGCACGACGGTGAGCGTGGTGGTCGTCACGTTCACCCACAGTCTGCGCAGCGGGCGCGCGAGCGACCAGGTGTAGGCGCGGGACATCAGCATGCCGTCGATGCTGTCCACAGTGCACATTCCGGCGGCGAACAGCAGCGGCAGGCTCAACACCGCCATCGCGGACAGCTCGCCGGGAGCGACGAGTGCCAGCACTGTGACTTCGGTCGCCGTCTGCATGCCGAGGCCGAACAGGAAGCCGATCACGAGCAGGTGCCAGGACTGTCCGACGAGACTCATCCGTCCGCGCAGCAGCCGGGCGAGCAGACCTCGCCGACCGAGCACGAGCTCGACCTCGGAGTCCCCGACTTCCCCGGCCCGCGCCCGGCGCAGCAATCGTACGGCGTCCCGCAGCACCAGCGCGTTCAAAACCGCCAGGACGGCGAGCACGGCAACGACGAACAGACTCACCCACAGCCCGACCCGGCCGCCGACCTGCTCCGCCCACCGCTGTGCGGCGGGTCCCGCGACGAACGCGACCGCCATCGCCAGCGCCACGACGACACCGGCGTGTCCCAGCGCGAACCACATTCCGGTCGCCACCGGCTTCTTTCCCCGCTGCATGAGCAACCGTGTCGCATCGTCGATCACGGCGACGTGGTCGGCGTCGAAGCCGTGCCGCACGCCGAGCAGGTAGGCGGTCATGCCCGCGGCGGCGAGCCCGCCGGCAGCCGTGAACGAGTCCTGCGCCGCCAGGTACATACCCCACCCGACGAGGTGCAGCATGCCGACGGCGCCGAGCACCAGCGCTGCGTTACGGCGCTCGACTCGTCCCCACCCGCCGGACGCCGGCGTGTCCGGAATGCTCGTTTCTGTGGCCATCGCGTCGCGGACCTCCTGGGTTCTCCCGCCCGGGGATCGTCTCCGTGCGTCACGGCGTGACGCTCGGTCTCCGCACGTCACCTGGTGACGTAGGGCCGGCGTGAGTGTCCTGACTCCCGGATCGCCGCGGCGTTCCCGCCTTCCCGCTCGTGTCGAGCCGTGGCATGTGGGGCCGCTCCCCGGTCACAGTGGCGGGACCGTCCCGGATTCGCACCGGGTTCCTCCGCAACCAGCGGACGTATCGTGACCGCACCGTGTGCACGAGGTCAACTTCCGGGCGGGTCCCGGTGCCGCGGATCACCGTCGGCGGAGCCCCGGTGTCACCTTTGCCCTGTCTCGCTCAGTGTCTGTGATCTTGTTCTGATGCCCGTCCGGGCATGGTCTTGCGTGCTCAGCCCGAGCACGCTGAGAAGCTCCGGGCGTTGCAGGTTGTCGCTCGCAAGGCCGGGGCCGCCGCTACGTACGTGCTGGTACTCGAGACGACCCCAACGCCGCGAGCGGCAAGCTGGGACGCCGGTAGGTGACCACCACCACAGACCACAGACTCAGAGGGCATTGGGGAACTGGGGGCCCGGTACCGCCGCACCAGTTCCACCATGCGCTCTCAGTCGACGGGACCTGTTACTCCTCGGCTCACCCCGGGCACCACGACCACTTCGACGGCGGCTCGCTCGGCGTCGACCTGCTCGACCTCGCCGGTGTGCGCGAACGCGACGGCGCGACCGGAGGCGGCAACGTCGACGGCGTCCGCAACGACGCCGACCTCGGTTCGCGCGTCCGGGCTCAGGACGCGACCGACGCGATCGAGTACCGCGCGGGAGCCGACGACGACGGCCGCTCGGCGCAGCTCGGCGTCCGCACGGGGAGTGCGGAGATCATCGGGTCCCGGCCCGACCCCGACTACGGCAAGCCGCCCGCGTGGACGCAGTCTGGCGGCGGCGACGGTGACCCGCCGCGAAGTGAGCTTCGGCACCACCAGATCGACCGGCCCGCCTGCAGCGTCCTCCGTGGCGGCGGCCAAGGCCGCTGCTTCGGCGACGCTCCCGGTACCGACACGGTCCCGCACCGCGCCACTGGGACTCGGCACGTCGACCCTGTCCAGAACGTCGGCGGGGAACACCCGCAACGGGAGCTCGTCCCCACCTTCCTCCGAATGCCAGAACCCCAGGTCCTGCACCGCTTCCGCGAGCCCGGGGTGGTCTTCGGCGCGAGCGACGGTGGCGATGGCGCGTACCGCTCGCGGGTCCAGCGAGTACTCGCGTTCGAGCAGCGCGACGGCCTCGACGATCTCGGTCCGCGATGCCTCCCGAGACGCGCCGACTCCGACGATCAGGGTCCGGGGCACGAGCCACAGCAGCCGGGCACGGTCCGCATCGGCAGGACGACGATCGTCGAGCGCTATCGTCCACTGCGGACTCGCCGCGTCCGGCGACACCGTGTCCGGAAGGGCGGGAAGCGGAAACCCGTGGGGATTCGACAGGCCTACCGGTTCACCATCCGCGACAGCGGCGGAACATTCCGTCACGTCACCGTCCACAGTGGCATCCAACGCGTCGACCAGCTCGTCCAGCGGCCCGGTCACGTGCTCCTGCTCGACGGTCACGGCGACCGCATCCAGCACGTCGGCGACCTGGAGCGCGAGCGCGTTTCCGCCTGCGCCACTGAGCACGACGGCGAAACGGCCGTCCGCGTCGACACAGACGACCGCGGGATCGGTTCGTTCACCCGTCAACAGGGGCGCGACCGACCGGACCGCCGAACCCGTGCCGAGGAACAACACGACCCCGGAAAGCCGGTCCCACACGCGCCGCAGCGAGGGCCCGACCGGTCCTTCGACGACGAGTGCGTCCGCGCCGAAGCGGGCCGCCAACTCGCTCGCCCGACGACGCCCCGTGTGCGTCGGCGCGAAGAGACCGATCACGCCGACGGTCCAGCAGTGCGCGTACCGGAGAGCACGACGATCGGCACCGACGGTTCCAGCCGCGCACCGCCGTCCGGCAGCTCGTCCAGGCGGCTCGCCGCGAGCTGCACGCCTTCCACCTCGTAGCCCGCGTTTCGCAGCGCCTCGCGAGTCGGCGCGATCCGATCCAGGGTCGCGAGCGCGACGACGACGCGCTGCGCCCCGGCGTGTGCGCACGCAGTCACGACGTCGGAGCCGCCGGAACCGACGAACACGGCGTCCGGTCTCGGCAGATTCCGCAGCGCTTTCGGCGCCGCACCCTCCTCGATCCGGACGTCGACGTCGTGCTCGGCCACGTTCGTGACCATCCGCACGACCTGTGCCTCGTCCTGCTCGACGGCGACCGTCGCGGCACCGAGCCGGGCACACTCGATCGCGACCGAGCCCGCACCGGAGCCCACGTCCCACACGAGCTCGCCCGGGCGGGGAGCGAGTCTGGACAGCGCCACCGCTCGCACGTCCGCCGACAACAACGTGCCCTCCCGGTGCGAGAACGCGCCCTCCGAAAGCCCCCACCCGGAGCGCGGCGGAACCGGCTCGCCGCCCGCGAACCAGGAACGCACACCGGAGCCGTCCTGCTCACCGACACACAACACGACCGTGCCCTGACCCCACGCCCGCTTCGCAGCCTGAGCGGGCTCGACGGTGGTGAGCTGCTCGTTCGGGCCGCCCAGGTCCTCGCCGACGACGAAGGTGCGGCGCCAGCCCTCGAGCCCGGACCCGAGTTGCGCGGGACCGGCTCCCGGCGAGGTCACCACCGCCACCGCGCGTCGGGCGCGGCACACGTTGATCGCCCGTGCCAACCCGTCCGGGCCGGCGTGCACGACCGTCACCTCGTCCCAGCCACGACCGGCCTTCGCGAGCAGCCGCTGCACGCTCGACATCGCGGGCAGCACCGAGAACCGGATTCCGCGCTCCCGCAAGGCTCCGACAACACCGAACATTCCCGGGTCGCCCGCCTCGAGCACGACACCGGACTCGTCACCGGCGAGCGCGGCCAGTGCGTTGAGTGCCGGGTCGAGATCGTCGGTCTCGAAGGTCTTCGCGGACTCCGGTGCGTACCCGTCGAGCAACGCCCGGGAACCCACCACCAGCGTCGCCGCGTCCAGCGTCTCCACGGCTCCGTCCGGCACCGTCGTGCCGACGACACCGATCACGGTGACCGCCACGTCCTCCACCTCGTTCCACGCTCGACGATCTCGCGCGCGTCAGTCCATCACGAATCGCCGGTGCAAGCACCGACCCGATCGACGGGGTGTGTTGCAACCGGCGAGGTCGCCTGGGTGGGTGGTCTGGTACCGCCGCTCCAGTTCGTGCCTCGTGGTGTTGGGCTTCTCTTGACGACCAGGTGTACGCGGCGAGAACCCCTGCCTTGCGAGGCACGAACTCCGAACGCCGGAGCGTTCCCCGATGCCCTCTGGCACGAGTTCTACTCCGAACGCTGGGCCTTGGTTCGTTTGGTGGTGCGCTGCCCGCTCTTGGCCGACCGGGACGACGAGCTGCCGGCCCGTTTCGTCTTGGGCCCTTGCGATTTCGACGCTGCCTTGGACGAAGACTTCGCCTGCGGAGCCTTCGCCGTGGCCCCGGCGGGCGGGCTCTGCTCGTCGTTCTCCGCGCTGGCAGCGGTCTCGATCGGCTCCGGTTCCGACGTAGACTGCTCGGGAACGGCCGGTTCGGTCAGCTCCGGCGACGCCGGCTCCGAGCCGACGAACAAGTGCGGCTGCGCCTGATCCACGCGCCTCGTGCGTGCCGCCCGCGCGGCGCCTCGTGCCGTTTCCTGCCAGTCCCGGACCGTCCACCACGCGAGGTCCGGGTTCGGGACACCCGACGCGGGCGCGCGTTCGGGCTCCGTCGTCGAGGCCTCGCTGGCCTGTGCCCAGTTGGGGCGGTACGGACCGTACTCGCGCGCGAACGGCTCCCCGTGGGTGCGTGCGACGGCGCGCTGAGTCGACGAGGTCGACCGGGGCCGGCTGCCGCGCGGAGTCGTCGAACCGGCCGCCTGCCTGGACCGCGTGGTACGCGCACGGTTGCCGCTCACCGCTCCACCGACGACGAACAGGGCCTGGCGCCAGAGTTTGTGCTGCCGGACGGACCGTTCGAGCTCGCCGAGTGTCGTGCGCAGCACGACCTCGTCCGGCGAGGACACCTTCGCTGCGACCAGCACCGGCACGTCTTCCTGGTAGCCACCCGCCTTCAGGTCCGCTGCGAGCTGAGGAGCCCGTGAGGCGGGAAGTAGCACGGACATCGTCGTGCCGTGCGCGGCGAACTCGCGGATCTCCCGGCTCGCGGAGACCTCCGGACGGCACAGCACGACCGACTGGGCGTACTCCGGGTCGGTCAGCTCCCGGCCCACCGCCGCGGCCGCCGCCGACAACTCCGCCACGCCGGGAACGATCTCGACGTCGACGTCCATCCGGGCGCACGCGTCGTATTGCGCCTGCACGCCGCCCCACAAGCTCGGGTCGCCCGCGTGCACCCTGACCACCCGCAGCCGGTCACGCTCGGCACGGCGGAACACCTCCACCGAGTCGTCGTGCGTCAGCTTCGACGAATCCACGAGTTCCGCGGACCGCGCGGCGTGTTCGTGCAAGCAGTCCGGGGCAACGACACTGGCAGCCCAGAGGATCACGTCGGCCTCGGCGAGACGTCGAGCACCGCGCACGGTGATGAGGTCCCCGGCGCCCGGGCCGGCACCGACGAACGACACGCGAGCACGAGACGGTTCCGGAGACATGTCCTCCCCATCGCAGTGGTGGGACGACCCGACGAGCGAATCACGGGCCGTGAGTAGGTCACGACCGTACCTGTCTGCTTCACGCCACCGATCCGGGGCGTGATCACCCCGCTTCGCTGCGGCTCCGGGCGGAGTCACCGGTTGCGAACTCGGCGCAGTACCGGACGAACCGACCGATCGCCTCGGGATGACCGGCGGGGTGAGTGTGCAGGTAGGACGCGTGCACACCACCGCAGACGAATCCTTCGGCGACCACCCCGTCGCGACGCCACCGCCACGCCGCCGACTCGCCGTGGCCGGGGTCGAGGACGGTACGGTGGAACTCGTGTCCGCTGATCCGCTGCCCTTCGGCGAACAACGGTGAGTTCGACACCGCCACGGCGTCGCGGTAGCCCAGCGTCAGCGTGGACGACATCCGCGCCCACGCCGGGATCACGCCGCACAGTGGGTGACCGTCGAGTTCTTCGGCGAGGTAAAGCAGACCACCGCACTCCGCGTGCACCGGTCCGCCGGCGGCGGCGAAGGCCGCGATCTCCTCACGTAGCGCGGTGTTCGCCGACAACGAGCCCGCGTGCTGCTCGGGAAACCCACCCGGCAGCACGAGTCCCGCGGTGCGCTCCGGAAGCGTCGTGTCCCGCAACGGGTCGACGACCACGACGTCGGCGCCTGCCGAGGAGAGCAGTTCCGGATGCTCGGTGTAGCCGAAGGTGAAGGCCGGGCCACCGGCCACCGCCACGACCGGTCGCGAGACTTGCCTGGTGACCTCGGTCGACGGGTCCCAGGCCGGGCACGAGAATCCGGGCGCAGCCCGAGCCACGTGCTGCACCGCGTCGAGGTCGACACCGGACTCGACCGCGTCGGCCATCGACTCCACCGCTTCCCGCGCGGCGGCTCCGTGCTCGGCGACCGTCACCAGACCGAGATGCCGGGACGGCACCTCCAATCCCGAAGTGCGGCGCAGCGCGCCGAGAACGGGCAAACCTGCCGCCTCCGACGCCTCCCGCAGCACCTCTTCGTGACGGTCCGAACCGACCCGGTTCAGAATCACACCGCCGATCCGGACACCGGGCTGATAGCTGCGAAAACCGTGCAGCAAGGCCGCGATGCTCTGCCCCTGCCCGGTCACGTCGACCACGAGCACGACCGGCGCGTCGAGCAGACCGGCGACGTGCGCGGTCGAACCGATCGCGGGACCGTCCGCCGGACCCGCACCGATGCGACCGTCGAACAGGCCCATGACGCCTTCGACGACGGACAGGTCCGCGTCGGCTCTCCCGTGCGTGAACAACGGGCCGATGCGCTCGTCACCGACCAGCACCGGGTCGAGATTGCGACCGGGTCGCCCGGCGGCGAGCCGATGGTAGCCGGGGTCGATGTAGTCCGGACCCACCTTGAACGGAGCCACGTCGACACCACGTCGACGCAACGCCGCGAGCAGCCCGGTGGCGACCGTGGTCTTGCCGTGTCCGGACGCGGGCGCGGCGATCACCACGCGGGCGTCACTCACCACTCGATGCCTTTCTGTCCCTTCTGGCCGGCGTCCATCGGGTGCTTGACCTTCGACGTCGCCAAGACCAGATCAGCGGCCGCACACAACGAGTCCGGAGCGTTCCGACCGGTGATGACCACATGCTGGTGTCCAGGACGGTCCCGCAACGTGGTCACGACCTCGTCGACGTCGACCCACCCCCAGTGCAGCGGATACGTGAACTCGTCGAGCACGTACATGCCGTGCTGCTCGGTCTCGAGCCTCCGGCGGATCTCCTGCCAGCCCTCGAGCGCAGCCGCGGCATGATCCTCCTCGCTGCCCTTCTTGCGGGACCAGGACCAGCCCTCACCCATCTTGTGCCACTCGACCGGGCCACCCTCGCCTGTCTGCGCGTGCAGGGCACCGAGTGCGCGGAAGGCCGATTCCTCACCCACACGCCACTTCGCGGATTTCACGAACTGGAACACGCCGATCGACCAGCCCTGGTTCCACCCACGCAACGCCATACCGAACGCGGCGGTGGACTTGCCCTTCATCTCGCCGGTGTGCACGGCCACCAGCGGGCGGTTCCGGCGCTGGCGCGTGGTGAGTCCGTCGGCGGGCACGGTCGAAGGCTTTCCCTGTGGCATGCGCCGAGCCTAGACGCTCGGTGCTCGGCTGCGGGCGCTCCGGAGGGATTCACCACGTGGCCCGGTCAGCGGGGAAAGAGGGCTGTCGCCGTGTCGTGCCAGCGGCGGAGTCGCTGAACGGTCACCACGTACCCAGCCCGACCACCAGCGGGTTCTCAGCGCCCTCCTCGCGAGGACAGCGATATCGCTGCGTAGGTCGCTACTCGAGAAATCGATCCCGCAGCGAGGAGGGCGCTGAGGTTCCGCCACCCCACCACCGAGCAAGCCCTTCCGAAAGGACTTCTTAGCTATGGAAAAGCCCCCGCACTCAACCAGCCTGGGGGTCACCGGGAGTACGGGGGCTCTTCACGGTCCACCCCTGGGGGTCGGGTGGACACATCCCCATAATACCAACGACACGCGCCGGGAGCCGCATCGACTCCCCCGCGTCGCCGCCGGAACGTTCACGCGGCTCGGACGGTGTCCGGGCGTGCCGCGCGAACGACACCGGCGACGCTGTCCGCCGAGAGTTCCTCCAGCCGCAGGCACGGTCCTTCCAGTGCGGTTGCGATCTCGGGAGCAAGACCGAGGCGGACGTGCCCGCTCTCGCAGTCCACGACGACGGACGAGACGTCGAGATCCGCAAGCAGCCGCGCGGCTCGCATGGCATCGTCGACGGACTCCCGGGAGCGTTGACGGCCGGTGACTTCCCCGTGTTTCACCGGCACGGTCGCCTTGCCGTCGGTGAGCAGCACGAGCAGCGGTCTGCGCTGCGGATCACGCATCCGTTCCGTGGTCACGACCTTCCGTGCGGTGAGCAGGCCGTCCGCCAACGGTGTCCGGCCTCCGGTCCGCAGCTCGCGCATCCGGCTCGCGGCGATGTCCACAGAGGAGGTCGGGGGCAGCGCGAGCTCGGCGTCGTCGCCACGGAAGGTCACCACACCGACCTTGTCCCGCCGCTGGTAGGCGTCGGTGAGCAACGACAGCACAGCGCCACTCACGGCGGACATGCGCTCGCGCGCGGCCATCGAGCCCGAGGCGTCGACCACGAACAACACGAGATTGCCCTCCCGGCCTTCCCGGACGGCACGCCGGAGGTCGTCCTGACGCAGCACCAGGCCGGGACCACGACGGCCTCGCGCCGATTGATGTGGTGCCGCCGCCGCTACGGTCGCGGGAAGGTGCACACCGGAACCATCCACTGTGGAGGAGCGAACGACCTGGCCCGACCGGGACCGGGCGCGCGAACGGCGACCGGGCGCTCCCTCGCCGACGCCGGGAACCTCCAGGAGGCGCGCGCGGAAGGACGGCGCGGGAACCGCGGGCGGCCGTTCCGACGAGGCGTTGCCCTCGGGGGCACCCTGCGATTCACCGTCTCCGGTGGACTCGGACGGCTCCGGCTGCCGAGCACCACCACCGCCGTCCGGCGGGCCGTCCCCGCCGCCGTCGGGGTCGTCGTCCCCGTCGTCGGGCCCTCCGTTCCCGGCATCCCCGTCGTCAGGTCCGCCCTGGCCGTCGTCCGGACCTTCCGACTCGTCACCGGCGTGCTCCGCGGCGTCGGAGAGCGCCTGTTGCAGCTGCTCCTCCTCGACACCCGGCTCGTCGAACGGGTCGCGCCTGCGGCGATGCGGCAACGCCAACCGTGCCGCGGCCTCGACGTCGACCTCGGCCACTGCGTCCGCGCCGCGCCACGCCGCGTGTGCCACCGCGGTCCGCGCCAGCACCAAATCCGCTCGCATCCCGTCGACCTCGAACGCCGCGCACAACGCGGCGATCCGGCGCAGCTCAGCGTCCGGCAGCGACACCGTGCCCAGTCGAGCCTGGGCCGCGGCGATTCGTTCGGCGAGCTCCGCGTCCTCGGACTCCCAGGACCGGGCGAAACCGTCCGGGTCGGACTCGAACGCGAGTCGACGGCGCACGACCTCGGTGCGCGTGTCCACGTCGCGGGAGGCTGCCACCTGCACCGTGAGGCCGAACCGGTCGAGCAGCTGCGGCCGCAGCTCGCCCTCCTCCGGATTCATCGTGCCCACCAGCAAGAACGAGGCCGCGTGTGAGACCGACACACCCTCACGCTCCACGTGCGCGCGGCCCATCGCCGCCGCATCGAGCAGCAGATCCACCAGGTGGTCGTGCAGGAGGTTGACCTCGTCGACGTAGAGCACGCCCCGGTTCGCCGACGCGAGCAATCCCGGCTGGTACGCCCGGACTCCGTCGGAGAGAGCACGTTCCAGGTCGAGTGAGCCGACGAGCCGATCCTCGGTCGCGCCCACCGGGAGCTCCACCAGCTGCGCAGGGCGCGTCTCAGCCGCCGTGGCGTCGTGCGGGGCATCAGGGCAGTCCTCGTCGACGGCCACGGGCGAGCAGCCGAAGCGGCAGCCGGGCACGACGTCGAGCGCAGGCAGCAGCGCGGAGAGTGCACGCACCACCGTCGACTTCGCGGTTCCCTTCTCGCCGCGCACCAGCACCCCGCCGATGCCGGGGTGTACCGCGTTGAGCAGCAGGGCCAGCCGCATGTCGTCGTGCCCCACGATCGCGGAGAACGGGTACTGCGACCTCGTGCGAGCAGCGGTCATGCCAGAGTCCTTCCTCGGGTGTCGGACGCCCCGGGTCGACGTGCGCGAGGGGCAGTGTCCTGACTCCCGGATCCGCGCGTACCTCCGGCCTTCCCAGGGTGCACACCCCGGTGGCTCGCGTGGGAGGTCGCTCCCCGGTCACAGTGGCGCCGACCGTGCCGGATTCACACCGGCTTCCTGCGGGGTGCCACGCCCCGAACCCCTCGCTGGGATCCACGGCATCGTCTCAGAGGGCAGCTAGGAACGTGGGTGGGTGGTCCAGGACCGGCGCCCCAGTTCGCGGCCGGTCAGCCGGTTCGGTCGGGTTCCCGGCGCATCGCGACGTGGGGGATCCCTTCCTCCCGATACGGTTCGCCATGCTCGACGAAACCGAAGGATCGGTAGAAACCGAGCGCATGAGTCTGCGCGGACATCTCGATCGGCGCACCGCTGAAGTCGTCGACCGCGACGCGCATCAACTCCCGGCCCACTCCGGTGCCACGCGCGGATTTCGCGACGCACACCCGCCCGATGTGCACGGTGGCGTCGGAGTCGCACAACACCCGCAGGTAGCCGACCATCTCCCGCTCGCCCTTCTCACCGAACTCGTCCGACTCGCCGGTGATCCAGTAGTGCCGGGTGCTCGGTTCCAGGTCGCGTCCGTCCAGTTCGGACTCGGGTGGGCACTCCTGCTCGATCACGAAGACGGACAGGCGCAGCCACAGGATGCGATACAGGTCCCGAGGATCGAGGTCCGCGACCGAGGCTCGGTGCACCGCCGTCGGCGACTGCGCATTCATGCCTGTTCCCTATCACAACGCCACATCGCACACAGCATTGCCGGGCGTCGCGACCGGTCTCGGCGCCACGACACCTCGCAAGTGCCGACACGAGCCGTGCTCAATCGCGCACGCATCGCATTCTTCGGCCTTCCTTTCGTGACTCGCGGCACACGTCATGCCGATATCGCGTGATCCGGGCGTGATCCAGTTCGCAGGAGTGTCACCTCACATCCAAGTCCGACGACATCGGGATAATCTTTCGATACGATCGTTCCCGGCGGGAAAATTTGCTTCCCTTGCGCCGTCAGCGACGACTGTGCTTCGCCTCACTTCTGCGCGTGCCACTGACACCGCTGTCTTCGAACACCATCGCCGCGCGCACCGCGCGTGCATTCGGAAAGGACGGAACAACGTCATGCTTCTGGACTTCAGTCCGCTGCCGGCTTTTCTCGTCGCCAGCATGGTCGTGGTCCTCACACCCGGTGTGGACGTGTTCCTCCTGTTGCGTACCTCCCTTCGCTCCGGCATCCGGCCGGGACTGCTCGCCCTCGCCGGGATCCACACCGCCAGCGTGATCCAGGTCGGCGTCGTCATCTCCGGGCTCGGCGCACTCATCACGCAGAACCCGGCCGTGCTCTCCGTCCTCAAGTGGCTCGGCGCCGCCTACCTCGTC
Source organism: Allosaccharopolyspora coralli (assembly GCF_009664835.1). Lineage (NCBI taxonomy): Bacteria > Bacillati > Actinomycetota > Actinomycetes > Pseudonocardiales > Pseudonocardiaceae > Allosaccharopolyspora > Allosaccharopolyspora coralli. Next base: position 3,640,877 of record NZ_CP045929.1, read on the forward strand.
TACCTCGCGGCCACGATCCTGCGCGGCCTGTGGCTCACGAGGCAGGAGACCGCAGACCTCGACGCACCCGCCACGGCCGGGCTGCGCGAGGCCAACCCGTACCTGCGCGGGTTCTTCAGCAACATCACCAACCCGAAGATGCTGCTGTTCAGCCTCGCGTTCCTGCCTCAGTTCGTCGGCTCGTCACCGCAACCGGCCGCCCAGCTCGTCATGCTCGGCGTCGTGTTCCTCGTCGTCGCCGCGATCTGGGAAATCTCGATCGTGGTCGGCGCCGCCCGCATCGCGAGCAAGCTTCGAGACCCGCGCGTGGCCCGGACGCTGGACGCGGTGAGCGCCGCCGCCTTCCTCACCATCTCCGTCGGGCTCGTCGCGACCTGACCTCGCTGCGGGCGGCATCCGCCGCCCGCAGCCGGCCACGTGGATCAACCCGCGTCCTCAGCTCAAGCGGCAGGCTGGGGCGCCGGTCCGCCGGAGGCCGGGGCGGCGACCTCCCCGTCACCGACGTGCTGACGCAGGAAGTCCTCGTAGGACGCCACTCGTGTGTACACGCCCGGCGTCTCCGGACGAGCGCACCCGTTGCCCCACGAGACGATGCCGATCAGCTTGTCTCCCGCGACGAGCGGGCCACCCGAGTCGCCCTGGCAGCTGTCGACACCACCCTCCGGCAGGCCGGCGCACACCATCGAGTCGGCCGAGAACCCCGGGTTCGCCTCGGCGCAGTCCGCGTCGGCGGCCACCGGTGGATGCGCCTTGCGCAGCGTGGTGGACGGGCTACCGCCCTCCGACGTCGCACCCCAGCCGAGCACCGTCGTCAGCGTTCCCGCTCGGTAGAGCGAGTCGTCGGCGGAGGTGGCGAGCTCCAAGGGCCGCTGGTTCAGTGCACTCGCGAGCGTCAACACCGCGATGTCGGCGCCGAGGTTCGGGCTTCCGTACTCGGGGTGCGTGGCGATCCCGCCGACCGCGGCAACCGCGCCGCCGTCGCCCCGTGTGTCCTGCCTGCCCGCCACGATCTCGATGTTCTCCGGCCGCTCGGAGTCCACACAGTGCGCGGCCGTCACGACCTTGTCCGGCGCGACGAGCGTGCCGCCGCAGAACTGGGCACCCTGCTCGGCCAGGTACACGGTGAACGGATACTCCGCGATGTCGGCCTCGGAGCCGCCGACAACGCGCGTCTGCGGTGGCCCCGGACCGTCGGCCTTCGACGGCGCGGCATCGACGGATGCGGCGCTCAGCGCCGACGACACGATCGCAACGGTGAGCACTCCGGTCCACGCTCCCGCACGACGCAAGGTCCGTCCCATGGCGATGTCTCCTCCCCGGCGAGGCCCCGGTGGCCGTCGCCTCACTGCGCGTCAGTCTCGCCGAGCTGAACAGAGCGACCCCGCCGCGACCAGCGACACCTCTCCGACGCCACTCGAAACGGTGATCATCGACCGGAAACGACCACTCGACGGTGGGATACCGACACACGCGCGGCGTGTCGGCTGTCCTTCCCGGCCGCGAGGGTCGACGCGTCCTCAGGGGGCGCGTCCGTCCACTCCGGACCGTCTCGTCCCGATCGCCGCCGGATTCCGCTCCCACCGGGAAAGCCCCCGCCGGGGACGCTAGGCTGGGGAGGGCGAGGTGATCTTCCGGTCACCGGCACGACGCGCGGCAGTCGGCCCGCCGGGTCGCGCCCGCAGTGCCCGATCGTCCATGCGTGACCTGCACGAACCGACACGGTCTCCGAACGAGAGGAATGCCGGCATGAGCCTGGAGCGCCCGACCGACCCGGACCCGTACACCCTGTTGCCGGAGGTGCCGGCGTTCACCGTCACCTCCACCGACGTCGCCGACGGCGACAAGCTCTCGCTCACCCACGTCTTCGACGGCATGGGAGCCGGTGGCGAGAACCGCTCGCCGCAGCTGAGCTGGCGAGACTTCCCGGAGACCACCAGGAGTTTCGTGGTGACCTGCTTCGACCCCGATGCCCCGATCCCCGGCGGCTTCTGGCACTGGGTCGTCGTCGACATCCCGGTCGGAGTCACCGAACTGGCCCACGACGCTGGCAACCGCTCCGGCAGCGGGTTGCCCGATGGCGCCTTTCATGTCACCAACGACCTGGGCGAGAAGGCCTACGGCGGCGCGGCACCGCCCCCCGGTGATCGCCCGCACCGCTACTACTTCGTGGTGCACGCGGTCGACACCGACAAGCTCGGCGTCGACGACACCGTCAGCCCGGCCGTCGTGAGCTTCACGCTCGCCTTCCACACCGTCGGCCGCGCGATCATCACCCCGACCTACGCGCACTGACCTGCACCGCTGGTGCCGGTGCGCCGACACCGGCACCAGCGGTACGATCTCGGAGACGAGCGGGACGGAGTAGCTGTGAGCGTCCGGGTGCTCCCGGCCTTCGTCGCCGTGATCATCGCGGTCGTCCTCGCGCTCGTCCTGTTCGTGCCGTTCGTCGCCCGGGCGCACCGCCGCCACGGACACCTCGGCCCCGGGCGTACGTTTCTGCACTTCGCCGCACTGCTGTACGCGTTGGGGCTGGCGGCCTACGTCCTGATCCCGCTCCCGCCGACCGGTCCCGGGTTCTGTGCCGCGCTCGCGCATCTCACACCTCAATGGGAGCCGCTCCGCTGGCTCGCGGGTCTTCCCCGCCCCGGTTCGGCCGCCGACGTCACCTCGCTGCTCTCGTACTCCACGGTTCAGCAGTTCGGCTTCAACGTGCTGCTGTTCGTACCGCTCGGCATGCTCGCCCGCCACCTCGCACGCGCGGGTGTCCCGCTCACCGTGCTGCTCGGGTTCGCGACGTCGCTGTTCGTGGAGCTGACCCAGCTGACCGGCATCTGGTTTCTGTACCCGTGCCCGTACCGACTGTTCGATGTGGACGATCTACTCGCGAACACGCTGGGAGCGGCGTTCGGGAGTGCGTTGGCGCCCGTACTGCGACTGGTGTCCGGTCCCGCCGGCAGCGACGCAGGCGAGCCGAGACCGGTCGGTGTCGGACGACGGCTCCTCGGAATGGTGTGCGACGCGTTGCTGCTGTGGTGGTGCGGCAGTGCTGTGCTGCGCGCCTCGGAAGTACTGCTGCGTGAAACACCATGGGAGGGCACGATCGCCGCACGCACCCTCGCGCTGTGGTTCACGCCTGCGTTCGCACTGCTGTTGTGCACGGTGTTCGGACGCGGAACCACACTCGGCCAACACGCGGTCCTGCTGCGCGCGACGCGGCGGGACGGCCGTGCGCCGAGCGCGCAGGAGGCCGTCGTGCGGTGGCTGGGCGGGCTCGGCGGGCTCGCGGTCGTGCAGGGGTTCCTACCGCTGCTCGACGTGCCTCGTGCGGGGGCGTTCGTCGCGCTCGCCTGGTGCACGATCCACGCGTTCGGTGTGACACGAACGCACGACCGGCGAGGAATCACAGGCGTGCTCGCCGGGTTGACAGTGAAGGACGCACGGGAGGACGACGCGTCGCTGCGGCCGCCCGTGACGAGAACAACACCTCAGTGATGCAGGATGGATGGACCCGTGCCCCACTTCGACCTCGTCATCATCGGATCCGGCTCCGGCAACTCGATTCGCGACGAGCGGTTCGCCGACTGGAACGTCGCCGTCGTCGAGAAGGGGATCGAGGGCAGCTACGGCGGCACGTGCCTGAACGTCGGCTGCATCCCGACGAAGATGTTCGTGCACACCGCCGACGTGACGAGCACTCCGAGCAGCGGCACGAAGCTCGGCGTCGACCTCGAGCTCCGCGATGCCCGCTGGCGCGACATTCGCGACCGCATCTTCGGCCGCATCGACGCGATCTCCGAGGGCGGGCGCCGCTACCGGGCCGAAGGCGAACCGACCGTCACGCTCGTGGAGGGGCAGGGCAGGTTCACCGGAGTGAAGGAGTTCACCGTCGATGGCGCCGACGGCCGACAGGTGCTCACGGCGGACCGATTCGTCGTCGCCGCGGGCGGGCGCCCGGTGATCCCGGACATACCAGGGATCGAGTCCGTCGGCGCGCACACCAGCGACACCGTCATGCGGTTGGAATCGCTGCCGCCGCGAATGATCATCCTGGGTACCGGCTTCGTCGCCACCGAGTTCGCGCACGTGTTCTCCGGGCTCGGGGTCGACGTCACGCTGATCGGCCGGTCCGGGCGGGTCCTGCGGGCCCAGGACGAGGATGTGTCCGCCCGCTTCACCGAACTGGCCGAGCAGCGCTGGGACGTGCGGCTCGACCGCAAGGAACTGGACGTCGAGCGTGTCGACGGCGTGACGCGCCTGCACCTCGACGGCCCGGACGGCCCGGAGGTCGTCGAGGCCGAGGAACTGCTGGTGGCCATCGGCCGCCGTCCCAACACGGACCTGATCGACAGCGCGGCCGGCGGGCTCGACACCGCAGCGGACGGCAAGATCACGGTCGACGCGACTCAGCGCACCAGCGTGGACGGCGTGTGGGCGCTCGGGGACGTCAGCTCCGCGTTCGAGCTCAAGCACGTCGCCAACCACGAGATGCGTGTCGTGCAACACAATCTGCTGCACCCCGATGAGCCGATCGAGTCCGATCATCGATTCGTTCCGCACGCCGTGTTCTCGTCGCCACAGATCGCCTCGGTGGGGCTCACCGAACAACAGGCCCGAGAACACGGCGTGCGGTACGTCACGAAGATTCAGGACTACGGCGACATCGCCTACGGGTGGGCGATGGAGGACACGACCGGGTTCGCGAAACTGCTCGCAGATCCAGCCACCGGGAAGATCCTCGGAGCGCACATCATCGGCGCGCAGGCTCCGACCTTGCTGCAGCCGCTGGTGCAAGCGATGGAATTCGACATCGACGCCCGCCGAATGGCGCGCGGACAGTACTGGATCCACCCCGCGATGCCGGAGCTGGTGGAAAACGCGCTGCTCGGACTCCCGCTGGACTGAACTAGTATTCAAGGGGAAACGGACAGCGAGGAGGACGAGTCGCCGTGGCGCACAGCACCTTGGACCGGATTTTCGAAACAGTCGTCGACCGCAACCGCGGTGAAACCGAATTCCACCAGTCGGTCTGGGAGGTCTTCGAGAGCATCGGTCCGGTGCTCGACCGCCATCCCGAGTACGCCGACCGAAAAGTCATCGAGCGACTCTGTGAACCGGAACGACAGATCATTTTCCGGGTGCCGTGGGAGGACGACAACGGCGAGGTCCACATCAACCGTGGGTTCCGAGTGGAGTTCAACAGCGCACTCGGGCCGTACAAGGGCGGACTTCGGTTCCATCCCTCGGTGTATCAGGGCATCGTCAAGTTCCTCGGCTTCGAGCAGGTCTTCAAGAACGCGGTGACCGGCCTGCCCATCGGGGGCGGCAAGGGTGGCTCGGACTTCGACCCGAAGGGGCGTTCCGAGCGCGAGATCATGCGGTTCTGCCAGAGCTTCATGACCGAGCTGCACCGGCACCTGGGTGAGTACACCGACGTCCCCGCCGGGGACACCGGTGTCGGCGGCCGTGAGATCGGCTTCCTGTTCGGGCAGTACAAGCGCATCACCAACCGGTACGAGTCCGGGGTGTTGACCGGTAAGAGCCTCGCCTACGGGGGCGCGCAGGTGCGCACCGAGGCGACCGGATACGGCTGTGCGTACTTCGTCGAGGAGATGCTGGCGGTACGTGGAGACTCTCTCGAGGGCAAGAACGTCGTCGTGTCCGGGTCGGGCAACGTCGCGATCTACGCGATCGAGAAGACGCACCAGCTCGGCGGCACGGTCGTGGCGTGTTCGGACTCCAACGGCTACGTCCACGACGAGAACGGCATCGACGTCGAGCTCGTCAAGCAGCTCAAGGAAGTCGAGCGGGTGCGGCTCGCCGAGTATGCGGAGCGCCGTCCTGGCGCCAAGTACGTGTCGGGCCGTTCGGTCTGGGAGGTGCCGTGCCAGGTCGCGATGCCCTCCGCTACCCAGAACGAGCTCGACGGCGACGCGGCCGCGATGCTCGTGCGCGGCGGCTGTGTCGCGATCGGCGAGGGTGCGAACATGCCGACCACGCCCGAGGGAGTGCGCGTCTTCCAGGAGGCGGGCGTCGCGTTCGGCCCGGGCAAGGCGGCCAACGCGGGTGGCGTGGCGACGTCGGCGTTGGAGATGCAGCAGAACGCCTCGCGGGACTCGTGGGGCTTCGACTTCACCGAGAGCCGGCTGCGCGAGATCATGCAGGACGTGCATGCTCGCTGCCACCGCACGGCGGAGGAGTACGGCATGCCGGGCAACTACGTGGCGGGGGCGAACATCCACGGCTTCGTCCACGTCGCCGACGCCATGCTCGGCCAGGGCTTGATCTGAGGACCCCATGAGGCGAACGGCACTTTCGCCCCACCACACGAGGCGAAAGTGCCGTTCGCCCCTTCCCGACGTCCCCGGGGTGGCAAATTCGCGCGAATTTGCCACCCCGTTGTCCACAGGGTGCGGGATTGTCCCCACTCGGTTGGGGGGCGTGCTGGGGTTCCGCGCCGGCGTGTCAGATGGTGCGGGGGCGACCGGCGACGACGCCGATGCAGCCCTGGACCACGACGACGCCGAGGACCAGCAGCAGCGAAGCCGTCCACGCTCCCGTGACCACGTGCAAGGAACCGAACAGGAACGGCCCCGCGGTCGCCACGATGTAGCCGATGCCCTGCGCCATCGCGGAAAGCTGCGCGGTGTCGGCCGCGTTGGCGGTGCGCAACGACAGGAACACCAGGGCGAGCGGGAAGGCGCTGAGCCCGACTCCGACGAGCAGCGCCCACACCACGGGCGCCGCGGTCGGTGCGACGATCAGGCCGAGCACGCCGGTGGTGCTGAATACGGCGAATCCGACGGCCCAACCGGACTGACTGCGGCTCCTGGCAACCAGCGGCGGCAGCACCATGTTCATCGGCACGCCGACGAGTAGCAGCAGACCGAGCAGCAGTCCCGCTTGCCCCGCCTCCATGCCGGCACCCTTGAACACTTCCGGCAGCCAGCCCATGACGACGTAGGCCACGAGCGACTGCAGCGCGAAGTAGGCCGTGACCGTCCAGGCGAGCGGGCTGCGCAGCACTCTCGAGGGCGCTGCGGACTTCGGTGCGTACGCGTCGTGGTTGCCGATGCCCCGCGTGGCCGTGGTCCAGACGATCAGCGCTGCGAGTGCGACGACCGACCAGGTGGCGAGCGCGAGTCGCCAGCTTCCCGTGCCGCTGAGCAGCATCGGGGTGAAGGTCGAGCCGAGCGCACCGCCCCCGGCCATGGCGGTGGTGTAGAGCGCGGTGGCCGTGCCCACCCGGTCGGGGAAGGACTCCTTGACGACGACGGGGATGAGTACGTTGCACAGGGCGATCGCGCCGCAGGTCAGTAGGGTTCCCGCGAGCACCGTCCACGGCCCGTCGACGACGCGGAACAGCATGGCGGCGGTGAGCACGCCCAGCGCGACCGCGACCGCACGATGCACTCCCCACCGACGTGCGAGCAGTGGCGCGGCGACTCCGGCGACCCCGAAGCACAGGGTCGGCATGGAGGTGATGACGCTGGCCCAGGTGGTGCCGACGCCGAGGGATCCACGGACTTCGCCGAGGATGGCGGCGAGGCTGGTGACGGCGGGGCGCATGTTCGCGGCGGCGAGCGCGACGCCGATGAGCAGCAGGACACCGCCTGTGATCGTGCGAGTACCCGGCGTGTGCCGCTCCGGCTTCGCGCGTCCCGCCGGCGGCGAACCTGCCTCAACCGCCCCACCGGCCCCACGATCGGTGGCATTCTGGGCGGCCACGTCGCGATGCAGGGTCGGCTCGGTACTCATCGCGTACAAGTATTACAAACGTAGGATGTTTGGATGAAAGGATCTCGCTGTGCCATTGGTCACCACCAAGCGGACCGGCCTCGTCGACCAGGTCATCGCGCAGATGCGCGAACTGGTCTCGTCGGGTGAATGGCCCTTGGGGCAGCGCATCCCTCCCGAGGCCGAACTCGTCACCGCACTCGGCGTCGGACGCAACACCGTCCGCGAGGCGGTGCGTGCCCTCTCCCACGCCGGGTTGCTCGAGGTGCGGCAGGGCGACGGCACCTTCGTGCGTGCGACCAGCGAAATCTCCGGTGCGGTCGGCCGGCTCTGCGGCACCGAACTCCGCCGGATCCTCGAGGTCCGGCGAGCGTTGGAGGTCGAGAGTGCGCGACTGGCCGCCCTCGCCCGCACCGACACCGACGTCGCAGAGCTGGCGACGCTGCTCGACGACCGCGACGCAGCGCTCGAGGCCCGGGAGGGCGAGCGGGTGGCCGACACCGACACCCGCTTCCATCTCCGCCTGGTCGAGGCCGCGTACAACCCGGTCCTGCTCGAGCTCTACCGCGGCATCAGCGAAGCCGTGCAGTCGAGCGTGGCGACCATGTTCGACGCCGAAGCGCCGTTCGGGGACCACGTCTCGCATCGCGACCTGCTGGAAGCGGTGCGCGCGGGCGACCCGGTGCGTGCAGCCTCGGAGGCCGGCGGATTCCTGGAGGAGTTTCTCACGCACCTGGGTACGGCGGGTCAGGACTGAGGCTGAGAACTCCGTTCAGAAGGTTCCGCCGCCGACCTGCCCACGCAGATCACCCCGCGCATGCTCTCAGCCGGAGACGTCCACCGGCCAGAAGTCGGTGCCGACGTCGAAGGTGCCCTCGGCGCTGAGGTCGGCGCCGGAGGCGTCCGAGGTGTCGCCACCGGAGTATTCACCCACCAGCCCGGCGGTGGCCAGGCCGCCGATCACGCCCCCGGCGAAGCCCTCCCTGCCGGAGGATCGCCCGCACGGCTGCAACCGCATCGCCGGAACACCGAAGCGGGTGATGACGATCTCTTCACCGGCTTCGGCACGGTCGAGCAGTTCGGTGAGCCGTTGCCGGACTTCGTCGACCGTGAACGCCGCCATAGGTCCGAATCTACCCGCGTACACGCCCGCACGGACCGGTTGTCACTCGGATGCCAGGCAGGAGCGAACGGATGGCAGAGTCGGAACGGGCTCGTCGAGGCAGCGCCACAGCGCGTCGGTGTCGAGGTGCTGTTCGACGAGGTCGCCCAGCAGATCCCATTGTTTCGCCCGCAGCGCGGCGAAATCGGTGCCGCCGGAGACCCGGAAACCGTCCCGCCCGGCGTGCCGCGCCGCCCGGTCGAGGAACACTCGACGGAACTCGTCGTTCTCGAACAGGCCGTGCCAGTGGGTTCCCGCCACGGCGCCGTCGATCGCACCCTCGGGCTCGCCGGACGCCAAGAACAGGAGCGGTTCCAGGGTGTCCGAACGCCGCATCGGAACGCCGTGATGGATCTCGTACCCGTGCACGTGGGTGCCCCAAGCGGAACCGCTGGGCCGAGCGAGCGTCTTCTTCTCGGCGAACTCGATGTCGAGGTCGAGCAGTTCGAGTCCGGGCACGCGCCCGGCCCCCGACTCGACGGTGTCGTCGATCGCACGGCACAGCATCTGGAAACCACCACAGATGCCCACGACCGGCAGTCCGGCCCGCGCGTGGGCGAGCACGGCGTCGGCGAGCCCGGTGCTGCGCAGCCAGTCCAGGTCGGCGACCGTCGACTTCGAGCCGGGCAGCACGACGAGGTCGGCGTCGGCGAGGCGGGACGGTTCGGTGACGAACCGCACCGCGACCCCGGGCTCGGCGGCGAGCGCCTCGACGTCGGTCGCGTTGGAGATCCTCGGAAGTCGCGGCACAGCGACCCGCAACCACTGGTCGCCTTCGGGCGGCGCGGGGCGACCCAGCACCCCGTCGGCGACGGTGGACAGCGAGTCCTCCGCGTCGATCCACAGCTCCTCGGCCCAGGGCAGGACCCCGAGCACGGAACGACCGGTGAGCGCGCGGAGTTGGTCGAGCCCCGGTCGCAGCAACGCCGGGTCGCCGCGGAACTTGTTCACCACGAATCCCGTGACGAGCGCCTGGTCCGCGGGGTCGAGCAGCGCGAGCGTGCCGAACATCTGCGCGAACACCCCACCGCGGTCGATGTCGCCGACGAGCAGCGTGGGTAGGTTCGCGGCGCGCGCGAGTCCCATGTTCGCGATGTCGTGGGCACGCAGGTTGATTTCGGCAGGCGAGCCCGCACCTTCACAGATCACGGCGTCGTGCCCGGCCCGAAGACCATCCAATGTGGACACCACTGTGTCCAGGAGTGCCGCCTTCCGGTCCCGGTACGACAAGGCCGTCACGTCTCCGACGGCCTCACCGAGCACCACGACCTGCGAGCTGCGATCGCTACCGGGCTTGAGCAGCACGGGATTGAACCGAACCGACGGCTGAACCCCGCAGGCCGCGGCCTGCATCGCCTGCGCGCGGCCGATCTCTCCGCCGTCGGGGGTGACCACCGAATTGTTCGACATGTTCTGCGCCTTGAACGGCACCACATCGACACCTCGGCGGGCCAGCCACCGGCAGATCCCGGCGACGACGACGCTCTTGCCCGCGTCCGACGTCGTCCCCGCCACCAACAATGCGCCCACACGACCTCCCCGTTCGACGCCGCAGAGCAGGTTAACCGGATCGCCGGCACGCTCACCGCACGCGGTGCCGCATTCCCCCAGCGTCGCCTTGACCAGCGCTGACGCGCGCGTGAGCCTTTTTGGTGCCTATGACCACCACAAAGGCTCACGTGAACTTGTGGGCGGACGGCTTCCGACGACGCACCAGCCGGGTGAACGCGCGCCGGGAACCGCTCGGCACAGGCAGGCGTCCTGCCACGGCATCGTCGAGCACGCTGTCCACGGTTTCCTGCGAGCACGTGCGGTTCGTCCCGATGCCTCCGGAGGGGCCGCGCTTAATCCATCCGACCACGTACGCCCCCGAGACCGGTTGTTCCGTGACCGGATCGACGACTCGACCACCACGATGGGGCACGGTCGCGGTCGCCTCGTCGAACGGCAGGTCCGCCAGCGGCGCGCTGCGGTACCCGATCGAACGGACCACCAGGCCCGCTGAGATCCAGTCCTGCTCCGAGGTCAGCTGGACGCGCTCCCGTTGCACGGTTCGCGCCACCAGCACCGAGCCGTCGGAGGCGATCTCCACCGGAGCGGACCAGAACCGGAGCACGAGCCGCTTGTCGGCGCAGCGTTGCTCGCAGCTCTCGATCGGCACGCCGTCGAGCAGCGCCGCCTTGTCACCCGGAGCCGCTGCGTCGATCGCTTCCCGCACGCCCGGCTGGTCGTCCACCACGATCCGAAGATCGGGATTCCGGGACAACGCACGGAATTCCGGGCGGGTGTAAGCCGCGTCCCGCGGTCCCCGGCGCCCGAGCAGGACGACCTCCCGCACGCGACTGCGGCGCAATGTCCGGAGTGCGTGCTCGGCGATGTCGGTCGTGGCGAGTTCTTCGGGATCGGACAGCAGGATGCGGGCGACGTCGAGCGCCACGTTGCCGTTGCCGACGAGCACGACTCGCTCGGCGGAGAGGTCGACGGCATCCGGCGGGACGTCGGGGTGCGCGTTGTACCAGCCGACGAATCGGGTCGCCGAAATGCTCGCCGGACCGTCCTCACCGGACACGTCGAGCGTCCGTTCCCGGCTCGCGCCCACGGCGTAGACCACCGCGTGGTGGTGCTCGGCGACCTCGGCGTGCGACACGTCCGCCCCGACCTCGAGGTTCATGTGCGCGCGCAGCCGCGGATGCCGGTACAGCGCCGCGAAGGAGTCCCCGATCTTCTTCGTCGACGGATGGTCCGGGGCAACCCCGTAGCGTACGAGGCCGCCGGGTACCGGGAGGCGGTCGATCATCGTGATCTCGGCGCTGGTCGACCGCAGCAGCGACTGCGCCGTGTACGCCGCTGCCGGTCCCGTGCCGACCACGGCGATGCGTAGCTCGTCCGAACCCTGCGGCCCCGAGCGCGGGAACCGCGGCGCACCCCAGGTGTGGTCCGCACCGTTGTCCTCGTAGTACTGGGCGTTGATATCACTGAACACGGCTTGGTCAGCGCTGAGCAGGTCCACCGGGAACACCGCGTCCACCGGGCACGCGTCCGCGCACGCACCACAGTCGATACACGTGCGCGGGTCGATGTAGAGCATCTCCGTCGTGCCGAAGTCCGGTTCGTCCGGCGTCGGATGGATGCAGTTGACCGGACACACCGACACGCACGTGGCGTCGTTGCAGCACGTCTGGGTGATCGCGTAAGCCATGAAATTCCTGTCCGCAGGATGAACGTGTTCGGTGATCTGCGTAGGTGGTTCCGTAGCGGAACCTCACCTCGCGGCCGGCTGCGGGATCGTCGACCTCAGGTAGCACGCCTACATCACGTCGACGCTGTCCTCGCCGGCCACGAGGTGAGAACCCGCCGGTGGCCGGTCTGCGTAGGCGGTGGGGCGCCTACCGGCGCGGTCTGCCCACCGCAGGTCAACCGCGCCTCGAAGCCTTGTTCAGACCATGTCGACTTGCCGGTAGAGCGCTGTGGCGGGCCGGGTGAGCAGACCTGTCTCGGACAGGAAGTCCATCAGGTGCGCGCAACTCGACCGCATCATCGCTTTGCGGTGTTCGTTGCGCCGGACCTCGGCCAGGGCGCGCCGGGTGTCGAGACCGGCGGCCGCGTACACACCCGTGTTCACCATGTTGCGGACGATCACGGTCGCGACGGCGGCGATGAGCGCGCTGCTCGCGTGACGGCGGACGCTTCCCACTTCGCGCATGTGGTCGCGGATCTCCTGGCGCGCGAACTTCATGTGCCGGGACTCCTCGACGACGTGGATCTTGCTGGAGGTGCGCACGATGTCGAGGACGTTCTCACCGCGCATCCAGTCGCGTTGCATCACGTCGAGGATCTCCTCGGCGACGAGGATGCCGCCGTAGGCGTTCTCGGCGGTGGCCAGCGTTTTGAACGCCCTGCCGAGTTCGGCGCTGGCGCGGTTCGGGTAGTAGGCGCGGACGCCCATCTTCTCGCAGGCGCGGGCGAACATGATCGAGTGCCTGCACTCGTCGGCGATTTCGGTGAGAGCGAACTGGAACGAGGAGTTCGCCGGGTTTTTCACGTACTGATCGCGCAGCACCATCTGCTGCAGGATCATCTCGAACCAGATGCCGGTGCTCATGATCGAGCACACCTCGTGACGAGTGAGCGTGACCCGCTGGCGTTCGCTCATCTCGTTCCACAACGGCGTTCCGTACAGCGTGCTCCACTCGGGATTGAGGCCGTAGTCGTCGTCGGGCAGCGGCGCCTCCCAGTCGATCTCCTCAGTGGGGTCGTAGGAGAGCTTCTCGGCGGATTCCAGGAGACGCCGCGAGCCGTCCTCGGCCGCGCGCTCGTCCTGCACGTGCTCCGTGGTCGAACCGGTCATCAGGGCACCTCCGGTGAGTCCAGGTGTTACTTCCAGTAACAGATACATCATCGTACCACCCAGAGCGACAAGAACGTGCTGTCCATCACACGGCCAATCGTGAGCACGACGCGGCCGATCGTAGGCTGAACCGATGCCCCCGCACAGCGCCACACCCGAGACGGCCGACGGCCGCGCCGACCGCTGGGCGGGTCAGCGGCAACGGCGCCGCGCGGAACTCGTCGACGCGGCACTGGCCGCGATCGCCGAACACGGCCCGACCGTGTCCACCGAGCAGATCGCCACTCACGCAGGCGTCTCCCGACCGCATCTCTATCGGCGGTTCCGGGGCGCCGAGGACCTCCATCGGGAAGTCGCTCGCCGCATCGGAGAGCTCGTGCTCGCCGAGATGACGCCACTGCTGGACAAGCCCGGCGGCTCGGCCCGGGCGATCATCGAACAGGCGGTCTCGGCGATGGTGCGCTGGCTCACCGACAACGCCCATCTCTACCGCTACCTCGTGCACCGTGCCGCTGAGGGCAAAGACAGCGGCGAAGACGTGGCCGGTGGGGTTCGTACCGCGATCGGTTCCCAGCTCAGTGCCCTGCTCGCCGCCTACATGGAGATCCTCGAGATCCGCCAGCCCATCGCCGATCCCGGTGCGTTCGGCATCGTCGGGTTCGTCGAGTCCGCTACGAACCGCTGGCTCGACGAGCCCGGCGAGCTCACCCGGGAGGAACTGATCGCGCACCTGACCGGCTGGATCTGGGGCACGATCGACCACGTCCTGCGCACCTCGGGCGTTCACATCGAGGCCGACACGCCGCTACCGGGCCTGTGACCCGAGCTGGACCCCGGCCAGCGTCTCGGTAGCTGTCTGTGACCTTTGCCCTGATGCCCGTCACGGCATGGTCCCCGTGTGCTCAGCCCCAGCACACTGAGAGGCAGCTTCTCAAAAGAAGCCTTCGAACTCCTTGCTCGTGGACTCGTGCCCGGGTACGGCCTTGAGCCCGAGGTCCTCGCTGATGCGCTGCGCCGTACGGACCACAACCGGCATCACCTCCCGACGCAGCGTCTCGACGTCGGACCGGCCGCTGGAGGTCGCCGAGGCCAAGGCGGCGACCACGGCACCGGACTGATCGCGCACCGGAGCCGACACCGCGATCACGCCTTCTTCGATCTCGCTGGCGACGATGGCCCAGCCCTGACTCCGCACCCGGCGCAGCTCTTGGCGCAAACCGATCGGGTCGGTGATCGTGTGCCGGGTATGGCGGGGCAGCCCGGCCTCGATGACCCGGTCCAGCTCGTTCGCGGGCGCCCATGCCAGCAACACCCGGCCCATCGAGGTCGCGTACGCCGGAACGCGCGTTCCCAACGCGACGTTGACGCTCATGATCCGACGTACCGGAACCCGTCCGATGTAGACGACTTCGGTTCCGTCCAATGCCGACAGCGAGGCGGATTCCTCGGTGTTTTCCGCTAGTTCCAGCAGATGCGGCTGCGCCACGTCAGTGATCGAGTTCGAGGTGGAGTAGTGCTGCGCGATGCTCAGCACCCGCGGTGTGAGCCTCCAGCGTCCCTCGGCGCCGTGGACGTACCCGAGCTTCTGCAGGGTGATCAGGATACGTCGCACGGTCGGACGCGAGAGCTCGGTGGCGGCCGCGATCTCGGCCAGGGTCGGGCTGGGACGGTCCGCGTCGAACGCCCGCAGCACCGCGAAGCCGCGCTCGATGCTCTGGATGTAGTCGCGCTCGGTCTCTCCGGTGGTCATCGGACTCCATCCTTCCCTACGTGACTTGACGCACGACGTGACGTGCGGCACTCTCAGTGCTGACCGCATAGCGTTCAGTTTGTACGCAGAGCGTACTAGGAGCGACCATGACGCTCGACCAACGAGAAATCCGCAACGCACTCGGCCGGTTCGCGACCGGCGTCACCGTCGTCACGTGCCGCAACGAGCACGGAGAGCCGCACGGCGCCACGGTCAACGCCTTCACCGCCGTCTCTCTCGAGCCCGCCCTGTGCCAGGTGACGCTGACCCGCAAGTCCAAAGCGTGCAGTTACCTCGACGACGCACCGTTCGCGGTGAACGTGCTCGCCGACGACCAGACGAGCGCGGCATGGCACTTCGCGGGTCGCCCCCAGGACCCGCAGCCGGAATGGGCCCAGACCCCGCTCGCGCCGGTTCTCGTCGGCAACGCGGCCACCCTCACGTGCCGGCCCTGGCGCACCTACGACGGCGGCGATCACCTCATCGTGCTCGGCGAGATCGACGACATCGAGATCCGCGACACCGAACCGCTGCTGTTCTACGCAGGGGGATTCCGCGCCCTACGTCCCCACGACAAGGACCACTGGGCCGTGTCGAGCGACTGCCCGGAGATCGGGTGGTTCGACGCGGCGAGCGACTTCTCCCCGTTGTGGGAACACCGCGCCACCGCCTCCTGAGCAGGCCCCGAGACCCGCCCGAACGCACCGACCGATCAACGACGAAAGGTCCCGTGATGACCACCCAGCAGGAGAACCCGACCGCTGAGGCGACCCAGAGCCCCACGAGCAGCCGCCCGCTGACCGGCGACGAGTACATCGAGTCCATTCGCGACGGACGCGAGATCTTTCTCTACGGCGAGAAGGTCGGCGACGTCACGACCCACCCCGCCTTTCGCAACTCGGTGCAGATGACCGCGCGACTCTACGACTCCTTGCACGACCCGGAGAAGCAGTCCGTGCTCACGACGCCGACCGACACCGGCAACGGCGGGTTCACCCACCCGTTCTTCCGGACTCCGCACAACGCACAGGACCTCTACGCCGACCGCGACGCGATCGCGGAATGGGCGAAGATGACCTACGGATGGATGGGCCGCAGCCCGGACTACAAGGCGTCGTTCCTGGGAACGCTGGGCGCGAACTCCGACTTCTACGAGCCTTTCGCGGACAACGCCCAACGGTGGTACAAGGAGTCGCAGGAAAAGGTCCTGTACTGGAACCACGCGATCATCAACCCGCCGGTGGACCGGGACAAGAACCCGGACGAGGTCAAGGATCTGTTCATCCACGTCGAGGAGGAACGCGACGACGGCCTGATCGTCTCGGGCGCGAAGGTCGTCGCGACGGGTTCGGCGATCACGCACTACAACTTCATCGCCCACTACGGATTGCCCATCAAGAAGCGCGAGTTCGCCCTCGTGTGCACCGTGCCGATGGGCGCACCCGGTATGAAGCTGATCTGCCGCAACTCCTACTCCAACGTCGCCGACAGCACCGCGAGCCCGTTCGACTATCCGCTCTCCAGCCGTTTCGACGAGAACGACACGATCTTCATCCTGGACAAGGTGTTCATCCCGTGGGAGAACGTCTTCATCTACGGCGACGCCGAGAAGGCGAGCACGTTCTTCCCCGGTTCCGGCTTCCTGCACCGGTTCACGTTCCACGGAGTGACCCGACTGGCAGTCAAGCTGGACTTCATCGCCGGACTGCTCATGAAGGGCGTCGAGGCGACCGGCACGAAGGACTTCCGGGGCATCCAGACCCGCGTCGGTGAGGTCATCGGCTGGCGCAACATGTTCTGGGCGCTTTCGGACGCGATGGCCGCCAGTCCCGACGAGTGGAAACACGGCGCCGTGCTGCCACACTTGGATTACGGCTTGGCCTACCGCTGGTTCATGACCGTCGGCTACCCGCGCATCCGCGAGATCATCATGCAGGACCTGGGCAGTGGCTTGATCTACCTGCCTTCGCACGCGAACGACTTCAAGTCCCCGGAGATCCGCCCGTACCTGGACCAGTACGTGCGCGGCTCGAACGGCTACGACTCCATCGAGCGCACCAAGCTGATGAAGCTCATCTGGGACTCGGTCGGCAGCGAGTTCGGCGGCAGGCACGAGCTCTACGAGCGCAACTACTCGGGCAACCACGAGGGCGTCCGGGCCGAGTTGCTCTTCGCCGCCCAGCAGTCCGGTGCCGCCGACGGAATGAAGGGCTTCGCCGAACAGTGCATGGCCGAGTACGACCTGGACGGCTGGACCGTGCCCGATCTCTACAACCCCGGCGAGACCACGCTGGGCGGTCGCTGATCCGAGGAGACGTCATGACCACCACAGACCCGTCGCCCACCGCCGCCGACTCCGGATCGTCGGCAACC
The DNA here is from genome assembly GCF_009664835.1 of Allosaccharopolyspora coralli. Taxonomy (NCBI): domain Bacteria; kingdom Bacillati; phylum Actinomycetota; class Actinomycetes; order Pseudonocardiales; family Pseudonocardiaceae; genus Allosaccharopolyspora; species Allosaccharopolyspora coralli. The sequence goes on from NZ_CP045929.1 coordinate 3,658,244, forward strand.
GAGGCGTTCCGCGCAGCCCACCAGGGCGAGCACGGCACCGAGCAGGTCTCCGCCGAGCGCGTGGCCACCGTGGTGCACGCCGTGCTCTCGGGCGTGCACGAGTCGATCCGCGAACACGAGGTGTCCTATCCCGAGTTCCAGGCGGCCAAGCAGTGGCTGATGAACGTCGGCGAAGGAGGCGAGTGGCCGCTGTTCCTCGACGTGTTCGTCGAGCACGCCGTGGAAGAGGTCGCCGCGCGAAGCCATGAGGGTTCGCAGGGCAGCATCCTCGGTCCGTACTACCTGCCGAACCAGACCCGGCTGCCTGCGGAGGCGTCGCTTCCGGCCCGGCCCGACGAGAAGGGCACCCCGCTGGTCTTCGCCGGCCAGGTGCGCGACACCTCGGGACAGCCGGTGAGTGGGGCCGAACTCGACATCTGGCACGCCGACGACGAGGGCTACTACTCGGGTTTCGCACCGGGAATTCCGGAGGGAAACCTGCGTGGTGTCGTCGTCACCGACGAACAGGGCCGGTTCCGGATCAGCACGGTGCAGCCCGCGCCGTACCAGATCCCGACCGACGGCCCGACCGGCACGCTCATCACCGCCGCCGGTTGGCATCCGTGGCGTCCCGCTCACCTGCACCTGATCGTGCGGGCGCCGGGACATCGGCCGATCACCACCCAGCTGTACTTCGAGGGTGGCGACTGGCTCGACAGTGACGTGGCGGAAGCGACCAAGCCGGAACTGGTGCTGGATCCGCAACGTCAACAGGACGGTCACCTGCTCTCCGAGTACGACTTCGTCCTCGAACCCGTCTGACCAGTCGGCCGGGCCGCGACTCGCGCGGCCCGGCCGACCCTCGATCGGGAGCACCCATGAACGCTGACGCACGATACGACGGCTCGGAGACCGTTCTGCTCGACAGGCCTTCGTCCGGGCCGTTCCTGTGGAACGGACTCGACGAGGTCCCCGCCGGGTGGGGTCCGTGCGTGGTCACGCTCGGCGTGTTCGACGGAGTCCACAAGGGACATTCGACGGTCATCGGCCACGCGGTCCGTGCGGGACGGGCGCGCGGACTGCCGACCGTGCTGGTGACCTTCGACCCGCATCCCGCCCGAGTCGTCGGCATCGACCGCGACACGGCGACGCTGACCACCGTCGAACGCCGTGCCGAACTCGTCCACGAACTGGGGGTGGACGCGGTGCTGGTACTGCCGTTCACCCCGGAACTCGCCCGAGTTACCGCCGATTCTTTCGTCGACCGGGTGCTGGTGCGGACGTTGGAGGCGCGAGAGGTCGTCGTCGGCAGCAACTTCACGTTCGGCCACAAGGGTTCGGGAACGGTCGACACCCTGCGCGAACTCGGCCGGAACCACGGATTTCGCGCGCACGGCGTCAACTTGACGAGCGTGCGAGACCACCCGAACTCGTCAACGCACGTGCGCACCTGCCTGCGCAGCGGCGATGTTCGCGCCGCGACGCACGCGTTGGGCAGACCGCACCGGATCGACGCCTACTGCGACACCACCGGATACCTGCGGCTTCCCGCGGGAACCGCGATCCCCGCCGCCGGGCTCTATGTCGCCCGCACCGGAACCGACACGGTGCACGTGCGGGTGTCGCCGGACGGCGCGATCCTGCTTCTGCCTCCCTCCCCCGGCGCGGTCAACCTGGAATTCCTCGAGCGACGACGGGAGTGACACTCCCAGCCGAACGCAGGAGTCCTTTGTGGATGACGGAATCGCTGGCGTCGTATCTTGTCACGACCAGTAAGACCTACTTTGAGGAAGAACCCTGAACATGGACTTCACCGAAGAGACGGCGTCCGATGCGGTCGTCGCCAGCTTCGCCAACACCGAGGACCCTCGCCTGCGGGCGGTGCTGGGCTCGCTCACCCGGCATCTGCACGACTTCGTCCGGGAAGTCCGGCCGTCGCACGACGAGTGGGCGAAAGCCGTCGACTTCCTGACCGAGGTCGGCCAGACGTGCGACGAGACCCGGCAGGAATTCATCCTGCTCTCCGACGTCCTCGGCGTGTCGATGCTGGTCGAGACGATCAACGGGCAGCACGGTGGAACCGAGAACACCGTGCTGGGCCCGTTCCACGCCGTCGAGTCGCCGCAGCGGGACGCAGGCGAGAACATCGACCTGCTCGGCGAGGGTGAACCGTGTGTGGTGACCGGGCGCGTCGTCTCCACCGACGGCGAGCCGCTGCGCGGGGCGAGCGTGGACATCTGGCAGTGCACCTCGGAGGGCTTCTACGACGTGCAGCAGCCCGACGTGCAGCCGCTGGGCAACGGGCGCGGCCTGTTCCGCTCCGACGACGACGGCCGATTCTGGTTCCGCACCGTCGTACCGAGCCACTACCCGATCCCGACCGACGGCCCCGTGGGCGCACTGCTCGAGACGGCCCGGCGTCACCCGTACCGGCCTGCGCACATCCACCTGCTCGCCGAGGCGGCCGGACACGAACCCGTCACGACGCACTTGTTCGTCGCCGACAGCCCCTACATCGACTCGGACGCGGTCTTCGCCGTCAAGCAAAGCCTGGTCACGGAGTTCGTACAGGTCGACGACGAGGATCAGGCCAAGGCCTACGGCGTACAGGCACCGTTTCGGCTCGTTGACGTCGAGATCAGCCTGGAAACCGAGGGACGCCTCGCGTGACGGTCACTCCGTGGCGTACCGCGGGTCGAGCGCCGTTCTCGCGGGCTCCCACTCCATACCGCCCGGTTGCCAACCGGACCGCAGCTCGCACCACCAGAAGAACGACACGCAGCGCTCGACGAAACGCCACCGGCCGTCGGACTCGCGGCGCATGACGTCGGTGTAGCGCCCCGCCGCGACGTGCGGCTCACCGTCGACGACGCACGGTTGGTACAACCACGTCTCGCCCTGCGCGTCGTCGCCGTCGACGGTGACGGTCTCGTTCGAGCTGAAGTGCCACCACGCCGTGAGCGGACCGTGCTGCAGGCGCGGGAAGAACTCACGCAGCTGCTCGCGGCCCTGCGCGGTGGAGAGCCCGACGAACGCCCCGTCCTCGGTGAACAGGTCGGCGAGCTCGTCCCAACGGCCGTCATCGAGGTACTGGCAGTACTTCGCGCGAAGCTGGCCGATCTCGTGGATGTCCTCGAGGCGCGCGACCCTGGTTTCCAGGTCGTTCATGCGCTGACTCCCTCCGATGTCCGGACCTCGTTCGAGGTCGCGTGCAGGTCTCGCCGGAAATGCTCCCGCACCGTGTAGACCGCGACGAACGTGAGTGCGGCCATGACGACGATGTACAGCGACACCGACCACGCCCCGGCGGCGGCCAGCAACGCGGTCATGATGAACGGAGCGAGACCGCCCGCGAAGACCGACGCGAGCTGGAAGCCCAGCGAAGCGCCCGAGTACCGCACGTCGGCGGGGAACATCTCCGCGAACAACGCCGCTTGCGGCCCGAACATCACCGCGTGGATGGTGAAGGCGATCGTCAGTCCGAGCAGCACGAGCGGCACCGAGCCGGTGCCCACCAACCAGAACAGCGGGAACGCGAAGGCGGCCATGAGCACCGCGCCGACGAGGTACTGCGTGCGACGTCCCTTGCGGTCACTGAGCGCCCCGAACAGCGGGATCGTCACGATCTGAGTAGCTCCGGCGCCCAGCACGCACATCAGCATGCCCGTGCGCGACAGGCCCGCGTACTCGGTGCCGTAGTCGAGCATGCCGCTGATGAGGACGTAGAAGGTCGCGTTGACGACGAAGAACGCGCCCGCCGCCTGCAGAATCTCCCGCCGGTACAAGCGCAGAGCCAGACCCAGCGGCGATCGCCGCACGGTGCCCGCCGCCGAGCCTTGACGCATGCTCCGGAACACGGGCGTGTCCTCGATCTTGAGCTGCACGTAGATGCCGATCGCCACCAGGAACAGCCCGGACAGGAACGGCACTCGCCAACCCCAACTCTGGAACTGGTCGTCACTCATGGTCGCCACGAGCGCGAGAAAGAAGAGGTTGCCGGTCACCGCGCCCAGAATCGAGCCCATCTGGATGAAGCTTCCGTAGTAGCCGCGGCGCTCCACGGGCGCGTGTTCGGTGAGCAGCAACGCAGCACCTCCCCACTGCGCGCCGACGCCGAGCCCCTGGATCAGGCGCAGTGCCACGAGCAACAACGGCGCAGCCACGCCAATGGCGTCGTACGTCGGCAGCAGGCCGATACCGAAGGTCGCCCCACCCATGACGACCATCGCGCCGACGAGGGGTGGTTTGCGTCCGAAGCGGTCGCCGAGATGACCCGCGACGATCCCGCCGAGGGGCCGGGCGACGAACCCCACCGCGAACGTGGCGAAGGACGCCAACGTCCCCGCGACCCCGCTGAACTCGGGGAAGAACACGCTGCCGAACACGAGCGCGGCGGCGGTCGAGTAGATCATGAAGTCGAACCACTCGAGCGTGGTGGCGAGGACCGCGGCCCCGGTCAGGCGGCCCATTCCCGCTGGTCGATCGTCGGTCTGCATTCCGCCACCTCCGAAGAGTACGAACGATCGTTCTCAACGTAGCGGGAGGCGCTCCGAGTGACAAGACCACCCGCCGTCGATGCGGTGCGGATCAGTGCCCGGGACGGGTCTCCACGAGCGCGAGCGCATAGTGCGCGTGCTGTTGGGCGAGATCCTCGCGCGAAAGCCTGCCGGTGTCGTGGTACCAGGTGGAGATCGCCGAGCACATGGTCACGATGTTGCGGGCGGCGTCCTGCGGATACGGCGTCGCGAACAGCCCGGACGCCGCGCCCTCCGCGACGATCTCGTCGAAGATCGCTTGCGTCCGGTCGCGCGCTCGCACCACCTGATCCCGGTTCTCCCCCTGCAGGTACCGCACTTCGCTGATCGCGACGAGCGCTGCGAGCTGGTGGTCCACGACGAACTCCACGTACGCCTTGACCGCCTCCCGCAGCCGCGCGGCCGGCCCGTCACCGATCCGCTCGACGGCCCTGCTCGTGCGGTCGAGCAGTTCGTCGTTGGCTCGGCGCAACAGTTCCGCGAGCAAGTGCGCCTTGGACGGGAAATAGTTGTACAGGTTGGACAGGCTGGTTCCCGCGCGCTTGGCGACCTCGCGCATCGACGCCCCGTTGAACCCCTCCTCGCCGAACGCGACGAGCGCCGCGTTGAGGATGGGCGCCTCGTTGCGTCGCCCGGTCTCGCCGATGAGGGCCACGGAGGAAGAACGACTGTTCATGTCGGCGAGGCTACCGGTTGACTTCGGCGCGTCGGAGTGCTTCAGTAACAAGAACGGTCGTTCGTTCCTGTCAGTTCGGCCAGAGCACGCCTGTACCGCCGAGGGAGTGCCATGACACACCGTCCCGACACATCCGCCACGGCCGTGCCCGGCCCCCTGACCGACGAGCGTCGCGAGATCCAGGCACTCGCCAGGGACTTCGCGATGAACGAGGTGCTGCCGCTGGCCAACGAACTCGACCCGCAGCAAGGGGCGATTCCCGACTCGCTGCGGGGCCAGATGGCCGAGATGGGGTTCTTCGGCCTGCTGATCCCGGAGGAGCACGGCGGCCTCGGACTGGGCGTCTTCGAGTACTGCCTCGTGGCCGAGGAACTCGCCCGTGCGTGGTTGAGCGTGTCCGGACTGCTGGCGCGCGGCAACGGGATGGGTGGCGGATTCACCGCAGAGCAGCAGAAACGGCTGCTCCCCCTGGTCGCCAACGGCGAGTACCTCGGCGCGTACGCGCTGTCCGAGGCCGAAGCCGGATCGGACGTGGCCAACCTGTCCTGCCGGGCCCGCCGGGACGGCGACGAATGGGTCGTGACCGGCACCAAGATGTGGTGCACCTACGCCGACGAAGCCGACTACCTCGTCCTGTTCGCCCGCACCGACCCGGACAAGGACCCGGCGAAGCCACACCGAGGTATCAGCGCGTTCCTCGTCGAGAAGCCGCGCGGCACCTTCCCTCCGGGGGTCACGGGGAGCAAGGTCCGCAAGATCGGCTACCACGGGTGGAACACGTGGGAACTGTCCTTCGACGAGGTCCGGCTCCCTGGCGACGCCCTGCTCGGCGAGGAGGGGCGCGGCTTCTACCTCGCCGTCAGCGGCCTGGAGGTCGGCCGTGCGCACACGGCGGCACGGGCGATCGGGCTGGCCAGGGCCGGGCTGGAGGACTCGATCGCCTACGTCCGCGAGCGCGAACAGTTCGGTCGCCCGATCGGTGATTTCCAAGCGATCCGGTTCAAGATCGCCCAGATGGCCACCGAGATCGAAGCGAGCAGGCGACTCATGTACCACGTGGCGACCGAGATCGACCAGGGACGACGGTGTTCCCTCGAGGCGTCGATGGCGAAGTTGTCCGCCAGCGAGATGGCCGAGCGCGTCACGAGCGAGGCGCTGCAGATCCACGGCGGCGCGGGCTACACGACCGACTTCGCCGTGGAACGACACTGGCGCGACGCCCGGTTGACACGCATCTTCGAGGGCACCTCGGAGATCCAGCTCCGGGTGATCTCCGACGAGCTTCTCGGGCGGTCCGCATGACCTCGATGCACTTCGAAGACTTCGCGGTCGGAGCGCGCTACACGAGCGGCACCCGCACGGTCACCGACCAGGACCTCAAAGCCTTCACCGAGCTCAGCGGCGACCGCCATCCGCTGCACGTCGACGGCGGCTCGGGCCGTTTCGACCGTCCCGTCCTGCACGCACCGTTCGGCCAGGCCGTGTTCTTCGGGCTCTTCCACGACCTGCACCTGGTCGACGACACCATCGTGAGCGTGCTGGACACCCAGTGGCAGTACCGCGCTCCGGTTTATGTCGGCGACACCCTCCGGTTCGAGATGACCATCACCCGCTGCCGCCGGACGTCGAAGCAGGACGAAGGCGTGGTCACGCGACACGTGACGCTGTTCAACCAGGACGACGTGGCCGTGCAGGACGGCACCAGCGCGATGCTCCTCCGTGCCCGCACCACCGGCCCCGATCCGGTCGCGCGCGCGTTCGGCACGGTCGCCTGGGGCAGCGCTCTCGCCGAGCTGGCCGCCGACGACGAACGGTTCACCTCGGCGATCGCCAGCTGGGACGGGACGATCGGCCTGCGCTGCGGCGCCGACGAAACCCAGCTGCGGATCTACCGGGGACGCGTGATCGACGTCAGCAGGCGGTCGCCGCACGGGTCGACGTTCACGCTCGGTGCCGACGAGTCCGAGTGGACCGAGCTGCTCACCGGCGACGACAACGACTTCATGCAGCGGGCGATGCGGGGCCGGTTCCAGGTCTCCGGCAGCGGCTACGAGTACCTGCGACTGACGAAGGTGCTGCACACGCTGATCGACCACGCACGCACGCTCGCGCAGCAAGGGGGTTCGCCATGATCGAGGCCCGCTATCTCACCGTCGACAGCTGCTTGTCCTACGTGGAGCTCGCGGGCTCGGGCCCGCCGGTACTCCTGGTGCACACCGCCGGGCAGTCCGGGGTCCAGTGGCGCCACACCACGGGTGCGCTCGCCGAACGCGGATACCGGGTGATCGCGCCGGACCTGCCCGGCCACGGCCGGTCCGAACCCGCTCCGGGCGGCGCCGTGGACGACCTCGGGGTTTACGCGCGGTGGCTGCGGAACCTGCTCGACGCGCTCGAGGTGCACGATCCCTGGATCGTCGGATGCTCGATCGGCGGCAAGATCGCCCTCGACCTCGCCGCACGGATGGCAGACGAGGCACGGGGCGTCGTGGCGATGGCCGCCGAACCGATGCCGGGTGAGATCAGCGCCGCGGGGCTGCGGCGTGAACTGGAGGATGTCGCCGCGGCGAGCCGCACCGACCGCACCTACCTCGGAACGCTGGCCGTCGTCGGACGCGACGTCGACCCCGCCCGCGCCGAGCTGATCGCGCGCATGCACCGGCGAGAAGACCCGGAAGTGTCCACATCGGACTTACTCGGCTGGGCTGCGCACGACCTCACGGACACGCTGTCGTCGATCACCTGTCCCGCTCGCCTCGTGATCGGCGAAGACGACCTCTGGGTGAACTCCGAGCGGGCACGGCGCGCTGCCGAGCACCTCCCCGACGCACGATGCACCGTGTTGCCCGGGATCGGTCACTACCCGATGGAAGAGATCGTGGACTTCCCGACGGTGCTCGACGGCTGGCTCGGCGAGCTGGCCCCCACTACCTCTCGGAGCGAGGTGCACGCATGAGACATCCGACGACCTTGGCGGCTCTGCTCCGCGAACTCGCCGAGCGTGATCCCGCAGCCGTGGTCGCGATCGACGCGGGTGTGTCCGATCCCGTCACGGTCAGCCGTCACGACCTGCACCGGCGCAGTGAGCAGTTGCGTGAGGACCTGCGTCAACGGGGGGTCGGTCAGGGCGATTGCGTGGCCGTGTGGCTGCCGAACTGGTCGGACACGCTCGTGTGGCAGTTCGCCGTCGCCGCGCTCGGCGCGCACGTGATCGGGGTGAACACGCGCTACAACGTCGACGAACTCACTCACGTGCTCGACAGGGCGCGACCGATCGTGATCGCCGTCGCCCACGACTTCCACGGCCTGGACCTGCTCGGCACCCTCCGGACGGCGACGGCTCGCACCACGACATCGGCACCGTCGGTGGCGGTCGTAGCCGGTCCGTACAGGACTGCACCGGCCGAGACGGATCGCTACGACCTGGGCGCAGGAGCTTGGATCCCGTCCCCGCCCGACACGCCCCCGACGACGTCCGCGGAGTCCGGCGGCCACGACCTCGCCGTGGCGTTCACGACCTCCGGCTCCACCGGGAAGCCGAAACTCGCCGCCCACACCGAATCGGCCGTCGTCGGCCACGCGTGCGACGACGCCGCGGGAATGGACGTACGGACCGGCGATGCCGTCCTCTGTGTGCTGCCGTTGTCCGGTGTCTTCGGGTTCAACACGGCCATGGCCGCGCTCGCAGGCGGCGCGGTGTGCGTGCTCGAACCGGTCTTCGACGACGTCACCGTCGTGGACGACATGGCCAGGCACGGCGTCACCCACGTCGTCGGGGCGGACGACATGCTGGTGCGTCTGCAGGACGCCTGGCGAGCTCGTCCTCGCGACCTGTCCAGCTGGCGATGGGCCGGGATGGCCGACTTCCTCGGCCGCTCGCACGAGATCGCCGAATGGGCGCGCGACGAGTTCGGCACCCGGACCACCGGTGTCTACGGTTCCTCGGAAGTGTTCGCGTTGACACTGTTCTGGCCACCCGACGAACCCGAACCGCGGCGCTGGAACGGCGGCGGTCGCCCGGTCTCCGCCGCGACCGAGGTCCGCGCCGTCGATCCCGTCACCGAGGACGCGGTGGCCGTCGGCGAACAGGGTGAACTACAACTGCGCGGTCCGACGGTCGTGGACGCCTACCTCGGTGACCCGCAGGCCGCGGCACGGTCGTTCACCACCGACGGATGGTTCCGGACCGGAGACTTCGCCGTGGTCTCCGCCGACGGCGCCGTCGACTACCGCGGCCGTATCGGCGACGCGCTCCGGCTGCGCGGATTCCTCGTGGACCCGGCCGAGATCGAGCATCGACTCGTCGAGCACGACGCCGTGCACACCGCCAAGGTCGTCGGCATCGACGGCCCTGACGGGGCCACGCTCGCCGTCGGCTACGTGGTTCCCGTGGACGAGTGCGAGGTCGATCCCGGCGAACTTCGCGACTGGTGCGGAGGCACGCTCGCCCGCTTCAAAGTTCCTTCCGAGATCCACGTCATCCCGTCGATGCCGACGACCTCCGGCACCAACGGCAGCAAGATCCACGCGGCCACCCTGCGCGAATGGGCCCGCGCGCGACACACACCCGAACACTCCACGGAGGGGAGACGATGAGCATCGACGCGGTGATCGTCGAGCCGGTCCGCACGCCAGTCGGACGCTACGGCGGCCAGTTCGCCCACCTCCCGGCGACCGACCTGGCAGCCGGAGTCATCGGCGCCGTGCTGGACCGGACGAGTGTGGCCCCCGAAGCCATCGACGACGTGGTGTTCGGACAGTGCTACCCGAACGGCGAGGCACCGGCGATCGGGCGGGTCGCTGGGCTCGACGCGGGCCTGCCCGTGGAAGTGCCCGGACTGCAGCTCGACCGCCGCTGCGGATCGGGGCTGCAAGCGGTCATCGACGCTGCGATGCGGATCCAGACCGGCGTGGCCGACGTCGTCCTCGCCGGTGGCGCCGAAAGCATGAGCCGCGTCGAGTTCTACTCCGACCAGATGCGGTGGGGTGTCCGCGGCGGCGGCGTCGAACTCCACGACCGCCTCGCACGTGCCCGGGTGACCGCGGGCGGACGCAACCACCCGGTCCCGGCGGGCATGCTCGGCACTGCGGAGAACCTCCGACGGGAGTACGACATCGCGCGCGAGGAACAGGACGAACTCGCGCTGCAGTCCCACCGGCGCGCCGTCACCGCTATCGACGAGGGCCGGTTCGACGACGAGATCGTCCCGGTGACCGTGCCCGGCACACGCGGCCGGGAAGGCACGGTCGTGGATCGCGACGAACATCCTCGCGCCGACACCACACTCGAATCACTGGCCGGATTGCGGCCGGTGATGGGCGGCGACGACCCGGACGCGACGGTCACCGCAGGCAACGCCAGCGGGCAGAACGACGGCGCGGCCGCATGCCTGGTGATGAGCAGGCAGCGAGCCGAAGACCTCGGACTCGCGCCGTACGCGCGGTTGGTCACGTGGGCGGTCGCGGGGGTGGCACCGTGCCGAATGGGCATCGGCCCTGTCCCCGCCACCGAACAGGCCCTGGACCGGGCCGGGTTGTCCTGGGCGGAAATGGATCTCATCGAGCTGAACGAAGCCTTCGCCTCGCAGGTCCTCGCCTGCACGCGAGAATGGGGCTTCGGCTCCGACGACTTCGAGCGGCTGAACGTCAACGGCTCGGGCATCTCCCTCGGCCACCCGGTCGGCGCGACCGGGGTGCGCATCCTCGCCACCCTCGCCCACGAGCTGCGGCGCAGGCAGGCGCGCTACGCCATGGAGACGATGTGCATCGGTGGCGGCCAAGGACTCGCCGCGATCTTCGAGGCGAGCGCATGAGTTCCCGGCCCCTCACCGGTCTCCGCATCGTCGAGTGCGCCAGCTTCGTGGCGGGCCCGTCGGGCTGCCTGGCACTCGGTCAACTCGGTGCCGACGTCATCAAGGTCGTGCCACTCGGCGGCCCTGCCGACCAGTACCGCTGGCCGCTGGCACCGGAGGGGGAAAGCCTGTACTGGGCGGCGCTGAACCGGGGCAAACGATCGCTGGCGGTCGACCTGCGAAGCCACGCGGGCAAAGAACTCGTGACCGAGCTGATCACCACCGACGGTCCCGACGCCGGGCTACTCGTCGACAACGTCGCCGGAAGTCGTTGGCTCTCGTACGAGGAGCTCTCCGCGCGGCGGCCCGACCTCGTCCACCTCCACGTGCAAGGTCATCCCGACGGCAGACCGGCGGTCGACTACACGGTCAACGCCGACGTCGGAATCCCGACGATCACCGGTGGAGCCGACGCGCGCGGTCCGGTCAACCACGTGCTGCCCGCATGGGACCTGCTCACCGGGATGACGGCGGCCACCGGCTTGCTCGCGGCGCTGCGCGAGCGGGAGAAGACGGGCCGCGGCAGCTACCTCGAACTCGCGTTGGCCGACGTCGCCACCAGCGGAGTCGCCAACCTCGGCTGGCTGGCCGAAGCCGAGCAGCGCGGTGGTCCGCGCCCGCGACACGGCAACCATCTCTACGGCAGTTTCGGGGTGGACTTCACGACGCGCGACGACGCACACGTCATGGTCGTCGCGCTGACACCCGGGCACTGGCGAGGACTCTGCACCGCCACCGGAACGAGCGAGGTCTTCGCGGCGCTGGAACAGGCGCTGGACGCCGACCTCGCGCGCGAATCCGACCGCTACCGGCTGCGGGAGACGATCACAGCGATCCTGCGTCCCTGGTTCGCCGAACGCGACCTCGCGGAGGTCGCCGACCGGCTCGAGACCGGCGGGGTGTTGTGGAGCCGGTACCGCGAGATGGACGAGGTCGTCGCCGCACACGACCGTTCGGAGACGCCGTCCGTGCTCACCAGAGTGAACGAGCCCGGTATCGGCCGCACCGTCGCCGCCCGCCCGGCGTTGCGCTCGGGTGGAAGCTACGGCGAAGCCTCTGCCGCGCCTCGCCACGGTGAACACACCCACCAGGTGCTGGCCGAGGTGCTCGGACTCGCCGACCACCAGATCGGCAAGCTCCACCAGGACGGCGTGATCGACGCGGACCCGCGCTGAGCGAGCTGCGGGCTCAGCGCTGCGGGATCGATGCCCCTCACTCAGAGCTGGGTGAGGATCTCGTTGCCGGTCTCGGTGATGAGGATGGTGTGCTCGAACTGGGCGGTCCAGCTCTTGTCCTGCGTGGTCACCGTCCAGCCGTCCTCCCACAGGTCGTGCTCGTGGGTGCCGAGGGTGATCATCGGCTCGATGGTGAACGTCATGCCCGGCTCGAGGACCGTCTGCACCGACGGGTCGTCGTAGTGCAGCACCACAAGTCCACTGTGGAACGAACGGCCGATGCCGTGACCCGTGAAGTCCCGGACCACGCCGTAGCCGAACCGCTTCGCGTAGGACTCGATGACGCGACCGACCACGTTGAGTTGCCTGCCCGGCTTCGCGGCCTTGATCGCACGCATGGTCGCCTCGTGCGTGCGCTCGACGAGCAGCCGCACCTCTTCCGAGGTCTCCCCCGCGACGAACGTCGCGTTCGTGTCGCCGTGCACGCCGCCGATGTAGCCGGTGACGTCGACGTTGACGATGTCGCCGTCCTCGATCACCGTCGAGTCCGGGATGCCGTGGCAGATGACCTCGTTCAGCGACGTGCAGCACGACTTCGGGAATCCCCGGTATCCGAGCGTCGACGGGTAGGCGCCGTTGTCGACGAAGAACTCGTGGACCACCCTGTCGATGTCGTCGGTGGTCGCACCCGGCACGACCGCCTTGCCCGCCTCGGCGAGCGCCTGCCCTGCCAGCCGGCCCGCGACGCGCATCGCCTCGATCACCTCGGGCGGCTGGACGTCCGGGTCCGTGTTGGGCGCAGGAGCCGGCTTGTCGACGTACTCCGGACGCACGATGCTCGACGGCACCGGACGTCGCGGTGTCTGCTGACCTGGCTGCAAAGGGGCGCGTACCGGCATAACCCTCACTCTAGAACGTCGTCACCACCCGACGGCGCTGCCCGGCCCCCTCCCGCACCTCGGGGGTGGCAAATTCGCGCGAATTTGCCACCCCGTTGTCCACAGGGTGCGGAGTTGTCCCCACCCTGGCGGGTGTTGCCGGGGGTGCCGGCGAAGCTCGAACTCACCGTCGGATGTGATTTCGGGCACTCACGGGGCGCTGTCGAGGAAGTCCTTCGCCAGGTCCACGGCAGGGCCCGACTCACCCGCGTCCGTGATGAGCACCGCGAACGCCAGGTCCCCCCGGTAGCCGACGAACCAGCCGTGCGAACGCTCGCCGTCCCCGTACTGGGCGGTGCCGGTCTTGCCCGCGACGTCTCCCGACCCCTGGAGCTGGGTCGCCGTCCCGGAACGCACGACCTCACGCATCATCGGCCGCAGCTGGTCCAGCGTGCGCTGAGGCGGGGGCTCGGGCTGCGCGTCGGCCTGGGTCTCGGTGCCCTCGATCAACGTCGGAGACGGCATTCGGCCGTTGGCCACCGTCGAGGTCGCCAGCGCCATGCCGAACGGGCTGGCCAGGACCGTGCCCTGCCCGAACGCGTTCGCCGCCTTCGCCGTCGTCGTCTCCGGCGGCGGCACCTTCCCCGTGATCGTCGTCGCCCCCGGCATCACGAAGTCCACCCCGAGCCCGAGCTGCTGAGCGGCATCCGGCAGGGCGTTCGGCGGCAGATCAACGCCGAGCTGGGCGAACGTCGTGTTGCACGAGCGGGCGAACGCTTGCGTCAGCGGCACCGTCCCGAGCTCGAAGTCCTTGTCGTTGGGGACCGTGCGCCCGTCGAAGACTTTCGACCGCGGGCAGTCCACCGGCGCGTCCGCGGTGACCCGGCCGCTCGACAACGCCGCCGACGCGGTGACGATCTTGAACGTCGACCCGGGCGGGTACTGCCCGGTGAGCGCCGGTGTCCCCTGCGCGTCGGCAGGCTGGTTCTGCGCGACGGCGAGCACGTCTCCGCTCGACGGCTGCATCGCCACCACCATCGCCGCCTGCGGCACCGGGTCGACAGCCTGCTCGGCCGCCCGCTGCACCTGGTCGCTCAACGTCGTGGTGACCGGCGCGGCAGGCTTCGGCCGCTGCTCCTGCAACGACTGCACCGCAGCGCCCTGCGCGTCGACGATCGACACCGACCAACCCGCGTTGCGTTCGAGCTGCTCGTCGACGTGTTGCGCGATACCCGAGAGCACCTGCGTCCCGTACTCGCGGTCGTCGGCGAGCAGCTTCGACTGCGCCGGGAACGACACTCCCGGCAACTCGGAGATCTGCCCCCGCACGCGGTCGTAGTCCTCCGCCCGCAACTGCGCCACCACGTACGCCTGACCGTCGGGAGTCTCGTTCACCCCGGAGAGGATCGAGTCACGGGTGATTCGGGGATCGACCTGCCCGAGCGCGCTGCCGAGTTCGCCCGCCACCGCGGACACGTCGCCGGCCGCGGCGGGGTCGAGCGCCACGGACACGAGCGTCTGCGGGCGCATCAGCTCCACTCCGTTGCGGCCTCGCAACGGCTGCGGATCCGCCTTGAGCGCGTCGAACCGAAGCGACTGCCCCTCCTGCAGCTCGGGGTGGATCGCCGAGGGTTCCCACTGGACTTTCCAGCCGCCGGGTCCCTGCTCCTGTTCCTGGAGCCGCACGGACCCCTCATAGCTCCAGACCTGGTTGTTGCCGAAGTCCCATGCGATGTCGAACGTCGCACGCACCGGTCCGTCACCGCCCTCGGCGGAGACGTCCTTGACCGTGGTGCGCACCGACTCCGGCGACAGTGACCGGCGGGTGGACTCCAGTGCTCGGCGGGCAGCATCCGGATTCGTGGTCTGCTGCGCGGCACCGGCGTCGTCCCCGGCCGCCACCGATTGCAGGTACGACTCGGCGACGTCATCGGCGGAGGGGCCTTGCTCGAACACACCGCACCCCGCCACCGGGGCCAGCAGCAGCAACACCACCAGCAACCGGGTCAGCGGGCTGCGACGACTCTGCGGATCAGACACGACGCGTAGTATGCCTAAGATCCATGCGGCCGGTCACGGTCCGGTCCGCCGAAAGGACTCGCGGCCCGCGTCATGACCTTCGTTCCAGCCGGTTTCGTTCCACCACGCGCCTTCGCCACGGCCGAGTTCGTGCTGGCGCCGCTCGGTCCCGAACACAACGAAGCCGACCATGCGGCGTGGACCTCGAGCATCGACCACGTCCGGCGCACACCCGGTTTCCCGTTACGGGACGGCTGGCCGCCGCAGGACGGCATGGGGCTCGACGCGAACCTCGCCGATCTCCGCAAGCACGCCGAGGACTTCGGGAAGCACCGGGGTTTCACGTTCACCGTGCTCGACGCCGAAGACGCCGCCGACGTGATCGGGTGCGTGTACGTGTATCCGGCGGAGGGCGATGCCACCGTGGCCCACGCGCGCTCATGGGTGCGCGCAGACCGGGCGGACATGGACCTGCCGCTCCGGCATGCGGTGCACGAGTGGCTGAGGTCCGAATGGTGCTTCGGCACGATCCGCTACGACGGGCTCTAGGCCTCGATGCTGGCTCTCGTCGGCGGGGCCGTCGCTTCCCAGAGTGAGATCAACGGCAGGCGCTCAGAACAGGACGGTGGCGAACACGCCGCGTTCCTCGAAGCCGATCTTGCGGTAGGCGATCCGCGCGGCGACGTTGAACCCGTTGACGTACAGGCTCGCGGTCCGGCCGATCGCCGACAACCGCTCCGCCACCGCCGCGGTTCCGCGGGTGCCGAGGCCACAACTACGCCGGTCCGGATGCACCCACACGCCCTGGATCTGCCCCACCGAACGCGACAACGCCCCGATCTCGGCCTTGAACACCACCTCGTCGCCGTCGAATCGGGCGAACGCGCGACCACCCGCGATCAGCTCGGCCACCCGAGCGCGGTAGCCGGCGGCTCCACCGTTCGCGCACGGGTCGATGCCCACCTCCTCGGTGAACATCGCGATCGCGGCAGGCAGGTAACGGTCCAGCTCGTCCGGCCGAACCCGGCGTACCAGCGGATCCGGGTCGACCTGCGGGGGCGTGTCGAGCACCATCACCGGCTGCTCCGGGCGGATCTCCCGCGGCGGTCCCCAACCCGATGCCAGCTCGCTCCACAGGCCCAGAACCTGCTCCGAGGGGCCGACCAGCGAGGAACACACGCGGCGGCGACTCAGCGCGCGGTCGGCGAAGGCGCGCATCGCGGTGGCGTCACCCTGCAACGGGATGAGGTTGACGCCGGAGAAGCACAGGCCGTCGAGTCCGCCGAAACCCCACAGTTCACCGCCGAGCCGCCACGGGTGCAGCCCGGCGGTCTCGAAGCGGGCGGCCACCATGCACGCGGCGACGGGATCGGCCTCGAGAACGGACCGAACCTCTCGCGCGTCACTGTCCTCGAGCAACCGCGCCCCGGCGAGCTTCAGCACGGAGCAAGAGTGCCAGACGACCCGGAGGGTGCGCTCTCCCGCCCTCGGACAGTGGCGGGAACTGCCGACGCCATCACCCGAAAAGGGCAAGACCTGCGCCCGGCGCCGGGCGACAGCGGTGCCGCCTGCGATCAGCCGACGGTGACGCTGGGTGCCTCACCCGTGGTTTCGTCCATGTCCTCGGCGATGCGCGAGGCTTCCTCGATCAGCGTCTCGACGATCTGCGCCTCGGGAACGGTCTTGATGACCTCGCCCTTGACGAAGATCTGGCCCTTGCCGTTACCGGAAGCCACCCCGAGGTCGGCCTCGCGAGCCTCGCCGGGACCGTTGACGACACAGCCCATCACGGCCACGCGCAGCGGCACCTCCATGCCTTCCAGACCAGCGGTGACCTCGTCGGCGAGCTTGTAGACGTCGACCTGCGCGCGCCCGCACGACGGGCAGGAGACGATCTCGAGCTTGCGGGGGCGCAGGTTCAGCGACTGCAGGATCTGGGTGCCGACCTTGATCTCCTCGACCGGCGGCGCGGACAGCGACACCCGGATCGTGTCGCCGATGCCCTGCCGCAACAGCGCGCCGAACGCGACGGCCGACTTCACGGTGCCCTGGAACGCAGGCCCGGCCTCGGTGACGCCGAGGTGCAGCGGGTAGTCGCACTGCTCGGCGAGCAGCTCGTAGGCGCGCACCATCACGACCGGGTCGTTGTGCTTGACGGAGATTTTGATGTCGTGGAAGTCGTGTTCCCCGAACAGGCTCGCCTCCCACAGCGCCGACTCGGCCAGCGCCTCGGGAGTGGCCTTGCCGTGCTTCTCCAACAACCGCTTGTCCAGCGACCCGGCGTTGACGCCGATCCGGATCGGCGTGCCGTGGTCCTTCGCGGCCTGCGCGATCTCCTTGACCTGGTCGTCGAACTTGCGGATGTTGCCCGGGTTGACGCGGACGGCCGCACAGCCCGCCTCGATGGCGGCGAAGACGTACTTCGGCTGGAAGTGGATGTCGGCGATGACCGGGATCTTCGACTTCTGCGCGATGATCGGGAGCGCTTCGGCATCGTCCGATGTGGGGCAGGCGACCCGGACGATGTCGCAACCGGACGCCGTCAGCTCCGCGATCTGCTGGAGGGTGCCGTTGATGTCGGTGGTGTTGGTCGTCGTCATCGACTGGACCGAGATCGGGTGATCGCTGCCCACTCCGACCGGACCGACCTGCAACTGCCGGGTCGTGCGGCGCTCGCTCAAGGTCGGTGCCGGCGTGCCGGGCATACCCAGATCGATGGTCATCGGGTTCTCTCCACCTTCGGCTGTGCTCGGATGCCTGTCCCCGTGCGCGGTGGGGTGCCGCGTCGGGCCTCAGCCGCTCTCCACAATACCGGCGACCCCCTCGCACCCCGCGCTCCCGGCACCTGCGTCCTGCGTCACCCCGGCACGCGTGAGCCTTTTTGGTGCCTATAGCAACCACAAAGGCTCACGCGGCCCGGCAGGGCACTCGGCCGCACCCGTCAGAACAAGGTGAGCGGGTGTCAGAACAGGGTCACCGGGTTGACTATGTCGGCGACCAGTACCAGCAGCGAGTACGCGATGAACACGAGACTCACCGCGTAGGCCAGCGGCATGAGCTTGGCGGTGTCGAACGGACCCGGGTCCTTGCGTCGGAAGAGCTTGGCGAACCCGCGGCGCACGGACTCCCACATGGCACCGGCGATGTGGCCGCCGTCGAGCGGCAGGATCGGCAGCATGTTCAGCACGAACAGCGACAGGTTCACCCCGGCCAGCAAGTTGACCATGGTGATGAGCCGCTCGTCCACGCTCGCCTGCTCGTAGGAGAGCACCTCGCCCCCGATTCGGCTCGCACCGACGATGCCGACGGGCGAGTCCTGTTCCCGCTCGTCCCCGCCGATGGCGGCGACGAGGTCCGGGACGCGCTGCGGGAGCTGCAGGACCTTCTGCACGGTGAGGGTGATGATCTCGCCGAACCGCTGGGCGACCTCCCCCGGCCCTTGCTGGACGAGCACCTGGGTGGGGGCGAGACCGAGGAAGCCGACGCGTTCGGTGTCCCCCGAGCCGTCGAGTGCGTACTGCTCGCTCTGCATGAGCGTGGCGGTGAGCATCTCGCGCTGGCCGTCGCGTTCGACCACGACCGGAACGGTGCCACTGGAGTTGCGGATGGCCACCCGCAGCTCGTCCCAGCTGGCGTAGGACCTGCCGTCGAACTCGACGATCTCGTCGCCGGGCTGGAATCCGGCCTGCGCGGCGGGGGACGGCGGCGCTCCGGCGGGGCAGTTCTCCTTGTCCTGCGCGTCGGCGGGAATGACGCATTCGCTGACGGTGGCGACCGTCTTCGTCGGTTCCTGCGCGCCGTAGCCCATGAGGATGCCCGCGAAGATGCCGATGGCCAGAATCAGGTTCATGAACGGGCCGCCGAACATGACGATGATCCGTTTCCACGGGGAGCGCTGGTAGAACTGCCGGTGCGCGTCCTGTGGGGTGACCTCCTCGGCGGCGGCCTGCCGGGCGTCCTCGATCATGACTCGCCACGGCGCCGAGGAGGCGGTGCGCCCGTACTCCTCCTCCTTCTGCGGCGGGAACATGCCGATCATGCGGATGTAGCCGCCGAACGGGATGGCCTTGATCCCGTACTCGGTGTCGCCCTTCTTCCGCGACCAGACGGTGCGCCCGAACCCGACCATGTACTGGGTGACCTTGACGCCGAACATCTTCGCGGCCGCGAGGTGGCCCAGCTCGTGCCAGGCGATGGAGACCAGCAGCCCCACGAAGAAGATCAGTATTCCCAGGACCACCAGCATCAGTTCGCACTCCTCGTTGCGGCCAGCTCTCGGGCCTTCGCGCGTGCCCACCGCTCGGCCGCGAACACCTCGTCGACGCTCGCCGGTTCGGACCGCCACGAGTCGGCCGCCGCGAGTACGTCACCCACAGTGTCCACGATGCCGGTGAATCCGGTGCGGCCTTGCACGAACGCCTCGAGTGCTTCCTCGTTGGCGGCGTTGTAGACGGCGGGCAGACAACCGCCTTCGCTGCCTGCGTGACGGGCCAGCGACACGGCGGGAAAGGCTACCTCGTCCAGTGGTTCGAACGTCCACGCGGTGGCCTCGGCAAAGGAGAGTGCGGGCGCCGCCCCGGCGACCCGGTGCGGCCAGTCGAGGCCGAGCGACAACGGCAGCCGCATGTCGGGCGGACTGGCCTGGGCGAGGGTGGAACCGTCGGTGAACGTCACCATCGAGTGCACGATCGACTGCGGGTGGACGACCACGTCGATCCGGTCGTAGGCGAGGTCGAACAGCAGGTGGGCCTCGATGAGTTCGAGTCCCTTGTTCACCAGGGTCGCTGAGTTGATCGTGACGACGCTGCCCATGGTCCAGGTGGGGTGGGCCATCGCCTGCTCCACCGTCACCTCCGCGAGTTGCTCGCGGTTCCGGCCCCGGAACGGGCCGCCCGAGGCGGTGAGCACGAGCCGGTCGACCTCGTCGGCGCGCCCCCCGGCCAGGCACTGCGCGAGCGCGGAGTGTTCGGAGTCGACGGGCACGATCTGGCCGGGTGCGGCGCGGGCGAGGACGAGCGGTCCGCCCGCGATGAGCGATTCCTTGTTGGCGAGGGCCAGCTGCGCACCGGTGTCCAGCACGGCCAACGTGGGCGCCAGGCCACGGGAGCCGTCGATGCCGTTGAGCACGACGTCCGCCGGGGTGCTGCGCACCAGATCGACGGTCGCGTCCGGGCCGCCGAGCAGACGTGGGATCCGGAACTCGCCGTCGCGGTAGCCGCGGCGCTGCGCTTCGGCGTAGAGCGCGAGCTGCACGTCCTCCAGCGCCGTGCCCCGCGCCACCGCGACGGCGTCGACGTCGAACTCGAGTGCCTGCTGGGCGAGCTGCCGCGGGTCACTGCCGCCCGCGGCGAGCCCGGCCACGTGGAACCGCTTCGGGTTGCGCCGGATGACGTCGAGTGCCTGCGTCCCGGTGGAGCCGGTGGAGCCGAGGACGACGACCGACCTCGGGTCCCCTGACTCGGGACCTGCGGAGGCCGCCTGCCCGGAGCGGGCGACCGGTGGCGGCGCTGGGGAATCGGAAGCACTCATCGCCGCCATTGTCCCCGAAGTGAGTGAGGTCCCGGCGCTCGCAGTGCGCGCGCCCCGTTTCGGCGTCACGATCAGCAGTGTCACCGTCGCCCGCCGGGACGCCGTCACGGCGTGTCCCCGGGCGGGGCGGCCACGCCAGGAAGGGGCGCGCCATGGGTTTCATCGGTTGGATCGTGCTCGGGCTCATCGCTGGTGCACTCGCCAAGCTCATCATGCCGGGTAAGGACCCGGGTGGGATCTTCGTCACGCTGCTGCTGGGCGTGGTGGGTGCGTTCATCGGCGGTCTGCTGGGCAGCTGGATCTTCGGGGTGGGGATCGAACAGTTCTGGTCCATCACCACCTGGCTGCTGGCGATCGCGGGCTCGGTGATCG
Source organism: Allosaccharopolyspora coralli (assembly GCF_009664835.1). Classification (NCBI taxonomy): domain Bacteria; kingdom Bacillati; phylum Actinomycetota; class Actinomycetes; order Pseudonocardiales; family Pseudonocardiaceae; genus Allosaccharopolyspora; species Allosaccharopolyspora coralli. The sequence continues at coordinate 3,679,256 of NZ_CP045929.1, forward strand.
TGCTCGGCATCTACCGCTTGGTGGTCGGCCGCACCAAGGCCGTCAAGGGCTGAAGGGGCTGCTCGGGAGCCCCAGACCACCCGGGAGTCGCACGCAAGGCCGGGCGCACACGGGCGCTCGGCCTTGTTCTCCTGCCGTACTCCGGTTCTCCCGTCCTCCTGCGCGGGCGGACGGCGCGAATGTGCAAAGATGACCCTGCGCGATCCGCACCGCCGGACCGCGCAGGAGCGTGTCGGTGCCCACGCGCGGGCAGTGCAGAGGAGGAACCGTGGCGAACACGGAACTGGAGACCAAGCCGAGCACGGCCGTCGATCCGCACGACGAGCCGTCGGCGGAGTGGGGCTGGCACGGTGGCTTCCCGAAGGCCACGCAGGCCGCAGGCTGGTTCTCCGTGTTCGCCTGCCTGATCATGCTCTACGGCAACCACCAGGGGATTCTCAGTGGCGGTGACGGCTTCAAGACCGCGGACATGTGGTTGATCGGCATCGCACTCGCGCTGGCCATCGGCCTGGTGCACGACGTGCGCAGGCGCCGCACCGCCTGGCGGCGCTGAGCCGCGCACGGCACGCGCTGCAACTGGGATCGGCCCCGTGTTCAACGGTGCCCGCTGAGCCACATCGCGGCCAGGTGGGTCTCGATGGAGTCCGGCCGGAATCGCTCTGCTCGCGCAGCGAACTCGTCGTAGCCCACCCATCGGGCCTCGACGATCTCCTCGCCGTCGACGGTGACATCGCGGCTCGCCGCACGCGCGTGAAAGCCGAGCATGAGGCCCGAGGGGAACGGCCAGCCTTGTGAGGCCACATACGTGACCGACCGAGCACCACGCCGACCTCCGGTGTACGGCAGTGTGCTCACGAGAGCCCCCAGAACGCTGATGTCGACGATCCCGCAGCCAGCGGCGAGGTGAGTTCCGCCGCAGAGCCACCAACGCAGATCAATCCGAGCACCCTCCAGCCTGCTGCGGTGGTGAAACTCACCCGTCCGCGACCGAGCGCGAAACGCTGCACCACCCGTCATCGCGGGCGGCGCAGCGTCCTCGGCGAACCTCAGCTCGGCTGCACCGGGAACTGTTCCAGCAGCGGCCGGTTCTCGTCGTAGGGGATGGCCGGGTCGACCGGTGCCGGTTCCCCGCAGTTCGGGGTGCTCCCCGCTCCCGCGAAACGGTCCTGTAGCCAGTTGACGCTGCGCGGGAACGCGGCGACGAGACCGCCGACGTGGGTCGGACCGAGATTGGGCGCGAACTGGACGTCCGCTCCGCGGGCACACCAGTCCGCGGCAAGGGTTTCGCCCTGGTCGAACGGAATGATGTCGTCGAGTTTGCTGTGCGTGAGCAGCACCGGCGTCTCGGGCGTGCGGTTGCCGATGCGCTGCTCGGCGACGATGTCGCGGAACGGCGCTTCGTCCAGATAGTCGGTGATCGGCCGTCCGTCGGCGGTCACGGACTCCGACTGCACGAACGGATACCCGACGGCGTCCTCGACGCAACCGTCTTTCAGTTCCGCCGCGTACTGACGGCCCTCGTCGTTGAGATACCGATCGAGGTCGAGGTCGTAGCCCTCGGCGAGGCCGACGACGGCGAAGCCGAGCAGTCCGGCGTACGGTCCGCCGTCGAGGTGGTGGGCCACGTTCCCGAGCTCGGCGGGCACGGCCCCGGCGACCACTCCTTCGATGTCGAGCTCCGGGGCGTAGGTCGCGGCGAGCTCGGCTGCGGCGGCCGTCGCACCCCCTCCCTGGGAGTAGCCGTAGAGCCCCACCGGCCCGTCGTCGGGCACGCCCGCCTCCGGAAGACGCTGCGCCGCGCGGACCATGTCGAGTACGGCGTTGCCGGTGACTTCCCGGTTGACGTAGGTGTGCACATCCGGGGTGCCGAGGCCGTCGTAGTCGGTGATCGCGACCGTGTATCCCTTGGCCAGCAGGGCCCGGATCGTGACGCCTTCGTACTCGGTGCCTGCTGCCAGGCGGATCGAGGGGGCGCAGCGGTCGGCGAGGCCTTGGGTTCCGGGCGCCAAGCCGACGACAGGACGTTCCCCGGCACCGGTCCACTCACCGTGCGGCGTGATCACGGTGCCGGTCACGGCGATCGGCGCACCCGTGCGGTCGGTCGACTTGTACATCACGCGCTGCACGTTCGCGTCGACTTCGACCGTCTTGAGGGGATCGAGGAAGAACTCCGAAGGCTCGGCACGAACGACGTCACCGTCGGCGACGGGCAGTTCAGCGGGTGGTTCGTAGAACGGCGGCCGCTCTGCGGCCGACGCGCCCGAAGGGGCGCCGGTGGCGAACACCGCCCCTATCGCTACGGCCAGCAAGGTGATCCCCACGCGGCGGGGCGGCGAAACGCGCATCAGTGCCTCCGGGCGAGCCCGGGCCGGCCATCTGGTGACCGGCCCGGGAGGTGATCACGGCTTGAGGATCCGGTCGGTCAGCTGCGGCAGGAGCGGTGCCTGCTCGTCGTAGGGAACGGCCGGATCCGCAGGCGCCTGGTCGATGTTTCCGCAGTTGGGCGAGGTTTCCTCGCCTGCGAGGCGATCGTCGATCCACTGGAACGCCCGGGGGAAGTTCGCGACCGCTCCGCCGACGTGGGTCGGGGCGAGGTTGGGCGCGAACTGCACGTCGGCGCCTTGAGCACACCAGTCCGCGGCCAGCGTCTTGGTCTGCTCGAACGGGATCACGTCGTCCAGCAGGCTCTGGGTGAGCAGCACCGGGACCTCCGGCTTACCGTTCCCGATCCGCTGCTCAGCCACGGCGTCCTTGAACGGCGCTTCGTCGAGGGAGTCGGTGAGCGGCCTGCCGTCCTCGGTCAGGTCCGCTGAGCGGGTGAACGCGAAGTTCGGCACCGCGTCGAGCAAGCAGGAGTCTTCGATTTCCTGCCGGTACTGCTCGCCCTCCTCGTTGAGGACCGGTTCGAGGTCGAGGTCGTAACCCGACGCCAGCCCCGACAGCGCGTAGCCGAGGAACGCCGCGTAGAGGCCGCCGTCGAGGTTCTCGGCGACCCCGCCGAGTTCGGCGGGCACGGCACCGCCCGCGACGCCTCTGAGATCGAGTTCCGGCGCGTAGGCCGGGGCCAGCTCCGCCGCCGAGGAGACTCCGCCGCCGCCTTGGGAGTAGCCGTAGAGCACCACGGGACCGTTGTCCGGCAGGGTGGACTCGGGCAGGTTCTGCGCCGCACGCACCGAGTCGAGCACGGCGTTGCCGGTGACCTCGCGATTGACGTAGGTGTGCACACCCGGAGTGCCGAGACCTTCGTAGTCGGTCAGGGCGACCGCGTAGCCCTTGGAGAGCATGGCCTTGATGAAGAAGCCCTCGTACTCGGTGCCGTTGGCAAGCTGCCGCGACGGGGCGCAGCGGTCGGCCATTCCCTGGGTGCCCGCCGAGAAGCCGACGACCGGGCGTTCCCCGTCACCGGTCCACTCACCGTTCGGAGTGATCACCGTTCCGGTCACCGCGATCGGCTCACCGCCACGTCCCGAGGACTTGTACATCATCCGCTGGACGTTCGCGTCGACCGGAACGGTCTTCAGCGGGTCGAGGAAGTACTCCGAGGGCTCGGACCGCACGATGTCGCCGTTCTCGGCAGGCAGCTCCGCCGGAGGCTCGTAGAACGGAGGCCGTTCCAAGGCGGGCGCGGCGGATGCCGTCGCGACGGTGAACGACGCGCCGATGGCGGCGGTCAACAGCGTCACGCCGACGCGACGGAACGGGCCAGTCTGCACGGGGCTCTCCTCAAGGCGAACGGTGTTTACCTACGATGCGGTAGGTTCCGAGGTCTCACGGTGACTCGATGCACATCGTGCCCGCAATCACATAGGCTACCCGGAAGTAACTTCGCAACCGGTTCGTAACCGAATATCCACTGTTCGTACTCGCACCACCACGTGAGGTCACCGAAAATTGGGGCGCGCGCGATTCATCGGGCGCGGTACGTTCCTGCCATGCCAGCCGAGATCAACTCGCTCCCGGCGCCGATGACCGCCGATGACCTCGACCGTGCCGTGCGGCTCGCTGTGGCAGTTCTGCAGAAGGCGCCCGCCGACGCATGGACCACCAAGGCCGGCTCACTGGAGTGGGACTGCTGGGAGACCGTCGAGCACCTCAGCGACGACCTCTTCGCCTACGCCGCGAAACTGGGTCCCCCACAACCGCCTTTGGACAGCGAACTGGCCTTCGTGGCCGAGAGCCGACGCCCGGGCGGACCCGCAAACACCATTCACGCGAACCGTGAAGCCGGCCCGGTCGGCTTGTTGCAGGTGTTGGAAGCCAGCGGAGCGCTGTTGGCCGCGATGGTCCGCACGACTCACCCGCACACTCTCGCCCACCACGTCTTCGGAGCCTCGGATCCCGAAGGATTCGCCGCGATGGGGATCGTCGAGACCCTCGTGCACACCCACGACCTTGCAGCAGGACTCGGACTCACCTGGGACCCACCTGCCGACCTGTGTGCGCGAGCACTCGCCCGACTGTTCCCGGACGCACCGGAGACCGCGGATCCGTGGCCAGCCCTGCTGTGGGCCACCGGACGCACCGAACTACCCGGGCGCCCGCAGCTGACCACCTGGCGCTGGTACGGCGAACCCCGGACGTGAGGACTGAAGCGCCGGAGCTCAGCTTTCGGCGGCGAGCTGGCCGCACGCGGCGGCGATCTCCTGACCACGGGTGTCCCGGACGGTGCAGGGAACGCCCGCGTCGCGGACGCGACGGACGAACTCCCGTTCCACCGGCTTCGGGCTCGCGTCCCACTTGCTGCCCGGGGTCGGGTTCAGCGGGATCAGGTTGACGTGCGCGAACTGGCCCAGGTGGCGATGCAGGAGCTTGCCGAGCAGATCCGCCCGCCACGGGTGATCGTTGACGTCGCGGATGAGTGCGTACTCGATGGAGACCCGGCGGCCGGTGTTGTCCGCGTAGCCACGCGCGGCGTCCAGCACCTCGGCGACCTTCCAGCGGTTGTTCACCGGAACCAGGGTGTCGCGAAGTTCGTCGTCCGGCGTGTGCAGCGACACCGCGAGGGTGACGTGCAGGTCCTCGGCGGTCATCTTCCTGATCGCGGGTGCCAGGCCGACGGTCGAGACCGTGACCGAACGCTGCGAGAGACCGAGGCCGTCCGGGGGCGGGTCGCAGATCCGGTGGACGGCGTCGATCACGCGGCGGTAATTCGCCAACGGCTCGCCCATCCCCATGAACACGACGTTGGACAACCGTCCGGGGCCGCCGGGCACGTCGCCGTCCCGCATCATCGCGGCGGCCGAACGCACCTGGTCGACGATCTCCGCTGTCGAGAGGTTGCGCTGCAGACCACCCTGGCCGGTCGCGCAGAACGGGCACGCCATTCCGCAGCCCGCCTGGCTGGAGATGCACACGGTCGCCCGGTCCGGGTACCGCATGAGGACGCTCTCCAGCATCGTCCCGTCGTGGGCCTTCCAGAGCGTCTTCCGTGTCGTGCCCTCGTCGGTGTCGAGGCCGCGCACGGACGTGAGCAGCGTGGGGAACAGCTCCTTGCCGAGCCGCTCGCGACTCGCGGCCGGGATGTCGGTCATCGAGTCGACGTCGGCGTTGAGCTTGCCGAAATACTGATGGGCCAGCTGCTTGGCTCGGAACGGCTTCTCTCCCAGCTCGCTGACCGCGTCCGCGCGCTCCTGTGCCGAGAGGTCGGCGAGATGACGCGAGGGCATGCCCTTGCGGGGGGCGTCGAAGACGAGCGGAAGCGAGGTCGCAGACATAGCGCCGCTATTCTCCCACGTCGCCGCGCATCGGAACGGCGGAGGGGCTTGGTAGTCCGCATACCCACTCAGTAGAGTTTTCGTCATGCCGAAACTCGTCGTCACGTCCAGGCGAAAACACGGTGTGGGCGCGGCGATCCTGTGTGTGATCGTCTCCGCGCTGGTGAGTTCGTGTGCGACAGGGGTCGGCGCCCCGAACGACCCGCGCAAGCACGTCGTCACCACCTTCACGGTGCTGGCCGACATGACCCGGGCCGTGGCGGGCGACACCGTGTCCGTGGAGTCGATCACGAAACCCGGCTCGGAGATCCACGAGTACCAGCCGACTCCCAGCGACCTGATGCGCGGGGCGCGTGCCGACCTGGTGCTCGACAACGGCTTCGGGTTGGAACGGTGGTTCGAGCGGTTCCTCGACCAGACCGAGTCGCCACACGTCACCCTCACCGACGGGGTCGAACCGATCTCCATCGGCGACCGTGACACTTCCGACGGCCGTGCCGTCAATCCGCACGCCTGGATGTCGCCTGCGAACGCGAAGATCTACGTCGCCAACATCCGCGATGCCCTCGTCGAGCTGGAGCCCGCCCATGCGGCGGAGTTTCACGCCAATGCGAACGCATACCTCGCCGAGCTCGACGCGATCGAACGCACGCTCGCGGCCGAACTGCGTGCCGTACCCGAGCCCCATCGCGCACTGGTCACCTGCGAGGGAGCGTTCAGCTACCTGGCACGCGACGCCGGGCTCCGCGAGGCGTACCTGTGGCCGGTGAACAGCGACCAGGAGGGCACGCCACAGCAGGTGAAGAACACCACCGCATTCGTCAGGGACAACGACGTACCGGCCGTGTTCTGCGAATCGACGGTGAATCCGCAGGCACAGCACCAGGTCGCGGAAGAAGCCGACGCCCGGTTCGCCGGGACGCTGTACGTGGACTCGTTGTCCGCCCCGGACGGCCCGGTGCCGACCTATCTGGACCTGCTGCGTCACGACACCCGCACCATCCTCGACGGACTCGGGGGAACGAACCGATGACCCTGCCTCGCACGAGTGACGAGTCCGGTTCCGGACACGGGACCGGAGTGAGCGCCCGCGGCGTGCGCGTCACCTATGGCGACACGCTCGCGCTCGACGACGTGACGGTCGACATCGACGCCGGAACGATCTGTGGACTGCTCGGCATGAACGGGTCAGGGAAGTCCACGTTGTTCAAGTCGCTCATGGGCCTGGTCACGCCGGACCGGGGCACGATCTCGCTGCTCGGCCGACGCTCGAAGCAAGCCCGCAAGGACGGCCTCGTCGCCTACGTCCCGCAGGCGGAGGCCGTGGACTGGGCGTTCCCGGTGGCCGTGGCGGACGTGGTCATGATGGGCCGCTACGGGCGACTGCGCGGCGGCAGGCGCCCACGGGCCGTCGACCGTTCGGCTGTGCGCGCGGCGTTGGACCGGGTGGGTCTCGCCGAGCTGCACGCGAACCCGATCGGCGCTCTCTCCGGCGGACAGCGCAAACGCGCGTTCGTCGCCCGCGGCCTCGCGCAGGAGGCGGAGTTGGTGTTCCTGGACGAGCCGTTCGCCGGTGTCGACACGCGATCCGAGTCGATGATCCGGGGCCTGCTGCGTGAACTACGTGACGAAGGCCGCACCGTCGTCGTCTCCACCCACGACCTCGCAGGCGTCGGCGACCTCTGCGACGAGGCGGTCCTGCTCCAGCAACGAGTCGTCGCCCACGGCCGCCCGGACGAAGTGCTCACCCCGGACACCCTGGCCAAGACCTTCGGCCTGGAAACGACAGAACCGTGACCGCCCGGAGCGAACGGCACCTTCGCCCCACATGACGAGGCGACAGTGCCGTTCGCCCCTCCGGTACCGGCAGACGGCAACCACCTGAGAAGGCACCTGACATGGCCGAGATCCTTTACTGGCTCCTCGAACCGCTGCAGTTCGGGTTCATGCAGCGCGCACTGCTCATCAGCCTGACCGCCGCCCTGGTGTGCTCCGTCCTCTCGTGCTGGGTCACCCTCATCGGGTGGTCCCTGCTCGGCGACGCGGTGAGTCACGCGGTGCTTCCGGGCGTGGTCCTCGCGTACGTGCTGGCCATCCCGTTCTCGGCGGGCGCCTTCGTCTTCGGCGCGCTGGCGGTCGCGATGATCGGAGCGATCCGCAACACCACCCGGATCAAGGGCGACGCGGCGATCGGCGTGGTCTTCACGGGGCTGTTCGCGCTGGGAGTGGTGCTGGTGTCGCGGATCCCGAGCGAGATCGACCTGCAGCACATCCTGTTCGGCAACGTCCTCGGCGTGTCGGATTCGGACATCCTGCAGGTTCTCGTCATCGGCGCCCTCACACTCGGGGTGGCGTTGTACAAGCGCCGTGATCTCACGCTCTACGCGTTCGACCCGACCCACGCGCACGCGATCGGGCTGAATCCACGCCGGATCGGGGCGTTGCTGCTCACGATGCTCGCCTTGACGGTGGTCGTGGCGCTGCAGGCGGTCGGCGTGATCCTGGTGACGGCCATGCTCATCACGCCGGGGGCCACGGCGTTGTTGGTCACGCGTCGTTTCGGGCGGATGCTCGTGGTCTCGGCCCTGTTCTCGACCCTCGGCGCGTTGGCGGGCACGTACGCGAGTTTTCACCTGGACACGGCGACCGGAGGAACGATCGTGTTGTGCCAGGCGATCCTGTTCCTCGTGGTGTATCTGGCGGCCCCGCAGCAGGGCATCGTCGCCACGGCGCTGCGAACTCGTCGTCGACGTGCTGCTGCAGCGGCCTCGTGACTGGAGCCGGCTCGCCACCGGGGTGCGTCGCGCAGCGTCCGGTCCGGAGCCCGGCGCGGGCTCGAGGTCTCCTATCGTTGAGGTCATGGAAAAGATGTCCGAGCGGCCGTCCCCCTCCGTGGAGGACTACGTCCGCACGATCTACGGGCTGACGGAACGGGGCGTCGCGGTCACGAACGCGACGCTGACCCAGCGGCTCGGACTCAGCCCGTCCTCGGTGTCCGGCATGATCAACAAGCTGGATCAGTTGGGGCTGGTCACCCACGTCCGCTACCGCAGTGTGGAACTCACCCCGGAGGGGCGCGGCCTGGCCCACAGCGTGCTGCGCAGGCACCGGCTCATCGAGCTGTTCCTGGTCGAAGAGCTGGCCTACACCTGGGACGAGGTGCACATCGAGGCGGACTCGCTCGAACACGCCGTCTCGGACGAGCTGATCGCCCACATCGCCGCGAAACTCGGCCACCCGACGCACGACCCGCACGGCGACCCCATCCCCGCCGCCGACGGCAGCGTGGAAAAGCCGCGGACGACGCTGCTCAACCAGCTGGAACCGGGCACGATCGGCACGATCGCGCGCGTGTGGGACACCGATCCGGAACTGCTGCGGTACCTCACCGATCACGACATCACTCTCGGAACCAGGATCGAGATCGTGGAACGCAAGCCGTTCGGCGGGCCGCTGGTCGTCCGGGTCGGCGATCCGTCCCGGCCGACGACCCACTTCCTCGGCGCCGAGATCACCGAAGCGCTGTCGGTGAGCGTGCGCGGGTGACGAGTCAGGACGCCCGGCGATCCGCCGCGTCGTCCACTCCCGGCTGCGCAGACGTGGGCGTCTCGCCATAGATCGCGTGCGTGACCAGGTTGCGGTGCAACTCGTCGGTCCGGTGTGCCCCGAGCACCGCAAGCAACAGGTCGAAACGGTTGTCGGTGAGCAGGACCGCCACGGCCGCGAACCCGACGAGTCCGCCGAAGACGAGAACGGACACCCACACCACGGAGGCGCCCTGTACGAGCAACATCACCGCGACCGCCAGTGCGAGGCCGGAACCGAAGGCGACGCCGCGGGCAACACTCACCTGCGTGAGCAGGGAACGGAACGCCGGGTACTGGTGGCACAGCTGACGTACCAGCCGGGCACGCTCGCGGCGGTCCATCTGCGCGACCTGGCTGAGCCCGGCGGTGATCGGTTCACCCGCGCGGATGGCCATGCTCGCTCCTGCCGCCTCGACACTGCCGATGCCCGTACCGGAATCGACGTTCCCGGTGCGTAACACCGGCCGCCCGAGAACCGATATCAGTCGATCACGTCCCGACTTCGAGAACAAGGCGTCATTCGGGCTGTTCCCTCACTGACGGGCGCGTCGCAGGGTCACGCCACTCTCGCGGGGTCTCGTGATGCACCGCCCACCGGTGAACAGCGGACACGGAAGGCCACAGTCAGCTACGTTCCGTGACATTCGTGAGGAGTCCGTGCGGCTTCTGTCGCGTCCGCACTCGATAGCCCACGTGCAGGCTCGTCCCCGCCACGCTGCGCGCAGCCCGAGCCGCGACAGCGGCCGAGAACTCGATGCCCAGTACCCGCTGCAGGCTCGCCCGATCGTCGAACCGCCACTCGGCCACCACGCTCGCGCTGTCGAACCCGTGCTGGGCGAAGAAGTCTTCGATGCGAGCCGGGTCCAGCGCAGGCACGTCCGCACGCATCCAGTCCCCGTACGGGGAAAACCCCGTGTCCAGATCAACCACCAGCAGCGTTCCGCCGGGGCGCAGGACCCGATCGACCTCACGCAGCCCGGGCTCACAACCAGGGCCGAAGAAGTACGCCGTCCGCGCGTGCACGACGTCCATGCTCTCCGACTCCACAGGCAACGCCTGCGCCGCACCGGGACGCACGTCGACGTGCTCGACGCCCGTCAGCCCGCTCAGTCGGCGCCGCGCCCGCGTGACCAGCGGCGCGTACGGTTCCACTCCGACAACGGAGGACGCGAGCCGGGCGAGACCCGCGAGGTGGTAGCCGTCCCCGCAGCCGACGTCGAGCACGTCCCGATCGCGGAGGTCACAGCGGCTCTCCACGGCCCGGTGGAGCACCCCGGTCGCGTCCTGAGCCCGGTTCTCGAGTTCGTAGACCTCCGGCCAGTTCCAGATGTTCGGACTCGGCGTCGGCTCCACCGCCTGCCCCGTCCGCGCGCTCCGGCGCATCACGCAGGCACGAGCCAGGACAGCATCAACCACGCCACGACGGCCGACGGCAGCAGTGAATCCATCCGGTCCATCAGCCCGCCGTGTCCGGGCAGAAGATTGCCCATGTCCTTGATGCCCAGGTCCCGCTTCATCAGGGACTCCATCAGGTCACCGATGGTCGCGCTGCACACCACGGCCGCCCCGAACAGGGCGCCCTGCCACCACTGGCCTTCCAGCAGCAGCATCACGGTGGCCACACCGGCGGCGACACCAGCCAGCATCGAGCCGGCGAACCCTTCCCAGGTCTTCTTCGGGCTCACCTTCGGCGCCATCGGATGCTTGCCGAGCAACACACCGAGCGTGTAGCCGCCGGTGTCCGAGGCGACCACGCCGACCATGAACGCCATCGCCCGGAACGCCCCGTCCTCCGGGACGACCAGCATCGCCGCGAACGAGGCGAACAGCGGCAGGTACGCCGTCATCAGGACCGAGGCGCTCACGTCGCGGAAGTAGCCCTCAGCGCCCCTGGCGAACCGCCACACCAGGCACGACAACACCGTGACCGCGAAGACGATCATGAGGCCGTTCACGCCGAACGGCCAGGACAACCAGAGCATCGCCTGACCGCCGAGCAGCACCGGAAGCAGCGACACCCGGATTCCCGCGCCGCGATGCAACGCCCCGGCCAGCTCCACCGTCGAGATCGCCACCGCGGCGGCGACGATCCCGATGTAGACGTGCCGCAGGATCAGCAACGACAGAATGATCGCCGCACCGAGCACCACGCCGACGGCGATCGCCGCCCTCAGGTCACGGCCGGCTCTCGACGGACGCGCCGGGGTTGCCGGCATGTCAGCGGACATCCGGGCCCCACCTTCCAGCTTGCCGGCCGTCACCGCTCAGACTTCGAGCAGCTCGGATTCTTTGTGCTTGACCAACTCGTCGATCTGACTCACGTACCGGTGGGTGACGTTCTCCAGCTCCTTCTCGCCGCGCATGCCGTCGTCCTCGCCGACCTCTCCATCCTTGATGAGACGGTCGATCTCCTCCTTGGCCTTGCGCCGGATCCCGCGCACGGAGATCCGGGCCTCCTCGCCCTTCTGCTTGGCGAGCTTGACCATCTCCTTGCGCCGCTCCTCGGTCATCTGCGGGATCGCCACCCGGATCAGGTTGCCGTCGTCGGAGGGGTTCACACCCAGGTCCGAGTCCCGGATCGCCTTCTCCATGGCCTGCAGCTGGCTCGCGTCGTACGGCTTGATCACGACCAGCCGGGCTTCCGGCACGTTGATACTGGCGAGCTGATTGAGCGGGGTCGGCGAACCGTAGTAGTCGACGACGATGTTGGAGAACATCGCCGGGTTCGCGCGGCCGGTGCGGACCGTGGCCAGCTCGTCCTTGGCCACGCCCACCGCCTTCTGCATCTTCTCCTCGCCGTCGAGGAGAGTCTCGTCGATCACGGCTGCTCCTTCACAGATGCCGACCACTGGACATTGCACGGCCGCCGACGCGCAGCGACCCACGACACGATCAGGATCTCAGCAGGCTCATACTCGGCTTGCGGCCGGGGTGCTCACCAGCGTCCCGATCCGTTCACCACGCACCGCCCGCGCGATGTTTCCCTCTTCCAAGAGGTTGAACACGAGCATCGGCATGTGGTTGTCCATGCACAAGCTGAACGCCGTCGCGTCGGCCACCTTCAAGCCGCGCTCCAGGACTTCACGGTGCGTGATGCTCGGGAACAGCTCGGCTCCCGGCGTCGTCTTCGGGTCCGCCGTGTACACACCGTTGACGCCCTTGGCCATGAGCACCACCTCGGCCCCGATCTCCAGCGCACGCTGGGCGGCGGTGGTGTCGGTGGAGAAGTACGGCATGCCGACTCCCGCGCCGAAGATCACGACCCGCCCCTTCTCCAGGTGCCGGATCGCACGCCGCGGGATGTAGGGCTCGGCGACCTGCCCCATCTCGATGGCCGTCTGCACCCGGGTCTCGATGTCGTGCTCACGTTCGAGGAAGTCCTGCAGCGCGAGGCAGTTCATCACCGTGCCCAGCATGCCCATGTAGTCACCGCGCGAACGCTCCAGGCCGCGTTGCTGCAGTTCGGCGCCCCGGAAGAAGTTTCCGCCACCGATGACCACAGAGACTTCCACGCCGCCGGCGACGACATCGGCGAGTTGTTCGGCGACCGCGCCGACCACGTCCGGGTCGACCCCGACGGCACCGCCGCCGAACATCTCACCGCCCAACTTCAGCAGCACCCGGCTGTAGCCGTCGATCGCGTCCGCTGTCGGCACGCCGTCGTGGGTCACAGGTTCCTCCTGAAATCCGTGCGGACATCCGCCCTACCGCGTCCCGGTGGGGCGCGATGCCGGTCTTCCGGCTTCGTCGATCGACGCGGACGGGGCCCCGGTCGCCGAGACGACCGTTCGTCACAGTGTCGGGTATGCGGTCGCCTACCCCGTGTGCGGGCGGCCCGCGCACCGTCCCACACGTTCCCGCACGGACCGCGTCCGCCCGAGAAAGCGCCCCGCCTCCGGTAGCGAAGGCGGGGCGCACTGTCGACACTCGTCGGTGGGCCGTGTGACCGCGACCCGGAAACAGGATGGCCCGCGGCAGGGACTCCTGCCACCCGACATGCCGCGAGGATCAGGCCTGGCCGACCTCGAAACGCGTGAAGCTGGTGAGCGTGACACCGGCCGCGTCGAGACGGGCCTTCACGGTCTGCTTGTTGTCCTGCACCGACGGCTGGTCGAGCAGGCAGTTGTCCTTGTAGAAGCCGTTGAGGCGACCCTCGATGATCTTCGGCAGCGCCTGCTCCGGCTTGCCCTCTTCCTTCGCGGTCTCCTCGGCGATGCGGCGCTCGTTGGCGACGATGTCCTCCGGGACCTCGCTGCGGTCGAGGTAGGTCGGCTTGAGCGCGGCGACCTGCATGGCCGCGCCGCGAGCGGCCTCGTCGTCCGCACCGCTGTACTGCACGAGCACGCCGACCGCGGGCGGCAGGCCCGCGGCACGACGGTGCAGATAGGTCGCGACGGTTCCGTCGAACGCCGCCACCCGGCGCAGCTCCAGTTTCTCGCCGATCTTGGCGGACAGCTCGTGGATGGCGTCGCTGACGGTCTTACCGTCCAGCTCGGCCGCCAGCGTGCTCTCGACGTCGGTCGCGCCCGCGGCCTTGGCCGCCGTGACGACCGCGTTGGCGAGTGCGACGAACTCGTCGTTCTTCGCGACGAAGTCGGTCTCGCTGTTCAGCTCGATCATCACGCCGGAATCGGCGGCGACGAGCCCCTCGGCTGTGGAGCGCTCGGCACGCTTGCCGACGTCCTTCGCACCCTTGATACGCAGGTTCTCCACGGCTTTGTCGAAGTCGCCGTCGTTGGCCTCGAGCGCCTTCTTGCAGTCCATCATGCCGGCGCCGGTCAGCTCGCGAAGCCGCTTGACGTCGGCCGCAGTGTAGTTCGCCATCGTGCGTGGTCCGTCCTTGTCCGGAATGTCGCAGTCGGTCCGTCCCCACGCGGGGACGGTGGTCGGGTGAACCGCCTCGCGCCCGCCGTGGCGGGCGCGAGGCGTCGGATCAGGACTGCGCGGGCTGCTCGCCAGCCTGCGCCGTCGCCGCGTCGGACCCGGCCAGCAGGTCCTTCTCCCACTCGGCCAGCGGCTCCTCGCCACCGGTGGCCTCCGGCTTCTCCTCGCCCTCGACGGCACCGTTGGACCGGCCGCCGCGCGACATGAGGCCGTCGGCGACACCGTCGGCGACCACGCGGGTCAACAGCGCGGCAGAGCGGATCGCGTCGTCGTTACCCGGGATCGGGTAGTCGACCTCGTCCGGATCGCAGTTGGTGTCCAGGATCGCCACGACCGGGATGCCCAGCTTGCGGGCCTCGCCGACGGCGATGTGCTCCTTCTTGGTGTCCACGATCCACACGGCGCTGGGCACCTTGGACATGTCGCGGATACCACCGAGGGTCTTCTCGAGCTTGTCCTTCTCGCGGGTCAGCATCAAGATCTCCTTCTTGGTGCGCCCCGCGAAGCCGCCGGTCTGCTCCATCGTCTCGAGTTCCTTGAGACGCTGCAGACGGCGGTGGACGGTCTGGAAGTTGGTGAGCATGCCGCCCAGCCAACGCTGGTTCACGAACGGCATACCGACGCGCTGGGCCTGCTCGGCGATCGCTTCCTGCGCCTGCTTCTTGGTGCCGACGAACATGATCGTGCCGCCGTGCGCCACGGTCTGCTTGATGAAGTCGTAGGCCCCGTCGATGTAGGACAGGGTCTGCTGCAGGTCGATGATGTAGATGCCGTTGCGCTCGGTGAAGATGTAGCGCTTCATCTTCGGGTTCCAGCGCCGGGTCTGATGCCCGAAATGCACGCCGCTGTCGAGCAGCTGCTTCATGGTGACGACGGCCATGGCCTGTTTCGCACCTCGTCGTGTCGGGCGTGCCGCCGCAGCGACACGCGGGTTTCGGTTCTCGCGGACGCCCGGGTGGGGCCCGCCCTGGTGCCTGGCCGGTTCTCCCACCGGGATCCGTGACCGGACCCGGACCTCGGGAGCACCGCGTCCCTCGCCCTCACGGCAGCGATCCTGGCTCACCGCTACTCGGAGAACGTCACCTGAAGCCGCACACTGCGGGACGGTGATGTCGGGGCGACGCGCAGGCACGCGAAGTCGGCTCGTGCTCGCACGAAACCGCAGACCTAGTGTACTGGACCGCGGAACCGTCCGAGACCACGGCCGGTTGTCCACAGCTCGCCGGGTTGTCCACAGATTCACGATCGTGTTCTGGCCGGGCAGCACCGGGCCCGAACACCGTGGACGGATGCCATCCCCGATCAGTTTCCCGACCCGGCCTACCCGGGCGATCAACCGCCTTCTGCGACGGACCGTTCTCCTGATGACGCTGGTCACGGCACTACTGGGCGGACAGGCGCTGGTCGCCGCCTCGGCCCCGCCCGCACACGGCCCCTCCACGCGCGCCGAATCCCGGTACGACTGGCCATTGCATCCGCGGCCCGAAGTCGTCCGTGGGTACGAGGCGCCGTCGACGCCCTACGGGCCGGGTCATCGGGGGGTCGACCTCGCTGGCTCCCTCGGCCAACCCGTACTCGCCGCCGGTGACGGACTGGTGCTGTTCGCCGCTCCGCTCGCCGGGCGTCCCGTCGTCTCCATCGAGCACCCGGGTGGTCTGCGCACCACCTACGAGCCCGTCACCGCGACCGTCGAGGTGGGCGACCTCGTGCGGCGCGGCGAGTCGATCGGGGTGCTGACAGGCGGTCACCCCGAGTGCGCGGTACCGGAGCCGGGCGCGTGCCTGCACTGGGGCGCCCGCAGACGACTGGACTACACCGACCCGCTACGCCTGGTCGGGCCGTCGCCGGTGCGACTGCTGCCGTGGACCGAACCGCCCGACGCCGCGTTCACGTCGCCTGTTCGGTGAGTTTCGTCCGAAGCCGCAGCACAGCCCGGGTGTGCAACTGACACACCCGGGACTCGGTCACCCCGAGGACCTTGCCGATCTCGGCGAGGGTCAGGTTCTCGAAGTAGTACAGCGTGACCACCACGCGGTCGCGGTCGCTGAGCCGTTCCACGGCTTCGGCGAGCTGTCGTCTGCTGTCCCGGTCGACCAGTGCCGCCACCGGGTCCTCCGCCCGATCGTCGGGCAGTGTCTCGGCCAGCGACGCGGTGCCCCGGCCCGCGCCGATCAGATCGTCCAGGGCGACGACACTGGTCATGTTGAGCTGCGCGAGCAGGTCGCGCAGGTCTTCCTGGTTCATCTCGAGTTCGTCGGCCAGCTCGCAGTCGGTGGCCGTGCGCTGCAGCTTCGCCTCGAGTCGTTCCAGCGCCCGCTCGACGTCCCTGGCGCGGCTGCGCACCGAACGCGGCACCCAGTCCTGCGCGCGGAGGTCGTCGAGGATCGCGCCACGGATTCGTTGCATCGCGTACGTCTCGAACTTCAGACCCCGTTCGGGCTCGAACTTCTCGATCGCGTCCACCAGGCCGAAGATCCCCGACTGGATGAGATCGGAGATCTCCACGTGCGCGGGCAGGCCCGTCCCGACCCGGCCGGCGACGTACTTGACCAGTGGCGCGTAGTGCAGGACCAGTCGATCGCGTAGCTCCTGCTCCCGCGTGCTGCCGAACGCCTGCCACAGCGCGACGATCCCCGCCTCGACCTCGTCGGCACTGCGTGGGTCCGGTTCCCGCTGACCATCCTCGACGGCGAGGCTCGCGAGCCCCGCCTGGCCGCTCGGTGTGTCGCTGCCCGCGTCCTGATCGTCAGCGGCCTGGGCACCCCTGAGCCGATCACCAGCGGTCCGCTGACCGCCCCGGTCACCACGCGCCTGATCACCACTGTCCCGATGGCCGTCGGTCGAGGTACGAGCGCCGCGACGCACGTGGGCGCCCGGCCTCGCGGTCGCCGCACGGGCGCCGCCCCCGGCGTCGTCAGGTACGGGGGTGGGTTCGGTCATGGATCGCCTTCAGCCGTTCGACGGTGACGTGGGTGTAGAGCTGGGTCGTCGCGAGCGTAGCGTGACCGAGCAACTCCTGAACGCTACGGAGGTCGGCTCCCCCCTCGAGCAGATGGGTGGCGGCCGAGTGCCGTAAGCCGTGCGGGCCGGTGTCCGCGGCCCCCTCGACGGCGCCGATCGCATCGTGCACAACGCGGCGTACCGCACGCGGATCGAGGCGCCCGCCCCGCTTCCCCAGGAACAACGCCGGCCCGGACCGGGCGGTGAGCAACGCTGGCCGACCGGACGACAGCCAGCGCCCGAGCGCCCGAGCGCCGGGCGCGCCGAAGGGCACGGCGCGTTCCTTGTCACCCTTGCCGACGACGCGGACCAGCCGGTGATCGTCGTCGATGTCATCGAGGTCGAGGCCGCAGAGCTCAGAGACCCGGAGCCCGGTCGCGTACAGCATCTCGAGCACGGCGTGATCGCGCAGTGCCACCGGGTCGGCTTCCTCGGTTGCGGACTCCGAGCAGCTCATTACGGAGGCCGCCTGCTCCACACGGAGCACGGTGGGCAGCGTCCGAGGTTTCGACGGCGCCGCCAGTCGCGGTCCCGGGTCCACCGTCAGCAACTCGTGCCGCGTCGCCCAGGCTGTGAACGTCCGCGCGGCGGCGGCCCGCCTGGCCAGAGTTGTCCGTCCCGCACCTACCTCGTGCATCCGGGCGAGCCAATCCCGAAGCACCCCGAGGTCCAGCCTGCCGAGCGAACTCGCCCCACGACGCCCGTGGAGGTGGTCGAGCAACGAGACCACATCGCCGACATAGGCACGAACGGTGTGCGTCGACAGCCCTCGTTCGACGGACAGATGACGCTCGAAGCGATCGACCGCCGCGCCCAGTTCCTCGGGCAGACAGCGGCGTGCGGCGCGCAGGTCCGGCCGTTCGGGGCGGTCGGTTCGGGGCATGCCCCGACGTTGCTCCTCGCGCAGTGGCGAGGTCAAGACCGCTCACTGCTGCCGCAGGCGGAGCGGCCTCCGTCTGCGCGAGGTTCGTAGAGAGGCCGCGCAGCAAGGCACGATCAGGAGACACGGGACCACCCTTCATCCCCGCGGCGCGCGAGTCCTGCGAACTCGAGCTCCGGCAGCACCGCGCGAACCTTGCCCGGCGGCAGTCCGGTCGACACGGCCAGCTGCTCCGCACTCGCTCCGTCCCACAACGCCTCGTGCACCCGTCGCGCGTACGAGCCGACCTCGTCTGTGACACGTTTCGGTGAACCTTGTTCCGGCGGAGCCGAGCCCATCGGGTTGATCAACTCCAGGACGTCGTCCGGCCTTGTCACCAGGACCGCCTTGCCTGACCGGATCATCGCGTGACACCCGACGGAGGACGCCGACGTGACCGGGCCCGGGGCGGCCATGACCGGACGTCCCAACGATTCCGCCGTCGACGCCGTGTTCCCGGCACCACTACGGGCGCCTGCCTCGACAACGACCGTTCCCGCGCCCGCACCGGCGATGAGGCGGTTGCGGACGAGGAACCTGTGTTTACGGGGCATCGTGGCCGGTGGGTACTCGCTGAGGACGAGACCGCGTTCGGCGACCGTGGCCAAGAGCCGGGCGTGGCCTGCGGGGTAGTCGACGTCCGCCCCGGATGCCACGAACGCGACCGTCACCCCGTGGGCCTCGTCGGTACCGGATCCGCGCGCCGCGAGTGCGCCTCGATGAGCGGCACCATCGATGCCGTACGCCGCCCCGGACACGACCGTCACCCCCGCCGAGACGAGCCCGTGGGCCCACTCGGCGGACACATGTTCGCCGTATCCGGACGCCGCCCTGGCACCCACGATCGCGCACGAACGGTCGAGCGCGCGCGCCAGCGACCTGCTTCCCCGAGTCCACAGCGCGAGCGGCGGTGCGACCCCGGCCAGTCCGATCGCGGTGGCCTCCTCGAAGCATCCGAACCGCTCGGTCGGCCAGTCGCCCGCGTGCTCCGGCGTAAGCAGGCGGAGACCCGCTCGTCGTGCCGACTCGAGCAACGCGGAACCGGACACCTCGCCCCGCCGAGCCTGCACCTCGTCCTCGACGTCCCGCGGAACATCGCCCGCGACGACCCGGGCGGCGGCCTCCACCGGACCGTGTGCGGACACGAATCCGCAGACAGCGGGCGCCGGTGGTTCCGCAACTGCCGACAGATACGCGCGAGCCACGAGCACCTCCTCGTCAGGCGTCGTCATGCGGACCTCCGATCACGGAATTCGAGCGCCGCCGCGACGTGATCCGCCCCCGGACGAGGTCTCCGATCCAGGTCGGCGAGCGTCCAGGCCACTCGCAGACACCGATCCGCACCACGAGCGGTCACCGCGCCCACCTCGACACCACGGTCCAGCAACGCGGTCGCCTCGGCCGGAAGGGCGAACTGCCGCCGCAGCACCGGCCCTGGCACATCGGCATTGGTCTGCCAGCCGAAGTCCGACCAGCGCTCGATCGCCGTTGCACGCGCATGCGCCACCCGCTCCCGAACGATCTCGCTCGATTCCGGCTCGGTCCCCGGCAGCATCGTCATCGACGTGATCGGGCGCATCCGCACCCGCAGATCCACTCGGTCGACCAACGGTCCGGACAGCTTGCCCAGATAGCGTCGGCGGGCCTGCGGCGCGCAATGACAGTCGACGTCACGCACCGGCGCGCACGGGCAGGGATTCGTCGCCAGAACGAGTTGGAACCGCGCCGGATACCGCAACGTTCCGTCCCTGCGGGACAGCCGTATCTCCCCCTCTTCCAAGGCCGTGCGCAACGCTTCGAGGCGTTTCGCGCCGAACTCACATGCCTCGTCCAACAGCAGGATGCCCCGGTGAGCGGTGCTGACCGCCCCGGGCCTGGCGAGTCCGGCACCACCCCCGAGCAAACCCGGCAGCGAGGTCGAGTGATGGGGAGCGACGAACGGGGGTTCGGCGATGAGCGGTGACCCGGTGGGCAGCAACCCACCGATGGAGTGGATCGACGTGACCTCCAGGGACTCCTGCCGCGTCAACGGCGGCAGGAGACCCGCGAGGCGGCGAGCCAGCATCGTCTTGCCCGTGCCCGGCGGACCCGTCATCAGCAGGTGGTGACCACCGGCGGCCGCAACCTCCAGCGCCCATCGGGCTTCCGGCTGTCCCAACACCTCGGACAGGTCGGGGCGCCGCAAGGCATCGTCGACGTCCCCCGAATCGGGCACGTCCGGATCGGCGTCGAGCTCGCCGACTCCCCGTAGCCAGGCGATCACGTCAGCGAGAGACTCCGCGCCGAAGGTCTCGATGCCCTCCACGAGCCGCGCCTCGGCGAGCGACTCAACCGGAACCACCGCCCGCGTCATGCCCTCCCGCACGGCGGCGACGAGCCCGGGGAGCACGCCTCGCACCGGCCGGATGCGACCGTCCAACGCGAGCTCACCGAGCAGGACCGTGCCGTCCAACCGCTCAGGAGGAACCTGTTCGGCTCCCGCGAGAACGGCGCAGGCCAACGCCACGTCGTACGAGGTCCCGGTCTTCGGGAGCGCAGCAGGCGACAGCGCGAGCGTCACGCACCGTTGCGGCCAGTCCTCACCGCAGTTCTGCACCGCCGAGCGCACCCGGTTCTTCGATTCCTGCAACGCCGCGTCCGGCAACCCCAGCAGATGCAGGTTCGGGATCCCCCCTTTCCGGACGTCGGCCTCGATCTCGACCACGACACCGTCCACACCGAACAGTGCCACCGCCCAGGTCCGGTGCAACGCCATCAGAACGCGCCCTCGACGAGTTCCAACCGCGCCGCACCGTTCGGGGGCCACAACACCGACGCCACGTCGAATCTCACCCGCACTCCGGTGAGCTGATACCGGCCGAGCCATTCCTTCGCGAGCGCACGCAGCCGCTGTTGTTTGGCCGAGTCCACGGCGTGCACCGGCGATCCGTAATCGTTGCCGGCGCGGGCCTTCACTTCGCAGAAGGCGAGGACGTCGCCGTCGGTGGCCACGATGTCGATCTCGCCGAGCGGACACCGCCAGTTGCGGCACAACACGACCAGACCGAGTCGTTCGAGATGCTCGGCGACGAGCCGCTCCGCCTCGCGGCCGAGAGCATGCCGCCCGCTCGTGTCGTCGTCGAGGAGTTCGCCCGGCATCGGCTCTCGACCGGTCGCGTGTCGTTCCCCCATGTATCTCACTCCGTTCAGCGCAGCAGGGCATGGCTCCACGCTGCCCGGAACGCGGCGTCATTCCCAGGCCACATCGGCAATCTGTGGACAACTAGATCCTCTGTGGACAACTGGGGCAGTCCGACGTCCGACACGCCGATACGGCTGCAGGGAAAACAAGGGCACGCGGAGGAATTCTCGACTACTCATCCGGATGCGTTCACCCGCTCGGGAACAACTGCGTCGGACACCACGGACAGCAAAGAGGGCGGCCGACGCCGTGCGTCGACCGCCCTTTCTGCTCACGGGGCTCAGGAACCGAACGGTCCCTCGTCCGGTAATCGGAGATCGGGCTTGTCCAACTCCTCCACGTTCACGTCCTTGAAGGTGATCACCCGGACGTTCTTGACGAACCGCGTCGGGCGGTACATGTCCCACACCCACGCGTCCGACATCGAGACCTCGAAGTACACCTCGGCATCGGAGTTTCGCACCTGGACGTCCACCCCGTTCGCGAGGTAGAAGCGCCGCTCGGTCTCCACCACGTACGTGAACTGCCCCACGATGTCGCGGTACTCCTTGTAGAGCTGCAGCTCCATCTCGGTCTCGTACTTCTCGAGATCCTCGGCGCTCATCGGCGTGCAAGCCCTTCCGCTTCACTGGTCGGACAGAATCGTCCCGTCCTGGAACTCACCCTCATCCTCGGACCCATCATTGTCCACCACTGCCGCCTCGGAAGCATCGAACAATCCGGGTTTGCTGGTCACCTCGCGCGGTGAACGCATCCGGTGCTCCTGGGCAGCCGAAACCACGTTCGCGTAGGACCAGCGGTGGTGCTCGCTCGGCCCGCACGAGGACAGTGCCGCCCCATGACTCCGTGTGCAGTACCCCTTGTGCTCGTCGAACCGGTACTGCGGCATCCGTTCGTGCAAGTCGAGCATGATCCTGTCGCGGGTCACCTTCGCCAGTACCGAGGCCGCCGACACGCACGCGGCGACCAGGTCGCCTTTCACCACGGCCACGCTCGGTGCGGGCAGGCCGGCCACCCGGAAACCATCCGTCAACACGTAGCCCGGCTCGCAGCCGAGCAGCGCCACCGCGCGCCGCATACCCTCCAGGTTGGCGACGTGGACGCCCAGCGCGTCGACTTCCTCCGCAGGCACCACGACCGTCGACCACGTCCGGGCACGACGGACGATGACTTCGTAGAGACGGTCGCGCTCGGTCGCACCCAGCACCTTCGAATCGGTCAGGCCGTCGAAACGCTTCGAGTCCGAAGGTCGCAACACACACGCGGCCACGACGAGCGGCCCCGCGCACGCGCCGCGGCCCGCCTCGTCGACTCCCGCGACGGGCCCCAGACCTCGACGATCCAGTGCGCTCTGCAGGGCCCAACTCCCCGTGCTGCGCCGGATCACCGTCCTTGGTGGCACGGTGTCCGCCAACCGTACGGCTGTGGTCAGAATTGCTCCCGGGAACGTCGGTCCACCACCAGCGTCCGCAGCTTACGTCCCGTCCACACGACCGGGAAAGCGGCAGCGAGGCCGACTCCGAGCGGCGCCCCCGACTGCCAGGCCGGGGCCCCGAGCGCGACCGCCTGCGGATCCGGTTCCGGAATGCTCTGCCACCGCGTCGGCGGCAGGACGATGACCTGAGCCTTGCCGATCACGTTGTCCACCGGGACGGCGCCGTTCTCACCGCCGCCACCTTGGTAGCGCGAGTCCGCGGAGTCGTTCCGGTTGTCCCCCATGACCCACAGATGCCCGTCCGGCACCGTGACCGGTTCGAACTCCTTCTGCTCGGTGCCGCGCCCCTGCTCGTAGAACAAATAGGCGTCCTCGTTCAACGGGTTGCCGTCCACCAGGACCCGATTCTCGGAGTCGCAGCACTCCACGGTCTGCCCACCGGTGGCGATCACCCGCTTGACGAAGTCCTTCTCGTCCGGGGCGCCCATCCCGATCAGCGAGGCCGCCCCCTGGAAGAACTGGGCGACCGGATTCGTCGGCTCGGGAGAGTCGAAGTCGTTCTGGCCCCAGCTGTCCGGGCCGCGGAAGACCACCACGTCGCCCGGCTGCGGGTCGGTGAAGTGATAACTCACCTTGTCGACGAGCACCCGGTCGTTGCTGCAGCCGGGGCACCCGTGCAGGGTCTGCTCCATCGACTGCGACGGGATGACGTACACCCGCGCAAGGAACGCCTGGATCAACACCGTCAGCACGAGCGCGGTGACGATGAGGATCGGGAGCTCGCGCCAGAACGAGCCCTTCTTCTTGCTCTTCCGTCCCCGCTCCTGTTGCGCGCCCGCGGCGCGTTCACCCTCGGGGGGTTCGTCGTCGTATCCACCGGAGCGCACCACGTCAGCCACGCGGCCAGGCTACTGGAACGGCTGATCCCGTCCTCGGGCTCCCCCGGCACGTCGGCCGCCTCGCAGCCGGTGGTTGACCGCGTGACGAGGGCTTTCTCGCGACCACGCACCGACGAGCCCGCGCCGCCGCCGGGCGCAGTCAGCGGGTTCACCCGAAAGAGCCGGACGATTCTCCGCACAGCAAAGGACCCGGGGCCGAAACCCCGGGTCCTCCGCGATGTGTCGTACGAGATCAGGAAGCGGCGGGCTCGCGCTTCTCCTTGATCTTCGCGGCCTTGCCCCGCAGCTCACGCAGGTAGTACAGCTTCGCTCGCCGCACCTCGCCGCGCGTGGCGACCTCGATCTTGGCGATGTTCGGGCTGTGCACCGGGAAGGTGCGCTCCACGCCGACACCGAAGGAGATCTTGCGGACGGTGAAGGTCTCCCGGAGGCCACCGCCCTGCCTGCGGATGACCACACCCTGGAAGACCTGGTTCCGCTCACGCGAACCCTCGATGACGCGGACGTGGACCTTCAGCGTGTCGCCAGGCCGGAAGGCGGGGATGTCGGAACGCAGCGACTGGGCGTCCAGAGCGTCCAGGGTGTTCATCGGTGGTCCGTCCTCATCCGTGTCGTTGATCCCCCGCGCGGTCGCTCGCCGGTCTACCGTCACGAGCCGGTCACCGCTGGTCTCGGGGTGAGCTTTCATGCGCGCCGGAGGTCCCGGCTGCAGCAACCTGTCCAGTGTGCCAGACGGGGTTCCCGTCCGTTCAACCGGGCCCACCAGCGACGGAACCGGGCGTCAGAGGGCATTTGGGAACTGGCTTGTGTGCCCGTAGGGCACGGTCATGCGTGCCCAGCCTCGGCAGGGTGAGGAGCTCCGTCGTTCCAGTTCGTGCCTCGCAAGGCTGGGGTTCTCGCCGCGTACGTGTGGTACTCAAGAGGACCCCAACGCCGCGAGGCGCGAACTGGGGCGGCGGTACCAGACCACCTCCCCAAGTTCCCAAATGCGCTCTCAGGACGTCCCCGGCCCACCTTGGGGCCGCTCTGCGCCCGCCTGCTCGCCGAGGGCATCCAGCGCCTCCCGATCCTTGCGGTCCAGCGCACCCTCGGGCAGAGCATCGAGAAGCTCCGGACGACGACGCCACGTGCGTTCCAGCGCCTTGTCCCGGCGCCAGCGCGCGATCGCCCCGTGGTTGCCGGAACGCAGCACATCGGGAACGGGTCGGCCCCGCCACACCTCCGGGCGCGTGTAGCTCGGCCCCTCCAGCAGGCCGTCCGAGAAAGAGTCCTGCTGAGCCGAGGCCGGATTGCCGAGCACCCCCGGCAACAACCGCACCACGGACTCCACCATCGCGAGTACCGCCACCTCGCCGCCGACCAGCACGTAATCACCGATCGAGACCTCGTCGACCGGCATTCGCTCCGACGCCTCGTCGACAACCCGCTGGTCGATGCCTTCGTAACGACCACAGGCGAAGACCAGCCACGGCTCACGCGACCACTCGTGCGCGAGATCCTGGGTGAACGGGCGGCCGGCGGGAGTCGGCACGACCAGCCGGGGGGAAGTCTCGGCCGCCGGCGGGCACACCGCATCGAGTGCCTCGCCCCACACGTCCGGCTTCATGACCATACCCGGCCCACCGCCGTACGGACTGTCGTCGACCGTCTTGTGCACGTCATGGGTCCAGGTCCGTAGATCGTGCACGCCGACGGAGATCCGTTCCCGCTCGACGGCCTTGCCGAGCAGTGCCTCACGCAGCGGGTTGAGGTAGTCGGGGAAGATCGTGATCACGTCGATGCGCATCGCATCCCCTTCGTTGCTCGGGACTGGTGCCCGGCCGACGACCGCCGGCCTCGGAGTGCAATCGCGCCGCGAGGCACGAACTCGGGCGGCGTACCGGACCACCCAACCCCGTTCCAAACTGCCGTCTCAGAGGTCTTCGAGCAGTCCTTCTGGTGGGTCGACGACGACCCGGCCGGCCGCGAGGTCGACCTCGGGAACGATCTCCGACACGAACGGCACGAGCCGTTCCGCACCTGCGAGATCGCGCACCGACAACAGCTCACCGGCCGGAGTGTGCAGGACTTCCTCGACCTCGCCCACGTCCGAGCCCGACGTCAGCACGACCCGGAGCCCGACGAGTTGATGATCGTGGAACTCTTCCGGGTCTTCGAGGTCCTCGAGCTCGTCGGACGAGACCGTCAGCAGAGCACCACGCAGTTCCTCGGCGGCCTCGCGGCCCTCGACCTCCTCCGCGAACACCAGCAGCCGCCCGGCGTGCGGCCGGACGGCTGCCAGGACGAGCCTGCCGCGGTCGTGACCGCGGCGCTGCACGCCCAAGACCGCGCCCGGGACGAACCGCTGCTCCGGACTGTCGGTACGGACCTCGACCACCAGCTCGCCGCGCACACCGTGCGACTTGACGATGCGGCCGACAACCAGCGTTGACGCTTCCCGGTTGGTCATGGGCGCAGGTCAGCGGTCGGTGTCGACCACGTCCACCCGGATCCCGCGCCCCCCGATACCGGACATCACGTTCCGCAGCGCAGTCGCCGTACGACCGCCGCGACCGATGACCTTGCCGAGATCGTCGGGATGCACGTGCACCTCGAGGGTGCGCCCGCGCCGGGTAGTGATGAGCTGCACGCGGACATCGTCGGGGTTGTCGACGATGCCGCGCACGAGATGCTCGAGCGAGTCCGCGACGACCGTCACGCCTCGGCGTCCTCGGACTTCTCCGCCGTGTCGGCGCCCTTGTCCTCGGCGGCCTTGTCGTCACTGTCGGCCTCGGCCTTGTCGGCCTTCTTGCCGCCCTTCTTCTTCGGCGTGGTCGCCTCGGTGGTCGGCTCCTCGCCCGCGGCAGCCAGAGCGGCCTCGAACAGCTCCTGCTTGGACGGCTTGGCTTCGGGGGTCTTCAGCTTGCCCTCGGCGCCGGGCAGGTTCTTGTACTTCTGCCAGTCGCCGGTAGCCCTGAGGATGCCCGCCACCGGCTCGGTCGGCTGCGCGCCGACACTCAGCCAGTACTGCACTCGCTCCGAGTCGACCTCGATGTGACTCGGCTGCTGCTTGGGGTGGTACTGCCCCACGGTCTCGATGACGCGCCCGTTCCGGCGGGTCCGGGCGTCGGCGACGACGATGCGGTAGTGCGGCGCACGAATCTTACCGATTCGCGCCAGCTTGATCTTGACAGCCACGGGTGGAGGTGCTCCTCAGACTCTCGTTCGTGCTTCGGGTGAGCCCACCCGGCGGTGTGGGGCAACGCGCCGGTGAACTCGGACGTCAGGGTCGCGCGGCGGTGAGAGGGACCGCTCGCAGCGAACAGTTCATCATTGTGCCAGACGGCACGGCAGTCGATTGTGCCAGAGCCCGCCGCGCACGACCGCACCTGGGTTCACCCGGCGGGAAGCAGCCCGAGGGAGAGCAGCAACAGCCCCAACGCGGGCAGAAAGTTGTTCACCTGGTGCGCGATCACCGCGGCGGTGAGCCGCCCGGTAATCAGTCTCGCCACGCCGATCGGAATCGCGATGACCAGTAACAACACGGTTCTCTCGGGCTCGAAGTGGCCGATGGCGAACGCGGCGGTGCTGAGCACGAACACGGTGAACCTGCTCCACCGAAGCCGCTCCATGGCCCCCCACAGCAACCCGCGGTACATCAGCTCCTCGCAGACGGGTGCCACCAGCCACACGTGGAAGAACAGCAGCACCGCGAGCGCCGGCGGAATGTTCACGCCCGCGAGCAGGCTGCCGACCGCCGAGTTCGCGTCCTCCCCGACCCACCGGGTCCACAGGGCGGTGGCGAACACGGTGACGAACAACCCCGCACCCCCGACGAGCAGCCCGGTCCGGATGTCGGAGCGCTGCCAGCGCAGCCCGAAATCGGCCACCGGACCCTGGCCACGGACCAACGTGATCACGACCGCGGTGATCCCGGCGAGCAGCGTGGGAAGGATCAGAACGAGCGCCAACGCGATCCCCGCCGTGCTGCCTGCGCCACCGATGTCGCCGAACGACGCGGCCAGTACGACCGAGGCGCCGAGGAAAACCGCCTCCGCGAGGAAGAACGCTCCGAACCCCCAGCGGTGGGTTCGGGTCACCGCCGTCGACGAGGCGGGCACACCGTCCTGCTCGACCGGCTCGGAGAAGTGCGGTGCGTTCACAGGCGCCTCCGTGGGCCGGGCGGGAACGTTCAGCGGCACGTCACCGCCCAACGGGTCGCCAGGTTACCCGCGCGATCGTCTCCGCGTGGCTGATCGGCAACGTGAGGACCGAACGGGTCAGGCCACCACCGCGCCAGACCCGAC
Source organism: Allosaccharopolyspora coralli (assembly GCF_009664835.1). NCBI lineage: Bacteria > Bacillati > Actinomycetota > Actinomycetes > Pseudonocardiales > Pseudonocardiaceae > Allosaccharopolyspora > Allosaccharopolyspora coralli. Next base: position 3,707,161 of record NZ_CP045929.1, read on the forward strand.
GGCATCACGCCACGACGCTGCCCCGGAGCACGATCCGCCGTGGGTGCCGCAACGCGGCGAGGTCCTTGCGCGGATCCTCGTCGTAGCAGACGACGTCCGCGACCGCGCCGTGTGCGAGCGCGGAGTAGCCCAGCCACTCCCGGGCCGACCAACTCGCCGCGCCCAGCGCCTGCTCGGCGGACATGCCCACGCGGTGCAGCGCGGCGACTTCACGGACGAGAGAGCCGTGCTCGATACCGCCTCCGGCGTCGGTGCCCGCGTACACCCGCACACCGGCCTCGACGGCCTTCGCGACCGTCGCGTCGCCGCGCTCGTACAGATCCGTCATGTGTGCGGCATAGTCCGGATACTTCGACGCCGAAGCCGCGAACGAGGGAAAGTTCTCGATATTGATCAGAGTCGGGACGAGCGCGGTCCCCTGCCGCGCCATCTGCTCCACGGTCTCGTCGGTGAGCCCGGTTCCGTGCTCGATGCAGTCGATCCCGGCGTCGAGCAGCCCGGGGATCGCGTTCTCGGCGAAGACGTGCGCGGTGACCCGCGCACCGTGCTCGTGTGCCGTCGCGATCGCCCGGCGCAGCACGTCGTCACTCCACAGCGGAGCGAGATCGCCCACGGACCGGTCGATCCAGTCGCCGACCAGCTTCACCCACCCGTCACCGTAGGCAGCCTGCTCGGCGACCTTGGCGGGCAGGTCGTTCTCGTCCTCGACGTCGTCGGCCAGGTACGGGATGTAGCGCTTCGGGCGCGCGAGGTGCCTGCCCGCACGAACGATCCGCGGCAGGTCGGCGCGCTCCTGCAACGGCCGCGTGTCGATCGGCGCGCCGCAGTCCCGGACGAGCAGCGTGCCCGCGTCCCGGTCGGTCTCGGCCTGCGCGACGGCCTCCGCGAGCTCGACCGGGCCCTTCGGGCCGATCCCGACATGGCAATGTGCGTCGACGAGACCGGGCACCAGATACCCGCCCTCGAAGACGGTGGTGGCATCCGGAACGGGGTCCAGGCTGATCACACCGTTGTGTACCCAGAGGTCGCGATGCTCACCGTCCGGCAGCGTGACGCCGCTGAGGTGCGCCGGTGTCGAGCTCATCGCGCCCGCTCACTTCTTTTTCTTCTTGTTCCCGCCGAAGTCCAGTTTCGACGGGTCGAACCCGGACGGCAGGTCGTTGAGACCGCCCTGCAGCTGTGACAGATCCGGCTGGCCGGCACCGCCACCACCGCCCCCACCGACACCGCCGGGGGGCAGGCCGGGAAGGCCACCGGGCATTCCGCCCTTCATGCCCTTCGGCGGCGTCGGGCCCTTGTTCTTGCCCTTCTTGCCCTTCTTCCCCTTCTTGCCCTTACGGGTGCCGCCACCGCCGCCGAAACCGCCGAACTGCCCGGCCATCTGCTGCATCATCTTCCGGGCCTCGAAGAACCGGTTCACCAGATCGTTGATGTCACTGATCTTGACACCGGAACCGTTGGCGATGCGCTGGCGACGCGACGCGTTGATGATCTTGGGGTCGTCGCGCTCGGCGGGGGTCATGCCCCGGATGATCGCCTGGACCCGGTCGAGGTGCGTCTCGTCGAAGTTCGCGAGCTGATCCTTCATCTGGCCCGCACCCGGCAACATCCCGAGCAGGTTCTGCAGCGGGCCCATCCGGCGCACCGCGAGCATCTGCTCCAGGAAGTCCTCCAGCGTGAGCTGCCCCTGCCCCAGTTTCGCGGCGGCCTGCTCGGCCTGCTCCTGGTCGAAGGCCTGCTCGGCCTGCTCGATGAGCGTGAGCATGTCGCCCATGCCGAGGATCCGGCTGGCCATGCGGTCCGGGTGGAAGACGTCGAAGTCCTCCACCTTCTCGCCGTTCGAGGCGAACAGGATCGGCTGCCCGGTGACCTCCCGGACCGACAGCGCCGCACCACCCCGCGCGTCGCCGTCGAGCTTGGTGAGCACCACACCGGAGAAGCCGACACCGTCGCGGAACGCCTCGGCGGTGCTCACCGCGTCCTGACCGATCATGGCGTCGACGACGAAGAGGGTCTCGTCGGGCGTGACCGCGTCCCGGATGTCGGCGGCCTGCTTCATCATCTCCTCGTCCACACCGAGCCGGCCCGCGGTGTCGACGAGGACGATGTCGTGCTGGGCGCGGCGGGCTTCCTCGATGCTGCGGCGTGCCACGTCCACCGGGTCGCCGACACCGTTGCCCGGCTCCGGCGCGTAGACCGGAACGCTGGCGCGTTCGCCGACGACCTGCAGCTGGGTGACCGCGTTCGGGCGTTGGAGGTCGCAGGCGACCAGCATCGGGGTGTGGCCCTGCTGGGCGAACCAGCGGGCGAGCTTGCCCGCCAGCGTCGTCTTACCGGAGCCCTGCAGCCCGGCGAGCAGGATCACCGTCGGCGGATTCTTGGCGTACTCCAGCCGGCGTGTCTCGCCACCGAGGATGTTGACGAGCTCCTCGTTGACGATCTTGATGACCTGCTGGGCCGGGTTGAGCGCCTGCGAGACCTCGGCGCCCTTGGCGCGTTCCTTGACCCCGGAGATGAAGCTGCGCACCACGGGCAGCGCGACGTCGGCCTCGAGCAGGGCGATGCGGATCTCCCGCGCGGTGGCGTCGATGTCGGCGTCGGACAGCTTGCCCTTGCCGCGCAGGTTCTTCAGGACCGATGTGAGCCGGTCGGAGAGGGTGTCGAACACGGGTTCTCGGGCTCCAGAGTCGTCGGAGTGGCTGGGTACCCCACCGCGTCGGGCGGATGCGAGGCCTCAGTGGCTCACCAGTATCCCGTGGCCACCGTGCCGGTCGCGAACACCTCCGGTGTTCCGGTACCCCCTGCGAGGGTAACCGCCGCGCCGTTCACCCCGGCGCGGGTGCGGATGGGTGGCAAATTCGCGCGAATTTGCCACCCCGCGATCCACAGGGTGCGGAGTTGTCCACAGGGGGTTCGTCGAGAGGCTGGGTCGGAGTCAGTCGCGGCGGCGTTGCCCGGCGACCGGGCGAGCACCCTTGTTGCGGAACGAACGGCCCCCGTCGCGCTTGGGACCACGCGAGCCGCGCCCGCCACCACGGCTGACCTCGCCGTCGGACTGGGTGATCCGCAACCCGCGACCGGCCACCTGCGTCTTGCGCAACTTGCGCAGCAGGTCCTCGGGCATGTCCGCGGGCAACTCGACGAGCGTGTGCTCGGCCCGGATGTCGATGTTGCCGATGTTGCGACTGGCCAGCCCGCCTTCGTTGACGAGTGCGCCGACCAGCGCGCTGGGGGTCACCCGATTCCGGCGGCCGACCTCGACGCGGAACACGCTACGGCGGCCGCTGGCGGACTCGAAGGCCGCGACGTCGTCACGCTGCTTGCGCTTGTCGGCGGCCGGCTCCGGCTCCAGCAGCAGCGGCCGGTCTCCCTGAGCCATCCGGGCCAGCGCGGCTGCGATCTCCAGTGCGGGCACGTCGTGGGACTGCTCGTAGTCGCGGACCAGGTCCTGGAAGGTCTCGAGGCCACCCGCGCTCAGCGTCTCGGTGATCGTCTGCGCGAACTTCTGCAGCCGCTGGTCGTTGACCGCCTCGATCGTCGGCAACTCCATCTGTGCGATGGACTGACGGGTGGCCTTCTCGATGGAGCGCAGCATGTGCCGCTCACGCGGCGAGACGAACAGGATCGCCTCACCACTGCGTCCCGCGCGGCCGGTGCGGCCGATGCGGTGCACGTAGGACTCGCTGTCGTGCGGGATGTCGTAGTTGAGCACGTGCGAGATGCGTTCCACGTCGAGCCCCCGCGCCGCCACGTCGGTCGCGACGAGGATGTCGAGCCTTCCTTCACGCAGGTGCCCGATCGTCCGCTCCCGCTGTGCCTGCGCGATGTCGCCGTTGATGGCGGCGGCACTGAACCCGCGGGCCTGGAGCTTCTCGGCGATCTCCTCGGTGGCCTGCTTGGTCCGCACGAACACGATCATCGCGTCGAACGGTTCGACCTCGAGGATGCGGGTGATCGCGTCCAGCTTGTTCGGTCCGCGGACAGGGATGTGGCGCTGGTTGATGTTGGTGGCGGTGCTGGTCTTCGTCTTGACCGAGATCTCCACCGGTTCCCGCAGGTAGGACTGGCTGATCTTGCGGATCGCCGGCGGCATGGTGGCCGAGAACAGCGCGACCTGCCGCTGGTCGGGAACGGACTGCAGGATGCGCTCGACGTCGTCGATGAACCCCATCCGCAGCATCTCGTCGGCTTCGTCGAGCACCAGCATCCGCAGTTCGGACAGGTCCAGCGACCCCTTATCCAGGTGGTCGATGAGCCGGCCGGGGGTGCCGACGACGACCTGCACACCGCGTTTGAGACCGGCCAACTGCGGCCCGTAGCTCTGGCCGCCGTAGATCGGCAGCACGTGGAAACCCGGCAGGTGCGCGGCGTACTTCTGGAACGCCTCGGCGACCTGGATCGCCAGTTCACGGGTCGGGGCCAGCACCAGAGCCTGCGGCTTCTTCGCCGACATGTCGAGGTGGGACAGGATCGGCAAGGCGAACGCGGCAGTCTTGCCGGTGCCCGTCTGCGCGAGCCCCATGACGTCCCGGCCCTCCATCAACGGCGGGATCGTCTGCTCCTGGATGGGCGAGGGCGTTTCGTAGCCGATCTCGGTGATGGAGCTCAGGACACGGTCGTCGAGCGCGAGTTCGTGGAACGTGGGCATGGTGAGTGCGTCGTCTCCTCATCGGTCCGCGAGAGGCTGAAGATGCGCGGCCGGTCCTGTCCGCGACGCTCTCCGGCACGTCCTCGACGGCCGACGTCGTCCCGCCGATGGGGCATCGGCGCGGGAGTGGGCGGTTCAGGTCCTTCTCACGCGGCGGAGGATCCACCGCGTGCGCATTCGAACCGCGCACATCTGCAACGCACATTCATTTCCGATGGTGCAGGGCTTCCCACAGAACCCCTGCCGGCACAGCGTTGCCTGTCACTCGCAGCTCGATGACTCAGCCGATGCACCGGAGTCTTCCCGGTGCACGCTGGTGTTCACTTTAACGGTTCCCACGGCACGGGCGCCTGCCCACCCCGGAGCATCGGGACGTAGGTCACCTCCGGACACGTCGAGGGTGAGACCGTGCCGCACGTCGTCCCGGGTGAGGACCCGCACCGCGTGGTAGCCACGGGGGGCGGATCCGCCTTGGAGCAGCGCGTCGAGACGTCGAACGCGCACCACGTGCCTGCGGAACGCATGGGACCGGATGAGCCTGCCCCGCTCGTACTGCCCGGCCAGCGCGAGCGCGGGTTCCACGTGCAACCACACGAAAACCCGGCGCCGACGCGTGAGAGCGCCGACCAGAACGAACGGAGCGCGCGCGATCCAGCATGTCGACGGGTCGTGCACCACGACCGGCGCGCGCACGAGCAGGCATGCACGCACGATCCGCAGCCGGTGAGTGACGTGCACGAAGCATCGGTACCAGCGATACGGGATCCGCTCCGGCAGGAACGCGCTCAGCCGACGCCGTACCTGTTCGGAGTCGAGGACCGACACCTCGGTGGTCGTGTGCAGTTTCGTCAGCAGCGTGCTCTTGCCCGCACCGGGCAGACCGGCGAGCACGACGAGCGTGCGCCGGTCGATGTGCAGAGTCAGCGGTGAGCATCGGGAGGCCGGGACGTTCTCCGGTGTCGGCCGTTCGGAAAGATCCACTACTGGACCACGTTACCGACGCGATCGTGGTGTGGCGCAACGGGATGTGCTCCCTGCGAGCTCCGGCCGGGGTGGCTCACCCCCCTTGGGAGTCACCCCGGCCGGGACATGCGCGACGCGTTCGTGACGTTCCCGGACCCTCCCCCGTCCGACCCCCAGTACGGACGGGCCCCTGCCCGGGCTCCCCTCTCCAACGCGTCACGACGGAGTCTGCCTCTCACGAGCGTCGGACAAGACCGTGAAGCCCCCTGAATCGGCCTGCGTAGTGTTACCCATTCCCGCTGCGGGCCCACCCCTGCTCCATCCGTGTGACCTTGTCGGAGGTCCTGCACACACGAACGTGGGCGGCGCCCGGTCGAAGCACCGCCCACGTTCGCGAGGTCGGTCAGAGTGCAGCGTCGCCGGTTTCTCCGGTGCGAACGCGCACGACGGCCTCGACCGGAGTCACCCACACCTTGCCGCTCCCGGCCCGTTCGCTCCGAGCCGCGGCGACCACGCCGTCGACGACGGTGTCCACAGTGGCTTCGTCGGTCAGTACCTCGACTCGCAGCTTGTCGATGAGGTCAACCGGGTGCTGCGCACCCCGGTACACCTCCGTGTGTCCTTTCTGGCGGCCGTAGCCCTGCGCGTCGCTGACGGTCATGCCGAGCACGCCCAGGCGTTCGAGTGCAGCCTTCACGTCGCCCAAGGTCGACGGCGCAACGATCGCGGTCACGAGTTTCACGAGTGAGTCCTTTCCAAGGCACGAGCCACATCGGGGGCACGGAACGCCGAGGCCGAACCACGACCGTCGCCGAAGTGGTATGCGGTTTCCGCGTGTTGGGTCTCGTCGACGCCTTCTTTCTCGTCGTCTGGCCTGATGCGGAATCCGGTCGTGGCGCGTACCAGCCACGCGAGAAGCAGGCTCAGCACGAACGAATAAACGAACACTGCGATCGCCCCGACGACTTGTCGCCACAGCTGGTCGACTCCACCGCCGTAGAACAGGCCGTCGACCTCCTCCGGAGCCGCGGACGACGCGAAAAGTCCGACGAGCACGGTGCCGGCAAGACCACCGACGAGGTGCACACCCACGACGTCGAGCGAGTCGTCGTAGCCGAAGCGGTACTTGAGGCTGATCGCCAACGCACACAGCGGGCCGGTGACGGCACCGATCGCGATCGCCCCGATCGGAGTCACCGACGAGCACGCCGGAGTGATCGCCACGAGACCGGCGACGATGCCCGAAGCCGCGCCGAGCGTGGTGGCGTGACCGTCCCGGATGCGCTCCACCACGAGCCAACCGAGCATCGAGGCCCCTGTCGCGACCAGGGTGTTCATCAGCACCACGGCCGCCGTCGTGTCGGCGGCGAGCGCCGAACCCGCGTTGAATCCGAACCAGCCGAACCACAACAGCCCAGCGCCGAGCACCACCAACGGCAGATTGTGCGGCTTGCCGGTCTCCTGCGGCCAGTCGGCCCGTTTGCCGAGCACCAGCACCAAGGCGAGCGCCGCTGCCCCGGCGTTGATGTGCACCGCGGTGCCCCCGGCGAAGTCGACCGCTGCCAGCCGGTTGGCGATCCAGCCACCCTGCGCGAGCACGGCGCCCGCGTTGTCGGTCTCGTCGAACGCGAAGACCCAGTGAGCGACCGGGAAGTACACCACGACGGCCCACAGCCCGGCGAAGAGCAACCACGGCCCGAAACGAGCCCGGTCGGCGACGGCCCCGGAGATGAGCGACACCGTGAGGATCGCGAACATCGCCTGAAAAGCGGCGAAAGCCATCGTCGGAACGGTGTCGGAGAGCTGCTCACCGCTCAGCAGCGGGGAAAGCCCGAAGAACTCCGTCGGCGAGCCGAGCAACCCGAGCCCCACATCACTCCCGAACGCGGTCGAGTATCCGATCAGCACCCACAACACGCCCACCACGCCCATGCTGCCGAGGCTCATCATGAGCATGTTGAGCACGCCGCGCGACCGGACCATGCCGCCGTAGAAGAACGCCAGGCCCGGGGTCATCAGCATGACCAGAGCCGCGCTCACGAGCACCCAAGCAGTGTCGCCTGAATTCATGTCGCCTCCCGTGTAGCGATACCGAGTTGGGTGGCATCGTGGGAAAGCGGTGTTTCCGATCGTCGATTCGTCCATTTCCCGGCTGTGAAGTCGACGCCGCCGATGTGACGAACGTGTTGCGCGCCGTCGCAGCGTGAGCCTTTTTGGTGGCTCTGGCAACCAAGAAGACTCACGCCCTTGTCGCGGCGTGGACGGACGGCACGTGCAGCGCGCGGCCAGCCATGAGCCCTGCGACCCCCATGGCGGCACAACACCCGAGCACGAACACCAGTGGGACCGTCCAGTTCCCCGCCAGTTCGTGGGTGACACCGACCGCGAAGGGCCCCACCGCCGCGAGCAGGTATCCGGCTCCCTGGGCGGTACCGGACAACGCCGCAGTCGTGTCGCTGTCGGGGGAGCGCAACCCGAACAGCGTCAACGCGAGCCCGAACGAGGCTCCCTGCGCGACCCCCAGCACCACGGTCGCCACCCACACCACGCCCGGTGCCGTACCGAGCACGATGCCGGTGAACCCCGCCGCGACGAGCAGAGTCAGGCCCACCGCGATTCCCCGCTGGTCGCGCGATCGACGGCACAGCAACGGGACGGTCAGCGATCCGGCCGCCTGGATCGCGGCTTGGATGCCGAGCATGAACCCGGCGGTCTCGGGACTGAACCCTCGGCCTTGCAGTATCACCGGCAACCACCCGAACACCACGTAAGCCATGAGCGACTGCATGCCCATGAACACGGTGACCTGCCACGCGAGCGGGTTACGCCACAGGCCGTGTGCGGCCACCGGGGCCGGTGGACCTGCCGAGACGCGGCGGACGACGACCAGCGCCACCGCCAGCGCGACCAGCACCGGGATCGCGATCAGCCCGATCGAGAACTGCCAGGACCCGAGCCCGACCGCCAGCGGCACCACGGCGCTCGCGGCGACCGCGCCCCCCAGTGTGAGGCACATCGTGTAGAGCGCGGTCATCGCTGGCACGTGCTGCGGGAAATCCCGTTTGATCAGGCCGGGCAAGGCGACGTTGGCGACCGCGATCCCGGCTCCGACGACGACGGTGCCGCCGAAGAGCGCACCGGCACCCCCGAACGCGCGCGCGGCGTTTCCGACGAACAGGACGACCAGGCAACCGAGCAGCACCCGCTCGTCGCCCCACCGCTGGCGCAGACCCGGCGCGACGAAGGCGAAGACACCGAGACAGATCACCGGCAACGTGGTCAACAAGCCCGCGAGCGTCGTGGACAGGCCGAGGTCGGCCTGGATCCGGTCGAGCACGGGAGCGATCGCGGTGATCGGCGGTCGCAACGTCAGCGCCACCAGCGCCAGCAGCACCACGGAGCCGATCAGCCGTCGCGGTACCTGCGTCTCGAGCTGCGCGCGCACCTGCCACTCCCCTCTCGCCTGGACCGGTCATCCGATGATCGAAGAACTCGACCGTTCCTCAGCAGGCTGCCGCCGTAGTCGCGTACCACGAAAACCCCGCTCCCGCCGAGCGGATGCCGCACCATGGCCAGACTGCAATGCGCGCCGAGACCGCCTGAGGACGCAGCACGAGCACCTGATCGACGAGCCGCCCGCAGCGCCGACCCGGCACCGAAGGATTCGTGTGGACGAATCGGAAACGCTGTCTCAGTCTGGGCAGCATGACGAGCGCTTCCTCCCGTGGGTACGCACTCGGGGCCAGCGACGCCGAGCGAGCCCGTCTCATCGTGCAGCACGACATCTACCGGGGTGAAGCGGCGAGCCTCGCCGAGCACATCGGTCTCCGGCCGGGTTCACACGCCGTCGACGTGGGGTGCGGCCCGCTCGGAGTCCTCGACCTGCTCACCGAGCTCGTCGGCAGCTCGGGTCGCGTCGTGGGTCTCGATTCGGAACCCCGAATGCTGGACATGGCACGGACCACGCTCGCCGAACGGAGCATCACCGGCGTCGAGCTCGTGTGCGACGACCTGCTCGACGACGACTTGGACGCGGAGTCCTTCGACGTGGTTCACGAACGGTTCCTCATCACCAACCTGCCGTATCCGCGAGACGTCGTGTCCTCGATGACGCGCCTCGCGAAGCCGGGCGGGTACGTCGCGCTCGAGGACATCGACTGCATTTCGTGGACCTGCCATCCGCCGCATCCGTCGTGGGGCAGGCTGTCGGCCGCGTTGCTCACCGCCTGGTACGCGGCGGGTCTCGACGCCTACGTGGGGCGCAAGCTGCCGGGCCTGCTGCGCGAGGCCGGACTGGTCGACGTCGGGCTCGACGCTCACGTGAACGTGTGGCGGCCCGGCGACCCGTACCAGAAGACCCTGCCGCACTTCGTGCGTGAGTTCCGGGAACGCATCCTGCGACTCAGCGACCTCACCGAGCAGGAATTCGACCGCTGCCTGCACGAACTGGAGGCGCACCTCGACCAGCCGACCACCTTCACCCTTTACAACACGCTCATCCAGGCGTGGGGCCGCAAGCCCGAATGACCGTCCGGGCTCGCGGCCCCGGCCGCCGCGACGCTCACACGTCCCAGTGCCAGTAGTTCGCGCCGTAGGGGTACTCCATCCGGCTGTCGACGTGGGTGAACGTCTCGTAGCGGATGATCCCGGAGAGCCCCGAGGTCTGTGCGCGCCCGATCACGTCGTCGACGCTGTGACCACCGACGACGATGTCGGCCGCGATGCCGTAGGTATGTTGGCTGTTCGGCACACCGCCGACGTTCTCGTTGTGCGAGAGACTGCGGAAACCCGAGTTGATCGTCACCGGCGCGTCGCCCGACTTCGTGCGGATCGCCTCGAGCTTGTACATGAGCCGGCGTACGTTCTCCTTCACCTCGGAGGTGCCGACGTTGCCCTCGCCGAACTCGGCACCGTCCTTGGAGTGGAACTCGTCGAACCCGAAGTGCGCGGTCGAGCCGTCCGACGCCGTCAGTGCGTCGAGCGCGTCCTGCGTCGGGCCGTCGACCTCACCGGTCGGCGAGAGGCTGTACGCCTCCTGGAATCGGGTCACTGCGGCCTCGGTGTTCGCGCCGAACTCGCCGTCGACGGCGAGAAAGGTCTGCTCGGCCGAGTCGGCGGCCCAGCCCGCCACTCGGACCTGCACTTCGGCCACGTCGGCGCCACGGGCGCCGGAGGTGAGCCGCCTCCGGCGCGGTGCTGCGGAGACCGGAGCTGCCACCAGGGCAGGCCCGGCGGCAGCGGCCAACGAAAGCGTCAGTAGAGCGGACCGTCTGGTCATCCTCGCGGACATGATCATCCCCTTCGCGTCGAGCCACGACAAACGGGAACATCATGTCGAAGATCCACTGACAGTCATGATCTCGTGTCGAGAACTTTCCACTCTCGTGTTCGAATCCACCCGATCGGACCAAACCACGGGTGCCCGCAGCCGCGAATCTCCCTTGAGTCGCAGAAGGCGCGGGACGGTTCCGCAGTTCGCCGCGCCGCTGTCGCTGCCGCTGCACCGAGGACGAACCGGTCGCTGTCCCCCAGCGACGCAGCCAGTTGACCTGTCCGAATTGAGAGGTGTTCGACGTATCGTGTGGGGAATGCAGATGAAGGCGATCCCGCTGGTCGCCGCCGCGACCCTGGCGGTTGTCGCGTGCTCGCCGCCCGAACAGGGCGAAGCGCCCGCACCACCCGAGGGCGCGGGTGAGACCGCGGACGAACGCGCTCCCCAGGACAGGCCCACGACGCCTCCGGCCGAGCCGGGCGACGCACCTCCGCCGGCGGAGGACCCCGCGGGCCGCGTGGTGCCCTTGCCCGAAGGCGGACAACCATGGGGTGTCGCCTACGACCCCGCTTCCCAGCAGGTCTTCACGGCGCTGCGCGAGCCGGCGCGCCTGGCCGCCTACGACATCGCCGGCGACGAGGTCCGCGTGACGCCGACTCCCGGCGCGGCCCGGATGATCGACCTCGTCGCGCCCGGTGGACCGCTGCTGTATCCCGCAGAGACCCTCGACACGCTGTACGCGATCGACGTACCTTCCCTCGAGATCGAGCAGGAGGCGCCTGCCGGCCGGGGCCCGCACCAGGCCGTCCAGGTCGGTGACACCACGTTCGTCACCGAGGAGTTCGGGCACGCGGTGCGCGCACTGCGTGGTGGCGAGACGGTCGCCCGCTTCACCGAACCGGTGCAGCCGGGCGGGCTCACGGCCACGGACGGGCGCGTGGCGGTCGTCGACGTCGTGACCAACACCCTGTTCGTCTACGACGCGGCCAGCGGCGAACTCGTCACCTCGCTGCCCGCGGGGGAAGGGCCGAGTCACGTCGTGCCGGTCGGCGACGGGAAGGTGGCCGTCTGCGACGTTCGCGGCAACGCCGTGCTGACCTACGACATCACCGGTGAGCCTCGCGAGCTCGACCGCATCTCGGTTCCGGGACGAGCCTTCTGGATCGAAGCCGACGCGGAGACCGGAACCGTCTACGCGGCGCTGTCCAACACCAACAAGGTCGCACAGCTCGACGTCGGGCAGGACGGAAGCCTGACCGAACGTGCGACGGTGCCGACGGTGCAGGAACCGGTGTCGATGGATCTCGACCCGAACACCGGAACCGTCTACGTCGCCGGGTACGCCCAGTCCGAGCTTCAGATCGTGCCGCCCACAGCCTTCGGCAACTGACAGCGCGTGAGTCTTTTTGGTGGTCATAGCCACCAAAAAGACTCACGCCCGCGCGCGGGCAGGTGAGGTTCCGCTACCCGACCAACCGAGCAGGCCTTCTGAAAGACATCCCAGTCCTCAGCCGAGGAGGGCGTCGACGAAGGCTTCCGGTTCGAACGGCGCGAGGTGGTCTGCACCCTCACCGAGGCCGACCAGCTTCACCGGCACCCCGAGTTCGCGCTGCACCTGGAAGACGATGCCGCCCTTGGCGGTGCCGTCGAGTTTGGTGAGCACGATGCCGGTCACGTCGACGACGTCGGAGAACACCCGCGCCTGGGTGAGACCGTTCTGCCCGGTGGTCGCGTCGAGCACCAGCAGCACCTCGTCGACCTGGGCCTGCTTCTCGACCACGCGTTTGACCTTGCCGAGTTCGTCCATCAGGCCGGTCTTGGTGTGCAACCGTCCCGCGGTGTCGACGAGGACGGCGTCCACACCGGTGTCCGAACCGCGCTTGACGGCCTCGAACGCGACGCTGGCCGGGTCGGCGGCCTCTTCCCCGCGCACCACCTCGGCTCCGACTCGCTCGCCCCACGTGCCGAGCTGTTCGACGGCCGCCGCGCGGAACGTGTCGGCGGCACCAAGCAGCACCGTGCGGCCGTCGGCGACCAGGACGCGGGCGAGCTTGCCGGTCGTGGTGGTCTTACCGGTGCCGTTCACGCCGACGACGAGCACGACCGCGGGCTTGCCGCCGTTCGCGGGGTCGCCGTGCGGCAACGCCCGAACGGACCGCTCTGACTCGGTGGCCAGCTGGTCGACCAGGACCTCCCGCAGCAGCCCCCGGACCTCGTCGGAGGTCCGGACACCGCGCGAAGCGATCTCCGAGCGCAGTCGCTCGACGACTTCGGTGGTCGTCGCCGCGCCCAGGTCGGCCATGAGCAGTGTGTCCTCGATCTCTTCCCACGAGTCCTCGTCGAGGTCGCCCGCGCCGAGCAGGCCGAGCAGACCCTGCCCGAGGCTGGACCGGGAACGGGACAGGCGACCGCGCAGGCGTTCGAGCCGTCCCGAGGTCGGTTCGATCTCCTCGACCGGCTCGGCGACGGGTGCTTCCGGAACCGGCGGTGCGGCTTGCTCCGGCGGCGCGGCCTGTTCCGGGACCGTCGGCTCGGCAGGGGCAGTCGCGGCGGAGGCAGCGCCCTCGACGGGGGGCTCGGCCTCGACTGGGGTCTCGGGCGCAGCTTCCACCGGCGCCTCGGTTCCGGTCGCCTGCTCCGGCTCGGCAGGAGCTTGCGTCTCGGTCGACCCCTGGGCAGGTGGTGCCGTGTCGACCGGAGTGTCCTGTTCCGGGGCGGGTGGCTCCGCGGTGGCGGTGCCGGTGCTCTGGTCGCCATCCGGCAGCGAGACGTCGACGATGCCGCGCCGCTCGGTGTCGCGCGGCACCGAGGCGTCGTCGCCGACCGCCGGTTGCCCCTCCGTATCGGTGCGTTCCTCGACGGGGTGCTCCGGTGGCGCGGCGGTCGCGGCACCACCACTGGAGAGGCTGAATCCGCCACCGGCCTGATACCCGCCCGGCTTCTTCTCGCCCTCCGCCTCGTCCGGCTTCTCCAGGCTGATCTTGCGACGCCGGTTGAGCGCGACGCCCGCCGCCACGGCCGCCACGAGCAGCACCGCGACGACGACGGCAACGATGAGAATCACGTTCGAGGAGCTCACCCGGCCATCCTCGCACCCGCGCAGGCGTGAACCTGCGGCGACCCGGGTGGACAATTCACCAACAATGCGGGCGAAATGCTTGCATCCCCCGGCCGTGTCGCATACACCACAAGTCGTGGGCGCGTGGCGGATCGTGGGACTGCTGTCCGGGACGTCGATGGACGGAATCGACGTGGCCGTAGGAGACCTGTGGCTGGACGGCGACACCGTGCACCTGCGTCCGCTCGGTCACGACGAGCTCGCCTTTCCGCCCGGACTGCGCACCCGTCTCCTCTCGGCACTACCGCCCGCCGAGCTCACCGCTCACGACCTGTGCGTGCTCGACACGGAGATCGGCCAGGAGTTCGCCGCGGCGGCCAGGCACGCGATCGACACGCTCGCGGCAGGGCGCGCCGACGTCGTCGCCTCCCTCGGACAGACGCTGTACCACTGGGTCGAGAACGGGCAGGCACGCGGGACGCTGCAGATCGGGCAACCGGCGTGGATCGCCGAGGCCACGAACCTGCCCGTGATCGCCGACCTCCGCGCCCGCGACGTCGCCGCAGGAGGGCATGGTGCCCCGCTCGCCGCGGTGATCGACACACTGTGGCTCGCCGACGGTGCCGGGCCCGAACGCACGCGCATCGCGCTCAACATCGGCGGGATCGCCAACATCACCGTGGTCGGCAGCGGGCGGCCACTCGCCTACGACACCGGGCCCGGCAACGCGCTGCTCGACCTCGCCGCGACCCGCGTCACGGGCGGCGCTGCGACCCACGACGTCGACGGAGCGCTCGCCGCGCGCGGGTCGGTCCGGGCCGAGATCCTCGACGCGCTGCTCGACGACGACTACTTCACCGCGCCCCCTCCGAAGTCCACCGGCAAGGAGCATTTCAACGCGGCCCTGCTGGACCGGGCGCTTGCCGGACTCGCCGTCGACGACGCGGACCTGCTCGCCACGCTCACCGAGTTCACGGCCGTCACGATCGCCGATGCGTGTCTGGGCCACCGCCCGCACGACGTTCTCGTTTCCGGGGGCGGAGGCGCCAATCCGACGCTGATGGCCGCGCTGCGCCGCCACCTGGACCCACAGGGCGTCGCAGTGAGCACCAGCGACTCGCTGGGGCTGCCCGCGTCCTCCAAGGAAGCGCACCTGACCGCCCTGATCGGCTTCTTGACCTGGGTGGGCCTTCCCGGCAACGTTCCCTCGAGCACCGGCGCCACGGGCCCGCGCACGCTCGGCACGATCGTGCCCGGTGGCCGACCACTCGCACTTCCCGAACCCGCCGCGCACCCGGTCCGCCGCTTGCGCGTCCACCCCCACGACTCGACCGCGGACCGCGACCACCAGGAGGCGCCATGCACCCAGTCGACCTCGTAGTCATCGGCCTCTATCTGGTGGCGATGCCGCTGGTGGGGCTCCTGCTCAGTGGGAAGCAGACCTCGTCGCAGGACTACTTCATCGGCGGCAGGAGACTGCCCTGGTGGGCGGTGTGCTTCTCCGTCGTGGCCACCGAGACGTCGACGCTGACGGTGATCAGCGTGCCGACCGTGGCCTACCTCGGCACCTTCACGTACCTGCAGCTGGCGATCGGCTACCTCATCGGCCGGATCATCGTCGCGTTCGTGCTCCTGCCCCGGTACTACCAGGGCAACATGGTCAGCGCCTACGAGTACCTCGGACAGCGATTCGGGAGCGGGCTGCAGGGCACCGCGTCGGTAACGTTCCTGATCACCCGCCTGCTGGCGGACGGACTCCGGTTGTTCGCGACCGCGATCCCGGTGAAGGTGCTGCTGGACTCGGCGGGGATGAACGTCTCCTACTGGCAGATCATCCTGGCGCTGTCGATCATCACGGTGATCTACACCTACCTCGGCGGCATCCGGGCCGTGGTCTGGGTGGACGCCATCCAGATGGCCGTCTACGTCGGTGGCGCGATCATCGCGGCGATCATCCTGCTCGGCAGGGTCCCGGCGGACTGGTTCTCCTCCGCCGTGGACGAGGGCAAGTTCCAGCTCTTCGACTTCACCTCGTCGTTGGTGACCGAGCAGTACGCGTTCTTCACCGCGGTCATCGGTGGTGCCGTGTTCGCGATGGCCTCCCACGGCGCCGACCAGCTCATGGTGCAGCGTCTCCTCGCCTGCAAGACGTTGCAGGACAGCCGCAAGGCACTGATCGGCAGCGGCGTCGTCGTCTTCTTCCAGTTCGCACTGTTCCTGTTCGTCGGCACGCTGTTGTGGTCGTTCTTCCAGGGCGCCGACCCCGAGTCGATGGGCATGAGCAGTGACGACGAGCTGTTCCCGCGGTTCATCGTCACCGAGATGCCCGTCGGGCTGGCAGGGCTGCTCATCGCGGGCATCATCGCGGCGGCCATGAGCACGTTGTCGTCCTCGCTGAACTCGCTGGCGACGTCCACGGTCAGCGACCTGTACCGGCGGATCACCAAGCACGAGCCGGACGACGCCTCGATCCTGCGGCAGGGCAAGCTCTGGACCGTGGTGTGGGCCGTGGTGTTCGTCGGGTTCGCCTCGATGTTCACCAGCACCGAGAATCCCGTCGTGGAGGTGGGGCTGAGCATCGCGAGCTACACCTACGGGTCGTTGCTCGGTGCGTTCCTGCTCGGTCTGCTGATCCCGCGAGCACGCCAACTGGACGCGCTGATCTCGTTCGTGGTGACCCTGTTGGTCGTGCTGTACGTGGTGTTCGGGCTGACCTTCCCGGACGGCGAGGGAGGCGAGACCGCGATGGCATTCCCCTGGTACACGCCGATCGGCGTGATCGTCACGCTCGTCGTCGGCGGATTGCTGTCGCTACGGCACCCGCGCACCGCACCCGAGGAACCCGAACCCGACCGCGCCGACGCCGCCTGACCGCCCGGGGTGGCAAATTCGCGCGAATTTGCCACCCCGCTGTCCACAGGGGAGAGAGTTGTCCACATCCGACCGGGTGGCGTAAGTTCGGTTGCGGGTTCGACCGGGTCCACACTGTCCGAGCAGGGTCGAGTGGACCCGTGAGGCCGGGGGTGTGCCATGCGCACGAAAGACAGCGACAGAGCGAACGAGCACGTCGAGATCCAGCACAAGTTGGACGCCTACCAGCAAGGCCGGCTGGACGACGTGGAATGGGTGCTCGTGCGCACGCACGTGGCCGAATGCGACATGTGCCGCGCTGACATGGACCGTCCGAAGCTGTGGAACCGCGCCTCACCGCAACGCATCCTGCCAGCCGGGGAACACGAACCCGCACTGACGGGACCAGCCGTGCCCAGTTGGCTGTTCGTCACCGGTACCGCATCCGTCGCCGCGCTCGTCGCCTTCGGTATCGGTTTCGCGTTGGGCACGGGCGCCTGACGAGGATCACGAACTCGCGCTGCGAGGCTTCGCGCGAACGTGCATGCGTTCGCCTTGCGGCCCGAACAGGCTGAGGATCTCCACCGGCGCCTGGCCGGTGCTACCGAACCAATGCGACTGCCGGGTGTCGAACTCGGCGACCTCCCCGGTCTTGAGTAGCACGTCGTGTTCGGCGAGGACGAGCCGCAGGGTTCCGCTCAGTACGTACATCCACTCGTAGCCCTCGTGCGTGCACGGGTCGGGAGTGCTGCGGTCGGTACCGATCACCATCTTGAACGCCTGCAAACCGCCGGGCTGTTGGGTCAACGGTACGACCATGAGGTCGCCGTGTTTGACCGGTTTCAGCCGCACTCGTGGATCCCCGACCGGGGGCGCGCCGACGAGTTCGTCCAGCGGCACCTGGTGCGCGTGCGCGATCGGCAGCAGCAGTTCCAGGCTCGGTTTGCGCAGCCCCGATTCCAGCCGTGACAGCGTACTCATCGAGATTCCGGTGATCTCCGACAGCGCCGCGAGCGTGCACGAGCGGGCTTGCCGGATGGCTTTGAGCCGGGGGCCGACGTCGGCCAGCACCTCATCCATGAGGTTATTGCAGAAGTGGCAAACAGGTTTGTCAAATTCAAGAGACGCCGCTCAGGATGGATCCCGGGATCGCCGTGGACCGCAGAACGCAGGTCACGGCAACCGAAGCTTCCCGACTGAGCCGCACTCGCGGTGATCTGAACCTGATCGAGGACGTGCCGGAGGAATCGGATGAACGACATCGACTGGGCTGCGATGGCCGACCTACTCGAGGACGAGGGGGAGGTCCACCGTCCGTACGTGCGACAGGCCATCGACGAGCTGAGCGACCTGCGGCCGCGTCGGGTCCTCGACATCGGCAGCGGACCAGGCGTCGCGGCCTGCCAGCTGGCCGAGACGTACCCACGCGCGGAGGTCGTCGCCGTGGACGGCGCACCGGAGTTGCTCGCTCGCGCTGAGGATCGCGCGAAGCACCTGGGCCAGCACCTGCGCACGACAGTGGCCGAGTTTCCGGCAGATCTGGGCCGGCTGGAGACCGCGGACCTGATCTGGTCGGCGAACACCATGCACCACGTAGGCGACCAGCAAACGGCGCTCGAACAGCTCAGCACCCTGCTCGCACCCGGTGGAGTGCTTGCCCTGACCGAGGGCGGACTGCCGTCCCGCTGGCTGCCGCGCGATCTGGGATTCGGGCGGCCCGGGCTGCACTTCAGGCTGGACGACGCAATGAACGAGCGGTTCACCGCGATGCGCGCGGAGTTGCCCGGATCCGCGTCCACGGTCGAGGACTGGCCGAGCATGCTGAGGCGAGCCGGACTGGTCGATGCACGCAGCAGGACATTCCTCGTGGACCTTCCCGCGCCGCTGGATGAGGCACCTCGACGATGCGTTCGACACTGGATGCAGCGCTACCGCAGTGCTCTCGCCGAAGATGTGGACGCCACGGACCTGGCGACGCTGGATCGGTTGCTCGACCCAGCCGATCCGGACGGCGTCGACCAACGGGAAGATCTGTTCTTCCGCACCGCAAAGACCGTGCACTACGCACGCCGACCGCAGCAGTGAGCCTCCTGTGCAATGTGAGGCGACTGTCGGGGGGCAAGACCATGCTGTGCGGATGAGCGACCGAACCACGCCCGCCCACTTCGCTGCCGCGTGGGCCGCCGACACCCGAGCACCGCTGCCCCGCGTCGGGGACGAGCGGGAGATCCTCACCGCGTCGCTCGACTGGCACCGCGCCACGTTCGAGCTCAAATGCGCCGGTCTCACACCCGAACAGCTCTCCCGCCGCAGCGTGGCAGCCTCGGGTCTGAGCCTGCACGGTCTGCTGCGTCACCTCGCCGGGGTGGAACGGTGGTGGTTCCGCATCCAGTACGCCGGTGCGGACGTGCCACTGCTGTACTACTCCGACGAGGACCCCGAGCAGGATTTCGAGCAGCTCGACGGCAACGTCGATGAGGCGTTCGCCGTGTGGCACCGGGAATGTGCCCGCTCCCGAGAGATCGTCGCGGGTGCCGCATTCGACGACACCGGGCGCCTCCGGACCACCGGCGAGGCCGTGTCCTTGCGTCGCGTCGTCGTCACCGTTCTCACCGAGTACGCGCGCCACGACGGCCATGCCGACCTTCTGCGTGAGTCGATCGACGGCGCCACCGGCCACTGACGGGCTGCGCCCGATAAGTAAGAGGGTGCACGGGTTGGTCTGCTTTGGTGGTCCTGTGGCGGAACCGCGCGTGGCCGGCTTGCGTACGCGGCGAGAAAACGGTGGGCGCAACGTGCCTGACCACAGATTCGATCCGCGCGCCCTCTCACCTAAGCGGCAGGCGCGGTGGTCCCAACTCAGGACGTGCCGGATTCCCCGGACACCACTCCTTGCTCCGATGCAGGGTCACCGTCCGGTTCCCCGCCGGCCGAGCCGCCTTCGACTTCCGGTGCCTCGTCGCCCGACGCGACGACTTCGCCTGCGAGGGGCTCGTCCGGGCCGATCGGGGCGGGTTGCTTCGGGCCGCCGTCGGCGCCGCTGAGTCGCTGCGAGATGACCGTCGTGATGCCGTCGCCCTGCATGCTCACTCCGTACAGGGCGTCGGCGATCTCCATCGTCGGCTTCTGGTGCGTGATGATGAGCAGTTGCGAGGTGCTGCGCAGCTCGTCCAGCAAACTGATCAGGCGGCGCAGGTTCGTGTCGTCGAGCGCCGCCTCGACCTCGTCGAGGACGTAGAACGGCGACGGGCGAGCGCGGAAGATCGCCACCAGCATCGCCACCGCCGTCAGCGACTTCTCCCCGCCGGAGAGCAGTGAGAGTCGCTTGACCTTCTTGCCCGGTGGCCGCGCCTCGACCTCGACGCCGGTGGTGAGCATGTCGTCCGGATCCGTGAGCACCAGCTTGCCCTCCCCACCGGGGAAGAGCACCGAGAAGACCTTCTTGAACTCGGCGGCGACGTCCTCGAACGCGGCGCCGAAGACCTCCAGGATCTTCTCGTCGACTTCCTTGACCACGCCGAGCAGGTCGCGGCGGGTGTCCTTGATGTCCTCGAGCTGGGTGGACAGGAACTTGTAGCGCTCCTCCAGCGCCGCGAACTCCTCCAACGCCAGCGGGTTGACCTTGCCGAGCGCGTTGAGGTCCTTCTCGGCGCGTTGCGCGCGGCGCTCCTGCGTGGCGCGGTCGAACGGCACCGACGGCGGTTCGGAGACGTCCTCGCCGCGTTCCTTCGCCGCCTCGTACTCGGCGATCTCGGCCTGGCTCGCGGGCACCGCGACCGTCGGCCCGTACTCGTCGACGAGATCGTCGAGGCCGACGCCGAAGTCCTCGATGGCCTTCGCCTCGATCTGTTCGATCCGCAGCCGCTGCTCCGCTCGCACGACCTCGTCGCGGTGCACGGCGTCGGTGAGTTTCTCGAGCTCCCCGGACAGTTCCCGCACCCGGGTCCGCACCGTGCCGAGCTTCTGCTCGTGCTCGTTCTGCAGCGCATGGGCCTCGTCGCGTTCGCGCGTCGCGGCGGTCAGCGACATCGCGATCCGTTCCAGCGCGGTCTCGCACCCGGCGACGACGGCTTTCGCGACCCGCGCGCCGCGCTCGCGCGCCCGCACCTGGGCCTCGGCGCGCGCTCGGGCCTCCCGTTCCTGACGAGCTTGCCGACGAAGCTGGTCGGCCTTGCCCTGCACCGACCGCGCCTGCTCCTCCGCGGTGCGCACCGCGAGCCGGGAGTCCATTTCCTGCTGGCGTACGGTGCCGAGTTCCTGCCCGACCCGGTCCCGGACGTCGGTGTCCGGCTCGGCCTGCTCGGCCTGCTCGTTCTCGACGGCCGCGAGCCGCTCCTCCAGCTCGGCGAGCTGTTCGAGCGCGAGTTCCCGGGAGGCTTCGACCTTCTCCCGCTGCTCCCGCAACCGCTGCACCTCGGCCGTCGCCGAGGTCGCGTCGCGTTCGAGGCTGGCGAGACGTTCGGAACTACGTGCGTTCCGCACGTTCGCCTCGTTGATCTGTTCCTGCGCGTCCCGCACGGAGTCCCGGCTGGTCTGTTCCTCGGCGCGGGCGCCTTCGAGCGCGGCCGAGTGCTGTTCCAATCGCCGTTGCGCCGCGGCGAGTTCCTGTTCGGCCTCGTCGACGGCCGCCTGCACCTCGAGGGTGCTCTGGTTGTCCCCGGAACCGCCGACCGCCCACGTCGCGCCGAGCACGTCCCCGTTCGTCGTGACCGCCCGCACCTGCGGATGCCGCGCGACCAGTGCTTTCGCGGCCGAGAGGTCGTCGACCACGGCCAGCTTGTCCAACGCCTGCGTCACCGCGGGCCGGAGCGCATCCGGTGCCTGGACGAGATCGACGGCCCAGCGAGCCCCACCGTCCAGCGCGGGCCACTGTGACCGGTCCGCCGCCTGTGCGCCACCGACGAGGACCCCGGAGGATCCCGCCTCGTCGGAGCGGAGCACCTCGAGCGCGGTCACCGCGTCGTCGACGCTGTCCACCGCGACCGCGTCGGCGACCGCCCCCAACGCGGCGGCGAGCGCGACCTCCGCTCCTTGCTCGACGGTCAGCAGCGCGGCGACCGAACCGAGCAGGCCGGGAACGCGGCCACCCGCCGCCATCAGCGCGCCCGCGCCGTCCTTGCGCCGCAGGCCCATCGACAGCGCTTCGACCCGAGCCCGCCACGACGCGATCTCCTGCTCGGTGGCTCGTTCGTCCTTGACGAGCTCCTCCACCCGCGCACGCGCGGCGTCGCGCTCCTGCTCGGCGGTGACCTTGCGCTGTTCGAGGTCCGCACCGTCGGACTCCGCGCCTCCGGACTCGGCGTGCGCGTCGGCGAAGGCGGACTGCGCGGTCTCCGCTCGCTCGGTCGCCTCGGTCAGCGCGTTCGACAGCCGCTCGATCTCGTCCCCGGTCGCGCCGGCCTTGCTCCGGGTCGACTCGACCTGGCCGGACAGCCTGGCAACGCCCTCCCTGCGGTCCGCGATCGCGCGCACGGCCGCCATGTGCTCGCGCTCGGCCTCCTGGTGCTGTCGTTCCAGCTCGGCACGGCTCTCCACCACCTCGGCCAGTGCCTCGCGAGCGTGCTCGACTTCCTCCTGCAGGTACTCCTCGCGGGCGGCGACCTCTTCCGCCTCACGCTCGAACTCCTCCGGATCCCGGCCACTGCGCTGCTGCTCGGTCTGCTCGGTGAGATGCCGGAGCCGCTCGCCGGCGAGGCGGTGCGTGCCCCGCAGCCGCTCCTCCAACGCCGAGAGGCGATACCAGGTGTCCTGCGCCTTGGTGAGCCTCGGCGCGTCGGCCGCGACCTGTTCCTCGAGCGTCTTCTCCTCGTTCTGCGCGAACTGGAGCGCGCGTTCGACCTCGGTGCGGCGATGCCGGGCGGCTTCCTGGTCGGCTTCGTCCTTGGCCAGCTCGGCCCGGGCACTGACCAGGTCGTCGGCGACGAGCCGAAGCCGCGCGTCCCGCAGCTCCGACTGCACCGTCTGCGCCTTGCGCGCGATCTCGGCCTGCTTGCCCAGTGGCTTGAGTTGGCGGCGCAACTCGCTGGTGAGGTCCGTGAGCCGGGTCAGGTTCGCCTGCATCGCGTCGAGCTTGCGCAGCGCCTTTTCCTTGCGCTTGCGGTGTTTGAGCACGCCTGCGGCCTCTTCGATGAGCCTGCGGTGCTCGTCCGGCTTGGCCTGCAGGATCGAGGCGAGCTGGCCCTGACCGACGATGACGTGCATCTCGCGTCCGATACCGGAATCGGAGAGGAGTTCCTGCACGTCCATCAGACGACACGAGTTGCCGTTGATCTCGTACTCGGAAGCGCCGTCGCGGAACATCCGCCGGGTGATCGAGACCTCGGTGTAGTCGATGGGCAGCGCGCCGTCGGCGTTGTCGATGGTCAACGTCACCTCGGCACGACCGAGCGGGGCACGGCCGGAGGTGCCCGCGAAGATGACGTCCTCCATCTTGCCGCCGCGCAGCGCCTTCGCGCCCTGCTCCCCCATCACCCAGGTCAGCGCGTCGAGGACGTTCGACTTGCCCGAGCCGTTGGGGCCGACCACGCAGGTGATGCCGGGTTCGAAGCGCAGCGTCGTGGCCGAGGCGAAGGACTTGAAACCCTTGAGGGTCAGGCTCTTCAAATGCACGGCTACCGACGACCTTCCCGCGAACGACGAGTCACGCCCGATCCCGGGGAGCCTACCCGTGCGGGCGGCCACGACCTCGCAGAACCGGTGTCCGGGTGTCGATCACGACTACCTCTCGACGAAGCCGTCCAGACCACCCTTGGCCTCCGACCATCGTTCGGCGACGTACTCGACCGCTCCCGGCGCGCGCTCCGAACGCAACGCCGCAAGCAGCTTTTCGCAGTTCACACGAGACCCTTCTGCGACGACCTCGACCCGGCTCGCGGGGAGGTTGGTGGCGCTGCCGACGAGGCCGAGCTCGAGGGCGCGGGCCCGTGTCCACCACCGGAAACCGACGCCCTGCACGCGACCGTGCACCCAGGCGGTCAACCGGATCGGTTCCGAATCACTCACCCCTGTATGGTGCCGCATCGGTCTCGTGGCGATCTTCGCCGGTCAGGTCCTCGGCGTCCGGTCGACATGATCACGACGGGTTCGCGGGGAAGTCACGACCGCGGCACGGTCCGACGCCCGGAGTCCCGGCCGTACCGCTGTCACCGCTACCGTGTCCGACGGTTTCGGGCGACTTGCCCGGCCCGGAGACGCCCGGTGGCACACGTGCCGTGACGAATCGCTCCGGTCGAACGAGTGGGAGTCCGATGGATCCGATGCACGGCCAGGAAGGGATCGGCAAGCGGGTGGCAGCGCTGGCCGCCTCAGGTCTCGCCGTCGCCACCGGTTTCGCCACCGCGGCCACCGTCGCACTCGCGAGCCAGCAGACGGACTCATCGGCGAACCCCCGACCGCCTGCCGCCACCACGGCGCCGACCACCTCCTCCAGCAGCATGCTTCCTCGGCCGCCCGGGTCGCCGCCGCCTCCTGCACCGCCGTCGCCGTCCAGCGGCGAGTCCGGTTCCACGACGAACGGCCCCACGTCGACGACCGATGAGCCTGTGAACACCACCCCGGAGCCGCCGGGGTCGACCCCGAACGACCCGCTTCCACCACCGGCGCCGCCTCCGGGCCCGCCCACCTCGGCGCCGCCGACGACCTCGACGCCTCCACCGGAGCCGACGACCTCGCCGCCGACGTCGGAGCCGCCACCGTCCAGCACGACCAGCCCGACCACCTCGTCGTCCCAGAGCGGAACGACCTCGTCCTCGCCGACGACCACCGACGACGAGCCCGAGTCAGGCGAGAGCACACAACGCCAGGAATCCGGCAACGAATGAGCACGCAGCTCGCGGTGCACGCGTGCCGGTCGCTGTGCTCCTGGCACCGCACTCGCACGGAACTCGACGGGCTCCCGCTGCTGGCCTGCCGTGGTTGCGGCTCGCAGTGGGTGCGTAGCGAGCCGTGGACGCCGATCGACCACACCGGCTGCATCCCCGACGACGTCCGCACCGAACTCCGCCGCTGACCACCATCCGGCCGACCCCGACGAACTCGACACCGAGTCCCCGGGCGTCCCCACCCACATTCCACCCGCCCGGGTGGGGACAACTCCCCCACCCTGTGGATAGCGAGGTGGCAAATTCGCGCGAATTTGCCACCCGCCCGGTCAGATTGGGTCGCCGTGGACCAGGACGGTGGCGTGAGTGCGGGTCGGGGCGATGAGGGTGGCGTTGCGCTCGTCGCTGCGGGCGACCCACGCGCGCGCGTCTTCCGGGGTCTTGCCGTGGCGGACGTGCCTGTCGACGAGCCGCTGCACTCGCGCTGCGTCGTCGGGCAGCAGGAACCACGTCTCGTCCAGCACTTCCCGCACCCGGGCCCACGGCCCCGAGTCGAGCAGCAGGTAGTTCCCCTCGGTGATCACCAGCGGCACGTCCGGCGGCACTGCGATGGCTCCGGCGAAGGATTCCTCGATGTCGCGGTGAAACTCCGGCGCGTAGACGACCTCTCCCTCCGGATGCCGCAGCCGCCGGAGCAGCGCGAGATATCCGGCCGAGTCGAAGGTGTCCGGAGCGCCCTTGCAGTCGCGCCGCCCGAGCCTGTGGAGTTCGGCCTCCGCGAGGTGGAAGCCGTCCATCGGCACGACGACCGCCCGAGATCCGAGTGCGTCGAGCACGTCGGCCGCGACGGTCCCCTTGCCCGCTCCCGGGGCTCCCGTGATGCCGAGGAGTCGTCGTGCACCGCGCTCGACGAGTGTCTCCGCCCGGCGCACGAGTTCCGAGAGATCGTCGTCGCAGTCCACAGTGGACAAATCTCGCTCCCTACAACGCGGTGAGCCTCCGTGCGGAGAACGCGACGACGACACCCACCAGCGCCGCCGCCGTGAGCAATACCGTACCCAGCGAGGTGAATGTCGCCAGCGGTCCGGCGACGGCGGCGCCGAGCGGCATGAGCCCCCACGCGAGGACCCGGTGTGCGCTGGTGACCCGGCCCATCATCGGCGCCGGGGTGAGACGCTGGCGTTTCGTCGCGGACAGCACGTTCCATCCGCCGGCGCCGACTCCCATGACGAAGTACGCGATCCACGCGACGACGGGCACCGGCGCGAGCCCGAACAGCGCGATCCCGAGTGCCAGCAGGCTCAGACAACCGATCATGACGTGCCCCGTCGCGGCGCGCTCCGCGCACCAGGGCACGACCTGCGCGGCCAGGATGGTGCCGACGGCGGTGCACACGAGCAGCGTCGGCACAGCCGCGGCGGGTAGCTCGAGGACTTCGATCGCATACAGCACCGCGATGGCATTGACCGCGCTGATGAGCAGCGCCGTCATCCCGACGACGCCCACCACGGTGCGTAACGCCGGTTCACCGAGCAGGAACCGGAGCCCCGAGAGCACCTCCGACCGCAGCGTCGTACGGGACTGCCCGCCGTCGGCTGCGCCCGTCTTGCCGCCGGAGTCGCGCACCCGTGGCAGCACGCAGACACGTAGCGCGGCGAGGATGAAGGCCAGCGAGATCGTCGCGAAGCAAGCCGCGGGCTCCCACGCGAACAGGGCTGCCGCCGCGAGCGGCCCGGCGATCTGGATGCCGGTGGTCTCCACCCCGACGAATCGACCGTTCGCCCGTTCCAGATCGTCGGACCCGGCGTAGGAGACGAGCATGGACTGCGACGCCGAGTCCGCGAACGTCTCGGCGCAGGTCAGCAGGAAGGCGCTCGCGACCAGGACCCACAGCACGTCGGTGCCCGTGACGATGCTCGCCGCGAGCACGAGTGTGAGAACGAACCGGAACACGTGCGCCCACAGCACCGTCCACTTCGGTTCACACCGGTCCACCAGCGCACCGGCGGGAAGCGCCACCAGCAGCCACGGCAGCACCTCGGCGACGGCGACCGCCGAGACGGCCAGCGGGTCGCGAGTGCTCACCGCCGCGTACAGCGGCAGAGCGGCCGTCCGCACCCCGTCGCCCATCGACGTGAGCGCCCAGCTCACGAGCAGGCCCCGGAACGATCGGGTGCGCACCCCGACATGGTGGGCCTGCTCCTGCGGGGCCAGGGTCATGCGGTGCTCCGTTCCGAGGTGCGAGTGGTTCGGTCGCGCGCTCACACCACCATCGCGGGGACCGGCCATCGTCGTACTCGAACCGGGGCCCACCACAGTCGCTCGCCGAGCGCCACGAGCAGTCCGGCTTCCTGGAGTGATTCCGCGACCCACGGGGCGACGGAAGCCGGGGGCCTTCCTGCGCCCAGCTCACGCAGAGCCTCCACGTACGCGGCGTCGTCCACGACGTACCGGTCGAGCACGTCGCGTCGACGGTCACGCACTTCCACGAGTCCCGGACCGTGGCGCATGAGACACCGTCCCGGGTACCACCGGTTGCACCATTCCGCGAGATCCACCCGATCGGCGCAGTCCCCATCGACCCACCGCGGCGGGTACAGGTGGGCGAACGCACGCCAGTCGGGCAGTTCGTCGACCCGCTGATCGTTGACCCGCAGGGTCCAGTCGCACTCCACGGCCCACGCCGTCAGTTCCCGTACGAGGTCCAGCCTGCGCAGATCGTCCCCGTCGGCAGCGATCGCGACGGGTTCGACGAGGGTGACGCGGGTGGTTCCCGCCGCGCACAGCGAGCGCGCCGTGGGGACAGGATTCGCAGGTGTGCTCGTCAGCCGTACTTCTCCCGTGCGGGAGCACTCCGGCGGCATCGTGCTCTTCGAAGTCATGGGCGCTTCCCTCATGCGATGCGGAGCAGCTGCTGACCGGTGGCACGCGGCACGACGTGGACGTGTGCGCCGTCGTCGCCGTACACCAGCCCGGACATCGTCCATTCCGCCAACCGGTCGGTGATCTTCGCGTGTTCGGCGCCACATTCCCTCGCGAGTGAGTCCACTGTGCGGGGACGGTCGAGGGCGTGGAAGAGGTGTCGGTCGAAGGGGTCGTCGAGCACTTGTTCCGTCCGCCCGTGCCCCGGCCGGTCGCCCAGGATCACGATGCCGGAGTCGGATCGATGCCACCCGAGACCGCTCCGCGCATGGTCGGTGCGCCAGCTTGCGATCGCGTCGAGCACCGCGCGCTCGGCGGGTTCGGTGAGTCCCGCCGGTTCGGCCGCGAACAGATACGCGAGGTCGTCCAGCTCGGCCGCCGAGAGGTCGTAGGTGATGGCGTACTGCGGATCCGGCGTCCTCTCGGCGAACCCGAGTGCGGGATCGTCGAAGAACGGGCTGAACCGTTCGATCGCCACCCGGTCGGCACCGTCCATCGGTGGCAGGTGGGCCAGTGCGGGCATCTGCGCGGCGGCGGCGAGGTGATCCACATCGGACTCACCGGGGAATCCGTAGAGATAGTTCCACATCACCGTCATTCCCAGTTCGGAGGCGTCGCGCAGCATCCGGACGTTCTGGCACCCGGTCACCCCCTTGTCCATGCGCCGCAAGACGGAACTGCTGAGGCTCTCGATACCGGGCTGTACCTGCACGAACCCGGCATCGACGAGGTCGCGTAGCTGGTCGTGCCGCAGATTCGACTTGATCTCGCACTGCACCCGCAGATCGAGGTCTGCGTCACGAAGTCTCGGCAACACGGTCCGCAAGTGCTGCATGTCGAGGATGTTGTCGACCAGGTACAGGTCGAGGATCTGGTACCGCTCGACGAGTTCAAGGAGTTCGTCGTGGAACCGCTCGGGGCTCTTGCTGCGGAACTGCATGAACGAACCGTTGAGCCCGCAGAACGTGCAGTGATGCTTCTCGCCCCACCAGCATCCCCGCGCTCCCTCCACGACGAGTCGCGGCTCGATCGAGGTCGCGGCACGCGACGCGGCGAATCGGGGGAAGTATCCGTCGAAGTTCGGCGCGACGATGCTCGCGGGCGGCAGCGGCGCGGAGGTCATGCCGTTGGCGACCGAGTCACCGTCGGCGTCGCGCCAGCACAATCCCGGGATGTCGTCGACCGCCGTCGCCGCTCCGATCGCGGTGAGCAGCGCGTCGAAGGACCGCTCGCCCTCGCCGCGCACCGCATAGTCGATCTGGCGGAAGTTGCGGTGCCACGCGCGACCCTGCGGCCCGTCGCAGTTCGCGCCGCCGAGGACCGTCACGACCTGCGGTTCGATCCGTTTCAGCTCGGCCGCGAGCGCGAGCGCCGCCGTGTTCTGCTGGAACGTGGTGGTGAACCCGAACACTTCTCCCGGTGCGGGCGCGCACGACCGGGCGTACTCCTTGATCCAATCAGGAACCCGTCGATGCAGATCGAGACAGAGCTTCAGGGTGTCCTCGTCGTCGCATCGAGGCGCGAACTCGGCGACTCTCCAGTGTGGATCGTCGTACAGTGCGGACGAGAACACCCAGTCGCCGTGACCCTGAAAGTAGGAGTCGAGCGCGAAATGCCCGTACCCGGCGGTGTCCAGGTCGGCCTCGTCGTGGGCCCAGTCGAAGAAGTCGAGGTTGGCGTCGAGCACCCGGACGTCGTCGACGTACGGATTGCCGAGCGCGACGGTCTTGAGGATCCCGCACGCCAGCGACGGGTACTCGACGGAGGCCCAGGGCATGGTCACGAGTGCCACGTCCATGATCGGTCCACCCCTCTCCGGGGGCGGGCGGGGCAAGCACCCCGCCCGCCGCGAACGAACTCAGGAGATCCGGACACCGACGGGGCCGGAACCGACCGTTTCCTTCGGATCGTTGTGCACGGTGGTCTTCTTCATGACCTCACCTCCCTCCGTCGCTCCTCCGGCGCCGCCCTGGAGGCGGGAGTGCCGAGGTCGTACGGCGGCGCGCGGCCGAACCGACGGTAGGCAGTGCCGCTAAACATCGGCTAACCGCACGGGGTCGGCTGGGGAGCGTGAGTCCCGCTGGCAGCCGGGAGCGTGAGTCTTTTTGGTGGCTGGAGCAACTAAAAAGGCTCACGCCTCTGTCGGATCGCCTTCGACGACGAGGTCGGCGCGAGATCGGCTCGGCGCCACCAGCGCGGCGTTGCGCTCGTCGGAGCGGCTGACCCACTCGTGGGCCTGTGGCGAGGTCTTACCGAACCGCACGTGGCGTGCGACGAGCCGCCGCACCCGGACGCCGTGGTCCGGAGCGAGAAACCAGGATTCGTGCAACAACCCAGCGACCGAATCCCACGGCTCGGTGTCGAGCAGCAGGTAGTTGCCCTCGGTGATCACGAGCGGAACGTCCGCAGGGACGGAGATCGCATCCGGGACGGCCTCCTCGATCTCGCGGTCGAACGCCGGTGCGGAGACCGGCTCGCGTCGGCGGATGCGGCGCAGCAGATCGACGTACCCGAACACGTCGAACGTGTCCGGGGCCCCCATCCGGTCCCGCCTCCCGAGGCGACGCAGCTCCGCCTGGCTGAGATGGAATCCGTCCATCGGCACGACCAGGGCACTGGAGCCGAGCGCCTGCACGAGCGCGTCCGCGACCGTTCCCTTGCCGCAGCCGGGCGGCCCCGTGATGCCGAGCAGCCGCCGCTGTCCCGAGTCCGCCAGCTCCTGTGCTCGTTCGACGAGCACGGACAGCGAGCTCACGAGCTCCCGCCGCGCAAAGACTGCTCGATGTCCTCCAGTGTGCGACCCCGTGTCTCCGGCAGATTGCGGTACAGGAACACCAACCCGATCACGCCGAACACGCCGTAGATCCAGAACAGGCCGGTCGCGGTGAACGCGTTGATGATCGACAGCACCGAGATCGAGATGAAGAAGTCCAGCACCCAGTGCGTCATCGTGCCGATGCCTGCGGCCTTCCCACGGACCGCCGTGGGGAAGATCTCGCTGTTGATCAGCCAGATCGCGATGCCCAGGCTGGCCGCGAACGCCGCCTCGTAGAGCATCAGCCCGACCGTGAGGAGGATGCCGAGCCCCTCGACGGTCGGTAGCAGGTAGAGCGCACCGAGCCCGAACAGGACGGCGATGACCACGCCGGTGCCGCCGATGAGCAACGGGCGCCGCCCCACCTTGTCGATGAGCAGCAACGCGATCACCGTGAAGATCATGTTCGTGGCGCCGATGCCGACCGAGGACAGGATCGCGGCCGAGTCGCCCATGCCGGCTTGCTGCAGGATCGTCGGCGCGTAGTAGATGACCGCGTTGACGCCGACGAGCTGGTTCGTCGCCGCGACCGCGACACCGAGCAGTACGGCGGGCCGCAGCCGGGGGCTGAACAGGTCCCGGTAGGAAAACTTGCGTTCCTCGCGCATCGCCTCGGAGATCTCGGCCAGTTCGGTCTCGGCTTCGTGCGCCCCTCGCGAGCGCACCAGCGCGGCGCGCGCCTGCTCGGTGCGTCCCTGCGCGAGCAGCCACCGCGGGCTTTCGGAGAGAGTGAACAGGCCGACGAGCATCGCCAGCGACGGGACGACCGCGAGGCCGAGCATCCAGCGCCATCCGCCGCTGTCGGCGAAGGCGTAGCCCACCAGGTACGACACGAAGATGCCGATGGTGATCATCATCTGGTTCATCGACACCAGGCGGCCGCGCACCGAGGGCGGTGCGATCTCGGCGATGTACATCGGCACCACCAGCGAACTCGTGCCGATGGCGACGCCGAGAAGCACGCGCGCGACGATGAGCACACCCGGGCCGGGTGCGGCGGCCGAGAGCAGGGCGCCGACCGTGAACACGGCGGAGACCACGATCAACGTGCGCTTGCGGCCGAGCCGGTCGACGACCGGACCGCCGGCCAACGCGCCCGCGATGGCGCCGAGCAGCAGCGAGGCGACGACGATCTGTTTCATCGCGTCGTCGAGGCCGAACGCCGGGCCGATGTAGAGCAGCGCGGCCGAGATGACGCCGGTGTCGTAGCCGAACAGCAGCCCGCCGAGCGCCGCGATCGTCGACGCGCCCAGAACGGCGCCGCGCCCGGCGCCCGGCGCTCGTGTGCGCTGGTCGGTACTCATCGAGGGAACTCCCTTTCGGCGGTGGCGCGCATCACGCCCGTTGCGACGAATGGTCGCGACCGTAGACCCGTGTTAAGCGCTTACGCAAGCGGTTACCTTGATAGTGTCCGGAATGACCGGACCGCACGCGACGGGGAGGCGTCATGGCGACGATGGCCGACGTGGCCAGGCACGCTGGGGTGTCCATCGCGACGGTCTCGCACGTGGTCAACGGCACCCGCACCGTCCGCCCCGACACGCGGCGCCTGGTCGACGACGCGATCGAGACTCTCGGCTACGCCCCGAACACGCTCGCCCGCTCGCTGGCGACGGCCAGCAGCCGCACCTTGGCCGTGGTGATGTCGGCGATCACCAATCCGTACTTCGGACAAGTGCTCCAGGGCATCGAAACGGCCGCAGTGCAGCAGGGTTACACGCTGGTCGTCGCCGAGTCCCGGGACGACTCGGACCACGAACTCGCGGTGGTGCGCGCGATGCGGGAGCGCCGGGTGGACGGCGTGATCCTCGCGCCGTCCGCCGACGCCTCCCGCACGCTCGAGTACGCGGCCGGGCAGGGTCTTCCGCTGGTGCTCGCCGACCGCCTCGTCGACGCCCGCTACGACCAGGTCGGTCCGGAGAACACCGAGCCGACGGCACAGCTCGTCGACCACCTCGCCTCGCTGGGACATCGCCGCATCGCGCTGGTCTGCGGCCGAAGTGGACTGTCCACAACGGACGAACGGATCGACGGGTACCGGGAGGGTCTGCGGCGCAACGGGATCCATTTCCAGGCCGGGTATCTCGCAGAGGGCCGATCGCAGACGGCGCCGGCACTGCACGCCACCACCGAATTGCTCTCGTCGAAGACTCCGCCGACGGCGCTCATCACGGCGAACAACGGGATGACGATCGGCGCGATGCAGGCGCTGCGCGAGCACGGACTGCGAGTGCCCGACGACACCGCACTCGTCGCTTTCGACGACTTCCCCTGGGCGGATGTGTTCTCGCCGCGGCTCACGGCGATCGCGCAACCCTGCGCGGAGATCGGCGCAGAGTCCGCGCGGCTGTTGTTCCGGCGCATCGGCGAGCCCGACGCCGAACCGACGACCTCCCGCCTGGCGTCGTCGTTCGTGCACCGAGACTCCTGCGGCTGCACGGCCGAGTGAGCGAGTGCGTGGATTGATCTGCGTGGGTGGCTGTAGCAGCGGGACTTCACCTCGCTGCTGACTCCGGGATCGTCGAAATCGAGTAGCCACGACCCTGTCCTCGCTGGCGACGAGGCCAGAACCCGCCGATGGCCGGCCCGCGTAGGCAGCGGGCACACCGTCGGCGCACCTTTCAAGCTGCGTGACCACTTCCTCCCACCGTGTTACCCACCGCACGATTCGTCCATTTTTGCAGGTCAACACGGTGTCGCCGCTCACTTCTGGTTGGATTATGCAACTATATTTCTTTAGCATTGCTTATGGAATCACGCGCTCAGTGAGGAGCAACCATGTGCGGCATCTCCGGATGGGTCGACTTCCAACGCGACCTCACCCGCGAAGGACACACGACCGACGCCATGTGCGACACCATGGCCTGCCGCGGTCCGGACGCCTCCGGAACCTGGACCCGGCCCCACGTCTCCCTCGGGCACCGGCGACTCGCCATCATCGACCTCCCCGGCGGCACCCAGCCGATCAGTGTCGACACACCTGACGGTCCGATCGCGATGGTCTACAGCGGCGAGGCCTACAACTACGTCGAACTGCGCGACGAACTCCGCAGGCGCGGACACCGCTTCGACACCGACAGCGACACCGAGGTCGTCCTGCACGGCTACCAGGAATGGGGCGAAGCCGTCGCCGAACATCTCAACGGCATGGTCGCGTTCGCGATCTGGGACGGCCGCACCGACAAGCTGGTGCTGATGCGCGACCGGATGGGCGTCAAGCCGCTCTACTACTACCCCACCGAACACGGCGTGCTCTTCGGCTCCGAACCGAAGGCGATCCTGGCGAACCCGCTCGCGGACAAGGTCGTCGACGCCGACGGACTCCGTGAGCTGTTCAGCTTCACCAAGAGCCCCGGGCAGGCGGTGTGGCGCGGGATGGCCGAAGTCGAGCCCGGCACCGTACTGACGGTCGACCGAACCGGACTGCACCACCACACCTACTGGACGCTCGACGCCGTCGACCACACCGACGATCGAGACGCCTCCGTGGCGCACGTACGGGAGCTTCTCGACGACATCGTCGCCCGGCAACTCGTCTCCGACGTGCCGCGCTGCGTGCTGCTCTCCGGCGGGCTGGACTCCAGCGCCATCACCGCACTCGCCGCCGGTCAGCTGGACGAGACCGTCCGCACCTTCGCGGTGGATTTCCTCAACCAGACCGAGAACTTCGTGCCGGACGAACTCCGGGCCACTCCGGACGCGCCGTACGTACGCGACGTCGCGGAGCTCGTCGCCTCGCAACACCAGGACATCGTTCTCGACCCCGCCCGGCTCGCCGACCCCGCCGTCCGGCGGGCCGCGGTGCAGGCACGTGACCTGCCGCTCGGTCTCGGCGACATGGACAACTCGCTGTACCTGCTGTTCAAGGCCATCCGGGAACACTCCACGGTCGCGCTCTCCGGCGAGTCCGCCGACGAGGTCTTCGGCGGGTACAAGTGGTTCCACGATCCGCACGTGCAGCAAGCACGAACCTTCCCCTGGATCGCCGCCGTGCAGTCCCAGCGGATGGAGTCCGACTCCATGCTGGAGCCTGGACTCGACGCCACACTGGACATTCCCGGCTACGTGCGGTCCGAGTACGACAAGGCGGCCGCGAGCGTTCCGGTTCTCGACGGGGAGTCCGAGTTCGAGCGGACCATGCGGCGACTCAGCTACCTGCACCTGACCCGTTTCGTACGATTCCTGCTCGACCGCAAGGACCGGATGAGCATGGCCGTAGGACTCGAGGTCCGCGTCCCGTTCTGCGACCACCGGCTCGTGGAGTACGTGTTCAACGCGCCCTGGTCGTTGAAGACCTTCGACGGCAGGGAGAAGAGCCTGCTGCGGCACGCCACGGCGGACGTGCTGCCGCGTTCGGTCGTCGACCGCGTCAAGAGCCCGTACCCGTCCACACAGGACCCCGGGTACGCGGCGGAACTGCAGAAGCAGGTGCGCGAACTGGTCGACCAGGGCGATCCGGCGCTGGACCTGCTCAACCGTACGACTGTGCGCAACGGTCTCGAAGTCGCTCCGGAGGCGGTCACGGCCGGCACCCGGAACCTGTTCGAACGCGCCCTCGACCTGTCCGTGTGGTTCGACCTCCGCCAGCCCACCATCAAGGTCTGAGCGCATGGTGAGACTCGGGTAAGTGGTCCAGGAGTTCTGAAAACGGAGGCAACGGCCGGCGGGGTGAGGCGACCGTCACCGGCGCAGACCGTTGCGGAGCGACGTCCTGCTTGACAAGGTCGAACGACCGTGCCACGAGGGTGCGCACATCCCGCGAGCCGCTGCAGACAGAGCCGTTCGCGACCCTTCTCCCGACGAGCGCAGGAGATTCTCGTGGGACCGAACACGTCGGACGATCCACGGCTGCTGTGGTCGGCGATACTCGCACTCGCGGCCGCGATGGGCGTCGGCCGGTTCGTCTACACCCCGATCCTGCCGCTGATGCAGAGTCAGACCGGGCTCGATCCGGAGGCCGGTGCGCATCTCGCCACCGCGAACTACGTCGGGTACCTCGTCGGAGCCGTCGCACTGAGCCTCGCGCCCGGTCTGACCGCCTCCCGGCCGCTCCTTCGAACGTCTCTCGTCGCGCTCGTCGGTTCCCTGGCGCTCATGCCCGCGACCGGGCCCTCCGGATGGCTTCTGCTCCGGCTCGTCGCGGGCATCGCCAGCGCCGTCGTCTTCCTCGCTGCGGTCCGGGTAGCCGTGCGTGCCACGCAGAACAGCCCGCATCGCGCCGGTTACGCGTACGCGGGCGTCGGCAGCGGCATCGCCCTGTCGGGACTTCTCGTGCTGCTGTGGGGATCGAGTCCGTGGCCGTTCGCCTGGTACAGCGCAGCGGGATGCGCGCTCGTCCTGTTTGTTCCACTGTGGATCCTTCACGGTCGCGGTGAACACACCCACTCGAGCACTGTGGCTCCGGCCACTCGCACCACCGACGGGAACGCCTACGTCCTCCTGCTGATCCTCTATTTCCTGGAAGGCGTCGGCTACATCATCGCGGCCACGTTCCTCGTCGCCGCCCTCAGCGACACGGGACTCGCCTGGCTGGGTAACACCACGTGGATTCTCGTGGGCCTCGCCGCCGCACCGTCCTGCGTGGTCTGGGCGTACTGGTCGCGCCGCGTCCCGCGCCCGACACTGCTCGTCGTGGCGCTCGCGGTCCAGACGGTCGCCATCGCGCTGCCGGGGCTCACGACTCAGCCGGCAGTGGTGCTGCTGGCGGCACTCGGTTTCGGCGGGACGTTCATGGGGATCACCACGCTGACCCTCGGGCTCGGCGCCGAACTCGACCTGCCACGCGCCGCCGCCACCCTGACCGCCGGGTACGGCTTCGGACAGGTACTCGGGCCGATCGTCGTGCAACCCACCCTCGGGAGCGGCTACCGGCCCGCGCTGCTCATCGGCGGCGCGATCGTCTTCACCGCAACGCTGCTCGCCGTGCGACTCGCCGTCGTGACGCGTACCAGGCAGGAAGCCGCCGCGTGACGAGTCGTCACCAGTGGCCGTTGCGGGGACGCGGCTGACAGACGGGGCAGGTGTAGGACGAGCGGTTCATGAACGCGTCCCGCCGCACCGGGGCACCGCACCGCGGGCACGGCCGGTCCGCCTGCCCGTACACCGCGAGCGAGCGATCGAAGTAACCGGACTCGCCGTTGACGTTGACGTAGAGCGCGTCGAAAGACGTACCGCCCTGCTGCAACGCCTCGTCGAGGACCTCGCCCACGGCATCGAACAGCCGTCGCACCGCCGGACGCGTCAACGTCGCGGTCGGCCGGGCGAAATGCAACTTGGCGCGCCACAGTGCCTCGTCGGCGTAGATGTTGCCGATCCCGGACACCAGCGACTGGTCCAGCAGCGCGCGCTTGACCCCCGTACGACGCGAGCGCATCCGTTCCACGACCCGATCCGGCTCGAACACCGGTTCCAACGGATCGGGGGCGATGTGTGCCACCGGCTTCGGCAGGTGTACCGCACCGACCGGCACGAGGTCGTCGAGGCTAAGCCCGCCGAAGGTCCGCTGATCCACGAACCGTAACTCGGTGCCCGAGTCGGCGAACCGGAACCGCACCCGCAGGTGCTTTTCGTCCGGGGCGTCCGGTGGCTGCACCAGCAACTGCCCGCTCATCCCGAGATGCGTGAGCAGCGCCTCGTCACCGTCGACCTCGATCCACAAGTACTTCCCGCGCCGACACGCCGCCGTGAACGTGCGGCCCGTCAACCGGGCGCTGAGATCGTCCCCGCCCAGGACGTGCCTGCGCACGGCACGGGGGTGCAGCACTTCGACACGCGACACGGGGCGGCCGAGCACGTGCGCGCCCACACCGCGGCGCACCACCTCGACCTCGGGCAACTCGGGCAAGCGACATCCTCGGTCATCGCGCGCCGACAGCGCGCGGACAGCACCGTGCTCAGGCGGAGGAGTCCCCGTCGGCGCCCCCGGTGGTCTGCTTGACCTGCTCGGACAGGGCCCGCCACGCGGCCTCGGCCGCCTTCTGCTCGGCTTCCTTCTTGGTACGCCCGTCGCCCTGGCCCAGCGTGCTGCCGCCGACCGCGACGAAGGCGTTGAACTCCTTGCGATGATCCGGGCCCTGCTCCTCGACCCGGTACTCCGGGACGCCGAGTCCGGCCGCCGCGGTGAGCTCCTGCAGGCTCGTCTTCCAGTCGAGACCGGCGCCGAGCTGCGGAGCTTCGGTGAGCAGACCGTCGAACAGGTGGTGGACGACCCGACGCGACACGTCGATGCCGTGCTGGAGGTACACCGCCCCCAGCACCGCCTCCAGCCCGTCCGCGAGAATGCTCGCCTTGTCCCTGCCACCGGTGAGCTCCTCACCCCGGCCGAGCAGCAGGTACTCGCCGAGCCCACCGTCACCCAGCTCGCGCGAGACCGACGCCAGCGCGTGCATGTTGACCACGCTCGCGCGCAGCTTCGCGAGCTGGCCCTCCGGAAGGTCGGGATGCTCGCGGTACAAGCGGTCCGTGATGACCAGGCCCAGCACCGCGTCACCCAGGAACTCCAGCCGCTCGTTCGGCTGCAGCCCGCCGTTCTCGTAGGCGTACGAGCGGTGCGTCAGGGCAAGGTCCAGCAGCTCGGCGTCGAGTTCGACGCCGAGCGCGTCAATCAGCGGAGCGCGGTCGACCACTCGGGTTCGTGCCTGCTTTCCCCCCACGGCAACCGGCCGGCTCAGGCAGGCTTGACGACCGCACGGCCGTCGTACTGACCGCAGGTCGGGCACGCGACGTGCGGCAGCTTCGACTCACGGCAGGCACGGTTCGAGCACTGCACCAGGGTCGGAGCGGACGCCTTCCACTGCGACCGACGGTGACGGGTGTTCGACCGGGACATCTTGCGCTTGGGGACGGCCACGACTAGTTCTCCTCCTCGGTCCCGCCGAACCGCTCTTGCAACGCGGCCCAGCGAGGATCAATGGTCTCATGCGTGTGTTGCGGGTCGAGTTCGGCCCACTTGACGCCACAGCCCGCGCACAGGCCCTGACAGTCCGGCGAGCACGTCGGCGACGGGTCCAGCGCCAGCAGCATGGTGTCCCGCACCAGCGGCTGCAGGTCGACGAGCTCGTCGACGACCCGGCTGACCTCGTCCTCGTCGGTGCTTTCGTCCGTGGCGCTGTCCGGGTAGGCGAACAGCTCCCGCAGGTCGACCTCGACGGCGTCGGTGATCGGATCGAGGCAGCGCGAGCACTCCCCGACCAGCGGTGCGCCGGCCGTTCCGGACACCAGGACACCCTCGACCACGGCCTCCACCAGCAGGTCGAGGTCGATCGTCTCGCCTTCCGGAACCCTGATCATGTCCAGGCCGAACCCGGCCGGAGCGACCGGGTTCCGCGTATAGGTACGACTGGCCCCCGCACGGCGGCCGACGTCCCGGGTGTCGATGACCCAGGGCCCGGACCGGGCGGACTGCGCGACGGCGTGATTCTCGGACATCACACGTTCCGGATCGATGGTGCTGGATGGGCTGGTGAACGGCGCGGACCCGCACGGAGCCTCGATGTGCTCTCCCCGACCAGGGCGTCCGCACCGGAGTGACCCCGGGGTGCCGACTACTCCGCGGAGGGAGCAAGCAGGACGGGAAGGTCGCCGAACCAGCCCTGCCAGGGTACGCGACAGCTCGGCGAGGACGAAAATCACCCCGTAGCTGTCTCGTCCGTGGTCGCCGGCCCGCAGTCGTGCTGTAGGGCACGCCTCTCGCCCACCACGCGCTCTGAGCGGTCACGACCTGCGCGGACCGGCAACCCGCCCACGCAGACCAACCCGCAGGCCCTGCTCAGTGCTCCCGGCCGCTGCCGTTGACCGCGACGGGGTTCCATTCCTCGTAGTCGTAGGGCGCGCCCATCGGACTACGCAGCTGCTGGCGTCCCTTGCCTACGGTGCGCAGCGTCCGGCCGAGCAGGTCCTCGAAGTCGGCCAATCGGGCGTCGACGTACGAGTCGCATTCACCACGCAACCGCTCGGCGTCCTCGTGCGCCTCGTCGACGATGCGCTTGGCCTCGACGTGCGACTCCTGCACCACTTCGGTCTCGGCGATGAGGCGGGCCTGCTCGGAGCGCCCCTCGTGCACCGACTGCTCGTAGGCGGCACGACCGGCCTGGACCATGCGGTCCGCCTCGGACTGCGCCTGACCGATGTAGTCCTCGTACTCCCGGCGACCGTCGTTGACCGACTGCTCGGCCTCGGCACGAGCCGAGGCGACGATCTCTTCGGCGCGCTCCCGCGCGTCCGCGAGCACCTGGTCGGCCTCGGTGCGCGCCTCCGAGACCGTGCTCTGCGCCTCGGAACGCGCGTCCGAGAGGCTCTTGTCGGATTCCGTCTGTGCCTTGGTGACCACCTCGTCCCGGTGGTCGAGGACGTCCTGGGCGTCGTCGAGCTCGGACGGGATCGCGTCCCGCACGTCATCGAGCAGCTCCAGCACGTCACCCCTGGACACCACGCACCCGGAGGTCATGGGGACGCCGCGCGCTTCCTCGACGATCGTGACCAGCTCGTCGAGCGCCTCGAATACCCGGTACACGTCGATCTCCCTGCCTTCGTTGCCGACCACCGGTCGTCAGCCTTCCAGAGGGCTCACCCGGCGCAGTGATCACCCGGCTTCCCGGCCGACCGTACGGGGCACGCCGCACACCGGATCATCGCGTCCAGTGTGCCCCACCAGTGGTGACGCGGCGTTCATACCGGTCTTCCCCCGCGTGTCCGAACCCACGGAGTCCGCCCGCCCGCCCGGCGAGCGGGCGGGCGGACGGACGCTGAGCGGGCATCGTGGAACTTGCGTGGGGGGCCGGGACCGTGCCCCTACGGGCGCAACCGCCAGTTCCCCAATGCACTCTGAGCGGTGTCGTCAGGTGTTGACGTCGGTGAGACGGAAACTCTCGTAGTGGTCCTCGGTGTAGAAGAACTCGCCGCCCTCGCCGACGACGAACCTGCGGGCACCGCGGTCGTCGCTGCCGGGGGTCTCGACGGTGTACTCGCGGTAGTAGCCCTGTTCGCAGTCCGGGAGGATGCCCTCACGGTTCTGGAACACCTCGTCGTCCTGCGGGTAGGGGTACGGTCCGCCTGCCTCGATCAGCTCGACGGTGTCGGTGGCCTCGGGCGGCAACGCGGAGAGGTCGACGCGCTCGAACTCCGACGTGTCACCGCACGGCGCCTGCTGCTCGACGGCGGGGGCGGAGACGTCGGCCGGGGCCGACGACGCCGTGGTCTGGAAGCCGACGAGCGCCGCGATCGCGAACACGGCGGCCAGGACGGCCTGCACTGTCTTCGAGGTGATCTGCTTCATGCCCTCGAACGGTAAACAGGGAAAACGGTCGCGGAGTGACTCCGACGTGAAATCGACATGGTCCGCACCCGACAGGACGGAATTGCTCACTCGTTCGGACGAGAATGCCTACTCTTCTCCCATGACCGACGCATTCACCCTCCGTCGAGCTCGTGCGGAGACGTCGTCGGTACGCTGCAGCTCACGTTCGCCCCCGGCCTCTCCCGACGCGGAGCGGCCGTGCCCGGATCGAAGCGGTGCACGTCCGGTCGGCGGAACGCGGACGCGGAACCGGGTGGGAGGGTGCGGTGGGCGATCGAGGAACGACGCTCGTACAGCTCACCCGCCACCACACGAGGGAGCGTGCGCACGAGTTCTACGAACGCTCGGATTCGCCCGCTCCCAGATCGGCATGAAGCTCGACCCGACTGAGCGCTCAAGCCGAGAGACCATGCCCTGACGGTCTCCGGCGAGACCGAAGACACGCACTCAGGCCTGTTCGGCGAGGCGTTCGAGCAGCCGGCTCTCGATCTTGGGAGGCAGCAGGTTCGACACGTCACCGCCGTAAGTGGCGACCTCCTTGACCAGCGAGCTGGCCAGGAAGCTGTACTCGGGGTTGGTCGACATGAACAGCGTCTCCACACCGGAGAGGCGCTGGTTCATCTGCGCCATCTGCAGCTCGTAGTCGAAGTCGCTGACCGCGCGCAGGCCCTTCACGATCGCGCCGATGCCGTGGTCGCGGCAGTAGTCCACGAGCAGGCCGTGCCACGAATCGACCCGCACGTTCGGCCACGGTTCACTGACCTCGCGGAGCATGTCGATCCGCTCGTCGACGTCGAACAGGCTCTTCTTGCTCTTGTTCACCAGAACGGCGACCACGACCTCGTCGAAGAGACCGGACGCTCGTTCGATGATGTCCATGTGCCCGTTGGTGACGGGGTCGTACGAACCTGGACATACGGCACGCCTCATGGGCGGCGACGGTAGCAGCACCGGGGCGCGCCCCCCAGACGGCCGTGGCCGGAGTCACCGCCAGGGCGCCTCGGGGCACGACAGGTGGCCGTGCCCCGGGCGGGCGTCACCGGCCCCGGCTCGCGACGACGAACTGACCGGCGTCGCCGAAGACCTCACCGATACCCGCGAGGTCCCGCGACAGGCTCACGGAGGCGTCACCGACCAGCTCTCGCCGGACGGTCCAGCCTTCGGCGGCGAGTGTCGTCCCGGCGTCCGCACGTGTCTCGGTGTTGAACAGCGTGGTGACGTCGAAGCCCGCGTTCTTCGCCTCCTCCGCCAGCCGGGGGCTGACGTGCTCGACCTGGTTTCCGGTGAGGTGCTCCACTGCGAACTGGCTGCCGGGTGCGGACAACGCGGACACTGTGGACAGCAGAGTGGCCTGCGCTCGGGCGGGCAGGTACGGCAACAGTCCTTCGGCGAGCCACGCCGTCGGAACGGACTGGTCGAAACCGGCGTCGCGCAACGCCGTCTCCCAATCGTCACGGAGATCGACGGCCACCGGCGTCCACGAACAGTTCGGTTTCACGCCCAGCTCGTCCAGGACGGACTCCTTGAAGTCGAGCACCTTCGGCTGATCGATCTCGAACACGCGGAAACCGTCGGGCCAGTCGAGACGGTGAGCCCGGGTGTCCAAACCGGACGCGAGGATGACGGCCTGACGTACGCCGTTGTCTGCCGCACGAGCGAAGAAGTCGTCGAAGACTCGGGAGCGCACACCGAGATAGCCGGCCATGACGCTCATCAACTCGCTCGACGTGTCCTGGACGAGCTGCAAGGACACGCCTTCCGGCACTGGAGCCGCGTCGAAGAGGTGCTGGGCGTAGGGGTCGGCGATGAGCCGGTCCTCACGTCGTGTCTCGGCCGCCCTGGCTCCGGCCACGGCGAGTGCCGTGATTCCGACTCCGGAGACGATGTCCCATGCGCCGTTCTGGTCCGATTCGTCGCGTCCCGACACCATTGTCTTCCTTTCACCGTAGGAAAACCTCGATCCGACGGTGAGGCATTTAGTTGTGCAACACAACCACATGTGACACAGCGAACCGCCACCCCTCGCCATCGAGGATGTCACCGCTCGACGTGCTCGCCCCAATGCACCGCGGTGTCCCCGTACCGCTTGACCCGGAGACCACTCAACGGCCGTGGCCATTCAGGATCGTCACCGTGCAACGAACGCTCCACAACGAGAACCGTGCCCGGCTCGGTCCACCCGTTCGCTGCCAAGGCCGAGAGGATCCGGTCCAACGTCGCCACGTCGAGGTCGTAGGGCGGGTCGACGAGCACGACGTCGAAAGGCTCGTCGGGCTCGGTGGCGAGCACTGTCTCGACCTTCGCCTGTTCCACCCGAATCGACCGGAACCCGAGGGATGTGGCGTTGCGGCGCAAGATCTGCGCCGCCCGCCGGTCGGACTCGACGAACATCGCGTGCCCGGCGCCCCGCGAGAGCGCCTCCAGCCCCAGAGCTCCGGAACCACCGAACAGGTCCAGCACGCGTGCGTCGTGCAGATCGGTCGCCGCCTCCAGCGCACTGAACACCGCCTCGCGCACCTTCTCCGAGGTCGGTCGCGTCCCTCGCGGCGGCACCTCGATGCGTCGCCCGCCCACTGCTCCTGCCACGATCCTCGTCACGGCCCCATCCTCGCGCACCGAGCGCCGTCACGGCTCCGTCGGGCTCGCACCGGCAACGACCGCGCCCGTCCCACCCTGCTCGGGCTGAGCACGCGAGCGGCGTGCCCTACGGGCACAACTGCCGGCTCCCCAACGCGTGCTCAGCCATCGACGCGGACGAAGGCCCGGGCCGACGAGGCCCACCGATACTGCTCCGGATGGGTGCGGTCCGTCTCGTAATCGAGGATCGTGACCTCGATCAGGTGGTCCGGGGCTATCGTGAACGCGTCCGGGACCTGCGTCCACACCGGGGGGCTCACCACCGTTCCCAGCGGGCGCACGTCCGGGTCGGCCGTCATGGCCACCAGAGCTCGCGAGTACTCCGAGTTCGGCGGCCCGCACTCGACGAGCATCAGAGCGTCCTCGACGCCCTCGCCGGTGACGTCCGCGAAGACGATCTCGCGGTCCGGGGTGAACCGGTACACCGCGTCGCGCGTCGACGCCTGCCCGTCGGCGAAGGTCACGGATTGTTGTGCGCACGGCCCCACGGCCGGAACCTCGAAGGTCTCGTTCCGCCAGTCGACCTCACGCACGCCTTGCGCGCTGCCCACCGCCGGCGCGCTTGCGAGCAGCACCAGCAAGACGGTGAACACCGCCCCGCACACACCGCGTACCAGTTCCGACAAGGCCATGACCTGCCCCCATCCTGCTCGTGCTCAGCGGCGCGCCGACCACTGCCGCTGTCCGGAACACGCTCGCCACCGTCTCCGGGGTT
Source organism: Allosaccharopolyspora coralli (assembly GCF_009664835.1). Taxonomy (NCBI): domain Bacteria; kingdom Bacillati; phylum Actinomycetota; class Actinomycetes; order Pseudonocardiales; family Pseudonocardiaceae; genus Allosaccharopolyspora; species Allosaccharopolyspora coralli. The sequence continues at coordinate 3,751,155 of NZ_CP045929.1, forward strand.
GCCCGGCCCCGCTTCCCACTTTCGTCCCCGCACACTGCGACTTTCGGCGGATGAGAGCCGAAAGCCTCCGGCCTACTCTTCCGACGTACAGGGGGCGTGCGAGCTCACGTCCGATGGCAGCGGTGGCCGTGGCGGCGCGGTGAGCGAGGGGGCGATGTCCGCACGCGTCGAGGAAGACGAACTCACGCGCGGGGAGACTCGAGTCATCCGCACCCTGGCGGGGTTCCGGGTGCCCCGGCCGTTCTTGGTCGATCTCGCCGTCGTGGTCGGGATGGTTCTGGCCCACGTCATGGCGTTGTACTTCACGCCGCCGCCGTCGGGACCGTGGACCTGGCCGCTCCTCGTGAGTTCGCCGGCGCTGGCGACGCTGCTGGTACGGCGCAGGCACCCGTGGACAGGACTGGTCGCCACCCTGATCTCGACCGTCGTGCTGATCGTGCCGGACATCCACATCGGCGCGCTCAACCTGGCGATCCTCGTCGCGGTCTACTCCGTCGCGGGCCGCGCCAGTGCGACGGCGACCGTCGGTGCCGGACTGTTGGCCATGCTCTACCCGGTGGCGCGGTTGATCGTCTTCGAGTGGCCGTTCGGTGAAGGCATGATGATGGTCATCGGACACGCCGTGGAGATTCTCGTCGTCGCCGGTTTCGGCTGGTCCATCCGAGTCGCACGGCAGCGGGCGCGCCGGCTGCGCCAGACCGTCACCTTGCTCGAGGGTGCCAGGAGCCGGCTCGCGACGGACGCGGCGGCGATCGAACGAGCCCGGATCGCCCGGGATTTCCACGACATCCTTTCGCACCACCTCGCCATGGTCGTCCTCCGTGCCGGAGGCGCCCGGGCGGAGGTGGGGCGATGCCCCGAGAGCGCACGCGGGACGCTCGTCGAACTCGAACGGACGTCCCGTTCCGCGCTCGGCGAGATGCGCCAACTGCTGGGTGCGATGCGAGACGGCAGCGACGAGGCCAGCGAGGCCGCGGCCGGCGCGGCGGAGGAACGACAGCGCGTCCCGGCGCCGACTTTGGAGCGGCTGGACGCGCTGGTCGACTCGGTCCGCGGTTCCGGGATGGTGTGGCAGATCGAACGACGCGGCCACGTCCGTGAGCTCGGTCAGGGCGTGGAGATGACCGCCTACCGCATCGTCCAGGAAGCGGTGACGAACGTGCTCAAACACGCCGGCTTCGGCCGCGCGCAAGTGGTTTTGGACTACGGGGAGAACACGCTCGGCATCGAGGTCATCAACAAGGTCGGCGGCTTCGATCGGGAGCTGCTCTGCGAACATTCCCCTGCTCGGCGGGAAACGTCGGTGCGCGGCACCGCTCCGGCCGGGCACGGACTGATCGGCCTGCGAGAGCGAGTGGCCGTCCTCGGGGGCACGCTCGCCGCGCACCCCGTTCCGCACGGGTTCCACCTCGCCGCTGTCCTCCCGTGCGCGGACGGCACCGAGACCGCCTGACGCTCCAGCCGACGAGGCGAACGGCACTCTCGCCCCACGTGTCGAGGCGAAAGTGCCGTTCGCTCCGGCTCACCCGAGTTCGATGATGAGGTCCCCGCCCTCGACCTGCTGGACCCCGCCGATCGCGAGGCGCTTGACGGTGCCCGCCTGCGGCGCGGTGATCGCCGCCTCCATCTTCATGGCTTCGATCGTGGCGACGGTCTGCCCGGCGTCCACGCTCTCGCCCTCCTTCGCCGAGAGCGTCACGACGCCGGCGAACGGTGCGGCCACGTGGTTCTGGTTGCCGCGATCGGCCTTCTCGGCCACCGGCAAGTCGGAGGCCACGGAACGGTCCCCCACCTGGATCGGCCGCATCTGGCCGTTCAGGATCGCCATCACCGTGCGGTTGCCGCGCTCGTCGGCCTCCGAGATCGCCTCCAGCCCGATGATGAGGCGTACGCCCGGCTCCAGGTCGACCGAGTACTCCTTACCCTGCCGCAGCCCGTAGAAGAAGTCCTTGCTGTTGAGCAGCGAGGTGTCACCGTAGTCGCGCCGGTGTTCCTCGAACTCCTTGGTGGGCTTGGCGAACATGAGCCGGTTCAACGTGATCCGCCGGTCCGAGACGAGGCCCTTCTTGTCCTCTTCGGACAGTTCGATGACCTTCGGCTCCCCGGTGCGGCCCTCGAGCGCGCGAGACCGGAACGGCTCCGGCCACCCTGCGGGCGGGTCGCCGAGCTCGCCCTGCAGGAAGCCGATCACCGACTCCGGAATGTCGAAGCGGCGCGGCTCGGCCTCGAAGTCCTTCGGGTCGACGCCGGCACCCACCAGGTGCAGCGCCAAGTCCCCCACGACCTTCGACGACGGCGTGACCTTCACCAGCCTGCCGAGGATCCGGTCGGCGGCGGCGTACATCGCCTCGATCTCCTCGAACTTGTCGCCGAGTCCGAGCGCGACGGCCTGGGTACGCAGATTCGACAGCTGACCACCCGGAATCTCGTGGTGGTAGACGCGGCCCGTCGGCGAGGACAGTCCCGCCTCGAACGGCGCGTAGACCTTGCGCACCGACTCCCAGTACGGCTCCAGGTCGCACACGGCCTGCAGGTCGAGCCCGGTGGAGCGTGCGGTGTGGTCGGTGCCCGCGACGATCGCCGACAGCGGCGGCTGCGACGTGGTGCCCGCCATGGATGCCGCCGCACCGTCGACCGCGTCGACCCCGGCCTGGATCGCAGCCTGGTACGTCGCCAGCTGGCCACCGGCGGTGTCGTGCGTGTGCAGGTGCACCGGAAGGTCGAACTCGGACCGCAGCGCCGAAACCAGCTTCTCGGCTGCCGGCGGACGCAACAGACCCGCCATGTCCTTGATCGCGAGAACGTGCGCGCCGGCGTCGACGATCTGCTCGGCCAACCGCAGGTAGTAGTCCAATGTGTAGAGCTTCTCGGCCGGGTCGGCGAGGTCGGCGGTGTAGCACAACGCGACCTCGGCGACAGACCGTCCGGTCTCGCGGACCGCGTGGATCGCCGGACGCATCTGCTCGACGTCGTTGAGCGCGTCGAAGATGCGGAAGATGTCGATGCCGGTGTCGGTGGCCTCCTGCACGAAGTGCTCGGTCACCTCGGTCGGGTACGGCGTGTACCCCACCGTGTTGCGCCCGCGCAGCAGCATCTGCAGACACAGGTTGGGCATCGCCTCGCGCAGCGCCGCGAGCCGCTCCCACGGGTCCTCTGCGAGGAACCGCAACGCCACGTCGTAGGTCGCACCGCCCCAGCACTCCACGGAGAGCAGCTCCGGGGTCATGCGTGACACGTGCGGGGCGACGGCGAGCAGGTCCTTGGTGCGTACTCGCGTGGCCAGCAACGACTGGTGCGCGTCGCGGAACGTGGTGTCGGTGACGCCGACCTGCTCACGCTCCCGCATCCACCGCGCGAACCCGTCCGGGCCGAGTTCGGTGAGCTTCTGCTTCGAGCCCGCGGGCGGCTCCACCGACAGATCCGTGGCCTCCGGCAGCTTCACGGTCGGGTCCGGAACCGACGGCCGCTCCCCGTTGGGGTGGTTGACCGTCACGTCCGCGAGGTAGGTCAGCAGCCGCGTGCCGCGGTCGGCCGAATGGCGCGCGGTGAGCAGGTGCGGACGTTGCTCGATGAACGAGGTCGTGACGCGACCCGCCTCGAAGTCCTCGTCGTCCAGAACCGCTTGCAGGAACGGAATGTTCGTGGAGACACCCCGGATCCGGAACTCGGCGACCGCGCGCCGGGCGCGCGCCACGGCGGTGTGAAAGTCCTTGCCACGGCAGGACAACTTCACCAGCATCGAGTCGAAGTGCGGGCTGACGCTCGTCCCCGCGAAGGCGGTTCCGCCGTCGAGCCGGACGCCCGCTCCGCCCGGCGACCGGTAGGCGCTGATCATGCCGGTGTCGGGGCGAAAGCCGTTGGCGGGGTCCTCGGTGGTGATGCGGCACTGCAGGGCGAAACCCCGCAGCCGTACCGAATCCTGGGTCATGCCGAGGTCCTCGAGACTTTCCCCGGCGGCGACCCGCAGCTGCGACTGCACGAGGTCGGCGTCGGTGACCTCCTCGGTCACGGTGTGCTCGACCTGGATGCGCGGGTTCATCTCGATGAACACGTGCCGACCCCGCTCGTCGACGAGGAACTCGACGGTTCCGGCGTTGACGTAGCCGATCTGCCGGGCGAAAGCGACCGCGTCGGCGCAGATCCGCTCGCGAAGCTCCGGGTCGAGGTTCGGAGCGGGCGCGATCTCGATGACCTTCTGGTGCCGCCGCTGCACCGAACAGTCGCGTTCGTAGAGGTGGACGACGTTGCCCTCGTTGTCGGCGAGGATCTGCACCTCGATGTGGCGCGGGTTGACCACGGCCTGCTCGAGGAACACGGTCGCGTCGCCGAAGGCCGACTCGGCCTCGCGCATCGCGGCTTCGAGCGCCTCGCGCAACGACTCGATCTCGTTGACCCTGCGCATTCCGCGACCGCCACCACCGGCGACGGCCTTGACGAAGACCGGAAACTGCATGTCCTCGGCGGCGCTCATGAGCGCATCGGCGTCGGAGGAGGGCGCCGACGAGTCCAGGACAGGGACCCCCGCGTTGCGGGCAGCGGCGACCGCGCTGGCTTTGTTGCCCGTCATCTGCAGGATGTCGTGGCTCGGGCCGACGAACGTGATGCCCGCTTCGGCGCACGCCTCCGCCAGGTCGGGATTCTCCGAGAGGAACCCGTAGCCCGGGTAGACGGCGTCGACCCCGGCCTTCTTCGCGGCTCGGACGATCTCCTCGACCGACAGGTAGGCACGGACCGGATGGCCGGGCTCGCCGATCTCGTAGGACTCGTCGGCCTTCAACCGGTGCAACGAGTTGCGGTCTTCATGCGGGAACACCGCAACGGTGCCCGCGCCGAGTTCGTATCCGGCTCGGAATGCACGAATCGCGATCTCGCCTCGGTTGGCGACGAGAACCTTGCGGAACATGCCGGCTCCTCCAAGATGCAGGTGTCGGACGGTGCGAGAACACTACCGCGAAAATTCTCTTCGCGGTGACCTCTCCCGCGTGATGGACATCATCGAGGACAGCGCTGACCTGCCCGGACTTACCCACCACACAACCCGCCGACGAGAGAAACTTTCAAAGAAATTCCGTCTGAGCAAAGTGAGGCCCTCGCGCCCCGAACCACTCGAACCGACGCCGACCCCCACGCCGACGACACCCGCGAGACCAACCAGGCCCCGCCGAACCACCGACACCCCCCAACTTCGCACCTCACCCAACTGGGCGTACCACCCCACCCCACCTCGGAAAACGGGGTGGCAAATTCGCGCGAATTTGCCGTACCCCCGGGGGGTAGGGGTCAGGACTTGTCCAGATAGCCGGCGCGGTCGGGGTCGACGACTTCGGCGACCATGCGGTGCAGACCGGGATGCCGTTCGAGCTCCGGGTCGTCGGTGAGCACCTCGTCCGCGAGTTCGCGGGCCCTGGCGATCACGTCCTCGTCGCGTAGCAGCGACAGCATCTTCAGGCCGGACTTCGTGCCGGACTGGGCGGCGCCGAGGATGTCGCCCTCGCGGCGCAACTCGAGGTCGAGGCGGGCGAGTTCGAAGCCGTCCGTGGTGGAGGCGACCGCGTCCAACCGTTCCCGGGTGGTCGTGCCGGCCATCGCCTCGCTGACCAGCAGGCACAGGCCCGCCGCGCTCCCGCGGCCCACTCGGCCACGCAACTGGTGCAGCTGGCTCACGCCGAAACGGTCCGCGTCCATGATCACCATGACAGTCGCGTTCGGCACGTTCACGCCGACCTCGACGACCGTGGTCGCCACCAGCACGTCCACCTCGCCCGCCGCGAACCCACACATCACGGCATCCTTCTCGTCAGCGGGGAGTCTGCCGTGCAGCACGGCGATCCGCAGGCCCTGCAATGGTCCCGCACGGAGCTGTTCGGCGACGTCGAGAACCGCGACCGGCGGCCTGCGTTCACCCCCGGAGTCCTCGTCCGGTGGCACCTCGCCGGTGCTGTCGTCCACTTCGGACTTCGAGCTCTTCGAGGTGGACTCGTCCTCGCCGATGCGCGGGCACACCACGTACACCTGGCGTCCGGCTCGGACTTCTTCCCGGACCCGTTGCCACGCACGGTCCAGCCACGCGGGCTTCTCCGAGACCGGAACGACGCTGGAACTGATCGGCGACCGGCCCTGCGGCAGTTCGCGCAACGCGGACGTCTCGAGGTCGCCGTACACCGTCATCGCCACCGTGCGCGGGATCGGCGTCGCCGTCATCACCAACACGTGCGGCGCGGTGTCCTCGCCGCCACGGGCGCGCAGCGCATCCCGTTGCTCGACGCCGAACCGGTGCTGTTCGTCGACCACCACCAGTCCCAGGTCGGCGAACGACACCGTCTCCTGAATCAAGGCGTGCGTCCCCACGACGATGCCCGAGGCGCCCGAAGCCGCGTCCAGCAACGCTTGTTTGCGCTGCGCGGCGGGCAGCGATCCGGTCAGCAGTGTCACGCGGGTCGACTGCTCGGCGCCGCCCAACTCCCCGGCCTTCCCGAGATCCCCCAGCGAATCGGCGAGCGACCGAGAGTGCTGGGCGGCCAGCACCTCGGTCGGCGCGAGCATCGCGGCCTGGCGCCCTGAGTCGATCGCTTGCAGCATCGCACGCAGCGCCACCAGCGTCTTTCCGGAGCCGACCTCGCCCTGGACCAGCCGGTTCATCGGATGCACCCGGGCGAGATCCGCCGCGATCTCTTCGCCGATCTCACGCTGACCCGCGGTCAACTCGAACGGCAACCTGTCGTCGAACTCGGCGAGGATTCCGTCGTCGGCCCGAGCGCACGCGGGCGCCGGGTGCGTCTGTGTACTCGCCCGCATCCGCGCGAGGACGAGCTGCACCGCCAGTGCCTCGTCCCACTTGAGCCGTTCCTGCGCCGCCTCGACCTCGGCATGACTCGACGGACGGTGGATCATCCGGATCGCTTCGTCCACACCGGACAGCCCGAGTCGTTGACGCATCGGCTGGGGTAACGGGTCGTCGGCCCCGTCCCACATTTCCAAGACCTGGGACACGCAACGCGCGATCGACCAGGACGGAAGTCCTTGCGCCGCCGGATACACCGGAATCAGCGCCGAGGCGAACTCCTCCGCCTTCGCGGCGCCGCCTTCGTCGGAGTCATCGGAGTCGAACAACTGGTACTCGGGGTGCGCCAGCTGCAACTTGCTGCGGTAGGCCGTGACCTTACCCGCGAACATGCCGCGACGACCCGGAATCAGCTCACGCTCACGCCACGCCTGGTTGAAAAAAGTACAGATCAACGAGCGCTGTCCGTCGGTGATCGTGGCCTCGACGATCGTGCCGCGACGCGAGCGCATGGTCCGTTTGCTCACCCGATCGACCCGAGCGAGCACCGTCGCGTGCTCGTCGATCTCCAGACCCGCGATCGGGGTGAGCTCACCGCGTTCGGCGTACCTGCGAGGGTAATGCCGCAACAGATCGCCCACAGTGGACAGGCCGAGAGTGGAATCGAGCGCCTTGGCCGTCTTCGCGCCCAACACCCGATCCAAGCCCGTGGCTCCTGTGGTCATCCCCGCACCTTCGTTCCCGCTCACGTCCGGGATCGGACGTTACCGAACCGCACCGACGCCGCACGCACCTCACTCCACCCCGATCATGACCGCGGTGCCGAGATCACCTGCCGGGTAGCACGCGAGTTCCACCTCCGGACGCGTCCGGTGCAGATGCGCGGTGAGTCGCTCACCCAACGTGTCCGGGGCCTGAGCACCCACGAGCACCGTCACGAGCTCGCCACCCGCGCCGAGCATCCGATCCGAGAGCGAACACGCCGCCTCGCACAGGTCACCCTCGATGAGCACCACGTCGCCGTCGATCATGCCGAGCACGTCTCCGGATTGACACGTCCCCACCCAGGTCAGGGCCTCGCGCGCGGCGACAACAAGTTCACCCCGGCGGGTCGCAGCGGCGGCCTCGGCCATCGCGACCGTGTCGTCGGCGGCCCGGCGCAGCGGGTCGTGCACCGCGAGCGCCGCGAGACCCTGCGTCGGTGACGCCGTCGGCACCACGACGACGTCGATGCCTGCCCGCACCGACATCCCCGCCGCGTCCTCAGCCAACGGCGTCACCGTGTCGTCGTTGGGCAGCACGACGACGTCCCGTGCCCCCACACTCTCGATCGCCGCGACGAGATCGCCGGTGCCGAGCGGACGTTCGGTTCCCACCGCGACGACCTCGGCGCCCTCGGCGGTGAACAGTTCCGCGAGGGCCTCGCCCCGCACACACGCCACCACCACTCGCCGCGCCGACACAGCCGCGACCTGATCGGCGAAGCGCGTCACCCGGATCCGGTGTACGCGTCCCGACTCGATGCCGGATTCGATCGCGGCGCCGATGTCGTCGCAGTGCACGTGCACCGCCCACGACGCTCGGCCGTCACCCGCGACGGACACGCAGTCGCCGAGGCCCGCCAGCCGGGTGCGGAGAACGGCGGCGGCCTTGTCGGTCGCGCCGTCGAGCAGGTACATGACCTCGTACGAGAACGCCGAGTCGTGCTCCAACGAGACAGGGGGAGCCGATAGCGGCGCCGCCGGGGACTCCGCGGCGAGACGGAGCCCCTCGTGCAGAACGGCGTGCAGCGCATCGAGCAGCACGACGAGACCGCGGCCACCGGCGTCGACGACACCGGCACGCGCCAGTTCCGGCAGCTGCGCGGTCGTCTTCCCGAGCGCGTCGACTGCCGCGCCGGTCGCCACCCGGGTCACTTCACCGAGGTTGGTGGACCCACACGCCGAGGCCGCCGTCGACGCGGCCCGCAGCACCGACAACAAAGTGCCCTCGGCGGGTTGGGCGATGGCGTGTCGTGCGAGATCGTCGGCGCGCCGCAGCGCATCGCACAGGCACGAGCCGTCCAGGGCGCGGTCGTCGCGGGTCGCCTCGGCCAGACCTCGCAGCACCTGCGAAACCAACATGCCCGAATTGCCTCGTGCACCGGCCAACGCGCCCCGGGCCAGCGCCGCGACCACCGCCGCGGTGCCCGCACCCTCGTGCACCGGCTCGGCCGCGGCGGCACGCATCGTGAGCAGCAGGTTCGTGCCGGTGTCCCCGTCGGCGACCGGATACACGTTGATCCGGTCGATGGCCTCGCGATCACGCTCCAGGTCGGAGACGGCGAACTCGGCCCACCGGCGGGCCCCCGAAGCATCGAGCGCGTGCAAGACCTTCGGACCTCCCACCGGTCACGACAACGGCACCGGTCGAGCGTAACCTCCGCCCCACGGCACCTCGGCGACCACCGTGGCGCCCACGTCGGAGACGGCGTGCCGGGTGCGTTAGACTCGTACGGTCCCGGGAGGCGATGACCCAGGGCGACCGACCACTCAGGTGCGATACCGCCCTGCTGGGATGGTGCCGCCGGACGGCGGTGTTCAGGACGCGCAGCCCTTCGGGGCCGGACCCCACGGGTCCGTGCACGACCTTCATCGCTGGAAACATCGTGAACCCCGCCGACGCGAGGCGGGACCCAAGCAGAGTTAGGGGTGTCTGACGTGGCTGCCGTCTGCGACGTCTGCAGTAAGGGACCAGGCTTCGGCAACTCGGTCTCGCACTCCCACCGGAAGACCAAGCGCCGGTGGAACCCGAACATCCAGACCGTTCACGCCAAGATCGGTCTGTCCCAGCGCAAGCGGATGAACGTGTGCACATCCTGCCTCAAGGCGGGCAAGGTCGTGCGCGGCTGAGCACACACTCCGCACGCAGAACGTCGAGAGGGCCCGGGACACTCCGTCCCGGGCCCTCTCGTCGCGTAGGGGTGGCAAATTCGCGCGAATTTGCCACCCCGCTGTCCACAGGACGGGGAGTTGTCCCCACTCGGGCGGGGTGAATCCGCACTGGGGCCTTCGGGGCGATGGGCGGATGCGCGTGAGTGTGTGAGCCCTCGACGTGACCGGTGGCCTGCGGGATCAGGGCAGCTTCCAGTCGATGGGGGCGGCGCCTCGCTCTTCCAGGAGGGCGTTGGCGCGACTGAAGGGCCGTGAGCCGAAGAAGCCCCGATCGGCGGACATGGGGCTCGGATGCGAGGACTCCACGCACGGCACGTCGGCCATGAGCGGCCGGAGATTGCGGGCATCGCGGCCCCACAGGATCGCCACCATCGGCTCGTCCCGCCCCGCCAGCGCCCGAATGGCTTGTTCGGTGACCTCTTCCCAACCCTTGCCGCGGTGCGAGGCGGGCCGGCCCGGCTCGACGGTGAGCGCGCGGTTGAGCAGCAGCACCCCACGCTGCGTCCACGGGCTGAGGTCGCCGTGCGAGGGAGCGGGATGACCGAGGTCCTCCCCGTACTCCCGAAAGATGTTGCCGAGGCTGCGGGGCAGCGGCCGCACGTCTTCGGCGACGGAGAAGCTCAGCCCGACGGGATGGCCCGGTGTCGGATAGGGATCCTGGCCGACGATGAGCACCCGCACGTCGTGGAACGGTTGCTGGAACGCGCGGAGCACGTTCTGCCCGGCAGGGAGGTACTGCCGTCCGGCGGCGACCTCCGTGCGCAGGAACTCCCCCATGTCGGCGATCCGGTCGGCGACGGGAGCGAGCGCTTCGGCCCAGCCGGCTTCGACGACTTCGGGCAACGGGCGTGCGGTCACGGCGGCGACTTTATCGGGCAGCAGGAGCGACTTCCGCAACCGCCCCGCAGCACCGCCTTTCGACGTCGAACGATGTCAACGTGCTGACCCTCACATTCGGCGGCCGTCGGGGGTATGGTTGCGCGGACCAGCGACGACGATCAAGTTCATCGCTCGGCTCCCGCTCGGCGGAGTGTCTCCGGAACCTCGCCGCACGCGCCGGGCAGGGGGCGAACTCGATCATTCACACCCACGGGGGAACTCATCGATCAGGACACAACGGCGCATCATGCTGGCCCGACACTGCTCACTCAGCTAGGTTCCGGAATTCCGACTCTGTTCACGGAAGGTGTGGACAGCACGACCCGGAGGTGGCGCACAGTCCTATGACCGCATCGGACACCGCAGAACCCACGCCAGAACAGCAGTCACTGCTGAAACGCGCGATCGCCGCGGCCGCGATCGGCAATATGACCGAATGGTACGACTTCGGTGTCTACGCCTACGTCGCGATCTACGTGGGTATGGCGTTCTTCCCCGAGGCGGACCCGGGGGCCCAGACGCTCTCGGCGTTCGGTGTATTCGCGATCTCGTTCCTGCTGCGCCCGCTCGGCAGCCTGTTCTTCGGCCCGCTCGGTGACCGGATCGGCAGACAGAAGGTCCTCGCGATCACGATCCTGCTGATGTCCGGGTCGACCTTCCTCATCGGTCTGCTTCCCGGTTACGAGACGATCGGCATTCTCGCCCCGATCCTCCTGCTGCTGTGCCGCATGCTGCAGGGCTTCTCCACCGGTGGCGAGTACGGCGGTGCCGCCACCTACATCGCCGAGTTCGCGCCCGACAAGAAGCGCGGTTTCTACGGATCGTGGCTGGAGTTCGGCACCCTCACCGGGTTCGGTTTCGGTGCGCTCGTGCCGACGATCCTGATCCTGAGTCTGAGTGACGCCGCCATGAACGAGTGGGGCTGGCGCATCCCGTTCCTCATCGCCGGTCCCCTCGGCGCAGTGGGCCTCTACCTGCGTTCGAAGCTGGAAGACACCCCGGCGTTCAAGAACCTCGAGCACACCCACAAGATCGAGAAGTCGCCGCTGAAGGCCCTGATCGTCGGGTACTGGAAGCGACTGCTCATCCTCATGGGCATCGTCATCACCATCAACGTCGGCAACTACACGATCCTGACGTACATGGAGACCTACCTCGCCGAGGAGTTGGAGATCTCCAAGACGGCGGCACTGTTGCCGTTGCTGCTCGTCACGTTGATGATGATGGTGTTGATCACCCCGATCGGCGCGCTGTCCGACAGAGTGGGCCGCAAACCGCTGTTCCTGTCGGCGTGTTTGTGCTTCCTGGTCCTGACCTATCCGGCGTTCTGGCTGATCTCGCTGGGCAGCGCATTCACCACCTTCTGCGGGCTTGCTCTGCTGGGGCTCTGCCATGTGCAGCTGATCGGTCCGCTCGCGGCGACGCTGCCCGCGATGTTCCCGACCGGCGTGCGCTACGCGGCCTTCGCGATCGGCTACAACGTGTCGACGTCGCTGTTCGGCGGTACCGCGCCGTTCATCAACGACTACTTCGTCGGCCTGACCGGCAACAACTTCTTCCCCGCCTACTACCTCATGGCGGCGGCGGCGATCGGGATCATCCCGGTGCTGCTGATGAAGGAGACCGCGGGCCAACCGCTGATGGACGACGACGAGCCGCTTCAGACTCGGGCGTAACCGCACAGAAAACGGGGCGGCGAGGCGTCAACCTCGCCGCCCCGTTCTTCGTTTCAGCGCCAGTGCTGCCAACCGGCGTCGCCCGCGTACTCCTCGCCGTCGACGGTGACACCCTTCCCCCCGGCGACGCTGCCGACGACCGTCCAGCCTTCGGGCACCGCTTGCGCCGAAGGGAACGTCGCCACCAACGACTGGTCCTCCCCGCCGGTGAGAACCCAGTGGCGCGGGTCGGCCCCGAGCGCCGAGGCGACCTCCACGAGCCGCTGCGGCACGTCCAGCAGCTCCGTGCGGACGTCGACGGACACCTCGGACGACTCGGCGACGTGTCCGAGGTCGGCGAGCAGACCGTCCGACACGTCCACCATGGACGTCGCTCCGGCGTCGGCCGCCTGCGGTCCCGCCGTGTACGGCGGCTCGGGGACGCGCTGGGCGCTCACCACGGCAACCGGCGACCGAAAACCGCGTCCCAGCACGGCGAGTCCGGCGGCGGCCCACCCGAGCCGGCCGGCCACCGCGACCACGTCGCCAGGACGCGCACCGGAGCGCGTCACCGGAGCTCGCCCCCCGAGATCGCCGAGCGCGGTGATCGAGATCGTGAGGGCTGTCGCGGAGACCATGTCGCCGCCGACGACGCCGGCACCGGCGCTCTGTGCTTCTTCCCACATTCCGGCGGAAAGCTCGTCCACGACCGACGTCGGCAGGTCCGGCGGGCAGGCCAGGCCGACGAGCAACCCGGTCGGCCGGGCACCCATCGCCGCGATGTCGGAGAGGTTCACCGCCACCGCTTTACGCCCGACCTGATGCGCGTTCGACCAGTCGAAACGGAAGTGCACGTTCTCCACGAGAACGTCGGTGGTCGCCACTATGCGGCCGTCCGGAGCGTCGAGCACGGCCGCGTCGTCGCCGGGACCGAGCACGGTTCCGGCAGGCTGTTCGTGACCTGCGATCACCCGGTGGATGAGACCGAACTCACCCACACCTGCGACAGTGTTCGCGTCCTCGGCCTGGTCAGGACCCAACGGAGACCTACCTTCCCTGAGCCATCGCCCGGTCGGATGGGGTAACTTTCTGCCAGTTTCCTACCCTGGGCAGATCAACACGAAGGGGCACGCCGTGGTTCAGGCATACATCCTCATCCAGACCGAGGTCGGCAAGGCGGCCACCGTCGCCGCCGAGATCGCCGGGTCTCCCGGCGTCATCAGCGCGGAGGACGTCACCGGCCCGTACGACGTGATCGTGCGCGCCGAAGGCGAGAACGTCGACGTGCTCGGCAAGATGGTCGTCGCCAACATCCAGGCCGTCGAGGGCATCACGCGCACGCTGACCTGCCCGGTGGTGCATCTGTGACGAGGACCCGCGTGGCAGCGCTGAGCACGTGAACTCGCAGAAACCCGCGTTCGCCGCACCACGATCCGTCGTGGTGCTGGCGGTGACGCTGGGCGCGTTGCTCGTGGTCGGTGTCGCGGCGCTCGGCCTGCGTGCCGCGACCGTGCAGGATCGCGCCGAGGAAGCGATCGAGCAGCAGCAGCTCGCGCGGCGGACGGGGCCGCTGGCGATGCCGCCGGTTCCGGCGCCCGCCGCAGCGAGCCCGGGGTGCGCGGCGGTTTTGGAGGCGCTCCCGGAACGGCTCACGATCAGTGGCGATCCGGTCGGACGCCGGGAGATCGCGGATCCCGCTCCGCCCGCCACCGTCGCCTGGGGCGACCGTGATCACGACCCGGTGACACTACGCTGCGGAATCGAGGCTCCGGCGGAGTTGAACCCGTCCTCGCCGTTGCGCGAGATCTCCGGCGTCCGGTGGTTGCCGATCAGTGAGGCGGGGTCGACGTCCTGGTTCGCCGTCGACGGTCCCGTCCGAGTGGCGTTGACGCTGCCCGGGGACTCGGGAACGGGCCCGCTGCAGGAGATCTCCGAGGCGTTGCGTCCGACCCACGGATCGTGACGACGGCCGGTTCCCCCCGTCCCTGTGGACAACTCGCCTCCCTGTGGACAGCGGGGTGGCAAATTCGCGCGAATTTGCCACCCCCGGGCTCAGCGGAGGCCGGTGCCGCGGGCGAGGGCGGTGTCGACGAGGGTGCTCAACAGTGTCGAGTAGTCGATGCCGGTGTGCGCCCACATCTGCGGATACATCGACGTCGTGGTGAAGCCGGGCATCGTGTTCGCCTCGTTGACGATCACCGCGCCGTCGGTGCTGACGAAGAAGTCCACCCGCGCCAGGCCCTGGCAGTCCAGCGCGCGGAACGTCCGCACCGCCGCGGCGCGGACCGTCGCGATGGTCTCGTCGTCCAGCTTGGCCGGAATGTCGATCTCGGTGGTGTCGTCGAGGTACTTCGAATCGAAGTCGTACCACCCGGAAGCGGTCGTCACACGAAGCTCGGCGGGCAGCGACGCCTCGACGCGGCCGTCCGGGAACTCCAGCACACCGCACTCGATCTCGCGGCCGGTCACCCCGGACTCGATGATCACCTTCGGGTCGGTGCGGCGCGCCTCGGCGATCGCGGCGTCGAGATCGGCGAGGCCGGTGACCTTCGTGACCCCGACCGACGATCCGGCGCGGGTCGGTTTGACGAACAGCGGCAGGCCCAGGCGGTCGAGCTGCTCGGCGGTCAGTGTCTCCTGCTCGCGACGCAGGATCTCGTAGGAACCGACATCGAGTCCCTCGGCCTGCAGCAGCTTCTTGGTGAACTCCTTGTCCATCGCGACCGCGCTGGAGAGCACGCCCGCACCGACGTAGGGCACGTCGGCCATCTCGAGCAGTCCTTGAATGGTGCCGTCCTCGCCGTAGGCGCCGTGCAGCGCCGGGAAGACGACGTCGACCCCGGAGAGGATCTCGCCGCCTCGCGCTTGATCGACGAACACGAGGTCGTTGCGCGTGGGGTCACCGGGCAACGCCAGCGCATGGCCGGAGGTGACTTCGGGAACGGCACGGTCGTGGATCTCCAACTCCCGCTGCGCGTTGTCCGGCCCCAGGACCCAGGCCCCTTCCGGGGTGATCCCCACCGGGACGATGTCGAACCGCTCGGTGTCCAGATTCGACAGGATGTTCCCGGCGGAAACGCACGAAATACCGTGTTCGGGGCTGCGGCCGCCGAAGACGACCGCGACCCGGGTCTTGCGCTGTGTCATGCGCGGGACGATACCCGGCAGTCACAGTGACCGCCGACGCCGTCAGCCCTCGCGATACAGCGCGGGCACCAGCTCGAGAGCGCGGCGCAGTTCCTCCCGGGAGCAGGCCGCGTAGCCGAGAGCGACCCCGCACCACACCGGCTCGTCCTGGTGATGACGCTCCAACCCGTCCAACACCACCCCGCGCTGACGAGCGTCGGCGATCATGCGCCGTTCGGTGGCGACGTCCGGCAGGCCGAGCACGACGTGCGCGCCTGCCTGGTCGCCGAACACCGCGACGTCGTGCTCGGCGAGCGTGTCGACGAGCATCGCCCGACGTTGCGAGAGTTCCCGGCGCAGCCGCCGCAGGTGCCGCCCGAGGTCGCCGTTCCTCGCGAACTCCGCGACGAACCGCTGTCCGGCTGCGGCCGGCCCGATCGCCGTGACCTCACGATGTTCGAGGACGGCGGCACCGACCTCGGGCGGGGCGAGCATCCAACCGACGCCGAGCGTCGGGGTGAGGATCTTGCTGGTGGTGCCCAGGTGCACCACCACGTCGGGCGCCATCGACACCAGCACCGGCAGGGGTGCCACGTCGTAGCGGAGTTCGCCGTCGTAGTCGTCCTCGATGATCAACCAGCCGTGGGCGCGTGCCCGTTCGACGAGCGCGATCCGGCGGTCGGCGGGCAGTCGACCACCGATCGGGTACTGGTGTGCGGGCGAGCAGTACACGGCCGAGACCCCGCTGGGGATCGCCTCCACCACGATTCCGCCGTGATCCACGGGAACCGGCACGACGGAGACACCGAGCGCGCGGAGCGCGTTCACGGCTCGCTGGTACCCGGGGTCCTCCACGGCGATCGTGCAGTTCCGGCCGAACACCGCGACCGCGAGTTCGGTGACGGCGGCGCTGGTTCCGCCCGTGACGAGAACGGCGTCGCCGCGCGGCTCGTCGACGACGAGTCCGCGATGCCGCAGGAGATGCTCGACGACGGCCTCCCGGTATTCGGGCAGGCCGGCCCGCACCGGTTTCGGCAGCGGCGGGGCGTCGGCGCACGCACGCCAACCTCGCCGCCACGCTGCCTTGTCCAGCCCGCCGACCCAGGGTGAACCCGGGGTAAGGTCCACGGCGCCGGCGTCCGCTGCGGTTGCGCGCACGGTCGGGCCGCGCCCGGCGCCTGCGGCGCCCGGGGGCGTGGTCGTCACGTACGTGCCGGAGCCGCGGTGACCGACGATCCAGCCTTCGGCGTGCAACTGCTCGTAGGCGGCGGCCGTGACGGTGCGGCTGACCCCGAGGTGCCGTGCCAGGGCCCGCGTCGACGGCAGCCGGTCGCCACCGCGTACCTGCCCATCCGTCGCGGCGGTGCGGAGCGCATCGGCGAGTTGGACGGCAAGGGGCGTGGCCGACTCCCGGTCCAGTTCGATGGCGAGTTCGAGCAGCGACGAGCTCGCGGCGGGCACGGCATGTGGCATCTCGGAAATCTCCCTGATTGGCCCTTCGATAATGCCACTTCGCGGGTCAGGGTGGGGCCGTGACCCACCCTGACACTTCTGTCCCACACCTGTCCGCCACCGAACGCACCACCATCCGGCGCGGCGCGAAGCGTGCCCGCGCGGACCGGTCCGAGCTGCACGCCCTGCTCGACGACGCGCTCATCTGTCACCTGGGCGTTCAGATCGACGGCGTGCCTCGGGTGCTGCCGACGGCTTTCGCCCGCTGCGGCGAGACGCTGTACCTGCACGGCTCGACCGGGGCGCGGAGTCTGCGGGAGGCCGTCGTCGACCAGGAGGTGTGCGTGACCGTGACCGAAGTCGACGGCATCGTGTACGGGCGGGCGACGATGCACCACTCGATGAACTACCGCTGCGCCGTGACCTACGGACGACCCCGGCTCGTCGACACCGCCGAGGAGCGGTGGGCGGCGTTGCGGGCGCTGACCGAACACCTGTCCCCCGGATCCTGGGACTACGCGCGGCGGCCGAACCGCAAGGAACTCGCGAAAACGTCGGTCGTGGCGCTCCCGCTCGACGAAGCTTCGGTGAAGTCGCGCGCCGGTGCTCCCGGCGACGACGAGGACGACATCGAGGCGGACGTCGCCTGGGCCGGCGTCCTGCCGTCGCACCGCACTTGGGGCGCCCCGGTGACGACCCCCGATCTCCGCTCGGACATCCCCGTTCCTCACCACGTCACCACCCGCGCGAAGGCCCACCCCTGAGGCGAACGGCACTTTCGCCTCGTGTGGTGAGGCGAACGGCACTTTCGCCTCAGTGGATCGATGGGGCGAACGGCACTTTCGCCCCGTCTCGTGGGTCGAACGTGCCGTTCGCCTCACGGGCAGCCCAAAGTGGGCGAACGGCACTTTCGCCTCGTCTCGTGGGGCGAAAGTGCCGTTCGCCTCGGGTTAGCCGTGGGTGCGCATGGGGACTCGGGAGGGGCGGTAGACGTGGAGGCTGACCGCCGGGTCCTCGCCCTCGTTGCGCACCTGGTGCACGTAGTGCGGGCCGAACACGCGGGACTGGCCCGGTGAGACGGTGTGCAGCGCCTCGACCGAGCGCCCGCCGGTGACCACGACACGCTCGGACAGTCGCCCGGTGACCACGGTGAACGCCCCGGTCGCGCCGCCGTGGTCGTGCAGCGTGGTGTGCTGGCCGGGCAACCAGCTCATCAGCCACACCTCGTGCGAGGCGGTGCGCTCGATCAGCGTCATCCAGCGCTCGTCCGGGTCGTAGCGAAGCAGGTGCGCCCAGGTGTCGCGCTGCTCGGCGAACTGCTTCGCGATGCGCGCCGGGTGGGCGAGGGACGTGTCGGCCGCGTGCGCGACCGTGTTGGGTGGAACTGCGAACACGGGGAATCCTTCGGAAACGAGCCGGAAATGCGGGCGGCGAGCCCGCGTCGACGGGTCAGATCACCGAAGGGGACACAGCGCGCTGGCAACGCGGCGGAGGTCGATGGGACCCCGCCGTACGGCCGTGCTGCGCGTCGTCACGCCGAGAACTAGACCAGCCACCGCTGGTGCCGGTCAAGGCGACCACCGCCGGACGCGCTCGATCTCACACCACCGGGCGGTACTCAGCGGAGCTGAGGTTCCGCCACCGAACCGCCCACCCAGACCCACCCGCGCGCCCACTCAGCCGAGCGCCTGCAGCACGTCCTCGACGAGGTCCGCGGTGTCCTCACACCCGGCGGAGAAGCGCACGAACCCGGCAGGCACCGCGTCGCCCCACTGTGCCCGCCGATCGACCGTGCTGTGCAGACCTCCGAAGCTCGTCGCGGCGACGAGGAGTTCGCTGCGTTCGAGGAACCGCTGCACCGCGGCCGCGTCGGGCAACACGAACCGGAACACTCCCGGCCACCGCCGCATCTGGCGTGCGGCGAGTTCGTGCGACGGGTCCGCAGGCAGGCCCGGCCACCGCACCTCCGACACGCCCGGACGCTTCGCCACGGCCTTCGCGAGCGCTGCGGCGTTCTCGGCCTGGCGCTGCAATCGAAGGTCGAGGGTGCCGAGGCTGCGATGTGCGAGCCATGTCTCGAACGGCCCGGCGATCGCCCCGGAGAGCTTCCGCGCACGTTCCAGCCGCTCGGCGAGCGCGGAGTCACGCACCGACAGGTGCCCGAGCAGCACGTCGCTGTGGCCGGACAGGGCCTTGGTGTCGCTGGCGACGACCACGTCCGCCCCGAGTTCGAGCGGCCGCTGCCCGAGCGGCGTCGCGGTGGTGTTGTCGACGGCGAGCAACGCCCCTGCCGCGTGGGCACGCTCGGCCAGCGCCGCGATGTCGCACACGTCCAGGCCGGGGTTGGAGGGTGTCTCGAGCAGTACGAGGCGTGCGTCGCGGAACGTCTCGTCCGTCCACGGACCCGGTGTCGGGACCTCCCGCACGTCGAGCCGGAGGTCGGCGAGCTCGTCGTGCACGAACTCCCGGACGGCGTAGTAGCCGTCGGACGGCAGCACCACGGTGTCGCCGGGTGCCAGGACGGTGTGCAGGAGCGTGCTGATCGCCGCCATCCCGGACGGCAGCACCACGCAGTGCCCGCCGTCGAGGTCGCCGACCGCCGATTCCAGGGCACGCCACGTCGGGTTGCCCGCGCGACCGTAGACGTCGGTGCCTTCGCCGCCGAGGTGGTACGGCGCGGCGAACACCGGTCCGGGCAGCAGCGGCTGGCCGGCCTCCGGCTCGGGGTGTCCGCCCTGCACGCAGCGGGTTCCGTCGCCTCGTGGTGTCTGCACGCCGACTCCTTTCATGCCTGACTGAAAGTGCCTTTGGGAACTGGCTTTTGTGCCCGTAGGGCACGGTCGCACGTGACCAGCCGCGGCAGGGGCGGCGGTACGGGACCACCCAACCCAGTCAAAAGATGCCTCTGAGCAGCCTTTTTTCGATGGTGGTCGCTGACCGGCGTCACTCCGGTTTGGGATCGCGCCCGAGAAGCATCGCCGCCGCGGGTTCCGGGGCGAGTCCGTCGTGACACACACGGTGCACGACCTCGGTGATCGGCATCTCGACACCCGTGCGGGCGGCGAGTTCGCGGATCGACGAGCAGGACTTCACTCCTTCGGCGACCTGCCCGTGCGTGGCGGCCTGCGCTTCGGCCAGCGACTCCCCGAGGCCGAGACGTTCGCCGAAGCTGCGGTTGCGGGACAGCGGCGAGGTGCAGGTGGCGACCAGGTCGCCGAGCCCGGCGAGCCCGGCGAAGGTCATCGCCTCGGCACCGAGCGCGACGCCGAGCCGCGTGGTCTCGGCGATCCCACGAGTGATCAGCGTGGACATGGTGTTGTCGCCGTAGCCGAGTCCGCTGGCCATGCCGCTGGCCAGCGCCATGACGTTCTTGCACGCCCCGGCCACCTCGATCCCGATCATGTCGGTGTTGGTGTACGGCCGGAAGTAGCCGGTGGAGCTCGCCTGCTGGAGTGCGACGGCGCGGTCGTGGTCGGTGCAGGCGACGACCGTCGCCGTCGGCTGGCCCTCGGCGATCTCGCGGGCGAGGTTCGGGCCCGAGACCACGGCGACCTGCGACATCGGCACGTCGGCGACCTCGCTGACGACCTCGCTCATCCGCTTGAGAGTGCTGAGTTCGACACCCTTGGCGAGGCTGACGAGCGTCGCGTCCGGCGGCAGCAGTGGCTGCCAGCCCGCGAGGTTCTCCCGCAGCGTCTGGCTCGGTACCGCCAGCACGACAGCATCCGCGTCGTGCACCGCCTCGACGGCGTCGGAGGTCGCGCGCAACGTCTCAGGCAGGTCGATGCCGGGAAGGTAGTCGGGGTTGCAGTGCCGATCGTTGACGGCGTCGGCGACCTCGGCCCTGCGCGCCCACAGCACGACCTCGCTTCCCGCGTCGGCGAGGACCTTCGCGAAGGTGGTGCCCCACGAGCCGGAACCGAGAACCGCGATCTTGCCGTGAGACTCACTCATCGAGTGCCCGGCCTCCGTACGACTTCTTCGCGGGTGAGTAGAACCCGGCGGGCGGTTGCTCGTCCCGGATCTCCCCGAGCAGGCCCCGGACCCGGCTCATCGACAGTTCCGCGACTTCGCGCAGCACCTTGGGCTCGTGCTCCTTGCCGCGGTAGGCGGACATGTCGATCGGCTCACCGAAGCGGTACGTCACCTGTTTGCGCGGGAACGGCCGGAACCGCTTCGCGTAGTGATCGTAGATCGCCCTGGTCCCCCAGCGTGCCACCGGAATCACCGGCACGTCATGGTCGAGCGCGAGACGGGCGACACCGACCTTCGGCGTCATCGGCCACCCGTTCGGGTCCTTGGTGATCGTGCCGTCCGGGTAGATGAGGATGACCTTGCCCTCCTCGAGCGCGTTGTGCGCTTCCTGCAGGCTCTTCTGCGCGTCGGCGGTGCCGCGGAAGACCGGGATCTGCTCGATGGCCACGAGGACGCTGGACAGCCCGGTCACGCTCCACAGCGTGTTCTTCGCGAGGAACCGCGGAAGACGTGCCGCACGATGCACGGTGACGGCGTCGTAGACCGGATCGAGGTGGGACACGTGATTGAGCACGAGGATCGCGCCGCGTTCGGCAGGGATCCGGTGCAGACCGGACACCCGGACCCGCGAGAGCAGCATGGTGATCGGGTAGAACACGATCCTCGCCAGAGTGAGCCAGAACAGGGCGACGGCGCCGCTGACTCCCTCTCGGGTCTTCCTTCGGGCGCGTCTGAGACTGCGGGGGTCCGCCACGTCCACTCCTTCCGTGCCGAGCGGCTGCCAAACTACCCGCTGCCACCTCACCGGGTCCGACCGCATGGTGGACGCGCCGTGGCGGCGAAACTCCCCGTGGGCGCACGATGACGTGATGACTGCCGTGCAGCTGCTGGTGCCGATCAAACCACTGTCGCTGGCGAAGTCCCGGCTGACAGGGTTGTCGCTGCGCGGCGGCGCACACGCGGACCTCGTGCTCGCGTGCGCCCGGGACACCGTGGCCGCGGCTCGCGCCGCCGACGGGGTCGCCGACGTGGCCGTGGTGACGACGGACCCGGCGGTGGCGGCGGCGTTCGAAGCCGACGGTGTCCCGGTCGTGCCCGAGTTGTCCCGTCAGGGTCTGAACGCCGCGCTGCTGGACGCCGAAACCGGCTTGCGCGACAGGGCTGAGCGGCTCGGTGCGTTGCAGGCCGACCTGCCCGCTCTGCGCCCGTCCGAGCTCGCGGGTGCACTGCGCCGGGCGGGCGACGACCGCGCGTTCTGCGCCGACCGGCACGGCACAGGCACGACGTTGCTGCTGGCCGCGCCCGGGGAACGCCTCACACCGGCGTTCGGCGCGGGCTCCGCCGGGGCGCACCTCGATTCCGGTGCGAAGCCTCTGGACGGGCCCTGGGAGTCGCTGCGCTGCGACGTCGACACGGCAGTCGACCTCGCCGCCGCCGCCGCACTCGGTCTGGGTCCCCGCACCCGCGCCCTGTACGCGGGCTGAGAAGGCGTTGTGGGTGGAGTTGGGCGGCCGGCTGCGGGATCGTCGACATCAGGTAAGTACCCGCGTCACGTCGACGCTGTCCTCGCCGGCCACGAGGTGAGAACCCGCTTGTGGCCGGTCTGCGTAGGTGACAGAAACCTGACGCCGCCGTGAGCCTGACCGCAGCCCTCCATCCGCGACCACTGCTCCGAGCGGCCGTGTCGTCCGAACCGGTGTGACCTTCGTAGTGGGGTCCCCCATCGGGCGGTCGGTTCGGTGTCAGTGCGGGACAATGACCGTGTGAGCAATGCCGACGACCGCCAGGACCGACACCCGGGCACCGCGAAACGCCGCGGGGCAGCCGCCGAGGGCAAGCACGACCCAGAGCCTCCGGCCCCGGCCGGCGAACCGGACCTACCCGTGCAGGGGGAGCACACCGTGCTCGGTGCCCGGGTGCCCGCTGCCCCACCGGCGGTCACCCGCGCCGCCGCCAGCACCGATCTTCCGGAAGACCGCTACCTCAACCGGGAACTGTCCTGGCTGGACTTCAACGCTCGCGTGCTCGCCGTCGCCGAGGACGACTCACAGCCGCTGCTGGAACGCGCGAAGTTCCTGGCCATCTTCGCCTCGAACCTCGACGAGTTCTACATGGTGCGGGTCGCCGGGCTGAAACGGCGCGACGAAACCGGGTTGTCCGTCCGCAGCGCCGACGGCCTGTCCCCGCACGAACAGCTCACCCACATCGCCGCCCGCAACCAGGATCTGGCGGACAAGCAGTCCCGGATCTTCGTCGACGAGCTGATGCCCGCGTTGCGCGCCGCCGGTATCCACATCCAGCGGTGGGACGACGTCGACGAGGCCGACCAGCGTCAGCTCGCCGGCTACTTCGACGAACAGATCTTCCCGGTGCTCACACCACTCGCGGTCGACCCGGCGCACCCGTTCCCCTACATCTCCGGGCTGTCGCTGAACCTCGCGGTCACCGTCACCGACCCGGACGAGGGGTTGCGGCGCTTCGCCCGCGTGAAGGTCCCGGACAACGTGCCGCGCCTGATCCGGGTCGAGGCGAACCGGGAGAGCACGACGGCGACGTTCCTCCCGCTGGAGGAACTCATCGCCGCGCACCTGGACCGGCTGTTCCCCGGGATGCACGTCAGCGAGCACCACATCTTCCGCGTCACCCGCAACGCCGACCTGGAGGTCGAGGAGGACCGGGACGAGGACCTGCTGCAGGCCATGGAGCGGGAACTCGCCCGCAGGCGCTTCGGCCCGCCGGTGCGCCTCGAAGTGGCGGACACGATGAGCGAGACGATGCTCGAGCTGTTGCTGCGGGAGCTCGACGTCGACCCGCACGACGTCGTCGAGGTGCCCGGCCTGCTCGACCTGTCGTGCCTGTTCCAACTCGAGAAGCTGCAACGGCCGGACCTCAAGTCAGCACCGGTCGTGCCCGCAACGCACCCGGCTTTCGCGGAGGGCCAGACCTCCCGGAGCATCTTCGCCACCCTGCGCGACGAGGACGTGCTGCTGCACCATCCCTACGACGCGTTCTCCACGTCGGTGCAGCGGTTCATCGAGCAGGCCGCCGCCGACCCGAACGTGCTCGCCATCAAGCAGACGCTCTACCGCACCTCGGGCGACTCCCCCATCGTCAACGCGCTCATCGACGCGGCCGAGGCGGGCAAGCAGGTCGTGGCGCTGGTGGAGTTGAAGGCACGGTTCGACGAGCAGGCGAACATCCAGTGGGCGCGCACTCTGGAACAGTCCGGAGTACACGTGGTGTACGGCCTCGTCGGGTTGAAGACGCACTGCAAGACGGCGCTCGTGGTGCGGCAGGAAGGCTCGACGATCCGTCGCTACTGCCACCTCGGTACCGGCAACTACAACCCGAAGACCGCGCGCACCTACGAGGACCTCGGGTTGCTCACCGCCGCACCCGAGGTCGGCGCGGACCTCACCGACCTGTTCAACGTCCTCACCGGATACGCCCGCCACGGGACCTACCGGCGAATCCTGGTGTCCCCCCAGGGCATCCGCAACGGCATCGTGGAACGCATCGAGGCCGAGGCCGCACTCGCCAGGCAAGGACAGCCCTCCGGAGTGCGGATGAAGGTGAACTCGCTCGTGGACGAGCAGATCATCGACACGCTGTACCGTGCCTCCATGAGCGGGGTACCGATCAGCATCGTCGTCCGCGGCATCTGCGCGCTCAAGGCGGGCGTCGAGGGGCTCAGCGAGAACATCGAGGTGCGCTCGATCCTCGGAAGGTTCCTCGAGCACTCCCGGGTCTTCCACTTCGCGGGTCTCGACGAGCACTGGATCGGCAGCGCCGACATGATGCACCGCAACCTCGACCGACGCATCGAGACGCAGGTGCGGGTCACGGACCCGAGACTGACCGCACAGCTCGACGAACTGATGGATTCCGCGATGGACCCGGCGACCCGGTGCTGGGTCCTCGACGCGAAGGGCGACTGGGAGGCGTCGCCGCGGTCGGGGGAGAGTGTCCGCGACCATCAAGTGGAGATGCTGCGCAAGCACGGCGCGAAGGTGAGCTGACGTGAACGACGACACGGTCGACGTGCCGATCCCCGGTGAGCCGCACGAGACGAGCCCCGCGCTGACGAGCCGACGCTCCCCGGACGACGAGTTCGGGCCTGCCGTGCGCGCCGCGGGCGCCGTGCTGTGGCGCGACGGCAAGAACGGCGCCGAGGTCGCCGTCGTGCACCGTCCCCGCTACGACGACTGGTCGTTGCCGAAGGGCAAGCTCGACAAGGGCGAGCTCGCCGCCGAGGCTGCCGTCCGGGAAGTTCGGGAGGAAACGGGCTTCGAGTGCGTGCTGCAGCGCACGTTGCGGCAGGTACGGTATCCGGTTCCAGCGCACTCGGCGCCACAGGGCACCGCCACGAAAGTCGTCGACTATTTCGCCGCACACTCGTGCGGGGGCGAGTTCGTCGCCGGGAACGAGGTCGACGAACTGCGGTGGATTCCGGTCGCGCAGGCACCGGAACTGCTCACCTATCCGCACGACGGCACCGTTGTCGACGCGTTCACCGCGGTGCCCACCGACGTGCACACGCTGCTGCTGGTGCGGCATGCGAAAGCGGGGAAACGCTCCGATTGGCACGACGACGACACGTTGCGCCCGCTCACGGACGCGGGGCGGGCACAACGCGACGTGCTGCATCGGATGCTGCCGTTGTTCGGGCCGCGTCGCGTGCATTCGGCACCACGAACACGGTGTGTCGACACAGTGGCGCCGGTCGCGGCCGACCTGGGCGTCGACGTGGTGGCCGAGCCACTGCTCTCGGAAGAGGGGTACGCCGAGGATCCCGCCGTGGCACTCCGCAGGCTCATCGACCTCGCGCGGCTACCGGGAACCTCGGTGGTCTGCAGCCAGGGCGGGGTGATCCCCGACGTCGTCGAAAGTCTCCTGCTGGCCGAGGGGCACAATCCGGGTGAGGTGCCGAGCAAGAAGGGCAGCGTGTGGACGCTGACCCTGCACGGCGGCAGCGCAACGAACGGCACGGGGCCGGGATTGCGGCTCGTAACGGCAGACTACGTCCCCGAACCCTGACCCCCGGACGGCTCCCCGCGAGGATGAAAGGACATTGAGGAACTGGCACGTGTGTCAGTGAGGCACGCCTCACACGTGACCAACCGCAGTAAAGACGAGACGTTCCCAGCTGCCCGCTGAGAGGCGACCCGTGACCGGGTGACGACGCCCTCGCGGGGCGGGTCGTCACCCGGTCAGGTCGGCCGAGTGCACTCGCGTGCGAGGCGAGCGATCACTTCTTGGTGGTCTTGCGCGTGGTGGTCTTGGCCGCGGGACGCGTCGTCTTCGCGGTCGTCGACTTGGTGGCGGTCTTCGGAGCCGCCTTCGCACCACCGGACTTCGCCGTGCTCGTCGACTTCTTGGCCGTGCTCGCCTTGGCGGTCGTCTTCGGCGCGGCCTTCGTGCTCCGCGACGTGCTGGCCTTCGGCGCGGCCGACTTCGTGCCCGCCTTGGACGTGCTCTTCGCGGTACTGGCCTTCGCCGTGCTCGCCTTCGAGGTGCCGGTCTTCGCCGTGCTCGCCTTCGACGTGCCGGTCTTCGCCGTGCTGCGGGTGGACGCGGTCTTCGTCGCAGCGGTCTTGGCCGTCGAACGCGTGCCCGTGGACTTGGTCGAAGCGGGCTTGGCGGTCGACTTCGCCGAGCTGCGAGTTCCTGCGGCGGCACGGGTCGTGGTCGTCCGCGCACCGGTCTTGGAAGCGCTGGCCCTCGGCAGCTTGCGGGAACCGCCGATGACTTCCTTGAACTGGGTGCCGGGGCGGAATGCGGGAACGTTGGTCTTCTTGACCTTCACCGACTCGCCGGTACGGGGGTTGCGGGCCGTGCGAGCGGCACGGGCACGCTTCTCGAAGACACCGAAGCCGGTGATGTTGACCTTTTCGCCCTTGTTGACATTGCGGACGATGAGGTCCACCACGCCTTCCACCGCTTCGCTCGCGGTCTTCTTGTCGCCGAGGCGTTCCGCGAGGGCCTCGATGAGTTGGGCTTTGTTCACTTCAGTCCCTCCAAGGACAACAACGGCCCCGTTGGGCCGACTCAACGCCACGGTAAAGCCCCGAACAGGCGAACGCCATTCGCCACGCACCTTTTTTTTCGTTGCGGCGCGGGACATTCGGCCCTGTTCGGGGCTCTCCGGAGGGGGTGAAGCAGTTGTTGAATGACCTGAGTCACGAGGTTTTTTCCTTACATGATCGGAAAAAACCCTTGGATCAGGGTTGCGGCTCAGACCCCCTTCGCAGGCAGGGTCGCGGGCTTGAAGCCGGGACGAGATTTTTCGAACTCATCGATGTTCTCGACGTGCCGGAGCGTCAATCCGATGTCGTCGAGCCCCTCCAACAGCCGCCAACGGGTGTACTCGTCGATGTCGAACGGCACCGTCAGGTCCTTGGCGTGAACGGTTCGCTGCTCGAGGTCGACCGTGACGGGAGTGCCCGGTTCGTTCTCCAACAGCTTCCACAGCAACTCCACATCGGACTGCGAGCACTCGGCCGCCAGCAGCCCCTGCTTGCCGGAATTCCCGCGGAAGATGTCGGCGAACCGGGACGAGATGACCACCCGGAAGCCGTAGTCCTTCAACGCCCAGACGGCGTGCTCCCTGGACGAGCCGGTGCCGAAGTCCGGTCCGGCGACCAGAACACTGCCGGTGCGGAACTGGTCCTGGTTGAGCACGAAATCGTCATCCGCGCGCCAGGCCGCGAACAGCGCGTCCTCGAATCCGGTGCGCGAGACGCGCTTGAGGTAGACGGCGGGGATGATCTGATCGGTGTCCACGTTGGATCGGCGCAGCGGAACACCGACTCCGGTGTGCGTGGTGAACGGTTCCATGGTGCGTGACTCCTGGGTTGCGCTGGGAAATCGGGATGCGCGGATCGCGACGGGCTGGTCAGTCGAGGTCCTCGGGCGAGGACAGCGTCCCGCGCACCGCGGTCGCTGCCGCCACCACGGGCGAGACGAGATGGGTACGGCCGCCCTTGCCCTGGCGTCCCTCGAAGTTGCGGTTCGACGTCGAGGCGCTGCGCTCCCCCGGCGAGAGCTTGTCCGGGTTCATCGCCAGGCACATCGAGCAGCCCGCCTGCCGCCATTCGGCGCCCGCGGCGGTGAAAAGCTCACCGAGCCCCTCGGACTCGGCCTGCTCGCGCACCTTCATCGAGCCCGGCACGACGAGCATCCGCACGTCCGCGGCCACCGTGCGCCCCTTCAGAACGTCCGCAGCGGCCCTGAGGTCCTCGATGCGGCCGTTGGTGCAGGAACCGAGGAAAACCGTGTCCACGGCGATCTCACGCAGCGGAGTGCCGCCCGCCAGCCCCATGTAGTCGAGTGCCTTCTCGATGCTGAAGCGCTCGCTCTCGTCGGCGATCTGCTCCGGGTCCGGCACGTTCCCGCCCAGCGGCAGGCCCTGCCCGGGATTCGTGCCCCACGTCACGAAAGGAGTGAGGGTATCGGCGTCGATGGTCACCTCGGCGTCGAACGTGGCGTCGGCGTCGGTGCGCAGACTCTTCCAGTACTCGACGGCTGCGTCCCAGTCGTCGCCTTCGGGCGCGTGCGGCCGGTCCTGCAGGTACTTGAACGTCGTCTCGTCCGGGGCGATCATTCCGGCGCGCGCGCCCGCCTCGATGGACATGTTGCACATCGTCATGCGTGCTTCCATCGACATCTGCTCGACGGCGGTACCGCGGTACTCCAGCACGTAGCCCTGACCGCCGCCGGTGCCGATCCGGGCGATGACCGCGAGAATCACGTCCTTGCTCGTGACGCCGGGACGCAGCGTGCCCTCGATGTTGACGGCCATCGTCTTGAACGGCCGCAGCGGCAGCGTCTGGGTGGCGAGGACGTGCTCGACCTCGGAGGTACCGATCCCGAACGCGAGCGCACCGAAAGCACCGTGCGTCGAGGTGTGACTGTCGCCGCACACGACCGTCGTCCCGGGCTGGGTCAGGCCGAGCTGCGGTCCGACGACATGCACGATGCCCTGCTCGGCGTCACCCATGGAGTGCAGCCGGACGCCGAACTCCGCGCAGTTCTCGCGCAAGGTGTCGACCTGGGTCTTGGAGACCGGGTCCGCGATCGGCAGATCGATTCCGGTGGTCGGGACGTTGTGGTCCTCGGTCGCGAGCGTGAGGTCGGGCCTGCGGACCGGACGGCCCGCCAGCCGCAGCCCCTCGAAGGCCTGCGGGCTGGTGACCTCGTGGACGAGATGGAGGTCGATGTAGAGGAGGTCGGGCTCCTGCCCCTCGCCGCGGCGCACGATGTGCTTGTCCCAGACCTTCTCCGCGAGCGTGCTGGCCATCGCTGTCCTCCTCGTTCCGAGGCCGTGGCGACCGAACGGGTCGCCGGAATGGTGGACTTCCCAGATCTCGGGAAGTTAGTATCGGTACGTGGGACAGCATAGCGGTATCGGAGTGTTGGACAAGGCAGTGGCCGTCTTGCAGGCGGTGGCCTCGGAGCCGTGTGGCCTGGCCGAGCTCTGCAGCAGGACGGGTCTGCCTCGTGCGACGGCACATCGCTTGGCCGTGGGCCTCGAGGTGCACCGCATGCTGCGGCGCGGTTCCGACGGCCGGTGGCGCCCGGGTGCGGCTCTGACCGAGCTGGCCGGCGGCGCGGTGGACCCGTTGCTGGAGGCCGCGGGCACGATTCTTCCCAAGCTGCGGGAGATCACGGGCGAGAGCGTGCAGCTGTACCGCCGCGACGGCGTGCAGCGCTTGTGCGTGGCAGCGGCGGAACCGCCGAGCGGCCTGCGGGACACGGTTCCGGTCGGTAGCTCGCTGCCGATGTCGGCGGGTTCGGGCGCGAAGGTCCTTGCCGCGTGGGTGGATCCGGCGACGCAGCGCACCGTGCTCAAGGACGCCGTCTTCGGCGAGCGCACGTTGATGGAGGTGCGGCGCCGGGGATGGGCGCAGAGCGTCGCGGAACGCGAATCCGGTGTGGCGAGCGTCTCGGCTCCGGTACGGGATTCGGCAGGCAGCGTCGTCGCGGCCATTTCGGTGTCGGGCCCGATCGACCGCATGGGGCGCAGGCCCGGCGCTCGCTGGGCGGCGGACCTCCTCGCCGCCGCCGACGGCATCCAGAACCGGCTCTGATCCGACGTCAAAGGCAGGCGAAGCCCGTCCGGGAGTCCGATCCCGACGCCCGGAACACGAAAACGGGCCCGGTGCGTGCACCGGGCCCGTTCTGGGTAGTCCCGACGGGATTCGAACCCGCGCTACCGCCTTGAGAGGGCGGCGTCCTAGGCCTCTAGACGACGGGACCGCGCTGTGCCGAAAGCGTATCGCACGCCCACAAGCGCACCCCAACCACCCCGAATTCGACAGCGAAGCCCGGGGAATAGCGGCTGGACCACTCAGCCGACCACCGCATCGTGCCCCGGCGACTCGACCGGCACAACGAAAAGGCCCGGTGCACACACCGAAGTGCGTACACCGGGCCCATCTCTGTAGTCCCGACGGGATTCGAACCCGCGCTACCGCCTTGAGAGGGCGGCGTCCTAGGCCACTAGACGACGGGACCGCGCTGAGCGATCAGGGCGCGTGTGATCGCGCTCCGATCTTCTCGCTGGGGTACCAGGACTCGAACCTAGACTAACTGAACCAGAATCAGCCGTGCTGCCGATTACACCATACCCCACCGGCTCGACGGTCAGCCTCGCTGTCCGTCGGTGCTGGAAGAATACTAGACCACGCTGCACCCGCTTTCGGAACGCACCCCCCGGGTTCGTCCTTTTCCGCTGGTGACAGCAGTTTCAGCGGGCCGAGGCAAGAGCGGCCGACCGGGGCGGGTCCGCATGTTCGACGCCGTAGTCGCACACCAGGTGTTCCGGGAGTTCGTCGAGGCCGGCGATGACCGGCACATCCGTCTGTCGCGGCGCGGGGACTCCGGAGCGGTCGAGCCAGACGCCGCGGAGTCCGGCTCGGACGGCGGCGGTGGCGTCGACGTCGAGGCGGTCGCCGACGTGCAGGACCTGATGGGACGGAACGCCGAGTTCGGCACAGGCGATCTCGAAGATGGCGGGATCGGGCTTGGCGACGCCGACCTCGCCGGAGATGATCACGGCGTCGAATACCCCGGACAGTCCCACGCTGGCCATCTTCTTGCGCTGGTACCCGCCGGGCGCGTTCGTGACGGCGGCGAGGCGATAGCCGCTGGCGTGGAGCCATTCGAGGCAGGGCGCGACGTCGTGGAACAGCCGCCAGGCTCGTTGCATGGCGCACATCCGATGATGCTCGCGCCGGGCGACCTCGGCGTCGGTGAGGAGTTCACCGAACTCGGCGAAGAAGGCGCGAGTGCGTTCGTGCAGCATCGTGTCGAAGTCGACGTCGCCGGCGAGATAGCGCGCGTAGTGCTCGTCGGTGGTGCGACGCCACACCGGCCAGGCGGCATCGTGGCCGACGAGCGCGGCGAGTCCGCTGCGCGAGGAAGCCGCGTTGTCGAGCAGCGTGTCGTCGATGTCGAGACACACGGCTGTGACGGGTCCGGGTGGGCGCGTGGCGATGTCGGAGTCCGGGGCGGATATCACTCAGCGAGACTAGGTGTTCACGTGTCGTGCCGACTCGTCCAACGCGGTGAATCCGCCCCGCTCTGACACGGTTTAGAGACACCCTCCCACCCCTGGCGCGAACGGCACCTTCACCCCACCAGACGAGGCGAAAGTGCCGTTCGCCCCATCCGGGCGAGGGCCTCGGCCCCCTACGACGCAGCCTTCGCGGAGCGAAGACGGTGCAGGGTGGCCTCCCGGCCGAGCAGCTCCATCGACTCGTAGAGCGGCGGCGAGACCGTCCGGCCTGTGACGGCGACGCGCACCGGCGCGAACGCCTTGCGCGGCTTGATCCCGAGCCCCTCGACGACGGAGTCCTTGAGGGCACCTTCGATGGCGGCCGAGCTCCATTCGGACAACCCCTCGAGCGCCTCGATCGCCGCGTCGAGGACCGGCTGCGCGTCGTCACCGAGTGCCTTCTCGGCGGAGGCCGCCTCGGGTTCGAAGTCGCTGCCCGCGAACAGGAATCGCATCATGCCGACCGCGTCCGAGAGCACGATGAGTCGTTCCTGGACCAGCGGGGCGGCGGCTTTGACGATGTCGAGCTGCGCGTCGCTGGGGCTCTCGGGCAGGACGCCGCTGGCGACGAGGTAGGGCAGCACGCGGGCGACGAAGTCGTCGGGCGCGAGGGCGCGCAGGTGCGCGGAGTTGATCGCGTCGGCCTTCTTCTGGTCGAACCGCGCGGGATTGCCGCTGACGCGGCCGATGTCGAAGGCGTCGACCATCTCGTCGACGGTGAACACGTCGCGGTCGTCGGCGATCGACCACCCGAGCAATGCGAGGTAGTTGAGCAGTCCCTCGGGCAGAAACCCGCGCTCACGGTGGTGAAACAGGTCGGCCTGCGGATCGCGCTTGGAGAGCTTCTTGTTGCCCTCGCCCATGACGAACGGAAGATGACCGAACGCGGGGGTGAAGTCGGTGACGCCGATGCGCTGCAGCGCTTCGTAGAGCGCGATCTGTCGCGGTGTCGAGGAGAGCAGGTCTTCGCCTCGCAGCACGTGGGTGATTCCCATGAGCGCGTCGTCGGCGGGGTTGGTGAGGGTGTAGAGCGCGTCGCCGTTACCGCGCACCAAGACGGGGTCGGGAACGCTACCCCCCGGGAAGGTGATCTCGCCGCGCACCAGGTCCGTGAAGGTGATGTCGCGTGCCGGCATCGTCAGCCGCAGGACGGCGTTGCGGCCTTCCGCGCGGAAAGCCGCCTTCTGCTCGTCGGTGAGATCGCGGTCGGCGTTGTCGTAGCCGAGTTTGGGGTCGCGGCCTGCCGCCCGGTGGCGGGCTTCGACCTCGTCCGCGGTGGAGAACGATTCGTACAGTTCCCCCGCGTCGAGGAGCCGCTGCGCGAGGTCGCGGTAGATCTCGCGGCGCTCGCTCTGCCGGTAGGGACCGTGATCGCCGCCGACCTCCGGGCCTTCGTCCCAGTCGATGCCGAGCCACCGCAACGCGTCGAGCAGAGCCTGGTAGGACTCCTCGGTGTCGCGGGAGGCGTCGGTGTCCTCGATGCGGAACACGAGCGTGCCGCGATGGTGGCGCGCGAAGGCCCAGTTGAACAGGGCGGTGCGGATCAGCCCGACGTGGGGCGTACCGGTCGGCGAGGGGCAGAACCGGACGCGGACGGGGGCTGGCGGGCTCTGGGGGGTGCTCTCTGGCGTGCTCATGGCGCTTTCAGCTTAGAGGGCGCGCGGATGGATCTGCGGTGGTGGTTCTGTGGGCGGTCTGTGGAGGCGGCGGGCACACCCTCGGCGCGGTGTACTCGCTTCGCGCACCCTCGTATCCAGTGCGACGACGGTGTTGACGGTGGCGTCCGACCGGGAGCACCATCGAGTTATTCAACGCTCGTTGAATAACTCGGGGACGCCACTCTGACGGGGAGCAGCGATGGAACGCACGACCTGTTGCATCATCGGCGGCGGACCGGCGGGCATGGTCCTGGGACTGCTGCTGGCCCGCAGCGGTGTCGAGGTCACCGTGCTGGAGAAGCACGGCGACTTCCTCCGCGACTTCCGAGGCGACACCGTTCACCCGACCACGTTGCGGCTGCTCGACGAACTCGGCCTGACGGAACGGTTCGCCGAACTCCCGCAACGCCGCATCGACCAGGCCCGGCTCCCGCTCGGCGCGGACGGGACGTTCGTGACCCTCGCCGACTTCAGCACCCTGCGCAGCGAGTTCAACTACATCGCGATGGTGCCGCAGTGGGACTTCCTCGACCTGCTCGCCGACTCGGGTAAGCAGGAGCCGACGTTCACGCTGCGGATGAACACCGAAGCCACGTCCCTGATCCGCGAACGCGGGCGGGTACGCGGCGTCCGGTACCGCCAATCCGACGGAACCACCGGCGAACTCCGCGCGACGATCACCGTCGCGTGCGACGGCCGCGGATCGGCGGTGCGCGACATCCCCGAGCTCGACCTGCAGGATTTCCCCACGCCGATGGACGTGCAGTGGTTCAAGATTCCGCGCAAGCCGGACGATCCCGAAGGCGCTGTGGGCAAGATCAGCGCCGGGCGCTTCTCGATCCTCATCGACCGCGGTGACTACTTCCAGTGTGCGTCGATCATCGGCAAGGGAACCGACGCGCGCGAGCGCTCACGCCCCATCGAGAAGTTCAACGACCAGCTGCGCGACTTCGTCCCCTGGCTGTCCGGCCGTCGCGAGCTGGTCCGGGACTGGGACGAGGTGAAGCTGCTGCACGTGAGTCTCGACCGGCTCCGCAAATGGCACGTCCCCGGCCTGCTGTGCCTCGGCGACGCGGCGCACGCCATGTCACCGGTCGGCGGTGTCGGAATCAACCTCGCCGTCCAGGACGCCGTCGCCGCCGCCCGGCATCTCGCCGATCCCCTGCGAGAGAACCGCCTGCGCCGCCACCACGTCGCCGCGGTGCAACGGCGGCGTTGGCCCACCACTGTCCTCATTCAGGGCCTGCAGCGGACCATTCACCGCAACGTCGTCCGGCGTGCGCTCGACGGGACGATCGACTTCGGTGAGGCGGCCAAGATCCCGCTGCCGCTGCGGCTCGCGACCGCGCTTCCGCTGTTCAAACGCGTTCCCGCGTACCTTCTCGCGCACGGCGCCCTGCGCGAGAAGCCACCCCGATCCGCGCTGCGGTAGCTGCGCGGATCGAGGCTGTGTTCAGCCCTGCTGGATCGGGTTGGTGAGCGTGCCGAGCCCGTCGATCGACACCGAGACCTTCTGCCCCGGCTGCATCGGGCCGACGCCTGCGGGAGTGCCCGTGAGGACCACGTCCCCGGGCAACAGGGTCATGATCCGCGAGACCCACGACACCAGCGCACCGACGTCGTGGATGAGCAGGGACGTGCGGGAGTCCTGTTTGACCTCGCCGTCGAGTTCGGTGCGGATCGAGAGGTCGGCCGGGTCGAGTTCGGTGTCGATCCACGGCCCGAGCGGGCAGAACGTGTCGTAGCCCTTGGCACGAGTCCACTGCCCATCGGCCTTCTGCTGATCACGAGCGGTGACGTCGTTGGCGACCGTGTAGCCGAGCAGGACCTCGGTGCCACGTGCCTCGGGCACGTCCTTGCACGGCTGGCCGATCACGGCGGCGAGCTCGCCCTCGAAGTCGACGCGTTCCGAGTTGGCGGGCAGTTTGACCGGATTGCTGGGGCCGGTGACCGAGGTCGACGGCTTCATGAAGATCAGCGGCGTCTCCGGCGCCGCGGACCCCATCTCCTCGGCGTGCTCGGCATAGTTCTTGCCGACACAGAGGACCTTGCTCGGCAGGATCGGCGCGAGCAGCCGCACGTCGGCCATCGGCCACTTGCGCCCGGTGTAGGTCGGCTCGCCGAACGGATGCTGGTCGATCTCGATGGCGAGGACCTTGTCGCGCGGCGCGGACGGGTCCGGTTCGAGCGCGACGAAGGACACCCCGTCCGCGTGGGCAACACGAGCCAATCGCACAACAACCTCCGAAACGACGACGAACCGCTCCAGCGTATCCCGCCCCCGAGCGACGCACCCGAGGCGCCAGGAGCGCGATTCTACGAAGCGGCAACCACGACGCTTTCCCGCCTCCGCATCGCTTTGAAGGCGAGGGCGTCGCGAAGTGCGAGCCAGCTCGCCTCCACGATGGACCCGTGGACACCGACGGTGGTCCACTCCTGTTCGTCGTCCCTGGAGTCGACGAGAACCCGGGTGACCGCGTCGGTGCCGGAGGCGTCGGTGAGGATGCGGACCTTGTAGTCGGCGAGTTCGACCTCGTCCAGCCACGGCAGGTGCGGCACGAGTGCTTGGCGCAGCGCGGCGTCGAGTGCGTTGACCGGGCCGTTGCCCTCGGCGGTCGCGATGACGCGATGGCCGTTGACGTGCACCTTCACGGTGGCTTCAGAAACGACCTCGCCGTCAGGACGGCGGTCGAGGACGACCCGATGGGACTCCAGCTCGAAGGGCGCACCGGCCACATCGGACGGTTCTCCCTTCGCGGCCGCCATTTCTCTGCGCAGCAGGAGTTCGAGGGAGCCGTCGGCCGCTTCGAAGGACCAGCCGCGGGATTCGAGCTCCTTGACCCGCCGGACGGCACCGGTGACGGCCTCCGGGCTGTCGCTGAGGTCGAGGCCGAGTTCAGCGCCCTTGAGTTCGAGGCTGGCGCGACCGGCCATTTCGGTGACCAGCACGCGCATGCTGTTGCCGACACGAGCCGGGTCGATGTGGTTGTAGAGCTCGGGGTCGACCTTGATCGCGCTGGCGTGCAGTCCGGCCTTGTGCGCGAACGTGGAGGCCCCGACGTAGGCCTGGTGGGTGTCCGGGGCGAGGTTGGCGATCTCGGCGAGGGCGTGCGAGACGTGCGTGAGTTCGGTGAGTTTGCCCTCGGGCAGCACGGGCATGTCGAGTCGGGTGGCGAGATTGCCGACGACGGCGAACAAGTCGGCGTTGCCAGCACGTTCTCCGTAGCCGTTGGCCGTGCACTGCACGTGGGTGGCGCCTGCTTGCGCGGCGGCGACGGTGTTCGCGACGGCGCAGGAAGTGTCGTCCTGGCAGTGGATTCCGACGCGGTAGCCGGTGCGCGCGACGACTTCGGTGACGGTTTCGGCCAATTGCGTGGGCAATTGCCCGCCGTTGGTGTCACAGAGGACCGAGACGTCGGCTCCCGCGTCCATTGCGGACTCGAGAACACGCAGCGAGGTGTCGGGATCGTATGCGAATCCGTCGAAGAAGTGCTCGGCGTCGAGGAAGACACGACGTCCTTCACCCACCAGGAAGCGCACGGTGTCCGCGATCATCGCGCAGTTCTCGGCGACGTCGGTGCGGAGCGCGCGTTCGATGTGGCGGCGGTCCGACTTCGCCACGAGGGTGACGACGGGCGCTCGGGAGTCGAGCAGGGCCCGCACTTGTTCGTCGTCGGCGGCGGTGCCGCCTGCGCGGCGGGTGGAGCCGAACGCGACGAGCGCCGCGTGCCGCAGCTCGAGTTCTCCGGCGGCGGCACGGTGGAAGAACTCGGTGTCCTTGGGCAGAGCGCCGGGCCAGCCACCCTCGATGAATCCGACGCCGAGGGAATCCAGCAGCCGCGCGACGGCGAGCTTGTCCGTCACGGAGTAACTGATGCCTTCACGCTGGGCACCGTCGCGCAGCGTCGTGTCGTAAACGTGGAAGGCGTCGCCGAGAGGTGTTCCTGCCGGGCTGGTGCGGCTCACTGGAGTCTCCCTGTCGTCGTCGTTCGTAGCGCTGTCGTGCGTCGGTCGTGGCGGGTCGGCGGTGACCGGTGGCCGAACACAAAAAAGACCCCTCGCGGATGCGAGAGGTCTGCGCGCCTGGGTGGGTCGTGCTCGTCACCCGGCGCGCTCGTCGATAATGATCGCGTTGTGCTGGACCATGCTCGGATCCTCCCACACACACCACCCAGATCACCACCTGGGCGCGTCTTCCCACAGGATGAGACCAGCAGAGGGAGCGAACGGCACTTTCGCCCCACCACACGAGGCGAAAGTGCCGCTCGCCTACCAAACCCCATTGGGGCGAACGGCACTCTCGCCCCACAAGACGAGGCGAAAGTGCCGCTCGCCCCAACCGGCACCGCCGCGGGTTCTCACGGGCTTTCTCGCGAGGACAGCCCGTTCACCGCGTCTACCGGCTATGAGCTGTCGACGCCCCGTACGCAGCACGACCACCGGCGGGTCCTCAGCGCCCTCCTCGCGAGGACAGCGGTTTCGCTGCGTAGGTCGCTACTCGAGAAACCGATCCCGCAGCGAGGAGGGCGCTGAGGTTCCGCTACCCGACCCACCAAGCAAAACCCTCTGACAGGAGCTCTACGCCTGGGCGACCTCGCGGGAGGAGACCAGTGCGGCCAGCCGGTCCCCCACAGCCGTCGTGGCCCCGGGGGCGGAGTGGTCCCGGGTGGCGAGGTCGAAGGCGACCGAGGCTTCGATGCGCCGGGAGGCTTCGTGCTCGCCGAGGTGGTCGAGCAGCAGCGCGACGGACAGCACCGCGGCCGTGGGGTCGGCGGCCCCTTGCCCTGCGATGTCGGGGGCGCTGCCGTGCACCGGTTCGAACATGCTCGGGTTGCGGCGGGTCGCGTCGATGTTGCCGCTGGCGGCGAGCCCGATGCCTCCGGTGATCGCCCCGGCGAGGTCGGTGACGATGTCGCCGAACAGGTTGTCGGTGACGATGACGTCGAACCGGCCGGGGTCGGTGACGAGGTGGATCGTCGTGGCGTCGATGTGCTGGTACGCCACGGTGACGTCGGGGTGTTGCAGCGACACTTCCTCGACGATGCGCGACCACAGCGAACCGGCGTGGGTGAGCACGTTCGTCTTGTGCACCAGGGTGAGGTGCTTGCGGGGCCGGCTCTCCGCACGGGCGAAGGCGTCCTTGACGACTCGTTCGACACCGAAGGCGGTGTTGAGGCTCACCTCGGTGGCGATCTCGTGGGCGGTGTCCTTGCGCAGGATTCCGCCGTTGCCGACGTAGGGGCCTTCGGTGCCTTCGCGGACGACGACCATGTCGACCTCACCAGGCTCGCTGATCGGGCTGGTGACGCCCGGGTACAGCTGCGCGGGGCGCAGGTTGACGTGGTGGTCGAGTTCGAACCGCAGACGCAGCAGCAGTCCGCGTTCGAGGATGCCGCTGGGGACCGTGGGGTCACCGACAGCGCCGAGCAGGATCCCGTCGTGCTGACGGAGTTCACTGAGAACGGATTCGGGCAGCAGTTCGCCGGTGGCGTGCCATCGGGAAGCGCCCAGGTCGTACCGGGTGATCTCGGCGTCGGGGGAGACTTCGCCGAGCACCTTGAGTGCCTCCGCGACGACCTCCGGGCCGATTCCATCACCTGGGATCACAGCGAGCCGCATGCACATACCTCCCGAGCACCTCCCCGAACGGACGGGGGGCGTTGACCAATTGAGCCGAAGGTTACCGGCAACGCTCGGTGAACAGGCACGCCGGACCCACCAACCGGTTGATCTTTCCCGCCTGGCGGGACGCCCAAACGGGTGACGGGGTCATCGCCGCGGACGGCTGGGACCGTCGTGCTCAGCTCCGGCACGCTTCCGGTCCACAGAGTGAACGGCGCCCCGGCCAGGACGCCGTTCACCCGACGGTGCGAAGAGTCAGCCGAAGTCGACGTTGCGCACGATGCGGGCGCCGACCGCGGCACCGATCGGTTCGAGCACGCCCCCGTCGACCGGACGGTCGACGCGCAGCAGCATCGTCGCGTCCTCGCCACCGGTGGTCTGGCTCAGCTGCGCGGCCTCGATGTTCACGCCCACCTCGCCGAGCAGGGTGCCGACCTTGCCCATCACACCGGGACGGTCCGGATACTCGAACACGAGCATGCTGCCCTCGGCACGGATGTCGAAATGGCGCCCGTTGATCTCGATCAGCTTCTCGACCTCGGTCGGCCCGGACACGGTGCCGGAGACGACTCCGGAGCGACCGTCCGGCAGCGACGCGCGCACCGAGACGACGCTGCGGTGGTTCGGGCTCTCCGAGGTGCGCTTGACGTCCACGGACACGCCGAGGTCGTCCGCGAGCTGCGGCGCGTTGACGAACGTGACCTGGCTGTCGACCGCGCCGGAGAACAGGCCGCGCATCGCCGCGAGCGGCAGCACGGCGACGTCCTCGTCGGCGAGTTCACCGCGGGCCTCGACGCTCACCGAGGTGGGCGTGGACCCGAGCAGCGCGGCGAGCATGGACCCGAGCTTCTGCGTCAGCGGGAGGAACGGGCGCACTTCCTCGCCGACCGCGCCACCCTGCACGTTCACGGCGTCCGGCACGAAGTCGCCGCGCAGAGCCAGCAGGACGGAGTCGGCGACGTCGGTGCCCGCCCGATCCTGAGCCTCAACGGTGGACGCACCGAGGTGCGGCGTGGCGGTCACGTTCTCCAGCTCGAACAGCGGGCTGTCGGTGGTCGGCTCGGTGCTGTAGACGTCGATGCCCGCTCCGCCGAGGTGGCCGCTGCGCAGTGCGTCGGCGAGAGCTTCCTCGTCGATCAGGCCGCCGCGTGCGGCGTTGATGACGATGGCGCCCTGCTTGACCTTCTTGAGCTGCTCGGCGCCGATGAGGCCGAGCGTCTCGGCGGTCTTGGGCAGGTGGATCGACATCATGTCCGCCCGCTCGAGGAGCTCGTCGAGGCTGACGAGCTCGATGCCGAGCTGGGCGGCCCTACCTGCGGAGACGTAGGGGTCGTAGGCGATGAGATTGGCCCCGAAGGCCTCGACGCGCGCGGCGAAGAGCTGGCCGATCTTGCCGAGGCCGATGACGCCGACGGTCTTGCCGTTGATCTCGACGCCGCCGTAGGCGCTGCGCTTCCACTCGCCCTGCCGCAGGCTCGCGTCGGCGGGAGCGACATTGCGGGCGACGGCCATCAGCAGCGCCATCGCGTGTTCGGCGGCGGAGACGATGTTCGACGTCGGGGCGTTGACGACCATCACGCCGCGTTCGGTGGCCGCGGGCACCTCGACGTTGTCGAGGCCGACACCGGCGCGGGCGACGACCTTGAGCCGGGTGGTCGCTGCGAGTACTTCCGCGTCGACCTTGGTGGCTGACCGCACGAGCAGCGCGTCGGCGTCGGCGACGGCGTCGAGCAGCGCGGGGCGGTCGGTACCGTCGACGTGGCGGATCTCGACCTCGTCCCCGAGGGCGTCCAGCACGGACGACGCCAGCTTCTCGGCGATCAGGACGACGGGACGGCTTGCGTTGGTCACGGGCGCGCTCCAAGTAGAGACATCACTGTCGAAGCTGGGCACGACTCTGTGCCCGGACTGCAGGGAGTTTAGCGCCGGTCCATCTCCCGTTCGGGTGGGGTGTTGCCCGTATCACCGCTCACGACTCGGCCACCTCCGGCCGGTTAGCCGCGTGAGCTGCATAAACAGCCGGATCACGACGCGCCGCGAATGTGAGCGAACCACGCCGGAATCGGTGCGAACGGCACTCTCACCCCGTCTCACGAGGCGACGGTGCCGCTCGCTCCACCCCCGCGCTGGGTGCGAACGGCACGTTCGCCCCACCACACGAGGCGAGAGGGCCGTTCGCCCCGTGTGGGATCGCGCCGGAGTTTTCAGAGGGCATTTGGGAACTGGCTTGTGTGCCCGTAGGGCACGGTCATACGTGATCAGCCTCGGCAGGGTGAGGAGCTCCGACGTTCGGAGTTCGTGCCTCGCAAGGCTGGGGTTCTCGCCGCGTACGTGTGGTACTCAAGAGGACCCCAACGCGGCGAGGCGCGAACTGGGGCGGCGGTACCGGACCACCTCCCCAAGTTCCACAATGCGCTCTCAGGGCTCGTCGAACTCGCCGTCTTTGGCTCCCGCGACGAACGCGTCCCATTCCTCGGGCGTGAACACCAGCAGCGGCCCCGAGGGGTCGGCCCCGTTGCGCATGCCGATGTAACCGTCGACGAAGGCGATCTCGACACCGGGCTCGTCGTCCTCGGTGCTCGTGATCCACTCGGCGCCGGTGAAGTCGAGTCGGCCCCGGACGTGGAACTTGTCGTCGTGGATGTGCTCGTTCACCCCGCGCAGCCTAGCTCGCACCCTGCGTGAGATTCGCGGGCACCGTCATGCGGCCGACGCCGTGGCCCGGTACCGACACACTGCTGCCCGGCGCGCGGTGCGCGCCGGGCAGAAGTCGAGTCCGCGTGACTCAGCGCTGGGTCCAGGACATCAGGCCCCGGAGCTTCTTGCCGACCTCTTCGATCTGGTGGGCGTTGCCCGCGTCCTGCAGCTTCTGGAAGTTCGGGCGCCCTGCCTCGTCCTCACCGACCCACTCCTTGGCGAAGGTCCCGTCCTGGACCTCCGCGAGGATCTTGCGCATCGACTCCTTCACGTGCTCGTCGATGACGCGCGGGCCCCGCGTGAGGTCTCCGTACTCGGCGGTGTCGCTGATCGAGTACCGCTGCCCGGCGATGCCGCCCTCCCACATGAGATCGACGATGAGCTTGAGCTCGTGCAGCACCTCGAAGTAGGCGATCTCGG
Organism: Allosaccharopolyspora coralli; assembly: GCF_009664835.1. Classification (NCBI taxonomy): domain Bacteria; kingdom Bacillati; phylum Actinomycetota; class Actinomycetes; order Pseudonocardiales; family Pseudonocardiaceae; genus Allosaccharopolyspora; species Allosaccharopolyspora coralli. The sequence goes on from NZ_CP045929.1 coordinate 3,792,911, forward strand.
GCTGATAGCCCGCCTCGACGAGCACCTCGAAACCGGTCTGCACGAGCGCCGAAGCACCGCCGCAGAGCACCGCCTGCTCACCGAACAGGTCGGTCTCGGTCTCCTCGGTGAACGTCGTCTTGATGACCCCGGCGCGGGCACCGCCGATGCCCGCGGCGTAGGCGAGCGCGAGCTGCTGGGCGCTACCCGACGGGTTCTGCTCCACGGCGATCAGGCACGGCACGCCCTTGCCGTCGACGAACTGGCGACGCACCAGGTGCCCCGGCCCCTTCGGCGCCACCATGGCGACGTCCACATCGGACGGCGGCTGGATGAGCCCGTAGCGGATGTTGAAGCCGTGGCCGAAGAACAGGGCGTCGCCGGACTTCAGGTTCGGTGCGATGTCGTCGGCGTAGATCTGGCGCTGCTTGGTGTCGGGAGCCAGGATCATGATCACGTCCGCTTCCGCGGAGGCTTCCGAGGGAGTGACCACGCGCAGGCCCTCTTCCTCGGCCTTGGCGCGGGACTTCGAACTCTCCGGCAGTCCGATACGGACGTCGACGCCGGAGTCGCGCAGGCTCAGCGCGTGCGCGTGCCCCTGGCTGCCGTAGCCGATGATGGCGACCTTGCGGCCCTGCACAATGCCGAGGTCGGCGTCGGAGTCGTAGAAGATCTCGGTGGCCATGTCTGTTCGTCGTCCTCTCTCAAAATTCCCCACGGGCGCGTAGGCCCGCCGGTCACTCGTGTTCGCGGGCACGCGCTCGGCGCCCGCATGGCGTTGTCAGCGCACTGCGGTGGCCGTGATCGAACGGGGACCGCGTCCGATCGCGATGGTCCCGGACTGCACGACCTCCCGGACCCCGTAGGGCTCCAGCATCCGCAGCAGTGCGTCGAGCTTGTCGACGTCCCCGGTGGCTTCGATGGTCAGCGCCTCCGGCGAGACGTCGACGACCTTGGCGCGGAACAGCTGCACGGTCTCCAGAACCTGGCTGCGCACCGAGGAGTCCGCGCGCACCTTGACCATCAGCAGCTCCCGCTGCACCGCGGACTCGGGCTCCAGCTCCACGATCTTGATCACGTTGATCAGCTTGTTGAGCTGCTTGGTGACCTGCTCCAGTGGCTGCTCGGAGACCGAGACCACGATCGTCATCCGCGAGATCTCCGGGTGCTCGGTCGGGCCGACGGCCAACGACTCGATGTTGAAGCTACGGCGCGAGAACAGCCCCGACACCCGGGACAGCACGCCGGGAACGTTCTCCACCAGAACGCTCAACGTGTGGCGGCTCATGGCAGTCTCACCCCTCGTCCTCGTCGAACAGCGGACGGATGCCACGTGCCGCCATGATCTCGTCGTTGCCCGTGCCCGCGGCGACCATCGGCCACACCTGGGCGTCCTCACCCACCACGAAATCGATCACGACGGGTCGGTCGTTGATTTCCATGGCCCGCTGGATGACGCTGTCGACGTCCTCTTTGGACTCACACCGCAGGCCGGCGCAGCCGAGCGACTCCGCGAGCATCACGAAGTCGGGAATGCGGTGCTTGTGGGTGCCGAGGCCACTGTGTGAGTAGCGCTCGGCGTAGAAGAGGTTCTGCCACTGCCGAACCATACCGAGGTTGCCGTTGTTGATGACGGCGACCTTGATGGGGATCTCCTCGATGGCGCAGGTGGCCAGCTCCTGGTTGGTCATCTGGAAACAGCCGTCACCGTCGATGGCCCACACGGTGGTCTCCCCCATGCCGGCCTTCGCCCCCATCGCGGCGGGGACCGCGTATCCCATGGTTCCCAGACCACCGGAGTTCAGCCAGGTGCGCGGCTTCTCGTAGGAGATGAACTGCGCCGCCCACATCTGGTGCTGGCCGACACCGGCGGTGTAGACGGCATCGGAGCCGACGAGCGCGCCGAGCCGCTCGATGACGTACTCCGGCGACAGCGTGCCGTCGGACGGCCATTCGTAGCCGAGCGGGAACGTGCTGCGCCACCGTTCCAACTGCTCCCACCACGGGGCCAGGTCGGGCCGCCCGTGCTCCTCACTCGCCGCGGTGACGGCCTCGACCAGGTCGCCGATGATGTCTTTGCAGTCGCCGACGATCGGAACGTCCGCCGCGCGGTTCTTGGAGATCTCGGCCGGGTCGATGTCGGCGTGGACGACCTTCGCCTCGGGGGCGAACGTGGACAGCTGCCCGGTGACCCGGTCGTCGAACCGGGTTCCGAGTGCGATGAGCAGGTCGGAGCGCTGCATCGCGGCGACGGCGCCGACCTTGCCGTGCATACCGGGCATGCCCAGGTGCTGCGGGTGCGAGTCGGGGAACGCGCCGCGGGCCATGAGGGTCGTCACCACGGGGATCCCGGTGGCCTCGGCCAACTCGCGCAGCTGCTCGGTCGCGTCGGCCTTGAGCACGCCACCGCCGACGTAGAGGACCGGCCGATGCGACTGGCCGATGAGTTTCGCCGCTTCCCGCACCTGCTTGCCGTGCGGCTTGCTGGTCGGCTTGTAGCCGGGCAGCTTCGTCTCCGGCGGCCACACGAAAGAGGTGTTCACCTGCTGGACATCCTTGGGGATGTCGACCAGCACGGGCCCCGGGCGCCCGCTGGAGGCGATGTAGAAAGCCTCGGCGATGACGCGGGGGATCTCGGCGGGATCGGTGACCAGGAAGTTGTGCTTGGTGATCGGCAGCGTGATGCCGCAGATGTCGGCTTCCTGGAACGCGTCGGTACCGATCATGGACCGGGCCGTCTGTCCGGTGATCGCGACGATCGGGACGGAATCCATGTGCGCGTCGGCGAGCGCGGTCACGAGGTTCGTCGCCCCCGGGCCGGACGTGGCCATGCACACACCGACCTTGCCGGTGGCCTGGGCGTATCCGGTCGCCGCGTGGCCCGCTCCCTGCTCGTGGCGGACGAGCACGTGACGGACCTTCGACGAGTCGAGGAGCGGATCGTAGGCCGGGAGGATCGTGCCACCGGGGATACCGAAGACGACCTCGCATCCTGCGGCCTCGAGCGAACGCACGAGCGACTGCGCGCCCGTCGCCTTCACCGGGGAGCCGCTCGGGGGCGCGGGCTTGGGACGGTGTCCCGGCGGCGGAGCCGGAACCGGGTTCTGCCTGGTTTTGGCGCTGGTCATCGGATTCTGCCTTCTCGCCGAATCAGCGGGGTGGTGATGGGCAGGGCACGAAAAAACCCCCGGCGGCCACGGGTGGCCGCACGAGGGTCAGGCGCGTCGATGCTGCGTTTCCTAGGCGTCGACGCGCCTGGAAATTACGAGAAGCTCGTTGAGTCGCAGCATGCGTCCGAACCTAGACGCTCCCTCGCACGGAGTCAACCAGCGGGACATCGTTCCCGAATGGTGGACACGCCGGTGTGACCCGCCGTGCGCCCCGACCAGGTGGAGTGCGCTGCGACGTCGGGTGAGACCATCGCATCGTGAGCCAGTCCGCCGCAGATCCTGAGAACACCCACGCAGCCGATGAGGTCCCGCACCTCCAGGACCGCACCGTCGGCGAGTCGTCGACGGATCACGCCGAGACGACCGTGCTGACGGAGTCGGCCGGCACCGGCCACGACTCCGCGAGCGAGGAGTCCTCAGGGGCGGACGCCCCCGAGAACACCCCGGGCGAGGCTGCGTCCGAAGAAGCCGAGCTGGATGGGGCCGCGTCCGACGGCGCTGCCGGCTCCGGCGATGCGGAGGCCACTGCCGCGCCCGCCGCGGCGACCGCGATCGGCAACAAGGCGACCGCGGAGTACGAGACCGCCGTGCGGCGTCTCCCCGACAAGCTCACGTTCCGGATCACCGGCGCCTCGCTGATCGCGGTGATCATCGTGACGGTGTGCATGAGCCCGCTCGCCTTGTCGAGCTGGTGGCTGGCGCTGCTGTTCCTGGTCCCGATCGGGATGGCGGTCTGGGTGCTGCGGGTCCGCACGGTCGTCACGCCCGAATCCGTCGCTGCCTGCTCACTGACCCGCACGACCACCGTGCGCTGGGACGACGTCAAGTCGTTGCGCCTCGATGAGCGCCGCTGGGTGCGGTTGGTCCTCGCGTCCGGCCGGGAGGTCACGCTGCCCGCCGTGCGGGTGCGCAACCTCCCGAACCTGGCCGCGATGAGCGGCGGACGCATCGCCGACCCCGGCACAGAGGCGTGAGTCTTTTTGGTGGCTATGACCACTGAAAAGGCTCACGCCCGCGTCGGCCGGAATCGCACCGGCGCCTGCGAGGCAGCGTGTCACCGGGAATGCCCCGGCCGAGGCCGGGACCTGCGCCGGGAGTAACGTCCACGGCACCGCGACGTGTGCTGCGCCCACAAGGCGCGCTCTCGCTGCTCTCGGACACCGGGAAGGATCCAGGCCGCGATGCCCCCGTTGCGCTCACGCACCACCACCCACGGCAGGAACGCCGCAGGCGCCCGGTCGCTGTGGCGTGCCACCGGCATGACCGACAGCGACTTCGGCAAGCCGATCGTGGCGATCGCCAACTCCTACACCCAGTTCGTTCCCGGCCACGTACACCTGCGCGACCTCGGTGACGTCGTCGCGGGCACCGTGCGGGAAGCCGGCGGCGTGCCCCGTGAATTCCACACCATCGCCGTCGACGACGGCATCGCCATGGGCCACAGCGGAATGCTGTACTCGCTGCCCTCGCGCGAGATCATCGCCGACTCGGTCGAATACATGGTCAACGCGCACCAGGCGGACGCGCTGGTGTGCATCTCGAACTGCGACAAGATCACGCCCGGCATGCTCAACGCCGCCATGCGCCTGAACGTGCCGACGGTGTTCGTCTCCGGCGGACCGATGGAGGCGGGCAAGGCCGTCGTCGTGGACGGCGTCGCACAGGCACCGACGGACCTGATCACCACGATCGCCGCGTCGGCGAACTCGGCGGTCGACGACGAGGGGCTCGGCGAGGTCGAGCGTTCCGCGTGCCCGACGTGTGGCTCCTGTTCCGGCATGTTCACCGCGAACTCGATGAACTGCCTGACCGAGGCACTCGGACTCGCCTTGCCCGGCAACGGTTCGACGCTGGCCACCCACGCGCTGCGGCGAGAGCTGTTCGAGAACGCCGGACGCACGGTCGTGGAGATCGCGCAACGGTGGTACCGGGACGACGACGCCTCGGTCCTGCCCCGCTCGGTGGCGAGCAGGAAGGCGTTCGAGAACGCGATGGCCCTCGACATGGCGATGGGCGGCTCGACGAACACCGTCCTGCACGTCCTCGCCGCCGCGCAGGAGGGCGAGGTCGACTTCACGCTCGAGGATATCGAGCGCATCAGCCGCGCGGTGCCGTGTCTGTCCAAGGTCGCGCCGAACTCCGATTACCACATGGAGGACGTGCACCGCGCAGGCGGAATCACCGCGCTGCTCGGGGAACTCGACCGCGCGAGCCTGTTGCACCGCGACGTGAGCTCGGTGCACTCCCCCGACCTGGCGGGCTGGCTGTCCGAATGGGACATCCGTGGCGAGTCGCCGTCGACACGGGCGATCGAGCTTTTCCACGCCGCGCCCGGAGGGGTTCGCACGACGCAGGCATTCTCCACCGAGAATCGGTGGTCCTCTTTGGACACAGACAGCGAGGGTGGTTGCATTCGCTCCGTTCCGCACGCCTACACCGCCGACGGAGGACTCGCGGTGCTACGCGGCAACCTCGCCGAGGACGGCGCCGTCGTGAAGACCGCCGGGGTCGAGGAGGAGCTGTGGACCTTCGAAGGTCCGGCGCGCGTGCTGGGGAGTCAGGAACAGGCCGTCTCGGCGATCCTCAACCGTGAGATCCGGCCGGGTGACGTGCTGGTCATCCGGTACGAGGGCCCGGCGGGCGGACCGGGAATGCAGGAGATGCTGCACCCGACGGCGTTCCTCAAGGGCTCGGGCCTGGGCAAGCAGTGCGCGCTGATTACCGACGGCCGGTTCTCCGGCGGATCGTCCGGGCTGTCCATCGGGCACATCTCGCCGGAAGCGGCTCACGGCGGCGCGATCGGACTCGTCCAGGACGGCGACCGGATCCGGATCGACGTCCCGAGCCGGGAGCTGGAGTTGCTCGTCGACGACGAGGTGCTCACCGAACGCCGGTCCAAGATGGACGCCGCTGAACACCCGTGGCGGGCGGCCGACCGGGAGCGGCCGGTGACCACCGCGCTGCGCGCTTACGCGCGGCTGGCGACCTCGGCGTCCTACGGCGCCGTTCGCGATCTCGGCACATAGCGGATCGTTCTCGCCGAACACCGACCGCTCGGGTGGTCGCGGAACGCGCGACCACCCGAGGCGAGTCAGCGAAGCAGGAAGAAGACTGCGGCCGCCGAGCCCGCGGCGAGCAGCAGTGCGAGGAAACCGCTGACGAGTGGACGCCGGTACCAGGCGCGCCCGTTGTCGAGGGAGACCCTGCCGGGGCCGGTGAACATCAACGCCACCGCAGCGCAGAGCAGCAAGACCTCGAACTCGACGCCGCCGTCCGAGGCGAAGAACCCGGACTGGGCGTTCAGCGCGATCGCGGGCCCCATGACCCCGGCGAGCCCGGCGGCGCCGAGCGGAGTGAACAGGCCGAGCACGAGCAGCGCGCCTCCGCCGAGCTCGGCGGCTCCGGTCACCAGCGACAGAATGGCGGTCTGCTCGAAACCCATGGTCGTGAGGCTTTCGGCGAAGCCTTCGGTGCCGGGTCCGCCGAGCACGCCGAAGAGCTTCTGGGCGCCGTGCAGCCCGAAGATCACGCCGAGCGCGAGGCGAAGGACCAGCAGGCCGAGGTCCGCACCGCCGTGCCAACGGGCGCCGCGGTCGACGTCGTCGTAGAAGTCGAGGCCGCGTCGGTCGTCGTACACGCCGGGGTCCGCGTCGGTGTAGTCGGCGTCGACGGAGTCGTAGCTGCCGGCGCCGCCGGTCCGGATCTGTGTCGTCTGGGCCGACACCGCTTGTTGTCGGCCGGAGCGCGCACCGGCCGGAGCATTCTGGACGGTGCGATCGTCGGGGTAGCCGCCCGCGCCACCGGGGGGATCGTCGTGGGTGCTCACGATGGCTGAGAGTAAGGGATCGTCACCCTCTCGGGCGAGAGGTGGTCGGGAAACTCAGCAGCGCCGTGATGGCTTCGCAATGCGCCGGACCGCGTGCGTCAGAATGAACCGATGGGCGTGGAGTCGGTCACCGAGTTCGACGTCGTCGCAGGGGACGGCACCAGCGTTCGGGCGTGGGAGCATCGCGACGACACCGCAGAGCCGTCCACCGTGCTGTGGTGCCCCGGTCTCGGCGCGACCCCGGAGGCCTGGCCCGACCTGCTCGAATCGGGAGCCGTCTCGCACGTGGTGAGCTGGTATCACCGGGGCACGTTCGGCTCAGCGCGACCGGCGGTGCCCAGCCGCATCACGCTCGCCGAGCACGTCGACGACGCGCTCGCCGTGCTGGACCGCGCCGGGGTCGCGCGCTGCACGGTCGTGGGGTGGTCGGTCGGTGTCGGGGTGGCCGCGGAACTGGCGCGCAGGCGGCCGGACCGCGTGTCCGGGTTGTTGTTGATCGCGGGCACTCCGGGAGCAGGGTTCGAGGCGATGTTCGGCACGCTCGGGGTTCCTGCACCGTTGCGCCCACTCCTCGCCTCCACCGGCGCCATGTCGCTGCGGCTGCTCGGTCCGGCGCTGGACTCCGTCTTGCACCGCATGCCAGCCACGGAGCTGTCGGCGCGCTTGTTGCAGCACAGCGGTTTCATGCGGCCAGGCGCCGACCCGGAGCGCGTCACCGCCGCGATGCGGCGCTTCCTGCGGCACGACTGGGGCTGGTACTTCACGCTGGCCTTGGCGACCGGGCTCGCCGCCGCCGTTCCGCTGAACGCGGTGCGTTGCCCGATCACGTTGGTCGTCGGCCGCCACGATCTGCTGTCGGACACGCCGCGCGCGGTGGCGTCGGTGGCCGGGCTCGCACAGGCGCGGGTACGCATCTTCGACACCTCCCATTTCGTCCCGCTCGAAGCTCCTGCCGAGCTGCGGGACGAGCTGACCCTGCTGTTGCGGCGCGAGTTCGCGGTCGACTGCGCGAGGCTCGGCCTGGTTCCCGAGGACCTGCCCGCACTCGAGACGGACTAGCCGGTTCACCGAACCGGACGTCTCACCCCGCGTTCACCGGGGAATGGATACCCTCGGGCCTCGTGGCAGCCACTTCTGAGCGCATTCGCCGACTCCGCGCGGTGCTCGGCGTTCTCGTCGCGTCCGGCGCGCTGCTGGTCGGCTGCGCACAGTTTCCCGACCAGCACCCGACGAACTGGCGGGAACAGCCGTCGTTGGAACCGCAAGCGGGACCACAACCGTCGGTCGAGGGGCAGGAGCCGCCACCGCCGGAGCAGGGCAGCGACCCCGGCCAGCAGCAGCCTCCGCCGCCGGAAGGCTGTGCGGACCCGGACACCGCTGTCGTCGCGACCTGCCTCGCCCCGGTCGGGGCGGTCGCGGTTCTGCCGGACGGACAGGGCGCGCTGGTCGCCGAACGCGACACAGGACGCATCCTGCGGGTTCAGCAGGACGCCGAGCCGCTGGAGATCGCGCGGATCCCGGTCGACACGGCGGGCGGTGGTGGACTCACGGGGCTGGCGCTGTCCCCGTCCTACTTCGAGGACGAACTGATCTACGCCTACGCCTCGACGCCGACGGAGAACCAGGTGGTCCGGATCGCGCCGGGCGACCGGCCGAAGCCGATCCTCACCGGCATCCCGAAGGGCGCGTCGAACAACGGGGGCTCGCTGTTCTCCGACCCGGGTGGTGCGCTCATCGTCGCGACCGGGGACACCGGGTCCGTGGAGGCGGCGCGCGACCCGAACTCATTGGCGGGCAAGGTGCTGCGGATCGACGGTTTCGGAGGGCCCGCCGAGGCGAATCCGACGCCCGGCTCGCCGGTCGTGAGCTCCGGTCTCGCCTCCCCCGGCGGGATCTGCGGTGCCGCCGGGGGGTCGTATTGGGTGACCGACCGCGGCGGGCCGCAGGACGCGCTGCACCGGGTGACGCCCGGGGAGCCGATCGGCACTCCGGCATGGACGTGGCCGGACCGGCCGGGCGTGAGCGGGTGCGCCGCAGCGCCGGGAACGGTGCTGGTGTCGTTGAGCAACGCCTCGGCGTTGTACTCGCTGAACCCGGGACCGGGAGGAACGTTCACCGGCCAGCCCACCAAGGTCATGGAGAACACCTACGGCCGGTTCAGTGCCGCCGCGCTCGCGCCGGACGGGTTGTTGTGGCTGGGAACCGTGAACAAGGCTGGCGGCGAGCCCGTGTCCAGCGACGACCGCGTCATCCGAATCGAGCCCCCCTCAGGAGGGTCGGCAGGCAAGGATTGATCAGTCCCTCCTGAGGCACATGACCGCGGCGCGCAACGCCTCCATGGGGGGCGGTGGTCGGGCGACGGGCGGGCGGGTCGGCAGGCAAGGATTGATCAGTCCCTCCTGAGGCCAGTAACCGCGGCGCGCAACGCCTCCATCAGAGGGCATTTGGGAACTGGCTTTTGTGCCCGTAGGGCACGCCTCGCAAGGCAGGGGTTCTCGCCGCGTACGTGTGGTACTCAAGAGGACCCCAACGCGGCGAGGCGCGAACTGGGGCGGCGGTACCGGACCACCCCACCCAAGTTCCACAATGTCCTCTGAGGCAGGCGATGGGGGCGACGAGCGTGCCCGTCAGGGGCGGCAGCCTTCGGGGTTGACGGGACCCACGGCCGGTGGAAGCAGGCCGCAGACGTAGACGTCGATCCACCGCCCGTTGCCCATGGTGTTGCTGAACAGGCGGAACAGTGGCTCGATCTTGTCGATGCTCTGTCTCAGAGCCTGTCTTTGATCTTGGTTAGGGGGTGGGGGCCCGCGTTTGTGGGCGGGTCAGTCGTCGGCTCATCGTAGTGATCATGGCCCAGTTGATGAAGGCCTCGGAGTGTTCGGGGAGGCGTTCGTAGTCGCGGGTGTTGCGGCGGGCTTGGCTGATCCAGGCGAAGGTTCGTTCGACGACCCATCGGCGGTGCAGGGGCACGAACCCGGTTTGTTCGGCGAGTTTTTTCACGATCTCGACGGTGATGCCCAGGGTTGTTTTCGCCCAGGTCAGCAGGGTTCCGGTGTAGCCGCCGTCGGCCCAGATGTGGCGCACCCTGTGGTGGGCGCGGTGCAGCAGCGACAGCAGAGGGCGCCCGGCGGGCCGGTCCTGCAAGTTGGCGGCGGTGACCATGACGACCAGCAGCAGTCCCATGGTGTCCACGGCGATGTGGCGTTTGCGGCCGTTGACCTTCTTGCCGGCGTCGTAGCCGCGGGTGGAGTCACCGACTGTTTCGGCGGCGCGCACCGATTGCGCGTCGATGGCGGCTGCGGTGGGCCGCGGGCGCCGGCCGGCCTGCTGGCGGACCTGTTCACGCAGCGCATCACGCATTATTTCCACCGTGCCGTTCTCGCGCCAGCGAGCGAAAAAGCCGTACACGGTCTTGCAGGGCGGAAAGTCCACGGGAAGCGCGCGCCATTTCACTCCGTTGTCGGTGACGTAGCGGATCGCGTCGACGATGTCGCGGCGGTGGTGCTTCTCCGGACGCCCCCCGGCCGGGCTGGCACACGCCGCCGTGGGCAGCAGTGGTTCGATCACTGCCCACTCGGCGTCCGTCATGTCCGACGGGTAGCGGCGAATGCGGGCCGATGCGCTGGACGAAGGCGTCGTGGGGTACAAACTGAGTCGGGCCTCTGCTGTTAGTGATCATGACTGGCATCACGATCACTAGCAGAGGCCCTTCACATGCCCACCACCGGGATCCAAGACAGCCTCTCAGGTTCTGTTCGTTGCGGGCCAGTTGTCCGGCTACCCGCTCCAGCGCGCCTAAGGTCGGGCCGAGCTGCTGCTGGTTGTCGTCGACGAGGCCGCCGAGTTCGGCGCTGAGCTCCCGGGTGCCGTCGAGGAGTGTGGCGACGGACTCGCGACGGTCCCGTAGTTCACCGAGTAGCAGGTTCCCGTCGGCGAGGAGTCGTTCGAACTCGGCGTTGCGGTCGGCGACGGTGCCGCTCACCGACGACGTCTGCTCCAGAAGGGTCCGCAGCTCGTCGTCACGGCTGGCAATCGAGGCGCTCAGGGCCGACAACCCCTCAAGGGCTCCGCGGACCTCGTCCGGGGTGTCGCGGAAGGACTCGGTCAGCACGCGGAAGCTGCCCGCGAGCTGCTCGGTGTCGATCGAGCCGAGGTTGCGGCTGAGGTCCTGCAGGCCGGTGCTGAGGTCGTAGAGGCTGGCGGTGCGCTCTCTCGGGATCGGAGCTCGTAGCTCGGCACCGCCGCGCGGTTCGACAGCGAGATAGCGGTCGCCCAGGAGTCCTCCGAGCTTGATCGCCGCGGCACTGCGGTCGCCGACCCATGTCTCACCCGCGGTGAAGCTGACTTCGACGTGGTCACCGTCGAGTTCGAGGTCGGTGACCCGGCCGACCTTCACTCCCGCGACGCGCACCGGCGCGTCCACCGCGAGACCGGCGACCTCGGAGAAATGTGCGCGGTGTTCGGGTCCGTCGCCGATCAGCGGGAGGCTCTGCACGTTGAGGGCCGCGAGGATGAGCGTCGCGATGGTGCCGAGGCCGGCGACAGCCGTGGCGATGGGATGCCGATGGTGAGCCGTCCGCCACGTCCGCTGCACAGCACCTTCTCCCCGCCACTATGCCGTTACCGGAAGTTACTGATACTGGCGGTAACAGTCTCAACGACCACGAGGTGTGTCAACTGTCACCACGACCGGGTCGCCGAGGCGGCAAATTCGCGCGAATTTGCCGCTCGGCCGAGGGGGTGGTGACGCGGCGTCGACGTGGAGAGGAAGTAAGAAACCCGAAGGTGCACGGGCAGCAGTGTCGAGACGCCTCCGCCCGAGGGGCGGAGGCGTCTCGACTTCAGGTACTTCAACTCGTGAGCAGAGGTAGCGGAACCTCAGCGCCCAGGAACTCTCACTGACCGCAGGTGGCGAGGACGAGTTCGCGCACCCGTTTGGCGTCGGCTTGCCCCTGGGTCGCCTTCATGACCGCGCCGACGATCGCCCCGGCGGCCTGAACCTTCCCGTCCCGGATCTTGTCCGCCACGTCCGGCTGAGCGGCCAACGCCTCGTCGATCGCAGCTTGCAACGCCGAATCGTCCGAGACGACCTCCAGGCCGCGTGCCGCGACGACCTCGTCCGGCTCGCCCTCGCCCGCGAGGACACCGTCGACGACCTGGCGGGCCAGCTTGTTCGTCAACGTCCCCTCGGAGACCAGCGCGATCACCCGCGCGACCTGCTTCGGCGTGATGGCGAGCTCCCCGAGCTCGACGCCCTGCAGGTTCGCCTGCTGCGCCAGGTAGGCCACCCACCACGAGCGAGCCTCGTCGGGGGACGAACCCGCGTCGACGGTGGCGACGATGAGCTCCAGCGCTCCCGCGTTGACGAGGTCCCGGAGTTCCTGGTCCGAGAGCCCCCATTCCTGCTGGACGCGCTTGCGCCGCTCCCACGGCAGCTCCGGCAACGTCGTGCGTAGCTCCTCGACCCACTCGCGGCTCGGTGCGATCGGCACCAGGTCCGGCTCCGGGAAGTACCGGTAGTCCTCTGCGGTCTCCTTGCGGCGCCCGGCGGAAGTCGTCGCCGACGCCTCGTCGAAGTGCCGCGTCTCCTGCACGATCTCGCCGCCGCCGTCGAGCACCGCCGCGTGCCGGCACATCTCGTAACGCACCGCCCGCTCGACGCTGCGCAGCGAGTTCACGTTCTTCGTCTCGGTACGGGTACCGAACTCGGTGCCGCCCCTCGGCATCAGCGAGACGTTGGCGTCGCAGCGCAGCGAGCCCTGGTCCATCCGCACGTCCGAGACGTCCAGCGCACGCAGCAGATCGCGCAAGGCGGTGACGTACGCGCGGGCGACTTCGGGTGCTCGCGCGCCCGCGCCTGCGATCGGCTTGGTGACGATCTCGATCAGCGGCACACCCGCCCGGTTGTAGTCCAACAGCGAGTGCTCGGCACCGTGGATCCGGCCGGTGGCGCCGCCGACGTGCAGCGACTTGCCGGTGTCCTCCTCCATGTGCGCACGCTCGATCTCGACGCGGAACGTCTCTCCGTCATCGAGGACCACGTCGAGGTGGCCGTCGAAGACGATCGGCTCGTCGTACTGGGAGGTTTGGAAGTTCTTCGGTTGGTCCGGGTAGAAGTAGTTCTTCCGCGCGAACCGGCACCACTCGGCGACCTGGCAGTTCAGGGCGAGACCGATGCGGATCGCGGACTCGACGCCGGTGCCGTTGACGACCGGAAGCGCACCGGGCAGGCCGAGACACACCGGGCACACCTGGGTGTTCGGCTCCGCGCCGAAGCGGTTCGCGCAGCCGCAGAACATCTTCGTCCGGGTGGAGAGCTCGACGTGGACCTCGAGACCCAGGACCGGGTCGTAGCGTTCGAGGACCTCGTCGTAGTCCATGATGTCAGCGACGGCGGTCACAGCTCTTCCTTCCTGCGCAGGGTGCGGAACGCCAACGCCAGCCCGGTGATCACACCGAGGCCGCTGATGATCGAGTCGGCCAGCGCGAGCCGATCGTTGTCCTCACGGGCCTGCTTGATCTTTTTCTGCAGGCCGACCACGGAGGCCACCTGCGAGCCGATCAGGATCGCCGCCTTGATCTTGTAGTTCATCCGGCCACCTCCAGGTGGGGAACGCGGTTGATCAGCGCACCGCCGTCGGCGGCGTCGCGCGCTGCTTCGTAGGCCGCACCCACCCGGTAGAGGCGGTCGTCGGCCGTCGCGGGAGCCATGATCTGCAGACCCACCGGCAGTCCGTCCTCGTCGGACAGTCCACACGGGACGCTCATGGCGGCGTTACCCGCCAGGTTCGACGGAATGGTGCACAGGTCGTTGAGATACATCGCCATCGGGTCGTCCACCCGCTCGCCGATCGGGAACGCCGTGGTCGGCGTCGTCGGTGAGACCAGCACGTCGACCTGCTCGAAGGCCGCCGCGAAGTCCCGGGTGATCAGCGTGCGCACCTTCTGCGCCGAACCGTAGTAGGCGTCGTAGTAGCCGGAGGACAACGCATAGGTGCCGAGCATGATGCGCCGTTTGACCTCGGCGCCGAACCCGGCCTCGCGGGTCAGCGACATGACCTGCTCGGCGCTGCGCGAGCCGTCGTCGCCGACGCGCAGGCCGTAGCGCATCGCGTCGAACCGGGCCAGGTTCGACGAGGCCTCGCTCGGCGCGATGAGGTAATAGGCACCCAACGCGTAGTCGAAGTTCGGGCAGGAGACCTCCACGACCTCCGCGCCGAGGTCGGTGAGCTGGCGGACCGCCGCCTGGAAGGAACGCTCCACGCCGGGCTGGTACCCTTCGCCCGCGAACTCCCGGACCACTCCGATGCGGACACCGTTGAGGTCGCCGTTCGCGCCGTGCCGGGCAGCGTCGACCACCGGCGGCACCGGCGCGTCGATCGAGGTCGAGTCCATCGGGTCACGGCCGCCGATCACCTCGTGCAACAGCGCCGCGTCGAGCACGGTGCGCGCACAGGGACCACCCTGGTCCAGCGACGACGAGAACGCCACGAGTCCGTACCGGGACACCCCGCCGTAGGTGGGTTTCACGCCGACGGTGCCGGTGACCGCGCCGGGCTGGCGGATCGATCCGCCCGTGTCGGTCCCGATCGCCAACGGCGCCTGAAACGCGGCCAGCGACGCCGACGAACCGCCGCCGGAACCGCCCGGGATGCGGGTGGTGTCCCACGGGTTGCGGGTCGGGCCGTAGGCGGAGTTCTCCGTGGACGAGCCCATCGCGAACTCGTCCATGTTGGTCTTGCCCAACACGACGACACCGGCCTCGCGCAGCTTGCGCGTCACCGTCGCCTCGTAGGGCGGGCGCCAGCCCTCGAGCATCTTGGAGCCGACGGTGGTGGGCATGTCGCTGGTGGCGAAGACGTCCTTGAGCGCCAGCGGCACACCCGCGAGCGCGGACGCCTCGGTTCCCGCCGCCCGGTCGGCGTCGACCTTGCGCGCGGCCTCGAGCGCCTCGTCGGCACCGACGTGCAGGAACGCGTGAACCACCGGGTCCACAGCGTCGATGCGGTCGAGGTGCGCCTGAGTGACGTCTTCGGCGGAGGTCTCGCCGGAGCGGATCGTCTCCGCCAGTTCCGCGGCGGTGAGTCGGGTGAGGTCGGTCATCACGCCTCCTCGTCCAGGATCCGGGGCACCCGGAAGCGGTTCTCCTCGGCCGCCGGGGCACCCGCGAGCGCCTGCTCGCGGGACAGGCTCGGGCGGACCGCGTCCTCACGGAACACGTTGGTCACCGGCACCGCGTGCGAGGTCGGAGGAATGTCGTCGGAGGCGACCTCCCCCACCTTGGCGACGGCGTCGAGGATCTGGTCCAACTGGCCGGCGAAGGTGTCGAGTTCCTCTTCGGTGACGGCCAGTCTGGCCAGGCCGGCGAGGTGGGCCACCTCGTCACGGGAGATCGTTGACACTGCGGAGACTCCCTGCTCGGGTCCGACGTTGCTGGTGACCTCAGTCTATGGCTCCCGCCACCGGCGGCCTGGCCGGGTCCGGATGACCGGGGCGAACGGCACTTTCGCCTCGTCCGGTGGGGCGAAAGTGCCGTTCGCCTCAACGCCGGTGCCGGGAGGAACTTCGGCCGGGCATGACTCGTTCGTAGGGGGAATGTTCCCGAGATGACACACCGGGAGAGCAGGATGGGAGCGGCGCACGCCCCCGACGACTCGTGCCCGGCAGGGCTCGACTCCGACGGGGACGTGGGATCAGCGGCACCGGGAACGTCTGTCACAATCCGACACGGCTTGCTCGTACGGTTGTCCTCAGACGGGTCCGTGCGCCATGTTCGAGGAGCGCGGTCGGCGAGGTGCCGTGCACGAAGCTGGAGGCGTGGAGTCCGGTGTCCTTCCTGATCCGGGTGCAGGTGCCGGACCGTCCGGGAACCCTCGGCGCGGTGGCCTCCGCGTTGGGTGAGATCGGCGCCGACATACTCAGCGTCGACGTCGTCGAACGCGGCCAGGACATGGCCGTCGACGACATGGTCGTGGAACTGTCCGGAAACCGTCTCCCGGACGTCCTCATCACCGCCGCCGAGTCCATCGACGGCGTCGTGGTGGACGCCGTGCGTCCCTACGCAGGCGTGCTGGACACGCACCGTGAGCTCGAGCTCGTCGAAGAGATCGCCGCCGAGCCCGCCAACGGACTGCAGATCCTCGCCGAAGGCGTGCCCAAGATCATTCGATCGGGTTGGGCGATGGTGTTCGGTCACCGCTCCGGAGGTGCCGAACAGCTCGCCGCGAGCCAGTCCGCCCCGCAGGAGGGCTACCTCGAACTGCCCTGGCTGCCGCTGGCGCGGGCGACGATCCTCGACTCCGACGGCCACTGGGTGCCCGAGACCTGGCAGGAGCTGGCCACCGAGCTCGCCGCCACGCCGATCGGCAAGCCCGACCGGGTCCTGCTGGCCGGACGGCCCGGCGGCCCGGTGTTTCGCAAGGCGGAGGTCGCCCGGCTGGCCCACCTCGCGGGCATCGTCTCCGTGGTCCTCGAAGGCTGAGCACGGGCACAGCGCGCCAGCGTCGGTCGGTGGATCTCACTCAACTGTGGAATGACACACCAGGCCGGGTGCCACCTCGCTGAGCACGACGAAATCGTGGTCCCGGTGCAGCAGCGTGGCCTGCTCCCGGATCGCCACGGCCGCAATGACACAGTCCAGCAACGAACGCACGGTTCTCCCTGTCGCCCGAGCTGCCCGAAACAGCTCAGCGGCCGTGTCGAAGTCGGTGTACGACTCCACCGCAAGCGGCACAGCACTGTCCAGAACATCGCTCACCATGGCCACACGGCGTGGCGAGACACCGGCCAAGACCTCCATCCGCACGGGCGGAGTGGTGGCAAGAAGCTGAGGTTCCCCGCGCAGCTCCTGAACTGCCTTGTCCGCGGTCGAACCGGTAGCGCGGAGCCATTCGATCCACACGGACGTGTCGACCAAGATCACTCCCACTCGATCACCCGGCTACCCCCACGCAGTTCCTCCAGATCGAGGTCGAAACCGATGCCGTGCAACGACTCGAGAGCTTCCGTCGTCAGTCGCGGTCTCGCGACTCGACGGAGGGCGAAGTCCACGGCTTCACGCTTCGACCCCAGGCGGTAGCGATCCATGACATTGGCAATCAACTCGTCATCAATGTCGATGTTCGTTCTCGTCATACACCAAGAATACACCACGAAGGTGTATCAGAGATCGAGAGCGAAGCTGAGCAGGCGGACCTCAGGCAGCGGTCGCCAGTCGTACTCGGGACGACGGTAGAAACCGCTGCGGCGGTACATGGCCTGGGCCTGAGTCATCGATTCCTGGCTGAACAGCACGATGCGGTCGAGCTCGTACGAACGCGCCTCGGCGACGACCGCCTCCAGCAACGCCCGGCCGACCCCGCTGCCATGGTGTTCGGGCACGACCGCCAACATCCGAAGCTCTGCCTCCCCCGGCCGCGCAGCCTCGGCCCACCCGCTGCCGTGCATCGCGAAGGTCGCCGTCCCCACCACGGAGTCGCCCTCCACCGCGACCAGCAGCGTCGCCTTCTCGGCGCGCGCCGACGCGTCGCGCAGCACTTCCGTGTAGTCCTCGTCGCCGTCGAGATGGCCACCCTCGACGTACGCCCGCACCGTCAGGGCGCCCACCGCGTCGAACTCCTCCGGCTGCGCCCGTCGGATCGTCCTCGTCTGCATGAACCGATCCTGCCATCCGCGCGCCGACGGGACGCTCACTCCGCGGGCAACGCTCGCTGCGCGGCGGCCTCGGGGCCTTGGTCGAGCAACACCGTGAACCCGTCCTCGTCGAGCACCGGGACCTTGAGCTGCATCGCCTTGTCGTACTTCGAACCGGGCGCGTCGCCGACGACGACGAACGCGGTCTTCTTCGACACCGAGCCGGCCGCGCGACCACCCCTGGCCATGATGAGTTCCTTGGCCTCGTCCCGGGAATAAACCTGCAAGGAGCCGGTGACCACAATGGAGAGACCTTCGAGATGTCGTGGCACGGACTGGTCGCGCTCGTCCTCCATGCGCACGCCTGCCTCGCGCCACTTGCGCACGACCTCGCGGTGCCAGTCCACAGTGAACCATTCCCGCACCGCCGTCGCGATCGTCGGACCGACGCCGTCGACGGCGGCGAGATCAGCCTCCTCGGCCGCCTCGATCCGTTCCAGTGAGCCGAGTTCGCGAGCCAGCGCCTGCGCAGCGGTCGGACCCACGTGCCGGATCGACAGGGCCACCAGCACCCGCCACAGCGGCTTCGACTTCGACGACTCCAGGTTGTCCAGCAACTTCCGGCCGTTGGCCGAGAGCGCTCCCGCCTTGGTGCGGAACAACGGCGCCTTCAACAGCTTCTGCTCGTCGAGGTCGAACACGTCGCCTTCGTCGACGAGCACGCCCGAAGCCAACAGCGCCGCGGCAGCCTCGTAGCCGAGCACCTCGATGTCGAACGCGCCACGCCCGGCGAGGTGGAACAGCCGCTCCCGCAGCTGTGCGGGGCAGGTCCGCGAGTTCGGACAGCGGATGTCGACGTCGCCTTCCTTCTGCCGGGACAACGTCGACCCGCACTCCGGGCACTCGGTCGGCATCACGAACTCGCGCTCGGAGCCGTCGCGGGCGTCGGTGACCGGACCGAGCACCTCTGGAATCACGTCACCCGCCTTGCGGATCACCACCCGGTCCCCGATGAACACGCCCTTTCGACGCACCTCGTCGGAGTTGTGCAGGGTCGCCATCGACACCGTCGAGCCCGCCACCTTCACCGGCTCCATCACCGCGAACGGCGTGACCCTGCCGGTGCGTCCGACGTTGACCTGAATGTCGAGCAGCGCGGTGGTGGCTTGTTCCGGCGGGTACTTGTAGGCGATCGACCAGCGCGGAGTGCGCGAGGTCGCACCGAGGCGGCGTTGCAGCGAGACCTCGTCGACCTTGACGACGACACCGTCGATCTCGTGCTCAGCGTCGTCGCGATGCTCGCCCCAGTACCGCACGTGCTCCACGATCGCGTCGGTCGCCGACAGCACGCGGGTGTGCTCCGAGACCGGCAGGCCCCACGCCCGCAACGCGGCGTACGACTCGGACTGCCGCGCGGGTTCGAAACCCTCCCGCCTGCCGAGACCGTGGCAGATCAGCCGCAGCGGACGGTTCCGGGTGATCCGCGGGTCCTTCTGGCGCAGCGACCCCGCCGCCGCGTTGCGCGGGTTGGCGAACGGCGCCTTGCCCGCGTCGACCAGCGCGGCGTTCAGCTCGCCGAACTCGCTCACCCGGAAGAACACCTCGCCGCGAACCTCGACCAGCGCGGGCACCGGATACTCGTCGGTGCCGGTGAGCAGGTCCGGGACGTCGTGCATGGTGCGGACGTTGAGCGTCACGTCCTCACCGGTGCGTCCGTCGCCACGGGTCAGGGCACGTTCGAGGCGACCGTCGCGGTAGAGCAGGTTGATCGCCAGGCCGTCGATCTTGAGCTCGCAGAGGTAGCTCGCCGCCGAGCCCACCTCCCGTTCCACCCGGTCCACCCAGGTGCGTAGCTCGTCCTCGTCGAAGGCGTTGTCGAGGCTGAGCATCCGCTCCAGGTGATCCACGGCGGTGAACTCGGTGGAGAACGTGCCGCCCACGATCTGCGTCGGCGAGTCCGGCGTGCGCAGCGCCGGGTGTTCGTCCTCCACGCGCTGCAGTTCGACGAACAGCTCGTCGAACTCGCCGTCGGTGATCAGCGGCGAGTCCAGCACGTAGTAGCGGAACTGGTGGCCGCGCACTTCCTCGACGAGGTTGCCGTAGCGTTCCCGCACCTCGCCGGGAACGTCCTCGACGCCTTCGGCATCGGTGTTCGCGGCGGGATCGGCGGGACGGGCGTCCTCCGACGTCGCGGCGGTGTCCTCGGGCGCGTCAGCGGTGGTGGCTCGGTCGTCGCTGGTCACGTCTGCACCCTAGCGAGCATCCCCGACACCACCCGTCGGCGACTCCCACCCCGCGGGTGGCAAATTCGCGCGAATTTGCCACCCCTCCATCCACAGGCGCCGGGGTTGTCCACAGGGTTCGGGCTCGATTCGCCGAGTTCGTCACTCGTGCGAGGTGTGTCGCGCTCGACCGGGTGAGTGGTCGATCAGGCCGAGGCGTCGGGAGTCGTGGGGCCGGAGGCGACGGAGCGGACGACATCGCGGAACTCCAGTAGCCCGACGGCGCCGTCCGGTTCGAGCAGCGCCGTCTCCACCCGGCCGAGACGGTCCGCAGCGAGTCGCTCCCCGAGTACCGCCTGCAACGGCAGGAACGTCAACGCCGTCCGCTCCGCCTCCTCCAGGTCCGCGAACCCGGGATGATGCACCGCCACGTCGACGAGCCCTTCGGCATGGTCGACCTGCGCAGCGAGCCGCACCTGCGACAACGCGTACTGGCCGCCGTGCAGGTTCACCGTCACCTGCGTCGGGTCCGGCACCGGCGGGATCGAGTCGTGGTACTCCCAGTTCTGGTCGTCCGCAGGCGCCGCCGCCTTCCACGCGTCGGTGACCGCCCGCAGCTCGGGGTCCGCCTGCGCACTGACGACGAGCGCGAACAGCGCGTTCTCCCCCTGCTCGATCGAGACGATCAGATCCGGGTGCACGCTCGCGACGGCCTCGGCGAGCGGGTGGTCGAGGCGATGCGGCTGTCCGTCCCCGAGCGCGGCGCTGACCTGCGGCTGGAGCTCGTCGTCCCAGAGCTGCCAGAACGCGCGGACCCGGTCGGCGAGATCGGGCCCGGCTTCCCGCTCGGTACGGTCTCGGCGGCGGAAGAGCTTCAGCATGGCCCCATTGTGCCGCGCGGCGACGCGACGCCGTGGCCGATTCCGGTGACTGCCACGCGCGATCGGCATCAGCGAGCACCGTGGGGCCCGCAGAGCGAACGACCTCGGCCTGGCGCCCGCTGGTCAGCCCGTCGGGTTCTCCGCCTCGTCGACGAACAGCTTGCCGAGGTCGCGCACCAGTGACAGCGCTCGCCGAGCCCACTCCGGAGAGGCTCCGGCGAGTCCGCACGCCGTCGTGGCCACGGTTCCCTCGGCGAGGATCCGGCGCGAGAAGCCGAGCCGCGCGGCAAGGTCGAACGCAGGCAGCGCGAGTTCCCGCAGATCGGGGCGCTCGGACGGATCGGTTCCCGGCACGAGCCCGAGGAACAGGCTGGTGCCGCCGTCCCACGCCTCCCCGAGTTCGTCGGCGAACGAGCCCGTGACCTCACCCATCCCGGTCGCGTCGAGTGACACCGCGCCCGCTCCGGCGCGGCGCAGCAGGCCGACCGGGGGCCTGCGCGCACAGCAGTGCGCGATCACGGGTTCGCCGGTCGCTTCGCGCAACGGCGCGATGACCTCGCCGAGCAGACTTTCGACCTCGGGTACCGGGACCGCGGGCACCGTGCCGTAACCGCTCGGCGTCGGCAGGTCGCCGCGCAGCACTCGCGGCAGCGTCGGCTCGTCGAGTTGGAGCACCACACGTGCCCCCGTGCGCTCGATCATGCGCTGCACGTGCGCGCGGAGCCCCTCGATCAACGAGGTCGTGAAGTCCCGCAACGCACCGTGGTCAGTGAGAACGCGGTGACCGCGTTCCAGTTCGATGCCGGCGGCCAACGTCCACGGGCCTGCCGCCTGCACCTTCAGCAGCGCGGGCGGCGCGCCGGCCTCGGCCACCGCCTGCTCCATCGCATCGAGGTCCCAGCGCATCAGGTCCTGCGCCCGGCGCTGATCACGTCCCGGTTTCGCGGTGACCCGGTAGCCGGACGGCACCACCTCGACCGCGAGGTCGACGAGCATCCCCGCGGTCCGGCCGAGCGAGTCGGCGCCGACGCCGCGTGCGGGCAGTTCGGGGAACGGCACGAGATCCGGTAGCTCCCCCACCGAGATCCGAGCCGCTTCCTCCGCGTCCACACCGGGCATCGAGCCGGTGGCGGTCGCCGTCCCTGGGTTCCACGGAAAGTCGGTCACCGAACCATTATCGACACCCAGGAACAGCCGCACCTTCTCCCCCACCCCGAGCAGACCGGCCGCCGGGGCGAACGGCACCCTCGCCTCGTGTGGTGAGGCGAAAGTGCCGTTCGCCCCGTTGTGACGGGCGCTACGCTCCCGACATGGAGACGATCGAGCTGACCGAGACCGCACGCCGACGCGGCGGTTCCGCGCGGTTGCATGCCCACCTGGTGCGCCCGTCGGGTGAGGGACCGTGGCCCGGGGTCGTCATGCTGCACGAAGCGTTCGGGGTCAACGACGTCTTCCTGCGCCAGGCCGAACGCCTGGCCGAATCCGGTTACCTTGCGATCGCGCTGGACCTGTTCAGCGACGGAGGGGCCCGTCGCTGTCTCGTTCGGACGTTTCGGGCGATGCTGTCCGGGGAGGGCGCGTCGTTCGTCGACATCGACGTCGCTCGCTCCTGGCTTGCCGAGTCCTCCGAATGCACCGGAAAGGTCGGCGTCATCGGCTTCTGCATGGGCGGCGGTTTCGCACTGCTCACCGCCGGTAGCGGCTTCGACGCGGCCTCGGTGAACTACGGCCAGTTGCCGAAGGAACTCGACGCGGTGGCGGCGGATGCGTGCCCGGTGGTCGGCAGTTTCGGGAAGAGGGATGTGACGTTGCCGAATGCCGCCGTCAAGCTCGACAAAGCGCTCACAGCCGCCGGAGTCCCGAACGACGTCAAGGAGTACCCGCAGGCGGGGCATTCCTTTCTCAACGACGCCGAGATCGGACCGAGGCCGTTGCGCCCGCTGATGCGCGTCGCCGGTGTCGGACCGGAACCCGACTCGGCGACGGACGCGTGGCGCCGAATCGACGACTTCTTCGCCGCCCACCTGCGCTGACCTCTCAGCGGGAACGCCTTCGTCAGCGTGCAGACCACAGATCGCGCAGCAGCGGGTGCACGATGTCCGGGCGTTGCTGGTGCGGCCAGTGCGACGCGCCTGGAACGCGCACGAGCTTCGCACCGATCCGATCGGCCGTGGCACCGGCGCACGCCATGATCGGTTTCCCGCCGTACTCACGGTAGTTCTCCGGAGCGTCCTCCCAGGTTCCGGTGAGGACCAGCTTCGGCCAGTCCCGCGCCGCGAGCACGGCGGCGTCGACTTCCACCTGCCAGGCCGGGAGCTCCGTGAGCGCCGCCCGGGAGGCGCGCACCATTTCCGGTGTCGTCTCCTCCGGGGGCTCGAACCCCACGCTCTCGTAGCTCAGCCGGACCAGGTCCTCATCGGACAGTTCCGGTGGAACCGCCTGCAGAGCTTCACGATTGCGTTCGAGCGCCGTCGCGACCACGGGATCGTCCGCGGCGAGCTGGAAACACGCGGGTTCGATCAGCGTCAACGACCGCACGGCCTGCGGCGCCCGTGCAGCGGCGATCATCGCGACCACACCACCCGACGAGTGTCCCAGCAGGTGCGCACCGTCAGCGAGCAACTCCACGACGTCGTCAGCGTCCCGGACACAATCGCTGCACTCCACGTCCGGACTGCGTCCGTAACCACGACGGTCCGGCACCACCAGCCGATACCGGTCCGCCAGTTCGCGTTGCGTCTCGAACCCGAGCGGCGCGTCGCCCCATGTCCCGGAGCCGTGTACCAGCACCACCGGCTCGCCACGGCCACTGTCGTCCCACACCGTCACTGCCACCGCACCCATGACTCGATCATGCCACCAGCTGAGAAGATGCGGGAGTGGGTTTGCTCGGTGGGTCGGGTGGCGGATGCGTACGGGGTGACCGCCCGGCGGCTCCGCCGCTGAGACGACAGCTCATGCTGCGATAACCCTCGAGCCGGGAAACCAGACCGCGACCAGGGTGAGTGCGACCGGCGTTCAGCGGGTGCCGGAAATCAGTGCACTGCCGAGGACCAGGTCACCCGAGTCTTCCGGGCGGTAGAGGACGATCGCCTGACCGGGGGCGACGCCGCGTAGCGAGTCGCGGAGACGGACGCGCACGACGTCCTCCTCATCGACCTCGACGACCGCGTCCGCGGTGCTGCCGTGCGCCCGTACCTGCACGACGCAGTCCGTCGGCTCCTGCAGCGGCTCATCCGGCCAGACCGGCCGGTTGGCGTCGATCTCGGTGACGCCGAGATCCTCGGCCGAGCCGACCTTCACCGTGCCCGAGACCGGTTCCAGCGACAGCACGTAGCGTGGCCGCCCGTCCGGCGCAGGCTCGTCGATACCGAGGCCCTTGCGCTGTCCCACGGTGAATCCGTGCACGCCGGTGTGTTCGCCGAGCACAGCACCGGAATCGTTGTCCACGAGCTGACCCGGCGACTGCCCGAGCCTGGACTCCAGGAACTTCTTGGTGTCACCGTCGGGAATGAAGCAGATGTCGTGGCTGTCCGGCTTGTTCGCCACCGCGAGATCGCGCTCGTCGGCTTCGGCGCGCACCTCGGACTTCAGCGAAACCCCCAGCGGGAACATCGAGTGCCGCAACTGTTCCGGGGTCAGCGAGGCGAGCACGTAGGACTGGTCCTTGTCCTCGTCCCTGCTGCGCCGCAACGACGGCACTCCATCCACAACGGACAGCTGTGCATAGTGGCCGGTGCAGACCGCGTCGAAACCGAGCCCCATCGCCTTGTCCAGCAACGCCTCGAACTTGATCTTCTCGTTGCAGGTCAAGCACGGGTTCGGGGTCCGCCCTGCGGCGTACTCGCCGACGAAGGTGTCGATGACCTCCTCGGTGAACCGCTCGGCGAAATCCCACACGTAGAACGGGATCCCGAGGATGTCGGCCGCCCGCCGGGCGTCGTGCGAGTCCTCGACCGTGCAGCAGCCGCGCGCACCGGTGCGCAGCGTGCCGGGTTTGGCCGACAGCGCCAGATGCACGCCGGTCACGTCGTGTCCGGCCTCGACCGCTCGGGCGGCGGCCACCGCCGAGTCGACACCGCCGCTCATCGCCGCCAGCACTCGCACGTCACACCTCCGTCTTCGCCACGGACGGCGCCGAGAGCCGGCGCAGCCCGGGAACTCCCGCGCTCCTGGCACGCTCCACGGCGGGCCCGATCGCCGCCACGAGTGCACGCACGTCCTCCCGCGTGGAGGTGTGCCCGAGCGAGAACCGCAGCGAGCCGCGCGCGGCCTTCGACTCGGAGCCGGTGGCCAGCAGCACGTGGCTCGGCTCGGCCACACCCGCCGTGCACGCCGACCCGGTCGAGCATTCGATGCCCTGCGCATCGAGCAGCATCAACAGACTGTCGCCCTCGCAGCCGGGAAAGGTGAAGTGCGCGTTGCCCGGCAGTCGCGACGGTCCACCGCCGACGACGCCCCGGCCCGCATCGCCGTTGAGCACCGCGTCCGGCACCGCTGCGAGCACGCCGGAGACGAGTTCGTCCCGCAACGCCGTCAGCTCCGGAACGTGCCGCTCGCGGACACCGACGGCCGAGCGGACTGCGGCTGCGAGGCCCAGTATTCCCGGCGTGTCGAGCGTGCCGGAGCGGACCTCGCGCTCCTGGCCGCCGCCGTGCAACACGGGCGTGCACTCCACGTCCCGGGAGAGCAGCAGCGCGCCGACTCCGTACGGACCGCCGACCTTGTGTCCGGTCATCGTCAGCGCCGACGCCCCGCAGGCCGCGAAGTCCACCGGCAACGTCTCCACGGCCTGAACGGCGTCGGTGTGCAACGGCACCCCGTAGCGCTGCGCGACTGCGGCGAGGTCGGCCACCGAGTTGACCGTGCCGATCTCGTTGTTCGCCCACATGGCTGTGACCAACGCCACTTCGTCGCCGTGTTCGGTGAGTGCTGCCTCGAGCACCTCCGGCCGCACCCGACCGTCGCGGTCGGCTTCCAGCCACGTGACCTCGGCGCCCTCGTGCTCGGCGAGCCAGTCGACCGCGTCGAGCACCGCATGATGCTCCACCGCCGAGGCGAGCACCCGGCGACGACGTGGGTCCGTGCCGCGGCGCGCCCAATAGATGCCCTTCACCGCGAGGTTGTCGCTTTCGGTGCCGCCGGCGGTGAAGACCACTTCCGAGGGGCGGGCGCCGAGTACTTCGGCGACGGTCTCGCGGGACTCCTCCACCGCACGGCGCGCCTTGCGGCCCGAAGTGTGCAGCGACGAGGCGTTGCCCAGCCGGGACAGCGCCTCGCTCATCACCGCGACCGCCTCCGGGCGCATCGGAGTGG
Source organism: Allosaccharopolyspora coralli (assembly GCF_009664835.1). Lineage (NCBI taxonomy): Bacteria > Bacillati > Actinomycetota > Actinomycetes > Pseudonocardiales > Pseudonocardiaceae > Allosaccharopolyspora > Allosaccharopolyspora coralli. The sequence continues at coordinate 3,818,937 of NZ_CP045929.1, forward strand.
TCGCAGCGTGGTCCAGGTACGTCATGACGACCCCAGGATAGTCCTCCCCGAGCGCCGGGCGAGGGCCGCACCCACCAGCGCCGACGCGGCGAGCAGCACGTCCACGATGACCACGCCCCTGGTCGGTGCGTCGGTGGAAGCCAATGCGGTCACGAGAACTCCGGCGAGGCCGATCAGCACGGTCTGGGTGAGCATGTCCGAGAGCTGCAACGCCGACGAGTGGAACCCTTGCTCGCTGCGCGGCGACAAGGCCAGGACGCGCACGCCGGTACTCGCGACCGCGATCCCCATGCCGCATCCGCCGACCGCCCACAGCAGGAACACCATCCAGTGCGGCCCCCACGCGGGCGCGGTCACCGTCAGGCCCGCGGTGGCGATCGCGACGAGCGTGAGACCTGCGGCAACGATGTGCTCACGGCTCAGATTGCTGTTGCGGCTCTGCCAGAGCGCCCCGAGTGTCCACCCGAGGGAACCGATGGTGAGTGGGATTCCGGCGGTCGCAGGCGAGTAGTCGTGCACCGCGGTGAGTGTGAGCGGCACGAACGCTTGGGCCGCGAAGAAGGTCCCGGCGAGCAGACCACGCGAGAGCACCATCACCGGGATGCCGGGACGACCGCGCAGGGTGCCTGCCGGAAGCAGCACCCGAGTGCTGGCCAGCAGCGCCGCCACCGACGCAACGCCCAAGGCCAGGGACAGCCACGACGGGTTCTGCGCCGCCCATGTCAGCCCGACCGCGCCGCCGGCGGCTCCGAGCGCGGCCAGCGGCAGACCGGAACGGGCCGGCGCGGCGACCTCGGGCGGGCTGAGGCGGCGTAGCGACGGGGCGAGCAGCACTGTGCCCACGGCCACCAGCGGCGCGAGACCGAGGAACACCCACCGCCAACTCAGGTGTTCGGTCAGCAACCCGGCCACGGCGGGGCCGACCAGGGCGGGCACCACCCACGCGGTCGACAGCGCGGCGAACGCTTTCGGCCGGTCTTCTTCCGGGTAGACGCGGGCGATCATCACGTAGAGGGCGACGACCTGGCCGCCCGCTCCGACACCTTGCAGCGCACGAGCCACGAGCAGCACCGTCATGTTCGGGGCGAGCCCGGCGAGCAGCAGCCCGACAGCGAACGTCGGCACGGCCAGCAGCAACGGCAGGGCGGGGCCGTGCCGGTCCGCGAGCCGGCCGCCGAGGACCGTCGAGACCGCGCTCGTGGCCATGAACACCGTGAACGGCCACGAGTAGAACCGCTCACCTCCGAGCTCGTTCACCATCGTCGGCAGCGCCGTGGCCAACCCCATCGCCTCGAACGCGATGAGCGTCACCAGCAGGATCAGCCCAAAGGTGAATGCGCGCCGCTGCGGATGCCACAGGGCACTGGTCGACTCCGTCCGCACAGTCGTCATGCCGACCAGCATCCCAGCGTGAGCCTTTGTGGTTGCTATAGCCACCACAAAGACTCACGCCTCTTTACCCCCACAGCTCCTCGGCAGTCTCGACGATGAGGGCGAGTTTCGCCCACTGCTCGTCCTCGGTGAGCGCATTACCCTCCACTGTGGACGAGAAACCGCACTGCGGAGACAGGCAGAGCTGGTCCATCGGTACGAACCGGCTCGCTTCCTCGACCCGGCGCTTGAGCTCGTCCTTGGTCTCCAACGCGCCCCGTTTCGTCGTGACGAGACCGAGCACGACCTGCTTGCCCTCCGGCACGAACCGCAACGGCTCGAACCCGCCGGAACGCTCGTCGTCGAACTCCATGAAGAAGCCGTCCACGTCGAGCTGGTGGAACAGCGTCTCCGCGATGAACTCGTAGCTGCCCTCCGCCGCCCACGACGAGCGGAAATTGCCCCGGCACATGTGTGTGGTGACGTGCAACCCGTCCGGTCGACCCGCGAGAGCGGCGTTCATCTGACGGATGTAGCGCTCGTGCTGGTGTTCGGCGTCGTCGCCGCGCTCGGCGAGCATCGCCCGCTGCGACGGATCGTTGAGGTACGCGAGGCTGGTGTCGTCGAGCTGCAGGTACCGGCATCCCAGCTCTCCCATCGCGCGGATCTGGTCGGCGTAGGCAGCTGAGAGATCGGCCCAGAAATCGTCCTCGCTGCCGTACACGGCGGGATCGATGCTCGCGCGGCCGCCGCGATAGTGCACCATGCTCGGCGACGGGATCGTCAGTTTCGCGGTCGCGTCCGTGGTCTCCCGCAGGAACCGGAAATGCTCCGCGAAGATCGTCTCCTGCAACCGGATCGCGCCGCTGACCTTCAACGCCGCAGGGGAGAAGTCGAACGTTCCGTCCTCGTTGCGGAACTCGACGTGCATGTTCTCGTCCGACTGCGTGATTCCGCCGAGTTGATAGATGAAGTCCATGTGCCACGAACCGCGCCGGAACTCGCCGTCGGTGGCGCTGCGCAACCCGACATCCGCCTGCTTGCGCACCACCTCGCGGATCGCGTCGTCCTCGACGGTCGCGAGCTCGTCGGCACCGAGTCGACCGGCGGCGTGTTCCTCACGTGCACGCAACAACTTCTGCGGACGCAGGAGGCTGCCGACGTGGTCGGCGCGAAACGGCGGCACGGAACGGGTGTTCGACATGGAGTCCTCCCGGGCGACGGCGAACAGTTGTGCGCACTGTCGTGCACCGACGGACACTACGCCCACCGGAACTTCCGTTGATCGGAAGGTTCAGGCGGCGACGAGATGCTCGGTCCGGAGCAGTGCCGGTTCCGTCTCCGAGCGGATCGCCACCTCGACCCGACGCGCCAACTCGCGCCGGTCGCTCACGGTGCGGGCATCCCAGGGCGGCAGCGCGGACAGTTCCAAGACCAACCCGCGTGTGCGCGCCACCGACACCAACGACGACAGCAACGTTGCGTCCCCGACGAAAGCCGCGGCGGTGCTCGGCCGACCGGCCACGCGGTATCGCAACGCGACCGGCTGCACGAGCGCGTCCGCTTCCACCGCGGCCTGGAACACGGCCGGACGATGACGCCCTGACGCCCTGCCACACCAGGTCGTGCCCTCCGGGTACACCCCGATCATCGAACCGCCGCGCAACGCCTCCGCGACTCGGTTGACCGCAGCGGGCAACGATCGCAAACCCTCGCGTTCGATGAACAACGTGCCTGCCCGTGCCGCGATGCCACCGACCACCGGCCAGTCCCGCACTTCCGCCTTCGCCAGCAGCCGCATCGGACGCACCGACTGCAACGCGATCACATCGAGCCATGACACGTGGTTGCATGCCACGAGCACGGGGCCGGTGACGTCGAGCCGCTGCGCGTCACGCAGCACCACCTCGACACCGAACGCGTTCAGCACGAGCCCGAACCACCGTCCGAACAGGACACGGCGGCGGTCGTGCGGGACGAACGGGAGGACAGCGACGAGCGCCGCTCCCACCAGGAACACGACGAACGCACGCGTGAACCGCAGCGCCACCCGCGCGGGACCGACTCGGTCGTGATGTCCCCGACGCGGCAGGCAGGTCGGACCGCAGGGAGACGTCGGCATCCACCCGTGCTGGGAACTCGTCACTGCGTTCCGCCGAGGAAGTACCGCAGGTACCGCTGGTCCATGTTCGGCAAGTTCAGCAGCACGAAGAAGTCCGCGACCCCGAAATCGGCGTCGAGTGCAGGCGGCCCGCACACCCAGGCGCCGAGCCGAAGATAGCCCCGCAGCAACGGCGGCAACGAGCCGCGCGTCACACCGGCGACCGGCTCCCACGGCTGGTACGGCCGGACGCGGAACTCGTCCGGAGCATAGTGCTTCTCCGACACGGTGTCCCACACGCGGCCGGCGACCGCGCCGCCGTCGTACAACGGCACCGAAGCGCACCCGGCGAGCCACGTGTGCCCGTGCAGATACATGTAGCGGGCGATCCCCGCCCACACCAGACTCACCACCGCTCCACTGCGGTGATCGCGATGCACACACGACCGGCCCGTCTCCACCAACGCGGGTCGCAGGGAGCGCAACGCGGACAGATCGAACTCCGTCTCGGAGTACAGGCCCCCCGCGGCCTCGGCCCGCTCCGGCGGCAGCATCCGGTAGGTGCCGACGACCTCACCTGTGTGGTCGTTGCGCACGATCAGGTGGTCACAGAACTCGTCGAACGCGTCCGCCTCGGCGCCCGGCACGCTCGCTTCGACCTGCGCGCCCATCTCCTCGGCGAACACCTGGTAGCGCAGGCGCTGCGCGGCCCGCACCTCGTCGGTTTCCCGCGCCACGAGCAGCGAATAGTGTGGCTGGTCCGTCGACCGCGCCCCGGTGGGCGCGGTGCTGATCAACAGCTGCGACTCAGGCATGGTGCAGGTGTATCGCCACGCGGACGAAGCGCAGAAGGGCGCAGGAGGACACTCCACCGGAACATCCGGTGAATCCCCGGTGAGACACCCGGTCCCGATGGCGCGAACGGCACTCTCGCCTCGTCGCACGGGGCGAAAGTGCCGTTCGCACCGTTGAACTGGTGGGGCGAAAGTGCCGTTCGCACCGTCACACGGGGCGAGGGTGCCGTTCGCACCGTTGAACTGGTGAGGCGAAAGTGCCGTTCGCCTCATCACACGGGGCGAGGGTGCCGTTCGCACCGTTGAACTGGTGAGGCGAAAGTGCCGTTCGCCTCATCACACGGGGCGAGGGTGCCGTTCGCACCGTTGAACTGGTGGGGCGAAAGTGCCGTTCGCCTCGTCGCACGGGGCGAAAGTGCCGTTCGCTCCTTGGTTCGGCGGGTGCGCTAGGTTCCGAGGCATGAGCGACGACACCGCGAACGCGGCACCAGTGGAGCTGTTCACCGACGGGGCCTGCAGCGGCAATCCCGGGCCCGGCGGGTGGGGTGTCGTCCTGCGCTACGGCGAACACGAACGCGAACTGCACGGCTCGGATCCGGTGACGACGAACAACAAGATGGAGATGACCGCCGTCATCGAGGGTCTCGCCGCGCTGACCCGGCCGATGCCGATGGTCACGATCCACACCGACAGCACCTACGTGCTCAAGGGCATCACCGAGTGGATGGCCGGGTGGAAGCGCAACGGCTGGCTGACCTCGGCGAAGAAACCGGTGAAGAACGTCGACCTGTGGCAGCGCCTGGACTCGGAATGCTCGCGTCACGGCGAAGTCCGCTGGAAATGGATCAAGGGGCACGCGGGCCACGCGGACAACGAACGCGCCGACGCCCTCGCGTGCCGAGGCCGCGACGACGCTCGCCCCTGAGCAGCCTGCGCCACAGGAGTCCTGGCGATAACGCGTTGCCTGTCTGACAGGAGTTCACCGACACTGCTCGCATGGTCGATGCACTCGTGGTCGGTGGAGGTCAGGCGGGCCTGGCCGCCGCGTTCGAGTTGCGACGCCAGGGGTTCCGGCCGACGGTCCTGCACGCGGGTGCGGAGCCGGTCGGCTCGTGGCCGCACTACTACGACAGTCTTCGGCTGTTCACCCCAGCGTGGTTGAACGCACTGCCCGGTCTGCCGTTTCCCGGCGAGCCACGCCGGTATCCGTTCCGTGACGAGGTCGTCGACTATCTTCGCCGATACGCGAACGGCCTCGAGTGCGAGATCCGTACGGGCGCCCACGTCACCTCGGTCAGCGCCGCCGACGGCGGGCACCTCGCGACGACGGCCGACGGCTCGCAACACTGGGGGAAGGTTCTCGTTGCGGCCACCGGTTCCTTCGTCCGTCCACACTGGCCTGAACTGCCACTGGACGACTACACCGGACAGGTCGTGCACGCCGCCGATTACCGCACACCGACGCCGTTCGCCGGGCAGCGAGTGGTCGTCGTCGGCGCGGGCAACTCCGCGGCGCAGATCGCCGTCGAGCTCGCCGAGTACGCCGACGTCAGCCTCGCCACCCGCGCACCGGTGCGTTACCTCAACACCAAGCCGCTGCGCCCAGACTCGTGGCTCTGGCCGGTACTGGGCGCGGCTTCCCGGGTACCGCTCCGGTCCCTGAGCCGCGGCGGTACGGGCACCGTTCCCGTGCTGGAGACCGGCGGTTACCGAGCCGCCATCGAAGAGCGCGGGCGGCCGGACCGGCGGGACATGTTGTGGCCGGACGGTCAGAAGCAGCGTGTGGACGCGATCATTCTCGCCACCGGTTACCGGCCCGCACTGGACTACCTGAGCACCTCGGGAGTCCTCGACGGCAACGGCAGACCTCGGCATCGGTTCGGGGTCGCCACGGGGTGTCCGGGAATCGGCTTCGTCGGGCTGGAATACCAGCGAACCGTGCTGTCCGGCTCGCTCGGCGGCGTCGGCCGGGACGCGCGCTACGTGGCCACAAAGATCGCGTGAGTCTTTTTAGTGGTCATAGCCACCAAAAAGACTCACGCATGCACAGGGGCGGGCCACACCGGAGTGCGACCCGCCCCTGTCGAAGCGTCGGGGGTTCAGCCCTTGCGCTTGGCGACCTCGTCGGTGAGCTGCGGGGCGACCTTGAACAGGTCACCCACGACACCGAAGTCGGCGATCTCGAAGATCGGCGCCTCCGGATCCTTGTTCACCGCCACGATCGTCTTCGACGTCTGCATCCCGGCACGATGCTGGATCGCACCCGAGATGCCCAGCGCCACGTACAGCTGCGGCGAGACGGTCTTGCCGGTCTGCCCCACCTGGAACTGGTGCGGGTAGTAGCCGGAGTCGACGGCCGCACGGGACGCGCCGACGGCGGCACCGAGCGAGTCGGCGAGCTTCTCGACGACGTCGAAGCTCTCCGCCGAGCCGACACCACGGCCACCGGAGACGACGACCGAGGCCTCGGTCAGCTCCGGACGGTCGCCGCCCTCGACCGGCTGCAGCCCGGTGATTTTCGCGGACTTCGCCGGGTCGGCCGCCGGGACCGCCACCGTCTCGTCGGCGGCCGCACCGGAGGCTTCCTCGGCCTCGACGCTGCCGGGAAGCACCGTCACGACCGGGGCACCGCGGGTGACCTTCGCCTTGGCGTTGTAGGTGCCACCGAACAGCGAGTGCGAGCCGACGCCCTCGCCGTCGAGGTCGACGACCTCGGAGAGCAGGCCGGAGTTCAGCCGCACCGCGAGACGGCCCGCGATCTCCTTGCCGTCCACCGAACCGGGGACGAGCACCGCGGCAGGCGAGGCCGAGCCCGCGAGTTCGGACAGGACGTCGACCTGCGGGGTGACCAGGTGGTTGCCTGCGTCGTCGGACTCGGCGGCGTAGACCTTGGCCGCGCCGTAGGCGGCCAGCGAGTCCTTCAGCTTGGCTGCCGTGCCGGGCGCACCGACGACGACCGCCGACGGCTCACCGAGCCGCCGCGCGGCGGTGAGCAGCTCGAACGTGATCTTCTTGGCTTCGCCGTCCACGTGGTCGACGAGGACCAGTACCTCGGACATGTGTTCGTCTCCTCCTCGCGAACCGTGACTCAGACGAGCTTCTGACCGGCCAGGTACTCGACGACCTGCACGCCGCCCTCACCCTCGTCGGTGACGCGCTCGCCACCGGACTTCGGCGGCTTCGGAGCGGACTCGACGACGGTGGAGCCCGCGTTGGCCAGACCGACCTCGGAGGCGTCGATGCCCGCGTCGGCAAGGCTCAGCACCTCGACCGGCTTCTTCTTCGCGGCCATGATGCCCTTGAAGGACGGGTAGCGCGGCTCGTTGATCTTCTCGGTGACCGAGACGACGGCGGGCAGGTTCGCCTCGACGCTGACGATGCCGGCGTCGCTCTCCCGCTCCACCGAGACGGTGGAGCCGTCGGTGGTGACCTTGCGCGCGTACGTCAGCTGCGGCAGCCCCAGCAGCTCGGCGAGCATCGCGGGAACCGCACCGCTGCGACCGTCGGTGGACTCGTTGCCCGCAATCACCAGGTCGACGGAGCCGACGGTACCGATCGCCTTGGCCAATGCCTTGGCGGTCGCGACCGTGTCCGAGCCGTGCAGCGCCTCGTCGGAAAGATGGACGGCCTTGTCGGCACCCATCGACAGCGCCTTGCGGATCGCGTCGGTGGCCCGGTCGGGACCCATCGAGACGACGGTCACCTCACCGCCATGGGCCTCCTTGATCAACAGCGCTTCCTCGACCGCTCGCTCGTTGATCTCGTCGAGCACAGCGTCCGCTGATGCACGGTCGAGGGTGTGGTCCGAGTCGGAGAGCTTGCGCTCGGACCATGTGTCGGGCACCTGCTTTACCAGAACGACAATGTTCATGGGCCCTGTTCGACCTCCCGCGGACAGACGACAAATTCGGATGTGTCCGGCGCGTCGACGCTCGGACGGTGTTCGTTTCAGCCAGTGGGCCGGGTTAGGTTGACCTTGCCACGCGGTCGCGTGGAAAGCACAGTGACCCCTGCCACCCCGCATGTTACTAGTCGGTAGCCCCTGCGCAACCAGGGGTTGTACGTGACGGTACTCACCTGTCGCACGACGGACGAGCACCCCTGGGGCGTCGTTGCCACCGGACGCGGGGCTGAACGTGAACGCGATGAACCGCGCAGTAGCCTGTCGGCCATGAGCCGACGCGTCGCCATCGTGACCGACTCGACTGCCTCGATCCCGACGGATATCGCCGACTATCTCGGTGTCGCGGTCGTGCAGTTGGGTCTGACCGTCGGCGACGAGGAGAACGACGAACGCCGCGTGCCACACGCCGACCTCGCGCGTGCCATGCGGGAGGACGTTCCGGTCGCCACGTCCCCGCCGCCGGCGCCCGCGTTCTACTGGTGCTTCACCGACGCCGTCGCCCGCGGCGCGGAAGCCATCGTCTCGGTGCACCTTTCCGGAGCGCTGTCCGAGACGTGCGACGCCGCCCGCGAGGCCGCCGCCGAGCTCGACGTGCCGGTGTACGTAGTCGACTCCCGGCTGTGCGGACTCGGCCTCGGCTATCCGGTCATGGCCGCCGCGGAAGCAGCCGACGCCGGGGCGACCGCGCAAGGCGTGCTCAGCGTCCTCGACCGCAGGCTGCGGGCCACCACGGAGATGCTCTACGTCGACACTCTCGAATACCTGCTGCGCAGCGGCCGAGTCAGCAAGACCCAGGCGACCGTCGGCAGGGCTCTGTCGATCAAGCCGGTGCTGGTGCTCAAGGACGGGTCCCTGATCCAGCTCGGTCGTGCCGTCGGCCCGGAACGGGCTCTGCGACGCGCGGTGACCCATGCTCGAAAGCGCGCAGGCGATCAGAAGGTCGACATCGCCGTCGAACACTTCGAATGCCGCGACCGGGCCGAATGGCTCGTCGACGAACTGCGCATGGAAATCCCGCACGTCCGCCGCTGCACCATCGAGCAGACCAGCGCGATCATCGGTGCGCACGCGGGCCCCGGCGCGATCGGAATCACGGTCTCTCCGGTCTGAGAACTCCTTGTAGATGGTGTTTTCCCGTGGGTCGGGTAGCGGGTTCTCAGCGCCCTCCTCGCTGCGGGATCGCTTTCTCGGGTAGCTACCTACGCAGCGAAACCGCTGTCCTCACGAGGAGGGCGCTGAGAACCCGCCGATGGTCGGGTCCAAGCGCGGGGTCGCCGCTGCGTACGTGCTGGGCACTCGAGGCGACCCAACGAGCGGCAACCTGGGATGTCGGTAAACGACCACCAAGGCAGCTCAAAGACAGCTTCTCCAAGCTCAGAGCAGTGTGTCCATCGCCTTGTGCAACCGCTTCACCGACACCGGCTGTGGTGTGCCCAGGGACTGCGCGAAGAAGCTCACCCGCAGGTCCTCGATCATCCACCCGATGCGACGCAGTTCGTCGCTGACCGGGCGTTCCTGCGGAACGCCGTCGAGCAGCCCCTGGTAGCGGTCCTCGACTTGATGGACCTCGTCCATCAAGTCACGGTCGCGTCGCGGGTTCTGCGGCAGCTTGTCGAGCCGGTGCTCGATCCCCCGCAGGTACCGAGTGAGGTCCGGCAGTCGATCCCATCCGGTGGCGGTGACGAAGCCGGGATGAATCAGGTTCGACAGCTGGGTCGTGATGTCCTCGCGGGCCTCGGCCGGGAGCTGTCCGCCCCGTTCCGCGAGCAGCGTGTCGACCTGTTGTGCCGCGGTCAGCACCTTCTCCACTGTGGACACCAGATGTGCCGTGTACGGCCCGATGCCGACCCGCACCTTCTCCTTGAGCGTGCCGAAGGCCGTTTCCTCCCACACCGGACCACCGTTCTCGGCGACGATCTTGTCGACGGCACATCCCACGCAGTCCTCGACGAGCGCGGCGACGTCACCGTGCGGGCTGCGGGAGAACACCAGGCGGGCCCGCGTCGACAGCCCCTTGACCTGTGACTTCACCGGCGACGGCACGGCCATGAGCAGCATCCGTCGAGTCCCGGCCCAGCCGGCGGCGCGCTGCTCGGCCTCCGTGCCGAACATGCGCACGCCGACGCTCTCGCCCTCGTCGACCAACGCCGGGAACGCTTTGACGTCCTGCTCGTCGGCCCGCTGCTCGAACGTGCGCGGCAGGTCCCCGAAATCCCATTCGGTCACCCCGCTGCGTTCGACTCCGTCAGCGGCCGCGGACAAGGCGGCGCTCATGTTCGGCCGGAGTTGTTGTTTCAACGCCTGCAGATCACGGCCCTCGGCGACCGTCGTGGAATCCTCGACCACCCTGAAGGTGATCCTGAGGTGACCGGGAAGTGCCGCGAAGTCCCATTCCTGACGCGCCACCGTGATTCCGGTCAGCGCCCGCAGTTCCCGCTCCAATGTGTCCAGCAGCGGCTCCGAACACGGCCGCACCCGCTGCAGCACGGCCTTCGCGTAGTCGGGTGCGGGAACGAAGTTGCGCCGCAAGGGTTTCGGCAGGGACTTGATCAGTGCGGTGACCAGTTCTTCGCGCAGGCCGGGGATCTGCCATTCGAACTCGACCGGATCGATCTGATTGAGTACCGGCACCGGGATGTGCACGGTGACACCGTCGGCGTCGGCACCGGGTTCGAACTGGTAGGTCAACGGCAGTTCGTGCGCGTTCTGTCGCCAGCTGTCCGGGTAGTCGGCGTCGCTGACCGCGCCCTTGCTGGTGTTGATCAGCATCGACTTCTCGAAGTCGAGCAGGTGCGGATCCTCGCGCCGCTTCTTCTTCCACCACGAGTCGAAGTGCTTGCCCGAGACAACGTCGGACCCGACGCGCCGGTCGTAGAACTCGAAGAGCGTTTCGTCGTCGACGAGGATGTCGCGGCGCCGCACCCGCTGCTCCAGTTCGTCGACCTCGGCGAGCAGTGCCCTGTTGTCGTGGAAGAACTGGTGCCGCGTGTCCCAGTCACCCTCCACGAGCGCGTGCCGGATGAACAGCTCGCGGGACAACTCGGGGTCGATGCGCCCGTACTGGACCTTGCGGTCCGCGACCAACGGAACCCCGTAGAGCGTGACCTTCTCGAAGGCGACGACCGCGGCCCGGTCCTTCTCCCAGTGCGGTTCGCCGTAGTTGCGTTTCACCAGGTGCTGGGCGAGTTTCTCGACCCACTCGGGCTCGATGCGGGCCACGACCCGCCCCCACAGCCGGGATGTCTCGACGAGTTCGGCGGCCATCACCCAGCGCGGCGGTTTCTTGAACAACGCCGACCCGGGGAACACCGCGAACTTCGTCCCGCGTGCGCCGACGAACTCGGTCATCGGTTTCCGTTGCGGACGTTGCTGCGATCGAGGTTTGCGCTCCTCGTCCTTGAGCCCGATGTGCGAGAGCAGCCCGGACAGCAAGGACTGGTGGATCCGGGGCGAGTCGGCCGGCTCGTCGTTGATCGAGAGTCCGAGTTGTTTGACCATCTGACGCAGCTGCGAATACAGGTCCTGCCACTCGCGCACCCGCAGATAGTTGAGGAACTCGGCCCGGCACAGCTTGCGGAACTGGTTCGACGAGAGCTCGCGCTGTTGCTCCCGCGCGTAGTTCCACAGGTTCAGATAGGCGAGGAAGTCGGATTCCTTGTCGGCGAAGCGGCGGTGCTTCTCGTCGGCCGCCTGCTGCTTGTCCGCCGGACGTTCACGAGGATCCTGAATGGACAGGGCGGCGGTGATGACCATCGCCTCCCGCACACAGCCGTTGCGTTCGGCCTCCAGCACCATCCGTGCGAGCCGCGGGTCGATCGGCAGCTGGGAGAGCTTGCGCCCGACACCGGTCAGGCGCCGCTGGGCGCCGTTCCCGGATTTCGCGGATTTCGTGTCCTGCTCGATCGCGCCCAGCTCGTGCAGCAGGTTCACTCCGTCCGTGATCTGCCGCTTGTCCGGCGGTTCCACGAACGGGAAGGACGCGATGTCGCCCAACCCGAGGGAGGTCATCTGCAGGATCACCGACGCCAGGTTCGTGCGCAGAATCTCCGGGTCGGTGAACTCGGGCCGCGCCAGGAAGTCGTCCTCGGAGTACAGACGGATGCAGATGCCGTCGGAGGTTCGCCCGCAGCGGCCTTTCCGCTGGTTCGCCGACGCCTGCGAGACGGCCTCGATCGGCAGTCGCTGCACCTTCGTCCGCGCGCTGTAGCGGGAGATTCTGGCGGTGCCCGGGTCGATCACGTATTTGATGCCCGGCACCGTCAACGACGTTTCGGCGACGTTGGTCGCGAGCACGATCCGCCTGCCCGTGTGCCGCTGAAAAACCCGGTGCTGCTCGGCCGACGACAACCTCGCGTACAACGGCAACACTTCGGTGTTGCGCAGCTCGACCTGGTTCAGCGCGTCGGCGGTGTCCCGGATCTCGCGCTCGCCACTGAGGAACACGAGTACGTCGCCGGGTCCTGCGGCGGCGAGCTCGTGGACGGCGTCGATGATGCCCTGCGTCTGGTCCCGCTCGTCACGGCTGTCGGCCTCGCCGTCGTCGTCGAGCAGCGGGCGGTAGCGCACCTCCACGGGATAGGTGCGTCCGGAGACCTCGACCACCGGTGCGTCGCCGAAGTGCCGGGAGAAGCGCTCCGGGTCGATCGTGGCCGACGTGATGATCACCTTGAGGTCGGGGCGGCGCGGCAGGAGCTCCTTGAGGTAGCCGAGCAGGAAGTCGATGTTGAGGCTGCGCTCGTGCGCCTCGTCGATGATGATCGTGTCGTAGCGGCGCAACAGCCGGTCGCGTTGGATCTCCGCGAGCAGGATGCCGTCGGTCATCAGCTTGACGAGCGTGTCGTCGCCGGACCGGTCGGTGAAACGCACCTGGTAGCCGACCGTCGCGCCGAGCTCGGTGTCGAGCTCCTCGGCGACCCGCTCGGCGACGGTGCGCGCGGCCAACCGCCTGGGCTGGGTGTGGCCGATGAGCCCCTGCACGCCGCGGCCGAGCTCCAGACACATCTTCGGGATCTGCGTCGTCTTCCCCGACCCCGTCTCACCCGCGACGATCACGACCTGGTTGTCGCGGATCACCTCGAGCAGGTCGTCCCTCTTGTGGCTGACCGGCAACGCGTCCGGGTAGCCGATACTCGGGACCTGTGCGCGCCGGTTCTGCACGCGCGTCTCGGCGGCGTCGACGTCGGCGGCGATCTCGCTGGTGACGGCCTCCACAGCCTGCGGATCGCGGATCTTGCGCACGCCGTCGAGACGGCGACGCAGCCGCACCTGCTCGTGGTGCATCAGCGAGGGCAGGCGTTCGCGCAGGTCGGCGAGTGCCGTGCTGTCCGGAGTGGGTCCCATACCGCACCCCAGGATAGGCGGCTCCCCGGCCGAGGTGCCTCCCTATTCCCGCCGAAGGCGAGCTGCGTCACGTCCAGCGGCGAAACTATGACTGGGCGCGGGTGGCTCATGTGCGACAGCAGCGGGGGCAGTCGGCACAGTGTGCGCGGCGAAGCCGCTGGGCGCTGAGGTCCCGCCACCCAGCCACCAACCCTCGGCTGGGAGTTCTCACGCTGGTGGTGTGCGCTCGGCGACGCACAGGTACGCCATCGGGGTGCTGCCGACTCGGGTGAGCAGGACGCTCGCACTGCCCGGCCCCTTCGGTTTGAGCCTGCGGCGCAGGGCGTCGGGGTCGACGTCGAGCCCGCGAACGAGGATCTCGACGACGCCGATCCGGTGCTTGCGCAACAACGCCCGGAGTGCCTTCTCGTTGTGGCGCCCGCTGTCGAACACCCGAAACGCCCGGACGTCCGGCGGCGGCGCGTCACCGGTGAGGTAGGCGATGCGGTGATCGAGCTGCCCGAGTCCGTGACGCGCGGCGTACTGGCGCACCAGACCTGCCCGCACGACGGAGCCGTCCGGGTCCACGATCCACTGCCCCACCGGCCTCTCCGGGCATTCGTCCGATTCCGTGTCCGTGATCGTCCATTTCGCACAGCCACCGGAAGCGGTGCGCCGCAACACCGTGGCCCGGCGCCGGACTCCGGGCGTCGCCAGCTCGCCGAACCACAGGCACGCCTCCCGCACCCGAGCGTCCAGGGACACGACTTCGACCTCTGCGGATTCCGGCACGGCCGCGAAGTCGAGCCCCGGGGCGCATTTCACCGTGAGATCCCGTCCGGCATACGTCTCGACCAGTTCGTCCAGCCGCGGCACAAGGTCCGCGGCCTTCCAGGTGCGCCTGCCCGCGCTGTCCCGTCGCGCCGGATCGGCGACGACCGCGGTGGCTCGGGTCGTCGGGCGCAACGCGTCCGCACGCACGAGCAGCGCCCGTGTCTCGCGGAGATTGTGCCGCGCCATCGCGAGCCGGACGGAATCGAGATCGGAGCCCACGCTGTGCCAAGCCTGAGTCGCGATCTCGTGCAAGTCCGCGCCGACGGAGCACGTCACGTCGTGCACGTCGCGGCCGGACAGCCGGCGAGCCCGATGTCGCGCGACCTCGGCCGGCGTCGCCTGTTGCAGCGCCGGATCCGTGAACAACCACCGGGACGGATCGGCCACTTTGGACTCGGCGCGTCGGCGTAGGACCGCTGTTTCCAGTGCCGCGGACGAAAAGCGCTCTCCTGCGAGTCTCCGCGCAGTCGCGACGTCGTCCATTCTGGACTTCGCCGTGAGTGGACGACGATCCAGTTCGGCCAGTACCGCAGCGCCGTCGTCGGAACGCAGAAACGCGACGTCGTCCGTGTCGAAGGTGTACGCCACTACAGCCGCTCGAGGCCGTGCGTCTGCATACCGGACAGCGTCACCGCACCGAAGAGTTCACGCGGGAGCGCACCCGACACTCGTCGGTCCACCCAGGACAGATGACGAGCGGACCGCCGGACGAACGGCTCCCACCACGACCCGAGCTCGCCGCGGACCACTTCCGCAGTGCGGGCAGGAAGACCGAACCACGCCGCGGACAGATCCTCACCCCGGGCTTGCACGTCCACCGCCCCCAGCCGGAGCACAAGACGTTCCAGGCCCTCCGGGTGCACCGGAAGCTCGGCAACGTCGTCTGCCGGCGACTCGCCGGGTTCCCGCGTGGACAGCCACGCGCCGAGTCGGTCCGCCGCCCGGTTCGTGAAAGATCCGAGAGTCGTCCGTTCCCCGGCGAACACGAAGCGGCCACTCGGCCCCAACACGCGCAAGGTCTCCCGCAGAACGGCAGGCACGTTGCGAACCCGGCCCAACGCGCCCAGTCCCACGACGGCGTCGAAAGTGCCGTCCGCGAACGGCAACTCGTCCCACTCGCCGACCGTGCCCCGGATGCCGAAACCGACGGTCTTCGCCGCCAGCCGCACCGATTCGAGCCGCGCGGGTGACGGCTCGACGACCGAACCCTCCTCGACCAGACCTCGCCGCAGCAACTCGGGGAGCAAGCCGCCACCGCCGAGCGCCAGCACACGACGGTGCGGTGTCTGGCGGGTCAGCTCACCGAACCCGTCCGCAGCGGTGAGCACCGCGCGCTGCTCGTGTCCCGCGTCGTCGGTGGAGAACGCCGTCACATTCGCTCCCTGCCGGTGGGCGGTCGCGCGGGCACGCGACCGCCCGACCCTCACTTGCCGGTGAACTCGGCCTTACCCGGCCCGCTCTCGATGAACGACCGCATGCCGATCTTCTGGTCCTCGGTGGCGAACCCGGCCGTGAACAGGTGCGTCTCCATCTTCAGGCCGGTGTCCAGGTCGACGTCGAGCCCGCCGTCGATCGCGGCCTTCGCCGCCGCCAGCGCACGAGCGGGCCCCTTCGCGAACGGGGCGACCCACTGCTGTGCGGCCGAGAAGACCGCGCCCGGCTCGACGAGCTCGTCGACCATGCCGATCGCGAGCGCCTCGTCGGCCTCGACGAACCGGCCGGTGTAGATGATGTCCTTCGCCTTGCTCGGACCGACCAGGCGCGCGAGCCGCTGTGTTCCGCCGGCCCCAGGGATCACGCCGAGCAGAATCTCGGGCTGGCCGACTCGCGCGTCGTTCGTCGCGATGCGGCGGTCGCAGGCCAGCGCCAGCTCCATCCCGCCGCCGAGCGCGTAGCCGGCGATCGCGGCCACCGTCGGTTTCGGGATCGCCGCGACCGCACTGACCGCGTGCGAGAGGCCGCGCTGTTCCTTGACGGCCATGTCGGTAGCGGACTTGTCGGCCATCTCCTTGATGTCGGCGCCCGCGGCGAAGACCTTCTCGCCGCCGTAGACGATGACCGCCCGCACGTCGTCCCGTTCGGCGGCCTCGACCGCCACCTCGCGCAACTCCTGCTCGATCTGCTGGTTCAACGCGTTCATCTTCGGACGATCGAGCCTGATCGTGCCGATTCCGCCCTCGACCTCGAGCCTGACGAACTCACCCACGAAAGCACCCTCCTCGTTGACACGGTGTCGAGCCGAAGGCTACCCACACCGCCCCGTGCCTCGCCTACGACGTGACTCGCCTGCGCGCGAAGTACCGGTCGCCGCTGCGAGTGAGTTCCAGGTCTTGATCGAAGGTCTTCGACAGGTTGTCCTCGGTGAGCACGTCGTCGAGCAGTCCTTGCGCGACGACCGCACCCTCGCGCAGCAGCAGCGCGTGCGTGAACCCCGGCGGGATCTCCTCGACATGATGGGTGACCAGCACCGACGCGGGCGCGTCCGGGTCCATCGCCAACGCCGCCAGCCGGGCGACGAGATCCTCCCGGCCGCCCAGGTCGAGTCCCGCGGCGGGCTCGTCCAGCAGCAGCAGCTCCGGGTCGGTCATCATCGCCCTGGCGATGACGACCCGTTTGCGCTCGCCTTCCGAGAGCGTGCCGAACGTGCGTTCGGCCAGATGCGCGACACCGAGCAGTTCGAGCAGTTCGAGCGCACGGTCGGTGTCGAGGTCGTCGTACTCCTCGCGCCAGCGGCCCATCACGGAGTACCCGGCGCTGACGACGACGTCGCGCACGACCTCGTCGGTCGGGACGCGCTGTGCGGTCGCCGCGGAGCTGAAGCCGATCCGGGGGCGCAGTTCGAAGACGTCGGTGCGGCCCAGCGTCTCGTCGAGGATCCCGACGATGCCCGCGGTCGGATGCATCTCGGCGCCGGCGAGCTTGAGCATGGTCGTCTTGCCCGCGCCGTTGGGACCGAGCACGACCCAGCGCTCGTCGAGCTCCACCGCCCAGTCGACGTCGGCGAGCAGTGCGGTCGAGCCCCGCCGGACGGTGACCCCGCTCATCCGGATGACCTGGTCCTCCACGTCTACCTCCCGCCGCACGACCGGGCCGCTCGGTGCCGCCGCGTGCCCGCCGATGATGTCCGATCCGGGCTCGCCGCCCGCGTCGCACCCATTGTCGCGGTTCCCCCCTTCCGGCCGGCGGGGTGGGGCATGACAGCAAGGGAACATTCCTGTCACCGGTGCACGGAAAGTTCCCTTGCTGTCATCCCGCCCACCTCGCCCAGGGTGAGCAGCGTGACAGTAGGGGAACTGTCGGTCATCCGTGACAGGAAAGTTCCCTTCCTGTCACCGGCCCCGACCGGCTGCTTCGCCGGGTGGGCGGGTGCGATGAAGGGAACCTTACGGTCATGTGTGCGCGGAATGTTCCCTTGCTGTCACCCGCTCCGCGGTTGTGTTCCGGCGCCGCGTCGGTAGTGTCTGCTGGTGCTGATGGTTCGTCGCCACGTCACGGGCACCGAACGCCACGGGGCGCGAGGCGACGAGGCAAGAGGGAACCCGGTGCGAGTCCGGGACTGCCCCGCAGCGGTGAGTGGGAACGACCGTCGTCGCGTCCGCGGAAGGACACGGCACTGGGAGCCGCAACGGCCCTGGGAAGCCGACGACCAGTAGGCCGTCCCGTCAGGGACCTGCCCGCGAGTCCGAAGACCTGCCATCGGTGCGCACCCGGACGGGTGCGCTGTCCGGGGCCTCGTGGGTGGGCCGGGCGGACGTACGGGTCGTCGCCGCGATCCGCGCCGCGCGTCACCTCCTGCCTTCCCCGGACTCGTCCTTGTCGTCGAGCTCGCGAGGAGAGAGCTGTGACCATTGGATCGACCGTGCTCGGATACCCCCGGATCGGCCCGCGCCGCGAACTCAAGCGCGCGTTGGAGAGCTACTGGGCCGACCGCTCGAGCGAGTCGGAACTGCGTGAGGTCGCGAAGACGCTGCGCACCGACTCGTTGCGGGAGTTGCGCGACGCCGGGCTGAACACGATCCCGGGAAGTTTCTCCTACTACGACCAGGTCCTCGATGCCGCCGTCGTGTTCGGCGCGGTACCGCAGCGCTACCGGGACCTCGGCTTGAACCCGCTGGACACGTACTTCGCGATGGCGCGCGGCGTGGCCTCGACCGCACCGTGGGAGATGACGAAGTGGTTCGACACGAACTACCACTACCTCGTCCCGGAGATCGGGCCGGAGACGTCGTTCGCGCTCACCGACCGCACGCCACTGGAGCACTACCGGGAAGCCGCGGAACTCGGCGTCACCACTCGGCCGGTGCTGGTGGGGCCGGTGACGTTCCTGCTGCTGTCGAAGGCCTCGGAGCAGGCGGGTGAGCGGTTCCGGCCGCTGGAGCGGTTGGATGACCTCGTCACCGAGTACGCGACGCTACTCGGCGAGCTGCATCGGGCCGGTGTCGAGTGGGTCCAGCTCGACGAACCGGCGCTGTCCGCCGACCGCACGCAGACGGAACTGGAGCAGTTCCGTGCCGCCTACCGGAAGCTGGGTGCGCTGACCGAACGTCCGAAGATCTTCGTGCCGACCTACTTCGGACCGGTCGGTGAGGCACTGTCCGCACTCGCGTCGGCGCCGGTGGAGGGAGTCGGGGTCGATCTCGTCGCCGGACAGTCCACTGCCGACTCACTCGCGACCGCGACGGAGCTGCGGGACAAAACCCTGGTCGCCGGGGTCGTCGACGGCCGCAACGTGTGGCGCACCGACCTCGACGCGGCTCTGGGCACGGCGGCCACACTGCTCGGTTCCGCAGCCGAAGTCGCGGTGAGCACCTCGTGCTCGCTGCTGCACGTGCCCTACGACCTGGAGCTGGAGACGTCGCTGGACCCGCAGGTCGCCTCCTGGCTGGCGTTCGCGAAACAGAAGGTCGCCGAGGTCGTCACGGTCGAGACCGCGCTCCGCGACGGTCGCGAGGCGGTGTCGGCAGAGCTGGACCACGCTCGGAAGGCCGTGGAAGACCGGAAGAACTCACCGCGCCTGCGCGACGACACGGTCCGCTCCCGGACGGGCTCGCTCACCGAGTCGGACGTGCGACGGTCCGCCTACGAGACACGGCGCACGGCTCAGCAGAACGCGTTGAAGCTACCGGTGCTGCCGACCACCACGATCGGGTCCTTCCCGCAGACCAGCGAGGTCCGCAAGGCACGCGCCGCGCTGCGCAACGGCACTATCGCGGCTGCCGACTACCGTCAGCGCATGCTCGACGAGATCGAACGGGTGATCACGCTCCAGGAGGACCTGGGACTGGACGTGCTGGTGCACGGCGAGCCGGAACGCAACGACATGGTGCAGTACTTCTCCGAGTACCTCGCCGGGTTCGCTTCCACCGACAACGGGTGGGTGCAGTCGTACGGGTCGCGCTGCGTGCGACCGCCGATCCTGTTCGGCGACGTGTCGCGGCCGAATTCCATGACCGTGGAATGGGCGAGGGCGGCCCAGAAGTTCACCGCCAAGCCGGTCAAGGGCATGCTCACCGGCCCGGTGACGATCCTGGCGTGGTCGTTCGTCCGCGACGACCAGCCACTCGCCGACACCGCCGCGCAGGTGGGTCTGGCCATCCGGGACGAGGTCTCGGACCTGGAATCCGCAGGGATCGGCGTGGTCCAGGTCGACGAGCCGGCACTGCGGGAACTGCTGCCGCTGCGTGCCTCGCAACGTCCGGAGTACCTGAAGTGGGCGGTGGACTCGTTCCGCCTGTCGACGGCCGGCGCGAGCGACGCGACACAGATCCACACGCATCTGTGCTACTCGGAGTTCGGTGACGTCATCGACGCGATCGTGTCGCTCGACGCGGACGTGACGAGCATCGAGGCTGCCCGATCCCGGATGGAAGTCCTCGACGATCTCAACGCGGTCGGGTTCGGCCGCGGAGTCGGTCCCGGGGTCTACGACATCCACTCGCCGCGGGTTCCGGAGATCGACGAGGTGCAGCGGTTGCTGCGCGACGCGCTCGCCTCGGTGCCGGCGGATCGGATCTGGGTGAATCCGGACTGTGGCCTCAAGACCCGTGGCTACGCGGAGGTCGAGCCTGCGCTGCGCCACATGGTCGAGGCGACGAAGCAGGTCAGGAAGTCCCTGGAGTGACCTGACCGGGTCGGCGAGCGACCCGGCCCGTCGCCGAGTCGCGGCGTCTTCCCACCTCGCGCCGCGACTCGCTCCGCCCCGGCTGCCTTACCGGGGCGACGGTGACAGTAAGGGAACATTCCTGTCACCAGTGCGCGGAAAGTTCCCTTACTGTCACGCGCGGGCCGCCCGTGCTGCTCGGCGGCAGCGTGCGGGCGGCTCGCGCTCGGTGCACGGGCAGCGGTCGCTGAGGCGCGTTGCTGGGTCGTTTGTCGCCGAAAGCTGCCGTGGAGGTTCGGGCGATCCCGTAGGCTCCTGGGCTCGTGCGAACACTGCGTGTGCTGACGTCGAGGCCGTGGCTGTCGGCGACCGTGCTGGGCCTGATCGCCGTAGCGATCGTCGAGACCTTCTCCGGGGGCGGCTTCGGCGGCTTCGTGTTCGGGGCGCTCGGCGCCCTGGTCGGCGTGATCACCCTCCCGATGGTCACCCAGTCGGGGCTGCTGATCGGCTCGGCGGTGTTCGGTCTGCGGGTGCGTCACGTCGAGCTCGGTGCGATGCGCGGCCTCGTGTCCTGGACCTGGCGTCGCACGACATTCACCGTCCGAGCGCTGCCCGTGGTGCTGGCCTCCGAGATCGGCCCCTGGCGTTCCCCGGTGATCTTGCGGTGCTGGCTGGCGGGCCTGACCTCGGCGCTCGCGGGCATCGCCTCCGTCGTCAGCGTGTGGTTGCTCACCGACGGTTCGTTCTGGAGAGGTGTGCTCGTCGCCGCGACACCCTTGATGATCTCGAAACTGTGGCCGCGCCGCGCGCCGCTGACGACCTCGACGGGCTGGCTGCTGTTCGGGCTGCCCCGCATGCCCGAGCCGAAGCGGACCGAGTTCTGCGCGGGCCCGTACGCGGCGCAGAGTTACGAGTTGCTCAAGTCCGGCGATGTCGACGCCGCACAAGCCGTGGTGGACGAGTTGTCGGCCGCGCATCCGGACTTGAACACCACGAACTCGTGCCAGGTGACGATGCTGGAGGCACGCGGCGAGTACGCGCAGGCCGTGGCACTGCTGTTGGGCCACATGTCGACACACGACATCCCGCCGAGGGAGCTGTCGTACACGCTCGCCGGGCTCGCGGGTCTCGGCCTGACGGCGGTCGAGTCCGGTCAGGCCGATGCCGAGACGCTGCTGCCGATCTCGCGGAAAGCGCTCACCGACGCCATCGCACTCGGCTACCCGGAGTTCAAGCTCGGCGGCACCCGGGCGCTGCTGGCACTGCTCGACGACGAGCCCGAGCAGGCGATCGAACTCGCCGAAACCAGCGCGGACCATGCGACCAGCCCGATGTCGCGCGCCGACGATCACGTGACGGTGGCACGCGCACACATGGCTCTGCGCGACAATGCTTCCGCTCGCCTCGCGCTGGACAAGGCCGAGGCTTGCGCCGACTGGTGGCCGCGCGTTCGCGCGACGCGGCAGCGCCTGTCGGTCTGACAGTGCGTCTGGGATCTGCCATTGGTGCCTCGTAGGGCACGACGCCTCAGTCGCGATCAGCCCCGGCACGGCGAGACGCTCCGGCGTTCGGAGTGCGTGCCTCGCAAGGCAGGGGTTGTCGCCGCGTCAACGTGGTACTCAAGAGGACCCCAACACCGCGAGGTGCGAACTCAGGCGACGACACTGGACCACCTACCCCCAGATGCCCTCTGAGCTCAGCGCAACCCCTCCGTCAGCCGGTTCGCGGTGGCACGGAGCTGCTCCGCGACGGCCTCCGAACAGTCCACCGTGTACGGCGCGTCGAGTGCGACGAGATCCTGCACCACGGTGTCGATCCGATCGGAACCGAGGTGCACCCGGCACAGGTCGTCCCCGAGCCTTTCGATCCGGCCAGGCAACGGGGCGAGCAGTCGCCCCGACACCGACTCTGCCGACGCCTGCACTGTCGCGGTGAGTGCGTAGCGGTAGGGCGCACTCGCGAGCGACCTCGCGACGTACTCGGCGAGATCCGGCGCAGGTGGAGGGCGAGGCGTGAACCTCCGGCGTGTCGTCGCGAGTCCGTGCACACGGTCGAGCCGGAACGTGCGCCAGTCTTCCCGCGCGAGGTCGAATGCGACGAGATACCAGAGGCCGCGCACGGTGACCAGGCCCTGCGGCTCGACCCGGCGTGAGGTCGCGGCACCGTCCCGCGCGCGGTGCTCGAAGGTCACCGACTCGTGGTCCCGGCACGCGGCGGCAACGACCGTCAGTAGCTCCGGGTCGGTGTCCGGCGCGTCCGTGCGCACGCCCGTCACCGCAGTCGTCGCGTCCGCGAGCGCCGCGACCTGCTGCCGCAGGCGTTTCGGCAGGACCTGTTCGAGTTTCGCAAGGGCGCGCAAGGCGATCTCACCGATACCGGACACGCGGCTGCTCGCGGCCGTCCGCAGCGCCACGGCCGCCGCGACTGCTTCGTCGTCGTCGAGCAGTAACGGCGGCAGCGCCGTTCCGGCCCCCATCCGGTAGCCGCCGACCGCGCCGCGCGTTCCCGTCACCGGGTATCCGAGTTCCCGCAGCCGGTCGACGTCGCGGCGCACCGTCCGTTCCGTGACGTCCAGTCGTTCCGCGAGTTCGGCCCCGGACCAGTCACGACGGCTCTGCAGCAACGACAGCAGGCGCAGCATCCGGGAAGGCATGTTCCGCACCCGAACAGCGTCGCACCTGCTCCGGACATTTCCTGTCCGGAATGGCTCGTAGCGTTCACCGGTGTCCCACAACGACCCCGAGGAAGGCGCTATGACCAGCACAGACTTCACCCCGAAAGAGCTGCCGACGACCGACGACACCACCGGATACCAGACCGCGGTGCATCCTCGGCCCGACCTGGTCGTCGAGGCCTCGAACTCGTCCCACGTCGTGAACGCCGTCGACCACGCGCTGACTCGCGGCTTGTCGGTGTCCGTGCTCGACACCGGCCACGGTTCCGGCGACGTCGGTGGTGATCCCGGCGTGCTCGTCAGGACCCGGCACATGAACGGCGTGGCCGTCGATCCCAGCTCCCGGACCGCCTGGGTCGAGGCGGGCGCGCGGTGGCGGCAGGTGATCGACGCAGCCGCGCCGCACGGTCTGGCGCCGCTGTCCGGCAGCTCCCCGGAGGTGGGCGCGGTCGGCTACAGCCTCGGCGGCGGGATCGGGCTGCTCGCCCGCAAGTACGGCTACGCCGCCGACCACGTCCTGGGTATCGACATCGTCGACGCGCGGGCCCAGCACCTCCGAGTGACCGCGGAGTCCGAACCGGAGCTGTTCTGGGCGCTGCGGGGCGGCGGGGCACCGTTCGGCATCGTGACCGGCATGCGGATCAGGCTGTTCCCGGTGAGCACGCTGCACGCAGGCGCCCTGTTCTTCGACGCCCGAGACGCCGGTGTGCTCGCCCGCTACCTCGACTGGACACGCGAGCTGCCGGACGAGATGACCACCTCTGCCACCCTCATCCCGTTCCCCGACCTGCCGACCGTGCCCGAACCACTCCGCGGGCGCCGGTGCCTGCACGTCGCGCTCGCACACTGCGGGACGAGGAACGAGGCCGACGACCTGCTCGCGTCGCTGCGGCGAATCGGGCCGCTGCTGCTCGACACCGTCGAGGACATGCCGTTCACCGAGTCGGGCAAGATCCACAACGACCCGACGGAACCCAGCGCCACACTCGGCTCCGCACTGATGCTCGACGACCTCGACGAGACGACAGTGCACACCGTGGCGGACCTGACCGGTCCGGAGGCTCCGGGGACGCACATCGTCGGAGTGCGGCACCTCGGTGGCGCACTGACGACGCCGCAGGGCGCGCCCAACGCCGTCTCCCATCGCCGGGCGCGCTACGTACTCGGAGTACTGTCGCCGATCTTCGACGCCGAACCCGACACACTGCGCGGTGTGCAGAACCGTGTCGCCGACGCGGTCGCGTCGTGGACCGTCGGGCACAACCTCAACTTCGACTTCGGGCCGCGCTCCTCGCCTGTTGACCGGTTCCACTCCCCCGGCACGCTCGCCGAACTTCGCAACCTCAAGGCGAAACACGACCCGCACAACCTGTTTCGGCACACCCGCAGCCTCGGTTGAGCGACGGCTGAGCCGCACGGACTCGCGGCTCCGTGCGGCTCAGCCGGCGAGGACGACGCGGCCGAGTTCGGCCCGGCCGGACAGCAGCGGGTGCCGAGGCAGGACGCGGACGGTGTATCCGGCGGGGCCGGCGTGCGGCAGCGTCACGGACGCGACGTAGCGGCGGCTCTCGTCGCGGCGCATCGGCTGCGTGACGACGTCGTGCAGCTCGTCGTCGTCATCGACCCTGCCCACGACCACCTCGACGTCCACATCGGACTCGTCGAGGCCCGCCAACTCCACCCGAGCGCGCACCGTCACCGCACTGCCCAGCAGCGGAGTGGGACCTTCGACGGCCAGCTCGCTGTCCTCAACCCGCACCCCGGGCCACGCGGCCACGACCCGCGCGACGTACTCGGCGAGTTCCTTGGCGCCGCGGTAGCCGTCCTCCGAGACCGCCTTCGCCGACAACGCGGCCGGTGTGTAGTGGTGATCGACGTACTCCCGCACCATCCGCGAGGACTGCACCCGCGGCCCCAGCGACGCGAGTGTGTTCCGCACCATCGACATCCACTTCGCGGGCACGCCGTCGGTGTGCCGCTCGTAGAACGCGGGCACCACCTGCCCGGCCACCAGGTCGTAGAGCGCGGCGGCTTCGAGCGCGTCGCGTCGCGCCGGATCCGACACGCCGTTCGCGGTGGGGATGGACCATCCGTTGTGGTCGTCGTGCATCTCGTCCCACCATCCGTCCCGCACCGACAGGTTCAACCCTCCGTTGAGCGCCGACTTCATGCCGGAGGTGCCGCAGGCCTCCAGCGGGCGCACGGGGTTGTTCAACCACACATCGCAGCCGGAGTAGAGGTACCGGGCGAGAGCCATGTCGTAACCCGGCAGGAACACGATGCGATGCCGTACCTCCGGGTCGTCGGCGAACTGCACGATCTTCTGAATCATCGCCTTGCCGCCCTCGTCGGCGGGATGCGACTTGCCGGCAACGACGAGCTGCACCGGACGCTGCGGATCGAGCAACAGTCGCTTCAACCGCTCCGGCTCGCGCAGCATCAACGTGAGCCGCTTGTAGGTCGGCACCCGGCGGGCGAACCCGATCGTGAGCACGTCCGGGTCGAGGACGGAGTCGCACCAGCCGAGTTCGAGCTCCGAAGCCCCCCGTTCCAGCCACGCGCTGCGCAGCCGCCTGCGGACCTCGTCGACGAGCCGTTGCCGCAGCGAGCACCGCAGTTCCCACAGCAGCGAGTCGCTGACCGGTTCCATCCCGCGCAACCCCACACCGCTGTCCATTTCGGACTCGCCGAGCAGCTTGCCGAGTTCCCGCGCCGACCACGTCGGCCCGTGCACGCCGTTGGTGACCGACGAGATCGGAATCTCCTCGGTGCCGAACCCCGGCCACAGTCCGGAGAACATGGAGCGAATGACCTTGCCGTGCAGCTCGGAGACCCCGTTGGCGCGTTGAGCCAGCCGCAACCCCATGTGGGCCATGTTGAACTTGGCACCGTCGTCATCGGCTCCCAGCTCCAGGACCCGCTCCGTCGGCACTCCCGGCAGCAGCGGTTCCGACGCACGATCGTCGAAGTAGTGCCGCACCAACTGCACCGGGAACCGGTCGATGCCCGCACGCACCGGGGTGTGCGTGGTGAACACGGTGCCCGCCCGCACCGCAGCCAGCGCTTCCTCGAACCGCAGACCGGGATCGTTCAGCAGCTCGCGCACCCGCTCGAGTCCCAGGTACCCGGCGTGCCCCTCGTTGGTGTGAAACACCTCCGGCTGAGGGTGACCAGTAAGCGCGCAGTACGCACGGACGGCCCGCATTCCGCCTACTCCGGCGAGGATCTCTTGCCGGATCCGGTGATCGGCATCCCCGCCGTAGAGACGGTCGGTGACGCCGCGCAGTGTCTCCTCGTTGTCCGGCACGTCCGAGTCGAGCAGCAGCAACGGGACCCTGCCGACCTGCGCCTTCCACACCCGCGCGCGCAACATGCGCCCGGCGGGCATCGCGACCCGCACGATCACCGGACGGTCGGTGTCGTCGGTGAGCAGTTCGAGCGGCAACGCGCGGGGATCGAGCACCGGGTAGTGCTCCTCCTGCCAGCCCTCGGGGGACAGCGACTGCCGGAAGTAACCCGAGCGGTACAGCAGGCCGACGCCGATCAGCGGCAGTCCCAGATCCGACGCGGACTTCAGGTGGTCGCCTGCGAGCACCCCCAGCCCGCCCGAGTAGTTCGGCAGCGCATCGGTGAGCCCGAACTCCATCGAGAAGTACGCGATCGAGGACGGCAACGTGCCGCCCTCGTCCTGGCGCTGCTGATACCAGCGCGGCACCGTCAGGTAGCGGCGCAGGTCGTCGTCGACCGCGCGTGTGCGGGCCAGGAACTCCTCGTCGCGCGCGAGCGTGCTCAACCGATCGGCGGGCACGCGCGCGAGCAGCTTCAACGGGTCGCCTGCGACCTCCGACCAGAGGTTCTTGTCGATCGCGGCGAACAGGTCTTGCGTCGGCGGGTGCCAGCTCCAACGCAGGTTGGTCGCCAACGTGCCCAACGCCTGCAAGGGCTCGGGCAGGTGCGCGCGGACGGTGAAGCGATGGACGGCTCTCACGGGAGCGGACTGTATCTCGCGCGAGCCGCTCCCGGGGACCGTGGCGGCCCGGTACCGCGTCCGACACGTGGGAGACCAGCGCAGGAGCCCGGCCGGCCGTGGCAGCGTCCGGCGACACGAAGGAGGTGCGAAGCTGGACGGGTGCGCGTCCGACACCTCCTCACCGCGGTCCTCGCCGCCACTCTGGCGCTGGCGGCCTGCTCCGCACCGGCGTCCGAGCCGTCCACGGCCATAGCCCAGGGCGTCGACCCCTCGTTCGTGCACGGAACCGACCGCGGCCCGCTCGACACGCTCGCGGCCACGACCGTGACCGACGTGCAGCGCTTCTGGTCCGAGCAGTATCCGCAGGTGTTCGATCGGCCGTGGAACGACCTCGACGGCGGGTTCTTCTCCGTCGACACCACAGCGCCGAACGGCCCGACACCGCCGTGCGCTGGTGACCCCACCGGTTTGGAGGGCAACGCGTACTACTGTGCGGCCGTCGACGCGATCGCCTGGGACCGGTCCGCGTTGCTGCCGGTCCTGCAAGCCCGGTACGGCGACGCCGCCGTCGTCGCCGTGCTCGCTCACGAGATCGGCCACGCGGTGCAGCAGCGCTCCGGACTCGACGTGGGCGGAGCCGACGAGCCACTCCTGCTGGAGACGATGGCCGACTGTTACTCCGGCGCCTACTTGCACCAGGTCGTGGCAGGCGACTCGCCACATCTCCAGCTGAGCGAGGACGACCTCGACGGCGCGATGCGGGCCTTGCTGGCCTTCCGCGACCCGGTCGGCACCGACTCCGGCACTGGTGACGCGCACGGAACGGCTTACGACCGGGTGACCGCCTTCGCAGAAGGGCACCGGCACGGAGCCGCGCGGTGCGCGTCGTTCACCGAGGACCGGCCGTTCGTCGGTGAACGACTCGACGCGCAGCCACGTCCGAACGTCGATCTCGGCGCCGTACTGCGTTCCGAGGATCCGCGACGCTTCTTCGGTGAGATCGCCGGCCGTGAGGCCGCGCCCCCGATTCGGACGTCGACATGCGCGTCCGGGCAGCCCGTCGCCTCGTGCGGCACGCCGACAGGAGTGGCGATCGACCGGGAACCGCTGGCGCGCCTGCACACCGTCATCGGGGACCAGGCGACCACCACACTGCTCGCCTCCCGTTACGCCGTCGCCGCCCTCGACGCGCGAAACCTACCAACGACGGGTCGTGAGGCCGGACGCACGGCGAGCTGCCTCACGGGTGCCTACGTCGGAGCACGGCAGGAGACCACCGGCGACGTGGACGAGGCGGTGGAAACGCTACTCGTGGACGACACGGTGTCCCGGGGCAGCGACAACCGAAGTCACCTCAGCGGTCTCGACCGCCTCCACTCCTTCCGCACCGGCTTCGAGAACGGCCCCGACGCCTGCTGGTGACAGCAAGGGAACATTCCGCGCACCGATGACAGGGAATGTCCTTGAAGGGTGCGCGGATTGATCTGCGTGACTGGTTGCAGTAGCGGAACCTCACCTCGCGGCTGGCGTTCGGATCACCGAGTAACGACCTACGCCACGTCGACGCTGTCCTCGCCAACCACGAGATGAGAACACGTCGCTGGCCAGCCTGCGTAGGCGGTGGGAATGCCCTCGGCGCACTGTGGCTGCCACAGCCTCAACCCGCGCACCCGCTGACTGTCACCGCCGCGAGGGACGATGCGGGCGAACCCCGCCGGCGGAAGATCACGACCCGCTAGGCTGCTCGACGGTCCGGCATCGGGCCGTACACGACCCGCCGAGCAGGGAGAACAGCCAGTGGCAGCGGTACCGGCACACCGTCGGCGGAAACGAATCGCGGTGACGGTGCTCGCCGCTCTCGGGTGCGTGAGCCTGATCGCGGGTTGTGCGCGCACGATCGCCGGCACCCCCGCGGCCGCCGAGCGCGCCTCGACCACCGACGTCGCCGGACTACCCGCGGCGAACGGTCCGAGCGGTCCGAAACCGGGCGTGCCGGATGCCGATCTCACGGTCGAGAACAGCGACGGCGGGCCAATGGACGGTCTCGCTCGCAACGCGGTCGCCGACGTCGAGTCCTACTGGTCCGGCGTCTTCCCCGACACCTTCGGCCGGGAGTTCGCTCCGGTCGAGCAGTACGTCTCGTACGACTCGTCGGGTTCCGGCGTCCAGCTCTGCGGCGAGAGCACCCGGGGTGTCGCCAACGCGTTCTACTGTCCTCCGGACGATGCGATCGCCTGGGATCGCGGCGAGTTGCTTCCCCAGCTGCAGAACAGCTTCGGCCCGATGGCGCCGGTCGCGGTTCTCGCCCACGAGATGGGTCACGCGGTGCAGCATCGTGCGGGCACGGTCGCCGACAACGATCCGGTGATCGTGTTCGAACAGCAGGCCGACTGCTTCACGGGCGCGTTCTTCCGGCACGTCGCCGAAGGCAACGCCGAGCACTTCCGGATCTCCACCGGCGACGGCCTGAACCGGATCATGGGGGTGCTGAGTTTCATCCGCGACGCCCCCGGAACCAGCGGCTTCACCGCCGACAGCGCGCACGGCAACGCGTTCGACCGAGTCACCGCGTTTCAGTACGGCTTCAGCGACGGGCCGGGACGCTGCGCGGAGATGGACGCCGCCGACGTCGAGCGACGCACCACCCAGTTCCCGTTCTGGAAACACGCGCAGGAGACGGACCTGCCGGTCGACGACGAACACCTCGAGGCGGTCCGCGCCAGTCTCGACGAGGTGTTCGCCGACAGCGGGACCCAGCCGCCGAAAATCACCACCGACGGCACTCCCTGCCCGGGTACCCGACCGACGCCGCCCGCCACCTACTGCGAGTCCACGAACACCGTGTCGCTCGATACAGCGGAGTTGCAGCGCATCGCCACCCCGCCAGTGAGCAGCGATGCGAACTCCGGCTACGGCGACTTCGCCGCCTACGCCCAGGTCGCGTCCCGGTATGCGCTGGCGGTGCAGAAGGCCGCCGGTCTCCCCCTCGACGACGAGGCGGCCGGGCTGCGGACCGCCTGCTTCGTCGGATCGTGGAGCGGCGTGCTCGTGGAGGACCCGATCGGGCGGCGCAATCCTGTCGGCACGCTGCGCATCGCCCCCGGCGACGTCGACGAAGGCGTCGCAGCGCTGCTCGGCGAGGACAGCCTGATCGCCGCGAACATCGACGGTGAGCAAGTACCCGCCGGGTTCGCGCGGGTCGAGGCGTTCCGCAGCGGCTTCCAGGACGGCAGCGGAGCCTGCGCCGCCAAGTACCGGAGCTGAGCAGCGCCCTCCACGGCACCAGGCGAGGACACTGCTCGCGTCCGAGACTCAGAGCTTGGAAATCGCGTGGGCGGTCCGGTACCGCCGCCCCAGTTCGCGCCTCGCGGCGTTGTTCTGCGGCGCGGGTCGCTTACCGGCACTCAGAACAGGGCGCTGGCCAGTTTCCGGCGTGCTGCGAGGACCCGCTCGTCACCGTCCGGGAACAGTTCGAACAGCTCCAGCAAGTGCTGGCGAACCCGGTCCCGGTCGTCGCCGGCGGTCCGCTTCACGGTGCCGATCAGGCGCTCGAAGGCCGCCTCTGGGCGTCCCACGAGTTCCGCGTCGGCGGCGGCGAACTGGGCGTCCAGATCGTCCGGAGCGGCGTCCGCCTTCGCGATCGCGTCCGGGTCGGCCGACTCTGCACGCGCAACGAACCGGACCTGCTGCAACGCGGCCTTCGCCTGCTCGTTGTTCGGCTCCTCGGCGAGAATCCGCTGGTAGGCCGACTCGGCGGCGCTGTAATCTCCACGGTCGAGCGCGTCCTCGGCCTCCGTGAACCGCGGATCCTCCTGTTCCGGCTCCGGCTCGACGCCCCCGGCAGCGCGCTCGGCCTCGGCGATCGCCGGCATCTGCTCCCGCATCTGGTCGAGCAGCGACGAGATCCACTGGCGGATCTGCGGCTCCGGCTGTGCGCCCTGGAATGCCTCGACCGGCTGACCGTTGGCGATGGCGACCACCGTCGGCAGCGACTGAACACCGAAGATCTGCGGGATACGCTGGTTGGCGTCCACGTCGATCTTGGCGAGCACCCAGGCACCACCGGACTCGGCGGCCAGCTTCTCCAACACCGGGGACAGCTGCTTGCACGGCTCGCACCAGCTCGCCCACAGGTCCACCACGACAGGGACCTGCATCGAACGGTCGATGACCTCGCTCTGGAACGTCGACTCCGTGACGTCGACGACCCACTGGCTCCCGCCGCCCTGTGCGGCGGCGCCCTGGGATGACTGGTTTCCCGAACCGGCGGCTTCGGCCTTGTTCTTCAGCGCCGACAGGTCGACGGCACCGGACATGGATGCGCTCTCGCGGGGGTCTGGCCTCGTCACGGTCCCATCCTGACACGCGGCGCCACCGGCCCGAACGCTGGGCGCGTGATCGGACCGACGGCCCCGATGACAGGTGTGGATTGATCCGCGTGGGAACGCATTGTGGAACTTGGCTGGGTGGTCCGGTACCGGCGCACCGTGCCCCGGCTGGTCACGCATGACCGTGCCCTACGGGCACACATGCCAGTTCCCAAATACCCTCTGAGTGATTCCGTGGCGGAACCTCACCTCGCGGCCGGAACTCCTGTTCCCGACCACAACCCTCACTCCGCGCGACCACTGAACGGCTACTCGCCGAGGTGTTCCTCGACGCGACGGACCTTCTCGGAGAGCTGTCCCGAGTGGCCCGGCCGGATGTCGGCCTTGACCACCAGGCTGGTGCGCGGGGCCCGGGCGGAGACCGCTTCCGTCGCCCGCTTGACGACGTCCATCACCTCGTCCCACTCGCCTTCGACGGTGGTGAACATCGAACCGGTCTCGTGCGGGAGTCCGGACGCCCGCACCACCCGGATCGCGTCCGCCACCGCCTCGCTCACACTGTCACTGTCCCCTGCGCCGGACGGGGCGACGCTGAATGCCACGAGCACGCCTCGACCTCCTCTCAGTCGGTGGACGTTCTGCCCCGATCATGCCTGTACGCGTCCGGGAGCTGCACGGGCGCTGCTAGCGTCGAGAGTCATGAGCGCCCGCAGTCCGCTTCCTTTCGACCCGATCGCCCGCGCCGCCGAACTCTGGGCCGATCGGGTCGGGCCGTCCACCACGATGGCAGCGGTGACCAGCGTGATGCGGGTCCAGCAGATCCTGCAGTCGGCGGTCGACTCGGCGCTGCGCCCGCACAACCTCACGTTCGCCCGCTACGAGGCGCTGGTGCTGCTGACGTTCTCGCAGCGCGGCAGCCTGCCGATGCGGGTCATGGGAGACCGGCTGCAACTCCACCCGACCAGCGTCACCAACATCGTCGACCGGCTGGAACACGACGGGCTCGTGCACCGGGTGCCGCACCCGACGGACCGGCGAACCACCCTCGTCGAGATCAGCGACGAGGGCCGGGACCTCACGAAACGCGCCACGGAGTCGGTCAACGAGATCGACTTCGGGCTGCGCGGGGTCACCGAACGCCAAACCGAACAGCTCACCGAACTGCTCGGCAAGGTCCGCCACGCCGCTGGTGACTTCTGAACGCTCAGAGTTCCTTCGGGAACTGGCGTTCGTGCCAGCCGGGCACGGTCATACGGATCAGCCCGGGGCACGGTGAGGGGCTGCGGCGTTCCAGCTCGTGCCTCGTCAAGGTGCGGCGGCCGTACTGGACCACCGACCCAAGTCCCCAGATACCTTCTCAGTTGAGTGCGCGGACCCGCTGCCAAAACGTCGGCTCGTCGGCGTCGCGCACCTCGAGCAGGCCGCGCCGCCTGGCCCACCGCTCGAACCACACGGTCACCAATGGCGGGATCGAGGCCAGCCCGGCGAGGACCAGTACACCGAAGCTCCACCGCAGCGGACTGAACACCACGAACGTCGTCACGAGGTAGGCCGTGAACACGGCGCCGTGGATCCACCCGAAGATCGTCACGCCCAGCGGCATGTCCAGGCCGTACTTGAACGCCATCGCCACCAGCAGACCCGCCCAGGACAGCGCCTCGGCGACGGCGGCGACACGGAACCACTCACCATAGGTCCTGGGCACGACGACTCGTTTCTCTCGGCGCGGTGGCCGGACCGCGCGGACGACCTCTCGCTCCCAGTGTGGCCGGTGCGCTCGGTCACACAGCAGGCAGGCCGACCGATGTGCGCACCGCAGGACTCATGCGGGCGGCTTCAGGCCGAGCTTGCGGCCGGGAGTGCCGCTACAGTGTCGGCAATCGTGCCATTCCGACAAGGTGGATCCGTCGCCGTTTTCGAGCGACATGTACCACCGCGGCTTCTCGACGCGACCGGTTCCGTCGCACGCCGCGCAGACGATCTTCATGGCGAGGTTCTCCCGGTACTGCTTCACGCGCCGCATCCTATGGGGGCTCGGCAGCGATCTTCAGGCAGCTCCCGCTTTCACGCACAGAGGACATTCCCACTGTCCACGGTGGTCGACGCACCGTCACGGATCAGTCGCGGCCGGCACCGGATCACGCCTGGTCCAGCGCTCGCGCTGCGGTGCGGGCTCGATCCTCGCTCCCACACCGCGGAGTGGGCGTTACCCTGGAGGCATGGGTGCCTACGGCAATCTGTTCGGAGGACACAAGGCCCGCAACGACCGGGACGACCAATCCAACGGTCAGGGCTATGATCCCGGTGGTCCGCTCGACCTGGACTCCGGCGTCGTCCACCTCGCCCCACCGGTTCAGGACCGGGCGACCGACGACGACAGCACGGAGGACGAGGAGAACGCCTCCGACCGCGACGACGCGTGACCTTTCCCGCGGATTGTCGCGAACCTCATCCGGCGTGACGGCGGTTCGGTTAGCGTGCACGACGCACGATGATCACGAACGGCCTCGGACGGTTCACCTCCGTGCGCCGGTGCCGGAGAAGGGGACGCGGTGCAGCCGGACACACCGTCGAGCATTCACAGACTGGACCCGGACGAAGCGGTGCAGGACGCCACCGCACTGGTCGGCCACCTCGATCCCGACAGCACCGAGCGGCTCGACGGGTCGCAGCACCCCACCCCGGCGCGGCTCGGGCACGACTGGAACCGCATCAGCGCCACGATCGCCGACTTCTGCGCCGCACGCGTACCGGTGGACGACGCGCGGGTGCAGGAAGTCATCCATGACCACTACCGGTGGATCTGCCACTTCTGGACACCCGACCGGGACTCGTACGTGCGCTTGGCGAACCTGTACGTGAACCAACCGAAGTTCCGCAAACGCATCGAACGCAAAAAGCCCGCCGGCACGGCCACCTACCTCAAGGACGCCATGCTCGCGTACGCCTCCACCCACCTGCACTGAGCCCGGTGACAGGAAGGGAACTTTCCTGTCACCGGTGACAGGAAAGTTCCCTTCCTGTCACCACCCCAGGGGGCGCGTGGCCGTTGTCGGTGCGGCACCGTTGAATGTCGGTATGCGCAGGTGGGTGTTGCATGTGGACATGGACGCGTTCTTCGCGTCCGTGGAGCAACTCACGCGCCCGACCGTGCGCCGACGTCCAGTGCTCGTCGGCGGCCTCGGCCCGAGGGGCACCGTGGCAGGGGCGAGTTACGAGGCGCGGGAGTTCGGCGCGCGTTCGGCGATGCCGATGTCGGAGGCGCGCCGCCGCTGCCCCGTGGCCGTCGTCCTGCCCCCGCGGTTCCGCGTCTATCAGGCGCTCAGTTCACGAGTGCTCGATCTGGTCCGGGACGTCTCGGACGTGATCGCCCAGGTCTCGATCGACGAGGCGTTCCTCGAACCCGGTGAACTCGCTGGCGCCGAGACCGAGGCCGTCGCGGAGTTCGCAGCTCGGCTGCGCGCGAGCATCCGCGATGAGGTCGGGGTCACGGCATCGGTCGGGGCAGGCTCGGGCAAGCAGCTCGCCAAGATCGCCTCGGGGCTGGCGAAACCGGACGGCGCGCTGGTGGTCCCGCCCGACGAGGAGCGTTCCCTGCTGTGGAGTCTCGAGGTGCGCGCCATGTGGGGCGTCGGACCCGTGACCGAGTCCAAGTTGCACCGGATCGGGGTACAGACCGTCGGTGACCTCGCCGGGCTGCATCTCGGCGACGTCGTCTCGCTGCTCGGCCAGGCGCACGGCACCGAACTGCACCGGCTCGCCCACGGCATCGACGACCATCCGGTGGTCGAGCGGGCCGAATCGAAACAGGTCAGCGCCGAAACCACCTTCGACGTGGACGTGCGAGACACCGACGTGCTCGCCGCCGAGGTCGCGTCGATGGCCGAGGGCGCGCATCGCAGGCTCGTCGCCTCGCACCGCGCGGCGAAAACGGTGACGTTGAAGGTCCGGGACTCGGACTTCACGACGCTGAGCCGTTCCGAGACGCTGCCGTCGGCCAGCAGCGACCTCACGACGCTGTCAACGGTGGCGCGACGATTGATCGGGGTGGCTGTGGTGCCGGGAACGCCGATCCGGCTCGTGGGGGTCTCCTACTCGGGGCTGGCGAGTTCCGAACAGGAGCCGTTGTTCGTCGACGAGCCCCGGAACAACGAGTTGCAGCCCGAAACGGACGTCACTTCGGTCTCGGTTCCGGAGCCCGCACCGGCCGACGAGGCGCCGTGGCGAGCGGGCGACGACCTGCGGCACGAAGATTTCGGCCACGGCTGGGTGCAGGGCGCCGGCCACGGCCGGGTGACCGTGCGCTTCGAGACAGCGGCAACCGGACCCGGCCGGGCGCGCACGTTCTCCGTGGCGGACCCGCTCCTGACCCGCGCCGATCCGATGGACAGCCTCGCTTGAGAGCGCATTGTGGAACTTCGGTGGGTGATCCGTACCGCCCCCAGTTCACGCCCCGCGGCGTTGGGGTCCTCTTGAGTACCACACGTACGCGGCGAGAACCCCTGCCTTGCCAGGCACGGAACTGAAACGCCGGAGCCGCTCACCCTGCCCCGGCTGGTCACCTATGACCATGCTGTACGGGCACAACGCCAGACGCTACGAGCCGGGCGGCGGGGTGTGGCGACGGTACTGGCCGACCCACTTGCGGCTGGCGAACGCCTGCACCGCCCGCTCCAGGTCACGAGGCATGCGGTTCATCGGCGGCAGGTGGAACCGGTACCGCACACCGGGCAGACCCTGCATCGGTGGCCGGTCCTCCACCAGCCACCGGTCCAGTTCCGGATGCCGCTCCCCGAATCCCGGATCGGCGGGGTAGACCTCGAGCGCCCGGCGCCGCTCCGGGTGCACGGGACGCTTGTGCTCGATCATCGGCAAGGTCCCGATACCGACCGCGGAGATCTCAGACCACGCCACGCCGCAGACCTCGCCGCGGGTGCGCGCGTAGAAGCCGCTGCCGTCGAACAGAAATCCGCGGCTGCTCAACACGCCCCGTGAGGACGCCACGAAGTACAGGAACACCACGAAGGTCAGCAACTGCGCGACCCAGAGCCACGGCCCGCCACCGTCGACGAGCACCGCCGCGCACACGACGACACCGAAACCGCTGAGCCCGCCGCCGACCAGCAAGTTCCGAAAGCTCGCCGCGCTGACGTCGACGTCCCGTGCCTCCGAGCTGATCATGGTCCGCTGCGGCTGCTGTTGAGGTGGCGACGGCGGCGAGTAGGCCCGTGTCTGCTGTTCCGCGTACGGCGACGTGCGGCGCGGCGTCGTCGCGCGTTCCGGGTCGACCGCGTCGGCCCGCTGCCAGCCACCGGGTTTCCACTTCATGCCCCCAGCGTAGCGCCGAGGCGTGCGGTCGATCACGCTGACCGGCACGGTTCAGGGTCATCTCCGGGTTACCCCGGGGACGACCCTGACCTGCGATGTCGACGGGTCAGGCGCGGGGAACGCGCAGGATGAGCGCGTCGCCCTGCCCTCCACCGCCGCACAGCGCGGCAGCACCGGAACCGCCTCCGCGGCGCCGGAGCTCGAGCGCGAGGTGCAACGCCAGACGAGCACCGGACATGCCGATCGGGTGCCCGAGGGCAATGGCACCACCGTTGACGTTGACCTTCTCCTCGTCGGTACCGAGTGCGCGGGCCGAGACGATGCCGACCGCGG
The DNA here is from genome assembly GCF_009664835.1 of Allosaccharopolyspora coralli. NCBI lineage: Bacteria > Bacillati > Actinomycetota > Actinomycetes > Pseudonocardiales > Pseudonocardiaceae > Allosaccharopolyspora > Allosaccharopolyspora coralli. The sequence continues at coordinate 3,855,993 of NZ_CP045929.1, forward strand.
CGAAGGCCTCGTTGATCTCGAGCAGGTCGAGGTCGGCAGCGTCGACGCCGTCCTTCGCGCAGGCAGCCTGCACAGCGTTCGAGGGCTGCTCGTGCAGGCTCGCGTCCGGCCCGGCGACGACGCCGTGCGCGCCGATCTCGGCCAGCCAGCTCAGACCGAGTTCCTCGGCTTTGGTCTTGCTCATCACGACGACGGCGGCGGCACCGTCGGAAATCTGGGAGGCCGAGCCGGCCGTGATCGTGCCGTCCGCGGCGAAAGCCGGGCGCAGCTTGCCGAGCCCCTCTGCCGTGGTGTCGGCGCGAACACCCTCGTCGGTGTCGACGATCACTGGGTCGCCCTTGCGCTGCGGAACACCGACCGGCGCGATCTCCTCGGCGAACACGCCGTTGTCGGCGGCCGCTCCGGCACGCTGGTGCGAACGGGCCGCGAAGGCGTCCTGCTCCTCGCGTGTCACGCCGTACCGGGAGTTGTATTTTTCCGTCGACACGCCCATCGCGACCTGGTCGAACGCGCAGAACAGGCCGTCGTGTGCCATGTGGTCGAGCATCTGCACGTCGCCGTACTTGAAGCCTTCACGGGACTTGCCGAGCAGGTGCGGCGCCTGGGTCATGGATTCCTGACCACCCGCGACGACGACGTCGAACTCCCCTGCCCGGATCATCTGGTCGGCCATGGCGATGGCGTCGAGACCGGACAGGCAGACCTTGTTGATCGTCAGCGCGGGGGCGTCCATCGGGACGCCGGCCTCGACCGCCGCCTGACGCGCGGGGATCTGCCCGGCGCCTGCGGTGAGCACCTGACCCATGATCGTGTACTGGACCTGCTCAGGTGCGACCCCGGCGCGTTCGAGCGCGGACTTGATCGCGACCCCTCCGAGCTGGGCGCCGGAGAAGCCCTTCAGCGAGCCGAGCAGCCGGCCCATCGGGGTCCTCGCCCCGGCGACGATCACAGACGTTCCCACTGGTGCTCCTCCCGGATGCCACTCGTCCACGACCCACCCGCGACGGCGGACGTCCACACCGGTGTGGCCGCTGATCTCACGATCCACCGAGGGTACGACGTCCGACCGCCGGGCAGCGGTGTGAGTCGGAGCACAGGATGACAGTAAGGGAACTTTCCGCGCACCGGTGACAGGAATGCTCCCTTGCTCGCACGGATCGAGGACCGCGGTCAGGCACATTGCGCCGACCGTGTTCCTCTACCTCCCCACCAGCCGCCGCGGGTGCTCACCTCGCGGCTGCCGAGGACACCGTCGACGCACTGTGTCGCTACCCGATGTCGACGATCCCGTAACCACCCGCGAGGTGAGGTTTCACCACCGAACCACCCACGCGGATCAACCCGCGCGCACGTTTCCTGTCAGTCGCGGATCAGCAGTTTCCGCGGCCCGCGGTCGTGTCACAGAGGTCGGTCTCGGTCTCCCACGACAGCCTGTCCCTCGCGTCCGTTCCGAGGGCGCGGGACGCGGAGACGTCTTCACCGGCGCCGGAGTCCGCGTCGAGCCAGTAGCGGACTTCGTAGTCGGTGCCGTTCTCGGTGTAGGTGAACACGTAGAACGGGTCCGGCAGCGGCGCTGGGCCGAAGTCAGGTGCGGTCCACGCATCGGCGCCCTGGGCCTTCGACGGGTCGACGTAGAGGCAGTCGTAGGTGGTGCCCTCGTAGGTGCACTCCCGCGCCGAGGCACCGCCGTGACGTTTCACCGAGGTGTCGGTGGTGAGCCCGTCGGAACTCAACCGCTGGTAGACGTCCTCGCACGCTCCTTCGTCGCAGGCGTGCCAGTCGGTCCACGCAGCGGCTCGGGCCTCGGCGGCCGACGAGCCGCCGCTGACGGCGGAGCAGTACTTGCCGACGATGTAGGGAGCCATGGTCTTCGCCGCGGACACCGAGTCGATGGCGGTGGCAGCGGTTTCCTCGGTGCCGAGGCCCGCGGAGTCGAGCTGCCACATCCCGACCCCGGGGTTGAAGAACAGGCCGTTGCCGCGCTGTTCCGGATCGGCGAGGGAAGTCTGGTCGTCGTAGCGTGAGAGGGTCATCGGGGACGGAGCCTCACCGTTGCCCGCGACCTCCGGCCAGGTCGGCGAGAGCGTGAGGTAGGTGGCCGCGTCGGCGCTGATGTCGCAGTCGGCGCTGCCAGCGGCACTGGACGCGGCCGACGAGACCGCGTCGTAGGACTCGGCGCCGAACTTCAAGGGCCCTGGCTGGACTGGGGCGCGCTCCCGTTTCAGGTCGGCTTCGCGGGGGTTGTCGCCGCCTCCGCCAGTGATCACGCCGTCGTCACCCGCGGCCAACGCGCCCGGCCCCCCGGCCACACCGGCAAGTGTCGCGACCGCGGCGGCCACCACGAGACGCCGTAATCGTTGCTTGTTGTCCATAGTCAGCTCCTTTCCGTGAATCATCGACATAGTCGCGGGTGCGGCGACGCTGTGCACTCCACTGATCAGAGCAATTCGGCACGATCAGCGCACGATGAACGGCGTGGCGCGAACGGAGCGTGAACGTGCGGGAGGCGTGCGGCGGCGTGGGAGTTACGCTTTCGCCCATGCAGCAGGAACTCGCCGGACTCGTCACCGCCGTCGATCACGTCGGGATCGCCGTCGCCGACCTCGACGAGGCGATCGCCTTCCAGCGCAACACTTTCGGACTCGAAGTCACGCACAGCGAAGTCAACGACGACCAGGGGGTCCGGGAGGCGATGCTGCGTGCCCCCGGCGACGCCGCGGGCGCCACGCAGATCCAGCTGCTCGCGCCGCTGCGGGAGGACTCGACCATCGCGAAGTTCCTCGACCGCAACGGGCCTGGCCTGCAACAACTCGCGTTCCGCGTGACCGACCTCGACGCCGCGTCGGACACCTTGCGCGGCAACGGCGTGCGATTGCTGTTCGACGCGCCGCGCCGGGGCACCGCCGAGAGTCGCATCAATTTCGTGCACCCGAAGGACGCGGGCGGCGTGCTGGTCGAACTCGTCGAACCCGCACGCGACTGAAGGGCATAGTGGAACTGGATGGGTGGTCCTGTACCGCCGCGCCCTGTCCAGGCTGGTCACGTATGACCGTGCCCTACGGGCAGAAGAGCCAGTTCCCCAATGCACTCGGGAACCCACGCGCGGACTCAGCCCGCCCGACCCTCCAAAGCGGACGCCACGAAGTCGATCTCGTCGAACAGCTTGTCGTCCCCTGCCGCCTGCTCCGGCGCGTGCCGAGACACCGAGTGCCGATGGTGGACCGCACGCGCGAGCAGCAACGCCGCCGTGTGCGTCTCGGCTCGTCCGGAGCCACCGGCCAACGCGGTCTCGATCACCTCGCGAAACCGCTCGACGACGAACTCGAACCGTGCTTGCAGCGCGTCCCGCACCGCGGCGTGCGTGTCGGCCTCCCGCCACAGCAGGTGACTGAGCAGCACCGACGACTCGAACCGGTCGTCGAGCAGGTGCACCAGACGCCGCAAACTCCCCCGCAGGTCGCCCGCGACGGCGACGTCGGCGCCGACGCGCTCGTCCGGAAGCCGGTCCACCAGCGCGACCAGCAGGTCCTGCTTGCGGCGGAAATAGTAGTGAATGAGCCCCTTGGGCACGTCCGCGTGTTCGGCGATCCGGGACGTCGGCGTCGCGTCGAAGCCGCGTTCGGCGAACAGCGCGCCCGCCGCGGCGAGAATCCGTTCCCGTGATGCCGGTTCGTTCACCGTGCCGGTTCCCTCGGAGGGGGTCGAGCCGGTCGCCTCGGGCATCGCGGGAACCTCCAGACACACCACGGTCGAGCCACGGCACAGTCCACCATCAGGCAGCGCGGCCCGAACACTCCGGAGCCGCGCTGCCACTGTGTCGACCGATCAGCGCCGACCGATCATGTGCCACACTTCAGTGGGAACTCGCCATTCCTCCTCGGTGCGCGGCAGTCGCCTCCGGCAACGCGGCACCACCGGCGATGACCGCGAGAATGCCGACGACCCACGAGGTCCACGCCGCGCCGGCGAGCGCGCTGTAGCCGAGCACCCAGGGGGAGATGAACAGCAGTACGCCGATCGCCATGTGCGCGTACTCACTCGCCATCGACCCCGGCATGGCAAGCGACCACACCGCCGCCACCACCAGGAGCGCGCCAAGGACGAGCATCGTCGACAGCGCCGACCCGGTCGTCGTGGTCCACAACGTCGCGAGCATCAGGTACACACCCAACGCCACGGCGGCCCAGTCCTGCCACCGGATCCACGGCTGGGACTTCACGTCGTTCGCTCTTCTGGCCACCTCGATCACCTCCACCAGTGCCCTGTGCGACCTCTCTATCGTCGTCTTGGTTGGCCAGCCGGTCAAGTCCACCTTCCGGTGTCCACTCGGGCCGATCGAACACCGCGGTCGTGAGAGCGGACGAAAAGTTGCCACCGCCTCACCCGCACCTCCCACGGCACGCCCACGTTCCAGGTAGCGTTGGACGCATGGGCCTTGCCGACGACCGTGACCTGCTGCCACTGGGATCAGGCTTCGACCTCGTTCGAAAGGGTGGCTACGACCGTGCCCAGGTCGACGAGCACCTCGAACGGGTCGACGCCGACGTGCGCATCCTCAGCTCCGATCGCGACGCCGCGGTCTCCCAGGCCGGGGATCTGTCGCGACAGCTCGAGTCCGCGCGCACCGAGATCGAGAACCTCCGTGGCCAGGTCGAACGGCTGTCCAAGCCGCCGACCACGCTGGAAGGGCTCAGCGAACGACTCCAGCGCATGTTGCGGCTCGCACAGGACGAGGCCAACGACATCCGGACACGCGCCGAGAACGACGCCGCCGACACGCGCAGCCGGGCCGAGCGCGAGGCCAGCGCACTCCGCACCCGGTACGAAAAGCTGATCGCCGAGCTGGACGCGCGGCGCACCGAGATGGAGTCCGAACACACCGCCGCCATGGACGCGGCTCGCGCGGAAGGCGAGCGGCTGACCGACGCGGCGAAGGCCGAAGCGGCGAAGCTCGACGAGGAGTCGGAAGCCCGGCGCACCCAGGTCGAAGAAGACTTCGAGGTCGCGATGGCCGCGCGGCGCACCGAAGCGATGCGCCACCTCGCCGAGCAGGAATCGACCAGCAAGTCGGAGGCCGAGCGCCGGGTACGGGACGCCACCGAGGAGGCCAACCGCAGGCTCCGGGAAGGGACGCAAGAGGCGCACCGTCGCGTCCGCGAGGCGACCGACGAGTCGAACCGACTGCACCAGGAGGCCACCGAGTACTCCGAGCGGGTCACGAGCGAGACCGACGAGTACGCGGGGCGCGTCACCCGAGAGGCCGACGAGTACACCCAGCGGGTCACCCGAGAGACGGACGAACGGGCCGAGCGCGTCACCCGAGAGAGCACCGAAGCCGCCGAGCAGCGCGAACGCGACAGCATCGCCGGCGCCGAGAAGCGGGACAAGGACAGCACCGACAAGGCGGAGAAGCTGGTCGCGGACGCCACCGAGAAGGCGAGCCTGCTCGTCTCCGACGCCGACACCCGGGCAGCGACCCGCACAGCTCAGGCCGAGGAGGAAAGTACCCGACTCGTCGACGAGGCCCGCGCCGACGCGGAAAAGCGCCTCGGCGAGACGACCGAGGAATGCCGTCGCCGGGTCGCACTCGCCGACAAGCAGGTGGCCTCGCTGTCGGAACTGCGCAACACGGTCGCCGCGAAACTGCGGGACGCGGTGGGGCTGCTCGACCAGACCACACCGCTGCTCGACCGGCTCGAAAACGAGGACGTCGAGGAGGAGAAGCTTCGCGAGGCCTCCGAGCAGGCCCGCGAGGACGTCCGCAAACAGGCGGCGGACTCGATCGCCACGGACCGTCGCAATCAGAATCCCGACGAGACGTCCTCGACGTCCGGTTCGAGCGGGAAGTCCGGCCCGGCACCGGGGAACTCACAGGATGTCGACGCCGCGACCGACAAGATCGACCGTGACGACCTGCGGCAGAACGGAAACCCGTTCGACCAGCCGACCCGCAGGATGAAACACCCGGCGCACAATCCCGACAACGGCGGTTCCACGAAGGTGGACGCGTCCACGGGGAACCGGTCACGCAGCAGCTGACCGTCGGGTCACTCCGCTACGATCTCCAGCCAGTCGCCGACCACTCGGGCGAACTCGTCCGGGTCTTCGAGCGGCGACAAATGCCCGGTGCGGGGGACGACTACCTGCTCGGCGTTCGGCAATAGCTCGGTCATCGTGTCGGCGTCACCGACCGGGCTCAGCCAGTCCTCCTGCCCGACGACCACCAGCGACGGCCCCGAGAATTCGCGCAGCACCGAGGCATTGTCCGGACGCGCGGCCATCGCTCGTTGCGCCCAGGACACCCCCGCAGCCGGTTGCGTCTCGACCAGTTCGCGGGTGCGAGAGACGACTTCGGCTCGCTGGGAGCGCGTGGTCTCGCCCAGCAAGTTCGGCAGCATCGACTCGGCCAGCCACCCGTCGGTTCCGTCCTGCTCGGCGCGCTCGGCGACGTTGAGGCGGGTCGCACGCTGGGACTCGTCGTCGGCCGCGCACTTCGTGTCCGCCAGCAGCAAGCCGCTGACTCGTTCGGGCGCGGCACGCAGCAGCGCCATCGCCACATAGCCGCCCATCGAGCATCCACCGACCACCGCGCGGGGGACGTCGAGAACGTCGAGCAGGGCCAGAACGTCTGCGGCGACGGAGTCGAGATCCGGCTCCGCCACGTCCCCGGGTGCGTCCGACTCGGTCAGCGGCGACTCTCCCAGGCCCCGCTGATCAGGGGTGATGATGCGCGCCTGATTCTCCAGCTTCCCGCGGGCGGCGCTCCACATGCGGGCGTCCAGCGGAAAGGCGTGCAGCAGCACAAGCGGTGGGCCCACGCCGGATTCGATGAAATGCACCCCGCCATGGTGCCTGACACTGCCCCACCCACGGCAGCGGCGCGCGACAGTAAAGAGACGCGAAGTGCTCTGCGTTGGTGGTTCCGTTTCGGAACAGTGCCTGACCACAGCCTCAATCCGCGTGACAGTAAGGGAACTTTCCTGTCACCGGTGACAGGAAAGTTCCCTTACTGTCACCGAGCACCGCGTGTGTGGCGTCAGCGGGCGTCACGACAGGCACGACGGGCGGAGGCCGTCACTCCGCCGCCGTGTCGGTGCGAAGCCGGTTAGGAGTTGACGATCGTGACCTGACGCGTCTCGTACTCGCCGTCCCACGTGCGCGGCAACGGCGTCGGCACCTCCGGCGCGACGGCTTGCACCATCGCGTCGAGTGCCTGCTCGGCCTTGCCGACCCACAGATGCTTCGTGCCGGGGAAGCCGGTGACCTGGGCCTGCGCCAGCGGGGCGAAGCGGCGCTGCGCTTCCTCCGGCTGCAGGTAGTCGTCGAGTTCCGGGATCAGCGCATGCACCGGTTTGCCCGAATCCCGCCAGGCGTGCAGGTGCTCCTCCCCGCTCCAGCGCAACGGCGGCGAAATGAGCACCGCTCCTTGCACGAGCGGGTCGAGGCCGTGGACGAGCGTGAGGTCCGTGCCGAACGACCAGCCTACGAGCCACACGTTCGGTAGGTCGTGGAACTCCGCGTACTCCAGGGCCGCGGCCACGTCGTAGCGTTCCGAGTCGCCGTGATCGAACGAGCCCTGACTGCGACCCGCCTCGCTCGCCGTGCCCCGCGAGTTGAACCGCAGCACCGCCATGTCCGCCAGTGCGGGCAACCGGAACGCCGCCTTGCGGTAGATGTGTGAGTCCATCATCCCGCCGTGAGTAGGCAACGGGTGCAGACACACGAGAGTCGCGCGTGGCTCGCGTGCTTGCGGCAACGACAGCTCACCGATCAGTTCCAGACCGTCGGCCGTGTGCAGGGTGATCGGTTCGCGGCGGCCGGGCAGCACGGTGTTGGCGCGGATTTCGGTACTCACGTTCCGATCCTCGCACGGGTCGGCGACGTCACGACCAGCGGCGGGTGGGCCCGCGACGATGACGCGCGTGCCAACAGCCGCCGTGCCAGTGCCTGCGTTCCTCCGCGCCGCCGTGATCCGCAGGCCAAGCGACCACGTGCGGGATACCCGGCCGGATCTCGTGATCACATCCGGGGCATCGATACGTCTTGGTCGCCTGAGCGGCGGGAACGCTGCGCACCATCCAGTCACCGTCCGGGCCCGGCTCGACGCGGGACGCTCCGAGCGCGGCGCCGACAGGCCGCGGCCCCGACCTCGGGGCGGAGCGTCGCTCGCGGTTCCGGCGTGGCACGCCACCACGGTATCCGGTGTCCGGGCGGGATCAGATCGGTGGCAGGTTCGGCCACACCCGCTCGGCAAGCCCTCGCGCATACTCACATGCCCCACTGCCGGTCTCGCCCGGCACTGCCACGACGATCATGGCGACTTCCGTCTCACCGTTCTCGGGCGGACCGAACGGGACGTGGGCGGTCTCCGCCGAACACAGAGGCACCGACGGATCCCCTCCGACGACACTGAGCACGGTGCGGCGATTCGCGATCCGTTCCTCGACGGCGGCGGAATGCAGCACAGCTGGGGGCGCGCCCGCCGTGTGCAGAATCTGCACCCGCGTGGCGTCCGACCGTTCCTGCCCCCACCGGCACTGGTGCGTCGACGGCGAACGACGTGGCTGGGCGGTTTCGAGGCCGGGAATGTCCTGCATCACGTTCGGGGCAATGCCGTCACAGGCATCCACGAGGGCCAACGAGTTCGAGGGGAACTCGCGGTGCCGCACCGTGTGCTCCGACAGAGAGTCCGCGATCGCCTGCGCGCCGGTATCGGCGACTCCGCACAGGCCGGCTCCCGAACCGCCCGCCCGAAGATCAGCGCTGACTTCGACGGACGTTCCGTCCGCCAGGACGACGTGCCGGGCGCAATGCCCCGGCAACGGAGTTTCTTCGACGATGCGCACGCCACCATGCCGCCGCACGGGGTTTCCCGCCGTCGGTACGTTCCGGGCGAGCTCACCGAACGACACACCGATCACGGTCTCGTCGCGCGTGATCCGCAGGAGACAGTAGTCGAGGGAGACGGTCGCGGCGCGCTCGACGCGGCCGAACTCGTTCCAGGCACCCGCGTCGGCGAGCGAACAAGGGTCCACTGTGCGCAGATCACCGAGGGCCGTCGCAGCGGTCTCGCGAGGAGCCGCCCGGCCTTGTCTGTCCGGCGCCGACGCGGCACAGCCGGCGAGCACAGCGGCCAGCCCCAGCACGACCAACACGTCCCGCACCCGCCGCCGCATGCGGCCACTGTATCGGCCGCCTGCCCGCCGGAGGATGACAGTAAGGGAACTTTCCTGTCACCGGTGACAGGAAAGTTCCCTTACTGTCACGCGCGGATTGAGGCTCTGGCAGCCACAGTGCGCCGAGGGTTGTGTCGCCAGTCTGCACAGACCAGCCACCGGCGGGTTCTCACCTCGTGCCTGACGAGGACAGCGTCGAGAGGATGTCGCACCTCTTGCTGTCTACTCGTCGAAGTTGCGGGCAGCGAGGTCGCGGATGCTGTCCACAGCGTCCTCGGCGTCCGGGCCGGTGGCGCGTACCTCGATCCGGTCGCCTTTGCGGGCACCGAGGCCCATCACGCCGAGCACGCTCGCAGCATCGGCTTCCTTGTCGTCGAAAGCGAGAACCACGTTCGCCTGAACACCGGCCAGCGACCGCGCCACGAGTGCCGCAGGCCGCGCGTGCAACCCGACCTCGTTGTCCAGCACCAGCTCTCTGCGAACCTCGGACTCGGCCGGGGCGGCTGTCTCCGTCTCCGCCGATCCGGCGACGTCGGAGACAGCAGCGGATGTCGCGGCCCGGGCGACCTCCGCGAGCACGGCGCCGCCCTGAGCTTTCACTGCCGCTGCGACCGCGCCCTCGACCAACGGCGCGTCCACGACGATCGCCGTGTCCGGGTCACCCAAGGCTTCGACGGCGAGGTCCGCTGTCATCTGGGCACTGCCGAGGTCGAACAACAGCACCACACCCCAGCCCGTGTCCGCATCGGACAGTGCGGCGGAGACCTGCTCGAAGTCCGTTCCGATCTCCCCGCTCGGCAATCCGCCGGCTGCCACGACACGCACTTCCGGTGCCATCTGGGTCGCGACCTCGACAATGCCCTCGGCGAGTCGCGTGCTGTGTGAAACGACGACGAGTCCGACGCTCATGCCTGCCTCCTGGCGAACGCGCTGAGCAGCAACGCAGTCGATCGAGCACCGGGGTCGGTGTGTCCGGCGCTGCGCTCTCCGAGATACGAAGCCCGCCCCTTGCGGGCCACGAGCGGTTCGGTCGCCGCGACCCCCTGGTGGGCCGCGTCCGAGGCAGCGGCCAACACACCGGATGGCCCCTCACCCGAGGCGGCCGCCGCCTTAGCCGCCTCCACCGCAGGAGACAACGCGTCGACCATGGTCTTGTCGCCGGTGACGGCTTTACCCCGAGCCGTCACGCCTTCCAGCCCCGCTTGCAACGCACCGGCGACCGCGGACCCGTCGAGTTCGTCCAGATCGGTCACCGCCGTCGCAGCCCGCAGGAACGCGGTGCCGTACAGCGGCCCCGACGCACCACCCACAGTGGAAATCAGCGTGGTTGCGGCCTTTTTCAGCACCGCACCCGGTGACTCCGAGTCGACGTCCATCTGCTCCACCGCCGTCAGCACGGCACGGAAACCCCGGTCCATGTTCTCCCCATGATCGGCGTCACCGATCTCCCGGTCGAGCCGGACCAGTTCGTCCCGGTGTTCGGCGACCGTCGCCGCCCCGGATCGCAACGCCTCGACGACGTCGCTCGCCGTACAGCTCATTCGAGTCCCTCTCGTCGGTTCGTGGTTCACCAGCGGAGTGCGACCGTGTGCACCGGCGCGTCCCACAGTTCGAGCAATTCGTCGTCCAGTTTCAACAGGGTCAGACTCATGCCCTGCATTTCCAGACTCGTGGTGAACGGTCCGACGAGCCTGCGCCGCACCTGGACACCGCGTTCGGCCAGGACCGACTCGGCGATGCCGTGTGCGAGATAGAGCTCCAGCGGCGGTGTGCCGCCCATCGAGTTGGTGAACAGCAGCACCTCGTCGCCGTCCCCGAACGGCAGGTCCTCCAGGATCGGATCGAGCAGACGACGCACGATTCCGTCGGCGTTCTCCAACGGAACCCGATGCCTGCCCGGCTCCCCGTGGATGCCGATCCCGATCTCCATTTCATGCTCCGAGAGCGTGAAGCTCGGTTCGCCCGCGTGCGGCACGGTGGGAGCGCTCAATGCCATCCCCATCGACCGGACCCGGGAGACGACTCTGCGGGCGAGTTCCTCGCAACGGTCCAGATCGTCACCGCGCGCCGCCGCCGCTCCGGCGATCTTCTCGACCATCACCGTGCCGCCGACGCCGCGACGCCCGGCCGTGTGCGTCGAGTCCTTGACGGCGACGTCGTCGTCGACGACCACAGTGCGCACGTCGAGCCCATCGGCGGCGGCGAGTTCGGCGGCAGTCTCGAAGTTGAGCACGTCTCCCGTGTAGTTCTTCACCACCAGCAGCGTTCCCGTCCCGCCATCGGTCTCGGACACGGCCGCTTGGACCGCGTCGGGAGTCGGAGAGGTGAAGACCTCGCCCGGCACAGCCGCGCTGAGCATGCCGGGGCCGACGAAACCGCCGTGCAACGGCTCGTGGCCGGACCCGCCGCCGGACACGACCGCCACCGAGCCACGCACCGGCGCGTCCGCGCGGATGATCACCGACGGATCGTGCCGCACACGCAACAGGTCCGGGTGGGCAAGGGCCATTCCCCGGACAGCGTCCGCGACCACTGTCGCCGGCTCGTTGATGATCTTCTTCATCACTCGTCTCCTCGCGGCTCGGATCACCTCGGCCGGCACTCTGCGCGACGACCGGGTTCCCCACGGTAAGGGACCATTCCGATCACTCCCTCGAAGGTTCCCGCGCCCGCGCCACGATCGCCACCTCCGGCCGGTCGGCACGGCGTGACAGGAAGGGAACATTCCTGTCATCTGTGCGCGGAATGTTCCCTTCCTGTCACGCGGCAGCACAGCAGACATGAAACGGCGCTCTCGCCTGCGGTGGGAGGCGAGAGCGCCATTCGCTCGTTCGAGACCGGGAGCGACTGCTCAGCGACCGTGCATGAGGCGCACCAGCCGCATCAGCCTGCGCACCGTGCGCGGCGAGCGTTTGAACGTCATCGGATTGATCGGCATCCTGAACTTCGCTCGCGTCACGGCTTGCGGCCGAGTGAACTCGCGCAGCCCGTCCTCGCCGTGGATACGCCCGAAGCCGGAGTCACCGATACCACCGAACGGCAGAGCGGGCACGGCCGCGAACGCGATGATGCCGTTCACGGCCACCATCCCGGCTCGAATACGCCGTGCCAGGTCCGCGCCCCGCGATCGGGAGAAGATGGTCGCGCCGAGTCCGAAGCGGCTCCGGTTCGACAGGTCGATCGCCTCGTCGACGTCGCGCACCCGCTGCACCACGATCGTCGGGCCGAACGTCTCGTCGAGGTTGACGTCCGCTTCCGGCGGCACGTCGGTGAGCACCACCGGCTCCACGAACGGTGCCCGCACCGAGTGGCTTCCGCCGACGACCGCTCGCGCGCCACGTTCCAACGCGTCGTCCACATGACGGCGGATCACCTCGACCTGCGAGGCCATCGTGATCGGCCCGAGGTTCGCCTGCGGTTCACCGCCGGGCCGCAGCTCGGCCGCCATGGTGGCCACCTGATCGAGGAACTTGTCGGCGACCGCGTCGACGACGTAGGCGCGTTCCACGCCGACGCAGGTCTGACCCGCGTTCGACATCGCACCCCACACGGCCGCTTCGGCCGCAGCACGCAGGTCGGCGTCCTCGTCGACGATGAACGCGTCCTTGCCGCCCGCCTCCAGCAGCACCGGCGTCAGCGTTTCCGCGCAGGTGGCCATGACACGCTTGCCGGTCGCGGTGGAGCCGGTAAACGCCAGTTTGTTCACCCCGGAACGACACAACGCCGCACCGGTCTCGCCGAATCCGGTGACGACGGTGAACACCGGCTGATCCGGCACGGCTTCCTCGAACGTGCGAGCCAACCACGCACCGACACCGGGTGTGAGCTCGCTCGGTTTGAACACCACCGAGTTGCCCGCTGCCAGCGCGTAGGCGATCGAGCCCATCGGGGTGAACGCCGGGTAGTTCCACGGGCCGATGACTCCGACGACGCCGTGCGGGTGGTATTCGACGGTCGAGGCCTGGTTCACCATGAGCAGGCCCGACGAGACCTTGCGACGTTTGAGCACCTTCTCGGCGTTCGCCGCGGCCCAGGCCAGATGGTCGACGACGAGCACGAGTTCGAGCCGCGCGTCGTCGATCGGCTTGCCGGTTTCGGCGCAGATCACTCCGGCGCCCTCGTCGAGGCGACGGACGAGAAGCTTGCGCCACTGATCGAGTCGCTGCTTACGGCCCGAGAAGCCCAGGTCTGCCCACCATTGCTGGGCGTCCCGCGCCCGTTGCACGGCCTTGTCGACGTGGTCGGCGTCGTGCACCGGGTAGGTGTCGACGACCTCGCCTGTTCGGGGGTCGAGAGACTCGAAGGTCGGGACACCGTTCGTGGCCGCTCCATCACCGGTCTCGGTCGATACCTCCGCCGTCATGCGCGCCTCCCACCGCTCGTCGATCGTTCCTGCGACGCAGCCTACGGAAGTCCGTGAGGCTGCGGTATCGACCGCCACCGCGAAGACAGCACTAATTCACCACACCGGACGTTCCGGCCGCGTCTCGACGACAGCAAGGGAACCTTCCTGTCATCAGTGACCGGAAGGTTCCCTTGCTGTCACGCTCGGTCCCGCGCTCAGGGCTGCTCCGAGGGCTCTTCCGCATCGGGCGCGTCCGGCACGATGATCGGCCGCAGCCGCGCCCACGCGGTGAACAACGCGGCGAACACGAGCATCCCGATGCCGGACCACAAGTTGATGTTCGTGCCCGCGGCCTTCGCGATGTCCTCCTCCGACGTCGCCAGCACACCCATCCCGACGAGAACCGCGCCATAGATCGCGAACAGCATCGCGATGATCAACCGGACGTCGAAAGCTCCTGCGGCGTGGCCGCTGCGATTCACCTGAGTTGTCATGAGTCGCCTCCCGTCAGCCGAACATGAAGTTGAGCGCGATGGTGATCACCAGCACGATGCCCGCAAGCAGCGCCGGCCTGCGGTACCAGCCCGCGTCCTCGCCGGTCGTGGACGCCGTGCGCTTCTCCTTCGGTGTCAACGAGTACACCAGGCCTTCCAGTTCGGAGTCCGGTTTGGGCCGGGTCATGTAGCTGACCACGACGCTGACCACCACGTCGACGACGAACGCGGCGCCCGCACCGACGAAACTCGCGCCTTGACCGGGCAGGTCCAGCACTCCGGTTTCGGCGAGCGCGAAGACCGCGATCGCCGAGACCGTTCCGAGTACCAGACCGAGCCACCCGGCAGTCGGGGTCATGCGCTTCCAGAACATGCCGAGGATGAAGGTGGCGAACAGCGGCGCGTTGAAAAACGAGAACAGCTGCTGCAGGTAGTCCATCAGGTTGGAGTACCCGGCGGCGATGAAGGCGGTGCCGATGGCGGCGACCGTGCCGCCGACGGTCACCCAGCGCCCCATACCGAGGTAGTACTCGTCCTCGCGGTCCTTGACGACGTAGGCCTGCCAGATGTCGTAGGTGAACACCGTGTTGAACGAGCTCAGGTTCGCGGCCATCCCGGCCATGAACGAGGCGAGCAGACCGGCCAGGGCGATACCGAGAATCCCGTTGGGAAGCAGGTCCCGCATGAGCAGCAGGATCGCGTCGTTGTAGTCGACGTTGCCCTCGCCCGTTGCCTTGTAGGCCACCATGTCCTGCACGGACACCGCCGCGATCATTCCCGGGATCACGACGATGAACGGGATGAGCAGCTTCGGGAACGCACCGATGATCGGGGTGCGCTGCGCGGCGGACATGCTCTTGGACGCCATCGCGCGCTGGACCTCGACGAAGTTCGTCGTCCAGTAGCCAAAGGCGAGGACGAAACCGAGACCGAACACGACGCCGAGCACGCTGAGGAAGCTGTTGGTGAAGCCGGTCAGTTCGTTCGCGGGCCACGCGGAGAGTTGCTCGCTACCACCCGGACCTGCCGCGACTCGGTCGACCAGCCCCTGCCAACCACCGACCTTGGTAAGCCCGACGATCGTCAACGGCAGCAGCGCGGCGACGATGACGAAGAACTGCAGCACCTCGTTGTAGATCGCGGCCGAGAGTCCGCCGAGCGCGGTGTAGCTGAGGACGATGAGCGCGGCGACGACCACCGAGACCCACAGTGGCCAGCCGAGCAGCACGTTGACGATGCTGGCGAGCAGGAACAGGTTGATGCCCGCGATGAGGACCTGGGCCACGGCGAAGCTGATGCCGTTGACGAGGTGCGCGGGCTTGCCGAATCGCCGGAGCATGAACTCGGGAACACTGCGGACCTTCGACCCGTAGTAGAACGGCATCATCACGATGCCGAGGAACAGCATCGCCGGGACCGCACCGACCCAGAAGTAGTGCATCGTCGGCATGCCGTACTCGGCACCGTTCGCCGACATGCCGATGATCTCGATGGCACCGAGGTTCGCGGCGATGAACGCCAGACCGGTCACCCACGCCGGCAGCGACCGCCCGGACAGGAAGAAGTCGAGACTGCTCGACACCGACCGTCGCGCGAGCAGCCCGATCCCGAGCACGAACGCGAAGTAGAGCGCGAGCAGTACGTAGTCCACCGCGCTCGCGTCGAGCCGCAGCTGCTCCTGGGCCAGCACATGCACGCTACCCCACCTCCAGATCCAACAAACTCAAACGATATTCACCACAGATGCGAAGCGAGCGCACAGTACCGCACGGCGAGCGACGCCGCTTGCGGTCGATATCAATTCGTTGAACAGGAAGCGTCCGCGCCGGAAACGGCGGGTCAGAACAGCGGCGGTAGACCCAGCTTCTCCCACCAGGTCGGCTTGCCCGAACGTGCGCGCAGAGTGAGGTGTGCGTACTGCATCCGCCCGCGCACGACGATGCGACGCGGCGCCGACGGAACCTCGCCGCCCGTGCGTCGGTCTCGCACCGATCCGTCGACCAACTCGAGGCCGTTGCAGTCGACCCACGTTCCTTGCGGGACGGAGAACTCGATCTTCGTGTATTTGGTGGAGACGTCGATCTCGACCGTCGAAGCCGCCCACTGCGCATGCAGGAAGTCCAACACGACGGAGCCGAGCTTGCCGGTGATCGTGATCGACGGCGGCACCACCCAGTTGCCGTGCCGCTGCAACGCCGAGTTCTTCGGCCGCAGCTCGAGGACCGACTCCCCCGCCGTCAGCGACACCGCAAGCGACGGGAGATCAGCGAACAAGGCGTCCAGCTCGCCCCGCGTACGACACGCCAGAGCACGATCGGTGCGTCGAGTGAACTCGTCGAGGTCGAGACGGCCCTCTCCCAACGCCGTGTTCAAGCGCTGCACCGCCTGCTCACGCTCGGCGTCGGACAACCGCATACGCGCAGGATCGAACTGTCCCGTCATGCCGGACAGTATGGCAACGGCGAAGAGGCTCCACGCGGATCAGAACAACCGGAACTCATCGGGCTCGATGCCGCGGAGGTCGTCGTAGTCGAGCGTGACACAGCGAATGCCGCGGTCCTCGGCCAGGGTTCGCGCCTGCGGCTTGATCTGTTGCGCGGCGAACACGCCCGTCACCGGGGCCAGCAACGGGTCGCGGTTGAGGAGCTCGAGGTAGCGGGTGAGCTGCTCCACCCCGTCGATCTCGCCGCGTCGTTTGATCTCCACGGCCACGCTCGACCCGTCGGAGTCCCGGCACATCAAATCGACAGGGCCGATCGCCGTGGGGAACTCGCGCCGCACCAGCGACCATCCGTCGCCGAGCGTCGTCACGTGTTCGGCGAGCAGCTCCTGCAGATGGGATTCCACGCCGTCCTTGACCAGGCCGGGTTCGTGGCCGAGCTCGTGCTTCGAGTCGTGCAGCACCTCGTCGATACTGATCACGAGCTTCTCGCCGGCCTTGTTCTGCACCGTCCACACGCCCGGATCCTCGATCAGCCAGCACGGCGGGCTCATCCAGTTCAGCGGTTTGTAGGCACGGTCGTCGGAGTGCACCGACACCGAACCGTCGGCCTTGACCAGCAGCAG
This sequence comes from Allosaccharopolyspora coralli, assembly GCF_009664835.1. Taxonomy (NCBI): domain Bacteria; kingdom Bacillati; phylum Actinomycetota; class Actinomycetes; order Pseudonocardiales; family Pseudonocardiaceae; genus Allosaccharopolyspora; species Allosaccharopolyspora coralli. The sequence continues at coordinate 3,873,074 of NZ_CP045929.1, forward strand.
GCGCTGCGCCAACGGCAGATGCGCGGTGAGACGACCGACGTAGTCAACCTTGCAGCGGGCAATCACGAGACGCACCCGGAACACAGTACGGGCACCCGGCCTCATGTCGAGCACCCCGCCGTGGGGCGAGGTGTCACGGCGTGGCGGGTGACAGCAAGGGAACCTTCCTGTCACCCGTGCGCGGAAAGTTCCCTTGCTGTCACTGTGGCGTGAACGCTCGGACGGCGACCGTGGAAGGAGTCGGCCGCCGTCCGAGCGGGTTTGGGGTCAGGCCCCGTCGATGCTGATCTGCTGGTTCGGCTGGACGTATTTGACCGTGGGCTCCTGGGCGAGCCGTTCGGCCTGCTTCGCCGTGGCATGCATCGCGAAGCCGGTGAGTGCGGAGGAGTACTCCGTGGTGATAGTCGCCCCGTGTTTTCGAGCCAGGTCCGCCGCGGTCACGCCGACCGCCTCTGCGGAAACGGTGTCTTCGAAGACGACCACGTAGCTGTCCTGCACGGTCGGCGCGTGCTCCATGCCGGCCACCTTGTCCTCGCCGCCAGGCCGCTGAGCGGTCTCCTCGCCTGCCTGCGACCCCGTCGCACCGAGGGCCAGCACCGTGCCTGCACCCAACGTGGCCGTGACCGCCAGGGCCGCGAGGACCACCGCGATCCGCTTCGTCTTCCTCGTCCTGCTCACGACGCCATCCCTCCGTCCCGACGACCCTGTCACTGCGAAGACGGACCCGAGCCGGCCGCCGGTTGCATGAGCCGGGTGGCAGGAAGGGAACTTTCCGCGCACCGGTGACAGGAATGTTCCCTTCCTGTCACGCCCCCTCCGCCGCAGGCAGGATGCGGCCATGGAAACAACGAGCACTCGTGAGGTGTACGCGAACGCGTGGATGACGGTGCGTGAGGACGGCATCGTGCGACAGGACGGCTCCAGCGGCCTCTACGGAGTGATCGACAAGCCCGACTACGCCCTGGTCGTTCCCCTCGACGAGGGGCGGCTACACCTCGTCGAACAGTACCGCTATCCCCTCGGCCGACGTCGCTGGGAGTTTCCGCAGGGCACCGCCCCCGATCGGCAGGACGTCGACCCGGCCGAGTTGGCCACGCGTGAACTCCGGGAAGAAACCGGTCTGATCGCCGACGACGTCACTCTGCTCGGCTCTCTCGACGTCGCCCCGGGCATGTCCAGCCAGCGCGGCCGGGCCTATCTCGCCACCGGCTTGGTTCACGGCCCCCATGAACGCGAACCCGAGGAACAGGACATGCGGGCTGCCTGGTTCTCCAGATCCGAGTTCGAGGCGATGGTCCGAGACGGAGAGATCACCGACGCGCAGTCGATCGCCGCCTACACGTTGCTGTTGCTGCGGGAACGCACTATGTGACCGGGACAACAACTCGCGACCGTGGTCTCGGCGTTTCGGTAGTGCCTAGCCTGACGGGGTGCCCGAACAGCTGATCCCGTTCCTCCTGGTCGCGATCGTCATCGCCGTCGTCCCCGGACCGGACACCGCACTCGGGCTGCGCAACAGTCTGCGCGGTGGCACGACGGCGATGTGGTGGACCGGCATTGGGTGCTGCGGCGGCCTGGTCGTCCACGCCGCGGCCTCGATGATCGGCCTGTCCGCCCTGCTCGCCGCTTCCGCAACGGCGTACACGGTGGTCAAGGTGCTCGGAGCCGCGTATCTCGTGTGGCTCGGTGCGACAACGTTGTGGGCGAGTTGGAAGCAGCGACACGAGCCCGCGGAGGAGCCGACACTCGATCTCGCCTCGTCGCAGCAACCCATCACGCGGCGCGCGGCGTTCCGGCAGGGCCTGATCAGCAACCTGCTCAATCCGAAGATCGTGCTGCTTTTCCTCACGTTGATTCCGCAGTTCGTCGGCGGCAACGAGCCGCGCACCACCACGTCGATGATGTTGATGCTGGTCTTCCTCGGCGTCTCCGTCGTGTGGTGGAGGCTGATGTCGTGGATGGTCGGCGCGATGCGGCAGTTGGTGACCAAGCGCCGCGTCCGCCTCACGCTGGAACGCGTCACGGGCACCGTGATGGTGGGACTCGGCCTTCGGGTCGCGCTCGACGGGGCTTGACCACCGACCGGCGGGCCCAACTCCTCAGCGCCGGAGGGTACTGCCCACCAGCAGCAACGCCAGCCCGCACAGCAATGACACCACTTCGGCCACGCCGGCGAGCGACTGCGGCACTCCCGCCGCGACCTCGCGGGAGCCGAACAGTCCGACCGTGACGGCAAGCACGAACGCGAGCAGCGTCGCCGCGTTGAACAGGCAGGCTGCGGCGACCGGGATCCAGTGGCGCCAGATCGGGACGACGAGCCCGAGAACGATGCCCGCCACCGCGTTGAGCAGGAAAAGTGGGCCGATTACGGGAACCTCGGCAACGCCTTGGGCCCACAGCTCGAGATGGACCACGCCGGACATCAACACCCCGGTCACGACGAGGCCTCGCAGCACCTCGGCGACCGTTGCGCGCCCGGTCGCCGACGCCGCGGCGGTACTCACGGAACTCGCGTTCATACCCACTCCTCGCGGAGCGCCGCGAGCCGCGCCGCCCCTTCCTCCGACAACCCGAGATTGTCCATTATGCCGGTTTGGTGCACAGTGTCGCTCAAGGTCCACTCGGAGCGTGACAGCAAGGGAACATGCCGCGCACATGTGACAGGAAGGTTCCCTTACTGTCACCCGCCACCCGAGGTGCAAGTGCAATCGAACGCGAGGTGCGGCATGAGTCAGTTCCCGACCTGTTCCCGCCGCCACGTGCTGCGCGCAGGCGGAGCCGTGGCGGCCGTGTGCGGCGCGGCGGCGTGTACGTCGAACAACCAGCAAGGGTCGAGTCTCACCGACGCCGCCGAAGAGCCGCCGCCCCCACCGCCGGAGGGGACCCCGCTCGTCCGCCTCGCCGACGTCCCGGTCGGCGGCGCCGCGGCGGCCGAAGCACCCGACGGGCGGCAGATCCTGGTGGTCCGACCACAGGAAGGCGTCGCCGAGGCGTTCAGCGCCGCCTGCACCCACGAGGGCTGCACAGTCGCCCCGCAAGGACAGCAGCTCGAATGCCCGTGTCACGGTTCGGTCTTCGACCTTTCGGGCAACGTCGTCACCGGTCCCGCGGATCGTCCGCTCGACCGCGTCGAGGTTCGCATCGACGGCGACCAGGTCGTCACCGGGCAAGCGTGACCCGCTCTGTACCGCGGAAACGCTTCGAAAGGCTTCTCTCGGCCGAGCCCCCGGGCCCGGGGCCCAAGCATGAGGGCTATTCCGTGATGCGGTCGATTCGGGCACCGAGGTCGCGCAGGTTCTCCACGAAGTTCGGGTAGCCCCTGTCGATGTGGAAGACGTCCCAAACCTCGGTCACCCCGTCCGCGCACAAGCCCGCGATGACCAGCCCCACTCCGGCGCGAATGTCAGAAGCCCACACGGGCGCGCTGGAAAGGTTCTCCACTCCGCGCACGACAGCGTGATGACCGTCGGTGCGAGCATCGGCACCCATCCGCACCATCTCCTCGATGAAGCGGAACCGGGACTCGAACAGGTTCTCGGTGATCATCGACGTGCCGTCGGCCACAGCCGAGAGGGCTAGCGCCATCGGCTGCAGATCGGTGGGGAACCCGGGATACGGGAGCGTCACGAAATCCACGGCCACCTGCCGCTGGGTGGCTACCACCCGGAAACCACCGTCCAGCGCCGTCACCGAAGCGCCGCCGCTGCGCAGCTTCTCCAGAACCAGGTTCACGTGCTGGGGATCCACACCGCGCACCGTGATGTCGCCCTGTGTCGCCGCCGCCGCGAACGCCCACGTCGCCCCGACGATCCGGTCACCGATGACCTCGTGTTCGACGGCCCGCAACGACTCCACGCCGTGCACCGTCAGGGTCGAGGTCCCCGCGCCCTCGATCTTGGCGCCCATCTGCTGCAGCATGACGCACAGGTCGACGATTTCCGGCTCACGGGCCGCGTTGTCGATCACCGTGGTGCCCTCCGCGAGCACCGAGGCCATCAGGATGTTCTCCGTGGCTCCGACGCTCGGGAAGTCCAACCAGATCTGGGCCCCGCTGAGATCCTCGGCCTCGGCAACGACCGCGCCGTGCTCGATGTAGCTCGTCGCGCCCAGCTTGCGCAGCCCGTTCTGGTGCATGTCCAGTGGGCGTGAGCCGATCGCGTCGCCACCGGGCAGCGTCACCACCGCTTTGCGGCAGCGCGCCACCAGAGGGCCGAGCACGCACACGGAAGCCCTGAGCTTGCCCATCGACGGCGAGATCGCCTCATGGCTGATGCGCTCCGGAACCGTGATCGTGGCCTTACGGCCCTCGGTGCGGACCTCACATCCGAGACTCTCCAGCACGTCACCCATCAGGGGAACGTCGAGAATCTCGGGGCAGTTCGTGATCGTCGTGGTGCCCTCGGCCAGCAGCGCTGCCGCCATCAGCTTCAGCACGCTGTTCTTCGCACCGACCACGTCGACTTCGCCTTCAAGTCGGGCGCCGCCGTGGACCCGGAAGTGCTCACTCACGAGCAGCCAGGTTACGGCCCGGCATCGGCACCCCGCGGACCGGGTGCGTCGCACATCGTGACAGTAAGGGAACTTTCCGCGCACCGGTGACAGGAAAGTTCCCTTACTGTCACCCGCCACAGGCGGAGAGGCAGGCGCATAGGGTGGGTGCATGGGTGTGCACCTGACGAAGATCTACACGCGGGCCGGGGACGGCGGGACGACTCGCCTGTCGGACAACTCACAGGTCAGCAAAACCGACGAGCGTCTCGTCGCCTATGCCGACGTGGACGAGACGAACTCTCTGCTCGGCGTCGCGCTGGCCACCGCACCGCTGGACGAGACGGTCCGAGCCGTGCTCACAGAGGTCCAGAACGACCTGTTCGACGTAGGTGCGGACCTGTCGACCCCCGTCGCCGAGAACCCCAAGTACCCGCCGCTGCGCGTCACCCAGAACTACATCGACCGGCTTGAAGCACACTGCGACGAGTTCAACGACCACCTCGAACCGCTGCACTCGTTCATCCTGCCCGGCGGCACGCCCGCCGGAGCGCTGTTGCACCAGGCACGCTGCGTCGCACGCCGCGCGGAACGGGCAGCATGGGCGGCCTGCGCTGCCGACCCGGAGGGCACCAACGATCTGCCCGCGAAATACCTGAACCGGCTGTCCGACCTGCTGTTTATCCTCGCGCGCGTCGCCAACCCCGACGGTGACGTGCTCTGGAGGCCCGGCGGCAACAGCTGACGCCGCCGAGAGGGTGCGCGGATTGATCTGCGTGGGTGGTTCCGTGGCCGGTCTGCGACGTCGGCGGAACGATCGTCACCGCACCGTGCCCACCACAGCCCCAACCCGCGCGGCCGCTCGTCACGGCATCAGCATCGACACCGGCTGGACCACAGAGGTTTGACGGCTCTGGAAGCGGCACGGCGCGACACGACGGGCAGGCACGGCTGCACGACCACCGATGCGGCGCTCAGAGCCACTTACCGAAGCAGCGACTGTCGCCGTCACAGCGGTACACGCCGAACTTGCTGATCTCCGCGTAACCAGACGATTCGTACAGTGCGATCGCTTCCGGCTGTGCCGTGCCCGTCTCCAGAATCGCCCGGCGCCGGCCAGCCGACCGCGCGGACCGTTCCAACTCGGCCAGCATCGCCCGAGCCAGCCCCGAGCCGCGCGCGTGCGGCACCACGTACATGCGCTTGAGCTCGGCGTCGCCGTCCTCGAAGAACGGTTCGTCCCCGTCGTGGGCACGCCACCCGCCGGACGCGACGGCCTCCCCACCGCGATAACCGAGCAAGAACAACCCACGCGGCGCCGCGAACTCCTCCACCGTCATCGGCGTGCTGTCGTGCTCGCCGTAACGCAGGAGGTACTCCTGCTGCACCTCGTCGACCAGCCGTCGAGCGTCCGGGTGATCGTAAGAAGCAACCTCGATCCGCACGAACTCAGCCTAGACCTCGCCGTCCACCAGATTCTGCATGCCGACCCGAGCGTGGGCGTTGCGCTATCCGACGACTGCGACTCAGGACGCCCATGGGACGGATTTTCCCGGAGGAGCAGACTCCAGCCACGACAGGAACCCAGTCAACGCGTCCGGCCCCATCGCGATCTCGACGTGCCGCCCCAGCCCGTCCAGATCGAGCACGACGGATCCCGACGGCACCGTATAGGTCTCCGGCGTCGTCGGTTCCCGACGTCCGGCGATCGCCACATCGGACCGATTCATCACCCAGCTCGGCCCGTTGCGCAAGCTCAACACCCGATACCACGTGAATTCCTCGCCGCGATATCGCGCCACCCCCAGGTGCCAGCCACGGGCACCCTCGTCCGCACGGGATCGCAGCGCCACATCGACACCACCCGTACGCAGCTGATGGACCCTTCGCCACACGCGCACCACGATTCCCAACGCTGCCAGCGCCAGCGCCAGCACGAGAATCGTGGCGGTCCACATGCTCGATTGCCCCCTGTCTAGTGCGTCAGGAAGACCGTTCAGCCGCCCGCAGACGACTCTCCGCCCGCGCCCGGACGTCCGCGTCCTGGGCCCCCGCTTCTTCGCGGGCCTTGGCGACGTCGATCTCCTGCGCCAACTCCGCGGACTCGGCGAGGATGCTCACCCCATCGCCCGTCACGGACAGGAACCCGCCATGCACCGCCGCCGTCACCGTGTCGTTGTCGACCGTGGTGATCTTCACGACGCCACCCTCGATCAACTGACCGAGCACCGGCTCGTGACCGGGCAGGACACCGATTTCGCCCTCGAGCGTCTGGGCCGACACGGCGGTCGCCTCACCGGACCACAAACGGCGTTCGACGGCGACCAGTTGGACGGACATGTTGGCCACGCGCGTCTCCTTCGTCGGGTGTGTGTGCGGAGTCTAGCCAATAGCCCCTGGACAGCGACGAGTCGCCCCGGGGTCGGGGCGTGCGTGACAGGAAGGGAACTTTCCACGCACCCGTGACAGAAAGGTTCCCATGCTGTCACCGCCCCACAGGAAAGGCCGGGGCCCCGAAGGACCCCGGCCTGCGATCCTGACCGGACACCGAAGGCGGATCTCCCGGCCGACGGTGTCCACACCTCACTTCGAGGTGAGTTTGTTGTACGCCTGCTCCAGGTCCTCGATACCACCGATGGACAGGAACGCCTGCTCCGGATAGTGGTCGAAGTCGCCCTTGCACAGACGGTCGAACGCCTCGATCGTCTCCTTCGGGTCCACGAAGGAACCGTCCTGGCCGGTGAACTGCTTCGCGACGAAGAAGTTCTGGCCCAGGTAACGCTCGATGCGCCGCGCGCGGGAGACCGTCACCTTGTCCTCTTCGGACAGCTCGTCCATACCGAGGATGGCGATGATGTCCTGCAGCTCCTTGTACTTCTGCAGGATCCGCTTGACCTCCTGCGCCACCCGGTAGTGCTCCTCGCCGACGATCGCCGGGTCGAGGATGGTGGAACTGGACGACAGCGGGTCGACCGCCGGGTAGATACCCTTCTGCGAGATCGCACGGGAGAGCTCCGTGGTCGCGTCCAGGTGAGCGAAGGTCGTCGCCGGCGCCGGGTCGGTGTAGTCGTCGGCAGGGACGTAGATCGCCTGCATCGAGGTGATCGACCGGCCCCGCGTCGAGGTGATCCGCTCCTGCAGGTCACCCATCTCGTCGGCCAGCGTCGGCTGGTAGCCGACCGCCGAGGGCATCCGGCCCAGCAGCGTCGAGACCTCCTGGCCGGCCTGGGTGAACCGGAAGATGTTGTCGATGAACAGCAGCACGTCCTGGTTCTGGACGTCGCGGAAGTACTCCGCCATCGTCAGCGCCGACAGCGCCACCCGCATACGGGTGCCGGGCGGCTCGTCCATCTGACCGAACACCAGGGCGGTGTCGTCGAGGACGCCGGACTCGCCCATCTCCACCCAGAGGTCGTTGCCCTCACGGGTGCGCTCACCGACACCGGCGAACACCGAGGTACCACCGAAGTTCTTGGCGACACGGCGGATCATCTCCTGGATGAGCACCGTCTTGCCGACACCGGCACCACCGAACAGGCCGATCTTGCCACCCTGCACGTAAGGGGTGAGCAGGTCGATGACCTTGATACCGGTCTGCAGCATCTCGGTCTTGCCTTCGAGCTGGTCGAAAGCCGGCGGCTTGCGGTGGATCGTCCAGCGCTCGGCGTCCGAGGCGTAGCCCGGCTCGTCCAAGCAGTGGCCGAGGGCGTTGAACACGTGGCCCTTGACGACGTCACCGACCGGAACCGAGATCGCGGACCCCGAGTCGGCGACCGTCGAACCACGAACCAGTCCCTGCGTGGGCTGCATGGAGATCGTGCGCACGACGCTGTCACCCATGTGCTGGGCGACCTCGAAGGTCAGCGTCTTCTTCATGCGCTCGTGGGTGATCTCCGCGGTGAGCGCGTTGTTGAGGTCGGGCACCTGGTCACGCGGAAACTCCACGTCGACGACCGGGCCGAGGACCCGGACGACGCGGCCGGTGCCAGTAGCCGTGCTAGTGGCAGTCGCAGTCATGTCACTCACTTCCTGCTGACGAGAGCGCCTCGACACCACCGACGATCTCGCTGATTTCCTGGGTGATCTGGGCCTGACGGGCCTGGTTGGCCTGACGGCTGAGGTTTTCGACGATCTCGTCCGCATTGTCGGTCGCCGACTTCATGGCGGCCCGGCGAGCGGCGTGGATCGACGCCGCCGCGTCCAGCAACCCAGCGAAAAGCCTGGTGTTGATGTACTTCGGCAGTAGAGCCTCGAACAGCCTCTCGGCGTCCGGCTCGAACTCGTACGCCGGTGAAAGCCCGGCGGCGGGCTCCTCCGAGTATTCGACCTCCAACGGAGCGACCCGGTTGACCGAGGGGCGCTGCGTCAGCATCGAGACGAACTCGGTGTGGACCAGGTGCAGCTCGTCCACACCCAGAATACCGTCCTCACCGGCGTCGTCGGGGTAGTCGTCGGCGCCCGCGAGGAACGCCTTGACCAGGGTCTCGCCGACGTCGGCGGCATTGTCGTACTCCGGACGGTCCGAGAACCCCGCCCAGCTCTTGGCGATCTCCCGGTTGCGGAACCGGTAGTACGCCTCGCCCTTGCGGCCGATGACGTAGAGCACCGGCGTCTTGCCCTCGGAACGCAGCAGACTCTGCAGCTCCTCGGCCTCCCGCAACACGTTCGCGTTGTAGGCGCCGCAGAAGCCGCCGTCGCTGGTCACGACCAAGACCGCGGCTCGCTTCGGCTCAGACCGCTCGGTGAGCAGCGGGTGATCGAGCGTGCTCGCCCCGGCCACCGCCGACATCACCCTGGTGATCTCGTCGGCGTACGGTCGCGACGCCTCCACCCGCGCCTGCGCCTTCATGATGCGCGAGGTCGCGATCAGCTCCTGGGCCTTGGTGATCTTCCGGATCGATTTGACCGACCGGATGCGATTGCGTAGTTCCCGAAGTTGAGCCATGAGTTACCCGGTCACTTCTTCGGGGCGGGACGGTTGACCTTCACGGTCTCCTGACCGACCTGGTCGGCGTCCATCGCCTCGGCCTCGGCCTCCTTCTGCGGTTCCGCGGACCCGCCCTCGGAGGTCGTGAACTGCTTCTTGAACTCGTCGACCGCCGAGACGATGGAGTTCGACGTGTCGTCCGAGAGCTTCTTCGACTCGACGATGTCCTTGAGCGCGGTTTCGTTCGTGCGGCGGAAGTACGCCAGGAACTCGCTCTCGAAACGCTGCACGTCCTCGGTCGGCACCGAGTCGAGGTGCCCCTGGGTCCCGAGGAACAGCGACACGACCTCGTCCTCGACCGGCAGCGGCTCGCCCTGTCCCTGCTTGAGGACCTCCATGAGGCGGGCACCACGGTCGAGCTGGGCCTTCGATGCGGCGTCGAGGTCGGAGGCGAAGGCCGCGAAGGACTCGAGCTCGCGGTACTGCGCGAGGTCCAGACGCAGCGAACCGGAGACCGTCTTCATCGCCTTGATCTGCGCGGAACCACCCACACGCGACACCGAGATACCGACGTCGATGGCGGGGCGCTGTCCGGAGTTGAACAGGTCGGACTGCAGGAAGCATTGACCGTCGGTGATGGAGATGACGTTCGTCGGGATGTAGGCCGACACGTCGTTCGCCTTGGTCTCGATGATCGGCAGGCCCGTCATCGATCCGGCGCCCATCTCGTCGGAGAGCTTCGCACAGCGCTCCAGCAGGCGGGAGTGCAGGTAGAACACGTCGCCCGGGTAGGCCTCACGGCCCGGCGGGCGGCGCAGCAGCAGCGAGATCGCGCGGTAGGCCTCGGCCTGCTTGGTGAGATCGTCGAACACGATCAGGACGTGCTTGCCCTGGTACATCCAGTGCTGGCCGAGGGCCGAACCGGTGTAGGGCGCGAGCCACTTCAGACCCGGTGAGTCCGAGGCGGGGGCGGCGACGATGGTGGTGTACTCCATCGCGCCCGCGGCCTCGAGGGACCGCTTCACGCCGGCGATCGTGGAACCCTTCTGGCCGACCGCGACGTAGACGCAGCGCACCTGCTTGTCCGGGTCACCGCTGTCCCAGTTGGCCTTCTGGTTGATGATCGTGTCGACGGCGACCGTGGTCTTGCCCGTCTTACGGTCACCGATGACCAGCTGACGCTGCCCGCGGCCGATGGGGGTCATCGAGTCGATGGCCTTGATGCCGGTCTGCAGCGGCTCGCCGACGCCCTGACGCTGTACGACCGTGGCGGCCTGCAGCTCCAGTGCACGGTGGTCCTCGCCGACGACGTCGCCGAGGCCGTCGAGGGGCCCGCCCAGCGGGTCGACCACGCGGCCGAGGAACCCGTCGCCCACCGGCACCGAGAGGACCTCACCGGTGCTCTTGACCTCCTGGCCCTCCTCGATGTTGTCGGAGTCGCCGAGGACGACCGCACCGATGGACTGGGCCTCGAGGTTCATCGCGACGCCCTTGACGCCGCCGGGGAACTCCAGCAGTTCCTCGGTCATGGCCGAAGGCAGACCCTCGACATGGGCGATGCCGTCACCGGTATCGGTGACGACGCCGACCTCCTCGCGGCTGACCTCCGGGGAGTAGCTGGAGACGTACTTCTCGATCGCACTGCGGATCTCGTCCGACGAGATCGTCAGCTCCGCCATGTCTCGTTCCTGCTCTCGGTTCGTTCGTGAGAAGTGAGTGTGTTCGCTCGCCTGGGGCTTCGGATCAACCGGCGAGGTCGCGCCGCAGAGCCTGCAGACGCCCGGACGTGCTGCCGTCGATGACCTCGTCACCGACCCGGATCACCAACCCGCCGCCGATCTCGGGGTCCACTTCGAGATGGATCGCGATCGGTCGCGCGTAGATGTGTTGCAGCGTCGTGGCGAGCCGCTGCTGCTGCTCGTCGCTCAGCGGGACCGACGTGACGACGTGCGCCACCGACCGTTCCCGCCGCTTGGCCGACAACTCCGCCAGCTCCTCGAGCCCGTCGCTGACGTGGCCGCGAGGGTGGCTGACCAGCTGCCGAACCAGGCTCTGCGTCACCGGCTCGACCTTGCCGTCGACCAGCTGGTCAACGACCACGGACTTGCCCTCGGCCGAAGCCGTCGGGTCCGACAAGAGACGCTCCAGGTCCGGGTCGGACCCGATGATGCGCCCCAGCCGGAACAGCTCGTCCTCGACTGCGTCCAGTCTGCCCGCCCGCTCGGCCTGCACGAGTAGTGCGGTACGGGCCAGGCGCTCGACGCCGTCGACGAGGTCGCGAGGACCCGACCAGCGAGACCGCACCGCCTCGACGACGACCGGTAGCGCCCTGGTCCCGAGCTTGCCTCCGAACAGCTCGCGAGCCAAGCGTTCCCGGGAACTCGAGTCGGTGGAGGCATCGGCGAGAGCACGCCGCAGCCCGGACTCGCGGCCCAGCACGGCGGCGACCCCGAACAGCTCGTCGGCGAGCCCGGTGATCTCCGCGGGTCCGGCCCCGTCGGTGGCCTGCAGCAACTGCAGCTCGGTGGCTGCCAGTGCTTCCCGACTCGCGGCGTTCACGAGGGTGCTCAACTCTCAGCGCCTTTCACTCGTGGGCGATCGATCGTCTCGACCATCGATCCGGTGCCCGTCTGGTTCGTACTCCGTCAGCTCTGGCTGGAGCCGGATGCCGGTGCTGCCGTCGTCTCGAGGTCGTCGAGGAACCGGTCCACGGTGCCGCGGCGACGGGCCTCGTCCTCGAGGGACTCACCGACGATCCGGTCGGCCAGATTGACTGCCTGCCTGCCGAGGTCGCCGCGGAGTTCGGCGACGATCTGCGCACGCTGCGAGGCCAACTGACTCTGCCCGGCAGCCACGATCCGGTCGGACTCGGTCTGGGCCTGGGTCCGCATCTCCTCGACGATCTGCTGACCTTCGGCGCGGGCGTCGTCGCGAATCCGAGCCGCCTCGGCCCGCGCATCCGCCAGCTGCTCCTTGTACTGCTCGAGGGTGCGCTGCGCCTCGGCCTGGGCCTCTTCGGCGCGGGCGATGCCACCCTCGATCTTCTGGCTGCGCTCTTCGTAGAGCTTCTCGAAGCGCGGCACCGCGTACTTGTTCAGCACCCACAGCAGCAGGAGAAATGCCACGAGGCCGAGGATCAGCTCCGAGGGCATCGGCAGGATCGGGTTGTGCTCGCCTTCGGCGGCCAACACCATCTGCGTGTTCATCACAACGTCTCCCAACGCGTCGAGTACCTAACTCAGGCTGCGGAGGCGATGAAGTAGACGACCAGGCCGATCAGGGCGAGCACCTCGACGAGAACGAACGAGATCCACGCGATGCCCATGAGCTGGCTCTGAGCCTCCGGCTGACGGGCGGTGCCGTTGATGACGGCGGCCCAGATCAGACCCACACCCACACCGGGGCCGATGGCACCGAGGCCGTAGCCGATGGCGGCGAGACCCGGGTTGATGGCACCGGCGGTGTCGGCGGCCTGCGCAAGAACGATGTTGCTCACTCTCAACTACCTTTCACTCGGTCCGCGGGATGCGGATCGGGAGTTCCGTGGGTCTGGACGTCAGTGCTCTTCTGCGAGCGCGCTGCCGATGTAGCTCGCGGACAGCAGCGCGAAGATGTAGGCCTGCAGGACCTGGATCAGTGCCTCGACGAACGTCAGCACGATGGCGAACCCGAAACCGAGCAAGGACACCGGTTTGAGGAACGCGCTCGCCTCCACGAGCAGGTACTGGCCGCCGAGGGTGAACACCAGAAGCATGAGGTGGCCGGCGAACATCGCGGCGAACACTCGGATTGCCAACGCGAACGGGTTGGTCACGAACTTCGAGATGAACTCGATCGGCGCGAGAAGCACGTAGATCGGCTTGGGCACGTTCGGTGGGAACATGATGCCCTTGAGGTAACCGGTGAAGCCGTGCCGCTTGAATCCGATGCCGTGATAAGTGACGTAGACCACGAGCATCAGCGCGATCGGGAACCCGATCTTCGCCATCGTGGGGAACTGCACCAGCGGAATGATCCCGAACAGGTTGTTCACCAGAACGAAGGTGAAAAGCGCGAAGATGAGCGGGATGAAGGGCTTGAACTCCTTCGAACCGATCTGGTCCCGCGCGGTGTTCCGCGAGAAGTCGTAGATCTGCTCCGCGGCGAACTGGCCCTTCGAGGGAACCAACTGCATGTTCCGCGTCGTCACGACGAAGTAGGCACCGATGATCACGACGGACAGTGCCACCAGCAGCATCGGCTTGGTGACCCCACCGAAGATCGGCGGCAAGAAAAAGCTATCGGCACCCGGCGGGACGAACGTCCCGCCTTGAGCCAGCACCAGCGCGCCCAACTGGGCTCCTTCCGGTTCTCCCGGTCGGCGTTCACTCCGCCGGGGGAATCGTCACGATTTGCACTTAACGTACCTGATACCTGTCCGGAGACCCCGGGGGGCCCACCTTAACGTCGAGACCCGGCTCGACCACGCTCCCAGGTACTCGACCGTGCTGTTCAACGGCCTGACCGAGGCAACGTCAAGCGATACTACCAACGAGTAACTTGCGGGTACGGGCACCCGCTCAGATCACCACTCACGATCCGGCCACAGGCACGATCGTGGGAATCTTCGTCTTGCGGAATCCCTGCGCCTCCGCGGCGGTCCACACGAGCACCGTGGCTAGCATCGTCAGCGCCAGCGACATCGGATGCAACGCATCAACCCAGGTCAGCAGGGTCATGACAATCATCAGAACAAGAATCTTGCCCGTGTAACCGCCGAGTGCGACCGCCATCATCGCCATCGGGTGCATGCCCCGCGACCACTTGATGAGCCCGATCGTGGCCATCGAGGAAGCGGTCGCGACCGCGCCGCCCACCAGCGCACCGAGCACGCCCGACAGACCGACGACCAACCCGGCGACGACTGTGGCGATCCCCACAGTGGCGATTCCCGGCCACAACGCGGTGCGGAGCATCGTGTCGGCGAGACGCCGCATCGCGGCCGCGTGCTCACCCTCCGGCTCAGCCTGCGGCGCGGAGGTACTCGCGATCGGCTCGGCGGCCGGTGGGGACGGATCGTGGGCTCGACTCATCAGACTTCTCGATCAGCAGGAGCGCTCCGCGCTCGAAGACGGGGTACGAGCGAAACGATACCCGCCACCAGCACTCCCAGGCCGATGACACAGGCCACGGTCACCGGGTTCTCGAACAAAGTCAGCGAGACCGCACCGAACGCGAGCACCGCCGCCCACAGATAGATCAGCATCACCGCGCGACGCTGCGAGTGGCCGATCTCCAACAGCCGGTGGTGGAGATGCATCTTGTCCGCATGGAAGGGGCTCTTACCGGCCCGAGTACGGCGCACCACGGCCATGATGAGGTCCAACAGCGGCACGAACAGCACCGCCGCCACCACCAGCAGCGGCGAGAGCAGCGCCAGCGCGTCCCGGCCGCCGAAGCGCGTGAAGTCCATCTTGCCTGCGGCCGTGGTGCTCGCCGTCGCCAACATCAAGCCGATCAACATGGACCCCGAGTCGCCCATGAAGATCTTCGCCGGTTGGAAGTTGTACGGCAGGAAACCCAGACACGCACCGGCGATCGTCGCCGCGATGAGCGCAGGCGGATATGCATTGACGTCGCCGCCCTGGCTGCTCAGCAACCCCAGACAGAACACGCACGTGGCACTCGCCGCGATCAGGCCGATGCCCGAGGCCAACCCGTCGAGGCCGTCGACGAAGTTCATCGCGTTGATCATCGTGACGACGAGCAACACGGTCAGCAACTGCCCCTGCGTGCTGTTCAACGACAGCAGCGAACCCACCGAGTTCGGGTCGTCGCCCCACGGCACCCAGAACAGGAACCACTGCACACCCAGCAGCACCAGAATCCCCGCTGCGGTGACCTGACCGGCGAGCTTCGTCAGCGAATCGAGCTCGAACCGGTCGTCGAGTGCTCCCACCAGGACGATCAGCCCACCGGCGAGCACCACGGCGATCGCGTCGGAGGAATAGTCGAAGCTGCGCGAGAGCACCGGCAGGTTGTTCGCCAGGAACATCCCGCCGAGCACGCCGCCGTACATGGCGACCCCACCCATACGCGGGATCGGTGTCAGATGAACGTCCCGCTGCCTCGGATAGGCGACCGCACCGATCCGGATCGCCACCAGGCGAACCAGACCGGTCAGCAGGAACGTCACGGCCGCCGCGCTCAACGCGACGAGCATGTACTCGCGAACCGGAAGTCCGGCAGGTGCCCAGGTCGGATCCACGGCGCGTCACCCGCGCGGAGGCCGGAGCGACCGGCCGGACGCGTGCTCGCACCCTGGCAACGACATGCTCACGCTCGGCGCTCCTCGTCGTGATGGATGGCGCGAAGACTCACTCCGCCTCTCGGTCGGCCACGCTATCGCCGGGCCGAACCCGCGCCACGCACCGGTCCACAGCAGCATTTTCGCCACGAACACCCGCCCGCCATGCTAGCCCGTTGCCGGTTCGGGCCGGGTGTGACAGGAAGGGAACCTTTCTGTCACCCGTGCGCGGAAGGTTCCCTTCCTGTCACACCGATACCGGAGTCGAGCCGCTACGCGATGTCGACCTCGATGCCGAGCACCTCGTTGATCTCGCCGACGGTGACCGCGCCCTCGCGCAGCACGCGCGGCTGCGCGGCGGTCAGATCGACGATCGTGGAGGCCACCGGCTCACCGGTCGGGCCACCGTCGAGGTAGACCGACACGCTGCTGCCGAGCTGATCGCGCGCGGAGAGAACGGTCTCGGGCGGCGGGTTCCCGGTGCGGTTGGCACTGGAGACCGCCATCGGCCCCACCTCACGCAGCAGGTCGAGCGCGACCGGGTGCAGCGGCATCCGCAGGTTCACCGTGCCGCCGGTGTCGCCGAGATCCCAGCTCAACGACGGTGCTTGCGGCAGCACCAGCGACAGTCCGCCCGGCCAGAAGGATTCCACGAGAGCGCGCGCCTGCTTCGACACCGACAGCACGAGCCCATCCACTGTGGACCAGGAACCGACCAGGACCGGGACCGGCATCGACCGGGAGCGTCCCTTCGCCGCGAGCAGCGCCCCCACCCCGTCGGAGTCGAACGCGTTCGCGCCGATCCCGTACACGGTGTCCGTGGGAAGAACCACGAGTCCGCCTGCGCGCACGGTGTTCGCGGCGGCGGTCAACCCGGCCGAGCGGCGGTCCGGGTCGGTGCAGTCGTAGAGGGAGCTCACTCCCCGATCCTGGCACGTCGGCTCCACACCCGTGTCAGTGGTGCCCTCCGCCCGCCCGCGGGAATACCCTCGAGCCGGGTTCGCGTCCACAGCGGACCCGCACGGCACTGGGGCCACCACGTCCCCGTTGCGCACCGGCGACGAACAGGAGAGCAGATGCCCCACCCCGCCGAGGGCGTCGAGGTCGAACACGCGGAGTTCCCCGCGGGGAAGATCCGCCACTATCGCAGCGGCGACGGTGGGCCCGCGATCGTGCTGTTGCACGGCGGTGGGTTCGACAACGCGATGGTGACCTGGCGGCACACGATCCCGATGCTGGCCGAAGACCACCGGGTGTTCCTGTTCGACCTCCCCGGACAAGGTGGCAGCAGACCGTGGCACGGGCGCGCCGACCAGCGCACTCTCGAGGAGGTGGTGCGGTGGATGTTCGACGTGTGGGGACTCGACGACGCCGTGCTCGTCGGGCATTCCATCGGCGGGAGCGTTGCCGCCGGATTCACGCTCCGGCATCCGCGACGCGTTCACGGACTCGTGCTCGTCGACTCCGCGGGTTTTCAGACCCGCATGCCTCGGCACCTGCCCACGTACCTGGCCGTGCGGTCCGGGCTCGGGACTCTCGCGACGAAGGTGTTGGGCCGCAACCGAGCGTTCACAGGTGCGGTGCTCGCCCGGTCGATCCTGACCGGCGGTGCGACGGTGCCGGACCTCGGTTCGCTGGTCGACGAGGTGAAGGACGAGGCGCGTCAGCGGCAGTCGGTTTTTCCGGACTGGTTGGATTCGGCGATCACCCGCAAGGGACTGTCGGTGAACCATCTGCCTCGGGCCGATCGGATCCACTGCCCCACGCTCGTTCTGCACGGTGAGCAGGATGCGGTGACGTCACCGGCGTCCGCGCGAGAGGCGGCGGGAGCGATCGCAGGCTCGAGGCTGCGAGCCATCGAAGGAGCCGGCCACTGGCCGGCGCGGGAACGGCCCACCGAGTTCAACGCCGCGCTGCGGAAGTTCGTCAACGAGCTACAGGGCGACGCAGGCGCCGACGAACCGGAGACCTCATGAGTTCCACGGACATATCCGAACGGTATTTGCGTTTCGCGGAGGAAGCGGCGGGGAGCTCACCGCTGTACGCGACACTCGCCCGCGCGGTCGCCGACGACGCACTCCTCTGCGAGTCGATCTCCGCACTGCCGGAACGCTGCCACCAGCCGAACCTCCTTTTCGCCGCCGTCCAGTACGTAACCGGCTCGGCACCGGCCAGCGGCACCGATCTCTCCGCACGGACGTCCGTGCACTGGGACGACATCAGCGCCACCATGCGCAGCCGCTACACCCAGACGAACGAGGCCAATCGGTGCTCAGCCCTGCTGTTCGGCCTGCACGACCTGCCCGGGCCGCTCGCTGTGGTCGAAGTCGGTGCGAGCGCCGGACTGTGCCTTCAGCTCGACCGCTACACCTATCGATACACCGGAGCCGACCTCGCCACCCTCGGCACCGGGCCGTGCCCGCTCACCTGCGAGCTCCAGCCTGGTGCGCGAGCGCCGCAACGGATCCCGGACATCGTATGGCGGGCCGGCCTCGACCAGAACCCGCTCGACGTGACCGACCAGGACGACGTGCGCTGGCTCCGAAGCCTCGTGTGGCCCGGCATGCAGACACGGCTCGAACGACTCGACTCGGCGATCCGGGTGGCGCGGACGGCGCCACCCCGGATCGATCGAGGCGATCTGGTCCAGGACCTGCCCGCGCTGCTCGACGAGGTGCCCGAGGGGACGACACCGGTCGTGCTGCACTCGGCCGTCCTCGCCTACGTCGACGCAGGCACGGTACGAGACTTCCTCGACGTCGTGGAGCAGGCAGGGGCCGTCCGTGTCGGCATCGAATCCCGGAAGGCCAGTCCCGCGCTCGCCGACCACGCGGGATCGGAATCGGCGAACTTCACCTGGGGCTCGTTCGTCCTCGACCGCGACGGCTGCGTCCTCGCCCACTGCGAGTCGTACGGCTCCTGGCTGGCCCCGGTCGAGTCGTGACAGTAAGGGAACTTTCCTGTCACCGGTGACAGGAAAGTTCCCTTACTGTCACCCCAGGTCGGCTCGGCGAGCTGTCGCGAACCGCGGGCGGCCCGCCAGATCCGTGTGGTCCTGCACCGAGTCGAGCACCTTCCGCGCGGTGAGCAGCGCCGGCACCGAACCGCCGTGTGTGTCATCGTGCTCGACCGCGACCCCACCACCCGGCTTGAGCAACCGAGCCGCGCACCCGACGACGTGCCGAACCACATCCAGCCCGTCCCGACCGCCGAACACGGCGTCATGAGGGTCGTGCGCCCGCACTTCCGGGGGCACCGGGGTGCCCTCAGGCACGTACGGCGGATTGCACACCACGAGGTCGACGAGACCTTCCCACTCCATGAGCAGCATTGAGTCGGCGACGTCGCCCGAGTACAGGCTGATCGGTGTTTCCCCTGCCTGCGCCTGCGCGTCGGCGTTACGCCTCGCCCACGCCAACGCTCCCGAGTCGCGTTCCACTGCATGCACCGCCGCGTCCGGACGTGCTTTCGCGACGGCCAACGCGAGCGCCCCGGATCCCGTGCAGAGATCGACTACCACCGGCGAGTCCACGCCCTCGAGAGTCGCCAAGCCCCATGCCAGCAGCAGTTCCGTCTCCGGCCGCGGCACGAACACCCCCGGGCCGACGGCGAGGCTCACGTCCCCGATCGACGACGTGCCCGTCAGATGCTGCAACGGAACCCGGGTCGCACGACGCCGCACGAGATCGTTGAGTGCCTCGACAACCGCTGGGTCGACCAGGGGAACCATCATGAGCTTCGTGCGTTCGACCCCGAGCAAATGCGCGGCGAGCAGTTCAGCGTCCGTACGGGGGCTCGGCACACCGGCGACGGACAGCACGCGTTCCGCGTCCAGGATGGCCAAACGAAGTGGGTGTCGACTCACGGGGAAAGCTTAAAGCGATCATCGCCCGCTTCGCGCGCAGCTCCGGCGAATGCGAGTAAGGGAACTTTCCGCGCACCGGTGACAGAAAAGTTCCCTTACTGTCACGCGCGGATGGCGGCTGTGGTCGGGCACGTACGGCGACGGTTGTTCCGCTGCCCACGCAGACCGGCAAGCGGCGGGTTCTCACCTCGTGGCTGACGAGGACAGCGTCGAGGTTTGGAGTCGGTGCTACCTCAGGTCGACGATCCCGCAGCCAGCCGCGGAACCACCCAAGAAGATCAATTCGCGCACCCTCAGGCGTCGGAGCCGAGGCGCTCCTCGCGGTCGGCGGTGATCAAGGCGCCGAGAACAGCGTCGAGATCACCGTCAAGGACCTGATCGAGGTTATAGGCCTTGAAGTTGATCCGATGATCAGAGATGCGGTTCTCCGGGAAGTTGTAGGTGCGCACCCGCTCCGAACGGTCCACCGTCCGCACCTGGCTACGCCGAGTCTCGGCCGCCTCGCGCTGCGCCTCTTCGTCGGCCATCGCTTGCAGCCGCGCCTGCAGCACCCGAATCGCGCGGAGCTTGTTCTGCAACTGCGACTTCTCGTTCTGGCACGACACGACCACACCGGTCGGCACGTGCGTGATCCGCACCGCCGAGTCCGTGGTGTTGACGCTTTGCCCGCCCGGCCCCGATGAGCGGTACACGTCGATGCGAAGGTCCTTCTCGTCGACCTCGACCTCGACATCCTCGGTCTCCGGATACACCATCACACCGGCCGCCGAGGTGTGCACTCGTCCCTGGGACTCGGTCACCGGGACTCGCTGCACCCGGTGAACACCGCCCTCGAACTTCAGTTTCGACCAGACACCGTCCGGCGAGGTGCTCCCCGCAGCCCCCTTCACCGAGACCGTCACATCCTTGAATCCGCCGAGGTCGGAGTCGGTGGCGTCGAGAACCTCGGCCCGCCACCCCTGACGCTCGGCGAACCGGAGGTACATGCGCAGTAAGTCGCCCGCGAACAGGGCCGACTCTTCGCCGCCTTCACCGGACTTGACCTCCAGCACCACGTCGGAGGCGTCGTTGGAGTCGCGGGGCAGCAACAACTCGGTCAGCTTCGCTTCGAGCCCGGGAATCGTCTCCGCCAGGGTGTCGATCTCGGCCTCGAAGGAACGGTCCTCGGAGACCAGTTCCCGCGCCGCCGCGAGATCGGATCGTGCTTGGTTCAGTTCGCGGGCGACCCGCACCACCGGAGTCAACTCGGCGTAGCGGCGGCCGAGTTTGCGTGCGTTGGCCTGGTCGGCATGCACGTCGGGGTCGGCGAGCCGCTGCTCCAGCTCGACGTACTCCGCGAGCACGCCCTCGACCTTCGACGTTTCCACCGTCACCTGAACTCCCCGAACTTCGACCGACCGGAACGACGAACGGCGCCCGCCCCGCGGGAACCGCGGCACGGGCGCCGTGAAGTCAACTACTTGGCGGCGTTCTTGTTTCGCCGGCCGTACCGGGCCTCGAACCGCGCGACGCGGCCACCGGTGTCCAGGATCTTCTGCTTACCCGTGTAGAACGGGTGGCAGTTCGAGCACACCTCGACGGCCATCTGGCCGCCCTTCTGGGTGCTCCGCGTGGTGAACGTGTTCCCGCAACCGCAGTTCACGGTGGTGTCCACGTACTCGGGGTGGATTCCGCTCTTCAAGGTGGTGTCCTCTCGTCATGGTGCCGGGTCCCCGTCGTGTCGCGACACGGCGGAGTGAACCGGCACCGAACTCAGCCGCTCCATTCTGCCAGAGCTGAGCTGTTGACCTGCAACACAGGGGGCCGCGTTCCGGTCCAGGGTGCCGGTCGCCGCGATGCTGCGACCATCCGGCGCGCCAAGCCCACCGTCCGGCGACAAAGGGCTGTGCGAACACGTCGCGCCCCAGCATGATCTATGCGTGCTTCTGTGCCCTGCCCTGGGAAAGCTCAGGCTTACTGGATGGCTCGCGCTGCCGGTGTTGTTCCTGTTCAGCGTCGCCGGTGTGGCCGCTGCTCTGTTCGCCGGAACAGGCTCCGACAATGTCGCACTGTCGACGCCGCTGCTGTTCGGATGCGCAGTGGCGGTGACACTGTTGACCAGTGGAAACGTTGCCTGGCGTCGCGCCCGGTGGAAACACGCGACGACGGGCACCTACGTGCTGACTCTGCTGATGGGGGCACTCACCCTGGACGGCCTTCAGCTGCCCGTACCGGAGACGCTCGCAGTCGGCGCCGTCGGCATCGCCGCCCTCGGTCTTCTCCTCTTCCGCAACCGGTCGCGCGGCCCCTGCCCCGCGCGGAAGGTGACAGTAAGGGAACTTTCCTGTCACCGGTGACAGGAAAGTTCCCTTACTGTCACGCCCGGTTTGAGGCTGTGGCAGCCACAGTGGGCCGAGGGCTGTGCCGCCGGTCTAGGCAGACCGGAACCCGGGGGACTCACCTCGTGGCTGGCGAGGGCAGCGGCGACGTGATGGAGGAGTGCTGCCTGCGGTCGACGATCCCGGAGCCGGCCGCGAGGTGAGGTTCCGCCACTACACCCACCCACCCAGAGCGACCACATCCTCTTACTGTCATCCGGGCACGAGAAAGGGCCGCCCCTTGCGGAACGGCCCTTTCGTGGGTGTGGTCGAGGTCAGTCCTCGTCCTTGCCCGGGGTGGTCTTGGCGACCTGCATGAGGAACTCGATGTTCGTCTGCTGCTTACGCAGACGGTTCTGCAGGAGTTCCAGCGCCTGCTGGGCATCAAGGGCCGACAGGACGCGGCGCAGCTTGTGCGTCACGGCCAGCTCGTCCGGCGACAACAGCAGCTCATCCTTCCGGGTGCTCGAGGCGTCGACGTCGACGGCCGGGAACATCCGCTTGTCGGCGAGCTTGCGGTCCAGCTTGAGCTCGGAGTTGCCGGTGCCCTTGAACTCCTCGAAGATCACCGTGTCCATCGTCGACCCGGTCTCGACCAGCGCCGTGGCGAAGATCGTCAACGAGCCGCCGTTCTCGATGTTGCGGGCGGCACCGAGGAACCGCTTCGGCGGATACAGCGCGGTGGAGTCCACACCGCCCGACAGGATCCGTCCCGACGCCGGCGCCGCCAGGTTATAGGCACGCCCCAGACGGGTGATCGAGTCGAGCAGCACGACCACGTCGTGTCCCATCTCCACGAGCCGCTTGGCACGTTCGATGGACAGTTCCGCCACGGTCGTGTGGTCTGCCGGGGGCCGGTCGAAGGTGGAGGCGATGACCTCACCCTTCACCGACCGCTGCATGTCGGTGACCTCTTCCGGGCGTTCGTCGGCGAGCACGACCATCAGGTGACACTCGGGGTTGTTCGTGGTGATCGCATTGGCGATCGCCTGCAGCACCATCGTCTTACCGGCCTTCGGCGGCGAGACGATCAGCGCACGCTGCCCCTTCCCCACCGGCATGACGAGGTCGATGATCCGACCCGTGAGGTTGTTCGGATCGTGTTCCAGCCGCAGCCGCTCGTTCGGGTACAGCGGCGTCAGCTTGTGGAACTCGTTGCGGCTCTTCGACTCCTCCGGCTCGAGACCGTTGATGGAGTCCACCCGCACCAGCGGGTTGAACTTCTGCCGCTGCTGCTCACCTTCCCGGTGCTGCTTGATGACGCCCTTGATGGCATCGCCGCGGCGCAGACCGTACTTGCGGACCAGCGACAACGACACATACACGTCGTTCGGCCCCGCGAGGTAGCCGGACGTGCGCACGAACGCGTAGTTCTCCAGCACGTCGAGGATGCCGGCGACGGGCAACAGCACGTCGTCGTCCCGAACCTCTGGCTCACCGCCCTCACCACGGCCACGGTTGCGCCGACGGTCCCGGTAACGGCGACCGCGCCGGCGACCACCGTCGTCGTCGGCGTCGTTCTGCTGGTTGTCCGGGCGGTTGTCCTGGCGGTTGTTGCCGTCCTGGCGACCACCCCGACCACCGTCGGAACCGTCGTTCTGGTCGGCGTTGCCCGAACCGGAACCGCCACGACCACGCCTGCGGCGGTTCCCCCGGCGGTTGTCGTCCCCGTCCCCGTCCCCGGGCTGACGACGGGAACGACCACGCTGCTGACCGGAGCCATTGCTTCCCGAGGTGTCCTCCGAGCCGCCGTCCGGGGCGGTCTTCTTCGTCTCCTCGGTCCCCGGGGCCTTCGACTCCTTCACCGCAGCCGGTGCCTCCGACGAAACCGTCGAGGCCTCCTGGCGAGCGGTGTCGTCCTTCTTGGAAGCGCTGGCCTTCGGTGCCGCGCCGCCCTGCCGTTCCTTGATGGCGGCGATGAGGTCACCCTTACGCAGTCCGCTGGTGTCGATCCCCAGTTCCCCGGCAAGCTGCCGCAGCTCCGCGAGGACCATCCCGGACAGGCCCCCGCGCCGACGTGGTGTTCCGTTGGCCCCGGATTCCGGCGCCGAGTGCGCCGACTCGGATTCCGGCTGACCCGCAGAGGAGACGCCGCTGGCGTTCTCGCTGCTCAACAATTCGGTGTTGCTCACGAATGTCCTTCCTGACCGGCTCGCGCCTCCTCACGCGAACCAGCGGATTGCCCGCCCGACGGGATTCGCGGGCGGCCTGTGTGCGGCTACCGGCTCTCGCACCTTTCGACGCCCACGCACAGCGTGGCTCGATCGGTGTCGACACTGGCCCGGTGAGGGCCGGTACTCCCGGGCGGTGGCGTAACCCGGCTCGCATGATTCCGTCGATGCCACCGGCGCGAAACCACTTCTCGTGCTGCCATGCGCGAGTCGCGCTTCACGTGCGACGCATCCACCCCGATCCACACTCGTCGATGCACGCCTTTGCTACCGCCGCTGTCCCGGAGTCGTCCACTCGACAGGCCGTGACACGCCGGGGATGTCCCGACTTTCGGGTGCGCGAGATCGCAGGGCGGCCGTGTCCGGTTGCCCGTTCAAGATCATGAAACATCTCCAGGAGGGCCATGCGGGAACATGACGTGAACTTGGAGTCCGCACCCCGACGTCAGCACGGGACGAACCGTCGACGTCGTCGACGTGATCTTCGTCCGAGTCGACAACTCCTACCTCGGTCACCGCAGTCCGGGTACCCGCCGGTATTGATCTCCGCTCGTGCGGAGCGGGGAACACGTTCACTGGCGAGAGATGCGTCGTGGGCGTTGACATCCCGTGACGGCACCGGCGCCCGTGCGCGCGGTGACTGATTGACCATGAGGGTAGACGCCCTATGACTCAGGTGCAACAACCCTCGAACGGTGTGGCACGACCCCATTCCGAACCATCGTCGAGGCGAACGCTCGGTGAAGAACCGCACCACGTCGACCGCACTCCGTGCTGCCGACACCACCTTTGTACCATTTCCCCGCTTCCCAGGGGTACAGCGGGGCGTCCGCTCCGCCCGATCAGCCCACTCCGCCCCGGCACACGGGACACGCCGAGACAGCTCAGCCCAGCTCAGCGACCTGAACTCCGCCACGGTCGACCGGCACTGGATGCACCTCGAAGCCGTCGCTGTCGACCGTCTCCGGCAGCGCACCGCCCCCCGGGAAGGTCAGCACCGTCGGGCCGGCCCCGGAAACGGCAGCAGGCACGCCTGCCTCTCGCAAAGCCTTGATCACCGCCACGCTCGCAGGCCACGCCCGCTCGCGGTAATCCTGGTGCAGCCGATCGGCCGTTGCCGCCAGCAGCACACCCGGGTCGCTGGTGAAAGCGTGCACGGCGAGCGCGGCTCGACCCGCGGCGAAAGCGGCGTCCCGGTGCGGCACCGCCTCGGGCAACAGGCCACGCGTCGTACGTGTCGCCGACTTCTCGGCCGGAACCAGCATCACAGGGGCCAGGTCGGGATGCGGCTCGAGTCGGCTCGCGTGGAACCGCTCCGCGTCGTTCCACGCGATGACGAAACCACCGAGCAAGCTCGCCGCGACGTTGTCGGCGTGCCCCTCGAACGAGGCGGCGAGGTTCAGCGCATCTTGCCGGACGGTCTCGTCCCGCACCGAAACACCGCTGAGCTCGCACCCCGCAGTGATGCCCGCGACGATCGCCGCGGCCGACGAGCCCAAGCCTCTCGAGTGCGGAATCCGGTTCGCGCACCGCACGCGCAGGGACGGCGGTTGCACCCCGAAGTGGCGCATCGTCCGGTGCAGGAGCTTCACGACAAGGTGCCGGTGGCCGGTGGCAACCTCGCCAGCACCCTCGCCGTCCACCTCGACCTGCACGTCACCAGTCGCCCCCGCGACGACCTCGACGGTGATCTCGTCGTAGCGCGCCAGCGACAGACCGAGCGCATCGAATCCGGACCCGAGGTTGGCCGTCGACGCGGGAACGGTCACGCGGAACGCGCGACTCACGCGAGCTCCAACGCGGAGGCCACGGCGTTCGGGTCCACCGGGAGCGGCTCGATCTCCACCATCCCTGCCAGCGCGGTGTCCGGGTCCTTGAGACCGTGGCCGGTGACCGTGCACACCACGACCTTGCCGGTGCCGAGCCTGCCGTCCGCGGAGGTGGCAAGCAAGCCTGCGACACTGGCGGCCGAACCGGGCTCGACGAACACTCCTTCCCGTGCGGCCAGCAAGCGGTACGCGCTGAGGATCTGCTCGTCCTCGACCGCGGAGAACAGCCCGCCGGAGGCATCCTTGGCCTCGATCGCACCGTGCCACGAGGCGGGATTGCCGACCCGGATCGCAGTGGCCACCGTCTCCGGTGAGAGTACCGGCTCGCCACGCACGAGCGGCGCGGCACCGGCCGCCTGGAAGCCGAAAAGCACCGGCCGCGAGTCGACGACCCCGTCCCGTGCGTATTCCTCGTAGCCCTTCCAGTAGGCGGTGATGTTGCCCGCGTTGCCCACCGGCATGCAATGCACGTCGGGTGCCCGCCCCAGGCCGTCACACACCTCGAACGCCGC
This sequence comes from Allosaccharopolyspora coralli, assembly GCF_009664835.1. Classification (NCBI taxonomy): domain Bacteria; kingdom Bacillati; phylum Actinomycetota; class Actinomycetes; order Pseudonocardiales; family Pseudonocardiaceae; genus Allosaccharopolyspora; species Allosaccharopolyspora coralli. The sequence continues at coordinate 3,899,509 of NZ_CP045929.1, forward strand.
GGTCTTCTGGCCCTCGATCCGCACCGCATTGACCGAGTTCACCAGTGTCACGGGGAATTCGGCGGAGGTCTTGCGGGCGAGTTCCAGACAGTCGTCGAAATTGCCCTGCACCTGCAGGATCCGGGCACCGTGGATGACCGCCTGTGCGAGCTTGCCGAGCGCGATCTTGCCCTGCGGCACCAGCACCGCCGACGTCATCCCCGCGCGCGTGGCGTAGGCAGAGGCCGAAGCGGAGGTGTTTCCCGTCGAGGCGCAGATGACGGCTTGACTCCCGGCGGCGCGGGCGTGCGTCATCGCGACCGCCATCCCCCGATCCTTGAAGGATCCGGTGGGGTTCGCGCCTTCGACCTTGAGGTGCACCTCGCAGCCGGTGAGTTCGGACAGGTGCGGGGCGTGTACCAGCGGTGTCCCTCCCTCCTGAAGGGACACCACGTGTGCTCCGTCGGGGACCGCGACCCGGTCGCGGTAGCCGAGGATCACACCCGGCCACCACGGCGTGGTCTGCACCGAGGACGTCACGACGACTCACCTTCCACTCGCATCACGCTCACGACGTCGCGCACCACGGACAACCGCGCAATCGCGTCCACTGTGGAACGCAGCGCGCTGTCCGGGGCGACGTGGGTGACGACGACGAGGCTCGCGTCCTCACCACGACCTTCCTGCCGCACCACGGAAATGCTCACGTCGTGCTCGTTGAACGTGGACGCGACCTGCGAGAGCACACCCGGTTTGTCCTCGACGTCCAGACTGATGTGGTAGCGCGTCGGCGTACTGCCCATGGACTGAACCGGCAGTTGCGCGTGCGCCGACTCCCGCGGCCCCTTGCCGGACTCGACCAGGTTCCGCGCGACCGCGACGAGATCGCCCAGCACCGCGCTCGCGGTGGGCGAGCCGCCGGCGCCCTGGCCGTAGAACATCAACTGGCCCGCGGACTCGGCCTCGACGAACACCGCGTTGAACGCACCGTTGACCCCGGCCAACGGATGCGACTTCGGGATCATCGCCGGGTGGACCCGCGCCGAGACCGCTTCGGTGCCGTCGTCGTCCACGACCCGCTCACAGATCGACAGCAACTTCACCGAGCGGTCCAACCCCTGTGCGGCGGCGATGTCGCCCGCGCTGACACCGGCGATGCCCTCCCGGTGCACGTCGGTCGCCGTGACCCGGGTATGGAACGCCAACGAGGCCAGGATCGCCGCCTTCGCGGCCGCGTCGAACCCGTCGACGTCGGCGGTGGGATCGGCCTCGGCATACCCGAGTTCACCGGCCTCCTCCAGCGCCTCCGAGTACGTGGAGCCGCTCGCGTCCATCGCCGAGAGGATGTAGTTCGTCGTGCCGTTGACGATGCCCATGACCCGATTGATCCGGTCACCGGCCAACGACTCGCGCAACGGTCGCAGCAGCGGAATCGCCCCCGCCACCGAGGCCTCGAAGTAGATGTCGACGCCGGACTCGTCCGCTGCGGCGAACAGCTCCGAGCCGTACTCGGCGAGCAGCGCCTTGTTCGCGGTCACCACCGACTTGCCGGAGCGCAGTGCCGCCAGCAGCAACGACCGAGCGGGCTCGATGCCACCGACGAGTTCGACGACGAGGTCGACGTCGCCCTCCACGAGAGCGTGCGCATCCGTGGTGATCAGGTGTTCGGGCACGTCCGGGTGTTTGTGCGGGCGGCGCACCGCCACGCCCGTCACCTCGACGGGCGCCCCGGTGCGCGCCGCGAACTCGGCCGGCCGCTCCCGCAGCAGGCGCAACACCTCGGTACCGACCGTGCCGCACCCCAACAGGGCGACGCGGACCGGCTCACGATCCTCGATCACTCACACCTCCAGCCGGAGCAGGTCGTCCTCGGTCTCCCTGCGCAGCAACACCCGTGACCGACCCCCGCGCACCGCGACGACCGCCGGCTTCGGCAGCCGGTTGTAGTTGCTGGCCATGACGTAGCAGTAGGCGCCGGTCGCTGCGACCGCGAGCAGGTCTCCCGGAGCAATGTCCTCCGGTAGCCAGCAGTCTCGCACCACGACGTCACCGGACTCACAATGTTTGCCCACGATGCGGGACAGCACCGGGGCGGCATCGGAACTGCGCGAGACCACTCGACAGTCGTAGACCGCATCGTAGAGCGAGGTCCTGATGTTGTCGCTCATGCCTCCGTCGATACTCACGTACCGCCGCGACACGCCGCCGTCGAGCTCGACGTCCTTGATCGTTCCCACTTCGTAGACGGTCACCGTACCCGGACCCGCGATCGCCCTGCCGGGCTCGACCGCGACCTTCGGCGGCAGGAAACCGGCAGCCTCGCACTCCTTGCGCACGATCTGATGCAGTCGGCGGGCCAGTTCCGGCACGGGAAGGGGGTCGTCCTCCGCGGTGTAGGCGATTCCCAGCCCGCCGCCGAGATCGATCGTGTCCACTTCGGACAACTCGTCGGCGCCGTGCTCGTCGCGCAACCGCGTCAGCAGGCCGACGACCCGGTGCGCGGCGAGCTCGAAGCCGTAGTCGTCGAAGATCTGCGAACCGATGTGACTGTGCAGGCCGACCAGCGACAACCCGGACGCCTTCACCACACGACGAGCGGCTTCCGCCGCACCGCCGGAGGTCAACGAGAAACCGAACTTCTGGTCCTCGTGCGCCGTCGCGATGAACTCGTGCGTGTGCGCCTCGACGCCGACCGTGACACGGATCATCACCGGCTGCCGCACTCCCCGCTCAGTGGCGACGTGGTCGAGCCGAGCGATCTCCTGATACGAGTCCAGCACCACCGAGCCGACACCTGCCTCGACCGCCTGGATCAGCTCCTCGACCGACTTGTTGTTGCCGTGAAAGGTGATCCGTTCCGGCGGAAACCCGCCGCGCAACGCGACGCGCAGCTCGCCACCGCTGCACACGTCGAGACTCAGCCCCTCTTCGGCGACCCACCGGGCCACTTCAGTGCAGAGGAACGCCTTCGAGGCGTAATGCACCGAGGACGGGTCGCCGAACGCTTCGGCGTACTCGGCGCAGCGCGACCGGAAATCGGCCTCGTCGAGCACGAACAGCGGTGTGCCGTACTCCTCGGCGAGATCACGCACGTCGCGACCGCCGACGCCGACGGCCCCGTCGTCCTCGCGTACGGCATTACGCGGCCACACGAGAGGATGCAGTCGGTCCAGTTCCTCCACTGTGGAAGGAGCTGAACCTGCGGTGTTTCCTGGCAGAACCACATCGGCGTGCCGCGGTCCTGCGGGATGGGCGCGCATTCCGTTGCGCCTCCTCGGTTGCGTCTACATCTGTTCGGGTGCGCTGACGCCGAGCAACTCCAGGCCGTTCGCCAGCACCTGCCTCGTCGCCTCGCACAACTGCAGGCGAGCGACCGTCAGCGGCGTCGCTCGATCGTCACCCGGTTGGATCACACGGCACGAGTCGTAAAACTTGTGATACGCACTCGCCACCTCCTCGAGATAGCGGGCAACGCGGTGCGGTTCGCGCAGCTGCGCCGCCGACGCCACCACCCGGGGGCACTCCCCGAGGGTGCGGATGAGGTCGCCTTCCCTGTCGTGGGTCAACACGGACAGGTCGGCGTCCTCCACCGATCCCCGCTCGATCCCGAGCGAGGCGGCATTGCGCTGCAACGACGACAACCGGGCGTGCGCGTACTGCACGTAGAAGACCGGATTCTCGTTGGTGCGCTTGCTGATCAGGTCGAGATCGATGTCGACGGCCTGGTCCACCGAGGACCGCGTGAGTGAGTACCGCGCTGCGTCGACACCCACCGCCTCGACCAGATCCTCCATCGTCACGACGGTTCCGGCACGCTTGCTCATCCGCACCGGCTCGCCGTCACGGACGAGGTTCACCATCTGCCCGATGAGCACTTCCACCACGGCCGGGTCGTCACCGAGAGCCGCTGCCGCGGCTTTCAGACGCGCGACATAACCGTGATGATCGGCGCCGAGCATGTACAGGCACAGGTCGAACCCGCGTAGCCGTTTGTCCCGCAGATAGGCGACGTCACCGGCGATGTAGGCGGGGGCGCCGTCGCTCTTGATGAGCACCCGGTCCTTGTCGTCGCCCTGGTCCGTCGACCGCAGCCACCACGCGTTCTCGGCGAAGTACAGGTTGCCCGAGTCCTTCAGGTCCGCGACCGCCGTGGCGACGGCACCGCTCTCGTGCAGCGAGTTCTCGTGGAAGAAGACGTCGAAGTCGGTGCCGAACTCGTGCAGGCTCTTCTTGATCTCGTCGAACATCAAGTTGACGCCGACCTCGCGGAAACGCTCGTGCCGTGCGTCGACCGGGAGGTCCAGAACGCCCGGCTCGACCTCGAGTACGGCAGAGGCGATGTCGGCGACGTACGCACCGCCGTAACCGTCCTCCGGTGGCGGCTCCCCCAGCGCCGCGGCGATCAACGAGTGCACGAAGCGGTCGATCTGGGCACCGTGGTCGTTGAAGTAGTACTCGCGCGTGACCTCCGCGCCCTGCGCCTGAAGAACCCGCCCGAGCGCGTCCCCGGCGGCCGCCCACCGCGCGCCGCCGAGATGCATCGGCCCGGTCGGGTTCGCGGAGACGAACTCGAGGTTGACGGTGAGGCCTGCGTAAGCGTCACCGCGGCCGTAATCGGCTCCGCCCACGAGGACGTCGCGAATAATCGCGCCCTGCGCGTCGGCGGCGATCCGCAGGTTGAGGAAACCCGGCCCGGCGACGTCCACGGAGGCGATCGACCCGTACGCCGTCAACTCCTCGGCCAGCCAGCCTGCGAACTCACGCGGCACCACACCGGCCTTCTTCGCGACCTGCATCGCCAGGTTCGTCGCGTAATCGCCGTGCTCGGGATTGCGCGGGCGCTCCACCGTCACCGACTCGGGCAGCACAGAGGTGTCGAGCCCTCTGGCGGACATCACCTCGACGGCGGCGGAACGAATCAGGTCAGCAAGCGCGGCAGGGGTCACCCGAAGCAGTCTAAGGACCCGTCGTCGCTGTTCAGCGAACGGGTCGCCCCCATCCGGCGGGAGGGTGACAGGAAGGGAACTTTCCTGTCACCGGTGACAGAAAAGTTCCCTTCCTGTCACAGGTGACCCCCGCTTCACGTTCGACCAGTAGAGTGCCGCCAGACCGTGAAACGGAGTGTGTTTCGACACACGGAGGCCCGCGAGCGTCCCTCTCCGCGCTGGAGGGCCCCGACCGGCGGGCGACCGGCGAGGCAAGGATTCAGCAGCATGGCGAGCAGCAAGAAGAAGAGGAAATCCGGCGGCAGTCGATCGCCGGTCGTCCAGCAGAGGTCCGTCCCCTGGGTCATGATCGGCGCCGTCACGGTGGTACTCCTGCTCGCCGCAGGCGTGTTCGGCTACGTCTACGTCCAGTACCTGGGGCGGCAAGACGTACTTGCGTTCACCCCGTCGCAGGAGAACCCGGACCCGTCGAAAGACATCCCCGGTGTCGAGACCGCCCAGTACGAGGCACAGCAGCACGTCTCCCCTGACCAGCGCGTCGCCTACGACCAGACTCCACCGTTCGGGGGGCCGCACGACGGCATCTGGGCCGACTGCACCGGCCAGGTGTACGACACGCCCGTGCGCAACGAGAACCTCGTCCACTCACTCGAACACGGTGCGGTGTGGATCGCCTACAACCCGGACAAGGTGCAGGGTGCTGATCGTGCTTCGCTCGCCGAGCGGGTCGAGGGCGAGCCGTACACCATGATGTCGCCCTATCCCGGCATGGAGAGTCCGATCTCCCTGCAGTCCTGGGGTCACCGACTGCAGGTCGACAACGCCGACGACAAGCGGATCGACCAGTTCATCACCGCCCTGCGGCAGAACAACAACGGCGTGTACCCGGAGATCGGCGGCGCATGCCAGGCCTACCCGGGCGCGTTCGACCCGGCCGACCCGCCGCCCTTGGACACCTCCCCGCCACCACCGAACGCGGTCACGATGGACGGCCGAGGAGCACAGACCGCGCCTGCGGGCGGCATGGGTGGCTGAACCCGACGGGGACGGGACGTTGCACGTGATGAACGACTCCGACAACGATCGCAGGCCTGCGTGGGCCCGCGTGCTCGTCGCCGTGGGCGCCGGACTGTCCCTGCTCCTCGTCGGAGCCACTCTCGGCTTGTTACTCAAGATCCCCTCGACCGGTACCGAGCCCGAGCCCACACCCGTCGACATCGGCTTCGCCCAGGACATGACCCACCACCACCAGCAAGCCGTCACGATGGCGACGCTAGCCCGCCAGCACGGCAACGACCAGGCGGTCCGGCAGCTCGCGTTCGACATCGAAACGAACCAACGCAACCAGATCGGACGGATGCAGGGCTGGCTCAGCGTGTGGGGGCGGCCTGCGCAGGCCCCGGGGCCACCGATGCGATGGATGCACGGTGCTACCGACGGCCATGACGGCCACGGTGGCTCCGGCGAGGGGGCGATGGTCGGGCCCGACGGGCGCATGCCCGGAATGGCGACGAGCGACGAATTGGCAGAACTGCGGTCGCTTCGCGGCCAAGCGTTCGACGTCAGATTCCTGCAACTGATGCTGCGGCATCACGAGGGCGGTGCGGGAATGGCCCGCAGTGGCGCCGAGCAGGCGGCTGTTCCCGCCGTCCGAGGGCTCGCGACCAACATGCTCACGGCCCAGGCCAAAGAGAGCGACGTGATGCGAGGGATGCTTTCCGCCCGGAACACCCCACCCCTACCCCTCAACTGAGCGCTCCCAGCCGCAGTGACAGGAAGGGAACTTTCCACGCAACGACGGCCGTGCCCACACCCACGCGTGGTCCGCGGATCGTCGAGGGAGCAGCACGGGGACCTCAGCAGCCCTGATGTTCGACAACGCCGCGACGGTCATAGAGCCGGGGCATTAGGACATCATTTGTCTCAATAATGCAGGACTTTGTATTTCACCTTCTCAATTCAGCGCACTAGGGTTCCGCAAATCTCGGGTTCAGACATGGTCTGAACACTCTTTGACGCAGAAACCTTGAGGCCAGTGCGATGAGTGAGCCACAGCCAGAAGGCCCGGACTGCACGCGGCCAACGGCCGCAGGTCCCGGAACGACGGACACCCTCGCCACAGAGCAGACCCATACCGAAAGCGGCGATGCCCTCGACTCAGGCGGGAAGCGCACCCGGTGGCTCCTGGCCTTGGGGCCGACAGCCGGTTTGGTCCTCGCCCTGCTCCTACCGTCGTCATTGTCGTTCGAGGGGCGTGCGGTGGCCGGCTGCGCCCTGTGGATGGCGATCTGGTGGATGACCGAAGCCGCACCCATCCCAGTGACCTCGCTGCTGCCCCTGGTGCTGTTCCCGTTGTTCGACATGGGAAGCATGGAAGACGTCGCGGCTCCCTACGCGAGCTCGGTCGTGTTCCTCGTAATGGGCGGCGTCATCCTGGGTCTGGCCACCGAGAAGGCCAACCTACATCTGCGCGTGGCATTGCTGACCATCCGGACCGTCGGTACCCGGCCCGCACAGATCGTTTTCGGCTTGATGGCCGCTTCCGCCTTCATCTCCGCGTGGGTCTCCAACACAGCGACCGCGGTCATCATGGTGCCGATCGCCGTGTCTGTCCTGCACCTGGTGCGCTCCGTGGACGAACGGGCCGCCGGGAGCAAGTTCGCCGCGTCCATGCTGCTCGGCGTCGCCTACGGCGTGACCATCGGTTCCACCGCCACCCTCATCGGCCAACCACCGATGGCCCTCATGAAGGCCTATTTGCGCGAGACACACGGCTTCGACCTGCAGTTCGGCCACTGGATGCTCGTAGGCGTGCCGTGGGCGATCTTCCTGCTGTTCGTGGCCTGGCTCGTGCTGACCAAGCTGGTGTTCCGCGCCGAAGTGAAGGAGATCCCCGGCGGAGCCGACATGATCCGGGCCGAACTCGCCAAGCTCGGGCGCATGACCACCCCAGAACGCCGGGTGGGCATCATCTTCCTGCTCGCGATCCTTTTCTGGGTCGTCGTGCCCTTCATCGCCGACCTTCCGGCCGTGGCAGAGCCCCTTCCGTTCCTCGGCAGCATCTCGGACACTCAGGTCGCCATGGCCGCCGCCATCGCCTGCTTCCTGGTGCCTGCCGAGAAGCGGTCCGTGCACGGTCATGGCACCCCGCTGCTGCGCTGGTCCGCAGCCAAGGAGATCCCGTGGGGCCTGTTGCTGCTGTTCGGCGGGGGCCTGTCCCTGTCGGCGATGTTCACGGCCACCGGTTTCAGCGAGTGGCTGGGTGGACAAGTCAGCGGACTCGTCGGCGTCCCGTCGTGGCTCGTGCTTCTCGTCGTGATCGTCGTGAGCCTCGCGCTGACGGAGCTGACGTCGAACACCGCTACCGCAGCCGCCTTCTTCCCGATCTTCGGTTCCGTGGCAGTGGGACTGGGCATGGACCCACTGTTCATGACCATCGCCGTCACACTCGCCGTGTGCTCGGCCTTCATGCTGCCGGTGGCGACCCCGTCGAACGCCGTGGCTTTCGGCTCGGGCGAGGTCTCCATCAAACAGATGGCCCGGGCAGGTGTCTGGCTCAACGCCCTCTCGCTGGTACTGGTCATGGTCGTGATGTACACGTTCGTGCCGCTGGTGTTCGCTTCCGGCTTCTAAAGCCAACGAGTGACAGCGTCCGGAGGCTGGCACGTAAGTCGCCTGTGTGCCAACGCACACATCGTGAGACGGCAGCAAACCGCCCCGGCAACATCTTGCCCAGCCAGGTGAGGTTGCTCGATCGGAACTGCTGACCGTTGCTCAGCCGGGATCTCACTTGGACGCCGCGGGTCGGCCTCTGTTGTACCGGATTTGTGTCGGCAAGCCAGTAGGTCCCACGATCCAGGTGTGGGTGAGCACTAGGAGCGCATGCTCCGCAACGAGTGGTACCTCGACGAGCCCGACCTCGTCCACGACCGACGACGCTGCTGGCGGTTACTCGACCTGTTCAACGACACCCGCGCCGACGACGACGCCGAACGCCAGAACACCCTGCACCAGCTCGTCGGCAACGTCGGCGACGACGTGGTCGTCATGCCTCGATACCACGGCAGCTACGGAACCCGACCGCACTCGGAAACCGTAGTTTCATCAATCACGACGCCTTGTTCATGGACGACGCCACAATCACGATCAGCGATGACGTCCGGATCGGCCCGCGCAACCAGCTCCTGACCGCTCAACATCCCGTGGAGGACCATGCCCGTCGGCAGGAGGGTTGGGGAATGCGCACTTCCGACCAGCATCGGGAGCCACACATGGCTCGGCGCGGGTGTGATCGTCTACCCCGGAGTGACGATCGGTGAGAACACCGTGATCGGGGCGGGCAGCGTCGTCACTCGCGACGTGCCCGATCCGGTGGGGTTCCACTCACAACTGTCGCGAGGTGGGCGGGGCACTCCGTGTCCGTCCCCCTCGACATCTACGCCCCCTGCTTCTACGGCCACGACGTCCTCGCCCGGAAGTAAGTGGAGGCAGCAGTCGGAGCGAGCTGATCTTTGCACGTGAATTGCACGTAACCAGCGGCCTGTAGCGGCACCGATCGAGCGACAGTGAGACGGGCAGCAAATCGCCCCTGCCAGCGTCTTGCTGCTCAGGGGCGATTTTCGGCTGGCCAGATTGGGCGCCCTCGGCAGGACTCGAACCTGCGACACCTGCCTCCGGAGGGCATTCCAAGCAGCTCCCCCACCTGCGTCTACGCCGAAGTTCCGCTGGTGACCGCCCCACATGGAAGTGGGCAGTTGTCGTTGTTGTCGGTCAGTTGGCGCCCGCATGTGCCCCAGATGTGCCCCATGTCTGTGATGGCGAAGCAGTCACGACGAGACCTGCACCGCGTCGCTCGCCAGCGGAGGGGTGTGCCTCCATCCCGTCGACCTGGCGTAGCCCGATCACGTCGTGGGGAGGGTGCAACCGACGAGTGTGACCGTAGCCGATGGTGCCAGGCTTGCGCCCTCCCCACGGCGTGATAGCCCTCTGGGAGGTCGTCGGGATGGAGGCTTCCCCGGAACCACCCACCTGACCGCATCGCCCCCCGCGGTCCCCCGCCATCCTGTTGGCCTGCCCGTCCGGCGAGGACACCCTCGTTGCGGTGATCCGGCTCGTCGGGTGCGCGTGTGAAGCGATGGTTACTCATCTAGCGGCCCCTGCGTGGTTCCCGGCCGCCTGCTTTCCGCTCCGTGGCCGGGCGCGCCGGCGGGACCGGCCGCCAGGCCGCATGCCCGCCGGCGCTTGCCCGGCCACACGAAACAGCAGGCAGGCGGCCCCGCAGGGGCCGCCCTTGATGAAGTAAGGAAACTCTGAACACACGCACTCTGAGACGACCCTGCGACACACTCTGAGGCGCGTTGATCCGTTCCGGTAGCAGTGCAACGAGCTGGTGCCCGTTGTCCGGAGTCGCAGATACGGTGCGGGCATGACGACGTACTCGTGGGCTTTCGGACTGGCTCAGAGCAAGCTTGCAGATGTGTTGCCCCGACGCTGGGCTCACGTTCAGGGTGTTGCACGGCAGGCGCGGGAGCTTCGGAGTATCGCGGGAGATCAAGCGGAACTGCTCGAAACGGCGGCTGTGCTTCACGACATTGGCTACGCCCCCGACATCGCCGTGACAGGGTTTCATCCGCTGGATGGTGCGGTCTTTCTTGGGGACGCTGGTGCGTCTGACCGTCTGGTGCACCTAGTCGCGCACCACTCCTACGCGGCGCTTGAGGCTGACTTGCGTGGGTTGTCGCAGCAACTGAAGAACTACGACGACGAGGGCGGCCTACTCCGCGATGCGCTGTGGTACTGCGATCTGAGTACGACTCCACATGGCCAGAAGGTCGACGCTCGTGCGCGCATAGCGGAGATCCAAGATCGATACGGGCCTGATCATTTAGTGACCGAGTTCATCACCAAGGCTTCGCCCGAGTTGCTTGCGGCAGTGGACAGGACCCAGGTTCGTTTAGATGCGTGCGAGGCACTCAGCTGAGGTAGGGGTGGTGCCGGTCCTGTAGTCCGTGCTCGACTCGGAGCCGCATGGACGGGTGGATCGTAAGTGACTCGATCTCGGGTGGCGGCACCCAGTGGACTCTGCGGGACTCGTAGCTAGTCCGCAGCTCTCCTCCGGTAGGTCGTCCCCGGAGAAGAATCGAGAACTCCTGCCGTACCTCGCCGTCGTCATAGGCTATGACGTGATGGGGGTCGGAGTAGATGCCGATGACCTCGTTGATCGCGACGTCGATTCCAGTTTCTTCGCGGACCTCGCGTATCGCGGCCTCGCGGGTGGTCTCACCGACATCTTGCGCCCCACCAGGTATTGCCCAGTAGCCGTTATCGGTGCGTTCGATCATAAGCAGCCGTCCAGACTCATCCTGGATGAACACAGCGACCGCGACCGCGAGGCTGTTCGCGCGCGGTGCCTCCGGGTCCCTGTAGTAGTCCTTCTTCGGCATGGTTCCTGCTTACCACGTGTGCTGGCTTGCGCCTGCCCATACGGAGTCGAAGCTGTCGTCGTACGTCGTGAACAGGTCGCCAGCGGACAAGCGTCGGAGGTGGAGTGCCGGTGCGTGCGCAGCGATCTTCCCGAACACATGTGGGTTGACGATCATCTCGTCATCGAATCGGTAGATCGAGTTGTAGAGCACCGTGCCGTGTGTTCGTACTTCGATGCCGGGCACGTCGGCTAGTGGGGTAAAGAACGCTAGCGCGTGATCAATCTTGGCTGAGATCGTGGCGCGCCCGATGGCCTCGTCCAGACTGCGCTGGACGACAGCGTCACTGTCCCTGTCTCCAAGAAGGAGACGGATTCGTGTTCCGTTCTGTGCCTTCTCCTTCAGGGTCGCAAGCAAGTTCGGCTTCTCAGTCATGAACATGCCTACATAGACGAGCATGTCGACGTAGGTCGTGGCTTGAGCCAGTAGGCGGTCCCAGAGATCAGTGGGTACGGCGCTGCGGTGAGGGTAGACCTTGACGATCTCGGATTCGCTGACTGTCTCGACTGTCGCTTCTGCGACCGAGTTGGGCCATAGGTAGCGCACGCTCTCGCCGAGCTTCGCTGCGATGGCGTGGCGATACCGGAGGTAGGGCTGTCGCCCTTTCGTGACCCATCGCTCCACTGTCTTGGGATCAACTTCAAGCTCGGCAGCTAACTCCGCAGGCGTGATGCCCTTGCCGACCAGTGCATCACGCAACCTCTCGTTGGTGGTCAACTCGGGCTCCCTCCCGGACGACTGGGGACGTCCATGTTGACACCAGGACGTCCTTAGCCGTCCCGGTACGCGGTGAACTCGTCCTCGAAATCAGAGGAATCTGAGGGCATGGCAAGGAACGAGCGAGATCAACGCTTCTCGATGGCTTCGACGCGGGCCACAAGGTCGGCGACGGTGGTCTGGAGTCGAGCAACGATCTCGTGCAGGTCGGATGACGGGGCTGCGTCAGCTACACCGTTGACGAACACGCCAACGGAGGGCGTTGACGTCAGCCAGCCTTCGTCTTGCAGAACACCAAGGGCCTTTTGTGCGGTGCCGAGTGCGACGTCGTACTGGTCGGCCACTCCCCGGTTGCCGGGCAGCCGATCACCAGGGGAGAGGACACCGGTTCGGATGTCGCTCTTGATGGCCTCTGCGACGCGTTGGTACGCGGCGAGCCCCGGGGCTTCTCGTTCCATGCCGATCAGTGTAGGGCAACTGACCCACTCTGACATAGATCACCCGTTCGGAGCATGGGCAACTGACTTAGTCTGACCTAGACTGATATATATCGACAGCAACAACGAGCACGGAGGCGAAGAACGATGGCTGAGACGTTGCGGAACATCCCGGTGGAGCTGAGTGGCCACAAGCTGCTGGTCTCGGAACCGCCCGTGGCGAAGACGCGGGAGACCGAGAGCGGAGCGACGGAGGTGGTCACGAACCCGGCGGATGGGTCCACGTTGTTCGTGGTGCTGCTGTTCGCGAAGCCGCGCCCTCGGGACGGCCGGTCTGGCGGCAAGGGTGCCGAGATCAAGGTGACCTTGGAGACCGACCCGGGCGACGAGATCGATGAGGGCACGCGGATCGAGTTGATCAACCCTCGGGTCTCGCACTGGGAAAACGAACTCGGCGGCCGGACCATGTCGGGCCTGTCGTGGCGCGCCACGGGATTGAAGCCCGCCGCGTAAGAAGATCCGCCGAACTCTCGGCGGCCGACCGATTCTTTTTCAGCCCTTCGGGCTGGTTGTTCTTTGATGAATTCCATAGTGGACCGAGCTATGCCTTTTTCCGGCACACCAGCGTGTGTCGGGGGAAGTCATGTTGGCCCCCGGCGCCGTGTGTTCCGGGGGCCTTCATGGCATCCAGTCCGACAAGGGAGTGATTCCTGATGATGGCAAGTGAGAAGCGTATGGCTCTGGCCAAGATCGAGGCGGGTCTCGCTGCGTTGGAGCGTATGCGGGACGAGTTGCCGACCGGTGGGGATCTGAAGTCCTCCGGCGCGGCCTTCTCGCGGGAACTCTACGAGATCAACGCCATGGCGCTGGAACTGGACTCACGAGCCGGATCGCTGCGGCTGGCACTGAAATACGACTCAGAGGACCTACTCACGCCACCCGTGCGCTGAGCCTCTGAGACCACAAAAGGAAGGGAGATTCGGTAATGGAGAAGGTCACGCAGGGGCCGGTGGGTGTGCGGCGGTCGCGGTTTTGGTATTGCGCGGCGTGCTCGCTGGGCGGGTCGTATGTGCACAGTTTCGATGAGTTCTGCGAGTGGGGTGGTCATACATGAGTGAGCGAGGCCAGGTGTGGCGGTGCCGCGTCCGAACGCGCGAGGTGTTGTCCCGGGTCGCGGGGGCCCGTGAAGACGCCGAGAAGCTGTCGCGGGTACTGGATGAGGACTCCCCCTCCGCGACACGGAACATTCCGTTCATCGTCGCGGCGCTGTTGGACGCGGAATCCCGTCTGGAGGACACGGCTGAGGAACTGGAGGCGTTGTGATGAGCACGCGGAACGGGTTTCACGGGTCCGGCTGCCTCGGCGGTGGCCGATGAGCACACGCGACAGGACCGATCGCAGACGTGAGGGGGTGAGTGGTGATGGGCGGGCATGACTGCACGGCGTTCTTTTACGTCGGCCCGGATGGGATGGCGCACTGCCAGCAGTGTTCGAACACCTGGCGCGTGAACTAACCACACACAACACGCAACGGAAGGGAGTGATCGGTGGTGCAGGTGCAGGCGGCGAATCGGCACGCGATCCGCAAGTACGAGGAATTCTGCAAGGCGCTGGACATGGTGCGGCAGGCGTTGGATGAGGCGCAGCCGTTGATCAAAACCATCAACGGCAAGGCCACGGGCCGGATGGACGGGTGGAAGATCCCCTCGCGGCAGCAGGTCGAAAAGACCTACGGCAAGGCGCGGACCGAGTTGGACGCGCTGAACCAGGCGGCGAAGAAGTACGAGAAGGAACTGATCTCACGCGGATGGAGGGTCTAGGAATGGGGCACTTTCAAACAACGAACGCGGTCGAGGACATCGACAAGGCCATGTCCGAGCTGCGCCGGTCGATGCGCGGGTTGCAGATCCGCACCGCCGGGTTCAAACGCGATCACGACGAACTGGCGCGGGCGGTCTCGGCGTTCACCGTCGATCTCACCGACGCCACCCCGAAAAACGACTAACCACACAGAGCAGACCGACAGCGCACGGACGGGCTCGGCCACCCCAGCACATGACGGGGTGTCCGGGCCCGTCCTTTGTGCGTGCAGACGAACGGAAACGGGAGTTGAGCAGCAATGGGGATCAGTAAGCGACGGACGGGCGCGGAGTTCCGCGCGATGATGTGGATGGCGCGGCACCCCGGCATGAGTACGGCCCCGGCGTTCCTGGGTGCGGGTGTGCTCGAGTTGGGCCCGGTCACCGTGGGCAGCGCTCTCGCCGGGACGGCTGCGGCCGGGCTGGGCTGGTATCGGGCGCACCCGGATTCCTACGACAGCTACGCGGGCCCGGTGCTGCGGGCGTTTCGCCGCCGGTGGCTGCGCTACGTCGGCACGCGGTGGCGCGACATTATGGAGTCCTGCGGGCTCTCGAAGACCAAACGCAACACCGACCACGTCCTGACCCCGCGGCTGATGCGGGTGCGCTCGGCCGCCCCGTCGATCGACACGCTGTATGTTCGGCTGTTGCGGGGCCAGTCGGTCAAGCAGTTCCAGGACCGCCACGGCGAGTTGGCGGCGGCGTTCAAGGCCGACACCCTCGGCATCACCCCCGTCAAACCCCAAGTCGTGGCCATCACCGTCGTCCGCGGCAACCCGTTCGCCGACGTCATCGAGGCCACCGACATCCCCGCCGAAGCCAGCGATGTGGACTTCTCGGCGATCGAGCTGGGTGAGGACGAGTACGGCAACACCTGGACCGAACCCCTCGCCGGCAACCACTGGCTGGGAGCCGGGGCGATGGGCTCGGGCAAGTCCTCGCTGATCTGGAACGCGCTGCGAGCGCTGGGCCCGGCCATCCGGGACCGGCTCGTGGTGGTGGACATGTGCGATCTCAAGGGCGGCATGGAAACCAGCCAAGGCCGCCCCCTCTTCGACCACTACGCCACCGACCCAGCCCACGCGCTCGAAGTCATCGAAGCCTTCCGCGACGAACTCAAAGACCGCGAAGCCCTCCTCGCCGAGCAGGGCGCACGGACGTTCACCCCGAGCGTCCAGACGCCGTTGCGGGTGTTGATGATCGATGAGCTGGCGATGATGACCGCCCTCGGCGATGCCAGCATCACCCGCACCGCCACCAAGGTCCTCGCCGAGATCCTCACCCAGGGCCGTGCGGCCGGGTTCTCCGTCTGCGTCTACGTGCAGGAACCCACCAAGGACATCGTCCCCATCCGAGATCTGTTCACGCGGCGGATGTGCCTGCGGGCGTTGACGGCGCTGCATCCGGACATGGTCCTCGGCGACGACGCCCGCGTCCGCGGCGCCATCGCCGACGAAATCCCCGCCGACCCGGAACACGCCGGGATCGGGTTCCGGGTCGATGACCGCACCCGCCGTCCCACCCGAGTCCGCGCCGGATACGTCCCCGACAACGGGATCACCGAACTCGTGGCCACCTGCACCCCGGACAGGGCCGAGTCCAACGTCATCGCCCTACCCGAGACCCGCGATCCCGGCGACGACACCCAGGACGACGACACCACCACCGAGAACGGCGACCTCGACGACTTCGAGGACGAGATCGAGGTCATCGACGCCGACGACACCGACGACGATCAGGAGGACATCGCATGAGCACCCCCACCCTGACCCGCACCACCCAGCACAGCGGGTATGCGGCTCCGACCGTGGACCGCCACACCGGCGGCGTCTGGTCGCAGACCCTCGACCACCGCGAGCAGCTGTGCCGCCTCGTGGTCGACACCCGCCACCCCGACCAGCCGTTCTACCTGCACGCCAAAGCCGCCCTGCGGCTGAACACCGAGAAACCGATGGGACGGCTACATGCGCGGGTGTGCCCGACCTGGCGGTGGGCCACCGCCACCGACCTCGACCACCACACCCACTGAACCGGAGGAACCCCACCATGCAGCCGCTGTTGCACATCACCTTCACCGGCAAAGGCTTCGCCGTCTTCCTCGGCGTCATCCTCACCGTGATCGCCACGATCGGGATCGTCTGGCTCGTCTTCGGCACCACCCCCGCGATCCTGCTCGCCATCGGCCTCACCCTCCTGATCCAGGGCATCAAAGCCCTCGTCCGCTTCGACTAACCCGCACACCGCAGAAGGGAGGTGAGCACAATGGACACCGCCCAGAACGACGAGGACGTGAAACCGAGTCGGGCGCACCGGTGGCTGGCACCGACCTCGCTGGTCATCGTCGCCCTCGCGGCCGTGATGGGCTGGGCCGCGAGTTTCGTCGGGCTGCACGCGTACGGACAGCACGCTATGGCCGGGTTCGGGTTCTGGTCCGCGTGGTTGCTTCCGGCGACCTTCGACGGGGCGGCCTTCGCCTGCACCCTGATGACCTACCGCTCCTCGCTACACGGACGCTCCGCCGCACGCGGACGAGCCCTGATGTGGGCATTCACCGCCGTGAGCGCGTGGATCAACTGGATCCACCAACCCACACCGGACACCCGCCTCGTCGCCGCCGGACTCCCCGTCGCCGCCGTCGCCGTGTTCGATGTGGTCCTCGGTGAACTGCGGGCCGACTACGAGGCACGTCACGGACGGCAGGCGTTCCGGCTGCGCCCCGGGCTGCTGGTGCTGCGGTGGCTGGTCGACCGCACCGGCACCGCATCGGCGTTCCGGGAGCGGATCACCGCCATCCCGGTCGCCCAGCTCGCCGGACTCGCCACCGACTCGGCGACCGAGGCAACACCGGAACGCACACCAGCACCGGAAACCGCGGACACGGCACCACCGGTCGGGGTGAAGCTACCGGCCGAGATGACCGAGAAGATCCGCCACGCCCACCACGAGGCCACCCAAGCGGGCCGGGAGTTCACCGCGGCCGACGTCCGTGCACTGGTCAAGGTTCCTGCCGGGATGGCCGACCGGATCGTGGCCGACTTGCACACCCGCAACGGACACGCCCTGATCGGAACGCACTAACTGAATCTAGAGACCCACCCAGCTCGGCGGACGTGTCGAGCCACTGGGCCGGGGCGTCCGCCGCTTCCCACACCGGAGGTGACGCGATGCCACCCGGCACCGTTGATCGCATGACCCGCCGCATGCAGGCGACGGACTATCGCAGCTGGCGCGAGCAGGTCGAACGCACCGGAGGCTGCACCCACCCCGTGAAGATGAGCGGCCACCACTCGATCACCGACCGAACCACCGGCGCCGTCCTCTCTTCCCATACCGGCCAGATCATGGCCCCCTGTGGCAACCGCCGCGAAAGCGTCTGCGTCGCGTGTTCGGACCGCTACGCCGCCGACGCCTTCCACCTCCTGCGTGCGGGCCTGTCCGGCGGAACGAAGGGCATCCCCGAGCAGGTGTCAGAGAAGCCGCGGCTGTTCGTCACCCTGACCGCTCCGTCGTTCGGCCCGGTCCACAACCGCCCCACCACACCCAACGGGAAACGTCGCCCGTGTGCATGTGGCCGGTGGCACCACGAACACGACCCCGCCCTCGGACAACCGCTCGACCCCGAGACGTACGACTACACCGGGCACGTGCTCTGGCAAGCCCACGCCGGACTGCTGTGGGGACGGTTCCGCACCCACCTGGCGCGGCACCTCGCGCGGGCGGCCGGGATCACCGTCCGCGAGTTCTCGAAGCACGCGCGGATCTCGTTCGCCAAGGTCGCCGAATACCAACGACGCGGACTCATCCACTTCCACGCCGTCATCCGCCTCGACGGACCCGACGGACCCCTGGATGCCACCCCGTCATGGGGCAGCACCGAAGTCCTCACCGACGCCGTCCACGCCGCCCACGCCACCGCTCGCCTCACCTCCCCGGAGGTCGACGGGCACCGCTGGGCCCTCGCCTGGGGTGCGCAGGTTGACGTGCGCCCCATCCGCCCGGCGAACGCCTCCCAGTTCGGGGACGAACACGGCGTCATCACCGACGACCGGCTCGCCTCCTACGTGGCCAAGTACGCCACCAAGGGCACCGGCAAATCCGAAGCCACCGACCGCCCCATCCGCTCGCAAGGCCACATCGACCACCTCGCCGTCTCCGAGCACCACCGACGCATCATCCGCACCGCCTGGTCGCTGGCCGCCCCGGTGCCGTGCCCGGACTGCCACCCGAACGGCGAACACACTGGTGAGGGCTGTGGATGCCCGGTCGGCAGTTGCGAGACCTGCGGCGGTGGCGGACTTGTCAGCCGCACCACCCTTGGCCACCACTCCGGCCAACTGGCCCCGGAGAAGTCGGACCCGATCGACGCGCTCAACCTCCGGCGGTGGGCACACATGCTCGCCTTCCGCGGGCACTTCCTATCGAAGTCCCGCGAGTACTCCACCACCTTCGGCGAGCTCCGCGACGCACGATCCCAGTTCCGCCACGAAGCCGCACTCGACGCCCTCGGCATCACCGACCCCGACTCGGTGCTCGTGGTCAACCACTGGGACATGACCTCAGTCGGCCACCGCGACGACGACGAACGCGAACTCGCCGCCGCCATCGCCGACAACCACCGCCAAGCACGCAAACACCGCCACACCAACGAAAGAAAGGACTGACCATGATCCGCAACCTGTGGAGCCCCACCGACGTCGCCGACTACCTCGGCGTGCCCGTCCAAACCGTCTACGGGTGGCGAAAGGTCGGGTCTGGACCGCCGGGGCGTCGCGTGGGCAAACACGTCCGCTACAAGCCCGACCAGGTCGAAGCCTGGTTCGACGGCCTATGCGAAGGGATCATCTGATGGCTGACATTGATGACCGCTGGTACCGCAAGGGTCCAGATGGCGAGGACATTCCGACCCCGCGTCACGGTCAGGGGTCACGCTGGCTTCTGCGGTGGCGCGACCCCAGCGGCGTCCAACGGAAGAAGAGCTTCAAGCGCAAGGCGGAGGCCCAGAAGTTCGCGACGGATGTCGAGCACCGGATGCTGTCCGGCTCGTACGTTGCACCGCACGCGGGTCGGGTTCTGGTGGACGAGTCGGCTCGTCAGTGGCTCGACGCTCAGGCGCACCTCTCGCGGTCCACATTCGCTCGGTACGAGATCGCAGTGAACACGCATATCCGCCCGCGTTGGGGGCGCGTGCAGCTTGCGGCAGTGACTCACGCCGACGTGCAGCAATGGGTCTCGGCGTTGGCCCGGGAGTACTCCGCTGCCTCGGTGATCAAGGTGCATCGGGTCTTCTCGCAGATCATGTCGTGGGCAGTACGGGATGCTCGGATCAGTCAGAATCCTGCGGATGGCGTCCGGCTCCCTCGGCCTGCACCACCGGACCATCGATATCTCGATCACCGCCAGGTCACCGAGTTGGCCGACGCGTGCGGGACGAGCGGGCTTGTCGTGCGGTTTCTTGCCTACACGGGGCTCCGATGGGGCGAGTTGGCTGCATTGAAAGTCAAGCGAGTGGATCTCGTGCGGCGACGTGTGCTGATCGCCGAGTCGGTGACCGAGGTCAACGGGGAGCTGGTGTGGGGCACCACGAAGACACACGAGCGGAGGTCGGTCCCGCTTCCTCGGTTTCTTGCGGAGGCCGTGGCACACCTCGTGGCGCACCGGGCGTCCGACGACCTGCTGTTCAGTTCGCCGCGTGGGGGTGTGCTCCGCGTGCGGAACTTTCGGCGTGGAGTGTTCGACCGTGCGGTCAAGGAGGTCGGACTGACCGGATTTCACCCACATGAGCTACGTCACACGGCGGCTTCGTTGGCGATCGCTTCGGGTGCAGACGTGAAGATCGTCCAACAGATGCTGGGCCACAAGACCGCGACGATGACGCTGGACCTCTACGGCCACCTATTCCCGGACCGGTTGAACGACATCGCTGATCGGATGGACCGTGAGGCATGTGCCCCAGATGTGCCCCGCGAGTGATCTTGGCTCACGGCTGCACCGCTCTGACCTGGGCGCCCTCGGCAGGACTCGAACCTGCGACACCTGCCTCCGGAGGGCAGTGCTCTATCCGCTGAGCTACGAGGGCACGTCTTGCTTGTGATGCACACCTTATCGCATCACTACTCCCGGCCCGGCGGGGGTCCAACTGGGTGTCGGAGAGGGCACACCTGGCACCGATTGCATTCATGCGCATCTCACTATATATCTGGACGGGGAGGTATGGCGATGGGTCACGGACACGGACACGGGACGGCAGCCGACGGCGTCAGCGCCTCGGCGCAGTACGTCCGCAGGCTCGCATTGGCATTCGGAGTGCTCGCCGTGTTCTTCGTGCTCGAGGCAACCGTCGGGTACCTCAGTTCCTCCCTAGCGCTACTCTCGGACGCCGGTCACATGCTCACCGATGTGCTCGGCGTAGGCATGGCCCTCGCCGCGATCATCACGGCGCGCAGACCCACAAAGAGCAACCGTACCTTCGGGCTTTACCGAGTCGAGGTCCTCGCAGCACTGGCGAACTCCGTCCTACTCTTCGGCATTGCCGCATACATCCTCTACGAAGCGGTCGGACGATTTCGCGAACCCACCGAAGTCGCCGGCCTACCGGTGATGTTGACGGCCACGGCCGGCTTGGCCGCCAACCTCGTCGCGTTCGCGCTACTCCGCCCCGGATCGCAGGCAAGCCTGAACATGCGGGGCGCATACCTCGAGGTCCTCGCTGACACGGTCGGCTCAGTGGGAGTGCTGATCGGCGGATTTCTCACCTGGGCGTTCGGCTGGTGGTACGTGGATCCCCTCGTCGCGATCGGAGTGGGACTGTTCGTACTCCCGCGCACCATCAAGCTGGCGCGACAGGCACTCCGGATCCTGGTGCAGGAAGCACCCGAACGTGTCGATGTCCCGAAGCTCGAGCAGGACCTCACGCATCTGCCTGCCGTGACCGAGGTTCACGACGTTCACGTCTGGACCCTCACTTCCGGCATGGAGGTCGCATCGGCTCACCTCGCGACTCGGGCCGACGCCAACCCTGGCGACGTACTTCTGGCCGCACAACAGATGCTGCGGCAGCGATACGACATCGACCACGCGACCCTTCAGGTCGAGTCCTCCGAGTGCGCCCGCCGATGCGCCTCGCTCCGTTGGTGACAGTAGGGGAACTTTCCTGTCACCCGTGACAGGAAAGTTCCCCTACTGTCACGGCATCGGCTGGCCGCAGTGGTCACCCCGGGCGAACGGCGCGCGCCCGTCCGTGTGCCGAAGGTGCCTCACGTAATCGTGATGACCGGGAGCCCAGATCGAACTGGGCCGCCATCGGGCCAGCAGATTCAACCACTGATTTACACATTCTGATGAACATAAAGATCACTTACTGTGCACGGAGTGATCGTTGCGCCCGTTCATCGGGACCCGGACCGGTGAGCCGCCACGCACGGACAGACACGGTTGATCCTGTTGCTTCTGGGGCATCTCCGCTGCTCACGATCGTTGTTACAGCTCAGTGAGCCGCCAATGGCGACTACACGAACGCGGCATTGCACCACCGAAACGTTCACACTTGAGGCCCATCGAGCACGATGCACCCATCGAGCGACAACTCGGCGCGTCGGCGACACCAGCATCGCCACGATCAGTGTTTGGATTCGGAACACTAGCCACGACAATCCGACTTTTTGATCTTCAAACCGTCGAAATGCCAGTTCAGAGGCCTAGCGTCGACGACGGTAGACGAGAGATCAACGAAAGGTAGTGTCCTGGCCGGAAACCCCGCAGCACCCGGAACGGCGCAATCGCCCGACGAGACCGGAAGCGAGCATCCGTTCCGACTCCCCGAACCTTCGAACTCGGTGCAGTGCGGGAAAGAACTGCCGCGCACAACTGATGGACCCCCGATCCACCATTCACACGCGCTGTTGCCCCGAAACCCGACGGCGCGAGAAGGGACTGCGTCGTGAGCAGGACCGACGACTCGGCCACGGACGCGCCGCGCTCATCCCGATGGGCGACCATCACACATTGGCGCAACTGGCGACTGGTCACGAAACTCGCGGCCGTCGTTCTGGTTCCCGCAGTATTCGCACTCACGTTGGGCGTTCTCCAAGTCCAGGAGCAGGTCGCCGACTCCGCCGAGTACGCCCGCAGCGACCATGCCGTCCAGGCTGCCACCGCCCTCCGCGCGACCATCGGAACGCTGCAGGAGGAACGAAGCAGCGCGGCCGAATACCTTGCTCAAGGCAACGTTTCCGCACCGAAACTCCAACAAGAGTTCGCGACCACCGACCGACAGAACGCCACCAGCGCCGACCGGTTCCGCGAACACATCGACCGGGATCCCGTCGTGGGGTTCAACCACGAGAATGCCCAAGAACAACTCGACGAGGCACGCGCGCTCCGCGGCGACATCCTGGCCGGAACCGCCGACCCCGTCGTCGTCATCGACACTTATAGCGAAGCGTCGCGAGCACTGCTCGCTCTCGACCGTGCGCTCACAGTGCAGGTCGCCTCGCCCACACTGAACTCGACGTCCAACGCTTCGCATGCCCTAGCCCAGATCGGCGAGGAACTCAGTCTGCAACAAGCACTCGTCCTCGTCGGTGTGCTTCGCGACTCGCTCACGTCGCAGAGCAAACGCAGCCTCGAGTCGAGTGAGGTACGCCGTGTCGCTGCGACCGCGGAATTCCGTTCTGTGGCCACGGAAGCACAACGTGCCGAGTTCGATGACATCATCTCCTCGGCAACCTCCGCCTCTCGGGACCGTTCCCTCCAGCTCGCCATGGGAGCACCGGGAGAAGACATCTCGGACGGACTGTCGCCGTTGATGGTCAGCGCCACTATGTGGAACGACCAGTCCCAGTCCGCTGTCGACAGCATCCTCGAGTTTCAGTTCCGACTCGATTCGAACCTGCATCGCACCGCTTTCCAGCTCAGTGAACGCGCCAGTAATCTGGCGGGCGCTCACGCTGTGATCCTGCTCTCTGCTCTCGCCGTCGCGGCTCTCATCATCGTGCTCATCGGTCGCCAGTTGCTCGGCTCGCTCGACCTGTTGCGTCGGGCGGCACTCATGACCGCGCACAAGCAGCTCCCCCAGGCCGTCTCGCGTATTCGTGCAGGTGAGCAGGTTCGAGCTGATATGGAACGTGTTCCGGTGCACACGACCGAAGAAGTCGGCCAGCTGGCCAGGGCCTTCGACGCCGTCCAGAACCAGGCCGTGGAACTGGCTTCCGAACAGGCAGAACTCCGCAAGGCCTACAGCGACTCGTTCGTCAACGTGTCGCGGCGCAGCCAGAGTCTGCTCGAACGACAGCTGCGGTTGTTCGAAGCGCTCGAGCGCGACGAGGAAGACCCCGATCATCTGGCGACGTTGTTCCAACTCGACCACCTCGCGACCCGTATGCGACGCAACAACGAGAACCTCATGGTCCTGTCCGGATCGGAGTTGGCGCGGCGGTTCACCCGCTCCACGAAGCCGGCGGATCTCATCCGGGCTGCGGTCTCGGAGATCGAACACTACCCCCGGGTAGTGGTGCATCCGATGCCGAACGTGCAGGTCGTCGGTTACGCGTGCAGCGACTTGGTGCGGTTGTTCGCTGAACTCCTGGACAATGCCGCGAACTTCTCGCCGCCGAACACATCCGTCACCGTGACGGGACGATACGGGGATGACGGGTCACTCGCGATCGACATCGTCGACGAGGGTTTCGGGATGCGCGAAGCGGAGATCGCCGCCACCAATCACCGCATCCGCACCGACCACGAGAGCGAAGCATCCACGTCGAGGAGGATGGGACTGTTCGTGGTGGCGCAACTTCGGGCGCGCCACGACATCCGTTGTCAGTTGCATCCCGGGCGGGACGGACGAGGCATCCGAGCGACCACTGCGATCCGAGCGGAAATGCTCGTTCCCGAATCCGGCGACTCCTACACCCGGACGAACAAGCGGACGGGCGACAACGCACGTCCCCCCAGCACCATGTCCGACCGTGACGCGGACACATTGCTGACCTCGTTCGATTGGGAAGCGGCCGAACAGGACGCCAACACACGCAACGGCGTCACGCGAAACGGGT
Source organism: Allosaccharopolyspora coralli (assembly GCF_009664835.1). NCBI lineage: Bacteria > Bacillati > Actinomycetota > Actinomycetes > Pseudonocardiales > Pseudonocardiaceae > Allosaccharopolyspora > Allosaccharopolyspora coralli. Next base: position 3,923,981 of record NZ_CP045929.1, read on the forward strand.
TCTCCTTGCCGCCGGGGGTCACGATTCCCGACCAGGTTCGCGACGAGAGTTCGCGCGACGGCAGCATGACGGATGCAGTGGAGGCGGGCGAGTCCTTCGCATCTCACGGCCTTTTCGAGCGCGGTGACGAGAACACGAGCGTGCCATCGCGGCGACCGTCGGCCTTCGAAGAACCCGCCGAGTCATCCGCGAGCGGTCGCGACAGCACCGAATCCGAGCCGCCGTCACCCGGGTCGGACGACGAGGACGAAACCCCGATCTTCGATGATCTCGCCTCAGCCTGGTTCCAGGTCTCACGCCCCACCAATCCTGCGGACCGTCGCTGGCCCGCCAAGCCCGCAGGGAGTGACAGTAAGGGAACTTTCCAGTCACCGATGACAGAAAGGTTCCCATCATCGCACCACGACACTAGCGAGGACGGGACGGCTCACTGGGACTTCGCGACGGATGCACACCAGGCGCGGGCCGAAGACGTCTCGCGAACCGAACCGGCCGAGTTCACCGAAGCCGGCCTTCCCCGTCGAAACCCCCAGGCACACCTACTCGCCGGCAGCGCTCAACTCGACGATGACCGGCCCCGGTATCGCGACGCCACGATCACCCGGAACCGCCTCGCGAGCTTCCAAAACGGAGCTCATCGGGCACGACACCGACTGGAGCCCGAGCGAAGCGGGGCCGCCCCGGGGCGGCCGACCAGCACCCTCGCCCCGACGGTGCAGACGGTTACTGAGAGGCGTCTCGCGGACGAGGCCGAACTCGAGTTCACCGAAGCCGGCCTGCCGCGTCGCGTTCCACGAACCCACGTCATTCCCGAGTCTGAAGCGGATTCGGCGCCCGCCATTGACCGGAGCCCTGAACTCGTTCGGGGTCGTCTGGCCGGTTTTCAACGTGGCGCACGCCAGGGACGACACACTCTCGCGGAGCCGCCGACAGAAGAACCCGATGACCAGCGCTGACAGAAGAGTGTCCACCTTACGGGCAGGAGGCTGCATGAACTCCGAGCAATCCCATCCCAGCCAGTTCGGCTGGTTGATCACCGACTTCACTGAACGCGTACCCGGCGTCGCGCATGCCGTAGTGGTGTCGGCCGATGGCCTGTTGCTGACCCGCTCCGAGAAGTTGCCCGTCGACCGAGCAGATCAGCTCGCCGCGATCGCATCAGGTTTATTGAGTCTCACCCATGGTGCGGCGCGGTGCTTCGAGGCAGGTCGCGTCACCGAGACGATCGTGGAAATGGACAGGGGGGTGATGCTGCAGATGGCGATCAGCGATGGCTCGTGCCTGACGGCGCTGGCGTCTCCCAACTGCGACATGGGCCTCGTCGCCTACGAGATGGCGTTGTTGGTGGAACGGGTCGGCCAAATGCTCACGCCGGAGCTGCGAAACCAGTTACAAGGCGCCGATCCCGTGATGACCGCACAATCCGTGTGAGTGGGTCATGAGTACCCCTCTCCCCGGTGCCCAGGACGACAACCGCGATGACGAGATCGCGAACATTCTCGGCAACTTCACACTCGGAGCGGGCAGCCGCGTCCGCGCCGCACAAGCTGCTGACCGCTCCGCCGAAGCCGCGAACAGAGGCGACACCCAGCACGAGTACCCGTCGTCCGCACACTGGTCCGAGCCAGAGTTTTCCAGTGCCGTGGAAGCACACACAGAGGAAGAACCTGCCACCGCTATCCGTCCGTATGCGTGGACCGGCGGAAGAACGCGGACGAAGCACATTCTCGAAGTGGAGACCTTGGTGTCGACCAGCGCAGTCGCGGCAAGTCCCGGCGCGGGCCGACTCGAACACGAGTCGGTTGCCGAACTGTGCCGCGAGCCCAGGTCCGTTGCCGAGGTTGGCGCACTGCTCGGTGTCCCCATCGGAGTGGTCAAAGTGCTACTCGGAGACATGGCGGACCTCGGTTTGGTGTCGGTTCACGACACGGTCAGTGACAACGGCAGCGAGTCACATCTGTTCCTGATGGAACGAGTCCTGAGTGGACTACGACGACTGTAACCGGCGATCGAAAGCCCTGACGAAGCCCGGTGACTACGAGGGAGAACCCATGACATCCGAAACACTGGCGAGTGTCGCACCCGCCAAGAAACCCGGGGCGACAAGCTCCGCCAAGATCATCGTGGCTGGTGGATTCGGCGCCGGCAAGACGACACTCGTGGGCTCTGTCTCGGAGATCGTTCCTCTGACCACCGAAGCCGTGATGACGGATGCGAGCACCAGTGTCGACGACCTCACCTCCACACCTGGGAAACAGTCCACGACCGTCGCGATGGACTTCGGGCGTCTGTCCATCGACTCCGAACTGATCTTGTACCTGTTCGGCACACCCGGCCAGCATCGGTTTTGGTTCATGTGGGACGACCTCGTTCGCGGTGCCATCGGGGCGATCGTCCTGGTGGACACGCGACGCCTGGCGGACTGCTTTCCCGCCATCGACTTCTTCGAACATCGCAAGCTGCCTTACGTCGTGGGCGTGAACTGCTTCGACGGTGCCCTTCGACACCGAGTCGAGGAGGTCCGCGACGCGATCGCCGTTGACGAGGACGTCCCGGTCGTGCCCTGCGATGCCCGCAAGCGTGACGCGACCAAACAGACACTCATCCGCATGGTCGAGCACTCGATGCACACCTGGGCGGCGAAGTGACAGTACGGGAACTTTCCACGCAGAGATGACCGGAAAGTTCCCGTGCTTGCAACGCTGACAGGTGTGTCCGACACGCGTCTTCTGACCCATGCAGCCTCCCGACTCCGCGCGCTCCTGGCCGGATATTGGCAGGCATGCCGAGCCTGTCACCCGTTCTTCCCAGCGGCGAGCAACGTCGCGTCTTCCACGTCGCCGAACTCGAAAAGCTGGGAGTTTCCCAGTCAACTTCGTATCGACGCTCGCGAGCCGACGGTCCATGGACGCGCCTCGCCCCCGGGATCGTTCTCGCCGCTGCGGGACCACCCACGGTCGATGACCGAATACAGGCAGCGCTCCTACACGCCGGGCCAACCTGTGTCATCACCGGAATGCACGGCGCTCGTCGGTACGGATTGACCGCGCCACCAGAGGATTCACCAGTCCACGTGCTCATACCACACACACGGCGCGTTCAGAGCTATCCCATGATCGTCATCGAGCGGACGACCCGGATGCCGCAGCCTGAAGACCGCGATGGCGTGCCGTGCGCACCACCCGATAGGGCCGTGACGGACGCGGCACGGACATGGCAGACCCGAGAACTGACTGAAAAGCTGCTGGTCGAGGCGACACAACTCCGTTCGCGGTGTCATCCTTCTGCCCTCGCCATCGAGATGGAGCGTGGAAGTCGGCGTGGTACAGGACTACCACGAGAGATCCTTCGCGAACTGACCGTGGACTTGCGGTCCGTGGCAGAACTCAATGCTTGCCGGCTGCTCCGCAAGACCGACCTCCCCACTCCGCAGTGGAACGTCGCAGTCTTCGACGCCAACGGGCGGTTCGTCGCTTGCCCGGACATATGGTTCGATGACGTGGCGCTTGCTGTGGAGGTCGACTCCTTCCAATTCCATTTCTCCCGAGCTTCGTACGCTGAAACGCTCACACGCAACAGTCGATACGCCGCGAACGGCATCGCGGTTCTGCAGCTTCTGCCACGGCAGCTCACGGACAGATCTGGCACCGTCGTCGCGAGCATCCGAGCAGCCTATGACGCAGCGGCCGCGCGCCAAAGGCCAGAGGTGACCATGCGTGCGTCCCGTACGTAGGCTGCCCTTACGCTGAGTCCTTGGCGCTGCCGGCGCCGCCTGACAACCAACTCACGAAGGGTCTCGAGAAGGACCTACTGATCGACAGTGACAGTAATGTTCCCCTACTATCACGCATCACAGCACCTCGCGGGCGGGCATCCAGTCGAGGCTGCCTCCGGGAACGGGGGCGTCGCGGCCGTACGGGGTGCGGGTGAAGATGAAAGTGCACAGGTTCAGATGCGTGACTTCACCCTGTGGATCCCTACCAATGCGCAAGGGTTCCCCCTGGTAATAGCCGTCGAGCCCGACCCACGTGCCGTCGCGTCCGGGCCGGAAGCGGGAGCTCCGACCTTGCCCCTCCCAAGGCGATAGGTCGAGCAGTCCATCGGGAAGGATCTGGAGGACATACGGCGTCGGCCCCCAAAACCACTGCCCTGTCAGCGGGAGCCAGTCCGGGGGAACATCAAGACTGGGCGTCCAGGGCTCCGGGATTCTTGGCTCGTGCTCCTCAAGAATGTCGAGCAAATCAGTAGCCAGGCTACTGCGAGGTCCGGCAGTGCTGTTCGCGAAGAACACCACTCCGGTCTTGTCGTTCGGGTCGGCCATGGCCATTGCCACGAATCCTGGCATGGAACCGCTGTGACCCGCGATACGTCGTCCAGCGTGCCTCCACAACTGAAATCCCAGACCCGCCCCCATCAGCCACTCGTCGCCGTCACTGACTGACCCTGGCGAGCGCATCTCCGTCACCGTGTCCGGGTGAAGGACCTCTCCCGAATCCCCCATGACGAATCTGAGCCATCGACCGATATCGTCCACTGTGGACCACAACTGGCCGGCCGGGGCCATCGCACCGGCGTCCTCCGCCGGCTCAGGGTGAACGACGTCGGCCCATGGATGCACAGCCCAGCCTTCGGCGTGCGGGACGACCGGAGACAGAGTCGTCCGAGTCATCTCAAGCGGTCGCAAAATCTCCAGCTCGAGGGCCTCTGTCCAATCCCGTCTGCGCACACGGCTGATCAGTTCTCCGAGTAGGCCGAACCCCGTGTTCGAGTAGTGGAATCCGTGCTTCGGTGCCGCACGCATCGCGTCGGAGTCGACGCAGTCGACGAACTCCTGTGCTCCCACCCCCGGTACACGTTCCCACCACGTGCCGGGCGGCTCCGCCCCGAGCCCGCTCGAATGGGACAGGAGGTCAGCTATGCTGCGGTCGCCCACAGCGGTCCCGGGAACATAGTCGTCGAGCTGGTCCGCCAGGTCGATCAGGCCCTCGTCCCGCAACCGCAAGACGAGCGCGGCCACGAACGTCTTGGTGATCGATCCGATCCGGTACTGCGTGTTCCGCGTCGGTTCGCTCCCCCGAACTCGACCGCGGCCACGGGTCCAGATCAGTTCACTGTCACGGACCACACCCGCCACCACGGAGGGAGTACGGGTTTCGCTCTGTTCGACTGCGAGACGACGGAACAGCGCGCGCTCGGTTGCTGGGAGAAGGTTTCCTGACATGCGCTCATGCTTTCACGCGGCCCCGATAGCAGTATGGGAACCTTCCGATCACATGTGACAGGAAGGTTCCCATACTTTCACGCTCTACCGATCGGGTCGGCCGGCGTTTTGGGGGCGGCCGGGGTTGGCTTGGTCCGGTCGTTCCGGGTTAGGCGGCCCGCCGGGTTCGCTCGGCGCGCCCTGGCCGTTGTCCGGCGAGGGCTGCTCGGCGGGCGGCTCTGGCGCCGGCGGAGGGGGCGGGGCAGCCGAGCCTTCCGGCAGTTCCGCGACCGGCAATCCCTCGTGGATCTTCGTCATCGCGTCATACCATGTGCGCGCCGGAACCTTCCCGCCGAAGATATTGCCGCCGCTCTTCCCGCACAGATAAGGCGGCGCGTCGCCGCCGGCATCACAGATTCCCTCGGGACTGTCTCCGTCCGCGTAGGTCAACACCGCACCGGCCATCTGCGGAGTGGCGGCCAAGAACCCGGCGGACCGGTGCTCCTGAGTCGTTCCCGTTTTGCCGATCATCGGACGGGTCCACCCGGCGTCCTGCGCCGCCTGGTGTGACGTGCCGCCCGGCAGATCATCTTTACTCATGCCGACCGCGAGATCGTTTGCCACGTTCGGGGGAACAACCTGCTCACACGGTTCCTCATTGAGCGGAACAAGATTGCCGTTCCGGTCACGTACCTCTTCGATCGGGCTCGGTGGGCAGTACATGCCGCTGCTCATGATGGTGGCACCGACGTTGGACAGCTCCAATACACTCGTCGGCGTGTATCCGAGCGTGAAAGCACCCCGGTTGGTGTCGTTCACGGTCTGAGCCTGCGACTTCTCGCCTTCCTCGAGGGGCTGACCGCTGGTGTTGACGCCGTTCATGCCGAACCTCAGCCCCAGTTTCGACGCCATGTCGACGACGTTGTTCAGGCCGACTCGTTCCTGCAGCGCGACGAAACCAGTGTTTGGCGAGGTCGCGAGAGCGTCCTGCAAGGTGCGCGGCCCCGGATCCACACCGTCGGCGTTACCGACCGTGTACGGCGCGGTCCCGTTCTTGTAGACGTTGGACGTGTACGTCTCCGGCACGGAAATCGTGTCGTAGATGCCGACACCCTGCGCGATTGCCGCAGCGGCGGTGAAGACCTTGTAAATCGAGCCCGCGCCGAACGGTTGGACCCGGCTGACGATGTCGTAGGCGGTCTGCCCCTTGCTCGCCTCGTTGCCGTAGTCGCGGTTCGCGACGAGAGCACGGACCTTGTGCTTGTCCTGCCCGGGTTCCACGACGGCCATCGCGTTGGCGATGCCCTCGGTCTGGGTGGGCACACCCGCCTCCGCTGCGGCCTTCGCCGAATCAGTGGCTTTGCGGTCCATGGTGGTGCGAATCGTGTACCCACCGGACTTCAGCTGCTCCATGTCGATCCCGGAACGTTCCAGATAGTCCGTGACGTAGCTGCAGAAGAAGCCGTCGGTCGTGCCGTCACCGACACCGACGCAGCCGTTCGGCGGACGCCCCAGCTCCGGCAGCACACCCAACGGTTCCTGCTTGGCGATCTCGGCATCACGTTCGGTGATGCGAATGTTGTTGCCCTGGTCCGCCATCAGGTCGATGACGAGGTTGCGTCGTTGCAGCGCTTCTTCGGGGTTGGTGCTCGGGTTCAACGAACCCGGCTTGTTGACGATCGCCGCCAGCAGTGCGGACTGGGCGATCGTCAGTTGTTCCGGAGGAATCCCGAAGTACGTTTGCGCTGCTGCACCGACACCGAACGTCTGATTTCCGAAGGGCACCACGTTCAGATAAGCGGCGAGAATGTCTTCCTTGCTCATGGTGCGTTCGAGTTCGACGGCGATCCGAGCCTCACGCAGCTTGCGGGCGATCGTCGTCTCTTTCGCCTGGTGTGCTTCCACCTCGGAGCGGGCGACCACGTGCACCAGGTAGTTCTTCACGTACTGCTGGGTGATGGTCGACGCGCCCTGAGCCGTCCCGCCAGTGCTCACGTTGGTGGCGAGAGCGCGCATGGTGCCTTGCCAGTCCACACCCTGATGATCCCAAAACCGTTTGTCCTCAACCGCGGTGATCGCCGACTTCATGGTGTCGGGAATTTGTTCAGGCTTCGTCTCCACGCGGTAGTCGTCGAAGAAATAGGCGATCGGTGCGCCGGCGTTGTCCGTGACGACCGACACCTGCGGCATGTCCTTGTTGGCCAGTGAGGTGGACGTATCCGACATCGCTGTGGCTGTCTGATTCACTGCGGCACCCGAGCCGACCGCGACCGGCAACAACAGGCTGGCGACGAGCACCCCTGCAACGACGCACAGCCCGAACATCTTCAACAACACGCCGCTGCGCACGTCCGCCCCAATCACTGTTCTCATGCGACCACCGACGTCGACCGGGTTGAGCAGACACGGCACCATGTCTGCACGGAGAACACGCAGCACACGTCAGTGGGCGCCACGCGACGTCGTCGGATGTGTTCCTTGTCGTCACTCAACCTGTTTGATATCACATCGCGCCGACAACATCGCGTGGCATCCCGATAGTGGGTGTCTTCTCACTTGCCTGAGCAGCCAGCTGTCGAGCACACGACGTCACGCTGCGGCTAGGAACGGTCCGCCTCGTCAAGTTCGGCGAGGTAGCGGTTGTACTCCGCCATTTGCGGGTCATCGTCCGCGGAGACACGGGGCGCCTGCGGCGGAACCAGCGGACGGCCGTGTGTGGACTCCTCCGCCGGCTCGTCGTCGTGCTCGGTCTGCTCCGGCACAGCGTCCATGCGGACCAAGCGATACCAGAAGAACAACGTGAACAGGCCGAACAGCGGCCACTGCAGCGCGTAACCGAGATTCTGGAAGCTGCCACCGGCTTCGTGGGCGCGATCCCACTGCCACCCGGTGAGAACACCGGTGGCGATCACGGCCGCGAGGAACAACGCATGCAGCAGGAGCCACCGCGGCGTAAGCAAACTGCGGTTCACAGCATCGATTCTAGCGCTGGGGATGGGAGACGGCGGTGACAGCATGGGAACCTTCCTGCCACAAGTGCACGGAAAGTTCCCATGCTGTCACGCTCCGCGAGACGGCTGGTCGGTGAGCTCGGAGAGCGCTCGTTCGGCTTCGGCGAGTTCTTGCTGCAGCTGTTCCACCCGAGCGCGCTGCTGTTCGCGGGCGGCTTCGAGCAGCGGCTCGACAGCTCCCGCAACGTCCTCGTGCAACGCCTCGGCAGCGTGTGCGACCGCAGAGGCGCTGACCGGCGCCTCCTTCAGCACCCGTTTCTTGCCGGTCGTGACGTCGACGATCCACTGGCCACCGGATGTGGAGGTCAGCGTGATGACAACCCCAGGCTGCTGGCCGGTCTTTCGTTGAGCCGGAGGTGCCGCGGCGGCGGTCTTTGTGCTCGTCGCTCGCCCACGTGCGCCGTGGCCGCCTGCTGACTGTCCGGCCGATGCCTTCGACGGTGCCCGCGCGTGCGACGCGCCCGATTCGTCGGAGCGACCCGAAACGCTCGTCACGGCACCCTCGGCAGCGCTGGTCTTCTTGCTCGACGCTACTTTCCCTCGGCCCGAGGAGGTCTTCCGCTGACGCGATGGCCTGCTCATGGTCACTTCGCCGGCCGAGAACGACAGAACATCTTGCGAACCAGCCGGTTTGACCTGGATAAAGTCCCCTTCGTCCAGATCGCCCAACGAGACGACCTTGCCGGAACGGCCCTGCGTCACACCGACCGCAGCCTGGGTGAACCAGACGGTCGGTGTCCTTCCTGCGGCGAGATCCGCTCGCAGCCCACGAATCTCGTCGGACGAGAGCGCACCGGTCTGAGCCATGACATCCTTCCGCCAGAATCCACCGAACGGCCGGGTTCCGGCCGGACTACGAGACGGCCCGTCATCCGCTCGACGTCCGTGACCTGGCGGCACTTCGGTGGACCGGGACCACAACGACCGGACCAGCTTATCGAACGTCCGTGCGAATACTCAACGCCCGTCTGCACGTGCGATCTCGTAATCGGAACGGTCGAGCTTGCGCGTCCACGCCCAGTACGTCCAGCTGAACCCAGGCCACAAGGTACGGTTCACGCCGTTCTCGTCCAAATACCAGCTCTGACACCCACCGGACGACCACACCGCGTCGGACAAGTTCTCCTGAACCTTCGTGTTGAACTCGTCCTGCACCGACTGTCGCACGTCGAACAGGTCCACTTCACCGTCGACGACGGGCTCCAAACACTGCATCACGTGGTTGAGCTGGGATTCGATCATGAAAACCACGGAATTGTGCCCCAGGCCCGTGTTTGGACCGAGAAGAAAGAACAGATTGGGGAATCCGGACACGGTCATCCCTAGGTACGCCTCCATCCCGTCCGCCCACGCTTCCTGCAGCTTCCGGCCACCGCGACCCGTGATGGCCAGGTCGTCGAAAGCATCGGTGACGTGGAATCCGGTGCCGAAGATGATGGCATCAACTTCGCGCTCGCACCCCTCGTCGTCGATCACAGAATTCTCCGTGATCTCCCTAATCCCATCGGTGTGCAGGGCCACGTTCGCACGGTTCAACGACGGATAAAAGTCGTTGGACAGCAGAATTCGCTTGCACCCCATCGAGTAATCCGGTGTGACGACTTCGCGAAGCTTCGGGTCGTGCACCTGCTTACGAATGTGGCGCTTCGTCGCCCACTGAGAGATACGCTGAAGGAATCGGTTGCGCAGGACGGCGACGGACCGCAGCTCAAGCACCCAGTATACGGCGGCACGAGCGACCTTCTGGGCTAGTGGAACCCGCCGGAAAATGGTGCGCACCCGCGAGGGAACCCGGTGATCGGGTTTGGGCTGAATCCACGGCGGCGTGCGCTGAAAAAGGTGCAGCTGGTCCACTTCTTTCGCGATCTGCGGGACGAATTGAATCGCGCTCGCTCCTGTTCCGACGACAGCCACGCGCTTCCCCGTGAGGTCGTAGTCGTGGTTCCAGTCGGCAGAATGGAAAGCCTCGCCCTGAAATTTCTCCATCCCCGGGAGGTTTGGGTAGCTGGGGATGTGCAGCGCACCGAGACCGGAGACAACAGCCTTGCCGATGAACACCCGACCGTCGGCGAGGTGCACGCTCCAGCGACGGGTGTCGTCATTCCACTCGGCACCGGTGAACTCGGCCTCGTAACGAATGTGCTCGCGGACTCCGTAAGTGTCGACGCACCGCTCGAGATAGTCGCGGATCTCTTGTTGTCCAGCGAAGGTTCGAGACCAATCCGGATTCTGCTCAAAAGAGAAAGAGTACATCACCGAGGGCACGTCGCAGGCGCAGCCGGGATAGGTGTTGTCGCGCCACGTTCCACCGATGTCGTCGTCCTTCTCGAGCAGAACAAAGTCGTGGATTCCGGCCTTCTTGAGCCGGATCGCGGTCCCCAGGCCGGCGAACCCCGTGCCGATGATGACGACCGAGGTCATGGACGCCTCGGTCTTTTCCGCCTGCCGTTGCTGCACGTCGAACCTCCGGACCAGCCGCTCGCTAGTTGACTCCGCAGTAGGTTACTACGAGTAGGTTACTTCCGGTAGGGTACGGTCGTGCAGCCACGACCCACCGCTTCAGCCCCGCGGCAACAGGCCACGCGACACCCAACCCGCAAGCGCCTTACCAGGGCGGAACGTGAACAACAGATCCTTGTCGTCGCGGAGCGGGTGTTTGCCGAACGCGGCTACCAAGGGGTGTCCATGGACGACATCTCTCACTTGGTCGGCTTGTCGAAGCCGATGCTCTACGAGTACTTCGGCTCGAAAGACGGTCTCCTGATTGCCTGCCTCGAGCGGGCCAAGAGAGAGCTGTTGGAGGCGACGAGCGCCGCTGCTGCGGCGGCGACCGAGCCGGCGCAGCTCATGCACAACTGCTTCGCCGCCTTCTTCCGGTTCGGTGACGAGCACGCGCAGTCGTGGGCGCTGCTACGCAACGAATCGGCCATCCCGAGTGTTCCGATCAACTCGGGGCTCGAGGCCATCCGGCGCCAACAGGTCGAGTTCACCTCCGCGCTGATGCAACAGATACGCCCCGACATCGACACCGAACGGCTCGAAGTGTTCGCCGAAGCGTTGATCGGCGCGTGCGAACGGTTGGCGCTCTGGCGGGAACAGCACCCCGGAACCAGCCCCGAAGAAACCGCCGACCACCTACTGGCTCTGGCAGGTACTGGCCTGTTCCCGCCCGAGCGGCAGGCGTGACAGCAAGGGAACATTCCGCGCACCGGTGACAGGAAAGTTCCCATACTGTCACCCGGCGCAGGCCGGGGGTGTTGGCGGAACGTGTGCCGAGGTTCGGGTGTGGACGCGTCGTCATCCACTCTTTCGAGGGGCACCGGAGTTCGACGGTCAAGATCGTGTGGCGGGGCGCCGATGCGGAGCTCGTCGGTCGTTCATCTCGAGGGCGAGCGTCGCGCTCGCCTCAGCACGGAGAAGGCTCCGCCTTCGACGGCAGGCGCCCTACGGCCGCCGGACGACCGCGCCCAACAACGGAGACCAAGGAGACACACTTGCGCCCCTGGACCACGCGCTCCCTACAGGCAGCGGTCGCCGCCGCCGGGATCGCCGCAGCCGGAACCGGCACGGCGACTGCGGCCGGCAGCTCCGCACTGACCGACGCGCCTGACGACATCCGGGTCGACGTGCCCGCTGACACGTGTGTGATGCCTGACGGTGTAGCGCCGGATAACAACATCGCACCGTGTGCGGACGTGAACGTCACCACGAGCACGCCCAACGTGGTGAAGACCGCCGGCGCCGACATCACCACCATGGCGCACGGGATCGAAGGGGAATTGCAGGACGGCCAGCCTGTCCTCGCCCCCGGCAAGCCGAACCGCGTGCTCGGTCATGCCTTCGCCGAGACCACTCGCATCGAGAACATGACGCAGACACGCCCGAACCTCGGCGTGGACGTCGAGCCGGGGCGCACCGGCTTCCTCGACCAGACCCGCCCCGGCGGCGGGCTACTCGACGCCGAGGTGGGGCCACGCGGTCCCTCGCACGAGGGTTTCTCCGCGGCCGACACGGCCGTGGACCTGACCGCGGCACAGGGCCACGAAGTGGACCCGATGTTCGAACCGGTCGGCATGGTCACCTCGGCCACCGAGCAGACCCCGCTGCAGAGTCCCGGCGAGCAGGTCGGCGTTCCGGCTCCGGCCGAGATGATCCCCGCTGTGCAACAGGTTCCTGCGACCACGAAGCTCGACGACGCCGCGACACGCCCGTTGCAGCAAGGAGTCGCCGACATTCAGGAAGGCATGGCGCCCGTGCTGACACCGTCGGCGTCGACGGTCGGCCACCTCGTCAGCGAGAGCGGCACGCCCGTACTCAACTGAACTCGCGTTCCTGTTCTCCGAGCCGTGGATCCCTTTCGGTCCACGGCTCGCAGTTCGTCCATAGTGGATCAACCAAGGTATGAATTTCCCTCATATGCGATGCATTCGGTGATCACCTCATCGGGCTAAATCCGCGCCACAGTGGCTTCTCGGCTCGACTTGCCGACGATCAATCAAGCAGGATCTGACGCACTCACGGGACATGATCCGGAAATCGAATCCGGGTCCTGTGAGGAATGGGATCCCCAACGTCGAAGGAGAAACACGATGCGCACCAGTGCACGTGTCGCAGGAGTGGCCACTGTGGCCGCTGGCATGTTGGCTGTCGCGTCCCCCGCGTTCGCCGACAGTTCGGACAACGAGGGTGTGAACCTGGGCAACGACAACAACATCAGCGCTGTGCCGGTTCAAGCGTGCGGTAACAACGTCGGCGCCGCGATCGGCGCGGCCGTGCCGGTGCTGTCGCCCCAGACTGCCGAGTGCGTCAACGCGCCCGTGGTGGACCACCCCTCCGTCGAGGGCTGAGCACCATCCGCACATGCTGAGGGCGTCGGGTCCGGGGACCCGACGCCCTCGGCGTGTCGTTCCCGATGATCAAGCGGAGGCGGCCGCCACGACGCCCGTGTCGGGCTCACCGATGTCGAGCGACTCCCGCAGTTCCGCCTTGCGCAGCAAGGACTTCGGGGGCGTGAACCGATCGCCGTACCGGTCGGCGAGTTCCTCGGCGCGAGCGACGAAACCGCTCACGCCACCCTCGTAGCCGTTGATGAACTGCACCACTCCCCCGGTCCACGGCGGGAAGCCGATCCCGAGGATCGAGCCGACGTTGGCGTCAGGCACCGACTCGAGGACACCTTCCTCGAAACAGCGCACCGTTTCCAGCGCCTCGACGAACAGCATCCGTTCCTTCAGCTCGGCGAAGTCGAGCGTGCGCGGATCGATCTCGTCCGAACCGAAGGCCGCGGCGAGGCCGGGCCAGAGGCCGACACGCTTGCCGTCCTCGTACTCGTAAAACCCGGCTCCGTGCGCTCTACCCTTGCGGTCGAACTCGTCGATCATGCGATCAAGGACGCCGTCCGCTGGGTGCGGGTTCCACGTGCCGCCTGCTGCCTCCACCGCCTTCCGGGACTCGTCACGAATTCGGCGAGGCAGTGTGAACGTCAGTTCGTCGAACAACTGCAGCACCGGAGCCGGATAGCCTGCCTGGGCCGAAGCCTGCTCGATGGACTGAGCGGGGACACCTTCGGAGAGCATCGCGACGCCTTCGTTGAGGAAGGTGCCGATGACGCGGCTGGTGAAGAATCCGCGACTGTCGTTGACCACGATAGGCGTCTTGTTGATGGCGCGGACGACGTCGAAGGCTTTCGCCAACGCCGCGTCGCTGGTCTGCTCACCCCGGATGATCTCGACCAGCGGCATCTTGTCGACCGGGGAGAAGAAGTGCAGGCCGATGAAGTCCTGCGGGCGCTGCACACCCTCGGCGAGTCCGGTGATCGGCAGCGTCGAGGTGTTCGACGCCAGGAGTGCGTCCGGGGCGACGACCTTCTCGACTTCGGCGTGCACCGTGTGCTTGAGCTGGGTGTCTTCGAACACGGCCTCGATGACGAGGTCGCAGCCGGCGAGGTCGTCCGCCTGATCGGTCGGGGTGATCCGCGAGAGCAGCGCGTCCTTCTTTTCCTCCGTGGACCTCCCCTTGGCGATGGCTTTGTCCAGCAGTGTCCGCGAATAGTCCTTGCCCTTGTTCGCCGCGTCGACGGACACGTCCTTGATGAAGACCTCCATGCCCGCCTTGGCGCACACGTAGGCGATGCCGGCCCCCATCATTCCGCCGCCGAGAACGGCGACCTTCGAGGCGTTCCACTGCTCGATTCCGTTCGGCCTGCTGCCGCCCGAATTGACGTGCTGCATGTCGAAGAACAAAGCCTTGATCATGTTCTTGGACGTCTGTCCGCACACGAGATCCAGGAAGTACCGGCCCTCGATCAGCAGCGCCGTGTCGAAGTCGACCTGCGCGCCTTCGACTGCGGCGCTGAGAATGTTGCGCGGGGCGGGCATCGGGGCGTTCTTGAGCTGCTTGCGGAGGTTGGCCGGGAACGCCGGAAGATTCGCCGCGAACTTCGGATTGGCCGGGTCGCCACCGGGAATCTTGTAACCCTTCCGGTCCCACGGTTGCGTGGCCTCCGGGTTGTCCTTGACCCACTGCTTGGCTTTCGCGAGCAGCTCGTCGGCCTCGTCCGCGAGATCGTCGACGAGGCCGACGTCTTTGGCCTTACCGGGGCGCATCTGCTGGCCCTGAGTGAGGACGTTGATCAGCGCATCGGCGATACCCAGCATGCGAACCGTGCGCACGACGCCGCCTGCGCCGGGCAGGAGGCCGAGGGTGACCTCGGGGAACCCGAATCGGGCACTCGGAGTGTCGAGCGCGATGCGGTGGTGGCAGGCGAGGGCGATTTCCAGCCCGCCGCCCAGGGCGGTGCCGTTGAGCGCGGCCACGACCGGTACCCCGAGGGTTTCGACACGTCGCAGGAGCGCCTTGTTGGTGGTGACCGTTTCCGTGACGCGCTCGAGGTCGTCAGGGCGGGCGCGCAACAGTTCGTTGAGGTCGCCGCCTGCGAAGAACGTCTTCTTGGCCGACGTCACGACGACGCCGGTGATGCCGGCGCGCTCGTCCTCGAGGCGCTGCACGGTCTCGCCCATGGAGCGCAGGTAGCGCTGATTCATGGTGTTGGCTTGCTGCTGGGGGTCGTCCAGGGTGAGCACGACGATCCCGTCGGCGTCCTGTTCCCAGCGGATGGTGCTCTGCTCACTCATGTGCGTATCCCTCATGCGGTGCGTTCGACGATGGTGGCGATGCCCATACCGCCGCCGATGCACAGCGTGGCCAGGCCGTAGCGCTGTTCGCGGCGTTCGAGTTCATCGATGAGCGTGCCGAGGATCATCGCGCCGGTGGCGCCGAGGGGGTGGCCCATGGCGATGGCGCCGCCGTTGACGTTGACCTTGTCGTGGGACAGGTCGAAGTCCTTCATGAACTTCAGCGGGACCGCGGCGAACGCTTCGTTGATCTCGACGAGGTCGATCTGGTCGATGGTCATGTCGGCCTTGGCGAGCGCCTTACGGGTCGCCGGGGTCGGGCCGGTGAGCATGATCGTCGGGTCGGCGCCGCTGAGTGCGGCCGAGACGACGCGGGCTCGGGGTTTCAGTCCGGTGCGCTGCCCGAGGGATTCACCGCCGATGAGGGCGAGTGCCCCTCCGTCGACGATGCCGGACGAGTTACCCGGGGTGTGGACGTGGTTGATCTTTTCGACCCAGTGGTACTGCTGCAACGTGACGGCGTCGAACCCGCCCTGTTCGCCCATGGCCTCGAAGGACGGGTTGAGTTCGCCCAGCGATTCGACGGTGGCTCCTGGCCGCATGTGCTCGTCACGGTCGAGCAGCACCGTGCCGTTGCGATCTTTGACAGGCACGACAGACTTGGCCATGCGTCCGTCCGACCACGCTTTCGCTGCCCGAGTCTGAGACTCGGCGGCGTAGCCGTCGATGTCGGTGCGGTCGAAGCCTTCGAGGGTGGCGATGAGGTCGGCGCCGATGCCTTGGGGGACGAAGGACGTAGCGAGATTCGTCTCCGGGTCCATCGCCCAGGGGCCTCCGTCGGAGCCCATCGACACGCGGGACATTGACTCGACGCCACCGGCGAGGACGGCGTCCTCCCAGCCGGAGCGGACCTTCTGAGCGGCGGTGTTCACAGCTTCGAGACCGGAAGCGCAGAACCGGTTGAGTTGGACGCCGCTGACCGTGTCCGGGAGCCCGGCGGCGAGGGCCGCGGTCTTGGCGATGTCCGCGCCCTGATCCCCGACCGGGGAGACGACACCGAGCACGATGTCGTCGATGAGCTGCGGGTCCAGTTCGGGATGGCGTCTGCGTAGTTCGTCCACGAGCCCGACGACCAGGCTGATCGGTTTGGTCCCGTGTAGTGACCCGTTCTTCTTGCCGCGCCCCCGTGGGGTGCGGATCGCGTCGTAGACGTACGCCTCGGACATGGGCGTCGTGCCTCCTCGGTACGGCAGGTACTCCATTCAGAGTGTGACAGCATCGCTGTCACAGTCAATGGCGACAGTAAGGGAACTTTCCTGTCACTGGTGACAGGAAAGTTCCCTTACTGTCAGAACGCGGTCGTCCACGAGAGGGTTGGGTGGACTGGAGGTTGATGAGGACGCACGTAACGCCACGAGCGAGGCCTTCCACGCTGTCATTCCTACGACGCCGAGCAGCGTGAACAGGGTGATCAGCGGCAGTGCGCCGCTCACGCGCTCCATCCGAGCGAGTTCAGCGACGGATCCAGGTCCTGCTCGTACACGACCACTCCTGGGTGGGGTTCGTGCTTGTCCGCACGGCCTGCAAGGCGCTCCCTCAGAGCGGCTGAGACTGCGGACGCAGTCTCAGCCAGTGAGCCTGTCCTTACCGAAACCGTGCATCGAGGCGTCGAGCACCTGCACGGTGTGAGCCATCGGCATCTGTTCGCCGCGCCGTTCGAGCGCGGTACGGATCTGCATGGAACATCCGGGATTGGCGGTCACGAGCAGCTCGGCGCGAGTCTTGGCGACGTTGGCAGCCTTGCGGTCGCCAAGTTCCTCCGCCGCGACGGGCTGGAGCAGGTTGTAGATTCCCGCGGACCCGCAGCAGAGTTCGCCGCGTTCGATCTCGCGGATCGTCAGTTCGGGGATCTGCCGGAGCAGTTCTCTGGGTTGGCTTCGGATTCCCTGGCCGTGGCTGAGATGACACGCGTCGTGGTAGGCCACTTCGACGGGCAGCGGTTGTCGTGGCGCGACGGGCCCGAGTTCGGTCAGGAGTTCACTGACGTCCCGCACCCGCTGGGAGAAGTGTTCCGCACGTTCGGCGTACTCCGGATAGTCCTGCAACAGTCGCGGATATTCCTTGAGTGTGGAGCCACATCCGGCGGAGTTGATGACGACGTAGTCCACATCGGCGTCGGCGAAGGTGTCGAGCAGCGACTTGGCGAAACGGATCGCTTCCGGCTCCCGGCCGGAGTGTTCGCTGAGTGCGCCGCAACAGCCTTGTGCCTCAGGGATGACGACGTCGCAGCCTTCGGACGCGAGCACTCGCGCGGTCGCGGCATTGACGTCCGGGAAGAACGCGCTCTGCACGCACCCGGTGACCATCCCCACGACGGCCCGTCGTTCCCGCCGCGCGGTGACTCGTCTCGGCAGCACGGGCGCGCGTTCGATGGGCGGCGCGAGCGACTCCATCACCTGCAGATTCTTCGGCATCTTGCCCATGAGTCTGCTCGCGCGGAGTCGTTCGGCGAGCCCCGACTTCTGATACACGGCCAGGGGGCCGCGCAACAGGCGGAGCCGCTTCGGGTGCGGGAACAAGGAGAAGATCAAGGAGCGCAGCAGCTTTTCCGAACGACTGCGTTCGTGGCGGCGTTCGACCTGCGCCCGTGTCTCGCTGATGAGCGTGCCGTACTGCACGCCGGAGGGACATGCGGTCACGCAGGCCATGCAGCCGAGGCAGTTGTCGAAGTGTTCGACCATGCTCTCGCTCAGCGGTTCGCCGTCGAGCCCGGCCTGCATGAGGTGGATGCGTCCGCGAGGCGAGTCCATCTCCTCGCCCCAGAGGTCGTAGGTGGGGCACGCGGGAAGACAGAATCCACAGTGGACGCAATCGTCGACCAGATCGCGCTGTGGCGGATGCAGCAGGTCGAAAGCTTCCTGCTGTCCGTGACTGTGCTCCGCCGGTTGCCCGGGGCGAACAGCCTCGTCGGTCATCAGATCCCTCCCACGAAACGCCCCGGAGCGAGACGATGTTCCGGGTCGAACTGCGCTTTGGTGTTCTTGAGCAGGGTGAGCACGCCGGACGGAACGGGACCCCACGGATCGACCGTCGCGGTCACGGCGCGCGGCGCACGGACGATCACGGTGTTCTCGCCGGGAGCGGCGGTGACGGTGCGCAGGGCGGAGACCAGCTCGGCCACCGCGTCGGGGTCGGTACCCGCCGGAATGCCACCGTCGAGCACGCCGACCCCTGCCGCGCCGCGTAAGGACAGTTTCACGCCGGACCGTTGCGCCGCTTCGGAAGCGCGACTGATGACGCCCGGAATCGATGCGGGCCGGACCGTCAATCGCAAGCCGATGTCATCTCCGGTCCCGTGTGGATAGTGTCCCCACCACGCGGGCGGATCGTCGTGAACGTCGACGTTTGTGCCCGTTTCCCCGCCGACGAGTTCGGAGAGGGTGAGCGCTCGCTCATGGGTGGCATCGGCACGTCCCTCGAGCTGCGCACACACCGTTGTGCGCCCGTCGAGAGTGCGGTCGAGTTCCACCGCTGTGGGCATCGCCTGAGTGCGCTTGAACGCACGGAGCACGGCGTCGAGCATCGCCGGTTCGTCGGCGTCGACCGAGATCCACCGTCGCTCGGCGGCCAACGGATGCAGCCGGAAGATCGTTTCGGTGATGACGCCGAGAGTTCCGTACGATCCACTGTAGAGCTTGCCGAGGTCGTAGCCGGCGACGTTCTTGACGACCTTGCCTCCAGCCCGAGTGACGACACCGTCCGGGCGGACGACGGTGATTCCGATGAGCAAGTCTCGAACCGTGCCGTGGAGATGTCTGCTCGGCCCTGCCGCGCCGGTGGCGACGATGCCGCCGAGAGTCGCATTCGGCAATGGATGCTCGATCGACAGTTGCTGTCCGGACTGGGCGACCTGCTCCTGCACACGCCGCAGGGAGGTCCCTGCTTTCGCGTGCACGACGAGGTCACCGGCGGCGTGTTCGACGATCCCGTCGGCGGCGGAGAGATCCACCAGCAGATCGACCTCGCGCGGCGGAGCGCCCCAGTCGAGTTTGCTACCGGAACCGGTGGCCACGACCCGGAGTTCGTGTTCGGCCGCCACTCGCATCGCGGCCGACACCTGTTCCGTTCCGTCCACTGTCGCCACCCAACTCGGAGCGGCACCGCCGACGCTGTCGGTCTCGGCTGCGGCGCGAACGCGGTCCGTCCCGAGTGCGGCGCCGAGTGCATCCGGCACGGAGTTCTTCGTCGGAAGGGCCATCAGAACTGGTCCGCCAATCCTGCCTCGGTGAGCGGGTGCACGCCTCGGCGCGGGCCGGGCACCTCGCCGCACAGTCGGGGTGTCGGGAAGAGCTTGCCGGGGTTGCAGAGTCCGCGCGGGTCGAAGGCGCAGCGCACTCGTTGCATGGTGTCCAGGTCTTCGTCGGTGAACATCCGGCCCATGTACCGGACCTTGTCGGCTCCCACGCCGTGTTCGCCGGTGATGGAACCGCCCTGTTCGATGCACAGGTCGAGAATCGCGCCGGAAACCTGTTCGGCTCGCTGTTCGGCACCGTCCTCGGAGTCGTCGAAAAGGACGAGCGGGTGCAGATTGCCGTCGCCCGCATGGAAAACGTTGGCCACGCGGACGCCGGAGTCGGCCGAGAGCCGGGCGATCCGGCTGAGAACTTCCGGCAGAGAGGTTCGGGGAATCACGCCGTCCTGCACGATGTAGGCGGGGCTGATCCGGCCGACCGCGGCGAAAGCGGACTTGCGCCCCTTCCAGATCATCGCGCGTTCGTGGTCGTCGGCGGCGACGCGGATCTCGAAGGCTCCGTGGTCGCCGCAGTGGCGTTCGACCTCGGCAAAGGTGTGTTCGACTTCGGTGGCGGGTCCGTCGAGTTCGATGACGAGGACCGCTCCCGCTCCGTGCGGGTATCCACACTGGACGGCTTGTTCGGCGGCCTCGATGGACAGCGCGTCCATCATCTCGATCGCGGCAGGGGTGACGCCCGCAGAGATGATCGCGGAGACCGCGCCGCCCGCCTCGTCCGTCGACGGGAATCCGGCCAGGAGTGTCTGCACCGTTTCGGGCTTGCGCAGGAGTCGCACGGTGATACTGGTGACGACACCGAGCGTGCCTTCGCTCCCGACGAACGCGCCGAGCAGGTCGTAGCCGGGTGTTCCCGCGTGCAGTTCCACCAACTCGCCGTCGGGGGTGACGACGTCGACGGCGAGGATGTGGTTGCTGGTGAAGCCGTACTTGAGGCAGTGCGCACCACCCGAGTTCTCGGCGACGTTGCCGCCGACCGAGCACACCTGCTGACTCGACGGGTCCGGGGCAAAGTAGTAGCCGTCGGAGGCGACCGCCTTGCTGACGTCCAGGTTGATGACGCCGGGTTGGACGACCGCGCGTTCGTTGGCCAGGTCGATGTCGAGAATGCTGCGCATCTTCGACGTCACGATGAGCACGCCTTCGGCATGCGGCAGCGCGCCGCCCGACAGGCCCGTGCCCGATCCCCTGGCGACGAAGGGCACGCCCGCGTCGGCGCAGGCTGTGACCACGGCACGCACCTGCGCGGTGGTTTCGGGCAGAACGACCAGAGCGGGGACAACCTTGTAGCTGGCGAGTCCGTCGCACTCGTAGGTGCGGCGCTGTTGCGGGTCGGTGATCACGCACTCCGGCGCGAGGACCTCGTGACAACGCTCGACCACGCCGGCGATCTGCGGCGCGGCCACGGCCTCGGGGCTTGCCGACTGCATGATGAGCCTCCTCACCACGAGTTCCGGAGTACGAAACCCGCTCTCCGTCAGACGGAACGATAGGAGATCGAGCCACATAGATACAAGGGGTCGACAACCCGCACATTCGCCGTCGAGAGTGTCCTACAGCACATTCTCCGAAGGTGTCGAGGTTACCGTTTCGTCCTCGCGAGCGGCGTCCGAGTCAGCCCGTCGCGACGAGCGCCGGAACGAGTTGTTCAGCAGCGGTGAGCGAACCGTGGTGGCCGCGTAGCGACGACTCCATGGGCTCGGCGACCGAACGGACGATGCCGGAGTCGCGCATGACCACCAGGACGTCACCGATGCGTTTCCGCACGTCGCCGGGTACAGCCGAACCGAACCAGCCTTCGTCGATCGCCTGCTCCCGGCTGAGCACGAGACCGCCATCGCCCACCGTGGCCGACCATGCCGCGAGCACGTCGTCGTGCGCTCCGTCCTCGCTGTAGACCTGACGCGAACGGACCTCTCCGCCGATGAGCCGAACGCCCGCCTGCAACACCGGGTCCGTGTCCGCGTCGAGCACGGCCGCCGGGTCGAGTTTCACCATTCCGTGGTCGGCGACCACGACCAGAGCCGAGGAGGGCGGCATTCGGTCCGCGATCATCTCGACCAACCGGTCGATCTGCCGGAGCTGGAACCGCCACGGCATCGAGCCCGGCCCGTGCACGTGCCCGAGCAGGTCGAGGTCACCGTGGTAGGCGTAGCACAGCGTCGGCCCGCTGCCGGTGAGTGCGTCCACCACGCCGGAGGCGAGATCCCCGAAAGCGTTGACGCCGTGGAAGTGCGCGCCGCGAAAGGCCGCCCGCGTCAAGCCCGTGTCGCGGAATTCGCGCGGGACGACGAGCCGGACGTCGACCCCCTTGCCGGCGGCACGTTCCATCACCGTCTGTTCCGGCTGCGCCGTTTCCGGCGGCCACGAATCCAGGAGGCTCTGTCGTTCGTGCGGCGGGCCGCTCGTGGACCAGGACAGCGGCCGGAACAACGTTCCCGACGGCTCGGCGAAGGTGTACCCGACGATGCCGTGAGCTCCGGCGCACGTGCCGGTGCCGAGCGTCGTCAGGCTCGTGGCGGTGGTCGTCGGGAACCCGGCCGTGAGCGGCCGTCCCTCGAGCAACGACGCGAGGAAGGGAGCCTCGGAGGCGTGCTCGTCGAGCAGTGTCCATCCGAGTCCGTCGACGAGCAGTACCGCGATCGCCCGGCAGGGCGGGAACCCGAGTGTCGTGTCGGCACCACCGACCGCCGCCAGTGCCGCGGGTAGCACGTCGGCCAGGGACCGGCCGGGGTTCGGGGCGACGATCCAGGTCATGAACTCACCCTCACCCCCGGCGCCCGGGAGTTCAACCGGTGACAGGATGGGAACTTTCCTGTCACCGGTGACAGGAAAGTTCCCATCCTGTCAGCCCGCCCTCGCCGCAGGTCAGAAGCCGAGGGAGCGGCCGATGATCTCCTTCATGATCTCGGTGGTGCCGCCGTAGAGGGTCTGCACGCGCGAGTCCAGGTAGGCCTTCGCGACGGGATACTCGGTCATGTAGCCGTAGCCGCCGTGCAGTTGCAGGCAGCGGTCCACGACCCGCTTGTTCATCTCGCTGAGCCACCACTTCGCCATCGCCGCCTCCGGTACCGACAGCTCGCCGCGCAGGTGTTCGCTCACGCACCGGTCCACGAACACCCGGCCGATCTGGACCTCGGTCTCCATTTCGGCGATTTCGAAGCGCGTGTTCTGGAACTTGCCGATCGGGCGGCCGAACGCGGTGCGTTCACGGCAGTAGTCCTTGGTCAACGACAGGACCTTCTCGGCGCTCGCCGCGGATGCGACGGCGATCGACAACCGCTCCTGCGGGAGGTTCTGCATCAGGTAGATGAAGCCCTGCCCTTCCTCACCGAGCAGGTTCTCGGCGGGCACCCGCACGTCGTCGAAGTACAACTCGGCGGTGTCCTGGGATTTCTGCCCGATCTTGTCGAGGTTGCGGCCGCGTTCGAAGCCCGGCGTGCCCCGTTCGACGACGATGAGGCTGATCCCTTCGTGCCCGGCATCGGGGTCGGTGCGGGCGACGACGATGACGAGGTCGGCGAGAATGCCGTTGCTGATGAACGTCTTCTGCCCGTTGAGCACGTAGTTCTCGCCCTCGCGGACGGCGGTGGTGCGGATGCCCTGCAGGTCGCTGCCCGCGCCGGGTTCGGTCATCGCGATCGCGGTGATCGTCTCGCCGGAACAGAAGCCGGGCAGCCACCGCTGCTTCTGTTCCTCGGTCGCCAACGACTGCAGGTAGGTCAGGTTGATGTCGTTGTGCACCGGGGCGCCCCAGCCGCTGACGCCGCCTGCCACGAGTTCCTCGTCGAGGACGACGTTGAAGCGGAAGTCGTCGACACCACCGCCGCCGTAGCGTTCGTCGACGGCCATGCCGAGAAGTCCCTGTGCACCCGCCGCCCGCCAGGCGTCACGGCTGACGACACCGGCTTGTTCCCACTCGTCCACGTGGGGCACGAGTTCCTTCGCGACGAACGTGCGCGCCGTTTCCCGGAACGCTTCGTGCTCGCTGTCGAACAGGTCCCTGCGCATCGGGCTCACGTGTCCTTTCCGTTCTCGGTTCCCCACTCGACGGCCACAGCGTCGAGATCCTGGACTGCGTTCGGCACTGGGCCCGGTGCGGGCACCGCAGTGCGGGAGAAACGAGGTGCGGGCGCGGGTTGCACGGTCCCGTCGTGGTCGACGAACGTCCCCCGTTCCGCCATGTGCGGGTGGTCGGGCGCCTCGGCGAGCGACAGCACCGGGGCCACGCACGCCTCCGTCCCCTCGAACAGCCGGGTCCACTCGTCGCGAGTTCGTTCGGCGAACCGTTTGCCCAGCACGTCGCGGAGTACGGGCCAGGTCGAGGGATCGGCCCGGTCCGGAACCTCGTCCTCGATGTCCAGCACCCGCAGGAGTTCCGCGTAGAACTGCGGTTCCAGAGCCCCGACCGCCATGTGTCCGCCGTCGGACGTTTCGTAGACGTCGTAGAAGGGCGCACCGGTATCGAGCAGGTTGCTGCCGCGTTCCGGTTTCCAGCCGCCGGAAGCGAGCATGCCGTAGATCATCGTCCCGAGATGCGCGGAACCGTCCACGATGGACGCGTCGACGACCTGACCCCGGCCGCTGGAGCGCGCCTCGAACACTGCCGCGAGGAGTCCGACCGCGAGGTACAACGAGCCGCCGCCGAAATCGCCGACGAGGTTCAGCGGCACTTGCGGGGGCCCGTCCTTGCGCCCGATCGCGTGCAGCATCCCGGTCAGGGCGACGTAGTCGATGTCGTGCCCTGCCGTGTGGGCGAGCGGCCCGTCCTGTCCCCAGCCGGTCATCCGGCCGTACACCAAGCGGGGATTCACCCTGGCGCACTCGTCGGGTCCGATACCGAGCCGTTCGGCGACCCCTGGCCGGAATCCCTCGACGAGCACGTCGGCGGTCTCGACGGCCCGCAGCAACGCCGCGATGCCCGCGGGATCCTTCAGGTCGACCTCGACGGCCCGTTTCCCCCGGTTGACGACGTCGTCCTGCGCATGTCCACCTCCCCCGCCGGGGCGACCGACACGGACGACGTCGGCTCCGAGATCGGCGAGCAGCATCGCGCAGAACGGTGCCGGCCCGAGACCCGCGAGTTCGACGACGCGCAACCCGGCGAGGGGGCCTCGCGGCGTCGTCCGCTGTTGATCGATGTCCGACACGCGCGCACCCTCTTCCGGAGCTGTTCACGACTCTCTTAGTGTTACACTTTTGGTGTCACAGTGGTCAAGGAGTATTGTGCCCCCATGCTCGGCACAGCGGACGAAGAGCTCACCGTCGACGAACTGGCGGCGCGCGCGGGAGTCACCGTGCGCACCGTGCGCTTCTACGCCTCACGCGGACTCCTCCCCCCGCCGCGACTGCGCGGCCGGCTCGGCCTCTACGGCACCGACCATCTCGGGCGGCTCGAGCTGATCCGTGAGCTGCAGACCCTTGGGTTCACCCTCTCGGCGATCGAACGCCACCTCGAACGGATCCCCGACGACGCCACCGCCGAGGACCTCGCCCTGCACCGTGCGCTGCTCGCCCCGTGGACGACGGAGCACAGCGAGGACCTCACCCGGCACGAGATCGACCAGCGCGTCGGCAGACACCTCGACGACGAGGTCATCGAGCAACTCGTCTCGCTCGGCATCCTGCACCGCATCGAAACGGACAGCGAGCGGCTGCGGCTGCCGAGCCCGGCGATGCTCACGATCGGAGTGCAGGTGGTGGATCTCGGCGTTCCGAAGGACATGCTCCAGGAAGCCGATTCGATCGTGCGGGCACACACTCAGCAGATCGCCGTCGAGCTCCAGGACCTCTTCTCCCGCAAGGTGCTGCGTCCTTATCTGGACAGCGAACGCACCGATCAGGAGCGGGACCGGGTTCGGGCGCTGACCGACCAGTTGGCGCCACTGACGATCCAGGTGCTCGTCCACGGGTTCCAGCACGCGGTCAACGACGTGATCCGCGACCGGGTCTGAGCCGCCCGCTTCCCTCCCCAGTGGACACGATCGTCTCGGCTCCGACCGTCAGTCCGGCCGCCGGGACACATCGCGCACTTTCCTCCTTCGGATCAGATCAGCCCGGTCGAGGGACTGACGCGCTGGCAGCACCGCGAACTCTGGTGACGATCAGTAATTACCCGCGAGTCGGGTGAACCTCGATCAAGTGATCTTGGCGCCAAGGGGAGGTGCTGGGCCCGTTCGTGCCGATACATCAGGGGACGACCACGTCTTGCCCACAAGGGAGGAACCTCTCGATGTCCGCACACCGGTCCATCGGCGGCACCGTGCTCGCCGCAGCCGCCGTCGTCGGGGCCGCGCTCATCCCCGCCACCGCCCACGCCGGCCCGGCCGAGCCGGCCGAGCTCAGCGTGATGCACCTCAGCGTCACCAACCAGGCGAAGATCACCGAGTCCCGAAGCACCCTGCTCACTTGCGGGCCCGCAGGCGGGACCCACGCCAACGCCGCGCAAGCCTGTGCGGCGTTGGACGAGGCCGCAGGAAACTTCCAGGATCTGCAAGCGCAGAGCACGCAATGCCCGTTGATCTACGAGCCCGTCACCGTCACCGCCAAGGGGACGTGGAAGAACGCTCCGGTCGAGTTCACTCACGAGTTCGCGAACTCCTGCGTGCTGGCCGCGCAAACCGAAGGCGTGTACGACTTCTGACAGGGCATTGGGGAACTGGCTCTTGTGCCCGTAGGGCACGCCTCATACGTGCCCAGCCTCGACAGGGTGAGGAGCTCCGGCGTTCGGAGTTCGTGCCTCGCAAGGCAGGGGTTCTCGCCGCGTACGGCGTGGTACTCAAGAGGACTCCAACGCCGCGAGGCACGAACTGGGCGGCGGTACCGGACCACCCACCCAACTTCCACAACGCCTTCTGAGGTCGTCGGTGGCGGGTCGCCGACCCGCCACCGCACGCTACGGTGACGCGCATGGACTCCCAGCGTCACGAGCCCGACCGGGCCGATCGACGGTGGCCGCGACGGCTCTACCGGCAGGGAGTCGAACCCGACGCACGATTCACGCTCGCCAACGAACGCACCTTCCTCGCATGGCTGCGGACTTCACTGGCCCTGATGGCCGCCGGGGTCGCCGTCGAGGCGCTCGCGGCCGCGACCGGTGGCTCGAACGTACTGCGCACCATCCTCGCTCTCGCCCTGCTCGGCGCTGGAATCCTGTGCAGCATCGGGGCGTTCGCCCGGTGGTTCGCCACCGAACTCGCGCTGCGCACCGGCCGCCCGCTGCCCGCACCGAGGCTCGCACCCGTGCTCGGTGTCGGACTCGCCGTCGTGGGCGCGGCAACGTGCGTGTTGCTGCTGACCTACGGGGTGTGAGCCGTGACTTCCCGCTGGCACGAACCGGAAAGCCCCGGCCTGCAGGTGGAACGAACCACGCTCGCCTGGCTTCGGACCTCGCTCGCGTTCGTCGTGGGACTGCTGCTGATCGTGCGGTTCGTCGCGCACCACAGTGCGCTGCTCGCGGCGATCGGGATCACAGTCGCACTCCCGGCGGCACTACTCGTCGCCGCGCTCGCCGCCCGGCGCTTCCGACACTCCCTGTGGTCCTTGCCCACGCACGACACACTTCCCGACGGAGCGTTGCCAGCGGGTGTCGCCGCGTTGGGGCTCGTGGTCGGTAGCTGCGGCGTGGCCTACGTTCTGCTGAACTGAGCATTGCCGGACTGGGGTTGTCCGCGCAGCCACACCGCCGCGTTCGCGGGCAGCTCGCCCTCGGGCAGGTCCGTGCTGGCGAGCAGTACCTCGCCGGGGGGCCGCCGCACGGCTTCTCCCGTGGTGTTCAACGCACAGATCGCACCCCCGGCAGCCCTGCGGAACGCGAGACAGCCTTCCGGGGCTCCGTACCACTCGACGTCGTGATCCTGTGAGTCCCACAGTCGCTGCCGCAGGTCGATCCCGTTGCGGTACAACGACAACGTCGAGGAATCGTCCTCCAGTTGGGACTCCACCGTGAACTTCGCCCAGTCCGAATCCCACGGATCCCACGGCCCGGGCGCGGCGGAGAAACCGAACGGGGGCTCGGTTCCCTCCCAGAGCATCGGCGGTCGTACGGCCGAGTTCCGGATGGTCTCGGCGTTCGGCAATCCCAGTTCCTCGCCGTAGTCGAACCCGATCGACCCCGGCAGCGCCATGAGCACCAGCGCAGCTGCCCGAGCACGCTGCCGTCCGAGCACGCCCCCGCCGAAGCGGGTCGTCGGCAGCAAGCGGTCCGCGCGACCCAGTGACCACGAGGGGCACAACCCGTGACCGGGACGGGCCAGGACCGAGTCGGCGACTCGCCGCACCTGCACGGCGTCGAAGTCCGCCAGACCGAATCGCATGTCGACCCCGAGATGCATCGGAGGCCGCACCTGCGGGTCGCGGTACCAGCGCTCGTCGAGCAGGGCCGCGAGCACCGCGTCCGGATAGTCGTCGAAAACCGGGAGCGCCAGTTCCAGCATCCGGTGGAGGTCGTCGTCGATCGCCTCGGCCGACCGCGGCGCGGCCCCGAGGCGTATCCCGTCCATGCCCCGGTCCAGCCAAAAGGACACGCCGTCGGCGATCACGCGCGCCGAGTCCGGGCCGTTCAGCACCGAGCGGCCGAAGGCGAGGTCCAGCACCAAGCGCAGACCCGCCGTGTGCGCTTCGTCGACCAGCCGGTCCAACGACGGCAGGTCACCCGCCAGCGGGTCGAGTTCACTGCCTTCGCCGGTGACGGTGCGATCGAACACGTACGTCATCCACACCGCGTCCACCCCGAGCAACTCCAGATAGCCGAGGTGGCTGCGCAGACCGTTGATGTCGCCCACGCCGTCACCGTCGGAGTCGACGAAGCCGCGCACGTTGACCTGGTAGTACACGGCCCGGTTCCACCAGTACGCGCACCCGCCCGGCGACCGGGGAAATTCGGTAACGGCGCGCATGGCAGCCGAAGATACCCGGCGGTCGCCGGACCGGGCAGGCGACGTGCGGCCATCGTGTTCGGGTGGGTGTGGCGAACGTGGCCCGCCACACCCGCCCGTCAGCACTCGATGACGTTGACGGCGAGTCCGCCGCGCGCGGTCTCCTTGTACTTGACCTTCATGTCCCGGCCGGTGTCGCGCATCGTCTTGATGACCTTGTCGAGCGACACGAAATGCGAACCGTTGCCGCGCAACGCCATGCGGGCGGCCGTGATCGCCTTGACCGACGCGACCGCGTTGCGTTCGATACACGGGATCTGCACCAGTCCCCCGATGGGGTCGCAGGTGAGCCCGAGATTGTGCTCCATCGCGATCTCGGCGGCGTTCTCCACCTGTGCGGGAGTGCCGCCGAGCACCTCGGTGAGACCCGCCGCGGCCATCGAGCAGGCCGAGCCGACCTCACCCTGACACCCGACCTCGGCCCCGGAGATCGACGCGTTCTCCTTGAACAGCACGCCGATCGCACCCGCCGCCAGCAGGAAGCGCACGATCCCGTTCTCGTCCGCACCGGGCACACACCGCGCGTAGTAGTGCAGCACGGCGGGAACGATGCCCGCGGCCCCGTTGGTGGGCGCGGTGACGACCCGACCGCCTGCGGCGTTCTCCTCGTTGACCGCCAACGCGTAGAGCGTCACCCACTCCATCGCGTCATCGGTGTCGGTGAGACTCGCCCGCAGGTCGGCCGCGCGGCGCTGCACCTTCAGACCACCGGGCAGCACCCCGTCGGCCGTGCAGCCGTTGTGCACGCACTCCTGCATGACGTCCCAGATGTGGACCAGCCCGCGCCGGGTCGTCTCCTCGTCCCGCCACGACGCCTCGTTGGCCAGCATGAGTTCACTGATCGACGAACCGGTGCGCTGAGCTTGTTCCAGCAGACCGTCCCCTGTGGAGAACGGGTGCGCCACCGGCGTCTCGTCCTCCTTGATGCGGTCCGCGCCCGACGCGTCGTCGTCGACGACGAACCCACCACCCACCGAGTAGTAGGTCGCCGACAGCAGCGCCTCACCGGTCTTGTCCTGGGCCACGAACCGCATTCCGTTGGGGTGCAACGGAAGCGATTTGCGCCGGTGCATCACGAGATCCCGGTCCACCGAGTAGCGAATCTCGTGCTCGCCACCCAGCCGGAGCCGGTTCGTGGCCCGGATCTCCTCGACCCGGGGTTCCACAGCCCGAGGGTCCACCGATTCCGGTGCGTGACCTTCCAGCCCGACCAGGACGGCTTTCGGGCTGCCGTGGCCGTGGCCGGTCGCACCCAGCGATCCGAACAGTTCGGATTTCACTCGGGCGACGTCGTGCAGCCGCCCCGACTCTTGCAACCGCGACACGAACATCCGTGCCACACGCATCGGTCCCACAGTGTGTGAACTCGACGGGCCGATGCCCACCGAGAACAAGTCGAAGACACTGATCGCCATTGATCGGTACCTCCCCTCGCGAGGCGGGTCAGCTGGTGCCCGTGAGTTCGGCGTACTGCTGCGCTGTCAGCACCGTGCCGGGCTGCTCGACGCGAAGCTCCAACAGCCACCCCGCACCGAACGGTTCGGCGTTGACCAGGCCCGGCTCGTCGGCGACCGCCTCGTTGACGGCGACGACCTCACCGGTGGCCGGTGCGTACAGGTCGCTGACGGACTTCGTCGACTCGAGTTCGCCGCAGGACTCTCCGGCCTTCACCGTGTCGCCGACGTCGGGCAGCTGGACGTAGACGATGTCGCCGAGGGACTCGGCCGCGTACGGGGTCACACCGACCCGGACCACGTCGCCGCGGTCCTCCAGCCACTCGTGTTCCTCGGTGTAGCTCAGGGTGGTGGGAAGAGACATGGCAGGCTCCGTCCGTCGAGGGGTCGCACTCGTTGCAGCGGGCACGGACGCTCCGCGTCCCGTGCCTCCCCCTCTGTTGCGGAACCTGAGAGATTCACCGCACGAGGCGGCTTTCACCGTGGGTGCGCGCCGGGCACGCTTTCCAGAGTTGCCTCGGCCGAACGGTCATGGGTGCCTGAGAGTGTGCGGGGAGTCTTGCTCCTTCGGCGCCCCACGAGCTGGTCGCGGGGTCTCTCCCGTTCGGTGTCGACGGCCGGTGTGCGGTTGTCTGTTCGAGAAGCAACGATAATCGGGCCGTTCGCGCTGTCAACGGGCGGCTCGTCTCGAGCACCGGCCACTCGCCTCCGACGCGGCTCCTCCGCCGACCGCGCCCCGTCCCCTCGCATCCCTCTTCGCCTGAGGTTCGTCGCCGGTGACAGTAAGGGAACTTTCCTGTCACCAGTGACAGGAAAGTTCCCTTACTGTCATCTCAGGCGAGGGCGTGGGTGACCTCGGTGTGGGAGAGGTTGTGGGCCTCGGCGACGGCGGCGTTGGTGAGGTATCCCTCGTGGGTGTTGAGGCCCTCGGCGAGCGCGTCGTCGGCGCGGCAGGCGTCGCGCCAGCCTTCGTCGGCGATGCGGAGTGCGTACGGCAGCGTGACGTTGGTGAGGGCGTGGGTCGACGTGCTGGGCACGGCACCGGGCATGTTGGCCACGCAGTAGAACACCGACTCGTGCACGGTGTAGGTCGGCGCGTCGTGCGTGGTGGGCCGGGAGTCGGCGAAGCAGCCGCCCTGGTCGATGGCGATGTCGACGAGCACGCTGCCGGAACGCATCTGCGAGACGAGTTGGTTGGAGACGAGCTTCGGGGCTCGCGCGCCGGGGATGAGCACGGCGCCGATGACCATGTCGGCGGAGGTCACGGCCTGTTCGAGGGTGTAGCGGTTGGAGGCGATGGTGCGCATCTGGCCGCGGTAGTCGCGGTCGATGTCGCGAAGCTTGTCGACGTTGGTGTCCAGCACCTCCACGTCGGCACCCATGCCCAGCGCGATACTCGCCGCGTTGAGCCCGGCGACTCCGCCGCCGATGACCACGACACGGGCCGGCGGCACGCCGGGCACTCCGCCGGGCAGCACGCCCCGGCCTCCGGTGGGGCTCATCAGCGAATACGCGCCGACCTGCGCGGAGAGCCTGCCTGCGACCTCGCTCATCGGCGCCAGCAGGGGTAGCCCGCCGCCGGGGGTCTGGACCGTTTCGTAGGCGATGGCGGTGGCTCCGGAGGCGAGCAGTGCCCGAGTCAGTTCTGCCTCGGCGGCCAGGTGCAGGTAGGTGAACAGCACCTGGCCGCGCCGCAGCCGCGGGTACTCCTCGGCGATCGGTTCCTTGACCTTGAGCACGAGCTGGCCTTCGGCCCAGACCTCGTCGGCCGATGGCAGGATCTTCGCCCCCGCGGCCAGGTAGTCCTCGTCGGGAATCGCCGAGCCCGTCCCGGCTCCGGTCTCGACGAAGACCTCGTGGCCGCGGCTGACGAACTCGTACGCCCCCGCTGGTGTGCACGCCACCCGGTACTCGTGATTCTTGATCTCGCGGGGCACTGCGATCTTCACGGCGAAGTCCTCTCGTCGTCCTCGCGCACTGTGGTGCGCGTTCCTCGTCCGGGACGCCTCCTGGGCGTTCAGATGTGTTGCGCACCACGATCCGCTGCCGGGAGCGGCGACGCATCGTGCCCACAGGACGACCTCGACCCGTTGCGTTGTGCGTGAGCACAAATCGCGCGGCGTATGCGGCCACGCTGGACGACGACACGGATGAAGCGAAGAAAGGGCGGCGCGCTCGACCAGCCTGGGGGTCACCGGGAGCACGCCGCCAACCCCAGTGTAGGACACGACCGCGTGTTTGCCGACGCCCCCTGGGCCCCGAACGGGGAATTTCCCAGGGCGGAGTTCATACACCAGCGTCACTCGAAACGGTGACCTTCACTCCGTGGTTGTGCAGTCGCGCGGGGCACGCGCCGATGACCACTCGCAGTGCGGACGAACGCCACCCGAATTGGTGGCGAGCACGGTTAAACCGCCCCCGTCGAATACGTCGGCTCACGACCCCGGGAGAGCACGACATGGACCGGACAGCCTCCACCGCCGAAACCCCTGACCACGAGCCGGACGCAGGCACCGAACACCAGCACGACCACTGGCGACGCGACGTCCTCGGCCGGCTCGACACGCTGGACGGCGCCGTTACGGCAGGAGCCGACACGCTGATCCCACTCGCCCGCACCGAGCTCTACCGACTGTCCGAAGGGTTCCGCAGGCTGCTCGACGAACACCGCCCGGACGCTGAGGGACGCTGCCACGCCTGCCCCGGCGCTTTCCGCGGCCGCCGCTGGCCGTGCTCGGTCTGGACTACCGCCTACCGCTACCTCGTCGGCGACCACTCCGACCAGGCGAACCGGGCCCGCCGCAGCCGGTTCCGCACACGCCGGGCTCATGCAGGGCCGACCCGCCACCACACCGAGCACACCGGCCCGGTCGTGGCCGAGATGATCGTCCGGTCCGGGGACGAGGGGCCGAGCGAATGGGACACCGACGAGTTCGAGCTCCCCGACCTCGCCACTGGCCGGGCCCGGCCGCAGCCACCGATGGGCGGACATCTCGAAACCGATCACACGCGGATCCACCGGGCAGGTGTGGTTGACAGGACGGCCCGCTGACGTCGGCATCGCGTGCCTGAACTGCTCCCGCACCAGCCTGTCGACCCGCACCAGTTCGTCCACCCGTATGAGCGATGAGGCACGATGGACACGCCCGGATCGTGACGCCGGGCGAACGTGACGCCATTCGGGAGGACGGGTTTTGCACGACCGCAGCGGTCGCATCGCGGTACACGGCCTCAGCAAGTCGTTCGGCCAAGTCGACGCGGTGCAGGACCTCAGCTTCACGGTCGAGCCCGGTGTGGTGACCGGATTCCTCGGGCCGAACGGCTCGGGCAAGACGACCACCCTGCGCATGATCCTCGGCCTGGTCACCCCGACAGCGGGGCACGCAACGATCAACGGCGTGCCGTTCCAGCAACTGAGCAACCCAGCCACGGTCGTGGGCGCGGTGCTCGAAGCGCAGAGCTTTCACGGCAGTCGCACCGCACGCAACCACCTTCGCTGCTACGCGGCCGCGATGAACGTGCCCGACGAGCAGGTCGAGCGGGCGTTGGACCTCGTCGGCCTGAGCAGCGCGGGCAGGCGCCGGGTGGGTGGGTACTCACTCGGCATGCGACAGCGCCTGTCGCTGGCGACCGCACTGCTCGGTGACCCGCAGGTGCTGGTCCTCGACGAACCCTCCAACGGTCTCGACCCGGAAGGCATCGCCTGGTTGCGCGGGTTCCTTCGGTCCTTCGCGGCCACCGGCCGCACGGTGCTCGTGTCCAGTCACCTGTTGCGCGAAATGGAACACACCGTCGACGACGTCGTGATCGTCAGCCAGGGCCGGTGCGTCTACAACGGCGACCTGGAACGGATACGCGCCGAGCAACGCACCCGCGTGCTCGTTCAGGCCTCCGACCCGGCGGCGCTCGTCACGGCACTGCAACAGCGGGGATATCGCGTCGAGTACGAGCAGGACGGGCAACTCGCGGTGTACGACACCGACTCCCGCACGGTCGCCGACCTCGCCCTCGACAGCGGCGTCGCGCTGTACGGGATGCGGGACGAACACGTCGATCTTGAGCAGCTTTTCTTCCAGCTGACCCGCGGGCAGTACCACGCGGCGGCACCGACGAACGGCGCGCAGTGGGGCTCACCCGGCGGGCCGGGGCAGCCCGACCCGTACGCACCGCCGCAGCAACCACCCGATCAAGGACGACCGAACCACGGTGGACACGCCGGCCTCGGAGGGGGTGCCTGATGGGGCCGCTGGTCAAGGCCGAGTTCCGCAAGATCTTCACCACCGGTGTGTGGTGGGGGATGCTCATCCCGGTCGCGATTCTGAGCTTCTTCGCCTCCTGGGCCGGTACCGCGCTCGGCGCCGTCCAGGAGATCCAGGACAGCGTCGGCCAGCCCCTGCCGCTGGGGCTGCTCACGGTGTCGATGTCGACGAACTTCTGCACCGTGTTCGCGGTGCTGTTCGGCGCGTTGTCGTACTCCTCCGAGCACAACAACAAGAACATCACCACGACGTATCTCACCGGGAATCCCCGTGGCGCCGTCATGGGTGCCAAGCTCATCTCCTACGCGAACCTCGGCCTGCTCTACGGTCTGGTGAACCTGGTGCTCGCCAGCCTCGGCGCGCTGCTCGGCGCCGGTCTCGCCGGATTCGGCAACCCGGCAGACTGGTTCGCGGTCGGCGCAGCCGGACTGCTGTCGATGATGCTGTGGACGCTGCTTGGCGTCGGCCTCGGCGCGATCATCACCAACCCACCGCTGGTCATCGTCACGGTGCTGGTCTACAAGTTCTTCGAGTTGGTGCTCGCCCCGTTCCTGGCGACCAGCGAATGGTCCGAGCTCGCCGGCTATCTGCCGGGCGCGGCGGCCTCCGGGATCGTCGGCAACATCGCCGTGCCGGTGTTCATCCGGGCGGTCGCGGGAGACAACGAGCAGAACGTGCCCGCCGAGGCGTTCGAGTTCCTGCATTTCACCTTCGGCGGCACGTACGGACAGCCGTGGTGGGCGAGCGTGCTGACGTTCGCCGGCTACGCCGCCGTCGCCGTCGTCGGCGGCTGGCTCCTCAGCCGCAGGCGCGACATCACCTGAGAGTGGATTTGGGAGCTGGCATGTGTGCCCGTAGGGCACGCCTCCTACAGCCGCACGGCAGGGTGAGAAACTCCGGCGTTCCAGTACGTGCCTCGTAAGGCAGGGGTTCTCGCCGCGTACGCGTGGTGCTCAAGGCGTGAACCGGGGCGGCGGTACCGGGCCACCCACCCAAGTTCTCACATGCGTTCTGAGACGAGGTGTGTCTCGCGACGCCGAGGGCCGGGTGACAGGAAGGTTCCCTTACTGTCAGACGAGGCGCTTCTCGAACCAGTGCGCGGCGTAGGCGTTGTCGTTGTAAGCCTGGACCTCCGCGTAGCCGGCGGAGGCGTACAGCGCGCGAGCCTCGTGGAGTTCGGCCGCGGTGTCCAGCCGGATCCGGTCGCAACGGTAGCGCCGCGCGTGGGCTTCGAGCTCCGCCAGCAACGCCCGGCCTGCTCCGCGACCGCGCAGCGCGGGTGAGATCCACATGCGACGGATCTCGCCCGCCCCGTCGGAGTCGGTCCGCAGCGCACCGCAGCCGAGCACCGCACCACCGGATCGGACCAACAGAAACACCCCTGCGGGTGGAACGAAGTTGGTCTTGGCCGGTGGAGCGGCTCGGCTCGTGTCGAAACCGTCCGGAAACCGCTCCTCCAGTTCGGCGACGTAGGACGACAGCGCGCCCTGGGCCTCAAGACTGTCGATCGGTTCGGGCTCGATGGTGAAGCCTGCCTCGCGTGTCACACCGCCGAGTCTGCCCCTCACTCACGCAAGCGTGTCGACCCCGGTCCCGCTCAGCGCGTGACAGTAAGGGAACTTTCCTGTCACTGGTGACAGGAAAGTTCCCTTACTGTCACGCCCCCGGCGCCGGTGGGTGTGCCTAACCTGGGGGCGTGAGTGACTCCTTCGGATCCGACTCGAGTTCCGGCGGGTGGGTCCGTCGGATCTGGGCGGCCTGCTGGCGGCACCCGGCCGCGGTGCTGCTCTCGCTCGGCGCGTCGATGACCGCGGTCGGCACCGAGGCGGTGGTGCCGCTGCTGACGAAGTTCGCCGTCGATGACGCGGTGGCGCAGAGCACAGCCCGGCTCGGCTGGGTGGTGACCGCACTGGTCGCGGTCGGCGTCTTCCGGTTCGCAGCCGCGTTCGTCCGGCGCTACTGGGGCGGGCGGCTCGCGGTCGACGTGCAGCACGACCTCCGGCGTGCCGTGTTCGCCTCCGTGCAACGCCTCGACGGCGGCAAGCAGGACGCGCTGCGCACCGGGCAGGTCGTGTCTCGTTCGATCAGCGACCTGCAGCTGGTCACGTCGCTGCTGATGATGTTCCCGCTGGCGTCGGGGATGGTCGTGCTGGCGGTCGTCGCGTTCGTCGCGATGCTCTGGCTCTCCCCGCTGATGACGGTCATCGCACTGGTCGTCGGCCCGCTGATGGCGTTCGTGTCGGCCCGGAGCAAGCGCACGCTGTATCCGGCGACGTGGTCGGCTCAACAACGCGCCGCCGACATCGCCCAGCAGGTCGAGGAGACCGTCACCGGAGTACGGGTCGTCAAGGGATTCGGGCAGGAAGGACGCGAAGTCTCCCGGCTACGAGATCGGGCTCGCACGCTCTACGCGGAACGGCTGCGAACGGCCCGGTTGGCGTCGATGCCGACGGCACTGATGTCGGCGCTACCCGCCGCCGGCCAGGTCGCGGTGCTGGCGCTCGGCGGTCTGCTCGTGATGCGCGGGCAGATCAGCGTGGGAACCTTCGTGGCGTTCGCCGGCTACATGGCGATGCTCGTCGCTCCGGCCCGGATGCTGTCCGGGCTGATCATCCAGGCCCAGCTCGCTCGCGCCGCGACGGAGCGCATTCTCGGCCTCATCGACTCGCAGCCCGAGGTCCGCGAAGCGCCGGACGCGGTGCCGTTGCCCAGCGGACCGCTGCGCGTCGAGTTGGACGGGGTGACATTCGGCTACACACGGGACCAACCGGTGTTGCGCGACGCCTCTTTTCAGGTGGAGCCTGGCGAGACCGTCGCGTTGGTCGGCTCGGCGGGCTCGGGCAAGTCCACGGTGTCGCTGCTGCTTCCCCGCTTCTACGACGTGCACGCGGGTTCGGTGCGGCTCCGGGCCGGCGAGGACGCGCTCGACGTGCGCTCCGTTCGGATGGATTCGCTGCGCACGGCGGTCGGTGTCGTGTTCGAGGAAGCGTTCCTGTTCTCGGACACCATCGGGGCCAACATCGCCTACGGCAGACCGGGCGCCTCCGATGCCGAGGTCCGTGCCGCAGCCGACGCGGCCGAAGCGCACGAGTTCATCACCGCGCTACCCGAGGGCTACGACACGGTCGTCGGCGAGCGCGGCCTCACCCTCTCCGGCGGACAGCGTCAACGGGTCGCGCTGGCGCGGGCGCTGCTGTCCGATCCGCGCGTGCTGGTGCTCGACGACGCGACCTCGGCGGTGGACCCGACGACCGAAGCCGCCATCCACGGCACCCTGCGGCAGGTCACGGCGGAGCGGACGACGTTGCTCATCGCGCATCGGCGTTCGACGTTGAACCTGGCGGACCGGATCGCCGTGCTCGACGAGGGGAGCGTCGTCGACGTCGGCACCCGGGAGCAGCTCGAAGCACGGTGCCCGCTGTTCCGGTCGCTGCTGGCGGGGCCCGGTGAGGAGATCGAGCGGATCCGGGACGACGCCCCCCAGCAGGACGAGTGGGACGCACAGCTGTGGCCGGAGGTGCCGAAGCCGGACGAGCTCGCCGCGCACACCCGGACGACCGACGCGGGGACCGGCCACTCCACTGTCGATTCGATGGCTCCGACACCGGAACTGCTGGCAGGGCTGCGTACCCTGCCTCCTGCTCGCGACCACCCGCACCTGCCTCGGAGTCTGGATCCGACCGCGCCGGACCCCCAGTTCCGACTGGCCCGGTTGGTGCGACCGATCCGGTGGGGCCTCGCACTGACGATCCTGCTGGTGGCCGCGGACGCGGCGACCTCGGTGGCGCTGCCGTCCCTGATCCGTGAGGGCCTCGACCGGGGGGTTTCCGTCGGGAACACGGCGACCCTCGGTGTGGTCAGCGTGATCGCGGCCGTCGTCGTGCTGGTGGGGTGGCTGGCCGTGCGGGCACAGACGATCGTGGCGGCACGCACCGGCGAGAGCCTGCTCTACCTGCTGCGTCTGCGCAGCTACGCCCATCTGCAGCGGCTCGGGCTCGACTACTTCGAACGCGAGCTCGGCGGCCGGATCATGACCAGGATGACCACCGACGTCGACGCACTGTCGGCATTCCTGCAAACCGGGATGGCACAGGCGGTCGTGAGTATCCTGACGATCTTCGGGATCACCTCGGCGCTGCTGATCACCGACCCGTCGCTGGCGGTGGTGGCATTCACGGTACTGCCGCCGCTGGTGCTCGCGACCGTGGTGTTCCGCCGGCTGTCGAGCACCGCGTACGCGGAGGCGCGGGAGAAGGTCAGCACGGTCAACGCCGACATGCAGGAGAACGTCTCCGGGCTCCGCGTCGCCCAGGCGCACCGCCGCGAGGAGCACTCGGCGTCGATGTTCGCCGAACGCAGTAACGACTATCGTCGGTCCCGGCTGCGGGCGCAGCGCTACGTGGCGACCTACTTCCCGTTCGTGGCCTTGCTCTCCGAGTTGGCCCAGGCGGCGGTGCTCGGTGTCGGCGCGGCGCGCGTGGCCTCGGGGACGCTCACGGCCGGTGTGCTCGTGGCGTTCCTGCTCTACCTGGGGCTGTTGTTCGGCCCTGTCCAACAGCTCGGATCGGTGTTCGACAGCTACCAGCAGGCGCGGGTGGGTATGCGTCGGATCGGGGATCTGCTCCGCACCC
The DNA here is from genome assembly GCF_009664835.1 of Allosaccharopolyspora coralli. Lineage (NCBI taxonomy): Bacteria > Bacillati > Actinomycetota > Actinomycetes > Pseudonocardiales > Pseudonocardiaceae > Allosaccharopolyspora > Allosaccharopolyspora coralli. Next base: position 3,962,914 of record NZ_CP045929.1, read on the forward strand.
CCACGTCGGTTCCCGAACCGCAGCGGCCGGTGGCGGTGCCGTCCCGGCTGCGGGGAGACGTGGAGTTGCGGTCGGTGTCGTTCACCTACGGCGGCCCGGAATACGCGGTGCGGGACATCACGTTGCACGCGTCGCCGGGAGAAACGGTGGCTCTGGTCGGGCCGACGGGCGCAGGGAAGTCGACGTTGGTGAAGTTGCTCGCGCGCTTCTACGACACCACCGAGGGTTCGGTGCTCGTCGACGGGGTCGACGTGCGTGCCTACGACCTGGCCGCGTTCCACCGGCGGATCGCCGTGGTCCCGCAAGAGGGACACCTCTTCGCGGGAGACGTGGCGACCAACATCGCCTACGCGGTGCCGGGTGCGAGCCCGGACGACATCGAGGCGGCCGCCCGCAAGGTGGGTGCGCTGGCCGCGATCGCCGCGTTGCCCGACGGCTTCCGCACCGAGGTCGGCGAGCGGGGCAAGAACCTCTCGGCGGGTCAGCGTCAGCTGGTCGCACTCGCCAGGGCGGAGCTGGTCGATCCCGACCTGCTGTTGCTCGACGAGGCGACGGCCGCGTTGGATCCGGCGACGGAGGCGATGGTGGTCGACGCGAGCGCCCGGGTCGCCTCGTCGCGGACGACCTTCGTGGTGGCACACCGGCTGGCGACGGTGGCGCGGGCGGACCGCATCGTCGTCGTCGACGGCGGGCGGATCGCAGAGCAGGGTTCGCACGACGAGTTGCTCACTACCGGTGGCCACTACGCACGACTGTGGGAGGCGGGGGACTTCTCGGCGCCCGAGACGGGCCGGGAACACGCCGACACCGGTACTCCCGGCTGAGTGGTCGCGGACTGATCCGCATCCGGTTTCCGCGACGGCAGACCCACCCGCACACCCTCCACGTCCCGCGGTGTGACCGATCGTGTCCCACTCGGCGGGAGCCGCGTCCGGCTCCGAAACACCGGGTGCGGAGCGGACGACATGACAGACGGAACAGTACGGACGCACTCCGCCTGGGCGGCGGCGCATAGTACTCGATCGACGCCCCGTTCGCGTGACCCGACCGGGGAGAAAATCGGGGATCCGAGTGATCCTGATCGATTCTGTGACCGGTTTTCCACCCACGCCGGTCCTCCTGTGTGCCACCGGCCCGACAAGGACCGCTAGCCTGGTACGTGAGTGTGTCTGTAAATCACGAGCAGATGGATTGAGGCGAACGCCAGCCGTGTCCAGCAGCAGCCCTGCTTCACAGTTCGGCCCCAATGAGTGGTTGATCGAGGAGATGTACGAGCAGTTCCTCCACGATCCCTCCTCGGTAGACCCGGCGTGGCACGAGTTCTTCGCCGACTACAAGCCGACTGAGGCCGCCACCGACAACACCGTTGCCGCGACGTCGCGCGCAGCCACGTCCGACGCGAGTGGTTCCGGCGGTGCCGCCACCGCGACCACCACCGGCGGGGACGGCAACGGGCAGGTTTCCCGGCAGGCCGCGACCTCCGCGAACAACCCAGCCCCGAACACCGCCCCTGCGAAGGACGCCACTGCGCGGCAGGACGGCGCGTCGCAGAAGAAGGACGGGACGGCGCAGAAGTCCGGTGCGTCCCAGCCCGCCGAGGCTCCCGCGAAGCAGCAGTCCCAGCAGTCGGCCAAGCCGTCCCCACAGCAGGCCGCCAAGGCCGCGCCGGTCAAGAACGGCACGGACGGAGGGGACACCAAGTCGCTGCGCGGCGCCGCCGCGGCGATCGCGAAGAACATGGAACAGTCGCTGACCGTTCCCACCGCCACCTCGGTGCGCGCGGTCCCGGCGAAGCTGCTGTTCGACAACCGCATCGTCATCAACAATCACCTGAAGCGGAACAAGGGCGGCAAGGTCTCGTTCACGCACCTCATCGGCTACGCGCTGGTGCGGGCGATGCGGGACTTCCCGAACATGAACCGCCACTACGGTGAAGACGCCAAGGGCAAGCCTGCCGCGATCACGCCCGAGCACATCAACATGGGCCTGGCGATCGACATGCCCGGCAAGGACGGTGACCGCAACCTCGTCGTGGCCTCCATCAAGGGCTGCGAGGAGATGACCTTCCAGCAGTACTGGCAGGCCTACGAGGACATCATCCGCAAGGCCCGCAACAACGCGCTCACCGCGGACGACTTCGCGGGCACCACGTTCTCGCTGACCAACCCCGGCCCGTCGGGCACCAACCACTCGGTGCCACGGCTGACCAAGGGGCAGAGCGCGATCATCGGCGTGGGTGCGATGGACTACCCCGCCGAGTTCCAGGGCGCCAGCGAGCAGACACTCATCGACATGGGCATCAGCAAGATCGTCACGCTGACGTCCACCTACGACCACCGGGTCATCCAGGGCGCCGAGTCCGGCGACTTCCTGCGCAAGGTGCACCAGCTGCTGCTCGGCGAGGACGGGTTCTTCGACGAGGTCTTCACCTCGCTGCGAATCCCGTACGAGCCGGTGCGCTGGACCCAGGACATCCCGGAAGGCGCGGTCGACAAGACCGCCCGGGTGCTGGAACTCATCGACGCCTACCGCACCCGCGGCCACCTGATGGCCGACATCGACCCGCTGAACTACCGGCAGCGCAGGCACGAGGACCTCGATGTCCTCTCGCACAGCCTCACCCTGTGGGACCTGGACCGGACGTTCCCGGTCGGCGGTTTCGCGGGCAAGGAGCGCATGAAGCTGCGCGACGTGCTCGGGGTGCTGCGGGACTCCTACTGCCGCACGGTCGGCGTGGAGTACATGCACATCCTGGAGCCCGACGAGCGCGAGTGGCTGCAGAAGCGGGTGGAGAAGCCGCACGTCAAGCCCGATCCGACGGAACAGAAGTACATCCTGTCGAAGCTCAACGCCGCGGAGGCGTTCGAGACGTTCCTGCAGACCAAGTACGTCGGCCAGAAGCGGTTCTCGTTGGAGGGTGCCGAGACCGTGGTGCCGCTGCTCGACGCGGTGCTGGACTCCTCGGCGGCTTCGGAACTCGACGAGGTCGTCATCGGCATGCCGCACCGTGGCCGCCTCAACGTCCTCGCCAACATCGTCGGCAAGCCGATCTCGCAGATCTTCCGCGAGTTCGAGGGCAACCTCGACCCGGGCCAGGCGCACGGTTCCGGTGACGTCAAATACCACCTCGGCGCCGAGGGCAAGTACTTCCGGATGTTCGGCGACGGCGAGACGACGGTCTCGTTGACGTCGAACCCGTCGCACCTGGAGGCGGTGAACCCGGTTCTGGAGGGCATCGTCCGCGCCAAGCAGGACGTCCTCGACAAGGGTCAGGAAGGCTTCACCGTGCTGCCGGTGTTGCTGCACGGCGACGCCGCGTTCGCCGGTCAGGGTGTGGTCGCGGAGACGCTGAACCTGTCGATGCTGCGGGGCTACCGCACCGGCGGCACCGTGCACGTGGTGGTCAACAACCAGGTCGGCTACACGACCGCCCCCGAGCACTCGCGCTCCAGCAAGTACTCGACGGACGTCGCCAAGGTCATCGGCGCCCCGGTGTTCCACGTCAACGGCGACGACCCCGAGGCGTGCGTGTGGGTCGCCCAGCTCGCCGTCGACTACCGGCAGGCGTTCGGCAAGGACGTCGTCATCGACATGGTCTGCTACCGCCGTCGCGGCCACAACGAGGGCGACGACCCGTCGATGACGCAGCCGGCGATGTACGACGCGATCGACAAGATGCGCAGCGTGCGCAAGACCTACACCGAGTCGCTCATCGGTCGCGGTGACATCACCGTCGAGGAAGCCGAGAAGGCGCTCAAGGACTACGCCAACCAGCTCGAGCACGTGTTCAACGAGGTTCGCGAGTTGGAGAAGCACCCGCCGGAGGTGAGCCCGTCGGTGGAGTCCGAGCAGACGCTGCCCGCGAAGCTGAACACCTCGTTGAGCCCGGAGGCCTTCCAGCGCATCGCGGACGCGCAGGTGAACTGGCCGGAGGGCTTCACGCCGCACTCGCGGGTCAAGCCGGTGCTGGACCGCCGCGCGAAGATGGCCACCGACGGCGGTGTCGACTGGGCGTTCGGCGAGCTGCTGGCGTTCGGTTCGCTGGCGATGGAAGGCCGTCCGGTGCGGCTCACCGGCCAGGACACCCGGCGCGGCACGTTCGGCCAACGGCACTCGGTGCTCATCGACCGCAAGACCGGCACCGAGTACACGCCGTTGCAGAACCTCAGCGACGACCAGGCGAAGTTCCTCGTCTACGACTCGGCGCTCTCCGAGTTCGCGGCGGTGGGTTTCGAGTACGGCTACTCGGTGGCGAACCCGGACGCGCTGGTGTTGTGGGAGGCGCAGTTCGGGGACTTCTTCAACGGCGCGCAGCCGATCATCGACGAGTTCATCTCGTCCGGTGAGGCGAAGTGGGGCCAGCGTTCGGACGTGGTGATGCTGCTGCCGCACGGCCACGAGGGCCAAGGCCCGGACCACTCGTCCGGCCGGATCGAGCGTTGGCTGCAGCTGTGCGCGGAGGGTTCGATGACGGTGGCGATGCCGTCGACGCCCGCGAACTACTTCCACTTGCTGCGGCGTCACTCGCTCGACGGCATTCACCGCCCGCTGGTGGTGTTCACGCCGAAGTCGATGCTGCGTCTGAAGGCGGCGACGAGCTCGGTCGCGGACTTCACGGAGGGCAAGTTCACCTCGGTGATCGATGACCCGACCCAGCCGGACCCGGCTTCGGTGACCAAGCTCGTGCTGTGCACCGGCAAGCTGTATTACGAGCTGGCCGACGAGAAGGAGAAGCGCGGCCTGACCGACACGGCGGTGGTGCGGCTGGAGCAGCTGTACCCGCTGCCGCACAACAAGCTGCGCAAGCTGCTGGATCGGTACCCGAACGCCACGAACATCCGCTGGGTGCAGGAAGAGCCTGCGAACCAGGGCGCGTGGCCGTTTCTGGGGCTGGCGCTGCCCGAGGTGGCTCCGGAGCGGTTCACCGGCATCGAGCGGGTGTCGCGCCGTGCGATGGCCGCCCCGGCATCGGGCATGAAGGTCGTACACGACGTCGAGCAGGCCGAGGTCGTCTCCGGCGCGTTCGACGACTGACGCCTACCACAGCAGCGGGCCGTCGGTTCTCCGGAACCGGCGGCCCGCCGTCGTGCGCGCGGGGGGTGGTGACAGTAAGGGAACTTTACTGTCACCGGTGACAGTAAAGTTCCCTTGCTGTCACCTCGGCAGCGAGACGCAAGAGTGCGAGGGAGGACGGGTGTACTTCACCGATCGGGGCATCGAGGAGTTGGAGGACCGCCGCGGCGAGGAAGAGGTCACGCTCGCGTGGGTCGCCGACCGGTTGCGCGCGTTCGTCGACCGCCACCCCGAGTTCGAGAACGCGACCGAACGGCTCGCCACATTCTTGGCGCGCGACGACGAGGACGATCCCGACGAGTGACGCGCTGACAGTAAGGGAACTTTCCGCGCACTGGTGACTGGAATGTTCCCTTACTGCCACGCGCTGTGCAGTGGTGCTTACCAGGCAGTGCAGAAAGTTGCGATGGACCCTGTACAGCGGGCCGGGACAGAATCCTTCGGAACCGTTCGACTGGGAACGGGCCGAGGAGGTAGCCGTGCGAGCACTGGTGAAGACGTCGCCCGCCCCGGGCTTGGAGCTGACCGAGGTGCCGGACCCGACGCCGGGACCGACGGACGTGATCATCCGGGTCCATCGGACAGGCATCTGCGGGACGGACCTGCACATCGAAGCGTGGGACGACTGGGCGGCGAAGACCGTGCCTGCTCCCCTCGTGATCGGTCACGAGTTCGCGGGCGAGGTCGTCGAGGTCGGGTCCGCGGTCACCCAGGTGTGTGTCGGCGACCAGGTCAGCGGCGAAGGGCACCTGGTGTGCGGGCGCTGCCGGAACTGCCGCGCAGGCCGCCGCCACCTCTGCGCGAACACGCGCGGGCTCGGCGTGCACCGGCACGGGGCGTTCGCCGACTACGCGGTGCTGCCCGAGTCGAACTGCTGGGTGCACCAGCAGGACCTCGACCCGGACGTTGCGGCGATCTTCGACCCGTTCGGCAACGCGGTGCACACGGCGTTGAGTTTCCCGGTGGTCGGCGAGGACGTGTTGATCACGGGCGCCGGGCCGATCGGGCTGATGGCGGTGGCCGTGGCGCGGCACGCGGGAGCCCGCAACGTCGTCATCACCGACGTCAGCGATCACCGGTTGGAGCTGGGGAGCAAGGTCGGCGCGACGCGGGCGCTCAACGTCGCGGAGTCGTCCGTCGAGGAAGCCCAGCGCCAGCTCGGGATGACCGAGGGCTTCGACGTGGGCATGGAGATGTGCGGCCAACCGGCGGCGCTGCGCGAGATGATCGGCAACATGTCCCACGGCGGCCGGATCGCGATGCTCGGCCTGCCCTCCGAGGGATTCGCCGTCGACTGGGGCCAGGTCGTGCTGAAGATGCTCACCGTGAAGGGCATCTACGGTCGGGAGATGTTCGAGACCTGGTACTCGATGTCGGTGTTGCTGGAAGCGGGCCTGGACCTCACCCCGGTCATCACCCATCGGTTCCCGTGCACGCAGTACGAAGAGGCGTTCGAGACCGCACGGCTGGGGCGTTGCGGAAAGATCATCCTGGATTGGACGGTGCGGTAGATGTTCACGATGCGCGACGAACTGCGCGGCAAGCTCGACGAGATCCGCGAGGCGGGCCTGTACAAGACCGAGCGGGTGCTGGCGTCGCCGCAGAGCGCCGAGGTCGGAGTGCAGGGCGACCGGAACCGGGTGCTGAACTTCTGCGCGAACAACTACCTCGGACTGGCCGACCATCCGAAGCTGGTGGAGGCCGCGCAGCAGTCCCTCGAGCAGTGGGGCTTCGGGATGGCCTCGGTGCGGTTCATCTGCGGCACGCAGGCCCCGCACAAGGAGCTCGAACGTCGCCTCGCGGACTTCCTCGGGCAGGAGGACACGATCCTCTACAGCTCGTGTTTCGACGCCAACGGCGGCCTGTTCGAGACGCTGCTGGACGAGCGGGACGTGATGATCTCCGACGAACTCAACCACGCGAGCATCATCGACGGGGTGCGGCTGTGCAAGGCGCGCCGCGGCCGGTACGCGAACCGGAACATGGCGGAGCTGGAACAGCAGCTGGCCGACACCCAGGACGCGCGGCACCGCTTGATCGTCACCGACGGCGTGTTCTCGATGGACGGATATCTGGCGCCGCTGGACGAGATCTGCGATCTGGCGGAGCGCTACGACGCGATGGTCATGGTCGACGATTCGCATGCGGTCGGGTTCATGGGTGCGACCGGAGCCGGAACACCGGAGTTGTTCGGCGTGCAGGATCGGGTGGACATCATCACGGGCACGCTCGGCAAGGCGTTGGGCGGCGCGAGCGGCGGCTACACGGCCGCGCGAGCCGAGGTCGTCGAGTTGTTGCGGCAGCGTTCCCGCCCGTACCTGTTCTCGAACTCGCTGGCACCGTCGATCGTGGCCGCGTCGCTGGCCGCGCTCGACCTCGTGGCTTCGGAGCCGTCGTTGCGGCAGCGTCTGCGCGACAACAGCGAGCTGTTCCGGCGTCGCATGTCCGAGGAAGGGTTCGACCTGCTGGACGGCGAGCATCCCATCATTCCGGTCATGATCGGGGGCGCCGCCGAGGCGGCGAAGATGGCGGATCTGTTGCTGGACAACGGAATTTATGTCATCGGGTTCTCGTTCCCGGTGGTACCGAAGGGCAAGGCCCGCATCCGCACCCAGATGTCGGCGGCACATTCGGCTGACGACGTCGAACGAGCCGTGTCCGCCTTCGTCGCGGCGCGCAACGCCATGGTCTGACTTGTCCGGCAGGCGCGTGGCCAGGGTCGTGTGTGGCTCGTAGGCTGACCGGATGATGGATTCGCGGCGGTTGCACGTCCTGCGTGCACTCGCCGACCACGGCACCGTGCGAGCCGCCGCCGAAGCGTTGTTCCTCACCCCGTCTGCGGTGTCCCAGCAGCTCAACGCGCTCGAGAGCGAGGCCGGCCAGTCGCTGCTGGAACGGCGCGGTCGCCGCGTGCGGCTGACCGCCGCGGGCGAGCTGCTCGCAGAACACGCGACCACGGTCCTCGCGGAGCTGGATCGTGCCGAGGCGACGCTGGCGGCGTGTGCCGCGGGCGCCGTGGGGCGCGTGGAGGTCGCCTCGTTCTCGTCGGCGATCACGCAGGTCCTGGCTCCGGTGATCGCGTCGCTGCGAGAGCAGGCTCCGGACGTCACCGTCCGGGTACGCGACGCCGAAGGACACGAGAGCGTGGCACTGCTGCTCACCGGGGACGTCGACGTCGCGATCTCGATGGAGTACAGCTCGACGTTGCAGGCCGACGACAACCGGGTGACCCGGTACCCGCTCTACGCCGAACCGTTCGACGTCGTCCTGCCGCCCGGCCACGAACTCGCCGCACGCGAGGCGATCGAGCTGACGTCCTTACGGGACGAGGAGTGGATCTCGCCGCTGCCGGGGAATCCGTGCCGATCGGTGGCGGAAGTGTCCTGTGAGAACTCGGGATTCCTCCCCCGCACCACACACACCTCGGACGACTACCACGCCGTCGTCGCGCTGGTGGCTGCCGGAACGGGAGTGGCGCTGGTACCGCGTACCGCGATCGACCCGGGGCACGAGGCAGTCGTGCGTCCGGTCTCGGGCCGACCGCCGACACGTCGCGTGTTCGCTGCCGTCCAACGTGGACGGGAACAGCATCCGCTCCTGCGACTCGTGCTGGACGCGGTCCAGTCCCAGGCGCGCACCGCGTTCGCCGCGGTCTGACTTAACGACAAGCCGCCGGGAGGCGGCGCTCAGCGGTCCTTGCACGTTGGGTCGTGTCAGCAGCGGACGCAGCCGGACCACCGGCGGGTTCTCAGCGCCCTCCTCGCGAGGACAGCGGTTTCGTGGCGTAGGTGGCTACTCGAGATACCGATCCCGCAGCGAGGAGGGCGCTGAGGTTCCGCCACCCGACCCACCGAGCAACACCTGCTGATGAGGAGTTCTCTCTACGCCACAGTGCGGCCGGAGCGCCACACGGCGTGGGTGAGCGGAACGCCGGGACGGTAGGCCAGCCACGACGAGCTCGGGGCGTCGAGCACGTGCAGGTCGGCGCGCGCGCCCGGCCGGACGACGCCGACCGCTCCGTCTCCGGTCTCGCGCCGCAGCGCCCGCGCTCCGCCCCACGTCGCGGCTCGTACCGCTTCGTCCACGGTCATGCGCATCTGGAGCACTGCCGTGGTGACGCAGTACGCCATCGACGAGGTGTACGACGACCCGGGGTTGCAGTTCGACGCGAGCGCCACGGTCGCACCGGCGTCGAGGAGGCGACGAGCGTCCGGAAGTGGTTGCCGCGTCGAGAGATCACAAGCAGGCAGCAGCGTGGCCACCGTCTCCGACCCGGCGAGCGCGTCCACATCGGACTGTTCGAGGTACGTGCAGTGGTCGACGCTGGCCGCCTCGGTTTCGACGGCGAGACGAATCCCCGGACCGGACCCGAGTTGGTTGCCGTGTACTCGCAGCCCGAGCCCGCGCTTCTTCGCGGCGAGCAGTACCCGGCGGGACTGGTCCTCGTCGAAAGCCCCGGACTCGCAGAACACGTCGCACCAGCGCACGTGCGGGGCCACCGCGTCGAGCATGTCCCCGCAGACGAGGTCGACGTAGTCGTCGGCGTCCTCGCCGGGCGGGACGAGGTGTGCGCCGAGGAAGGTCACTTCGTCGGCGACCCCGGCGGCGACGCGCGCGGCTCGAAGTTCGTCCGCCACGGTGAGCCCGTAGCCGGTTTTCGTCTCGACGCAGGTGGTTCCCTGGGCGGCGGCTTCGTCGACGTGACGGCGCACCGTCTCGGCCAGGTCCTCGTCGGTGGCCGCGCGGGTCGCCTCGACGGTCACCGCGATGCCACCGGCACGATAGGGCTCGCCGTTCATGCGGGCGGCGAACTCCGCCGTCCGGTCTCCGGCGAACACGAGGTGCGTATGGCTGTCGACCCAGCCGGGCAGCACCGCGCGCCCCTCGACGTCGACCCGTTCGTCACCTTCGGGCGCCTGCGATTCGGGGCCGACCCAGGCGACCCTGTCGCCGTCGAGGACGATCGCGGCGCCGGTCAGAGTGCCCAGTTCGTCGTCCTGCGTGGGCAGTTCGCCGATCCCGGTAATAACAGTGCTTGCCATCGCTCACTCATTCTCGTGGTTACGTGAACTCTCTGACCCGCGTGTGTCCTGCGGGAATCGACGGGTCAGGTGACGGCCTCGATGGCGTCGGCGAGGGACCGCCCGAGATCCGGGAACGCGTGGTGCCCGCGGTCGCGGACGACGATGCGGCCGTCGACGACGACGTGGTGGACGTCATCGCCGCGTGCGGCGACGAGAGCGGTCTCGGCGGGGACACCGGCGAGTCGCGGACTGTCCAGTCCGATCGTCACGAAGTCGGCCCGGGCCCCCACGTCGAGGCGTCCGGCGTCGTGCCATCCGAGCGAACGTTGCCCCGACTCGGCACCGATGTCGAGGAGGTCGGCCGGCCCGAAGCTGCCCCGCGTCTCGGTGCTGAGTCGCGTGTTACCTTCGACCGCTTGGATCTCGGTGAACGGGTCGATGACGGAGTGCCCGTCGCTGCCCACCGACAGCGGGCTTCCGGCGACGGCGAGTTCGGTGGCAGGCCCGATCCCGTCGGCGAGGTCGCTCTCGGTCGTCGGGCACAGGCACACACCCGTGCGGCTGCTCCCGAGCAGCGCCGTGTCGGCGGCCGCGAGATGCGTGGCGTGCACGGCGGTCGTGGCGGCACCGAGTGCGCCGTGACGGTCGAGCAGTTCGGTCGGGGTGCAACCGTGTGCTGCGAGGCACGCGGCGTTCTCCGCACGCTGTTCGGACAGATGGACGTGGAGCGGAACTTCGTTGCGGTGGGCCCACCCTGCGACGTCCTCGATCGCCGCGGACGGGACGGCGCGAACCGAATGGATGGCCGCTCCGAGCAACACGCTGTCCGAGCCGATCGCGGATTTGTCCACTCGGGACAACCAACCGTCGACGTCACCGTCGGTGTAGCGCCATTGCACACCGGTGACGTCGGCGCCGAACCCGCCTGCGAGATAGCAGGTGTCGAGCAGCGTCAAGCGAATCCCGGCGTCGGAGGCGGCGGCGACGAGGGCGGTGTTCATGGCGTTGGGATCGTCGTAGCCGCGGCCGCCCGGCGCGTGGTGCAGGTAGTGGAACTCGCCGACGGAGGTCATGCCCGCCAACACCATTTCCGCGTACACCGCGCGGGCGAGCTGGTAATAGCGGTCCGGGTCGAGGTTCTCCGCGACGGCATACATCTGGTCCCGCCACGTCCAGAACGTGCCGCGTCCGCCCGAGGTCCGGCCGCGAAGTGCGCGGTGGAAAGCGTGCGAATGCGCGTTGGCCAAGCCCGGAATCGTCAATCCCCACAGGGTTTCCGCGTGCGGCGGCGGTGACTTCGCGCGTTCCACCGCGGTGATGTGTGCGTCCTCGATCTCGAGGACGGCGCCGTGGACCACCCCGCTCGGTAGCCACGCGTGTTCGCACCAGTACGTCGTCGTCATCAGGCCGCCAAGTGTCGCAGAGTTCGGGCCAGCGCACGGGTTCCGTCGAGGCAGTCGCCTGCTTCGGCGAACTCGTCGGGCGCGTGGCTGATCCCGGTGGGGTTTCGGACGAACAGCATCGCGGTCGGTGTCGTGGCCGCGAGCACTCCGGCGTCGTGCCCTGCACCGGTCGGCAGTGTCGGGGCGTCGAGCAGACCCGAGAGGTCGTCGCGGAACCCGGCTTCGAACGACACCGTCGGTGTGTAGGACTCCTCCGACACCTGGACGGTGCAGCCCTCGTCGACGGCGATCTGCTGGGCAACCTCGGTGAGTTCGCCGACGATCTCCCCTACGTGTTCACCGTGCTCGCTGCGTGCGTCGAGCCAGACGTCCACAGTGGAGGCGATCACGTTCGTTCCACCGGGAGTCGGCACGAGTCTGCCGACCGTGGCACGGGAACCGTCTCGTGTGAAGGCCGCGCGCCGGGTGGCGGAGACGAGTTGCGCGGCGGGCAGCATCGGGTCACTCCGGTCGTCCATCAGCGTGGCCCCCGCGTGGTTTCCCTGACCGCGGAACCGGAATCGCCACCGCCCGTGCGCGAGGATGCTGGAGGCGACGGCCACCGAGCGGTCGAGGTCGACCAGTCCCCGCCCCTGCTCGACGTGCAGCTCGACGAACTGTCCGATGCGCCCGAGTGACTCGTCGTCGCGTCCGACGTGGTCGGGAGCGAGCCCGGAAGACCTCATCGCCTCGGCGAAGGTGACGCCGTCGGGGTCGCGCAAGTCGCGCGCGACGTCCGGGTCGATCGCGCCGGTCAGCAGGCGGGACCCCAGGCACGGCACGCCGAACCGGGATCCCTCCTCCTCCGCGAACACCGACACCGCCACCGGCCGCGAGGGTTCGAAACCCTCGGCCCGGAGCAGGTCGATCGCCGTGAGCGAGCACGCCACGCCGAGCGGGCCGTCGAAGGCGCCGCCGCCGGGAACGGAGTCGAGGTGGCTCCCGGTGACGACGGCGTCGGGTGCCGGTTCACCCCACCACGCCCACACGTTCGCGTTGCGGTCCGTGGTGACCTGCAAACCGCGTTTCTCGGCCTGGCCGGTGAACCATTCCCGCAGCTCGTGCTCGGACCGGTCGAAAACGTGCCTGCTGTAACCGCCGCGCGCGCCGTCGGCGCCGACCGTGGTGATCTCGGCGAGCAGATCGGTGGGTGAACTCACGACACTCTCCTTCAGCGACCGTTCGGGATGTGCACTCCGCGCTGTGCGGCGACGTCGTCCGCCCGGTCGTATCCGGCGTCGACGTGGCGGATGACGCCCATACCCGGATCGTTGGTCAGGACCCGGTTCAGCTTCTGCGCCGCGAGCGGCGTCCCGTCGGCGACCGTGACCTGGCCGGCGTGCAGCGAGCGCCCCATTCCGACACCACCGCCGTGGTGCAGCGACACCCACGTCGCTCCGGAGGCCGTGTTGACCAGCGCGTTCAGCAGCGGCCAGTCGGCGATGGCGTCGGACCCGTCGGCCATGCCCTCGGTTTCGCGGTACGGGGAGGCGACCGAGCCGCAGTCCAGGTGGTCGCGTCCCAGCGCCAACGGTGCCGTCAGCTCACCGGAGGCGACCATGTCGTTGAACCGCTCCCCTGCTCGGTCACGCTCGCCGTAACCGAGCCAGCAGATCCGTGCGGGCAGCCCCTGGAACTGGACCTTTTCCCGCGCCATCCGGATCCAGCGCTGGAGCTTGTCGTCGTCGGGGAACAGCTCCAGCAGTGCCCGGTCGGTGGCCGCGATGTCGGCGGGATCGCCGGACAGCGCCGCCCACCGGAACGGGCCTTTGCCTTCGCAGAACAGCGGGCGAATGTAGGCGGGCACGAATCCCGGGTAGTCGAAGGCACGGGCGTAGCCGCCTTCCTTGGCTTCGCCGCGCAGCGAGTTGCCGTAGTCGAAGACCTCGGCACCGTTGTCCAGGAAACCCACCATCGCCTCGACGTGCTTGGCGATGGAATCCCGTGCCCTGTCGGTGAACTCGTCGGGCTTCTTGGCCGCGTACTCGTCCCAGTCATCGAGCTCGACACCGGCGGGAAGGTACGACAGCGGGTCGTGCGCCGAGGTCTGGTCGGTGACGATGTCGGCGTCGACACCCCTGCGCAGCAGCTCAGGGAGCACCTCGGCGGCGTTGCCGATGACGGCGACCGAGTACGCGCGGCGCTCGCGCTTGGCCGCCACGGCCCGCTCGATCGCGACGTCGAGCGAGTCGGCGACTTCGTCGAGGTATCCGTGCCGTACACGGCGATGCGCCCGGTCCGGGTCGCACTCGACGACAAGCGTCGAGCCGCCGTTCATCGTGACCGCCAACGGCTGCGCGCCGCCCATTCCGCCGAGTCCCGCGGTGACCGTCAGCGTTCCCGCCAGCGTCCCGCCGAAGCGCTTCTCCGCCACAGCGGCGAAAGTTTCGAACGTGCCCTGCAGAATCCCCTGCGTGCCGATGTAGATCCAGGATCCGGCGGTCATCTGCCCGTACATCGTCAGCCCGAGCGCGTCGAGACGACGGAACTCCGGCCACGTCGCCCAGTCGCCGACGAGGTTCGAGTTCGCGATGAGCACCCGCGGCGCCCACTCGTGGGTGCGCATCACGCCGACGGGCTTGCCGGACTGCACCAGCATCGTCTCGTCCTCGCCGAGCGTGGTGAGTTCGCGGGTGATGGCGTCGAAACTCGCCCAGTCCCGGGTGGCTTTGCCGGTTCCGCCGTAGACGACGAGGTCGTCCGGGCGTTCGGCGACCTCGGGGTCGAGGTTGTTCTGCAGCATCCGCAGCGGCGCCTCGGTGTTCCAGCTGCGGGCGGTGAGGTCGGTGCCGCGCGCCGCGCGCACGGGTCGGGCTCCAGCGCTCATGGTCTCTCCCAAGGTCAGCGAGCGAACTCGTTGCAGGTGTCCCGCACGGCTCCGGTGCGGATGAGGTCTTCGACGGCGGCGATCTGCGGTGCGAGGTGGCGGTCCGGGCCCGGCCCGTCGACGCGGGTGCGGATCAGGTCACGGACGGCACCGGTGGCCGGTCCGGGCGTCAGCGGTGCGCGCAGGTCCAGCGCGCGCGCCGCGGTGAGCAGTTCGACGGCCAGCACGGTGGTGAGCCCGTCGACGGCCTTGCGGAGTTTGCGAGCCGCAGCCCACCCCATCGACACGTGGTCCTCCTGCATCGCGCTGCTCGGGATGGAGTCCACGGACGCGGGCGCGGCGAACCGCTTCAGTTCGGAGACGACGCCGGCCTGCGTGTAGTGGCCGATCATGTGCCCGGAGTCGACGCCGGGATCGTCGGCGAGGAAGGCGGGCAAGCCGTGCGAACGCGCCACGTCGAGCATCCGGTCGGTCCGGCGCTCGGCGATGCTCGCGACGTCGGCGACCGGGATGGCGAGGAAGTCCGCCGCGTAGGCGACCGGCGCGCCGTGGAAGTTGCCGTTCGACTCCACGCGCCCGTCGCCGAGAACGACGGGATTGTCGATCGCGGAGGCGAGTTCCCGGTCGGCGACGGTGTCGACGTAGCCCACCGTGTCGCGGGCGGCACCGTGCACCTGCGGGGAGCAGCGCAGCGAGTAGGCGTCCTGCACCTGGTGGCAGTCCGGGCCCCGGTGGCTCGCGACGATCGGCGAGTCCGCCAGGAACGCGAGCATCCGCGCGGAGGAGTGCGCCTGCCCGGGATGCGGGCGCAGCGCCTGCAGGTCCGCGTCGAAGACACGGTCGGTGCCCAGCAGCGCCTCGACGCTCATCGCGGCGGAGACGTCGGCGACGTCGAGCAGTGCGGCGACGTCGTGGGCCGTGAGCACCAGCATGCCGAGCATCCCGTCGGTGCCGTTGGTCAGCGCGAGACCTTCCTTCTCGGCGAGCACGACCGGCTCGATCCCGGCCTCGGCGAGCGCCTCGGCGGCGGGCCTGCGGCCTCCGTCCTCGGTGAGGACCTCGCCCTCGCCGGTCAGTGCGAGCGCGGCGGCCGCCAGCGGCGCCAGGTCGCCGGAGCAGCCGAGCGACCCGTACTCGTGCACCACCGGCACGATGCCCGCATTGAGCATCGCGGCGTAGGCCTGCGCCGTCTCCGGGCGGACGCCGGTGTGGCCGGTGGCGATGGTCTGCAGGCGTAGCAGCATCAGGGCGCGCACGACCTCGGGCTCGACGGCAGGGCCGGCTCCGGCGGCGTGCGAGCGCACGAACGAGCGTTGCAGCGCGGTGCGGCGGTCGGCAGGGATGTGCCGCACGGCCAGCGCGCCGAAACCGGTGGAGACGCCGTAGGTCGGTTCGGTCGCCGCGGCGAGGCCTTCGATGTGCTTGCGGGTCTCGGCGATGCCGTGCTCGGCCGCGGCGGACAGCGTGACAGGCGCACCTCGCCTGGCCACCGCGACGACGTCGTCCGGAGTCAGCGGCCGGGGGGCGATCTCGCGCACGTTCCGAGTGGTCTCTGTCATGTCTCCATGGCACCGCACGCGGCGCCGGAGCAGAAGGCCGGTTAAGGTGACTGTGTCTGGTATTTCAGACCGTACGCACGAACGGGGAGGCGAGCCGTGAGCAGCAGCGACATTCCCGCGTTGCGGCGCGGGCTCGCGGTGCTGCGGGTGCTCGCCCAGCGGCCGGGGCCGGTTCCGGCGGCGACCATCGCGCGCGAACTCGACCTTCCCCGGTCGACGACGTACCACCTGCTCGCCGAACTGGTCGACGCCGGATTCGCGACCCACTTGCCCGAGGAACACCGCTACGGGCTCGGCATGGCGACGTTCGAACTCGGCTCGGCCTACCTACGTCACGACCCCCTGGAACGGCTCGCCGGTCCACTGCTGCGGACCCTCGTCGACAGGGTCGGACATACCGCTCACCTGGGTGTCCTGCACGGCGGCGAGTCGCTGTACCTCGTCAAGGAGCGGCCCTCGCAGCCGGAGACCCTGGTGACCGACGTCGGGGTCCGGCTGCCGGGGCAGCTCACCGCATCGGGGCGGGCGATGCTCGCGCACTTGCCTGCGGCACAGGTGCGGGCGGTGCTGCCGAGTAGCGACCACTTCGTCGTCCGCACCGATCGGGGTCCGACGAACCTGCCCGCGCTGCGGAGGCTGCTCGGCGAGGAGCTCCGGCGTGGATGGGCGGTCGAGGACGGCTACGTCACGGCCGGATTCGCGTCTGTGGCGTGCCCGGTGTTCGACCACAACGCGCACCCGACCGCGGCGATCAGCGTGACGTTCCGGCACGTCTGCGAGGACGGTTCGTGCGGACACACCTGGCCGGAGCTCGCGGGGGAGGTCCGCCGCGCGGCCGCCAACCTCACCGCCCGCATCGGCGGCCACCCCTGATCGGGGCGAACGGCACGTTCGCCCCACCACACGAGGCGAAAGTGCCGTTCGCCTCACCACACGAGGCGAAAGTGCCGCTCGCCCCACCAGGGCAGCTCCACCGGGCGAACGAGGCGAAAGTGCCGCTCGCCCCACCACACGAGGCGAACGTGCCGCTCGCCACACGAGACGAGGCGAAAGTGCCGCTCGCCTCGTGTGGGTCGGCTCAGAGGCCGGCTTCTTGGACGAAGGTCTTGGCGACGTCGGCGGGGTTGGCCTTGTCCACCTCGAGCCGCTTGTTCAGGTCGGTGAGCTTCTGCGTCGTCAACGTCCGAGAGACGGTGTTCAGCACTTCGACCTGCTCCGGGCTGAGCTTGTCCTTGCCGACCAGCGGCACGACGTTCTGGGCCGGGAACATGCTCTTCGGGTCCTCCAACGGAACGAGGTTGTTCGCCTCGATCGTCGACGAGGTGGTGAACAGGTTCGCGACCTGGATGTTGCCGCTGGTGAGCTCGTCGACGAGTGCGGTGCCCGCCTCGACGCTGCGGATCTCCCGGAACGTGCAGCCGTAGGTTTCTGCGATCTGGGTCTCCCACCGCTGCTTCCACTCGCTGGGTGCGCCGAGCACGAACTCACCGCACCGTGGCCCGAGGTCCTCGAGGCTGCGGATGCCGGTCCCGGCGGTCTCGGCGGTGACGGTGAGGACGTCGGAGTCCTCGGCCGGCGAGTAGTCGAGGACGTCGAGTTCCGGTGGCAGGCTGCGCTGGAGTTCCTCGTACACCGGACCCGGCTCGGTGCTGGTGGCCGAGTCGTTGACGAACTCGAGCAGGTTGCCGGTGTAGTCGGGCACCACGCTGAGCTCGCCGTCCCGCGCCGCGTTGAAGTACACCTCGCGCGAACCGATGCGCGGCTTGAGTTCGACCTGCGCACCGGTGGTTTCGAGCGCTTCGCCGTAGATGTGCATGAGCAGTTCGCTCTCGGCGATGTCGGCGGAGCCGATGACGATCGGCCCACCCTGACCACCGTCGCCGGATTGCAGTGGGTCGCCGGAGCCGCAGGACGCGAGTCCCACCGCGAGGGCGACCGCTGCTCCGGTAGCCACGAGTCGTTGCATCGCGTTACCTTTCTGTCGGTCCTGCTGCCGTGGTCTGTGCGGCGAGGACGACGCCGCGCGGCACGAACGCGCGGGACAGGCCCGCCAGCACCGCGTCGAGCACGACCGCGAGCGTGGCGACGAGGATCGCGGCGGCGGCCATCTGGGCGTAGTCACTGACTTTCAATCCGTCGAGCAGGGTGCGGCCGAGCCCGCCCAGGCCGACGTAGGCCGCGACGGTGGCGGTGGCGACGACCTGCAGCATGGCGCTGCGCACACCGCCGAACACGAGCGGCAGAGCGTTGGGGATCTCGACGCCGAGAAGGCGTTGCCGTCCGGTCATCCCCATCCCGCGTGCCGCGTCGACCGCTTCGGCGGGCACGTTGCGAATACCCGCGTACGTCCCGGACAGGATCGCCGGGATCGCGAGCACCACGAGTCCGGCGAGCGCGGGCACCTCACCGACGCCGAGGAACAGCACGAGGAGCGTGACCACGCCGAGCGTGGGCAGGGCACGGATCGCGTTGCCGACACCGACGACGAAGACCGCGCCGCGCCCGGTGTGTCCGATGTAGAGGCCGAGCGGCACCGCGATCACGGCCGCCACGGCGACGGAGACCACGCAGTAGTACAGGTGCAGCAGCATCTGCATGGGGACTCCACCCGAACCGGACCAGTTCTCCGGGTCGGTCAGCCACGCCACGATCTCGCCGATCATGCCGCGCTCACCTGCCCGGCCCTGGCCCACGGGGTGAGTCTCCGCCACACGGCGACGAGCAGCAGGTCGATCAGCAGCGCCAGTAGCAGGGTGAAGGCGATGCCGACGCCGATCTGGAACAGGTAGTCGCGTTGGAACCCGTCGGTGAACAGGCGCCCGAGCCCGCCGATGCCGACGAGCGCGCCCACGCTGACCAGGCTGATGTTGCTCACCGACGCGACCCGGACACCCGCGACGAGTACCGGGACGGCCAGCGGCAGTTCCACGGCGAGGAACCGGCGTCCCTGCCGGTATCCCATCGCGGTCGCCGCCGCGATGACGTGCTGGGGGACGGCGACGAGCGCGTCGAGCACGGGGCGCACGAGCAGCGCGGCCGTGTAGAGGGTCAGTGCGATGACGACGTTGATCGACGACAGCAGCGGGGTGCCGATGATGCCGGGTATGAGCACGAACAGCGCCAGCGACGGAACCGTGTAGACCACGTTCGACGCGCCGAGGACCAGCGCGCGAACCCGGGTCACCTGCTGGGCGAGACGGCCCAGTGGCAACGCGAGCAGGAGGCCGAGCAGCAGCGGCACCAGCGACAGGTAGAGGTGTTCGAGCAACGACCCGACCACCAGCTCCCGGTTGCTGGGGCTGCCGAAGAAGCGGGCGAACTCCTCGATCACGGCGTGCTGCTCTCGTGGGCGACGGCGCGCCGGTGTTCGATGAGGTCGAAGACCTCGCGGGCGGTGACGACTCCCAGGTGGTGGCCGTCGTCGTCGACGACCACCCCGAGCCCGGACGGTGCGGAGAGCACGGCGTCGAGGGCGCCGCGGAGTGGACCGCCACGGCGGTGCAGGGATCCGCCCGCCATCAGGTCGGTTTCCGCGACCGGTCCGTCCACTGTGGTCTCTTGGCGCAGCCAGCCGCGTGGCCGGTCGTTCGCGTCGAGCACGAGCGTCCAGCTCTGCCGTGCGGTGGGAGGCGAGTCGCCGAGCCGGACCGTGTCGACGGCTTCGACGCGCACCTCGTCGGATTCCACGAACGACAGTCGCCGGTAGCCGCGGTCACGGCCGACGAACGAGGTCACGAAGTCGTCGGCCGGTTCGGCGAGCAGGTCGTCCGGGGCGGCGTACTGCGCGAGGTGCCCGCCCTGGCGCAGAACCGCGACCTTTTCCCCGAGTTTGACGGCCTCGTCGATGTCGTGGGTGACGAACAGCACCGTCTTGTCGAGTTCGTCCTGCAGCCGCAGCAGCTCGTCCTGCAGACCCTCGCGCACGATCGGGTCGACGGCACTGAACGGTTCGTCCATCAGCAGCACCGGCGGATCCGCCGCGAGCGCACGCGCGACACCGACGCGCTGCTGCTGGCCGCCGGAGAGCTGCACCGGGTACCGCTGGCCGAGATCGGCGGGCAGGCCGACGAGTTCGAGCAGTTCCGACGCGCGGCTGCGGGCTTTCGTCTTGCTCCAGCCGAACAGCAACGGCACGGTGGCGACGTTGTCGAGCACGGTGCGGTGCGGGAACAGGCCCGCTTGCTGGATGACGTAGCCGATACCTCGTCGCAACTGGGCGGGGTCGGAGTCGCGGACGTCGGCACCGTCGACGCGGACCACGCCGGACGACGGGTCGATCATCCGATTGACCATGCGCAGCAGGGTCGTCTTGCCGCAGCCGGAGGGACCGACCAGGACCGTGATGGTGCCCGGCTGCACGGACAGGCTGAGTTCCTGGACGGCCACCGTGCCGTTGGCGTACTCCTTGCGCACGGACTCGAACTCGATCACCGAGCCCCCTCGCGGATCACCGACAGCCACTCGCCGACCGTCGCAAACCTGATCGACTGTAACCGGATCGGGCGGCGTATGCGATGCAGCGAGGGCGCGGTCACGCCTCCGCCTGCCAGGTCGGGCAGCGGAAACTCAGCGCCGGTGGTCGGCTGCGTCCGTGGTGACCCGCTCGACGGCTCCGCCGCTGACCCGACACGACGACAGCTCATTCCGCAAGGACCTCTACTGTGGGCGGCCTGATGAGCACACCCGAGAACCCTGCGCACTCCTTTCCCTCCGAGGACCCGACCCCCGGCGAGGCGGTGCGAGCGATGATCGACTCCTCGGGCGCGCAGTCCGGTCCGCTGCGCCGGATTCTCGCACTACTCGGCGAGGGGCCGATCACGTTCGACGCGCTCGTCCGGGAGTCGGCTACGCCCCGCCGCACCGTCGAGGAGCTGCTGTCGGCAGCCGGTTCGGCGGTCACGACCGACCACGGTGAGGTGCGCCTCACCGATCCCGGTTTCGCGGCGCAGTTCACGCGGACAGAGCCCGCAACGCCGTCCCATGCGGCGGATTTCGTCCGCCAGGCGGTCGAATCCGGCCCCGTCGCCCGTGCTGCGCTCGATCACGTGACGGCCACGCCGGAGACCGTGCTGCGCCGGGCGGAATGGCTCCGCGACCATTACGACCTGCGCGGGGCCACGGTGGTGTGCGTCGGCGACCACGACCTGACCTCGCTGGCGGTGGCGATGGTCGAACCGAGCGCGCGGGTACTCGCCCTGGACCTCGACGAGCGGGTGCTCGCCCACATCGACACGCTCGCCGCCGAGCACGACCTGCCGGTGCGCACCTTGCACGCCGACTTCCGGTTCGGGCTCGCACCGAGCGTGCGGGAGTGCGCGGATCTGGTGTTCACCGACCCGCCGTACACACCCGAGGGCGTCGGACTGTTCGCCGCGCGCTCCGCGGAATGCCTCGATGAGCAGGGCAGAATGCTGGTGGCGTACGGCTACAGCGACCGCACGCCTGCCCTGGGCCATGCCGTGCAGCAGGAACTGCTTCGCCTCGGGTTCGTGTTCGAGGCGATCGTGCCGGACTTCCACCGGTACCACGGCGCGCAGGCGATCGGCAGCGCCAGCGACCTGCTGGTGTGCCGCCCGACCTCGCAGACTCGCAAGGTACTACGCCGCACGGGCGGGATTTACACACACGGTCCGCAGTCCGTGGAGTCCTCCTCGGGCTCCATGGACGAACAGTCCCGGACGGCTCTGCGGAACCTTGTCGGCCACGACGAGTTGAGCCCGCCGGGGTGGGACCGCCCGCTGCGCAAGACGGCTGCGACACCGATCTTCGACCTCCGGGACGATCCCGGGCCGTGGCTGCTGCGGATGCTGCTCGCCTGCAACGGGTCCTCGGCGGCGTTCCTGGTGCCGAACAACCATCCCGACATCGCCGACGCTGCCGGCCAGACGGCACTGCGCGAGCTGATCACGGGGAAGTTCGGTATCCGGTTCCACCGCAGCACGCCCGATTCACGCCACGCCGTCGTCCTCGCCGAGTCCACTTCGGACGGATCGGTACACGGGCGATTGCTGTGGCGCGCGCACGGCAAACTGGGCAACACCTGGCGTGAGGCGCTCGTCGCGGCCAGCGGCGGAGACCTCACCAAACGCACGGCTCGGGCCCGCGTCGCCGAATCGGCCCCCGTGCCTGAGGATCTGCACGTCCGGCTGATCGACCTGCCGCGCCACCGAATCGCGGCGGTGCTGCACGCGGCAGGTTGATATGTAGCATCCCTCGTGTCACCGTGAGGAAACGAACGTTGCTACACAAAGGGAGGGGCTCATGGAGATCAGCATCGACCCGGACTCGGCAGTCCCGCCGTTCGAGCAGGTCCGGGCCACGATCGCCGAACGTGTCAACGACGGCAGCCTCGCGATCGGCACCAAACTCCCGACCGTACGGGCACTCGCGAACGACCTCGGTATCGCGGCGAACACCGCCGCCCGCGCCTACCGGGAACTCGAACACGCCGGACTGCTCGAGACACGCGGACGCGCGGGCACGTTCGTCAGCTCCAGCGGGGACCGCACGCGCGCACGCGCCCAGAAAGCCGCCCGCACCTACGCCGAGGTCGTGCACGGGCTCGGGCTGGACGCCGACGAGGCACTCGCCATCGTCACCGCCGCCCTGCGCTCCGAACACGCATAGCGGGCACGGATGAGCGTCAGGTTCCCCGGGGGATGTCGAGCGGGCCGAGCGAGAGGATGGTGCGGAACTCGCGGGCCGGGATGGCGCGGGAGAACAACCAGCCCTGGTAGAAGTCCACCCCCACGCCGGAGAGCACGTGGAACTGGGTCGCGGTCTCCACCCCTTCGGCCACGCACTGCCTGCCCATCGCGCGCGCCATGTCCACCACGGCGCGGGCCACCGCGAAGTCCGAGGCGTCGCCGCCGACGCCGGAGACGAAACTGCGGTCCACCTTGATGATCTGCGCCGGAAGGTCCTTCAACCGGGCCAGCGACGAGTACCCGGTACCGAAGTCGTCCACAGCGAACCGGAGCCCGCGCCCCGACAATTCGCCCATCGCCTGCCTGCTGCGGGACGGCAGATCGACCAGAGCAGTCTCCACGAGCTCCAGGATCACGCGGCTCGGATCGATGCCGCACTCGTCGACGGTCCTGGTGATGGTGTCGACGAACTCCCGGTCGCCGGGCACCAGCGCCGCCAGGTTCACCGCGATCGACACCGGGCGCCCGTTGTTCGACGGCCACTGCGCGGCCTCCCGCAACGCCGTCCGCAGCGCCCACCGGTCCAGGTCACGCAGCAGGTCACCTTGTTCGGCGACGGGCAGGAAGGCACCGGGCCCGAGCAGCCCGCGGTCGGGATGCGGCCACCTGGCCAGGGCCTCCGCACTGGCGATCGAGCCGTCGCCTGCCACCACCGGCTGATAGTGCAACGCCAGGCCGTCGTTGTGCAGCGCCTCCCGAAGTTGCCCCTCGAGATGCAGCTGCCGGTCCGCCGAGGCCATCAGCGCCGGGCTGGCCAGCGACACCCGCCCGGCGCCGCGCCGCTTCGCCTCGAACATCGCCGCGTCGGCGAAACGGAACAGGTCCTCGCCCGCCGTCGTGCCACTGCTCGGGACCGCGGCGCCGATCGAGGCCGAGACCCGCACCAGCTGGCCGTGCACCGGAACGGCGGTGCGCAGCAGCGACGCGACCTTCGTGGCCAGCGCGTCCACGCCACCGACGGCTTCGATGTCGGGACAGATGATGAGGAACTCGTCACCGGAGAGGCGAGCGGCCGTGCACCCTCCCGGCAGTCCGCCCTCGAGTCGCCGGGCCAACGCCACGAGCAGTTCGTCGCCCGCGTCGTGCCCGAGGGAATCGTTTACCCGTTTGAACTTGTCGATGTCGCAGAACAGGACCGCCACGCGCTCCGAGTCGGCCTTGCCGAGCAACCTGCCCAGCAGTTCCTTCACGGCGGCCCGGTTCGGCAGGCCGGTGAGTTCGTCGTGCGTCGCCTGGTACCGCAACGCTTCGGCGGCCCGGCGACGTTCCGTGACGTCCTGGAAGACCACCAGCCAGAACGTTTCCCCGTCGTCCTGCACGGAGGTCGCCACGTGCAGCTCGCAGTAGACCGGGTCCCCGTCGGCCCGCACGAACAGCCGCTGCGGCAGCCGGTGCCTGCCGTGCTTGCCGGACTCCTCGCCCTGCAGCCCCGTCACGGGCTCGTCCGGATGGGCCATGTCCCTCGTCGACATTCCACGCAACTGGTCGAGCCGGTAGCCGAACAGGTCGCACAGCGCGTCGTTGGCGTCCACGAGACGCTCGGCCTTGTCGAAGACTCCGATCCCGACCGGGGTGACCGAGACGAGGTCGCTGAAGCGCTGGCTGGAGCGCTCCATCTTGGTCACCGCCGTGCGCTGCTCGGTGACGTCCTGCGTGGTGCCGACGAGGATGGTGCGCCCGTCGGCGTGCACCGTCGCCGCACCGTGCGACCGAAACGTCCGGACCGCGCCGTCGTCCCTGCGCAGGTACCGGTACTCGATCTCGACCGGTGCGCCGCCTGCCGCGAGGCTCTTCCAGGCTTCGCGTACCCGGTCGCGGTCGTCCTCGTGCACGTGGTCGATGTCCTCGAGAAGAGTGCCGAACCGGCCTTCGTGGCGGCCCGCGACCTCGAGGAGCATCTCCGAGCTCCAGGTTCTGCCGGTTCGCGGGTCCCACTCCCAGGTGCCGAGGCGCGCGATGCGCTGGGCGTCGTGCAGGCGCCGCCGCTCCTCACGCAGCTGACGCTCCAGCCTGCGCACATCCGTGACGTCCTGCACGGTGCCGATGATTCGGTCGATCTGGCCGTTCTCGTCGCGCTCCACCTTCGCGCGGCACAGGAACACGCATTCCCCGGAGAGGCTGCGGAGTTCGACGTCGAAGACCTGACCGTGCGGGCCTGCGGACAGTTCCTCCCAGAACGCGAGGGCTTTGGCCTGGTCGTCGGTGTGCACACCGTGGATCAGGTCGAACGAGCCGCGCGGATCGGCGGGCGCGCCGGCTCCGTCCGCGATCGCGAGCAACTGTGGGCTGTTGTAGGCCTGGCCGGTCTTCGGGTACAGCGCCCACGCACCGACCTTCGAGATCTCCTGCGCTTCGAGCAGGGTCTCGTGCTCGGTCGCCACGCCGTGGGACACGCTGCGCGCGGTGTCGCCAGGCGTGTCCGTGAGATCGACCAGCACGCTGACCTGCAGCTTGTTGTCGTTGACGTGCGGCCAGCTCACCAGTCGGACCGGGATGTCGCGCTGCCCGGTCCGGATGAACGAGAACTCGCCTGCGAACTCCACGACCTCGGTGAGGTCCATCCCGACGAGGTCGGCGCAGGATTCCAGGCCCGTCAGCGCGGCCGCCTGCGGTGTCGCAGCGACGATCGTGCTGTCGAACCTCGTCAGCAGGGCGGCGGTGTCCGGCAGCGGCAGGTCGACCGCGACGCCCGGGTCGGGCTGCGCCCGCCCGAAACCGGACGGCGTCGCCGCCGTTTCCGAAGCTCGTGCCGCTTGGCTCTGCTCCGTCAACAGACCACCTTCTCCGAGCTCGGCAGCAGGTTCGTCCCCGACGGTGACTCACTTCCCGGTCTCACCGATCCACCCCCGACTCCTCGGACCCGGCGCCGAGTCCTGGACGAGTGAGCACGAACGCACGCAGCGTCAGTGCGCGACTGTACCCGGCATCACACGAACGGCCCAGAACTCCGTGCCGGATGATCTCCGCGACCCGGCGGGACCGGCTCGATCGCACGAGTGACACACCATTCCTCTGACTACGACGCGTGAGCAAGGCACGGGGTTGGCGCCGAAACGAGAACCGGGGCCCGCGTCGTGCGACGCGGACCCCGGTTCCGTCGTGCGGGCCGTGATGACGACGGCATCAGGCGGTAGCGACTCCGTCCTCCTGGGCGGCCTTCGCGACCGCGGCGGTCACCTCGGGGGCCACCCGCGGGTCCAGCGGGCTCGGCACGATCTGGTCGGCCGAGAGGTCCTCGGCGGCGACCGCGGCGATCGCCTCGGCGGCGGCCACCTTCATCCGGTCCGTGATCATGCGCGATCCCGCCTGCATGGCGCCCTTGAAGATGCCGGGGAAGGCCAGGACATTGTTGATCTGGTTCGGATAGTCACTACGCCCGGTCGCCACCACCGAAGCGTGCTTGGCGGCCAGGTGCGGGTGAATCTCCGGATCCGGGTTGGACAGGGCGAACACGATCGCGCCCTCGTTCATCGCGGCGACGTCCTCCTCCGGAATCTGTCCGGCCGAGACACCGATGAGCACGTCCGCACCCTTCAGCGCGTCGGCGAGCGAGCCGGTCACACCCGCGGAGTTGGTCTGCTCGGCCAGCTCCTGCTTGATCGGCGTGAGCTCGCCCCGGCCCGGGTGGATGACACCCTTCGAATCGGCCACGACGATCTCGCCGATCCCGGCGGCGTCGAGGATCTTCGCGCAGGCCACGCCCGCCGCACCGGCACCGGAGATGACGACCCGCTGCGACGCGAAGTCTCGTCCGGTGATCGTGCACGCGTTACGCAACGCCGCGAGCGCCACGACAGCGGTGCCGTGCTGGTCGTCGTGCATGACCGGGCAGTCCAGCGCCTCGATGAGCCGGCGTTCCAGTTCGAAGCAGCGGGGCGCCGCCACGTCCTCGAGGTTGACCGCACCGAACGACGGACGGAGTCGCACGAGCGTGTCCACGATCTCGTCCACGTCGGTGGTGTCGAGCACCAACGGGATCGAGTCGATCCCGGCGAAGGTCTTGAACAGCGCCGACTTGCCCTCCATGACAGGCAGCGAGGCGCGCGGGCCGATGTCTCCGAGACCGAGCACCGCAGTGCCGTCGCTGACCACGGCGACGAGGCCCGGCGTCCAGGTGTAGCGCTGGGCGAGGTCCTCGTCCGCGGCGATCGCCCGGCTCACCTTCGCTACACCGGGGGTGTAGGCGATCGAGAGCTCACGCTGCGAGGACAGCGGGGCGGTCAGACCGACGGAGAGCTTGCCGCCCTCGTGTGCGGCGAAGATCTCCTCGTCGCTGAGCTGCGGGGCCGGCTGCTGAGTCGGGGTGGTGTGGTCGTTCACGGTGGTCACGGCGTCCCTCCTGTAGCCATGGCCGTAGTACCGGGAAACAAGTCCGGTACGGGCGAAGCGGGCGGTGTGTAACCGCCCGGGCGACGGCACGTACGCCTACTCGTCATCGAGCGGTTCGTTCCATCGCACTGCCGGGTTCACGATCCCTGTGCGGACGATCCCGGCGGACGCTGCGGTCGGGACAGTTTGCCAGCCGCGGACGACGCTGTCTGCGACCGGGCTCACACTATTCGGGCAAACCTCGGGAATACCGGGAGAAATGCCGTGTACTGATTCGATTCCGTCATCAGTTGTCGCACTCGAGTGAACGATCACTCATGGGCCGCCGATGCCGTCGATCGCGCGTGCCGTCCGAACTTCTAAGCTTTCTCCATGCAGTCACGGCAGCTGGAGATCACCGGCGCGTTCGAGTTCACCCCGAAATCCTTCCCAGACCACCGGGGGCTGTTCGTCGCCCCCTTCCAAGGGGCGGTGTTCAGCGAGGCGACCGGGCACTCGCTGCGACTCGCGCAGACCAACCACAGCGTCTCGGCCCGCAACGTGGTCCGCGGCGTGCACTTCGCCGACGTTCCGCCGGGACAGGCCAAGTACGTGTACTGCCCGAAAGGCTCCCTGCTCGACGTGATCGTGGACGTCCGCGTCGGCTCGCCGACTTTCGGCACCTGGGAGGCGATCCGGCTCGACGCCCTCGAGTACCGGGCGATCTACCTGGCGGAAGGACTCGGCCACGCCTTCGCCGCGCTCACCGACGAGACGGTGATGACCTACCTGTGCTCCACCGCCTACAACCCGGCCGCCGAGCACGGGGTGAACCCGCTCGACCCCGATCTGGCCCTGCCGTGGGACCACCTGGACGCGGAACCGGTGCTCTCCGAGAAGGACCGGGACGCACCCGGGTTGCGGGAGGCTCGCGAATCCGGGCTGCTGCCCCGTTTCGACGAATGTATGGCGCGCTACGAACAACTCCGCAGCGAAGGCTGACGCGTTCAGAACTCCTAGCAGAAGGCCTGCTCGGTGGGTCGGGTGGCGGAACCTCAGCGCCTTCCTCGCTGCGGGATCGATTTCTTGAGTAGCCACCTACGCGGCGACATCGCTGTCCTCGCGAGGAAGGCGCTGAGAACCCGCGGGTGGTCCGGCTGCGTACGTGGTGACCGCTACTCGGGCTCGACTTCTCGGGTTGTTACCGCTTCTGGTAAAAAAGCTCACCCGTTCGGTAGCGAGATCAGTTGCCGCGCACGTCCTCTGCGAGCACTCGGGCCACATTGCGTTCGGCGAGCGCAGTGATCGTGACGAATGGATTCACGCCTGTCGAACCCGGGATCAACGCACCGTCGGTGACGTACAGCCCGTCGTAACCACGCACCCTGCCGTGGAGGTCGGTCGTCCTGCCGAGCACACAGCCACCGAGCGGGTGATACGTGAACGAGGACTCGAACGCACGGGTCCCACCGAACAGGTCGTGCCGATACACCGTTCCGTTGACCTGGTTGATCCGGTCGAACAGCGACCGCACCGCGGTCTCCGCGGGCGCCGCCTGCTCCGCGCGCCAGTCCAGCCGGGCCGTGTCCGTCGCGGCGTCGAAGGCGAACCGCGCCCGTTCCGGCGTCCGTGCGATCGCCAGGTACAGGCTCACCCACGTCTCCAACCCCGCCGGGATGGGCGCGATCTCGGCGAAAACCGGATGGTCGGGGTCGGCCGTGTTGTCGATGCCCATCGCCGGCATCGTCGACTGCTCGGCGCCGGTGGGATCCCAGACGTGATTCGCCCGGCCCAACATGACGTTGCCGTTGGGCCCCCATCCCTCGCCGAGCGACTCGTCGAGGTCCGGCAAGGCGCCCTGCTCTCGCGCGCGGAGCAGCAGTTCCGTGGTACCGAGGCTGCCCGCGCCGAGGAACAGGTGGCGGCACCGGATCTCCTTGACCGCGCGCACCTCGCCGAGCTCGTCGATCTGCTCGACCTCCACGGCGTAGCCCGCGCCCGCGGGCCGGAAGCTGCGCACCCGGTGCAGGGACTCGATCGTGACGTTGCCGGTGCCCAGCGCGGCGGGGAGGTAGGTCTTGTCGAGACTGCGTTTGCCGTAGTTGTTGCCGTAGATGACTTCGCAGTCCAGCGCCGACCGTGGCGCCTCGCCCGCCGTCTCGCGCTGCATGTAGTCGAAGTCGTAGACGCTGGGCACGAACGTGGTGGGGAACCCGGCGCGGTGCGCGTGGGCGCGCGAGACCCGCGCGTAGCGGTACGCCTCGGTGGTCTCGAACCACTCGGGATCGACGTGGTTCACGCCGAGTTCCCGGTTCGCCAGCGGAAAGTAGGTGCCGTACATCTCGTCGGCGTCGACCTCGGGCAGGATCCGTTCGAAGTAGTCGCGCTCCGGCACCACCGCCATACCGCCGTTGACCAGTGAGCCGCCGCCCACACCGCGACCCAGGTAGACGTCGATGCCGGGGTGGGCGACCCGATCGAGGACACCGGCGAACGGCGGCTCGATGTCCTTGTTGATCACGTCCAGCCACAGGAACGTCGCCAACGGCGTCTCGGTGCGGTCGCGGAACCACATCGACCGGTGGTCGGGCTCGAGCATCGAGCAGAAGATCTTGCCGTCCGCGCCTGCGGTGTCCCACAGCCCGCCCATTTCGAGCATCGTGGTGCGGATCCCGGCCTCGCCGAGCCGCAACGCGGTCGCCGCCGCTCCGTAGCCGGTGCCGACCACGAGCGCGGGCACGAAGTCCTGATCGCGCGCTTCTGCTCGAGCCGTGCCCACGCTGTGCAGCCCCAACGCTGCGGCGGACTGCAGTGCGGCGAGACCGAGAAGGCGGCGGCGGGAGAAGCGGGGTGAACGGATCATGCGTCCAGCTTGAGCCACTATGTCGATCATGGCGAGACCTTCGCGCGACATTCAGGTGAACGGCGTAAACCCCGACGGAAGGCGTCCCGGACGTGGCCAGAACCGCCACCGTGCGACACCGAGCACCTCGGCGGGCCCCAACTCGCGGGAATCGGTCGAGGCGCCGCCGTTGTCGCCCACCACGTGCCACCCGCTGCCGTCGGCATGCACAACCCGCTTCAACGACAGCTGAGCCGGACGGCTCGCCCACTGCACCAGTGCCACGTCCCCCGGGCGAGGACGGGCGCGGGAACGCACCACCACGACGTCCCGGTCGCGCAGCGTGGGAGACATCGAGCTTCCGCGCACGAGAACCCGGCGCCACGGCCACCGCCCCAACGAGTCCACGTCACGCAGCGTCCCACGCCGGGAACCGCCCGTGAGACGAACCGTCCCGTCGGGAGTAGGCTCGCCCCGTCGGAGCATTCACTGTCAAGGAGGACCTATGCGGCTACTGTCTCGCATCCTCGCGCCGCGCCTCGAAGCCACCGCGCACTGCGACCTGCCGTGCGGCGTCTACGACCCGGCTCAGGCCCGGATCGAGGCCGAGTCGGTCAAGGCCATGCAGGAGAAGTACCAGGACAGCGACGATTTCG
This sequence comes from Allosaccharopolyspora coralli, assembly GCF_009664835.1. Lineage (NCBI taxonomy): Bacteria > Bacillati > Actinomycetota > Actinomycetes > Pseudonocardiales > Pseudonocardiaceae > Allosaccharopolyspora > Allosaccharopolyspora coralli. The sequence goes on from NZ_CP045929.1 coordinate 3,993,352, forward strand.
AGTACCGCACGCGGGCGATCAACATCACCGAGCAGCGCTCGGAGCTCGTGAAGCACCATCTGTGGGTGCTGTGGACGGACTACTTCAAGCCGCCGCACTTCGAGAAGTACCCGCAGCTGCACGAGCTGGTCAACAAGGCCACCAAGGCCGCAGGCGCCACCGGAACCAAGGGCTCCATGGACCCGGCCACCGGACAGCAGCTGCTCGACTACATCGCCGAGATCGACAAGATCTTCTGGGAAACCAAGAAGGGCTGAGGTAGTCGGCTCGGTGGTGCCACCCTCGGTCGCACCACCGGCAAGCACGCGGACCGCATCCGGTCACCAAGCCGCCGAACACCGGCGCGTCGGACGACCGGATGCGGTCTTTGCGTGGGGCGAACGGCACTTTCGCCTCATCTCGCGAGGCGAAGGTGCCGTTCGCCTCGCCTATGGACGGCCGGTCCGGCGTGCAGCGCCGTCGTTCTAGCATGACCCGGTGCCAGAGCATCGGATTCATCTGCTGCGTCACGGCCCGACGGAGTGGTCACTAACCGGCCGACACACCGGACGCACCGACGTCCCGCTGACCGAGTCGGGCGAGGCTTCCGCTCGGCGCGCAGGGCGAACTCTCGCCGAGTTCGAACCGCTCGAGGCCACGGTGCTCACGAGCCCGCGCAGTCGCGCGACCCGGACCGCCGAGCTCGCAGGTCTCGCAGGGGCCGAGTCCTGGGACCTGCTGGCGGAATGGGACTACGGCGACTACGAGGGCCTGACCACCCCGCAGATCCGCACCGAGGTGCCGGACTGGACCGTCTGGACGCACCCGTGTCCCGGCGGCGAGACCGCCGCCGAGGTGGGCGATCGCGCCGACGCAGTGCTCGGTGAGATCGAGGCGCTGCGGCGACGGGGCGCTGTCGTGCTCGTGGGACACGGACACTTCAGCCGCGCTCTCGTCGCCCGCTGGCTCGGGTTGCCCGCAGCCGAAGGGGTCCGTTTCGCACTCGATCCCGCCGGCATCTCGGTCCTCGGACACGAACGAGGCGTGCGCCAGCTGACCCACTCGAACGTTCCGCCCGAACCACGACCGGCAGGAGCCCAATGACTCACCTGATCCGCCGCGCCGAACCGCGCGACGTGCCCGCGATCGTGACGCTCGTCCACGAGCTCGCGGCATACGAGAAGGCGCCGGACGAATGCCACCTCGTCGACGAACAGTTGCACACCGCGCTGTTCTCGGAGACTCCCGCGTTGTTCGGTCACGTGGCCGAAGTGGACGGTCGGCTCGAGGGTTTCGCGCTGTGGTTCCTCAACTTCTCCACGTGGCGCGGTGTGCACGGCATCTATCTGGAAGACCTGTACGTGCGGCCGGACAACCGGGGCCGCGGGCTCGGCAAGGCCCTGTTGCGCACCCTCGCCGAGGAGTGCGAGACGCGCGGTTACGCGCGCCTCGAATGGTGGGTGTTGAACTGGAACGAACCGGCGATCGAGTTCTACCGCAGCGTGCGGGCGGTGCCGATGGACGAGTGGACCGTCTTCCGGCTCACCGACGACGCGCTCGCCGAGTTCGGCCGCGGCTGAGCTGAGGGGCGTTTTGGAACTGAGGTGGGTGGTCCGGTACCGCCGCCCCAGTTCGCGCCTCGCGGCGTTGGGGTCCTCTTGAGTACCACGCGTACGCGGCGAGAACCCCTGCCTTGCGAGGCGCGAACTGGAACGCCGGAGCCCCTCACCGTGCCCCGGCTGATCACGTGTGACCGTGCCCTACGGGCACCAAGACAGTTCCCAAATGCCCTCTGAGCCTGCTATTTCGCGTTCAGGTCCGCGTCGGGTGCGGTGCTGCCGGTCATCGTCCAGGTTCGTGCGTCACGGCGGAACAGCAACCACAACACCACGATCGGCGTCACTGCGATCAGCATGCCGATCAACGCCCGCTCCGACGGCCCCAGCGCGTACCAGGCGGCACCGAGCAGCAACAGCTGCAACAGCAAGACCGGCGTGCGGGCCCAGTGCTTGCTCCGAGTCAGCCCGATCCCCGCCGCGAGCACCCCGCCGGAGAGCACGGTGAAGTAACCGGCTTCGCCGAACGTCTGCGCCGGGTCGAAGGCTCCGACGCCGCCGCCTTCCCCGGACAAGCCACGGGTCACCAGCGCGAGGACGAATGCAAGCCCGGCGACGGACTGGGCGATCGCCACCCACCCGGCCAAGCGCACGCTGCGCGGAGCGATTTCGGTGGACACGGCGCCGGTGCCTTTCCGTCTCGGGGCCAGCTCGGTAGCTCTGCCGAATCGTGGCTCATCTGTGTGGTCATCGCCCGAAGTACCTCACCCGGTTGAGTCATCAGGCCTTCGCGTGTGGTCTCGCAACGGAAGGTCGAACCGAACCGGTGCCGAGGCGACCTCCGCAGGGTACTGGTGCGTCCGACATGCTCTCCACCACGCCGCCGGCCACCCCACTTCCGCGGTGCGACCTCGGCCCATCACGTTCCGTACACGCGAGCGAGGTCAACACCGCCCGATCGACGCATGACAACCGGGCGGGCTCCCCGCGAGGATCGAGGCATGACCGCAGCAGCGACGGCGAGCACGGGCCTCGGGGTGTCCCGTTCCTCCGTCGCCGACGCGGTCGACGCCGAGTACGGACGAGCGCGCTCCGGGGTTGCGCGCGAACGCCTTCTCGGCGGCACGCGGGAGGACTGGCAGCGGCGCACCCGTTCGCAGGTGTCTCAGCCGCCCTGTTCGGGTCTCGAACCCGATCCCGCCCCCGGCTCCGCGCGAGCCGTTCGCCGACGACCGCCGACCAGCATGGGAGGCGCCACGCTGATCTGACGCACCGGAGCACCGCCGAGCGCTCGAACGCCCTCGCTTAGGGTGGGGGACGTGCGCGCCGTTCTCGTGGTGAATCCGCAGGCCACGTCCACCACCGAAGGTGGTCGTGACGTGCTGATTCATGCGCTGCGCAGCACGGTCAAACTCGACGTCGTGCAGACCGAACACGCCGGGCACGCCGCGGACGTGGCTCGCGACGCGACCCACGAGGGCGTGGACGTGATCATCGCGCACGGCGGCGACGGCACCGTGAACGAAGTGGTCAACGGCATGTTCGCGGGAGCCCACGCCACGGCGCGCGCAGGTGAGCTGCCGGTGCTCGGGGTGGTTCCCGGCGGATCGGCCAACGTCTTCGCCCGTGCCCTCGGACTGCCGAAGGATCCACTCGAATCGACCCACCGGTTGCTGCGCGCACTGGAGACCGGCTCCCGCCGGGACGTCGGGCTCGGCAGAGCCAATGACCGCTGGTTCACCTTCAACGCCGGCGTCGGCTGGGACGCCGAGGTGGTCGCCGAGGTCGAGAGGCTGCGTTCGCAGGGGCGCGAGGCGACCCCCACGTTGTACGCGAAAACTGCCCTGGCCTGCTATTTCCGGGTGCGCAAAGATCCACCGGCGATCACCGTGACCATCGACGGCGAAGAGCCCGTCACCGACCTGTACACCGCGTTCGTCACCAACACCGACCCGTGGACCTACCTCGGGTCCTTTCCGGTGCGGATGAACCCGGAGACCTCCTTCGACACCGGTCTCGGCATCTGCTCGTTGACGCACATGGGAACCTACGGTGTGCTACGTCACGTCAGTCAGATGCTGCGAGCGCGAGCGACGCCACACGGAAAGAACCTCGTTCGGCGTGCGGATCTGGCCCGGGTGCACGTACGGTGTGTGGAGCCGTTGCGGCTGCAGGTCGACGGCGACAACCTCGGTGAGTGCACGGCGATCGAGTTCGTCTCGGTGCCGAATGCCCTGCGGGTCGCTGTATAACTTTCGCGCAACGGAGTCGCACCCCCTCCGGGGCACCCCGGTGATCAATCGAAAGACCTGGTCATGGCCTGTCGATCTTTCAGGTGAGTTCCACCACCGATCGAGATCGAACCCTTGACATCGCGCGAGTTCGTGAAAGCATTCACAAGCACACGGACTCCGTGGCATTCACCCAAACACCCCGAACGAACGATCGGCACGCGTTGGCGTGCCTGACGAGGAGCTAAGGAATCATGGACTGGCGCCACCGCGCGGTATGCCGCGACGAGGACCCGGAACTGTTCTTCCCCGTGGGGAACAGCGGTCCTGCGTTGCTGCAGATCGCCGAGGCGAAGGCCGTGTGCCAGCGCTGCCCCGTCGCCTCCGAGTGCCTGGCATGGGCACTGGAGAGCGGGCAGGACGCCGGCGTCTGGGGCGGTATGAGCGAGGACGAGCGTCGCGCACTCAAGCGCCGCAACGCTCGGACCCGGGCTCGTACCAGCGCCTGAGTTCGCTCGTTCCGCTGACAGTACACAAGGGTGGCCGGCACCCCACCGGCCACCCCGTGCTGGTCTTCGGATCACGAGCACCGACACGGCTGACGCGTACACCAACCACCCCGACGAGACACCCCGGTCGATCAGCGTCGATGCTGGTCACGGTCGATCCCCGAACGTGGTCGACCGACACCGAGCCGATCGACCACGGCATGTCGCCGACGACGCGCCACGGGGATCATCGACGCACCCCGCGGCGGCGCAGCCTCAGCGGCGGTACTTCAGCGGAACCCGTAACACCGCTTCCGTGCCGCGCTGATCGCCGCGACCGCGCAAACTCAACGAGCCCCGGAGCTCAGACTCGACGAGGGTTCGCACGATCTGCAGGCCGAGACGTTCGGCGCGCTCCAGGGAGAATCCCGGTGGAAGGCCGCGACCGTCATCGACGATGACGACGTCCAGCCAGCGCGCCGAACGCTCCGCCTGCACCACGACTTCCCCACCGCCCTGGCCTTCCGGGAACGCGTGCTCGAACGCGTTCTGGACGAGTTCGGTCAGCACCATCACCAGTGGGGTGGCGAGTTCGGCGGAGACCACCCCGAACCGTCCTTCCCGCCGGACCTTCACTCCGCTCTCGGCGCCCGCGAGGTCGCTCATCATCGGGATCACCCGATCGACGACGTCGTCGAGATCGACCCGCTCGTCCACCGACATCGACAGCGTCTCGTGCACCAGCGCGATCGACGTGACGCGCCGCACGGATTCCTCCAGTGCGGCCTGCGCTTCGTCGTTGCCGCTGCGCCGCCCCTGCAGCCGCAGCAGAGCCGCCACCGTCTGCAGATTGTTCTTCACCCGGTGATGGATTTCCCGGATCGTCGCGTCCTTCGACATCAACGCCCGATCCCGGCGCTTGACCTCGGTCACGTCACGTACCAGCACCAAGGCACCCGCCGACTGCCCCCTCGGGTACAGCGGCAACGCCCGGAACAGCACGGTGGCGCCCTTCGCGTCGGCTTCCATCCGCATGCTCGGTTCCCCTGCGATCCCGTTGCGGATCCGCTGCGCCACTTCGTCGGCGTCGAACGGGTCCGACAACAGGGCCCGGGTGACTTGTGCGAGCTGGGCACCGACGAGGTCGGCCGCGTGGCCCATCCGGTGGTAGGCCGAGAGTGCGTTGGGGCTCGCGAACACCACGACGCCTGCACTGTCGACCCGCATCAGCCCGTCCCCCACACGAGGACTGGTGTGGACGTCCGGTGACGGCTCCGGAGTGGGAAACGTGCCGTCGGCGATCATCTGGCACAGATCGGCGGCGCTGCCGAGGTACGAGATCTCCAGCGGACTCGGCACGCGCGGCACCGCGAGGTTCGTGTCCCGGCTGAGCACGCCCACGACCTCGTCGTCGAACACCACCGGGATGGTCTCGCGCCGCACCGGCACGCCCTCGTTCCAGCGCGGGTCCTCTTCGCGGCAGACCCGCTGTTCGCTCACAGCGCGCCGCAGCTGCGGATGACCGGACAGCGTAGCTTCGCTGCCGACGGCGTCCTCGGGATGCGCGGTGGGCGCGGTAGTCGGGCGCGCCTGTGCGACGCACAGGAACCGTTCCCCGTCGGCGAGCGGAACCCACATCAGGAAGTCCGCGAACGACAGATCGGACAACAGCTGCCACTCGGCCGCGACGAGTTGGAGGTGGCCGGCGGCGCTACCGGACAGGCCGGTGTTCTCGGCGAGCAGGTCACTCAACGTCGACACGACGAACCTCCTGTTCGTACCGGACGCTCGTGATCATCGAGCCCGGGCGAGAGGCGCGGGTTCTCATTCGACGACGGCGATGAGATCGCCTTCCTGCACCACGTCCCCTGCCCGGACCGCGACGGTACTGACCTTGCCGTCGACCTCCGTGAGCACCGGAATCTCCATCTTCATCGACTCCAGCAGGACGAGCGAATCACCGTCGTGCACCGAGTCACCCTCGTGCACGGCCACGCTCATGACGTTCGCGACCATCTCGGCGCGGATCTCCTCGGCCAACAGTGCCTCCTCGTCGCGGCGGGTCCTACCACCGCGACGGGTCCTCCGGCTGCCCGGCGTCGACCCACCCCGGCGTTCGGCCTCAAGCAAACCACAGGCGGGCCGCCCGCCAGCAGCTGGTCACGTGCATGCCAGAATTGGGGCGGGTATACAGCCCGGTCGCCGCGCGAGCGCCTCGTCGGAGGCACCGTTGCGCGGACCGTGGCGTCGTGTCGACGCCTTCGCGTCGCCGAAGACCGCCGCGGCTCACCGGGCTCACCGAGCAGCCGAACCGACCAGTGAGGGAGGGGCCACCATGGGTAAGCGGGCCCGCAAGAAGAAGGACCGGCGCAAGAACAACGCCAACCACGGCAAGCGTCCCCGTTGCTGAACGCGGACAAGACGAGCTGAGCCCCGAACCACATCGGTTCGGGGCTCAGTCGCGTGCGGGGGTCATTCTTGTGAGGTCTTGGTCCGCACCTCGACGGATGTGCCGTCCGGTCCGTGCTCCACGGTGACGTCGGCCTGTTGCAGGACCGTTTCCCGGATCGAGCTGCGCAACCGGTCCCGCAGATTCGTGGGGGCGTGTTCGCCGCCGCACTTGCGGTGCAGCAGCTCCTTGAGGTGCTCCTCGATGCCGTAGCTCTCCAGGCAGCTGCCACACTCGTCGAGGTGGTGTTGCAGCATCTGCCTGCGTTCGTGATCGCACTCGTTGTCCAGGAACAACCACACTTCGGCGAGGACGTCGCCACAGGGAGTGTCGTGATGCTCGCCGCAGCTCATGACGTGCTCACCTCCGGTTCGGCTTCGCGGATGAACCCGCGATCCCGGGCGACGTCGGTGAGCATGCCGCGCAACTGCCTGCGACCGCGGTGCAGTCGGGACATCACCGTGCCGATGGGAGTGCCCATGATCTCGGCGATCTCCTTGTAGGCGAAGCCCTCGACGTCGGCGAGGTAGACGACCATGCGGAACTCTTCGGCGAGTTGCTGCAGAGCGTTCTTCACGTCGGTGTCCGGCAGCCGATCGAGTGCCTCCACCTCGGCGGACCGCAGACCCGTGGAGGTGTGGTTCTCCGCCTGGGCGAGCTGCCAGTCCTGGATCTCGTCGGTCGGCTGCTGCTGAGGCTGGCGCTGCCGCTTGCGGTAGCCGTTGATGTAGGTGTTGGTGAGGATCCGGTACAGCCACGCCTTGAGGTTCGTGCCCTGCTTGAACGTGTGGAACGCCGAGTAGGCCTTGAGGTAGGTCTCCTGCACGAGGTCTTCGGCGTCGGACGGGTTGCGGGTCATCCGCAGCGCCGCGCCGTACAACTGGTCGAGCAGCGGCATCGCGTCGCGTTCGAACCGGGCGGCACGTTCGTCGGGTGTTTCCTCGACCTGCTCGTCCGCTCCGGCCTGCTGCGGCGCCGGATCCTGCTGTTCGGTGTCGGCTGCACTGTTGACCTGCCCTGAGGTGCTCGGCACCGGGCTCCCTTCCCGCCGCCAGGACGTCGACGCAACTGACGGCGTACCCGCGTCGTCCGGCACGCGAGTCGCCGTCGAGGATACCCCTGCACTGCCCTGGTCACCTGTCGCGACGGGCGTCGGACGGGGCGCTGAAGGACCGGGCCGGTCGAGCACTGCGCACGTGTTGTCCGTCATCACGATCGCTACAACGCAGAAGGGTCACCTGCTATTCCCACGCGGCGGCCGGGTGCACGCCGTCTACAGTGCCGACATGGCTGGACAGGCGACACCCGCGACGACGATGCTGCGCAAACAGGGTGTTCGGCACGAGGTACACACCTACGAGCACGACCCGCGCGCGGACTCCTACGGCATGGAAGCGGCAGAGTTGTTGGCACAGCCGCCCGAGCGGGTGTTCAAGACGCTGGTGGCCGAAGTGGACGGTGCGCTCACCGTCGGCGTGGTTCCGGTCACGGTCCAGCTCGACCTGAAGGCACTCGCGGCGGCCGTGGGCGGCAAGAAGGCGAAGCTCGCCGACCCCGCCGCCGCCGAACGCGCCACCGGCTACGTCGCGGGCGGGATCGCTCCGCTGGGGCAGAAGAAGCGGCTGCCGCTCGTGCTCGACGACTCCGCCATGACGTTCGACACAGTGTTCTGCAGCGCCGGCCGCCGCGGCCTGGAGATCGAGCTCGCTCCCGGAGACCTCGTTCGGCTGGCCGCTGCCACCGTCGCTCCGATCGGCGGGTGACAGGAAGGGAACTTTCCTGTCACGCACGCACCGACGCCGCCCCTGCGGGCCCTTGGTTCACCGCAAGCGATCGCGGCGCACGCCTGCGAGCGCTGCCTGGGTGACAGCAAGGGAACATTCCGCGCACCAGTGACAGGAATGTTCCCTTGCTGTCAGAGGCGCCGGGCGGTGGAGCTGGGAATCCGCCGCCCGGCCACGTGAAATTTTGCGGGAAGCCTCAGAGGTCGAGTGCGCCGCCGGTGAGGTCGCCCGCGGTGTTCTCCAGGCCGCCGGTGACGTCCTCGACCGCGTTGACCGGGGCGGTCACACCGGTCTCGGGCATCACACCCTCGAGGGCACCGTCGACCGGCAGCTCACCGGTGACGTCCTCGACCGTGCCGGTCACACCACCGGTCACACCACCGAGGTCCTGCAACCCGCCGGTGACATCCCCGGCGCCGGCGAGGTCGCCGACCGTGCCCATGACGTCGCCACCCTGGACGGTGTCGGTCACGCCGCCGACGACGTCGTTGACGCCACCGAGGTCCTGCAGGCCGCCGGTGACGTCGCCACCCTCGACCGCGCCCTGCACGCCACCGACCACGTCGGTCACGCCGTTGCCGGCCACGTTGCCCACGTTGACGTCGCCCGGCTGGATGTCGCCGACCAGCCCGTCGACAGCGAACTCGTTACCCGAGCCGACCTCGTTGCCCGAGCCGACGTTCTGCTCGGTGTTCTCGGTGTTGTCGATGTCGGTGTTGGTCGTCTCCTCCGACTGGCTCGCCACGGGACGCATCGTCTCGTCGACGTCACCGGCCGCGGAGAAAATCTCAGGGGTAGGCACGTTGAATTCCCTCTCGTTCGCGTCGTCTGCCTCGAGTGGCGTCTCGAGTGGCATCGGGTAGCTCAACGCCACGTGCTGACTACCGGCGAGGGTGTCCACACCGGGCTGCACCGCACGCGGCGCCACGACGTCGTCGACCGTCAACTGATCCATCACCAGCCCCACGGCCTGCACCACCTCGCCCGCACTCATCTGATCGAGCCCCGCGCCCCGCAGAGACGCATTCGGATCCACACCGAACGCCGACTAGCACGCTCCGCATCGGACACGGCAGCTCAGCAAGACCAGAAACACACGGCACAGCACGCCATTTGCAGGGCGCTCATCGCTGCACCGAAAAGACTAGAGATCACGTTTGTCGGGGCGGTCGGGGATCTTCCCCTAAAGTCCGTGACTCTATTAGGGGAAATCGCGAGCTTCGCACTGAAACCGCAGGTGACGAAGCCGTCACAGGCAAAAGACGGGAAAGCTTCGCGCGAGGCTGTTGCGCACGTCACAGAACTGGGAAATCCCATCGAGGCGACGCTGAAAAAATCTTCGCACCGAGCCAATCCACAATCAACCCGGCTACGAACATTGCCTTTCGCAGGTTCGACGCCCGTTCTGTCAACGAGGCGGCTTGAAACGAGTCACGGCGCATGACCAGACCGGAGCGAACGGCACTTTCGCCTCACCACACGAGGCGAAAGTGCCGTTCGCCTCGTGCAGTTGCGAACGGGAGAGGGGCGAAGCGGCGGGCCGTGCGTCACGCGACGATGCGCAGCACCCTGTCGAGCCATTCGCTCACCGTGCGAGAAATTCCGTCCACATCGGACTTCAACGAGTGGTCGCCAGGGACCAACGCCACATCCCGACGGTGCGCGGACTCGGGACGCCCGAAAGCGTCCCGCTCGCCTTGCACCACGAGCGTCGGCACCTCGACTCCGTCCAGCTCGTCGAGCCGGGACTTCTCCGGCTTGCCCGGCGGGTGCACCGGGAAAGCAAGACAGAGCACGGCCGCGGCGTCGCCCTCCGCCGCGGTCCGGCACGCCACCCGCGCGCCCGAGGACCGGCCGCCGAACAGCAACGGCAGCTCCGGGAACCAGCGCCCCCCGAGGTCCTCGGCCACCGCGAGCCACGCCGCGTCCAGCTGCTTCGCAGGCGCCGGTGCTCGCCGCCCCGCCACCCGGTAAGGCTGTTCCACGAGCGCCACGTGCACACCCGCGGTCGTCGCCGCCCGCGTCGCGGCGACCAGATCCGGTGCGGCGACACCGCCACCCGCGCCGTGCCCGAGCAGCAACGCGGCCCGTCCCTCCTCGGCACAATGCAACTCCGCGCGGGCCGGGCCGTGCGGAGTGGGAACCTCGGCGGACGTCATGACTCGAACAACGCCGGCTGCGGCTCGACGGCCGGGGCGACGCGCTCCAACAGTCCGGGATGGTTGTTGCGGATGCTGTTCACCTCAGGTGAGACGGGGCGCAACTCCAGCTCAGTGAGCACCCCGCTGTCGACGCCGCTCAACAGCTCAGCGACGTCAGTACTCTCCGGATCGAGCCACTCCTGCCACCGTCGCCGCGGCAGGACCAGCGGCATCCGGTGGTGGACGTCGGCGAACTCCCCCACCGCCTCCGTCGTCACTACCGCACAGGTCACCAGCGGGGCTTCGCTGGCCTGCGGCCACCACGCCGAGAACACCGCCGCCATTCCCAGCGACGCGCCGTCGGACCGTCCGCACAGGTGCGGCTGCCGGGTCCGGTCACCCGGAGACCATTCGAACCACCCGGTCGCGGGCATCAGGCACCGCCGGTGGGCGACCGACTCGGCGTAGGCGGGCTTGGTCGTGATCGACTCCGCTCGCGCGTTGATCATCGGCGGGCCGCTCGTCGTGTCCTTCGCCCAGGTCGGTACGAGCCCCCAGCGCACCGGACGCAGAGTGCGTTCCCGGCCCCGCTGCACCACGACCGGGACCGTCCTCGTGGGGGAGACGTTGAAATCCGGCGCGACCTCACCCTCGGTGCGGTCGAACGCGTCGAACTCGTGCGCGAGCATCGCCGGGTCGTGCCGGACCGCGTAGCGACCACACACCACACTCACCTCTCGTGCCCGAACCCCTCGTCACGGACTCACTCGTCCAAAGGTACCGCCGCGGGCTCCGCCGACCGATCGTCGACCCGTTCCAGCAGCTCTGGACCGTCGTTGCGGACGTCGTTGACCGCCGTCGACACCGGCCGCAGCTCCAAGTCCGCGATCAGCTCCGGCGACGGCTCCAGCAGCGCCGAGACGTCCTCCCGTTCCGGGTCCAGCCACTGCTCCCAGCGAGCGGCAGGCATCACCAGCGGCATCCGGTCGTGGATCTCGGTCAACGGCTCCGCCGCGCCGGTCGTGAGCACCGAACAGCTCACCAGTGGCGGCCCCTCGGAGCCCGCCTGCCGCCACGTCGCCCAGATCGCCGCCAGCGCCAGACTCGACCCGTCGCCGTATGTCATGAAGAACGGCTGCTTACGCCGACCGTCCCGCCGCCACTCGAACCAGCCCTCCGCCGGAAGCAGACACCGGTGGTACTTGATCGCCGTTCGGAACGCGGGCTTCGAGGTGACGGTCTCCACCCGCGCATTGATCATGCGGTTGCCGACCGACGGGTCCTTCGCCCACTTCGGCACCAACCCCCACCGCATCACCCGCACGCTGCGTTCGGTCCGCGAGAGGTCGCGGACACCCTCGGCGTCGCGCGGATGGCGCTGGACGACGCCGTAGACCGGATCGGTCGGGGCGACGTTGTGGTCCGGGCCCGGCGCGTCCTCGCCGGTGGCGTCGAACGCGTCGAACTCCACGGCCAGCCGGCCAGGGTCTTTCACCGACGCATACCGTCCGCACATCGTGCCTGGTCACCTCCGTCGTCACCACCTGCGACCCCAGTATCCTGACACCCACCCCCGACAGCAGCGCCGCGTCCGCACGTGCGGAATCATGGAGGCATGACGCAGCTGTGGACCGCCCCGACCGCCCCCGGACCCGTGCAGGCGGTCGTCACGGTTCCCGGCTCCAAGTCGATCACCAACCGCGCACTGGTGCTCACCGCGCTCGCCACGGCACCGTCGACGCTCCGCGCGCCGCTGCGCAGCCGGGACACCGAACTCATGGCCTCGGCCCTGCGCGCGCTCGGCACCCGCATCGACGACACCGACGACGGGGGCTGGCACGTGACGCCCGCCGAGCCACACGGCCCTGCCATCGTCGACACCGGTCTCGCGGGAACCGTCATGCGATTCGTACCCCCGGTTGCGGCCCTGGCGACCGGAAACGTCGAGTTCGACGGGGACCCACGCGCCCGAGAACGCCCCATGGACACGGTCCTCGACGCACTGCGCACACTCGGCGCCGAGGTCGCCGGCTCGAACCTGCCGTTCACGCTGCACGGGACCGGACACGTGCCGGGCGGGACGGTCACCATCGACGCCTCCGCCTCCTCGCAGTTCGTCTCCGGCCTGCTGCTCTCCGGCGCCCGGTTCGACCGGGGGGTCACCGTGCTGCACGACGGGGAACCAGTGCCGTCCCTGCCGCACATCGAGATGACCGTGGCCATGCTGCGCGACGCGGGCGTGGTCGTCGACGACAGCGAACCGAACCGCTGGCAGGTGGCGCCGGGGCCGATCTCCCCGCGCGACGTCGACGTCGAACCCGACCTGTCCAACGCGACCCCGTTCCTGGCCGCCGCGGCCGCTACCGGCGGCAGCGTCACGGTCCCCGGCTGGCCCCGCCACACCGACCAGGCGGGCGACCGCATCCGGGACATCCTGGTGACCATGGGAGCCGAAGTGCGGCTGGACGACACCGGCCTCACCGTGCACGGCCCGGCCGAGCTCGGCGGCATCGACATCGACCTTCACGACGTCGGGGAACTCGCCCCCACCGTGGCCGCGCTCGCCGCGCTCGCCACGACGCCCTCACACCTGCACGGCATCGGCCACCTGCGCGGCCACGAGACCGACCGGCTCGCCGCGCTCGACGCGGAACTGAGCGCCCTCGGCGGGCAGGTCAGGCGAACCGACGACGGCCTGCGCATCACGCCGCGCCCGCTGCACGGCGGCACGTGGCACTCCTACGCCGACCACCGGATGGCCACCGCAGGGGCGATCCTCGGCCTCCGTGTGCCCGGCGTCGAGGTCGACGACATCGCCACCACGGCCAAGACGTTGCCCGACTTCCCCGGCCAGTGGTCGACGATGCTGCTGTCCCCCGCGGTCGGAGCCTGAGCATGGGCAAGCGCGGCTGGCGGGACCTCGACGAGTCCGACGTCCGGGTCCGACCTGGCCGACGAAGCAGCAGGCCGCGCAGCAAACGCCGCCCGGAACACGCCGACGCCGAGACCGCGATGGTCGTCGCTGTCGACCGCGGCCGCTGGACCTGCGCCGTCGACGGCGACCCCGAACGGCGCGTCACCGCGATGCGGGCCCGCGAACTCGGCCGCACCCCCGTCGTCATCGGCGATCGGGTCGGACTCGTCGGCGACACCTCCGGCGCACCGGACACCCTCGCCCGCATCATCCGCGTCCAGGACCGCACCAGCGTGCTGCGCCGCACCGCCGACGACACCGACCCGTACGAGCGAGTCGTCGTCGCCAACGCCGAACAACTCCTCATCGTCACCGCCCTCGCCGACCCGCCGCCGCGCACCGGGTTCGTCGACCGCTGCCTCGTCGCCGCCTACGCGGGCGGCCTGGAACCGGTCCTGTGCCTGACGAAGGCCGACCTCGCCGCCGCCGACGAACTGATCGCCACGTACTCCGCCCTCGACATGCCCGTGGTCGTCACCCGGATGGACACCGACCCGCAGGACGTACGAGACCGTCTCGACGGACGCGTCTCCGCGCTCGTCGGCCACTCCGGAGTCGGCAAGTCGACGCTGGTCAACCAACTCGTGCCGGACGCCGAACGGGCCACCGGCGAGGTCAGCGACGTCGGCAAGGGCCGCCACGTGTCCACCTCCGCGGTCGCCCTCGCGCTCCCCGGTCGCGGCTGGGTCGTCGACACACCCGGCATCCGCTCGTTCGGGCTCGCCCACGTCACACCCGACGACGTCACCGCGGCGTTCGAAGGATTCGCCGAAGCCGCCGAGGAATGCCCACCGAACTGCGGGCATCTGGGCGGGGACGACGACCCCGACTGTCACCTCGACACGTTCGTCGACGACGGACACGGCAGTGCGGAGCAGCTCGCCTCCCTCCGGCGGTTGCTGCTCTCCCGCGCGGGACGCTCCCCGGACGGCTGAACCAGCCGGAAACACCGCTGGCTGGTTGTGGTCAACGTGGCCGCGAGCCGCTGTGCCCGACGGCGGGCGTTGCTAACGTGGCCTGCGGACTCACCGCCCGGCAGCCTCTCCCGAGGAGCTTCCCGATGCCCCGAGCCCGAACCGCCTCCGCGGTCGCCGTACTCGCACTCGCCGCAGGTCTCGGGGCGTGCACCGCGGAACCGCCCCCACCACCGGCCGCCGAGGGGCCCGCGGCTCCCGCTCCGCCGGATCCGCGTCCGAGCGCCGCACCGCTGCTGCGGGACGTCCTCGGCGCCATGAACGAGGCGGGGACGGCGGAGAGCACGTTCCAGGGGCGGCTCGGACTCGTCGGGGAACTCGACGGCGAAGGTTCCGTCGACTACCGGCAGCCCGAACCGGAAGTCAGCTTCACCGGCACGACCCAGCCCGCGCCCGGGTACCCGGCCGAACCCGTCGAGGTCGTACTCGCCGACGGCGTCGGCCACCTCAAGTCGCCGCTGCTGATGCCCGAACCGGACAAACCGTGGATCGTCGTCCCCGAAGACGGTCCGGAGTTCACCGCACAGCTGTTCGGGCCTGCACTGCGACAGCTCACCGACACCGTCGACCCGCGAAGCACGTTCGGCGGCATCGAGGACGTCACCAAGATCGCCGCATCGCAGCCTGCGGAGGTCGATGGTCGACCCGCGACGCGCTACGACCTGGCTGTGCTCACCGCACCAGCCGCCGAGGCGGCGACGGATCCCCGCCAAAAAGAGCAGTTCCGGCGAGCGGCGGACGAGGGCACGCCCGAGCTGAACTACCAGCTGTGGGTCGGGCAGGACGGTCTACCACTGCGTTTCTCGACCGTGCAGGACGTCGACCAGACCGGCCAGGTCTCCCTGACGACGACGTACGACGATTGGGGCTCCGAGGTGGCCATCGAACCACCCCCACCGGAGCGGATCGGCGAGTTCCGCGACCTCCCACCGCTGGCAGCCCCGCCCCGCTGACCCCTCCGACTCGCGAACCTCGGGGGATACCTGGGGACTGCCGGGGCAGAGTGAGGGCTCCGGCGTTTGGAGTTCGTGACTCGCAAGGCAGGGGTTCTCGCCGCGTACACCGGGCACTCAAGAGGACCCCAACGCAGCGAGGCGCGAACTCGGGCGGCGGTACCGGACCACCCACCCAAGCTCTAAATGCCCTCTTACATGAGTTCGAGGAGAAACGGGACTTCCTGGGGGGCGTACCAGAGCAACTCGTGATCCTCCGCCTCGCCGAGGGTGAACTCCGCGTCGGCGTCCCCGAGATCGGCGGCGTCGACGACGGCAACGGCATCGCGGACGGCCTGCTCGGCGTCGGCACCGTCGACGTGAACCGCGGCGACCTTCTTCCACGGGACCGGGTAGGCGAGCCGCACGACCGCGTTGTCGAGGTCGGGCCGCAAGGTCACGTCGTCGATGTCCGCGGAGACCACCACGCGCCGCACGTCGGTCTTGTCGTCCTCCTCGAGTTCGGAGGCGATCAGCCGCAGACAGGCGCGGGCCGCTTCGCGCTGCGCCGCGTACTCGAGTTCCTCGGTGTCGCCGATGGCGTAGGACTCGCGCAGTGCCGGGGTCAACGCGAACGCCGTTCCGCTCAACGGCTGGAGACGCTGTTCGTCCACCAGCGAACGCAGCATGCGCATCGTCGCGGGTACGTAGATCCTCATCACTCGACCGTCCCCATCATCTCGTCCATCGACTCCCGGATCACCGCCGCGAGCACGTCCACATCGGACATCGCGTCGCGGTCCCCGTTGAGCCCGAAGTACATTCCGCCGTCGTAGGAGGTCACCCCGATCGTGAGCGCCTGGTTCTTCGCCAAGGGCACCACGGGGAACATCTCCACCATCTTCGCGCCCGCCGCGTACAGGGGCACCTGCGGCCCCGGCACGTTCGTGACGAGCACGTTGAACAACCGGTCCGACATCCCGTTGGCCACGCGAGCACCCAACGCGTGCAAGGTCGGCGGCGCGAACCCGGAGACCTGCACCAGGGCTTCGGCAGCCACGGAATGCCCGGACTCGGCGTGCGCACGCATCTGATGCCGGATGTGATGCAACCGCACCACCGGGTTCGATTCCCCCACCGGAAGGTCCACGAGATACCCGGACACGCGATTGCCGATCTCGCCGACCTTCCGGGCCCCGTTCTGCGGTGCCTCCTCGTCGAGGCGGATCGACAGCGGCACCATCGCTCGCACGGTCGTCGAACCCGTGACGACCTCGCCACGGGAGAGCAGCCAGTTCCGGAGCGCACCGGAGACGAGAGCCAGCACCACGTCGTTGACGGTGCCCCCGTGGGCCTGCCGAATGGCACGGAACTCGTCGAGTCTGGCCCTGGCCACCGCGAAGCGTCGTTGCGTCGAGGTCGGCACGTTCAGCGGTCCGCCCGGAGTAGGTGACGCGGCCGCCCGGACCGCCGTCGCCAAACCACCCACGGCGTTGACGACCTTGCCCGCTGTCGCGGTGAAGTCGAGCGCAGCGGAACGCACGTTCTCCACGATCTCGCCCGGGCGTTGAACCGCGTCGGTCACGGCCTCCATCACCAGGCCCACCGAACCCTGCTGCGGACGCGGCATCCACAGGTCGTCCTCGGGTTGCGTCTTCGGATTCGGCGCGACGTCGAAGATGACCTGTCCGATGTCGAGGGCACCGGTGCCGTCCACCATCGCCTGGTGCGTCTTCGTGATCACCGCGACCCGGTTCTTCGACAACCCTTCGACCAGATAGACCTCCCACAAGGGGCGAGTGTGGTCGAGCTTCCTGGACATCAGCCGGGCGGTGAGCTCGTGCAGCTGCGCGTCCCGGCCCGGTTTCGGCAGCGCGGAGCGGCGCACGTGGTAAGTGATGTCGAAGTCCTGGTCGTCGACCCACACCGGACGGGCGAGCCTGCCCGGTACCTGCACCACCTTCTGCCGGTAGCGCGGCACCAGCGAGAGCCGCTGTTCGATCAGCGACAGCACCCGATCGTAGTCGAATCCCGCACGGGGGCGGCGGAACAAGGCCACGCCCCCGACGTGCATCGGCGTCGTGTAGTCCTCGAGATACAGGAAGGACGCGTCGAGTGCGGACAGTCGATCGGACATGCCCGCGATACTGGCACACGATCGGTATCCCGCGACGACCCGAACCACCCTCGGCTCTGTGCCGTGCCGCAGCAGGCCCGTGTGACACTGGCCGGGTGCACACCGACGTTTCCCCGAAGGACAAGTTCGTCACCGTCTATGGGCGCAAACCCGTCCTGGAGGCGTTGCACGACTACGACCTCAGGGTGGACAAAGTCGTCATTGCCGAAGGTCTGCGCGGCCCTGCGGTGACGGAGATCAAGGAAGCCGCAGGCGACCGTGCCGTCAAGGTGCAGCGCGCCAGCGCCCACCGAGTCAAGGTGCTCGCGGGCAACGGTCGCCACGACCAGGGTGTGCTCGCCGACGTCGTCGCCCGCAGGATGCGGCCGTTGCAAGACGCACTCTCCGACCCCGCCACCGCGCCGCGTACCGTGCTGCTGCTCGACGGAATCACCACACCGGGCAACGTCGGGATGATCCTGCGCACCGCCACAGCGGCGGGCATCGACGGCGTCGTCGTGCCGCATCGGGGAGTCGCGACGCTCGACCCGCTCGTCATCAAGGCCTCGGCCGGAGTGGCGTTCCACGCACCCGTGCTCCGCTGCACCACCGCCGGCGACGCTGCGGAGCTGCTCTCCGACGCCGGGTACCCGCTCTACGCGCTCGACGCGAAGGGCCGGCGGGACTTGTACTCGGCGGAGCTCGGTCCTCGGTCTGTTTTCGTCCTGGGAAGCGAGACCGCCGGACTCTCCGGGGATGTCCGGGCACGCATCGGAGAAGACGTCAGCATCCCGATGTGTGGCGGAGTCGAGTCATTGAACGTGGCCAGCGCCGCCGCGGTCGTGTGCTTCGAACTCCAGCGCCGCATCAACACCATCGGATGATGATGCAGACCGGCATTCGTGGGTGTGTGCATAAAAAAAGGGCAGTGCGAGGCTGCCGTGGTCGGCTGCCCCGCACTGCCTTCTTTGGGTGGAATGTCGGCGGTGTCCTACTCTCCCACACCCTGTCGGGTGCAGTACCATCGGCGCTGGAGGGCTTAGCTTCCGGGTTCGGGATGGGTCCGGGCGTTTCCCGCTCCGCTATCGCCACCGACACACTCAACACCACCCCCGGCAACCCCACACGGGTGGGGGGTGGAAGTCTTGATGTGTTGTGCGTATTCAACTGTGCCGAGCCCCCGGTTCCACACGTGTGTGTGGTGGGGGTGGTTGTTGTTTCAGATACCGTATAGTGGATGCAAGATCGCGTGGTTGTCGCGTGTGTTTGTGGTGTGGTTGTGGTAAGTCCTCGGCCTATTAGTACCCGTCCACTCCGCCCATTACTGGGTGTCCATGTCGGGCCTATCAACCCACTGATCTGGTGGGGGCCTTAACCCACAACGGGGTGGGAGACCTCATCTGGGAACGGGCTTCCCGCTTAGATGCTTTCAGCGGTTATCCCTTCCGAACGTAGCCAACCAGCCGTGCCCCTGGCGGGACAACTGGCACACCAGAGGTCCGTCCGTCCCGGTCCTCTCGTACTAGGGACAGCCTTCCGCAAGTCTCCTACGCGCGCGGCGGATAGGGACCGAACTGTCTCACGACGTTCTAAACCCAGCTCGCGTGCCGCTTTAATGGGCGAACAGCCCAACCCTTGGGACCAACTCCAGCCCCAGGATGCGACGAGCCGACATCGAGGTGCCAAACCATCCCGTCGATATGGACTCTTGGGGAAGATCAGCCTGTTATCCCCGGGGTACCTTTTATCCGTTGAGCGACACCGCTTCCACCAGCCAGTGCCGGATCACTAGTCCCTGCTTTCGCACCTGCTCGACCCGTCAGTCTCACAGTCAAGCTCCCTTATACACTTACACTCAACACCTGATTGCCAACCAGGCTGAGGGAACCTTTGGGCGCCTCCGTTACCCTTTAGGAGGCAACCGCCCCAGTTAAACTACCCACCAGGCACTGTCCCTGAACCCGATCAGGGCCCGAGGTTGAGATGCCCGGAACGACCAGAGTGGTATTTCAACAACGACTCCACACCCACTAGCGTGAACGCTTCACAGTCTCCCACCTATCCTACACAAGCCGAACCAAACACCAATACCAAGCTATAGTAAAGGTCCCGGGGTCTTTCCGTCCTGCCGCGCGAAACGAGCATCTTTACTCGTATTGCAATTTCACCGGGCCTGTGGTCGAGACAGCGGAGAAGTCGTTACGCCATTCGTGCAGGTCGGAACTTACCCGACAAGGAATTTCGCTACCTTAGGATGGTTATAGTTACCACCGCCGTTTACTGGCGCTTAAATTCTCCGCTTCACCACCCAAAGATGGTTAACGGGTCCTCTTAACGTTCCAGCACCGGGCAGGCGTCAGTCCGTATACCTCGTCTTACGACTTCGCACGGACCTGTGTTTTTAGTAAACAGTCGCTTCTCCCTGGTCTCTGCGGCCACACCCAGCTCCCCACGCACGGTGGATCACCAGACATGGCCCCCCTTCTCCCGAAGTTACGGGGGCATTTTGCCGAGTTCCTTAACCACAGTTCACCCGACCGCCTCGGTATTCTCTACCTGACCACCTGTGTCGGTTTCGGGTACGGGCCGTGCACACACATCGCTAGAGGCTTTTCTCGACAGCACGGGATCACCCACTTCACCACCACGGCTACGCCTCACCTCTCACCCACACGCTGCCCGGATTTCCCTGGACAACGGGCTACAGGCTTACACCGGTACTACCACTCACCGGCAGGGCTACCCTCCTGCGTCACCCCATCACTTGACTACTACCCACTCAGGTCCCACGCACCACCAACCAGGATCCGAAGACCCCCGTCAGCAGCGGGTGGTTAGTCTCACGGGACTCGCCATGGGCGCGTGCACACGGGTACGGGAATATCAACCCGTTCTCCATCGACTACGCCTGTCGGCCTCGCCTTAGGCCCCGACTCACCCTGGGCGGACGAACCTGCCCCAGGAACCCTTGGTCATCCGGCGGCAGAGATTCTCACTCTGCTCTCGCTACTCATGCCTGCATTCTCACTCCCACACCCTCCACACCCCCTCACAGAGATGCTTCACCGGATACAGGACGCTCCCCTACCCACCCACACACAGTGTGAGCGACACGGCTTCGGCGGTGTACTTCAGCCCCGCTACATTGTCGGCGCAGGACCACTTGACCAGTGAGCTATTACGCACTCTTTCAAGGATGGCTGCTTCTAAGCCAACCTCCTGGTTGTCTCTGCGATCCCACATCCTTTCCCACTAAGCACACACTTCGGGGCCTTAGCCGGTGTTCTGGGCTGTTTCCCTCTCGACGACGAAGCTTTTCCCCCGCCGTCTCACTGCCACGCTCCACCACAGGCGTATTCGGAGTTTGGCTGACGTCAGTAACCCGTAAAGGCCCATCAACCAACCAGTGCTCTACCCCACCCGGGCACCACGCAACGCTGCACCTAAATGCATTTCGGGGAGAACCAGCTATCACGAAGTTTGATTGGCCTTTCACCCCTACCCACAGCTCATCCCCCAGGTTTTCAACCCTGGTGGGTTCGGGCCTCCACACGGTCTTACCCGCGCTTCACCCTGGCCATGGGTAGATCACTCCGCTTCGGGTCTGCACCACGCGACTCCAACGCCCTCTTCAGACTCGCTTTCGCTCCGGCTACCCCACCCGGGTTAACCTCGCCACGCAGCAGCAACTCGCAGGCTCATTCTTCAAAAGGCACGCCATCACCACCACCCCAACAGGGGCAGCCACAGCTCTGACGGATTGCAGGCACACGGTTTCAGGAACTCTTTCACTCCCCTCCCGGGGTACTTTTCACCATTCCCTCACGGTACTCTCCACTATCGGTCACCAGGCAGTATTCAGGCTTAACGGGTGGTCCCGCCAGATTCACAGCGCCCTCCACGGAAACACTGCTACTCGGGCACGCCATCACACACACCACGCAGATTTTCGCCTACGGGACTCTCACCCACTCCGGCCAGGCATCCCAACCTGTTCAACTAACCCACGCAGCCACGCTGAAGGGCCGGCAGACCCCTCCAACAACGCCCCACAACCCCGCACACGCAACCCCTGCCGGGTCTCCCACATGCACGGTTTAGCCAACCTCCGCTTTCGCTCGCCACTACTCACGGAATCACAATTGTTTTCTCTTCCTACGGGTACTAAGATGTTTCACTTCCCCGCGTATACCCCCCACACCCTATACATTCAGATGCAGGTAACCCGACATCACTCGGGCTGGGTTTCCCCATTCGGACATCCTCGGATCACAGCTCGGTTGACAACTCCCCGAGGCATATCGCAGCCTCCCACGTCCTTCATCGGCCCCTGGTACCTAGGCATCCACCGTGTGCCCAATACAACTTACACACAAACCAGAAACACAAGACAAAAACAAGATGCTCGCATCCACTATACAGTTCTCAAACAACAACCAGACAACACACACCCGTGTGTTCCCTCAAAACCCAACAGTGCACCGACATCACGACCAACCCCACCCACAACACGAGCAGAACCAGCCGACCAGTGATTAGCGTTTCCACAACTCTTCGAGCACACCCACCACACGGAACATCCGCCCATGCACAGCAGGCACACCCCACACCCAGCACAGCCACACACGCAACACGCACGCAACCACACCAGACATGGACACGATGTTTGCTCCTTAGAAAGGAGGTGATCCAGCCGCACCTTCCGGTACGGCTACCTTGTTACGACTTCGTCCCAATCGCCGGTCCCACCTTCGACCACTCCCCCCGGACAACCGGTTGGGCCATGAGCTTCGGGTGTTACCGACTTTCGTGACGTGACGGGCGGTGTGTACAAGGCCCGGGAACGTATTCACCGCAGCACTGCTGATCTGCGATTACTAGCGACTCCGACTTCACGAGGTCGAGTTGCAGACCCCGATCCGAACTGAGACCAGCTTTATGGGATTCGCTCCACCTCACAGTATCGCCACCCATTGTACCGGCCATTGTAGCATGTGTGAAGCCCTGGACATAAGGGGCATGATGACTTGACGTCATCCCCACCTTCCTCCGAGTTGACCCCGGCAGTCTCCCGCGAGTCCCCACCATCATGTGCTGGCAACACGGGATAAGGGTTGCGCTCGTTGCGGGACTTAACCCAACATCTCACGACACGAGCTGACGACAGCCATGCACCACCTGTACACCAACCACAAGGGAAACCATGTCTCCACGGCAATCTGGTGCATGTCAAACCCAGGTAAGGTTCTTCGCGTTGCATCGAATTAATCCACATGCTCCGCCGCTTGTGCGGGCCCCCGTCAATTCCTTTGAGTTTTAGCCTTGCGGCCGTACTCCCCAGGCGGGGCGCTTAATGCGTTAGCTACGGCACGGAAACCGTGGAAACAGTCCCCACACCTAGCGCCCAACGTTTACGGCGTGGACTACCAGGGTATCTAATCCTGTTCGCTCCCCACGCTTTCGCTCCTCAGCGTCAGTATCGGCCCAGAGACCCGCCTTCGCCACCGGTGTTCCTCCTGATATCTGCGCATTTCACCGCTACACCAGGAATTCCAGTCTCCCCTACCGAACTCAAGTCTGCCCGTATCGACCGCACGCCCACCGTTAAGCGGCAGGTTTTCACGGCCGACGCGACAAACCGCCTACGAGCTCTTTACGCCCAATAAATCCGGACAACGCTCGCACCCTACGTATTACCGCGGCTGCTGGCACGTAGTTAGCCGGTGCTTCTTCTACACCTACCGTCAAAACCCCACAACAGGGCCCCTTCGTCGATGTCGAAAGAGGTTTACAACCCGAAGGCCGTCATCCCCCACGCGGCGTTGCTGCGTCAGGCTTTCGCCCATTGCGCAAGATTCCCCACTGCTGCCTCCCGTAGGAGTCTGGGCCGTGTCTCAGTCCCAGTGTGACCGGTCACCCTCTCAGGCCGGCTACCCGTCGTCGCCTTGGTAGGCCACTACCCCACCAACAAGCTGATAGGCCGCGGGCTCATCCCATACCGCCGGAACTTTCCACCCACCCCCATGCGAGGACAGGTCCTATCCGGTATTAGACCCCGTTTCCAAGGCTTATCCCGAAGTACAGGGCAGATTACCCACGTGTTACTCACCCGTTCGCCACTCATCCACCCCCGAAAGGGCTTCAGCGTTCGACTTGCATGTGTTAAGCACGCCGCCAGCGTTCGTCCTGAGCCAGGATCAAACTCTCCAACAAGGATCATTCAAAACCTGACCAACAAAAACAGTTGGCACAAAAACAAAACCACCCAACCCACACAACGCAGGCCAGGCAGCCAAACCACCAACCACAAAACATCGGCACACTGTTGAGATCTCAAAGAACACACGCACAACCCAGCAACCCCACAACAAGGCCACCAAGCAAGCGCCAAAACATTCACGTTGTCGTACCCAACCAGCCTAACGCACCGGAAAACAACCCGTGCATCCGGGGGGTCACCCCACCCGACCGAACCCAGAAGTCCGGAACCAGTCGATATCCACAACTACACCGCACCCGGTCCGAACCCGGCCCGTTCCGTGCTGGCGATGAATAAGTTACAGCAGCCCCAACACCCACCCAACACCCACCCCCCGGAAAGATCGAAAACGCTGCTCAGAGGGGCTGTCCGCGGAGGGAGAGCCCGAAGAGCGCTTCGAGCTCGTCCACCGTTCCGCGCGCCGAGTGGTGGTGCACACCCACCATTCCCACCGCGACCGCGCCGTCGACGTTGCGCCGCAGATCATCGACGAACACGCATTGCTCGGGCGGTACCTCGAGACGGCGGGCCGTCAACGCGTACGCCTCAGGGTCCGGCTTGGCGACACCGACCGTTCCGGAGACCACGACCGCGTCGAAGAGCTCGGCCCACTCCGGCTGGTCGAACCCCCCGTCGGCGTTCGACAGCAGCGCCGTCCTGAGCCCCGCTGCCCGCACCGCCCGCGTCGCGGTGACCATCGGCGGCTCGTCGGCCCCGGAACCGCCACCGAGATCGGTCATCACTCCGCCGAAATCCAGAATCAGCGCGCGCATCGTCACGCGGGCGACCGTACCCGCCGAACACGTCCCACGTTCGGGCGTATTCCGCGGCGAAACTGACCGGATTCCGGGTGGTGGTTCCTCTGTTCATCGAGTCGATCGCCAAAGGAGAACGCCATGCTCGCTACGGCACCAGCACCAACCACCCCAGCCACCGGAGCCTCCGTGGCCGCGCTGACCCCGACGGTCCGGCACGCACCCGTCCCGGTGCCGCCGCGAGCCGGCGGCACACCGAGCGCGCACGCGATCGCCACCCGCCTTGCAGTCGCCCTCACGGACGTCCTCGCGGCTCGACGATCACCGCATCAACTCCGCAGCAGATTGACCCCGCTCACGCTGGGCCTGCTCACGCGCCAGCTGTCAGCAACACCGCTGCTCGCGCGGACCTTCCGGGTGCACTCGGTCCACGCGTGCCCGACCACGCGCCGCAGCATCGAGGCCAGCGCGGTGCTGACCGGCGTCACACGCAGCAGGGCACTCGCGTTGCGGATCGAGCATCGGGACGAGCAGTGGATCTGTTCCGCGCTGTCACTGCTCTGAACAGCGCGGAACAGATCCACTCCTCGCGGGAGGTCACTTGCCCCGGTTCTTCTTCGCCTCGCGCTGGGCGGCGCGCCGCTCCCGCCGAGTGCCCGATTGGGCGTTGCCCTGCGTGCCTTGCTCACGGCTGTTGCTCGTCTGCACACCACCCGACTCCGCGGGACCCGAGTAGTTCAGCTTCTGCTGCTGCGGGGTGTCCAAACCCTTGCCTCGCAGCATGTTCGGCGCTTGCGTGCCGTCGTCGCCGGACGCACCGAGCTGGCTCAACGCTGGGCCGGCCGCCGCAGGCTTGGCCGCCCGCTTCGACTGGGGCTGCGCGGCCGCCCCACCGCCTGCCTGCTGCCCGGCCGCTTGACCGGCACGCGGTACGACCGTCTGCTGACCGTCCCCGGCGGTCACCGAGACCGGAACCGACGGCTCCTCCGCGGGCTCCGGCTGGGCGGACTCCACCTGAACGTTGAACAGGAACCCGACGGACTCCTCCTTCAACGCCTCCAACATCGCGTGGAACATGTCGAAGCCCTCCCGCCGGTACTCCACCAGCGGGTCGCGCTGCGCCATGGCACGCAGGCCGATGCCCTCCTTGAGGTAGTCCATCTCGTAGAGGTGCTCACGCCACTTGCGGTCGAGCACGCTGAGCACCACCCGACGCTCGAGCTCGCGCATCGCACCGGGACCGACCTTCGCGTCGATCTCGGCCTCGCGGGCGTCGTAGGCCCGCTCGGCGTCCTCCATGATCAGTTCGAGCAACCGTTCCCGGTTGAGATCGTCCTCGTCCTCGACCATCGCTTCCCAGTCCAGCGAGATCGGGAAGAGGGTCTTGAGCGCGGACCACAACTTCTCGAAGTCCCAGTCCTCCGAGTAGCCCTCGGAGGTGGCGCCGTTGACGTAGGCGGCGACGACGTCACGCAGCATGTGCAGAGCCTGCTCGCGCAGGTCCTCACCCTCGAGCACCCGACGACGCTCGGTGTAGATCACCGAACGCTGCTGGTTCATCACCTCGTCGTACTTGAGGACGTTCTTGCGGATCTCCATGTTCTGCTGCTCGACCTGGGTCTGCGCGCTGCGGATCGCCCGGGTGACCATCTTGTGCTCGATCGGCACCTCGTCCGGGACCTTCAACCGGGTCATGACGGTCTCGACCATCGCCGCGTTGAACCGGCGCATGAGTTCGTCACCGAGCGAGAGGTAGAACCGTGACTCGCCGGGGTCGCCCTGGCGGCCGGAACGCCCGCGAAGCTGGTTGTCGATACGCCGCGACTCGTGCCGCTCGGTACCGAGCACGTACAGGCCACCGGCCTCCCGGACCTGCTCCGCCTCGGCCTCGACCTGCTCCTTGATCTTCTCGACCACGCCGGGCCACTCGGCCTCGTACTGTTCGCGCGAGTCGACCGGGTCGAGCCCACGCTTGCGCAGCTCGGCGTCGGCGAGGTGGTCGACGTTGCCGCCGAGCACGATGTCGGTGCCTCGACCGGCCATGTTCGTCGCGACCGTCACCGCGCCCCTGCGGCCCGCTTCGGCGATGATCGCCGCCTCGGACTGGTGGTGCTTGGCGTTGAGCACGTTGTGCGGGACGCCCCGGTTGAGCAGCAGTTTCGCCAGGTACTCGGAACGGTCCACGCTGGTCGTGCCGACGAGCACCGGCTGGCCCTTGCGGTGCTTGTCCTCGATGTCCTCGGCGACGGCCTCGAACTTCGCCTCCTCGCTCTTGTAGACGAGGTCGGGCTGGTCTGCCCGGATCATCGGCAGGTTCGTCGGAATCTGCACGACACCGAGCTTGTAGGTGCCCTGGAACTCGGCGGCCTCGGTCTCGGCCGTACCGGTCATGCCCGCGAGCTTGTCGTAGAGGCGGAAGTAGTTCTGCAGCGTGATCGAGGCGAGCGTCTGGTTCTCCGCCTTGATCTCGACGCCTTCCTTGGCCTCGATGGCCTGGTGCATGCCCTCGTTGTAGCGCCGGCCGTCGAGGATCCGGCCGGTGAACTCGTCGACGATGATGACCTCACCGTTGCGGACGATGTAGTCCTTGTCCGGGCGGTAGAGTTCCTTGGCCTTCAAGGCATTGTTGAGGTAGCCGACCAGCGGGGTGTTCGCGGCCTCGTAGAGGTTCTCGATACCGAGCTGGTCCTCGACCACGGTGACGCCGTCCTCGAGGACACCGACGGTGCGCTTGCGCTCGTCGACCTCGTAGTGCCGGTCCTTGGTCAGCATCGGCGCGAGCCGGGCGAACTCGTTGTACCAGCGGGAGGACTGGTCTGCGGGCCCCGAGATGATCAGCGGAGTACGGGCCTCGTCGATGAGGATCGAGTCGACCTCGTCGACGATGGAGAAGAAGTGCCCGCGCTGCACGCAGTCGGCGAGGCTCCACGCCATGTTGTCACGCAGGTAGTCGAAGCCGAACTCGTTGTTCGTGCCGTAGGTGACGTCGGCCTCGTAAGCCGCGCGGCGCTGTGCGGGCTGCAGATCGGCGGTGATCGCGCCGACGTCGAGGCCGAGGAAGCGGTGCACCCGGCCCATCCAGTCGGCGTCACGTTTGGCGAGGTAGTCGTTCGGCGTGACGACGTGCACACCCTTGCCCGCGATCGCGTTCAGGTACGCGGGCAGCACACAGGTGAGCGTCTTGCCCTCACCGGTCTTCATCTCGGCGATCTGACCGAGATGCAGGGCGGCGCCACCCATGAGCTGCACGTCGAAGTGACGCTGGCCCAGGGTGCGGTTCGCGCCCTCGCGGGCGACGGCGAAGGCCTCGGGCAGCAGCTCGTCGAGTGTCTCGCCGTCGGCGTAGCGGCGCCGGAACTCCTCGGTCTTGGCCGTCAGCTCGGCGTCGGAGAGTCCGACGATGTCGCCTTCGAGCGCGTTGATGTGCGCAGCGATTTTGCGCAGGCGCTTGAGGGTCTTGCCCTCACCGGCGCGGAGCAGTCGGGACAGGACCATCCGGTCGACCTCACTACCTGATCGTGACGCGCCCCCACGGACGCTTTGTGGCCATCGTATTAGAGCTCGGTCCGGTCACGGCGTTCACTCGTCCCGGGAACGTGGTCGCGGTCACGTCCGAGCATGTCGTCGCTGTTCGTGGCCACCGAACTCACGGGACACCACCGTGTCGGACGGCCGGACGGCGCTGTCCCCCGCGTCCACGGTACGCGGGGGACAGCCACTGCGTTCGGCGTTGGCACACACTCGCCGCGGCACCGCAGCCGGCGCGTGCGTGCCTGTGGGTCAGGCGGCCAGCCTGATGACGCCGTAGTCGAAGCCGTGGCGCCGGTAGACGACGCTGGCGACGCCGGAGTCGGCGTCGGAGAACAGGTAGAAGTCGTGGCCGACGAGCTCCATCTCGTAGAGAGCCTGGTCCACGGTCATCGGTTTTGCCGTGTGCTCCTTCTCCCGGACGATGCGGCCCGGCTCGTGGTCGAGGGCCTCCTCACGCTGCTCGGGCACTTCGGCGGTCTGCTCGGACACTTCCTGCGACGCTTCGAGCAGGGCCGTACGGGTCGCGGGCACCTGGCCGCGGCCTCCGTTGTGCGGCATCGCGACCGGCCGGTCGGCCTCACCGGAGGTCGCTTCGGCGACCGAGGTCGGGTTCCGGCGCCCGTAGTGCACCTTGCGGCGGTCGTGCGCCCTGCGCAGGCGGTTCTCGAGCTTGCTGGTGGCGGAGTCCAGAGCGGCGTAGAAATCACCGGCAGCGGCTTCTGCGCGAACCGCGGGCCCTTTGCCCACGAGGGTGATCTCGACGCGCTGGCAGTTCTTGGCTTGACGTGGGTTGCGCTCGTGGAAGAGCTCCACGTCCGCCCGGATGGTCTTCCTGTCGTACCGCTCCAGCCGGGTCAGTTTGTCGGAGACGTGCTCCCGGTAGTGCTCCGGAATCTCGACGTTTCGACCCTTGACCACGATGTCCATTCACGACCTCCGTCTCTCGGCGTGCCTCTCGGATGTGCTGCGTCGTCGGCGCCGGGAGCGGAGTTCAGTTCGTTTCCGGCGCCAGGGACATGGGCTGCTCACTCCTCCCTGAAGGCCGGGGACCGCTGTTGGATGGGGACGTTAGCTGCCTTTACCGACTTGTGACAGCCCCCTTGTCGAGGGAAGTCAAGCGACCACCCACTGTGATGGTCGACACGTTCGTCGGGGCAGGTCAGGCGTGCGGTCCGGGCGACCTGACTCGATCGGAGGCACACAAGTTTCACCCCTTCGGAGCAGCGCACGAGCGACCGTTGCGCACCGAATCCGTCGTCGGACATCCCCACCCCGCCAACGGACCACGACGTGGTGAAGTTCCCGTGGCGTCGGGCTCACCCGGCGGTGGCGGTCAGTCCGAGGACGAGATGTACCGGGTGCCCACCCGACTGCAACGCATCGACCGAGCAGGCGACCGTCGCCCCGGTCGTGACGACGTCGTCGACGAGCACCACGGTGCGTCCCGTCGTCGGCGCCCGTGCCGGGCGAAGCCGAATTCGCCCGGACAGGTTCCGCATCCGCGCCTGGGCTCCGAGTCCCACGGAATCCCGTGCAGCCCCGCGAACCGCCAGGCACTCGGCCACCACGCTGTCCGGGAGCTCGGCGGCGGCGGCGCGCGCCACGCGTGCCATGTGCGAGCCACCCCGGCGCCGTGCGACCAACGTTCGCGATGGAGCGGGCACGAGGCACCAGCCGCCGTCGGGCACGATCCGCCGCAACGCCGCGGCCACCGCGAGGCCGAACGGCCGAGCGAGATCACGCCGGCCGGACACCTTCAACGCGACGACGCCGCGCCGCGCCGCGCCCCGGTAGCGGCCGAGTGCGAACACCGGCGGCCCTCCGTCGAACACCCTGCGCCGCACGGGTCGAAGCGCATCGAGACCGGCCGCGCATTCCGAACACCATCGCTGCGCACGTGCCCCGCAGCCCGCGCACGCCAGCGGCGCCACGAGGTCGGCGAGACCGCGTGCGACGTCGCGCCACCACACCCTGTCGTCCATCCCGCCAGCGTCACAGGCAGACACCCGGACCACCGGGCTCTGCACCACACCGAGCACCGCGTGTCGGACAGGCGGAAACGACTCAGAAGCTGTCTGTGGTCTGCGGTGGTGGTCACCTACCGGCGTCCCAGCTTGCCGCTCGCGGCGTTGGGGTCGCCTCGAGTACCAGCACGTACGCAGCGGCGACCCCGGCCTTGCCAGCGACAACCTGGAACACCGGAGCTTCTCACCGTGCTCGGGCTGAGCACGCAAGACCATGCCCTGACGGGCATCAGAACAAGAACACAGACAGGCGGAAGCACCTCAGAGCGCATTGTGGAAGGTGCGGAGATGGTCACTTGCGAGGCGTGCCCTACGGGATGCCAGTGTCCAAAGGCCCTCTCGCAGGGCATTCGACGATCCCGCACACCCTTCGACACTCAGCCCGGGAAGAACGGGATGGACCCGCCGCCGATCGGCACCTGCAACAACCGCCACAGGTCCTGATCACCCGTCGCCTGCCACAACCCGCTGTTGTCGGCGACCACGACCTTGCGCCCCGGACCGACCGTGATGGCCGTCAGCGGCTGTTGCAGGTTCGCCGAGGAGTACGACGACCACTGGAAGCCGTCGACCGAGGTCTCCAGGACCGGCACCCCGGAGCTGCTGGTCATGGCGACCAACGAGTCGTCGCCGATCCACTCGACACCGGTGATGGTGACGTCGCTCGGGCCGCCGGTGAGCGGGGTCGGCCGGTACAACCGCAGGTCACCGGCGTCGCCGACGATGCCCGCGACCACGATGGTGCCGTCGACCACCGCGGCGAGCCGGGTCCCGTCGCGGGAGATCCGCAAGTCTGTGATCGGCCGGTCGCCTGCCAGCTCGGCCGAGTCGACCTCGCCGGTCGACCAGTTCCCGTCACGGCCTTGGACGGCGTAGGCGATCCGCCTGGAGTCGACCACGGTCCACACCTGGGAGGAACCGCGCCACGTCGGTTCGGTGAGCTGGACACCACCGATCGGCAGTTCCTGGAGGGTTCCGCCGTACTCACCGACACGCAATCCCACTCCACCCGGTCGCCGGACCGCCGCCGCCAGTCGCGACCCGTCGGCCGACTGGCCCGCGCGCACCACGTCGTACTCACCCGAACCGGCGGGGCCGGGCACCGGAGCGGCATTGTCGTCGAGTACCCGCAGCCGCTCGTCGACGACCGCGAGACCCGAACTCGCACCGGCGTCGCCGTTGTCGCTCTCGAACTGGGCGACGTCGGCGGGTCGCAGCTCCGGGGTGTCCGGCAGCAACGGCGTGCCGTCCTCCAGCAACCGGACCCGCGCGTTGCTGACGCCTTGCAGCGAGAGCACCACCTGCGCGGCGATCAACCTGCGCACCTCCGGCGCCGGCCGCCCGAGATCACTGAAGTTGACCACGAGCGCGCCGTCCTCGGCCTCGCTCACGTTCGTCTTGGTGACCGCGTCCGGCGGCAGCGCCGTGTCCATCGCTCCGCGGAACCCTTCCGAGGGGCCGCCGTTGAGCAGTTCGATGACCCGGCTCGGCTGCGCGGGGCCGGGCTGGGCGACGACGTAGCGCTGGTCCGGGACGACCCCGTCGCGAGTGTGGTCGAGGAAGTACACCGGAACGGGGCGGTAGTTGTCCTCGAACGCCGACCGGCTGACCAGCAACTCCGGCGGCGGATTGGCGATACGCCACTGTCCGTTCGGCTGCATCTCGACGCGCACCGGTACCTCGTAGCTACCGGACTCGGGCACGAAGGACTTGTCGGCCTTGAGCCTGCCGACCTTGTCGACCTGCAGGCTCACCATCTGCACCGAGCGCGGAGCTCCCGGAGGAGGCGGCTGCGGAATCGTGTCGACCTCGTCGACGA
The DNA here is from genome assembly GCF_009664835.1 of Allosaccharopolyspora coralli. NCBI lineage: Bacteria > Bacillati > Actinomycetota > Actinomycetes > Pseudonocardiales > Pseudonocardiaceae > Allosaccharopolyspora > Allosaccharopolyspora coralli. The sequence goes on from NZ_CP045929.1 coordinate 4,025,364, forward strand.
TGAGCAGCTCCCTGGGCGGTTGCCACTGCTCGCGTGTTTGCCGCGTCAGGTGCAGCCGGGCCGCCTCGTAGTCGTTGGCCGGAGATCCGGCGGCATCGGCGAAGTTGCGCACCAGGGCGAGCGGGTCGACGTCCTCCGGCGGTGCAGGCACCTCGGCGGGAGTGTTGGCCTCGTCGACGCGCTTGATCGCCTCGGGGTCCGAAGCTTCCGGAATCGCCGCACACGAGGCGAGCACGAACATCGCGACCACGACGGCGACCAGCGTGCGCAACCGACGACCGCCCGAACCGGTGTCCGTCATCGTCCCTCCGAGAGTTCGCCGTCCCACGTCGTCTCCTCCGACAGCCGCGCGGGCCCCTGGTCGCGCCCCTCGGGCTCGAGCTCCGCCTCGCCGTACTCCGGCTCCGGCGTGGCGAGCAACGCGTCGGGCGCGGCGATCGACTGGGGCGCAGGCATCGCGAGCGGGCTGTCGTCGAGAGTCTTCTCGGGTGTGCGCGGCAGCGTGAGGCGGAAGCACGACCCCTCACCACGCTCGCCCCAGGCGTCGAGCCAGCCACCGTGCAGCCGTGCGTCCTCCGAACTGATCGACAATCCGAGCCCGGTGCCTCCTGTGCGGCGGTTCCGGGACGGGTCCGCCCGCCAGAACCGGGTGAACACCAGCTCCGCCTCACCCTGCCGAAGCCCCACGCCGTAGTCACGCACGAGCACGGCCACCGCGGTCTCGGAGGCCGCGATACGGATGTCGACCGGTGCGCCCTCCGCGTGGTCGACAGCGTTCGAGACCAGGTTGCGCACGACGCGTTCGATCCGGCGCGCGTCCGCGACGACCGGCACCGGCTCGTCGGCTCCGTCCAGCCGTAGCTCGACGCCGCTCGTGTCGGCGATGGCACGGACCGAGTCGACGCCACGCTGCACGATCTCGGCGAAGTCGAGCTGCTCGGCGGAGAGCTCGGCGACCCCAGCGTCCAGCCGGGAGATCTCCAGCAGGTCACCCAGCAGGGCCTCGAAGCGGTCGAGTTCGTCCACGAGCAGTTCGGTGGATCGGGACAACCCTGGCGGGAACTCCTCCCGTGAGGCGTGCAGCACGTCGGCGGCCATCCGCACGGTGGTCAGCGGGGTCCGCAGCTCGTGCGAGACGTCGGAGGTGAACCGGCGCTGCAGCTGCCCGAACTCCTCCAGCTGCTGGATCTGCTGCTTGAGGCTGTCGGCCATCTCGTTGAACGACTCGGCGAGGCGCGCCACGTCGTCCTCGCCGATGACGCGCATGCGTTCGTCGAGGTCACCGTCGGCGAGGCGTTCGGCAGTCTGGGCGGCGTGCCGCACCGGGCGCACGATCTGCCTGGTGACGAGGTTGGTGATCGCGCCGAGCAGCACCAGCAGCACGGCACCACCCACGAGCAACGTCGACTGCACGACGGACAGAGTGCGCTGCTCGGCGGTGAGCGGGAACAGCAGGTACGCCTGCAACGGCCGGGTCGAGCTGCCGACCGGAGTGCCGACGGCGAGCATCGTCACCCGGGTGCCGTCGCGCTCGACGGTGGTGATCTGGCGCGCGAGCTGGCCGCGTTCGACGAACCGGCGCAAGCCCTCCGGAACGTCCTCGATCGGGCCCGCCGACGGCTGCGCCCGGCGTTGCGCCGCAGCGTGACCGTCGACGAGGACGGGGTCGAAGGCTCCCGCGACGGAATCGACAGTCGACTGCCCGGACACCGAGGTCGTCAGCCGGTTCAACGCGGCAGCGAGCTGTTCGGGGACGCCGTCGGCGTTCGGGTCGACGGCCGTGAGCTCCCGTTCGAGAACCGGCAGGCTGGACTCGACCTGGGCGACCGCGGCGGTCTGCTTGGTCTCCAACAGCCGGTTCGTGATCTGCGTCTGCAGCACCATGCCGAGGACGAACACCACCGCGGACGACAACGCGAGCGTGCTGACGACGACGCGCAGCTGCATCGAGCGACGCCACACCAGCTCGAAGCGGTGCCAGCGGCGGCGGATCTCGGACCGGGCGCGCGCGACCCGGCGCCGCCACACGCGGCCACGACGCGCCCATACGTTCAACTCGACCGTCCCCTGTGGACAGAAACGACCGTTCTGGGCGTGGTCACGGCGGGCCGGCCTTGTATCCGACGCCGCGCACCGTCAGCACCACCTCGGGACGCTCCGGATCGCGCTCCACTTTGGACCGCAGGCGTTGCACGTGCACGTTCACCAGCCGGGTGTCGGCGGCGTGCCGGTAGCCCCACACCTGCTCGAGAAGCACCTCGCGGGTGAACACCTGCCGCGGCTTGCGCGCCAGCGCCACGAGCAGGTCGAACTCCAGCGGGGTCAACGCGATCGGCACGCCCTCCCTGGTGACCTCGTGACCGGGCACGTCGATCGCGAGGTCGCCGATCGTCAGCGTCTCGGCCGGCTCGGCGTCGGTGCGGCGCAGCCTCGCACGCAGCCGCGCGACCAGCTCCTTCGGCTTGAACGGCTTCACGACGTAGTCGTCGGCACCCGACTCGAGACCGAGCACGACGTCGACGGTGTCGCTCTTGGCCGTGAGCATCACGACCGGCACCACGGACTCGGTGCGGATCGCCTTGCAGACGTCGATGCCGTTCATCCCCGGCAGCATCAGGTCGAGCAGGACCAGATCCGGCTTGAGTTCCCGCAGCGCGGGCATCGCCTTGGTGCCGTCGTTGACGACCGCGGTGTCGAAGCCCTCACCCCGGAGCACGATGGTCAGCATTTCGGCCAGGGCCGGATCGTCGTCCACGACGAGCACGCGTGCCTTCATGGCACACATGGTTGCACTTCTCACTGACCGGACGTGCACCACCCGGCCGTCATCGGCGCAGGTCGTCGCCGTGCATCGGTCACGACCTCGACGGATACCACCGAAATGGAGCAGCGGCGGGCGCCGGGTCAGACCCCGAGGACGGCGTCCGTGAGCGCTCCGAGGTCCGTGCGGGCGGCGTCGGCACCGCCGAGCCCTCCGACCTCGGCACCACCGTCGACGACCAGCCACGGTGACCACCACTGTTCGGCCGCGAGCTGGGCGTACACCCGGCGGCAGCGCTGCTGCAGCGAGTCGTCCGACTCGAAGCGATCCCGCTCGCGGTCCGTCTCGGTCCGCTCGCGATGCTCCGCCCGGCCCGCGGCGACCTCGGGCGCGACTTGGAGCAGCAAGTGCAGGTCGGGCCGGGGAAGACCGAAACGGTCGATCTCCAACCCGCGCACCCACGCCACGAACGACCCTCCGGCGTCCTCGTGCAGTCGTGCCGCCCCGTAGGCGGCATTGGACGCGACGTAACGGTCGAGCAGCACGACGTCGTGGGCGGCCAGCGCGGTGTTCAACGATTCCACGGCGCCGCGTCTGTCCAACGCGTAGAGGACGGCCATCCCGTGCACGGAGTCACCCAGGTCTCCGTGACCGCCGCGCAGTGCCTCGGCCACGAGCGCGGCGTGCACGTCCTGTTCGTAGCGCGGGAACGCGAGCCGGGTCGTCGAACGGCCCCGGCGAGCGAGCTCGGTGGCGAGCCCTTCGGCGAGCGTGCGTTTGCCCGCACCGTCCAGACCTTCGATCACGACCAGTCGCCCCACGGTGGCGACCGTAGCCGAGCGGCTCCAGGGAGCCGCCGTCGCCCGCCGCACATGCGGGACGCGGGAGCGCACGGACAGCACAATCATCAGTGCAGCGGTCGCACGATGTGGATCAGCGGTGGACAATCGATCACGGCGCCGCGAACGCGACCGCCGCCGACCCCCCCAGGAGGAACGGTGCCGATCCCCGGGCCCGACACGCGGGTGGTCGAGCTCCGGGTGCACGGACTGCTCGGCAACCACGGTGACAAGCTCACCGACTCGGTCGCGTCCGTGGACGTGGCCGGCGACGAGACCGGCCGCATCGTCCGTCCAGCCGACCGATTGCTGCGCCCGGTTCCCGGCCCGATGCTCGCCGCAGGGGACCGCACCGTGCCGCGCGTCGTCGAGGGATACGTGTGGGGCGGTATGACCCCGGGCGGCTGGTCGAAGGCCACGTGGGCGCTGCTGTTCCCGTTCGCGCTGGCCAACGCCGCGCACTGGATGCTCCCGCCGCCACGCCGGGACAGCGCCGCAGGGCTTGCTCTGAGCAACGTGCTGCGTGCGCTGCTGCGGGTGGCCTCCGTGCTGTTGACCACGCTGCTCGTCGGACAACTCACCGTCGTCAGCGTCGATCTGTTCGCGGCACAGTGCCTCAGTCCCGGGACACGCTGTCTGTCCGGCTTCCCGGACGACGTGCGCGAGCTGACCGTAGTGCGGTCACTGGTGGGCGTCGTTCCTGTCGTGCTCGGCGTCCTGGTGATGCACCGACTGTCCACAGTCACGTGGCGCATCAGCGGCGGCGGAAAGCCTGGCGTCGCACGCGATTCCGCCCACGCGCCGTCGCAGCCCGGGGCGAACGTCGCCACTGATCCGGACACCCCGCTGCTGCGCGCTCTGCATGTCGTCGCCGCTGTGTCCACAGTGACGCTGATCGTCCTCGGTGGACCGTTCGCCCCCGATGTCGACGTCCGGTGGTGGTGCGCGGTCGTGTTTGCGGGAGTCGCGTTGCTGGGTGCCGTGCTGCTCGACGACCCCACCGAAGCGCGCGATGCGTCGTTCGGCCTCGCGGTGCGCGCTCGGGTCGCGACAGCGCCCGTCCGGCGCGGACTCATGGTGGCCGCCTCTCTCGTCCTGCTGTCCGCCGTCGTCGCACCGGGAGATTTCACCGGAGCACTCCCGGGCTCCGGTGGCACGATCGACCTGATCACCGGAATGCTGCTCATCACGTGCGTGGCGGTGGCGGTGCTGCTGGTGCCCGCCGCACTGCTCGCCCGGTCCCGATGGGCGGACCTGCCCAGGCCGTTGCGCCCGTGGGTCGGTGGGTGGATGGCAGCACCGGTGCTCGGCATCGCTTGCCTGCTCGGCACCGGATTCGGCGCGGGGCTCGCGTTGAGCGCCCGGCGCGCACTCGGGCACCCCACGCTGCTGCTGCCCGCCGCCTACGACGACGTCACGATCTTCTGGGGCACCTGCCTCGTGCTGCTGGCCGCGGCCGCCGCGATCGCGGTTCCGGTCGTGTTGTTCCACCAGTGGCGCACGAACCGCTCGGACGACGCGGTACCCGACGAAGTCGCCCTGCTGCACGCCGGCCGCACCCAGGATCAGAGTCGTGCCGCCCGGGCGTGGCGCCGGACCCGGCTCCAACAGGGCAACGCCCACCACGTCGTGTTGCTGCTGGCCGGGCTCCTCGCGCTGAGCACCGGTCCGACGCTCGTGCTGCGACTGCTCGGCCCCGACTCGGCGTCCTGGTCCCAGGTGCTCGTCGCGCTCGGCGTCGGCGCCCTCGCCGCGCTCGCGATCGCGCTGCTGCGCATGGTGCAACATGCTGCCACCGGCAAGAACGGCGCGCGCTACCTCGGCGTGCTCTGCGATCTCACGCTCTTCTGGCCGCGCGAGGCGCATCCGATCGTGCCGCCCTGCTACGCGCTCAAGGTCATTCCGGAACTCGCCGCACGCGCGACCGAGCACCTCGAGGACCCGGACACGCGGGTCGTCCTCGTGGGACACAGCCAGGGCAGCCTGCTCGCGACCGTCGCCACCGCGCGATTGCTCGACTCGCTGCCCGACCACGACCGCGAGCGGGTCGGGCTCGTCACCGCGGGATCGCAGCTGCAATGGGCCTACCCACGGGCGTTCCCCGGCGTCGTCCCGCACGACTCGCTGCAAAGACTGGCCGGGTCGCTGCGAGGCCGCTGGCGCTCGTTGTGCCGGGGAACCGACCCGCTCGGCGGGCCGGTGACCACCTGGAACAGACAGGTCTACGACGGGATGCTGCTCGGCGTCGGATTCCGGCCGGACGGCACCCGTGGCCCGCTGCCCGCAGCCACGCGAGGACCGACGGGCGCACTCGTGCTCGGCGGCGACCACTGGCTCCCGGACCCGCAGCGCGGGCCGTTCTCGTTCCGCCGCTGGGCTCCCGGCGTGCTGGGGCACAGCCAGTACAGCGACGACCCGGAATGGGACCGGGCCGTGGCGATGGCCGCAGGCCTGGAGTTCCCGGCGCGCGGTTCGACGCTGCCGTGGTCCTCGGCTCCGCCGATCCCGTCCGCCCCGGAGCCCGAACGGATGCGTCCGCACGGCAGCGACGGCGAGTCCCTCGACGTTCCCGCCGTGCCTGTACAACCGGCGGAGCCGAACGGCTCAGCGGGAACCGCCTTCACTGGGACAGTCGAGGGCGGGCCGCCGGTTCGCAAGGATCGGAACGCGCCCTGGGAACGTGGGCGAACGCTGCGCTCGCCCGAACACTGAATCTCCCTCACGTCTCACCCGGTGTGGTGGAGCGAACGGCACTCTCGCCCCACCACACGAGGCGAGAGTGCCGTTCGCCCACTTCGCGACGACTGGGTCAGTCCTTCACGGCGGTGGAGCCGCCGGACGAACCGTCCGCCGTGGACCCGCCTTCCTCCCCCGCGAGCCGCTTCGCGAGCACCGAGTGCTTCCTGCTGTAGAGGAAGTAGATCACCACTCCGGCCGCCATCCAGACGAGGAATCGGACCCAGGTCAACGCCGTCAGGTTCAGCATCAGCCACAAGCAGGACACGATCGCCAGGATCGGGATCAACGGCACGAACGGTGCCTTGAAACCACGCGGCAGGTCGGGTCGCGAGCGCCGCAGCACGATCACACCGGCGGAGACGAGAATGAACGCGAACAACGTGCCGACGTTGACCATCTCTTCGAGCTTGCCTGCCGGGAAGAACCCGGCGGCGATCATCACGACCACTCCGACGATCACCGTCGCGCGCACCGGCGTTCCGCGCTTGGCGTCGGTGTGGGCGAGAGCGCGTGGCACGAGACCGTCGCGGGACATCGCGAACAGCACCCGGACCTGACCGAGCAGCAGCACCATGACGACGGTCGTGAGACCGACGAGTGCGCCGACGGAGATGAGACCCGCCGCCCAGAAGATTCCGTTCGCGGCGAACGCGGTGGCCAACGTGGACTGGTCGCCGGTCACCGGGTCGGTGGCCAGTTCGGTGTAGGGCACCATGCCGGTCACCACGAGCGCGACCAGCACGTAGAGCACGGTGCAGATCACAAGGGTGCCCAGGATCCCCCGCGGTGCGTCCTTTTGCGGATTCTTCGTCTCCTCCGCCGTGGTGGCGACCACGTCGAACCCGATGAACGCGAAGAACACGAGTGAGGCACCGGCCAGCAGGCCGAACACGCCGAAGTTGCTGGACTCGCCGCCGAGCAGCAGGGACAGCAGAGACTGGTCGAGCGCGGCGGCGTCCTCGGTGGCCCCTTGTGCCGGCGGGACGAAAGGAACGTAGTTCGCGGCGTTGATGTAGGCCGCGCCGACGACCACGACGAACAGCACGACGCTGACCTTGATCAACGTGATGATGAGGCTGAACCGGGCCGAGAGCTTCGTTCCCAGCGCCAGCATCGTGACCAGCGCCGCGATCAGCAGCACCGCGCCCCAGTCGAACTGCAGCGGCCCCATGTCGAGCGCGGTCGGGACGTTGAGCCCGGCGAGGGCCGAGACCTCGTTGAGGTACTGCGACCAGCCCTTGCTGACCGCCGCGGCCGCGATGGAGAACTCCAGAATGAGGTCCCAGCCGATGATCCACGCGAGGAACTCGCCGAAGGTCGCATACGAATAGGTGTAGGCACTGCCCGCGACGGGCACCGTCGAGGCGAACTCGGCGTAGCACAACGCCGCGAAGCCGCAGGCGAGCGCGGCGATGACGAAGGAGATGGACACCGCCGGGCCCGACACGTCACCCGCCGTCCTGGCGGCGATCGTGAAGATACCGGCACCGATGACCACGGAGACACCGAAGACGATCAGGTCCCAGCTGCCGAGGTTCTTCCGGAGCTTGGTGTCCGGCTCGTCGGTGTCCAAGATCGATTGTTCCACCGACTTGGTGCGAAACAGCCCGTTCGCCGGCACTGTTGCCTCCTCGTTCAGACCGAAAGGTGATGGATTGCACCCCAGCCGGGAAGTCTGACACCCCCATGGGTGAACCCGATCCTTCGGTGGATCATTCGTTAACTGCTTGTGACCCGGGTTTTCACCCGGGCGTCAGAGTAGACCGCCACCCTGTGGTGCGCTGGCCGTCTCGGTGGTCCCGGAGTGTTCACCCGCCGGAGTCCGAGGCGGCGACGGACGGCCGACGCGCGATCTCGGCCGAGGTTCAGGTAAGAGTGCCGACGGAGGCACAGAAGAGCTGGGCGGTGGCGTCCACGGAGTCGACGGGTTCGGCGACGACCGCGGCGTCCGCGGCGGCGAACCACACCGACTGGCCCCTCTCGAGTTCCAGCTCTCGACCGCCGTCGACCGGTCGCAACCGCACCCGCCCGCGCGTGCACAACGCGATCTGCGGTCCCGCCGAGTCGAGCCGCACACCCGACGGTTCCGACGGCGTCCAGTCCACTCGGGAGAGTTCGAACTCGTCGGCGTTCGTGGGGTACACGGTGAGATTGCCGTCGCGCGCGTCCCCCTTGAGCACCCGCATGTCGCCGCAACCGAAGTCCAGTACTCGCAACAGCTCGGGCACGTCGACGTGCTTCGGCGTGAGGCCGCAGCGCAGAATGTTGTCCGAATTGGCCAGGATCTCGATCCCGGTGCCACGCAGATAGGCGTGCAGGTTGCCCGCCGGGAGGAAGATCGCCTCGCCCGGCTGCAGCACGAGCCGGTTCAGCAGCAGGCTCGCCAGCACGCCGGCGTCGTTCGGGTACGCCTCGCCGAGTTCGAGGACCGTCCGGCACTCGATCGCGAACTCGCCGCGCTCCCGCAGATGCCGCACACACGCGTCGAGCAGGTCGGGTAGCACCTTCCGCAGGTAGGGCTCGGGAAGCGTGATCCACGTGGTGAACAGCGCCCGCATCCCGTCGGCGTCCGGCTGGCCGGACAGCAGCTCACCGTGCGCGCGCAGGCTCGGCACGTCGAGCGCCTGCAACAGCCGCACCGTGCGATGTGCGTCGCGGAACCCCGCGAGTGCGTCGAACTCGGTGAGCGCGCAGATCAACTCCGGCTTCGCGGTGGGGTCCGGGTAGTTGCGGTGCGACGCGGCGCGAGCGATGCCCGCGAGTTCCTCGCGCGCGAAACCTTCTCGCGCCTGGTCCGGCGACGGGTGGGCCTGCATGCTCAACGGCTCGTCGGCGGCGAGGACCTTCATCAGGAACGGCAACTGGTTGCCCCACCGGTCGACGCACCCGGTGCCCAGGTGATGGTCCGGATCGGCTTCGAGAGCTCCCAGCAGTGACGACTCGGCCCCGTCCGGCCCCACCAGGTACGACGGATCCCCCGGATGCGCGCCCATCCACAGCTCCGCCTCCGGGTGCGGCGCCGGCACCCGGCGACCCACGAGGTCCGCGATCGCCGTTCGCGAACCCCACGCGTAGGGGCGTACCGCGTTACGCAGTAGCTCCACTGTCGTCTCGCTTCCTCGTTCTCCCGCTCACCACAACGCCGGACCGCGCCGTCCCACGCTCCAGCAGACCGTCTCGATGATCGGGCCACATCAGGGTGGCCCCGGACTTCTCCCTCGGGTCCGCACCCCGATCAGCGCATCGCGAGAGTCTGCCTGCCCGGACCGCCGAGCGTCCCCGACGCCAACCCCAGATACACCGAGGCCAGGTCGAACCGCGCGGCGAGCAGGCCGGTCCGCAGGACGGCGTCCTCGCGCACCGACTCACCCGGTTTAACGACGTCGGCGGCCGGTAGTGCCGACAACGCCGCTTGTTCCGCCGAACAGCTCTGTTCGTCGTGGCAGGAGCCGACCAGGAACACGCGGAGCAGACCGCCCGGCGCGTCGTCCGGGTCGGCGAAGATATCGGCGCCGGAACCGGCCTCGGCGGCCACACGGTGCAGCGCATGACGGGTGGACGCGTGGGCGAAACTCGTGACGTCGCACGGCGTGCCCGCCTGAGAGGCGAGCGCGAACGCGCCGTGCCGGGCCACGGCCTCGGCGACCTCGTCGACGCCCCAGAGCAGCGGCGTGCGGTCGGCCAGTCGCAGTGCCAGCGACGTCGCCGGGTTCGTCAACGGCTCGTGGTCGGGATGGGAACGCTCGGCCTCGTGATCGAGTTCCTCGGCGAGCTCGGACATGTCGGTCGCGAGCAACCCGAACGCGGCAAGCACGTGCAGCCCGGCCGCGAAGACGTGCGTGAACTGCAGTTCCGCTGGGACGGGCAGACGCGGTGGCAGGACGGTGGCCCGCCCGGCGGCGGCTGCCGCGACCGGACCGTCCTCGGGTGCGGCGAGCACCACGGTCGCGCCGCGACGTGTCGCGCGGGCCACCGACTCGGCCAGTACCGGGTCGTTGCCGTCGGTGGTGTGGCCGAAGACCAGGTCCAGCGCCCCGACCCACGTCGGCGCGGACTCGGCGACCACGACCGGAACCGGACACGACTGGCCGAGCAGGGCACGGAACAGCTCCATCACCGACCGCCCCACCCCCGGCCTGGCGATCAGCACGAGGGCGCGCGGTCGTTCGTCGGCCAGCTGATCGAGCCGCGCGTCCGACGCGGACTCGCCGACCGAGCGCACCTGCGCGCCTGCCATCGCCGCGGCGCGCAGCATGCCGCCGACGTCGGCATCCACGAGCCTCGCCGGGTCGTCGAACAGACTGTCGTCGAGCACGAACGTCACCCCTTTCCGGGGCCTGCCTCGTCATCCGGTCCGGCACCGTCTTGCGACCCCGAGTCGGCCTCGTCGAGCAGCAGCACCGGGATGCCGTCCCGCACCGGATAGACCCGGCCACAGTCCGTGCAGGTCAACACGTCCGCGGACGGGTCTGCGTCGGTGCCCTGCCGCAGCGTGCCGTGATCCGGCGCCGGGCAGGCCAGGATCTGCAGAAGCTGCGGTTCGAGGTCAACGGTCATCAAGTCCTCCTGTGTCGGTGCGGCACCCCCACACCCGCTCGGCCCGTGATCGGACGATCACGCGGGCCCTGCTTGTCCGCCCGGTCCCGCCGGGCGCCCGGTCAGCTCCGCACGACCCCGAGCACCTCGTCCCGCAGCGCGTCGACCGCGGCGGCGTCACCGGCCTCCACGTTCAACCGCAGCAGCGGCTCGGTGTTCGAGGGCCGAAGGTTGAACCAGGCTCCGTCGGCCAGCTCCACGGTAAGCCCGTCGAGGTCGTCGACACGAGCGCCCGACCGGTCGGCGAAGAACTCACGGACCGCTTTCATCCGTCCGGCCGGATCGTCGACCGTGGAGTTGACCTCACCGGAGGACGCGTACCGCGTGTACGGCGTCATCAACCGCGCCAGGGGCTCCTGCTGGCCGCCGAGCGCGGCGAGCACGTGCAACGCCGCGAGCATGCCCGAGTCGGCGCGCCAGAACTCCCGGAAGTAGTAGTGCGCGGAGTGCTCACCACCGAAGATCGCGCCCGTGCTGGCCATCGTCTGCTTGATGAAGGAGTGCCCCACGCGGGTCCGCACCGGCTTGCCGCCGCGCTCGGCGACGATCTCCGGCACCGCCTTCGAGGTGATGAGGTTGTGGATGACCGTGGCGCCCGGTTCCTTCGCCAGCTCGCGGACGGCGACCAGCGCCGTGATCGCGCTCGGCGACACCGGCTCGCCGTCGGCGTCGACGACGAAGCACCGGTCGGCGTCGCCGTCGAAGGCCACTCCAGCGTCGGCACCGACTTCCCGGACCTTCGCCTGCAGGTCCACCAGGTTCGCGGGGTCGAGCGGGTTCGCCTCGTGATTCGGGAAGCTGCCGTCCAGCTCGAAGTACAGCGGCACGACCTCGACCGGCACCCCACTGAACACCTCCGGGACGGTGTGTCCCGCCATGCCGTTGCCCGCGTCGACGACCACCGTCAACGGGCGGCTGCCGGAGAGGTCGACCAGGTCACGCAGGAACGCCGCGTACTCCGTGAGCATGTCCCGCTGCCGGACGGACCCGCGCTCGCCGAGGAACTCCGGCACGCCGTGCGCGACGAGCTCCTTGATCTCCGAGAGGCCGCTGTCCTGGCCGACCGGGGAGGCTCCTGCGCGGCAGAGCTTGATGCCGTTGTACCGGGCCGGGTTGTGACTCGCGGTGAACATCGCGCCCGGCAGCGCGAGCGACCCGGACGCGAAGTACAGCATGTCCGTGCTGGCCAGGCCGAGATGCACCACGTCGACGCCTTGAGCGACGACGCCCTCGGTGAACGCCTCGACCAGCCACGGGGACGAGTCGCGCATGTCGTGGCCGACGACCACGGCGGGCCCACCGACGAATCGGGCGAAAGCGCCACCGACGTCGCGCACCACGTCGGCGTCGAGCTCGTCGCCCACCACACCTCGGATGTCGTACGCCTTGACGATCTCCGACAAGTCCCGCACGCTGCACTCTCCCCGCTCGGCCACGTGCGCCGGGAGTCCGGCCCGGCGTGGCCGCGAGCCTACCGGTGATCGTCCCGGCACCGCTGCGCCGTCCGGACCGAGGAGCCGTGCGTCACGTCCGCCCGCCGAGAGGCTGTCTGTGGTCTGCGGTGGTGGTCACCTGCCGGCGTCCCCGCCTGCCGCTCGCGGCGTTGGGGTCGCCTCGAGTACCAGCACGTACACAGCGGCGACCCCGGCCTTGCCAGCGACAGGCGTCCTCTCACTCCTCCGAGGGGTCGGGCAGCGCGCGGAGGTGTCCGCGCCGGTTGCTGCCGACGGAGAAGTCCGGCGGGTCGACGGCGTCCTGCTCCCGGCCCGCTTCCCGCACCGCCTCGGCGAGGGCCGTCAGGTCGTCGGTCACCTGCTCGGGCATCGCGAACTCGCCCTCGTGCCGCACGACCTCCCAGCCCTTCGGCACCGTGAGCCGCAGCGCGTGCTCCTCGCACAGGTCGTAGCTGTGCGGCTCGGCATACGTCGCCAGCGGACCGACGACGGCCGTCGAGTCCGCATAGGCATAGGTCAGCGTGGCAACGGCCGGGTTGGTACACCCGGTCCGCGAGCAACGCCTCACGATCCGCACGACAGGCACGATATCGCCCCGGGCCGACCACGCGACGCAGGCACGCGGAAACGTCCCCGACGAAGGTCAACTTCGCCAGGCGGGACCGGGTGGATCACGGGCGCATCGGGGTGGCGTCGCCCCACGACGAGCACCTCGGGGCGTACTCTCAGGCCGTGGTGACCGCACGTGGATCTCGGCGTCGGCTCCGGGCTCGACGAGATCGTCGAGGCCGGGGGCCGCGCGGGCCCCTGTACCCGGCGTCCGTTCCGGTGTCGCGGAGCCGGTCGCAGCGCTTCGACGCACGCGTGCTCGACGCCCTCGAGCCGATCGAGCAACGCTGGCACACCGAACTCACCCAGCTCGACGTCGCGGTCGACGACGTTCCCGAGGTTCCTCGGACGGGGCCGGACGGGCTCGTCTGGGACGAGGACGTGGTGGTCGACGCGAACGTGCCCCTCGCCCGGCTGATCCCCGCCGGGGTGGATCGGCGGGGGCTGCCCACCAGGGCGCGGATCGTGCTCTATCGGCGCCCGCTGGAAGCGCGTGCCCGCGACGGCGCCGACATGGCCGATCTGCTGCACGACGTGCTCGTCGAACAGGTCGCCGCCTACCTCGGCCTCGACCCCGACGTCATCGAAGGCTCCTGAACGACGTTCGTATCGGGCGCGGCTGCGGGACTGGACTCCTGCTCCGACGAGAGCTTCGGCACCGAGCGAGGCCGTGCCGTACGGCGACGGTCTGGCAGCGCACCGAGCACCGCGAACAGAATCGCGGCCGCCTGCACGACCAGCAGGGTCGTGCGCGGCAGTTCGCTGTAGGAGACGGTCACCTCACTGGCCGTCGGAGGAAGCGGAACCGCGACCTGGTGCCCCCACGCGGTCGCCAACGGCGCCTCCCGGCCGTCGACCGTCGCCGCCCACCCCGGCTCGTTCTCCGCCGCGAGCAGCAGGACCCGGCCGGGCCCGCCGTCGGAGACCCGGACCGCCACGTTCGGCGGCACCGCCTCGACCGGCAGCGACCGCCCCTGCGGCGGGGGCGTCGAGGTGAGCCGCGCCTGCCGCGCGAGGTCCGGCCCGAGCAACGCGACCGGACTGTTCGGCAGCTGGACACGCAGAACCTCGGTCCCGTCCGCGAGCCGGCCCTCGGCCTGGACGAGCTCCCCGGCGACGGCCCGCACGTCGGCCGCGACCTCGGACGGGACGCCCACCCACGCCGCGTCGCGCGCAGCCGCGGCGGCGATCGCGGAGCGGACGCGGTCGGCGTCGCCGGACCGCAGGGCCCGCTCCACGCCGCGCAACCACTCGACGGCGTTTCCGGCGGGCACCAGCTCGTCGTCGCCGAACCGCGGCTGCCCTCCTTCGACGAGCCGCGGCGGCTGCGGACCCGGCTCGACCAGCAAGCCGACGCCGGCCGTCTGCGACGTCGGGTCTCCTGCTGCGTCGGCCGTGCGCAGCGGCCCGGACCGTCCCGCCACCGATGAGGACGCGGCCAGCACCACGAGCAGCCCGCACAGAGCCGCCGCCGTCACCGTGGACAAGGCAGTCCAGCGGGACGACCAGCGCTTCCGCCCGGTGGCCAGCACGACCCACAGCAGCCCGGTGGCGACCAGCAGCAGCGGCGCCCCCGCCCACCCGACGGTGACCGGGCCACCCCAGACCGGCGAGAGCGGAAGCGTCGAGACGAGCACGGCCGCGATCCAGCCGACGACGGCGACGACGAGACCGGGCACGGCAGCACGACTCGGCGAGCGAACCAGGGCGTACGCGGCGGCGGCCACGATCAGACCGCCGATCAGCGACACCGAGCCGTCCGGACTCAACAACGCCACCGCGAGCCCGGCCGGATCCTCGACCACCCGTGCCCCGAGCCCGTGCACGAGGATCTCCGGGTTCTCGACGAGCACCGTCGGCCACGGCAGCAGACACAGCACCGGCAGCACCACGATCGCGGCGAGCCCGGCAGTCCGCCGCGGCATCCGGCGCACCTCACCCGGTTCGAGGACGAAACCGAGAAGCGCCAGCACGACCAGCACCACGTGCATCAGCGGGGAGAACGCGCCGAGCGCGGTCAGGCCGAGCGCGGTCAGGCAGGCCACCCCGAGCCAGTGCCCGGTCCGCGTCGCCATCGGCGTCAGCCGGGCCAGCCCCAGAACGGCGGCGATCCCCGCCAGCAGCGGCGGGAGCAGGATGTGGGCCACGAGCACGTCGACTCGCCCCTGCGCGGCCGACACGGTCGCGGTCGGGATCACCGCGTAGGCGCCTGCGGCCAGGGCCCGCCAGGTGCGCGAGACCGGCAGCCGCCGCGACGCCGCATATGCAGCGACCCCGGCGAGCGGCGCGTGGAACACCGACAACAGCAGCAGTACGGCCGCCGGACCACCGACCGGGGCGAGCACACCGCCGACGATTCCGAGGACGAGCAGCGACGGCGGGGCAGGCGACCCGGTGCCGCCGTGCTGCGGATGCCATGACGCCAGGTACTCCGACCAGGTCGCGCCGAGCCCGTCGGCGGCGAGCAACCGCCCACCGTGCAGACCGGCTCCGAGCCGCGGCACCTCGGCGACCAGCCCGTGCGTGACGAACGCGAACAGCACGAGCAGCACGGTGAGCACGACGGCGGGCGCAAGCAGCAGTTCCCGGGCGACGCCCGCGCGGTCGACCGGGACGACCAGCAGTTCGCGTTCCGGTGTGGCGTCGACGTCGCGGGGTCGCGGGGAGGGCCGAGGCGTCGACGTCGGCGGCTCCGGTTCCACGGCCACGACCACCGGCAATCCGGCCCGCCGAAGGCCCGCGTGACGGCGCCGCGTTGCCGGGGCGCCGAGCGCCCCGTCGCCCGGAAGGTCGGAAAGCACCGCGCGGGCAGGAGCCGCGTGCGCGCGACGGTCGCGGCCGAGGACGAGGTCGCGGCGCACCCGATCACGCACCAGTGCGGCGAACGCGCCCCCGACGGCATTGCGGGCCCGCGTGAGCCTGCTCGTGAGCAATCCTCGTGTGCGCTGTGGATCCGGAGTGATGCGGGCACGCGAAGCACGCGCCGCGCGCAACCCCATCCGCCCGGTCAACAACTGCCGCGCCACCACGAGTTCGGCGAGAGCATCCGTGCCGCGCCGCAGCAGGGCGTACCCGAGCGCCCGCACCAGCGAGCACACCAACAGCCTCGGCACACCGAGGACGAACGAGACCACACCCACGTTGACCAGGAACGTCCGGACACCGTGACTGCGCTGCGCCGCTCGCCACGTCGTGCCCGAGGCGTCCGGCGCGCGCCCCCCGGAGCGCAACGCCGCCGCGTGCCGCATCCGGGCTCGTGGGACGGAGAGCACCGGGTGTCCGGCCGCGTTGAGCCGCCACCCGAGGTCGACGTCCTCGCCCCCGATGGAGAGTTCTCCGTCGAATCCCTCGAGCTGGTCGAAGACCTCGCGGCGCACGAGCGCACCCGCAGTGGACACAGCCAGTACCTCGGTTGCGGTGAGCAGCTCGGCGTCGACCAACGCCGGGTCGAGTTCGATCGCGGCGAGCCCGCTCTGCACCGAGCCGGTGGCATCGAGCGAGAGCCCCGCGTCGAGCACGAGACGCGGGTCGTCCCGGTCCAGCCCGAGCGGCCCCAGCATCGCGACGGAATCGTCGAGGTCGGCCGCGTCGAGCAGTTCGGCGAGGCAGTCCGGTTCCGGCGCGGAATCGTCGTGCAGCAGCCACACCCACGTGTCTGCCTCTCCTGCCGCGTCCAGCGCCGCGTCGACGGCCGCACCGAAACCGGTCGCGGCCGGGAGGGTGAGGACCTCGTCGACGGGACCGCCGGTGGCCTCCTCCAGCAGGCGCGGCGTGGCGTCAGTGGATCCGGTGTCGACGGCGACGACGTGACCAGGAGGGACGGTCAACGCCCGCAGCGAGGACAGAACCTCCGGGAGCCATGACTCGCCGTCGTGACAGACCAGCACGGCCACCACGGACGCAGTACTCGCACGCGACGCCGCCACCGTTCCTCCAGCCAGCCGAGATCCGATGAGCAAGCACCGTAGTGGACGGCTGGTCGGTACCCGCCACCCGGCAATCCCTCGCCGGAATCTCAGCGCATGCCTGTGATCTTGTCGTGATACCCGTCAGACAAGGCCACAGACGCCGAACTCAGACGGCGCGGCGCTTGAGTTTGCGGCGTTCGCGTTCGGAGAGCCCACCCCAGATGCCGAACCGTTCGTCGTGCTCCAAGGCGTACTCCAGGCACTCGGACTTGACCTCGCACCCCTGGCAGATCCGTTTCGCCTCGCGAGTGGACCCGCCCTTCTCCGGAAAGAACGCCTCCGGATCGGTCTGCGCGCACAACGCGCGCTCCTGCCATTCCTGCTCGTCGTCCGTGGCGAACAGATCCGTGAACAGGTCGAACTCAGCGGGCTGCTGCGGGAGGTCCTGATCGTGCACGTGTCCCTGCACGTGTGCCTCCGCCGTCGTCTGCCACATTCGTGTCTCCCCCGATCTCTCCCTTCCCGGCCGACCTCCCCAGGACGGACGGGACTCGCTTCGACCGGATCCGGCACCGACCACGGTCGGCGACCGGCCCCTCTTCTGGCGGGGCACCGTTCGCGCCGGTGCGCCCACCGCCGACCGGGAACGCCCGCACTACGACCGGTGGCGCTCCAGTCGACCTCGCCATCCCCACCGGGTCTCCCGTACCCGGCCCGAGTTCCGCGCCGCGGAACTCGCTCCCCCCGTGATCGATCAGTTTCATCGGACCGAAGGTTCGATCAACTGACGACCGTTTCAGGAGGGAATGACATCACTGTGATTACACCCGTGTAGCGCGCCACGGTCAAGCGGAGACCATCCGTCAGGTGACGTCGATGGGAGATCCACGCGGGACAGCAGGCCGAACGCGCCACCGTCGCCGATCCCACCACCGCTGACCTGCATGATCAACGGGTACCACGGATGCGGTCGGCTCGCAGATCAATTCACCGGGAACGGATTCTGGGCGAACGGGAAACAAACGGAATGCCGGACTCCACCCACCGGCGGAGCGGGGGCGCACGGCCTGGACACTGACGGAGTGAAGACTTCTTCCTCGCTGCGAGTCAGTCCGCTGTTCCTGGCCTTGCTCGGAGTGACGGCCGCAGGCTGCGTGCTCGCGACGTTCGACAGCGGAGTCGCCCGATCGGCGGGTGTGATCCTGATCGTGCTCGGCGGCTGGGCGAGCTCGCTGTGCTTGCACGAGTTCGGGCACGCCGTCACGGCCTATCGCGGAGGCGATCGCGAAGTCCGGGCCAAGGGCTACCTCACCCTCGACCCGCGCCTCTACACCGACCCGGTGCTGAGCATCGTGTTGCCGTTGTTGTTCGTCGCGATCGGTGGCATCCCGTTGCCCGGCGGGGCGGTCTGGATCAACCACGGAGCCCTCGGCTCACGGCGCACCGAGTCGATGGTGTCGCTGGCCGGGCCGTCGACGAACCTGATCCTGGGGCTCCTGCTCACCGTGGTCGTGAGCACGGTGCAGATGCCGTTCGGCCTCGCGGCCGGCCTGTCCTACTTGGCGTTCCTGCAGGTGATCGCGTTCGTGCTGAACATGCTTCCGGTGCCGGGGCTCGACGGGTACGGCGCGATCGAGCCGTGGTTGTCGCGCCCGGCGCGGGAGCTGGGTGCGAAGGCCCGCCCGTGGGCACCGCTGATCTTGTTCGCGGTGATCATCGGTATCCCGTTCGCGGGTTCGGCGTTCTTCAGCCTGGCCTACGCCGTGTTCGATCTCGTCGGCGGCCAGGCCGCCTACGCGGCCGAAGGCATGTCGCTGTTCCGCTTCTGGGAGTGACCGTGCCGGAGTGAGTGGGGTTCGCCTCATCCGTCACGTCCGCGTCCCCGTCGCGGCGCACCGTGCGAGGATCGCGGGGTGAAGGTTGTGGTGCTTGTGGGGGGCGTCGGCGGCGCCCGGTTCCTGCTGGGTGTGAAGGCCGCGCTGGGGCTGCCCGCGATCGGCGATGAGTCGGACTCGACGCACGAGATCTCGGCGGTGGTCAACATCGCCGACGACCTGTGGCTGCACGGCATGCGGGTCTGTCCCGATCTGGACACGTGCATGTACACACTCGGCGGCGGGATCGACGAGGAACGCGGCTGGGGCCGGGTGGACGAGTCGTGGTCGGTGAAGGACGAACTCGCTGCGTACGGGGCGGAACCGACCTGGTTCGGGCTCGGGGACCGGGATCTGGCCACGCACCTGATCCGCTCCAGGATGCTGCGCGCAGGCTACGGCCTGACCGACGTGACGGATGCGCTCTGCGATCGGTGGCGCCCGGGCGTGCGACTGTTGCCGGTCAGCGACGATCGAGTCGAGACGCACGTCGCGATCGAGGACCCCGACTCGGGTGAGTCCCGTGCGGTGCACTTCCAGGAATGGTGGATCCGCTACGGCGCGAAACCGACGGCACACGCGATCGTCCCCGTGGGTGCGGACGAGGCGGAGCCGACACCGGCTGTGCGTGCCGCGCTCGACGACGCCGACCTGATCCTGCTCGCGCCGTCGAACCCGGTGGTCAGCATCGGCACGATCACCGCCGTTCCGGGATTCACCGATGCACTTCGCTCCGCCGCCGCACCGGTGGTCGGGATCTCGCCGATCGTCGGTGACCGTCCCGTGCGCGGCATGGCCGACGCGTGTCTGTCCGCGATCGGGGTCGAGACCACTGCGGAGGCCGTCGGGCGACATTACGGCGCCCGGTCGGACGGAGGCTTGCTGGACGGGTGGCTGGTGCATTCCGAGGACTCCGCCGAGGTGCCCGGTGTCGACGTGCGGTCGGTCCCACTGCTGATGTCCGATGTGGACGCGACAGCCGACATGGCGCGCGCGGCCTTCGACATCGCCGGGGTGGAGGTACCGCGATGACACCCTCACCGAGGGATCATGCTGCCCCGGACGGACTCCGGCTCTTCCCGGTGCGCGGGTTGCCGGAGTTCGCGCCGGGCGACGATCTCGGTGCTGCTCTCGCAGCGGCGGCGCCGTGGCTGACCGACGGCGACGTCGTCGTGGTGACCAGCAAGATCGTCTCCAAGGCCGAGGGCCGGATGGTCGAGGCGCCTGCCGACGCCGAGGCACGGGACGCGTTCCGCCGGGAGCTGGTCCTGTCGGAGGCGACGCACGTCCTCGCGCAGAAGGGCCGCACGCTGATCACTCAGAACCGGCTCGGCATCGTGCAGGCGGCGTCCGGTGTGGACGCCTCGAACGTCGCGCACGACCGGATCGCCCTGCTGCCGGAGGATCCGGACGCCTCGGCGCGACGGATGCGCGACGCGATCGCGCAGCGGCTCGGCGTCACGGTGGCCGTGGTGGTCACCGACACGATGGGTCGCGCGTGGCGGATGGGGCAGACGGACGCGGCGATCGGTTCGGCCGGCCTGGAGGTCCTGCACCGGTACGCGGGCAGCGTCGACCAGCAGGGCAACGAACTCGCGGTGACCGAGGTCGCCGTGGCCGACGAGATCGCCTCGGCGGCGGATCTGGTCAAGGGCAAACTCGGCGGCGTCCCGGTCGGAGTCGTTCGCGGACTGTCTCTTGTGGACGACGGTTCGTCGGGCAGGGACTTGGCGCGCACCGTCGAAGAGGACCTGTTCCACCTGGGCACTGCCGAGGCGATCGGCCAAGGGCGACGCGAGGCCGTCCTCATGCGACGGTCGAGCCGTGCGTTCACCGACGACCCGATCGACGAGGTGGCGGTGCGTCGTGCGGTCGGCGCCGCCTTGACCGCACCCGCACCGCACCACACCCGGCCGGTGCGGTTCGTGTGGCTACGCGACCGTCCACTGCGCCAGAAACTGCTGGACGCGATGCGCTCCGCGTGGCTCGACGACCTGCGGGCGGACGGAATGTCGGAGCAGGCGGCGCACCAGCGCGTGACTCGCGGCAACCTGCTCTACGCCGCACCGGAGATCGTCGTGCCGTTCCTGGTCCCCGAAGGCGCGCACGACTATCCGGACGAACGCAGGAGCCTGGCCGAGCACGCGATGTTCACCGTGGCCGCCGGGGCGGCCGTGCAGGGCCTGCTGGTGGCGCTGGCCGCCGAGGAACTCGGGTCCTGCTGGGTGTCGTCGACCCTGTTCTGCCCCGGCGTCGTTCGGTCCACACTGGACCTCCCGGCGGCGTGGGAGCCGTTGGGCGCCGTCGCGGTGGGGCATCCTGCGGAGGAGACTTCCGGACCTCGCCCACCCCGCGAACTCGACGGAGGACTGATCGAACGGTGAGTACCGACCTGCACGTCGACGCGGTGAGCACCCTGGAGCGGTGGCAGCCCGCGGACCCCCAGCAGGAGGCGCTGCGGCACGCGTTCCGGACCTTGCTCGACGCACGGCAGGACGCGTGCCTGCGGGAGTGCGCGCCGGGACATCTCACGGCGTCGGCGGTGCTGGTGGACCACGCGGGCGAACACCTGATGCTCACGCTGCATCCGCGTGTCGGCCGGTGGCTCCAGCTCGGCGGGCACTGCGAGCAGGAGGACACGTCGCTGCGGGCAGCCGCGCTGCGGGAAGCGACCGAAGAGTCCGGCATCGACGGCCTCGTGGCCGACCCGGAACCGGTGCACCTCGACGTGCATCCGATCACCTGCTCGCTCGGCGTACCGACCCGTCACTTCGACGTGCGTTTCGTGGTGCGGGCACCGGAGGGCGCGCTGCCGGTCCGCAGCGACGAGTCGCTGGACCTGCGGTGGTGGCCGCTCGGCGCGCTGCCCGCCGACTCCGATCTCGCCCCTCTCGTCACCGCCGCCCACCCCACCCTCTGAGGTGAGAAGGCGTTGTGGAACTTGCGCGGGTGCTCCGGTACCGCCGCCCCAGTTCGCGCCTCGCGGCGTTGGGGTCCTCTTGAGTACCACGCAATGCTCTCTGAGGATCACCACCGCCGAGGCGCCGTTGTCGAGCGGATCATGCTGGTTCAGAACACCATGAGCAGCTCGGTGTAGCACCTGAAGCTAATGGTGTTACACTCAAACACATGCCGACCACCCGCCCCCGGCACCATGTGACCGAAACCGACGACCTCGCGGCCGCGCTGGACGCCGAAGCTGGTCGGCGGCCGGACTTGAGCCGCTCCCAGTTGCTCGTCCAGTTGGCTTTGGAAGGCCACCAGGCTGCCGAGCACGCTCACGGCCAATGCCGCTCGCACAAACTTGCCGCCCTGCGCAAACACAGCGGGGTTCTCACCGGCGCATACGAAACCGGCCATCGTGATCGGCTGCGGGATGAGTGGCCTGAATGATCGTGCTGGACGCCGACGTGATCATTGCTCATTTCGACGCCTCGAACGTCCATCACGAACGCGCCGAGACTTTGCTGACTCGGGAGATCGGGGAAGACTTCGGTGCCAATCCGCTGACGCTGGCGGAGGTGCTCGTCGTACCCGCGCGGGACAACCGCTTGGAAACCGTGCGCACCGCGTTGCGCGAGCTGGAAGTGCAGGAGTTGCCGTTTCCCGACGACACTGCGGTCAAGCTCGCCGAACTCCGCGCTGCGACCGGGCTGAAGATGCCCGACTGTTGCGTACTCCTCACCGCCGAACACTGCGCGGCACGAGTCGCCTCGTTCGATGATCGGGTGATCCAGGCAGCCATCACGCGCAATGTGGAAGCTCTGAGCCAGTGAAGCAGAGCCGGAGGACCCCCACACCGCGAAGCACGGACTGGGGCGGCGGTACCGGACCACCTCCCCCAAGTTTCACAATGCGCGCTCAGCGGCTGCGGTAGTCGCGGACCGGCATGCGGGGTCCGAAGCGGGGGCGGGAGACTCCGGCGGCGTTCATGTAGCGCACCGCGCGGTGGCGGTGGCCTTCGTACGGGGCGAGGGCTTCGAGCATGCCGTCGTCGTCGAGTGGCGAGCCGGTGAGCGCGAGTCCCACGATCGTCGGCAGGTGGTAGTCGCCGATGCTCACCGCGTCCGGGTCGCCCCACGCGCGTTGGGCGACCTCCGCGGCCGTCCAGACGCCGATGCCCGGCACGTGTCGCAGGTGTCGGCGCCCTTCGACGCCGCCGAATCCCACCGCTTTCTCGAGGCTGCCCGCGACGGAGGCCGCGGCGAGCAGGGTCTTGCGGCGAGCCCCGTCGACGCCTGCCCGGTGCCACTCCCAGTCCCGGATCGCCCGCAGCTGGGTGGGGTCCGGGACCACGCGCAGCCCCTCCGGTGCGGGTCCGGGCGCGGCGGAGCCGAACCGTCGGCACAGCTCGCGCCAGGAGCGCCAGGCTTCGCGGCCGGTGACCTTCTGTTCGAGGATCGCGGCCACGAGCACGTCCCACACTCGCCTGGTCGCGCACAGCCGGAGCCCGGGTGCCGTCCGGACTCCCCGCGCGACCACGTCGTGCACCGCGTCGAACCCGTGAGCGTCGTCGGCGGCTCCGAGCAGGTCGGGCACCGTCTCCAGCACCAGCGAGGCCCCCGCACCCCACGCCCTCGCCCGGATACCGTCGGTGTCACTGGTGAGCCGCAGCGTCGCCGCGCCTCGGGCCGTGGTCGCGGTGCGCCAGTACTCCCCCGGCCCGTAGGCACAGGTCGGGTCGCCTTTGCCGCGTTGCAGCGGCGACAGCACCCGCGGCAGGTCGACGTCGTGCGGCGGCTGCCAGAGCCGCACCAGCCCGTCGTCGGAGTCCGTCACGTCCTCAGTTCAGCAGTCCGAGGAGAACCGGATCGCACCCGGGGCGAGTTCCGCCCCGGGCCACACCCTGGCACCGTCGAGCAACTCGCACCCCGAGCCGATCACGGCGCCGTCGCCGACCACCGTCCCGCGCAGCACCACCCCGTCACCGACGATCGCGCCCGAACCGACCACAGCGTTCTCCACGACACTGCCGGCTCCGACACGTGCACCTTCGAAGAGCACGGAGCCGTCGACGCGCGCGTCGTCGGCGACCGTGCACGCGGTTCCCACGGTGCTGCCCCCGGTCACGGTGGCCCCGTCCGCGACACGGGCACCGGGCAGCACGAGTGCCTCGCCCGGCTCCGCGGGCAGCGCTGCGGACGGCGCTTCGCCTCGGACGAGGTCCCGCGAGCCCCGCACGAACGCCTCCGGCGTCCCGAGGTCGAGCCAGTACGCGGCGTCCACGTGACCTTGAATCCGGGCACCCGAGTCGAGGAGCCCTGGAAAGGTCTCTCGCTCCACCGACACCGGCCGACCTTCGGGAATCGTGTCGATCACCTCGCGGCGGAACACGTAGCACCCGGCGTTGACCTGGTCGACCGGCGGCGTGTCGGTCTTCTCCAGGAACGCGGTGACCCGCCCGTCGGCGTCGGTCGGCACACATCCGAACCTGCTGGGATCGTCGACCTTGACCAGGTGCAACGTGACGTCGGCGTCGTGCTCGCGGTGGGTGCGCACGAGCGCGCCCAGATCCACCCCGGACAGGATGTCGCCGTTGAACACGAGCACGTCACGCTCGCGGAGCCGACCGGCCACGTTACGGATCGCACCCGCGGTGTCCAGCGGCTCGTCCTCGACGACGTACTCCAGTTCGAGGCCGAGATCGGAGCCGTCGCCGAAGTACTCGGCGAACACTTCCGCCTGGTAGGACGTGCCGAGCACCACGTGACGGATACCGACGGCTCGAAGTCGTGAGAGCAAGTGGGTGAGAAACGGCACTCCCGCGGTCGGCAGCATCGGTTTCGGGGCGGAGAGGGTCAGCGGCCGCAACCGGGTGCCCTTGCCGCCGACGAGGACCACGGCTTCCGCGTCGGCCACCTCGGCCCCGATCTCCGCCGGTCGTGGCGACATTCGCCCCTCCTTCACCTGACGAACGACCTTGGGAGGAATACTCTGGCAGGGGCAGCGCCGTCGTGGGTACCGGGGCCCGCCGCACGACTCCACCCCGACGGGCAGACTTTCGGGCCGGTGCCGACCGGCGAGGCAAGGAGAGGGCACTTGATGGATCCGCGCTCCCGGGCCGACGACCTGCTCGCTCGCGCGGGGGCGCGCGGCGCCTTCGTCGTCACGCCCCACAACATGACCTCGCCGATGGACGCCTCGCAGACGGTGCGCATTCCGCGCGCCGGTTTGCCGGGCGCCGGCCAGGACCCCGAGTCGACGATCGTGATCCCCACATCGCAGGCTCATCCCGCCGAGGGGCAGGCTCCGAGCCCGGGCGCGATGTGGCCGCAAACCGATCAGCAGGGTGGCGAAGGGCCCGCGCGCGGACACGGCTCGGTCTACGCGGCGTTGACGCCTGACGAGCAGCCGGACGAGTGGCAGTTCCCCCGGCGCTGAGCCGTCTCGGCCGCGTCAGCGGCTCTTGGCCGCGGCCCGGATCTCCAAACGGGCGCGCACGGACAGCGCGGCCCGCAGCAGCAGGCGCAGCGGAGCCCAGCGCGGCCCGCGGTACCGGTCGGAGAGGAACCGGTAGGCGCTGCGATGGTGTTCGGTGAGCATCCGCACCGAGGCCTGCTTGGCGGAGTGACCACCGATATGCATGATTTCCGCGTCCGGCACGTAGACGTTGAGCCAGCCGACACGGTCGAGCCGGTCGCCGAGGTCGACGTCCTCGAAGAACATGAAGTAGCGGGGGTCGAACCCGTCGACGGCGTCGAAGGCCTCCCGCCGCAGCAGCACGCACGAACCGGACAGCCAGCCTGCGGTACGTTCGGTGATCTCGGCCTCCGACTGCCGGTAGGCGCTCGTCCACGGGTTCGACGGCCACACCTTGCCGAACAG
Organism: Allosaccharopolyspora coralli; assembly: GCF_009664835.1. Taxonomy (NCBI): domain Bacteria; kingdom Bacillati; phylum Actinomycetota; class Actinomycetes; order Pseudonocardiales; family Pseudonocardiaceae; genus Allosaccharopolyspora; species Allosaccharopolyspora coralli. The sequence continues at coordinate 4,050,969 of NZ_CP045929.1, forward strand.
GGCGTGCCCGATTCCCCGACCGAGGGAGGGCTGCAGCCGGGCTGAGGGATACACGGCCCCGTCGCGCTCCCGGATGAGCGGGCCGAGCGCTCCCGCGCGGGGCCAGCGCTTCGCCGCGTCCAGCAGTGCGTCGAGACTGCCCTGGCCCCATTCGACATCCTGGTTGGCGACGACGACCCAGCCCACGGAGTCGTCGAGGGCGGCGACACCGCGGTTGGCGGCCGAGCCGTAGCCGAGGTTGTCGCCCATCGGCACGAGCTCGACGGGCTCGCGCGCGGAGAGGCGTTCGGGCTCGCCGTCGGTCGAGCCGTTGTCGGCGAGGATCACCCGGAGTGGGCGCTCCGTGGCCTTGGCGAGCGTGTCCAGGCACGGTTCGAGAACCTCGCCGGGCGAGTAGGTCACGATGACGACGGCGAGTTCGTCGCCGTAGGTGCGCGCGTCGGTCACGAATGGTCATTCTGCCGAACCCGCGCGCCCCCCGGGGCGTGGGGCCACGGTTCAGCGTGTCCGGCGGTGGACGAAGTGGGCGCGGGCGTAGACCTCACGGTGCTGAGTGGCGGACGCGGCCCAGCTGAACTCCTTCGCCCGCTGCTGGGCATCCGCGGACAGCACGGAGCGGCGGGCCGGGTCGTCGAGCAGGTCTACGAGCCCCCGGGCGATGTCGCAGGCTCCGACACCGCAGTAGGCGACCGCGTCACCGCCGACTTCGGGCAGGCTGAGCCGCCGCGTGGTCAGCACCGCCGCCCCGCACGCCATCGCCTCGAGCACCGGCAGCCCGAAGCCTTCGCCGATGCTCGGGTAGGCGACGACCTCGGCCCCACCGAGGAACGCGGCGAGCTGCGGAAACGGCAGATACCCGGCACGGATGACACGGATGCGGTGGGGCACCGACCCGAGCGCGTTCTCCACCTGCTCGTCCCAGCCCGGCTGGCCGGCGAGCACGAGCGCGGGAGCGTCGGTTCGTCCCTCGCACGCCTCGGCGAAACCGCGGATCAGGGCGGGTACGTTCTTGCGAGGTTCGAGCGCGCCGAGGAACGCCACGTACGGCCTGCCGTGCAGACCGAACCGGTCGCGCACCGCGGTGACCTCCCCGGGCGAGGGCGGATGGAACTGGTCGGGATCGACGCCGTGGTTCACGACCCGCATCGCACGAGGATCGGCACCGATCGAGCGGGTGAGTTCGTCGGCGGTGGCCCTGCTCGGCACGACACACAGGGTCGCTCGACGCACGGCGGTCCGGCTCCATGCGCGGAAGAACCTCGCCTTCACCGGAGAGTGCAGCGCGGGCTCGGTGAAGAACGTCGCGTCGTGCAGGGTCACCACGGATGCGGCGGAGTTCGCGAGCGGTGTCGTGTAGTGCGGGGAGTGCAGCACGTCGACGCCGAGGCGGCGGACGAGCCGGGGCAGCGTCGTCTGTTCCCAAGTGAGCCGCGCCGTGCGGGTGGAAACCGTTTCGGCGGCGGGGGCGATATGCGCGTGCGGGGCGAGGCGGTGGTAGAGCTCGGCGTCGCGCAACTGGCACGCGATGCTCAGCCGGGAACCGTCGGCGTCGAGGGCCGCGAGCAGCGAATCCACGTACCGGCCGACGCCACCACGGTCGGCGGGGACGGCCGTGGCGTCGACGAGAACGCGCGGCTCACCTCTCAGCGGGCGTTGTGGAACTGAGGCCGGTGGTCCGGTACCGCCGCCCCTCACTTTTCTGCGGCTGGGCACGTATGACCGTGCCCTACGGGCACCAAGGACAGTTCCCAATGCACTCTCAGCACGCGAGCAGCGTACGGGCCGACGTCCCGTGCTCGTGGCGGGTTCGTCGAATCAACGGGACGCGACTCGGAGGTGCAGTTGCCAGACGGCTCGGGCCGCTTGCTCCCACGTGTAGTGCGCGGCCTGCCTGCGACCCCGCTCGATCAGCGGTGCCGGGTCCCGCACCGCGTCCCGGAGCGCTTCGGCGAGCGCGGCCGTGTCACGCCGGGCAACGGTGATCCCGGCACCGCCGGTGACTTCGGCGAGAGCCGGAGCGTCCGAGTGCACGACCGGAACACCCGCGGCCATGGCTTCGAGGACGGGCAGTCCGAAGCCTTCGGCGAGACTCGGTGCGGCGAGCACGCTCGCCTGCCGCAGCACGGCGGCGAGGTCGGTGTCGTCGACGCGCCCCAGCACGTGAAGGCGCCGCGGGTCGAGACCGTTCTCACGGGCGACGGTGTGCAGGTCGACAGCACCCCAGCCGGGTTGCCCGGCGAGAACCACGGGAAGGTCGGGCGCGGGTGTGAGCGCCATCGCTCGGACGAGATCGTCGAAGCCTTTACGCGGTTCGATCGTGCCGACGCCCAGGACGTACCGCGCGGGGAGCCGTTCGGTCAGCGGCGACGAGGCTGCGCGGGTGAGCACGGGCGCGACGCCTTCACCGATGACCTGCACCGGGACGGTGATGTCGACGTGGGCCGCGAGCTCGTCGGCGACGGCACGCGTCGGCACCACGAGCGCAGCGGCCGAGCGGGCGGCACGGGTGACGACCTTGCGATGCCACCGGACGCCGCGCGGAGTGAGCGTCTCGGGATGTGTCCACGGCACGGCATCGTGGACGGTGACGACCGTGCGCCCGCGTGGGGGCGCGAGCGGTGTCGGCGCATGGACGGCGTCGCCACCGATCGCAGGCGGCAGACCGTGCTCCCACGCGCTGATCAACGCTCGACGCGGAAGACGCAGCACGCGCGGCGCTCCGATGCCGGGGATCTCGGCTGCTCGCGGGTTCCCGCTCGCGCTGACGACGGTCGACAGTGCCCAGCCGTCGGGAACCGTCGCGGCCATCGCGCGCAACAGCTCCCGCGCGTAGCGGCCGGTTCCCCCCGGAACCGGAGCGAGCAGCTGCTCAGCCATCGCGACGACCTGCGGCATCCGTCACCTCCCCACGCGTGAGCCTTTTTCGTTGCCAGAGCCACCAAAAAGACTCACGCCGTCTACCCAGGCTCTCACGATCGTCACCTCGGGCGTGCGTGATCCTCCGTGTTCCTCTCCGCACTCCGCACTCCGGGGCGAGCAGCTGCTCGGCCATCGTGACGACCTGCGGCACCAGTACACGCGTGAGCCTTTGTGGTTGCTATAGCCACCGAAAAGGCTAACGCCGTCTCCTGCTCCGGTGATCGGCAGTCTCGTTCCCTGCAGCACGAAAAGGTTTTGCGTGGCTTCTCCGTACGGTCGAGGCTGCCGCGATGGCTGCGCAGAATCGAACCGAGCCCGGGCGGACCACGTACGGCGAGGTCTTCGTCGAACCCGAGTTCCGGGTCATCGTGGTGGGCAAGCTGCTCATGCTGCTGGCCGAGACGCTGCGGACCCTCGCACTGTCCGTGCTGGTGTACAAGGCGACCAACTCGGCCTTGCTGAGCGCAGTTACTTTCGGAGCCGGTTTCATCCCGCAAGCGATCGGTGGCAGCACGCTGACCGCGCTGGCCGATCGGCTACGGCCACGCCGGCTGCTCGTGACCTACGAGCTGCTGCAAACCGCCGTCACCGGGCTCCTGGCTGCGGCGGTGCTTCCCGTATGGACGGTACTGGTGCTGGTGGCCATGGCCGGGACCTTCGCCCCACTCCGGTCGGCCTCGACCGAGGCTCTCCTACCGGAGATCCTCGCCGGAGACCGCTACGTGCTCGGGCGCTCGATCGTTCAGACGATCTCCTCGACCATGCAGATCGCAGGTTATGCGGTAGGCGGACTGTTGTTGGCCGTTCTGTCCCCGCAGGCCGCCTTGTCACTCGCCGCAGGCAGTTATCTGCTCGCCGCAGCGATCTGGCGGCTAGGTCTGCGGAACCGCGCCGTCCGCACGCCCGATCTCACGCTGCGGGCGACGGCCATCGAGACGTGGCGCACCAATGTCTACCTACTGCGCAGCAACCGAGACATGCGCGGCCTACTGCTGGCGTTGTGGCTGCCGATCGCGGTCATGGCCGGAGCCGAGTCCACACTTGTCGCCTACGCAGCACGCGCCGGGCTTCCCGAAGGCAGCGCCGGCTATCTCCTCGCGGCGTTGCCGGTGGGCATGGTGCTCGGAGACGTGGTGGTGGCCCGGATGTTGCGTCCTGTCACGCGCGCACGTCTGGCTCTTCCCCTCGCCCTGCTCGCTGGCGTACCACTGCTTGCCTTCGCCACACATCCCGGACTGGCCGCCGGGATGGCGCTGCTCATCTTCGAAGGAGCCTGTGTCGCCTACTCGCTGCCGCTACAGGCGGCCTTCGCGGAACTCGTTCCCGCACACCTGCGCGGGCGAGGCTTCGGCCTGTTCAGCAGCGGACTCATGACGGCCCAGGGGCTCGGCACCGTAGCCGTCGGTGTCCTCGCCTCGGCCATCGGGCCGGCATCAGCCATCGCGGTAGCGGGCGGCCTGACAGCAACGACAGTCATCGTGCTTCGACGATCGTTCACCGCCGCCTCCCATGCGTGAGCCTTTTTGGTTGCTATGACCACCAAAAAGGCTCACGCTGCCCGGTAGCCAGGGAACGTGACCGTTGCTCGGGGGTGCGTGCTCAGCGCGGGTGGCGAGCCGGGTCTGCTGGTCGCTTCGTCGTCGCCTTGAGGTGCGACCAGATCCGGTGGCCGGCGACCAGGCAGAGGGCGCCGCCCAGGCCGATCGGCGCGTACAAGAGATAGCCCCATGCCGAACTCGGCAGGAAGTCCGCCCGATACACCTCGTAGTCCGGAGCGTTGCCGCGGCCCCGGAAGCTCTCGCGCTCCACCACCTCGACAGGGCGGCCGAGATCCGCGTCGGTCAGTTGGGACCGGAGGAACTCGCGGGACTCGACCGTGCCGTCCGCCCAGGTGACCTCCGCCTCGCAGGTCGACCACATGCCGAAACCGCGGGCGTGGAACGGACCGCCGAACTCGCAGTTCTCGGCTACGGCCACTCCCCGGTCGACCACCCGCTCGCCGTAGACGCTGATGCCGTGAAACCCGACCGCCCAGACCGTGCACAGGATGATGCCGACCCCGACCGGCAGCATCAACACCCACCGGACGATCGAGCCACCATGTGTTTGCCGCACCACTATCTCCTGTCGTCACGTGACGTTCTCGCGCTCGCGCCCACCGGTGCGAGTGGTAGTCCTGTTTCCGAAACGACGTCGCACTGCGGGACACACCCGTGCATCGCCATGATCCTCGTGACCACCGATCCAGCACTGGACCACGGCTGGCGCGCTCACTGCTCTCCGGTCGTCTGCGCATAAGGTTTGTCGTCGATCTGCGCTCCGGAGACCGTGGCGTTCCTGGCGAGCTGCTGTCCGGCGGTCAAACTGGACGCGGGAACGTTCTGGGCCGCCTTCTGGAGCGGTTCCAACGTGTCCTTCACCTTGTCCAGCATCGGCTTGACGCGCTTGACGATGTCCGCCAAGCGCTTGATCGACGTGACGATCCGCTCCAACCAGTCGGCCACCCGGCTCGACCACTTGGCCACGATCCGGATCGCGTCGGCAACGAGCACCGGAGTCGCCATTCCCAGCGTGAGACCGGCTGCGATCGCCGACCGCGCGAGCCACTGCACCAGGTCCGACATGGCCTCGGCGATCAGGTCACGAACCGTCGTGCGCACGGCGGCGACCGCGGCAGCCGCACCGGCGACAGCTGCCCCGACCGCCGTCGCGGTTCCGGACGCGCCTTTGATCATCATCGCCTCACCGGCGCCGACGATCTTGTAAGCGTCGATCGCCGGTCCGTGCCAGGCAGCCGTGTCCGACGCGACCGCCTGTTCCATGTCCGCGGCGGCGTCGCCGAGAGCTTGCGAGACGTTCGCCCACGTCTCCGCGTTGGCGTTGACGGCGTCCGGATTTCCCGCGAGGGAGTCCAGCATCTCCGGCAGGGGGTCCACATGCTCCATCGCCCACGCGAACGCGGAACTGAGCAGTGTTCCGAACGGGTCGGCGACCACGCTGAGGGCATCGAGCCCGGTGGCGGCAGCGTTGATTCCGGCTTCACACCAGTCGCCGCTCTCGACAGCTCGCAGCGTGTCCGTGCCGAAGTCGATCACCGCAATGCCGTCTTCCGGCATCACACTCGGCTGGACGTCGGCTACCAATGGGTTGCTCATGTCAGTGGTTCCCCAGTTCCCTCTCGATGGCCGCGAACGTCTCGCCGAGAATCTTCTCGAGCTCGTCGTATCCGTCGGCCATGTCGGTGATGCCCTGCGCGGTCGCCGAGACCGCCGTGTTCGCGGCGACGATCGCGGCTTGGCCCGCTGATTCGACGGTGCCGATCAGCGGTACCAGGATCGGGCTGCACAGAATTCCGTACGCCTCTCCGTCCATCGACGCCTGAGCTGCGGCGTCGGCGGCCGTGTTGATCCGGTCGGCGACGCCGTCGAGCCTGCCCGCGTGCGAGCGCATCTCATCGGTGTGCACTCCGATTCCGTCCGGCATCAGAAGCCCCTCCTGCGGTCCATCCAACTGCCGTCTTCGTCGTCCTCGTCGTCGGCGGGCGCCGGATGACAGGTCGGCGCCGTGTCGTTCTCCGCCTCCGGGAAACGCTCCCGGAAGCCGGTCACGACTGCCTCCAAGGTGTCCGAGTCGTCGCCAGTGACCGGCTGCATGACGTCCCGCATCCGCTCGGCGAGCTTCGACTGTGCTTGCCGCAGCGTGTCGAGCACCTCGCCTGAGATCTCGGCCGGGCGCTTGCGCAGTACCGCGTCGGCGAGGTCGAGCCCGACCAGGTTCCCGGTGTGGTCGACGGTGACCGTCACCACACCGTCCCTGCTGGTCTGCGAGACCTGAACCGCCTTGGCGGCGTCCTGGAGCTGCTGCGCCTGCTGCATCTTCTGGTCGATCTGCTGCCGCCAACCGGCGAGCATGGCGTCCGGATCGGTCGTCACCGGTACCCCTTTCGCTGAGTGTGATCATTCGGACGCATCACTCACCCGAACGGTTCCCATCGCGGGACACCGCCGCACGTCCGAATTCACCCGTCGCCGACATCTCGCCGGGGCCGATGGTGCAGGCTTGGGGCGTGCCTGAGATGTCCGACCGCAGCGCGAGTGGCGCCCACCTGCCCGTCGTGTCGGTGATCGTGGTGAATTACCGCGGCGCCGACGACACGCTCACCTGTCTGCGTGCGCTGCGCGACGAGCTGGACTACCCGGCCGACAAACTCGACGTCGTCTGCGTCGACAACGGCTCCGGCGACGGCAGCGCCGAGCGGCTTCGTGCCGTCGACGGAGTGCGGCTCGTCGAGTCCGAGACGAACCTCGGCTTCGCGGGCGGGTGCAATCTCGCCGCACAGCACGCGGAAGGCGCGGTGCTGGCGTTCCTCAACAACGATGCGCGACCGGCACGTGACTGGGTGCGCACGGCCGTCGCCGTGCTGCGCGCGGAACCGACCGTCGGTGCCGTCGCGAGCAAGGTCCTCGATTGGGAAGGCAGGCACGTCGACTTCGTCGACAGCGGCCTCACCTGGTTCGGCATGGGCTACAAGCGGCACGCAGGCGACGTCGACGACGGTTCCCACGACTCCGCCCGTGACGTGCTCTTCGGCACCGGTTCGGCCTTGTTCGTGCGCGCCGAGTTGTTCACCGCGCTCGGCGGTTTCGACGACCGGTTCTTCATGTTCTACGAGGACGTGGACCTGGGGTGGCGACTCAACCTGCGCGGATGGCGCGTGCGCTACGAGCCGCGTTCGGTCGCCTACCACCGCCATCACGCCTCGATGGCGACCGTGTCCTCGGCCCGCGAGTACTACCTGCTGGAACGCAACGCCCTCGCAGCGCTGTACAAGAACGTCTCCGAGGAAACGCTGGCGACAGCACTTCCCGCCGCGCTCGCGCTGGCGGTGCGCCGCTCCACGGCACGCGGTGAGATCGACCCGACCCAACTCGACATCACGCGCCGACCCGAGAATCCCGCCGACGACGAGGCCGGGGTGAGCGTGTCGCGCGAGGCGCTGGCCGGGGTGCTGGCCATCGACCAGTTCGTCGAGTTGTTGCCGTCCCTGCGGGAATCGCGCGCCATCGAACAACAAGCCCGGGTGCGCACGGACACCGACCTGGTGCCGTTGATGCGCAAAGCGATGGAGCCCGCCTACCCGCTGCCGCGTTACCTCGCCGCACACGAGGCCCTCGTGGACGTCTTCGATCTCGACGCGGTGTTCGGACGCTCGCGCAAGATCGCGGTCGTCACCGGTGATCCGATCTCCGAACGCATGGCCGGGCCCGCGATCCGCTCCTGGCACATGGCCGACGTGCTCGCCGCCGAACACGACGTGCGCCTGGTCAGCGTCAACCGCGAAGGTTCCGGCACGGCCCCGGAATCGGCGTTCCCGGTGTTCACAGTGACACCGAAACAGCTGCAGAAGCAGGTGGAGTGGGCCGACGTCGTCGTGCTGCAGGGCCACATCCTCGAGATGACGCCCCAGCTCAAACGCCTCGACTCCACCAAGATCGTGGTCTGCGACGTCTACGACCCGATGCATCTGGAACTGCTGGAGCAGGGCCGCGACACCGACGACGAGCGCCGGGTCCGGGATCTCGCGGGCGTGACCGGGGTGTTGAATTCGCAGCTGGAGCGCGGTGATTTCGTCCTGTGCGCCTCCGAGCGGCAGCGGCACTTCTGGCTCGGTCACCTCGCGTCGCTCGGGCGCCTGACGCCGACCGTCTACGACAACGACCCGACGACTCGGTCACTGCTGTCGGTGGTGCCGTTCGGGCTGTCCTCGGTGCCACCGCGCCGCACCGGGCCGGCCCTGCGCGGCCATCAGCCGGGAATCGGCGCCGACGACAAGATCGTCATTTGGGCGGGCGGCGTCTACAACTGGTTCGACCCGTTGACCCTGCTGCACGCCGTGCACCGCCTCGCCGACCGGCGCAGCGACCTGCGGTTGTTCTTCCTCGGCATGAAACATCCCAACCCGGGGGTTCCCGAGATGGGGATCGCAGACCGGACCCGGCAGTTGTCCGCGCGGCTGGGGTTGACCGACAAGCACGTGTTCTTCAACGAGTGCTGGGTTCCCTACGGTGAGCGCCAGAACTACCTGCTCGACGCCGACTGCGGGGTGACGACACACTTCGAGCACGTGGAGACGACGTTCGCGTTCCGCACCCGTGTCCTGGACTATCTGTGGGCGGGGCTTCCGGTGGTGACGACGGACGGAGACTCGTTCGCGGATCTGGTGCGCGGCGAAGGGCTCGGCGTCGTGGTTCCGGCGGACGACCCGGACGCACTGGCGAACGCGCTCGACAACGTGCTCTACGACGACGAGTTCGCCGCCGCGTGCCGGGACCGCATCACCGACGTGCGGGAGTCGTTCACGTGGGAGTCGGTGCTGGAGCCGCTGACGCGGTTCTGCCGCGACCCGCGTCCGGCACCGGACCGGCTGCCGAACTCGGCGCCGCTGGTGAAGACACCTCCTTGGCACAGCGGCGAAATGCTGCGACACGACATGGACCTGGTTCGTCGGTACCTGACGGCGGGCGGGCCGACCGAGGTCGCACGCCGGGCGACCGGGAGAGTCCGGCGCATCGCGAGCGAGAAGCTGCGCGGTGGCAGGCGGAGGTGAGCCGCGGGTCCTGCTCGACGGGACACCGCTCGTCGGGGCAAGGACGGGAGTGGGGCGCTACACCGCATGCCTGATTGACGAACTGACGTCCACCGTGGACGTGTCGCTGATCGGCCTGACCCTCCGGGGTTGGCGGGAGCTGCGGAGGAAACGGCCCGAAACGGCGACGGTGACCGGGATTCCCCTGGTGGCCTCCGCCCTGCACTCCGCTTGGGCACGCGTCGAGTTCCCGCCGATCGAACTGTTGGCTCGTGGCCAGGACCTGGTACACGGTACGAACTTCGTGCTGCCGCCGTCGTGTCGCGGTCGCGGCGTGGTCACCGTGCACGACCTCGACTTTCTGAACCACGCGGAACAGCTGCCGCGACGGGGCCGCGAGTTTCCGACTCTGGTGCGCCGGTCCGTCCGGCGAGCAGCGGCCGTGTGCACGCCGACCCGCGCTGTGGCCGAGTCGGTGATCGAACGGTTCGACGTTCCCGAGCAGACCGTGCACGTCACTCCACTCGGGGTCGACAGGGCGTGGTTCGCCGCGTCGCCACCGGATTCCACGCTGCGGGAGCGATACCGGCTACCGTCGGAGTACCTGGTGTTCGTCGGTGGGGACGTGCCCCGCAAGGGACTGTCCACGGTGTACTCCGCGCTGGATCGTGAGCTGCCGCCACTGGTTCACGTCGGCCCAGCAACGACCTCGGCTCCCACGAACGTGGTGCGTACCGGCCACGTGCCGGACGAAGTGCTGCGCCGGATCGTTCGAGGCGCGAGCGCACTCGTCCTCCCTTCCCGCGACGAGGGTTTCGGGCTTACCGCGCTGGAGGCGCTGGCGTGCGGGATTCCCCTGGTGTGCTCGGACATTCCGGCGCTTCGGGAGGTCACCGACGGACAGGCCGTCATGGTCCCGTACGGCGACGCCGACGCACTACGCACCGGACTCCGGCTCGCTCTCACCACACCGCCGACCACGAGGTCGCAGCGACGCGCACACGCTGCGACCTACACCTGGCGCGCCTGCGCCGAAAGCACCCTCACCGCCTACCATCACGCGCTCGCCTGATCGCGTCCGAGAACACCGGACGGGTCACGCGGGGGCGTCACTGTGGACGAAGGCCTCCGGATTGTCAGCGAGAGCGGTGGTGAGCGACTCGCGCCACGCGGGCAGTGGCGACAGACCCGCTTCACGCCACGCCGTTCCCGACAGGACCGAGTACGCGGGACGAGGCGCCGGAAGGGGGAACTCGGCGGTCGTGCACGGACGCACCCGCTCCGGATCGTGCTCCAACTCCTCGAACACCGCGCGTGCGAATTCGAACCAGCTCGTCTGACCGGAGTTCGTGCAGTGCAGCACCCGTCGCTGCGGCCCGCGCCGTTCGCTGACCCGCCCGGCGAGCTCCAGGAGTCCACGCGCCAGATCCGCCGCCCACGTCGGCGATCCGACCTGATCGTCGACGACGGACACCGTTTCCCGCTCGACGGCCAGTCGCGCCATCGTCTTGACGAAATTGCTGCCCGTCGCCCCGTACACCCAGGACGTGCGGACGACCCACGCGTGAGCGCCCGCGTCGAGCACGGCTCGTTCCCCGTCGAGTTTCGTCCTTCCGTACACGGTCTTCGGTCCCGTCTCGGCGTCCGGTTCGTACGGCTCGGTTCCGTCGCCGCCGAAGACGTAGTCGGTCGAGACGTGCAGCAGCGGCAGCCGGCGAGCCGCACACTCCTTCGCGAGCGTGCCGGGACCTGTCGCGTTGACCGCCGCCGCGCGAGCCGGGTCGTCCTCGGCCGCGTCGACCGCGGTGAACGCGGCCGCGTTGATCACCACCGGGCGCAGGTCGGTGTCCCGCGCGGTCTCCGCGAAGGACTCGACCGCGTCGACGACCGCCTCCGGGTCGGAGATGTCCAGTTCACCCGATCCCGGTGCGTGCACCAGGCTGTGGCGGGCCCCGGCGAGCAGGCGACGCAGCTCCGAACCGAGTTGTCCGCGCCCGCCCGGCACGAGCACCGCCAGCCGGGTCATCGACGACCCCCGGTGGCCTTCTTCAACGGCTCCCACCAGTCGCGGTTCTCGCGGTACCAGCGCACCACGTCCGCGAGCCCCTCGGCGAAACCGACCTGCGGCTCGTAACCCAGCTCCGTGCGGATCTTCGTCCAGTCGACCGAGTACCGCCGGTCGTGGCCCTTGCGGTCCTCGACCGGCCGGATCCAGGACTCCCCGAGCCCCATCTCGGCCAGCAGCCGTTCGGTGAATTCCCTGTTGGTCAGCTCGATGCCACCGCCGATGTTGTAGACCTCACCCGCGCGGCCGGACTCGGCCACCAGCTGGACACCGCGGCAGTGGTCGTCAACGTGCAGCCAGTCCCGCACGTGGAGCCCGTCCCCGTAGAGCGGGACGGGCTCGCCGTCGAGCAGGTTCGTGACGAACAACGGCAGCACCTTCTCCGGGAACTGGTACGGGCCGTAGTTGTTCGAGCACCGCGTCACGCACACCGGCAACCCGTGCGTGCGGTAGTAGGCGCGGGCGAGCAGGTCCGACCCCGCCTTCGCCGCGGAGTACGGCGAGTTCGGCTCCAGCGCGTGCTCCTCCGGCCACGAACCGTCCTCGATCGAGCCGTAGACCTCGTCGGTCGAGACGTGCACGAGCTTGTCGACGCCGTGGTCCAGCGCGGCCTGCAGCAGCGTGTCGGTGCCGACGACGTTCGTGACCACGAAGTCCGACGCGCCGACGATCGAGCGGTCCACGTGCGTCTCGGCGGCGAAATGCACGATGACGTCGGTCGCGGACACCAGGTCGCGCACCAGAGCGGCGTCGCACACGTCGCCACGAACGAACCGGAACCGGGGGTGATCGGCGACCGGCGCGAGGTTCTGCTCGTTGCCCGCGTACGTGAGTTTGTCGAGGACCGTGACCGTCGCGTCGGCGAACGCCGGGTAGGCGCCGGTGAGGACCTGCCGCACGTAGTGGGAGCCGATGAAACCCGCTCCGCCGGTGACCAGAACTCGCATCGCACCTTCCTGAGTGGAACCGCCCGCGGGTCGACCGCGTGCACCGCCGGAGCACCGCCGGGACGTGATCGGTACCGTCACGTCCGGAGCCGACCATCTCAGGGTGATCGGTTCCGGGCGGGAGGACGGGTGTCAGTCTGTCACGTGCGCACGGCACGAATGTGAGGTCCCGAGCAACCGAGGGCCGCTGCCGCGCGTCACTCGAGTGAGTGATATCACCGAGTGCGACCGTCCGGGTCCCGCGCCGACGACGCCGCGGATAACCTTCCCCGACGGAAGGTGGATCATGCTCGCCGGATTCCGGCGAGTGGTGCAGTCAGTCCGAGAGAGGATTCGGCGTGGACGACCGGCCGCGCAGGCCCGGCACCCCGCAGGGGCGACCGGGCACCCCGCAGGGACGCCCCACCCGCGGCGTTCCACCACGCCCCGACGCCCAGCGTCGCCGGCCGCCGCAGGCCGACAGGCCCGCTCGCCACCCGGCTCCGGCACCGGCACCGCCGCCACCTTCCGACACGTGGGCGCCGCGGCGCCGGAACCGCCGCACCCCGATCGGACGGGTCGTCATCGCACTGCTGTCGGTGATGATCTTCGCAACCACCGGTTACGCGTGGGGCACCCTTCACGGCTTGAACGCCGGCCTGAGCACCAACGACGTCATCGGCAGCGGGCTCAACCAGTCGGACGGCGCCACCGACATCCTGCTCGTCGGCAACGACAGCCGCACCGACGCCCAGGGCAACCCGCTGCCGGAAGAGATCCTCAAGCAGCTGCGCACCACCGACGACGAGGGCGGCGACCTCACCGACACGATGATCCTCATGCGGATCCCGAACGGCGGCGGCCGGGCCAGCGCCGTCTCGTTCCCCCGCGACACGCTCGTCGAACTCGGCCAGGGCTTCGGCGAACAGAAGCTGAACTCGGCGATGGGGCGGGCAAAGCAGGCAGCGCGGACGAAACTGGAATCCGAGGGCGTCACCGACGAAAAGGAACTCGAGAAGAAGAGCACCGCCCAGGGACAGAAGTTCCTGGTGCAAACCATCGAGAAGCTCTCGGGTGTGGGCATCGACCACTACGCCGAGATCAACCTGCTCGGCTTCTACGAGATGACCAAGGCCGTCGGCGGCGTCGAGGTGTGCCTGAAGGAACCCGTGGACGACAGCGACTACTCCGGCGCCGTCTTCGACGCGGGCCCGCAGAAGGTGCAGGGTGCCGACGCGCTCGCGTTCGTGCGGCAACGCCACGGCCTGCCTCGTGGGGACCTCGACCGTGTCGTCCGCCAGCAGGTGTTCATGTCCGGCCTCGCCCGCCAGATGCTCTCCAGCGGAACCCTGGCGAATCCCTCGCGGCTCAGCGACCTCGTCACCTCGCTGCAGAAGTCGATCGTGCTCGACGACAATTGGGACGTGATGAAGTTCGCGCAGCAGATGCAGGGCATCGCCGCGGGCAACATCGAGTTCCACACCATTCCGGTCGAGCTCGACGGGTCGTCGGGCTCCGAGGATGTGACCGCGGACAAGCAGAAGGTGCAGACGTTCGTCGACGACCTGCTGCTGCCGCCGAAGGAGCGGGCCGCCAAGCAGCAGCAGAACGAGGCGAAGGAAGCGCAACGGGCCGAGACGACGGTCAACGTCTACAACGCTTCCGGTGTCAGCGGCCTCGCGGGCGAGGTCCGCAGCAAGCTCGGCGACCAGGGGTACCAGGAGGGTGACAGCGGCAACGCCGAGTCCATGTCGAAGTCGGTCGTGCAGCACGCTCCCGGCGAGGCCGAGGTCGCGCAGCAGATCGCCGACAGCCTCGGTGGCATCTCCGTGGAGGAGAGCTCGGAGCTGACCAGCGGGAGCGCCGCGATCTACCTCGGCGACGACTACAAGGGCCCGGGCGCGCAGAACTTCGCGGGCAGCGGCCCGATGCAGCTCGACGGTGCGCGCCAGGCCAAGCCGCAACCCGCGCAGGAGCCGTCCAGCGGAACCGAGGAGCAAACGATCACCGCCGACGGCGTGCCGTGCGTCTTCTGAGGCGCGAGGGCGTGAGTCTTTCTGGTGGCTCTGGCAACCAAAAAGGCTCACGCATGCTTGTCCTCGGCCGCACCGCCGTCGCCGTGGCCTCGCTGCTCGCGTTGGCGGGTACCGCCGCGGGGTGGACGATGCTGGACCGTTTCCAGGACTCGGTGACCAGCTCCGAGGTGTTGCGGGAGATCCCGGACGCGCCGTCGGCCGACGACGCGGCGACCGACATTCTGCTCGTCGGCAACGACAGTCGCACCGACGCGCAGGGCAACCCGCTGCCGCTGTCGGTACTCAAGGAACTGCGCACCGAGAGCACCAACGGTCTCAACACGGACACGTTGATCCTCGTACGAGTCCCGCACAACGGTTCCGCTCCGACTGCGGTGTCCGTCCCCCGCGACACGTTGGTGCAGGTCCCGGACTCGCGACCGGAGAAGGCCAACGCCGTGTACGGCCTCGCGAAGCGAACCGCGGCGGACGGGCTCCGTGCGGACGGAATAACCGATTCGTCCCGAGTGGAGCGCGAGTCGGCACTCGCCGGGCAGCGCACCCTGGTCCGCAGCGTCCAACAACTCACCGGGGTGCGGATCGACCACTACGCCGAGGTGAACCTGCTCGGGTTCTACGAGGTCACCGAGGCCATCGGCGGCGTGGACGTGTGTCTGAACCAGGCCACCAGCGACAAGGACTCCGGGGCCGACTTCGCCGCGGGCGAGCAGACCATCGCCGGTGGCGACGCGCTCTCGTTCGTGCGGCAGCGCCACGGCCTGCCTAGAGGCGACCTCGACCGGATCGTGCGCCAGCAGGTGTTCATGGCGGCTCTGGCGAACAAGGTCCTCTCCACCGGCACCTTGACCGACCCGGCGAAACTCGAGGGGTTGATGGCGGCCGCCCGGAAGTCGGTGGTTCTCGACCAGGAGTGGGACATCGTCGGGTTCGCCCAGCAGATGCAGGGGCTCGCTTCCGGCGGAGTCCACTTCGTCACGTTGCCGGTCGCCGACGTCGGCGCCAGAGACGACCGAGGGCAGAGCATCGTGACCGTGGATCCGAACGAGGCACGCCGGTTCGTAGACGGCCTTGCCTCCGGCCCGCCCGGCCAGCGCCCGGCGGGCATCGCTCCGGCCGGTGCGATGCGACTCGACGGCACCGCACACCGCCAGACCCCGACAGAGGACTCCCCGACCCCGCCCGAGCCGGGTACCGCTGCCACGGACACCCCGGTTGTTCCCGACCCACCGCCGCGCATCAGCTCCACCGGCATCCCCTGCGTCAACTGACGGGACCGTGGTGCCCGGCGAGCGCGGCGGCGGAGTGGATAGGGTCGGAGTATGAGTGTCACGCAGGCCGTGCTGGCGCCGTTGCTGGCGGAAGGCTCACCGAAGCCGCTGATCACGCACTACGACGACGCGACCGGTGCCCGCATCGAACTCTCCCGCGCGACCACGGCGAACTGGGCCGCGAAGACCGCGAACTGGCTCGTCGACGAGATCGACCTCGAACCGGGCGCCCCGGTGGCGGTTCTGCTGCCCGCACACTGGCAGACGGCGGGCGTTCTGCTCGGCGCATGGTGGTGCGGTGCCCATGTGGTCGCCGAGCCGGAAGGAGCCGAGGTCGCGTTCGTTCCCGCAACCGACCTGTCCTCGGCCGACGGTGCGCACGCGGCGGCGGCCGTCGGTCTCGACGCGATGGGCGCTCCGGTACACGGGTTGCCCTCCGGGATCGCGGATTACGTCTCCGACATCCGGATCCACGGGGACGAGTTCGCCCCGACGACGCCGATTCCGGGCTCCACGAAGGCCCTGCTGGGATCCGATGTGGACGAACTGCTCGGCCTGGCCAGGACCCGCGCGACGGAGCTCGGTTTCGACGGCTCGACGCGCGTTCTGTCCACCCTGGACTGGACACTGGAGTCCGGTGTGCTCGACGGCTTCCTCGCCGTGCTGCTCGCCCAGGGGTCGTTGGTGCAGTGCTCGAACGCCGACGCGGCCAAGCTCCCCGGCAGGCGGGAAACGGAGCGCACCACCACCGATCTCGGCGACCACGAGCGGTGACACACGCCCTACGACTCCCGGTTACCGGCGAGTAGTATCTGGGCCGTGTCCGAGCATCAGAGCCTGTTCCGCCCCGAGGGTGAGCGTTTCGTGTCCACCAGGGCCGCCGGGAGCCCGTGGGGCGAGCTGACCGGCGGCGGCCCCGTGGCGGGCCTGCTCAGCCGCGCCGTGGAGCAGCACCTCGGCGGCGCCGACTCACCCTTCCACGTCGCCCGCTTGACCTTCGACCTGATGCGCCCGGTGCCGCATGTTCCGTTGGAAGTCTCCAGCCGCACGATCCGCGACGGCAAACGTCTCCAGGTGATCGAGACCGCGCTGTTCTCCGAGGGCGTCGAAATGGCTCGGGTGACCGCACAAGCGTTGCGCCGCACCGATCTCGGCGAGCCCGTTCGCCGTACCCGGCCGGACTACCCGCTACCGGCGACGCTGGAGCCGGGACAGCTGCTGCCCGCGGCGGCGGGCTCGCTGCGGTGGGGCGTGCAGGACGTGACCGAGGTGCGCTGGGTCTCCGACCAGTTCGGCGGCAGCCCGAGCCGGGTGTGGTTGCGGATGCCCCTGCCGCTCGTGCCGGGCGAGCGGATGTCCCCGCTGGTCCACACCGCCGTGCTGGCCGACTGCGTCAACGGTGCCGCACCGTTGCGCAAACCGTACGGGCCGTTCATCAACAGCGACATCACACTGTCCCTGCACCGGGAACTCACCGGCGACTGGCTCGGCATGGAGGTTCAGCGCGACGTGCAGGCGACCGGGGTCGGTGTCGTCCACGCGGTGCTCTCCGACGTTCAGGGCGCGATCGGGCACGTCACCGAATCGGTGCTGGCCAACCAGCTCGGCTGATCAGAGGGCACTGTGGAACTCGGGGAGTGGTCCGGTACCGCCGCGCCCCGGCGGGTCAGTGAGAGAAGGCGTTTTGGAACTTGGGTGGGTGGTCCCGTACCGCCGCCCCAGTTCGCGCCTCGCGGCGTTGGAGTCCTCTTGATTACCACGCCGTACGCGGCGAGAACGCCTGCCTTGCGAGACACGAACTCCGAACGCCGGAGCTCCTCACCCTGTCGAGGCTGAGCACGTATGAGGCGTGCCCTACGGGCACAAAAGCGAGTTCCCAAATGCGCTTTGCGGCGTGCTCTACGGGCACAAACGCCAGTTCCCCGAATGCACCTCAGTCCTGAGCCCGCTCCTGCAGCGCGGCGTGCTTGTCCAGCACCAGGTTCTCGAGCTCGTCCTGGAACCGGGCCATCCGCTCGCGCAGCCGTGCGCCCCGCTCGCCGGAGTCCGTCGCGAGTGTGCGGACCGCCAGCAGGCCCGCGTTGCGCGCGCCCCCGACCGACACGGTCGAGACGGGAACGCCGCCCGGCATCTGGACGATGGACAACAACGAGTCCAGACCGTCGAAGTACTTCAACGGCACCGGAACGCCGATCACCGGCAGCACCGTGGCCGAGGCGACCATGCCCGGCAGGTGCGCGGCACCGCCCGCGCCCGCGACGAGCACGCGGAGCCCGCGGTCGGCGGCTTCACGGGCGTAGTCGAGCATCCGCTGCGGTGTGCGGTGCGCGGAGTACACCCCGACCTCGTACGGCACTTCGAACTCGTCGAGCGCCGTCGCGGCATCCTGCATCACCGGCCAGTCGGAGTCGCTGCCCATGATCAGGCCGACCAACGGCTGTTCCTGTGCCACCTCGTGCACCTCTCTCCTCAGTGCCTGTCTTCGCCCTTGTCCTGATGCCCGTCACGGCATGGTTTCGCGCGCTCAGCCCAAGCACGGCGATGAACTCCGGTGTTCCAGGTTGTCACTCGCAAAGCCTGGGTCGCCGCTGCGTACGTGCGGGGCTTCTCAGTGGACCGGGTGGCCGTCGGACCACACGCCGTGCGACAGGAAGTGCCCGGCCAGCGCTGCTTCCCGGCGCACCGAGGTCATCTGCTCGCCGAGCACCGTCACGTGGCCGACCTTGCGTCCGGGCCGCTCCGCCTTGCCGTACAGGTGAATCTTGGCGTGGGGGAACCGGGCGAACAAGTGGTGGACCCGCTCGTCGAGCTTCATCGCGGGACGCTGCTCGGCGCCGAGCACGTTGGCCATCGCGACGGCGGGCGCGGCGAGATCCGTGGTGCCGAGCGGGTAGTCGAGAACCGCTCGCAGGTGCTGCTCGAATTGGGAGGTTCGTGCACCCTCGATGGTCCAGTGGCCCGAGTTGTGCGGCCGCATCGCGAGTTCGTTGACGACGAGCCCGGCCTCTGTCTCGAACAACTCCACCGCGAGGACGCCGACGACACCCAGCTGGTCCGCAACGGACAGTGCGATGTCCTGGGCCTGCTGCCGGAGTTCGTCGGAGGCCTCCGGTGCGGGGGCGAGGACCTCGACGCAGATTCCGTCCCGTTGCACGGTTTCCACCAGCGGCCACACGGCTCCCTGCCCGAACGGCGAGCGCGCGACGAGGACGGCGAGTTCCCGCTTCAGCGCGACGCGTTGTTCGGCGAGCAGGGCGGCGCCGGAGTCGAGGAGCTCGGTGACCTGCGCCCGCGCCTCCGACTCGGTCGCCAGCGTCCACACGCCACGGCCGTCGTAGCCGCCGCGCGCGGTCTTGAGCACGAACGGCCACCCGTGCCGGCTACCGAACTCGATCGCGTCGTCGGCGGTGGTGACCTCGGTGAACGGCGGCACCGGCAGACCGAGCTCGGCGAGCCGCCGGCGCATGACGAGCTTGTCCTGCGCGTGCAGCAGCGCGTCCGGTCCCGGGTGCACCGCGACCCCGGACGCGACGAGCTCGCGGAGATGCTCACCGGGGACGTGCTCGTGGTCGAACGTCACCGCGTCGCAGCCTACGGCGAACGACTTCAGCGCGTCGACGTCGGTGTGGTGACCGATCTCGATCCGGGGCGAGACGAGGGCGGCAGGGTCGGTCTCCGAGGTCGCCAGCACCTTGAGCGTCTGCCCGAGCGGGATCGCCGCCTGGTGCGTCATGCGCGCCAGCTGGCCTCCGCCGATCATGCCGACCACAGGCGTTGCAGTGTTGCTGTCCACGAACACGAGAGCCTAGCCGCCCACCCCGCATTCCTGCTGAGGTGGTGTCCCCGAGGTCACAAGCAGTCGAGTAGCTGCCACGCGCGCTGGTGGGTGGCGGGGAGCGCGACGTCGCTGACCCGGACGCACGCGGTTCTCAGCGACGGATCGTTCGCGAGCCTAGTGGGCACGTCCGTCTCGAATCGGGCGCGGCGAGCGTGCAGCCGGTCGCCCCTGGCTGCCAAGACGGTGGCCGTCGAGGGGCGCAGCAGCGACAGGGTCTGGCCGGAGTCGAACACACGCTGCAGTGCGGCGGCGGTGAGGATCATCGCCTGCGCCCTGTTCCATCCGGAACCGTCCTCCGGGACCTCGATCGTCACCGTGAGCAGCGCGTAGCCCGCGCGGGGCTCGCGTCGAGCCGACGCCGCCTCCCGGTACACCTCGTGCAGCCGGGTCCGGAGATAGTTGACCGTGGTGAGTCCGGTGAGCGCGTCCGTCGATTCGCGGGCGATCGCCTTCCCCGCGGACCCGTCCGCCCACCCGCTGGCCGTGACACGGATCATCCACGCCGGTACGGCATCGGGGTCGGCCACGACGAGCCCGGTGTCCTCGGCGTCCGCGCACGCGGCGTGCATCGCGGCCAGGTCCTGCAGCGTGCCGTCGAGACCCACCCCGGCACCGGCCCGCTCACCACCGAGTTCGCCGAGGCGCTGGCGTAGATCCCCGGCACCGACGGCGGCCTCGCAGACGCGGTCGACCGCCGGAGAAGCCCAGTCACCGGGGAACGGCCACCCGGCGGCGAAACTGGTGGTCCGCCACCGCGCCCGCAGCGTGTGCACACCCGCATAGGTGAACCGCGCTTCACATCCGCTCGGCTGCTCCCGCATACTCATCACCCCTCTCGTCTGCACTGGGGGGACGTACGACTTCGCGAGCAGTGACGGTGTGCCCCGGCCACCGTCGCGGCGAGCGGTGGACGACAACGACGACGTCCGAGAGGAAACAACTGTGGTTGCGGATCCGTCCGAATCCCAGGGGTCCGGCGACAACGAACTCCTGGACGCGGTGCGGCACGGTTCCACCGACGCCTACGCCGAGCTCTACGACCGGCACGTCGGTGCGGCCTACTCCATGGCGCGGCAAGTCGCCAAGTCCGCGGCCGAGGCGGACGACCTCGTCTCGGAGACGTTCGCGAAGGTCCTCGACGCGCTTCGCTCCGGAGGCGGGCCGACCTCGGCGTTCCGCGCCTACCTGCTGACCTCGCTGCGCCACACCGCCTACGACCGCACGCGCAGGGACAAGAAGCTGCAACTGTCGGAGGACGTCACCGCGGTCCCCGGCGCGGACGGAGGCGAGTCGTTCGACGACCCGGCCGTGACGGGACTGGAACGGTCGCTGGCCGCGCGGGCGTTCGCGCGGCTGCCGGAACGGTGGCAGGCGGTGCTGTGGCACGTCGAGATCGAGGGCCAGAAGCCCTCCGACGTGGCGCCGCTGCTGGGGCTGACACCGAACGGCGTCTCGGCCCTCGCATACCGGGCGCGCGAAGGGCTGCGGCAGGCCTACCTGCAGGTTCACCTCGGGCAACTCGCCGACGCCGGCCCGGGGGTCGAACACTGCCGGGCCACCGTCGAGCGGCTCGGGTCCTGGACGCGCGGGGGCCTGGCCAAGCGGGAGACCGCCCAGGTCGAGGCGCATCTGGACGGCTGCGAACGCTGCCGCACGCTGGCCGCCGAGCTGGCGGACGTCAACGGTGGGCTGCGTTCGGTCGTCGCGCCGCTGGTACTGGGAGCGGGCGCCGCCGGATACTTGGCCGCCACCCAGGGCTCCACGACGGCTGCAGGGGTCACGGCGGGTGGTGCGAGCGCGACGGGCGCCGCGACGGAGTTCGGGAACGCTACGGCTCGGCAGATGGTGACGTCAGCGGTGTCGGGAGTGGCTCTCGTCGCGGCCGTCGTGCTCGGCGTGAGCGCGGGCGAGCAGCCGCAGCCGTCGGCCCAACCCCGGCCGGAACCGGTGCAGCCAGCCCCCGCACCGGCCCCGCAGCTCCCACCAGCGCAACAGCCCCCGGCGGCACCTGAGCTTCCTGAGCAAGACGCGCCCGCGCCCCCACCGCAGGCACCGGCGCCACCGACTCAGCAGCAACCTCCGGTTCCGAACCCGCCTGCCCCGCCGCCTGCCTCGGCGCCGGACGCGGTGCCGGCCCCCGAACCCGCGTCGCTGAGCGTGTCCGGCCCCTCGGGGGCGGTCCAGCTCGTCGCGGGCGAGTCAGCGAAGCCGATGCCGGTCCGCGTGACGAACACCGGCGGCAGCGAGTCCGAGCCGGTGACCACGACGCTGACTCTGCCGCCGGGGATCACGGCCTCGATGCCGCAGGTCCGGGCGGCCTCCGCTCCGTCGATCGACTGCGACGGGGGTGAGGGAACGATCACGTGCACGACCGACGGGGGACTCGCGCCGGGCAGCTCCACGGAGTTCGGTTTCGTCGTCCGCGCCGACCGCGACGCCGAGGACGGCGAGGTCACCGGAACCGTTTCCGCCGGTCCGGACAGCGAGCTGAGCCTCACCGCGATCCCGGTCGCCGTGACGCCGCGGCCGACGGACGAGGTGGATGTGCGGGCGAGCGAGGCGTGGAGCCGCGGCCCGTTCAGCCGCGTCCGCGTCGAGATGACCAACACCGGCACCACCTCCGCGCCGGCCGAGATGGTCGCCAAGGTGCCGGACGGCCTGCGGGTCGTGGGCAGTTACGGCTGCCGAACCGCTCCGGGAGAGGTCCGCTGCAGGACGGGGCAACTCCCGCCGGGCAAGGAATTCGAACGCGACTTCATGGTGACGACGCTTCCCGGCGCAGACGCGGACCGGCGCGAAGTGCGGCCCGCCGCCGCCAGCTCGCCACCCGACCGCACGTTCACCATCCCGGTGACGGCAGCGCTGGGAACGGCGAGCGACGCCTCAGCGGTCGACGTGCGGCTGGTGGGTCCGTGGCTCCCGCCGGACGAGCGGCCGACACCTCCGGCGCCGCCGAGCGACCCGACGACCACCACGGACCCGACGACCACCACGGATCCGACCACGACCTCCGACCCGACCACGACCTCGGATCCGCCGACGACGACCCGGCCCGATCCGACGACCACCACGGAGCCGACCTCGCCCGACCCGACGACGTCGAACCCCACGACAACGCCTCCCCCGACATCCTCGGATCCCCCGACGACCTCACCGGAACCGACATCCTCGGACCCGCCGGACCCCACGACGACCGGGCCGACGGACGTTCCGACTCCGAGCGAGACCGGAGGCCCCACCACCGGCACGAGCGGCGTCGGCCCGCCGAGTTCCGGGCCGACCGAGGGAAGCGCAACGGGTAACGGAGAGCGGAAGCATCCCGCACTCGGCCGGTGACGCCCGCCCCGAGCGCTCGGGCTGGGACGGATGTCGACGTGCGCCCGTGTCGCTGTCACTGAAGTGGCGGTTCGACTGCCCTCGCACGGATCAGAGACGGAACGCAGCTCAGAGCCTGTTGTGCGCGACGCGAAGAAGACGCCGCCCACGGGTGGGCAGCGCCTTCTGGCCAAGCGGTATACAACAACGCTGTGGCGTGATCTGGCCGCCGGGTTCCCGAACGCATTCGATCGAGCCAGGATCACTATCGAACGGCCCGTGAGCCGCGTGCACGAGTTCCGCAACAGGTTGGCTCACCACGAAAGAATCTGGAACCAGCCGCTCAGAGGGCATTTTGGAACTGGCTTTTGTGCCCGTAGGGCACGCGTCATACGTGCCCAGCCTCTGCAAGGTGAGAAGCTCCGGCGTTCGGAGTTCGTGCCTCGCAAGGCCGGGGTTCTCGCCGCGTACGCCTGGTACTCAAGAGGACCCCAACGCCGCGAGGCGCGAACTGGGGCGGCGGCACCGGACCACCTCCCCAAGTTCCCAATCGCGCTCTCAGGGATCGCTACCGCGACATCGTGTCTCTGCTGCGTTGCATCGACGGGAACCTCGCGCACTGGGCCACGGAGGAGTGCCGAGTTCCTGCAGTATTGGCCGAGTGCCCCTCGACCGCCCGCTCCCCTAGCCTCAGCGCTGAGTTCGGAGCCGGGCTGGGGCGGCTGCTCAGCGACGGGCGAGGTACAGGTGGAACGTCGTCTCGGTGGTGTCGAGGACGACCGGCAGGACGATCTCCCTGTGATCGCCGAACACGCGGCGCAGGGCGGCTGCCAGCTCCGGGGAGGCCGAGGCCGACCAGACGGCCAGGGAGCCGCCCGGTGCGAGCTGGTCCCGGCAAGCACCGAGAAAGCCGTCCCGGTAGACCGCCGCGTTCGTGTCGTGCACGAGATATCCGGGCCCGTTGTCCACGTCGAGCAGGATCACGTCCACCTGCTCGACCTCGCCGAGCACGTCGACCAGGTCCCCGACGACGACTCGCACGCGCGGGTCGTGCAGCGCGGTCTCCGTCGCGGGGACCAGCCCCTGCCGGTTCCACTCCACGACGGCGGGTTCGAGTTCGACGACGTGGACCGTCGCGACTCGTGCGTCCGCGAGGACCTCGGCGAGGGTGAACCCGAGCCCGAGCCCTCCGATGAGCACCCGGCCGCCTCCGGTCTCGGCGAGCGTGGCGGTCGCGAGCAGCCGCTCGGTGCCGGTGTGCACCGTGTCCATCACGAACACCCCGTTGACCCTGAGTTCCAGCGCGCCGTCGCGCTCACGCCGGAACAGCACCACCTCGCCGCGTTCCGACTCGGCGGCCACCCGTTCGCTCGTCCGATCCACAGGCGTCTCTCCTTCTCGCTCCCCGCGATTATCAAACACCCGTGCGGCGGGTACACCCGACCGGCGAGTTCCGCCCCGGGGAACTCCGTAAACTCGGGGCCGTGTCCGTGGTCGACCAAGTGCTCATGCACGTTCCTCGCGCCTACCGGAACGTCGCGCTGCGACACCGCGAATTGATCAAATTCGGCGTGGTCGGGGCGACGACGTTCTTCATCGACACGGCGATCTTCTACGTGCTGAAGCTGACGGTGCTGGCGCCGAAGCCAGTGACGGCGAAGGTCATCGCCGTACTGGTGGCCACGGTCGTCTCGTACGTACTCAACCGCGAATGGTCGTTCAAGGAACGCGGTGGCAGGGAACGGCATCACGAGGCGTCGCTGTACTTCTTGTTCAGCGGCATCGGGGTCGGGCTGTACGCGGCTCCACTGTGGATCTCCCGGTACGTGTTCGACCTTCAGGAGCCGTTCACCTCACGCCTGGTCGAAGAGATCGCGGACTTCACCGCGGGTCAGATCATCGGCCTGCTCGTGGGCATGGCGTTCCGATGGTGGGCGTTCCGACGATGGGTGTTCCCGGACGAGCTGAACCCGAAGCACTGAGAGCGCATTGTGGAACTTGCGTGGGTGCTCCGGTAGCAGGAAACCTCATCTCGCGGCCGGCTGATCTGCGGAGCCGACAGCAGACCCGCAACGCGACGGCCCCTGCCCCTCACCGGGGTGTCGGGTCGATCTTCCACGGGACGCCGAGCACGTCGTCGGCGCGCGCTTCCCGCAGGTACACCTCGAACAGCGCGGGCCGCGCGGAGCTGAGCTCGAGACGCCCACCGTCGGCCTCCACGAGCGCTCGCGCCAGCGCGAGCCCGACACCCGTCGAGCCGCCCGCCGAGAACCCGCGCTCGAAGACGTAGGGAACCAGCGGGTCGGGCACACCGGAGCCGCTGTCGGAGACGTCGACGACGACGGTGCCCGCGCCGTGCCGGGCCGTGAGGACGATGGGGCCTTCACCGTGCCGCACCGCGTTGTCGAGCAGCACACCGATCGCTTCCCGCAGCCGAGTGGGCGTGGCGCGGGCCAGCAGTCCCTCCGGGACGCGCAGGCGCAGCGAGCGACCTTCGGCGCGGACGACATCACGCCATTCGTCGCCGACCGAGGTGAGCTCGGCGGTGACGTCGAGCGGCTCGGAGTGCTGGGCGCGGGCCGCGGTGGCAGCGGCGAGGAGTTCGTCGAGCACCGACGAGAGCCGCTCGGCCTGTTCGAGCGCGGCGGAGGCCTCCTCGGACATCTCCGGGTCGTCGGTGGTCGCGAGCGCGTCGAGCCGCAGATGCAGCGCGGTGAGCCTGCTGCGCAGCTGGTGGGAGACGTCGCCGACGAGTTCCCGTTCGCGTTGCACGAGGTGCGAGAGCGCGGCACCGGAGGCGTCGAGGGCGTCGGAGACACGGTCGAGCTCGGGCACCTGGTGGCGACGTTGATCGGGACGGAAGTCACCCGCACCGAGCCGGGCGGCGCGGGCGGCGACGTGCCGCAGCGGGTCCGCGAGCCGACGCGCCGTGACACCGGCCACGACCATGCCGGTGGCCCCCGACAGCACCACCAGCAGCACCACAGCACCCCCGACCTGCACCTGCTGTGTGCGGACGGGAGAGCTCGGAGCGGCCAACGTGACGCTGCCGGAATGCACCATCGACACGGTCTCCACGAGCGGCGATTCCCCCGGGTCCGCGCCGAAGCTGCGCGTTTCCTGCTGGGTACGCACGATCAGCCGAGCCCCGGCAGGGACCGCCACTCGCACCGCGGTGAGGTCGAGCGGCTGGTTGGTGGCGACCTGTTCGTCGAGGCGGGTGGCGATCTGCTGAGCGCGGGTGGAGAGGTCTCCGCGGGTGATGTCCTCGACGAGGGTGAGCGCGCTGAACCCGAGTGGCAGACCGAGGACCACAGCCGTGACGGCCACCACGAGCAGCGTCGCTTGCAGGATGCGCCGGCGCACGGGTCAGTCCGTGTTGAACCGGAAGCCGACACCGCGGACGGTGGCGATGCGCTGCTCGTCCAGGCGGGAACCGTTGCTGTCGCTGAGCTTGCGGCGCAGCCACGAGATGTGCATGTCGAGGGTCTTGCTGCCTTTGCGCCCGGGCTCCGGCCAGACCTCCTCGAGGATGTCCTCGCGGGTCACGACCTCGCCCGCGTGTTGCATGAGCACCCGCAACAGCTCGAACTCCTTGTTGGCGAGCTGGACCTCGTGCTCGTCGACGATCACGCGGCGGGCCGTCAGTTCGAGCCGGACACCGCCGATCTCGAGGTTCTCGGGTGCGTTGCGGCGCAGCAGGGCGCGGATGCGGGCCATCAGCTCGGCCAGCCGGAACGGTTTGGCGACGTAGTCGTCGGCGCCCGCATCGAGACCCACGACGAAGTCGACCTCGTCGGTGCGGGCGGTGAGCATCAGCACCGGCAGGCCACGCCCCTGGGCACGGAGCCTGCGGCAGATCTCGAGTCCGTCCATGTGGGGCAGCCCGAGGTCGAGCACGAGGAGGTCCACGCCACCGTCGGACGCCGCGTGCAGCGCTTGCGTTCCGTCCTCGATCACCTGCACGGAGTAACCCTCGCGTTGCAGGGCCCGGGACAGCGGCATCGCGATCGCCGGGTCGTCCTCGGCCAACAGCACCACGCTCACGTCCCCCAGCGTAGAGGTCGCGTGTCCGGTGCATCCCGGTCACCGTCGGTTCACGCCGCGAAGAGGACGGTCGAGGTGAGGTTCCGCCACCCGACCACTGCGTCAGACCTTCTGACTAGAATTCTCAGAAGCTGTCTGTGGTCTGCGGTGGTGGTCACCTACCGGCGTCCCAGCTTGCCGCTCGCGGCGTTGGGGTCGCCTCGAGTACCAGCACGTACACAGCGGCGGCACCGGCCTTGCGAGCGACAACCTGGAACACCGGAGCTTCTCACCGTGCTCGGGCTGAGCACGCAAGACCATGCCCCGACGGGCATCAGAACAAGAGCACAGACAGGCTCTAAGGTTTCGGGCGTGAGCATCGACCTGCACTCCGACCGGGACCTCGCGCTGCAACTCGCGGACGTCGCCGACGGCATCACGACGCAACGGTTCCGAGCACGCGACCTCACCGTCGACGCCAAGCCCGACCGCAGCCCCGTGACCGACGCCGACCTCGCCGTCGAGGACGCCGTCCGCGACATCCTCCGCCAGCGTCGTCCCGGCGACACCGTCGCGGGTGAGGAACGCGGCGGCACCACCGGAGCGGGACGTACCTGGGTTCTCGACCCGATCGACGGCACCAAGAACTTCCTTCGCGGCGTGCCCGCGTGGGCCACGCTCGTCGCACTGGTCGACTCCGGTCAGCCCGTCGTCGGCGTCGTCAGTGCTCCCGCGCTCGGTCGTCGCTGGTGGGCGAGTGTCGACTCCGGTGCGTGGCGCAGCACCCATGGCGGCCCGGCGGAACGCATCGAGGTCTCGGCGGTCCACGACATCGGCGACGCGTACCTGTCGACCACACACCTCGGCACGTGGTCCGAACACCACAGCCGTGAGTCCTACCTGCGGCTCGTCGACGCCTGTTGGGAGAACCGGGCGTTCGGCGACTTCTGGTCACACTGCCTCGTCGCGGAGGGCTCCATCGACATCGCGGCCGAAGCGATCGTCAATCCGTGGGACGTCGCGGCCGTGCAGGTCCTCGTCACCGAAGCCGGCGGGCGGTTCACCGACCTGTCCGGGCAGGCTCGGTTCGACGGCGGCAACGCACTGTCCACCAACGGAGCGCTGCACGACACCGCCCTCGACCTCCTGCGCTGACCTTCCGTCCGCAATGGACTCGAGGCGAACGGCACTCTCACCCCGTCTCACGAGGCGAAAGTGCCGTTCACCCCATCCGACACCGACCCACTCGGGTAAGCGCATTACCCACCCACCGAGGCGAACGGCACTCTCACCCCGTCTCACGAGGCGAAAGTGCCGTTCACCCCATCCGACACCGACCCACTCGGGTAAGCGCATTACCCACCCACTCGAGGCGAACGGCACTCTCACCCCGTCTCACGAGGCGAAAGTGCCGTTCGACCCATCCGACACCGACCCACTCGGGTAAGCGCATTACCCACCCACTCGAGGCGAACGGCACTCTCACCCCGTCTCACGAGGCGAAAGTGCCGTTCGACCCATCCGACACCGACCCACTCGGGTAAGCGCATTACCCACCCACTCGAGGCGAACGGCACTTTCACCCCGTCTCACGAGGCGAAAGTGCCGTTCGCCCCATCCGACACCGACCCACTCGGGTAAGCGCATTACCCACCCACTCGAGGCGAACGGCACTTTCACCCCGTCTCACGAGGCGAAAGTGCCGTTCGCCCCATCCGACACGCCGAACCGGTACGCCCGCATGCGTGCCTCAGCCGGGTGTCTTCGGGGCGAGGGCGCCGCGGAGTGCTTGAGTCCACGTCAGGCGCCCGAAGAGGTAGAAGCAGGCGACCTGCTCGTCGGAGAACCGCGCCCAGTCGTAGCGGTTGCCCTGCTCGCGCCAGAACACCTCCCACGCGGGCTCGCCCTCCACCTCGTCCCTGAGCAGGCACCAGCGATCGTCGGCTTCCCGCCCGAGCGACACGATCTCGGCCGGAACGCCCATCGCCTCGAGCCAGCCGAGAACGGATTCGGTGTTCACACGCCCTCCTTGTGCTGCGACGCCTCGAGATTCTCCACGGCGATCCGGACCGTCCCCGCCTCGGACGCCTCCACTTCGCGCGTGAGTTCGAGCAGGAAGCCGAATGCCACCAGTTCCGCCGCCGAGTACGTGGCCCGGTAGCGCACCCCGCCGCCGGGCTGCGCGAACCACGAGGCGGACACCGCCCGCCACACCGGCAGCGGACGCAACACCCGGTACCGGCGGTACCCGCGCTCGACGTGCGCGGGCGGGAGCGACCGCTGAGCGACCGCGGTCCCATCGACGGCGAAGACCCGTCCCGCACCGGTGCCGAAGCGGTCGAGCACCGTGTCCGGGTCGAGCACGATCGGCTCGCCGGACTCCACACAGCCCTCCGGGAACCGCGCCGACGCTCGCCACACGTAGTCGCGCGAGTCCTCGACGAGGAACCGGCGCTCCCACTCGACTTCGGCGAGCTCGCCCAGCGGGTCGTGGTTTTCCAGCAGCTCGGCGGGCACCTCGCGTGCCTCGCCGTCCGCGAGCGGTGCGGCGCCGGATCGCGCCCGGACCGCCGCGTCGGAACCATCCACAAGGGACGAGCGTGGGTGGTCCTGCGGCGGAAAACACACTCCGCCGACGGGTTCCTGCTCTTCGGCAGGCGGCGGCAACTGCCTGCTCGGGCGTGGTGCCGCGAGCGGCATGTGCCCGAGCGGGAACTGGTTGAGCACGAACGCCACCACCGACTCGCTCCGCGCGGGCGTGCGCGGCGGACGCGGCACGTCCGCCTGCTGCGCACTCGCATGCGGCATCGGCGGCTGCACTGCGGCTCCCGGAGGCCGAGCAGCCGCTCGCGGTGGCTGCTGCACCTGGGGCGCGGGCTGCTGCGGCGGAGGCTGCGGGACCACGCCGAACCCGGGTTGCTGGGGACGGTAGGGCACCGCAGGCCGCGGGGGAGGCTGAGCCGCCACGCCGCCGGGTTGCTGTCCCCCGGCGGGCGGCGGCGCCACGCCGCCGTGCTGGAACCCGCCGGCCTGCGGTGGAGGCTGTGCCATCGGTGGAGCCTGCGGCGGCATC
Organism: Allosaccharopolyspora coralli; assembly: GCF_009664835.1. Lineage (NCBI taxonomy): Bacteria > Bacillati > Actinomycetota > Actinomycetes > Pseudonocardiales > Pseudonocardiaceae > Allosaccharopolyspora > Allosaccharopolyspora coralli. The sequence goes on from NZ_CP045929.1 coordinate 4,081,021, forward strand.
GGAGCATTCGGCACGGCTGCGGCCGCCGAAGCAGGCGGAGCCGCCCAAGCCGACTGCACGCCCTGCGGCGAGGTCACCGGGTCACTCGGAGAGAGCGACACCGGCCCTGTGGACTCCGCACCGCCGCCCCAGCCTGGCGTCACCGACGGACCCACCGGGATCGGGCCGGTGTTCTCGCTGAACCCGGGCGGGCCGCCTGCCGGAGGGCCGACTTCCGGGCCGCCGACCGGCCCCGGATTCAGCCGATCCATTGTGGACTCCGTTGCACCTGCCGCATGCTGCGCCTGCTCTGCCACGGGCTCGTTCACAGCCCCGAGAGCACCCCCCACCGTCGCTGCACCATCACCGACAGCGCCCGCAACACCGTGTCCGGGAACGCCTTCGGTGAGACCCGTTCCCACGTCCGCAGCCGTCCCCCCGGCCTCGCCGACGGACTGACCGATGCCGACGACGGCCTCACCCGTGTCGGCAGCGAGACCGCTCGCGCCACCGGCCACGTCGCTCACGGCGTCACCGGCGCTCCCCGCCACGCCGCTGACGGTGTTCTCGACCGAGCCCAGCAACCCGGGTGCCGAACCGGAGTCCATCGTCACACCGCTGTCGGCATCCACCGCCGACGACAACGTGGCGTGGGTCTCCGACACACCCACGGACGCACCGCGCAACACGGTGTCGAGCCCGGCGAGTGCCTGTGCGTTCCCCGAGCCCGCCGCCTGCTCCGCCGCGTCGACCTGTTTGGCCGCGTCGACCAGCTGACGCACCATCTGCACCTTCGCCGCACCGATCTGCTCGGCGGCGTGGTCCAGCCGGTCGGCCGAGGCCGTGCACGCCTTCACCGAGGACCGCAGCGGCCCGTCCTCGCCGACCATGCCGTTCCATTCGCGCCCCGCCGCGTCACCGGACTCGCCCTGCAAGGACGCCAGCGCGCCCTGGGCGACACCGTCGGCCGACGACGACAGCGAGTCGATCGACGTGGCCGCCTCCCGCCAGGCCCCCGCGGACTCACGCATCGCGTCCTCGTCGGCCTCCGGCCACTGCAGCCCGACCTTCGCGGCGACGTCACGCAGTTCCGGAGGAAGTTCGATCCCCATGCTCACACCTGCCCGGAACGGCCGAGCTCGGCGGCACCGGCGTCGTCGGCCGCCCGGGACGTCGCCGCCGACTCCGCGAACTTCCCGCCGAGCCCCCGCAGGCTGCCCGCGATCCCGCCGACGGCGTCCGCGGCCTCCTGTGCTCGGGGCTCGTGCTTGGCGGCGAACCGTTGCCCGACCTCGTCCGCACCCCAACAGCCGGCACCGGCTTCCTGCGCCCGACGCAGCTGCTCGGCGATGCGGTCCGCCTGCCCCGCGAGGTCGTGCAACTCACCGGCGCTGCGCGTGAGCCCGTCCAGATCCGTGCGGAACCCGTTCACCTTCTGCCCCCGTCCCTGCCGTCCTCGAGCCAGCTGCCGCTGCCTTCGTCCTCATCGTCGTCGTCGCACGCCGGTTCGATACGGGACTTCGGAGCATCGTTCGCGACAGCAATCGGATCGAGGTCCGCGCGGCCCTCCCACACCGAGGCCGGGTCCGTGCCCGAAGGCAACACCGGCTGGAGCAATTCGTGCGCACGCTCCGCCACGGCGTGCGCGGCCTGCGCCGACAGGCGCGTCACCACCGCAGCCAACTGATCCGGCCGGTAACGCTGATACGCCGACTCGGAGAGCACCAGGTCCCGCAACGCGCCCTGGGCACCCACGGTCACCGTCACGGTTCCGTCCTCGCTGCGCACCGTCTCGGTGAGCGTCGCCAACTCCTCCTGCACCGACCGAAGCCGCTCGCGCCCGCGCCGGTACTCCGCGAGCAGTTCCTCGACCTGGGCACCATGATCGGCAGGCATGGCCGTTCCCCTCTCCCGGGATGTTCGTCACTGCCCGACCCCGACACCGGCGAGCTGCCGCCGGTCGCAGGCATGCCTCCGACGATGGGACGCAGCCGCCGGGCCGATGGTTCCACGTGCCCGAGACGCACTCGCGGCCCGGCTCCGGCTCAGCCGGCGAGCGCCTTGACCACCGCGGACGGGCTGGGACGCCCCAGTTGGCCCGCCATCCACACGCTCGTGTCGACCAGGGCCGCGAGGTCCACCCCGTGCTCGATGCCGAGCCCGTCGAGCATCCACACCAGGTCCTCGGTCGCGAGATTGCCGGTCGCCGACTTCGCGTACGGGCAGCCGCCGAGGCCACCAGCGGAGGAATCGACCGTCGACACCCCGAGACGAAGCGCCGCGTAGGTGTTCGCCAGCGCCTGGCCGTAGGTGTCGTGAAAATGCACCGCCAGCCGGTCGACCCCCACGCCCTCAGCGACGAAAGCGCCGATCACCGCCTCCACGTGGCCTGGAGTGGCCGAGCCGATCGTGTCGCCCAAGGACAACTGCGAACAGCCCATGCCCAGCAGCCGCTTGCCGACCGAGACCACCTGTTCGATCGGGACCGCGCCCTCCCACGGGTCGCCGAAGACCATCGACACGTAGCCGCGTACGTCCATGCCTTCGGCTGTCGCACGCGAGACCACCGGGTCGAACATGCCGAACTGTTCGTCGAGGGAGCGGTTCAAGTTCTTGCGGGTGAACGACTCCGTGGCCGCCGCGAAGATCGCGACGTCCCGGACTCCCGACTCGATCGCCCGATCCAGGCCGCGCTCGTTGGGCACCAACACCGGGTACCGCACGCCCTCTCTCGGAGTGAGCCCGTCGATCACCTCGGCGGCGTCGGCGAGCTGCGGAACCCACTTCGGATGCACGAAGCTCGTCGTCTCCACGACCGTGAGCCCTGCCTCGGCGAGCCGGGTGAGGAAGTCCAGCTTCACCGCCGGGGGCACGACCTCGGACTCGTTCTGCAGACCGTCCCGCGGACCGACCTCCCAGATCGTCACCGCACTCGGCAACTCCGCCGGACGCGGCGACGCCACCGGCATCGGCAACCCCAGCTCACGCGTGTTCATCGGCACTCCCGGTTCGCTCGACCCGCGCTGGTGCGGTTCCGTGCTCGGTACCACGCAGGGACCGTCATCGGTACTCCTCGTGATCCCAGTCGTCGCGGTAGTCGCCGTTGACCTCCCGGTACAACAGCGTGTGCACGTGCTCCACGTGCGGGATGTCGTCGAACTCGAGCGGCTCGTCGGCGGCGGACTCCACGATGAGCGTTCCGCAGCCCAGCATCCGGTCCACGACGCCGTGCCGGAACCGGACGCTGTTGATGCGCTGCATCGGGATGTCCACGCCCGAGCGGGTGAACACGCCCTCGCGGACCATCAGCCGTTGCGTGGTCACCACGAAGTGCGTGGTCTTCCAGCGCAGCAGTGGCGCCAGCGTCAACCACACCGCGAGAATCAGGCCGAGCACCCCGATCGCGATCCACGCGGGCAGATGCCAGGACAGCGGCGCGACGAGCGCGGCGAGATACGCCCCGCCGCCCACCACGACGAGGAACACCAGCACCGGAACGACCAGCATCTTCCAGTGCGGGTGCTTGTGCACGACGACGTACTCGTCCTCACCGAGCAGGTCCTCGGGATAGGCCACGGATCCCCTCCTCACCGGGCACCGATGCCGATCACGGTACCGGCCACGCCGCACGGCGAACACTCGTCCCACAGCAACGGCGCGAACGGCACTCTCGCCCCACAACACGAGGCGAACGGCACCCTCGCCCCACAACACGAGGCGAACGGCACTCTCGCTCCATACGACACCGCACCGACCCGGCGCGAACGGCACTCTCGCCTCGCGAGACGAGGCGAACGGCACTCTCGCCCCACAACACGAGGCGAACGGCACTCTCGACCCACACGGAACCGCACCAGCCCGACGGGGCGAACGGCACGTTCGCCTCGCGAGACGGGGCGAGAGTGCCGTTCGCCTCGCTCAGCGGTCGTCGGGGCGAAGGTGGACCACGTCGCCTGCCGAGATCGCGGTGCGGACACCGTCGAGGCCACGCACCACGAGCCGCCCCTGCTCGTCGACGTCCTTTGCGACCCCGCGCAGCGACTCCGCACCCCCGAGTTCGACACGGACGTCCTGGTCCAGCGTCACGCACAGCGCTCGGTAGCGGTCCAGGACACCGGTCTCCGCGACAGCACCGGCGTCCGACCGCCACTGGTCCTCGACCTCGGCGAACGCGTGCAGCAGCCGGATAGCGAACTCTTGCCGGTCGACGGCGCTCGCCCCTTCCGCCGCGAGCGAGGTCGCGGGCAGGCCGCCCGCCCCGGAGGGCAGGTCGTCCGTCGAGTGGTGCACGTTCACCCCGACCCCGAGCACGACCGCCATCCCGTCGAGGGTGGTGACGCCCTCGGCGAGGATCCCGGCGGACTTGCGTCGACCGGGGCCGAGCAGCAGGTCGTTCGGCCATTTCAGCGTGGCCTCGATGTTGGTCGTCTCACGGACCGTCTCTGCCAACGCCACCCCCGCGAGCAGCGGTATCCACGACAGCGCGGACTGTGCGACCACCACGGGCCGCAGCAGAACGCTCACGTGAAGGCCGTAAGAGCGCGGCGAGACCCACGTCCGCTGCATCCGCCCGCGCCCCGCCTGCTGCTCCTCGGCGATGAGGACGGTGCGGTCGGGTTCACCGGCCGTCGCGGCCGCGACGAGGTCGGTGTTCGTCGAGCCTGTGACGGTCACCACGTTCAGCGCGGAATAGGGGCCGTCGTTCACCAGGCGCTTGCGCAGGACGTCGGCATCGAGGGGGACCGGTCTCGTCATGCCGCTGACACTACGGCGCCCAACGCACACCAATCCGCGCTCCCTCTGAGCACCCTCTCGCGCGCGAGCGACCATGACGATCCTTGCGAGCGTCGGTAAGGTCGCCGTGGCGCGGGTTGAGACAGCAGCCTGCCGGTGAATCGCCGAACCCCGGTTCACTCGGAGTTCTGCATCACAGATCAAGAAACGGTCCGTCCGACACGAACGCGTACCGTCGCGTGAGTGAGCGCCACAGGGCCTCTTTCCGGGCCACTCGCTCCGTTCTCGCGCAACAGATCAAAAATGACCGAGCGGCGGATCGATCACCTCACCAATTGCACGCCGCACCACCCACACGGGCCAGTTATCAGGAAATCTTCCGGCACTGGACGAACGAGTTCATCTTCTTGTCGATGATCGGTTTACCCGTCGATCTCACAGGGTAGCTCTCGCGGATGAAGACGCACTGCCGGTCGCACACGACAACGCAGTCCTGGAGATGCGCACGATCATGACGGAGCAGTCCAAGCGGCGGAGCTCCGCCGCGAGTTCTCGTACACCCACGAGGTCACGGGAGCGCGACACGGAATCCGGCGGTACCGGCCGCACGACCAAGCGCACCGCCATCGTGCGGCAGGCACGCCACCAACTCGAAGAACTGCTGGGCAAGGAGACCGAGTCGATTTCGGCGTTCCGCACCACCGACGAGGGATGGCAGCTCAACGTCGAGGTCGTGGAAGTACCACGGGTCCCCGACACCACGAGCATTCTCGGGACCTACTCGGTTCAGCTCGACAACGACGGCGAGCTCGTCGGTTACGAACGTCTCGCCCGCTATGCACGCGGACAGATCGGTCGTTGAACCGCGAATCACCCCCGAAACGAGGAGAGTCTCTTCATGACACAGGCAGTACAGCAATCCGGCGGACGAGGCGGTTCTCAGAACCAGCTCTACGATATTCTCGATCTCATTCTCGATCGTGGTCTCGTGATCGACGTCTTCGTCCGCGTCTCGCTCGTCGGCATCGAGTTGATCACTATCGACGCCCGGGTCGTCGTCGCGAGCGTGGATACCTACCTGCGTTTCGCCGAGGCGGCGAACCGGCTCGACCTCAATCAGGCGAGTAGTGCCACCACGCTTCCCGACCTGGTCGGCGACAGCGTCGAGAGCGGCGCGAAGAACAAGACCAAGGGAGCACTGACCGGCGCCAAGGAGACGTTCACCGAGGCGTTCCAGGAAGCGAAGGAACCGAGCAGCTCGGAGAACCGGCAGAAGCAGCGCAGCAGCCGGAACCGCCGGGAAGGATCCGAATGAGTACGTACCTGTACGGGCTGGTCGCGACCTCGCACCCGGCGAGGGTGGACGGGCTCACCGGTGTCGGTGCGCCGCCCGCGCAGGTGCGCACGCTCGTAGCCGGCGACATCGTGGCGATCGTCAGCGACGCACCCGAAGGCTTGCGCGCCAAACGGCGCGACGTGCTGGCACACGAGGACGTGTTGGAGAAGCTGTGCGCGCAGGGCGCGACACTGCCGATGCGGTTCGGGGTCGTCGGCGAGGACGACGACGCGGTCGTCGAGGAGGTCTCCGGACGCAGCGAGGAGTACACCGATCTGCTCACCCGGCTCACCGGCCAGGTCGAGATCAACGTCAAGGCTACGCACCACGAGGACGAAGTGCTGCGTCAGGTGCTGCTCGACGACTCGGACCTGCGCGCGTACCACGAACGCATCCAGTCCGACGGCGGCGGCTCCCACGAGGAGCGCATCGCGTTCGGCGAGAAGGTCGCCAACGCGGTGGAGCAACGGGCCGCGCAGGACGCCGACGTGCTGATCGGGCACTTGAGTCGGCTGGCGGACCGCCGACACATCGGCCCGCCGGTGGGCGAGACCTTCCTCAACGCTTCGTTCCTCGTGGGCGCCGAGGAGATCCAGCACTTCGAAGAGGCCGTGGAGGCGTTGCGCGAGCAGGTGGACTGGCTGCTCGACCTGCGCGTCCGGGGCCCGTTGCCGCCGTACAGCTTCACCGAGATCCACCAACCCGAGCCCGAGATCGCGCGGCCCGGCTGAAGGAGCGCGGCATGGGACTGCTGAGTGAACTGATCCTGCTCCCGCTGGCCCCGGTCCGCGGGGTGGCGTGGACGGTCGATCAGGTCCTCACGGCCGCGGAACGCGAGCAGATCGAGACGTTGCGAGCCGAACTCATCCGACTCGAACGAGACCTGCACGACGGTGTGATCGACGAGGAGGAATTCGACCGACGCGAGGACGAGATCCTCGACCGACTCGAGGAACTCGACGCCGGGGTCACCGGTTGACCGAGAAGGGATCCGGGCAGATGAACAACGGAGCCAAGATCGGCGCGGCCGTCGTGGGCGGGTACGTCCTGGGCCGCCGACGCAAGGCAAAACTGGCGATCGGTTTGGGCAGCTGGCTCATCGGCAAGAAGCTCAATCTCGATCCGAAGCAGCTCGCGACCCAGCTCGGCAAGGAGCTGCAGTCGTCACCCCAGTTCAGTGCGCTGCGCGACCAGCTCACCAACGAGGTGCTCACCGTCGGCAAGACCGCCGCCGGAAACTTGATCGCCGCGCAGACCAACCGGCTCGCCGACGGGTTGCACGCCCGGACCCAAGGCCTCAAGGACGCCGCCCAGGTGGTCGACGCCCGGCAGGACGACGACGAGGAGGACGAGGACTCCGGAGACGAGTCCTCGGACCAGGACAGCGGTGAGGCCGCCGAGGACGAGCAGGACGGGCCTCGCGAACGTCGCGACCGTCGGTCTCCCTCCAGCACGCAGAAGTCGCGGACGTCGGCGACGCGTCGCACCGGCGGCGGCAAGGCCACAGCCGGCGCCACTGCGAAGTCCGGCACGAAGACCGCGAAGTCCGGGGCCGCACGGACTCCAGGGTCCGGCGCCGCGAAGAAAGCCTCCACCACAGCGAAGAAGGCTCCGGCTAGCGCGAAGAAGAGCACAGCCGCCGCGAAGAAGAGCACAGGCACCACGACAAGCACTGCGGCCACCACGAAGAAGGTTTCGGGCACGACGAAGTCGGCAACGGGTGCGGCCAAGAAGGCATCGGACACGACGAAGTCGGCGTCGGGTGCGGCCAAGAAGGCATCGGGTGCGGCTCGTTCGGCGTCGAGTGCGGCCCGGAAGACGGGTGGCCGCGCCGGCGACACAGCGGCCAAGAGCACCGGACGCGCCGCGAGCAAGAGCAGTAGCAGGAGGTCGGACCGTGGCTGACACCGGAAGCGATGACAACAAGGAAGGCGGGCCGCTGAGTAGTCTGCGGGAGACCGTCGGCCGTAATCCGGCGATGGAACGCCTGTTCCAGGAAGCCGAGAACTACGTCACCGCCAAGGCGCAGAACCTGGTCTCGGCGGCAGGCGACAAACTCGGCGAGACCACGCAGCAGCTCACCGAGGCCGCCGAAGGCGACGGGCTCGGCAGCTTGATCGGGCAGGGCGGCAAGAAGCTCGCGGAGGGCAAGAGCGCACTTCGTGCCGCGATGGAGGTCGCGGGCAAGGGCCTCAAGGACAAGGTGAAGGAAGCTTTCACCGGAGGCGGCAGCAAGGGCAAGGGCTCCAGCAGCGGCAAGTTCAACAACATCGTCGAGGACGTCGACGTCGGCGTTCCGGTACGCACCGCCTTCGACCAGTGGGTCAACTACCAGGAGTTCGGCGGTTTCACCCGCGGCGTGCTCAGTGTGGACCACGTGGACGAGGTCACGACCAACTGGAACGCCAAGGTCGCCAAGTCCAAGCGCAGTTGGAAGGCGACCGTCAGCGAACAGATCCCGGACGAACGGATCGTCTGGAACACCGAGGGCGCCAAGGGGACCATCCGGGGCGTGGTCACGTTCCACCCGATCGGCGAGAACCTCACCCGGGTGCTGCTCGTGATCGAGTACTACCCGAGCGGCTTCTTCGAGAAGACCGCCAACATGTGGTGGGCCGCGAGCCGACGTGTGCGTCTGGATCTCAAACACTACCGCCGCTTCATCATGATGCAGGGCGAACCGACCGACGAAGGCTGGCGCGGCACCATCCGCGACGGCGAGGTCGTGCAGTCCCACGAGGACGCCGTGCAAGCGGAGCAGGAAGAGCAGGAGTCGGACGAGCACGCCGACGAGGACACGGACGACGAGTTCGAGGACTCCGATGAGGAACAGGACGCCGGCGATGACCAGGACTTCGCCGACGAGGACGCCGACTACGACGAAGACGGCGAATCCGAGGAGGATTCCGAGGCCGACCACGACGAAGAGGATGACCTCGAGGAAGACGAGGAAGACTACGAGCACAGCGACGAGGACGAGTACGACGAGGACGCAGAGACCGACGAAGACGACGAGGACCTCGAAGCCGAACCCGACGAGGACGAGGCCGAGGAGGAGCCGGAGGCCCGCCGTGCGCCGCGTCGTCCGCGCCGTCGATCGAGGGCACCGGCATGACGCGGACACCACACCCCGGTAAGTCGGCCACTGCAGCAGGGAGCGTCTCGTGACGGAACCAGCACGACAGGTCGGAACGCCGCAGTCGCAGCTCGCGCGCTCGCAGAACAGCGGCTCCGGCGCGAACCTCGCCGACATCCTGGAACGGGTGCTGGACAAGGGGATCGTGATCGCAGGAGACATCCAGGTCAACCTGCTCGACATCGAACTGCTCACCATCAAGTTGCGCTTGCTGGTCGCCTCGGTCGACAAGGCCAAGGAGATGGGCATCGACTGGTGGGAGCACGACCCGAGCTTGTCGTCGGCGTCGATGCGCAACGGCCAGCAGGACCAGCAGTCCGTCGAGGCCGACAGCACTCGCGTCGACCAGCTTCAGGCCGAGAACGACGAACTGCACCGGCGGCTCGCGGCTCTGGAGGGGGGTTCCGTCCCCGAGGAACAGGCATCGGAACCCTCGCAACGGAAGGGATCGGCAGGCGGGTCGTCGAGCGGGCGAAGGAATGACCGATGAGCGGGACGGTGCGCTACTGCTACGCCGTCACGCGAGGGCTGAGTCCCGAGGCCCTTACGGACGAACGCGGGGTCCGGGGCACGCCGTTGGAGGCCGTCGAAGCCGACGGCCTGGTGGCCGTGACGAGCCCGGTCGACGCCGACGAGTTCAGTGAATCGGCCCTGCAGAAGAGTTTGGAGGACCTGAACTGGCTCGGTGAGGTCGCCCGCGCGCACAACTCCGTCGTGGAGCGGGTGGCCGGTCTCGCGGTGACGCTGCCGCTGCGGCTGGCGACGATTTACCTCGACGCCGACCGCGTCCGTTCGGTGCTGCGCTCGGAGGAGGCGGCCTGGACGGCGGCCCTCGACCGGCTCGACGGGCGCGTCGAGTGGGGCGTCAAGGTGTACACGGTCGAGCAGCCCGAACCCGCGGCGCCGGAGCCCGAACGCCCGGCCTCGGGCCGGTCCTATCTCCGGCAGCGCCTGCAAGCGCGGGACAGCCGCGACGCGAGCATGCAGGACGCCACCGGCAGTGCCGAGGACGTGGACGGCTCGCTGTCCGCGCTCGCACACGAGCATCACCGCCACCGGGTACAGGCGCAGGAACTCAGCGGCGTCGAAGGGCAGAACGTGCTCAACGCCGCCTACCTGGTCGACGCGGACGCGCAGGACGCGTTCCTGGACCGCGTCACCGAGCTGCGGGAACAGCACACCCGGTGCCGGATCGACGTGACGGGCCCGTGGGCCCCGTATTCCTTCGCCTTCGACCACACGACGTCCGATGCGGGCTGAACCGCGCGAGAGTTCCCCCGTCCCGAACGACGACCACCCGCTCGCGGACCGGGAGATCGCGCTCGTCGACCTGCTGGATCGCGTCCTGGCAGGCGGCGTCGTTCTCGCGGGCGACCTGACCATCTCGATCGCCGATGTCGACCTCGTCCACATCTCGCTGCGGGCGCTCATCACGTCGGTCCGATCGCGGGACGCCACGCCGTGGAACCCGTTCAGCAACGACCCGCCGGTCACCGGCCAACGCGCGGAGCAGGAGGGACAGCCGTGAGCAGCGAGCAGGAACGGAACGGACGCGACCCGGCGGACGTCACCTCGGCACTCGTCGACGGTCTGGCCGCGAAAGGCAACCGCATCGACACCGACCGGGACAGTGTCGAACGCGACCTGATGAAACTGGTGCTGACCATCGTCGAGCTGCTCAGACAACTCATGGAGAAGCAGGCGTTGCGGCGCGTGGAGGAAGGGGACCTCAGCGAGGACCAGGAAGAACGCGTCGGACTGACGCTCATGCTGCTGGAACAGCGGCTCGGGGAGCTGCGGGACGAACACGGCCTCACCGCGGCCGACCTCAACCTCGATCTCGGTCCGCTCGGCCCACTCCTGCCCCGATAGCAGGGTTCACGGGCTGCTCTGCGTAGGTGGTTGCGTGGCCGCACTCACGGATGCCGACGGCTTCTCCCCGCCTACGCAGGCCGACCACCGGCGGGTTCCCAGCTCGTGGCTGGCGAGGACAGCGTCGACGTGATGTAGGGCGCTACCTGATGTCGGCGATCCCGCAGCCGGCCGCGAGGTGAGGTTCCGCTACCCGACCACCCACGCAGCGCAACCCGCACATCCAGGGCGCGTGATGCGTGTCACCGGCGAGCCGGGGTGGGTGTGTCGACGTGGCTGGCTAGGCTACGGGGTCATGAGCAGCGCGACCGAACCGATCGGCGAGCCGCCCGCTGGCGAGCCCGACATCCACACCACCGCAGGCAAGCTCGCCGACCTCTACCGTCGCAACGACGAGGCGGTTCACGCCGGGTCCGAGCGAGCCGTGGAAAAGCAGCACGCCAAGGGCAAGAAGACCGCTCGCGAGCGGATCGACCTGCTGATGGACGAGGGCTCGTTCATCGAGCTCGACGAGCACGCACGGCACCGCTCCACGAACTTCGGGCTGGAGGCCAACCGCCCGTACGGCGACGGGGTGGTCACCGGCTACGGCACGATCGACGGCCGCCAGGTGTGCGTGTTCTCGCAGGACTTCACGGTCTTCGGTGGTTCGCTCGGCGAGGTCTTCGGCGAGAAGATCGTCAAGGTCATGGACTTCGCCCTCAAGACCGGTTGCCCGCTGATCGGCATCAACGACTCGGGCGGCGCCCGGATCCAGGAGGGCGTGGTCGCCCTCGGCCTGTACGCCGAGATCTTCAAGCGCAACACCCACGCCTCCGGTGTCATCCCGCAGATCTCGCTGATCATGGGTCCGTGCGCGGGCGGGGCCGTCTACTCGCCTGCGATCACCGACTTCACGGTGATGGTCGACCAGTCCTCGCACATGTTCATCACCGGTCCGGACGTCATCAAGACGGTGACCGGTGAGGACGTGACGTTCGAGGAGCTGGGCGGTGCGCGCACGCACAACACGACGTCCGGCAACGCGCACTACATGGCCTCCGACGAGGACGACGCGGTCGCCTACGTCAAGGAGCTACTGTCGTTCCTGCCGTCGAACAACCTCTCCGAGGCGCCGGTCTTCGAGGGTGAGGACACCGGCAGCGGTTCGGTGGCCGAGGCCATCAACGACTCCGACCGCGAGCTGGACACGCTCATCCCGGACTCGCCGAACCAGCCCTACGACATCACCGACGTGATCACGCGGGTGCTCGACGACGAGGAGTTCCTCGAGGTCTCGAACCTGTTCGCGCCGAACATCGTGGTCGGCTACGGCCGTGTCGAGGGCCAGAGCGTGGGTGTCGTCGCCAACCAGCCGATGCAGCTGGCGGGCACGCTCGACATCGACGCGAGCGAGAAAGCCGCGCGGTTCGTGCGGACCTGCGACGCGTTCAACATCCCGGTGCTCACGTTCGTGGACGTTCCCGGGTTCCTCCCCGGCACGGACCAGGAGTACAGCGGCATCATCCGGCGCGGCGCCAAGCTGCTCTACGCCTACGCGGAGGCGACGGTCCCGCTGGTCACGGTGATCACGCGGAAGGCTTACGGCGGCGCGTACGACGTCATGGGCTCCAAGCACCTCGGCGCGGACGTGAACCTGGCCTGGCCGACGGCACAGATCGCGGTCATGGGCGCCCAAGGCGCGGCGAACATCCTCTACCGCAAGCAGCTGACCGAGGCCGAGCAGCGTGGTGACGACGTCGAGGCCGAGCGGGCCCGATTGCAGCAGGAGTACGAGGACACCTTGTGCAACCCGTACGTGGCGGCCGAGCGCGGCTACGTGGACTCGGTCATCCCGCCCTCGTACACGCGCGGCTACGTGGCCCGTGCGCTGCGCATGCTGAAGACCAAGCGGGAGAGCCTGCCCGCGAAGAAGCACGGCAACATCCCGCTGTGATCCCGGAGGAGTCGATGAGCGAACGCCCCGTGCTGCGCATCGTGCGCGGCAACGCGGACGACGCCGAGATCGCGGCGGTCACCGCTGCCCTGACGGCCGTCGCCGCCAACTTGGCCGAAGCGCCGCAGGCGGGACCGCAGCGGCTGTCCGAATGGGCGTCGCGGAGTTCCGCCCTGCGGCGCACGACCGCTCAGCAGTCGCTGCGGCCCGGCTCGAACGCGTGGCGGGCCTCAGCCCTGCCGCAGTGACGGATGCCCGTGTCAGTTGGAGCGTGGACGGGTTTGATCCGCGTTGGTGGTTCCGTGGCGGGTCTGCGAATGGCAGCGGAGAAAACTGTCAGCGTACGGTGCCTGATTGCAGCCCTCAGTCCGCGCCCAACGGCCTCACGCCGAGGGGTTCCCGGTGTCATCTAGGCTCGCCGCGTGCGTTTCGTGCTCGGCTCCGCCTCCCCCGCCCGACTGTCGGTCCTGCGTGCCGCCGGAATCGACCCGCTGGTGCGAGTCTCCGGGGTCGACGAGGACGCCGTCGCCGCGCGGCTCAGCGACCCGAGCCCGGCTGAGCTGGTGACCGCGCTCGCCGAGGCCAAGGCGCAGGCCGTTGTCGACTCGCTCGGCGAGGACGTACCGGATGCGGTGGTGGTCGGCTGCGACTCGATGCTGTCGATGAACTGGGACGGCGTCGACCGCATCGTCGGAAAGCCCGCCACCCCGGAGATCGCCGCCGAACGCTGGAAACACATGGCAGGTGGCACGGGCGAGCTGTTCACCGGACACGCCGTCGTTCGAGTCGAGGAAGGCGTCGCGACCGCGACCGCGACACGACACCTGGCGACCACGGTGCGGTTTTCGACGCCGAGCGAGGACGAGATCGACGCTTACATCGCCACCGGCGAGCCCTTGGCCGTCGCGGGCGGGTTCACGCTCGACGGTCTCGGTGGCTGGTTCGTGGAAGGCGTCGACGGCGACCCGTCCAGCGTCATCGGCATCAGCCTGCCGCTGACCCGCACACTCCTCGCCGACGTCGGCGTCAGCGTCGTCTCCCTCTGGTGAGCAGCTGTCGTTGATCCGCGGTGGTGGTCGCTTACCGTCGTTTCAGCTTGCCGCTCGCTGCGTTGGGGCCGCCTCGAGTACGCGGCGGCGACCCCAGCCTCGCGAGCGAGAACCTGGAACACCGGAGCCCCCTCACCCTGCCCGTGCCGAGCACGCAGGACCGTGCCTGACGGTGGGCAGTGAGACCACGCGTCCATCCGAGTGAAAACAGCCACAACTCGAGTCGGGCTGGATGCATCGCGTACGACGCGGCGTTGACGTTCTTCGGTATGCGCGAAACCCGTGACTGGCACTTCACCGAGCGCCTGCACGTCGATCTTCGACGGCAGGCCAGCTCCGTCTGACCTGTCCCTCCCCGACGAAGCCGACGCCGAGCGCACGAACCGCCGCGCGGCAACGCCGAGAACGGCCACGACCGAGACCGCGCAGCCCACCCCCGCTTCCCTTGCGATCCAGGGAGACCCGCATGACCGCCAGTCCGACTTCACCGAGTGACGAGCCCACCCGTCGTTTCCGGTTCAACCCGAAAGTGTTCGCCGTCGCCATCGTCGCTTCCCTGGTGCTCGGTGGAGTGCTCGGATGGGTTGCCCGCACGACCGGTGCCGAATGGCTCGTCACCACCCTCGACACCATCGGCTCGACGTTCACCAGCCTGCTCACCTTCACCGTCCTGCCGCTGATCTTCACCGCGATCGTCGTCGGCATCACCAGCCTGCGCAACGTCGGCGGCGGACGCACCGCGGCACGACTCGGCGGGAAGACGGCGTTGTGGTTCGCCACGACCTCGCTGATCGCCGTCACGATCGGAATCGTCGTCGGATCGGTGTTTCAACCCGGCCAGGGCCTGAACATCCAGCCCACGCAGGGCAACGTCGACGAGGTCGGGCAGAAGTCGTCCGGCTCGTGGCTGGACCTGATCAACGGGCTCGTGCCGAGCAACCTGATCCAGGCGTTCAGCGAGGGTGAGACGTTGCAGGTCGTGTTCGTCGCGCTGCTGGTCGGCGCGGCGGCCTACAGCCTCGGCGACAAGGTCGAACCGTTCATCGAGTTCAACCGTTCGGTGTTCGAGATCATCCAGCGGGTCCTCGGCTGGATCATCCGGCTCGCGCCGATCGGAACGCTGGGCCTCATCGGCAACGCCGTCGCGACCTACGGCAACGAGTTCTTCGCGCCGCTGCTGAGCCTCACCGCCGCCACCTACGTCGGCTCGCTGCTGGTGCTCTTCGCCGTGTACCCGACGCTGCTGTGGTTCGTGGCGCGCGTGAGCCCGCGCCAGTTCTTCGGCAAGGCGTGGACGGCGTTGCAGTTCGCGTTCGTGTCGCGTTCGTCCGGGGCGACGCTGCCGCTGGCTCGGCAGACCGCGGTGAACCTCGGTGTGGACCGCTCGTACGCGAGCTTCGCGGTTCCGCTGGCGACGACGACGAAGATGGACGGGTGCGCGGCGGTCTACCCGGCGATCGGGTCGATCTTCGTGGCGAACCTGTTCGGCATCCCGCTCGGGCCGGTGCAATACCTGACGATCGTCGCGGTGGCGGTGTTCGGAGCGATCGCCACGGCGGGCGTGACCGGCTGGTTCACCATGCTCACGTTGACGATGGCCTCGCTCGGTTTCCCCGCGGAAGTGGTGGCGACCGGCATCGCGATCGCCTACGCCGTCGACCCGATCCTCGACATGATGCGCACGACCACGAACGTCGGCGGCCAGATCGCCGTGCCGGTGATCGTGGCGCGGACCGAGGGCATGCTCGACGACGACACCCTCGACGCGCACACCGGCCCGCCGCTGCTCAACGCCGACGACACCCGGACTCCCACCCCCGCCTGACACCGAGGCGAACGGCACTCTCGCCCCACCAGACGAGGCGAACGTGCCGTTCACCCCACACCACCCCGCGAAGCGAACGGCACTCTCGCCCCACCACACGAGGCGAACGTGCCGTTCGCCCCACGGTCACGTGTGATCCATGTCGCTCCGACGGGGTTGGCGCGGTCGTGCCCTTCCCCTCGCCACGGCGCGCGGGCATACACTCCGGGCGTCGATAGGTCGCCAGGTGTGCGCACCCTGGCGCCGGTGGCTACAGGAGGTTAGGCGTGCCCGAGGACTCGACCGAGCAGTCCCAGCTCCGCAAGGTCCTGATCGCGAACCGCGGTGAGATCGCGGTGCGGGTCATCCGTGCCTGCAAGGACGAGGGCATCGCCAGCGTCGCGGTGTACGCCGAGCCGGACGCGGACGCTCCGTTCGTGCGGCTGGCCGACGAGGCGTTCGGCCTGGGCGGCACCACAGCGGCCGAGAGCTACCTGGACATTCCGAAGGTCATCGACGCGGCGAAGCGTTCCGGCGCGGATGCGGTGCACCCGGGCTACGGTTTCCTGTCGGAGAACGCCGATTTCGCCCAGGCGGTGCTGGACGCAGGCCTGATCTGGATCGGTCCGTCCCCTCAGTCGATCCGCGACCTCGGCGACAAGGTCACGGCGCGGCACATCGCACTGCGCGCGGGCGCGCCGCTGGTGCCGGGCACGAAGGACCCGGTGAACGGATCCGACGAGGTGGTCGCCTTCGCCGAGGAGCACGGCCTGCCGGTGGCGATCAAGGCCGCGTTCGGTGGCGGCGGTCGCGGCCTCAAGGTAGCCCGCACCATGGAGGAGATCCCGGAACTCTACGACTCGGCCGTCCGTGAGGCCGAGTCCGCGTTCGGGCGCGGCGAGTGCTTCGTCGAGCGCTACCTGGACCGGCCGCGCCACGTCGAGGCGCAGGTGATGGCCGACCAGCACGGCACCGTGATCGTCGTCGGCACCCGCGACTGCTCGCTGCAGCGGCGCCACCAGAAACTCGTCGAGGAGGCTCCGGCACCGTTCCTCACCGAGGACCAGCACAAGAAGATCCACGAGGCCGCGCGGGGGATCTGCGCCGAGGCCGGGTACTTCGGGGCCGGAACGGTCGAGTTCCTCGTCGGCGTGGACGGCACGATCTCGTTCCTCGAGGTCAACACGCGGCTCCAGGTGGAGCACCCGGTCTCGGAAGAGACGACCGGGCTGGACCTGGTGCGCGAGCAGTTCCGCATCGCCGCCGGGGAGAAGCTGCAGTACTCGGCCGACCCCGAACCCGTCGGCCACTCCATCGAGTTCCGCATCAACGGCGAGGACGCGGGCCGCAACTTCCTGCCCGCACCCGGCACGGTGACCCGGTTCGTCACTCCCGCCGGACCGGGCGTGCGGGTCGACGCGGGCGTCGAGACGGGCACGGTGATCGGCGGCCAGTTCGATTCGTTGCTGGCCAAGGTCATCGTCACCGGACGCGACCGGCAGCAGGCGTTGGCGCGCTCCCGCCGGGTCCTCGACGAGATGGTCGCCGAGGGGATGGCAACGGTGCTGCCGTTCCACCGGGTGATCGTGCGCGACCCCGCGTTCACCGGAGAGGACGGATTCACCGTGCACACCCGGTGGATCGAGACCGAGTTCGACAACACGATCGAACCGTTCACCGGCGGGACCGAGCCGGAGGAGGCCGAGCCGCGGCAGACCATCACCGTCGAGGTCGGCGGCCGCCGCCTCGAGGTCACCCTGCCCGCCGAGTTCGCCGCCGCACCCGCCGCCGGCGGCGGCAACGCCAAGGCCAAGCCACGCAAGCGCAACGCGGGCAAGGGCGGCGCCGCCGTGTCCGGGGACGCGCTCGCCGCGCCGATGCAGGGCACCATCGTCAAACTGGCGGTGGAGGAGGGCCAGCAGGTCGAGGTGGGCGAACTCGTCGTCGTGTTGGAGGCGATGAAGATGGAGAACCCGGTCACCGCCCACAAGGGCGGCACCGTCACGGGGTTGCAGGCGCAGCCGGGTGACTCGGTCAGCCAGGGCACCGTCGTCTGCGAGATCAAGGACTGACCGGTGCCGCGACGACCGGGGGACGGTGACGATCTCCGGATCGGCGACCCGGAGCGCGAGCACGTGATCGCGTTGCTCGGTGAGCACCTCGGCGCACGACGGCTCGAGGTGCACGAGTACGACGAGCGCTGTCGGGTCGCGGCGCAGGCACGGCTGCGCTCGGAGCTGACGGCGCTGTTCGCGGATCTGCCGGACCCGCGCCCGGTGCTGGCGACCACCGCGGAGCCTGCGCCGGCGGCGCGTCCGGGCGGGACGGCGCTCGCGGTGGGGTTGGGTGTGGCGCTGCTGGCGCTGGCAGTGGTGACGCGGCAGCTCTGGCTGCTCGGGATCTTCGCGGTCGCGATCGCGTTGTGGCTGGCTCGTTCTCGATGAAACCGCAGTTCACGAGGCATTCAGGGCAGGTCCGACGGGAACCGGACCGGCTTTCGCTACGGTAACGGTATGCACAACTCGTCGACACGACGTCGGACGATCGGGGTGCTACTGGCCGGCTCGCTCGCCCTGTCCGGGTGTGGCCTTGCGCAGACCGAACGGACCGCCGAGACCCCGGCGACTCCTCCGCCGCCACCGCCTCCACCCACGTCGAGCGCGCCACCGCCTCCACCGCCACGTCCGTTCGACCTGGTGCTCGACGGGGTCGACCCGTGTTCGCTGCTCACCGAGCAGCAGCGTGGCCAGCTCGGCTTCGACCGCGAACCGCTCGCCGACTCCGAGGCCGGGTTCGGCAATGCCGCGACCTGCAGCTTCCGCAACAGCACCGCGAAGGTCGGCGCCCGGCTGTCGCTGGTGACCACGGAAGGCATCGACGTCTGGACCAGCGACACGGCCCAGGTGCAGGCCACGCCGACCGTCGTCGAGGGTTTTCCGGCACTGGTGATCCGGACCCCGGAACTCAATCTTTCCTGCAACGTCGCCGTCGACGTCGCCGAAGGACAACACCTGGACGTGCTCTACCGCGACGACGGCGCGAACCCGCCGCCTCCGCTGGACCAGCTCTGCGCGGGTGCCGAGCGTGTCGCCGCCGGCGCCGTCGCCACGCTGCAGTCGCCGCAACCGACGTCCGAGCCGTCCGAAGAAGAGTCCGAGAGCGTCGCTCCGTCACGGAACTCGCCGGAAGGGACGAACTGACGGCGGACCCGGCCGGGTGTGGCACTCCCCGCAATTGGAGCACTCCCCAGCGTGACGGACACGAACTAGAGTGATCGTGAATCAGAACCGCCGCCTGCGGGCGCCGGACGAGGAACGTTTCTTTTCGGGAGGACAGCGTGCCGCTCAACACCTCCGTCGACCAGGAGGTCATCGGGGCCGGTGGCTCCATGCAGGTCGACCCCGGCTCGATTCCCGGGCTGGTCACCAGCCTGCAGGACTCCCTGGACCGGGTCGGTGTGCAGATCGAGCACGCGATCACCGAGTTAAGGATCCGCCCGTGGGCAGGGGATCCAGTGAGCACCGAGGCCGCCGACGAGTTCAACGGTCGCTCCGTCGGCGGGGAGTTCGACGCGCTGACCGCCCTGTGCGGCTACCGCGACCAGTTGCAGTCGGCCGCCGAGTCGCTCGAACTGGCGGGGCGCCAGTACGCCGACGTCGAGGACGCCAACATCACCCGACTCACGCCGGGATGCTGACGTGACGAACTCCGGGGACCACCGGTGGCAGGGCTACAGCCACCCCGAACTGTACGAGCAGATCCACCAGGGACCGGGCGCGGACGCCTCCACCGACCCGGTACGCCGCTGGTCCGAGTTGACCACGGCTCTCGCCGAGATCGACTCGGATCTGGCTTCCGCGCTGATCCGCGCGATGGACGGCTGGCAGGGCGAGGCCGCCGAGACCACTCGCAGCGGGTTGCGGCCGCTCGGCGAATGGGCCGGTGAGGTTCAGGAAGCCGCGCGGGTCATGCGCGACCGCGCCGAGGAGCAGGCCGAGCACGTCGGCAAGGCCCGCGCGGAGATGCCACCGCCGGTTCGGCTCACCGCCGAGGATCCGGGCATGGCCGAGTCGCTGTTCACGCACCTGTTCAGTGGGCAGACCGACCGTGAAGCACAGGAGGCCGCGCAGGACGCCGCCGAACAGCGTGCCTTCGACGTAATGCGCACCTACGAGTCCTCGACGCGGGCGAACACCACGTCGCTCGCGTCGTTCGCGGCTCCACCGCAGGTCACGGTGGACGCGCCGGCTGCTCGTCCGATGCCGGGCGGGGGCGTGGCGCAGCCTGCGGTCACGATCAACTGGGCGCCGTCGGTGCCTGCGACACCGCCGACCGGGCCCGGATCGGCGTTCGGGCCCAGCAGCGCGGCGGCTCGACTCGGGGGACTTCGGGCGGCGCCCGGCCTCGGCACGTCGGGCAGCTCCGGCTCCGGCTCGGGCTCGGGCCGTTCGGGCTCGGGTTCGGCGGGCGGCTCGGCAGCCGGCCGGGCGGGCTCAGGCGGCTCGGGTTCGGCGGGCGGCTCGGGTTCGGGCGGCTCCGGGAGGACGGCTTCCCGTGCGGCGCGCGACCAGAGTGGACACGACGACGAGCCGGAGACCGACTCGCCGGTCACCGAGGACAACGGCGAGGGTGGCGGGTTCTTCGATGCGCCGAGGACCTCGTCGCGGCCGGTGATCGGCGGCGAACCGGGCTGATGATGCTCGACACCGCGACCGACCACCACCGGCCGGTCGAGCTCAGCGCGCTCGAACTCGACGTGGTGTGGGAACATCTGGCGCTCGGCACCCTGCCGCTCGTGATCAAAGTGCCTTCTCCCGGACGAACCCACCAGGAGCGCTCCGAGCTGGTGGAGACTGTGTGGAACGGGCTGTCCGCACGTGGCCTCGGAGATCGCGGCGGTCTGGACGCGGACCTCGAAGCGATGTTGCGGGTGCTCGCCGAGCCGCACCGTGAGGTGGACGGACGCCTGTGGCTCGGGCGTGGCGTGCGAGTACTCGCCGCGTCCGCACACGCCGAGGACGCGAACTTCGGCGTTCCGGCACCGGGCGCGGTGCTCGCTGTCAAGGACGGCGACGTGATCACGATGCGCGCGATCGCCGCGGCCGGTCTGGCGCGGGAGGCGACGGGTGTGTTGCCGCCGTTACCGGCAGGGTCGGGCGGTTCGGTGACGTTGCGCGGCGCCGACCTCGACGCGGCCGCCGCCGAGTCGGGGGACGACCCCGAGAGGTTGCGCTCCGCTCTGCGGGGGCGGGGGGTGCGGCCGGACGACGTCGAGACGTTGGCGCGGATGACCACCGAGGTGCGCGGACAGGGACAGTTCGGCGCTGCGCGGCGGGAACCGGGTGCGCGCCGAGTTCGGGCCGAGCGGGTGGTCGGCTTCTTCGATACGCCGCACGGTCGCTACCTGCAGATGCGCCGGGACTCGGCTTCGGGCGATCCGTGGTCGACGGTCGCTCCGGTGGACGCCCGCACCCTCATCAGCCACGTCGAAGCGCTCCACGCCGACCTCGAAGCGTGACCCCCGATCCGGCGAGGTGACAGCCTCGCTCCGCGAGACCACCGCCGTACCCAGATCATTCCCACAAAGCGCCTGTGGACAACTCCCCTCCCCTGTGGACAGCCAGGTGGCAAATTCGCGCGAATTTGCCACCCTGCGGTCAGGGGGTGAGGGCGGCTTCGGCGGCGGCGTGGGCGCTGACGCGGGCCGCCGGGTCGAGGCCGATGCGGGTGCGCCGGTCGAGCAGGTCTGCGACGTCGAGCGCCCCTTCGCGCTCGACCGCGAACCGGAGCTCGCCCATGGTGTGCTCGGTCGCCGCCGAAATCCGTTGCCGATCGTCGAGCGCCAGCACCTCCACAGCTTCGGTGCCGTAGCGGCGCAGCAACCGCGTGGGCGCATCGACGCGGTCCAGCTCGGCGCGGCTCGCCGCTCCGACCACGGGAAGCCGCCGTGTCCGGCATTCACCGACTGTCAGGCCCGCGCGCCGCACTCCGGCGTCGAGGGCGTCCTGAGCCATGCGGCGGTACGTCGTGAGCTTGCCGCCCACGACGGTGAGCAACCCGTCCGCGCCGACGATCACCTGGTGTTTGCGTGAGAGGTCCGAGGTCTCGTCGCTGCCGGTGTCCAGCAGCGGGCGCAGTCCCGAGTAGGTCCCGAGCACGTCCTGCCGGGTGAGCCGGCGCGCGAGGGCCCGGTTGATCGTGTCGAGCAGGAACGTGATCTCGGAGTCGGCCGGTTCGGGCTCGTCGGGAACGGGTCCGGGCGCGTCCTCGTCGGTGAGTCCCACGTACACACGGCCGTCCGGGACGGGCAACGCGAACACGTAGCGGCCGAAGTGCCCGGGCACCGGCACGGTCAGCCCTGCGGTCAGCCCCCCGAATGCTTCTTGTGAGACGACGAGGTGCGTCCCGCGCGACGGGCGCAGGCGCAGCCCGGACGCCACGTCCGCGGCCCACACCCCGGTCGCGTTGACGACCAGGCGCGCGGACACGTCGATCTCGCGACCTGTGAGGGTGTCCGTCACCACCGCCCCACCGCCTGTGACCTGCGAAGCGGCCGCTCGAGTGAGGACTTTCGCGCCGTGGCCGGCGGCGGTGCGGGCCAGCGCGACCACGAGCCGGACGTCGTCGGTGAGCTGCCCGTCCCAGCCCATCAGTCCGCCGCGCAGTCCCTCGGCGCGGACGGTGGGCGCGTGGCGTGCGACTTCGGCACCAGTGACGCGGCGCGAGCGCGGCAGCGTGCGCGCGGAGGTGTGCGCGGCGGCGCGCAGTGCGTCACCGGCCAGGAATCCGGCGCGGGTGAGCAGCGCGTCCCGGGGCCTCACGGTGGCGTGCAGCGGAATGATCTGCGGCAGCGCCCGCACGAGATGCGGCGCGGTGTGGTCGATCAGGATGCCCCGCTCGACCGCGCTTTCGTGCGCGATACCGACCTGCCCGGACGCCAGGTACCGGAGCCCGCCGTGCACGAGTTTCGAACTCCACCGGCTCGTGCCGAACGCGAGGTCGTGCTTCTCGGCGAGCACGACCGACAATCCGCGGGACGCGGCGTCGAGTGCGATGCCCGCACCGGTGACCCCGCCTCCGATCACGAGTACGTCGACGGGACCGGTCGCGGAGTCGAGCTCGTCGAGTTCGCGGCTGCGGCGGGCGGCGTTCAGTGCGGTGCTCATGAGGCGAGGTACCTGTCGATCAGCTCGGACAGTTCGGTGTCCAGAGCGGGGATGTCGGTTTCGGTGACGAAGACGCGGCCGCTGAGCGCGAACGACCGGGCGGTGAGCATCACGGCGCGCGCGAGCATGCCCGCGTCGGCGTCGCGGATCGAGCCGTCGGCCTGGCCAGCGCGGATGCCCTCCTCGACGAGGTCGAGCTGGGCCACGGCGCTCGTCCCCTGTCGTTGGAACAGGTACGGGAGCAAGAAATCCGGGTCGACGTCGATGATCTTGCGGAACAGCGGATGAGTGCGCACCGCGCCGACCACGCGCACCGTGGTGCCCACCACCGCCTCGCGGCCCGTCCCGACCCGCTCCACCACGTCGTCGGTGAGCGTCGCGAACTCCCGGGTGACGAGCGCGGCGGCGACCGCGCGCACGTTGGGCCAGCGCCGGTAGAGGGTCGCGCGGGAGACGTCGGCGCGGCGGGCGATGTCGGCCATGTTCAGCCGGCTCATCCCGACCGCGAGCAGCAACTCGTAGGCGGCGTCGAGGATGCGCTCCTCGGGGATCGCGTTGGCGGCCCGAGCCTCCCCCTCGTGATTGCGTCGCTGCGACACCATGTGTAAAAGTGTAGCATCTCTCTGAACTGCCGAGGAGCGTCCGTGACCGAGTACGACCTGTCCAACGTCGAACGCCACCCCTACCTGTGGGGCAACCTCGAGACCCCCGGCCACCTGCCCGACGCCGCGAAAGACGCGCTGGCCGCACTCGGCGCCACGCCGCCGGCCCCGCCGGTCCCCGTACCGGACGCGACGCTGCCGGTGACTGAGCTCCCCGAGGCGGTCACCTCCGCGCTGAGGACCGCACTCGGCTCCGAGCACGTCAGCACCGAGCACGACACGCGCGTCGGCCACACCCGCGGCTTCTCGACACCCGACCTGGTGAAGCTGCGCAGCGGCGACGCATCCGACGCGCCCGACGCGGTCGTGCATCCCGGTTCGCACGACGAGGTCGTGCACGTCCTCGACATCTGCAGCGAGCACCGCGTCGCGGTCGTGCCCTACTCGGGCGGCACGTCGGTCGTCGGCGGCCTCGCGCCGGAGCGAGGCTCCTTCGCCGGAGTCGTGGCGCTCGACACGAACCGGCTCGACCAGCTCGTGAGCGTCGACGACGTCTCGCGAACCGCCGTGCTGCAGACCGGCACCCGGGGCGTGACGGCGGAAAGGCTCCTCGCCGAGCGCGGCTACACACTCGGACACTTCCCGCAGTCCTACGAGATGGCGACCATCGGCGGGTACGCCGCCGCCCGCTCCGCGGGCCAGTCCTCCGCCGGGTACGGACGCTTCGACGAGATGGTCGAGGGACTCACCGTCGCCACTCCGCGCGGCACGATCACGCTGGGCACAGCGCCGCAGTCCGCGGCGGGCCCGGATCTGCGGCAACTCGTCCTCGGGTCGGAAGGCGCGTTCGGCGTGATCACCTCGGTGACCGTCCGGATCCACCCGGCGCCGCAGCAGCGCGTGTTCGAAGGCTGGAAGTTCGACTCGTTCGCCGACGGGGCCGTCGCGCTGCGCGCGCTCGCCCAGGACGGCCCGCTGCCCACGGTGCTGCGCCTGTCCGACGAGGTCGAAACGGCCGTGAACCTCTCCGATCCGGACGCGGCGCTCGGCAGCGGCGAGTCCGGCGGATGCCTGGTCGTCACGGGCTACGAAGGCACCGACGCGCAGGTCGCGCGAACCCGTGAGGGCGCCTCCGCCGTGCTCCGGAAACTCGGCGGCGTCTGCCAGGGCGAGCAGCCCGGCGAGGCGTGGCGCACCGGCCGGTTCCGTGGCCCGTACCTACGCGACTCGCTGTTCGACTCCGGCGCGCTGGTGGAAACGCTGGAGACGGCCACATACTGGGCGAACCTCGACACGCTCAAGACGGCGGTCACCGACGCGGTGCAGGCCGCGCTGAACGACCAGGGCTCACCCAACCTCGTCATGTGCCACATCAGCCATGTCTACGAGTCTGGTGCGTCGCTGTACTTCACCGTCGTCACCAAACAACTCGACGACCCCGTCGCGCAGTGGGCGAAAGCCAAGGCGGCGGCCAACGCGGCGATCAGGGACTGTGGCGCGACCATTTCCCACCACCACGGCGTCGGCACCGATCACCGCGAGGCGCTCGCGCTCGAACTCGGGCCGATCGCGGTGGACGTGCTGCGGGCCGTCAAGAGCAGCGTCGACCCGGCCGGGATCCTCAACCCCGGCGTGCTGATCGGCTGAGGCCGGTGCCCACGTACACGGCGTTGATCAACCCGGTCGCGGGTGGCGGGCACGCGCTGCGCGTGTGGCGGCCGGTCGCCGACCTGCTCGCCTCGCGAGGCGTCGAGGTCTCCGAGGTACGCACCCGAAGCGCACAGCACTCCATCGACACCGCCGCCGACCGCGCACAGCGCGGCGAGACGGTGATCGCCGTTGGCGGCGACGGCCTCGTCCGCGACGTCGCCGCCGGAGTGTTCGGGTCCGGGAGCGCGATGGCGATCGTGCCCGCAGGCCGCGGAAACGACCTCGCCCGCAAGCTCGACCTGCCGACCACGACCGGGGCGCTCGCCGCGATGCTGGAGACGGGTGGCACCCGGCGCGTCGACGTGATCGAGGCGGCCGGACAGGTCGTACTCGGCAACGTCTACGTGGGAATCGACTCGGTGGCGACCGAGGCCATCAACAACACACGCTGGCTGCCCGGCCGCCTCGTGTACCGGCTCGCGCCCGTCGGTGCGATCTTGCGCTGGCAACCGCCGGAGTTCCGGCTCAGCACCCCGGAGTGGTCGCTGAAGCGCACGCTGCACCAGGTGGTCGTCGCGAACTCGGGGCGTTACGGCTACGGACTGAACATCGTCCCGTCTGCACGGATGGACGACGGGACGCTCGACGTGCTCACCGTCGGGAACGCCCCGAAACGCAAGGTCGTCCGGTTCATCAACAGGGCGAAGACCGGGCGGCATGTCGACTCCGAGGAGGTCGAGGTGCGCACGACGACGGAGATCACGCTGGACGCAGACTCCGCCGTGCCGGTCCATGCCGACGGCGACTACCTCGCCGACCTCCCCGTCACCATCCGACTGCGCCCCGCCGCCCTCGACCTCGTCGTTCCGTAACGTGAGGCGAACGGCACTTTCGCCTCACGAGACGAGGCGAAAGTGCCGTTCGCTCCAACTGATGTGGCAGGAAGCAAGCGACTGGAACGGCTCGCCGCTGAGGACGCCACCCGTCGGAGCCGTCGCAGTGCGAGAGCTCGCGGCCGTCTCCCGCAGGGCCGACAACCCCGCCTTACTGGGCGCCCCCGACCTCGACGTGGACACCGCGACGTTGCTACAGGACTTGGACGCCGAACGAGCCGACCGATGATCGTCGTCGATGCCTCGGCCGCGTTGTCGGCACTGCTCAACGCAGGCTCGGCAGGAAAGCGTTCATTCACCAACAGCTACACGTGCCTCACCTGATCGACCCCGAACTCGCGAGCAGCCTGCGTCGCAGAGTCTCCGCCGATCAGGTTGACGCGCGAGCGGCCTGGAACACCTCCGCGTGTGGCAACGGATGGGGTCACGCGCTACGGAATGTTCTCCCTGCTCCACCGGGTGTGGGAACTCCGGCAGAACATCTCCGCCTACGACGCTTCCTACGTGGCCCTGGCCGAGTTCCTCGATTGCGATCTCGTCACCGCCGACGCAAGGCTCGCCCGCACTCCCGGCACCCGTTGCACCGTCGTACCCCACTGATTTCACGGGGCGAACGGCACTTTCGCCTCACCACACGAGGCGAAAGTGCCGTTCGCGCCGGTCAGCTCACGGGTTCGATGATCTCCGGACGTGACTCCGGGGCGGCCGAACGCTTCGCGTCCGCCGCCTGATCGTCCGGCTGGGACTGCGAATCCCGTTCCGCCTCGACGCGCGCGGTGTAGACGTCGACCTCGGAGCGGATGCGTTCTTCGTTCCAGCCGAGCGCACGTCCCATCAACCGGGCCACCGGGTCCGCGCAGTCCACCCCTCGATGCGGGTACTCGATCGAGATCCGCGTACGCCGGGTAAGCACGTCCTCGAGGTGCAACGCACCTTCGTGGCTCACCGCGTACGCGACCTCGGCCATCAGGTAGCCCTGCGCGTTCGGCACGGGTTTGAGCAGCTCCGGATCCTCCTGCGCCAGCGCCAGGATCTCGTGGATCATCGAGCCGTACCGGTCCAGAAGGTGCCGGATCCGGTACGGGTGCAGACCGTGCTGCGTCGCGAGCTGGTCGGCCTGGTTGACCAGCGCGTGATACCCGTCGGCACCGACGAGCGGCACCTGGTCGGTGATGGACGGTGCGATGCGGTGCGAGACGTCGTTGCCGATCGCGTCGATCGCGTCCGCGGCCATCACCCGGTACGTCGTGTACTTGCCGCCGGCGATGGCCACGAGCCCCGGCGCGACGTGCGCGACCGCGTGCTCGCGGGAGAGCTTCGAGCTCTCGTCGCTCTCCCCCGCCAACAGCGGCCGCAGTCCCGCGTAGACGCCTTCGATGTCGTCGTGCTTGAGCGGCGTGGCGAGCACGGTGTTGACGTGTTCGAGCAGGTAGTCGATGTCGTGCTTGGTCGCGGCGGGATGCGCGAGATCGAGGTTCCAGTCGGTGTCCGTGGTGCCCACGATCCAGTGACTTCCCCACGGAATGACGAACAGGACCGATTTCTCGGTGCGCAGGATCATGCCGCTCTCGGCCACGATCCGGTCGCGCGGCACGACGATGTGCACGCCTTTGCTGGCACGCACCCGGAACCGGCCGCGACTTCCCGACAGCCGTTGCAGCTCGTCGGTCCACACGCCGGTCGCATTCACCACGGCCTGCGCGCGGACCTCGGTCTCGGCGCCGGTCTCGGCGTCGCGGAGCTTGACCCCCGCGACCCGGTCGGCTTCCTGGAGGAACCCGGTGACCTGCGTGGACATCCGAACCACCGCGCCGTAGCGAGCGGCCGTGCGGGCGACGGTCATGGTGTGGCGGGCATCGTCGGCCTGGGCGTCGTAGTAGCGGACGCCGCCGATCAGCGCGTTGCGCTTCAGCGCAGGAACCATCCGCAGCGCCCCAGCACGGGAGAGATGCTTCTGCCCCGGCACCGACCGGGCACCGCCCATCGTGTCGTAGAGCAAGAGCCCCGCGGCGGTGTACGGCCGCTCCCAGAGCCGTTTGGTCAGCGGGTACAGGAAGCTCACCGGTTTCACGAGGTGCGGCGCGAGCCGGGTCAGCATCAGCTCCCGCTCCCGCAGCGCCTCCCGAACGAGTGAGAACTCCAGCTGTTCGAGGTAGCGCAAGCCACCGTGAAACAGCTTGCTCGACCGGCTCGACGTTCCCGCAGCGAGGTCGCGCGCCTCGACGAGCGCTACCCGCAGACCCCGGGTCGCCGCGTCCAGTGCCGCCCCCGCACCGGTCACGCCGCCACCGATGACGACGACGTCGAAGTCCTCACGGCCGAGCCGCTGCCAACTCGTCTCGTGCTCGGCCGGGCTGAGCCTGCCGGACAGGCGCACCGGGTCGGGACTGTTCACCGCTTCGGACACCAGCGACCTCCTCGGTCGGATCGGTCCACCATCGACGCGCACGTTCCCGGTGGTCATCATGACGGACGGCCACGCGGTGCGCGCGCCGCACTTGTCGCCGTCGCTCGCGGCGCGCGGACGTCGGCGCCGCGCGAGCGCAGCACGTCGACGTCGGCCTGCGCGGTACGCGAGTCGACGAGGACGATGTCGAAGTCCTCGGCGGGAGCGACCGCGTGCAACGCCCGCCTGTGGAACTTCGTGTGATCGACGTAGAGCACGCTGCTGCTCGCGGACTCCACCATCGCCTTTTTCAGCTGCACCATCTCCTGGTGCGGGTAGCAGCAGACGCCGTCGGTCACGGCCGACACGGACATCACGGCGAGGTCGACGCGGATCGCTCGCACCGCGTCGAGCGCGACTCCGCCGACGAAGGCGTCCGCCCACGGCAGGAAGTCGCCTCCGATCCCGATGAGGTGCACGCCCTGCTTGTCCGCGAGCTCACCGAACACGCCCCGGTGGTTGGTGACGACCGTCAACGGCGCCTTCTCCGGCAACCGCTTCGCCAGGTGCACGCCGGTGGTCGAGTCGTCGAGCACCAGTGCGTGACCCGGTTCGACCAGGTCGAGCGCCGCCTCGGCCAGCTCCTGTTTCTCCGCGACGTTCTGCTGCATCCGGTACTCGGACGCGGCTTCGTAGAGCAACGACGACGCGGCCGAGACCTGGCCGCGGTTGCGGTGTACGAGCCCTTGTGACTCGAGATCGGCCAAATCGCGGTACACCGTCATCGCGCTCGCGCCGACGGTGGAGACGAGATCGTCGATGTGCAGCGTGCCCTCGGCCATGACGAGCTCGGTGATCCGCCGTCTGCGGTCCTGCTGCTTGTCAGAGGGCCGACGGGTGGCTTTCGTTCGCCGTCGTGCCATCGCCCCACCCTTCCGCCCCGGGAGGCCCCGTCCC
Organism: Allosaccharopolyspora coralli; assembly: GCF_009664835.1. Classification (NCBI taxonomy): domain Bacteria; kingdom Bacillati; phylum Actinomycetota; class Actinomycetes; order Pseudonocardiales; family Pseudonocardiaceae; genus Allosaccharopolyspora; species Allosaccharopolyspora coralli. Next base: position 4,110,521 of record NZ_CP045929.1, read on the forward strand.
GGCTCGTCGACCGGTTCACCAACCCCGAGATCTCGACATCTCACGTTCAGTACGATAAAAACACCATTCAACGACGTGAGCAATGTGTTCTTTCACGCCGTTGGTGTGAGATGAGGCGGTGCCCGCTGTCCTCGGACAGGTGTCAGCACCGGCTCCCGGTCGGCCACGCTGCGCAGCTCGTGCGGTGTGCCGGCGCGTGCGGTCCGTTGCGAAACGGCACGGCACGCTCGTACGAGTGGCGGCGGGCGTCCGAAGGTGCTGCCATGCGCTGAAACCGCGTAAGCGATTCATCCACGTCGGACAGTCCGGCCCACACGGCCGGTAGGGACGACGACGGCACTAAGGGATCGACATGAGCTTGTGGGAGATCTTCTTCTCGGAACTGGTGGGCACGTTCATGCTGACCCTGCTCGGGTGCGGCGTCGTGGCCAACGTGACTCTGCGCGACACCCTCGGCAACAGCGGCGGCTGGCTACTGATCAACTTCGGCTGGGGCATCGCCGTCTTCATCGGTGCGAGCATCGCCGCGCCCAGTGGCGCGCACATCAACCCGGCGGTCACCGTCGGCCTGGCCGCCAACGGTCAGGTCGAATGGGCGCAGACGCCGGTCTACTTCCTCGCACAGGTCATCGGCGGTTGCCTCGGCGGTATCGCCTGCTGGGCGGCCTACAAGCTCCAGTTCGACCAGAATCCCGACAACGCGAACACGCGCGGGATCTTCTGTACCGGCCCGACGATCCGCAACGCGCCGTGGAACGTCGTCACCGAGTTCATCGGCACCTTCGTGCTGGTGCTCTGGATCGTGCTGAACCCGGGGATCCAGACCACCGCGGGCGGCGAGATCGAGTTCAACAACAGCGCGCTCGGGTACGCGGCCGTGATGTTCGTCGTGGTCGGTATCGGTAACTCGCTCGGTGGCCCCACCGGCTACGCCATCAACCCGGCCCGCGACCTCGGTCCCCGCATCGCCTACGCGATCCTGCCGATCCCCGGAAAGGGCTCGGCAGAATGGGACTACGCGTGGATTCCCATCGTCGGCCCGTTGCTCGGCGGGCTCGTCGCCGGCCTGCTCGGGCTCGCGCTGCCGTCGATCTGATCCGCGCACGACCGTTCCGCCGAAACCCCGAACGTCCTCGCCGAAACAAGGAAGGCACGGCATGACCTCCTACATCGCGGCCATCGATCAGGGCACGACGTCGACCCGGTGCATGCTTTTCGACCGTGGAGGAGGTGTGGTGTCCTCCGACCAGGTCGAGCACCGGCAGATCCTCCCGCGGGCCGGGTGGGTCGAGCACGATCCCGACGAGATCTGGGCCAACACCCGCAAGGTCTGCGCGGGGGCGCTGGCCAAGGCCGACATCGTCGCCTCCGACGTCGAGGCGGTGGGCATCACGAACCAGCGCGAGACCACCGTGGTGTGGGAGAAGGCCACCGGCAAGCCGATCTACAACGCGATCGTCTGGCAGGACACCCGTACCGACACGATCGTCAACGAGCTCGCCCGGGGCGAGAAGGGGCAGAACCGTTTCCAGGAGACGACCGGGCTGCCGCTGGCGACATACTTCTCAGCCACCAAGATCCGCTGGATCCTCGACAACGTCGAGGGCGCCCGGAAGCGGGCCGAGAACGGGGAACTGCTCTTCGGCAACATGGACACCTGGGTGTTGTGGAACTCCACCGGCGGTCCGGACGGTGGTGTGCACGTCACCGACGTCACCAACGCTTCGCGGACGCTGCTGATGGACCTGCGGACGTTGCAGTGGGACCCGGACATCTGCGCTCAGATCGGGGTGCCGATGTCGATGCTGCCCGAGATCAAGTCGTCCTCCGAGATCTACGGCCGATTCCGCGAGCGTGGCGTCTTCGGCGGACTGCCCATCGCGGGCATCCTCGGCGACCAGCAGGCCGCCACGTTCGGGCAGGCGTGCCTGTCGCCCGGCGAGGCGAAGAACACCTACGGCACCGGGAACTTCCTGCTGCTCAACACCGGAACCGACCTGGTCCTCAGCGAGAACGGTCTGCTCACGACCGTCGGCTACAAGATCGGCAACGCCGCCACCGTGTACTGCCTGGAGGGCTCGATCGCGGTCACCGGTTCGTTGGTGCAGTGGCTACGCGACAACCTCGGCCTGATCGGCTCGGCGCCGGAGATCGAACAGCTCGCCTCCGGTGTGGACGACAACGGTGGCGCCTACTTCGTGCCCGCGTTCTCCGGGCTGTTCGCCCCGCACTGGCGCTCGGACGCACGCGGGGCGATCGTCGGGCTCACCCGCTACGTCAACCGGGGGCACCTCGCGCGCGCCGTGCTGGAGGCGACCGGGTTCCAGACCCGCGAGGTCATCGAGGCGATGAACGCCGACTCCGGTGTCGAGCTGACGTCGCTGAAGGTCGACGGCGGCATGGTCGTCAACGAGCTGCTGATGCAGTTCCAGGCCGACATCCTCGGTGTTCCGGTGATCCGGCCCGTGGTCAACGAGACGACCGCCCTGGGTGCGGCCTATGCGGCAGGGCTCGCGGTCGGGTTCTGGGAGAGCGAGGCAGACATCCGCTCGAACTGGGCGAAGGACAAGCAGTGGGATCCGAAGCTGGCGCAGGACCGGCGCGAAGCCGAGTACCGCCAGTGGCAGAAGGCCGTCACGAAGACCTTCGACTGGGTCGAGTAAGGACCACACACCTCGTCTCGTGAGGCGAACGGCACTTTCGCCTCACGAGACGAGGCGAAAGTGCCGTTCGCTCCATCAACTCAACGAGTGAGCCGCCAGACGACGTCCACGCCGACTTCGGCGGAGGTCACCGGCTGCTGCGGCGGGCTGCGGCGATCGACCTCGGTGAAGCCGAGCCGACGGGGAATCGCGCCACTGGCGATGTTCGCCTCGTCGTGAACGATCTCGACGTGGTCGGCACCGATGCGCCACGCTTCGTCGATCAACGCAGCCACCGCGCGAGTCATCACACCGTGCCCGGTGTGTCGAGGGTGCAGCCAGTAGCCGATCTCGAGCCCGCCCGCGCCGATACGTGCCATGAGCTCACACGCTCCGATGATCGCACCCTGACCGGACAGAATGGCGTAGCTGAAAGCCCGCCCCTCGCGCCAGCATTCGTCGCTTCTCGACAGGAACTCCACCGCCTTGTCGTGCCCGTAACCGTTGGCCCACGCCATCCACGGGGTGAGGTGATCGTGCGACTCGGTGACGACTCGGAGGGCCTCGTCGACGTCGCTGTGTTCCCACCGTCGAAGGTCGACTCCGTCGTGGTGCAACTTCTCGCGCGGCGTGTCCATGCGTCGCCATTGTGCTCGCACCGCCACCGGCGAGCGAACGGTTATCCGAGGCCGTAGCCGTCGGCAGACGACCACGGCCACCCGCTCACGATGCCAACTCGGACTCCAGCACGTCGACAGCCGTGCGGATCCCACCGGAAGCGAGGATCTCCTCCCGCATGGCCGCGACCCTGCGCTGAACGTCCACATCGGACGAGACGTACTCCAACGCCGATCGCAATGCTTCCGGTGTCGCCTCCGGCAACGGAACGTGCTTGCCGAGGCCGAGCTCCTCGACGCGCGCGGCGTTGGCGAACTGCTCGGAGACCCAACCGACACCGATCTGCGGCACACCGCAGTACATCGCCTCCATCGTGCCGCCCATGCCGGAATGCGTGATGAACGCGTCGGCGTGTGTGAGGATCCGCAGCTGCGGCACCCACCGATGTACTTCCACCGTGGATGGAAGCGGTCCGATCTCCTCCGGCTCCACGTGCTTGCCGACCACGAGGACCACGTGCCACCCGGAGTCGGCGAACGCACGCACGCAGTCCCGGAAGAACTCCGGTTTGTTCGTGTAGGCCGAGCCCAGCGAGACGAGCAGAACGGGCCGGTCCTGCGGCGGCTGCCAATCACCCTGGAACGCACGTTCGGTGAGCATCGGCCCGACGAACGTGACGTCGCCCTGTACTCGGTCGGCGTAGTACTGGAAGCTGCGCGGGATGGTCGCCAACGATCGGCTCGGAGTGATCATCGACTCATAGGTCAGCGCCGAACCGTAGGAGTCCAGGAACGCCCGGAAACGGGCCCGGAACTCGGCCATCCCCGGCGCCTGCTCATCGATGCCGAACACGTCCTCGAACCCCTCGAACGGGAGGTGTGTCGGCGACATCGAGAGACTGGGCACGCCCCACTTCTCGGCGAGCACCGGCGCGTGCTGTGCGCCGATGTCGTGGACGACCAGGTCGGGGCGGTCGCCCTCGTACGCGGCGTCGAGCTGCGGCACCACCTGGATCGCCTCGTCGAGGAACATGTTCGACGCCTCGACCATGTCATCGGTCCACTCGTCACCCTTTTCTCCGGTCGGGAGCAGACTGGTGTAGCCGACGTGTTCGGCACCGGCCTCCACGACCTGCGGGGCGAACGCCTTCGGGACGGCGTAGGTGACCCGATGTCCCCGCTCGACGAGTGCGGACACCAGCCCCAGCCCGGGATTGACGTGACCGTGGCCGGGGATGTTCATGAAGGCGATGTGCGCGGGATTCTTGGTGCGGTAGGCGTTCTGCGTGTTCAAGACGAGCTCCGTTCTCGCCGCGACAGGTCAGCGGCGTGTGCAGAAAGGCAAGAAAACAAGCGCGCGGAACATCTCGGACGATGTGAGGCGTTCACGCGCGCACGACGCTGCCGAGCGGCCGTCAAGCGGTGCGCTGACGCGGCTCGGCGCGATGATCAGAGGTAGAACGGAAGCCCTGCACCCATGCCGACAAGCATACGGCAGCGTGAGTCTTTTTGGTTGCTATAGCCACCAAAAAGACTCACGCGCCCGGGCGCTGGTCGGGGGGTAGCTGGCACGCGGGCGTCGTTCCGGGGAGCCGCGAGCGGTTCGCGGCGACGATGCGGTAGACGAGCGCGGCGAAGGAACGCACCACCGGCAGTGCGAGCACCCGCCCCACGAGGGAGACGGGGAAACGCGCACTGCGCAACAGATCGGCGACCGCTGCCGCACCCCCGGAGACGCGGCCGTCCGTGCCCACCCAGACGACCTCCCGTTCCGCGCGGGCGCAGGTCGTGCCGAGCGCCGCGAGATCGGCGGTCTGCCACGGCGTCACCCGAACCCGGACCGGTATCCGCTCGACCAGCCGGACGCTGCGAGTGCAGAACCCACAGTCACCGTCGTAGATCAGCACGGGCGTCGTGTTCATTCGACACTCCCCACGGGTCGCGTTCACCGACGAGTGTCCTCGCATGAGCACAGCGAAGCGCGCTGCCGCCGGCACCGCACCAGCGACGGTTCCCCCGTCGACCAGCTCAGTCCAGGTCGTCGTGGCCCATGAGCTGCCGTCCCGCCTCGGTGAGCGAACCGGACAGGGACGGATACACCGAGAAGGTGTTGGCGAGGTTGTCGACCGTGATCTGATTCTGCACCGCCAGGGCGATCGGCAGGATCAGTTCACTGGCGTTCGGCGCGACGACGACACCACCCACGACTACGCCGGTCGCGGGACGGCAGAAGACCTTGAGGAAGCCGCGCCGCAGGCCTTCCATCTTGGCACGCGGGTTGCCCGCCAGCGGCAGCGTGACCGTGCGCGCCGGGACTTCGCCGGAGTCGATGGCCTGCTGGCTGATGCCGACGGTGGCGATCTCGGGATGGGTGAAGATGTTCGCCGCGACCGTCTTGAGCTTGATCGGTGCGACGCCCTGACCGAGTGCGTGCCACATCGCGATGCGCCCCTGCATTGCCGCGACGGACGCCAGCAACAACAGGCCCGTGCAGTCCCCGGACGCGTACACGCCGGGAACGGAGGTGCGGGAGACACGGTCGACCGGGATGTAGCCGCTGCGATCGGTCTCGATCCCCACTCGGTCGAGCCCGATGTCCTCGGTGTTCGGCACCGAGCCGACGGTCATCAGCGCGTGGCTGGCCTCGACGGTGCGGCCGTCGGCGAGGTGCACGACCACGCCGCCGTCGACGCGTTCGATGCGCTCGGCACGAGCGTGCTGGACGACCGCGGTGCCGCGCTCGGCGAACACGTCTTCGAGGACCTTGGCCGCGTCGGCGTCCTCGTGCGGCAGCACCCGATCGCGACTGGAGACCATGGTCACCTTGACGCCCATCTCGGTGTAGGCCGACGCGAACTCGACGCCGGTGACCCCGGAGCCGATCACCGCGAGGTGTTCCGGCAGGTCGGGCAGGTCGTAGAGCTGCCGCCAGTTGAGAATCCGCACCCCGTCGGGTTCGGCTCCCGGCAGAACACGGGGCGTGGCACCGGTGCCGATCACGACCACGTCGGCGGTGAGCTCCTCGTAGCCGCCGGCGCAGAGGTCGATGCCGATCTGATGCTGGGCGAGACCGGGAGACTCGTTGGTGAACCGGGCGCGGCCGGGGACGATGCGGACCCCTTCGCGGCGAACCCGCGTGCGGATGTCGGCCGACTGCGCGAGGGCGAGTCCCTTGACCCTGCCGTGGACGACGGCGACGTCCGGATCGGAGTCGGTCTCCTTGGTGCGGATGCCGAGTTCCTTGGCGTCCCGGAAAGCCGATCGGGCTCCGGCCGAGGCGATGAACGTCTTCGACGGCACGCAGTCGTAGAGCACGCAGGCGCCGCCGAGCCCTTCCGGTTCGACGAGCGTCACGTCCGCGCCGTGCTGCGCTGCGACCAGGGCCGCCTCGTACCCTGCCGGCCCGCCTCCCATGATCACGATGCGGGTCACTGCGCGTTCCTCCTGGGGGTTCGAACCTTGTGGGCCGCGACAACCGTACGCCGCGCCGTCGCCGGTCAGGGCGGGTGGTGCCGCTGGATCGAGTGATCTGTGTCCCCCTCGTGACGCGGTCCACCCCGACAGCACCCGCCGCGGTGGTTAGGCTGTGAGCGTGCCGCTGTACGCCGCCTACGGATCCAACATGGATCCTGCCCAGATGTCGGACCGCGCCCCGCATTCCCCGATGGCCGGAACGGGGTGGTTGCTGAACTGGCGGCTGACCTTCGGCGGCGAGGACTACGGCTGGGAAGGCGCACTCGCCACGATCGTCGAGCACGACGGCTCGCAGGTGTTCACCGTGCTCTACGACGTCAGCCCGGAGGACGAGCGGCAGCTCGACCGCTGGGAGGGCTCGGAACTGGGGATGCACAAGAAGCTGCGACTGCGGGTGCAGACCCTGGACGGGCCGGTGCTGGCGTGGATGTACGTGCTGGACGCCTACGAGGGCGGGCTGCCGTCCGCGCGCTACCTGGGTGTCGTGGCCGACGCGGCGGAGGCCGCCGGTGCTCCCGCCGACTACGTCGAGAAGCTGCGGACCCGCCCTTGCGGGAACATCGGCCCCTGATCCGGCGCTCACGCCGCACCTGAGAGTTCACTCGGCACCGGTGGTCGGCGCGCGAGGATGTCGGCGGCGGTTGAACCGGGTACCCAAGCCAATGCGAGCAGGCCGCTCGCTTGTCGCGTCCCTCTCCGGTCCCGACGCTGTGCGATCCGGTGCCGTACCGCTGCCCGCAAGCGCGACACTCCCTCCGGTGGGAGGAGAGTGAACGCGTCCTCCAGGCAGGCCAGTGCCGCACGTGACTCACCCGCACACAGGACGTCGGTGAGAGCGACGTCCAGCGCCTGCACCCGTAAGCCGTCGAGTTCCTGCACTTCGGCCTCTCGCACCCAGCCTTGGTGCACCACGAGGCCGGTCCTCGATCGATGCTGACGGTCGTAGGGAACGAGCACGTGCACGCGAGCGCTGTCGATGCTGCGGCAGCCGTGCATCGCGAGGGCGGTGAACCCGCAGAGCACGGATTGCGGACCGCAGCGCAGAAGTCCTGCGGCGGCGCGTGTGCGGGGATCGTCGCGATCTCTCGTCGGGACGAGAACGCCGGGCCAGAGCTCGGTCCAGGCGGGATCGGCGAGCATCGCTTGCTCGGCTCCGACACCCGAGTCGCGGCGTACTGCTTCACGAGTGAGGACACCGAAGAGCGCGGCGCACGGGTGGGCGGCGGACGGGGAGGCGATCTGTGTCGTAGTCACACAGGGAAGAGGACGGAACCGCCTGTTCTGATTGTCCCCTTTCGAGTGATCGTGGCGGTCCGGGCAAATCCGTTGCTCCGGAGTGAAACCGCCGGGACACTGCCTCCGTGCTGATTCGCCCGGAACGCCCGCAGGACATCGACGCCGTTCGAACGGTGCACACAGCCGCGTTCGAGCGCGACGACGGTGCGAGGCCGGTCGAGGTGGGGCTGCTCGACGCGCTCCGTCGGTGCGAAGACTGGATTCCGGCGTTGTCCCTGGTGGCTGAGCAGGACGACACCGTCGTCGGCCACGTCGTGTGTACGCGAGGCCACGTCGGCGGCCACCTCGCCCTCGGACTCGGACCGATCGGCGTGCTGCCGGCGAACCAGGGAAGCGGTGTCGGCGCGGCGCTCATGCACGCGGTCCTCGCCGCCGCCGACGCGCGCGGTGAGAGGCTCGTGGCACTGCTGGGCGACCCCGCCTACTACCGGAGATTCGACTTCGTTCCCTCCACCCGGCACCGGATCGACCCGCCGGATCCGACATGGGGACCGTACTTCCAGGTCCGCCCGTTGACGGCGCACGACGGCACCGTGCACGGAACGTTCCGCTACGCCGCCCCGTTCGCCGACCTCGGCGGCTGAGGATGCACAGCGCGCTCGTCAGGCGCGCCAGTGCCGCGTCGTCCACATCGGCATCGAGCCATCAGACGATACGGCGAGCGTGATCGCCGCGAGCGAACTCAGCTCACGCAGGCGGCCAGCGCGGAATGCACCATCACCCGCACGCCGACGAACAGGGCCCGCTCGTCCAGCACGAACGTGGGACGGTGCAGGTCCAGCGGCTTACCCTCACCGGACCACACCCCGAGCCTGCCGAACGATCCCGGCACGTGCTCCAGGTACCAGCCGAAGTCCTCTCCGCCGGAGGACTGGACGGTGCCGGTCAACCCGCGTTCGCCCAACGCCGCCTCGACACCGCCGCGCAGCAGCCGGGTACTGCCCGCGTCGTTGACCACCGGCGGAACACCACGCCGGTGCAGCAGGTCGAAGCCCACGCCCAGCGGTGCGAGCAGGCTCGACGTGAGTTCGTGCATCAGCGGTTCCAGCTCCGCCCAGGTGTCACGATCACCGGTACGCAACGTCCCTCGGACGACGCCGTCCTGCGGGATCGCGTTCGGCGCCTCACCCGCGTGCACGGCACCCCACACCAGCACCGTCCCCGTGCGCGGGTCCACCCGCCTCGACAGCAAGGTCGGCAGCCCGGTGATCACCGTGCCCAGCGCGTGGACGAGATCGCCGGTCAGGTGTGGGCGGGAGGTGTGACCGCCCGGCGAGTTCAGGCGGATCTCCACCAGGTCCGCCGCGGAGGTGATCGGCCCGACGCGGGTGCCGATCTGGCCCACCGGCAGCCGCGGATCGCAGTGCAGGCCGAAGATCCGCTCCACCCCGTCGAGGCCCCCGGCTTCGAGCACGTCCAACGCACCGCCGGGCATCACCTCCTCGGCGGGCTGGAAGACCAGCCGAATACGTCCAGGCAGCTCCGGGGCGCTCGCCAGCGCTTTCGCGGCCGCGAGCAGGATCGCGGTGTGCGCGTCGTGCCCGCACGCGTGCGCGACACCATCCACAGTGGACGAACAGGACAGCCCGGTGGCCTCGGTCAGCGGCAGCGCGTCGATGTCCGCCCGCAACGCGACGGTGCGCGGACCGTGCGGCGACTCCGGGCCGATGTCGCAGATCAGGCCAGTTCCCTGAGGCAGCACCTTCGGTTCGAGGCCGACGGACTCCAGCTCGTCGACGAGGAAGTCGGTCGTGGCGCGCTCACGGCGCGCCAGTTCGGGGTGGGCGTGCAGGTGGCGGCGCCACCGGACGACCTGCTCGGCGTTGTCCGCCAGCCACGAGTCCAACCAGGACGGGCCGCGCCCGGCGCCGAAATCCTCCACCGCACCGGGATCGACGTCCCCGACGGCATCAGACCCCACAAGGGACATGGTGCTCGCGGTGGCCGCTTCCGGCTCGACGACATCGAGCGCGCCGCGTTCGGCCCGCTCCGCCTCGTCCCAGTCCGGGCGCGCCGCAACCCCGCCACGCGGGCGTCCCGGCTCCGGCTCGCGAGAATCCACCACCGTCACGTCCATCCTCCGAATCCCGCGCGGTCGACCCGCACGACTGTTCTGCACACCGCGATTTCGGTTCGCCGAACAACACGCGGCTCGACTCTTCACTGCCCGGACTCGTCCGTCCCGAGTTCCGGCGGGCGGGCCGAGGGATGCCGTCGCTGCGAACCCCGGCGCTGGACCGATGCGGTCAACCTGTCCCGCTGGTCCGGGTCGGTGGCCGCGGCGAGGACCGTCTCCGCCAGCGCTCGCGCGCCGTCCAGCACAGCCTGTTCGCCCGACTCCGAGGCGCACGCCGTGGCGAACTCCGCCTGGTGGTTCACCGCGTCACCGCAGTCCACCGCGATCAGCGGGTGAATCGCGGGCAGTTCCCTGGTCACGTTTCCCATGTCCGTGCTGCCGAAAGTGCGGGTGCGCTCCTCGGCACGAGTCACCGGCGTCCGCTCGGTCTCGGAGATCGCCGACCGGTACGCCTCGACCAGCCACGGGTCGGCGTCGAGTTCGGTGTAGACCGGCGAGACGAGGGTGACCTCGCACGTACACCCGGTGGCCACGGCCCCGGCGTCGAAACAGGCGCGGATACGGTTCTCCAGGCGCTGCAACGACTGTGTTCCGGCGGCACGAAGGTTGAACACCGCCGAGGTGTGCGCGGGAACGATGTTCGGCGCCGCGCCACCCTCCGTCACGATACCGTGCACCATCTGTTGCGGTTCGAGGTGTTGACGCGCCAGTCCGATCGCCACTTGCGCGACGGTCAGAGCGTCGGCGGCGTTGACCCCCAACTCAGGAGCGGAGGCCGCGTGCGAAGCACGTCCCGTGTAGCGCACTTCGAGGTCGACGATCGCCAGCGACGACGGGCGGCACACATCCTCCGGGGCCGGATGCACCATCGCCGCGAGTGCGACCTCGTCGAACAGGCCCGCACGAAGCATCACGATCTTGCCTCCGCCGGTCTCCTCGGCCGGTGTCCCGAGCACCCGCACCCGGAGCCCGAGTTCGTCGGCGACCTCGGCGAGTGCGAGGGCCGCTCCCACCGAGGACGCGGCGATGATGTTGTGCCCACACGCGTGGCCGACCTCGGGCAACGCGTCGTACTCGGCGCACAGTCCGACGACGAGGTCGCCTTCGCCCTTCTCGGCCACGAAAGCCGTGTCGAGTCCGGCGACCGGCGCCTGCACGCGGAAACCCTGGTCGGCGAGCAGTTCCGTGATCTTCGCGGCACTGCGGTACTCGGCGAAGGAGACTTCGGGTTCGGCGTGCAAACTGTGCGCGAGCGCGAGGAGTGTCTCGCGATGCCGATGCACCGCCGCGTGGCACGTGGCGACCAGGCCGGACCGCTCGGTGCCGGGTTCCGGATCGGGCCGGTCGGGATCCCCTCCGGAGCGGGGTGCGGGCACGTTACTCATGACCCCCCGCATCTTGCACCATGCGGGCGCGGCGAGCGGCGTTCCGTCCGGTCGTGCTGCCCACCGGAGCGTGTGCTGCGCCGAATGGACGCGCGTTGTTCGGCTCGGGTGGTCAACAGGCTCGAGCGACAGGTGCGCGGCTGCGGGGTGTGGAAAGGGTGTGGGCCGGCACCGGTCGGGGGGCTTCCCGGTGCCGGCCCACGTCTGTGGGGCCACGCCCGATCGGGATCCGCAGCCGCCGTGTCGCGTGAAGTTTCGGTTGAAGCTTCACATTCTTGGGCGTCGCGGTTCCCTAGTGGTCATGCGTGGTGATGCTCGCTCACGCTCACCACATCGTGTTCGGTTGTGAAAATCCCACAGGTTCGGCTCGAGGTCCAGACCCGTGGCGACAATTCGTAGAACGCATTTCGACACAACGGAGCGGGGCGCGTTCCGTGCTCACTTCTTTCCGGAGAACTTCACGAAAAAGGTCGGCTTCCCACGCAACCGTCGCGTCAACAACACCAACGCGATGAGCACCAAACCCACGATGCCCACCGTCAAACGATCCTGCGACGGCATTTCCGGAGCGTCGTCCTTGGGCAGATCCACCTCCGGCGCCGGCTCGGGTCCGGGCTCGGGTGGCGGCTGCTGCGCGACGACCACCCGCGACACGACCGGCTCCGCGACGGCCTCGGGCTGCTCCGCCTGCGGCCCCACCAGCAGGAAACACGCCGCGGCCAGAGCCGTGACCGTCGAGACCGTTCTGCGCATGATCGCTGGGCCACCCTTCCGCTCCGGCGCCGAACCGCTGATCACACGAGTGATCGTCACCCGTACCGGTTCATTTGATCATAGTCGGTGACCGCGCGGGAGGACCGCCGGAACACCGTCACGGATCGGCTCAGCGCCGCTCCGACTGCAACCGTTCCGTGAGCTCGTCGACGACCAGCCTGTCCCTGCGGATGCTGTCCGAGCGATAGGCCGCTCGCCCGACGAGCTGCGCCAGGATCGGCGCCGTCAGCAGCTGCAACAGCGCGACCAGCAACAGCCCCGTCGCGTACCGGAACTCCAGCTCCACCGCCGTGCCCAGCAGAATCAGGATCAGGCCCAGCGTCTGCGGCTTCGTCGCCGCCTGCAGCCGCGAGGTCACGTCGGGGAACGTCACGAGACCGATCGCACCGAACACGCACGACACCGCGCCCGTGATCATCAGGATCGCGGCGAGAATCTCGTCCCAGCTCATCGGTACGGCTCCTTCTTCTCGACGAGGCGGGCCGCGCTCACCGAACCGATGAACGCCAACAAGGCGAACGCCGCGAGCAACGCCACGTTCGACCCGTCCTGCTGTGCCGCCATCCCCACGCAGGTGCCGCCCACGATCAGCGTCACGAACACGTCGAGCGCCACGATCCGGTCCAATGTGGTCCGGCCGAGCATCAACCGTGCGAGCACCATCAGGGCCGCGACACACAGCAGGCCGAACACCAGGACGTACACCGCTGACATCGTCATTGCCGACCGCCTTCCGATGCCGAGTCCGTCGCGGGCGTGCCCGGCACCGCCTCTTCCGGAACGGCGCACCGCACGAGATCCGACTGTGCGCCGACCGCGCGCACGACCCGGCGCTCGAGCGCGTGGAACTCCCGGCGAACCGCTTCCACGTCACTGGTGGCGAGCGCGTACACGTAACAGATCCGGTTCGCCCGGTCGATCTGCATCACGAACCTGCCCGGTGCCATCGACAGGGCGTTCGCGGTCATCGCGGTCAGGTGGTCGGAGTCGGTCATCGTCCGCACCGCGACGATGGACGCCGTCGTCCTCGGCCCGTACCGCACCGACTGCCAGGACACCCGGATCGTCGAGCTCACCAGGTCGTAGGCCAGGTACAGAGCCAGCCGCAGCAGACTCCACGGACGCAGGACGATGTTGGTGTCGATCGGCGGGACCGGGAAGACCAGGCTCACCAGAACGCCGACGAGCAGCCCGAAGAACACGGTGCCGACGTCGATCGTGCCCCACAGCAGGACCCAGACCAGCGTGAGCCAGCCGACCAGCGGCAGCCTCCTGACGATCCGCCGGATCGGCCTGCGTTTGCTCACGACCTGCTCAGCCACCGGAACCACCTCCCAGGACGGCCGTGCGGTACGCCTCGCCGTGCATGAGGTCCTCGGCAGCACGGGCACTGACGTCGGCGAGCGGGCCGGCCAGCACCGCGATCATCACGCTCGCCGCCACCAGCACCCCGGTGGCCAGCACCATCGGCTTCGAGGTCGTCCCGGTCCCGACGACGAGCTCGTCCTGGGGATCCGGGTCGCCCTCGGGCGCCTTGACCTGGCCCCAGAAGGCGCGGGTCCACACGCGGGCCATCGCGTACAGCGTGAGCAAGCTGGTCAGCACCGCGCCGCCGGTGACGACGTAGGCCGCCCAGGTCCCCGCGTTGACGCCCGCCTGCAGCAACGCCAGCTTCGCGATGAAGCCCGAGAACGGAGGCACCCCGGCCAACGTCAACGCAGGCACCGCGAACAGCACCGCGATCAGCGGGGCGGCCTTGGACAGCCCGCCCATCCGGCTCAGCGCCACCGTGCCCGTGTGCCGGGTGATCAGCCCGCTGACAAGGAACAACGTCGCCTGCACGGTGATGTGGTGGACGACGTAGAGGATCACGCCGGTCAGCCCGGCACCGTCGTAGACGCCGAGCCCGAAGAGCATGTACCCGATGTGACTGACGAGCAGGAACGACAACATCCGGTTGAGGTCGTTCTGCGCCAGCGCCCCGAGCGCACCGATGATCATCGTGGTCAGCGCGATCCCGAGCATCAGATACCAGCTCGCCTCGTGGGTGAACACCAGCGTCTGAGTCCGGATCAGCGCGTACACGCCGACCTTGGTGAGCAGGCCCGCGAACACGGCCGTCACCGGTGCGGGCGCCGTCGGGTAACTGTCCGGGAGCCAGAAGTGCAGCGGCACCATCGCCGACTTCACGCCGAAGACGATGACCACGAGCAGGCCGAGTGCGGTCTGCAGACCCTCCGGCAGAGCGGCGACCTTGACCCCGAGGTCGGCCATGTTCACCGTGCCGGTCGAGGCGTACACCAACGCGATCATCGTGATGAACAGCAGCGACGAGACGAGGCTGACGATCACGTACGTCATTCCCGCGCGGATCCGCTCCGCGGTGCTGCGTCGCGTGATGAGCACGTACGACGAGGAGAGCATCAGCTCGAAGGCGACGAACAGGTTGAACAGGTCGCCGGTGAGGTAGGCCAGCGAGACCCCCGAGCACAGCACCAGATACATCGGGTGGAACGTCGTGCTCGAGACACCCCGGCCGTAGTCGGTGATCCGCTGGCCGATGGAGTAGACCAGCACCGCGAAGGTCACCAGCGCGGAGACGAGCAACAGCAGTGACGACAACCGGTCGGCGACGAGACTGATGCCGGCCGGTGCCGCCCAGTCCCCCAGCTGCAGCACGATCGGGCCGGTGCGGTCGGCGACGAGAAGCAGGATCACCGCGTTGACGATGATCCAGCCGAGCACGACGAGCCCGATCGCCCGCTGCACGTCGGCGAACCGGCCGAGCGCCAGTGACAGTCCGGCTGCCAGCAGCGGCAGCAGGACCGGAACGGCCACGAGCGCGGTCATGTGGTCGCCTCCGTCTCGGCGTCGTCCTCGGATTCGGCGAGCCTGCGTTCGAGCCTGCGGATGCGGCGGTCCTCGACGTCGTCGCGGACCTCGTCGTCACCGAGCAGCAACCACGAGCGGTAGGCCAGTGCGAGCAGGAACGTGGTGAGCGCGAAGGTGATGACGATCGCGGTGAGCGCCATCGCCTGCGGCAACGGGTCCGTCATCGACTCCGGCGGGGTGTCGCCGAGCAGCGGCGCACGGCCCGGTGGCCCGCCGGCGAGCTGCAGGAGCAGGTTCGCGCCGTGGCCGAGGATCACCGTGCCGATCAGGATCCGCATCAGGGAGCGCTGCATGATCAGGTAGAAGCCCGCGGAGTACAGGCCGGCCAGGACCAGCGCCATCGTCACGTTGACGGTCATCGCATGCCCTCCCGTTCCGCGGCGGCCGCGTCCGCCTCGATCCCGGAGCCGAGGGTGCGCAGCAGGTCCAGGACAGCGCCGACGATGAGCAGATAGACACCGATGTCGAGGAAAATGCTGGTGACGAGCTTGATTTCGCCGAGCACCGGCACTGCGAACTTGAGGATCTCGCTTTCCAGCACGGTCCCGCCGAACAGCAGCGGCAGGAAGCCGGTGACGACGGCGATCGCCAGCCCGAGGCCGATGAGCACCGGCGGCCGCATCGACACTCGCGCGCTGTCGTCCATGCGCCCGCCCGCCAGGTAACGGAGCACGAAGGCCTGGCTGGCGACGAGACCGCCGCTGAAGCCGCCGCCGGGACGGTCGTGGCCGGCGAAGAGCAGGTACAGCGAGAACACGATGACCGTGGGGAACACGATGCGGGCCGCGAGTTCGAGCAACACGGCCCGTTCCCGCCCGTCGCGCGGGAATCCGGACAGCAGCCAGCGTTCGCTCGGTGCGTCCCATCCGGACCACGAGGTGACCTGCGGTTCCGGGTCCGGTTGCTGCTTGTCGACGCTGGTCATTCGCGCACCTCCTGCTCGTAGGGGGTGACCTTGGGCTCCGGCACGGCATCGGCCGGATCGGTGATGTCGTCGGAGGCGGGCTTGCGTCGGATCGCTTCGCGGCGACGCTCGAACCGGGAGGCGATGATCAGGCTGGCCACGCCGGTGGCGGCGACCGACAGGACCGCGATCTCACCGACCGTGTCGAAGGCGCGGAAGTCCACGAGGATCGCGTTGACGATGTTGGTGGCGCCTGCTCCGTCCTCGGCGCGGGCGATGAACTCCTGACTCGCGACCGGCGGTGCCTGACGTGCGCTGCTGAAGATCATCGCGGCGGCCGCGACGAACACTCCGCCCGCGACGGCGACGAGCATCTTCTGACCCCGCAGCACCCGGCTGGCGGTGTCCGACTGACTGAACCGGATCGGCAACCTGCGCAGCACGAACACGAACGCGACCAGCGTCAGGGTCTCGACGAGGAACTGCGCGAGCGCGAGGTCCGGCCCGCCGTCGACGATGAACAGGCCGCCGATGCCGTAGCCGATGAAGCCGACCATGAGCACTGCGGTGAGGCGCCGCTGGGCACGCACCACCCCGACGACGGCGACGAGGACCGCGATCGCGAGCGGCACCTGCAGCGGGTGGTGCCACAGCGGCGCGTCGGTCGGGATCTCGGCCCCGGCCAGCAAGGCGACGCCGGGGATGGCCAACACCGTGAGCAGGATGATCCCGACGTAGGTCGGCAGCGAACCGGCCTGGGTACGACCGGTGACGGCGACGGCGGTACGTTCCAGCAGCGCCATGATCCGCTCGTAACCGCGCTGGGCGTTGAGGAAGTCGGGGTTCTCCGGGTAGCTCTCGCGCGCCTCGATCAGACGTGTGGTGCTGCGGTGGACGAGGATGCCGCCGACCAGCGCGATGAGCGAGTACAGCAACGGCAGGTTGAACCCGTGCCAGAGCGCGAGGTAGTACGTCGGGTCGTCGACGTCGAAACGCGCCGCGTAGGGCCCCACGAGCGAGTCGACGAGCGGACTCGCGGGCCCGAGCACCAGCCCGAACAGGGCCGGGACGAGCGCGGGAATCGTGAGCCACCACGTCGGCGACGACGCCTCCGTGGCATCGATGCCCGGCTTGGTCGCGAACGCGCCCCACATCAGCCGCAAGCTGTAGGCCACGGTGAACACGGAGCCGACGAGCAGTCCGACCCCGACGACCTGGTCGAGCGGACCGCCTTCGGTGAACGCCTCGAACGCGGCTTCCTTACCGACGAAGCCCAGCATCGGCGGCACGCCGGCCATGGACGCCGCCGCGAGTCCGGCGATCGTGGCGAGCACCGGCATCCGCTTGCCGAGACCGGAGAGTTCGCGCACGTCACGGGTGCCGGTCTGGTGGTCGATGATGCCCACGACCAGGAACAACGTCGCCTTGAACAGCCCGTGCGCGAGCAGCATCGTCAGCCCGGCGACGATCGTGACGTAGGTTTCCGCGCCCTGGAGTACGACGAGGAACCCGAGCTGGCTGACCGTGCCGTAGGCGAGCAGCTTCTTCAGGTCGTATTCGCGCAGCGCACGCCAACCGCACACGATCATGGTGAGCAGCCCGAGCACGACGGAGGGCACCGTCCACGCCGCCACGCCGACGAAGATCGGTCCCAGGCGGGCGATCAGGAACACACCGGCCTTCACCATCGACGCGGCGTGCAGGTAGGCACTGATCGGGGTCGGCGCCACCATCGCGGCGGGCAGCCAGTTGTGGAACGGGATCTGCGCGGACTTGGTGAACGCGCCGACCAGGGTCAGCACCCCGGCCACCACGACCGGGGGCCCGGACGGCGGTGCGGCCAGCAGCTCGGAGATCCGGTAGGTCCCCGCGGTTTCGCCGAGCACGACGAAGCCGAGCAGCATCGCGAGCCCGCCGAGCGTAGTCAGCAGCAGCGCCTGCAGCGCCGCGCGACGGGACTCCCTGCTGATCCCGGCCTGCCCGACGAGCAGGAACGAGCAGATGGTGGTGAGTTCCCAGAAGACGTACAGGGCGATGAGGTCGTCGACGAGGACCAGTCCGAGCATCGCGCCCGCGAACGCCAGCAGCAGCGGGGCAGACCTGCGTGCGTCGCCGCTGCCGCGGCCGAAGTAGTACGCCGAGTAGACCAGTACGAGCGCACCGATCCCGGTGACCAGCAAACCCATGACGACCGCGAGCGGGTCCAGCCGGAAACTGAATTCGAGTCCGAGGCGCGGTGCCCAGGCGAGTGTCTCGTCGATCGGTTGCCCGCCCAGAACCGCCGGAAGCCGCATCACGATCCAGCCGAACCCCACCGCGGGCAGCACCGCGGCCACCAAGAACGCGGCGCGCGTGTTGCGCACCGCTACGGTGGGCAGCAGGATCGCACCGAGCAGGTGCAGAGCGACCAACGCGAGCAACGGCACCTCCTCGACACCTTCCGGGACCGTCCGGGCACAGTCATTTCACCGTTCGGCCCCGGTGCGGCCGACCACGTCGACCTTGACCACCGAGTACGACCGTCGCGAGGGACCACACCGGGATCCTCGGATCCCGGGCATCGCCCTTCGGCGACGCCCTGTCCGATCCGATCGGGGACCAACCTATCCGAATCGTCCGGACCACACACCCTCTTCGATGATCGTCACCACCCGGGGTCGTGGCCGGTGAAAGGCACTTTTGTGTTGCATTACCATGGCCTTCCGCTCACTCGCGAAGGGCCGGTGATGATCACTGCGAGTGGGGAAGTTCACTTCCCGTAACAGTGTTCGCTCCGCACGTCGCGGCGCGGCCACCCGCTGCGCCGCCCCGCGCGAACTCGTCTCCCGCCCGGCGCTGCTCGCTGCCCGCCGATTCCCGTACTCGCGGAGGGCTCGGCCGTGGACAATGGCACCGTGTCCGACACGTCCTCACCAGATCCTACTGGGCGCCGATCCGAACCCACCGATCCCGGGTCGGCCGCCACGCAGGACAGCACGGCCGCGGAGGGCGCAGGCAGGCTGATCGGCGGACGTTACCGGCTCGGCCCGCGCATCGGCGGTGGTGCGATGGGCGTCGTGTGGTCGGGTACCGACGAGCTGTTGCGCCGCCCGGTCGCGGTCAAAGAGGTGCTGCTGCCACCGGGCCTGCCGGACCGCGAGGCCGACGAGCTGCAGGAACGGACTCTGCGCGAGGCGCGCGCCATCGCCGTGGTCAGCCATCCGAACGTCCTCGTCCTCTACGACGTCGCACGGGAGAACAGCGTGCCGTTCGTCGTGATGGAGATGCTGCCGTCGCAGAGTCTGGCGACGGTGCTCCGCGAGCACGGCGCGCTCGACGAGACCCAGCTGGCCACGATCGCCGACTCGGTCGCGGCCGCGCTGCAGGCGGCACACCGCGGCGGGATCATTCACCGCGACGTCAAACCCGGCAACGTGCTGATCAGCGACGACGGCCGGATCAAGCTCAGCGATTTCGGGATCTCCCGCAACGTCGCGGACTCCACGATCACCCGCACCGGCATCATGCTCGGCACGCCGGCGTTCCTCGCGCCGGAGGTCGCCACCGGCGACCAGCTCACCGAGGCCGCCGACCGGTGGGGGCTCGGGGCCACCCTGTTCGCCGCCGCCGAGGGCCACCCGCCGTACGACACCGACGACGACCCGCTGACGACGGTGACGGCGATCGTGCACGACCCGGTTCCGGCGACGACGTACCCCGGTCCCGTCGGCGAGGTGATCAGCGGCCTGCTGGCGAAGGACCCGGCGGCACGGATGCCGTTGGACGAGGTACGCAGGCGACTCGGACCGCTGTTGCCTCCGGACGAAACACGTCCGTTCGCGCTCATGCGCACCCAAGAACCGATGACGCCCGGCGCACCCGTAGCGGTGCCCGGTCGCGGTGAGGGGCGCAAGCAGGACCCCGAGCCCCGTGAGGCGGAGCCGGTTCCGCTGGCAGCCGACCCGGGCCCGCTGCCGTTCGAACCGCGCGCACCCACGCGCGGGCGGGGTCGGCAGGTGCTGGCGGTGATCGCGACGGCGCTCGCCGCGCTGCTGCTGTTCACGGCAGCCGCCGTGGGCGGGTTCGCGGCCAGCCGCACGCTCGCCGGGGAGCCGTTGCTGCCCACACCACCTCCGGCACCGGCTCCGCCGCCACCACCCGAGGTACGACTCGCGCCGGTCACCGAGACCGCCCGCCACGAGTCCGACAGCGATGCGGGCACGTTCACCGCACGAGTCCCGGAGGGCTGGACACAATTCAAGGGACAACGCGACGACGCCCCTGCGGACAGCATGACGGTGCACTTCGTCTCCCCGGACGGCCGCGAGGAGATCGCCGTCGAACGGTTCGGCGGCTACTTCACCGACGGGTACGACATCGACGACTACCGGGACGTGTTGCAGGAACGCGCCGCGGGCGCGAACGGCGACGTCGAGGTCATCTCGGACGCGGCGGTCGGCGACGCCGACCCGACCAGTGGGGAGAACGAGCACCGGGTGGTGTTCGAGACGGTGCAGCGTGCCCTCGGCCAGGACTCGAACGCCGAGCTGCGCAGGCTGACGTCGCTGCAGCTCATCCCGCGCGACGGTGACCTGTGGACGATCCGGCTCACGGTCCCCGCCGACTCCGCGGACGCCGACGGGCGGGCTCCGGACCTGTTCGGCGCGGTCGTCGACAGCTTCGAGCCGCAGAGCTGACACCGGCCCGCGCGGGGTCGGCGCACAGGGACAGGGCCTCGTCTAGGCTCACGGCCCGTGACGCCTTCGACGACTTCTCCGCAGGACCCGAACGCACTCGCCGAAGCCGCCGCCACGTCGCTGGCCGAGCGGACCGGGGTGCGCAAGCACGACCTGGCAGTGGTCCTCGGCTCCGGCTGGCAGCCGGCCGCCGAGGAGTTCGGCACCCCCGACAGCGAGGTCGACATGGCCGACCTCGCCGGATTCGAGGCACCGAGCGCGATCGGCCACAGCGGCAAGATCTGGTCGATGACCATGGCGGACAAGAAGGTCCTCGTGCTGCTCGGACGCACCCACGGCTACGAGGGCCGCGGACTCGACCCGGTGGTGCACGGAGTGCGCACGATCGCCGCCGCCGGGTGCGGGTCCGTAGTGCTCACCAACGCGGCGGGTGGTCTCCGTGAAGGCATGTCCGTCGGACAGCCAGTGCTGATCAGCGATCACCTGAACATGACCACGCGTTCGCCGTTGGTCGGCGCCAACTTCGTGGACCTCACCGACCTGTACTCGCCGCGGCTGCGCGCGATCGCCAAGGACATCGACTCCTCCCTAGAGGAAGGCGTGTACGCGGCCATGCCGGGGCCGCACTTCGAAACCCCAGCCGAGATCCGCATGCTGCGCACACTCGGCGCGGACCTCGTGGGCATGTCGACGGTGCCCGAGGCGATCGCCGCCCGGGCGGAAGGCACCGAGGTGTTCGGGCTGTCGCTGGTGACGAACCTGGCGGCGGGCGTCACCGGAGAGCCGCTGAACCACCAGGAAGTACTCGATGCGGGCAAGGCCGCCGCCACCCGCATGGGCACGCTGCTCAAGGAACTCGTGGAGCGGTCGTGACGACGCTCGACCCGGCGGTCCGCGACGCGGCGTACCGGTGGATCGGCGACGACGTGTCCACGGATGCGAAGGCCGAGCTGCACGCCGTGCTGGGCGAGGCCCAGGCCGGCTCGACCGACGCGATCGCCGACCTCACGGACCGGATGGCCGGTCCACTGGCGTTCGGCACCGCAGGCCTGCGCGGTCCCGTGCGCGCGGGGCCGAACGGCATGAACCGCGCCGTCGTCGTGCGGACGACGGCGGGACTGGCGTCGTGGTTGCAGGCTCAGGGCCGCGGCGGCGGGGTCGTCGTGGTCGGTCGCGACGCGCGACACGGCTCCGCCGACTTCGCCGAGGACACGGCAGGAGTGCTCGCCGCGGCCGGATTCGACGTGCGGATGCTCCCGGAGCCGCTGCCGACCCCGGTGCTCGCCTTCGCCGTCCGCGCCCTGGACGCCGTGGCCGGAGTGCAAGTCACGGCCTCGCACAACCCCCCGCAGGACAACGGCTACAAGGTCTACCTCGACGCGGGAGCCCAGCTCGTCTCTCCCGCCGACCGCGAGATCGAAGCCGCCATCGAAGCCGTGGGAGCGGCGAACACCGTGCCGAGCTCGGCGTCGTGGACCGTGCACCACGCCGCCGTGACCGACTACCTCGACCGCATCGAACAGCTGCCGCACGGTTCCGCCCGTGAACTCCGGGTGGCGGCCACGGCGCTGCACGGCGTCGGAGCCGAGACGCTGGTCGCCGCGCTGAAGCGGGCCGGATTCCACGACGTGCACCTCGTCGCCTCGCAAGCCGACCCGGATCCCGACTTCCCGACGGTCGGATTCCCCAACCCGGAAGAGCCGGGAGCCACCGACGAACTGCTGGCGTTGGCCTCGGAGGTCGGCGCGGACCTGGCGGTCGCGCTGGACCCCGACGCCGATCGGTGCGCGCTCGGGATCCCGGGCCACGACCGACGGTGGCGGATGCTGCGCGGCGACGAGACCGGCGTCCTGCTCGGCGACCACGTGCTCTCCGGGGTGGACCGTTCGATGCACCCGGATCCGTTGGTGGCGACCACGCTCGTCTCGTCGACGATGCTGGGGTCGGTCGCGGCGGCCTACGACGTCCGGTACGCCGAGACGCTCACCGGGTTCAAATGGCTGATGCGCGCCGGCGACGGCGCGGGCACCGGCCTCGTCTACGCCTACGAGGAAGCGCTCGGCCACTGCGTCGACCCCGACCACGTCCGGGACAAGGACGGCATCTCGGCGGCGGTGCTGGCCTGTGACCTCGCGGCCTCGAGCGGACGCACCCTCGCCGGGCTGCTGGACGCGCTCGCGGTCGAACACGGCGTGCACCTCACGGACCAGGTGTCGCTGCGGGTCACCGACCTCGACGTCATCGACCGCACCACCGGCAAGCTCCGCGCGGACCCGCCGACCCGTCTCGCCGGAACGCCCGTCACGACGCGCGACTTGTTACCCGCCAACGACATCCTCGTCTACGAGGGCGAGGGCCTGCGGGTCGTCGTCCGGCCGTCCGGCACGGAACCGAAACTCAAGTGCTATCTGGAGGTCCGGGCCGACGTCGACGAGTACGGCCTCGACTCCGCCACCCGCACGGCCACCGACCGCCTCACCACCCTCCGCCAAGAACTCGCCACCCTCCTCGCCCCCTGAGGTGGCAAATTCGCGCGAATTTGCCACCCGGCTGTCCACAGGGTGGCGAGTTGTCCACAGAGAGGCCGCGTGGACGCTCCCGCATCCAGCCGCGAGCTGGCTTTCCGCCACAGAACGGCACACACAGATCACCCCGCACGCCCGCTTACGGGGTGACCTCGCTCGGTTGGGCGGAGTGCTCGTGGCACTCCTCCGGAGTGACGGCCTCGAGCCACAGGTGCAAGCGGTCGTTCTCGCGCTCGAAGTCGGCGTAGATGCTGTCCCCGCGGCAGGCGATCTCCAGGTTCCGGGTGAGGTCGTGGTCGATGTGGGAATCGTCGCCGACCTCTCCCCACTCGCACTCGGAACCGATCATCCGAACGTGCCGACGGTGCGCGTGCTCACTGGTCATGCCGGCGATCCAGTCGGCGACGTCGTCCGGAGAGGTGAGCACGAGATCCGGCTCCTGTCGCAGCCGGGTATCCCGGCCGCTGACGGTCAGTCCCAACGACGCGCGAGCTTCCATATAGACGTGCCAGTGCACGTGGCGGGCACGCCACTCGTCCGGGTCTCGCATCGTCACCACCCCCGCGAGGAGACGACCTGCACCGATCGTGAGCCCATCGCGGCGTCCTCGCGAGACGGCGTCACCCCTTCGCGGCCCCTTGCGGGCGTGGACGATCACCGCGAGGCTGACGAGGTGCCGACATTGCTGATCGTTCACCACACCCCGTCACCGGGAACGCAGGCGTTGTTCGAGAAGGTCGTCGAGGGCGCCACGACCGACGAGATCGAGGACGTCACGGTGGTGCGCAAGCCCGCGCTGGCGGCGACCGTGCCGGACGTGCTCGACGCCGACGGTTACCTGCTCGGCACTCCGGCGAATCTCGGCTACATCTCCGGCGCACTCAAGCACTTCTTCGACACCGTGTACTACCCGTGCTTGGATGCGACCGCCGGCCGCCCGTACGGATGTTGGATTCACGGCAACGAGGGAACCGAAGGCGCGGAGCGGGCGATCACGTCGATCACCGGCGCACTCGGCTGGACACCGATCTCACGGACCGTGGAACTGCGCGGCGAACCGGACAAGGCGGACCTCGACGCGGCGTGGGAACTCGGCGCCACGGCCGCGGCCTCCCTGATGCCCTGAGGCGACACGTCACCGAGCGGAGTTGTCGCTGCGTGCGGGCTTGCCTGTGTCGTCAGGGTGGGAGACCCTTCGGGGGTGAGTGACGAATTGATCGAACTGGAACTCAACGATTCCGGCGTCTCCGTGAATCTCCCGCAGCCCGGTCACACACAAGACCGGGTACACGGGGTTCCCTACCGGCCGGTGGAGTTCCGCGACGACGATCTGCCCGCCGCCTTGGAGCGGTCGGCCACGTGGCTCCGCGAAACGCAGGAATGGCTCGGCGAACCCGTCGACGTCCTCGCGGTCCACCTCGATTACGACGAACGACCCGGGTCCCCGTATTACGACCTCAAGTTGCTGTGCAACGAGGAAGACCTGGCGGGGGCGCCGGTCGCGCTACGCGACCGGGAACACCCTCCCAGAAACTGATCCGCCTGCCCGTCGCCCCTGTTGAGTCGTGGCCCGCCGGGGCCGTCCTGTCCCGGCGGGCCCACCGTTACGTGCGGGTGCGGCGACCTTTCCACGCCGTCTGTCCGCGCACCACGCGGATCGCGCCGTCCAGAAGCACGCCCCCGAACAGCGCGTTCGTCAGCGGCGCGAGCGGCGCGAGACTAGGTTCGGCGCGCATGAACCGCGCAGTCCTCTCGTGGGCGGCGCCCTGCGCGACCCACCCGGCGATGCCGGCAGCAGCGAGAAGACCTCGCCGTCGGCGGAGGCCGACGACCACGGCCGCGGGCGCCGCGAGCGACAGCGCGATCTGACCGAGACCGCCGCCGATCAGTACCGGCACCGAGGCTCGGGTCCCGGCGACGAAACTCTTCCGGAACGATCCCCACCCCTGCCGGAACGGGTCCATGCCGCTGGTGGTGACGTGATCGAGCCCGTCGACCGTGCGTACGGTGCCGCCGTGGTCGCGCACGGAGGTGGCGATGGCGACGTCTTCGTTGCGACGCTCGGCGAGTGCCTCCCACCCGCCGACCTTCTCGTAGTGCGAGCGGCGCATGAGAATGCAGTGGCCGATCGCGAACGCTTTGCGGCCTCGCCCGTCCGGGGAGGCGTTCTCCGCGATCATCTGCAGTCCCGGCGGCATGAGCAGCGGCCAGGCCGACGAGTGGCTCGTCGGTGGTCCGCCCGGTGTGGACACCAGGTCGGCATCGACGGAGTCAGCGGTGTCCAGGAGTCTGCCGAGCAGTTCGGGTCCGAGGACGGTGTCGGCGTCGACGAACAACAGCCACTCGCCCGCTTCCGGCTCGCCCACGGCCTGCACGCCGACGTGCATCGCGTGGACTTTGCCCGTCCATCCCGGCGGGGGGCCGTCGACGCGCACGATCTGCACCCGCGAATCCTGCGCGGCGTGCCGTTCGGCGATCCGGCTGGTGCCGTCGGTGGAGCCGTCGTCGACGACGACGATGCGCACCGCCGACGGTGCCGTTCGTCCGTAGTTCTGGTCGCGCGCGCCGCGCAGGCATTCGTCGAGGACGGCTTCCTCGTTGCGTGCGGGGATCACGACGGAGACGCGCGCGGGAAGTCTCGACTCGGGGGTGAAGCGGGACAGCGGCACCGCCGTCCGCGCGCGACGTACGGTCAACAGCCCGCGCACGACGGACGCCGAAGCGACCGCGCCGAGCAGGAGGTTCCGCGTTGCGGCTAGCGAGGGCACCACACCCACAGACTGCCACGCAGCGGGCATCTCGGACACTCTGTGAGACGAACACCCGGTGAAACCCTCGTACGGGGGTTCACCGTTTGGGTGTCGCCCAGGTTTTCAGTCGATCCGCGATCTCGGGCAACTCCCCACGGCCGCGGCCGACCTCACGCACCAGAGCGAGCGCGTCGTCCTCGTCGGCGTCGATCCACCAGCCGTTCATGTCGCACAGCGTCACCGCCGCGACCCATCCGAGACGCCAGTTCCCCTCCCCCAGCGGCCGGGTGCGCACGACGGAGTCGAGCAACGCGGCCGCCTTGAGCCACACCGTCTCGTACGCGGTCACGCCGAGCACGACGGCCCGAGGACGGTACGCGGCGCAGTCGAGCAGTCCACTGTCCCGAATCAACAGATCACCGCTGGTCACGGCAGTCGCCAGCAACAGAAGGTCGGCGGTGTCGAGATAGACGGTGTCGGCGGACTCGCCGCTCACGTCGGCCCGAGCTTGTCCAGCAGGCCTTGATACCGCGGCACGACGCGACGCAGCACCTCGTCGAGTTGCTGGTCCTTCTGCTGCCGCGCCCAGCGCTCCGCCAGCGCGCTGCGGACAACCTCGTGCTGGGATCGTCCTTCGGCGACGGCCAGAGCGGCAAGCCGTCGGCTCTCCTCGTCGGTGAGTCGAAGCGTCATGGCCATACCGCGATGGTATCTCCTTGATACCGGTCCTGCACGAAGGACCGGCGGCGGCTCCGGCGCTGGTAGTTTCACCCAATGGCACGTCCCAAGGTGCACGACGAGGCACTGCGCATCCGCTTGCTGGAGCGCGCGGGGCAGCTCTTGTCCGACCACGGCCCCGAAGGGCTCGGGCTGCGCAGGCTCGCCTCGGAGTCCGGTACGTCGACGACTGCGGTGTACTCGTTGTTCGGCGGCAAACCAGGGTTGGTGCGCGAGCTCTACATCGAGGGATTCCGGCGCCTCGGCGACCGAATGGAGCGGGTGCCGAAGACCGACAACGTGCTCGACGACCTGCAGGCACTCGGAAACGCCTACCGCAGCAGCGCGCAGGACAACCGGAACTTCTACTCGATCATGTTCGATCGGGCCGTCCCGGACTTCCAGCCGGACGAGGAGGCCCGAGCGTGGGCGCGGCGCAGCATGCGCCCCCTGCGCCACACCGTCGAACGCGGCGCCGCCGAGGGCCTGTTCGTCGGCGTGGCTCCTGAGGAGATCGTGGTGTCCGCCTGGGGTCTCGTCCACGGCCTGGTGTCCCTGGAACTCAGCGGCTCGGTCCCACCGGACGTGGACACCGACGCGCTCTACGAACGAGCCCTGGTCAACGGGATGGCCGGCTGGCTCAACTGACCGCCTCGCCACGGTGGCAAATTCGCGCGAATTTGCCACCCCTCTGTCCACAGGGGGTGGAGTTGTCCACAGGGGCGGGGTGTGGGGCTCGACAAGGTCGGGGTGTGAGGTTAGGAGGCGGTCGCGTGGATGACGTCGACGGCGTTCCAGAGTTCCTCGAACGACGTCGTCAGCGGCGACAGGCCGAGGCGGATCCCGTCCGGCGCCCGGTAGTCCACGAGCACACCGGCCTCGGTCAACTTCGCGGTGAGCTCGACGGCGTCGTCCCGCCGCAACGTGACGTGGCCGCCGCGCTCGGCAGGGTCTCGCGGTGAGGCCAGCCCGAGACCGAGCGGCGCCAGCCGATCGTCGGCGAGCGCGACGGCGAAAGCGGTGAGCGCGGCGGCCTTCTCCCGGATTCGCCCGATCCCCGCCTCCGCGACGAGCTCGACACCCTCGGCGACACCGAGCATCGCGAGCACCGGCGGTGTCCCGGACAGGAAGGATCGCACGCCGTTCGCCGGTTCGTATCCCTGCGCCATGTCGAAGGCGTCGAGGCGTCCGAGCCACCCTTGCAGCGGCTGCCGGAGGTCCTGGTGTTCGCGGCGCACGTACAGGAAGGCGGGCGCTCCGGGACCCGCGTTGAGGTACTTGTACGTGCAGCCGACAGCGAAGTCGACGTCGAGGCCGTCGAGTTCGACCGGCAGGCAGCCGACGCTGTGGCAGAGGTCCCAGACGACGAGCGCCCCCGCCTCGTGGGCGATGCGGGTGATCGCGGCCATGTCGGCGACGAAACCGGTGCGGTAGGCCACATGGCTCAGCGTCACCACGGCCGTGTCCTCGCCAACCACAGTGGACACCTGTTCGGGCGTGGCTCCACGATCGGGATCCACGTCGATCCAGCGCACCGTGAGCCCGAGTTCGCCGGCGATGCCTTCGACGACGTAGCGATCGGTCGGGAAGTTGTCCCGGTCGGTCACGATCTCGCGGCGGCCGGGCCGGGCGCTCACCGCCGCACGGATCACCTTGTACAGGCACACCGTGGTGGAGTCGCCGACGGCCACCTGGCCGGGCGCGGCGCCGAGACAGACCTCGCCGATGCGGTCCCCGATCCGTTCCGGCAACTCCAGCCATCCCTCGTTCCAGCCGCGGATGAGCCGGGTGCCCCATTGCTGATCGACGAAGTCGGCGAGACGGTCGGCGGTCGCCCGGGGAGGCCTGCCGAGGGAGTTGCCGTCCAGGTAGGCGACGAGGCCGTCGTCGTGGGCGGGCAGGAACCTCGTTCGGAGCGACGCGAGCCGGTCCCGGGCGTCGAGGTCGCGGGCGTCGTCGAGAGTGGGTGTCACGGCGTTCCCTCCGGTGTGGTGGACGGCAGGACGGTGCCACGGTGCACGACGGTGCGTGCCCGAGCCAGCACCTCGGGCGCTGTCAGGGGATCTTCCGGCACCGCGACGAGGTCGGCAGGAATGCGCACACCTCCCGTTTCCCGACAGAGGGCCCGGACGATCTCGGCGGGGGTGAGTTCGGCGGCGCGGAGGGCGTCGAGCTCGCTGCCGTTGACGCCGAGTGGCAACGGGCCGTTGCCGAGGTCCGTGCCGTAGCGGACACGTCCTCCCAGTGCGTGGAAGCGGCGCAGGTTGCTCACGGCGGTCTCCCGCTGCGGCGAGTCCACGCCACGACCGTGAATGTCCAGTGTAGACACGACAGCGACTTGCCGGGCCATCCGGCCGAGCAACTCGTCGCCGAGTCGTTCGCTCCACGGAGTGTGGGCGAGCACGTCGACGCCCGCCGCGACGGCCCGGGAGGTCTGCCCGGCGCCCTCGGTGTGCGCGGTGACCGTGAGGCCGCTCCGGTGCGCCGTCGCCACCAGCGCGCGCAGCGTGGCGTCATCGAAAACCGGCCCGGCCTCGGAGTTCAGCGCCACCTTCACCGTCACCGGCCGGTGCGGCGCAAGTGCCCGCACCGCGCGAGAGGCCGACTCGGGTGACCCGATCTCCCACGCCATCCCGTCCAGTGCCCACTCCCGGTCCGTCGGATACCCGCCGGGCGCGGTGAGGAACGGCCCGGCAGCGAGCACGCGCGGCCCGTCGAAGCCAGGCAGGCACGACTCGGCCGCGAGTCGGAACACCCGAGTCGCGACCGCGCCCAGATCGACCGCCGTGGTGACTCCGGCCGACGGCAACGCTGTGTACTCGACGAGATCGGTGTGCACGTGGTGATCCACCAGCCCCGGCAGCAGGACCCCGTCGACGTGGTGCGCAGGCGCGGCGGGCCCCTCCGCAGGAGCACCTGCCCATGTGATCATTCCGTCCGCGACGGCGACCGCCACCGGACCGGAGAGCGTGTCGCCACCGAACCATCCGGCGTCAGCGGTGAGCACCAGCTCGGTCACGTCCCCACCTCGGTCCGCACCTGCAGGAGCTCGGGGAAGAACGTGAGTTCCAACGCGGCCTTGAGGAACCGCACACCGCTGGAACCGCCGGTTCCCCGCTTGTGGCCGATGATCCGCTCGACGGTCTTCATGTGGCGGAAGCGCCACAGCTGGAAACTCTCCTCGATGTCGACGAGTTCCTCGCACATCTCGTACTCCGACCAGTGCTGCTCGGCGTTGTCGTAGATCTGCTTGAGCACCGGCAGCAGGTGCTCGTTGGCGACGTAGGGCTGAGCCACGTCGCGGTCGACGAGCTCGGCGGGCACGGCGTGACCACGGCGGGCGAGATAGCGCAGGAACTCGTCGTAGAGACTCGGGGCGTGCAGGGTTTCCCGCAGCGTCGCCTGCGCCTGCGGATCGTGGGCGAACACCTCGATCATCGCGACGTTCTTGTTGCCCAGCAGGAACTCGATGGTGCGGTACTGCACGGACTGGAACCCGGACGACGGCCCGAGGTCGTCGCGGAACTTGACGTACTCGACGGGGGTGAGGGTGGCCAGCACGGCCCACTGCTCGAACATCTGCTTCTGGATGTGCTTGACCCTGGCGAGCGACTTGAGCGCGGGCGCGAGATCGTCCCGGGCGATGTAGGAGTTCGCCGCGTGCAGCTCGTGGATCAGCAGCTTCATCCAGAGCTCGGTGGTCTGGTGCTGGATGATGAACAGCATCTCGTCGTGGTGCCCGGTACTGCTGACCGGTTGCTGGCAGGACAGCAACTCGTCAAGGTGCAGGTAGCCGGCGTAGGTCATCCGGTCGGCCAGGTTCCGGTGGACTCCGTCCTCGATGGGCCGCTGGTTCGACGCAGTACTCATCCGCTCCCCCTTGGCCGCCGCTGTGACGGCGATCAGCACAGTGTCACCTCTGTGACGGTGATCAGCCGAGTGCCACAGCGGTACCGGGCAGAAGGCTAGACAGGCCCGCCGAAACCGGTCAACGCCGCCAGCTCCCAGATGCCCTCTGAGAGCTTGTCTGTGCTCTTGTTCTGATGCCCGTCAGGGCATGGTCTCGCGTGCTCAGCCCGAGCACGGTGAGAAGCTCCGACGTTGCAGGTTGTCGCTCGCAAGGCCCGGGGCCGCCGCTGCGTACGTGCTGGTACTCGAGGCGACCCCAACGCCGCGAGCGGCAAGCTGGAACGCCAGTAGATGACCACCACCACAGACCACAGACAACTTCTCAGACGGTGCCGTACTCGCGGTCTCCCGCGTCACCGAGACCCGGCACGATGAACCCGGACTCGTTGAGCCGCTCGTCCACGCTCGCCGTGATGACCCGGACCGGCAAGCCCGACTCGGCGAGCAGCTCCAGGCCTTCCGGCGCCGCGACCGTGCAGATCGCCGTGACGTCGGTGGCACCACGCTCGGCGAGCAGCTTGATCGTGTGCGCCATCGAGCCACCCGTCGCCAGCATCGGGTCGAGCACGAACACCGCCTGCCCGGACAGCTCGGCGGGCAGCGACTCCATGTACGGCGTCGGCTGCAGGGTCTGCTCGTCCCGGGCGAGGCCCACGAACCCCATCTGCGACTCCGGGATGAGGCGATGCGCCTGGTCGGCCATGCCGAGCCCGGCGCGCAGCACCGGCACCAGCAGCGGCGGCGCCGCGAGCCGCGAGCCCGTGGTCTTCGCGACCGGGGTGTGCAGCGGATACTCGGCGACTTCCGACTCACGGGTCGCCTCGTACAACAGCATGAGGGTGAGTTCCTGCAGCGCCGCCCGGAACGCGGCGCTGTCCGTGCGCGCGTCGCGCATCGTGGACAGGCGCGCCTTGGCCAGCGGATGGTCGACGACCTGGATGTCCATGACCGCCCACCGTAATGGACAGCCCGCCTCTCACGTCTCGCACCGGAGCGCACGGCACCTGTGCCGCGTCCGGCGCGGCGACGGTGCCGCTCCTCAGTCCGATTCGGAGATCGTCGCTGGGCAGGAACACGGCCGAGCCGCCGTCGGCCACCAGCGCTTAGACTCCCGCCCATGGCCACAACCACGTCCGCATCCGCGCTGCCGGACACGCTGCGCGACGCGACCCAGGACGCCGGTGCGCTGCGGAGGTTCCTGCACGGACTGCCCGGAGTCGACCAGGTCGGTCTGGAGCAGCGCGCCGCCGGGCTCGGCACCCGGAGCATCAAGAAGGCCTCGAAACTGTGGGCGATCGACACCGCGATCCGGATGGTCGACCTCACCACGCTCGAAGGCGCCGACACCGAGGGCAAGGTCCGCGCACTGTGCGCCAAGGCCCGTCGCCCCGACCCGGACCGCCCGGAGACACCACCGGTCGCCGCGGTGTGCGTGTACCCGGATCTGGCCGCGACGGCGGTCGAGGCGCTGGCGGGTTCCGGAGTCGGTGTCGCGTCCGTGGCCACGGCGTTCCCCTCGGGGCGCTCCTCGCGGCAGGTGAAGCTCGCCGACGTGGAACTCGCGGTCCGGGCGGGCGCGAGCGAGGTGGACATGGTGATCGACCGGGGTGCGTTCCTCTCCGGTCGCTACGGCGAGGTGTTCGATGAGATCCGGGCCGTCAAGGCGGCGTGCGGATCGGCGCACCTGAAGGTCATCCTGGAGACCGGCGAGCTGGCCACCTACGACAACGTGCGGCGCGCGTCCTGGCTGGCGCTACTGGCGGGCGGCGACTTCATCAAGACCTCCACCGGCAAGGTATCCCCGGCGGCCACCCTGCCGGTCACACACCTGATGTTGCAGACGGTGCGCGACTGGTACGACCGTACCGGGCAGCTGCGCGGGGTGAAGCCCGCGGGCGGCATCCGCACGACGAAGGACGCGATCCGCTACCTGGTGACGGTGCACGAGGTGGCGGGACAGCACTGGCTGAGCCCGGAGCTGTTCCGCTTCGGCGCCTCCAGCCTGCTCAACGACCTGCTCATGCAGCGGCGGACCCAGCACGACGGGCACTACAGCAGCCCCGACTACGTGGCGGTGGACCAATGACCGACGTTTCGACGGTGTGGGAGTACGCGCCTGCGCCCGAATCCCGCGACATCGCACAGCTGCGGGAGAACTACCGGATGTTCGTCGACGGCGAGTTCGTCGACGGTGCCGGCGAACCGCTCAAGAGCATCAACCCCGCCACCGAGGAACTGCTCGCGGAGGTCGCGGGCGCTGCCGAGTCCGATGTGGACACGGCTGTACGCGCGGCACGCGCGGCGTTCGACGGCGGGTGGGGGTCCATGCCCGGCAGCGAACGCGCGAAGTACCTGTTCCGGATCGCCCGCCTCATCCAGGAACGCGGGCGGGAGCTCGCGGTGCTGGAGACGCTGGACAACGGCAAACCCATCAAGGAGTCGAGGGACGCCGACGTCCCGACCGCCGCCGCGCACTTCTTCCACCACGCGGGCTGGGCGGACAAGCTCGACCACGCCGGGTTCGGTGCCGATCCGCGACCGGTCGGCGTGTGCGGACAGGTCATCCCGTGGAACTTCCCGCTGCTCATGCTCGCCTGGAAGATCGCCCCGGCACTGGCGTGCGGCAACACGGTCGTGCTCAAACCCGCCGAGACGACACCGCTGACCGCTCTCGTGTTCGCCGAGATCTGCCAGCAGGCCGACCTTCCGCCCGGTGTCGTCAACATTCTGCCCGGCGCGGGCGACGTCGGCGCGACGCTCGTCGCCCACCACGGCGTCGACAAGGTCGCGTTCACCGGCTCCACGGAAGTCGGCAAGGAAATCCAGCGCACCGTCGCCGGGACCGGCAAGAAACTCACCCTGGAACTCGGCGGCAAGGCGGCGAACATCGTCTTCGACGACGCTCCGATCGACCAGGCTGTCGAGGGCATCGTCAACGGGATCTTCTTCAACCAGGGCCACGTCTGTTGCGCAGGTTCCCGGCTGCTGGTGCAGGAATCCATCGCCGAGGAGCTGCTGGACAAGCTCCACGGCCGGGTTCGGACGCTGCGCGTCGGCGACCCGCTGGACAAGAACACCGACGTCGGCGCCATCAACTCCGCCGAGCAGCTCGCCCGGATCTCCGAGATCAGCGACACCGGTGAGTCCGAGGGCGCGCACCGGTGGACGAGTCCCTGCTCGCTGCCGGAAAAGGGTTTCTTCTTCGCTCCGACGGTGTTCTCCAACGTGCACCAGTCGATGCGCATCGCCCGCGACGAGATCTTCGGGCCGGTGCTGTCGGTGCTGACGTTCCGCACTCCGGACGAGGCGATCAGCAAGGCCAACAACACGCCTTACGGGCTCTCCGCCGGGATCTGGACCGAGAAGGGGTCCCGCATCCTGTGGGCCGCGCAGCAGATGCGCGCCGGGGTCGTGTGGGCCAACACGTTCAACCGTTTCGACCCGACCGCACCGTTCGGTGGATACCGGGAATCGGGCTTCGGCCGCGAGGGCGGCCGAGCCGGGCTGGAGGCCTACCTCGATGTCTGAGAAGAACGCGAAGAAACCGGCCACCGGGAACAGCCCCCGGGTCGGGGTCGCCAAGACCTACAAGCTGTACGTGGGCGGGAAGTTTCCCCGTTCCGAGTCGGGCCGGGTGTACGAGGTCGCCGGTGCCGACGGCACGTTCCTCGCCAACGCCGCCCACGCCTCCCGCAAGGACGTGCGTGACGCGGCGTCGGCGGCACGCGGGGCTTTCGGCGGCTGGTCCGGCGCGACCGCCTACAACCGTGGCCAGGTCCTGTTCCGCGTCGCCGAGGTCATGGAGGGACGCCGCGCGCAGTTCGCAGCGGAGGTATCCGCGGCCGAAGGTGTCGACGACGCCGCCGCCCAGTCCCTTGTGGACATCGCGATCGACCGAACCGTGTGGTACGCGGGCTGGACGGACAAGATCGCGTCCGTGCTCGGAGCGGCGAATCCGGTCGCGGGACCGTACTTCTCGTTCAGCGTGCCGGAACCGACCGGCGTGGTCGGCGTGCTCGCGCCGCAGTCCTCGTCGCTGCTTGGCCTGATGAGCGTCGTGGCTCCGGTGCTCGCCGCGGGAAACACCTGCGTCGTGGTCGCGAGTGGTGAGCGTCCGCTGCCCGCCGTCACGTTCTCCGAGGTCCTCACGACGTCGGACGTGCCCGGCGGGGTCCTCAACCTGCTCACCGGCTCGGCCGGTGAGCTGGGCCCGTGGCTGGCCGCGCACGCCGACGTCAACGCGCTCGACCTCACCGGAGCCGGTGAGCAGCGCGCCGAGCTGGAGCACGCGGCCGCAGGCACGGTCAAGCGTGTCCTCGCGGGCACTCCCTCGGAGCCGGACTGGACCCGTCCGGCGGACATCAAACGCCTGCGCACCTTCACCGAGACCAAGACCGTCTGGCACCCGGTCGGCACCTGACCCGGGCGGGTCGCGACCTCGTCGTCGGCCCACCGATCCCGGCGAGCGCACTCGTCGTCACCGTTACGTGGACGATCGGCGTCGGGGCGCGCGCCGTGCGGGTGCGACAACGCGACGAAGACGGCCCGCGGAGTGAGGCTGTGGCAGTGCGCCGAGGTTTCCGCCGGTCCCCGCAGACGGGCCACCCGCGGGTTCTCACCTCGCGGCTGGCGGACGGCGTCGACGTGCTGGAGAGGCCCTACCTGATGTCGACGATCCCGCAGCCCAGCAGACCCAGCTACGCCTCGAAGGACTCAGAGAGCGTTGTGGAACTGAGGTCGGTGCTCCGGTACCGCCGCCCCAGTTCGCGCCTCGCGGCGTGGGGGTCCTCTTGAGTACGAGGAGTACGCGGCGAGAACCCCTGCCTTGCGAGGCACGAACTGAAACGCCGGAGCCCCTCACCGTGCCCCGACTGATCACGTGTGACCGTGCCCTACGGGCACACAAGCCAGTTCCAAAATGCACTCTCAGCAGACCTGCCAGTCCAGGCGCCCGTCCTCGGTCACCGTCGGATGGCTGTGTCCGGCGGAGGTGCCCTCCACCAAGGCGCGGCGCACGTCGCTGAGCATCGCCGACACGTCCGCCCATTCGGGCCGGGCCGTCTGCGACGTTTCCTGCTCCCACTCCAGCACACAGCCGGCCGACGGCCCGGGACGCAGGTCCACCACGAGCTCGTCGGCGAACCCGTCGCCGGCGATCGGCACCCATGCCGGATGGAAACCGGTCGCTTCCGAGCCCGCCCTGCCGAAGCCGTTCGGCTCGTCCCGCTCCGCCCAGGATCGCCGGTGGCACCGCCAAGCCTCGAGGGAGCGCCGCGCACCGTAGGGCGTGTAGAACGGCGGGAGGACGTCGGCGAGCACGTCGTCGTCCGTCCCGTCGCAGCATTCCCACCACGCCATCAGGTCGGCGGGCAGCGTCAGCGCGAACTCCTCCACGAGCCGGGCCACGTCCAGCGCCGGGTCCGGCACCCGCAACGACGCGGCAGTCACCGGCGCGTACTCGTCGAGCCAGCGCACGATGTCCGACCACACCTCGACGACCTCCATCGGCCCATGATCGGGATCACACCTGTCGGCGAGGTACCGCCAACCGTGCTCGGCGGGACCGGGTGACGAGCCTCGCCGGAAGTTCCCACTATTTTCTGTGACAGCCGGGGCCGAACGCCGATAGCGTCGCACCCGACCGGGCAGCACGGCGTGCGCACCGAACCCGTAGGCTCGTCTCACACGCCTGGTTCGGCGACCGGAGGTGGAGAGATGGCGCAGGACATCGTCCCGATCGAGCTGGGGCTGCCCCAGGGCGACGTGGTTACCTTGTGGGCGCCCAGGTGGCGTGAGGACGGTGAGGAATGGGAGGCGTTCCTCGGCCACGAGGACGACCTCTACGCGTTCCCCGACGCCGCGCACCTGACGGCGTTCGTCCGGGCCAACCGCGCACACGACCTCGACGACCATCCGGCGTGGCACGTGGTCACCGCGCTGTCGGCGGTGGAACTCAGCCCCGGCGACGATCACCAGTTCGACCTCGTCGGAGTGCCCGAGCTTGTCTCCGAACCGATGGACACCTGGACGGTCAACGAGCTCGCCGAGATCGTCTCGGTCGCCCGGTCGCTGGCCGACGTGTGCGAACTCGACACGGTGAACGAGGTGCTCGACGCGGCGAGCGGCTTCGAGATGCTCGACCAGGGGACTCTGGCGTTCGGCGGCAAGGACGGGCAGAAGCGGTGGAACGCGCTCTGCGAGGTCGTCGCCGAGCGGTGGGACGAGTTGCTCGACGCCATCGACTCGGTGGTCACCACCCCGGAGGTCTCCCAGGACGCCGTGACCACCGCGGAGACGGAACTCGCCGAAGCGTGGGAGCAGACGGACGAGAACAGCGCGGCCACCACCTCCGAGGCGTCCGAAGTGGACGACGACGTGGAGGACGAAGCCGCGCCCGGCTTCTGGGGCGAAGTCGGCATCGACCCCATCAAGATCATCACGAGCCAAGGCGAGTACTACACGCTGCGCTGCTACCTCGACGACGAGCCGATCTTCCTCGGCTCCGACGGCAAGATCGACGTGTTCTCGTCGCCTCGCGCGTTGTCCCGGCACGTGGCCGACAGCGGCGGCGAAGGCACCGACCTGGCACGGGTGGCCACCTGGGAACGGGTCGTCTCGAAGGCCACCGGCGGCGAACTGGAGGTGCAGGTCGACCCGGACAACACCTACGTCCTGCCGGGGTTGGCCGACGACCTCGCGGAAGGTCCGTCCGCTGTGGACCCGAACCAGCTGGACCTCGCCGAAGAGCTGATCGTCGACGCGGCGAACTGGGCCGGTGATTCGAGCGTCGACAAGGCGCTGGCACCGTCGGAGCGACTGGGCTGGCTGGTCTCGTTCATTCTGCGCCCGGACCCGAACCGTCTCCCGCCGAGCGGACCGTTCGACCACGAGGTCTCCGCCTGGCGCAAGCTGGTCGAGGACCTCGAGGCCCGCCTCCGCTCCCACTGACCCACCCGAGCCCACCGCGGCGAACCGCTCCCTCCGCAAGCCGAACTCACAGCGATCCGACACCCGCTCGGTGGCGTGAGTCTTTTTGGTGGTCATAGCCACCAAAAAGACTCACGCCACGCCACGGGACCAGCCACCCCAGGCCAGCCACTTCGGGTCGGCCACTTCGGGTCGGCCACTTCGGGTCGGCCACTTCGGGCCAGCCACTTCGGGGCGGCCACTTCGGGTCGGCCACTTCGGGTCGGGCCGTGAAGCCGGGCCGTCGCAGTCGGCTCAGCCGAGCAAGGTGGCGTAGCCGGGTTTGATGACGGTCTCGATGACCTCCAGCCGCTCGTCGAAGCCGATGAACGCCGACTTCATGGCGTTGACCGTGAACCTCTGGATGTCCGACCAGCCGTAGCCGAACGTCTCGTGCAGCAGGGCGAACTCGCCGGACATGCTGCAGTGACTCATGAGCCGGTTGTCGGTGTTGACCGTGACGCGGAACCGCAGGTCGGCGAGCACTCCGATCGGGTGCTCGGCGATCGAGGGCGCGGCGCCGGTCTGCAGGTTCGACGACGGGCACATTTCGAGTGGGATGCGGCGGTCCCGCACATAGGCGGCGAGCCTGCCGAGCTGAACGTTGCCGTCGGCGTCGGTCTTGAGATCGTCGACGATGCGGACCCCGTGGCCGAGCCGTTCGGCACCGCAATGTTGCAGTGCCTCCCAAATCGAGGGAAGCCCGAAGGCCTCGCCCGCGTGGATGGTGAAATGCGCGTTCTGCTGTCGCAAGTATTCGAAGGCGTCGAGGTTACGGGTAGGCGGGAACCCCGCCTCCGGTCCCGCGATGTCGAATCCGACGACTTCCACATCGCGGTACCGGACGGCGAGTTCCGCGATTTCGGCGGACCGGGCGTTCTGCCGCATCGCACACAACAATGTACCGATTCGGATACGTTTTCCTTGCGATGCGACAAGGCGCTCACCCTGCCGAAAACCGTCCTGCACGGCCTCGACGACTTCGGGGAGTGACAAGCCGCCTTCCTGGAACAGTTCGGGGGCGTAGCGCACTTCCGCGTACACGACGCCGTCATCGGCGAGGTCCTCGACGCACTCGGCGGCGACTCGGGTCAGCGCGTCTCGCGTCTGCATGACGGCGACCGTGTGCGCGAACGTTTCCAGGTACCGCTCCAGCGACCCGGAATCGGCCGCTTCGTGGAACCATCGTCCCAGCTCATCGACGTCGTAGCTGGGGAGGTCACGGTAATCGACGGCCCGCGCGAGATCGATGATCGATTCGGGACGGAGGCCGCCGTCGAGGTGGTCGTGCAACAACACCTTGGGGGCAAGGCGGATCGTGTCCAAGCTCACCGGAGTCTCCATGGATTCACGTTACTACCCCCGCCGAGCCCTCGACCTCCCACCTCGGCACAGCTCACACCGAGACACCCGGAACTCACGCGCCCGGCCCAATCGGAGAACGACCGGACCGCCGTCACCACCGATGACGACGAACGGCGGAATCCGTGCGCCTGTTCGCCACTGTCCTCGTTGCACTCTTCGCAGCAATTCCGCCGGATGTTCCGGACGGTCGGGAGCCCTCGGAGATGACGGAGCGTGTCGGGGGGCGCCGGGGAGCGTGCAGATCGAGTCGCTACGCTCCAAATGTCCTCCCCTCCCCTCGACGAAGGACGCCCCAGCCGTGAACGAGAACAACCAATCCGCGTTGTCGTTCGACCGGATGCGCAACATGCTGACGCGTGCCGCCGAGATCCGCGAGAGCGAACAGCAGCAGATTTTCGACGCACTCGACGAGATCCACGCCCGGATGTCTCCGCTGGAGTCGCTCGGCTCCGTGCGCAAGCGGCTGTCCGAGCTCCCCGACCGCACCGAGGTCGGCGTCCTGGCCGAGCGCCTCGACGAGGCACTCGCCAAGGTGGACGCCCAGGACGGCGCTATCGCCGCGGTGCGCACCGCCGTCGACGGCATCGTCGACAAGCTCGCCAAGCCGTTCGCTCAGCTCGACGGGCGCCTGGACGGGGTCGCGGGCCGTTTCGACGGCGTCGCGGGCCGGATGGACGGGCTGGAGGACAAGCTCGCCCACATCCACAAACGGCTCGACGAACTCGGCGGGCATCTCGACAAGCAGGACACCCGGATCGACGAGCTGCCCGGCACCGTGGGCACCCCGTTGCGGGAACGGCTGGATGCTGTGGAAACGAGCCTGCGTGGGCGCCTGGCCGAGGTCGACGAGGGCGTGCACGAACACCTCGACGGCACCAAGGAGGCACTGCAGCGCTCGGTCACCGAGTCCGGCGACGGGCTGCGGACCTCGATCGGCGAATCCGTCACCGGCAGCCGCGACGAGCTGCAGGTGACCTTGGGTGAGCTCAAGGAGCGCCCCGCCGTCGACCCGACCGAGCGGCTCGACGCACTCGCCGAACGCCTCGAGTCGCTCACCGACCGGTTGGACAAGGTCTCCGGCCGTCTCGACGGGGTCGAGGAGAACGTGCAGTCGCGCATCGAGGCCGTCGAGCAGGGAGTCACGAGCCGCATGGACACTATCGAGCAGGGTGTCTCCACCCGGCTCGAGTCCGTCGAGCAGGGCGTGTCGAGCAGGCTGGACACGGTCGAGGAGGGCGTGAAGACCGGTCTCGGCGAACTGGGCGGCACGCTGGCGACGAACCTCTCGCAGCTCAGCAGCACGATCTCCGAGCGCCCCGACACCGAGGCGGTGAACTCGGTGGTGCGCAAGGCGAACGAAGAGACGGAGATGCGTCACGCCGGTCAGTTGGACGAGGCGATGGCGACGTTCGCGGAGCTCATTCTCGGTGGTGGCGGCCAGGCTGCTTCGCCGCCACCGCCGACCACGCTGCCACGCTCACAGCAGCGCCGTGGTCGGTCGAAGAGCGCCAAGCGCAACGAGGACAAGTCCGCCACCGACGACGCCGACAGTTACACCGCCGAGAGCGCCTGACCCCAGGGGTGGCAAATTCGCGCGAATTTGCCACCCCGCTGTCCACAGGCGGCGGAGTTGTCCACAGGGTCGGCGTGGGGGCGTTCGGCAGGCCGTGGGGCTGTGAGCAGTAGGAATGCGGGGAGTTCGCCTTGACGAGGCGGACTCCCCGCATTTGTCTGTGCCCGAAAGTGGTCAGCGGATCGTGTCGAGCACCAGTGGGCCGGGCTCGCGCGCCGGGCTGGTGCTGTCGTTGCCGACGGAGTAACCCTCGCGCAGCGCGTCCAGCGCACCCTCAACCGCGTGCGGGGTGTCCGTGTGCAGCTCGAGCAGCGGTTGACCCGCTACCACCTTCTCCCCTGGCTTGGCCAGGCAGCGCACTCCAGCGCCGTGCTGCACCGCGTCCTCTTTGCGGGTACGCCCCGCGCCGAGGCGCCATGCGGCCACCCCGACCGCGTAGGCATCCAATGTGGCCAGTGTTCCGCTCGTCGGAGCCTCGACCACGTGCGTGTGAGCGGCGCGCGGAAGGTCCGCGTCCGGGTCGCCTCCCTGGGCCGCGATCATCCGTTGCCATGTCTCGTACGCCCGGCCGGACGCGAGCACCTGTGCGGGATCCACATCGGACAGGCCGGCGTGGCGGAGCATTTCGCGCGCGAGCGCGACCGTCAGTTCCACGACGTCGGACGGTCCTCCGCCGCGAAGGACCTCGACGGACTCGGACACTTCGAGAGCGTTGCCCGCCGCACGCCCCAACGGCACGGACATACCGGTGATGAGTGCGCTGACGTTCAGCCCGTTGCCGCGCCCGATCGCGACGAGCGCCTCGGCGAGTTCCTTCGCTTGCGCGGCGTCCTTCATGAACGCGCCCGTGCCGCATTTGACGTCCAGCACCAAGGATTGCACGCCCTCTGCGATCTTCTTGCTCATGATGGAGCTGGCGATAAGGGGGACGGACTCGACGGTGCCCGTGACGTCGCGCAACGCGTAGAGCTTGCGGTCTGCAGGGGCGATCCCGTCCGTCGCCGCACAAATCACCGCTCCGACGTCGGCGAGCTGTGTCCGGATCTGGTCGGTCGACAGACTCGCCCGCCAGCCGGGAATCGACTCGAGCTTGTCGAGGGTACCGCCGGTGTGCCCGAGGCCGCGGCCAGACAACTGCGGCACCGCCGCACCGCACGCGGCGACGAGCGGCGTGAGCGGGAGTGTGATCTTGTCGCCGACACCGCCGGTGGAGTGCTTGTCGACGGTCGGGCGGGAGACGGTCGAGAGATTCAGGTGTTCGCCGGAACGGACCATCGCGCGTGTCCAGCGGGCGGTCTCGTCGGGGTCCATCCCGCGCAACAGGACCGCCATCGCCAACGCGGACATCTGCTCGTCCGCGACGTCCCCGCGGGTGTAGGCGTGGACGACCCAGTCGATCTGTTCGTCGTCGAGCCGCTGCCCGTCGCGCTTCGCGCGGATCACCTCGATCGCCGTGGGCGCCATAGCAGTGGAGTCCTCCGTCCATCTCGGAACAGCCGATCGAAAGCGACAGTACTCCCACACCAGCGAGCCGCGAGCCACCGCAAGAGCGTGAGTCTTTTTGGTGGCTATAGCAACCAAAAAGACTCACGCTGCGCTCAGAGCTCGAACACGTCGGGAAGCACGTCGCGCATGGTGCTGATGCCGCGTGGCGTGTCGAGCTGGCAATCGGGTCCGCCGAGCTCGTGGAGCAGCTGGCGACATCTGCCGCACGGCATCAGCAGGTCGCCGTCGCCGCTGCGGCACGCGACGGCGACGAACCTCCCGCCTCCGGTGAGCCGCAGTTGGCCCGCCATCGTGCACTCCGCGCACAAGGTCAGCCCGTAGGAGGCGTTCTCGACATTGCAGCCCACGACGACTCGACCGTCGTCACACACCGCGGCGGCGCCGACCTGCAGCGACGAGTAGGGACAGTACGCCTTCGCCGCGGCCTGCTCCGCCGCCGCTCGCAGCCCGTTCCAGTCCACAGTGGTTGAACTCAAGGCGGAATCTCCTTTCTTGATCAGCCTGCGCCACGCCGGTACTGCTCGCCGTTGGCGGCGGGCGGTCGCAACCGTTGGGCGGCGGCCGCGAGCACCACGAGGGTCACCAAGTGCGGCGTGTACGCGGTGAGTTGCTCGGGCAATTCGTCGGTGTACCAGTACACGGCGTAGAGCGCGGCGGCCACGCTCGCGGCGATCCCGGCGGAGAACCACCGGCGCCGCCACACCTGCAACGCCACGACCGCCAGTAGCACCAGCGCGGCGGTGTAGAGCAGCGCGTGCACCGTGGTCTCGCCGCTGCGCAGCTGCAGCCCGTCGGAGTAGCCGAACAGTGCCGCGCCCCCCAGGAGACCACCCGGACGCCAGTTCCCGAAGATCATGGCGGCAAGTCCGATGTAGCCGCGCCCGTTCGTCTGGTTCTCCAGATACCCGGGCTGTCCAGGGCTGAGGATCAATGCCGCGCCACCGAGCCCGGCCAGCGCACCGGACATGATCACGGCGCTGTACTTGTAGAGGTAGACGTTCACGCCAAGCGACTCGGCGGCCTTGGGATTCTCCCCGCAGGACCGAAGTCGCAGCCCGAACGGCGAGCGCCACAGCACCAGGTAGCTCACGGGAACGAGCAGGTACGCCAGCATCGTCAGCGGTGAGATTCCGGTGACGAGTCCGCCGAGGATGCCTGCGAGGTCGGAGAGACCGACGCGCTGCATGTCCTCCAGTTCCTGCAACCAGCCGCTGAGCGGTTGCACGGAGTACGTGTCGAACTTCGGCACCGGCGGGGACTGCCTCGGGTTCTGGGAGACCGGCTCGAACAGCAGTGTCGCCAGGTAGATCGCGGTCCCCGCTCCGAGCAGGTTGATCGCCACACCGGAGACGATGTGGTTGACCCCGAAGGTGACAGTCGCGAGTGCGTGCACCAGACCGCCGATCGCGCCGAACACGGCCGCCGCGACGAGCCCTGCGAGCGGGCCCCACTGGTAGCCCGCCCACGCTCCGCCCCAGGTTCCGAGGATCATCATGCCCTCGAGTCCGATGTTGATGACTCCGGCGCGTTCGGCCCACAGGCCGCCGAGCGCGGCGAGCAGGATCGGAATGCCGAGCCGGACCGCGGACTGTACCGTGCCGGAGGCTGTCAGTTCGGGCAGGCCGGTCAGGTACGACGTGGTGGACACGGCGATGATCGCGACCGCCACCCACACCGCCGCACTCGCCCACCCCGGCATCCGGCGCGCGGCGGGCGGAGTGCGGCGGGACGCGGCCTCGTCGGGCAGGAAAGTGGTACTCACGACCGCTCACCTCCCGCAGGCACGGCTTCGTCGGTTCTGCCGAGTGCTCGGCCGACCCTGCGCTGTTCGGCGGCGAGTTCGTGACGGCGTACCAGTTCGTAGGCGACGACGACGGACAGCACGATGGTGCCTTGCAGGATCGTCACGATTTCCTTCGGTACCCCGATGTTGTCCAGCGTCAGCGAACTCTTGTCCAAGAAGGACCACAACAGCGCACCGAAGGCGATTCCGATCGGATGGTTGCGGCCGAGCAGGGCGATCGCCAGTCCTGCGAAGCCGTATCCCACCGGAAAGTTGATCGTGTAGGTGTGTTCGCGGCCGAGGATCTCGGGCAGCCCCGCGAGTCCCGCGACGGCGCCGGACAACAACATCGCGGTGATAATCATCCGCTTTCCGTTGATGCCACCCGCTTTCGCCGCGGACAGCGAATGACCGGACACGCGCAGCTCGAAGCCGTAGCGACTCCGGTCCATCATCAGGCCGTAGCCGACACCGACCGCGACCGCGAGCAGTACGAGCCCGAACACGGTCCCGGCCTCACCGAACGGAATTCCGGGGACGCGGCCGGAGTCGGCAATGACCGGGGTCCCGAGGGAATTGCCGCGTAGCTCGCCGAAGGCGTCGGTGGAAACCAGGTACGCGATCAACCCGCCTGCGATGGCGTTGAGCATGATCGTCGAGATCACCTCGGAGACGCCCCGGTACACCTTGAGCAGCGCGGCGATCCCGCACCAGACGGCGCCTACGAGCGCGCCGACGAGGATGATGACGAGTGCGTGCAGCCCGTACGGCAGGGTGATCGAGCCTCCGACGATGGCCGCGACGCAGGCGGCGAGCCGGTACTGGCCCTCGATGCCGATGTTGAGCAGGTTCATCTGGAAGCAGATCGCCGCGGCCAGCGCGGCGAGGTAGTAGATGCCTGCCGTGTTGAGAATGTTGACCGCGGTGGTTCCGCGTCCCACCTGCGTGACCATCTCGGCCAGCGCCAGCGCCGGGTTCGCGCCGGAGGCGAGCAACACGATGCTGCAGAACACGACGGAGAAGGCGATCGCCAAGGCGGGCGGGACGAGGCGTGCGCGCCAGGTGTGCATCAGACCTCGGCCCCCGACCCGTTCTCGGCCACCGGCTCGTCCAGTCCGGCGCCGG
The DNA here is from genome assembly GCF_009664835.1 of Allosaccharopolyspora coralli. Taxonomy (NCBI): domain Bacteria; kingdom Bacillati; phylum Actinomycetota; class Actinomycetes; order Pseudonocardiales; family Pseudonocardiaceae; genus Allosaccharopolyspora; species Allosaccharopolyspora coralli. The sequence continues at coordinate 4,155,477 of NZ_CP045929.1, forward strand.
TCATGGCGGCGCCGAGCTGCTCAGGGGTCACCGTGCGTGGGTCCGCGTCGGCGACGAGCCGCCCCCGCAACATGACTTTGACGGTGTCCGACAGGCCGATGAGCTCGTCGAGGTCGGCGGAGACGAGCAACACCGCGAGTCCTTCCGCCCTGGCGACGCGCAGGCTCTCCCAGATCCCGGCCTGGGCGCCGACGTCGACACCGCGCGTCGGGTGCGCGGCGACGAGCAGCACCGGCTTCCCGGACAGTTCCCTGCCCACCACGAGTTTCTGCTGGTTGCCTCCGGAGAGCGCGGTGGCGTCCACGTCGATCCCGGGGGTTCGCACGTCGAACCGCGCGACGATACGTTCGGTGTCCGCGCGGGCTCCTGAGCGGTCGATCCAGCTTCCCCGAACCGCGGGTGCTCGCGTCTGGTGCCCAAGAATCCTGTTGAACCACAACGATTCTTCGAGCACGAGGCCGTGCCTGTGGCGGTCTTCGGGGATGTAGCCCACACCCGACGCCCGTCGGTCCAACGTAGACATCGTGGTGACGTCTCGGTCGCCGAGCCGGATGGTGCCGGTCGTGCCCGTGCGCATGCCCATGATCGTCTCGACGAGTTCGGTCTGACCGTTTCCCTCGACCCCCGCGATCCCGACGACCTCGCCCGCACGGACCGTCAGGTCGACCCCGTCGAGCACTGCGCGCACCGAATCCGGTGCGGCCAACGACACCGAGTCCAGCGTCAGCACGGCGCGCTCGGTCACCGTGGAGGCGCCGCGCTCCGGGACGGGCAGCTCGGAGCCGACCATCATCTCCGCCAATGCTCTCGAGGTCACCTCGGCGGGATCGACGGTGCCGACCGTGGTTCCGCGACGCAGCACCGTGACCGTGTCGGCGATGTCGCGGACCTCGTCGAGCTTGTGCGAGATGAACAGGAACGTGAACCCCTGCCCCCGCATCGTGCGCAACGTGCCGAAGAGCTCGTCGACCTCCTGCGGCACCAGCACCGCCGTGGGCTCGTCGAGGATGATGATCCGCGCTCCCCGGTAGAGCACCTTGAGGATCTCCACGCGTTGCCGGTCCGCGACGCCGAGTTCCTCCACCCGCGCGTCGAGCCGCACGCCGAGTCCGGTCCGCTCCGCCAGCTCCACGACCTTCGCCCGCGCCCGGCGCCCGATGCCGTGTTCGGCCTCGGCGCCGAGCACCACGTTCTCCAGCACGGTGAAGTTCTCGGCGAGCATGAAATGTTGGTGCACCATGCCGATCCCGGCCCGGATCGCGTCCGAAGGGGACCGGAACCGGACCTCGTCTCCGGCGACCGTGACCACGCCCGAATCCGGTGGGTGCATGCCGTAGAGGATCTTCATCAGGGTCGACTTGCCCGCACCGTTCTCCCCGCACAGCGCGTGCACCTCACCGACCCGCACGGTCAGGTTCACCTCGGAATTCGCGACGACGCCGGGGAAGGTCTTGGTGATTCCCGTGAGCGTGACGGCGGGATCGCCGCCCGGCTTGGGGTTCGGTGTGTTCATCAGGCTCCGTGGACTCGACGCGGACGACGGCGCCGTAGGGGCCGCCCGCCCCTACGGCGCGAGCGATCACTCGCCCGGCGTGTCCTTGACCTGGATCTCGCCCGAGGAAATGGCCGCCTTGTAGGCGTCCAGGGTCTGGACGAGATCGTCGATCTTGCCACCCGAAGTCGAGTACCCGACACCACCGACGGAGAGGTCGAACTTCTCCGGCACCGTCCTGAGGTCGTCGCGGGCGAGCGCGTTGATGTACTCGTAGACGGCCAGGTCGACACGCTTGAGCATCGAGCTGATGATGACGTCCTTGTACTGGGCGACGGTGGGCTGCGCGTACTGGTCCGAGTCCACACCGATCGCCTGTGCTCCCGCCGACTGCACCGCCGAGAACACGCCCTTACCGGAGGCGCCTGCGGCGTGGTAGATCACGTCGGCGCCCGCGTCGAGCTGGCCCTGGGTCGTCTCGGAGCCCTTGTTCGGGTCCTGGAAGCCGCTGTTGTCGCCTGCCGGGGTGAGATAGTCCCGCTCGATCCGGATGTCCGGCGCGGCGGCCTGAGCACCCTGCACGAACCCGGCCTCGAACTTCTGGATCAGCGGAGTCTGCACACCGCCGACGAAGCCGACGTGGCAGGTCTGGGATTTGTGCGCCGCGACGACACCGGAGAGGAACGAGCCCTGCTCCTCGGCGAAGACCAGCGAGGTCACGTTGGGCAGGCCCTCGACCTGCTCGTCCACGATCGCGAAGTTCGTGTCCGGGAACTGCGGAGCCACCGTCTTCACCGCATCGGCGTAGGCGTACCCGACCGCGATCACCGGGTTGAACCCCTCACGGGCGAGCTGGGTCAGCCGCGTCTGTTTGGCGTCCTCGGGCTCGCCGGCTCCGGCGTCGAGTTCCTTGGTCTCCCGGAGACCGGACTCCTGCTTCGCCCGTTCCAAACCGGCGACCGAAGCGTCGTTGAACGACGCGTCGCCGCGACCACCGATGTCGAAGGCCAACCCGACCCGCATGTCGCTCGCGTCCGCGGGCGGCAGGCCCGCGCTGGGTGCCTGCGGTTGCTGGGCGGGCACCTGCGGCGGCTGCTGCGTCTGACACGGTTCGCCGGACGCGGCCTGCCCACCGCTTCCGTCGCCGTCCTTCGCGCACCCGGTGGCCGCGAGCGCGCTCGCGAGAGTCACCGCGAGCAGCACCCGTCTCCGCCTCGAACCACCTGAACGCGACCCCGGAACAGCACGTCCTCGCCACGACGACAGCCGCATGAGCAGTCCCTCTTTCCCGTTGTCCGTCACGGCCGCACCGCTTCGCCGAACCCGGTCGGGGCACGGTGTGCGAGGGACTCGGGGCGATGTCGGCGCCCGTCGCAGCCCACGTCACAGGTGAGTGATGTCGGGTCGTGCATGAGTGATGTGGCTCTCGAAATTAAGCCTTCGGCAGCCGATTCGGGGCGTGCCACGGTTACGAATCGGATACTGCTTCGATCAAGTACCGCCTTCGCCGGTGGTGGCAGCGCCGACGACGGTTGTGGCGCGCCTGTGATGTCCTGGTCACCGCACGGTGGGGTTCGATCCCATACGTTCGAGACATGGCCCGCCCGCATCTGGCCTCGATCATCGAGGACGCCTTCCACCGCAGGACCAACGCCTGGCTGCGCGGCCGCGGCTGGAAGCCGCGCACCATCGGACACACCGGGTACGGGTCACCGGAGTTCGTCCGCGTCCTCGGCAGGGTCGTGCTGAGTCGTTCGGCGCGCGACCAACCTCTCCCCGGCGCGGAGGTCGTGCAGCGGGGCTGGCGCGCGTTCCTCACCGCGCCCGCGCTGAACGTTCCCGTGACCGTGACCGTGAACGGCGTCGAAGCACGGACTCGCACCGATCGCAGCGGCTACATCGACCTGACGCTCATGTCGCCGGGACTGGAACCGGGCTGGCACGAGGCGACGCTGGCCGCCGACGACGCTCGACCGATGACCGCACCGGTGCGCATCGTCGACCCGTCGGCAGGCTTCGGGATCATCAGTGACATCGACGACACCGTCATCCGCACCATGCTGCCGCGACCGCTCATCGCCGCCTGGAACACGTTCGTGCGGCACGAGACGGCTCGGCACGTCATCCCCGGCATGGCGCGGATGTACCGGACGATGCTGGGCGAGCGGCCCGGCGCGCCGATGTTCTACCTCTCCACCGGCGCCTGGAACACCGCACCCACGCTCACCCGGTTCCTGCGTCGGCACGGCTACCCGCCGGGGCCGCTGCTGCTCACCGACTGGGGGCCGACGAACACCGGGTGGTTCCGCAGCGGACAACAGCACAAGCAGGACACCCTGCACCGGCTCGCGAGGGAGTTCCCCCAGCTGCAGTGGCTGCTGGTCGGCGACGACGGGCAGCACGACCCGAAGATCTACAACGACTTCGCGATGAAACGCCCGGACGCGGTGGAGGCCGTCGCGATCCGCGAGCTCACCGCGACCGAGCAGGTTCTCTCGCACGGCACGCCGCTGTCCCTGCCGGAGTACGTGCCGAACCCACGACGGCAGACGCCGGTGTTCCGCGCCCGCGACGGCCACGGCCTCCTCCGCCTCCTCAGCACCTGGCACCGCTGAGCCCGGGTGGCAAATTCGCGCGAATTTGCCACCCGGCTATCCACAGGGTGTGGGGTTGTCCACATTCGGGCGGTTCGGTTTCGATTCGGTCACGCCCCTGACCTGGAGCGTTCGCAAATTCGCGCGAATTTGCCGCATCGCGGTCCACAGGGGGATGGGGGGTGGGGACGGTGGTGGGGGTCACTGAGCGGAGAGCTTGGAAGTCACGGAACGGTTTCTACATCGATCCACCTGGGCGGTAGATCTGTCTGGTCGATCACAGAGAGCACAGGCGAGTAGGCCAGCCGGATGGCGCGGGTCTAGCATCCGAGGCGTCAAGGTCCCGTTCCCGTAGCCGGTGGCAGGCGCACACCCTGCGGCTCGCCCGATCCGGTTACCTCAGTTCCCGAGGCGGGGCCCCATCAGCGACGTTGGAGGCCTTCCACCATGGCCAGCACCACCGCCTCCGCGGCGGAGGCCCCCCAACGCGAGGCCGCTCCTCGCGCCAAGGGGACGCTCTATCGCGGCGACCTGGGCATGTGGTCGTGGGTCGCGCACCGCATCACGGGCGTACTCACCTTTTTCTTCCTGTTCGTGCACGTGCTCGACACCGCACTCGTTCGGGTCTCGCCGGAGGCGTACGACACGGTCATCGAGACCTACAAGCACCCGTTCATGATCCTGTTCGAACTGGGCCTGCTCGCCGCCGTGCTCTTCCACGCGTTCAACGGGATCCGCGTCATGCTCGTCGACTTCTGGGCCAACGGCCCGAAGTACCAGAAGCCGATGCTGTGGACCGTCCTGGCGCTGTGGGTGGTGCTCATGATCCCGGCCGCGATCAGCATGCTCACGCGGGCCATCACGGAAATGTTCGGGGGAGCCTGACCATGACCACGACCGACACGTCCCTCGCGCTGGACAAACCGCGCTCCTCCGGCCGGCCCGCCGCACGCCGCAGCAACTTCGAGCTCTACAGCTGGCTGTTCATGCGGTTCTCCGGCGTGGTGCTGCTGTTCCTGGTCCTCGGCCACCTGCTGATCATGCTGTTCCTCGACGGCGGGGTGCACCGGATCAACTTCGCCTTCGTCGCGGGCCGCTGGTCCTCGCCGTTCTGGCAGTTCTGGGACCTCACGATGCTGTGGCTGGCCGGCCTGCACGGCGGCAACGGCCTGCGCACCGTCATCAACGACTACTCGCGCAAGGACACCACCCGCTTCTGGCTGAAGACCCTGCTCTACGTCTCGGTCCTGCTGACCGTGGGTCTGGGCACCTTCGTGCTCTTCACCTTCGACCCGAACATCGGCTGACCCGACACCGCAGGTTCGAGGCCGCGCCCACCCGGCCCGGTCTCACCGGCCACGCCCAGGAGGCGACCATGCAATTCCACAAGTACGACGTGGTCATCGTCGGCGCAGGAGGCGCCGGGATGCGCGCGGCCATCGAGTCGGGCCAGCGCGCGCGGACCGCCGTGCTGACCAAGCTCTACCCCACCCGCTCCCACACCGGCGCGGCGCAGGGCGGCATGTGCGCCGCGCTGGCCAACGTCGAGGAGGACAACTGGGAGTGGCACACCTTCGACACCATCAAGGGCGGTGACTACCTGGTCGACCAGGACGCCGCCGAGGTGATGGCGAAGGAGGCCATCGACGCGGTCCTCGACCTCGAGAAGATGGGGCTGCCGTTCAACCGCACCCCCGAGGGCAAGATCGACCAGCGTCGGTTCGGCGGTCACACCCGCGATCACGGGAAGGCCCCCGTGCGCCGCGCCTGCTACGCCGCGGACCGCACCGGCCACATGATCCTGCAGACGCTGTACCAGAACTGCATCAAGCACGGTGTCGAGTTCTTCAACGAGTTCTACGTCCTCGACGTGACGATGAGCGAGAACGAGCGCGGCGAGCAGGTCTGCACCGGCGCCGTCGCCTACGAGCTCGCGACCGGCGAGATCCACGTCTTCGAGGCGAAGTCCGTCATCTTCGCTTCGGGCGGGTTCGGCAAGGTCTTCAAGACGACCTCCAACGCGCACACCCTCACCGGCGACGGCATGGGCATCGTCTACCGCAAGGGCCTGCCGCTGGAGGACATGGAGTTCTACCAGTTCCACCCGACCGGTCTGGCCGGGCTCGGCATCCTCATCTCCGAGGCGGTGCGCGGCGAGGGCGGCATTCTCCGCAACGCCAGCGGCGAGCGTTTCATGGAGCGCTACGCTCCGACGATCAAGGACCTCGCGCCGCGCGACATCGTGGCCCGCTCGATGGCGCTGGAGGTACTCGAAGGCCGCGGCGCCGGGCCGAACAAGGACTACGTGACCCTCGACGTCACGCACCTCGGCGAGGACGTCCTGGAGCAGAAGCTGCCGGACATCACCGAGTTCTCCCGCACCTACCTCGGTGTGGACCCCGTCGAAGAGCCGGTGCCGGTGTACCCGACGGCGCACTACGCGATGGGCGGCATCCCCACCAACATCGACGCGGAAGTGTTGCGGGACAACGAAACCGTGATTCCCGGCCTGTACGCGGCGGGCGAGTGCGCGTGCGTGTCGGTGCACGGGTCCAACCGTCTCGGCACGAACTCGCTGCTCGACATCAACGTGTTCGGTCGTCGCGCGGGGATCGCGGCCGCCGAGTACGCGCACAGCCACGACCACGTCGAGCTGCCCGCCGAGCCCGCGAAGCTCGTCGAGGGCATGGTGCAGCACCTGCGGACCAACACCGGCGGCGAACGGGTCGCCACGATCCGCACCGAGCTGCAGGAGACGATGGACGCCAACGCCTCGGTGTACCGCACCGAGGAGACCCTCAAGACGGCGATGGACGACGTGCGCGCCCTCAAGGAGCGTTACGGCCGGATCGCGGTGCACGACAAGGGCATGCGGTACAACTCCGACCTGCTCGAGGCCGTGGAACTGGGCTTCCTGCTCGACCTCGCCGAGGCGCTGGTCAACTCCGCCCTGGCTCGCAAGGAGTCCCGCGGCGGGCACGCCCGCGAGGACTACACGGCACGTGACGACACGAACTTCATGCGGCACAGCATGTCGTACAAGGTGCTGCCGGACGCCGAGGACCCGGAGGCCCCGCTGGGACTGACCGGCTTCCTCTCCGACATCCGCCTCGACTACAAGCCCGTCGTCGTTACCCGGTACCAGCCGATGGAGCGTAAGTACTGATGACCGCCACCGTGAACACCACCGAGGACAAGGCCACCGACCTCCCGGACGACGCGCCGCCGATCCCGGAGGGCGCGACGATGGTCACCGTCAAGATCCAGCGCTACAACCCGGAGATCGACGAGGACCTGCACTGGGAGTCGTACCGGGTACCGGCGATGCCGACCGACCGGGTGCTCAACATGCTCCACTACATCAAGTGGTACGTGGACGGCAGCCTGACGTTCCGCCGTTCCTGCGCGCACGGTGTGTGCGGCTCGGACGCGATGCGCATCAACGGCGTGAACCGGTTGGCCTGCAAGGTTCTCATGAAGGACCTGTTCGCCAAGAACGGCGAGACGACGGTCAGCGTGGAGCCGATCAAGGGCCTTCCGGTGGAGAAGGACCTGCTGGTCGACATGGAGCCGTTCTTCGAGGCGTTCCGTGCGGTCAAGCCGTACCTGATCACCTCGGGCAACGAGCCGACACGCGAGCGCATCCAGTCGGTCGCCGACCGGGAGCGCTTCGACGACACCACGAAGTGCATCCTGTGCGCGGCCTGCACGACCTCGTGCCCGGTGTACTGGTCGGAGGGCTCGTACTTCGGTCCGGCCGCGATCGTCAACGCCCACCGGTTCATCTTCGACAGTCGCGACGAGGCGTCCGAGGAGCGTCTGGACATCCTCAACGACATCGACGGCGTGTGGCGCTGCCGCACCACCTTCAACTGCACCGATGCGTGCCCGCGCGGCATCCAGGTGACGAAGGCGATCCAGGAGGTCAAGCGGGCGCTGATGTTCCGCCGCTGACGCCGCCTGTCTCGACGCCGACGCTCGTCCACCTCGGACGGGCGCCGGCGTCGTCGTGTCGCGGGGTCGAGCTCGGTTTCAGAGTGCATTTTGGAACTGGCTTGTGTGCCCGTAGGGCACGGTCATACGCGATCAGCCGGGGCAAGGTGGGATGCTCCGGCTTTCGGAGTTCGTGCCTCGCAAGGCAGGGGTTCTCGCCGCGTACGCGTGGTACTCAAGAGGACCCCAACACCGCGAGGGGCGAACTGGGACGGCGGTATCGGACCACCCAACCAAGCTCCACAATGCCCTCTCAGGCCCGGGCCGAGCGGCGTACTCGGAGTCCGCGCCAGCCCATCACTCCGATGGCGGTCCCCAGAATCAGTGAGACAGCCGCGATCACCAGGTGCACCAGCAGGTAGGCGGTGGGTGAACCGTCGAGCCAGGAACGGTCACTCACCCAGATGTTGCGGAAGAACACGGGCCACAACAGCCACGACCACACCCCGAAGGCGAGCAGGAACGCGGCAGCACGTCGAGAAAGTGTCACCGCTCCAGTGTCGGACGGGGCCAGTGGTGTTCGGCATCCGGGGTTCGGCGGCAGCGACGCTTGGCTAACCTGGGTCCGTGCCCCAGAGAGCCGACGGATCGGCGACAGCGACAGGTTCCAGCGATGTCCGGGAACCGCGCCACCCCATTCCCGCACCCGCGCGAACCGCGCTCGCGCTGATCGCCGCGACTGCGGTCCTGCTGCCGGTCTCCGGCGTCGCGCAGGCCCAGACCGTGGCGCCCCCGCCACCGTGCTCGAACCGGTCAGCACCACCGCCGCCCGTGGACACCTCCGAGGTGCCGGCACCCGGTCGACCCAGTCCCGAACCGCTTCCCGTTCCGGACCCACCGGTCGGCGGCGAGCGTCTCGGCGCGTGCGATGCACCGGTGCTTCCGCAGGGGGCTCCGCCGCCACCACCGAACCTCACCTCTCCCGCCTGGCTGGTCGCTGACCTCGACAGCGGTGAGGTCCTCGCCGCGCTCGACCCGCACGCGCGGCACCGGCCCGCGTCGACGATCAAGACACTGACGGCACTGACGGTGCTCCGGGACCTCGACCTCGACGACCGACTCGTCGCAACCCAGGAGGACGCGAACCGGGAAGGCTCCAAGGTCGGCCTCGCCCCCGGCGCGAGCTACTCGGTGCGCCAGGTTCTCGCCGGGATGATGATGCAGTCGGGCAACGACGCGGCGCACGCACTCGCGATGAAGCGCGGCGGTGTGAACGTGATGGTGGCCCGGATGAACGAGGTCGCCCGCGACATCGGTGCGGCCGACACCCGGGCGGCGACACCCTCGGGTCTCGACGGCCCCGGCATGAGCACCTCCGCCTACGACATGGCATTGATCTTCCGTGCCGCCATGCGCGAACCCGAGTTCCGGAAAGTGATCGGGACGAGGCAGACGGAACTGCCCGGCCCGCCAGGACAGCCGCCGTTCCTGGTCAGCAACGACAACCGGGTACTGCTGAACTATCCGGGCGGGATCGGCGGCAAGACCGGTTTCACCAACGACGCCCAGCACACGTTCGTCGGGGCCGCCGACCGCGACGGCAGGCGGCTCGTGGCGGTGATGCTGCGCGGTGCGAACCAGCCGGAGAAGCTCTCCCAGCAGACGATGCGGCTGTTGGACTACGGCTACGCGCTCGCTCCCGGCTCCTCGGTCGGCACGCTCAATCCTCCGGAGCCCGAGCCGCCCGCACCCGTGGCGGCCGCCGAACCACCGGCCGGCGGGGTTCAGGACCAGGCCCCACAGGACGAGGGCTCCGCGTTGTTCGACTCGCTCGGCGCCCCGCTGACGCTGCTGTTCGGCTCCGGCCTGGCCATCGCCGGTGCCTTCGGCTTCTGGCGCCACCGAACGAAACTCGCCGCCGCGCAGCGCCGCGAGACACCGCCGGACTGAGAGCACTGGGGGGGCGGTAACGGACCACCCACCCAAGTTCCACAACGCCTTCTGAGGGGCGCGCTTGGAGGGCGTGGTCCGGTATCACCGCACGCGAGGTGAGGTTCCGCCACAGGACCACCAACCCACAGCAACTCGCGCGCCCCTGCGAGTTCGAGTCAACGGCGGCGGAAGAACCACCCGGCGACGGCTCCGAGACCGAGAAGCCCTGCGGAGGCGCGTCCGCTGACGCGAGGCACCTGGACCACCGGGCGGATCACGGCCGGTGCGGGCGGTTCCGGAGGCAGCTTGTCCAGGTTCTCCTGGGCCGTCGCCGTCCACGCCGTGACGAACAGGATGAACCGCGAGGTCAGGTATGCGAACACGAGCAGACCCAGAATCGGCCCGAACGCGGCGCCCGCGGGCGAACTCGTGACGCGCCCGAGGTAGAACACCCCGACCTGCTTGAGCAGCTCGAACCCGATCGCCGCGAGCATCGCTCCGTGGACCCCGGACCGCATCGACACCGGCTTCCGTGGCAACCGGGTCAGGACCCACAGGAACACCAGGAAGCTCGCCGCCAGCGACAGCACGATCGTCAGCAGCCGCAGCACGACACTCGCCCACACGGTGTCGGCGATCCCGACGAGCTCGAACAGCGTCCGCCCCACACCGCCGCCGAGCGCGCTGATACCGAACGATAGCCCCATGGCCGCGCCGAGACCGATCAACGCCAGCAGATCCGAGCCCATGCGTTTGAGGAACGGCGGGCTCGCCGTCTCCTGACTCCACTGCGCGGTCAACGCCTCACGCAGGTTCGTCATCCACCCTAGCCCCGAGTACAGCGCACCGACCAAGCCGACGAGACCGACCGCGCCCGCGCTCTGAATGGCCTGTTCGACGACACTGTTGAGCATCGCGCTCATGCCCGGGTTCGGGACGGCCGAGGTGATCGACTGCTGCAACCGGTCCAGCAGGTCCGGGTTGCCGGCGAGGATGAAACCGGCGACGGCGAAGACGATCATCAGCAGCGGCACCAGGGCGAGCACGCTGAAGTACGTGATCGCCGCGGCGTAGTAGTCGCCGTAGTGAGTCTGGTAGGTGTTCCCGGCCCGGACGAGGCGATCCAGCCAGCCGTACTTGCGGCGCAACAGATCCAACCTGCTCGGCGAGTTGCCGGCGTCGTGCGCCGTACGCGCTGCTTGACTGCGGTCGACCACGTGCCACCTCCGGCCGTCGAGTGTTCCGAGGCAGCAGGCTACTCCGTGATGATCAGCTCAGCCCATCGACGGGAGGAAACCGATCCTGTCGTACACCGAGCGCAACGTCTCCGCCGCGACCGACCGCGCCTTCTCGGCGCCCTTGCCGAGGATCTTGTCCAGCTCAGCAGGGTCGTCGAGGTAGCCACGGACTTGGTCCTGGAACGGCGTGACGAACTCGACGACGACCTCGCCGAGATCCTTCTTCAGATCCCCGTAGCCGCGACCGGCGTACTCGGCCTCCAGCTCGGAGACGGCGCGCCCGGTGAGTGCCGAGTAGATCACCAGCAGGTTGCTGACGCCTGCCTTGGCTTCCGGGTCGTAGCGGATCTCGCGCTCGTTGTCGGTGACGGCGGAACGGATCTTCTTCGCCGAACGCTTCGGGTCCTCCATGAGTTCGACGACCCCGGCCGGGACCGACTTGCTCATCTTCGCCGTCGGGTCCTGCAGGTCGAAGATCTTGGCGGTCTCCTGCGGGATCTTCGGCTCGGGCAGCGTGAACGTGCTGCCGAACCGTGCGTTGAACCGCTGGGCGAGGTTGCGGGTCAGTTCGAGGTGCTGGCGCTGGTCCTCGCCGACCGGCACGGCGTTCGCCTGGTACACGAGGATGTCGGCGGCCTGCAGGATCGGGTAGGTGAACAGGCCGACGCTGACGTGGTCGGCGTCCTGGCGCGTGGACTTGTCCTTGAACTGGGTCATGCGGCCGGCTTCGCCGAACCCGGTGAGGCATTCCAGGACCCACGAGAGCTGGGCGTGCTCGGGGACGTGGCTCTGCACGAACAGAGCCGACCGGTCCGGGTCGATACCGAGCGCGAGCAGCTGGGCCGCCGACACGCGCGTGCGCCGACGCAGCTCGGCGGGGTCCTGGGCGACGGTGATCGCGTGCAGGTCCACCACGCAGTAGAAGGCGTCGAACTCGCGTTGCAGGGTGACCCATTCGCGCAGCGCACCCAGGTAGTTGCCGAGGTGGAACGAGTCGGCGGTGGGCTGGATCCCGGAGAGCACGCGCGGACGCGCGGTGCGGGTGTCGGACGCCTGGTTCGCGGAACTGTCGCTGCTCACGAGCCCGATTCTCGCAGCACAGCCGAGCACCCGGGAGCCGGGCTCACTTGCGCCTGTTCTGCGGCTGGACCGGAGTCTTCTTGCGCCGTAGCACCCCGGCGACCATGCCGGTGACGCCGAATCCGACGGCGGCGAGCCCGACCGGGGCCGAGAGGGCTTCGAGTGCGCCCCCGGCAGCGGCGAGCGGGTCTTCCTCGGGTGCGGCGTATGCGGCGCCGGTGAAGGTGGCGCCGAGCACGGTGCCGGCGGCCAGCGCGGACACACGAGCGTGCATCCGTGCCATGCGGCTACGCACGAGCGTTGCCTCCCTTGACGTGTAACCCTAACGGGCTATCTTGCCGTGCGAATCGTATCCAATTCGACCACGCTGACGTGACATCCGGGTGCCTACCTGGTGGCCGTGAAGATCATATTGAGTCACTGACAGTGAGCCTCACAGGGTCGCCCACGAGACGTCGAACTGCCGAAATCGCTGGCGAGGGCCGTACCGAGCTTTCGAGGCAACGCTTTCCGTGCACGGTGACGAGCAACCGAGCCCGGCATGCGCCCGCTCACTCGAACGAGAAGCGGGGACACTCCGATCGTGCGCATCGAGACTCTGACCGAACGAGGTCTCCCGCAGTGCCTCGCCCTCGCGCGAGACCGCGAATGGCTCGCCGAGGACGCGAAGTGGCGGATGCTGTTCGAGGTCGCGACCGTCCTCGGCGTCCGCGACGACAGCGGCGCGGTCATCGCGACCGTCGCCCACGCGCGTCCCACGACGAGCCTCGACTTCGTCGGCATGCTGCTCGTGGCCAGCGAGCACGAGCAGCGGGGGATCGGACGGGCGCTGATGCGGCATGTCCTCGACCGCTCCTGGCCGAGGCCGGTCCTGCTGCACGCGACGCCTCGGGGACGCCCGTTGTACGACAGCCTCGGGTTCGCGGAGGTAGGCGCCACGGGCACCTACTTCCGTCGTCCGGAGCCGACCAGCGGCGTCGGGCGCTCACGGCCCGCGACCCCGGCCGACAGGGACGCGATCGTGGACCTGGACGCGCGGATCTACGGCGACGCGCGCCCCGAGCTCGTGGAGCGGCTTCCGCGGTTCGCCGAGCAAGTGCGCGTGCTCGAACGCTGCGGCCAGCTCGCGGGCTACGTCGCGGCGTGGCGCAACGTCGACGGGCTCGTCGTCGGTCCGCTCGCGGCGCGAACCGCCGAGGCTGCCCAGGACCTGGTCGCCGACGTGCTCCGTGACAGCACCGCGCCGGTGCGTCTCGATCTCGACCGGGCGCAGCCCGAGATGCACGAATGGGCGACGGCTCAGGGGTTCGTCTGGCGCAACGACACCGTGCGGATGGCGGCTCGCCACCACGGATCGCTGCACCGCACGGACGTCGTCTGGTCCCCTTTCACCCAAGCCACCGGCTGACCCCACCCTGTGGACAACCCGCCCGCCTGTGGACAACGGGGTGGCAAATTCGCGCGAATTTGCCACCCCCGGGGGTCAGGAGGGGTTGAGGGTGAGGGGGATGCGGCTGACGGGACCGTAGGTGGTGCCGCGCTGGCGAGGGCGCCGGTCGATGCCGGTGGCGACCTCCCGTAGCTCCTCGATGGTGCGGGCCGAGCCGTGCTCGGAGCCGGCCATGCGGCTGATCGTCTCCTCCATGAGCGTGCCGCCGAGGTCGTTCGCACCGCCCCGCAACACCTCACGGGTGCCCTCGTCGCCGAGCTTGACCCAGGAGCACTGCACGTTGTCGACCCGGCCGTGCAGCGCCAGCCGAGCCATCGCGTGCACGACCCGGTTGTCCCGCCGGGTCGGCCCCGGCCGGGCGAGCCCCGCGAGATAGATCGGCGCGTTGCGGTGCACGAACGGCAGCGGCACGAACTCGGTGAACCCGTCCGCCCCGTTCTCCCGCGCGGTGTCCTGCACCCCGGCGAGCGTGCGCAGGTGCCCGAGCCAGTGTTCGGGGGTGTCGACGTGGCCGTACATCATCGTCGACGAGGACCGGATGCCCAGCCGGTGCGCGGTGCTGACGACCTCGATCCACTCGGCGGCGGGCAGCTTGCCCTTGGTGAGCACCCAGCGCACGTCGTCGTCCAGGATCTCGGCGGCGGTCCCAGGGATGCTGTCGAGCCCGGCCTCGCGTAGCTCGGTGAGCCACTCCTCGATGCCGACGCCTGCCTTCGCCGCAGCCGAGACGATCTCCATCGGGCTGAACGCGTGAACGTGGATCTCGGGCACCCGGGCCTTGACCGCGCGCACCAGGTCGGCATAACCCGTGACCGGCAGCCGGGGGTCGATTCCGCCCTGCATACAGACCTCGGTGGCTCCCGCCTCCCATGCTTCGGCCGCGCGTTCGGCGACGTCTTCCGGCGCCAGCCGATAGGCATCGGCGTCGCGTTCCCGCTGCGCGAAGGCGCAGAAGCGGCAGCCGACGTAGCAGATGTTCGAGAAGTTGATGTTGCGGTTGACCACGTAGGTCACGTCGTCGCCGACGACGTCGCGCCGGACCGAGTCGGCTGCCGCAGCCAGCGCGTCGAGTGCGTCTCCGTCGCAGTGCATCAAGGCCATTGCGGCGTCGGAGTTGGCCGGGTCGAGCAACGCGGCCGGATCGTTGTCGGCGAGCCGGAGGCCGTCGGCGACGTCGCTGTCGAGCCGTTGCGGCGCCGAGCCGCTCGGCACCTGCGCGCGTAGCTCCTCCCAGTCGCCGTAGACGGTGTCGAAGTCGCCGCGGCGGTCGGCGGTGCGTCCCTCGGTGTCGATGCTCGCATGCAGGTCGGTTCGCCCGATCGACTCGAATCCGCCGTCGGGCTCCTGCCACGGGCGCCCGAGCACCGCGGCGTCCGCGTCGGCGAGACCGTCCGGTGCGGCGAGCGCGGACACGTGCTCGGCGAGTCGCGGGTCGAGCCACGGCGACCCCGCGAGCCCGTCCCGCACGTAGCGCGGATAGGCGGTCAGTCGTTCGCGAAGTTCGAAGCCACAGCGGCCGGTGCGGTCGGCGAGACGCTCGATCTGCGGCCACGGGCTCTCCGGGTTGACATGGTCCGGAGTCACCGGCGAAACGCCGCCCCAGTCGTCGATGCCCGCACGGACCATCAGTTCGATCTCGTCGCCGACGAGGTTCGGCGGCGCCTGCACGCTCACCCCGGTCGGCATGAGCAGTCTCGCCACCGCGATGGTCGCGGCGAGGTCCTGCAGGTCGGCGTCGGGCATGGCCTGCATCGCGGTGTCGGGCTTGGCGACGAAGTTCTGCACGATGATTTCCTGCAGGTGTCCGTACTGTCGCGCGGTGCGGCGCAGCGCGAACAGGGTCTCGGTCCGCTCGGTGAGGGTCTCCCCGATGCCGATGAGCAGGCCGCTGGTGAACGGCACCGCGACCCGCCCCGCGTCGTCGAGCGTGCGCAGGCGGACGGCGGGTTCCTTGTCCGGGCTGCCGTAGTGCGGGCCGCCCTTCTCGCTCCACAGCCGCTCCGAGGTGGTCTCGAGCATCATGCCCAGGCTCGGCGCGACGGGCTTGAGTCTGGTCAGTTCCGACCAGCTCAGCACGCCCGGGTTCAGGTGCGGCAGCAGGCCCGTTTCCTCCAACACGGCGATGGCGCAGGACCGCACGTAGTCCAGCGTCGAGGAGTAGCCGCGCGCCGAGAGCCACTCGGCGGCCTGCGGCCACCTGTCCTCCGGACGGTCGCCGAGGGTGAACAGCAGTTCCTTGCAGCCTGCGGCACCTCCTTGGCGCGCGATGTCGAGGACCTCGTCGCGTTCCAGGTACAGCGAATCGAGCCGATGCGGCACGGTCGCGAACGTGCAGTAATGGCAGCGGTCCCGACACAACCGGGTCAGCGGCGCGAAGACCTTGCGGCTGTAGGTGATGAGCCCGGCACGTCCCTCGGCGAGCAGGTGCGCGTCGCGGGCTCGGGACGCGGCGGCGCACAGGGCGTCCAGATCGTCTCCGCGCGCGTGCAGCAGCACCGTCGCCTCGGTGATGTCGAGCGCGACTCCGTCGGCTGCGCGACGCAACGCTCGCCGCATCGCGGAACTGCTCGGAACCTGTTCGGCAGGAGCGCCACGGCCACCGCGCGCGGCGAAGGTCTCGGGCGTGATGAGTTCGTCGTCCGGCACGCCTCCGAGCGTAGGCGCCACGAGCGCGAACATCACCCCGGCGAATCCCGCTCTCTCGCGCGCCGGGAACTCGGGGCGGTGGTCCAGAACCGCCGTCCCAGTCCGCGCCTCGCGGCGCTGGGGCCCTCTGGAGTACCACGCGTACGCGGCGAGAACGAACTTCGAACGCCGGAGCCCCTCGCCCTGCTGGTCACGTACGACCCGCCGGGAATCACCCCTTTGCGCGCACCGTTAGCCCGTTCTGCCCTGTCCTGCCTGCGGTTCGGCGAGAAGACTCGGCCGGTCCGGCGATTTCGCCGTACTGGGTCTCCCGATGGAGGATCACGTGCCACGCACTTCCCACCGGCGGCGTGTCTCGCGGATCGCGGGCTCTGCCGTCGCTCTCGCGATGCTGGTGCCCGCATCCGTGGCAGGCATCGCGCAGTCCGCACCGTCGCAACCCGCCGACGGTCCCCCGTTGCATTTCATGGTCATCGGACCACCCGGCTCCGGACTCGCCCAGACCGAGGACTCAGTGGAGTCCACCGGCGGCACGGTGGTGCAGAGCTGGCCACAGATCGGCGTCGTGGTCGCGACCTCCCAAGACACCGCGTTCGCCGAACAGCTGCGCGGGCAGCCGGGGGTGCAGCAGGCGGGGGTCAGCCGCGATTTCGCCGAGCTCGTGCCGTCGCCCCCGGCGGCGCAGACACACGCCGCGAAGGGCATGGAGCCGCTGGAGGGCACTGTGGAGCCACCGGCGTCCGCGACGGCCGACGGTGAGCCGCTGGAACCGGAACAGTGGGACATGCCCGCCATCAAGGCCGCCGAGGCGCACGCGGTGAGTCAAGGCAGCAAGGACACCGTGGTCGGGATTCTCGACTACGGGATCGACCCGCAGCACCCGGACCTGAAGCCGAACCTGGACGTGTCGAAATCGGTGAGCTGCGTCGACGAGGGCGTGCCGAACCAGGACGTCGAGGCGTGGGCACCGACGGACGAAACCCAGGCGCACGGCAGCCACGTGGCAGGAACCGTCGGGGCGGCCCGCAACGACGTCGGGATCGCCGGCGTCGCTCCGAACGTCACGCTGGCTTCGGTGCGCGTCGTCAGCGACGAGGGCTTCATCTTCCCCGAGTTCGCGGTGTGCGGGTTCATGTGGGCCGCCGAGCAGGGTTTCGAGGTCACGAACAACTCGTGGTTCGTCGACCCCTGGTACCTGTGGTGCGACCGCGACCCGGACCAGAAGGCCGTCGCCGAGGGCGTGCGCCGCGCGGTCGAGTACTCGCAGAGCAAGGACGTGGTGAACGTCGCCGCGGCCGGGAACAGCAACTGGGACCTGTCGAAGCCGATCCGCGACACGAACAGCCCGAACCACGGCGGCCCGACCCAGGACCGCCGCACCGGCCCTGATTGCCACAAGCTGCCCGCCGAGCTGCCCGGTGTGGTCACCACGTCCTCGACCGGAGTGGACGACGTGAAGTCGTACTTCTCGAACTACGGCATCCAGTCGATCGACGTGACCGCGCCCGGTGGCGACGCGAACCAGATCCCGGACACGCCGTCGAAGAACGGCCGCGTGCTGTCCACCATCCCCGGCGGGGGTTGGGGCTGGATGCAGGGCACGTCGATGGCCTCGCCGCACGCGGCAGGGGTGCTGGCGCTGATTCGCAGCACTCATCCGGAGATGACGGCACAGCAGGCCATGGGCGTCCTCAAGGGACAGGCCGACCCGGTTCCGTGTCCGACGCACTACGATCCGGACGGTGACGGCAAGCCGGACGCGGTGTGCAACGGCGGGGCGACCGGCGCGGGCTTCTACGGCGCAGGCATGGTGGACGCGCTCGACGCCGTACACGGCTGACGGTTCACGCTGCGGAGGGCGCTTTCCCGGAACGGGAAGGCGCCCTCCGCAGCGTCACGACGAGGTGCACGAGCACCGGCGCCGTCTCGTGTTCCTGCTATGGCCTTCGCGGAAGGGGGTCACGTGAATCGAGTAGCGACGACGGCGGTGACGCTGTTGCTCGTGTCCACAGTGGTCGCCTGCGGACGAATCGGCGAACGGGCGGACAGTGGTTTCGACACGGCACCGGACGCCTGCGAGTTGGTCTCGGTCGGCACCGTGGAAGAACTCGTCGGCAGCGGGGCCACGACGGAGCCGTTCACCCCGAGCGACGACACACGTAGCTGCACCTGGCAAACGGGCCCACGAGGCGAGAAGACTCTCATGGTGCAGGCCAGGCACCTGTTCGTGCATCCGACGGATTCGGCTTCCGAGCTCGGCCGCGTCCACGTCGACAACCGCTACGGCCGGGACCCGAGGTACGAGAAGATCGAGGTGTCCGGCCCTCCGGCGTACCGCGACACCCAGCAGCCGGGGACGGTCCACACGCACGTCGACAACGTGCTGCTCACGATCTTCTACGTCGCGGGCACGACGAAGGGTGAGCCTCCGACGTTCGTTCCCGCGCCCGGCCTGAACGAGGACGCTCGACGCATCGCGAACGAAGCAGTGCAGGCGCTGGACCGGTCCTGAACGGGCGCGCGGGAACCTCCTTGCCCGCTAGTCGCAGGGTCTCGGACACCAGGCGGAGCTGTCTGGTTCTTGGCGTGAGAGGGTCGCGCGGGTTGAGACTGTGTCAGGCACGGTGCGCCGACGGTTGTTTCGCTGCCTACGCAGACCTGCCGATTCGAACCACGCTCACCGCTCACCAGCGAACCCGGCACGAGCTTCGTGAACCCACGACACCGCCTCGGCCGGTGGACGCTGTTTCGAACGCCGCGCCAACCTGTCGAGGGCGGGTTGAGCTTGCGACTCTCGCGGCGCGGCGGTTTCACCACTGAGTCCGGCGTGCACCAACATCCGCGCCAGGGTCGCAGGTCGCACCCGGAGCCGCTCGGCCTGCTCGCGCGAGGCGGCCGCGTCGGCGTCATCGAGGCGTACAGTGATCGCCTTCGTCATTACCCCAGCATACGGTGCGTTTCGCAGCGCGCAGCTTCTGATCAAGCCCCGGCGAACGTCACGGTCACCGGGGCGTGGTCGCTCCAGCGTTTGTCGTAGGACGGAGCGCGCTCGACCACGGCGTCCACGGCACGTTCGGCGAGACGTCACGGCACGTCGGTGAATTCCGGTGGAGGTGCTGCCTCTGCCCCCGTTATCGTCGTGACGACCGCAACAATGAGCATGAGGAACCCAAGCGGTAGCACGGCCAGAGAGAGTAGTTTTCTCCTGCCTCTCGCGGCGAGAACGCTAGTAAAGCTGCCGATAAGCCAGGGAACGGCCCACAACAGGAAACCCATGAAGACGAGCGCTGTATCTAATTGGCTCGTTTGAAACCCAGATCCCGTGGTCTGAACATAGTTGATCCAGAAGCCAAATCCCACGACCAGGAGAACAATACCGATTGTGAGGCCAGCCTTGCTCGGCTTCCGCGTGCTGGCTGGAGTTGCATTATTCGTCATTGTTAGGCCCTTACCGTTTCCCGACCATCACTTCTGCCATCCCGTCCAAGGACTCTTGCTGCTTCCAGTAGTCGGAATGACCTCCGTTCGGATCAGTCGGGAGAATATTTCCACCGAACGACGGATCAGAGGGATCCGTGCCAAATCGATGGGTGTCCCCTCCGGAAGCCCAGTCGAGACCCCAATGGAGTGGGCTGGGTGGAGGTGCGAACTTGTCAATGGGATCATTTCCTGCCGTTCCGCCCCAGACATGATCGTTCGGAACGTCGAATTGTTCTGCGTGGTCTACTCCAGTTCCGGGGCTACCCAGGAAAATCATTTCGTCCGCGTGAACGCCACCCTCTCGACCTGCATACCCCACAACGGTGGAGCCGTAGCTATGTCCGGTAATGGTGTTGTGTGAGCGCGTATCTCCCTCATGCGTAGCGCGGAGACCTTCCTGAAACTCAGTCAGATCCTCGTGAGCACCCTCAGCCGAGAAGGACAGTGCTGCCTCGCCTAGATTGATGGGCGAATTATAGTCTCCCCACATGATAGCGGCATTTTCCGTACCGGGTGAGGACATGGCATCTGCGCGTTCAAGCATCTTGTCGTTGCGAGCGACGTAATCCGTCGCGTCACCCAGGTCATGAAAGGTGCCGGGAACCAGAGTCATCGTGTTGTCAGCGGTATCCGGATTTCCGCTAGCGACAATGACCTGTCCACGCCCACCAGCAGTGGAATCAATACCGAGAAGAAATTTCTCGCCGGGAGTCAGATTGTTCTCCAGCTTGTCGATTCCCTCTAAAGCCTGCTCAAGCTCATCCCTACGGCGCATGTGCTGGGTCAGCTCCATTCCCTTAGCGCCGCCATGCTTGATCATATAGTTTGCTGCTTTCAGCTCTGAGACAAGCTGTGAACGCTGCCCAGCAAGGATGGAACGATTCGCCTGATCACGATGGATTGCCGAAACGCCGTTAGTGCTTCCCACCATCTGTGGGTAGCTGGAGATCAGGTCTTGCTTCTGAGCGCTACTCAGTGAAGACCACATCGCTGAAACCGAAGCAGGACCACCAGGCATAGCTTTCTCGAACATCGCACGGGTTGAGTGCGTAACACGCTCCTCCATTGCCAATGCCACGCTGGCTAGCGCGGTCGCTGCTGGGCTTGTCGCGTGTTCGGCTGCCCGGGACCATTCGGCAGCTTTACCAATGCTTCGGAGGCTTTCGCCAGAACCGTCCAGCCTTGCCATCAGGGTTTCATGTGCAGCGCGTTCCTTCTCGCGTGCTTCCTTGATGGTAGTTTTGACTTCCTGAAAGGCCTTCTGCTGCCGTTCGTTCTCCTCGGGAGGAAGTGGCCCTGGCCCCGGCTCCAGGATGATCCGGGAACCCAACATCTCAAGCCCACCCGAGACAGCAACATCCCGCGCTTGCTGCATTCTGGTTTTCACGGTGTCCAGCTCGTCCGCAAAGACAGTGAGTGTCTTCCCGAGGCCTTCGAAAATCTCCGTGAGGCTGTCCCCGTCCTTGCCAGTATTGACCGCAGTATCACGGAAAGAGTCGCTAGCTCTGGGCGGTGTCAGTCGGTGGAAGCAAGTGAGCTGGTGAGGAGCTCGGTGAAGACTTCTGCTGGGGTTCGGTAGTCGAGTATACGGCGGGGGCGGTTGTTGAGTTCTTCGGCCACGGTGTCCAGGTAGGACTGGTGGTCGGTGATGTCGGTTGCTTTGGGGAAGTATTCGCGCAGCAGCCGGTTGGTGTTCTCGTTCGTGCCGCGTTCCCACGGCGAGTGCGGGTGGGCGAAGTAGATGTCGACGTCGGCGGCCAGCGACAACGCCGCGTGGCGTGCCATCTCCGAACCCTGATCCCAGGTCAGGCTGGTGAGCAGATGCGACGGCATGTCGTTGATCTTCGACAGGAGTGCGTCGTGGGTCGTGGTGGCGTCATGCCTGCCGTCGGGCAGCGCCACACAGCAGGTGTAGCGCGACGTACGCTCGACCAGGGTGGCCATGGCGGTTTTGCCGCCCTTGCCCACCACGAGATCCCCTTCCCAGTGTCCGGGCACCCTGCGGTCGGCGACCTCGGCCGGGCGTTCCTCGATCGAGCGCATACCCACGATCCGCGCACCCGAGCTGCGGGCCCGGCCACGGGAGCGCCGCTGGCTACGCCCCGAGCGCAGCCAGATGCCTTGACGAGCCAGTTCGCCGGTGGGCAGCGCATAGATCCAGGTGTAGATCGCCTCGTGAGACACCTGCCAAGCCTGCTGGCCCGGCCGTTCGTGCCGCAACCGGCCCGCGACCTGGTCCGGCGAGCAGCCCTCCCGCAGCTTGGTCGTGACCACCTCACGCAGCACCGGATCTGTATCCAGCTTGCGGATCTTCGGCCGCGCTCGTGCCGACGTGGCCCGTCGTACGACTACCTGGGCCCGGTAATGCGCCCGGCCGCCATGGCGACGGATCTCGCGGCTGACCACGCTGGGATTCCGCTCGATCCGCTCCGCGATCACCGCCTGGTCCACGCCCTCGGCGATACCGCGCGAGATCTCTTCCCGATCGCCGCCCGTCAACATCGTGCGCTGTCCCACCCGGACACTCCTCGTCGGCCTTCCACACTCCACCGACGACATACCTACACCTAGATCACGTGCTTACACCGGTTGAGATCAAGCTGCCCTCCCACTCAGCTTCAGAGCGGGAGCGAGTTTGATGCCAACCTGTCGCGGTCTTCTCTACCCCAGTCCCGATATGACGGATAGCGTCGCTGACCTGGCGCATGATGCCAGGATTACCGGCGACGTAGATACTGATCCCCATCTTGATCCCCAGTGCTCCTAGCGTGGTTTGAAAAGGCCCTCATTGGCCTCTTCGGTGCTGGCGTAGGTGTGCTTATTCGCCTCAAGGTCTGCTGCCGCTTGCGAAGTAGCCTCCGCTAGTCCTGCTGCCGTCCTCATCAGCTCAGCGACGGTCGCCGTGACTGCCGCACTGGATGGCCCAGCATCCGCTTCCGGCGCTGGCTGCGCTGAAGCGAGGCTGTGCGTGGAGGCGTCTAGTTCCCCAGCCAGCCCAGACAGTACGGCGGGATCGATCCGCATACTCATGTGTCTCCCCTGTTATGGCCTTCGCGATCACGCTATCGGATGCAGGTAGAGCTTGTGAGGGGGTTTCTACTTAAGACCTGTCGAACGTCACTGTCACCGGGGCGTGGTCGCTCCAGCGTTTGTCGTAGGACGGAGCGCGCTCGACCACGGCGTCCACGGCACGTTCGGCGAGACCGGATGTGACGGCCTGATAGTCGATTCTCCAGCCGGAATCGTTATCGAAGGCTTTCCCGCGGTACGACCACCACGAGTACGGGCCGGGACCGTCCGGATTCTGCTGACGAAACACGTCGACGTAGCCGAGTTCGTCGAAGACCCGGCTCATCCATTCCCGTTCCTCGGGAAGGAAGCCGGCGGATTTCTGGTTCGCCTTCCAGTTTTTCAGGTCGATCTCGCGGTGCGCGATGTTCCAGTCTCCACACACAGCGACGTCCTTGCCCTCCGCCTCCGCGCGTTCGCGCAATGCGGCCAGGTACGGCAGGAACTCGGCCATGAACCGTTCCTTCTCGTCCTGGCGTTCCGTGCCGACGTCACCACTGGGCAGATAGAGGCTCGCGACGACGAGGCCCGGCAGCTCGACCTCCGCGTACCGGCCGCTGTCGTCGAACTCCTCGGAGCCGAAACCGATGCGCGACGCCGACGGTTCGGTGCGACTGAGCACGGCCACTCCGCTGCGGCCCTTTGTCGCACTCGGCGCGAGCAGCAGGTGCCAACCCTCCGGTTCCCGCACGGCTGGCGGGAGCTGGTCGGGCTCGGCGCGGGTCTCCTGCAGGCAGACGACGTCGGCGGCGGTGGCGCTGAGCCACTCGAGGTAACCCTTCTTCGACGCCGCACGAAGGCCGTTGACGTTCACGGTGGACACGGTGAGCACGAGCCGAGGCTAGCGATCGACACCGACTCCGGGTGCACCCGGGAGGGCTTCGACGCGCAGGGCTCCGGGGCCACGGGCACCCCCAGACGCCCGCGGCCCCGGTGCCATGACTCCTCGGTGAGCGCAGGCCACGAAGTCCGAGTCACCCCGGGGACCTCGACACGCGATTATCGCGCCCGGCCCCGGGCCTGCCCGTATATCCTTAACGGAAAGGGTGCGCGAGCGTCAAAGTATGTGGCGACGAACACCGCGCTCACGCCCGAACAGAGCAATCCGTTCCCACTATTTTTCAGTTGAATCGTCACATAATCATCGTCGAGGTGGATTCTTCGGCCAGTGGGGTGACGCACCCGGTGGCGGTTGCGGGGGCTGCGGTTGCGGGGGTCGCGGTGCCTGGGCGACAGGCGGCGGAGGCCCCTGCGGGCGCATCCCACTCACCGGACGCACGACCTGCGTCGGCTGACCGCTGATGTCCGGCAGCGGCCCGGTCTGGCCCGGCGCAGGCGGCGTGACGAAGCCCGACGGCCCCTGCCCCACCCACGGCGGCGGGGCCTTGGCCTGCGGCATGCGGCGGAAGAACGCGTCGCGTGCCGTCTTCATCAACACGAGGATCGACGCTCGTCGCTGGTGGAACTCGTTCGGCGAGATCGCGCGGTTCGCCGCGTGGGAGTGCAGCAGCGCGAGCTCGGTGGCAGCGAGTTGGTAATCCCCCATGGCCCGGACCCCGTTGAGCCCCGCGTGGTGCCGAGCCCAGTTCCGCGCCTGCTTGCGCCCGGCCATCGTGCCGAGCATCTGCACGTCCTGTGGCGACACGAGCCCACTGGGAACATACGCGGGCAGATGCGTCCGGATGAGGTTCACGATGCGGCGGCGATCCTTCACGATCACCACGATCAACGCGACGAACACCCCGAACAGCACGGGATACGAGATCAGCATCCCCAGGAAGCCGAGGATGGTCACGCCGTTCCACAGGGCGTGCAGGAAGACTGCCACACACCAGCCTCCGACCACGGCGACGAATCTGCGTGCCCCGTGGTGCTTGGCCGCGTACGCGACGCCGAGACCGATCGCCGCGGTGAACAACGGGTGCGCCAGCGGGGAGATGACTCCACGCAGAATCACCACCTGCAGCAACGAACCCGAGGCTTCGGCGTTGAGGTAATACAGGACGTTCTCCACGGTCGCGAACCCGAGTGCGACCAACCCCGCGTAGACGAGGCCGTCCGTCGGCCCGTCGATCTCGTTGCGGCGGAAGAACAGGAACAGCAGCAGCAGCGCGCCCTTGAAGCTCTCCTCCACCACCGGGGCGACGATCGTTCCCGTCAGGTAGTCCGCCACCTCCGGATCGAGCACGGCCAGCAGCACGGCACCGCTGACGCTGTTGACGATGAACGAGCCGAGCAATGCCACCCCCGCGCCCCAGGCGAAGGAGAACACGAGGTTCAGCGTCGGCTCCGGCTCCAACCGGTCGACCATCAGGATGAGCCCGGCCAGCAGCATCGCCGTCGGCAACGCGAGGAACAGCGAGACCGTGGTGGACAGCGCGCCCATGGCGATCCCGTAGCCGACGAGGAAGATCAGCGTGCACAGCCCGCACACGACGAGACCGACGATCAGCGCGACCGGATGCCGGTTCGAACCTCGCTGGTCCAGGACAGCCTGGGGGTTGAGAGCGACCATGGCCGCAGAGTCTAGGACGCGATCTCCCTCGCTCGTGGGCGGTTCGTCGAACTGCCCACGGTTCGCCCCGGCAGGAGAAGCTGTCTTTGGTCTGCGGTGGTGGTCGCTGAACGGGTACCACGTACGCAAGCCGGCCACACGCGGGTTCTCTCGGCGCCCTCCTCGCGAGGGCAGCGACAGCGCCGCGTAGGTGCCTACTCAAGAAATCGAGCCCGCAGCGGGGAAGACGCTGAGGTTCCGCCACCAAGCCACCGAGCACACCTTCGGAACGGAGTTCTCACGACCGAGTCCCCGACACCGCGCAGAGGTCCGCGCCCATGCGACGCGTCGCCTCCAGCAACGGGGGCAGCAGTACGTCTCGGACGTGCTCCGGGCCGTTTCGGCCCGCGTGCGACGAGACGTTCGCGGCGGCCACGACACGACCGCCCGGACCGTGCACAGGCGCCGCGATCGACCGAAGGCCCGCTTCCAACTCCTGGTCGACGAGCGACCAACCGCGTGCCCGGATCATGTCGAGTTCCTTACGCAACGCGTCGACGTCGGTGATCGTGCGCGGTCCGAGTGACTCGATGCGAACTCGGTCCAGATAGGACTCGATGTCCGTGTTCGGCAGCGAGGCCAGCAACACCCGTCCCATCGACGTCGCGTAAGCGGGGAACCGGGTGCCGATGGTGATCGAGACCGTCATGATCCGCGAGGTGGGCACGCGCGCCACGTACACGATGTCGTCGCCGTCGAGCACCGACACCGACGCCGACTCGTCCACCTGCGATGCCAGCTGCTCCAGATGCGGCTGGGCGATCTCCGGGAGCGAGATGCTCGACAAGTACGAGAATCCCAGTTCCAGAACCCGTGGAGTGAGCGCGAAAACTCGGCCGTCGGTCGAGACGTAGCCCATCTGCACGAGAGTGTGCAGGAACCGGCGTGCGGCGGCGCGGGACAGGTTCGTCGCACGCGCGACCTCGCTGAGCGTCATCCTCGGCCGGGACTCGTCGAACGCGCGGATGACCGTGAGCCCGCGGGCCAACGACTGCACGAAGCCGACGGTGTCGTCCACGGCCGTCGGCGGTGCACCGGAGCTCACGGAGTTTGCACCTCGTCGAGCACCTTCTGGGCCAACGCGAACGCGCGGTTGGCTTTCGGCACTCCCGCGTACACGGCGACGTGCATCAGCACCTCACGGATCTCGGCCGGAGTCACGCCGTTGCCGACAGCCGCACGGACGTGCATCGAGAACTCCTCCTCGCATCCCGTCGACGCGAGGATCGCGAGGGTGAGGCAGCTGCGGGTCGGCCGGTCCACACCGTCGCCGCTCCACAGGTCCCCCCACGCGTACCGCGTGATGAAGTCCTGGAACGGCGCGGTGAACTCGGTCGTCGCCGCCACCGCCCGATCGACGTGGGCATCGCCGAGCACCTCCCGGCGAGTACGCATTCCCTGTTCGTTCTCCACCGTCGTCCTCCTCGTCACGCCGTGCCCGTCACACCGCGAAGAACACCGTTTCCTTCGCGCCCTGGAGATGAATGTCGAACCGCACGTCGTCACCGCCGCGGGCGGCGATCAGCGTGGAGCGCCGGTCTCCGTCCACAGCGGACAGGATCGGGTCGTCGGCGTGGGCGGCTCCGTCGTCAGGGAAGTACAGCCGGGTCACCACCCGATGCAGCAGTCCACGCGCGAACACGCTCACGTTGAGGTGCGGGGCTTGCGGCTGCCCCTCCGCGGTCGGCACCACACCCGGCTTGATCGTGCGGAACCAGAAACTCCCGTCGGTCCCCGTCCCGCACCGGCCGAGTCCGTGGACCGCGCTGTCTCCTCCGCGCGGATCGTCCGGGAACTGGCCCTGCTCGTCGGCCTGCCAGGTCTCGATCACTCCGTCCGAGACAGGATTCTCCGCACCGTCGAACACGCGTCCGCGCACGACGAACGCGCCGGGAGTCCCTTCCGCGACGATCTCCGGCCCGCCCGGCCACAACATGCCACCCGGGAGGTCGAAGAACGGTCCGATCGTCTGCGACGGGGTAGTCCCGTGCCGCGTCATGAGTTCTCCTTAGAGGGTGCGCGGATTGCTCTGCGTGGGTGGTTCCGTAGCGGGTCTGCGTACTCGGCCGGAAAACTGCCGGCGCACGGTGTCTGACGACAGCCGAAGTCCGCGCGGCACGACTCAGTCCTCGAACGGTGTCGCACCGTGGCCACGCAGCACGATGTCGAACCGGTAGGCCAGCGCCCACTCCGGCACCGTGTTGTCCAGGTCGAAGCTGGAGACCATGCGTTCGCGAGCCGAGGCGTCCCGCACGGACTGGAAGATCGGATCCTGACTGAACAGTGGGTCGCCGGGGAAGTACATCTGCGTGACGAGACGCTGGGTGAACGCGCGGCCGAACAGCGAGAAGTGAATGTGCGCCGGCCGCCAGGCGTTGTCGTGGTTGCGCCAGGGATACGCGCCGGGTTTGACCGTGACGAACCGGTAGTGGCCCTCGGAGTCGGTGAGGCAGCGACCGACTCCGGTGAAGTTGTCGTCGAGCGGGGCGGGATGGCGGTCACCGGCGTGGCGGTAGCGCCCCGCCGCGTTCGCCTGCCACACCTCGATGAGGCTGTGCGGAACCGGTTTGCCGTCGGAGTCCAGGACCCGGCCGTGGACGACGATCCGTTCGCCGAGCGGCTCACCCTCGTGCTGGCGGGTGAGGTCGTGGTCGAGCTCGTCGACGTGACCGTCGCCGAACACCGGTCCGGTGACCTCGGAGAGGTTCTGGGGCAGGTGCTGCATCGGCTTGGTCGGCGCCCGCAACGGGGTCGAACCGTATTCGGGGGTCAGCAGCGACGGGTGCGACTCGTCGTCGCGCTCGTAGGACGGCAGCACCAGGCGGCTCGTACTCATCATGTCGCTCCACTGTGGATGGTACTGGGGCGGCGCGGGCGGCCGGAACTGCCGAACGTCCGGACCAGCGGGCACCGCGGCGAGCGTTCGCTTGGCGAACGCCTGTGCTCTTTTCGTACGCTATCGACCCTCACCAGCGGCAACAATCGACGTCCATCCGTCCAGCAGAAGCATTACCCGAGCCCCTGCGTGAGTCTCTCCGCTCCTAACGTCACGCCGTCTGCGCAGGTCACGCGGGCTCACGCGGCATGACTCGTGCTCACGACCCGTCAGCTGACGCACGGCCCCGAGGGCCGGAATGACAAGTGACACAAGGACCGTAGATCTCGGCGCCAGGAGGTCAGGCCACGCGTCGCCGGCGCAGCGGCAGCGCGCTCAGCGCACAGAGCGCCCCGAAGCCGGAAGCGACCAGGACGGCTTTCGTCCGCGTCTCGGGGTCGGGGAGCAGCGACCCGAACAGCACCGCGTCCACCACGTCGCATCCCACTCGCACGCCGATCGCCAGCAGCAACGTCGACCGTGACGGCGCCAGCGCCATCGCCGCACCCGAGACGACGTCGCGGCCACTGATCGCCCGGCACAACACCGCCACGTCCTGCGGCGCGTCGCCTGACGCGTCGGCGAACCCGAGCGGCCCGGCGAGTACCTCCGGTCGCGCCAGGACCGCGACGCTGTAGCCGATCGTGACGACACCCAACACGCGCGCCGGTATCGCGCCCGGAACCCTCGCCATCAGTACTCCTCTCGGGCAGGAGGACCATCCTCACAACCGGTAGCTACGGTGTCGACACACGCCCCTTCGAACAGCACCGGATGCGGCGCTGATGTCGAGGATCACCTGCCGCCGAGGGTGCGGACCACGGCGGACATGTCTTCGGCGCCGTGCCCTGCGGCATCCGCGTCACGGAACAGTTCGTGCAAGGCGCCCATGATGCGATCATCGGTGCCGCTGGTGCGCAGGGTTTCGGCGATCAGGCCGGTGTCTTTCACGGCCCCGTTGAGCGCGAAGGCAGCAGGGAACTCGCCCTCGATCATCCCCTTGCCCTTCAGCTGCGTGTAGGCGCAGTCGAGTGGTCCACCGGAGATGCTCTCCAGGAACAGCTGTGGATCAAGCCCGAGGTTCTCCGCCATGCCGACGGCTTGCGCGGTCGCACCGACGACCGACAGGACCCACGAGTTCGCGACGAGTTTGAGCCGGTGCCCGTCGCCGGGTTCCTCCCCGACCCAGACGGTGCGCGAACCGATCGCGTCGAACACCGGAGCCACTCGGTCACGAACCTGCTGCGGTCCGCTCGCCAGCAGGATGAGCGCGCCCTGCTCGGCCGGCTGTTTGGTCCCGAGCACCGGCGCGTCCACGAAAGCCACGTCGTGTTCGTCCGCGAGACCCGCAAGCCGTCGCGTTTCGTCGATCCCGACAGTGCCGCACTGCACCCATGTCGCCTCACCCCAGGCGGGCAGAGCTCGTCCCATGACCTCGGCGGTGGCGTCGACGTCGAACATCATGGTCAGCACGAGGTCCTTTGCGGACACGGCTTCGCGCAGTTCCTCGACCACCGTCGCGCCGTCGTCGGCGAGCGGACGGGCGCGCTCAGCCGTGCGGTTCCACACGGTCACGTCGAACCCTTCGCGAATCAGGCTGCGTGCCATTCCCGCACCCATCAGGCCCGTTCCCAACACGGCGACACTCGTGGACACGGCCACTCCCCTTCCGCACGATTTCCAGGACAGGACTACCCACCGGCGGCGCGTTCAATCCGATGCAACTCGACGGCCCCGAGCCGTCCGTCGGTGATCTCCACGGTCATGCAGGTGTGATGGGGCTGCCGTCTGCGGTCCGTCGGCGAGCCCGGATTCAGCAGCCGCAGGCAGCGTGCGGTCGTGCTGTCCCACGGAATATGGCTGTGCCCAAAGACGAGCACGTCGTCGTCCGGGAACCACCGGTCGCACCGGTTCTCCCGTCCCCGACCGGCGCCGGTCTCGTGGATCACGGCGAGCCGGACTCCGTCGAGTTCGACCCGAGCGACCTCCGGGAGACGTTCGCGCAGCACACCGTGGTCGTTGTTGCCGAACACGCCGATCAGCCGAGCACTGCGCTTCTCGAGTTCGTCGAGCAGGGCGACGTCGACCCAGTCGCCCGCGTGGATCACGACGTCCGCCGCCGCCACCTCGGTCCACACCTGCTCCGGGAGCGCTTTCGCGCGCTTCGGCAAGTGCGTGTCGGCGATCAGCAGCAGACGCATCCCGCCAGTCTCACCGTCCTCGGCGCAGTCGCAACTCATGACACGGGTTCAAGGTCCAGGAACGTCCACCGGGTGTCCGGCGCGAGCCCGGCGAGCCACTTCCCGCAGTTCTGCAGTACCGCCGGGCTCGAGGTGATGTGCTGCGTTCCGGTGTACAGGTCGCGGAGCACGCGTTGCAGGTCGCCGTCGCGGATCGCCGCGGTCGCCGCCCACTTGTGCACGGTCTGCCCGATCTCGTGCACCGACCACGTGGTGTTGTTGAGCATCAGCCGGGTGAACGTTTCCTGCTCGGTGGACAGCGGAACGCCACCGTCCAACGTGGCTTCGTTGTCCTCCCACACCTCGCGCGCCCACGCGTGCGCGGCACGGAGTTTGCTTTCCGCCTGTGCGTACTCCGCATAGAACTGGGACGTGTCCACTGTGGCGCCGGGCTTGCCGGTCTTGGTCGCGGCGAGCCCGTTCATCTCATCCAGCAACCTGCGTCCGACACCGAGCGCCCATCCGCTGTGGGAAATCCCGGCCATGTTCGCCAGGCCGAGCCGATACATCGCCCCACCGTGCCGGGGCCCTATGGTCGCGATGTCGTACACGTGTGTTTCCGGAACGAAGACTTCGGAGCACGTGTAGTCGATGCTGCCGGTGGCGCGCAGCCCGAGCACGTCCCAGTTGTCGATCAGTTCGACCTCGTCCTTGGGGCAAGTCACGACCATCGCGCGTCCGCTCTCCTCGCAGAGGGCGGCACTGTGCACGTGGGTGGCCAGGGAAACGCCGGAGGCGAAGTGCCAGTGACCGCTGACCCGGTACCCGCCGTCCACAGGCACCGCGCGGCCCATTCTCGTTCCCTGCCCGGCGATCAACGCGTGTCTCCGGGAATCCGTGTCGAACAGCTCCCGCACCGCCTCCGGCCCGAGGTAGGCGGCCGTCGTTCCGGTGATCATCTGGAGTGCGGCGAAGGTCCAGCCCGTCGAAGCATCCGAATACGACAGGCGCGCGACGACCTCCAGAACCTGGCGCGGACAGAGCTCAAGACCGCCGAGCTCACGCGGAACTCCGACGCCGAACAGCCCGCTGCTCCACAGTGCCTCCACGACACGTGGCGCCAGGTCGCCCCGCTGCTCGTTGAGGCTCGCATCCTCCCCGACTGTCGGCAGGACTTCGTCGAGATTCGCCAGGATGGTGTCGAAGTCTTCGCTGGTATGTAGCCGGTCCGCCTCGGTCATTGGTACCCCCGATCTCGAGACGGTAGTCACTCGATCACCCGGCGTCCAGATTGTGGCGCTGGACAAGCCCGGTTCGACTTTCGCCTCCTGGCTCGGGCGGGTACACCGGGAAAGTGGCCGACCCACCGGAACATCGCCTGAAGAAGTACCGCGAGAAGCGGGACTTCGAGCGCACGGCGGAGCCTGCCGGGGCCGCCGAGGCGAACGCGGAAGGTCACCGTTTCGTCGTGCAGCGGCACCGTGCGCGGCGCCGTCACTACGACCTGCGACTCGAACTCGACGGTGTCCTGGTGAGCTGGGCGGTGCCGAAGGGGCCGACGCTGGATCCGAAGGCCCGGCATCTCGCCGTGCACGTCGAGGATCATCCGCTCGAATACGTCGAGTTCGAGGGCACCATCCCGGCGGGCGAGTACGGCGGCGGCGACGTCATCGTCTGGGACCACGGCACGTGGGAACCGGTCCAGACCGACGACCCAGCAGAGGCGATCGCGGACGGCAACCTGCATTTCGACCTGTTCGGTGAGAAGCTCGCCGGGCGTTTCGTCCTGGTGCGCAAGGACAATTCCGGCAAGGAACAGTGGCTGCTGCTGCACAAACAGGACGAGCACGCACAGTCCGGATGGGATGCGGAGCAGCATCCGCTGTCGGTGAAGAGCGGCAGGACGAACGAGGAGGTCGCCGCCGCCCCTGAGGCGATATGGCGCAGCGATCTCCCGGCGACCGAGGCGGAAGTTCCGGTGCGGCCGCGACGATGGACCGGGCCGACCGACGACGAGATCGCCGCACTCGACGCCCTCGGTGGTCAAGGGCGCTGGCGGCTCGGCGAGCACGAGCTTCGGCTCACCAACCTCGACAAGGTCCTGTTCCCGGCGCGCGACGGCGAGGAACCGGTCACCAAGCGCGAGTTGGTCCGCTACCACGCACTGATCGCGCCGCTGATGCTGCCGTACCTGGCGGGACGACCGCTCAACAGCCACCGTTTTCCGGACGGTTCCGGGGAAAATGGCTTCTGGCACAAGCAGGTTCCGAGCCATGCACCGGAGTGGCTCACGACGTGGCGCAACGCGGACGCGGACCGCGGTGAGGCCGAGCGCTACATCGTCGCCGACAGCGCAGCGACCCTCGTGTGGCTCGCGAACTACGGCGCGATCGAACTGCACGCCTGGACCTCACGCACCGACAACGTGGAGTGCCCCACTTGGGCCCTGTTCGACATCGACCCAGGGCCGGACACGAGCTTCGACGACGTACTCGCACTCGCCCGACTGCACCGAACCGCGCTGGACCACCTCGGCGTGCAGGCCCGTCCGAAAGTCACCGGTCAGCGCGGCATTCAGATCTGGGTGCCGATCCGGCCGACATACACATTCGCCGAAACACGGTCGTGGACGGAAAAGGTCTCCCGCGCGGTCGGCCACACCATGCCCGACCTGATCAGCTGGAAGTGGGAGAAGAACGCACGCGGCGGTCTCGCCCGCCTCGACTACACGCAGAACGCGCGGAACAAAACCCTCGTCGCCCCGTACAGCGCCAGACCACGTCCGGGCGCACCGGTGTCGGTCCCGCTGGAGTGGGACGAGCTGGACGACCCGGAGCTGCGGCCGGACCGGTGGACGATCCGCACCGTGCTCGACCGCGTCAGCACCGTCGGCGACCCGTTCGCCCCGCTGCTCGAGGTGGAGCAGGAGCTGCCGCCGGTGTGAGCCGAGGGGGTCCGAACGCCGCCCGGACCGTTCGCTAAGCTGTCCCCGCAACGGCACGGCCGTTCGGCGCGATTAGCTCAGTGGGAGAGCGCTACCTTGACACGGTAGAGGTCGCTGGTTCAATCCCAGCATCGCGCACCATTTTTTTTGCAGGTCAACGATCTCGGTGACCTGATCGCGGCCGGATACGTGTTCATTTGACCGTGGGACGTGCTGCAAATCAGCGGTCCTCCGGAGCGGGCCTGGTGGGGTCGTGTTGGGTTTTGTTTTTCGCGCTGCTTCCCGCGCCGGTGATTCGGTGCGGTTGATCGTCAGCTGACCGGCCCCCGTATCACGGCGGAGCCCGACGATTCTTGGTCGCGTGCTGACGGGCGCGGATTGCGTTCTCGTGAGCTGGGAAACGGGCTGGTTCCGACTCTTCGCTCACCGCGTGCTCGGGCCGAACTGCGTTGCCAGGAATGCGGTCTGGTCTCGTACCGCGCGCTCGAACAGGTCGCCCACGTAGATGTCGAAGTGGTCGCCCTCGTAGCGGCCGACCTGGACGTGGTCTTGCCCGGCGGCGAGCCGGGCTGTGGTGTCGGCGGGTGCGGCCCTGTCGTCCTTGCACACGCACAGCAGGGTGGGTGCGGTGATTTTCGGCAGGTCTTTTCCCGGCCGGTACAGCGGTAGCCACAGTGCCAGCCGGGCCGCGACCCCGTTGGCGCTGTCGGCCCCGCCGTCGGTCCCTTTGAGGACGCCCCAGAGAGTGTCGCGACCGACCCCTGTGTCGGCAGGCCGGAAGGAATCGTCACCGGTCTCGATGTTCTTCGACAGGCCCCTCCCCAGCGACGACATCTTGGTCACGGCCGCGGAAGTCCAGGGGGAGAGCCGGGTTCCCGGGGGCAGCAGCCGCGAGGCGTCGGCGATCGCGGTCGGCGACACGAGGTAGGCGGGCATCCACCACACGCCCACCACCGGAGCGAGCACCGGCTTCGCGCCGAACAAGGACCCCACGGTGTCGAGCATCCCGGCGGCGATGAGCCACAGCATGCTCAACGGTGAGCTGCGGAGGCGTGAGAACAGCGAAGCCGGACCGTCGGTGAACGGGCACTGGGCCACCACGGCGGCCAGCTGATGGTCTTCACTCGCAATCCGCAGCGCGTGTCCTCCGCCGAACGAGGTTCCCCACGCCGCGATCCGATCGGTGTCGACTCCCGGCAGCGACCGGCCGTAGGCCAGTGCGGCTCGCCAATCGTCGAGCTGATCATTGATGTCGAGCAGCTGCCGAGGCGAGCCCTCGCTGGCCCCCAGGTACCGGTAGTCGAACACCAGCACCATCCACCCCTGCTCGGCGAACCGCTCCGCGAACGCGTCCAGCCGCCACTCCCGCACCGCGCCGAGTCCGTGTGCCATGACCACCAGAGGTCGCAATCCGCTCGCTTCGGCAGGGGCGCATAGCCACGCCGCGCACTGCTGGCCACCGGACTCGAACCAGACGTCGCGCCGCACGGTGGCAGCGCCCGGTTTCTGCCCTGATGTCGTTTCCATCGCCATCCTCCTCAACGGCCCCCACCTGTCTCTTGATTGCCATTCAAGATCGAGCGCGAGGCTACGATCCTCTTGAATGGAAGTCAAGAAGTGCGCTCGGGACCTGCGCCCGGTGTCGTCAGCGGGTGCCGTGACGCGAAACCGGCGGGGTTCCTCCTGCTGCTCCGTGAGGCGGAGAGTTGGCGGGTTCTTGAACACCTGCCAAGATGCCGGGATGGCTCGTAACCGCCGCCCGGTCCCCAAGGAGCAGAAACGCGACGAGCTGCTGGCCGCTGCAGCGCAACTGCTCGTGCTCGACGGCTACGAGGCCACCTCGATGAGCCGGCTCGCCCAGTACGCCGGTGTCGCCCCGAACACGCTCTACTGGTACTTCCGCGACAAGGACGAACTGCTCGTGGCCGTCGCCGACCGCTATTTCCAAGCGCTCCTGCACGAGCACGCCTCGCTGGCGGACCGACCGCTCGCCGAGCAGTTCCGCTGGTTGATCGAGAGGCTGCGGCCGGTCAAGCACCTGGTCGCCACGGTGCATAACAGGGTCGCCGTCTCGGAGTCAGTCCGCGAGTGGCATACCGGCTTCCACCGGAGCTTCGAGGACCTCTTCGAGCGACAACTCGCCAACCCGCTGGCCGCCGAGCACCGCACCGCGGAATTCGCTGCCGCGACCTTCGTCCTCGAAGGCGCGATCACCCACAGCATCGACGAGGCCACCACGGACCAACTCTGCAAGATCACTGCCGATCGCCTGCACCGGGCGGCCGAGACGAAGATGAACGCCACCTAGCCTCGATCTTCGTGACGCCGGGTAGGCGGTGGCGAGTCGTTGGTGTTGGAGTGTCCGGCGGTGGCGGGTTTCCAGACGCGGGTGCGGAACCCGGGCCCGTGGGACCCGACGCCACCCGACCGCGTCGGGCAGCCCAGCACGCCCACCACCCACCACACCACTGAACATCGTCAGACCGAACCGCTCACGCCCCCCGTCACCCCCCGCAGGGTCAGCGAGGCTGGTGCCGCGAACACGCACGCGAAGCAGCCGCCACCGTTGTCTCCAGCCGAGAGCAACCCCAGCCTCCCGATGGCGGCAACCAGAAGACCACCCCAAGCCCCTCGCCTCGGGTTGTGATTCGGTGGCGTGCTGGTTACCTTGATCGACACTTTGCGGTCGCGGGAGGCGGATGTCATGGCGGACGAGTTCACTCGGGGGAAGACATACCGCAGCCTGGACGAGCAGTTGGAACGGCTGACGCCCTCCGAGGAACGGTTCGAACGGCGCAGGCGGACCATCGGCCTGTTCCTCGGTCCTGTGCTCGGCATCCTGTTCCTGTTGTTGCCGCTGGGGCTGACGCCGCCGCAGCAGAGCCTCGCCGCCATCATGATCTTCACGATCGTCTACTGGCTGACCGAGGCGATTCCGATCCCGGTGACCGCGATCGTGGCCATGTCGTTGTGCGTGCTGCTCGGCGTGGCTTCGGTCGACGACGTTTTCGAGGCTTTCGGCAGTCCCACACTGTTCGTGTTCATCGGCGCGTTCATCATCGCCGAAGCCATGACCACGCACGGGCTGGACCGGCGGTTCGCGTTCCGGGTGCTGTCGCTGCCCGGCGTGAGCGGCTCGACCTACGGCGTCATCATCACTTTCGGTGCCATCGCAGCGGGTCTGAGTGCGTTCATCTCGAACACCGCCGCGGCCGCGATGCTGCTGCCGATCGGTCTCGGCATGATGAACGCGCTGTCCGGGCTCATCATGGATCGCACCGGCGAATCCGATCCGACACGACTTCGGTTCGGCACGGCCCTGATGCTGATGATCGCCTACGGCGCGAGTGTCGGCGGGCTGATCACGCCGATCGGCAGCCCGCCGAACCTGATCGGCATCGGATTCATCGAAGAGCAGACGGACACCACCATCTCGTTCTTCGAATGGACGGTCACCGCGCTGCCGATCGTGGCGGTCATGTTCGTCGCCCTGTGCGTCATTCTGATCGCGCTCAACCGCCCCGAGATCCACAAGATTCCCGGCGCCGCCGACTACATCGCCGACGAACGCGCGAAGCTCGGCAAGATGTCGACGGGCGGGCGGAACACGCTGATCGTGTTCTTCCTCGCGGTGCTCTTCTGGATCCTGCCGGGGCTCGTCAACCTGATCTTCGGCGAGGACTCGGCGATCTACACGGCGTTGAGCGACCGGCTCGACGAAGGTGTCGTCGCGATTCTCGCCGCGGGCCTGCTGTTCATCCTCCCGATCAACTGGCGCGAGCGTCGCTTCACGCTCAACTGGAACCAGGCCGTCTCGATCGACTGGGGCACGATCCTGCTCTTCGGCGGCGGCATCGTGCTCGGCTCGCTGCTCGACGACACCGGCCTGGCCCAGCGGATCGGTGAGGGCATGGTCAACGCGCTCGGCGTGTCCAGTCTGCTGTCCATCACCATCCTGTCGGTGGTCATCGCGGTGCTGATCTCGGAAACCACGTCGAACACGGCCAGCGCGGCGGTCGTCGTGCCCATCGTGATCCCGATCGCGGTGGCGGCAGGCGTCAGCCCCGTCATCCCGGCGATCGCGGCCACTTTCGGCGCCTCCTACGGCTTCATGCTTCCGGTGTCGACGCCGCCGAACGCGATCGTGTACGGCTCCGGGCTCATCCCGATCACGAAGATGCTGCGCTCGGGCGTGGTCTTCGACTTCGTCGGTATGATCCTGGTCGTCGTCGGTGTTTCCCTGATGGCACAGGTGGTGGGCATCGTCTAGCCATCGTCTCGCCGACCTCGGACACACCCTTGGGGCCGGACCGAGAAGAGCGAGATGATCGACACCGTCGAGCCGATCAAGACCGAGCGTCTGCTGCTGCGGCCGTTCACCGACGGCGACGAGGACGACATGTTCGCCTTCGAGTCGCTGCCCGAGGTGGCCCGCTACCTGTACAACGAGCCACGCACCCGCGAGGGCAACGCCACCGAGCTGGCCGTTCGCATGCGGCAGACGGGGCTGGGCAAGGAAGGCGACACCGTCGTCCTCGCGATCGAGCTGGCGGGAACGGTCATCGGCTACACCCTGCTGAGCTGGCTCAGCGAGCAACACGAACAGGGCGAGTTCGGATACGTACTACACCCTGATCACCACGGGCGCGGGTACGCGTCGGAAGCCTCGGTGGAGATGCTGCGCCTCGGCTTCGAACAGCTCGGGCTGCACCGCATCGTCGGTCGCTGCGACGCGCGCAACGCGGGCTCACCCCGGCTGATGGAGCGCCTCGGCATGCGCCAGGAAGCACACTTCGTCGAAGCGGAGATCTTCAAAGGCGAGTGGGGCGAGGAACTGCACTACGCCATGCTCGCCCGCGAGTGGCAGAACTCCCCCTGGGCTTCCTGACCGCGTGACCCGGCTCGGCCGAGTCGGTCACGAACAGCGCTCAGTCTCAGGCCTGGCGTTCGAAGGTGACCAGCAGGCCCTCGACGCCGCCAGGGCCGAGTCGGCCCTTGACATCGGCACCGGTGATCGCTTTGAGCTGCCAACCCTTCGCGGCGTGCTCGTTGAGGACGCCCTCCAGCTTCTCCCCGGACATCTTGCCACCGAACATCTTCTCGCGAAGCTCGACGACCTTGTACTCGTACGCCACGACTTCCCCCTTCGACACCCGGTCAACGGTCCGGCGGCGCGCCGGGTTCCCAGGCGCCGCCTCAACGTTCGGCGGGCAGCTCAGGGCCACACCGCTCCTCTGTTGCGGCACAGGCAGAACGGGTGTCCGACGGGATCGGTGTAGACCTGCCAGCCGTAGCCCTCCGGTCCGACGAAGTTCTGCTGGAACGTCGCGCCGAGGTCGGTGACGCGGCGCTGTTCCGGCTCGAACTCGTCCACCTCGAAATCGAGGTGGTACTGCTTGGGGTGCTCGTTGCTCGGCCAGCTCGGACGGCGGTAGTCGTCCACTCGCTGAAAGGCCAGCTCGACCTCGCCGAAGACGATGCTGGCCCAGTCGTCGTCGCTGCCTTCAGCGACCTCACGGCCCACCACTTCGGCGTAGAACGCCGCCAGCTTCATCGGGTCCGGGCAGTCGATGATGAAGTCGGTGAGTTTCAGCATCCGCTGATCGTGCCACGGCGCAGGCGCAAGCCGAAGTTGTTTTCGCGCGTCGTGGCCGTCCTGGCGTGACGGCGGGAGTCTTCGAGCAAGGCGAACTCGCCTGAAAAGATCACAGCACCGGCGACATGACCGAGTCGGTCAGGGGCCATCCGGGGCTATTCGCCGGTGAGTACGGCAAAGGACGCGCCGCTGCTGATCTGGCCTCGGGCATGCGTAAGGCCAGGGTCCCGGTCTGCCCCAGGTGCACCTGGCCTTGCGACTCGCCCGACACCCACGGTGCCGAACTCCACGAGAAGGATCACGCGTGTCGACGTCGGGGTACAGCCGAAACCACCGACACCGGGGGCACCGCGGGCAAGCTGTGTGACGACCAGATGCAGGACCAGGACTCAGCACCCCGGGACTCCGGCGAGCTCGTTGGTGGTGGTTGTACGGAGGTTGGCGAATCGGTGTGTCGTCCGGGTGGCGTTCGCCCTGGCGTGACCACCGGGGGTTTCGCGTATCGTGTCAATATTACTGTCACGAATCCGGGAGGTGTGCGTGGCGAGTGTCGACGTGGCGCAGGGGCGGCACGACTGGCTGAACTCCGGTGCTTTCGAAGTCGCACCCGGGGTGCATCGCATCCCGCTTCCGATGCCCGGCGACGGCTTGCGCGCGGTGAACGTGTACGCGATCGAGGACGGCGACGGGCTCGTGCTCGTGGACTCCGGCTGGGCCAAGCCGG
Organism: Allosaccharopolyspora coralli; assembly: GCF_009664835.1. Lineage (NCBI taxonomy): Bacteria > Bacillati > Actinomycetota > Actinomycetes > Pseudonocardiales > Pseudonocardiaceae > Allosaccharopolyspora > Allosaccharopolyspora coralli. Next base: position 4,195,264 of record NZ_CP045929.1, read on the forward strand.
AAGCTCGCACCGCGCTGGAGTCCGCGCTGGCGGAGCTGGGCCGCGAACTCGGTGACGTGCGCAGATTCCTGGTGACCCACGCGCACCGGGACCACTACACGCTGGGCGTCGAGCTGCGCCGGACACTCGGCGTCCCGGTCGCGCTCGGTGCGGGAGAGCGAGCATCCCTGGACATCCTGCTGGCAGGCACCCACGACCGGCAGCTGTCCCAGCTGGACCGCAACGGCGCCGCCGAACTCGCCGACCTCATCCGGTCGTCGCTGGACACCGAAGCCGAACCTCCCGGGGAGGACTTCGAGCGCCCGGACGAGTGGCTCGAAGCCGACACCGAAGTCACACTCACCGATCGCACGCTGCGGGTGGTCCCCACACCGGGACACACCCGTGGCCACGTCGTGTTCGTCGACGAGCGGAACTCGCTGCTGTTCGCCGGGGACCACGTGCTCCCGCACATCACCCCGTCCATCGGGCTGGAAGCGGCACGAACGGCCTTGCCGCTCGGCGACTACCTCGACTCGCTCCGCCGTGTGCGCGAGCTCCCGGACATGCGGTTGCTGCCCGCGCACGGCCCGGTCACCGACAGCACGCACTCCCGCGTGGACGAGCTGCTCGCGCACCACGAGCAACGGCTCGAGGACACAGAGGGAGTCGTCCGGGACGGAGCCGAGACGGCACGCGACGCGGCGGGCGAACTGGGCTGGACCCGCCGTGATCGAGCGTTCGCCGATCTCGACGTGTTCAACCGGATTCTGGCCGTCGGCGAGACGGGAGCACACCTGGACCTGCTGGTCGCCCGCGGACGACTGCACAGCTCCATCGTGGACGGTGTCGCCAGATACCGAACGATCTGACGGCCGCGGCCTCAACACCGGATCGCACGTCCTGCCACTGGACAACACCTGCGGCCGTCCTGATCGCACGGATCAAGGGTCGCCGTCAGAAAACGGCGCCAGCCGTTTCCTACCACCCACGCAGACCGACCACCGGCGGGTTCTCAGGTCGTGCCTGGCGAGGACAGCGTCGACGTGGTGTAGGGCCCTACATGATGTCGACGATCCCGCAGCCAGGCACGACCTGAGGTTCCGCTACCCAACCACCTACGCAGACCGATCCGCGCGCCCTCATAGGATGCCCGGCGTGGCTGACTTTTTTGATGTTGCACCGACACGCGCCGAGTTCACCGTGCTGCGTCCGATCACGACGCGGTGGGAGGACAACGACGTCTACGGCCACGTCAACAACGTCGTGCACTACTCGTGGTTCGACACCGCCGTGAACGGCTGGCTCATGGAGGCCACCGGCACCGACATCCGCGAGCTTCCCGCCGTCGGCCTGGTCGCCGAGACGGCGTGCCGCTACCTGTCGGAGCTGAGCTTCCCCGACCGCGTCGAGGTGGGTGTGGGGCTGGAGCGGCTCGGCAACTCCAGCGTCGTCTACCGGCTCGCCGTGTTCGGCAACGGCAGCGAGCAGCCCGCCTCGATCGGGCGCTTCGTGCACGTCTACGTCGACCGCGAGACCCGGCGGACGACGCCGGTTCCGGAGCCGATTCGCACCGCCCTCGCGCGGCTCTGATCACGGGCAGCTGCTGTCCGGCTCGGCGACGAGGAACTCCTGAGCCGCCCAGCGGCCCGTACCCAACTGCCGGAAACCGTGCTGCTCGACCGGTTGCGCGGTGACCGCCGTGTTCTCGGTGAGCCGGTCGACCGTGTCGAACTCGGTGCCCGGCCCGGAGCGGACGTTGAGCACGTCGGCGGAGACTTCGAACCGGCACGGCTGAACCGGTTCCGGCTCGCTGTCGGCGGGACGGCCGAGGAGGTAGATCACGCCGAGGAGTCCGGCCCCGGCGAACAGGAACGGACGCGGAACTGAGATCACGAGAACCTCCGGGCTCGGGTGCGTTCCGTCGAGCTCACTGTCCGCACCGACACCGCCCTGGCGAAAGCCGAACCACCCGCCTGCGCCGTGTCTTCGCCAGTGCGGGCGTCGCCCACCCGATCGTCGTGCGCGCCGAGTGACCGACGCCCCCGCATGACGTACCGCATGCGCCGGTGAACTCCTCAGTAGGTTTTGCTCGGTGGCTCGGGTAGCGGAACCTCAGCGCCCTCCACTGCGGGATCGCTTTCTCGAGTAGCCACCTACGCCACGAAACCGCTGTCCCCGCGAGGAGGACGCGGAGAACCCGCCGGTGGTCGTGCTGTGTTCGTGGTGACCGCTCATTTCAGGAAGCCCTTCAAAGGTGCGGATTGATCTGCGTGGCTGGTCGGAGTACGTGGCGAGAAACCTGGCGTCGCGGTGTGACCGACCCCGTCGCATGACGTACCTCATGCGCCTTAGACCTTCGTCCTGCTAATGATTAGCCTGGCTAACGGAATCACCGAAGCGTGGAGGAGCGTGCGCATGAGCGGCGGAGACGTCCGGCTGCTGGACGTGTTCAAGAACCAACCGAAGGCCGTCTGGATCACCGCGTTCGCGGCCGTGATCGCCTTCATGGGCATCGGGCTCGTCGACCCGATCCTGCTGTCGATCGCCGAATCACTGAACGCCGGCCCCGAACAGGTGACGCTCCTGTTCTCCTCCTACCTCGGAGTGCAGGTCGTCGCGATGCTCATCACCGGCGCCTTCAGCGCACGGTTCGGCGCGAAACGGACCGTGGTCACCGGCCTCGCGCTCATCGTCGTCGCCACCGTCCTCTGCGCCCTCGCCGGTTCGATCACCGAACTCGTCGCGCTGCGCGCCGTGTGGGGGCTCGGCAACGCCCTGTTCATCGCGACCGCGTTGTCCGTCATCGTCGGCGCGGCCAGCGGAGGCCAACAGGCGGCGATCCTGCTCTACGAGGCGGCGCTCGGGATCGGCCTGTCCACCGGACCGTTGCTCGGCGCGATGCTCGGCCACCTGTCCTGGCGCGGCCCGTTCGCCGGAACCGCCCTGCTCATGGGGGTCGCACTCGTCCTCGCCGCCGGGTTCCTCCCCGACGACGCCAAGGACGGGACGCGGCGCACCCCGGTCAAGGTCCTCGATCCGCTCCGCGCACTGCGACACAGCGGCCTGCTGCGGACCTCCGTCGGCTCCGCGCTCTACACCGCCGCGTTCTTCGTGGTCCTGGCGTGGTCGCCGTTCGTGCTCGAATACGGTGCGATCGCCATCGGGCTGGTGTTCTTCGGGTGGGGCCTGTGCGTGGCCGCGGCAGGCGTCCTGCTCGCGCCCAGGGTCGCCGCCCGGTTCGGCGAGACCGGCGGAACGGTGCTCGCGGTCCTGCTCTACGCGGCGTTGCTGGCCCTGATGACCGTCGACTCGAAACCGCTGATCGTCGCCGCGATCATCCTCAGCGGTGTGGCGTCCGGGCTGCTCAACACACTGTTCACCGGAGCGGCGATGAGCATCAGCTCCGCGCCGCGCCCCGTCGCCAGCGCCGGGTACAACTTCTGCCGCTGGCTGGGCGGCGCCGTGGCGGCCACGCTCGTCGGACACGTGGCCGGCTGGTTCGGCTCGGTTCAGGCGCCGTTCGCGGTCAGCGCGGTGCTGTGTCTGCTGGCGGCGGGGCTGCTCTCGCTCGGACTCCGCGAGCGCGACCCGCACACCGTCCCGGAGGAAGCCGCGGTCGTCGGCGACGAGTTCTGACGTGAGGCGAACGACACTCTCGCCCCACAACACGAGGCGAACGGCACTCTCGCCTCACCAGACGAGGCGAACGTGCCGTTCGCTCCAGGGCATGAGGTGGACGGCGTCCTGAGCGGGACGCCGTCCACTCCGCCGCACGAGCGTCAGGGCAGGCTCAGCCCTGGGCCATCTTCTTCTGCAGGTTCTCGTCCAGCGACGCCAGGAACTCCTGAGTCGTCTGGTAGCCCTGGTCACCGCCGACGAGCAGCGCGAGGTCCTTGGTCATCTTGCCGCTCTCGACGGTCTCGATGACGACCTGCTCCAGCTTCTCGGCGAAACCGATGAGGTCGGCGTTGGAGTCCAGCCGGCCGCGCTGGTGCAGCCCGCGCGTCCACGCGAAGATCGACGCGATCGGGTTCGTCGAGGTCGGCTTGCCCTCCTGGTGCTGCCGGTAGTGCCGGGTGACGGTGCCGTGCGCGGCCTCCGCCTCGACCTTGCCGTCCTCGGTCATCAGCACCGAGGTCATCAGGCCCAGCGAACCGAAGCCCTGCGCGACCGTGTCGGACTGGACGTCGCCGTCGTAGTTCTTGCACGCCCAGACGTAGCCGCCCTCCCACTTCATCGCGGTGGCGACCATGTCGTCGATGAGCCGGTGCTCGTAGACGAGACCCTTCGCGTCGTAGTCGGCCTTGAACTCGTTCTCGAAGACCTCCTCGAACACGTCCTTGAACACGCCGTCGTAGGACTTGAGGATCGTGTTCTTGGTGGACATGTAGACCGGGTACTCGCGGTCGAGGCCGTAGCGGAACGAGGCCCGCGCGAACTCCTCGATGGAGCGCCGGTAGTTGTACATGGCCATCGCCACGCCACCGTCGGTCGGGAACTGCGCGACCTCCTGCTGGATCGGCTCGGAGCCGTCCTGCGGCGTGTAGGTGATGGTCACCGTGCCCGGGCCGGGAACCTTGAAGTCCGTGGCCTTGTACTGGTCGCCGTGGGCGTGACGGCCGATGACGATCGGCTTCGTCCACGTCGGTACGTAGCGCGGGATGTTGGAGATGACGATCGGCTCGCGGAAGATGACGCCACCGAGAATGTTGCGGATGGTCCCGTTCGGGCTCCTCCACATCTTCTTCAGTCCGAACTCCTCCACGCGGGCCTCGTCCGGGGTGATGGTGGCGCACTTCACGCCCACGCCGTGCTTGGCGATGGCGTTCGCGGCGTCGACGGTGACCTGGTCGTCCGTGGCGTCACGGTGCTCGATGCCCAGGTCGTAGTAGTCGAGGTTGATGTCCAAGTACGGGTGGATCAGCTTGTCCTTGATGAAGGACCAGATGATCCGGGTCATTTCGTCGCCGTCGAGCTCGGCGACGGTGCCCTGGACCTTGATCTTGCTCATGTGGCGGGGTGCTCCTCTCACGAGAATGCAAGCGGTACAAGCGTACTGCTAGCGCCTCCGATTGTGCCGCGCCCCCACGGCTCCCGTCAGTACCTCCGGCGCAACTCACCCTCGCCGCACCCACTCGGACGAGCGGTCCTAGGCTCGCCGCACCGAGTGATCTTGAGGGGAGTCGAATGGCGACCGGACCGACGCACGCCATGGTTCGTCGGCGCCGCGTCGTAGAGTGCCGCCGTGTCCACACGGCTGTTCTACGTCGACGATTCCGGGTCCGAGCAGACCGGCATCGCAGTGTACGGCTGGGTCGAGCTGGCTGTGCCCGACTGGAACGGCGTGCTGCGTGGCTGGCTGGACTTTCGTCACGAGCTTTACAGCACCCTCGGCATCCCCGCCGACTACGAGCTGCACGCCACGAAGTTCGTCGGCGGCCGCGGCCGACCCACCGGCACCGCCTGGGACGAGGTCAAGTCACACCGCGCGGTGGTCATGGGCCAAGCCCTGCGCGTGTTGGCCTGGTTGCCGGGCCTGTCGGTCGGTGCGGTGTACCGCCCCACCCCGCCCGGGACCAAGTACTACCTCAGCAAGGCGCACGCCTACGCCGAGCTCATCCGCCGCCTGGACGCACGCCTGGGAGCCGACCACGAACACGGGCTGCTCATCATGGACGGGGACGGTACCGACCCCACGTATCGGCTTGCGCACCGCGAACTCAAGCTCGACACACGCCAGCTGATCGAGGATCCGCTGTTCGAGGGCTCGCACCACAGCCAGTGGGTACAGATGGCCGACCTCGTCGCCTACACCGCCTACATGCACCTGGCGCGCATCCCCACCAAGGAACGCACCTGGGGTTGGTGGCGCGACTTCCTCGCCGCCGCAGCCGTGACCGGGCCGAACCCGCAGAACCTGCACGACCCCCAGTAAGAAGCTAGACCGGCACTTCCACGTACGTGGGGCCGGTCCGCACCACGCAGTATGACACGCCGACATGTCCGGACGCCACAGCAACCGCCCGGGCCCCGCCTGGACAGGAACAACGCCTTCTTGAAGGGAGACGAATGGCGACCGGACCGACGCACGCTATGACCGGCCTCGCGGCGTGGGCGACCGTGACCGCGCTCGCCGACACGCACGCGATCGGCCAGATCTCGGCGAAGACGTGGATCGTCGGCGCGACCCTCGCCTCCGGCGCGGCACTGCTCCCGGACATCGACCATCCGTCGTCCACGGTGGCGAGAACGTTCGGCGGCCTCTCGCGGGGCGTCTCCGGGCTGCTCTCCGGCATCAGCGGGTTCCTCTACCGCCTCACCCGCACCAGCAAGGACACCGACCGGTCCGGCACCCACCGGGGGTTCACGCACACCGTCGTGTTCGCCGTGCTCATGGGTCTCGGCACCACCGCGATCGTGCAAGCGGGCGAGAGCACCGCCATCGGGATCCTGATGTTCGTCTTCGCCGGTCTCGCCGTGCGCGGCATCATGCACGTGTGGCATCCGAGGCAGGACGCCCTGCTCATCACGATCGTCTCACTCGGACTGACCTTCGCGTGCCTGCGCTGGGCCGGCGATCAACCGACCGACGCGGCGGCCTTCGGGGTCGCGGTCATGGTCGGGTGCGTCGCGCACTTCGTGGGCGACGCGATCACCGAGCAAGGCTGCCCGATGCTGTGGCCGATGCCGCTGGGCGGCAAGACCTGGTTCCCGGTGGCGCCGCCGAAACCGCTGCGGATGCGCACCGGCGGCAAGGTCGAGATGGTGCTCGTCGGCCCCGGGCTCACCCTCGTCGCAGCCGTACTCTCCACGGTGGTGCTCTTCCGCATCGGAGCCGCGCCGTGGCTCGCCCAGCTCGACCTACCACCGGAGGTCATGTCCTGGATAGCGCCTTCTGCCTGAGCCGAGCGCGGCCATCCCGGTTACCCAGCGTTGCGCCGAACGGTGCTCGGTACGGTGAGCGCACTCGACGCCGCCCCGAGGCGTCCCCTGACTCTCCGGAGGAGACATGCGAGCCCGCAAGCAGCTCGTCGTGTTGGCACTGGCGTTGCCGCTGACCGCCGGAGTCGCCGCGTGCGGCTCCGAAGCCCAGCAGACCGCCGACACGGCACAGACCTGCCTGGAAGCGACCCGCATCGCGAACTTCACGCCCAACTGGAACGACGCGGAACAGGCGAAGACCGAGGCTCAGCAGAAGGCGGACGAGGTCGCCGGGCTCGCCGAACAGGCGGGCGACGCGACGATCCGCGAGCACCTCACGAACGTGCAGAACTCGCTGCAGAAGGTCGCCGACGGCCAGGTCAAGGCCGAGGAGACCGGTGCGTGGATCCAGGAGCAGTACCGGAACTACGAAGCACTCACCGCCGCCTGCACCGGCGGAGGCTGAGTCCATCCGGCCTCAGAGTGCATTGTGGGAACTGGGTAGGTGGTCCATAACCGCCGCCCCAGTTCGCGCCTCGCGGCGTTGGATCCCACGTCCGCGTGAGGCGGGCCCCACAGCCGGTCCGCACCCTCTACCCTGGCCGCACCGGGGAGGTGAGGGGCGTGAAGGCAACCGTTGGCGACCAGCTCCACGTACACGGCCGCACCGTCGGCGAATACGACCGCACCGGCGTGATCCTCGAGGTCCGCGGGGAGGACGGCGCCCCGCCGTATCTCGTGCGTTTCGACGACGGCCACGAACGCCTCGTCTACCCCGGTAGCGACTCCGAGGTCGAGACCGGCTGAAGCCGTACCCACCGCGCCGGAACTCGGCACGGTACCCCGATGGCCTGCGCCGACGTGCGCGATCATCCACACAGGACGCCACTTCGCACGGTCGTGTCGATCACTCCGCGGGCACCCTTTACAGTGTGCAGTGCGCCGCGTCGCCCTCGCTGCCCCACCGAGCCACCCGCAGCCCGGCGCGGGCGTGCCAGGACCTCGGCGCGGCTGGAGACGACCGGCACGGGTGCGAGGAGGCGGTGACGTGCTGCAGGAAGGTCAACAGACCGACGAGCCACAGGACCTGACGGTCCTGTTCACCGAAGGCTCCGTCGCGCACACCCCGGCGGTGCCGCTGCCGGCAGGCGAGATCCTCACCGAGCAATCGGCTCGAACCGGTGGCGCCCCCGAGGCGCAGGCGCTGTGCTGGATCAGCGACGACGTGCCGTCGGCACGGCTGCTCGCCGCGCTGCGCGCCGACCATCGGCGCACCGGGCTGTGGCCGCTGCTGGTCGTCGACGACGACGAGGTCTACGGCGATCGCTGCACGGTCGGCGTCGTCCCTCCCGAGCCGATCGAGCACGTCGACCGGTGGAACGCCGCGGACGTGATGAGCCGGATCTGGAACGGACTGTGCCAGGCCGACAACGACCTCGGGCCCGCCTACCCCCCGGAGACGCTCCAGCCGTTCGACGAAGTCTGCCCGGGGCTCGCCATGTCCGGGAACCTGTTGGCGGACCCGGACATTCTCGCCAATCAGCAGGCGCACCGGTTCGTCGACGAGTCGACGCGGCTCGCGCTGGTCCCCGTCGACCGGGGAGCCGACGCGCTCACCACGCTCGGCTGGTCCGGGGCGGCCAACCACGTGTCCCGCACCGCGGGTCTCTCGGCGATGCTGCGCAGCTGGGAAGAGCGTTTCGGCGCCCGCATCCTGCGGCTCGGGCCGGATCGGCTCGACGTCAGCGTCGCCGCGCCCCCGCAGGAAGGCGCGCACGCCGCGGCCGTGGCCGCCGAACACTGGACGTTCTGCCCCGACCGGGTCCTGCAGGACGCCGACGGCATCGGTGAGTACGCCACCGAGATCCGCGGCAGGCGCACCTGGTCCTTCTGGTGGGAGTGACGCGTTCCGAGGGTGTGCGGGTTGATGTGCGTGCGTGGTTCCGTGGCGGAACCTCACCTCGCGGCCTGCTGCGGATCGTCGACATCGAGTAGCCACCTACACAACGTCGACGCTGTCCCAATCAGCTACGAGGTGAGAACCCGCCGCCGGTGCCCGGCCTGCGTAACCGGTGGAACGCTTTCGTCGTGTCGTGTCAGCGGCGGAGCCGCTGAGCAGTCACCACGCACGCACCCCGACCACCCGCGGGTTCTCAGCGCCCTCCTCGCGAGGACAGCGGTTTCGCCGCGTAGGCCGCTACTCAAGAAACCGATCCCGCAGCGAGGAGGGCGCTGAGGTTCCGCCACGGAACCACCCACGCAGACCAACCCCCGCGCCCTTCAAGCCGGGAAGGTCAGTCGAAGTCGAGGGGGCCACCTTCGATCGTGAAGGCCAGAAAAAGCACCAGCGTACCGAGGCCCGAGTACAGCAGGATGTCCACGGCCCGGCTGCGAATGCCGAGCAGCCCGACCTGGTCGGGGGAGAACACCGCCCGCAGTACCGCCGCGAGCACCAGCGCACCGCCGAGCAACGTCGCACCCTCGCGCCAGTGCTGCATCGCCACGCGCAGGAGCGCGACCAGCACCACGAAGGCGACGACACCGAACGGCACGTGCACCGCCGCGCGTGCTCGCCGGTCGGAGCGCTCGTTCACGACGCCACCTCTCCGCACGTGTGTCAGGACGCCCGCTCGGCCGCCTCGACGACGTTGGTCATCAGCATCGCCCGCGTCATCGGCCCCACACCGCCCGGGTTCGGCGAGAGGAATCCGGCGACCTCCGCGACGTCCGGGTGCACGTCCCCGGCCAGTGCCCCGTCTTCGGTGCGGGAGACACCGACGTCCAGTACGGCGGCACCGGGTTTGACCATGTCCGGCATCACCAGGTGGCGCACGCCGGCGGCGGCGACGACAACGTCCGCGCGGGCGATCTCGGCGGCGACGTCCTTCGTGCCGGTGTGGCACGAGGTGACCGTCGCGTTCTCGCTGCGGCGTGTCAGCAGCAGACCGATCGAGCGGCCCACGGTGATGCCGCGGCCGATCACGGTGACGTTCGCCCCGTTGAGCTCGACGTCGTGACGCCGCAGCAGTTCGATGATGCCGCGCGGAGTGCAGGGCAGCGGCGCGGCCTCGTTGAGCACCAGCCGCCCGAGGCTCACCGGGGCGAGGCCGTCGGCGTCCTTGGCCGGGTCGATGCGCTCCAGCAGCGGGCCGGTGTCGAGCTGCTTCGGCAGCGGCAACTGGACGATGTAACCGGTGCAGGCGGGGTCGGCGTTGAGCTCGTCGATCGCGGTCTCGACGTCGGCCTGCGTGGCGTCGGCGGGCAGGTCCTTGCGCAGCGAGGTGATGCCGACCTTCGCGCAGTCGTTGTGCTTGGCGCGAACGTAGGAATGCGAACCGGGGTCGTCACCGACGAGGACGGTGCCGAGGCCGGGCGTCCGGCCTTGTTCGGCGAGTGCGGCGACCCGCGGTCGCAGCTCGTCGAAGATCGCGTCCTTGGTGGCCCTGCCGTCCAGCATCGTCGCGCTCACGATGATTCATCCTCGCAGACTCCCCGCGGAGGTACCCGTGCCGGTCCTCGTCGGCTCGGGTAGCACGGCCACCACCACGGCCAGGAACGTCAGGCCGATGCCGACCAGTGTCGAGGTGTGCACCACGGTTCCCGGTGCCGGCAGGAGCAGGTCGAGCAGCAGGGCCCCGCTGAGCTGTCCGGCGATCATGGCCATGCTCAGCAGCAGAACCCCGGTGTAGCGGACGAAGACGACGGCGCCGCCGATGACGAAGATCCCGATCGGGCCGCCCACGTACAGCCACCACTCGCCCGGCAGCGGGTTCGGCGTCGCGCCGGTCGCCAGGTGTGCGCCGAAGGCGAGCACCAGCGCGGCCGTTCCGACCGCGAAGTTCACGGTGGTCGCCGACACCGTCGAGCCTGCCGTGTAGCGCACGCGTCCGTTCACGGCCTGCTGCCAGGCGATGCCGACACCCGCGAGTGCGGGCAGCAGCACGAGCCAGCTCGCCCGGCCGCCGTCCAGTTCCGCGGAGACCGCGATGACCACCGAGACGATCGCGAGCCCCGCACCGGCGAACCGGGTCACGGTGACTGTCCGGGGACCTCCCGGTCCGAGGCCGAACCGGTCGACGACGAGTCCGCTGGTGACCTGTCCGGCGACGACGCCGACCGTGAACAGCGCGACCCCGAGCATCCCCACGGTGGAACTCTGCGTGAACACGAGGAATCCGCCGCACACACCGCCGAGGCAGTGCCACGGCCGCAACCCGCCTCCGGGCTCGCGTACCTCTGTCACCAGTCGTCGCATGCCCGCGCGGGCCGACGGCATCGCGAGCGAGAGCACGATCAGGACGATCAACCCGGCGGAGAACGAGACGACGGCGGCGGCGAGCCCGTCACCGAGGCGAGTCCCGAGGGTCCCGTTGATCCGGGACTGGATCGCGAGGATCAAGCCACAGCCCGCCGCGCCGACCAAGCCGAGCGTGCGACGGACCGGGGTCTTCTGCTGCGTGGTGTCGGCCGGACTGGTCACGGGGTGACAGTGTGCTCCTGCGCGGGCCCGCCCGGCGAGGTCGTGAGGTTGTGAGCTTCGTTGTTGTGAGCTTCGTTGCGGTGCCGCAGTACGAGCAGCGCGGCGCACAGCACGAACAGCGCGGCCGTCCCGGCGGCGGCAGCGGGCCCGGCGCTGTCCAGCCATGCGCCCGCGATCGGCGACGCGGCCGTGGCGCCCGCCGTCGTCGCGGTCGTGAACCAGCCGAACGCCTCCGTCCTGCGGTGCACCGGAACCGTGTCGGCCAACCTGCTGTTCGCCGCGGCCAGCGTCGGCGCGATCGCCGCCCCACCGAGGAAGAGGATCACGCAGACCACCCACGGCTCACCGGTCCCGGCGACCGGCGGCAGCGCCGGAACGAGCACGACCAACCCGGCGGCGGAAGCCAGGGCTCGCCGCCACAGTCTCGGCGCGCCGCTCCGGCCGCCCATCACGAGCCCACCGGTGAGCGACCCGAACGCCCACACCGCGGCGAGCACGCCTGCGAGCGCAGGCTCACCCCGCTCGCGAGCCCAGCCGATCATCACCAGGTCGGTCATCACGAGACCAGCGACGAGCAACGCGCCGAACACGAGCAGCGCCGCGAATCCGGGCGTCGTGAACAGACTCGACGTCGTGCGCCTGCCGGTGTCGGTGTGCTGCTCGTGGACGGTGTGCGCGAGCCCGGACCTGCTCAGCACCACTGCGAAGGCGGCCGCCCCGACGGCTGCGGTTCCCGCGCACGCCAGACCGGCCACCACCGGCCCCGCGAACGCGATCAGGAACGCCACGAGCACGGGCGCGACGATGAACAGCAGCTCCTGCAGGGTCGCCTCGATCGCGTACGCCGCTTCCCTCGCCTGGCGACCGCAGATCTCCGGCCAGATCGCCCGCATCACCGGGCCGACCGGCGGCAGGAACAGTCCGGTGATGGTCGCGACCGGCGCCAACGCGGGCCACCACTGCGGGTCCAGTACGCCCGGCTGGGCGAGCAACGACAGAGCGGCCAGGCCCGTCGCGTGCACGCTGACCGTCTTGAGCAACAGCTTCGGCCGCGACTGCCGGTCGGCGGCACGCCCACGCAGCGGACCCGCGATGCCCTGCCCCACCAGCATCGCCGCACCGAGGACGCCACCGGTGACGTACGCGCCGGTCCAGTCCGCGACGAGGAACGTCAGCGCGATCGGCACCGCAGGCAGGTGCAGGCGCCCCAGCAGCCCGAAAGCCATGAGCCAGGCAGCGTTCGGCACCTCGGCGAGCAGGCGTTAGGGGCGGAGCACGGTTCTCACCCTGCGCTCGACGCCGTGGCGCTGACCAACTCTTTTCCGGCGCCGCACGACCGCCGACATCGACCACCCGACCGGCTATGATCTCTACCACTTCACGCGCGCGAGGGGCTGCGGAAGTCGCCCTGGACGAGTGATGTTGCACAGCACGATCCGCGGGCAGGCTCTGCAGCGGATCACTACCGGCCCCGAAGGCCACGGACGGACATCCGGGTCACCCCGAACGGATACCGTGCACGGCACGAGGGGCCCACAGCGCGTCGCACGTCGAGTAGCGTTCCGGCGGGGTGGGATCGGTGGACCTGGTTGAGAGGGGGAGGATGTCACCCATGTCGCGTCCGACAGCGATCAGTCCGGAAGAGCAGGAACAGACAGCCCGCAGGATCGGCGTGCTGTTGTTGCAGGCGGCTCCCGAGAACTGGCAGCAGATCACGGTGGAGTACCGGGCGACCGGCGAGTACCGCGACCTGCTCGGTGAGGTGACCACGGGAGAAGGCGGTACCCACCCGTGGGAGCCGCCGGAAGACCTGCACGGCATCTTCGAGCAGCTCCGGGACGGGATGTACCGCCCGGACGTGGGGACGTGGCTCAGTGCCCTCTACGTGGTGGAGCGCCCGTCGAGCTACCGCATCGACATCAACTTCGACACCGAGCCGCAGTGGCGGCAGCCGCTGCCGCGCGCCGCGTACGCCGACGAGCTGCGTCGCTACCCGCGCACCGACGACAACGTTCCGGAGTGGATGCGCGAGAAACTCGACGGCGCCCCTTCTCCCGCCGAAGCCGCCGCGGCACCGGGCCCCGAGAGCGCCGCGGCCCCGGCTTCCGGTGCCGCCGTCACCGATCAGACCACTCCCGGGCTCTCGGCACCGGCCGCGCTGCGCACGGCCGAGGTCTTCGAGGGACGTGACGAGCAGGGACGACCGGTGATCGACCGACGTGAACCGATCCCCTCCGGCGAGGTCGCCGCGCTGCGCCAGTACCTCGAAACCGCGCCCGTGGTGCACACGAGCGACGCGACGGAGGACGAACTCGACGCGGAGGCGGGCGACGCCGTGCCGCCCACGTGGCACACCGACGGCACCTGGGTGTGGTCGGCGGCGGTGCCGTACTACTTCGCGCAGTACGGCGTGCCCCCGCAGGACGAGCTGATCGGCCACGCCCGCTCGCGCGGCTTCGCGCTGCCCGAACTCACCGAGGCGACCCGCCAGGCGGCGGCGGAGCAGGCCGCGGCGGCCGCCCCCGCGCCGCCGGTCCGGGCCGCCTCGCCGGACCAGGCCGCGCCGATGGCCGAGCCCACCGGTGCGGACGGCGGCTCCACCGCTGGTATGGCCGCGGGTGGTGTCGCCGCCGCCGGAGTCGGAGCGGTCGCTGCCGGTGCGGCTTACGCGGGTGCGTCGGATCGGGGCGAGCCACGCCCCGCCTCCTTCGACGACCGGAATCCTGCGAACGCAGATCCGGTGAACACGGCCTCGGACGACGGTGCGAACCACGCGGTCGCGCAGGACGACGCGATGGACCGCGGGTCCGCCGACAGTGGCGTCCCGGCGAGTCCGGCCTTCATGGGCACCGGAGCCCCACATGATGGTCTCGCCACTGGGAACCCGGACGCCGGCCTCGACACCGAGGAGCCCGACGCGGGTGGTGCCCTCGGTAGCGAGGAAGAACTGGCCGAGCGCGATCAGCCCGAGAACGAGGTCGAGGCCGCGTTCGCGCGCCTGCACGACAAGCTCGCCGAGCAGGCGGTTCCCTCCGAGACTTACCGGCTCGGCAGCCACGATCCGAGCGCCTGGTGCCTGATCCGCGACGACCTCGACTGGATCGTCGTCGGTCCTGCCGACGACCGGGGTGAGACGCGGTTCTCCCGTGCCGACCAGGCAGCCGCCTTCCTCCTCGGCAGCGTCCTCATGTCGCCTGCGGCCACTGCGAGCGACGAGCTCGACAGCGAACCCGACGACCTCGCCACGCCGGAGTCGGACGCAGGACATGACACAACCGCGCCGGCGGACACCGCGGAGTCCGGTAGCACCACCGCCGCCGAACCCGCGCTCGCGGAAGCAGCCGTCGATACGGACGATCTCGACTCGAACGGTGCCGAATCCGGCAGTGCTGAATCCGGCAGGGCCGGTGTGGCCGGCGCTGGCCTCGCCGCTGCGGGGCTCGCCGGAGCCGGTGTGGCAGGCGCTCGTTACGGCAGTGCCGAACCGGACGGTCCGGAATCCGACCGTGCCGACCAGTCGGGAGTCGATCAAGCCGGGGTCGAAGAGCCCGCCGTCGACCAGCGTGAACCCGAACGGCCCGGTGTCGAAGCACCCGCGAACGAGGAGCCGGTCTCGGAACCTGTGCGGGAACCCGCCGCAGCGGATGCCGTCCCCGCGTCCGCCTCCGCCACGGCCCTCGACGCCCGCTCCGACGCGGTTCCCGGCGACCCCGAGCCCGTCGGGACGTCGGCCACCACGGCCGATGCCGACGAAGCGGATCCCGGCCAGAGCCTGTCCGGTCTGCCGCAACGCACCCCGCAAGCCCCGCCGCAGCCGACCGGTGGGCACTTCCTGTTCACCGCGAACCAAGACCCGGACGTCGAGCGTCCGAGTGATCTGCCCCCGGCTCACCCGGACGGCACCACGGTCGGTCCGCACGACGACGACACGACGCGCCGTCCGGCCCCGTCGTCCGGTGAGGACGCCTCCGCGCCGGGCGCACAGCAGGACGTCGCGGGCGGCCCCGGTGGTCTGCCGAAGCGTCAGCCTCGGGGTGAACGCCCGCAGGCTCCGCCGCAGCCGGGGCCCGGTACTCCGGCGCAACCGGGTCCCGGTGGCCCCGGCCCGGCCGGGGGCGCGGATCGCCGTCCCGGACCGAGCGGTCCCGGTATGGCTCCGCCGCCCGGTGCGGTTCCGCCGCCGCCTGCCGCGCAGCGTCCGCCACACGGCGCGCCGCAAGGTCCGCCCCCGGGCGCTCCGTACGGCGGACCGCAGGGTTCCCCGCAGCAGCAACCGGCTCAGCAGCCGGTCGGCAATGCGCAGCAGATCCAGCCGTTGCAGGGCGAACCGCCGTTGACGCTCTACCGGGACCGCAGGCCGATCGTGCTGCAACCGGGAACCGACATCGACCGCTTCGGCGATGCCGCGGGCAACGTCACCTACGCCATCCGGACGCCGTACAGCCGTCGCTCGCTGCCCCCGCAGTGGTCGTCGCGGCCGTACCACGCCTTCCGGGTGCAGCGGCCGATGCACGTGCTGCGCGGCACCGCCGTGCCGTGGTTCGAGCAGCCCGGAGGCGGAACGGCGTTCGTGCTTCCCGGTGCGATCAGCGACCTGATCACCGACGGCACGATCGTCGAGCTACAGGGTCCGGACGCGCAGCGCCCACCGATGGAGTGACCGACAGATCGTGACGGGGTCCCCGGGATGTGTTCCGGGGACCCCGTCGTCCATCAGTCCACGCGCAGTCCTCGGGCGACCGCGTAGGCGACCGCGGTCATCTCGTCCACCCGCACCTCCGAGAGCACGGCTTGCACCAGTCCGTCCGCGTCGATGCGGGCGCCGCGCAGGTCGGCCCGGTCCAGCCGCGTTCCGAGTAGTCGCGCGCCACCGAGGTCGGCCTCGCGCAGGTCGCAGTCCCGCAGGTCGCCGTCGCTGAGATTGGCTTCCCGGAAGCGGATTCCCCGCAGGTCGGACCCGGTGAGCACGACACGCCCCATGCCCACGAGCGTCAGATCCGTCTCCCGCACGGTCCACGGCCGGATGCGACAGTCCACGAAGCTGGACCCGAGCAGACTGCATCCGTCCCATGTGGATCCGATGAGCACGGTGCGATCGAAGGTGCAGGAACGCAGTGCCGTCGCCCGGTGCGCGGACTCGCCGAGATCGGCGCGGCGGAACGTGCAGTCGGTGAAGACGCAGTTGCGGGTGCGCAGGCCGTGCAGGTCGGCATCGGTGAAGTCGCACTCCCGGAACTCGGTGTCCTGCCACTCCTGATCGACGAGGACCGCGTCGGCGAAGTCCTCACCGACCACGAGCTCGGTACCTTCTGCGCCTGCCGTGTCGCGTGCGCCTTCTCCGCTGCCCTGTTCCACCCTCGGCACGGTCCCATATCGGCCCGGCATTCAGGCTGACGTGCGAAAGGGTCAGTGCCTGTCTGTGCTCTTGTTCTAATGCCCGTCAGGGCATGGTCTCGCGTGCTCAGTCCGGGCACGGTGAGGGGCTCCGGCGTGGAGTTCGCGCCTCGCAAGGCAGGGGTTCTCGCCGCGTACACCTGAGGACCCCAACGCCGCGAGGCACGAACTGGGACGGCGGCACCGGACCACCCACCCGAGTTCCACAATGCATCTCAGGGAACCACGACGACGGGCCGGACGGCTTCCACGACAAGAGTGGCGGGGACGGTCCCCAACAGGCCCCCGCGCCGCCGCGAACGCCCGACCACGATGAGGTCCGCGCGGTACTGCTCGGCGACCTGCTCCAGACCGACCGCAGGATCCCCCCGGTGGTGCACGAAGTCCCAGTCGACGTCGATGCCCCGCAGGTAGTCCACGACCTCGTGCCGCAGCTCCTCGACGAGACTCTCGGCCGCTTCACTGGCCACCGCGACCCCCATCGGTGACCAATAGGCGACCCCACCGACGGTCTCGACGAACACGAGCACGAGACGGGCGTGATCGCGCCGTGCCAGCCCGGCCGCCCATGCCGCGGCGTGGAAACTCGCCGGACTCCCGTCCATCCCGACGACGATCCCGCCGAGCCCGTCCTTGCCCAGCTCGAAGCTGTGTCGTGTGTAGTCGTCTCCGGCCACGCGTCGAGGGTAGTGGGCGCGCCGCTCGCGCTCCGGGCGGTGCGACACTCGGCGCGTGAGCAGCTCACTCGAACAGCGTGTCCTGGACGCCGTGGACCTCGACGAGATCGTCGCCGACCTCGCGGAACTCGTCGCCATCCCCAGCGTCGGCGGTAGCCGCGCGGAGGCGGAAGTGCAGACGTGGTGCGCGGACCGTCTCCGCTCGCTCGACTTCGAGGTCGACCACTGGCGCGTAAACCTCGCCGAGCTCACCGCACAGCCCGGATTCCCCGGGCAGGAGGTCGAACGGGACGAGGCGTCCGGCTGCGTCGGGGTGCTCGGTGGCACCTCGAGCGACCCGGCGCTGGTGTTCTGCGGCCACACCGACGTGGTCCCGCCCGGTGACCTCGACCGGTGGCCCGACCGCGACCCGTACACGGTGCGCGCCGACGGTGACGTCCTCGCCGGGCGCGGCACCTGCGACATGAAGGGCGGACTCGCGGCGGTGTTCGGGGCGGTGAGCGCCCTGCGACGCGCCGGAGTTCGCCCGGCACGCCCGCTGGCCGTGCACACCGTCGTCGGCGAGGAGGACGGCGGTCTCGGTGCGTTCGCGACGCTACGGCGCGGCCATCGTGGACAGGCGTGCGTACTGGCGGAACCGAGTTCCGGCACGATCGTCGCCGCCAACGGCGGATCACTGACCTTCCGCCTGGAGGTCACCGGCCACAGCACCCACGGCTCCACCCGCACCCGAGGCGTCAACGCGGTCGAGAAGCTGGCCGAGCTGTTGCCAGCGTTGCGCGACCTCGAAGCACGACGGAACGCGAACCCGGATCCGCTGCTCGCGCACCTCGACGTGCCGTACCCGCTGTCGGTCGGCTCGGTCCGCGCGGGCGACTGGGCGAGCACCGTGCCCGACCTGGCGGTCGCCGAGGGCCGCTACGGCGTCCGCCTCGACGAGGACCTCGACACCGCACGCAAGGAGTTCACCGACGCCGTCGAACACGCGTGCGCGCGGGACACGTGGCTACGCGAGAACCCGGTACGCGTGACTTGGCCGGGCGGGACGTTCGCGAGCGGCCGGCTGCCAGCCGGACACGACCTCCTGAACAGCACCGTCGGTGCCGTTCAGGACGCGGGTGGCCCCCCACCTCCAGTACTCGGCGCCCCGTACGGAACGGACCTACGGCTCTACGCCGCGGCCGGCGTGCCGACACTGCAGTTCGGCCCCGGCGACATCGAGTACGCGCACTCCCACGACGAACACGTCACGCGCGGGGAACTCGAACACACCGCCCGCACGTACGCCCTGCTCGCCCTCCGCCGATGCGGCGCTGCTTGAGGAAGGGTTTCGACGTCGAACCAGTCCGCACCGGTAAAGCGGGTGATACGCGGGAACGTCGACCGTTCTGGACGCGGCCGACGTGCGAGTTGCTGTTACCCGGACGGCGGGGTGTGTCTGCGAGAAAATCGGTTGGTGAAGTACAGCACTGCCCAACCGATCAAGAACAGCACCAGCAGTGCACTCGCCAGCAGCCACGTCATCCCGACGCCGTCCCGCAGGGCAAACACCAGACACATCAGCAGCGTCAGCCCGAGCGCTTCCCAGAATGCGGCCTGTCCAGGCGAGACTCGTGCAGCTTCGCGTGCCATGTTCTGACCGTTCAGCGCTTCGGGCCGAGCTGCACGATGATCCAGATGACGGCGCCGGCGACCTCACCGCTGATCTTGCGCGCTACGGGCTTGCTGATGAACGGCAGTACGCCGGTAATGCAGCCCGCGCAGGCGTCGACGATGAGGTCCGTTGCCTTGCCCCACTCGTTGTTCGTGACGTAGTTGGTGATCTGGCCGATCACGGCCCCGGTCAGCGATCCCCACGCGCATGCAACGCGGCCACGACGGCGGCGGGAAGGGCCTTGGCCGACGGTCCTTCGACCTCTGCGTGCGCCTGGCCAGCCCGTCACGCGGTTTCAGCGTCGAACTCGGTCACTGCTTCACTCATGGGAGGTCCTCCCTCATTACTGTGCTTCCCCAGTCGTCCCCATCGAACACCCCGGGTCGAGTTCAAGATCGACCTCTGATCAGCAGAGTGCCAGACCACCCCCACCGTGCGAGGGCAATCACACATGTTGCTCCAAGCCCAGGGGATTCGATTGAGGGGCCGCGCGTATTGACACGACGGACGCAGCCGGACCACCGGCGGGTTCTCGGCGTCCTCCTCGCGAGGACAGCGGTTTCGCTGCGTAGGTCGCTACTCGAGAAACCGATCCCGCAGCGAGGAGGGCGCCGAGGTTCCGCTACCCGACCCACCGAGCAAACACCTGCTGGACAGAAGAACTCGACAGCCGGCCGTAGGTCAGTGGAAATCCCGGGAGGTGGAAGGGACACGCATGTCGAGGCGCTGGAGTCGGTCGGCGCGGAGGTTGACCACCCCCTCGGACTTCTCCACCACGCCCCGCACCAGCAACGCGGCGCTCGTGCGGGCCACCTTGCGGTAGCGGGACCACAACCCCGGCGAACACACCACGTTGACCATGCCGGTCTCGTCCTCCAGGTTCAGGAACGTGATGCCACCCGCCGTCGCCGGACGCTGCCGATGTGTCACCGCACCACCGACCAGCACCCGATCCCCATGCTCCACTTCGGACAGTCCCCATGCGGGAACCACACCCAGGTCGTCGAGCCTCGACCGCAGGAACTGCACCGGGAAACTGTCCGGCGACACCCCCGTCGCCCACACGTCCGCCGCCGCCGACTCGATCTCGTCCATCCCCGGCAACGCAGGCGCCGAACCCGACACCGTCGTCCCCGGCAGCCGGTCCGGCCGGTCCTGCGACGCCGCCGCCGCGTTCCACAACGCCTCCCGCCGGGACAGCCCGAAACAGTCGAACGCCCCCGCCGTCGCCAACGCCTCCATCTGCGCCGCCGTCAACCGCACACGACGGGCCAGATCGGCCATGCTCTCGAACGCGCCGTCCTCGCGGGCCGCCACGATCCGCTGCGCCTGCTCGTCCCCGACGAGTCGCACCGAGGCCAGCCCGAGCCGCACCGCCCTGCCTCCGGTGCTCGCCGCGTCCGGCTCCAGATCGGCCTGCACCCGGCTGGCGTTGACGTCCGGGCCGTGCGCCCGCACACCGTGCCTGCGCGCGTCGGCCACCAACGACTGCGGCGAGTAGAACCCCATCGGCTGTGCCTTGAGAAGCGCCGCGCAAAATACTGCCGGATAGTAATACTTGAACCAAGCACTCGCGAACACCAGCAGCGCGAAGCTCAATGCGTGACTTTCCGGGAACCCGTAGTTCGCGAACGCCAGCAATCGCTGGTAAATCCGTTCGGCGAGCTCGCCGTCGATGCCGTTGGCCGCCATCCCCTCGAACAACCGCCCACGCAGCCGCTCCATGCGTTCGGCGGACCGTTTCGCCCCCATCGCCTGCCGCAACTCGTCGGCCTCCGACGGACTGAACCCGGCGACGTCGACGGCGAGCTGCATCAACTGTTCCTGGAACAACGGCACCCCGAGCGTCTTCTCCAACGCAGGCCGCATCAACGGATGCTCGTACTCCCAATCCTCCTCCCCGTTGCGGCGCCGGATGTAGGGATGCACCGAGCCGCCCTGGATCGGGCCGGGCCGGATCAACGCCACCTCCACCACCAGGTCGTAGAACTCACGTGGACGCAACCGGGGCAACGTCGCCAGCTGCGCGCGACTCTCCACCTGGAACACCCCGACCGCGTCGGCGCGGCACAACATCTCGTACACCGCCGCGTCGTCCAACGGGATCCGGCCGAGATCGACCTGGAGATCGTGGTGCTCGCGGGTGAGCTCGATGGCGTAGTGCAACGCGGACAACATGCCCAGCCCGAGCAGGTCGAACTTGACCAGTCCGACGGCCGCGCAGTCGTCCTTGTCCCACTGCAGCACCGTCCTGCCGGGCATCCGCGCCCACTCCACCGGACACACCTCGCTCACCGGCTGATGGCAGATCACCATGCCGCCGGAATGGATCCCCAGGTGCCGGGGGAATCCGAGCAGCTCGGCGGAAAGTTCCCGCACGTGCTGCGGGATGTCGGTGTCGTCCGGCAGCGGCCCCCAGTGTTCGATCTGCTTGCTCCACGCGTCCTGCTCGCCCGGCGAGTGCCCGAACGCCCTCGCCACGTCGCGCACCGCCGACCGGGGGCGGTAACTGATGACGTTGGCGACCTGCGCGGCGTGCCTGCGGCCGTACTTCTCGTAGACGTACTGGATGGCTTCCTCCCGCCGGTCCGACTCGATGTCGAGGTCGATGTCCGGCGGCCCCTCCCGCTCCCGGGACAGGAACCGTTCGAACAGCAGCCGGTAACGCACCGGATCGGCGTTGGTGATGCGCAACGCGAAACACACCGCCGAGTTCGCCGCCGAACCCCGTCCCTGGCACAGGATTCCCGCCGACAGGCAGAACGAGACGATGTCGTGCACCACCAG
Organism: Allosaccharopolyspora coralli; assembly: GCF_009664835.1. Classification (NCBI taxonomy): domain Bacteria; kingdom Bacillati; phylum Actinomycetota; class Actinomycetes; order Pseudonocardiales; family Pseudonocardiaceae; genus Allosaccharopolyspora; species Allosaccharopolyspora coralli. Next base: position 4,217,159 of record NZ_CP045929.1, read on the forward strand.
GAAATAGCCGGGGAAGTCCAACTGTTCGACGAGGGCCAGTTCGTGCTCGAGCTGCCGGTAGGCGTCCGGGCTCTCGTACGGTGCGCCGTAACGCTCGGCCGCGCCCCGATAGGTCAGCTCCCGCAGCCAGCTCGCCTCGGTGTACCCGGCGGGGACGTCGAACGGCGGCAGATTCGGTGCCATCAGCCGAAGATCGAAAGCGCACTCCCCGCCCAGCTCCGCAGCGCGCTGCACCGCCCCCGGGTAGCGGGCGAACAGTTCCGCCATCTCCGCGCCGGAACGCAGATGGGCACCCGACCACGCTGGCAACCAGCCGTCCATGTCGTCGAGACTGCGGCGCGCCCGGATCGCCGCGACCGCACCGGCGAGCCGTTGCCGCTCCGGCCGGGCCAGGTGCGCGGCCGTCGTCGCCACAGTGGACAGACCGGCTCGCGCGGCGAGTTCCGCGAGGGCGTCGTTGCGTTCGGTGTCCAACGGCATCCCGTGATCGGTCAGCTCCACCGCGACGTTCTCCCGGCCGAACAACCCCACCATGCGGTCCAGTTCCGCCCGCGCCGCGTCCGTACCGCCCGCCTCCAACGCGGCTCGGACCGGGCCCTTGCGGCACCCGGTGAGCACCAGCCACTGCCCCGCCGCCTGCTCGGCGAGACCGTCCAGGTCGTAGTGCGGGCGGCCTTTCTCGCCGCCGTCGAGGTGCGCCGCACTGATCGACCGGCACAACCGGGCGTAGCCGTCCGGGTTCCGAGCCAGGACCAGCAGATGCCGCGAGTCCACATCGGGCACTCCAGCCCGCTCCTCGGACCTGCCTGCGCCCGGGGCGAGTCCGAGCTCCGAACCGAACACGGTGCGGACACCGTGCTCGGCGGCCGCCTCGGCGAACCGCACCACCCCGTGGAGACCGTCGTGATCGGTCAGCGCGACCGCCTCCAACCCCAGCCGGACCGCCTCGGCAGCCAGCTCCTCCGGATGGCTCGCACCGTCGAGGAAACTGAAGTTCGAGTGCGCGTGCAGCTCGGCGTACGGGACCGTCGCCGACTCCGGTTCCTGCGACGGCGCCGAGTAGGGCGCACGGGTGCGGGTCCACGCGGGACTGTCGCCCCCGTCGCCGGGGAACTGTTCGTCACGCGACGAACCCGGACGGCCGGACAGGGCCCTTTCCAGCTCCGACCAGCTCTGCTTCGGGTTGAACCAGCTCACCGGTACACCCCCTGCACCCACCAGCGTTCCCGTTCGAACACCACCAGCAGCGCCGTCTCCCCCTCGCCGGACTCGTCGGCGTCCTCCTCGGCGAGCACCACCTGCAACCGGGCCGTGGTGCGGTCGCGCTCCCACCAGCGTTCGGCCAGCGGCCACGGCCCCGCCCACCGAGACACCGCGCGGGTGCGCCCCGCGGACGTGACACGACACGGCAACGCCGTGAGGCGGCCCCGGTCGGTCAGGCCGATCGAACACCCCTCCCCATCGAGCACGTCGGCAGGCCACGGCTCCTCCGGCACCAACGACGGCGACGGGGCAGGCACCCTCCCCGGCCACGGCAGATCCGGGTCCCGGCTCGGGCTCCGCTCGTCACCCCACGGCACCAGACGGACCCGGTCCCGAACGTCCCGTCCGCCGTCGAGGACCCCGGTGAGGACAGCGTCCGGCCCGAGCATCCCCTGCACCCGCACGAACGCGCGGCTCGCGCGAGCATCGGCATCACCCGTGGCGGAACGCATCAGGTCCAGCTGCAGCCCACCCGCGTCGACCACCTCGTCCGGGAACAGCGACAGCTCCACCACCCCGGCCGTAGGCCGCTCCGCGCCCCGTCTGCCGTGCAACCACCCGTCGAGTTGCCAGCGCACCCGGTCGGCGGTGCCGGTCGGGGTGAGGGGTTCAGCGCAACGCCACACCCGGTGCAGCTCCTCGTCGTTCTCGGTGCGCGCGGAGATTCCCAGCCGAGTGCACGCCCACCCCACAGCACCGAGTGCGTGATGCAGCCGCTCGGCGATGCCTTTCGCCACGAACGCCGCGGCGTCGACCCGGTCGAGCGGCGGGTCGAGCTTCTCGGTGACGGCCAGATCGGGGCTGGGTCGCCGCCGCGACGGCGGTCGCTGCTCGGCGCCGCACGCCGCTCGATGGGCCGTGAGCGCCTCCGCACCGAACCGGGTGGCCACCTCGGACGAAGGCAGCGCCGCGAAAGCTCCGAGCGTGCGGATTCCCAAGCGTCGCAGGAGATCCACCAGATCACGATGGTCACTTCCCGCGCTGCCGTCCGGTTGGTCGACCTCCGCGACGCCCAACGGAGCGAGGAACTCGCGGCTGCCTCCCGGAGCGACGACGGTGCCGCGCCGGGCCGCGAGAATCGCGGCGAACATCCCGTCGGCGACGCCGACCTGGCACTCCTGGCCGGTGCGGGCGGCGACCTGGTCGAGAAGCCGCTCCGCCGCCGCACTCTCGGAACCGAAGTATCGCGCGGGCCCCCGGGCGGGGACCGCGACGAGCCCGGGACGCACCACCTCGACCCCGGGCACCAAGTCCTCGACCGCTGCGGCGACGGGTTCGAACAGACGCGCGTCCCGGTCCGGATCGTGTTGGCACACCACGAGTTCCGGGCAGCGCCCCTGGGACTCACGACGACGCATGCCGCGCCGGACACCGGCCGACCGTGCCGGGCCGGTGCACGCGACGACCCGGTTGGCGTCGAAAACCGCGGCAGGGGTCGAGTACGACAGCTCGGCGGCGGTCATCGCGGCGACGACCGGCCAGTCCGGGCACCACACCACGATTCTGCGTACGGCGTGCGTGTTCATCCGACTCGCCCCGGGACCGAGTGCAGCGTCGGACGGCTCGGGACTTCGTGCGCGGCGGGACTGTCCGACGCGGATGAGTCGGGTACCGCGGTGACGCCGCTCCGGTTCGGCAACAGCAGCCGGCAGGAACGTGGCCGGGCCGCCGCTCCCCGCCCGGAAGCACGGATCGTCACCTCCCGGCCCCGCAGTGAGCCGTTCCCGCGTTCCGGACCGTGCCAGCGCGCCCGGGCGCAGTCGAGCCGGACGTCGGCTCCCGGCCAGTCCCGGAACGGCAGCAGCACCCCACCGCGATGCCGGGCTCGGGCCGACAAACGGCGGGCATCGGAGTCCGGGAACCGGGCGGTCGGGCCCACCACTACGAGATCCACCCCGTCGAGCAGGGCGGCGATCACGTTCACCGCGTCGCCGCCAGGATCCGGGACGAGCGCAAGCCGCGAGACCTCGACCCCGGCCTCCGAGGCCGCGATCATCCCCAACCCGGGAAGCCCGATCACCGCGGCCCAGGAACCCTGTTCCGTGGCGTCGGCGAGCAAGGCGAGCAGCAGTGCCGTCGACCCGTGTACCGCCACCGTGCTGCCGCGGCGCAAGCCCGACCACGGCAGCACGGTGGCGAGTTCCGCCCGCGTCGGCAGCACCTGTCCCGCAACAGGTGTTGCCTCGCCCACCTCGGTGGCCGGGACGACCGCGGACACCCCTGCCGCGCTCGGCCCGTCCAGCGCCACCAGTGATGCGCTCGCGGACATGCTCTCTCCCCACCTGTCGTGCACCTGCCTGGCCCCGGTCCGGGCAGGCACCGCCGTGGGGAGACAGCGGCGTGGTCTCGCTACGCCTACGCCAGCGCAACGCGACCGGTGAAGTGGCCGACCCCCGACGGCAGCCACTCCGACCTCCGACTCCAGCCCGAACAACCCTGCGGCAGTCGAACTGAAGTTCGAACGAGTTCAGTTAACCCCAGCGCAGCCACCCCCGTCAAGAGATCATCGAACTCCAGTTCGACACTCCTGAGTTCGGCCCCCCCCCAGCCCTGCGGGGTGGCAAATTCGCGCGAATTTGCCACCCCTCTGTCCACAGGGGGAGGGAGTTGTCCACAGGGGGAGGTGCGGTGGGGTGAGGCTATGGGGTGCTGGGTGGGGTCAGTGGGCGAAGTGGCGGGTTCCGGTGAGGTACATGGCCACACCCGCCTGCTCCGCCGCCGCGACGACCTGCTCGTCCCGAACCGACCCGCCGGGTTGGACGACGGCGCGCACTCCGGCTTCGGCGAGGACCTCGAATCCGTCCGGGAACGGGAAGAACGCGTCCGAGGCGGCGACGGAACCGGTGCCCCGGTCTCCGGAACGAGTGACCGCGAGTCGCGCGGAGTCGACGCGATTGACCTGCCCCATACCCACACCGACGGTCGCACCGTCGTGGGCGAGCAGGATCGCGTTCGACTTCACGGCACGGCAGGCTCGCCACGCGAACCGCAGATCACGCAGCGTCGCTTCGTCCGCGGCCTTGCCGGTGGCCAGCGTCCAGTTGGCCGGGTCGTCGCCCTCGGCGTCGATGGCGTCCGAGCCCTGCACGAGGACACCACCGGAGATGGCCCGCACCTCCACCCGGCCGGACTCGGGCGGCTGAGCGGTGAGGAGGCGGACGTTCTTCTTGCGCTGCAACACTTCCACGGCACCCTCGGCGTAGCCGGGTGCGACGACGACCTCGGTGAACACTTCCGCGACCTGCTCGGCCATCGCGACCGAGACCTCACGGTTCACCGCGATCACGCCGCCGAAGGCGCTGACCGGGTCGCATTCGTGGGCTTTGCGGTGGGCTTCGGCGACGTCGGCACCGAGCGCGATGCCGCAGGGATTGGCGTGCTTGATGATCGCCACGCACGGATCGTCGTGGTCGTGCGCAGAACGCCACGCCGAATCGGCGTCGACGTAGTTGTTGTACGACATCTCCTTGCCGTGCAGCTGGGCGGCGGCCGCGAGCCCGGTCGCCTCACCGCCCGAGACGTACAGCGCGGCGGGCTGGTGCGGGTTCTCGCCGTAGCGCAACGCGGAGCGGCGTTGCCAGGTTTCGCCCAGCCAGCCGGGGAACGTGGCACGCTCGCCGGTGGCCTGGTCCTCTTCGGTGTGGCCAGTCATCCAGGAGGCCACCGCGACGTCGTAGGAGGCGGTGTGCCGGAACGCCGCTGCGGCGAGTTCGGCCCGCTCCGGCTGGGTGAAGCCGCCGGCGCGGACCTGTTCGAGCACCCGGTCGTAGCGGTTCGGCTCCACGACGACAGCGACGTTGGCGTGGTTCTTCGCCGAGGCACGCACCATGGCGGGCCCTCCGATGTCGATCTGCTCGATGACCTCGTCGGGACCTGCCCCGGAGGCCGCGGTCTGCACGAACGGGTACAGGTTCACCACAAGCAGGTCGAACGGCGCGATGTCGAGTTCGTCGAGCTGGTCGGCGTGGGTCTGCTTGCGCAGATCGGCGAGCAGGCCCGCGTGCACCCTTGGGTGCAATGTCTTGACCCGGCCGTCGAAGGCTTCGGGGAATCCGGTCAGCTCCTCCACCGGCGTGACCGGCACCCCGGCGTCGGCGATCGTCCGCGCCGTGCCACCGGTGGAGACGATCTCGACGCCGGCGGCGTGCAGACCCGTGGCCAGTTCCAGCAGGCCGGACTTGTCCGACACACCGATCAGCGCGCGGCGCACCGGCTTGCGGTCCTGTGAATTCGAGCTCACGGGATACTCACCTTTCGTCCCTGCACGGTCCAGCCGTGCCGTGCCAGTTGTTCCAGAGTGTCCACGAGCAGTCGCCGTTCGACGGCCTTGATCCGCTCGTGCAGGCTCGCCTCGTCGTCGTCGGGCAAGATCGCCAGGGGCTCCTGCGCCAGGATGGGCCCCGTATCGACACCGGCGTCCACGACGAACAGCGTGCAGCCGGTGACGCGGACGCCGTACTCCAACGCGTCGCGCACACCGTGCATCCCCGGGAACGCAGGCAGCAACGACGGATGGCTGTTGAGGTAGCGGCCGTCGAACCGCGCGAGGAAATCGGCTCCGACCAGCTTCATGAACCCGGCCGAGACGACGAGGTCGGGTTCGTACTGTGCGCACGAGTCGGCCAGCGCCTGGTCCCATGCCGCGCGGCTCGAATACTCCTTCAGTGCCTGGGTGAAAGTCGGCAGGCCCGCGCGTTCGGCGCGCGCGAGCCCTTCGACGTCGGGGCGGTCGGAGCCCACGGCGACGACCCGCACCGGGTGGTCGGGCCCGTTCGTGGCGTCGAGCAGCGCCTGGAGGAGAGTGCCGGAGCCGGAGACCAGCACGACGACCCTGGCAGGGCGGTGGGCACTCCGGGAGACCGGACTCGGCTCACGCGTGTTCAGTACTCACTCCTGATCTCCGCTGGTCCGCGCCCGGGGGACGCGATCTCACCCAGCAGAGTAGGCGTCACCGTCACCGGCGACACCGCCAGGGCGCCGCCGAGTGGCACAACACTCACCGATCGTCGTCGTCCCGCCGCCTCGGCCACGCAAGCTCGGGGTCTTCCTCCGCGGCCTCCAGGTCGGCGAGGTCGTCGTCGAGGGGGTCGTGCTCGGGGGCGGCGACCTCCGGATCTTCGCCGTCGGCAGCCGTGTCGTCCGGCACCTGCTCGGTCGGGTCCCCGCCCTCCTCCGGTACCGCATCGTCATCCGGTGCTTCGTCGTCCAGGTCGGCATCGACGAGGTCCGGGTCCGGCACTTCCGAGTCGAGGGTGCCGTCGCCATGCGGTTCCTCCGGCGCCGTCTCGGCCCCGCTCGACGATCCCTCGCCCTCGAGGGGCTCGACCCCATCCGGCGCTGCGACCTGCGCACGAGGACCGAAGAGCCACGAGACGAGCGCCCCGGGAACGGCCAGCCAGCCCACCGTGGCGAGCGCGGCCCACCCGGCGTGCATGCTCACCGGCTCGAAGTCGGCACCGCCGAGTCGCCCCCCGGTGAGCAGCGCGAGGCACCCGACCGCCGTCGCGACCACGGCCGCGCCCGCGAGCACCGCCGAGATCCTCGGCACCACCGCCTCGTCGGCGTTCCGGCACCACCACCCGAGCAGCGCACCCACCACCACGGGGACCACGAACACGGCGAACCACCACAGCGCGCCGGTACTCGCCGGCAGTGCGGCGAACAACGGCAGGTCGGGGACGGGGCCGGTCCGGACGCCGAACGGCGAGACCTCGAGCGCCCCGACCGAGAAGCCCGGCCCGACGACGAACGACCATGCGGCGAGCATCGCGTTCGGCAGGTACAGCAGGGAGACCACGATCATGCCGAAGCCGTCGCCCCACGAGGGCGAGGCCGCGAACAGCTGGGACGCCGACAGACCGAGCCCGCTGAGGAACACGAGCGCGGCGAGCATGGCCACGACCAGCAGGACGCGGACACCGAGTTCGATGCCGGTCCACACCGGCTCGCTCACGCGGGACCACACGAGCGTGATCAGCCCGCTGCGATCGGCCATACCGAGGCCCGCGGCGGTGGTCGCCGTCAACCCGCACCACACGAACGCGTCGAGCGGGACTGCGACTACCGAGCCGCCCCGGACCAGCACGGCGATCACGGCGCCTGCCGTGGCGTGGACGACGCCCATCACGAGGATCACCCGCGCGGTCTGCGCGGCACTACGAAGCTGGGCCCGTCGGGCGAAGCCGGAGCAGGAGGCGGCGATCAGCAGGACCACGAACGCCGTCGGCAACAGAGGCAGCACGTCGAGCGGTGCCCCGGAGATCGACAGCGGCACCTGGTGCGCGGCGAGCCACGCAGGCAGTGCGGCCAGCAGTACTGCGGGCAACGAGAAGTCACCGCCCGCCGTGGCCATGACGGCGGCGACGACGCCGGCCAGCGCGAGGTATCCGGCGGTGACCACCGCGCCGACCACGGCCGCGAGCAGCAGCCATCGCGTACCGGTGTGTCGAGTCCCGGTGGCCCGCTCAGCGAGGGTGTGAGGGAGGTTTCCGAGCGCGGTCACCCGCTGAATGTCGCATCGCCATGCGTCCGATCAGGGGCGGACACACCGCGTCGTCGTCTGATCGAGGGAAGACGTCCTCGACCACGGCGAACTGGCTTGTGGCTCAGAAGGCGTCTGGAAACTGGCTATGTGCCCGTAGGGCACACAAGCCAGTTCCCAAATGCACTCTCAGTGATTCCCGGGATGCGGCATCTGCCGAGTCCCGCCCGGACCTCCGGACCGTGCCGATCCCTGCTGGTCGAGCCCCTCGGAGGTGTGCTGGGTGTTCGGCGCCGAGGGCAACCGCGCCGGCGGGCCCTGCGTGGACGACTGCGGGCCCGAACCCTCCTGGGCGTTCGGCTCCTGCGGCGACTGCGACTCGCGTTGCGGTGTCTGGGCCTGGGAGGACTGCTCCGAGCCTGCCGGATTCGACGTCGTGCGCCACGACGCGACCTGGGCACGATCCGAGCGAACCAGTGCCTGCCACGGGTCGTCGTCCCGGCCCGCGCTCGTCTCGTCGGCCGGCCTTTCGCTACCGGCCGTACTCGCCGCGGACGGCGTTCCGGTGTCCCGCTCGGAGGCCGACGACTGCGTTTCCGCAGCCTGTTGTGGCCCGGTGTGCTGCAATCCGGACTGCTGCGCGCCGGATTTCTGTGCTCCGGTCTGCTGCGCGCCGGAGTGGGCCTGCCACGGATGCGCCTGCCGCGCTGCGTCCGGGCGGGCCGGTTGTTGACCGGGCGCCGCCGGAACACCGTGCGGCACGTCGGCGGCCGGACCCCATCCGGGCTGCCCAGCGCCGCCGGGCTGGTGCGCCGGACGCGGGTTGTTCCACGGCGGCGGCGGGGGTGGCCGATGACCGTCCGGACCGGGAGGCCCCGGTCGTGGCTGCCCCATCGGAGACGGCATCTGCGGGCGCGGTGGCGCCTGCGCGGCGGGCGGCGCCGCCCCGGGCAGTTTCACCGCCCCGGCGTCGGCGAGCAGCACTCCGGCGACGCCGGCGAGCTGCGCCACGGCCAGCACCGTGATCACGATGACCAGCGCGGTCGCGCCTCCGCCCATCACGATCTGCAGCAGCGCCAGCGCGGCGAACACCGACAACGGTGCGGCGATCGTGAACGCGGGGAACCGCACCGGTCCCGGCAACAGGGTGAGACCGGCCAGCGTTCCCGAGCCGATCAGGCACAGCCCCGGAAGACCGCCGAGTGCGGCAGCACCACCGGCGTCGAAGAATCCCAGGAGGTAGGCGAGCAGCGCGGTCCCCGGGACGGCGAAGGTCAACAGCCGTCGCGTGTCCTTCCGTGCGGTCGGAGCCGGCGGAGGCGGGGCGGGACGCTGGGAAGATCCGTTCGGGACGGACATTGCGAGGACTCCTAGACGTGCAGGACGGGGCTGTCCGGGCAGGCTGGCGGAAGGACGGTCCGACCGGACGGGGCGGTCGGATTCGCGGCCGCCGGCCACGCGCGACCGTACCGGACCGGCACCGCACTCCGATCTCGTTCATGCATACCGCATCCGGGGCCCGACGCGACGTGGGGCCGGACACCCACCTCGGTGTCCGGCCCCGACGACACATGATCGAACCGGTGATCAGCCCTGCACGATCTGGCGCATCAGCTGCGCGGTCTCGCTCGGCGTCTTGCCGACCTTGACCCCTGCGGCCTCCAGCGCCTCCTTCTTCGCCTGGGCGGTGCCCGACGAGCCGGAGACGATGGCACCGGCGTGGCCCATCGTCTTGCCCTCGGGGGCGGTGAAGCCCGCGACGTAGCCCACGACCGGCTTGCTGACGTTGGCCTTGACGTACTCGGCGGCCCGCTCCTCGGCGTCGCCGCCGATCTCGCCGATCATCACGATCGCCTCGGTGTCCGGGTCGTTCTCGAACGCCTCGAGCGCGTCGATGTGCGTGGTGCCGATGACCGGGTCACCGCCGATACCGACGCAGGTCGAGAAGCCGACGTCACGCAGCTCGTACATCATCTGGTAGGTCAACGTGCCCGACTTCGACACGAGGCCGATCTTGCCGGACTCGGTGATGTCGGCCGGGATGATGCCCGCGTTGGACTTGCCGGGCGAGATCACACCGGGGCAGTTCGGCCCGACGATGCGAGTCTTGTTCCCGGTCGCCTGCGCGTGGGCCCAGAAGTAGGCCGAGTCGTGCACCGGGATGCCCTCGGTGATGACCACGGCGAGCCCGATCTCGGCGTCGATCGCCTCGATCACGGCGTCCTTGGCGAACTTCGGCGGGACGAACAGCACCGAGACGTCGGCGCCGGTCTTTTCCATGGCCTCCTTGACGGTGCCGAAGACCGGGAGCTCCTTGCCCTCGATCTCGACCGTCTGGCCCGCCTTGCGCGCGTTGACACCGCCGACGATGTCGGTGCCGGACTTGAGCATCCGCGCGGTGTGCTTGGTCCCCTCAGAGCCGGTGATGCCCTGAACGATGACCTTGCTGTTCTCGTTGAGGAAAATGGCCATCGTTCACGCCCCCGCAGCCGCGAGCTCGGCGGCCTTGTCGGCCGCACCGTCCATCGTGTCCACCAGCGTGACCAGCGGGTGGTTGGCCTCGGCGAGGATCTGCCGCCCCTCGGCCACGTTGTTGCCGTCCAGTCGGACGACCAGCGGCTTGGTCGCCTCGTCACCGAGGATCTTCAGCGCCTGCACGATGCCGTTGGCCACGGCGTCGCAGGCGGTGATGCCACCGAAGACGTTGACGAACACCGACTTGACGTCGTCGTCGCCCAGAATGACGTCCAGACCGGCCGCCATCACCTCGGCCGAGGCGCCACCGCCGATGTCGAGGAAGTTGGCGGGCTTGACGTTCTTGTGCGCCTCGCCCGCGTAGGCCACCACGTCGAGCGTCGACATGACCAGACCGGCACCGTTACCGATGATGCCGACCTGCCCGTCGAGCTTGACGTAGTTGAGGTCCTTCTCCTTGGCCTTGGCTTCCAGCGGGTCCTCGGCCTGGGCGTCGACCAGCTCGGCCTGCTTCGGCTGCCGGAACGCGGCGTTCTCGTCCAGCGTGACCTTGCCGTCGAGCGCGATGATCGTGCCCTGGGGGTCCTTCACCAGCGGGTTGATCTCGACGAGGGTGGCGTCCTCGGCGACGAAGGTGTCCCAGAGCTGGACGATGACGTCGACGCACTGGTCGGCGACCTCGGCCGGGAACTTCGCGGCCTCGACGATCTCGCGCGCCTTGGCCGCGTCGATGCCCTTGATCGGGTCGATGGCGATCCTGGCGAGCGCCTCGGGCTTGGTCGCGGCGACTTCCTCGATCTCCATACCGCCCTCGACCGAGGCCATGGCCAGGAAGTTCCGGTTGGCGCGGTCGAGCAGGATGGAGAAGTAGTACTCCTCCGCGATGTCGGATGCGCTGGTGACCAGCACCTTGCGCACCTCGTGGCCCTTGATGTCGAGACCGAGGATGGCCTCGGCCTTGGTCTGGGCCTCGTCGGGGTTCTCGGCGAGCTTCACGCCACCGGCCTTGCCGCGGCCCCCGGTCTTGACCTGGGCCTTGACGACGACGGGGCCACCGAGTTCGGTAGCAGCTGCCTTCGCCCCTGCGGGGTCGTCAGCCACGGAGCCGGGCAGCGTCGGCACGCCGTGGGAAGCGAAGATTTCCTTCGCCTGGTACTCGTACAGGTCCACTCGAGTCTCCTGCGACGTCAGTGTCGGACGTGGTGACGATATCGACCTGCGACGACGCTTGGGCCGGCGCCTCTGGTGTCGTCCCTCACCCAGTGTCGGCGGTCACGCGCCGCGCGCCACCCAGTCGTGGCTTTTCGGGCAATTCCGGCGCCAGCGGGCTACTCCGTCGATTCAGGAGACCTCGCGGCGAAGAACGCGCCGACCACCAGCACCCCGGCGCAGGCGAGCCCGCACCAGAGGCCGAGCCCGGCGGACGAGGCCTCCGCACGGCCTGCGGTGAGCGGCAGTTCGAGCACCCGCACGGCCACGACGAGCACTGCCCCGCTCAGCAGCGCAGCTGCACGGGAGGGACGGCACACCGTGGCGAGAGCCACCGCGGCCAGGACCGCCACGAGCCCCAGGAGCAGCCCCCACGAGGTCGTCCCGACGTCGTGGAACAGCCCCGGCGGAGAGTAGTCGGGCGCCGTGAGCACCGGGAACGCGAACGCGAGGACGGCCAGCACTGCGGCGGGAACCGCCACGAGCAGCATCTCCGTACGCACCCGCACCTCGGTGAGGTCGACGTCGTCGCGCTCGACGCCACCGGCGAGCGCACCGAGCACCGCCGCGGTGGCCGCGAACACCAGCGCCGCGACGGCGGCCCATGCGCCTGCGCCCATTCGGGCACCGTCGACGGAGAGGGCAGCGAACACGGTGTCCAGGGAGGCAGCAGCCGCGAGCGGCACGACGGCGGTCCCGACCACCAGTGCCGGTCGCAACCACAGCGCTGCTCTCGGCATCGCCACACCCGCTGCGAGCAGCGCGAGCACCACACCCGCAGGCAGCAACGGACGAGCGGGATACGAGGACGGGGCGTCCGCGGAATCAGGCAGGGTGATCTGCGGCAACAGCGCGGCGGCGACCGCGAGAACCCCAGCGAGCATCCCGGCCGCCGCGGCGAGCCGGAGCAGTCGCGCCAACGCGGGCAACCGCACCTCGGTCTCGTCCGAGCTCGCCGTACCCGTCCATCGAGCCAGTGCGGCGAGCGTGAGCGCGGCGAGCACTCCGAGCAGCGGTCCCCAGCTGAAGCGCACGTCCGACATGAACGTCACGGCCAGCAATGGGGCCAGCGACACGGGCAGGACACCGAGTCCGAGCCCGAGCAGACCGCCCCGCACGACGTCGGGATCCGCGGCCGTGGCGGCGAATCCACCCGCCACGGGCACGGCGACCGCCATCAGGAAGCTTCCGACGAGGACCGCTGTCGGGGCGGTCACGTCCAGCGCGGACCGGGGCAGCAGGTAGGGATTGTCGGACTCGAACGGCATCAGGGTCAGCCCCACCGCGGCGACGACGGCCGCGAGCAGCACTACGGCGAGCAGGCCTTGTCGGTGCGTCACGGTGCCGTCCGACGAAGCGCGGGACTCGGCGGTACGGACGATCCAGCGCAGCACGAGCACGCCGGCAGTCGCCGACGCCACGTGTGCCGCCAGCAGCATCCACGTTCCCGCCGACGGCTCCAGCGGCTCGAGAGTGGACGTGAGCAGGAGTTCCGGCCGGGCGGCGCGGCCGGCGTCGACGAGAAGCTGGGTGTCCAGGACGAACCGTCCGGGCGCGAGCACGGCCGGTCCGAGCAGGACGGCGGCAGCGGTGGCACGCCGCCCACCGCGCTCGAACCACCAGGCCAGCACGGGGGCGATCGCCGCGAGCAGCAACAGCACCGGCCACGACAGGAAGGCGGGCGCCGCGACGGGCGAGACGACCCCGACCAACGGAGCGAGTCCGATCAGCACGGCGCCGAGGCCCGCGAGCCCGAGCGCGGCGCGGAACGACCCGGCCCCACTCTCGGCCGAGGGTGCAGGACCCGGCGGCATCGCTTGCGCAGTCGCCGTCGGAGCCGGAGGCCTCGTGGGACGCGGGGTTTCGGGGCTGGCACTCACCGCGCCGACGCTAGCAACCGGGAGATCAGGCCCACGGCCACCGGTCGGCCGGAGATCCGCGGCGCGCAACATCACAGCGGTCACGCTGTTGCGACGGTCACAGTGTGCGACCGCACGAGGCTTCACACGAGAGCGGACAGCGAACGCGACCCGGCTCCACGGCCACCCGAATGGCCCAGCCGCGCAGCCGCCGACACACCAGAGGGGATATGTGACACAGAACACATTCGCTCGTTTTGGTGTCCCCCTGTCCGGATCGCACCGCCGAACCTCACCCGAATGGAGCGACAACCCGACCCACGTCTCCGCTGGCAGTGCCCCTCGGTGACTCCCGGGATCGCCCGATGCTCACCCTCCGCACGCACTCCCCACAGCGGTTGACGATCACGGATTGTCGACACTCTGTCACTGATCGGGATTTGCCCCTAGGGGATCTCCCTCGTTACTGTCCCCCAGTCCGTTGTCACGGTCAGATCACGAATGCCGGTTCCCCGACCGGCCCCGGAAACCCCGTCCGGCCCCGCGTGATCGGACTCCCCCGAAACGGAAGGGCGACAGTGTCTCGACTCCGCTCCCCGGGCGGCAAGCACCCCACAACCGCACGCGATCCGCACGGCGAACAACGCCACGAGCGCGGCCAGCACCGCGTCTCCGCACCCTCGACGGTCATGCGCGGCCGCATCGTCGTCGCAGCGGTCGCCGCCGGAGCGTTCGCCGCCGCAGGCCAGTCCATGGCCGCCGGCGAGACCGACTCCGGCTACGACGACTACACCCCGCTCGCCTCCGGTCAGGACGCCGCCGCGTCCTTCGGCGCCGTGGCCAGCTCGGGCACCGGCGGCCCGGCACCGGCACCCGAGGTGCTGCCCGTGGCGCAGCCGGCCAACGGCGACGCGGAGATGGAGAAGCTCAACAAGAGCACGCGCATCGCCGAGGAGCGCGCCGAAGCCGCCGCCGCCGAAGCGGCCCGTATCGCCGCCGAGGAAGAAGCCAAGCGACCCAAGATCGTCTCCCCGGCCGAGGGCACGTTCACCTCCGGGTTCGGCGGCCGCTGGGGCAGCACCCACTACGGCCTCGACATCGCCAACTCCATCGGCACACCGATTAACTCGGTCATGGACGGCGAGATCATCGAGGCGGGCAGCGCCAGCGGCTTCGGCCAGTGGGTCCGCGTCCAGCACGACGACGGCACGATCACCGTCTATGGCCACGTCGACACGATCACCGTCGACGAGGGCGACACCGTGGAAGCGGGCGAGCAGATCGCCACCATGGGCAACAAGGGTTTCTCCACCGGTCCGCACCTGCACTTCGAGGTCTGGAACGCCAGCGGCAAGAAGATCAACCCGAAGCCCTGGTTGGACGAGCGCGGCATCTCCCTCAGCTGAGGCGCCGCCACACCGCCGTCGCCTCTCGACCCTGTGTAGCGTCGTGGTCCACGGACCGCGAGGTCCACAGGGTCGGGGGTCGCGATGGAACAGAAGGTGTCCCTGTCGGGTGCGCCGGAGACCATGCTCGGCACCCTGTACCTGCGCGCGAAAGCGGGCACGCTGGCGAATCCGGTGCTCGTTGACCGGCACGCGGCAGCTGCCGTCGAACGCCTCGACTACGACTTCGGTCGGCTCCGGCTCGACAACCGGGACCCCAACACGGTCGCGATCCGCGCCGTGTCGATCGACCGTCGAGTCCGCGACCTCGTCGCCGCGCGCCCCGACCGCACCGTGCTGCACCTCGGCTGCGGCCTGGACACCCGCGTGTTCCGTCTCGACCCGCCGCCGACCGTCGCAGGCTCTTCGGGCAGCAGCGTCCGCACCACCACACGGTCCCGACCTCGGTCACCGATCCGAAGCTGCTGGAACGGATCCCGGACGACAAGCCCGCACTGGTCGTCGCGGAGGGGCTCACGATGTACCTCACCGAGCAGGACGGACTGCGACTCCTGCGACGCATCGTCGAGCACTTCCCGTCCGGTGACCTGCTCTTCGACGCCTTCAGCCGACTCAACGTCCGGCTGTCGAACCGGCTCAACCCGATCGTCACCCGCTCCGGCAGCTCACTGCGCTGGGGCATCGACGACCCACACCAGCTCGAACGCCTCGTTCGGGGACTCGCACTCGTCGAGGAGTGGCCGTACACGTCCGCACCCGAACTCGCGCGCTACTCCAGGCCGACCCGAACCGCGCTGACGGTGCTCGACACGTTCCGCACCACCCGCAGACTCGGCAGGCTCCTGCACTACCGATTCTGAGCGGAGAAGTTGCCGCTCAGAGAGCATCTGGGAACTGGCTTTTGTGCCCGTAGGGCACGCCTCATACGTGCTCAGCCTCGACAGGGTGAGGGGCTCCGGCGTTCGGAGTTCGTGCCTCGCAAGGCAGGGGTTCTCGCCGCGTACGCGTGGTACTCACGAGGACCCCACCGCCGCGAGGCACGAACTGGGGCGGCGGTACCGGACCACCCACCCCAGTTCCCACATGCGTTCTCTGGGGTTTCAGAGCTTGGTGAGCGGGACGCTGCCGATGAGCATCAGACGCACCGTGCCCGCGGCGCCGAAGTCGATGGTCGCGGTCGCACGCGGCCCCTCGCCCTCGGCCGAGACCACGGTGCCCATGCCGTACTTGTCGTGCGTGACCCGGTCACCCGCTTCGAGCTTGATCGCGACCGTGTCCTTCCAGCCCTTCGCCGGGGTGCTGCGCATGCCGCTCTCCGCCACCCGCGCCTGAGCCGAGTCGGAGCCACCCCGGTCGAAGCCACCGCCCCGGCCGCCCCAGGTGCTGCGGACCTGCGGCGCCGACCGCTCCGGCTCCACCCGGCGCCAGTCGAGCAACTCGTCCGGAATCTCGGTGAGGAACCGCGAGGCCGGGTTCGTCATCGGCTGTCCCCACGCCGAGCGCATCAACGCCCGCGACAAGTAGAGCCGCTGCCGGGCACGCGTGATGCCGACGTAGGCGAGGCGGCGTTCCTCCGCGAGCTCCACCGGATCACCGAGGGCGCGCATGTGCGGGAAGATCCCGTCCTCCCAGCCGGTGGAGAACACCACCGGGAATTCGAGCCCCTTCGCGGTGTGCAGCGTCATGAGCGTGACGACACCGTCGCCGGACTCCGGCAGCGAGTCGGCGTCGGCGACCAGCGACACCCGTTCCAGGAAGGCCGACAACGAGTCGTCGGCAGGCAGGCCGTCCCGGTCCTCGTCGGAGACCGGCACCTCCCCACCTTCGCTGGTCTCGGTCGCACGGCTCGACTCCGGCGAGCGGGTTTCGGTGAACTCCCGTGCCACGGTCACGAGTTCGGTCAGATTCTCGACCCTCGTCGCGTCCTGCGGATCGTCGCTGGCCTCGAGCTCACCCCGGTAACCAGTGCGTTCCAGGATCGTCTCCAAGACCTCGGCCACGTCGTACTCGGCGGCCACGTCGTTGAGCTCGTCGAGCAGCTCCACGAACGAGCCGATCAGTCGCTGGGCACGCGTGTTCAGCTGGGTGACCTCGCCCTTGGCCGCCCGGCGCAACGCGGTGTGGAACGAGACGCGCTCCTGCTCGGCGTGCGCGGCGACCACGGCCTCCGCACGGTCGCCGATCCCGCGTTTGGGCACGTTGAGGATCCGGCGCAGGCTCACCGTGTCGTCCGGGTTGTCGAGAACCCGCAGGTAGGCCAGGGCGTCGCGCACCTCGCGGCGCTCGTAGAACCGGACGCCGCCGACGACCCGGTACGGCAGACCGAGCCGGATGAAGACCTCTTCGAACACACGCGACTGATTGTTCGTCCGGTAGAACACGGCGATGTCGTTGAACGTCGCCTCGCCGTCGTCGACGAGGCGGTCGATCTCTCCCGCGACGAACGCGGCCTCGTCGTGCTCGTTGTCCGCGACGTACCCGACGATCGACGCGCCGTCGCCGGAATCGCTCCACAGCCGCTTCTCGCGACGGTTCGGATTACGCCGGATCACCGCGTTGGCCGCCGAGAGAATCGTCTGCGTGGAGCGGTAGTTCTGCTCCAGCACGATCGAGGTGGCCTGCGGGTAGTCGCGCTCGAACTCCTCGATGTTGCGGATCGTCGCGCCACGGAACGCGTAGATCGACTGATCCGCGTCGCCGACCACGCACAGCTCGGCGGGCTCGACGCCCGATTCCGTGGTCCGGGTTCCGACGAGCTCGCGCACCAAGGCGTACTGGGCGTGGTTGGTGTCCTGGTACTCGTCGACGAGGACGTGCCGGAATCGGCGACGGTAGTACTCGGCCACGTCCGGGTGCTGCTGCAGGAGCTCGACCGTGCGCATGATCAGGTCGTCGAAGTCCAGCGCGTTCGACTCGCGGAGTCGCCGCTGATAGGCCGCGTAGACCTGGGCGACCTTGCGTTCCATGTCGTTGCCCGCCCGCTCGGCGGCGTCCTCGGGCGTGAGCAGTTCGTTCTTGAGGTTCGAGACGTGGATCGCGAGCGTGCGCGCCGGATAGCGCTTCGAGTCGAGCTCGTGATCACGGGCGATGATCGTGATGAGCCTGCGCGAATCGTCGGCGTCGTAGATGGAGAAGTTCGACGACAACCCCACGGTCTTGGCTTCGCGGCGCATCACCCGCACGCACATCGAATGGAACGTCGAGACCCACATGGCCTTCGCGCGCCGCCCCACCAGGGCCGCCACCCGTTCCTTCATCTCGGCGGCGGCCTTGTTGGTGAAGGTGATCGCCATGATCTGGCCGGGGTGGGCGTCGCGCTCGGCGAGCTGGTAGGCGATGCGATGGGTGAGCACCTTCGTCTTGCCCGACCCGGCCCCCGCGACGACGAGCAACGGAGCCCCGGTGTGCGTCACGGCCTCCCGCTGCTGCGGGTTGAGCCCGGCGAGCAGGGACTCCGAGTCGTGGGAGGGCCGATCGTCGCGCTGGGGGAGGTCGAACAGGGTGCTCATCGCTGCACAACGTTACCCGCCGGGGCCGACATCGTTCCCGCGCACGGCCGGGGCGTCGGCAGGCCACGAATCCGGGGCGAGTTCCGGGATCTCCCCGACTCGCAGGCGCCCTCCGCCGCCCACACTGGTCGGCGGTGAACAACGACTGGGGGTGTCGGAATGACCGTGATCGAGCAACTCGACGCGCTCGTTCTCGATCTTCTGGACAGTGCGTCGGCGATCGGCCCGACGGCCTGTCTGGTGGTGCTGTTCGTGGTGCTCTCGCTCGAGGCGTCGCTGTTCGTCGGACTGTTCGTCTCCGGCGAGATCGCGTTGCTGGTGTCGGTGGGCGCGTTGGGCGAGCGATGGGCGGTGCCGATGCTGCTCGTCGCGGTGCTCGCGAACACGGTCGGACAGGCGGGCGGCTACGGGATCGGCCGTGGCGTCGGCCCGTCGCTGCAGCGCAGCTGGGCGGGACGCAAGATCAGTGCGAGTTCGTGGGACACCGCGCACGAAGTGCTCCGCGGCCGGGGCGCGCGTGCGTTGCTGACCACGCGGTTCATCGCCTTCGTGCACGCCGTGGTCCCGGCGGTGGCCGGCATGCTCCGAGTGCCGTTCGCGCGGTTCATGGTGATGGCGGTGGCCGGCGCGACCGCCTGGGCGACAGTGCACACGAGCCTGGCGCTCGCGTTGGGGCAGGCCGCACGCGCGATCGGGTATAGCTGGACGGCGGTGGTCGTCACAGTCGTGGCCGCAGCCGTCTCCGGAACCGTGCTGTACCGCTCGGTGCGCCGGGTCGACCGAGAGAAGTCCGCTGAACAGCCGGAACCCGCCCGCCCCTGAAAGGGCATTGGAGAACTGGCATGTGTGCCCGTAGGCACGGTCTCAGCTGCCCAGGTCCGCACTGCGGGACACACCGTCCGGCTGTTGGCGAGGCGAATTCGGGCTGTGGCACACTGGACGACGTGCTGACGCAGACCTTCGAGTTTTTCTACGGGCCCGGACTCCGGCGCCCGTGGTCTGCATGAGCTGACACGACTACCCCGCCCCGGAGTTGCGACCCCGGGGCGTTGTCGTTCTCGGGTCACGGCAGGGGCCGACCCATCGGAGGCACTCCAGATGAACACGACGGTGGACGGCGACCAGGACCGGTCCGAGCCCGAAGGCTCGATCGGTGGCCTGCGCGAGGAGATCGACTACCTCGACGCCGAGATCCTGCGTCTGGTGCAACGTCGCGCCGAGGTCTCTCGGCAGGTCGGCGAGGCCCGGATGGCCTCGGGCGGCCCGCGCATCGTCTACAACCGCGAGATGGACGTCCTCGCCCGCTACCGTGCGCTGGGCCCCGAAGGCCGTGAGCTCGCGATGATCCTCCTGCGCCTCGGCCGCGGCCACCTCGGCCGCTGACCGCCGGGGTGGCAAATTCGCGCGAATTTGCCACCCCTCCATCCACAGGGGGTGGGAGTTGTCCCCACTGGGTCGGGTGGAATCCGGGCGAGTCACTCGTGGGCGGCCATGTCGCGGTCGCGGGTTTCGGGAGCGAGGACCACGGCGACGATCGTGACCACCGAACACAACGCTACGTAGATCGCGATCGGCAGCGGTGAGCCGAACGCGGCGAGCAGCGCGGTGGCGATCAGCGGCGCCACCGATCCCGCGACGACGGACGCGAGCTGATAGCCCACGGACGCACCGGAGTAGCGGACGCGGGTGCCGAACAGCTCGGAGAAGAACGCCGCCTGCGGCCCGTACATCGCACCGTGGAAGATCAACCCGACCGAGGTCGCCAGGGTGATGAGCCCGAACGACTCCGTGTCCAGCAAGCCGAAGAACACGAACGCCCACAGTCCGGTGCCGATCGCGCCGATCAGATACACCGGGCGCCTGCCCACGCGGTCGGAGAGCGTTGCCCACAACGGGATGCTCGCGAAGTGCACCACCGCCGCGATCAGTGACGCGTTCAGTGCCAGCGACCTCGGCATCTCCAGGTAGGTGGCCACGTAGGTGAGCACGAACGACGTGACCATGTAGTACACGACGTTCTCGACGAACCGGGCTCCCATCGCGGTGAGGACCTCGCCGCGATAGTGCTTCAGGACCTCCAGCAGCGGCGGCGTGCGCCCGCCCTGCTCGTCGATCTTGCGTTGCGCCTCGAGGAACAGTGGGGACTCGGCGACCGCGAGCCGCACCCACAGGCCGACGAGGACGAGCACCCCGGAGAGCAGGAACGCCACACGCCAGCCCCAGGCCAGAAACGCCTCTTCCGACTGCACCGCGGCGAGGACGGCGAGCACGGCCGTGCCGCACAGGTTGCCCAGCGGAACGCCCGCCTGCGGCCAGGACGCCCAGAATCCGCGGTTCTTCGCCGAGCCGTGTTCGGAGACGATGAGCACCGCACCGCCCCACTCGCCACCCACGGCGAAGCCCTGCACGAGGCGCAGGAACGTGAGGATCAACGGCGCGGCGAGGCCGACGGAGGAGTACGTCGGGAGGAACCCGATGAGAAACGTCGCCCCGCCCATCATGACCAGGCTGATGACCAGCAGCTTCTTGCGGCCGAGCTTGTCGCCGTAGTGGCCGAAGACGATGCCGCCGAGCGGGCGGGCGAAGAAGCCGACGGCGTAGGTGACGAACGCGAGCATGGTGCCGACCAGCGGGTCCGCCGCCGGGAAGAACAACGTCGGGAACACCAGCGCGGCCGCCGAGCCGTACAGGAAGAAGTCGTACCACTCGATGGTGGTTCCGACGAGGCTCGCGGAGACGACGCGGAGTCTGCTGGATCTCTTGGCGGTGGGGTCTGCTGCGGTCATGTCGCTCCTCGGTGACGTGCCGGTCGGTCAGTGCGCGGTCCAGCCGCCGTCCATCGGCAGCGAGGTTCCGGTGATCGAAGCGCTGCCCGGGCCGCACAGCCAGATGGCGAGTTCGGCGACCTCCTCCGGTTCGACGAGACGTTTGACCGGCGTCCGTTCGAGCAGCACGTCCTCGATGACCTGTTCCTCCGGGACACGGTGCAACCGGGCCTGCTCGGCTACCTGCGTTTCCACCAGCGGGGTGCGTACGAAGCCGGGGTTGACGCAGTTCGAGGTCACGCCGTGGCGCGCGGCCTCGACGGCGACGGTCTTGGACAGTCCCTCGAGCGCGTGTTTCGCGGCGACGTAGGCGCCCTTGTAGGGCGACGCGCGCAGCCCGTGCGCGGAGGAGACGTTGACGATGCGTCCCCATCCCTGTTCGTACATGCCCGGCAGCGCACTGCGGATGATGCGGAACGGAGCCTGCACCATCAGGTCGAACATCATCGAGAACGTGTCGGTCGGGAACCGGTGCACGGGAGCGACGTGCTGCACCCCGGCGTTGTTGACGACGATGTCGACGTCGGTGCCGAGCTCCCCGGCGGCGTCGAGGTCGCAGAGGTCGACGACCCTGGGGGTGCCGCCGATCTCGGCCGCGAGCGACTCGATGGAGTCGGCGACCTTGTCGACGAGCACCACGTGGGCACCCGCGTTCGCGAGTCCCCGCGCGATGGCGTCGCCGATGCCGCTGCCCGCTCCGGTGACGAGTGCGCGCCTGCCCCGCAGGTCACCTCCACCGGCGAGCCCGGTCGAGGCGCGGTCGACGCCAGGTCGATCTTCCATAGGCATCGAAACTAGAGGTGATGCGGATCTCAATCCATACCCGGACCGCAACCATTTCCCTGCCCCGTGGTTCGCGCCCCGGTCGGCGAACCGAAATCGGGGACATCCCGCATACCCCTACCGCCCCGAATCAGGGCAGACTGGACACATGTTGGGTGGAGTTGTGGATCTGATCGCGTTGGTCGTCACGCTGGTCGCGTTGCTGGCCGCTCTCGGGCACGGCGGGTATCTGGCGTTGTTGCAGTCCTCGGCCAAGCAGCGTCCGGGCGGGCAGCCCGCGGTGGAGTTCGCGAAGAAGCGGGCCCCGATCGCGGGAGGCGCGCTCGCGGTCGCGTTGCTGGCGTTGCTCATCCAGACAGGGGGTGTGCCCGCCGACATCTTCGCGATGCTGCTCGGCGGTGGTGCGGGAGCCACTTCGGTCGCGGCGCTGCAGACGACGCAGAAGCGCTTTCGCACGGGCGAGTACTGACCGACCCGGGACAGGACGACCTCGACCGGGCCGCGCCGATCGAGTGACCTCATGATCATTCGATCCGGCGGGCGCCCGGTCGCGCGCCATGACGTCACGTGACTGAGCGACCCCGGAGAGCCACTTCGTTCGAGCGACAACTACCCTGCACGGTCATGCGGACCTCACCGAAGATCGCCTCCGATGTACGGCAGGTACTCGTGGTGACCGCACATCCCGACGACGTCGACTTCGGCACTGCAGGGACCGTCGCGTCCTGGCGAACGGCAGGCGTCGGCGTCACCTACTGCGTGTGCAGCTCCGGCGAGGCCGGGGCGACCGACGGGCTGGGCGGTCACCAGCTCACCCTCGACGAGATGCGCACGCTGCGTGAGAACGAACAGCGGTCGGCGGCCCGTGCCGTCGGCGTCGACGACGTGCGCTTCCTCGGTCACCCCGACGGCAGGCTCGTCGCCGACCTCACGCTGCGCCGCGACATCACGCGTGTCATCCGCGCTGTGCGGCCCGACCGGGTCGTCGCACACTCCCCCGAGATCAACTGGGGACGGTTACACGTGTCGCACCCCGATCACCGGGCGGTCGGCGAGGCGACCGTCGCGGCCGTGTACCCGGACTCGCGCACTCCCCTGGCCCACCCCGAACTGGTCGAGGACGGCCTGCAGCCATGGACCGTGCACGAACTGTGGCTGACAGAAGCACCCGATGAGCGGATCAACCACGCCGTCGACGTCACCGATCATTACGAGGCGAAGCTCGCGGCGCTGCACGCACACCACTCGCAGACCGCGCACCTCGACGGCCTGGGGTCGATGATCCGTGAGCACCTGCGCAGCAATGCCGAGCAGCACGGCCTGTCCTCCGACCGGTTGGCGGAGGCGTTCCAGGTCGTGAGCACGGCCTAGGTTCCCCTGCACCGCCGAGGGCGGCAGAAAGTCGAGACCGATGTACCCCGGAAGGACGAGCTGGTCCGGACAGATCGAAAGCCCGCCGGGCCGCGACGATCGAGCCGCACCGCAGCGCGCCCGGCCGGAGGCACCCCGTGCGCAAGCAGGCCGTCCGGAAGCACGCCGGGCGGCCTCCACCGCGCTACCCCGCGCGATGCCACCGGAGGTGCCGCGCCAGCCGACCTCACAGGACGTGCCCCGTACGGCGGGCCGCCACCTCCCTCGCACGGTGCCGGATGACGCGCACCGCACCGATTCGCGCGCCGTGTCCGATCACGGGCACCGCATGGTCGGCCCCGTGGTGCTCGGCAGCCGACAGGAGGACCGCGCGACGGATCCGCTCTCGGACACGGATGCCTACGGTGGGCTGCACAAGTTCGACCTGGGCATGGTGCCTGCGTCGGTGACCCCACCGCCGACCTGGCGGCGAGCAGCGTGGTTCTCGATCGGGTCGGCGGCCGCCGCATTCAGCGGTCTGGTCCTCGCCACGTTCGCCCTCGTCGACACGACCCACGTGCGGAGTCTGGACTTTCCGGGCTTCCCGCGTGGCGGGGAGTTCCCGCCGTTCCCTGGAACCGGGTACACGTCCGAGGAGCAACAGGAAGCTCTGCCCTGGGCGCCGAGTTCGACGACGAGTCCGTCGGAACCGGTACGCCTGTCCCCCGGCCCGAGCTCCGCAGGAGCGCCCGACTTTCCGGGAGCACCGGGAGAGCCGAACGCACCCGGGACGCCGGAGACCCCTGGGGCACCGGAATCCACCCGCCCCGACACCGGTGGTCCCACGACGGGCCCGAGCGAGCCCGGGGAGCCGACGGCACCTCCGTCGTCCACGTCCCCGACGACGGAATCGTCCCTGCTGCTGTTCAGCAGCCAGGCGATGCGCGAAGCCTCGGCCGAATACTTCTCGGCGATCAGTGAACTCGACCTGCCTCGGGCCTACGAGATGACGGGCGGCGACCTGCGCGACGAGGGCTACGACTCGTTCGCCGCCCGGTACGCCGACGCGATGGCGATCGAGGTGCGGGCCGTCGAGTACCGCTCGACGAGTACGGTCACCACCTTGCGGATCACCCGCGAGGACGGCTCGGAAGTGACTCAGCGCCGCGAACTCCGCTTCACCAGGGAAAGTGACCCGAAGGTCCGCTCCGACGAGGAAGCGTGATGACCGGCCGTAGGGTGCGCCGCCGTTCGGGCGGTCGCCGCGCCAAACGAGACCGCCCGTTCAGGTGAACTCTTCCGGTTTGGGTGTCTTTCACGGCTCTCGCGGACTTGGGTGATCGGTGCCCACCCACGATCACGCACCGGCGACCAGAGGAGCACACGTGCAGGACCGCCCCAGCGGCAAACGGCGATCCCGTGGGGGCGCGGTCACGGTCCCGCAGCTGCTCCAGCGCAGGCCGGGTTCGCTCCGTGGGGCCGATTTCGACCTCGACCCGGACGATCCGTTGGTCGACGGCGCGTCCGCCGGCCGGGTGCCCGCGCAGCGCTCGCGAGCCGTAATGGGCGTCGTCGCGGTGGTGCTGCTACTCCTGGTGTCGGTCGCGGTGTCGGTGGTCACCGCCCGCGCGACCTCGGCGGGACCGCCGCCTCGCGCGGTCGCGTCGGCTCCGATCTCCGGCGTGGACGCACTCCGCCTCGACCTTCTCCGGCAGGCGCGGTGGCCGTTCCACGACCTGCGCGACCGCACCGTCGGCGACCCACGGGTCGGCAGCCGGGGGCAGGGCCACGCGCACGATCCGGGTGCGGCGAACCCGGCCGCGGGCAGCGCCGACTCCGCTCGGGCGCTCGTGGCCGAGTTCTACCGGCTCATGGACACCCGGCCGCAGCGAGCACTGGACCTGGTCGCACCGGAACTGCTCAACGGCGAGCGTTCCCTGATCCTCGCGGCCTGGGAGCCGAGCTCCGTCCGTGTCCAGCACCTCGACGTGCGGTCGGCGAACTCGGTGGTCGCCGAGATCGGCGTCGACCACCCTGGCGGTCACACCGCGCTGCGCCATCGGCTCACCGTGGAGGAAGGCGCTCGACCGCACATCCTCGCGATCGACCTGCTCACCGCGCGGCACCACGGGCGTTGAACACCCCTCGGACAACGATGCGGCAACGACCGGGTGGCCATCCCGGGTCGTCGGGCCTGCCCGGGCGAACCACTACGGGTCCCGCACGTGTCGTCAGCGACCGGGCACGCCGCGTGCCCCAATTCCGCACACAGTGACCTTCAACAGGACAAACAGCCGATATCGGGGCCGTGTTCCGGGTGGCGCAACGCGCGACCGAGTCGCCCCGGAGGAATCTTCGCGAATCTGCCGACTTCGTACGTGGGCCACATCGACGTCGGCTAGGCTTCCGGGGCACGGTCGAACAGGGCTGCGAGCCAACCTCGACCGTGCTGAGAACGTGTCAAAGTCGGAGGGCTGACTCGGCCTTCTGACATCCGCCGATGTCCGGCGGCAGCCAGGGTCCGG
The DNA here is from genome assembly GCF_009664835.1 of Allosaccharopolyspora coralli. Taxonomy (NCBI): domain Bacteria; kingdom Bacillati; phylum Actinomycetota; class Actinomycetes; order Pseudonocardiales; family Pseudonocardiaceae; genus Allosaccharopolyspora; species Allosaccharopolyspora coralli. Next base: position 4,242,844 of record NZ_CP045929.1, read on the forward strand.
GATCGTGTGATCCCGGCACGAGGGGCCGGGCGGGCATCGAGAGCAGTACGGGGAGACGTCGGTGAGCGACGAAGGTCGCCTGGTCGCCGGACGCTACCGAGTGCAGCGACGCATCGGCAGTGGCGCGATGGGCGTGGTGTGGGAGTGTGTCGACGAACGCCTGCACCGCACGGTCGCGGTCAAGCAGTTGCTGTTGCAGCCCGGTCTCGATCCGGGTGAAGCAGAGGAAGCGCGGCAGCGGGCCATGCGGGAGGGCCGCATCGCGGCACGCCTCCAGCATCAGCACGCGATCTCGGTGTACGACGTGGCAGAGGACAACGGCCAGCCAGTTCTGGTGATGGAGTATCTGCCGTCGACGAGCCTCGCGGCGATGATGTCCGAACACGGGCCGCTGCCTCCTCGCGAAGTGGCGCGGATCGGTGCTCAGGCCGCGGCCGCGCTCGGTGCCGCCCACTCGGCGGGCGTCGTGCACCGCGACATCAAACCGGGCAACATCCTGCTCGGTGACGACGGCACGGTGAAGATCACCGACTTCGGTATCTCCCGGGCGCAGGGCGACGTGACGGTCACCAAGACCGGCATGCTCGCGGGCACGCCCGCGTACCTCTCGCCGGACGTGGCGATGGGCCAGGAGCCGACCGGTGCCTCGGACGTGTTCTCGCTCGGCGCGACGCTCTACGCGGCGATCGAGGGTCGGCCGCCGTTCGGGCTCAACGAGAACACGCTCGCGCTGCTGCACGCGGTCGCGGCAGGCCGGGTCGACCCGCCACAGACGGCGGGGCCGATGTACGAACCGCTGATGGCCATGTTGCAGGCCCGCGTCGAGGACCGTCCCGACATGGCACAGGTCCGGGACATGTGCCTGGCCGCCGCGGACGGCCAGGCGGTGACCTCGGTGCCGTCGATGGCGGCCCCGATCCCGCCCGCCTTCGACCCGAACGCGACCACCAGCGCGCCGGACCTGCAGCCGACGGCGATGGTGGGCCAGCAGCAGGACGGCACGGCGGTCGCGCAGACGCCGTACGAGGAGGACCCGTACGGCGCGGACTACGCCGACACCTCCTACATGGGCTCCGACGATCGCGGTGACGCGGCGCTGGACGCTCCACGTCGCAGCAAGCGGCCGGTCGTCCTCTCCGGTATCGCGTTGGCGGCGGTCGCGGTGATCGCGGTGCTGTTCACGTCGGCGATGCTCGGCGGGAACACCCCGCCGCCGAACACCACCGGCAACGAGCAGACCCAGGCACCGGCACCACCGCCGCCACCTCCTCCGCCGCCGGCACCGACCTCGGAGGAGACGACCACCACGACGCAGGAGACGACCACCACCGAGGAAACGACCTCGGAGGAGACGACCACCACGACCGAAGAGCCGACGACCACCACCGAGGAGCCGACGACCACGACCGAGGAGACGTCGTCCTCCGAGGAGACGACCACCACGGCACCGCCCGACGAGGGTGGCGCCGGAGCCCCCGGCGACAACGCCGGCGGTGGCTCCCAGCCGACGAGCTGAGGTCGTCCGAGTCGCGCGACACGAGGGGCCGGTGGGACACGTTCCCGCCGGCCCCTCGTCTTGCCTGGTGACGACCGGCGGACCGGTGGCTGATCGACGCCCAGTACCGTGGAGGCCGACGTGTGCGGGACGCGCCCGCACCACCGAGTCGCAGACACCGCCAGGAGTCGCCTGTGAGCGCCGAAGGACGTTTGATCGCGGGCCGGTACCGATTGCAGCAACGGATCGGTAGCGGCGCGATGGGCATCGTCTGGCGCGCGGTTGACGAACGGCTGCACCGCACGGTGGCCGTCAAGCAACTGCTGCTGCAGGCCGGCTACACGGCGGAGGAGACCGAGGAGGCCCGGCAGCGCTCGATGCGCGAAGGCCGGATCGCGGCCAGACTGCAGCATCAGAACGCGATCGTGGTCTTCGACGTCGCCGAGGACGAGGGCCAACCAGTTCTGGTGATGGAATACCTGCCCTCGCGCAGCCTCGCCTCGGTACTCGAGGAACACGGGCCGCTTCCGCCGCTGGAGGTCGCCCGGATCGGCAGCCAGGTCGCAGGGGCGTTGTCCGCCGCGCACATGGCGGGCATCGTGCATCGTGATCTCAAGCCCGGAAACATCCTGCTCGGCGACGACGGCGTCGCGAAGATCACCGACTTCGGCATCTCCCGGGCGGTCGGCGACGTCTCGGTCACCAAGAGCGGCATCCTCGCGGGCACTCCCGCCTACTTGTCTCCCGAGGTCGCGCTGGGTCGCGATCCGGCACCGGCTTCGGACGTGTTCTCGCTCGGGTCGACGCTGTACGCGGCGGTCGAGGGGCAGCCTCCGTTCGGGGTGGACGAGAACGCGATCAGCCTGCTGCACCGGGTCGCGCGTGGCGACGTGGATCCGCCGCGCCAGGCGGGCCCGATGACGGCCGCGCTGATGCAGCTGCTGCGCGCCGATCCGGTGGACCGCCCGACGATGTCGCACGCGAAGACGCTGCTGCAGTCCGTGGCGGACGGCCGTCCGGTTCCGGCTGCGGCTCCAGCGCCGGGGTGGCGTCCTCCCCCACCCGCACGTCCGGCGCCCGAAGCGGGAGGCACGCGGGTCGACATGCCCGCGAGTCGGGCCGAGTCGAGCCCGACGGACTCGCGCCGGTCGTCCCGCAAGGGGTTGCTGTTGTGGGCCGCGGCGCTGGTGGTCGCCGTGCTGATCGGGATTCTCGGTGCGAACGCCATGCGCCCGAGCGGCGCCGAGGAACAGAACGCCGCGCCGCCTCCCACGTCCGAGCCGGCGCCGCCACCTCCACCACCACCGGCACCGCCGCCGACCACCACGACCACCACGTCGCCGCCCACGACCACCACGACGACCACGGCACCGTCGTCCAGGTCGACGAGCAACAAGCTCAGCGACAAGGACCGGGAGAAGGCCGTCAAGAAGTACTTCAGCGCGGTTCCCGACGACCTCGACGCATCGTGGTCGATGCTCGGGCCCGGCCTCAAACAACAGGGCAAGAAGCGCTACGAGTCGTTCTGGGACTCCATCGACGACGTGGAGATCACCAGCGGGCCCAAGGCGAACGGCTCGAAGGTCACCGTGGGGCTGCGGTACGAGAAGGACGGCAAGAAGATTAACGAGAAGCACGTCATCGGCATGATCGAGAAGGACGGCAAGGCGCTGCTCAATTCGGACTCGCAGGCCTGAGGGGGCGCCGGGGAACTGGGGTCGGTCCTCCGGTACCTCGTGCCCGGTTGCGGGATCGCCGACATCGAGTAGCCATCTGCACCACGTCGACGCTGCCCTCACCAGCCACGGGGTGAGAACCTGCCGACGGGCCCGCGCAGTCGGCGGAAAGACCCTCGGTGCACCTGCTCCCAAACGCGCGCTGAGCCGCGGTGTTCAGCTCCGATCCTGCGTCGGCGCTGCTTCGAACAGCAGCGTGATCAAGTTCTGCACGGCGGGCTGCTCGGCGACCGTGTCGCGGACGGCGACGTAGAGCCGTCGCACCGGCTCCGGCCTGCGCACCGGGCGGACCACGACTCCGGGGTGCACCACGTCGAGTCCCAGCTCCGGCAGCAGTGACACCCCGAATCCGGCGGCGACGAAGCCCTGCGCGGCGTAGGGACTGTGCGCCTCCAGCGCGACCCGGGGACTGATTCCCGCGCAGGCGAAGGCGTCGGCGAGCGACTCGGCGCACGGCCCGTTCGTGAGGCCGCCGTGCACCCACGGCTCGTCGGCCAGCCGGGCGAGATCCACGCACGTCTCGTCCGCGCACGGGTGTCCGAGCGGCAGCACGACCCGGTAGGGCTCGTCGACGAGAGGCAGGACGCGCACACCGGGGGCGGCGGGCACGTCCCTGCCGACCACGAAGATCGCGACGTCGACTGCCGCGCTGGCCAGGTGACCGAGCACGTCGTCCTCGACGACGCTGAGGTCGAGCTGCACCTCCGGTCGGGCGGCGCGGAACTTCGCCACCGCAGGCGGCACCAGCGCCACGCTCGCGGTCTGGAAGAAGCAGACCCGCAGGGTGCCGGTGCGCCCGGCGCGGAGATCGGCGAGCTCGGTCTCTGTGGTGGTGAGCAGATCCGCGAGGTCGCTCGCCCGCTCGGCGAGCAACGTACCGGCAGCGGTGGGCCGGACTCCGCGTCCGGCCTTCTCCAGCAGCGGGATGCGCGCTTCCTTCTCGAGCGTGGCGAGCTGCTGGCTGACGGCCGACGGGGTGTAGCCGAGGTTCGTGGCGGCCGCGCTGAGCGAACCGCTGCTCACCACCGCGCGGAGAACCTGGAGACGCCGGACGTCCAACATGCGCGACACCTTACAGAGTTACTGAAACGTACGTCCACATATCATCACTTGTCCTAATCTTCGGCGGGAGGCACCGTGAGTCAGGACGCGCCACCACACCCCGCCCGAGCCTCGGAGAGCCATGAACAACCCCGCGAACTACCTCCGGTTGAGCACCCTCGCCGTGTTGTGGGGCGGCAGTTTCCTGTTCATCAAGCTCGCGCTGGAGGCGCTGTCCCCGGTGCAGATCGCCTTCACCCGCATCGCGCTCGGAGCGCTCGTACTCGTCGGGTTCTGTCTCGTCGCCCGGGTGAAGCTCGGGGGGCTGCGCACGCCCGGCGAACGCAAGGTGTGGGGCTACATCGTGCTCGCGGGACTGTTCGGCAACAGCCTCCCGTGGTTTCTGTTCGCGGAGGGCGAGCAGACCATCAGTTCCGGACTCACCGGCGTCATCAACGCCACAACTCCACTGTGGACGATTCTTTTCGGGGTGCTGGCCGGAACCGAGCGGGGACTGACCCCGGCACGCGTCACCGGGCTGTTCGTGGGATTCCTCGGCGTCCTCGTGATTCTCGCGCCGTGGCAGAGCGGCGGAGCGCTGGGCTGGGGCGCGTTGGCCTGCCTGGGCGGCGCCGCGTGTTACGGCATCTCGTTCGTCTACATCGGACGCGCGATGCGCACCGCACGGGACAACGGCACCACCCACCCGCCGATGGCGTTCGCCACCATGCAGATGCTCGCGGCGACCATGCTGTCGACGTTGACGCTGCCGGTCGGCGGACTCACCCCGGTCGGGCTCGACCCGGTCGCGCTGATCTCGGTGGCGGTGCTCGGCATCCTCGGCACCGGCTTCGCCTTCTCCGTGCAGTACCGCATCATCAGCGACGAAGGCGCGACGACGGCGTCCACGGTCACCTACCTCATTCCGATCGTGTCCGTGCTGCTCGGCTGGACGGTGCTCGGCGAACAGGTCGGCCTCCGGGTCATCGCCGGGATGGGCATCATCCTGCTCGGGGTGGCACTCGGCCGGAGCCGCCCCCCGAAGCGAGACAAGCGCAGCCGGCCCGACCCGGAGTCGGGCGCGGAGCGGACGGACACGGGGCCGTCCGACCGCGCCCGACCGGAGACCGACGGGGACACCGGCAGATGCGTCACGGTCAGCTCACCGACACACCACAGCTCTCGGGATTCGTCTCCATCACCGGGTCCTCACGAGGAACGTCGTTGAACTCCGCGCGGTGCGTCTCGGTCGCCACACCGTTGTCGACGAGGTAGGACACGCGTTCGCCACTGAACAGCGGCGTGTCGTCCGGGGTCGAGGTGACGTGCGCGGTCACGCTGACCAGCTCGCGGGTGCCGGTGTGGTCGTCCAGGCAGCTGTAGCCGGAGTTCCCGGAGACGCCCCCGCCCTCGAAGAGCTTCAGCGGCGCACCATCCTCAGTGGACACTGATCGGATCCCGGACGCCGGGTCGTAGTCCCGGACGTTGAACGTGAGTGTGTTGGCGCCGACGTACTCGGTGACGATCACCTCGTGACTGCCGTCGAGGTTCACGTCCGTGGGACGCGGCTTCTGCAACGGGAACGAAGCGTTGCCCGGGTACGTCGTGTCGATCTGCTCGCCGGCCAGGCCGAAGATCAACGCGTGGGTGTCCTCGCTGACTTCACGCAGCGTCACCCCGTCCGCCCTGCCGTCCCCGTCGACATCGGCCTTGACGGTGTGTTCTTCGAACTCGTCGCCCTGCGCGGCGGCGATCCCCGGCGTGATCAGCAACGTCCCGGCGAACCCGACGGCTACGAGCTTTCCAGCCTTCCCCAGCATCGGCACCCCCCTGGTGTTCGTCGGGCGGGAGGGCTTTCCTCCTGCCCGGAGCCCTCTCGGACTCACAGGGAAGACGCCTCCGGGAGAAGCGGGGTTGCCACTCGGCCGTGGGTAGCCGTTCGACGAGCGGCCACCGCGCGTGGCGTTCAGGCCCGAGTCTCCTCGGCCACCCACGACAGGTAGGCGGGATTACCGCCCTCGACGGGCAGGACGATGATCTCCGGCACGTCGTACTCGTGCTGCTCGTTGAGGTGTGCGACGAGTTCGTCCACCCGTGCGGCCGAGGTCTTGATCTGCAACTGCCACTCCGGGTCGTCCTGTACCGCGCCGTCCCACCGGTAGAAGCTCCGGATCGGCACGACCTGCACGCACGCTCCGCCGCGCACCTCCACGATGCTGCGGGCCAGCGCAGCGGCGGACTCCTCGGAATCGGTGGTCGTGACCACCTGCACGAATTCACCCATACCACCGACCATATCCACAGGCGCCGCAGGCGCTGTCACCCACGCACGTGGTCGGCAGCGTGAGCCTTTTTGGTGGCTCTGGGCACCAAAAAGGCTCACGCCACGCACGCGCCCAGCCACCCCGAGCCGAGCAGTCGCACCCGAGCCGAGCAGTCGCGCCGGGGGTCAGACGAGGCGGCGGTCGGAGGCCCAGCGGGAGAGTTCGTAGCGGTTCGACAGCTGCGTCTTGCGCAGCACGCTCGACACGTGCGTCTCGACGGTCTTCACCGAGATGAACAGCTCGGAGGCGATCTCCTTGTAGGCGTAGCCGCGCGCGAGCAGTCGCAACACGTCGCGTTCGCGCGGCGTGAGCAGGTCGAGTTCGGGGTCGCCGACCGGTGCCGCGTCGGGCCCTTCGGAGAACGCGTCGAGAACGAATCCAGCCAGCCGCGGCGAGAACACCGGGTCACCAGCGGAGACGCGGACGATAGCGTCGGCGAGTTCACGTCCGGAGATCGTCTTGGTGACGTAGCCCCTGGCGCCGCCGCGGATGACCGCGATGACGTCCTCGGCCGCGTCGGAGACCGACAGGGCGAGGAACACGACGTCGGGTTGCTCGGGCCGCACCCGGCGGAGCACTTCGGCTCCACCGCCGTCGGGCATGTGCACGTCCAGGAGCACGACGGTCGGCCGGTAGTGGTGGATGCCGGCGACCGCTTCGCCGACGGAGCCGGCCTCGCCGACGATCTCGACGTCGTCGGAGGCACCGGCCAGTTCGGCGCGCACGCCGGTCCGGAACAGCGCGTGGTCGTCGACGAGGAACACCCGCACCGGGTGTTCGGCCGCGTCCCCGTCGGTCTCCTCGCCGCTCGTGGTGTTCTGGTCGTTCGAGTCGTCGCTGGTCACCGAACGCCTCCCTCACGCTTGCCCGCGTCGCGGGGCATCTCCAACTGCACTTCGGTTCCGGCTCCGGGCGACGTCCGCACCCGAACCTGCCCCCCGTTGCGTTCCATCCTGCCTCGGATCGAGTCCGCGAGCCCGTGCCGGTCGTCGGGCACCTCGTCCTGGTCGAAACCGGCGCCCCGGTCGCGGACGAAGACGCACACCCGCTCGGCCTCGACTTCGGCGTAGACGCTGACGTCGCCGACCCCGGCGTGTTTGGCCGCGTTGACGAGGGCTTCCCTGGTCGCGGCGAGTTGGGCCGCGAGGCGCTCGTCGAGCTCGCAGTCGCCGACGACGACCTGCTGCACCTTGATCGCGAAGCTGTCCTCGACCTCGCCGCACAGGCTGCCCAGCCGGGCGGCGAGTGTCTCGGACAGAGCCTCGCGGGACGCGGCGTCGAGGGAACCGCTGCGCCCGTAGCCGTCGGGCCCGTACAGCCACGTCCGTAACTCCCGTTCCTGGCCACGGGCGAGCCTGCCGACCTCACGCGGTGAGTCGGACTGCTTCTGGATGAGTGCGAGCGTCTGCAGCACCGAGTCGTGCAGGTGTGCGGCGATCTCCGCACGTTCCTGCGTCCGGATGCGGGCGGAGCGTTCCACGTTGAGGTCGCGGACGAGCCGCATCCACCACGGCACGGTGAGCACCATCAGGCCGACGAGGCTCGCCAGCAGCGCCACGACGGTGAACTGCAGGTCACCGAGGGTGGCGTTGCCCACAAGGAACGCCACGATGCCCGCGATCACCAGCGCCGCACCGGCCAGCACCCGCACGAGCGGTCCGCGTCCGGCGCCGCCGAAGAGCGCGTCGGCCATGCCGGTGCGGGCGCCGCGCCGCCACCGCACCCGCTGTGACTCGTCGGCCTCGCGCCACACCACGGCGCCGCCGACGAGCACGACCGCGACGGGTGCGGTCAGCCATGCCGGAAGGGCACTGATCGTGAACACCGCGACCGCGAGCCCGATGCCGAGCACGAGCAGCCCGAACCCCTGCTGCCGTTCCTTCTCGCTGGCGGGTGTGCGCGGCTCGGCGGCCTGCGGGACGAACATCCACAGCAGCGCGTAGGCGATGACACCGACGCCCCCGAAGGACGCCAGGACCGCGAACATCGCACGCACCCACAACACCGGCACCGACAGGTGGTCGGCGATGCCGACGGAGACCCCCGCGACGACATGGCCGGACCGCTGCCGGTACATCTTCGGCTCGTCCGGCCGCGCCGTCGCGGGGTGCGACGGCCGTGGCGGAGCCGCGGAAGCAGGTGCCGACCGAGGCGACGTGCGCCTGCTCTCGCGTTTCACCCGTGCACTCACAGCATCGATACTCACACTCTGCCACGGATCACGACATCGGGGACCGACCCCGGCGTTTCCGGGCGGACTCAGGGACGACCCTGATGTTCCGGCTGCCGCGCACTCGGATAGTAGGAGTCATGAACGAGAGCTCCAAGTCCTCCGCCCTGGGCGGCATCGAGGACACGGCACGAGACTTCTGGGCGACGCGCCCGGTCCGGCCCCGCGAGGGCGGCAAGATCGGTGGCGTCTGTGTCGCCCTCGGGCGCCGGTACGGCGTGGACCCGGTCCTGTTGCGGGTCGCGTTCGCCGTCGGCGCATTCTATGGCGGCGCGGGTCTGCTGCTGTACCTGCTGGGATGGCTGGTGCTGCCGAAGGAGGCCGAGGCGTCCGACGGCAGGGCGCACCGCCCGACGTCCACGCCGGTCGTGGTGTTCATCCTGTGCATGCTGCTTCCGCTGTCGTTCATCGTGTGGGACTTCGCGGGCCTTCTCGGCCTGCTCGCCGGCGTCACGGGCCTCTACCTGCTGCACCGGCACCGGAGCGAGAAGCAGGCGGCGGTCGACACGTCGAGCCCACAGGCGACGACGACCGACGCCCCCACCGGACACACCTGGGTCTATCCGGGAACCCGGACGGCGGAACCGGAGCCGGAGGAACAGTTCGAGCGCCGTGATCCGCCGGCGTGGGACCCGCTCGGTGCCGCACCGTTCGCCTGGGACCTGCCGGAACCCGGCGCACCGGAACCGGAGCCCGAACCCGAGCCGCCGGTACGGCGTTCGGTGACGCTGGTGACGGTCGGTCTCGCGATGCTCGCAGGCGGCGTGGGTTTCGCCGTCGGCATGGCGCCCGCCGCCGCACTCGCCACCGCGCTCGGCGTCCTGGGGCTCGGCATGGTCGCCGGGGCGTTCCTGCGCGGAGGACGCGGGCTCATCGGATTCGCGGTTCCGGTCGCCGTACTGGCCGTGGCGTTCAGCCTGCTGCCGACCGGCCCGTGGCGCGGCGTCAGCGACACCGTGGTGGAACCGACGACCGTGCAGGAGGTGCGGCCGAGCTACGAGGCCTCCGTCGGCAACATCGAGCTGCACCTCGACGGACTGCCACTCTCGCCGGACGGGGCCCCATTGCGCACGAGCGCGAACGTGGGCCTGGGCAACATCAGCGTCTACGTGCCCGAGAACGTCGACTTGCAGGTCACCTGCTCCGCCGACCGTGGCCACGTGGACTGCCTCGGCAGCGAACGCGGCGGCCGGGACCTCCGGGAGTCCGCCGAGGACCTCGGCGCGGACGGCCCGGGTGGCGGGCGCATGAACCTCGAGCTGGAAGTCGGCACCGGCAACGTGGAGGTGCATCGTGTCTGACGAGACCACCGTGTCCGACGGGGCGAGGACGAGCCGGTCGGCCCCGAAACGCAGGACCGACATACCGCTGCTGGTGGCCGGGCTGTGCACGCTGACGGTCTCGGCCTACGTCTTCGTCGACGGCAGCTGGGACGTGCAGTGGTTGCTGGCGCTGGCAGCGGTCGTGCTCGGCGTCGGCATGCTCGTCGCGTCGCTACGGCCCCGCCGGTAAGAGGGCATTCGAGAACCGGGGCGGCGGTACTGGACGACCTACCCCAGTTCCACCATGCGTTCCGACCGCCTCACTCCCACTCGATGGTGCCCGGCGGCTTCGACGTCACGTCGAGCGTGACCCGGTTGATCTCCGAGACCTCGTTGGTGATGCGGGTGGAGATGCGCTCCAGCACGTCGTAGGGCAACCGGGTCCAGTCGGCGGTCATCGCGTCCTCGCTCGACACCGGCCGCAGCACCACCGGGTGGCCGTAGGTACGCCCGTCACCCTGCACCCCCACCGAACGGACGTCGGCGAGCAGCACCACGGGGCACTGCCAGATGTCGCGATCGAGGCCGGCGGCGGTGAGCTCCTCCCGCGCGATGGCGTCGGCCGCGCGCAGGGTGTCCAGCCGCTGCTGGGTGACCTCGCCGATGACGCGGATGCCGAGACCGGGGCCGGGGAACGGCTGGCGGTGCACGATCGTCTCCGGCAGCCCGAGTTCCAGCCCGACCCGGCGCACCTCGTCCTTGAACAGTGCGCGGAGCGGTTCGACCAGCTGGAACTGCAGGTCTTCCGGCAAGCCGCCGACGTTGTGGTGGCTCTTGATGTTCGCCGTCCCGGTGCCGCCGCCGGACTCCACGACGTCGGGATACAGCGTGCCCTGCACCAGGAAGTCGATGTGTTCGCCGGCGGCGCCCGCCTCCTCCTGGAGGTCGCGCGCGGCCTGCTCGAACACGCGGATGAACTCGCGTCCGATGATTTTGCGCTTCTCCTCGGGGTCGGTGACCCCGCTGAGCGCGTCGACGAACCGGTCGACGGCGTCCACCGTCACCAGCCGGACCCCGGTGGCGGCGACGAAATCACGCTCGACCTGGGCGCGTTCGCCCGCACGCAGCAGGCCGTGATCGACGAACACGCAGGTGAGCTGCGTACCGACGGCCTTGTTCACCAGTGCCGCCGCGACCGCCGAGTCGACCCCTCCGGACAGACCGCAGATCGCTCGGCCCGAACCGATCTGCTCGCGCAGCGCCGCGACGGTGTCGTCCACGATCGACGCGGTGGTCCACTGCGGACGGATACCGGCGATGTCGTGCAGGAACCGCCGCAGCACCTCTTGGCCGTGCGGGGAGTGCGCCACCTCGGGGTGGTACTGCACCCCTGCGAGCCTGCGGTCGACGTCCTCGATCGCCGCGACCGGAGTGTCCGTGCTGCCCGCCGTCACGGCGAAACCCTCGGGAGCCTTGCTGACCGAGTCTCCGTGGCTCATCCACACCGGGTGGTGGCCGGGCATGTCCTCGTGCAGCACCCCGCCGTCACCGGCGATCCCGAGTTCGGTGCGCCCGTACTCGCGGGTGCCGGTGTTCTCGACCGTGCCACCGAGCGAGCGCACCATCGCCTGGAAGCCGTAGCAGATGCCGAACGTCGGCACGCCCGTCTCGAACAGCGCCGGGTCCGTCTGCGGCGCACCGTCGGCGTACACGCTCGACGGGCCGCCGGAGAGGATCAGCGCCGCCGGATCCCGCTCCAGCAGCTGCTCGACCGGCGTGTCGTGCGGCACCACCTCGGAGTACACCTGCGTCTCCCGCACCCGGCGGGCGATGAGCTGCGCGTACTGGGCGCCGTAGTCGAGCACCAGGACGGGCCCCTGGCCGGGCCGGGTCGTGCGGTCAGCGGTACCGGACACGGTGACGAAACCTCCAGGCTCGAACGGTCACCGCATTGTCCCAGGTAACCGAGCCCACACCGGCGCTACCCCTCGGCGCGGGCGTCGTCAGCCCAATGCGGCCGGCGCGTCGGACGGAACCGCGGGGGCGCTCGGGCGGACCGGTTCGACGCGCCGGTAGTCCTGCGATTGCGCGGCGCGCGGGTCCGGCTCGCCCTTGTTCGGCCACAGCGCGAAGGCGCGTTCCGCCTGCGCGGTGATCGTCAGCGACGGGTTCACGCCGAGGTTCGCCGTGATCGCCGAACCATCCACAATGGACAGATTCGGGTGCCCCCACGCCCGGTGGTACGGGTCGATGACTCCGGCATCCGAGGTGCTGCTGATGGGACAGCCGCCGATGAAATGGGCCGTCATCGGCATGTCGAACAGTTCGCTCCAGCTCCCGCCCGCGGTACCGTCGATCTTGTCCGCGACCCGGCGAGCGGCTTCCTCCCCCGGCGGGATCCACGTCGGGTTCGGCGACCCGTGGCCCTGCTCGGAGGTCAGGCGCTTGCCGAACGGACCCTTGCGCAGCTTCGTGTTCAGGGAGTTGTCGAGGCTCTGCATCACCAGCAGGATCACGGTGCGCTCGCTCCACTTCCGCACCGAGAGCATCTTCAGGAACGTCACCGGCTGCTGCCGGAACAGCGTGAGCAGCTGTTTCCAGCGCGGCGTGTCCGTTCCGCCCTGCGTCTGCAAGGTCTGCAACAGCCCCATCGCGTTCGAGCCCCTGCCGTAGCGGACCGGTTCGATGTGGGTGTCCTCGTCCGGGTGGAACGAGGACGTGATCGCGACACCCTCGCTGAAGTTGCGGTCCGGGTCGACCTTCATGGCCTGCGCGCCGATGATCGCCTCGGAGTTCGTGCGCGTCAGCTGACCGAGTTTCGGCGACAACCGCGGCAGGTCACCGTTGTCCCGGGCACGGTGCAGCAGGTTCTGCGTTCCCCACGTACCCGCCGCGACGACCACGTGGTCGGCGGTGAACGTGCGCGCGCCCTTCCGGAACTTCGCCCCGGTGCGCTTCGTGCGCACCCGCCAACGCGCGCCGGAGTCCTCGGACATGCCGGTCACCGTCGTCATCGGAAAGACTTCCGCGCCCTGCTGCTCGGCGAGATACAAATAGTTCTTGACCAGCGTGTTCTTCGCGCCGACCCGGCAGCCCGTCATGCACGCGCCGCACTCGGTGCAGCCGGTACGCGACGGCCCGGCACCACCGAAGTACGGGTCTGCGACGTCCTCACCCGGCTTGCCGAAGTACACCCCGACCGGCGTCGGGTGGTAGCTCTCGCCGACACCCATGTCCTCGGCGACGCTCTTCATCGCGACGTCGGAGGGGGTGACCAGCGGGTTCGTCACCACCCCGAGCATCCGGCTCGCCTGGTCGTAGTGCGGACCGAGTTCGTCCTCCCAGTCGGTGATGTGCGCCCACTGCCGATCGGTGTAGAACGGCTTGAGCGGCCGGTACAGCGTGTTCGCGTACACCAGCGACCCGCCGCCGACACCCGACCCGGCCAGGATCAGGCAGTCGCGGAGCAGGTGGATCCGCTGGATCCCGTAGCAACCGGCGTGCGGTGCCCACAGGAACCGGCGCAGATCCCACGAGGTCTTCGCGAACTCGTCGTCCTCGAACCGCCTGCCCGCTTCGAGCACGGCCACGCGGTACCCCTTCTCCGTGAGCCGGAGCGCGGCGACGCTGCCTCCGAAACCGGATCCGATCACCACGACGTCGTAGTCCGCGACCTTGCCCTGCCCAAGCGCCATGCGCGCCACGGTAGCCGCAACTACTCGCCAGTAGCTAGTCCCTGTATCCGAGCGATCCTGCCTCCGCGCGGCACGCGTTCATTCTCGGGCGGCGAGGGCTGTGGTCGGGAACACGGAGCCGACACTTGTCGCCGCCACGTACGCAGCCTGACCACCCGCGGGTTCTCAGCGCCCTCCTCGCGAGGACAGCGAGTTCGCCGCGTAGGTCGCTACTCAAGAAATCGATCCCGCAGCGAGGAGGGCGCTGAGGTTCCGTCACCCGACCACCCACGCAAAGCACCCCGCACACCCTCCTATCCACGGGTCAGCTGCGGAGCATGAGACCGACCTTCTGGAACTCCTTGAGCTCCGAATACCCGGTCTTCGCCATCGCCCGGCGCAGCGCGCCGAACAGGTTCAACGTGCCGTACGGGTCGCTGGACGGCCCGAACAGCAACTGCCGCAGGTCCGCACCGGAACTCGCGAAGCCGACGATCTCGCTGCGCGGGAGGTTCGGGTGCGCCGCCGCGGAAGTCCAGTAGTAACCCTGCGCCGGCGCTTCCGAGGTTTCCGTCAAAGCCTCGCCGAGCATCACCGCGTCCGCCCCACAGGCGATCGCCTTCGCGATGTCACCCGAGTACGACAGGCCACCGTCGGCGAGGACGTGCACGTACCGGCCGCCGGTCTCGTCGAGGTAGTCGCGGCGCGCGGCAGCGGCGTCGGCGATCGCGGTCGCCATCGGCACGCCGATGCCGAGGACCTGCGTCGTCGTCGCGGAGCGGGACTGGCCGAACCCGACGATCACCCCGGCCGCGCCGGTGCGCATGAGGTGCATCGCGGTGCGGTAGTCCCCGACACCGCCCGCGATGACGGGCGTGTCGAGCTCGTTGATGAAGTTCTTCAGGTTCAGCGGCTCACCGTCGCGCGCCACGTGCTCGGCGGAGATGATGGTGCCCTGCACGACGAGAACCTCGACGCCCGCGGCCAGTAGGTCCGGGGTGAGCTCCTCGGCGTGCTGCGGGCTGACCCGTGCGGCGACCGTGACTCCGGAATCCTTGATCTGCCCGACGGCTTTCGCCATCAGGTCCTTGCGCAGCGGAGCCGCGTGCAGCTCCTGCAGCAGTTTCAGCGCTGCCTCGCCGTCGGGCTCGTCCTCGGCGGTGCGCACGACGCGCAGCAGCTGCTCCTCGACGTTCTCGTGGCGGGCCCACAGCCCCTCGGCGTTGAGCACGCCCAGACCCCCGAGCTGGCCGACCCGCACCGCCGTACTCGGCGAGACCACGGCGTCGGTCGGGTGCGTCACGAGCGGAATGTCGAAGCGGTAGGCGTCGATCTGCCACGACAACGACACGTCCTGCGACGACCGGGTGCGCCGGGACGGCACGATCTCGACGTCGTCCAGGTCGTAGCCCCGCATCGCGGTCCGACCCATGCCGATCTCCACCAGGTCGCGCACGTCCGCAGTCCTCTCTCGCACCGTTCACAGCTCGGTCGGCCGCACCGCGGTCGCCCGACACGACATTGTCGCCACCCTCGCTCGCCCGCGGACACTCGGGGTCGACGAGGCGAGCGGCACGTTCACCTCGTCTCGTGAGGCGAGAGTGCCGTTCGCCTCATTCGTCGTGGGGCGGTGTCACCGGGACGTGTAGTTCGGGGCCTCGACGGTCATCGTGATGTCGTGCGGGTGCGACTCCTTGAGGCCCGCCGCCGTGACCCGCACCAGGTGCGCGTTCTGCAGTTCGGCGATGGTGCGCGAGCCGGTGTAGCCCATGCCGGAGCGCAGCCCGCCGACGAGCTGATCGACGACCTGTGACAGCGGCCCTCGATACGGGACCCGTCCCTCGATGCCCTCGGGAACCAGCTTGTCCTCGGAGAGGACGTCGTCCTGGAAGTAGCGGTCCTTGGAGTACGAATGCCCCTGGCCGCGCGTCTGCATCGCGCCGAGGGAACCCATTCCGCGGTAGACCTTGAACTGCTTGCCGTTGACGAAGACGAGGTCTCCGGGGGACTCGGCGGTACCCGCGAGCAGGCTGCCGAGCATCACGGTGCTGGCGCCCGCGGCGATGGCCTTGCCGATGTCGCCGGAGTACTGGATGCCGCCGTCACCGATGATCGGCACCCCGGCGGGCCTGCAGGCCTGATCCGCCTCGTAGATCGCGCTGATCTGCGGCACACCGACGCCCGCGACGACACGAGTGGTGCAGATGGAACCGGGACCGACTCCGACCTTCACCGCGTCGGCGCCCGCGTCGACGAGAGCCTGCGCGCCCGCATTGGTGGCGACGTTGCCTCCGACCACGTCGACCGAGTGGCCGAGTTCCTTCTTCAGGGTGGCGACCGTGTCGGCGACGCCCTGCGAGTGTCCGTGCGCGGTGTCGACGACGAGCACGTCCACCCCGGCGTCGACGAGCGCCATGGCTCGCTCGTGCGAGTCGGCTCCGACACCGACCGCGGCGCCGCAGAGCAGCCTGCCGTCGGGGTCCTTGCTGGCGTTGGGGTACTGCTCGGTCTTGACGAAGTCCTTGACCGTGATGAGCCCGCGCAGTTTGCCCGCGCCGTCCACGATCGGCAGCTTCTCGATCTTGTGCCTGCGCAGCAGCCCCAGCGCCGCGTCGGCGGTCACTCCGACCTGGGCCGTCACCAACGGAGTGGGCGTCATGACCTCCCGCACCCGCTTGGTGTGGTCGACCTCGAACCGCATGTCGCGGTTGGTGATGATGCCGGCCAAGCTGCCGTCCGGAGCGGTCACCGGGACACCGGAGATCCGGAACCGGGCACACAAGGCGTCGGCTTCGGCGAGAGTGTCCTCCGGCGCACACGTCACCGGATCGGTGACCATGCCCGCCTCGGACCGTTTGACGACCTCGACCTGCGAGGCCTGTTCCTCCACCGGGAGGTTGCGTTGCAGGATCCCGACCCCACCCATGCGGGCCATGGCGATGGCCATGCGCGCCTCGGTGACGGTGTCCATGGCCGCCGAGAGCAAGGGCGAACCGACTCGGACATTCCGCGAGAGCATCGTGGACGTGTCGACGCCACTGGGAATGACGTCGGAGGCGTCCGGCAGCAGCAGGACGTCGTCGAAGGTGAGTCCGAGGGTCGCGAACTTGGCTGGGAGGTTGGGTGCGGTGAGTTCGCTGGTCATGAGGAGCGAAAGTGCCTTTCCTTCACGCTTCGGGAACCGAAGGGCGGAATCGGCCGGACCGGCCGTCGACGAGGCACTCCACGTCCGGGCGCGACCGCTGGGGTGGGGGTTGCCCACATGATACGGGCTCGACGGCCGCCCCCTCCGGCTCCCTGAACAACGGGTCTGCGCGGGTTGAACTGCGTGGGTAGCCCGGTAGCGGAACAACACACCGGCCTGATGCGTCAGAGAGTGCGGATTGAGGCGGTGGCCAGCCAGAATGCACCGACGTTCTTCTCCCCACGTACGCAGCTCGACCACCCGCGGGTTCTCACGCCCTCCTCGCTGCGGGAGTCGATCGTTTTCCGTCGCGTACGTAGACCGGCCGACAGCGGGTTCTCAGCCGCGAGCTGAGGTTCCGCCACGCAACCACCCACGCAGACCAACCCGCGTACCCACCAAGTCGGTTCGGACACACCGAGACGCCCCGCACCATGACTGCGCCACGTCACACCGGTACCGTGCTGGCGTGCCGCACGATCGACTGCCCCCGGACCCGTTCGCGGGCGACCCGGACGACCCGAGCATGGCGCTCGGCGACACCGAGCCCGAGCACGACGCTCCGCTCGGCGACGACGAACGCGCCGAACTGCTCGCGGACCTCACTGATCTGGCCGTCTACCAGGCGTTGCTGGAACCGCGTGGGGTGCGCGGCATCGTCGTCGACTGCGGCGACTGCCAGGAACCGCACTACCACGACTGGGAGCTGTTGCGGTCCAGCCTGGAACAGCTGCTCCAGAACGGCAGCATGCGACCGCACGAACCCGCGTTCGCCCCGGAACCCGGCGACTACGTCACGTGGGAGTACTGCCGCGGGTTCGCGGACGCCGTCACCGAGTTCGAAAACCACAGCAGCCGCTAAACGCCCGCGGCGCAGTCTGCTCCGATCGGCGCATCACCTCGGACAAGAGTTCGCCCCGGCCGCTGACGGCCGGGGCGAACTTTCTCTGTCACGGTCACCGGTGCTGTCAGCGTGCGTGCTTCGCTGTTCACACGGAGGATGCGCCGAGCGGTTTCTCAGCGCCTCCGCAGACCAGCCCCACGGGCGGGTTCTCACCCTGCGACCGGCGAGGACAGCGTCGACGTGGTGGAGGTGGCTCCATGACGTCGACGATCCCGCAGCCGGCCGCCGGATGAGGTTCCGCGCGCGCCCTCTGCGAGGGCATTGTGGAACTGAGGTCGGTGGTCCGGTACCGGCGCCCCAGTTCCCGCCTCGCGGCGTTGGGGTCCTCGTGAGTACCAGGCCGTACGCGGCGAGAACCCCTGCCTTGCGAGGCACGAACTCCGAACGACGGAGCCCCTCACTTTTCTGCGGCTGGGCACGTATGAGGCGTGCCCTATGGGCACCAAGAACAGTTCCCCAATGCCCTCTGATGTCAGCGGGACGACGTCTCGTTCTGCGGGAACAGACCCGATCCCGGATCACTCCAGGTCGTGCCTTCCTCGGTCGACTCGTCCGGACTCGGCGAGGGCTCGTCGCTCGGCGACGTCGTCGTCTCCGTCGGCGGGTTCGTCGTACCGGGCGAGGTCGTCGGCGCGTCCGACGGCGGCTCCGGCGGCATCGACGGCGACGGTTGCGAGCTCGGCGGCAGATTCGGCCGCTCCTGCTCGGTCGTCGACGAGGTCGTGGAGCTGTCGACACCGCTTCCGGGGTGCCGGTCGAACTTCGCGGACAGCGACTCGTGCGCGGCCCGCAGATCCGAGAATCCGTGGTCGGGGTCGACGTTCTGGATCCGGTCGTTGGCGCGGCTGAGCGCGGCCGCGGCTTCCTGCCGCTGGCCGTTGTCCCAGGCCGCGCTCGCCTCGTCCAGCTGCATCTGGGCCAGGTTCGCGGCCTGCGCGGCGCGGGCGTGATCGGTGTAGAGGACCTTCGCCACCCCCCACAGCATGTCGCCGGGCAGTGCGTCCTTGGCGGCCAGGCCGACGCCGGTGAAGGCGATCATGAGCACGGCGGCGGCACTGGCGACCGGCACGAGGTGCCAGTGCCTGCGGCGACGCCGGGCCGGGCGCTTGGCCTGCTCGATGGTCGAGGCCGCGGTGTCGACGTCCACGAGTTCGCCGATCGGCGTGGCATCGACATCGCGCCGCCAGGACACCAGCAACGCTTCCAGGGTCGGACCCGACCGTTGCGCCGACTCGGAGGCGTCGACATCCGGGTCGGTGCCACCGAGTGCGGTGAGCAACGCGTCATCGGACTGCAACGCGGCGAGGTCCACGTGCTCGGCGTCCTCGTCGGAGTCGTCGAGGTCCAAGTCGTCGAGGTCGGAGTCGTCGTCGACGTCGGTGTTCCGCGCAGCCCGATCCGGAAACGGGACGACGTCGGCGTGCGTCGCGTCGGCCGCGTCCGCCGTTTCACCGTGCTGTGCGGCGTCGGTTCCGGCAGAATCGGAACCCGGTTCGGTTTCCACGTCGGCGGGTCCCTCGTCGGCACCCGTTCCGGCGTGATCGTTGTCAGCCCGGTCGTTGTCGCTCAGCTCGGATCCCTCGCCTGCCGTGGCGGGGTCGACCCGCTCTCCGTCACCGCGCGAAGGGTCGCCCGCACGGTCGGACCCGACGGGGTCGCGTTCGGACCCCTCGCCGGGGCCGCGTTGCTCGACCATTCAGACCACCTCCTCCGCGGACAGCGTCTTGCGCAGCCGGGCAAGCGCGCGGTGTTGTGCCACGCGCACCGCCCCCGGGGTCGACCCGACCGCTTCGGCCGTTTCTTCCGCGGACAGCCCGACGACCACCCGGAGCAGCAGGATTTCCCGCTGCTTGGCCGGGAGAACGCGCAACAGCTGCGCCATCCTGCCCGATAGCTCACCCTGCAACGCCCGCTGCTCAGGACCGGCGTCGGATTCCGGAGTGTCCGGAAGGTCCGCCGTCGGCTCGGAGCGGTTACGGGCGGATGCACGATGCGCATCAGCCACCTTGTGTGCCGCGATGCCGTACACGAACGCCAAGAAGGGGCGACCCTGATCCCGGTAGTTGGGCAACGCCGTGAGTACAGCGAGGCACACTTCCTGGGCCACGTCGTCCGCCGAAGCGAACGAACGCTCGTGTCGTCCCACCCTGGCGCGGCAGTACCGCACCACCAAAGGACGGATTTCCGCCAGCAAGCGCTCGATCGACTGGCGGTCGCCGTCGACGGCGGCGCTCACTAAAGCGTCCAGCCCGTCCCCCGCATCGGTCATCGCAGACAACAGCCCTGGTGTTACGCGTTCACGCGACTCGGACAAGCCCGGCACGCGCCGCGTGCATGACCGCACGCCGGACCGCGCCCACAGTACCGGGGCGAGACGGGTCATCGAACGGGGACTGGAGTCGGTGGCCGGGGATCCTCACCCATCCACACTTACCAGACACCGGCCGCGGCTCCCTTTTTCGAGGCCAGGGCACGAAAACGAGCGCGACTCCTGACACGAAGACGATCATGCGCGGGTGCGTGCGAGACCAGGACGAAGGCCGCGGATGCTCGTCGGCCGGAGCCGGAAACGTGGTCGCGAGAGCGGAGGAACCGGACGAAAACTGGGTGACGTGTCGCTCGTCACGCCCCTTGATCGCGGACGCGACCGTCGCGGAAATCACCTCAGCGCGGATGGTGGAACTTGGGTAAGTGGTCCATGACCGGCGTCCCCGTTCGCGTCTCGCTGCGTTGGACCCCTCTTGAGTGCCAGGAGTACGCGGCGAGAACCCCTGCCTTGCGAGGTACGAGCTCCGAACGCCGGAGCCCCTCACCCTGCGCACGCTGAGCACGGGAGAGGCGCGCCCTACGGGCACACATGACAGTTCCGAAACGCTCTGTCACGGTGCGCGTCGGACGCTCGCGCGGGAAACGCCACTCGTGCGGCGCTCGACGAGTTCCTCGCACCGGCCGCATCCACGAACAGCCGACGCGCACCCACGGTGGAAGTGACCGGGCTCGCGTTGACCGCATCCGCATGGGACCGGGCAACGCGAGACAGAGCCCCCACGCCGGGGGCTCGATCGTCACCGCACCGGAAGGTTCATCGTGCGCCCTCAGGCGACCAGGCCGCGCCGGAACCCGTGCGCCACCGCCTGCGCCCGGTCCCGGACGCCGAGCTTGCGGAACAGCCGCCGCGCGTGGGTCTTCACGGTGTCCTCGGGGAGATAGAGCTCGCGGCCGATCTGACCGTTGCTCTTGCCCTGGGCCATGCCGCGCAGCACCTGCAGCTCGCGCTCGGTGAGCTGGACACCCGGGTCGGACGGTTGCCGCGGGGCAGGGACCGAGGTGCTCGCCAGCGTGTGTGCCAGTGCGGCGACCAGTTCCGGCCGCGAGGCGTCCCACCGCAAGTAGCCGCGAGCGCCGCCCGCGATGGCAGCCGCGATACTGCCCGCGTCGTCGGGCGCGCCGAAGACGATCACGTTCGCCTGGGGATGCGCCGAGACGAGACGCCGCGTCGCCTCGACACCGTTGGGCACCGCTCGCTGGGTGCCGACCAGCACGACATCGACCGCCTGCCGTGAGTAACGGGCGAGCAACTCATCACCGTGGGCGACACAGTCGATCCGGCTCACTCCGGGGACCGCTGACATCACACGGGTGAGACCTTCCCGGACGCTGCGTCGGTCGTCGCAGATCAAGACCGTCGTCACGGGAACTCCTTTCCTACAGGTGAGTGACGTTCCACTTCCCCTATCGGACGCCGCGCGCAGAACCTTGACACGATCCGGTGGCAAATCCCTGCTGAACACTCGACTCGCCCGAGTAGTTCCAGATTCACCGGAACGGAGCAAGCTGCCGAATCCGATGTCACCTACTGGGTGGTAGCTCTCCGTTGAAGCTGTTACCAGCGAACTTCACCCGTTCGCGCCAGTTTCAACAACGAACCGTGGGACGGAACGAGGAGCCGAAGTGATCGAGAAAACCCGTAGTGTGATGTCGGTCACATCAGCTGGGCCGTTGCTCCCCGAGCGCGACCGTCGAGAGGCGTTCCACCGCACGATCGAGTGGGCCGAGCAGCTCCACCTGAGCGGGCAACGACTCGGCAGCCCAGCCGCCGCCCGCGGCGAACGCCCGGACCCGGCGACGCGTGCTGTGTACGCCGGCGACCAACTGCGGCGAGGCGTAGCTGGCCTGCTCCGACCACACCACCACGGCGACCGGCACGCAGCGGCGGACAGCCGCGTCCAGACCTTCGGGCTGCAGCGCCGGCCCGAACAGTCGGTGCCCGACCCCCTGCGTCGCCAACGCCGCCGCGAGTGCGATCAACTCGAGCTCCTGCACTTCACCGGGAACGGAGGCGAGCAGCACCGGACGTGAGTTGCTCGGCGCGGGCGCCGACGCGAGCACCGCGCGCAACGCCGTCGAGACGCTGTCCACGAGTAGCTGGACCACTTCGGCCCCGGAACCCGTGCGCTGCCGGCGCTCGACGACGGCCCGCAGCACCGGCTGCACCACCTCGAGCCACGTGGTCGCGACTCCCTCCGCCTCGATCGACTCGATCATGAGGTGCTGCGCCGACCACGAATCCAGCCCGAGCACCGCACTGCCGAGTCCTCGCGCACGGGGACCGGCGCCTGCGAGGCGGAGACCGCGACCGCCGCGGGACCCGGCGACCTCGATCGGCCGGTCGGAGCCCGACAGCACACCGGACTGCAGCACCGGTTCGGCATCCCCGCCTGCCGGGACGGCGGGTTCCGGCGCGCTCGACGCGGGCGGAGCAGTCGTACTCCGCGCGTAGCGAGCCGCTTCGGCAGGCGAGGCACCGCGCAACAGCGCCCGCTGCATGTGTTCCAGCCTCGCGATGTCCTCGGACCCGTACCGGCGGTGACGCCCCGTGGTGTGGTCGCTGGGCCCGAGGCCGTAGCGGCGGTCCCAGGTGCGCAGCGTCGCCGGGGCGACGCCGAGGCGGCGAGCGACCGCAGCCACGGTGAGTTTCGGCTCATCCGCCTGGGGGTAGTCGACCGCCTCGGAACCCTGCTCGTCGGCCTTCCCCAGTGGTGCGCCGGTGGCTGCGGAGTCGTCCTGGCTCTGCACAGGTTCCGGCCGTGTCGTCACGCAACCATGTTCCGGCTCTGATCGTGAACCGGCAACCCGATCGGCGAGTGACGACACGGATCACCCCATGGTGGACAACGAGTGACGCGAAAGGGGTTGAACAAGGTCTGACTCGGTTCTACCGTGGATCATGCGAGGCCACGACGATCGTCGTGGCAGGAGGGGATCCACCGCGTGGGAGGTGGTTGTCGCAATGGCTGACACTCGACGTCTACCGGGACCGAACGCCGATATCTGGGATTGGCAGATACGGGGCTCCTGTCGGGGAATGGACAGCACCTACTTCTTCCATCCGGACGGCGAACGGGGACCTGCCCGCGCCCGGCGGGAGATGAAGGCGAAAGAGGTGTGTCAGCGCTGCCCGGTGCTCGACCAATGCCGACGGCACGCCCTGGCTGTTCAGGAGCCGTACGGAATTTGGGGCGGACTCTCCGAGTCCGAACGGGAAATGCTGATCAAGTCTCGTAAGCGCAGGGTGGCGACGGTCGCTGTCTGAGGAGCCACCGGCTCTCGCAGGGATCACGAGCAACAGGCGCCGCCGGTCCGGCGAGCGGGTGGAATGACTACGAGGGGCGTCATTCGACCGGCACGGATCACCGGCGGAGAGAAGAATTCGGGGCGGCACCGTCGACGGTGCCGCCCCGAATTCGTGTCCTGCTCACTGACCGCGCGGATGAGGGTCTGGTCGGGCACGGCGTGCCGACGGGCTGCAGTCCACGCGCCCTGCTTCGGGCCGAAGGTCAGTGCCCGTGGCCGTGGCCTTGCCCGGACTCGTCGTCCTCTTCCTCCGGCTTCTCGACCACGGCGCTCTCGGTGGTGAGCACCATGCGCGCGATCGAGGCCGCGTTGGCGACCGCGGACCGGGTCACCTTCAGCGGGTCGACCACACCGGGCCGCTGCAAGTCGCCGAACTCGAGAGTCGAGGCGTTGAAGCCCGACCCCCACTCAAGGTCACGAACCTTCGAGACCACGACCGCACCTTCCTGGCCCGCGTTGGACGCGATCCAGAACAGCGGAGCCTCCAGTGCCTTGCGGACCAGCCGCACGCCGGTCGCCTCGTCGCCGGTGCTGCCGAGGTCGCCGTCGAGCACCTTCGCCGCGTGGATCAAGCTCGAGCCACCGCCGGGCACACTGCCCTCCTCGGCCGCGGCCTTCGACGCGGCGACCGCGTCCTCGATCCGGGACTTGCGCTCCTTGAGCTCGGTCTCGGTGGCGGCACCGACCTTGATCACCGCAACGCCGCCGGCGAGCTTGGCGAGCCGCTCGTTGAGCTTCTCGCGGTCCCAGTCGGAGTCGCTGGCCTCGGCCTCCTTGCGGATCTGCTCCGCACGGGCGCGCACCTCGGACTGGTCACCCTTACCGTCCACGAGGGTGGTGTCGTCCTTGGTGACCGTGACGCGGCGGACGCCGCCGAGCACCTCGGGCCCGACCTCGGAGAGCTTGAGGCCGACCTCCTCGGCGATGACCTGACCGCCGGTGACGACCGCGAGGTCGTCCATGAAGGCCTTGCGGCGGTCGCCGAAGAACGGCGCCTTGACGACGACGACCCGCAGCGTCTTGCGGATGGCGTTGACGACCAGCGTCGACAGCGCCTCCCCTTCGACGTCCTCGGCGACGATCAGCAGCGGCTTGCCGTTGTTGGCGATCTTCTCCAACAGCGGCAGCAGTTCCTGCACAGCGGAGATCTTCTCGCGGTGCAGCAGGACCTGCGCGTCCTCCAGGACGGCTTCCTGGCGCTCGGCGTCGGTGACGAAGTACGGCGAGACGAAGCCCTTGTCGAACTGGACACCCTCGGTGACCTCGAGTTCGGTAGCCAGCGTCGAGGACTCCTCGATGGAGACGACGCCGTCGTCGCCAACCCGCTCCATCGCCTCACCGACGAGGGCGCCGATCGAGTCGTCCCGGGAGGAGACGGTCGCGATCTGCGCGATGCCGTCCTTGCCCTTGACCGGGGTGGACTTCGACTTCAGCTCCTCGACGACCGCGTCGGTGGCCTTCTGGATGCCCGCGCCCAGCGAAGCCGGGTTCGCACCGGCGGCGAGGTTGCGCAAGCCCTCCTTGACCAAGGATTGCGCGAGCACGGTGGCCGTGGTGGTGCCGTCGCCCGCGACGTCGTTGGTCTTGGTCGCGACGTTCTTCGCGAGCTGGGCGCCCAGGTTCTCGTACGGGTCGTCCAGCTCGATGTCGCGCGCGATGGTCACACCGTCGTTGGTGATGTTCGGGCCGCCGAACTGCTTGTCCAGTACGACGTGCCGCCCCCGCGGCCCGAGGGTGACCTTCACCGCGTCGGCGAGTTGGTTGACGCCGCGCTCGAGTGCGCGACGAGCCTCCTCGTCGAAAGTGATCTGCTTAGCCATGTTTCAACAGCCCTTCAGCATGGATGCGAGGAACCGGGTGTGCTCACCGGTTCCACAGCGAAACGCCCCGGGGTCCCGGTGTGGGACCGCCGGGGCGGTTGAGCTCACGGCCCGCCGGAAAACGGGCCGGTCACACACGAGCCCGTCCCCGACGGGCCGGTGAAGCGGGTGCTCGTCCTCAGTTGACGACGGCGAGCACGTCGCGGGCGGAGAGGATCAGGTACTCCTCGCCGTTGTACTTGACCTCGGTGCCGCCGTACTTGGAGTAGATGACCACGTCACCCTCCTTGACATCCACCGGGATGCGGTTGCCCTTCTCGTCGACACGGCCGGGGCCGACCGCCAGGACCTTGCCCTCCTGGGGCTTTTCCTTGGCGGTGTCCGGGATCACGATGCCCGACGCAGTCGTCGTCTCGGCCTCGCTCGCCTGGACGACGATCTTGTCCTCAAGCGGCTTGATGCTCGCCACGGTCTGACCTCCACCTTCTGGGGCCTTCGAAGCGTTGGCTGGTTGATGAAGACTCCGCGTGGGTGCCTCCCGTCGTCGCGGGTGCCGGGCGGCTGCGGGGCCGTTCGTTTGGCACTCTACCGAGGCGAGTGCCAACGCTCAACCGGGCCCCACCCATCGGCGCGTCACCCGAATGTCTGCTGTTCAGGACGGCCATGTGGTGTTCACTGGACGATCACCAGGCACGCGAGTGCGTTTCACATTATTCGGCCACCGTGTGCCGGAACGCAGGCGACCGGCGCCACCGTGAACGAAGGAGCGCACCGTGCCCGAAGGCCTCACTCGACACATCACCGGGCGACGCACCGTGCTGGCGGCAGGATTCGGCGCCGCGCTCGGGTTCGGACTCCACGCACCGGCTCGCGCCTCCGGCGGACCCGACCCGTTCACGCTCGGCGTGGCCTCCGGGGACCCGACGGCCGACGGCGTCGTTCTCTGGACCCGCCTCGCCGTGGACCCGCTCGCCGACGACGGCCACGGCGGGATGCCGAACCGCGCGATCGACGTCGAGTGGGAGGTCGCCGACGACGAACGGTTCGCCCGCGTGGTGCAGCGCGGCCTCGGCACCGCGGTCGGCGAGCTCGGACACTCCGTCCACGCCGAGGTCCACGGCCTGGAGCCCGGCCGCGAGTACTTCTACCGGTTCCGCACCGGCCGGCACATCAGCGTCGCCGGACGGACCAGGACCGCGCCCGCCCCCGGCACGGTCACCTCGGCACTCACGTTCTGCATGAGCTCCTGCGCACAGTGGGAACACGGGCACTTCACTACCTACCGCCGCCTCGCCGAGGACGACCCGGACCTCGTGCTGCACCTCGGCGACTACATCTACGAGCACGGTCCCGGCGGCTACCCGGTCGAGTCCGGCATCGCGCGACCCATGCACGGCGGCGAGACACGCGACCTCGCCGACTACCGCGTCCGGCACGCCCTCTACAAGAGCGACCCGGACCTTCAGTTCGCGCACGCCGCCGCGCCCTGGCTGATCGTGTGGGACGACCACGAGGTCGACAACAACTGGGCGGGCTATCACCACGAGGTCTTCGGCGACACACCGAAGTTCCGTGAACGCCGCCGCGCCGCGTTCCGCGCCTACTACGAGAACATGCCGCTGCGCAGGACCTCGTTGCCGCGCGGCGACGACCTGCGGTTGCACCGCAGGGTCGAGTGGGGCGGGCTCGCGAACTTCCATCTTCTCGACACCCGCCAGTACCGCGACGACCAAGCGTGCGGCGGGCTCATCGGGCCGTGCGGGCAGGAGTCCCGGCCGGAACGGACGATCACCGGCGACGAACAGGAAGCCTGGCTGCTCGACGGCTTCCGCCAGTCCCGCGCGCGCTGGGACTTCCTCGGCCAGCAGGTGATGATGGCCCAGCTGGACAGTGCGAAGGGGCCGCTGAAGGTCACGAGTATGGACACCTGGGACGGCTACACCGCCTCCCGGGACCGCGTGGCACGCGGCTGGCTGGACGCCGGAGTGCGCAACCCCGTGGTGCTCACCGGCGACATCCACGAGCACTACGCCAACGACCTCTCACTGAACTACGACGACCCGGACTCGCCGGTGATCGGCTCGGAGCTGGTCACGAGCTCGGTGACCTCCGGCGGCGACGCCGAGGGCGGGGAGTTCACCGGGGATCCGGAGAACCCACACATCCGCTTCCACGACGACATGCGCGGCTACGTACGGGCGCGGGTGACGGAATCGCAGCTCACCGCCGACTTCCGGGTGCTGCCGTACGTGCGGCAACCCGGCGCACCCGCAGGCACGAAGACCTCACTCCACCTCGCCGACGGCATCCCCGGGTGGGAAAAGAGCGCGTGAGCCTTTTTGGTGGCTATAGCAACCAAAAAGGCTCACGCGTGCGTGGGCGGGGTGGCGGTTAGCCGAGAATTCACTCGATGCCAACCGCACATCGGTACTGATCAACACTCTTACGGGTGAAGGTATCGGCGGACGACGTTCCCGAGCCGCGATCGATGTCTGGAGGACACCCACCATGTCCGAGTCCACACCGTCCCGTCCCGCGTCCCCGGTGTCCCGCCGCTCCGTCCTGCTCGGCGGAGCCGCAGCGCTGGGCGCCACCGCGCTCGGCGGCTCGACACTCGCGCACGCCCTCCCCGGAGCGGGTGCCGGTCGGCTCGCCGAGCCGTTCACCCTCGGCGTCGCCTCCGGCGATCCGCTGCCGGACGGCGTCGTGCTCTGGACCCGGCTCGCGCCGACGCCGACCGCCGACGACGGCAAGGGCGGTATGCCGGACAAGGTCGTACCGGTGCAGTGGGAGATCGCCGAGGACGAGCGGTTCAGCAAGATCGTCCAGAAGGGCACCGCCGACGCCGCACCCGAGATGGGCCACAGCGTGCACGTCGAACCGGAAGGGCTCCGGGCCGGGGCGGAGTACTTCTACCGCTTCAAGGCCGGGAATGCCGTCTCCCCCGTCGGCCGCACCCGGACCGCACCCGCGCCGGACGCGATGGACGAGCTGACGATGTGCTTCACCTCGTGCTCGCACTTCGGCCAGGGCTACTTCACCGCCTACCGGCGGATGGCCGAGGACCAGCCGGGGCTGATCCTGCACCTCGGCGATTACCAGTACGAGTACGCCGCGCAGGACGACGACGTCCGCAAGGTCCTCGGCCCGGAAACGAGGACGCTGGCCAACTACCGGCAACGCCACGCGCAGTACAAGACGGACGAGGATCTCCAGCTCGCGCACGCGACCGCGCCCTGGCTCGTGGTCTGGGACGACCACGAACTCGAGAACAATTGGGCGGACGAGACTCCGGAAGACCCGGACGAAGGATTCCGCAAGCGCCGCGAAGCCGCGTTCCAGGCCTACTACGAGAACATGCCGCTGCGGGTCGGCTCGAAGCCCGCTGGGATCGACCTGCAGCTCTACCGCCGCATCCGGTGGGGCGCGCTGGCGAACTTCCACATGCTCGATACCCGCCAGTACCGCGACGATCAGGCCTGCGGTGACGGCGTGCAGGACGGCTGCGACGCGCGTCTCGACGAGGGCCGGTCGATCACCGGGCCCGAGCAGGAGAAGTGGATCACCGACGGGTTCGGCTCGTCGGAGGCCAAGTGGGACGTCCTCGGCCAGCAGGTGATCTTCTCGAAGATCGACCTCACTCCCGGCAAGGAGGAGGGCTACAACATGGACGCCTGGGACGGCTATGTCGCCAACCGCGACCGGATCGCCTCGGCGATGGCCGACAGCAACGTGCAGAACGGCGTGGTTCTCACCGGTGACGTGCACCGGCACTGGGCGGCGGAGATCCTGCGCACCCACGACGACGCCGAGTCCACTCCGGCCGGTGTCGAGTTCGTCTCGACCTCCGTCAGCAGCGGCGGCGACGGGGACGACGACGGCAAGGAAGACGTGCTCAAGGAGAACCCGCACGTCAAGTTCCACCGCAACCGTCGCGGCTACATCCGGACGAAGTTCACCGCGTCGGAACTGCGCGCCGACTACCGGGTGCTGCCCTCGGTGACGAAGAAGGACGCGAAGGCGTCGACGGCGGCGTCGTTCGTCGTCGAGGACGGCACGCCCCGGCTGAACGAGGCGTGACTCCGGTGTGCCTGGTGCGTCCTCCTCGGCCGCACCAGGCACACTGGCGCCCGTGATCGTCCTCGCACTCGCCGTCGTGCTCGCCATCGGCACCGTCGCTCTCGGGCTCCCCGCACTGTGGGTCCGCCGAGCCGAGGCGTCGCGGCTCCGGACCGTCGGCGACGTGCCCGCGGCGGACGTCGCGCTGGTCCTCGGTGCCGGAGTGCGGTTCAACGGCTTCCCGACTCCGATCCTGCAGGGTCGCCTGGATGTCGCACGCCGGTTGTACTCGGCGGGCAAGGTGCAGCGCATTCTCGTCAGCGGCAGCCCGGAATCACGCGGGCACAGCGAGCCGGTCTCGATGAGGAACTATCTGCTCTCCCACGCGGTACCGGACGAATGCATCATTGTGGACGAAACGGGCCGGGACACGTGGCTGTCCTGCCGGGCGGCCGTGGACATGGGGCTCAGGGAAGTCACCGTCGTCACCAGCGATTTCCACCTTCCGCGCGCCGTGCTGCTGTGCCTGCGAGCCGGCCTGGACGCCTACGGCGTGGGCCACGACTCGCGAGCGGCCGGGCTGCCACGAGCGACCGCTCGCGGCAGCCGCCGCGAAGTTCTCGCCACCGCCAAGGCCTTCTGGTGGCGCCGCTGACCACTGTCAGCGTGGTGCGAACGGCACTCTCGCCTCACCAGACGAGGCGAAGGTGCCGTTCGCCTCGGACAGGGTCGGTTCGTCGCGACTCGGCGGAGATTCGGGAGCGGGTATCAAACTGAACACGACTCGTATTCAGGGCAACGTTCTCTGCATTTCGAGCGATAACCTCACATCTCCCTTGGGATGTGATGACGATGACCACATCGACACGACGGCGCGCCTACGCCGTACTCTTCTCGTTCGCGCTCGCGATTGGTCTCGCGACCGCACCCTCGCCCGCTGCCGACGCGGCCCCGGCGCTGCCCCCGGGCTTCATACTCCGCGACCAGCCGAGCGGCCAAGCCGCCTACGACCTCACCGACTTCACGTTCCTGCCCGACGACAGCGTGCTCAGCACCGGCAAACAGGGAAACGTCGCCTGGGTCTCCCCCGACGGGCAGAGTCGCTCTCTGGCACGGCTCCCGGTCGAGGCGGTGCAGGACCTCGGCCTCGTCGGGGTCGCCGCCGCACCGGACTACGAGACCTCGCGGCACATCTACCTCGCGCGGTCAGTGCCGGACGGCGCACCCGGCTATCGGCTCCGCCTCGCCCGGTGGACCGTGACCGGCTCTCCCGAACCGACCGGGATCACCAGCGAACGGGTGCTCTTCGACGTCATCAGCCCCAGCATCGTGCACGGCATCACCAGCATCGTTCCGGATCAGGACGGGAGTCTCTGGGTCTCGATCGGTGACCTCGCCGACTACACGCGCACCGACCGGACCGCGTTGCGCGCCTACGACCTCGACTCGCCCGCGGGCAAGATCGTGCACATCACCCCGGACGGACAAGGCGTGGCGAGCAACCCGTACTTCGATCCGTCGGACCCGTCGTCCTGGCGCAGCCGCGTCTATGCCTCCGGGTTCCGCAGCCCGTTCCGCCTGTCATTGGACCCCACCACCGGCACGCCGATCGTCGGCGACGTCGGCTACTTCACGTGGGAGGAGATCGACGTGATCCGGCCGGGACAGAACTACAAATGGCCGTGTTGGGAAGGCAACCACCCGACTCCGGGCTACGCGGACCTGCCGGAGTGCGCCGGGGTCATCAATACGCCACCGGTGTGGGAGTACCGGCACGGTTCCGGCGTCGACCAAGGAAACAGCGTCACCGGCGGCATCGTCTACCAGGGCACGAGCTACCCGGAGCCGTACCAGGGCGCGTACTTCTTCGGCGACTACAGCACGAAGAAGCTGTGGTCGATGCGGATCGACGGACAGGGCCAAGTGGTCGCTCCGCCGCAGAGCCCGCCGCTGGGAGCCGACATCGGAGGGCCGGTGAAGTTCGAGGCGGCGCCGAACGGGGACATCGTCTACGCCGACATCTACTCCGGCATGCTGCGACGCCTCAGTTACGTGGAGGGAAACAGCCCGCCGATCGCGAAGGCGTCCACCACCACCGACCCGGCCACGCGCACCGTCACTTTCGACGGCAGCGGCTCCACCGATTTCGATGGTGACACGCTTCGCTACGAATGGGACTTCGGCGACGGCACCACCGGTACGGGCGTCGAGACGAGCCATACCTACGCCCCGGGCACCGACGAGTTCACCGCCACGCTAACCGTGCGAGACCCGCTCGACGCCACCGGCACCGTGGAGGTCACGGTGGCACCGTCGAACCACACCCCGGAACTGACGCTGACCCCGCCCGCAGGTCCCGACTTCGCCGTCGGCGATCCGATCTCACTGTCGGCCACCGCGACGGACACCGAGGACGGACCGTTGCCAGTGACGTGGACGAGCAGTGTCGTGCACTGTCCGGAGGAAGCGACCTGCCACAACCACCCGGGGCCGAGCGGTGGGGATTCGACGTACGAGACCACGTTCACCGATCACCCCGACTCGCGGATGGAGTTCACCGCGGTCGCCACGGACTCTCGGGGCGTTCGCGCCACCCAGACCTACGTTGCGCAGCCCCGGGAACACCTGCTGACGCTCGAGAGCAACCTGCCCGCCGTCCTGCAGATTCCGGCCGAAGGGGGCAAGAGCAGTACATACGTCACCGAGAACGCCACCACCGACGTCGTCGCCGCCGCGACCGCCGCAGACGGCTCGTCCGAGTTCCTGCGTTGGAAAGACAGCACGACTTCCCGGTCGCGACTGATCACGATGCCCGCCACTGACCTGACGCTGCGCGCCGAGTACGCCTCGGCGATCGGGGCACGCTACGCCGCCGAGCCGGAGCTGCGCACACTACTCGGACCGCCGACCGGCCCCGAGGTCGTGGACGGACCGGTCCACCATCGCTCCTACACCAACGGCCGGTTGTACTGGTCGGTCGCGACCGGTGTGCACGAGATCCACGGCTCGAACCTCGCGAAGTACCTGGAACTCGGCGGGCACGGGAGGTTCGGACCGCCGACGACCGACGAGAGTCGGACTCCGGACGGAGCCGGGCGTTTCAACCACTTCGAACTCGATGCCTCGGTCTACTGGACCTCGCGAACCGGGGCACACGGGGTGTGGGGCGGCATCCGTGCCAAGTGGGCGGCGCTCGGCTGGGAGACCGGACCGATGGGGTACCCGACGACCGACGAAACCGTGACACCCGACCGAATCGGCCGCTACAACCACTTCACCAAAGCCTCCTCGATCTACTGGACTCCGGGGACCGGCGCACACGGGATCTGGGGCGGCATCCGAGCCACGTGGTCCCGCCTCGGTTGGGAGGCCGGGCCGATGGGGTACCCGACGACCGACGAAACCGTGACACCGGACCGAATCGGCCGCTACAACCACTTCACCAAAGCCGCCTCGATCTACTGGTCGCCGCGGACCGGCGCACACGAGATCTACGGGCGCATCCGGGAGCGCTGGTCGGCGCGCGGCTGGGAGAACTCGTACCTCGGATACCCCACGACCGGCGAGTTCGGAGTGTCCGGCGGACGGCAGAACAATTTCCAGTACGGCTACATCCGCTGGTACGCCTGGAACAACTCCGTGATCGACCGCCGGTACTGAGCAAGCGAACGGCACTCTCGCCGCACCAGACGAGGCGAAAGTGCCGTTCGTTCGCCCACGGGTTAGTGCTCGACGCATTGAGGGCAGCGGTCAGGCACCCTGCGCGAACCGTTTGCCGCACGCTGGCAAACCGACCACCAGCGGGTTCTCACCTCGCGGCCGGCGAGGACAGCGTCGACGTGATGTAGATCCCTACCTGATGTCGACGATCCCGCAGCCGGCCGCGAGGTGAGGTTCCGCCACGGAACCACCCAGGCAGATCAATCCACTCACTCTCCTAGCTTGTCTGTGATGTTGTTCTGATGCCCGTCAGGGCATGGTCTCGCGTGCTCAGCCCGAGCACGGTGAGAAGCTCCGGTGTTCCAGGTTGTCGCTCGCAAGGCCGGGGCCGCCGCTGCGTACGTGCTGGTACTCGAGGCGACCCCAACGCCGCGAGCGGCAAGCTGGGACGCCGGTAGGTGACCACCACCGCAGACCACAGACAGCTCCTAAGAGACGAGGACGGTGGAGACGGGCAGGCCGGGGTCGGCGCCGAGTGTGAGGGGCGAGGGCTTGCCTTCGGCGGCGACGACGTGCGCGCCGAGTGCTGCGATCATCGCGCCGTTGTCCGTGCACAGTCGCGGCCTCGGCACGCGCAACGTGATCCCCGCTGCCTCGCATCGTTCGGCGGCGAGCGCGGACAGCCGCGAGTTCGCCGCCACACCACCCGAAATCACGAGCGTGTCGATCTCGTGATCCTGTGCCGCGCGGACGGCCTTCGCCGTCAGCACGTCGGCGACGGCTTCCTGGAACGAGGCGCACACGTCGTTGACCGGCACCGCACGATCCTCCCGTCGGGCCTGCTCGACCCAGCGCGCGACCGCGGTTTTCACGCCGGAGAACGAGAAGTCGTGCCGGGAGTCGCGGGGGCCGGTCAGCCCTCGGGGGAAGTCGATGGCGGACGGGTCGCCCCGCTCGGCGTGCTTGTCGATGGGCGGACCGCCCGGATACGGCAGCTCGAGCAGCCGCGCGACCTTGTCGTAGGCCTCGCCCGCGGCGTCGTCGATCGTCGAACCGATCTGGGTGAGGCTCTTCGCGACACCCTCGACAAGTAGCAACTGGCTGTGTCCTCCGGAGACGAGCAGCGCCAGGCACCGTTCGGGGAGCGGACCGTGTTCGAGGGTGTCGACCGCGACGTGCCCGGCGAGGTGGTTCACCCCGTACAGCGGCACGTCGAGCGCGGCGGCATAGGACTTCGCCGCGGCGACGCCGACCATGAGTGCACCGGCGAGGCCCGGTCCCGCCGTGACGGCAACCCCGTCCACATCGGACAGTCGCAGGCCGGAATCGTCCAGTGCGCGGCGCATCGTCGGCACCATCGCCTCGAGATGCGCGCGGCTGGCGATCTCCGGGACCACGCCGCCGAACCGCGCGTGTTGGTCCACACTGGACGCCACGGCGTCGGCCAGCAACTCGACCCGACCGGACGCATCGAGGCGGACGAGTCCGACGCCCGTCTCGTCGCAGGACGACTCGATCCCGAGCACGATCCGCTCAGCCATCCCCGTCACCGTCTTCCTCTCCAGCGGACGTTCTCGGTCTGCGCATGGTGTAGGCGTCCGCGCCGGACGGCTGGTAGTAGCGCTTGCGCACCCCGACGTGTTCGAAACCGTGCGCCTCGTACAGCGTGATCGCGGCCTCGTTGTCGGTGCGGACTTCCAGGAACGTCTCGGCGGCGAACCGATCGGCGCGAGCCAGCAGCGCGCGGACCAAGGCCCGGCCGAGGCCGCGGCCTTGATGCCGCGGGTCGACGCCGACAGTGTGCACCTCGGCCTCGACGTTCGGCTCCCTGCCGACGACGCTCAGTCCCGCGTACCCGAGCAAGGACTCACCCTCGAAGACGCCGACGTAGTAGTGCCCGGTGGCGATCTCGGAGGCGAAGACGTCCTTCGTCCACGGACTGTCCCCGGGGAAGAGCACGTTCTCCAGTTCCTCGCAGCGGGCGATGTCCCGGCGACGCAGCCGGTCGAGCCGCACGCCCTCGGGCAACGTCACCGAATCGGAGCGGGCCGTCACCGGCGCTCCCTCCCCACCGTGACCGGTTTCGGCGCCGTCGGCTCCTGCGCGTCAGGACGGCGCAGGTACAGCGGCACCAGCGGCTCCGGCTCGTCGTCGGCGAGTACGGCCGGAGCGGTCGCGCGGACCAGCCCTTCCGCGGACGGGGAGACCGTCGCCGACGACGGGACGTCGAACAACGACGCCTTCTCGCCCGCCGCGGAGCGCACTCCGAACTCGGCGAGCCGCTCGGCGACGTCCTCTGGGCGTGCGACGGCGGGGCCCGTGAGCCGCTCGCCGGCGTCGTGAATGCTCCAGTAGACCTCGTTGCGGCGCGCGTCCGTGGCGACCAGCAGCGGCCCGTCGACGGCGCAGCTCGCCGCGATGCCGTCGAGACTGCACACCGGGTACACCGGCTTGTCCAGGGCGTGCCCGAGTCCGGCGGCGGTGACCATGCCCGCCCTGAGTCCGGTGAACGGTCCGGGTCCCGCGCCGACGACGATCGCGTCGGCATCACCGAGCCCGTGGCCGGCCTCGGTGAGGACGTCGAGCAGGTGCGGGGTCAGCAACTCCCCGTGGGCACGCGGATTCACCGTGACCCGTTCGGACAGCGCTTGCACGGAGGCCGCGGCCGAGTCGGTCGCGGCGCCGAGAGCGACGA
Source organism: Allosaccharopolyspora coralli (assembly GCF_009664835.1). NCBI lineage: Bacteria > Bacillati > Actinomycetota > Actinomycetes > Pseudonocardiales > Pseudonocardiaceae > Allosaccharopolyspora > Allosaccharopolyspora coralli. The sequence continues at coordinate 4,278,562 of NZ_CP045929.1, forward strand.
GTCCTGCGGTCACGGCGGGCGTCGAGGTGTCCAACGCGATGACGAGCACGATGTCCCAGGGTACGCCAGGTCCGCGAGGCGACGCCCTGGCCCCGGCGCCTCCAGCTCCCGGCAGAACTGGAGACGCCGGGTTCGGTCGCCGTGTCCGACGACCTCACCTGCTCCGTGCTGGGACGCAACATCACGGAGCAGGAGTGCTGAACGTCCCGTCCTGCCGCTCTGCGGCCGCCTGCGCCGTTCCTTGGTCGATCCCGTCGAACATTGCGCGGCTGAGCCCGCGGGTCAATCTCCTGGCGCGAATACGCCGGACGCGAGCGGTTGCTCTCACCACGTACGCAACCCGCAGGTTCTCAGCGCCTTCCCGCGAGGACAGCGGTTCCGCGGCGTTGAGGTCCTCTTGAGTACCCCGCGGACCTGGAACGCCGGACCTTCTCACCCTGCCGCGGCTGGTCACTTGCGACCGTGCGCTACGGACACCAAGGCCAGTTCCACAACGCCCTCTTACAGGTGGGCGAGCGCGATCTGCTCGCCGAGGCCGACGAGCAGCGGCACGACGTTCGCCATGCTGCGCTCCACATCGGGTTCCAGGTCGGCCAGCGCGTACGCACCCGAGATCCCCGCGTCGCGCATCTGCTCGGGAGTGATGCCGCAACTGCCCGCCACGGCGATGACCGGGGTCCCCGCCGCACTCGCTCGCGCGGCGACCCCGGCGGGAGCCTTGCCTCGCAGCGTCTGTTCGTCGAGCGCGCCCTCCCCGGTGAGGACGAGCCCGGCCCCCGCGAGGTGGCCGTCGAACCCGACGAACTCGAGCACCACGTCCACTCCCGGCCGACGCTGAGCGGACAGTGCCGCCAGCGCGGCGAATCCCACCCCGCCCGCGGCGCCCGCGCCGGGCTCGGCAGTGAAGTCCTTGCCTACCTCGTCGGAGACCCGTCGGCCCCATGATTTCAAAGCGGTGTCGAGCAGCTTGACCTGAGCAGTGTCGGCGCCTTTCTGCGGGCCGTACACCCGGGCGGCACCGAACTCACCGGTCAGCGGATTGTCCACATCGGCCGCGAGAATGACCTGTGTTTCGGCCAGGCGGGAATCGAGCCCGGAAAAGTCCACTTCGGACACTTCCAGCAGGCCCGCGCCGCACGTCATCACCGGCGCTCCGCCGTCGCCCTTGATGCGGGCACCGAGCGCGGCGAGCATGCCGGCACCGCCGTCGTTGGAGGCACTGCCACCGACGCCGAGCACGATCGTGCGCGCACCCTCGTCGAGCGCGGCGCGGATCAGCTCACCGGTGCCGAAGCTGGACGCCGTCATCGGCGCGACCTCGCCGGGCGCCAACAGACTGAGACCGGACGCCGCCGCCAGCTCCACGACCGCGGTCTCGTCGTGGACGGCGATGGCCGAGTCCACGATGACGCCCGTCGGCCCGGTCGCCCGGACCGGCACCTGCTTGTAGCCGCTCGCGACGGCCGCGGCCACCGTCCCGTCGCCGCCGTCGGCGACCGGAACCAGCCGCAGGTCCAGGTCGGGACGGGCGCGCCGCAGGCCGGTCGCCAGCGCCTCGGTCACTTCCGGGGCGGTCAGCGAGCCCTTGAACTTGTCCGGTGCGATCACGACGTGACCGGTCACAACGCGCTCCTCGAGTCCTTCGGTGCCGGGGCGGGAACAGCCCGCCCGAGGGCACGGTACTGGAGCGGATGGCCGCGTGGTTCGATCGACCCGCTCAGCCGGGCTCGTCTCCCACCGTTCGCCGAGCGATCCGCTCTCCGATCGGCAGCGCCGAGGTGGCCGCCGGGGACGGCGCATTGCACACGTGCACGCTGCGTTCCGTCTCCTGGAACAGGAAGTCGTGGACGAGCGTGCCGTCGCGCAGCACTGCCTGGGCACGGATTCCCGCCTCGTGCGGCAGCAGGTCGGAGAGTTCGAGTTCCGGGCAGTAGCGGCGACAGGCTTGGAGATAGCCGCGCGCGAACAGCGAGTTCCGCAACTCGACGGCCCCGGTGCGCACGTTGTCGCGTGCGACGCGCCAGAAACCCCGGTAGCCGAGGATCTCCTTGGCGTCGCGCGGGCTGAGCGAGAACTTCCGGTACTTCTCCCGCGCCAGACCGAGCACCGCGTTCGGGCCGACGGTGACGCTGCCGTCGATCATCGGCGTCAGGTGCACACCGAGGAACGGCAAGGCCGGATCCGGGATCGGATAGATCAGGTGGTCGACGACGTCGCTGCGGGAGTCGGGCAGCCGGTAGTACTCGCCACGGAACGGCACGATGCGGAACTCCGGGTCCATGCCCGCCATCCTCGCGAGGCGATCGGCCTGGACGCCGCCGCACACGACGAGTTCGCGGGCGCGCCACGGCTCGCCGCCCGCCTCGACGGTGACCTCCGATGTGGACTCTCGGATCGCGGTCACCTCGGCGCCGAGCCGCACCCGGCCGCCCGCGTCGCGCACTTCCCCGGCCAGCGCCTCGCACACGGCGGCGAAGTCGACGATTCCGGTGGTGTGTACCTTCAGCGCACCCACACCCCGGATTCTCGGTTCCAGTTCGCGCAGTTCGGCCGCCGAGACGCGGTCCACCGCGATGCGGTTCTCCTTGGAGCGTTCGAACAGCGCGTCCATCCGTCGAGCTTCGGTCTCGTCGGTGGCCACGAGGAGCTTGCCGGGCTCACGGAACGGGATGCCGTGCTCGGTACAGAACTCCTTGGTCGCCGCGGCGCCCTCGCGGCACAGCTCGGCCTTCAGCGAGCCGGGGGCGTAATAGATGCCCGCGTGGATGACCCCGCTGTTGTGCCCGGTCTGGTGCCGGGCGAGCCGGTTCTCCTTCTCCAGCACGACGACACTCGCGCCGGGCCGGAGCCGGATCAGCGCCCGAGCGGTGGCGAGTCCGACGATGCCGCCGCCCACCACGCAATAGTCGTAGATCATCGTCCGTTGATACTACTGATCCTCGTTCGCGTGCAGTGCTCTGGAACGAACGGCACTTTGCTCCGATCTGCGAAGGGCGTGGCCGTGACCAGTACGGACGAGGGTCGGGACACAGTGTTTTCCGGCGGCTGCGGGTATTCGATCGGTATCCCGTCGTGCGGTGCGCAACGTCAGCGCAGTTTCAGCTTGTCCAACGCCAGGTTGTTCGCCGTGGCTCGTCCGTGGAGGACCGAATACGCGATCCCGTTGTAGACCAGATCCCACAGAGCACGCTTGCGCTGGAGCTGACGGAGGCTCGCTCCGGCGAAGCCACCGTGGATGTCGGTCAGCTCCAACGAAATCGACTGGCCGCCTGCTGTGTAGTCGACCTTGACCGATTGCAATTCATACAGCCGCACATAGCCCTTGCGGCGAGTGGCAAACCATTCCGCTCCCGCCGAGTAGCCGCCACTGCGGCCAAGGAAGTAGAACACGACCGGCGGCCACGCGATGCTGAGCCACAGCCACCCGTTGCTCATCCACGAAAAACCGGTGTCGAGGATGCAAAGGAAGATCACACCTGCCACGCTGAGTGCGAACCCGCCTTTGACCATCTCGTTCTCTTTGCCCTGGTACCACTCCAGCACCGGACCTTCCCTCTCTGGGGCTGGCGGAAACTTCGCGTTGTCCCGGTTGGTGCGGCCTTCGTTCTCCCAGGTTGTGATCACGGGTGCTTGCGGCGGCCTCGGCTCCCCTGTGTTCACATCTGGTTTCGGGGCTACCTGCGGCACGACCCGTGACTCCTTTCATCCTCCGTGGACTTGGCTCAGTCGAACAGTTCCCAGCCAGAGTCGACGGCAATACCAATACCGATCCCGACCAGCGCACCCCCGACAACACCGACCGGGCCACCGAAGGCTGCACCGATGGACGCACCGGCCACCGCACCGCCGACGAACGACGCACCGCCGGAGACGACAGCCTGTGTCGGATCTTTGCCCTGCTGAATGTCGTAGGTCACTCCGGCGCCGGTAAACAACAACCCGACGTAGGGAAGTTTCTTGCCTACGTTCACCGCTCCCCGCAGGATCGGCGTCGTGGGGCTCGGAGCTGAGTGCGGAATGATCTTGGCGTCGAGTGTCGCCTTGGCCCAGGGCGGCGATTTATCCAGCCATGCGGCGACCTTGTTCGGATAGGCGTTGGCGTAGGCTACGGCCTTACCGGTGGATCGTTCGGCCGCGATCTCGGCCATTCGAAACCGGGTGGCGGCACTCATAGTGGTGTTCTGCGCCATCTTGGCGGGCAGGTCCGGCGACGCGATTCTGTCTGCGACTGCTTTCCATTTGGTTGCGTTCGTCGTAACCACACCGGCCAGACCGGTGGCTATGTCCCCACCGGTTAGCATCAGCTTCGGCGGGTCCATCACCCCCGAGACGGTCTTGACCAACCACGCCTGAGAATCGGCTTCCTTCTTCTGTGCCTCGCTGACCAAACCTGCCGCGTCGTTGTAGGCGTTGAGCTTCCGCTCGTAGTCGGCCTGTGCTGCCACCCCGGCCGCGTGCGCTTCGGTCTGCTGGGGACTGGCGGGCCTGCCGCTCGGCAACGGTGCCGGAGCCTCGGGAGCCGAACCGGGTGGCTGGATCTTGAAGCCGGTGATGGTGAGGCCACCCTCGACGGCCCGGTCGCGTGCTCGCTGCATGTCCGCTTCGACCGTACGCAGATCGTCGGCGTGAATCTCCAACGACGAGCAAACCTCGGAGAGCATCTGCACGGTGTCGCCAGCCATCCGCGCACTGGAGAACACGATATCGCGGAAGCCCTCCCCGGCCGCACCACCCCAGCCGCCTTCGGCCTCGCCACGAGTCGAGACGTACTTCTGTTCCGTGCGTTCCACGTTCGCCGAGGTCTCGCGCAGGAACTGACACGTCGCGGTGAACGAGTCCGGGTCACCCTCGACCTCCGTGTCTAGCTCTTGCACGTCAGTTCCCCCTGTTCAGCTCGGCGCGCTTGAGGTTCAGCGCTTCCTCGTAATCCCGCGTCTCGTACTCGGTCTTGCCCGCAGCCACCGCCTCACCGAGACCGGTCGCGCTGGCCGCCACGTTGCCCACGCCTTCGCACAACATTTGCAGCGTGGCCGAGACGAACTCGCTGACCTCCCCGGCCTGGGGGACCGGTGGTGGTGCCGCGCTGGCGTCCAGGTCGTCACCAGCCCCGCGCAGCCCAGCCGCGATCGTGTGCAACACCTGCGGGTCCGCTTCGATACCGCTCATTCTTCGACCCCCTCGACGCGACGCTGTTCAAGCGGCACGGCGGCATCCCAGAGAACCACGTCGGCGCCCGCCCGCTGCTGAAGATCGTCCACGGAGTTGCCCCGTACGGCGATCCACGGCTGCCCATTGCCGCATCCCGCCACCAGCGACTCCAGCGAGGTGTAAGCGAGCATCGCCGTCGTGCCGTCCGCGAGGTGGCGCAGCTCCAATGTGACTTCCTGATCACGGTCGGTGACACGCTCGCTCGGGAGGAACACCTGTCCCGGTAGCTCCCCCTCGTCATCGAGCGGTTCGGCGTGCGCAGCGCCGAACACCGGCGGCGCCACGCGGTCGCGGTTGTTCATAAGGTCCCCCTCGGTCACGGTCGATCGCGAGCACACCGTATCGAACCCACCCGGACCGCAAGAGCGGGTTACTACTCATCCCCCGAACAGACCAGAACGATCATTCACCATCTTCCCCAGACGTCTGGACGTGTCGCCTCGTGGGGCAGCCGTGCTCGTCCCGCGTGGGGCGACCGTGGGCCGATAAGCGTCACTCTGCGACTAAAGTGCAGCTCAGCAACGTCTACACCGGGCTGGACTGGCTGATGGTCAGACAGCACGTGACCAGCAGAAACCCCAGTTCAGCGCAACCCGTGGAGCGAACGGCACTTTCGCCTCGTCCTATGGGGCGAAAGTGCCGTTCGTTCCGACTCGCTCGGGTGATCAGCTGATGTGCTCGTAGGCGGGCAGGGTGAGGAAGTCGACGAACTCGTCGGCGACCGCGACCTTCTCGAACAGCTCCACGGCCAGGCCGAGGTTCTCCGTCGGGAAGCCCTCTTCGGCACGCAGCTGCTTCTCGGTGTCGGCGAGGACCTGGCGAACCAGGTCGACGGTCACCCGCTCACCGCCGGCGAGCACGACGTCGTTGTGCAGCCACTGCCAGATCTGCGAACGCGAGATCTCGGCGGTCGCGGCGTCCTCCATCAGGTTGTGGATCGCCGCCGCGCCGTTGCGTCCGAGCCACGAGACGATGTAGCGCACGCCGACGTCGACCGCGGCACGCAGGCCGTCGATCGTCTTGTCACCCGGGGTGGACTTGACGTCGAGGAGGTCCTCGGCGGTCACCGACACGTCGTCGCGGGTGCGGTCGATCTGGTTCGGCTTCTCGCCGAGCACCGCGTCGAACTCCTCGAAGCAGATCGGCACCAGGCCGGGGTGGGCGACCCACGAACCGTCGAAGCCGTCGCCCGCCTCGCGCTTCTTGTCGTCGTGGACCTTCTGCATGGCCTTTTCGTTGGCCTCCGGGTCCTTCTTGTTCGGGATGAACGCCGCCATGCCGCCGATCGCGAACGCGCCACGCTTGTGGCAGGTCCGCACCAACAGCTCGGTGTAGGCGCGCATGAACGGCACCGTCATGCCGACGACGTTGCGGTCCGGCAGCAGGAAGTCCGTGCCGTTCTCGCGGAACGTCTTGATCATGCTGAACAGGTAGTCCCAGCGGCCCGCGTTGAGACCGGCGCTGTGGTCGCGCAGCTCGTAGAGGATCTCCTCCATCTCGAAGGCCGCGGGGACGGTCTCGATGAGCACGGTGGCGCGCACGGTGCCGTGCGGGACGCCGAGCTCGGCCTGAGCATGGGTGAACACCTCGTTCCACAGCCGCGCCTCGAGGTGGCTCTCCATCTTCGGCAGGTAGAAGAACGGCCCGGTGCCGCGCCGCGCGGCCTCCTTGGCGTTGTGGAAGAAGTACAGGCCGAAGTCGACGAGCGCGCCCACGACCGGCTTACCGTCGACGAGGACGTTCTTGTCGTCGAAGTGCCAGCCGCGCGGGCGCACCAGCGGCACGGCGTGCTCGACGTCGTCGCGCAGCTTGTACTCCTTGCCCTCGGGCGTGGTCAGCTGCACCTGCTTGCGGATCACGTCGTAGAGGTTGACCTGACCGGAGACGACGTTGACCCAGTGCGGAGTGTTGGCGTCCTCGAGGTCGGCCAGCCAGATCTTGGCACCGGAGTTCAGCGCGTTCACCGACATCTTGCGGTCGGTCGGGCCGGTCATCTCGACGCGGCGGTCGCGGATCGCGGCCGGCGGCTCGGCGACCTGCCAGTCGGACTCGCGGATCTCGCGGGTCTCCTCCAGGAAGTCGAGCTTGCCGTTGCGCGCGGCCTCGTCCCGGCGCTGTTTGCGGCGCGCGAGCAGCTCGTCGCGGCGCGCGCCGAACTTGCGCTGCAGACCGGCGACGAATTCGAGAGCCTCGGTGGTGAGGATCTCGTCACCGCGTTCGACCGGTCCGCCGAGCACCTGCACGGTCGGTTCAGACATGGAAGGTCCACCTCTTCCTGGTGCTGTCCTGTGTTTTCTCGCTGGGCACGCCGGACGCCACGGGAGTCCCGACCGGAGAGTCGCCCGCCCAGCCTGCCGCGCGCCGACCACCCCCGCAGTCCGTGCGGGCGGGTCCGCTGTGGCGCGCGAGCACAACGGGTATGATTTTCTGCATCGTGGATATTAGTTTTCGCCATACGTGACGAGCAACATGAGCTGGGGCACGTCCGCGGCCACTAGACTGCACTCGTCCGCACACGTCCCGCGCCCGATCGGAAGGACCGCAGCCGATGTCGACCGCCGCAGGCCGCAGCGGAGGTGTGCAGTCGATCGAGCGCACCTTCGACCTGCTCGAAGAGCTCGCCGACGCGGGCGGCGAGATGACCCTCTCCGAGCTCGCCGACGCCTCCGGACTGCCGCTGCCGACCATTCACCGGATCATGAAAACGCTGGTGGGCTCGGGATACGTGCGCCAGCAGCCCTCGCGGCGCTACGCACTGGGGCCGCGGCTCATCCGCCTCGGCGAAACCGCAAGCCGGGCGCTCGGCTCGTTCGCGCGCCCCTATCTCGCGCAGCTCACCGAGGCGACCGGTGAAACCTCGAACATGGCGGTCCTCGACTCCGACCAGATCGTCTACGTCGCGCAGAACCCCTCGATGCACTCGATGCGGATGTTCACCGAAGTCGGACGGCGAGTGAACGCCCACGCGACCGCAGTGGGCAAGGCGATGATGGCCGAGTTGTCCGACGACGTCGTCACGCAGCTACTCACCCGCGCCGGAATGCCGCCCGCGACGGAACGCACCCTCACCACCGTCGACGGGATGCACAAGGAACTCGACGCGATCCGCGAGCGTGGCTACTCGGTGGACGACGGCGAACAGGAAGTCGGGGTGCGATGCTTCGCCGTCGCCGTGCCCGGGGCACCGGCCGGCGCTGCGATCTCCATCAGCGGGCCGGAAGGGCGCATGACGCGCATCGCCACCGACGAGATCATCCCCACGATGCAGCGGCTCGCCCAGGAGCTCTCCAAGGAGTTCGACACCACCGTGTGAGTGCCCGGGTGACCGAGAGGCCATTGTGGAGCTTGGGTAAGTGGTCGAGACCGACGCTTCTCACCCCGGGGCAGGCCGAGCCCGCGAGACCGTGCACTACGGGCACAGCTGCCAGGTACCAAACGCCCTGTCAGGAACGCGGCGCCCGGGCGTCGGCCAACAGCGACGCCGCCCGTTCAGTCCACTGAGGACTGTTGGCTTCGAGTCGGAGTTCCCGGACGTCGTCAGGGCGACGATGCAGACGCACCAGCAGATGCTCGTCCGCCAGCTGTTCGGCCACCCCCGATCCCCATTCGACGACGACCGCCGCCTCCGTGAGATCGGTTTCGAGGTCGAGGTCCTCCACCTCGTCCAATCCGGACAGTCGATACGCGTCGACGTGCACGAGCACCGGGCCGTCGCCCTCCGGACGGTGCACCCGCGCGATGACGAATGTCGGCGACGTCACCGGACCGCTCACGCCCATGCCCGTCGCGATTCCTCGCGCCAACACGGTCTTGCCCGCACCCAGCGGGCCGTCGAGCAGCACCAGGTCGCCCGCGCGCAGCACTGCGCCGAGGCGGCGGCCGAACTCCAGCGCGTCCGACTCCTCGGGCAGCTCCAGCACCGTCACGTCCGCGACCTCGACCGCCCGCGCAGCCACTTCGCCACGCCCCGCTTCCCCGTCGCACGCCGCGCCAACTCCGCCAGGTGCGACGTGACGAGCTCGTGCTGCTCCAGCATCACCATGTGCCCCGCCTCGGAGGCGCGCACCAGCTTCGCGTCGGGCAGCTCCTCCGCGATCACTTCGGCGTGCGAGAAGGGCGTCAACTTGTCGCTGTCCCCACTGAGCACCAGCACGTCGCAATGACGCAACCCGGCCAGCGCCGCCTTGCGGTCGTGGGAGCCGATCGTGTCGAGGAAATCCGTCACCGCCGACACCGACGTGCCGTCGATCATGTCCCCCATCAGGTCCACGAGCGACGGGCTCACGTGCCGGTCACCGAACGCCAGCGCGCGGACGAGGCTCCACGTCAGGTGCCTGCCGCTCTTGCGGGCCAGCTCGATCAGCGCCGGCTGCAGACCGGCCGCGACGCCGAGTCCCCGCGTGACCGGGTTGTACTTGGACAGCCATGGCTTCGGCAACCCGGAAGCACCGATCGCGCCCGCCGAGGTGCCGATCAACGCGATCGAACGCACCCGATCCTGGAACACCTCGGGTTTCTGCTCGGCCAGCGCCATGATCGTCATACCGCCCATGGAATGGCCCACCAGCATCAACGGTCCGCGCCCGGCGGTCGACCGGATCACCGCGTCGAGATCCTTGCCGAGCTGCTCGATCGTGCTGCGCTTGCGCGCGGACCGACCGGATTTTCCGTGGCTGCGCTGGTCGTAGAGCACCACCCGCACTCGCGGGTCGGCCAGCTCGGGCAGATCGCGGCGCTGGAAATGCCAGCACCGCATGTCGAGCGAGAACCCGTGCACCAGCACGACGGTCAGTTCGGCCTCGCCGCCATCGGCGGGCTTGACCTCCTGCACCGCCAGCGGAACCCCGTCGTCGGCGGCCACAGTGGACTGCCGGTCCGGCGGGAGCTCGCCGAGCGATTCGCCCGCGTACGGGTCGTCTTCGGCGCCCTCGCGGCGCTGCGCGGCGACGCGGGAACTCCGCGCGGCGACTCCGACGACCGCACCGGTCACGGCGGCGCCGACCACGCCGCCGCCCCACGCTGCCGCCTGCCACAGGGGTTTCACGTCGTGACCTCCGGTTCCACGACCGTCCGACTCACCCTCGGACGGAACATTCCCGTGACGACCTCGTAGTGGATCGTGCCCAGCTCGCGAGCCCAGTCGGCAGCGGTGGGCTCACCGTGATCGCCAGGCCCGAACAGCAGAACCTCGTCGCCCACCGCGACGGGGTCGTCACCGCAATCGACCACGATCTGGTCCATGCACACCCGGCCCACCTGCGGTCGCAGAGCATCCGCGAGCCACACGGCCAGCCGACCGGACAGCACACGGGGAACGCCGTCGCCGTACCCGACGGGGACCAGCGCCAGCGTCGTCTCGCGTTCCGCGGTCCACGTGTGCCCGTAGGACACGCGCTCTCCGGCGGCGACACGCTTGGTCAGCACGACCGACGACCGGAACGTCATGGCGGGAACGAGCCCGTGGTCACCGTGCTCCGGCACGGGATCCAGCCCGTAGGCGGCGATCCCCACCCGCACCATCTCGAAGTGCAGTTCGGGTCGGGTCAACGTCGCCGCCGAGTTCGCCAGGTGCCGCTCCGGCGACAATCCCGCCCGGCGAGCCTGGACGTAGGCCGCGTGAAACCGTTCGGCCTGCTCGTCGATCGACGGGTGGTCGAGCTCGTCGGCGCACGCCAGGTGCGACCACACGGCGAGCACCCGGACCGACCCCGTGTCCTCGGCACGGGCGGCGGCGGTCACCAGCTCGTGCCACAGGTGCGCCGGACAGCCGTTGCGGTTCAGCCCGGTGTCGATCTTCAGGTGCACCCGGGCAGTTCGGCCGACCTGGTCGGCTGCCTTCGCGATCTCGTGGAGAGTCTCCAGCGACGAAGCCGACAGCGCCACGTCCTCCCGCACGGCGGGGCGGAAGTCCTCGCCGGGCCCGTGCAGCCACGCCATCAGCGGCGCGGTGATGTCGTGCGCACGCAGGTCGAGCGCTTCGGTCACGGAGGCGACGCCGAGTTCGTCGGCTCCGGCGGCGAGAGCCGCGCGTGCCACCGTGACGGCGCCGTGGCCGTAGCCGTCGGACTTGACGACGACCATGGTCCGGGCGCCGGAGGCGGCGGCACGGGACGCGAGGACCGCGACGTTGCGACGGAGCGCGCCGACGTCAATGCGCAGGTCGGCGCGGCGCGCGGTCTCCTCCTTCATGGCACGACCATCGTCGCATACGGCCGGAACGCCCGAGTGCCGGTATCGCCCGCGTCACAGGCCCGCCGCAGCGCAGGCGCGCGACGCTCGGCGGTTCAGGTTCCGACGGTGGAGCGGACCGTGCTGATGGCGTCCGGCAGCGCCGCAAGCAGCGGTGAGGCCCCCGCGGGCGAACCGGCAGACCCGTCCCGCGCGGGTGCGCCGGGCACGGTGTGGCCGCCGGTGGCGGCGATCTCGGCGGCGACCGAGTGCACGTAGGCCGCGCTCGCGCACGCGATCAACGGGTCGAGGTCGGAGGCGAGCAATGCCCCGATGAGCCCGGTGAGCACGTCACCCGACCCCGCCGTCGCAGGCCAGGCGTGCGCGAACGCGTTCACCAGCACCCGCCCGTCCGGCGCCGCGACCACCGTCGAATGCCCCTTGAGCAGCACGGTCGCGTCGAACCGCTCCGCCGCGCTCCGCGCCGCCGCGACCCGGTCCGTCCCCGGGTCGCCTGCGAGCCTGCTGAACTCACCGGCGTGCGGGGTCAGCACCAGCGGCGTGTCCGGGTCCCGTGCGTCCCACACGGACGAGTCCTCGGCCAACAGCGTGATCGCGTCGGCGTCGGCGATCACCGGCACCCCGGACTCCAGGACCCGCACGAGCACCTCCCGGCCGCTGCCACCGGTGCCGATGCCGGGCCCGACGGACCATGCCTGCACCCGGCCCGCGTCGCCGACCGAACCGGTGGCGACGACCTCGGGACGTGCGGACCGGACGACGTCGGCCGCCGGGCCCGCGTACCGCACCATGCCGGAGGTCGCGGCCACTGCCGCTCCGCTGGTCAGCACGGCCGCCCCCGGGTACGTCGCGGAACCGGCCGCGACCCCGACGACGCCCTGGCTGTACTTGTCGTCGTCGGGTGCGGGCACCGGCCACACCGCCCCGACGTCCTCGGCGTCCAGCATCAGCAGGTCCGGCCGACCCCAGTGGTCGTCGAGTCCGATGTCGGCGACCACGATCTCCCCGGCGCGGGTCGCACCCGCGCCGAGCACATGACAGGCGCGGAGTCCGCCGAAGGTGACCGTCACGTCGGCGTCGACGACGACGCCGTCCTCGGTGCCCGTCGTCGGATCCACACCACTGGGGAGGTCCACGGCGAGGACGGGAACCTCGACGCGGCGCACGAGTTCGGCCGCGGTCGGTCGTAGTCCACTGTGCGCGGAGAGCCCGACGATGCCGTCGACGACGAGGTCCGCCCGGTCCAGCGCCTCCACCGCCTCGGCCCCGATCCCGGAGGTGTCGGCACCGGCGCCCTCCGCCTCGACGACTCCGCCGCCGGCGCGGCGCAGCGCGGCAAGCCCCTCCGCGTGGGCGCGTTCGGGCACGAGCAGGACGGCGGTGACCCCGACCCCGCGACGTCGCAGGAACGCACCGGCCCACAACGCGTCGCCACCGTTGTTGCCCGCACCGACGAGCAGCGTGACGTGCCGGCCGGGAACGCCGCCGGTGGCGTCCCGCAGGAGCCGTGCGCAGTGCACCGCGACCGCCCACGCCGCGCGGCGCATCACCGTCGGTTCCGCGACCTGCTCGAAAAGCCGCTGCTCTGCCGCACGCACGCTCTCCGGCGTCCACACTCCCTGCACGAGCACTCCCTCGGTCGGCGACGCCACCAGGTTCCGCGATCACCCGGACGCGCGCCACCCCGTGACAAGCTGCCCCTGATCTGCGGTGGTGGTCGTGTACCCGGCGTCCCAGCCTGCCGACCACGCGAGCCCATGCCGCCGTCGGGCATCGCCGGTCATGGACCACCTACCCATGCTCCACATGCACTCTGAGCGCCCACGCCGTGCCGGAGCCCGTGCGGAAGGCCGACATCAGCTACCGTTCCCGTCATGGCGCGGACGAAGAAGGTGCTGGAGGAACTCTCGCAGCGAGGGCCGCACGAGGTCCTGCACGGTGACCTCGCACTGGTCGGGCTGCCGGGGATCGTGTGCACCCCGAAAAGCGGTCTCGGTCTGCCCGCCGTGGCGGTCGGTCACGGATGGCTGCAACCCGCGCGCCGCTACCTGGGGCTGCTGCGACACCTCGCCTCGTGGGGAATCGTCGCGGCGGCTCCCGGCACGCACCAGAGCCCCTTCGCCTCGCACCGGCTGATGTCGTCGGACCTGGCGACCACATTGGACATATGTACGCAGGTCCGGCTCGGCGACGGGCAGATCAGCGTCGACCCGAAGCGTCTCGGCGTCGCCGGACACGCGATGGGCGGCGGCTGCGCGATCCTCACCGCAGCGACCGACGACCGGGTCAAGGCGGTGGCCACGATGGCCGTCACCGAAACTCGGCCGTCCGCGATCGCCGCCGCTGAGAAAATCACCGTGCCCGGTCTGCATCTCGCCGGCGAGAAGGACCTCCTCGCTCCGGCCGTCTCCCATGCCGAACCGATCAGCACGGGGTGGGCCGGGCCGGTGCAACTGCGCACCGTGAAGAAGGCCGACCATCTCGCGTTCACCGAGGGCAGGCACTGGACCGAGATCGTCCTGCACGGCAAACCGCAGTACCGCACCCAGCGGCTGTCCCGGGCACTGATCACCGCGTTCCTGCTGCGTCACCTCGCAGGGGACAAGCGCGGCGCGCCGGTACTCGACGCCGACGTCCCCGGCTGCGCCATCGATTCGGAGCACTCGCGAGAAGCGGCCGCAGCAGCCTGACGCCGGTCGCTGACCGGCCCGGCTTGCCGCTCGCGGCGTCGGGGTCGCCTCGAGTACCCGCACGTACGCAGCGGCGACCCCTGCCTTGCGAGCGACAACCTGCAACGCGCGGGCTGAGCACGCAAGACCATGCCCTGACGGACATCACGACAAGACCACAGACAGGCGCTCAGCCCCCGACTACCGCAACCAGCTTTGGTTCTCGAAGTCGTCGTCATCGTCGTCGAACACCGGACGCCGCGCAGGCGCCTTCGGTTGCGCGGGAGCAACCGGTTGAGCCGGAACGGGCTGCCGGGACACCGGCTGCTCCTCGACCTCGTCGTCGTCCGTGGCGAGGTCGATCTCGTAGCTGTCGCGTTCCCGCGCCGCCCAGGTCGGCTTCTCGGGTTCACTCGGCGTCGTCATCGACTCCGCGAGCTCGGTGATCTCCGCGCGCTTCTCGGCGGACCGGCGAGCCAGCTCGTCGTTACGTTCCTTCGACGCGTCCTCTGCGGCCTTGATCGCGTCCTTGCGCCCCTCGGCGGCATGCCGGTGCCGAGCGACCAGCGTGACGATCTCGTCGGCGACCTTCTGGTTGACCGGGACCATGCTCACCTCTGCTTGTCCTCACCGAGCACCGACTGGAACCGGACCCGCGACTGCTCCGTGCCGTCGTCGAAAAGCTGCCCCTCGGTGCGCCACGGACTCGAGTTGCTCCGCTCCTGGTCGCCGCCCTGCTGTGCGGCGCCTCCCATGGCACCCATGCCCATCATGCCGCCGCCCGCACCGCCACTCTGGCCCTGGCCGCCTGCGCCACTCGACGAGCCGCCGCCTGCCGCACCGCCATCGCCTCCCATCGACGCGAGCCCGGTGCTGCCCTGGGAACTTCCCTGCGAAGGGGTGTCGTCGCCGAGACTCGGCAGTCCCGTGGACCCGGGGTTCGAGCCCCACAAGCCGTTGCCGCCGTGCTGCACTCCGCCGTCGGAACCGCCGAAGAGCTGGCCGGAGTGGCTGCCGAACGAACGTCCCCCGTCGTCGGGCACCGGGGTGAACCCGCCGGAGGACGACGTGAAACCCGCCGACTGTGCCGTGGTCGCCGCCGGCCCACCGGCGGCACCCGCCGTGTCGGCAGTCGTGCTCGGCTCGACGGGCGCAGCGGGCGTGCCGCCCAGCGCCGGGTCCGCGTCCGTTGCCGAAGCAGGCTCGAACGATGCCTGTGCGGCTGGAGCCGCCGCGGCGACATCGCCCTCGGCGGACATCGCACCACCCGGCTGGCCGAAGACCGCCCCCTCCGGAGTCGGTGCCGGTGCCGGAATCCCGTTGCCGACAGAGGTGTTCTGCTCGGGAATCCCGCCGCCGGGCTCGCCCGGCATCGCGCCGGGTTCCTCGCTGCCGAACCCGATCGTCTGGTTCACCGGGGGCGTGCCGTCGCCGTTGTCGATGTCGACGCGCACCTCACCCTCCGGGGTGCGCTCGATCGTGATCGTGCGGTCCCCGTCCTCGATGACGGCCTGACCGTCGGCGTCGGGTTGGAGCGGAATCGTCTCCCCCTCGGCACCGGCGCCCGGCATCTGCGCGCCCGGCATTCCCGGTGCGCCGGGCACGGGCTGGCCGGGCATGCCACCGGCACCAGGCTGCGGCTGAGGAGGAAGGCCTCCGGGAGCTCCTTCGCCACCCTGCGGGGGGAAGGCGATGTCGTAGGTCTTGGGCTGACCGTCCTCGCCGACGATCGTGACCTGGGTACGACCGTCGGGCGCGGGCTCCTGCACGGTCACCGCGTCGTCGCCCTCGCCGAGCGTGACCTCCTCCGGCGCCGAGTCCTCATGGCCGGAGGGCTCGGGCATCTCCGGCATGCCCACGTCCGGCGGCTTCGGCATCTCGGGCGCGGCGCCACCACCCGGCGGCATACCGCCCGTCCCCGCGCCGCCACCGGACGGCGTGCCGCCCGAGCCGCTGCCACTGGGCTGAGTGGCGGTCGGTTGGTTGCCGGTCTGCTGGCCGGTCTGCTGGTGACTGCTCGGCTCGTTGCCGACCTGCTGAGTCGTGCCCGGCTCGTCGCCCGAGGGTTCCGTGGTGTCCTTGCTGGACGGTGGAGGAGCGAACGGGTCACTCGTCTGCCCGGCTTGCAGCATCTGGTCGTAGGCCTGCTTGACGGTGTCCTGCGACGCGGTCGTCTGCTGATCGAACTCGTCGAGCTTGGTCTGCATCTCCGGCACGAACACGGTGTCGCACCACTGCTTGGCGTCGTCGATGATCTGCTGACGGATCTGCCCGGCGACCTCGGGGCCGTTCGTGATGGCGGCCAGTCCCGGCAGCACGCCACTCACGATCGCCCCGGCGGCAGCCTTCACCGGGTTCTCCATGATGTGCGAGCCGATACCCCCGAAGATGTCGTCCAGGCCGACGTCGTCCAGGTCCGAGAGGTTCAGGTCGCCCTTGGCCTTGCGGATCTCGTCGTCGACCCGGTCGGGTTCCTTGTCGCCGACGACCAGCTGCTCGCCCAGGTCCACGACGAACGTCGCGTACTCGCGCACGGTCTGCTGGATGCCGTCGACCGCAGGCGGGATCGCGCCGCCGAACCTCTCGAGGTCCGCGGCGATCGTGCCACCGCCCTCGACGGTGGTGCCGACCTTGGCGCCCGCTGCAGTGGCCGCGTCGCCCTGCCAGGTCTGCGCGGCCGTGCGGTAACCACGGTCCATGCTGTCGTTCTGCTCGACCAGCGCCTGCTGAACCCGGCCCAGTCGCTCGGCGTCCTCCCGGAAAGCGGCGAAGTCGATCCCGCGCAGCTCGTCGTAGCGGCGGCAGATCTCGCCCTGGTGATCCGGTGCGGAGCCGGTCCAGTCCTGCAGTCGCGGGAGGAACACCTCGAAGAACTTCAGTCCCACCGCGCCGTGGTCGAGCAGCTCGTCGGACTTGCCGACCGGGCCCGTGTCCTCCAGCGCCTTCCGGGACTCCTCGGTCGTCTCGGTGTGCTCGTCCTTGAGCGCGTTGCCGACCGCCTTGAGACCACTACCGATTCCGTCGATCACGCCGCCGGCGAGATCTGTGACGCCCTCGAACGCGCCCTTCGCGACGTGACCGACACCTTCGGCGACACCACCGACGACCTCACCGGCACCGCTGGCCACACCGCCGAGCACGTCCCCGGCGCCCTCGGCCACCCCGCTCGCGACGTCCCCGGCCGCCCGCGCATGCCCCTTCAGTGCCTCGGCCGCTCCGCCGGCGACTCCCTCGACGTAGTCGCCCTCGGCGAACTCGCGGTTCATCGTCTCGGCGGCACGACGGCCACCGGTGGCGAGTTCGCCCGCGCCGTCCGCGACCCCCTCGCCAACGCTGTTCGCAGCGTCGACGCCACCGCCGACGACTTCGTCGATGCCGTCGGCGGCGCCGCGCAGCGCCGATTCGTGCCCGTTGACCACACCGCCGAGGACGTCACCGCCGCCGCTGACCACGCCTCCTGCGACGTCCCCGACCACTTCGTGGTGGCCGGCCGCGAGGTCACCGAACGCTTCCGCCGGACCACCGACTTCGGCACCTCCGGCTTCGAGAACCTCGGCGTTCTCGCGGCTGCGATCCGAGAGCCAGTCATCCGCCGCGTCCCCGGCGTCCCCGATCTTGTCTCCGACCGCCATCAGACCTGCACGCTCCTCACGTGCCCGATGCCGTCCTCATCGCTGGAGTCGTACTGCGTGGCCGAGGCGCTGAAGTCCTCGGACAGTTCCGAGGACTTGCCGGCGAAGCCGTCGATGGTGCCCCGGAACTGTTCGATCAGCTGCCGATACCGGTCGCCGACCTCCGGGAACTTGCGTCCGGTGACCGCACCGGTCACGCGGCTCTCGGACAGCGCATCGGCCTGCCCCCTGATGGCCTCGGCACTGTTCGAGAAACTGGCGGACGCCCTCGTCAGGTCGTTGCCCGACGTCTGCACTGTCATCGTTCCCGGTCCCCCTTCGCATCCGGTACGGCATGGTCTGTCCTCGGACGGGCTGCGTCGTCCGCCGGTTCCCACGAACCGACGCGCCCACCGAACGAAGATCTTCGCAGACCACCCGAACGCGGCGGCCCGATTCCACAGACTGTTTGCGGACGCAAGGCCCGTCCGGTCAGTGGTGTCCGTGGTCAGGCGGCTGGCCCGAACGCGACGCAGGACCGTAGCGGTCGCGATGCGCGGACGGCTGGGAGCGCTTGTGTGACCTGGCGAGGAAAAGGATCGCGGCGACGGAGCCGCCGACGACCAGCAGGATCAGCACGGCCTTCCCAAACAAGAACCCCAGTGCCAGTGCGAGTTCCCACGCGCCGACTCCGCCTACGCCCACGCCCACGAAGCCATCCCCCAAGACAAGCCCGCCTCGCATCCCACCTGGACATCAACAGTGGCGCAGTCTGGCACGCGGTGTGCAGCCCAGAAGGTCAGAACGGCCAGCCGACGAGGACGACCGAGCCGAGCAGGCCGAGCCCGATGACGGCGAGCGGCATCAGCACGACGGCGATGAAGCCCTCGAACCGGTCCATGGTCAACCTCAGTGGAGCGCCTTACGACGGCTCAGGTACCAGGACCCGCCGTCGTGCGCCGCGTTGATCGCCTTGAGCCCGGCGAGCGCGAACACGGACAGAACAACCATGCCCACGACCAGACCGACCGCGAGCACACCGACAGCGAGGGCGACAGCAATGGCGCTCATGTGTGCATGGTCTCACATGAGCCAGATCACCGGGAGACTCCGCTCACAACTGACTTTTCACACTTCCGTGCGTGTGATGTGAACTCACCCGTTCGGAGGCGTGAGTCTTTTTGGTGGCTATAGGCACCACAAAGGCTCACGCGCCGCCGACGACCTTCGCGAGGCGATCGGCGGTCTCCTGAGCGATCTCGCCGCTCGGCGCCTCGACCATCACCCGGACCAACTGCTCCGTGCCGGACTTGCGCAGCAGTACCCGGCCGGACTCGCCGAGTTCGGCCTCCGCGACCGCCACAGCCTCGGTGACCTGCGGCGCAGCGACCACCGCATGCTTGTCGTCCACGCGGACGTTGACCAGCACCTGGGGCAGCCGGGTCATCACAGCCGCAAGCTCGGCGAGACCACGGCCCGTTCCCGCCATCCGGCTCATGATCCGCAAGCCGGTGAGCAGCCCGTCCCCGGTGGTCGCGTAGCCGGGAAGCACCACGTGCCCGGACTGCTCGCCGCCCAGCGAGTACGCGCCCGCACGCAGCTCCTCCAGGACGTACCGGTCGCCGACCGCGGTCGTCCGCAACGTCACCCCGTGCTCGCGCATCGCCAGATGCAGACCGAGGTTGCTCATCACGGTGGCCACCAGCGTGTCGGCGGCGAGTTCGCCTGACTCGCACATGTCGACGGCGAGCATCGCCATGATCTGGTCACCGTCGACCACGGCCCCGGTGGCGTCCACCGCAAGGCACCGGTCCGCGTCCCCGTCGTGTGCCAGCCCCAGATCCGCCCCGTGCTCCAGCACAGCGGCGCGCACCGACTCCAGATGCGTCGAGCCGACGCCGTCGTTGATGTTGAGCCCGTCCGGATCAGCGTGCAGCGGAATCACCTCGGCGCCCGCCCGGCGATACGCCTCCGGCGCTGCGTAGGCGGCTGCGCCGTTCGCACAGTCCACGACGACCCGAACCCCGTCCAGTCGCTGCGGTGTCGCCACCAGCAGGTGATCGACGTACTGCTGCACAGCGTTCGGAGCATCGCGAACGCGGCCGACATGGACGCCCGTCGGTCGTTGCACGGTCTCGTCCAGCCGGGAGGCGATCTCGTCCTCGACCGCGTCCGGCAACTTGTTCCCACCCGCCGAGAACAACTTGATGCCGTTGTCCGGCATCGGATTGTGCGAAGCCGAGATCATCACACCGATGTCCGCTCCCAGCGCGGCGACCAGATGGGCCACCGCCGGTGTGGGCAGCACGCCGACCCGCAGCACGTCCGCACCGGCCGACGTCAGACCGGCCGTCACCGCGGCCTCCAGCATCTCGCCACTGGCCCGCGGGTCACGCCCCACCAACGCGACCCGGCGTCGCGAATCGTCCCGGTCGTAGAGAACCCGCGCCGCGGCCGACGACAACGACAACGCCAGCTCCGGAGTCAGCTCCGCGTTGGCCAGCCCCCGCACCCCATCGGTTCCGAACAAACGGGACATCTACGGCAGATCCTCCTGATAGTCGACGACAGGATAGGGCGACCGGGACCGAAACGGGCCCGGAAAACACTGCGGGAGCAGCCCCTCGCCCGGAAAGGACGAGCAACTGCTCCCGCAGGGTGCCTCGGCGGCAGGCTCAGCGCTTGCTGTACTGCGGAGCCTTGCGGGCCTTCTTGAGGCCGTACTTCTTCCGTTCCTTCGCCCGCGAGTCACGGGTGAGCATACCGGCCTTCTTCAGGGCCGGGCGGTCGTCGGCGTCGAGCTGGATGAGCGCGCGGGCGATCGCCATGCGCAGCGCACCGGCCTGCCCGGACGGGCCGCCACCATCGAGGTTCGCGTTCACGTCGAACGCCTCGTCGCGCTCCACCGTCTGGAACGGCTCGCGGATGATCTGCTGGTGCACCTTGTTCGGGAAGTAGTGCTCCAACGGCTTGCCGTTGAGCTTGAAGCCACCGTTACCGGGGACCAGACGGACCCGGGCCCGTGCCTTCTTACGACGGCCGACACTCTGAGCGGCGCGGCCACCGGGCACCGGGACGACCGGAGCCGGTTCGACGGGCGCGGCCGGCTCGGCGACAGCGGCGTCCTCGGCGGGAGCGGCGTCGTCCTCGGCGGGAGCGGCGTCCTCAACGGCGACGTCGTCGACGGCGACGTCCTGGTCGACGGCCTCGTTGTCCGGAGATTCAGTCACGTGCTGTTCCTCGGTCACTTCTTGACCTTCTTGACGTCGAAGGTCTGCGGGTTCTGTGCCTGGTGCGGGTGCTCCGGCCCGGCATAGACCTTGAGCTTCTTGCCCATCGCCCGGCCGAGCTTGTTCTTCGGCAGCATTCCCTTGATGGTCTTCTCCAGCAGCCGCTCGGGGTGCTTGTCCAGCACGTTCCCGAAGGACTCCTTGCGCAGACCGCCCGGGTAGCCGCTGTGGCGGTACTGGAACGCCTGATCGCGCTTGTTCCCGGTCAGCGCCACCTTCTCGGCGTTGACGACGACGACGAAGTCGCCGGTGTCGAGGTGCGGGGCGTAGGTCGGCTTGTGCTTGCCGCGCAGCAGCGTCGCGGCCTGGGTAGCCAGCCGACCGAGCACCACGTCCTCGGCATCGATCACATGCCAGGCGCGGGTCACCTCGCCGGCCTTCGGGCTGTACGTGCGCACGGGTCTACCTCGTCGTCGTTCGCGTCGGAATCTCGGTGCGGTCGGCGTCCCCGATGGACAACCATCGGCATCACGCGGGGTACCACCGGATCGACCCGGGGAACCGGCACGTTCCACGTGTTGCCGGAACCTGTGCCGTTCTGGCCGGCTCTCGGTCGAACACCGCGGTCGCGCACCGCACAACGAAGATTGAGGGTACTCGGTGGCTTTCGGCACGGTCAAAACGGGTCCCCCCGTCCCGGAACGGTCCGGGCCACCTGGACCAGCCTAGCCGGTGGGCGGGCAGCTCCCCGCACCGGCACCCGCCGTGGGGGCCGAAACGACCGCGACCCCGGGGACGCACCCCGGGGTCGCGGAAAGTTCGACAGGCGAAGATCAGCCACCGAAGCGAGCGGCGTTCTTCGACTCACCCGACTGGTAGGAGTCGTTCGCGGCGTTGACGGCCATGCCCATCTTGGCGCAGATCTCCTGCATGTTGGCCGCGGCCTGGTCCCACTCCGCCTGTGCGGCGCGGTAGGCCTCCTGCGCGGAGCCCTCCCAGGTCGCGACGAGCGGCTTGAGCATGCTCTCCAGCTCGTCGAGCTCCTGCTGGATCTTGGCCGAGGTCTGCTGCAGGTCGCTGGCACCCTGGCTGAGCTGGCCGAAGTTGACCTTGATTTCCATTGCCTATCCCCTCAAGAAAGATGTTCGAAGAATGCGTCGAGTCGTACCGGTTCGCGAGAGTCAGCCCAGCATGTTCTGGATCTTGCTCATCTCCTGCGACTGCTCCTCTTCCTGCTGCATGTACTGCGAACCGGAGGTCTTGATGTTCTCCGAGATCTGCCCCAGGTTGCGGTTGATGGTGTCCGCGTTCTGCTTGAACGAGTCCATCAGCTGACGGAACACCTGCGCGGCGCCACCCTGCCACTGCGCCAGCATCGGCTCGAGGTTGCCCTGCAGCTTGCTCACGGCCTGCTCGACGTTGCCGCGGACCTCTTCAACCTGGTTCGCAGCCTTGTCCATCAGCTCTGCGTCGGTACCGAAACCGCTCATCTCGGGTTGACCCCCTTCAATCTGTGGTCACGAAGTGTGGATGTTGGTGCGACGCAGACATTGCCATGTTCGGTTCCACCCTGTCCCGCTTTTCTCGTGATCCCGTTGCTGGTGTAAACACCGCCGACGGAACCCGCAGGTCACGGCCGCATTCGCGGATGCGAAAGGTTTCCTCCCGGAGACTCGAGCGCATTCGCAAACGTGATCGGCGAGGCGCCGCGACGGCGTCGGGGACTCTGATTCGCAGGTGCCAATGCGGCGTTCCGCCGCCACGCGGGAGGAAATCGGGAAACTCGCGGACAAAAATGTGTTCTCACCCACCTCGCTTACAGTGAGCTGTCGTCGTGTCTTGTCAGCGGCGGAGCGCTGAGCGGCAACGACGTACGCAGCCCGACCACCCGCGGGTTCTCAGCGCCATCCTCGCGAGGACAGCGAGTTCGCCGCGTAGGTGGCTACTCAAGAAGTCGATCCCGCAGCGAGGATGGCGCTGAGGTCCCGCCACCCGACCCACCAAGCAAAACCCCCTGTCAGGAGTTCGCACCCTCTCAGTCGCGAACGGTGAGGGAACGGACGACTTGCTCGCACGCACGGCGAACCTCGTCGCCGCTCTGCGGCGTGTACTGACACCCGACGCTGACGCGGGCGGTCCCCGCGTGGACCACGAACCAGTCCACGGTGGCCTGCGGAAGCTGTTCGCGGTAGTGGACGACGTCCTTGCCGCCGAAACTGGCGTCGGCGCGGAAACCCGAGAACGTCCCCGTCTCGGCGACTCCGGCGTCGTAGAGGCCGCGGACCTCGTTCACGGCTCGCTCGCGGTCCGCACCGGCGTCGTAGTCGAGTCGCCCCTCCTGCACGGCGATCCGTCCGCCCCCGGTCGCCGAGGACCTCGGCTCGATCAGCGTCTGCCACTGCTCGGGATCACCACCGGACTGCCGCCACGTCGCGGGGTACTCGAACTCGTAGTCGTACTGGGCCACCGTGCGCCCCGCCTGTTGTCGCGCGTCGCCGTCCTCGCCGATGACGAGGATCCCGACGACGAGAGCCGAGACGACCAGCACGGCGGCACCCGCACCGACCAGCCACGGCGTGCGGTTCGGCTTGGCCGGTGTCGAAGGCGCGTTCACCTGGCGCGTGCGCTCGTTGCCACCGATGACGATCGTGGAGGCTCGGCTCAACGAGTCGCTCGCAGGCACTGATCCCGCTTCGGGCGCCGTGACCTGCTGCGGTGCCGCGAACCCGGGCGACTGGGCGCCCGCGACGCCAGGAGCACGGGTCGGCGTCGCGGGGCCACGGACGGCTGCGGCGGGTAGTCCGCCGGTGCGATCCGGGTCGAGCCGTACCGCGCGCAGCGCTCCACGCGCCACGACCGTCTCCGGCTGGTCCAAAGTGGTCGGAACGACACCGGTGCGTTCGTGCACCAGCCGCGACACCATCGGGATCCGACTCGAACCACCGACGAGGAACACGCCCGCCAGCTGCTGCCTCGGCACGGAACCCTCGCGCAGCGTGCCGGGCACCAGGTCCACCGCCTGTGAGAGTCCCCCTGCGACGAGCCGTTCGAGGTCCGTGCGGGTGACGTGCGCGTCGGAGAACGGCGGCGGCATCGGAACGTCCGTGTAGGCGTGGCGGGACAACGTCTCCTTCGCACCGCGCACGTCCTGGCGCAGCACACGTCTGCGCCGTCGGTCGACCATTTCCCGGCCTTCGACGAGCTGGTGCCAAGCCCCGGGGTCGACGTGCGACACGGTGCGGCCGAGGTGCTCCAGCAGCGCCTGGTCGATGTCGGCGCCACCGAAGTCCGGCCTGCCCTTCGTGGCGAGGACCGGGAAGCGACTGCCTTGCTTGCGCACCACGCTCGCGTCCACCGTCCCGCCCCCCAGGTCGAGCACCGCGAGCGCGCCACCGTCGGGCAGACCGTGGCCGGCCGAGTGGAACACGGCGGCTGCGACCGGTTCCGGCACCAACACCGACTCACGACCGAGTCCCTGCGCAGCCGCCCGCAGCACGCTCGTGCGCACCGAGCCCCAATCGGCCGGGTGAGTGAGCACCAGCAGATCCACCGCTGCGCCGCCCGCGTATCGCCGCGCCTCACCGACGGCGCGCTGCAGGACCGCGCGGATCACGTCGACCACCGGCAGGACGCTGCTGCCCAGCAACAGCTCTCCGTCGTCGATGCGGCGTTTCGGGTGCGGCTCGAACCGGGCCGGGTCGACGGCCGCCTGCCGCTCGGCCTCCTGCCCGACGAACAGCGTGCCGTCCGCGGCCGCGAACACCGCCGACGGCACCAACGGCTGACCGTCGATCACGACGACCTGCGGTTCGGCACCGTCGCGGGACACGACCGTGCAGGTACTGGACGTGCCGAAGTCGACAGCGACGTGCAGGGTCACGCACTACTCCTTCACCGTCGTCGGACGTGGTGCGCAGGCCGGCGGCGCGGCAGGCCCCAAAACGTGGACGACGTCGTCTTCCGACCCCCGGCACGACCGGACGGTCGGTTCCCCACGAGCACCCTAGGCAGCGGGCGCGAACGTTCCAACAGTCTGCCCCGGATCGAGTGATCACGGCGAGAGCCTCTTGACGAAACGAGCCGGTCGCCGAAACGTCCGGTGCAGGAAAAGCGGGAACCTCTCCACCCGAGGGCGGAGAGGTTCCCGTTCTCGTTCAACCGCGTTCGGCCAGCGGCACTCGCGTCGGACCGGTCACTCGGGACGGAGGAACGCGGTCTGGATCATCTGCGGCCCGCCCCGCATGCTGCGACTGACCAGCGTGCCTCGTCCGGGAGGCAGCTCACGCGACTTGATGTTCGCGACCAGCTGCCCCTCGTCCTTGTTCGCGCTCATGGCCAGACCCGGCGAGGACACCTCGCGCATCTTCGCCAGCACCGGGTCGTAGAGACCGCGACTGGCGCCGCCCGAGTTGCGGGCGAGGATGACGTGCAGCCCCACGTCCTGAGCCTGCGGCACGAAGTCCGCCAACGGCTGCAGCGGGTTGTTGCCCGACGGCGCCACCAGCTCGTAGTCGTCGACGACGACGAACAACTCCGGGCCGGTCCACCAGGAACGGTCCTTGAGCTGCTGCTGCGTCACGTCCGGACCTGGCAGGCGCTTCTTGAGCGCCGCGCACACGTCCTTGACGTTGTTCTTGAGCATGTCCGCGCTGACCGAGTACTCGAGCTCGTGTTCCGGGTTGAGGAACCCGATCAGCGTGCGCCGATAGTCGACGAGCAGGACGAGCGCTTCCTTCGGCGTGTACCGCGTGGTGATGCCCTGCAGGATCGTGCGCAGCAGCGCGGTCTTGCCCGATTCGCGCTCGGCCAGCGCGTAGAAGTGCGGCTCCGCCTTGAAGTCGAGGTACACCGGGTTGAGGCCGTCCTCGTTGACACCGATCGGCACCAGCTTCGGCGAGGGCTGCTGGTCGACGGACGGCATCTGCTCGTACGGCAGCAGGTCCGGCAGCAGCCGCACCTGCGGGGCCGGACGGCCCATCCACGAGCTTCGGACCCGGTTGACCAGGTCGGCGGCACCGTCGGCGAGGTCGTCGTTGTAGAGCTGCCACCCGGGCCGCGGAGCCTCGCGCTCCTCCTCGGCCCTGGCGGCCTCCGCCTCGATGCGACCGGCGAGCTGCTCGCTGTCCACTCGGGGCAGTGCGGTGAGGAAGTGCAACTCCGACGGGTGCACTCCGCGGCCGGGACGCCCGTTCGGGACGTTGACGGCGACCTTGCGGTTGATCTCGGACTCGCTGGAGTCACCGAGGCACAGCTCGAGGCGGGTGCCGATGAGGTCCTTGAGCGCCGGACGGATCTCGGCCCACCGGTTCGCCGAGACGATCACGTGGATGCCGAAGGTCAGACCCTGCGCGGCGAGGTTGAGCACGTCCTGTTCGAGCGTCTCGAAGTCGTTGCGGAACGAGGCCCACCCGTCGATGAACAGGAACACGTCCCCGTACGGATCGTTGGTGATCTCGCCCTTGCGCTTGCGGTTGCGGAAGTCGGTCATGCCCTCGATGGCCGTCTCCTGGAAGCGTGCTTCCCGCTCGGCCATCAGCGACTTCAGCTCGGCGATCGTGCGGCGCACCGTGTCGACGTCGCGACGACCGCCGTAGCTGCCGACGTGCGGCAGGTTCTTCAACGCGGCCATCGAACCACCGCCGAGGTCGACGCAGTAGCACTGCACCTCCTGCGGCGTGTGGGTCAGCGCGAGCGAGGCGATCAGCGTTCGCATCAGGTTCGACTTGCCCGTCTGCGGGCCGCCGACCACGGCGCCGTGCCCTGACGCGCCGCCCAGATCCAGCATCATGTGGTCCTGACGCTGGTGGTACGGCACGTCGATGATGCCGACCGGAACCTGCAGGCGACCGCTCCCGGAGAAGCCGACCGAGCTGTAGCCGCGGTCGTCGGTCGCCGACAGCGGCGGCAGCAGACCGTCCAACGTGGGCGGCGCGTCCAGTGGCGGCAACCACACCTGGTGCGCGGGCGGACTCTGGTTGGTCACCTTGTCGATGACGATCTGGAAGTCCGTCGGAGCGAGATCGTCCTTCTTCTCCTCCTTCGGGGCTTCCTCCACCTCGGGAACCTCCGGTTCCGGCGGCGGTTCCACGTAGTCGGCGACGAACAGCTTCGGCCTGCGCTCGCCGGTGACCTTCGCCGCCGCCGCGCCCGCCGGGCGGCGACCGGAGGTCTGGTGCAGGTGACCGGACACGTACGCGGCGCGGAACCGGTCCATGCCGTTGGGGTGCTTGAGGTAGCCGTGACCACCGCTGGCAGGCAGGTCGGCGGCATCGGGGATGCCGATCGCCGAGCGGGATTCCGCCGCGTTGAAGGTCTTCAGACCGATCCGGTACGACAGGTGGGAGTCGAGACCGCGCAGCTTGCCCTCTTCGAGCCGCTGCGACGCGAGCAGCAGGTGCACCTGCAACGAACGACCGAGCCGGCCGATCATGGTGAACAGGTCGGCGAAGTCCGGCTTCTGCGAGAGCAGCTCGGAGAACTCGTCGATGACGACGAACAGCGCGGGCAGCGGTTCCTGGGCCTTCTCGTCCCCGGCGTCCCGCTGTTTGCGGTAGTCCCACACGTTCTTGGCGCCCGCCTTCTGCAGGATCTCCTGGCGGCGGTTCATCTCGCCCTCGAGTGCGTCCTTCATGCGGTCGACGAGCGTGGTGTCGTCACCGAGGTTGGAGATGCTCGCCGAGACGTGCGGCGCCGACTCGAAGCCGTTGAACGTCGCGCCACCCTTGAAGTCGACGAGCACGAAGTTCAGCGACGTGGACGGGTGCGTCGCGATGAGTCCGAGCACGATCGTGCGCAGGAACTCGGACTTACCGGAACCGGTCGCACCGATGCACAGCCCGTGCGGGCCCATCCCGCCCGACGCGGTCTCCTTGATGTCGAGGTGGACGATCTCGCCCTGCTCACCGGGGCCCATCGCGACCCGGTAGAGGTTGTCACGCTGGCGCGGGCGCCATGCTTCACCGAGGTCGAAGGTGATCGGGTCGCCCTGCAGGCCGAGCTGCTCGACGTAGTTCAGGTGCGTGGTCAGCGGCTCGTAGCCGCCGGTGTCGGCCTCGGCCTGTCCGCCGCTGCCCGCGACCCGGTAGGGCGCGAGGCGACGGGCGAGCGCGGTCGCCTCGGTGGCGCTGAGGGTGTCCGGCTCGCCGAACCACTCGACGCCGGTGTTGCTGCGGGCACCGACGCGGTCGGGTTCGACCACGATCCGCATCCCGCGCTTGGCGGAGATCGGGTCGAAGACGTCGGAGAGGTCGAGCACCGTGACGCCCGCGAGGCCCGCGGAGAGATAGATCTCCTCTTCGCGGCTGATCTCCGCGTCGTCGATGACCACGACGACGTGCGGCTGTCCCTCGGGCGGGGCGGCGTTGCGCTGGAACCGCTGGCGCCCGGCGAGCTCTTCGTCGAGCACCTCCTCGATCCCGCGCAGCGACGGTTCGATGAGACGGACCGAACCGAGTCCGTCGGTGCGAGTCGGGCTCTGGGCGTGCGGCAGCCACTTCACCCAGTCCCACTCCGCGCGGGTGCGCGCACCGGCGGCGACCGCGATGACCAGGTCGTCCGGAGTGTGGAAGGTGGCCAGCTGCGCCAGGATCGCGCGGACCAGGCCTCGCGTGAGCTCCCGGTCGCCCTGGAACCCGACGGAGGCGAAGCCCTTCAGCGAGATCGCGATCGGCAGGTCCGACACCAGCGAGTGGGCGCGCACGAACCGGCGCAGCGCCAACGTCGTGATCGGCTCCAGTTCATCGACCGGGCCGGTCTGCGGCGGCACCAGACGGGTCTCCAGACGCTGCGAACCGCGTCCGACCCGCACCTGGCAGAAGTCGTTG
Source organism: Allosaccharopolyspora coralli (assembly GCF_009664835.1). Taxonomy (NCBI): domain Bacteria; kingdom Bacillati; phylum Actinomycetota; class Actinomycetes; order Pseudonocardiales; family Pseudonocardiaceae; genus Allosaccharopolyspora; species Allosaccharopolyspora coralli. The sequence continues at coordinate 4,307,292 of NZ_CP045929.1, forward strand.
TCGCCCGGCCTGCGTTCCCACAACCGACGCGGCGACTGCGCGATCGACCACAGGGTCTGCGGGTCCGGATGCACCCAGTCCCGCGCCAGTCGCTGCTCGTCGGCGGCCTCGCGCGCACGCTCGCGCATCTGACCGAGATACCGCAGGTAGTCCTTGCGGTCCTCGTTCATCTCGGCCTTCTTCTGGCCCTGGCCCTGGCCTCCGCCCGCCATCATGCCGAACGTCGACACCAACATCATCATCGGCATCATCAGCATCATCGGGTTGTTGGAGGCCCGCTGAAGCATGAAGACCATCATTCCCAGCGACGCGACGATCATCACGACCGGCAGGAACTTCTGGACGATGTTGCCCGGGACCGCCCTGGGGATCTCGGGTGGTGGTTCGAGGTGCACCTCCCCGCCCGGTGGCCGTGGAGCGGCCAGGCGTGGCTTGCGCTTGAACTGCAGCGTGCTCACCGGACGCAGCAACCTTTCCGTCTCGAACGTGCGCGACCGGACCGGCCGCAGCAAGCATTCTGTACTGTCCGCACCGCCGACGTGAGCGGGGTGGCCGACCGTCCGTGCCACCTCGGTTCACCAACCGATCGGCACGAGTTCGACCAAACCGTCACCCGCTCGCGGGCGGTGCGGCCATACTAGGGGCGCTCTCCGTCCCGGCGGGTGCGTTTCGGAAGAAAACGTGCGCGCTAGGTTGGTCCGGTCACGGGAACCCGGTTCCCCGCGCCGCCGCCCCCGCGTACCCGCGCGAGGACGCGAGAGCGCTCGACGAGGAACGACAAGTACAGGGACTGGAAACGAAGTAGGGGGCCCTAGTGGCGACCGGTACGACGGTGTTCAGCCGCGTGACAGTGGTGGCGCCGAATACACGCATCGATGTGGCGCTGCCCGCTGACGTCTCGGTGGCGGACCTGATGCCGATGCTGCTCGAGATGGCCGGCCAGCTGACGAACGACGGCGGTTCGCGGCACGGCGGCTGGTGCCTGGCCAAGCTGGGCGAGGACGAACCGCTCGACGCGAGCGAGACCCTCGCCGCGCTGCGGGTCGTCGACGGCGACATGCTCCAGCTGCGCCGCCGCTCGGACAATCCGCCGCCGCCGCTCTACGACGACGTCGTCGACGCGCTGGCCGAAGCGGAGCCGGGTAGCTACCGCCCGTGGACGAAGGAGACCGCCGCCAAGATCGGCCACGCGGCGGGCGCCCTCGCGCTGATCGCCGCCGCCGTGGCACTCGGCATCGCAGGCGCCGGCGGGGTGCTGCTGCAGATCGTCGCCGCCGTGACAGCCGCCGTCGTGGCGATCTTCGCTGTCGGTACCGGCGCAGTCGTTGCCCGCGCTTACGGTTCGGCGACCACCGGCACCGTGATCGCCGCCGCAGGCGGTCTGCCGATGGCGTTCGTTGCCGGCCTCAACATCGTGCCGGGTACCGACCTGCGGCCGAAGCTGCTGCTGGCCGCGGCGCTCGTTCTCATCTTCGCCTCCGTGTCGATCATGGTCAGCGGCGCGGGAATCGTGGCGTTCATCGGTGCCGCGACCGTGGGGCTGTTCGGGACGCTCGCGCTGGTCGTGGCCACCCTGCTTGGCGCGAAGGCCACGGCCGCCGGGGTGGCAGCCGGTGTCGCCGCCGTGGGACTGGCCGGGATCTCCCTGCTGCCGCGGCTGACGATCCAGCTCGCGAAACTTCCGCTGCCACACGTGCCCGGCAGTGCCGAGGACCTCAAGGAGGACTCGAGCTTCCCGGACTACCGGGTGATCGAGCTGCAGTCCGGTCGCGCACACGAGTACATGACCGGCATGATCATCGGCTGCGGTGCGACCGCCGCGCTCGGCGCCGTCGTCGCCGCGACCGCGCCCAACGTCTGGGGACCGCTGCTGGCCGTCGTCGTCGCCGCCGTGCTGTTGCTGCGCGGGCGCAACTACGCCAACAGCAGCCAAGCCGTCGCGCTGCTGGTCAGCGGCCTGCTCGCCGCCGTCGGCGTCACGGTCGGACTGCTGATGCCGGTCGAGCTCGTCGGTTTCGGCACCACCGCGGCACAGAAGCTGATGTTCGTGTTCGGGCCGCTGCTGCTGATGGGCATCGCCGCGCTGATCTTCGGGGTGGTGTTCCCGCACCGCCGGTTCTCCCCGGTGCAGCGCCGGACCGTCGACATCCTGGAAGCGGTGCTCATCGCGCTGGTGCTGCCGCTCGCACTCGGGGTGATGGACCTCTACATGACGATCCGCGACCTCAACCTCAACCTGTTCTGAGGGGCTGCTCGATGGCTTCCAGCACACACTCGCGCGGGCGTCGCTGCCTGGCGTTGACGGCGGCGGCCGGGCTGCTGGCCCTGACGGGTCCGGTCCTGCCCGCCACCGCCCAACCCCCGGCACCCGGGCAACCGGCGGAATCCGGGCAACCGCCGCCGCAGAACGACGCGTTCCAGCCGGACAGCGGTCCCCTCAGTCCCGTCGGACCGGAGTATCAGCAGCAGACCGCGTGCATGGCACCCAATCCGGGCGGCGGGGCCATCGAGGAACGGCCGTGGAGCCAGATGGTCCTCGGCTACGAGCAGGCGCACTCCGAGGAGCTGACCGGCGAGGGCCGCAAGATCGCCGTCATCGACACCGGGATCAACCCGCACCCGTTCCTGCCGCCCGTCGACGACGGAGGCAGCAGCGTTCCGGGTGGCGGCGCGAACTTCGACTGCGACGGCCACGGCACCATCGTCGCCGGGATCCTGGCGGCACAGCCGAACGACGGCTCCGGCTTCATCGGGGTGGCACCCGACGCCCAGCTCATGTCGCTGCGACAGTCGTCGAAGCTGTGGCAGACGCAACAGGACGGTCAGACCGTCGGCGACACCGAGACGATGGCGCAAGCCGTGCAGCACGCGGTCGACTCCGGCGCGAACGTGATCAACATTTCGCAGTCCTCGTGCCAGGCGATCGCGCAGGCCGCCAACCCGAACGATCCGTTCAACGGCGCCCTGCACACGGCCGTCAAGAACGCCTACGAGCGCGGCGTCGTGGTGGTCGCGGCCGCGGGCAACGTCGAGGGCGCGTGCCAGAAGAATCCCTCCGGCGACCCCACGACAGCGGTGCTGCCTGCATGGTTCGACGACTACGTCCTCACCGTGGCCTCGGTGAACGAGCAAGGCGCTCCGTCCGAGTTCACGGTGCCGGGCCCGTGGGTCGACGTCGCGGCTCCCGGCGAAGGGCTCGTGTCGCTCGACCCGGGCCCCGGCGGCACCGGGCTCGCGAGTCAGATCGCAACCGGCCAGGGCGGCGAGCTTGGACCCATTCAGGGCACCAGCTTCGCCGCTCCCTACGTCTCCGGCCTCGCGGCCCTGATCCAGGAGCGGGGAATCGAGGAAGGACAGCAGTACTCCGCCCAGCAGGTCATGGAGCGGATCAAGAAGACCGCGTTGAGCCCGGGCGGCACCGGCGGCCGCAACGACATCGTCGGTCACGGCATGATCGACCCGATGGCGGCGCTGCACAACGTGATCCCCGCCGAGCACGGCAAGGCTCCCGCCGACACCGGGCCTGCCCGGCTCGACGCGGACGTCATCCCGCAGAAGAACTGGCCGGCCATCATGGTCGCGCTCGGCACCACCGGCGGCGGCATCGCGGCGCTGATCTTCACCGCGTTCCTCATCAACGCCGTCAAACGAGTCCGCAGCCGGCAAGGCTGACAGCACCACTCGACGGAGCGAACGGCACTTTCGCCTCACCAGACGAGGTGAGAGTGCCGTTCGTCTCACCACCGGATTCCGCGGACGCACCCCCTCCAGCACACCCAGCTACCCGTCCCAGCGAGCGAACGGCACTTTCGCCTCACCAGACGAGGTGAGAGTGCCGTTCGCTTCACTCCAGGGGCCTCTTCTGGGGCGCGCCGAAGATGGCAGGAGCGGTGTGGTCCGGCTTGCCGAACAGGTCCTCGGGGCTCGCCTTCAACCGCGACGCGTTCTGGCGCGGGCTTTCCTGGTTCCGCCCCATCATCCCGGCCATCGGCATCGCCCCCACCATGCCGCCGCCCCACGTGCCACCGACTGCAGCGGCCGCCGAACCGGCATGACCGGTTCCCGCCGCGGCAGCGGGAACCGGAGACTCCGGAACCTCCTCTGGGCTCGGACGGCCACACTCCGCGAATTGACTGCACGAGCTCTCGGCGTCCACAGGGGACACACCGTCAGCACCTCCCACCGACGGTGCACCACTGCCTGTGGACGCCGAAACCGCCTCGCTTCCGCTCGCCCCCTCCTGGCGAGCGGAAGCGGACTGTGGTGCGGGCGAGCCGTACGCGTGCTGCGACGCACTCCGCAACGGCGTCTGCTCCGAGACACCGCGACCAGAGTCGAACTCGTCGCAGAAGCGCACGAAATCGCGCACCACGTTCTCGGCCGACCGGACCAGCTCACGTGCCGGTTCCTCCGCGTCGAGCAGGAGTCGGCGTACCCGACCCTGCTCGACGCCGGGAACCACGGCGGCCGAGACGTTCTCCGCCGTCTCGGCCACGTGGTCGGCGAACTTCTCTCCCACGATGCGGAGCGCCTCGGCGGCGCGATCCAGCGCGTCGGCCCACTCCCGTATCGCGTCGACCACGTCGTTGCTCGCGAGCCCGACGTCCCCGAACCAGCGCTCGCCCAGCCGCCCGGTCTCGTCCAGCAACGCCCGAGACACCCGCTCGTAGGCATCAGACGCTCCCAGCGAACGACCGACACCCCCGAACGCGTCCACCGGCTCCGGCGCCACGCACGTGCTCCGCGTAACGCCGCAACGACTCCGTGTCCACCCGAATGCCCGTCACCGTGACCTCCCGATCGGACCCGCTCGCCAAAAAGCGAACCGCCCGCAGCGTTCCCACACAGGGTGCTGCGGGCGGAATCGCTTCCACTCCGACGGGCCGGGACCGGCGACGGTTCCCGCAGTCAGCCTCCGGCCGGGCCGCCTGCCGCGGCGGCGCCGTTCTCGTTCTCCGGTGGCCGGTTCACGCCCTCCTGGACCTCGATGGAGTCGTAGACGAAGCTCGCCTGCGCCGGATCCAGGTAGTCGCCCTTCGGCAACGTCCGCATCACCCAGCCCGGAGCGTCCTTGATGTCGCCCGGCGCGTTGATCACGCCGAGTCCCTGCGCCGTAGGGGCGTCCTTCACGCCGTACACGACACCCTGGTCCGAGACGAAGTAGGTCGGACCGATGCCCGAACCCGCCTCGTTCGTATTGCCGTGCACCACGGCCGCCTTACCCGGCGGCATGAAGAAGTGGTCGACGCTCGGTCCGGCGTCGTCGGCCTGAGCCAGCTTCACCGGAGCCTTCGGCGTGTTCACCTCGTCCCGGTACAACGTGGCCCGGATCTCGTGATTGCCGCCGTTGTCCACCCAGCTCAAGCACGAGCTGTTGAAGTCGCGGAACGGCACCGGGTCCGGCACCTTCGCCGGGAAGTTGCCGAGCTGCTCGATGCCCTCCGGCACGTCGTTCACGTTCGGCAGCTGACCCGTGGTGTTCGGGATCGCGTCGATGTTCGTGCTGTTGGTGCGGCTCGCGTGCATCACGGCGGCGGCGCCTGCCGAGATCGGCTGTTTGCCGTTGCCCAGCAGCAGGAAGAACTGGTCCGCGTCGCCAGGGACGGTCTGCTTGACGACGTCACCGATCGCCTGCCCGCGCGGCAGGTTCGGCGACGTCCCGCCCTGGTTCGGCACCTGCGGCAGCTCCAGCGGCGCGACCTCCGGGATCGCGTTGAGCATGTGCGTACTCACCTGACGCGGCACTGCCTGGTTCAGGCCGTACATCTCCGTCACGGCGGCCTCGTTGGGGTTGATCCGAGCCTTCACCGTGTGCGTCGAGCTCGGACGGTCCGAGAGGTTCGGGTCCACGTTGTACACGAGGTACTGCTGGCCGGACGCCGTGTCCTGCACGAACAACGACTGGTCGTCGCGCAGTCGCTGACCGTGATCCGTGACACCGCCCATGACCGTCGTGGAGATCTTCGCCGACTCCTCGGCCCGCTGCTGCCCCAGAGCCTCGTTGACGTCGGCCTGATCGCAGACGGCCCACGCGGCGGGAGCCTGATCGTTCGCCGACGGCAGGAACTCGGGCGCGTTCGGCATACCGGTCCGAGGGCCCCGCGGGAACTCCGCCAGCGCGGCCTCCTTCACCGTCGTCGGCTCGATCGCCTGGCCCTGACCGCCGCCGCCCTGCGCCATCACCAGCAGCTTCGCCGAGGCCATGTTGAGCATCGGGATGAGTCGTTTGTCGGCCGCGTCGTCGGCGGTGACGACGTAGACACTGCCGCTCTCCTTCGCGATCACGACGGAACCCGGATCCGGCACGGACCCCTTGCCGCCGAACAAACCCCAGACCAGGAACCCGATGCAGCCGATGCACGCGAGGACCACGCCGCCGATCGTGGCTCGCTTGTGGGAGCCCATGGGGTCGTGCAGCATCACGGAGTCCTTGCGCACCAGCGCCGACTCCATGCGACGCACCACGAACTTGTACGCCTGAACCTGTGACTTCGTTGTGGGTGTTGATGCCATTCTTCGCCTACAGCTCTCCCGGTCGCGGTACCGTTCGGCAGGATAGCCGCACGGGGGCACCGCACGGGTCCAGTTCCGACGACTCGGCAGTATTCTCTCCGCGCGGCTCCGCCAGACAACCACCCGCCTGGTGACGTCCGCCGCACCAACTCCGAGGGGGAGAGACCGAACGGATGGCCGTGAACACGCAACATCCGGCCCAGCAGCAAGAAGCACCAGGGCAGCCCGGCGCGGCCCGCCCCGCGCGAATCCGCGCGCGGCGGCGCACCATCGGCGCCAGCCTCGGATTCATGCCGGTGGCCAACATCATCGTCATCGAGATCGGCCTCGCGATCGGGCTGATCCTCGTCCTGGTCAACACGGCGTTGTGGCCCGTCGCCGCCGGTGTCGCCGGCTTGGCGCTGGTGATCGCCCTGCTGCGCCGCAAGGGCCGCTGGTTCACCCAGTGGTGCGGGCTCGTGCTCGAGTACGCGATGCGCGACCACATCCGGGTCTCGGAACCTCCGGTCACCCAGTTCGACGACGACGAGACCGGCGACCGGCAGGACGACACCAAGCTCATCGGTGGTGAGAACCACCGCGTCGCGCTCCTGCGGCTCGCCGTCCCGGGGCTCGTCGTCGCGAGCCGTGACGACCACAACCACAACCCCGTCGGGATGGCCTGGAACAACGGCACCTGGTCGGCGGTGCTCATGGTCGAACCCACCCCCTCGCTGATCAACGAGATCGGCAGCGACACGAACCTACCGCTGAGTGCACTGAGCGGCTGTCTCGAAGATCGCGGCGTGGTGCTCGACTCCATCCAGGTGTTGTGGCACTGCTACCCGGGCAGCGCGGCGCTGCCCGCGAACTCCCCCGCGCTCAACGCCTACCTCGACCTGCTCGGGCCGCGACCGGCGGCCGCGCGGCGCACGACATGGATCGTGGTGCGCCTCGACCCGCAGCGCTGCGCCAAGGCCGTCCAGGAACGAGGCGGCGGCGTCGTCGGCGCCCACCGCGCGCTCATCGGTGCCCTGTCCCGTGTTCGCAACGCGATGGAACGCAGCGGCGTCTCCACCCGCCCGCTCGCACCCGACGAGCTGCTGCAGGCGGGCATCACCTCGGCGGAGCTCAACGACTCGCTGCGGACCCCGCGCCCCGTCGGCCTCCAGGAACGATGGAGCGGGGTCACGGCGGGTGGCGTCGGTCACACCAGCTTCGCCATCACCGGCTGGCCGAGCCAGATGGGCAAGCCGCTCAACGAGATCACCGGCGTCCGCGCACTGTCCACGACGATCGCGATGGAGATCTCGCCGAGCGGGGAACCCGACGAGGTGGGTCTGCGCGGTCTCGTCCGCGTCAGCGCACGGGTGCCCTCCGAGCTCAGCGCTGCCGAGACGCAGCTGCAGAGCGTCAGCAAGAAGGTCGGGATCACGCTGACCCCGCTGCGGGGACTCCAGATATCCGGCTTCTCCTCGACGATCCCACTGGGAGGTGCGGCATGAGCCGGACCCGCGCAGTCGACAAGCCCGGCAACCCGCACGGTGCCGCGCCGCAGTTCCTCATCGACCCCGAAGCCCTCGACACGATCGCCCCGTCCGGTGACCGTGGCGGGGTGCTCGTCGGCGCGAGCCCGCACGGTAAACCGCTGAGCGCCTCGGTGCTTCGGCCGCAGCCGACCCGCATGGTCATGGTCGGCGGTCTCTACCTCGCCCGCCAGATCGCGCTGCGCTCGCTGGCCACCGGCGCCTGGGTGCAGATCGCCACCGGACGGCCCGCCGCGTGGAAGATGCTCGAACGCGCCGCCGGGCTCGCCCCGGACGGCAGACCCGTCCCGTCGATGCAGATCAAGAAGCTCGCTCCGTTCGAACTGCCGACGGCCACCGAGGACGCACCGCTGCTGGTGATCCACGACGGCGGTGCCGTGCCGCAGGAACTGTTCCCGCCACGGTCGCCGTGGCAGACGACGCTGTACGTGCTGCCGTACCTGCACCCGCAGGTCGGCAACGGCACGACCGCCAACGGCGCGGACCTCGTGCTGCTGCAGCGGCTACCGCTGAACCAGGCCGAGCTCGCGGCCCGGATCTGGCATCTCGACCCGGCGACGAAGCAGCGGCAGGTCAACGAACTCACCCAGCTACCGGACGACATCGTCATCGCACTCGGCAACAACCTGTGGGAGCCGATCCAGCTCGGCACCAAACCGGCCGAGAGCGAGATCCTCGGCCCCGTCCGCCGCGGCGACTGACGGGGGTGGCAAATTCGCGCGAATTTGCCACCCCTCCATCCACAGGCGCCGGAGTTGTCCACAGATTTCGATTCGGGGCTGCAGCCCTCGAGCGGTCGTGACGACTCTGGAGTGATGGACGAGACTGCGAGGTCGGATTGGCTCGCCCGGCGAGTCACTCCGACCGAAACACGATTCGGCTTGTTCACCCGGGCGGAGGCGCTGAGCCGGGGCGTGACCGACCGCCGCTTACGCAGCGGGGAGTTCGGACGAGTCCTACAGGGCGTCTACTGTCCCGGTGACAAGCCGATCGATCACGAACTCCGTTGTCACGCCGCAGCACTCGTGTTGCCGCCGTCGGCGGTCCTCACCGGCAGATCCGCGGCCACGCTCCACGGAGTGCCACTCGCCAAGACGTGGGACCACGTCGAGGCTCTCGTCAGCGGCGCGAAGTACATGAACCGCCGCAAGGGCCTTCGATGCTGGTCGGTCCGCAGCCGTCCCGCGGAACACCGGCCGTGGCACGGGATTCGTCTCGCGACACCGCTTCGCACGGCCTTCGACCTGCTGGCTCGCAAGCCGCTCCGGCAGGCGGTGGCCTCGTGCGATGCCATGCTGCACGCCTGCGTAATACAGCTTCCGGACCTGGTGCGCTTTCTCGCGGGGCGCAGTGATCGCGGCATCACCAGGGCCAGGATCGCTCTCCAACACCTTGACGCGCGTTCGGAGTCCGTCCCCGAGTCCGAGCTGCGATTGCTGCTGAACTGGAACGGATTCCCGGTAGAACCCCAGGTGCAGGTGCACGACGAGTTCGGGTTCGTGGCCCGGGTCGACCTCGCCCTTCGGTCGCGCAAGGTCGCCATCGAGTACGACGGGGCGTGGCACGGGAATCCTGCACAGTTCGCCCGCGATCGCATCCGCCAGCAACGGCTCGAGCGATGCGGCTGGACCGTGGTCGTGGTGACCGCCAAGGACCTGTACGGCTCACCGGACGACGTCGTCGCCAACGTTCACCAGGCGGCCCGCATCAAGGCCTGAGGCACGGCGGAGCGGCAAATTCGCGCGAATTTGCCACCTGGCTATCCACAGGTGTCGGAGTTGTCCACAGGGTGGGTGGTCTCCCCGAATGCTCCCTCAGGGAAGGGTGCGCACGGCGCGGATCCGCGCGGCGCGGGCGGCCAGATGCTCGTCGTCCGGGTAGTCGACGCCGACGAGAGCAAGACCGTGCGGCGGCGCCACCGCGCTCGTCCGGACGCCTGCGGCGAGTATCTCCACAGCCCACGACGGCTCACGGCGCCCGTCACCGACCATCAGCAACGCGCCGACGAGGCTGCGCACCATCGAGTGGCAGAACGCGTCCGCGCTGACCTGAGCGACGACCAGGTTCTGGTCGACCCGACGCCAGTCGAACCGCTGCAACTCGCGCACCGTCGTCGCGCCCTCGCGCTGCTTGCAGAACGCCGCGAAGTCGTTGAGCCCCAACAGCTCCTGCGCACCACGGTTCATCCGGTCCACGTCCAGCGGCCGGTTCCAGGCGAGCGTGTCCCCCCGGCGCAACGGATCGGCGCCCCAGGGCGCGTCCGAGACCTGGTATCTGTAATGCCTGCGCAACGCCGAAAACCGGGCGTCGAAGCCGTCGGGCGCGAGCCGGGCACCGAGCACGCGCACGTCGCCGGGAAGGATCCGGTTCCAGCGCGCACACATCCGCTCCAGGTCCGGCACACCCCGCTCGCCCGCGGGAACACGTCCGGACTCACCCGGGGAGAACGGCTCCACGTCGACGTGGACGACCTGCCCGTGGGCGTGCACACCCGCATCGGTTCGTCCCGCCACGACGACCGACTTCACGACCGACCGCCCTGGGGGCTGTTTCGCCAACGCGTCCTCGAGCAGTCCCTGCACCGTCCGCAACCCCGGCTGACGCGCCCAACCGGAGAACCCCGCCCCGTCGTAGGCGACGTCGAGACGCAAACGAACGAACCCGCCGCCCCCGGAGGGTGCGACGGGTTCGTTCACAGAATCCTCGTGCGCCGAGATCAGGACTCGTCCTTCTTCTCCGCGCCCTCGGTGTCCTCAGCGGACTCGGCGGACTCGCCGGACGCAGCGGCCTCGGAAACCTCGGTCTCAGAAGCGTCGGTGGACTCCGTCGACTCGGTGGTCTCCTCGGCTACCGGAGCCTGCTGCTGGTCCTTGGCGAACTTGGTGCCGCGAGCGGCCTCCGCCTCCGACGTAGCCGTCTTCTCCGTCACCAGCGCGAGCACCGCCATCGGCGCGTTGTCGCCACGACGCGGCATCGTCTTGACGATCCGCGTGTAACCACCGTGGCGATCGGCGAAGAATGGACCGATCTCGGCGAACAGCTTGTGCACGATGTCCTTGTCGCGGATGGTCTTCATGACCTCGCGACGGTTGTGCAGGTCGCCTTTCCTGGCCTTGGTGATCAGGCGCTCGGCGAGCGGCCGCAGCCGCTTCGCCTTCGCCTCGGTCGTAGTGATCCGACCGTGCTCGAACAGCGACGTGGCCAGGTTGGCCAGCATCAGCCGCTCGTGGGCCGGCGACCCGCCGAGACGCGCTCCCTTGGTGGGGGTGGGCATCGGATTGCTCCTCTCAAGGCGCGGTCGGACACGCCGTCCCGCGCATCACAGCTACAGCTGCTCTGTCTCCGCGTAGTCCTGGCCGTCGTCGAAGCCACCGTCGTCGAAGCCGCCTTCGTCCAGCGACACGCCTTCGATCGCGCCCTCGTCGGCCGACCAGCCCTCGCCCGGGTATTCCGCCGCGGCGGCGGTCGGGTCGAATCCGGGCGGGCTGTCCTTGAGCGCGAGCCCCAATCCGACCAGCTTCAACTTGACCTCGTCGATGGACTTCGCACCGAAGTTGCGAATGTCCAGCAGATCCGCCTCGCTGCGCGAGACCAGCTCGCCGACCGTGTGGATGCCTTCCCGCTTGAGGCAGTTGTAGGACCGCACCGTCAGGTCGAGGTCCTCGATCGGCATCGCGTAGGCCGCGATGGTGTCCGCCTCCGCCGGAGACGGCCCGATCTCGATGCCCTCGGCGTCGACGTTGAGTTCCCGCGCCAGACCGAACAGCTCCACCAACGTCCGACCGGCCGAGGCGACCGCGTCACGCGCGGTGATCGACGGCTTCGTCTCGACGTCCAGGATCAGCTTGTCGAAGTCGGTGCGCTGCTCGACACGGGTGGCCTCGACCTTGTAGGTCACCTTCAGCACCGGCGAATAGATCGAGTCGACCGGGATCCGGCCGATCTCGGCGCCCGCCTGCTTGTTCTGCACAGCAGGGACGTATCCGCGGCCGCGCTCGACGACCAGCTCGATCTCCAGCTTGCCCTTGCCGTTGAGGTGGGCGATGTGGAGATCGGGGTTGTGCACGGTGACACCCGCGGGCGGCACGATGTCGGCGGCCGTGACCTCACCCGGTCCCTGCTTGCGCAGGTACATGGTGACCGGCTCGTCCTCTTCGGAGCTCACGACGAGCTCCTTGAGGTTCAGGATGACGTCGGTGACGTCCTCCTTCACGCCCGGGATCGTGGTGAACTCGTGGAGCACACCGTCGATGCGCAGGCTGGTGACGGCCGCACCCGGGATCGAGGACAGCAGCGTCCGACGCAGCGAGTTGCCCAGGGTGTAGCCGAAGCCCGGCTCCAGCGGCTCGATGACGAACCGGGAGCGAGTCTCCGACACGGCCTCCTCGGCCAGTGTGGGTCGCTGGGAGATGAGCACTGGTACTTCCTTTCCTCACGACGCCCGCTATTTGACGCCGATGGGACGGGATGCCCGCGTCGACTGCGCGGGCGGTACGGCGGCGTATCGGACGCCACCGCACCACGCACGTCCGGCGGGGCGGCCGTGTGACCGCCCCGACCGGATGTCACTTCGAGTACAGCTCGACGATCAGCTGCTCGGTGACCGGAGTGTCGATCTGTGCGCGCTCCGGACGCTGGTGAACCAGCACCCGCAGGTTGGACGGCACGACCTGCAGCCACGCCGGGACGGGACGCTCGCCGAGGGTCTCCTTGGCGATGACGAACGGCGTGGTGGCCAGCGACTTCGGCTTCACGTCGATGATGTCGAACTTCGAGACCTCGAAGCTCGGGATGTCGACCTTCTTGCCGTTGACCAGGAAGTGGCCGTGGTTGACCAGCTGCCGCGCCATTCGGCGGGTGCGGGCCAGACCTGCGCGGTAGACCACGTTGTCGAGGCGGGACTCCAGCAGCTGCAGCAGGTTCTCACCCGTCTTGCCGGGACGCCGGTTGGCTTCCTCGTAGTAGCTGCGGAACTGACGCTCGAGCACGCCGTAGGTGTACCGGGCCTTCTGCTTCTCCTGGAGCTGCAGCAGGTACTCGGTCTCCTTGATGCGGGCGCGACCGTGCTGCCCCGGCGGGTACGGCCGACGCTCGAACGCCGTGTCACCGCCGATCAGATCGACCTTGAGACGGCGGGACTTGCGGGTCGCGGGACCGGTGTAACGAGCCATCTTTGTCTACTCCCTTCCCGCGATCAGACCCGGCGCCGCTTCGGCGGGCGGCAGCCGTTGTGCGGCTGCGGGGTCACGTCCTGGATCGTGCCGACCTCGAGGCCGGCGGCCTGCAGCGAGCGGATCGCCGTCTCGCGACCCGAGCCAGGGCCCTTGACGAAGACGTCGATCTTCTTCATGCCGTGTTCCGACGCCTTGCGGGCGGCGTTCTCGGCGGCCATCTGCGCGGCGAACGGGGTGGACTTCCGGGAGCCCTTGAACCCGACGTGGCCGGCGGAGGCCCAGCTGATCACCCCACCGGTCGGGTCGGTGATCGAGACGATGGTGTTGTTGAACGTGCTCTTGATGTGGGCTTGCCCATGAGCAACATTCTTCTTTTCCTTGCGCCGGACCTTCTTGACGGCCCCAGCGCGTGACTTGGGTGGCATAAGTGTCGTGGTCTCCTACCGAGGCTTACTTCCGACCGGCCTTCTTCTTGCCTGCGACCGTCTTCTTCGGTCCCTTGCGGGTGCGGGCGTTGGTCTTCGTCCGCTGCCCGTTGACCGGGAGCCGACGACGGTGACGAAGCCCCGCGTAGCAGCCGATCTCGATCTTCCGACGAATGTCGGCCTGGACCTCACGGCGGAGGTCACCCTCGACCTGGTAGTGGTTCTCGATGTGCTCGCGCAGCGTGGCGAGCTGATCGTCGTCGATGTCCTTCGCACGGACGTCCGGCGAGACGCCGGTGTCCGCGAGAATCTTCTTCGAGCTCGTTCGGCCGACCCCGAAGATGTAGGTCAGCGCGATCTCCATCCGCTTCTCGCGCGGGAGATCGACGCCGGCGATCCGTGCCATCAGGCAGATCCCTTTCGTCGTATCCGGGTCTGCTCCCTCACCGTCCCCGCCCGGTGGTCCACCTCAGGGTGGCCGCTCCGCCACGGAGCCCCGGCCCGAATTCCGGGGGTCAACCGACTCACTCCCGAGTCGGCAGGTTGGAGGGAGGTCTCTGTTGTCTGAGATCCTGCGACGGCTCGCTCAGCCCTGGCGCTGCTTGTGGCGCTGGTTCGAGCAGATCACCAGTACCCGCCCGTGACGGCGGATGACCTGGCACTTGTCGCAGATCTTCTTCACACTCGGCTGGACCTTCACGGTCGTGCTCTCCTGCTCGGACGCGTGTCCGGTCTCCCGGACACCGTGGAGGTCACTTGTAGCGGTAGACGATGCGCCCACGGGAGAGGTCGTACGGGGAAAGCTCCACCACGACCTTGTCCTCAGGCAGGATGCGGATGTAGTGCTGTCGCATCTTGCCACTGATGTGTGCGAGGACCTTGTGGCCGTTTTCCAACTCGACACGGAACATCGCGTTGGGAAGCGGTTCGATCACCCGACCCTCGACCTCAATGGCCCCGTCTTTCTTGCCCATGTCCTCCGCGTTTCGTGACGGTGACGTTTGTCTTGCCGCCGACCCCGGAGGGTTCCGGAACCGACTTTCGGGCACACTGCCACCGGCCCGACGAGCCAAGGAACACCGAGCGAGAATCACTCGGCGAACGCAACCGCGGGAGCGAGCCGGGCTGTCCGGTTGACCGGACCACCGAGCGCGCCTCCGACGAGCGCGAGGCACAACGAACCGGCGCGACGAATGCGCCGTTGCTCCACTGTACGCGCCGCTCAACAGAGGCCGCACGCGACCCCTGGCCTCGACGAACGTCGCTCCGATGGACGCGGACAGTGTTCGGGATCATACTGAGGGCGGTCACGCGTTCGGCACGTCCCCCGGGGCGCCTTGCGAGTCGTGACAGCGCGTGGCTACGGTCGATCATGTTTGTCCTGGGGACGATTCACGAGCCTATCGAGGAGACGTGTGACCTCTCGCGCCGCCGACCGAACCTTGCCCCTCGGACGGTTCTTGCCGACCCCGGAAACCGTCGATGAGTACCGCACGTTCTTCACCACGGCGCTGCGTCACCCGACGATGCTCGGCGCGGCCACCCCCACCTCGCACGCCGTCGCGGCCACGGTCGCGCAGGTCGTTCCGACCACCGGCACCCCCACGGTCGTCGAACTCGGACCCGGCACAGGCTCACTGAGCGGGGCGATCCGCGACCGCCTCCCGCGCGGTGCGCGGCACATCGGCATCGAACTCAACAACGTCCTGGTGGCCCACCTCCGCGAACACAAGCCGTGGCTGGAAGTGGTGCACGGTGACGCGCGGGACCTCACGGTCCTGCTCGACAAGCTGGCCGTCGACCACGTGGACGCCGTCGTGAGCAGCATCCCGTGGTCGCTGCTGCCGGACGAGACCCAGGCGGACATCCTCGGGCAGGCCACCGACAGGCTCGCTCCGCACGGTGCGTTCACCGCGCTGACCTACCTCACCGCACTCCACCGCACCGGCGGCAAGCGATTCCGGCAGCGGTTGGAGGCCCGGTTCGACGAGGTGCTGACCCACACGACGTGGCAGAACGTGCCGCCGATCCTGCACTACCTCTGCAGGCGCCCGCTGCACTGACCACCTGGCACCAGGCCCAGCCGTCCGGCGAGAGCACCCGCGAGCAGGACCGCTCCCCACGGGCCGGCCACCCAGATCCACCACGGATGGACCGGTTCGTCGACGCCGACCGAGACCAGCGCCCAGATCACCACGTTCACGGCCACCGCAAGGAGCCAGGCTCCGAACGAGGTCCGCAGCACCATACGCATCCATTTCGGTGTCGAGGACCGCGTCGTCGCAGGTGAGGAAGGCTGTTCCGGGAGGTCGGCTGTGAGGCGGGCGAGGTCGTCGGCCGTCTGCGCCGCCCACGCGAGCCGGACCCGCTCGTCGAACTCGGCCAGCTCGATCCGCCCCTCGGCCACGGCCTGCTGAAGTCGGTCACCGACACGTCGGCGGTCGGCGTCGGAGACTCGGATAGTCGGCATGACGCACCCCCTTTGGGATCCCGAAGCTACTGTAACAGCGTTACGTTTCTTCGGCATCGACTCCCGGCAGTGCCGTCGAGAGAGCCCCGGATACTGTTGACGGCGAACCCGCCACGTCCGGACCGGGAGTCCGTGTTGAACTCACGCGCCACCCTGCACGAGTACCGCACTTTCCTCAGCCGAGCGCTGCAACGGCCGTCGACGGTCGGTGCCGTCCTGCCTACGTCGCAGCACGTCGCCTCCGCCGTCGCCGACGTCGTCCCCGCCACCGGTACGCCGACCGTCGTCGAACTCGGCCCGGGAACCGGCGCGCTCACCGACTTGGTCGAACAACGCCTCCCCAGCGGGTCACGGCACCTCGCCGTCGAGATCGACCCGGACATGGTCGACTACCTGCGCCGGTCGCGCCCCTGGCTGGAGGTGCACCACGCCGACGCGGCCGACCTGCCCACCCTGCTGAACCAGCAAGGCATCACGCACGTGGACGCGGTCATCAGCAGCATTCCGTGGACCCTGCTGCCGCTGTACCAGCAACGACGAGCGCTCGACGCGGTGGCGCACAGCCTCGCACCACACGGAGTGTTCACGGCGCTGACCTACATCACCGCACTGTGGCGGCCCGGCTCGGCCGCGTTCGACAGGGCCCTGCGCACGACATTCGAAGAAGTCGTCCCTCGCACGCCGGTGTGGCGCAACGTCCCCCCGGCCCGCGTCTACATCTGCCGCCGCGCCCGCCCCTAGCTGAGACGGCGAAAGTGCCGTTCGCTTCATGTGGACTGGTTGGCTTGAGTGCTGCGGTCAGGCACCCAGCACCTACAGTTTCCCCGGCGCCTACGCAGACCGCTCACCCGCGGGTTCTCACCTCGCGGCTGGCGAGGACAGCGTCGACGAAATGTAGGGCGCTACCTGATGTCGACGATCCCGCAGCCAGCCGCGAGGTGAGGTTCCGCCACGGAACCACCCACGCAGGTAACTGCGCGCACCCCTCTAGCTAAGGTCAGTCCGCGTCGGTGAGGACCCAGGGGCCGGAGTCGGTGATGGCGACGGTGTGCTCCCAGTGCGACGCACGCGAGCCGTCGAGAGTCACCACGGTCCACTCGTCATCGAGTTCCTCGGTGTCGGCCGATCCCAGCGTGAGCATCGGCTCGACCGCGATGGCCATCCCCACCTTGAGTCTCGGTCCCTTGCCGGGCTTGCCGAGGTTCGGCAGGAACGGCTCCATGTGCATCTGCGAACCGATGCCGTGGCCACCGTACTCGGCGATGATGCCGTACTCGACACCGTCGGCCGCCCGCGAATCCAGCACGGAGTGCTCGATGGCGTGTGAAATGTCGGTCAATCGGTTCCCCGCGCGGACCTGCTCGATCCCCGCCCACATGGACCGCTTGGTCGCCTCGGACAGTGCCAGGTCCCGCGGCGAGAGCTCTCCTACCGCGACCGTCACCGCCGAGTCGCCGTGCCAGCCGTCGAGTATGGCCCCGCAGTCCACGGACAGCATGTCGCCCTCGTCGAGCACGTCCGTGGAAGCGGGGATGCCGTGCACCACCCGCTCGTTCCGCGAAGAACAGATCGAACCGGGAAACCCGTGGTAACCCTTGAACGACGGCACCGCCCCCGCGTCCCGGATGATCTGTTCCGCGACGGCGTCCAACTCGGCGGTGCTCACCCCCGGCTTGGCCTGCGCCGTGACCTCGGCGAGCGCGCGGGCCACCACCAGACCGGCGGCCCGCATCGCCTCGATCTCACCGGAGCTCTTGAGCTCGATGCCCTTGCCACGGCGGAGCAACGCGTTCACCCGCGCTCGGACCCGGCGGGCAGCGCCTGCAGCGCTCGCCCGGTGACGTCCTCGACCTCGCCGACCGCGTCGATCGTGAGGACCTTGCCGCGGTAGTACTCCAGCAGCGGGGCCGTCTCCGAGTGGTACACGGACAGCCGGCGACGGATGACGTCCTCCGTGTCGTCGGCACGCCCACGGCTCAGCATCCGCCGTACCAGTTCCTCTTCCGGCACCTCGAACTGCAGTACCGCGTCCATCTCGACGCCGTACTCACCGAGAATGGCCGTGAGCACGTCGGCCTGGGCGGTGTTGCGCGGGTAGCCGTCGAGCAGGAACCCGCAGCGCGCGTCGGACTCGGCGAGCCGCTCGCGCACCATGTCGTTGGTGACCTCGTCCGGCACGAGCTCACCCGCGTCGAGGTAGCTCTTCGCCTTCTGCCCCAGCGGGGTCGACGCGCTGATGTTCGCGCGGAACAGGTCACCGGTGGAAATGTGCGGCACCTTGAGGTGCTCGCTCAGCACGGCCGCTTGGGTGCCCTTGCCCGCACCCGGCGGGCCGACGAGAACCAATCGCACCAAGGGTCTGCCTCCGAATCAGTCTGATGGCGCACGCCACCGATCTTTCAGCGCTCCGCGAGTGAAGCACCGCCCGCAGAACGGGACTGGACGACGCCGCACGGACGACGATCCCGATCGGGACCTCCGCACCGCGTGAGGCGCCGCGATCGGCGACGCCACCACACACGGCATCCGCGGAACGAAGCACGTTCCGCCCGGACGGTTGAGCTTACCGGAGGAAGCCCTCGTAGTTCCGCTGCGTGAGCTGGCTCTCGATCTGCTTCACCGTGTCCAGACCCACGTTGACCATGATCAGCACCGCGGTACCGCCGAACGGGAAGTTCTGGTTCGCCCCCTCCCCGGTCAGGCCGAGGAAGAAGTTCGGCAGGATCGCGACGATGCCCAGGTACAACGCACCCGGCAGCGTGATGCGCGAGAGCACGAAGCTCAGGTACTCCGCCGTCGGCCGTCCCGGACGGATCCCGGGGATGAACCCGCCGAACTTCTTCATCTCGTCCGCCCGTTCCTCCGGGTTGAACGTGATCGAGACGTAGAAGTAGGCGAAGAACACGATCATCGCCATGTACAGCAGGATGTGCACCCAGCTGGACGGATCCACGATGTAGGTCTGGATGAACCGGGCCCACCAGCTGTCCTGGTTGCCCGCGAGCTGGCCGAGCAGCTGCGGCAGGTACAGCAGCGACGAGCCGAAGATGACCGGGATGATGCCCGCCTGGTTGACCTTCAACGGCAGGTAGGTCGAGGTGCCGCCGTACATGCGACGACCGATCATCCGCTTCGCGTACTGGACCGGGATCCGGCGCTGCGCCTGCTCGATGTAGACGACGGTCGCGATGATCGCCACGGCGAAGGCGCAGACCACGGCGAAGACGAGGCCGCCGTGCGTGTTCAGGATCGAGCCGCCCTCGGCCGGGATCCGGGCCGCGATCGAGGTGAAGATCAGCAGCGACATGCCGTTGCCGATGCCGCGCTCGGTGATGAGCTCGCCCATCCACATGAGCAGCCCGGCACCGGCGGTCATGACGATGACGATGGTGACGAGGTTGAGCACCGACTTGTCGGGGATGACCTCGGCGCTGCAGTTCTGGAAGAGCTGTCCCCGCACGGCCAGGGCGACGATGCCGGTGGCCTGCAGCAGCGCGAGCGCGATGCACAGATACCGGGTGTACTGCGTCAGCTTGGCCTGGCCGGACTGGCCTTCCTTCTTGAGCTGCTCGAACCGGGGAATGACCACCTGGAGCAGCTGCACGATGATGCTGGCGGTGATGTAGGGCATGATGCCCAGCGACAACACCGACAGCTGCAGCAGCGCACCGCCACTGAAGAGGTTCAGCAGCGAGAAGACGTTCTGTCCGCCGCCTTCCATCTCCTGGATGCACTGCTGAATGTTCGGATACGACACCCCGGGAGAGGGAATCGTGGCGCCGAGCCTGTAGAGGACGACCATCCCCAGTGTGAACAGGATCTTGCGGCGCAGGTCCGGCGTCGCCAGAGCCGAGCGGAAGGCGCCGAGCACGCGAGACCTCCTGTGCGCGAGCCGGAATGAGCCGGCCGAAGACGGTGGCCGGCTCCGCGAAGAACCCGACCGGGGCTGAATTCAGGCAGCACCGCACGCATGCACGGCTGCTGCGCCCGCGACTCTAACAGGCCGACGACCGGACACTTCCAGTGACCGGTGCCCACGCTGTGATCACGGACCCATTCCGAAATACGGGAAACAGCCGGTCCGAAACTGGCGGGAGACCAGCGGCTCACGAGTCTGCTGGTGCGCGTGAACAGCCGCGGACACACCGAGGCCGGCCGACCCGTGGGTCGACCGGCCTCGGTGCTACTGCTGGGTCGCTCAGGCTTCCAGCTTGGTGGCGCTGCCACCCGCGGAGGTGAGCTTCTCCTGCGCGCTGCCCGTGAACGCGTGCGCGGTCACGTTCAGCTTCACGCCGTCGAGGTCACCGCCGCCGAGGATCTTCACCAGCTCGCCCTTCTTGGTGAGCCCGGCGGAGATCAGCTCGTCGAGACCGACCGTGCCGCCCTGCGGGAACGCGGCGGCCAGCCTGCCGAGGTTGACGCCCTGGTACTCGGTGCGGAACCGGTTCTTGAAGCCACGGAGCTTCGGAAGCCGCATCTGCAGCGGCATCTGCCCGCCCTCGAAGCGCGGGGCGACGTTCTTGCGTGCCCTCGTGCCCTTGGTGCCGCGACCGGCGGTCTTGCCCTTCGAGCCCTCGCCGCGACCCACACGGATCTTCTCGCGGTTCGAACCCGGTGCCGGACGCAGATCGTGAATCTTGATGGCCATGCTCAGTTGACCTCCTCGACCGTCACCAGGTGACGAACGACGTTGACCAGACCGCGCACGTCAGGGGTGTCCGGACGGACGACCGACTGGCGGATCCTGCGCAACCCGAGGGTGCGCATGCTCGCCTGCTGGTTCGCCCGCGTTCCCACCAGACCCTTGGTCTGAGTGATCTTCAGCTGTCCCATGTGGATCACGTCCCCTGACCGGCACGCGCACGCAGCACGCTCGCCGGAGCGATGTCCTCGAGCGGAAGGCCACGACGCGCCGCGACCTCTTCCGGACGCTGCAACATCTTCAGTGCCGCCACGGTCGCGTGCACGATGTTGATCGCGTTGTCACTGCCCAGCGACTTGCTCAGCACGTCGTGGACGCCGGCGCACTCGAGCACCGCACGCACCGGACCACCGGCGATGACACCGGTACCGGCGCTCGCCGGACGCAGCAGGACGACGCCGGCGGCGTCCTCACCCTGCACCGGGTGCGTGATCGTGCCTCCCAGGCGCGGGACGCGGAAGAAGTTCTTCTTCGCCTCCTCGACACCCTTGGCGATCGCGGCCGGAACTTCCTTGGCCTTGCCGTAACCGACGCCGACCATGCCGTCGCCGTCACCGACGACGACCAGCGCGGTGAAGCTGAAGCGACGACCGCCCTTGACGACCTTCGCGACACGGTTGATGGTCACGACCCGTTCGAACTGCGGGGTCTTCTCTTGGGCCGCCCCGCCACGGCCACCGTCGCGACGGTCCTTGCGGTCTTTGCCGCCGGATTCCGAACCGCCGTCACGCCGAGTGCGTCCAGGCATCAGGCGTCCCTTCCGTTCCTCGCTGTCATGGTCAAACCCGGAGTCCTGTCAGTGTGTGCCACTCGTCAGAACTCCAGACCGCCGTCGCGCGCGGCGTCGGCGAGCGCGGCGATCCGGCCGTGGTAGGCGTTGCCGCCACGGTCGAACACCACCTTCTCGACGCCGGCGTTCTTGGCGCGAGCGGCGACGAGCTCCCCGACCTTGGTGGCCTTGGACTTCTTGTCGCCCTCGACTGTGCGGACGTCGGCTTCCAGCGTGGAGGCCGAGGCCAGCGTGTGACCCGCGACGTCGTCGATCACCTGCGCCACGATGTGGCGCGTGGATCGGGTGACGACCAGCCGCGGACGAGCAGGCGTTCCGCTGATCTTCTTGCGGAGCCGGAAGTGCCGCTTGGCGCGGGAGATCCGACGGGTGGTCGAGATGTCCTTGCCCACGGGCTTCCGCTTCGCTGTGGTGGTCTCGCTCATGTCACTTACCCGTCTTTCCGACCTTGCGGCGGATGTTCTCGCCCGCGTAGCGCACGCCCTTGCCCTTGTACGGGTCGGGGCGACGCAACTTCCGGATCCTGGCGGCGATCTCACCGACGAGCTGCTTGTCGATGCCCTTGACCGACAGCTTCGTCGGGCCGTCGATCGCGAACTCGATGCCCTGCGGCGGCTCGATCACGATGGGGTGGCTGTAGCCCAGGGCGAACTCGAGGTTCGCACCCTTGAGCTGCACGCGGTAACCCACGCCGTGGATCTCGAGGTCCTTCTGGTAGCCCTGGCTGACGCCGAGGACCATGTTGTTCACCAAGCTGCGGGACAACCCGTGCAGCGAACGGTTCACCCGCTCGTCGTCCGGGCGGTTCACCACGAGCGCTCCGTCGGAGTCCTTCTCGACGGAGATGGGCTCGGCGATCCGCTGCTCGAGAGTGCCCTTCGGCCCCTTGACCGTGACTGCCTGGCCGTCGATCGTCACCTCGACGCCGGAGGGCACGGTGATCGGCAGCTTTCCGATGCGCGACATACCGGTACTCCTCCCTTACCACACGTAGGCGAGGACTTCCCCGCCCACGCCCTGCTTGATGGCCTGCCGGTCGGTCATGAGACCGCCCGAGGTCGAGATGATCGCGATGCCCAGCCCACCGAGCACCTTCGGCAGGTTCGTGGACTTGGCGTAGACCCGCAGACCGGGCTTGGAGACCCGCCGGAGACCGGCGATGCTCCGCTCACGGTGCGGGCCGAACTTCAGCTCGACAACCAGGTTCTTGCCCTTGTCGCCGTCCTCCACACGGGAGCCGGAGACGTAACCCTCACGCTTGAGGATCTCGGCGATGTTGCCTTTGAGCTTGGAGTGCGGCATCACGATCTCGTCGTGGAATGCCGAGTTGCCGTTGCGCAGACGCGTCAGCATGTCTGCGATGGGGTCGGTCATCGTCATGAGTGACCTTGTCAACCTTTCTCGTCTGGTCCCCTGGGCCCCGACGCGGCCGAACGGGTCGACCGGACTGGGCCCGGGCCTGGACGAAGTCGAGAGGCACCTGCCGTGCGACAGGGCTCAATGTCACGCGTGGGCGCGAGCAAGGAGGCGGACCGCGGGTGGAACACCCTGGTCACGCCCGACGAGAGTACCTGTCACCAGGACACTCTCGTCGGGCGGGACCTGGCAGGTCACCAGGAAGACTTGCTCACACCCGGCAGCTCGCCCGCGTGGGCCATGTCGCGGAAGCACACACGGCAAAGTCCGAACTTGCGGTAGACCGAGCGCGGACGGCCGCAACGCTGGCAGCGGGTGTAGGCCCGCACAGCGAACTTCGGCTTGCGAGCAGCCTTGTTGATCAGTGCCTTCTTGGCCATCGGCTCAGTTCTCCTTGAACGGGAAGCCCAAGCGCTTCAGCAGCGCCCGACCCTCCTCATCGGTGGTGGCCGTAGTCACCACGGTGATGTCCATACCGCGGGGACGGTCGATCGAGTCCGGGTCGATCTCGTGGAACATCGACTGCTCATCGAGACCGAAGGTGTAGTTGCCCCTGCCGTCGAACTGCTTCGGCGACAGACCCCGGAAGTCGCGGATGCGCGGCAGGGCGATCGTGACCAGCCGGTCGACGAACTCCCACATGCGGTTGCCGCGCAGCGTCACGCGGGCGCCGATCGGCATGCCTTCACGCAGCTTGAACTGGGAGATGGACTTGCGGGCACGGCGGACCTCCGGACGCTGACCGGTGATGATGGTCAGGTCGCGGACCGCACCCTCGATGAGCTTGCTGTCCCGCGCAGCGTCGCCGACACCCATGTTGACGACAACCTTGACCACACCGGGGATCTGCATCCGGTTGTCGTACGAGAACTCCTCGTTCAGAGCCGGGACGATCTCGTCGCGGTAGCGGGTCTTGAGCCGGGGGACGATCTTCTCGGTCGTGGTCATGATCAGACGTCCTTACCGTTGCGGCGAGAAATGCGCACCTTCTTGCCGTCTTCGCCTACGCGGTATCCCACACGGGTGGGCTTGCCCTCCGAGTCCACGACCATCACGTTCGAGACGTGGATCGGGGCTTCCTGCGTGACGATGCCGCCGGACTGCGCACCACGCTCGGTTCGTGAGACCTTGGTGTGCTTCTTGATCCGGTTGACGCCCTCGACCAGGACGCGCGAGCGCTGCGGATAGGCCTGGATGACCTTGCCCCTGGCGCCCTTGTCCTTGCCCGAGATGACGACGACCGTGTCACCCTTCTTGATCTTCATCACAGCACCTCCGGCGCGAGCGAGATGATCTTCATGTACTTCTTGTCACGCAGCTCGCGGCCGACGGGCCCGAAGATGCGGGTCCCACGCGGCTCGCCGGCGGGCCTGATCAGCACCGCGGCGTTCTCGTCGAAACGGATGTAGGAACCATCCGGGCGACGACGTTCCTTCTTCGTGCGGACGATGACGGCCTTGACCACATCGCCGCGCTTGACTCCGGCAGCGGGGATGGCGTCCTTGACGGTCGCCACAACGACGTCCCCGATGCCCGCATAGCGCCGACCCGAGCCGCCGAGAACCCGAATGGTCAGGATCTCCTTGGCCCCGGTGTTGTCGGCGACGCGCAGTCGCGATTCCTGCTGGATCACAGCTTTCTCCCTGACCCTAAGTTTCCGCACTCACGTGCGGAGACACTGTGGCGCGCCGGATCCCGACCCGACACGCGCGGTCACTTCCGATGTCCGTCCGCCCCGAAGACCGAACGAACATCCAGCGCCACTCGACACGAGCATTTCCCACCCTCGCCGGGTGACCACCGGCGGGTTCTCACGGGTCTTCTCGCAAGGACAGCCCGGACGCTGTGTAGTGGCATACACGAGGTCCGGGCTCCCGCAGCGAGAAGGCCCGTGAGGTTCCGCTTACCGGACCGAGCACGCAGCGCGCACTCGATACCGAATTACTTGGCCCTCTCGAGGACCTCGACCAGTCGCCACCGCTTGGTCGCGGACAACGGCCGGGTCTCCATCAGCAGCACCCGGTCGCCGACACCCGCCGTGTTGTCGTCGTCGTGCACCTTGACCTTGGTGGTCTGGCGCATGACCTTGCCGTACAGCGCGTGCTTTTTGCGGTCCTCCAGCGAGACCACGACCGTCTTGTTCATCTTGTCCGAGACGACGTAGCCCTCGCGGGTCTTGCGGTAGTTGCGGCTCACGCCCTGTCCTTCACTCATGCGGCGCCCTCCTCGGTGTCCTCAGGGGAAACCGTCAGGCCCAGCTCACGCTCACGCATGATCGTGTAGATCCGGGCGATGTCCCGACGCACGACGCGCAGCCTGCGGTTGTTCTCCAACTGGCCGGTCGCCATCTGGAAACGAAGGTTGAACAGCTCTTCCTTCGATTCCCGAACTCGCGACAACAGCTCCTCGTCGTTGAGCTCGCGGAGCTCGGAAGCGGTGACACCCGCTGCCATCAGAAGTCACCACCCTCGCGAGACACGATCTTGCACTTCATCGGGAGCTTGTGCACCGCGCGGGTCAGCGCCTCGTACGCGATCTTCTGGTTCGGGTAGTTCAACTCGAACATGACGCGGCCGGGCTTGACGTTCGCGACCCAGTACTCGGGCGAACCCTTACCGGACCCCATCCGGGTCTCGGCCGGCTTCTTGGTCAGCGGGCGGTCCGGGAAGATGTTGATCCAGACCTTGCCGCCACGCTTGACGTGCCGGGTGATGGCAATACGAGCCGACTCGATCTGACGGTTCGTCACGTAGCCGTGCTCGATCGCCTGAATACCGTACTCACCGAAGTTGATGCGGGTGCCGCCCTTGGCGAAGCCCTTGCGCTTCGGTGCGTGGCTCTTGCGCCACCTCACCTTACGTGGGACCAGCACTCGTCAGCCCTCCGTCTTCTCGTCGGCGGACGGCGAGCTGACCTCGGGAGCGTCGGCGGCGGCCACGTCACCCGCGGTCTGCGCCTGCTCCGGGCTCTCCGCCGAGCCGCCCTTGTTGCCCTTGTCGGCAGCGGCCCGACCGGCTTCCGTGCCCACCGCGGTGGTACCGGAGGCACCGGAACGCTTGCGGCCACCACGCTCGGAGCGACGGCCACCGCCGCCCTCACGCTCACCGCCGCGCGGCGGACGAACCTCGGACTCCTGCTGCTTCTGCTTGAGACCACCGACGAGCTCGCCCTTGTAGATCCACACCTTCACGCCGATACGGCCGAACGTGGTGCGGGCCTCGAAGAAGCCGTAGTCGATGTCCGCGCGCAGCGTGTGCAGCGGAACCCGACCCTCGCGGTAGAACTCCGAACGCGACATCTCCGCGCCGCCGAGACGGCCACCGCACTGCACACGGATGCCCTTGACCTGCGGCGACCGCATCGCCGACTGCATGGCCTTGCGCATCGCGCGGCGGAAGGAGACGCGGTTGGACAGCTGCTCTGCCACACCCTGCGCCACCAGCTGCGCGTCCGCCTCGGAGTTCTTGACCTCGAGGATGTTGAGCTGGACCTGCTTGCCCGTCAACTTCTCCAGCGAACCGCGGATGCGGTCCGCCTCGGCACCGCGACGGCCGATGACGATGCCCGGCCTGGCGGTGTGAATGTCCACCCTGACCCGCTCGCGGGTGCGCTCGATCTCCACCTTCGAGATCCCGGCGCGCTCCATGCCGCGAGAGAGCCGGCGACGGATCTTGACGTCCTCCGCCACGTACTCCGCGTACTGCTTGTCGGCGTACCAGCGAGACTTCCAGTCCGTGGTGATGCCGAGTCGGAAGCCGTGCGGGTTGATTTTCTGACCCACTACCGGGCACTCCCCTTCTGGCTGTTCTTCCGAGCCTTGCCGGCGGGGCGAGACTCGACCTCGACCGTGATGTGGCTGGTCCGCTTGCGGATCCGGTACGCACGCCCCTGGGCGCGCGGCTGGAACCGCTTCAGCGTCGGACCCTCGTCCACGTACACCCGGTGCACCCACAGGGTTTCCGGGTCGAGGCCGAGGTTGTTCTCCGCGTTGGCCATCGCACTGCCGAGCACCTTCGACACCGGACCGCTGGCGGCCTGCGGCGCGAACTTGAGCACGGCCAGGGCCTCGCTGGCGCTGCGGCCCTTGATGAGCTCGACCACGCGACGGGCCTTCATCGGCGTCACGCGGACGAAGCGGGCCCGCGCCACTGCGCGCGAGGTTTCCTCCGCGGCAGTGTCGTCGATACGGGCGTTCATCCTGGTTACCCCTTGCTTGCTAGTTCGTGTCACAGACCGCTCAGCGGCGGCGCGACTTCCGGTCGTCCTTGACGTGGCCCTTGAAGGTGCGGGTCGGGGCGAACTCGCCCAACTTGTGCCCGACCATGGACTCACTGACAAACACCGGCACGTGCTTGCGGCCGTCGTGGACCGCGAAGGTGTGCCCGAGCATGTCCGGAATGATCGTCGACCGGCGCGACCAGGTCTTGATCACTGTCTTCTTGCCCGAGTCGTTCAGCGCGTCCACCTTCTTGAGCAGGTGGTCGTCCACGAACGGGCCCTTCTTCAGGCTGCGTGGCATGGTTGCTTACCTCCCTGCTCAGCGCTTCTTGCCGGTACGCCGGCGGCGGACGATGAGCTTGTCACTGGGCTTGTTGCGGCGGGTGCGGCCTTCCGGCATACCCTTCGGGTTGACCGGGTGACGACCACCCGAGGTCTTACCCTCACCACCACCGTGCGGGTGGTCCACCGGGTTCATGACCACACCGCGGACGGTCGGGCGCTTGCCCTTCCACCGCATGCGGCCTGCCTTGCCCCAGCTGATGTTGGAGTGCTCGGCGTTGCCGACCTCACCGACCGAGGCGCGGCACCGGGCGTCCACGTTGCGGATCTCGCCCGAAGGCATCCGCAACTGGGCGTACGGGCCGTCCTTGGCCACCAGCTGCACCCGTGCACCCGCCGAACGCGCGATCTTGGCGCCGCCACCGGGGCGGAGCTCGATCGCGTGGATCACGGTGCCCGTGGGGATGTTGCGCAGCGGGAGATTGTTGCCGGGCTTGATGTCGGCCCTGGCACCGCTCTCCACGCGGTCACCCTGCCGGACCTTGTCCGGCGCGATGATGTAGCGCTTCTCCCCGTCGGCGTAGTGCAGCAGCGCGATACGTGCGCTGCGGTTGGGGTCGTACTCGATGTGCGCGACCTTGGCCGGCACACCGTCCTTGTCGTTGCGGCGGAAGTCGATCAGGCGGTACGCCCGCTTGTGACCGCCACCCTTGTGCCGCGTCGTGATCTTGCCGTGTGCGTTGCGACCGCCACGACCGTGCAGCGGACGAACCAGCGACTTCTCCGGCTCCGACCGAGTGATCTCGGAGAAGTCGGCCACGCTGCCGCCGCGACGACCTGCCGTCGTCGGCTTGTACTTGCGAATGCCCATCTCTAACGCAGTCCTCGTCTGTATCGGCGCCGTCAGGCGGCCGGTCCGCCGAAGATCTCGATCGGCTTGCTGTCGGAGGACAGCGTGACCATGGCCCGCTTGGTGTCCTTCCGCTTACCGAACCCGGTCCGGGCCCGCTTACGCTTGCCCTGACGGTTGATCGTGTTGACGTTCACGACCTTCACGTCGAAGATCTTCTCGACCGCGATCTTGATTTCGGTCTTGTTCGAGCCGGGACGGACCAAGAAGGTGTACTGGTTGTTCTCGAGCAACCCGTAGCTCTTCTCGGAGATCACCGGCGCGATCACGATGTCGCGCGGATCGGGGATCACTGGTCTGCCTCCTCAGCCTCGGCGGACGTGGCCGCGGCCTTGGCCGAACGACCCTGGGGCGGGCCCGCGACGAAACGCTCGAACGCGTCACGGCTGAACACGACGTCGTCGTTGACGAGAACGTCGTAGGTGTTCAGCTGACCGGGCTCGATCACGTGCACGTTCTGAAGATTGCGCAGGCTCAGCCGCGTCGTCTCTTCGTCCCTGGTCAGCACGACCAGAACACGCTTGGCTCCGGTGACCGCCCGCAGTGCGGCCTTGGCCTGCTTGGTCGACGGCGTCGTCCCGCTGAGCAGCTCGGTCACGACGTGCAGCTGCTCGGATCGAGCACGGTCCGAGAGCGCACCGCGCAACGCGGCCGCCTTCATCTTCTTCGGGGTGCGCTGGCTGTAGTCGCGCGGGGTGGGCCCGTGGACCGTGCCACCACCGACGAACTGCGGCGCGCGGATGGAGCCCTGCCGGGCGTTACCGGTGCCCTTCTGCCGGTAGGGCTTCTTGCTCCCGCCCGCGACCTCGCCGCGCGTCTTCGTCGAGTGCGTGCCCTGGCGCGCCGCTGCCAGCTGGGCCACGACCACCTGGTGCATCAGCGCGATGTTGGCCTGCGCGTCGAAGATCTCCGCGGGGAGGTCGACGGAACCGTCGGTCTTGCCGTCCGGGGTACGGACGTCGAGCTTGGCGGTCATCACGCACCACCCTTCGCAGCACTCTTGACGACGACCAGGCTGCCCTTGGGGCCGGGGACGGCGCCCTTGATCAGCAGCAGGCCCGAATCGCCCTCGACCTGGTGGACCTTGAGGTTCTGCGTGGTCACCCGCCGGTTGCCCATCCGGCCGGCCATGCGCATGCCCTTGAACACCCGTCCCGGGTAAGCGCAGCCGCCGATCGAACCGGGCTTGCGGTGCACCGCCTGCGTACCGTGGCTCATGCCCTGACGGCTGAACCCGTGACGCTTGATGGTGCCCGCGAAACCCTTGCCCTTGCTGGTGCCGACCACGTCGACCACGGTGCCGGCTTCGAACGCCTCGGCCGTGATCTCCTGGCCCACTTCGTACTCACCGGTCTGCCCGGTCCGCAGCTCCACCACGTGACGGCGCGGGGTGACACCAGCCTTGGCGAAGTGGCCGCCGCGCGGCTTGTTCACCTTGCGCGGGTCGATCGCGCCGAACGCCAGCTGCACGGCCGAGTAGCCGTCCTTCTCCTGGGTTCGAATCTGGGTCACGACGTTCGGCCCGGCCTGCACGACGGTCACCGGGACGACCCGGTTGTTGTCGTCGAAGACCTGGGTCATGCCGAGCTTCGTGCCCAGAATCCCCTTGATCTGCCTGTCAGACATCAGTCTCGTTCTCTCCGCCGCTCATCTCGAACGCGTCATGTTCACTGCGCGAGCCCACTCCCGGGCCCTCGACGCACTTACTGGATGTTCACGTCGACGCTGGCCGGCAGGTCGATGCGCATGAGCGCGTCCACCGTCTTCGGCGTCGGTTCGAGGATGTCGATCAGCCGCTTGTGCGTGCGCATCTCGAAGTGCTCCCGCGAGTCCTTGTACTTGTGCGGCGAGCGGATGACGCAGTAGACGTTCTTCTCGGTGGGCAGCGGCACAGGACCGACGACCCGAGCGCCGGTGCGCGTCACGGTCTCGACGATCTTGCGCGCGGACGCGTCGATCGCCTCGTGGTCGTAGGCCTTGAGCCGGATGCGGATCTTCTGTCCCGCCATAGTGGCTTGCCGTTCCTCTAGTCTCGTGCCGCTAGGTCAACTAGCGCGGTGCGGTTGATGCTGGCGTCCGTCGAGGAAATCGGTCCCGCCGGTCACGAGCCGGAGCTCGCACACCGCCGGGGCGCTTCCCGTCGCGGGACTTCACAGTCCGCGGTCCGCCCCTGTTCAGGTGTATGGGTGCCCGGTACACGCGGTCGGGCGTGTCGCCTTCCCGTCGCAGACCGGTCCCGCCGAACATCGCCAGCGGGATGGACCCTGGGGTCCGTACACCAAACTTTGTCCTACCCCGGTACGCGGACGAACCAGACGGTCGATCCTCGTCGATGCGATCGACGAACCAGGGGTATGGATTTCTCGCAGCAGAGCGGCCGGGCTTCCTCACGGAACCGGCCGCCCTGACGAGCAACCCGTACAGGATGGCACACGCGGTGCACCAGCCTCAAATCGGGGGGTGGTGAGCCACGGCTCGTGCCGAACTCACCGCAGAGGCCCTGCCCCCGGACTGCGAGAGCAGGGCCTCTGCCGGAGTCACTTCTTGATCTTGGTGACGCGGCCCGCGCCGACCGTGCGGCCACCCTCGCGGATCGCGAAACGCAGACCTTCGTCCATCGCGATCGGCTGGATGAGCTGCACCGCCATCTCCGTGTTGTCGCCGGGCATGACCATCTCCGTGCCTTCGGGGAGGGTCACGACGCCGGTGACGTCGGTGGTGCGGAAGTAGAACTGCGGCCGGTAGTTGTTGAAGAACGGCGTGTGCCGCCCGCCCTCGTCCTTGGACAGGATGTAGACCTGTGCGTCGAACTCGGTGTGCGGGGTGGTGGTGCCGGGCTTCACGACGACCTGGCCGCGCTCGACGTCCTCGCGCTTGATGCCGCGGATCAGCAGGCCGACGTTGTCCCCGGCCTGACCCTGGTCCAGCAGCTTGCGGAACATCTCGACGCCGGTGACCGTGGTCTTGGTCGACTTCTGGTTGATGCCGACCAGCTCGACCTCTTCGCCGCTGTTGACGACGCCGCGCTCGACACGGCCGGTGACGACGGTGCCGCGACCGGTGATCGAGAAGACGTCCTCGACCGGCATCAGGAACGGCTGGTCGGTGGCGCGCACCGGGTCCGGAACGCTCTCGTCGACGGCGTTGAGCAGCTCCATGATCTTGGAGCCCCACTCCGCGTCGCCCTCGAGCGCCTTGAGCGCGGAGACACGCACGACCGGCACGTCGTCACCCGGGAAGTCCTGCTCCGAGAGAAGCTCACGGACCTCCATCTCGACGAGCTCCATGATCTCCTCGTCGTCGACCATGTCGGCCTTGTTCAGTGCGACGAGGATGTAGGGCACGCCGACCTGACGGGCGAGCAGCACGTGCTCACGGGTCTGCGGCATCGGGCCGTCGGTGGCGGCGACCACGAGGATCGCACCGTCCATCTGAGCGGCACCGGTGATCATGTTCTTCACGTAGTCGGCGTGACCGGGGGCGTCGACGTGTGCGTAGTGACGCTTCTCGGTCTGGTACTCGACGTGCGCGATCTGGATCGTGATGCCGCGCTGCTTCTCTTCCGGCGCCTTGTCGATCTCGTCGAACGGCGTGTACGGATTCAGCTCCGGGTGATTGTCGTGCAGGACCTTGGTGATCGCCGCGGTCAGCGTCGTCTTGCCGTGGTCAACGTGACCGATGGTCCCGATGTTGACGTGCGGCTTGTCCCTCTCGAACTTCGCCTTCGCCACTGGATTGTCCTCCTGGACTTGTGTTCTCTTTCCGCCGTACGAACCCCGCGTTGATCGCGGAGAAGCTGTGCCAGGCGGAGTCCTGTCGGGTTGGCAACGGGCCGGCACCTCGTCGTCGAGTGCTCACCGGAGTCGGAACCGGCCCCTCACCGAACTACAGGGGATCACTCCCCGTTGCCTACGCAGTGTTGACGCGGCACGTCGGTCCTGCTCGACCCCGGGAGAGTTCCCCCACTGCTACGCAGTGGTGTCACTCACCCGTAGCCTTCGCAATGATCTCCTTCGCCACGTTCGCGGGAACCTCGGCGTAGGAGTCGAACTGCATCGAGTAGTTCGCACGACCCTGCGTCTTCGAACGCAGGTCGCCGATGTACCCGAACATCTCGGACAGCGGTACGAGCGCCTTGACGACGCGGGTCCCACTGCGCTCCTCCATGGACTGAACGTGTCCACGACGGGAGTTCAAGTCGCCGATGACCTCACCCATGTACTCCTCGGGAGTGGTCACCTCGACGGCCATCATCGGCTCGAGCAGCGCGGGGGACGCCTTCTGGGAGGCCTCCTTCAGCGCGATCGAGCCCGCGACCTTGAACGCCATTTCCGAGGAGTCGACCTCGTGGTACTGGCCGTCCAACAGGGTCACCTTGAGCCCGACGAGCGGGTAGCCGGCCAGCACGCCGTACTGCATGGCGTCCTGGGCACCCTGGTCGACCGACGGGATGTACTCGCGCGGAACGCGGCCACCGGTGACCTCGTTCTTGAACTCGTACGTCGCGCTCTCGTTGGTCTGCTCGATGGGCTCGAGCTTGATGATCACACGCGCGAACTGACCGGAACCACCGGTCTGCTTCTTGTGCGTGTACTCGTACTTGTCGATCGTCTTGCGGATCGTCTCGCGGTAGGCCACCTGCGGCTTACCGATGTTCGCCTCGACCTTGAAGTCGGTCTTCATCCGGTTGACGAGCACCTCGAGGTGCAGCTCGCCCATACCCTCGATGATCGTCTGACCGGTCTCCTCGTCGTGGTTGACCCGGAAGGTCGGGTCCTCCTCGGCGAGCTTCTGGATGGCCGTGGACAGCTTCTCCTGGTCGGCCTTGGTCTTCGGCTCGATGGCGACCTTGATGACCGGCTCGGGGAAGCTCATCGACTCGAGCACGATCTGGTTCTGCGGGTCACAGAGGGTGTCACCGGTGGTGGTGTCCTTGAGCCCGACCACCGCGTAGATGTGGCCGGCCTGGGCCTCGTCGACCGGGTTCTCCTTGTTGGAGTGCATCTGGAAGAGCTTGCCGATGCGCTCCTTGCGCTCCCGCGTGGAGTTCATGATCTGCTGCGCCTGCGCCACCTTGCCGGAGTAGACCCGGATGTAGGTGAGCTTGCCGAAGAACGGGTGCACGGAGATCTTGGACACCAGCGCCGAGAACGGCTCCTCGGTGCTCGGCTTGCGCTCGGCCTGCGTCTCACCGTCGGTGAGCAGACCCTGCACCGGCGGAACGTCCAGCGGCGAGGGCAGGTACTCGACGACCGCGTCGAGCATCGGCTGCACGCCCTTGTTCTTGAAGGCGCTACCGCACAGCACGGGGAAGGCTTCCCTGTCGACGGTGAGCTTGCGGATGCCTGCCTTGATCTGCTCGGTGGTGAGTTCCTCACCGGCGAAGTAGGCCTCCATCAGCGCTTCGTCGCTCTCGGCGACGGCCTCGACGAGTTCCTCGCGGTACTTCGCGGCGGTCTCGGCGAGGTCGGCCGGGATGTCCTCGATCTCGTACTGCTCGCCCTTCTTGACGTCACCACGCCAGGTGAGCGCCTTCATGGCGACCAGGTCGACGACGCCCTCGAAGTCGGACTCCGACCCGATCGGCAGCTGCAGGACCAGCGGACGGGCACCGAGACGGTCCTTGATGGTCGAGACGGTGAAGTAGAAGTCCGCACCGAGCTTGTCCATCTTGTTGACGAAGCAGATGCGCGGAACCTCGTACTTGTCCGCCTGCCGCCAGACCTGCTCGGACTGCGGCTCGACACCCTCCTTGCCGTCGAAGACGGCGACCGCACCGTCGAGGACGCGCAGCGAGCGCTCCACCTCGACGGTGAAGTCGACGTGCCCCGGGGTGTCGATGATGTTGATCTGGTGGTCGCCCCAGAAGGTCGTGGTAGCAGCCGAGGTGATGGTGATACCCCGCTTCTGCTCCTCTTCCATCCAGTCCATCGTCGACGCACCGTCGTGCGTCTCGCCGAGCTTGTGGTTGATCCCCGTGTAGAAGAGGATCCGCTCGGTCGCGGTGGTCTTGCCCGCGTCGATGTGGGCCATGATGCCGATGTTGCGGACCTTGGTGAGGTCCGTCAGCACGTCGCGTGCCACGAGTTTCTTCCCCGTTCCTACAGCAGGTGTGAGCTGTCAGATCGGTGAGCCGAGGCGGGCAGGAGCCGACCCGGTGTCACCAGCGGTAGTGCGCGAAGGCCTTGTTGGACTCCGCCATCTTGTGCGTGTCTTCGCGCTTCTTGACGCTCGCGCCCAGACCGTTGCTCGCGTCCAGGAGCTCGTTGGTCAGACGCTCGATCATGGTCTTCTCCCGGCGCTGCCGCGAGTAGGTGACCAACCAGCGCAGGGCCAGCGTGGTGGAACGACCGGCGCGGACCTCGATCGGCACCTGGTAGGTCGCGCCACCGACGCGGCGGCTGCGGACCTCCAGGGTCGGCTTGACGTTGTCCAGCGCGCGCTTGAGCGTGACGACCGGATCGGTGCCGGTCTTCTCGCGGCAGCCTTCGAGCGCCGCGTAGACGATCTTCTCGGCCAACGAGCGCTTGCCGTCGACCAGGACCTTGTTCACCAGCTGGGTGACCAGCGGCGCGCCGTACACGGGGTCGGCGTTCAGCGGTCGCTTCGGGGCCGGTCCCTTACGGGGCATCAGCTCTTCTCCTTCTTCGCGCCGTAACGGCTGCGAGCCTGCTTGCGGTTCTTCACACCCTGCGTGTCGAGCGAACCGCGGATGATCTTGTAGCGCACGCCGGGGAGGTCCTTCACACGGCCGCCGCGAACGAGCACGATCGAGTGCTCCTGCAGGTTGTGACCCTCACCCGGGATGTAGGCCGTGACCTCGATACCGCTCGTGAGCTTCACACGGGCGACCTTGCGCAGGGCCGAGTTGGGCTTCTTCGGGGTGGTGGTGTACACGCGGGTGCACACGCCACGCCGCTGCGGGCTCCCCTTGAGCGCCGCGGTCTTGGTCTTCGCGACCTTGTCCTGGCGGCCCTTACGGACCAGCTGCTGGATGGTGGGCATGGACCGGCTTTCTTCTCAGCGTTCGCGTCGGTGTGGCGCCCGGACGGGCACCGTGTCGTGCCCTGGCGTCGAGCACCGGTAGGCACTGTGTACTTGGGCCCCCTGCACCACGAGGTCGGGCGTGTCGCCCTCTCCTCGGCCTTGCGGCGCTGATGGCGTCCCGCCGGGAAACACCCGTGGGGTTTCAGGAGGAGTCCGCACGGCCCGTCTCGCAGGACGCCCCCACGGCGACCGGCGGAACCGGTGTTCGCGAGCCTCGTCACGTCACGGGCATACGGATCGGCCCGATGGCTGTCGGGTCCGTTGGATAAAGATACCTGCCCCGTTCTGAGAGGGTCAAAACGGGGGTACCCACCAGCGATCCTACCTGGCTGACAGTCCGGCCACGGCTACGTGAGCTGCGGGGACGACGAGGCAGAGCTGCAGGCGGAGTCCGGGCTCGGCGGTCGCACTGTAACCCGAAACACCGCCGGAATCATGTCACCACCGCGCGAGAGCCGACGGCGCCACTCGCCGGCAGCCGGTCTCGGTCACCGGGGAGCGTCCTCCTGGGCCAACCCGTGGACGCGGCGCGGCGTCGGCTTCGGCGCCGGGAACTCACCCACCGCGTCGTCGGCGAACACCTCCGGAGCCGCGCCAGTGGTCGGGGCGGTCGGGGCGAGGCTTCGCGCAGGGTAACGGTGCCAGTCCTCTTGGCCGGCGCCGTCCAGCTCGGGGGCGAACTCGCCGGTACCGAACTCGGCGACACAGTCCAGCGCGAGCTGTTCGATCACCTCGCGCAGTTCCAGATCCACCAGCCAGTCGACCGGTAGCGCCGCCACACCCGTCAACGCACCGACGATGTTGCCGCAGATCGCGGCCGTGGAGTCGCTGTCGCCTGCGTGGTGCGCGGCGACGCGCAAGGCCAGCTCGACATCGTCCCCGCCGATCAACGCGGCACAGACGGCGATCGCGAGAGCCTGCTCGCCGACCCAACCGCCACCGAGCGTGTCGTGCAGCCGATCGGGTGCCGGCACCCCGTGCGACGCGAACTCGACAGCGGTTTCGAGCAGGGCGCTGGTCTCTTCGTGCCCTTCCCAGGTCTCCAGGACCTGGAGGGCGAGCCACACGCCGTCGTCGAGACTCCGGCCGAGCAGCGCCTGCTGCACGATCACCGCGAGCGCTCCTGCGGAGTGATACCCGGCGGGATGACTGTGGGTCAGAGCCGCCGTGCGCGCGGCGACGGCGAAGACCTCGGTCGGGTCGGTCGAGCACATCGCCGCCGGGGCGGCTCTCATGACCCCGCCACAACCCTTCGAGTCGTTGATCTTCTCCTCGAACGAACCGATCGGCGCCCCGTCCGCGAACCCGTGGAGCGCGGCGAAGACCGTCTTGCCCGGTCCCCTGGTGGCGAACAGGTCGGGCACACCGGCGAGCCAGCCGTCGGGCTCGGGGGTCCCATCGAGGAACGTCCCGGCCGCTTCGCGCCACGGGATGCCCTGGGTGTGCAGCCAGCGTTGGTACGCGAGGTGCACGTGCGGCAGGAGGTCGCCGTCGCCGTACTCGCGCGCAGCCATCCTGCCCCGGATGAGCCCCTCAGCGGTGTGCAGCGTCATCTGCGTGTCATCCGTGATCGCGCCCCGCACCCCGTAGGCCATCGGCAGTCCTCGGGGCTCGTCGCCGCCCCACTCGGCGGTGATCTGTGCGGGAGTGCGGAACTCGAGATTCGCACCGAGCGCGTCGCCGAGGGCGCCGCCGAGGAAGCAGCCGAGCACCCGCTCGGTGAACAACGGCTCGGCCCCGGCGCCCGTGTCGGCACCGGTGTCGGCGGAGTCGCCGGAAACGGCAGTGCCGGGCGCCGCCGCCGACTCGGCAGCGGCCGACGGGGTCGGTTCCTCCGGTTCGGGCGCTTCCATGGGGACCGGCGCGCGAGCCGGGGACACTGCGGATCCCGACGAGTCGGGATCCGGCGTGCCGGGCGTCTCGGCGGAAGACTCGCTCCGACCCGGGAGCACCGAGAGACCGGCGAGCGCGGGAACGTCGGCACGCCCGCGGGTGGGACGCCCCGGGAGGTCGACCGGCGTGGGAGTGTCCACTTCGGCCACCCCGTCGGCCGCGGCGTCCGTCCCCGGTGAAGCGTGGTCGCCCAGAATGGGGTTCTCGTCCGGAGTGACGCTGCGGTCGGCGACGGCGTCGTCAGCGGCAAGGCTGTCATCGGACGCGATGGTGTCGTCCGGCGCAGGATTCTCGTCCGGGACACGGCCGCCGGCTTGGGCCGCGTTCTCGGACCCGTTCGAGATGTCGTCCTTCACGGAAAAGTTCTCCGACACGGCTTCCGGTTCGGGGGCCACCAACTCGCGCGAACTCGAGTCCCCGACAGCGGCACGCTCGCCGTGAGCAGCCTCGAGGCCGGCGGCGTCGCAGTCGGCAGGCTCGGAGTCGGTGGCCGCCTCCGGCTGGAGGACGTGCTCGGGCCACGCGGGCGCCGACTCCTCGACCGGCCCGTCCCGGTACGCGGCGAACCGCATCGTGTCCTCTGTGGACGGGACGACCGAGTCCTCCGGCTCGGTGGCGGGAAAAGCAGGGCCGGCCTCGGGCGAGGCGTCGAACGGTGGTTCCGGCTCGGCGAGATCGGCGTCGAGCACGGGCAGCGTCATCGTCTGTTCCGGGTCGGAACTCGTCGCCTGAGCGCCGGCGAGTTCCGGTGCCGCCGTGCCGCCGACAGGACGAGCGGGTCGAGCGGGGTGGACGTACCGCTGTGCCCAATTTCCCGCCGCGGGCCGTACCTGCGGCGGGAAGGCTTTCACCGCGTCCGCCGCCAACGTGTCGACAACTTCCCGAAGTTCGAGATTGTCCAGCCATTCGGGGGGAATTCCACCCACGCCGAACCGCGCACCGGCCAGCTGGCCCGCCAGTGCGCCCGCCACGCTGCTGTCGCCGTTGGTTCGCATCCCCCATCGGACGGCGTCGAAGAAGTTCTGGCCGCTCACGACACCGGCTAGCGCACTGGCCACCTCACCGAGGCCACTGGCGGTGTCGAATCCGGGGTGGGGCTCGCCCGGGTGAGATCCGGTCGTCTCACCGAACCCGTTGGTGAGGACCGCGTCGACCGCGGCCCACGCGGACCATTCGTCGAACTCGGGTCGCGCCTCCAGCAGGTCCTCGATACGACTGGTCCTGTCGTTGCCGCACAAGGCTTCGACCAGTGGCACCCCGCGGACGAGCCTGCCGAGCAGCGTCGCCTGGAACGCCCCAGCCGCCATCACCGAGCGGGAGGTGGTCACGCGGGAGGCCAGATCTCGCGCGAGCGCGTTCGTCGTCGTGTCGTCGTGCGCCCACAACAGCGTCGGAGACAGGCACGCCACCAGGACCAGAGACTGCCGCGGGTCACGGGTCCACGTCACCGGCGTCGGGTGTCCGAGGGTGAAAGCGGCGACGTCGCGCACCGTGTTCCCGAGCGGGTTGCCGTGCGAGTAGAGCTCAGCGCGGTTCGTCAGCCACCCACTCGGTTCGAACCGCGCGCCAGGGAATCGCCGCATCGCCTGGCTTTTCGGCACGCCCTGCGTGTGCAGCCACGCCGCGAGGTTGGCCTCGACGATCTCGCGTGCGTCGCGGTCCAGGGTCCGCGCGCGGATGAGCCCCTCCAGTACGAACGCCGTGATCTGGGACACGTCCGTTCCGGAATGAGGCGCACCGTAACGACGCAGATACTCGGCGACGTCCCCGGCATCGGGACTCACCGCCATCTGGTCGATCGTCGCGTAGCGCACGACCGCACCGAGGGCATCGCCGACGGCCCCACCCAGCGCGGCGCCGACGAACCGCTCGGACCAGGTCACCTCGGGCCGTCCCGAGGTGGTGTTGTCGATCATCCCCAAGTCTCCTGTCACCGAGCCTGCGGCGTCACGGGATCGCACCGGGCGGAAGCGCGCATGGTGCCGCCGTGCCACCACATCAGTGGAATCGGTCGCTGCATCACCCATCGTGCCCGACGGTGATCTCGGAACGTCACGAGGCCGGGCAGTGCCTGATTCGCGCTGCCTGAACCACGGTTCCGGTTCGCCCCTCGCCTACGTCGAAGCGAGCCCGCACACCTGGAGGGGAACAGGTGTTCTATGGTTGCTCGGCACGTCACGAGAGCCCGAGGGAGCGCACATGAGCGACGAGCAGTCCACGCAGACACAGCCCGCCACGGAGCAGCCTGCCGCCGAACAGTCCGACACACCGGCGAGCGAGACCGCTGC
Organism: Allosaccharopolyspora coralli; assembly: GCF_009664835.1. Lineage (NCBI taxonomy): Bacteria > Bacillati > Actinomycetota > Actinomycetes > Pseudonocardiales > Pseudonocardiaceae > Allosaccharopolyspora > Allosaccharopolyspora coralli. The sequence continues at coordinate 4,346,946 of NZ_CP045929.1, forward strand.
CGCGCCCGCCGAGACTCCGAAGAAGCGCACCCGCAAGGCCAGCACTGCGCGCAAGACTCGCACCGTGGAACTGACGTTGACCGTCACCGGCACCCTCGACGGCGAGTGGCAGGCCGAACTGGTGCACTCCGGCAAACGGGTCGTCCAGGGTCTGCCCGTTCCCGCGTCCAGCGTGTCGAAAGCGGCCGCCGAGCTGCACGGCGACATCTCCGAGGCGATCGAGAGCGTCCTGTCGCAGGCCCGGGAACAGCACGAAGCCAAGCTCGCCGAGCTCGAAGCCGAGGTCGAACGGGTCCGCAAGGCCCTCTCCGACCTGGAAAGCTGAGCCGCGCGACTGCCCGCGCCCTCGTCATTTCGGGACTCGCCGCGCCGTACGCACCGAAGTGCACAGTCCTGCACAGCTCGCGGTCGGATTTCTCGAATCCACACACGATCGATGTCGGATTCGAGAAGATGTCTCGACGCCATCCGCCCGACCACGACATGGGGCCGCACATGCCAGGACTGGAAGACATGCAGCGCAAACTCGACGCGCTCAAAGCGACCGCCGAGCGCGCCGAGAGCCAGCAGGGCGATCTCGCGCGGATGCGCGAGGAGATCACCGCGATCGAGGAGAGCGCGACCTCGTCCGACAAGACGGTGACCGTGACCGCCGGCCCGGGCGGTGCGGTGACGAACGTCAGCTTCACCCAGGAAGCGATGCGGCTCTCCGCCATCCAGCTGTCGAGCACCGTGATGAGCACGCTGCGGCAGGCCGTCGCCGCCGCCGCCCGCAAGCAGGCCGAGATCGTGCAGGGCCACGTTCCCGAGGGCGACGTTCTCGAACGCGTACTCCAGACGCAGGAAGAAATGCTGGGAACCAGCATCGAACGACCGACGTCCGACTCGGGACAGCAGAGTTCGGCGCGGCACGACGACGATGACGAGGGCCCGGACTCCTTCCTCGACAGCAGGGGGTACTGATGCCGGGCTTCGCGGTCACGCCGCAGAGCGTTGTGTCGTGCGGCAGCAACGTCGGCGGCATGACGAGCAACGTCGACACCATCAAGAGCCAGGCCAGTGGCGCCGAAGTCCCCGAGGTCTCCTGGGGCATTCTCGGCATGGCCACCACCTACAACTCGTACCGCGAGCTGCTCGAGAAGTTCAGCAGCCACCTCGACGAGGTCGGCGAGGGGCTGAAGTCCTGCGGGGACAAGCTCACCGAGTGCGGAAAGTCCTACCAGCAGGTCGACGAGGAGATCGCCGCCAAGCTCCAGAAGATCGCCGGTGAGCTCGGGAAGGTGGCCTGATGTCGTCGGTGGAAGCCAACGTCGAGGCACTGAGCGAGAACTCCGCGGTCAACCCCACTTCCGGCGTCGTCGACGCGTCCGCGTTCGGTGATCTCCCCTTCGTCAAGGACGCGATCAGCGCGACGGACAACGCCGCCGCCGGGGACGTCGAAGCGCTCCGCGGGGACATCGAGAGTTACGTGGGCAGCGCGGTCAGCGTCGCGCTGGATCCGATCGGGTTCCTGGTCGGCACGGGTGTCGAGTTCGTCCTCGACTTCGTCGCGCCCGTCCGGGACGCGATCCAGCTCGTCACCGGCGACGCCGAGGCGCTCACCGCCGGCTCCCAGGCGTTCGACCAGGTGAAGGCGGAACTGGACAGGCTCGGCCAGGATCTCACCGAGACCCTCGACAGCGAACTCAAGGACTGGGACGGGCAGGCTGCCGACTCCGTCCGCGCCAAGATGGCCACATTCGTCGAGGGCGTGCAGAACACCGCCGGACAGGCCAACAACCTCTCCGAGCTGCTTCAGATGAGCGCGACGATGATGGAGGCGGCCGAAGGCGTCATCAAGGGCATTCTCGGGGATTTCATCACCTGGGCGATCATGACCTGGGTTCCCGCGCTCGCCTCTGCGGGTCCGACGTTCGGTGCTTCGACCGCGGCCGCGGGCGCGGCCACCGGGGTGCAAGCGGGTATCACCTGCGCGAAAACCGCACAGAACATCCAGCGCATCACGAAGATCATCAACACGATCATGAACGTGATCACGGCGATCAAGGCCGTGCTCGACACGATCCGGATCGTCGAGAGCGTCGAGCAGATCACCAGCGGCTCCGGCGGCGGCACCGGCGCCGCGGGAGTGGGCAGCTCGGCGGCAGGCACCGCCAACAGCGATCTCGGGTCCGTGAAAGAACACGCCGGTGAAGTCGCGGGCGGATACCAGCGCGGAGCCGAGCAACACGGCGTCACCGTCGACCCCGACAACGACATCGCACGGACGAACGCCGACGGCAGCAGCACCAAGATCAACGACGACGGCAGCCCGACGCTCGACAGCCAGGGCAACGAGCAGAGCTCGCCGACGGACAGTTTCGGCGTCGGAGAGTCCGCTCTGAACAACACCGGCGAACAACTCGGGAACGCGGCGGACGCCCTGGAAGAGCAGGCAGAAGGCGGCGGGTTCTCGGACGTTCCCGCGGACCGAACGATCAGCGGCCAGCTCGACGTGTGACCGGCGAGTGCGACCAGCGGCGCGGGCTACCGCACCGCTGGTCGCGCTGAGAACTCTCAGAGTGCATTGGAAAACTGGCTTTTGTGCCCGTAGGGCACGGTCATACGTAACCAGCCTCGGCAGGGTGAGGGGCTCCAGCGTTCAAGACCTTCTGCTAGTAGGAGCTCTTCGGGGATGCGAGTGCTCGTACCAGCGTCTCAAGTGGCGCGTGCTGACGGTCGGCCTCGACGGAGGCAGGCTCCTGGTAGGCCGCAGCCGGAATCCAGCTGATGATCTGTTGGGCGATGCCGGTCAGCCGATCGATCGCCGCCGGGTCGTGCAGCGACGGGCCCCACACGAACAGTTTCCGCCCGGAGAGCCGGAACTGGATGGCGGGCTGCCCGAACGCGGCCAGCCACTGCACACGTTCCCGTGTCGCCACGGCACGAACGTAGTCCGGGACGGCACCCGAGAGGTGGTAGCGCTGCCCGGTGCCGCCGAACGGCACCGTGTCGATCGCCTGCCCCTGAAACGCGCCCTGCCCCCGGTTACGAGTGAACAGGTTGTGCACGTCATCGAGGGTGTTCCGCTGCAACGCCACAACCAGCTCCGGCACCGGGTGACGAAGCTCGACGACGAGCACACCGGGCCGGGCGACGACCTTGTCCTCCCAGGAGAAGCTGCGGGAACTCGCCGCCCCGGACTGTCTCGTCACCCATGCCCGTTGTTCGAGTTGCGCGGCGAGAGCGGGTAGACCATTCCACTCTCCACTCAGAACGGCCGGAATCTCCGTGCGGCGGTAGTCGTGCACCGGCTGCCCAGCCACTCCGTCCAACGCGGTCGCAGGAACGGAACGGTACAGACGCCAGTTGCGTTGCGCCGCCCACTGCGCGAGGTAGTCGACGCCGGTCTCGTTCACACCGACCGGCGGTGCGTCCCGGTCCTCCCGGCACCACGCCCGGGTCGGTGCCAGCATCGACAACACCGTCACCGCGACCACGGCGACTCCGACGACGAGCATCATCGCCCCGGCCGTCGAAAACTCCGGCTGGACGATCGCGAGTCCGAGCACCACGCCGAGCGACAGGAGCAGCCCGCACACGCGCAGGACCCCGCGCCCGCGTTCGCTGCCGTTGAACACCAGGAAGGTGACACCGAGCAGCGCCACGCCGAGCAGCATGTGCACGACGAAACTCGGGAACAGGACCGCATCCGGGTCCGCAGCGCCCGCGGCGACGAGCCAGACGACTCTGGCGATCATGGCGCCGGCCACGAGCACCGGTAGCGCCGTCACCGTCCACGGGCGACTCATCTCCCGGCCCTGGTGCCGGAAGACCGGTGCATGCTGCCGCGGATCCATCGAACCTCCCACGCCGACGACGACCAGCACGCTACCCGGCAGGACGCCCACGTGGTGCCGGTTCGACAAGGACGCCCAGGCCGCCTGTGGTCACCCGAGGCGCAGTGCGCCGACAGGTTCCCCGCCACCTACGCAGACCAGCCACCCGCGGGTTCTCAGCGCCATCCTCGCGAGGACAGCGATATCGCAGCGTAGGTCGCTACTCAAGAAATCGATCCCGCAGCGAGGATGGCGCTGAGGTTCCGCCACGGAACCACCAACGCAGAGCACCGCGCACATCCCATAACGCACAGCAAAGGGCCCCTGTCCGGAGGAGACGGACAGGGGCCCTCGTGCTCGTACCCGCGACGCGGGCGGTGCCTCAGCGGTAGTCGCGACCGAAGTCGTAGTCGTCGAGCGGAACCGCCGCACCCGTCCCGGCGCCGAAGACGTCCGGGGTGTAGTAGCCGTCGTCGTAGGACGGGATCGCGTAGGCCGCGGCCCGAGCCTCCTCCGTCGGCTGCACCTGGATGTTGCGGTACCGGTTGATGCCCGTACCGGCCGGGATCAACTTACCGATGATGACGTTCTCCTTGAGGCCGACCAGCTTGTCACTCGCGCCCTCGATCGCGGCGTTCGTGAGAATGCGGGTCGTCTCCTGGAAGGACGCCGCCGACAGCCACGAGTCCGTCGCCAGCGAGGCCTTCGTGATGCCCATGAGCACCGGACGACCCGAAGCCGGGTCACCGCCCTCGGAGACCACGCGCCGGTTCTCCGACTCGAACGTCGAGCGCTCAACCGGGGCACCCGGCAGGAACTCGGTGGCACCCGAGTCGATGATGATGACCCGCCGCAGCATCTGGCGGACGATCACCTCGACGTGCTTGTCGTGGATGCCCACGCCCTGCGAGCGGTACACCTCCTGGACCTCCCGGACCAGGTGCAGCTGCGCCTCCCGCGGGCCCATCACACGCAGCACCTCGTGCGGGTCGACCGCACCTTCCATGAGCTGCTGGCCGACGTCGATGTGGTCGCCGTCGGCGACCTGGCGCTCGGTGCCGTCCACCGCGATCACCGCGAGACGCTGACGCTTCGAGAGCTTGTCGTAGACGATCTCGTCGCTGCCGTCGTCCGGAATGATCGTGATCTTCCAGTACCGGTCGTTGTCCTCCAGCCGGATCCGGCCGGGCGCGTCGGCGATCGGCGCCTTGCCCTTCGGGATCCGTGCCTCGAACAGCTCCTGCACACGCGGCAGACCGGTCGTGATGTCGTCCGCGGTCACACCACCCTGCTGGAAGGTGCGCATCGTCAGCTGCGTGCCGGGCTCACCGATCGACTGCGCGGCGACGATACCGACGGCCTCACCGACGTCGACCAGCTTGCCGGTCGCCATCGAACGGCCGTAGCAGACCGCGCAGACCCCGACGCCCGACTCACAGGTCAGGACGCTGCGAACCTTGACCTTCGCGATCTTCGCCCCGACGAGCTTCTCGATCGCCGGGTCACCCAGGTCCGCACCCCGAGCGAGCACCACGTTGCCGTCGGCGTCGGTGACGTCGTCGGCGGTGGTCCGGGCGTAGACGCTGGTCTCGACGTGGGCGTCGCGCATCACCGTGCCGTCGGGCAGGACCTCCGCGATCGGCATCGTGATGCCGCGCTCGGTCTTGCAGTCCGTCTCGCGCACGATCACGTCCTGCGAGACGTCGACCAGACGGCGGGTCAGGTACCCCGAGTCGGCGGTCCGCAGCGCGGTGTCCGCCAGACCCTTCCGGGCACCGTGGTTGGAGATGAAGTACTCCAGCACCGACAGACCCTCGCGGAAATTGGCCTTGATCGGACGCGGGATGTACTCACCCTTCGGGTTCGACACCAGTCCACGCATCCCGGCCAGCTGCACGACCTGCGTCATGTTACCGGCGGCACCGGACTTGACGATCGTGGCGATGGAGTTGTCCTCCGGGAAGTTGTTCTCCATCTCCTCGGCGACCTCCTCCTTGGCCGCCGTCCACACCTTGACGAGTTCGGCGTTGCGCTCCTGGTGCGAGAGAGCACCGCGGCGGTACCGCTTCTCGACCTGGTCCGCCCGCTGCTCGTAGCCGTCCAGGATCTCCGTCTTGTTCGGCGGCACGACCACGTCCGAGATGGACACGGTCACGCCCGAGCGGGTCGCCCAGTAGAAGCCGGCGTCCTTGAGCTTGTCCAGCGTCTTCGCCACGGCGACCATCGGGTACCGCTCGGCGAGATCGTTGACGATCGCCGCCTGCTTCTTCTTCGGCAGCAGCTCGTTCACGAACGGGTAGTCAGCGGGCAGGTTCTCGTTGAAGTACACCCGGCCCAACGTGGTCTCGGCGAGCCACGTGTCCCCGGGCTCCCAGCCCTCCGGCGCCATGTCCTTGTTGGGCGCGGCGTCCTTGAGCCGGATCTTCACCTTCGCCTGCAGGTCGAGGCCACCGCGGTCGTAAGCCATGATCGCCTCGCCGACCGACGAGAACGCCTGACCCTCACCGTCGGCGCCGTCCACCTGCTTGGTGAGGTGGTACAGGCCGGTGACCATGTCCAGCCGCGGCATCGCCAGCGGACGGCCCGACGCAGGCGAGAGGATGTTGTTGCTCGACAACATCAGCACGCGCGCCTCGGCCTGAGCCTCCGCCGACAGCGGCAGGTGAACGGCCATCTGGTCACCGTCGAAGTCGGCGTTGAACGCCTCGCACACCAGCGGGTGCAGCTGGATCGCCTTGCCCTCGACCAGCTGCGGCTCGAACGCCTGAATACCGAGGCGGTGCAGCGTGGGGGCACGGTTGAGCAGCACCGGGTGCTCGGCGATGACCTCTTCGAGGACGTCCCAGACCTGCGCACGCTGCCGCTCCACCATCCGCTTCGCGGACTTGATGTTCTGCGCGTGGTTGAGGTCGACCAGCCGCTTCATCACGAACGGCTTGAACAGCTCGACCGCCATCTCCTTCGGCAGACCGCACTGGTGCAGCTGCAGCTGGGGACCGACGACGATGACCGAACGACCGGAGTAGTCGACACGCTTACCGAGCAGGTTCTGCCGGAACCGGCCCTGCTTCCCCTTCAACAGGTCGGACAGCGACTTCAACGGACGGTTGCCGGGACCGCTGACGGGGCGGCCACGACGGCCGTTGTCGAACAGCGCGTCCACCGACTCCTGCAGCATCCGCTTCTCGTTGTTGACGATGATCTCGGGCGCACCGAGGTCGATCAGTCGCTTGAGGCGGTTGTTGCGGTTGATGACCCGGCGGTACAGGTCGTTGAGGTCGGAGGTCGCGAACCGGCCACCGTCGAGCTGCACCATCGGACGCAGGTCCGGCGGGATGACCGGGACGGCGCCCAGCACCATGCCGCTCGGGTCGTTGCCGGTCGACTGGAACGCCGCGACGACCTTCAGCCGCTTGAGCGCGCGCAGCTTCTTCTGCCCCTTGCCCGAGCGGATGACCTCGCGCAGCGACTCGGCCTCGGCGTCGATGTCGAAGCCCTGAAGCAACGACTCGATCGCCTCGGCGCCCATGCCGCCGGTGAAGTACTCGCCGTAGCGATCGTAGAGCTCGCGGTAGAGCAGCTCGTCCGGGATGAGCTGGCGCGGCTCGAGCTTGGTGAACGTCGACCAGATCTCGTCGAGCTTGTCGAGCTCCCGCTGCGCGCGGTCGCGGAGCTGGCGCATCTCACGCTCGCCGCCCTCCTTGACCTTGCGGCGCACGTCGCTCTTGGCACCCTCGTTCTCGAGTTCGGCCAGGTCGGCCTCGAGCTTCTGGGCGCGCGCCTCCAGGTCGGAGTCACGTTCGTCGGAGACCCGCTTGCGCTCGACGTTCATCTCGTTCTCGAGCGTCGAGAGATCGTTGTGCCGCATCTCGGTGTTCACCGATGTGATCACGTACGCGGCGAAGTAGATGATCTTCTCGAGGTCCTTGGGGGCCAGGTCGAGCAGGTAGCCCAACCGGCTCGGCACACCCTTGAAGTACCAGATGTGCGTCACCGAGGCGGCGAGTTCGATGTGGCCCATCCGCTCACGGCGGACCTTCGCGCGGGTCACCTCGACGCCGCAGCGCTCACAGATGATGCCCTTGAAGCGGACCCGCTTGTACTTGCCGCAGTAGCACTCCCAGTCCCGGGTCGGACCGAAGATCTTCTCGCAGAAGAGCCCGTCCTTCTCCGGCTTCAGGGTGCGGTAGTTGATGGTCTCGGGCTTCTTGACCTCGCCGAACGACCACTGGCGGATGTCGTCGGCCGTGGCGAGGCCGATGCGGAGTTCGTCGAAGAAGTTGACGTCAAGCACGTCGGGTCTTCTCCCTTAGTTGAGGTGTCAGCCGGTGCTGGCGACCGGCTGTCGGTGCCGAGTTGGGTCGGACGCCGGTCCGCGGAACGCAGGCTCCGCGGACCGGCGGCGAGGTCAGTTGACGACGTCGTCGACCGACGGGGACTCATTGCGGGACAGGTTGATGCCGAGGTTGGCCGCGGCACGCTCCAGGTCCTCGTCGTCACCGTCGCGCATCTCAATCGCGGCGCCGTCGCTGGAGAGCACCTCGACGTTCAGGCACAGCGACTGAAGCTCCTTCAGCAGCACCTTGAACGACTCGGGGATGCCCGGCTCGGGGATGTTCTCCCCCTTCACCACCGCTTCGTAGACCTTGACGCGACCGAGCACGTCGTCGGACTTGATCGTGAGCAGCTCCTGCAGCGTGTACGCCGCACCGTAGGCCTGCATGGCCCAGCACTCCATCTCACCGAAGCGCTGACCACCGAACTGCGCCTTACCGCCCAGCGGCTGCTGGGTGATCATCGAGTACGGCCCGGTGGAGCGAGCGTGGATCTTGTCGTCCACCAGGTGCGAGAGCTTGAGGATGTACATGTATCCGACCGAGATCGGGTACGGGTACGGCTCACCACTGCGCCCGTCGAACAGCTCGGCCTTGCCGTCGCCGCCGACCATGCGCTCACCGTCACGGTTCGGCCTGGTCGAGGCGAGCAGACCGGTGATCTCCTCTTCGCGGGCACCGTCGAACACCGGGCTCGCCGTGTTCGTGCCTGCTTCGACGTCGTAGAGGTCCTCGGGCAGGCGCTTGGCCCAGTCCGGGTCGCCGTCGATGGACCAGCCCTGGGAGGCGATCCAGCCGAGGTGGGTCTCCAGGATCTGCCCGATGTTCATCCGTCGCGGCACACCGTGGGTGTTGAGGATGATGTCGACCGGGCTGCCGTCCGCGGTGAACGGCATGTCCTCGGCGGGCAGGATCTTGCCGATGACGCCCTTGTTGCCGTGCCGGCCCGCGAGCTTGTCGCCGTCCTGGATCTTGCGCTTCTGGGCGACGTAGACCCGGACCAGCTCGTTGACACCCGGCGGCAGCTCGTCCTCTTCCTCCCGGTTGAAGACACGGACGCCGATGACCTTGCCGGTCTCGCCGTGCGGCACCTTCAGCGAGGTGTCGCGGACCTCGCGGGCCTTCTCACCGAAGATCGCCCGCAGCAGCCGCTCCTCCGGGGTCAGCTCGGTCTCACCCTTCGGCGTGACCTTGCCGACGAGGATGTCGCCGCCCTGCACCTCGGCACCGATGCGGATGATGCCGCGCTCGTCGAGGTCGGCCAGCACGTCCTCGGAGACGTTCGGGATGTCCCGGGTGATCTCCTCGGCACCGAGCTTGGTGTCCCGGGCGTCGACCTCGTGCTCCTCGATGTGGATCGAGGTGAGCACGTCGTCCTGCACCAGCCGCTGGGAGAGGATGATCGCGTCCTCGTAGTTGTGGCCCTCCCACGGCATGATCGCCACGCGGAGGTTCTTGCCCAGCGCCATCTCACCGTTCTCGGTGCACGGCCCGTCGGCGATGACCTGCCCTTCCTCGACCCGGTCGCCCTCGTTGACGATCGGCTTCTGGTTGGTGCAGGTGCCGTGGTTGGAGCGGTTGAACTTCTGCAGCCGGTAGGTGCGACGGTTGCCGTCGTCGGCCATGATCGTCACGTAGTCGGCGCAGAGTTCCTCGACCACACCGGCCTTCTCGGCCACGACCACGTCGCCGGCGTCGACGGCGGCACGCAACTCCATGCCGGTTCCGACCAGCGGGGACTCGCTGCGCAGCAGCGGGACCGCCTGACGCTGCATGTTCGCGCCCATCAGTGCGCGGTTGGCGTCGTCGTGCTCGAGGAACGGGATCATCGCGGTCGCGGCGGAGACCATCTGCCGCGGCGAGACGTCCACGTAGTCGATCTCGGTCGGCGCGAGCAGCTCGACCTCGCCGCCCTTCCGGCGGCCCAGCACCCGCTCCTCCTGGAAGTGACCGTCGGCGTCGATCGGCGCGTTGGCCTGCGCCTTGACGAAACGGTCCTCCTCGTCGGCGGTGAGGTAGTCGATCTCGTCGGTGACCAGGCCCTCGACGACCCGGCGGTACGGGGTCTCGATGAAGCCGAACGGGTTGACCCGCCCGAAGGTCGCCAGCGAGCCGATCAGACCGATGTTCGGGCCTTCCGGCGTCTCGATCGGGCACATCCGGCCGTAGTGGCTCGGGTGCACGTCGCGGACCTCCATCTGGGCCCGCTCCCGGGAGATACCGCCCGGGCCGAGCGCGGAGAGGCGGCGCTTGTGCGTGAGACCCGCGATCGGGTTCGTCTGGTCCATGAACTGCGACAGCTGCGAGGTGCCGAAGAACTCGCGGATCGCGGCCACGACCGGACGAATGTTGATCAGCGTCTGCGGCGTGATCGCCTCGACGTCCTGGGTGGTCATCCGCTCACGGACGACGCGCTCCATCCGGGACAGCCCGACTCGGACCTGGTTCTGGATGAGCTCGCCGACGGTGCGCAGGCGGCGGTTGCCGAAGTGGTCGATGTCGTCGACCTCGACCGGGACGTCGGTGACCTCCGAGCCCTCGGGAACCTGCTGCGCGGGCATCGAGTCCTCGCCGGCGTGCAGCCGGACCAGGTACTCGATGGTGGTGACGATGTCGTCCTCGGTGAGCACGCCCGACTCGAACGGCAGGTTCAGGCCGACCTTCTTGTTGACCTTGTACCGGCCGACACGGGCGAGGTCGTAGCGCTTCTCCTTGAAGAACAGGTTCTCCAGGAGGGTCTGCGCGCTCTCCTTCGTCGGGGGTTCACCGGGGCGGAGCTTGCGGTAGATGTCGAGCAGGGCCTCGTCCTGCCCGGCGGTGTGGTCCTTCTCCAGGGTCGCCATGAGCGTCTCGGAGAAGCCGAACCGTTCGCGGATGCCTTCGTCGGTCCATCCGAGCGCCTTGAGCAGCACGGTGACCGGCTGCCTGCGCTTGCGGTCGATGCGCACACCCACGGTGTCGCGCTTGTCGACGTCGAACTCCAGCCACGCACCGCGGCTGGGGATGATTTTGACGCTGTAGACGTCCTTGTCGGTGGTCTTGTCCACCGACTGGTCGAAGTACACGCCGGGCGAGCGGACGAGCTGCGAGACGACGACGCGCTCGGTGCCGTTGATGATGAACGTGCCCTTGTCGGTCATCACGGGGAAGTCACCCATGAACACCGTCTGGCTCTTGATCTCGCCGGTGGTGTTGTTGGTGAACTCCGCCGTGACGAACAGCGGGGCGGCGTAGGTCATGTCCTTGTCCTTGCACTCCTCGACGGAGGCCTTGACCTCGTCGAAGCGTGGGTCGGAGAAAGACAGCGACATCGAACCGGAGAAGTCCTCGATCGGAGAGATCTCGCCGAGAACCTCCGCGAGACCGCCGATGGGATTGTCCTCGCCTGCGTCGACCCGGCGCTGGAACCAGGACTCGTCGCCGACGAGCCATTCGAAGGACTGGACCTGGAGATCGAGCAGATCGGGAACTTCCAACGACTCGCGAATGTTCGCGAACGAGACTCGCCTCGGTGCCCCAGGGATCCCCGATGCGTTGTTGGAAGCTGCAGAGACCTTGGTCGCGCGGGAGACTGCCAAGATGCGTCCTTCCGGGACTCTGAACTGGCTACAGCCGAACCGAGGCGCGGGGACCTCAGCTAACACGGCTGTCAAGGGTGCAAATGCGGCCACCATCCTACGGCCCCACGCGGGGACGCCGGAATGCGGGCAGCGCAAAGGGGCAGTCTAGCCGGAACAGCGCCAGCTGTCGAGGGGGCCCCGACAGTGCACCCTGTCGGTCTCGTGCCGCGCCCTCGCCAGTTCGGTCCCGGGATCAGCCGTCCGCGTCGGGAACCAGCGTGACCCCAGCGGGCGCGAACGTCAAGAGATGCCGTTTCGATCACCCTCGTGGCGCAGGCAACGGCGCGGGCGGCCGACCATGCAAGCGGTCATTTTCGCTGCGCACGGACATCGCTACGAGGTTTCGCAGGTCGATTTGTCGACACGCCCGCGTCGCGATCCCGACAGCGTGACCACGTCTTCGACCAGCGCGGACGCCACGTGCTCCGAACCCACCCGGGTGCGCCGAAGGACCGCGAGTCGAGCGTGCCGTTGCCCGGCCCCGGCGGACCGGGAACCCGGATGAAGCGGACACCGGCGTTTGCTACGAACGGGCTACACGGGAACGCGGAACGCCGGTAACGTGTGACGACCGCGAAACCCGGGACAGCCACAGGAGACGCAATGAACGACGAGGTGGGTCGACGCGGCGAGACGGCCCACCGGCACCACCGTCAGGACACCGCGGGCAACTCGTGGTTCGCCAGTCCCGACGCCGAATCGGACACCGGGCGGGACCAGTCCACGTCCGCGACACCCGAGTCCACGACCGGGGCCCAGGCACCGCCCGCGGCCGATCCCGCCCCGACCCAGCACCGTTACGCCGAGGCGCTCGAAGCCCTCAACAGGATCGTCAGCACCCGTGACTTCCAGGCCCTGCCCTGGGTCACCCAAGTCCTCAAGGCCACCGCGAACACGCTGCACGAGCGCGACCCCGCGCGGGCCGGTGTACTCAACAACCTCGGCAGCGCCGCCCAGCTCGCGTTCCTCGCCAGCGGATCACCCGAGGACCTCGAGGACGCGACGTACCACTACCGCGCCGCCGCCTCCGCCGCCCGCGAACGCGACCCGGATCGGGTGCTCTATCTGAGCAACCTGTCGCTGGCACTGACCGATCGAGCCTTCCGGGAACGCCGCGCCGACCTCGCCGCCGACGCCGTCGACAGCGGCCGCCGCGCGGTCGACCTCACCGCGGACAACGATCCACGCCGACCGACGGCGCTGGTCAGGCTCGCGCACTCGCTGAAGCTGCACGCCACGCTGGCCGACGACGTCGCGTCCGGAGACGAAGCGATCAGCGCGTTCCGCTCCGCCGCGCGCAGCTTCTTCAGTGGCGACACAGGATCGGTCTCGGCCGAGAGCTCCGACCTGCTCACCCATCTCGGCGCGACCCTGCTCACGCGCTACCGGCGCACCGGAACACCCGAGGACATCGACGAGGCGATCCAGCACCTCGACCGGGGGGTCGGGGGGCTGGCCGACGGCTCGGCCAGGCGCGAAGCGGTTCACGAACTCGCCACCGCCCTGCGGTTGCGGTTCCGGCTCCGAGGCGACCTCGCCGACCTCGACGAGTCGGCCACCGAGTTCATCGGCATCGTGGGCGTGCTGCACCCCGAACACCCGATGCTCGGCAAGGTGCTGCTGGGCCTCGCCCGCACCGCGGGCGAACACGTCGACTCGACCGGCGAACCCAGCGGACTACGGCGCTGCCTGCGCGCGTTGTCCCCGGCGATCCGTGCCGTCGCCACCCACGATCCGGACCGCCCCGCCGCGCTCGCCGCGTTCGGCGCGTTGATGCGACGGCTGTTCCTGCACGGAGCCGACGCGAACGCCATCGACACCGCTGTCGCCGCAGGTGAATCCGCCACCCGCGCGGGTGGCGCCCCCGAGGTTCGGTGCGCCGTCCGGACCGCGCTGGCGACCACCCTCGTCGCCAGGTACGAACACAACGACGGTTCGGCCGACCTCGACCGCGCCGCCGAGGTCGCGAACGAGGCCGCCGAACTCGCCGAAGAAGGCTCGCCGGCCGAGTACCGCGCACGGATCCAGCTGGGCCTCGTCGCCTCCCACCGGTACCGGCAGAGCGGTTCCACCGCCGATCTCGACGAAGCGGTGAACACCTTCGACGAGGTGATGGTGCGGATGCCGCGCTCGTCGAGCGAGCGCGCTCTCGTGGCCGCACACCTGGGGCAAGCACTGCAGGCGTCGCACCAACACACGGGCAAGCGGCGGACCTACCGCTGGGCACGCCGTGTACTCGCCGAGGGTTCCGACCAGTACACGGCGCCCGCCGACCATCGACTGCGGGCGGCGACACTCGCAGGCAGGCTCGCCGCACAGGCGCAACGCTGGCCCGAGGCGGTGGAGTCGTTCCGGTCGGCCGTCGACCTGCTCCCGGTCGTCAGTCGCGGCAAACAGGCCGTCGCACCGCCGAGGACACAGCAACGCTGGGCGACGATGCTGGCCGACGCGGCCGCGTGCGCCATGGAGGACGGTTCGGCCGAGCACGCCCTCGAACTGCTCGAACACGGCCGGTCGGCGATCTTCGCCGACGTCGCGCCCGCCGCTGGGGAACTCGGCGAACTGCACCGGGTCGCTCCCGAGCTCGCCGACGAGGCCGTGCGGGTGCGCAGGCTCCTGGACCGGCCCCCCGAGGAAGACGTCCTCGCCGGTCCGCCGGTTCCCGCCGAGGACGGCAGGCGCAAACGCCTCGCGGCCGCGTGGGAGCAACTGCTGGACGAGATCCGCGCGATGGACGGCCAGCAGGAGCACCTGCGGCGGACCCCGATCGAGCGGTTGCGCGCCGTCGGCGAGTCGGGTCCGGTCGTCGTCGTCAACGTCAGTCGCTACCGCTCGGACGCGTTCGTCGTCTTCGGCGGCCGCGTTCTTCCGGTCGCACTGCCGGGCGCGAACCACGAGACGCTCGCCGGATGGGCGGCGTCACTGCTCGACGAGAGCCGACCGGACGAGATCGGGCGCACGCTCGAGGGCCTCTGGCACACGGTGACCCGGCCGGTGCTCGACCGGATGGGCTACCGGCACCAGGTCGCCGACGGCGGCCGCTGGCCGCGGGTGTGGTGGTGCACGTTCGGCGCCGCAGCGCTCCTGCCGTTGCACGCGGCGACTGCCGAGAACGGCGACAGTGCGCTCGACCGGGTCCTCTCGTCGTACACGCCGACCCTGGGCACCCTGCTCCGTGCGCGTGAGCAGGCGCAGCGGCCGCCGGTCGGGAGCGGTCTCGTGGCGGCGGGATCGCTACGGCAGGCCGCTCGTGTCCAGGGGCTTCCCGCGCAGAACCAGGTGCTCGCGCGCTCCTGGCCGGAGGCGGAGCTGATGGGCCAGGAGGACACGACCCCGCACGACCTGCTCGAGGCGATTCCGGCGCACTCGTGGCTGCACGTGTGCGAACGGAGCACGCACTTTCCAGCGCACCCGGCGGCGAGTCTGCTGCTCGACCGGGGCGAGCAGCCCTCGCTCGGGCTCGTCGAACTGGGCCAGATGGCGTTGCAGCACGCCCAGTTCTGTTATCTCGGCGCCGCCGCCACCGCTGCGCAAACGCCGACGAGCGCCTCGGTGACGCTGCCGGGATCCCTTGCCGCGGCCGGGTTCGCCCACGTCGTCGGCTCGCTGTGGCAGCTCGACGCGGACTGTGCCGAGCAGGTTCAGGCCGACGTGTACGCGACGTTGACCGCGGACTCGGCGTTCTCGCCCCAGCGCTCCGCGGAGGCGCTGCACCACGCCGCGCGCACACAACGCGCGGCCTCCCCGGAAGCACCGACACGCTGGGCCGGACACCTCCATCTCGGTCCCTGACACATCGCGCCCATGCGAAGCGAACGGCACTCTCGCCTCGTCTGACGAGGCGAGAGTGCCGTTCGCTCGGTGTGCGTGAGGGTCAGCGCGGGTTGATCTGGCTGATCTTCCAGCTGTCGCCTTCCTTCTGCGCCGTCACCGACAGCTGCGCGGGGCCGATGTTGTCCTGACCGTTGTCGGTGCGGACCGCGTTCTGGTCGACGAACAGCAGCACCTCGGCGCGATTGCCGTCGAGCTGGGTCACGCCGCTGGCCTTCACCGTCGTGGTGACCACCAGTTTCTGGATCGGCGCCTGCTCCTTCACGGTCGTGAACAGCTCGTTGTACTCACCCACGGCGTCCCCGACGAGCAGGTCGTTGGCGGCCTTCTCCGTCTTGCCCGTGTCCGCGAAGTCGTACGAGAACAACTTCTCCACGGCGTCGCTGACCTGTCCGTTGACCTCGCTCGTGCGGGCCGGGTCGACCAGCGCCTCGTTGTCGCCGCCCGCGCTCCAGGCCGCCTGGCTCGCGATGAGGAACCACACCGCGAGCGCGGCGCACACGGCAGCCGCACCGAGCAGAATCGGAACGAGCGGCGACGTCCGGCGCTTCGCGTCGGTCGCGCCGTCACCCTCGGCCGAGGCCTCGGACGATGCGGTCGTCGCCTCGCCGTCGGAGCTGTCCTCGTCCCGGGAGGTGGTGTCGGACTCACCGGGCAGTGTCGCGACGGTGACGGTCTCGTCGTCGGCGCCTGAATCCGATCCCTGGGGGTCCGGCCGGCCTGCGTCCTCAGCGCCGTCCGTCGGCGCGCTCTGTTCGGTGTCCCCCGACTGCGCCGAAGAACCGACCGCCGTCGCGGCCACGGCAGTTGCGCCCGCGGCTCCGACGGCGGTCGCGGCGCGGTCGGTGTTCCCGTCGTCGGACGCGCGCGATTCGGCGTCCGAACTGTCGGTTTCCGCGGGGCCGGTCGATGGGCTCGACCCGGCGTCCGAACTGTCGGTTTCGGGTTCAGCGCCGGTGGCCACACCGTCCGTTGTGGACGTTGCGGTGTCGGCGCCACCGGCGGTTGCGGTGTCCTGCACTGGGTCCGGTGTGTCGGATTCCGTTCCGACCGCGGATTCCGGAGTCGCGGATGTCTGGTCGACCGACTCCTCGGTCCCGGCGGCCGCGCCCTGCTGACGGCTCCGGTTCCGCATACCAGCGACGCGGGGACGCCGCGGCTCCTGCGGGGTGCGTCGAGATGGTGGCAACGGATCTACTCCTCGAACAAAGCGGTGCGCGTAGGCAGGTGGCTGGGGTCAGCCGACGGCGACGGGGCCGAGACCGCTGAGCTTCCACTGCTCGCCCTCGCGGGTGAGCTCGGCCTCGTAGCGGCTGCGCTTCTCGGACGGCTGCTGTCCCTCTGGCTTTTGCACGACCTTGACCACGGCGATCATCTTCGCCTTCCCCGCACGGCGGTCGAGCTCGGTGACCGCGGCGTCGACGACCTCGGCTTCGGTGGTCGTCTTGGCCTGCTGGATCTGCTGGGCGTTCTGCTCGCGCCCCCGCTCGACCTCCTCGCGCAGCGGGCCGGTGGAGCTGGCGACCCATTGGTCGAAGCCCCGCTGCACGTTCTTGTGGTCGAGAGTGTTGAAGTTCAGGATCGCCTGTCGACCGTCCTCCATCACCTGGTTGCGCTCGACGGCGAAGGCGACCGAGTCGTCGTTGGCGGCCAGCGCCCAGGACGCGCCCAGTCCGCCCGCAGCCGCGGCGCAGACCACGAAGACCACGACGGCCGCGACCAGTCCGCGCGGCCTGCGGGCGCGGGCGGTTTCATTCTCGGTTTCGGTCGACATCTCTCCACTCTTTCGATGTCGGGGTCTGGGTGCGTCGGCGGTCGTCCGCCTCGTCCGTTACTGGCCGGGGCCGTTCTGTGCCCCTCGGACGCTGGAATCGCTACCCCGCGGTTCCGCACAGTACGCGTCGCTGTTGAGCGGGACGGGAGCGAACTCGTTGCCTGCCCGCTTCTCCGTGGCCTCGTAGCCTGCGGTGCACGGTGCCGGATCGTTGGCGTTGAGGACCATCCCGAAGTGGGACGTGCCGTCACCTGGAACGACACTGTACCCACCGCCCGCGACCAGCGGGTAGGTGACGAACAACTGCTCGACGTTGTCCTGCTTGGTGGCCAGCAGCTCCGAGGTACTGGCCAGGTTCGCCAGCAACGGCCCGATCTGTTCGCCGTTGTCCTCGAGGAAACCGCTGACCTGGCGAGCGGTGCCGGGACCACGTTCCACGACCGAACGGAAGTCACCGTCGGAGGCCTTCAGCTGCTCGGACAGAAGTCGCAGGTCACGGCTGAACGAGGTGATCGCCGAACCCTGCTCGTTCTGAGTTCGCAGCGCCGTCGTGCCGTCGGAGATCAACTGTTGGGTCTCCGGAAGATGTTGCTGCGCCTCGGCGGTGAATTCCCTGGTCGTGTCGATGATGGTCTGCAGGTTGCCGCCGTTGTCCCGGAACGCGGTGCCGAGTTCGCTGACGACGGTGCGCAGCGAGTCGGCAGGCACCGACTTCACGAACGAGTCGAGGTTGAGCATGATGTCCTCGACCGGTACGGGAGTCTGCGTCGATTCCTGCGCGATGACCGAGCCGTTCTTGAGGAACGGCCCGTCGTCGGTCTTCGGACGCAGATCGACGTACTGCTCACCGACCGCGGAACGGTTCGCGACGACCGCTTCGACATCGGAGGGGATCTTCGGCGCGCTGGGTTCGATGTCCAGCGGTACCTCGATTCCCTGGGCGGTCAGCTGGAGTTCGCCGACGCGGCCGACCGGAACCCCGCGATACGTGACTTCGGCGTTGCTGAAGATCCCGCCGGAATCCGCGAGTTGCATCGTCACCACGTAGCCGCGCGGGCCGAACAACCGGTCCAATCCGGCATAGCGAGCACCCGCGAAGCTGACGCCGACGAGTGCGATGAGAATGAAGGCGGCGATCTGCAGCCGCGTCCTGCGGGTCAGCATCAACTACCTCCACTCAGCAGGCCACCGAGCGGCCCGCCGGACTCTTCCCCGCCGTTCTGCGGCGGCGGGGGCGGTTCGGGCGACTGCTGTCGCTCGGACCCTTCCAGGCCAGGCAGAAGCCCCGGCCCGGGGACCTCAGGGAGTTCCGGCGCAGGCGAAGGCGGCAGGGCGAACGGCGTTGAACCCTCCGGCGGCGGTGGCGGCGAACCTTCGACGATGTTGCCGATGATCGTGGACAGGTTCATGTCGATGTTGACGTAGAGGTTGGTGTAGTCGCCCTTGATGCCCTCGACGGCCGCGTCCGGGAACGGGTACGTCAGCAGAATCTCGAACGCCTTCGGGAAGTTGTCGCCCGCGGCTTCGAGCTGTTGCAGCGTGGGCTGAAGCTGTTCGAGGTTGTGCACCAGGTCGTCCTGACTCTGGTTGACCACGTTCGTGGCAACGCCGGAGAGTCGATCCAACGACTGCAACATGGTGACGAGTTGGCCGCGCTGCTCGTTGAGGACCTGCAGGCCGGGTCCGAGGTCGCGCAGCGCCGTGTCGATGTCGTCACGCTGAGCGTTGAGCGTGGCGCTGAGCCGGTTGACGCTGTCCAGTGCGCGAGTGATGTCCCCACGCTGCGCGTCGAGACCGCCGACGAGTTCGTCCAGGTTCCCCAGCAGCGACTTGATGTCACCGCCGCGTCCTTCGAGGGCCGCGTTGAGTTCCTGGGTGATGTTCTGCAACTGGCCGACGCCGCCCCCGTTGAGCAGCAACGACAGTGCGCCGAGCACCTCTTCGACCTGCGGGTTGCGGTTGGTTCGCTCGATCGGGATGAGGTCGTTGTCGACGAGCTGACCGGCGCCGCCCTGCGGCTCCGGTGGTGGGGCCAGCTCGACGTACTTCTCGCCGAGCAGGCTGGACTGCCGCACGCGTGCCACGGCGTTGGCCGGCAGTTCGACGTCGCCGTTGACCGAGAGCGTGACCTCGGCGTTCCAGCTTCCGTCGGCGAGCCGCACGTCGTCCACCCGTCCGACGGGGACGTTGTTGACCCGCACACCGGCGGCGGGCACCAGGTCGAGCACGTCGCGGAACTGCACCCGCACCTGGTAAGGGTCGTCGCCGATGTCCGCACCGCCCGGCAACGGCATGTCGTTGGCGCCTTTGAACCCGCAGCCGCTGAGCAGCAACAGACCCACTGCGGTTGCGGCCACCGCCTTGAGGGTGCCGCTGCGGGACATCAGAACCCTGCTCACTGGCCACCTCCAAGCTTGGTCAACCCGTCCAACGGAAGGGCCGGCGCACTCTGGGTGCCGGAATCACCTGGTGCGCCTTGCCCGCCGAGCAAGTCAGGCGTGAGCGGCTTGCCCTGACTCAGTAGCTCGTCGACCTTGCCGCACGGACCGAGCAGCTGCTCCGGGAAGGGGATCCCTTGCTTTTCCTGCTTGTCCTTCACCAGTTGACACACCGACACCAACGGCGGTTGGGCCATCTGGTTCATCACGGCTCGCGTATCGAGCGTGCCGGAGGAGGCATTGTACGCGTTCTGGAGGTTCCCCAGAGCCACCGGCGCGTGGTCGAGCGACTTCGCCAGTGCCGCCTTCTGGTCCACCAACACCTGCGACACCGAAGTCAGTTTGTCTACATTGGACTTGAGGGCCTCGCGGTTGTCGCGAATGAAGCTCTCCACCTTGTCCAGCGCGACCGCCAGCTCCGCCAGCGCCGCACCGAGGTCCTCGCGTTCTCCCGCCAGCAACGAACTCACGTCCTGCATCTGGGTGTTGAACTCGCGCACCTTCGCGTCGTTCTCGGCGAGCATCGTGGTGAACTTCTGCAGGTTCTCGACCGTGGCGAACAGTTCCTTGCTGTTGCCGGAGAGCGTCTTGCCCGCATCGCCCAGATTCTGGAGCATGTCGGAGAGCGCCTTGCCGTTGCCCTTGAGGTTCTGCGCCGAGGTGTCCAGCAGTTCACTGAGCGCGCCGTCCTTGTTCGCCCCTTCCGGGCCGAGCGCGGTCGAGAGGTCGTTGAGGCTCTTGTACACCTGATCCAACTCGACCGGCGTCGCCGTGCGCTCCTTCGGGATCGTCGCCCCGTTCTGCATCTGCGGCCCGCCCTTGTAGACGGGTGCGAGCTGCACGTAGCGGTCGGCGACCACGCTCGGCGTGACGACCAGCGCGTTCGCGTCGGCGGGAACCTCGACGTCGTTCTCCAGGTCGAAGGTCACCTTCACCGTCTCACCCTGGGGCTGGACGGTGTCGATCGACCCGATCGGCACGCCGAGCATCCGCACGTCCCCGCCCGGGTAGACGCCGACCGCGGCGGAGAAGTAAGCCGTGATCTTGCGTTCGGCCGCGTTCGAGAACACCCACCACGCGGCACCGGAGATCACGAGCGCGAGCACGCACAGGATCGCGAGGCTGCGGGCGCCGAAGCGGCGCCCGGCCACAGCTGCTGGACTCATGGGTTACAGCCCTCCGGGTTGATCGGGCCGACCGCGGGCGGCAACAGACCGCAGATGTAGGTGTCGAACCACCGGCCGTTGCCGAGCACATTGGAGAACAGCCGGGTGAACGGCTCGAACTTCTGGATGCTCGCGTCGAGGCTCTCCTGGTTACGCTCCAGCATCCCGGTCACTCGCTCCAACTGCTGCAGAGTCGGGCCGAGCTGCGCCTGGTTGTCGTCGACCAGCCCGGTCAGCTCCGCCGAGAGTGCTCGGGTGCCGTCGAGCAGGCCGCTGATCGCCTCCCGCCGATCCCGGATCTCCTGCAGCAGCAGGTTTCCGTCGGCGAGCAGCTTCTCGAACTCCGCGTTGCGGTCGGAGACCGTCTTGGAGACCTGGCTCGTGTTCTCCAGCAACTTGCGCAGCTCGTCGTCGCGTTTGGCGATCGTCTGGGACAACGCCGAGAGACCGTCCAAAGCACCGCGCACCTCGTCCGGGGTGTCGGAGAAGGTGTCCGACATGACCCGGAAGCTGTCCGCGAGCTGGTTGGTGTCGACCTGATCGACGGTCTGCGAGAGCCCCTGAAAAGCCTCGACGACATCGTAAGGAGCCATGGTCCGTTCCATCGGAATCGGCTCCGAAGTGGACAGCTCCTCGAGTCCCTTCGGCTCCAGCGCGAGGTATTTCTGCCCGAGCAACGTCTTGATCTTGATCGCGGCACTGCTGTTGTCGCCGACCCATCCCTGGTCGACGTCGAAGGTCACCAGCACGTGGTCGCCTTCGAGCTCGACGTCGCGCACCGTTCCGACCTTCACGCCGGCCACCCGGACCTCGTTGTCGGCCTTGAGTCCCGCGGCCTCGCTGAAGTGCGCCTCGTAGGTCTTGCCCCCGATCAGCGGCAGATCCTGGTAGTTCATGGCCGCGAAGAACCCGAGCACCAGCACCAGTACGCCGGCCACACCGATCTTGAGTGGATCGCGTTTCTGAAAACTCATCATCGGCGACACCTCGGCTGCGTCACGGGCTGCAACGGCACGTTGATCTTGGTGTTCTCGCCCACGTCGACCTGGCCGCCTGCCTTGCACAAGTAGAAGTTGAACCAAGAACCGTGCGTGGCGGTCCGCGTGATCGTGTCCAGCTTGTTCGGCATGTTCTTCAGAACCCGCTCGGTGATGACCTCGTTATCGTTGAGGTTCTTCGCCAGGCCCCCGAGCCGGGCGATGTCTTCCTTCAACGGGGGACGCGCCTCGTTCAGCAAGCCGGCGGTCGTGTTCGTCAGCCCGTCCAACGCGGTGATCGCGTCCCCGATCGGCTCGCGGTCGGCAGCGAGGCCGGACACGACCTGCTGGAGCTGGACGATGAGACCGCTCAGTTCCTGGTCCCGCGCGTTCACCGTGTCCAGCACGCCGTTGAGGTTGGTGATCACCTCACCGATGACCTGATCCTTCTGCGCGATCGTCGAGGTCAGCGACGCCGTGCGGGCCAGAAGGCTCTCGACGGTGCCGCCCTCGCCCTGTAGAACCTGGATGATCTCGAAGGACAGTTTGTTGACGTCTTCCGGCGACAAGGCCTGGAACAGCGGTTTGAACCCGCCCAGCAACGCAGTCAGGTCCAGTGCCGGCTTCGTCTGTTCCTGCGGGATCATGCCGCCCGCGGGCAGGTAGTCGCCCGGGTTGCCCGGCCCCTGCTCCAAGGCGATGTAGCGCTGCCCGATCAGGTTGCGGTACTTGATGATCGCCTTCGCCGACTTGGGAACCCTGCGTTCCCCCACGGAGAAGTCGACCTCGGCTAGCCGGTTGTCGTGCACCCGCACCGCCTCGACCTCGCCGACCTTCACACCCGAGATCCGGACCTCGTCACCCTCCTCGAGAGCCGTGGCGTCGGTGAACCGCGCCGTGTACGAGTCCGACGCGCGCAGGTCGGTGTTCGCGATCGTCAGGACGAGCACGAACGTGGCCAACAAGGTGACCAACACGAAGATGATGAACTTCGTGAGCGGTCCCGCGATACTCCGAGCGTTCATCGGTAGCTCACCTCCGCTCCGCGAAGCACGGGTCCGACCAGCAGGGAGCCCCACTCGGGCACCTCGTTCGCGGGCACGCCCATCGTCGGGGCGAGCAGCGCCGAGACGAAGTCACGTTCCGCCGGGGAGTTCACCACGCCCAGCCCCGAGCCGGTTCCCTGCGGCGACGTGCTCTGCGGCCCACTGGTCTGCGCTTCGCCGCCGGTGTTTGGCGGCTTGCCGGACGGGCCTTCGACGGTGTTCCTGGACGGCGGCGGTGTGGAGCCGTCTTGGATCGGCCCCCCGTCGGATTCCGGCGGGTACTGCGGGAACGGACTCGGCAGCTGGTCGTGCGGGTAACAACGCGGCCCGCGCTTGTCGTTGAACTCCGGTTCGTCCTGGTTGGGCTCGTACTTGCCACGGTTCTGGTTGACCTCCAGCGTGATGTGCAGGCCCGGTTCGTTCGTGCCCTTGCCGAAGACCTCGTTGACCCGCGGGACGAACTCGGCCATCTCCCCGAGAAAGCACGGGTAGGACGGCGAGTATTTCGCCAGCAGGTCCAGATTTGGCCTGCTCTGTTCCCCGAGCCGGATGATGTTGTCCCCGTTGGCCTCCAGGAACGCCGTCATGTCGTTCGAGGTGGTGGTCAACTGCGAGTTCAGCGTGGCCAGGTTGTCCCGCTGCTCGACCATGGTCCGCGAGGTCGTCGAGAAGTTCTCCAGCGCGTTGAGCAGGTCCGGCGCGGCCTGCTCGTAGGTCTCGGCGAAGCCCACCAGCTGCTGCAGGTTCTCCTGCAGCTGCGGCACCGACGGGTTGAATCCTTCCAAGTAGGTGTTCAACTGCGACAGCGTCTCACCGAGCGGCTTGCCGCGACCCTCCAACGCCTGGCTCAACGCGTTCAGCGTCGCGGCCAGGTCGTCCGGCTGCACCGCCTGCAACACCGGCATGGTGTCCGCGAGGACCTTCTCCAGCTCGATGGACGCCTTCGAGCGGTCCTGCTGGATCACGTCACCCGAGGCGATGTTGTCGGCTCCCGCGTTCTGCGGCAGCTCCAACGAGACGTACCGCTCGCCGAACAGCGTCTTCGGCAACAGCCGCGCCGACACGTTCGACGGGATCATCTCCGCCTTGTCCGGTTCGATGGCGAGCTGCATCTCGGCCCCGTCGCCGTTCGTCGCGATGTCACGGACCTCACCGATGATCATTCCGCGCACCTTGACGTCGGAATTCGGCAGCAGCTGGTTCGCCGACGACCCCGCCTGCAACGTCACGTCCACGGTCGACCGGAACGCCTTCTGGTAGCTCGCGACGGTGAGGCTCAGGAACAACGCGATCACCACGAGCAACGCGACGCCCAGCATCCGGCGCCGCACCGTCTTCAACGCACCCTGTGCACTCATCCCGCGATCCTGACCGTCGTCGTCGTGCCCCAAATGGCGAGGCTCAGGAAGATGTTCAGTACCGCCGTCGTCACGATCGCGGTCCGGACCGCGCGGCCGACCGCCACACCGACGCCGGCAGGGCCGCCACTCGCGCGGTAGCCGTAGTAGCAGTGCGTCATGATCACGACGACGCTGAATATGAGGACCTTGCCGAAGGAGTACAAGACGTCCTCCGGGGGTAAGAACAGGTTGAAGTAGTGGTCGTAGGTACCCGCCGACTGCCCGTAGAGATACACGGTGACCGTGCGGGAAGCCAGGTACGAGGTCAGCAGACCCAGCACGTACAGTGGGATCACCGCCACGAAGCCCGCCATCACCCGCGTGGTCACCAGATACGGCAGGCTCGGGACACCCATCACTTCCAGCGCGTCGATCTCCTCCGAGATCCGCATCGCGCCGAGCTGCGCGGTGAAACCGGATCCGACGGTCGCCGACAACGCCAGCCCCGCCACCAGCGGCGCGATCTCACGGGTGTTGAAGTACGCCGAGATGAACCCCGCGAACGCCGAGGTGCCCAGCTGGTTCAGTGCGGCGTAGCCCTGCAGACCGACGACGGTGCCGGTGAAGACCGTCAGGCCGATCATCACGCCGACGGTGCCGCCGATCACCGCGAGCGCACCGCTGCCGAAGCTGACCTCGGCCAGCAACCGCAGCGTCTCCTTGAAGTACTGCGTGATCGCCTTCGGGATCCACGCCAGGGCCCGCAGGTAGAACGACATCTGGTCGCCCAGGTCGTCCAGTGTGTCCAGCGGACGACGCGCCGCCCGGCGCGCACGTTGGGTCAGGGTCGCCACAGTCCTCACATCCCCTTGGGTGGCACGATGTTGAGGTAGATCGTGGTCAGGATGAAGTTCACCGCGAACAACAACAGGAACGTGATCACCACGGACTGGTTCACCGCGTCACCCACGCCCTTGGGGCCCGGTGGCGGATTCAGACCGCGATACGCGGCGACCACCCCCGCGATGAACCCGAAGATCAACGCCTTGATCTCACTGATCCACAGGTCCGGTAGCTGCGCCAGCGCGTTGAAACTCGCCATGTACGCACCGGGCGTGCCGCCCTGCAGGATCACGTTGAAGAAGTAGCCGCCCATCACGCCGACGACGCTGACCATGCCGTTGAGCAGCACCGCGACCAGCATCGCCGCGAGCACCCTCGGCACCACGAGACGCTGCACGGCGGAGACGCCGAGCACCTCCATGGCGGCGATCTCGTCGCGGATCGTGCGGGACCCGAGGTCCGCACAGATCGCCGAACCACCGGCACCGGCGATGAGCAGCGCCGTCACGATCGGCGCCGCCTGCTGAATGATCGCCAGCACGCTCGCCGCGCCGGTGAACGACTGCGCACCGATCTGCCGGGTCAACGAGCCGAGCTGCAGCGCGATGACGGCGCCGAACGGGATCGCCACCAGGGCCGTCGGCAGGATCGTCACGCTCGCGATGAACCAGCACTGCTGGATGAACTCGCGGATCTGGAACGGACGCCGGAAGATCCCGACGAGCACGTCCAGCCCGAGGGCGAACAATTTCCCGGTCTCTCGCAGCGCGGGAGCTCCCGGCAACGAAGCCGACCACTTCGGACCACGCGGACGACGCGGAGCGGTCCGAGGACTCGCCTGCGTCGTCACTTCCCGCCCCTCTTCCGGCCGAACCAGCCGCGCTTCGCGGGTTGCTCGGAAACGCTCTCACCGGGAGCCCAGAACGCGTCGTCCTCGGCACCGGACGTACGGGGAGTCGGGCTCGGGCGCTGTCCCTGCGCCGCCCCGGCGGGCACCTTCGCGACCTCTTCCGTCGACAGCGAACCCGCCATCGACTCGGTCCGCTGATTCGGCGGCCGGGTCACGACGCCGGAGTCGGTCACGCCGTAGCGCTGCTTCTCCTGCACCGTCAGGGTCGACAGGATCTCCTGCTGCGCGGCCGGCGTCAGCGACCCCAGGTTGGCCATCACCCGGTCCTGGCGGCGTTGCACCGCGGTGCGGCGCGGCAAGCCCTGCGAGACGTCGAGCTGCGGGACGATGTGCGGCACGCCCTGATCCTTGCCCAGCTCCGCGAGCTCCGCGGCCATCTGGCCCGCGTCCTTCTCCTCGCTCATGCCGATCGGGCCCTGGGTGCGGCCGTTCAGGAACTGCTCCACCACCGGCTCGTTCGAACTCAGCAACACCTCGCGCGGCCCGTACATGACCAATTCCCGGCGGAAAAGCATGCCGATGTTGTCCGGCACGGTCCGCGCCGTACCGATGTCGTGCGTGACGATCAAGAATGTCGCGTCGACCTGAGCATTCAGATCCACGATCAGCTGATTGATGTACGCCGTACGAACCGGGTCGAGACCGGAATCCGGCTCATCGAAAAGAATGATCTGTGGATCCAGCACCAACGCGCGCGCCAAACCGGCCCGCTTGCGCATACCACCGGAGATCTCGCCGGGGAGTTTCGACTCCGACCCGACGAGGCCGACCATCTCCATCTTCTCCATCACGACGTCCCGGACCTGGGACTCGCTCTTGCGGGTGTGCTCCCGCAGCGGGAAGGCGATGTTGTCGTAGAGGTTCATCGAGCCGAACAGGGCGCCGTCCTGGAACAGGACACCGAACATCTTGCGGATGTCGTAGAGGTCACTGTCCGAGCAGCTGCACACGTCGACCCCGTCGATGACCACCTGCCCCTCTTCCGGCTTCAACAAACCGATCAGGGCCTTCAGGAAGACCGACTTACCGGTACCCGATGGGCCGAGCAGAACGCTGATCTCGCCGGGGGGAAGCGTCAGGGTCACGTCCCGCCAGATGGTCTGCGCGCCGAAGGACTTCGACAGCCCCTCGACGACCACCTTGACACCCATCCGCACCTCCGCATTGATCCACAGTCGTGCTCGCGTTTTTCACTCCAACGGCGGCACTGTCGCACACGTGATGCACTCAACGTAGGTTGCCCCCGTCACACCCGTACAACGAGCACGACGCATCACGGTTACTCGCGGGTTGGGAACTGGGTTTCTCCAGGTTTCTCGTGCCTGCTGTCCGAATCTCCGTTATCGAAATGAAAGTTTCGGCGGGGATTCGTCACACACGAAAAACGGGGCGGTCACCCACACAGGATGACCGCCCCGTCACTCAGCGCATTCGCGCGTCGAGTCATCGAGCGTCCGTCACTTGACGGAGATCTTGGCGCCCGACTCCTCCATCTTGGACTTGATCTCGTCCGCCTTCTCCTTGTCGACCTTCTCGGCGATCGGCTTCGGAGCGTTCTCGACGAGCTCCTTGGCCTCCTTGAGGCCCAGGCCGGAGACGACCTCACGGACGACCTTGATGACCTGGATCTTCTTGTCGCCGGCGTCGTCGAGGATGACGTCGAACTCGTCCTGCTCCTCCTCGGCCTCAGCGGCAGCCGGGGCCGCACCCGGGGCCGCGGCCGCGACCGGAGCGGCGGCGGTGACGTCGAAGGTCTCCTCGAACTGCTTCACGAACTCCGACAGCTCCAGGAGGGTCATCTCCTTGAAGACGTCCAACAGCTCGTCGTTGCTCAGCTTCGCCATGGTGGCGTTCCTTTCACTACAGCGCCCGCACCAGCGAGCGGATCACTCGGGTGGGGTGGATCAGCCTTCGTCGGACTTCTTGTCCTTCAACGCTGCGGTCATCCGCGCGACCTGCGACGCCGGAGCGGCGAACAGGCCGGCAGTCTCGTTGAGCTTGGCCTTCATCGCGCCGGCCAACTTGCCGAGCGTGACCTCACGCGAGTCCAGGTCGGCGAGCGCCTCGACCTCGGAAACCGAGATCGGACGGCCGTCCATGTACCCGCCCTTGATCACCAGGGCTTTGTGGTCCTTCGCGAACGTCTTCAGCGCCTTGGCGGCGTCGACCGGCTCACCCTCGATGAAGGTGATCGCGGTCGGACCGACGAAGAGGTCTTCGAGGCCCTCAACGCCGGACTTCTCAGCAGCGCGCTTGACCAGGGTGTTCTTCGCGACCCGGTAGGTCGCCCCCGCGCCCAGCGAACGGCGGAGATCCACGAGCTGCGACATCGACAGCCCGCGGTACTCGGTCACGACCGCAGCGGTCGCAGTGGTGAACCGCTCCGCGATCTCGTCGACCGCGTCGACCTTCTCGGCCTTCGCCATGTCGCCTCCTCTCTCTGCTTCGCGACTCTCACAAGCCGGTCAGCCGAGTCCCGAGACGACAAAACGCCCCGGCGCAGCAGGCACGGGGCGTCACACGAGCATGGGCGCGCGGCGTGCGCGCCTGATGAAGAGCCTCGTCCTCCTGCGCGGGCCGCCCGCATCGCACGGGACCTTCGTTCTACCCCGACGCACCGGACGGAACGACGGGGAGAAGACCAGCGGTCTCTGGTGGAACCGTCAGCCAGCATACGCGACCCACGCGCAGGCTCCGTATCCACCCCTGCGCAGGTCATCCACGGAAGATCCGGACGGGGTGCCGAGACGGCCACCGGGCACGGCATCATGGTCGTCGTGGCCGACCCGAACGAGCCGACGCACAGTCCGCGCGGACACGACGCCCAGGACGAGGTCCTCGACGCGGAGATCGTCGACGAGCCCCGCCGCGACGACGCCGGCCGGGACGGTCCCGCCGCGGGCGCGTCCGGATTCCGCGACGACGAGGAGTACCGCCAGTACCAGGAGTTCCTGGAGTTCCAGAAGTTCCGCGAATGGCAGCGGAACCGGAGCGACGGTGCTCGCACCTCGTTCACCGGCGAGACCAAGCGCTCACGTGAGCCGCAGGCCCGTCCCCGGTGGAAGCGAGCGCTCGGGCTCCTGCGCTACAAGACCGTCCGCCGACTCCTGTATCTGCTCGTGGCGGTGCTGTTCGCCTGGTGGCTGCTGCACTACCTGTTGGGCGACATCATGGACAACGGCGACAGCACCGCTCCGGATGGCGGCACTCCGGGCAAACAGGACTTCTCCACCGCGCCCATCCCGTCGGCCGATCCGGCGACCGCCGTCGCGGGGGTCTACAACTACGTCGCCTACAACCGGGCAGGCGACGCGTGCGCTCTGTTCAACGAGGCGGGCCGACAGGCTTTCGCGGACAGCTACGGCGCTGCGAGTTGCGTGGCAGCCGTGCAGCGGATCAACGCGGACGTCGCCGACCCCGTCCAGTACCCGAACATCAAGATCGGCCGCGACGCCGAAACCACCGAGGGCGGGAACTCCTCGGTCTCCTCCTGCGGACTCGACGTCCAGGGCGGGCCCCGCCTCGGGATGTTCCACCTGACGCAGAACGCCAAGGGTGGTTGGCTCATCGCAGGCCACGAGCACGAACCCGCCGACTGCCTCACCGGCTGACACCCACCGAGGCGAACGGCACTCTCGCCTCACGAGACGAGGCGAACGTGCCGTTCGCACCAAACGCACATCTCGTGGAGCGAACGGCACTCTCGCCCCACCAGACGGAGCGAACGGCACTTTCGCCCCACCAAACGAGGCGAACGTACCGCTCGCACCCAACACACATCTCGTGGAGCGAACGGCACTTTCACCCCACCAGACGAGGCGAACGTGCCGTTCGCACCAAACGCACCTCTCGACGCGGAGACGACGACGGGGCCGCCACCTTCCGGTGACGGCCCCGTCGTCGATGCGGTCGCCGCTCAGGCGGAGACGGTCTCCTCGAGCAGGTTGCGCGTGCGGTTCGGGTCGACCGGGATGCCCGGGCCCATCGTCGTGGTGAAGGTGACCTTCCGCAGGTACCGGCCCTTCGACGTCGACGGCTTGGACCGCAGGACCTCGTCCAGCGCGGCCGTGTAGTTCTCCACCAGCTTGCTGGTGTCGAACGAGGCCTTCCCGATGATGAGGTGCAGGTTGGCCTGCTTGTCCACGCGGAAGCTGATCTTGCCGCCCTGGATGTCCTCGATCGCCTTCGTCACGTTCGGGGTGACGGTTCCCGTCTTCGGGTTCGGCATCAGACCACGCGGGCCGAGCACCCGCGCGATCTTGCCGACCTTGGCCATCTGGTCCGGCGTGGCGATCGCCGCGTCGAAATCGAGCCAGCCGCCCTGGATACGCTCGATCAGGTCTTCGGACCCCGCCGCTTCCGCACCGGCGGCCTCGGCCTCGGCGGCCTTGTCGCCCGTGGCGAACGCGATGACGCGGACGGTCTTACCAGTGCCGTGCGGCAGGTTCACGGTGCCGCGGACCATCTGGTCTGCCTTCCGGGGGTCGACGCCCAGACGCAGGGCCACCTCGACGGTGGGGTCCATGTTCGTCTTGGCGGTCTTCTTCGCGAGCTCGACCGCTTCCTTCGGCGCGTACAGCCGTGTGCTGTCGACGAGCTCGGCGACTTCCCGGTATGCCTTGCTGCGCTTGGTCATGTCTGTCCTTCGAAACGGATCAGTCGTGGTGACGGGCTGCGCTGAGCCCTCCCACACGTGCGGATGGGGTGGTCAGCTCTCGACGGTGAGACCCATCGACCGGGCGGTACCGGCGATGATCTTCGCTGCCTGGTCGGCGTCGTTGGCGTTGAGGTCGACCATCTTGGTCTGGGCGATCTCGTGGATCTGGTCCATGGAGACCTTGCCGACCTTGCTCTTGTGCGGTTCGCCGCTGCCCTTCTGCACTCCGGCAGCCTTGAGCAGCAACTTCGCGGCCGGCGGCGTCTTCAACTTGAAGTCGAAGGACCGGTCCTCGAACACGGAGATCTCGACCGGCACCACGTCGCCGCGCTGACTCTCGGTCGCGGCGTTGTAGGCCTTGCAGAACTCCATGATGTTGACGCCGTGCTGACCCAGCGCCGGACCGACCGGCGGCGCCGGGTTGGCCTGGCCTGCCTGGATCTGCAGCTTGATGATCGCTGACAGTCGCTTCTTCTTGGGCGGCATCTCGTACTTCCTGTACTCGCTGTCCTGTCGTCCGTCCCCGCCGTGATCGGGGTACGGACCTGGTGGCGTGCGGCGCGGCTGACGCGACCGCACGTCGTCCGTTCCTGCGGAGCACCTCCGCAGCCGTCCGAGCTCCCCTGCCGGGGAGCCGGTCAGATCTTGGAAACCTGGGTGAACGAGAGCTCGACCGGCGTTTCCCGGCCGAAGATCGACACCAGCACCTTGAGCTTCTGGTTGTCGGCGTTGACCTCGCTGATCGTCGCGGGAAGGGTCGCGAACGGCCCGTCCATGACGGTGATCGACTCGCCGACCTCGAAGTCCACCTCGGGCGCCTGCTCGCCACTCGCCGGCTGCTGCTGGGGTGCCTTCTTCCCGGTCTCCGGCTTGGCTTCCTTCTCGACCCGCGGGGCGAGGAACTTCAACACGTCGTTGATGGTCAGCGGCGACGGATTGTTCGTCGCGCCGATGAACCCGGTGACACCCGGCGTGTTGCGCACCGCGCTCCACGAGGAGTCGTTGAGCTCCATCCGCACCAGGATGTAGCCGGGCAGCACCTTGCGCTGCACCGTTTTGCGCTGACCGTTCTTGATCTCGGTAACCTCTTCGGTGGGCACCTCGACCTGGAAGATGAAGTCCTCGACGTCGAGCGTCTGCGCACGCGTCTCGAGGTTCGTCTTCACCTTGTTCTCGTAGCCGGCGTAGGAGTGCACGACGTACCACTCGCCCGGAGCCCGGCGCAGCGCGGCGCGGAGCTCCTCGACCGGGTCGGTCTCCTCCGGCTCGGCGTCGGCGGTCCCCTCGGCACCGTCAGCCGCGACGGCCTCGTCGGCACCGGCCGTGGACTCGTCCGCGGCCTCGGTGGCTCCGCCATGGTCGTCGGTCGAGACGGTGTCCTCGCCGGAGTCCGCGGCCTGGTCGGAACCGACGCCCTCGTCCGACTCGGTCTCCGCCTCGGCCGTTTCCACGGCCTCGGCGTGCACCTGCTCGTCGGACAGGCTGGCCAGTTCCTGGCCCTCGTGGGAGGTCACTGTCGGTCTCGCTTCCTCTCGTGCGTTCGCGTCCGGTTGTGGACGACACAGCTACTCAGCTGACGACGCTAGTCGCTCATCGGTGGACGCCGCAGCGTCGCCGACCGGACGCCGACCGGTGCTCAGCCGAACAGCCAGAGCACGCCCCGGGCGAAGAGCAGGTCCACTCCGGCGATGAACGACACCATGACGACGGAGAAGACCAGCACCACCAGCGTGTATTGCACCAACGACTTGCGCGTCGGCCAGATGACCTTGCGCAACTCGGCGACGACCTCGCGGACGAACCGCACGACCGTCGCGATCGGCGAGGTCCGGCCCTGCTGGCGGCCGTCCCGTGCGGGAGTGGCCCGTCCCTTGGGTTCCGTCGTCGCCGCGCCCGCGTCGTCCGAGCCCGATCCGGCGCTTCCCCGCCCAGCGGCGGACGAGCGGGCGGAGGCACGGCGTTCCCGCCGCGCCGCGGCGCCGGACGGACGGGACGCTTCCTCGTCGTTCCCGTTCCGCTCCTGCTCGCGGTCCTCGCTCACGCACCCTCCTCGCTAGCGCTCGTCGGACGCATGACCGGCGTCGCGCACGCTCACGGTTCCCGGGAACCGCGGACGTCCATCTCTTCCGCTCACCGTCTGCATCGACGCAGGGGTGACAGGACTCGAACCTGCAACCTGCGGTTTTGGAGACCGCTGCTCTGCCAATTGAGCTACACCCCTTCGCGGCCTCTCGACCACAGCACGGGACACCCTCATCCTACGTCGTCGGTCGCTGGCGATGACGACGTTGAGACGATCCGGGCATCCCGCGGCGCAAAGTGTACGACATGCGTCGACAAGCGTTCCACAGAGCCCCCGGCGACGGCTCGCCGCGCGCCGGGCAGCCTGCAGGAGACCGCAGCTCATCTGCAATGATGTCATTCCATGTCCGCACCTGACGCACAGTCCCCAGACAGCACCGCCGCGCGACGGGTCTCCGCGCGCATCGGCGGTATCAGCGAGTCGGCGACACTGGCCGTCGACGCGAAGGCCAAGGCGCTCAAGGCCGCCGGCCACCCGGTGATCGGGTTCGGCGCGGGCGAGCCCGACTTTCCCACGCCGCAAACCGTCGTCGAGGCCGCCGAGCAGGCGTGCGCCGATCCGCGCAACCATCGCTACAGCCCGGCCTCCGGTCTGCCGGAGCTGCGCGAGGCGATCGCGGCGAAGACGCTGCGCGACTCCGGCTACGCCGTCGACGCGAGCCAGGTACTCGTCACCAACGGCGGCAAGCAAGCCGTCTACCAGGCGTTCGCGACGCTGCTCGACCCTGGCGACGAGGTGCTGCTCCCCGCCCCGTACTGGACGACCTACCCGGAGGCGATCTCGCTCGCGGGCGGTGTGCCGGTAACCGTGGAGACCGACGACTCGACGGGGTTCGTCGCGACCGTGGAACAGCTGGAGGCCGCGCGGACCGAGCGCACCAAGGTGCTGCTGTTCAACTCCCCGTCGAACCCGACCGGCGGGATCTACCCGCGGGAGCAGATCGAGGCGATCGGCCGCTGGGCGGTCGAGCACGGCGTCTGGGTCATCACCGACGAGATCTACGAGCACCTCACCTACGGCGACGCCGAGCACGTGTCGATGCCCGTCGTCGTACCGGAGCTGGCCGACACCTGCGTCGTACTCAACGGAGTCGCGAAGACCTACGCGATGACCGGCTGGCGCGTCGGCTGGATGATCGGACCGACCGACGTGATCAAGGCGGCGACGAACCTGCAGTCGCATCTGTCGTCGAACGTCTGCAACGTCGCACAGCGGGCGGCGTTGGAGGCCGTGAGCGGCTCACTCGACGCCGTCGCGGACATGCGCACCGCGTTCGACCGTCGCCGCCGGACGATCGTGGACCTGCTTTCGGCGATCCCGGGGGTCAGCTGCCCGGAGCCGCAGGGCGCGTTCTACGCCTACCCGTCGGTGAAGGAGCTGCTCGGCAAGGAGATCCGTGGGTCGGTGCCGAACACCAGCGTCGAGCTGGCCGCGCTGATCCTCGAGCACGCGCAGGTGGCGGTCGTGCCGGGTGAGGCGTTCGGCACGCCTGGCTACTTCCGCCTTTCCTACGCGCTGGGCGACGAGGACCTGGCGGAAGGCCTCCGCCGCATGGCAGACCTCCTCAAGGAAGCCAAGTAGCCGGGCGGCAAATTCGCGCGAATTTGCCACTTCTTGTGCGAAGTGCACAGGGGGTGGGGCTGCCTGCCCGCCTGCCTTCTGGTGCGAACGGCACTTTCGCCTCGTGTCGCGGGGTGAAAGTGCCGTTCGCCTCAGCGGTCCTGGCGGAGTCAGGGTAGGCGGACGTGGGCTTGGGCTCCGCCGAGAACGGCTTGGTCGGCCGCCTTGGCCGTGATCGTCACCTTGACGGTGCCGTCCTCGTTGATCGCGGCGACCTTGCCCGTGACGGTGATCTCCGTACCGACCCCGTCGTCGGGCACGACGACCGGCCGGGTGAAGCGCACGGAGTAGCGCGCGACGGCCCCGGGATCACCCGCCCATTCGGTGACGATCCTGCCCGCCAGCGCCATCGTGAGCATGCCGTGGGCGATCACGTCGGGAAGGCCGACCTCGGTGGCGAAGCGTTCGTTCCAGTGAATCGGGTTGAAGTCCCCGGAGGCACCCGCGTAGCGAACGAGGTCGGCGCGCGTGACGGGGACCGTGAGCGCGGGCAGTTCGTCGCCGACCGTCACCTCGGAGAGTGTCGGTGTCATGCCTGATCCCCTTCTTCGGCGGTGCCGCGGGCGACGAGCAGCGACGTGGCGGTGCACACGCGTTCGCCGTCGACGCTGCCGACCTCGGCCCGCACGGTGAGGAAGTCGTTGCCCGCACGGGCCATGATGTCGTCGACGTGGACGACGGTGACGAGTCGGTCGCCCGCACGGATCGGCCGGTGGTGGACGAACTCCTGCTGGCCGTGCACGACCCGGCTGTAGTCGAGACCGAGCTCCGGGTCTCCCACCAGTGCGTCGTGGGCGCCCATGGACAGAATCACCGCGAAAGTGGGCGGTGCGATCACGTCCGGGTGGCCTGCGGCCTTCGCCGCGTCGGTGTCGCGACACACCTCGGAGTCGTCGTGGACGGCGTCGGCGAATTCGCGGATCTTCTCGCGGCCGACCTCGTAGGGCGGCGTCGGTGGGTATTCACGTCCGATGAATGCTTGATCGAGCGGCACGCCAGCAGGTTACCGGAGCGGCGGAGCGGGACGCGCAGACGCGAGAACCCGCCGCGGCGATTGCCGGGCGGGTTCGTCGTCGTGGTCGGATCGGAGTCGATCCGCTGCGGTCAGCGGGTCTCCTTGTGCACGCGGTGCGTGCCGCAGTTCGTGCAGAACTTCTTCATCGCCAGCCGGTCCGGGTCGTTGCGCCGGTTCTTGCGGGTGATGTAGTTGCGGTTCTTGCACTCCTCGCACGCCAGCGTGATCTTCGGGCGGACATCGGTGGTGGCCACGGCGGTGCCTTTCTCTGCTCGGCGCTGCTGGTGCGACTGTTTCCGCGTCGCGGTACTCGGTGCTCGCGGGGATCAGCCGGGGACGGTAGCGGTGGCCGGACTTGAACCGACGACACAACGATTATGAGCCGTTTGCTCTACCAACTGAGCTACACCGCCTCGCGTGTGACACACGGTATCCCACGCCAAAACAGCCGCGGTACCCAATTTTACCCGAGCAGCCACGGCTGTCTGTCGAGCCCCATTACGGAATCGAACCGTAGACCTTCTCCTTACCATGGAGACGCTCTACCGACTGAGCTAATGGGGCGTTGCTCGTTGCCGAACGAGGGGAACTCTACACACCCCGTCGGCACTGCTCCCATCCGGGGTCGGCTTCACCGAAAGTGCTGGTCATCGTGGCATTCACTGCGCGAGCGTCAAGATCGTCTCGTCCGCCGGGCCGACGCCGCGCTCGGTCCGCGCGTGCAACCACGCCTCGAAGCGATCCTCGGACAGCGGGCGCGAGATCAGATACCCCTGCGCGATGTCACAGCGCATCGTGACGAGCTGGTCCCGCGCGGCGTCGTCCTCGACTCCCTCGGCCACGACCACGAGGTCCAGCGAGTGCCCGAGCTCGACGATGGAGCGCACCACCGCCATGTCGCCGAGATCGGTGCCCATGCCCAGCACGAAGCTCTTGTCGATCTTGACCTCGTCCACGGGCAGCTGGCGCAGGTACGCCAGCGAGGAGTACCCGGTGCCGAAGTCGTCGACGGCCAGCACCACGCCCATCGTCCGCAGCCGCCGCAGCACCGGCAGGGAACGGTCCGGGTCGGCCATGACACTCGACTCGGTGAGCTCGAAAGTGAGCAGTTCCGGCGGCACGTTCGCCTGCTGCAGTGCTTCGGCCACCCGGTCCGGGAACGACTCGTCCGCGAGGTTGCGCACCGACAGGTTCACCGCCGCCGACATCCGCAGTCCCCGGTCCATCCACTCCCGGACCTTCGTCAGAGCCCGCTCGAGCACGAAGAACGTGAGCGCGTCCACCAGCCCGGTGGCCTCGACCACCGGGACGAACTCGTCCGGGCTCAGCCGTCCGTACTCGGGATGCGACCACCGGACCAACGCTTCGGCACCGACGAGCTTCCGGTGC
Source organism: Allosaccharopolyspora coralli (assembly GCF_009664835.1). NCBI lineage: Bacteria > Bacillati > Actinomycetota > Actinomycetes > Pseudonocardiales > Pseudonocardiaceae > Allosaccharopolyspora > Allosaccharopolyspora coralli. The sequence goes on from NZ_CP045929.1 coordinate 4,383,807, forward strand.
GGCAAGGCGACCTTCGGCTGGTAGTGCACCTCGATCTGACCCGCGTCGAGCGCCTGCCGGAACTGGGTGACGAGCTGGAACCGGCGCAGGAACACCTGCCCCATCGCCGTGGCGTACCGACGCACACCGTCGTCGCCGTTGCGCGCCGCGCGCACGGCCAGGTCCGCGCGCTGCAGCAGGGTGTCGACGTCGGTCTCGCTCTCCCCGCCGTCGTCCGGTGCCGGACTGGCGTAACCGGCGACGCCGGTTGCCTCCACGACCAGCTTGTCCAGCGGATACGGCTCGGAAATGACCTCCCGCACCTGCTCGGCGACGTCGTGGGCCTCCTCGTCGGAGTGGTCCAGCAGCAGGGCCGCGAACGAATGGGCCTCCAGCCGAGCCAGCGGCGCTCCGTCGCCGAGCGTCTCCCGCATCCGGTGACCCGCGTGCACCACCATCCGGTCGCCCCACGTGTACCCGACCGCTTCGCTGACCTCCGTGAGCAGGTCGAGGTCGACGCGCAGCACCGCCGCGTCACCGCCGTTGCGGAGCACCTCGGCGGCGACCTCACGGAACCCGGTGCGGTTGAACAATCCCGTCAGCGGGTCGTGGTAAGCGTCGTGACGCAACCGGGCAAGCAGCCGCCGGTTGTCCATCGCGGTGGCCAGGTGACTCGCGAGGGTGTGCAGCAGCCGGATGTCGGCCCGTCCGAATCCGCGCCACCGGCTGACCCGGTCGTGAACCTCGACGGCACCGAGCAACTGGCTGGCTCCCCGCAGCGGGACGGCCAACGACTCGTACGCGCCGCGCTGGCGCAGCGCACGTCGCACTTCCTCCGGGGCGTCGTGAGCTCGGAACGAACGGGCGTGACTGCCCGGCAGCTGCATCAGAGGGTCTTCCCGCAGCGCGTGCGGCCCCGCCTGCTCCGCGGCCTCCGGCAGCGGTTCCCCGGCGACGAGAGTGCTGACTTCCCCGGTCGGTCCGAGCCGGAGTCGCAGCACGACCCGGGTCGCGTTGAGCTGTTCACGGATGCGTTCCGCGACCGGTTCCCACTCCGCCATCGGGTCCTGCTCGACGAGCGCGGAACCGGACGGCCCACGGGTGGCGGTCTGTCCGGACCGGGCGACGCTGAGGCTCACGTCGCTGAGCGACTCCAGGTCGCGCTGTTCCCGCAGCAGCCCCGAATACGCCCGGTACAGGCCGAAGACCGCCGCGGACAGCAACGCCACCAGGGCCCATCCCCACGGCGTCATCACCGCGACCTCGTAACCGACGAGCCCGACGGAGGTGTTGAACACACCGATCACGAGGGTGCGCACTCCGAGCCGGACCCCGGCGGTGACGCGCGTCCCGCCGCCGAGCGCGTGCAGGGCGGCCAATGCGAAACCGCAGCTGAGCAGGGAACACGTGAGCGTGCCGACCGCGGCGCCGAACCAATCGGGCGCGACGTCGCCCAGCGAGCGAGTGATCGCGTGCGCCGTCGCGAACGGCACCGCGATCTCCAGGCCCATGACGCCCGCGTTGTAGACCATGTGGGTCGAGGCTCGCCTCCCGACCTGTGCGACGAGCCCGGCGATCAGGTTGGCCAGCAGAACGACCTCGAAGGGCGCGGTGAGCAACCCGATCAGCAGCGGGATCTCGGTGAACGAGATCGTCCAGCCGACCCGTTTGACGTCGATGTCGATGGTGAGCTGCTCGGCGAGCAGAAACCCGAGCGTCAGGCAGGCTCCGATGAGCAGCAACTGCGGGTCGTAGTCGAACGGCAGCCACACCGAGGTCGCCACACACGCGACGACGCCCGCGACGAACACGCTCAACGAGAACCAGAGGAAGACCTTGCGACGTCCCGGCTCGACCTCGGCTCGCACCGGCGGCCTGGGTGCGTCGGGAGGCGCATGCGGGTCGAGGGAGCGATGACGCTCGATCATCCACCCTCCTGCGTCGCTGGCACCTGCGGCGTTGCGTCGGACCGACGGCGCCGGGCCGTTGTCGCCGACGATCGTGACGCACGACGGGCAGGCTTGAACAGTGCCAGTTGTCGGCAGTGGACGCCGCCGCACGCGCGAGGCACGGCCCCACTTGCACGACACGACTGCTCAAACTGGACGCCCGTGCGGAACTGACCTGCGGAGAAGGCACACCGAGACCCGGGCCCGTCCGAGAGGCCGACTCCGCACCGACCACAATGGACGAGGTGTGACGATTCCCCCACCAACGAATGCGGCCGGACACGGTACGTAGCACCTGGTCACGACCAGTGATGTCGCGGCATCACGCGAGATCAGTGTGCCCTGCGTGCGGACACCGAGTCCAGCGGTCCGGTGTGGACGAGCGGGGACACCCCCGCACCGGGGATTAGAGTTCGGCTGTGCAGGATCCGACGACCCCGCTCGTGGCGACGGCCGACCTCGACGGCCTCGCCGGGGCGTTCACGGTGCTCGACACCCACGCGGAGCTCAATCACCGCTATCGAAAGCTGATCGAGGACTCGTACGCGCAGCTCGCGGCCGAGCGGGTCCGTCTGACCCAGGCGCGCGGCATGGCGAAGAAAGTGCAGGTGCTGGTCCGGGCCGCGGGGCCGGAGTTCCGGGACACCCTCGGCGAACCGGAGCGCACCGCTCTCGACGCAGGCCTGACCCAGGCCGAGACGCTCATCCAGCACGCGCACCCCTGAGTGCGTGTCAGTGACCCCCAACCTCCACAATGCCGGCCGAGAGGGCGTGCTGGTCAGCCAGCGGCCTGACCGGGGAGATGTTGCTGTTCCTGGCTCTGCAGGAAGAACCGCATCGCGTACTCGACGAGCGTGATCAACGTGCGCTTCGTCGACTCCCGGTCGCGGGCGTCGCACTGCACGATCGGCACGTCCGGGGCGACGGCCAACGCGTCGCGCACGTCCTCGACGCCGTGCTGTACCGCGTCCTCGAACCGGTTGATCCCGATCACGTACGGCAGCCCCCGGTCCTCGAAGAAGTCCACGGCCGAGAACGAGTCCGCGAGCCTGCGGGTGTCCACGAGCACGATCGCCCCGATCGCACCCCGCACGAGGTCGTCCCACATGAACCAGAACCGCTGCTGACCGGGCGTGCCGAACAAGTACAGGATCAGGTCGGAGTCCAGCGACAGCCGGCCGAAGTCCATCGCCACCGTGGTGGTGGCCTTGTCGGGCGTGGCGGCGAGGTCGTCGATGCCGGTGCTGGCCTCGGTCATCACAGCTTCGGTACGCAGCGGCACGATCTCCGAGACCGACCCCACGAAGGTCGTCTTCCCCGCGCCGAAACCGCCCGCGATGACGATCTTCGCCGAGCTCGTCGGCGTCTTCGACGTCTGCGTCTGCGCGCCCCTAAAGTCGGCGGAGTCCACTCAACACCCTTTCCATCAACATCAAGTGCGGCTCGCTACCGCTGTCCGACACGGTCTGGTGCACCGTGATGAGGCCGAGTTCGGCCATGTCGGCCAGCAGCACCCTGGCGACACCGAGCGGCACGGACAGCAGCGACGCCACCTCCGCGACCGACCGGGACTCGTGGCACAACTCCACGACGGACTGGTGTTCCAGGCTCAGCCGAACGCCGGGACGGTAGTTGTCGCTGGTCGAGACCAGCGTCTCCAGTTCGAGCTGGACCTGCGAGCGGGTCCGGCCGCCGGTCCACGCGTACGGCCGGATGCTCGACGCGACTTCGCTGTCCGCCTGCTCGTCCCGCGGCCCCGGCCCGGGCTGCTGACGCGGCAACCGGGGAGCCACGGTGTCCTGTTCAGGTCGTTCCTGCTCCGGCTCCCGCTTCCGGGATCGTCGACCGCCCCGGCCGAACGTGAAGCCGTTGACGACGTCGGCGAACGAGTTCTCGTCACCCTGGTCGTCGGTGTCCCACCCGTTCACTGCCTATCCACCCTTCAGGCCCGGCCCGTCGAACGCTGGGTCCGCTTCCATCGATGGTCACACCAACTGCTCGGCCGCGGATCCCTCGAGATGGTGGCGCAACTCGGGTGTCAGAATCTGCCCGACACGCTCGACGAGCATCGCCATCTCGTACGCGATCAGACCCATGTCACAACCGGGTGCGGCGAGCACGGTCAGGCTGGACCCGTCACTGATCGACATCTGGAGCAAGATACCCCGCTCCATCTCGACGATCGTCTCGATCACCACGCCCGCCTCGAAGCAGCGGGCCGCTCCCTGGGTGAGGCTGAGCAGCCCGGACGAGACGGCGGCGAGCTGATCACCACGGTCCCTGGGCAGCCCCTCCGACGACATGAGCAGCAACCCGTCCGCGGACACGACGATGGCGTGCGCGGCGCCTGCGACCCGCTGCGTGAAGTCCGTGATGAGCCAGCTGAACTGGCGTGACTTCATCTGGGGAGAGGTCATGCGTCCTCCTGTGCTCGTGCCGGGTACCCGCACCCGGGCGGGCGCGTGGGCGTGGTGCTCACGCACCCTCCTGCGATCGGCTCGAAGCCCGAGGGGGTTGAGCGGTGGCTGAGTTCCTGCCGGACCTGCTGCACTGCTACCTCCGATCCGACGCACTGTGCCTGCCACGACGGGCACCGGACTGGAAGTTGGAGAGCCGTCCGCGCACGTCGTCCGGGTTGCGCGACTGGCCGTCACCGGCCGCCGGGTTCGCCGGTCGGCTCGGTGCGCTACCCGGCGCCAGGTGCGCGCGTGGTGTCCGGCGGGGCAACCCGGCCGAGGTGAAGTCCGACGGGTCCGGGTTCGCCGCGGCCTCCGCGCGTTGCGCCGCGTCGTCGGTGTCGAAGTTCCAGGCGTCGGCACCGGACGCGGCCGTGGACCCCGCTTCGGCCTGACCCTGGTCGGACGCGTCCTTGCGCGTGGCCTGCTGGTATCCGGAGAGCTTGCCCCGCAGGTCCTCGGGCGTGCGCTGGGTCCGTGCCGCGTTGGACTGCGGAATCTCGTTCTGCGCCCGCGGCGTACGACGAGGCAGTCCGGTTCCGGCGGCGTCCTGGGGCGCCGGGGCCTGCGCACCGGAAGGCTCCTCCTGCGGCCAGGCATGACCTTCGGGTCCGCCACCCTGTCCCGGCTGGGGCTGAGCACGTCCGGGAGTCGGAGCGTCCTCGGGACTCGGGTGGAACCACTCGGTGGTGTCGGTGAGACTCGGCTCGGCTGCCTGCGCGGTACGCGCGGTCTCACGCGGGGAGACCTGAGGGTTCGCTCCGGGGGTGCGTCGAGGCAGTCCCGCCGTTCCGGCCGGGGGCGTCGCGGCGGGTGGGCTCACGTCGGCCGAACCGGATTCGGTCTGCACCGGCTCGAACAGTCCACGCGGGCGGTCGTCACGCGGGCGCTCCTGCTGCGGCGCCGGGGCGTTGGACTCGGGAGCCGGCGTCGGTGTCGGCCGTGCCCCGTCGGTCTCGTACGCCTCGGGAGCGGTCGGCTTGCGCCTCGGCAGTCCATTGTCGGCCGGTTCGCCGCCGGTGTTCTGTCCCCGCGTACGACGGGGCAGCTCACCGCCCGTGGTGCGTTCCGGGCTGGAGCGGCGAGGCTCACCGGCGGGTGCCGCCCGACGCGGCAGTTCCGCACTGCCTGGCTGCTCCGGCGCCCGGCTCTGCTCCGGCGCGCGGTTCTGCTCCGGCGCGCGGTTCTGCTCCGGCGCCCGGCGGGGCAGGTCCCCCGCGGCGGACGCCCCTCCTGCTGCCGCTCCGGCCGCCGCGGCGCCCGCGATGGCCGGACCCGCGCCGGTCGGGAACGCCGCGCCGTTGCGTTGGGTCGCGCCGTTGGTCGCGGTCGCGCCGTTGCGCGGCGTCGGCGACGGCCGCTTCGCGACCGGGTTGCGCCGCTCGGAGTCCTGCTCGGTGCGCGTCGGGTCGAATCCCACCACGATGTCCGACGGCAGGTACAGGCTCGCGCGAACCCCCTCGACCTCGGAGCCTCCGTGCAGCCGCACGGTGACGCCGTGGCGCGCGGAAAGCCTGCTCACCACGAGCAACCCGAGGCGCCGCGAGGACGAGAGATCCGACTCGTCCGGGTCGGACAGCCGGGCGTTGGCCGCCATGAGGTCCTTCTCGCCCATGCCGATGCCGCTGTCCAGCACGTCGAGGGTGATGCTGCCGTCGGCCGCCTGCGCTGCGGACACGGTGACCTCGGTCTCCGGCGACGAGAAGTTCGCCGCGTTGTCCAGCAGTTCGGCGACGACACGCACCAGGTCACTGGCCGCGTAGCCGACGAGTTTGACCGCGGGCGGCGGCTGCACGGCGACACGCGGGTAGTGCTCGATCTCGGAGACCGCGGCACGCAGCACGTCGGCAAGGGCCGTCGGCCGGGAGAACCGGCGGGCCAGGTCGCTTCCCGACAGAACCATGAGGTTCTCGTTGTTGCGCCGCATCCGGGTCGCGAGGTGGTCGAGCTGGAACAGCGTGGAGAGCTGGTCGGGGTCCTGCTCGTCCTGCTCCAGCTTCTCGAACAGCCGCAGCTGCCGCTCCAGCAGTCCCTGGCTGCGCCGGGAGACGTTGACGAACGAGTCGGAGTAGCCGCGTCGCTGGCTCGCCTGTTCGATCGCGAGGGTCAGCGCCTGCCGGTGCACGGCGTCGAAGGACCGCGCGACCTCGCCGACCTCCTCTGTGGTGTGGATCGGGACTTCGGTGATGTCGGTGGTGACCTGCTCGCCGTGCCGGATTCGCGCGACCGCTTCGGGCAACTCGGTGGACGCCGTGTGCAGAGCGTTGCGCCGCAGTGCCGAGAGCAGTCCGAGCAGATGCCGGGTGACCAGCCAGATGAAGAACGCCGCGATCAACAGCGCCGACAGCAGGATGACTGCCTGCAGACCGGCGGAGTCGCTGGCGTTCTCCTCCAGGTCCACGGCACGCTGCTCCAACTGGCCGGACAGTTCCGTGCGGACCTTGGTGGTGCCCGCGATGACCTGCCGGGATTCACCGGTCCACTGCTGGACGTCCGGGTACGCACCCTCCGCCGCGTCCGGGTCGCCATCGGAGCTGAGCACCAGGTCGAGCGCGTCCTCGCGGGCGCCGGCCTGCGGAGCGAGAGTCGTCTCCTCGTAGGAGGCGTACTGCCGCGGGGTCGTGGCAGCCCGGAACTCGGTGAGCTTGGCGGTGAGCCGGACCCGGGAGTCGTTGAGCGCGCCGACTTCGGCCTCGGTGAAGTCGCCACGGACGAAGCCCGCCGTCCCCAGTGCCTGCTGGATGCGGATTTCCTCCTCCGCACCCGAGAGCTCGTAGAGCGCGGTCACCGTGGAGTTCATGACGGGGTCGTCGACACCGCGGATGACTGCCCGTTCCAACGACAGGAGCGCGGAGACGACCCGGTTGTAGCCCTCGACGGCGGCGACGACGTCGATGTTTCCGGCACGGACGGACTCGCGGATCCCGTTCAGTGCGACGAACTGTTCGCGCAGATCCTGGTAGCGAGCCCGGGTGGCCTCGTCGCTGGCACCGACCTCGCCGAGCACGCTCGGCGCCTGCGCGACGCCCTTGTCGACACCGGCGATGACCTTCTCCAGCGCCTGCTGCGAGCCGGGGACACCGGCGAGGGCGCTGGCCGCGAGGGTGCGCTCTTCCTGGATACCCGTGAGCAGTGGCTGGGCCTTGTCGCGAGCTTCGACCTGAGTGCCGAGTTCCTCGTAGTGGCGGGTCAGGTCGATCTGCTCGGAGATGTGTCCGGCACCGAGCAGGATGGCGAAGATGACCGGGGCGAGCACGACCGCGATGAGCTTGGTCGGCAATCGCCAGTTGTGCCAGTGCCTCCGCGGGCCGCGCCCGGATGCCTGGCCGTCGTCCGCTGCGGTGCTCGTGTCGTTCTGCCGGAAGGACCGGCCGCCCCGGCGCGCCGTCACGAGAGCGGTCCCCTCGGGTGCGGGCGGTCGTGGTGCTCTGTCACGGTGCGGTCCCTCCCGGGAGCGAGGATCGACACGCCGGAGGGAGCATGCCGCTGGCTGCCCTCGTCGATCCGACTCGTGCCGACCGGAATCGATACCAGGCCTTTTCCTTCCGGCGGAAGGCGATCGATTCTCGCGGAACTTTGGGTTGCTGCCACTGCCATCGCCGAGCCGCGTCGGTGATCAATGCCGACGCGCGATCGACTTCTCCGATCGGCGTCAGTCTAGGACCCCGGCCACGGGACTCGTCGACAGCCCCACAGCTGCCAGGAAAATCGTGCGCAGCCGCGAAATGCACGCGTCGGAGGGACACGTCCGAAGGGTCGGCTCGCACCGCTCGCGGGCCGGTGCCACGGCCGCCGGGAAGCAGCAAGTCCTCTCCTGCAGACATCTCGGGCCACGGGTCCGCGCTGTTGTCCCGTGGACGGGGATACTGACTAGTAATACGGATTGACCTGCGTGTCAACCCTCCTTCGCGGAATTCACGAACATCGCCACCGCACTGTGACGCTTGCTGGGCGGCTCCGTGCTCCGCACGGCGGAGCGCGCCTCGGCACCCAGCCGTGTGGGCGGCCACACACTGTGACCGAACCGCGGTTCCGGGCCGCTCGAGCCCATGGCTAGACTCCGATCGCCCGCGAGGCCACCGAACAGGTCACACACACCGCCCGACAGTTCCTGAATTCTCGGAAGGTCGCATGTCCAACGCACCGCAACCAGCCGTGCGCCCGCGCTCTCGCAGCACCGCCGGAAATGAACCGGCGGCGTTCGGCCGAATTCACGAGAGTGCCGCGCCGCGAACCGATGCACCCGATTTCGCCGCGATCCAACAGAGCGAGGAATTCGCGGCGCTGCGTCGCCGCGCGGGACGTTTCGCGTTCATGCTCACCGCCCTGTTCCTCGTCTGGTACGTCGGCTATGTCCTCCTCGCCGCCTACGCGACCGAGTTCATGGCCACCGAGCTGTTCGGCTCGATCAACGTCGGGTTGGTCCTCGGGCTGCTGCAGTTCGTGTCCACACTGGCCATCACCGGGTTCTACGTGCGCTATTGCGAGCGCAACTTCGACCCGGAGGTCGACGAGATCCGTGAGAAGGCAGGAGTCGACCCCGCATGAACCTCGCCGCCCCCGAACTGGCGACCGGCAGCCCTCTGATCAACACGTCGATCTTCGTCGGTTTCGTCCTCGTCACCCTGATCGTCGTCTACCGCGCGAGCAGCCGCGGCACCGCGAGCGACTTCTTCACCGCAGGCAGCACGTTCAGCGGCCCGCAGAACGGCCTCGCGATCGCGGGCGACTACTTGTCGGCCGCCTCGTTCCTGGGTATCGCGGGCGCCATCGCCGTCTACGGCTACGACGGATTCCTCTACTCCATCGGGTTCCTCGTCGCCTGGCTGGTCAACCTGCTGCTCATCGCCGAGCGGCTGCGCAACACCGGCCGCTTCACGATGGGTGACGTGCTGGCGTTCCGGATGCAGCAGCGCCCGGTCCGGGCCGCCGCCGCCGTGTCCACACTGACGATCACCGTCATGTACATGATCGCGCAGCTGGCGGGCGCCGGCGGCATCGTGGCGCTGCTGCTCAACGTGCGTTCCGGTGTCGGCCAAGCGCTCGTGATCGCGGTCGTCGGCGTGGTGATGGTCCTCTACGTGCTGGTCGGCGGCATGAAGGGCACCACGTGGGTCCAGATCATCAAGGCCGTGCTGCTGCTGTTGTCGGTCGTGCTGATCACGTTCTTCCTGCTCGGCAAGTTCGGCTTCAGCATCAGCTCGATGCTCGACCAGGCGGCGGCGAACAACCCGCTCGGCGACCGGGTCCTCGCGCCCGGGGCGCAATACGGCGAGAGCGAGACCACGAAGCTGGACTTCGTGTCCCTGTCGCTGGCGCTCGTGCTCGGCGTGGGAGGACTGCCGCACGTGCTGATGCGCTTCTACACGGTTCCGACCGGCCGGGAGGCTCGCCGGTCCGTGGTGTGGGCGACCTGGGGCATGGCGGCGTTCTACCTGTGCACCCTCGTCATCGGGTTCGGCGCGGCGGCTCTGGTCGGGGTGGATCGGATCCAGAACGCACCGAGCGGGCAGAACTCCGCGGCGCCGCTGCTCGCCTACGAGATCGGCGGCAACGTGCTGCTCGGGATCGTCTCTGCCGTCGCCTTCTCCACGATCCTCGCCGTGGTCGCCGGCCTGACGCTGACGGCCTCCGCGTCGTTCGCGCACGACTTCTACGCGAACTACGTGATGCGCGGCAGGCCGGAACCGGACTCGGTCGTGCGGGTCGCGCGCCTGACCGCCCTCGGCATCGGTGGCCTGGCGATCCTCGGCGGCATCGCGGTGAGCGGCCAGAACATCGCGTTCCTGGTCGGCCTCGCGTTCGCCCTCGCCGCGTCGGCGAACCTGTCGACGCTGGTGTACACGCTGTTCTGGCGCCGGTTCAACACCACCGGAACGTTGTGGGGGATGTACAGCGGGCTCGCGTCCTGCATCCTGCTGATGCTGTTCTCCCCGGTGGTCTCCGGTTCGCCGGACTCGATCTTCCCGAGTGTCGACTTCGCGTTCTTCCCGCTGCGCAACCCGGGCATCGTCTCGATCCCGATCTCGTTCCTGGCCGGATTCGTGGGCACGATGCTCGACAAGAGCCCCCGTGACCCCGAGCGCGAGGCCGAGATGGACGTCCGGTCGTTGACCGGAATCGGCTCCCGGGTCGGCTGACTCAGTCGGCAGGGCCGCCTCGTTCGGGGCGGCCCTGTTCGTTGCGGTGCTGTTCGTGACGGACGAGCGCGGCGAGTTCGTCCGGGGTGAGTTCGACGCCGAGTCCGCTCAGTGCGGCGCCGAGTTCGTTCGGTGCGATCTCGGTGCTCTCGGCCGTGCCGTCGGGGCGTTCCTCGGACAGCTCGCCGCCGACGAGCTTGCGGCTCAGCCCCGGTTCGAGTCGCATGACGACGGGACGCTGCACGAACGGCGACCGGGGATGCGTCGAGGTGTAGTGGTGGGCGACCTCGTAGTCGACAGGGTGCTTAACTGTTGCTGGTTCTGAGTAATTCCGTGTCATAATGTGTTATTTTGTACGGGTGAGGTTGAAGGAGTGGGCGCGTGCACAGGGTGTGTCGTATCGGGCTGCGTTGAGTTGGTTCCATGCGGGCACGTTGCCCGCGCCTGCTCGGCAGCTTGATACGGGCACGATCCTGGTCGAGCCGTCGGCCACCGAGTCCGGGCGGACGGTGGCGTACTGCCGCGTGTCCAGCACGGACCAGCGCGACGACCTCGACCGGCAAGCCGGACGGGTCGCGCAGGAATGCGCCCGACAGGACTTCACCCTGGACAGCACGGTCACCGAAGTCGGCTCCGGGCTGAACGGCAACCGGCCGAAACTCCGCACACTCCTGTCAGACCCGGCTGCTACAACGATCGTGGTGGAGCACCGCGACCGTCTCGCCCGGTTCGGCGTCGAACACCTCGAAGCCGCACTCGCCGCACAGTCCCGCCGGATCGTCGTCCTCGACGATGCCGAAGTGGAAGATGACCTGGTGCGCGACGTGACCGAGGTGCTCACCAGCATGTGCGCCCGGCTGTACGGGCGCCGGTCCGCAGCGAAACGGGCGAAAGCAGCCCTGAAAGCTGCGGAGGTGCCGCCGCGATGAGCCGGACGTTCCAGCCCCGACCGGGGTTCACGGTGCAGGCGTATGAGTTCGCGCTGGCCCCGACCGAGCAGCAAGCAGACGCGTTGCGCAGCAACTGCGGCGGGCAACGGTTCGCCTACAACTGGGCCTTGGCCCGGGTGAAAGCCAACCTCGACCAGCAGGAAGCGGAACGCTCGTACGGCGTATCCGAAGACGAGGTGACGCCCGGTCTGAACTGGTCCGCTTACAGTCTGCGGAAAACCTGGAACGCCGCCAAGCACGCGGTGGCGCCCTGGTGGGCCGAGAATTCCAAGGAGGCGTACTCGTCCGGGCTGGCCAACCTCGCGACCGCGTTGAACAACTGGAACCGGTCCCGGAAAGGGCAGCGGGTCGGTAAGCGGGTGGGATTCCCCCGGTTCAAGTCGAAGCGCTCTACCTGGTCTGCCACGTTCACCACCGGCGCGTTCGGACTCGCTCAACGCAATCGGCGGCACGTGCGGCTGCCGACGATCGGCACCGTGCGCACCCACGAGTCGACCCGGAAACTCGCCCGGCGCATCGAGGCCGACACCGCCCGCATCCTGAAAGCCACCGTGTCGCATCGCAGGGGCCGGTGGTTGGTGTCCTTGCAAGCCGAAGTGCAACGCGACCAACCGCAACCGGCTACCACCGGCGGCACCGTGGGCGTCGATCGGGGTCAAGCACCTGGCGGTGCTCTCCACCGGCGAACACGTGTCGAATCCGAAGCACCTGGACCGTGCGCAGCGGAAACTGCGCCGACTGCAACGGCAGACGTCCCGCCGCACGGGTCCGGACAAGCGGACCAAGCAGAAACCGTCGAACGGTGGCACGACACGCAAGACCGGGTGCGTCGAGTGCAGCACTATGTCGCGAACGCCCGCGCCGAGGGGCTGCACCAGCTGTCGAGCCGACTCGTCGACGAGTTCGACACGGTCGTGGTCGAGGACCTGAACGTGGCCGGGATGCTGAAAAGCCGCACCTTGTCCCGCTCGATCGCGGACGTGGGCATGGGCGAGCTGCGGCGCCAACTCGACTACAAAAACTACCTGGAACAGACGTCGCCTGGTTGTCGCCGACCGGTGGTACCCATCCAGCAAAACCTGCTCGGCCTGTGGCGCGGTGAAAACCAAGCTGCGCCTGTCCGAGCGGACCTTCAACTGCGATGCCTGCGGCCTGTCCCTGGATCGTGACCTCAACGCCGCCCGCAACCTCGCCGGACTGGCCGAGGCTGCGGGTGGCACGTCCACGGAGAGTTGCGCCGGGACGGAAAACGAGCCCGCTGGAAACCCTGGTAAGACCAGCTCTGCTGGCGTGGGGTATCGCCACGGGAAGGCCGCACCGGACGGTGCGGCCAAGGCTGCGTAGCGATACGTAGCTCAGGAAGTGCACGTTTTTACACACTTTCTGAACGGTGCTGCGGTAGTTCCGTGCTCGCGTGTTGCGGCTCCCAACCCTGGCGCGTGCGCTTCTCCAACGTCCAGGCCACGCCGTCCCACGTGAGCCGGTGTCGCCACCCGGCCTGGTCGGCGTGCGCTCCGTCGCGCATCGGCATCGGATGCAGCATCCCCGCCCCGAAGGCGATGTCGACGAAGTATTCGGCGCCTTCGGCCTCGACGGCGAGCACCATGTGCGTCGACGCCCCCGGCTGGTGCGGTTTCACCCGCGCGATGCGCCGCTGCACGCGATAGCCGAGCTGTTCGAGCACGGCGGCGAACAGCAGTGCGTGCTCATAGCAGTAGCCACCACGGCGACGACGCAGGAACTTCTCCGCGAGCACGTCGAGAGCCAGACCCCGGTGCCCGCCGAGCACGACGTCGACGTTCTCGAACGGGAACGTCTCGACGTGCGCCTCGTGCAGGGACCACAAGGCGTCGGCGGTCGGCTCCGGCCGAGCGAGCTCGACGCGGTCCAGATACTCACCGACGTCCACCGCTCGGATGTTCCACTCGTCGGCGGGCTCGCTGTCTGCGCTCATGACGCCCTCCCAGCACCTCGAGCGCACTGGAAGTCAACTCAGCTCGGGGCCCGGCCCTCGCGGGGTGACCTAGTGATCCCCGAGACGCCGCTTCGAGTCGACTGTGGACATACGTGCTGTTCGCGTCCACGTCGGCGTTGTCGTGCGCGCAGCGCCGCGCGAGTGTTCTACTGGCGCCATGCCGCTTGAAGGAGAATACGAACCCAACACCATGCAATGGGTGCGCGACCAGGTCGAGCAGATCGAGAGTTCCGGCGGCCGCGACGGCACCACGATGCGCGGCATGCCGGTCATCGTGATCACCAGCCAAGGTGCCAAGTCCGGCAAGCTGCGCAAAACACCCGTCATGAAGGTCGAGCACGAGGGGCGCTACGCCGCCGTCGCCTCGCTCGGCGGGGCACCCACGCACCCGGTCTGGTACTACAACCTGAAGGCTCATCCCCGTGTCGAGGTCCAGGACGGCATGTCAAAGCAGGACATGATCGCGCGCGAGATCTCCGGCGACGAGAAGTCGCAGTGGTGGGACCGGGCCGTGGCCGCCTACCCCGATTACGCCGACTATCAGCGCAAGACCGACCGCGACATCCCGGTGTTCGTGCTCGAACCGGCTTCGGACTGAGCCCGCCCGCCGCTTGGTTCCGTTCCCGCCGCTGACAAGGCGCACGTGTGGCCCGGCTTCGTGCCGGGCCACACCTACGAGCACGGCAGCGACGAACCGAGGGAACATGCAGCGCAACGTGCGGTTGTGCCGCGCGTTACGGTGGAGGTGCGCCGTGGTTCAGCAGGTAGCCAGGATACGAGACCGCCACATCCGGGTCGGTTCTCGATCGATGCGCCTTCGGGATCGCGCGCTGTTTCCTCGTCCGCTGACCTCCCGAAGCCGCAGGCACAGCATCGAGGCCGACCCCGTGAGAGGGGAGGCTTCGGGCCATGACTGTGACTCTGGACCCGACCGAGCACGCGATTGCCCGCCGTGCCGCGGGATGTCAGCTCTGCGTCCGGCACTATCCGGACGAGGCCACCGCCGTCGTCTCGGTACACGGCGAGTGTGACGAGCTGGTGGCCCCGCGGTTGGCCGAACTGCTCGGCACCCGCATGCAGAGCACCCTGGCCACCGTGGTCGTCGACCTTTCCGGGGTGGATTTCCTGGGCGTGGCAGCCCTGCAGACCCTCGCGACTGCGGCACACCGCGCCACGACTCAGGGGATCACGCTGCAGGTCAGCCACGGGCCGCCGTGTGTGGAGCGTGCCCTGGCCGCAGGCGGCCTGACCGCATGGATCGAGCGCACGAGCCCCGCCGCTGCGGCGGTGGAGGTTCCGGCCTGACGCCACGACGAAAAGGAGGGGTCGCGATGGACTACGACGAGTTCCTCGCGCGTGTCGGTGACCATGGCGGACCCACGGACCGCGCCCACGCGGATGCCGCGAGCAAGCAGATCCTCGCCGCGTTGGGCCAGCGACTGGCCGGAAACGAACCGCACGATCTGGCCAGTCAGCTGCCGGCGGAGGTGCAGCAACCGCTGCTGCGACCCACCGGAGAGGCCGAGATCGGAGACGATCTCGACGATTTCCTGCGCCGCGTGGCCGACCGCGAAGGGCGTGGCTGCGACACCGAACAGGCGCTGGCACACGCGCGGGCGGTGTTGGGCACCATCGCCGGTTTCGTGTCCGCAGGCGAGATCGAGGATCTCCGTTCGCAGCTGCCGACCGGGTATGCGGCTCTGTTCGAGTTCCCGACGAGCTGATCCAGCGACACCGCTGCGACGGCGAACCCGGCACCTTCCGCTCGTTTCACTCGCCCTGAGAGGCTGTCTTGGATCCCGGTGGTGGGCATGTGAAGGGCCTCTGCTAGTGATCGTGATGCCAGTCATGATCACTAACAGCAGAGGCCCGACTCAGTTTGTACCCCACGACGCCTTCGTCCAGCGCATCGGCCCGCATTCGCCGCTACCCGTCGGACATGACGGACGCCGAGTGGGCAGTGATCGAACCACTGCTGCCCACGGCGGCGTGTGCCAGCCCGGCCGGGGGGCGTCCGGAGAAGCACCACCGCCGCGACATCGTCGACGCGATCCGCTACGTCACCGACAACGGAGTGAAATGGCGCGCGCTTCCCGTGGACTTTCCGCCCTGCAAGACCGTGTACGGCTTTTTCGCTCGCTGGCGCGAGAACGGCACGGTGGAAATAATGCGTGATGCGCTGCGTGAACAGGTCCGCCAGCAGGCCGGCCGGCGCCCGCGGCCCACCGCAGCCGCCATCGACGCGCAATCGGTGCGCGCCGCCGAAACAGTCGGTGACTCCACCCGCGGCTACGACGCCGGCAAGAAGGTCAACGGCCGCAAACGCCACATCGCCGTGGACACCATGGGACTGCTGCTGGTCGTCATGGTCACCGCCGCCAACTTGCAAGACCGGCCCGCCGGGCGCCCTCTGCTGTCACTGCTGCACCGCGCCCACCACAGGGTGCGCCACATCTGGGCCGACGGCGGCTACACCGGAACCCTGCTGACCTGGGCGAAAACAACCCTGGGCATCACCGTCGAGATCGTGAAAAAACTCGCCGAACAAACCGGGTTCGTGCCCCTGCACCGCCGATGGGTCGTCGAACGAACCTTCGCCTGGATCAGCCAAGCCCGCCGCAACACCCGCGACTACGAACGCCTCCCCGAACACTCCGAGGCCTTCATCAACTGGGCCATGATCACTATGATGAGCCGACGACTGACCCGCCCACAAACGCGGGCCCCCACCCCCTAACCAAGATCAAAGACAGGCTCTGAGGGAGGGTATCCCGGGAGCGACGGCCACGGCGAAGGGACTTCGTATGGACCAGTCGGTCACGGTCACCGTCGACGGGGTGACCCGGACACTGTCGTTGGACACGCGCACCACCGTGCTCGACGCGCTCCGCGAGCGGCTCGGTGTCACCTCGGTCAAGAAGGGGTGCGACCACGGGCAGTGTGGCGCGTGCACGGTGCTGCTCGACGGTCGCCGGGCCACGACCTGCTTGAGCTTCGCCGTCGCGCACGAAGGCTCGGAGATCGTTACCGCGGAAGGTCTCGCCGACCAGAACCTGCACCCGGTGCAGCGGGCATTCCTCGACCACGACGGTTTTCAGTGCGGGTACTGCACGCCTGGCCAGGTCTGCGCTGCGGTGGGAATGCTGGAGGAGGCCAAGGCCGGATCGCCGAGCTACGTCACCGAGGACCTCACGGCGGACCCCGCGCTCGACGACGAGGAGATCCGCGAGCGGATGAGCGGCAACCTCTGCCGCTGCGGCGCGTACGCCAACATCGTCAGTGCGATCCGGGAGGCGTCCGAGTGATCCCGTTCGACTATCGACGCGCCCGCACCAGCGACGAAGCGGTCACCACTGTCGCCGACTCACCGCGCGCAGCCTTCCTCGGCGGCGGCACGAACCTCGTCGACCACATGAAACTCGGTGTCGCCGAGCCCGAGCTGCTGGTCGACGTCACCGGACTGGCTCCGGACACCGTCGAATCCCTCGATGAGGGAGGTGTGCGCATCGGCGCGGCGGTGCGCAACAGCGACTTGGCGAACGAGCCGGTGATTCGTCAGCGCCACCCGGCCCTGTCGCGCGCCCTGCTCGCCGGAGCGTCCGGGCAGCTACGCAACCTCGCCACGACCGGCGGCAACCTGCTGCAACGCACCCGGTGCCCTTACTTCCAAGACGTGACGACCCCGTGCAACAAACGGGAGCCCGGCTCGGGATGTTCAGCTCTCGACGGATACACGCGCTATCACGCGGTGCTCGGGGCGTCCTCGGAGTGTGTGGCGACCCATCCCTCGGACATGGCTGTGGCCATGACCGCGCTGGACGCGGTCGTGCACACGCGGGGACCGGAGGGCGAACGAAGCATCCCCGTCGCGGAGTTGCACCGACTGCCCGGTGATCACCCCGAACACGACACCGTCCTCGGACACGGCGAACTCATCACCGCCGTGGACGTTCCCGCACCCCCACACGGCGCACGCTCGACCTACCGCAAGGTGCGCGACCGTGCCTCGTACGCGTTCGCGTTGGTCTCGGTCGCCGCCGAGGTCGTCGTCGACAACGGCACCGTACGGAGCGCGCGGATCGCCTTCGGCGGCCTGACCCACAAGCCCTGGCGTGCCACGACCGCCGAACAGGCGATCGAAGGACAACAGGCCACGGACGCGGACTTCCGCTCCGCCGCGGACGCCGAACTCGCCGTCGCACAGCCACTGCGCGACAACGCCTACAAGCTGCCGTTGGCACGGAACACGCTCGCGACCGTGCTGCGTGAGTTGACCAGCGAGGAGAGCTGATGACCCGAGCGGTGACGCCCCGCGCGATGGGCACCGACCACGAACGTCTCGACGGGCGCGCCAAGGTCACCGGCACTGCCCCGTACGCCTGCGAGTACCCCACCGAGGACACCGTCCATCTGCATCCGGTGCAGGCTGCCGTCGCACGAGGCCGCATCACCTCGATCGACACGGCGGCGGCCGAGGCACTCGACGGCGTGCATGCGGTGCTGACGCATCTCAACGCTCCCCCGCTGTACACCGAGGATCGGGAACTGGCGGTCCTGCAGTCCGACGAGATCTCCTTCCGCGGCCAGCTCGTCGGGGCGGTGATCGCCGATCACCCGGAGATCGCTCGGCACGCCGCCGACCTCGTCCGCGTCACCGTCGACCAGCAGCTCCACGACGCTCGCCTGAGCACCGAACGCGACGACCTCTACAAGCCCGACGTGGTCAATCCGGCCTTCGACACCGACACCCGCGACGGGGACGTCGAGACGGCGATGGCCGCGGCCGAGCACACGATCGACCAGCGCTACACCACTCCGATGGAACACAACAACCCGATGGAGCCGCACAGCAGCATCGCGCTCTGGGACGGCGAACAGCTGACCCTGCACGACTCCACACAGGGCGCCCACACAGTGCGTTCCACACTGGCGCCCGCACTCGGGCTGGCGCCGGAGAGCGTGCACGTCGTCGCTCGACACGTCGGGGGCGGATTCGGCGCCAAGGGCATGCCGCACGCCAACGTGGTGTTGGCCGCCCTCGCCGCGCGGCACGTGCCCGGCAGGCCGGTCAAGTTCGCGCTCACACGCCAGCAGATGTTCCCCCTCG
The DNA here is from genome assembly GCF_009664835.1 of Allosaccharopolyspora coralli. Lineage (NCBI taxonomy): Bacteria > Bacillati > Actinomycetota > Actinomycetes > Pseudonocardiales > Pseudonocardiaceae > Allosaccharopolyspora > Allosaccharopolyspora coralli. The sequence continues at coordinate 4,402,363 of NZ_CP045929.1, forward strand.
CCGGACATCGCACCCCCACCCTCCAGCGGATGCGGCTGGCCTCCGACGGCGACGGGCGGCTCACGGCGCTGGCGCACGACGTCGTCGAGCACACCTCTCGGATCAAGGAGTTCGCCGAGCAGACCGCCGTGTGCAGCCGCAACATGTACGCGACCCCGAACCGCAGCACGAGCCACCGCCTGGCCCCGCTCGACGTTCCGGTGCCGTCCTGGATGCGGGCGCCCGGCGAATGCCCCGGCATGTTCGCCGCCGAAGTGGCCATGGACGAGCTCGCCACGGAGGTCGGCGTCGACCCGATCGAACTGCGGCTGCGCAACGAGCCCGACACCGACCCCGAGACGGGCCTGCCGTTCTCCAGCCGCAACCTCGCCGCCTGCCTGCAGCAGGGTGCGGAGCGGTTCGGCTGGAACCCGCACGACCCCGAGCCTGGGACACGCCGGCACCGCGACTGGCTCGTCGGCACCGGCGTCGCCTCGTCGATCTATCCCGTGTTCCGCATGGCCGGGTCGACCGCGACGATCACGGTCGACGACGCCGGGAACCACCTCGTCGAGATCGGTGCGACCGACATCGGCACCGGTACCTGGACCGCGCTGACGCAGATCTCAGCCGACGCACTGGAGGTCCCGGTCGAGCGGATCGACCTGCGTATCGGCGGCACGGATCTCCCCGAAGCGTCCGTGGAAGGCGGCTCGACGGGCATCACGTGCTGGGGGTCGGCGATCGTCGACGCCGCACACCGGCTCCGGGCCGAGCACGGTGACTCCCCGCAGGCGAACGCACGCGCCACCGGCAGTCAGCAGGACAACCCGGACACCGGGCGCTTCGCCATGCACGCCTTCGGCGCGCAGTTCGCCGAAGTCCACGTCCACGCCGACACGGGTGAAGTCCGGGTTCCGCGCATGCTCGGCATCTTCGCCGCCGGACGGATCATCAACCCGCGCACCGCGCGTTCGCAGTTCCTCGGCGGGATGACCATGGGCCTGTCCATGGCGCTGCACGAGGACAGCGTCCTGGACCCCCGCTTCGGCCACGTCGTCAACCACGACTTCGCCGGGTACCACATCGCCTCGAACGCCGACATCGGCGACATCGACATCACCTGGCTCGACGAAGACGACCCGTACGTGAACCCCATGGGTTCCAAGGGGATCGGCGAAATCGGCATCGTCGGCACCGCCGCCGCGATCGCCAACGCGGCCTATCACGCCACCGGGATTCGAGCCCGAGACCTGCCCCTCACGCCCGACACCTTCCTGACCTGACCGGGAAGCACCGTCGCGTGCTCACGGAGCGCTGTCTCCATGCGGGAACCGACGCCCGCCATCGGTCTTGTGTACGCCCGGAGGGCAGGTCACGGTAGCTCAACGGTCGGGGCCTGATCACCACCGGAGACGCCGACAGCAACACCGAGCTTGTCGTACGGCACGGGCACGCAACCCATCGAGATCAGCCGCGAGAGACGGATACTTCGCTGGTCCAGTTCGACCAAAACCGAACGAGGCATTACCCGGAACTCCCACTGAGCTATGTCGAAAACGTCGTACGACGCTGGTTCACGAGCGGTGTTCAGGGCGAACACGTACACATCAGCTCGGAATTCGCGCCGACTACCCCGATACGCCCTGCCGTCCGCAGACAGCCGCTGGCCCTTCAATCCGGTATATGTCGGCACAGACGCCTTCCCTGAGAGCCTGTTCCTAATCTTGGGTGAGGCGTTTGCTGGTGGTGTGGATCATGGCCCAGCGGACGATGGCTTCGTGGTGTTGGGGTAGGCGTTCGTAGTCGCGTACGCAGCGGCGGTGCTGGTTGATCCAGGCGAGGCTGCGTTCGACGACCCATCTGCGGTGTAGGACGACGAAGCCGACTTGGCCTGCGAGTTTGGCGACGATGTCGATGCTGATCCCGAACAGGGTTCTGGCCCAGTCGATCAGGGTGCCGGTGTAGCCGGAGTCGGCCCACAGGTGCCGCACGCTCGGGCAGAGGTAACGCAGCCGTGTGAGGAGGTGCCGGGCGGCGACGCGGTCTTGGACGCCGGCGCCGGTGACCAGCACGCAGATCAGCAGGCCAGCGGTATCCACAGCGATGTGGCGTTTACGGCCGTTGATCTTCTTTCCCGCGTCGAACCCGCGGGTACCGGCACCGACGGTCTCGGCGGCTTTGACCGAGGCCGAGTCGATGATGCCCGCGCTCGGAGCGGCGTGACGACCTTCGGTCAGCCGTGCTCGGTCTCGCAGAGCGTCAAGCAGGTCCTGGGTGGCTTCCTGCCGTTCCCAGTCGGCGAAGTGGTTGTACACAGTGGACCACGGCGGGAAATCCGCTGGCAGGGCGCGCCATTTGATCCCGTTGTCGACCACGTACAGAATCGCGTCGACGATCTCGCGGCGGCAGTGCTTGGCCCGGCGGCCACCCCGACCGGCCAGCCACCCCGGCGTCGGCAGTAACGGCTCGATCACAGCCCACTGAGCATCGGTCATATCCGACGGGTAGCGCTGCGACCTACACGAAGGACGGTGCGTGGTAGCCAACAGGCAACACTCACGACCCCGCACGCCAGGTATCGACAGGCTCAGGCACGATGGCACCCGGGACTCCTCGGTAGAGCGACTGATTAGACACCACTCGATCTACCAGGAGTCCCTCTCCTTCCCCGCAGCGCCCCATCAGCCCAAGATCAGTTCAGGAACAGGCTCTGACGCAACCTCCCAGGCTTGCAGATACGCAGTGGATTTCACTTCCACCTTAATGTCGTTTGGCGTCCTGACATCGAACTCGTCCCATTCATTACGAGGTTCCTCAACGTCTGCGCCCGTCGCAGTGGCGACCAGCCACTCCGCAACAACACCTCGGGTGGCGTTGCTGCGAAGCGGAAGCGCCCATCGGGCGAACCGCAGGAATTCCTCATCGGTAGGTGACAACGACCTTTCCCTTCCTCGAAGCCGCAGGCGACGTGAGCCAACCGGCACCCCCACCATTCGGAGAGGCTACGGAGGACCTGCACAGCGCTGGACCTGTCGAGGTTCAAGCGGATGCACAATGGCGCTCAGGAACTAGTAGCCCCAACGAGGGCCGCTTCTGAGGTGCGGTGCCACTTCCCTGACCCTGCCTCCACCTCGCGCCGGGACCGGGCTCGGCTGCTTCGAAGGTCGAAGGTAGCTCGACCAACCGGCTGCCCGTCGCCGGATTCCGATGCCGTTTCGCACTTGCGGGCACACCCGGGCGGGTGACACGCTCCAAGCTCTGTCCGATTCGGACGTTCGGGCCGCATGTGACCGAACCGCTCGGAGGGATGTCACCGTGGACAACCTGGGCGTACTCAGCCTGCTGGCTCTCACCCCGATCATCGTCGTCGCGATCCTGCTGGTCGGCCTGCGCTGGCCGGCCAAGTACGCGATGCCGCTCGGCTTCGTCGCCGCGGCTCTCATCGGTGCGCTGGTGTGGGGGATGGACACGACTACGATCGTGGCCGCGTCGATCGAAGGCCTGATCCTCGCGGTCGGCCTGCTCTACATCATCTTCGGTGCCCTGCTGCTGCTACAGACCTTGACGCAGAGCGGCGCGCTGGCCGCCATCCGAGCCGGATTCACCAGCATCAGCCCGGACCGGCGGGTGCAGGCGATCATCATCGGCTGGCTGTTCGGCTCGTTCATCGAGGGCGCCTCGGGATTCGGCACGCCGGCCGCGGTGGTCGCCCCGCTGCTGCTCGCGCTGGGCTTCCCGGCACTCGGCGCGGTGCTGGTGGGCATGGTCATCCAGTCCACGCCGGTCAGCTTCGGCGCCGCCGGAACCCCGGTGCTCACCGGCATCGGCGACGGGCTGACCGGATCCGGTCAGGTCGAGGCGCGGACCGCGCTGCTGGGGCTGAACCCGGACGGCTATCTCGCGACGATCGGGTTCGAGGTCGCCGCGCTGCACGCGGTGGCAGGGACCCTGGTCCCCCTGTTCATGGTGTGTCTGCTGACCCGGTTCTTCGGCGCGAACCGCAGCTTCGCGGACGGGCTGGCGGTGGCGCCGTTCGCGCTCTACGCGGCGTTCGCGATGACCGTGCCCTACCTCGCCGTCGCCGCGCTGCTCGGCCCGGAGTTCCCGGCTCTGCTCGGCGGGCTGATCGGACTCGCCCTGGTCATGTTCACCTCCAGCCGAGGCTTCTTGATGCCGAAGCAGGTCTGGGACTTCCCGCCCCGGGAGAACTGGCTGGACCGGTGGACGGGCAACATTCAGCCGGACACCTCTGCCACCGGCGACCGGATGAACATCTGGCTGGCCTGGGCGCCATACGTCATCGTCGCGCTGGTGCTGGTGGTGAGCCGCACGATCGAACCGCTCAAGGACGCGCTGCAGGCGGTCACGCTCGGGCTTTCGGACATCTTCGGCACCGGAATCGGCGACGAAGTGGACGTGCTCTACTCACCGGGCGCGGCATTCCTGCTGGTGTGTCTGATCACCTACGGCCTGCACCGGATGAGCGGACGGCAGATCGCCACCGCGTGGCGGGTCTCGGCCGGTCAGCTCGCCGGGGCAGCCGTAGCCCTGCTCTTCGCACTGCCGCTCGTCCGGATCCTGATCAACTCCGGTCCCGAGTACAACGCGAGCGGATTGGCCAGCATGCCGCTGACCCTCGCCGAGGGCGCCGCGACGATCGTCGGGCCGGCCTGGCCCGTCCTGGCGCCGTGGATCGGCGCGCTCGGCGCGTTCGTGGCCGGCAGCAACACCGTCTCGAATCTGACGTTCTCGCTGTTCCAGTTCGCGACGGCGGAGAACATCGGCGTCTCCCCGGAGACCGTGGTCGCCGCCCAGGCGGTCGGCGGCGCCGCAGGCAACATGATCACCGTGCACAACGTCGTCGCGGCGTCGGCGACGGTCGGCCTGCTCGGGCGGGAGGGCGACGTCATCCGGATGACGATCATCCCGATGACCTACTACTGCCTGCTCGCCGGTGGCCTGGCGTTCGTGCTGATCTACGGCATCGGGTTCAACACCGGGACCGTGCTGCTGGTGCTGCTGCTGATGACCTTGGCAGGCATCGTCGTCGCGCTGCAGCGATCGGCGAACCGCAGGCGAACGACGCAGTCCTGACCAGAACGCGTGAGCCTTTTTGGTGCCTATGACAACCAAAAAGGCTCACGCACGCGCCCAGCCCTGCCCAGGGGACTCCGGCTCCTGGGCAGGGGACTCCGGCTCCTGGGCAGGGGACTCCGGCTCCTGGGCAGGGGACTCCGGGTACGGCAGTCAGGTCAGGGGGCGGTCGTTCGGGCCGATCGGTGTCGGCAGGACGTCCCGGCCGGTGAGGTAGCGGTCGACACCGGCGGCCGCCGCGCGACCCTCCGAGATGGCCCAGACGATGAGCGACTGCCCTCGTCCCATGTCACCGGCGCTGAACACTCCATCCACACTAGACATGAAACTCTTGTCCCTGGCCACGTTGCCACGCTCGTCGAGATCGACGCCGAGCCGCTCGATCAGACCCTCGCGTTCCGGGCCGACGAAGCCCATGGCCAGGAGCGCGAGTTCGCAGGGCAGTTCCTGCTCGGTCCCCGCCACCGGGACGAGCTCGCCGTCCTGTCGCCGAACCTCGACCAGCCGCAGCGCGCGCAGCCCGTCCTGCTCGTCACCGACGAACTCCCGGGTGCTGACCGAGAACAGCCGCTCGCCGCCTTCCTCGTGCGCCGAGGTCACGCGGTAGAGCATCGGATAGGTCGGCCAGGGCTGGCCCTCCGCCCGCTCGTGGGGCGGGGTCGGCATGATCTCCAGCTGCGTCACCGATCGCGCGCCCTGGCGGTGTGCGGTGCCCACGCAGTCGGCACCGGTGTCACCGCCGCCGATGACCACCACGTTCTTGCCCTCGGCGGTGATCGGTGCCGTGTCGAGATCGCCCTCCTGCACCCGGTTGGACAGCGGCAGGTACTCCATCGACTGGTGGACGCCGTGCACTTCACGCCCCGGCAACGGCAACTCCCGCGCCTCGGTCGAACCGCCTGCGAGCACCACCGCGTCGTAGTCCGAACGCAGCTTGTCGACCGTGACGTCCACACCGACGTCGACGCCGACACGGAACTCGGTCCCCTCGGCGCGCATCTGCTCCAGACGACGGTCCAGACGGAACTTCTGCATCTTGAACTCGGGAATGCCGTAGCGCAGGAGGCCGCCGACGCGGTCTGCCCGTTCGAACACCACCACGTCGTGGCCGACGCGGGTGAGCTGCTGCGCAGCGGCCAGCCCGGCCGGACCGGAGCCGACCACGGCGACGGCCTTGCCGGTCTTGGCCTTCGGCGGTTCCGGCTGAACCCAACCCTGCTGCCAAGCGTGGTCGATGATCTCCAGCTCGACCTGCTTGATCGTCACCGGGTCGGAGTTGATGCCCACGACGCAGGCCGCCTCACACGGCGCGGGGCACAACGTCCCGGTGAACTCCGGAAAGTTGTTCGTCGCGTGCAGCCGTTCGATCGCGTCGCGCCAGTCCTGGCGCCACACGAGGTCGTTCCACTCCGGGATGAGGTTGCCCAGCGGGCAGCCCTGGTGGCAGAACGGGATCCCGCAGTCCATGCAGCGCCCCGCCTGCTTCTCCAGCTTGTCCTGCTCGAACTCCTGGTAGACCTCGCGCCAGTCCTTGATGCGGACATCCACCGGCCGTCGCTGCGGCGTCTCGCGCGGTGTGACGAGAAAGCCCTTCGGGTCAGCCATGAGCCGCCTCCATGATCGCTTCGTTGACGTCGCGGCCGTCGCGCTGCGCCGAGTCCTTCGCGGCCAGCACCCGCTTGAAGTCGGTCGGCATGACCTTGGCGAAGCGCTCGACCGCGGTGTCCCAGTCGGCGAGCAGATCGTGCGCGACGCGCGACCCGGTCTGCTCGAAATGCCTGCGCACGCGGTCATGCAGGAACTGCCGGTCGGACTCGTCGAGCGGATCGACGTCGACCATCTCCGCGTTGACCCGCTGCGGGGCGAGATCCAGCACGTAGGCGATGCCGCCGGACATGCCTGCCGCGAAGTTGCGCCCCACCTCGCCGAGGATCACGGCGCGGCCGCCGGTCATGTACTCGCAGCCGTGGTCGCCGATTCCCTCGACGACGGCCACGGCACCCGAGTTCCGCACGCAGAACCGCTCGCCCACGGCCCCACGCACGAAAAGCTCACCGCCGGTCGCTCCGTAGAGCAGCACGTTTCCGGCGATCACGTTGTCCTCGGCCGCGAACGACGCGGCCTCGTCCGGACGCACGACGAGCCGACCGCCGGAGAGACCTTTGCCGACATAGTCGTTGGCGTCGCCTTCCAGCCGCAGCGTGATCCCCCGCGGCACGAACGCGCCGAAGGACTGGCCGGCCGAGCCGGTGAACGTCACGTCGATCGTGTCGTCGGGCAGGCCCTGCCCGCCCCAGCATCGGGTCAGCTCGGATCCGAGCATCGTGCCGACGGTGCGGTTGACGTTGCGCACCGGCATCTCCAGCCGAACCGGACGGCCCTCGCCGAGCGCGCCCTCGCAGAGCTGGATCAGCGTGTTGTCCAGTGCCTTCTCCAGCCCATGGTCCTGCTCGGTGGTGCAGTGCCGTGGCTCGTCGTCGGCCATGTCCGGCACGTGCAGCACCTTCGACAGGTCCAGGCCCTCGGTCTTCCAGTGCCGGGCGGCCGCGTCGACGTCGAGCAGCTCGGCGTGGCCGACGGCCTCGGCGATCGACCGGAACCCCAGCGCGGCCAGGTACTCACGCACCTCCTGAGCGAGGAACTCGAAGAACCGCACGATGTACTCGGCGCGGCCGTCGAATTTCGCCCGCAACTGCGGGTTCTGTGTCGCGACACCGACCGGGCAGGTGTCGAGATGGCACACGCGCATCATCACGCAGCCGGACACCACGAGCGGGGCGGTGGCGAAGCCGAACTCCTCGGCCCCGAGCAGCGCCGCGATCACCACGTCGCGGCCGGTCTTGAGCTGCCCGTCGGTCTGCACGACGATCCGGTCGCGCAGGCCGTTCGCCAACAGCGTCTGCTGCGTCTCGGCCAACCCCAGTTCCCACGGGGCTCCGGCGTGCTTGATCGAGGACAGCGGCGAGGCGCCGGTTCCGCCGTCGTGACCGGAGATCAGGACCACGTCGGCGTGCGCCTTGCTCACGCCCGCCGCGACCGTGCCCACGCCGACCTCGGAGACGAGCTTGACGTGCACCCGAGCCCGGGGGTTGGCGTTCTTCAGGTCGTAGATGAGCTGCGCGATGTCCTCGATGGAGTAGATGTCGTGGTGCGGCGGCGGGGAGATCAGTCCCACGCCCGGTGTGGAGTGCCGGGTGTCGGCGATCCACGGATACACCTTGTGACCCGGCAGCTGTCCGCCCTCGCCCGGCTTCGCTCCCTGCGCGATCTTGATCTGCAGGTCCTCGGCGTTGACCAGGTACTCGCTGGTGACCCCGAACCGGCCGCTGGCGACCTGCTTGATCGCCGAGCGGCGCGAGTCGCCGTTGGTGTCCACGGTGAACCGGTCGGCGTCCTCACCGCCCTCGCCGGTGTTGGACTTACCGCCGAGGCGGTTCATCGCCACGGCCAGCACCTCGTGCATCTCCTGCGAGATCGAACCGTAGGAGATGCCGCCGGTGGCGAACCGCTTGACGATCTCCGAGACGGGTTCGACCTCCTCGATCGGCACCGGCTCGCGCACGCCCTCGCGCAGACCCAGCAGGCCGCGCAGCGTCATCAGGTCCTCTGCCTGGTCGTTGACGCTGTCGGTGTACTCCTTGAACACCTCGTACTGCCCACTGCGGGTGGAGTGCTGCAGCTTGAACACCGTCTGCGGGTTGAACAGGTGCGGATCGCCCTCGCGTCGCCACTGGTAGTCGCCGCCGACGTCGAGCGCACGGTGGTTGGCGGTGACCCCGTCGGCCGGGAAGGTCTTGCGGTGCCGCTGTTGGACCTCCCGCGCGAGCGTGTCGAAGTCGATGCCCCCGACGCGGGTCGTGGTCCCGGTGAAGCAGCGGTCGACGATCTCCTCGCCGACGCCGACCGCCTCGAAGATCTGGGCGCCGGTATAGGAGGCCACTGTGGACACTCCCATCTTGGACATGGTCTTACGCAGCCCCTTGCCCAATGCCTTGATGAGGTTGCCGGTCGCCTTCTTGGCGCTCGTGCCCGCGAGGTGACCGCGCTCGGCGAGGTCTTCCACGCTGGCCATCGCGAGGTACGGGTTCACCGCGGCCGCGCCGTATCCGACGAGCAGTGCCACGTGGTGCACCTCGCGCACATCGCCGGCCTCGACGACGAGGCCCACCTGGGTTCGGGTCTTTTCCCGCACGAGGTGGTGGTGCACGGCACCGGTCATCAGCAGCGACGGGATCGGCGCGTGGCCGGGGTCCGCGCCCCGGTCGGAGAGCACGATGATCCGCGCCCCGTCGGCGACCGCGGCCGAGACCTCCGCGGAGATCTCGTCCAGGCGCGCCCGCAACGCCGTTCCTCCGCCGTCGACCGGGTACGTCATCCCGATCGTCACCGACCGCAGGTCGGGCCGGTCGCCGTCGTCATCGATGTGCACCAGCTTGGCGAGCTCGTCGTTGTCCAACACCGGAAACGGCAGCACGAGCTGGTGACAGGCTGCGGGATCGGTCGCGAGCAGGTTGTGCTCCGGACCGACGTGCGTGGTCAGCGAGGTGACCAGCTCCTCGCGGATCGAGTCCAGCGGCGGGTTCGTCACCTGGGCGAACAGCTGCGTGAAGTAGTCGAACAGCTGCCGCGGGCGTTGCGAGAACGCCGCGAGCGGGGCGTCGTTACCCATCGAGCCCACGGGTTCCGCGCCCCCCTGGGCCATCGGCTTGAGCAACAGCCCCAGCTCTTCCTCGGTGTAGCCGAACATCTGCTGGCGCCGGACCAGCGAGTCGTGCGAGGGCGTCTCCCGCTCCCGCACGGGCAGGTCCTCGAGGTGGACCATGCCGTCGTCCAGCCACTGCTGGTAGGGATGCTGGGTGGCGAGCTCGCCCTTGATCTCCTCGTCGTCGACGATCCGGCCCGCCTCGGTGTCGACGAGGAACATCCTGCCGGGCTGCAGCCGCCCCTTGCGCGCGATGCGGTCCTGGTCGATGTCGAGCACGCCGACCTCGCTGGCGAGCACCACCAGGCCGTCCTCGGTGACCCAGTACCGGCCCGGCCGCAGGCCGTTGCGGTCCAGCACCGCCCCGATGCGCGCACCGTCGGTGAAGGTGACCAGCGCCGGGCCGTCCCACGGCTCCATGAGGTTGTTGTGGAACGCGTAGAACGCCCGCCGGTCGGGATCCATCTCAGCGTGGTTCTCCCACGCCTCGGGGATCATCATCAGCACCGAGTGCGGCAGCGAGCGCCCGCCCAGGTGCAACAATTCCAGCACCTCGTCGAACGTGGCCGAGTCGCTGGCGTCCGGCGTCGCGATCGGGTACAGCCGTCGGAGATCGCCCGGGATCAGGTCGGTGTCGAGCATGCTCTCGCGGGTGTGCATCCAGTTGCGGTTCCCGCGCATCGTGTTGATCTCGCCGTTGTGCGCGATGTAGCGATACGGGTGCGCCAGCGGCCACGACGGGAACGTGTTGGTGGAGAACCGGGAGTGCACGAGTGCGATGGCGCTGGCGAAGCGCTCGTCGGTCAGGTCCGGGTAGAACGCGTCGAGCTGCGGCCCGGTCAGCATTCCTTTGTAGACCAACGTCCGCGCGGACAGGCTCGCGAAGTACACCTGCGCCTCGTGGCCGGAACGCTTGCGGACGCAGAACGCGCGCCGTTCCAGGCGCATCACGTCCGGCACCGGCTCGCCGGCTTCGGCGAGGAACAGCTGACGGAACCGCGGCATCACCTCTCGGGCGGCGCGACCCGCGTACTCGGGCTCGGTCGGCAGCTCACGCCACCCGAGCACCCGCAGGCCCTCCTCCTCGGCGACCCGCTCGATCGTGGCCACCGCCTTGGACAGCGCCCCGTCTTCGACCGGCAGGAATACGTTGCCTACCGCGTACGAGCCGGCGTCAGGCAGCTCGAAGGGCACGACCGCACGCAGGAACGCGTCCGGGATCTGGGTCAGCACACCGACGCCGTCGCCGGTGTCGGGGTCCGCGCCCTGGGCACCGCGGTGTTCCAGATTCCGCAGCGCCACGAGGGCATTGGCGACCGTGCGGTGACTCGGCTCGCCTGCCAGGTCCGCGACGAACGCAACCCCGCACTCGTCGTGGTCATAGGCGGGGTCGTACAGCCCCTCGGCTCCGGGCCGCGTCTGACTTCTCACATGCTGGTATTGAGGCATCGGTCCTCCCCGTCGCCGTTCCGCGAACTCGGCGAGGTGCGCTCTCTCGGCGCGAACCCGCCAGAGCCTTCCGGCTCCCGACGCCCTCGTTGGCCGGATCTCCAGCGACAGGACCGTTCGAGGCTCCGAAACCTCGAAGGACCAGCGACAACGACCTTAGCGACCTGAGGGCGCCCAAGATGTTCAGGCACTGACACCAGGATGCGCCGTTGCACTACGGTCAGTTCCGCGCACTCTACCGGCTACCCGGGGCGCGCACTACTCCCGAGTAGTCGGCATGTGTCACAGTTCGTCGTTCCCAATATGCGGGAAGGTCGCTCGTCCGTCGCGTCGATGCACGTCGGCGGATGCCGCAACCCGCCGTGCGGACACCACAGAGCTCACGAATGCTCAATCGGTCCAGCATGCCAGCACGAACTCACGGCCCTAGTCGCCTGGTGCCACCGTGATGTGCCCGTACACCGTGATGGGTGTCCGCTGGTAGTGGCCGTGTACGGCTTGCTGGGTCCAGGACTCACTTTCCTCGGAGGTCTCTTCCGTGACCTCCGTGCCGAGCAGGTCCGCGAGGGTGGTCAGGTCCGCGAGGCTGTCGTTGATGTCGTCCCGGTAGAGCTGGCCCTCGATGGAACCGTCCAGGCTGCTCAGGCGCCAAGTGACCAGCGGCACGGGATGCTCGCGCAGGAACGCGGCCAGCACTTCGGCACGGTCGGCTTGAGCCGCTCGAATATCCACAACGCCGATGGTAAGTGGTCGCGTGGGCTAAGGGCTGTGGTCGGCCCACCGTCCCGACACTGTCCGCCGCCTACGCGAACCGGCTGTGCGGAACCACCACCGCAGACCACAGACAGCGTCTGAGCTCGGGCATCCGGGGAAGCCCGTCAGAGCGGGTGGCTTCGGGCGTGGGCGGCGGCGATCGCGCGTGCCCAGGTAGCGACATCGCTGACTGCGTCGGCGCAGCGCGGGGCGGTGTGCCAGATCTCGACCAGGGCGGCGTGGGTGGCTGTCTCGGCGCTGGCGAGATCACCGGTGATGTCCAGCGCTGTGGCCAACATCGAGGGCGCGATGTCGTCGTAGAGCGCGGCGAAGGCCCCTATGTCGCCGTCGGCGACTTCGGCGAGCAACGCGGCCGTCGAGGGCACGGTCCGCTCGCGGCGGTGTGATCGCGGGCGTCGCCGGGCTCGGGGTCCGGGACGAGGGAGCATCACTCGGAATTGTGCGACAACCCGGACGTATCGCCGATATCGGCCCCGCCGGGCGCTGGAGGGAGGGGTGGCCCGGCAGGGCCGATCTGCGGACCGGGAGAGCGGCCCGGCTTCGCCCGGGGGGTCGCCTCCACATGCGGAGTGGAGGGTCGATCGTGGTGCGCCCGGGACTACTGGAACGCTTCCCGATTCGGGCATGGGCTCGTTCCCGTGCTCACACCCGGGACCGGGGCAGGCGGGGCTGGGAGAACCCGCCTGCCCCGGGGTGAATCGTGGCGGGAAGCCTCAGAAGTCGAGTGCGCCGCCGGTGAGGTCGCCCGCGGTGTTCTCCAGGCCGCCGGTGACGTCCTCGACCGCGTTGACCGGGGCGGTCACACCGGTCTCGGGCATCACACCCTCGAGGGCACCGTCGACCGGCAGCTCACCGGTGACGTCCTCGACCGTGCCGGTCACACCACCGGTCACACCACCGAGGTCCTGCAACCCCCCGGTGACATCCCCGGCGCCGGCGAGGTCGCCGACCGTGCCCATGACGTCGCCGCCCTGGACAGTGTCGGTCACGCCGCCCACGACGTCGTTGACGCCACCGAGGTCCTGCAGGCCGCCGGTGACGTCGCCACCCTCGACCGCGCCCTGCACGCCACCGACCACGTCGGTCACGCCGTTGCCGGCCACGTTGCCCACGTTGACGTCGCCCGGCTGGATGTCGCCGACCAGCCCGTCGACAGCGAACTCGTTGCCCGAGCCGACCTCGTTGCCCGAGCCGACGTTCTGCTCGGTGTTCTCGGTGTTGTCGATGTCGGTGTTGGTCGTCTCCTCCGACTGGCTCGCCACGGGACGCATCGTCTCGTCGACGTCACCGGCCGCGGAGAAAATCTCAGGGGTAGGCACGTTGAATTCCCTCTCGTTCGCGTCGTCTGCCTCGAGTGGCGTCTCGAGTGGCATCGGGTAGCTCAACGCCACGTGCTGGCTACCGGCGAGGGTGTCCAGGCCGGGCTGCACGGCCCGCGCATAGGCCTCGACCGCCTCGACCGGGGCTTGGTCGATCACCAGGCCCACGGCCTGTGCGAGATCAGGGGCCGACAGCTGCTCGAGCCCGACCGCCCGCAAGGACCCGTCCGGGTCGGCGGCGAACGCCGAAGCAGCCTGATCGTCGGCGACGAGCTTGGTCAAGAACTCGTGCACCGTCAGGGCCATGCCGTCTCCCGTGTCGTGCCAGTACCGGGCGTTGTCGCTACACCAGCGATACTAAGAATTCAGCGGCCCACCCGGATCGGGGACATTCCCCCATCCCACGATTCTCTATTAGGGGAAATGCGCGCTCGGCGCCCAAACCCGCTGCACAGGAACCCGGAACCCGTCGGGAACACGTCCACTCTGAACAATTCAGATGACGCAGCACACGTTACCGTCCGGTAAGATACGAAAAATCTACTGCACGGACCAAACCACGAGCAAGCCCGCTACGAACACGGACCAGCGATACTCTCGAATTGTGGTTGGTATCACTGCGGGGATAGTGAACGCACTCGACTTTCTCGGGAAACGACGGGTTTCGCAGAGCTCGTCGTTGATCAAAGCCCGCTGACCCGACTCGGGATCGAGTTCGCACCGAGCGAAGGCTCGTTGAGGTCGTGCTCCACCCGAAACGGTGAGCACCCTGCTTCGCGCCTGCTCGATCATGCTCGACGCAGGTCACGCCGCATCACCAGACGTGGCATCCCACCTGCCACGGCATCGGTCGTGCCCACCACCCGGAAATCGGCCTGTTCGAACATCGCTCTCGTCCCGACGAATGCCATGGTCAGGTCCATCCGCTCCGGTGGGTCGACGGGGTACGACTCCACCGCCGGGGCACCGTGCGCGGCGGCGTAGGCGACCGCGCCTTCGAGCAGTGGTGCCGTCACGCCTTGGCGACGACGACCGGGACGGACGATGACACAGACGACGCTCCAGACAGGCAGGTCGTCGAGGGGACGGATCAACCGCGAGCGGCTCAGCCGCGTGATTTCCGAGCGTGGCCCGATGTTGCACCACCCGACCGGCTCACCGTCCCGGTACGTCACCACCCCGGGTGGAGGGTCACGCTCGCACAGCCGACGCATCGCCTGCTCGCGGCTGCCGTCGCCGAGGTGTTCGATCTCGGCGGACTGCAAACGGTGAGACAGGCACCAACAATGGTTGCTCCGGCGAGCGCGATTGACGACATCAGCGAAGTCCTCGAAGCGCTCGGGCGTCAGCGGACGCGTCTCCCACTCCATGAAGCAAGCTCACCACAGCCGACCGACAACGAGTCGCCATTGTGACCCGGGCGTTTCCTGATCGCTGAGCTTCGTCGTGCTGAACAACTGGGGAACGCCGTACCCGCTGGTCCACTACGCTCTGACGGGTGGCCCACGACGAGGACTCGGCGAATCGGGTCCGTGAGGTGATCGGAGCAGAGCCGGACCTGACGGAGAAGCGAATGTTCGGCGGGTTGGCATTCCTCCTCAACGGAAACATGGCGGTCGCCGTCGGCAGCGAAGGAGACATCATGGTTCACGTCGCCCCGGACACGTCGGACGAGCTGACCGAGTCCGGGGAGGCGGATCCGGTCGTCATGCGCGGTCGACCGATGCGAGGGTGGGTCCAGGTCGGGCCGGAGCGCCTTCACACCCGGAAGCAGCTGGCCCGCTGGGTGTCCCTGGGTCTCGGATATACGCGGTCCCTGCCGCCGAAATAGCGTTCAGCGGACGATGTCGAGGAATCTCCTTCTCACGCGAGGCGGGCACTGAGCGCGGCGAGCCGATTTTCGCCCGGCCACTGAGCCGATCCGCTCGGCAAGCACGCCGATGATGCCGCCGCGGTGTCGGTTTGGCTGGTTGGCTCCGGGGACCGCAGCAGACCCGGACACCGGGCCCACGAGTTCACCGTGCACGACAGGCGTGAGCCTTTTTGGTGGCTCCAGCAACCAAAAAGACTCACGGCGGAATGTAGCGGCTCCGGACGAGCGCCTGCGGGCACGTATTGGCCACAGACACCCGTAGAGAGCGGAACAGGGTCGGACACAGCCGGGGAGCACGAAAAACACCCCCTGGCCTGTCTGTGCAGGTCAGGGGGTGTTCTTGCTGGTGTGCCAGGTAGAGGATTCGAACCTCTGAAGGCAATGCCGGCTGATTTACAGGCTCACGGTCCGCCCTGTTTCATCGCGCTCTGACCTGCAGGAATATGTGCCAGCCGATCTCTGGTGGTCGCGGGTGGCCACGCATTGGCCACATGAGGACCAGAACATCCGCTATTCGTCATGCCGCGCTCACCTTTAGGTGACGAAGACCGCTCAGGTTTGTCAGAACTCGTGTCTCCGGTCCGACCAAGCGGACAATTACCCTGAATAGGTCCGCAATCAGACCGCTGACCCGCGAAGACGGTGCGGTCGATCTCAACTTCTCCGAGTATTGGCCACAGACGGCGTGGCGCTTGCTACCGTGCTCAAGCTGTGACCATCCGACGGGGGAGGCTTTGTGGTCGACGGCTACCACGTCAGCATGGAGAAGCTGACTCGGCTGATCAACGATCTGGATCGTGCTGCCGACGACATCACCGCAGCGAACAAGGCGTTGAGCAATGCGAAAGGCCATGACCTGGGAACGCCCGGTATCGACACTGCCAGCGAGGAGTTTCGGGACACATGGTCGGACGGGATCAGCAAGATCTCCGAAGGAGCCAAGGCGACCAGCGATGCTCTCGGTGTCGCCCGGTCCACCTACGCCAAGCTCGAGAACGAGGTCGCGAGTCTCGTCGCTGCTGCGGGCGAGGCCTCGCAGGCGCCGACGGGCGGAAGTCAGGCGGGAGCCGGGGAGGGGCAGTCGTCGCATATCGAGCAACGCCTGTCCGGGTAGTGGAGGCATCTTCAACCCGGATGACCAGATCACCCGGGCTGCGCGCGAATGCGTGACGTGCGACGGCGACAGCAACAACTGACAGGACTAGGACATCGCGGATGGCTGGAACCGCCGAGTACCCGGCGTTAGGGTTCGATCCCGCCCCCGGCACCGTGACCACGGTGGAGTCCGTGGCCGCGGATCTTCAGCGGGTGGCGACCAAGATGGGGAATGCTCACGAAGCTCTGGGGAAGATCGGTCACCAGGACGGAATGTGGGAAGGGAAGGCCGCAGAGGCGTTCCTGGGCAGTGTGGGCGAGCTGCCGAAATACCTGGATCAAGCGCACCGCTCGCTCGGCGGTGCCTCGAAGACACTGACCCAGTGGTCGCACAACCTGAGCTCGATGCAGCAGAAGGCCCAGCACTACGAGGCCGAGGCCGCTGCCGCTAAACAGCACGTCCGTCAGGCTGAATCGAACCCAGATCTGGGATTGGCCGGACAGCACTTCCCCGACCAGGCATCCTTGCAAGCGGCTGAGCAGAAGCTGACGGCCGCTCAATCAGCAGTCAACAAGGCCAATGCCGACCTCGAAGCGATTGTCGAGCAGGCCAAGCGTCTCTTGCAGCAACACGACGATGTGGCCAAAGACGTCGAAGACGCGTTACGGCGTGCAGCCGACGAAGCTCCCGACAAGCCCGGACTACTGGAACGCCTCAGCAACGCCCTCGAACAGCTCGGAGAGAGCATCAGCGAGGCAGCGGACAAGGCATGGCAATGGGTCCAAGACCACGCCGACGAACTCAAACAAGTCGGCGACGTGCTCAGCACGGTCGGGACCGTGCTCGGTGTCGTCGCGCTGGCTACATCGTGGATACCCGGAGTAAACGCTGTCACCGCTGGAGCCGCGATGACGGTCAGTGCCGCGGCGTTGGGCGTCAACGCACTCGCCAAGGCAGGTGGAGCTGATGTGTCCTGGGGGAAAATCGCCACCGACGCTGTCGGCGTCATCCCCGGTGGCCGCATCCTCGCGGGCGCCAAGAACGCAGCTTCACAGGTGGCAAAAACAAGCGTAGCCGCGCAAGGGACAGGTAAGGCAGCGAAAGCGAGCCAAGCTCTGACGGGGACGGGCAAGGTGACGACCGAGTCGAAGGCACTGAGGCACGTTACCGGAGTCAACGGGAAGGTTGACATCACCCCAACCACGATGGCGGATCTTAAGGCAAGTCCGAAAGAAGCGATCGACAACGCTGCAGCTTTCACCCACGGGAAATCGGTCGACTTGTTCAACAAGCTCACGAGAATGGACATTAAGGATCCGTTTTCCAATGCCGGCATCGCAGCCGGTGCCGGTACTGAGGCGGTCAAGAAGGTTGCCACGGCCGAAGCTGTCGATTACGGGTCTGGCCAGGTGGAATCCCGGATCCAGCAGAAGATCGGATGATCATGAGCAACAAAAGGACAAGCGCTCAAGTGCTGGCACGTGAACAGCAGAGAGCAGCGCTCCGGCAATGGGGCCAAGGCAGCTGGGCAGACCGCTGTGAGGCCATCTCCTTCCATCGCCAGCGTTTCGACCTACAGGAGTTCACTGGCCGAGGGGAGTTTGGCACGAAACCCCTGTGGTATAGAGTTCTCTGGGTTGCCCAGCTTGTCGTACTCTTTCCTGTGTGGTTTCTCTACGGCTGGATTCGGCAAGGCCTTGATGACGCTGGGGTGACCAAACCGCCCGCGAAGAAGGGAATCACTCCCGGTGTCGTCTCGGTAGTTGGTTCGACGCAGAACCCAGCCTCTACGGCGGTTATTGACACGGTCAAGCGGGCCTCTCGTGACCTGTGGATCGTCTTTTCGAATTCACGCTTGGCGGTGCTCGTGATGAATGACAAAGATTCTCCGCCGCAGGTGATTTGGCAGACCGATGAGAGTGCAGACGTTCGGTTCCACCATGCTGCGGTAAACAGCATCGAAATCACCTGGCGCGACCGGAACCGTGTCCTTTTTTGTCCCACTATCGACGAACGCGAGGTTGTCACTCGTTTCGTCAAGTCCACGTGGAACGATCAGCGGTGACCACCTCCCGCACCCAGCAGCTACCCAACTACTCCCTCACACTCCCTGACGGGTTCATCGAGCTGCCCCGCGGCGAACCGACCGACGAGAAACTACGCACGCTCGCCATGGCGATCGCGTCCCGATTCGGGCTGCCCGCGGATACAGAGGTCGATCAAAGCCTCGCCGGAGTCGCGGCGATGCTGATGACCCTCGGAGCTTCGACCGAGGCTGGTGGTGCCCACTACACGGCGGCTGCAGTTTTCCGCTCCGCAAAGCAGGCGGACCGACCGTTGATGGTCGTCGTGAGTTGCTTCCTGCTGCCATCCGAGCATCCTTCAGCACGTGTGGCGGCCGACGGACTGGAGAAGTACCACCGCAACCAATCCGGGACGGAAGTGGAACAGGTCCCGCTGCCAGCTGGTCAGACTGTTGTGACCCGTACCGCCAGCACCAGCACGCTTACGGCAAACGACCAGACCATCGACGTCATCAGCCACGCGATCACGGCGTGGATCCCGAACCCGTCCGGCAACGGACTTCTGGGTGTCTCGGTCACCAGCAACAACACGGAAGACTGGGAAGACATTTGCGACATGGCGAGCGGGCTCTTCGAAACAGTCGAATGGACACCACACGAAGAACCCACGGACTGGTAGCGGAAACGTGGATCCGCGATGGTTCACTCGTCCCAGGCCCGGTCGGCGAGGATCGCCACCTGCCTGACCAATTCCCCGGGCGAGGTGGCGAGGTCGAGCGGGTACTCGATAACGCTCACCGGCGAGTTGAGGATTCGACGCGGTCGTGCACTGCCGTCGCCACTGGCATAGACGAGCCATGCCTTGGGGAGCTGGAGCGCGGTGCAGTAAGCCAGCATCTGGTAATGGTCGGCGTTGGGATAGCGGCCCGCCGAGTCAGCGAGCTTGTATTTGGCGTCGGCGATGATGCGGGGAATGCGGTCGACCACGTGCACCACATCCACTTTCATCCGGATCTCGCCGTCCCGGTCAAGGCACGCAGGGTACTGCGGGATGGTCGCTCCCGGACGACTGGAGAGCGCTTCTCCCAATGCCAGCGCGACGAAGTTCTCGAACACCGTAGCCATGTCTACCACGAACGCTGCGACGTCGATTCCGCCTGATCCGACCTCGAACGACATCATGCGCAGCACCATCTCCGCCAACCGCAGTGACGACTGGTAGCGGGTGTTCAATCGCGTGGGTTGCCACTCGGGGAGTGGGGCACCGGTGACCAGTGGCACGACTCCGTCCAACCGGGCATCGAGATGCCGCAGCCGCGCCACCAGTTCCTCACGGAGGCGTGGCAGGGCGCGCACTCGGCGTATCGCAGTGCGTAGCAAGCGGTTCTCGGGGATGTCGACGGAGTACTCGTCGTAGCGCACTTCCAGAGGCAGCAACATCCCTGGCCTGCGCGAAATCTGATCTGCAATCCGGAGCCGGCCCCGCATGACGGTGAGCGCGGCGTCTTCGGTGACGTAGCCCTGAAGGATTCCTCGCGCTAGCGCCCGTTCGGCGTGCCGACACACCGTCTCAGCGACGGCTGCCCAGAGATCATCCTCTTGAATACCTTCGACGTCCTCGGGGCGGAACCCCGGGTCGCGGGCGTAGCCAAGCAGGAACAGCAGCCTAGCAATGCCGACTTTGGGGGTGACGATCACATCGACACCGTCGACGTTGACCGCACCGACTCGTCCTCGCGGAACCAAGAGGGAGGAGCCGTCGCCTTCCCAGCGGACATCGACAAGACCACTTTCACGAAGCGCGTGTGCCTGCTGCGCCCCGAGTGCGGCGGGAACGCCGCTGCGGTCGTTCTCAGCCAGCACGTAGCGGTGCCGTGTCCGGGTCATCATGTGTCCTCGGACCGCTCACCTCGGATCAGGGCTCGCTGTATCGTGGCCAGCCCGAATCGCGCGTGGACCTGGTCACGAGTGAGCCGCCCATAGTAGTGCTCCTCCAGCAGCGGCAGGATCGAGTACTGCCAGATCCGGTTGAGACCGCCTTCCAGCTCGGCCTCGGGTGTCATCAGGTACGACGGGCCGATTTGGAAGTCGCGGTCCTCCGCGCCGATCGCCGCGTTGATCGCCGCCAGGAGTTCTGCGCGCTGATCGGTCTTGCCGCTGGCCGCGAGCCAGTTGGGAAGCAGCTCACGTATCGGTGACTCGTCCGGGTGCAGCTCGACGAAGGCGAACCGTCGTCGCATGGCTGCGTCCACCAGTGCGATGGAGCGATCGGCGGTGTTCATGGTGCCGATGAAGAACACGTTCGCGGGAAGACTGAACGACTGTCCTGGTGAGTACTGCAGCTGGATCTTGTCGTTGCGGTACTCCAGCAGGAAGTACAGCTCGCCGAAGACTTTCGCCAGGTTGGCCCGGTTGATCTCGTCGATGATGAGGATGTAGGCGCGAGCGGGATCGTCTCGCGCGTTCGCGGCCAGTCGCCGCAGCGGTCCAGGGGTCAGCGCGAAACCAGCGGTGCCGTCATCGGAGACTTGGGGGCGGTATCCCTCGAAGAAGTCCTCGTAGGCGTACGAGGGATGAAACTGCACCAGCTCAACGGCTTCAGGATCGGTGAGATGCCGGGCGAGCTTGCGGGCCAAATAGGTCTTGCCGGTGCCCGGCGGCCCGTAGAACACCAGCTGCCGACGATCTCGCAGCACGTCGACGACTTCCTGCAACCATGTTTGATTGAGATGCAGCTCAGCCGACAACGCGCTGTCGGCGTGGCGAAGCTGCGGTGTCACCGTTGCCGGAGCCGGTTGTTCCTCCCCAGTGCCCGTTTCTGGTTGCGTGTCGTCGAGAAAGCGACGAAGCACGTCCATGCCACCGGTGATGTCGACGACGGTGCCCTGCTGCTCGATCTCCGCTCGCAGAGGTGCTTGTAGGCCGGAAACCGCGCCGATGGTGTCTTGCTGCCAGGCGACGTCACGCTGCCATCGTGCGTTCGTGTCACCGACATTCCGTGCTTCGCCGGTGATGGTGCCGACGTACACCTCAGCGTCGAGGACGGTGACAACCTGGTCGCCGGGTTTCATGACGTTGAGGAACTGCGAGTACTCACCCGCCAGCGTGATCCGCTGCGCGTAATCGAGGTGCTGGTAGCCCTGCTCGACGGCCTCGGTGATGGCCTTGCGGCTGTCGCCAGGCGACACCTCTCCGAGGTGGGTTCCAGCCAGCGACACGAACTGCTCGCTGCGCCACCGATCCACCAGTTCGTGGCCGGCAGGACGGGGACGCACTAACCAGGCGCGGATGCTCGACGTGTCCCGCGGGGAGTCATCGAGTTCGCTCAACCGATCGCGAATGTCCTCGGCCGTGAGCCGCTGATCTTGGGAAGCACATCCTGACGGATCGAACTCCACGCCCTCGGTGCGCAGTTTCTTCGCCACGTCCATCCCCCGATGACGCGAGGGAAGGAAAGAATCCTCTGGTATCGACCCGTCCGGGTTGAGCACCCGGTAAGTCATGGGAATGTTCGTCTGTCCGCTCGCGAGGAAGTGACCAACCCGCTGCCCTTCAACATTCGCGATCTCGGCGATGTCGTCGAACGACGTCCATGCACTCGGCTCGACCAGGGCCACGATCTCTGCGATGAGTCGATGAAGTCCGCCAAGTGCTTCGGTCGCTTGCTGCCTCTGTCGGTGGATCTCCTTCTTACGTCGGTTCGTCTCGGTAAGCACCCGTTCGGCGTCGTACGCCTCGAGCGCCGCTTCGCCCGCATCGGTTAGTGTCCACAGCCCGTCCCTCTTGGACATCCACCCGATCGTGGTCATGTCGCCGCTACGCCAGCGCAGATTGTTCTCCCAGCGTGGCTGCCCGGAACTGTTGACCGGTCCGCTCTCGTACGATGTCAAGTCGATGCGTTGCTCGACCCGCTTCAACGCCTCACTCGTAGGGATCGGCTCGTCGGCTTCAGCGAGGACTTCCAGGCACGTCCGCATCAGCAAACCGACACGCACTGGTTCCGTCATCGTCAGGCCTCCTTCGCGAGCGCGCGCTCGGGGTGGCGGAACCCTTGGCCCGGCGGTGGGTCGAGGATGGTCTGGTACGGCTTGCCGGTGCGGATGGCTTCGGCCATCCGGTCGTAGATCTCCAGAATGAACCGCTTCGTGCGGTATTCGCCGTAGGCCTTCTCGTCCTTGCGCTTCACGATCGGGAACGTCTCCATGATGTAGTCCGCGTCTTCCCGGTTCACGCCGTAGAGATGGAGGAAAGCCGCATCCAACTCTGCGCGGAGTAAAGGACGACGCTCCTCGTCCCAGTGGAAGGGCGCGCCTGTATCGCCCATGTCCAGAGCGAACGGGGCCATCTCGTGCGCGGTGTAGGTGAGTTCGAGAACACGAGATTCGAAGAACGCATCATCACCTTCAAGTTGAGACGGAGAGGCCACCGGAAGCTGGTATACAGTATAGAATTTGAGGTGCGTTCCGCCGACTTTCTGCCTTGTCGCAAAGTCAAAAACAAAGGAAGACAGACAAGAAATTAGACCCGAGACGGGCACTCCAGCTGGAAGCATTAGTAGGGTTCCGTCTGGAGTGGCCGTGCGGGGAGTCACGCTGCTAATCATCGTCCGCTCATCGGTGGATCTGGATATATCTCGCCAACCGAGAAGCCATTCGCGATGCCAATCACTATTTTCCAGGCGACTCGCAACGCCCGACACGTAGCGACGCTTTCCATTTTTGTCGACCTTGTCGACGGGGATGTCTTGTTCAGAGACCCAGTAGCGGGGCAGGACGACTGATGCAGGCTTGTATTTCTCTTCGAGGGTGACATCGCGAAAGTCACCGTTCTCGTAGGTGGCCCAGCGGTGGTCGTAATGGTGGATCATCTTCGCCTCGTAGAGCGGGAGCATGCGGTGTTCGCCGCGGGTAAAGATGTTGCCGTCGAGGGTCCAGCCGTCGGCTTCGAGCTGTTCGCGCGTGTGGAACAGGTGCGAGTCGTTGGACATATGGAACATCGTCATGAACGAGATGCCCCAGGGGTTGCCGTCGGGGTCACCGTCCTTGACCAGCACCGGGACGCGCTTGTAAATGCCGAGGGTGATCTCGGCGTCGCGGCGGCTGCGGAACACCGGACAGGTTCCGGTGTTCGGGTTGAGCAGCAAGATCTCCTCTGGGGTCATCGAGAACGAGTAAGCTTCGATGTCCGCCGGGTCGTGCAGGAAGAACGCGAAATCCGCTCTCGGTTCACGTTGCTCGCGCCCCGTCACTGTCAGCAACGAGAACTTGGTACGGCTGTCCACGTCTTCAAAGATTCCTCGGCGGTTCTCGAAGTCGTACAGCTTCGCCAGCGATGCCGTCTCCACGAGGTCCTTGAAGAAGTACTGTGTCGTGGCATCGGTGGCGATTCCGGTGGGCACGATGACCCCTGATCGACCATAGGGGCCCGTCAGCGCCCGGAAAGTCTCGGCGAAGACTGCGTAGGTGTTGACGTCCCCACGTCCAGTGAGTGGGAACCGGTTGGTGTTGCGTAGCAAGGCGCTCTCGCCTTCGGCCTGACGCTTGGCCTCCAGGTACGCGCGATGCAGCGAGAGGCCCGACGGCGACGAGCCGCCTTCCACCAACGCGTCGATCAGAGCCTTGCGCGCGGCCTTGTTCGGAGCACGCGCGATCTCAGGGTCGCGCGCGGCAAAGAACTCCTGCTCCTGCAGCTTGACCCGCTCCCACGGCGGGTTGCCCAGCAGGACCGAGAAGCCGCCCGACCAACCCTCCGGCCCAGCGCCACCGCTGTCTTCGGCCACCTCAAACACCTCGGGGAACTCCAGGTGCCAATGGAAGAAACCGTACTGTTCGGCCAGGCGCGTGACCTCCTCACCCACCTCCGGTGGTACGGCATCGGGACTGTCGAGCGCGGTGCGGACCAGGGCGGTGGTCGGCACATCAGGGCAGCCCTTGTACAGCTTCCACACGAACGCCGCGCACCAGGTATCAGCCTGGGCACGTTGGCGTGCCAACTTGTCGTCACCCGAGTCGTAAAGTTCCCATCGCGCCGCCTGTGTCCGGACCGCGTTGGGATCATCGAGCAACTGCAACAAGGGATCGCGATGGTCTGCCAGTTCAGTGTTCGACTCGACCCCACCTCCGGCGAACAGGCTCTGCTGACCTTCTCGTTCCTGCTTGTTGCGCTTCTTCAAGGCGTTGACAAGTGACTTGTCATCGCCCTCCAGCGGCTTGAATGCCTCATCCGGCACCCCACCCGCAAGCAGCGCTGGCGTGGTGCCGAGAAGGCTGTTGCCGACTCGGATGCGGGCGTCGAGGAACCCGAGCGGCTTGCCCGGTTCCAGCGCCTCCAGCCACAGCGACACCTTTGCCAGCTCGGCAGCCATCGGGTTGACGTCCACGCCGTAAAGGCAACGTCCGACGACATCCCGCAGCGCGTGGTGCACGTCCGCAGGAGTCGGCTCGTCCTCCCCGGACCTCGCCTCGGCCAACTCACGAGCAACCCGTCGAGCCGCGGCCACCAGGAAGTGCCCCGAACCACAAGCCGGGTCGCACACCGTCAACGCGAGCAGGTTGCTCTCCCACTCGCGAGCGTTCGCAGCATTCTTGCGGGCGTCGGTCAACAGTGGATCCAGCGCCGAGTCCAGCAGCGCGTTCACCAGGCTTGTGGGCGTGTAGTAGGAACCGGAGGTCTTACGGTCATTGCCGCTGACCTTCTCCAGCCGGAACTCCCGCGCTGCGGTGTCGACTCGGGGCACCAGTTCCAGCAACGACTCGTAGATGCTGCCCAGTTCCTCCGCATCGAGGTTCCGGTAGTCGACCGGCTGCACGCGCTGACCACGAAACCGGATCCAGCCCAGCGAGTACATCGCCGCGAGCAGGTCCTTGTTCGCCAGCGACGCCTCGCCGAGCAAGTCCACAGTGCCCGCCGAGCCGTCCAGCGCGCGGTCTGCGGGGTCGAACAGCCCCGCCAGGGCGGGAATACCGAGCTGCGGGAGACCTTCCCCGCCGAGCGCAGCCAGAACCAGACGCAGCGACTCCCACAGATCGGCGTGCGGGCCGCCCGTTCGCACACGAGCCAGGCGCCTCAGCCTGCCCACCGAGAAGTACTCGGCGTAACGGTGCTTGATCTCGGTCCTGGTGCCCTCAGCGTGAAGCAGGGCGCGGTCCTCGGCGACGCTGAGGAAAAGCAGCCGGTACACCAACCGCAGCAGCGCACGGTGAAACTCCTCGCGCGTGAGCGCTCCATCCTGTAGCGCGACGCGGAGCTCGTGGTTGTCCGGGTGCCCGAGGAAGCCGCTACCCAACGCCTCCAGCGCTGTCTCGACACCGACACGCAGTTCCGCCAACGCACGTGTACCGGAGGTGCGCACATCCTCGCGCCAGGATTCAAGCCAGCAATCTCCAGGAGGGGCGTCGATGCCGCCGCGCTTCTCAACGCGCGAGACGTGGCAGAGCTGCCACAGCAACAAGAACTCGTCGAAGAGCAGCCCGTCGAAGATCTCGACGAGGTCGAACTCGATGTAGGCCGAGCCTGCTAACGAGGTCGAGTCACGCAGCACCCGCAGCCGTAGCCCATTGGACAGGAACGCCCACTGATGATGCTCGCTACGGTTGAGCAGATCCTGCACCATCGCCTGCGGAGCCCGAGCCGCGCCCGCCACGCCTGGGTTCCGTCGATCCAGGTCGACGCCAGGGCCAAGTAGGTGCACCGGAACGTGCTGCCACACATGCGAGATGGGGAACTCGTCCTCGTCCACCCGCAGACCACCGCGAGTGGGCTGCAACTGGCCGTACCCGAGCTGTTCGAACAGCTTGCTCAGCCATTCCGAGCGAGCCGGGCCAGTGCCCGCGTGATCACCGGGCCGGGCCTCCGCGCTCCGCCAGTCCTCCCAGCGACCCCGCAGATACGTCCACGCGCGGCTGGCAGCGTCGCGAAGTGTCTCCCGACCTGCCAAGTGATACGACCGAGCACTGAGACCTTCAGCATCGGTGAGCTCACCGGATCGGATTCGGCCGAACAACGCGGGCGGGACGAGCCCACCGGTCACTCGAGTCGCCTGCAACCCCGGCCCGCTCATTGTGCACCTCCCGCTGGTAAGTAGAGATACGCACCGAGCACGTCCACCGGCAACTGCGGCGTCACCGCCAGTCCGCTCACGCCCAGCACACCCGACGTGCGACCTCGCGCGGCTCGACGCACCCGCGCGTGCGTCTCACGCAGTTCAGCAGCAAGCTCTGTCGCGAAGCGTTCCAATTCCGGGGTGATCGCCGGCAGCTTCTCCAGCACAGCCGAGGCCATATTCCTGGCTACATCGCCCGGTGTGTTGGCGGTGGCTCCCGCAGCCAGCAGCGCATCGACCTCGTCCGGAGGCAGCCACGTCGGGGAGTTCGGCAGACCCGTATAAGCCAGTGTCCTGGCTTCCTCCGCGACGGAGACCCGCTCCCCACTTCGGGACGGCAGTGTCACGTGCAGACGGAACCGGGCGAGCAGCACGGTTGTCGGCACCGTAACGGCGTCGGTGCGGACGACGCTGCACCGGCGAGCCGGCCGATGCTCAGCGGGAAGCGCGGGATCCAATGCAGCATCAAGAACGTAGCCGGCCAGAGCGCCCACGCGCGTGTCAGTACGCCGCAGCACACTCGCATGACGGGTGGATGCCGGTAGGTCGCGGTCGAAGCGCATCGGGCTATCGGGCCGCCCCAATGCGTCTCGCAGTCCCAGCGGCAACCCGTGCGGCTCGACGGTGAAGCCAGTGTCATCATCGACCACCGCCAGCCCAAGCTCTTCACACGCTGTGCGCACGAACGCCGCAACATCCCCCGGGTCACCCATCGCGGCGCGCGCAGCCTCCAACTCTCGTCGTACCTCGGTGTCCTTGATGCTGCGCTGCGCGTAGCGAGTCCGGGAAAGCTTCTCGCGTTCGGCGGTGCTATCCCACTCCGCGTGCAAATCATCACGCTGTTGACTTGCTTCCAAGTCAAGAGTCATCTGCCCCGCATCGCGTCCGCGCATCAACAAGCCCTCCACCAATGCGGCCATGACTTGATCGGACTGGCTAGGCACCGGGACGCTCACACCGAGATCGCGGCTGATCGCCTCATGCTTGCGAAGCAAAACTTGCAAGATCAAACCGTCGATACCGTTGTCCGCGCCGTAGACAGTGGCCGCGCGGACAACCTCCGCGGTCTGGCCGAATCGGTCGACGCGGCCCTCTCGCTGTTCGTGCCGCGTCGGGTTCCAGGCCAAGTCGTAGTGCACGACAGCCTGGAAGCTCTCCTGCAGGTTCACGCCCTCCGAGAGGGCATCGGTGGCGACCAGTACAAGGTTGGGTTCCTCGGCGGACGCGAGACGTTCCACCCGAGCCTGTCGGTCCTCCGGAGCGAGTTCACCGGTGACGACGTCAACGGCGGCCCGAAGCGGCCTTCTTTCCAACTGGGTGCGCAAGTGCTCGGCGACGTAGTGCGCGGTCTGGATGAACCGGCAGAACACGATCGGCTGGAAACCATCCTTCAGCAACTGCTTGACGAGCTTCGTGACCGTGGTGAGCTTAGTGTCGTCCTCGACGGTCAGTTCGGCTACGCGATCGTGGAACTCGCGGAGCATTCGCCGGGCCCTGATGTCTTCCTGGTCCTCAGCGACCGCGCCTGCTACCAGATCGGCGTTCTCACTTGTTTCGTCTCCTGCGGGGTCCAGAACGGTGGCTTGGCCGACCTCGTCCGCCCGCTCGGCGGTGTCGGCATCGCCGGCCCGCGCGCGAGTGCGCAAGGTAGCAGCAGCTGCTCGGGGGGACGATGCCAGCGCCCGTAGTAACGACAGGGCCGACCACCAGCGCACCCGCTGTTCCAGGCGCGTGCCCGATCGATCGGAGACACGCTCCCGCACGTAGGCGAGCACATCCTCGAACAGTTCCTTGTAGGCCGGAGCGAGTGAGTAGGACACTTCCTGCGTCTTGCGGTCCCGGGGGAAACGAGTTTCTGCGCCCAGATACTCACGAATGTCGCGACGCCGTCGCTGAACCATGTGCGTAGCGAGCCGTGCCCTACCTTCGTCGGCCGAGAGGTCGGCGTTGATCAGCGACTCGTCAAGAAGACCCAGGAGGTTGCGGAAAGCCTCGTCCTTGCCGCTGTGCGGGGTCGCGGTGACCAGGACCAGGTTGCGTTCTGCATCCTTGGCAAGTTCCTGCAACAACCGGAAGCGCTGAGTGCGTCCTCGTGAACCAGCCTTTCCATCCGAGACGCTGGTGTGCGCCTCGTCGACGATGACCAAGTCCGGTGCGGAACGTACGAAGTCGTCGCGCCGACGATCGGCCTTGATGAAGTCCGTCGAGACGACCGTCACCGGAAACCGTTCGAACAGGGACTGGCCGTACTCCAACTGCCGTTCCAACCGGGTCACGGTGCCGGGCAGCACGATCTCGGCGTCGAGGTTGAACTTCTCCGCCAACTCCTTCGCCCACTGCTCGGCCAACGATGGCGGGCACAACACCGTCAGGCCGCGTGCGTCGCCCTGAGCAAGAAGTTCCGAAGCGACGAGTCCCGCCTCGACCGTCTTACCGATCCCGACGTCATCTGCGATCAGCAACCGCACCGGGTCCTGGCGCAATGCCAGCAGCAACGGAACGAGCTGAAACGGGCGCGGGTCGACGGCCAGACCGGCAAGGCTGCGGAACGGTCCGCCCGTGGAGCGGAACCCGATCCGCAGGGCGTCGCGCAATAGTCGAGCACTTCGATCATCACCGCGGTCCTCAGAGCTCGGCCATGCGAACGTGGCAGACTCGACCGGTTCGATGCCACGCAGCACCCCGGCAACGTCGGCGTCGCCACCACCCAACGGCCGCAACAACAGCAACTCGTCTGTGCTGTCCGGCAGCACGACCCACTCCCGGCCCCGGGCTTTGACCAGCGCGCCTGGTGTGAACCTCTCGGTGACGCTCACGACACTATCCGCCTTCACGCTTCGTATCCGAACACACTCGGGTTGCCGACAATCACGGTTTCGATGTCTTCATCTTCCTTCACCCGGATAACGTTCCACCCCCTTTCGAGTTGAAGCATGCTTGTGTCCGGTTGGTGACCTCCTCCCGGATCGTCCAGGACCACGGCAGTGGTGATGCCGTTGACGCGGTACACGAGATCGACCCGGCCCCGGTAGCCGGTCACCTCCACGTCCACTTTCTCGGGAGGCCTCAGGTCACGTTCGACGATCAGTCGCAACAACTGCTGGGCACGGGAGCCCGCTGCTTGATCGACGATGCCGGGGTCGGCCTTGTGATCCTGTGACGCCTCTGTGGGGACCGGCCGCACACGTGAACGAGCCAGCGTGAGCAGGTGCGGCACCGCCCGTCGCCGATCGATCAGCTCATGGACTCCCTGATTGCCGTACGACAAGAGGCATCGATAGCAACCCTTGACGCAGGCGTCTGTCCTGTCCTCACCAGTGTCTGGGTCGGCGTGGATGATGCGCAGCGACTCCCGCGCGGCCTCGGTCAACGAATCGGGTTCCGCCTGGATGCGCCGTAGCACCCCCGCTCCGCCCTCTGCGGCTTCGATGAACATGGTCCGGCCGCGCAGTCCCTGATCCGGGAGTAGCTCGGAGGTCAGTTCGGAATCTTCGAGCTGGAACACCGCCTCGATGCCGCGCTCAAGCGCGAACTGCAGGGTGGTGGATTCGACGTTCGTGGGAGAGCTGGCGCTGGGTACCTGGTCGACAGCATCATTCCAGCGAAAGACGAGAATGTTCCGACGGTCTTCCACGAACGGGACGACACGAGCCTTGGTCTTGACGTCCGCCGCCTTCGGCGAATCATCGTCCTCGCTGGTGTCGGTGTCCGTGTCGGCCTCGTTGAGCCAAGTTCCTTGCACCAGATCCAGCCAGAACCCGTGCACATCCTTGTTCTTGCGACGCTTACGACCCAGGTTGATCACCCTGAGCTCAGCTGCGTCGCCGTAGTACAGCTCAGCGACCGTCGCGTCATCGTTCTCGTCGGCCACTCTCCCCGCGAGGTAGCCGGGAGTTCGCCCTCGACGTACGAAGCGATACGAGGTCAGCATGTCGAATCCGACCCGGTTGCGTTCCTCCTCGTCGGCGCTGATCCGCTCCCGCCGACGGGTCACCACCGTCTGCATGTGCAGCATCTCCTGCAGCGCCTTGCCAAGGGGCGCGTCGCAGTGATCGCACACGTCGGCGCCCTCTTCACGAGGATGGTGATAGCCGCAAGAGGCACACACACGGGCTTGAGAGCGCACGACTTCCCCGGCGCCCGCACCGTCCCTGCCACGCGGCAAGTTGATGCGCCTGACCTCGTAACGAGCGCCCTCGTGGTAGATGAGTGCCTTCGGGCCGAACTCCGAAAGCGCCAGGAATCGCGGTCGTTGCAACCAAGTGTTGCCCCTGCCCCGCATACCGGGGATGTAGGCAGCGAGCGGCAAGCGAGGAAATGAATAGCCGGGAAGGAAACCCTCGCTGGCCAGGTAGCGGTACGGATAGAAGTCGCTCTGTCCAGAGTTGTCTGACTGGTTGAGTAGCAGCTCCATTCGCTGACGCGCCTCCCGCCACCGCTGGTCGGCGTCCTGGCGAGCCGTAGCCTTCGCTGAGGCGTCCTGCGCATGAACCGCAGCGGCGTCGAGTTCAGCTCTCACCGTGAGGTAAAGCTGGCGCCAACGGGTACACGCAGCGTCGAAAGCCACTAGCGCCTGCTCTACCGCTTCGGCGACCCACTGAGGATGCCACCACGCTTCCTGCCCGAACTGTTCGTACAGCGGCTTGAGCATGTGCTCAGCGGCCGCCAGCGCTCGCCGTTGCGCGTCCGCGTCAGACAGGTCGGCTCGAACCTCGTCAATGATCGGAAACTCGGGCAGGTCCAAGTCGAGCAGATCGGACATAGACGTGCCCAGCTTCCGCCCCGTCTCGGCGAGCCAGATCGCATGGACGTGTGAACGCACCAAGTCCTCGTTGGCCAAGTCCAATCGAGGTGGTTGCACCTTGCCCGCCACCATGAGGTCCGAACGCTCGAAGTAGTAGGTGTCGTGGCTATTACCGCTCGAGCAGTAGGTCACCACTAAAGCCGGCTGACCGGAACGTCCTGCACGACCACTGCGCTGAGCATAATTTGCAGGCGTCGGCGGCACGTTTCGCAGCCCCACCGCGTTGAGGGAGCGGATGTCGACACCGAGTTCCATCGTCGGCGAGCAGAACAACAACGGCAGCTTCGCAGAGCTGAACTCCTGCTCCCGTTCCTCTCGAGTGTCCGCGCGAACCTGCGCCGTATGCTCGGCAGCTCGGAAACCTGCAAGCTCCCTGGCAGTGTCCCGGTAGAGGTCACGGAAGTAAGGCACCACGCGAGGTTTGCGGTCTGCCCCGAATCGTTGTCGGATCGGGTTGGTCACGCCGGACTCGCCGTCACCCGGACGCAACACCATCAGCGAGACGTTCAGCCGGTAACCGGTGCGACCGAGTTCGGCGACCTCGGTCAGGTAACCCTGATCGTGCAGTACTCCGAGTAGATTTTCTATGACCTGGTCAGCATCAGTGGTCGAGAGCTTGACACCGAATCTCTCCTCCTGACGGAGCCACCTGCCGTATGCGCCACGACCGGTGAGGTGCAGTGCATTCCTGGGCGCACCTTTGCCGCCAGGCCCAGGGATCGCGATACCGATCGGCGGATCCGGCTCGCGCTCGGAGACTGACCACAACCCGACGAGCTGGTCCCTGCTCTCACGACGAAGGCGGTCGACAAAGTCCGGGGTCAGCACCTCCGACTCCAGAGCGAGAACGCGCCGCATCTCGTCGAAGAGGACTTTAATGATCTCCTTGCGCACTCGCGGAGCCGCAGCACCAAGGTGTGGATCGACCTTGGACCAGAGCGCGTCCATGGCGGCCAGCTCATCGAGTCCCTCGTATTCGATCAGCAGCAACCCCGTTTGCTCCAGGTTCGGCAGCGTGACCCGCCATCCGTACTGCAAGTCTCGCATCGCCCGGTACTCCACGACGTTGCGCAGAGCCCGTTCGGCGCGAGAACGCAGTGGGATGCTGTTCGGAGACATCGCGTAGTCGTCGGCGTCCAGGCCAAGCGCCTTAGTGACTGCAGGCGCCAGATCGAGCGTGCTCAAGGAGGTCGCTTCAGTCGCAGCCCGGTACATCGCGGCCCTCAATTGCACGACCAACGCAAAGTCATTGAAGTGACCAGCTTGCAAACTGGCGTCCTGCCGGTTGTCTACGAACGTCAGAAGCTTTTTCGCGTCGTCGGCGAACTCTGGGTCGGTGACACTATGTAAGGAGCGCAACACGCTGGAGGCGATGATGCTCATGGCGCTGCTCCGGCCCTCTTTGTCTAACGTGACGAGCTTCGCGAGTTCGCTGCTGCGTGCAGCCTCGTAAGCGACACCACAGGTCAAACAGAATCGGAAACTCCCCGGGATCCAAGCCGCCACCGTCGTCCCCGGGTCGTCCGGCGTCGCAGCAGTACCGTCAGGCAGCAGCCACTTGCGACGAGGAACATCTCCCTGCCGGGCCTTGATGACCTGAGTCCCGCCCGGAAAGCGCTCCAACCAGCTGAATGGAAGTCTGTCCTCAGCGATGGGGTCCTGCGGCCAGGGATTCTCGGAGGAAATGTACAGGTAGCCGTCATGCTCGTCGGATGGCCGCAAGCCGTGTCGCGCCTTGAACATCTCTTCCGCAGAGCCAGCTCGTTCCCGCGTGACCATCAGATAGTCCTGACCACACTCACGGCAAAACGCAAGCGGATAGAGGCGTCGCTCTCCAGGCAATTCAACCTGGAAGTCACTCTCGATCGACCGGCTCTCTACCGACTCGAGCGTGGCATACACCGACCCGCCCTTAGAGAGGAATTGATGCAGCCGGAAAGCGAACAACGGGCGGTTGTTGTTGGGATCACGCACCCTTGAACCGGCGAGGAGGGTGGCGCGGATCGCGTTGCCACAACTCTCGGCGTCGATCCCGGTGATCTCGCTAAGGTTCGCCGCCGCAAGCTCCACGGTGTTCGGATTACGCCGGACCAACGCACGCGTGTGCGGTTCCTCGGCAAGACCGAACGTATTCTCGATCCACGTGACGAGCGGATCTCCGCGAAGAGTATCGAAGTCCGCGTGCAAAGCGCTGTCGTCCGACTCCGCATCGCCTCGGGCGCGGACACGTTCCGCAAGTTGAGCGGAGTCAGTCACGTGCTCGATAGACGTCCGACTCAACGTCTCGCCGATGACCGCATCGGGTCGAACAGTTACACCGAAGATCTTGGAGGCAACTTCGGCTACCGCCACCCGCTGCTCAGCCCTAGTCTCACCGGTCGCCATAGTCGCTGACGTGCCCACGCACTGCAGAGTGTTCGCGGCTTGGCAAGCATCCCGGGTCCGGCGCACGAGCATCGCTACGTCGGCGCCTTGTCGACCCCGGTAGGTGTGCAGCTCGTCGAGCACCAGGAACCGCAGCCCTCGGGCCTGTTGGATGAGCTGTCGACGCTCCTCCGGCCTGGTCAGGATCAGTTCCAGCATCACGTAGTTCGTCAGCAGGATGTCCGGAGGGTTCTGCAGAATTCGCCTGCGTGCTTCGTCGTCCTCTTGACCGGTGTAACGCCCGAAAGTGACGGGTTGGCTCCCGTCGGGATAACCGGCAACCAGGAACTTGGCAAGTTCTTCCATCTGGCTGTTCGCCAGGGCGTTCATCGGGTACACGACAATCGCTTGAATGCCGCGCCCGCTGCCTTCCCTCAGCACGCGGTCGACGATCGGCACGATGTAGCTCAGCGACTTCCCCGATCCGGTTCCAGTAGTCAACACGTAAGACTCACCGGTGGCCGCAGTTTCGATCGCTTCACTCTGATGTTGATGCAGGACGAGCGGATGCCCACCTTCTCCGGTAGGAGGCTTGCCCACCCGGAAGATTCGCTCGCATTCGGGATGCAACTGGCCAGCCGAGACGAGATCACCTACTCCTCCACCCCTTGCGAACGAGGGGTTGAGAGCCAGCCACGGGGGCGGCCACTGCGCACCGCGAGAGAGCTGCCGCTGCACATGTCCACGGACCCGCTCGTCGCGGATCTCAACGAAACCTTCGCTGAAAGAGCGGTAGTCGCGGATCAGCTGCTCATGTACTCGGAACGCGTCCAAGACGGCCCTCACTCACTCTGACGTTAACCCGAATCTACTACCCTAAGTGACATCTCGACTACGGTCATAACCGCAGATGATCGAGTTTGCAACTACCCCGTCCCACCTCGTGCCCAGTGGAAGAGGCCAGCACTGTCGGTGCACGACAAGGCGGTCGGACGGGCTAACCCTCACCGGGGCAAAGTCGGCCACCGAACGGTCACGACGACCGAGTCTTCCTCCGCTTCCCATGCGTGCTCGACGCCCGGTCCCCACACCAGATAGTCGCCCTGCCGCTGAAGCAGGGCGCTGTCGTCGGTGAGATGCACGTGGAACTTGCCGTGGATGAGGAGGACCAACGTGGTGCGCTCGTTGTCCGGTGCCCACTCCGGGCGCGTCTCGCCTGCCGGGTGAGTACCCCACTTAACTTCGACATCCTTGGAGTGGCGTACGCCTTCGCTGGGGTCGATGAAGTGGCCGAGGATCCAGCCGCGGCGCTCACTGCCGTCGTCCGCCGCGTTACCGGTGTACCACTGGTCGGTCATTGCTGGATCTCCCATTCGATCGCCGGGGCGTCTACGCGAGGGCTGTCCAGCTCGGACAGCCGACGAAGTCCTTGCAGGAAGGCGAACAGACCCTCGTTGCTCCATGCCACATCGGCGCACAGCTCCGCGAGCAGCACGCGGTCCATGCTGGAGTACTGCTGAAGCTTGCTTGATTCCCAGTTGGCCTCCACCTGGCCGCCGAACCGCTGCCAGAACTCCTCGTCATGGATGACGATCAAACTGGCGAACTCATAGTTCCCGCTGACGAGGTTCAGGCCGAGACCGGTGCACTCCATGAGCCATTGACGGTCGCTGTCGTTCTCGGTCAGCCACCGCATGGGCTCGGAAAGCCTGCTCAGATGCATCGGGTCGGCGCTGCGTTGAGGGGAGATGGTGTTGTCCACGTCCTCGCGCCCGAACAGCTCTTCCTCCATCTCTCGCTGGAGCGTGGCGCTGAGCTGCGTGTCCTCGCGTTGATCGATGAGCGGTTCATGGAACGACTTCGGGATCGGAGCGAGGCGCCGGGATGCGTTCAAGACGTGCCCACCGCGTTCCTGGACAAGTAGGACGTAGTCAGCGGGACGACGACCTCGCCCAGGGCGCGCGATCGCGCACAACGCGAGAGGACCGCCAGCACACAGACGCTGCCGGGTGTCGAGGACGGCCGCAGCGTCCGGCAGATAGTGGTCCCGTAGCGGGAGCTGACCTGGCAGCGTTGAACGATCCTCAGCGATCGCGTCAACCATCTCCCCTTCGAGGAGATCCATCGTAAGCGCGTACTGCACGAACTCGGTCATCCCAAACGAGCCGCCGAGCTTGCCGGAGCCGACATCGGCGTCGAGTAGACGATACAGCGGGGCGTTGACCAGTCGGGTGTCTTCTTCCAGAGTCTCGGCGATCCGTTGAACCGCCTGCTCGGTCGTGAACTCGTCCAACCCGTGTCCGTATGCGGCCGGCGTGCGCTCCAAGGCGAACTGGTCGTGGTCGGGTGTGAGCGGGCACCGCAGGTCCAGCCAGTCCGGACTGGTGAAGACGCTCGTCACGGCACGTCGAGCGTCTTCGATGCCTGCCGTGTAAGTGCCCCACCCTGTCCGGCCATCTCTGTAGTAGGTGGCCAGAGCCTCGGCAAGCTGGTGTTGGTCGACGCGGTTGCGGCGGAATCGCCGATCGCGCAGAGAGTGCGGTTCCAGCGCAGAGAGACGGTCGAGCACTTGGTTGCGAGCGGTTCCGCTTGCCCAGCCAGCTTCCCGCTCAACCCAGTCGAGGGCTGCCCCGATGTTGGGATCAGCCGTGATCCGCCGCTCGGCTTCTGCCGTATCGCGTTTGCGGTGCCCTTCGGACGCTTCGGGATGCGATGCCTCGTCCGTGGTCTCCACGAGCAGTGAGAAGCGTGCCTTGACTTGATCTGGCGCTTGGTACAGCAAGGTATCGAGCGCCTGTTGAAGCTCGCTGCCCGGCTGAGATTCCGGGTTTGCGTTCCACTTCGCAACGGTGCGCACCGCTGTCCCGAGTCGGTCCGCGAAGGCTTCGTTCGTCAGTCGCTGTGCCCGCTGGAGGGCGCTGGCGCGCTCACCCGTCCAGACATCGACAACGTCCACTTCGCCGCGCTCCCCTCAGTCGAGTGCATCGTGGGTGCACTGCTGGTGCATCGCTGGTTCATCAGATTTGCCCAGGTCACAGGGTTGAATTCTTGGTGTCAGTCGAAAGCAGACACCAGGAGGAACACCGTGAGCCACCCGCTCCCGCACTCAGCGGCCGGCTTCGGACTGAGATTGCTCGACAGCCTCGACCCGCATCCGAAGTTCGCGCACCTCGTCGCGGATCGCCTGCAGCTCGGATGTCTCGTCACTCGGGGCTACATCGTCCGGTTTGGCGCTGACGAACGTTCCACGGCCGCTCACCGAGGTAAGAACCCCTTCGTGCTGGAGCTTCTTCACCGCGACGTGCACGGTCAGCTCGGCCACACCGTAGTCCTCCGCAAGCGAGCGCAGGGACGGAAGCTTCGCCCCTACCTGCACCTCACCGGCCGTGATCTGGCGTCGTAGGTCTTCCTCGATCTGTGCGCTGAGTGGCTGAGCGCCCTGCTGATTGATCGGCACGACGCCAGCTTAACCCCTTCCACTCCAGGCGCACTAGTGCGCCACAAACGGCCCTTGACACGAGCACACTAATGCGCCTTAATGTGCATTAACCGCACGACAGGAGTCAGCAATGCGTAAGCCTTCCGAGTCCGCCAACACCTTTACTGAGCAGCCCCTGGAGGCCGAGCGGGCTGCGCTGGCGACGGACTATCTCGCGGTGAAGCTCGAACTGAACGTCATCGATGCCGAGAGCGCGGTGCTGGCATCGGAAGCCGTGGGGGTCACGGATGTCTTTGCGATGCGGCGGTTGGACCGTGCCCGTCGCGAGTTGCACAAGCTGCTGGCTGAACGGCAGTGGGCCCGCGCGCTGTCCAACGGTCCCGGTCCTCTGCGGGAAGTCGAGATAGACGATCCGTCGTCGGCTGCGTGAGTCGCCGAGAAGTCCGAGGAAAGCGGAGGAGTCATGGCTAAGGATTTTGTTCACGATGCTCGTCGGAGCTGGTGGAACGGAGATGTCACCACCCGGTGCGGAATGAGGTTTCCCGGCGGCACGGGGGACTGGGAGCACGTCTTCCTCGGCTCGGTCACGTGCCGCGAGTGCAAGAACGCCCGCAAGCGGAGTCGTTGAACCGCAATCGAGACCTGTGGTGGTCTCTGTCTGTCCTGATTGGAGTTTCGCTGTGGTGACCTACAACGTCCTCGTCGGATTAATCGTCGTGATCCTGATCCTGGCGCGCAAGCGGATGGATTGGACCCAGCTCATCGGTGGGATGGCCTTGGCGTTCCTGCTGTTGCCGACCGTGGTCGGTGACCCGATGGCTGAGGTGACGCAGACGTTCGCGTCCGCGATCACTACCGCCGCCAACGGTGTGCTGGCTGATGTGGGGATCAGTTGAGCCCCCGCAGGTCCCGGCCCGGCAGTCATTCCGCCAAGAACTCCCTGCCGGACCGGGCTCCCCACCACCAGCTGAGCAGCAAGGAGACCCTCAGCATGACGACCCCACCGCCTGAGGGCCACACGCGGG
This sequence comes from Allosaccharopolyspora coralli, assembly GCF_009664835.1. Lineage (NCBI taxonomy): Bacteria > Bacillati > Actinomycetota > Actinomycetes > Pseudonocardiales > Pseudonocardiaceae > Allosaccharopolyspora > Allosaccharopolyspora coralli. The sequence goes on from NZ_CP045929.1 coordinate 4,440,409, forward strand.
TGCGCCGGTATCCGGTGGCCACCGTCGACGACGATCCGCGGTTCACGCTCGGCCTGGTCCTGGACGTGGCCGAGGTGCTGGAACGGCACGGCTATCCCGCGTTTCGCGGTCCGTGCGCCGTCGGCACCGCCGACCTGGTGGACCTGCAGCAAACCCTGTTCGCGTTCCTCTACACCGGTGGGGGTGGGCAGGCATGAGTGCTCCTGCCACGACCCGCAGCGCCTACCCAGCCCAGGTCCAGGACTTGGTGCCGCAGGCCCGCGAGCTGGCCGAGGTGCTGGGCCGGGTTCCGTCGCGGAACCGGTTGATGAGCGAGTTCCGCATCGGCGCCCGCAAGGCCACCACCCTGCGGGCACACCTCACCGACCACCCCACCGGACCCAGCGAGACGGGTCCGACAGGCTCGGTCCGGCCGTACGCGGTGCCCGAGCCCAGCGGGACCGGGGTGGGATCGGCACCGGTCGATCCATCCACGGAACCGCTGCCGGTAATCGCTCCACCGGAACCGGCCGACTCCGCCAACGGAGCGGACCAGAACCCGGTGTCACAGGCGGGTACCGGCAAGGGTGTGCCGGCTGCGCCCGAGCCGGTGAGCACGCCTGCGAACCCAGACACGACCTCCGGCACGGAACCAGCAATGACCGTGCCGCCGGCGGGTCGGGTTCCGGCGGCGTGGCCGGTGTTGTTGTTGGCGCTTCCGGCGTTTGTGGCGATCTGGTCCGGCTGGGTCGGACTGGGCTCGCTGACCGGATTCGGCATCGTGCACCCCTTGCCCGGGATCTGGGACTCGCTGCAGATCAATACGGCGATCACGTTGCCGATCGGGGTGGAGACCTACGCCGCCTACGCCCTGCGCGTGTGGCTCTCCGGCGCGGTCCCACTCAGGGCACGCGCTTTTGCGAAGTGGTCCGCGCTCGGCTCCCTCGCGCTCGGCGCACTCGGCCAGATCGCCTACCACCTGATGACCGCCGCCGGTATCACCGCCGCTCCGTGGTGGATCACCACCGCCGTGTCCTGCCTGCCCGTCGCCGTGCTGGGCATGGGCGCCGCACTCACCCACCTCCTACGAACCCCGGCCGAAAGCGAGGCCCACTGATGACCGAGAACCACAACCACACCCCCGACCACGACGACAACCGCGACGACGTGCGTTCCGAGACGGGCGAGGACGCTCGTGTCTACAACTTCCCCGCCAAGTCCACAGAACGGTCCGACGAATCTGCCCGTGACGAACACCCCGCCCCTGGCGAGGTGGAGTCGGCTCCGGAGGTCGTCGAGGGCGAGATCGTCGACGAGGACGAGCCCGACACCTCAACGCAGGTGGATCAGCCCGACACCAGCGCGGGTCTGTCGTTCTGGGAGCGGTTGAACCGCGCGGAGCGGCGGGCGATCCTGCCGACCTGGCTGTCCTCAAAGGACCAGATCCGGGAGGCCGCGAAGTGGGCGGGTGGGCACTACACCCACGCGGCCGGGTATCACGCCGCCCGCAGCCCGCTCTATGCAGCGAAACTCGCGGGCCAAGCGCCTCGGGGCACCGGGCGTCTGGTGAGTGGTGCGGCGCGGTGGGTATTCGACGCCGAAGGCCAACCGCTGCGCTCGGCGGCCGCACGCCGCGAAGACGCGGCCGAGTACCTGCGGCTGACCACCCAGCGCGACCACCGCGTGCGCACCCGCCTCGCCCTGACCGCTCCCGTCCTGCTGGTCGGTCTGCCGCTGGTGGTTGTCGTCGTGCCCGGGTTGCCGACGTTGCTGTCCTGGACCCTGCTGGTCGGGCTCGTGTTGGCCCTCGGCGTGGCCGGAGGCCACAAGGACCGGCCCGTCACGGGTCGGGCCGTGGTGTCGACGCAGGTGGCGAAGCTGACCAGCGACATCGTCGAACGCGCCCTCGCCTCACTGGGCATCGCCGAAATCAACAAAGTGATGGGTGCCCGCGGTTCCGGGATCGCGTTCCCGAAACCCATCACCCGCGACGGGCCCGGGTGGCGGGCCGACATCGACCTGCCCCACGGCGTGACCGTTCCGGACATCGTCGAACGCCGCGAGAAACTCGCCTCCGGGCTGCGTCGCCCACTTGGCTGTGTGTGGCCGGAGTCCGACGGCACCGAACACGCCGGCAGGTTGGTGTTGTGGGTCGGGGATCAGGACATGGCCAAGGCCACCCAACCCGCCTGGCCCCTACTCAGGAAGGGCACGGCCGATCTGTTTCAGCCGGTGCCGTTCGGCACCGACCAACGCGGCAGGCCCGTCGCGATCACCCTGATGTTCAACAACCTGCTCATCGGCGCCATGCCCCGCGTGGGCAAGACGTTCGCGCTGCGGGTGCTGCTGCTGGCCGTGGCCCTCGACGTGCGCGCCGAGATGCGCGTGTTCGAGCTCAAGGGCACCGGCGACCTCGAATCGTTGGGGAAGGTGGCGCATCACTACGCCTCGGGCCCGGATGACGGCACCGTGGAGGCCACCCTCGACAGCCTCCGCGAGGTCTACAAGGACCTGGAGGCCCGGGCCGGGACGATCACCCGCCTGGCGCGAGAGAACAAGGCCCTCGTCCCGGAGAACAAGGTCACCCCCGAGGTCGCCGGACGCCGCGACCTCGGCCTACACCCCCTCGTCATCGCGGTCGACGAATGCCAGGAACTGTTCTCCCACCCGGAGTTCGGCAAGGAAGCCGGAGAGCTGGCCACGGCCATCATCAAACGCGGCCCCGCGATGGGCGTGATCTTGATCCTGGCCACGCAGCGGCCGGACAAGGACAGCCTGCCCACCGGCGTGAGCGCCAACGTCGGCATCCGGTTCTGCCTGCGCGTGATGGGCCAGGTCGAAAACGACATGGTGCTGGGCACCTCGATGTATCGCAACGGCGTCCGCGCCTCCACATTCACCGCCAAGGACAAGGGAATCGGCTACCTCGTCGGCAACGCCGACGACCCCCAACTCGCCCGCTCCGCCTACGTCGACAACCCCGCCGCCGACACCATCACCGACCGCGCCCGCACCTCCCGGCACACCGCCGGAACCCTCTCCGGCCACGCACTCGGCCACGACACCACCCGCCACCGCACCGCCGACACCCTGCCCGAAGACCTCCTGTCCCTGCTCAGCCCGGACGAGGACAAGATCTGGACCGAAACCGCCGCCACCCGGCTGGCCGCGACCTGGCCCGAGACCTACGGCACCTACACCGCCGACCAGTTGACCACCGCGCTCAAACCCCACGGGCTCAAAACCAACCGGCAAGTCTGGGGCACCGACCAAGCCGGCGAGGGCCGCAACCGGCGCGGATTCCACCGCACCGACCTCACCACGATCGTCACCGAACGTAACCGAAAGCAGGACGCCGGCTAGGCCCAGCAACCCCGCTAGACCTAGCAACCCCACCCGCTAGACCTAGCGACCCCGCTAGCACCCCAACACCACAACTGCCCAGCACCCTAGCCACTAGCGGTGCGCAGGGAGAACCGTGCCCACACCCCGCACAGGAGGCCCATGACCCCCACACATGAGCTGCTAGCGATCCTCATCCCCGCCGCCCTCATGCTCACGCTCGGTTACTTCCTCACCTGCGTGATCTGGCCCTTCAAGCCGTGTCGCCACTGCTCCGGCACTGGCAAACGCCACGCCCGCATCGTCACCGCCTTCCGCCTCTGCACCCGCTGCCACGGCACCGGACGCCGCATCCGACTCGGACGCCACGCCTACAACCGCACCAGCCACCACCGCCGCCGCACCCAGAACCGGAGGTGACTCCTCATGGCTAAGCCGATGCACATCACCCCCGACACCTGCCGCGCCGAGACCGCCGCCCAAGGCCTCAACAGCATCCGCGCGCTCTGCGGCACGAAGCTCAAGCCCGGCGAAGGCGCCAAGCCCAACGCTCCTCTCTGCGGCCGCTGCTACCGCAAGGCCGGATGGAGCTACGACAAGCGCCACTGGTGAACCCACTGAATCCACCCCAGTAAGCAGGCCCCGCCCGCACACCTACCACCAGCGGCGGGCGGGGCCCCTACCCCGCTTGGAGGCACCACCATGCTCGCAGAACTCCCCTTGATCCTGGGCACCGCCAGTTGGGCGGCCGCGACCACCACCGCCGCACTCGTCTTCCGGCGCAGGCTGCACACCGACCCGCTGACCGGGCTCGGCAACCGCACCGCCCTACACCGCCTCGCCCGCCGCGAGCGGTTCACCCGCAGCCTCGTCGGGCTGTGCATGGTCGACCTCGACGGGTTCAAAGCCATCAACGACACCCACGGCCACGACTTCGGCAACAAGGTCCTGGCCGCCGTCGCCACCCAACTCGCCACCGCCACCCAACCCGGCGAACACGCCGTGCGGCTGCACGGGGACGAGTTCGCCGTCTGGCTCGGACCCGTGCCCACCAGCGGCGCCGCCGAAGCCCGTGCCGAGCAGATCACCGCTGCACTGGCCGAGCCGATATGGGTCGACGGGCACCGCCTGACCGCCCTCGGCAGCGTCGGCCTGGCCATCGCCCCCGCAGCCACCCCACTGACCGAGCTGCTCGGGCACGCCGACGCGCACATGTACGAGATCAAAGCCAACCGGCGCCTGACCGTCCTGCCCACCCACTCCGACCGCACCCGCGACCAACACGGAGGCACCGCAGCATGAACCCCACCCACCCGACCCCATCCGGCCCAGTCACCCTCGATGCCGAGGTTTCGTTCCTCGGTTGCCTCATGCGGTGCGATGCCCCCACCGCACTGCGGCTGCTGGCCGGGATGGAACCCGACGACGCCACCACCCCGATCGCTGGGGAAGTCCTCGCGATGGCCATCCGCCTCACCGCCCAGGGCATCGCACCGGACCCAGCCGTACTGCTGGCCGAAGCACGGCGCACCGGGCGTCTCGACACCGTCCACAAATACCAGCTGCTCACCGACTGGCTCATCGACACCTACCGCGCCGCACCCGACCCCGTCACCGGCCCGTACCTCAAAACGGCGATGCTCGAAGCCGCCTACCGCCACGCCCTACGCGAGCACGCCCACTGCATCCTCGCTCGTATCGAGCACGCCGGAGTGTCCGAACTGGACGAACTCGCCACTCTCGACGACCGCACCATCGACCTCGAACACCGCCACCGGCAGTCCCTCGACGCCGACTCCATCCGCCCCATCGCACCAACGGTTCCCTCCCGTTGCGGGAGAGGCGAACTCAGCGGGATCACAGAACGCCTCTCCGGCGACGACTCGGCGCCGGAAGCCACAAACGGGGACACCACCGGTCGACGGGCACAACGCCACTCAGCCCGCGCAGAACGTCAGCGAGGGGAGGCCGCGTGAGCACACCCCAACCCCAGACTGCCGGACTCGGCCGCATCCAACGCCCGAACCCACCAACCAGCGGAGAGGAGGACGCCATGCCCACAACCCCCGCGCTGCACCTCGTCGGCACTTCCGACAACCAACAGCGTCCACAGACGCGGGCTGGTGCCGAGGTGCTCGACGACGTGGCCACGTTCCTCAGCCGGTTTCTGGTGCTGCCCTCCGAGCACTGCGCGCCGACGATCGCGCTGTGGTTCGCCCACACCCACGCCGCGCACCTGTTCTACGCCACACCCCGGCTGATCCTCGACTCGGCCGAGCCCGGCAGCGGCAAGACCCGCGTGCTCGAAGTCGGCCAATACCTCGTCCGCGAACCCGAAATGACCATCTCCGCCACGACCGCCGCACTGTTCCGCATGGTCAGCGCCGGGCCGATCACGATCCTGTTCGACGAGGTTGACGCTATCTTCAATCCCAAGAACGGCGGCAACTACGAAGACCTCCGCGCCATGCTCAACGCCGGATACAAACGCTCCGCCACGATCGCCCGCTGCGTCGGCGATGCCAAAGCCATGAAGGTCGAACGCTTCCCCGTCTACGCACCCGCCGCCCTCGCGGGAATCGCCGGACACATGCCCGCCACCATCACCACCCGCGCCATCACCATCCACATGCGCAAACGCGCCCCCGACGAACCCGTCGAAGAATTCCTCGAAGAAGACGTCGAAGGCGAAGCCGCGCCGCTGCGCGAGGAACTCGCTGCCTGGACTGAGCAGGCCAGCGAGCGCCTCGCCGGGGCACGACCGGCCATGCCAGCCGGAGTGTTCGACCGCTCCGCCGAAATCTGGAAACCCCTCATTGCCCTCGCCGACCACGCAGGCGGGCACTGGCCCGACACCGCCCGCGCCGCCTGCCAACACTTCGTTCACGCCACCGGAGGAGGCACCCAGTCCCTCGGGGTACGGCTGCTGGCCGACCTCCGGGACCTGTTCACCGCTCGCGGCGTCGATCGGATGACCACTGTGGACATTCTTCCCGCACTGCACGGCCTAGACGAAGCACCGTGGGGCGATCTCTACGGCAAACCCCTCGACCCCCGACGGCTGTCCAAAGAACTCGCCCGCTACGGCGTCGCCTCCAAAAACATCAAGCAACCCGGCGGACACGTCGCCAAGGGCTTCCGCACCGACGGCGAAGACGGACTCGTCGACGCCTGGCGCCGCTACCTGCCGAGTGCCGCTACCAGCGCTACCGACGCTACCGCGCAGGTCACACCGGTAGCGGACGACGAACAGGTGCCGCTACCGGCGCTACCCGACGCCGAGGCAGGTAGCGGCGGTAGCGGCAGCGGAAACTCCTCCGCTACCGCCCTGACCAGGCAAGTAGCGCCAGTAGCGGCAGTAGCGGACAACACCAGCCAACCGAGAACGGAGAACCCGCCCTGACTCCGCCCTCGCACCGACCGACGCCCCACGCACAACCAGCCGGGAGGCCCATCATGGCTCAACGCAGTGGCAACTGGATGACCGTCGCGGAGTTCTGCGAGGAGATGGGGATCGCGCGAACGACCTTCGACGACTGGCGAGCGAAGCAGCGGGCGCCCAAGGCTATCCGCCTACCCAACGGCTCCCTGCGCATCCGCCGCACCGACTTCGAAACCTGGCTCGACACCCTGGAGGACGCCGCATGACCGAGACCACCTACGAAGTCCGAGTCTGGAACATCCGGTACCGCAAGAACGCACATGACAAGGTCACCAGCTACGGGGTCCGTTGGCGCACACGGAACCAGCGCCATTACGTCTCATACGGCACCTACGCACAAGCAGAGAGTTTCCGGTCGGATCTCGTCAGCGCATCGCGCAAAGGCGAAGCGTTCGTCGTCGAGACCGGCATGCCCGTCTCGCTGTCGCGGACCACTACCGAGCGGTCTTGGTTCGAGTTCGCTCGTGAGTACGTCGACATGAAGTGGCGTGACACCTCCCCGGGGCAACGCAAGAGCACGGCCGACTCTCTCGCACCGATCTCCGCAGCCATGCTCTCCACGAACCGGGCGGCACCTGACCGCAGGATTCTCAACAAGGCCTTCCGCAGAGCGTTCAACCCCTCTACCCGAGATGGGGAACACTCACCCGAGGTCAGGAAGGCTCTCAAATGGATCGCTGACCACAGCCGCAGCGTCAGCGACCTCGCCAAACCCGAGGTCCTGCGCGAAGTCCTGGCAGAACTGGACGTCAAGCAGGACGGCAGCCGAGCCGCCTCGGACACTGTCAGACTCCGTCGCACGACGCTCTCGAACGCAATTCGCTACGCGATCGAGCGCAAGCTCCTCACCAGCAACCCCCTACACGAAGTCAAGATCCGGCGGAGCAGCACGACGCTGAAGCAAGTGGACCGACGAGCCGTCGCCAACCCGATCCAAGCTCGCACCTTACTGCGAGCAGTCCACGAGCGCACACCGCGAATGACCGCGTTCTTCGCGCTCATGTACTTCGCCGCCCTACGGCCGGAGGAGGCCACCAACCTGCGCAAACGCAACCTGTCGCTACCCCAAGAGGGCTGGGGCGAGCTGCACCTCGAACGCGCCACGCCCGAGATCGCCCAGGAGTGGACCGACAGCAGGACCGCCAGCGAGGAACGGAGTCTGAAGCACCGTGACGACGACATCGGCCGGATCGTGCCGTGCTCACCCGAGCTCACCGCGTTCCTGCACAATCACCTGAACGCCTACGGAACCGCACCGGACGGTCGGCTGTTCTGGGGCAAGCGGAGCGGTGGACGCCTCTCCAGCACCGTCTACGGACGAGCCTGGGCCAACGCCCGCACGGATGCGTTCACGGAAGAGGTGGCTGCCACTCCGCTGGCCAAGCGTCCGTATGACCTCCGGCACGCGGCTGTGTCGACGTGGCTCAACGCCGGAGTCGAGGCGACACGGGTCGCGGAGTGGGCCGGGCACAGTGTCCACGTCCTGCTCCGCGTCTACGCGAAGTGCCTCGACGGTGGCGAACAGGAGGCTCGTGCGCGGGTCGACCGCGCGCTCCGGTGAACCGTGTCCACGCATTGTCCACAGACGGCCGGGTGAGCCCGGGTAGCTCCGGGTGCGCCCGGGTAGCACGAAAAACAACCCCTGGCCTGTCTTCGCAGGTCAGGGGGTGTTCTCGCTGGTGTGCCAGGTAGAGGATTCGAACCTCTGAAGGCAATGCCGGCTGATTTACAGTCAGCTCCCTTTGGCCGCTCGGGCAACCTGGCTCGAACGCAGGCCTTGTCCGCCTGCGGTGACCAGCTTACATCCCCGGCGCCAACGGAATCGGTCGGGGGCGGTGGCGGTAGCGTGGGCGGACGGAAGCCGACCGAGCAGGGAGGACAGGACGTGGCAGACCCGTCGTTCGATGTGGTGAGCAAGGCTGACCGCCAGGAAGTCGACAACGCGCTGAACCAGGCCGCCAAGGAGCTGGCGAACCGGTTCGACTTCCGGGGCACCAACACGAAGATCAGCTGGGCGGGCGAGGACGCCGTCACCCTCGAATCCGAGACCGAGGAACGCTGCAAGGCTGCCATCGAGGTCTTCAAGGAGAAGATGATCAAGCGTGGCCTGTCGATGAAGTCGCTCGAGATCGGTGAGCCCGCCAGCTCGGGTCAGACCTACAAGGTCACCGGCCAGATCAAGCAGGGCATCGCCCAGGACGTCGCCAAGAAGATCTCCAAGAAGATCCGCGACGAGGGGCCGAAGGGTGTGCAGGCGCAGATCCAGGGCGACCAGCTCCGGGTCTCGGGCAAGAAGAAGGACGACCTGCAGACCGTCATCCAGTTGTTGAAGTCGGCCGACTTCGACGTGGCCCTCCAGTTCGAGAACTTCCGCTGACCACGGGGCGGGCCGCTCGCGGGCGCGTCCCGCGAGTCGGGCACCCGACGGAAGGACACGTGTGAAAGGGATCGTGCTGGCGGGCGGCAGCGGGACGAGGCTGCACCCGATCACGCAGGCCGTCTCCAAACAGCTGCTACCGGTCTACGACAAGCCGATGGTCTACTACCCGCTGTCGGTGCTGATGCTCTCCGGCATCCGGGAAATCCTCGTCATCTCCACCCCGCAAGACCTGCCGCTGTTCCGCCGACTGCTGGGCGACGGCAGCCAGGTCGGCATCGAACTGAGCTACGCCGAACAACCGCAACCGAACGGGCTCGCCGAAGCGTTCGTCATCGGCGCCGACTTCATCGGTGACGACGACGTCGCACTCGTGCTCGGGGACAACATCTTCTACGGGCAGGGATTCTCCCGCGTGCTGCGGGAATCTTCGCGCGGACTCGACGGCTGCATGCTGTTCGGCTACCCGGTGCGCGACCCCGAACGCTACGGCGTCGGGGAGATCGACGCGGACGGCAAACTTCTGTCCATCGAGGAGAAACCCGCGCATCCCAGGTCGAACACGGCGATCACCGGGCTGTACTTCTACGACAACGAGGTCGTCGACATCGCACGCGGCCTGCGCCCGTCCGCGCGCGGCGAACTGGAGATCACCGACGTCAACCTCACCTACATCCGGCGGAACCGGGCGCGGCTGACGGAACTGGGGCGCGGCTTCGCGTGGCTCGACACCGGCACCCACGACTCGCTGCTCGAAGCCGGCCAGTTCGTGCAGGTGCTCGAACATCGCACCGGGGTGCGCATCGCCTGCCTCGAAGAGGTCGCGCTGCGGATGGGCTACATCTCCGCCGACGACTGCTTCGCCCTCGGCGCCAAACTCGTCAAGTCCGGCTACGGCGACTACGTCATGGACGTCGCCCGCGCCGCAGGCGCCACCGGCTGAGCCGCGGGGTGGCAAATTCGCGCGAATTTGCCACCCGGTTGTCCACAGGGGGCGGGGTTGTCCACAGGGGCGTGTGCGGTCTGAAAGTGCATTTCGGAACTGGCTTGTGTGCCCGTCGGGCACGGTCATACGCGAACAGCCTCGGCACGGTGAGGGGCTCCGGCGTTCGGAGTTCGTGCCTCGCAAGGCAGGGGTTCTCGCCGCGTACGGTAGTGGCACTCAAGAGGACCCCAACGCCGCGAGGCACGAACTGGGACGGCGGTACCGGACCCCCATCCAAGTTCCGAAATGCCTCTGAGGCCGGTGGCTCACATCCCCGGGGGGAGTTCGCGGCCGGCCATGCGTTCGAGGCGGCTCACGCGTTCGCCGATCGGAGGGTGCGTCGAGAACAGCTTCGTCATCCGCTCCCCCGGGCGGAACGGGTTCGCGATCATCAGGTGCGACTGCGAGACCAGGCTCGGTTCCGGGGCGAGCGGAGCGCGCTGCGTGCCGCGTTCGAGTTTGCGCAGGGCCGAGGCCAGACCGAGCGGATCACCCGTCAGCTCCGCACCCGAGGCGTCCGCCTGGTACTCCCTGGACCGGCTGACGGCCATCTGCACCACGCCGGCCGCGATCGGGCCGAGCAGCGCGACCAGGATCATCGCGAACGGGTTCGGCCGATTCTCGCCGCTGCCGAACATCCCGAACAGCATGCCGAAGTTCCCGAGGAACGTGACGACGCTCGCGAGCGCTCCCGCGACGCTGGAGATGAGGATGTCGCGGTTGTAGACGTGGGACAGCTCGTGACCGAGGACCGCCCGCAGTTCGCGCTCGTCGAGCAGTTCCAGGATTCCCGTCGTGCAGCACACCGCGGCGTTGCGCGGGTTCCGGCCCGTGGCGAACGCGTTCGGGGCCGCTGTGGGGCTGACGTACAGGCTGGGCATCGGCTGCCGCGCCGAGGTCGCCAGCTCGCGCACGATCCGGTACATCGCGGGCTGCTCGGCCTCCGACACCGGCCTGGCACGCATCGAACGCAACGCCAGCTTCGACGAGTTGAAGTACGCGTAGCCGTTCATGCCGAGCGCGAGCACCAACGCGATGACCAGCCCCATGCGCCCGAAGATCGAACCGACGAGCAGGACCAACGCGCTCATGCCGCCCAGCAGCAAAGCGGTCTTCAGACCATTGAAATGACTGTGCACGTACTCTCGCCTCCGTGCCCCCGACCGATGACCTGTCCCTGTCGAAGGTCACTCGTTCAACGAATCGGCGCGCCCCGGAGTTCCACCGCCGAACGTGGCCGTCACCACCCACACACCCACGACCAGGTGATGTCCGGCCCGTTCGAGCCGCGGTCGGTCAGCTGTGGAGTTCCATCGTGCAGCACTTGTGGGCACCACCGGCCTTGCGGATCTCCGAGAGGTCCACGAACACCGGCTCGTAGCCGCACTCCTCGATCTGCTTCGCCAGCGCCGTCGCCTCGACCGGCAGCAGCACGTGCTTGCCGTCCGAGACCGCGTTGAGGCCGAGGCAGTCGGCGTCGGCGGCACCGACCTTGATCGCGTCGGGGAACAGCCGCTCCAGGACGCGCAGCGAGGACGCCGAGAACGCTTCCGGGTAGTAGGCGATGTGCGGCTGGTCGGCCCGATTGAGCACGAACAGCGCCGTGTTCAGGTGGTAAAAGCGCGGGTCGACGAGCGTCAACGACACGACCGGGACACCGAGCACTTCCTGGGCCTCGGCGTGCGCTTCCGGGACGGTGCGGTAGCCGCTGCCCGCGAGCAGGTACCGCCCGGTCCACACGAAATCACCCTCGGCCTCGTTGACGTACCGGGGCATGACCAGCTCACGGTAGCCGCGTGCGAGGAACCAGCGGCGGAAGTGCTCGGCCTCGGCGGCACGCTCCGGGGCGAAGAACTTCGCCCCGAGGACCCGGCCGTCGATGACGGTGCCGGAGTTGTCCGCGAACACCATGTCGGGCAGACCCGGCTGTGGGTCGACCACCTCCACGGTGTGTCCCAGCCGCTCGTAGGTCGCCTTCAGGTTCTCCCACTGACGCATCGCCTTCGCGGCGTCGACGGGTGAGTCCGGGTCCATCCACGGGTTGATCGAGTACTGGACCGCGAAATGGGTGGGCGGGCACATGACGTAGTGGCGACGCGTGGGCACGCGGGTGGCGCGCTCGGCCTGCGGCACGACGGTAGGGGCGGACATGATTCGAAATGTAATGGCCGTCTGCGTACGCGACAACGGCACAACGTTGCACATTTTGCGGCAGAATGTTGCATATGGACACGTTGGATCAACGAATCATTTCGCGGCTGGTCGCCGACGCGCGCGCGAGCTTCGCCGACATCGGCGCCGCCGTTGGCCTCTCCGCGCCCGCCGTCAAACGCCGTGTCGACAAGCTGCTGGACCTCGGCGTGCTCCAGGGCTTCACGGCCGTCGTCGACCCGGAGGCGCTCGGCTGGGGGACGGAGGCGTTCGTCGAGGTCCACTGCCACGGAAACGTCCCCGCACACCGCATCCGTGGCGGACTCGAACCGCTGCCCGAGGTCGTCGCCGCCTACACCGTCTCCGGGCAGGCCGACGCGATCGTGCACATGCGAGCCGCCGACATCCACCACCTGGAGACGGCGATGGAACGACTGCGGGCGGTCGACTTCGTCAACCGCACCGTCTCCACCGTCGTGCTCTCCCGGCTGCTCGACCGCCCTCCCCCGGCGGACCGCGCCTGAACCACGACGCAACGATCGAAACCAACGCTCAGCCGCGCTCGCGCGGACAGTTCCCCGCCACCTACGCCAAGCCGCCTACGCCGATCGACCACCCGCGGGTTCTCAGCGCCCTCCTCGCGAGGACAGCGTCGACGTGGTGTAGGTCGGCTACTCGATGTCGCCGATCCCGCAGCGAGGAGGGCGCTGAGGTTCCGCCACGAAACCACCCCCGGCAGACCAACCCGCGCAACCTCAGAGTGCATTGGGGAACTGTCCTTGGTGCCCGTAGGGCACGCTCATACGTGCCCAGCCGCAGCAAAGCGAGGGGCTCCGGCGTTCGGAGTTCGTGCCTCGCAAGGCAGGGGTTCTCGCCGCGTACGCCTGGTACTCAAGAGGACCCCAACGCCGCGAGGCACGAACTGGGGCGGCGGTACCGGACCACCCACCCAACTTCCACAACGCCCTCTCAGCTCAAGCTCAGTCGCGGTTGCGGAGCCAGCCGTCCCACGGCTCGAACCCGGCGCGCTCGGCCTCCTCCGCGTCGGCAAACCACACCTCGGCGACGATCCGGTCGTAGTAAGGCGAGTCCGGGGTGTGGTATCGCCTCGACGCGAAGTGGCCCTTGACGACGTCGCCCTCGTTCTTCGGCACGCCCTCGGGGCGCGCGGAGCCCACGGCTTGCTCGGGGGACGCCCCGTCCGACGACCGGGACTTGAGGTTCTGCAGGCCCGGGCGCGGCCCGACACCCGGAGTGCGACGCGGCAGCGGCTCGGCTTCCGGGTCGGGAGTGATCGTGATGCCCGCCGCTTGGACGGCCTCCGCCTCCGTCGGAACCTCGATGCTCGTCGCCTGGGTCGACGACTCCGGCTCGTCGGGTGCGACGGCCTGGTCGGGCTCGCTGTCCTCGACCTCGGGCGGCTTCTGGAACCAGCCGGGCACGCCCTGCTGCCGCTCGGCCGGGGCCGCCGGTACGTCCGGGGTGGGAGGATCGACCGGCGCGACCCGTGCGGTCGACTCCGCGTCGACCGGCTCGAGGCCGCCCACCGTCTCGTCCTCGGAGGTCTCCCGCTCCGGCGTGGGCATCCCGGGTGCCGTTGGCCCCGATTCGAGATCGTCCTCCGGGGACACCGTCGGCCACTCGCCGACACTCCCCCCGAACGTCGGTCGCCGAGTCGCCGAATCGAGGTTCGCGATCGGGATCACCGACGTCTGCGGCTTCTCGTCCACGTCCGCCTGGGAGGTGCGTTCGGTATCCGGTGCTGCGTGCCCGTTGGTGGACGGGGACCACGACTCGGCCGTTTCGTCCCACTCCGGGAGGTCGGTCACGTCCTGGCTCGGCAGCTCGTCGGTACCCGTCCCGCCCAGCCACGGCGGGTCGTCTCGATCCGGGGGAGCCGACTCCGCACCGAACCGCTCGCGTTCGCCCACGTCGACGAACCGCTCGTCCATCGGCTCGAATCGAGTGGCCTCGTTGGCCGGCTCCTCGGGGGCGATCTCGGGAACCAGCGCCCGGCGAGCGAGAGGCTCCTGACGTGCACGCTCCTGCGCGAGCGCGTACTCGAGCCGCGCCGCCCGCGCCCGCGCCGGACGGACCAGCAACAACCACGCGAACGCGACACCCAGCGCGAACGCGAGCAGGCTCCACAACCACACCTGGACAAACAGCCACGTCACGGGCGACGCTCCTCCTCAAGGACCGGGACAGCCCACCACAACCACGGTGCGCGCAGCCCTGAGTATGACGAATCCCCACCGCGTTTCGGGACCGCTGTCGAGATCTGACCCGATCATGTGCCCGCAGCGGTCGGCCGACCACTCAGCGCGTCCGGTCCACCACGTACTCGGCGAGCCGAGCCAACGCGTCCCGCGCGGGGCCGGCAGGCAACAGATCGAGTTCCGCACGAGCGTCGTCGGCGAAGCGGTCCAACGTGCGCCGGGCGCGCGCCATGCCCTCCGACGTCCGGAGCAGCTCCAGCGCCTCGTCGACCTCGTGATCGACGGTGATCGGACCGGAGAGCAACCGGCGCAATCGGCTGTCGGTCTCCTCGCCCGCGAGCGCGTAGAGCATCGGCAACGTCCGCACCCCCTCCCGCAAGTCCGTGCCCGGGGTCTTCCCGGACTCCCGCGCGGGCGAGTCGATGTCGATGATGTCGTCGGAGATCTGGAACCCGATGCCGATGCTCCGGCCGATCCGCTCCAGCGCCCCCACGTGGACCTCGTCGGCACCGGAGAACTCGGCACCGAACCGCCCGGCCGTGGCGATCAACGAGCCCGTCTTCTCGTACACCACGGTCAGGTAGTGCTCGACGGCGTCCTCACCCTCGTCGGCACCGATCGTCTCCCGCATCTGGCCGGTCACCAGCGCCTCGAACGTCCGCGCCATCAGCCGCACGGCGTCCACGCCGAGTTCGGAGACGAGACTGGACGCCTGCGCGAACAGGAAGTCCCCGGTCAGGATCGCGATCGAATTGTCCCACCGGGCGTTGGCGCTGCTCGCGCCGCGCCGCATCGTGGCCTCGTCCATGACGTCGTCGTGGTACAGCGTCGCGAGATGGACCATCTCGACGATGGCCGCCGATTTGATCACGTCCTCGGCGTCGTGGTCACCGAACTGCGCGGCGAGCAACGTGAACAGGGGGCGGAACCGCTTGCCGCCCGCGTCGACGAGATGCAGTGAGGTGCGGGTGGCGAAGTTGTACTCACTGCGCACCGACTCGTGCAGCAGGTTCTCGACCCGCTGCATGCCCTCACCCACGGCGGCGGCGAGCACCGGATCCGAGATGTCGAGTCCCACCGGCACGGCACCGTCGGGCGCCGCACTCGTCGGATCACTGGCCGCGCCAGTCACTGGCCTGCTCACGTCACCGTCGCCTTTGCTCCCGCCGTGCACCGACGGCACTCTAGGACACGAAACCGCCCACGCCGGCCCATTCCAGCGCCAACGTCGGCAGCACGCCCAGCAACAGCGTCACGACCACGCCCAGGGTGATCGCCGCCGTCGTGAACGCACCGGGCACGCTGACGGTCGGACCGTCGGCAGCCGGCTCACTGAAGTACATCAGCACGATGACACGAAGGTAGAAGAACGCCGCAACCGCACTGGCCACCAGCGCGACCACCACCAGCGGTGCCATCCCGTTGGCCATCGCGGCCTCGAAGACCACGAACTTGCCGACGAAACCGCTCGTCATCGGGATACCGGCCAGCGCCAACAACAGGAACGTGAACACCAGCGCGAGCATCGGTGAACGCTTGGCCAGCCCCGCCCACGCCGACAGGTGAGTTGCCTCACCGTCCGAGGTGCGCACCAGGCTGATCACCCCGAAGATCGCGATCGTGGTGAATCCGTACGCCAACAGGTAGAACATGGTGGCCGCCAGGCCACGGTCGGTGAGCGCGATCGTGCCGACCAGCAGGAAGCCCGCGTGCGCCACCGAGGAGTAGGCGATCATGCGCTTGATGTCGCTCTGCGTCAGCCCGAGCACCACGCCGATCACCATCGACGCGATCGCGACCGCCCACAGCACCCCGCGCCACTCCCAGCTCGACGCCTCGAAGGCGACCTGGAAGACGCGCAGGATCCCGCCGAACGCCGCGACCTTGGTGCACGCGGCCATGAATCCGGTCACCGCGGTCGGTGCGCCGTGGTACACGTCCGGGGTCCAGGTGTGGAACGGGCCGACGGAGCCCTTGAACATCAGGCCGATCACGAGCAGCCCGAACCCGGCGAACAGCAGCGTCTCCGACCGGTCCGACCCGGCGGTGGCGTCGGCGATCTCCTGCAGCTTCACCGAACCCGCGTACCCGTACAGCAAGGCCAGTCCGTAGAGGAAGAACGCCGAAGCGAACGCCCCCAGCAGGAAGTACTTCAGCGCCGCTTCCTGCGAGATGAGCCGCTTGCGCTTGGCCAGCCCACACAGCAGGTACAGCGGGAGGCTCAGCACCTCCAGCGCGATGAACATCGTCAGCAGGTCGTTGGCGGCGCAGAAGATCATCATTCCGCCGAGCGAGAACAGCGCCAGCGGGAACACCTCGGTGCGCATTCCCGCGACTCCGGCCCGAGCCCGGTCCATGGCGGCACCGTCCGACGTGCCCGCCGGGTCCGGTTCCGTGATCTTCTCGGCGATGAACGCGCCGCCCGGCTCGATCGACCGGTCCGCGAGCAGCAACATCGCGCCGAGCCCCAACGCGAGCAGCGTGCCCCACAGGAACAGTGCCGGTGCGTCCACGGCGAGCGTGTCCGCCATCGTCGTGACGCCGCGCGGCCCGCCCGAGGCGTAGATCCCGAGCGAGATCCCGGCCACGACGATCGCGCCGATGCTCAGCCCGACCTGCACCGACCACCGCTGGTGCCGTGGCAGGAACGCCTCCACGAGCACGGCCACACACGCCGCACCCAGGATCACCAGGATCGGGGTGATCGCCGCCCAGTCGATCGCCGGTGGCTGCACGTCCTGTGCCAGCAACTCGACGCCCGTACGTGCTGCACCCACTGTCAGTTACCTCCCTGCGAGGTCACGGGGTCGGAGACGCCGACCTCGCTCATCGTTGCCGCGACCGTCGGGTTGATCACGTCCAGCATCGGTTTCGGGTAGATGCCGAGCGCGAGGACGAGGACGATCAGCGGGGCGAGCACGCCGACCTCACGCGGGGTGAGGTCCGCGATCTTCGACTTCCGGGCCCCGTCCGCGAGCGTGGCCGGATCGGTCGCCGCCCCCGGGCCACCGGCGAGGCCGACCAGCGCGTCGCCACGCACCGGGCCCTGCATGAGCTGCTGGTAGAGCCGCAGCACGTAGACGGCGGCGAGCACCAGGCCGAGTGTGGCGACGATGGTGAACACCGGACGCGTCGGGAACGACCCGACCAGCACGAGGAACTCGCTGATGAAGGAGTTCGTGCCCGGCAGCGACAGCGTGCTCAGACCGGCCACCAACAGTGTGCCGGCGAGCACCGGGGTCACCTTGGCCATGCCGCCGTAGTCGGCAATGCGGGTCGAACCGCCACGGGCGATGACCATGCCGATCACGAGGATGAGCATGCCGGTCGCGATGCTGTGGTTGACCATGTACGAGACCGCGCCGACCTGGGCCTGCGAGGTGAACGCGAAGATCCCCAGCGCGATGAACCCGAAGTGCGCGATCGAGACGTAGGCGATGAACCGCTTGAGGTCGCTCTGCCCGAACGCCTGCAGCGACCCGTAGATCACGCCGATCACGCCGAGGGTGAGCACCAGCGGCGCCAGCTGCTGCGCGGCGACCGGGGTCAGCGGCAGGTTGTAGCGCAGGAACCCGAAGGTGCCGACCTTGTCCAGCACACCGACGACGATGACGGCGACACCGATCGGCGCCTGCGACGCGGCGTCCGGCAGCCATGTGTGCACCGGCACCAGCGGCGCCTTGATGGCGAACGCCACGAAGAAGCCGAGGAAGATCCAGATCTGCACGTCGGCGGGTGCGTCGGAGAGGATGCCCGACAGGGTGGCCCAGTCGAACGTTCCGCGGCCGGTCTCCTGCGCGGCGTAGACGTAGGCGCCGATCGCCGAGGCCAGCATGATCAGGCCGCCGAAGAACGAGTACAGGAAGAACTTCATCGCCGCGTACTTGCGCTGTTCACCGCCGTAACCGCCGATGAGGAAGTACATCGGGATCAGCATGATCTCGAACAGGACGTAGAACAGGAACACGTCCGTGGCGGCGAAGACGGCCACCGTCAGCGCCTGCTGGACGAGCAGCAGCGCGAAGAATCCGCTGTGCGAGCGTCCGCGCGGCAGCTTCTCGCCCCAGCTGAAGCCGAGCACCAACGGCATCAGCACCGCGATGACCGCGACCATCACCAGTGCGATGCCGTCGACGCCGAGCGAGAACCGGATGTCGAACGCCGGGATCCACTCGACCGAGCTGACCATCTGCATCCGAGGGCCTGCGGGGTCGTAGACGAACCACGCGGCGGCGGCGAGCGCGACCTCGACGAGCGAGACCGCCAGCGCGGTCCACTTCGCCGCGGACTCGTTGCCGCGCAACAGCCCCACGGCCACCGCACCCAGCAGCGGCAGCAGGATCAGCGCCAGCAGCAGCGTCATCGGATCTCCTCCGAGAGGTCGTTCGAACAAATGCGGCGCGCAGCGCCCAGCACCCCGTTGCGGTTTCGCGCGAACCGGCCACCGTCAGGCAAGCGCCGCAGGCGCTTGCCACCACGCACACCATCGGCACCGCCGCGGGTTCTGCGGGGGTCGTCTCGCGAGGACAGCCCGTTTGTGGCGTCTACTGCTCCAGTGGCGCGGCCGCGCCACAATGGGAGGCGGCGGTCGGGCGACGGGGGGGCTACCCGAAAACGGGCTCCCGCAGCGAGCCGGCCCCCGCAGGTTCCGCCACCCGCACCGCTGAAGACTCGCCCCGTGTCACTGTCCACACTCATGGCATCCCCACTGTGAGTAGGGCGGCGATCAGCACTACACCGCCGGCGAGCATCGACATGGCGTACGAGCGGACGAATCCGGTCTGCCACCGGCGGCCCAGGCGCGAGCTGCCGCCGAGCAACCCGGCGAGGCCGTTGACCGCGCCGTCGACGCCCTTGTCGTCGAACGACACGAGTCCCGTCGTGAGCGCCTTCGTGGGCCGGACCGCGACCGCGTCGTTGATGGCGTTGCCGTAGAGGTCGGCGCGCGCGGCCCGCACGACCGGCGAGACCTTCGCGGGCCGCCGCACGGGGACGGACTTGCGGCCGACGACGAGGTAGGCGACCAGTGCACCGAGCGCCGAAAGCCCGACCGTCAGCACCGCCACCATCGTGTGCGACAGCGGCGCCTCTCCCTCGTTCAACGGGCCGAGCGTGGGCGCCAGGAAGTTCACCAGCCGGTCCCCGGTGGCCAGGAACATGCCCGCCCCGATCGAACCGACCGCGAGCAGGATCATCGGTGCGGTCATCGTCGACGGCGACTCGTGCGGGTGGAACTCCTTGCCGTCCGCGGTGCGCAGGTTCTCCCACCTCTTCTCGCCGAAGAACGTCATGAGCATCAGACGCGTCATGTAGAACGCGGTGATCCCGGCGCCGAGCAACGCAGCGCCGCCGAAGATCCACCCGCGCGCGCCTTCCTGCCCGAACGCCGCGTAGATGATGGCGTCCTTCGAGTAGTAGCCGGACAGGAACGGGAATCCGATCAGGGCGAGGTAGCCGAGCCCGAACGTGACGAACGTGATCGGCAGGTAGCGGTAGAGCCCGCCGTACTTGCGCATGTCGACCTCGTCGTTCATGCCGTGCATGACCGACCCGGCGCCGAGGAACAGCCCGGCCTTGAAGAAGCCGTGCGTGAGCAGGTGCATGATGCCCAGCGCGTACCCGGCAGGCCCGAGACCGACGGCGAGGATCATGTAGCCGATCTGGCTCACCGTCGAGTACGCGAGCACCTTCTTGATGTCGTCGTAGGCGCAGCCGATGACACATCCGACCAGCAACGTCACCGCACCGACGATCGTCACGGCGAGCCTGCCGTCCGCCGAGAGCGTGTAGAGCGGGTTCGCGCGGGCGATGAGGTAGACGCCCGCGGTGACCATCGTCGCCGCGTGGATCAGGGCCGACACCGGGGTCGGGCCTTCCATCGCGTCCGGCAGCCACGCCTGCAGCGGCACCTGACCGGACTTGCCGCACGCACCGAGCAGCAGCAGGAGCGTGATCGCCAGCAGCACGCCGGGAGAAAGCTCTCCGGCGCGGGCGAAGACCTCGGTGTACTGGGTGGTGCCGAGCTCGGCGAAGAGCAGGAAGATCGCCAACGCGAGTCCCACGTCGCCGACGCGGTTCATCACGAACGCCTTCGTCGCCGCCGAGGCCGCCGACGGGCGCTGCTGCCAGAACCCGATGAGCAGGTAGGACGCGAGGCCGACACCTTCCCAGCCGAGGTAGAGGGTCACGAAGCTGTTGCCCAGCACCAGGACGAGCATCGCGGCGACGAACAGGTTCAGGTACGCGAAGAAGCGACGGCGTTCGGTGTTCGCCGCGCCGCTCCTGCCTTCCTGGTCGTGGCCCATGTAGCCGATCGAGTAGAGGTGGATCAGCGACCCCACTCCGGTGATCAGCAGCAGGAACACCAGCGACAGCGGGTCCATCCGCAGCCCGAAGTCGACCTGCAGCGCGTTGACCGGGATCCACGAGAACAGGTGCAGCTCGCGGACCGGGTTCGTGCTCCCGGTGACCGAGGCGAACAGGGCCAGGGCGTAGGCGAACGACCCGAGCACCGTGGCGCACCCGAGCAGGTGCCCCCACGCGTTGGCGCGCTTGCCCGCCACCAGCAGTACTGCCGCGCCGAACAGCGGCAACGCGATCATCAACCACGCGTTGCCCTGAATCGCCCCCTGCGCGGCCTCGACCGGCCCCGCGGTGTCGGCGGCCAGAAACGTCGTCGTCACGCTGGCTCCCTGGTTGTTCATCGGCCTAGTACTTCAGGAGGTTGGCGTCGTCCACAGAGGACGAACGGCGGGTGCGGAAGATCGACATGATGATCGCCAGACCGACCACGACCTCGGCGGCCGCGACGACCATGACGAAGAACGCCATCACCTGACCGGTCACGGTGCCCTCGATGCGGGCGAAGGTGACCAACGAGAGGTTCACCGCGTTGAGCATCAGCTCGATACACATGAACACCACGATCGCGTTGCGTCGCACGAGGACGCCGACCGCGCCGATGCTGAACAGCAGCGCCGACAGCAGCAGGTAGTACGTCGGGGTCACTGCCGGGCCTCCTCGGGTGGCGCGTGTTCGGGACCCGCGCCGTTGCCGTTTCCGTTGCCACCGCCGGTGGGCCGGGACTCGGGCTCGCCGGACTCCTCCGATTCGGTGTCCTCGTCGGAGTCGGTCGCGGTCAGGGAGTGCGGGTCCGGGTCGGCGACCTCGCCGGCGACCGCCTTGCGATCACCGGTGAGCTCGTCCGACGGGGTGTTGTCGAGCAGCTCGGACAACGACTCCGGCGCCACCGAGCCGTCCGGCAGCAGGGCCGGGACCGCGACGGAGTTGGCGGTGGCGAACACGCCCGGCCCGGGCAGCGGCGAAGGCCGGTTGCCCCGGAACCGCGCGTTCGCCTGCTCGCGCTGCGAGAGCCGCACACCCGGGCCCTTCCCGCCGTAGGCGAGCACCATCGCGCCCAAGGAGGCGGTGATGAGCAACGCCGAGGTCAACTCGAACGGGAACAGGTAGTCGGTGAAGATCAACGCGCCGAGTCCGCCTGCCCCGCCGCCCTGCGGGGACCACGGGTCCAGCGGAGCGGCGAACTGCACCTCGGTGAACGCGCGCGCCAGGCCGCTGACCATCAGCAGCGCGAACCCGATCCCGAGCACCGCGGCTGCGAGCCGCTGGCCGCGCAACACCTCGACGACCGAGTCCGACGAGTCGCGTCCGACCATCATGAGCACGAACAGGAACAGCATCATGATCGCGCCGGTGTAGACGATGATCTGGGTGAACCCGAGGAACTGCGCGCTCTGCGCCATGTAGAGCACACCCAGACAGAGCATGGTGACCACCAGCCACAACGCGGAATGCACCGCGTTGCGGGCGAAGACCATGCCGAGGGCTCCGAGCAGGGCCAGCGGCCCCAGGATCCAGAAGACCGTCGCCTCGCCGGTGCCGATGGGGCTCTGGGCGAGCACCGTCGTCCCGGCGAGCACGGGGGTCGCCGTCGTCAAGGACATCACCGCCCGGCCTCCTCGTGCCCGGTCTCCACCGTCTGTCCCTCCGGGACGCCGGTGTTGCGGGCCAGCTGCGGTCCGCGCGCGTAGTAGTCCTGCTCGTCGTCACCGAGACGCATCGGGTGCGGCGGCTGCTCCATGCCGGGCAGCAGCGGCGCCATCAGGTCTTCCTTGGTGTAGATCAGGTTCTGCCGGTTGTCGTCGGCGGTCTCGTACTCGTTGGTCATCGTCAGCGACCGCGTCGGACACGCCTCGATGCACAGTCCGCAGCCGATGCAGCGCAGATAGTTGATCTGGTAGTCGAAGCCGAACCGCTCGCCGGGGGAGTAGCGCTCCTCCTCGGTGTTCGTGCCGCCCTCGACGAAGATCGCGTCCGCCGGGCACGCCCAGGCACACAGCTCGCAGCCGACGCACTTCTCCAGACCATCCGGGTGCCGGTTGAGCTGGTGGCGTCCGTGGAACCGGGGCGCCGGGATCTTCTTGACCTCCGGGTACTCCTCGGTGACGACCTTCTTGAACATCGTCGAGAAGGTCACGCCGAAACCCTTGATCGGATCAAACGTCCCCACGGGGCGCCTCCTGGGTCGTCGTGTCCCCGTCGTCGCCCGGCAGCTCGGAAGCGGCGCCGGTGGCGCCCGCCGAGGTGGCGACCGCGGTGCGGCGGGGTGGTGACTGGGGAACTTCCAGGTCCAGCGGCGGCACGGGATAGCCACCACCGGACAGCGGTGCGGTGGCCTCCGGCTCGGGAGGCTTCTTGTCCGGGATGAGGGCCGTGAGGAACACGAGCAGCACGACCGCTCCGCCCCCGATCCACATGATCTGCGCGGTGCTCACGGTCTCGCTGGTGACCAGGCCGCGCAGCACGATGGCCGCCATGATCCACAGCAGGCTGACCGGCACGAGGACCTTCCAGCCCAGGTTCATGAACTGGTCGTAGCGCATCCGGGGCAGGGTGCCGCGCAGCCACACGAACACGAACAGGAACGACAGCGTCTTGAGCAGGAACCACAACAGCGGCCACCAGCCGGTGTTGAAGTAGTCGTCGCCGACCGTGCTCAGCGGCCACGGGGCCCGCCAGCCGCCGAGGAACAGCGTCGTCGCCAGCGCCGAGACGGTGACCATGTTGATGTACTCGGCGAGGAAGAACAGCGCGAACTTCAGCGACGAGTACTCGGTGTGGAAACCGCCGACGAGCTCCGACTCGGCCTCCGGCAGGTCGAACGGGGCCCGGTTCGTCTCGCCCACCATGGCGATCGCGTAGACGACGAAACTGAACGGTAGCAGCGCGAAGAACCAGCCCTGCGCCTGCGCGTCGACGATCCCCGAGGTCGACATCGTGCCCGCGTAGAGGATCACCGCGATGAACGAGAGACCCATCGCGATCTCGTAGGAGATCACCTGGGCCGCCGACCGCAGCGAGCCCAGCAGCGGGTACGGCGAGCCGGACGCCCACCCGGCGAGGACGATGCCG
Organism: Allosaccharopolyspora coralli; assembly: GCF_009664835.1. Taxonomy (NCBI): domain Bacteria; kingdom Bacillati; phylum Actinomycetota; class Actinomycetes; order Pseudonocardiales; family Pseudonocardiaceae; genus Allosaccharopolyspora; species Allosaccharopolyspora coralli. The sequence continues at coordinate 4,464,336 of NZ_CP045929.1, forward strand.
TAGACGCCGACCGAGGCGCACGCCAGTACGACCAGCAGGCCGACGGGGAGGTCGACGAGCTGCAGCGCGGTCTCCTCGCCGAAGATCGTCACCCGCGGCGCCATCGGGATGACCGAGAACGCCACGAGAGCGGGCGTCGCCGAGATCACCGGGGCCAGGATGTAGACCCACTTGTCCGCGAGCAGCGGCCGGATGTCCTCCTTGAACGCCAGCTTCAGCCCGTCGGCGAGGGACTGCAGGACGCCGAACGGCCCCGCGCGGTTCGGACCGGGCCGGTGCTGCATGCGGCCGATGACCCGGCGTTCCGCCCAGATCGTCAGCAGCGTCATCACGACGAGGAACGCGAAGATCCCGACGACCTTGATCAGGATGAGCCAGATCGGGTCGTCGGCGAGCAGCGTCGCCGTCTCGGTCATGCCCTACCCCCGTCGGTGTCGGTGTCGCCCTCGGGGCCCGTCGTCCGCTCGTGCGGGGCGGTGCCGCCCTGGACTGCGGCACCGGCCGGGTTCTCGGTGTGCGCCAGTTCGTCCGGCGCGTGGTGCCCGTTCGTCTCGGCGGGTGTCAGTGCCGCCGCCACCGCGAGGCCGACCACGTCGCCGTGCACCGCACCCAGCGCCCGTCGCACCCGGGATCCGCCGGAGTTCTCCGGAATCCACACGACCGCGTCCGGCATCTCGTCGAACTCGACGTCGAGACTGATCGTCCCGGAGCCGGAGCTCACGGCGGCCCGGTCGCCCGCCGTGAGGCCGACGTCGCGCGCGGTGCGCCGCGACATCCGCGCGACCACCGGCCGCGCGGTGCCCGCCAGCGCAGGCTCGCCGTCCTGCATGGAGCCGTTGTCGAGAAGCTGGTGCCACGTCGACAGAACCGCTTTGCCGGTCCCGGGGGCGGGCTCCCGCCGCGCGGCGACGTCCGGTGCCGCCGGACGCGGGCCGGTGTGTGCCCCGAGGCGGCCGAACTCGCCCGCCGCCGCGGCCGGGGTCTGGGTGAACAGGTCGATGTCCATCTCGACCGCGAGGGTGTCGAGCACCCGGCAGTCCGAGAGCGAACCGGGGGCGTCGATGGTCTGCGGGAACTCCCGGGAACGGCCCTCCCAGTTGAGGTACGTCCCGGACTTCTCGACGGCGGGCGCGATCGGCAGCACCACGTCGGCGTGCTCGGTGGCCGCCGTGGGGCGCATCTCCAGACTCACCACGAACCCGACGCGCTCCAGCGCACGGTCGGCGCGAGCCGGGTCCGGCAGGTCGTGCGGATCGACACCGCCGAGAACCAACGCCGACAGGGCACCACGCTCGGCTGCCTCGAGGATGCCCGTCAGGTCGCGACCGGGGTTCGCAGGCAGCGACCCGCTGTCGAGGCCCCAGGCCTGCTCGATCTCGTTGCGTGCCGCGACGTCACCCACGGGACGGCCTCCCGGCAGCAGCGTCGGCAACGCTCCGGCCTCGATCGCGCCTCGCTCCCCGGCGCGGCGGGGGACCCACGCCACCCGGGCGCCGGTCCGCTCGGCGAAGCGCAACGCCGCCGACAGCAGTCCGGGAACGGTCGCGGCGCGCTCCCCGAGCAACAGCACCGCGCCCGGCTGTCGGGTCGCATCGTCCACTTCGGACGGAAGGTCGGCGAGCGCGGCGGCCTCTCCGCCCGGCAGGCAGGGAATCAGTCCGCCGGTGTGCAGGGTCGAGCCGGGTCCTGCGATCTCGGTGGTCTTCTCGACGCCCGGTGAGTTCCACTGCCCCAGGTGCCAGACCAACGTGTCACGGTCGCGTGCCGCCTTGCGCAGCCGCAGGAAGACGATCGGCGACTCCTCCTCCGGCTCGAACGCGGCGCACACCACCGCCGGTGCGGCTTCGAGGTCGGCGTAGGTCACCCCGCCGGAGTCCGGTGTCGTTCCGACCACAGTGGACCCGAGGAACGCGAGCTCCTCGTCCGAGTGCGGACGGGCACGGAAGTCGATGTCGTGGGTTCGCGCCGCCACACGGGCGAACTTCGAGTACGCGTAGGCGTCCTCGAGCGTCAACCGGCCGCCGGGCAGCACTCCGACACCGTTGCCGTCACGCGCGGCGACGAGGCCGTCGGCGGCCACCCGCAGCGCCTCGGTCCAGGACGACGGACGCAACTCACCGCTGTCGGCGTCCCGCACCATCGGGCGGGTGAAGCGGTCCGAGGCGGTGGCGTAGGTGAACGCGAACCGTCCCTTGTCACAGTTCCATTCCTCGTTGACGTCGGGGTCGTCGCCTGCGAGGCGACGCATCACCTTGCCGCGCCGCCAGTCCGTGCGCGTGGCACAACCCGACGAACAGTGTTCGCACACACCGGGAGTCGACACCAGGTCGAACGGCCGGGACCGGAACCGGTACGCCGAACTCGTCAACGCACCCACCGGGCAGATCTGGATGGTGTTGCCCGAGAAGTACGACTGGAACGGCTGCTGCTCGCCGATCCCGATCTGCTGCACCGCGCCGCGTTCCAGCAGTTCGATGAACGGGTCGCCCGCGACCTGCTTGGAGAACCGGGTGCAGCGCTGGCACAGCACGCACCGTTCCCGGTCCAGCAGCACCTGCGAGGAGATCGACACCGGCTTCGCAAACGTGCGCTTGTGGTCGTGGAACCGGGAATCGGCCCGCCCGTGCTTGAGCGCCTGGTTCTGCAACGGGCACTCACCGCCCTTGTCGCAGATCGGGCAGTCCAGCGGGTGGTTGATGAGCAGCAGCTCCATCACGCCCTGCTGCGCCTTGTCCGCCACCGCCGAGGTCTTCTGGGTGTTGACGACCATTCCGTCGGCCACGGTGATCGTGCACGAAGCCTGCGGCTTCGGCATCGGCCTGCCGTTCATCTCGACCTCGACCAGGCACTGCCTGCACGCGCCCGCCGGATCGAGCAACGGGTGGTCGCAGAACCGCGGAATCACGGTGCCGATCCGCTCGGCGGTGCGGATGAGCAGCTCGCCCTTCGGAGCGTCGACCTCCACGCCGTCGATCGTCAGCCGGACATGCCCCTCCGGAACCGGACGCTGCTCGGTGTCCTGGGCTTTCGATTCGGGTGCCACCGTCATCGGGCCGCTCCAACCAATGCCGGGTCCCCGGCAGTCTCATCGGCGTTCGTGCCTGCGTTCTTCCGGCACAGTGCGAGGAACTCCTCGCGGAAGTACTTGATGCCGCTGGTGATCGGGCTGACCGCACCGTCGCCGAGCGCGCAGAACGACCGGCCGAGCACGTTGTCGCAGACGTCGAGGAGCGTGTCGATGTCCTCCTCGGTGCCGTTGCCGTCGACCATGCGCTCCAGCACCTGCGCCAGCCAGAACGTGCCCTCCCGGCAGGGAGTGCACTTGCCGCAGGACTCGTGCTCGTAGAACTGCGTCCACTTCATCACCGCCCACGGCACCGACACGGTCTCGTTGAAGACCTGCACGGCCGTGGTTCCCAGCATCGACCCGGCCTCGGCCGCGCCCTCGAAATCCAGTGGCACGTCGAGGTGCTCGGCGGTGAACAGCGGAGTGGACGAACCCCCCGGCGTCCAGAACTTCAGCGGCACGCCGTCCTTCATGCCGCCCGCGAGTTCCAGCAGCTGCCGCAGCGTCGTCCCCAGCGGCGCCTCGTACTGGCCGGGGCGCTCCACGTGCCCGGAGATCGAGTAGATCTTCGGTCCCGGCGACTTCTCGCTGCCCATCCGGCGGAACCAGTCCGAGCCGCCGTTGACGATGAACGGCACCGACGCGATCGTCTCGACGTTGTTCACCGTCGTCGGGCACGCGTACAGCCCGGCGGCGGCCGGGAACGGCGGCTTGAGCCGGGGCTGGCCCCGCTTACCCTCGAGCGAGTCCAGCAGCGCCGTCTCCTCGCCGCAGATGTAGGCACCGGCACCGGCGTGCACCACGACGTCGCAGTCGAAGCCGGACCCGAGAATGTCCTCGCCCAGATAGCCGGCGTCGTAGGCCTCCCGCACCGCGGCGTGCAACCGGCGAATGCAGTGCAGCGCCTCGCCCCGCACGTAGATCGCCGAGAAGTGCGACCGCATCGCGTAGCAGGCGATGATCACACCCTCGACGAGTGAGTGCGGGTCCGCCATCATCAGCGGAATGTCCTTGCAGGTTCCGGGTTCTCCCTCGTCGGCGTTGATGACGAGGTAGTGCGGCCTGGCGGTGCGGCCGTCCGCGTTCTCCTTCGGCATGAAGCCCCACTTCACGCCGGCCGGGAACCCGGCGCCACCGCGGCCGCGCAGTCCCGATGCCTTCACCAGCTCGATGATCTGGTCCGGGTGCGCCTGCAGAGCCTTGCGCAGTGCGGTGTAGCCCTCCAGCTGCTCGTAGGTCTCGAGCGTCCAGGAGTTCGGGGACAGCCAGCGCTTCGTCAGCACCGGAGTCACCGGATCGACGTCCCGTTCACCGGGCCGGGAGACAGTTGCGTCGGTCATGGCCACCCTCACTTCCTCTCCGGAACGGGCGGGAACTCCGCGCTCTCGGGCATGGCCGGGGCCGTCCAGCCCTCGTCCTGAGCCAGCCGAGCGCCGCGCAGGGTCTCGGTCGCCGAGGACGGGCCGTCGTTCGCGGCGGGCTCGTCGCCGTCGAAGAACCCGGCGAGCTGACGTTCGACGGTGCGGAGATCGGTCAACGGCGCTCCGCGCGTCGGCGCCGGTTTCTCCCCGCGCTGCAACGACTTCACCAGTTCCGTGGCCGACTCGGTCGTCTGGTTGTCGTAGTACTCGTAGTTGACCTGCAGCACCGGGCCGAAATCGCACGCGGCGAGACACTCGGCGTGCTCGAAGGTGATCGACCCCTCCGCACCCGGCTCGCCCGCCGTCTCGTCGTGCCCGACGCCGAGGTGCTCGCCGAGCTTCTTGTAGATCTCGTCGCCGCCCAGCGCCGCGCACAGCGTGTTCGTGCAGACACTCACCAAGTGCTGGCCACAGGGACTGCGCTTGTACATCGTGTAGAAGGTGGCGACCGCGCTGACCTCGGCGACCGACAGTGCGAGCTGCTCGGCGCAGAACTCGATGCCGACCTTGCTCACGTACCCCTCGACCGACTGCACCAGGTGCAACATCGGCAGCAGCGCCGAGCGGGACTCCGGGTACCGCGCCACGATCGCGTGCGCCTCGGCACGCGTCGCCTCGGAGAAGGCCTGCTCCTGCGAGGTCGGCGTCACCACGTGCTCGGTGGTGGTGAAGTCGAACTGTTCGGTCATCAGCGATCCACCCCGCCCATCACCGGGTCAATGGAAGCGACGGCGGCGATCACGTCGGCGACCAGGCCGCCCTCGGACATCGCAGGCAACGCCTGCAGGTTCACGAAACTGGGCTCGCGGGTGTGCACCCGCATCGGCCGCGTGCCGCCGTCCGAGACCACGTGGTAGCCGAGCTCGCCGCGCGGCGACTCGACCGGCGAGTACACCTGCCCCGGCGGCACGTCGAAGCCTTCGGTCACCAGCTTGAAGTGGTGGATCAGCGACTCCATCGACTGACCCATGATCTTGTGCACGTGGTCCAACGAGTTGCCCATGCCGTCCGGGCCGATCGTGAGCTTCGCCGGCCAGGCGATCTTGGCGTCCTCGACCATGGTCGGGCCGGGGGTCTCGTCGAGCTTGTCCAGGCACTGCTTGATGATCTTCAACGACTGGTGGATCTCTTCCACCCGCAGCACGAACCGGCTGTAGCAGTCCGCATCGGTGCTCGTCGGCACCTCGAAGTCGTACTCCTCGTAGCCGCTGTAGGGCTCGATCTTGCGCAGGTCCCATGCCAGGCCCGCGGAACGCAGGAGTGGTCCGGTCACGCCGAGCGCGAGGCACCCGTCCAGCGGCAGGTACCCGACGTTCTTCAAGCGCTGCTGCCAGATCGGCTGCCCGGTGAAGAGCTTGTCGTAGGCAGGAAGCCGCTCGTCCATCACCTTGATGAAGTCTTCGATGCGCTCCCGGTAGTTCTCCGGCATGTCCTGGGCGACGCCGCCGGGCCGGATGAACGCGTGGTTCATCCGCAGACCCGTGAGGAACTCCAGCAGGTGCAGCACTTCCTCGCGGTCGCGGAACCCGAAGGTCATGCCGGTCGTGGCACCCAGCTCCATCGCGCCGGTCGCCAGGAACACCAGATGCGACGAGATCCGGTTCAGCTCCATGAGCAGCACCCGGATGATCTGCGCCCGCCGGGGAACGTCGACCCCGAGCAGCTTCTCCACTCCGAGGCAGTACCCCGCCTCGTTGTACAGCGGCGCCAGGTAGTCCATCCGCGTCACGAAGGTGACGCCCTGCGTCCAGTTGCGGTACTCGAGGTTCTTCTCGATTCCGGTGTGCAGGTACCCGATCACGGTGCGGGCCTTGGTGACCGTCTCACCCTCGAGTTCGATGACCAGGCGCAGCACGCCGTGCGTCGACGGATGCTGCGGGCCGAGGTTGATGACGACCCGTTCCTCGCCGTGGGTCTCGTCGACGAAGTCGTCCCAGTCCCCGCCGGTGACCGTGTAGACGCGGCCTTCGGTGGTCTCCCGGGAGGACGCGTCGTAGGGCCTGCCCGACGAGCCGGGGGTCTCCGCGCCCGGCTGCGTCGTCGAGTCGGTGGTCATGTCAGCACCCCTCTGCTCCGCGGTGCCCGGTCGCCGCGGCCCCGGGCGGGACGACGGTGGCAAGTCCGTTCACGGCAGCGATCACGTGTACGCCCTCCGTTGGTCCGGGGGCGGGATCTCGGCGCCCTTGTACTCCACGGGGATCCCGCCCAGCGGGTAGTCCTTGCGCTGCGGATGGCCGTCCCAGTCGTCCGGCATCAGGATCCGGGTCAGCGCCGGATGCCCGTCGTAGACGATGCCGAACATGTCGTAGGTCTCGCGCTCCTGGAAGTCGGCGGTCGGATAGACCTCGACGACGGACGGCACGTGCGGGTGCTCGACGTCCGCGGTGACCTCGACGCGGACCCGGCGCCGGTAGGTCATCGACGTGAGGTGGCAGACCGAGTGCAGACGCTGCGGCACGTCCTCGCCGTAGTCCACACCGGACACCGAACTGCACAACTCGAACCGCAGCGCCGGATCGTCCCGGAAGGACCGGCAGACCTCCAGCAGGTGCTCGGTGCGGACGTAGAACGTGATCTCGCCACGGTCCACAGTGATCTGATGGACGGTGTCGTCCGGAAGTCCCTTGGCACGCAACGACTCCAGCAACGCGTCCGCCGCCTCGTCGAACCATCCGCCGTACGGACGCTCCGCGGCGGGCGGCACGTACCGGGGCAGCTGCAACCCGCCGAACCCGGACGTGTCCCCGGTACCGCTGACTCCGAACATGCCCTGCCGGGCGCGACCGGCGACCGGCGTGTGTGCCTCGTCGCGACGTGCCGGCGCCTGCTCGTCGCCCGGGCGCTCGGCGCTGGATCCGTACTGTCCGGTCACCGACCCTCACCCCCGGTGATCTCCTTGCGCTGCTCGACCCCGGCCATGCCGAGCTCGTTGTCCGCGCCCATCTCCTTGCGCTGGGCGGCCTGCTGCCGCTCGGCACGCTTGAGGGCCGTGCGACCCGTCGGCGCGAACCGTTCGGACGACGGGATCATCGGCGTCGTCTCGCCGTTCTCGGCCTTGATCTGGGCGCGCTTGGCGTTGATCGGCTCGTCCATGATCTTCGCGTGCAGCTTGAGGATCGCGTCGAGCAGCATCTCCGGCCGCGGCGGACAACCCGGCAGGTACATGTCGACCGGCACGACGTGGTCGACACCCTGCACGACCGCGTAGTTGTTGAACATCCCGCCGGTCGAAGCGCACACGCCCATCGACAGCACCCAGCGCGGCTCCGGCATCTGGTCGTAGATCTGCCGCAGCACCGGCGCCATCTTGTTCGTGACCCTTCCGGCCACGATCATCAGGTCGGCCTGACGCGGCGTGGCGGAGAAGCGCTCCATTCCGAACCGGGCGATGTCGTAGCGGGAACCGCCGACGGTCATCATCTCGATGGCACAGCACGCCAGCCCGAACGTGGCGGGCCACATCGACGTCTTCCGGGTCCAGTTGACGAGCTTTTCCACGTTGGCCAACAGGATGCCGTTGGGCAGCTTTTCCTCCAGCCCCATCTCGGCACTCCCTTCCGACTAGTTGCCGTTCACGACCGGGCGCCGCGGCGCCCCTGTTGCGCTGACCTCGCCGTCAGTTCCAGTCAAATCCACCGCGCCACCACACATAGAGGTCGGCGATGCCGAACGTGATGATGAACAGGACCACCGCCGCCACGCCGTAGAGACCGAGGGCGTCGGCGGAGACCGCGTACGGGAAGAGGAAGACCATCTCGATGTCGAACAGGATGAACATCATCGCGGTCAGGTAGTACGCGACGGGCATCCGACCGCCGCCCACGACGGGCGTGGGCGACGGCTCGATGCCGCACTCGTAGGAATCGAGCTTGGCCCGGTTGAACCGGCGTGGACCGACCAGCGGCGCGATCGCGACGGAGAACGCGGCGAACCCCAGTGCCAACGCGAACATCAGCACCAACGGGATGTAGGGGTCCAGCACGGTGCTGCCCTCCTTCGGTCACGACGCCGGGACTCGAATCACCTGCGACTTCTCGTTGTCGCACTCTATGCGTCCACGCCGACGCCCTCGGTAGTGAGGCGCACCTAACTTTATGACGTCCCGCACAGCTGCCCGGTCATCTGATCAGACGCGAGCCGTCAGGCGCTAGGCGTCAGGCGGGTAGTGGCACTGATCACACGGTCCATCGCGTCACCGTCACGCGTGTCGTAGAGATTTGCCAACAGTTTCAACACGAAACGCATCAACGTCTCCCTCGGGAGGCCGTGCTTCGTGGCGGTCCGCATCACCACCGGATTGCCAATCAACTTGCTGAAGAGGTTGCCGAGCCGGAAGTAGCCGCCCATCGCCTCGGACACGGCACTCGGGTAACGCGCCAGCGCCTGCTCCCGAGACGCACCCGCCGGACGGGACAGCGCGTGCACCACGCACTCAGCAGCGAGCCGGGCCGACTCCATCGCGTAGGCGATTCCCTCACCGTTGAACGGGTTCACCATGCCGCCGGCGTCACCGACCAACAGCAGTCCGTCCCGGTAGTGCGGCGTGCGGTTGAAGCCCATCGGCAGCGCCGCACCCCCGATCCGGCCGGTCGCGTTCTCCTCCCGGAAGCCCCACTCCTCGGGCGTACCGTCCAGCCACGAACGCAACAGCTGCCGGTAGTCCGTCTTGCCGTACGCCTTCGACGTCGACAGGATGCCCAGCCCCGCGTTCACGGTTCCGTCGCCCATCCCGAACAGCCAGCCGTAGCCCGGCATCAGCTTCGGCTCGGAGGGCGTCGAGCGGTCCCAGAGCTCCAGGTGCGATTCCAGGAAGTCGTCCTTGGTGCGGGGGCTGTCGTAGTAGCGGCGCACCGCGACGCCCATCGGCCGGTCGTCGCGCTTGCCGATGCCCATCGACAACGCCACCCGCGACGAGACCCCGTCACACGCGACGACCAGCGGCGCACGGTACGTGACCGGGGTGCGCTCGGGTCCCGACTTGGTCTCCACACCCGTGATCCTGCCGGTGCGCTCGTCGGTCACCGCCCCGGTCACCGACGTCTCCTGCACCAGCCGGGCGCCTGCCTTCTGCGCTTCCTTCGCCAGCAGGTCGTCGAAGTCGTTGCGGGGACGCACGACGCCGTAGGGCGGGTAGTTTGCGATGTCCGGCCAGTCCAGTTCCAGCGTCACGCCGCCGCCGACGACGCGCAGGCCGCGGTTGTGCAGCCAGCCCGCCTCCTCGCGCATGTCGACGCCCAGGTCGACGAGCTGCTTGACTCCTCGCGGCGTGACGCCGTCGCCGCAGACCTTCTCACGCGGGAAGACGCTCTTCTCGAGCACGAGCACGTCCAACCCGGCGCGCGCCAGGTACGTCGCGGCCGTCGACCCCGCTGGACCGGCGCCCACCACGATGACCTCGGCGTCGTCGTCAGGGCGGCGGCGGCTGCTCGGGCTGGTCATGACACTCCTCGCGATCGGAAACCCACCGGTCCCACGGACCGGCCTCGCACGTTTGTGAACGAGTTCACTAACGCCGAGTCTAGGGCTCCGAAACCGTGCAATCGACCCCTGTCGGGCACGACGAGAAGCGGATCACGCCCGGTCAGGCGTAGGGCTTGACCGCCCGGTGCACGGCGACGACCCCGCCGGTGAGATTCCGCCAGGCCACGCCCGTCCAACCGGCCTCGGCGATCCGCCGGGCGAGAGCGGGCTGGTCGGGCCACTCGCGGATCGACTCGGCGAGATAGACGTAGGCGTCCGGGTTCGACGACACCCGACGTGCGATCGACGGCAACGCACGCATCAGATAGTTCATGTACACCGTGCGGAACGGCGTCCACGTCGGCGTGGAGAACTCGCACACCACCAGCCGGCCGCCCGGCCGCACCACGCGCGCCATCTCGCGCAGGCCCTGAGCGCTGTCGGCGAGGTTGCGCAGGCCGAACGAGATCGTCACCGCGTCGAACGCACCGTCGGCGAACGGCAAGTGCAGGGCATCGGCGGCGACCATCGGCAGCCGACGCTCCCGGCCGGCGCGCAGCATGCCCAGCGAGAAGTCCGCCGCCACGCAGTAGGCGCCGGAGCGGGCGAACTCGTCGGTGGAGACACCGGTTCCGGCGGCCAGGTCGAGGATCTTCTCCTGCACCCGGGCGTCGAGCGCCTTGCGGGTGACCCCGCGCCAGTACCGGTCCTGTCCGAACGACAGGACGGTATTGGTCAGGTCGTAGCGACGCGCCACGTCGTCGAACATCCTGGCGACGGCGCGAGGATCCTTGTCCAACCCAGCCCGAGACACGCCCGAAGCCTACGACAGCCGCCGCTTCCTCCCGCGCCCCGCTCCAGCCCCCGGACCGCGCTCCCCCGACGCCCTCTGCTGAGGCGAACGGCACCTTCGCCCCGTCACACGAGGCGAACGGCACTTTCGCACCACCGGCTCCCCGGACCGCGCACCCCCATCACACGAGGCCAACGGCACTTTCGCCCCGTCACACGAGGCGAACGGCACCTTCGCACCACCCAGCTCCCCCGGACCGCGCACCCCCATCACACGAGGCCAACGGCACTTTCGCCCCGTCACACGAGGCGAACGGCACTTTCGCACCACCCAGCTCCCCCGGACCGCGCACCCCCATCACACGAAGCGAACGGCACCTTCGCACCACCCAGCTCCCCCGGACCGCGCACCCCCATCACACGAAGCGAACGGCACGTTCGCACCGTCACGTGAAGCGAACGGCACTTTCGCACCGTCACGTGGGGCGAACGGGCCGTTCGCCTCAATGGATGCTCCGGGGTGAGTTCAGGCGGCGCGGGGGCGAGCTGGAGAGCCGCCGGGGAGGACGGCGGTGTAGTGGGCGCGGAGTTCCTCGCACAGGCTCGGCCAGGTCCGACCTTCGACGGCCATGCGGGCGTCGCCGCCGAACCGGGCACGCAGGTTCCGGTCCCGGAGTCCGTCGACGGCGGCGCGCAGAGCCGGACCGAACCTCGCCTCCTCCGGAGGCAGCAGATACCCGGTTCGCCCGTGCCGGACGAGGTCCCGCGGTCCGCCTGCGTCAGGCGCGACAGCCGGCACCCCGGAGGCCATCGCCTCCTGCACCGCTTGGCAGAACGTCTCGTACGGGCCGGTGTGGACGAACACGTCGAGGCTCGCGTACAGCGCGGCGAGGTCCGTGCCGGTGTGCAGCCCGAGGAACACCGCGTTCGGCAGTTGCCGCTCCAGCGCCGCACGCTGCGGCCCGTCGCCGACGACCACGATCCGGACTCCCCGCATCCCGTCCAGGGCAGCGAGCCGCTCGATGTGCTTCTCCGGCGCCAGCCGACCCACGTAGCCCACGAGCAGCTCGCCGTGAGGCGCCAATCCGGCGCGCAGCGACTCGTCGCGCCTGCCCGGGCTGAACCGCGCCGTGTCCACGCCCCGGCCCCAGCGGTGCACCCGGGGCACGCCGTGCTCGCGCAACGCTTCCACCGCCCATGACGAGGGCGCGAGCGTCCGGTCCGCGGCGCAGTGCAGGCGCCTCGTCCATCGCCACGCGGCCCGCGCGGTCAGCCCCAGCCCGTACGACGCGGCGAACCCGGCCACGTCGGTCTGGTACACCGCCACCGTCGGTACGCCGAGTTTCCGCGCGGCGGCGAGCCCGCCTGCCCCGACCACGAACGGCGAGGCGAGATGCACGACATCCGGGGTGAAGGTCCGCAGGCTGGTGAGCACGCGCCGCGTGGGGAGCCCGATCGGCAGTGCCGAGACGGCGGGAACGTCCACGGCGTTCACCCGCACGACGGGGAACCCCGCGTACTCGTCGTCACCGGCGCCGGGCGCGACGACCAGCGCCTCGTCGCCGCGCCTGCGCACGTGCTCCAGCACCCGCAGCACCGAGTTCGCGACGCCGTTGACCTGGGGAAGAAAGCTTTCCGTGACCACAGCGATCCGCACGTGCGACACCGTTGCGGGCGCGTACGGCGATCAGGCGACCCGGGATTGGACGCCGCGAGAACGACAACCGAAAGGCACGCCAACACCGCTCCGGGTGCGCAATCGTGACCTCGTCATGGCACACCGTCCACCTGCGTGTCGATCCGGCGACACCGGGCCGGACCACCGTGTGTCGCCATGACGGTCTCGCCTTCTCCACCGGCGCAGCGCGTCGAGCCGGGCCTGCTCGCCCGTGCCCTCGAGGTCGCGGGACGCCTCGCCAACGACGCCGCCGACGTCATCACCGCGACGGCGGGGCGAGGGGCGCTTCCTGCCGCGACCGAGTCGCCGTTCGACTGGGTGACCGACACCGGACGGATCCTCGAGCGGCACACCCGGCGGGTCCTCTCCGACGAGTTCCCTGGCGTGCCGGTCTTCGGCGAGGAGTACGACCGGCTCGAACGCGGTGCCGCGCCCGCTCACCCCATGGCGCACGACTCCACCGGCTACCGGTGGGTGGTGGATCCGGTCGACGGCACCGCCAACTACGTCGCGGGAATCCCGCTGTGCGCTTACAGCCTCGCGATGCTCGACGCGCACGGGCCGGTGGTCGGAGTGGTCGCCGACCCGTACCGGGGGCAGATCTACGCGGCGGCGCGCGGCCGGGGCATGCGGGCGAACGGAGACCCCGTCGCGCTCGGTGACCAGTACGAGACCCGCGCGGGCATCGCCTGCACCGAACTCACCAAGCGCGGTCCCTGGAGCGGCATGGACCGGTTCATCGCCAACGCCGCCGACGCGCAGGTAGGGGTGCGGTTGCTGGGCTCTCCTGCGTTGGCGATCACTCAGGTCGCTCTGGGCCACGCGATGGCGGCGGTGCTCGACTCCTACGAGGAATGGGACGTCGCGGGCGCGCTCGCGCTGGCCGTGGAGTCCGGCGCCGCCGTGCTCGACCGGGACGGGGACGCTTCGTCGCTGCCCCAAGACGGACTGCTCGTCGCGGCTCCCGGCGTGGCGCACGACGTGCTCGCGTGGTGGCGGGACTCGGCAACGCCCCGCCCCCGCGACAGCCCGGAATGAGCCTGTCCTTGCTGGGTGAGCTGTCGTCGTTGCGTGTCGGCGGCGGATTTCGTGGCGTAGGTGGTTACTCGAGAAACCGATCCCGCAGCGAGGAGGGCGCTGAGGTTCCGCCACCCGAGCCACAGAGCAAGAACCTTCTGCAAGGAGTCTCAGCGAGGCAGCAGTGGGCGGGACGGCCGTGCCAGCACGTCCGACAGCGGCGGAGACAGCGGGAACCGCTCGCGGAGCTCACCGACCTGCCGACCGGCGCGTTCCCCGTCTCCGTCGTCGACGAGTTCGACCACGATCCGCAACATCCGATCGGTGACCGCGCCGAACCGCTCCCCGGCCTCGGTCAGCTGACGATGCACGCGGTTCACCGCCTCCCGGTCACGCGACGGGTCGGTGTCGAGGCTCCGTCCCAGCTCGGCGAGCGCGCGCACGCTGGGCAGCTCGGCGTCCATGCGGCGTACGACCGAGTGCAGCCGCTGCCGTGCCCGGTTCGACGAGACGGTGTCGGCGGCCAGCCCGGCACGCCGCGCGGCTTGCTCGCAGCGGTGCAACGGCGCCGACCATCGTCCGGCGGGCACCGAACAGAGGACGGGTCGTGTTGTCGGCAGGGTGCTCGCGACGGCAGCGGCGACCTCCACGTGGTGATCTCGTCGCCACGACGCGGCGACCAGTGCCAGCGCGGCGCCGCAGACGCCCGCAGCCACTACCACCAGCACGAACACCCACGTTTCGACCATCTCGAGTGGTACCTCCGGTCCCCACCGCCGCGACGTCGCGGCACCGGATCTTCCCCGACGCCGCGCATCGATCCAGTCTGCGCGCCGCACGAGGGGCGGCGCGTCGGGGAAAGTACTCAGTTACCGTGTGTAGCTTCCTGAGTCGTATGGGTGTTCTGTGCGGAGCGTCGCAGCAGCCACCAGGCCGGAAGCACCACCGCCCACACCACGGCGACTCCCGTCCCCACCGGCAGCAGCGCGATCCTGAAGTCACGCCCGGCGACGCGGACGATCTCGGGGTTGCGGCTGTCGTACTCGACCCGGACGGACTGGCCCTCCTGCAACTGCGTGGGGTAGAGCACACCGTTGCGCGGGATGTACACGCGGCCCTCGTCGTCGGTGAATCGCACCACGGTCCGAGTGAGTGAGGTGTCCACCACGTCCGCGACCGCGTAGCCCGGCGAGTCGGTGATCGTGCGGTCGTTCATGAAGCAGGCGATGATGATCGCCACGCCGAGTCCGGTCAGCAGCACCCCCACGCCGAGCAGGACTTTCGCCACGATTCCCCGGACGCGAGCGGGGTCGCGGAGCCGGCCCCCGACGACCGTGGGCTCACCGTCGTCGTGCCGTCGCACCGCGTCGCTGCTCACGGTGGGCGATTGTAGGTACCGGCCGGGCCCACCCGAGCATCGCGTCCGCGAGCGATCGGATTCCGGGCGACGCATATCCTCGGGGGGTGGTGACATCCCCGGTTCCGCTCTCGGTGCGCACGCGCCGGATCGCCCCCGGCGATCCCGGCCACGACCGCGCACTGCTCGACCTGCTGCCGGAGAAGGCCACCACCTGCTGGCTCAAGCACGGCGACGGCCTCGTCGGGTGGGGTGAGGCGGCGCGGCACGACACGAAGGGCGGCGACCGGTTCGCCGATCTCGAAGCATGGTGGCGGGACTTCACCGCCGGGCTCGTCGTGGACGACGAGGTGCGCGTTCCCGGCACCGGCCCGGTCGCGTTCAGCTCGCTCGCGTTCGCCGACGAACCGGGCAACTCCAGTGCCGTCGTCCCGCGCGTGATCGTCGGCTCCCGCAACGGCGTCCGGTGGATCACCACCATCGGCGACACCGGCGAGGAGCCGGTGACACCGGTGCGCGAACCAGGCACGGTCCGCTACAGCGACGGCCTGCTCTCCGCGGCCGGATATCGGACGGCGGTCGAGGAAGCGGTCCGCCGGATGCGCGCGGGCAGCGACGTCCGCAAGGTCGTGCTGGCACACGACCTGCTCGCGACCACCTCCGAACCGCTGGACCCGCGGTTCGTGCTCGGCAATCTCGCCGCCCGCTACCCGAGTTGCTGGACGTTCGCCGTCGACGGCGTGCTCGGAGCCACCCCGGAACTGCTGTTGCGGCGCACCGGGAACGAGGTGCGCTCCCGGGTGCTGGCGGGGACGAGCTGGCCACACGACGAGGTCTCCGCCGACGACCTCGCCGGCGAACTGCTGTCCTCGGGGAAGAACCGGGCCGAGCACGGCTACGCGGTCGACTCGCTGGCCGAGTCGCTGTCCGGGTTCTGCGACGAGATGTCGGTGCCGGACGAACCGACCGTGCTGCGGCTGCGCAACGTGCTGCATCTGGCGTCCGACGTGCACGGACGACTCGCCGGGTCGGAACCGGCGTCGCTGCTGGAGATGCTCGACGCGGTGCATCCGACTGCGGCGGTCGGCGGCACGCCCACGCCCGAGGCTGTGCGGATGATCAGCGAGCTCGAAGGCATGGACCGCGGCCGGTACGCGGGCCCGGTCGGCTGGCTCGACGGCGAGGGCAACGGGGAGTTCGGCCTGGCGCTGCGGTGCGCGCAGGTCCGCGACAGCGAGGACGGGCCGAGTCAGGTCCGCTTGTTCGCGGGCTGCGGCATCGTCTCCGACTCCGATCCGGAGCAGGAGGTCGCCGAGGCTGAGGCGAAGCTCCTGCCGGTCCGGGAGGCGCTCGAAGGCGTCCAATGACACGCGGGCGTGGCACATGGCGCGCGAAGCGTGAGTCTTTTTGGTTGCTATAGCCACCAAAAAGACTCACGTGCCGAAGGTGGCGGTCACGGTGGCGCGGAGTCGCTCGTGGACGGACCGGAGGTCCGCGCGGTCCGCGATGACCTCGACGACACGCAGCCCGCCGGAGCTCCGCAACGCTGTGGGCAGCGCCGCACGGTCCGTCACGCGCACGTGCTCGATGCCGTGGGCCGCGCAGAGATGGCTGAGGTCGACGCCGTGCGCGGTGCCGAAGACCCGCTCGAACGAGGCCGCGTGCTGCGGTTCGCCTTGTTCCAGCAGGGAGAAGATGCCGCCGCCGTCGTCGTTGAACACCACGAGCGTCAGGTCGGGACGCTGCTCCTGCGGGCCGAGCAGGAGTCCGTTGGAATCGTGCAGAAACGTGAGGTCGCCGACCAGCGCCACCGTTCGTCCTTCGTGGACCAACGCCGCGCCCGCCGCTGTCGAGACCATGCCGTCGATCCCGGCCGCCCCTCGGTTGCGGTGCACGGTGACGTCGCTGCGGCGGACAGGGGCGAGCGCGACATCGCGGGCCGGGTTCGACGAGCCGAGGACGAGCTGCGCGCCCGGAGGCAACGCCGCGGCGACGTCCCGGGCGAGGAGGACTCCGGTCGGCCACGGCAACATTTCCAGCTCCGCCCGCACGACGTCGGTGACTTTGCGGTCGGCCTGCTGCCAGGCGGCGAGCCACTCCGAGTCCGTCGCGCCACTCGGCGGTCCGGGGTGGGCAGCGACCTCGACGACGTCGTGCCGCGGCGCGGGCCAGTGCTCACCGTCGTGCACCAGCAGCACCTCGGTGTCGGGGTGCCCGAACAGGTTCTGCACCGCGCGGAACACCGTGGGGCGGCCGAAACACACGACCTGATCGGGACGGTGGTCGGCGAGGAAGTCGTCCACGCCGAGCAGCCACATGCCGGAGGTGATCGCCGCGCCGCCCGCCTGGCCGACACCACCGGTCTCGGACAACACCGGCCACCCGAGCCGTTCGCCCCACGCTCCCGCTTCCTCCGCGCGCCGATCGTCGGCGACGAGCACCAGGCCGCGCGGGGATCGAACCCGGGTCAGCGCCGATCCGGCACGGGCAGCGGCGACCGTCCACGGGCCGCCGTCGGCCCTGCCGACCAGCGGTTCGCACCAGTCCGGCTCGCCGTCGGGCACCAGCGGTTCCCGGAACGGGACGTCGAGATGGACCGGCCCCCGACTCGCGGCCGCGCACGCACGGGAGACCTCGGTCCGCCAGTAGGCGTTGAGCCCGGGGCGACGCTCGGCCACCGCGAACTCGTGGAACGCGCACACCGCGGTGCCGAACAGGCCGTGCTGGTCGATCGTCTGGTTGGCGTTCGCTGCCCGCATCTCCGGCGGTCGGTCCGCGGTGAGCACCACCATCGGCACTCCGGCCTGCCATGCCTCCGCGACCGCCGGGTGCAGGTTCGCCACGGCGGTGCCGGAGGTGCACATCACCGCGACCGGTCTGCGACTGCAGGCGGCCATGCCCAGGGCGAGAAATCCGGCACTGCGTTCGTCGATCCGGACGTGCAGCCGCAGTCGCCCCTCCTCGGCAGCGGCGTGCACCGCGAACGACAGCGGCGCGTTACGGGAGCCGGGCGCCAGGACGACGTCGCAGACCCCGTTGCGCACCAGTTCGTCGACCATCACCTCGGCCTGCGCCGTCGACGGATTCACGCCACCACCCCGTACCGGTTCGCACGGGCAGGGACAGTCCCGTTCGCGCCGTGCCTATCCTCCCCAGTGTGCAGAACACACGTGTTTCCGAACTCTTCGACCCCGCGGTCTGGCAACCCGTCGACGGCTTCGACTTCACCGACATCACGTATCACCGGTGTGTCGAGGACGGACCAGGGCGCGGCACCGTGCGCATCGCCTTCGACCGGCCGGAGGTGCGCAACGCCTTCCGGCCGCACACCGTCGACGAGCTCTACCGCGCGTTCGACCACGCACGGACGACTTCCGACGTGGGCTGCGTGCTGCTCACCGGGAACGGGCCCTCGCCGAAGGACGGCGGCTGGGCGTTCTGCTCGGGCGGCGACCAGCGCATCCGCGGCCGGTCCGGCTACCAGTACGCCGACGGTGAGACGCAGGAGACGGTGGATCCGGCGCGCGCGGGTCGGCTGCACATCCTCGAGGTGCAGCGGTTGATCCGGTTCATGCCGAAGATCGTCGTCGCGGTGGTTCCGGGGTGGGCCGCGGGTGGCGGACACAGCCTGCACGTCGTGAGCGACCTCACTCTCGCCAGCGCCGAGCACGCGCGGTTCAAGCAGACCGACGCGGACGTCGGCAGCTTCGACGGCGGATTCGGCTCGGCGTACCTCGCACGCCAGGTCGGACAGAAGTTCGCCCGCGAGATCTTCTTCCTCGGCCGCCCGTACACCGCCCAGCAGGGACACGAGATGGGCATGGTCAACGAGGCCGTGCCGCACGAAGAGCTCGAAGCGACCGCATTGCAGTGGTCGCGGGAGATCAACGGCAAGTCGCCGACGGCGCAGCGGATGCTCAAGTACTCGTTCAACGCCATCGACGACGGCCTCGTCGGCCAGCAGCTGTTCGCGGGCGAGACCACCCGCCTCGCCTACATGACCGACGAAGCCGTCGAGGGCCGCGACGCGTTCCTGCAGCGGCGGGAGCCCGACTGGTCGGAGTTCCCCTGGCACTACTAGGAGAGTGCGCGGATTGGTCTGCGTAGGTGGTTGCAGTAGCGGAACCTCACCTCGCCGCCGCGTACGCAGACCCACCCCGAGCACCTCTTCTCCCTGACGGGCGACCGGTTCGGCGTCGGGTCACGCCGGTCGTCGACAATGGTGGGCGTGAGTCCTGGTCGTGTCGTGGAAGCCCTGCCCATCCGCCCCGGTAACGAAGCGCTCGAGGCGCTCCCGGCGCTGAGCCGGGCGCTCGAGGGCGACGGCCCGGCGTTGCTGCCGGTCGCCCCCGACGGGGAGAACGCGCGAGAACTGCGCACCGCACTCGGCGTCGGCGAACCGCTGCTGGCGCACGAGGACGACACGATGGACCCGACGTCCGTCGTCATCGGCACCTCGGGGTCCACGGGCGTACCGAAGGGCGTTCTGCTGCCGAACTCGGCGCTGCGCGCCTCGGCGGAGGCGACCGAGGAACGGCTCGACGGGCCGGGAACGTGGCTGCTCGCGCTGCCGCCGCACCACGTCGCGGGGTTGCAGGTGCTGATGCGTGCCCTGATCTCGGGCACCGAGCCGTGTGCCGTGGACGTCCGCGACGGCTTCCGCCCCGACGCGTTCGTCGAGGCCGCCACCGAGGTCTTCGCCACGTGGGGCCCGTACTACACCTCGCTGGTTCCCACCCAGCTCGCCCGCCTCATCGACGACCCGGACAGCCTTCGTGCGCTGCGCCAATTCGACGCGATCCTGCTCGGAGGCGCCGCCGCGCCGCAACGGCTACTGCAGCGCGCGCAGGACGAGGGCGTGCCGATCGTGCGCACCTACGGCATGAGCGAGACCGCGGGCGGCTGCGTCTACGACGGCATGCCGCTCGACGGCGTGCGGGTCGCGGTCGAACCGCCCGAACCGGGCCGGATTCACCTCTACGGCCCGATGGTGGCGCGCGGATACCGCTACGCCGACAGCGAGGCTTTCAGCGACTTCGGCTTCCGCACCGACGACGTCGGCCAGGTCAGGGACCGCAGGCTCGAGGTCCTCGGCCGCGTGGACGACATGATCGTCACCGGCGGGGTCAACGTCGCACCCGTTCAGGCCGAACGACCCCTGACCGACCACCCCGGAGTCCGGGAGGCGTGTGTCGTCGGCCTCGACGATCCGGAGTGGGGCCAGATCGTGGCCGCCGCCGTCGTCGTCAGCGACCCTTCCGCACCGCCGGACACCGCCGAACTCCGGGAAGCGGTTCGGTCCCGTGCCGGTGCCGAAGCCGCTCCGAAACGCATCGTCGCCGTGGAGGAACTGCCGCTGCGCGGGCCCGGAAAGGTCGACCGGGCCGCCGTGCGCGACCTGCTCGGCAGGCAGTGACCGACCACGAGTCGATCACCCGCACCCGATGGGCGAAGATGGCGCCATGGCGACAGTCGCACAGTGGATCGAAGGCGCACGCGTGCGCACCCTGCCGAACGCGTTCGCACCCGTGATCGTGGGGACCGGGGCGGCAGCGGGCGTGGACCGGTTCGACCCGGTGATCGCGCTGCTCGCGCTGCTGGTGGCGGTCACGCTGATCGTCGGCGTCAACTACGCCAACGACTACTCCGACGGCGTTCGCGGCACCGACGAGCAGCGCGTCGGCCCGCTGCGGCTCGTCGGCTCCGGCCTCGCCGAACCCGGCGCGGTCCGCACCGCCGCGTTCGTGTGCTTCGGGCTCGCGGCCGTGTGCGGGCTCGGCGTCGTAGCGCTGAGCGGACAGTGGTGGCTGCTGCTCGTCGGAGCCGCCTGCATCGCGGCGGCATGGTTCTACACCGGCGGCTCTCGCCCGTACGGCTACTCCGGGTTCGGCGAGATCGCGGTGTTCGTGTTCTTCGGACTCGTCGGCGTGCTGGGCACCCTGTTCGTGCAGTCCGGATCGTTCAACGGTGTCGGCGTCGGCGGAGCGGTCGCGATCGGCTCGTTCTCGGCGGCGGTGCTCGTGGCGAACAACCTGCGTGACATTCCCACCGACCGCGAGACCGGCAAGCGCACACTCGCCGTCCTGCTCGGCGACCGTGACACCCGCACGCTCTACGTCGTGCTCGCGTTGGTGCCGTTCGTCATCACGCTGCTCACCGGCCTGCGCAGCCCGTGGGTGCTCACCGCGTTCCTCGCGCTGCCGTTGATGTTCCCCTCGCTGCGAGCGGTGCTGAGCGGACGCACCGGCAGTGCCCTGGTGCCCGCGCTGCGCGACACCGGCCTGGCGATGCTCGTGTGGGCGGTCGCGACGGCTCTCGCCCTCGCCCTCGGCCAGGGCTGATCTCGTGAGGCGAACGGCACTTTCGCCTCACGAGACGAGGCGAAAGTGCCGTTCGCTTCACGAATCGGGGTCATCGGACGAGAGCGGCCAAGGTGTACTGGGCGATGCCCTGCGCGGCCTCGCACTGGTCCGACCCCGCTTCCGGGGCCGTCACGACGACCTGCAGAGTCGCGTCCTCAACGTCGGCGAACACAGTGCAATCGTTGACGTGCAAGGTCTGCGTGCCGCGCGTCCCACCGAGGTCGACCTCGGTGTCGCCGAGGCTGCCGTAGCCGGCCGGCTGCGCCCCCAGCAACACCGCACGCGCGCCGCCCTGCGCCTCGAACGAGCAGCCACGCAACGTCGGATCGAAACCCACCTCGCGGGGTTGCCCGCGCTGCACGGGGAACGCGAGCTGACCGAGTTCGTCCGGTGTCACCAGCTCACACAGGCGCTCGCTCGGCAGTCGCGCGAGCCGCTGCCGCTGCTCCTGCGGGATCTCACGGGTGATCGAGGGCTCGACCGACTCCAGCGTCGGCTGCTCACTCGTCTCCGTCGAGGGGGTGGGGGGCTGCTCCGGGGCGGGCTCCTGTCCCGAACACCCGGCCAGGACTCCCAGCGCGAGCGCACCGGCGGCTACGGCAGGCTTACGCACTCGTCTCGACCCCGGCGCGCTCGTCGGCAGGCCACTGCCCGGTGGCGTGGAACCGCTCCAGCACGCGCCACGGTCGATCCAGATCCATGCCTTGCTCGGACACCCAGCCGTCGTCGTAGTAGGTGTGCGCGTACCGCTCACCGCCGTCGCAGAGCAGTGTCACGATGCTGCCGCGTTCCCCACGCGCGACCATCTCGGCGACGAGGGTGAACACCCCCCACAGGTTGGTCCCTGTGGAGCCGCCGACTCGGCGGCCGAGCACTTCCTCGGTCCACCGGATCGTCGCGATCGAGGCCGCGTCCGGAACCTTGACCATGCGGTCGATGGCCTGACCGACGAACGAGGGTTCGACCCGGGGACGTCCGATGCCCTCGATCAGCGAGCCGCGGTCGCCGACGCGACCGGGGTCGTTCTCGCACCACGCGTCGAAGAACACCGAGTGCTCCGGGTCCACCACGGCCAGGCGGGTTCCGTGCCTGCGGTAGCGGACGTAGCGGCCCAACGTCGCGCTCGTGCCGCCGGTGCCCGCGCCGGTGACGATCCACGCCGGCTCCGGATGGCGCTCCCGCCGCATCTGTTCGAAGATCGACTCGGCGATGTTGTTGTTGCCGCGCCAGTCCGTCGCCCCCTCGGCGTGGGTGAACTGGTCCATGAAGTGCCCGCCGAGTTCGGCGGCGAGCCTGCGGGACTCGTCGTAGATCGCGTTCGGCTCGTCGACGAAGTGACATTTGCCACCCTGTCGCTCGATGAGTGCGACCTTCTCGGCGCTCGTCGACCGCGGCATCACCGCGATGAACGGCAGCCCGAGCAGGTGGGCGAAGTACGCCTCGGAGACGGCTGTGGACCCCGACGACGCCTCGATGACCGGCGTTCCCTCGGCGATCCAGCCGTTGCAGATCGCGTGCAGGAACAGCGAGCGCGCCAGCCGGTGCTTCAGCGAGCCGGTCGGATGCGTCGACTCGTCCTTCAAGTAAAGGTCAATACCCCAGGCGTGCGGGAGCGGATACGTGAGCAGGTGCGTGTCGGCGCTGCGGTTCGCGTCGGCCTCGATGACCCGTACCGCCTCCGACGTCCAGTCCCGGGTGCGTTCGCACCAGCGATCCACGATCTCGGTCACGAACGCTCCTCCGACGTCGCATGCTGCTCGGCCGCACGATTCGCGGGTTCCTCGTCCCGTTCGCCCCTGAGCTGCGCACGGAGTTCGTCGCGGCGTGCCCGGCGGTGCCGGGTGCGCTCCTCGACACCGACCGCGACGCGGTGACGCAAGCCCTTGAACAACACGAGGGACAACGGCATGACGACGACCACGGCAACCGCGAGCGCGACGAGCAACGGAACCCGGAAGAGCAGGAGCACAGCGGCCAAGGCGACGACCATGCCGAACCGGGCGAGCGTGTAGAGCGTGAGGTCGACGGCCAGTGAGTGCGGTCGACCAGCGGCGCGAGTGCTCCCGACCGAGTCGCTTGCGTTCTGCTGTTCCTGCACGTCAACCAGGGTAGAGCACGGGAGGTCACCGACGGCCGACGGTCCGGGACGTGCGGAAACGGCACCCCGGCCGGAGGTCCGATCAACGCCTCGGCGCGCGCTGCGTCCGAATACGCCCGTTCGTCCCTTACCTTCCCTTTACCTGGACCTGAGTGTTCGAGTACCCGCATGTCCGGCTGCCAGGATGCGAGACAGCGGAGCCGATACCACCGACTCCCCGAACACCTGTTGCGAAGACCCGTGGAGGCAAGCCGTGACCGTGACGCCGCAGACCCGCCCGAACAGCCAGGAGCAACTCCTGACACCCGGCGAGGTCGCCACGCTGTTCCGCGTCGACCCGAAGACCGTCACCCGCTGGGCCACCGCCGGGCGCATCGGTTCGATCCGTACCCCGGGCGGGCACCGCCGGTTCCGGGAGTCCGAGGTGAAGACCCTGCTGGCGGAGCTGACCAACGACGTGAGCCACACAGCCTGACTCGGCGACCCCACCACCACGCCACACCAGCTAGTCTCGAAAGGGACGAAACGGAGGTGGGCGATGCTCTACGCGCTGGCAGCGATCGGTGCGATCACCGTCATCGTATTGCTGTGGAAGGCCTTCGGTCCGGAGAACGGCGTCGGCGAGCTCTTCGGCCGGCCCGGCACCCAGGTCCCGCCGGACGACGACCCCGATTTCCTGCGCAAACTCGACGAAGAGCGCAAGAACCGCAACAACGGCGACCCCGGCGAGAGCTGAGCGTCCGCCCGCTCCCAGACGGCATCCGGGAACGTGAGTAGGTGGTCCTGCATCCCCGCGCCTCGCGGTGTCGTTCCCAGAGGGCTGATCAGACCATGCGCTGACGGCCTGCTGCCTGCGGGAAGTCGTCCGCGACGAGTGCGGCGAGCTCCAGCAACGCGAGCCGCGTCGGTGCGGCGAGCTGGTCCAGCTCGACCTCGGCGCCTTCTTCCAGATGCGGGTCGAAGGGGATCTTCGCCACCGCACGGCACCGGGAACCGAAGTGGGCGGCGAGCTTGTCGATGTCGACCTTGCCCGACCCCGGACGCACCGAGTTGATCACGGTCACGGACCGCTTCACCAACTCCCCGTATCCGTGCGCGTCGAGCCAGTCCAGGGTTCCCGACGCGCTGCGCGCGCCGTCGATCGAGCTCGACGAGACCAGCACCAGCGAGTCCGCGACGTCGAGGACGCCCTTCATCGCCGAGTGCATCAGGCCGGTGCCACAGTCGGTGAGCACCACGTTGTAGAAGTGCTCCAGCAAGGTCACCGTGCGCCGGTAGTCGTCCTCGCTGAACGCCTCCGAGACCGCCGGGTCCTGCTCGCTGGCCAGCACCTCCAACCGGCTGGGTCCCTGCGAGGTGTACGAACGGACGTCGCTGTACTTGCTGATGCGCTGGGCGTCCCGCAGCAGGTGACGGACGGTGGCAGTGGTCTCCAGCGGGATCTTCTGGCTCAACGTCCCGCGGTCGGGGTTCGCGTCGACGGCCACGACGCGGTCGCCGCGCAGCGACGAGAACGTCGAGCCGAGTGTTGCCGTGGCGGTCGTCTTGCCCACACCGCCCTTCAGGCTGAGCATCGCGATCTTGTAGCAGCCCGCGAGCGGCTGATTGATCCGAGAGATCAGCTCGCGGCGGTACATGTCGGACTGGCTCTCGCCAAGGTTGATCGACTTGCCGCTGAGCAGGTACAACGCCTTGCGCCACCCGGACTGCGGCGGACGCTTCGTCTGTCGCAGCAGCTGCGCCGAGGACAGGTCCTGGCCGAACGGCTGCTCCGGCGGCTGTTGCGCGGGCTGCCCCACACCCGGATACGGCGCGGGCACACCGGGAATCTCGTGCGGCCCCGACTGGCCAGGCTGTGCGGCCTGCGGCTGTTGAGGGGCGGACGGAGCCGCGCCGACCGCATACGGGCCGGACTGACCTGGCGCGGGCTGGCCCGGTGCGGAGTGACCTGATGCAGGCTGACCTGGTGCGGGCTGGGCGCCCGACTGGCCGACCTGGTGCGGCCCGGACTGCGCGCCGGGCTGGTACGGGCCGGGCTGGAACTGGGTGCTCGGATCGGCGTAGGCCGATGCGGTCGAGAAGCCCTGTTGCGGCCCGGACGGACTCGGTTCCACGTACGGAACCTGGCCCTGCTGCTGGACACCACCCGGGTAGTGCGGTTGCGGCGTCTCCGCCGCCGGCCCCGACGGGTCCACGTAGGACGGCATCGGGTGCTCGTCGGAGACCACGTGTCGCCTGCCCGGCGTGGTCTTCGGGTCGATGTAACCCGGGTCCGCCGGGTTCGGCAGGTCACCGGAGTGCCCGTTGCCGTGTGCCGTGGATTCGGCCCCGTCGAAGGACCGCGGGTCGGCCGGGCCCAGGTTACGGCGGGTCTCGGGCTCCTCGTAGCGTCCGGTCACCGTTGGCTGTCCTTCCGAGAAACGAATCAGAGCGGGTACGCCCTCGAAGCGGGACGGTAGTCGCCGAACACCCGCGGAATCCAGCCGGGGTGAGGTGTTCGGCACCGTGCCACGGCCCGGTACCGGTCGAAGATCCGCAGGTCAGAGAAGCCGATCAAGCGCGTCGACCTCGTCGGGCAAGCCTCTCGGCGACGCGGTGACCCGATCAGAGTCCAGCGTACGAGTGAAGCCCCGCGACCACGATGTTGATGAAGAACAGGTTGAAGATCATCACGGCGAGACCGGCGACGTTGATCCACGCCGAGCGCACGCCGCGCCACCCGGCGGTGGCCCGCGCGTGCAGGTACGCGGCATAGCAGATCCAGGCGATAAGGGAGGTCGTCTCCTTCGGGTCCCAACCCCAGAACCGGCCCCAGGAGGCCTCGGCCCAGATCGCGCCCGCGACGATCGCGAACGTCCACACCGGCATGATGATCACGGTGGCGCGGTAGGCCAGCCGGTCCAGCGCTTGGCTCGTCGGCAACCGCGAGCCGAACCGCACCATCTTCGTGGGGTTGTTCTCGTGCCGCGTACGCGCGATGAACAGCAGGCTGGCCACACCGGCGAACAACAGCACACCGGTCGAGACGATCGCGGCCGAGACGTGGATCACGATCCAATAGGACTGCAGCGCAGGCTGCAGGGGCGCGGCTTCCGCGTACAACACCGTGCCCGACAGGAACAGCAGCACCGTGGTCGGCAGCATCACGAACCCGCCGAGACCACGCAACGTCGCGGTGCTGGTCTCCTGCCGCAGCGCGCGGGACTGCCGGAACAGCACGACCAGCCACGCCAGCACCGCCGCGAGCGTGATCGCGGAACCGAACTCGTACATGTTGCCCCACGGAGCCCGGCCGGTCGCGACACCGCGCAGCACCAACGACGCCCCGTGCACCAGGGCACCGAGGGCGGTCAACGCCACCGCCATCCCGCCGACCCGCTCGGCCCACGGCCGACGGGCGGGCTCGGGCACGTGTCCCACGACGGGTCCGTCGCCCGCGGCCTTGTCGACCGGCGCACCCGAGCCGACGAGCTCGCGCTCCGGGACGGCCTTGCGCGCGCTGCCGGAGGAGAACTCCGCGAAGTACAACAGCATCGCGAAGATGTAGATCGCGACCGAGGTCGCGAACGCCATGTCGCTGTACTCCGACAGCACCAGGTTGACCGGCATCAGCTGTTCCTTCCGCGCCCGGACATCGCGGCTGGCGTGTCCGTCGAGTCGTCGGGGCCGGGTTCGAGCAGGTCACGGGCGACGCGGGTGAATTCCTCGCCGTAACCGGCCTGGTCGGTGCGAGCCAGTCCGCCGACCTCGACCACGGTACGGGCGAGATCCCCGTCACCGGCGCCCGGGGTGACCGGGACCGCGCGCACCCACACGCGCCGCCGCTTGATCGTCAACGACGCCCCGATGCCGAAGATGACCGCCACCGCGAAACCGAGCACCCACGGCTGGAACGGGTCGTGCGAGACCTGCAGGTTCACCCACCGTTCCAGGCCGTCGAAGCGCACCGTCGTGCCGTCGTCGAGGCGGATCTCCTCGCCGATGCGCAGGTTCTCGCGCGCCACCCGGTTCAGCCGGTCCTGCTCGATCATGCGCTGATCCACGCTGAAGATCGACTGTCCCCGGCCGGAGTCGAGGCCGAGGTCGCCGCGCAGCACGTCGACGGCCACCCGCGGATCGTTCGGTGCGGGGAACCGCGACGACAGCAGCGACCCGTCCATGTTCGCCGTCGGCGCGAACAGGCCGGTGACCGCGAGCTGGTTCTGCCTGCGCTGCTCGGCGTCGGTGACTCCCGGCGGGTCGAACTTCGTGGCGCCCTGGGACAGCATCGTCATCTGATCCATCGGCTGCCACTGCACGAGACCGGAGCGCTGCTGCCCGTCCGGCCAGGTCACGGAGAACCGCGGCGCGTAGCCGTTGCCGAGCAGGTAGACACGGTCGCCCGCGGTCCGCAGCGGGCTGTTGACCTCCAGCTCGTACGGGCGCCACACGTCGTTCTCCAGGTCCTCACCGGACTGGTACTGCACGGACGCGCGATAGTTCTCGGCCTGGCCGGTGGGCAGATAGTCGGCCTCGAAGTCGTCGACCTTCACGCAGAACGGGCTCAGATCGGTGCCGTCGACGCTCAGGCCCGCACGGAACGAGTCGAAGTTGTAGGTGCCCGAGTTGCAGAAGCTCGACCCGTCGGCCATCACGATGACGTTGCCCTCGTAACCGAGGATCTTGCCGCCGGCAACGCTGATCAGCAGACCGACCAGTGCGAAGTGGAACACCAGGTTCCCGGCCTCGCGGAGGTAGCCGCGCTCGGCGCTCAGCGACCGCCCCCCGTCGGCTTCCTCCTGCTCGTGAATCCGCCACCCGCGCAACCGGCGGCGCGCGGAGGTCATCACCTCGTCGACCGACGAGTGGAGCTCGGCGGTCTCGTGATGCGGCATCCTGGCGAGGTTGCGCGGCGTGCGCACCGGCTTCGCCCGCAGCTGCTTGAAGTACTCCGCGCACCGCGGCACCAGGCAGCCGATGAGCGAAATGAACAGCAGGACGTAGATCGAGGCGAACCACACCGAGCTGAACACCTCGAACATGCCGGCCTTGTCGAGGATCGGCGCCAGGCTCGGGTACTCCTCGAAGTAGCGATCGACCTCGCGCTGGTTCAGCGACCGCTGCGGGATCAGCGCTCCGGGCAATGCGGCCAGCGCCAGCAGGAACAGCAGCACCAGCGCGGTGCGCATCGACGTCAGTCCGCGCCACGTGTTGCGCAGTTGGGCGAGAACGGTCTTCACGACAGCAGGCATCAGAGTGGCAACTCGAATCCGGCGATCGGCCCGCGCATCCACGCGACCCACTCGCCCCACAGCCCGGTCACCAGCAGCAACCCGACGACGACCAGCAACGCGCCACCGGTCAGCTGGATCGTCCGCGCCCGGGTGCGCAACCACGCCGCGCTGCGCACCGCCCAGCGGGCACCGAGCGCGAGGACGATGAACGGGATCCCCAGCCCGACACAGTAGGCGAGCACCAGCAGCACGCCGCGCATCGCGATCCCGGTGTCGACCTGAGTTCCGGCGGCAACGGAGATCACGCCGATCAGGGTCGGCCCGAGGCACGGGGTCCACCCGAGACCGAACACGGCCCCGAGCAGCGGCGCACCCCACATCCCCGTACGCGGAACGCGGTGCACGCGCACGTCACGCTGCAACGCCGGAATGAGACCGAGGAAAGCCAGACCCATCGCGACGGTCACGACACCGCCCACACGCTGGAGGACGAGTTCGTTGGCGAGCAGGGCATCGGACAAGCCGAGCAGCAGCAGGGCTCCGGCGGCGAAAACGACACTGAATCCGGCGACGAACAACCCGGCGGCCCCGGCGACACGCCAGCGGCCGCGACGGACCTCCCGCGCCTCGGCCTCGTCCACCGCGGGTGCGTCGGCGCCGACCACGCCCGCAAGGTAGGCGAGATAGCCGGGAACCAGCGGCACGACGCACGGTGACGCGAAGCTGATCGCCCCCGCCAGCACGGCGACGCAGGCTGCGAAAACCAGCGGTCCCGATGCGGCGAGTTCGGTCGGATTCACGACATCGAGGGTAAGGACGGAGAGCGGCCGCGGACGCAGCACCCCCGGTGACTGTTCCCACATCGGCTCCGGCGAAGCCACCGTCCGACCGGCCCGACGCTCAGGCTGCCGGGGAACGCGGCGCGAGACGTACGACGAGATCGGCATCGAGCGCTCGGGCCAACCGCTCGAGCACAGGGATGGTGGGAACGGTTCCGCCGGCCTCGAAACGAGCGATGCCGGGCTGCGTCATGCCCGCAGTCCTCGCGAGCTGCCATGCGTCGCCTCGGGTGGGCCCGCCGGTTGGCATGCGTGAGTCTTTTTGGTTGCTATAGCCACCAAAAAGGCTCACGCCTGTCGGGACTCCTGGGCGACCTTGCGGACCTCGGGGATGAGTTCGGAGTCGAGGACCTCGGTGAGGAAGATCGCAGCGACGCGGTGGTCGCGGTCGAGGATCACCGTCGACGGGACCGTGCTCCGTGGGTACCCCTTCAGCGGCAGCAGCGACCGGCCGGACGGGTCGAAGATCGACGGATACGTCAGCCCCCGGTTGTTCACGAAGTCCGCCGCCGCCGTGCGCTGGTCACGCACGTTGATGCCGAGCACCTGTACACCTTGCGGGCCCAGCTCGTTCTGCACTCGTTGCAGGTCGTCGGCCTCCGAACGGCACGGCCCGCACCACGAGCCCCAGAGGTTCATCACCACGACCTGGTCCTGGAAGTCGGACAGCCGGATCTTCTGCCCCTCCTGCATGAGACTGTCCCCGGTGACGCCCGAGACGACGCCGCGCTCCTGCGGCGGGTAGAACAGTCGCGTCTGCCCGCCGGGCGAGACGAACGTGAACTCACCGTCCGAACCGACCGCGTCGTCCCCGGCCGTGGCGCAGCCCGTCAGCGCCAGCACGGCCGTCACCGCCACCAGACATTTCTTCGCGATCATGCGCCTGCCACCGTCGGATCGGATTCGCCTGCGGGTTCGGTGTAAGCGACCCGCACGAGTTCTTCGTCACGGAACACGAGCGTGGTCAGCGACGCCAGGGAGCACTGCCTGCGCCGCGGGTCGTGCCACAACGGTCTGCCTTCGACGAAGCGGCGCAGCGTCCAGATCGGCAGCTGGTGTGACACACAGATCGCTTCGCCGCCGGACGCCTCCACCCGCGCTCGCTGGGCAGCGGCGAACATCCGGTGCGCGATCTGCAGGTACGGCTCGCCCCACGACGGGAGGAACGGGTTCCGCAGTTTCGGCCAGTGCTGCGGCGAGCGCAGCGCACCGTCCCCGACCGAGACCTTGAGTCCCTCGAACTGGTTCTCCGACTCGATGAGGCGTTCGTCGGTGGCGACGTCGAGACCGAACGCGGCGCCGACCGGGGTGGCCGTCTGCTGGGCGCGTCGCAACGGGGACGCCAGCACGAACCGGATGTCGCGTGCCGCCACGAAATCCGCGACGGTCTGCGCCTGCTTCTCCCCACGCTCGGACAGGTGGTATCCCGGCAACCGACCGTAGAGGACGCCTTCGGGGTTGTGGACCTCGCCGTGCCGCAGGAAGTGCACGACGGTCTTCACACTCACGACGTGCCTTCCGGCGCAGTGGCCGCCGCGGCGGCCTTCGCGGCGTACGGCACGGCATCGGCGATGACGTCGAACGCCGCGTCGTCCATGGCCGAGTTGACGAACCACGACTCGAACGCACTCGGCGGCGGGTACACGCCGCGCCGCAACAGCTCGTGGAAGAACGGCGGGAACCGCCACGTCTGCTGCGCCTGCGCCGAGGGGAAGTCGTGCACCGGGTCCTCGGTGAAGAACACGCTGACCAGGTTGCCCGCACGCGCCACCTGGTGTGCGACGCCCTCCGCCGACAACGCCGACCCGAGCAGCTCACCGAGCCGCGTGGCATTGCGGTCCAGGGCGGCGTAGGTCTCGGCGTCGGCGGCGCGCAGGTTCGCCAGGCCGGCCGCGATCGCCACGGGGTTCCCGGCGAGCGTGCCCGCCTGGTACACGGGCCCGGACGGTGCGAGCAGCGCCATCACGTCCGCGCGTCCGCCGAACGCGGCCGCGGGCAGACCCCCGGACATGACCTTGCCGAAGGTGTAGAGATCGCCTGCGACGCCGTCCAGACCGAACCAGCCCGCGGAGGACACCCGGAAGCCGGTCATGACCTCGTCCATCACCAGCAGCGACCCGGACGAGCGTGTGACCTCGCGGAGTGTCTCGTTGAACCCGGCCACCGGCGCGACCGCGCCCATGTTGCCCGCAGCGGCCTCGGTGATGACGCAGGCGATGTCGTCTCCGACCTCGTCGAAGGTCTTCCGGATCGCCTGCGCGTCGTTGTAGGGCAACACGATCGTGTCTTCGGCCTGCGCGCCGGTGACCCCGGGCGAACTGGGCAGGCCCAGCGTGGCCACGCCGGAGCCGGCGGCGGCGAGCAGCGCGTCGACGTGCCCGTGGTAGCAGCCCGCGAACTTCACGACCTTGCGCCTGCCGGTGAACGCGCGGGCCAGTCGCACCGCGGTCATCGTCGCCTCGGTGCCGGAGTTCACCAGCCGCACCTGCTCGACCGGCTCGACGCGGTCGATGATCTCCCGCGCGAGGTCGATCTCCCCGGCCGCCGGGGTGCCGAACGACAAGCCCTCGCTCGCCGCGGCACGCACGGCCTCCACCACGCTCGGATGAGCATGGCCGTTGATCATCGGACCCCACGAGGAGACCAGGTCGACGTAGCGCGACCCGTCGGCGTCCCACAGGTAGGGCCCCTCCCCGCGCACCATGAACCGCGGGGTGCCGCCGACCGAATGGAACGCGCGGACCGGCGAGTTGACGCCGCCCGGCGTCACTGACACGGCCCGGTCGAACAGCTCCCTTGAACGGGGGGCGGGGTCGACGGACGGGGTCGCAGACGTCTCGGCACTCACACCCCCAGTCTGACAGGCGTTCGAGTGTGTCCGGTGCCACCCTGACGGTGCTCGGTGGCGGCTGCCCAGCTCAACGGCGACCGCGGGGTTCAGTGGCGGCGGCCGACCTGCACGGCGAGCACGAGCTGCCGGATCGCGTCGAGCACCAACAGCCCCGCCGCCACGCAGGCCGCGACGGACAGGGCCAGCCAACTCCCGAGCAGGCGGGTGACGACCTCGGTCCCCTCCGGGCCCGGTAGGACGATCGGCACCTTGCCCGCCGACCAGGACCAGACTGCGAACAGCACGAGCGCCACCGCGAGAACGCACTCGACAGCGGCGAGGCCCGCACGCCACGGCTGATTCAGCCGTCCGCCGTGCACCACCCGGCCTTCCTCGCCGGACCCCACCTCGCCGAGAACGGCCTCCTGCGACACGGCCTCGCCGTGTTCGGGGCTCGGATCGGTTCCGGTCCGTCCGGCGTCCGGGGTGCTCACGGACAGCAGGGTCTCACGAGCGCGTCGATCCCGAGCCGTCGACAGGGGTGATCAACGCGGTGAGTTCCTCGACGAGGGCTTCCGGGTCCCTCGCCCACGCCAGCACCACCTCGTCGTCCTCGAGCCGCAGCGGCACTTCATGGGTGCCCTTCGGCACCGTCCAGCCGCCGCCGAGCACCCGCGCCCCGACCGGCGCCCCGACGTCCGTGGCGTGCTCGACCCGCGACACCGCCAGGTACTCCTGGCCGAGCACGAGCCACTCCGGGGTCAGTTGCACGGTGCACACCTTGCGGCGCCCCCGTACCCACGCGAACGCACCCAGCGCCAGCGCGACACCGACGACCGTCCACATCCAGACGTGCTGGGGCCCGGGCGTGAGCTGTTCGACGAGCGCCCCCACTGCGGCGAAGGCCGGCCCCCACAGCACCGGCCACCAGGTCGAGCCGTGCTCCCGGTAGATCAACGGGCCGTCAATGCTCACCGTGCAACCACTCCGAGCTGTCGCGTTTCCAGGTACACGCCACCGCCGCGACCAGCAGAACCAGCGTGATCAGGTTCTGCACCGAGGTGGCGAGCGTGGCGAGCACCATGATGACGTGCCCGAACGCCACGATCGTGAGCACGATCCGCACCCACGCGCGACGACTGCCGAGCATGAATCCGAGTCCCGCGTACACCGCGGCGAGAACGATCGCGAGCACCAGGTTCGTCGTCAGCAGTGCACGCGCCCGATCCGCCGCGTCGCCGGCGGCGACACCGCTGTCGGCCAGCTCCTGCTCCAGGCCGCTGACCCCGGTGAACGAGAAGAGCGCCTGCACGAGCAGGAAAGCGGCGGCCGCGCACCACAGG
The DNA here is from genome assembly GCF_009664835.1 of Allosaccharopolyspora coralli. Taxonomy (NCBI): domain Bacteria; kingdom Bacillati; phylum Actinomycetota; class Actinomycetes; order Pseudonocardiales; family Pseudonocardiaceae; genus Allosaccharopolyspora; species Allosaccharopolyspora coralli. The sequence continues at coordinate 4,497,813 of NZ_CP045929.1, forward strand.
CCGATGCCGACGCGCAGCGGGGCGGGGGCGGTCACCGGGATCGCGCCGCCTGGAAGTAACGGTTGGATGGAGCGAGGAACACCAGCACCACGAACGCGGTCATGGCGAGAAGCCCGAACGCGGCGGTGCCGTAGCTGAGCACCGGGACAGTGGCCGGCAGCGGAACCTGCTCGACGGAGTCACCGACGAAGGCCGCCCCGCCGCCGACGAGTGAGAACAAGGCGTTGACGATCCAGAGGGCGGCGAACACGGTGAGTACGACACGGGCCCAGTTCGCGCCGCTGCGCATCTTGAAGCCGAACAGGATCCACAGACCGGAGAGCGCGAGGTAGAAGATCCCGGTCCCGACCGCCATGAACAGCAACAACCCGTTGGCGAGACCGCGGACGAACTGCTCCTCCTCCGGCGACACCGCGCCGTCGCTGGCCACACCCTGATTGACCGCATCCTGCATGTAGCCCTGCAGGGCCAGGTACGTCACCACCGTGAGCACCGTCGCGATCAGCGGCACCACCACCGCGATCCAGAACGCTGCTTGCACCGTCCCGGGAGCCCGCAACGGCTCGTCCTGTACCGGTGGGGCATAGCCGAACGATTGTCCCGGATAACCCTGGCCGGGATACCCCTGCTGGCCTGCGTAGGGCTGCTGGCCCGGGTAGGGCTGCTGACCGGGGTCGGGGTGCGGGGAGAACCCACCCGCCGGATTGCCGTACGGGTTCTGCTGGTATCCGCCCTGCTGCCAGGGATCCTGCGGCGACGTCACATCCGAACCGTAGAAACCGGACGGAATCCCGTCCACCCGGCCACCACGATTGTTACCGCAGCCACGCCGCCGAGACCACGACGCGCGGCGTCACACCGCCCGCTGAGTCGCCGGGGCGTTGAAGAACCGGTTCGACGACGCGCGCAGCACCAGCACAGCGAACGTGATCAGCCCGGCGAGCGTGACCACGCTGGTCACCAGTGACACGACGCCCATCCCGACGGACACGCCCGTCTCGGCGGAGACGCCTACCACCAGCAGGATCACGCCTCCGACGAGGCTCGACAACGTGCTCACCGACCAGATCGCACCCAAGACCAACAGGACGACGCGGGCCCAGTTCGCGCCGCGCCACATCAGGAATCCGAGCACGATCCAGATCGTGGCGCCGATCAAGCCGAGCACGGCCATGGCGATGCCTCCGTAGAGCATCACGTTCGGGCCGTCGACGCGCGGCATGAACAGGTACCCCACCGTCTGCATGATCGTCCAGAACAGCGGGATCCCGACCGCGAGGTAGAAGGCGATCTCGACCGCCTGCGGCTTCGGCACCGGAGTCGGCATCGGCGCGGGCGCGCCGTAGGGATGGCCGGGCGCCGGGTAACCCCGCTGGGCGTACGCCGCGAACCCGGGGTGCCCGGGCTGAGCTTGCTGGGGGAAGCCACCGGAGGGCGTTCCGTACGGGTTCTGCTGATATCCGCCCTGTTGCCAGGGACTCTGCGGCGACGTCACGGCACGAACCGTAGAAAGCGGGTGAAAGCCTGTCCACCGACTTCGCCGACTGTTACGTTCTCGCGATCTCGAACGGAGATGGCAGGCACGGTCATACGTGAGAAGCCAGGCGCGCAGCTCAGGTCTTGCGGTACCAGCGGTTCGCCTCGGGGCGCAGCAGGAGCACGAGCACCGCCGTGTCGAGTGCCGCGACGACGAAGCTGATCAGCAGGTCGAGGCCGTCGAACTCGACGCCCGCGGCCTCCGAGACCGGCCCCAGCCCCATCGAACCGACACCGAGCAGGACGATCAAGGCGCCCGCGAGGCTGAACGCGCAGAACACCGCCATGACGACGCGGGCCCAGTTCCGCCCGCGCAGCATCTTGTTCGCCAGCAGCAGGTAGATCGCGAAGACCGCCGCCGCCATGAGTAGCGACATGAGCACCCCGGCGTTGGCGGCCTGGTCGAGCTCGTCCTGGTTCATCTCCGGCGCGCTCTCACGCAGAGAGCTGATCAGGCTCTCGCGGTCGGTGAGCTGAATGATCGCGCGCACCACCCCGACGGCAGCACTGGCGATCCACAGCCACCAGGCGAGCCGCAGTACCTGCGGGGCGTCCGGCTCCGGGGCGTCGTTCTGCCGCTGCCCCGACGTGTCGAGCTGATCGTTCACCGCTGCTCCGCTCCCAACCAGCGCGCCGCGTCCGCGGCCCAGTACGTCAGGATCAGGTCCGCGCCCGCCCGTCGGATCGAGGTCAACGACTCCAGCACGGTGCGCTCCCGTTCCAGCCAGCCGCGTTCGACGGCGGCCTCGATCATCGCGTACTCGCCGGAGACCTGGTAGGCGGCGACCGGAACGTCGGACTGCTCCGCGACTCCGCGCAATACATCCAAATAGGACAGTGCGGGTTTCACCATGACCATGTCGGCACCCTCGGCGAGGTCCAGGTCCGCCTCCCGGACGGCTTCCCGCCCGTTGGCCGGGTCCTGCTGATAGGTCTTGCGGTCACCCTGCAACTGCGAGTCCACGGCCTCACGGAACGGGCCGTAGAACGCCGAGGAGTACTTCGCGGAGTAGGCCAGGATCGCGGTGTCGGCGAAACCGGTCGCGTCGAGCGACTCGCGGATCACGCCGACCTGGCCGTCCATCATGCCGCTGGGCGAGATCACGTGAGCACCGGCCGTGGCCTGTGCGACCGCCATCTCCCCGTACACCTGCACCGTCCGGTCGTTGTCGATCGCACCGTCGGCGTCGAGCAGTCCACAGTGGCCGTGGTCGGTGAACTCGTCCAGACAGGTGTCGGCCATGAGCACCGTCGAGTCGCCCACCTCCGCGGCGAGGTCGGAGAGTGCGAGGTTGAGCACACCCTCCGGGTCCACCGCGCCCGAACCGGTCGCGTCGTGTTCGGCAGGCACGCCGAAGAGCATCAGCCCGCCGACCCCGGCCGAGACGGCCTCGACGGCGGCTTTCCGCAGCGAGTCCCGGCTGTGCTGCACGACCCCGGGCATCGACGAGATCGGCGTCGGCTCGGAGGCGCCCTCACGCACGAACAGGGGCAGCACGAGATGGCGCGGCTCGACGGAAGTCTCCGCCACGAGCCTGCGCAGCGCGGGAGTACGCCGCAACCGACGCGGCCGGTCCGAAGGAAACATGAGGACTCCTAGAACACTTTGTCGTCGCACGGGTCCGCCGCACCCCTGGCAGCCGGCGCCACGGTTCCCGAAGATGCGTGCCGCACCGGCCGGTCACCACAAGGGCACCGGCCGGGAGCGGCCGTAGCACCGACGACCGCTCCCGCCGAAGCGGTGCCCGCTTCCGCTCAGCGCGACCGAAGTGGCCGAACGTCAGCTGCGACGGGCGCGTTTGGCCTTCTTGGGCGGCGGCAACGAACCTTCCGCACGCAGCCGCGCTGCGTGCTCGGCGAGCGCGTCGACGAGCGCCGGGACCTGCGCGAGCTCCGGCTGCACGTCCACGCGCAAACCGAATTCCTTCGCCGTCTCCGCCGTGTTCGGGCCGATACAGGCGACCAGCGTGCGCGCGTGCGGCTTGCCCGCGATCCCGACCAGGTTCCGCACCGTCGAGGACGAGGTGAAGCACACCGCGTCGAAACCACCGGTCTTGATCATCTCGCGGGTCTCGGCGGGCGGCGGCGCGGCACGCACCGTGCGGTACGCGGTGACGTCGTCGACCTCCCAGCCCTGCTCGCGCAGACCCGCCGAGAGCGTCTCGGTGGCGATGTCCGCTCGCGGCAACAGAACCCGGTCCACCGGGTCGAGCACCTCGTCCTGCGGCGGGAAGTCCTGCAGCAGCCCTTCGCTGGTCTGATCACCGGAGGGCAGCAGCTCCGGAGTCACCCCGAACGAGCGGACCATGTCCGCGGTGGCCTCGCCGACGCAGGCGAGCTTGACGCCGGAGAACGCGCGCGCGTCCAGGCCGAACTCGCGGAACTTCTCCCACACGGCCTTCACCGCGTTCACCGAGGTGAACACGACCCACTGGTAGCGACCGTCGACGAGCCCCTTCACGGCGCGTTCCATCTGGGCGGGACTGCGCGGCGGCTCCACCGAGATCGTCGGCACCTCGTGCGAGACCGCACCGTGCGACCAGAGGCGTTCGCTCATCGCGCCCGCCTGCTCCTTGGTGCGCGGCACCAGGACCTTCCAGCCGTACAGGGCGCGGGTTTCCCACCAGGAGAGGTTGCCGCGCTCTCCGGCAGGGTCGCCGATGGTGACGATCAGGTTGCCCTGCAACTCACCCGCGTCCGCGGCCAGCGACGCCAGGGTCGTGTCGATCGTGCGCTGCTGCACCGTCGTACCGGACGCGGTCACCGCCACCGGGGTCGTCGGGGCGAGACCGTGCTCGGTCAACGCCGACGCCGCCTCAGCAAGGTGCGTTCCGGTCGCGTGCAACACCACCGTGCCGCCGACCGCGGCCAGCGCCGCCCAGTCGACGTCGCCACGGACGTCGGCCTCGGTGCGCGTCGCGCCCAGCGCGATACCGGCGTACGTCGGCACCGCCGTACCGGAGGACACGCCCGGCACGACGTCGAAGGCGACCTCGCTCTTGGACACGGCCTGTGCCTCCCGCACCACCGCGTCCGCGGTCAGCGGATCACCGGCCACCAGCCGGACCACCGCGCGGCCTGCCTTCGCCTCGGCGACGAGGTCCTTGGCCACGTCCGCCGGCTCTCCGACGGCAGGCCGGACCTCGGCCTCGTCGGAGACGGAGCCGACCACGTCGGCGGGAACGTCCGGATCGGTCACCACGAGCGAGGCGTGGCGGAGCAAATGCTGGGCCCGGACGGTGAGCAGCCCACTGTCACCGGGACCGGAACCCACAAAAGCGATACGTCCGGGGGTATTACGTGCTCGGGTCATTCAGGGCACTCCCCATCAACTACTGCCCGGGACCGCTGAGCAAAGCGGCCCTGGCGTCGAGCAACTCGGCGGCGAGATCGCGGCCAAGCTGTTCAGCGGCGGTCGTCTCACCGGTGACGGAGGCACGCAACAACTGAGCGTCGTCGGTTGCCACGACCCCGCGCACGAACAGCCGCTGCGCCACGCGACCGTCCTCGTCGAGGTCTTCCACCACCTCGGCCAGCGCGCCGACGGGTGCACTGCAGCCGGCCTCGAGCGCTGCCAGGAACGCGCGCTCGGCGGCCACCGCGACACGGCAAGCCTGGTTGTCCAGTGTGGACTGGAGCAGATGCTCGGTATCCACGTCGTCGACGCGGCACTCCACTGCGAGCGCCCCCTGAGCGGGAGCGGGCAGCATCTGCAGTGGATCGAGCGTTTCCGTGATCACCTCGAGCAGGCCCACCCGGGCCAGCCCGGCACGGGCGAGCACGACGGCGTCCAGCTCGCCGTCGGTCACCTTGCGCATGCGGGTGTTCACGTTGCCGCGGATCCCGCGCACCTGAAAGCCGAGGCCGAGAGCCTCCAGCTGGGTGGTGCGCCGCGGCGAACCGGTGCCCACGACGGAGCCCGGGGGTAGTTCACCGAGTGTCAGACCGTCCCGTGCCACCAGCGCGTCCCTCGGGTCCTCCCGGCCCGGGACCGCCGCCAGCGACAACCGGGGGTCCGGCGTCGTCGGAAGATCTTTGTACGAGTGCACCGCCACGTCGACCTCACCGGCCGCCAGTGCCTCGCGCAGCGCGGAGGTGAACACGCCGACGCCGATCTCGGAGATCGGCGCCATCGACTGGTCGCCCGGCGTGGACACGGTCACCAGCTCGGTGGCGTACCCGGCGTTCTCCAACGCCTGTGCCACGGTGGTGCTCTGTGCCATCGCCAGCGCACTGGACCTCGTCCCGACGCGCAGCGTCCTGTTCACCGATCCTCACCGTCCTGCTCGGGTCGATCCGGCAGCAGCGCGGAGCCGGAGAAGCGGCCGGACGAACGCTCGTCCTCCGCCTGCGCGGCGCCGATCACGGCCGCGGTCTGCGGATCGAGTTCGAAGAGTTCACGAAGGGCGTCGGCGTAGCTGGTGCCGCCCGGCGTCGAGGCGAGCTGCTTGACGCGCACCGTCGGCGAGTGCAGCAGCTTGTCGACCACGCGACGCACCGTGCGGGCGAACTCGTCCCGCACCTCGCCGTCCAGCTCGGGCAACCGCGACTCCAGACGCAGCAGCTCCCCGTCGACGACCTCGGCGGCGCGCTTGCGCAGCGCCGTCACGGTGGGCGTCACCTCGGCCGAACGCTGGGAGGCGAGGTAGTCGCGCACCTCGTCGGCCACGAGCACCGTGGCGCGCTCCGCCTCGCTGCCGCCACCGGCCTCGGTGAGCCTGCGCTGCAGCGTCTCCAGGTCGACCACCGAGACGTCGGGCAGCTCGGCCACGTCGGGCGCGGTGTCCCGCGGGAGCCCGAGGTCGCAGAACAGCAGCGGTCCGCGGTCGCGGCCCCGCATCGCCGGCTCGACCGTGTCGGCGGTGATCACGGCACCGACCGCACCTGTACAGGTCACGACCAAGTCCGCGCTGGTCAGGGCGGACCCGAGCTCGTCGAGGCCGGTGGCCCGCGCGGCCACACCCTCGTCCCGCAGCGACGCGGCGAGACGCGCACCGTTGTCGGCGCTGCGATTGGCGATCACGACCTCGCCGATCCCGCCACGGCGCAGCTGGGCCGCGGCCAGACCGCCCATCGAGCCCGCGCCGACCAGCAGCGCGCTCCGGCCCGCGAGGTCACCGAGCAGCGACTCGGCGTCGGCCAGCGCTTCGGACACCACCGAGGCGCCCGCGGCGTCGATCTCGGTCTCCGAGTGCACCCGCTTGCCGACCCGCAGCGCCTGCTGGACGAGTTCGTGCAGCGCGCGACCGACGGAACCCGCCTCGTCGGCGGCGGTGTAGGCCTGCCGAAGCTGCCCGAGGATCTGCGCCTCGCCGACGACCATCGAGTCCAACCCGGCCGCCACCGAGAACACGTGCTCCACCGCGGCGGCGGCGTAATGCACGTACAGGTTCTCGGCAAGCTCGGACACTTCCGAGCCGGCGTGCCGTGCGAGCACCGACGTCACGTCGTCGACACCACCGTGGAAGGTCTCCGCCACCGCGTAGACCTCGATCCGGTTGCACGTCGAGACCAGCACCGCTTCCGCCACGTTCTCGCAGCGCAGCAGTTCGTGGAGAATCTTGCCGACCTCGTCGGCGGGCACCGCGACCCGCTCCAACACCGGCACCGGGGCGGTGTTGTGCGACAGGCCGATCGCGAGCAGGTTCACGGCCGGACCACCATCCCCTCGCCGTCGAGCCGGGCGCCGTTCAGCGGCACCGCGTCCACCTGATCGGGGTCCACACGGCCGGACGCACCGACCGCTTCCGCGTCGTGGGTGCGGCGGGCGACGTGGAACGACAGGATCTGCATCTCCACGGCCAGGTCGACCTTGCGGACCTCGACCTCCTCCGGAACCTGCAGGACCACCGGCGCGAAGTTCAGGATGCAGGCGACCCCGCCTTCGACGAGGCGGTCGCACACCTCCTGGGCGCCGTCGGCGGGCGTGGCGATCGCACCGATCGTGACCTCGCGCTCGGTGCACACCCGCACGATGTCGTCGAGGTGGCTGACCGGGATGCCGCCGACGGGAATGTCGATGAGGTCCGGGTCCTTGTCGAACAGCGCCGAGACCGGGAATCCGCGACTCGGGAAGCCTCCGTAGTTCGCGAGCGCGTGGCCGAGGTTGCCGATGCCGACGACGGCGACGCTGTGCCTGCGGGTGAGGCCGAGGCTCTGCTCGATCTGCCCGACGAGAACGTCGACGTCGTAACCGACGCCGCGCGTGCCGTACGAGCCGAGGTAGGAGAGGTCCTTGCGCAGCTTGGCCGAGTTCACCCCGGCGGCGGTCGCCAACTCCTCACTGGAGACCGTGTTCACGCCCTGCTCGCCGAGGCCGGACAACGTCCGGAGGTAGACCGCCAGCCGCGCCACGGCGGCCTCGGGAATCGCCCGGAGGCGCTGCCTGGCAGCGGGCACGCCGATCTCCTGGGGCGAGGCTTGCGAGCCGGGTGGCACTCCGGCCGCGCCGTCGTCGTCCCGTACGCCCTCTCCGTGGGCCGTCACGCTGGCTCTCCCTCGCCCTGCTGCTGCTCACCTGTCGCGGGTTCGAGACCCGACCTGCGCGCTTGCGCACCACCGGCCGCGGCCGCACCGCCAACTGCCGGGAACGCCACGGGTCACCACCCGAACGGGGTGGTGGACCGAGCACGACTCCACCCACCGTAGCTACTTGTGAACACATGCACAAAGTCGGTGGGCCGCGTCACGGGTCCGGTTCGACCGGACTCGCGGCCCGTGTCCGCCATCTTCCCTGATGGAGCCCCGACGTTCCAAAACGCGTGGTCGTCGCCACTCCGACCCCTCGAGGGACGCGCGGCTCGGGCACGAAGGCGTGAGTCTTTTCGGTGGCTATAACCACCAAAAAGACTCACGCCGCGAGGGCGGCTCGGAAGCGCGTTTCCTCGACTTTCCAGTATCCGTGCTCGGCACCGTCGACGAGGATGACCGGCACCCGGTCGCCGTACTCGGCACGCAACTCCGGGTCCGAGTCGACGTCCACGCTCGCCCACCGCACCCCGAGCTCACCGCAGATCCGCTCCACGTCGTCCGCCGCCGCGTGACACGGGTGGCAGTCCTGCCGGACCATCAGCGTCACTTCATGTGCCATGCGCCCATCCTCCCGTGCTCCCGGACCGTCAGCCGCGCAGCACCCGCCTCGCGAGCTTGCCGGTCGGCGAGTGCGGCAACTGCTCGGCGAATTCCACGCTGACGGGGACCTTGAACCGGGCGAGGTTGCGCGCACAGTGCGCGATCACGTCGTCGGCTTCCAGCGAAGCACCGTCCTCGAGCACCACGACCGCCTTGACGGCTTCGCCGGTCACGTCGTCGCGCACCCCGACGATGGCGACCTCGTGCACCTCCTCGAGTTGCAGGACGACGTGTTCGAGCTCGTGCGGGTAGACGTTGAACCCGTTCACGATGATCAGGTCGCTGGCCCGGTCGACCAGATGCAGGTCGCCGTCGGCGTCGAAGTAGCCGACGTCGCCGGTGCGGAACCACCCGTCGGCGTCGGGGCCGTGCGCTCCGTCCGGCCAGTACCCGCTGAACAGGTTCGGGCCGCGCGCGCTGACCCGGCCGGTGTCGCCGTCGTCGTCCTCGTCGAGCGGGGTGCCGTCGGCGTCGACGAGCCGGATCTCCACACCCGGCAGCGGCGCCCCGACGGAGCCGGGCTTGCCGTGTCCCCCTGCGAGCGTCGTGGTGAGTACCGGACCGGTCTCGGTGAGGCCGTAACCCTCGAAGATCTCCAGCCCCGTCGCGGCAGACACGGCGTGGGCGGTGGCAGGCTCCAGCGGGGCGGCGCCGGAGGTGAGCAGTCGCACGGTGGCCATGCCCTCGCGCAGACGCTGGACGGGGAGCCTGCGCCACGCCTCGTACATCGGAGGCACCCCGGCGACGGTGGTGACCCGCTGGTCCCGGATGACGTCCAAGGCCCCGGTCGCGTCGAATCGGGGCAGCACGATCGCCGTCGCACCGGCTCCTGCCACCTGCAGCAGACCGGGACCGAGGCCGTACGCGTGGTGCAGCGGCAGGGCCACGAGCACGCGGTCGGCAGCGTTGACGGGACGCGGCCGGAGCCGGGCGCACTGATCGAGGTTGGCCAACAGCGCGCGGTGCGAGAGCATCGCGCCCCGCGCCGGCCCCGAAGTTCCGGAGGTGTAGGCGAGGATCGCGAGCGCCTCACCACCTTCCGGGGCGGGGACGTCCGCGGAGCTCGCCGGGTGCGTCTGCGGAGGCGGCAGGGTCACCACCGCCTCACCGGCGTCGGCGTCCGGCCCGCCGACTCGCCCGTCGGAGACGAGGATCCGGGCGCCGCTGTCCTCGATGACCGGCCGCCATTCCGGTTCGGGCGTTCCGGACTGCAGCGGTACGACCGCGGCTCCGGCTCGCAACGCCCCGAAGAGGGCGACGCAGTACTCCGCACCGGCGGGCAGCCGCAGGGCGACCCGATCGCCGGGTGCGACGCCCGCCGCGAGGAGGCGCTGGGCCTCCACCGTGACGGCGATGTCGAGTTCACCCCAGGTCAGCAGCTTCGGTTCCCCTTCGGCGAGTACCTCGACGAGGGCGGGATGCCGGGGGTCGCGCCGCGCCGCGTCGGCGACCAGGCCGGCGAGGTCGGTCGGCGCCGCGTGCTCGCCGGGTACGTCGGGGCAGTCCTCGCGGGCTGTCGTCATGGGTGCCTCCTGCGCACAGGTCCCTGCGGACACTCTTCGCCGCCCGCGGCCACGGGCCGGGCGGAGATCTCGCAGTTTGGCACGCGTGGCCCACATCACCGAACCGCCCGGTGCGAAATATGCCCCAGCCGGAAAGAACTCGAGAAATTTCGCCCCCGAACGCACTACCTACCGGGCAGTAACAGGCCGTATGCTGCTGAACCTACGACTCAGTAGGTACTGCGGTCGACACGGACCGGAACCCGGTACGTGACCGGCCCCGAACAGCACCGAAACGCGACGGCTGCCTCCCCGCAGCCGTTCGCCACCCCCGGCAGGAGGTCGGTCGACGCGATGAGCAGCACACTGGCGCCACCACCCCCCACGACAGACAACGCTTCCGCCGCGACCACGACGGTCCCACCCGACAACTGGACCCAGGTCCGCGCGGCCCAGCGCGGCGACACGGAAGCATTCGGCCAGCTCTACTCCGAGTACTTCCGCATCGTGTACCGGTACGTGCTGTTCCGCGTCACCGACCACTGCCTCGCCGAGGACATCACCAGCGAGACCTTCGTGCGCGGGCTGCGGCGCATCGGCTCGGTGAGCTACCAGGGCCGCGACCTCGGGGCCTGGTTCGTCACCATCGCCAAGAACCTCGTGCTCGACCACATCAAGTCCAGCCGCCACCGGCTGGAAGTGCCCACCGCGGAGATGGTCGAAGGCCCCACCGCGACGTCCGGCCACACCGGACCGGAACATCAGGTCGTCACCTCGGCGGTGCATTCCGAGCTGCTCCGGTGCATCCGGCAGCTCAACGACGACCAGCAGGAATGCATCCGGTTGCGCTTCCTGCACGGCCTGTCGGTCACCGAGACCGCAGCACTCATGCAGCGCAACGAAGGAGCCGTCAAGGCCCTCCAGCACCGGGCCGTGCGCAGGCTCGGCCAGCTCGTGCCGCACGACCTGCGCTGAGGAACCGGACGAGGGCGCCACACCACCCGAAGCACCCTCTAAGCTGTGAACAGAGCTGCTCGGGGTGCCCGCGCACCGATCACCCAGCAGACGCACCGACCACACAGGGACGACGGGGAGGCCCGCGGTGCCGACACGGCAAGGTTCGACCGGTGCGGACCAGGGGCGCGAACCCCACCCGGACATGCCCGTCGACAGTGCGAAACTCGCCGGTCGCGCCTCGGCAGAGGCCGCCGTCGCCGCACCGGAACCGGAGACCACGCTCACCGCCCCCGTGGACCTCACCGCGGGCGCCTTCTTCGACGTCGACAACACGATGATGATGGGCGCGTCGCTGTTCCACTTCGCACGGGGACTCGCGGCGCGCAAGTTCTTCACCGCCACCGACCTCGCAGGCTTCGCCTGGCAGCAGATGAAGTTCCGCGTCGGCGGCATGGAGAACGCCTCCGACGTGCAGGCCAGCCGCGAACAAGCGTTGTCGTTCGTCGCCGGGCGGGAGGTGAGCGAGCTCGTCGAGCTCAGCGAGCAGATCTACGACGAGCTGATGGCAGACCGGATCTGGGAGGGCACCCGCACTCTCGCGCAGCGGCACCTCGACGCCGGCCAGCGAGTGTGGCTGGTGACGGCGACCCCCGTCGAACTCGCCCAGATCATCGCGCGCAGGCTCGGACTCACCGGCGCACTCGGCACCGTCGCCGAGAATTCCGACGGGGTGTACACGGGGCGGATCGCCGGAGAGATGCTCCACGGGCGGGCGAAGGCGCACGCGGTGCGGGCGCTCGCCGCGAGCGAAGGGCTCGATCTGCGGCGGTGCACCGCCTACTCGGACTCGGCGAACGACGTGCCGATGCTCTCGGCGGTGGGAACCGCGGTCGCGGTGAACCCGGATCAGCGGCTTCGCGACGTGGCCCGCTCACGCGGGTGGGACGTACGAGACTTCCGCACCGGACGCAAGGCGGCTCGCATCGGCATCAACTTCTCGCTCGGCGCGGGAGCCGTCGCCGGAGCCGTCGCCGCCGGGCTCGCCTACCGCCGCCGCGACCCCTCCTGACGCACGCTGGTGAGGCGAACGGCACTCTCGCCCCACCACACGAGGCGAAAGTGCCGCTCGCACCACCAACACCGCCATCGCGGCGTGAGGCGAACGGCACTCTCGCCCCACCACACGAGGCGAAAGTGCCGTTCGCACCACCAGACGGGGCGCTGAGTTAGCCGAGGAAGACGCTTCGGCGTTGGGAGAGCAGGCTGTAGAGGGTCTGCTGAATCGTCTCGCGCACCTGGTCGCTGACGTTGAACACCAGCATCGGATCGTCGGCGGCGCCGTCCTCGTACTGGGCGGTGTCGATGGGCTCGCCGAACTCGATGTACCACTTCGACGGCAGCGGCACGGTGCCGAGCAGGCCGAGCTGCGGGAAGGTCGGCGTCACGGGGAAGTACGGCAGCCCGAACAGCCGCGCGAGGGGTTTCAGGTCCCCGATCTTCGGGTAGATCTCCTCGGCTCCGACGATGGAGCAGGGCACGATCGGCATCCCGGTCCGCAGCGCGGCCGAGACGAAGCCGCCGCGGCCGAACCGTTGCAGCTTGTAGCGGTCGCGGAAAGGTTTGCCGATGCCTTTGAATCCTTCCGGCCAGACACCGACGAGTTCACCGGAACGCAGCAGCCGTTCGGCGTCGGGGCTGCATGCCAGCGTGTGTCCCGCCTTGCGGGCGACGGCCCCGAACATCGGCAACCGGAAGACGAGGTCGGCGCCGAGCATCCGGAGGTGGCGGCCATCCGGGTGGTGGTCGCGCAGCGCGACGGTGGTCATCAACGCGTCCCACGGCAGCGTGCCGGAGTGGTTGGCGACCACGAGGGCCCCGCCGGAGGGCACGTTGTGCAGGCCGATCGTTTCGACCCGGAACCACTTCTCGTAGACGGGTCGCAGCGGCGGCACGAACATGTGGTCGGTGAGTTCCGCGTCGAAGCCGAACTCGTCGACGCGGTAGTCGCCGGTGACACGTCGGCGCGCGAAGGCGAGCGCGTCGGCGATGGTGTGCTCCCAGCCGCCCAGCGGTTCACCGTCCCCGTCGACGCCCTCGGTGGAGGTCTGTTCGTCGGGAACGGCGGCCACGTTGCGCGCCCGGCCCTGCCGGTCCCGGCGCGGGCGGTCGTCTCCGTGCAGCGGGATCACCCGCGCATCCGCCATGTCGCCTCCTTCAGCGCAGCTTGGCCACCGCGTCGGTGAGTCCGCGTTCGGCCGCTTTGATCTGGTCCGGGTCGATCCACGGTCGCAGGTCGCGGCCGTGCACGAAGTCGTCGAAAGCCTGTTGTGTCGTCCACCGGGGATGGAAACCGAACCTCTCCCGCAGACGCGTGGTGTCCACGACGCGTCCGAAGTTGAGGAACTTCAGCTGTTCGGTCGAGAAGTCGACGAGCCGGGCACTGCGGAAGAACTGGGAGACGGGGCCGAGCGCCATGTTCGGCACCGACATCGACAGCCGACCGGCCCGCCGGATCGCCTGCGAGAGCATGAGCACGCCGGAGCCGCCCACGTTGAACACGCCGGGAACGTCCTCGAGGGTGGCCTGCTCGAGGACGGCGAGCGCGTCCTCCGAGTGCAGCAGTTGCAGCCGAGCATCGTATCCGAGCACGGTCGGCACGATCGGCAGCGTGAAGTACCGGGTGAGGACCTCGTCGATGCGCGGGCCGATGAGGTTGGTGAACCGCAGGGTGGTGACGTCGACGTCGGGGCGGCGCCTGCCGAATCCGCGTACGTAGCCCTCGATGTCGACGGCGTCCTTGGCGTAACCGGAGGACGGGAGGTCCTTGGGTCCCATGTTCTCGGTGAACACGGCCGGGTCGCGCGGGCTGGAGCCGTAGACGACGCTGCTGGACTTCACGACCATCTTGGTCAGTGTCGGCGCCTTCTGGCACGCGGCGAGCAGCTGCATGGTGCCGATGACGTTCATTTCTTTGGACGTCGCCCGTCCACCGGGCCCGGCCTGGTTGTTCAGCGCGGTGTGCACGACCGTGTCGACCTTGGCGCCGGCGATGACCTTCGCGATCAGCGGGTTGCGGATGTCGGCGCGGACGAACTCGGTGCGCCCCATGCGACGGCGCAGATCACGTCCTGGCGGCACGGTGTCGACACCGAGGACGCGGTCGATGTCGGGTTTCGCGGCGAGCCGCGCGGCGAGGTGACCGCCGAGGAACTGGCTGACCCCGGTCACCAGCACGACGTTCGGCCCCATGCGTCTCTCCCTGCCTAACGCGCCCTCGGATCCTGTTTCCCGGCGCCCGGAGTCACGGTGTTCGTGACCGTTGCGGCGATCGGCCGAAGATGATGCTACCGGTGGCGACTCCACCGTGACGTGACCGTCGCGTAACGGGCTCACGACGGACTGTCGCGAGCAGGAAACCGGCGCGAGGAGGCTCCGGGAACGGGTGGCCCCCGAACGACGAATGCCGCCGGCCGAGTGGCCGACGGCATTCGATCACTTGCCCAACTTGCGACGCTGGACGCGGGTCCTGCGGAGAAGCTTGCGGTGCTTCTTCTTGGACATGCGCTTACGGCGCTTCTTGATGACCGAGCCCATGCGGTTTCCTTCGCTGTCGTCGGTGATTCGAACGTCGACACGTGCCACCGGGCGCCTCGGGACGGCGGGCGGCGGCACGACTGGCGCGGTAGTTTACCCGCCCACCTGCGACGCCGTGACGACACGGTCCCCGGACAGCGGTCGCGACGGTCACGAAGCGTCCGGTCCCGACCGGCTCACCTCGCCGGGAGCCGGATGCCGTTCGTCGCCGGGCCTGCTTCGAGACCGCGCGGATCGGGGCTGTCAGGCACGGTACGCAGACGTGCCGTTCTCGCCTCGTGGCTGACGAGGACGCGTCGACGTGGGGGAGAGGCGCTACCTGATGTCGGCGATCCCGCAGCCGGCCGTGAGGTGAGGTTCCGCTAACGGCAACCGCCAACGCAGATCAATCCGCGCACCCTCGTGCCAGTGCCTTTGTGCGCCCGTAGGGCACGGTCATACGTGACCAGCCTCGACAGGGTGAGGAGCTCCGGCGTTCGTGCCTCGCAAGGCAGGGGTTCTCGCCGCGTACGCGTGGTACTCAAGAGGACCCCAACGCCGCGAAGCACGAACTGGGGCGGTGATACCGGACCGCCCACCCAATCCACAATGCCCTCGTACCTAGCCGGCGTCGTAGTAAGCGCTCTCCAAGTAGGTGTGCACGTCGCTCTCGGCGACACGGAAGGATCGCCCGACCCTGGCGGCAGGAAGCTCTCCCGCGTGCACGAGCCGGTAGACGGTCATCTTCGACACCCGCATCAGGGATGCGACCTCGGCAACGGTCAGGAACGTGACCTGCCCGATGGCCGGGGGCGCTTGCTGACTCGCTTCGTGATTCGCAGACATGCGTCCTCCAGCGCACGCCACGCGCCGCCGGCTTCCCCTCCGGCGGACTTCCGCACGCACGTGCCCGTCGAGAGTAACGGGACGCGAGGGGTGTCTGCGACGTTCGGGGCAAGCGGCCACGCGAGAGGCAGCCCGAATCGGCCCCGAAAGTCATTCCTTCGGGTCGTGTCCTCGCCCGAGTTCGACCGAACGGTCCCGTGCGGCCTCGATCGCGTCGATGAGCGCGGCCCGGACTCCGTGCCGCTCGAGTTCGCGAATGCCGGAGATCGTCGTCCCGGCCGGAGACGTCACCGCCTCCCGCAGCGTCACCGGGTGCCCCTCTTCCCCGTCCCGCAGCATCGCCGCGGCACCCACGGCGGACTGCACGATGAGTTCGGCGGCGACCGCGCGCGGGATGCCGAGCAGGATCCCCGCGTCGATCATGGACTCGACGAGGTAGAAGAAGTACGCCGGACCGGAGCCGGACAGCGCGGTCACCGCATCCTGCTGGGTTTCGGGAACGGTGACGACCTTGCCGACGCTGCCGAGCAGCTCTTCGACCTGCGCGAGGTGCTCCGCGGTCGCGTGCGCACCGCCGGAGATCGCGCTCATGGCCTCCCCGACGAGCATCGGGGTGTTCGGCATGACACGAACGACCGGCACCCCTTCCGGCAGCCGGTGCTCGTAGGTGGTGGTCGGCAGACCTGCGCACAGCGACACCACCAGCGTCGCCGGCGTGAGCACGGTCGCCATCCGGTCCAGCACCGGGTCGATGTCCTGAGGCTTGACGGCGACCACCACGACGTCGGCGCTCTCGAGCGCGGTCGCGACGTCGACGCTCTCCACGCCGTAGCGTTCGGTGAGTTCGGCGGCCCGCTCCGGGTAACGCTCGGTGAACAGCAGGTCCTTCGCGGAGCGGCCCGAGTGCAGCAGGCCGGAGAGCAGCGACTCCCCGATCTTGCCTGCCCCGAGTACGGCGATCGTGGTCATGCGACTCAGGGTGCCAGAGCGTTCCCGGACCGATCGGCCCACGTCCGACCTTCCCGACCAGCGAGATTCACAGATAGCGTGACGGAAACCACAGTGATTCCACCTTGAGCCGAGGGAGTGCCGGTCACCATGTTGAGCACGATGCAGGACAGCCCACTGCTGATCTCCCGGATCCTGCACCACGGCACCACCGTGCACGGCGACGGCGAGGTCATCACCTGGACCGGGGACGAGCCACGGCACACTCCGTACGCCGCTCTCGCCGGTCGGGTCGCGCAACTCGCTGCGGGTCTGCGGGAACTGGGAATCACCGGAGATCAGCGCGTCGGCACCTTCCAGTGGAACAACGTCGAGCACATGGAGGCCTATCTCGCCGTTCCGTCGATGGGGGCCGTGCTGCACACCATCAACATTCGATTGTTCCCCGAACAAGTCACCTACGTCGTCAACCACGCGGAGGACCACGTCGTCCTCGTCGACGCGACGCTGCTCCCGCTGTTCGCGCACGTGCTGCCGTCGTGCGAGACCGTCCGCCACGTCGTCGTGGTCGGGGCCGACCCGCACGCCGAACTCGACTTCGAGCCGCCGTCCGGCGTGCGGGTACACCACTACGAACAGCTGCTGGAGGGACGCCCGACCAGCTTCGACTGGCCCGAGCTCGACGAACGCTGCGCCGCCGCGATGTGCTACACCTCCGGCACCACGGGCAACCCGAAGGGTGTCGTCTACTCGCACCGTTCGATCACGCTGCACTCCATGCAGGTCGGAATGACCGACGCCATGGGGCTCGAGCCCGGCGACCTGTCGCTGGCGATCGTGCCGATGTTCCACGCCATGTCGTGGGGCCTGCCGTACGCGGCACTGACGATGGGCGCGTCGCTGATCATGCCGGACCGGTTCCTGCAGCCGGAACCGCTGGTGGAGATGATCTCGCGGCTGCGGCCCACGAAGGCGGCCGCGGTACCGACGATCTGGCAAGGCGTCCTGCAACACCTCGACGCCGCACCGGCGGACGTCTCCTCGCTGCGGGAAGTGCTCGTCGGTGGAGCGGCATGCCCGCCGTCGCTCATGCGGACCTTCGAGGAGCGGTTCGGCATCAGCATCATCCACGGCTGGGGCATGACCGAGACCTCGCCACTGGGCAGCATCGCGCGGCCTCCGGCGACCGTGTCGGGCGAGCAACGGTGGGCCTACCGGGAGAGCCAGGGTCGTACCACGGCGGGTGTGCAGGCCAGGATCATCGGTGACGACGACGAGGAACTGCCCAGGGACGGCAAGAGCGTCGGCGAGATCCAGGTGCGCGGGCCGTGGGTCACCGGCGACTACTACGACCCGCACGGCCTCGAGCGCGCCGAGAACGCGGCAAAGTTCCACGACGGGTGGCTGCGCACCGGCGACGTCGGCACGATCAGTCCCGACGGCTACCTGCGGCTCACCGACCGCGCCAAGGACGTGATCAAGTCCGGTGGCGAGTGGATCTCGTCGGTCGAGTTGGAGAACCTGGTGATGGCCAACGCCGCCGTCTCCGAGGCGATGGTCGTGGGTGTCCCGGACGAGAAGTGGAGCGAACGTCCCCTCGTGGCCGTGGTGCTCCGCGAAGGCGCGCAGGCCTCACCGGAAGAGCTGCGGGAGTCACTCCGCGGCAGCATCCCCGACTGGCAGCTTCCGGAACACTGGACGTTCATCGAGGAAGCGCCGAAGACCAGCGTCGGCAAGTTCGACAAGAAGCGGCTCCGCCAGAGCCACACCGAGGGAACTCTCACAGTCCACCACCTACGGTGAACCGCCTTGTGAGAGGGAGCGGGTTGATCTGCGTTGGTGGTTCCGTGGCGGAACCTCACCTCGCGGCTGGCTGCGGGATCGTCGACATCAGGTAGCGCCCTACATCACGTCGACGCAGACCAACCCCGCACGACCGTCAAGCCTGGGCCGGGGTGAGGGCGAGCTGGCGGGACTGGCAGACGAGCCGACCGGCCGAGTCGAGGACCATCGTGTCCTCGTCGAACCAACCGCCGTGCACCGCCTTGCAGTCGACCACGAGCCGCAGCCAGCCGTTCGCGGGCCGCGCACGCAGCAGCGAGGTCATCTGGACCGTCGGCGTCCACCCGGTACGACCGAGGTTGAACGTGACCGGGACGGTGAGATCGCCGGCGATGAGCGCGAACAACAGGTCAGCACGACGGTCGCGAGGCCGCGCCCACAGCCGCAGACGCGGCGGCTGCGTGGTGTCTCCGATCAGGAATCCGGCACCGTCGACGTCGATCCGGACGTCGCACGCGCGGTAGACGCCCATCGGTTGGTCGAGCTGAGCGAGGTCGACGCTGTCCGGCGTCGGGTGCGCGGGCATGTCGTCGGGAACGTCCGCCCAGGTGGGGGCACTGTCAGGCAGGACTCCGAAGGTGACCGTCGCTTCGACACAGCTGCGGCCACTCTGTTCGAGCACGGCGCGGACGACGGTCACGGTGCGTCCGGTCTTGAGGGTCTCGGAACGCAGCAGCACCGGCCCGATCTTGGGCGCGCTGAGGTACTGGGCGCTGACCGCGAGTGGAGCGAGATCGTGACCGGGCAGCCCGGCCTCGGCCGCGCGCGTCAGTACCGCTTGCAGGTAGCCGCCGTGCGGGCGGTCGGCGACCGCCCAGTCCGGGTGGAGGTCGGCGATGAAGCTGCCGTCGCCGAGCGGACGCAGCGGTGTGTCGAGGACGTCGTCCGGCACGTCGCTCACAGGACGACCGAATCACGGAACGGATTCATGGCGCGAATTCTACGGGCCGACGACGAAATGATGATCTTGGGATGGCGGTTGGCGACACATGCCACAGTCACGCAACCCACCGGACAACACACCGCCACGAGCCTTACCCGGAGGGTGCGCGGATTGATGTGGGGCGAGGTTCGTCCGCGCTACGCAGACCAGCCACCCGCGGCGAGGAGGGTGCTGAGGTTCCGCCACCCGACCACACACGCACACCCTCCCCCCTGACGAGCACTATCCCGGCACGGGTTGCAGGTGGAGCTGGGCGAACACCAACGCCTCGGCCAGCTGTGCCTTGCGCTCCTGCTGCGTCCGAGCCTTGCGGGTGTTCACCTCGAGTACCACAGCCCCGGTGAACCCGCCGTCCGCGAGTGCCTCACACACCTCAGCGCACGGCATCGAGCCCCGTCCCGGGACGAGATGTTCGTCGCGAGGCGCTCCCGTGCCGTCCGCGAGATGCACGTGCGAGACACCGTCGCCCATCCGGTCCATCAGCTGGCGGACATCGGTGTGCGCGGCCGCGGCGTGGGAGACGTCCAGCGTGTAGTTCCGGTATCCGACGTCGGTCGGGTCGGGTGAGGGCGTGAACGCCGACAATCCGGCCGAGCGGCCGTTGCGCAGACGGCTCCACGAGTTCGGCGGACGAACCGGGAACATGTTCTCCACCGCGACGTCGACCCCGCTGGTCTCCTCGAGCTCGGCGACCAGCTCGTCGAACGACTCCGCGTACCGCCGCTGCCACCGGAACGGTGGGTGCACGACCACCGTGGACGCGCCGAGGTCACTGGCAGCCACGATCGCCCGGCACAGCCGGTCCTGCGGATCGGGCGACCACACCCGTTGCGTGATCAGCAGGCAGGGCGCGTGGATCGCCAGGATCGGCATCCGGTAGCGATCGGAGAGTCTGCCGAGCGCGGCGATGTCCTGGCTCACGGGGTCCGCCCACACCATGACCTCGACGCCGTCGTAACCGAGTTCGGCGGCGATTTCGAACGCCGCCGACGCGGGCTGCGGCCACACCGAGGCAGTCGACAACCCGATCGGAATCGGCGCGCCGCCCGACGCATCGAACGGCCCTGGCCGGGTGAGCCGGACGGCGGCGTCGGTCGCATCGCTGTCAGCGGTCATGTCCTGCCCTGCGCGGGGATGTCGTCGGTCGTGGCGGACCCTCGTCGAGCGACGCGGGAGTTCCTGGCGTCATTGCCCGATGAGCAGCAGCGCAGCCGGTGAGACCGTGCACACCAGCCCGACCAACACGGCGAGCAGCACGGTCTGCACGTCGTCGCCACGGAGGAACTTCCGCGCGACGAGCACGAGCGCACCGGTGACGACCAACGCCGCCACGAGCGCCGCGACCGGAATGGTGATCCACAGCCACCGGAAGCAGACCCACAGGATCCCGCCGCCGACCAGGCCAACGCCCATCTGGGCGGCGAACGTCGCCCACTCACGGCCCGGCGACGCCGACTCCTCCGAGTCGTCGTAGTCGTCGTCGCCCATGCCCGCAGGCCTGTCGTCGGGGTACTCGTCGAACTCGTCGTAGTCGGCGGCGAACTCATCGCCGTCGGCGTACGCGTCGGCATACCCGTCGAACTCGGAGTTCCCGTCCGCGTACGAGTCGTCGTAGCCGGTTGCGGTCCCGAACGGCTGCTCGTGCGCCTGGCCGCCGTACGGATCGTAGGGATCTTGCTCGGCCGCACGAGGCAGGTCACCACCCGAGGCGTACGGGTCGTTCTGCGGCACCGGGACGACGGCCGTGCCCTGCTCGTCGGCCGCGTCGACGGGCGGAAACTGTTCGGTGTGCCCACCGTCCTGAGCCGGATTCTGTGGATACAGGGCGGGCTGGCGGGTGGTTTGTTCCTGGTCGGGGGCCGCGGGAGCGGACGCCTGCGCGGAGGCTGCGGACGTCGGCCCCCCGGCAGCGGCCGCGAACCGTTGAGCCCACACGTTGGCCGAGGGGCCACCGGGCGCTTCGTCCTCGGAAGGCTCCTGCTGCGCCGGATCCGCCGGTTGCCTACCGGGTGCCGCGGCGGGCGGGGCAGACGGCGGCGGTCCGGACGGCGCAGGCGGTTGCGAAGCCGGTACCGGCGGTCCTTGGACGCGCTGCGACTGGGAGGGCTGCTGCGGCTCGGGGGGCTGTGCACTGCCGGGCGGCTGAGCACCCTGTTGGGCGCCCCCCGGCTGCTGGGCGGGTGGGGGCGATGCGAGCGGCGGCTGTTGTTGAGTCGCGGGATGCTGCGGTTGCTGTCCCGCAGGCGCTTGCGGTGGTGCCGACGGCTGCGGCGGTGCAGTTGGCTGCTGCCCTGCGGGTGGTTGCTGTCCGCCAGGCGCCTGCTGCGCTGCTGGTGGCTGCTGGGCCCCGGGCGGCGGTGCCGGCGCGGACTGCTGCGCGGCCGGGCCGGAGGAGGACTGCGCGTTCGGCGACACCGGGTGGCCGTCCGCGTCGACCGGCCGCATCTTTCCGCTGTCGGACAGGACCCGGTCGATGATCGCGTGCGGCGCGGTTTCCGTGGGATCCTCGGCGCGACGGCGGCGACGTCGGGTGCCGGTCTTGCCCGAGCTGTCCTTGCCGTACTCGGCGAGCAGCTCGGCGACCGTGCGTTGCCCGGGCTGCTCGGACCCGCTGTCGCGATTCATCGATTCCACCGTGCCCCGTACTGCGCCTTCCGTCCAGTGCCCTGATCAGGTTGTGGGGGTTCACCCACCACTGTGTGCTCCCCGCCACCGTTCGGAGCCTTCTGGTCCTCGCCGTTGGCGTGGTCCAGCCTCCGAAGGATGATTCCCTCGCGCAACGCCCAGGGGCAGATGTCGAGTTCCCGGAGTGACAGTGCCCGCATGGTGGCATCCGCCACCAGCGCACCCGCCACGAGCTGGTGGGACCGGGCGGAACTCACCCCGTCGACGGTGGCGAGGTCCTCGGCGGACATGCGGGTGATGAAGGCGAGCAGCTGACGCAGCCCGGTGTCGGTCAACGAACGGCTCACGCGCTGACCGGCGGAGTTCGGGGCCGCGCCGGTGAGGCGGGCGAGGGTGCGCAACGTCTTCGACGTCGCGACCACCTTGTCGGGTTTGCCCTGCTTGCGGAAGCGTTTGGCGACGTCGGAGAGCCCGTCGTCGAGACGTTTGCGGAGGTCCTTGAGCTCGTCCGGACTCGGCGGGTCCTCCCGAACCGTCCGGGACAGGCGCCCCGCGCCCAACGGCAACGACACCGCCATGTCGGGGTCCTCGTCCACACCGATCGCCATCTCCAGCGAGCCGCCGCCGATGTCGACCAGCAACAGGCGGCCCGCCGACCAGCCGTACCACCGGCGTGCGGCGAGGAACGTCAATCGCGCCTCGTCCCTGCCGGAGAGCACCCGCAGCTCGACGCCCGTCTCCGCGTGCACCCGATCGAGCACCTCGTGGGAGTTGTCGGCGTCCCGGATCGCCGAGGTGGCGAAGGCCATCAGTTCCTGGCACCCGGCATCGAGCGCGTGCCTGCGTGCCGAGTCGACGGAGCGAACGAGTTCGTCGGCCCCGTCCGCGTCGAGCGTGCCGGTCTGGCCGATGCGCTCCGAGAGCCGCAGCGCGTTCTTCTCCGACGACATCGGCGTCGGGTGGGCACCACGGTGTGCGTCCACCACGAGCAGGTGGACGGTGTTGGATCCGACGTCGAGCACCCCTAGGCGCATGGCGGACAACCTACCGCCAGCGGCGCCACCGTACGCACACCACCAGCACAGCGTGGCTCACGTCACGTCGCGAGCGTGGCCGGCCCGGCGCGACAGATTTCCTCGCCGCTACGCAGATCAGCCACCCGCGGGTTCTCAGCACCCTCCTCGCGAGGACAGCGATTCTCGCCGCGTAGGGCGCTACTCAAGAAATCGATCCCGCAGCGAGCAGGGCGGGAGAGGTTCCGCCCCCGACCCACCACGCAGACCGACCCGCGCACCCGCTGAGCTCAGCTCAGACCTCGAACTTGTAGCCGAGCCCGCGGACGGTGACGAGGTACTTCGGCTCCGCCGGGTCCGGCTCGAGCTTCGCCCGCAGGCGTTTGACGTGGACGTCGAGGGTCTTCGTGTCGCCGACGTAGTCGGCACCCCACACCCGGTCGATGAGCTGCCCTCTGGTGAGCACCCTGCCGACGTTGCGCAGCAGGTACTCCAGCAGGTCGAACTCCTTGAGCGGCAGGCTGATCTCCTCGCCGGAGACGGTGACCACGTGGCGCTCCACGTCCATCCGTACCGGGCCCGCTTCCAACGCGTCCTGCTCCGGTTCCTCGGCCTCACCGCCGCGGCGGAGCACGGCCCGGACGCGG
Organism: Allosaccharopolyspora coralli; assembly: GCF_009664835.1. Lineage (NCBI taxonomy): Bacteria > Bacillati > Actinomycetota > Actinomycetes > Pseudonocardiales > Pseudonocardiaceae > Allosaccharopolyspora > Allosaccharopolyspora coralli. The sequence continues at coordinate 4,521,376 of NZ_CP045929.1, forward strand.
GCGATGAGCTCCCGCGCCGAGTACGGCTTGGTGATGTAGTCGTCGGCGCCGAGTTCGAGTCCCACGACCTTGTCGATCTCGCTGTCCCGCGCGGTGACCATGATCACTGGCACGCCGGAGCGCTGCCGGAGCTGCTTGCACACGTCGGTGCCGCTCATCCCGGGCAACATCAGGTCGAGCAGCACGATGTCGGCACCGTTGCGGTCGAACTCGTCGAGCGCGTCCTGGCCGTTCGTCGCGACGGCGGGCGTGAACCCCTCCTTGCGCAACATGAAGGTCATTGGATCGGCGAAGGACTCCTCGTCCTCCACGATGAGCACCCTGGTCACCGGACTCCTCCCGTTTCGACGGCCTGCTGACCGTGCGCAGTGTCGGCGGCGCGCCGCACTGGTGTCGTGTCGTGGTCCGCCTCGTGGACGTCGGCGTGCACCACGGCGTGCTTCGGCACTCGGAGCGTGAAGGTCGAGCCGGTTCCGGAGCGGCTCCACAGTCTGACCTCGCCACCGTGGTTGGCGGCGACGTGTTTGACGATCGCCAGCCCGAGCCCGGTGCCTCCGGTCGCCCGGGACCGCGCGGGGTCGACGCGGAAGAACCGCTCGAAGACCCGCTGCTGATCCTGCTCCGGGATGCCGATGCCCCGGTCGGTGACCGCGATCTCGATGTGGTCGTCGGCGAGCTTGCGGCTGACCGACACGGACGAGCCTGTCGGCGAGTACGAGATCGCGTTCGTGACGAGGTTGCTCAACGCGGTGGACAGCAGCGTGCGATCGCCGTCGACCTGCAGCCCGCTGGGCTCGTCGAGGTTGACCGTGATGTCGTTCTGCTCGGCGGCGACCTTGCAGCGGCCGAGCGCTTCCTCCACGACGTCGTCGACCTCGACGGTGGTCATCTCCGGGAGCCGTTCGGCGCCCTCGAGCCGCGACAGCGCGATGAGTTCGGAGACCAGGGTTCCGAGCCGGGTGGACTCGTGCAGGATCTTGTCGGAGAAGCGGCGGACCTCGTCGGGGTCGCCCGCGGCGTCGATGACGGCTTCGGCGAGCAGCGCGAGCGCGCCGACGGGCGTCTTGAGTTCGTGGCTGACGTTGGCGACGAAGTCGCGCCGGGTCGCTTCGAGTCGCACCGCGTCGGACTCGTCCCCCGCGTCGACGACCGCGTAGCCGTCGCCGAGTGGTCGGACCTCACCCAGCACGGCGGCCGGTCCGCGGCCCCGGAGGGTGCGGTTCAGCGGCGAGAGGTCGACGGCGACGCGATCTCCCGACTCGACCGCCTGTTCGGCCGCCTTGCTTGCTCGCGGGTCCGCGTGGCTGTCCTTGATGAACCCGAGTTCGACGGCCTTCGGGTTGTGCAGGACGACGTCGCCGAACTTGTTGAGCACGACGATGCCGTTGCCGTTGGAGTGCACGAGCCGTTGCAGTAGCTCTGCGACGGTGGGCCCGTGCTGTTGGTTTCGCTCCCGCCGAGCGAGCAGGCGGGTGAGCAGATGGCCGCCCGCGATGCCGAGCGCGAGAACGACGATCAGCAGGGCGGCGTAGCCCAATGTGGTCACGTCTGCATCGTAAGCAGGTCCGCCCGGTCCGGGGCCAGAGTGCACGCCGGTTCCGTGACACCGGTGACACGACGAGGGCGGGTTCTTCATCTGCACGTCACTCGGGGTGCAGGGACCGTTCACCCTCGCTCGGAAGACGTCCACGAATCAGGGACGCTTGCGACGCTGTGCAGCGACTCACCCTGAGTATCACCGTGTCGAATGACACCCATTCACGTGATACGCGAGCTCGCGGGAGTTGATCTGCCGTGGCGGTTCCGTTGCTGGCTGCGGGGAAACTGTCGGCACCTGCGCCGAGAATCTTCCCGCTGCGTACGCACACCGACCACCGGCGGATTCTCAGCGCCCTCTTCGCGGGAACAGCGATTTCGCCGCGTAGGCCACTACTCACGAAATCGATCGCCGCATCCTTCGGAGGGCACTGAGGTTCCACTACCCGACCCACCGAGCAAGACCCTCGGTCAGAAATTCTCAGTGGGCCGGGCGGACTCAGCGGCCTTGGCCGGCGACGGCGGCGGCCGCGTCCGCGGCCGCGTCGGGGTCGAGGTAGGTGCCGCCCGGATTCTTCGGGCTCAGACTCTCGTCGAGGTCGTAGCGCAGCGGGATGCCGGTCGGGATGTTCAGCCCTGCGATGTCCGCGTCGGAGATCCCGTCGAGGTGCTTGACGAGCGCGCGCAGCGAATTACCGTGCGCGGCCACAAGGACGGTCCTGCCCGACCGCAGGTCCGGGACGATCGCCGACTCCCAGTACGGCAGCAGCCGCCCCACCACGTCCTTCAGACACTCGGTGCGCGGCACCCCGTCGCCGAGGTCGGCGTAGCGGGGATCGGCGTCCTGACTGAACTCACTGCCCGGTTCGATCTCCGGCGGCGGCGTGTCGTACGAGCGGCGCCACAGCATGAACTGCTCCTCGCCGTACTCGTCGAGCGTCTGCTTCTTGTTCTTGCCCTGCAGTGCACCGTAGTGGCGCTCGTTGAGGCGCCAGTCGCGCCGGACCGGGATCCAGTGCCGGTCGGCGGCGTCGAGGGAGAGGTTCGCGGTGGCGATCGCGCGGCGCAGCAAAGAGGTGTGCAGCACGTCCGGCAGCACCCCTGTCTCCCGAAGCAGCTCGCCGCCACGCTGGGCTTCCGTCTCGCCCTTCTCCGAGAGGGGAACATCCACCCAGCCGGTGAAGAGGTTCTTCGCGTTCCATGTGCTTTCGCCGTGCCGTAGCAGCACCAGGGTCCCGACTGTCATGCGTTCAGGCTAACGTCGGCGCCGCGCCTCGCGAGCGCGACCGAGTCGCCCGGCACGGGAAGCACGACCGCGCCTCGGCCGCGGCAGTGCGTTTTGGTTGTGCTCGTCATCGGAAAGTGACCGAATCTCTGAGGCTCGTTCACCCAATCAGTGACACTGATCACGATTCCTGGACGACGCGGGACAGAGTGAGGTCACGGCGTTACGTTTCTTGCCTAACGTCACTCGAACGGAGCAACGTGTCGGGCTTGTGGCCCGGTGCGTGACTCTGCGAAGTTGACAACGCTCTCCTTGATCGGCTCCCACGCACTCCCCGATCTTGAGAGGGCGTGAGTGCGACCCGTCATCCCCCGTCGGGTCGCACCCCGCCAGGCCCTTGGGTGCCCCCCGCCCAATCGGGCCTGCACGGCGGGAAGTCCCATCGTGGGGCGGCTCGAGCTCGTGACTCCCCCTCTCTCCCGAGCCGCCCCGCGTGGGACCCCGAGCATCCGCAGAGCGCGCGGGCTAGTCTGCATGGGTTGTTCCGTGGCGTACCGGAAATCGACCCGCACACCCTCTTATCGCTCGTCGAGCGGCAGGACGGGTCCATCGCGCTCCACCAGACCGCGGAACGCCTGCAGGTTCGCGAGCGACTCACCGCGAGACTCGCGCCAGCCCCACTCACGGCGGATCGCCGTCGCGAAGCCCAGCTCCAGCAGTACGTTGAAGTCCCCGTCAGCGGCCTCCAGGACCTGCCCGAGGATGCGGTCCAGCTCCGCGTCCGTCACCGACTCCGGAGCGAACCGCCCCACCAGGTAGATGTCCCCCGCGTCGTCGATCGTGTAGTGCACCCCGTAGAGCCGCGCGTTGCGGCGCAGTAGATACCGGTAGACGTCCTCGTGCGCCTCGTCCGGTTGCCTGCACACGAACGCCTCCACCACGACCGCGTGCTCGGCGACGACGATCCAGCAGTTCGTCTGGAGCTTCTTCGTCCCCGGCAACGTGACGAAGAACCGCCCGTCACCCTTCAGCTCGTAGCTCAACTCCTGCGAGTCGAGCGTGCTCCGAATGATCTCCGCCGGTGCGCTCACGCCGTGGCCTCCTCGGTCGCGAAGCGGGCATGGAAAGCGGCAGTGGCCTGCGCGTACGTGTCCAGCAGCGCTTCCGTGGTCCGTTGCCAGGAGAACGGCTCCGCGTGCGTCGTCGTACCGCGCGCCAACCGGGACCGCAGATCGGGATCGAGCACGATGCGCTGCAGCGCGTCCGCCCACCGGCCCGGGTCGTGGCCGTCGACGAGCAGGCCGGACGTGTCGTGGTCGACCGCCACCGCCAGGCCGCCGACCCGGGCTGCAACGACCGGGGTGCCGCACGCCTGCGCCTCCAAGGCGACCAGGCCGAAGGATTCGTTGTGGCTCGGCACCACGACCGCGTCGGCGGCCCGGTACACGGCGGTGAGGTCGGCGCCGGAACGCGGCGGCAGGAACCGGACCACGTCGTCGATGCCGAGCGACCGGGCCAGCTCGTGCAACGACTCGGGGTGTTCCAGTCCGGTGCCGGACGGTCCGCCGACCACCGGCACGACCAACCGGTCACGCAGCTCGGGCCGCCGGCGCAGCAGCTCGCCGGTCGCTCGCAGCAGGACGTCCGGTGCCTTGAGCGGCTGGATCCGGCCGACGAACGCGAGGACGTGCGCATCCTGGGGAAGTCCCAGCTTCGCCCGAGCTTCCCGCGCGTCGCCGGGGGTGAACACGTCGAGGTCGACACCGGGCGGCACTGTCGCGATCGTGTCCGGGTCCGCCCCGTACAGCTCGACGAGGTGGCGGGCTTCGAGGTCGGTGTTGGCCACGATCCGGTCGGCGTCGTCGACGACCTGCTCCTCGCCGACGACTCGCACACGCGGCTCCGGGGTGTCTCCAGAGGCGAGAGCGGCGTTCTTCACCTTCGCGAGCGTGTGCACGGTGTGGACCAGCGGAACGCCCCAACGTTCCCGTGCCAGCCAGCCGACCTGCCCGGACAGCCAGTAGTGCGAGTGCACGACGTCGAAGTGGCCGGGCGCGTTGCGGGCCTCGGCCCGGAGCACGCCGGCGGCGAAGGTGCACAACTGGGCGGGGAGGTCGTTCTTGTCGAGCCCCTCGAACGGTCCCGCGACGACGTGCCGCACGGTTACTCCCGGCACCAGCTGCGCCGTCGGAGGCACGTCCGAGGACGTGGCGCGGGTGAAGATCTCGACCTCGGTGCCCAGTTCCGCCATCCGGCGTGCGGTCTGGGCCACGTAGACGTTCATGCCGCCCGCGTCTCCCGTGCCCGGCTGTTCCAGCGGCGAGGTGTGCAGGGACAACACGGCGGCGCGGCGCGGCCGGAGGCGTCGCGGTCTGGTGGTCATCGGCAAACCCATCGGTCGGAACGAGGCACGGTGCTGCTCACTTCCGACGCTGTACGGAGGCTGATCATTCCCGGTGACGGCACGGGTGAGCAGGTCCACTCGCGGGGCGTTGGCCGATCGATCGGCGCGGTGCCACACCCTCGACGTCACCGAGACGCTACTCCCCCGTCACCACCGCCCTCCCTCGCGGACCCGCACCGGCCCCTCCCACCCCTGTGGACAACTCCCTCCCCCTGTGGACAGCGAGGTGGCAAATTCGCGCGAATTTGCCACCTATGTGGGCGGGAGGGGTGTGGCACATCACACACGGCCGGTGGCGTGGCGTGGTCTGCGGGAGGATCACGTCGTGAGCACTTCAACGGAGACGACAGGAAACGGAACCCGTTCGGCCGTGATCACGGGAGCGAGTTCGGGAATCGGCGCCGCGACGGCGCGGCAGCTCGCCGCCGCCGGATACCGCGTGGTGCTGGGCGCGCGCCGGGTGGACCGGTTGACCGCGCTCGCGGAGGAGACCGGCGGGGTCGCCGTTCCGCTGGACGTGACCGACCCCGAGTCCGTCGAGTCGTTCGTGCGAGAGGTTCCCGAGTGCAACGTGTTGATCAACAACGCGGGTGGCGCGAAGGGGCTGGCGACCGTCGCCAACGCCGACGAGGACGACTGGCGCTGGATGTGGGAGACGAACGTGCTCGGCACGTTGCGGCTCACCAAGGCACTGCTGCCGAAGCTCGTGGAGTCCGGTGACGGCCACGTCGTGACGATCACCTCGGTCGCCGCGCTGGAGGCCTACGACAACGGCTCGGGCTACACCTCGGCGAAGCACGCGCAGGCCGCTCTGCACCGCACCCTGCGCGGCGAGCATCTCGGCGAGCCGGTGCGGTTCACCGAACTCGCGCCCGGCATGGTGGAAACGGAGTTCTCCGAGGTCCGGTTCAAGGGCGACACCGAGAAGGCGTCGAAGGTTTACCAGGGCCTGACGCCGTTGAGCGCCGACGACGTCGCCGACGTCATCACGTTCGCGGTGACCCGGCCGTCGCACGTGAACCTCGACCAGATCGTGCTCAAACCGCGCGATCAGCACTCGGCGACCCGCGCACACCGCAGCTGAGAAGCAAGCGGGGGTCAGGGCGCATTGGGGAACTTTAGGCAATCCGGTACCGCCGCCCCAGTTCGCCAATGCCCTCTCAGTTCTGTGGGGGAGCGACGCAGAGCTCCACGTCGAGCTCGTCGAGAACTTCCCCGATCGGGCAGGCGAATCCGACCGTGCCGTCCCGGTTTCCCGCACAGTGCAGGCCGACGACGCGACCGGCGGCGTCCACCAGCGCCGCCCCCGCGTCGCCGGGCGCCGCGAAGACCGGGTCCCCGTCGACCCGGACCTGTTCACGCAGTACACGACGTCCGATGGCCGGCCCGTGATCGAGCCGTAGTGTCGTGTCGGTGGACACGACGGTGCCGGAGGTCGTTCCGGTCGCGTATCCGGTCTTGCGCACCATGGCACCGTTCTCGGCTGGGGATTTCCCCGCCACGGGACCGATTCCACGGATGACGCAGGTCCGCGCGACGCCGTCCTTCAGGTCCACGGCAGCGGCGTCGACCCGGCCGGACAGGGCCGCGCGGGCGAGTTCCGCGTAAACCTCGCCCGACTCGGGGTCGAGCATGTGATCACCGACGCTCCAGGCGTCGTCCATGCACGCGACGTCGAAGGTCGTGAGTCCCATGGCGTGGCTCGCGCGCTCGTGGTCGTGGACCATCACGCCGACCGTGCCGACCCTGCGGTACCGGCCCGGTGGCGCTTCCGGGGGCACGAGCCGCACCGATCGGCATGGTGCGATCCCGCGGCCGAGCATGCCGCGTATGCACGTCCGCGCCTCGTCGGTCCGCACAGGTGTGCGGGGGGCGCAACGCCCGTGGTGCGGCACGGGCGCCTCCTCGATCACGTCGGTCGGGATGCCGAGCACGTCGTCGGGGACTGCTTTTCCGCCGACCGGTGCGCCTTTCCGGCCGACGGAGACGACGATCGCCTGATGCCCGGTACGGCGTCCGGCCACCCGTTTCTCGCCGATGTCGACGGCGAGCACGCCGGGCAGGTCGAGGAGGTCATCCTCGACCGCTCGCTTCACTGGGCGGATGATCGCCTTGTCCCGGAGTTCGCTCGTGGTGGTCATACCGGACCTCCCACCACCATTAATACATGCTGTGACGGATCAGTCACGAACAGTCACACCGATGGCCGCCACGCCGAGCCGGAGACGGCACGTGTCAGCTCTCGACTGAGCCTCCGGGGTGACCGTGCTGCGGTGCCTGCTCGATACGGCGAATCCCTCGCAGGAACCGCTTCCCGTCCGGATCCTGGGGGCTACACCTGATTTCGTCCTGGCAGCCGCCTTCTGGGAACTGGTGCACGTGCTGACTCGCCTCGCAAGGCAGGGGCCTCGCCGCGTACACGGTGGTGTACCGGACGGACGTCAGTCGAGGGCACAGTCGACGAGCACGGGCTCCGGCCGCAACGTGAGGCCGAAGGTGCTGTGCACGCCGTCGCGGACCTCGCGCGCGAGCGACAACAGGTCCGCCGTGGTGCCCGAGCCGCGATTGGTCAGCGCGAGCGTGTGCTTGGTGGACAACGCCACCCGACCACCGGGCCCCGCGTGGCCCTTCCCGTATCCGGCGCGTTCGATCAACCATGCGGCCGAGAACTTCGTCGCGTCGTCGGCGGCGGGATACTGCGGTACCCGGGCGTCCTCCCCGACGACGGCCCGCAGGCGTTCCAGCGCGGCAGGCGCCTCCCAGGCAGGCACGATCGGGTTGGTGAAGAACGACCCGGCGCTCCAGGTGTCGTGGTCGACGGGATCGAGCACCATGCCCTTGCCGCGCCGAAGTGCCAGCACGGCGTCCCGTGCCTTTCCGGCGTCGACCTGTTCACCGGGGTCCACACCGAGCGTCCGGGCCAGCTCCGCGTAGCGAATCGGCGCAGAGAGACCGCCGTCGCGCAGCTGGAACCGCACCCGCAGCACCACGGCGCGATCGTTGTGCTTGAGCACACTGCTGCGGTACGTCAGTCCCAGCTCCGAGGCAGGAACCGTGCGCACCGTCCCCGACGTGCGATCGAGCAGGTCCACGGAGACGAGTGTTTCCGAGATCTCGACGCCGTAGGCTCCGACGTTCTGGACCGGCGTCGCACCCGTGAGCCCCGGGATGCCGGACAGGCACTCCAGCCCCCCGAGTCCCTGTTCGACGGTGCGGGCCACCACGTCGTCCCAGTTCTCCCCTGCTTCGGCCGTGAGCTGCACGAGGCCGTCGCCGAGGCTGTCGAACCGGCAGCCTCGGGTGGCGATACGCACGACGTGACCGTCGAAACCCTCGTCGGCGACCACGAGGTTGGAGCCGCCGCCGAGTACCAACAGCCGACGCCCGGCCGCGTCTGCCTCACGAATCGCCGCAGCGAGCGTTTCGGCGTCGTGGGCGACCACGTGGCCGGTGGCGGGACCACCCAGCCGCAGGGTGGTGTGCGATGCGAGGGGCTGGTCGTCGCGGGTCGGGCCGCGCGACTCACCGGCACCGGACGTGGAGGTGTTCACGAGGGCCAACGGTAACCTTCGCGGCATGGCACGCCGCATCGAGCACCGCAGCACCCTCACCTGGCCCGCGCAGCAGGTCCACGGAGCGTTGATCGACAAGGACTATCTCCGGGACCGGCTGGAAGCACTCGGCGGGCAGGAGGCGGAGCTCGTCGAGTACACCGACACCGAGGACGGCGTGCACGTCCGGATGCGCCAGGCGGTGCACGCGGAGGACCTGCCCTCGGTCGCCCGCACCGTGGTCGGCGAGGACGTCAAGATCGACCGCAGTGAGACCTGGCGCCGCGAGGACGACGGGCACTTCACCGGCGAGGTCGCGGCCGCCATCCCCGGCGTACCGTGCACGATCACCGGTTCGATGTGGCTGCACGACGTCGACGGCCAGGACGGCTCGTGCGAGTTCGTCGTCGAGGGCAGTGTGAAGGTCTCGGTTCCGTTCGTGGGCGGCAAGCTGGAGGACTTCGTCGCCGAGCAGGTGCAGAAGCTGCTGGGTGCCGAGGAGGGCTACACCGCCGAATGGCTCGCGCAGCGGTCGTGACCCACGAGGCTCCGCGGAAAAAGAAGCCGCGTTTGGCCGCGGGACGCGCCCGCGCGCTCGGGATGCCGACCCGCGGGACCACGAACCCGAACCGGTTGCGCCGTGTCGACCGCTGGCTGACCGGAACACCGCAGGTCACGCGTGCCCTCAGCGGCCGAAGTGAGCCGCTGGTCGTCGACCTCGGCTACGGCTCCTCGCCGGTGACCACCGTGGAGCTGGCGAGGAGGCTGCGCACGGTCCGGTCGGACGTGCGGGTCGTCGGGCTGGAGATCGACGACGAGCGGGTCGCCGCCGGTAAGGCGGTCGCCGACCCGCCGCACCTGGACTTTCGCGTCGGCGGCTTCGAGTTCGCCGGTCTCGCCGCCGGCGTCGCCGGTTCGACCGGCCCGAGGCTGGTGCGGGCACTCAACGTGCTGCGGCAGTACACCGAACCGGAAGCGTGGGACGCGTGGCGCGGGATGTGCGCACGGCTGGCTCCGGACGGACTGCTCGTCGAAGGAACCTGCGACGAGATCGGACGGCGGTGTTGCTGGGTCACGCTCGACCGGAACGGACCGCGCACGTTGACGCTCGCGTGCCGTCCGGACTCTCTCGACCGGCCTTCGGACCTCGCAGAACGGTTGCCGAAGACGCTGATACACCGCAACGTGCCCGGCGAGCCGGTGCACGCGCTGCTGACCGAGCTCGACACCTGCTGGGATCTCGCGGCACCGAAGACGCCGTTCGGCCCGCGCGCCCGGTGGGCCGACGCGATCTTACGGCTCGCCGAGCGGGGTAGCGGGCGGGTCCTCGACCGGTGGCGGCGCTGGCGCCTCGGCGAGGTCACCGTCGCCTGGTCCGCCGTCGCCCCCGCGAGCTGACCGCGTGGCGCGACGAGCGGCCTCCCGAACTCCTAGACTTGCGCGCCATGGCGAGCGATTTCACTCTGCAACACCTGCGAGACCAGGCTGCCGCGTTCCGTGAGGCCGTCGCCCGGACCGATGGACGTGCGGCAGTCCCGACCTGTCCCGGCTGGGACAGCCTCACATTGCTCCGCCACCTCGCCAGGGTGTATTCGATGGCCAGCATCGCCCTGCGCACGTCTCCCGACGAGCAGCCATCCCAGTTCCCGGTCGCTCCGCGCGAGTTGACCGACGCGCTGTCCTGGTTCGACGACCGGCTCACCGAGCTCCACGAAGCTCTGTCCACCGAGGACAACGACGGTCGGGTGTGGTCGTGGGTGGGCCCGGTCGATCCCGGCTGGTGGGCCCGCCGCGCCGCGCACGAGACCGCGATCCACCGGCTCGACATGGAGCACGCGCTCGCCGACCTCGGCGCCGACCGGTCGGACGAGCTGTTGTTCGACCCGACGTTCGCCGCCGACGGTATCGACGAGATGCTCACCGTGCTGTTCGAGGGAACCCGCGACTGGGAACGGGAACACTACGCCGGAAAGGTGCTGTATCACGCCGCCGACGCGGGACGGACCTGGTTGGTGACCTACCACGACACGCGACCTCCCGAGGTCGGCGTCCCACACGATCCCGCGCTGGCCCGCGACGAGGTCGACAGCACGGTCGCCGGTACCGCCGACGCGCTCTTCCGCAAGGTCTGGGGGCGTCCGAGCCACGCGCTGGTCCAGGGCGACGAGGAACTCGCCACGCTCGTCAACGGCGTCGGTCCCCGGTGACGAACGCCGAGCGCCCCAGCTTTCTGCCGTCGTTCGCCGGTGCCCGTCCGTATCACCAGGCGCACGAGGGCGGCGTGAAACTCGTCGGCGCGACGTGCCACTACGGCACTCCGAACCTCGACGCCGGCCCGATCATCGAGCAGGGCCTCACGCGCGTCGATCACACCGATGCGGTCGACGACATGGTCCGAAAAGGACGGACCATCGAAAAGGTCGTTCTGACACGAGGTTTACGCGCCCACCTCGAGGACCGGGTGCTCGTGCACGGCGGCCGCACGGTCGTGTCCGGACAGGGCGTTGGGGAACTGACAGTTGTGCCCGTAGGGCGCACGGTCGGCTTCTCAGTTCAGGACACGGGCTTGCCGAGCCCGTCCACGACCTCGGCACCGGTCAACCTCGTGAGCAGCTCGCCGGGGACGATGAGCTTGCTGCGACGCACGCCGCTTCCCACGACGACCGCGGGTGCCTCGGCCACCGCAGGATCCAGCCACACCGGCCACGCTGGAAGCCCGAACGGTGTGATGCCGCCGTAGGCCATGCCGGTCAGCTCCACCGCTTCGTCCGTTCCCGCGAACGAAGCCTTGCGCACGTCGAGCCGGCGACGCACCACGTTGTTCACGTCCGCGCGGGTCGTGGCGAGCACGAGGCACGCGGCGTAGCGGACCTCACCGGCGCGTTTTCCCGCGACGACGACACAGTTCGCCGACAGCTCCAATGGGGACCCGTACGTCGCGCAGAATTCGGCCGTGTCGGCGAGGTCCGGATCGATCTCCACGACTCCGACCGACCTCGCGTCATCGAGGCCGCGCAGCGACTCCCGCACGGGATCCGCCAGCAAGTCCGGTCGTTGCAGCGCCTCCAGGACCTCGAGCGTTCCCGCTGCCGTGTGCCACTGCTCAGTCATGGGGCGCACCTTAGCGCGCGGCACCACTCACAGGGCATTGTGGAACTGTCGCGGCCACCACGTACGCCGCCCGACCATCCACGGGTTCTCTGCGTCCGCCTCACGACGTAGGCCGACTACTCACAAAATCGATCCCGCAGCGAGCAGGGCGCTGAAGTTCGGCCACGGAACCACCAACGCAGAACAATCCGCGCACCCTGTCAGTCCTCAGCCGAGAAATCCGGTGAGCAGGGTGCGTATCTCTCTGCGATGCGTGAGCAGCGGAGCCGACGACGGCAGCACTTCCAGGCGTGCGCGACCGAATGCGGCGGTCGTCGCCTTCGCGATCTCGGTGGGGTGCAACGGATCGTCGGTTCCTGCGACGACGAGGACGTCGGTTGCGACGGACGCCAGCGGCGTGGTGTTGGCGACGACCGACTGCTCGGGAAGCTCACGCAGGGCCTCGCCGAGCCGCAACAGGGCTTCGGCGCGGCGCTGCACGTAATCCCCGACTTCCGCGCCGTCCGGCACCTCCGCCGCGATGAGGTGCCGCAGCCGCTCGCCCCCGTCCGAGCCCGCAGCGTCGACGGCGTCGGCGAGCCGCTGCAGCGTCCCGGCGGCGTCCGCGTCGCGAGGCCGGTCGACGGTGGCGGGCAGCAACAACGCCAGCCGTTCGAACCGAGTCGGATGCTCCGCAGCCACGCGGGTGAGCGCCCCGGAACCGAGCGAGACCCCGACACCTCGGGTCGCACCGACCTCGTCGGCGACGGCGAGCACGTCGGCGGCGATACAGCCGTAGTTCCAGTACCCGGTCGGCGCGTCCGGAGCGTCACCGTGACCGGGCAACGTGACGACGACACGCGTTCCGCGCAGACCGGAGGCGGGGATACGGGCCTCGCCCGGAGTCGCACCGAGCCCGTGCACGACGAGCGTGACGGGATCACCCGAGCCGCGCGCGATCCAGCGGGCCCCGGACGGCAGGGACTCCACTACCAGGAGCTGCCCTTCTGCACCTCGGTCACCTTGGGACGCACGTCGACGATGTAGATCAGCGTGGCGACCAGTCCGGCGATCCAAAAGATCGTGCCAGGGCCCTGGAACAGGGCGAGCACGAGCGCCCCGCCGCCGGTGATGCCGAGCCAGGCGGGTTTGCTGAGCTTGTCGGCCGCGGTGAACGCGTCGGCGCGCTGGACGAGCGCATGCACGAACGCGTAGATCCCGACGGGGATCCCGGCCAACCAGATGATCGTCAGGATCCAGACTGCAAGCGGTGGCACGCCTTCAGCGTACGTGCTCGGCGATCCGCCACGGCACCCCACCACAGGTCGGGCCCGTGGCATGCGCGACGCCACGGGCCCGGGTGCAGCGAATTCAGCTGCTGGTCGACTTGCGCGCCGCCGACTTCGGCTCCGGCTTGCTCTTGGCCGACGAGGTCTTGGTCGTCGTGCTCTTGGCCGCCTCCGTCTTGTTCGCGGTCTTGCGAGCCTTGCTGCGGGTGGTCGCCGCGGCGTCGGCTCCCGCGTCCTTCACGGTCTGCGCGGTGTCCTCTGCGGTCTGCTCGACCGTCTCCGCCACGTCGTCGACGGCCTTCTCGGTAGCCTCAGCGGCCTTCTCCCCGCCCGAGCGGGTCGCGCGGGTGACCCGCCCGAGCACGTCGTCGGCCACCTCGCGGGCGTCTCCGACGGCGTTTTCGACACGGTCCTGCGCCTGCTCGACCTGACTCCAGGCCTGCTGGACGCCCGGCTGGGTCCGCAGCCTGCCGAGGGCGTCCTCGCCGCGCTCGGCGAGGTAGCCGTAGACCTGCTTGGCCGACGCGGCGTACCCGTCGACGCGGTTGCGGAGCTGGTCGGTGTCGACCTTGCCGAGGTCGTTGAGGTCGGAACGCGCCGCTTCCGCGCGCTCGTTCAGCTGCGTGCGCACCTTCGTGACGGTGTCGACGACCGCGTGCGCGGCGATGTCACCGGCGCCGAGCACGGCGAGCAGCGGGGTGCGCGCCTCCTCGATCACCTGGTTGGCCTGCTTGGTCACGTCGTCGCGCTGGGGCAGCGTCGGCATGGCGATCACTCCTGAACTTCGGTTGCTGCGTGAGTGGGTAGGTCGTTCGCCCACGTTCCGGGGCCGGGGTCGTCCGGACGCGACGACGCGTCCGTGCCGTTGCCCCGGAACGAGGCGTAGATGTCGAGAAGGACTTGCTTCTGCCGTTCGTCGAGGTCGTCGTCGGCGAGGATGGCGTCCACCACCGCGCCACCCTCGCGCTGCTCCAGGATTCCGGCCTGCACGTACAGCGCCTCGGCCGAGATCCGGAGGGCGGTGGCGATCTGCTGGAGGATCTCCGCGCTGGGCTTGCGCAGACCGCGTTCGACCTGGCTGAGATACGGGTTGGAGACACCGGCGCGCTTGGCCAGCTGGCGCAACGAGATCTGCGCGGTGGAGCGTTGCGCGCGGATGTACCCGCCGAGGTCGCTGACCGCCTGGTTCACGGCCTTGTTGACCTGCTTGTCGACCCGTTCCACCGGTGATTCACCCCTTCCCGATTTCCACGGTAACCACAAGTGCTAGCTATTGCAAGCAGTCTGCTTGCACTGTTCGAGTGTCACGCGTGTCACCGTTGAACTGCGTCGACCTGCCTGGAATACACGTCCGCGCCGGCTGCGCAGAGCAACCGGCGCGGACGCACTGGGAACACCAGCAAGCACCCGGGACTCAGCAGGCACACAGGCAGAACGGATGCCCTGCCGGATCGGAGTAGACGCGGAAGTTCGCGTCGAGACGGTCGGAGGGCTGAGGCAATTCCGTCGCCCCCGCCGCGAGCGCCCGCTCATGCCCGCCGGAAAGGCTCTCGACCCGGACGTCCAGGTGCGCCATCTGGGGCCGCTCCCTTCCCGGCCAGGTAGGCGGCTCGAAGTCGGGGTCGGCCTGGAAAGCGATCGGGACGCCGCCTTCCGGACTCGCCAACTCGACCCACGACTCGTCGGACTGGTCCTCGTCGATGCCCCAACCCAGCAGGCGGCCGTAGAACTCGGCCAGGCCGCGCGGGTCAGGACAGTCGATCGCGTACGCGGCCAGGCGCAGTGGCGCTGTCATGTGCACACCTCGTTTCGTGTTGTCCCGCGGCGAAGTCCGCCGAGGGCTCGAGAACGGACGGTCGTCAGTGGCAGCCGCGCGGCGCGGTCGGCGGCCGGGAGTCGTTGATGTCGCCGATCCGCAACGGAGCCGTCGCCTCCGCCCACCACTCCGCGAAGCGGTTTAGCCACTTCGGGCGAAGCCCTCCTCCGTCACGCAGCGCCTGGTCGATCCGGGCAGCCTGTACGGCTCGCTCGTCCAGCCGTGCGCGGCGAGTCCGCATCTCCTCTTCGATCTCGAACGAGCTCACGATCCCCACCTCAACCTCTGTAGGAGAAACAGTGGTTAGTAACTAGTGAATAAAGTATGAGGGTTATCGACGACGTCGGCAACCCCCGAATCGCCTACAGTGGTGTTGTGAGCAAAGCCGTCACACCGACCGCGGAAGCACCCGGAGGTGGACCGACACCGCGACGAGACGCCGAGGCCGACCTCGCGCTGGTGCTCTCCTTCCTCAACACCACGGATGCCGAAGAACACACCGACGTCCTCGACCACACCGAGCAGTGGCGACGGTGGTGCGAAGAACGAGGACTCGCCCAGGCACGGGATCTCGACGCCGTGCGCGACGTCCGCGACTCGCTCCGCGCGTCGGTCACGCACTCAGCCGAAGACGAGCCGCGGCTGCCGGCCAGCACACTCTGGCCGCTGCACGTCACACTCGAGACCGGTGTCCCGACGCTGAGCGCGACGGACGCACTCGGCGCCGTTCTCGCCGCCGCCGTACACCTGGTCGCCACCGATCACTGGGACCGGCTCAAGATCTGCCCCGCCGACGACTGCCTGTGGGCGTTCTACGACCGATCCCGCAACCGTTCCCGCACGTGGTGCTCGATGCAGGTGTGCGGCAACCGCAAGAAAGCACGTTCCTGGCGCGAACGCCACACCACGTCCTGACCCCGCACCGGACGAGGCCGCTCGGACGCACCGGCCGTGAGTCGTTCACGGCAGCGCACGGTCTCGACCGAGACTCGACGGAGCGGTCAGAGCCTGTCTGTGACCTTGTTCTGATGCCCGTCAGGGCATGGTCTCGCGTGCTCATCCCGAGCACGGTGAGAAGCTCCGGCGTTCCAGTTCGTGCCTCGCAAGGCAGGGGTTCTCGCCGCGTACGTTGTGGTACTCAAGAGGACCCCAACGCCGCGAGGCGCGAACTGGGGCGGCGGTACCGGACCACCCAGCCAAGATCCAAAATGCCCTCTCAGAGCCTGTCTTTGATCTTGGTTAGGGGGTGGGGGCCCGCGTTTGTGGGCGGGTCAGTCGTCGGCTCATCATAGTGATCATGGCCCAGTTGATGAAGGCCTCGGAGTGTTCGGGGAGGCGTTCGTAGTCGCGGGTGTTGCGGCGGGCTTGGCTGATCCAGGCGAAGGTTCGTTCGACGACCCATCGGCGGTGCAGGGGCACGAACCCGGTTTGTTCGGCGAGTTTTTTCACGATCTCGACGGTGATGCCCAGGGTTGTTTTCGCCCAGGTCAGCAGGGTTCCGGTGTAGCCGCCGTCGGCCCAGATGTGGCGCACCCTGTGGTGGGCGCGGTGCAGCAGCGACAGCAGAGGGCGCCCGGCGGGCCGGTCCTGCAAGTTGGCGGCGGTGACCATGACGACCAGCAGCAGTCCCATGGTGTCCACGGCGATGTGGCGTTTGCGGCCGTTGACCTTCTTGCCGGCGTCGTAGCCGCGGGTGGAGTCACCGACTGTTTCGGCGGCGCGCACCGATTGCGCGTCGATGGCGGCTGCGGTGGGCCGCGGGCGCCGGCCGGCCTGCTGGCGGACCTGTTCACGCAGCGCATCACGCATTATTTCCACCGTGCCGTTCTCGCGCCAGCGAGCGAAAAAGCCGTACACGGTCTTGCAGGGCGGAAAGTCCACGGGAAGCGCGCGCCATTTCACTCCGTTGTCGGTGACGTAGCGGATCGCGTCGACGATGTCGCGGCGGTGGTGCTTCTCCGGACGCCCCCCGGCCGGGCTGGCACACGCCGCCGTGGGCAGCAGTGGTTCGATCACTGCCCACTCGGAGCAATGCTTGGGACCTGTGGATCGGCTGGGAGGGGGCGTACCTTCCCAGTGATCGAGTGAAGGTTCTCAAGCATGACCGGCGTTGCAGCGCTGGTCGGGAAGGTACGACCCATGCTTAGCGTAGTCCCTGATCCCACTTCTGGTAATGATGGCTCGACACAGGGCTCGTCGCCCTCGTCGTTGCTGGATGAGATTGCTCGTGAGGGTGCTCGGCGGATGTTGGCTGAGGCTCTGCAGGCCGAGGTGGATGCCTATATCTCCCAGCACTCCGGAGAGCGTGACGAGCACGGTCACCGGCTGGTGGTGCGCAACGGCTCGCACCAACCGCGTGAGGTGCTGACCAGCTCCGGTGCTGTCGAGGTCACCGCCCCGCGGGTCAATGACAAGCGCATCGACCCCGACACTGGCGAGCGCAAGCGGTTCTCCTCGGCGATCCTGCCGCCGTGGGCCCGCAAGTCACCCAAGATCACCGAGGTGTTGCCGCTGCTGTACCTGCACGGCCTCTCGTCCGGGGATTTCGTGCCCGCGCTGGGACAGTTCCTCGGCTCGACCAAGGGCCTGTCGTCGACGGTGATCACGAAGCTCACCGAGCAGTGGAAGGCCGAACAACGAGCCTTCGCCGCACGCGATCTGTCCGCAGTGGACTACGTGTATGTGTGGGCCGACGGCATTCACGTCAACATCCGCCTCGACGAGCACAAACTCTGCCTGCTGGTGCTCATCGGTGTCCGCGCCGACGGCCGCAAGGAACTCATCACGCTGGCCGATGGCTACCGCGAGTCCACCGAGTCCTGGGCCGATGTGCTGCGCGATTGCGCCCGCCGCGGCATGCGCGCCCCGACCCTGGCCATCGGCGACGGGGCCCTCGGGTTCTGGGGCGCACTGCGCGAGGTCTTCCCGACCACGGCCGAGCAGCGGTGCTGGTTCCACAAGACCGGCAACGTGCTGGCCGCCCTGCCGAAATCCGCCCAACCCGGCGCGAAAAAGGCCCTGGCCGAGATCTGGAACGCCGAGGACAAACACCACGCGCGTGAGGCCGTGACCGCCTTCGAGACCACCTACGGCGCGAAGTTTCCCAAGGCCGTCGCCAAGCTCACCGACGACCTCGACGAGCTACTCGCGTTCTTCGACTACCCGGCCGAACACTGGCAACACCTGCGCACCACCAACCCGATCGAGTCGACCTTCGCGACCGTGCGGCATCGAACGAAGGTCACCAAGGGACCCGGCTCGCGGGCTGCCGGGCTGGCCATGGCATTCAAGCTCATCGAATCCGCCCAAACCCGCTGGCGCGCGATCAACGCACCCCACCTCGTGGCCCTCGTCCGCGCCGGCGCCCGCTTCACAGCCGGCCAACTCATCGAACGCCCCGACGACCACGCCCCACCCTCAGCAGCCTAAACAAACTTCATCCACAGGTATTGACAATTGCTCCCCACTCGGCGTCCGTCATGTCCGACGGGTAGCGGCGAATGCGGGCCGATGCGCTGGACGAAGGCGTCGTGGGGTACAAACTGAGTCGGGCCTCTGCTGTTAGTGATCATGACTGGCATCACGATCACTAGCAGAGGCCCTTCACATGCCCACCACCGGGATCCAAGACAGCCTCTCAGAGGAACAGGTGGGAGACGGTGTGAATGGTCAGGCCCGCCAGTGCCCCGATGACGGTGCCGTTGATGCGGATGAACTGCAGATCCCGGCCCACCTGGATCTCGATCTTGCGTGAGGTCTCCTCGGCGTCCCAGCGCCGCACGGTGTCGGTGATGAGCGTGGTGATCTCCGGCCGGTAGTTCGACACCACGTAGGCGGCCGCGTTCTCCAGCCAAGTGTCCACCTTGGATCGCAGCGCTTCCTCCTCGGCGAGCCGCCTACCCAGCGTGCGCAGGCCGTCACGCACCCGTAGCCGCAGCGCGCTGGACGGGTCCTCGGCGGCGTCGAGCAACATTTTCTTCGCGGTGCCCCACGCGGAGGACACGAGGTTCTGCACCTCCGGGTGCTGCACGATCTGCCACTTGATCTGCTCCGCCTTGGCGATGGTCCGTTCGTCGTTCTGCAAGTCGTCGGCGAACTCGACGAGGAACCGGTCCACGGCCTTGCGCATCGGGTGGTCCTGGTCCGTCTTGACCGCCCACGCGAACGCGAGCACCTCGGCGTAGATCTTGTCGGCGACCAGCGAGTCGAAGAACCTCGGCGACCAGGACGGCGCGCGCTGGCTGACCACGCGCATCACGGTCTCGTGGTTGTCCCGCACCCAGTCGTAGGCGCGGTCGCACACCAGGTCCACGAGCTTGTGGTGCGACCCGTCCGCGAAGACCTGGCCGAGTATCCGCCCGAGCGGCGGACCCCACTGCTGCTCGAGCACCTTGCGCACGACGAGCTGCTCCACCACCTCCTGAACGTCCTCGTCCCGCAACACCTGTACGGCGCCTCGAGCCGCTGTCGCGAGCTCGGAGGTGACTCGCTCGGCGTGGTCCTCGTCTTCCAGCCACACACCGACCCTGCGCGGGATCTCGGCGTTGCGGAGTTTGTCCCGGACGACGTCCTCGGCGAGGAAGTTGGTGCCGACGAAGTCCCCGAGACTCTCGCCGAGCGAATCCTTCCGGGTCTTGATGATCGCGGTGTGCGGGATCGGCAGGCCCATCGGCCGCTTGAACAGGGCCGTCACAGCGAACCAGTCCGCCAGCGCGCCGACCATCCCGGCTTCGGCCATCGCCCGGACGAAGCCCACCCAGACCGGTCCACCCTGGTTCTCCGCCCAGCGGGTGATCACGTAGATGATCGCCGCCGCGATGAGGAGGCCCAGCGCGACGGCCTTCATCCGGCGAAGGCCCCGTCGTTTCTGCTCGTCCGCGAGCGTCAGTTCCTGCACCCTTCGATTGTGGCAGCGTTCGCGGGGGACCTCTGCCGATACCGGCAGCCGGTCGAGGTGCGCCGAACGTGCCCACGGCGGTCCGCCGCTCGGCGCACCACCCCCACGCGGTGAGTCGACTAGGGTTCGGGCTGTGCGTACACCCGCTCTGACCTCCAGGCTGCGCCCGTTCACCTCGACGATCTTCGCCGAGATCACCGAGCTCGCCCGCCGCACCGGCGCGGTGAACCTCGGCCAGGGCTTCCCCGACTCCGACGGGCCGGCGGCGATGCTCGACGTCGCACGCCGGGCCATCAGCGACGGGGTCAACCAGTACCCGCCCGGCGCGGGCGAGCCCGCGTTGCGGGAGGCCATCGCCGAACACCGCAGGGACCGTTACGGCCTCGACCACGACCCGGCCGACGAAGTCCTCGTCACCGTCGGCGCGACCGAGGCGCTGTCGGCCTCGATGCTCGCGCTGCTGGAGCCGGGGGACGAGGTGGTACTCGTCGAGCCGTACTACGACTCCTACGCGGTCGCCGTCGCCCTCGCGGGCGGCGTCCGGCGCACGGTCGGCCTCACCCAAGGCGAGAACCACCGATTCGTTCTCGACATCGAGGGATTGCGTGCCGCCGTGGGGCCGAAGACCCGGGCGATCGTGGTGAACTCGCCGCACAACCCGAGCGGGACGGTGTTCACCGCAGCGGAACTCGACGCGATCGCGGACGTGTGCCGGACCCACGACCTCGTCGCGATCACCGACGAGGTCTACGAGCATCTCCTCTTCGACGGCCGTGCGCACACCCCACTGGCGACCCTGCCCGGCATGGCCGAACGCACGGTCTCGATTTCCAGCTCCGGCAAGACGTTCAGTGCGACCGGCTGGAAGATCGGATGGGCCTGCGGCCCGGCGGAGCTCATCGGGGCCGTGCGTGCGGCGAAACAGTTCCTCACCTTCGTCGGCGGTGCCCCGTTCCAGCCCGCCGTGGCCCACGCGCTGCGCCACGAGCGCGGGTGGGCCGACGGGCTGCGTGACCAGCTCCAAGGCAAGCGCGACCGCTTGTCGGCGGGTTTGGCCGACGCCGGGTTCGACGTGCTCGCCAGCGAAGGCACCTATTTCGTCTGCGCCGACGTGCGCCCCCTCGGCTTCGACGACGGCGCCGAGTTCTGCCGGGCGCTTCCGGAGCGCGCCGGGGTCGCCGCGATCCCGGTGCAGGTGTTCTGCGACAACCCGGAGGCCGTCCGGCATCTCGTGCGATTCGCGTTCTGCAAACAGGACGAGGTACTCGACGAGGCGGTTCGACGGCTGCACAAGCTGCGCTGACGTCCTCGGACGGCGTCTTGGAACGTGGGTGGGTCGTCCAGTACCGCAGCCCCGGTTCGCGCCTCGCCGCATTGGCCGACGAACGCCCGTTGCCCAATGCATTCTCAGCGCCCCCCGTGTCCGAGGCAGAGGAACCCGGACTCGTCGTGTTCGGTCTGCGCCCGCGCCAGCGCCGTCGCGGGCGTCGCGCCCGCGCGGAGCTCACGGTGCAGTGACACCATCACCGCGGCGGTCCGCTCGTCGGGAACGGGGACGACGCTGGCGATGACCGTCACGGTGCCCCGGGACAGCAGGATCGCCGCGAGTCCGCTCAGCTCGTCGCCGCGGCTGACCGTGGAACATCCGGCCTCACACGCCGACAGCACCACGGTGGTGGGCGAGCGGTGCAGGCGGTTCAGGTCGTGGCCGTAGAGCGGACCGTCGGCGACACCGATCGAGGACAACAACGGCTGGTCGTCGCGAAAGGTGCCGTGTGCTGCGATGTGCGCGACGGACGCGCCGTCCATCGCCGCACGTACTCGTTCCGCGGTGGCGTCCGCGCCGATCATCAACCTGCCGCCGTGGGCGGACTGCAGCGCCGTGACCTCTCGCGTCGCGTGATCGAGCCCCGGTCCGGCCACCCATACCGCCGACCCGCGGGACGCCTGCCTGGCGTCCTCGGCCGCGCGTCGCCAGCACCGCAGCGACGGTGCCACGACGACGCTGCGCCCTCGACAGGCGGGCAGTCGGTTCCACGCGAGCAGGTGCAGCGGCCCGGTCGGTACCACCACGAGGGCTCGGTCCCGGAGTTCGTCGAGCACCGGACCGAGCACTTGCTGCTGGATCGTCTCCGCGCAACGCCGGGCGCCGTCCGCGAACTCGGCGACGACCCGAGGAGAGATCGACCTGGCCTGCCGACTCAGCAGCTGCCGCAGCCGCGGCACTTCTGCTGCGACCTCGTCCACCGAACCCACACCATGGCAACGGATTCGACCGTCCACTACGGATACGAGCATCAGCTGTCCATCGTGGATCGTGTAGCTGACCAGTACCGAGCCCCCCAGTTCCGCGACGATCTCACGGAAGTCGAGGTCGACACGGGCCGGCCCGGCCGTTCCCTCCACCACGAGCGCCCGGTCTCGAACTCGACGTTCCAACGACGCCACTCTCGAGTGGGCGGCACGCACCTGCTCCGCGTCGCCGAATCCCGAGGCAGCCACCGCGGCACGCAACTCGACGAGCGCGCTCCGCAGCGCCGGACCCGACGGTGGCGACAACGGGCGGGGGCTCAGCGCACAGGCACGGTGCTGTTCAGCCCACCGCAAGACGAGCTCGGCGTCCCCGCTGCGCACGGCGGCGCGAATCGCGCAATCGGCCAGCTCCGCCAGCAGTCCGAAGGTCCGCACCCGGAGTTCGAACGACGCGATCGCCGTCGCGTACCCGTCGACGATGTCGAACGCGCGCAGGCACGCCCCGAACACCGGTCCGAGATCACCCCGGTCACCGGCGTCGATCTCCGCCACCAAAGCCTGCGCCCACCACGCGACCATGCGGTGCGCGACCGGCGCTGCCCTGTCCTCTCGCGCCGACGCCGCCGACGTCAACAACGCACGAGCCGTGCCGTGCCTGCCGGCCCGCCATGCTGCCCGTCCCGCCGCCAACGACAGTTCGGCCGCCTCGGCAGTCCACCCGTGCGCCTCGGCTGCCAGCGCCGCGCGCCGCGCCGCGACCAGCGTCCAGCGAGAGTGGACACCGGTCGCGATCTTGGCCTGCCACCACCGGACGCTCGCCAACGCGGCCCATCCCGGCCGCCGATGTGCCCGGAACGAGCGCCGTGCCCGCCCTGCGGCAGCGAGTGTCGTCTCACGATCCCCGTCGCGCAGTGCACAGGCGGCGAGCGCCAGCTCGGTCTCGGCGAGACGGAGCGTGCGCCCGTTCCGGGACAGTATCCGAGCAGCTCGCTGCATCTCCTTCGTCGCTCGGCAGGTCAGCCCCGCCGCGGCGAGCGCCTCCGCACGGTCGACGAGCACCTCCGGACGTGCCGAGGTGTCCAGTCCCGACGTGATCGCCTCGTCGAACAAGCGCAGAGCACCGACGAGATCACCCGCGCGCAGCGCGACACACCCACGGTTGTGCCTGCACGCCGCCGCACGTTTGTGCCGCCCGGCGTCGCGCAGCAGCTGTTCGGCAGCCGCCAGATCCGCTTCCGCTTCCGCGGGCCGGTTCCGGTACAGCCACGACAAGCCGCGCCCGACGAGCGCGTTCGCCTCCCAGCGTCGATCGCCGTGCCGTCGCAGGTCGGGCAGCACCCGCCCGAGTGCGGTCACGGCTTCCTCGAACTCGTCGGCCTGCACATGCGCGAGTCCCCGTAGGCACGTCAGACGCACCCGGTCGTGGCCGTCGAGTTCGGGGGCGGCGGCGTCGAGCTGAGCCTGGCACGCCGCGACGTCCCCGCCTTCGAGTTCGATCCACGCCAACGTCACCCGCTGCTGCGCGCCTCGTCTCGGCATCCCGAGCCGGGTAGCCGTCGCGATCCCCGCCACCACGTGCCTGCGGGCCTCGGCGAGCTCGCCGCGCTCGACCAGTGCCAGGGCCGCGACGTGTCGCGCGAGTACGTGCCGTTCCCCGGACACGGCGCGGGCGTCGAGCCACGGCCGGACACCGGTGAGCGCGGCGTCCGGTTGGCGCACCGCACGGTCCAACCAGTCGACCTCCGCAGCCGCTTCCACGAAGCCGGTGCTCAACAGACCAACCATTCCGCGACGGCGGGCTCGGCGCCAGCAGGACGCAAGACCACGCTGATCGGCCCCCTCGGCACGTCCTCCACCGCGAACGCGCCGTACGGGTCGAGCACCGCAGCCCGCTCCCCTCCCGGATGACGCAACGCGACGTCGCCCGAGGTCACCCCCTGTCCTGCCCGGCTGACCACCACGCCACTCGCCCGGTAGGAGCCCGGCAGCGTGGGCACGAGATCCAGTTCGACCAGCCGACCCGGCATCAGGAACGTCAGCACCCGCGACTCGGCGGCACGCGCCGCGGTACGGGTGGGCACCCGTTCCTCCGCCGAGTCTCCGACCAGTTCCAGCGCACCGGCACCGGCGGGCCGAGCCGCGACGTCGAGAGCCGCGTAGGCCGCCTGAGCGCGATGGGGCGGAGCCGGATCGGTCTGCTCGAACCACGCCCGCAATGCACGGAGTTCCGCGAACTTGGCGTCGCTCATCCCGCAGCCTCCCCGGTCACACCGTGCGCGAGCAGGTGAGTCCGCAGTTGGGCCAGGCACCGGGCCCGTTTCGGCCCGACCGTGCCGCGCGCCATCCCCAGCGCCTCGCCGACCTGCGCGTAGCTCATCTCCGGTGCGCAGGCGACGATGCGCAGGAGCTGCTGGCAGCGGCCGGACAGTTCGGCGAACGCGTGCCCCACCCTGGACGCCGTCCACGACCGGAGTACCTGCTGTTCGGGGCCGTTGACGGCGTCGGGCACGTCCGTGGCGGCGCCGTCGATTCCCGTCGGGGACTCGCGACGTCGTGCCTTGCCCAGTCGGATCGCCTCCCGGCGCGCGGTCGTCACCAACCACCCTGTGAGCGCTGCCGGTTCTCGGAGGCGACGGACGTTCTCCGCCAGCAGCAACCAGGTGACCTGCTCCACGTCCTCGGCGTCGGACCTGCTCAACCCGTAGGCGCGCGCCACTGACCACACCAAGGGTCGATGCACGTCGACGACCTCCCGCCACGCGCGGGCGTCACCCCGCGCGGCGCGCTGCAGCAGCTCGCCGGCGGATCCGGCGTTTGCAACCTCGTGCACGGCTCCTGCCTCCTCTCCCGATCCCGAAAGCTCGCCGTGCTCGGCGAATCCGGAAGTAAGAGGGACGGGAAGCGGGAAAGGATTCACCGCGTCCGCATTACCGCCCGAACGGGTAACGTCGCCGCGCGACCGCCAGTGCGTGTGCGGGCGTACCGCCTTCGTGCAGACCTCTGGCGACCTCGGCGGCGACAGCGGGAGCGGCGAACGACGTCCCGCTCCACCGAGCGAAGCCGTAGTCGCGCTCCGCCGAACCGGCGATCATCCGAACGTGACTGCTGGCCACTGCCTCACCCGGCGCCGCGGCGTCGACCCACGGCCCGGTGTTCGAGAACCCGGCCGTGGCACCGTCGCGACCGGTGGCGGCGACCGCCAGGACCTCGGGCAGTGCGGCGGGCCAGAACGGTCGCTCGCTGCTCAGGTTGCCGGCAGCCGCGACCGTCGCGGAGAAGTCGCTCAGTTCGGTAGCCAGGACGGGCGGGCACGTGTCGTCGGCGGTGTGACATCCGGCCGTGAGGACGACGACGTCGATCCGCTCGCCACGGGCCGCGGCTCCGGTACGCAGCGCCCGAAGGCCGCGCGCGACGGTGAGATCGTCGGTGAAGCCGAGCGAGGACAACGCCCGCTCCGCCCGGACGACGACGCCGGGAGCATGCTGGAGCAGGATTCCGGCGACGAACGTCCCGTGCCCGGCCTGACGGTCCTGACCTGCGTCGTCGTCGGCGTCGAGCCGCTCTCTGACCGGTTCGAACCAGACGCGGTCGGCGAACCACGGATGCGGGTCCAGACCTGTGTCGAGCAGGCCGACCCGCACGGGTGGATCCCACACGGTGTCCTCCGGTTCGGGCACCGACGGTGCAGGCCGTGCTTCGGCGCCGGTCCCGAACAGCACCGGCGTCCCGAACAACACGGGCGAGCCGAGGTGCACATGGTTCGGTGCCGCACCCACCTCCCGCGCGATGTCGATGCAGTTGCGGTGCTCGGAACTGCGCAGCCGCAGCGTGGCCGTCGACGTGGCGTCGTCCGACTCCACGGTGTCCACCCACCGACGGAGCCGCTCGACCACGGGTTCGACACCGTCCGGGCCGACGAGCAGCTGTCCACGGCGGACAAGACACTCGCCGGGCCCACCGGCATCGTGCAGGTACAGGTCGTCGGCGTAAGGGCTCCATCGCTCCACGAGTTCGCCGAGCGTGACTCGGCCGTCATATCCATCCACAAGGGACAGCTAGCTCACGACCGGACGATCCACAACGGACACGCCGCGGCACGAACCGGCGATCACCTGTCCGGTCAGCGCGACGCGCCGGAGGCTCCACTGCGGACACGCCGAAGCGAGTTCGGAACTCACCTGTCCGGCGCTCGCGAACACGTAGGGTGGTGTAGCACGATGTCCCCATCACGCACCGAGCACGCTCGGGCCTTCACGGCTCGGCAGGGGCGTGAGCGGGCTCTGAGTGGTTGCAGCACGGACACGGGTGCGCCGCGACGCGGCCACCGGCAGAATGAGCGTCCAGGGGTGGACGCCACGAGGTCGAACAGGACGGGCGGTGATGACGGTGTTCGGGTTCTGCGCGTGGCGCGGGTTCCGGACACTGCGCGCCCTGCTGCTGCGGGCAGCGTTCGTGGCGGGCCTGACCGCCGTCACTCTGTTCGGCGTCCAGGTCGCTGCTCCTGCGGCACCGGATGTGTCCGATCGGACGCAACAGACTCAGGAGCAACTCGCCGTCCCTGCTGACTCGAGCCCGTCCGACCACGGACAGAGTGAACCGCCCCTGCTCGAGGCCAACGCCCCGGCCCACTACGCTCCCTGGGCTTCGCACAGCACACCGGCCACATCCGTCACGTACACCGAGACCGCGCAGCGAGTGCTCGGCGCCTTGCCCGTGCACCTCACCGCGCCCACCGCGGGTCCCGCGCACACCGGCTTCACCGACGCGCAGGTGTTGGCCGGAACCGTCGCGACCGAGCCATCGGTCTCTCCCGACTGATCTCGCCCGGGACCGCCGTTCTCGGGGCACACCGTCCGAGCCTGCGACGACTCGTCGTCGCAGCGACGCCGATCCGCTCGACTGCGCCTGGGCGGATCGGACGGGGCCTCCACCGTCGACGTCGTGGCGCGCGGTCGCTACGCACCGGCCGAGCGGTGGCGGGAGCCCCGCCCGCCTCGGCTTCCGCATTGCCCCTGCGGGCCGAGGCACCACGGAGCCGTCTTCCGGCACGACGAGGGGCCGTGCCGGGAGCGGCTCCGTCTCGTGCCCCACTCACATCACGGGGAACTCGACGGACGACACCCCGGACCGGAGTGCGTCGCGCGCTCGCGCGAGCCGCGCGACACCGTCTTCGAGCTGTTCCGGCGGCAGCGTGTACGGCAGCCGCAAGAATCGCTCCAGGTTTCCGTGCGCGGCGAAGTGCATACCCGATCCAATGTGGACACCATGTTGTTCCGCTATGACAGCGAGTTTTCCGCCGACGGGGACACCCAGGTCGCACCACAGGGACAAGCCACCGCGAGGGACCTGAAATCTCCACTCTGGACAGTGGGTTCCGAGTAGTTCGACCAGTCGATCACGTCGCGCACGCATCTTCTCCCTGCGGCGTCCGAGCACGGTGTCGGCGTCGGCGAGCAGCTCCGCGAACACGACCTGTTCGAGCACCGGCGTACCGAGATCACCGGCGACCCGCGTCGCAGCGATTCGCTGCAGGATGTCCTCGGACGCACGCACCCAGCCGATCCGCAGCCCACCCCAGAACGACTTGCTCGCGGAACCGACCGTGATCACACGTTCCTCGGCGAACGCCGCCATCGGTAGCGGCTGCGCCACACCGTCGAGGTCCATGTCGACCAACGTCTCGTCGACGACGGCCGATGTGCCGTTCCGTCGCAACGCGGTACCGAGCCGCTGCCTGCCTGCTTCGTCCAGGCGTGCGCCTGTGGGGTTCTGGAAGTCGGGGATGAGGTAGGCCAGCCGGGGAGCCGCCTGCCGCAAGGTCGCCTCCACCGCGTCGAGATCCCACGAGCCGTCGACCATCGGCACCCCGACCGTGCTCGCTCGCAGGCCCCGGACCGCCTCCAGCGCGTTCGGGTACGTCGGATGTTCCACGAGCACGCGCTCGCCAGGGGCCACCAGCGCCCGCAACGTCAGGCTGAACGCGTGCTGGGCGCCGCTGGTGACGAGGATCTGGTGCGGACCGGTCGGCAGACCCCGTCGTGTGAAACGTTCCGCGAGTCGCTCCCGGAGTCGGAGCAGGCCACGCGGATCGTAGCCCGATCCCGGATACAGCTCGGCGAAACGGGGACGCGCCCGATCCAGTGCGTCATCGAGCTCCGGAGGTGCGCACGGCGTCGCTTGCGCCATGTTCAGTGCGCCCTCCCCGGACGGACCGAAGAGACCGGTCACGGCACCTTCGCCGTCGCCGCCGGAGGGGACCGTGATCCACGAGCCGGCTCCTCGGCGACTCGCGACGAGATCATCCTCGCGCAAGAGCTCGAGTGCTCGCACCACGAGGGTGCGGCTCACGCCGAGCGAGGACGCGAGATCCCGCTCGGCAGGCAATCGAGTCGCAGGCGCGAGGACGCCGTCGAGGACGAGCCTCCGTAGCGCCCGGTGCAGCTGCTGCGACGACGCGGCCGCTCCGGCGGTCCACTCACCCAGCAACTCGGCGACCTTACGGCCCTGAACGTGGCGCACCGCTGACGTCATCATGAGTCCAATAATGCCAAATTGGCTCTCGCTATCAAGTCCAATGAGGGACTAGAACAGACAGTGTGACTGCTGTGGATCTGTCTCCGATGTCAATCAGAGTGCGCCCCGCTGCCCGCCTCGTGCAGCTCATCACCGGGCAGGCCCTCTTCGGCGCCAGCATGGCGCTCATGGTGCGCGGGCAACTGGGCCTCAATCCGTGGGACGTCCTGCACCAGGGGCTCGCCGGACACCTCGGCTGGACGTTCGGAAACATCACCGCCCTCACCGGCGTGGTGGTCCTGATGCTGTGGCTTCCGTTGCGGCAGCGCCCTGGACTGGGCACGCTCACGAACGTGATCGTCATCGCGCTGACGGTGGACGCGGTGCTCGCGACGGTTCCCCCGATGACGACGCTCCCGAGCCAGATCGTGCTGCTCGCGAGCGGCGTGGTCCTCAATGGATTCGCGACCGCTGTGTATGTCGGCGCCCGACTCGGACCCGGCCCGCGCGACGGGCTCTTCACCGGTCTGCACGCACGCACCGGATGGCCGGTACGGATCGTACGCACCGGGATCGAGATCGTGGTGCTCGCGGCCGGTTGGCTCCTCGGCGGCACGATCGGCGTCGGCACGGTGCTGTTCGCGTTGGCGATCGGGCCACTCACGCAGCTGTTCCTTCCGTTCACGACCGTGCGGGGGCCCGCACCGACCTCGGTAGACGCATGAACGAATGCCTCCACGCGGTCACCAGTGCCACCGCACCCCCACTTGTGGGTGAATCTTGCGGAAAAAGATCGCCTCCCCTAGAGACAATCCAGGTACCAACTAGTAACGTTCTCAACGTCCACCTGACCCCCAGGGGTGGATGTGGCGCCCCCGCACTCCCGGTGACCCCCAGGCCGGTCGAGCGCGGGGGCGCTCCCATTCGACACCCTCTCACCTGCAAAAACCGCCACGAGCTGGACTACATGCAGCCTATTCGGCTAGCCCGTTCGAGGTGACACTCAGCGAGAAACGGGTTCACTCGGACGCGCCCCGAGACCGCTCCGGGAAGACCCTTACGCCCGCTTCCCGCCCCTCACAGGGGCTGTAACACTGTGACGGGAACGGACGATGGGCTAGGCCGAGTCGAAAACCCGTACGGTCACGCCGGGGTCGCCAGCAGTTCCGCCACGTTCCGGTCGATCTGCGGCATGTAGGTCGGCGCCGTGCCGAACAGGCCGAGATGCCCGCCGATGTCTTCGACCACACGCAACTCACTGCCCGGCACCAGTCGCTGTTCGGCCGCGCAGTCCCGCACGGGGAAGAACATGTCCTCGTCGATCGGCATGACGAAGGTCTTCGCAGTGATCCGGCCGAGCGCAGCGCCCAGATCCCCGCCGGTGAGCCGTGTGACGTCGCCACGCTGCCACTTCCACGCCATAGTCAGCAGCGCGTTCGGGTCCATCGCCCGGAAGTACGGCTGCAGGAAGCCGTCGAGGAACGCCCGCTGCGACTCGAAGTCCAGCCCGCGCCACGCCTCCTGCTTCCAGAACTCCGTCGAGAACCCCATCACGCCCCACAAGCGCGCGTGCCTGCCGAGCCCGTCGGCGACGTCCTCGTGCGAGGCGTACTCGCCGTCCTTCCACCCGGCGTCGGAGGTGATCGCCTCCATGAGCGTCTCCGTGTACAGGAAGTCGTGCGGGGTGTTCAACGCCGTCCCGGCGATCGGCGCCGCACGCCGAACCTTGTCCGGGAACCGAACCGCCCACTCGTAGGTCTGCTGCGCCCCCATCGACCCGCCGACGACGAGAGCCAGCCGCTCGATGCCGAAGTGCTCGCGCAGCAACCGTTCCTGAGCCACGACGTCGTCTTCGATGCGCACCCGCGGGAAGGCCGACATCGCGATTCCGGAGTTCGCGCCGTCGGCGTTGTGCGGCGAGGTCGACAAGCCGTTACCGATCTGGTTCACCACGACGATGAAGTACCGCTCCGGGTCCAACGCGTGCCCGGCACCGATGTAGACGTCCCGCCAGATCTGGTGCGTGCCGGAGTACCAGGTCGTCACCAGAATCGCGTTGTCCTTGGCGGCGTTGAGCTCACCGAAAGTGGCGAGAGCCAACCGACAGTCCGGTATGGAGCCGCCGTCGGCAAGATCGAGCGCGCCGACGCTGACGAGCTCGTACTCACCGTGGAACTCGGGTGTGTAGAAGGGATTGTCAATCATCTCGGCCGACCGCCTCTCCGTGATCGTCCCGGACCTCGCCCTTCAGGCTCGGCGACGTGGCGAACCGGCGCCACCCGGAGAGCGGCTGACGGTGGTGAGAGGGCATCTAGGAAGCTGTCCCGCCACTGCGTACGACGAGTGACGCACGTTCCCGCCACTCTCACCGTATAGCGCACCGGGGGGCTTGCGGCAAGACCCGTGTCGTGCCGCATCCTCTCTGTCGCGGCCACGACCTGCGGGAGCTCGACGCAGGGACGGGCCGCCGGAACGGGGGATTCATGATTGACGTGATCATCGTCGGTGCCGGCGCGACCGGGTTGATGCTGGCAAGCGAGTTGCGCTTGCACGGTGTGCAGACGCTCGTGGTGGAGAAGGATCCTGAGCCGACCAGGGTCGTCCGCGCGCTCGGACTGCACGCCCGCAGTATCGAGGTGATGGATCAACGCGGCCTGTTGGAGCGGTTCCTCGCCGAAGGCCGCCGGTACCCGCTCGGTGGCTTCTTCGCCGGCATCGCCAAGCCGGCGCCCGAAGGCATGGACACCGCACACGGCTACGTGCTGGGCATCCCGCAGCCCGTCACCGACCGTCTGCTCGCCGAGCGTGCCGTCGAACTCGGTACCGAGATCCGGCGCGAGAGTGAGCTCGTCGGGCTCAGCCAGGACGAGCACGGCGTGCGGGCCGAGTTGAGCGACGGCGCACCGCTGCGCGCGCGGTATCTCGTCGGCTGCGACGGCGGTCGCAGCACGGTACGCAAGCTGCTCGGCGTCGGCTTTCCCGGCGAGCCCAGCACGGTCGACACGTTGCTCGGCGAAATGGAGGTAGCCGTGCCCGCGGAGACGCTGACCGCCGTCGTGGCCGAGGTCCGCAAGACGCAGCTGCGGTTCGGCCTCGCACCGATCAAGGACGAGGTGCACCGCGTTGTCGTACCCGCTGAGGGGGTGATCGAGGATCGCTCCGTTCCTCCCTCCTTGGACGAGGTCAAACAGCAGCTGCGGGCGATCGCCGGCACCGACTTCGGCGTGCACTCACCGCGCTGGCTGTCCCGTTTCGGCAACGCCACGCGGCAGGCAGAGCACTACCGGACGGGCCGCGTGCTGCTCGCCGGCGACGCGGCCCACATCCACCCGCCGACCGGGGGACAGGGTCTCAACCTCGGAATCCAGGACGCGTTCAACCTCGGCTGGAAACTGGCCGCCGAGGTGGGCGGCCGGGCACCGGCCGGGTTGCTGGACAGTTATCACGCCGAACGGCATCCGGTGGCCGCAGCCGTACTCGACAACACCGCCGCACAGATGCAGTTGATGTCCGTCGATCCTGGCCCGCAGGCCGTGCGTCGGCTCGTGTCGGAACTGATGGACTTCGAGGAAGTGAACCGGTATCTCACCGAGAAGATCACCGCGCTCGACGTGCGCTACGACTTCGGCGACGACCATGACTTGCTCGGTCGGCGGATGCCGGACGTGGGGTTGAAACGGGGGCGCCTCTACGAGCAGATGCACCGCGGTCGCGGACTACTGCTCGACCAATCCGGCCGCCTGTCGGTGGCGGGCTGGGCGGATCGGGTCGACCGTGTCGTCGACGCCAGTGACGAGCTGGACGTGCCCGCGATGCTGCTGCGGCCGGACGGCCATGTGGCGTGGATCGGTGACGATCAACAGGACCTGCACGGTCACCTGTCCAGGTGGTTCGGCGCCGGCTCGCTCACTCGGGGGTAATCACGAGTCTTGTGCCGTGCCGATGACAAGTCGAGCGCTCCGAAGTCGACACAGGTACCGGCGCCGACACGACGCCACGATCGAAGGAGTCATCATGGCCATGTTGTTCCTCAACCTCCCGGTCAAAGACCTGCCCGCGTCCCGGGAGTTCTTCGGCAAGCTCGGCTTCGCGTTCAACGACGACTTCAGCGACGATCGCGCCGCTTCCCTGGTGCTGGGCAGCGACGCTCACGTCATGCTCCTGACCGAGGAGTTCTTCGCCACGTTCACCGGCAAGTCACTGGCGGACGCCGCGAAGACCACCGAGATGATCGCCGCGATCGGGGTCGACACCAGGCAACGCGTCGACGAGATCGTGGACACCGCTCTCGCCGCAGGCGGTCAGGCATCGCAGGAGACCTCCGAGCAGGAAGGCATGTACGGGCGCAGTTTCCAGGACCTCGACGGACACCTGTGGGAAGTCGTGTACATGGGGAACTGAGTCAGCCACCGGGCGGACAGCCGTGAGCGCTGCCCGCCCGGAGCGGCACCCGGCCCGAGAAGCACTCAGCAGTCTGAACGCCGCGACTTCCGAAGGTACCCTTGATCTCAACCGGTGTAAGCACGTGATCTTGGTGTAGGTATGTCGTCGGTGGAGTGTGGAAGGCCGACGAGGAGTGTCCGGGTGGGACAGCGCACGATGTTGACGGGCGGCGATCGGGAAGAGATCTCGCGCGGTATCGCCGAGGGCGTGGACCAGGCGGTGATCGCGGAGCGGATCGAGCGGAATCCCAGCGTGGTCAGCCGCGAGATCCGTCGCCATGGCGGCCGGGCGCATTACCGGGCCCAGGTAGCCGTACGACGGGCCACGTCGGCACGAGCGCGGCCGAAGATCCGCAAGCTGGATACAGATCCGGTGCTGCGTGAGGTGGTCACGACCAAGCTGCGGGAGGGCTGCTCGCCGGACCAGGTCGCGGGCCGGTTGCGGCACGAACGGCCGGGCCAGCAGGCTTGGCAGGTGTCTCACGAGGCGATCTACACCTGGATCTATGCGCTGCCCACCGGCGAACTGGCTCGTCAAGGCATCTGGCTGCGCTCGGGGCGTAGCCAGCGGCGCTCCCGTGGCCGGGCCCGCAGCTCGGGTGCGCGGATCGTGGGTATGCGCTCGATCGAACAGCGCCCGGCCGAGGTCGCCGACCGCAGGGTGCCCGGACACTGGGAAGGGGATCTCGTGGTGGGCAAGGGCGGCAAAACCGCCATGGCCACCCTGGTCGAGCGTACGTCGCGCTACACCTGCTGTGTGGCGCTGCCCGACGGCAGGCATGACGCCACCACGACCCACGACGCACTCCTGTCGAAGATCAACGACATGCCGTCGCATCTGCTCACCAGCCTGACCTGGGATCAGGGTTCGGAGATGGCACGCCACGCGGCGTTGTCGCTGGCCGCCGACGTCGACATCTACTTCGCCCACCCGCACTCGCCGTGGGAACGCGGCACGAACGAGAACACCAACCGGCTGCTGCGCGAATACTTCCCCAAAGCAACCGACATCACCGACCACCAGTCCTACCTGGACACCATGGCCGAAGAACTCAACAACCGCCCCCGCCGTATACTCGACTACCGAACCCCAGCAGAAGTCTTCACCGAGCTCCTCACCAGCTCACTTGCTTCCACCGACTGACACTAGAGGGCCGTGGCGTTTTCGGACAGGCAGCCAACTAAAATCGCTCCTTCGAGGGAAGGTTGTCTGTGTCTGGAACGAAGCGTCGGTCGTATTCTCCCGAGTTTCGGGATGAAGCGGCGAAGATGGTGACCGAGACCGGTCGTACGGTGGCCGAGGTTGCTCGCGAGCTCGGGTTGAATCAGCAGACCCTGCGGAACTGGGTGAACGCGTACGAGGCCGCGCACGATGCTCCGGAGCCGTCGTTGAGCGTGTCCGAGCGTGCGCGACTGCGTGAGCTGGAAGAAGAGAATCGTCAGCTGCGCATGAAGACGGAATTTCTGGGAAAAGCAGCCGCCTTCTTTGCCAGCGAGTATCGGTGAGCCAGCGGTACGCGTTCATCGCTGCAGAGAAGGACACCACGGACGAACACGGCGTGAAGAGCTACACCGTGGAGAACATGTGTGCCTGGCTCAACGTGTCGAAATCTGGATTCTACGACTGGCTGTCGCGACCCGAGTCGGACACCGACCGGCGCCGTCGCTACCTGGGCACGTTGATCAAGAAGTGTTTCGACGACTCCGATGGCACCTACGGCCACCGGCGCATCCACGCGTGGCTGGCCCGCTGCGGAGAGCCGGCCACGCCGGAGCTCGTGCGCAGCATCATGCGGGATCAGCAGCTCGTCCCCTGCCAGCCTCGGCCCTGGCGCCCGAGCCTGACCCAGGCGAGCACGCACGTGCTGCCGGACCTGCTCAAACGTGACTTCACCGCCCGTGAGCCGGGCGAGAAATTGGTTGGCGACATCACCTATATCCCGACCGGACAGGGATGGGTGTATCTGGCCACGGTCATCGACTGTTATTCGAAAGCCGTCGTCGGATGGGCCATCGACGACCACTACCGCACACCACTTATCGAGAAGGCGATCCACATGGCTGCCCGCAACCACACCCTTCCCGCCCGCGCGATTTTCCATTCAGACAGGGGCAGCAACTACACGTCCGCCGACTTCGCGATGACGCTACGCTCGCTCGGCATCCGACAATCCGTCGGACGCACCGGGATATGCTTCGATAACGCCATGGCCGAATCCTTCTTCGCCACCCTGAAAAATGAACGCGTTCATCGAGTTACCTACCTCACCAAAGACCACGCCAAGGCTGACATTGCTTCCTATATCGAGCTTCGATACAATCACCGCAGGCTCCATTCCGCTATCGGATACAAGGCCCCGAACGAAGCCCATGCCGAGTACTACAACCATGCGAACGCGGCATAAAATAACCCACTAACAAGCCGTCCGAAAACAGGCCGGCCCCTCACACCGCCACCCGTTGACGAACAAGGCTGATTTCAAAAAGGACCTCGACGCCTACCGTGCGGTGCGAAACGAGTTCCGAGTCGTGGAGATTCCGGATCTGCAGTACCTCATGATCGACGGCCACGGAGACCCCAACACGTCGCCGACGTTCACACACGCGGTCGAAGCGCTCTATCCGGTGGCATACAAGCTGAAGTTCGCCAGCAAACGCGAACTCGGCCGCGACTACGTGGTGATGCCACTCGAAGGACTGTGGTGGGCCGAGGACATGGACGCCTTCACCACGTCCCGGGACAAGTCACGCTGGGACTGGACGCTCATGATCATGGTGCCGGACTGGATCGAGGACGACCTCGTCGACACCGCTGTTCGGCAAGCCGGGGCGAGAAACCCCCCGGAGAGACTGGGCGACATCCTCCTCGCACCTCTGTCCGAGGGGCTCTGCGTGCAGACGTTGCACATCGGCTCCTACGACGACGAGGCCGAGCTGCTCGCGCGGATGCACCAGGAATTCCTCCCGCGACACGGGCTGACGATGACCGGCAAGCACCACGAGATCTATCTCAGCAACAGCCGCAGAGTCGCCGCCGACAAGCTCCGCACGATCCTGCGTCAGCCCGTTCGGACAGCCCGCGCGGAAACGTGATCGACGGTCGTGAACCGGCAAGCCGTTGGTTGTAGTCAGCTCGCCGACCGGCCTGTAGCCAGGGGGTTGTCCGAGGTGGAGGTGGTCTCGGACTCAGGCGTCGACGGCGGTGCCGCAGATGCCGCAGACCTCGAGTCGGCGGCGCTTCCAGCGTGCGACCGGGACGAAGAACACCGTGAACTGCTTGAACTTCCGCACGCGGGTCCACTGCGTCGTGTTGTGGCATCGCGGGCAGTTCCGCATCCCTCCGGGGCCGAGGGGCTGCTGCTTGGTGCCGAGGCCGAAAATGAAGATCACGACGCCAGCGTAGGCAGCGATTCACCGCGGCCGCCATCGGTGCGCGACACTCGTGCGCGCCGGCGACCGGGTTCCCCGACCGACGGCTCGGGCCGGTGACCCACCGGTTCTCCGCGGGTGTCCAGTAGCGTCCGACGACCAGGCTCTCCCATTGCCGACCCAGCTCCACCTCCCGGAGGAGGGAGATGACCGAGTTTGCGCACTCCCTCGCCGTTCGTCAGCTCGCCGACTACCGGGCCGGGACACCGGGCACGTTCTTCTCCGATCCGAAGCGGCCACCTCTCGACCTCGACGCCGCCTACCGGGTTCAGGACGAGGTGGCGGCGCTGCGCGCGCCAGCGGAGAACGTCGTCGGCTATAAGGTCGGCTGCACCGGACCAGGGACGCGGGCGCAGTTCGGGTTGGACGAGCCGATCCGGGGGCTGCTCTACGACAGCGAGCTGCACGACTCCGGGTGCGAGCTCTCCCATCAGAACTACGCCGACCTGGCGATCGAGGGAGAGGCGGCGGTGCGCCTGGGCGACGACGGCCGGATCAAGCAGGTGTTTCCGATTCTCGAGCTGCACAACTACGTCTTCCGCGGCCACCCTCCGTCGTTGCCCGAGCTGGCAGCGAACAACGGCCTGAACGCCGGCGTCGTGCTGCCTCCTCCGCCAGTCGCGCTGTCCTGGCGCGGGGACGAGCCGCTACCGTGGCGATTGACGGTGGGAATCGACGGCGTGCGCGTCGACGACGGGCCCATGGACGGCGTCCCGGGAGGGCCGGGCGGGTCGCTGTGCTGGCTGCGACAGCACCTGGCCGACCGCGAACAGACTCTCCGCCCCGGGCAGCTGATCCTCACTGGCACACCGCTGGGACTGATACCGGTACGACCCGGCCAGCACGTACGCGTCACGGCCGAGCACCTCGGTGCCGTGGAGGCAACGATCGTCCCCTGAACCCGCTCGGCGCCCAGTGGACAGCGATCCGCTCCGGCCAGTGCCGGTGACCGCGCGGGCCGAGGAGCTGCGCGGCGCACGTTCCATGCGGCGTGGCGAGCGGAACGGCGGTACATGCACGTGGCCGAGACCGTTCGGAGAGATCCAGCGCGGACCCAACTCACCCGCCACTTTTGAGCGCTACTGAGACCCCAACTGAGACTCCCCGACATGAAAATGGCCCCTGTCGGACGCGACAGGGGCCATTTTCGCAGTTCGGGGACGTGGCCAGGGGCGGGGTCGAACCGCCGACCTTCCGCTTTTCAGGCGGACGCTCGTACCAACTGAGCTACCTGGCCATAAACGCCCGGCTCGAAAGCCAGGCGTCGTGGCGACCCAGACGGGACTCGAACCCGCGACCTCCGCCGTGACAGGGCGGCGCGCTAACCTACTGCGCCACTGGGCCATCTTGTGTTGTTGCGTACCCCCAACGGGATTCGAACCCGCGCTACCGCCTTGAAAGGGCGGCGTCCTAGGCCGCTAGACGATGGGGGCTCGGCCGATCATTCAACCGCACCCGGCCTTGCCTCCAACCGGTGTCGTTGCGCCCCGTTCGGAGTGATTAGAGCTTACGACACGAACTCAAGCGCGTTGCACCCGGGGGGTCCTATCGCAACCGGGAGCCACACGTCTCTGAAGGTAACGACTTGACCTGCACTTTCATTCCGCCACAGGGAGGACAGCGAACTGTCGGCGACTCGACGGCCGCGATCGCAGGCGCGAACAGGCGGCGGCGACGCACTGCCGCGCCGTCAGACGCGGCGCCACTGTGCTCCGCGGGCCGAGAAAGCGCGATCACCGGGAAACCGGGGCTTCTCCGTCCTCGTCGCCGGACAGGCCGAGCATGTCCAGCAACATCTTGCAGTCGTCCACGTCCCGCGCTCCACGCGCGACCGCGATCCGCGCCCGGTGGACCTGCTCCGGTGTGATGCGGGCAGGCTCGCCGTTGCGCGGCGCCGGAACTTCCCCGGACGAACGCGTCGCCGCGCCGTCCTGCTGCCACAGGAACTGTCGTACGTCGAGCGACCCGTCCATGGTGCCTCCCCGACTCGGGTTGTCGGCCGCGAGGCTATCCACGCGCGTCGACACCGTGCAGCCCCCCAGAGAGTGATTCAAGAACAACTCACGGTAATCATTCCAGGCCGCGAGATCGCCCTGACGTCCGTCCAGTCACGGCGCGCCCGCTCCGACCACCGAGCCGAACGTCCGCAGTGGAACGAGACGCGACGCGACCCCGACGAGCGGTGGCCCACAGTGGCCGGGTGACCTCGCGCACCCACAGCCGGGTGGCCCGACCTCGAGGCTGGATTACTGGATGGACACCAACTGTTCACATTTTCCCGGTGTTCCCTCCCCAAAACCCGTTCGCCATGCCACAATCGTGGTGCTGACACCCCCCAGGTCAGCACCTGTGGAGATCCCCTCCGGCCCCCGTGTCACTCCCCCTGACGCGGGGGCCTTCCACGTTCGTCGCCGACTTTCCCCGCGACACGCGAACGTGACAGCAGCCACAGGGCCGTGCACGCCGCAATCGAACCGTTATCGTGTGCCGGTGGCTCTAGGACGAAAGATCGGACGACGGCAGCGCCCCGAATCTGCCGCTACCGAACAGGCTCCCGCGCAGCCGGACCACGAGCTCGACTCGTATCTCGCGGCCCTCACCCCCGAAGGGGACGTCGAGACCACGGGCACCGGTCGCCAGTTCGGCAGCTCGCAGGTCCACCAAGTTCGGTTGCCGCTGATGGCGAACGAGAAGCTCAACGCGCTCGCCGCCCGCAAGGGCACTTCGCCCGCGGCGCTCGTGCGGGACTGGGTGATGCACCACCTCGAGGCGCACCCCGATCCCGAGCCGCAGGGCGGCCCACAGTGGCCGCAAGAGCAGCCGGAACCGGCGCAGCACTTCGGTGCGGCCAGGGACGCCGACCATGACTCGGCGCAGCACTTCGGTGGCCAGTTCCCGGGCGCCGACGGGCGCGCCGGAGACCCGCACGCTCAGGCGTTCCCCGGACCTCAGGCGGGTAAGCACTCCCCGCAGCCGTTCGGGCAGCAGGACCCACAGTTTCCGGCCGACCCGTACGCGGGCGCAGGCGAGGAGACCGACAACGAAATCACGATGCCGCGGGGTCAGGGCTACTACGCCTGACCCGGGCTCCCCACCGTCTGCCGGCGAAGACGTACCCCCGACCGTCTTCGCCGGCAGATTTGTCTCTCACGAGCGCGCAGTGCACTGCTCGGCAGTTGCGTAACCGAACCTCCCCGCACGCCTGACTGCGGGCCGACATCGGCCACAACTCGCGCAGCCACCACGGAGCGGTTCAGCCGGCTTCGAGACCGAGCTCGCGCGCGATGAGCATCCGCTGGACCTCGCTCGTGCCCTCGCCGATCTCGAGGATCTTGGCGTCGCGGTAGAACCTGCCCACCGGGGTCTCGTTCATGAACCCGTACCCGCCGAAGATCTGCGTGGCGTCGCGAGCGTTGTCCATCGCGGCGTTCGACGCGACGAGCTTCGCGATCGCCGCCTGCCGCTTGAACCGCTCGCCGCGCTGCATACTCGCGGCGGCGTCGTAGTAGGCGAGCCGTGCGGTGTGCGCACGCGTCTCCATGTCGGCGATCTTGAACTGGATCGCCTGGTACTCGCCGATCTTGCGTCCGAACGACTCCCGCTCCTGTGCGTAGCGAAGGCACTCGTCGACGCAGCCCTGGGCGAGGCCGACGCTCAGCGCCGCGATGGCGATCCGGCCCTCGTCCAGGATCGACAGGAACTGCGCGTACCCACGCCCTCGCTCGCCGAGGAGGTTCTCGGCGGGCACCCGGCAGTCGTCGAACGACAGTTCGTGTGTGTCCGAGGCGTTCCAGCCGACCTTCGAGTACTTCGGCGCGACGGTGAAACCGGGCGTACCCGACGGCACCACGATCGTGGAGATCTCCTTGCCACCGTCGGGTTTCGTGCCGGTCACGGCGGTGACCGTGACGAAGCCGGTGATGTCGGTGCCGGAGTTGGTGATGAACGCCTTCGACCCGTTGAGGACCCACTCGTCGCCGTCGAGCACCGCAGTGGTGCGGGTGCCACCGGCGTCGGAACCGCAGCCCGGTTCGGTGAGCCCGAAGGCTCCGAGTACCTCGCCGGACGCGAGGCCGGGCAGCCACTTCTTCTTCTGCTCCGCGGTGCCGAACCGGTAGATCGGCATCAGCCCGAGGGACACCCCCGCCTCGAGCGTGATCGACACCGAGGAGTCGACGCGGGCGAGTTCCTCCAATGCGAGACAGAGGGTGAAGTAGTCCCCGCCCATGCCACCGTCTTCCTCGGCCACGGGCAGACCGAACAGTCCCATTCGTCCCATCGTCTGCACGAGCGGATAGGGAAACTCTTCCCGCTCGTAGTAGTCCCCGATGACGGGCGCGACGTCTTTGCGCGCGAAGGTTTCGACGCTGGAGCGCAGTGCTTCGTGCTCCTCGCTGAGCCGGTTGTCGAGCATCTCAGGACTCCTGGTGGGTGTCGCTGGTGAGGACGGCGAGGGGCTGGTCGAGCCCGACGGACTGCCCCTTGCGGACGTGGACTTCGCTGACGCTGCCGTCGACCGGGGCGGTGATGGTGTGCTCCATCTTCATCGCCTCGACGACGAACAGGGTCTGGCCTGCGGCGACGGTGTCCCCGACGGCGGCATCGGCGACGAGGACGGTGCCGGGCATCGGGCTGGTCACGATGCCGTCGCCGGGGCCGTGAGCGGCGCCCGCTTCCGCCAGCAGCTGATGTTCTTCGAGCGCCCAGGTGCGGCCTCCGGCCGCGAGCCAGGTGGTGCCGTCCGCGTGCAGCGTGCGGTAGCGCCGGGTGACGCCGTCGAAAGTGACGACGAGGAACCTGCCGTCGAATCCGGCGGACACGCGCCCGGTCGCGTTTCCGTCCGCGTGCACGACCTCGACCTCCGCGTCGGCTGCTCGGCCGCGCAACCGCACCGCGACTTCTCCGCCATCGGCGGCGAACTTCCACGTGCTCCACGCCGGACGACCGATACGCCACCCGGTCGTAGCGCTCCACGGACTCGCCTCGGCACCGCTTTCGGCGTCCAGCAGCCGTTCCAGCGCCGCCGCGACGTACACCTCGTCAGGTGTGTGGCCCGCGTCGCCGACCAGCGTGGGCAGCGCCCGCTCGACGAGCCCTGTGTCGAGTGCACCGGCACGCACGTCCTCGTGGCCGACCAATGCCCGCAGGAAGCTGATGTTCGTGCCGAGACCGAGCACCACGGTGTCCGCCAGCGCGGCATCGAGCCGCCGCAGCGCGTGGGCTCGTGTCGGGCCCCAGCTGATGACCTTCGAGAGCATCGGATCGTAGTCGGATCCGACGTTCAGTCCTGTGTGGACTCCGGAGTCGACACGAACCCCGTCGCCCGACGGCTCGTGCAGCGCGAGGACCTCTCCGCCCGTGGGCAGGAAGCCACGCGCCGGGTCCTCGGCGTAGACGCGGGCCTCGACCGCATGTCCGTCGATCCGGAGGTCGTCCTGCGTGAAGGGCACACGTTCACCGGCGGCGACCCGGACCTGCCACTCGACGAGGTCGAGACCACGGGTCCCGTCCACGGCGGTGACGAGCTCGGTCACCGGGTGCTCCACCTGCAGTCGGGTGTTCATCTCCATGAAGAAGAACTCGTCGGGCCGGTCGGCGGAGACGATGAACTCGACCGTCCCGGCACCGACGTAACCGCAGGACCGTGCCGCGTCGACTGCCGACGCCCCGATGCGATGACGCGTGTCCTCGTCGAGCAGGGGGGACGGCGCCTCCTCGATGATCTTCTGGTGACGTCGCTGCAAACTGCATTCGCGCTCGCCGAGGTGGACGACGTTGCCGTGCGCGTCCGCGAGAACCTGGACCTCGATGTGTCGTGGTGTGGCGACGTAGCGCTCGACCAGCAGTGTGTCGTCACCGAAGGCGGATTTCGCCTCCCGGCGCGCGGCCGCGATCTGGTCGTCCAACGTGGACTCGTCGTACACGGCGCGCATCCCCTTGCCGCCGCCTCCGGCGGAAGGCTTGAGCAACACCGGGAATCCGGCGTCGACGGCTCCCTGTCGGACGTCGGCGTCGGACATGCCCGTGTCGCTACGTCCCGGGACGACCGGGACACCTGCCGCACCGACGGTGTTCTTGGCCCGGATCTTGTCGCCCATGGAGTCGATCGCCGAGGCGGGCGGCCCGATGAACGTCACGCCCGCGTCCGCGCACGCGGAAGCGAACGCCGCGTTCTCCGCGAGGAATCCGTACCCCGGGTGGATCGCCTGCGCGCCCGTGGCCCGCGCGGCGCCCAGAATCTTTTCGATCGACAGGTAGCTCTCGGC
Source organism: Allosaccharopolyspora coralli (assembly GCF_009664835.1). NCBI lineage: Bacteria > Bacillati > Actinomycetota > Actinomycetes > Pseudonocardiales > Pseudonocardiaceae > Allosaccharopolyspora > Allosaccharopolyspora coralli. The sequence continues at coordinate 4,564,087 of NZ_CP045929.1, forward strand.
CGCACTGCGGGGTCCGATGTGGACTGCGATGTCGGCCTCGGCGACGTGCCGGGCGCCTGCGTCCGCATCGCTGTAGACCGCGACCGATCGGATTCCCATCCGGCGCAGGGTCCGCATCACGCGCACGGCGATCTCGCCGCGGTTGGCGACGAGCACGGTGTCGACGTTCTCGGGAATCTGCTGTGACAGCACGCCGTTTCCTTCGCTCATGGGCATCGCCGCATCACATCCGGAAGACGCCGTTGTTGACGGGCTCGAGCGGGGCATTGGCCGACGCGGTGATCGCGAGCCCGAGGACATCGCGGGTCTGCCGCGGGTCGATCACGCCGTCGTCCCACAGCCGCGCCGTCGAATAGTAAGGATGCCCCTGTTCCTCGTACTGGTCCCGGATCGGCTTCTTGAACGCTTCCTCGTCCGCTGTGGACCACTCCGTGCCGCTGGCCTCGAACTGGTCGCGGCGGACGGTGGCGAGCACCGATGCCGCCTGTTCGCCGCCCATCACGGAGATCCGGGCATTGGGCCACATCCACAGGAAGCGGGGCGAGTACGCACGCCCGCACATCGAGTAGTTGCCCGCGCCGAAGGAGCCGCCGATGACGACCGTGAACTTCGGCACCCGTGCGCATGCCACCGCAGTGACCATTTTCGCGCCGTTCTTGGCGATCCCGCCCGCCTCGTACTCCTTGCCGACCATGAAGCCTGAGATGTTCTGCAGGAACACCAACGGAATGCTGCGGCGATCGCAGAGCTCGACGAAGTGCGCACCCTTGAGCGCCGACTCGCCGAACAGGATGCCGTTGTTGGCGACGATCCCGACCGGTTGCCCGTGGATGCGGGCGAACCCGGTCACCAACGTCTGCCCGTACTCGGACTTGAACTCCGCGAAGCGGCTCCCGTCGACGACGCGGGCGATGACTTCGCGGACGTCGTAAGGAGTGCGGCTGTCGGTCGGCACGACACCGTAGAGCTCGTCCGGGTCCACCGCGGGCTCCTCGACCGGCGCGACCTCCCACGGGCTCGGCTCAGCCGGACCGAACGTACTGACGATGGTGCGCACGATCCGGAGCGCGTCGGCGTCGTCGTGGGCCAGGTGATCGGTGACGCCGGAGGTCCGCGCGTGCAGGTCACCACCGCCGAGTTCCTCCGCCGTGACATCGGCCCCGGTGGCGGCCTTCACCAACGGCGGACCACCGAGGAAGATCGTGCCCTGATCGCGGACGATGACGGCCTCGTCGCTCATCGCGGGCACGTACGCGCCGCCCGCGGTACAGGAACCCATGACCGCGGCGATCTGCGGGATTCCCCGCGCGGACATGGTGGCCTGGTTGTAGAAGATCCGCCCGAAGTGTTCCCGGTCGGGGAACACGTCGTCCTGTTTCGGCAGGAACGCTCCGCCGGAGTCGACGAGGTAGAGACACGGAAGGTTGTTGTGCAGCGCGACTTCCTGCGCGCGCAGGTGCTTCTTGACCGTCATCGGGTAGTACGTGCCGCCCTTGACGGTCGCGTCGTTGGCGACGATCACGCATTCACGGCCCTGGACGCGACCGATACCGGTGATGATGCCCGCGGCGGGCGCCTCGTCGCCGTAGAGCCCGTGGGCGGCCAGTGTCGAGAGTTCGAGGAACGGCGACCCGCGGTCGATCAGCGCCTCGACCCGTTCGCGCGGCAGCAGCTTGCCGCGGTCGACGTGCCGCTGACGGGACTTCTCCGGGCCGCCGAGGCGCGCTTCGTCGAGGTCGGCGTTGAGGGTCTTCACGAGCGCCGAGTGGTGCTCGGCGTAGCGCGCGTAGGTGTCCGAGGCCGGGTCCACGGCGGAGGACAGGACAGGCGCATCCATGCGTCGTGCGCACCTTCCACGTCGTCGGGGTGGTTCGCAGAGGTGGTTAGTCACCGTTAACTACCGTGATGTTAACGCTTACTAACCACGTCGTCTAGTATCGGGTCCGATGCCTGTGGACACCAGCTCGACCAGCCAGAAGCCGACCCGTCGCGACCAGCTCCTCGACGCGGCGGCGGAACTGTTCGCCCGCTTCGGCTTCCACGGAGTGGGCATCGACGACATCGGAGCCGCCGTCGGCATCTCCGGACCCGCGCTCTACCGGCACTTCCGCGGCAAGGACGCCATGCTCGCGGAGTTGCTCACCGGCATCAGCGACAAGCTGCTCGAGGGTGGGCGCACCCGGGTCGCCGCCGCGCCGAGCGGTCCGGAGGCACTGCGGGCGCTGGTGCGCTGGCAGGTCGAGTTCGCCCTCACCAACCCGGCGCTCATCACCGTGCACATGCGCGACCTCGACAGCCTCGCCGACACCGACCGGCACCGCGTTCGGGAAGCACAGCGCGGCTACGTCGAAGTGTGGGTCACCACGCTGCGCACGACCCGGGACGATCTCGACGCACCCACGGCGCGAGCGACCGCTCACGCCGTCATCGGGCTGATCAACTCCACTCCGTACAGCGCGCACCTCGCGCCCGACGCGATGGCGGCCCTGCTGGAACGGATGGCCCTGGCCGCCGCCGCGCCTGGAGGCCCGTGAGAGAAGGTGCGTGAGTTGACCGCAGCCCGCACCGCGCACCCTCTTATTCGAACGGCTGGACGTTCGGTTCGCACACGGTTCCCTGCTGGGGAGCTGTCAGCGTGAGCAGGTAGTCCGTGACGATCGCGTCGGCACAGTCGCTGCCGCCGAGGATCACGTGCCCGAAGGAAGCCACCTCGACCAGCGCGGCGTTGCCGAGCTGCTCTGCCATGCGACGCGCGAAGTCCATCCGGGTCGCCGGGTCGTAGCGATTGCCGATCACCAGCACTGGAGTGTCCGCCTGGTGCTGCCACGGCCCCCGGTACGCCGACTCGCCCGCCGCAGGCCACGCGGAACACCCTGCCGCGTCGTTGAACGCCTGATACCGGCCGAAGTTCGGCGACTCCCGCTCCCACTGCTGCGCCGTGACGGGTACCGCGGCGGAAGCCCGCGGGAACGGCTTGTCCGAACAGTTCACGCCGAAGTACGCACTGTCGACGTACGGCGCCGCGCCGTCGGACGACGGGTTGTCCAGACGGCTGTTCACCAGCGGTGTCTCGAGGACCGTGGCGCGCTTCGGGGCCTGACCCTTCTCGGGATGCAGTACCCGGTGGATCGACTCCAGGTCGCCGGCCAACGGCGCGAGCGTGTGCACCGACCACAAGGCGCCGGAGACCGTCTCGGTGAAGCGGTTGAGGTCCATGACCGTGCCGTCGGGCATCGCGATCGGTTCGGCACGCACCCGCTCCCGGATCTCGTCGAACTTCGCCTGCGGGTCTCCGGAGCTGAACGCGCAGTCCGGCCCCACCTGGGCGCACCGGTCTAGGAACGCGTCAAGGGCGATCTCGAATCCCTGGGCGCGCTGCCGGTCGTACTGCGACCCGTCATTGGTCCGCAGGTTCGGGTCGACCGCACCGTCGAGGACGAGCGCGCGAGTCCGCTCGGGGTACATGTTCACGTACGTCGCGCCGATGAGCGTCCCGTACGAGTAGCCGACGTAGGTGAGCTGCTCGTCGCCGACGGCCTGCCGCATCGAGTCCAGGTCCCGCGCGGTGTCGGCGGTCGACATGTGCCGCACGAGTTCGCCGGCGTTGCGGCTGCAGTGCTCGCCCTGCTCACGGTAGGCGTCGAGGGTGGTCGACATCTCTTCGGCGGTCACCGGAACCGGGACGAGCCCACCGAGGACCGCGTCCGCGTCCTCTTGGGACTCGAAACACCGCAGTGGGGAGCTGCGGGCGACACCGCGCGGATCGAAGCCGACGAGGTCGAACCGGTCGAGGACCTGTGGGGCGAACCGGCCGAAATCGGTGGCGGGCCTGGTGAAACCCGGGGTTCCCGGGCCGCCCGGATTCAGGAACATCGAGCCGATGCGCTGGGCGGGGTCGGTGGCGGCCCGCCGCATCATCGCGATCTCCACCGTGCCCTTGGCGGGATCGGCGTGGTCGATCGGGACTTCGTGTGTCCCGCAGCTGTAGAGGTAGCGCTGGCCCTCCGGGACGCCGTCGAGAGAGGCCGAGTCGCACGGTCCCCACCGGACTCCCGTCGCGGCAGACTCCGCGGACGCTTGGGCGCCGGTGAGGGTCATGGCGCAGAGCGCCCCCACGAGCAAGACTGCGGTGCGCGCCAGAATTCGCCGTCCGACCATGCTTCGGCCCCCGCCGTTGTTTCCGAACCGAACGAAGACGATCACGTCCTCCTCGGGTGTCGATCACACCGCAGAATGCGCAAACGTTACTCGCGCCGAGGGATCACACAGCGGGCGTTTCCCACAGATTCACACGAACTAGCGGCAGAATCCCCCGAACAGCCCACTTTTCAGCGGCAAATTCGCGCGAATTTGCCACCCGGACATTCCGGGGGAACAGGAGGAATCGGACTTTGGGTCGAGAGGGTGTCAGTCGATGTGGGTGTGGAGGTCGTCGGCCAGGAAGCAGAGGTGGTCGGCCAGCGCGCCCACCGACGGGTCCGGGTACGGGTACTCCCACGCGGCGTCGGTGAGCTCCACGCCGTCGGTGGTCACCGAGTAGTACACCGCTTCGCCCTTGTACGGGCAGAATGTCCGAGTTTCCGACGGAGTCAGCAGCTCGGTCCGCACGTCCGAGCGAGGAACGTAGTAGCGGTTCGGCAACCCCGTCTCGGAGACCACGACCGCCTGGCGGGTATCCGCGACCTCGACGGGACCCGCCTCGACACGGACACGGCGACTCGTGCGCACGGCGTCGACCCGGTGGTAAGGGTCGCGCAACGCACGGACCTTCTCGTCCTCGTCGAACCACGCGTCCATCGCGGACCAGTAGACGGCGACGTAGCCGTCCAGCCACTCCGCATCAGCTACCGGCGTGGGGTATCGCCACACGGCGTCCTCCGCGAGTCGCTCGCCGGCACGGACCGACTCGTAGGTGGCGTCGCCCTTGAACGGACAGTGCGTGCGGGTCTCGGTCGGCTCGAGCAACTCCGTGCGGACGTCCTGCCTGGGCACGTAGAGCTGCGGCGGCAGGTTGCTCTCGTGCAGCACCTTCGCGTCGGTGCTGTCGAGCACCGTCTCACCGTCGAGTACGGCCCGGATCCGACGCGGATGGTCCTCCCAGAGCAGCAGGTGCGGCGGACCGTCGATCCGGTAGTTGACGGTGTCAGGTCCTCGAGTGGCCAACGGGCGGCCCGGCGACGTCAGACTCACGCCCCCAACCTACGCCGCGGACCTCGACCGACGCCGCCGCCCGATCCTGTCTTGCACCGCTTCCGGGCCGGGTTGATCCTGGAGCAGCAGCCCCGTGCCGCGCGGAGGGAGGGGGCCGATGGCGAGGGTTGACGTCACGCCGACTCCGGTGCCGACGAGAGCTTTCACTCACTCCCGTCCCCCCAAAGGCGGGCGGTTGATCCCCTGGGCACACACCACCGATCCGAAACAGATCGGGGTCCTCTACCTGCTCACCGCGTTCGCCTTCTTCCTGATCGGTGGCCTGATGGCCCTGCTGATCCGGGGCGAACTCGCGAGTCCCGGGCTGCAGTTCCTGTCCCAGGAGCAGTACAACCAGCTGTTCACCATGCACGGCACGATCATGCTGCTGTTGTTCGCGACCCCGATCGTGTTCGGATTCGCCAACATCATCCTGCCGCTTCAGATCGGCGCACCGGACGTCGCCTTCCCTCGGCTGAACGCGTTCTCGTACTGGTTGTTCCTGTTCGGCGGGCTTATCGTGATCAGCGGATTCGTGATGCCCGGCGGCGCCGCCGACTTCGGCTGGACGGCCTACACGCCACTGGCCAGAGCCACCTACAGCGCCGGTGTCGGCGGAGACCTGTGGATCACCGGCCTGATCGTCAGCGGCCTCGGCACCATCCTCGGCGCGGTCAACATGATCACCACGACCGTGTGCTTGCGCGCACCGGGCATGACGATGTGGCGGCTGCCGATCTTCGTCTGGAACATCCTCGTCACGAGCCTGCTGATTCTGATCGCGTTCCCGATCCTGACCGCCGCGCTGATGGGGCTACTCGCCGACCGCCACCTCGGGGCGCACGTGTTCGATCCTGCCAACGGCGGGGCGATCCTCTACCAGCACCTGTTCTGGTTCTTCGGCCATCCCGAGGTCTACATCGTGGCGCTGCCGTTCTTCGGCATCGTCACCGAGATCATCCCTGTGTTCAGCCGCAAGCCACTGTTCGGCTATGTCGGCATGGTGTTCGCGACACTGGCGATCGGCTTTCTCTCGGTCGTGGTGTGGGCGCACCACATGTTCGCCACCGGCGCGGTGCTACTGCCGTTCTTCTCGTTCGCCACGTTCCTCATCGCGATCCCGACAGGGCTGAAGTTCTTCAACTGGACCGGAACGATGTGGAAGGGACAGATCACGCTCGAGACGCCGATGCTGTTCTCCGTCGGCTTCCTCGTGACGTTCCTGTTCGGCGGGCTCACCGGCGTGCTGCTGGCGATGCCGCCGGTGGACTTCCACGTCCACGACACGTACTTCGTGGTCGCCCACTTCCACTACGTGCTGTTCGGGACGATCGTGTTCGCGGTCTTCGCCGGGATGTACTTCTGGTTCCCGAAGATCACCGGCCGGATGATGGACGAGACACTCGGCAAGCTCCACTTCTGGCTGACGTTCGTCGGGTTCCACACGACGTTCCTGGTGCAGCACTGGCTGGGCAACGAGGGTTTCCCCCGCCGCTACGCCGACTACCTCCCCACCGACGGCTTCACCACGTTGAACGTGATCTCCACGATCGGGGCGTTCGTCCTCGGAGCGTCGATGCTGCCGTTCCTGTGGAACGTGATGAAGAGCTACCGGTTCGGGGAGCTGGCCAGGGTCGACGACCCGTGGGGACACGGCAACTCGCTGGAGTGGGCGACATCGAGCCCGCCACCCCGGCACAACTTCCTCGAACTGCCCCGGATCCGCTCGCTGCGCCCCGCCTTCGACCTGCACTATCCGCACATGAAGGAACGCACCGAACGCGAAGCACACGTGGACATGTTCAAGCGCGACGAGTCGCACTGAGTCACGTGCGGATCCGTCCCCACGGCTTGGCGACATTGACCCAGGTCACGAAGCTCAGCGCTACGGACGCGACGATCGGTGCGGCGATCGCCGAACCGGCAGCGGAGCCGACCGCGTCGAGCACCGGCGTCCCCAGCTCGGCCCGCGCAGCGGCGTCGCCCGCCGCGACGAGAGTCGGGGCGAGCGCGTAGTTGACGGCCAGGGTCATGACGACCGTGGCCACCAGGCTCACCATCGTCCACCAGTAGCGGAACAATCCCCACTTCGTGCCCAGCGAGACGAGGATTCCGCTGAACAACGTCGCCCACGTCACCGGCACGAGGACCTGGGAGCCGAGGATGCCCAACGCGATGTAGGCCGCGCGCTGCAGCTGCGGCTCGCCGGAGAGGACGCCGGTCAGGCCGAGTGCGAGCAAGCACACGCTCCCGCCGATCCAGCTCACGGAGGCGACGACGTGCAGCGACACCAGGATCTTGCGTAGCCTCGGCGGCAGGAACGTCCGCGGCCGCGATCCGGATGCGAGCGGTGCTTCCGGCGCGGGAACGGTAGTGGCCATGCGTCGGTGATACGCCGCCGCGCGCAGCCGCGGATCGGGGAAGCCCCTGAGTCAGCCCGGAGCCCACGAGACCGACCGCGGACGTGGCGCTGTTCATAACCGATACAGGAACATCCCGCCGGAGCCTCGCGTTGACAGTCGCGGGAGCGGCCCGAGGCAGTCCTCGAGCCCAGGGCCATCCTCCTTCACGGAGTCACGCCGGGCCACGCGGGCGAGCTCCCGAAGCCCGCGCCCGACCGCCACGACCGGATCAGGAGAGATTCGTGCCCATCGCACTGCTGGCACTCGCCATCGCGGCGTTCGGCATCGGCACCACCGAGTTCGTCATCATGGGCCTGCTCCCCGAGGTCGCCCAGGACATGGGCGTGTCGATCTCGGCAGCGGGCAACTACATCTCGCTCTACGCACTCGGCGTCGTCATCGGCGCGCCGCTGCTGACCGCGGCCGGATCGCGGGCGCGGCGCAAGACGATGCTGCTCAGCACGATGGGGCTGTTCACGGTCGGCAACCTCGCCGCAGCGCTGGCACCGACCCATGAACTGCTGCTCGCGTCCCGCTTCCTCTCCGGCCTGCCGCACGGCGCCTTCTTCGGTGTCGGCGCGGTCGTCGCCGCTCGCCTCGCCGACCCGGACAAACGCGCCACAGCGGTGTCGCGCATGTTCATCGGCCTGACCGTCGCCAACATCATCGGGGTTCCGATCGGCACCCTGCTCGGCCAGCAGTTCGGCTGGCGCTGGACCTTCGCGATGGTCGCCGTGATCGGCGTCGCGGCGTGGACGGCCGTCACCGTCCTCGTGCCGCAGGCCGAGCAGGAGCAGCAGACGGGTCTGCGCACTGAGCTGCGCGCCTTCCGCGAACCGCAGGTGTGGCTGGCGCTGGGCGTCGTCGTGTTCGGCTTCGGCGCGCTGTTCTCCTTCTACAGCTACATCACGCCGGTACTCACCCAGGTCACCGGCTTCGCCGCAGCGTCGGTCCCGATCCTGCTCGCCCTCATGGGCGTAGGCATGACCGTCGGCACCTGGCTCGGCGGGATACTCGCCGACGTCGCACCGATGCGGACGCTGTTCGCGTTCCTGTCGGCGCTGGTCGTGGCGCTGCTGGCATTCAGCGCCCTCGCACACAACGCCGTCGCGGCGGCGGCGGGCCTGTTCCTCGTCGGCGCGACCGCGTTCGCCGCGATCCCGAGCATCCAGATGCGGATCATGGACAAGGCGGCCTCCGCGCCGTCGCTGGCCTCGGCGAGCATCCAGTCGGCGTTCAACATCGCCAACTCGATCGGTGCCTGGCTCGGCGGACTCGTCATCGCGGGCGGCCTCGGGCTGCTCGCCCCGAGTTGGGTGGGCGCGACGCTGGCCCTCATCGGGATCGGGATCGCGGCGGTGGCCGTCATCTTGGACGGTGGCGTTCGGCCGCGCGCGCCGAAGCTCGTCGCGTCGTACCGTACGCAGCGTGAGCGGTCCCGGACCGAGTCCGCATCGGAGTCCACGACCGGCTGACGACGGGGCGGGGAATTCCAGCGCCCGCCGATCACGTTGTCCCCACGAGGCGGCGCGCACGGCTCAGCCGGTGAGCCTCACGAGCGCGAACCGCCGCACCCACCAATCAGCTCTGGAGGAGCGATTACATTGACCCAGGTCCCGGACATCACGCTGAACACCGGCAACACCATTCCGCAGCTCGGCTTCGGGGTCTTCCAGATCCCCGCCGACGAGGTGGTCGAACCGGTGAAGACAGCGCTGGAGGCCGGCTACCGCAGCATCGACACCGCGGCGGTCTACGGCAACGAAGAAGGCGTCGGCAAAGCCATCGCCGAGTCCGGCCTCGCTCGTGACGACCTGTTCGTCACCACCAAGCTCTGGAACGACCGGCACAACTACGACGAGGCGCTGCGCGCGTTCGACGAGAGCCTCGACAAACTCGGTCTCGACTACGTCGACCTGTACCTGATCCACTGGCCCTACCCGGGTCAGGACCTCTACGTCGACGCATGGAAGGCGCTGCAGAAGCTGCACAGCGACGGGCGCGCGAAGAACATCGGCGTCTCGAACTTCCAGATTCACCACCTGCGTCGGCTGTTCGAGGAGACCGACGTGGTTCCGGCCGTGAACCAGGTCGAGCTGCATCCGAACCTGCCGCAGGGAGATCTGCGCGCCTTCCACGCCGAGCACGACATCACCACCGAGGCGTGGAGCCCGCTCGGCCAGGGCAAGGGTCTGCTGGACGACGAGACACTGCGGGCGCTGGCCGACAAGTACGGCAAGTCCCCTGCGCAGATCGTGCTCCGCTGGCACCTGCAGCTCGGCAACGTGGTGATCCCGAAATCCGCCACCCCGGCGCGGGTGCGGGAGAACTTCGAGGTCTTCGACTTCGAGCTCGCCGACGACGACATGGCCGCCGTCACGGCTCTGGACACCGGCACCCGCGTCGGCCCCAACCCGGACGAACTCGGCGCCTGACAACCGAGGCAGCGTGAGCCTTTTTAGTGGTCATAGCCACCAAAAAGGCTCACGCCGCTGCGTAGGCGAGAACTTCTTCGGGGGGAACCTGCCGCTGTGGCCGACGGCCTGCGGCTGCTGCGGCTCGGGGTGGAGACGCACCTGGTCACCAGCCACGCGGCGCTGCCGCTGCTCATCCGGCACCCCGGCGGGCTCGTCGTGGAGGTCACCGACGGCACGCGCGAGTTCAACGAGGCGCACTACCGTGGTGAGTGCGACGTGTTCTACGACCTGACGAAGGTCTCGGTGACCCGGCTCGGCAGGGCGCAGGCAACTGGCGGACCGGTCGTGACCGGTGGGCCCGTCGCGAGCCACTTCTCGGGGCGGCTCCCCGGTCTGCGGGCGATGCACCGCTGATCACATGGCTCCAGCAGGGACCGAACGTACGGCGGTGATCCATGCGGACGGCAAGCGTCCTTCGTCACCCTGCCTGCTGCGCCAGAGACCTCACCGCGACCTCAGCGAACTGGCGAGCCTTTTCGCACGCGGAGGGCTCATTCTCGGTGCCCGGCCCACCGATCGCCCTCAACGACTGCCCACCCGCCACATCTACGTACAACCTGCACAGGTCGCGCGGACCCAAGGGAATCTCGGCAGGACTGACAAGGATCGTGCGATAGCCCTGAATGCGCGGCAGATCCTTGGCCTTGGAGGACATAGACCCACCAGTCCAACGATCAATCCCATGGTTCGTCACGACACTGACACGAACAGTGCCCCCGTACCGCGGGCTGTACATGCAGGTGGAACCCTTCTCGTCCGCCCCTGACACCGCGGGAACCGGACTTGGCTGCGCCGTCACCTGCAGGGCATTCAACTCGCTCTGAGAAATCAAGTCGCAAGGCTGCACCTCGTCGAGCGACAGATCACGCGGCCGATCCGAGGAACCGCATCCCGCTGCCAATCCCGCCACAGCGACCACCGCGAGAACCAGTGAAGAAAGTCGCCTGTTCATCCGTAGTACCGCACCTTCACCTCGGACACCTCAACCTGGTAACGATCGATCAACTGCGGAGCCACCTCAACGACCCGCGCCACGAACTGATCCTCACTCAACTCACGCACGGTCCCGCGCCGCAGGCGCGCGCTGAACTCCCGCATTCCGACCGTGGAGAGACTGATCCGACCGTCACCGGACTCCACACCCACCTCCACAGCGTGGATCTCCTCCTGAAAATCGAAGTCGTGCTGATCGTTCGACTCCACGTTCAGGCTCGTCGCACTGATCGCCTCCCGGTACTGCCGCATCCACCCCGTGAACAGACGCTCGGCCAGGCTCCCCAACGCACGCTCAAGAACACGCTCGTCGATGAACTCGTACACACTCTCACCGAACGAGAGCGACACCTCGCTGCGGTTGCGCAGCTCGGCGTGGATCTCCACGCCGGGAGCCGACGCCCGCACCCGGATGTCGTCCAACTGTTCTGCCAGTCCGGCCATCGCCGCACCTCTCCCTAGTTGACCCCGCCGAGACCGCGCTCGCTGGTCGTGACGTCGCCTTCCATCCCGGCCAGGGCCGGCCGCGGCGACACGAAGGAATCCTTGGCCCCCTGCACCTGTCCCGTGATGCCGTTCAACGCCTCCGCGATCTTGCCCCCGGAATCCTGAATCTCCTTGGTAAGTTCTCGGATCGCGTCCTCCATCGACTTCAAGACTTGATCCACTGAACCGCCCGGTTTCTTGACCACTTTGCTCGCCGCGACACCGGCATTGCCGACGGAGCCAGCAGCGCCGACAGCGGCGATCACGGCAGACGCGCCGCCGGTGAACGGGATGGCACCAACCGCCGCCACCGCCGACACGACAGAGAAGGTGAATGCCAACTCGTTTTTGCCGCAGCCGAGAACATTGTCCAGACCGTCATTGACTGCTTGGGCAAGGAATCGAATATCCTCGTCCGCCTTTCCCCAGCGGTTCTGGTCTGCCTCCAGCGCGCCTTTCAGAACTCCGAGCAGCAGGAACTGATTCTGAGCGATGTAGGGAAACTTGTCCAAGAAGTTGCGCTTGAAATTGTCGGCTGCCGCACCAGTCCAGTCATGCAGTGTGTCGCCCGCCGACTCGGCGCGCGCGAGGTCCGGATTGGCCAGGATGTTTCCACCGCTGATCGGGTCCTTCGCCTCCCCTGAGGATAACTGCTTCATCGCGTCGTTCGCGGCCTCGATCGCCCCGGTGTAAGAGCTAGCTTCCGGCATGCGGGTGAACGGCTCGAACAGCGGAGCGATCCTGCCCCGGTAGTCCTGTTCGACGTGCTCGCGGGGGATCTCGATCGGAGGGCCATCGCCCCGGTTGGCTTTCCGCCGGAGTTCCTGGACCGCGACGGTGATCGCCTTCTCCTCGAGGGCCTGTGCCTGGGACATCAGGTCTTCGCTCATGTTCTCACTCCGGTTTCGGCTCGCCCTGTTGCTCGATGATCCGCTGCAGTTCCTCCGCCGCGACGCGGTCGCGTTCCGCGTAGTCCGCAGCCGCCTCCCGGAGCGCTTCGGCGGTGTCATCGAGGTTGGTCCGGGTCTGCTTCAACAGGTCGACCACGACGGCGTGCGCCTCGTTGTACGTGTCGAACACCGAACCCTGGCCGCTGACGAACTGCCCAGGTTCCCTCGGCAGACCGTTCACCATGGCGTGCGCCGACTCGGACTTGCCCGCCGCGCTCTCGTAGGCACCGGCCACCGTCGGCAGGTCCGACTTGGCGACCTGTTCGAGGCCGTAGAGGTCGACTCCGAACTCCTTGCCGGTGTGTGTCATCTCGCTCCCCCACCCTTGATCACGGCGGGAAGGCTACCGCCCGCCCTCCTGTCGTGTAGGCGTTTCACAAAGAGAGGGTGACCACAGGCGGCAGACCTACGGACGACGCGGGTGGGGTGCCAGCAAGGGACTCTTCCTGTCACCAGTGGCCGGAAGGGTCCCTCGCTGTCACATTGCGCCACCGCAGCTTCGCCGCGCCGAACCACGGCAGTTCCGAGTGCGTCAACGGCACACCGAGCACCGCGTCCTCCGGCAGCGGGAACAATCGCACGCCTTCGTGCGGGGGTCTCCACGGTCAGTGGCAACATGTCGAACGCGCCCGCGCGCGGTCGGCGGCGGCCAGCCGCGCCGCAGTATCGCGGCGGTGAAGTCGCGGTAGCGCAGGTCGCCGCCGGGTGCGTCGAGCACCTGCGCTCCGCCACCAACGGCGGCCGGACCCGGCCCGGTGATCACCGTGTTCGCCCCCGGACACCCCGCAGCGACGCGGACCGCGCATCCTCAACGAGCAGCTCATTCGCTACGCCGGGCCGGGGACAGGGCGCCGAGGAGTCCCCGGCGACGCTCTTCCGGGGCGTCGGTGAGGCGACTCGCCCGCTGCGCCCGGTCTCCGCCGGTGACCGTCAAGGAGGCGGAGGACTTCCTGTGGCTCTTCCACGCCGAGGTCGTCGCAGATCGTGCTTCGCTGGCACCTGCAGCTCGGCAACGTGGTGATCCCGAAGTCCGCCACCCCGGCGCGGGTGCGGGAGAACTTCGAGGTCTTCGACTTCGAGCTCGCCGACGACGACATGGCCGCCGTCACGGCTCTGGACACCGGCACCCGCGTCGGCCCCAACCCGGACGAACTCGGCGCCTGACAACCGAGGCAGCGTGAGCCTTTTTAGTGGTCATAGCCACCAAAAAGGCTCGCGCCCCGGCTGGCGGGTCAGGCGAGCTGGACACGGGCCGGGGCCGGACCGTTGAGGACGTTGCTGCCGGACCGCAGCGACATCATCTGTGAACGAGTCGCCACCCAGCGCGGGAACTTCCCGAGTCGCTGCAGCGGTGTGCTGCGCTGCAAGGACGTCAGTGCCGCCGTGCGCGACACCTTCGCCACCCGCGGCCGACGTTCCTGCTCGTAAGCCCGCAGGCGCGCAGTGAGCGTCCCGCTGTCGGTCACGTCCGCGAGGGACTGCGTCAGCACCCACGCGTCCTCGAGCGTCTGGTTCGCTGCCTGCGCCACGGCCGGCGGCATCGCGTGCGCGGCGTCCCCGAGCAGCGTGCTGCGCCTGCCGCCCCAGACCCGCGGCACCTGGTGGCGAATGTGCGGGAAGAACCCGAGATCGTCATCGCCGATGGAGGCCAGCAGCGGTTCGACGGGGTCCGGCCAGCCCGCGAACACCTCACGCAGGTCGGCGACCGTCAGTTCGCGGACGCCCTCCTTCCACGGAGTGTCGAACCACCAGTGCAGCAGGCCGTCACCCGCCGGAATGAGCCCGCAGTGCCCGTTGCGGCCCGCGATGTTCAAGGTCCGGGTACCGTGCGCCACGGGAAGGTCACTGAACGTCAGACCCTGCCAGCTCGCCCAGCCGGTGAGGTGGGCCGGCTCCCCGCCGAGCACTCGGCGACGCACCACCGAACGCTGCCCGTCGGCTCCGATCACGAGATCACCGGTCTCGCGGCTGCCGTCGGCGAAGACGACCTCCGCATGGTCCGGGTACTCGCGCACGTCGACGCAACGACGCCCGAAGCGGAAGACGTCCGCGGGCAGCAGGTCGGCGAGCAGGGCCAGCAGCGTGCGTCGGGGGATCTCGACGGTGGGAGACCCGAGCTGTTCGGTCACTTCGTCGAGGTCGGCCTCCCAGAGCAGGCGACCGGAATCGGTCAGGGAACGCAGACTGTGCAGTTCACGGCCGACGCCGTCCAGCGTCACCCCGAGTTCGGTGAGCGCGGCGGTGCCGTTGCTCCAGATCGTGACTCCCGCACCGCCGTTGCGCAGGCCGTCGGCGTGCTCGAAGACGTGGACCTCGTGTCCTTGGTCGAGCAGTCCCCGGGCAACGGCAAGTCCTCCGACCCCTGCGCCGATGACAAGAACCCGCATCGTCTCCATCCGTCCACCGACAGTCCGCCCCGGTCCCAGCGTAGCTATTCGCGCGGCGTGTCCGACTTGTGCTTGCTCACACGCCGCGGACCCGCGCACGATCCGCAGACAGACGCTACCTTGCACGACCGAGTCGGCCATACCACTTCACGCGCGGTCCGGATCACACTCGGACACGGGGAGCGGACGGACGGCGCGGGGGCGCACCGTCCGCTCGGGGGACGATCGCGGAACCGGCTGCACGGCCGACCGCGGGACTCAGACTGTGGGGGTCAGGCTGAGCTGTTCAGGCCGCGGGCTCGAGGAACCGCCCGGCGACGAGGCCCGGTTCTTCGTCCCCGTCGAAACGGACCCAGAGAACGGGCCCGTCGAAGACGTCGGGGAGGCCGGTGGCGGCTTCCACCACGGTCCCCGTCTGATCCCGGAACCGGCCGAACGACGCGCGCACGCGCGCACCGGGCTCCAGCGGACTCGGCGACTGCTCCATGGAAGTGGACGGTACGTGTCCGCGTGGCACAACGGAAAACCGCGTCGGGTTGACACGCCGGTGAACGCCCGAGGTGAGCGGAGAAGCCCGAGCGCACGCACCCGGGACCCCGCCGCACCGTGAGGGTTGTCACGGAGGGAGGCTGTCCTGGCGGGTGACGAGTCGCGCAGCGGCGGAGGTGGCAACGGGTGCGGACGGTTCGACGCTTCGGCGAGCACGAACTCGAGGTGAAGAAGTCACGGTTCTTGTGCGCGGTGGCTCGCGTGACCTCGGAAGACGAGGCGCGGGAGTTCATCCGGGGCCGGCGCAAGGCGCACCACGACGCCCGGCACCATTGCTCGGCGTTCGTTCTCGGTGACGAGGCGAGCACCCAACGTTCCAGCGACGACGGCGAACCCGCGGGGACGGCCGGGGGGCCCATGTTGGAGGTCCTGCGCCGCAACGACCTCACCAACACGGTCGCGGTCGTCACCCGCTGGTTCGGCGGAGTCAAACTCGGCGCGGGCGGGCTCGTGCGCGCGTACGGCTCGGCGGTCTCGGAGACACTCGAGAACGTGGGGCTGGCCGAGCGCCGCCCGGTGCGGATCATGCACATCGCGACGCGGCACGAGACGGCGGGAAAACTGGAAAACGATCTCCGCGTGGCCGGACATCACGTCGCCGACGTCGAGTACGGCGACAAGGCGCGGATCGCCGTCCACGTGCCCGACGAGACGGTGCCGGACTTCGAGACCTGGCTGGCGGAAGCCACCGGCGGCGACGCGCATGCCGCTCGAGGCGACCTCATCCACGTGCTGCACGAGCTGTGACCGCGACGAGTCCTGCCTTTCGCGACGGCCACGACGCCGAACGACGTCTCGCCTGAAGCCGCGTCCGCGACGGTCTAGGCGCCGTCGGCTTCACGGCGCACAGCGAATGGCCCGTGAGCACGGACGAGCAAGCCAAGATCCCGTTCGGCGCGGGCCAGTTCCACGCAGCGGTCGCTGTTCACGTCGATCTCGACGACCGAGCGCGCGCCGCACGGCGCGGGCAACGTCCAGGTCGACAGGGCCGTCCCCGACCGGCCGTCGAGCAGCGCGGCTCGATCACCTCCCGGCTCGCCGACGAGGAAACCCCCACGCACAGCGGCGGGAAGCACCGTGGCCATCGCCGTCCCGTTCCAGCGTGGACGGCCTGTGAAAAGGGGACATCGCCTTCGTCGTCCTGTGATAGTGACGCCATCCGCCGTGACCGGTCAGTGGTGGCAGTTCCACGCTCCACTTCCGAGCACCTGTCACCGCACTCAGACACGGCAGGACACTCGGGGATCGTTCGAGCGTGCAGCACCCACGTCGCTCGGCGCCAGACCACCCGGCCACGAGGTGATCGACGTGTCCCACTGAACCGAACCGTCAGCCAGATCGAGACACACCAACCTGCTCCGGCGCTCGTGCAGACGATCCGATCGTCGGCCAGCGCGACTCGGCTGACGTGCCCGGCCTGGTGGAGGTCACGTTCCCATACGATGTCGATCATCGATGGACAGAGCACCATGATTCGGCAATCCGGGCAACGCCATTCCGAACCAGACCGTCCACACGAGACATGCTCTTGCTCAGCCGACCGCGTTGATGCGCTGGAAGTCCGGCCATGCCCGGTTCCAGTCGACGCCCTCGGCCACCTTCGCGAGAAAGATCGGACTGCCTTGCGAGAGGTTTTGGATGTCCCGGCCGTTGTCGATCTCACCGACCTGCCGCACATCGGTGAAATACCGGTCGACCTCCGGACGGATCTTGCCTACGTGGATCACCGTCTCGGCATCCGCCGGTGGCTGCCCGAAGAACCAGTAGCCTCGCGAACCGCTGTACACGTCGGGAAGATCATGCCGATCGTCGTAGAAGTCGAGCGCCGCGGCCGTCCAGTAAGAGCTCGTGATGACGACGGTGTCCTTCTGCTGCTGTGGCGGCACACCACGATGGATCTCCGCGACGTCGCTCGCGAGCTTCGGCCAGCCGATCTCGTCCAGCCGGAAATCGAGCATGCGCTGGCTCGGTCCGCTGAGCGTCGTCACGTCCTGCAACGGCATGGCGCCGAGCGGCAAAATCGCCGAAACGGCGATCGCAGGCACGGCCACCCAACTCCACGCACGACGTGACTCCGCAGCCTCGCGGCGCCGCTGGAAACCGATCGCGCCCGCCGCCCAGAGAACGGGCAGAACCCCGGCCATGTAATACGGCCTGCCGTTGACCAGCGCGAACACCACAATGACCCCGAGCGCGGTCCACCCGAGGAACCGGAACGGGCGCAGGTCTTGCGAGCGCACCAACCGCCACATCCCGTAAATCCCCAGCACCATCCCGAACACCGGCCCGAACGTGAGCAGGATGAGGGCGGCGGTCATCAACGGCCCGCCCAGGGAGCCCGAGCTCATCTCCGCGGAGACGGCGCTGCCCATCTCGATCTGCGGCCACCCGTTCGCCGCTTGCCACACCAACGTCGGAATCACCGCCACCGTCGCGATCGCCGCACCAGCCCACAGTTTCGGGCGCCGCAGCATCTCGCGCGGGCCGACGATCGCGAGCGTCACCGCGAGCAGCACCGCGAACACCACGACCTGGAACTTCACCTGCGTACTGATCGCTACGGCCACACCCGCCCACAGCAGCAGCCGGTCGTCCGCGACGCCCTCCGCATGCGTGCGAACCCAGCGGATCAGCAACCAGGTCAGGGCCGTCCACATGAGAATGTCGAACGCGATGGTGTTCAAGTTCCGGTGCAATGCCAGGAACCCGATCGCGTACGCGGTCGCGGTGTAGAGCTGCGCGCGCCGATCCGCTCCGAGTTCGCGGGCCACCAACGCCGCGACGACGACTCCGACTCCGTAGGCCAGTGCGGCAGGCGCCCGGAGCGCGGTCAACGAGCCAGGGAACAGCGTGTCCATCGCCACGGCGATCAACGGGACGAGGGGTGGCTGGTCGGCATACCCCCAATCCAGATGCCGACCAGCCGAGACGAAGTACAGCTCGTCCCCGAAATAGCCGTAACGGCCCGAGAGGACGAGCAGTAGTGCGGTTCCCGCCGCGGCGAGACACAACGTCGGCAACAACGCCAAGGCGTGTCTCGCACGCAGCACCTTCTCGGTGGATCCCCCAGTGATCGTGGTCATGGCTATTCCCTTCTCGTCGCCTGATGAAAGTGACTGATGAGTTCACGCTTGTAGTGCTCGAGGTCGGCATTCGGGTCGTCGGTGAACGCGCGCGCGACCAGGTCGATCGACGACCGCAGCAGGAGGGCCTTGACCACGGGGTCGAAGTCCCGGAACTCGCCGGACGCCTGGCCCTCCCGGAAGATGTCGGCGACGGAGTCGATCATCTTCCGGTGCCCCTCGTCGTCGGCGAGGAACTTGAGGTTGCCGTCGTCATCGCGGAGGTTGAGCAGCACGTCCGAGACGGCGGCGACGCCGGTGCGGTTCTCGGCGATGTAGTCGATGTTCGATTCGAGGTAGGCACGGAGCTTGCCGCGCGCGGTGGTCTCGGACTCGACCTTCGGAATCATGTACCTCGCCCCCGCGACGTAGAACTCCATGACGAGCTTGTCCATCAGCTCGTTCTTGCCCGCGAAGTGGTACGAGATCACGCCCTTGCTGATCCCGGCGCGCCTGGCGATGCGAGCCAGGGACGCGTGGCCGAATCCGACCTCGGCGATCGTCTCCATCGCGGCGCGTTTGATCTGCTCGCGCCGGGCATCCGCGATGAACGAGTGTTGACCATTCGATTCATTTTCTGACCACACGGCCAAACTTTAGCACGATCGGCCAGGTCCGTGTCCAGAGCTGGCGCGGGCGGGGTGGGGCGGCGGCACGCACGGGTGTATCCGTCGGGCACGCCGTCGCGGTGCTGGCCGAGCGCCCCCTCGCCGGTCACCATGGTGGGGATCGCCGGCTCAGGGAGGACCGCGCCGATGGACATCGAGATCACGCACGCGCCCGACCACTCGCGCTACGAGGTGTGGGACGGCGACGCGCTCGTCGGATTCACCGAGTACAGACTCCGCGGCTCCCAGCTGTCCATGACCCACACCGAGATCAACGACGAATACGAGGGGCAGGGCGTCGCGTCGCGGCTCATCAGATTCGCACTGGACGACGCGCGGCAGCGGGAACTGGCCGTGATCCCGTACTGCCCGTTCGTCCGCGACCACATCGCCCGGCACGCTGCCGACCAGCTCGACCTCGTTCCCGCGGCACGGCGCACCGAGTTCGCCCTGCCGGAAGCCGCGTAAGTCAGTCCAGGTCGCCGGGCCTGATGCGGAACACCTGCAACCGCTGCCCGTAGTACTTGTCGGTCTCGCCGACCCATTCCATCCCGAGTCGGCGAGCGGTCGCGACGGCCCGGGTGTTGTCCGGCCGCGCCACGGCGAACAGCTCGTCGATGTCCTGGGTGAACGCCCAGCGCATGAGCATCGTGGCGGATTCCTTGGCGTACCCCTGCCCCCAGGCGTCCGGCCGCAGCTGCCAGGAGATTTCGATGTCCTCGTCGTAGGGCGGCAGCAGGCGTAGCGCCACACCGCCGACGATCTCGTCGTCCTCGCGGCGAACCACCGCCCACCGCCCGGTCGGGGGTTGCAGGTTCGGCTGCGCCTCGACCCACGCCTCCAGCACCGAGCGCATCGCCGTGTCGTCCGGGACCTGCTGCATCTCGGGCGTGAGCCACTGCGCGACGTCCTCGGAGCCGTAGACGGCGAAGGCCGCGGGCGCGTCGGTGACCGCCCAGTCCCGCACGAGAAGCCGGTCGCTGCGCAGCCACACGTCCATCCGCTCAACCTAGCGCGTGTGGCGGGCCCGCGCCGACACTCGGACGGAGGCCATGCGGTGAACGGGCTGCGCGCTTCCGTACGGATCGTGTTCTCGGCTACCTTTGCTCGGCGAGCCAAAGGGGGATGGTGTCGTGATACGAATCGGGCTGGGAATCATGGCGCTGGCTGTCGTCGTCTACGTCATCGGCGCTCACATGACGACCCCGCCGCCGGACGCGGTCGGTGCCAATATCGGGGCAGGGCTGGTGAGCCTCCTCGTCATGGCCCTCATGCTGCTCGGAGTCCTTGTCGCCTTGTCCGGCATCGTCCGGCATCTCGTCGTGCGCAAGAGGCGACGGCAGAGCCCGAGCCTCGGCTGACAGCCCCACGGCGTGACGGCTCCTCTCGGGGTGACCGAACCGTTCCCGGGGCCGACGCTGCCGTACGAAGCGGGCTGATCGTCTCTGGTCCCGAGCCGGTCAACGAGGATCGGAGTGCGTGTTCGACAGCGTGCGCTCGCTGCTGGAACGTGCCGACGGTGACGGCCTCGTCGGTGGGAGGCTCGACCGAGACATGGTGTCGGTGGCCGCTCCAGCGCAGCGCGACGCGCGGCGGCAGCGTCGTGGGAGTCGTCTCGACGACGACGGCTTCGGCCCGCCGCACGAGTTCGGGGTCGACCCGTCGAGCAGCCGTGTGCCGACTTCGCGCACGATGCCTGCGAGCAGCACGACGATGGCGCAAGTGATGAGCAGTCCGACGATCGGATCGGCAGGCGGGAACCAGCAGCACTCCGAGCGCACCGCGCACCACAGCCAACGAGGTGAACCCGCCGGTGCGGGCGTGTAGCCCGTCGGCGACCAGGGCCGCCGAGCCGATCCGCCGACCGAAAGCCTCCGTCGACTGTACCGTCCAGACGGTATAGTGCAGGTTGTGAGCGAGACGAGAGAGCGGCTGCTACGGGCGGCGGGAAACGTGATCCATCGCGATGGCGTCCGCGCACTGACCTTGGAGTCGGTGGCGCGCGCGGCGGGCGTGAGCAAAGGGGGATTGCTGTACCACTTCTCCAACAAGCGCGCGCTCATCGAGGCGATGGCGCAGGCACGAGTCGCCGAGGTCCGGGTGGCGATGGAGCACCACCACGAGCGGAACCCGGGAACCGGGCCGATGACGAGCTACGTCACGTCGCTCGACACGGCGCCGGACACACATCTGGACACGGCCCTGTGGGCAGCCGCGATCGAGGATCCGGAAGCGGTGACGGCCTTTCGGCAGGCGTTCGCCGAGTTTCAGCGGACGGTGCGGACATCGACCGCGGACCCGACGATGGCGACGCTCGTGCGGCTCGCCTGCGACGGGCTGTGGCTGACCGAGCTGGTCGGCCTGGACGTGCTGGAACCGGACGAGCGGACCTCGGTGATGCAGCGAATGTTGGCACTGGCCGCGGAATCCGCCGACCACCCGGTCGACGAGGAGGTGCGGCGATGACCTACGGAACCCTCGCGCTCCTGCTCGGAGTCTTCCTCGGCGGTGCGGCGCCGTGGCTGGAGGCCATCGTCGTGATCCCGGGCGGCATCCTCGCGGGCGGGCCTGCGGTTCCCGTCATCGCCGCCGGGATCGTTGGCAACCTGGCGACCGTCGCCGCCGCAGCATGGTTCGGTGAGCGAATTCAGGCCTGGTGGATCAACCGGAGGTCGACGCGCGGCGGAGACGACCCGGCGAGAACCGACGACCGGAAGGCCCGGCGACGGGAGCGGGTCGAACGCATCATGCGTCGATGGGGTTTGCCCGCACTCGCCGCGCTCGGGCCGGTCGGACTCGGAACGCAGCTGTCCGCGGTCATCGCGGTCAGCCTCGGCACCACCGCACGAGCCGCGTTCGCCTGGATCGGCGCCAGCACAGTCATCTGGAGCGTGCTCGCAGGCGTTCTCGCCGCCACGGGCATGTCGATCGCCGGTGTCGGCACGTAAGAGAGCAGGCCGGCACGCTGTGTAGCGAACAGGAATCCGCGGCCGGTGTCCTGGTCTGCGGTGGTGGAAACAGGAACTGCTGAGTCCACGCGTCACAACGGGCGCAGATGGTCGATGGCGACGCGATGCCGCTCGCTCACCCGCTGGGCGATCAACGAACGGTGGCAGGCCTCGGGATCGCGCTCGACACACAACAGCGCTGTCGGCCCGCTGCGGGGCAGCGCCGACACGATCGGCGTGAGGTCCGCGCGGTCGAGGATCTCGGCGGTGTAGCGGCGGACGTACTCGGCAGCAAGCTCACGACGCGAGCGCTTGCCCACGCCGTGACGGTCATCGGCGGCGTACTGGAGCTGGCGCAACTCGGTGGTCGGGGCAAGTTCGGTGGTGCTCATAGGCGATCCCGGCCCGGGAGAGGGCCGCCTGCAGCCGACGCGAGTTCGCCCAGGCGTACGCGGGGCCGCGGACACCGCGGCGCTGACGCACGTCCAGCAGCAGGCGGACCTCCGCGTGGCGCAGCCGCCGCAGGAAGGACTCGCCATCGAAGCCATAGACGCCGATCGTCACCATCCTCGACACCGGAAATCACCCACCTGCCTGCCGCTCGTGCCGGAGGCGACGAGGTGCCATCACGCTCGCATGTTCGGCTCATCTGCATCCAGGGAGTCCTCCCGTGAAAGTGGTTGGCCGACAAGTTGAGGAAGCCGATCGCGACCGCCGTGCTGTGGATCATCATCAAGTGGAACACGTAACCCCGAAGGGTTCGGCAGAGTTGAGGGGATCATGGTCGACGCGAAGAGGCAGCGGCGAAGGCATGTATCGGCGCTCGGCTGGGCAGCCGGCGTGACGTTGCTGCTTGGCCTGCTGGATACGGCGGACCTCTCGCAGAAACCACCACACATCCACGCCCTGTGGCTGTTGCTGATATTCGTCCTTGCAGCAGGTTTCTGGGAATTGGTGCACCTACTCACCCGCGATAAACTGCTCGCACGCAAGAACAATCCCGAGGGCTGACACGCCTCGCGTGCCTCGGACCCGTTTACAGGGCGCCGTAGATGACCTTCGTACCTCGATGTCGTGCACCCGCAGCCAATCCTCGAACGCCGTCCGCCCGCGCGTCAGGGCACGCCGTTGTTCAGCGACCTGCGAGTTGAGCTTCGTCAGGATCCGCTCCGCGTCCTTCGGGTCCGTCGTGGACTCGCGCAGATAGAGACGCTTGCCGGTCAGGGGATCCGTACCGGCATACACCTTGACGCGGTGGGAGTTGCCGCGGCGCTCGACGGTGCCGCGGCTGCGGGAGTCCCTTCTGGGCCTCCGAGCCATGCTCTGATCGATCGTGCTCGCACCCACCATGGGTCGCATCGCCGAAGATCGGAACGCCACACGCGGGACAAAATCCCTGGTGGGAAGTGGTGGGGCGCCGGGGGATCGAACCCCGAACCCGCGGATCATGAGGCGAAGATTGCCGTCATCTGACATTGGTTGCTAATCGTCCGCATTAACTCGAAGGATAACGAAAGCAAATGCTCGTAAGAGATGGTCGTGTATGGACACTTGCCAACGTTTTTCGGGGGTAAGCCGGGGGTGACGGCGCTCTTACTCTGCGACTGCCAAAGAGGGCGACTCTTGGCGGGTCTTCTCTCGCCAGCGGAGGGGTTTGCCTCCATCCCGTCGACCTGGCGTAGCCCGATCACGTCGTGAGGAGGGTGCAACCGGCGAGTGTGACCGTAGCCGATGGTGCCAGGCTTGCGCCCTCCTCACGACGTGATAGCCCTCTGGGAGGTCGTCGGGATGGAGGCTTCCCCGGAACCACCCACCGACCGCATCGCCCCCGCGGTCGCCGCCATCCTGTTGGCCTGCCCGTCCGGCGAGGACACATGGTCGTTCGATGCTCGCGGCCAGTCTTCAGCGCACCCTAGAGTTTGGGACTATCGAAGGCGCCGCACGTGTCCGCGGACCCTATACTTGGTGCCGTCCGGGCGACTGTAAAAGTAAGTTCGAGTTTTCACGTACACGTTTCGGCGCTTACGTCGGTGATCGCGTTGATGTTTTCGCGCTGAGAGGCCTTCGAACAGCGCTGTCTCAAACTGGTCGCCGACCCACATGATGCGTTCGATCCGGGGCATTGCGTAAAGTTCGGCGACCAGTTCATCTCTGCGCGGGTCCCCCCGCGGGTAGATCTTGACAATCAATCGCAGGCAGAAGCCAGGAGCAACACCGAAGACGAGCACAGCGACCAGCAGTGTTGGCCAGGCTGCGACGGACTGAATCAGTTCGTTCACCAGGCCAACCGTCCAATCATCCCGCTGAATCGAGCATCATCACGAGCCCCCTGAAGCAGGCCACCTAGTTCGCGCCGTCCCTTGTCGGTCAGCTCGTAGTACCGCCGCGGTGGTCGCTTGCCCTGGATTGACGCCGAGTCTTCCCAGCCATCGACCAGCCAGCCATCGTCCAGCATTCGCGTCAACATCGGATACAGCACGCCCGAGCGCACCCCAGCCCGCTTCGTCAGCTCGTAGCCCCAGAACCGGTCACTTGGCGTTTCCATGAGGGCGAGTGCCACCTGAATCAGCGCGTGAGTGCTTCGCATGAGTCGTAATCTACATAGGTAGCGAGATGTAGGTCAAACCAGGTGCGAAGAGTGACCAGAACGCTGCACTCTCCTGACGGCTACGGCGAGCCCGCTCATCGGGTGCGGGTGTGAAGCGATGCTTACTCATCTTGCGGCCCCTGCGTGGTTCCCGGCCGCCTGCTTTCCGCTCCGTGGCCGGGCGCGCCGGCGGGACCGGCCGCCAGGCCGCATGCCCGCCGGCGCTTGCCCGGCCACACGAAACAGCAGGCAGGCGGCCCCGCAGGGGCCGCCCTTGATGAAGTAAGGAAACTCTGAACACACGCACTCTGAGACGGCAGCTGGAACGTCCTACAAGAGTCGCGTGGTGTACCCGGCCTGGATGAGTCGTTGGTAGGCGTTCTCGACCTCGGCGGGGACGGGCTGCGGGATCGCGAAACCTCGCTCGGCGTAGACCGTGATGCGCTGCGTGTCCCCGACCAGCATGTTGATCACACGGTCCACGTCGCCGATCGAGTCCATATAGGCGTCGAGCGGGAGTTCCGCTGACGAGCAGGTGACCTCGACTTCAGGCCAGAGCTTCTTACATGTCGCGAACGCCCGGCGCTGTTGATACGGGCGGGACACGAGCAACACGGACCGCGCCCGTATGCCGTGCTCAACGAGCAGTTGCCGGGTGAAAGTGATGTTCTCGCCGGTGTTGGTCGCGTCGGGCTCGACCAGAATCGCGTCCTCTGGCACTCCGAGCGTCATCGCGTGCTCGCGGTAGTGCACCGCCTCGCCCCGCGGGAACCGTTCCACGGTGGTCGGCGCATTCGCCCCGGTGAACACGATCCGTCCGGCGTAGTCGGCCTGGTAAAGCTCGGCACAGTGTGTTGCAACCCCGAGATCGTGACTCCCGAGAGCCACCACCACATCACACGCACGCAGCTTGTGGTGCATGTCGTGAAACGTCCAGAGCGTTTCGACATCGCCCCGCAGGGCCTCGGGAATCGTCGTCTGCGACATGGTCAACGCGGGCCTCCGTGGTCGTCAGTCCGGGATCGTGAACGTGTAAGTCCAGGCGAACCGCGACGCCGCGTGAACGCCGCGCGCGAACTCGATCACTCGATGTTCTGCGGTGTAGGTGCACCGTTTCAGGATCATGACCGGCTCGCCCGCTGGCAGCTCGAGTTGTGTTACTTCTTCGGGCGTGGGCATCCGTCCGTACACGCTCTCGGTGATGTGGTCAGGTTCGAGCCCTTGCAGGGTCAGGACCGCGAATCCACCGCCCCGTCCTGCGGGGCCGACCGTCGGATCGACCAACGGCGTTCCCTCTACGTCGGTTGGGATGTAGTAGCTCGTGAGCGTGTGGGTGGGAGTCTTGCCGTCCTTCACCAGTCGTGCTCGTTTCGTAGACCGGTGAGCCGACGTCGAGCCCGAGTAGTTTTGTGCACCTAAAGTGCACGTCTGATCTTGGGTTGATCGACGGCCGACGCTGTGGCCTGGTGTTGTGGTGGGGCGCCGGGGGATCGAACCCCGAACCCGCGGATTAAAAGTCCGCTGCTCTGCCAGTTGAGCTAACGCCCCGTCGCTGCCAGGCGGCGCCCACCAGCAAGGTCACCTGCCCAGGCTACAAGGGCTGGATGATCTTCGTGGACGCGGACGGCGACAGGAGGTGCAGACCGCTCGTCCGGGCAGCACAGGCGGCGGCGTCATGGCGAGAGCGCCGACGCTGATAAGCAGAAAGATCATGCACATTCCCTGGCCAGCAGGTTGTAATTCATTAACTGAACAGTCAGTTTATCTGCTACGGTCGGCCCATGGCACGCTCCGTCGACCCTGAACTCGCCACCGCGCGGCGAGAGGCGATCACGTCGGCCGCGGCGGATCTGTTCGCGCGTCGTGGCTTCGAGAAGACCACCGCGGCCGAGATCGCCCGGGCCGCCGGCATGAGCTCCGGCAGCGTCTTCTACTACTTCAAGGACAAGCGCGCCGTCTTTCGCTCCGTGTTCGAACGCGACGTGCCCGAGTCCCGCGAACTCGTCGAACGCTGCCTCGCCGAAACCGATCCGCTCGCCGCCATCCTGACGATGGTGGACGCGATCGCGGCCGAAGCACTTCACCCGCACGCCTGGAAGATCCTGGTGGAACTGCTGCGCCAGGTCGACCAGGACCCGGAGCTGGCTCAAGTCGTGTCCGAGAACGCCTCGATCCTGTACTGCGGCTTCGAAGAGCTGATCGAGCGTGGCATCCGGAGCGGCTCCTTCGATACCGAACTCGACCCGCGGGACGCCGCCGCATGGATACAGAAGATCCTCGACGGCGCCTTCTTGACGGCTGATCCGGTGACCGACCCGCGGCCGATGCTTCGCCGCATCGTCACGCGGTTCCTCGTGCCGCCAACGCACCAAGGGGGAACGCAATGAACCGGTCAGAGTCGATCACGGTTCGGATGCCGGGCTGGATCAGCTGGCTCCTTCGCATCGGAGCCGGAACCATCGGAGTACTACTGGGATTCCTCGTCAAACCGTTGGTTGGCTGGGTCGTCGCTATCGTGGGAGACGCGCCCGGACCGCTTCGCCTCGCCGCGAGTCTCCCGACCGGGTGGGCAGTTCCGGTGCTCGCCCTCGTAGGGCTGCTCGCCGGCATCTGGTTGGCACACACCGCCCGACACGAGGCGCTCCTGCTCACAGTCTCCGCAACGGCCGTGCACCTGCGCCAGAAAGGAATGGAACGCCGCATTCCGCGCGAAGCCGTCTCCGTGGCTTTCCTCGACGGCAAGGAACTCGTTCTGCTCGCGTCGGACACCACACAGCTCGCTCGCTACGGCGCGTCCGACTTGCCCGCACGGCAGATCCGCGACGCGTTCGACAACTTCCAGTACGCCTGGTTCGATCACGGCGATCCGCACGAGCACGAGTTCCAAAGTTGGGTGGACGGACATCCGATGCTGGACGAGACCAGAAACCGGCTGTTGCGGTCGCGGTCGCGAGCGCTGAGCGAGAACCGGTGGGGCACCGCCGCTGACTTGGCGGACGACCTGCAGGAAATCGGCCTGGTTGTTCGCGATCGCGGCACGGATCAGGAATACCGAACCATCGCACGATCCGGGAAACCCCGGAGCGAGGGAGCGAGTGACTCCGGCTCCGCAGCGACCACGAACACGTGACCTTCCCGGCCGTGGCCGAGGTTCGTGACCATGCAGCCGGACCGCCCGTCGTGGAGCCGTTCGACGCTACCGGGGAGAATGGGGCGCGTGACTGCCACTCTGACTCGCTCCGCGCTGCGGATCGGCCCGTACGAGGTCGACCCGCCGGTGGTGCTCGCGCCGATGGCGGGCATCACGAACGTGGCGTTCCGGCGGTTGTGCCGGGAGTACGGCGCCGGGCTCTACGTCTGCGAGATGATCACGAGCCGGGCGCTGGTCGAACGCCACCCCAAGACTCTCGAGATGGTCACCTTCGACGCCGACGAGAGCCCCCGCTCGATGCAGCTCTACGGCGTCGACCCGGCGACGATGCGCGACGCGGTGAAGATGATCGTCGACGACGACCTCGCCGATCACGTGGACATGAATTTCGGCTGCCCGGTGCCGAAGGTCACACGTAAGGGCGGCGGGTCCGCCCTGCCGTACAAGCGGAACCTGTTCCGCGAGATCGTCTCCGCGGCCGTCGGCGCGGCGGAACCGGCGGGGATACCGGTGACGGTGAAGTTCCGCATCGGCATCGACGACGAACACCTCACCTATCTCGACGCGGGCCGCATCGCCGAAGCCGAGGGCGCGAAAGCGGTGGCGCTGCACGGGCGCACCGCCGCGCAGCGGTATTCCGGTACCGCAGACTGGTCGGCCATCGCCCGCTTGAAGGAAGCCGTCACGTCGATCCCGGTGCTCGGCAACGGCGACATCTTCAGCGCCGACGACGCACTGCGGATGATGGCGGAAACCGGCTGCGACGGTGTCGTCGTCGGGCGCGGCTGCCTCGGCCGCCCGTGGCTGTTCCGGGATCTGCAGGCGGCATTCGCCGGTGAGCCGGTGCCGCAGGGCCCGAACCTCGGCGAGGTCGCGCGCGTCCTGCGCAGACACGCCGAGCTGCTCGCCGACCACATGGGTGCGGACAAGGGCCTTCGCGATCTCCGCAAGCACATGCCGCAGTACATGCGCGGCTTCCCGGTGGGCTCGGACCTCCGGCGCGCGCTCGGCACCGTGTCGGGTTTCGGCGAACTGGACGACCTGCTCGGTTCTCTCGATCCGACCGTGCCGTTCCCGGACGAAGCCGAAGGTCCCCGTGGCCGGCAGGGCTCGGCGGGCAAGGTCGTGCTTCCCGAAGGCTGGCTCGAGGACCCGGACGACGCGAGCGTCCCGTTCGCGGCCGAGATCGACTCCAGCGGCGGCTGATCCGGATGCGCCCCGGACCGGTCGTGTTCGTGGCGACCCTGCTCGCCGTGCTCGCCGGTTGCTCGTCCACACCGGAGCATGTGCGGTTGGCGCAGGAGTACTTCGCGGCGAACAACGCGGCCGCCTTCGAGAACTCCGCGGCGCAGCAAGACTTCTTTCGACGCACCCAGCATCCCGACTTCACCGGCGAGATCTGCGCGCTCGGCGGCGCCACCGTGGAGTCCGAGCCGGTGTACTCGACGCTGCGTCCCGACCCCGACTTCGAACCCGACGGAGCCGGTCCGGCGCGTGGCGACACCTGGGTGGTCGCCGTCGAGGTGACGACCCGGCAGGACGGGGTGGTCGTCGGCAGACAGATCGGGTCGCAGCACCTGGTGCAGCTCGATGATCGGATGTTCGGGTTCGCGCCCTGCCCCCGATGACGGACAATTCGGAATACCACGACCGATTTTTCGCCTTTTTGCCACGCTCTGTCATTCGGTGACCAAAGACACAGCCCTCAAGGCTCGTCCGTGCGGGTGGCACCGTCGAATTCGGGTTCCCGGCCGATCTGCCAGCCGGTACACAACGAACAGAGGTGGCACTGAATCGCTCGCGCCGACGGATGGGGCATCATCGGATCCACCGAACGAGCGAAATCGATCGCGATGCGGATCCGGCCGACTCAAGCGCAACGTCCGAGCCGACGACAACCAACGGACGGGAGGTGAGCACGATGACCGGTCTTCGCTCCAGCTTCGTCGCATCCGGGCGACAGCGGTCCCGCGACGCGGACCGGACGCCGCCTGCCCTCCCGGACCAGTATCAGCCCGGCGGACACCAGGATTCGACCGACACCGGACTCGTCGAGCTGCACGAGTCGATCGCCACCCTGCTCGCCTCGCGCGGGCAGTGGCGGCAGGCCTACCACCACCTGCGGTCGGCACTGGACATTCTGTCCGCGGAGAACACACCAGAGGTGCCGCAACAGCTGCGCACCGAGGTCGACCGGCTGCGCAAAGAACACGCCGAGGCGCGGGAGCAGAGCCTGCGGGACAGTCTCACCGAGTGCTTCAACCGCCGCTACCTCGACGAACGCCTCAACCAGATGCTCGACAGCGGCAACGGGCTCGCGGTCGCGCTCGTCGACCTCGATTGGTTCAAGCAGGTCAACGACACCCACGGGCACGTCCTCGGCGACCGCGTACTGCAACGCGTGGTGGATCTGTTGCAGCAGTCGTTGCCTGCCGGAGCGTTCTGCGCCCGCTACGGCGGCGAGGAGTTCGTCCTCGTGTTGCCCGGGATCGACCCGACGAGCGCGGTCGGTGTGTGCGAGGCCGCCCGCGCCCGGGTCGAGCGGTATCCATGGCAGCAGCTGCAACGGGGCCTGCGGATCACCGTGAGCATCGGGGTCACCTACGAGTCGGGATCGCTCGACGGCACGCCACCGACCGACAGCGAACACCAGCTGCTCAACGCGGACGCGCTGCTCTACTCGGCGAAGCAGTCGGGACGCAACGCGGTCGCGTACCGGACGAACAACGAAGTCCGACTGGCCGGATTCGCCGCCGCTCGACGAACCGCTCCCCGCTCGAACGCTCTGGGTTACTGACGGCGGTCGCGGACGTGGTTCCGGTCCCTTTCCGCTGATCGCGCCCGGTGAAATACCTAACACGAACAGACGAAGGATCGCCTGAATTCGGACCGATCGTGCACAGATCGTGAAGAAGTCGGTTGCCGCTATCGTCAGGTTGGGCCCTCGCCCGTATTATCTCTGTAGCGTTGCGCGACAGAGATCGGGGACTGAGCGCCACGCACCCACAGAACGACCGTTCAGCCGGTACGACCGGATCGATCGAGCGACCAAGGCGGGAGGGAACACGGGTGCCGCAGGACCCCGGCCACGGCAATCACGAGCCTCCCCGTTCGCGACAGACTCCACCGGACCAGGGCGACGACCAAGGTGACCAGCGCAGCCGCAGGCGGCGCGCCCTCGGCGACGACGGAACCGGTGGCACGAGCGTCATCGATCTGCTCGCCGCCCACGGCAAATCCCCGGACGGCGGCGGCACGCGACGTCGCCGCGCCGTCGAACCGGACGAGCCGCAGCAGGCTCCGCGTCGACAGCACACCCCACCGGCGAATCCGGCGGGCGGACCCGCGCGGCCACCGCAACCGCCACGCCCCGGCCCCGGGGGACCACCGCAGGGCAATCAACGACCCGTGCAACCGCCTGCCGCACCGGCTCGGTGGGAACCACCGCAGGGGCAGCCGCAGCGCCCGGCAGCACAGGGCCCGGCCACACACGGCTCCGCAGCACACGGCTCCGCGCCGCAACAGCCGCCTCAGACGCAGCAACGACAGCGGCCGGACCGACCCCAGGCACATCCCAGACCCCCGCAGCAGACGCTGAACGGTCGCGGGCAATCCTCGCCCCCGAACGGGCACCCGCGGCCCGAGGCGCAGGCGCAGCAACCGTGGACACCACCCGTCCGCGACGAGAGTCCGCCGGATACGCCCCGCCCCGACCCGGGACCGCCACGGGGCACGCACCCGCCGCCGGATCCCGCGCCGCCACACCGCGGGGCCGCGTCGCGCCCACGGATGCCCGCGCCCGGGCCCCCTGCACCACAGCCGCCGCAGGCACCTCCCGACGGCGGACGTCCGGCACCACCGCGCACGCACGACTCCGAGGCGACCCGCATCACGTCCGCACTGTCCGGGCCGAACACCTCCCAGCAGCGCCCGGACCCCGTCGCAGGCGGCGGCCCGGCACCCGCCCCGCAGGCTCCGGGTCGGCCGGCCGTGCCGACCGACGACGTCGAGATGACGGTGCAGCACCAGCCGGTGTCGCCCACACCCCGACCCGACGCGAGCCGCGAGCCCGACACCGACGAGCCCGATCCGACGCAGGACGACCGCGGCGAGGGCTCCGACCCGTCCGCCCGGCTCGACGAGGATCAGACTCGCTCGATCGACGCGACCCTCGCACGGTTCTCCGCGGTCCACGACCAGATCGCCGCCGAGGAGGACGCGCGCCGGAAGAAGTTCTGGTTCTTCGGAAAACGCAAGGAACCCGAACTCGGGCGGGACATGCCCTTCGACTTCCGCCAGGGCAACGACAGCCAGGCTTCACGCCTCGAGTGGAAGAAGGAACGCCGGAAGCGCCGCATCAGCATGCTGCTCAAGGCACTGGCGGTCGCCGTGATCCTCACGGCCGTGGTCGTGGTCGGTATCGGCTGGAGCGCGACAGCATGGGGAGTTCAGGGCGTCGCCGGGCTCGACGCGGTCTCCGCCGCGATGACGGACACCGGCGGTGACGGCGGCCTCCGGATCGCACCAGACTTGCCGACGTAGCGCCGTCGGCAGCCACGTCTGGCCTCCGTTCGGGCTCCTCACGCGTCGTTCACCGATCATTCACCACGAGGCCTACGGCGGTCTCCCCGCCGGCAGTATCCTGACGATATGCGTGAGGCCTATCAGGAACAGCTCGGCAAGCTCGCCGAAGAACTCGCCGCGATGTCGACCATGGTCGGGACCGCGATGGAGCACGCCACGAAGGCCTTGCTCGACACGGACCTCTCGTTGGCCGAACAGGTCATCGACGACGACCTCCGGGTCGACGAGGCCCGCGCCCGCTCCGAGGAGCACGCGTTCGGGCTGCTGGCGCTGCAGGCTCCCGTCGCGGGCGACCTGCGCACCGTCATTTCGACGATCCACGTCGCCGAGGACCTCGAACGGATGGGCGACCTCGCGCTGCACGTGGCGAAAGCGGCCCGTCGCCGCCACCCGCAGCCGGTGCTCCCGGAGGACGTGCGCCCGGTCTTCGACCAGATGGGCAAGATCGCGGTGAAGCTCGCGGGACGTCTGCACGACATCATCCAGAACCAGGACGCCGACTCGGCGCACGCCATGGAGGCCGCCGACGACGAAATGGACGACCTGCACCGGCACTTGTTCACCGTGATGATGAGTTCGGAGTGGGAGCACGGTGTCGCCGCGGCTGTCGACGTGACGCTGCTCGGGCGGTTCTACGAGCGGTTCGCCGACCACGCGGTCGCCGTGGCCCGTCGTGTCGTGTTCATCGTGACGGGCCAGATGCCCAACGACTGAGACGGAGTATTAATACTCGATCTCAACAGTCCTCGCCGGGGCTCGTCTATGCCATCCTCGTTCTGGTGAACTACAGCTGTGTGACCGGTCGCCTCTCGCTGGGGGCGACCGGTGCGTAAAAGCCCGACCGTGCACCGGCGTCGCCTCGGCGGCGAGCTCCGGACGCTGCGGGAGAGTGCCGGGCGCACCCACCGCGAGGTCGCCGCGCATCTCGACTGTTCCCAGGGCAAGATCAGCCAGATCGAACTGGGGCGAGTGCCGGTGCGCACCTCGGACGTCCGGTTGATGGCCGACTTCTACGGCGCGGGCGAGCAGGTGGACGCGTTGATCGACCTCGCCCAGGGGTCGAAGGAGCGCGGGTGGTGGCAGGACTTCCCGACGACCGCGCAGCAGCCCGGCCTCGAGACCTACCTGGGGCTGGAGACCTCGGCGCACGCGGTGAGCTGCTTCGGCTCGGACCCGCTGCCGGAGCTGCTGCGCACCGTCGACTACAACACCGCGGTGCTGCGCTCCGGGCCACGGGATCTCGGCGAACCGGAGAAGCTGGAGCGGCTCGCCGTGACAGCCACGCGGCAGCAGCGACTCGTGGGTGAGCATCCGCTGGAGCTGTGGGCGGTCGTCGACGAGGCTGCGTTGCGGCGTGAGACGGGCGGACCTTCGGTCATGCGGGCTCAGCTGGAACATCTGGTGCACATGTCGTATCGCCGCAACGTGACCGTGCAGGTGCTGCCGTTCGCTGCGGGGGCACACCCGTTGATGTCGGACCGGGTCTCGGTGTTCTCGTTCCCGGACGGGGTAGACCCTCAGGTGGTGCACCTGGGGGACTCGGCGAACGCGCGGTTCTTCGACAAGCCCGCGGACACCAAGCCGTACCTGACCGCGTTCGAGCAGGTGTGCGCGCAGGCCTTACCGCCGAAGCAATCCAGCGCCCTCATCTCCACCATCGCCGACACCTGGACCGCCTGACCCTCCGCCCGGGTGGCAAATTCGCGCGAATTTGCCACCCGGCTGTCCACAGGGGGACCGAGTTGTCCACAGGGCGGTGGTTCCCCGACCGGGGCCTCGGAGCCTCGGCGAGGACTCAGCCGAAGCGGCCGGAGATGTAGTCCTCGGTGGCCTTCTGGTCCGGGTTCGAGAAGATCTTGCCTGTCTCGCCGACCTCGACGAGCTCCCCGGGCTCCCCGACCGCACGCAGGTTGAAAAAGGCCGTCTGGTCGCTGACGCGGGCGGCCTGCTGCATGTTGTGCGTGACGATGACGATCGTGTAGTCCTGCTTGAGTTCCGCCACCAGGTCCTCGATGGCGAGGGTGGAGATCGGGTCGAGCGCGGAGCACGGCTCGTCCATCAACAGCACGTCGGGTTGCACCGCGATCGCACGGGCGATGCACAGACGCTGCTGCTGCCCGCCGGAGAGCCCGCCGCCGGGGCGACCGAGCCGGTCCTTGACCTCTTCCCAGAGGTTCGCGCCACGCAGCGCCTTCTCGGCGATCTCGTCGAGCGCGCCCTTGTTCTTCTCGCCGGTGAGTTTGAGCCCGGCGACGACGTTGTCCCGGATGGACATGGTCGGGAACGGGTTCGGCCGCTGGAAGACCATGCCGATGGTGCGGCGCACCTGAACGGGGTCCACATCGGAGCCGTACACGTCCTCGCCGTCGATGAGCACCTTGCCGTCGACGCGGGCACCCGGGATGACTTCGTGCATCCGGTTCAAGGAACGCAGCACGGTCGACTTCCCGCAGCCCGAGGGCCCGATGAACGCGGTGACACCCCGGGCGGGAACCTGGACGGTCACGTCCTGTACTGCGTGGAACTTGTTGTAGTACAGGTTCAGGTCTTTGATGTCGAGTCGCTTGGCCATGGGTTCTCCTACTGCCCTTACTTCGTCTTGACCGCGAAAACCTTGGACAGCAAGGTCGCGAGGAGGTTGATGAGCATGATGAGCAGGACGAGGGTGAGCGCGGCTCCCCACATGCGCGCCTCGCCCGCCGCGGTGCCGGTGGACCGCTCCATGAAGATCGTCAGCGGCAACGACGCCTGCTCCCCCTGGAACAGGTTGAAGTTGATGGCGCTGGAGTAGCCGACGAGGATCAGCAGCGGCGCGGTCTCACCCATGATTCGCGCGAGGCCGAGCATGATGCCGGTCAGGATGCCGGACAACGCGGTCGGCAGCACGATCTTGACGATCGTCTTCCACTTCGGGACACCGAGCGCGTAGGAGGCTTCGCGGAGCTCGTCGGGAACGATGAGCAGCATCGTCTCGGTGACGCGCACGACGACCGGCAACATCAGCAGCACCAGAGCGAGCGCGACGGCGAAGCCGCTGCGGTCGAGGCCGAACGTGGTGATCCACAGCGCGTAGATGAACAGTCCGGCCACGATGGACGGCAGCCCGCTGAGGATGTCGACCATGAACGTCGCCGTCTTCGCCAGGCGGGAGTCCCTGCCGTACTCGACGAGGTACACACCGACCATGACACCCAGCGGCACACAGACCAGCGCACAGACGGCCGCTTGCTGGAGCGTGCCGACCAGCGCGTGGTAGACGCCGCCGCCGAAGTCGGTCGGCAGCAACCCGTTGAACGAGTTCGTGAACCACGTCGGGGTGAGCAGGGGCGCCAGCCCTCGCTCCAGCAGGGTGTAGAGGACCCACAGCAGCGGGATCACCGCGAGCCCGAACGCGGCCGTGAACACGACGGTCGCGGAGTTGTTCTTCAATTTCCGCCCGAATCCGAGTTGCTGGAAGGCGGGCGGCGTGGCGAGGCGCTCGACGTCGGGGCTGTCGGTTCTCATTCTTCCCCCTTGCCGCTGCGGCTCTCGATCCAGCGGGCCAGCGCGTTGACCACGAAGGTGATGACGAACAGCACGAGTCCGGCCGCGATGTAGGCCCCGACCTGCAGGTTGTGGTTGAACTCCGCCGCGCTCAGCGCGATCTTGGACGCGAAGGTCGCTCCGACGTCGAAGATGCTGTACTCGGGCGGTGCGGAGGCGCCGCTGAGGATGACCGCGAGCGCGACGGTCTCACCGAGCGCGCGGCCGAGTCCGAGCATGGATCCACCGACGAACCCGTTTCGGCCGAACGGCCACACGGTCGTGCGGATGACTTCCCAGCGGGTCGCGCCGAGCGCCTGCGCTCCTTCGATCTGCGCGCTCGGAGTCCGCTGGAACACTTCGCGGGTGACGCCGGTGATGATCGGCAGGATCATCACGGCGAGCACGATGCCCGCGGTGAACACGTTCGCGCCGCTGTCGGCGGGCGCGTTGCCGTCGCCGAAGATCGGGATCCAGCCCAGGTTGGCGTTGATCCACGAGGCGACCGGGTTGAGCACCGGCGCGAGCACGTAAACGCCCCACAGGCCGTAGACGACCGACGGCACCGCGGCGAGCAGGTCGACGACGTAGGCGAACGGCCTGGCGAGCGCGGCGGGCGCGTACTGGGTGAGGTACAGCGCGACGGCGGCCGAGAGCGGCATGGCGATGGCGAGCGCCACCAGCGAGCTGGCCACGGTGATCCACGCGAGATCGAGGATGCCGAAGCTCAGGTTGTCGATGTCGCTGGTGTCCCACTCCCTGCTGAACAGGAAGCTGACCTGGTTGACCTGCAGCGAGGGAACGGCCCGGATGAGCAGGAACAGGCCGATCGCCGCGATGAGCGCGACGACGAACGCCCCCGAGCCGGTCGCGAGCGACTGGAAGACACGGTCGCCGGTGCGGACCACGCTCCGGTCGGCGGAAGAGGAGACCTCGGGGGCGGAAATAGGAGCCTCCGGTCCGGTGCTGGTCGCCGAAAGGCCCCGCGAGTCCCCGGATTCTCCGGTGTCCGCGGGGCGCCGCTCGGCTTTCGTCGAGTCGGTCACTGCTGGTGGCAGCCTCTCACTTCGGGTTCGGTCCCTCTCGAGTGCCTCGCCCCTCGACCGAGGGGCGAGGCGGGCTCGATCAGGAGGAAATGGCGTTGACCGAGTTCATGACCTTCTTCTTGAACTCCTCGGGCAGCGGCACGTAGCCGGCTTCCTCGAGTTGCTGCGGGTTGGCGTTCGCCGCGACGGTCAGGAACGCCTTGACCGACTTGGCGGTCTCCGGGTCGTAGCCCTTGGAGCAGACGATCTCGTAGGTGTTGAGCACCAGCGGATACACGCCGGGGGACTTGTTGCCGTAGACCGAGTCGAGGTCGACGCGCAGGTCGTTGCCTTGGCCTTCGATCTTCGCGCCTTCGATGGCGTTGCCGACGGTCTCGCTGTTCAACTCGACCGGGCCCGCGCCGCTGTCGAGCTTGGCGATGTCCAGGCCGAGGTTCTTCGGGTAGGACCACTCGGCATAGGTGATGCTGCCTTCGGTGGCCTTGACAGCCTGGGAGACCTGGTCGGTGCCCTGCTTGCCCTGGCCGACGCCGGGGCCGGGCTGGAACTGCTTGCCTTCGCCCTTCCACGCGCCGTTGGTGGCCGTGGAGAGGTACTTCTGGAAGTTGTCCGAGGTGCCGGACTCCTCCGAGCGGAAGAACGGAACGATGTTCATGTCCGGCAGCTGCGCGTCGGGGTTGAGCGCCTGGATCGCCGGGTCGTTCCAGTTCGTGATCTGACCCTGGTAGATCTTGGCGATGGTGTCGGCATTGAGGTTCAGGTTGTCCACACCGGGAATGTTGTAGGCCATCGCGACGGGGCCGAACACCATCGGGATGTTCCAGGCTGGGTTGCCCTGGCACCGCTCGGCGGCCTTGTCGACCTCGCCGCCCTCGGCGTCGAGCGGGGAGTCCGAGCCGCCGAAGTCGACCAGCCCGGCGTTGAAACTCGAGACGCCCTTGCCCGAACCGGACTTCGTGTAGTTGACCTGCTGACCGGGGCATTTGATGCTGTAGTCGCGGGCGAAGACGTCCATCGCGTTCTTCTGTGCCGACGAACCCTCTGCCGAGAGCGGCTTGGTCCCGCATTCGACCTGCACGTTCTCAAGCTGCGGGTTCGCACTCGCCGGGGCGTTCCGGTCGGAGCCGCAGGCCGAGAGCACGAGCGTGCTCACCGCCAGCAAACCGAACGCAGCAGCGTGCCGCGTGATCTTCACTTCGTCCTCCACTCGGGAAAGAAGGCACTGGGTTGGGGAAGGCACCGCGGCCACTCGTGCCGCACGCCCGGAACCGTAAGCGCCCCGCATGGACAGGCACCGCCGAGAAGGTGAACCAGAAGTGAACAACGCACTCTAAGTAAGCAGTCCCACATCCCATCGGGTGATCAAGTGAGGGAGCGAGAACAGCGCCCGAGCGTTCCGTAACTGTGTTGTGCCGCGCCCGGAGGATTCACCCCGCGCACGGTTCCGGCGTCGCGCACCAGCCGAATCGAGGCGAACGGCACTCTCGCCTCGTCCTGTGAGGCGAAGGTGCCGTTCGCCTCACAGGACCAACGAGGCGAACGGCACTTTCGCCTCGTCTGATGGGGCGAAAGTGCCGTTCGCTCCATTTGAACGAGTGGCCGGACACGCCGACGATCACTCGGTGTGATGTTGAGGAGACGCGCCGGAGCGGATGTCGTCCTACAGACCGAACTGGACGTCGGTGTCCCAGCGCTCGAAGCCGAGCCGTCGATACACCGCGATCGCCGGGCCGTTGTCCCCTTCGACGTAGAGCATGACCTGCGTGCAACCGACGTCTCGGAGGTACTGCAGGCCCGCGGCGGTCAGCGCCCGGCCGAGCCCGGAGCCCTGCGTGTCGGGATCCACCCCGACGACGTAGACCTCGCCCGCACCGTCGGGATGAATCTTGGTCCAGTGGAACCCGAGAAGGCGGTCGGCCTCGTCGACGGCCAGCAGGAAACCGGCGGCGTCGAACCAGTCCTCGAATTCCTTGCGCCGGAGGTCCTCCTCGCTCATGTCCCCCTGTTCGGGGTGCCAGGAGAACGCGCGGTGATTCACCCGCACCACTTCGGCTTCGTCGACACCGGTACGGAACGCGCGGATCGTCACGCCTTCCGGAGTCACGACGTCGGGCAGGGCGGGAGCGTCGGTGTCGGTCTCCTGCAGCATGCGGCCCATCCGCCAGAGCTCACGTACCCGGTGCAGGCCGTAGCGTTCGGCGAGACGAAGTGCGCCGGGATGCTCACCGTGCGACCAGATCCGCAGGGATCCGCTGTCGGTGCCGGAGTCCTCGGCGATCTCGACACGTTCGACTAGAGCCTGGACGAGCCGCGTGCCGATGCCGAGGCGCCGGTGATCGGGGTGCACTGCGAGCTCGGCGACGAGCGGGCCCGATTCGGCGGCGGTGTCGAGGTGTGCGTAGCCGACGAGTTCACTGCGGGAGCCGCGCACGATGTAGTGCTCGGAACCGCCGACGTCGGCCTGCACGGGCTCGATCTGTTCGGCGACGCCGCGTCGTGCCGTCAGCCGCAGAATCACGTGTTCGCCGACGGGAGCGACCCCGTCGATCTTCTCGGCGTGCGTCAGCAAAGCCATGATCTCGTCGGCCTCGCTGGAGTCCAGTCCGTTCCGCCACGTCAGCTGCACCACGACTCCGACCGTACCGATGTCGCGGCCGGTTCGGGGACGCCGGTCAGCGCCCACCACCGCAGACCGAAGACAACGTCTCAGAGTGCATTGGGGAACTGGCGATTGTGCCCGTAGGGCACGCCGCATACGTGACCAGCCGCGGCACGGTGGGACGCTCCGGCGTTCGGAGGTCGTGCCTCGCAAGGGAGGGGTTCTCGCCGCGCCCGGTACTCAAGAGGAACCCAAGGCCGCGAGACGCGAACTGGAACGGCGGTACCGGACCACCCACCCCAGTTCCACCATGCCCGCTCAGGAAAGCGGCGTCTGGTCGCGGGTGCGGCTGTCGGCCGGTACGTCGCTGTTCTGGCGTCCCTTGGACGGAGAGACGAACTTGTATCCGACGTTGCGGACGGTGCCGATCATGGCGTCGTAGTCCTGTCCGAGCTTCGCGCGCAGGCGCCGCACGTGGACGTCGACGGTGCGGGTGCCGCCGAAGAAGTCGTACCCCCACACCTCGTGCAGCAGCTGTGCGCGCGTGAACACCCTGCCCGCGTGCTGTGCCAGGTACTTGAGCAGCTCGAACTCCTTGTAGGTCAGTTCGAGCGCGCGCCCCTTGAGACGAGCGGTGTAGGTCGCTTCCTCGATGACGAGATCGCCGACCGTGACGGAGTCGGGCGTCTCGTCCGCCTCGGCGGCCCGGCGGGAGGTGAGCAGCCGCAGTCGTGCGTCGACCTCGGCGGGCCCGCTCGTCGGCAGGACGATGTCGGTGACGCCCCACGCGGCGCTGACGGTGATGAGTCCGCCTTCGGTGACGACCGCGGCGACCGGCGCCTCCCCGGCGGCGAAGACGCGGCAGAGGTCACGAGCTTCGGCGAGGTCGTCGCGGGCGTCGACCAGGACCGCGTCGTGCGATCCCGCGGAGACCAGAGCCGACGGTTCGGGCGCGACGACGCGAACGGTGTGCGGGAGCAGAGCGAGAGCCGGGAGCACTGCGGCACTGTCCCGTTCGGTGGTGACGAGAAGCAGTTCGGAACTCATGTCCGGGGCCTTTCGTTCCAGGC
The DNA here is from genome assembly GCF_009664835.1 of Allosaccharopolyspora coralli. Lineage (NCBI taxonomy): Bacteria > Bacillati > Actinomycetota > Actinomycetes > Pseudonocardiales > Pseudonocardiaceae > Allosaccharopolyspora > Allosaccharopolyspora coralli. The sequence continues at coordinate 4,604,758 of NZ_CP045929.1, forward strand.
CGCCCGAGCGGCGGGCCGGGTGTACGACCGTGCCGGTGCGACTCGCCTCAGCGGCGCCATCCGGTACAGCCCGGCCTCGTTGCCTGCGGATGCCGAAAAGAATAACGGATCGGACCGTAGAAATCCCAGGTCGAGTCGACAGCGTCACATCGGTGAACCGGATGCGAACCCGTGTTGCGGCCGTGTTTCACGCGCGTCGGGTGTTCGTTGTCATCCTCGCCGGCGCCCGGGACGCGCCGTACGGCCGATAAAGTGAACGTCGCCGGACCCCACAGAACGGACCCCGCAGGTGAAGAAGGCCCTCATTACCCTGGTCGTCGTTCTCGGCCTCTTCGTGGCCGCGGACTTCGGCGCTGCGGCCGTCGCCGAATACCAGGTCTCCAAGCAGATGCGTCAGCAGCTGAGGCTGGAGGAAGACCCGGCGGTGCGCATCAACGGCTTCCCGTTCCTGTGGCAGGCCGCGTGGGGCGACTACCGAAACGTGGAACTGGAGGCCAGGGCCGTCGAGGTCGGCGAGCTCAGCGAGGTCGGCGTCGGCGCGAACCTGCACCACGCGAAGGTGGCGACCTCCGAGGTCATCGCGGGCACCGCGGACGAGATCGACGTCGAGGAGGTCGTCGGCCGGGTCGAACTCAAGGCCTCCGACGTCGGCCGGTACCTCAACATCACCGACCTGCGGATTTCGCCTGCCCCGAAGAACGCGCTCCAGGAGGAGTCCAGCGGCGACGACGCCAGCGGACAACCGCAGAACCCCAGCGGCGCCGACCCCACCAGCAGCGGGCAGGAGGACGGCGGGGACCGCACGAAGGCCACCGTGCAGCTCGACGGCAGCGTCAACATCGGCGGCGAGAACGTGAAGGTCAAGGTCATCGCGGTGCTGTCGCTGCTCAACGGCAAGCTCGAGATCGAGCCTCGTAAACTGGACCTCAACACCAGCCGGTTCGGCGACATCCCGCTGCCGGCGGTCTTCGAGAAGTCGGTGCTGCAGCAGTTCAACACCACCCTCGACCCGGGGGCTCTCCCGTTCCGCGTTGTGCCGACCGCCGTGGACGTCGAGCACGGCGCGCTGATCGTCGAGGGCAAGGCTCGGGACGTAACGATCAGTGCGGGGGGCATGAGCTCGCCGTGACCGGCTGGTGGGCGCTGCTGATCGTGCTGGCCGTCACGCTCGTCGTGGCGCTACTACTCCGCGCGAAGGAGGGTCGTATCACCCGCGCGAAAACCGGTTCGGACACGTCGGCGGCCTCGCAGGCAGGATCCGTGTCCGCGCTGCCGGAGGCACTGCGCGAGCGGCTCGACGAGGAGCCCGCGGCGCCGGTCACCTTGCTACAGCTCTCGACGACCTTCTGCGCTCCGTGCAGGCACCTACGGATCCGGCTCGCCGACCTCGCCGCACGAACCGAGGGGGTCCGCCACGTCGAGGTCGACCTCACCCACCATCCGGAGTGGTCGACGCCGCTGCGGGTGCACACGACGCCGACGACGCTCGTTCTCGACTCCACAAGCTGCGAGTTGTTCCGGTTCTCGGGAGTGCCGCGTCGGGCGGAACTGGCCGACGCGCTCCGGCCGCACCTCGCATGAACTGGGACGAAACAGATTCGACAGCGCTGAGGGCCGGCCACCGTGGGACGATCAAAACCGTCCCACCTGGTGAACTTCCTTCCCGCACTCCGGTGCGACCGGTAACCTCACGATCGTGCATGAACTGCTGACCCGACGGCGCGCGGTGGACTACTGCCGCGTGGGGAGCAGCCTGTGTCGGGCGCACTGACCGGGCGGTAGCCCCGACGCACCGCGCTCCCAGCAGTGCCCTGCGCCAGGCTCGCGCCGCCTGACGGACTCGTCAGCAATGGTCCACGGTCAGGAGGCCCGCTATGCCCGCAGACACTCTCGACCCCCGTGGTGTGCGCTTCACCGCGTGGGTGACCAGCGGGATCCTCGCGCTCGGCCTGGTCACCGGGAGCTGGCGGCTGATGGCAGCGCAGACCGTGCTGTTCGGGCTGTGCGCGTTCGTCGGACTCAAGCTCAATCCGTGGGGTGAGGTGTACCGGCGGACGCTGGCCCCGCGCCTCGAACCGGTCGCCACGGAGGACCGGGAGGACGTCGCACCGGTCCAGTTCTCCCAGGGCGTCGGGTTCGTCTTCGCACTGCTGGCCACCGTCGGGTATGCGGCCGGGTGGGTCACGTTCGGCATGATCGCCAACGGGCTCGCGCTGGTCGCGGCGTTGCTGAACGCGGCCATGGGCTACTGCCTCGGCTGCCAGATGTACCTGCTGTTGCGTCGGTTCGCCCCGGCGGGCCGAACGACACCGTCCACACCGGACGCCGGATAGATGCTCGAACAACGAAGGAGTCGCTCGACATGAGCCGCGAAGAGGTCCTCGTCTCCACCGACTGGGCCGAGCAGAACCTGAACACCGACGGGATCGTGTTCGCCGAGGTGGACGAGGACACGACAGCCTATGACGCGGGCCACATCGCGGGCGCCGTCAAGCTCGACTGGCGAGAGGACCTGCAGGACCACGTGCGCCGCGACTTCGTGGACCGCGCCGGGTTCGAGAAGCTGCTGTCCGCGAAGGGGATCTCCAACGACGACACGGTGATCCTCTACGGTGGCAACAACAACTGGTTCGCCGCCTACGCCTACTGGTACTTCAAGCTCTACGGCCACGACGACGTCAAGCTTCTCGACGGTGGCCGCAAGAAATGGGAACTCGACGGCCGCCCGCTGGTCAAGGACGAGTCGAACCGGTCCACCACGCAGTACAACGCGCAGGAGCCGGACACCTCGATCCGCGCGTTCCGCGACGAGGTCGTCGACGCGATCGGCACCAAGAACCTCGTCGACGTGCGTTCGCCCGACGAGTTCTCCGGCAAGCTGCTCGCCCCGGCGCACCTGCCACAGGAAGCCGCGCAGATCGGCGGGCACATCCCGAGCGCGATCAACGTGCCGTGGAGCAAGGCCGCGAACGAGGACGGCACCTTCAAGTCCGACGACGACCTCCGGAAGCTGTACTCGGAGGCCGGGCTGGACACCTCGAAGGACACCATCGCCTACTGCCGGATCGGCGAGCGGTCCTCGCACACCTGGTTCGTGCTGCGTGAGCTGCTCGGCGAGAAGAACGTGAAGAACTACGACGGTTCGTGGACCGAGTACGGCTCGCTCATCGGTGTGCCGGTGGAGAACCCCAGCAAGGAAGACAGCTGAGACCGTCGCCCCAGCGGCGAGGACAGGAGAGAGCGGACATGAGTGGATGCGGAGCTCCGCAACAGGGCGGCACCGCCGTGGCCGAGGACACCGATCAGGTCGTGCTCGCGGGAACCGTGACGGCGGGCGGCAACCCGGTCGAGGGAGCCTTCGTGCGGCTCCTCGACTCGAGCGGTGAGTTCACCGCCGAGGTGGTCTCGTCGGCCGACGGCGCGTTCCGGTTCTACGCGGCCCCGGGCACCTGGACGGTGCGGGCACTGCACCGCGAAGGCACCGGTCAGGCCGAGCTGGCACCGGCCGGGGTCGGCGTGCACACGGCGGACATCGCCGTCAGCTGACGACATTTCGGCGAGCGAAGGGGTCGATGCCCGCAGGGCGTCGGCCCCTTCGCGTGTCCCGGGGGTCAGACGCGGGATCGCAGGAGGGCGAAAGCGCGTTCGTCCCGGTCCTGCGTGCACGGATCGGAGTCGTGTTCGCAGCCGACCGTGGTGAAGTCGACGACCTCCCACCCGGTGCGTTCGAAGAGCCGCTCGAGTCCCGTCGCCGAGAAGATCCAGAAGTTCGTGGCGTCGTTGTTCGCCTCCGAGGGATGCAGCAGGTAGGCCACCGGCTGGTGCTGCAACCGCGTCCGGTGATCCGGCGCGAGCTGCGCCACCCGGGTCGACAGGAAGCACAGGTCGGCGTGCCTGGCGAGGGTTTCCAGCGCGAAGAACGGGTTCTTCAGGTGGTAAAGCAGCCCGAGGAAGAACACCGCTCCGTAGCGCTCGGCAGGCATCGTGAACTGGGAGTCGAGGTCGACCTCGTGCACTTCGGTCGTCGAGTCGAGTTCGGAGACGAGTGTTCGCGCCCCCTGCAGGCCGTTGAAGTTCGTCGGCGCGTGGTCGATCAGGTCGACCCGGCAACCGAGTTCGTCCTCCAGGAAGAAGCCGAAGTCTCCGTCGGCCGCACCGATGTCGGCGACGCGGCGCTGCCGGAGCTGCTCGAACACCGTCCGGTTCTGCCCGGTCAGCAGCCGGTCCAGGTGAAAGATGTTCGCCATCGTGTCGTACGGGTACCACTCGAAGTCCGTGGGCGCGATCCGCTGCTTGCGCGCGAGCAGGCGCTCCCGGTACGCGAGCGCGCGTTCCCGAAACGTCTCGAACTCCATGTGTTCCCGCCCCCTGTTCGGTGGCCCCGCGGCCGGTCGTCTGCGCAGCCGGGGACGTGACGTCCGTCTCGCACCGCCCACGACCTGCACTCACTCGACGGTGTTGACGCAGATCATGCCGGACGCCTCGCTCACCGCGGCGGGCGCCGTGGTTATGCTTTGGCCGTGGAACTCATCGACGTTTTGCACTACGGCCTGGTCGGACTCGTCGGCGTCGCTGCCGTGGCGACCGTGTGGTTCGCCGGGTACGTGGTCTTCCGGCTGTACAACGACTGATCCCGATGACCGACGAGCCTCAGGCCCAGGGGCCGGTTCCCGGCAGCGGTGACGCGGCCGTCGCGGCGGCCGCGGAGCGTGCCGAACACACCCGGGGCCGCAACCTGCCCCAGTTCGACGACCTCCCCGGCGCGCAAGACACGGCGAACCTGCGGCTGGGTCCGGAACTCAACGACGCGTGCCTCGCGCTGCTGCCGCTGGTCGGGGTGTGGCGCGGCGAGGGCGAGGCCTCGCACCCGTCGCTCGACGAGACGTACCGGTTCCTGCAGCAGGTGACGTTCGCGCACGACGGGCGGCCGTTCCTGTTCTACGAGAGCCGCGCCTGGAAACTCGACGGCGAGGGCGGCTCGGTCGTGGAGCCGGCGTTCCGCGAGGTCGGGTTCTGGCGGCCCCAGCCGGACGACACGATCGAACTGCTGCTGCTGCACGCCGACGGGATCTCCGAGATGTTCTTCGGCTCGCCGCGCAACCAGACGACGTGGGAGCTCTCGACCGACGCCGTCATCCGGACGCCCACCGCCGACGACGTCAAGGCGGCGAGCCGTCTCTACGGCGTCGTGGAGGGCTCCCTGGCCTACGTCGAGGAGCGCGCGACCTCCGAACACGAGATGCAGCCCCGCCTGTCCGCGAAACTCGAGCGCGTCGTCGGCTAGGCCGGGTGGCAAATTCGCGCGAGTTTGCCACCCGGCTGTCCACAGGGGTGGGGAGTTGTCCACAGGGCGGGGGCGCGGTGCCGGGTTCGGACTCGGTGGCCCTCAGTGCCTGTCTGTGGTCTTGTTCGGATGCCCGTCAGGGCATGGTCTTGCGTGGTCAGCCCGGGCACGGTGAGAAGCTCCGGCGTTTCAGTTCGTGCCTCGCAAGGCAGCGGTGCTCGCCGCGTACGTGTGCTGGGGCGGCGGTACCGGACCACCTCCCCAAGTTCCACAATGCGCTCTCAGCTCAGGAGTAGTTGGACTCGTAGAGGGCGCCGAGCGTCTCGTGCAGAGCCGGGTCGGCCTTGACCTCCGCACCGTCGATGCTGCGGACCTGAGTGACGAGCCGCACGCTGGACGCCAGCCACACGCCGTCCGCGGCGAGCATGTCGTCGACGCCGAACCGCTCGACGCGCGTGTTCCACCCGGCGTTCTCGGCCGCCCGGAACAGCGCGCCCTGGGTGGTGCCGCGCAGGATCCCCGTGCTCGGCGGCGTCGTCAGCAGCGAGTTCCCCTGCGCGAGGACGACGTTCGAGGTGGGGCCTTCGAGCACCGTTCCGTCGCTGGCGACGAACACGACCTCGTCGGCGTCGCGTCGGCGAGCTTCGCGCATCGCGGCCATGTTCACCGCGTAGGACAGCGTCTTCGCCGACAGCAGCAGCCACGGGGCCCGCTCCATCAGCTCGGGGGCGATACCTCGCTCCAGCGTCACCACCGAGACGCCGTCGGCGCGTTTGCGCTTGGTCTGCTCCTCGATCGAGGTCCCCAGCCCCCACGCGGTCGGAACGTCGGTGCCCTCGACTCCCCGCGTGCACACGATCTTGAGCGCCATCTCGCGGTCGTCCTTCCACGGCCACGCGTCGACCGCGGCCGCCACGAGCCGTTGCCAGTCCTCGCGCGGCGGGATCGTCATGTCCATCAGCCGCGCCGACCGTTCCAGCCGGTCGAGGTGCGGACCGAGCTCGCGAGGCCGGCCTTCGACGACGAGGATCGTCTCGAAGATCCCATCCCCGCGGTGGACACCAAGGTCGTCGACGCGCAGCTGCGGCGCGTCCGGGTCGGCGAGTGTTCCGTCCAGAAGAGCGAGTACGCGCATACCCGCAGCCTAAGCGGTGTGCGCAGTGCCACCGGCATCCGTGCGGCGGTGCCTCGCGCGGCCGTGCGGCGCCTGCGGCACGCACCCCCGGTCGCGGCCTACGATCGGGGGTGGCGACCGGTGCATCGCCGCACCGGCGAGGAAGGACCGGGACCGTGGGCGATCAGACGGGACTGCGCCGGACACTGCACCGGCGCGGGAAACGGATGACGCCGCAGCGGCAGCTGGTTCTCGACGCGGTGCGCGAGCTCCGGCACGCGACTCCGGAGCAGGTGTGCCAACGGGCGCAGGCCACCGCGCCGAGCGTCAACATCACCACCGTCTACCGTGCCCTGGACCTGCTGGAACAGCTCGGGCTGGTGCGTCACACCCACCTGGGGCACGGCGCGCCCACCTACTCGGTCGACGAGCACGAACACGTGCATCTGGTGTGTCACGTGTGCGGCGAGGTCGACGAGGTGCCGTGCGAGACGCTGGACGCACTGGCCGGCCTGCTCGACCGGGAACGCGGTTTCGGACTGGACGCCGGTCACGTGGCACTGTCCGGCACGTGCCGCCGCTGCAGGCGGGACGCGGCACCACCCGGACGCGAGTGAGAATCGAGGAGTCATGACATCACCGCTGCTGGAGTTCCCCGGGGCGGTTCCCGCCCCCGACGACGACCCGGACTCCGGCGTTCCCTGGCACTTCGGCGACCCGTTCGCCGAGCAGCGGCGGGCGGCGCGCTCGGCGGTCGTCGTGGACCGCTCGCACCGCCAGGTCATCGCGGTGCCGGGCGAGGAGCGACTGAGCTGGCTGCACCTGGTGCTCTCGCAGCACCTCACCGAGCTGCCGGAGGGCCGCGGGACCGAGTCGTTGGTGCTGGACACGCACGGGCGGGTGGACAGTCACCAGATGGTTGCCCACCTCGGCGGCGTCGTGTACCTCGACGCCGACCGGGGAACGTATGCGACGAGCGCGTTGCCGACCCTCGGCGAGAACGGCAAGCAGCCGCTGTTCGACTACCTGGAGGCGATGCGCTTCTGGTCCAAGGTGGAGCCGCGTGAGGCCACCGGTGAGTTCGCGGTGTTCACGATCATGGGGCCGGAGTCCGGCGACGTTCTCGACAAGGCGGGTGTCGCGACCGTGCCCGCCGAGGTCGACGACGTGGTGGCGCTGCCGGACGGCGGGTACCTGCGCCGGGTGGCGTTCGGTGGCCTGAGTGTCGTCGACGCGGTCGTGCCGCGTGACGAGATGGTCGACTGGTGGACACGGCTCACCGACGCGGGCGCGCACCCGGCGGGCACGCTCGCGTACGAGGCGCTGCGGGTCGAGGCACTGCGCCCGCGGGTCGGCGCCGAGACCGACGACCGCTCCATTCCGCACGAACTCGGCTGGATCCACGTCGCCGCACACGTGGCGAAGGGCTGCTACCGGGGCCAGGAGACCGTCGCCAAGGTCCACAACGTCGGCAAGCCGCCGCGGCGCCTACTCCTACTGCATCTGGACGGCTCCGTGGAGGTCAGGCCGGAGACGGGCGACCCGGTGTGGCACGGCGACCGCAAGGTGGGTCGCGTCGGTTCCGTGGTGCTGCACCACGAACTCGGCCCAGTCGCGTTGGCGCTGCTGAAGCGTTCGGCTCCGGTGGACGTGGAGCTCGTGGCAGGCGACCGGGACGAGGAGCGGGCGGTCGCGGCGGCGGTCGACCCGGACTCGGTTCCGCCGGACACCGGCGAGCCGCCGGGACGGTTGGCGGCGCAGGGACTCCGCGGCCGGTGAGGTGTGCCAAGATCGCGGGTATGACGACGTCGTCCAGTCCGAACCGACCTCCCGAGGGCACGGTCGTCGCGGTCGCGCCGCTGGGCGGGCACGTCGCGGTGACCGCGGACGACGTGGCACGGGCGGCCACCGACTGCGCGCGCATCGGTGCGTGCGTGGTCGACGTGGAGCCGCGCGCCGACTGCCCGATCGCCGACCAGGTCGCCGCCGCCCGCCGGGAGGCGGACGTGCTGGTGCGGGTGTCGGCCTACGCACGGACCGAGACGTTGACCGCGCTGCTGGAGGCCGGTGCGGACATCGTCACGGGCCCGATGGACGCGCCTGCGGAATTCCTCACCGAGCTGCGGCAACGGTCGGAGCGGCAGGGGCTTCCGGTGCACTACGAGGCGCGCAACCTCGAACAGGTGGCCCGGCTGCGGTCGCTGCCTGCCGTGGAGCACGCGGTGCTCGTGTTCGGCGACAGCAGGGGCATGCCCGGAACGGTGGAGACGATCGCGGAGGCGCTGCACGCGGTTCCGGAGTCCGCTGCGGTCACCGCGACCGGTCTCGGCTCGGTGTGCGTCCCGGTGATGCTGACCGCGTTGGCGGCCAGCGCACACGTACGCACCGGGCTCGCCGACTCGTGGGAGTACTCCGAGGGAGTGGCCGCCAAGGACGATGCGCAACTCGTCGCCCGCGCCGCCGGGCTGGCGAAGATCGCGCAGCGTCCCGCTGTCGGCGCAGCGGAGGCACGAACGCTGCTGACTTCCAGGGCCACGGCGTGATGCGCCGTGCGTACACGGTTCGGCACACTGGGCGCACCACGATGAGATCGACGTCCCGTCGAGGCCGGGAGCGCGGCCCGTCGGGACAGCGGAGGATGGACACGTGATCGAAGTCCGCCCGGGTGGGCGCCGTCGGATCGACCGAGTGCTGAGCCCGGACTACACCGCAGAGATCGGCGCACGGTCGCTCGCGGACGTCCGCGAGCGGCGCGACGAGGCGGCCCAGGAGGAGACCGACCTGTCGTACCTGCGTCGGCTGTTGCACGTCCGGATCGACATCGTGCGCGCCGAACAACGCAGACGGGCCGAGACCGGGTCGGCGTCGGTCGTGGAGCAGCTGGTGAGCATCCTCGCCGACAACGCGGTGGGGCCGGCGACCGGTTCCGGGCGTTACCAGACGATGGAGCCCTCGCGTGCCGAAGCGCACCGCAGGCACGTGGAGGCGCTCGTGTCCGACGTGGATCTCTCGGACGTGATGTCGCTGTCGGAGTCGGCGCTGGAGACCACGCTGACCGCCTACACCGAGGAGGAGGACTCCGTCTCGGCGCGGCGGCGCGAGGTGCAGAGTGTGGTGGACGAACTCAACGCGGAGATCGCCCGCCGGTACCGGGAGGGCGCCGCCTCGGTCGACGAACTGCTCGCGGCGGAACGGGACCAGTCGTCATGACCGAACACGTTCCACTGGTCGAGGTGGTGCGCGGCGGGCTGCGCGAGGGCGTGCACCACGGTTCCGTGGTGGTCGTGGACCGGGACGGTTCGATCGCCTGGTCGCGCGGCGAGGTCGAGACGCCGATGTTCCCGCGCTCCTCGAGCAAACCGGCACAGGCACTCGGCATGCTGCGTTCGGGCCTGACGCTTCCCGACGACGCGGATCTGGCGCTGGCCGCCGCCTCTCACAGCGGGGAGACCGCACACGTCTCGCGAGTTCGGGAGATGCTGCACCGGCACGGGTTGTCCGAGGCCGACCTGCACTGCCCACCGGACTGGCCGATGCACGAGCCGTCGCGGGACGCCATGCTAGCCAACGGCCTCCGACCGCAGCGGGTCACGATGAACTGTTCCGGCAAGCACGCGGCGATGCTGGCGACCTGTGTGCAGCGCGGCTGGTCCACGACGGACTACCTCGACCCGAAGCATCCGCTGCAGGTGTCCGTGCACGAAGCGGTCGTCGACCTCGCAGGCGAGCCGACCGCGACATCCACTGTGGACGGTTGTGGCGCGCCGTTGTTCGCGATCTCCCTCGCCGGCCTCGCCCGGATGTACAGCGCGCTGGCGACCGCCGGGATCGGGACGCGGCGCCGCCGGATCGCCGATGCGATGCGCGCGCACCCGTGGCTGGTGTCCGGAACCGACCGCGAGGACGTGGAACTCATGGGGGCGGTCCCGGGTCTGTTGTCGAAGATCGGGGCCGAAGGCGTGCTCGCCGTCGCGTTGCCGGACGGTCGAGCGATGGCGTTGAAGATCGCCGACGGGGCGGACCGGGCCCGCCTGCCGCTGGCGATCGGGGTGCTGCGCACGCTCGACGTCGCCAACGACGTGCTCGACGCACTCGCGGAGTCGCCGGTACTCGGAGGCGGGGTGCGGGTCGGCTCCGTCCGCGTCCTCCGCTGACGAGGCGTGAGCCTTTGTGGTGCCTATGACCACCAAAAAGGCTCACGCAACGCAACGCACCCCCCACCCAAGTCCCACACCACCACACAAACCCTCACGCAACGCAACGCACTCCCCACCCAAGTCCCACACCACCACACAAACCCTCACGCCACGCTCCCGCAGGTCGCCTCACCGCGTCACTCAGGCCTGGTCAGTTGTAGCGTTCGCGGGCGGCGAACTCGGCCCAGAAGTCTCGGAGCGCCTCGTATCGTTCGGCGACTTCGGTGGATTCCCCGCGTTCCATGGCGTCGATGATCGCGTGCACGTCCTCGGCGGACGTGTCGGCCTGGACGTCCTCGGCGCTCATCAACTGCACCAGCCCGCCGTAGTCGAGCTCCACCGCGGAGTGCGGGTGGAACCGCTCCAGCCAGCGGCCCGTCTCACGCAGGATCCTCGTGGGCCCTTGATCGCCGAGCGCGCCCTCGGACACGGTGTGCGCCCGCGCGGCCCGGCGCCGGGCGTCGGCCATCGCCACCAGCCACGACACCGCACCGGAGTCGGTGCCCTCGATCCGTTCGGTGGGGTCGACGAGCGCGAACCACGGCAGCGGCACCGTCCAGGTGGACGAGAGCACGTGCACCGCGGTGTCCGAGAGCTCCTGCACGACCCGGTTCGCGTGGCTCTTCGCGTCACCGTCCGGGTCGGGGAACACGGCGCCGCGCAGCGGCACCTCGGCCGAGGCCAGGAACCCCACGAGCGCCGCGGCGGACCGGCCGCGCAGGTCCAGTGGGCACACCAGCGGCCCGGGCCCGACCGTCGCGGACTCGCCTGTGGGCACGTCGTCGGGATCGACCACCAGGACGTCCTCGGCTCCGGCCGGCGTGCCGTCCGCGGCCTCACCAGGCAACAATCGGGACGGGGCGACGAGCTGGCTGTGCAGCCAGCGGCGCTGTTCACGGACCCCTGCGTGGTCGGGGGCGATCGGACCGCGTCGGAGCGCTTCCACGAGCTGGTCGCGGACTGTCGGCGCGAACGTGGACAAGGGTTCGTACACCCTCAGGTAGGCGACGAACGGTGCTGGCACAGCGTGCATCGTGTCACGTCCGCTCCGCGGCGACGGAGGCGGTCGCCGTTCGGCGCGTGTCCGCGCCGAACGTCACCGACGCCACGCCCGACGCGGGCCGGACCACGTCGCGTAGAACCGCATCGGCACGGTACGGTAGTTACCAGGAAACGTTGTCGAGATCATGCGGGGCCGCCTCCCCTGGCCGCCCCGCCACCCTGCGCGAGGGGGTCGAGCCATGGGGCGCGGCCGGGCCAAGGCCAAACAGACGAAGGTCGCCCGCGAGCTGAAGTACAGCTCACCGAACATGGACGTCGAGGCGCTACAGCGTGAGCTGTCGGGTCCGGAGTCCAGTGGCGAGTGGTCCGAAGAGGATCGCGAAGACTCATACGACGACGGGTACGACGACCCACGACGTTGACACGCTGCACGCCACCGAGCGGTTCGCACGCCGACCGCTCGGTACCTTGTGTCGCCGATGGGGGTCGAGCACCCGGTGGATGAGTCTCGCGCACAGGACACTGTCCGTCGCGGGCAAGAGAAGAATCCGAGAGACGAACGGGCGGTGGGCAGACCCACCGCCCGTTCCGTCTGTCGAGGGGCCGGTGTGCGGGCCGCCTCTCGGCGAAAGGCTCTGCAAGGCTCCAGCCGGACGGTATTCCCAGCAGGCGATAGATGGGGCCCGGGGGCACGCGCACACCAGCCATGCTGTGCAACGGCCGTGTCCCCGGTGGCATTCCCACGTGTGCTCGCTCGGATCGAGTGCTGGGGTCAGGCCACTGCGCCGCCGCTCAGATACCGGCCCGCGATGCGAGCTTCCGCCACGGAACCACCGACGCCGAGCACCGCGCACCCTTCAAGCGTCAGAGCTTGTGTCAGGGCATGGTCTCGCGTGCTCAGCCCGAGCACGATGAGAAGCTCCGGTGTTCCAGGTTGTCGCTCGCAAGGCCGGGGCCGCCGCTGCGTACGTGCTGGTACTCGAGGCGACCCCAACGCCGCGAACGGCAAGCTGGAACGCCGGTAGGTGACCACCACCGCAGACCACAGACAGCTTCTCAGAAACGCAGGTGGTTGCCGTGCAGCAGCACTCGCCGACCGTCCTCGGCTCCGTCGACCGTGGGCTGCTTGGCGACCTCGCCGAGCACGAACGCCGGGATGTGCCGAGCGGTGAGGACGGCCAGCGCCCGGTCCACGTCCTCGGCGGTGACGACGGCGACCATGCCGATGCCCATGTTGAACGTTCGTTCCATCTCGTCGGCGTCGACACGGCCGCGCTGGGCGATGAGCCCGAACACCGGCTCCGGTGTCCACGACCCGCGATCGAGGACGGCGGTGAGCCCCTCCGGGATCACCCGCTCCAGGTTCGCGGCGAGTCCGCCGCCGGTGACGTGTGCGAACGTCCGGACCTCGGCTTCGGCGGCCAGCGCGAGGCAGTCCTTGGCGTAGATGCGGGTCGGCTCCAACAGTTCCGCACCGAGAGTGCGGCCGAACTCCTCGACGTGGCCGTCCAGCGGCATCCGTGCGATGTCGAGCAGCACGTGCCGGGCCAGGGAGTAGCCGTTGGAGTGCAGCCCGGAGGATCCCAACCCGATGACCACGTCGCCGGCGCGCACCTTGTCCGGTCCGAGCATCGCGCCGGCTTCGACGACGCCGACCCCGGTGGCGGAGATGTCGTACTCCCCGGGGGCCATCAACCCGGGGTGCTCGGCGGTTTCGCCGCCGAGCAAGGCACAGCCCGCCTGCACGCAGCCCTCCGAGACACCTTTGACCAGCTCACCGACGAGTTCCGGGTCGACCTTGCCCGCGGCGACGTAATCCTGGAGGAACAGCGGTTCGGCGCCGCACACGACGAGGTCGTCGACGACCATGGCCACCAGGTCGATGCCCACGGTGTCGTGCTGTTCCATGGCCTGCGCGACGGCGAGTTTGGTGCCGACACCGTCGGTGGCCGACGCGAGCACCGGCTCCTCCCACCGGTCCAGCTTCAACTGGAAGAGCCCGGCGAATCCGCCGAGCGAGCCGAGCACCTCCGGCCGGGTCGCACGCCGCGCCCACGGCAGGATCCGCTGCACCGCTTCGTCACCGGCCTCGATGCTCACCCCGGCGGTGGCGTACGTGGCCTTCTCGTTGTCGGCGGACTCGCTGGTCGAACCCGCGAGCAGCTCTTCGGACACGGCTGTCTCCACATCTGATGGGATCGTCGGCTCGTCGACGCGTCGCGAGCACGCATCACGCTACGCGCAGCGGCGAGTCTCCGGGGGCCTCGGGTAGACGGCGGACCCCGCCGGGTCAGGGCCTGCGTACGGCATCTTCGGCGCCGTACCCGCTGGGCAGCACGGGTTCTGCCGCACCGGCTACACCCCGGGAGTCGAGCGGTTCGAGCAGATTCTTGCCGATCTGCTCGTTCTCGGGCAGCGGGATCGGGTACTCACCGTCGAAGCAGGCGGCGCACAGACGTGTCCGGGGTTGCTCGGTTGCGCTGATGAGCGCGTCGAGCGCGACGTAGCCGAGGCTGTCCGCCCCGATCGACCGGCGGATGCCGTCGGAGTCGAGCCCGTTGGCGACGAGTTCGGCCCGGGAGGCGAAGTCGATGCCGTAAAAGCACGGCCACTTCACCGGCGGCGAGGCGATGCGCACGTGCACCTCCACTGCGCCTGCCTCACGGAGCATCCGCACGAGCGCACGCTGCGTGTTGCCACGCACGATGGAGTCGTCGACGACGACGAGGCGTTTGCCGCGGATGACCTCGCGCAGCGGGTTGAGCTTGAGCCGGATGCCGAGCTGGCGGATCGTCTGGGAGGGCTCGATGAAGGTGCGGCCGACGTAGGCGTTCTTCACCAGCCCGTTGCCGTACGGCACGCCGGATTCCTGCGCGTAGCCGATCGCGGCGGGTGTGCCGGATTCGGGCACGGGGATGACGAGGTCGGCGTCGACGGGATGTTCGCCTGCGAGCCTGCGGCCGATCTCGACGCGGGTGCTGTGCACCGACCGGCCGGCGATCGTCGTGTCCGGGCGTGCGAGATAGACGTACTCGAAGATGCAGCCCTTGGGGTCGGGGTTGGCGAACCGCGAGGACCGCAGCCCGCTGCCGTCGATGGCGAGCAGTTCGCCGGGCTCGATCTCGCGCACGAACGAGGCCCCGACAATGTCCAGACCGGCGGTCTCGCTGGCGACGACCCAGCCGCGTTCGAGCCTGCCCAGCACGAGTGGCCGCACCCCGTGCGGGTCACGGGCGGCGTAGAGGGTGGACTCGTCGCTGAAGACCATGGAGAACCCGCCGCGCAGGGTCGGGAACAGCTGCATGGCGGCTTGCTCGACTCCCAGGTCGCCGGCGAGGTCGGCCAGCAGCGCGCACACGAGGTCGGAGTCGTTGGTGGCGCGTTCGCAGCCGTTGGCGGGCGAGGACGTGTTGGCGGCAGCCCTGTCCACGCCTGCGGCGACCACGCGGTCACGGAGTTCGGCGGTGTTGACGAGGTTGCCGTTGTGGCCGAGCGCGAGACCGCTGCCGGACGCGGGGATGCGGAACGTGGGCTGCGCGTTCTCCCAGGTGCCACCGCCGGTGGTGGAGTAGCGACAGTGCCCGACGGCGACGTGCCCGCGCAATGAGTTCAGCACTTGCTCGTCGAAGACCTGGCTGACCAGCCCGAGGTCCTTGTAGACGAGGACCTGCGAGCCGTCGCCAACGGCGATTCCAGCGGCTTCCTGCCCGCGGTGCTGCAGGGCGAACAAGCCGTAGAAGCTCAGCTTCGCGACGTCCTCACCGGGCGCCCAGACACCGAACACGCCGCATTCCTCGTGCGCGACGTCCTGGTTCGGGTCAGGCTCCGGCGCGGGAGGCGCGCCGGATGGCGTGGAGGTGTGCGCGGGGTCGGGACTGCCTGGCTGGCCCGTGCCGGGCCGATCGGTCACCACCGAGAACTCCCTGGAGGACGGAGCCGGAGTTACACCCCAGTGTAAACAGCGGCCGACGCGCGAATGACGAGATGTGACGTGTCCGCTGCCTCACAGGCGGCATTCACACCGGGCGAGGTTTTCGCGGTCGCACCGAGTGCGATATGTGTGTCACGCGGAGTCAGCGGACCCTTGCGTGGAGTCGATCCGCACGAGTGGCAGCCAGCCGTCGAGGTCGGCGCGGGCGCCGGACGCGGTGACCGAACCGTCGGCCACGGCTTCGGCGAACGAGAGCGCACCGGTGGCCATCCGCAGCCAGGTACGCGCGTCCGTTTCGATGACGTTGGGTGGCGTTCCGCGCGTGTGACGCGGGCCCTCCACGCACTGGACCGCCGCGTACGGCGGCACCCGCACTTCGACGCTGCGGCCGGGCGCGAGCTGTTCGAGAGTCCGCAGACTCAATCGCACCGCCTTGGCGAGCTCGGTACGTGGGGGCGGCTCCTCCCCGCCGTCGAGCCAGGGTGCGACGTGCTGCACAGCCCGCCGCAGTTCCGACGCCTCCACCCCACGCTTGGCCATGCCACGACCCTAGTCGACGGGCCGGCGTGCGAAGCGTGAGTCTTTTTGGTTGCCATAGCCACCAAAAAGGCTCACGCGGCCTTTCTCACAGCCAGCCGAGTTTGACCGCTTGCATACCCGCCTGGAATCGGGTCTCGACACCGAGACGGGCGATGAGCTCGCGCACCCTGCGATGCGCGGTGCGGGCACTGAAGCCCATCAATCGTCCGATGGTGTCGTCAGTCGCACCGGAGGCCAGCAGCGAGAGGATCCAACGCTCCTCCTCGGAGGGTTGGGCGTCGCCGTTGACCGTCGCCGCCTGGCCGGTGAACGGAGCCGCGAAGCGCCACAGGTCGTCGAAGATCCGCACCATCGCGGCCAGCATCGCCGAGTTCCGGACGACGACGGCGCTGTCGATGCTGTTCTCGCTCGTCACGAGCGGCAGCAGGGCGACCTCGTTGTCGACCACCAGCAGTTTGGTCGGCGCGAGGTGCACGACGCGGGCCTGCTCACCGAGCGAGACCAGTCGTGAGGTCACGTCGATCTGCGGCGGCAACGCGAGCGCCGCGCGGTCGTAGAGCACCTTGTAGTCGACGCCCTCGGACAGCTTGTGGGTCTCGACGGAGTCGAGCGAGTCCGTCGCGGCGTACGGTGGCTTGACGACGCCTTGGACCAGTGTCCGCGCGCTGCGCTGGAGTTCGTAGGCGGCCCACCCGACGCGCTTGCTGCCGTGGACGACCTGGAGGACGCCTCCGTTGCTGCCCCTGGCCCGCGCGGCTCGCGCCACGGAGGCGACGGTTTCCCGTGCGTCGACGTGGGCTTGGACTGCTTCGTCCGTGGCCGCGGGGCCGTTGACGACCCGCTCCGGTGTCGCGGTGTGTCCGGTGAGCACAGCCTCACCCCTCCCTGAGGTGGCAGGGGTGAATCACTGGCACCGATCCACCCCGTCGCGTGAAACGTAACCGGTTCGGGAGAAGGCCGGAACCAACTTTCGAAGGATGAACACCGTCACCTTTGCCTAATGTCACTCCTTCGTAGGAGTCCATTCACCCCGTGAATGAGAAGTATGTAACTCAAGGTGATCATCGTTGTGCGCCCGACCGCACGACTCGGGCCCCCTCTCCCACGAGGAGAAAGGGGGCCCGAGTCGTGCTGAGCGCGGCGGGCGTCAGCCCTGTGCGACCTGGAGCAGGTCCGGGATGGTGCCCTGCGGAGCGCCCTGGATGACCCCGGCCGAAGCGGTCTCCTGCAGCGCGGTCACGATGTCGGCCGGAGCCGAGCCCTCGTTGAGACCCAGGTGCACCGCGGCGACGCCGGCCACGTGCGGGCTGGCCATCGACGTGCCGCTGAGCGTGTCGGTGCCCCCGCCCGGAACAGTCGACTCGATGTCCACACCCGGGGCGTAGCCCTCCACGGTCTCGCCGTAGTTCGAGAAGCTCGCGTGAGTGTCGGTCTCGTCCGACGCCGACGTGGTGAACACACCCTCGGCCGACGCGGGCGAGACGTTCGAGGCGTCCTGGCTCTCGTTGCCCGCGGCCACCGCGAGGAACACACCCTGATCGACCAGGCCGGTCGCGGCCTCGTCCAGCGCCGGGTCCTTGCCGCCACCCAGCGACATGTTCGCCACCGCAGGCTTGCCGGCGGCGTCCTGGGCGACCCAGTCCAGACCCTTGATGATGCCCTCGGTGGTGCCGGAGCCGTCGTCGCCGAGAACCTTCACCCCGACCAGGTTCGACGCCTTCGCGACGCCGTAACCCGCCGAGCCGATCGTGCCGGCGACGTGCGTGCCGTGGCCCTGCCGGTCGCCGCCGTCACCACCGGTGGCGTCGAAACCGACCGAGGCACGACCCTCGAAGTCCGCGTGCTGGGCGTCGATCCCCGTGTCGAGGATGTAGGCGGTCACGCCCTCACCGTTGCCCGCCGGCGTGTAGGCCCCGTCCAGCGGCAGCTGGGGCTGATCGATGCGGTCCAGACCCCAGGTGGCCTGCACGTCTTGCGGCGGCGGTTCGACCTGGATCCGGTGGCTCTGCGAGACACCCTCGACGTTCGGGTTCGACCGCACCTGGTCCAGCTGCTCCGGGCTCAGCTGCGCCGAGAAGCCGTTCAGCGTGTTCGTGTAGACCTGCCGGGTCTGCACGTCCATCTCCTGAGCGGCACCGAAGACGTTGGCACCGTCCTTGAGGTTCACCACGAACACGTCACCGGCACCCGCGGCTCCTTGGCCGTGCATCGTCAGCGGGGCGGGCTCGGTGTCGAGCGCGTGTGCGGGGGCGGCGGTGAGCGCGAGAGCCGCGGCGGCCACACCGGCCCCGGCTCCGGTCATCAGCTTCTTCATGGAATCCCCTCCTGTTGTTCGTCCGGGTGGGGCCGGACGACCTAGGTACAACGCGGAAGGTAGCCATGCGGGTCACCCGACAGGTTTGAGTGGCGAGATATTGCCACAAGAATTCGGGATTCGGCTACGTCCAGTGATCATTTCGACGCGCAGCAAGCCTCGAACGTGATCAAGTGCTCGTGACGATCAGCCCGCCGCCGCCCAACGTCGAAGACGCAGTCGGACAGCCTGGACGTAGCCCCGGCCCGGTTCCTCCGAGCCACGCTGCTGCGACGGGATCACCCCGTACTCGAGGCCGTAATGCAGGAACAAGGCACGTTCCTGCTCCGCCAGCAGGTCGCCGTCGTGCAGCGACACCCTCGGCGCCTGTCGCACCACGTCCTTGCGTACGGCCACGGTGAGCGTGTCGCCGTCGAACGCCGCGCCGTCAAGCGGAACGAAACTCTCGTTGGTGCCGAACAGGCCGGTCTGGACCGTGATCCACGCGGGCTGGTCGGTGTGATCGTCGAGGAAGAGCTGCCCGACGATCCCGACCCGCTGCCCGTCCGGATCGAAGACCTCGCACCCGAACAGGGCCAACGACTCCCGTGGTTCGATCATGACCGACCGCCTCCCCGCTCCGATCGCCCGACCGGGTCCAGTCTCACCCCGCCGACACGACACCGGCACCTCGGAACGGCTGATTCGGCGGTCTCGACTCGGTCACGACGGCGCGCCGACGGGAGGCGTCCCCAGGGCTCCACCGGACCGATGGGACCCTCGGCGGGTACGCCGCATGCCGATCCGACGGAGTCCACCGTTCCCATGTCCGAGCAGCCCGAACAGCCGACCGCCCCACCCGTCACCGACGAGATGCGCGAGCAGGCCCGCCAGACCCCCGACAGCTGGATGTACATCATCGACCCCGGCTACGAGGAGTCCGGTGAGGACGTCCCGCCGGAAGGCGTGGTCGGCGCCTTTCGGATCGACTCCGCGGGCGAGATCGAAGACGAGTTCCACCACAACGACGAGTACGTGCCCTCCGAGTTCACCGGCCCGATCCCGGAGCCGACGAACGCACTGGAGCAGGTGTTGCACGCCATCGCCGCCGGCGACGCACCCGAGTCGGACCTGCCGCCTGCCATCCTCGACGCCGAAGTGCTGTTCTACGCACCCGAGGACGGCGAGGAGGACGCGATCTACGCGGCCGAGATGTCGGACGGATCGCAACTGGTTCCGGCGTGTACCTCGGTCGAGCGGGTGCCGGAGTCGTGGCCCGGGTACCGGCCGATCGCGGGCAACCTGCTGCCCGACCTGCTCAACGGACTCGATCTCGGTTTGAACCTGGACGACCCGATCCGCGCGGTGGTCCCCCACAGCGTGCTGCTCGAGACCGCCGCGCACCGCGACTGACCGGCTGCGAGCCTCGTCCCCGGGTGCCACCCCAGCGCCGATTACCTAGTCTCGGACGTGATGGCTCACGATCACGCACCTGCGAACGGGCCCGGCCTCATCGAGGACTATGCGTTGCTGTCCGATCTGCGGACGGCGGCTCTCGTCGGCAAGGACGGTTCGGTGGACTGGCTGTGTCTGCCGCGGTTCGATTCACCGTCGTGTTTCACGCGACTACTCGGTGATCACCGCGACGGACACTGGCAGCTCGCCCCGACGGCGACCGTGCGCGACGTGTCGCGGCGCTACCGCGGCAACTCGCTGGTCCTGGAGACCGACCTGCGAACCGACACCGGCACGGTCCGGCTCGTCGACAGCATGCCGCCGCACGAGAAGAACCAGCAGGACGATCCGTGCCTGGTGCGCCACCTGGAAGGACTCGACGGCGAGGTCGAGGTGCGGATGCGGTGGGTGCTGCGTTTCGCCTACGCGGACGCGGTGCCGTGGGTCCAGCACGTCCGCACCGAGGACCCGACCGACGAGTACGTCATCGGCGTCGCCGGCCCGCACGCGGTCGTGCTGCGCGGCGACGTCCTGCCGTACCCGGTCAGCGGTGAACTCGCCCACGAGGCCGTGTTCACCGTCCGCGCCGGGGAGCGGCTGTCGTGGGTGCTGCAGTGGACCAGCGACACCGACCAGGTCGCGCCGCCGCTGGATCCCGACCAGGAAACCCGGGACAGCGAGGACTTTTGGCACGAGTGGACCTCGCGGCTGCGCTACACCGGGGAGCACTCGGAGGCGGTCTACCGCTCGCTGGCGACCCTGAAGGCGCTGACCTTCGACCCCACCGGCGGCATGGTGGCCGCACCGACGACGTCGCTGCCCGAAGCACTCGGCGGCGACCGGAACTGGGACTACCGCTACTGCTGGCTGCGGGACGCCACGCTGGTGCTGCTCGCCCTGGACAACTACGGCTGCTCCGACGAGGCGGCGGCCTGGCGCCACTGGCTGGTGCGTGCGGTCGCCGGGGACCCGGCGGACCTGCAGATCATGTACGGCATCAGCGGCGAACGCCACATGTGGGAACGGGAGCTGGACTGGCTGTCCGGCTACCAGGGTTCCGCTCCGGTACGCATCGGCAACGGGGCGTTCCGCCAGCTCCAGCTCGACGTGTTCGGCGAGGTCATGGACGCCTTGCACCTGGCACGGGAACGCGGCTTGCAGGACACCGCGCGTTCCTGGGACGTGCAGCGCGGCATGCTGACCCACCTGGAGACGATCTGGCAGCAGCCGGACAAGGGTCTGTGGGAGGTCCGCGGCCCGGACCGGCACTTCACACACTCCCGCGTGATGGTGTGGGTCGCCTTCGACCGGGGGGTTCGGGCGATCGAGGAGCACGGATTGTCCGGCCCGGTCGGCCGCTGGAAGGAGCTGCGCGACACGGTGCACGAGGAGGTACTCACGAAAGGTTTCAACGAGGAACTGGGCGCGTTCACCCAGTACTACGGGGGCACCGAGCTGGATGCGTCGATCTTGTTGATCCCGGCCGTGGGGTTCCTGCCGGGCGACGACGAACGGGTCACGAGCACCGTGCGCGCCGTCGAGCAGCGGTTGCGGCACGGCGTGCTCGTCGACCGGTACGAAGCCGCGGAAGGTGAGCACTCGGTCGACGGGCTGCACGGGCGCGAAGGCTCGTTCCTGGCGTGCTCGTTCTGGCTGGTGGACGCACTGGCCGGGGCCGGGCGCCGCGACGAAGCGGTGGAGATGTTCGAGGGCCTGCTCGAACTGGCGAACGACGTGGGGCTCTACGCCGAGGAGTACGACCTGCACAGCGGCCGTTTCACCGGGAACTTCCCGCAGGCGTTCAGCCACCTGGGGCTGGTCAACTCGGCGGCGGTGCTCTACGGCGGGCACGTGCGCAACGAATCCGTCCGCCGCGGACCGTGGAGCCGGCGGTGAGGGCGGCCACGGTCGTCCCCGGCGACCCGGACTCGGCGGGGGTCAGCGAACTGCCGGGTCCGACTCCGCAACCGGGCGAACTGCTGGTCGAAGGGCTGCTCGCAGGAATGTGCGCGACCGACCGGGAAGTCGCCGCGAGCACGCACGGAGTGCTGCCTCCTGGCCACGACCGGTTGGTTCTGTTCCACGAGTCCGTGGGCCGGGTGCTGCACGCGCCCGCGATCAGCGGCTTCCACGAAGGCGACTTCGTGGCGGGCGTGGTGCGCAGACCGGACCCGAAGCCCTGTGGGGCGTGCGCCGCGGGCGAATGGGACTTCTGCCTCAACGGCGAGTTCACCGAACGCGGCATCAAGGGCCTCGACGGGTTCGGTGCGCAACGGTGGACGGTCGAACCACGGTTCGCGATCCCCGTCCCGGCGGCGCTGGGCGAGTTGGGGGTGCTGACGGAGCCGACGTCGGTGGTGGCGAAAGCCTGGGAGCAGGTCGAGCTGATCGGCCGCCGCTCCTTCTTCGCGCCGCGACGCGTGCTGGTGACCGGAGCCGGACCGATCGGCCTGCTCGCGGCGCTGCTGGCGGTGCAGCAAGGGCTCGAGGTGCACGTTCTCGACCGGGTCGACGACGGCCCGAAGCCCGACCTGGTCGCCGAACTCGGCGCGACCTACCACCGGGACGTGATGGCGATCGGGTTCGAACCGGACGTCGTCGTGGAGGCGACGGGCTCGGGTGAGGTCGTCTTCGAGGTGCTGCAGCGAACCGCGCGCAACGCGATCACCGTGCTCACCGGTATCTCCGGTGGCGACCGCACGGTGCCGATTCCGGCCGGGGCGATCAACAACGAGCTGGTGCTGGACAACGACGTGGTCGTGGGCAGCGTCAACGCCAACCTCAGGCACTACCGGTCGGCGGTTCAGGCGCTGGCGGCCGCCGACCCCGAGTGGCTCTCGTCGCTGATCACCCGCCGCCTTCCGCTCGACAAGTGGCCGGACGGTTTCTCCGGCGGGCCGCACGACATCAAGACCGTCGTCGAACTCCAGTAGCTCTGCGACCGACGAACAGCATTCCCGCCCCACCCCGAAGAGGCGAACGGCACTCTCGCCCCACCAGACGAGGCGAAAGTGCCGTTCGCCTCAGGCCCACTGGGGTAGGTGGTCCGCGATGAAAGCCCGCGCCCGGTCCGGCAGACACGGCTTCTCGAAGTAGTAGCCCTGGCCGGTCTCGCACCCGATCGCCGCGAGCCTTTGGGCTTGGTCCTCCGTCTCGACACCTTCGGCCGTCACCGAGAGGCCGAGGGTGTGCGCGAGCTCGACGAGGGTGCGGACGATGCGCGCGTCGACCGGGTCCGGCTCGTCGGGGTTGCGGAGCCCCTCCATGAACGATCCGGCGATCTTGAGTTCGTGCACGGGCAGATGCCGGAGGTAGGCGAGGTTGGAGTAGCCCGTCCCGAAGTCGTCGATGGCGATGCGGACGCCCATCTCGGAGAGGCGGCGCAGCGGCTCGAGTGCTTCGTCGGCGGTCCCCATCACTGCGCTCTCGGTGAGTTCGAGTTGCAGTTTGGCGGCTTCGAGACCGGTCTCGGCGAGGACTGCGGCGACGTCCGAGACGAGCCGGGGTTCGCGGAGCTGGCGAACGGCGAGGTTGACGCTCACGAACGGGGCGGTGTCCCCGAACTCGTCCGCCCACTGCTTGGCCTGCCTGCACGCGGTGCCGAGGACCCAGCGCCCGAGGGGGACGATGAGCCCGGTCTCCTCGGCGAGGCCGATGAACTTGTCCGGTCCGAGTCGCCCGTGGTCAGGGTGCCACCAGCGCACGAGCGCTTCCACGCCGACGACCTCGCGGCGGCGGAGACCGACGAGGGGCTGGTAGTCGACGTAGAACTCGCCGTGTTCGAGCGCCGCCGGCATGGTCGCAGAAAGGTGGAACCGCGCGAGTTCGCTCGCGTTGCGCACCGGGTCGAACGTCTTCCAGGTCCCTTTGCCCTCGGACTTCGCCCAGTAGAGCGTGACGTCGGCGTCGCGGATGAGCTCGGCGGCGTCCTGGCCCTCGACGGGACGTTCGACGATGCCGATGCTGGCACCGACGGACAGTTCGTTGCCGCCGATGCGGATAGGGTCGCCGAGAGCGTCGAGCACGGTCTCGGCGATGTCGACGGCCTGCTCGGTGCCGGTGGAGTCCTCGACCAGGATGACGAACTCGTCGCCCCCCATGCGAGCGACGAGACGGTCGGAGCCCCGCACGGTGTGCGCGAGGCGGTCGGCGACCGCGACGAGCAGATCGTCACCGATGTGGTGCCCGAGGCTGTCGTTGATCATCTTGAACCCGTCGAGGTCCATGTAGCAGACGGCGATGCGTTCGTCGTCGCGATGCGCGCGCATGGTCTCGTCGAGCCGGTCGAGCAGCAGCGCGCGGTTGGGCAGGCCGGTCAGCGGGTCGTGCATGGCCTGGTGGCGCAGGCGTTCCTGCAGCGTCTTGCGATCGGTGACGTCCTCGACCATCGCGACCTGGTAGAGCGGCAGGTCGTCCTCGCCGCGCACGAGGGAGACGACGATCTCGGTCCATACCCGGGTTCCGTCGGGGCGCACGAACTGCTTCTCGACGCGGTACTGGTCGCGGTCGCCCCGGACGAGTTGCTCGTAGACATCCCGATTCTCGTCGTCCTCGTCGGGGCCGGTGAGCTCGTAGACCATCATGCGGCGCAGTTCGTCGTACGGTCGTCCGAGGATGCGGCGCAGCGAGGAGTTGACTTCGAGGATGCGACCGCCGATGTCGGCGATGCCGATGCCGAGCACGGCTTCGGCGAAGATCGCCCGAAAGCGGGACTCGCTGGTGCGCAGTGCGTTCTCGACGGAGTCGCGGGCGTCGATGACGGCCTGCCGGATGGCTTCTTGCTCGTCGAGCGTGCGCTTGCGTGCGGCCTGCACGAACCCGGCGCACACCGCCCCTTGGATCGCCGAGAGCCGCTGTCTCCACTCGGGCGTGTCCTCGATGCCGAGCAGGCGCAGCGCGTCCTCGCCGAGCACGTCGACGGTGCCGGCGAGGGACTCGGCGCCGGTGAAGTGGACGGCGACGAGGTCGGCTCCGACCGCCCGGGCGTCCTCGCTGTCGAACGGCTCGCTGACCAGGTCGGCGACGAGCCGCTCGGTGTAGCTCTCGAGCCTGCGTTCGACCTCGTCGCCGGTCATCGGGACGTAGCTGGTGCGCGTCAACGCCTGGGCCCAAGCCAGAGCGAAGCGTTGCCTGTCGGCGGCCCTGACGGCACCAGCGCTCGACGGGTCCTCGGCGCTCGGCGATGACGCGGTCCACCGAGTCATTCCTGCGGCGTCCTCCGCTTCTCCTGCTCGCCTTGGCGGGCTCGTCCGAGCATACGTTCGGGGTCACCGTGGAGCCGAGCACACGTCAGCGGGACGCCGTCGGCGGCGCCCGGTCGCGTGAGCGAGCGTGGTTCCCCTTGATCGTCGCTGCCGTCGCAGCACGATACTGGCCCCCAGCCCGGCAGTCATGGCCGCTACGCCCGTGCCCTGTTGACCGAGTGATCACAGTACGCCGCTCAGGTGAAATTGATCCTCGTGGACACCGTCACGACGCGTGTGCACGGCACGCTTCCTCGGGTCAGAATTCTGCCAGCCCGGTGACGAATTCACCAAATAGGCGGACAGTCTGGCAACTCATCGCCACACCGTCGAACGAACGCTGCACCGATGGAGCGAGCGGGTTCACGCGAACGACACTTCGTCGTCCGCTCGTGACGCGATGACCAAGCGTCCCGACGCCTTTACCACGGGTGATCTCGCCGTGCACGGTGATCCCGAACGGTCCGCCCACGCGGGCCCACCGGGAAGGGAATCACCTCATGAGCTCCCAAGTCGAGCACGGCGAGCGCCCCGAAACGGACCCCAGCGCCGAGCCACGAGCCGCCGTCGACGGCATGGACGTCAGCGGCCATCAGCAGAACGTCGACTGGCAGCACTGGTGGAACCAGGGCATGCGGTTCGCCTACTGCAAGGCGACCGAGGGAACCGGATACGTGAACCCGTACTTCGCCCAGCAGTACAACGGTTCCTACGACATCGGGATGATCCGCGGCGCGTACCACTTCGCGCTGCCCGACCGGGCAAGCGGCGCGACACAGGCGAACTATTTCGTCGACAACGGCGGCGGCTGGTCGGGCGACGGCAAGACCCTGCCCGGTGCGCTCGACATCGAGTACAACCCGTACGGCCCGAACTGCTACGGCTTGACGCAGGCGCAGATGATCGCCTGGGTCAAGGACTTCAGCGACACCTACCACGCCAGGACCGGCAGGTGGTGCACCATCTACACCTCCACCAGCTACTGGAACCAGTGCATCTACGGCGAGTTCGCCAGCACGAATCCGCTGTGGGTCGCGCGGTACAACGACACGGTCGGAGAGCTGCCGTACAACTGGGGGTTCCACACGTTCTGGCAGTACACGTCCTCGCCGCTGGACCAGAACCTGTTCAACGGCGCCTACGACCGGCTGCAGGCCCTGGCCAACGGCTGATCGTCAAGGCAAGATCAACTGTGTGCGCCCGCTGACGCTCACCCTCGTTCTCGCGGTGCTGGCCTTCACCGGGACCAGCACCGCTCTGCTGTTGTTCGACCCGCGCGTGAACGGAGCCGACGCGCTGCGCACCGGAGGTCTCGCAGCGGGATCCGTCGTCGCGCTGTACGCGCTGTGGCTCAACGACCGACGGCGCCGGGTCGACGAACAGCGCCAGGAGCTCGAAACCCGGCGCCAAACACTGGAAAGCGAGCGCTACACACTGGAGCAGCAGCGGCAGGCGCTGGAGGACCGACGCACGGGCAACGAGTACGAACGCGCCGCCGACGAACGCTTCGCGCGGGCGGTCGAACTGCTCGGTCACGAGGCAGACCAGGTGCGCATCGGCGCGATCCACGGCCTCGTCGGTCTCGCGCGCAGCAATCCGGGCTACACCCAGACCGTCCTCGACGTACTGTGCTCCTACCTACGGATGCCGTTCAATCATCCGAAATGGACGACGCCGAACGACGCGGAGTCGATTCCGGCCGCCGCCACACCGGAGCAGGAGCGGGAACGCACCGTGCGTCAAACCGCCTGCAAGTCTCTGCGCACACTGTTGCCCGGCAAGGAGTTCGTGGACCCGCCGATCTATCACCTCGATCTGATCGACGCACACCTGGAACTCGTCGACTTCTCCGACCGGGTCGTCGGCCGGGTCGCCGCCTACTCCGCGACATTTCGTCACACCGTCCACTTCGAACGCACCGAGTTCCGCGGCCCGTTGGCACTGTCCGGCGCGGTGTTCCTCGACAGGCTGCGCGCCGAGGATGCCGTGTTCCTCGAGAGGGTGGCCGCGCAAGGGGTGACATTCCGCCGCGAAGTCAACTTCGACCGAGCCGAATTCCTCGACGAACTCGATCTCCGCGAGATCCACTGCGAGCATTTCGTCTCCTTCGAACGCGCCCGCATTCTCGGGTCTGTCGACCTCCGTCGAGCCTACTTCGAACGCGGAGTTCATTTGCGCGTCCGTGAACCGGTCCCGACCTTCGCGCTGTACAAGACGACGGTCACGGCGAAGGCACCGTCCACGATGCCGCACACGCTGACGATCGGCCCCTCGGAAAGCCGAGGGCTGGGCTGGCTACACAGCTCCGGCGAGCCTCCTACACTTGCCGTTCCGCCCTCACGCCCGGGTGCTCGCACCTCGGACTATCGGGACGTGCGGGAGTGAGGACTTTCGCGCCGCGATTCGTCGTTCGGCCCTGATCGGCATCATCGTCCTTGCCGTCTCTGTTCCCTTGTCGGCGCGTCGACCGCGCTGCCGCACTCGAATCCTCGGGCAGACTCGGTTCTCCTCCGCCTCTTCCATGAAGAGGCGGCGTTCGCGATGACCGTGTTCGACGAGCCCCGGGTCTCACCGGCACCCGTTTCGAAGCAGGCACCGACCTCGCCTCGGCAGCGACGTGAGCCTTTTTAGTGGCTATAGCAACCAAAAAGACTCACGCTGCCGAGCTGCGCCTCAGCCGAACAGGGCGGGCAGTGTGCCTTCCCACGCATCGCGGAGCTCGGTCAGCGGGATGTCGGCTACGTCCTGGATCTCCAGCTTCTGCGACTGATCGTCGACCACGCCGACCTTCACGCAGGGCAGCCCACGCGCGGCACACATCTCGGTGAACCGCAGTTCCTCGCTGCGCGGCACCGC
The DNA here is from genome assembly GCF_009664835.1 of Allosaccharopolyspora coralli. Classification (NCBI taxonomy): domain Bacteria; kingdom Bacillati; phylum Actinomycetota; class Actinomycetes; order Pseudonocardiales; family Pseudonocardiaceae; genus Allosaccharopolyspora; species Allosaccharopolyspora coralli. Next base: position 4,632,672 of record NZ_CP045929.1, read on the forward strand.
CACCAGCGCGCGGCCTGCGGATTCGGAGAACAGCCACACGAACGGGTCGACGCCCTCCGGAAGTACGACACGCGCGCCGGTCTCGCCGATCAGCGCCGTCTCGACCAGCGCCTGCGCCAGTCCGCCCTCTGAGAGGTCGTGCGCGGCCGAGACCATGCCGTCCCGGGAACCGGCGAGCATGACGTCCGCGAGCAGCTTCTCCCGAGCCAGGTCGACCTTCGGCGGCGTGCCGCCGAGATGCCCGTGCGTGACCTTCGCCCACTCGGAGCCGCCGAGTTCTTCCGTGGTGTCCCCGAGCAGCAGTAGCGTTTCGCCCTCGTCGCCGCCGATACCAGTAGGAATGCGGCGGGTGACGTCGTCGATGACGCCGAGCACACCGACTACCGGCGTCGGCAGGATCGGGTGGCGTCCGGTCTGGTTGTAGAAGCTGACGTTTCCGCCGGTCACCGGGATGCCGAGTTCCGCGCACCCGTCCGCGAGTCCCCGCACCGCCTGCTGGAACTGCCACATCACGCCGGGGTCCTCAGGAGAACCGAAGTTGAGGCAGTTCGTGACGGCCATCGGCGTGGCGCCGGTGACCGCGACGTTGCGGTAGGCCTCCGCGAGCGCCAGCTGGGCGCCCGCGTACGGGTCGAGCCGGGTGTAGCGGGAGTTGCAATCGGTGGAGACGGCGATGCCGCGCCCGGTCTCCTCGTCGACGCGGAGCACACCGCCGTCGGAGGGCTGGGCGAGCACGGTGTTGCCGCGCACATAGCGGTCGTACTGGTCGGTGACCCACGCCCGGGAACACAGGTTCGGAGAAGCGGCCATCCGCAGCACGGTCTCCCGCATGTCGTCCGGAGTGGACGGCCGCTCGAGCGTGTTCGGGTTGTCCGCGGCGATGAGGTCCTGCTCGCCGGGACGCTCCACCGGCCGCTCGTACACCGGGCCCTCGTGGGCGACGGTGCCGGGCGGGACGTCGAGGACGCACTCGCCGTGCCAGTAGATCTCGAGGTTCTCGCCGTCGGTGACCTCACCGATGACGGTGGCGAGCACGTCCCACTTCTCGCAGACCTTCATGAACGCGTCCACGTCGGACGGTTTCACCACCGCGCACATGCGTTCCTGCGACTCGCTGGAAAGCACCTCGGCGGGAGTCATTCCCGTCGCCCGCAGCGGAACCCGGTCGAGGTCGACGCGCATTCCGCCGTCACCGGCCGAAGCCAGCTCGGCCGTCGCGCACGAAAGCCCGGCGCCGCCCAGGTCCTGAATGCCGACGACGAGCTCGTCGTTGTAGAGCTCCAGGCAACACTCGATGAGCAGCTTCTCGGTGAACGGGTCACCGACCTGCACGGCGGGCAGCTTCTTACGCCCGGCACCGGTCTCGTCGCCCTCGAAGGTCTCCGAGGCCAGTACGGACACGCCACCGATGCCGTCCAAGCCGGTTCGCGCCCCGAACAGGATGATCTTGTTGCCCGTCCCGGAAGCGTGTGCCAGATGCAGGTCGTCGACCTTCATCACGCCGACACACAGGGCGTTGACCAGCGGATTGCTCGCGTAGCACTCGTCGAAGACAACCTCGCCGCCGATGTTCGGCAGACCGAGCGGGTTACCGTAACCGCCGACACCTTCGACCACACCGGGCAGCACCCGTTTGGTGTCCGGCGCGTCGGCGGGACCGAAACGCAGCGGGTCGGCGACCGCGACCGGGCGGGCTCCCATCGCCATGATGTCGCGGACGATGCCACCGACACCAGTCGCCGCGCCCTGGTAGGGCTCCACATAGGACGGATGGTTGTGGCTCTCGGCCTTGAACGTGACCGCCCAGCCGTCGCCGATGTCGACCACACCGGCGTTCTCACCGATGCCGGCGAGCATCTTCGCCTTCATCTCGTCCGTCGTGGTCTCACCGAAGTACTTGAGATGCACCTTCGAGGATTTGTAGGAGCAGTGCTCGCTCCACATCACCGAGTACATCGCCAGCTCGGCGTCGGTGGGACGCCTGCCGAGGATCTCGCGGATGCGGGAGTACTCGTCGTCCTTGAGCCCGAGTTCACGGTACGGCTGCTCGGTGTCCGGCGTCGCCTTCGCGTGTTCGACCGTTTCGGCCTGCTGGGCGGGTGCGGAAATGTCGGTCACGCTGCCACCAGTGCGTCGAGAGCGGACAGGAACATGCCGAGGCCGTCATCGGTGGGCCCCGTCAGCGGGTCGATGGCGTGTTCGGGGTGCGGCATGAGCCCGACGATGCGGCCGGTCGGGTCGCTGATGCCCGCGATGTCCCGGGCGGAGCCGTTCGGGTTGCCGTCGACGTACCGGAAGACGATCCGCTGCTCCCGTTCCAGCTCGTCGAGCACCGCGTCCGGAGCGGTGTAGCGGCCCTCGGCGTGCTTGACCGGGACGAGCAGGTTGGCGCCCTGCTCGTAGCGACCGGTCCAGATCGTCTCGGTGTTCACCGGCTGGATCCACTGGTCGCGGCACACGTAGTGCAGACCGGCGTTTCGGGTGAGCGCACCGGGCAGCAGTGCGGCCTCACACAGGATCTGGAACCCGTTACAGACTCCGAGTACCGGCAAGCCATTGGCCGCGGCGCTGACGATCTCGGTCATCACGGGGGCGAACTTCGAGATCGCGCCGCAACGCAGGTAGTCGCCGTAGGAGAAGCCGCCGGGCAGTACGACGGCGTCGACGCCCCGCAGGTCGGAGTCGGCGTGCCAGAGCGCGACCGCCTCACCGCCCGCGCGACGCACGGCCCGGCGCACGTCCACGTCGTCCTGGGTGCCGGGGAACGTCACGACACCGATCTTCGCCCCGGTCACGACTCGATCCTGCGCACTGACCAGTCCTCGATCACGGTGTTGGCGAGGAACGTCTCGGCGATCTTGTCGAGCGTCGCGTCGTCGACGTCGTCGCCGACCTCCAGCTCGAAACGCTTCCCCTGACGAACCTCGGAGACACCCTGGAAGCCGAGGCGCGGCAGCGCATTGGCCACCGCCTGCCCCTGGGGGTCGAGGATCTCCTGCTTGGGCATGACGTCGACTACGACTCGGGCCACAGGTGCTGCTCCCGGTTTCCGTGCGTATCCACCGGCGCGTCCCGGCCCGGCAGATGGCCAGCAGTACGCTGCCAGCCTAACTGACCTGGGCAGACGGCCTCTGGCCAGGGCGTCCGGCTGCGACATGGCTCACTCCGGTGCTCGGTTCGGCTCGCGACGGCCCCACCCTCCGTCCCGGGGTCGTGTTTCCCCTGCGGACACGCGGGCGCGACGCTCCGGCGGGTGACGGGTTTCGCTGGCGGCGAAGATCGGTCGCGGGAACCCGGAGCGCAGGGCATCGTGGAGAACGTGAAGATCCTCGTTCTCGGCGGCACCCGGTTCGTCTCCCGCGCCGTCGCGGCGGAGGCGGTAGCGCGGGGTCACGACGTCACGTGCGCGGCGCGTGGGGAGAGCGGCGCCGTCCCCGAGGGCGCTCGACTCGTCGCGGTCGACCGGGATCGGCCGGACGGACTCGCGCCGCTGGCAGGCGAGTCCTTCGACGGGGTGGTCGACGTGGCACGGCTCTCGCTGCGGTGGGTGCGGGAGGCGCTCGCCACACTCGGCGCACGGGTCGGGCACTGGACGTTCGTCTCCACCGGCAGCGTCTACGCCCACCCGGAGGTCCCGGGTCAGGACGTCACCGCGCCGGTGCTCTCGCCGATCACCGAGGTGACCGGCCGACAGGAGGACTACGGCGGCGTGAAGGTCGCCTCGGAGATGCGGGTACGCGAGGCAGGTCTCTCGCCCGAGGACGAGGCCGAGCTGTTCGACGGTTGATCATCGTGTGACAGTGGCGAAAACCCTGGAGGAGGCACCATGCAGCTCACGCACTACGGGCATTCCTGTCTGCTGGTCGAGACCGGATCGGTCCGGCTGCTGTTCGACCCGGGGGTGTGGTCGTACGGGTTCGAAGACCTGCGGGATCTCGACGCGGTGCTCGTCACCCACCAGCACCCCGACCACGTCGACGCGGGGCGGCTCGCACCGTTGCTCACGGCGAACCCGCGGGCGCGCCTGGTCACCGACAGCGGCTCGGCGACCGCACTGGCCGATCACGGCCTCCGAGCCGCTCCGGCCACGCCCGGAGACGCGATCGACATCGACGGAACCGGCGTCTCGGTCGTCGGGGGCGACCACGCGGTGATCCACCCGGACATCCCGGGCATCCCGAACATCGGCTATCTGGTCGACCACGGCGCGCTGTATCACCCGGGGGACGCGTTGCACGTTCCCGAGCAGGCCGTCGACGTGCTCGCGCTGCCGGTCGACGCACCATGGATGAAGCTCGCCGAAGGCGTCGACTTCTACCGTGCCGTCGCGCCGCGTGCCGCGGTGCCGATCCATCAGGAACTGCTCGCGGACCCCACGTTCTACTACGAGCGCTACGAGTCACTCGGGCCGAACGTCACCTCGCTGCACCGACCTTCGCGGGGCGAGGCCGTCACGCCGTAGGGCTCACTTCCCGAGGTCACCTCGCCCTTCTGCGCGTCACACCACCATCCGGCGGACCCACCTGCCCAGTTCGGCGCGTTCGCCCTCGGACAACGATCCAACCGGAGACTCGCCCACGAATCGATGCGTCGACACCGCACGCAGTGCTTCGGTGAGAGCCCAGCTCGCGCGGTGGAGTCCGGATGCGTCGGGGTCGATGCGCACATGGTGTGGCAGGCCGCGGTCCCGTGTCGTCAGCGGCACGATCAGCCCGAGGTTCACGGGAAATCGGCAGTGGTCGTCGGAGCCGACCACGACGGCGGGTCGCCGACCTGCTTGCTCATTACCGACGACGGGGTCGAGGTCGATCCACCACACCTGCCACGGCGCGATCGACGGGCTCACCGGCCCTGCTCGGTGTCAAGTCCATCAGCGACGGTGCTGTCCCATCCATCAAGATCGTGGTTGTAGTCGGCCCACGCTTGCGAGTCCTCCTGCAGCCGAGCGTAGGCGGCGTGAACTTGGTGCATCTCGTGCTCGTCGATGAGGCGTTGAAGCGCGGTGTCGTTACTGACGCCCTGCTCACGGGCAACGCCGGCGAGTCGGTCTCGCGTGCTGGGGTTGACCTTGATGGTGGTGGACACAGATTCACCATACCACCAGGTATACCTCCGAGTATCCCCTGAAGGTTACGCGCGGGGTGACTCGGTGGTGCGGACGACGTTGTCCACACCACCGCCCCGGCCCATCGCGAACCTCACCGAGCGACCCGCGCGTTCTCGCCACAGTGCTCAGTCGTCGCGGTCGTCCCGGTCGTCGTCTGCGTCATCGCGCTCGTCCCGGTCGTCCCGGTCGTCGTTCCGGTCGTCCCGGTCGTCGTTCCGGTCGTCCCAGTCGTCAGCACGGTCGTCGCGGGCATCGTCCCGGTCGTCGTGTCGGTCGTCGCGGTCGTCGTGTCGGTCGTCGCGGTCGTCGTCGCGGTCGTCATCACGAACGTCGTCCCAGTCGTCATCCCGGTCATCCCGGTCGTCGACGGGAACCGTGGCTCCGACCGTGCCCTGCTGACCGGGCCGCTGCGGGGCGTCGTCGCCCGCGGAGGCGACACCCGCGCCGCCGACTCCGAGTGCGGCCGCCAGCACGCCCGCCATCAACCAGGTCCGCTTGTCGTTACGCAGCTTCATCGTGTTCACCTCACGCGATCGGTTTTCCTCGCTACGTCAACCAGAGTCACGTGCGCGCGTGAGCCGACCCTGAATCTCGGGTGAAAGAGCCTTCATCCGGCAGTCGGAGTGGGCCAGTCGTCGATGCTGCGGCCGGTGATCCGCTCGTAGGCCTCGACGTAGCGATCCCGCGTCGCCGCGACGACCTTGTCGGGCAGCGCCGGCGGAGGCGCGTCGGACGCGCGGTCCCAGCCGGATTCCGGTGAGGTCAGCCAATCCCGCACGTACTGCTTGTCGAAGGACGCCTGCACCCGGCCTTCGGCGTACTCGTCGGCGGGCCAGTACCGCGACGAGTCCGGGGTGAGAACCTCGTCGCCGAGCACCAGGGTGCCGGCCTCGTCCACACCGAACTCGAACTTGGTGTCGGCAAGAAGCACTCCCCGGCGGCGGGCGTGCTGGGTCGCGCGCTCGTACACCCGCAGTGTGGTGTCGCGCAGTTCCTCGGCGCGCTGCCTGCCGACCGTGGCCACTACCGCCTCGAAACTGACGTTCTCGTCGTGTTCGCCGAGCTGCGCCTTGGTCGCCGGAGTGAAGATCGGCTCCTGCAAGGCGGACGCCTCGACCAGGCCCGACTGGAGTGCCACACCGCAGACGGCTCCGGTCCGCCGATAATCGAGCAGACCGGAGCCGGTGAGGTACCCGCGCGCCACGCACTCGACCGGCAGCATGTCCAGCCTCCGGACCAGCAGCGCCGTGCCACGCACCTCGGCGGGGATGCGCGGGTCGTCGTACGCGACGACGTGGTTCGGCACCAGGTCGGCGAGCAACTCGAACCAGAACACGCTCATCGCCGTGAGCACCCGTGCTTTGTCCGGGATCGGAGTCGGCAACACGTGGTCGTAGGCCGAGATGCGGTCCGAGGCCACCATGAGCAGGTGTTCGTCGTCGACGGCGTGCAAGGTGCGGACCTTGCCCGCATGGACCTGGGGGTACTCAGACAGTGCGACCACGTGGGCGATTGTTGCGCACGACCGGTGACGACGGCCTCGCGGGCTGGTAGACCCGAAGACAGTCGGTGTCACGAGTGCGGCACGCGGTCAGGGAGGCATGGTGGCGAGCTTCAGCGACTGGATGCGGGAACGCAGCGAACCGGATTGGACCCAAGTCATCGCTCACCCGTTCACCGATTCCGTGTTCTACGGGGCCGTGCCGGACAACTTGATGCGCTCGTACCTGGTACAGGACTACCAGTTCCTCGACGCGTTCGTCGCGTTGCTGGGAGCGGCATTGGCGCGGGCGGACCAGTACGCGTCGCGGCTGCGGATCGCGGGGAGCATCGCGGTCGTCACCAGCGACGAGAACACCTACTTCCAGCGCGCTTTCGACGCACTCGACGTGCCCGATGAGGACCGCACCGAACCCGCGCTCGACCCGGCGACGGTGGCGTTTCGGGACCTGATGTTCGACACGGCCGAACGCGGTTCGTACCCGGAAGTGCTGACCGTGCTCACGGTCGCCGAGTGGACCTACCTGGAGTGGGCCTCCCGCGCACCGCAGACCCTGCCGGAGAGTTTCGTGCACGCGGAATGGGTCTCGCTGCACAACAGTTCCGAGTTCCGCGCGTGGGTGGACTGGCTGCGCAGCGACCTCGACCGCGTCGGCGGCGAACTCGACGAGCGCGACCAGGCCCGCTGCCTGCGCCTGTTCCAACAGGCCACCCACCTGGAACAGGAGTTCTTCGACACCCACTGGTGACCCGCGCCCTCGCATCTTTCGGTGCGAACGGCACTCTCGCCCCACCACACGAGGCGAAAGTGCCGTTCGCGCCTACTCGACCGGGTGAGTGGGAGAGAATGCGGCCGTGCTGATCATGCCGGTTTCGCAGGGTCCCTCGGTTTTCGTGCTCACGCGGGATGCCCCCGCACGGATCGCGTGGGTACGCCGCAGAGCTCTGCCGTGGTGGCTCCCCGGTCCACAGTGGATCGAACCGGTGTGACCGGAACCGACCTGAGCAGGGCGTGAGTCTTTTTGGTGGCTCTGGCAACCAAAAAGGCTCACGCTAGAGAATCGGGGACGGGGTGTAGGCGGCGGCTTCGGGGTAGCGGCCGGTGAGCTTGTCGATCTCGGCGACCACGGTGGCCACCTGGCTCGCCGCCGCGCCGGTGAAGTCGAGCCGGTCGGCGAGTAGTTCGTCCAGCTGTTCGCGTTCCAGCGGCAAGCGCGAGTCGGCGGCGAGCCGGTCGAGCAGGTCGTTGCGTTCGATGCCCTGCTCGCGCATGTCGAGGGCCACGGCGACGGCGTTCTCCTTGATCGCCTCGTGGGCGGTCTCGCGACCCACGCCCGCACGCACGGCGGCCATGAGGACCTTCGTCGTCGCGAGGAACGGCAGGTACCGGTCCAGCTCGCGCGAGACGACGGCGGGGAACGCGCCGAACTCGTCGAGCACGGTCAGGAACGTCTCCAGCAGGCCGTCGAAGGCGAAGAACGCGTCCGGCAGCGCCACGCGTCGCACCACCGAGCACGAGACGTCGCCTTCGTTCCACTGGTCGCCCGCCAGTTCGCCGACCATCGACACGTACCCGCGCACGATCACCGCGAGTCCGTTGACGCGTTCGCAGGAGCGGGTGTTCATCTTGTGCGGCATCGCGCTGGAACCGACCTGACCGGGCTTGAATCCCTCGGTGACCAGCTCGTGCCCTGCCATCAGCCGCACCGTGGTCGCCACGTTCGACGGCGCGGCGGCCAGCTGCGCGAGCGTGGTGAGCACGTCGAAGTCCAGCGAGCGCGGGTACACCTGGCCGACGCTGGTGAGCACGCGCTGGAACCCGAGGTGGCTCGCGACGCGCTCTTCGAGCTCGGAGAGCTTCGCCGCGTCACCGCCGAGCAGGTCCAGCGCGTCCTGCGCGGTGCCGACCGGGCCCTTGATACCGCGGAGCGGGTAACGCTCCAGCAGGTCTTCGAGCCGCTGGAACGCGACGAGGAGCTCGTCGGCGGCGGTCGCGAACCGCTTGCCGAGGGTGGTCGCCTGGGCGGCGACGTTGTGCGACCGGCCCGCCATCACCAGCTCGGAGTTCTGGGCGGCGAGCGTGCCGAGCCGGGAGAGCACGGCGACCGCCCGGTCGCGCACGTGCTCGAGGCTTCGCCGGACCTGCAACTGTTCGACGTTCTCGGTGAGGTCGCGTGAGGTCATGCCCTTGTGCACGTGCTCGTGCCCGGCGAGGGCGTTGAACTCCTCGATGCGCGCCTTCACGTCGTGACGGGTCTGGCGTTCCCGCTCCCCGATGGAGTCGAGGTCGACCTGCTCCACGACCCGCTCGTAGTCGGCGAGCGCCTGCTCCGGCACCTCGATCCCGAGGTCGGCCTGGGCGCGCAGGACGGCGAGCCACAGCCTGCGTTCCAGGACGACTTTGTGCCGCGGTGACCACAGCTCGACCAGCTCGGGCGAGGCGTAGCGGGCGGCGAGGACGTTGGGAAGGCTGGGCTTGTCCGTCACGAACACGCAGGATACGTGGCGTGCGAGGACGCGACGTCGCCACCAGGCACGCGACGACCTCCGTTGGCGGCAAATTCGCGCGAGTTTGCCATCACCAGCTCCGTGACCAGGGGGAACGTCGGAGGTCGCCACGACTGGGTGAAAGCGATCATGGTTGGGTGCGGCAGTGTCGTGGCGGTCGGGGACGACGCGTGGCTGGGCGGGGAAAACCGGTCGCCGGGTTCCAGCGGACGAGGCTATTTTCGGGTTGCCATGACCACCGAGGCGCGCAGCAGTTCTCCGCACGAGGCCGTGGACTCGCGGAGTCCGTCGCGGTACCTGTGGTCGGTGCTGCGGCAGCGGCCCCGACTGCTCACCTTGGCCGCCGTGGCGGGTGCGGTGAACATGATCGCCGCAGCGGTGCTGCCGCTGGTCATCGGCCGTGCCGTCGACACCGGAATCGCCGCGGGCGCCACTGCCGTGCTGCTCGGCTGGGTCGCTGTCGTCCTTGTGCTCGGTCTGCTGCAAGCGGCCGGAATGGGCGCCCTCGAATGGGCCGAGCACACGTTGTGGCTGCACGGCACCTCCACGACCCAGCGGGTCGTCGCCCGGCACATCACCGGGCTCGGGTTCGCCCTGTCCCGTGAGGTGCGCACCGGCGAGGCCGTGGCGATCAGCTCGACCGACTCGTACCGGATCGGCAACCTCTACGAGAATCTCGGACGCCTGATCGGTTCCGTTCTCGCCTTCCTCGTGGCGGCCGTGATCGTGCTGAGCATGTCGCCGACGCTGGGGCTCGTCGTGCTCGTCGGGGTGCCGCTCGCGGTCGCCGGAATCGGGCCGTTGCTGCCGGTGCTGCAACGCCGTGAAGAGGTTCAGCGGGAGCGGATCTCCGAACTCAACGCGCAGGCAGGCGACATCGCGACCGGGTTGCGGATCCTGCGCGGTATCGGTGGCGAGCACCGGTTCCACGCGCGGTTCACCGCGTCCAGCCGCCGAGCCCGCGAGGCCGGAATCGCCGCAGGGCGGGTCGAAGCGTGGCTGGCGGCCTCGGAAATCCTGCTCCCCGGCCTGGTCACCGTCGCCGTGACGTGGCTCGGGGCGCGCCTGGCGCTGGCGGGCACGATCACCGTCGGCGAGCTGATCGCCTTCTACGGCATCTCGGCGTTCCTGGTGATCCCGGTCCGCACCGCGACCGAGGCACTGGACGCCCTCAGCCAGGCCCTCGTCGCGGCGGGCCGAGTGACGTCAGTGCTCGCACTGCGACCGGCACCACCCGCACCCGAACGTCCGCGACCACTGCCGCCCGGACCGCTCGGGCTGCACGATCCCGCGACCGGACTCACCGCCCGGGCGGGCGTGCTCACGGTGATCGACGCCGGGAACCGGATCGACGCCCTCGCTCAACGCCTCGCGCATCACGCCGAGTCCGACATGCCGGTCACCGCCGCCGGGCCGGCGGATCCGGCGGTACCGCTGAACGCTGTGGAACCGGACGAACTGCGGCGACGCGTGGTGCTGGCGCACAACGAGGACGTGCTGTTCACGGGGTACTACCGCGACGCGCTCGACCTCGGATCCACTGTGGATCTCGGTGCCGCGCTGCACGCGGCTGACGCGGACGACGCCGTCGACGCGCTCGACGGCGGCGTGATCGACGAGCGGGGACGGTCGCTGTCCGGTGGGCAGCGCCAACGACTGGTGCTGGCCCGGGCCTTGACCACCGATGCCGACGTGCTCGTGCTCGACGAACCGACCTCCGCCGTCGACGCGCACACCGAGTCCCGCATCGTCGAACGCGTCCGGGCACTGCGCGCCGGACGCACCACGGTCGTGCTCACCCAGAGTCCACTGTGGAAGGCAGCGGCCGACGAAACACACACGGTCGAGGGGAGCCCGGCATGAATCGGCTTCCACAGGCCGACGGCGGGATGATCCGGCGCTGGGCGGGCGAGTCCGTCCGCCGCGACCGGCACCGCTTCGGCGCGACCATCGTGCTCTACCTGCTCACCACGGGACTCGGCCTGGTCGGCCCGCAGGTGCTCGGCGCTCTCGTCGACGCCGTCGAATCGGGAGCAGGCGCCGGACGAGTCGACCTCCTCGGCGCGGTGTTCCTCGTCGTGCTCCTCGCGCAGGCCTTGATCATGCGCTCGGCGCGGGACCAGGCAACCCGGTTCGGCCAGGCCGTCCTCTCCCATACCCGGGAGAGCTTCGTCGCCCACGTTCTCCGGCTCCCGGTGAGCACCGTCGAAGCAGCGGGCACCGGTGACCTGCTCAGCCGAGCCACCACCGACGTCGATCGGCTCGACGACACGGTCCGCAACGGCGCTCCCGAAGTCACCGCCGCCACCGTCACGCTCGTGCTCACCGCCGTCGCCATGATCGTCACCGCGCCGGTGGTCGCGAGCGGGATGCTCGTGGGCGTCGTGCTCACCGTCGCGAGCGTGCGCTGGTACCAGCGGCGAGTCGGACCCGTGCTCCGCGACATCCTCGGTGCCTGGGCGGACGTCGGAGCCGTCACGCACGAAACGGTCGAGGGTGCGCGCACGATCTCCTCGCTGCGGCTGCGCGACCGGCGCGTCCACAGCAACGACACCGCCGTCTCCCACGCCGAGGCCCACGAGCACCGGCACCGGGCACTGCTGATCCGGCTGTTACCGAGTATGGAACTGGCCTACGTACTGCCCATCGCGGCGGTGCTGCTCGTCGGAGCGTTCGCCTACGACGCCGGACTGGCGGGCATCGGCACCCTCGCCACGGTCGTCCTCTACGCGCAGGCCATGTCGAGCCCCATCGACGAACTGCTCATGTGGTTCGAAGAGTTCCAGGTCGGCGCCTCCGCACTGCGCCGCGTGCTCGGAGTCGGCGCGGCCCCGGCGGCCGGACGCACGATCGGAGAGTCCGGCGCCTCCGACGGCGACGGCGTGCATCTGCGGGACGTGCGGTTCTCGTACCGGGAAGGTGTCGAAGTGGTGCACGGTGTCGACCTCGACGTGGCGCGCGGCGAGCGGCTCGTCGTCGTCGGGCCGTCGGGCGCGGGCAAGTCCACGCTGGCCCGGCTCGTCGCAGGCATCAGCACCCCCGATTCCGGCTCCGTCGTCGTCGGCGGGACCGAGATCACCGACCGGACTCCCGAGCAGGCCCGGCGTGAGGTCGTGCTGCTCACCCAGGAGCACCACGTGTTCGCCTGCTCGCTGCGCGAGAACCTGTTGCTCACCGAGTGGGAACACACCGACGACGACGTCCTCGAGGCGCTACGGATCGTGGGAGCACTGGGCTGGGCCGACGCGTTGCCGGACGGCCTCGGCACCGTGCTCGGCTCGGGCGGACACCCCGTCCCGCCCGCCGTCGCGCAGCAGCTCGCGCTCGCCAGGGTGGTGCTCGCCGATCCCCACACGATCGTCCTCGACGAGGCGACCTCGCTGGTCGACAACGCGACCTCTCGCGGCTTGGAGCACTCCCTCGCCGCCGCACTGCACGGACGCACCGTCCTGGTCATCGCGCACCGGCTGCACGCGGCACGGGGCGCCGACCGGGTCGCCGTCGTCGAGGACGGACGCATCACCGAACTCGGCACCCACCACGACCTCATCGCCTCCGGCGGCTCTTACGCGCGGCTGCACCGGAGAGCATCCGCAACCGCCGACACGCCCCGGTGATCAGCCGGACGCTCCGGGCCACGAGGTGAGGTTCCGCCACCGAAGCACCCACAGATCACTCCGCGCACCCTCTGAGCCGGGAACGCAACAGACGACGGGCGACCGCACGGGGATCCGGGTCGCTGCCGATCAGCGCGTTGACCACCGCACCGTCGACCAGTGCGACGATCTCGAACAGCCGCTCACCGTCCACCGGCATCCCACACCGGTCGAAAATCTCCGCGAGCAGCGCGTTCAGCTCGTCGCCCATCTCGCGCATCAACGGAGCCAGGTACGGCCGTCGCGGCGACCCGACGAGCCGCTCGTAGCGCAGCAGCACCGACTCCGGGCCGCCGTGCCGCGACCGGTGCCCCAGCAGCAGGTCGAGCACCAGCTCGACGACCTCGTCCACCCCGTGCGGCCCCGCCGACAGCTGCGCGAGCCGCTCACGTCCCTCCGCGAGCTCCTGCCTGCCGGCGAACTCCACGGCCGCCGCGGTCAACTCGTCCAGCGAATCGAAGTAGTACGTCGTCGACGCCAACGGCAGTCCGGCGCGTTCGGCCACGGCGCGGTGCCGGATCGCGTCCAAGCCGCTCTCCACGAGTAGTTCCGCCGCTGCCACGACCAGCGCTTGCCTGCGCCGCTCCCCCTTCGGCGTGCTGGCAGCGGTCATCTTCGGCTCCTCAGGCGAATTCTTGAACTTGGGTGGCTGGTCCGGTACCGCCGCCCGGAGCCCCTCCCCCTGCCGAGGCCGGTCACTCGCGAGGCGTGCCCTACGGCACAAAAGCCAGTTCCCAAATGCCCGCTCAGGGAACAGGGCGGGACCCGCAGACTACGGGGGCGTGCGCGCGCACGCCGCCGACCGTGACGGATCAGAACCGGGCCGCCAGCGCCTCCGCCACCTCCGGCAACCGATCGGCCTCCGGCGCCACCGCACCGCTCTGCGGACTGCTGACCACCGTGAGCACCTTGCCACTGCCGGTCCGCTGCACGATCTTCACCGAGCCGTCCGGGCGATCGGTGGTCCCGAACTGCTCGGAGACCGCCGAGGCGGGAGCCACCGTAGCGCTCAACCGGCCCTGCCCCAGCAGGAACGCCGCACCCCGGGCGCCGTCCGGGCACTCCGTCACCTCGATCGGAGCCGTGTTCGACGCCGCGGGCACCTGCTCGACCACGGCCTCGGCGAGCTGCTGATCCGGTGCCGGACATCCGTCCCCGCCCGGCAACGACATCGGACCTTGCCGGAAGTCCGGGGCCGACGTGGTCGACGGCGGAGGTGGCAACGCGACCGGCTCGCCCGCGCCACCGGAGGACCCGCCGAACAGGCCCGTACCGAACCCGACCCCGACGACGAGCACCCCGGCAGCGACGACCGTCCCTCCGACGGCGGCCGTCCGCCGCTGCGCCGTCACGCGGCGCGATCCGCGCCGCACGTCCTCCGTGTCGAACGACGGCGGCGGGGTCGGACCGGGGACCTCCCGGAACAGATCCCCGAGCTCGCGCTCGTCCACCTCACACCTCTCTCGTCACAACGCCGAACGCAGGTCGCCGAGCTCGTCGCCGAGCACCGCCCGCAACGCGTCGAGTCCCCGAGCCGACTGGCTCTTGACGTTGCCCTCACTACACTTGAGCACCTCGGCGACACCCGCCACGTCCAGGCCCTCGAAGTAGCGCAGGACCAGGACGGTGCGTTGCTTCGCCGGCACCTGCTGCAACGCGGCCAACAGCGTCTGCCTGGTGGCCACCGTGTTGCCGAGACTCGGCGCCGACTCCGCCTCGTCCGGCAGGACCTCGGTGGAGTGCTCCCGGCGCCACGGTCTGCGTGACTCGTCGATGACGGCCCGACTCAGGGTGCGCCGCACGTAGGCGTCCAGCGCGCCCTTGTCCGTGACCTTGCGCCAGCGGCGATGCAGGGCGATGAACGCGGTCTGCGCGAGATCGTCAGCGCGGTGCCAGTCACCGCACATCATGTACGCCATCCGACGCACCGCCTCTCGCCGAGCCGCGAAGTACTCCGCGAACTCCTGCTCCTCGTGCTGGTCCACGCGGAACTCTCCGCTCGTTCGTGCTGTCACGTGCTGGACGGGACGTCCACGTCACCAGGTTGCACGGCGAGCCGAACGCGACATACATCACCCCCCTGGCGCAGCACGCCCCGCCGCAACGCGGCCCCCGGCTGCGTCCGTTCGGGTGAAGATCACGGCTGCGACACGACGCCGTTGACCTCGCCGTGACGAGGTCAACGCCCTGCGCCGAGCCGTCCCCACAGCCGGGACCGTCGAACCGGCCCGTTGCTCCGCCCCCTGGTCCGTGTGGTGTGATCGGTTCGTGACCAAACCGGCGCCGATCGACCTCCGATCCGACACGGTCACACGTCCCGACGACCGAATGACCGCCGCCATGGCGTCGGCGGAGGTCGGCGACGACGTGCTCGACCACGACCCGACCATGCGTGCCCTGGAGGACCGGCTCGCGGAGATACTCGGCGCCGATGCCGCGCTGTGGGTGCCCAGCGGCACGATGGGAAACCTCGTCGCTCTCTGCCTGCACCTGCATCGCGGCGACCAGTTCCTCGCGCCTCGCGGCGCGCACGTGCTGCACCACGAGCTCGGTTCCGCCGCGTGGCTCGCAGGCGGCATGCCCGAATCTCTCGACTGCGACGCCGGTCCCGGGCGCCCCACCGCCGACGCCGTGCGCGCGCACACCAGAGGCAGCAACCGTTACGACGCGCTCCGTCCCGCGCTGCTCTGCCTGGAGAACACGCACAACTCGGCAGGCGGCACCGTCACACCTCCGCACGAGCACGCCCAGCTCGCGGCCGCCGCACGCGACGGAGGGTTGCGGGTGCACCTCGACGGAGCACGGATCTGGAACGCCTCCGTCACGCTCGGGGTGCCACCCGGTGCGCTCACGGTCGGCGCCGACTCCGTGCAGGTCTGCCTGAGCAAAGGGCTCGGCGCGCCCGTCGGCTCCGCCGTCGCGGGCAGCACGGAGTTCGTCGCGGAGGCGCGGCGGATGCGCAAGATGCTCGGTGGCGGCGTGCGTCAGGGCGGCGTGCTCGCGGCGGCGGGACTCATTGCCCTGGAGCGCGTCGACTCGCTCGCGGACGACCACGCGAACGCGCTCCTGCTCGCCGACGGGCTCCGCGAACTCGGCTGGGACATGTCGACGCCGGAGACGAACATGACGCTCGCGTCCGTTCCGGACGTGGGGCTCACCCTCGAACGGCTCCGGACGGCGGGAGTGCTCGCCGTCCCCATGCACGGCAAGATCCGATTCGTCACCCACCGGGACGCGGGCAAGAGCGACGTCGAGGAAGCCGTGCGCCGCATCGCCACCGCCGGGGTGTGAGCGTGCAGTGGGGAATCGGCATGTGTGCCCGTAGGGCACGCTTCATACGTGACCAGCCGCGGCGCGGTGAGGGACTCCGGCCTGGTACTCACGAGGACCCGAACGCCGCGAGACAAGAACTGGGACGGGACCACCCACCCAAGTTCCACAATGCCCGCTGAGCGCTACCTGAGTTCCTTGCGGTCCTCTCCCTTGTCCATCGCCCACCCGATCGCGGCGGTCGCGACGAACAGGACGCCGCCGATCACAGCGAGCCAGAACAGACCCTTGATGACCCAGCCGGCGACGGACAGCACCAGCCACAGTGCCAGCACACCGCCGATCACCTTCCACCACATGACGCCGCCCTCTTCTCTCGCCGTGCGATCCTGTCTCCCAGGCTGCCAGACGCGGCGGCCCAGCGGGACGAATCCGGCACGATCTCAGGGCTGAACCAGGGTTCGCCTCCGGGGCCGCTGACATAGGCGGCTGATCGATTCGCGCGGGTGGTTCCGTAGCGGAGTCAGCCGAGCCAGCCCTGGAGACGAGCGAGCGCTTCGGACACGTCCTCGGTGGAACCGGCGAACGACATCCGCACGAAGTGGTGGCCCTCGGCGGGGTCGAAGTCGACGCCCGGCACCACCGCCACCCCGGTGTCGTCGAGCAGCCGCGCACACCAGGCGAGTGCGTCGTCGGTCCATGCCGAGACGTCCGCGTAGGCATAGAACGCGCCGTCGGCAGGAGCGATGCGGTCCACGCCCAGGTCGGCCAACCCGGACAGCAGCAGCTCACGATTCGTCCGATACCGGTCGACGTGGCCCGACACCTCCGCGTACGCCGCGTCCGTGAACGCGCCCAGTGCTCCGTACTGCGACAACGCGGGAGGACACAGCGTGAAGTTCCCCGTCAACGAGTCGACGGCACGGCGCAGCCTCGGCGGCACCAGCATCCAGCCGAGCCGCCATCCCGTCATGGACCACAGCTTGGAGAAACTGTTCACCACGATCGACTCGCGTGAGAACTCCCACGCGGTGCTCAACGGGTCCCGGTAGCTGATGCCGTGGTAGATCTCGTCACTGATCAGCTGCACGCCGCGCGACTCGCACCACACCGCGAGCTCGGAGAGCTCGCTCGAGGACAGCACAGTGCCGGTCGGGTTGGCCGGGCTCGCCAGGATCAACCCCTGCACCGGCTCGTCGAGGTCCTCCAGCATCGCCACCGTCGGCTGGAACCGGGTCGAGGCGTCACACGGCAGCTCCACGACCTCGCAGCCGAGCGCGGCGAGGATGTTGCGGTAGGCCGGATACCCCGGGCGAGCCAGCGCGACTCGATCACCCGCGTCGAACGCCGCGAGGAACGCGAGCAGGAACGCACCCGACGCTCCCGTGGTGACCACGACGTCCTCGGCCTCGACGGGGATGCCGTAGCTGCGGGTCGAGTGACCCGCGATCGCGCGGCGCAGGTCGTGGAGACCGAGCTGTTCGGTGTAGCCGAGCGGCTGGCGGCGCAACGCTTCGGTCGCCGCGTCCAGCACGGGCGTGGGCGCGGGTGTCGAGGGCTGACCGGCGGCCAGTGACACCACGTCACCGCGCGTGCGCTGACGTTCCGCCGCGCGGGTCAGCACCTCCATCACTTGGAACGGCGCCACGTCCGCGCGTCGGGCAACTGCGAGAGCGGTGGGATCGACCATGCGCCCATGATGCCGTGCGGCCCAGCGGCGGGAACCCGCAGGCCGTGGCGTCGTGAGTCGATCAGTAGCCCTGGTAGCCGCCGCCCCCGGCCATCGACTCCAGTCCGGGGTGTCCTTCGAAACCGCCGTAGCGGTCGAAGGTGTAGCGGACGCCGGCGATGATGTTGTCCACCGGGTCGTAGATGTCGCCGTGCCCCGGCAGCTTGTGCGCGTCGAACGTCGGGTCGATGCACTGCATCAGGCCCTTCGACGGTGTGCCCTTCGCGGCGTTGGAATCCCAGTTGTTGATCGCGTGCGGATCGCCGCCGGACTCCTTCTCGATGATCGTCCAGATCTCGTCGACGTTGTCCTCGGTGACCGGGATCCCGTTGGCACGCAGGATCTCGATCGCCTCCCGGATCCACTGGTCCACGTTCCCGGGCGGCGGGCCGCTCGTCGGCGGGCCACCGCTCGATCCGAGTCCCCCGCCGGAGCCACCGCCGGGCGTCGCACTCGCGCCGTCCGAGCCTCCGGAACCGCCTGTTCCACTGCCGCCGGATCCGCCTGAGACGCCGGAGCCCGGCGAACCGTTCGAGCCTGAGGATCCCGGCCCACCGGAGCCGTCCGGCGACGGCGCTGCCGCCGGTTCCGTCCGTGCGGGTCCTCCCGGCTGCTGGAAGTCCCATTCCGTCTGCTCCCCGCGTCCGGGAGTGAACGGTTGGTCGTCCGCGAGCGGCAGCGGCGTGAACGCACCCGCGAGTTCGGCCTCGGCCTGCTCGATGCGGCCGACGGAGTCCGCGAGCTGCTGGTCGGCTTCCTTGACCGCCACCTCGGCCTCACGCGCGTGCTCCCCCAAGAGCTTCGTGATCTGCGCGTCGCGTGCTCGCTGAGCCTCTTGGACGAACCCGGTGTCGTGCTCGTGACCACGGACCTGCTGCGTGAACGCGTCGTCGGCCCGCTTCGTGTCGGCGAGCGCACGCTCTCCGATGTTGGAGATCGCGTCCTGACCGGTGCCGACGATCTCGGCGGCCTTGGCCATCGCCGCCGCAGCCGCGTCGAGCGCACCGTTCGCCGTGCCGAAGCCCTGGGTCACCTTGCCCATGTAGCCGACGAAGGCGTCGGCGGAGGCGCCTTCCCAGGCACCGTCCAGTCCGCTCACCGAGGCGTCGACGTCGGCGCCGCACGAATCGGATTTCTGCGCGGCCGTGCGCCAACGCTCGGCGACGGCACTGATCGCCTCCGGCCGGGCCGACTCCAGTTTCCGCACCTGCTCGGCGAGGGCGGCGCCACCCGGCTTGCTCTCGATTTCGTCCGCGATCCCCATGACTCCCCCTAGTGGAACGACCGGCGCGCCTCGTCGTCGGTGGCCTCGACGGACGTACGGACCGCGTCGAGTGCCCCACTCGCACTGCGCAGCACCTGTTCCGCCTTGTCGAACTCCCGCTTGCCTGCTTCGTCGAGGCTCGCCACGGCGGCGGCCATCCGCCCCGCGGCGTCGAGCTCACCGAACACGGCGACGTCGACGGGACCGGCTTCGAAACCGTCACCGACGGCACCCGCCGGACCCGCTTTGGAGTCCACTGTGGACCGACAGTCCTCCAATGCCCCCATGTTGTACCCGGCCTGGGTCACGGCCCCTCCTCACCATGCGAGCCGGCGACACGGACCGGCAGCGAATGGGACGCGCCACCCGGTGACCCGGTTCCGCCCCAGACCTGAATACCAGGAACACCACCACCCCCGGCACCACTCCGCGGATTCCCCCCGATCGTGCCGTCCCCGGCCGGCGGGGTGGCAAATTCGCGCGAATTTGCCACCCCGCTGTCCACAGGGTGAGGAGTTGTCCACAGGGTTGGGGCGGGAAGGGTCCGAGGTGGTGCGCGATCGGGTGAAGTCAGTGGTCGCGCGCGGAGGTGGCAGTGGTCGGGCCGAGCTGAGGTTCCGCCACCCAACCACCCACGCACACCAACCCCCGCACCGCTTCGTCAGGAGTTCGTCAGGGGGAGGGCGATCTGACCTCGGGCGGCGCGCAGCGCGATGTCGGTGCGGTGGTGCGATCCGGGCAGGTGCACCGCGTCGACGAGCCGGTACGCCTCCTCCCGTGCCGCGTCGAGATCGGCGCCGGTACCGACGACGGCGAGCACCCGCCCGCCCGCCGAGAGCACCGCGCCGTCCTCGCGACGGCGCGTGCCGGAATGCAGCACCCCGGGGACGTCGGCGCCGGTGATCACGTCGTCCACCTGTGGCCGACCCGGGTAGCCCTCGGCAGCGAGCACGACCGTGACCGCCGAGCCGTCGTCCCACTCCAGCGGCGGGTGCTCGGCCAGCGAGCCGTTCGCCACCGCGTCCAGCACCCCCACCAGCGGAGTGCGCAGCAGCGCCAGCACGGCCTCGATCTCCGGGTCGCCGAAACGGCAGTTGAACTCGATCACCTGCGGACCGGAGGAGGTCAACGCCAGGCCCGCGTACAGCACTCCGGAGAACGGGCAGCCACGCCGCGCCAGTTCGTCGACGGTCGGCTGCACGACCGTGCGCACGACCTGCTCGACGAGGTCGTCCGGGGCCCACGGCAGCGGCGTGTAGGCACCCATACCGCCGGTGTTGGGCCCGGCGTCGTCGTCACCGACCCGCTTGAAGTCTTGCGCGGGCAGCATCGGGACCACCGTCGTGCCGTCGACGAAACAGAACAGCGACGCCTCCGGACCGTCCAGGTACGTCTCGAGCAGGACGGGGTGACCGTCGTCGAGCAGCCGCAGAGCGTGCGCCCGCGCCGCGTCGAAGTCACTGCTGACGAGCACGCCCTTGCCGCCGGCGAGCCCGTCGTCCTTGACCACCCACGTCGGGCCGAACCGCACGAGCGCGGCGTCGAGCTTCGCCGGGTTGTCCACGATCTCGCTGTGCGCGGTCGGCACCCCGGCGGCGTCCATGACGTCCTTTGCGAACGACTTCGAGCCCTCGATGCGGGCGGCATCCTTCGACGGACCGAACGCCGGGATCCCCGCGGCACGCACCGCGTCCGCCGCTCCCGCGACCAACGGGTTCTCCGGGCCGAACACCACGAGGTCGGCCTGCCACTTCGTGGCCAGTGCCGCAACGTCCTCCGGCACGCCGACGTCGACGGGGTAGGACTCGGCCTGCGCCGCGGTTCCGGCGTTGCCCGGCGCGCACGCCACCGCCGTCACCGACGGGTCGCGCGCGAGGGCGAGCACGATCGCGTGTTCCCTGCCACCAGCACCGATCACGAGGATTCGCACGGTGGGGAGACTACCGACCTCGACCCGCCGGACCCGTTCCGGGCACGCGTCCGGGACGGGCCGCTGCCTCCGGCCGTTCACCGCCGAGTCTTGCTCCGGACGGGTGAGAGATCGCGCATGGCCGCTTTCACCGACGATGCTGGTCGCCTCACAGTGCTTGTCCATCACCCCCGACCTCCGGGAGCTCCGATGATCCGGGCCCGATCAGTCGCCTCCGTCCTCGCCGTCGCCCTGCTCGGCGCGATCGTCCCTGCCGCGGCCACCGCCGCACCGCCGCCGCGCGAGCCCAGTGCCGTCGAGGTCTACGGACACCGCGGCGCCTCCGGCTACCGTCCCGAACACACGCTCGCCGCCTACGACCTCGCGGCGCGGATGGGCGCCGACTACATCGAGCCCGACCTCGTGCCCACCAAGGACGGGGTGCTGGTGTCCCGGCACGAGAACGAGATCAGCGGCACCACCGACGTGGCCGAACGACCGGAGTTCGCCGACCGGCGCACCACCAAGACGATCGACGGTGCGGAGCTCACCGGCTGGTTCACCGAGGACTTCACCCTCGCCGAACTCAAGAGTCTGCGGGCGGTCGAGCGCATTCCGGACATCCGCCCGAACAACACCATCTACGACGGCCGCTACCAGGTTCCGACCTTCCAGGAGGTCCTCGACCTGTCGAAACGGCTCTCGCGGGAGCTCGGCCGCCCGATCGGTGTCGCCCCCGAGACCAAGCACCCCAGCTACTTCCAGCACATCGGCATGCCCCTCGAGCCCGAGCTGGTCGACACGCTCCAGCGCAACGGCCTCAACCGGCCGAACGCGAAGATCATCGTGCAGTCGTTCGAAGTGGCCAACCTCAAGCAGCTCGACGAGTCACTGCGCACGAGGTTGGTGCAGCTCATCAGCAGCAGCGGCGCACCGCAGGACTTCATCGAGGCGGGTGACCCGCGCACGTATGCGGACATGGTCACACCGGAGGGGCTGCGCGAGATCGCCGAGTACGCCGACGCCATCGGCCCGGACACGAAGGTGATTCTGCCGGTCGACGAGAACGGGTACCTCACCGAACCGACGGAGGTCGTCGCCGACGCGCACGCCGCGGATCTCGAGGTCGTGCCTTACACCGTGCGGAACGAGAACACGTTCCTGCCGGAGGACTTCGTCACGTCCGACGACCCGACCGCGCACGGCGACGTCTTCGGGTTCTACGAAGCGTTGTTCGCGCAGAACATCGACGCCGTGTTCGCCGATCAGCCGGACACCGCGGTCGCGGCCCGCGACGAGAACCAGCAGTGACACCCAACGGGTGGTGAGGTCGCGCGACCTCACCACCCGCTTCTCCCGAACGGCCGGTGCGTGTCTTTGATCTCGTCTGATGCCCGTATGGGCATGGCCTCACGTGCTCAGCCTCAGCAGATTGAGGAGCTCCGGCGTTCGGAGTTCGTGCCTCGCAAGGCAGGGGTTCTCGCCGCGTACGCGTGGTACTCAAGAGGACCCCAACGCCGCGAGGCGCGAACTGGGGGCGGGGCGGTACCGGACCACCCACCCAGGTCCCACAATGCATTCTCAGGCCATCGTGTGACGCACGATCGTCTGTTCCCGGCCGGGGCCGACGCCGATCGCCGAGATCCGGGCGCCGGAAAGCTCTTCCAGACGCTCGACGTAGGCGCGGGCGTTCGCGGGTAGGTCTTCGAAGCTGCGGGCGCCGCTGATGTCCTCGCGCCAGCCGGGCAGCTCCTCGTACACCGGCGTCGCGTGATGCACCCCGGTCTGGGTCATGGGCATCTCCGAGACCCGCGTCCCGTCCACGTCGTAGCCCACACACACCGGCAACGAGTCGAGCCCGGACAACACGTCCAGCTTGGTCAGGAAGTAGTCCGTGATGCCGTTGACCCTGGTCGCGTAACGGGCGATGCAGGCGTCGAACCAACCGGTACGCCGGGAGCGGCCGGTGGTCACACCGAACTCGCCGCCCTGCTTGCGCAGGTTCTCGCCTGCCTCGTCGGTCAGCTCCGTCGGGAACGGCCCGGACCCCACCCGCGTGGTGTAGGCCTTGAGGATCCCGATCACCGTGTTGATGCTCGTCGGGCCGATGCCGGACCCGGAGCTGGCCCCGCCCGCGGTCGGGTTCGACGAGGTCACGAACGGGTAGGTGCCGTGGTCGACGTCGAGCAGCGTGCCCTGCGAGCCCTCCAGCAGCACCGTCTCGTCGCGTTCGAGCGCCTCGTTGACGAGCAGTTTCGTGTCCGCGATGCGGCCGCGGAACTTCTCCGCCTGCTCCAGCACCGTGTCCACGGTCTCGTCGACGTCGACGGCACGCCGGTTGTAGACCTTCACCAGGATCTGGTTCTTGATCTCCAGCGCCGCTTCGACCTTCTGCCGCAGGATCTTCTCGTCCAGCAGGTCCTGGACGCGCACGCCCTGCCTGGCGACCTTGTCCTGGTAGGCGGGCCCGATGCCGCGGCCGGTGGTGCCGATCTGCTTCTTGCCCAGGTAGCGCTCGGTGACCCTGTCGATCGCCACGTGGTACGGCATGATCAGGTGCGCGTCGGCCGAGAGCAGCAGGCGGCTGGTGTCGATGCCACGTGCCTCCAGGCCGGAGAGTTCGTCGAGCAGCACGCCCGGGTCGACGACGACGCCGTTGGCGATGACGTTGGTGACGCCCGGGGTGAGGATCCCGGAGGGGATGAGGTGCAGGGCGAAATCCTGCCCGTCCGGGAGCACCACGGTGTGACCGGCGTTGTTGCCCCCCTGGTAGCGGACGACCCACTGGGCCTGCTCGCCGAGCAGGTCCGTCGCCTTGCCCTTGCCTTCGTCGCCCCACTGGGCGCCGATGAGCACGATCGCCGGCATGTGAAACTCCAACCTGAACTGTGGGGCCTACGCCGCAGGCCTACCCGCCACACGGTCCCCGCATGACGTCGTGCCCACGTCCGTGGGCATGCCGGTCGATCAGGATAAACCAGGAGCCACACGTGACCGTCACCGCACTTGCCTGCGGAAACAGCGACCGCTCCGGACGCTGCGAGCAGCACTCTGCCCGGTGGGTCCCGGTGCCCGCGATACCGGGCAAGGACGACGTCGATCCGGTGCTCGCCGAGCTCGACGGGCGACTCGTCGTGCTCGGAACCGACGCCGATCTCGCGGCGGTCGTGGTGCGGCTGCTGCGTAAGAGCCGGCTCGCCGACGTCGAGCTCGGCTACGTGCCTGCCGGCCCGTCCGCGGCGAGCAGGGTGTGGGGTCTCGGCTCCGGAGACCACGCGGTCGACGTGGCGTTCACGGCGGCGACCCGGCCGAGCACACTGGTGCGCGACGACCAGGGCGGAGTACTCGTCGGTCTCGGCACCGTCGAGCCGATCACCGGCCAGGTGTACTGCGAGGACGAGCAGGTCCTCGGCGGCTCGGCGTTGCGCCTCGAGGTTCGTCCGGATCCGGCCGCGGCACCGCTGCGGGAGCCGACGGCCGACCCGTTGTCGACAGACCTCGACCCGGCCACCGACGGGATCCACGTCGTGGCGGTGCGGCGCTCGCTGTTCGGCAAGCAGCGAACCGAGGCTCACGGTCGAGCTGTGCAGGCCGGGTTCCGCGCGACCACGGTGGTGCGCGACGGGGTCGCGCACCCGCGCCCGGCGACGCAGTGGGGCTGGTACCGCCACACGGAGGATCTCGCCCTCGCTCGGCCGTAGGAGGGGCGCGGTGTGACTGACGTGAGCGGTTCGTGGCGGAACCTCACTCCGCGCGTGAACTGAACGGCGGTTCCCACGACGCCATGCATTCGTGAAGATGCATGGCGTGTTCACGACATATCACCTATGCGTCACTCGTTCGCATTGCCTCAGTTACCCGGATAGGTGATCGTTCCCGGTGAAAACTCCGGAGCAGCCCGGAGACCGTTCCACCTCGGAGGAACCATGACACTCACCCGCTCGCTGCGCTCCACGTTCACCGCGCTCCCGCTCGCCGGACTGCTGGCCGTCGGCCTCGCCACCCCCGCCGACGCACTGCCGCCGGGGATTCCCAGCGCGGACCAGGCCGAGACGATGCTCTCCGAGCTGACCGTCGCCCCCGAGGGCTCGATGGACGGCTACGACCGCGACCGGTTCCCGCACTGGAACTCCACCAGCGGTGGCTGCGACGTCCGCGACGAAGTACTCAAGCGCGACGGCGAGAACATCGAGGTCGGCGAGAACTGCGACGTCACCGGCACGTGGAACAGCGCCTACGACCCCGGGGAGTGGACCGACGCCTCGGACGTCGACATCGACCACGTGGTGCCACTGGCGGCCGCGTGGCGATCCGGTGCCGCCGACTGGTCCAGCGACGAGCAGCGGTCGGCGTTCGCCAACGACCTCGAGTCGCCGCAGCTGATCGCCGTCACCGACAACGTCAACCAGGAGAAGGGCGACAAGCCGCCGCAGGACTGGATGCCGCCGAACGCCGACTTCCACTGCACCTACGCGGCCATGTGGGTCGGCTCGAAGCACAAGTGGGAACTGACCGTCAGCGACGCCGAGAAGGCCAAGCTGACCGAGGTGCTCGGCGGCTGCTGAGTTGCCCGTCCCGGACGATGCCGGTGAGGGTGGGGTGATGAGCTCCACGACGCTGCGTTCCACCCTCACCGCACCACGCGACGGGATCATGACCGACGAGGTCGGAACGGTCACCGGCGAGCTCGAACTCGCCACCGACTGCTCCGGCGGGGACGTCACCGTCTGGTTGCGCTACTCCGGGGCGACGGAGTGGTACCGGATCTCGGCTGCCGACTGCCACGTGCACGACGTTCGCGACCATGAGGCCGTGCACCACGCTCTAACGGCCGTGCTGCACCGGCCCACCGCCCACCTCGCCGGGTGAGCCCTTTCAGAGGGTGCGCGGGGTTGGTCTGCGTTGGTGGTCGGGTAGCGGAACCTCAGCGCCCTGGTCCGGCTGCGTCCGTGGTGACCAACCAGAGCTCCGAGCATTCCTTTCAGCGGGGCGGCAGGGGCGTGGGAATGGCGGGAAGACCGTCGATGCTGGAGCCGTTCTTCTTGCCGCAGTACTCCACGAACTCCTCGTCGGACTTCCGGCCGAAGTGGCGGTAGTGCAGGTCGCGGTCCTCGCGGTAGTCCATGAACGGCACGGCGTAGCCGCACGAGTCGCTCACCCGAAGCGCGCGCACCACGACCACGGACCGAAGTCCCGGCGCGTCGGCGTCGCCGAACCGCGTCACCAGCTCGGCGAAGCGCGGATCGTCACGGAACACGACCTCGCCACGACCGTGCACACGCAAGACCTTCGGCGGGCCGTCGAAGGCGCACCACATCAGCGTGATCCGGCCGTTCTCCCGCAGGTGCGCGGTGGTTTCCGCATGACTGCCGCCGAAATCGAGATAGGCGAGGGTGTGTTCGTCGAGCACCGCGAGCGTTCCGGCGCGTCCCTTCGGGGAGAGATTCACGTGACCGTCGGAATCCAGCGGCGCGCTCGCCACGAAGAACACCGGCTGCGCCTCGATGAACTCCCGCAGCCGGTCGGTGATCGACTCGTATACCTTGCCCATGTTCGGCAGTATGCGCCGCGCCGAATCCCGGAAGGGCCCGCAAACGGCGGAATCACGGTGTGTCCGGCCACACCGCTCAGTCGTCGCGACCGTGCAGGGGTGGCAGCGCCTCGATGGCTTCGGTCCTGCTCAGACCGCTGGCCTGCAACAGATCCACCGCGATCGAGCGCACCTGCAACACCACGACCTGCATCGAGAAGTCACCCGTGCCGAGCAGCTCCACAGTGGACCGGTTGGCGACGGCGCGCGCGAGTCCCCTCGCCTGGCGCGGTTCCTCCCCGCTGGCGAGTTCGTCCCGGAGCAGCACCACGGCTCCCGCGAGTTCCTCCAGCATCCCCGGCAACGGTTTCGGCACCGGTTCGTCGTCCCGCAGCGCCGCGAGCGCCCGCCGCGTGAGCACGCGAGTGTTGCGCAACGCCCGGTCGATCGGCACCGACGCCGCGTCGTAGCGCTCCAGTTCCGCACGCCTGCGCCACCGGAACGGTGCGATCGTGGCGATCTCCTTGCCCGCCAGCAGGGCCTGGCGGAACTCCTCGACGTGGCGCTGACTCTCCCGCGCCTGCGCGAGCACGTCCGAACACGCACCCGTGTCCTCGCGAGATACCGCCGAGGCCACCCCGCGCAGCGCGTCGGCGAGCGCACCGAGCACGATGCGGCCGTTGCGATGCGCGACGGCGAGCGGGTTCGCCGGAAGCAACGCGGCGACGACGAACCCGACGATCCCGCCGACCGCGGCGTCGGCCATCCGGCTCAACCCGCCTGCCGACGCGGGCGGCAGCAACGTCGCCACCAGCACCGACGACGAGGCTGCTTGCAGCACGATCACACCGCCGCTGTCGAGCAACACGGCCGTACTCATCGCGAGCGCGACCACGAGCGCGATCTGCAACGGCCCGGTGCCGATCACCGAGATCAGCACGTCCCCGACGCCGATGCCGATACTCACTCCGACGATCAGCTCCGCGGTCCGGCGCATCCGCTGTCCCAGCGACACCCCGAGCGAGATGACCGCCGCGATCGGCGCGAAGAACGGCTGCGGATTGCCGATCACGTGTTTGGCCAACGCCCACGCGAGACCGGCCGCGACCGCGCACTGCACGATCGGGATGCCGTTGCGCAGCAACCGGCGCACGCGCCGCGACACTTCCTCCTGTGCGCGGCGCGGGCGGGTCTGCTGCGGAACGTTCTCGGTCACGAGACGGACGGAACGCTCAGTCGAGACCGAGCGGGGCCAACGAGGCAGGGTCGCTGTCGAGCAGCAGTTGGCGGCACCGCTCGTACTCCTCGATCTCACCGATCCCGTGCGCCGCCTTCGCCAGTACCGCGACCGCACGCAGCACGCCCTGGTTCGGGCGGTGGCGCCACGGCACCGGCCCGAAGCCCTTCCAGCCGGCCTTGCGCAGCGCGTCGAGGCCCCGGTGGTATCCGGTGCGGGCGTAGGCGTACGCCGCGACCAACTCGCCCGCTTGAAGCGCCACCTCCCCGAGATTGGCCCACGCGGCACTGAACGTCGGGTGCGCGGCGGCGACCTCGACGGTGGGAGTTCCGGAGTCCAGCGCCGCCTGGGCCTCGCCGTCCTCCGGCAGCAACGTCTCCGGCGGTTCCAACAGGTTCGTCATGCCGCTCATCCTGCCAGCAGCCGCCCCGCCCGTGGCCACTCGCCGGGCCCCGGCGCGCCCCGCCCGAGAAACGCGAACGCCACCCCGGACAGACCGGAGTGGCGTTCGTCGACCAGGTGGGAGTCAGCCCGCGATCATGCGGCCCGCGGACTTCAGCGTCTCGCAACCGTTGGCGACGCGAGCGGCCATCGACTGCTCGGCGGCCTTGAGGTAGCTGCGCGGGTCGTAGATCTTCTTGTTCCCGACCTCGCCGTCGACCTTGAGGATGCCGTCGTAGTTCTTCAGCACGTGGTCGGCGATCGAGCGGGAGAACGCGTACTGGGTGTCCGTGTCGATGTTCATCTTCACCACGCCGTAGGAGACCGCGTCGTGGATCTCCTCCAGCAGCGAGCCCGAACCGCCGTGGAAGACCAGGTCGAACGGCTTCGCGTCCGCGGACAGGCCGAGCTTGCTCGCCGCGACCTCCTGGCCCTGCTTGAGGATCTCCGGGCGCAGCTTGACGTTGCCCGGCTTGTAGACGCCGTGCACGTTGCCGAACGTCGCCGCGAGCATGTAGCGGCCGTTCTCGCCCGAGCCGAGCGCGTCGATCGTGTGCTCGTAGTCGCCGGGGGCGGTGTAGAGCTTCTCGTTGATGTCGTTGGCGACACCGTCCTCCTCACCGCCCACGACACCGACCTCGATCTCCAGGATCTGCTTGGCTTTCGCCGTCATGGCCAGCAGTTCCGTGGCGATCTCGAGGTTCTCGTGCAGTTCGACGGCCGAGCCGTCCCACATGTGCGACTGGAACAGCGGGTTCTCGCCGCGTGCCACCCGCTCCTGGCTGATCTTGATCAGCGGGCGGACGAACCCGTCCAGCTTGTCCTTGGGGCAGTGGTCGGTGTGCAACGCGATGTTCACCGGGTACTTCGCCGCGACCGTGTGCGCGAACTCGGCGAGCGCGGTCGCGCCGGTCACCATGTCCTTGACCTTGGTCCCGGAGGCGAACTCGGAACCGCCGGTGGAGAACTGGATGATGCCGTCACTCTCCGCCTCGGCGAAGCCGCGCAGCGCCGCGTTCAGCGTCTCCGACGAGGTCACGTTGATGGCCGGGTAGGCGAATTCGCCTGTCTTGGCCCGGTCCAGCATCTCCGCGTAGACCTCGGGGGTGGCGATGGGCATCGTGGGGTCCTCCTCGGGGTGGAGCTGTTGGTTGTGCTGAGCGGATCCGACGCCGCCGAAACGGGGGAATGTACGCCGAATCCTACGAGGTCGCAGGCGCCCGCAGGCACCTGTCACCGATGGACGTACCCCGACCCGGCGACCATGACAATCACTGGATCGGTGCGGACACCGGCAGTTGTCGTCATCCTCACACCGACGACGTGATCAAGTATGCCGACGCACGGGGTGAGCTGCGTAGGCGGTTCCGTGACGGAACCGCTCAGGCGACCCACGAACCGGTCACCGCGTTCCATTCGCGCACCGTCGTGTTCGCGATCACGCCGGCCTCGGTGTACGGATCGGCGTCGAGCACCGCACGCAGCTCGTCGGCGTCGGCGACCTCGTAGACGATCATCGCGCCTGCGCCATCCTCGTACGGACCTCCCGCGAGTAGCACACCCTTGTCAGCGAGCGTCTTCGAGTACTCGCGATGCGCGGGCCGCACTTCGAGGCGGCGCTCGGTGTCCGCCCCGTACTCGAGTTCGACCACGAACTTCGCCATGCCACGCCACCTCGGTTCTCCGCTCGGGCCTGGCGATGCCTCCGGGCACCGCGATCCGGACGCTACCCGGTAGCGTGCGCACCCGTGGTCGGGGAATGGGCATCCGGCGCCGAACGCAGCGCCGAGCGGAGCGTCGAACGCACCCTCGGGCACCTGCGGGTGCTCGACACGGACGAGCACCCGCCGCAGCGGCCCGCCACCCTCGAAGACCTCTACCGGCAGCAGCGCATGCGGATGGTGCGCCTGGCGATCCTGCTCGTCGACGAGCCCGCCACCGCCGAGGACGTCGTGCAGGAGGCGTTCACCGGGCTGTACCGGCAGTGGTCGAAACTCCGCGACACCCAGGCCGCCGTCGGCTACCTGCGCACCGCAGTCGTCAACGGCAGTCGCTCGGTACTGCGGCGGCGCAAGACCGCGCGCGATTATCAGCCGCCGCACCCGGGCAACGAGCGCTCGGCCGAATCACTGGCGATGCTCACGGCCGAGCACCAATCCGTCGTCGGCGCCCTCGGACAGTTGCCGGACCGGCAGCGCGAGATCCTCGTCCTGCGCTACTACGGCGGGCTCTCCGAATCGGAGATCTCCGAGGTCACCGGCGTGTCCAAGGGGACGGTGAAGTCCACAGCGAGCCGGGCGCTCAACGCACTGCAGAAGATTCTCGACGCGCAGTGACGCGGCGAACGACCTGCAGGAGGATCGAGTCGTGAGCACGTCCATCCCGAACCCGTCCGTGGCGGGAAAGCTCGTCACCCCCGACGGTGTGCAGGACGGTTGGGTCGCGGTCACGGGTGGCACCCTCACCGAGATCAACAGCGGCCCGGCACCGGCCTCGGCGGTCCGGGGTCACTGGGTGGTTCCGGGGTTCGTGGACATCCACTGCCACGGAGGCGGGGGCGGCTCGTTCACGAGTTCCGATCCCGAGCAGGTGGACGCGGCGATCGCGACGCACCGGGCGCACGGCACAACAACGATGCTCGCGAGCCTGGTCACGGCGCCGCTGCCGGATCTGCGCTACCAGGTCGCCGCGCTCGCCGAGCACGTACAGGACGGGCGACTCGCCGGGGTACACCTGGAAGGGCCTTTCCTCTCCGCAGCACGCTGCGGCGCCCACGAGCCTCGGCTGCTCCGCCCACCCGACCGGGAGTCGGTCGCGTCGCTGATCAGCGCCGGACGCGGCACCGTCTCGATGGTCACGCTGGCGCCGGAGCTCGAAGGCTCGATCGACGCGGTCCGGCAGTTCGTCGACCACGGCGTCCTCGCCGCCGTGGGGCACACCGACGCGACCCTCGACGACGTTGTCCCCGCCGTCGACGCAGGCGCGAGGGTCGCGACGCACCTGTTCAACGGGATGCGCCCGCTGCACCACCGCGAACCCGGCCCCATCGGCGCACTGCTGGACGACGAACGCGTCACCATCGAGCTGATCTGCGACCTCGTCCACGTGCACCCGACCGCCGTGCGTCTGGTGGCCGAACACGCGCCGGGACGAACCGTGCTCATCACGGACGCGATCAGTGCCACGGCGGCGGGGGACGGCGAGTACGAGCTGGGGCCGCTGACCGTGACGGTGCGCGACGGCGAGCCTCGGCTGGACGACGGATCGTTGGCGGGCAGCACGTTGACCATGGACGCCGCGCTGCGCAACCTCGTCACCGGTTGCGGGCTTCCCGTGACCAGCGCCGTGCACGCGACCGCGACACGCCCTGCCGAGCTGCTCGGCGTGTCGGACAGGGTCGGCTCGCTGCGGCCGGGCATGGACGCCGATCTCGTCGTCCTCGACGAGAACCTTCACGTCCAGCACGTCCTCCACCAGGGCGCCTGGGCTCGGTAACGCGCACGCGGCTGGACCGCGAAGTGACGCAGCAGAACGTCCGGAAAGGAATGGGACACCGACGACCCGCTAGTGTCGGGTCATGGGTTCCGGAGAGTCACCAGAACGGCTGCTGTCGGCGGCGCTACGAGCCCAGGCGTCCGGCGGCACACCCACTGCGCGGCCCGGAGCGACGCAGGTGACCGCACACCGCCGGCTGCCGGTGCTGCCCATCATCGTGTTCGCCGCGGCGCTCGGGCTCGTGGCGGGCGTGGTCGTGGGCGTGCTCTCCCTGCTCTGACGGGATGACCTGCAGCGTCGCGGAACCGGACCTACCAGACACTCTGGACGCCGGGAGGGGCGGGCGATCACTCGGCGCCGCAAGGTACCGTTCTCCGGGTGACGACCGAACTGGCCGCCCTCGGCGACGCAGCGACCACATCGACTCTCGCACTGCTTCCCGCCTGGCTCGACCCTGAGAACATCATCACGGCTCTCGGCCCCTTCGCACTGGTCGGCGTCTGCCTGATCATTTTCTCGGAGTGCGGCCTGCTCGTCGGCTTCTTCCTCCCCGGCGACTCCCTGTTGTTCGTGACCGGGCTGTTCACCGCAGCGGGCGCGATCGACAGCCCGCTCTGGCTGGTCCTGGCGCTGCTGACGATCTGTGCGTTCGTCGGCAACATCACCGGCTATTGGATCGGCCGCACGCTCGGGCCTCCGATGTTCAACAAACCCGACTCCAAGCTGTTCAAGCAGGAGTACGTGGACAAGACGCACGAGTTCTTCGAGAAGTACGGCCCGGTGGCGATCATCCTCGCCCGCTTCGTGCCGATCGTGCGGACGTTCATCACCGCCATCGCCGGGGTCGCGAAGATGGACCAGCGCAAGTTCTTCCTCTACTCCGCGATCGGCGCTGTGGCCTGGATCGTGAGCATGACGCTGCTCGGCTACTTCCTCGGCAACATCCCGGTGATCAAGGAGAACCTGGAGCTGGCCACGATCGCGATCGTGTTCCTGTCCATCGTCCCGATCATCATCGAGTACGTCCGGTCGCGCCGCAGCAACAACAAGCAGCAGGCGCCCGCCGCCGACTGACTCCCGCACCTTCCGACAGCAGGCCGGTTCCCTCCCGTGGGGCCGGCCTGTCGTCGTCCGGGGCTGCTCACCAGGCCCGGTCGGGGTCCGCGTGCTGCTCGATCCAAGTGTGCATGACGATCCCGGCGGCCACGCCCGCGTTGATGGACCGCGTCGAGCCGAACTGGGCGATGGAGACCACCAGGTCGGAGTGCTCGCGTGAGTGGCCTGCCAGGCCGGGCCCCTCCTGCCCGAAGAGCAACACGCACCGTCGCGGCAGCGCCGCGCGCTCGATCGGGCGGGCTCCGGGAGCGTTGTCGACGCCGACGACCGCGAGGCCGTGCTCGTCGGCGTGCCTGCGCAGCGACGCCAGGTCCGGCTGGTGGTGCACGTGCTGGTACCGGTCGGTGACCATCGCCCCACGCCGGTTCCAGCGCCTGCGGCCGACGATGTGCACCGCTCGCGCGGCGAAGGCGTTGGCCGTGCGCACCACGGTGCCGATGTTGTGGTCGTGCTGGAAGTTCTCGATCGCGATCTCGAAGTCGTGCCTGCGCTCGTCGAGGTCGGCGACGATCGCCTCCCGCCGCCAGTACCGATAGTGGTCCACCACGTTGCGCTGGTCGCCGTGTTCGAGCAGCTCCGGATCGAAACGGTCGTGGGTCGGCCAGGGACCTTCCCACGGACCCACGCCCACCGTCGTGCCCCATTCGGTGGGCCCGGGCTCTCCCGTGCCCCGCTCGGCGGGGTCCGGCTCCACTCCGCCCGGCTGGTCGCTCACCGTGCTCGCTCCTGACGCCGCCGACGCTCAGGCGAGACCGAGGTCGGCGAGGCCCAGCAACGAGCGATAGGCGAGTCCGGCCTCCTCGACGGCTTCGCGCGCCCCGGTGTCCCGGTCGACGACGGTCGCCACGCCGACGACGTCGGCGCCTTCCTCGCGGAGCGCTTCGACGGCGGTGAGCACGCTGCCGCCGGTCGTGGAAGTGTCCTCGACGGCGAGCACCCGGCGCCCGGCCACGTCCGGCCCTTCGATCCGGCGCTGCATCCCGTGCTCCTTGGTGGCCTTGCGGACGACGAAGGCGTCGAGCGCGGGCCCCTCGGCGTGCAGCATCGCGAACGCCAGCGGGTCGGCACCGAGAGTGAGCCCGCCGACGGCGGTGAACTCCCAGTCCTCGGTGAGCCGGCGCAGCAGCGACCCGATGAGCGGAGAGCACTCGTGGTGCATGGTCGCTCGGCGCATGTCGACGTAGTAGTCGGCTTGTTTGCCGGACGACAGAGTCACCCTGCCGTGCACCACGGCGACG
This sequence comes from Allosaccharopolyspora coralli, assembly GCF_009664835.1. Classification (NCBI taxonomy): domain Bacteria; kingdom Bacillati; phylum Actinomycetota; class Actinomycetes; order Pseudonocardiales; family Pseudonocardiaceae; genus Allosaccharopolyspora; species Allosaccharopolyspora coralli. The sequence continues at coordinate 4,666,672 of NZ_CP045929.1, forward strand.
TTCTTCACGAGGTGCGCGAGCGTGCTGCGCTGCTGCTCATCGATGTCGTACACGAGCCGCGAGCCTACCCCGGTCACGTACGGCCGGGGGCGGTGCGGGTGACGATCAGGCGTTGGAGCGCGCGGGGGACGAGGCGGCCCAGAGCCACGAGTGCCTTGTACGGCAGGCTCGGGATCGACATCGCCTTGCCGGCACGCAGGTCGGCGAGCGACTCGTGCACCACGGTGTCCGCGTCGAGCCAGAGCGCCTTCGGTACCGAACGGATCGTGAGTCCGGCGCGCTCCTGGAACTCCGTGCGGGTCAATCCGGGGCACAGTGCCATGACGCGGACACCGGAGCCTGCCAGTGAGGACGAGAGACCTTCCGAGAACGCCGTCACGTACGCCTTGCTCGCCGAGTAGGTCGACCCGGACACGGTGAAGAATCCGGAGACGCTGGAAACGTTGAGGACGTCGCCGCGCCCGCGCGCCCGCATCCGCGGAACCGCCGCGTGCGTGAGCCGCAGGACGGCGGTCACGTTGAGGTCGAGCTGCCGCTGCAGCGTGTCGGTCTCGACGTCCCAGAACGCCTCCGAGGTTCCGATCCCGGCGTTGTTCACGAGCAGGTCGACGGGGTGGTCCTCACTGGCCACACGCTTTTCGACGGTGGCCAGCTGCACGTCGTCGGTGATGTCGGCGACGAGTACCTCGACGCCGATGCCGTGTCTGCTGCGCAAGCGGTCGGCCAGCGTGCCGAGCCGGGGTTCGTCGCGGGCGACGAGGACGAGGTCGTGGCCCTCGGCGGCGAGCCTGCGGGCGAACGCCTGGCCCAGCCCGGCGGAGGCCCCGGTGACTAGTGCGGTAGGCATCCCAGCACCGTAACCGGCCGGGACGGCCGGTTACGCACGCTGGTCGGTGTCCACCTCGTCGGGGGTGCCGAGGTCGACCGTGGCGGTGCCACGGCCCTTGCGCGCGCGGACCTGGCCCTTCGGCGAACTCCCCTTCCCGCCGGTACTGGAGTCGGTGTCGTCAGGGGATTGGGTGTCCTCGTCGGCGGGGTCCGCATCGGGCGCGGCATCGGTAGCGCCGGTCTCGTCGACGGATTCCTGTTCGGACTCCGGAGTCGATTCGGTGCTCCTGCCCGCGTTCTGCCGAACCTCGCTCAACGACACCACGGTCGCACCGGCCGGGTCCCGATCGAGCGTCTCGTCCTCGTCGGGGCTCTCGAAGTCGAACACTTCGTCCCGCTCGCCTGCCTCCTCGGAACCGTCCGGGGCCTCGAGTGCGTCGGCTTCGTCGAACGCGTCGGGTGCGTTCGGGTCGACCTCGAACGGGTCGACGACGTCGGCGAGGTCGCCGAGCGCGCGCAACACCTGCTCGACCTGCTCCGGGTCGGCGCCCGGCTCGGCGGCGGCGAGGGCCCAGTCGTTCTCGAGCCAGGTCACCGTGACGTCCTCGCCGAACTGATCGGTGGCAGCCACCAGTTCCGAGGTGATCAGGGGGCGAGCGACGGCGGAGTCGGCGACGAAGGCGTAGCGCGTGCCGACCGGCCCCAGAAGGTCGAGTCCTTCGTCCTTCGGCGCGGGAACGTCCGGCAACCACAGTTCCACAGTGGTCGGCACCGGACGGTGACAGCGAACCGCGGCGACCACCGCGACAGTGCGCCCGTTCACGTCGAGGTCGAGCACGTACACCGGCCGGCGACCGTCGGCGGTGAACGTCGTCCCCGCGACGACGTCGGTACCGACGATGCCGCTGTAGCGGGCGAGCACGCCGCGCTCCCAGCGGCTCGGCAGCACTTGGTCGGTGTCGACGAACTGCCAGCCGCGCAGCGCCGCCCACCGGGAACGCTCGCGGCTCTTGGCGCTCCGGCGCGACCGCCGCCGACGAGACGTGTCCTCCTCGTCACTGCGCTGCCTTGGAGCCAGCAGGAGCCAGCCGCCCGCCCCGAGGGCGACAACGGCGATCGCGAACCACAACCACGCAGGAATACCCACACGCGCAGGGTAGTCCGGTGTGCGTGGTTGTCGAGATCGCCGGGGGGCCGTTTCGCCGATTGATTCCTCAACTTTCCACTCAGCCGCAAAGAGGGCGTGAGTCTTTTCGGTTACCAGGACCACCACAAAGACTCACGCACGCTCCTCGGAGTCGTCCGCAACGGCTTGTTCGCCGCCCCCACGGACGAACCATGCGACCACCGCGGCGATCGAGCACAGGATCGCTCCGGTGACGAACGCCGCCTGGGTGCCACCGGCGGAGGCGACCTGGGGGGCCTGCCCGGCGGCGATCCGCGAGCCGGTCACCGCGGCGAGGGTGCTGATGAACAGAGCCGAACCGGCCGCGGCCGCCACCTGCTGCAAGGTGGCGACGAGGGCGCTGCCGTGCGAGTAGAGGTGCGCGGGCACCGCGCCGAGACCGGTGGACATCACCGGCGTCATGATCATCGCCAGTCCGATGCTCAGTACGACGTGCAGCCCGACGAGCAGCGCGAACGGTGTGGACGCACTGGTGACCGCCGCCAGGCCCCACAACGAACCCGCGAGCAGGACGACACCGGGCACGACGAGCACGCGGGTCCCGCGCCGGTCGTAGACACGACCCACCAACGGCGCGGCCAGCCCCATGAGCAGCCCGCCGGGCAGGACGGCCAGCCCGACGTACAGCGGCGGGAAGCCGAGCACCTCTTGCATGTAGATCGGCAGCACGATCATCGTGCCGAGCAATGCCGAGAACGAGATCATGACCACGATCAGGGACAGCGTGAACTGGACCGACCTGAAGGTGCGCAGGTCCAGCAACGGCGAGTCGCTGCTTTGGAGGACCAGCTGCCGGACGACGAACGCCGCCAGACCGGCCACACCGACCGCGGTGACCGTGAGCACGAACGCGACGTCCACGGTGGCTCCCTCGCCGGCGAGGCTGAGGCCGTAGACCAGGCCGCCGAAGCCGATCGCGGAGAGCACCACGGACAGCACGTCGATCCGGGCGTGGCGGATCTCGGTGACGTTCTGCACGCGGCGCGCCCCGACGGCGAGCATCCCCGCGGCGATCGGCAACACCACCCAGAACATGGCGCGCCACCCGAACGTCTGCAGGATGACCCCGGAGATCGTCGGGCCGAGCGCGGGTGCCACCGCGATGACGAGGCTGATGTTGCTCATCATGCGCCCCCGGATCGCGGCGGGCACCAGTGTCATGACGGTGGTCATGAGCAGCGGCACCATGATCGCGGTGCCGACGGCCTGCACGATCCGCCCGGCCAGCAGCGCCGAGAACCCGGGCGCTACGGCGCACAGCAGGGTGCCGGTGGTGAACATCGTCATAGCCGCCACGAACATCGGCCGGGTCCGCACCCGCTGCAGCAGGATGCCGGTGATCGGGATGACGACGGCCATGGTGAGCATGAACCCGGTTGCGACCCACTGAACGGTGACGTCGCCGACGCCGAGGTCGTCCTTGAGGGCGGGCAACGCCACGCTCATGATCGTCTCGTTGAGGATCACCACGAACGTCGCGGCGAGCAGCAGGTAGATGACGTTGCGGTCGCGTCGGGTCAGGGTCGCGGCCCCGGCGTCCGACACGGGTGGTCGGTCGGCGGTGGACGTCTGGGACATGAGGCTCCTGTCGCAACGGTGGACCATGTGGGCACACGGTGACGGCACGGAGCCTCGGCGCGGCCGAACGGCAGCGCGGAAAACGACACGAGGATCCGGGCGGTGCCCCCAGTGGCGACGGCGAGAATCGTGCTGCCGTCACCGTGCACGCTAACAGCGTCAGCCGACGCGGTCCGCCGAATATTCCCGACGCGACCTGCCGTTTTCGCCAACGGCTGACGTGGTGTCCGTCTCAGTGCGGGAGCCTGGAGAGGTGACGGCAGGGACGGCCCCGCTTCGTACACGTGACTCATCGGCAGTCCGGCTGATTCGGTGAATCGGCTGTTCAGGTGATCTTCGCCGCCTACGCGGACCAGCCGGCCGCGAGGCGGGGTTCCGCCACACGACCGTCGACGCAGCGCTACCCACGCACCACCGTTCAGCTCAACGTCAGGGCCGAGTTGTCGTCGGCCACGTCGACCGTGACGGTGTCGCCGTCCCGGACCGCGCCCGAGAGCAGCTTCTTCGCGAGCTGGTCCCCGATCGCCGACTGCACGAGCCTGCGCAACGGCCGGGCGCCGAACACCGGGTCGAACCCGTTGATCGCGAGCCAGTCTCGTGCGGCGGGCAGCACCTCGAGCGTGAGCCTGCGCTGGGCGAGCCTGCGCGCGAGCTCGTCCACCTGGATGTCCACGATGGACGTCAGCTCCTCGGTGCTGAGCGCGTGGAAGACCACGACGTCGTCCAGCCGGTTCAGGAACTCCGGTTTGAACTGCTGCTTGACGACCGAGAGCACCGCCTCGTCACGCTGCTGTTCGGTCAGGGACGGGTCGGCGATCGCGTGCGAACCGAGGTTCGAGGTGAGGATCAGGATCGTGTTCCGGAAGTCCACCGTGCGGCCCTGACCGTCGGTGAGCCGGCCGTCGTCGAGGGCCTGCAACAGCACGTCGAACACGTCCGGGTGGGCCTTCTCGACCTCGTCGAGCAGCACCACCGAGTACGGCCTGCGGCGCACCGACTCGGTGAGCTGACCGCCCTGGTCGTACCCGACGTAACCCGGCGGCGCCCCGACCAGGCGCGCCACCGAGTGCTTCTCGGAGTACTCGCTCATGTCGACGCGGACCATCGCCCGCTCGTCGTCGAAGAGGAACCCGGCCAACGCCTTCGCCAGTTCGGTCTTGCCGACCCCGGTCGGGCCGAGGAACAGAAACGACCCGGTGGGCCGGTCCGGGTCCGCCACCCCGGCGCGGGTCCGGCGCACCGCGTCGGACACGGCGCGGACCGCCTCGGCCTGACCGACCACGCGGTTGCCGAGCTCGTCCTCCATGCGCAGGAGCTTCGTCGTCTCGCCCTCCAGCAGGCGTCCCGCAGGAATGCCCGTCCAGGAGCTGACGACGTCGGCCACGTCGTCCGGGGTCACCTCCTCCTGCAGCATCGCGGGCCGGTCGCCCTGTTCGCCGGTGGCGGCCGCGAGTTCCTTCTCCAGCGCGGGAATCCGCCCGTAGCGCAGTTCGGCGGCGGTCCCGAGGTCACCGTCGCGCTCGGCCCGCTCGGACTCACCGCGCAGCGCTTCGAGCTGCGTCTTGAGGTCGCGGATCCGGTCGATGGACTCCTTCTCGCCCTGCCAGCGCACGGTCAGCTCCGAGAGCCGCTCGCGATGGTCGGCGAGCTCGGCCCGCAGCGACGCGAGCCGTTCCAGCGACGCCGGGTCGTCCTCCTTGGACAGCGCCATCTCCTCGATCTCCATGCGCCGCACGTCGCGCTCGACCTCGTCGACCTCGACCGGGCGTGAGTCGATCTCCATGCGCAGCCGGGAGGCGGCCTCGTCGACGAGGTCGATCGCCTTGTCCGGCAGGAACCGCGCGGTGATGTAGCGGTCGGAGAGGGTCGCCGCCGACACCAGGGCACCGTCGGTGATGCGCACGCCGTGATGCACCTCGTAGCGCTCCTTGAGCCCACGCAGGATCGCCACCGTGTCCTCCGGTGACGGCTCACCGACCATGACCTGCTGGAACCGGCGCTCCAGCGCGGCATCGGTCTCGATGTGCTCGCGGTACTCGTCCAGCGTGGTCGCCCCGACCATACGGAGTTCGCCGCGGGCGAGCATCGGCTTGATCATGTTGCCCGCGTCCATCGCGCCGTCCCCGGAGGCGCCCGCGCCGACGAGGGTGTGCAGCTCGTCGATGAAGGTGATGACCTGGCCCTCGGAGTCCGCGATCTCCTTGAGCACCGCCTTGAGCCGTTCCTCGAACTCGCCGCGGTACTTCGCTCCGGCGACCATCGCGCTGAGGTCGAGCGCCACCACCCGCTTGCCGCGCAGGGACTCCGGCACGTCACCGGCCACGATGCGCTGGGCGAGCCCTTCGACGATCGCAGTCTTGCCGACGCCGGGCTCGCCGATGAGCACCGGGTTGTTCTTGGTGCGCCGAGAGAGCACCTGCACCACGCGACGGATCTCGGTGTCCCGGCCGATCACCGGGTCCAGCGCCCCCTTGCGCGCTCGATCGGTGAGGTCTTGGCCGTACTTCTCCAGTGCCTGGTACGTGCCCTCCGGGTCGGGGCTGGTCACTCGCGCCGAGCCGCGCACCTGGGTGAACGCGTCCTGAAGCGCCTCGGGCGTGGCGCCGTGCCTGCGGAGCGCGTCGGCGACCTGACCGCCCTCGGCGGCGAGCCCGACCAGCAGGTGCTCCGTGGAGACGTACTCGTCGCCGAGCTCGGTGGCGAGCTGCTGGCTGTGGGTGAGCACCTTGACCGAGTCCCGCGACAGCTGCGGCGCGGAGACCGTCGAGCCGCTGGCCGCCGGAAGAGTGCCCGCGATCTTCTCGACCTCCGTGCGGAGCTGGGCGACGTCGGCGCCGACCGCCGACAACAGGGGCGCGGTGAGCCCCTCGCCCTGCGCCAGCAGAGCGCCGAGCAGGTGCGCGGGCGCGACGTCGGGGTTGCCCGCCACTGTGGCGGCCTGCACCCCCGAAGTCACCGCCTGCTGGGTCTTCGTCGTCGGGTTGAAAGCGTCCATTCCCCACCTCTGTCGCGTGCGTGCCGGAGCGACGGCGGTTCCGTCGCCCAACACTCTCAACGTAAGGAAAGTTGAGTGAGTTCCGCTCAAGTTTAGTTGTGTCCGACGTCACGCCCGGAACGTCCGATTACCCGCTCCGTCCACTCTTCGAGATCGACGAAGGCAACGCCCGTCCGTTCGTCACTCAGTGTCCCGCTCTGGTTACTCCGTGGTCGACGGGGACGAGGTGAGGACACGATATGAACGCGATTTGCGGGTGAACCCACGCGCTGGACTTGTGATCTGACGCGCAGGTTGCTCCACTACCCAGCCATGTGGCCACAGCTAGCACCGTCGATCACGGGTGCACCAGGACACGTCCTCGCCCAGACGTCGGAAGGAGCCGATGCCGGCTTCCTGTCCGCCATCGAGGACGCCATCAACGCCATCTTCGACCCGCTCACCGAGGGGTTGTCGACCGTCATCTTCGCCGAGATCCCGGTCTTCGGGGTCGGTGTGCCGTGGATCGTGGTGTGGCTGATCGCCGCGGCCGCGATCTTCACCATGGCCTTCGGGTTCATCCAGTTCCGCGCCGTCGGACTGAGCCTGAAGCTGGTTCGCGGTAAGTACTCCAAACCGGACGACCCGGGCGAGATCACCCACTTCCAGGCACTGGCTTCGGCACTGTCGGGAACGGTCGGCATGGGCAACATCGCCGGCGTGGGTGTCGCCGTGACCGTCGGCGGGGCGGGCGCGACCTTCTGGATGATCGTCGCCGGTCTGCTCGGCATGTGCACGAAGTTCGTCGAGTGCACGCTCGGTGTGCGGTACCGGACCATCCACGAGGACGGCACCGTCTCCGGTGGTCCGATGCAGTACCTGAGCAAGGGTGTCGCGGAGCGCTTCCCGGGCAAGGGCGGCCGGACCTTCGGCAAGGTCCTCGCCGTGCTCGCCGCGATCATGATCCTGTTCTTCGGTGTGGCAGGCGGCAACATGCTGCAGGCCAACCAGACCTTCGCCCAGCTTCAAACCGTGACCGGCGGCGAGGAAGGCTTCCTCGGCGGAGACGGCGCGGCCCTGCTGTTCGGTATCACGCTGGCCTTCATCATCGGCCTGGTCATCGTCGGCGGCATTAAGTCGATCGCCCAGGTCACCCGGATCCTCGTGCCGTTCATGGCGATCATTTACGTGGCCGCCTGCCTGTTCGTGATCGGCACCAACTACGACCTGGTCCCCGCGGCCTTCGGTCAGATCGTCTCGGGCGCGTTCAGCCCCGAGGCCGGGCTCGGCGGCGTGCTGGGTGTTCTCGTGGTCGGGTTCCAGCGATCGGCGTTCTCCAACGAGGCCGGTATCGGTTCGGCCCCCATCGCGCACTCGGCGGTCAAGACCCGCTACCCGGCCACCGAGGGCCTCGTCGCGCTGCTCGAGCCGTTCATCGACACCGTCATCGTCTGCACCATGACCGCGCTGACGGTCGTCATCGCCCAGTCGCAGTTCTGGCAGGACGCGAAGGCCTCGATCATCGCGGGCGGGGACGAGCCCGAGGGCATCACGGTCGTCTCGGCGTCGTTCGAGACGTTCCTGCCCTGGTTCCCGATCGTGCTCGCGGTGGCCGCCTCGCTGTTCGCGATCTCCACGATCCTGACCTGGGGTTACTACGGCCAGCGCGCCTGGGTCTACATGTTCGGCAAGAACCGGCTGAGCATCGGCTGCTACAACGCGTTCTTCAGCCTGTTCGTGATCACCGGCTCGGTGTTGACCCTGGGCAGCGTGCTCGACTTCGCCGACGCGGTGCTGTTCGCACTGGCCTTCGTCAACATCGTGGGTCTGTACCTGCTGTTCCCGGTGGTCCGCAGCGAGGTCAAGCGCCTCCGCGACGCGATCAAGTCCGGCGACCTGTACCGGACGGACCTCCCGCGCGAGGACACGGAGGCCGACAAGGTCACCGAGTAACTCCGACCGCACTGTTCGACGGGAGCCGGAGGGGCCGCGAGCCTCTCCGGCTCTCGTCGTATCGGAGGCAACCACGCGAGCAGGCGCGTCTCCACGATCATAGGTCACCGACTGCTGTACCTCGTCCGCACGCCGATGCCGACACACACCCCGTGGATCACCTGCCGGGCCAACTCGCCCGCGCGGCTTGGAGGCTGATCGTGCACAGCGTGCCGAGAGGTTTTCCTGCCGCCTACGCAGATCAACCGGCGTGCCCTCGGAGTGCATTTTGGAACTGGCTTGTGTGCCCGTAGGGCACGGTCATACGTGCCCAGCCGGGGCACGGTGAGGGCTCCGGCGTTTGGAGTTCGTGCCTCGCAAGGCAGGGGTTCTCGCCGCGTACGGCGTGGTACTCAAGAGGACCCCAACGCAGCGAGGCACGAACTGGGGCGGCGGTACCGGACCACCCACCCAAGATCCACAACGCCCTCTCAGCTCGCGTACAACGACGCGGGGCACCCGCCGCGAAGCCCTTCGGGGGACGGACTACCCGGACGAGCTACGGGTGTGAGCGGCTACCAGTCTCCGGCGGAATCGACCACTCGATCCGAACGCTCGGCGGCACCGAACCAAGATCACTCCGACGGCGGTTCCGAGAGCCCGGTCATGATCGAAAGGCACCGGCGCTGACCAGCACGCGAGCACCTGCCCACAGAGTTGTCCACAGGGTTGCCCACAGGACTCCGACGCCGCTCGGGACCGGCCGCCCAGGCACGCGGCCTGCACAGAGTGGATCACCGGACCGAGGGAGCGCTCACCAGCTACTCGCCGAGTTGTCCACAGGATGAGGGCAGTTGTCCACAGTTGTCCCCAACCGGGGACCGCGCCGGCTCGCGACGCAGTCGATCACCCGGTCGGGGCAGAGACGATCACGCTCGGGAAGCGGAGGACAGGGACTCCGTCTCGGTCCGGGCGTTCTCCGAGGTCCACTCCACCGTCGTACGCAACGGCTGCTCCTTGATCAACACCACGCACGCCAGCGTCACCAGCGCGACACACCCGGCGATGAAGAAGATGTCCCCGAACGCCTGCCCGTAGGCGTCGCGTACGACCTGCTGCACCGGCCCGGGCAGGGATTCGACCTCCATCGAGCCCCCTGCCGACGGAGCGCCAGGGACACCCGCGAGCCCGGCGGCGACGTAGCTCGCCACGTGCGCGGCGAGCACCGCGCCCAGCACCGACACACCGGCCGAACCGCCCAGGGTGCGGAAGAACGTCACCACCGACGTCACCGAGCCCACCTCGCTGTTCGCCGTGGTGTTCTGCACCGCGAGCACGAGGTTCTGCATCATGCAGCCGAGGCCGGTCCCCATCAGGGCGAGGTAGCACCCCACGAGCACGAGGTTCGTGCGCGAGTCGATGGTGCTCAGCAACATGAGGGCGACCACGAGCGAGGAGGCACCGAACACCAGGAACGGCTTCACCCGCCCCGTGGTGCGCGAGATGATCTGGCCCGACAGCGTCGAGGAAACGAACATGCCGAGGACCAGCGGCAGCGTCAGCAAGCCGGCGTGGGTGGGGCTGAAACCGCGCGCGACCTGGAAGTACTGCGCCAAGAACACCGAACCGCCGAACATCGCGGTACCGACCGCGACGATCGCGACGGTGACAAGGCTGATCGTCCGGTTGCGGAACATCCGCAGCGGCACGATCGGGTCGCTCACGCGAGTCTCGACGAACAGCGCCAGCGCGAGGATCAGCACTCCGCCGCCGAGGTAGGCGGCGCTCTGTGCCGAGAGCCAGGCGAACTGGCTGCCCGCCATGGACACCCACACCAGGATCAGGCTCACGCCGCCGACGAGGAACGTCGCGCCCAGCCAGTCGATCTTCACCGGGCGGCGTACCACCGGCAGCTTCAACGTCCGGCCGAGCACGATCAAGGCGATGACCGCGACGGGCACGGTGATCCAGAAGCACCAGCGCCAGCCGAGTCCCGGCGCGTCCACGATGAACCCGCCGATCAGCGGCCCGCTCACGGTGGCGGTGGCGAACGCCGCCCCGATGAATCCGCTGTAGCGGCCACGCTCGCGCGGGGCGACCATCGCGGCGATGACGACCTGGATGAGGGCTTGCAAACCACCCATGCCGATGCCCTGCACGGCGCGGTAGCCGATCAGCTCCGGCATCGACTGGGCGAATCCACCGAGCACGGAGCCGGTCATGAAGATCGTCAGCGCCAGCTGGTAGAGCAGCTTCTTGCTGAACAGGTCGGAGAGCTTGCCCCAGATCGGGGTGGTCGCCGTGGAGGTCAGCAGCATCGCGGTGACCACCCAGGCGTACTGGCTCTGGCTGCCGTCGAGGTCGGCGAGGATGCGCGGCAGCGCGTTGGTGACGATCGTCGTGCTGAGGATCGTCACGAACAACGCCAGCATCAGGCCGTACATGGCTTGCACGACCTGGCGGTGGGTCATCGGTGCGCCCTGCTCCGCCTCCGTCGACGTCGTCATCGAGTTCCTTCCTGTGCTCGGTCGTACGCGGCTCGGTGCAGGTCGTCGCTCATGTCGGAGAGCACGGCGACGACCGTGCGCAGGGTCTCGGCGTCCCAGTCGCGCAGAGCGTGGCTGAGCCACTCGGCCTTACTTCGGTCGAGGCGTCGGAGCTCGGCGGCACCGTCGGCATTGGCGGCCACCAGGCACACCCGCCGGTCGTACGGGTCGGGCCTGCGAGTGACCAGGCCTGCGGCCTCGAGCTGGGAGAGCTGTCTGCTCACGACCGAGACGTCGGTGAGCCGCCGGTGCGCCAACTCGGAGACACGACATTCGCCCCGGTGCACCAGCTCGGCGAGCAGGCCGCCCGCGGCCACGGGCAGCGGTCCCTGGTCGGGCCAGTGCGCGACGGCCGTGCGGAGGCCGACGAGGGAACGCAGCGGCCGGAGCAGTCCGGCGCATTCTTCGGGTGTGGGTGCCGTCATGTTCGGTTCCTTGCCTTCTGCAACCAATCCTACGAGTCGTTAGTTGTAGACTGCAACGTATAGGGACTGTGCCGCCTCCCACACCTCAGAAACCGCGCCGATCGAGGCTGTGGTCAGGCACCGTGCGCCGACGGTTTCCGCTGGCCACGCAGACCGGCCACCAGCGGGTTCTCACCTCGCGGTCGGCGAGGACAGCGTCGACGTGGCGGAGAGGCGCTACTCGATGTCGACGATCCCGCAGCCGGCCGCGAGGTGAGGTTCCGCCACGCAAGAACCCACGCAGACCAACCCCGTGACCTTCCACGGTCGAGGCTCAGAACATCTCGTTGAACCGCGCGAGCAGGCGCCCGAACTCGTGCATGTCCTCGGTCGACCAGCTCGCGAACTGGCCCCGCATGTACTCGCGACGTTTCGCCCGCGCGGCGGCCAGCCGATCCCGCCCCGAGGCCGAGAGCTGGATCCGGCGAGCGCGACCGTCGTCGGGGTCCGGGACCCGCTCCAGCAGGTCCAGCTCCACCAGCGTCGCGATCTGCCTGCTCACCGTCGACTTGTCGAGTCCGATCCGGTCGGCCACGTCCATCCCGCGCAGCCAACCCGCGTCGTCGACCATGAGCAGCAGGCTGTACGACGTGGGATCCAGATCCGGATGCACCTGCGTGGCCACCGAGGTCGACAGGTTCCGTGCCCGGCGGAACATCAACACCAGCTCACGTTCGACGGCCGCCGCAGCCGTCCGCCGCGTGCCGTCGGCACGTCGGCCGTCCTGCCCGCTCACACCCGAGTCCTTCCGTTCAGCCACACCGGCGTCGACCGTTTCGTCCAGTGTGACGGACCCGATCAGTGTGTCCGCGCACCGACCTCGGCCACGCGCCACGGGCGCGGCGCACCTCTCGCTTCGAAGTAGTCGCCGCCCTTGCGTTTGACGTCGTCGGTGCCCCAGTTGCGGGTCCGGGACACCGGTTCCATCCGCGGGATGTGCTTGCGGCAGTGGACGTAGGCCTCCTCGACCTCGACCACGACCCAGCGCTCCGGAGCCCTGCCGCGTTCGACCTCGGCGGGCAACTCCGGGTAGTGCTGGCGCAGGTCCGCGTCCTCGGTCACCGACGCACGGCCGTTGACGTGCAGACCGATCAGGTCACGCACGAAGTCGACCATGAGGATGCCCACGTGCGGATTCTCACTGATGTTGCCCAGGCTGGCCATCACGCCGTTGCCCCGGTACTCGGGATAGGCGAGACGGCGCTCGTCGAGCACGGCGAGGAACCCGGCGGGCCCGGCGCGGAGACTGGCATCGCACTCGCCGTCGCGATCGGCGGTGGCGACGAAGGCCATCTCCATCCGCCCGACGAACTCGCGCATCGGCTCGTTGAGGCGGTCGAGGACCTGGTCGTCGTAGAACCGTTTCGCCCGATCCTGCGTGCCGTAGGCGCACTGCAGAAGGTGCTCGCCCTCGGATCCCGGCAGCCGCGCGGCGTCCGGACCGCCGACGAACGGGTCGGGCACGTCGTCCTCGGAAGCACGGCCGCTCCTCGGCGATGCGGCAGGGCGCGGCCGAGAAGCGGCGGAGGCGCCGAGCGGCTCGGAGAACTCCAGCGCCAGCATCTCGGGGCTCGCCGCTCCGGTCGGGGCCGAGGGATCGGAGAACATCCGCGCCAGCGTGCCAGGCGCGCGAGCACGAATCCAGACCTCATTGCCGATATTCACTCTGCTCAGTGCATTTTCGGACACTACTCGTAGTCGCGAAACACTCGAAGGAGGCATCAAGAAGCGTTCTTCGCCAGTTTCGGGTTAAAGTCCACCCTGTCGGGGGACACGTGCGGGCCGGTCCGTGACCGGTCGGCCGATCAGCGCGCATCCACCCGCGGGTGCGCGGAGCCAACAGCGGAGAACTGCGCCAGCACCATGACAGCCAACGCCGTCCTCAGCCCGAGCGACCCCCCGAACCGGGAACCGTCACCGGGCGTCAGCACCATGGTCCGCCTCGTCCGCGACAGCTGGGCGGTGGCGGAGCCGCACGCCGACGAGGTCGCCCGGTTCTTCTACGGCATGCTCTTCAGCCTGTCCCCCGGCACCCGCGAGCTCTTCGCCGTGAACATGGAAGTGCAGCGCAGCCGGCTGCTCCGGGCCCTGGTGCACGTGATCCAGATGGTCGACCGGCCCGACGAGCTCATGCCGTTCCTGCAGCAGCTCGGTCGCGACCACCGCAAGTTCGGCGTCGTCAACTCGCACTACGAGGCCGTCGGGACCGCGCTGCTCGCGGCGGTGAAGAAGTACGCGGGCGACGCGTGGACACCGCAGGTCGAGCGCGCGTGGGCCGAGTGCTACACGATCATGGCCTCGGCGATGACCGAAGCGGCCGCCGCCGACGAAGGCCCCGCCTGGTACGACGGCGAAGTCATCCAGCACGAGCGACTCAGCTGGGACGTCGCCGTCATCCGGGTCCGCCCGGACCATCCGGTGCCCTACCAGCCCGGCCAGTACGTCAGCGTCGAAGTCCCGCAGCGCCCCCGGCTGTGGCGCTACCTGACACCCGCGAACGCGCCAGGCGACGACGGCATCCTCGAGTTCCACGTCCGTGCCGTCGACGGCGGCTGGGTCAGCCGCGCGCTCGTCGGACACGCTCGCCTCGGCGACACCTGGCGGATCGGGCAGCCGATGGGCCGCCTGGCCGTCGACCGCTCCAGCGACCGCGACGTGCTCATGGTCGCGGGCGGAACCGGCCTCGCACCGATGCGCTCGATCATCGAGGACCTCGCGCAGTACGGCGACAACCCCCAGGTGCACCTGTTCTACGGCGGGCGCACGCGCGACGATCTCTACGACCTCGAGAACCTCCAGATGGTGGCCATGAGCAATCCGTGGCTGACCGTCACACCCGTCCTGGAGAACGACCCCGAGGCGGCGGGTGCCGAGCACGGCACGCTCGCCGACGTCGTCAGCGGTCACGGCGCGTGGGACGACCGGCACGTCCTCGTGGGTGGTTCCCCGTCCATGATCAGAGCCACGGTCTCCCGGATGCTCGTCGCAGGCACGCCGCTCGACCACATCCAGTACGACCCGTTCACCATGGACTGACGACTTGTAGGTGGGCAGGGGTGATCTGCATGGGTGGTTCCGTAGCGGCACCCGACCTCGCGGTGTCACGGCCCCGATGTCACACGGGGGCGGCGCGCCTCGTCCTGAAGGTGTGAACCGAACGGATACCGCTGTCTTCGGGCGCGAGCGCGCACGGCTGGTGACCATCGCCTACGGCATCATCGGCGACCTCGGCGAGGCCGAGGACGTGGTGCAAGAAGCCTGGTTACGGATGCGTCGCACCCACGGCATCGAGGACGTCGCGGGCTGGCTCGTGGTCGTCACCTCGAGGCTGGCGCTCGACGTCGTCCGCTCCGCCCGTCGCAGGCGGGAGGACTACGTCGGGCCGTGGCTGCCCGAACCGCTCGTCGACACCACGGGCCCCGACCCGGCGGACCGGGTGACGCTGGACGAGTCGGTGAGCACGGCGATGCTCGTGGTGCTGGAAACACTCTCACCGGCCGAACGCACCGCGTTCGTGCTGCGTGAAGTGTTCGGGCACAACTACGACGACATCGCCGACGCGGTCGGCCGCAGCCCGGCTGCGGTCCGCCAGCTCACCGCCCGAGCACGCAGGCACCTGCGCGAGAACGCGCCGCGATTCGACGCGGACCCGACACGCCATCGGGCCGTCGCCGAAGCGTTCGCGACCGCGTGCCAAGGGCGGGACCTCGACGCGTTGCTGGAACTGCTCGACCCGGACGTCGTGCTGCGCAGCGACGGCGGTGGCGTCGTCTCGGCGGCGCGGAACCCGATCGTCGGAGCAGACAAGGTATCCCGGTTCCTGGTCGGTGTCGCAGGCCGTATTTCGGGGTTCTCGACGCGTCCGGTGCGGGTCAACGGCGGAGTCGGGGCGCTGACCTTCCGTGGATCCCGCTTGCACTCGGCGACCTCGCTCACGATCGCCGACGGACGAGTGACGGCCGTGGACAGCGTGCTGCACCCCGACAAGCTCGCCCGGACCCGCGCGCTGCTCGACGCGCCGAACTGACACGCACCGCCCGTTCGCGTTCACACGCCGCTGTCCGCGGTATCTCGACCGATGGAGGAGTCATGACCGCTCGACTGAGCTTGAACAGCGATCCCGCCGCTTACCGGGCGATGCGGGGGCTGGAGGACTATCTGGCGGGGACGTCGCTGCCCCGTTCCACGCTGGAGCTGATCAAACTCCGGGCGAGCCAAATAAACGGATGCGCGTTCTGCGTCGACATGCACGCCCACGACATGCGAGACGCCGGCGAGACCGACCAGCGACTGTTCTCGGTGGTGACCTGGCGGGAAGCACCGTTCTTCACCGAAGCGGAACGGGCAGCGCTCGAGCTCACCGAGGCCGCCACCCGACTCGACACCGAGGGCGTCCCCGACACGGTGTGGGACGCCGCCGCCGAGCACTACGACGACAAACAGCTGGTCGCTGTCGTGACGGCGATCGCGACGATCAACGCCTGGAACCGCATCGCGATCACGGCCCGCTCGGTGCCAGCAAAGCGTGCGTGAGCCTTTGTGGTTGCTATGACCACCAAAAAGACTCACGCACGTGGTTTCCAGACGACGAGGGCGGTCTCCTGGCGGACCGGAACCAGGTCCCGCCGATACGAAGCATGAACCCGGGCGGCCGCCTGCTGCGTCGCGGTCTGTGCGGTGGCGAGTTCGTCCATCAGGTCGCGGACCTGGCCGCGCAGCGCGTCGACCTCGTTCTCGAGTTCGATGATGCGTTTGATCCCGGCGAGGTTGACTCCGTCCTCCTGGGAGAGTCGCTGGACCTCCCGGAGCACGGCGATGTCCCGCGCCGAGTACCGGCGTCCCCCGGCCCGTGTGCGGCCGGGGGACACCAGTCCCATGCGGTCGTAGGAACGCAGGGTTTGGGCGTGCAGACCGGCGAGTTCGGCGGCCACCGAAATGACGAACACCGGGGTGTCCTCATTCGCACCGGCGGGGAATCCCGCCGTGGCACCGGTGCCGAACGGCCGATTGCTGGTCACGTCGCCCTCCCGAGCAATGATGCGAGGTCAGCGCGGGGATCGTGGTCGGCGGTCGCCTCGGCGTAGGCCTGCAACGCCTCGGTCGCCTTGGTGTCGAGCTTGGACGGTACCGCGACCTGCAGGGTCACCAGAAGATCTCCGCTGCTGCCGTCCTTCTTCCCGACGCCCTTGCCACGCACCCGGAGGGTTCGCCCGCTCGACGTCCCCGCAGGGACCTTCAGCGAGACCTTCGAGTCCAATGTGGGCACGGTCAGCGTCGTGCCGAGCGTCAGCTCGGGGAAGGTCACCGGGACGGTGAGCGTCAGGTCGTTGCCGGAACGGCTGAACACCGGGTGCGCGTTGACGTGCACCACGACGAACAGATCGCCGCCACCGGCGCCGTTGCGGCCCGGTTCGCCCTGACCGGCGAGCCGGATCCGCTGGCCGTCCGAGACACCCGGCGGGATACGCACGGTGAGCGTTCGGGTCCTGGTACTGACGCCCTCGCCGCGGCATTCGGAGCACGGGTCGTCGATCAGCGTGCCGCGGCCCCGGCAGTCGGGGCAGGGCTCGCTGAACGCGAACGCACCCTGGTTGCGGGTGACCATGCCGCCACCGGAGCAGGTGGGGCAGGTCCGCGGCGTGGTGCCCGGCTTCGCCCCGTTGCCGTGGCAGGTGGTGCAAGTCGCCGGGCTCGACAGCCGCAGCGGAACGGTCGCGCCGTGTACCGACTCGGCAAAGTCGATCCGGACCTCGGTCTCGATGTCCGCGCCGCGTTTCGGACGGCTCGCCGTGGCCGACCCTCCGCCGCGACGACCGCCGGCGCCGCCGAAGAGCCCGCCGAACAGGTCGCCGATCCCGCCGGCGCCGGGCCCGCCGCCCTGACCGCCCGCTCCGAACAGATCGCCCAGGTCGAAGCCGCCCGGTGCGCCTCCGCCACCGCCGAAGCCACCGAAGCCGCCGCCCTGACCGGCGCCGGAGAAGCCTCCGGAACCGAACAGCCTGCGGGCCTCGTCGTACTGCTTGCGCTTCTCCGGGTCGGAGAGCACACCGTAGGCCTCGGAGACGGCTTTGAACTTGTTCTCCGCCTTGGTGTTACCGGGGTTGGCGTCGGGATGGTTCTCCCGCGCCAACTTTCGGTACGCCTTTTTGATCTCGTCCGCGGACGCATCGGAGGAGACGCCCAGTTCGGCGTAGAAATCCTTCTCGAGCCATTCCCTCGCGCTCACCGGGCGCCCCTCCTCTCGCTTCGCGTCATGTGATCACTCGGTGGTGCCGGGCTCGCCGGACGGGGTCGGGTCCCCGGCCCCGTCGGCGGGTGCGGCTTCCGCTTCGTGGTCGGTGACGGCCACCATCGCCGGGCGGAGCACGCGCTCGCCGAAGGCGTAGCCGCGCCGCAGGACCGCGCTGACCGTCGGCCCCGACACCTCGGGCGAGGTGCTGTGCTGCACCGCCTCGTGCACGGACGGGTCGAACTCGTCGCCCTCCTGCCCGAACGCGGCGAGCCCGGCGTTGCTCAGCGAGCTGACGAGCTTGTCGCCGACCGACTTGAACGCACCGGTGAGGTCACCGTGGGCGTCCGCGCGCTCGAGGTCGTCGAGCACGGTGAGCAGGTCGTTGGCCACCGACGCCTTCGCGGACTCCACGACCGCGTCCCGATCGCGCTCCACGCGCTTGCGGTAGTTGGCGTACTCGGCGGTGACCCGCTTGAGATCGGCGGTCAACTCGTCGATCCGCTGTTGGGCGTCCGCGTCCGCCGCCGGTGCCTCGACATCGACGACCGGCGACTCCGGTGCCTCGGCGGACTGGGCGAGCTCGTCGTCGAGGGTTCCCGACATGGTTCCCGTGACCTCCTCGGACATGCGGCCGTTCGAGCCCTCTCCGTCGGAAGCGGGAGCCCGCCGCCGGCCCGTCTCCGGGTCGATACGACGCCGGTCGCGGACCACGACGGGTTCCTGCTCCTCCTGCTCGGCCGACGGACTCGTGTTGTCTCGGTGGGCTGAGCTGTCTGCGGTCACTGCTTCTTCTCGTCCTCGTCGTCGACGACCTCGGCGTCCACCACGTCCTCGTCGGACTGGCTCTGCGAGGAGGACTCACCGTCGGCGGCGCCTGCCGCGCCTGCGCCGGCCTCACCGCCCGGTGCCGCGGCACCCTGGTCGGCGTAGAGCGCCTGACCCAGCGCCTGCGACTCGGTGGCGAGCTTCTCGACCGCGGCCTGGATCGCCGCGACGTCCTCGCCCTTGAGGGATTCGTTGACCTCGTCGATCGCCGACCGGACCTTGGTCTTGGCCTCGTCCGGGAGCTGCTCGTCGTTGTCCTTGAGCACCTTCTCGGTCTGGTAGACCATCGTCTCGGCCTGGTTGCGGGCCTCGGCCTCCTCGCGGCGCTGCTTGTCCTCTTCCGCGTGGGCCTCGGCGTCCTTGACCATGCGGTCGATGTCGTCCTTCGGCAGCGCGGAGCCGCCGGTGATCGTCATCGACTGCTCCTTGCCGGTGCCGTGGTCCTTGGCGTTGACGTGCACGATGCCGTTGGCGTCGATGTCGAACGAGACCTCGATCTGCGGCACCCCGCGCGGTGCGGGAGGCAGCCCGGTCAGCTCGAACATGCCGAGCTTCTTGTTGTGCGCCGCGATCTCACGTTCGCCCTGGAAGACCTGGATCTGCACGGACGGCTGGTTGTCGTCGGCCGTCGTGAAGGTCTCGGAGCGCTTGGTGGGAATCGTCGTGTTGCGCTCGATGAGCTTGGTCATGATGCCGCCCTTGGTTTCGATACCGAGGGACAGCGGGGTGACGTCGAGCAGCAGGACGTCCTTGACCTCACCACGCAGCACACCGGCCTGCAGGGCGGCGCCGACGGCGACGACCTCGTCCGGGTTGACGCCCTTGTTCGGCTCCTTGCCCTTCGTCAGCTCCTTGACGAGGTCGGTGACCGCGGGCATCCGGGTGGAGCCGCCGACGAGGACGACGTGGTCGATGCCGTCCACGTCGATGCTCGCGTCCCGCATGACCGACTCGAACGGCTTGCGCGTGCGCTCGAGCAGGTCCGAGGTGATGCGCTGGAACTCGGCCCGGGTCAGGGTCTCGTCCAGGAACATCGGGTTCTTGTCGGCGTCGACGGTGATGTAAGGCAGGTTGATGTTGGCCTGCGAGGAGCTGGACAGCTCGATCTTGGCCTTCTCCGCGGCTTCCTTGATCCGCTGCAGCGCCATCTTGTCCTTGGTCAGGTCGATGCCGCTGGAGTTCTTGAACTTGTCGACCAGCCACTCGACGATGCGCTCGTCCCAGTCGTCACCGCCGAGCCGGTTGTCACCGGAGGTGGCGCGCACCTCGACGACGCCCTCGCCGATCTCCAGCAGGGACACGTCGAACGTGCCGCCACCGAGGTCGAAGACGAGGATGGTCTGTTCCTTCTCGCCCTTCTCCAGGCCGTAGGCCAGCGCGGCGGCGGTCGGCTCGTTGACGATGCGGAGCACGTCGAGGCCGGCGATCTGGCCGGCTTCCTTCGTCGCCTGACGCTGGGCGTCCTCGAAGTACGCGGGGACGGTGATGACCGCGTCGGTGACGTCCTCACCGAGGTAGGCCTCCGCGTCGCGCTTGAGCTTCATGAGCACGCGGGCGCTGATCTCCTGCGCCGTGTACTCCTTCTCGTCGACGCTGGTCTTCCAGTCGGTGCCCATGTGGCGCTTGACCGACCGGATGGTGCGGTCGACGTTGGTGACCGCCTGGTTCTTCGCGGGCTGACCGGTGAGGATCTCGCCGTTCTTCGCGAAGGCGACGACCGACGGGGTCGTCCGCGAGCCCTCCGAGTTGGCGATGACCGTCGATTCACCGCCCTCGAGGACGGAAACGACGGAGTTGGTCGTCCCCAGGTCGATGCCGACCGCTCGCGCCATGGGTGGTTCCTCCTGCTTCACGCTGTGTACTCAAAGGCCCGTGATCGCCCTTGAGTGGTTTCGACTCAAGTTTTACCGACGACCCTGTCGAGTCGTCAAACCAATGTTGAGCGACGCTCGCTCAAGGTTCATGCCTGTTCAACGCCTGCCCTGCATCGACAGTTCCCGCAGGAGACGCATTGTGTCCGGGCCCACAACCTCCGAACCCGCGCGTCTGAACGTGAACGGCACCCTCACACCCCGCAGGCACCTGCCCACTCAGCCACCTGTCCGGCCCGCCACCGGACTCCGCCCCTGGAGCCCGTACCCCCAACCGGATGGGGACAACCCCGCCCCCTGTGGACAGAGGGGTGGCAAATTCGCGCGAATTTGCCACCCGGGCCGTCAGCGTGGGGTGACGGAGACTTCGCCGCTGCCGGTGGACAGGGTCAGCGTGCGAGGCGCCTTCGGGTCCTGTGTGATGCGGACGTTCTCCTCACCGCTGCCGGTCTCGGAATCGACCCGGTACCCCCCGTCGGGCACCACCAGTTCCACGTCTCCGCTGCTGGTGCGCGCGTCGACGTCACCGGTCTCGAGCAACGAGAGCGCGACCTCGCCGGAGCCCGTGACCGCGCGCAGCCCCTCCGCGCGCAGGTCTCGGCCCGAGATGCTGCCGCTTCCCGACTCCACGTCGAGCTTCCCCCCGGACTCCGAGCAACTCGACGTCACCGGACCCCGCGTGCGCGCGCACCGAGCGCCCCTGCACGTCCCGGACGTCGACTCCGCCGCTGCCGGTCTCGGCGTCCACCGAGCCCTCGACGTCGGAGACGGCGAGGTCACCCGAACCGGACCGCACCCGGACGGTGCCGTCGACGCCGGAGATCTCCGCCCCACCGGAGCCGACCTCCATGTCCACCGAGCTCATTCCGGCGACAGTCACGTCACCCGATCCGAGCGTGCCCTCCACTCCGACGGGCGTCGGCAGGATCACCTCGTAGTCCACCGAACAGTTCCATCCACACCGATCGGTGAGCTCCAAGGTGCTCCCGCGAAGCCGGTGCTGCGGCTCGCCTGCCGTCGCGTCCGGGTTGAACCAGCCGCCGAACCAGCCCTGATGGACGACCTGTTTGACCTCGGCAGGAGCTCCCGGCCGGTGCTGGATCCGTACCTGGCCATCCCCGCTGTCGACGCGAACCGACTCGACGCGTTGCAGCGGCGAAGCGTGCGCCCACTGCTGTGCCCCCAGTCCGTCACCCCAGGCCAGAACCGCACCGCCCACGAGCACCAGCGCGGCTCCTCCGACGGCGAGCCCGGTCCGAACCATGATTCCCCCTGCGTTCGTGGTTGATCACGCATCACGGTACGGCCGCGACGCCACTACGGGATCCGGAAGCACCCTGAGCCCACCCCGAGCCGTCCCCGACCCGACGCCGCTACGGCCCGGACGCTCAGGGGACGGTGTCGACGCCGAAGTAGTCGAGCGGCTGCAGCAGGAACCGCAACGGCCGTTCGAGCTCGGCCGCCGACGGCGGTTCGTCCGCGATCAGGCCGTGCAGCAGCAAGCCGTCGATCGCCGCGAAGAACGCCGTGAGCACGCCCTCGTCCGCGCCGCGACCGTCGTTGACCGAGGCCGCGGCGACCTCCCGCCACTTCCGGGCCGCCGGGCGCAGCGCGGGCCGACGAGCCGCGAGCAGGTACAGCTCGTACTCGGCGAGAGTGTTGCCGCGGTAGTCGTGGATCATCGAGGCGAGCATCGCGGCGATCTCGGCCGGCCAGCGACGACTGTCGTCCACCCGGTCCTTCATCTCGCCGATCTGCTCGACCAGCACGTCCACGCTGTCGAACAGGCTCGCGATGAGCAGTTCGTCGATGCTGTCGAAGTAGTAGGCGATCGACGCGGCGGAGACTCCGGCCTCTTTCGCGACCGCACGGTGACTCACCGCCGCCGAGCCCTCACGCTCGACGAGCCGCATGGCGCCCGCGATGATCTGGCGCCGCCGTCGTTCGCCCTTGGCGAGCCTGCCGTCGGCCGGTTCACCCCCATCGGTCGACGCATCGTGCCCGGAGGACCTCACGCGCCCACCGCCTTCGGCTCAGGGACGGTTCGGGCGGGGCGGATCAGTGCGACCATCCCTTGCCGTTCTCCTTGTCTCCGCCTTGCTCGCCACCGTCGTCCTCGTCGTCCTCGTCCCCGAACAGCATTCCAGCGAGCAGGACGACCGCCCAGATGCCCACCGGGAAGATCGGCCAGAAGAAGATCGCCTCACCGACGGCGAGCGAAATGACGGCCCAGATGCCGACCAACACGAACGAGGTTCCCGCCCAGTCCCGCCATTCCTTGGCGTGTTTCGCCTTGGCCTTCTCCCGCTTGGCGACCTCGGCGTCGGGCGGCGCCGGGGCTTCCGGTTCCGGCAGGTCGGAGGTCAACGGCACGAGGTCGGCCCGGACGACCGCCGCGTACGCACGGCGCAGCCGGTCGTCGTACTCGGCGAGGTCGAGGCGTCCTTCTTCGAGTGCGACGCGGAGCCGCTCGGCGACCGTCTCCCGGTCACGGTCCGACGCCCGCATCGACGGCTCGTTCGGCTCGGCCATCGCGTCCCCCGTTCCACTCGCGGCCGACGAGGCCTCACCGCGCTCGCCCAGCCGGCTCACCGCAGCCAGCCCAGCTGGACGGCGATGTGCGTGAACCCGTGCCTTGCCAGCAGGAATCCGACGATACCGAGTATCCACAACCAGGTGCCGTCCTTCGTGTTCTCGCGGCGGGCCAACCACGCCTGAAAGCGTGGCCGGATTCGATCGCCGAAAGCCGCGAAGGCGACCATCAACAGCACCGGCGGCAGTACGAAGATCGCGTTGTAGGACGCCAGAAGCGGCACCGCGACGGCGAACTCCCCGGTCAGATCCCGCAGCAGTCCGATCGCCCCGAGATACGGGAAGGCGGTGCTGAACTCGGCGACGGTGATGGTGACGCCGGTGCCCATGACGAGGGAGAGCGGCAGCCGCTCCGGTAGTCGAGGCAGCTTCATGCCCTGCCGTGTCCGTGCGGGCGGGAACAGCGCGAACAGCAGCATCGCCGTGCCGAGCACGGCAGCGAGCCAGTAGCCGACCTCGCGCACGATCGCGTTGTCGAACAGAGCGAGCACGCCGCCGAATCCGGCGTAGATCGCGATCCCCAGAACGAGGTACGTGGCGAAAATCGCACTGACGTAGGCAACCACTCTGGAGCGATACGGGCCACCGCGAAGCACGAGCAGCAGCGTCACCGCCAGCGCGGACGGGTTCAGGGCGTCGAGCAGGGACAACCCGTAGAAGCCGAGCAGTGAGGACATGGACGACCCCCAGGTGGTCGAAACTCCGGAACAACAACCTGAACGATCGTACAACATAAAGTCGAACGGGTGCCCAACTAGTTTTTCCCGGTCCCGTCTCGCAGAATCACCCGAAACTTCGCGCCCCCGTGGTTACTGACGAGTAACAGGGCGTACGCTGCTCACACCACCACACCCGGAGGAAAGGCACCCGATCATGGGCGCTGTACAGATCACACTCGGGACCATCTCGGTCCTGTTGGGCCTCGTCGCGTGGAGCATGTTCGGCGCGACACTGGTCCGGTTCGTGCGCATCCTTCGCCTCGGCCAGCCCGACGGCACCCGCAACGGACCGGCGATGGCGCGCCTGGCCACGATGGTCAAGGAGTTCGCCGCCCACACGCGGATGAACAAGTTCCGCAACGTCGGGATCTGGCACTGGCTGGTCATGTGGGGCTTCATGCTCGGCTCCCTGGCGCTGTTCGAGGCCTACGGTGAGGTCTTCGTACCCGGGTGGGGCTGGCCGATCCTGGACGACCTGGCGATCTACCACCTGCTCATGGAGCTGCTCGGTATCGGCACCGTGGTCGGCATCCTCGTGCTGATCGTCGTGCGCCAGCTCAACCACCCGCGTCGCGCCGACCGTGCCTCCCGCTTCGAGGGCTCCAACTTCGCGTGGGCCTACTTCATCGAGGCCGTGGTGCTGATCGAGGGCATCGGCATCCTGGGCGTGCGCGCCGCCAAGCACGCGCTGGGCACCCACGAGGTCCCGACGTGGGCCTCGTTCGTCTCGAACCCGGTCGGTGAGCTGCTGCCCGCCAGCCCGGCCCTGGTGTCGGTGTTCGCGTTCGTCAAGCTGATGAGCGCGACGATCTGGCTGATCGTGATCTCCAGGACGATGACGATGGGCATCGCCTGGCACCGGTTCAGCGCTTTCTTCAACATCTACTTCAAACGCGAGGACGACGGTGGTGTCGCCCTCGGTGCCGTCAAGCCGATGATGAGCGGCGGCAAGGAACTCGACTTCGAGGAAGCCGACCCGGACACCGACGTCTTCGGCGCCGGCCAGGTCGAGGACTTCTCGTGGAAGGGCTGGCTGGACTTCACGACCTGCACCGAGTGCGGTCGTTGTCAGTCGCAGTGCCCGGCGTGGAACACCGGCAAGCCGCTGTCGCCGAAGCTGCTCATCACCTCGCTGCGCGACCACGCGTACGCGAAGGCTCCGTACCTGCAGGCCGGCGGCAAGCGGGACATGGCAGGCGACGAGGTCGGTATCACCGGCGACGGTGCCGAGGACAAACTCGCCGGTGTCAACGCGCTCGCACTCGCCGAGGCGGACCGGCCGCTGGTGGGCGGCCCGGAGGAAATGGGCGTCATCGACCCCGAGGTGCTGTGGGCCTGCACCAACTGCGGTGCCTGCGTCGAGCAGTGCCCCGTGGACATCGAGCACGTCGACCACATCGTCGACATGCGCCGCTACCAGGTGCTCATCGAGTCGAACTTCCCGACCGAGCTGGGCGGGATGTTCAAGAACCTGGAGAACAAGGGCAATCCCTGGGGACAGAACTCCAAGGACCGGCTGGCCTGGACCGAGGACCTCGATTTCGAGGTGCCGGTCTTCGACGGTGAGCTGGAGGACGACGTCGAGTACGTGTTCTGGGTCGGGTGCGCAGGCGCGTTCGAGGACCGTGCGAAGAAGACCACCCGCGCGGTGGCCGAACTCCTGCACATCGCGGGCGTGAAGTACACGGTGCTCGGCTCGGAAGAGACCTGCACCGGCGACCCGGCGCGCCGCGCGGGCAACGAGTTCGTGTTCCAGATGCTGGCGCAGCAGAACGTCGAGGTGCTCAACTCGGTGTTCGAGAACCGCGAGCCCGGCAAGCGCAAGATCGTCGCGACCTGTGCGCACTGCTTCAACAGCCTCGCCAACGAGTACTCGCACCTCGGCGGCAACTTCGAGGTCG
The DNA here is from genome assembly GCF_009664835.1 of Allosaccharopolyspora coralli. NCBI lineage: Bacteria > Bacillati > Actinomycetota > Actinomycetes > Pseudonocardiales > Pseudonocardiaceae > Allosaccharopolyspora > Allosaccharopolyspora coralli. The sequence continues at coordinate 4,692,320 of NZ_CP045929.1, forward strand.
TGCACCACACGCAGCTGCTGAACAAGCTGGTCCGGGAAAAGCGCCTCACCCCGGTCGCCCCGGTCGCCGAGGACGTCACCTACCACGACCCGTGCTTCCTGGGCAGGCACAACAAGGTCTACGAGCCGCCGCGTGAGCTCGTCGGTGCCTCGGGCGCGAACTTCCGCGAGATGCCGCGCCACGCCGAGCGTTCGATGTGCTGCGGTGCCGGTGGCGCCCGTATGTGGATGGAGGAGCGCGTCGGCAAGCGCATCAACCACGATCGGGTGGACGAAGCGCTCGGGACGGCACCGTCGAAGATCGCCACCGGCTGCCCGTTCTGCCGTGTGATGCTCAACGACGGGCTCACGTCGCGGCAGAGCGACGGTGCGGCCTCCGAGAACGTCGAGATCGTCGACGTCGCGCAGCTCCTGCTGTCGTCGGTCAAGCGCGGCACCGACGGCGCGTCCGCCGAACCGCTGGTGCCTGCCGGAGAGGTGACCGAGCGCGGCGGCGAGGCCGAGAGCGACGCCAAGGCCGACGAACCGACCGACCAGACGGCCACCGGCGCACCGTTGCCGGAAGAGGACGAGCCGAGCCGCTGACCTTCGAGGCGTGAGCCTTTCTGGTGGTCATGGCCACCAAAAAGGCTCACGCATCTGTGTCGGGTCAGGACGTCTTGTAGCTCAACCGGTACTTCGCGCCGTCCTTCTCGAACGTCAGGATTCCGTCGTCGTCCCCGGGTTCGAGGACCTTCTTGCCGAGGAAGTCGTCGCCGTCCGGCGAGTCCTTCTCGTACAGCGCAATCTCGACCCTGCCGGTGAACTGCATGGGCTTCTCGTCGATCTTCTGCTTCTCGCCCTCGCTCATGTTCCCGTCCCAGACCGCCTGCTTCTCGACACGGACGGAGATCTCGTCCTCGCCCACCCAGTCCTCGGTCTCGACGCAATGCAGTGTGCCCAGCGCGAGCTTTCCGCCCTTCAACGATTCCAGCGTCGAGAGCTTCGCCCGGTGGAACCCGTCGATCACGTTGCGAGCGCGGTCCCCGTCCGTGCCGTCGTACTTGTGCGAGCCCGACTCGAACAGCAGGTGAGCGTTCCCGCTGGTGTCCGAGGCGATCGCCTGCGACAGACTCGGCGCGCGGAAGCACCGCGGCGCCGCCTTGTCGAGGTCCTTGGTCTTGTTGCTCACCGAGTAGACGTTGCTGCGGTTGTTCCGCCCCGACGAGGTGCTGTAGACGAACTCGTCGCCGTTGACCGACACACCCTGCGTTTTCGCCGGGATCTCCCACGGCCCGTCCACCGTCTCCAGCGAGCCGTCCGAGCCGATCGCGTACTTGTACATCTGCTCCCGGTGATCCTTGAACAGGCCGGCGTAAAGATGATCACCGTCGACGGTCAGGAAGGAGGACCCGTAGACGTTGCGATCGGCGCCCACCGGGTGAATCCGCGGTTTCGTGTCGGTGCCGGGTTTACCTTTCTCGATGCCCTGCTTGACGTCGGAGAGCCGGTACTTCTGGATCGTGTGCTGCTTGCCGCCGTCCTTCTTCGGACCCGCGACGAAGACCCAGTCGCCGTGTACGGCGATTCCGCCGACGTGGGACTTGTCGATCCGTACTGTCCCGACGGTCCCGTTCTCGCCGCGTGCGGTCGGGTCGAGGCCGACGATGTGCGCGATCGACGCGTCGTCGTTGTACGTCGTGGCGAGCAGCATCGCCCGTCCGTCGACGCCGTTGTCGAGCCAGAAAGCGCCTTGCGGCGTGAAATGCGCCAACTCGGCACCACTGAAGTTCGGCCCGGCCGCGAAACGGTTGTCGTACATCTGCGATGCGGAAGCGCCGTCGTAGAACGGATCGGCGTCCGACGTCGTCGTCTCGCAGAGAATCCTGGTGCTCGCCGCCGACGCGTCCACGTCGGCGGCTTCGGCGACTCCCGCCGTGGCACCGAACAGCAGGGACGCGCTCACCACGACGCCACCGGCTTTGCGGAACATACCCATCGTTCCCCCAGAAGTTGATCGAGTATCACTTCTGGAGACGCTCGACACGACCGCAGGGTTCCCCGAGTCGCCCGATCGGCGGAGCCGGCGCTCAGCCGCTCATCTCCTCCAGCGAGCGCCCCTTCGTCTCCTTCAGGTAGCGAAGCACGAACACCAGCGACACCAGCGCGAACAGCGCGTAGCCGAAGTAGGTCACCGGCAGGTTCCAGTCGCGCAGGCTCGGGAAGCTCACCGTGACCAGCCAGTTCGCGATCCAGTTCGTCGCCGTTCCGAGTGCGAGTGCGGCGGCGCGGATGCGGGCGGGGAACATCTCGCCGAGCAGCACCCACATCACCACGCCCCACGACGCGGCGAAGAACAGCACGAAGGAGCTCGCCGAGACGAGGGCGACGACGCCCCACTGGTAGGGCAACTGCGCGTCCTCGCCGACGACCTGGGCGAAGCTGAACGCCCAGCCGGTCACCGCCAGCGCGACCGCCATGCCGGACGAGCCGATCACCAGCAGCGGCTTACGGCCGATCTTGTCGACCAGGGCGATCGCGATGAGCGTGCCGACGATGTTCACGATCGAGGTGAACAGGCTCAGCAGCAGCGAACTGCTCTCGTCGATGCCGACGGACTGCCACAGCGACGACGAGTAGTAGAAGATCACGTTGATGCCGACGAACTGCTGCAGCGCGGCGATCGCCATGCCGACCCAGACGATCGGCAGCACGCCGAAGCGGCCACGGAGGTCGCTGAGCTTCGGGGTGCGCTCACCGAGTGCCTCGCGGATCTCGGTGATCTTGTCGTCGACGTCGGAGGGCTCGATGCGCGCGAGGACGCTGCGGGCACGCTCGGTCTGGCCGACAGCCACGAGGTAGCGCGGCGACTCGGGGATCAGGGACGCCACGACCAGGTACACCAGCGCGGGAACGGCGGCCACACCGAGCATCCACTGCCAGGCTTGCAACGGGCCGATCGCGTTCGAGGCACTGCCGCCCGCTGCAGCGGCGAGGCCGTAGTTGACCAGCTGCGAGAGCGCGATCCCAAGCACGATCGCGAGCTGCTGCAGCGAGGCGAGCCGGCCCCGGTACTGCGCGGGTGCGACCTCGGCGATGTAGGCCGGGGCGATCACCGACGCGATACCGATCGCGACACCACCGATGACGCGCCACAGGGCGAGGTCCCAGATGGCGAACGGCAACGCGGAACCGACGGAGCTGACGATGAACAGGACCGCCGCGAGTTGCATGACCCGGATGCGGCCCCATCGGTCGGCGAGGCCTCCGGCGAGTGCGGCGCCCACCGCGGAACCCAGCAGGGCAGCGGAAACGGTGAGCCCGGTCAGTGCGGGGCCGACGTCGAAGTGGGCCTGGATGGCGTCGACACCGCCGTTGATGACGGAGGTGTCGTAGCCGAACAGGAATCCGCCGAGCGCCGCCGACGCGGCGATCATGATCACGTGCGCGAGTTGCTGGCGCGACGTACCGCGCGCGGAGCTGGTTTCCGGCATCGAGCTACTCCTCGGTCCCGACACCTGTGTGAGCGTCACGTGTCGGCGAGATGAACGGACGCTCGGACCCTAGGCCTCGCGGCGCTGTGTGTCTGCCACGATTCAGCGTGACGCTTCTCACTCGATCCAGAACCCGGACGTACCGGCTCTGAATCGACGTCGTTCAGCGGAAACCCGAGTCGGCTCGCCAGTATCAGTCGCGGCGGGTGTCGACCCGCCCGAAGTTGAGGTGAGCCCGAGACGGGGTGGGCCCGCGCTGGCCCTGGTACCGCGAACCGGCCTGCTTCGAGCCGTACGGGTGCTCGGCCGGACTGGACAACCGGAACAGGCACAACTGTCCGATCTTCATCCCCGGCCACAGTGTGATCGGCAGGTTCGCCACGTTCGAGAGCTCGAGAGTGATGTGTCCGGTGAACCCGGGGTCGATGAACCCGGCGGTCGAATGGGTCAGCAACCCGAGCCGGCCGAGCGAGGACTTCCCCTCCAGCCGACCGGCCAGATCCTCGGGAAGCGTCACGCACTCGAACGTCGCACCGAGCACGAACTCGCCCGGATGCAGCACGAACGGGTCCCCCTCCGGGTTCTCGACGAGCGAGGTCAACTCGTCCTGCTGCTGTGACGGGTCGATGTGGGTGTACTTCGTGTTGTCGAAGACCCGGAAGAAACGGTCGAGGCGCACGTCGATGCTCGACGGCTGGATCATCGCGGCGTCGAACGGGTCCAGTTCGAGCCGGCCCTCGTCGAACTCTTTACGCAGGTCCCGGTCACTGAGCAGCACGGCCACAGCGTATCGGCAGGGGAGTCCACGATCACCGTCGCCCGCCGTGTTAGGCTCGGCCGCACCGGCTGAGCAGCACGTTCAGGTGCTCGCCAGGCGATGCGGATGTAGTTCAATGGTAGAACATCAGCTTCCCAAGCTGAATACGCGGGTTCGATTCCCGTCATCCGCTCCACCCACGAAGGCCCAGGTCACACGGTGTCCACACCGGACCTGGGCCTTCGTCGTATCAGGGGCCTGTCAGCGGGCTCAACAACATCTCAACAAACACGGGGGACCCGGCCCGCACGTTCCAGCTCCGAGCGGCACCGGCGGTGTAGCCGTGGCCTGTCAGGTCGCGAACGGTGCACCGGTGCTGAAAGCCAGTTCCGCGAACCTTTGACCCATGAGCCCGTGGGTCAACGTGTCCGGGTGCAGACGGTCCGGAAGAGGCTGCTCGATGGCGTCGGTCTCGCCGTAGAGCTCGCGACCGTCGAGATGGTGCAGGTGCGGATCCTCGACGGAGCGTCGGTGCACGATGTGGGCGATCTCGTGGCGAATCACCCGCAGCGTCAGCTTCCCTGCGGGAACCTCCGCAGGGTCTCCGGTGGCGCGGAACCTCATCACCCCGTCGGTGAAGTCCGGGGCGCCAGGGCCAGGGGTGTCCTCGTGGATCGGGCAGAGGATCGGCGAGAGGACCAGCAACGGCGTCGACGGGTGCCCCTCGCGGATCGTGTCGAGGAAGCCGTGAACGGCCGGAGCGAAGGCGCGCCGCCGCATGACGTCACCGTTGACGAGGTTGATTCCGATCTTGACGCTGATCAGGTCGGCGGGAAGGTCGCGCATGGTGCGGGCCACGAACGGGTCGAGCATGGCGCTTCCGCGGAACCCGAGGTTGACCAGGTCGACGTTTCCGTGCGCGGCGGCGAGAACGGGCCAGGTGGCCGTGGGGCTGGTCGCGTTGGACCCCTGGCTGATGGAACTGCCGTGGTGCAGCCACACCGGCCGGCTCCCTGCCTGCACGCGCTCGACCGGCGCGTCGCTGCGCAGCGCGACCAGCTCGATGCGCTCATAGTGCGGTAGCCAGATCTCGACGCGCTTCTCCCGCTCAGCCAACCCGGCGAAGCGGACGGTGGTGACTTCGCCGGGCTGGGTCTCGACTTCGCCGGTCGCCATGTCGACGATCATGGTGGTTCCCCCTGTGGAGGTCACCCGAGTGACGAGTTCGCCGTCGACGACCAGGTCGTAGCAGCCGTCGGGACGCGGGGCGACTCCCCGGTAGGCCATCGTCGTGCGGTGCGTGTCCAGCTCTACGACCGTTGCTGCGGTGCGGAAGACCAGCCGCACCCCGGAAGGCTGGGCTTGCGCCGTGACGAGCTGCTGATCGGCCTGCATTCGCGCGGCGCCAGGCAGTCGCTGCGGCACTAACCCGTGCACACCGGGTTCGAGGTCGAGTGCACCGCGGAGCATGTCGCCGGAAATGGGAGTGACGACACTGTCAGACATGGGGACGGGCACGCCTGGCGTCACTTCAGCGTTCGGCATGGCCACATCATCTCGCACAGCTGATGGCTCCGGCTCAGGCATTGCCGCTCCGGATCTCGGCCGTCTCATCGGGATAGCGTTTCGGGGAAAGCCGGGCCGCGAGCGAGAACGGGAGTGTCGGTGATGCGGGAACGTGCGGGAAGTACCGCGTTCGAGTACGACATGCACGGAGGAAGTGACCTCACCACGGTGCAGTGGTACTTCCTCGACCGGTCACGCCTTCCGGTGGCCGTGCAGATGTGGGAGTTGCCACCGGGTGGTGCCGAGGGGATGCACTCGCACGACGACGACGAGCCGCTGGAAGAGCTCTACCTCGTGATCGACGGGCACGCCACGATGCGCGTCGACGCCGACACCCACGAACTCGGACCGGGCGACGCCGTGCTCGCCCCGGTCAATTCCCATCACGACCTGCGCAACACCGGCGAGACCACCCTCCGAGTCGTGGTCGTCTGGGGCCGCCCGGCCGAGGTCGACTGGTCGAGCTTCGGCACCGCCCGCACCTCTCGCGACGCGCGGCAACGTCACACCGGAACGAGTCCGGCGTAGTTTCAGGCATCGATCGCCACATGCGCACCCACCAGCCGGTGGGGTGACGTGTTCGCGCCGCGTTGCCGACCTGATCGCCGAAGCAGACACCCACTTCACGCGCTCACCCATGTCGACGAACCCGTTGCGTTCCTGTCGATGAGCGATATCGTGGATCGATATCGCATGTCGATATCTAGGGGGCGCCATGAGCAAAGTGGGAGTTCGCTACATCGTCGATCATGTCGGCGACGCGGTGGCGTTCTACACGGAGAGGTTGGGCTTCGTCGTCGAGTTCGACGCCACCCCCGGGTTCGCTGCACTCGAACGCGGAGACCTGCGGCTGTTGCTCAACGCCGTCGGCGGTTCCGGCGGCGCCTCGCAGGCCATGGCCGACGGCGAGGCGCCGGTACCTGGTGGCTGGAACCGGATCCAGCTCGTCGTCGACGACCTCGAGGGAGCGGTGGCTCGGTTGCGAGCGCAGGGTACGAGGTTCCGCAGCGAGGTCATCGTCGGCCGTGGCGGATCGCAGATTCTGCTCGAGGATCCCGCAGGCAACCTGGTCGAGCTGTTCGAACCGGCCGGCTGAGCGAGCCGGGCTGTCGAAAGGATCTCGCTGCGCTATGGATGTGATCCGTGAGTTCGGCACCGCCGCTGTCCGGCTACACATTCTTCATCACGCGTCCGCAGGTGAGGTACACGGTGCGTGGATGACCGCGGAGCTGGCCCAGCACGGACACGACATCGGTCCGGGCACGCTCTACCCGTTGCTGCATCGGATGGAGCGGGCCGGGCTTCTGGTGTCGCACACCGAGACCACCGGTGGCCGTCAGCGACGGCTCTACCGAGCCACGTCGACCGGGCGTGCAGTACTCGCCGGTTGCCGCCATGCTCTCGCCGAGCTCGCCGGCGAACTGCTCCCGTCCCAGCCGGACCCGTAAAAAACGTGTCGGGTCCGGGCACCTTCATCCGGCGAGCGCTGGTACACGCCCGAGCCCTGCGGTCGTGGACTGCCACAGGTCAGGGTTCTTCCACCCCTGGCCGCCAGATGTACGGAGTCGTGGTGGTGACTTCGTGGAAACCGAGCCGCCGCAGGATCGGGGCGCTGTCTTCGGAAGCGTCGACCTGCAGGTGCCGGATGCCGCAGTCGACCGCGAGCACGGCGCGAACCCCGACGAGTGCCCGGTAGATCCCTCGACCGCGCCACTCGACCCGGGTCGAACCGCCCCACAACCCGGCGACGTCGGCCGCACCGAAATACACCAGCCACGCGGCCGAGACGATCTCGCCGCCTGCCTCCGCGACGAACACGGCGATGTCGTCCGGAGCCGCTTCGATGCGCGAGCCCAGGTCGTCCGCCAGCGCGCTCCAATCCTGCCCCCACACCGCCGAGAGCATCTCTGCGAGCCGACGTAGATCGTGGCCGGAGGAAACCCGTCGCACACGGACCCCGTTCGGCAGCGGAGGTGCGGCCACCATGTCGGGTGCCGACCCGACGAGCACGGTTTCCGCGTCCTCTGCGACGAAACCCGCCGCACGCAAGCGATCCGGAAGATCCGTGGGCTCGTCGTGAGCGCGGACCTTCCACTCGACCGCCTCCCCACGCGCGGCGAAGTAGTCCCGCTGCTCAGCGATGAGCCGGTCGAGCTCGACGCCCCGCACACCGACGTCGCGCGGGGCGGAGACGAACCCGCGAAACTGGCCCACGATTCGCACCAGCGGACCGACCCGCTCGTAGACCGCGCCGCGAGGCGGCGTCGGCGGCGGCTCACGCATCCGGTCGTCGTACAACGCGAGCAGATCGTCCGAGGGCACACCAGCACTGTACGGGCGCACGCCACGCGCTCACCCCCGAATTCGGTTGCCCGATGATTTCCGACGAGGTGCTGCAGTCGACGGACGCGTTGCTGTTCGGCCGACGCACCTGGCAGGTCATGGCCGCGGCATGGCCGACCCGGGCGGGCGACCCGTTCGCCGACCGGATGAACGCGCTGCCCAAGTACGTGGCCTCGCGCGCGCTCGGCGCCGACGACCTCACCTGGAACTCGACACTGCTGCCCGGCGGCGACGTGCTCGGCGCGGTGCGCGAGCTGCGCGAGCGAGACGGGAAGGGATTGCAGGTCATGGGCAGTGCGTCCGTGGCGCGGCAACTGATCGAGCACGACCTCGTCGACGAGTACCGGCTCATGCTCGAACCGATCCTGCTCGGCGGCGGCAAGCGCGTGTTCCCCGAGACGGGACAGCAGCGCCGGCTCGAACTCGTCTCGGCCACCACCACGGGCACCGGCGTCCTGATGTGCACCTACAGAGCAGCGTGAGCCTTTTTGGTTGCTATGACCACCACAAAGACTCACGCGTCTGTGCAACGGGCTGCAACGGTATGCGGAGCCGGGGAACAGGGCGTTCACTGTAGTGCACGTCACATGAACGCGGCGGGGACGGCGTGCGGCCGGATCTTCCGCCCTCGTGCACAGGAGGTGGCTCGTGAGCCAGACGCTGGAACGAACCGCGGCCGGGACACGGGTGCAGAACTGGCTGTCCGAGTTCGAAAGCGCCCTCTCCGCTCGTGATGCGGAGCGCGCGGCGTCGCTGTTCGTCGAGGACTGCTACTGGCGGGACCTCGTGTCCTTCACCTGGAACATCAAGACCGTCGAGGGCCGTTCCGAGATCGTCGACATGCTCCGCGCCACCCTCGAGAACACCGATCCGGGCGGCTTCGCCCTCACCGCCGAGCCGACCGAGGCCGACGGTGTCACGGAAGCGTGGATGTCGTTCGAGACGGCGGTCGGTCGCGGCACCGCGCATCTGCGGCTCGTCGACGGGAAGGCGTGGACGCTGCTGACGGTCCTCGAGGAGCTCAAGGGCTACGAAGAGGCGATGAGCGAGCGGCGGCCGAAGGGTGTCGAGCACGGTGCGAACCCGGACCGCGTCAGCTGGCGGGATAGCCGGGAGCAGGAAGAACAGGAACTCGGCGGCACCCGCCAGCCCGAGGTCGTGATCGTCGGCGGCGGGCAGGGCGGCATCGCGCTCGGCGCTCGACTCCGCCAGCTCGGCGTCCCGGCGATCATCGTGGAACGCAACGAGCGGGCCGGGGACTCGTGGCGCAACCGGTACAAGTCGCTCGCTCTGCACGACCCCGTCTGGTACGACCACCTGCCGTACATCAAGTTCCCGGACAACTGGCCGGTGTTCTCGCCGAAGGACAAGATCGGCGACTGGCTGGAGATGTACGTCAAGGTCATGGAGATCAACTACTGGTGCTCGACGACCGCGTTGAGCGCAAAGTACGACGAGAACGCCGAGCGCTGGGAACTCGTCGTCGACCGCGATGGCACCGAGACGACCTTGCGACCCCGCCAGCTCGTGTTCGCGCTCGGCGTCTCCGGTAAGCCGAACGTACCGACCTTCCCGGGACACGAACGCTTCCGAGGCGACCAGCACCACTCCTCACAGCATCCCGGACCGGACTCCTACGTCGGCAAGAAGGCCGTGGTGGTCGGCTCGAACAACTCCGCGCACGACATCTGCGCGGCGCTGTGGGAGGCCGGGGCCGCGGAAGTGACGATGGTGCAGCGCTCGTCCACGCACGTCGTGCGCTCCGAGTCGCTGATGGAGCATGCGCTCGGCCCGTTGTACTCCGAGCAGGCCCTCGCCTCCGGGATCGACACCCGCACGGCGGACCTCATCTTCGCCTCACTGCCGTACCGGATCATGAACCGGTTCCAGAAGCCCGCCTACGACACCATCCGCGACCAGGACTCCGAGTACTACGACCGGCTCGAACAGGCGGGCTTCGACCTCGACTTCGGCGACGACGACTCCGGGCTGTTCATGAAGTACCTGCGGCGTGGGTCCGGCTACTACATCGACGTCGGCGCGGGGGAGCTCGTGGCGAACGGAGACGTCGAGCTCGCACGTGGACAGGTCTCGGAACTGACCGAGACCGAGGTGGTGCTCGACGACGGCACGCGTCTGGAGGCCGACCTCGTCGTCTACGCCACCGGCTACGGGTCGATGAACGGGTTGGCCGCCGACATCGTCGGCCAGGAGGTCGCGGACAAGGTCGGCAAGGTGTGGGGCCTCGGCTCCGAGACCACCAAGGATCCCGGACCGTGGGAGGGCGAGGAGCGCAACATGTGGAAGCCCACCCAGCAGCGGGGACTCTGGTTCCACGGCGGCAACCTGCACCAGTCGCGGCACTACTCGCTGTTTCTCGCATTGCAGCTCAAAGCCCGTATGGAAGGCGTTCCGACACCGGTGTACGGCCTGCAAGAGGTCCACCACACGTCGTGACACGAAACATCCCGCCTGATCGGGTCCGGCGGCCTGATGTCTCACAATGCACCTATGACGAACAACGAGGAACCGACCGGCCACAGCGAGCCCGTGACGGAGGAGTCGGGCGGAGGCGTCGTGCCCGAGACCGGCGGGGAACTCGAACCGGCAGACGCGGAACGCGTCGAACCGGAGCAGCCGCAGAAGCTCGCCCACACCCGCACCGCCGGTACCTGGGCCGCCGTCGTCGTGGCGACCGTGACGCTGATCGTGCTGCTCGTGTTCATCCTGCAGAACCTGCAGACGACCTCGGTGACGTTCCTCGGTCTGACCGGTGACCTGCCGGTCGGGGTCGCGCTGCTGCTCGCCGCTGCGATCGGCGGCCTGCTGGTGGCGCTCGTCGGCGCGGCACGGATCCTGCAGCTTCGTCGCACCGCCCGCAAACCACGCTGACGGCTCCGCCGGGCCCTCAGGCCGACTCGGTGCGACCGAACGCGAACAGCCGTTTGGGCGAGCCGGATCATCCCTGTCGCTGGACCCGCACTGCGTCCTGAGCGGCGACGGAGGCGGGGTTTCTAGACTCGGGCAGTGACGGTTCTACGGTCGATCATTCTGTTCGCCCTCGCGGCTCTGGCCGAAATCGGCGGCGCGTGGCTGGTGTGGCAGGGCGTGCGCGAGCACAAGGGCCTGTTGTGGATCGGCGCCGGGGTGCTCGCGCTCGGCGCGTACGGGTTCGTCGCGACCTTGCAGCCCGAGGCGCACTTCGGGCGCATCCTCGCCGCCTACGGCGGGGTGTTCGTCGCGGGGTCGCTGCTGTGGGGTGTGGTGGTCGACGGCTTCCGCCCCGACCGGTGGGACCTGGCCGGAGCGGTGATCTGTCTCGTGGGAGTCAGCGTGATCATGTACGCGCCGCGATGACGAGCGGCGGCTCAGTTCGACGTGAACTGTGCCGGGCCGTGCGCGAACAGTGCCCGTCGCACCGCGCAGACGATCGCCTCCACCGGCGGGTGGTGGCGCTCGGCGTCGCGCTCGCGAAGCCAGCGGACGGTGTCCAGGGAGTCCGGGGGCGCCGGAAGCGGTACTTGCTGACCGGAGCCCAGCACGCGCACGTCGAGGGTGCGAACGTCGTCGGGCAGGCGATACGGGGAGCCGATCGGTTGGGTCAGAAAGATCCACTCGTCGCCGTCCTGGATCACGGCGCCGGGCAGCAGGTGCAGGGACAGAATTCGGTCGACCTCGACCGCGAGGTCCGCGGGCATGCAGACGGCGCTCGTCGCTTCGTCGAGTACGAGTGCGGGAGATCGATCGATGTCGTCAACGGAGGTGCCGTCGGGGTCCATAAGCCTCACCCTGCCTCGCTCGGCGACTCTCGGAATCGGGGCAAGTACCTACACGACTACCTAGGTTGAATCCTATTCACGTTCTGTGTGTCCGTATTCGCGGAACGTAACACAGCAATCGAGACTCACCTCACCACTGGGCGTCCGACACACCGTGCGAACCGCGGCCGACGCGCCACGTGCTCGGTACCGCCGGTCTCGTCTCCCCGACGGTCGAGGAGGTCCCCGCCCTGCCCGCGGAGGTCATGGTGCTGACGGTACCGATCAGCCCGGACGAGCAGCGGCAGGTGCTCGACCAGATCCGGACCAGCGGTCACACCAACTCGTGGAACCGTGGGGGTGGCAAATTCGCGCGAATTTGCCACCCCTCTGTCCACAGGCGGCGGAGTTGTCCACACTCGGATGGGGTGGTCACCACGCTGGCGCCGCCTGCCAGCAGCTCTCAACCCGCGACCACTCACGTGAGCGCCCGGACCGCCCCCGGAAGTTCCGCGAGGGCACCGAGCACCCGGTGGACGTCGCGCAACGCGTGCTCGGCGGGCGGGAAGTGCGGGTTGGGCACCGCGAACACCGTCATGCCTGCGGCCACGGCCGCGCGCAGGCCGTTGCCGGAGTCCTCGACCGCGACGCACTCGGCCGCGTCGACCCCGAGTCCGCGCGCCGCGTCCAGGTACACGTCCGGCGCCGGTTTCCCCGCGCCGACCTGCTCGCTCGACACCGCGTACCGGACCGTCCCGGCAAGGTCGGCGACGTCGAGGAACGTCTGGATGATCCGGGCAGGGGCCGAACTGGCGATCGCGACCGGACACCAGCGAGCGATCTCGGTGACGGTCTCGGCCGCGTCCGGAAGCAGGGGCGGCTGCGTCTCGTAGCGCTGCGCCATCCGGTCGATCACGCTCTCGGCCGCCGCGTCGGCGGAGAGGTCGGCACCGAGGTCCTCCACGAGATACCGCGACCACTCGGGCGTGGACATCCCCATCATCACCTCGGTCGCGCCGTCGGCCCACTGCCCGCCGAACTCGGCCACGACGTCGCGCCGGATTCGGTCCCAGAGCTGCTCCGAGTCGACGAGCACCCCGTCCAGATCGAAGATCACCGCGGTAGGTCGCACGTCTCGATCGTAGGCGTTCGGCGCGCGATTCCCGCCGACGGAGGCATGCACAACGAGTCCAGCACCCCGAGAGGCTTGCCCCTGGCCAGTACTCGGCTATCGGCAGCCCATCCGAGAGCACTGCGCCATTCGGGTCAATCGCGGTGACGACATCTCGCCGGACGCCTCTCGACGCTCCCGGTCACGCGCGGGATGTGATGCCATGTCGGCTATTCCGGACGAGACCCTCGGAGGCTGCGGTGTCCAGACGACGCGACGCGCGAATTCCGTTACCCCTGCTCACCGGCCGGCGAGCGAGCGTGACTTGCCGCTACCGCTGTGGCGACCAGTGCTCGCACCAGCCGCCGAACCCGACGACGAACGCCTACTTCGGCGACATCGTGCAGCAGGTGATCGACCGTCGGTCGCTGCTCAAAGCCGGTGCGGTGGTGACCGTGACGGGCGCGGCGACAGCGGGCGGCCTCACGAGCGCGGCTGCCGCACCCCCAGCGCGGCCCGGACGGCCGGGCAACGGACTCGACTTCACGCCTGTCGAGCCGAACACCGAGGACGCGGTCGTCGTCCCCGAGGGCTACCAGCAGAAGATCGTGCTGCGGTGGGGCGACCCGATCCTGCCGGACGTCCCGGAGTTCGACTTCGACGCGCAGACGCCCGAGGCGCAGGAACGCCAGTTCGGCTACAACAACGACTTCTGCGCGGTGCTGCCGCTCGACAACCGCGGCGACCGCGCGCTCATGGTCAACAACCACGAATACACCACCGAAGAGTTCCTGTTCCGCGGCTACGACGAGGACAACCCGACCGAGCAGCAGGTCCGGATCGCGTGGGCCGCGCACGGCATGTCGGTCGTCGGGCTCGACCTCGGCGACAACCCGCCCCGCGTCGTCCGCGACGACGAGCACAACCGGCGGATCACCCTGCACACCGAGTTCGAACTACGGGGACCGGCCGCGGGCAGTGACCTGCTGACCACCCCCGCCGACTCCGAGGGGCGCCGCTCGCTGGGCACCATGAACAACTGCGCGGGCGGCGTCACCCCGTGGGGCACCGTCCTGTCCGGCGAGGAGAACTTCCACTTCTATTTCGCCAACGCCGATCAGGTCTCGGACCCCACGACGCGGGAACGGCTCGCCCGCTACGGACTCGAAGGCGGCGCCAGCGAACGCAAGTGGGAACGGTTCGAAGCCCGCTGGGATCTGACCCGGCACGTCAACGAGCCCAACAGGTTCGGCTGGATCGTCGAGGTCGACCCGTACGACCCGCAGTCCACCCCGGTCAAACGCACCGCGCTCGGCCGGTTGAAGCACGAGGGCGCGAACCTGCACGTCACCAGGGACAAGCGGGTCGTGGCCTACATGGGCGACGACGAGAGGTTCGAGTACCTCTACAAGTTCGTCGCCGACAAACGCATGAAACCCGGCCGCAGCGCCCACGCTCGCAGGCACAACAGGACGCTGCTGGACGAGGGCACCCTCTACGTCGCGAGACTCACCGGGGACAGCGCCGACGAGATCGACGGCAGCGGCTCCCTGCCCTCCGACGGTGAGTTCGACGGGGTCGGCGAGTGGATCCCGTTGGCGCACAACGACGAAAGCTTCGTCGACGGCATGAGCGCCGAGGAGGTCTACGTCTTCACCCGCCTCGCCGCCGACAACGCAGGAGCCACGAAGATGGACCGGCCGGAGGACGTCGAACCGCATCCGCACACCGGCAGGGTCTACGCCGCGCTGACCAACAACGGCGACCGGGGCACCGAGGGCGAGGCACCCGCCGACGAGGCGAACCCACGCAACGCCAACAAGCACGGCCAGGTGCTCGAACTCGACGACGACCACACGGGCACCCGCTTCACCTGGCGGCTGCTGCTCGTCTGTGGCGACCCGGAGGACCCCTCGACCTACTACGGCGGGTTCGACAAGTCGCAAGTCTCGCCGATCACCTGCCCGGACAACGTGACCTTCGACCGGCACGGCAACCTGTGGATCTCGACGGACTCGTCGGCGGCGCTCGGGTTCAACGACGGGCTCTATGCGGTCCCGTTGGAAGGGGACGAGCGCGGACACGTGCAGCAGTTCCTCAGCGTGCCGCGCGGTGCCGAAGCGTGCGGGCCGGTGCTGCGGGACGACTTCACGCTCGTCTCCGCGCAGCACCCGGGTGAGGTGGACGGCGCCGACGCCGACAACCCCGCCTCGAACTGGCCGGACAGGGGTGACTCGCGACCCCGGCCGTCCGTCGTCGCGGTCTGGAAGTAGTCGACGGGGCCGTGGTGGCGCCGCGGCCCCTCACTCCGGTGGTGCGGGTGAGGCGTTCGTGAACGCTCGGGTCCGGTCCACGACCTCCGCGAGGAATCGCAACACCGTGTCGGCCGTGTCCTCGTCGAGTTCGGACGTCACCTCCCCGATCGCGGTCAGCAGTGGACTCAACGCCGTGAGCACTTCGGTTCGTGCGGATTCCGTCGTGTGCAGCGTGACCCGACGCCGATCGGTCGGGTGCCGCGAGCGTTCCACGTGGCCGGCCGCGACGAGCCGGTCCACCAGCACCGTCGCCGAGGCCGAGCGGATGCCGAGCCGGTCGGCGAGTTCGACGACGCCGGGCGCGGCCGGTGCGGACACGAGCTGATCCACCGCGGCGACGTCGGTCGTGCCCACTCCCAGCCTGCCCGCCAACGCCCTCTCGACCTGCGGTTGCAGCTGCATCAGGCCGCGCAGCGCCGAGGCGATCTCACGGTCGATCGGGCGGGGTTCCGTAGGCCTCGCTGACTGCATGAGCGGATGATACGGGAGGCATTGCCTAGATTATCTAGCTAAATCCGCCAGCCTGTCCTACTGTGTCGCTAGGTAGTTAGATAGTCTAGCGATCGGGTGGGCGATGAACGACAGGGACGACACCAGCCGCTGTGTGGTCGTCGGTGCCGGGCCGGGCGGGATGCTGCTCGCGTATCTGCTGGCCCGAGCCGGAATCCCGGTCACACTGCTGGAATCCCAGCGGGACTTCGACCGCGACTTCCGGGGCGACTCCCTGCATCCGTACACCCTCGAGCTGCTGCACACCCTCGGGCTCGCCGACGATCTGCTGCGACGCCCGCACTTCCGGGCCCGGAACTTCCGGTTCCACACACCGGTCACCACCTTGACCCTGACGGACTACGGCAAAGTCCGCTCCCCGTTCAACTACGTGGCGCTCATGCCGCAAGCGCGGTTCCTCGACTTCATCGCGGGCGAAGCGGCGACTCTTCCCACGTTTACGCTGCGCACAGGATCGAAAGTGACGGGACTGCTGGAGGACGGCGGGCGGGTGTCCGGCGTGCGGTACCGCGACGAGGACGGCGAGCACGACCTGCCCGCCGAGCTCGTCATCGGCACGGACGGGCGGTTCTCGAAGGTTCGGCGACTCGCCGGAATGCGTGCCGAACCGCTCGGCGCCACCACGGACATCCTCTGGTTCCGGCTGCCACGCCGCGACACCGACCCGGCGGAGGCAGACGTCGACCTGTACTTCGGAGCGCACCACTACGTCGGCCTGCTCGGCAGCCCGCAGACGTGGCAGGTCGGGTACTCGTTACCCAAGGGCGACTACCCGGAGGCGAAGAAGCGCGGGATCGAGCCCATCCGTCGGTTTCTCCGAGAACACGTGAGCTGGCTCGCCGACCGAGCGCACCTGCTCGACGACTTCGGCCGGACGACGCTGCTGTCGGTGGACATCTCCCGTGTCCCGACCTGGCACCGGGACGGCCTGCTGCTGCTCGGTGACGCCGCGCACGTGATCTCGCCGGTCGGCGGCAACGGGATTCTCATGGCCATTCAAGACGCGGTGGCCTGCGCGAACAGGATCGTCCCCGCATGGCGGTCCGGGTCGGTCACCGAGTCCGACCTCGCCGCGATTCAAGCCGACCGCGCACCGGCGATCAGGCAGGTGCAGGCTGACCAGGTGGCGGTGGAGCAACGCCTCGCCCGGGCCCGTGAGCGAGGTCGGCCGATCTCGCCGCCTTCGCTGCTGAAACTGCTCGCGGCCGTGCCGGGTGTCCGTGCACGCAACGCGCGCAAGAACGCCTACGGCCCACACCCACCTCGCCTCGACCTCGCGTTGCTGGACCGTTGAGGTCTCGCTCCGTAGTCATCTCCGGGCGAGGCGTACCCGAAAGGTGCTAAAGAGAAGACGTGTGACGACTCCACGTCATGATTTTGACCGGTGTTCACCTGCTGGTCCCGGAAACATCGCTCCGCCTGCATAGCCTCGCGGCGTTCCCGACACGGCGCCCCGACACGGGCGGCGCCGGTCCCGCGTGAGCCGAGGCTCCGCGACCACCGGACCTGGAGGACCACGTGCCCACCCACTCGGACGACGCACGAATCGTGCCGCTTCCGCTGCTCGCCCACCACTCCGCCGCCCGCTCCTCGGTCACCTGCAAGTACCGGTGCGGCAACGCCTGCGCCCACGACGCACCGAACACCTCCGGAAACGAGTACTTCGGCGACATCGTCGACTCCGTGCTCAGCCGCCGCGGCGCGCTCAAGGCGGGCGCTGTCCTCGCGGCGACCACCGGCGGCGCCGTCGCGTTCAGCGGTTCCGCCGCCGCAGCGCCGGCTCCGGGGGACTCGTCTCCGGACAACTCCTCTTCGGGCGCCGCACCGGGGACCGACTTCGACCCGGTCGCCCCGAACACCGAGGACCGCGTCGTCGTACCGGAGGGCTACGCGCAGAACGTCGTCATCCGCTGGGGTGACCCCGTGTTCGACGAAGCACCGGAGTTCGACCTGAACAACCAGACCGGCGCCGCGCAGGAAAAGCAGTTCGGCTACAACAACGACTTCGCCGCACTGCTCCCCCTCGACGCGAGCGGGAAACGTCACC
This sequence comes from Allosaccharopolyspora coralli, assembly GCF_009664835.1. Taxonomy (NCBI): domain Bacteria; kingdom Bacillati; phylum Actinomycetota; class Actinomycetes; order Pseudonocardiales; family Pseudonocardiaceae; genus Allosaccharopolyspora; species Allosaccharopolyspora coralli. The sequence continues at coordinate 4,710,199 of NZ_CP045929.1, forward strand.
TGCTGGTGTGCAACCACGAGTACACCACCGAGTCGCACATGTTCCCTGGCTACGACGAGAACAACCCCACCGAGGAACAGGTCCGGGTGGCATGGGCCGCACACGGACTGTCCGTCGTGCACGTCGACGCCGACCTGCGCGAAGGGGGCCTCACCCCCGCGACCAGCAAGTACAACCGCCGCATCACCCTCAACACAGAGTTCGAGATGCGCGGGCCTGCGGCGGGAAGCGACCTGCTCAAGACCTCCGCCGACCCGAGCGGCACGAAGGTGCTCGGCACCCAGAACAACTGTGCGGGCGGCGTCACCCCCTGGGGCACGGTGCTCTCCGGCGAGGAGAACTTCCACCAGTACTTCGCCAACGCCGAGGGCGTCACCGACCCCGCCGCCAAGCAACGACTCGACCGCTACGGGTTCAGCGGCACCGCAAGCGACCGCAAGTGGGAACGCTTCGACAAGCGCTGGGACATCTCGCAAGAGCCGAACGAGCCGCACCGCTTCGGCTGGATCATCGAACTCGACCCGCACGACCCGCGCTCCACGCCGGTCAAACACACCGCGCTCGGCCGCTTCAAACACGAAGGTGCGACCGTCCACGTCGCCGACGACGGCCGCGTCGTCGCCTACTCCGGTGACGACGAACGGTTCGACTACCTGTACAAGTTCGTCTCCGACAAGGCGATGAAGCCGGGACGCAGTTCCCGCGCGCGGCGCCACAACATGGCGCTGCTCGACGAAGGCACCCTCTACGTCGCGCGGTTCACCGGCAACAGCCCCGAATCCGAGATCGACGGCAGCGGGAAACTGCCCGCCGACGGCGCTTTCGACGGCACCGGCGAATGGCTCCCGCTCGCGCACAACGACGAGAGCCTCGTCGAAGGCATGAGCGCCGAGGAGGTCTACGTCTTCACCCGCCTCGCCGCCGACAAGGTCGGGGCCACGAAGATGGACCGGCCCGAGGACGTCGAACCGAACCCGACCAACGGCAAGATCTACTGCGCGCTCACCAACAACACGAACCGCGGCTCCGAGGGCAACGCCGGAGCCGACGAGATCAACCCGCGTGTGGGCAACAAGCACGGCCACATGCTCGAACTCGACGACGACCACACCGGCACCACGTTCGGGTGGAACCTGCTGCTGGTGTGCGGCGACCCCGGTGACCCGTCCACCTATTTCGGCGGGTTCGACAAGTCGCGGGTCTCGCCGATCTCGTGCCCGGACAACGTGGCCTTCGACCGGCACGGCAACCTGTGGATCTCCACCGACGGCAACGAGCTCGACTCCAACGACGGGCTGTTCGTGGTGCCGGTCGACGGGCCGGAGCGGGGCCACGTCAAACAGTTCCTCACCGTTCCGGTCGACGCGGAGACCTGCGGTCCGGTGATCAACGACAAGCTTGTGACCGTCTGCGTGCAGCACCCGGGCGAGAACGACGAGGGGCTCACCTCGCACTGGCCCGACGGAGGCACTTCCCACCCACGCCCGGCCGTGGCTGCCGTCTGGCGCGACGACAACGGCACGGTCGGCGAGATCGGCCGCCGCTGACGGCTGACAGCAAGGGAACCTTCCTGTCATCAGTGACCGGAAAGTTCCCTTGCTGTCATCGACCGTGTCGCGTGCGGCTACGGTGCGGCGCATGACTTCTCGACCGACGGCACTGGTAACCGGGGCCTCGCGCGGCATCGGCATCGAGATCGCCCGAAACCTCGCCGAGACCCACGACGTCCTGCTCGGAGGCCGCGACCCCGCGGCTCTGGACGCCGTGGCCTCCGACATCCCCGGGGCGCGCTCGTGGCCGGTGGAACTCACCGACGACGCAGCAGTCCAGGAGGCCGCCGCCGACGTCGACCGCCTCGACGTGCTGGTGCACAGCGCGGGGACGGTCGAGCTCGGGACGCTCGCCGAAGCCGGGACCGACTCGTGGCGGCGAACGTTCGAGCTCAACGTGTTCGCCGTCGCCGAGCTGACCCGCGCACTACTGCCCGCGCTCCGCGCCGCACAGGGCCACGTCGTGCTCGTCAACTCCGGCGCCGGTCTCGGCGCCAAGCCGGGGTGGGGCTCCTACGCGGCGAGCAAGTTCGCGCTGCGCGCCTACGCCGACGTGCTCCGTGCCGAGGAGGCCGAGCACGGGGTCCTGGTGACCTCGGTGTTCCCCGGTCGGGTGGCCACCGACATGCAGCGCGAGGTGCGCGCGTCCGAAGGCGGCGAGTTCGAGGCGGCGCGCTACCTGCGGCCGGAGACGGTCGCGAGCACCGTCGCCTCCGCCGTCCGAACCCCCGCCGACGCACACGTCACCGAGATCGTCCTCCGCCCCCGGAACTAGCCCTCCGGGCTTGTGGACAACTCCCTCCGCCTGTGGACAGAGGGGTGGCAAATTCGCGCGAATTTGCCACCCGGCGGATCAGGGGCGGAGGCGGGAGGCGGCGGTGCGGGCCGCGGCTTGCACGGAGCGGCGGTCGACGCGGCCGGGCTCCGCCTCGTGGAGGACCTCCTCGCCCGCGACCCACACGTCCCGGACACAGCGGGAGCCGGCGGCCCACACCACGTTCGCGATCACCTGGTCGTCCGGCGCGTCGAGGCCGGTCGCGAACGCCGGGTTGTCGACGTCGAGATGTACCACGTCGGCCCACCGCCCGGCTTCCAACGCCCCGATGTCGTCGCGGTGCAACGCCTCCGCACCACCGCGCGTCGCCGCGAGCAACGCCCTCGGCGCGGGCAGTGCCGTGGCGTCCTGCGTCGACATTCGGGCGAACATGCCCGCGAGCTGCACTTCCTCCCACAGGTCGAGGTCGTCGTTGCTGGACGGCCCGTCCGTTCCGAGCCCGACCGGAATCCCGGCCGCGAGCATGTCCACCAACCGGGCCGTGCCGGAGGCCAACTTCGCGTTCGAGCCCGGACAGTGCGCCACCCCAGTCCCGCGCCGCGCGAACAGCGCGATGTCGTCGTCCGAGAGGTGCACCGCGTGCGCCGCGAGCACCCGCCCGTCCAACACACCCAGCTTGTCGAGCAGCTTCGGCACCGAACCGAACTGTTCCCGCTGCGCCGTGTCCTCGCCGGGCGACTCAGCCACGTGCACCTGAACCAGCGCTCCGCGCGCCTGGGCCGCTTCCCCGACCGCCCCCAACGCCTCGGTCGGCAGCACGTACGCCGAATGCGGCCCGTACCCGAGCTCCACCCGGTCGCCGGCCCCGAACCGGAGCCCGTCCGCATCGATCCACCGGCTGATGCCCGCGATCATGTCCTGCCAGGTGCCGAGCCCGGCGAGATCCGGAACGTCCAGCACGCCGGGGGTGAGCACGATCCGCGAGCCCACCGACAGCGCGGCCTCCGCGATCGCCTCACCGGGGAAGTACATCTCGGCGCTGGTCGTGACCCCGGCGCGCAGCATCTCCACGCACCCGAGCTCCATCCCGACTCGGACGTCGGCGTGACGCAGCTTCGCCTCCGCAGGCCAGATCACCTCCTGCAGCCAGCGCATCAGCGGCAGATCGCCGCCCATCCCGCGGAGCAAGGTCATCGGGCTGTGCGCGTGCGCGTTGACCAGCCCCGGCATGAGGATCCCGCCGCACTCGCGCACTCGTGTCGTGTTCGGGCGCGGCGGGGCCTCGTCGCGCGGGCCGCAGAAGAGGATCCGGCCGTCGGTGTCGATGTCGAGGACCGCGTCCCGGATCACCGAGCAAGTGTCGTCGCAGGGCAGGGCGAGCGGGGCGTGCAGACGCAGTGCAGACATGCCTCGCATTCTGCAACACGGCTCCCGCCGTACCGGCGGCCTCAGTCCCGGACGTACAACAGGTCGTGCACGACGCGGCCTTCGTCGTGGGCACGGTTCTCGAACTTCGTCACCGGCCGCCACTCCGGTCGCGGCGCCCAACCGCCGGGAGCGTCGGCGTGGAGGTTGCGCAGAGCCGGTTCCGCCTCGCACACCTCGAGCATCTGCTCCGCGTAGTGCTCCCAGTCGGTGGCCAGATGCAGGATGCCGCCCACGGCGAGCCGCGAGGCGATCAGTTCGACCGTGCGGGGCTGCACGAGCCGCCGCTTGTGGTGCCGCTTCTTCGGCCACGGGTCCGGGAAGTAGATGCGCACCTCGGCGAGCGCACCCGGCTCGACATGCTGTTCCAGCAGCACCGTGGCGTCGCCACGCAGCACGCGCAGGTTCCGGACGTCGAGGTTCTCGGCGCGCAGCATCAGTTGCGCGAGGCCTGGCTTGTAGACCTCGACCGCGAGATGGTTGGCCTCGGGCCGGGCCGCGGCGAGCTGAGCGGTCGTCTCGCCCATGCCGGAGCCGATCTCCAGCACGAGCGGAGCATCGCGCCCGAACCAGCCGTCGGTGTCCAGCCGACCCGGTGGCAACGCGGAGACATCGTCACCGAGTTCGGACCAGTGACGGTCCCACGCGCGTTGCTGTCCTGCGGTCATCCGCTCGCCGCGCTGCACGTAGCTGACGACGGCACGAGGATGCGGAACCTGCTGGTCGGGTGTGCTCACAGGGACCCAGTATCGCAAACGCGAGTGATCGGTCCCCGCCTACCAGGACTCGATCCACGGCAACGCCGAGAGCAACCCGTCGGCGCCGTTCACCGGAACCGGCACCGGCCGGCGCCCGTCGTGCGCGGCGAAGGCGTTCGCCCAGCCCGGGTGTTCGTCGGTGAGCACGACGGTGGTCGGTTCGATCAGCGGCGCGCGGTCGGACGGGCCGTACTCCCAGTACCCGCTCTGGCCCGTCTCCACCCAGGGGACGAAGAACCAGCCGGCTCGATCACCGAGCACGGCGTGCAGCTCGTCCTCGACGGCGAATCCGGCGGCCCGGGACGGCAGCAGGCCCCGGTCGAGCGCGGTGAGCCACCAGGGTGCGGGCAGCGGCCTGCCCGACCGCCCGAGCTTGCGGAACAGTGTGAGCACCTGCTCCTCCGGAGCGCGGTGAACCCAGCCCGTGCGCAGCGACGCGGGGGACCGGCCTTCGTGGACGAGCGGATGCACCTCGGTGGCCAGCGACCATTCCAGTCTCGGCAGCGGTTCGAGCTGTACGTCTCGAACGCCGCTGCATCGTGGCGACGGGATCGGACGGCGGTCGGCGGGTCGTTCGGTGGAACGGATCACAGCTCACCCATCTCCGGTCGAGAACAGTGCGAGCGCACCAGAGGGTGCCCCGGTACGCGTGCCCCAGAGCAGCGTTGATTCGGGACAACAACCTCTACTAGTTCAATAGCACGGCGCGTCCGTTTCATTACCGAATGCGGTCAATTTGTGTCTCACGTCACAAATTTGCTACGGCTGTGCGGCACTCTGGAGATCCACTCGACAGCACCGCACGCCCGCCTGAGAGTGGAGACGTGTCGGAACGGATACAGCAGCGAGTGGAGATCGACGGCGGTGTCGCGGTCGGCGTCGACGGATCGGCGTCGTCGCTGCGCGCACTCGAACTCGCGGCGGAGGAGACGCGGCGTCGCGGTACGACGCTGCACGTCGTACGTGCCTGGAGCATGCGCACCGTGCCGCGGCCTCCGGACTGTCCGCCGGGAGCGACCCCGACCATCGACGAGTACGAGACGTCGGTGACCGACACCCTCCGGCACGTCGTCGAGACGGCGATCGGCACCGAGCCGGGCTTTCCCGTCGAGTACCACGTGGCGCATTCGCCGTCGCCGCAAGCGTTGCTGTCGGCGTCGCGCGGCGCGCACGTGCTGGTGGTCGGGCATCGGGGCCGCGGCGGATTCTCGGGGCTCATGCTCGGTTCGGTCGCCGAGCAGTGCGTGCGCCACGCTGCCTGCCCGATCCTCGTCGTCCGCCCCTCGTATTAGTGCGAACGGCACTTTCGCCCCGTCACACGAGGCGAGAGTGCCGTTCGCTCCGTTGCTCGAAGTGAATGAACCTGCCGTTCGCCTCACGTGATGGAGCGAGCACAAGGGCCCGGGCCGTCCCCCGAATGACAGCCCGGGCCCTCCCCCGTCCCGACCGCGGACGCCCCCGAGCGCCGTGCAGCCGGTCGTTTTCTGTTGTGCTCCGGCGAAGGATCGACGTCCCGGCGGAAAGTACCGGTGATCTTAGCCGGTGTCGTGATCAGGCCCTTCGTCGGGTAGTGATCGTTTTCACGCGTCGCGGCGGTGCGCGACGACGGCGGCGACGATCCACAACGCGACGGCCACGCCGAGCACGTAGCACAACGAGCCCCAGGGGCCCAGCACCGCGTCCGGCGCTGCACGGCCGAGGAAACGGTCGAGTGCCGTGAACGGCAGCCATTCCTGAATGGTCGTGCCGATCTCCGGAATCAACGCCACGAGCGATTCCACCATCATCGACCACACGAGCAGGATCGTGACCGCGCCCGCCGTCTGGCGCACGAGCGTTCCGACGGCCAGCGCCATGATCGCCGCGACGGCGAACACCGCGCCGACACCGGCGACCTGCCGCCACTGCTCCGCGGTGGTCAACGCCAGCTGCGAGTCCGTCGACACCACGGCGGAGACCGCCAACGAACTGAAGGCGACGAGCAGCCCGAGGACCAACGCGAGACCCGTGACCACCGCGGCCTTGGCGAGCAGGACGGCGAACCGGTTCGGCATCGCCTGGAACGAGGCCCGGATGGTCCCGAAGCGGTACTCGGTCGTGATGGCCAGCGCCGCCATCACCATGACGACCATCAACCCCAGCTGGGCACCCGACTGCGTCATCGGGACGGTGACCGGGCCGTCGCTGTACGCGGCGAGCATCCCCGCGTACCCGCTGGTGAGCCCGAGCGCGAGAACGAGACACCACCACGGGGAGCGGGTGGAGAACAGTTTGATGCGTTCGACGGCGAGCAGTGCCACGCCGGTCACCTCCTCGCCGCACTGAGTGCGGCCTGCTCGTTGCCGCCGACGGCGGGCTGATCGGTCGTTGCGGGCACGGACCCGCCGGTCCGGTAGTCGACGGACTCACCGGTGAGTCGCATGAACGCCTCTTCGAGCGAGCCGCGCCGGGTGGTGAGTTCGTGCAGCACGATGCCTTCGCGGGCGGCGACCTCACCGACCTGCTCGGTGGAGCCGACGGTGACCACGAGCGTGTCGTGCGGTGCTTCGTCGTCGCGATGACCGGACAGTCCTTGTGCGGCAACGCATTCGAGCAGCCGCGCGGCCTGTGGCGAGCGCACCCGCACGGAGGTTTCTCCCGCGCCGTCGACGAAGTCGTCGGTGCTGCACTGGGCGATGAGCTCGCCCCGTCCGATGATGACGAGATCCTCCGCGGTCAGTGCCATCTCCGAGAGCAGATGGCTGGAGACGAACACCGTGCGCCCCTCGGCGGCGAGGCTCTGCATGAAGCGGCGGATCCAGTGGATGCCTTCCGGGTCGAGTCCGTTGACCGGTTCGTCGAACAGCAGGACCTCCGGGTCACCCAGCAGCGCGGCGGCGATACCGAGCCGTTGCGCCATGCCGAGTGAGTAGCCGCCCGCGCGGCGGCCGGCCACGTCGGAGAGCCCGACGATGTCGAGGACCTCGTCGACCCTGCGGTTCGGCAGCCGGTTCGACCGCGCCAACCACCGCAGGTGCGAGCGCGCGGAACGGTTCGGATGAACCCACTTGGCGTCCACCAGTGCGCCCACCGTCCGCAGTGGATTCTTCAGCTCCCCGTACGGCCGTCCGTTGATGTGCACGTGCCCCGCGGTGGGCCGGTCGAGACCGAGCATCATCCGCATCGTCGTCGATTTCCCGGAACCGTTCGGCCCGAGGAACCCGGTGACCTTGCCCGGCTGCACGGTGAACGACAGGTCGTGCACGGCGAGGGTGTCCCCGTATCGCTTGGTGAGGCCCTGCGCCTCGATCATGTCCCCTCCTGGCGTCGTGGGCGGAGCTCGGCCGCCGGCGTTCCAGATCAGCGTGCCGTCAGACCCCTGTCGGGCGCGTCGCCCCGAGGTCTCGACCCGGGTCCGCTCGAAGTCGTAGTTCCGTCGGCCCCGGGTCGGGGATCACACCTCGGGGAGGTCCCTGACAGGCATCTGGGAGCGGGCCACCGTGCCGCGGCTGGTCGCGTACGAGGCGTGCCCCACGGGCACAACTGCCGGTTCCCGGACGCGCGCTCAGAACCAGCGGGAGAGCACGTCGGCGAGACCGTCCTGTTCGACCGCCGGTGCGATCTCGTCCGCCACGGCGTGCACGGACGCGGGGCCCTGCGCCATCGCGATGCCGTGCGCGGCCCACGAGACCATCTCCACGTCGTTGTCCCCGTCACCGATCGCGAGGGTGTCCTCGCAGGGGATACCGAGTTCGGTGCGCAGCTTCTCCAGCGCGGAACCCTTGGTCACCCCGTCCGGCACGACGGTCACCCACGGTTCGTAGTGGTCGATGGTGCGGTGGCAGCCGGGCAGGTCGAGGGAACCCACCACCGCCAGCGTCTCTTCCGGCGTGTGCTCGGCCCAATGCGCGATGAGCCGGGGAGTCGGGCGCTCGGCGAGTTCCGCCCGGCTCACGACCCGTGTCTCGCCGGTGAGCGTGCCTTCCGGGAAGGGCGCGGTGACCAGGGAGCCGACCCCGACCAGTTCGGCAGCGAACAACGCGCCCGGAAGGTGCTCCGCGAGACGGGCGCACACCGGGCCCGGGTCGAAGGTCTCGACCGCGACGGGTTCGCCACTGGCGGCGTCCAGCCGCACGGCCCCGTTCGAGCACAGGGCGACGCCGCTGGTCAGGTCCAGCTCCCGCAACACCGGCACGGTGCCGAGCATCGACCGGCCGGTGGCCAGGACGACGTGCGCGCCGCTGTCGGCGACCCGACGGACCGTGTCCCGCACCGGCGGGGAGATCGTCCGGGTCATCGGGTCGAACAGGGTGCCGTCGATGTCGATCGCGACGAGTCGGGGAATGCGCACGTCGTGCACGGTAGCCGGGGCGACGTCCCGCGCGCCGCATCGTGCGGCGAAGCGCACTCAGCCGGCGAGCCCGTCCAGGTCCACTTCGGGGTCGGCCAGCGTCTCCGCAGGCACCGGCTTGCCGGAGCGGATCAGCCGTTCGACGGCCTCGCCCGCGTCCCACACGTTGACGTTCATTCCCGCGAGCACGCGAGACGTGCTGTCCTGCCAGAACGCCACGAACTCGCGCGCACGTTCCGCGCCGCGCACCACGACCTCGTACGCCGCCCCCGGCGGCACGTGGCCTCGGTACTCCATGCCCAGGTCGTACTGGTCACTGAAGAAGAACGGCAGGTCCGTGTACTCGGTGCGATCGCCGAGCGCGTTCGCCGCGGCCACCGCGGGCTGGTTCAACGCAGTCGCCCAGTGCTCGACGCGAACCCGCGTGCCGAGCACCGGGTGCTGCACGTTCGCGATGTCACCGACTGCGAGCACGTCCGGGTCGCTCGTGGTCAAGTGCGCGTCGACGAGCACCCCGTCCTCCACGTCGAGCCCGGCGCGCTCGGCGAGCAGCGTTTCGGGGCGTGCGCCGACGGCGACGAGGACGCAGTCAGCCGAGACCTCACCGTCGCCGAGGCGGACACCGGTGACGGCACCGTCGTCGGTGATGATCTCCTCCACGGTCGCGTCCGTTCGCAGGTCCACACCGTGGTCGCGGTGCAACTCGGCGAACACGGACGCCATCCGAGGCCCGAGCGGCCCGAGCAACGGCGCGCTCGCCGCCTCCACCACCGTGACCGGCAGACCACGCCCCCGCGCGACGGCGGCGGCTTCGAGCCCGATCCACCCGCCGCCGATCACGACGACCGCGCTCGCCGAGTCCCAGCTGCTCCGGAGCCGGTCCGTGTCGGCGACGCGGCGTAGGAAGTGCACGCCACGCGCGTCGGTGCCCGGGACGTGCAGCCTGCGCGGACGGGACCCGGTCGCGAGCACGAGCTTGTCGTAACCGAGCACCGAACCGTCGGCGAGCACGACCTCGTGGCTGCCGGTGTTCACCGCGTCGGCACGGACGCCGAGCTGCACGTCGACGTCGTGCTCGTCGTACCACTGTCCGGTATGGACGGTGAAGTCGTCGGGGGTGCCGTTGCCCGCGAGGTAGTCCTTCGACAACGGCGGTCGCTCGTAAGGCAGGCGCTGCTCCTCGCACAAGAGGATGACCGGGCCGTCCACACCGCGCGCACGCAGCGCCTCGGCGGTTTTCGCACCGGCGAGTCCGCCGCCGATCACGAGGTACGCAGGCATGTCGCCCCTTCCGACCATCGGCTTGCCGCGAGCGTACTGCTCGCGCGGATCCAGCGCCGCACCAACGCAGATCACCCCGCACCCTTCAGATGTCCTAGCGGAATGAGCCATCGTCTCTTGTCAGCGCGGAGCCGCTGAGCACTCACCACGTACGCAACCCGACCACCCGCCACCCGACCCACCCGAACCAACCAGCCCGCCCACCCCGTGAGCCTCATTCGTGGCCCGGGCGGACGAGGCCGGTTTCGTAAGCTAGGACGACGGCCTGCACCCGGTCCCGCAGGTCCAGTTTGGACAGGATCCGGCCGATGTGGGTCTTGATCGTCGCCTCGGACAGGAACAGCTTGCCGGCGAGCTCGGTGTTCGAGAGCCCCTTCGCCACCAGTATCAGCACCTCGCGTTCGCGCTCGGTGAGCACGTCGAGCACCGAGGCGTCCCGCAACCGGCCGGCCGAGTCACCGAGGAACCGGTCCAACAGCCTGCGCGTCACGCTCGGCGACACCACGGCGTCCCCACTGGCCACCGACTGCACCGCCGCGACGAGGTCAGCGGGCGGCGTGTCCTTGAGCAGGAACCCGCTCGCCCCGCCCCGCAAGGCGGCGAGCGCGTACTCGTCGAGGTCGAACGTCGTCATGACCAGCACTTTCGCGGTCTCGTCCGCGACGATCCTGCGGGTCGCCTCGACCCCGTCCAGCACCGGCATCCGCACGTCCATGAGGACCACGTCCGGGCGCAGCTCCTCCGCGAGCGTGACCGCCCGCTCGCCGTTCTCCGCCTCGCCGACGACGTCGAGCCCGTCCTGCGAGTCGAGCACCATTCGGAATCCCATGCGCATGAGTTCCTGGTCGTCGACGAGCATCACCCGAACCATCGGCTCACCCTATTTCGCCTGTCCGGGCCTCACCCGGATGCCACACGCACGCCGTCGAGCGGGAGCACCGCGTGCACGCGCCAGCCACCCTCGTCGGCCGGGCCCGCCTCGAGCGTTCCGCCGTAGACCGTGGCGCGCTCCCGCATCCCGATGAGGCCGTGGCCACCCGAGCCGTCCTCCGCCGCGCGGCGGGTTCCGTCGTCGAGGACCTGGACGTCGATGCGGTGGCCGTCGTTGCGGACGATCACCGAGGCGCTCGCCGCCCGGCCCGCGTGCCGCAACGCGTTGGTCAGCGACTCCTGCACGATTCGGTAAATGCTCAACCCGAGACCGGTCGGCAGGTCGTCGAGCTCGCCGTCGACCTCGACGGTCACCGGCAGACCGAGCGAACGCACCCGGTCGGCGAGCTCACGCACCCCGGCGGCGTTCGGCTGCGGACTGCGGCTCTCACCCGGCTCTTCGGAATTGCGCAGGACCGCGAGCAGGTGGCGCAGTTCGGCCAGCGCCGCACGCCCGGTGTCGCCGATCGTCGTCATCGCCTGCTCGGCCAGTTCCGGCTTCTTGCGCAGTGAATAGGTGGCGCCGTCGGCCTGGGTAACCATGACACTCACCGAGTGCGCGAGGACGTCGTGCAGCTCGCGAGCGATCCTGTTGCGTTCCTCGGCAACGGCGATCCGCGCCTGTTGGTCCCGCTCGAATTCGACCGCACGGAGCCGCTGTTCCACCGCCTCGTGGTGTGCGCGGCGAGCACCGACGAACTCACCGAGCACCCAGCACACCGCGAAGAACAGGATGCCCATGGCGACACCGACGGGAATGGCTCCACGTGCCTGTTCCGGCGTGTGCAGGATGAGCTTCGCCGGATACAGGACGAGCAATGCCGCGACGTAGGACGCACCACCGATCCGGCCGTGCCGGGAGACCAGTGTGTACAGGAACACGGCCACGGCGATGTCGGCGGCGAGCCGGACCGTGTTGCCGAAGGTCACGATGCTCAGCGCATATCCGGCGAGTACCACGTACGCGGCGGGGACCGTCGCGGTACGCCGCACGACCATCGGCACCACGAGCAGTGCGGTGACCAGGAAGAACCAGAAAGGCGAGCGCGCGTGGGCCGACAGGACCACCTCGAGGAACAACAACAGCAGCGCGAGGGCGCTGTCCCCGGCGATCGGACGGGACCGCAACCACAGGCTGAGTCTCTGCACGTCACGAGCCTACGGGCCCGCTCGTGCCAGGGCGTCATCCCGAGGGGGTCAGCCCACTCCGACCGAGGTCGTAGGCAGTGACCCGGGGAGGCTCACTTCGCGGGCGAACCACTCCCTTCTTGTCAGCGGCGGCCCCGGCCTGGCGAGCGACAACCTGCAACGCCGGAGCTTCTCATCGTGCTCGGGCCGAGCACGCGAGACCATGCCCTGACGGGCATCAGAACCAGAGCACAGACAGGCTCTCAGCGCCCTCCTTCCGAGGACAGCGTTTTCGCAGCGTAGGCCGCTACTCAAGAAACCGATCCCGCAGCGAGGAGGGCGCTGATGTTCCGCCACCCGACCACCCACTCGGACCAACCCGCACACCCTGACGTCAGGTACCGCGCTCGACGATGTCGTCGGTCTCCTCGTGCCCATTCATCCGAGCCTCGTTGCGCGCGACCAGCTCTTCCTGCATGCGTTGCTGGCGCTGACGGTTCCGGATGCGCACCAGCACCCAGATCGTCACTCCGTGTGCCACGGCCAGGATCAGCAGCATCACCCCGGTTCGGGCGACCACCGTCTCCAGTGCGGTGTCCCTGGTGAGGTCGATCGTCGAGATCAACGCCAGGATGCCCAGGACCGAGAAATGAAACAGGACGGTGACCAGTCGGTTCACCGAATCGGCGACATCCTTGTCCGGATAGACCTCTTCGAGGTAAGTCCGGCCGGACCGTTGGATCAGCCGGCCGTCGATGAACACGAGCGCCACGCCGACGATCAGGAACGTGATGTACGAGCCCATACCCGGTTCCATCGCCACACACGTCCTTCCGCGGCACCGCGACGGGCCGCACGCTCGGGGGCGGGCACTGTCCTCACGTCCCATCGTTACCCAGCGCAGTGGATCAGTAAACTCTCCGGTAGAGCGAACTTCGTCCACCCGCGGTGATCAACGCGGTTCACTCGGTCACCTGAGCGGGCACACGCGGTGCGGACCGTCCACTCCGGCGCGTCGCCGTGACAGGATGTGGTCCCCGGCGGCTCGGCCGCCGCAGCCCAGGTCTTGAGGTGAAGGATCGGCCGTTGGACACCGGAGCGCACCAGCACTGGCCCGGACCGCTCTCGGCGGCCGTCGCCCAGCTGTGCACCGGATTGCAGCCGCAGGTCTGCGAGGGGACGGCCGAGGGGTTCCGCGAGGTCCTGCGCCGATTGGGTGCGCCGTTGCAGGTCGCCGTGGCCGGGCGGCTCAAGTCCGGCAAGTCGACGCTGGTGAACGCGCTGATCGGGCGCCGGGTCGCGCCGACCGGCGTCGGCGAGTGCACCCGCCTGGTGACCCGCTTCCAATACGGCACGGTCGACCGGGTCGAGGTGATCCACCGCGACGGCAGCGCCCGGGTCGTCGCTTTCGACGCCGACGGCGCGATCCCGGCCGAGCTCGGTGTGCCGATCGAGGAGATCTCGCACCTCGAGGCCTATCTGACGAACGCGGTGCTCGCCGACCTCACCGTCGTCGACACTCCCGGCCTCGGCTCGCTGGACGCCGCGTCGGTGGCGCGCACCGAACGGGTACTCGGCACCCGTGCCGCCGACGCGGACCCGGCCGAACTCGATCCGGTCTCACGAAGTGCCGTCGCCGGAGCGGAGGCCGTGCTCTACGTCGTCACCCAAGGCGTGCGCGCCGACGACCACCAGGCGCTGACGTCGTTCACCACGGCGACCGCGAGTCGCGAGGCCGGGCCGGTGAACGCGATCGCCGTGCTCAACAAGGCGGACACGGTCGAACCCGGCTCCGTCGAGGATTCCGGCGGGGACGTGTGGAAGGCGGCCTCCGTCCTGGCGGGCAGACAGTTCGAGGTGCTCACCCCCCGCGTCGCCGACGTGCTGCCGGTGGTCGGACTGCTCGCCGAGACCTCCGAGAGCGGCCGGTTCACCTCCGCCGACGCCGACGCCCTGCGCACACTCGCCGCACTCGACGACACCGACCGCGAGACCATGCTCATGTCCTCGGATCTGTTCACCGCGTGGGACTGCGAGCTGCCCGTGAGCACCCGGGCCGGCCTGTTGGAACGCCTCGACCTGCACGGCATCCGGTGTGCGCTCGACGCCATCGCCGCCGACCCGGACGTCGCCACGGGTGTCCTTCGCCGGAAACTGCTGGACTCGTCCGGGCTCCGCCACGTGCGCGAGAGGCTCGACGGCGTGTTCCGCGCACGGGCGGACGGGATCAAAGCCGCCGCCGGACTCGCCTCGGTCACGGCCCTCGCGCACGCTTCCGATGAACCGGGCGAGCGGCAGCGGGTGCACGACGCGATCGAGGTGCTGCTGGCGCGCCCGGAAGCCCACCAACTGCGGCTACTGGAGGCGTTGACGCTGATCACCTCGGGTGCGGTCCAGCTGCCGTCCGACCTGGCCGACGAAGTGCTGCGGGTCGGCGGCAGCGCCGATGCGGCCGAGCAGCTCGGGCTCAGCGGCCGTCCGCACGCCCAGCTCGTCTCCTACGCGCTGGAGCGGGCGGGCTGGTGGCGGTCGTTCTCCTCGTTCGGCGCGACCCCGGCACAGAGCCGCATCGCCGACGTCGTGCACCGCGCGTACTTCTTGATCTGGCAGCAGCTGACCGGCAGGGCATGATCGTGGGCACGACTTCACCCGACCCGGGAACCGGGCTCGACTCCGGCACGTCCGAAGCGGCGACGGAGCCCGCGACGACGGACGGCTCCGGAAGCGAGTCGGATGCGGGAGCGGACATGACACCGGCCACCGGGACCGATGCGTTGAGCCTCGCGCTCTCCGAACGGTCCGCGCTCATCGAACTGTGCCTCTATGCCCTCGATCGGGCGAAAAGTCCCGGCGTGGTGGAACGCCTCGCCGAGGGCTTCGACCACGTCGGCGTCGTGTCGCTGCGCCCCGACGGCGAGCGGTTCGACCCCGCGCTACACGAAGCCGCAGGCACCGTGCCCACCGATGATCCGGAGCTCGACGGGCTCATCGCCGCGACCGAGACGCTCGGTTTCGTCGACCGCGATCGCCTGCTGCGCCCGCCGGTCGTTCTCGTCCACCAGCTGCGAGCCGCGCCATGACCACGGCCCGCGAGGTTCCCGCCGCAGGGACGCCGTTGCCCGCGCTGGTCAAACAGACCCGCGACTCGTTGCTCGGGCTGGTGCGCGAAGCCGACCCGGCGCGCGCCGACCGGGTCGAACAGGTGCGGCTGGACCGCCCCCGGCGGCCGGGTGTGGTGGTGGTCGGTGAAACCAACCGCGGCAAGAGCTCGCTGGTCAACGCGCTGCTCGACCGACCAGGACTGTCCCCTGTGGACGCAGATGTGGCGACGGCGACGTACCTGGTGTTCGAGCACGCCGAACAGTGGGCGGGCCACGCCTGCTACCCGGGCGCACAGGAACGGGTGCCGCTCGACCTCACCGAGCTGAGGAACTGGGTCTGCCCGTCGGCTCCGCTGCCGGAAGGCAGGCTCCCACCGCGCCACGTGCAGGTCGACGCACCGCTGCCCGCGCTGGAGCAGCTCACGCTGGTGGACACGCCCGGCGTCGGCGGACTGGACTCCCTGCACGGCGAACTCGCGCTGGAAGCCGCGTCCTCGGCGACGGCACTGCTGTTCGTCGTGGACGCCTCCGCCCCGTTCAGCCGTGGCGAACTCGATTTCCTGCACCGCGTCGGAGACAAGGTGGAGACGGTGGTCTTCGCCCTCACCAAGACCGATCAGCACCGAGGCTGGCGCGAGGTGCTCGAAGCCGACCGGGCGCTGCTCGCCGAGCACGCCCCGCGCTTCGCCGACGTGCCGATCCACCCGGTGTCCGCGCTGCTGCACGAACGGGCGGGCAGAGCGGAAGCAACGAGCAGGGCGGAAAGAACGGGCTCGGCAGAACGGTCGCCGGGCGAGCGGGCGGCAGAACTACTGCGGGAGCAGTCCGGCGTCACCGAACTGCGCTCGGCGCTCGACCAGCTCGTCGGCGGACGAGCGGCGATGCTCGGCGAAGCGAACCTGATGCGCGCCCTGTCCACCGTGCTCGGCGAGCTCGCCGCCGAACTCGACCAGCAGCAGCGGGCGCTGAGCGTCGGCGAAGCCGAGGCCGAAACGCTACGGGCACGCCGCGACGAACTCGCCACCGCGCGGCGCTCCTCCACCCGAGGCTGGCAGGTGCGTCTACGGGGGGAGGTGCAGCGCACCCGAGTCGAGGCAGGGCACGACGTCACCCGGCAGATGCGGGAAGTGCAGAACTGGTTCCGGCGCGCGATCGACACGGCCGACCGCGCCCAGCTCGCCGCACTGCCCGCGCACGTCGACGCGGCGCTGCAACTCGTCTCGTCCCGGGTGGCGGACGCGCTCTCCGAGCGGCTGCGGCGGGTCGCCGAGACAGCGCTGGCGGAACTGTTCTCCGCGGAAGAACTCGACGTGATCCGAGGCCAGATCGCCCGCGGCGCACAGAACCCGGTGGCGCTGCGACCGCCGGACAAGCGACCGCCCACCGCCGAGGACAAGTTGCTCGTGTTCATGGGTGTCTCCGGCGGGCTCGGCGTGGGGCGCGCGGCCGCGATGCCGCTGGCAGGGCTCGGAGTCGCGGCGCTGAACCCCGTCGTGCTGCCGGTGACGATCGTGCTCGGACTCGGCGCGGGCTGGTGGATGGCCCGCACCCGCAAGCACGTCGCCGACAAACAGCACCTCAAGCAGTGGCTCACCGAGGCGATCGCCGACGCCCGCTCCACCCTCGACCAGCTCGTCTCCGAGCAACTCATCGACGCCGAACAACAGCTCGCGCTGGCCATGGACGAGGCGTTGAGCAGACGGATCGAGGCGATCGAGACGGAGCTGCGGGGCGTCGACAAGGCGCTGAAGATGGGGGCCGCCGAGCGCACCAAGGAGCTGCAGACGGTGAACCGGCGGCTCGGCGAGGCGAAAGCGGGGCGGGAGCAGGCCGAGCAGCTTCTCGCCCGCATCCGCAGCCTCCGCGACCGCGCACCCTGACCCGCCCCGTGCCGGCGAGGCCCTGGTTCGCGGGAACCGTCGGGCTCTAGGCTGCGTCGCAGGCAGTGGCAGGCTCCGAGCGGGCCGAGAACCCGGGTGAGGGGACCGAGCGTGTACATCGAGGAGACCGGCGCCGGGGACGGGGACATCAAGGTCACCGTCGAGGGCGAGGAGTACGCCGCCGAGGCCAACTACGACCTCGACGGCGACTGTGTCGACGAGACGATCGCGGTGATGACCGACGACGGATTCGTCGCCTACGTGGACGAGGACGCCGACGGCGCCGCCGACCTCATGCGGACCGTCGACGGCTCCGGCGCCGTGGTCGGCCAGGCCCGATTCGACGACGGCAGCGGCGACTGGGTCGCCGAGGAGCCGGGCCAGCAGCCACCGGCTCCCGACCCGCGCCCCGACGACCCGTCCGCCCCGATGGTCGTGGACACCCCGGAGGGCCAACGGGAGGTCGGACCGGCGACCGAGGACACCGACGGCGACGGCGTCGCCGATACCGCCGTGGTCGACGGGGAGAACGGCACGATGCTGATGACCGACCGCGACGGCGACGGCTCAGCGGATCAGGTGGTGCAGCTCGGCCACACCGGCGAGGTCACGGTCTCCGAACACACCGGTCCCGGCCGGTGGACGGTCGTGGAGGAAGGTCACCTCGGCCCGGACGGCGCCTTCGTACCGAACCCGGCGACCGGAGCCACCGGCACCGACGACGCGACCTGGACGTTCGACGAGGAACCGGCCACGCCGATCGTCGCGCCAGGCCTGGGCCATGCTTCCGCCTCACCGGCGACCGATGCCGACGCGGACTCGCTCTGGGGCTGAGCCGGAGGCGTGAGCCTTTGTGGTGGCTATAACCACCGAAAAGGCTCACGCATGCCCGGGGGCGCACCCGCACGGCACACGCCCGGTCCATCGAAGCGCCACACGGCCGACGCGTGGCCGTCACCTTTCGTTCGCGCCCTGGTCCACTTCGTCGGAAATCATGCGGTGCGGAACGCGCGACACAGAGTGAACTTTTGTCCGGACCACCGTGTCGAATGTCTTCTGTATCGATTCCCTTATCGTTCTTGTGAGGGAGCCGACAACTCCGATCTCCTTGTGTGGAGCATGTCGCCGTTAACCTCGATGCATCCCTTGTGACTCGCCCGGCTCCGTCGGGCGAGCGAAGCATTCTCTGACGACGAAGCCGTCGGGCGAACCAGCGGTGAGATGTGGCGCCCACTGTGAAGGAGACACGACGCGATGACCGCAGTGACCATCCCCGGTCTCGATCAGGCACCGACCACGCATCAGCGCCTGCTGTCGTGGGTACGTGAGGTCGCCGAGCTCACCACCCCGGACCGGGTGGTGTGGTGCGACGGTTCCCAGGAGGAATGGAGCCGGCTGACCGACCACCTGGTCGAAGCGGGCACCTTCACACGGCTCGACGAGAACAAGCGGCCCAACTCGTTCTACGCCGCCTCCGACCCCTCCGACGTGGCACGCGTCGAGGACCGGACCTTCATCTGCTCCCGCGAGAAGAAGGACGCCGGGGTCACCAACAACTGGGCGAACCCGGACGAGATGAAGGCGACCATGACGGAGCTCTACCGGGGCTGCATGCGTGGTCGCACGATGTTCGTCATCCCGTTCTGCATGGGCCCGCTCGACCTCGACCCGCCGCGCCTGGGCGTCGAGATCACCGACAGCGAGTACGTCGTCGTCTCGATGCACATCATGACCCGCGTCGGTTCCGAGGTGCTCGAGCGCTTCGGCGACGACGCCGAGTTCGTCCCCGCCCTGCACTCCGTGGGCGCTCCCCTGGAGCCGGGCCAGCAGGACGTGCCGTGGCCGTGCAACGACACGAAGTACATCACCCACTTCCCCGAGGAGCGGATGATCTGGAGCTTCGGCTCCGGCTACGGCGGCAACGCGCTGCTCGGCAAGAAGTGCTACTCGCTGCGGATCGCCTCGGCGATGGCCCACGACGAGGGCTGGCTCGCCGAGCACATGCTGATCCTCAAGCTGATCTCGCCGGAGAACAAGACCTACTACGTCGCGGCCGCGTTCCCGTCGTCGTGCGGCAAGACCAACCTCGCGATGCTGCAGCCGACCATCCCCGGCTGGAAGGTCGAGACGCTCGGCGACGACATCGCCTGGATGCGCTTCGGCGAGGACGGCAGGCTGTACGCGGTCAACCCGGAGGCGGGCTTCTTCGGCGTCGCACCCGGCACCGACTGGAACACCAACCCGAACGCCCTGCGCACGTTGGAGAAGGGCAACTCCATCTACACCAACGTCGCGCTCACCGACGACGGCGACGTCTGGTGGGAGGGCCTCGGTGAGCCGCCGGCGCACCTGACCGACTGGAAGGGCCGCGACTGGACGCCGGACTCCGAGGAGAAGGCCGCGCACCCGAACTCGCGGTACTGCACGCCGATGGCGCAGTGCCCGACGCTGGCACCCGAGTGGGACGACCCGAACGGCGTGCCGATCTCGGCGATCCTGTTCGGTGGCCGTCGCAAGACCACGGTGCCGCTGATCAACGAGGCGTTCGACTGGCAGCACGGCGTGTTCATGGGCGCCACCATGTCGTCGGAGACCACCGCCGCCGCCGCGGGCGCGGTCGGCCAGGTCCGCCGTGACCCGATGGCCATGCTGCCGTTCCTCGGCTACAACGTCGGCGACTACTTCAAGCACTGGGCGAACCTCGGCAAGGACGCCGACTCCTCGAAGCTGCCGCGGATCTACTACGTGAACTGGTTCCGCCGCGACGAGTCGGGCAAGAAGATCGTGTGGCCCGGCTTCGGGGAGAACTCGCGCGTGCTCAAGTGGATCATCGACCGCATCGAGGGCAACGCGGAGGCGACCGAGACCCCGATCGGCCGCGTGCCCGGCGCAGCGCAGATCGACCTGTCCGGGCTGGACACTCCGCGCGAGGACGTCGACACGGCGCTGCAGGTCGACGCCGAGGAGTGGAAGGCCGAGATCCCGCTGATCGAGGAGTACTTCGCGAGCATCGGCGACGACCTCCCGTCGGAGATGCGCGCCGAGCTGGAGAACCTCAAGCAGCGCCTCGGCTGAAGCACCGAACGCTCACGGAACCGGGTGGGTCCTGCACACGCAGGGCCCACCCGTTTTCTTGTGGGGCGAACGGCACTCTCGCCCCGTCACGTGGGGCGAAAGTGCCGTTCGCCTCGTGTGGTGGGGGCGATGCTGCGAGCGGTCGATCACGCGTAGTCTTGAGACCCCGATCACAGCGCAGCCGTCGCCAGGGGATCCGGCAGCACGGCGCGGTGACCCGGACGACAGGACGGCCAGGCGCGGTGACCTCTCCGCACCGGCTCGACAGGCGACGTGGCGGCAGGGACGGCGACCATGCGGCGAGACTCCTGGCAAGGCACGAACCTGCCCAAGGTCAGCGGCTACAACCGCGCCGTCGTCCTCGACGCGATCCGCGGGCACGACGGAATCAGCCGGGTCGAGCTCGCCGACCGGACCGGTCTCACCGCCCAAACCATGTCGAACATCGTCCGCGGCCTGATCGGCGACGGCCTCGTCACCGAGGACGGCCACGCGCCGTCGACCGGGGGCAAGCGGCGATCCCGGCTCCGGCTCGTCGCCGACTCCCAGCACGCGGTCGGCCTGCACCTCGACCACGAACGTCTCACCGGCGTACTGCTCGACCTCTCCGGCTCCCCGCTGCGGCGCAGCGAGCGAGCGATCCCGCCGGACAGTTCCTCGAGCACGGTGATCCGTGCCCTGAACCGGATGTTCACCCAGCTCGTCCGCAGCTCCGGTACCGACCGGCTGCTCGGCGTGGGACTCGCCGTGCCGTCCGCGCTCGACAGCTCGCGGCGCGGCCTCGCGTACGGCTCGTGGGCCGGGGTACCCCTCGCCGATCTCGTGCAGGACCGGCTCGGTGTCCCGGTCGTCATGGACGGCGACGGCATCGCGGCGGCCGTCGGGGAACACTGGTCAGGAGGCGAACACCGCACCGGCTCGTTCCTCTACGTCCACCTCGGCTCCCGGGTCGGCATCGGTCTCGTGCTCGACGACCAGGTGCACCGCGGCACCAGCGGCAACGCAGGCGAGATCGCCCACGTCCCGGGCGCGGGCGGACGCGAGTGCGTGTGCGGCAGGCGCGGTTGCCTCGACGCGTACTGCTCGATGAGCGCCGTCGTCGCCGACTGGCGCGCGAGCGCCAACGGCACCGGCCCGGCCAGTGCCGAAACCGTGCACGCCGAGTACGACCAGCTACGCCGCGCCGCCTCGGACGGTGACGCGCTCGCCGTCAAGACACTCCGGCAGGCCGCGAGCCGCCTCGGTCAAGCACTCGCGCCGGTCGTCGGGGTGCTCGACCTCGATCGAGTCGTGCTCGGCGGGCCCGCGCTGCGCCACGTCGACGAACACATCCGTCCCCGGGTCGCGAAAGCCCTCGACGCGTACCGGAGCTCGCCCGGCGGGTGCCGGGTCGAGTCCGGGCTGGTCGGCGACGACGCCGGGGCCGTCGGGGCCGCCGCGCTCGTGCTCGACCAGGCCCACGCACCCCGTCTGGCACCCCTGCCCGGTTGAGAGAGCATCCAAATGCACTCTGAGATCGCGAGGCGCGGTGTCGGTCTCCCGCGCGATACTCACGCCGTGACAGCGGACACGATGGCCTTGGCCGCTCAGGAACGAGCGGAGTTGGCCGACTTCCTCGCCGGACTGACCCCGCAGCAGTGGCGGACACCCAGCCTGTGCACCGGCTGGACCGTCCACGACGTCGTCGCGCACGTCGTCAGCTACGAGGAGCACGGCCGGGGCGAGGTGTTCCGGCGGCTGGTGCGGGCGCGGTTGCGGCCCGGTCAACTCAACGACGTCGGCAAGGCCGAGTACGCCACCCTCGAGTCCGCCGAACTCGTGGAGTTCCTGCGTGCACACCTGCGACCGCGCGGCATGACCGCCAGCCTCGGCGGTGGCGTCGGACTGGTCGACGCACTCATCCACCACCAGGACATTCGCCGTCCGCTCGGGATGCCCCGCACGATCCCGTCCGAGCGACTGCTGCCCGCACTGCGCATCGCGATCACCGCCCCGCCGCTGCGCGGATTCTGGAACGCACGCGGAGTGCGTCTCGTGGCCACCGACCTCGAGTGGACACGCGGCTCCGGTCCCGAAGCGCACGGCGAAGCCGAGGCGCTGCTCATGGCACTGGCCGGACGCGCCGGCGTCGCCCGCGAGCTCACCGGCCCCGGAGCCTCGACCCTGGTCCGTCGCCTGGGTTGATCAGTGCTCGCGGCGCAACGAGCGGCTGATCCCGGCCGCGACCGTCGTCGCCAGGATCCAGCCCGCCGCGATCAGCCCGACGGTGATCCACTGCGAGTAGCCGGTGACCCGCCACATCACGTCGTGGCCTAGGTTGATGATCGGCACCAGCTGATCCACGGTGTACAACAACGGGCTCCACACCGGGTTGTCCTCCGCGTTCACCGGCTCCAGCGGCGGTCCCAGCGCGAACCACGTGGTGCCCAGCGCCGCGAACAGCACCAGCCACACCAGCGCGCGCATCGGCCGGTAGCCGTAACTGACCGTGGCTCGTTGCAGCAGGCTCCACAGCCACACCGCCGGACGCAGCATCGGTCGCGAGGACTGGGCGATCGCCTGGTAGCGGCGACGCTGCTTCTCGATGAGCACCGTGACCGCGTGCTCCTCGTTCCCGTTGTCCCGGAACACGGCCGCGAGCTGATCGTACGGACCCGGCTGGTAGGAACCCTTCGACGTCGAGTGCAGCCACCGCAGACGCTCCCGGACGCGCCCGTGATCCGTGGCCTCGACCGGCGTGGCGAGGTTGTCGTAGGCGAAGTCCTCCACGTCGACTCCGCGCGTCGCCGCCCACAGGTCGGCGTTGTCCGCGACCAGCTCGCACTGCGCCTGCCGCAGCACGACCCGCCCCACCGGCGGGCTCGACGGCAACAGCGTCAGCTCCTGCGTCACCAGGCCGAACCCGTTGATCGCGTTGGACGCGCTGCCTTCACCCAGCAGGCACCCGTGGAAGTTCGTCTGCCGCTCGACCACCGCCCGGCGCAGCTGCACTTCTCCGTCGGCGCAGAACGGACGAATCCCCTCCGCGCACACCAGGTCTCGCCCGATCGACGCTGCACGCAGGTCCAATGAGGACTTGTAGGTCTCGCGGTGCTGGTGCCACGCGGGTTTGCCGAGGAACGTCGCCCGCAGGTCGACGTTGGCTCCGATCCGGGCGCCCTGCAGGTGCAACGTCCCGGACACGTCGGACTCGCGACACTCCAGATTGCTGCCGACGATCATCCGGTTGGCCTGGAAGACGTCGGTGCGGGGGCCGTCCAGCACCGCGCGGTTGAGCTGCAGCCCCCCGTGCACGTTCAGGTCGATCATGCGGACCTGGCCGCGGAAGACGACTTTGCTCGCGTCCAGATTGCCCATGATCTCGGAGCCGTCCAGGTGGATGGCCCGCAGCGGACGCTGCACCGCGTCGCTGCGGTTCCGCGCCCACCCCAGGTCGACCCGAGCGCCCGAGAACCGCAGGTTGCCGCCGATCTTGGTGCTCACCATGCGCACCGTGCCGCCGCTGTGGAAGTTCTCGTCCAGCTGCACGTCCCCGCGAATCTCCCCGCGGTCGGCGACGAGTGTGCTCAACGGGTCGTCCTGGCTGGACTCGCCGCGCACCGGTCGGCTCGTCCCTGGTTCGAGCACCGCGTCCCGCAGCCGCAGATCACCTTCCAGGTGCAGGCTGGCCAGCGAGAGCCGCCCGGCCGACGAGAACGGGGCGCCGGTGTCCGGGTCGGTGCTCGCACGAATCGAGCCGCCGACCTGAATACCGGTCGCATTCAGCGCGTTCCTGCCGCGGTTGCGCAGCGTGGCGCCGCAGAAGTTCAGGTTGCCTGCGATCTTCGCGCCGGGAATGCGCACCTCACCCGCCGCGTACAGGCGCATCGCCAGCAGCGCCCCTGCCACGACGAGCCGATCGGCGTGCATCGCCCGCCTTCCCGCACGCTCCAGACGCGTGTCGAGCATTTCCAGCGAGCCGCCGATGTTCGCGTCGGTCAGGTTCACCAACCCGGCATGACTGGTGCAGCTCAACAGCATCGCGTCGTTGGCGGTGCGCAGGTTGCGGGCACGCAACCCGGGGAAGCGGCAGTGCCGGAGCACGAGTCCCGCGAGATTCGCCTGCCGCAGGTCCGGCGTCTGTTCGAAGCGGCACCGCACGAACTCCAGCAGATACGGCAGGTCCGCGGCGCGCAGATTCAGACTGCCGGTGATGACCGCGTCGTGCACCCGCACCACCGGCGGCTGCGCGCTGCGCCGCCAGAACAGGCGCCACCCCGCCTCGTCCGGAGGTTCGACGAGGCGCCGGGTCAGGTACTCGCCGCGGATCTCCTGTTCCCGGCTGTGCGAGGTGCCGTGCACATTGAGCCGGGAGAGTGGTTGGTCGAACTTGGACCGCATCCGTCCCTGACCGAGACTCTCGTCGAGCCGCTGCTCCGCGGCCGTCGGCGCACTACTGCTCTCCCAGGGAATGCTCGGCACCACGACTCCATCACTCGCCCCAGCGGGTCCCGCTCGCCCGGACGGTCGCGGACGAGCTGTGCCGGAAACAGTAGTGCAACACCCCGACGGGAAACACCGACGAGCGAGGGATCGTCGCGATATTCCCCGCCACGCAGGGAGATCACGTCCCGCTCCGTCCGCTGTGGACGCACTTCGGTTGCTCGGCAACCGGGTGACGCTTCGAGCCAGTAGTCGGGCGGATCTGTAGTCAGGCACACTGCGCCGAGGGTTTCCGCCGCCTACGCAGACCGGCCACCCGCGGGTTCTCACCTCGCGGCTGGCGAGGACAGCGTCGACGCAATGTAGGGCGCTACCTGATGTCGACGATCCCGCAGCCAGCCGCGAGGTGAGGTTCCGCCACAGAACCACCAACGCAAATCAATCCGCGCACGCTCCATTACTAAGAGCCGGGGTCGCCTGCGGCGGTGGGGTTGAGCACGCGGGCCAGGAAGGCTCGGGTGCGCTCCTCCTTCGGCGCGCCGATCACGTCCGAGGGAGGGCCCTGCTCGACGATGCCGCCGCCGTCCATGAACAGCACCCGGTCGGCGACCTCACGAGCGAACTGCATCTCGTGGGTCACGACGAGCATCGTCATTCCCTCGTCGGCCAGCTGCCGCATCACCGCGAGCACGTCGCCGACCAACTCCGGGTCGAGCGCCGACGTCGGCTCGTCGAAGAGCATCACGTCCGGCTCCATCGACAGCGCCCGCGCGATCGCCACCCGCTGCTGCTGGCCGCCGGACAGCTGCGGCGGCATCGCGGACTCCTTCTCCGCGAGACCGACGCGGTCCAGGTTCGCCCTGGCGACCTTCTCCGCGTCGGCCTTGCTGCGCTTGACGACCTTGCGCTGCGCGATGGTGAGGTTGTCCAGCACGGACAGGTGACTGAAGAGGTTGAACCCCTGGAAGACCATGCCGATGTGGCGCCGGGCGGCGTCGATGTCGCTGTCCGGATCGGTCAGGTCGATTCCGTCGACGACGACCGTGCCCGCCGACGGATCCTCCAGCAGGTTCACGCACCGCAGCAGCGTCGACTTGCCCGAACCCGACGGCCCGATGACGCACACGACCTCCCCGCGCCGGACCGTGAGGTCGATGTCGCGCAACACCTCCAGCGCGCCGAACGACTTGCCCAGCCGCGAGATCTCGATGACGTTCTCGGTCATGCTCCGCCTCCCTGGCCGCCGGGAACCGCGCCGCCGAAGCGCCGTTCCAGCCGCTGCTGCAACACCGACAGCGGAATGGTGATGATCAGATAGCACAGGCCGACGACGAGCACCGGCGTCATGCTCTTGAAGTCGGTCAACGCCTGCCTGCCGAACTGCGCGAGTTCCTGCTGGTCAAGGGTGCTGCCCAGCAGGAATGCCAGCGAGGAGTCCTTGGTGAGCAGGATGAGTTCGTTGGTCAGCGGCGGCAGGATGATGCGGAACGCCTGTGGGATCACGACGGTGATCATGGTGCGGGTCGGAGACATGCCCAACGAGCGCGCTGCTTCGATCTGGCCCTTCGGCACCGCTTTGATGCCCGCGCGGATCGTCTCGGCCATGTAGGCCGAACCGACCAGTCCCAGCGCGATCATGATGGACACGTTGCGGTCAAGGACCACCTCGAACGCGGTGGGGACACCAATCCCGACCGCGAGGAACACCAGCAGCGCGGGCAGACCGCGGAAGAACTCGATGTAAGCGCCGGAGATCCACCGGTACGGCCCCACCGAGGACAACCGCATCAACGCCAGCACCAGGGCCAGGCCCAGGCCGAGCGCGAAGCCGAGCGCGGTGTAGAGGGCCGTGTTCAGCAACGCGACGGTGATCACGTCGGGGAACTGGGCCGCGGCGACCTCGAGGTTGAAGAACCCGTCGATGATCGCCGGCCAGTCGGCGACCAGTGCCAGCAACAGCACGACCACCAGGAGCACGGCGTACTGAATCCCGCGGGTCACCCGGGCCTTCTGCCGTTTGCTCATCCCGCTCGTGGCGGGTTCGACATCCACTGCCATCACACACTCCTGCACAAGACACGGGGCCGGCGCGACTCGCGCGCCGGCCCCGCATCAGCTCGTCAGTTCTCGTCCGGCAACTTGTCGAACCACTTCTGGTAGAGCTTGTCGTACTCGCCGCTTTCCTTGAGCTTCTGCAAGGACTGGTTGATGAACTCGCGCATCTGCGTGTTGCCGGTGCGCACCCCGATCCCGTACTGCTCGCCGGTGTCGAACTCGGTCGAGACCTCGAGCTCCGGATTCCGCTTGACGTAGTCGTAGAGCACGCCGTTGTCGTTGATGACCGCGTCGATCTGCTGGGTCTTCAGTGCTTCCAGCAGCAGCCCGAGGTCCTCGAAACCGACGAGCTCCACCCCGGCGGGCTTCGCGTTCGCCTCGGCGTACTCGGCGCCGGTGGTGGCGTTCTGGATGCCGAGCCGTTTGCCGCGCAGCTGCTCGAAGCCGGCGATCCCCGACCCCTTCGGCACCAGCAGCGCCTGGGTCGCGTCGAAGTACGGGTCGGAGAAGTCGAAGTTCTCCTCCCGGACCTCGTTGATCGTCATCCCGGCCGCGGCCATGTCGCACTTGCCTGCGTTGAGGTCCTGTCCGGACTGGATCGTCTCGAACGGGGTGTCGATGATCTGCTGCTCGACGCCCAGGTCGCGCGCGATCGCCTTGCCGAGATCGACGTCGAACCCGACGATCTCGCGCCCGTCGCGGAACTGGAACGGCTCGTAGGGAAGGTGCGTGCAGGTCGTCAGTGTTCCCTCGTTGACGATGGGAACGCCCTGCGCCTCTCCGCCGCCACCGCCGCAGCCAGCGACGGCGGTCGCCAGGGCGAGGGCGGGGATCAGGGCAACCGCTCGTGTAGTTGTCCGACGCGCCACGATGTCACTCCTCGTAGGTGAGAACGAGATTCTGGGAATCGTGCCACTCCGTCGTCGGGTTTCCCAGCGGAAAAGGTTGCGAAGGAATCAAGTTTCCGCCCCCGCCCGCTCACGGGCACCCCGGCGACGTCCTCGCCACAAGAAGTGACCACACAGATCGAGGCCGAAGGAAGATCGCCTGCCGAACGCCCGACCGCCGAAAAAAGCTCCGCCACACCCCGGCAGCGAACACCCCGCGAGCAGAACCGCTCACCCCGACCACCCCTGTGGACAACTCACCACCCCTGTGGACAGCCGGGTGGCAAATTCGCGCGAATTTGCCACCCGGGGGGTCAGCGGTGGGCGTGGGCGTTGAGGACGTAGGCGATGGCTGTGGTGACCTTCGCGGCGTAGTCGAGGTCGAGCGACTCGTCCGGCACGTGCGCGTTGCTGCCCGGCCCGAGCGCCCCCGTGACGACGAACTGCGCGTCCGGGTAGGCGTCGTGCAGCAACCCCATCAGCGGAATCGAGCCGCCCATGCCGAGCGTGCGCCAGGACTCGCCGAACACGTCGTCGCTGGCGTCGTCCAACGCCCGGCCGAGCCACGGGGCCGTGTCCGGTGCGTTCCACCCGGCAGCGGCGTCCTTCTGCGGCCCGAAGGTCACCGTCGCGCCGTAGGGAACGTCGGTCGACAACGCCCGCCGGATCGCCTCCGAGGCCGCGGCGGGGTCGGCGGTCGGCGGCAGCCGCAGGCTCAGCGACAGCGTCGTCGACGGACGGAGGACGTTCCCGGCGTTCTCCGGCTCCGGAAGTCCTGCCGCGCCGATCACCGACAGGGTCGGCCGCCACATGTTGTTCAGCGCGAGTTCGAGCTCGTCGTCGCTGACGGGGCGCATCCCGTCCGGCAGTTCCACCATGTCGCGCACCAGACCCGGCACGGACTTCACCGCCGCACGAAGCTCGTCGACGCGGTTCTGCGGAATGTCCACCGTGAAATCCGGCAACCGGATCTCGCCGGTCGCGGAGTCCTCGACCCGGTCCAGCAGCGTCCGCAGCACGCGGAACGAGCTGGGCACGATCCCGCTGGCCATGCCGGAGTGCTGGCCGCTGTCGAGCACCGAGACCGTGACGTTGACCTGGACCTGCCCCCGCAGCGAGGTCGTCAGCCACAGGCGTTCGTAGTCGCCGCCACCCGCGTCCAGGCACACCACCAGCGACACCGACCCGAGGCGGTCGGCCAGGTGTTCCAGGTAGGCGGCCATGTCGGGACTCCCGGACTCCTCCCCGGTCTCGAGCATCAGCACGCAGCGCCGGTGCGCGCCGCCGTTCGCGCGCACCGCCTCGATCGCGGCGATCGCCGCGTAGCCGGAGTAACCGTCGTCGACCGAGCCACGCCCGTACAGGCGGCCGTTCCGCACCACCGGCGTCCATGGGCCGAGTCCCTCCGACCAGCCGTCCAGCGGGGGTTGCTTGTCGAGGTGTCCGTAGAGCAGCACGGTGTCGTCCGCCGCACCGCCGTCGGAGGCCGGAACGTCCACGAGCAGCAGCGGAGTCCGGCCCGGCAGACGCACCACCTCGAGCTCGACGCCCTCGAGGCCGCGCCCCGCGATCCACGCACGCACGTGCTCGATCGCCGCGTCGAGCCGACCGTGTTCGACCCACTCCGCGTCGTAGGCGGGCGACACGGC
Organism: Allosaccharopolyspora coralli; assembly: GCF_009664835.1. Classification (NCBI taxonomy): domain Bacteria; kingdom Bacillati; phylum Actinomycetota; class Actinomycetes; order Pseudonocardiales; family Pseudonocardiaceae; genus Allosaccharopolyspora; species Allosaccharopolyspora coralli. Next base: position 4,739,445 of record NZ_CP045929.1, read on the forward strand.
GGGAACCTCCACCAAGGTCGACAGGCTCGGGAGGATGTCCGAAGTCCAGGTTTCGGAGACGGTCCGGTTCGCGGCGGCGTGATCCATGCGTTCGATCCTATGTTCCGCCCGCCACCTGCACGGACCGTGTCCGGAAGTGGTCACGCCCGCTCGTGCGGGGCGAATCTCGCCGCAGCGTGGCGGTGACGAGAGTGTGAACGAACGGCAACAGTCGACCGGAATCGGTTCCGCGACCGTCCGAAGATCATCCATCGGATGTCCATCCCTTTGACGACCTGCGGTTTTGGCTGATCGGAACGCACATTACGGTCGTGTCGAGAAGGCGTTGGAGCAGCGTTATCGCCGAAGGTTGCTTGTGTCGGGCCTCACCGATTCGCGTCTCCTCGTGTCACGATGACGGGGAGCGATCCGCACGCCTCGACCCCGGCAACCGGCCGAGACCACCCTTTCTCGACCGGGCCGTGGGCGAGGCTGCCGGTCCGCGCCGCCACAAGCGGCCGTGCCGGTTCCAGACGAGGAGATCCACATGTCGCCCGAACACTGGTCGCCACCCAGCCGACCGGACAGCGGCCAACCCGCCGCCGCCACAGCACAGCCCTCGAAGGACCAGGTCATCGCCGGTCTCAGGGCCACCAGCGAAGGAGGGGCGGACCTCGTCCAGCTCCTCACCCCGGAAGGCGAGCGAATCTCGCATCCGGACTTCGACCTGGACATCACCAGCGAGGAACTCCGCGGCCTGTACCGCGACATGGTGCTCGTGCGCCGCGCCGACCGCGAGGGCAACGCCCTGCAGCGCCAGGGCCAGCTCGGCATCTGGGTTCCGCTGCTCGGCCAGGAAGCCGCCCAGATCGGAGCGGGCCGCGCGTTGCGTCCCCAGGACATGGCGTTCCCGAGCTACCGGGAGCACGGCATCGCCTGGTGCCGGGGCATCGACCCCACCGGCGTGCTCGGCATCTTCCGCGGTACCGACCACGGCTCCTGGGATCCCCGCGAGACCGGCTTCCACCTGTACACGATCGTCATCGGCAACCAGTGCCTCAACGCCACCGGCTACGCGATGGGCCAGCGTTTCGAGGGCAAGGTCGGCGACGACAGCGGCGAAGCCACCATGGCGTTCTTCGGTGACGGCGCCACCAGCCAGGGCGACGTGCACGAGGCGATGGTGTGGTCGGCCGTCTACGACGCGCCGGTCGTGTTCTTCTGCCAGAACAACCAGTGGGCGATCTCCGAACCGCTGGAACGCCAGACCAGGGTGCCGATCTACCAGCGGGCCGGCGGCTACGGCTTCCCCGGCATCCGCGTCGACGGCAACGACGTACTCGCCAGCCTGGCCGTGTCCCGCTGGGCGCTGGACGAGGCCCGCCACGGCAACGGCCCCGTCCTCGTGGAGGCGTTCACCTACCGGATGGACGCGCACACCACCTCGGACGACCCCACGCGGTACCGCCTCAACGACGAGATGGAGGCGTGGAAGCTCAAGGACCCGATCGAGCGGCTGCGGGTGCACATGGTGCGCGAGCAGATCGCCGACCAGGACTTCTTCGACGCGATCGACACCGAGGCCGACGAGCTGGCCGCCCGGTTCCGCCAGTTCTGTTTCGACATGCCCGAGCCGCCACCGGAACGGATGTTCTCGCAGGTCTACGCCGAGGGCAGTCCCACGATCGACCGCCAGCGCGAGGAGTACCTGAGCTACCTCGACGGATTCGCCGACGCACACGAGGGGAGTGCTCACTGATGGCCGCACCCGCGATGGAACGCTCCAGCTCCGAAGCGTCGCCGACCCAGACGACCACGATCGCGAAGGGCCTGAACATGGGCCTGCGCGCGGCGATGGAAGCGGACCCGAAGGTCCTCGTGATGGGCGAGGACGTCGGCAAACTCGGTGGCGTCTTCCGCGTCACCGACGGGCTGCAGAAGGACTTCGGCGAGCACCGGGTGCTGGACACGCCGCTGGCCGAGTCCGGGATCATCGGCACCGCCGTGGGGCTCGCGATCCGCGGCTTCCGCCCGGTGTGCGAGATCCAGTTCGACGGGTTCATCTTCCCCGGCTTCGATCAGATCGTCTCCCAGCTCGCGAAGCTGCATTTCCGCAGCCAGGGCAAGCTGGCGATGCCGATCGTGATCAGGGTTCCGTTCGGCGGCGGTATCGGTGCCGTCGAGCACCACTCGGAATCGCCGGAGTCGCTGTTCGCGCACGTCGCCGGACTCAAGGTCGTGTCCTGCTCGAACCCGGCCGACGCCTACTGGATGCTGCAGCAGGCCATCCAGTGCGACGACCCGGTGCTGTTCTTCGAACCGAAGCGGCGCTACTGGGAGAAGGGCGAGCTGGACCCGAACGCCGAACCGGCGCCGCTGTTCGACTCCCGCGTGCTCAAACCGGGCACCAGCGCCACGGTCGCCTCCTACGGGCCGATGGTGCGCACCTGCCTGGACGCGGCGAAGGCCGCCGGTGAGGACGGCAACGACCTCGAGGTGATCGACCTGCGTGCGTTGTCGCCGCTGAACCTCGACGCGGTGTACGAGTCGGTGCGCCGCACCGGACGGCTGGTCCTGGTCAGTGAGGCCCCCTCGGAGTCCTCGGTGACCTCGGAGATCGCCACCCGGGTCCAGCAGGACTGCTTCTACTCGCTCGAGGCCCCGGTGCTGCGCGTGACCGGCTTCGACACCCCGTATCCGCCGAGCAAGTTGGAGGAGGGCTTCCTGCCCGATCTCGACCGGGTGCTCGACGCCGTCGACCGTGTTCTGGCCTTCTGAGGGAGTCGTTGATGCCGCAGTTCAAGCAGTTTCCGCTCCCCGACGTCGGCGAGGGCCTGACGGAGGCGGAGATCCTGGACTGGAAGGTCCAACCGGGCGACACGGTCACGGTCAACCAGATCATCGTCGAGATCGAGACGGCGAAGGCGGCGGTGGAACTGCCGTGTCCCTTCGCGGGAGTGGTCAGCGAACTGCTCGCCGACGTCGGCCAGACCATCGAGGTCGGCGCGCCGTTCGTGACGCTGGACCTCGATCCGGACGGGGCCGGAGGCGCCCCGGCCGAGCAGGCACCCGAGTCCGCCGAAGCAGGCTCGGGCAGCGGCAAGATCGGCGAGGAGGGCGCCGACGGGCGCATCGCCACGCTGGTCGGCTACGGCCCCCGCACGACCGGCGCGAAGCGGCGGCCGCGGAAGGGGGCCACACCGGCGAACGCGAGTGCTGCCACGGCCCAGCAGGCCGTGCAGGGGGCGATGCAGCCGGAACCGGTCACGCCGCCGGCCCCGCCCGCCGAGCCTCCGCCCGCTCCCGCGTCGACCACGAACGGAGCCGATGCCGGTGGCCACGTGCCGCTGGCGAAACCACCCGTGCGCAAGCTCGCGAAGGACCTCGGGGTCGACCTGCGATCGTTGGCCGGGTCCGGCACGGGCGGGATCATCACCCGCGACGACGTGCAGACCGCCGCCAACGGGGCGTCGAGCGCTCCGGCCGCGACGGTCGACGGGAGCGCGCGGGAACATCGGGTGCCGATCAAGGGCGTCCGCAAGGCGACCGCGCAGGCGATGGTGGACAGCGCGTTCACCGCGCCGCACGTCACGGAGTTCCTCACGGTCGACGTGACGCCGATGATGGAGCTGCGGGAGCGACTCAAGACGCACCCCGAGTTCCGCAGCGTCAAGGTCACGCCGTTGGCGTTCGCCGCGAAGGCCGTGTGCATGGCGGCGCGCCGCACCCCGGACGTCAACGCCACCTGGGACGAGCAGGCGGGCGAGATCGTCTTCAAGGACTACGTGCACCTGGGCATCGCGGCGGCCACGCCGCGCGGCCTCATCGTGCCGAAGGTCCGCGACGCCGATCAGATGTCGCTGAAGGAGCTCGCCGGGTCGTTGGAAGGCCTGGTCACGACGGCGCGGGACGGTAAGACCGCGCCCGCCGACATGGCGAACGGGACGATCACCATCACCAACGTCGGCGTGTTCGGCGTGGACACCGGGACTCCGATCCTCAACCCGGGGGAGTCGGCGATCCTCGCGTTCGGCGCGATCCGGGACATGCCGTGGGTCGTCGACGGTGAGGTCGTGCCCCGCAAGGTCTGCCAGCTCGCGTTGAGTTTCGACCACCGGGTGGTGGACGGTCAGCAGGGTTCGCAGTTCCTCGCGGACGTGGGCGCACTGCTCGCCGACCCGAGCATGGCCATCACGTACTGAAGCACCCGAGCCGCACGAACGGCGGTCCCACCCACCCGGGAGGGACCGCCGTTCGTGTGTCCGAGATGGAGCGAACGGCACTTTCGCCTCACGAGACGAGGCGAAAGTGCCGTTCGCCCGGTGCTCAGGCGCATTTGGGAACGGGCTTTTGTGCCCGTAGGGCACGGTCATGCGTGATCAGCCTCGACAGGGTGAGGAGCTCCGTCGTTCGGAGTTCGTGCCTCGCAAGGCAGGGGTTCTCGCCGCGTACGCGTGGTACTCAAGAGGACCCCACCCAACGCCGCGAGGGGCGAACTGGGGCGGCGGTACCGGACCACCCACCCAGGTTCCAAAAACGCCTTCTCAGGCGCGGGTGAAGACGGTGACACCGGAGCCGGGGCGCCAGCGGGAGATGACCAGATGCGTCTCGTCGTCGGACACGCGGGTGAGCACGGCTTCGGCGAGGTCGAGGCGGAAGAAGTGCGAGTCCTCGGAGACCTCCGCGGTCCCGGTGAGCGAGCGCAGCTCCGCGACATCGACGATCTCGACCGCGCGACCGGAGAGCTTCGCGTCCCCGCCGCTCATCGACTCGTCGCCCGGGTTGGCGTGCAACGCGAACCGCGCATCCCGCTGCAGATCGCGCGCTTTCCGCGCCCCCGGCATCGAACCGATCGTCAATTCCGGCCCGCGCCAGCTCACCTCACTCCCGCTGACTCGCGGTGAGCCGTCGCGTCGCACTGTCGCCAACACGTGATGCTTCGCCGCACGCAGCCGCACGGCGATCGCGTCGGCCAACGCTGGTGACTCCTCGTGGAACTGGCCCCAGGTGGTCATGAGGGTCAGTCTCACACCGAGCACCGACAACTCCCCCGGACCGGATGGAGCGAACGGCACTTTCGCCTCGTCTGACGAGGTGAAAGTGCCGTTCGCCTCACGAATTCCGGGTCGCCTCGGAGGCCGGTCGGGGGTGCGAGGTCCGAGGCACCGAGGTGGTGGGCTCAGGGCTCCTTGCGGCGACGGCCACCGGAGGACTGGGAACCGCTCGATGGGGTGGCCGAGGACGGGGTGGCTGGGGTTTCTGCAGGCGAGGACCCTGATGCCGGGGTTTCCGTAGCCGAGGACTCGGTAGCCGAGGACTGGGTGTCGTCGGCAGACTCCTCGGCGGACGTGCTCTGCGCCGCCTTGGCGCCCGGGCCCTTCGCCGCCTTCGAAGCCTTGGAGCGGGACTTCGGCTTCGACGCGGCGGCTTCTGTCGAGGCCGCCTCCACGTCGGTGGGGAAGTCGAACTCGTGCCAGTCGAAGTCGTGGATGGTGATCTCCGGCAGCTCTCCGAGTTCCTCGTTGAGCTGTCCGAAGATGGGGGTACCTGGATCAGACGTGGTCTTGCTCACCGCTTCGCCCTCCCTTTCACTTTCGAAGCCGTGCTCGGCGCGCCCCGGTCCGATGCCCACCTGCGGACAGGTCGATCACCCGACGCCGCGTTGATGATGAGACCCGCTCGACCGTGGTTACTGACGCGTTCAGCAGCCGATTTCATCCTTTCGAGTTATCCGCACCGGCTGTCCGGCGTCCCACGCCTCCCACAAGCGCTCACGCACAACACCCGACGCGACTCCCGGTCATGGTGACCCGGGACGCGACAACAGACACCACCAATACGAAATTCCACGGCGTGGCACTCGCCACGTTCGCTCCGGCACGCGGCCCGAGCCGCCCACGCCTGATCGCGTGCTGAACTAACCTGGCCGCACCCTGAGTACGAGAGGCCCGATGCAGCCCGACCAGCACTCGCGCCCCACCGGGCGCACGAAGTCCCGGCGACTTCCGCGTGCCGTCCGCGAACGACAGATTCTCGACGCGGCCGTGGAAGTCTTCGCCGAGCGCGGCTTCCACCCGGCGTCCATGGACGAGATCTCCGAGACGGCGGGCATCTCGAAGCCCATGATCTACGCCTACCTGGGCTCCAAGGACGAGCTGTTCCTCGAGTGTCTGCGCCGCGAGGCCGCCCGGCTCATCGACGCCATCGGCGAAGCCGTCGACCCGGAGCTCGGCCCGGACGAGCAACTCTGGCGCGGACTTCAGCAGTTCTTCGCCTACGTCAACGAGCACCGCACGAGCTGGGCAGTGCTGCACCGGCAGGCGAGCAGCCAGGGCGAGCCGTTCTCCCAGGAGCTGGCCACGTTCCGCAGCAGGGCCATGGGCCTCATCTCCACCCTGCTCGCCAGGGCCACCGTCGACTCGCAGACACCGATGACCTCCGAACAGCTCGAACCGTTCGCGTCCGCGCTCGTCGGGGCGTGCGAGTCACTCATCGACTGGTGGATCGAGCACCCCGAGCACACCGCCGACGGCATGGCGATGCGGGTCATGAACCTGACCTGGATGGGGTTCGGCGACCTCATCGCGGGGCGAACCTGGTCCCCGGCCGAGCCGTCGTGAGGGCGGCTCGGCCGGGCAGCTCCCACAGCCGTGCTCAGAGGTTGCGCGGATCTGCCATCAGGCACACCGCGCCGCCAGTGTTTCCGCCGCCTACGCGGACCGGCCCCCGGCGGGTTCTCACCTCGTGGCCGGCGAGGACAGCGTCGACGTGGCGTAGGGCGCTACTCGATGTCGACGATCCCGCAGCCGGCCGCGAGGTGAGGTTCCGCCACCCAACCACCCACGCAGACCAACCCGCACACCCGTTCAGATCGCCCTGATCGCCCCTTGTAGGTGCGCCTTGCCGGACCGGGAGTGCAGCGCCACGTCCCAGCCCTGGTGCTGCTTGACGGCGGTGAACTCGGCCGTGGAGGGCAACAGCACGGGCTTACGGAACTCCACCGACACCGTGAACGCCTCCGGCAACCGACCTTCCAGCGCGGCGATACTGCGGGCCTTCGACCACATGCCGTGGGCGATGGCCTTGGGGAAACCGAACGCCTTCGCGGGCAACGCGTGCATGTGGATCGGGTTGCTGTCCCCGGACACCGCCGCGTACGAGCGCCCGAGATCGGCGGGCAGCCGCCAGCGAGCCGTCGGCGACCCGGCCTCCACCTCGGCCACCGGCTCGGGACGCGGCGCGGACGGGTCCGACTTGCCGCGCCGAAGGTAGGTACTCGCCTCCCGCCACACGAGCTCGTCGCCGACGTAGGTCTCGGTGACCATGTCGAACTGCTTACCCTTCGGGTGCGGGCGCAACCCCGCCGCGTACACGCGCTGGTCGAACGTGTCGGTCACCAGCACCGGCCGGTACTGGGTGATCTCGTTCGCCACGTGCACCAACCCGACCAGCGGGAACGGGAACCCGGTGTCGGTCATGAGGCGGACCGCCATGCCGAACGAGGGCATGTGCGGATACGTGACCGGCAGCTCGTCGCGCAGACCGAACCCGCACACCCGGTTGTAGGCGGCCAGGTGCTCGCGGTCGACGGTGACGTCGCGCCGCACGTACTCGGCGTCCGGCAGCGCGTCCCCGCCCCGGCGGGTCGGGCCCGTCACGGCGGCCTTGAGGTAGAGCGAGGGCAGATGGGGCGCTTCGGTGATCTCCGGCATGTCAGGCTCCGAGCAGGCTCTGGCCGCAGACGCGGACCACGTTGCCGTTGACGCCCGAGGACGCCGGGTTCGCGTAGAAGGCGATCGTCTCCGCGACGTCGACCGGCAGACCTCCCTGGGAGAGGCTGTTCATCCGCCGTCCCGCCTCGCGGATCATGAACGGCACCACGGCGGTCATCTTCGTCTCGATGAATCCGGGGGCGACTGCGTTGATGGTCACGCCCTTCTTCGCCGCTTCCGGCGCCAGTCCTTGCACGTGGCCGATGACCCCGGCCTTCGACGCCGCGTAGTTCGTCTGGCCCATGTTGCCCGCGATGCCGCTGATCGAGGCTACGCCGATGAGCCTGCCGCCCTTGCGCAGCGGCGACTTCGGCTTCAGCAGCGCGGCGTTGATGTTCTCCTGCGCGGTCAGGTTCACCGCCAGCACCGGGTCCCAGTGCTTCTCGCTCATCCGGCCGAGCGTCTTGTCCCGGGTGATGCCTGCGTTGTGCACGACGATGTCGAGGCCGCCGTGGCGTTCCTTGACGTAATCGATGATCTTCTTCGGCGCGTCGTCCGCGGTGATGTCGAGCTGCAGCGTGGAGCCGCCGACACTGTTGGCGACCTTGCGCAGATCGTCGCCCTGTGCGGGCACGTCCAGGCAGATGACGTGCGCGCCGTCGCGTCCGAGGGTCTCGGCGATCGACGCGCCGATCCCTCGCGACGCGCCGGTGACCAGCGCGACCTTGTCGGCGAGCGGCTTCGACCAGTCCACGTCGGGCACGTCCGCGGCGCCGACCCGCACGACCTGGCCGGAGACGAACGCCGATTTCGCCGACAGCAGGAACCGCAGCGTGGAGCTCACCGCGTCCTCCGCGCCACGCGCGACGTGGACGAGCTGGACGGTCGCGCCGCGCTTGAGCTCCTTGCCGACCGAGCGGGTGAAGCCCTCCAGTGCGCGCTGGGCGGTGCGCTCGCGCAGGTCGGTGATCTCGTCGGGCGGGGTGCCGATGACGACGACGCGTCCGCAGGTGTCGAGCTGGCGGAGGGCACCGGCGAAGAACTCCCGCAGCGCGCTGAGCTGCTCGCTACCGGTCAGACCGGTAGCGTCGAAGACGAGTGCGGAGTAGCGCTCGCCCTCGGCGTGCACGTCGCGAACCTGTGCGTGAGCCTGCTTGAGGGTGGAGTGCACGGCGTCGACGACCCGCGAGCCGGAAGCGGAGCCGACCAGCACCGGCCCGGAGACGACCGGGTCGCCTGGCTTGTGGCGGCGCAGGTTGACCGGGGCAGGCAGGCCCAGGCGCTTGGCCACCTCCTTTCCGAAGCCGGAGGTGACGAACTGTTGGTACCTGTCAGTCATGGACGCTCCCGTGTTCTGGCGTGACCGTGGGTTCCGGCGCGCGCACCCTCGACCCTGCCGCGGTCGATGTGTCCTCACGCACGTGGCTCGACGGATAAGCTACCCGTCGGTAGGTTATCCTGACGAACACGGCCGGACCACTCCCGGCCGTTCCTGAGAACACCACCGTCCCAGCCCATCGGGCAGTGAGGGAGTCGGGCATGTCCAGCATTCGCCGGGTCGCCGTCGTCGGCGGCAACCGCATCCCGTTCGCACGTTCCGGCGGGCCCTACGCACAGGCGTCCAACCAGGACATGCTCACCGCCGCGCTCGACGGGCTCGTCGCGCGCTTCAGCCTGCAGGACGTCCAGGTGGGCGAGTTCGCCGCGGGCGCCGTGCTCAAGCACAGCCGGGACTTCAACCTCGCCCGCGAGGTCGTCCTCGGCTCGCGGCTGGCGCCCACCACTCCGGCGCACGACGTGCAGATGGCGTGCGCGACCGGACTCGAAGCCGTCGTCTCGATCGCGAACAAGATCGCACTCGGCCAGTTGGAGTCCGGCGTCGCAGGCGGTGTCGACAGCGCCAGCGACGCGCCGATCGCCGTCAACGACGAGCTGCGTCGAGTGCTGCTCGAAGCCAACCACGCCAAGACCAACACCGGCCGCGTCAAGGCACTGAGCAAGGTGCGGCCGCAGCACGTGGTGCCGGAGATCCCGCAGAACTCCGAGCCCCGCACGGGCCTGTCCATGGGCGAGCACGCCGCGAAGACCGCGAAGGCGTGGGAGATCGGCCGCGAAGCGCAGGACGAACTCGCCGCCCGCAGCCACCAACGGCTCGGCGCCGCCTACGACCGCGGCTTCTTCGACGACCTGCTCACCCCGTTCCAGGGCTTGAGCAAGGACCAGAACATGCGCCCGGACAGCACCGCGGACAAGCTCGCGAAGCTCAAGCCGGTCTTCGGCAAGGGTGAGGCCGCCACGATGACGGCGGGCAACTCGACCGCGCTCTCCGACGGTGCCTCCACCGTGCTGCTGGCCAGCGAGGAGTGGGCCAAGGAGCGCAACCTTCCGGTGTTGGCGTACCTGACCTTCGTCCAACCCGCGGCGGTCGACCACGTCAGCGGCGACGAGGGGCTGCTCATGGCACCGACCTACGCCGTGCCGAAGCTGCTGGCTCGCGCCGGTGCGGGTCTCGGCGACTTCGACTTCTACGAGATTCACGAGGCGTTCGCCTCGCAGGTGCTCAGCACGTTGAAGGCGTGGGAGGACGTCGATTTCTGCAAGGACCGGCTCGGGCTCGACGGGCCGCTGGGCAGCATCGACCCGGCGAAGCTGAACGTGAACGGGTCCTCGCTCGCGTCGGGACACCCGTTCGCCGCGACCGGCGGCCGGATCGTGGCCACGCTGGCGAAGCTGCTGTCCGAGAAGGGCTCCGGCAAAGGCCTGATCTCGATCTGCGCGGCGGGCGGCCAGGGACTGACGGCCATCGTCGAGCGCTGACCAGCATCTGATCCACGGAGCCGGGTGCCCTTCGGGGTGCCCGGCTTCGTTGCGTCTCGGGGTTGCTACCGACATATCTGATCGTCTTTGTTTTTCGCTAGATCGTTTTATACACCGACATCGAGTGCTCGACAGTTCGGCTTGACCTTGACGCTGCGTCAACCTCTACCGTCGTTGTCACCGACGAGGAGGCGGGATGGAGTTCTCGATCCAGGAACTGGCGAAGGCGGCCGGAACCACGAGTCGCACCCTGCGCCACTACGACGCGAAGGGGCTGCTCGCACCGAGCCGCACGGGAGGCAACGGCTACCGCTACTACGACCAGGACGGTCTGGTGCGGCTGCAACGCATCCTGCTGCTGCGCGAACTCGGACTCGGGCTCGCGGCCATCGCCGACGTCCTCGACGGCCAGCAGAACACGGCAGGCGCGCTGCGCACTCATCTGGAGCTGCTCGAACAGGAGCAGCAGCGGATCGGCAGACAGATCGAGTCGGTCCGGACGACGCTGCGCGCCACGGAAGAAGGGGGATCGCTCATGCCGCACGAGGCACTGGACGGCTTCGACCACACGCGCTTCGAGCAGGAAGTCACCGAACGCTGGGGACGCGAAGCCTACGAGAAGGGAGACCGCTGGTGGCGTTCGCTCAACGACACCGAGAAGCGGGACTTCCAACAGCAGCACCTCGACATCGCCCGGGACTACGCGCAGGCCCTGCGCGACGGGGAGCCGGCCGACGGTGAGCACGCGTTATCGATCGCCGCACGACACCGCGAATGGCTGGAGATCACGGTGGCCGTGACGAAGGACTACTTCGTCGGACTGGGCGAGATGTACGTCGCGGATTCCCGGTTCACCGACGTCTACGACCAGCACGGCGCAGGCACGGCGGAGTTCGTCCGCGACGCCATGCGCGCCTACGCCGACCGGAACCTGGCGTAGCGCGACCTGGCAGGGCGCGCGGGCAGGCGTGAGTCTTTTTGGTGGTCATAGCAACCAAAAAGACTCACGCCCTGTCTCGACACGCCGGATCGGACTTTCTGGCGAAGTATCACGCGAACGCTAGAGAGCCGGATACAGTCCGAGCATGGATCCCGTCCGGAATCCCTTCGCCCCCGGAGCCGGCCAGCGTCCGCCCGAACTCGCCGGTCGCGACCGTGAGGCCGACGCCTTCGACGTGGTGCTGGAACGGATCTCCCGAGGTCGCCCCGAACGCAGCCTCGTGTTGACCGGCCTTCGCGGCGTCGGCAAGACAGTGCTGCTCGGCGAACTGCGGTCGATGGCCGTTCGCCGAGGCTGGGGCGCCGGGAAGCTGGAAGCACGACCGGACGCAGGAATCCGCCGGCCGCTGTCGGCGGCGCTGCACCGCGCGGTCCGCGACCTCGCCGTGCGACACCGCGCGCCGGACCGGGTCGAGGAAGTCCTCGCGGTACTCAAGGCGTTCGCCCTCAAATCCAACCCCGACGGCGCGAAGCTCCGCGACCGCTGGCAACCGGGCATCGACGTGCCCGCGGCGCAGGGACGGGCGGACTCCGGCGACATCGAGATCGACATGGTCGAGTTGTTCACCGACGTCGCCGAACTCGCCGCCGACGTCGGCACGGGCGTCGTGCTGCTCATCGACGAGATGCAGGACGTACAACCGGAAGACGTCTCGGCGCTGTGCGCGGCCTGCCACGAACTCTCGCAGTCCGGCGCTCCGCTGATCGTCGTTGGAGCCGGCCTGCCGCACCTGCCCGCGGTGCTCTCGGCGAGCAAGTCCTACTCGGAACGGCTGTTCCGCTACGTGCGGATCGACCGGCTCGACCGCTCGGACGCCGATCACGCGGTGGTCGTGCCGATCGAGCGGGAGGACGCCACGATCAGCTCGGAGGCTCTCGACGCACTGTTCAGCATCTCCGGCGGCTACCCGTACTTCGTGCAGGCATACGGCAAAGCGGCATGGGACGCCGCCGTACGGGCACCGATCGCCGCGGACGACGTGCGCCTCGCGGCGCCGGACGCGGAGAACGAGTTGGCCGTGGGCTTCTTCGGTTCACGCTACGAGCGGGCGACACCGTCCGAGCGTGAGTACCTGTGCGCGATGGCCGAGGTCGTCGAGGGCCGGGACGAAGCGGCGGGTACCGCGAGCATCGCGCAGTATCTGGAACGCAAACCCTCGTCGCTGTCCCCGGCCCGCGACGGGCTGATCAAGAAGGGCTTGGTCTACTCGGCCGAGCGGGGCCAGATCGCGTTCACGGTGCCGCACTTCGGGCGTTACCTGCTCACCCAGGACTGAGCTCCCCACGTCGATGCGCCCGATCAGGGGATTTTCAGTCTCTTGATCTGTGATGTGAGCCACTCCGCGACACAGTTGTAACACCAGGGCGTCGCGCGCCGATGACCCTGATGACTCCGCGATGCTGTCGGACCCCCGACCTGGCAGCATCGCGGGGCCTTCACCTTCCCGTCTCCGGTGTTCCTGGTTTTCCAGGGCCTGGGTCCGGTCTTCCAGATTCGGCATCGCCGGATTGATCCCCAGACAAACCGCCTCACCCCGGCCTCCCGGGACGAGGTGTCTCTTCGGCTCCGTGCTCGGTGCCGATCCCCCTTGTGCAACCCCGTGTCGCGGGGTCGCTTCGCCCTGCCCGGAAACGGACCGAACGCCCGGCGTTCCCCGGTCTCGCACGAAACGGAGACCCGAATGGAGACAGTGATCGTCCTTCTCGGCCTGCTGCTGCCCGTCCTCGCAGCCAGCGGCTTCTATCTCGGCGACCACCGCAAGACCCAGAAGGCACGGGTGCCGGTACGCCACGACCAGTCCGACCACTCGTAAGACGTCCCGGGCAGCGGCACGTAGTCGCGTGCCGCTCCCCGACCGAAGTCGTTGCGAACGTGCTCGTGGACTCGGGACGACGAGCCCCCGCGGGCATGGGAGCACGACCTGAAGGCTCAACGCGGCGGCGGGGGCAGGTGAGCGGCCGCGTCGGCAACGCCGTCCATCAGGTCGTCGTCCGGCGAGCCGCGCACCGGTGCGACCTCGGCTCGGGTGAAGACCCGTCCGACGTAGCGGCCCCGGTAATGGTCACCGGTGAACGAGACACCCCGCGCAGCGAGCGCATCGTCCCCGAGAGCGTAGAAGTCGCCGGTGCCGTCGCGATCGTCGAGCAACTTCAGCTGCCTTGCGGACTTCGTGGTGGTCATCCGTGCCCACGCGAGCGACAGAACGGCGGTGTTGCCCTGCTCGTCATCGAACTCCACGGTCACGCGCGCCAGGTCGCGGCACGGATTGCGGATCACGAAGTCCTGCACCTGCCCGAATGACCGTGCCACGCACTCCGCATACTCCGGCCCCTTCGACCTCTTCCGCTTCAACCGCATGGACCGAAGCACCGCGTCCGGCTTCCCCTTCCTGGCGGCTTGTTTCCCCTTGGTCACCCGGGACGCCACACTCTCGCTCGCAACCGAACTCGCCGAGCCGCCGCCACCGAGAAGCGCACCACCGCCGCCGGTCGAGGCGACGAGACCGAGAGCGAGCACCCCAGCGGCCACCACCTTGCCGCTCTTGCCGCCTCCACCGCCGCCCTTGCCGCTGCCGCCGCTCGGCCCCCCGATCGGCCGCCTGCGCCCTTGGCCGTCGGTGTAGAAGTCCTTGGGTTTATTGGCCACCCCGTCCCCTTTCGCCGCTGCCAGCAGGGTGGTTCTTCGGCGCGGCGCCGTCAGGCGAACCGGCGACGATCACTCAAAAAGATCACGCAGCGACGAGGGCGTTACTCCTCTCCGGCGAAAGCTCGACCGTGCACCGAAGGCCGTGTGTGTATCCTGTGTGTATGACGCGTATGAACGTGTGGGTGCCCGATGATCTCGCAGCACGAGCCCGCGAGGCGCGACTCAACGTCTCGGCGTTGACGCAAGCTGCTATCGCCGCCGAGTTGGCGCGCACCGCTACCGACGCGTGGCTGGCGACGCTGCCTGCACCGCGTGGGCTCACCCATGAGGCGTCCATGCGCGCACTCGATGACGCGCGTGAGGAGTTCGGTGCGTGAGCTCAGCGGTGAACGCCGTGGTGCTGGATGCCTCCGTGGCGGTCGATCTGCTCACCGGCACGGACTGCGCCCCGGCAGCGTCCGCCCGCTTGGCCGGGACCGAACTCCACGCTCCAGCGCACCTGGACGCTGAGGTCCTTTCTGCGCTTGGCCGGATGCAGCGCGCCGGTGACCTCGCCGCCGTCGATGTCGAACTGGCCATCGACCGCCTCGCGGTCATGCCCGTCACTCGTCACCCGTTGCCGAATCTGTTGACCGGGGCGTGGGCACGGCGCGCGTACGTGCGTCTGCTCGACGGGCTGTACATCGCACTGGCCGAGCACCTCGGACTTCGGGTACTGACCACGGACCTGCGACTGGCGAGGGCGTGCCCCGAGCTGACCGACACTCTTCACCGACCGACCGAACAGCGCGACGTGAGACACGAGTAAGTGCCCGTCGGAACACCACTCGACCCGGTGTTGTTGGTTTCGGGCGTGACTACTCAGCTGCAGAAGCGCCGCGCCCGTGTCCGCGCACCCGAGTTCGCCGGTCGCCGGTGGTTGAACACCGGGGAGGAGCCGGTCACGCTCGCCGGGCTGCGCGGCAAGGTCGTGCTGCTCGACTTCTGGACCTTCTGCTGCATCAACTGCCTGCACGTGATCGACGAGCTCCGGGGACTGGAAGAGGAGTTCGCCGACGAGCTCGTCACGATCGGGGTGCACTCGCCGAAGTTCGAACACGAAGCCGATCCCGAGGCGCTCGCGGCGGCCGTCGAGCGCTACGCCGTGCACCACCCGGTGCTGGACGACCCGGAACTGACGATGTGGCGGCAGCATGCGGTCAAGGCATGGCCGACGCTGGTGCTCATCGACCCCGAAGGCTATGTCGTGCACGTCGCCGCCGGTGAGGGCCACGTCGACGCGTTGCGCTCCCTCGTCGGCGAGCTCGTGGCCGAACACGAAGAGAAGGGCACGCTGCACCGGGGCGACGGTCCGTACGTCCCGCCGGAACCGGTCGCCTCGACGCTCCGGTTCCCCGGGAAGGTCGCCGCTCTCCACGGGGGCACGCTGCTCGTCTCGGACTCGGCGCACCATTCGCTCGTCGAGTTCGCCGGCGACGGCGAGACGGTGCTGCGGCGCATCGGCACCGGCGAGCGCGGCCGCGACGACGGCCACGCGCCGACCTTCGCCGAGCCGGGCGGTATCGCCGTACTCCCCGGGCACGTGGCCGCGAAGGTCGGCTACGACCTCGTCGTCGCCGACACCGTGAACCACCTGCTTCGTGGCGTGCGCCTGGCCGACGGGTCCGTCACGACCGTCGCGGGCACCGGTGAGCAGTGGCGCGACGAAACCGACGAGGGCACCGCCCGGGACGTCGCCCTCACCAGCCCCTGGGACGTCGCCTGGTGGGAACCCGCGGGCGCAGTCGTGATCGCGATGGCGGGAAACCACACGCTCGGGCTGTTCGACCCCGTCGCAGGCACCGTCCGCCGGTTCGCCGGGACGACCGTCGAAGGACTCCGCGACGGCGAGGTCACCGAGGCACACTTCGCGCAGACTTCCGGCCTCGCCGTGGACGGCAAGCGGCTGTGGCTCGCCGACTCGGAGACCTCCGCGCTGCGCTGGGTGGAACCCGACGGAGACTCGTTCGCGGTGCACACCGCCGTGGGCGAAGGCCTGTTCGATTTCGGCCACGCCGACGGCGCCGCCGAGACGGCACGGCTCCAGCACCCGCTCGGTCTCGCGGTGCTCACCGACGGCTCCGTCGCGGTGTGTGACACCTACAACGACGCGATCCGCCGATACGACCCGGCCACGAACGAGGTCGGCACGCTCGCCGCCGATGTCGCCGAACCCTCCGACGCCACGGTGGTCGACGGAGAACTCGTGGTCGTGGCCTCTGCGGCACACCGTCTCGAACGCCCGGTCCCGCCCGGCGTGACGGCCACCCTCGTCGAGGGCGCGTCACAGCAGGTCACCCGGCCCGCGACCGAGGTCGCCCGTGGTGAGCTGGACCTCGAGGTCGTGTTCACCCCACCCCCGGGACGCAAGCTCGACGAACGCTACGGCCCGTCGACGCGCCTGGAGGTCACCGCCTCACCGGAGTCGCTGCTCGTCGACGGAGCGGGCGTGGGCAGCGACCTGACTCGGCGGCTGGTGCTCGCCGACGACGTCGAGCACGGCGTGCTGCACGTCGTCGCCCAGGGCGCCAGCTGTGACGACGACCCGGCGATCGAGCACCCGACCTGCCTGCTCACCCGGCAGGACTGGGGCGTGCCCCTCCGCCTCACCGACTCCGGTCCGACACGCTTGCCGCTCGTCATGGGCGGAATGGACACCCCGGACGAGTGACAAACGGGCGCGTCAGGGCGCTGACAACCCTGCATTTCGGAGCCGCGAGTAGCAGTCGGTAAACTTTCCGGGTGACCGATGCCAAGCTCGAGATCCAGATGCTGCACGACCGTGTCATGGTCCGGGTCTCGCAAGACGACGGCGAACGCCGCAGCAGTGGCGGGATCGTCATTCCCGCGACCGCCCAGATGGCCAAGCGCCTCCACTGGGGCGAGGTCTGTGGGATCGGCAACCACGTGCGGGCCGTCTCGGTCGGGGACCAGGTGCTGTTCAACCCCGAGGAACAGTACGAGTTCGAGGTCCAGGGCAAGGCGTACCTGGTCATGCGCGAGCGTGACCTGCATGCCGTGGCCACCGACCACACCGAGCACGGCACCGGGCTGTATCTGTGAGCCGGGCGTGACCCGGCCGTGAAAAACGGCGTGCACGATGGCCTTCGCGCCGGGCACGTCTCGACACTCGTCGCGCGGCGACGGCTCTCGGCCTCACTGGCGAGGGGCGCCGCGTGGGGCAGCCTGCCGGGTTGCCCTCCCACCGCACGACCGGAGAGAAGGGGAAGCGGTGCCGGACAATCACGACCACCTCGACGGGGGCCAAGACCTCGATCCCCGCGAGGACGCCACCCCCCGCGAGGATGCGGCCGACGACACCGGCCAGGACACGCACCGTCTGTCGACCGACGGCGGTGCGGAACCGACAACCCGCATCGACGCGGCCTCGCTGCCCGGTGACCCCGCGGCTGCCGAGACCGAACGCACCGACGTGAGCGGGGACGAGGCGACGCGCCCCACCTTCCCCGCTCCCGGCGGCAACCAGCCCGGGGAGGACTCCACCGAGCGGACGCAGGCGATCACGCCGGTCCCGGCCGAGTCCGACGCCGAGACGACGCAGCGGATCGGCGCCGTCTCCGGGGCGACCTGGACACAGGGCTCGTTGAGCGCACCGCAGGAGCAGCCGCAGGCCGCCGGGCAACCGGCCGAACGGAAGCGCTCGTACGCCAAGGCCGGGATCATCGGCGGCGTCGCCGCAGGCGTGCTGGTGCTGGCCTACGTGCTCGACATGGCGCTGAGCAGCGGCACCGTGCCGCGCGGCACCATGGTCGCCGACGTCGCGATCGGTGGCATGGACCACGCCGCCGCCGAGTCGACGTTGCGCAAGGAGATCGGCCCGGAGCTCGGCGAGCCGGTCGTGCTCCGCGCCGGGGACGCGCAGACCACGATCGACCCCGAACCGGCCGGACTCACGATGGACTGGCAGGCGACGCTGGACCACGTCGGCTCGCAGCCGTGGAACCCGATCACCCGGGTGAGCTCGTTCTTCACCACCACCCAGGTCGCTCCGGTCACCAACGGCGACCGCAGCCAGGTGACGGCCGCGCTGGAACAGGCCACCGACGAGCTGAACCGGGAACCGAGGGAAGGCACCGTCCGCTTCGAGGGCGCCACCCCGATCGCGGTCAACCCCTCCAACGGCCGGACCGTCGACGTCGCGGCCGCGACCGACGCCGTGATCGCCGACTGGGGCGGCGGCGACCCGGTGGACGTGCCGTTCTCCGAGCAGCCGGTCTCGACCACGCAGGAGGGTGTGGCCAGGGCGGTCGCCGAGGTCGCCGAGCCCGCCGTGTCCGCGCCGGTCACGGTCCGCGGCGAAGGCACCGACGCGACGCTGCAGCCGGAGGACATCGCCGCGTCGCTACGGTTCGAGCCGGACGGCAACGGTGGTCTGAAGGCAAGCGTCGACAACGAATCGGTCGTCGAGGCCGTCGAACCCCAGTTGCGGGACACGATCCGGCCGGGCAAGAACGCCGAGATCACCGTGCAGGGCGGGGCGCCGACCGTCGTGCCCTCGGTCAACGGGCGCGGCATCGAATGGGACAAGAGCCTGGACTCGTTGCTCGACGTCTACAAGCAGCCCGGCGACCGCTCGGTGCAGGCGCAGTACCGCGACGAGCCCGCGCAGTTCACCACCGAGCAGGCCAACGGCCTCGGCATCAAGGAAGTCGTCAGCGAGTTCCAGACCGGTGGTTTCGAACAGGCCTCGGGCGTCAACATCCGCCGCACCGCCGAGCAGGTCAACGGCGCGATCATCAAGCCCGGCGAGACGTTCAGCCTCAACGGCCACACCGGGCCGCGCGGCACGGCCCAGGGCTACGTCGAGTCCGGGATCATCCAGGACGGACGTCCGCAGAAGGCCGTCGGCGGCGGTATCTCGCAGTTCGCGACGACGCTGTACAACGCCTCGTACTTCGCGGGCATGCAGGACGTCGAGCACAAGGAGCACAGCTACTACATCGACCGCTACCCCGAGGGCCGGGAAGCGACGGTGTTCCAGAGCCCCAGCGGCAAGAGCATCATCGACGTCAAGTTCAAGAACACCTCGGAGAACGGCGTCATGATCACCACGGAGTGGACGCCGTCGTCGATCACCGTGAAGTTCTGGAGCACGAAGACCTACGACGTCAGCTCGGAGACCGGGCCGCGCACCAACCCGACACCCCCGGAACGCACCGTCGTACCGCCGGGTGAGCCGTGCAGCCCGAGTACCGGCGAGCCCGGGTTCACGGTGACCGACACGCGCACCATCAAGAACGTGAACACCGGCAACGTGAACCGGGAGTCTCCGACGAAGACGGTGTACGACCCGCACCCGATCGTCGACTGCCCGCCGCCTCCGCCGGCCGGCGCACCACCGCCGCCCGGCTGAGCCACCGACACCGGTGGCGGGCCGCCACGGCACATCCCCGTCCACGCCGCCGACCCCCAGTTGCGGCGGCGTGGAGGGGACTCCCGGGTCTCAGCGGCCCGGCAGTTCGGGGCGGTCCACGTGCCAGAACAGGAGCTCCGGGCGTTCCGGCGTCTCCTTCTCCAGCAGTGGGTGATCCTCGCCGCGCAGGTGAGTCCCGACGAACGCGGTCACGACCTCGTTGCCGAGCTCGGCACCACGCGCGCCCGGGAGTGGGTTCGGACGGGGCAGCTCGGCCTGGTCGCGGAGCATGGTCAGGTCGGTCATGGTGCTGTGCCCGGCACCGTTGAGCGTCGTCCAGCGCTTCCAGCCGGTGAGCTGCTCCCACGTCTCGTCCCAGGTCGGGTCGATCCCGTGCGGGGCGTGCGCACCGGAGCCGAGCAGCAGGAACGGGCGGTCGAGCGGCGCCTCGAGCGGGTCGTAGACCGTGCCGTCGAGGTTCACACCCGCATCGATCCGCTCGTCGCGCGACATCGCCTCGGATGCGGCGGCCCCTCCGATGGAGTGGCCGACCATCGCCACCCGCTCCTCGTCGATCAACGCGGCCTCGTGCTCCGCGAGACGGTCCAGCACGAACGACGTGTCCCGCGCACGCACACCGGGCACCCGCGGGACGTTGGCCATGTCGTCGCACGCGACGCACTCGGTGACTCGCCCATCCGGGAACTCCGTACCCGCCGACTCGTAGTTGTGGCCGATCAGCGCGACCGCGTAGCCGTGACTCGCGAGCGCCTCGGCCATACCCGACAACGCAGCACGCGGATGGGAGAAGCCCGGCGAGAGCACCACCAGCGGAAGCCCCTGACCACTCGGCAGTGCTTGGGCGTCGGGGTGCGCGTTCGTCCGTACGGTGCTGAGCACGTCCTTCGGCAGGTCTTCCGGCAACGGCGCCTGTTCGCCCTGCAGTTCCAGGAACAGGCGCGATTCCTCGGGAGTCATGTACTGCTTGGTGTCCCCGTCCGGTTCGCCTGCCGCCGGATACCACAGGTCGACCATCAGCTCGCGCCGCGCCGACGACACCCACGGGTCCTGCCCGGACTCGTCGACGAGGTGCAGGGTGCGGACACCGACCTCGTGGTCACCGGTCGGCTCCGGCAGGGCGAGCGACTCGGGCGGCGCGGCAATCGCGGCGAGCGGTTGAACGGCGAGCAGCAACGCACCCGCCACGGCACCCACGAGGCGCGTGGATGTCATCATCGGTGTCTCCCGGAGTAGTCGATCAGTGTCGTCTCCGAGTCTGTGCCCGACACAGGCCCGCCTGAGTCAGGTACCTCCCCGGAACGAACCCCGAGAGCCCACCATGACCATGGTCAGGGACCACGACACGCGAAGACGCCCCCGGAGATCCGGAGGCGTCTTCGTGCGGGGTCGCCGATCAGAAGACCGACTCGTCCAGCTCCATCAGCGAGTTGTCGGCCGCTTCGACGATGCCGCGACGGGCCGTGAGCTCGGGCAGCACGTTCTTCGTGAAGAACCGCGTGGCCGCGAGCTTGCCCTGGTAGAACGGCTGGTCCTTCGCCGAGGCACCCGCGTCCAGCTGCTGCAGCGCGACCTCGGCCTGCCGCAGCAGCAGCCAGCCGATGACCAGGTCCCCGACGCTGAGCAGCAGCGTCACGGCGTGCTGGCCGACCTTGTAGACGTTGGTCAGCTCTTCCTGCGCGGAGGTCAGGTGGCCGAACACCGCGCCCAGCATCGCCTGGGTGTCCTCCAGCGCGGTCGCCAGCAGCGCGCGCTCCTCCTTCAGCCGGTCGTCGCCGGACTCCAACGAGTTCTGGATCTCCGCGGCGACGTGCCCGAGGGCCTGGCCGTTGTTGCGGACGATCTTGCGGAAGAAGAAGTCCTGGCCCTGGATCGCGGTGGTGCCCTCGTACAGGCTGTCGATCTTGGCGTCCCGGATGTACTGCTCGATCGGGTAGTCCTGCAGGTAGCCGGACCCGCCGAGTGTCTGCAGCGAGTGCGTGAGCATCTCGTAGGCGCGCTCGGAGCCCACACCCTTGACGATCGGCAGCAGCAGGTCGTTGACCGCCTCCGGCAGCGACACGTCCTCGCCGGCGGCCTTGCCCTGCGCGATCTGGTCCTGGTACGTCGCGGTGTAGAGGTAGACCGCGCGCAGGCCCTCGGCGTAGGCCTTCTGCAGCATGAGGATGCGGCGCACGTCCGGGTGGTTCGTGATCGTCACGCGCGGCGCGGTCTTGTCGGCGGTCCTGGTCAGGTCCGCGCTCTGCACCCGCTCCTTGGCGTACTCGAGCGCGTTGAGGTAGCCGGTCGAGAGGGTGGCGATGGCCTTCGTGCCGACCATCATCCGCGCGTACTCGATGACCTGGAACATCTGGGCGATGCCGTCGTGGACGTCGCCGAGCAGCCAACCCTTGGCCGGGACGTCGTGCTGCCCGAAGGTCAGCTCACAGGTCGCCGAGGCGTTCAGGCCCATCTTGTGCTCGACGTTGGTGACATAGGCGCCGTTGCGCTCGCCGGGGGCGCCGTTCTCGGAGTCGAAGTGGAACTTGGGCACGAGGAACAGCGACAGGCCCTTCGTGCCGGGCTTGCTCTCGATGCCTTCGCCCTCGGGACGCGCCAGCACCAGGTGCATGATGTTCTCGGTCATGTCCTGGTCGGCGGAGGTGATGAACCGCTTCACGCCGTCGAGGTGCCAGGAGCCGTCGGCCTGCTGCACGGCCTTGGTGCGGCCCGCGCCGACGTCGGAGCCCGCGTCCGGCTCGGTCAGCACCATGGTGGCGCCCCAGCCGCGCTCGATCATGTGCTCGGCCCAGCGCTTCTGCTCCTCGGTGCCGTTGTTCCAGAGGATCGTCGCGAAGTTGGGGCCCGCCATGTACATGTAGACCGCCGGGTTCGCACCGAGGATCAGCTCCGCGGCGGCCCACACCAGGGTCGAGGGGATGCCGAAGCCGCCCAGCTCCTCGGGCAGGCTCAACCGGCCCCACCCGGCGTCCATGATCGTGTTGTACGACTTCTTGAAGGACTCGGGCAGCGTGACCGAGTGCGTCTTCGGGTCGAAGGAGGCCGGGGTGCGGTCGCCTTCCTCGAAGGAGTCCGCGAGCGGTCCGGTGGCGAGGGTGTTGAGCTCGGCGAGGATGCCGCGGGCGGTGTCCTCGTCGGCCTGCTCGAAGATGCCGGTTCCGAGTCGCTCCTGCACACCGAAGACCTCGAAGAGGTTGAACTCCAGGTCACGGATGTTGCTCTTGTAGTGGCCCATGCGCGTGGCTCCCTTGGCGCTGCTGTTCGGGGCCGGGCCCTGCTCCTCGGACACCGTTGCCCTTACTCGTCGGTAACAACACCATATTACTTGACGGTAACCGTGCCAAGTCCGAGTGGCGTAGCGAACTCGCCGGGCGCGTGAGCGTGCATTTGGGAACTGGCTTTTGTGCCCGTAGGGCACGCCTCGCAAGTGACCAGCCGCAGCAGGGTGAGGGGCTCCGGCGTCCCAGTTCGTGCGTCGCAAGGCAGGGGTTCTCGCCGCGTACAACCGGGTACTCAAGAGGACCCCAACGCCGCGAGGCACGAACTGGCGGGCGCCACCGGA
Organism: Allosaccharopolyspora coralli; assembly: GCF_009664835.1. Classification (NCBI taxonomy): domain Bacteria; kingdom Bacillati; phylum Actinomycetota; class Actinomycetes; order Pseudonocardiales; family Pseudonocardiaceae; genus Allosaccharopolyspora; species Allosaccharopolyspora coralli. The sequence continues at coordinate 4,762,592 of NZ_CP045929.1, forward strand.
CCACCCAACCCAGTTCCACAATGCCCTCTGAGCGGCGTGAACACCGCGACCACGAGCCGGGGACGAAAACCCGGCGACGTTGTCGGTACGGCGGCCTACAGTGGCGAGGGCTGGGGCAACGACTACGACAGGCCGGGGGACTCGATGGCGTCGGCGACGACCGTGCGCACCGAAGCACTCGTGAAGAACTACGGCAGCACCCGAGCACTCGACGGTGTCGACCTGGAGATCACCGCAGGTCACGTCCTCGGGCTCCTCGGGCCGAACGGCGCGGGCAAGACCACCACCGTGCGGATCCTCACCACGCTGCTCACCGCCGACTCCGGAAGCGCCGTCGTCGCAGGCCACGACGTCCGCACCGAACCCGACGCCGTCCGCCGCAACATCGGGCTCTCCGGCCAGTACGCCGCCGTCGACGAGAACCTCACCGGCCGCGAGAACCTCTACATGGTCGGCCGTCTGTACGGCATGAGCCGCACCGACTCCACCGCCCGCGCGAGACAGCTGCTCGACCGGTTCAACCTCACCGACGCCGCCGACCGCACGGCCAAGACCTACTCCGGCGGTATGCGCAGGCGCCTCGACCTCGCGGGCGCACTCGTCGCCGCACCGCCGGTCGTGGTCCTCGACGAGCCCACCACCGGCCTCGACCCCCGCGGACGCCTCGACACCTGGTCGGTGATCGGCGAACTCGTCTCCGACGGCACCACCGTGCTGCTGACCACCCAGTACCTCGAGGAGGCCGACCAGCTCGCCGACACCATCGCGGTCATCGACCACGGGCGGGTCATCGCCCGCGGCACCTCCGAGGAACTCAAGACCCGCGTCGGCGGCGAACGGCTCGAACTCGTCGCCGAGGACGAGCGCGACCTGGCCGTCATCGCCCGCGTCCTCGCCGAGGTCGGCTCCGGCGAACCCACTGTCGAGGACTCACTGCGCCGCGCCCAGGTCTCCGTCGACATCGGCAAGAAAGCCCTCATCGAAGCCCTCCGCCGACTCGACGCCGAACACGTCACCGTGCACGACGTCGCACTGCACCGACCGACACTCGACGACGCGTTCCTCAGCCTCACCGGCCGTCCGAGCGCCGAGAGCACCGACGAAGAGGAATCCCCCGCATGACCACCCTCACCGCCAGCTTTCGCGACTCCGGTGTCGTCGCGTGGCGCAACCTGATCAACATCAGGCGCAACCCGGACTGGCTGCTGTCCGGGACGGTGCAGCCGATCATGTTCGTGCTGCTGTTCGCCTACGTCTTCGGCGGCAGCCTCGGCGGCGGGCCGTACCGCGAGTTCCTCATCGCGGGCATCTTCACCCAGACCGTCGCGTTCAACAGCGCGTTCACCGTCATCGGCCTGGCCAACGACCTGCAGAAAGGAATCGTCGATCGGTTCCGCTCGCTGCCGATGTCCCGGCTGGCGGTCCTGCTCGGCAGGACGACCTCGGACCTGGCGGTCAGCGTGCTCACGATCGTGATCATGACGGTGTGCGGGCTGCTCGTCGGCTGGCGCATCCGAGGCAGCTGGACCGACGCCATCGTGGCCTACTTCCTGCTGCTGCTCTTCGCGTTCACCATGTCGTGGGTGGGAGCGTTCATCGGGCTGATCTCCACCAGCGTCGAGATGGCCCAGAGCGCGGGCCTGCTGTGGCTGTTCCCGGTCACGTTCATCTCGTCGGCCTTCGTCCCCACCCACAACATGCCGACCGCGCTGCGCGTGTTCGCGGAATGGAACCCGATCACGGTCATCGGGGACGCGGTCAGGGAACTGTTCGGGAACCCGATCCGGGTGGGCACGCCGCTGCCGACGGGATGGCAGGCCGAGAACCCGATTCTGTACTCGATCCTCGCGTGCGCGGTGATTCTGGCGATCTTCGTACCGCTCGCCGTGAACCGCTACCGCCGCGTCGCCAGCCACTGAGCGGGTGCGCGGATTGATCTGCGTGGGCGGTGCCGTGGCGGAACCTCATCTCGCGGCTGGCTGCGGGATCGCCGACCTCAGGTAGCGCGCCTCCATCGCGTCGACGCACTGTGCCGGACCGCAGCCCCCATCCGCGCGGCCCCTCAGCACCCTGTCATCGGATGGATGACATCTCCGCTCGATCGGATGACGAGGGGATCTGTCGCGCTGCGAAGCTGCCTCCTTCGTGGGACGACTGCTGCGGAGCTCGGCGCGTGGCCCCGTGCCGACGCCCGAACCACCCGGCATTACGAACTGTGGAGGTCGTCATGGACCGAAGTGTCAAGTACGTCGGCTCGGCGATCGCCTTCGCGGCAGCACTTCTGGTGGGCGGCTGCACCGGCGGAGGCGGCGAAGGTCAACCCGGCCAGGGCGAACCCGGCCAGCAACAGGGCCAGGGCCAGCAGGGACAGGGACAACCGGGACAGGGCCAGCCCGGACAGGGCCAACAGGGCCAGGGTGGCGATCAGGCTTCGCTGGACGCTGCGGCGAAGGCCGAGATGGAAGGCCAGCTCGCGCAGCTCATGCAGCAGAGCCCGATCACCTTCGAGCCGGACACCGCGACGCTCACCCCCCAGGGCGAGCAGACCGTTGCGCAGGTGGCGGAGATGATCACGAACTCGCCCGGTGAACTGCGGTTCGAGGTCACCGGTTTCACCGCGCCCGAGCAGCCCAGCGCCACGGACGTGAACCAACTCGCGCAGGAACGCGCGCAGACCGTGGTGGACCAGCTGGCGGGGGCCGGAGTGCCCGCCGAGCGCCTCCAAGCCACCGGCGGCGGTCCCTCACAGCCCATGGGCGACCCGACCCAGGAACGCCGCGCCGAGATCAGGATCCTCTGACTCCACGCACCGTGAAGCCCTGGGCACCGCGACGGTGTCCAGGGCTTCGCCTGTACCGCGACGCGCCCCACCAAGAGCAACCGCTGTAGATGCGCCCTCGGTGGCATGTCGCCTCACCGAGGGTGTCTCGGTGTCAAGAGTAGGTTCATGAGCATGGACAACGAGGGACCGAGCGGGATATTCGTCTCGCTGCGCTGGCTGCGGACCCGTGCGCCGTCAAGTCCCGGCCCGACGACTGGCACTCCCATGCCGGGGCGCACAACATCGTCACGGTTCTGCGCGGAGCCGCGTCTACTCGGGGGCCATGTCGACGAAGCGGCTGTAGTGCAGCTGGTGCGCGACGGTGATCGTGGAGGTCGGTCCGGCACGATGCTTGGCCAGGATCAGGTCCGCCTCACCCATGCGCGGGTCGTCACGTTCGAACGCGTCCGGCCGGTGAACCAAGATCACCATGTCGGCATCCTGCTCCAGCGAGCCCGACTCGCGAAGGTCGGCCAGCATGGGGCGTTTGTCCGTTCGCTGTTCCGGACCGCGGTTGAGCTGTGAGATCGCCACGACCGGGACCTCGAGCTCCTTGGCGAGCAGCTTGAGCGCGCGGGAGAACTCGGAGACCTCCTGCTGCCGCGACTCGACCCGCTTACCCGAGGTCATCAGCTGCAGGTAGTCGACCACGATGAGCTGGATGTCGTTGCGCTGCTTGAGCCTGCGGGCCTTCGCGCGGATCTCCATCATCGTCAGGTTCGGCGAGTCGTCCACGAACACCGGCGCCTCGCTGATCTCACTCATCCGGCGAGCCAGGCGCGTCCAGTCGTCGTCGGTCATCTTCCCGCCGCGCATGTCCCCGAGCCGGATGCGCGCTTCCGCGGACAGCAGCCGCATCACGATCTCCGTACGGCCCATCTCCAGCGAGAAGATGACACTCGCCATGCCGTGGTTCACCGAGGCCGACCGGGCGAAATCCAGACCCAGCGTCGACTTGCCGACACCCGGCCGCGCCGCGACGATGATCATCTGCCCTGGGTGCAGGCCGTTCGTGACGGCGTCGAGGTCGGCGAAGCCGCTGGGGACGCCGAGCGACTGCCCGCCACGGGACGCGATGGCGTCGATCTCGTCCATCGTCGGCTGCAGCAGCTCGTCGAGCGGCGCGAAGTCCTCGCTGGTGCGGCGCTCGGTGACGTCGTAGATCGACGCTTGGGCGCGGTCCACGACCTCCTCGATCGCCGAGCCGTCCGAACCGTGGTATCCGAGCTGGACGATGCGGGTGCCCGCCTCGACCAGCCTGCGCAGCACCGCCTTCTCCGAGACGATCTCCGCGTAGTAGGAGGCGTTCGCGGCCGTCGGCACGGTCGCGATCAGCGTGTGCATGTACGGGGCGCCGCCGACGCGCTGCAGTTCCTGCCTGCGTTCCAACTCGGCGGAGACGGTGATCGCATCGGCCGGTTCACCCCGCCCGTACAGGTCGAGGACCACGTCGTAGATCGCCTGGTGTGCGGGCCGGTAGAAGTCCTGCGGGCTGAGTACCTCGACGACGTCGGCGATCGCGTCCTTGCTCAGCATCATCCCGCCGAGCACCGACTGCTCGGCGGCGACGTCCTGCGGCGGTTGCCGCTCGAAGGCACTCCCGCCGGAGAATCCGTTCTCGGGGGGTGCTTCGGCCCCTCGTTCGTCGGCCAGCGCCACCGGTACCTGTCACCTTCTGCGGACCAGGCTGCTCCGCCCGTCCGCCGCCTCGCTGCTGTCGGGTCGACTCCGTCGGTTCCACTGCTGTCGAGTTCGATCTGTGCCCGCCACCGTAATCCGCCGCCGACGGCCGACGGCCGAGGCGCACGGGCCGCCCGTGCAAGATCACCGACAGCGACACGGGTGTGTGCGCGGCGAAACTAGATCGCCCGTACGGAGCAGGCAAACCGAACTGTGGACACATTTGTGGACAGCTTGAGGACAGGCATGACCACCCTGGGGACAACCGTGGCCCGTGCGCGTGACGACCTGGGGACAACCTGGGGACAGGAAACCAAGATCAGCCGTTTCCCGCAGGTCAATCCCTGTGTACAAGCTGTGGAAAGAATTCGATGCGATCGCACGGCGTGTCGAACGCGACTGCCCACGCGGGCGTGTCGTTCGCGACCGCGCGCGCCCGGGAACGGTGATCGACACGAGCGCAGTCGAGTGATCGGGACCGCCGGACGGCCGTCACTCGAACAGCCGCACGTGCTCTCGGCGGTCGAGACGCGCGCACCCGCCGGGGCAAGTCCTGGCGACCTGTCCCCGGCGGGTGCCGGCACTCAGCCCTTGCTCGCGACCTCGACCGGGAAGGTCACGCTCACGTCGGGGTGCAGCCGCACCTCGACGGAGTGCTTGCCCAGCTTCTTGATGTGACCCTTGGTGTCCACCGAGCGCTTGTCGATGTTCGGGCCACCGGCCTGCCGGACCGCCGAGACGACGTCGGCTGCCGTGACCGAACCGAACAGCTTGCCCTGCTTCGAGACCTTCGCCGGGACGTCGACCGTGCCCAGGTCCTGAAGCTGCTGCTTGAGCTCACGGGCGTGCTCGAGGTTGCGGACCCGACGGTTCTCCTGGACCCGGCGGATCGTCTCGACCTGCTTCTGCGCACCCTTGGTGGCCACGATGGCCAGACCGCGGGGCAGCAGCAGGTTCCGGGCGTGGCCGTCCCTGACCTCGACGATGTCACCGGACTCGCCGAGCCCGGACACGTCAGCGGTGAGAATGATCTTCATGGCTGCGTCTCCTTCCTCAGCGTGCGGTCGAGGTGTAGGGCAGCAGGGCGACCTCGCGGGAGTTCTTCACCGCGATGGCGATGTCGCGCTGGTGCTGGCTGCAGTTCCCGGTCACTCGGCGGGCACGGATCTTGCCGCGGTCCGAGATGTACTTCCGCAGCATGGTGCTGTCTTTGTAGTCGATGGTCTGCACGTTGTTGCCCTTGCAGAACACGCAGACCTTCTTCTTCGGCTTGCGCACGGGCGCCTTAGCCATCGTGTTCCTCCTGAATGAAACGTCTTCTCGAGTGTGGGAGAGCCTCAGAACGGAGGCTCGTCGCTGAACCCGCCGCTGGACCCGGCAGGCGGGGCCGAGCCCCACGGGTCGTTGGCCGGGGCGGAGTCGCCACCGGAACCACCACCGAAGCCGCCGCCTCCGCTACGACTGACCTTGTTGACCTTGGCCGTCGCGTACCGCAGGGACGGGCCGATCTCGTCGACCTCCAGCTCGACGACAGTGCGCTTCTCGCCTTCCTTCGTCTCGAAGGAACGCTGGCGCAACCGTCCCTGCACCACGACGCGCATGCCGCGGGTGAGGGTCTCGGCCACGTTCTCCGCGGCCTGTCGCCAGATGTTGCAGCGCAGGAACAGGGCCTCGCCGTCCTTCCACTCGCCGCTCTGGCGATCGAAGAACCGGGGCGTGGAAGCGACCGTGAAGTTCGCCACCGCGGCACCCGACGGGGTGAAGCGCAGTTCCGGGTCGGCGGTGAGGTTGCCGACCACCGTGATTACCGTGTCACCAGCCATGCCTGCGTGCTCCGTCTTCTGCGGTACGGATTCGGTGCGTGCTCGCCCGGTGGACCGGGCGGACGGGTTCGAGCTGAATCAGGCCTCGGAGCGAGCCTTCGCCGCGGCCTTCGCTGCCTGGGCCTTGGCGACCCTGGCCTGCTTGCGAGGCTCGACGATCTTGCGCATCACCTTGGTGCGCAGAACGGTCTCGTTGAGGCTCAGCTGACGGTCGAGTTCGTTGACCGACGCGGGCTCGCTGTTGAGGTCGACGACGACGTAGATGCCCTCGGCGTGCTTGTCGATCTCGTAGGCGAGACGGCGACGGCCCCACACGTCGACCTTCTCGATGCTGCCACCGTCGTTGCGGATGACGTTGAGGAACTTCTCCAGGGACGAAGCGACGTTGCGCTCGTCCAGGCTCGAGTCGAGGATGACCATGAGCTCGTAATGACGCATGAAGACCATTCACCTCCTGTGGACTCACGGCCACGGGCTCTCCGTGGCAGGAGGGTCGTTCGCGTCGACGAACTGGACAAGGCTAGCAACCGCCTCCGACCGTCCCGCGCACCGGTCTCGCCCGGGCGCGTCGGACGGCACAGGCGCGTCGCCGCCGGTCAACGGCAGGCACGACCTCCGGCAACCGTCACGACCTCAGCCCTGGCGCGACTCGACGGCCGCGGCCAGGCACCCCACGCCGACCCGGCGTCCTGTCTTGTCAGCGGCGCAGCCGCTGAGCAGTCACCACGTCCTCAGCCGGACCACCCGCGGGTTCTCAGCGCCCTCCTCGCGAGGACAGCGATTTCGCAGCGTAGGCCGCTGCTCAAGAAATCGATCCCGCAGCGAGGAGGGCGCTGAGGTTCCGCCACCCGACCACCAACGCAGAACCACACGCCGCTAACCAAGAACTCTCAGCTGCGACGGAGGACCCAGGTCCGCACCAGCCCGGCGGTCACCATCGCAAGCCCGAACGCGGCCACGAGCACCGGCAGCGCGACCTTCTGGCTCGCCTCCATCGGCATCGCCTCGGCGCGTCCCACGGCGCGGACCTCGTCCTCGTTCTGCTTCTTCTGCTGCTCGCGCACGGTGTCCTGCATGGGCGGAGGGGCACCGGGGGTGCGCCCGAAGTCGGCCAGCTTCCAATCCGGCACCGTGCCGGGCTCGAACGAGAAGCCGGGTGCCGACATGGCGCCGTAGCCGGGGTAGGAACCGGAACCGGGCGCCGAAGGCAGACCGCTGGACGAGGGCGGAGCCGATGCTCCCGGTGCGGCGCCGCCGGGAGCCGACGACGGAGGCGGTGCGGGCTCCTCGGAGGTGGGCTCCGGCGCGGGTTCGGGGGAAGGCTCGGGGGCGGGTTCCGGTTCCGGAGCGGGTTCCGGCTCGGGTTCCGGCGGCGGAGGCGGCGGATCGTCCGGTTCTGCGTGGACCGTGATCGCGTTGCCCATGGCCGTCAGGTTCTTGAAGTGCGTGGTGACGCTGTCGCGCTCTTCCGCCGGGACAGCGCTCAGCAGCGCGATGCGTTCGGCACCGGCGTCGGCGATGGTGCTGCCGGAGTAGAAGTTGCTGCCTTCCTCGGCAGTGCCCAACGGGATCGGCGACATCGCCGCGAATTCCTCGGCCGCGCGGTCGGCCTCGCCGAACTGCAGCGGCATCGCCAGCAGCACGGCCTTGCGCACCTTGAAGTCCATCGCGGACGGGTCGACCGCGACCGGCTGACCGGGCTCGGCACCCTCGACGGCGAGGAAGTCCTCCACGACGAGCGTCTCGGCGGCCTGCGCCGGGGCGGCCAGTCCGAACAAGCCGAACGCGGCCGTGGTCACACCCGTGGCCACCACTCGCCGGACCAGGGGATTGTGCGGTCGGGCTGTGTCGCCGCGTTCCGTGTCCCTGCGCATCCCATCGCCTCCCCGTCACGCGTTCGCGTGAATCGGCGTCCCACCCTGCCACTCGATTCAACGCCCGAACAAGCGTGGAGTGACGGTGTTGACCGGTAGATCCACACATTCACCAGAATGGACTCGCGCGGATACGCGGTGTCGCGGCACATCGGCGCGGCTCCACAACGTCGGAGTGTGCTCGGTCCGCCGGGACGCTCCTTCCCACCGGGATATCCTCACCGCATGCGCATCGGTGCTCACGTCCACGACGACGATCCCCTGACCGCCGCGACCGAGCGCGACGCCGACGCCGTGCAGTTCTTCCTGTCGGACCCGCAGGGCTGGAAGAAGCCGACCGTCCATCCGCAGACCGAAGCTCTGCGCGAGGCCGACGTCGCGGTGTTCGTCCACTCGCCGTACGTGCTCAACGTGGCTTCGCTGAACAACCGCATCCGGATCCCCTCCCGCAAGGCGGTCACCCAGCAGGCGACGGCGGCGGCCGGGACCGGGGCGCACGGGCTCGTCGTGCACGGTGGCCACGTCACCAAGGACGACGACCCTGACGAGGGCATCGCCAACTGGCGCAAACTGTTCGAACGCCAGGCCGCCGAAGGCGGATTCGAGGTGCCGATCCTCATCGAGAACACCGCGGGCGGAACCAACGCGATGGCCCGGAACTTCGACATGCTCGCGCGGCTGTGGGACGCCGTCGGCGAGTTCGGGGCCGGGTTCTGCCTCGACACGTGCCACGCGCACGCAGCAGGAGAAGCACTCCCCGACCTCGTGGAGCGGGCGCGGGCGATCACCGGGCGCGTCGACCTCGTGCACCTGAACAACTCGCGGGACGAGTTCGGGTCGTCCCGCGACCGGCACGCCAACATTGACAGCGGCGAGATCACCCCCGACGAGCTCGTCGCCGTCTGCTCGGCGGCCGGAGCGCCGGTGATCGTCGAGACACCCGCCGAGGGTCAGGCCGACGACATCGCGTTCCTGCGCGAGCGGCTGACTTCGCGTCGCGGCGACCGAGAGGCGTGACGATCGGTTCCGCCGCACTGTCCACGACGGAACGACCGGCGGTCCGTCGACGGTTCCCCACCGCGGCCGTGCTGTGCGTGCTCACCGGGCTCACGATGCTGCTGGGCTTCGCGAACAAGGCCCGCTGTCTCGGCCCCGGGTTCGACGAGGACGGTCGTTCGACGCCCGGCTACGCCGACCGGGCCTACGGGCAGGCGTGCTACTCGGACATCCAGCACCTGTGGCTCGGCAGGCAGATCGACGAGCACGTGTTCCCGTACCTCTCCGGCGGCATCACAGCCGACGGGTCGCTCTACGGCGGCGTCGTCGAATACCCGGTGCTGACGGGGGTGCTCATCTGGCTCGGTGCGCTCTTCGCCGACACCGACGCCGGGTTTCTGCTGGGCTCGGCGGTGCTGATGGCACCGTTCGGACTGGCCGTCGCGTGGTGGCTCGGGCGGCTTCGAGGATGGCGGGCACTGCTGTGGGCGTTGGGACCACCGCTGGTGCTGTACTCCTTCCACAACTGGGACCTGCCGGTCATCGCGTGTGCGACGGCGGCGGTCTACGTCGCGGCACGCTCCACGAGACCGCTGCGGGAGCGGGCGACGCTCGCGGCCGTCCTGCTCGGCCTGGGTTTCGCGTTCAAGATCTACCCGGCGATCTTCGTGCTGCCGTTGGCGCTGCTGGTGCTCAGCGGCGGTCGCGACGGCGCAGAGGCGCCGCCGGGAGTCCGTTACGACGTGCGCGGAGCCCTCCGGGTGGTCGGCGCGGCGGTGGGTACGGCTGTGCTGGTCAACGCGCCGTTCGCGGTGCTGGGTTTCGAGGGCTGGGTCGCCTCGTTCGAGTTCCAGTCCCGGCGGCAGGTCGACCTGAGCACGAACTCCATCTGGTACTGGGGATTCCGTGCGGTCGCGGACACCGAACAGTTCCAGGACACGATGAGTCTCGTCTCGCCGCTGCTGGTGATCGCCGCGTTCGTGCTCGCGTGCGCGCTCGGCTGGCGCCGGATGCGCCAGACCGGCACGTACCCGTGGGTGGTGGTCTCCGCGGCGATGCTGTGCGGCTTCCTGCTGCTGCACAAGGTGCACTCACCGCAGTACACGTTGTGGCTGTTGCCGTTCTTCGTGCTGGTGTCGGTGCGGTGGGGCTGGATCGTCGCGTATCTGGTGGCCGACCTCGCGATGGGGATCAGCGTCTTCGTGTGGCTGCACCTGACCACGCTCGGCGAGGGCTACAGCATCTACGAGGGATTCACCGCGCAGGCGCTCATGATCGGCGTGTGGGGCCGGGCGGCACTGCTGATCGGACTGTTCGTCGCGTTCCTCGGCGCCCGCTCACCAGTGGACGACTCCCCACCGGAACCGACCACGAGCCGTCGACTCGACGCCGGGCGTTTGCGGTAACCGCCTACGCAGACCGGCAACCCGCGGGTTCTCAGCGCCCTCCTCGCGAGGACAGCGAGTTCGCTGCGTAGGTCGCTACTCGAGAAATCGATCCCGCAGCGAGGAGGGCGCTGAGGTTCCGCCACGCAACCACCCACGCAAATCAACCCGCACGCCCCTTCAGCCCGGGGAGGACGAAACGGTCGGGGGTGCCGTCGAACGGCCCTCCACAAGGGTCGTCCACAGTGGAGTCCCGACCTGGCGGCCGCAACGCCGCACGCACCTTGTCGTGCGCCGGGGCGAGGATCTCGCGCACGATCAGGACGCAGAGCAGCACCACGACGACGTCGCGGACGACGACCGCACCGAGGAACCAGCCCTCCGGCAGTCCCTTGTTGCCGACACCGAGGTAGTAGTACATCCGCGGCGCCCACACCATCGCGTCGAGCAGCATCCAGACCGCCAGCAGCCGCCAGCGCGGGATGGCGAGCACGGCCAACGGGACCAGCCACAGCGAGTACTGCGGGCTCCACACCTTGTTCGTGAGCAGGAACGCGGCCACCACGAGGAAGCACAACTGCGCCAGCCGGGGCCGGTACGGGGCGGCGAGCGCGAGCCACCCGATCGCCGCGCAGGCGCCGAGAAAGAGCACGAGGCTCACCGCGTTCAACACCGACGGCGCCTGCCCGAACTGGAGCTCGCCGTCGAAACCCGCCCACCCGGTGAAGTACTCGACGACGTTGTAGAGCGAGTCCGGGTCCGCCGGCCGTTCACTGTTGAGCCGGAAGAACTCCCACCAGCCCGCCGGGTACGCGAGCATGATCGGCAGGTTCACCGCCAGCCACGTCCCCGCCGCGACCAGGATGGCCTTCACCGCCTCCTGTACTCGCCCGGATCTCAGGCACAGCACCAGGATCGGCCCGAGCAGGAACAGCGGGAACAGCTTCGCGGCCCCGCCGAGCCCGAAGAGGACGCCCGCCAGGACCGGCCGTCGTCGCGCCCACGCGAGCAGGCCCGTCAACGCTCCCGCCGTGGCGAGCGTGTCGAAGTTGGTGAACGCGTGCACCAGCACCAGCGGGGACACGGCCGCCAACACCGCGTCCCAGACCCGTCTGCGGCACAACGCCACGAGCGCCCAGATCGTGGTGAGCCACGCTCCGGCGAGCCAGAGCGCGGTGGCGTTGAAGTAGACGACGACGGGCACCGAACTCGGCAGCGGAGTCCGCTCCGCGAACGTCACCCAGCCGTCGGTGATCTTCGCGTTGACCCACTGGAACAACCCGGTCAGCACCGGGTACTCCATGTACCGGACCCGCTCCTGTGGTGTCCCCTCGTTCTCCACGAACGACGTCTTGTACGGAAACGCGTCGTCCGGGGCGAGGTCGCCCACCCCGAACCGGGGAACGATGTCCGAGTAGCACATCGCCGTGTACTGCGTGCTGTTGCGCCAGTCGAGCTGCGGCCCCTGCTCGGTCTCGTAGGTCTGCAGGCACGGCGCCTTGAACAGCCACCCCGCCGCGAGTGTGAGGGTCGCGAGCAGCAGTATCACTCGCAGCGGTGTCCAGAACCGCTGACGTCCGACCTGGGCGTGCCTGCCCATGCGGCCGCCGGTGAGCCGGCTCAGCGAGCGCGCGAGCGGTTCGGTCCAGCTGGCCACGACCCGGTCCGCCGCGCCGAGCGAACGGCGATCGACTCGTGCCCCGGCCGGTGGCCGTCCCGCTTCGGAACCGTCGGACGCCGGCACGTCGTCAGGCGGCGCGGGCCGGTCGGGCGAGGTGGACACGCCCGGATGCTACGGCGCCGCTCCCACCGCCCGGTCCACGGGACACGGGACACAGGGCCGCGGAGACACCGAAGGCCGGACACCACCGTGGTGATGTCCGGCCGGCCGGGGTCAGTTGTCGGACTCGGGGTCCCTGCCTGGTGGCCCACCGGGCGGGTTACCGGCGCCTTCGCCGCTGTTGCCACCGCCCTCCTCCGGACACGGCGGCTCGAAGATCCCGCCACAGTCACCGTCGCCGCCCGGCTCGGTGGTCGGGATGCCCGGCTCCGACGACTCCGTCGGTTCCTCCGACGACGGAGGTTCCTCCGAGGGCGGCGGTTCCTCCGACGGAGGCGGTGGCTCCGACTCGGTGGACGACGGCGGTGGCGGCGGCGGCGTGCTGAACGTCGGTGCGACCCGTTGGTACTGGCCGATCGGTTCGGCGTCGGTGAACTGCTCGACGGGCTTGCCCTGGAGGTAGTTGCTCATGAACTCCTGCCAGACCTCACCCGGCAGACCCGAACCGTAGATCGGCGCTCCCGAAATGTTCTGGAGCGGCTTCACCCCGGTCTCGTCGTCGGCGCCCATGGACACCGCCGCCGAGATCTGCGGGGTGTAGCCGACCATCCAGGCCTTCGCGTTGTCCTTGGTGTCGAAGAACTGGTGCGTCCCGGTCTTCGCCGCCACCGGCCTGCCGTCGCTGAGGTTCAGCGACGCCTCCTTCGTCACGTTGAGCAGCGTCTCGGTGACGTTCGCGGCGATGTTCTTGCTCTCCTGCGGGTCCTCGGAGAACGCGGACTCGGACTGAGACCCGAAGGTCTTGTGCACCTCGCCGTCGGCCTGCACCAGGCGGTCGACGAACCGAGGCTCGGTGCGCTGACCGTCGTTGGCGAACGTCCCGTAGGCACTGGCCATGTCGATGGTGCGCACCGGGTAGCCGCCGAGCGCGATGCCGGCGTTGACGGTGCCGTCCTCGTTCTGCAGCGTCGGTTTCCCGTCGATCTCCGGGGGAATCCCGGCTTGGATCGCCGCGTCGCGGACCGCCTTCGCCCCGGTCTCGGCGAGCATGTTGACGAACACGGTGTTCACCGACTTCGTCATCGCCTCCCGCACCCCGCACTGCTCGGGGATGTCGCACTCGACACCCTCGGAGTTGTTGTACTCGGTGCCGAGGATGTCCTGCGGGGCGGAACCATCGTAGTTCTTGCCGATACCGATGCCCTGTTCGAGCGCGGCGGTGACGACGAACGGCTTGAACGACGACCCCGGTTCCTGCGGGGCGTTGGCGTAGTCGAACCCACCGACCTTGTTGCCGCCGCCGTAGTAGGCACGAACCCCGCCGGTGTTCGGATCGAGCGCGACGAGCGAGGTCTTCAGGTTGTCCGGCTGGTTACCGGTCACCTTGTCCACCGCCTGCTCGGCCGCCTGCTGCGCGGCGGGGTCGATGTTGGTGACGATGGTGAACCCGCTGCGGGCCAGGGCACTCTCGGTGTAGCCCGCCTTGTCGAGTTCGGCGAGGACCCGCTCCCGGATGTGGTACTGGGAGCCGGTCAGCTTCTCGCCACGCCACTCGAACCGGTCCCGCGTCTCCGGCAGCTGCATGGCGCTGCGTTCCTCGGCGGAGACGAAGTTGTTCACCGCCATCTGGTCGGCGACGTAGTTCCAGCGGATCTGAGCCTGTTCCGCGTCGACCCTCGGGTCGTTCTGCGTCGGCCGCTGCACCATCCCGGCGAGCACAGCCGACTCAGCGGGATTGAGATCCGTCGGCAGTTTGCCGAAGTACGCCTCCGCCGCGGCGTGGATGCCATAGGCGCCCCGCCCGTAGTAGGCGGTGTTCAAGTAGGCCTTGAGGATGTCGTCCTTCGGCTGCTCGTTGCTCATCTTGAACGCGAGCACGATCTCTTTGAACTTGCGCGTGTAGGTCGGCGCATCGTTGCCGGTGGACAACTTGATGTACTGCTGGGTCAGCGTCGAGCCACCACCCGCCGAGCCGGTGACCTGCGACCACACGGCACGGGCGATCCCCATGACGTCGAAGCCGGGGTTCTCGTAGAACGAGGCGTCCTCGGCGGCGAGAGTGGCGTCCCGCATCGCCTTCGAGACCTGCCCGACGTCCTCGATCATGGTGCGGTTGCCGCCGTCCGGGACGATGCGCGTGAGCTCCGAGCCGTCGGAGTACTGCACGGTGATCGTCTGGTCGGTGCGCGCGGCGACCTCGGCCGGGTCGTCGACGTCCCAGACGAAGTAACCGACGACGAACGCCAGCAACGGACCGACGATCATCGCCGCGAGCGCCCAGTAGCCGACGCGGCGCGCCCGGCGCCACCGGCGCTTCTTCACCGCCGCGGCGCTCATGTCCTGACCGTCCGGATCATCCGGGTCGTCCGAGTCCTGGCGTCGGCCGCGGCCGAACACGCCACCGAGCTTGCCGAACCGAGACTGCTGCTCGTCGCCGAACAGTTCGTCATGCCCGTCCCCCCGGCCGTCGTCCGGTGTCGAGTACTCGCCGCGAGCGTCACCGTAGGGGTCTTCGTCGAAGTCGTCGTAGGGGTCGTGGGCACCGTCCGAGTAGTAGTTGTAGCCGCCCTGATGCGACTGGTGGGTGATGAGTTGCGGCTCACGAGGAGAGGCCCCTCCCGCTCCTGAACCACCCGCTGCCCCGGCTCCCGCGGCAGCTCCACCAGCGGCACCGGCTCCCGCGGCAGCTCCACCCGCGGCACCGGCTCCCGCGGCACCGGCTCCCGCGGCTCCGGCCGCCGAGGCGCTCCCCGCACCGAACGCGGCAGCGCCGGCCGCTCCAGCTGCGGCAGCGCCGGCCGCGGCGGCTCCGGCGCCACCCCGGCGCGTCCGGTCCTGATCCTCGCCAGGGGCGGGCGGTCCGGGCCGAGAGCCCGAACCGACGTTCGGCATGTTCTCGGTCCGCTGCTCGCTCTGCGGCGTCTGCCGCCCTTGCTGTGCCGACGGCGGCGGCGCGGCGGCGCGGGTGTTCTCGCCACCGTGCGCGGGGTTCGGCGTGTACGACGTCGGCAGATCGAGCCTGCGTCCGCCGTCACGCGGCGGCTCCTGCGGCGGCCCGCCCTGCTGGGGCGCACCCGACTGAGACGGCTGGCCGGGCGGCGGACCCTGCGGCGGACCCGACCGGGCAGGCCCGGGCGGCGGTCCGGACGGCGGGAAGCCCGGCTGTTGAGAACCCGGCTGGGGCGGCTGGCCGGACGGGGGCGGACCCTGCGGAGGGCCCGACCGGGGAGGCCCGCCCTGGGGTGACCCCGGAGGCGGAGCGCCCGGGGGCGGCGAACCGACCGGCGGCCGCCCGGGGGGCGGGCCCGCAGGCGGACGACCCGCGCTGCGATCGGGCGCTGGTTGCTCGTCCTCGTCGTCGAAGGACGGGATCCAGGCGCCGGTGCTCTCCTGCGTCGTCTCCGGCTCCGCCGCGGGCGGCCCGGGGCCTGCGGATCGGGGCGGCTCACCCGGCCAGTTCGGGGGCGCCTCACCGCCGTCCTGCCGTGCACGCCGACCACGGGTGGGCGGTTCCTCACCCGGCCACTCGGGCCCGGCGCCTCGCTCGGGGCGCTCCGGTGCGGGGCCGGAGTCGAACCACGGCGTCGGCGGCGGACCCTGCTGCGGCGGCTGCGCACCGCCGGGCTGACCGTCGTGCGGAGAGTGCCGGGAGTGGCGACCACGGGGCCGGTCGTCACGCGCGTCGTTCACGGGAGGTCCTTCCGGGGCGAGCGTCCGAAGACGCCGAGCGGGCGCTCACGTCGTGAGTCGCGGTGCGAGACCGATCACCCGGCCGCGATGCGACTCCGGTCACTCGGCAGCGGTGCGGCGCCGGGAACGCCGCCCGCCCGCCGATCCGGTTCCCAGGACGTACGACAGCACCAGGTGGTTCCACTTGCACGTCCTGCACACCTCGACGACGTAGACGTTGAACTCCTCGAACATGCTTGCCATGCGCGAGAGCTCCTCGGTGGACCGGGCCGACCCGGACGCGTGCCGCAGCTCGTCACCGAAGATCCACGCGACCTCGGTCAACGGCTCCTTCCGGCACACCGGGCACGTGGTCTCGCTCGGTTCACCGTGAAACTTCGCCGCCCGCAGAAGATACGGGTCGGCGTCGCAGACCTCCATCACCCCGACGCGACCGGAGTGGACCTGCGCCAGCAGCGCGCGTCGCTGCAGCGCGTAGTCCACGACCTGCCGTTGGGTCCGCACGATCCTCAGGGTACGTGCCGGGGACGAACGCTCCATGGGCCGTTCAGGGCAGCGCCCGGCCGTGGTGTCACGACGAACACAGTCAGCGGATCAGGATTCGGCAGACGATATATCGGGACGATATAATGACCGGCTGGGACAGCTGTCGATACAGACCTGTACGCAGCACGATCGTGCAACGCCGTGTGCGAGATCAGTATTCGCCGTCGCGTCCGCGAGGGACGCACCGGCCGGAGTGAAGGAGGTGCCCGTGCTCGAACTCGCCCTGCTCGGCTTCCTGCACGAGGCACCGATGCACGGCTACGAACTCCGCAAACGGGTCAACGACACGCTCGGGGCGTTCCGGGCCCTGTCGTGCGGCACGTTGTACCCGACGCTGCGGCGGATGCAGCGGGCCGGGTACATCGAGGAGGATCACCGCGACCCGTCCGGCAACTGGGGGCGACGCGCCCGTCGCGTCTACCGGCTCACTCCCGACGGCGAGCGACGGTTCGCCGAACTGGTCGGCGACTGCGGGCCGCATGCCTGCGAGGACGACTCGTTCGGGGTGCACGTGGCCTTCTTCTCCCGCACCCCGGCCGACGTCCGGATGCGGAAACTGGAGGCTCGCCGCCGCCGGGTCGAGGAACGCCGCGAGGGCCTCCGGGCGTTGCTGACGGGGGCTCAACCGCAGGGGGATCGCTACACGGTCGCACTGCACCGGCTCGGGTTCGACCACACCGAGCGCGAGGTCTGCTGGCTCAACGACCTCATCGAGCACGAACGAGCCGGCGAGCACGGTTCGGGCGACACACACGACCGCAAGGACGTAGAGGACACATGACGAAAAAGGAGGGCCCGGTCATGGGCGGAGATCGTGGGAGCATCCCCAGCCGGCCGATTCGGGTGGCGATCGTCGGCATCGGGAACTGTGCCGCGTCCCTGGTGCAGGGCGTGCACTACTACGCCGACACCGAACCCGACTCCCGTGTGCCGGGTCTCATGCATGTCACGTTCGGTGACTACCACGTCCGCGACGTGCAGTTCGCCGCCGCGTTCGACGTGGACGCCAAGAAGGTCGGACGCGACCTGTCCGAAGCGATCGTGGCCAGCGAGAACAACACCGTCAAGATCACCGACGTGCCGCCGCTGGGAGTGACCGTGCAGCGCGGGCACACACTCGACGGTCTCGGCATGTTCTACCGGGACATGATCGAGGAGTCGGAGGAGCAGCCGGTCGACGTCGTTCAGGCGCTGCGGGACGCCGACGTCGACGTGCTGGTGTCGTACCTTCCGGTCGGTTCGGAGGACGCCGACAAGTACTACGCGCAGGCAGCGATCGACGCGGGTGTGGCGTTCGTCAACGCGCTGCCGGTGTTCATCGCCTCCGACCCGGAGTGGGCACGCAAGTTCACCGAGGCGGGGGTGCCGATCGTCGGCGACGACATCAAGTCGCAGATCGGGGCGACCATCACGCACCGGGTCCTGACGAAGCTCTTCGAGGACCGCGGGGTGCACGTCGACCGCACGATGCAGCTCAACGTCGGCGGGAACATGGACTTCCTGAACATGAAGGAACTGGATCGGCTGGAGTCGAAGAAGACCTCCAAGACCCGGTCGGTGACCTCGCAGGTGCAGCGCGATCTGGGTAAACGCAACGTGCACATCGGACCGTCGGACCACGTGCCGTGGCTCGACGACCGGAAGTGGGCCTACATCCGGCTGGAGGGCCGCGCCTTCGGCGACGTGCCGTTGAACCTGGAGTACAAGCTCGAAGTGTGGGACTCGCCGAACTCGGCCGGAATCATCATCGACGCGGTGCGGGCCGCGAAAATCGCGAAGGACCGGGGTGTGGGCGGCCCGATCCTGTCGGCCTCCTCGTACTTCATGAAGTCGCCGCCGGAGCAGTACGCCGACTCGGACGCCTACCAGGCCGTCGAGGACTTCATCGCCGACCGCAGCAACGAGTGACCCGAGGCGAACGGCACTCTCGCCCCACACACTCACCCGAGGCGAACGGCACTCTCGCCCCACACACTCACCCGAGGCGAACGGCACTCTCGCCCCACACACTCACCCGAGGCGAACGGCACTCTCGCCTCACCAGACGAGGCGAAAGTGCCGTTCGCCTCAGGGGTTGGGGTGGCGTGGGTCGAGGGCTGTGGTCAGGCACGGTGCGTCGACGATTTTCCCGCCACGGACGCGGCCTGACCACCGGCGGGTTCTCAGCGTCCTCCTCGCGAGGACAGCGATTTCGCTGCGTAGGTGGCTACTCGAGAAAGCGACCCCGCAGCGAGGAGGGCGGGAGAGGTTCCGCTACCCGACTCACCGAGCACCACCCTCTGAAAGATGTTTTCAGTGGGAGAGCTGCTGTTCGGCGGTGGCCAGCACCGAGTGAACACTGGCGAAGCCGTCGGTGGTGACCCAGGACACTCGCAGCTGCGGGCGAACCCGCCTGCGTCCGATCCGCATCGGCCACCCGACGACCTCCCTGGCCTGCTCGGCGATGTCCTCCCCGGTCCCGCTGGGGTGGTCGGCCACGACGGCGAACTCGTCCCCGCCGTAGCGGGCGACCGTGTAGTCGTCGCTGAGTCCCTGCCGGAGGCGCCCGGACAGGACACCGAGCAGTTCGTCACCGCCGTCGAAGCCGTGCTGCACGTTGAACTGGGCGAGGTGCCGGATGTCGATGAGGACCAGGGTGGTCAGGGCGCCGCGGGTGCGGGCGCGCACGAGGGACTGGTCGAGCCTGTCGAGCAGCAGTGCCCGGCCGGGAAGCCCGGTGAGCGGATCGAGAAGGCCACGACTGTGGGACACGCTGTGGTGAACCGGCTGCAGCAGCATGAGCACCCGATCGCGACCTTGAGCCCGGACCGGGTGGTAGTCGACCCAGATGCGGGTGACGGGTTGCCCGGTGCGTTCGATGACCAGCGGTGTGGACAGCGGAGCGCCCGCTCGGCGGACCTGGCCTGCGAGATCGGACCAGTCGGGCATCGCGGCGCCGGTGTCGTCGCGCACCGACCATCCCTCCGGACGGGTGCCGGTAAGGAGGTCGGACCTGCTCAAGTGCATGAGTTCTGCGGCGACGTCGTTGGTCGCGAGCACCTGGCCGTGGTCATCGGCGAGCAGGACACCCACGGTCATTCCACCGATGATCTCGTCCCATACCGGGGCGAGCTGGGCCGGCACACTCGTGTCGAGAAGACTCATCTGCTTCTGCCCTCCCACCGAACGGAGCAGCCGAAATGAGCCTCCCCGCCGGGTAGAGTCGAATCAAGAGGACCACTAACACCCGTAACGGTGGTTCTTTCGGCAACGATGTAACCGAGGGTGACAGACCCGGTGGACGTTGCGGCGTCGCACGATGCGCCACTCCGGATCACGCACGCGGACTCGGAGATTTCGGCCAGGCACTGGAAAGATCGACATTCGGACCCTCTACCCTGGATAGGCTGCCCGCGTCCACACACCGGATCGTTCGCTCGAAATTGCCCGAGGTGGGCCTGCAGCCTACCCATCTGTGCCCGGTCGCCCCTGGATGGTGAGTCGTGACCGTGACTGGACGGAATCCAGCCGAAATCACGCTGCGCGAACGTCTCTACCAGCAGCGACAGCTGATCGCCGTGATCGCGGTGTGCGAAATCGTCGCGCTGATCACGGTGTCGGCGATCAACCCGCACGACCACATCGACGGCGAGGTGTACCGGCTCGGCGCACGAGCGTGGCTCGACGGCAAGGACATCTACCAGAACCTGCCGCCGACCGAGTCCGGCATGGCGCTGCCGTTCATCTACCCGCCGTTCGCGGCCATCGTGTTCAGCCCGCTGGCGTTGGTTCCCAAGGTCGCCAGCACCGTCATCATCTCGCTCACCACGCATCTCGCGCTGCTGGCGACGCTGTACGTGGTCCTGAGTGCGTCGACGTTCATGATCGCGCACCGGGACAAGATCGTCCTTGTCACCGCCGCGATCCTGCCGTTGGCGACGGTGACCGAGCCGGTGCTGGAGACGATCACCTACGCGCAGATCAACGTCGTGCTCATGGCGCTGGTCGCCGTGGACTGTCTGTGGCGGATCCGCGGACCGAAGAAGCTGCCGTACCCGCGCGGCATGCTCATCGGGATCGCGGCCGGGCTGAAACTGACACCGCTGGTCTTCCTGCTGTTCCTGCTGCTGCGCCGGGACGGCCGGTCGATCGCGGTGGCGCTCGGGACGTTCGCGGCCACCATCGTGCTCGGAGTGGCGCTCGCCTTCGAGAACGCCGGACAGTTCTGGTTCAAGCAGATGCTGGCCACCAGCAACGTCTCCTTCGGCAAGCTCACCGGGGACGCCTCCACGTATGCGGGTAACCAGTCGATCCGCTCGATGCTGAGCAAGTGGACCGTCCCGGACCAGCTGCTCACGGTGGTGTGGGTGCTCGCGGCGCTGCTGGTGCTCGCTTTGGCCGTCGCCGGGATGGTCCAAGCACTGCGCAAGAGCGACCCGGCGCTGGCACTGACGCTCAACGCCGTGGCCGGGCTGCTCATCTCCCCGGTCTCGTGGTTCCACCACTGGGTGTGGGCCGTCCCGGCGCTGATCCTGCTGCTCGGAGGCGCGGTCGTCGCACGGAACTGGGCCACGGCGCTGGCCGGAGCGTTGGCTGCGGCGCTGTTCACCCTCGCGCCGCACTTCAAGGTGCCGCAGGGCAAGGGCCGGGAACTGACGTGGAACGTGTTCACCCAGTTCGTCGGGAACGCCTACGTGTACCTGGGCCTGGCGCTGCTGCTCTACGCCGCTTACCAGTGGTGGGACGCGCGACGCACGGACCAGCACGTCGAACCCGACCCGGCCGCGGTCGACCAACCCCGCCTCTGACGGCATCTGGGAACTGGCAGTTGTGCCCGTAGGGCACGGTCTCGCGTGCTCAGCCTGAGAAGCTGCCCCTCCGCACGACGAAGCCGGCCCAGGAGCGTGCTCCTGGGCCGGCTCTCTATCGGGAACGCCGGTCAGACCGTCACGCGGGGGAGCGGACGGGTCTCGTCGACGACGCGGGAGGGGGACGCGTCGAGACCCGGCGTCGGCACTGTCTCGCCCTGCGCGACCGTGAGGTCGGGCAGCCCGTCGAGCACCGGCAGCGCCATGGGCGCGGAGGCGCGCGGTGCGGGTGCGGTGCGGAACGGGTTCTGGGTGACGAGCTCGCGCTCGTCTGCGGCGGCGCGGAGTTCGTCGAGAACCACGTAGTGCACGTCCGCGAACTCCGGGGTGCGGGAGAACCCGGGTACGTGCGGGACGGCCGGCGGCTCGGTCTCGGCCGCACGTGGCAACGGCAACCGGTTGCCCTCGAGCGCCTCGGAGATTCGATCCGGCGAGGGCAGCGTGGTCGCACCACCGTCCAGCGCGTGCAGGTCGCCGAGCCCGGGCACAGGCGCCTCGACGCCCGGCCGTTCCTGGGTGACCAGCGCGCGTGTCAGGGTCGGCACGTCGGTGGCCTGTTCCTGGTGCTCACCGGGCACGTGTAGCGGCACGAACTCGGAGTTCTGCGGCACGGCCCCGACCGGTTCGGTCGTCAACGCCGAGGTGAGCAGCGCGTTCGGCACCGTGTGCAGCTCGGCGAGTAGACCGTCGAGCCGCCCGTCGGTGAGGTCTTCGGTGTTCGTGGTGAGCAGTGCCGCCGCCGGTTCACCGGCTCCTGCGGGAGCGGGCAGCGCTGCGATCCGGTCGAGCTCCGTGTCCGGCACGACCAGCGGAGTGCCCGCGGGCCGCACGACCGGGATCTCGGTCGTCTCGGACGGATCGGCCGCAGGCGGCTCGGCGACGACGTCGCCGAGCGGGCCGGCCCACCCCATCGAGCGGTGGAATCCTTCCGCGGGGGAGCCGAGCTCATCGCCGGGCGAGATGCCGGCACGGTCCTCCTGCGGGATCTCCGCGACCCACCCCGCGAGCTCCAGCGGATGTACAGCGGCAGGAACTCGCGGCGCGGAAGGGTCCGGCGTGAACCACTGGTGGTCGGTGATCGCCGGGATCTCGTGGGTGAGCGCCTCCTGCGCGGCAGGCATCCGGCGCTGGTCGGGGGTGATCAGATGGTGACGGCCGGTGGGGGCGTCGTCGAACCGCTCGGGGAACAGTTCGCCCGAGAACCAGGTACCGCTGCTGCGAGGGGAGCCGTCGTCGGCGGCACCCCAGGGGAGCATGTCGGTGTCGTGGTGGTCGGCGGCCGAGGCGACGCCCGAGCCGACGGCGAGCATTCCGCCGGTGACCAGCGCGGCGTGCACACCACGCCGAGCCCATGTCTGCATGGGAACTCCTTCGATATTTCCCTGGTGGAGGGACTGTCCTGGTAGAGGACCGTCCGGGGGACGGGTCGGCGCCCGGCGTGGGACAGCCGCGGCGCTTCGGGCTCCGGTGCGGTCGGCCCCGACGGGGACGGGACGGTGTGGGGACACGCACCGGCGGGGAACTCAGTCGGGAGTGGTACCCGGCTGCGGGCGTGGAGCGCCCGGAACGTGCTGAGCAGCAGTGCGCAGCGCGGTCGTCGTACCCGCGTCGGGCGCGGGCGCGGTGCGGAGGCCGGACGTGCGGTCGGCGGAGGGAGTGCCCGGCCAGTCCCCGACCGAACCGGTCGCCGGCGGCGCGGGTGCCGTCCCGAGTAGTGGCGGCAGCGGTGGAGCGGGATCGGCGTCGTCCTCGATCGACGGCCCGGGCGCGGCAAGCACAGCACGGTCCGCAGGGGCGTCGGCGACGGTCGTCATCGGAGTGGGCACGACGACCGACGAGACAGCCGGAGGTGCCGGGGCCGCCTGTCCGGGTACCTCCGGTCCCCTCTGCGAGGTGTCGGCAGGAGCCGGCTCGGCCGGGGCAGTATCAGGACGCTCGGGAGCGGGCACGTCCGGCTCGGGCAGGGTCTCCGGTAGCGGCACGTCGAGCACCGGCTCCACGTCCGGCAGCGGCGCGCTCGGCAGCTCGACCGCGGGCGGCGTCACGTCCTCGACGACGGCGGGCACCTCGTCGACGACGGCGGGCACCTCGTCGACGACGGCCGGGATGCCCTCGTCGGCCTGGCCGAGCACCGGTTCCACCGTGCCCGCGACCTCCACGACCCGGTCCTGGACGGGGCCGAGCACTCCGCCTGCGTTCTCGTCGGCCATCGACAGTCCGCAGCCGATCAGGCACGCCGCGGACGTTCCGGCGACCGTAGCGCCGGCCACGACCGCGACGCGGGCGAGCAGCCGCCGCATGCGGCCACTTCCCGTTCGCCGATCGGGCTGGGACATCGGGACTTCACGCCTCCTGGCGTCGAGTAGCTGATCCGGGGCACCCCGCGCGGACGCCACCCCCGTCGGTTCCGTACCGAACCGTGTCGGCGTCGCTCGACGGCACTGTTCCAAACCAGCGCCCCCCGGCGCAGCACTCCGGCGCCAAGATCGCTATATCGGGTGAGGCCGGTGGCCGGAATGGAATTGATCACGACCGCCGCGTTCGAAACACGCGCACACGGGGTGCGGGGATACTGTTGGCGCGTGAGTGACTCCAGGATCACCGACCGGGAGGACGCGGCACTGTCGGTGCCCCGCGTGCTCCGCGTGTCTGCCGCCGTGAGCTGGCGTGTGCTGATCGTGCTCGGCGCGCTGTACGTGCTGGGCACGATGATGCGGACATTGTCCGTGGTCGTGATTCCCGTCGCGGTCGCGCTGCTGCTGGCGGCACTGCTGGCACCGGCCGTGCTGGCACTGTCGCGCTGGGGCGTGCCGCGTGCGCTGGCGACGGCGGTGGTGCTCGTCGGCGGTCTCGCAGGCGTGGGCGGAGTCCTCAGCTTCGTCATCAACGCGTTCATCCAGGGCTTCCCGCAGTTGCAGCGGCAGGTCGTGGCCAGCCTCGGTCAGATCCGCGACGCCCTCATCAACGGGCCGTTGGCGCTGAGCGGCGAGCAGATCGACGGCTACATCGAGCAGGCGCAGCAGTGGCTGCAGGACAACCAGGCGCAGCTGACCTCGGGTGCGTTGTCGACGGCGTCGACGTTCGGCCAGTTCCTCACCGGCATCGTGCTGATGCTGTTCACACTCGTGTTCTTCCTGCACGACGGGCGGGGGATCTGGTCCTTCGTCATCCGGGTGGTGCCGCGGCAGTCGCGTCCGGCGATCGACCGGGCGGGCACTCGAGGGTTCGCCTCACTGGTCGGGTACGTGCGAGCGACCGTGCTGGTAGCCGTGGTGGACGCGCTCGGCATCGGGCTCGGGCTCGGGTTGCTGGGGGTTCCGCTGGCGGTACCGCTGGCCGCGCTGGTGTTCCTCGGTGCCTTCGTGCCGATCATCGGTGCCGTCGCCTCCGGTTCGGTGGCGATCCTCGTGGCTCTGGTGACGCAGGGCTGGATCGTCGCGCTGGTGGTGCTCGGCATCGTGCTCCTCGTGCAGCAGTTGGAGGGCAACGTGCTGCAGCCGCTGCTGCTGGGGCGTGCCGTCCAGCTGCACGCACTCGCCGTCGTGCTGGCGATCAGTGCGGGTGTCGTCGTCTACGGGATCGTCGGCGCACTGCTGTCCGTACCGCTGATCGCGGTGCTGAATTCGGCGGTGCGATCGCTGGTCGAAGACGACCCCGACGAGGCCGATCCGCTCGCCCCCTCGGACGCGACACCTCACCACGAGCAACAGGAGTCCGAGCAGGTGGACACTGCGGAATCCAGCGAGGACCGGGAACCGACGGAGCAGGCGGCGGAGCGGGGCGACGACCCGAGAGCGTGACCGCGACGCGGCCTGTGTTCACCCACATCGCGCCGAGGGTTCCTCCGCCGCGTACGCAGGCCGGCCACCGGCGGGTTCTCACCTCGTGGCCGGCGAGGACAGCGTCGACGTGGCGTAGGTGGCTACTCGATGCCGACGATCCCGCGGCCGGCCGCGAGGTGAGGTTCCGCCACCCCACCACCCACGCACATCAATACGCGCGACCTCACTCAGGCCAGGTTGACGAGGTTGCGGCCGTCGGCCTTCGCCGACATCAGGGCCGCGTCCGCCGCTCCCAACAGGTCCGGGAGTTCGTAACCGTGCTTGGCGGTGGCGGCGACACCGATACTCGCGGTGAGGTCGTTGAGTTCCCGGGGCGTACCGCTGAGGTCCTGCGCCTGCACCGACAGGGTCGAGATCGCCCACCGCACCCGCTGTGCCACCGCGTACGCCTCGTCCGGATCGGTGCGCGGCAGCAGCACCACGAACTCCTCCCCGCCGAAACGCCCGACCACGTCCTCGCGCCGGACACTGCTGGTGAGCATGATCGCCACCGAACTGAGCACCGCGTCGCCCGCGAGGTGCCCGTGCTCGTCGTTCACCCGTTTGAAGTGGTCGAGGTCCACCAGCAGCACCGCGCCCGGACGGCCGCGGATCCGGGCACGGGTGAGCTCGGTGCTCGCCACCCGTTCCCAGTGCAGCACGTTCGCCAGTCCTGTCTTGGCGTCCCGCTGCGCGGACCGGCGCCACTGCGGGAGCTGACTGGCGAGGTCGAGCAGAGCCAACGGGGGCGCCGCGAGCAGCGCACTGATCGGCTCGGCGAGCAGCGCGACGGCGATCAGCCCGCCGAGGGTGGCGGCGACGATGGCGAGCAGTACGTCGATCGGGTCGCCGAGGACCTCGTGACGACCGGCGGACGGACGGCGCAGGCGGATCCCGACCGCCACGAGCGATGCCCGCACCAGAATCAGCACCGTGCCCCCGACGACGAACGACAGCGGCGTCCACACCGGTTCGTCCCAGCCGACGGTCACGCGTGCCGCGAACGTCGCCAGCGCGGTGGCCGAGGTCGTGAACATCCAGCGATGCAGCTGCGGTCGCCCGTCGAGGATGCCGTGCAGAGCCGGACCGAGCAGCAACAGCACGAGCAGGTTCACCGGCAGCGTGAGCACCCCGGCTGCGAGGTAGGCGATGTGGATCGTCCACGGGTTGCGCCGGACCTCGTGCCGTACCGAGATCGACACCGAGGTGGCGACGATGACCACGCCCGCCACCAGTGCCAGCAGGCCGAAGTGCAGCAGTTCCACCGGGTCGGGCTTCGGCGTGGTCAGCACCACGTGGATCGAGAGCCCGACCGCGACCGCCTGCACGATCAGGACGTAGGCGAGCGCGGGCCCTCGCAGCGACCAGACCGGCCATGCCCGCATCGTTCGTCCTCCCCGTGTCACCGGCGAGCCTGGCACATCGGGCACGCGCCGGGGGAACCGCACACCTGCCGCGACCATCACACCACTGGTCGTGAACGCCGACACCGGCCTGACAAGAGCACGCCCACCCGTCTACGCAGGCCGGCCACCGGCGGGTTCTCGCCTCGTGGCCTGCGAGGGCCGCGTCGACGTGGTGCCGGTGGCTACTCGTTGTAGACGATCCCGCTGCCGAACCGCCAACGCACATCACTGCGCACGCCCTCTACTTCGCCCGAACCATCCCTTCCGCGGGGCGGGCTCAGGCAGGATTGTCGCCGGAAAGGAGCTGCCGTGTCGAGTGAGCAGGAGGCCGCACCCCCGCTGCGGCGAGTGCCGGACGGCCGGACGCACCTCTGGCGTGCCCACAACATCTTCCGCGTCGTGACGTTGTGCTACGCGATCATCTGGTTCGCCGTCTTGGTGGACGACTACCAGCGGCCGTGGCTGGGCTGGATCGCGATCGTGACGATGACCGTGTGGACGCCGTACACGATCTGGCGCTACCGGCACCGCTCGGGACGCACCAACCGGCTCGTTCTCCTGGACCAGGTCGTGGTGACCGTGGTGTTCGCGACGAGCGAGTTCACCCTCACCGACGAGCAGATGCTCGGGGGGCTGCCCACGCTGACGACGCTGTGGCACAGCTCGATGATCACGGCGGCCGCGGCGCAGTGGGGCATGCTCGGCGGCGGGATCTCCGGCGTCGTGGCCGCCGCGGGCCACACCCTCGCACGCGGCTACATCGACCCGAACATCACGATGGACGCACTGCTGATGGTCGGGCCCGGCCTGCTCATCGGCCTCGCCTCGGACACCGCGCGGCGCTCCACCGAACGCCTGACGCGGGCGTTGCGGGCGGAGGCGTCGACGGCGGAGCGCGAACGGCTCGCCCGGTCCATCCACGACAGCGTCCTGCAGGTGCTCGCCAGGGTGCGCAGGCGCGGCACCGAACTCGGCGGGGAAGCGGCCGAACTCGCGCGGCTCGCCGGGGAACAGGAGGTCGCTCTGCGGGCGCTGGTCGCGGCCTCACCCGCCGAGTCGCCCGACGACGGCAGCGCCGATCTCGCCGGTGCGCTGCAGGTGCTCAACAGCGGGCAGGCTCAGGTGTCGGTCCCGGCGACCCAGGTGTGGGTTCCCGCCGTGGTCTCCCGCGAGCTGACTGCGCTGGTCCGGGAGGCGTTGGAGAACGTCGAGCGACACGCGGGACCGGACGCGGGCGCCTGGGTGCTCCTGGAGGATCTCGGTGACGAGGTCGTGGTCAGCGTCCGGGACAACGGTCCGGGCATCCCCGACGGACGTCTCGGCACCGCCGAGTCCGAGGGCCGGATGGGGGTGGCGCAGTCGATCCGGGGCCGGGTGCACGGTCTGGGTGGGACGATCTCGTTGGACACCGCACCCGGCGAGGGAACCGAGTGGGAGGTGCGGGTGCCGCGCACGGAAACGTCGAGAACGAAGCGCCGGAAGGGAGTGGCGTCATGACCGGACCCGAGGGCTCCGGGACGAACGCGGGAGCCGAGGTTTCCGTGATGGTGGTCGACGATCACCCGATGTGGCGGGACGGCGTGTCCCGAGACCTCACCGAGCACGGCTTCGACGTTCGTGCCACCGCGTCCGACGCGACGTCCTCGCTGCGGATCGCGCGGGCGGTGCGGCCGGACGTGGTGCTCATGGACCTCAATCTCGGGGACACCTCGGGAGTGGAGGCGTCGCTGCAGATCACTCAGGAGGTGCCGGGCACGCGGGTGCTGGTGCTCTCCGCGAGCGGCGAGCACAGTGACGTCCTCGAAGCGGTCAAGGCCGGTGCGTCCGGCTACCTGGTGAAGTCGGCGTCCGTCGACGAGCTCGTCGACGCCGTCAGCCGCACCGCCGCAGGAGACGCCGTGTTCACGGCGGGATTGGCGGGCCTCGTGCTCGGGGAGTACCGGCGGATGGCGGTCGCGCCGGACTCGGGTGACCAGACTCCGCAGCTCACCGACCGGGAGACGGAAGTGCTGCGCCAGGTCGCGAAGGGCATGACGGCCCGTCAGATCGCGACGAAACTCGTCATCTCGCATCGCACCGTCGAGAACCACGTGCAGTCCACGCTGCGCAAGCTGCAACTGCACAACCGGGTCGAACTGGCCCGCTACGCCATCGAACACGGACTGGATCAGGAACGGGCAACCGAGGAGGAGTGACTTCTTCGATGCGGCTGCGCGGGCAGAGCTGCGGCCGGTCCTACTGCACCGCCGGTTTTCTGCCGGCCTACGCAGCCCGACTACCCGCGGGTTCTCAGCGTCGCGAGGACAGCGGTTTCGCTGCGTAGGCGGCTACTCGAGAAACCGATCCCGCAGCGAGGAGGGCGCTGAGGTTCCGCCACGGGACACCAACGCAGATCACCCCGCACTCCCGCTCAACGCATTGCGGGCGGCTTCGCGCGCCGTGTGCGCGTCGGTGGCGTTGATCGCTGCGTCCGCCGCGGCCCGATAGGCGTCGCGGGAGTGGTCGGCCAGCGCGGCGCCGACGGTGGGCACCACGGCCGCGGCCATGGACAGGCTGCTCACTCCGAGACCCACGAGTACTCCGGCCAGCAGCGGATCGGATGCCGCCTCGCCGCACACGCCGACCGGCTTGCCGGTGTCGGCTCCAGCCGCACCGATCCCGGCGATGAGCCGCAACAGCGCGGGCTGCCACGGATCGTTCAACGTGGCCAGTGCCCCGAGCATCCGGTCGGCGGCGAACACGTACTGGGCGAGGTCGTTGGTGCCGATGCTGACGAAATCGGCCGCCTCCAGGATTCCCCGCGCCGCGATCGCGGCCGCCGGGACCTCGATCATCACACCGGCTCGGTCGATCCCCGCCGCGCGGGCGCGGTCGACGAACCACGCGGTCTCTTCCGCCGTCGCGACCATCGGCGCCATCACCGACACCTCGGCGCCGGAGTCCGCCGCGGCTGCCGCCACTGCCTCCAGCTGCCGATCGAGTACGTCGGGACGGTCGAAGGCGATCCGCAGCCCGCGCACTCCGAGTGCCGGGTTCGGTTCGTCGCCTGATTCCAGGAACGGCAGCGGTTTGTCCGCCCCCGCGTCGAGGGTGCGGACGACGACCGGCTTTCCGGCGAACGGAGCGAGCACCTCACCATAGGCCCGGCGCTGACCGGCGACGTCGGGTTCGTCGGACGCGGCGAGGTAGCAGAACTCGGTGCGGAACAGTCCCACGCCCTGGGCCGAGACTCCGGCGGCAGCCTGTGCGTCGGTGGCCGAGCCGACGTTGGCCAGGACCGACACCGGATGGCCGTCGGCGGTGGCGCCCGTACCGGAGAACTCGGTGGTCGCGGCCGGGTCCGCGACGTGGGTGGCGATCTCGTGGTCGAAAGTCTCGACCGTGCCGGTGTCTCCGTCGACGTCCACCGAGACGGCCGCGGCGGCCCGGATGCCCCGGACGGCGACCGCCGCGGGAATGCCGAGCGACCGGGCGAGGATCGCGGTGTGGCTGGTCGGCCCGCCCTCCTCGGTGACCAGCGCGAGCACCCGGCTCGGATCGAGGTCGGCTGTGTCGGCTGGGGCGAGGTCCTTCGCGAGCAGCACGCTCGGCGCGTCGATGTCGGGGACACCCGGACTGTCCACGCCGAGCAGTTCGGCGACGAGACGGTCCCGCACGTCGTGCACGTCCCGCGCGCGCTCCGCCATGTAGCCGCCCGCGTTCACGAGGGCGTCGGCGAAACCCCGGGCCGCCTCGTGCACGGCGCGCGGGGCGGGGAGTCCGTCGTCGGTCACGTACGCCTCGGCCTGCGAGAGCAGTGCGGGGTCGATGGCCATCGCCGCCGTGGTCTCCAGCACCGCCTTCGCGTCCCCTTCGACCTGTGCGGCGCGCCCGAAGAGCCGGTCGGCGACGGCTTCGGCGGCCGGGCGGATGCGGGCGGACTCGGCGGCGCGGTCCTCCGGGGCCGGTGTGGCCGGAGGTTCCGGCAGCGGCTCGGCGACCCGCGCGACCGGACCGGATGCTCGGCCGGGGCTGACCCCCACCCCACTGAAGCTCGCCATGCCGGGCACCTTACGTCGTCGGGGACCGAGACACTGCCCGGAGGAGGCACCTTCGTTGGCGCGACGGCATTCTCGGCCCACCACCCGAGGCGAAGGCGCCGTCATCGTTCGACCGCACTCAGGTAGCGCGTTGAGTAGTGCGTGAGTAGCCGTACGGATCCGGTGCCGCTCCGGAATCCGCACTCTGGATGCCATGACGACGCGAGACACCGCCGACACTCCGGCGAGCGCTGCCCGCACCACACGTCACGACCTCGACCCGTTCGACCGGCTGGCGTCGATGGTCGCCGAACTCGGTGCGGAGGTCGACCGGGTGAGCGAGGAACTGCGCCCCACCGAGGAAGACCCGCCGCGGACGGACGAGGACAGACCGAGCCCACCTCCCCCGACCGGACCGGGGATGCACCGGGGCGAGCCGGTCGACACCAGCTTCGCCCCGCCGGAGACGGCAGCCACGATCGCGAGCACACCAGGAACCCCGGTCGCTTCGGCGGCCGGGGATTCCCCGTCTTCGGGGCCGATGCCGGTAGCCGCCGGGAACAGCCCGGGGATCCCGCCGAGGAACCAGCAGACCCAGGAACGGACACGGCGCACCCCGATGTCTCGCCTACGGCGGGACGACGTGATGAGCAGGCTGCCCGCGTGGGCCGGTGCGGCGGTCACGCTGCTCGGTGTCGTGCTGTTGCTCGTGATGGCGGTGCAGCAGGGGTGGATCGGGCCGCTCGGGCGCGTGATCGGCGGCGCGGGACTCGGCGTGGCTCTGCTCGCGTGCGCGGGCAGGGTGCGTCGTTCGGGCGAAACCGGGCGTGCGGGCGCGTTCGCGCTCGCCGCGACGGGAATCGCGACGCTGTATCTCGACGTACTCGCCGCCACGGTGCTGTACGCGCAACTGCCGCTGCTCGTCGGCTGGTGTGCCGCACTCGCGATCGCGGGCGGTGGGTTGTGGCTCGCGGACCGCTGGACGTCGCAGACGCTCGCGGTCGGCGTGGTGCTCGGATGCGCCGGGTGCGCGCCGTTGCTGGTCTTCTCGGCACCGGTGTCGGTCGCAGCCGCTCCCGCATTGCTGGCGGGTTTCCTCGTGGTACTCAAGGTCGCGGCCGCGCCGGTGCAGTTGCGGCGCGGTTGGCCACGGCTCACGGCCGCCGCGGCACTTCCCGCGATCGCGGCGGCGCTTTTCGCCGACGCGCACGCCGCCGTCGTCGCGAGCACACCGTGGCCGGCCGTCGCCGCAGCCGTCACCGTCACGATCACCGGCCTGGGGCTCGCGATCGTGACGGCACGGCGGAGGCCGAAGGACCCGGTGACGCTCGGTTTGCTGGCATTGTCCGGAACCCCGGTGTTGCTCGTGGCGCCGATGCTGGATCGTGCGGCGGCACTGGGGGTGTTGCTCGGTCTCGCCGGGGTGCACGTGGCGGTGTGGGCTTTCCGCCGGCATTTTCCCGCACGGTGGGGCGCGGTCGCGGGCGCGACGGCCGCGGTGGCGGTGTTCCAGGCTTCGGTCAGCACACTGGACGGTTCCGCCCGGTCGCTCGCCCTGCTCGGTGAGGCCGTGGTGCTCGTGATGCTCGCCGTCCGGTTGCGCGGTAAGGGAATGCTGTTGACGGCGTCCCTGTACGCGGCCACGGGCGCGATCAGTGCCGTGGCCGCCGACGTCCCGCCGCGACTCCTCGTGACTTTCCCGGCGGAACCGTTCGTCGTGGACGGCGTGCCGCGACCGGGCCCGACGGCGATCGGACTCCTGACCTTCGCCGCCGTGACCGCGGTCTCGGCGTTGCTCCCGTGGGCCGCGGTCCGACTCCGTGTTCTCGGCGCCCCGGGGTCCGAGCCGCTGGGAACCGACGGCCATCCACGGGTCGAGCACCGGCTGCTCACGCTGGTCGTGCCTGCACTACCGCTGCTCTACGGCGCCTCGGGAACGGTGCTGGCCGCCGTGCTGTGGGCGGCACCGTCACCGACGGGCTTTCTCGTCGGTCAGGCTCTGGTCACGGTGTCGTGGGTGGTGGCGGCGTTCGTGCTGCTCTCGCAAGGGATCCGGCACGGTGCGTTGCGCGTCGCCGGGTTCGCGTTCATCGCCGCGAGCCTGGCGAAACTGCTGCTCTTCGACCTCGCGGCACTGGACGGGTTCGCGCGGGTCGGGGCGTTCCTCGGGGCCGGTCTGATCCTGCTCGTCGGGGGGACCCACCACGCAAAGCGGATCGCCGAGCGCAGGAACCCGCTCGAATCCCGCATGTGAGCCGACAGTGATCTCCAACCCGACATCATCCTGCATGGTGGGACAAACATGAGTCTGTGCAGAGCACAGAGCAGCTTGATCCACAAGAGATGATCACCCGGATTGGTTGCGCCACTACCGCCTTTCCACCCTTTCGAGCGTATTTCCGGTCAAGAACTGCCCACGACGGCGGGTCGTGAGTCCACACTGTCCGAGTTGTTGCTCGTCGACACTCGCGCCGTCGACGATCGGCAGCAGCCCGGTGCCGGCCGCAACGCCCCCCGTGCGGTCGGCACCGGATCTTCACCCCTCGCCCCGGAACCCGGTCCCGTCTCGTGTTTCCGACGTCCGGAAGCCCGCCGCGTCGAGCAGCCCCCGCACCAGCCCCGGTTTCCGCTCCGGGAGCCGCCCGGGCGCGTACTCCTCGGCCGCCGCGACGACCTCCGCCGCGCCGGGGTTCACCGCCGTCCACGGGCCGACGACGACGGTCGGCACCGTCTCGTTCCCGTCGGCGATCGACCGCACGAGCGCTGCCGCCTCGGGCTCCTGCCAGATGTCGACCTCACGGAAGTCCACGCCGTGGCGTCGAAGGCCGCCGCGCAGCGAGGTGCAGAACGGACATCCCGGCCGCGTGTGGACGACGACCTCGGTGTCGCCGTCGTGCGGAGTCCTGTCGTCGGCCATGTCGCCGAAACTCCTTTCCGAGCCACGTTTCTCGTACGGCACCGCGGAAGGTCCACTGTGGCCCTTGATCCGCCGGAGCCGGGAGCGTGCCGGTCGTCCACCCTGTGGTTGCCGGACCTCGACCATTTACCGTAGTCGCGACGACTCGGGTGCACGCTCGACTGTCACCACGCACTCTCCCGGGAAACCACCCTGTCCAGGAGCAACGGATGACGAAGCTCACCCAGCGCGGACAAGCCGGCGTGACGACCGACCTCGAGATCCGCAGGCGCGCGCGCATCCTGCTGCGCACGGACGGTCACGACGCCGTCACGCTCCGGGCGATCGCCCGCGCGCTGGGCATCACCGCGCCCGCGTTGTACCGCTACTACGACTCCCGCGAGGACCTGCTCCGCCAGCTCTGCGACGACATCTGCGCCGATCTCTCGCACGAGCTCGCCCGCCGCGTCCAGCACGTCGCCCCGGACGCGTTCGCCGAGCGCGTCACCGAGACCTGCCGAGGGCTGCGCACCTGGGCCGTGGCGCACCCGCGCGAGTTCACGCTGGTGTTCGCGACCCCACCGTCCGCGGACGCGCAGTCACCGACCGTGGGCCAGG
The DNA here is from genome assembly GCF_009664835.1 of Allosaccharopolyspora coralli. Lineage (NCBI taxonomy): Bacteria > Bacillati > Actinomycetota > Actinomycetes > Pseudonocardiales > Pseudonocardiaceae > Allosaccharopolyspora > Allosaccharopolyspora coralli. Next base: position 4,796,794 of record NZ_CP045929.1, read on the forward strand.
ACGAGTTCGCGGGCGTGTTCCTGTCCCTGGCCGGCCCGTTGCTCGTGGAAGGCACGGCCATGACACCGGCGCGTCCCGTTCCCGGCGAGTTCCTGTCCACAGTGGAACACCATCGAACCGCGCTCGCCGAGGCCTGCGTCGCACACGGCCTCGACCTGGCACCGGAAGACATCCGAGCCGGACACGTCTACGCCCTGCTGCAGTGGTGGATCCGCATCTACGGGCACATCGCACTGGAGGTCTTCGGCCGCTTCCCGTTCGACGTGCGCCACGCCGAAGTGCTTTTCGAGGTACTGCTGACCGACCTCGTCCACGACATCGAACTGTCCTGAATCCCGTTGCGGGACAAACGCCCCCTCGGCTGAGTCAGTTCTCGCGCGGTCGAGGCGAGCCCCACGCCGCGAGCGGCAATCCAAGTAGAACTACTCGGATTCGGCGCGGCCGGGAACCAACGCGGCGTTGCGCCGGGTCCCAGTGTGCGTCACCGGCCCTGCCTGAACCGCGAAGGGAACGCGCACGATGAGCACATTCGGCCGCATCATCGGGATCGTCATGCTCGCCGGGACCGGCGTGGCCGCGGCGGGAATCGTCCTGAGCGGATACTCGGTATTCGGCGTGGACGCAGCGCCACCCCCACCCACGCCGACCACCGTGACCGTCACACCCGAACAGTCGAAAGCCGCCCCGCCGGAAGAAGTGGCCGGCCTACAACCCGGTGATTCCGGAGCGCTCATGGACGAGTCGATGTTCGTCCGCACTTTCGACGCCGACACCGGGAACTCCGTACAGCTCGTGCAGAAGCCGGACGAGTTCCTGCCGCCGCACATCACCGGCGTCGGGCCCGCGGAGGTGCTCGCGTTCGACATCGAATGGGCACACTGGGACTCGGAGAAGGCCGTCGGCAACTGCACGGTCCGGGTGACCGGCGGCGGTGCTGACCCCGAGGTCCGCGAGGGAGTCCGCATCGTGCTGGACGAGCCGGCCGAGAAGGACGGCGTGGCCCAGTACACTCGGTACACCTTCGACTGGGGCGACGGCGAGGAGCCCGACGTCGGTGACCTCACCTTCTCGTCCTGACCGGACTCACTGCTCGTGCGTGCGCTGCTCCTGCTGTCGCGCGGCCTCCGCACCGGTCGCGATCGGCGCCGTGATCCACTGGCGTGGCGTGCCGAACGCCTCCACCAGGGACACGGCGTGCGGCCGGAGCCGCCGACACAACGTGTTCACCGCCTCGGTGACGGCCTTCGCGCGTCCGCCGCTGATTCGTTCGTGCTCAAGGAACCACGCCTTGTCTTCTTCCACTGTGGACAGGACATAGAGGTCGCAGAGCTGGCCGAGCACCACGGCGAGGTCCGGGTCGGTGCAGCGTTCGACCGCCGCGACGAACGCCTCCAGGACCACCCGGTCCACGTGCACCCGCGCCGCCCGCAGCACGTGGTCCTGCGCGTTGTTGAACACCTCGAACGGATCGGCGCCGTCAGAAGTCGCCCGCCGCAACCGTTTCGCGACGCCCTCGAGCACGTGCTGTTCACGATCGTCGAACAGGTTCAGCTGCCAGCCCCTGTCGAACAGGACGTCCTCGTCGTCCCTGCCCGGTGCGGCGTCGGCGATCCGCTGCAGGATCTTGCGCGCCGCGGTGCGTTCGATCACGGCGCCGACGAACTGGTCGGCGACGAACCGCGCCATCCCCAGCGTGCCGAGCTCCTCGAACTCGTCCTTGTAGTTCGTCAGCAGACCCTTGGCGACCTGCTGCAGCAGCACCGTGTTGTCGCCCTCGAACGTGGTGAACACGTCGATGTCGTCGCGCAGGCCGGTGAGCTGATTCTCCGCCAGGTACCCGGCTCCACCGCACGCCTCACGGCAAGTCTGAATGGTGTGCAACGCGTGCCAAGACGAGAGTGCTTTCAGCCCGGCGGCCCGGGATTCCAGTTCACGCTGCTGCCATTCGTCGACTTGTTCCGCCGTCGAGAGGTCGTGCAGGCACGAGACGAGCTCTTCCTGCGCGAAGTGCAGCGCATAGGACTTCGCGAGAGCGGGGAGCAGCTTTCGCTGGTGTGCCAGGTAATCGAGGACAGGCGTCTCGGCCTGCGTTCCGGGGTTCTCGAACTGACGCCGGACCTCGCCATAGCGCAGCGCCACCTCCAACGCGATCTTCGTGCTCGCGCCCGAGACGCCGGCGATCGAGATCCGACCCCGGATCAGCGCGCCCAGCATCGTGAAGAAGCGCTTGTTCCTGCTCCGGATCGAGCTGCTGTACGTGCCGTCCTCGGCGACGTCGCCGAACTTGTTCAGCAGCGCCTCACGCGGCACCCGCACGTGGTCGAAGTACAGACGCCCGTTGTCCACCCCGTTGAGGCCGCCCTTGCGTCCGGAGTCCTCGATGGACACACCGGGCATCGCGACTCCCTGCTCGTCGCGGATCGGGACCATCAGCGCGTGCACCCCGTGCTGCTCGCCGCCCACGTGCAGCTGCGCGAACACCACCGCCATCCGGCCGTCGCGCGCCGCGTTGCCGATGTACTCCTTGCGGGCGGCCTCGAACGGCGTGTGCACGACGAACTCGCCCGTTTCGGCGTCGTAGGTCGCCGTGGTGCCCAACGACTGCACGTCGGACCCGTGTCCGGTCTCGGTCATCGCAAAACAGCCGGGCAGCGACATGTCCATGATGTCGGTGAGGTACCGGTCGTGGTGGCGCTCGGTACCGAGCGCGACGACCGCCCCGCCGAACAGGCCCCACTGCACACCCGCCTTGACCATCAGCGAGAGGTTCCCGCCGAGCATCTCCAACGACACGGTCGAACCGCCGACGTCGCCCTCACCGCCGTGCGATGCCGGGAACCCCAGGCCCGCCACACCGTGCGTGGCGAGCTGCTGCATCTGCGCCAGCACGTGCTCGCGCTGCGCCTCGGTGCCCGGGTCCTCCGGCGGGGGCAGCGGATTCTCGTCCAGCGACTTGCGCACTCGCTGCCGCACGTCGGCCCACCGTCCGGCCAGCAGCGTGGCCAGCTCCGCGGTGTCGAACCGTTGCGGCGTGGTCGCGATCTCCATCCGGCCCTCCGGTACTCAGGCGACGTGACACCACCGAGGCTAGCCGGAGGCGACCGGGCTCTGCTGTGTGCTGGCGCACTCCTGAGCGCTCACACGCCGACGAGAACCTCCACCAGGTCCGCCGGCCGATGAAAGTAGCCGACGTGGCTCGAGAACACGGTGCACACGTCGAACGGGTTCTGCGGCATGGCCGCGTCCGCTTCGGCGATCATCCGGTCCTGGCTGGCCAGGGTGATCGAACGGTCCTCGGCGAGCCGCACGTACGTACGCGGGACCGTGCCGAACGTCTCAGGCCAGGCGCGACACTCCTCGGTGGCGGCGAGCAGGTTGGCGTCCGGCTCCATCAGATTCAGCACCGCACGGAACTGCTCGTCGGTCCCGTCGTGCATCGACGCGGCCTTCATCCGGGAGAAGAATTCCGGATCGTTCGAGCGCAGGTTCACCCGGGCGAAGCCGTCCCGCGCGGGATCGTTGAGCAGCGGAAACGGGACAGCGTCGAACAGATTGCCTTGCTGTTCCGGCCACGCCATGCACTCGGCCACGGTCGAGGAGCCGACAGGACACCAGGCCGAGACGTAGACGAGACGATCGAGGAGTTCCGGGGCACGATTGGCGACCTCCGTGATCGCCACGCCGCCGGCACTGGTGCCGACGAGGACAACGGGACCGTGCTCGGCGACGGTGCGGACCTCGTCGAGTACGTGCTCGGCCCAGGCGTCGACGCCGACGTTCGCCACAGCGGACGGTTCCGCGGCGAACGCGGCGAGGTCGGCGGGCTGTTGGTAGTACGACGTAGGACGTCGCCCGCTCGCACCGTTGCCGGGCAGGTCCAGAGCGAGTGAACGCCGGCCACGTAAGGACAGCTCACGCTGCACCGGGCCCCAGATGGTCGAGTTGCACGCCTGCCCGTGTACGAGAACGAACGTCGGCAGGTCGGAGTGAGTCACTTGCACGAGACACCTCGTTCTCCCGCACACCCGGCGGGTTCAGTCAGAACGGAACACACTCACCTTGCGCGAACGGCACAGGCGCCTCGTCTCGTGAGGCGAACGTGCCGTTCGCCTCACGAGACACAACGGGCGCCGACGGTGCGAACGGCACTTTCACCCCGTGTGGTGGGGCGAAAGTGCCGTTCGCCTCATGAGGGATCAGCCGACTACGTTGACGAGGCGGCCGGGGACGACGATCACCTTGCTCGGGTCTTTGCCTTCCAGCGCCGCCGCGATCTTCTCGTCAGCAAGCGCCGCTTGCTGGACCGCGTCCTCGTCGGCGGAGGCCGGCACGGTGATGCGGGAGCGGACCTTGCCGTTGAGCTGAATCGGGTACTCGACGGTGTCCTCGACGAGGTACTGCTCGTCGGCGTGCGGGAACGCGTGGTGCGCCAGCGTGTCCTCGTACCCGAGGCGGGACCACAGTTCCTCCGCCAGGTGCGGGGTCAGCGGCGCGACCATCAGCACCAACGGCTCCACCGCGACGCGGGGGACGCCGGCAGCCGAACCGAACTCCTTCGTGAGGCGGTTGTTCAGCTCGATCAGCTTCGCCACTGCGGTGTTGAACCGCAGTTCCCGGTAGTCCTCGCGAACACCCGCGATCGTCTTGTGCAGGGCGCGCAGCGTGTCGACGTCGAGTTCCGCGTCGCTGACCCGCAGCTCACCCGTGTGCTCGTCGATCACGTTGCGCCACAGGCGTTGCAGGAACCGGTGCGAGCCGACGACGTCCTTCGTCGCCCACGGGCGGGAGGCGTCCAGCGGCCCCATCGCCATCTCGTACAGGCGCAGCGTGTCGGCACCGAAGGAGTCGCACATCTCGTCAGGGGAGACGGAGTTCTTCAGGCTCTTGCCCATCTTCCCGTACTCGCGGCGCACTTCCTGTCCATTGTGGAAGTAACGCCCGGCATCCTCGACGACCTCCTCGGCGGGCACGTACACGCCGCGCGGGTCGAGGTAGGCGAACGCCTGGATGTAGCCCTGGTTGTACAGCCGCCGGTACGGCTCTTCCGAGCTCAGGTGTCCCAGGTCGTAGAGCACCTTGTGCCAGAACCGGGAGTACAGCAGGTGCAGCACCGCGTGCTCCACCCCGCCGACGTAGAGGTCGAGGCCGCCGGGGTCGTTCGTGCCGTGCAGCTCGGGGCGCGGACCCATCCAGTACCGCTCGTTGGCCGGGTCCACGAACTGGCTGTCGTTGTCCGGGTCGATGTAGCGCAGCTGGTACCAGCACGAGCCCGCCCACTGCGGCATCGTGTTGGTGTCCCGGTGATAGTGCGTGAGCCCGTCGCCCAGATCCAGCTCGACCTCGGCCCACTCGGTCGCCTTCGCCAGCGGCGGCTGCGGCGAGCTGTTCGCGTCGTCCGGGTCGTAGGTGGTGGGCGAGTAGTCCGCGACGTCGGGCAGTTGCACCGGCAGCTGGTCCTCGGGCAGACCCAGCGGGTTGCCGTCCTCGTCGTAGACGATCGGAAACGGCTCGCCCCAGTACCGCTGCCTGGCGAAGAGCCAGTCGCGCAGCTTGTACTGCACCGAACCGGTACCGGCGCCCTGTTCCTCCAGCCAGGAGACGACGACCTTCTTGGCCTGGTCCAGGTCCAGACCGTCGAGGCTCAGGCCGCGCTCGGGGTTCGAGGAGTTGATCCGCGGTCCTTCGCCGGAGTACGCCTCGCCGTCGAAGCCCTCCGGAGGCTGAACCGTGCGGATCACCGGCAGGCCGAAGACCGTCGCGAAATCCCAGTCGCGCTGGTCCTCACCGGGGACGGCCATGATCGCGCCGGTCCCGTAACCCATCAGCACGTAGTCGGCGATGAACACCGGCAGCACCTTGCCGTCGACCGGGTTCGTCGCCCAGGCACCGGTGAACACACCGGTCTTGTCCTTGTTCTCCTGGCGGTCCACATCGGACTTCGACGCCGCCGCACGACGGTAGCTGGCCACCGCCTCGGCGGGCGTGGCGGCGCCCTCGGTCCAGAGCTCGTCGGTCCCCGCAGGCCAGCCGGTCGCGGTCAGCTCGTCGACCAGCGGGTGTTCCGGTGCCAGCACCAGGTAGGTGGCTCCGAACAGGGTGTCCGGCCGGGTGGTGAAGACCTCGATGTCCCCGGCCGAGCCGTCCAGCTCGAACCGCACCTGCGCACCCTGCGAGCGTCCGATCCAGTTGCGCTGCATCGACTTGACCTTCTCCGGCCATTCCAGGCGGTCCAGGTCGTCGACGAGCCGGTCGGCGTAGGCGGTGATCCGCATCATCCACTGCTTGAGGTTGCGGCGGAACACCGGGAAGTTGCCGCGCTCGGTCAGCCCGTCGGCGGTGACTTCCTCGTTCGCCACGACCGTGCCCAGACCGGGTGACCAATTCACCGGGGCCTCGGACAGGTACACCAGGCGGTAGGAGTCCAGCACCCGGTGCTGCTCGGTGCGCGAGAGCTCCTGCCACGGGCGTCCGTCGGGGGTCGCGCGCTCGCCCAGCGCGAACTGCGCCTCCAACTCCCGGATCGGGCGGGCTCGACCGCGCCCGCCGTCGGCCTCGGTGTCGTACCAGGAGTGGAAGATCTGCAGGAAGATCCACTGTGTCCAGCGGTAGAACTCGATGTCGGTGGTGGCGATCCGCCTGCGCTCGTCGTGGCCCAGCCCCAGCCTGCGGATCTGGCCCAGGAACAACTCCATGTTGTTCTCGGTGGTGGTGCGCGGGTGGGTGCCGGTCTGCACAGCGTACTGCTCGGCGGGCAGCCCGAACGCGTCGAAGCCCATCGTGTGCAGCACGTTGTAGCCGTTCATCCGCTGGAACCGCGCGTAGACGTCGGTGCCGATGTAGCCCAGCGGGTGTCCGACGTGCAGGCCGGAGCCCGACGGGTACGGGAACATGTCCTGGACGAACAGCTTGTCCTCCGGCACCGCGTCGCGGGTGGCCAGCGGACCGGACGGGTTGCGCGTGTGGAACGTCCCGAGCTCTTCCCACCGCCGTTGCCAGCGCTGTTCGATCTCACCGGCCAGCTGTGCGGTGTACCGGTACCGGGGCATCTCGTCGGCGGAGGTGGAGCCCTCCTGCGTGCCTGCCGAGCCGCTCATCGTGTTCCTTCCCTACCTCGTCACCGGGAGCTGTCCTCACCCGGGATGTGCCGGCGCCTGCAGCGGCGTCCCTGCTCCGTGCAACGGCGTCACCGCCCCCGAACAGCGAAAACCCCCCAGCCCGACCGGGGCATGAGGGGTCGCCACGCCGAGAGGCCCGCGATCACGCCGAGCGGATCAGCGGCGGACGCCTCGGCGCGGCCCGGTAAGCAGGCGCGCCGTACGCATGTGCCCAGCGTAGCGCGCGCCGGAAACGCGTTTCCGGAGGGCGTCGGTCAGCCTCGAAGCGACGACGGCAACAAGCTCAGCAGGAACACCATGTCAACAGTCTTTCCCACCGCTTACGCAGCCCGACCACCCGCGGGTTCTCAGCGACCTCCTCGCGAGGACAGCGATATCGCTGCGTAGGTCGCTACTCAAGAGATCGATCCCGCAGCGAGGAGGGCGCTGAGGTTCCGCCACGGAACCACCCACGCACATCAACCCGCGCACCCTTTGACAACCGGCGATCAGCGGACTCCGAGGGCTATGAGCTGGGTCTTCTGCTCGGCGGAGAAGTTGTCGTCGGAGACGAGCACGAGCGAACGCTCGCCGCCGGGCAGCTCGGGCCCCCAGGTCATGCCCTCCACGTTGTCCACCGGGCCGTGCTCGCCGAGATCGAGGTCGCCGAGGTCGACCAGCAGTTCCTTGCGTACCGGGGTGACGTCGTCTCCCTTGAGGGAGTCCAGGTCACGGACGTCGGTGGCGCCGCGAGCATCGACCTCGTAGATCCGGACCGAGTTGCCGACGCCGGTGACGAACGAGCGTTCCATGACCAGGTAGCGGTACGGGTCGTGCTCGTCGGCCGCGAGGATCGAGACCACACCGTTGTTGGAGAAGCCGCCGCTCGGCGACTCGGCGAACACGGGATCCATCGGGTAGGCGTGCTGGGCGACGACGGAACCGGACCGGTCCTGTGCGGTGACCCGACCGAGTGCTCCGTGGTCGACGGTCGGGGACTCGCCGTCCTGCATCAGTGGCCCCTCGGTGGCGTGCATAACGAGTTCCCCGCCTGCGGCGAAGGTCAGGGCTTCCAACGCCTCGTTGTGACGCGGACCGGTGCCTTCGGCCATCCGCAGGTTCTCGGGCAGGTCGAGCTCGGACCGGAACGAGCCGTCGGGTGCGGCGATCCGCACCGCCGGGTCGATCACCTGCTCCGCACGAGCGCCTTCGCTGGTCCACCACAGCTCGTGGGAGCGCGGGTCGAAGCGGATCTCCTCCGGGTCGACGGTGGTGCCGTCGCCAACCTCCGGCGGTGGGTACGGACGGCCGTCGGGACGCAGGAACGGACGCGTTCCGGTCAGCTCGGGCGCACCTGTTTCAGGGTTCAGTCGAGCCGAGTAGAACCGTGACGGCTGCTGCTGCGAGCGGTCGTCGCTGATCAGCACGAACTCACCGGTCCGCGGATCACGGTCGATCCCGGACAGACCACCGACGGTGGTGCCCTCGAACTCCCACGCGTGCGGCACGGTCGTCGCACCCAGCAGTCGCACTCGGTCCTGGTCCGCGAACGCCGGGGACGCGGGCAGCAGGGTCGTCATCACGGCCGCGCACCCGGCGGCCACCCATCGTCTGTTCATGACCTCCAGCACACCTGAGCAAGGTGACCGAAAGGTAGCGCCCAGATGGAGGCTTACTTGAGGTCGCGTGGGCTTCTCTGCGTTGGCGGTTCGGACCCATGGTGCCGACCGCCCACCCCACACGACCTCGTATCCTGGCTTTGTGACCGTGGTGCTGCAGTTCTTGGTAAGTGGTGTCCTCGCCATCGGCGGGGTCGCGCTGATCGCTGTCGCGTGGCTGTCCTTCCAGGGCAAACTGCCGCGCAACCGCTACGCCGGAGTGCGCACTCCCGCCACGCTGCGCAGTGACGAGGCCTTCGATGTCGGCAACCGCGTGGCGGCTCCCGCCACCGTCGCCGGCGGACTCGTCGCGCTGATCAGCGCCGCCGCGATGGCGCTCGCCGGTAGCGGTACGACCGGGCTGGTACTGGCTGTCGGCGGTGTCGTCGGGGCGTTCTCACTGGTCTTCGCCGCCGGGGTGCTCGGCAACCGGGCGGCCGAGGCGGTGCCGGAGCCCGAGGTCGCCGGTGGCTGCGGAGGGTGCCCGGGCGGCTGCTGCGGCTGAGAGGGCATTGTCGAACTGAGTTGGGTGGTCCGGTACCGCCGCCCAGTTCGCGCCTCGCGGCGTTGGGTCCTCTTGAGTACCCGGTTGTACGCGGCGAGAACGCGGCGAGAACCCCTGCCTTGCGAGGCACGCACTCCGAACGCCGGAGCCCCGCACTTTGCTGTGGCTGGTCACGTAGGACGGTGCCCTACGGGCACCGAGGCCAGTTCCCACATGCACTCCGAAACCGGATCGTTCCCCCATACCCGGCCGTCCGCGCCGTAAGCTCGGCGCGTGAACATCGCGCTCCAAACCCTGCTGTGCGGGGTCCTGCTGTTCGGCGGGGTGCTGCTCCTGGTCGTCGCGCACCGGTCCGCGCAGGAACGACTCGGCCGGAACCGGTTCGTCGGCGTCCGCACGTCCGCGACTATGCGCAGCGACGACGCCTTCCGCATCGGCAACCGTGAGGCCGCGTCCGCGACCCGGCTGGGCGGAGTGATCTCGGTGGTCAGCGGAGTCGCGGTGTTGTTCGCACCCGCAGGCGGTCCGCTCGGAGTGGGGATCGCCATCGTCGGCACGGCCGCGATGCTCGGCTTCGTCATCCTGGGCGGGGTTCGCGGACACCGCGCCGCGCAGAGTCACGGCGCCTGAGTGTGGCGGGAACCGAGCAGGTCGTCGCGGGCCTCGTCCTGATCGGATCGGGGCTGCTGCTGATCGTGCTCGTGCGCAAGCCGATCGTCGGAGTGCCCCAGACCAGGATCACCGGGTTCCGGACACCGGCCAGGGCCGTCAGCGACGACGCCATCCGCGCGGGTCACCGAGTCTCGGCCGCGCTGCTGAACGCAGGCAGTCTGCTCCTGGTCATGGCGGTGGCGGGGATCCTGCTGCTCGAGCCGGGCGCGTTGTCGGTGACGGTGGCCGTGCTCGGCACCTGCGGCGCCACCGGGTTCATGTTCGTCGGTGCCGTTCGCGGGGAGCGGGAATCCCGGCGTGTGGATCGGGCGAGCGACGAAGCGGTCAGTTGAGCTGCACGTCCCCGGGGTGGGTAGCGAGATAGGCCATCGGCACTCCCTGCCTGCGCAGGACGTGGCCCCACAGGTCGGCCCCCGGCGCGGCGATCACGTCGTCCGGCAGTGCGGGCACGACGTGCCAGTCGCCGCGCTCGAGCTCCCCGGCGAGCTGTTCGGAGTCCCAGCCCGCGTAACCGGCGAAGAACCGCAGACCGCGCGTACGAGGGACGAGCTCGTCCGGATCACCGTCGAGATCGACCAGACCGACCGGGCCGTTGACGGCCACGACACCGCCGACCGCCTCCGGGGACTCCCCGGCGCGCAGCGCGGCGAGACAGATCGCGGTGCGCTGTTCCACCGGGCCGCCGACGAACAGCGACTGCGGGTCGCTGGCGTGCGCTCCCCACTGCGGCAGCACGTCGTGCACCGGAACCTCGCTCGGCCGGTTCAGAACCACACCGAGCGTGCCCTCGTCGCGATGATGAATCACGTACACGACGGTCCGACGGAAGTTGTCGTCGAGCAGTTGGGGAGCCGCGACCAGCAGCGTCCCCGGCTCCACCTCGGCGTCCGATCCCACGACGACATGATCTCACCGCCGTGGCGCGTGCGGGCGCGGCAGGGCCGGACTTCCCGGATTCCGGATCGGCCGACGAAGAACGACTCACCGCTATCATCGATAGATAACACTCACTATTACTATTAGCGCTCGCCAGCGGAAACAGGTTTCCCGCTTTCCCACTGCGTAGGGATCCCGACCACCCGCGGGTTCTCAGCGCCCTCCTCGCGAGGACAGCGATGTCGCCGCGTAGGCCGCTACTCAAAAAAGCGATCCCGCAGCGAGGAGGGCGCTGAGGTTCCGCCACCCAAGCGCCAACGCACATCAGCCCGCGCCTCTCAGTCCACCCCAGGAACATCGAGGCCTCGGTCGCGCGCCCAGCGGTACAACTCGGCCACCGCCTCGTCCCGCTCCATCGGGCCGCGATCCAGCCGGACCTCCTTGAGGTGCTTCCACGCCTCGCCGACGACGGGGCCCGGTTCGACCCCGAGCAGCCGCACGATCTCGTTGCCGTCGAGGTCCGGACGCACCTTCGCCAGGTCCTCCTCGGCCGCGATCCGCGCGATCCGTTCCTCCAGTTCGTCGTAGGCCCGCTGCAGTGCGCGAGCCTTGCGCTTGTTGCGGGTCGTGCAGTCCGCCCGGACGAGTTTGTGCAGCCGCTCCAGCAGGTGCCCCGCGTCGGTGACGTAGCGGCGCACCGCCGAGTCGGTCCAGTTCCCCTCGCCGTAGCCGTGGAAGCGCAGGTGCAGGTACACCAATCCGGAGACGTCGTTGACGACCTCCTTGGAGTACCGCAGCGCGCGCAGCCGCTTGCGGGCCATTTTCGCGCCCACCACTTCGTGATGGTGGAAGCTGACCCCGCCGCCCGGTTCGAACCGGCGCGTCGCAGGCTTGCCGATGTCGTGCAGCAGCGCGGCCAGGCGCAACACCAGGTCCGGCTCGGTCTGCTCGGCCTGTTCCAGGTCGATCGCCTGGTCGAGCACCGTCAGCGAATGCTCGTAGACGTCTTTGTGCTGGTGGTGCTCGTCGATGGCCAGCCGCATGCCAGGCACCTCCGGCAGCACGTGGTCGGCGAGGCCGGTCTCCACCAGCAGTTCCACCCCGCGCCGAGAGTGGGTACCGCACAGCAGCTTGGACAGCTCGGCCTGCACCCGCTCCGGAGTGATCCGGGCCAGCTCGTCGGCCATGTCCCGCATCGCCGCGAGCACCCGGTCGGCCACCGCGAACCCGAGCTGCGCGGCGAACCGCGCGGCACGCAGCATCCGGAGCGGATCGTCGGCGAAGGACTCCTCCGGGGTCGCCGGGGTGTCCAGCCGCCGCGCGAGCAGATCCGGCATGCCGCCGTGCCGGTCGACGAAGCGACGCTGCGGCAGCTCGATCGCCATCGCGTTCACGGTGAAGTCGCGGCGCAGCAGGTCGCCGTCGAGGGTGTCGCCGAACTCGACGTCCGGGTTCCGTGTCACCCGGTCGTAGCTGTCGGCGCGGAACGTGGTGATCTCCACCGTCGTGCCGTGCCGGTACGCACCGAGCGTGCCGAATTCGATCCCGGTGTCCCACACCGTCTCGGCCCAGCCGTCGAGCAGCTCACGCACCCGATCGGGTCGCGCGTCCGTGGTGAAGTCGAGATCCGTGCCGAGCCTGCCGAGCAGGGCGTCGCGCACGCTTCCCCCGACCAGGTAGAGCTGATGCCCGGCCGCGGCGAACCGCTCGGCGAGCTCCTCGGCGAGCGGGGCGAGACGGAGTACCTCGACGACGGCGTTGCGCTGCGCGTCGCGTTCGCGCTCCTCCGGCCGCGACGCCCCGTGTGACGAGGCCGGGAGCTGTGCGGCGGTACCGCCCTGGAGGTCGTCGTGAGCTGAGGGTGACACGAGGAACCAGGGTATCGGCCCAGCGGCGGGGCCCCGACCGCAGCCGGACGCACCGGCGCGCACGTTCCGGCCCGACGCTCGCCCGGCGCACTACCATCGGCGGCATGGCCTCGTCGTCCGGCCGCTCCGGCGGCACCGCACCGGGGCGTCGCCGAAGCCGCCGACGTCGCAGGCTCCGCACGGTCGACGAAACCTCCGCCGGGGGGCTGGTGGTCGACGAGCCTCGAGGCCTCGCTGCCATCATCGGAAGACTCGATCGGCGCGGCACACTGCTGTGGTCGCTGCCGAAGGGGCACATCGAGGCAGGTGAGACCGCCGAAGAGGCCGCGGCCCGCGAGGTCGCCGAGGAGACGGGCATCACCGGCCGTGTCGTCGCCCCACTCGGCATGATCGACTACTGGTTCGTGGCCGACGACCGACGAGTGCACAAGACGGTGCACCACTTCCTGCTGGACGCGGTGGGCGGAGAACTTTCCGACGAGGACCTGGAGGTCACCGAAGTGGCGTGGGTGCCGCTGGGTGAGCTGGACACGACCTTGGCGTACGCCGACGAGCGGCGACTCGTGCGCAAAGCGGTCGCGGCGCGCGACGAGGCCACGCCTCCGTCGGCCGCGCCGGGTTCGGTGGCGACCTCGACCGGGTGCACCGGGACGGAGCCGGGGTGAGGTTCCTGTCGTCCGTCGCCGTCGTGCTGCTGACGTTGGCTCTGTTGCCGCTGACCGCGACCACCGCCGCCGCCCAGCCGGGCGAGAGCCGCGCTCAACTCGAAGTGACCGACATCACTCCCTCGGTAGTCGGTCCGGGCGCGCCCGGCGAGGTCACGATCAGCGGGCGGATCACCAACACCGGCGACCGGACCATCACCGGCCTCGAGGCGCGCGTGCAGCGCGGTGACGCCGTCGACGCCCCCGACGACGTCCAGCGCGCACTCCAAGACGACGTCGCCAGCGCCACGGTGCCGCAGTTCGCGCCCGTCACGGACACGCTCGCGCCCCAGCAGCAGGCCCCGTTCGAGGTGCGGATCCCGCTTGCCGGCGGGCCCAGCAGCCTGCAGATCGATCGCAACGGCGTCTATCCGCTGCTGGTCAACATCAACGGCGAGCCGCAGTACGGCGGCAGGGAACGCATCGCCGAAGGGCGGTTCCTGCTGCCGGTGACCGCCACGCCCGGCAACCCACCGTCGCCGCCCCCGGCCGCGACGCCGACCACCCTGCTGGTCCCGCTCGTCGACCGGCCGCGGATGGAACGGGAGGCGACGCCGGGGCAGCGGACGATCCTCGCCGACGACCAGCTGTCGGAATCGCTGGCTCCCGGCGGGAGACTGTCCGACCTCGTCCAGGCCGTCGGAGAGGAAGCCGGATCCGGCTCACCCCTGGCAGGCGGCCTGTGTTTCGCCGTCGACCCCGATCTGATCGCCACCGCCAGTGCCATGCAGGACGGGTACCAGGTGCGGCAACCCGACGGCTCGTTGCAGGAAGGCATCGGGGCCGGGGCGGCGGAGCTGTGGCTGGGGCAGCTTCGTGAGGTGACACAGGGACGCTGTGTGATCCCGCTGCCCTACGCCGACGCGGACGTCGTCGCGCTCGGGCGCGCCGACCTTCCCGACCTCATCAAGGGCGCGCTCGACGGCGCGGACCTCATCGAGCGGGAACTGAACGTGCAGACGCGGCGCGACGTGCTCTGGCCGATCGACGGCGCACTCGGCGAGCCCGCCGCCTCCGAACTGGGCGACTTCGGGATCGACACACTGCTCACGCAGCCGTCCGCGCTGGGCCTGTCCGCCGAGGAACGGGCACCCGTGTCGGTCGACACCGACAACCCCGAGTACCGGCCCACGGCACAGCCGATCGACCCGCTGCTGACCGCCGCCCTCGACCCGCAGCGCGCCGAGACGGGCACCGCGCCCGCACCCGCGCCCGGGAACGGCCTGCTCACCGCGCAGGACGCGCTCGGTGCCCTCACCGTCCGGGCCCGGACGCAGACCGAGCCGCCCGCCCCGTCGGTACTCGCCCCTCCGCGTCGATGGGACCTCGCCGCAGGGGACCTTCGTGGCCTGCTCGGTGGTCTGCGGCAGCTCACCGAGCAGGGCTTCGTCCGCCCTGCAGGCCTTCCGTCCGGGCCGGACGGGGCCGACGGTGGGTCCGGGTCGGACGAGCAGGCTCCGCCCGAGCAGGACGGGCAGCCCCCCGAAGAAGGCGGGCAGAGTCCCGAACAGGGCGGCGACGGCGACCGAGAGCCGGCCGAACCACCTGGCGAACAGCTGCCGCCTGCTCGGCTGAACTACCCCGTGCTCGCCGGCGCGAACGAGATCCGTCCCGCCCTGCTCCAGGACCTCGCCGCCCTCAACTACAAGGTCGGCGACCTCTTCCGGTCGTCCGAACGGGACCCGGCCATCGACGTCGAGCCAGGCGTGCTCACGACCCCGCTGCGCAACGGGCTGCTGCGTGCCGCGAGCAGCGCCTGGCGCGGCGAGCCGGACGCGGCGCGCACCTGGCTGGACACCGGCGAGTCGACCCTCGACGGGGTGCTCGCCGGTGTCCAGGTCGACGAGTTCAGCGGCAAGGTCACCCTCGCCGCATCGAACAGCCCGATTCCGCTCACGGTGACAAACAGGCTGCCGGTCACCGTGTTCGTCGAGTTGAAGGTGGCCCGCAATCCGGGCCTCGAGGTGCAGGACCTCGGCGTGCTCGCGATCCCCGCGCAGGGTTCGCGGCAGTTCTGGCCGGAGACGGAGACGAGCCGGGTCGGAGAGTTCCGGGTCGACGTCTCGGTGCAGACCCCGAGCGGGACCCAGCTCGGATCCACGCGCCGGTTGCAGCTGGAGTCGAACGCCTACGGGCCGTTCACGATCGTGCTCACCGCGGGTGCGGGACTGCTGCTCGTCGCACTCGCCGGACGCCGGATCGTGCGCCGCGTCCGCAACGGCAGGAACACCGCCGAGGACGGTGCCGGCTCAGCGGCCCCCTCGTCCGGGTCCGCGTCCGACACACCGGGGCGGAGCGAAAACCCCGGCGGCACCGAGCAGGCGCGCGATCCTGACGGGAAGGCGCCCGCCTGGAACGCGGAGTCTCGCGGTGCGGTGGGTGCGTGGCCCGGGGACCCACACCACCGGCAGTGAGCGGCACGCGGACTGACATCCTGTCTCCGCGTCGCACACACGGGTGATGTGCACAGGGGTGACGCGGGAGCGAAGGACTGAGTTGGTGAACCGAGACAGGCAGGCGGGACCGGTCGATCGGCCGGGAGAGTTCCCGACCGAACCCCTCGGGCGTGCGGTGCCCGCGGGGGCGGCCGAACTCACCCAGCCGATCGCCGTCGGGGACACCTCGGGGCCGCCGCCCGACCCGGACGCCGAGCAGACTCAGGTGATCCCGAAGCCCTCCGCCGGTTCGCGCGGCCCGTCGCTGCTCAAGGCCAGCAGCACGATGGCGATCGCGACGCTGATCAGTCGGGTCACCGGCTTCGGCTGGAAGTTCGTCCTCGCCATGATCATCGGGTTCGGGGTCGCCAACGACTCGTTCACCGTCGCCAACACGCTGCCGAACAGCATCTTCGAGCTGCTGCTCGGCGGCGTCCTCACCAGCGTCGTCGTCCCGGTCCTGGTGAGCGCGGCGAAGTCCGATCCCGACGGCGGCGAGGCGTACGTGCAGCGCCTGCTCAGCATCGCCGCGATCATCCTCGGCGCGGGCACGGTGCTCTCGCTGTTCGCCGCGCCGCTGCTGACCGCGATCTTCGTGACCCCGGGCGACAGCTCCAATCAGCCGCTGGTCACGGCGTTCGCCTACCTGCTGCTGCCGCAGATCCTGTTCTACGGCGCCAGCGCGCTGTTCTCGGCGATCCTGCAGTCCAAGCAGGTCTTCGGCCCACCGGTGTGGGCGCCGGTGATGAACAATCTCGTGGTGCTCGCCACGCTCGGCGTCTACGCGCTGATCCCGGGCGAGCTCACCCTCGACCCGGTGCGGATGAGCGACCCGCACCTGCTGACGCTCGGCATCGGCGTGACCGTCGGTGTGCTCGTGCAGGCCGCGTACCAGATCCCCGCACTGCGCAAGACCGGATTTCGGTTCCAGTGGCGGCTCGAATGGGACAGCAGGCTCTCCGAGTTCGGTGCGCTGACCGCATGGATGCTCGGCTACGTGGCGATCAGCATGGTCGGCCTCGCCGTGCTCACCCGCGTCGGCACCGGCGCAGCGGGCGGCGCGTGGTCGATCTACACCTACGCCTGGATGCTGCTGCAGTTGCCGTACGGCGTGATCGGGTTCTCGGTGATGACCGCGATCCTGCCTCGGATGAGCGCCGCCGCTGCCGACCGGGACTACCCGAAGCTGATCGAGGACCTCTCGCTGGGCAATCGGCTGAGCACCGTGGCGCTGTTGCCGATCGCGGCCGTGATGACCGCGCTCGGCGTGCCGCTCGCCCTGGCGTTGTTCTCCCTCGGTGCGGCGTCCAGTCGCGCCGAGGACCTCGGTTTCGCGATCGCGGTCTCCGCGTTCGGGGTGCTGCCGTACGCGATCACGATGATGCAGATGCGCGCGTTCAACGCGATGAAGGACGCGCGGACCCCCACCATGATCATGTTGATCATGACCGTGGTGAAGATCGCGCTCGCGATCGCGGTGCCGCTGGTCCTGCCCGCCGAGGACGTGGTCTACGGGCTCACCGTGGTCAACTCGTTCGGGTTCGTGATCGGCTGGCTCGTCGGGGAGGTCTGGCTGCGCCACCGGCTCGGGCCGCTGGGCAGCAGGCGATTGCTCGCCACACTCGGAAAAACCACGCTCGCGTCCGTGATCGGCGGACTCGTGGCGTGGGGCGTCGCGTACGGCGTCGACGGTGCGATCGCGGGCGACGCGGGGCTCGGAACCGGGTGGCTGCAGCTGATCGCTGGCGGCCTGATCGGTCTCGCCGTGATCTTCGGGCTGATGCACGTCCTGCGGGTGGCCGAATTGCAACCCGCGTTCGGGCGGCTCGCGACTGCGTTGCGTCGTCGCTGACGGTCGCGTCACGTACTCTCGACACGGAAGTCTCCTTGCGTGGAAGGGTGGCTGCCGTGCCGCCGACGGGACCGGAAGGAGCGGGAGAGGGAAGGTGAGCAGCAAACCGACCGAGCAGGCGCCATCGAACCGGGACGGCTCCGGCACCTCCGAGTCGACGCACTCGGGCGCTGGGGAGAAGGAGCTCGTCCCGGGAGCCGTGCTCGATCACGGAAGGTACCGGCTGCTGTCGCACGTCGGTTCGGACGTCCGCTGCGACGCGGAGTTGTGGCGCGCCAAGGACGGCGTTCTCGGCCGCGACGTCGCGCTGACGATCCTGCTCGGTGATCGGTCCGACTCCGGCGCCGCCGCCCGTGCGCGCCGGACCCTCGAACGCGCGATGCACGCGAGCACCTTCAACCACGTCGGCGTCGCCAGGGTGCTCGACGTCGTGACACCCGCGCCCGAAGATCCCGGTGGCTTCCTCGGTGCGGTGATCGCCGAATGGACGCACGGCACCGACCTCGTCGATCTCGTCGCCGAAGGTCCGCTACCTCCGGGCACTGCGGCGCGGTTGACGCAGCCGCTGGCGGCTGCGGTCGAGGCAGCCCACCACGCCGGCCTCGTGCTCGGAGCCGATCATCCGCAGCGGATCCGGGTGACCAACGAGGGCGAGATCCGGATGGCGTTCCCCGGACCACTGTCGTCGGCGTCCTCCAGCGACGACGTGCGCGGTCTCGGCGCGGTGCTGTACCTGCTGCTCACCGGCCGCTGGTCGTTGGCCGACGGGCCGGAAGGCGTGCCGACGGCGCCGCAGGGCCCCGACGGAACGATCGTCGCTCCGCGCACGCTGCGCCCGACGGTGCCGATGGAGCTGTCGACGGTCGCCGTCCGCGCGCTCGGCAGCCCGGACCAGTCCGGCACCACCGGCGGTGTCCGCACCGGGGCGGCGGTGCTTCGGGTCCTCGAACAACACGCCTCCCACGAAGCGTCGACCAGCGTCATGCAGGCGGTTCCCGCCAGTGGCGGCGAGCCGCGCGACAACGAGGTGTGGCGCACCGAGGACCCCAAACCGGACAAGACCACCCGCAAGAAGTTGTTCATCAGCGTGGGCGTGCTCGGCGCGGCGACGCTGCTCGTGGTCGGCTGGGTCACCGCGGGCGTGATCGGGATCTTCGCAGGCCCTGCCAGCAGTTCCGGCCCGTCGGTGGTCGTGCACGAGGACGGGGACAACCACGGCAACCCGGGGCAGGGTGCGCAACCACCGCCACCGCCGCCGGAACCGGTCGGCGCCTCCGAGGCGACCGCGTTCAACCCGTACGGCGAGCCCGACAGCCCGTCCCGCGCCCCGAACCTCATCGATGGTGACCCGGCGACGTACTGGACGACCTTCGACTATTTCCAGCAGCTCGGCCCCGGCGGGATCGCCGAGGGCACCGGCGTGGTGCTGAGCCTCGAGCAGGCGTCGAACCTGCGCGAGGTCGTGGTCGACTCGGCGACGCCAGGGGTGCGGGTCGAGATCCGCTCCACGAACAGCAGTTCCCCGGACATCGAGGCCAGTCCCGTGATCGGTTCCGCCGATCTCACCGAGGGCGAGAACGTCATCCCGATCCAGCCGAGCGAGCCCACCGACCACATCGTCGTGTGGGTCACCCAGCTGAACGAGACCGGGGGCAACTTCCGCGCCACGCTCAACGAAGTCACCGTGCTGGGCACCGCTGCCTGACACCGCCACACGGCTTGGTCACTGAGCACTCTTCACAAGAGCTTCGTCTGTCTTGTCAGCGGCGCAGCCGCTGAGCAGCCACCACGCACGCAGCCGGACCACCCGCGGGTTCTCAACCACCCGACCCACCGAGCACATCTTCAGGGAGAGGAGTTCTGGGTTCCGGCGGCGATCAGTAGAGTGCTCATCCGTGTCTGCCTCCGTCAGTTCGGACGCCGATCTCATCGCGGCGCACGCCAATGGGGACCCGCACGCGTTCTCGGAGCTCTTCCGTCGACACCGGGACCGGTTGTGGGCGGTGGCGCTACGCACCATGCGGGACCACGACGAAGCGGCCGACGCGTTGCAGGACGCCATGATCTCGGCCTTCCGCAATGCGAGTTCGTTCCGTGCCGAGTCCCGGGTCACGACCTGGCTGCACCGCATCGTCGTGAACGCCTGTCTCGACCGAATCCGGCGAAGGCAGGCGCGACCGACGGTGCCGTTACCCGAGGACGGGCCCGGTGAGCCCGCGACGCCCAGGGACCTCATGGCCGAGCGCGACACTCGGATGGCGATCCAGGACGCGCTGGCCGAACTCCCCGAGGACCAGCGCACGGCCATCGTGCTCGTCGACGTCCAGGGTTACTCGGTGGTCGAGGCGGCGGCGCTGATCGGGGTCGCGGGCGGCACCGTGAAGAGCCGTTGCGCGCGCGGCCGGTTGAAGCTCGCGAAACTTCTGGGGCACCTACGGAACCCGAGTGCGGATGCGAACGTCCCAGATGACGCGATGGCCGAGCATCGACGGGAGGGACGATGAGTGGCGACGAACGGCGTGCGGACCCGCCGCCGGTAGGGCCGCCGTGGACCCCCGAGGTACTGGCGGATTTCCAC
Source organism: Allosaccharopolyspora coralli (assembly GCF_009664835.1). Taxonomy (NCBI): domain Bacteria; kingdom Bacillati; phylum Actinomycetota; class Actinomycetes; order Pseudonocardiales; family Pseudonocardiaceae; genus Allosaccharopolyspora; species Allosaccharopolyspora coralli. The sequence continues at coordinate 4,817,036 of NZ_CP045929.1, forward strand.
GCCGGCGCGTTGGACGCCGACACGACGGACAGGATCCGGCCGCTCGTCCTCGCCGACCCCGAAGCCCGCGAGGTGCTCGCGGCACTCGACGCGGCCGATGCCGAGCTGGGCGAGTTCGGCGAACTGACCCGCGACGGCGGGGCAGCCGACACCAGGGCAGCGGGCGACGTGGCGCAGATGGGAATCCCCACAGACGTGGCCGCACGGCTCGACGAGGCACTCGAGCACGAACTGCACTCCCGGGCTCAGTACCAGGCTTCGGTCACCGAGCTGCCCACGCGTCCCGCCCCGGCGCAACCGGTCCGGCAACCCGACGGGCACGGCGCGCGGCCGGTCGACCTCGCTTCCCGCCGTCGTCGTCGTGCTGGATGGACCGCGGCACTGGCCACCGCCGCCGCTGCCGTACTCGGGGTCGCGATCCTCGGTCCGATGCTCACCGGCGGTGACGACACGTCCCAGCAGGCGGGTGAGGCACCTCCGCCGAGCGGCTCCCCGTCCGGTCCGCCACCGCTGGCGTTGCAGGGTGGCGAGGCGAGGTTGACGCCCGGCCAGTTCTCCGAGGTCATGCGCTCGGACCAGCTCGGGGCGCTCACCGAACCCGAGCGACTGCTCGGCTGTCTACAGGCCAACGGCGTCGACAGCGGAACACCGATCGGTGCGCGCAGCGTCACACTCGACGGCACGCCCGCGCAGCTGTTGATCCTGCCCGCCGGCGCGATCGGACAGTTCCGCCTGCTCACCGTCGGGGTCGACTGCGGACCGGGCAATCCGGCCACGATCTCGGACACCACGTTCGGCAGCTGAGACGCCGCGCACCCCCTTCCGGCAGGAGTTCCGGCCCGACACCAGCACGACCACTCGCCTGGTGGCAGGCCTCACCGCACGGCATGCGGGGTCACTCACGAACGGCCGTACCGAGGCGGGAACAGACCCGCATAGGATCGTGTTGAGCGGGGTGTAGACAGCGCACACCCACGCTCGGGGCATACACCAGCCCGAGGGCAGCCCCGAGTGGCGATGTGCGACGACCCCGCACTCTTCGGTGCACGGACTATGGAAGGGGCGCGGTGAGCAGCGACGTCCGAAACGTGATCATCGTGGGCTCCGGTCCCGCCGGCTACACCGCAGCGGTGTACGCGGCACGGGCCGAGCTCGAACCGCTCGTCTTCGAAGGGACCCAGTTCGGCGGCGCCCTGATGACGACGACCGACGTGGAGAACTACCCGGGCTTCCGCGAGGGCGTCATGGGCCCCGACCTGATGGAGCAGATGCGCTCCCAGGCGGACCGATTCGGTGCCGAGCTGCGGGCCGAGGACGTCGAGGAGATTCAACTCGACGGCGACGTCAAGCTCGTTCGCGCCAACGGAACCGAGTACCGCGCGAAGGCCGTCATCCTCGCGATGGGAGCCGCCGCCCGCTACGTCGGAGTTCCCGGCGAGGAACGACTGCTCGGCCGCGGTGTGTCGGCGTGCGCGACCTGCGACGGGTTCTTCTTCCGCGACCAGGACATCGCGGTCGTCGGCGGCGGTGACTCGGCGATGGAGGAGGCCACCTTCCTCACCCGCTTCGCCAAGTCGGTGACGATCATCCACCGTCGTGAGGAGTTCCGCGCATCCAAGATCATGCTCGAGCGCGCTCGCGCCAACGACAAGATCAAGTGGCAGCTGAACTCCACGGTCACCGAGGTGCTCGGTGACGGCACGGTGTCGTCGCTGCGGCTCGAGGACACGGTCACCGGCGAGGAGTCCGAGCTGCCGGTGGCGGGCATGTTCGTCGCCATCGGCCACGACCCGCGCAGCGAAACCGTCAAGGGTCAGGTCGAACTCGACGACGAGGGCTACGTGCTCGTGCAGCAGCCGACCACGCACACCGGCGTTCCCGGCGTGTTCGCCGCGGGTGACCTCGTCGACAAGACCTACCGTCAGGCCGTCACCGCCGCCGGTTCCGGTTGCGCGGCGGCGATCGACGCCGAACGGTGGCTCGCCGAGCAGGAGTCCACCGGGGTCGCCGAGGTCGCGGCCGAGCACGTGGGCGGCGGGTACGGACCGGCCGCCACCGCGGCGGCACACTGACCACCGCGTCAGTCACGCCGCAACGAGCACGACGGCGGCACCGACCGACAGCGACACACAGCGCCCGTCAACCACAGGGCCACCGAGAGGGAGATGACATGGCAGGCAACACCGAGACCGTCGACGCCGACTCGTTCGAGGCGAAGGTCCTCAACAGCGACAAGCCCGTCCTGGTGGACTTCTGGGCGACCTGGTGCGGTCCGTGCAAGATGGTCGCGCCGGTGCTCGAGGAGATCGCGGGCGAGCACGGTGACAAGCTCTCCGTCGTCAAGCTCGACATCGACCAGAACCCGAGCATCATGCGGGACTACCAGGTCATGTCGGTTCCGACGCTGCTGCTGTTCAACAAGGGCGAGGCGGTCAAGCAGATCGTCGGCGCCAAGCCGAAGGCGGCGCTGCTCAGCGACCTCGACGAGTACCTCTGAGCGTGCATTTGAACTGTCTTTTGTGCCCGTAGGGCACGGTCATACGTGCCCAGCCGGGGCACGGTGAGGGGTTCCGGCGTTTGGAGTTCGTGCCTCGCAAGGCAGGGGTTCTCGCCGCGTACACCTGGTACTCAAGAGGACCCCAACGCCGCGAGGGGCGAACTGGGGCGGCGGTACCGGACCACCCACCCAGGTTCCACAACGCCCTCTGAGCAAGGGCTTCCCCGCGCGGCGGTCACGGTGCGCGTCCGGGCGTGCCCCGGCGTGTGAGCAGTGACTCCGTATCGGCGGTACCGGCTAACGCGGCCCCGCCGTCCTGTCGATGAAGACAGTGACGGCGGGGCCGTCGGCCTGAGAGGGCATCCGGGTACTTGGGGAGGTGGTCCGGTACCGCCGCCCACGTTCCACAATGCGCTCTGAGTAGCAGTCGATCCCGCCTCCGGTGACCCGCACCGCTGCTGATCCGTGAGGTGTCGGTGACGCGGTGTGGGCGGTCCGCGTGGCCCTTGGCGAAAGGTCGTCGGGCGCAAGGCACAATGAGCAGCGCGGCGTGCCGGATTCCACGCGTTTCCGGCAGGTGGCGCACGAACCGGGGGAGACCGAACATCCTTCGCGCCGGTCCACCGGCGCCCGAGCCGAGCGAGGAGTGCATGCAGCAACTCCACCGGGGTGACATGGGTCCGGCCGTCGCCGAGATCAAGAACACTCTGGCTGCGCTGGGTCTCCTGCCCGCAGCCAACGGCCGTCCGGGTCCCGCCACGTTCGACCGGGCCGTGGAGCACGCGGTCCGGGTCTTCCAGCAGCAACGCGGCCTCATCACCGACGGCGTGGTCGGTTCCGCGACCTACCGAGCGCTGACCGACGCACGGTGGAGGCTCGGCGACCGCTCGCTGACGTACCTGGTCACCCGGCCCGTCAGCGGCGACGACGTGTTCGCGCTGCAGGAGCGGCTGCTGGAACTGGGCTACGACGCCGGTCGCCCGGACGGCATCTTCGGTCGTCAGACCGAGCACGCGCTGCGCAGCTTCCAGCGCGACTACGGGCTCAACGCCGACGGCATCTGCGGGCCGGCGACGCTGCGGGCGCTCAAGCAGCTCGCACCGAAGGTCCGCGGCGGACGACCCGTCTACCTGCGGGAGCAGGAGAAGGTCCGCAACGCCGGTCCTCGACTGCGCGGGAAACGCATCGTGATCGACCCCGGCCACGGGGGTACCGATCGCGGCATCGTCGTCGGCGGGGTCTCCGAGGCCGACCTGGCGTGGGACTTCGCGCGCCGCCTCGAAGGCCGGATGGTCGCCACCGGCATGGAGGCGCTGATCTCGCGCGGCCCGAACGCCTGCCCGCACGAGATCGACCGGGCGAACTTCGCCAACGAGGCCGGCGCCGACCTGTTCCTGTCCCTGCACATGGACGCGAACACCGCCCCCGGTGCGCAAGGGCTGGCGAGCTTTCACTTCGGCACCGGCAACGGCACGACCTCGACCGTCGGGGAAGCGCTCGCGGGTTTCCTGCAACGCGAGATCGTGGCCCGCACGGGCCTGCGGGACTGCCGCACGCACCCGAAGACCTGGGAGGTCCTGCGGTTGACGCGGATGCCCGCGGTGCGCCTCGAACTGGGCTACCTGACGAATCCGGACGACCGCGGGCGACTGCTCGACCCCGCGTTCCGGGACGTCATCGCCGAGGCGTTGCTGGTTGGGGTGAAGCGGCTGTACCTGCTCGGCAAGGACGATCAGCCGACCGGCACGTTCACCTTCGACGACCTGCTGCGCCACGAGCTCGCCCGCGCCGAGGGTGCCTGAGAAGGCATTGTGGAACTGAGGTCGGTGGTCCGGTACCGCCGTCCCGGAGCCCCCCCCCACCCTGTCGAGGCCGGTCACGTATGACCGTGCCCTACGGGCACAACCGCCAGTTCCTCAATGCACCTGAGCGGGACTCGCCCACCGAGGGCTGCGTGCTTGACCGGCCTCGCACGGTCGTCGACGATCACGACGACCGTGCGCCGAGCGAAACCGGGGACACCATGGCCTTGCCGAAGGTGGCGTTGGAAGAGCACTTCCTCGACCCGGCGAGTGCGCAGCGCATCCTGGACGACCCCGACGAGCTGGCGCGGGTCTCCGCAGGTGGCGGCGTGATGCCCGAGTACTACGAGCCGATCATGCACCGGCTCGCGGAATTCGACGGCGACCGGCTCGCCACCATGGACGCGCACGGCGTCGAACGCGCGATCCTGTCCCTCACCGCACCCGGCGTGCAGGTCCTCACCGACACCGACGCCGCCGTGAGCACCGCCCGGTCGCTGAACGACCTGCTCGCCGACCAGGTCCGGCGTCGTCCCGACCGGTTCTCCGGCTTCGCCGCCGTGCCCCTCCAGGATCCGGCCGCCGCCGCGAGCGAACTGCGCCGTTGCGTCCGCGACCTCGGCTTCGTCGGCGTCATGGTCAACGGCTACACCAACGACACCGCTCCCGGCACCGGGCGCTACTACGACGAACCCGGCTTCGAGGTGTTCTGGAAGGAAGCCACCGAGCTCGGCGTCCCGGTGTATCTGCATCCGCGCCCGCCACTGCCGTCCTCGAGCGCGAACCTGCACGGTCACCCCGAGCTGGTCGGCGCGACCTGGGGATTCGGGACGGAGACGGCGACCCACGCGCTCCGGTTGATCTTCTCCGGCCTGTTCGACAGGCACCCCGAGCTGCAACTCGTCCTCGGCCATCTCGGCGAGGGGTTGCCGGCGCAACTCTGGCGCACCCAGTACTGCTTCGACCTCAACCCGTTCGACAAACGACCCCGGAAGACGCTGGCCGAGTACTTCGCCGACAACATCCACGTCACCACCAGCGGCCACTTCTCCGATCAGGCGCTGATCAGCGCGCTGCTGACGGTGGGCGCGGACCGCATCCTGTTCTCCGTCGACTACCCGTACGCGGAGACCGACCGGGCGACGGCCTGGATCGAGAACGCCCCGATCAGTGAGAGCGACCGCCGCAAGATCGCTCACGGCAACGCACGCCGGTTGCTCCGGCTCCCGGACGCGGCCTGAGAGTGAATGTGGGAACCGGCAGGACCGGACCACCCAAGTGCCTGAATGCGCACTGCGCTCTGAGCCGCCTTCTCAGCGGCCGAACGTCGGCTCCGCCGTCTGCACCGAGACTGTGCTCAGCAGGCGCTCCAAGGCGGCCTCGACGTCTTCCTTCCAGGAGATCGCGGTGCGCAGCTCCAGCCGCATCCGGGGCCACTCGGGGTGCTCGCGCACCGTCTTGAACCCGACCTGTGCCAGGAACCCGGCGGGAACGACACAACCGTCACCGGACTCCTGACGGTCGGCGAACGCCTCCACCGCCTTCACCCCGCGCCGGGTGAGGTCCTTGGCCACGTTCTGGACCAGCACGCGCCCCAGGCCGGCGGCCTCGAAATCGCTCTGGATCCGCAGGCCGGTGAGCAGCACGGCGTCCGCGCTGACCGGGGCCGTCGGGAACGAGGCAGCGCGCGGCACGGCCGCGGGCGGCGCGTACAGCGCATACCCGGCGGGGACACCGTCCACGTACAGGATTCGGCCGCACGAGCCCCAGTCGAGCAGCACGCTCGAGACCCAGGCTTCCTTCTCCAGCTCGGTCTGGCCGAACTCCTCCGCTTGCTCCCGGATGTGCGGTGCGAGCTCCCAGTACACGCACTGGCGGCACTTGCGCGGCATCTCGTCGAGGTTGTCCAGCGTGACGCCGACGACGCGTCGCGACACCTGACCTCCTCGGCACACGGGCGGGGCCCGCGCGGATCGGCGGGTCGACTCAGGGTATGTCCACCGACCGCCGTACCGAAAGCACACCGCTCCGGTGGAGCCGCCTCGGACGGGTGAGATGGCTTACCGTTCCGCCCTACCGCGTGAGGCGCCGCGTGACACGGGCGGAGCGAGCAGCGATACCACCGATAGACTCGGTCGACCGCCGTACGGCGGTTCGTCCGCTCGTGCCGGCGCACCCTCGAACACTTCGGAGCGCGATATGTCCGACCACGGAAGTCAAGAGGTCGAGAACACCCACGAGCGCGTCCTGGACGCGCACCTCGACCGCTACGCCCAGCGCACCGCCGGGATGACGGCTTCCGAGGTTCGAGCGCTCTTCGCCGTGGCCAACCGCCCCGAGGTCGTGTCCCTCGCGGGCGGCATGCCCAACCTCGCCGCCCTCCCGCTGGACTCGCTCGCCGACGAGATCTCCCGCCTCATCGTCGAGGAGGGACAGCAGGCGCTGCAGTACGGGTCCGCCCACGGGGTACCTCGGCTGCGTGAGCAGATCTGCGAGGTCATGCAGCTGGAAGGCATCTCGGCGCACGCGGACGACGTCATGGTCACTGTCGGTTCCCAGATGGCTCTGGACATGGTGACCCGGATCTTCTGCGACCCCGGTGACGTCGTGCTGGCCGAGGGGCCGTCGTACGTGGGTGCGCTCGGTTCGTTCTCCGCCTACCAGGCCGAGGTCGTGCACGTCGCGATGGACGACGAGGGGCTCAACCCGGACGGGCTGCGCGAGGCGATCTCGAAGGTCCGCTCCGCGGGAAAGAACATCAAGTTCCTCTACACCATCCCGAACTTCCACAACCCGGCAGGCATCACGCTCGCCGTGCACCGCCGCGCCGAGATCCTGGAGATCTGCCGTCACCACGGCATCCTGGTGCTGGAGGACAACCCGTACGGCCTGCTCGGCTTCGACGGGCAGACCTACCCGGCACTGCGCAGCCAGGACCCGGACAACGTCGTGTACCTCGGTTCGTTCTCGAAGGTCTTCGCCTCCGGGCTGCGTGTCGGCTGGGTGCTCGCCCCGCACGCCGTGCGCGAGAAGCTGGTCCTGGCCGCCGAGTCGGCCACGTTGTGCCCGCCCACGCTGAACCAGATGATCGTGTCTCGCTACCTGGAGACCCACGACTGGAAAGGGCAGATCAAGACCTACCAGGAGCAGTACCGCCAGCGCCGGGACGCGATGCTCGGCGCGCTGGAGCAGCACATGCCCCCGGGGTGCGACTGGACCCGGCCGGACGGCGGCTTCATGGTCTGGATGACCGCGCCGGAAGGGGTGGACACCAAGGCGATGCTTCCCCGCGCGGTGACCCAGCGCGTGGCCTACGCCTCCGGCACCGGCTTCTACGCCGACGGCCTCGGCAGCAGGCAGATGCGCCTGTCCTTCTGCTATCCCACACCGGAACGGATCCAGGAGGGTGTGCGGCGGCTCGCGAACACGATCACCGACGAACTGGACCTCGTCCGCACGTTCGGCTCCGTGCCGCAACGCCCGGTGTCCGGACCGGACGCTCCGTCGGTCGACACGGCGTAACCCGATGCCTCACTGATCTCGTGGCGCCGTAACCTTCCTTCACTGCACCAATTCGCCCACCGTCCACTATGGTTTTCGGAATTACCACAGTGGACCACGATCTTCAGAGGAGTTCTGAGACGTGACCGATCGCTGGGTCGCCGTTCTGTCCGGTGGCCTCTCCCACGAACGCGACGTGTCCCTGCGCTCGGGCAGGCGCCTGTCGGCCGCGCTCCGGTCGGTCGGTGTCACCGTCGCCGAGTGGGACGCCGATGCCCAACTGCTCGACCGTCTCCACGGCGACCGACCGGATGCCGTCGTCGTCGCCCTGCACGGTGGTGAGGGCGAGAACGGTGCCGTGCAGTCGGTGCTGGAGATGCTCGACGTCCCCTATGTCGGCACCGACTCCCGAGCCTGCAGGCGAGCGTGGGACAAGCCGACGGCGAAAGCCGAGATGGTGCGCGCCGGTCTGCACACTCCGGACTGGGTGGTGTTGCCGCACGCGACGTTCCGGGAGCTCGGTGCCCAAGCGGTACTCGACGCGCTCGTGGCGAAGCTCGGTCTGCCCCTGATGCTCAAGCCGGACCAGGGCGGCTCCGCGCTCGGCGCCCGCGTGGTGCGCGACGCGTCGGAACTGCCGTCGGCGATGGTCGGTGCACTGTCGTACGGCGACACCGTCCTCGTCGAGCAATACATCGAGGGCACGGAGGTCGCGGTCGGTGTGGTCGACGGGCCGGACGGGCCGGAGGCACTCCCCGCGGTCCAGATCAAGGCCGACAACGGCATCTACGACTACACCGCCCGCTACACGGCCGGACTCACGACCTTCCACGCCCCCGCCGACCTCTCCGCCGCCACCGCCAAGACGGCGGGGGACTTGGCGCTCGCCGCGCACCAGTCGCTGGGGCTCCGGGACGTCTCCCGGACGGACGCGATCATCGACGCGAACGGCGTCCCGCACTTCCTCGAAGTGAATGTGTCACCCGGCCTCACCGAGACCTCACTGCTGCCGATGGCGGTCGAGGCAGCCGACCGGTCGCTCGGCGAAGTCTTCGCGACAATGATCGAACGTTCCCTCGTTCGCTGACCCGGAGACGACAACGGCCCCTGTTTCACGTGAAACAGGGGCCGTCACCGTGACGAAACGTCCCGGTGTCATTGATCGTCTAGTTCACGCACCTCGGAAGCCCCGTCGGGCAACATCATCTCGGCGAGACGCTCCAGATCATCGACCGATCCGAACTCGACGACGATCCGTCCCTTCCGGCGCCCCAACTCGACCTTGACCCGGGTGTCCATCCGATCGGAGAGACGTTCGGCCAACCCCTGCAAGCCCGGCGCCTCCATCTGCTTTCGGGGAGCGGGTTTCTGCTTCGCGGGTGCATCGCTCTTCTTCAGCGTCACCGCTTCTTCCGTCGCTCGGACGGACAGACCCTCTGCCACGATCCGCGTCGCGAGCTCTTCTTGATCGTTCGGATCTTCCACCGACATGAGCGCCCGAGCATGCCCCGCCGAGAGAATCCCGGCCGCGACCCGCCGCTGCACGGGGAGAGGGAGCCGCAGCAACCGGATGGTGTTCGTGATGACCGGACGACTCCGGCCGATCCGGTCCGCGAGCTCGTCATGTGTCACGTCGAACTCCTCGAGCAACTGCGCGTACGCCGCCGCCTCTTCCAGCGGGTTGAGCTGCACCCGATGGATGTTCTCCAGCAACGCGTCCCGGAGCAGGTCGTCGTCCTGCGTCTGACGCACGATCGCCGGAATGGTCTCCAGGCCGGCCCGCTGCGACGCTCGCCAGCGCCGCTCACCCATGATGAGTTCGAACTGGTCGTCCCCGAGGTCGCGCACGACGATCGGTTGCAGCAGACCGAATTCGCGAATCGAGTGCTCCAGCTCGGCGAGTGCTTCCTCGTCGAACACCGTGCGCGGCTGCCGTGGGTTCGGTGTGATCGCCTCGAGGTCGACCTCCCGGTACACCGCGCCCGCGACGCCGTCGGCGGTTTCACGTGAAACATCGCCGTTCTGCCCGGGCGTCCCGATCGGGGCAGGAGGAACTGATGTCGTGAATCCCGGCCCGCGCACGGTCACGGACTCCATCGGCTCACCCGACGACCCCGGTGGGGGGCCGCTCGGAATCAACGCGGCGAGACCCCGTCCCAAACCACCCCGACGCTCGGTCATGCCGACTTCCTCTCCGCGCCGCGTTCGGCGATCTCTTTCGCCGCATCCAGGTAACTCATCGAACCCCGCGACCCCGGGTCGTAGGTCAACACCGTCTGGCCGAATCCCGGCGCCTCCGAGATCTTCACACTCCGGGGAATCACCGTCCGCAGCGCCAGGTCACCGAAGTGTCCGCGAACCTCACTCGTCACCTGATCCGCGAGCTTGGTCCGCCCGTCGTACATCGTGAGCAGGATCGTGGACACCCACAGCGCGGGGTTGAGGTGTGCCTGCACGAGCTCGATGTTGTTGAGCAGCTGGCCCAGCCCTTCCAGCGCGTAGTACTCGCACTGGATCGGGATCAGCACCTCGTGTGCGGCGACCATCGCGTTCACTGTGAGCAGCCCGAGCGAGGGCGGGCAGTCCACGAAGATGTAGTCCGGGGCCAACCTCTCGACCGCTTCCGAATTGAGCGCCTCCTTGAGGCGCCCCTCGCGGGCGACCATGCTGACGAGCTCGATCTCCGAGCCTGCGAGGTCGATCGTCGCCGGCACACAGTAGAGATTGCTCGCCTGACTACTCGGCGCGGCGGCATCGGCGACAGTGATCTCACCGAGCAGGACCTCGTACACGGACGGCACGTGGGATCGGTGGTCCACACCGAGCGCGGTGCTCGCGTTCCCCTGCGGGTCGAGGTCGATCACGAGAACCGTGAGACCTTGGAGCGCGAGGCCCGCGGCGAGGTTCACCGTGCTCGTGGTCTTGCCGACACCGCCTTTCTGGTTGGCGACGGTGATGATGCGCCGCCGGGTGGGGCGGGGAAGTTGATTCTCGGGGTGCAGCACGCGGGTGGCCCGTTCCGCTTCCTCCATGATCGGCGTCCAACCGATATCCGGACTCGCCGGGGCTGACGCACCCTCGCCACCGGAGGCTGCCGTCGACGGGAACCGCAGGCTCCCCGAGGCGCGCCCCCTTGTTTCACGTGAAACACGACCGTTTCCGTCCGACTCCGAATTCACCGTCCGCGATCCTTCCTGGTTCGACGCGCACCTGCGCGACGCCGACCGGTGGCGGCACGGACCTGCGCTGTCCGCTCCACCACCACGACGGTCGTCGGTACCTCAAGTTTTCCTTCGCCGCAGACGACGATCTCCGTGTGATCGCCCCCGGCGGCACGAATCGACTCGGCATCCCGTTCGAGCTCGTCGGCCGCGCTGGAGCCCTTCAACGCGAGCAACGTGCCACCCGGACGCAGCAGGGGCAGGCACCAACGCGCGAGCCGCTCCATCGGCGCAACGGCACGAGCCGTCACCACGTCGTGGTTCGCCAACCGGTCGCGCACCGGGCCCTCCTCGGCACGTCCGCGCACCACGTCCACTGTGAGCGCGAGTTCGGTGATGACTTCTTCCAACCACGTCACCCGTCGCGCCATCGGCTCGAGCAGGGTGAGGTGTACATCGGGGCGAGCGATGGCCAACGGGATGCCCGGCAAGCCCGCCCCAGAGCCTACGTCCACCACGCGGCAATTCGGTGTCAGCAACTCCGCAAAGATGGCGGAGTTCAACACATGGCGTTCCCACAACCGCCCGATCTCACGGGGACCGATGAGTCCGCGCCGCAGTCCCTCCTCGGTCAGCAGCTCGGTGAAGCACTCGGCGAGCGCCACCCGGTCCCCGAAGACCTCCGCCGCCAGTTCTGGGGTTCGCTCCACTCCGGTCTCCCTCAACCCACACTCGATCTCGCTTGTTTCACGTGAAACACCGCTCCGCCGAACCGGAGCACCGCCCAGCTTGCCGGATGCCCGACCGCCGCCTGACACGAACCCACGATTCAATCCTCGATCCGACCGGAGGATGTCGACAAAACGACATTTGGTGGTTTCACGTGAAACAGGCGCAGACACACGTGTGCCCCACGGCCGCGACGACCGTGGGGCACACGAGGAACGGAGCCTCAGCTCGCCTTGAAGACGACGACCTTCCGGTTGGGTTCTTCGCCCTCGCTCTCGCTCTGGACGCCGTCGACCGACGCCACAGCGTCGTGCACGATCTTGCGCTCGAACGGCGTCATCGGACGCAGTCGCGTCTTCTCGCCGTTGTCCAGGACTTCCTTGGCGGTGGACGTACCCAGATCACTGAGCTCCTTACGCCGCCCGGCGCGCCAGCCGCCGACGTCCAACATGAGCCTGCTGCGCACGCCGGTGTCCTGCTGGACGGCCAGTCGGGTCAGCTCCTGCAACGCCTCCAGGACCTGACCGCGCGAGCCGACCAGGTTCTCCAGGTCGCTACCGCCGTCGATGCTCACCACGGCACGGCCGGCCTCCACGTCGAGATCGATGTCTCCGTCGTAGTCGAGCAGGTCCAGCAGACGCTCGAGGTAGTCGCCCGCGACGTCGCCTTCCTGTACCAGCAAGGTCTCGGTCTTGCTTTGCGACTGCTCGTCCGCCTGGTCCTCGGTCGTCGCGTCGACCTCGGTGTCCTGGGCCGGGTCCTGCACGGTTTCAGACACGCGGCGTCTCCTCTCCACGGGTTCGCGACCGGGTCACCGGGCAGTTCCCGGATCGTCGGTGTCGCGGGAACGGTCTTCGGTGATCCCGGGCACCTGGCCGGGCTGTTCGGTGGCGGCCTCGCGACCGCTCGTCGATGCGACCGCTTCGGTCGCCGGGGCAGTCGCGACCTCGATCTCCGGTGCAGCATGCGACCCGGAGGCGGCGCTGTCCAGGGCGGCGGGGGCCTGCGGTTCGGCTGCCTTCGCCGCGGCCTCCTCGCGGTCGATCTTGTTGTAGACGATGCGCTGCTGACCGAGCGTCCACAGGTTGTTCGCCAGCCAGTAGATGAGGATCGCCAACGGCAGGAACGGCCCACCGACGAGGGCGAACGCGGGGAAGGCCCACAGCATCAGCTTGTTCATCATCGCCGCCTGCGGCGTGCTCGCCGACGCCGTCTGTCGCTGGATCGAGTGGCGCGCCGTGAAGTGCGTGGCGATCGCGGCCGCGATCATGAGCGGCACACCGACCGCGAACATCGACGGGCGGTCGGTGCCGAAGGAGGCGAGCACCTCGGCCGGGCGGCTCATCGCCGTCGACAACGTCGCACCGAACAGGTCGGCCTCCACGAAGGACGACACACCGGCGGCATCGAAGACGAAGTTCTGCTCCGCACCTGGACGGAACCCGTTGAGCACCTGGAACAGACCGATGAACACCGGGATCTGCACGAGGATCGGCAGGCAGCCGCTGAGCGGGTTGAAACCCTGTTCCGCCTGCAGCTTCTGCATTTCCTGGGCAAACTTCTGCTGGTCGTCGCCGTGCTTGTCCTTCAGTTCCTGAATCTGCGGAGCGAACTCCTGCATCTTCTTCATGGACCGGACCTGGTGCACGAACGGCTTGAACAGCAGCGCTCGCAACGTGATCACGAGGAAGACCACCGACAGCGCCCACGCGATGCCGCTGGTCGGATCCAGCACGAACCCGAACACCTGGTGCCAGACCCAGAGGATCGCCGACACCGGGTAGTTGATGAAGTCGAGCACGCGAAGTTACTCCTCGCCGTCACGGGGGTGGACTCGGTCGACCGTTGAAGATCGATGGCGCCGGGGCGGGACCGGGTCCAGGCCACCAGGGTGCCAGGGACCACACTTGCCGAGCCGCCGCAGGGTCAGCCACGAGCCCCGGAACGCGCCGTGCACGGTCAACGCCTCGACGGCGTACTCGCTGCAACTCGGGTAGAACCGGCAGCTCGGCGGAAGAATCGGGGACAGCACCCACCGGTACGCGTGCACTGGGACAAGCAGCACCCAGGCGAGCGGACCCGGTCGCGGAGGTGGGTCCTCGCGCGCGTCACGGGTCACGTCGTCGGGTGCGTCCTGCGTCATCACTGGTGGTCCGTCGTGTGCTGCTCCTCGGTGCTGTCGAGCGCGCGCAGCTTGGTCAGCGCCGACATCAGGTCCGCTCCCAGCTCCCGGCTGGACGCCTGCGCCGCGGACGGCAGCGCGCGGACCACTACCAGTGTGCCACCGGGTAACCGGGGGGCCAGGTCGCGAAACAGATGCCGCAGCCGCCTGCTCACGCGGTGCCGCACGACGGCCACCCCGACGGATTTGCTCACGACAAAACCCACCCGGGGCGGTGTACTCCCGCCCCGGGTGGGCCAACCGTCGTGTGCTGCCGGTGCGGAGCACTCCGGTGCCTGCGGTCGCAGGAGATGGACGACCAGGCGTGACCGGCCTGCTCGGCGGCCGCGGCGAACGGTCAGACCGAAGTCGGCGCTCCTGGTGAGCCTGTTGGCCGCGGACAGCACGCCGGCGACGCTCAGGCAGTCAGCTTGTTGCGGCCCCGCCTGCGGCGGGCCGCGACGATGGCGCGCCCGGCACGGGTCCGCATCCGCAGCCGAAACCCGTGGGTCTTGGCCCGCTTACGATTGTTCGGCTGGAAGGTGCGCTTGCTCACGGTCGGGTCTCCTGGTTACTTCAGGCGCAAGATGGCCGTGTCGGTCAGTTCGTCCCCCAGCACGTCACCGTGTCGCGAATGCGCGCGTGAACTCGCCCGCGCTGGTGGCGGGGGACCGTACGAGAGTACGCACCGCCTCGGCCCACCGCGAATTCGGGGTCGGCTACGACTCCCGGGGCGCGCGAATCGAGGGCTGTGGTCGAGAACGGGGCGCCGACTGTTCCCGCCGCTTCCCCAGACCAGCAGCCGACGAGGTGGGTTCCGCCACGAAACGACCGACGTAGATCAACCCGCGCGAACTCTACGCCGTTCGGGGCGTACCCGAACCCGTGCAGTGGGCGTTGCTCCGATCTCCTTGTCCCCGGCGCCGGGGGTTGTTAGCGTCGCCGTCTGCGATCGAGAAACTGGCGGTGTGGGAGTCGTCGATTTCTCCGACCGCAGTCCCACACGTTCCGGAGAGGTGGAGTACCGGAGCGCGCGGGCCCCACGGGGGGTCACGACGGTGCTTTGTCGTACCTTCGTACACAGCTGTGGACAACTCTGTGGACACCTGTATCACCCGCCGCT